>NZ_CM128542.1:0-4762915 GCF_051062895.2 Billgrantia sp. C5P2
GTGTCTCTTGCTCTCTGGCAACAGTGTCTGGATTACCTGCAGGACGAGCTGAACGCACAACAGTTCAATACCTGGATTCGCCCGCTTCAAGCCGAAGAGGGGGAAGCCAACGAGCTGCGTCTGCTGGCGCCCAATCGCTTCGTTCGCGACTGGGTTGGCGACAAGTATGCCAAGCGTATCAACGAGCTGCTCAGGGATCTGGCGCCAGCCAAGCCACCACGGGTGGTGCTGACGGTCGGTAGTCGAAGTGCGGCAGCGGTCAAGCCGCAGCCGCGCGACCTGGGTGCGCCGGTTTCGGCCAGCCCTCACTCTCCCTTGGCGCCAGCCGTGCAGGTGCCGCCGCGGGGCGACATCGGCGACGAACGCGAAATCGACCAAATGCGCGAAGAGGGAACCTCGGCGCGCCGTTCCGGTGGCGATCGCGAGGTGCAGGTTGAAGGCAGCTTGAAACACAATAGCGGCCTCAACCCCAGCTTCACCTTCGAGACCTTCGTCGAGGGCAAGTCGAACCAGTTGGCGAGAGCCGCCTCGCGGCAGGTTTCCGAGAACCCGGGGGGCGCCTACAACCCTCTGTTTCTGTATGGCGGCGTCGGTCTGGGCAAGACCCACCTGATGCATGCGGTAGGCAACGCGCTGGCGACACGGCGCGAGAATGCGCGCGTCGTCTACCTGCACTCCGAGCGCTTCGTGGCCGACATGGTCAAGGCACTGCAGCTCAATGCCATCAACGACTTCAAGCGTTTCTACCGTAGTGTCGATGCGCTGCTGATCGACGACATCCAGTTCTTTGCCGGCAAGGAGCGTTCCCAGGAGGAGTTCTTCCACACCTTCAACGCCCTGCTCGAGGGTGGTCAGCAGATGATCCTGACGTCGGACCGCTACCCCAAGGAGATCAGCGGCGTCGAGGAACGCCTCAAGTCGCGTTTCGGGTGGGGACTGACCGTCGCCATCGAGCCCCCTGAACTCGAGACACGGGTCGCCATTCTGATGAAGAAGGCGGATCAGGCCAAGGTGGACCTGCCCCACGATGCCGCCTTCTTCATTGCCCAGAAGATTCGCTCGAACGTGCGCGAGCTGGAGGGGGCGCTCAAAAAGGTCATTGCCGATTCCCATTTCATGGGCAAGCCGATCACCCAGGACTTCATTCGCGAATCGCTGAAGGACCTGCTGGCGCTGCAGGACAAGCAGGTCGGCGTGGACAACATTCAGCGTACCGTTGCCGAATACTACAAGATCAAGCTGGCCGACCTGCTCTCCAAGCGGCGCTCACGCTCGGTGGCCCGACCGCGTCAGGTGGCGATGGCGTTGGCCAAGGAGTTGACCAATCACAGCCTGCCGGAAATCGGCGATGCCTTCGGCGGACGTGACCATACCACGGTGCTGCATGCCTGCCGTAAGGTACAGGCACTGCAGGAGGAGAGCGCGGACATCCGCGAGGACTACAAGAACCTGCTGCGACTGCTGACCAGTTAGCGGCGGGTTTCGCTACGCTCAGCATTGCCCGACACCCATCTACAGGACGAGACGTGGAGCCGACATGAGATTTTCCATTACCCGCGAAGCGCTGCTACGGCCGCTGGCACTGGTGGCTGGCGTGGTGGAGCGTCGCCAGACCCTGCCAGTACTGTCCAACGTGCTGATCCAGGTCGATCAGGACGAGGTAGCCCTTACCGGCACCGATCTCGAGGTCGAACTGATCGGACGCACGGCGGCATCGCAGGTCGATGTGCCAGGTGCCGTTACCGTGCCGGCCCGCAAGCTGATGGACATTTGCAAGTCGCTGCCCGACCAGGCCGAGTTGCAGTTCAGCCTGGAGGAGGGTCGTGCCGTACTGCGTAGCGGCCGTTCCCGCTTTACCCTATCGACTCTGCCGGTAGCCGAATTCCCGAACATTGAAGACAGCGCTGGCGATGTGGAGCTCAGCCTGCCACGCGGAACGCTCAAGCATCTCATCGATGCCACCTCCTTCGCGATGGCTCAGCAGGACGTTCGCTACTATCTGAACGGCATGCTGCTCGAGCTGCGTTCGAATCTGGTGCGCACCGTGGCGACCGACGGCCACCGCCTGGCCGTGTGTTCACGCCCGGCAGAGATCCAGGTAGAGCCGGCGCGCAAGCTGATCGTGCCGCGCAAGGGCGTGCTCGAGCTGGTGCGGCTGCTCGATGACAGCGACGAGCCGGTGACACTGACACTCAGTGCCAGCCACGTGCGTGCCCATACTGGCGATTTCACCTTCACCTCGAAGCTGGTCGACGGCAAGTTTCCCGACTACGAGCGCGTGGTGCCGCGTGGCGGCGACAAGGTCTTCATAGCCGACCGTGCCGAACTGCGCCAGGTGCTGTCACGTACCTCCATCCTCTCCAACGAGAAGTATCGCGGTGTTCGCCTGCATCTTCAGGAGGGCAACCTGCAGGTGATGGCCAACAACCCCGAGCAGGAGGAAGCGGAGGAGAACGTGGCCGTGGAGTACGGCGGCGACTCCCTCGAAATCGGCTTCAATGTTGGCTATCTTATTGATGTTCTTGGAGTTATCGGTGAGGATAGAGTGCAGATGACGCTTGCTGACTCGAACAGCAGTGCCTTGATGGAAGAGCCCGGCGGGGGCGATGCCCTGTATGTCGTCATGCCGATGCGCCTTTGAGGCAGCCATTCTGCTCGCATCTCTCCGCATCCGGCCGCGCAACAACGCGGCCGGGTGTCATTTAGCCGTGCGTTACCTCTCATGCTGATCGAACGCCTCGCCTTCACCGGCCTGAGAAACCTGGAGGCGCTAGACTTGGCGCCGAGCCCTGGTATCAACCTGATCGTGGGTTGTAACGGCAGTGGCAAGACCAGCCTGCTCGAGGGGCTGCACATTCTAGGTATGGGCCGCTCTTTCCGCACGCGGCAGTTGAAGCACGCCATCGCCCATGAAAGCGACGAGATGACCCTGTATGCCCGCCTATGTGGCGAGCCCCCCTTACCCATCGGGGTCCGGCGGGCACGCGATGCGGCCGAGCTGGAAATGCGTATGGGAGGGGAGCGGGTGTCGCGCCTGTCGAGGTTGATCGAGGCGCTTCCCTTGCAGTTGATCAATCCCGATGCTTTCCGCTTGCTAGAGGGGGCTCCGGCCGGCCGTCGGGAGTTTCTCGATTGGGGTGTGTTTCACGTGAAACATGACTTCTACGATGCCTGGCGCCGCGCCAAGCGTGCGTTGAAGCATCGGAATGCGCTTCTCAGGCATGGTAGAATGGATGCCAATAGCCTGGCTGCCTGGGAACAGGAGCTGACCCTGTGGGGCGAGCGGGTCGACGTCCTGCGACGCGAGTGGATGGCCAGCTTCGTCCCCGTGTTCGAGGAGACGTTGGGCAGGCTGATCGACCTGCCCGAACTGAGCCTGCGTTACTCACGCGGCTGGGACAAGCAGCGATCCTTGCAGGAAGTGCTCGAACAGGGGCGAACGGCAGATCAGCTGATGGGATTTACCCAGAATGGGCCACAGCGCGCCGACCTGCGCATTCGGCTGGGGCGTCGCCCCGCCGTCGAGGTGCTGTCGCGTGGCCAACAGAAACTGGTGGTCAGTGCGCTCAAGCTGGCACAGGGAAGATTACTGGAACAGTCGACCGGGCGCAGCTGCCTCTATCTCGTCGACGACCTACCCGCGGAGCTGGATGCCGAGCATCGCCGCGTGTTTTGCCGGCTGCTCGAGTCCATGCGCTGCCAAGCTTTTATTACGAGTGTCGAACACGACGCCCTGGTGGGGCCATGGGAGTCCCACACGCCAATTGCGGTGTTTCACGTGAAACAAGCGTCATCCGGAACAGGGCAGCTAGTGCCAAAGGCACAGATAGACTTCACGACGGAGTAGTCAATGAGCGAACAAGCTTACGACTCAACGAGCATCAAGGTCCTCAAGGGGCTGGATGCCGTGCGCAAGCGTCCCGGCATGTACATCGGCGATACCGATGACGGGACAGGTCTGCATCATATGGTGTTCGAGCTGGTGGACAACTCCATCGATGAAGCTCTGGCCGGATATTGCAGCGAAGTACGCGTGGTCATTCATCCCGATGAGTCGATCACCGTAAGCGACAACGGCCGCGGCGTACCCACCGACATACACGAGGAGGAGGGCGTCTCAGCGGCCGAGGTGATCATGACGGTCCTTCACGCCGGCGGCAAATTCGACGACAACTCCTATAAGGTGTCGGGTGGGTTGCACGGCGTTGGGGTATCGGTCGTCAATGCACTGTCCGAAGAACTCAAGCTGACGATCTGGCGGGCGGGGCAGGTCCATGAACAGATCTACCGCCACGGTGTGCCCCAGGCGCCGCTTGGGGTGGTGGGAAAGACCGAAAAGACCGGCACCCGGGTTCACTTCAAACCCTCCCCAGACACCTTCGCCAATATCGAATTTCACTACGATATCCTGGCCAAGCGTCTGCGCGAACTCTCCTTCCTCAACTCCGGTGTGGCGATTCGCCTACTGGACGAGCGTAGCGGAAAGGAAGAGCTATTTCACTACGAGGGTGGCCTCAAGGCCTTTGTCGATCATCTCAATACCAACAAGACCGTGCTCAACCCGGTGTTCCATTTCGAAGCTGAGCGCGAAGATGGCGTGGTGGTCGAGGTGGCCATGCAGTGGAGCGACTCGTTCACCGAGAACATTTACTGCTATACCAACAACATACCGCAGCGTGATGGCGGTACGCACCTGGCCGGTTTTCGTGCTGCCTTGACCCGCACCATGAACGGGTACATCGAAGCCGAGGGGCTGTTGAAGAAGAGCAAGGTGGCGACAACGGGTGATGACGCTCGCGAAGGGTTGACGGCCATCATCTCGGTCAAGGTGCCGGACCCCAAGTTTTCCTCACAGACCAAGGACAAGCTGGTCTCTTCAGAAGTGAAGACGGCTGTCGAGCAGGAGATGGGACGACTGTTCGCGGAGTACCTGATCGAGAAGCCCAATGAGGCGAAGGCGATCGTCAACAAGATGCTCGATGCCGCTCGTGCTCGCGAAGCGGCGCGCAAGGCACGTGACATGACGCGACGCAAGGGCGCCCTGGACATCGCTGGCCTGCCGGGCAAGCTAGCCGACTGCCAGGAGAAGGATCCCAGCCTTTCCGAACTGTTCCTGGTGGAGGGTGACTCGGCCGGTGGTAGCGCCAAGCAGGGCAGGGATCGCCGCACCCAGGCGATTCTGCCGCTCAAGGGCAAGATCCTCAACGTCGAGAAGGCTCGCTTCGACAAGATGCTCTCCTCCGCCGAGGTGGGCACGCTGATCACTGCACTCGGCTGTGGCATTGGTCGTGAAGAGTTCAACCCCGACAAGCTGCGTTATCACTCGATCATCATCATGACCGATGCGGACGTCGACGGCTCGCATATCCGGACGCTGCTGCTGACCTTCTTCTTCCGGCAGATGTCGCAGCTGATCGAGCGTGGCCACGTCTTCATTGCCCAGCCGCCGCTCTACAAGATCAAGCGCGGCAAGCAGGAGACGTACCTCAAGGATGAGCAGGCGCTGACCGACTACCTGACCGCTACCGCGATGGATGGCGCCAGGCTCTACGTCAATCCCGATGCACCACCGGTCACCGGAACGCAGCTCGAATCACTGGTAGGGCAATACCGCGACGTGATGAAGCGCATCGACCGTCTTTCGCGGGTCTATCCCAACGAAGTGCTGCGCAAGGTCGTTCATGCCGCGCATCTCGAAGGCGAAGCGAGCCTCAAGGATCGCGTGACCATGCAGAACTGGATCGCCTATCTGCAGGAAGAGATGGATGCGCTGGTGGCCTACGAGGGCGGACCTCGCTATACCTTCCGGCTCGAGGAGGACGCCGAGCGCGAACTCTTCCTGCCGGCGGTGACACTGACGGCGCATGGCGTCAGCACCGACTACGTATGGGGCATCGACTTCTTCACCAGCGCTGACTATCGCGCCATGGCAGCCTTGGGCGAGACGCTGGAGGGGCTGCTCGAAGAGGGCGCCTATATCGCTCGCGGCGAGCGCAAGAAGACGGTGGCCAACTTCTACCAGGCGCTCGAATGGCTGATGGCCGAGGCCCAGCGCGGGTTGGCAGTGTCCCGCTACAAGGGGCTTGGCGAGATGAATCCGGATCAGTTGTGGGAGACCACGATGGATCCGGATGCCAGGCGGCTATTGCGTGTATCGATCGAGGATGCCGTGGCGGCTGACATGATGTTCAATACCTTGATGGGAGACGAGGTCGAGCCTCGTCGTGCTTTCATCGAGAGCAACGCACTGGCTGCCAATCTCGATGTTTGACGCCAGGCGCGGCGGTGTTTCACGTGAAACACCGCCGCGCCCAGCCCCAGCCCTGCTCGAGGCGAACATGCTCATGCAAAAAAGCCGACCCTGAAAAGGTCGGCTTTTTTCATGCCAAACAGAAATATCAGCTTGTGCTGATTAACAGCCAATCAGTGAAAGCCGCCAGGTCATCGAAAACGTGGACTCCAGCGATTCCTATCCCCTTGGCTTCGGTTAGCCGTCCTTTTCCCGTTCTTACCAGTGCCAGGCGACAGCCCATGGGCTCACCGGCCTGAAGATCGCGCAGGCTGTCACCTACCATCCAGCTGCCCGCCAGGCTCTCCAGGCCCATCGTGTCGCGAATCCGTTCGAGTAGCCCGGTCAGCGGTTTGCGGCAGGAGCAGCCATCACCCGGGCCGTGCGGGCAGTAGGCGATCTGCGCGATTCTACCCCCTGCCTCGGCAACTTGCTTTTCAAGCTCGGCGTGCATCAAGGCCAGTGTGGATTCGTCATAGAGACCCCGGGCGATGCCGGATTGGTTAGTGGCAATGGCAACTGTCCAGCCGGCGCGAGACAAGCGCGCAATGGCGTCAATGGAAGCCGGATAGGGAATCCACTCGGCAAGAGACTTGATGTAGGCATCGGAATCCTGATTGATGACACCGTCCCTGTCGAGAATGACGAGTCGGGATGCATCGGGCATCGGTACACCATGGTAGCGAGGTAGGGTAGGAGAGTGTTTCACGTGAAACGCCCATTGCCAAGGCTGAGGGGCTTGTGTTCCACGTGAAACACTTGGCGCGACGGAATAAAAAAACCGGCCGGAATCATTCCGGCCGGCTTCTGACAACGCTCGTTACTGCTGCAACAGAGCGATGTCGGCGACTTCGAGAAACAATGCCTGGAGGCCGGCCAACAGCGCCAGGCGATTACGGCGGATGGCATCATCGTCAGCCATGACCATGACGTCGTCGAAGAAGGCGTCAACCGGTGCACGCAGCCCAGCGAGAATGTCCAGTGCTTCGCGGTAATGCCCCTCGGCAAACAACGGCATGACGCGTTCACGGCTCGACGAGACAGCATCGCTCAGCGCCTTCTCGGCGGATTCCTCGAGCAGAGCGCTGTCAACCTGGCTGCCGACCTTGCCGTCCTGTTTGGCCAGAATGTTGGAGACCCGCTTGTTGGCAGCGGCCAGGGCCGCTGCCTCCTCGCGCTGGGTGAAGGCATGTACCGCCCGCAGGCGCCGGGCGAAATCCAGCGGCTTGGTGACCGGGCGGGCGCGTACCGCCAGGTACACTTCGGCGGGAATGCCCTCGTCCTGCCCCCAGGCGCGGAAGCGGTCGAGCATGTAGCCGAGCACTTCCTCGACCAGATTCTCGGCGTAAGGTAGCTCCTGATGCTGTGCCGCAGCGAGTTCGAGCAGTTCGCGCAGATCGACGTCCAGTTCGCCCTTGATAATGATGTTGAGCACGCCGATGGCGGCGCGGCGCAGGGCGAAGGGATCCCGGGTACCGCTGGGCCGCTGGCCGATGCCGAAGATGCCGGTGAGGGTGTCGAGCCGGTCGGCCAACGCCAGGGCCTGGCCGGTGCGGCAGGCAGGGATCTCATCGCCGGCGAAGCGCGGCAGGTACTGTTCTTCCAGTGCCTGTGCCACTTCGGCGGGTTCGCCGTCATGGGTGGCATAGTAGCGGCCCATGATGCCCTGCAGTTCCGGAAACTCCAGCACCATCTCGGTGACGAGATCGCACTTGGCCAGCTCGGCGGCACGGCGTGCCTGGGCCACGTCGCCGCCGATACGCCCGGCAATGAACGCCGCGACTGCTGCGCTGCGGTGCGCCTTGTCGGCGAGGGTGCCGAGCTGCTGCTGGAACACCACGCTGGCAAGTCCCGCTATGCGCGCCGACAAGGGCTGCTTGCGGTCGGTGTCGTAGAAGAAAGCAGCATCGGCCAGGCGTGGGCGAATGACCTTCTCGTTGCCCTCGATGACCTGCTGCGGATCCTGGCTGTCGATGTTCGAGATGGTGATGAACTGGGGTAGCAGCCGGCCCTGTTCGTCGAGCAGGTGGAAGTACTTCTGGTTGGCCTTCATCGACGAGATCAGGCACTCCGCCGGCACCTCGAGGAAGCGCTCGTCGAAGCTGCCGGCGAGCGCCACGGGCCACTCCACCAGGCCGCTTACCTCGACGAGCAGCGCTTCGTCGATGACTGCCCGAGCGTCCTGGACCTCGGCCTCGGCCAGCACCTGCTCGCGGATGCGCTCACGACGGAGCTCCCGATCGGCCAGGACCCAGGCCTGCTCGAGGGCGTCGAGATAATCGTCTGCATGTGCCAGCTCGATGGGGTCGGGGGCATGGAAGCGGTGGCCGCGAGTGGTGCGGCCGGCGGTCAGGCCCAGCGATTCAGCCTCGACCACCTCGTCGCCGTAGAGCATCACGAGCCAATGGACGGGGCGCGAGAACTCTACCCGGGACGCGCCCCAGCGCATGTTCTTGGGCACCGGCAGGGCGGTGATGGCCTTGTCGACGATCGCTGGCAGCAGCCGGGTGGTGGCTTCGCCCTGTTGTCGCTCGCAATAGCCGAGCCAGGTGCCCTTGTCGGTTTCCAGATGAATCAGATCCGTCACCGCGACGCCGCAGGAACGGGCGAAGCCTTCGGCGGCCTTGGTGGGCTGGCCGTCCTTGAAGGCGGCAGCGAGGGCCGGGCCGCGACGCTCGACCTCGCGGTCGGGCTGCTTGTCGGCCAGCTCGGTCACCTGCACCGCCAGGCGGCGCGGCGTGGCATAGGCGCGAATGCCGCCGAAGCTGACCTCGGCTTCGGTGAGACCGCGGCGAATGCCATCGGCCAGGGCATCGGAGAGCGAGTCGATGGCGCTCGGCGGCAGCTCCTCGACGCCCAGCTCGATCAGAAAGGTATGGGCAGCCATCATGCGTCTCCCTGTTCGACGTTCATGTCCTGGGCCAGCAGTTCCTGACGCAGCGCCTCGGGAGCCAGCGGGAAGCCGGCGGCCTTGCGCGAGGCATAGTAGGCGTGGGCCACGTCGCGGGCCATGGTGCGTACGCGCAGGATGAAGCGCTGGCGTTCGGTCACCGAGATGGCATGACGGGCATCCAGCAGGTTGAAGGTATGCGAAGCCTTGAGCACCTGTTCGTAGGCCGGCAGTGGCAGGTTCGCCTCGAGCAGTTTGGTGCACTCGCGCTCCTGATGGTCGAACGCATTGAACAGGGCCGGCACGTCGGCATGCTCGAAGTTGTAGGCCGACTGCTCACGCTCGTTCTGCAGGTAGACGTCGCCATAGGTGACCTTGGAGCCGTCCGGTGCGACGGTCCAGACGAGATCGTAGACGCTGTCGACGTTCTGCAGGTACATGGCGATGCGCTCGAGACCATAGGTCAGCTCGCCGGTGACGGGATAGCACTCCAGCCCGCCCGCCTGCTGGAAGTAGGTGAACTGGGTCACCTCCATACCGTTGAGCCAGACTTCCCAGCCGAGTCCCCAGGCGCCAAGGGTCGGCGACTCCCAGTTGTCCTCGACGAAGCGAATGTCATGCACCAGTGGGTCAATGCCGATGCGCATGAGCGAGCCCAGGAAGCGCTCCTGCAGGTCGGCAGGGGAGGGCTTCATCACCACCTGGAACTGATAGTAGTGCTGCAGACGGTTGGGGTTCTCGCCGTAGCGGCCGTCGGTGGGGCGGCGGGAAGGCTGCACGTAGGCGGCATTCCAGGTCTCCGGGCCGATGGAGCGCAGGAAAGTGGCGGGGTGGAAGGTGCCTGCCCCGACCTCCATGTCCAGCGGCTGGAGCACCACACAGCCTTGTTCGGCCCAGTACTGCTGCAGGGAGAGTATCAGGCCCTGGAAAGTGGTCGCGTCTGGCGTCGACCCTGGAGCCGAGGTCGACGGGGGTGTCGAGAGCGTCTGCGACGGGTTTGGCGAGGGAGTCATTGCGGAAGCACCGTTGGCCATGAATTCACGAGGCGTCAAGTATACAATCACAGGCACATCGGTTATAGGCGCAGCGGTTGCGCCCCAGCGAGGTTCACAATGATCGTAGTGACAGGTGGCGCCGGCTTCATCGGCTCGAATCTGGTCAAGGCCCTCAACGAGCGCGGGCGCAATGACGTGCTGGTCGTCGACGACCTGCGCGACGGTACCAAGTTCGTCAACCTGGCGGACTGCACCCTGGGCGACTATCTCGACAAGGACGATTTCCGCACACGCATCGAAGCGGCACTCTGTGGCGAGCCCTCGCGCCTGCCGCCCATCGAGGCGATCTTCCATGAAGGGGCCTGCTCGGACACCACCGAGTGGGACGGGCGCTTCATGCTCGACAACAACTTCGAATACTCGAAAGTGCTGCTGCACTACTGCCAGCAGCAGGGGATTCCCTTCCTTTATGCTTCCTCGGCGGCCACCTACGGTGGCAGCCAGGTGTTCCGCGAGGAGCCCGAGTACGAGAAGCCGCTGAACGTCTATGGCTACTCCAAGCTGCTGTTCGACCAGTACGTGCGCCAGCACTGGAATGAACTGACCAGCCAGGTGGTGGGGTTCCGCTACTTCAACGTCTACGGCCCGCGCGAGCAGCACAAGGGCAAGATGGCCAGCGTGGCCTACCACAACCATACCCAGGTCAGCGCGGGGCAGGATCTCAGGCTGTTCGGCGCCTGGGACGGCTATGAGGCGGGTATGCAGAGCCGCGACTTCGTCTACGTGGGCGACGTGGTGGACGTCAACCTGTGGTTCCTCGACAACCCCGGCAAGTCAGGCATCTTCAACCTTGGCTCCGGTCGTGCCGAACCGTTCAAGGCCATCGGCGAGGCGGTGATTGCCCACCATGGCCGCGGTCGCATCGAGTACATCGATTTTCCCGAAGAGCTCAAGGGGCGCTACCAGAGCTATACACGAGCCGATATCTCGCGCCTGCGCGAGGCCGGCTACGAGCGTGAGTTCCGCACCGTGGCCGAAGGCGTGAAGGCCTACCTGGAGTGGCTGGACGAGGCCAAGGGATGAGCCAGGCGTCTGCGCCGGTGTCCCGCATTCTCGTAGTCGGCCCCTCCTGGGTCGGCGATATGGTCATGGCCCAGAGCCTGTTCAAGACCTTGAAGCAGCGCCAGCCCGAGAGTCGCATCGGCGTCGTGGCGCCGGGCTGGTCGCAGCCCATTCTCGAGCGCATGGAGGAGGTCGACGAGGTGGTGAGTCTGGACGTCGGCCACGGCGAGTTTGGCTGGTCGACCCGGCGTGCCCTGGCGCAGCGGCTGCGCGGGCGCTTCGACAAGGCGATCGTGCTGCCGCGCTCTTGGAAGTCGGCCCTGGTGCCGTTCCTGGCGCGCATTCCCCACCGGGTGGGCTTTACCGGCGAGCAGCGCTATGGGCTGCTCAATGAGCGGCGCGAGCTCGACAGGGCGACGCTGGACCAGACCGTCAAGCGCTTCGTGGCGCTTGGTCTACCGGCCGACGAGGCCAAACGCAGCGATTTCGCCATTCCCCGGCCACGCTTGCGGGTCGACCTCGACAATCTGGCCGAGCTGCGCCTGCGCCTGGGGCTGAGTTCGCGGCCGGCCATCGGTATGATGCCCGGCGCCGAGTACGGCCCGGCCAAGCAGTGGCCGCTGGGTCACTTCCGCGAATTGGCCGAACGCCTGGTGGCCGACGGCTTCGAGGTGCGTGTGCTGGGTGGGCCCAAGGACGTCGCGGCCGGGGATGCGATCGCAGAGGGCCAGGCGCAGGTGCATAACCTGTGCGGCCAAACCCGCCTGGCCGATGCGGTGGACCTGCTCGCCGACTGCCAGCAGGTGGTCACCAACGACTCCGGACTGATGCACGTGGCCGCCGCGGTCGGCACCCGTATTCAGGCACTCTACGGCTCATCGTCACCGGCCTATACGCCGCCGTTGACCGACAACGCCGAGATCCACTATCTGGGGCTTTCCTGCTCACCCTGCTTCGAACGTACCTGCCCGCTGGGCCACACCAACTGCCAGGTGCAGCTCTCGCCTCAGCGAGTACTAGCCGCCGTGTTGGCGTCGTCCCGTGCGGCGTTCACGCACGGTTGAGCAGCCGACGGCGGGTATCTACTGCACCTCGGCAGGTTCCTCGCCGGTGGCATCCTCCGGCGTTTCCACGACCTGCACCTGGGGTTCCTCCGGTTCAGGCTCCTGATTAGGCGGTGTCAGCCCTTCCCAGAGGCGTTCCTGCAGCACGATCTCCTCGCGCATGCGGGCATTGAAGAATTCGATGCCATGCTCCTCGAGCAGAGTCGGCTCGTCCGAAAGCAGCGAAACCCCGAGACCGGCGCGATGCCAATCGATGGTATAGCCCATTGCCTCGAGAATGGTGGGGAAGGCATCCACCATGGAGGCTTCGCGCCTCTGCCGGCCCTGGGGGATACCGGGCCCCATCAGGATAAAGGTATTGTCGCGCTCGCCTTCGATCAGTTGCTCCCAAGCCGATACGCGCATGGTCAAATGATCGCTGGCAACAATCACGACAGTGTTGTCGAGCAGGCCCTCGGCCTCGGCCCGGGTGAGGAAACTCCGGGCCAGCCAGGCCGAGCACTCCACAGAGAATAGAATGTCGTTGCCGTCGAACTCCCCCTGTCGATCGAGGCAAGCCTGGGCGGGATAGCCATACGGCGCATGGCCCGATATGGACAGAGTGACCAGGCCCCAGGGGCCCCCTTCCGCATTCAGGCGGCGCAGTTCCTGCAGGCTGAACTCGAAGAGCGAGTCGTCGTAGAGCCCCCAGTTGTTGACGTATTCGGGATCTTCGAGCAGGGGCTGGAGCTCCTCGCGTCCGAGGATGGTGTCGAAGCCGTGCCCTTCATAGAACAGGCCCTTGCCGGCGAAGTTGACGCTGGCGCCGCCCATGTAGGTGAGCTGGTAGCCCTGTGCCGACAACAGGTCACCGAGACAGTCGACGCCGGGCACGACCTTTTCCAAGGGAGAGAACTGGCGGTCATGCAGCAGACCGGCCGGCATGAGAGGCGTGCCGCATTGGCTGGCGATCATGCCGGCCATGGTCCAGCCGGTATTGTCGACCTGACGGATGCCTTCGTAAACCAGACCGTGCTCACCGATGGCGTCCAGCTCTGCATAGGCATCGCCGAAGCGCTCACGATCGGAATAGGTGCGTTCGATGCTCTCCAGGTACAGCAGCAGCAGGTTGGGCGGATCCCGGGGCGATTCGAGAAGGATCGGCTCGACGTAATGGCGCTCCAGCCAGGCGTCGGGCTTGGTGACGATGGCGGCACCGCGCTGGCCCACGCCATATAACAGGGGGTTGCTCACCAGCAGCACGAGGGCCAGCAGTGGTTCGCCGCGGCGCCAGCGATGATCATGGCGTACCAGCCAGGTGAACGAAGCCAGCAGCGCGACCATCGAAAGTGTGTAGAAGAACGCTGCACCGATGCGGCTTACCCCGCCATGGTCGGCCATGCCGGCCTGCAGGTGGAAGAACACCGCGCTCAGGTCGACGATGCCGAAGCTCTCGGCAAGATAGAGATAGAGCCCCCACAGCGCGATGGGGAGCAGTGCCCAAGGCCACCTGCGAGGTACATCGGCGCGCGATGTGAGAGGTGCACCCCAGTGGAAGAGGGCACTCAGCCCTACCCAGGCAAGCGTCAGTAAGGGCAGGCCCCAGGAGGGGACGCGGGTCAGCACGGTAATGGCGTAACCCAGGCAGAGCCCGATGATCAGCAGCGACAGCCAGCGGGGGCGAGCCAGCTCGAGCAGCTTGGAAGGGATAGGCATTGTGTGGATTCATCCATTGAATTCGACTGATAGCTTATCAAGCCTATCTCGTCTTGCACCACGAATCGTGTCGTAGGCAGCCCACGACCGGGTTTGCTGGCCTCGCGGTTGCGGCAGTAAACTGGCCAGCCGCCGAATCCACGAGGAGTGGCCGATGACCCTGGCTGCCGTACTGATCGTCAAGAACGAGGCCGCCCACCTGCGTGCCTGCCTGGAGACGCTGCGCTGGGCCGATGAGCTCGTGGTGCTGGATGCCGGGAGCCAGGATTCGACCTGCGCCATTGCCCGTGAGTTCACCGACAAGGTGACGGTGAATGACGACTGGCAGGGTTTCGGCGTGCAGCGCCAGCGCGCCGAGGCCTTGGCCGAGAGCGACTGGATCCTGATGATCGATGCCGATGAACGAGTGACCCCCGAGCTGCGCGAGAGCATCCAGTCCGCGATGACCGTCGACGAGCCGGCCATCTATACCCTGCCGCGCCTCTCCTGGTGCTTCGGCGCCTTCATACGCCACTCCGGCTGGTACCCCGACCGGGTGGCGCGGCTCTATCCCAGAGGGCAAGCGGGGTATGATGCGGCCCTGGTCCACGAGAAGCTGCAGAATCGCGGGGGGCTGCCGGTCAAGGCCCTGCAGGGCGACTTGCTGCACTATACCTACCGTGACCTGCGCCATTACCTGGAAAAGTCGGCC
Source organism: Billgrantia sp. C5P2 (assembly GCF_051062895.2). NCBI lineage: Bacteria > Pseudomonadati > Pseudomonadota > Gammaproteobacteria > Oceanospirillales > Halomonadaceae > Billgrantia > Billgrantia sp. C5P2. The sequence goes on from NZ_CM128542.1 coordinate 14,687, forward strand.
CACTACGCCCAAGCCTGGGCCGAGCAGCGTGCCGCCCGTGGCAAGCAGGGCAGCCTCTCGGCCGGGTTGGTGCATGGGTTGGGCTGTTTCCTGCGCATGTACCTGCTGCGTGCGGGCTTTCTCGATGGGCGCCAGGGCCTGCTGCTGGCGCTGCTCTCGGCCCACTCCACCTTCGCCAAGTATGCCGACCTGTGGATCAGGACGCGGACGTCGCCGCCACCCGACGACGCACCTGAGCGCTGATTGCATCGGCTGCGGTCTCGATATCGATCGCCGCCATGTCGCTTTCACCGGCCGCTTCGGGTGGGCTGAAAGCGAGGCGGCGCGACGCGTCGTTGCAGGTTTGCCAACGTAGTGAGGTGGCTGAGCGGCGCGCCGGGTAGAAGCCCGCCGTGGGTCGGTTGAGGCAGCCGGCGATATGCAGCGGCCCAGTGGAACCGGCGATGAACAGGTCGGCGACTGCGAGCGTCAGGGCAAAATCCCCGAGACTCGCACGCGGCGGCAGTACCGTTGCCGACAGCCCCCGGGAAGCGAGCGAGTCCCGGAGTTCGCGAGCGGTCGGTTCCTCGCCGGGACCGGCGGTCAACAGCCAGTGCGGGCGGAGCACCGTATCGGCAAGGCGCGAGTCGACGGCCGTCGCCAGTTCGGCGTACTGAACGGGGGAAAGGTTGACCGCCGAGCCGCCGCTGCCGGCGTGCAGGAAGAGCCAGGGCGCTTGCGTATCGAGGGTCAGCTCAGTGGCGATCGTCTCGCGCTGGGTTTCCACGGCCCCGGTTGGCAGCGGCCAGTACGGTGGTGTGGGACGGCGGGGAGGGAGATGTCCCTCGATGTCGAGCAGGGCCTCGGCGAGCTCGATGTTGTACAGGTATTCCGGCTTGGCCGAGCGCGACCTGCGCTGGACGATGCGATGGTTGTAGAATAGCTGCGCCCACTTGGTGGCAGGCGCCAGGCGACACGGAATACCGGCACGCCAGCCCAGCCAGCCGATGCGCGGGGTGGAGTACAGCGTCAGCATGGCCGTGAAGCGCGCGCTGCGCAGTTGCGCGAGCAGCTTGCGCTGCGCCTGTTTCCCGGCGCCGTCGCCGGGGTCGAGGATCACCTCGTCGATCCATGGGCACAGTCGAGCGATCGGTGCCGTGTAGCTCGGCACCAGTACACTGATACGCGCCTCGGGAGCGCCGGCCTTGAGGCAGGCGAGTGCCGGCCAGGCGAGCATGAAGTCGCCGAGCTTGTCGTTGCGCACCACCAGGATGTGTGGCGGCTGGTCCGTTGCGTGGCGACCGGCCACGCGGGAAGAAGACGTCATCTGGGCTCCCGAGCCCCGGTTGATCGACACCAAGGAGACAGCCTTGTCACGCAAGGTCATGCACATCTGCCTCTCGGACGGCTGGGGCGGACTCGAAATGTATCCTGCGCGGATTATACCCGAGCTGCAACGCCAAGGGTGGGAGCCCCATGGACTGGCGCTGGAGGGCTCGCGTGTGGCTGCCAGCCTGGTGGCCGCCGGCGTCGAGACGCTGACAGTCCCTTCACGGGGCCGGGCACTGCTGCAGGCGGGGCGCGTGCTGGCCTACCTGAAGCGCCACGGCATTGGCGTGCTGCACTGCCACAAGTCCAGCGACCTGCGCCTGGGAGCGCTGTTGGCGACCCTGCGGCCGAGCCTCGAGTTGTTCTTCACCGACCACATGGGTGTTACCCGGCCGAAGAAGGACCTCTATCATCGCTGGGCCTACGGTCACGTCACGCGATTGTTCGCCATCAGCGAGGCGACACGCCAGCGCAACCTGGCTGCCTTTCCGCTGCCCCCCGAGCGCATTCGCCGGCTCTACCTGGGCATCGACCAGACCCCCTATGTCCCGCAACTGGACACCGTTGCGCGCGAGGCGCTGCGTCGAGAACTGGGTGTTGTCCAGGATCAGGTGGCGATCGGCTTGCCGGGACGATTGACCGACGGCAAGGGCCACGAGGTGTGGCTGGAAGGCCTGGCCCGGCTGCACGAGCGCGCTCCCGGGCTGGCCTGGCATGGCGTGCTGATCGGCGGGCTTGCGGCTCGCGAGGGCAGCGACGAAGCCTACGTGGCGCACCTGCGCGAGCGGGTCACGGCGCTGGCGCTGGAAGCGCATGTGACCTTCACCGGGTTTCGCTCCGACCTGCCGCGCCTCTTCGAGGCGCTGGACATCGTCTGCGTGCCCTCGCGCAACGAGGCCTTCGGTCTGACCGTGGTCGAGGCAATGGCGGCCGGCAAGGCGGTCATCGGCGCCGACAGCGGGGCGATACCCGAACTTCTCGAGGCCGACTGCGGGCGCCTCGTCGCGCCGGAGGAGCCGCAGGCCTGGGCCGAGGCCATGGCGGAACTCGGGCAGGACGCGGCACTGCGCGAACGCCTGGGTCGCGCCGCAAGAGCGAGGGCAGAACGTCATTTCGACGTGGCCGCGCACGTGCGCGCCCTGATCGATGAATATGCCGGGAAGGAGGGGAGCGCTGCCAAGGTCTGAGAGTGGTGCGAGCCTTCCGTTCCAAGCATTGCCAAAACGCGGCGGAGCGGGTCAGGGGTGGGAAGCGTAGCCGCGGCGGATCGCCGCCATGGCCTCGGCGGTACCGAACTTGGCCAGCGAGCGGCCGAGACGCTCAAGGTTGGCCTCGCGCCACGCCCCGGGGGCGCGCAGCCGGCAGCGGTCGAGATCGATCAGCCACACCTGGTCATCAGCATCGACCAGTAGATTGCGGGCATTGAGGTCGACGTGATCGAGGCCGGCCTCATGGAAGCGGCGCACGGTGGCACCGACCCGTTCGAAAAGCGGCGCTTCGGCTTGGCCAAGTCGCTCCGCCAGGGCGCGGGCGCCGTCGATGCGCACCGTGATCAGAGCCGCGGAGTAGGTCAGGCCGTGGTGAGTGACGCCGGCGGCCACCGGTCGCGGCACAGGCAGGCCCTGTGCATGGAGGTAGGCGGTGAGGCGCTGCTCGCGAAAGGCGCGGGTGCGCTCGAGTCCCGTCCACAGGTAGCGTGCCGTGCTGATCCGTGAGGCCAGCCCGCCACGGCGATAGGGGCGCAGCACCCACTGTTCGCCGCCAACGTCGAGGAACAAACTGTTGCCACGCCCCGGGGCTTGCCCGACCACGCGGTCGGCGCACTGCCAATATTGCGGGTCGAACAGCGACGGGCCGATTTGTGGCGCCGACTCGGCGTCACATACACTGTCCGCATCATATAGAATGAAAACCTTTCCCGTCCGACATGTTGCCAAGTGCATGAAGCATCCTCTGCCTGCCCAACCGCGCCATATCGCCGTGCTGCGACTCTCCGCCCTCGGCGATGTGTGCAATCTGGTACCCACCGTGCGCGCCCTGCAGCGTCAGTGGCCCGATGTGCGCATCACCTGGATCATCGGCAAGGCGGAACACAGTCTACTGGCTGGCCTGTCGGGGGTCGAATTCGTCGTCTACGACAAGGCCTCGGGCCTGGCCGGCATGCGCCGGCTGTGGCGTGAGCTCTCCGACACCCGCTTCGACGTACTGCTGCACATGCAGCAGGCGCTGCGTGCCAGCGTGCTCTCGCTGGGGCTCAAGGCCAAGGTGCGGGTGGGCTATGACAAGGCGCGGGCCAAGGACGCCCAGCACTGGTTCACCCACCGCCAGCTGGCGCCGCACCCTCGTGCCCACGTGCTGGAGTCGTTTCTCGACTTCGTCCGTCTGCTGGGCGTAGAGGATCTGTCGCTGGAGTGGGACCTGCCGGTGCCGGCCGAGGCCTTCGACGAGGCCGCTGCCCTGACCGGCGATGCCCCTTATGTGCTGATGAGCCCCTGTGCCAATCCGCGGCTGCGCAATTTCCGCAACTGGTCGGCGGAAGGCTACGCCGCCGTCATCGAGCATGCCTGGGCCCAGTATGGCCTGAAGACGGTGCTCACTGGCGGCGGCAGCACCCTGGAACGGGAGATGGGCGAACGTATCGTCACGCTCAGTCGTCCGGAGGCGGTGATCGATGCCATCGGCGCTACCTCGCTCAAGGGCCTGCTGGCGCTGATCGCCCGCGCTCGGGTGGTCATCGCCCCGGACTCCGGCCCGGTGCACATGGGCAATGCCATGGGCACGCCGGTGGTGGGGCTGTTCGCCACCACCAATCCCGACCGCGCGGCGCCTTATCGATGGCGCGACTACGTGGTCAATCGTTACCCGGATGCGGTGCGCACCTACTTGCATCGGGAGCTCGACGAGATCAACTGGGGCCAGCGTGTCCGCCATGCCGACGCCATGACGCTGATCCGTATCGAGGATGTGATCGGCAAGCTCGATGCGCTGCTGGCACGGCCGAACGTACGCAAGGAAGAGGAACGACCCGATGAAGCTTGACCTGACCGCGCTGGAGCAGGCGCACGTGCTGGTGGTGGGCGACGTCATGCTCGACCGTTACTGGCAGGGCGCCACCTCCCGTATCTCGCCGGAGGCTCCGGTGCCGGTGGTGCGAGTGGAGGAGTGCGAGGATCGCCCCGGTGGGGCGGCCAACGTGGCGCTCAACATCGCCTCGCTGGGTGCCCATGCCGCGCTCAGCGGCATGGTCGGCGACGATGACAACGCCCGCCGGCTGACAGAGCGCATGAACGCTGCCGGCGTCGACACCTACTTCGAGAGCAGTCCGGGGATCCCCACCATCACCAAGCTGCGGGTGATGAGCCGCAACCAGCAGCTGATCCGGCTCGACTTCGAGGACGGCCTGGAAGAACTCGACACCCGTGGGCTGCTGGCCCGTGTCGAGCAGGGGTTGCCCGAATGCGACCTGGTGATTCTCTCCGATTACGGCAAGGGCACCCTCAACCGGGTCGAGGAACTGATTGCCCTGGTGCGCAGTGCCGGCAAGCGGGTGCTGATCGATCCCAAGGGCAACGACTTCGGCAAGTACCGCGGGGCTAGCGTGATCACGCCCAACCTGACCGAGTTCGAGGCGGTGGTTGGCCGCTGCCGCAGCGACGATGAACTGGCCGCCAAGGGCGCGGCGCTGTGCGCCGAGCTGGAGCTGGAGGCGCTGCTGATCACCCGCAGCGAGAAGGGCATGACGCTGATCCGTGGCGACCATGAGCCGCTGCATCTGCCGACCCGGGCGCGCGAGGTCTTCGACGTCACCGGCGCCGGCGACACCGTGATCGGCGTGCTGGGACTGGCGCTGGCGGCCGGCCACGGCTTCCCCGAGGCCATGACGCTGGCCAACCTGGCGGCCGGCCTGGTGGTGGCCAAGCCCGGCACCGCCACGCTGTCGATCGCCGAACTCTACACCGCGGTGCACGGCGACAAGCTGGCGGAATTCGGCGTCATCGGCGAGGCGCCGCTGATCGAGGCGGTGCGCGCCGCCCAGCTGCGCGGCGAACGGGTGGTGATGACCAACGGCTGCTTCGACATCCTGCATGCCGGCCACGTGGCCTACCTGGAGCACGCTCGTCAGCTCGGCGACCGGCTGGTGGTAGCGGTCAACGACGACGCTTCCATCGGTCGGCTCAAGGGCCCCAGGCGCCCGATCAATCCCTTGGCTCGGCGCATGCAGGTGCTGGCCGGCCTCGGCGCGGTGGACTGGGTGGTGCCGTTCAGCGAGGACACCCCGCAGCGGCTGATCGAGGCGGTGCTGCCCGATGTGCTGGTCAAGGGCGGTGACTACCGCGCCGAGGAGATCGCCGGCGGCGAGGCGGTGCGCGCCGCCGGCGGTGAGGTCAAGGTGCTGGGCTTCGAGGATGGCGTGTCCACCACTGCCATGATCGCCACCATTCTCGATCGCGAGAGCTGATGACTGCACCCCTGCCGCGCTGGCCACGCTGGCTCTATTCGGCGGCCCTCTATCTGCTTTCTCCCCTCGTTTTGCGCCGGGTCTGGCGTGAGCATGCGCTCACCAACCGGCGTGGGGAGCGGCTCGGACGGATACCGCGCCTACCCGCTTCCGCGTCCTGCCTGTGGCTGCACTGCGCCTCGGTGGGCGAGGTGCAGGCCGCCCGTCCGTTGATCGAGGCGCTGCTGGCGCGTTACCCGAACCATCGCCTGGTGGTGACCACCATGACGGCTACCGGCGCCGAGCGGGTGCGGGCGCTGATCGCAGCGAGGCGGCAGGCCGGACAGGCCGAGCGGTTGCAACACTACTTCGTGCCGCTCGACTATCCCGGCGCCGCGCGCCGCTTCGTGGCTCGGTTGTCGCCATCGCTCGCCATTTTCTTCGAGACCGAGATCTGGCCCAACCTGTTGGCGGCGTGTCGTCGCCACGGCGTGCCTACGGCGGTGGCCAATGGCCGCCTCTCGCCGCGCGCTTTCCGTGGTTACCGCCGCCTGCGCCCGCTGATGGCAGCCGCACTGGGTCAGCTCGACTGGCTGGCCGCCAAGTCGCGCGGTGACGCCGAGCGCTTTCGTGAACTGGGCATGCCGGCCACGCGCATCGACGTGGTGGGTTCGCTCAAATACGACCTGACGCCGGATGACGCATCGAGCGAGGCCAGCAAGCGCCTGTGTACGCGCCTGGGCTCACGCCCCGTGTGGGTAGCCGGCTCCACCCACCCCGGTGAAGAGCAGCAATTGCTGGAGGCCCATGCCCGACTGCGACACTCCTACCCCGATGCTCTGTTGATACTGGTGCCGCGTCATCCCCAGCGCTTCGATTCGGTGGCCGAGCTCGTCCGCGAACGCGGCATGATGTTGGCGCGTCGCTCACTCGGCGAGTGGCCCGACGCGCGCACCGCCGTCTATCTGGGCGACACCATGGGCGAGCTGCTTGCGCTTTACGGGGCTGCCGACCTGGCCTTCGTCGGTGGCAGCCTGGTGCCGATAGGGGGGCACAACCTGCTCGAACCGGCCGCCATGGGCGTGCCGGTGCTGACCGGCCCCGAGCTTGCCAACTTCGCTGATATCGCCGAGACGCTGCGTCAAGGAGGGGCGCTGGTCGAGGTGGCCAACAGTGCGGCGCTGGCCGACACTCTGGTCACCCTGTTTCTCGACGAGGCCGAGCGGCATCGCCTGGCCGAGGCCGGCTTGGCGGTGGTCGCGGCCAATCGTGGCGCCCTGGCCCGGACCTTGGCCGGGCTGCAGCGCTTGCTGCCGGGCGAGTAAGTCATCACATACTGCCTGGCCTGCGCTCAGGCAGGAGTCAGACGCTCCACACCCTGCTCGGTGCCCAGCAGCAGCACGTCGGCGCCACGCGCGGCGAACAGGCCGTTGGTGACCACACCGACGATGGCGTTGAGGCGCGCCTCCATGGCCACCGGGTCGTCGATCATGAACTCGAAGCAGTCGATGATCTGATTGCCGTTGTCGGTCACCACCCCTTCGCGGTAGACCGGATCAGCGCCCAGCTTGACCAGCTCACGCGCCACGTAGGAGCGCGCCATGGGGATCACCTCGACCGGCAGCGGGAAGGCTCCGAGGCGATCGACCTTCTTCGAACCATCGGCGATGCAGATGAAGCGTTCGGCACAAGCCGCCACGATCTTCTCGCGGGTCAGCGCCGCACCGCCGCCCTTGATCATATGCAAGTGAGCGTTCACTTCGTCCGCGCCATCGATATAGAAGGGAACGGTGCCCACACTGTTGAGTTCGAACACCTCGATGCCGTGGCGCCGCAAGCGTTCGGCGCTTGCCTCGGAACTGGCCACGGCGCCCTGGAAGTCGTGGCGCAGCCGCGCCAGGCGGTCGATGAACAGATTGGCGGTGGAGCCGGTGCCGATGCCGAGGATGGTGTCGCGCTCGAGTTTCGATTCGATTTCCGCAATGGCGGCGGCGGCCACGGCGTCCTTCAGTTCGTCCTGGGTCATGTCTTGCTCGCAGTCGATGGGTGGCGGATGCCGCGCCATTATAGGCCAGAGGGCGTCTCCTGCCGACGCGTACGCTGGACGACGAGGTTACAGAGATGCTACCTATAGGGGTTCTCTGCAGTGCAGCAGACGCTGCCGCCCCTCTGCGCCACTTTCCTCCGGGACCATCAGGATGCTCGAAGCTACCGTCAAGAAGATCCTCCAGGCTCACGTCTACGAAGCCGCTCGTGAAACGCCTATCTCGCCTGCCCCCTTCCTGTCACGGCGCTTCGACAACCAGATTCTGATCAAGCGCGAGGACCTGCAGCCCGTCTATTCCTTCAAGATTCGCGGCGCCTACAACAAGATGGCGCAGCTCTCCGAAGAGCAGAAGGCCAAGGGCGTGATCGCGGCCTCGGCCGGCAACCATGCCCAGGGGCTGGCCATGGCGGCCAAGCTGATGGGCGTCAAGGCGGTTATCGTCATGCCGCGTATCACGCCGGAGATCAAGGTCCAGGCGGTGCGGGCCCGCGGCGCCAAGGTCGTGCTCAAGGGCGATGCCTTCGCCGCCGCCGCCGAGCACGCCCAGGAGCTGATTGCCGAACACGGCTACACCTATATCCCCCCTTTCGACGACATCGACGTCATCGCCGGTCAGGGCACCGTGGCCATGGAGATCCTGCGCCAGCACAGCGGCCCGCTGGACGCCATCTTCGTGCCAGTGGGTGGCGGCGGGTTGATTGCCGGCGTGGCGGCCTACGTCAAGTACCTGCGACCCGACATCAAGGTGATAGGCGTTGAGGCCGAGGACAGCGCCTGCCTCAAGGCGGCGCTCGCCGCCGGCAGGCGCGTGACGCTCGACCAGGTCGGCGTGTTCGCCGAAGGCGTGGCCGTGGCGCAGATCGGCAAGGTGCCGTTCAAGATCGTGCGCGACCTGATCGACGACGTCATCACCGTCAACGCCGACGAGATGTGCGCGGCGGTCAAGGACATCTTCGACGACACCCGGGCGGTATCGGAGACCTCGGGGGCGCTGTCGCTGGCCGGGCTCAAGAAGTACATCCAGCAGACCGGGGTCGAGGGCCAGACCCTGCTGTGCATCAACTCGGGGGCCAACACTAACTTCGACCGCCTGCAACACATCGCCGAGCGCACCGAACTCGGCGAGCAGCGCGAGGCGATCCTGGCCGTGACCATTCCCGAGCGGCCGGGCAGCTTCAAGAAGTTCTGCCGTACGATCGGCAAGCGCATGGTCACCGAGTTCAACTACCGCTACGCCGACCCCGAGGAAGCGCACATCTTCGTCGGCGTGCAGGTCAAGCCGGGCGGCGAGGATCGCCAGGCGGTGATCGACAAGCTACGTGAAGCCGGGTACCCGGTAGTCGACCTCACCGACAACGAGCTCGCCAAGTTGCATATTCGCCATCTCGGCGGCGGCCGGCCCAAGGAGCACTTCGACGAGGAGGTTTATCGCTTCGAATTTCCCGAGCGCCCCGGTGCGCTGATGAATTTCCTCACTCATCTGCCTCAGGACTGGAACATCTCGCTGTTCCACTATCGCAACCACGGTGCCGCCTTCGGTCGCGTACTGGTCGGCATGCAGGTGCCCAACGGCAATCGTTCTCATGTCGAGGAGTATTTCGACGAGATCGGTTATCGCTACTGGAAGGAGACGGACAACGACGCCTACCGCCTGTTCATGGCCTGACTGTGAGGGACTCGACGTTGGTAAGCGGTGACTTACGCCAAAACCGGGAATTGGCTTGGGTTTCATTATGTAATCGGCGCTTGAACCAGTTGTCATCAACGCGTCACAGGCCCTATAGTCGGCGCAGTCGCGGTCTTTGCGACACCTTTCAACTACGGGAACGTCAGGAGCAGGTAACAATGAAGCGTAAGCCCGATCTGGTCATGGCACTGGTGCTGGCATTTGGCATAGGTGTAGTGGTCACTGGCTATGCCCAGGCGCTGGCAGGCGGTTGAGTCGGCAGACAGTGCCATGATCAGATGATTTCAGGACCGGTCGAAGCCAGGCTTCGGCCGGTTTTTTTGTATTGAGGTTGTGTCACCTGCCGTACTGAACGGCCGGCCGCTCGGCGGGTGGCTCAGGGACGAACCAGCCGCGCATCGCTGACGATGGCATCCAGCGGCACGTCCCAGGGCGCCGTTGGCAGACGGTCCACCCGCTGGCAATCGTGGGCCAGGCCGATCAGCGTGGGACGCGGGCCGGGGCGCCGGGTGAAGGCCAGGCTGCGGTCGTAGAATCCGCCGCCCATCCCCATACGCTGGCCTTGATCGTCGAAGCCCACCAGCGGCAACAGGATCAGATCCAGTGCCCAGGTCGCCAGCCGTCGGGCACGATGGGCGCCATGGCGCGTCTGCGGCTCGGGTATCCCGAAGCGGTTACGTCGCATGGGCGTGCCGGGGTGGTAGTGCACGAACCACAGGCTGTTTTCCGACAGCGGCTTCAGTACGGGCAGATAGACACGCACACCGCGGCGAGTCAGCCAGGGAATCAGTGGTCGGGGGTCGATTTCGCCGTCGTTGGGCAGATAGAGCGCCACGCGCCGGGCCCGCTTTACCTCGGGCAACTGGCGCAGGCGACGACACAGGGCGCGGTCGGCCTGCTGACGTCGAGTCGGGCTCAGCGCTCGCCGTCGACGTCGCAGCTCCTGGCGTAGCTGACGCCGGGTAGCGAAGTCATCGGAGACAAGAGGGTCGTGCAGAACGTGCATGATACGTGGAGTTCCCCAGAGTGCCGCTGTCGTTCTGGCCCTTGAACCCTTGGTTCAAGGTGGGTGGCCGCAGCCGAACCGTCAGGCTTTCCGACGCACGGACATGCACACGGGTCCGGCTAGCAAATGGCCGCCCTGGGTATTGCTCATAGGCTCGAGGGACTTTAACGACTGGCCAACACCCCAGGGAACAACTTCATCCTATCAGAGCTAACGGGCGGGTCCAACGTCATTCGGCAGGAGTTATGTTACCCGGCACCGCGCCCGCCATGGCTTGCTCCAGGCGCTCGCTCAGCCGATCGAGCTGCTGCTCCTCGCTACGCCGGTTATCCAGCACCTCGAGCAGCTCGTGGGTAATGTTCAACGCCGCCATGAGCGCCACGCGCTCACTGCCGAGCAGATTGTTCTGGGAGTGAATGCCCTGCATGGCACGGTCGAGATAGCGGGCGGCTCGCTCCAGCTTGCGCTCTTCGCCGGCATTGCAGGCGAACACGTAGTGCCGGCCCAGCAGGGTCACCTGTGCGGTGGGGCGAGTAGCGTCATCGCTCATGGAGGGCTCCGGTGTCGGCTTGTCGGCCCGATGCGTTAACATCCGGTGTAACAAGACACATCAATTCAGTCGTCCACTATAAGAGAGCCCTTTGCAGGCGGTCAACGCAGCGCGGCCTGCAAGAGGCAACTCTCCGCCATCCGATGAGGAATTTCTCATGTCACCGAACGACGATCGCCCGGATTTCACCATCCTGGCCGACCTTTTCCTCTCCCATGGCAGCATGCAGTCGCCCGCCTTCCTCGATGGACGCCTGTGCGCCGAGCTGGCGCTGCAGGATCTCACTGCCGATGCCTGGCTGGAGGAAGTCTGCCTGGGGCTTGGCGTCGAGCAGCCGCGCGACCGCGAGAGCGCCGAGGTGATACTGGCCTGGCGGCGCCAGACCCTCGAAGCCCTTGCCGACAGCGCCCTCAACTACGAACCGCTGCTGCCCGACGACCTGTTTTCACTGGCCGAGCGTGCCCGTGGCCTGCAGGAGTGGACGCTCGGCTTCCTCGAGGTTATCGCCGATGCCGGCAACGAACCGCGTGAGAACTGGTCGGCGGCGCTGCGCGAGGCCGTGGACGACCTCGCCGGCATCGCCGACATCGAGACTGACATCGTCGACAGCGCCGAAAACGAGAACGACCTGTTCGCCCTGACCGAGCATGCGCGGATGGCCGCCATGCTGCTCTACACCGAACAGCACCCCGGGCAGCCGCAGGTGGAGTCCAGCGACCCCACCCATCACTGATGCCGCCTTCTTGTCACCGGAACCCGTAAGGAGCCACGATGCTGCCAGAGCCCCTACCCCGTCCCGCGCCGATCGGCAACGACGAGTACCGCACCCGCCGAGAAGCGCTGATGAAGCAGCTGCCGGCGGATAGTGCCGTGTTGCTGCTCGGCGCCTCGCTCGTCACCCGCTCACGGGATAGCGACTACCCCTTCCGCCAGAACAGCGACTTTCACTACCTTACCGGCTTTCCCGAGCCCGATGCCCTGCTGCTATTGCTACCGGGGCGCAGCGAAGGCGAAAGCGTGCTGTTTTGCCAGGACCGCGACCCGAGCCTGGAGGCCTGGACCGGCATACGGTTGGGGGCCGAGGGGGCCATGCGCGAACACGGCGTCGACCAAGCCTTCGAGAACGCCGAGCGCGACGAGCGCCTGGAGGCGCTGCTGGATGGCCGCCCTACCCTCTACCTGCTGCTTGGCGATGCCGATGCCCTGGCCCTGGCCGATGACGTGCGGGGGCGCCTGTCCGCCCGGGCTCGTCGCGGTGCCCAGCCGCCGCGAAGCTATGTCGACCTAGCCCCGTTGCTGCATGAGCAGCGCCTGATCAAGAGCGAGGGTGAGCTGGCCCTGCTGCGCCATGCGGCCAGGATCTCTGCCCAGGCGCATCGACGCGCCATGCGCACAGCCCGCCCCGGCCTTGCCGAGTACCACCTCCAGGCCGAACTGGAGCACGAGTTCCGCTGGCACGGCGGCACCGGGCCGGCTTATGCCAGCATCGTGGGTGGCGGTGCCAACGCCTGTGTGCTGCACTACATCGAGAATAACGCGCCGTTACACGACGGCGAACTGGTGCTGATCGACGCCGGTACCGAGTTCGACCTCTATGCCGGCGACATCACCCGTACCTTTCCGGTCGGCGGCCGCTTCAGCGATGCCCAGCGTGAATTGTACGAGGTGGTGCTGGCGGCCCAGGAGCGCGCCGTGGCTGCCGTGCGCCCCGGCATTACCCTGACCGAGCTGCACGATGGCGTGGTGCGCGACCTGACCGACGGGTTGATTCAACTGGGCCTGCTCGCGGGTGAGGTCGAGGCGCGCATCGAGGATGAGAGCTACAAGCGCTTCTACCTGCACTCGACCTCGCACTGGTTGGGGCTCGACGTTCATGACGTGGGCGACTATCGCCTCGAGGGCAAGCCGCGGCCGCTGGAGCCGGGCATGGTGCTGACGGTGGAACCGGGGCTGTACCTCCCTGCCGACGAGGACGTCCCCCCACGGTTTCGCGGCATCGGCATTCGGATCGAGGACGATGTGGCTGTCACGCGAGAGGGGCACGAAGTGTTGACTGCCGATGTGCCCAAGCGAGCGGCGGAAATCGAAGCCTTGATGGCGAAAGAATGATCAAGGGGTGAAAGGGATATCATGAAATTACGTAATTTACGTTACGTCATGCGAGGCCATAGCAGCGGGCCAGCCTCATGAAGGCAGCAACCGTGCGCCAGGTGGATATCGCCATCGTCGGCGGTGGTCTGGTGGGTGCCAGCCTGGCCTGTGCCTTGGCGCCACTGATCGAGCGGCATGGTCTTACGGTCGCGGTGATCGAGGCCGCACCCATTCCCGACAGCGCCGCGGCGCCCTGGCAACCCAGCTTCGATGCTCGCTCAAGCGCCATTGCCCAAGGCTCGGCGGAGCGCTTTCGCACCATGGGGCTGTGGTCGGCAATGGCAGAGCAGGCGGCCGCCATCCTGCGCATTCACGTCAGCGAGAGAGGCCGCCTGGGCGTTACCCGACTCACCGCCGCCGAGCTCGACCAGGCGGCGCTGGGCTATGTCGTACCCAATGCGTGGATGGGGCGTGTACTGCATCGGCGTCTGGCCGAGTTGCCCATCGACTGGCACTGTCCGGCCAGCGTGGAGACGATCGTGCCCGAAGCGGAGGGCTATCGACTCGCTCTCTCCACGGGCTGTACGCTGCGGGCTGGCTTGACGGTGTTGGCCGACGGCGGCCGCTCGGGGCTCAAGGAGCAGCTGGGCATCAGCAACGACTCGGCGCCATACGATCAGGTGGCGCTGATCGCCAACGTCGAGATGAGTCAGCCCCATGATGGTGTCGCCTACGAGCGCTTCACACGCCAAGGACCGATTGCCCTGCTGCCGCTGCCGGGGCAGCAGATGACGCTGATCTGGACCCATGTCACGGGGCGCGAAAAAGCACGGCTGGCGCTTGGCGATGGCGACTTTCTCGCTGAACTGCAACGGGCTTTCGGTGACCGCGCCGGGCGCTTTCGCCGTGTCGGCAGCCGCCATGCCTATCCGCTGACGCTGGTCACCGCGCGGGAAACCATTCGCCCGGGGCTGGCGGTGCTGGGAAACGCCGCCCATTCGCTGCACCCTGTGGCCGGCCAGGGCTTCAACCTGGCGCTGCGCGGCGTGACGGACCTGGTGGCCGCGCTGGAACAGGCGCTGGCCGGTGGCGAACCACTCGGCGGCATGCTGACCCTGCGCGACTTCGAGGCCCGACGAATCGTCGACCGGCACCAGGTGATCCGCTTCAGCGATGGCTTGGTGCGCCTGTTCGGTGTCGATAGCGGCCTGCTGGCGCATGCCCGTGCGGCGGGGCTGGTGGGGCTCAATCTGATCGGCCCGCTACGCCGCGGGCTGGCCCGCCGAGCCATGGGGCTGGAGCGCTGAGGCGTATCGAGATGAGACGAGAGAGCGAGCAATGACGGAAACGGCAGAGCAGCAGCCGACAATGCAGTTCGAGGTCATCGTGGTGGGTGGCGGCATGGTGGGGGCCGCTCTGGCGATGCTGCTGGGCCAGGCGGGTGTCGCCGTGGCCCTGCTCGACGCGCGCCCCGAGCCGCTGGACGCCGACGCGGTGGGCAAAGGCCTGCCGGCGATGCGCGTCAGCGCCCTGACGCCGGTGTCCCAGCGGCTGCTCGAAGGCTTGGGTGCCTGGCCGTGGATGGCGGCACGCCGGGTGACACCCTATCGCTACATGCAGGTGTGGGACAGCGAAGGCAGCGGCGAGGTGGGCTTCTCGGCGGAACAGGCCGGTGTGCCGATGCTCGGACATATCGTCGAGAACGATGTGGTCCTGGCGGCCCTCGAACGGGGGCTGGCCGAAGTTCCCACGGTCTCCGTGCGGCTGGGCGCTCGGGTGATCGGGCTGCACGAGGGTCCCGCGGGGCGTGAGGTGATGCTCGATGAAGGGCATCGCCTGTCGGCGCCGCTGGTGGTGGCGGCCGACGGCGCGCGTTCGCCGCTGCGCGAGCTGGCCGGCATCGGCGTGAGCGAGCGGGATACCGGCCACGTGGCCGTGGTAACCACGGTGCGGACCGAGCGCGATCATGGCGGCGTGGCGCGCCAGGTCTTCCTGGCAACCGGTCCGCTGGCGTTCCTGCCGCTGACGGTGGCGGGCGACGCGCGCTACTGTTCGATCGTCTGGTCGACCACTCCCCGAGAGGCCGAGCGGTTGACGGCATTGGCCCCTGCGGCGCTGGGCCGTGAACTTGAGTCCGCCTTCGAAGCGCGCCTGGGCGCGGTGGAGGTCGTCGACCGGGCATTGGCAGTGCCGCTGACCCAGCGGCATGCCGAGCACTACGTTCAGCCGGGTTTCGCCTTGGTGGGCGATGCGGCTCACAGCATCCACCCGCTGGCGGGCCAGGGCGTAAACCTGGGACTGATGGACGCGGCAGTGCTGGCCGAGGAACTCCTCGCCGCCCGGCGTCGTGGCATCGCCCTGGGCGAACCGCGCATGCTGGAGCGCTATGCGCGCCGCCGTCGCGGCGACAACGCCGCGATGCTGGCGCTGATGGATGGCTTCCGGCTATTGTTCGGCACCCGCCATCCGGCGGTGACCCTGTTGCGCAACCTGGGGCTTTCCGGGGTCGACCGGCTCACGCCGGTCAAGCGGCTGCTCATGCAGCAGGCCATCGGTCAGCGCGGAACGTTGCCGAGCTCCTGCCGCTGAGGCCACGCTCCGGTACATTGCCGGAGCGCGGCGCAGTTCATCTCTCTCGCCGCTCCAGCACGTTCAATGCCTTGAGCAGGTTGAGCGCCTCGCCGAGCTGGTAGTCCTCGCGCAATCGGGCGGACGTCTCGCTGGAGGTGCGCGGCTCGCTGCTCGAACGCAGGTGGCCCTCCAGGTCGGCTTCGCGCAGCTGGCGGCTGCCCTCGGTCACTTCGATCCGGCCGCGTACCACGGTGACGTCGGGCTCGATGCCCAGCGCCTGGATCGAGCGTCCGTTGGGCGTGTAGTAGAGCGCGGTGGTCAGCTTCAACCCCTCGCCGTTGCCCAGCGGCAGGACCTGCTGCACCGAGCCCTTGCCGAAGCTCTCGGTGCCCATGATCACCCCGCGGCGCTGGTCCTGCAGCGCACCGGCAACGATCTCCGCCGCCGAGGCGCTGCCGCCATTGATCAGCACCACCAGCGGCACCTCGGGGGCGACGGTCTCGCGGCTGGCCGAGAAGCGCATCTCGGTATCCGGCAGGCGCCCTTCGGTATAGACCACCAGGCCGCTGTCGAGGAAGGCGTCGGCCACGGCCACGGCGGACTGCAGGACGCCGCCGGGATTGTTGCGCAGGTCGAGGATCAGCCCCTGGAGCGGCCCGTCGCGCTCCATGCGGCGGATGGCATTGTTGACCTGATCGCCGGTGCGATTCTGGAACTGGCTGACGCGCAGGTAGCCGTAGCCCGACTCCAATATCTCGCTGCGCACGCTCTCGGTGCGGATGACCTCGCGGGTCAGCGTGACCTCGATGGGGGCATCCTCGCCGCTGCGCTGAAGGGTCAGCTGGATCTCGCTGCCCGCCTCGCCGCGCATCAGGGTGACCGCCTCCTGCAGCGAGAGCCGCTCGGTAGGCGTATCGTCGATCGCCAGGATGACGTCCCGTGCCTGCACCCCGGCCCGCGACGCCGGGGTATCATCGATCGGTGTGATGACGGTCAGGCGGCCCTCTTCGAGGCCCACCTCGATGCCGATACCGCCGAATTCGCCCTCGGTGGATTCACGCAGGCTCTGGAACTCTTCACTGTCGAGGTAGGCGGAGTGGGGGTCGAGCTCGCTCAGCATGCCGCGCATGGCGTTGCGCAGAAGGGTGCTGTCGTCGACCTCCTCCACATAGGCCCGCTTGATGCGTTCGAACACCTCGGCGAAGGTCTGGATGTCCTCCAGCGGCAGCTCGTCCGCAGTCGGCGTCGCCTGGGCGGTGGCTGGGGGAGCGGCGAGCAGAGCCAGCAATGCCATAGGCAGCAGCGCCGCCAGCAGGCGTCGTGGTGCGGGCAGTGAACGGACAGGGCGTGATGGCATGCGAACTCCGCTGTTGCGAGGCGAGGCTGTCCAGCATATCCCGTGGTTCGGGGCTTGTGAAATCCCTCTCATGATCATCTCCGTGCGATCCAGGCCTGGGGGTCGATGGGGTCGCCGTTGCGGCGAACTTCGAAGTAGAGCGCCGGGGTGGCATGGCCGCCACTGTTGCCTACCGTGCCGATGGTCTCGCCGCGCGAGACGGCCTGGCCTACCGCGACGTCGAACCTCTGCAGGTGAGCGTAGAGGGTCATGACGCTGTCGCCGTGATCGATGATCAACAGGTTGCCGAAGCCGCGCATCCAATCGGCGAAGACCACCCGGCCGGCGTGCACCGACTCGACTGGCGTGCCCTCCCGGGCTTCGATCAGGATGCCGTTGTAGTGCACCCCGTCGTCACGGCGATAGCTCGAGGCGAGGTTGCCCTGTACCGGCCAGGGCAGGTCGCCGCGGGTGCGTTCGATGGCCGTGGAGGGGGGCGGGCGTTCCAGCCGGGCGAGCTCCTCGCGCACGCGCTCGAGCATTTGCTCCGCTTCGTTGCGATCGCGGTCGAGACGCTCCAGGCGCGACTGCTCGTCGCTGTAGCGTGCGTCCAGCTCCGCCACCAGGCGCTCGCGCTCGGCCACGCGTTCGGCGAGCTCGGCGCTGCGCTCGGCCAATTCGTCGGCCAGGCCATCGAGCCGTTCGCCACGGACCTGCAGTTCGCGGCGGTTCCCCGCCAGTTCGGTATCGAGACGAGCGATTTCGTCGAGCCGCTCGTTGCGTGCCCGAGCCAGGCGGTTGAGGTAGGTCTGCAGCCGGTCGAGCCGGGCCGGGTCGTCCTGGTTGAGCAACAGCTTGAGCTGTGGGGTGAGCCCCAGGCGGTAGAGTGCGTCCAGCTGCACGTTGAGCATCTCGACCTGTTCGGCGCGCTCGGCCTGCAACGCATCGCGGACGGATTCGAGCGCGGCAGTCTCATCGGCGAGACGGCGGCGTTCGGCCTGGATTTCGTCCAGCCGGCGATGGGTCGCGGCCAGGGCGGTTTCCACCTCGCGCAGCTCGCGGCTGGCTTCGTCCTGGGCCTGCCGCGTCTGGCCGAGGCGCCGGTTGACCGCCTGAATTTCGCTGCCGATGGCGTCGAGGCGCTCGCGGGCCTCGCGTTCGCTGGGCTGGGCGCAAGCCGGGCCCGAGAGCATGACCAGGGCCACCAGCACGGCACCGAGGGCATGGCACTGCCGGATTCGCGTCATGGCAGGCTGGGCTCGCGCTCGATCATGCCGGCTCGATCAGCACCCGGCCGGTCATCTCCTCGGGGATCGGCTGGCCCATCATGTTCAGCAGGGTCGGGGCGATGTCGCACAGGCGCCCATCGTCGAGCAGCTTGACGGATTGCGGGCCGACGTAGATCAGCGGCACCTCGAAGGTGGTGTGGGCGGTCTGGGTCACGCCGGTATCGGGATTGACCATCTGCTCGGCATTGCCGTGGTCGGCGGTGACCAGGCAGGCGCCATCGGCGCGCTCGATCGCCTCCACCACGCGGCCGACGCAAGTATCCACCGTCTCGATGGCCTTGACCGCGGCATCGAAGTCGCCGGTGTGGCCGACCATGTCGCCGTTGGCGTAGTTGCACACGATCAGGTCGTAATGGCCGGAATCGATCGCCTCGACCAGGCGGTCGGTCACTTCCCCGGCGCTCATTTCCGGCTTCTCGTCGTAGGTCTTGACGTCCTGGGGGGAGGGTACCAGCACACGGGTCTCGCCCTCGAACTCGGTCTCGCGACCGCCGGAGAAGAAGAAGGTGACGTGGGCGTACTTCTCGGTCTCGGCAATGCGCAGTTGGGTCAGGCCGCGTTGCTCCATCACCTCGCCCAGGGTGTTGTGCAGGTCCGCCGGCGGGAAGGCGGCCGGGGCAGGAATATCGGCGGCGTACTGGGTCAGGGTGACCAGGCTGCCACCGGCAAGGGCTGGGCGGGCGCGGCGCGAGAAACCACTGAAGCCGTCTTCGACGAAGGCACGAGTCAGTTCGCGGGCGCGGTCGGCGCGGAAGTTCATGAAAATGGCGGCATCGCCGTCGGCGATGCATGCAGGGCCTTCACCGTCGCGGATGACGGTGGCGGAGACGAATTCGTCGTTCTCGCCGCGCTCGTAGGCGGCGCGCAGGCCCTGTTCGGCGCTGGAGGCCTCGAACTCACCGATGCCTTCGGTGAGCAGCCGATAGGCCTTCTCGACGCGGTCCCAGCGGTTGTCACGGTCCATGGCGAAGTAGCGGCCGATGATCGTGGCGACGAAGCCGTTGTCGGCGCCGACCAGCTCGGCGAGCCGGGCATTGGTGCGCTCGATGGAGGCCAGGGCGCTGCGCGGCGCCGTATCGCGGCCGTCGAGGAAGCCGTGCACGTAGACGCGCTGGGCGCCGCGGCGGGCGGCAAGTTCAGCCATGGCCAGGATGTGATCCTCGTGGCTGTGCACGCCACCGGGCGAGAGCAGGCCGAGCAGGTGCACGGCGCGGCCTGCGGCCACGGCGGCGTCGATGGCATCGGTCAGCGCGGCGATGACGTCGAGGTCGCCGTCCTCGATCGCCTTGGAGATTCGCGTGAGTTCCTGGTAGACGACTCGGCCGGCGCCCAGATTCATGTGTCCGACCTCGGAGTTACCCATCTGCCCCTCGGGCAGGCCCACGTACTTGCCGTCGGTATGCAGCAGGGCATGGGGGCGCTCCTGCCACAGGCGATCCATGTTCGGCGTGCGTGCCGCGGCCACGGCATTGTCGGTGGGGTCGGGGTTGTGGCCGTAGCCATCGAGGATGATCAGGGCAACGGGGCGTGGGGCGGTCTGGGTCGTCATGGGGGATGTGGGCCTCTTGAACGTGGTGGGCGCGACGTCGGGCCGTCCGGGAGGCTGTCCGCCCCTGCCTGGCTTGCTGGCGATGACGAGGGGCGGGGCTCCTGTCGACGCCGGGCCGTTCGAGACAGCCTCCTGGACGACGGGGGTCGCGACTTGAGTCGGCTTGCGGCATCATAACGCACGGCCAGGCGAGCGTCATGGTCCCGGCCCATTGGCGACGGGTCATGCCGCGGGGTGCGCCCCATGGTGTATACTCTCGCCTTTCGGGTGCCCAACCCTCCCGTTATCCTCGCTATTTCCGAAACAAGAGTGTGCCGGATCCATGATCGACCAGCTGTTCGAATTCGTGCAGAACCACCCGCTCCTGGTGGGCGCCTTCCTCGTGGTGCTGACCGCCTGGATCGCCTACGAGGTCCGCAACAGCGCCTCCAGCGGCGTATCGTCCAGTCAAGCGACCCAGTTGATCAACCGCGAGGACGCGGTGATCGTGGACACCCGCGAAGCGGGCGACTTCAAGGCTGGCCATATCGCCGGCGCGCGCAACATTCCGCAGAGCCGCATCGAGGAACGCCTCGGCGAACTCGAGAAGGTCAAGGACAAGCCGATCGTCGTGGTCTGCAAGAGCGGCCAGGCGTCCGGTATCACCGTGGCCAAGCTGGTCAAGGCCGGCTTCTCGCGGGTCTACAAGCTCAAGGGCGGCATGATGCAGTGGCAGGCCGACGGCCTGCCGGTGGTCAAGAAATAGCCAACACACAAGACGCAAGCACGCAAAAGGAACCTTTCCATGGCCGAAGAGAACAGCCAGAACGCTGCCGGCGGCAACCAGGCCGCTGCGGATCAGCCGAACAGGCAGCAGCTCCAGTTCGCCGTTCAGCGCATCTACGTCAAGGACATCTCCTTCGAGGCGCCGAACTCGCCGGCGGTTTTCCAACAGCCGTTCAAGCCCAAGGTCAGCCTGGACCTGAATACCAGTAGCAGCAAGGTCGGTGAAGAGCTCTACGAGGTAGTGATCAAGGTCACCGCTCAGGTTCGTCACAGTGAGGAGGGCACCACCTCCTTCCTGGCCGAGATCGAGCAGGCAGGCCTGTTTCGCATCAGCGGTATCGAGGGCGCACAGCTCGAGCACACCCTGGGCGCCTTCTGCCCCAACGTGCTGTTCCCCTATGCCCGCGAGTGCGTCGACAACCTGGTGAATCGTGGCGGCTTCCCGCCCCTGATGCTGGCGCCGGTCAACTTCGAGGCGATCTTCGCCCAGAAGAAGAAGCGCGAGGCCGAACAGGCCCAGCAACAGGGCGAGCAGTCCACCCAGTAAGGCACGCGCCGTGTCATTGGGCCCACGTATTCACGTCGCCGCCGACTTCGCCGTCGGCGGCGACGTCGTTCTGCCCGAGGGACCGGCGCGCCACGTGGCCAGGGTATTGCGCCTGGGCGAAGGTGCGCCGCTGCGGCTGTTCGACGGTGCCGGCCACGAGGCCAGGGCGTTACTCGTCGAGGCGAGCCGCAAGCGAGTGGTGGCGCGCATCGAGGCCATCGAGGCGGGGCGTGGCGAGTCACCCTTGTCGGTGCACCTGGGCCAGGCGATCTCCAAGGGCGACCGCATGGACTACGCTATCCAGAAGGCCGTCGAGCTCGGTGTCGCCGCCATCACGCCGCTCTATACCGAGCACGGCGACGTGCGCCTCAAGGGCGAGCGCGAGGAGAAGAAGCTCACCCACTGGCAGGCGGTGGCCGCGAGCGCCTGCGAGCAGTGTGGGCGCGCCGTGGTGCCCATCGTTCATCCACCCATCGCATTGCACGAATGGTTGAGAGAGCGCAGCGAGACGTTGCGCCTAGTGTTACATCCCGGTAGCTCGGGCGCGCTGGAGCATAGCGACACACCTGCCTCCGTCGCCCTGCTGATCGGCCCCGAAGGGGGGCTCTCCGACAGCGAAGTCGAGGCCGCGTTGGCCTGCGACTTTTCACCTCTCTCCCTTGGCCCGCGCATCCTGCGCACCGAGACCGCTCCGGTGGTGGCGCTGTCGCTGATGCAGTATCGCTTCGGGGACCTGGGCTGAACGCTCGGATCGCCCGCAGCATGCCGCAACGCTAATTTCGAATCAAAAGCCTTCTAGACTTTGGTCTACTTTCGCGTGCTCCGCCTTGCAGGAGAGGGAGTCGTTCATTAACTTGTGTGTTGTATGATGTATGATAAATAGCCGATCGGCTGACGGCGGGCTCAGGCCAGCGATGCGGGCTAAATCGAAGAGGAAGCGTTCGTGAAATTTTCCAGAGCAGCAGTGGTGGATGCCGTAGGAGATGGGTTGTTGTCGTTCCCCATTACCGACTTCGATAAGGAGGGGCGGTTCGATGCCGAAAGTTACCGTCGTCGTCTGGAGTGGTTCATCAGCCACGATATCTCGGCCGTGTTCGTCGCCGGCGGCACGGGTGAATTCTTCAACCTCACGCTTGACGAGTACCGCGATGTGGTTCGTGTGGCCGTCGAGACCGTCGCCGGCAGGCTCCCGGTCATCGCCAGCTCGGGCCTGAGCGTTACCAGCGGCAAGGCCTTTGCCAAGGCCGCCGAGGAGGCGGGGGCCGACGGTATCCTGCTGATGCCGCCCTACCTGACCGAGTGCCCGCAGGAGGGGCTGGTCGAATACGCTCGGCAGATCTGCGATGCGACGCCGCTGAATGTCATCTACTACAACCGCGGCAACGGCATCCTCGATGCCGACTCGGTCCAGGCGCTGGCGGACCGGTGCCCCAATCTGATCGGCCTGAAGGACGGCAAGGGCGATATCCAGCTGCTCAACAAGATCGTCAAGACGGTAGGGGATCGCCTGGTCTACATCGGTGGCGTGCCCACCGCGGAGATCTTCGCCGAGGCCTACCTCTCCATCGGCGTGAACACCTATTCCTCGGCCGTGTTCAATTTCGTGCCGGACATGGCGGTCAGATTCTACAAGGAGTTGCGTCAGGGGAACCGAGAGGTGGTGAAGCAGATCACCAACGACTTCTTCATTCCCTTCGTCGATCTCAGGGACAGAAAAGCGGGCTATGCCGTCAGCTTGATCAAGGCGGGTGCCGAGATCATCGGACGTCCGGCCGGCAGCGTCCGGTCACCGCTGACCATGCCCTCCACCGAGGAGCGCCAGCAGCTCGAGACGCTGGTAGAGAAGGCCAGGCAACTCTAAACCAACAACGAAGCTGATGAGGTGAAGCATGCCACTATCCAAGAAGACTATCGTGGGCCTGGGGTCGGCCGTCCTGATGACGTCTCTGACCTACGGGATCGGGGTAGCCCAGGCCCAGGAGGGCCAGCTACGGGGCAACGTTCGGGTCGTGATCGGCTCCACCTCGACCGGTGGCGATACCTACCAGAACTCGAGCATCGTGGTGGACCAGCTGTCCGAGAAGCTCGATATCAACATGAAGGTCGATGCCGTGGGCGCGAGCTCGGCGTTCCGCACCCTGGACCGCGATACGCGCGGCAACACGCTGATGATCTTCCACGACCAGTCCTATCTCGGCCACCTGTATGGCGTGGAGGGCTATGCCGACATCTTCGAGAAATACACCATCGGGCCGACCGTCGCCATCAACCCGGGCAATGCCTACCTGGTGCCCAAGGATTCGCCCTACGAGACGCTGGACGACATCATCGCAGCCGTGGGCGAGGGCGAGACCGTGCGCGTGGCGATCCAACCGGGTGGCGTCTCGGAGATCGGCTTCAGCGCACTGAAGAATGCCATCGCCATCGAGCATCCGGGGCAGGAAGACAACCTGGTGGCCGTCAACACGGGCTCCCAGTCGGACAAGAACCAGCTGCTCTTCGATGGTCAGGTCGACCTGATCAACGGCTCCGTGCAGGCCAACGAGCAGTACACCCGCCTGCCGGAAGACGACCAGAAGGCCATGCGCTTCGTCTGGCTGACGGCCCGCCAGGAGACCATTCAGCAGGCACCGGAGGCGGGGCTCGGTCAGACCACCCGCGAGCAGCTGCTGGAATACGTCGAGCCCAACGTACACGTCACCATGGGTGACGACGAGACCTTCACCTTCGATAAGGAGTTCTTCTTCCTCTACAACAAGGAGATGGACCCGGGCATCGTCGAGCAGATCGATGACGCCTTGGCCGAGATCTTCGAAGAGGGCGAGATCCAGGAGATCCAGAAGAGCGCCTTTTTCATTCCCAACTTCAGGCCGTCGGCCGAAGCATCGGAATATCTGGAAGAGAAGCGGTCTCGCTACGCGGAAATCATCGAGAACATCCAGTAAACCAGCGCCAGGGTGCCGGCGGATTCCCGCCGGTGCCCGGCCCAGGCAATGAAGCGCCAGAACGACGATAGGCAGGACGACCTGTCATTAATGGAGCCGCTATGGAATCAGGTCTGTCAGATCTGCTCAGTGTCTCGATCGATTTCGGGACCTCCCACCTGTTCTTCCCGACGCTGATCAGTTGGATCATGGCCGTACTGTTCGTCTTGGTGGTCGTGACCCAGGTCGTCCCCTTTCTGGCCGCCGTCAGGCGTGGTGAGCGCGCATTGCCCATCCTGGGCGAATCCATGGATGGCCTGCGTTTCTTCGGTACGCTTGCGCTGATCGTGGCCTATTTCCACCTGATGACGGTGGTGGGGGACATGTTCCCTTATACGGGATACGGCTTTCTATTCGTCTCGATACCTTTCGTCTTTCTCATGTCGCTTCTGTATCTGCATGAGTGGACCAGGAAAGCACTGGTCATCGTGACACTCAATGCCTTCGTTGCGCCCAGTCTGGCCTGGCTCATCCTGGCCAAGCTGTTCCAGATCACCCTGCCGTGACCGAAGCGAGTGCCACCATGGAAATCCTTTCACTGCTCGATGTGACCTTTTTCCTCCTGACCGCGCTGGGCGCCCTGGTCGGGATCGTGTTCGGGGCCATCCCCGGCATGACCGCCACCATGGCGGTGGCGGTGTGCCTGCCATTGACCTATGCGTTGGGCCTGAACCATGGCCTGGCACTGTTGCTCGGCCTGTACGTGGGCGGCATCTCGGGCGGCATGGTTCCGGCAGTGCTGCTCAACATCCCCGGCACGCCATCCTCCATCACCACCACGTTCGATGGCTATCCCATGGCGCGCAGGGGTGAGGGGGAGCGTGCGCTGAAGATCAGCGTGGTCGCTTCCCTGGTGGGCGGCTTGATCAGTGCCGCCGTGCTGTTCCTGTTCGCGCCGCTGCTGGCCGACTTCTCCATCAAGTTCTCCTATATCGAGAAGTTCCTGATCATCCTTCTGGCCCTGACGGTCATCGCCTCCCTGTCCAACAATATGCTGGTGGGCATCTTCAGCGGTGTGATCGGTATCTGGCTAAGCCTGATCGGGGACTACAGCATTTCGGACGGCGGCAACGGCAAGACCCGGCTGATGTTCGATTTCATGGAGCCCTACCTGTTCGAAGGTTTCTCCCTGCTGCCCGTGCTGATCGGCATCTTCGGCATCTCCACCATCCTTCTCGAAGCCGAGAAGGGTGTGAAGAGCGACTTGACCGACGAGAGGGTGAAGATCGGCCAGGGAGCGGGCGCCAGCTTCTCGCTGGCCCTGTTCAAGGGACGCCTGACCAACCTGGTGCGCTCATCCTTTATCGGTACCTTCGTCGGCATGTTGCCGGGGGTCGGTGGCAGTGCCGCCTCGGTACTCGCCTACACCCAGGAGAAGAACCTGGCGCGCGACTCTTCCCAGATGGGCAAGGGGGCTCCCCAGGGGCTCATCGCTTCCGAGTCGGCCAACAACGCCCTGACCGGCGGTGCCCTGATCCCGCTGCTCTCCCTGGGCATTCCCGGCGATTCCACCACTGCCGTGCTGATCGGTGCCTTCACCCTCCAGGGTATCCAGGTGGGGCCGCTGTTCATTCCCGAGAACGCCGAGACCTGGTACGTCATGATGGCGGCGCTGGTTTTCGCCAACTTCGTGATGTTCTTCCTGATGTTCTATGCCATCAAGTACATCGCCAAGGTGGTGATGGTGCCGAAGCACATCCTGTTCCCGATCATCGTCATGATGTGCGTGGTGGGCGCCTACGCTATCAACTACGGGATCATGTTCGATGTCTGGACACTACTGATCTTCGGCGTGTTGGGCTACCTGATCCAGAAGGTGGGTCTGGAGGTGGCCCCGCTGATCATCGGCTTCATCCTGGGCAGCCAGGCAGAGGTCTACTTCGTCAAGAGCCTGGAGTCGGCCGGTACCCTGACGATCTTCTTCACCAAGAGCCCCATCGCGGTGGTGCTGTGGCTGCTGATCCTGGCCTCGGTGGCGTTCTCGATCACGATGAGCCTGAAGAATCGCGCCAAGCATCGTCAGGAACTACTCGGCTGAGCATCGACCCAGGCATAGTGATAAAGGAGCCGTATGAGCGCTTTCGGAGGCAAGATCATCAAGGTCCACCCCGACGACAACGTCGCCATCGTGGTGGAAGCAGGTGGCCTCGTTGAAGGCCAGGCGCTGGGCGATGGGCTGGTCGCGTCGGGCCGGATCCCCCAAGGCCACAAGCTGGCCCTGCGGGATATCGACATCGACGCTCCCATCGTGCGCTACGGCGAGGTCATCGGTAACGCCGTGGTCGCCATCGGCCAGGGCGAGCACGTCGACGAGAGCAGGGTGAGGCTGCCCGAGGCACCGGCGCTGGACGACCTGCCGCTCGCCACGCGGCCGGCCCCGGACGTGGAGCCGCTCGAGGGCTTTACCTTCGAGGGTTACCGCAACCCGGACGGCAGCGTAGGAACCAAGAACGTGCTGGGGATCACCACCAGCGTGCAGTGCGTGGCCGGCACGGTGGATCACGTGGTGGCGCGCATCAAGCGCGAGCTGCTGCCGCGCTATCCCAACGTCGACGACGTGGTGGGGCTCAACCACACCTATGGTTGCGGGGTGGCGATCAACGCACCGGCCGCCATCGTGCCGATCCGCACGCTCAAGAACATCGCGCTGAACCCCAACTTCGGCAACGAGGTAATGGTCATCGGCCTGGGCTGCGAGAAGCTCCAACCCTCCACGCTGGTCGACGACCGCCCCGTCAGGATCTACGAGAACACCGAAGCGGCGGACCCCGACGCCAACGTGCTGAGCCTGCAGGACGAATCCTTCCACGGCTTCGGCGAGATGGTCGAGGGGATCATGGCCATGGCCGAGCGTCACCTCGAACGACTGAATCGTCGCCGTCGCGAGACCTGTCCGGCCTCCGACCTGGTGGTGGGCATGCAGTGCGGTGGCAGCGATGCCTTCTCGGGCGTGACCGCGAACCCCGCCGTGGGCTTTGCCACCGACCTGATCGTGCGCGCCGGGGGCAGCGTGATGTTCTCCGAGGTTACCGAGGTGCGCGATGCCATCCACCTGCTGACGCCCCGGGCGATAGACGAACAGGTGGGCCGGGCGCTCATCGAGCAGATGGCGTGGTACGACGACTATCTCTCCCAGGGGCAGGCCGATCGCAGCGCCAACCCTTCCCCCGGCAACAAGAAAGGGGGCCTCTCCAACGTCGTCGAGAAGGCGCTGGGGTCGATCATCAAGTCCGGCAGCTCGCCCATCGTCGACGTCATCGGCCCCGGCGAGCGGCTGCGCCGCAGGGGGCTGACCTTCGCCGCCACCCCGGCCAGCGACTTCATCTGCGGCACCCTGCAGTTGGCGGCCGGCATGAACCTGCAGGTGTTCACCACCGGACGCGGCACGCCCTATGGCCTGTCGATGGTGCCGGTGCTCAAGGTCTCCAGCAACTCGACGCTGGGCCGGCGCTGGCACGATCTCATCGATCTCGACGCCGGACGAATCGCCACCGGCGATGCCAGCATCGAGGCGGTGGGCTGGGAACTCTTCCGGCTCATTCTCGACGTGGCGAGCGGACGCCGACAGGCCGCGGCCGACCGGCTGGGTATCCACAACGATCTGGTGCTGTTCAATCCGGCCCCCGTGACGTGACCGCACGGAGCAGCCCTCTAATCCAGTCATACAGGTAGAACGTCTCATGTTTCCCAAGATCAAGAAGATGCGCATCGTCCCGGTCGCCGGCTACGACGGTTTCCTGTTGAACCTCAGCGGTGGCCATGCACCCTGGTTCATTCGCTGCGTGGTCATTCTCGAAGACGATGCAGGCAACCAGGGCGTCGGAGAGATACCGTCCAGCGCCGGTATCCTCAAGGGGCTCGAGCAGTGCCGCTCGCTGGTCGAGGGGTCGCGCGTCAACGACATCAGGCAGACCCTGAACCAGGCGCGCCTGCTATTGGCCAGGAACGGGCGCGAGGAGCGCGGTCGTCAAACCTTCGACCTGCGTGTGGCGGTGCATGTCATCACCGGTATCGAATCGGCCCTTTACGACCTCTATGGCCAGGCGGTGCAACTGCCGGTGGCCGACCTGCTGGGCCAGTACGGGCGTCAGCGCGACGAGGTCGAGGCGCTGGGGTATCTGTTCCTGCTGGGCGATCCGGACAAGACCGATCTGCCCTATCCCAAGGCGGAAAATCCGCAGGATGCATGGGACGAGGTGCGCTACCGCGAGGCGCTGACCCCGGAGGCAGTCGCCAATCTGGCCAAGGCGGCCTATGCGCGCTATGGCTTCAAGGACTTCAAACTCAAGGGCGGCGTGCTGCGCGGCGAGGAGGAGGCCGACTGCATTCGTGCCCTTCACGAAGCTTTCCCCGAGGCGCGCCTGACGCTCGACCCCAATGGCGCCTGGAAACTCGACGAGGCGGTACGGGTGCTGGAGCCGATCAAGCAACTGCTGAGCTATGCCGAGGATCCCTGCGGCCAGGAGGAGAGCTACTCGGGGCGCGAGACCATGGCCGAGTTCAAGAAGCGTACCGGCCTGCCCACCGCGACCAACATGATCGCCACGGACTTCAAGCAGTTGCAGTACGCCGTGCAGCTCAACGCCGTGGACATTCCGCTGGCGGACTGCCACTTCTGGACCATGCAGGGCGCCGTCATGGTGGGCGAGCTGTGCCATGAGTGGGGCATGACCTGGGGCTCCCACAGCAACAACCACTTCGACATCTCCCTGGCGATGATGACCCATGTGGCCGCGGCCTGCCCGGGTGAGATCACCGCCATCGACACCCACTGGATCTGGCAGGACGGCCAGCGCATCACCAAGGAGCCGTTCCAGATCCGCGACGGCAAGCTGACGGTGCCGACGACGCCCGGCCTGGGTATCAAGATCGACGAAGATAAGCTGATGGAGGCTCATCGCCTCTACCAGAGCCTCGACGTGACCCAGCGCAACGACGCCATGGCGATGCAGTACCTGATTCCCGGCTGGGAGTTCGATCCCAAGCAACCGGCACTGGCGCGCTGAAATCGGGGTGATAGCCCCGCCGCTCAAGGAAAGCAATGTGCGTGGGCACAGGAGGTGAGGTGTGACGTATTCCCAGACGCCGGTCATCGAAGAGGTGTCGGTCATTCCCGTGGCTGGACGCGACAGCATGCTGCTCAATATCGGAGGCGCGCACTCGCCCTGGTTCACGCGCAATCTGATCCTGCTCAAGGACAGTTCGGGCAACGTGGGCGTGGGCGAGGCACCGGGCGGTGAAACGATCCGGCAATCGCTGGAGATGGCGCGTCCGCTCGTGATGGGGCAGCCCATCGGCAAGCTGCGCTCCTTGGTAGCCTCGTTGCACTCCGCTGGGCGCAGTGCCGATTTCGAGGACTTCGGCAAGGGATCTTGGACCTTCGAGTTGCGCGTCAACGCCGTGGCGGCGCTGGAGGCCGCACTACTCGACCTGCTGGGCAAGTTTCTCGGCGTGCCGGTAGTGGAACTGCTGGGTGATGGGCCGCAGCGCGATAGTGTGGAGGTGCTGGGCTACCTGTTCTTCATCGGCGATGGACATGCGACACCGCTGGAGTATCGGCGCGGCACTACCGGCGGGGGCCATGAATGGTACCGCCTGCGCGACGAGGAGGCACTGACGCCGGAAAGCATCGTGGCGCTGGCCCGGGCGGCGCAGGATCGCTATGGCTTCAAGGATTTCAAGCTCAAGGGGGGTGTGCTGCCGGGGGGGCAGGAGATCGAGGCTGTGACCGAGCTGGCCAAGGCATTTCCCGCGGCGCGGGTGACCATCGACCCCAACGGAGCCTGGTCGCTGAACGAGGCAGTGGGCCTATGCCGTGACCTGCGCGGCGTGTTGGCCTACGCCGAAGATCCGTGCGGCGCCGAGCAGGGTTTCTCCGGCCGAGAGATCCTGGCCGAGTTCCGCCATGCCACCGGTCTGCCCGTGGCGACCAACATGGTGGCCACCAACTGGCGGGAAATGGCCCACGCCTTGATGCTGCGCTCGGTGGACATTCCTCTGGCCGACCCACATTTCTGGACGCTCTCCGGTGCCGTACGTGTATCGCAACTGTGCCAGGACCACGGCATGACATGGGGGTCTCACTCCAACAATCACTTCGATGTCTCGCTGGCGATGTTCGTACATGTGGGCGCGGCTGCCGTGGGCCGCATCACGGCGTTGGACACTCACTGGATCTGGCAGGAGTCCGATGCACGTCTGGCCAAGGAGCCGCTGGAGATCGTCGACGGCAAGGTGTCGGTGCCCAAGGCGCCGGGATTGGGTATCGAACTCGACATGGGCCGCGTCGAAGAGGCCAACAGTCTCTATCGGAAGCTGCCCGCTGGTGGGCGCAATGACGCCATGGCCATGCAGTACCTGAACCCCGGCTGGGAGTTCGATCCGAAGAAGCCGGCACTGGTGCGCTGACAGGCAACGCGCATTGGAATTGCACTTTAGTCGATTGGACCATGGGCTGGCTTGCAACCCTTGGTGCAGCAGATTAATTTATGTGTTGTATGATGTATGACAACAAGCAGCACCTTACCGCTCTCCCGAGCCGTTCAACTGCCTTGGAACGGAACCGGTGAGGCGTCGACCAAGAGGAACGATGCGTGGAATTTTCCAGAGCCGCCGTAATGAGGGCCGTGGGCGATGGGTTGCTGTCCTTTCCCATCACCGATTTCGATGGCAATGGCCGCTTCGATGCCGACAGCTACCGCCGTCGCCTGGAGTGGTTCGTCAGTCATGACATCTCCGCCGTCTTCGTGGCTGGCGGCACGGGCGAATTCTTCAATCTGTCGCTCGATGAGTATCAGGAGGTCGTGCGTGTGGCCGTCGAGACCGTCGGCGGCAAGCTGCCGGTGATTGCCAGCGCCGGGCTGAGCGTGGCGAGCGCCAAGGCTTTTGCCAAGGCCGCCGAGGAGGCGGGGGCCGACGGTATCCTGCTGATGCCGCCCTACCTGACCGAGTGCCCGCAGGAGGGGCTGGTCGAATACGCTCGGCAGATCTGCGATGCGACGCCGCTGAATGTCATCTACTACAACCGCGGCAATGGCATCCTCGATGCCGACTCGGTCCAGGCGCTGGCGGACCGGTGCCCCAATCTGATCGGCCTGAAGGACGGCAAGGGCGATATCCAGCTGCTCAACAAGATCGTCAAGACGGTAGGGGATCGCCTGGTCTACATCGGTGGCGTGCCCACCGCGGAGATCTTTGCCGAGGCCTACCTCTCCATCGGCGTGAACACCTATTCCTCGGCCGTGTTC
The DNA here is from genome assembly GCF_051062895.2 of Billgrantia sp. C5P2. Classification (NCBI taxonomy): domain Bacteria; kingdom Pseudomonadati; phylum Pseudomonadota; class Gammaproteobacteria; order Oceanospirillales; family Halomonadaceae; genus Billgrantia; species Billgrantia sp. C5P2. Next base: position 46,102 of record NZ_CM128542.1, read on the forward strand.
AATTTCGTGCCGGACATGGCGGTCAGGTTCTACAAGGAGTTGCGTCAGGGGAACCGAGAGGTGGTGAAGCAGATCACCAACGACTTCTTCATTCCCTTCGTCGATCTCAGGGACAGAAAAGCGGGCTATGCCGTCAGCTTGATCAAGGCGGGTGCCGAGATCATCGGACGTCCGGCCGGGAGCGTGCGAGCGCCACTGGTCATGCCCACCCAGGAAGAGCGGAACCGGTTGGAGGTGCTGATCGGCGTCGCTCGTCATTTCTAATCCAACCCTCTCACCCAACCACAACACCAAGAACAACGAGGAGTGCGTCGTGAAAACAATTCATCCGACAACCAAGATGATGAGTGCCGTTGCCGTATCCGCCGCCGTGATGCTGCTGTCGCTGCCGGCCCAGGCCGAGAATTGGCGCGGCTGGAACATTCATCCGCCGGGCTATCCCAATACCGAAGCACTCGAGTCGTTCGCCGAGAGCGTAACGGAGAGGACCGAGGGGCGCCTCACGGTGCAGGTCTACAATAACGGCGTACTCGGCGACCAGCCGGACGCGATCGAGCAGACCCGCAGCGGGGTACTCGACTTCGCCAACTTCAACATGGGACCGATGGGCCCCATCGTGAAGGAAACCAACGTGCTCTCGCTGCCCTTCATCTTCAGCAGCATCGAGCACATGCACGAGGTGATGGATGGCGACATCGGCCAGCAGTTCGCCGACGCCTTGGCGGAGAAGAACCTGATTGCCCTTTCCTGGTTCGATTCAGGCGCTCGCAGCCTCTACAACACCAAGCGCCCCATTCACACGCCCGAAGACGTGCAGGGCCTGAAGATCCGGGTCATGAACAACGACCTGTACGTCGAGATGATCGAGGCGCTGGGCGGCAATGCCACGCCGATGGCCTACGGTGAGGTTTACCAGTCGCTCACGACGGGTGTGCTCGACGGTGCGGAGAACAACTATCCCTCCTTCGAATCCAGCAACCACTACGAGGCAGCCGACTACTACTCCCTCACGGAGCACCTGATCATCCCCGAGTGCCTGTGCATCGCCAAGGCGAGCTGGGAGGCGCTGTCGCCCGAAGATCAGGAGATCGTGCGCGAGGAGGCGATCAAGGCATCCGAACTGCAGCGTCAGCTATGGGTCGAGGGGTCTCAGCGGAGCCGGCAGATCGTGCTGGACGCCGGTATCGAGATCAACGAGGTGGAGGACAAGGCGGCCTTCCAGGAGAAGATGGAACCCGTCTATGCGGCCTTCATCGAGGAGAACCCTGACCTCGAGGACCTGGTCGACGCCATCCGGAACTCGAACTGAGCTCCGCAGTGACGTCCTCTCCGGCGCCGGGTGCGCCGGGGAGGCAGGAGACATACGCCATGAGAACCTGTGCTGATCAAGAGGTTGCCGTGAATCGTCCTCGGTTTCGCAAGCGAGCAAGTTGGACTCTGGACGCCATTGCCAACCTCTGTCTGGCGATTGCCGGCGTGCTGCTGGTCTTTCTCATTGCCATCTTCGGCTGGCTGGTCTTCGGTCGCTATGTGCTGAACAACACCCCGACCTGGGTGGAGCAGGCATCGCTGGTGCTGGTGGTCTACATCACCTGCCTGGGGGCGGCGGCCGGTGTCAGGGGCAATACCCACCTGAGCATCGATTTCGTGCGCGAGGGGATGCCCGAGCCTTTCAAGACGACCTTTCGCTATCTCGCCGACCTGTTCGTCGTCGCCTTCGGTGCCTTCATGGCCTACCAGGGCTGGGGGCTGGTCATGGCCAACCTCGAGCGGGCGATCCCGATGATCAAACTTTCCGAAAGCTGGCGAGCCGCGCCGTTGGTCATCTGTGGGGGCCTGATCGTACTGTTCTCCGTGGCCAATATCGTGTCGCGACTCTCCGGCAACGACTCTGACGAGGGCAACTGACCATGGGCCTTGCCATTCTGTTCGGACTCTTCTTTCTCGGCCTGCTGGCCGGGGCGCCCGTTGCCTTCGCCGTGGGGCTGGCCGCCGTCGCGACCTTCCTCTACGAGGGGCTGCCGCTGTTCGTCGCTTTCCAGCGCATCCTGTCGGGCATTTCAGTCTTCTCGCTGCTCGCCATCCCGTTCTTCATCTTTGCCGGCGAACTGATGTTGCACGGCGGCATTTCCACCCGCCTGGTGCGCCTGGCCTCCGCCGCGGTGGGGCGGATGCGCGGTGGCCTGGGGATCGTCAACGTCACCTCATCGATGCTGTTCGGCGGTATCTCGGGCTCCGCCGTGGCCGATACGTCGGCGCTCGGTTCGATTCTGGTGCCGGTGATGAAGGAGAAGGGCTATGACGCCGACTACGCCGTCAACGTCACGGTGACCTCTTCGGTCGCCGGGGTGGTGATCCCGCCGAGCCACAACATGATCCTCTACGCCGTGGCGGCCGGCGGCGGCATCTCGGTCACCCAGCTGTTCATCGCCGGTATCGTGCCGGGCATCCTGATGTGTCTGACCCTGGCCGTGGCGGCCTATCTGGTGGCGGTGAAGCGCGGCTACAAGGGCGAGACATTTCCCGGCTGGGACGTGCTGGTCATCAGCCTGGCCGCGGCCCTGCCGGGCTTGATGACCGCCGTGATCATCGTCGGCGGGGTGCTGTCGGGCATTCTCACCGTGACCGAATCCGGGGCCTTCGGCGCCATCTACGCCATCGTGGTCACGGCGCTGGTCTATCGCGAGCTGCGCTGGGCGTCATTCAAGGCAGCGGTGATACAGTCGGTGAAGACCACCTCGCTGGTCATGATCCTGGTCGGCTGCGCCTCGGCGTTCTCCTATCTGCTGGCGCTCTACAACGTGCCGCTGCTGCTGACCGACATGCTCCTGGCGCTCTCCGACAAGCCCATCGTCATCTTCCTGCTGCTCAACCTGCTGCTGCTGGTGCTCGGCATGATCATGGACATGGCGGCGTTGATCCTGATCTGCACGCCGATCTTCCTGCCGGTGGCCATGCAGTTCGGCATGGACCCGATCCAGTTCGGCATCATCATGATGATGAATCTGGGCCTCGGCCTGTGTACACCGCCGGTGGGGGCCTGTCTGTTCGTCGGCTGCGTGATCGGCAAGATCAAGATCGAGCAGGCCGTGCGCACCATCTGGCCGTTCTACCTGGCGCTGTTCGTCGCCCTGATGCTGGTGACCTACGTGCCGGCCGTCTCGCTGTCGCTGCCTGCGCTGTTCCGCTGAGCACCCAACGATAGAACCGCATAACGGACTCAACATATGAAGATTGCAGCCGTGCACACCCATATCCTCGACCATGCGTTGGAAACCGCGTTCGAAAGTGCCTCCATGCATTTCAGCCGGCGCCAGCACTGCCTGGTCGAGGTCGTCTGCGACGACGGCACCACCGGCTGGGGCGAGTGCCTGGGGCCTGCCAAGCCCAACGCCGCTGTCGTGCAGGCCTACGCCGCCGCCCTGGTCGGCCAGGATCCGCTGCAGACCGAGAAGGTCTGGCTCGACCTCTACAATCGGCTGCGCGACCAGGGCCAGCGCGGGCTGACCGTCACCGCCCTTAGCGGCATCGACATCGCCCTGTGGGATATCAAGGGCAAGCGCTTCGGCGTGCCGATCTCGACCCTGCTCGGCGGCCGCTTTCGGGACAGCGTGCGGGCCTACGCCACTGGCTCGTTCCGCCGCGAGGGCGTGGATCGCGTCGAGGACATCGCACGGGAAGTGGCGGGATACCGTCGCGAGGGCTTTCATGCGGTGAAGATCAAGATCGGCTTCGACGTCGAGGAGGACCTGCGCGTGATCGAGGCGGTACGCGAGGCGATCGGCCCCGAGCTGCGCCTGATGATCGACGCCAACCACGGCTACGATTATCTGGAAGCCGTCGAAGTGGGGCGGCGCGCGGCGCAGTTCGGCATCGATTGGTTCGAGGAGCCGGTACTGCCCGAGCACGTATCCGCCTACCGTGCGGTGCGCGCCGACCAACCGATTCCGGTCGCCGGCGGCGAGACCTGGCACGGCCGCTATGCCATGCAGGAGCCCCTCGCCACCCGCGCCGTGGACATCCTCCAGCCCGACATCTGCGGCGTCGGCGGCTTCAGCGAGATTCGCCGGGTGGCCGATATGGCGGCGCTGCATGGCGTGCGTCTGGTACCGCACGTATGGGGCACGGCGGTATGCCTGGCCGCCAGCCTGCAGTTCATGGCCGCGCTGCCGCCCAACCCGCCGCGGCGAAGCCCGATCGAGCCCATTCTCGAGTTCGACCGCACCGTCAATCCCTTCCGCCAGGCAGTGGTGACGACGCCTATCGAGCACGACCGGGGCGTAGTGACGATTCCGGACGGACCCGGCCTCGGCATCGAGATCGACCGCGGGGCGCTCAGCCGCTTTGCCCTCAAGGAGGCATGACGACGTGACAGCGATACCTGCCAATACCCGGCCGCTGGAAGGGCCGGCGCCGCGGCTCGAGACGCCGCCGGGCGCCACCGACTGCCACATTCATCTCTACCTGCCCGGCTTCGAGGCCCAGCCCGGCGGGCCCGACATCGCCGAGCTGGCGACGCCCGCGGACTACGCCAAGGTGCAGGCGCGCCTGGGGCTGGAGCGGGTGATAGTCACACAGCCGAACGCCTATCAGCTCGACAACGGCGCCCTGCTCGAGGCGCTGACCCAGTTGGGAACGACCTCCGCCCGCGGGGTGGCAGCGGTGACACCGCAGACGCCTGGCGCGGCGTTGCGCGCCTGGCACGAGAAGGGTGTGCGCGGGGCACGGATCATGAACCTGCCCGGCGGCGCGGTGACCCATGCCAGCATGCTCGAGGTCGAGCGCCTGATCCGCCCGCTGGGTTGGCACCTGATGGTGCAGTTCAACGGTCAGCACCTGGACGATTATCTCGAAGGCCTGCAGCGCATCGAGGGGGAATACATCATCGACCACATCGGCAAGTTCATGCCGCCGGTGGCGGCAGACGATCGCCGCGTCGACGACCTCCTGCGGCTGCTAGATCGCGGCAATGCCTGGTTCAAGATCTGCGCCGGCTACGAGGCGAGCGTGACCGGTGGGCCGCGCTACGAGGACGTAGGAGCCATCGCCCGTCGGGTCATCGCCCATGCCCCCGAGCGGGTGATCTGGGGCTCGAACTGGCCCCACGTCGGCGTGCCGCGCGAGCAATATCCGGACGATGCCGAACAGCTCGACGTGCTGCTCGAGTGGGCCGGCGCCGAGGACCGCCGTCGCATCCTGGTCGACAACCCCGCCGCCCTGTACGGCTTCTGAACCCTATTGTCTGCTTGAGGAGGAAATGCATGATCGATCGTCTGTTGGTAACGGGCGCCGCCGGTGGCATGGGCCGCATCATTCGGCCCCACCTGGCGCAGCTTGCCCGCCGGGTGCGGCTGTCGGACATCGCCGATCTCGGTGAGGCGGCCGCCCATGAAGAGCTCGTGCCTTGTGATCTTGGCGATGCCGATGCTGTCAATGAGCTGGTCCAGGGGTGCGACGCCATCGTGCACCTGGGAGGGGTCTCGGTGGAGAAACCCTGGGCGAGCCTGCTGCAGGCCAACATCGTCGGCACCTACAATCTGTACGAGGCGGTGCGCCGCCATGGCAAGCCGCGGGTGATCTTTGCCAGCTCCAACCACACCACCGGGTACTACGAGCGCACGCAGCGGATCGATGCCGATGTGCCGCATCGACCCGACTCGCTCTACGGTGTGACCAAGTGTTTCGGCGAGGATCTGGCGTGTCTGTATCATGACAAGTTCGGCGTCGAGACCCTCAGCGTGCGCATCGGCTGGTGCCACCCCAAGCCGACCGATACGCGCAAGCTGGCGATCTGGCTGAGCGCCGAGGATTTCGTCAGCCTGGTGCAGCGTGCCATCGTCACGCCGCGCCTGGCCTATACCGTGGTCTACGGCTTCTCGAACAACGCCGAACGCTGGTGGGACAACAGCAAGGCCGCCTTCCTCGGCTGGGTACCGAAGGACAGCTCGGACCCTTGGCGCGAAGAGATGGAAGCACTCGATGCGAACCTCGACCCCAAGGATCCCGCTGTCATCTACCAGGGCGGGCCGTTTGCCACCTCCGGCCACCCCGACGACTGACGACGGCCGAGGGACTCCTCAACGACGACCCATGACCGATGGATGGCGATATGGCAGGCAAAAGCGTTCTCAAGGATGACTCCAAGCCACTGAAAGTACAGAAGCTTTCACGTCAGGGAAGCCTATCCTTGCATGTCGCCGACCAGCTCGAGGCGCTGATCGTCAACGGCGGTATCAGCGTGGGCGAGAAGCTGCCGACCGAGAACGGGCTGTGCGAGGCCTTCGGCGTCAGCCGTACGGTGATCCGCGAGGCCATCACGCATCTCAAGTCGTTGGGGCTGGTCGAGACGCGCCGCGGCGTCGGCACCACCGTGCTGCGCTCGACCATCGTCGAGGCGATGCCGGCCGAGCGGATCAGCCCGACCACTGTCGAGGACATCCTCCATGTGCTCGAGCTGCGGCTCAATCTCGAACCGGCGGCGGCGGCGCTGGCCGCCGAGCGACACGACGAGGAGGATCGTCGCATCCTGAGAGAAAAGCATGCCGCCTTCATCGAGGCCAGAGCGGCGAAGTCCCAGGCGCGCGAGGAGGATTACGGATTTCACTATGCCATCGCCGCTGCCACCAAGAACCCCTTCTTCAAGGTCTTCTACGAGCAGCTGAGCCAGAGTGTGATTCCCCGCGCCAAGCTGATGAGCATCGAAATCAACACCGCGGCCACCGACAAGTACCTCGCCCGCGTGGAGGAGGAACACACCTACATTCTCGAGGCGATCCTGGCTCGAGATACCGAGGCGGCGCGCGAAATGATGTACCAGCATCTCAACCGCGCGCGAAACATGTACGCCAAGTATCAGGAAGCCTGAAACCACGGCTCTCCTGGCGACGCTACACCGAAGAACAGGAGCCCCATATGTCCCTGGAAGGCAAGATGCTGATCGGCCGCGAGGCCGTCAGCGGCAGTTCCAAGCCCATCCACGCCGTCAATCCCGCCACCGGCGAGACGTTGGAACCCACCTACGCGGGCGGCAGCAAGGCCGAGGTCGAACGCGCCTGTGAGCTGGCCGAGGCGGCCTTCGCGACCTACCGCGAGACTTCGCTGGAGCAGCGCGCGGCGTTCCTCGAGGCCGTGGCCGGCGAGATCGAGGCGATCGGCGACGCACTGATCGAGCGCGCCATGGCCGAGACCGGCCTGCCGCGGGCGCGCCTGGAAGGCGAGCGCGGCCGCACCTGCGGCCAGCTGCGCCTGTTCGCTTCCGTGGTGCGCGCCGGCGAGTGGCTCGACCTGCGCCTCGACCCGGCCCTGCCGGAGCGTCAACCCATGCCCCGTGCCGACCTGCGCCAGCGCCACATTCCGCTCGGCCCCGTCGCGGTATTCGGCGCCTCGAACTTCCCGCTGGCCTTCAGCGTGGCCGGTGGCGACACCGCCTCGGCACTGGCCGCCGGCTGCCCGGTGATCGTCAAGGGCCACTCCGCCCACCCCGGCACCTCGGAGCTGGTCGGCCGCGCGGTACAGCAGGCCGTGGAGAAGAACGGTCTGCCCGAAGGGGTGTTCTCGCTGCTGTTCGGCTCGGGCAGCGAGATCGGCCAGGCGCTGGTCAGCGACCCGCGCATCCAGGCGGTGGGCTTCACCGGCTCGCGCGGCGGCGGCACGGCGCTGATGAAGACCGCCCAATCGCGCCCGCAGCCGATCCCGGTCTACGCCGAGATGAGCTCGATCAACCCGGTGTTCCTGCTGCCCGAGGCCCTCAAGGCACGCGGTGCCCAGCTCGCCGAGGGCTTCGTCGCCTCGCTCAACATGGGTGCCGGGCAGTTCTGCACCAACCCGGGCCTGGTCATCGCGGTCAAGAGCCCCGAGCTCGACGCCTTCGTCGAGGCCGCGGGCGAAGCCGTGAAGCAGAGTGGCGCCCAGACCATGCTCACCCCGGGCATCCACGCGGCCTATGAACAGGGCGTGGGTCGGCTCGCGTCGAACGCGAAAGTCAGGGAAGTCGCCCACGGCCAGGCCGGCGAATCGGCCCATCCGTGCCAGGCGGGGCTGTTCGTCACCACGGCGAACGACTTCCTGAACGAGACCGAACTGCAGGAAGAGGTGTTCGGCGCCACCTCGCTGGTGATCGAGTGCGCCGACCTGGAGGAAGTAAAGCGCGTGGCGAGCCAGCTCGAAGGCCAGCTCACCGCCACCCTGCAGATGGACGACGGCGACCTGGACGCGGCGAAAGCCCTGCTGCCGATCCTCGAGCGCAAGGCGGGGCGGATCCTGGCCAACGGCTGGCCGACGGGCGTCGAGGTGTGTCACGCCATGGTTCACGGCGGGCCCTACCCGGCGACCTCCGACAGCCGCACCACCTCGGTGGGCAGCGCGGCGATCTTCCGTTTCCTGCGCCCGGTGTGCTACCAGGCCCTGCCGCAGGGGCTGCTGCCGGAGCCGCTCAAGGACGGCAACCCGTGGCAGGTGTCGCGGCTGGTCGATGGCAAGCGCGAGGTGTAGCGCCAACACTTAAATGACTGGAACCTTTGGCGGCCTGCGGGCCGCCTTTTTCGTCCCGTATTTGCCATAATGGCTGCCTACCCACCTGTGGAGTCATGCATGGCCTCTCCCCCACACGATCGCCGCCAGGGACGTCCGAATTCCCCAAGACCCCCATCGGACCGTCGCGCCTTGCGCACGCCCAAGGCCCAGGTCGGCGAGGTGGCCTACCTCGAAGTGGTCACGGTCAACGAGACCGGCGCCTTCCTCGACTGGGGGCATGCGCGGGACGTGCTGTTGCCCTTCGGCGAGCAGCGCTTTCGCCCCACGCCCGGCAAGCGCGTGCTGGTGCGACTCTACGAGGACCAGCAGGGGCGGCCGGTAGCCTCGCAGAAGCTCGATCGCTTCGTCCAGGACGAGGCGACGGGGCTGGCGCCGGGCGACGAGGTCGAGCTGGTCATAGCCGACGCCACCGACCTCGGCTACAAGGCAGTGGTGAATCATTGCTTCTGGGGCCTGCTCTATCGCGACGACGTCACCCGGCCGCTGCGCCGCGGCCAGCGGGTCAAGGGCTACGTGAAGCGGGTGCGCGACGACGGCCGGCTGGATCTCTCGCTGCTGCCACCGGGGGCGGCACGCCTCGACGTGGTGGGCGAGCAGGTGCTCAAGGCGCTGCGCGAGAGCGGTGGCTACCTGCCGCTCTCCGACAGCAGCGAAGCCAGTGCAATCAAGGTGCGCCTGGGGGTGAGCAAGAACGCCTTCAAGCAGGCCATCGGACGGCTCTACAAGCAGCGCCTGATCGTCATCGAAGCGCATGGAATCCGCCTGGTGCCCGGCGTCACCTCCGACCCGGCCTAGGCCGGCCGCGCTCGATGCTCAGTCGAGCGCCCTGAACTCCTCCTCGTGCAGCCAGGCGGCATGCTTGGGTGCGCGCTTGGTCTTCGACCACTCCTCGATCATGGCCGGCGCCACTTCCTTGAGCTGCTGCATCTGTTGCGGCGTGCCCTTTACGTAGGTCAGCTCCAGGCGGTGGCCGTTGGGGTCGAAGAAGTAGATGGATCGGATGATACCGTGCTCGGTGGGTCCGACCACCTCCACGCCCTTGCTCTCCAGTTGCGCCTTCGCCGTCAGCAGGGCCGCCTCGTCGGCCACGCGGAAGGCGATGTGCTGAACCCATTCCGGTGTGTTGGGGTCGCGCCCCATCTCCGGTGAGTTGGGCAGTTCGAAGAAGGCCAGGATATTGCCGTTGCCGGCATCCAGGAACAGGTGCATGTAAGGATCGGGCGCCTTGGTCGACGGTACGCGGTCCTCGGCGATGGCAACCAGGAACTCCATGTTGAGCTTGTCCTGGTACCACTCGACGGTTTCCTTGGCATCGCGGCAGCGATAGGCGACGTGGTGGATCTGCTGAATATTGATCATGGCGGGTCTCACGGTGGTGGGCTGGGAGCGTCAGGGCTGTTCTTGTGAATAAATAGTTTCATTTGAAACTAAAATAGAGGCGTTCGCCATGCCCTGTCAAGCCATCTTGGTGTTGCCCGAGGCCCTGCGTCATACTGCGCTCATTTCCCTTATCACGATGGAACGCTGCCGAATGAGCCAACAGACAAGCGAACGACCCTTGCGCGTGGGCGTGGTGATGGACTCCATCGCCCACCTCACCTACAAGAAGGACACCACTCTTGCCATGCTGTGGGCGGCCCAGGAGCGTGGCTGGTCGCTGCACTACATGGAGCAGGAGGACCTCTTCCTGCGCGATGGGCGTGCCCATGCCCGCATGCGCGACCTGATCGCCTTTCGCAACCCCGATGACTGGTACGCGCTGGGCGCGCCCGAAGAGCGCCCACTGGCCGAGCTCGACGCGATCCTGATGCGCAAGGACCCGCCGGTCGATGCGCACTTCCTCAATGCCGTGCATCTGCTGGGCTTTGCGGAACGCGAGGGTGTGCTGGTGGTCAATCCCACGCGGGCCCTGCTGGAGTGCAACGAGAAACTGTTCGCTCAGCAGTTCCCGCAGTGCTGCACGCCGACGGTGGTCTCCTGCAGCGAGGCGGTGCTGCGCGCCTTCCACGCCGAGCATCGGGACGTGATCTTCAAGCCGCTGGACGGAATGGGCGGCAGCGGGATCTTCCACGTACAGCCCGAGGGCCGGAACCTGGGCGCCATCATCGAGACGCTGACCGAGCGCGGCCAGCGCCAGATCATGGCCCAGCGCTACATTCCCGAGATCAAGGATGGTGATACCCGCATCCTGCTGGTTGACGGCGAGCCGGTGCCCTTCGGCCTGGCCCGGGTGCCCATGGCCGGCGAGACCCGCGGCAACCTCGCCGCCGGCGGTACCGGCACCAGCCGCGAGCTGACCGCCCGCGACCACTGGCTGATCGAGCAGGTACAGCCGATGATTCGCGAGAAGGGGCTGATGTTCGTCGGGCTCGACGTGATCGGCGACTACATCACCGAGATCAACGTGACCAGTCCCACCTGCGTGCGCGAAATCGACGACCAGCGCGGCACCGACATCGCCGGCCTGCTGATGGATGCCATCATGCGTCGGCTGGCCCAGCGCTCCTAGCGCAGTTAAAACCAGCGTTCTGTTAGGAAAGGAGGTTGGGCTCCATTCATGGCGGCCTCGATCAGCGACTCCATTCACTACGCTCCGGTCACGCGGCCCTACCGCCGCTGGCTGGCGCTGTCGGCCGCGCTATTGCTGCATCTGGCACTGATCGGCGTGGTGGCGAGCTGGCAGTTTGCCCCGGCTCCGGCCGAGCGCACGAGCCTTGACGTGGTGCTGGTGACGCGCCCGGCGGAGGCGCCGGTGGAGGCCGAGGCCATCGCCGAGGCGGATCAGCAGGCGGCCGGCGAGCAGGCCGAGGAAACTCCCGCCGAGCGCCGGGCGGCACCGCTGGACGAGCTACCCGTACTCGAGTCGCCGGAAAGCACCGTGGAGCCGGCCACGCCAGCAGATGTCGAGACAGCTGAGCGCCCTTCCGCCGAGCCCGAGCCCGCCGAATCCGAGCAAGCCAGTGAAGCAGCGTCGACGGAGCCGCGCGAGAGTGAGCCCCAAGCGTCGGAATCGGCCTCGGCGCCGACCGCCGCAGCGCCTTCGGCCTCGGGGCGTGACCTGCTGGCCCAGGCCACCAGCAGCATTCGTCAGCAGGGGCTCGACGCCGGCCTCGCCGGTTCGGCCGACGACTCGCCACGCTCGGCGGCCCAGCGCGCTGCCGAGGCGCGCTACATCGACGACTGGACACGGCGCGTCGAGGATTACGGCAACCGCGTCCATCCCGCCCCGCTCCACCTGCACGGCCAGTTGCGCATTCGCGTAGTGATCGGACGAGATGGTCAGCTTCGCCAGGCGGAGGTGGTACAATCCTCAGGACATACCGAACTCGATCAGGCGGCACTGGATACCGTGCACGGTGCCGGGCCCTACCGGCCCTTCGACAGCACCATGGGGGAGCTGGACAGTCTCTCCATCACCCGCGTCTGGCGGTTCGGGGAAGGTAATCATTTTGGCGTGCGCTAGGGTCATTGGTTCGCCGCCCGGGAGTCCCATGCAATCCGTGCAAAACCTAGGCTTGAGACATCATTTTCTGCTGGCGATGCCGCATCTGGAAGATCCCAACTTTGCCGGCACCCTCAGCTATCTCTGTGACCACGACGAGAACGGCACCATGGGCGTGATCGTCAATCGGCCGCTGGAGATCAACCTGGATGCGTTGTTCGAACAGCTCGAACTCGACGGTGAGGAGAGCCCGCATCGCAGTGCGCCGGTCTACTACGGCGGCCCGACCCACAAGGATCGCGGCTTCATCCTGCACCGGGGCTCCAGCGAGCCTTGGGATTCCAGTATCCAGGTGGACGACGACATCGCCCTGACCACCTCCATGGACATCCTGCTGGCACTGGCCGCCGGCAACGGGCCGGAGGAGTTCCTGGTGTGCCTGGGCTGTGCCGGCTGGGAGGCGGGCCAACTCGAGCAGGAGCTCAAGGACAACGCCTGGCTCACCGTCGAGGCGGAGGGCGACATCCTGTTCAAGATACCGCCGGAGCAGCGCCTGAGCGCCGCCGCCGGCATCCTCGGTGTGGACCTCAACTTGATGTCGCGGGAGGCCGGGCACTCGTGACATTCGCGCTGCAACGGCCTGCACTCGGCCATACTGCGTTGCTCAGAGACAAGAAATGCTCATTTACACCCAAGTAAACTCCGCTTCCTTGCCTCTGAGCGCCTTGTCTGACCTTCGTTCGTCGCGTTGCAGCATCGAATGTGGGGTCGAGGGGGCAAGATGTCCGGCCAGCGCCTGATCCTGGCCTTCGACTTCGGCACCCGCCGTATCGGCGTGGCGGTGGGCAACGAACTGCTCGCCAGCGCCCGCCAGCTCGAACCGCTGCCGGCCCGAGACGGCATTCCCGACTGGAACGTCGTCACGCGGCTGGTCGAGGAGTGGCAGCCGGACCTGTTCGTGGTGGGGCTGCCGCTCAACATGGACGGCAGCGAGTCGGAGATGAGCTTGCGTGCGCGCAAATTCGGCAAGCGCCTCTATGGCCGCTACGGCAAGCCCTGCGAGATGGTCGACGAGCGCGGCTCCACGCGAGAGGCCAAGGCCATCGCCCGCGAATCGGGGTTGCTGCGCAACCCCAACAAGAGCTACCGCGACGAAGGCGTCGACGGCATCGCGGCGGTGCTGATCCTGGAGAGCTGGTTCGCCCGCCGGGAGGGTCTGCCGTCGCGGTGGTGACGGCAGGCCTGGGTAGAGCCCTTGGAGCTTAGTCAGAGCCCCTGTTAGAGGATTGACTCAGGTCGTCAGCACCTGCTCTTCGTCGTACTGCGCGGCGATGTCGCTCACCGAGATGCAGGTGTACTTGATGATGAAGAAAGCCAGGGTGGCGGGGCAAGTGAAGCTCTCCTCGAAGCGCTCTACATGGGCGCCTCGTCCACGGGTGACGCTGGCGCGGTAGCTATTGCCCGCCTTGGTCAGCCTGACCGTGGCCTGGCTGTCGGCTTCCTGCTTCTCCAGCACCAGCTCGCGCTGCCTGGCCAGCAGCTCGTCGAGCATCTTGCCGCCCTCGCGCTCCTCGGGCGTAGCCCATACCTCCTGGTCGCGCTTGCCGTACTGGAACAGCATGATGGCCGGCAGCACCGAGAAGATGGCGCCGGTCAGCAGCCAGGTGAGCTCGGCGCCGGGAGGGTGCAGCGCGAATACGGCGAACATCTGCACCAGGAAGCTGGCTGCTAGAATGCCAGCCAACGGGCGCCACATGCGCGGGTTCATCACCGGCTTGCCGAGGGTGTGGCCCCACAGGCCGGCCGCTACCAGTGCCCCCAGCACGACCGATGCCACCCCCCAAAGAGGGCCGCCGCCCACCAGCAGGGCAATGACGCCGATCGCCACCAGGACGCTGTAGAACACCGCCAGCAGTATGTACGCTCGTTCCAGGGTCATGCGTCGCATCTCCTTTCTACCGGTTGCCTGGGCGGCAACGCCGTTGTTATTCGAGTTGGCTATCCGAGTCGTCGTTCGTCAGTCGGCTCTCTCGAGCCTTGTCGTCAAGGGTGGCAGCCAATGGCTGCCATGACAGCTTCGCATATTCCACGATCGCCATCAGCATAGCGATGCCCAGCGTTGGCTGCATAGTCACAGGGCGGGATCGTCCACCCCGACCCGCTCGGGCACGAACCAGCGCACCTGGCGCAGGTCCTTCTCGATCAGCTCCTCCACTTGGAGCAGGGTGGCGAAGATCGCCATGCGTACCGGGATGCCGTTGTCGGTCTGGCGGAAGATCGCCAGGCGCGGGTCGCCGTTGAGGTCGACGTCGAGATCGTTGGCATCGGGACGGCTGTCGCGCGGCAGCGGGTGCATGACGATGGTATTGCGGCCGCAGCGCTTGTCCATGAAGGCACGGTCGACGGTGAAGTCGCGCGACAGGCTGAAGCCCTCGCTCATCTCCGCGGTGAAACGCTCCTTCTGGATGCGGGTGGTGTAGACCACATCGACGTCCGCGTAGTCATCGCTCAGGCTGGCGCGCTCCTCGATGCGGTGGCCGCGGGAGGCGACCAGGTCGACCAGGTAACTCGGCATCTCGAGCCCGGGCGGCGCCACCAGGGTGATGCGCATGGGATCGTAGAGCGACAGCAGCTTGATCAGCGAATGCACCGTGCGGCCGTACTTGAGGTCGCCGGTCAGCAGCACGTGGGCGCCGGCAAGCTTCTTGCCCAGCCGAGTGAACTCCTTGTCGATGGTATAGAAGTCGAGCAGTGCCTGGCTGGGGTGCTCGCCGGGGCCATCGCCGCCGTTGATCACCGGCACGTGGGTGGCGGCGGCGAACTCCGCCACCGAGCCCTGGTCGGGGTGGCGCATGACGATGGCGTCGCAGTAGCCGCTCATCACCCGGCTGGTGTCATAGAGCGACTCGCCCTTGGCCATCGAGGAGAAGGTGAAGCCGGTGGTGTCGCACACGCTGCCGCCCAGGCGGCAGAAGGCCGCGTGGAAGCTCACCCGGGTGCGGGTGCTGGCCTCGAAGAACAGGTTGCCGAGTACGGCCCCCTCCAGCACCCGGGTCACCTGGCGGCGTTGGGCGATGGGCTCCATGCGGGCGGCGACGCGCATCAGGTGGTCGACGCGATCGCGGGACAGGGAATCAACGGAGAGCAGGTGGGGACTCATCGAAGGCCTCGAAGTGGCAGCGAAGGGTGGCTCGTAGTGTAACGCTACCGGCCCCTCGCTTCACGAGGCGCGATGCTGCGCTCAACGGCCGACCAGCTCGGCCAGCCTGAGTGCGTGAGCCTTCACTTCGCGAATCGCCCGCTCGGTATCGAGGTCGTCCATCGCCACTACGCCCACGCAGGCCTCGACGCCGGGGCGGAACTGCGGCGTGGCGATGGGGCTCGCCACGCCTACCGCGCCACGCTGCAGCTGGCCCCGGGTCAGGCTGTAGCCGTCGGCACGGGCCTGGCGCACCTCCTCGCTGTCGTCGTTGCGCGGGGCGCGTCCGGCCAGTATGGCGATACCGGCGGCCCCGCGGCTCAACGGATGGCGGCTGCCGACCCGGTAGCTCACGCGCAGCAACCCCTCCTCCGGTTCCGCCACGAGAAGCACCACGCACTCCTCGCCCTGGGCCACCGAGACGAAGGCGGTGGCTCGTGTCGCCTTGGCCAGCGCTTGCAACAGCGGCTGGGCCACGGCGCGCAGCTGTGGTTCGAAGCGTGAGGCCAGCAGTGAGATGCCGGCGCCCAGGCGCAGCGAGCCCTCGCTGGAGCGTGCCACCAGTCCGTGCTGCTCCAGGGTGGTGACGATGCGGTAAGCGATGGCGCGATGTACCTCAAGCTGCTCGGCGAGCTCGGCGACGCTGATGCCATCGGCATGTTCGGCGACGAGTTCCAGCGCGCGCAGGCCGCGATCCAGGGTTTGCAGGGTAGTGGCCATCGAACGGCAGCCCTCGAGTCGTTGGTGATGGCTGGGCATGGTAGCGCAGACGTCCGGGATTGACGTCCCCGTCGAAAGTGCCTATGTTCAGCCATGTGTTCGCTGAACGATACCAAGTGTGCGATAAAAGTAAAACAAGGCACTGCAACACATGACAGTCACGATTCCGGATGACAGCCCCGCGGGAGGCCCCATGACATCAGCCATTCACCGGACCCAGGCCGGTGCCGTCGGCTGCCCCTTCCACTCACCAGGAGAGCCGCCGCTGGCGCCCAACGGCTGCCCCGTGTCGCCCCGGGCGGCGGCCTTCGACCCCTTCGACCGCCCTTACCAGCTCGACCCCGCCGAGGCGCTGCGCTGGTCCCGCGAGCAGGAGCCGGTGTTCTACAGCCCCAAACTCGGCTACTGGGTCGTGAGCCGCTACGACGACATCAAGGCGATCTTCCGCGACAACCTCACCTTTTCGCCGTCGATCGCGCTGGAGAAGATCACCCCGGCAAGCAAAGAGGCCCAGGCGGTGCTCGAGCGTTACGACTATGGCATGAACCGCACCCTGGTGAACGAGGACGAGCCGGCCCACATGGCGCGGCGGCGCGAGCTGCTCGAGGCCTTTACGCCCGAGGCGCTGGAGGCTCATGCGCCGATGGTGCGCCGCCTGGTGCGCGAGAAGCTCGACGCCATCATCGACCGCGGCCGTGCTGACCTGGTTGCCGAGATGTTCTGGGAAGTACCGCTCACCGTGGCGCTGCACTTCCTCGGCGTGCCCGAGGAGGACATGGAGCAGCTGCGCCGCTTCTCCGTCGCCCATACGCTCAATACCTGGGGACGCCCCTCACCGGAGCAGCAGATCGAGGTGGCCGAGGGGGTCGGCAAGTTCTGGCACTACTCCGGCGAGGTACTCAGGAAGATGCAGGCCCGGCCGGAGGGTCACGGCTGGATGTACGACATGATCGAGAAGAACCGCCACAAGCCGGACATCGTCACCGACAACTACCTGCACTCGATGATGATGGCGATCATCGTCGCCGCCCACGAGACCACCGCGCTGGCCACCGCCAACGCCTTCCGCCAGCTGCTCTCGCGTCCCGCGGTGTGGGCCGATCTGTGCGACAACCCCGAGCTGATTCCCGCCGCGGCCGAGGAGTGCCTGCGCCACTCCGGCTCGGTGGTGGCCTGGCGGCGCATCGCCACCCGCGAGGTGGAGGTGGGCGGCGTGACCATTCCCGGAGGCGGCAGGATCCTGATGGTCACGGCCTCGGCCAACCACGATCCGGCCCACTTCGAGAACCCCGACGAGCTCGACATCTACCGCGACAACGCCGTCGACCACCTCACCTTCGGCTACGGCAGCCACCAGTGCATGGGCAAGAACCTGGGGCGCATGGAGATGCGCATCTTCCTCGAGGAGTTCACCCGCCGCCTGCCGCATTTGGAGCTCGAGGAACAGGAATTCACCTTCCTGCCCAATACCTCCTTTCGTGGCCCCGAGGCGCTGTGGGTGCGCTGGGATCCGGCACAAAATCCCGAACGCCGCGACCCGGCGGTGCGCAGCGCCCAGCGCGATTTCCCGGTGGGGGCGCCCTCGCGCCAGGACATTGCTCGGGAAATGGTCGTCGCCAAGATGCAGGCAGCGGCGCAGGGTGTGCTGCAGATCGCTCTGGAAGATCCCCGTGGGCGCCGCGTGCCGGAGTGGAGCCCCGGCTCCCACGTCGAGCTGGTCGTGGGCGACTACGTGCGCAAGTACTCGCTGTGCGGCGAGGTGGACGATCCCTACTGGCTTCAGATTGCCGTGCTGCGTGAGCCCCAGGGGCGAGGTGGCTCGGCCTGGATCCACGAACACCTAGAGCCGGGCATGACCCTGCGCCTGCGCGGGCCCAAGAATCACTTCCGCCTCGATGAGTCGGCCGAGCACTACGTGTTGATTGCCGGCGGCATCGGCATCACGCCGATCCTCGCCATGGCCGACCGCTTGAAGCGGCTGGGCAAGTCCTACGAGCTGCACTATGCCGGGCGCGCGCGGTCCAGTATGGCCTTCGTCGAACGGCTCGCGCGCGATCATGGCAAGACGTTGCATCTTTACCGCAAGGAGGAGGGCGAACGACTCGATCTCGCTGGCCTGCTCGCCGAGCCAAGCGAAGGCACGCTGCTCTACGCCTGCGGCCCCGAGCGGCTACTCGCGGCGCTCGAGGCCGGTACCGCCCACTGGCCGGGGGGTAGCCTGCATGTAGAGCACTTCTCGGCGGAGGGAGCACTGCTGGACCCGGCCAAGGAGCACGCCTTCGAGGTCGAGCTTGCCGACTCCGAGCTAATCGTCGAGGTGGCGCCGGACCGCACCCTGCTGCAGGCGCTGCGCGCCGCCGGTGTCGACGTGCCCAGCGACTGCGAGGAGGGGCTTTGCGGCTCCTGCCAGGTCGACGTGGTAGAGGGCGAGATCGATCACCGCGACAAGGTGCTCACCGCCGCCGAGCGCGCCGGCCAGGACCGGCTGATGAGCTGTTGTTCGAGAGCCAAGGGCAAGAAACTGGTGCTGGCCCTCTAAAGATGGCTGCGCTTGCACGCCTTTCACCATGGCAATGATAAAAGTACGCCAACCCTGACAATCGGGACTCACGAGGAACGACAATGAAAAAACTCGCGACACTGGCCGCGCTCGCCGCGATCTCCCTCGGCGCCTTCCAGGGGGCCGCCGCCACCGAACTGACGGTGAGCACCTGGGCGGGCCCCAACCACGGCGTCAACACCATCGTCTGGCCGACCTGGGGCAAGTGGGTCGAAGAGGCCACCGACGGGCGCGTCAGCGTCAACGTCGTCCACGACATGGGTCCGCCGGGTGCCCAGATGGAGCTGATCGCCGACGGCGTGGCCGACGTCACCTGGCTATTCCACGGCCTGATGCCGGGGCGCTTCGAGCTGACCAAGCTCCCTGAGCTGCCCACCTTCGAGAACTTCTCCTCGGAAGCCGCCTCGGTGGCCTACTGGCGTACCCACAACGAGTACTTCGCCGAGGCCGGCGAGCATCGTGGCGTCGAGGTGATCGGCGTGGGCGTACACGGTCCGGGCTCGCTGTTTCTCAATGAATCGATCGACAGTCTGGATGACCTTCGTGGCAAGCGCGTGCGCATCGGTGGCGGCGTGATGGGCGATATCTCCAATGCGCTGGCGCTCACCGGTGTGGCGTTGCCGCCGGCCAGCACCTACGAGGCGGCGACCCAGGGCGTGGTCGATGGCGCCATGCTGACCCTGGAGGGTCTCAAGAGCTTCCGCCTGGCCGAGGTATTGCCCTATACGGTGCAGATGCCGGGCGGCTTCTACCGTGGCAGCTTCTCGCTGGTGATCAACCCCGACACCTGGGCCTCGCTCTCCGAGGAGGATCGAACGGCGATCCAGGAAGTTTCAGGCGAGCGTCTCTCGCGCCTGTTCGGCTACATGATGGACGTGGTCGACGTCCGCGGCATCGAGTTCGCCGAACAGCAGGACAACACCTTCATCGAACTGCCGGCCGAGGAGATCGAGCGCTTCCAGCAGATGGCGGCCGATCTGCCCGGGGCCTGGATGGAAGCCGCCGGTGCCAGGGGCGTCGACGGCGAGGCCGCGCATGCCTACTTCTTCGAACAGCTTGATGCCGCCGAGGGCGAAGAGGGCCTGTCGGCCGACGAGGTAATCGACCCCGAAGCCTGAGTTGTGGCGTACCTCTATTCAGCGAGCGCGGCCCAGCCGCGCTCGCTGCGTTATGGGTAGGCACATTTTAAGTTTCAAATGAAACTATTTTGACCTCCGTCAATGCTGTCCCGCGGTGGGAGAACGATACTGGGGAAAACACACCGGGAAGGAGAGGCAGCATGAACCAGGCATCCAGGAACTCATGGTGGCACCGTCTCTGCGAGGGCAGCTACCGCGCCTCCACGCGGCGGCTGGTACGCGAGATCGAGACGGAATCGCCGCAGGTCTATAGCGAGATGCTCCGGGATCTCGAGACGCCGCTGGAGCCCGCCTTCGAACGTGAGATGGCACGCCATCTCGATCGCGGCGGCTTTCGCGCCTTCGTCCCGGCCGAGACCCTGATGCCGGTCATGCTGCAGCGCTTCGGTCTCGATCAGGCCAGCGTCGCCGGGCATGCCAGCTACCCGAGCTTGCGCGGCAACTGCAACGCCTGCCCGGTGGCCGGCCACTGCTGGGGTGCCATGCGCCGCGACGCCGGGATCGACGAATGCCGCGCCTTCTGCCCCAACGCAGCGGCCTTCGAGCGGCTGGCCGAGACCGCCTGACGCACCGGCCGGCGGTTTACCGCAGGGCCAGCAGCATGCCGGCCAGGGCGCAGGCACCCAACACCTTGAGCATGCCCATGCCGAAGCGGAAGATCGCCAGCAGGGCGGCCACCGAGAGGGCCAGGGCGGCCACGTCCAGGCTGGCGACGTCGGGAATCAACAGGCGCAGCCCCGCGCCGCGCCATTCGCCTACCTCGGCGAATACCACATGCAGGCCGAACCACACCGCCAGGTTGAGCACCACGCCCACTACCGCAGCGGTGATCGCGGTCATGGCGCCACTCAGCGCGGCATTGTCGCGCAGGCGCTCCACGTAGGGGGCGCCGAGGAAGATCCACAGGAAGCAGGGCACGAAGGTGACCCAGGTGGTGAGGATTGCCGCCAGGGTGGCGGCCAGCCAGGGATCGAGGGGGGCGGCCTCGCGAAAGGCACCCATGAAGCCGACGAACTGCACCACCTGGATAAGCGGGCCGGGGGTGGTCTCGGCCATGCCCAGGCCGTCGAGCATCTCGCCCGGTGCCAGCCAGCCGTAGCTCTGTACCGCGGCCTGGGCCACGTAGCTCAGCACCGCGTAGGCGCCGCCGAAGGTCACCACCGCCATCTGGCTGAAGAAGGTGGCGATCTGACTGAACACGTTGTCCGGCCCCAGCGTCAGCAGCAGCAGAGCCACCGGCGTCAGCCACAGCGTCAGGCAGATGCCCGATACTTTCAGCGACCAGGCACGGTTGGGCCGCGCGTGGTCGGGTAATTCGGCGCCCAGCAGGGAATCGCCGTCGGCCAGGCCGTTCGCCCCCTCCGCGCCATGGCCGCCGCCGACACGAAACAGCGGCGAGCCGGCCTTGCCGCCGACGAAACCGATCAGCGCCGCGCCCAGGATGATCAGCGGGAAGGCGATATCGAGAAAGAAGATCGCCACGAAGGCGGCTGCGGCAATGCCCAGCATCACATTGTTGCGCAGGGCGCGCTTGCCGATGCGCACCACCGCATTGATGACGATGGCCAGCACCGCCGCTTTCAACCCGAAGAACAACCCCTCCACCATGCCCACGTTGCCCAGCGCGGCATACAGGTAGCTGAGCGCCAGAATGGCAATGAAACCGGGCAGCACGAACAGCGTGCCGGCCAGCAGCCCGCCCTTGGTGCGATGCATCAGCCAGCCGATATAGATCGCCAGCTGCTGCGCCTCAGGCCCCGGCAGCAGCATGCAGTAGTTGAGCGCGTGCAGGAAGCGATGCTCGCCGATCCAGCGTTTCTCCTCGACCAGGATGCGATGCATCACCGCTATCTGCCCGGCGGGGCCGCCGAAGCTGAGTAGTGCAATGCGCAGCCAGACGTGAACGGCCTCGCGAAAGGGAACGTCGTGGGGCAGGGGCGGTGGCATGCTGTCTCCAGTCAGGGCAGGGCTCGAGTCGAGGCCAAGCCTATCCTAACTGCTGGGGATGACGGCGTCGTGATGTATGCCCGCCCATTCCCGCAGTAGTGCTAGCACCAAAGAGAACTACCCCAGCCGTCGGTAGAGCGTCGAGCGGCTGATGCCGAGAGCGCGAGCGGCGGCAGTCATGTTGCCGCCGTGGGCCTCGAGGGTGCGTACCATATGGTTATGCTCCAACTCACGCAGCACTTGAGGACCTCCGGTGAGCTCCTCTGTCGCTTTCGGTGCAGCCGTGGGGCTGCCGGTGACGCTTGCCTGAAGTTTGCGCTGCCAGCGCGGCGAGAGCCCTTCCAGGGTCAGGCGGTGGCACTGCGTTTCGGTGCCCACCAGGGCAGCCTCCAGGCAGTGTTCCAGCTCCCGCCAGTTGCCGGGCCATGGGTAAGCGGCCAGACGTTCGACCAGGCTTTCATCCAGGATCACGTCGCGGCCATGGCGATGGCACAGCGAATTCCAGCGTTCACGAATCCGGCCTGCGAGATCGGCTTGCTCGTCAAGGGTGGGAAGCTCCACGACCACCCCGGCCAGACGATAGAAGAGATCTTCGCGGAAGTCACCGGCCGCCACCAGAGCCTCCAGGTCGCGATGGCTGGCGGCGATTACGCGGCAGTCGATGGGCACCTCGCGGTGATCACCGAGCGGTGTCACCACCCGCTCCTGTAGCACCCGCAGCAGCCGGGCCTGTAGCGCCAGGGGCATGTCGCCGATCTCGTCGAGCAACAGGGTGCCGCCATTGGCCTGCACCAGGCGACCGCCGTAACCTCCCTTGCGGGCCCCGGTGAAGGCACCGTCGCCGTAGCCGAACAGCTCCGCTTCGATCAGGCTCTCGGGCAGCGCTGCGCAGTTGAGCGCTACGAAAGGTCGTTGTCCACCCAGGCTGGCGTGCAGCGCCTGGGCCAGTTGCTCCTTGCCGGTCCCGGTTTCACCCTGTAGCAGTACCGGCAAGCCCGCGGACAGGGCTCGTGCGGCGCGGTGTGCCTCCCGAACCAAGGGTGTGGGCCAGCCCGCTATCAGGTCGTCCAATTGTCGGCCAACAGGTGTCGTGGCGGGTTGCGGAGACGGTACGCGAACGACCTCGGCCGGCTGCCACTGCTCGGGAGGATTGAGACGACCGAATAGCCGGCCGCCGGTCAGCTCCAGGCCCAGGAGTTCCGACTGCCCTTCGCACTGCTGCTGAAATGTCGGCCAGGGGCTGCCCAATAGCTCCTCGATCGAGCGTCCGACCAGAGAGGCGGCGGTATGCTCCAGCCACTGAGCGGCCTGAGTATCCACCGCCAGTATCAAGCCGGCATCGTTGATCGCCACCAGGCCGCAGCTCACGCTGTCCAGTTTCGCCAGCGAGGCGTGCACCTGAAGTATCCAGCGCTGCTGGTAATGGTGGAGGAAGAGCCGCTGCTCCAGTGCCCCGGTGAGCTGCTGTACCCGGCGCAGGAAAATCTCGGGTCGCGGATGGTTGGCCTCGAAGGTGAGGTCGATCAGGCCCAGGCAGTCACCGCTGAGGTCGAACAGCGGGGCGGCCACGCAGGAGACCGGGTTGTCGGGGAACAGCAGATGCTCGCAGGACTTGACCAGTACCGGGGCCCGTTCGATAAGCGCCAGGGCCGGCGCATTGGTACCGAACCGGCGTTCGTCCAGGTTGATGCCTGCCCCGATGCGTAGACGTTCGTCGATGACGAAATTGCGACCGTAGCTTTTCAGTATGGTGGCATCCGGGGTGGCGAGCAGCAGCTGGCAGCCGCGCAGATCCTCGGTCATCTGGCTGACCAGAGGGTCGGCCAGTTCGATAAGGTGGCGATGCTGCTCGCATTGGAGGCGCAATTCGCGACTGTCGAGTCGCGGCAGGTCGAGCCGAATGCCCGGGCTAAGGCCATGTTCCAGGCAGCGCTGCCAGGAACGGCCGATGCTGGCATCGAGCAGATCCATTGGCAACTGGCCACGGCTCAGATGCTCACGGGCTTGGCGGATCACGTCGGGGGTTCTCAGGGCGGCTCTGGTGTTCATGGGCCTCTCCCAGCGAGTCGGCGAACTGTCCCAGGATGCGACAGCCGTCGTGTCCGGCGACGCGACCGCGCTGCTGCGATTACCAAGGTGTTCCACAACTCGCTGATAATATTATGTTTGTTCTGTTCGGTTTCAGATGGCACGGGGCTTGCTAACACTTTGCTGGAGACGTCATAAGACCCTGCGGCGCCTGGCATGGTCTTCCGACAATCATAATTCAGCCCCATAGGAGCACAACCATGACGCAGCTCTCCAGCACTATCCAGTCCTGGCTGGACAAGAGCCACGCCCATTTCATCGGTGGAGAGTGGCTTCCCGCTGCCAGCGGGCGAACCCTGGACGTCTACAACCCCGCTACTGCCGAGGTGATCAGTCGGGTTCCAGCGGGCGATGCCGCCGATATCGACGCTGCGGTTGGTGCGGCCCGGGAGGCCTTTCGCGACTGGCGCAAGTCGCGACCGGCGAGGCGCGAGAAGTTGCTGCTGGATCTCGCCGATGCCCTGGAGGCGCGCGCCGACGACTTCGCCCTGCTCGAGACGCTGGACAACGGCAAGCCGGTAACCTTCTCGCGGCATATGGATGTGAACCTGGCCATCGATTTCATTCGCTACACCGCCGGTTGGGCCACCAAGATCGAGGGGCGCAGCATGACGCCCTCGATGCCCTTCGTGCCTGACGACAAGCAGATCGTCGCCTATACCCGGCGCGAGCCCATCGGTGTGGTGGGGGCGATCATTCCGTGGAACTTCCCGCTGCTGATGGCGGCCTGGAAGGTGGCGCCAGCGCTGGCCGCCGGCTGCAGCATCGTGCTCAAGCCCGCCGAGGACACTCCGCTCACGGCCCTGTTGCTGGCCGAGCTGGTCGAGCAGGTGGGTTTTCCTGCCGGCACGTTCAATGTCGTCACCGGGCTAGGCCATGAAGCGGGTGCGGCCCTGGCCGGTCACCCTGGCATCAACAAGGTAGCCTTCACCGGCTCCACACCGGTAGGCAAGCAGATCGGCCATGCCGCGATGGAGAACCTGACCCGCACCACCCTGGAACTGGGCGGCAAGTCACCGGTGATGGTGCTGGCCGATGCGGATGTCGAGGGCGCTGCCGCCGGCGCCGCCCAGGCGATTTTCTTCAATCAGGGCCAGGTGTGCACCGCCGGCTCGCGGATCTATGTTCACGAGTCGATCCACGACGCTTTCGTCGCCAGGCTCGCCGAGCAGGCCCAAGGCCTGACCCTGGCGCCGGGCTGGGAACCAGCCTCTACCCTTGGCCCGCTGGTCTCCGCCAAGCAGCAGAAGCGCGTGCTCGATTATATCGATCAGGCACGCGGCGACGGCGGTATTATCGTGACTGGCGGCGGCACGGGGCGCGATACCGGCTACTTCGTCGAGCCCACGGTGATCACCGGCCTGGCGCAGGACAGCCGCTGCGTGCAGGAGGAGATCTTCGGTCCGGTAGTGGTTGTGCAGACTTTTCGTGAGCTGGACGAGCTGGTGACCCTGGCCAACGATTCGCCCTACGGATTGGCCGCCAGTATCTGGTCCAACGACCTCTCGGCAGTCAATCGCCTGGTGCCGGAGATCGAGGCCGGCAGCGTCTGGGTCAATGGCCATAACCTGCTGGATGCCTGCATGCCCTTCGGTGGCTTCAAGCAGTCGGGTATCGGTCGCGAGCTCAGCGACTCCTTGATCGAGCATTACATCGAGCAGAAGTCCGTCGTCATGATCGTTTGAGATAGGTCGTTGGAGCTAGTTCGTTTGAGATAGGTCGTTTGAGGCAACCGGGCCCTGACACCGGTCGGGGCCCTTCCATGCAAGGGGAAGAGAATGAACAAGAACAACACCTCACCACGTCTGTGCGGGACGCTGGGCGGTATGCTGCTGGCCGCCACCCTGCCTGCTCATGGCTACGAGATGGCCGATCTCGGCCACTCCACGGTGGACATCGACATCCAGGCGCTGCTGGGCGCTTTCCATAGCGATCGGGGCTATGCCAACGGGGCGGCCGAGGCGCGCCGCTACCGCTGGCAGGAGGGTGTGCTGACCCTGGGCGCCGAACTCAACCCCAAGGAGGGCGGCCTCTATGGCCGGGTCAGCACCGTGGGCACCGCCACCTGGGGGGATGGCGATGCCGCCGGCTTCACTTCCGGCAACGAGCGCGAGCTGGAGCTGGAGGACGCCTTCCTTGGCTACCGCAGCGAGTCGCTGGGCGATCCGGGCTCGCCCTGGCGCCTGGATGTGTCCGCCGGGCGCCAGCCGATCACCCTTGGTGACGGCTTCCTGGTGGCAGGCGATGCCACCAGCCTGGGGGACGCCCTGGGTGACGAGCTGGACCGCGGCGGTGCCTACTATCTGGCCGGGCGACAGGCCTTTGACCGCACCGCCATGGTGACGTTGGGTCGCGAGGGCTGGCAGGGCCAACTGGCCTGGTTCGAATCGGACAACACGGCCCAGGCCAGTACCGAGATGGCCGCGCTGACCCTGTCTCACGATCACGGCAGCGGCCTGGTGGAGGCCACCTACCTGCGTGGCCTGGGCGTCGACGAGGCCCAGGCCGACGAGTTCCTGGCCCAGCGCGATGGCATGGACGTCTATGGGCTGCGCGTCGAGCAGCGCCTGCTGGACGAGGCGTTGAGCCTGCGCGGCGAGCTCGCCCACCAGCGCAAGGACACCCGTGAGAATGCCTGGGCCGTTGAGCCGGCATGGACCTTCAGCGAACTGCCCGGCCAGCCTACCCTGTCGCTGCGCTACAGCCGCTTCTCCGAGGGCTGGGATCCGCTCTTCTTCGGCGCCACTCGTGGTTATGGCACCTGGTTCCAGGGCGAGGTGGCGGCCAACTACGCCGGCCCCTTCAACAGCAATGCCGAGGTCTGGCGGCTGGGCCTGGAGGGCTCGGTCAACGAGAGCCTGAACCTGGGGCTGCTGGCCTACGACTTCTCCAGCCGCGATACCGTCGACCAGCCCGACATGGGCGGCCGGGAGTACAACCTCTATCTCGAGTGGCTGCCCACCGACTGGCTCTATGTCTCGCCGCTGCTGGGCTGGTACGCCCCCGACAGAAGCGCGGAGCAGGGCGGCACCCAGCTTGGCGATGACGATACGTCCTTCTATGCCCAGCTGCTGGTGGGGGTTTTCTTCTGATGAACCATGACGCGGCCAGCGAGGTGCTGATCGCCGGAGGCGGCCCTGCCGGGGCCGCCTTGGCGATGTTGCTGCATCGCGCCGGCCGGCGGGTCACCCTGGTAAGCCGCTGCCGCGATTATCGTGCCATCGAAGGTATCTCACGCCGAAGCCTTCAGGCCCTGCAGGGCCTGGGGTTGGCTCGGGCCGCCGCCCATGCAGTGGGGCCCTTGCCGCGCCGGGTTACCTGGGCGGGCGAAGCGCGGGCGCCCAATGCCGAGTGGCTGCTGCCCCGGCCCGATTTCGACGCAGCCCTGCTGGAGGACCTGCGCGCAGCCGGCATCACCGTGATCGAGGGGCGTATAAGCGGACTCGCCAGCAGTGGCGAGAAAGTGCGGCTCACCCTGGCGGACGGCCGGGTGCTGATGGCCGACTGGGGCGTGGAGGCGCGAGGCAGGGCGGCGGCGCGGCACCATTTTCGCGACACTGCTCCTTGGTCGGTTCCGGCCTGGATCCTGCGCGGCGAGGCCGCGGAGGTCGCGCCGGCCAGCGCCGCCTTGTCGCTGCCCGATGGCGGTTGGGCCTGGTGGTCGCGCCTTTCCGGCCAGCAGTACCTGCAGCTGGCGTTACCGGAACCGACCCTGACGCTGGCTCGCCGCGATCCGGCCGTCTGGCTGGCGGCTCAGCCGGCCTTGGCGGAACTCTGGGGCGAGAGCCCCATCCAGCATCACTATCAGCGCCCCAGCATGCTGGGGCGCACCCGCGTGCGGGAGGGTCGAGTGTGGCGGCTAGGGGACGCTGCCATGGCCATCGATCCCCTCTCCGGCCAGGGCATCTTCAATGCGCTCTCCTCTGCCCATGGCCTGGCGCCGGTTCTCAATAGCCTGGTTGAAGGAGCCAGCCTCGCCCCTCTGGAGCGTTTCCACCAGCGGCGTCAGGACGCCCAGTACTGGCGCTTCGCGCGGGCCGGGCGGGACTTCTATCGCCAGGCCATGGCTGCCGACCCCGCCCCCTACTGGGCGGCGCGCTGCCACTGGCCCGATCTCCGGCCGCTGCACGTGCCGGAGCCTTGGGCACACGTTCGGGTCGGCCGCGGGCTGGCTGTCGTCGGCACCCGCCTGGCCGAGCGGGACCTCGTCTTTACCCCGGATCAGCCCTTGGGGATCCAGGCGGTGGCAGGAGTGGCCCTGGCGCCGCTGGTCGGGGGCATGCAGGCCGAGGATAGCGCCCGGGTGGCTGCGCTACTGGCCGAGGCGGGTTCTGCGGCCCCTGCGGTGAGCCGTTGGTGGTCGGATCACCTTGATTGGCCGGCGTTGCCGGCTGTAACCCCTGCCACTGCCGTTTCGCCGGCCGACTCCGTCAGCCAATAGCCCAAGGCGTGGGCCGCGGCGAAGCTGGCACCGCCCAGGGGCGGCGGTGTTCCTGGTGGTGCTGGACCCATCATCCAGGGCTGCCAGGCCGTTTCCCGAGCTCCCCAGACGCAGGCGTACCAGCGTCCGTCATGGCCCTGGCGCGGTGGGCCGGGCGGCAAGCCCGCGGCACCGCTGACTGCCAACACCCCGGGCCAGGCCGCCGGATAGACCGGCGCCCCGAAACGTGGGCTCGCGGCAACGATCCGTGTTCCCGCGGCCTGTAGGCGTTCCACCGCCACCTGCAGCCGCTCGTCGGCACGGGGCAGGCCCAGGCTGCACAGCAGCCAGGCCGGGGGTGCCTCGGCCTGCCACTCGAAGGCCGCTGCCAGGGAGGCAGCATTGGCAGTCAGACGCTCCTCGAAGAGTTTGTAGAGGGCAATTTCCAGCCGTGTGAGGGGCAGGTAATGGCCCAGGGTAGCGAAGATGGTACGACCATGACCCAGGCGATCCTCGGGGCCGTCGCGGGAAGAGTGGAAGCGTGCCAGGGCGGTGCCTGTCGGCACGCCGCTATCGATTACGCCCAAGGTCGGCGTCAGGAGCATGCTGCCGCCTCCATGACGATCAGCCGTCCTCCTCGGAGATGATAACGGGCATCCAGGTTACTGAAGTGCCCCCCCTGGTGGCTGATGATCAGCCGGGTGGTATCGCCCAGCACTTCGTCGAGCAGGATATCGAAGGCCCGCGCGGCCTCGGGATCCAGGGCCGCGGTGGGCTCGTCCAGCAGCACCAGGCGCGGCCGCTTGAGCAGTGCCCGGGCCAGGGCCAGTCTCGCCCGTTGGCCACCGGAGACCTTGCCGCCGAGGTCGCCCAGCTCGCTGTCCAGCTCCTCCGGCAGGGTGGCCAGCCAGTCGGCCAGGCCTACCCGCGCCAGCACCTCGCGCAGTTCGCCGTCGCTGGCCTCGGGGGCCAGGGCGCGCAGGGTTTCCGCCAGACTGCCGCGCAGCAGGCTGGGGTGCTGTTCCACCCAGGCAACCTGCTTCAACCAGTGGCGGCGGGAGAGCGCGGGGAGCGGTACGCCATCCACGTGGATCTCGCCCGCCTCGGGTGTTTCCAAGCCCAACAGCAGACGGATCAGGCTGCTCTTGCCGGCTCCCGAGGGGCCGTCGATGAGCACCTTGCGGCCCGGCGCAAGCGTGAGGTCGACACCGTCCAGCAGCCAGTCGGCCAGTCCCGAATGGCGGAAACGTACCCCTTCCAGACGAAGCGCCCCGGGCCCCGATGGCAGCGCGCCCCGGTAGGGATCGCTCATGGTGGGTTCGGCGAAGAGTTCGGCGAGACGAGTCGCGCTGACCCGGGCTCGCTGCCACCCCCCGTAGAGCCCGAGCAGGCCGCCGATGGGCGCCATTACCATGCCGAGATAGGCCAGCAGGGCCACCAGCTCGCCGAGCTGCAAGCGCCCCTGGGTTACCAGGTAGCCGCCCAGCAGCAGCAGGCCGGCCCGGGCAAGGGAGAGGATCAACTGGGGTCCCAGGTCGCTGAGGAAACCCACCCAGCGGACTGCCAGCAGGCGCCTCAGCTGCTCGTGGCCGAGCCCCTGGAGGCGGTTGAGCCGCGAGGCCTCCAAGGCCTGGCCCTGGAACCAGGGGCCATGCGCGAGGGTGTCCTGCCAGAAGCCGGAGATATCGCCGCTCTGCTCTCTGAGCGCCTGCTGGCGGCGGGTCAGCGCCGGGCGCCAGGCACGCAGCCACAGCCACTGGATCGGCACCAGCAGTGCCACCAGAACCATCAGCATGGGGCTGAAGAAGCCGATCATGGCCAGTGCGCCCACCAGCCCCAGCAGGTTGGAGAGCCCGCTGAGCAGGCCGTCCAGGGCAAAGCCCTGGAGGATCGACAGGTCGCCGTCGAGACGGCTCATCAGGTCGCCCCGCCCCCGGGCCTGCCAACGGGCGGGGGCCAGGCGCAGCAGATGGCGCAGCAGGGAGCGGCGCAGCGACAGCAGGAGCCGGGCGGAGAGCGCCACATGCTGAAGGCGCGTCAGTCCCTGCAGGCCCAACGCAGCGAGCCCTACCGCTACCAGGGCGCCGACATAGGCAGCCACCGTGGTGAAGTCGCCCTGCATCAGGCCGTGATCGATCAGTCGCTGGGTGAGCAGCGGGGGCAATAGCGCAAGCAGGGTAGCCACCAGGCTCAGCGCCAGCAGCCGCACGAGCGCCGGACGCCGCACCCTGAGCGGGTGGTAGAGCCAGCTCCAAGGCAGCGACCGGGACGTCTCAGGCTCGCTCATCGGCATCTCCTCAGCGAAAGTGGCCGGCGACTCTCGGGGAGCCCCGGCCAAAGAGCACTACGCCGCGGCAATCTAGAAGCGTGCCACCTTCAGCGTTGCCGTGCTCATGTCACCGGGCAGGCGGATGCGTCCCAGGTCGTTGAAGTCGTCATCGTAGATGGCGATATCGCTGGAGGCACCGCCCACATAGATGCGCGAGCCGTCGTAGGAGGTATTGATGACATAGTAGGTGTGGTCGAGGTCGATCACCCGGACAATCTCCCGCGTTCTGGCATCCAGCTTGCTGAGCTGGGTGTAGACGCCGTAGAAGACGTCGCGCTCCCGGGGATCCGAGACCATGGAGAAGATGATGAACTCGAAGGGAGCGATCTCCTTGGTCTCGGTCTCGCCGCTGGTCAGGTCGATCCGGCTGATGCCCCAGTGCCAGGCCTCGTTCTCCTCGCCGGGACTCTCCGCCACCGTGTAGGGACGCACGAGCTCGTCCGTGACCTCGCCGATGGACCACATCGCCAGGGAGTCGGGAGGACTGAAGTCGGGGCGATCCCAGTTGCGGTTGGCGATGGCGATCTCGGTGTCGCCGTTCTGCGGGTCGACCCGGTAGATGTCGGCTCCGGCAAGGTAGAGGTAGCCATCTGCGGCGGCGCCCATGGTGGTGACCTGGCGCGGAGCGGGGAAGGTAGCCAGGGGCTTGGCGTCGAGGCCCGCCGAGGTGTCATAGACCGCCAGCTGCGGTTCCAGTACCTCGTAGCGATCGCGGTGGAGACGTACCCGATCCTGCACCGTGTAGAGGCGGCTACCGTCTGGGCTCACTGCCAGTGAGGCGAGCACCTTGGCGCGCACGTCGCCCTCGGACTGCCGGGCGCGGAACACCTCCTCGCAGCTGGTGAGATCGATGCCCACCACGTCCTCCCAGCGGTTGTGCAGCACATAGGCGATGCGCTCGTCCGGCGAGAGCTGCAGGGTGCCGGAGCCGAAGTCGCCCTCCACATCGCAGCTGCGCACCACCTCCCGGGCCTCGGGGTCGATCACGTAGAGCTGGTTGGGGTGAGCCATGGTCACCAGGTACTCGCGCGCCTCGCCGGTACCGGTCTCAGTGGCAAGAAGCGGTTGGGCCGAGAGAGCCAGCAGGCCCGCCAGGGCCAGGTTGAGTCGTTTCGTCACGGAGCTTTTCATCACTTCTCGCCTCCCGGGTAGACGCTGTCGAGCTTGCGCCAGTCATCCTCGGCACGGTCGGCCCCGTCCCCCCAGCGGGGGTAGGTGTTCATGGTGTCCGGCACCTGGGCGGGCCACCAGCAGGGGTCGGCGCAGCCGTAGAGGTCTGCCTCCATGGGCTGGCACAGCGAGGCCACGCCGCCGAAGGGGTCCACCTCCCAGCCCGGGTCGAAGCTGGAGGTACAGCCGGCAATGGTCTGCATGGCCTGGACCTCTTCCAGGGCCTCCGGGGTCGCGGCCCGCTCCATCTCGCGGGCCTTGCGGTTGAGGGGCGCCAGCCCCAGCTCGGTCAAGCTCTTCTTGTTATGAGTCATGCGCTCTGCCTCCCGGCCAGGGGGCCGTCGAGAAAATCGGGGTTGTGACGCAGGATGCGGGCATAGGCCTGGATGCCGAAGTCGACCCAGTCGCGCATCAGATCGCAGTAGTGGTAGGTGGGGGTCATGACATCGCCGTAGCGGGCGTAGCTCTCGTGGTAGCAGCCCCCGGAGCAGAGGTTGCGGATGCGGCAGTTGCTGCAGCCGCGCTCGGAGCGGTCGCTCCTGGCCTCGATGAACTGCTTGAGGCCGGCGTGGTCGAGCCCCTCGCTAACACTGCCGAAGGTGGGCATCTCGGAGCCGGTAAAGCGATGACAGAGATGCACGTCGCCGGCATGGTCGACCGACACCAGCCCCAGCCCGGCGCCGCAGGGCACCGCCTTGCTGCGCCCCTCCCAAAGATCGGTGAGCAGCTGGTTGAAGTTGCCGAAGCCGATGTCGCGGCCCTGGATGGCAGCCTCGACTGCACGCTCGCCGAGCTCGACCATGCCGTCGAAGACCTGCTTGAGCTCCTCTGCGGTGAGGTTGTAGGCGGCCATGTCGCCGGAGGTGACCGGGGCGAAGCCCGCCTCGGCGAAGCCCAGCTCGTTGACCAGATGGTCGTGGATACCGACCACGTCGGTGATGCCACGGGTCAGGGTGACCCGGGCGCCCACCGGCCGCGAGCGGTAACTGGCCAGCAGCGGCGCGATACGCTTGGCCACCAGGTCGTAGGTGCCCTGGCCGTTGACGGCGATGCGGTTCTTGTCGTGGATCGCCTTGGGGCCGTCCATGCTCACCGTCAGGCCGAAGCGGTGGGCGTCGAAGAAGGCGATCTTCTCCTCGCTGAGCAGGGTGGCGTTGGTGGTCAGGGTGAAGTCCACCGCCTTGCCGAGCCCGTGGATGCGCGCCTCGGCCCAGTCGACCACCTGACGGATCAGCGGCATGTTGCTGAGCGGTTCGCCACCGAAGAACACGATGTTGTAGCGGTCCCGCTGCGGAGCCTCGCGCAGCATCATCTCGATGGAGGCCTGGGCGGTGGCCAAGGCCATCTTCTTGCCGTCTCGAGGATTGTCCAGGTCTTCCTTGTAGCAGTAGCTGCAGCTCAGGTTGCAGCCCGTGTTGACGTTGAGCACCACGGTGGAGAGCGGGAACTGCTCCACCTTGACGCTGGGGTTGTAGGCCTGGACGGAGCCGTCGGTGATCAGCTTCAGCGCCTTGAGCTGCTCCAGGCGCGCCTGGATATCGTCGTCGCTGGCGCGGCGGGTCAGGTTTTCCGGCAGTTCCCCACTGTCGAGCCCCTCGCCACGCCCGGCCAGGGCCAGCAGCTCCTCGCTCAGGGCATCGGGGGCGAACAGGCTGGTGGTAGGGATGTGAAACCACAGCGGCTGGCCTTCCACTTCCACCCGATGCAGGTTCTGGGGGATCGCTTGCAAGATTCCCATGATGATCTCCTGGTTCTGGTGTCAGCGAAGCGGGGGATTGTTCCAGCGCTGCACGGTAACGATCAGTTGGGCCTCGTCCTGTATGGCTTCCTGGCCCAAGACGCTGGCGGTGACACGAAGGTTGCCCACGCTGTTGGCGTTGTACTGGCGCAGCGGGTTGGGCCCGGCACCGGCCGGCGAGAAGATGCCGGTGGCGGCGTCCATCACGCCGGCGAACTTGGCGTCCTCGTCGCGCTCGGCGACCTCGTCCCAGGGGGCGACGCTCCAGCGTACCGGCACCTGGCCCAGGGGGATGCTCTCCACGCCTTCACCCAGATAACCCATGGCGCTGAAGACGCCGCTGACCGGCGGGGTCTTGTCATTGCCGATACGTGCCACGCCGAGAGGAGGACTCACCTCGAGGCGATCCACCTGGCGGTAGCCAGCGAGCAGCTGCTCGTGTGTCTGTCCGCCGACACGAAGTGGCAGCCAACCGGGGGTCAGGTCGGCGCTCGCCTCGACGTTCAGCACCAGGCGGTGGTTGCTGCGTTCCACCACCTCACGCACGGTCACGTCCGCGCCGAGGTTGATCTCACCTTCGTCAAGGCCCTGGCCCAGCAGTACCAGGCGGCTGCGCTCGCCGGCCTTCAGCGAGGCGGGAAGGCTGGCCACCAGGCCGGGCTCGTTCCCGTCACGGGGCACCATTTCCACCATCATGCCGACGGCCTCGTCGCGGTCGTCGAAGATGCGTCCGCTGGGCCGCTCGCCGGAGAGGTCCAGCACCTGCTTGAATTCGTGGTCGTTGAGGCTCAGGCTGGCGCGCCACTCGTAGCCGGTATAGACGATGGCCTGGCCCTCGCCGGTCAGCGGGCGGCCGTTGGTAAAGGCGCCGTCAAGACGCATGGAGTAGGCATCCTCGCCCGCGGCGGCGGTGATGGTCACGTCGGCATAGAACTCGCCCTCGCCGGGCCAGTGGCCCCACAGCTGCCAGTCGCCTTCGGGAGAAACCGCCTCGGCCGCCTGCCAGGTGTCCCAGGCCTCGCTTTCAAGGCCCTGGGTTTCGGCCAGCCAGGGGGCGATCTCGTGCAGGGCAATGTCCAACCAGTCCCGGTCCCGGGCCATGGCCTGGTACTCGATGGTCTGGAACTGGCCCACGTGGAAGTGCACCAGGTGCTCCCACTCCTCCAGAGGGCGCTGCTGCAGCTGGGCGCGGCCGCCGGTGTGGCAGCGAGCACACATCTCCTGGTAGCTGGGGTGATCGAAGGACTCGATGCGGTTTAGCCGACGCTCGATCAGCTCGCGCTGGGAGGCGCTCTCTTCAGGGGCGAGCCCCTGAGTGTCTGCCAGGTACTTGACGATGTCGCGGCGCGCCTCGGCGGGTAACTCCAGACCATGCATGATCTGCATGCGCGCCAGCGTCATGTCCCAGCCCTCCGGGGTCTTGCGCTGCTGGCTGATGCGGCTCCAGTTCTCGGGGCCATCCTGGGACTGGTGGCAGGCGGTACAGTAACGATCGATGGCCTCGCTACCGGGGGAGGCTTGGGCCAAGGCCGGTAACAGCAAGGCCAGGCCGCACAGGCTAGCGGGTAGTGCTGGTCTCATCACGGGGAGTTCTCCTCGCGTTGTTATTGTCTTGATGCACGCCTGCAGTCGACGCGGGCGGCACCGGGGTCGAGGTGTAGTGCCTTTGTCCTCCACTTGCACACACTGAGCCTGACAGAAAAAATTATTTAATTTTCAAGATCTTAAGGTTTTTCTTTGGGCTTTCCTTTGCCATTTTCCCGGTTAGCGGGGCTGAGCGATGCTTCAAGCTGCGACAGTGGCGTCTTGCCTTGAGACACTCGGTTTCCTCGCCTCCCACAGTCTGCGTTGGTAGCTCCTCCCTCCGCCAGCAGTGCTTGAGTTCGTCCTGCCTTCGGCTTGCCTGGTGATCTGATACCTATCCATTGAAGCCAATGATTGGCTTCGTGTCTTTTATCTCATGATTTCTCGTGTCGCAGGCATTTTGCCGATGCTGGCCCTTGCCCGTGATCGTCCACCTGAAAGTAGCTCTACCTGGGCTTGCAACTTATGTCTGATGGCGTTGGATGGAAAAGTCGTTGCGCTCGACAGTGTGAGATAGCATCGTTCATTATTGCGTTTCAATAAGAGAAGCAAGAGGTATACTTTCCGTGTCATAACGTGGGCTCTACCATCGCTAACAATGCCAATACCGTCGCCCCGTGGCGAAAGGAGGGAATGACCATGCGCAAGACCGCTAACCTATTGATCGGCGCCTTGGCCGCCGCGTCTCTGAGTGTTGCTGCCCAAGCCCAGACCACCATTACCGTCAGTACCTGGGCGGGGCCCAACCACGGCATCAATACCATCGTCTGGCCTACCTGGAAGGCGTGGATCGAGGAAGCTACCGAGGGGCGTGTCACCCTGGACGTGGTGCACGACATGGGGCCACCGGCCTCGCAGATGGAAATCGTGGCCGATGGCATCGCCGACGCTACCTGGGTTTTTCATGGCTACAACACTGGCCGCTTCGAGCTGACCAAGCTGCCGGAATTCCCCACCTTTGAGGATTTCTCCTCCGAGCACGCCTCTGCCGCCTACTGGCGGACGCACCAGGAGCACCTGGCCCAGGCCGGTGAGCATCGAGGCGTCGATGTGGTAGCAGCCGGCGTGCATGGACCGGGCTGGATCTTCAGTCGTGAGCAGTACTCCACCCTCGATGACTTGATGAGCAAGAGAATCCGGGTCGGTGGCGGGGTGATGGGGGATCTCTCCAATGCCCTGGAGCTGACCGGTGTGGCACTGCCGCCCACCAGCGTCTACGAGGCGGGCTCGCAAGGCGTCATCGACGGCGCGATGCTGGTGCCGGAGGGGCTGCGCAGCTTCCGCGTGGCGGAGGTCTTCCCCCATACCCTCAAGGTGGATGGCGGCTTCTATCGCGGCAGCTTCACCATCGTGGTCAATCCGACGATCTGGGACCGGATCTCGCCCGAGGATCGTGAAGCGATCGAGGCGGTCTCCGGTGAGCGCCTGTCGCGCCTGTTCGGCTACATGATGGATACCGTGGACGTGCGCGGCGTGGCCTTCGCCGAAGAGCGCGGCCATACCTTTACCGAACTCAACGGCAGCGACCTCGATACTCTGCGCGACATCAGCGATGCCTTGGTCCAGGAGTGGGCGGAAACGGTCAGCGAAAGCCGAGGCGTCGATGGACTGGCGGCCATGCAGTACTTCCATGAACAACTGGCCGCTGCCGCCGAGGAGGAGAGCGTGGCCTCGCTGGTGCCGCAAGAGTTCCTGTGAGCCAGTTCCGGGGGCGATCATGTCGCCCCCTTTCCTTTGATGCGATACGTTAATTAATTTGTTGTATAAATAATGGTATCCAATAATGCTCTGTTTTGACTCCGGTCAAATAGGGCTTTTTCTTTTTCGCTATGATGAAAATACAGAAGAGATGATACCAGAGTGGGGAGGGCAAAATGGAAAGGCTGCCGGATTACATTCAGGGTGAGCGCGTGGTGCGCGACCTTCGCCGCCACGCTCCCGAGGCGCTTGAGATGTTGGCCTGTGATCTGGAACAGCCGCTGAATCGGCCGCTGGAGCGTGCCGTGGCGCGCAGTCTCGATGACGGCCGTGTGCCAGCCTTCCGGGCCGCCGAGGTGCTGATGCCGGCAATGATGACGACCTTCGCGGTGTGTTCGGCCGCCATCGCGGAGGAGGTCCTGTCCGAGCTGAAGGCGAGCTGCAACCGCTGCGAGGAGGTCGGCCGCTGCTGGCAGGCCATGCGCAATGACGCAGAAGCCGAGGCCTGCCAGGCGTTCTGTCCCAACGCCGAGGCCTTCATGGGGCTTGGCGGTAAGTAGCATCGGCAAGGGGGCGGAATGCGCCCCCTCATCATACTGATGCGGGGGTTACTGCCGCTTCGCCACCAAAGTCAGAATGTCATAGCTGGCCACCAGCTCGTCATCCTGATTGGTCACTGCCACGTCCCACATCACGACGCCCTGGGGATGCCCATCCGGTGAGGTTCGGCCCTGGTCGATCTTGCGCTTGCATGTCAGGCGGGCGCGGATGGTGTCGCCGGGGGCGACCGGGGCGATGAAGCGCAGGGTGTCCAGGCCGTAGTTGGCCAGTACGGGTCCCTCGCCCGGGTAGACGAACAGGCCGGCCACAGCCGACAGCACGAAGTAGCCGTGGGCGATTCGCTTGCCGAACTGGGTCTTGCGAGCGGCGATGTCGTCGAAGTGCATGTAGAAGTGATCGCCGGAGAGGCAGCCGAAGTTGACGATGTCGGCTTCGGTGACGGTGCGGCGGTGGGTCAACAGGGATTCGCCCACCTGCAGGTCATCGAAATGGCGACGGAACGGGTGTATATCGTTCTCGATCACTCTGGCGCCTCGGACGTATTCCCGGGTAACTGCCGCCAGCATGGTCGGAGACCCCTGAATGGCTGTCCGCTGCAGGTAATGGTGTACCGCTCGGATGCCCCCCAGCTCTTCGCCGCCGCCGGCACGACCCGGGCCGCCGTGCTTGAGGATGGGAAGCGGGGAGCCGTGGCCGGTGGATTCCCTGGAAGCCTCTGCGTCCAGGATCTGCAGGCGGCCGTGCTGGGCTGCCAGTACCGGGATCATTTCCGCGGCGATGGCGGGGTCTTTGGTGGTGAGGGTGGTCACGAGGCTGCCCTTACCCTTGGCGGCAATGGCCAGAGCCTCCTCGATGCCGTGGTAGGGCATCAGGGTGGCGACGGGGCCGAAGGCTTCGATATCGTTGGCACCACCGTCTTGCAGCGGGTTATAGGCGATCAACAAGTGCGGTGCGATGAAGGCGCCGTGTTCCACACCCAAGCCCACAGGCTTGAAGCTATCGTCCTTGCCGTAGACACATTCACAGGTTTCCAGCAGTCGGTTGATGGCGTCCTGGACGTCACGCCGCTGGTCGCAGGATGACAGGGCACCCATGCGAACGCCCTCCTCCTTGGGGTCGCCTGCAACGATCCTGGACAGCCGCTCCTTGATCTTGTCCGCCAATGCATCCAGATGTTCGGCGGGTACCAGCACCCGGCGAATGGCCGTACACTTCTGGCCTGCCTTGGCGGTCATCTCCTTCACCACTTCCTTGGCGAAGATCTCGAATTCCTCGTCTTCAGGCGACACGTCCGGCGCCAGGATGGCGCTATTGAGGGAATCCGCTTCGGCATTGAACGGAATGCTCCGCGCCATGATGTTGGGATGGTTCCTCAGTCTCAGGGCGGTATCGGCGGAGCCGGTAAAGGTGACGAAGTCCTGCTCTTCCAGCCGGTCGAGCAGATCTCCCGTGCCACCGATGATCAGTTGCAGCGCACCTTCCGGCAGCAGGCCGGAGTCGTTGATCACGCGTAAGGCGGCTTCCGCCAGGTAGCTGGTCGCGGTGGCCGGCTTCACGATGCAGGGCATGCCTGCCAGGAAGGCCGGCGCGAACTTCTCGAGCATGCCCCAAATGGGAAAGTTGAAGGCATTGATGTGAACGCATACGCCACGACGGGGCACCAGGATATGGGTGCCGTTGAAGTGGTTGTTCTTGCCCAGTTGGGCGACCGGACCTTCGTGAGCCACGTTGCCGGAAGGCAGTTCCTTGCGGCCGATGGAGGCATAGGCAAACAGGGTGCCGAAGCCGCCCTCGATATCGATCCAGGAGTCCGCCCGGGTGCAGCCGGCATGGTGGGAGATGGCGTACAGCTCCTCCTTGCGGCCTTGGATGTAAATGGCCAGCTCCTTGAGGAGGGCGGCGCGCTGTTGAAAATCGAGAGCCAGCAGATTTTTCACGCCGGTATGACGGGCATAGTCGACGGCTTCACCGAAATCGATGGTTTCTTCGTGGGTATAGGCCACGGTCTCGCCGTTGATGGCGCTGCGCAGTGCCCGGGCTTCGGTCTCACCGAACCAGTGGCCTGCAACGTAACTCTGTAGAACTGACGACATTGGGCGTTCTCCCGGGAATCTGTCGTTATCACGGTAAGCGAAGCCGGCGCTGAGGCCGGCTCTGGGAAGAGGGTGAGCAGGCCTCAGACTTCGTCGTAATCCAGCATCACCCTGTCGCTGATCGGGTAGCACTGACAGGACAGCACGTAACCCGCCTCGACCTCGTAGTCTTCCAGGGCGTAATTGGCATCCATCTCTACTTGCCCTTCGACCACCTTGGCCTTGCACGTGGAGCAGACCCCTGCCTTGCAGGAGAAGGGCAGGTCGGCGCCCATCTCGTTGCCGGCATCGAGGATGCTCTGGGTGTTACGCGTCAGGTCGAAGGTGAGGGCCCGGCCATCGGCACGAACGGTCACTCTGCTTACCGCCTGCGGATCCACGGTGATTTCCGCCCGGTCCTTGCGGGGAGGTTTGCCGCCGCCAACCGGCGTGAACAGTTCGTAGTGGATCTTGGCCTTGTCGAGGCCATGGCGCTGAAGCGAATCACGGACGGTTTCGGTCATGCTCTGGGGGCCGCAGATGAACGCGGCGGTGAGTGCTCCCGCGTTCAGCCAGCGATCAAACAGGGCGTCGCACTTGTTGGAATCGATGCGGCCGTTGTACAGGTCGATGTCCTGCTCTTCACGGCTGAACACGAAGATCAGGTTGAAGCGACTCATGAAGCGGTTCTTCAGGTCTTCCAGGCTCTCCCGGAACATGGTGCTGGCGGTGGAGCGGTTGCCGTAGAACAGGGTGACCTTGCTTTTCGGCTCGGTCTCCAGGGTGGTCTTGACGATGGACAGAATCGGCGTGATGCCACTGCCCGCCGCTACCGCCAGGTAGTCGCCTTCCCGCTCCGGATCCAGCTCCACGTGGAACTGACCCTGGGGCGGCATCACTTCCAGTGTCTGGCCGGGCCTGAGCTGTTCGTTGGCAAGGGTCGAGAAGCGGCCGCCGGGAACCTTCTTGACGGCGATGCGCAGCTCCCGGTCGCCGACACCGGTACAGATGGAGTAGGAGCGACGTACTTCCTCGCCATCGAGGTAAGTACGCAAGACCAGGTGCTGGCCCTGGCGGTAGCTGAAAGTGTCCTGCAGCTCTTCCGACAGGTCGAAGCACAGG
Organism: Billgrantia sp. C5P2; assembly: GCF_051062895.2. Classification (NCBI taxonomy): domain Bacteria; kingdom Pseudomonadati; phylum Pseudomonadota; class Gammaproteobacteria; order Oceanospirillales; family Halomonadaceae; genus Billgrantia; species Billgrantia sp. C5P2. The sequence goes on from NZ_CM128542.1 coordinate 86,423, forward strand.
GACACGGCGTCCCGGGTTTCAGGCCGGACTTCACGAATGGTGAGAGGGTAGAACTTGTTCATGATTGTTCTGCTCTAGAGGCATTTGAAGTAGTCGAAGGGCTCACGGCAATCGAGGCAGCGGTACAGTGCCTTGCAGGCGGTGGAACCGAACTCGCTGACTCTCTCGGTGTGATCACTGGCGCAATGCGGGCATGAGATGGTCTCCACTACGCCCTTGAGGGTCAGCTTGCTGGCGCTGCCCACCGGGGGCGCAATGCCGAAGGCCTGCAATTTCCGGCGCCCGGCCTCGGTGATCCAGTCGGTGGTCCAGGCCGGGGACAGCACTCGGTGGACTCGGCCATTGCGCAGGCCCGCCAGGCGCAGGGCCGCTTCGATGGACGCTTCGATCATCTCGGTTGCCGGGCATCCGGAATAGGTGGGAGTCACATCCACCACCCACTCGCCGCCCTCTTCGGCAATGCGCCGGACCATGCCCAGTTCCACCACGCTGACCGCAGGTACCTCGGGATCCTTCACTTCGTCCAGAAGAGCCCAGAGCTCTGCCTCGGTAACCGGTTGGCTGCCGTCACGGGCAGGAATGCGATCGCTGGCGATGACCGGCTGGTCGTCCAGCAGCGACCGGGGTTCGGGTCTACCAGGTCTTTGCATCCGGATAAGCCCTCTGCAGAAACTGCATCTCGGCCAGGATATAGCCCAGGTGTTCAGTGTGGTGGCCGGCCTTGGCGCCCCGGTACATCCAGGCGTCTTCAGGCGGCGGAGTCAGGGTGGCTTCGGTCAGAACCTCGTTCACCAGGCCTTTCCAGTCCGCTGCCAACTGCTGCGGGTCGGGGCCGATACCGTTCTCGAACAGGGCCTGCTCGACTTCGTCGGCTTCGATCATCTCTCCGGTGAAGCGCCACAGGTCATCCACCGCGGTCTGCATGCGCCGATGGCTCTCCTCGGTGCCATCGCCAAACCGCTTGACCCATTCCGAGGAGCGGCGCAGGTGGTACCGGACCTCCTTGGCGGCCTTGGCGGCAATACCGGCGATGCGCTCATCCGGTGCCTCGGTCAGGGCGGTGATGGTGAAGTAGTGCCAGGCGTCGTAGAAGAACTGCCGGCCCATGGTGACGGCATAATCGCCGTTGGGCTGTTCTACCAACAGCGCGTTGCGGTAGTCGCGGGCGTCACGCCGGAATGCCAGGTCGTCGGCGCTGCGGCTGTCGTCGATCAGCTCGGCGGCGTACTCGTACCAATTGCGAGCCTGGCCAACGAGATCCAGGGCTACGTTCATCAGCGCCATTTCCTCTTCCAGCGCCGGTGCCTTGCCGCACAGCTCGCACAGGCGCTGGCCCAGGATCATGTCGGAATCCGCCAGGCGTAGCAGAATCTCCTGCAGTGCCTCTTGCCGTGTCATTGCCTTGCTCATGGAAGTCTCCCTTACATGTGCCCGACTTCGTCGGGCAGCTCGTAGAAGGAGGCGTGGCGGTAGATCTTGTCGTCGGCCGGGTCGAACAGGACTTCCTTCTCGTCCGGCGAGGAGGCGGTGATGGCAGACGACGGAACGACCCAGATGGAGACGCCTTCGCTGCGGCGAGTGTAGAGGTCGCGGGCATTTTCCATGGCCATGTCGGCATCGGTGGCGTGAACGCTGCCGACGTGCTTGTGGTTGAGGCCATGCTTGCTGCGAACAAAGACTTCGTAAAGGGGCCAGTCAGCCATGACGCTTCTCCTCTCAGGCAACTTTCTGATTCTTGTGCTGCTGTTTCTCGGCATAGGCCTTGGCGGCCTCGCGTACCCAGCGGCCGCCTTCGATGGCGTTCCTGCGGGTTTCGATGCGTTCCCTGTTGCAGGGACCGTTGCCCTTGAGGACGTCGAAGAACTCCTGCCAGTCGATTTCGCCGAAGTCGTAATGGCCCCGCTCCTCGTTCCACTCGAGCTCCGGGTCCGGCGCGGTACAGCCCAGGAACTCCAGCTGGGGCACGGTCTGGTCGATGAACATCTGGCGCAGTTCGTCGTTGCTCTTGCGCTTGATCTTCCAGGCCATGGACTGCTGGGAGTTCGGTGACTGTTCGTCGGAGGGGCCGAACATCATCAGCGCCGGCCACCAGAAGCGATTGATGGAGTCCTGCACCATTTGCCTCTGCTCCTCGGTGCCTTCACGCATCAGATCCAGCAGGATCTGGTAACCCTGGCGCTGGTGGAAACTCTCCTCCTTGCAGATCCGGATCATGGCCCGTGAATAGGGCCCGTAGGAGGTGCGCTGCAGGACCACCTGGTTGACGATGGCCGCGCCATCCACCAGCCAGCCAACCGTGCCCATGTCCGCCCAGTTCAGTGTCGGGTAGTTGAAGATGGAGGAGTACTTGGCCTTGCCCTGGTGAAGCTTGTCGATCTCTTCGTCGCGGTCGGCGCCCAGGGTCTCCATGGCGCTGTAGAGGTAGAGGCCATGGCCGGCCTCGTCCTGGATCTTGGCCATCAGCTGCAGCTTGCGCTTGAGGGTCGGTGCGCGAGTGACCCAGTTGCCCTCCGGCAGCATGCCGACCACTTCGGAATGCGCGTGCTGGGAGATCTGTCGAATCAGCGTCTTGCGGTACGCCTCCGGCATCCAGTTCTTGGGCTCGATCTTGATCTCGTCGTCGATGCGAGTCTGAAAGGCGCGCTCCTCGGGGCTCATCTCCTCGAGGGTCTTGAGCTTCTTGGTACCGGTCTCGACTAGCTGCGCGTACATGGTGACCTCCGCGTCGTCTCAATCAGGGGAACGCTTGTCGTCTTACCTTGGAGTATAATGACACAGTATTTTTTATCAATTGCGTTTATTACGTGTCGCTTTATACCTTGGCATGACAAGGTGTCGTCATGACATGACAAATAAAGTGATTGAATGAGCAGGCGAGAGTCGCACGGCGTAGCGCTGTCCTAGAATTGATACAAAAAAGCCCCGCGGAGGGGCTAGAAAGAAATGCATTGGCGACAAGCGGGATCGCGAAAGCAGCGTGCTCGGCTCAGCGCAGATCCTTGACGCGCTTGGCCTTGCCCACGGAACGCATGACTTCTTCGACACCGCAAACGTCGACCTGGGTACTGATTCCCACATAGGTCTTGATGGCGTGCTGCAGTTGGCCGGCCAACTGCTCGCAATCGATGGGGTCGCGGGCGACATCGTTGCTGCATGCCTCGACGCGCACGCACACCATGTCCAGGTTGCCTTGACGGCTCACTTCGATTTCGTAATGGGGCGAGAGCCGCTCGATCTTGAGGATCTGCTCCTCGATCTGGGTCGGGAAGACGTTGACGCCACGGATGATCAGCATGTCGTCGCTGCGGCCGGTGATCTTGTCGATACGGCGCATGGGGCGTGCGGTGCCGGGCAGCAGGCGGGTCAGGTCGCGGGTGCGGTAGCGGATCACCGGCAGCGCTTCCTTGGTCAGGGTGGTGAACACCAGCTCGCCGTACTCGCCGTCCGGCAGCAACTCGCCCGTTACCGGGTCGATGATCTCGGGATAGAAATGATCCTCCCAGATGGTCGGGCCATCCTTGGTTTCCAGGCACTCCATGCCGACGCCGGGCCCCATCACCTCGGAGAGGCCGTAGATGTCCAGCGCATCGATGCCCAGGCGCTTCTCCAGCGCGGTTCGCATGTCGTTGGTCCAGGGCTCGGCACCGAAGATGCCGGCGCGCAACGGCAACTGGTGGGGGTCGATGCCTTGGCGCTCCATCTCATCGGCGATGTTGAGCATGTAGGAGGGGGTGACCATGATGATGTCCGGCTGGAAGTCACGGATCAGTTGGACCTGTTTCTCGGTCTGGCCCCCGGACATCGGAATCACGGTGCAGCCCAGGCGCTCGGCGCCGTAATGCGCGCCCAGGCCGCCGGTGAACAGGCCGTAGCCGTAGGCCACGTGCACCTTGTCCTTGCGGGTGCCGCCAGCGGCTCGGATGGAGCGTGCCACCACGTCGGCCCAGGTGTCGATATCCCGCTGGGTATAGCCCACCACGGTGGGCTGACCGGTGGTGCCGCTGGACGCATGCACGCGCACGATGTCGCTCATCGGCGTGGCGAACATGCCGAAGGGGTAGTGGTCGCGCAGGTCGGCCTTGGTGGTGAAGGGGAGCTTACCGAGGTCCTCGAGGCTCTTGACGTCTTCGGGGTGCAGGCCGGCGCTGTCGAAGGAGCGACGATAAAAGGGCACGTTGTCGTAGGCGTGCCGAAGGCTCCACCTGAGCCGCTTGAGCTGGGTGGCGCGCAGCTCATCGATGCTGGCGAGTTCCATCTGATCGAGAGCCGAGTTGTTGAGGCGTTCGACGGTCTGTGTCATCAGGCTTCTCCGGTCGGAGGATTGTTATAGTCGTTGCGCTGTATCAGAGGCACGCCGATGCAAAGGCCTGCTTGGCGATGATCAGGGCGTCTTTCATGCTTGGCTCTCTGCTGCAGTCTCTTCCAGGCGACGCACGCTGCCGCGGATCTTGTAGGAGCGGCCGCGGAACAGGGCGACTTCGTGACCGTGCTGGTTGCGCACGGTGATGTCGTAGATGCCGGTACGGCCGCGACGGCTGCGCTCCTCGGCGGTGGCGGTGAGCACGTCGCCAAGCTGGCCCGGCCCCAGGTAATCGATGCTGCAGCCGGCGGCCACGGTGGCCTCGTCGTAGGTGTTGCAGGCGAAGGCGAAGGCGGAGTCGGCCAGGGCAAAGATGAAGCCGCCGTGGCAGTTGCCGTGCCCCTGCACCATATCCTCGCGCACCGTCATGGTGAGTACGGCTCGCCCCGGGGCCACGCTCTCGATGCGCATGCCCAGCCCCTGACTGGCGTTGTCGCGGGAAAACATGGTTTCGGCGCAGGCCTCGGCCAACTGCTGCGGGTTCAGCTCTGTATCTGACATGAATGGTCTCCGAGGACAGTCATCTCACTTCCCCTTGAAGCTGGGCTTGCGTTTTTCCATGAAGGCGCTGACGCCCTCGCGATAATCGTCGGTGCGACCGGCGAGACGCTGAAGATCACGCTCCAGGTCCAGTTGGGCGTCGAAGTCGTTGTCTGCGCTGGCATGCAGGGCACGCTTGATCAGTGCCAGGCCGCGGGTCGGCTGGGTGGCCAGATGCCGCGCCAGGGTCAGCGCCTCGTCCTGCAGTGCCTCGTCATCCACCACTTTCCAGATCATGCCCCACTGCTCGGCCTGCTCGGCGCTGAGCTTGTCGCCCAGCATGGCCAGCCCCTTGGCGCGGGCCATGCCCACCAGGCGCGGCAGGGTCCAGGTGCCGCCGGAATCCGGAATCAGGCCGATCTTGCAGAAGGCCTGGATGAAGCTGGCCGAGCGTGCCGCCAGTACGAGGTCGCAGGTCAGGGCGATATTGGCGCCGGCGCCGGCGGCCACGCCGTTTACCGCGCACACGGTGGGGAAGGGCAGGTCGCGCAGAGCGCGTAGCATCGGGTTGTAGCGCTTCTCCAGGGACTCGCCCAGGTCCGGTGCTTCAGCGCCGGGGGCCACGGCACGGTCGGAAAGGTCCTGCCCCGCACAGAAGCCGCGGCCGCTGCCGGTCAGCAGCAGAGCGCGCACGCTGTTGTCCTGGCGAACCGCCTCGAGTGCCTCACGCATGGCGGCATGCAGTTCGGCGTTGAAGCTGTTGAGGCTGTCAGGCCGGTTCAATGTGAGGCGGGCGACACCGTCTTCCACGGTATGGAGCAGGGGCGTTTCACTCATTGTCGTTTTCCTGTGTTCAGTGCTCGTTGGTGATGGAGCATCATCCTGCGGCCCACTCTGCTGCCTGGATGGGAGCGTTCAGCCACCTCCGGGCGACGCAGGTTGGTGTGTAGGTGCCCTCGCCTTGGGTACGGATAGGCGCGGCAATGGCTCGCGGCCTGCATGGGCGAGCCGAGCATGGGATCGAGTATAGATTTTTTTTGATACGCATCAACTTTGCTAAGGCATATTAATCGTATCGTTTTTCGATAGAGAGGATTTTTTCTGTCTTTGGGTCAATGGTTTGTCCTGGGCAGCCATCACTGGTGTGGATAAGTTAGACCATGGTCTAAGGCTGGCCGCTCCATGCGACATTACCTCTCTAAACCGTTAATAAGATTATTTTTTACGACGCTTCGGTAGCACTATGCCAGGAGCGGGAGCAGTCGGATGGTTTGATGTTTTATTACGCAATGAATAATCTGCTGTGCTATCTCGTATCGGATTGAGGCAGAGTCGCTCATGCCTCGGCAAGTCCGGCAAATGCTCGGCCGTCACGCGAGATCCTGGATACAACCGTCGATATAGGCGGCCAGGCCTTCGGTTCGCCGCTTCGTGGTGTGCAGGGCCATCGCCGCGGCCAGCTCAACTGAGGAAGCGCGTCATGCCCTGTTATCGACTCGAAGGAGTGACTCCGGTGGTTCACCCCACCGCTTATGTGCACCCCACCGCGGTGCTGATCGGCGACGTCATCGTCGGCCCCGGCTGCTACGTGGGGCCCGGCGCAGTGATGCGCGGCGACTTTGGTCAGCTGGTTCTGGAAGAGGGTGCCAACCTGCAGGATACCTGCGTGATGCACGGCTTTCCCGGTTGTGTCACCAAGGTGGAGAAGGATGGCCATATCGGCCATGGCGCCGTGCTGCACGGCTGCGTGGTGGGGCAGGACGCCATGGTGGGTATGAACGCCGTGGTGATGGACAACGCCGTGATCGGTGCGCGCTCGATCGTCGCCGCCGCGGCCTTCGTCAAGACCGGCTTCGAATGCCCGCCCCAATCGCTGGTGGTGGGTGCGCCAGCCACGGTCAAGCGTGAGCTGAGCGACCAGGAGGTAGCCTGGAAACAGCAGGGCACCCGCGAGTACCAGCGCTTGACCGAGCGCTGTCGGGACAGCCTGGAGCCCTGTGAACCGCTGGCCGAGCTGGATAGCGATCGGCCGCGGCTCAATGCCGGCGATACCCAGCCCAAGCAGCAGACCCTCGGCAAGGAGCGGTAACGCTGCCATGCCGGTAGGCGAACTCGGGCTCGATCTACTCCAGGCCGCCGAAGCGCTGGTAGAAACTGGGGCCGGGGGCCGGCAGTGGGCCTTCGGCGGTTTCCAGGTGGCGATCCAGCCAGCGCTCGGCGCCCTGATAGATCTCACGATAGATGTTGCGGCAGAGCTGGCGAGCGTTGCGCCCTTCCCAGGCGGTGGGCAGCAGCTCTTCGGGTAGCTGAGGGTCGCGCAGTTGCACCTTGCGATATTCGTGGATCAGTAGGGTGCGGGCGATGAAGGCGTCCTGATCGCCTATCGGCTGTGCCTCACCCAGGCTCTTCCACAGCGGCCGGAACTGGGCGAGAAAACGATTGTAGCTCTCCGCCAGCTGATCCAGGTTCCAGCTTTCACGTACCTGCAGGCGCAGCGCCTTGGGGGCCAAGGGCTCGCTGGTCTCGCTATGCAGGATGATGGCATCTTCCGCTATGCCGAGTTCCTGAAGGAGGCCCAGAACCTCACCGCGATGCCGGCGCGGATGAGCCAGTACACCATTGGCGAAGGCACCGAAGCCCAGCCATTCAAGCTCCTCCTTGGCACGGGTGCGCTCGGCTGCGTCCAGCTGACCCAGGAAGACCAAGGTCCAGCCCCCGTCCCAGGCCTCGCCGTTACCGTAGTAGACACGCTTGAAGGCCTGTTCGAAGCGTCTGCGCCCCGGCCCGCTGAGGCTGTAGTAGCTGCGTCGTCCGACCTTTTCCCCCTGTAGCCAGGTTTCCTGGGTCAGGCGATAGACCGACGTTCGCACCAGGCGCTCGTTGACGCCGATGGGCTCCAGCAACTGGGAAATGCTGCCCAGCCACACGGTGCCTCCGCGGGGTACGATGGCATCGCCGTAGAGCGTGATGATCAGCGAGCCTGAGCGCAGCGGCCGACGGCTCTGAAAGTTGTCGATCAGAGAAGCAACGCACTCGGTAGCAGACGACATGGAAAGACGACCCCGGCAAGATGATGGATCCGCCAGTGATACTGGCAAGCAATATTGAAGATCCAGAGAGTATCACAACCAGGCTTACTGAAGATCGGGCCCAGTGCTTGAAGGGAGCATTCCAGCCGAATAAATGGTGATACGGGTGGATAATCGTATCGTTTCTGTTTCTCTCGCTCACCGCCGCCGGCACAGTGCCACCAGCCGCGCCTTGGAGGGCACGCCGAGCTTGGCATAGGCGCGCTTGCGGTAGGTTTCGGCAGTGGAGAGGGCGATATCGAGTTCGATGGCGGCGGTCTTGAGGGTATGGCCACGCAGGAGATACAGGCACAGCTGACGTTCGCGTTCGGAGAGCGGGGCGAGAATGGCGGCTTCCTCGGCGCTGGGTCGCTGTGGTGAGTCGGGGCGGGCCTGGCCGTAGTGGCGGCGGATCAGGCTCGCCAGCAGCGGGGCCAGGGCATCGAGCCGGGCCAGGTCGTCGTGGGTGAATGGACCGGCCGCGCTGCCGCGGTAGAGGTTGAGGTAGTAGACGCTCTGCTCGCCGGGTAGGGTGAGCGAGACTTTGTCGACCAGGTCGGGAAAGGCGAACAGGTGGCTGCGGTAGGCCTCCGGCATCGCCTCGGCCTGCATCGGGGTGACTTCGGCGGCTGCATCTTCGTTGTCCCCACCCATCAGCTGGCGCAGGCGCTGATAGTTGGGGTCCTGGCGGAACAGGCCGCCGGTGTAGAGCTCAGCCAGGCGACCGGCCACCCGCGGCGCCCGCTGGTTGTCGGCCAGCAGGCAGTCGACCTCGTCGCGGCCATCGAAGGCGAACACCATGCACTGCTCGATGCGCACCGCCCGGCGCAGCAGGGCCAGCAGCGCCTCGTCGAAGCCCGCCTCGCCCAGGCAAGCCACGCACTCCGCCATGGCCGGCATCAGGCGCGGCCAATCGGCGCTCTGCTCATCGCTGACTGCTGCCATCTCTTCCTCCGCCTGCAAGCGCCTTGTCCCGGCTTTTACGGGACAGTCGCCGTGCCCCCTTCGGGATAGTCTGTCAGTACGACAACGCCAATAGGAGCTGCCATGCGACCCGCCGGACGCGCCGAGACCGACTCGCTCTACTTCGATTATCCCCACTTTCCATTCGTGCGTCCCGCCGAGCTCGACGGGCAAGCGGCGCGTCACCGCGTTGCCATCGTCGGCGCCGGCCCGGTGGGCGTGACCGCTGCCCTGGAACTGGCGCGCCATGGCATCGCCTCGGTGGTGCTCGACGACAAGGCCACCGTCAACGACGGTTCGCGGGCGATCTGCATCTCCCGCCACAGCCTGGAGATCCTGCAGCAGCTCGGCGTCGAGGCTCCCTTCGTGGCGAAGGGGCTGGGCTGGACCCGGGGGCGCACCTACTTTCGCGACCGCGAGATCTTGCGCTTCGAGATGCCCCATTCCGCGCAGGAACGCTTCCTGCCGATGATCAACCTGCAGCAGCAGTACATTGAACGGTTCCTGATCGACAAGGCTGCCGAGAGCGATCTCGTCGAGCTGCGCTGGCAGAGCGCGGTGACCGCCGTGAGCCAGGATGCGGATGGCGTGATCCTCGAGGTGACCACCTCCGAGGGCGACTATCGCCTCGAATGCGACTACCTGCTGGCTGCCGACGGCGCGCGCAGCGTGGTACGCAAGGCGTTCGGTCTCGCACTGCACGGCGAGGCCTACGAGGGGCGCTACGTGATCGCCGATATCCGCCTGCGCTCCGACTTTCCCACCGAGCGGCGCGCCTTCTTCCACTCTCACGCCCTGCCCGATACCACCCTCCTGGTGCACAAGCAGCCCGACGACATCTGGCGCATCGATTATCAGCTCGGCCCTGACGAGGACCCGGAGCAGGCGGTGGAGGAGGCAAGCATTCGCAAAAAAGTTGGCCTGATCGTGCACAAGGTGCTGGGCGAAGGCGACGACTGGGAGCTGGAGTGGTGGAGCCTCTACAAGGCCCACACGCTAGCCCTCGATGATTATCGGCATGGAAGGGTACTGTTTATTGGCGACAGCGCCCACCTGGTGCCGATCTTCGGCGTGCGGGGGCTCAACAACGGCTTCGCCGACGCCGCCAACGCCGGCTGGAAGCTTGCCTGGGTGCTCAAGGGGCTGGCGCCGGAGCGGCTGCTCGACAGCTACAGCCCCGAGCGGCGCGGCGCCACCCTGGACGTCTTCGCCAACGCCGGCAAGAGCACCCGCTTCATGACCCCGCCGAGCCGCGGCTACCGGTTGATGCGCGATGCCGCCCTGGTTTTGGCCCTGCATAACGACTACGCCAGCGGCTTCGCCAATCCACGCCAGGTCACGCCATACACCTACGCCGAGAGCCCGCTGACGCTGACTGAGGCGGATGACTTCGACACCGGGCCGATGCCCGGCGCGCCGCTGTTCAATCATCGCCTGGGCGAGGGCAACTACCTGCTCGACCACTTGGGTAGCGGCTTCACCCTGCTGCACTTCAACCAGGCTGGTCGGGTCGACGCCGAGCTGGCCGAGCAGCTTGAGGCGCTGCAGGCCCGCGGCCAGCAAATCGGGCTGCTGCGCGTGGCCCGCGAGCCTGGGGCCGAGGGAGCTTTGGTCGACACGGATGGCAGCCTGTTCGGCGCCTATGGCGCCGAGCCGGGCAGTGCCTACCTGGTGCGCCCCGACCGTCACGTGGTGGCACGCTGGAAGCGCCTTGACCCTGTCGACCTGGAACCTGCCCTCGTTACTGCCTTGGGAGGAGAATGAAATGAGCGATACGACACTGAGCGATATGACACTGCCCTTTGCCGACTTGGAGCGGGTCTACGAGCAACTGGCGCAGGCCCTGGACGACCTGCCGGAGGAGCAGGAGCGGCTGTTTCTCGCCCAGTTGGCGCTGGCGCTGGCCCACCGCGTAGGCGACGTCGAACGGGTGATGGCGGCCATCGAGGAGGCGCGGCAGGGAATCGCGGACGTCTCCCGTTGATGGCGACGGCTAGCCTCGAGTAAGTGAGGACTTACTTCTTTGGCCATATATTGAGCGGGGTCAAGGCGAACCATGGCAGAGGCGCTACGGTAAGAACTGGCCGTAGAGGAACGCCTTGATGAGTAAACCTCGACCTCCCCAAGAGTCCCGCCCGCCGCCACGTGACGAGAAGCAGCTGCACGACTTTCTCGAAGGCGAGCGGGCCCTGCTCGAGCTCAGGTGCTGCGAGCCCAAGACACTGAGCGTGCTGATTCATGACTTGGCTCATCCCATGAGTCCATCGCTGGAGCAGGCGATTGCGCGCAGCCTGGCCAGTCGGGAGTTGGCGGATTTTGCTCCCGCTATCTCCCTGCTACCCGTGATGATGCGACGCTTCGGCCTCGATCCGGTCGCCTGCAGCCGCGACCCGGCCATCCATTCCCTGCGTACCGTTTGCAGTGCTTGCCCCAAGGTCGCGACCTGCTGGTTGGCGCTACGCCACGATGCCCCTCGGGAGGAGTGTCGTGAGTTCTGCCTCAATGCCGAGTCCTTGGAGAAGTCGCTACTTCCTCCGCAGAACGATTGAACGGATCGTGAGGCGCATTGCAACGGATCAGGTGGTGACCGCCCCCAGCCGCGCGAGCAAGTCATCAATCATGCCGATCTTGGCCTCGGCCTCACGGATCTGGGCGCGAAACGCTTCTCGCTTGTGCAACAGCCGGGCCTCCAGCTCGTCGCAAAACGGTGGCTCGGGGCGGAAGTGGGGCATCGCTTCGCGGATCTCGTCGATACTGAATTCCAGCTCACGGGCGCGGCGCACGAAGCGCAGCTCGGCCAGAGTCTGCTCGGTGTAGTCGCGGTAGCCGTTTTCGCGCCTGTGCGGGGGTGTGATCAGGCCGCGCTTCTCGTAGAAGCGAATGGTGTCGCGGCCAAGCCCGCTGGCCCTTTCCAGCTCGCCGATCAGCATGTGTAAAAACTCCTTGACTGTGGAGTTGGCTCCACACCTTACCATGGTTTGGCGAGCCCGCACGGTGGCAGCCCCGACATGGCAAGGGAGGCAGCGAGATGGAACCCAGGATCGAGGAGCGGCAGGTAGAGACCAGTGATGGTGTGGCCATCGCCGCCCGCTTCGTCACGCCCGCGGCGCCCAAGGCGGCGGTGTTGATCGCACCGGCCATGGGTGTGTCCCAGCGCTTCTATGCGCCCCTGGCCCAGTGGCTGGCGGAGCAGGGGCTGGCCGTGGCCACCTTCGACTACCGCGGCATGGGGGCGTCGCGTCCTTCGCGGCTGAGCGGCTTCCAGGCCACCATCATGGACTGGGCGCGCTTTGATGCCGCGGCGATGATCGAAGAGCTGGCGTATCGTGCTCCCCAGGTGCCGTTGCACTGGATCGGCCACAGCCTGGGCGGGCAGATCCCGCCGCTGGTGCCAGGACACGAGCGGCTCGAGCGCATCGTCACCGTGGCCTGTGGCAGTGGCTACTGGCGCGAGAACGCGCCGGCGCTGAAGCGACGGGTGTGGCTGTTCTGGTTCGGCGCCGTGCCGCTGCTCACACCGCTGCTGGGCTATTTCCCTGGGAAGCGGCTCAACATGGTGGGTGACCTGCCGCGCGGCGTGGTCGAGCAGTGGCGGCGCTGGTGCCTCGATCCGGAATACGCGGTGGGGGCGGAGCCCGGCGTGCGCGAGCGCTTCGCCGCCGTGCGCGCGCCGGTGGTCTCGCTCTCCTTCAGCGACGACGACTTCATGTCGGCGCGCAACACCGAGTCGTTGCACGGCTTCTATGCCAATGCGCCGCGCACGCTGCTACGCATCCGGCCCCAGGAGGCGGGCCTGGACCGCATCGGCCACTTCGGCTTCTTTCGCGCCGAACACCAACAGGCGCTATGGCAGCGCTACCTGCTGCCGGCACTGCAGGGGCGCGTGACGGAGGCTGCTGCAACGGCGAAAGAGAGCACGATGACGAGACCGTGAGTCAGGCCGGCACTTCCTGGCCCAGCAGTTCGGTTACCGTCTCGCCGACATGCCTGATGCCGGCTTCGACGGAGGGCGTCATCGCGGCGGCGTAGTTCAGGCGCAGGCAGTGGCGGTATTTGCCCGAGGCCGAGAACAGCGAACCCGGTGTGACATGCAGCCCTTCGCCGACCAGGCGTTCCTTGAGGCGTACGCAATCGATATTTCCCGGCAACTCCAGCCATAGCAGGAAGCCGCCCTGGGGATAGCTGACCCCGGTGCCGGCCGGGAAGTAGCGCGTCACCCAGTCGATCATGATGTCGCGATGCTGGCGATACTGACGGACCATCTCGCGCAGGTGGCGCTCGTAGTGACCGTGCTGGACGAATTCGGCCACCGCCAGCTGCGGCAGCGTGGCCGAGGCGCCGGTGGAGACGTACTTCATGTGCAGCACCTGGTCGCGGTAACGCCCCGGTGCCATCCAGCCGACCCGCAGCCCAGGCACCAGGGTCTTGGAGAAGGCGCTGCACAGCAGCACCCGGCCATCGTCATCGAAGCTCTTGAGGGTGCGTGGCCTGGGCGTGTCGAAGGAGAGATCGCCGTAGATGTCGTCCTCGACGATGGCCACGTCGAAGCGCTGGGCCAGGGCGACCAGGGCCCGCTTGCGCGCCTCGGGCATGGTATAGCCGAGCGGGTTGTTGCAGGTGGGCGTGACCTGGATCGCCTTGATCGGCCACTGTTCCAGCGCCAGCTCCAGCGCCTCGAGGCTGATGCCGCTGCGCGGGTCGGTGGGGATCTCCAGCGCCTTGAGCCTCTGTGCCTTGAGGATCTGCATGGTGCCGTAGAAGCTCGGTGAGTCCACGGCGACCACATCGCCGGGCTCGGTCAGGGTGCGCAGGGCGAGTGAGAGCGCCTCCTGGCAGCCGGTGGTAATGATCACGTCGTCGGGATGCAGCAGGCAGCCCGACTTGTCGGCCAGCCGCACGACCTGCCGGCGTAGTTCGAGGCTGCCCTGCAGGCTGTCGTAGTTGAGCCCATGGGCTGCCACATGCCGATGTAGGGTACTCAGTTGGCGGTGCAGGGGGCGCAGGCTGGCGGCATTGAGGTCGGGAGTGCCGCGCCCCAGCATCAGCAGGCGATCCTCAACGGGGGAGCGTGCCACCAGCTCCAGCACCTGGTCCCACTGGGACACGTCCAGCGGACGCTGGGCGGGGCGCGATGCCTTGGGTAGCACACCCGGGGTTGGCCGGGGCAGCACATAGTAGCCCGAGCGCGGGCGCGCTTCTGCGAGGCCGGACTCCTCGAGCCGCCGGTACGCCTCCTGCGCCGTGGAGACACTGACGCCCAACTCGCGGCAGAGCGCACGCACGGAGGGCAGCCGATCGCCGATGCGATACTGCCCTTGCTCGATGCGCTGGGTCAGGGTCTGCGCGACCTGGTCGTAACGCTTCATGACAGTTTCACCGGACTATTCCCCTCTTCAGTACAGAAGGCGCATAAGTGGGCGATACAGCGACAGGATAGACGAATCTGTATCGTAAAACTATTTTTGTTCTGAATCTGTATTGGTTTTCCGCGTAATCATAGCCTGTCAGAACCCACCGACAGGAGATATACGCCATGATTATAAAACGCCTTCTTCATCTGTCCCGTTTATACAGGGACCAGCAGCAGCGCCACCGTTCACGGCGTGATCTGCGCGATCTCGACGATCATTTGCTGGCCGACATCGGGTTGGATCGGGACACAGTCAAGCGTGAGGTGAGCAAACCGTTCTGGCGATAATAGCCGGCACGACGCGGGAACCCCGGGGCGTCGCGGGAAACCTAAGAGTAAGCAGATGAGCGACCCGGCAGCCAAGGAGGAGCCAGCCATGATCGAGATACTGCCCGCCCCCGCGTACGTGGCGGCGTTCCGTATAACAGGCACGCTGCACAGTGCGGACTACGACGAGTTGATTCCTGCAATCGAATCGAAGCTCGAGCACAACGAGCATATCGGTGTGCTGGCCGACATGACCGACTTCGACCACATGACGGCTGGTGCCCTGCTGCGTGACCTGGGCTATGCCATCAGCAAGCTGGGCGAATATCACCGCTTCAAGCGTGCCGCGGTGATCGCCGACAAGCGCTGGATCGAGACCACCACCAAGCTGGCCGGCAAGCTGTTCCCCAATACCGAAGCGCGCCTTTTCCATGCCGGAGAGCTGGAGGAGGCAATGCGCTGGGTCGCCGGCTTTCGCAGCGACTTGATCAACGGCGGGCTATGACAATGCGGTAGCCGCCGCCTGTTCGCTGTGCCATTGGCGCAGCAGCCAGGCGAAGATCAGCCCCAGGGCGAGCAGCCACAGCCCGGCGGCGGCCAGTAGCCATACGCTATCGGCCAGGCGAAGCACCAGCCCGCCGAGGCTGACTCCCACCGACTGGCCCAGGAACAGGCAGCCGGCGAATACCGCCATGGCGGTGCCGCGCATGGCGGGCGCCATCTGGGTGGCGTTGATCTGCAGCGTGCTGTGCATCATGTAGAAGCCGAGGCCGGCGCAGAAGGCGCCGGCGGTGGCCAGGGCCGGCTGTGGCGCCAGTGCCAGCCCGACGAAGCCGAGCCCCATCAGCACGCCGCCGCCCGCGGCCAGGCCCGGTTCGCCCAGCCGGGCCACCAGCGGCCGCGCCAGGGCGGCGAAGATCAGCCCGCCCACGCCGAACAGTGCCACCATCAGTCCCGCCTGGGTTAGCGAGACCTCCAGGCTGTTATAGAGGTGGCTGGCGACGAAGGCCAGGGCGCCGAAGGCGGCGATCCCCTCGAGGAACACCAGTGCCAGGATGCGCCGGGCGCGGGCGATCAGCAGCACCTCGCGAATGCGTGAGAAGAAGGCGATGCGGCCCTGGTCGGCCTTGGGCGGCGACAGGGCTGGCTGGCGCCGCAGGGCTGCGAGCAGCAGCCCGCCTGAGGCGACGAACAGCAGGGTGAGCAGGGCGAATGCGGCCTGCCAGCCCAGCGTGTCGGCCAGAAAGCCTCCCGCCACCTGGCCGCTGATCAGCCCCATCACAGCCCCTGAAAGCATGTGTGCCAGCGTCACCTGGCGCCTCTCGTAGGAGACGTTGTCGCCGACCCAGGCCATGGAGAGCGGGATGATGGCGGCGGCGGTGGCGCCGTTCAAGGTACGAAACGCCAGCAGCATCGGCAGCGATTCGGCCAGCGCCGAGCCCAGCGCGCCCAACGCGCAAGCCAGGGTGGCCAGGCCGATCACCCGCAGGGTGCCGTGGCGATCGCCCAGTGGGCCGTAGGCGAGTTGCATCACGCCGTAGGCGATGGCGAACAGGGTGATGTTCTGCGCCACGTCGGCCACTGGCCGGGCGAAGGCCTGCGACAGCGCCGGCAGCATGGCGTCGGTGACGCGCATCGAGGCCATGCTGGCGAAGCCGGCCAGGGCCAGCAGCAGGATGACCAGGCGGTGAGGGGCGGTGTCACTCATCGCTACGAGCGTGCCTGACTGGCGGCGGCAGCCTGGCTGGCCGGACGTACCAGTATCAGGTAAGCCACCAGGGAGAGCACGCCGCCTAGGCCGATGGAGATGGCCATGGTGAGCGAGGTGCCGTCATGAAACCGGCCGACCAGCGCCCCGCCGAGGGCGGCGATGGTCATCTGCAGGAAGCCGAACAGCGAGGAGGCCGAACCGGCACACTGCGGATTGGGCGCCAGCGCCCCGGACATGCTCTGTGGCATCACGATACCGAAGCCAACCAGGAACAGGATATGCGGACCGATCACCGCCCACGGCGTATAGACACCTGCCGCGGCGAGGCCCGCCATGATCGTACCGGCCAGGGCGCAGATTGCCGTGGCCAGCAATAGCAGGCGATCGCGCCCCAGGCGATGGCTGTAGCGACCGCTGACCAGGGTGCCGCTGAAGAAGCCGGCGACGATCAGGGTGAAGCCGATCCCGTAGCCGAAAGGCGTCATGCCCATGAACTCGATCAGTACGAAGGAGGAGCCGGAGAGAAACGCGAACAGGCCGGCGAAGCCGCTGGCGTTGACCAGCGTATAGCCCATGAAGGCGCGCTGGCCGAGTAGCATACGGTAGTTGCTCAGGATGGTGGCGGGATGCACCGACTGGCGATTTTCCCGCGCCAGCGGCTCCGGCATGAGCAAGGCGAGGACCAGGAGCATCACCGCGGCATACAGCGTCAGCAGCAGGAAGATCGAATCCCAGCCGAAGAACAGCAAGAGCCCCGCGCCGACGATGGGTGCCAGTGCCGGCGCGAGCGCCATGGTACTCGCCATGTAGGAGAGCACGCGCCCGGCCTCGAGGGGGCCATGGATGTCGCGCACCGCGGCGCGGCCCAGCACCGGGCCGGCGGCACCGCCCAACGCCTGAAGGAAACGCCCGGCCAGCAGCCACTCGATGCTGGGAGCGAAGGCGCAGAGCAGGCTTGCCAGCAGGAACAGGCCGAAGCCGGCGACCATGACCGGTTTGCGGCCGAAGCGATCGGAAATCGGGCCGCAGAACAGCTGCGCCAAGGCGAAGCCGGCCATGTACAGGCTCAGCGTCAGTTGAATCTGGTCGGGGCCGGTATCGAGCGCCTCGGCCATCGCCGGCATGGCGGGCAGGTACATGTCGGTCGCCAGCGGGCCCAACGCGGTCAGCGCCGCGAGGGTGATCACCATGGCGGGGGACTTCAGCCTCAGCACATCGATGTCTCCAGAGCGAGTGTCCAGAACCAGTAATCAACGGCCGACGGGCATCGCTCTCCCGGCTCGATTCTCGAGCCCGGGGAAGCGACGCCCGCCAGTCGTTAGCTTGCTTATTGTAGCCGAAATGGGCCGCGATTGCTCAGCCCGCGTCGGGCTGCTCGCTCGGGGCCGCTTTGGCGAAGGCCTCCAGCTCGCGGCAGTGCGCGGTGATGCGCTGGATTCGCGGATAGGCGGAGAGATCGCACTCGAAGCGCTCGGCGTTGAACACCTGAGGCACCAGGCAGATATCGGCGAGCGTCGGGGTGTCACCGTGGCAGAAGTCGCCGCTGCCCGCCTCCCGGGAGAGCATTGCCTCCAGGGCGTCGAAGCCGCCGGTCACCCAGTGGCGGTACCAGGCCAGCTTGGCCTCTTCATCCAGTTTCAATTCGTGGACCAGGTACTTGAGCACCCGCAGGTTGTTGAGCGGGTGGATCTCGCAGGCCACCATCTGGGCCAGGGCGCGTACCCGGGCCCGCTCTGCCGGCTCGAGCGGCAGCAGCGCAGGGCTGGGGTGGAGCTCATCCAGGTACTCGCAGATCGCCAGAGACTGGATCAGGGTGGTGCCGTCGTCGGTAACCAGCGCCGGCACAAGCCCCTGGGGGTTATGTGCACGGAAGGTCTCGCTGCGCTGTTCGCCCTTCACCAGGTTGACCGTGGCCTGGTCGTACTCCAGTCCCTTGAGGTTGAGCACGATGCGCACCCGGTAGGCCGCCGACGAGCGGAAATAGCCGTATAGCGTGGTCATGGTTGCCTCTCCTAGCCGTTCACTTGGGCTGGTTTATTTTGGCTGGTAGGGCACTACCTGCTGGTCGATGGCACCGAAGATGCTGTTGCCTTGGCGGTCGAACATCTCGATGCGTACGCGGTCGCCGAAGCGCATGAAGGGTGTCTTGGCCGCACCGTGCAGGATCTGTTCCACCATGCGTACCTCTGCCAGGCAGCTATAGCCCACGCCGCCGTCCGCCACCGGCTTCCCGGGACCGCCGTCGGGGTCGGGATTGGAGACGGTGCCGGAGCCGACGATGGCACCGGCGCCCAGGTAGCGGGTCCTGGCCGCATGGGCGACCAACTGCGGGAAGCTGAAGATCATGTCGGGGCCGGCTTCCGGCTCACCGAACTTCTCGCCGTTGAGGTGCACCGTCAGCGGCAGGTGGACCTTGCCGTCCTGCCAGGCATCGCCCAGCTCGTCGGGGGTGACGCAGATCGGCGAGAAGGCGGAGGCCGGCTTGGCCTGGAAGAAGCCGAAGCCCTTGGCCAGCTCGCCGGGGATCAGCCCGCGCAGGCTGACGTCGTTGACCAGCATGATCAGCTTGATGTGGCCGGCGGCCTGCTCCGGCGTCACCGCCATCGGCACGTCGTCGGTGATCACCGCAATCTCGCCCTCGAAGTCGATGCCGTGCTCCTCGCTGACCGCCTCGATGTCCTCGGTGGGGGCGAGGAACTTGTCGCCGCCGCCCTGGTACATCAGTGGGTCGGTCCAGAACGTCTCGGGCATCTCGGCGTTGCGCGCCTGGCGCACCAGCTTGACGTGATTGAGGTAGGCGGAACCGTCGGCCCAGTGGTAGCTGCGCGGCAGCGGCGAGTGCAGTTGGTTCTGGTCGAGCGCGAAGGCGCCTGCGGCGCTGCCGTCGTTGAGTTCGGCGTAGCGCGCTTCCAGCTTGGGGCTCACGGCGTCCCAGTGCTCGATCGCCTGCTGCAGGGTGGTGGCGATGTCGGCGGCGGAGACGGCCTGGCTCAGGTCGCGGGAGACCACCAGCAGTTCGCCGTCGCGGCCATTCTTGAGAGTAGCGAGTTTCATCGTCGTTGAATCCTTTTCGTCAGGGGCGGGGCTCGTCGGCCCCGTCCGGTTCGGCTGTCTCGTCGCTCAGCTTTCCTGTGTCGCTCAAGGCTGTCCTGTGTTGCTCAGGGCTGTCCTGTATCGCTCAGGGCTGCTGCGGATCGAAGTGCGAGCGCAGGGTCGACCAGACGTCGACGTAGTCGCGCTGGCGGATGTCCGCGTTCAGCGCCGCCTCGGTGGGATGGTAGACATAGCGGCTCTCGAACATGAAGGCCAGGGTCGCATCCAGGCGCTGCGGTGTCAGCTCGGCGTTGGAGGCCTTCTCGAAGGTGTCGGCGTCGGGGCCATGGGGCGACATGCAGTTGTGCAGGCTGGCACCGCCGGGCAGGAAGCCCTCGGCCTTGGCGTCGTACTCGCCGTGGATCAGGCCCATGAACTCGCTCATCAGGTTGCGATGGAAGTAGGGTGGGCGGAAGGTGTTCTCGGCCACCATCCAGCGTGGCGGGAAGATCACGAAGTCGATGTTGGCCATCCCCGGGGTGTCGGAGGCCGAGGTCAGCACGGTGAAGATCGAGGGGTCGGGGTGGTCGAAGCTCACCGTGTTGATGGTATTGAAGCGCGCCAGGTCGTACTTGTAGGGCGCGTAGTTGCCGTGCCAGGCCACCACGTCCAGCGGCGAGTGGCCGAGCTGGGTCACCCAGAAGCGGCCCGAGAACTTGGCCACCAGTTCGAAGTCGCCCTCCACGTCTTCGAAGGCTGCCACCGGGCTCTCGAAATCGCGCGGGTTGGCCAGGCCATTGGCGCCGATCGGGCCGAGGCCGGGCAGCTCCAGCGGACTGCCGTAATTCTCGCAGATGTAACCGCGCGCGGCATCGGAGCCGGGCGCCAGGCGCACCTGGAACTTCATGCCGCGAGGGATCACCGCGATCTCGCCGCCCTTGACCTCGAGCTCGCCCAGTTCGGTGCGCAGGCGCAGGGTGCCCTGCTGCGGCACGAGCAAGAGCTCACCGTCGGCGTCGTAGAAGAAGCGCTCGGTCATGTCGCGGTTGAAGGCATAGACGTGCACGCCGCAGCCGGCCTGGGTGCCGGCATCGCCGTTCACCGCGATGGTCAGCAGGCCGTCGATGAAGTCGGTGGGCTCGGCGGGAATCGGCAGCGGGTCCCAGCGCATCTGGTTGGGATCGGCGGCGGGTCTGGCCAGCGGAGACGTCGCCACCCGACGGTTATCGAGCGGTGTGTACGCGCTCTGTACCACCGAGGGACGGATGCGGTAGAGCCAGCTACGCAGGTTCTCGTGGCGCGGCGCGGTGAAGGCCGAGCCGGTGAGCTGCTCGGCATAGAGGCCGTAGGCGCATTTCTGGGGCGAGTTCTGCCCTACCGGCAGCGCGCCGGGCAGCGCCTCGCTGGCGAAGTGGTTGCGAAAACCGCTCTGGTAGTCGAGTTTGGTCGTCATGGGAAGGTCCCTCTTATTCGTCTGTTTGCCCGTCAGCTGTCCCGGCGGCCTGGCCGGCAATGGCCAAGGCCTCCTCCAGCACTTGCTGGTCGCCGATGTGATTGGCCAGCAGCAGGATCAGCCGGGCATTGATGCGTTCGCTCTCCGCCTCGCTGCGCTCGCGATGCACTTCGGTCAGCGCGGCATAGAAGGCGTCCGGGTCGGTGAAGTTGGGGTCTAGTTCAAGCCGTGGCATGACGCACCTCCTCGGCATCAAGATGGCGGCCCAGGGCACGAGCCAGCGCTTCGTCGACGGCGCTGGCCGTCACCTCATGCCAGCGGGCAGTGACGTGCTGATCGGGACGAATCAGGTAGCCGGTGCCGCCGGTCAGGCCATAGCGTTCGCCGACGAGGTTTTCCACGTCCTCGATCTGACGGCTGCGCGGCAGCTCGGCCAGCGCGTGGAGGGCGGGTCCGACGATCAGCAGGTCGAGATCGGCATGGCGCTCGAGCAGTGGCTCGAGTTCATTCTTGAGCGCCTCGGCTCGGATGCTGTCGACGCGGCCATCGAGTAGCAGCACGAAACGCTCCCCCAACTGGTTGAGCAGCCAGGCACGCTGGCCGGCGAGGGCGATCGGGGCGTCCTTGGGAGGGCTGCCGGGGCGTAGTTCGAGCGGCAGTGCTTCGGTCTCGTGGCCGTTGAGCGGCGAGTCGTCGTAGTGGCACGGTATCGACAGACGGCCGCTATTGACCAGGCGGCGGGCGAAGGGGTAATGCTCGGCCAGCTCCAGCACGCTGTCGCGGAACAGCCGGCTGATGCGACTCTTCGGCGTGATGAAGTCGGTGGCGCGAGTCGAATTGAGGATGTTCTCGGCGGCGCCGTGCTGACGCTCGTCGTTGTAGGTGGCGAGCAGCGCCTCGGGGGCCTGGCCTTTGAGCACCCGGGCCAGCTTCCAGGCCAGGTTCTCGGTGCTCTGCAGCGCGCCGTTGGCGCCGCGGGCGCCGAAGGGTGAAACCTGGTGGGCAGCGTCACCCATGAAGAACACGCGGTTGTGGATGTAGTCGTCCATCTTGCGGCAGCGGAAGGTATACACGCTTGCCCACTCCAGTTCGAACTCCACATCCTCGCCGAGCATCGCCTGCACGCGGGGCCGAATGTTCTCCTCCTTCTTCTCCTCCTCCGGATCGGCGTCCCAACCCAGTTGGAAGTCGATGCGCCAGACGTTGTCCGGCTGGCGGTGCAGCAGCACCGACTGGTTGGGGTGGAAAGGCGGGTCGAACCAGAACCAGCGCTCGGTGGGAAAGTCCGCCTTCATGATCACATCGGCAATCAGGAAGCGATCCTGGAAGATCTGGCCGCGGCTTTCCAACCCGAGCATGTCGCGGATCTTGCTGTTGGCGCCGTCGGCCACCAGCAGGTAGTCGCAGGAGAGGCGGTAATCGCCATCCTCGGTGCTGACCAGAACCTCGCTGCGCTCGGGGCGGCTGTCGACCTCGGTGACCTTGTGCTTCCAGCGCAGGTCGATGCGATCGGTGAGTTCGTCGGCGCGGTTCACCAGATACTCTTCGAAGTAGTACTGCTGCAGGTTGATGAAGGCCGGCATGCGATGGCCCTCTTCCGGCAGCAGGTCGAAGTCGTAGACCTCGCGCTGCTGGAAGAACACCCGGCCACGCTGCCAGGTCACGCCCTTGTCGACCATCGGCTGGGCGCAGCCCAGGCGGTCGAGGATCTCCAGCGTGCGCTTGGCGAAACAGATCGCCCGCGAGCCGACGCTGACGGTATTGTTGTCGTCGAGCACCACGCTCTCGACGCCCTGCTGGGCCAGGTCGATGGCCATGGCCAGGCCGGTGGGACCGGCACCGACGATCACCACCGGGCAGTGGCGCACGTCGTCACGGTCCAGCTCCGGCGCGCGCCGGTAAGGGTAGACGGGATTGTTATAGGTAGTTGGCATGCTTCCTCCGACCGCGGCTGCTGCGGGGACAAGGCCGTCGCGAATGCTGCGACCTGTCCCCGGCGCCGCTCGCCAGGCATTTTTGAACAGCGCGTTACTGGTTCTCGACGACTTCCTGCAGCGAATGCCACATCTGGGTATCGCGCTCGGCGGTCCAGATGCGCGGGTCGGGGTATTCGCCGCCGGCCTCGTCATAGCAGCGGGTAATATCGAACGGTACGCAGTGATCGAAGATCACCCAGTGGCCGTACTTGGGCTTGAGCAGGGCGTAGGTCTCGGCGTAGCACTCGGAGAGCGACTTGCCGGCGGCCTTGCCCGCCTTGACGCTTTCGTACATGTCGGCGAGGAAGTCACGGGTACCCTGGATCGCTTCCTGGCATTGCTCGGGCGTGGTGAGCGCTTCGCCGCGGCCCGGTACCAGCTTCTGTGGGTTCATGGCCTGCAGGCGATCGAGGGTGGAAGGCCAGTCCTCGTGGTAGGCGTCGCCGGTATAGGGAGTGGCGCCGTACTCGACCAGGTCGCCGGAGAACATCACCTTCTCCTCGGGCAGCCAGACGACGGTGTCGCCCTTGGTGTGGCCGCGGCCGAGGTGAATGATGCGTACCTCGCGCTTGCCCATGAACACCGTCAGTTCTTTCTGGAACACGATGTTGGGCCAGGTCAGGCCGGGCACCGAGTCGACGCCCTTGAACAGGCGCGGGAAGCGGCCGACTTCGGATTCGTAATCCTGCTGGCCGCGCTCGACGATCAGGTCGTAAGTGTTCTGGCTGGCGTAGATGTTCTCGGCATCGTAAGCCGAGGCGCCGAGTACGCGCACGGCGTGGTAGTGGCTCATCACCACGTGCTTGATCGGCAGGTCGGTGACCTCGCGAATCCGGCGGATCACGTCCTGGGCCATGATCGGCGTGGCCTGGGTGTCGATCACCATCACGCTGTCGTCGCCGATGACCACACCGGTATTGGGATCGCCTTCGGCGGTGTAGGCGTACAAGCCCTCCGCCAGCTTGGTGAAGCTGATCTGCTTCTCTTCGGTATCGGCGTGGGAAGCGAATTTCTTGCTCATGTTTCCTCCGGGGTCGTCAGGGGCATCGCATTGAGGACGCACTGGCCAGATTACGGTCCATGGTAGCTCGGGAATGGCTGCAGCATAGTTGTAATTGAAACTATAAGTCCAGCAAGCCACGAGCCAATCGATGAAGCAAGCGGGGCTGGATTGACAAAAATTTGCCTGAGATCATGGGTTTTTGGTGAAATTCATACTTAAGTCTAGTGCCCGTTGGCGCCAAATTAGTTGCAGAAGAGATTAACTGGCGGCATGGTGACAGCGTGAAACGACAGGCTGTCGCGCTCTTGCTTCCACCGTCGGTGAGCGCTCAGCCGCTAACAACAACGCAGGTACACAACGTGGCGCGAGCACGCCTCCCGTGACGACCCAGGAGCACGCAATGAAACACACCAATCGCCTCATGATCGGCGCCGTGGCAGCGTTCGGTCTCAGCCTCACCGCGCCTGTGCTGGCCCAGCAAACCATTACCGTCAGCACCTGGGGCGGCCCCAATCACGGCATCAACACCATCGTCTGGCCCACCTGGAAGGCCTGGATCGAAGAGGCCACCGAAGGCCGCGTGACCGTCGAAGTGGTGCACGACATGGGCCCGCCCGCCGCCCAGATGGAGATCGTGGCCGACGGTATCGCCGACGCCAGCTGGATCTTCCACGGCCATATGTCGGGGCGCTTCGAGCTGACCCAGTTGCCGGAGTTTCCCACTTTCGAGGCGTTCTCGTCGGAAGCGGCTTCCGCCGCCTACTGGCGCACTTACGAGGAGTACCTGGCCCAGGCGGAGGAGCATCGCGGCGTCGACGTCATGGCCATGGGTGTGCACGGGCCGGGGCAGATCTTCACCCGCGATCAGGTCGACTCCCTCGACCAGCTTTCCGGCAAGCGTGTTCGCGTCGGCGGCGGTGTGATGAGCGATCTGGCTACCGCCATGCAGGTGTCCGGCGTGGCGCTGCCGCCGACCGGCGTCTATGAAGCCGCCTCGCAGGGCGTCATCGATGGCGCAATGCTGACTCTCGAGGGGCTGCGCAGCTTCCGCGTGGCCGAGGTGCTGCCGCATACCTTGACGGTGGATGGCGGTTTCTACCGCGGCAGCTTCGCCATCGTCATGAATCCGATGTTCTGGGATCAGGTCTCGCCCGAGGATCGCGAAGCAATCGAAGCCGTCTCCGGCGAGGATCTCTCGCGTCTGTTCGGCTACATGATGGATGCCATGGACGAGCGCGGCGTGGCTTTCGCCGAGGAGCAGGGCAATACATTCACCGAAGCGTCGGATGAGGACATCGAGCGCCTGCGCGAGGTGACCGACGAGCTGATCGCCGAGTGGAATGATGCGGTGCAGAACCGTGGTATCGATACCGAGGCAGCTCTCGAGCACTTCCGCGAGCAGCTCGCCCTGGCCACCGAAGGCGAAAGTATCGCCGATCGTGTCGTGCGCCAGTAAACCCTTTCGACCCGCGGAGGCTTGACCATGCCGACCTCTTCCCCGTTCCTGTTGCGGGTCGGCCGTATCATGCAGCTGATGCTGGAGGGGGTGGCAGGCGCCACCCTCTTCGCCATGATGCTGCTGACCACGGCGGACGTGACCGGACGCTACTTCTTCAATTCACCGATTCTCGGCACCGTCGAGCTGACCCAGCTCATGCTGGCCGCGCTGGTGTTCCTGTCTCTGCCGGTGGTGTGCTGGCGCGAGGAGCACGTCAGCGTCGACCTGCTCGACAGCGTGTTCCCTTCGCGGCTGATCTGGATCCGCCAGGTGATCGTCAACCTGATCGTCACCGGCGCTCTGTGGCTCATGGCCCGGCGGGTGTGGGCGCTGGGCGAGCGCGCCATGCAGTGGGGCGACGTCACCGAGTTCCTGCGTATCCCCAACGGCTACCTCATCTACCTGATGGCGATCATGCTGGCCGCCTCGGCCGCCCTGACCCTGCTGCGCGCGCTGTTCTATCTGCTCGAAGGCGTGGGCGTGATAGAGCGCGGCGGCCCGCTCAGTCCTGCGAAAGACCAGGGAGACAGTCATGACTGAAGCACTCTACGGCTTCGCCGCCCTGTTGATCCTGGCGTTCCTGCGGGTGCCGCTGGCGTTTGCCATGGGCATCGTCGGCTTCGCCGGCTTCTACTACCTGACCGGCAACTGGAACGCCGCCGAGTCGATGGCCGCGCGGCGAGTGATCGACACCGCCATGGACTATGGTCTGTCGGTGATCCCGCTGTTCATCCTGATGGGCAACCTGGTCTCCCACGCTGGCCTGTCGGACGCGCTGTTCCGCGCCTCCAACGGTTTTCTCGGCCACCGCAAGGGCGGCCAGGCCATGGCCACCATCGTCGCCTGCGGCGGGTTCAGCGCCATCTGCGGCTCGAGCCTGGCCACCTGCGCCACCATGGGCCGGGTCGCCATGCCGCAGATGCGCAAGTACGGCTACAAGGACACCCTGGCCTCGGCCTCCATCGCCGCCGGCGGCACGCTCGGTATCCTGATTCCGCCCAGCGTGATGCTGGTGATCTACGGCATCCTCACCGAGACCAGCATCCGCGAACTGTTCGCCGCCGGCTTCATCCCCGGCATCCTCGGCATCGTGCTCTACCTGGGCTCGGTCAAATGGGTACTGTGGCGCGACCCCGAGGCCGGCCCCGCCGGCGAGCGCGTGGCTTGGCCCGAGCGCATGAGGGCGCTCAAGAGCGTCGGCAGCACCCTGGCGCTGTTCGTGCTGGTGATCGGCGGCATCTACCTCGGCGTGTTCACCCCCACCGAAGCGGCCGGCATCGGTGCCATGGGCGCCTTCCTCATCGCCCTGTGGCGTCGCGCGCTGACGCCCCAGGTGCTGATGAACGTACTGATGGATACCGTGCGCACCACCGCCATGCTGTTCGCCGTGGTGCTCACCGCGCTGATCTTCGCCAACTTCATCAACCGCGCCGGGCTGCCCAGCGACCTGCTGGCCTTCGTCAACGGGCTCGACATCGCGCCGTTCCTGGTGATCCTGGTGATACTCGCCATCTACGTGCTGCTCGGCTGCGTGTTCGAGAGCATGTCGATGCTGCTGCTCACCGTGCCGGTGTTCTTCCCGGTGGTGGCGGGGCTCGGCTTCGACCTGGTGTGGTTCGGCATCCTGGTGGTGATCGTGATCGAGATCAGCCTGATCACCCCGCCGGTGGGGATGAACGTGTTCGTGCTGCGGGCGGTGCTGCCGGATGTCTCCACGGGGACGATTTTCCGCGGCGTGACGCCGTTCTGGGTGGCCGGTATGGCGCGTGCGTTGCTGGTGCTGGTGTTCCCGGGTATCGTGCTGTTCCTGCCGCAACTGCTCTATTGACCGCTGCCAAGCGTAGGGTAAGGAGTCTCGAGAAATGAACACGGAAGAGCCCCGGGCCGGCTTCGCCAAGGAGGGCGACGAGAGCCGGGTCGAGCCATCGACGAAGCCGGAGCTGGATCTCAATCAGTTCCTGCCCTACCGGCTCAACAGCCTGGCCGATCGCATCAGCCAGGCGCTGGCCGAGCTTTACGAGGAGCGCTATCAGCTCAACATCGCCCAGTGGCGGGTGCTCGCCTGGCTCAGCCACTGCGACGAGCTGACGGCGAAGAAGATCTGCACCTACACCAACATGGACAAGGCCCGCGTGTCGCGGGCGATCCAGGCGCTGGAGGAGCGCGGTCTGATCAGCCGCACGCCTGCCCCCGAGGACCAGCGCCAGCAGGACCTGCACCTCACCGCCGCGGGACAGGCACTGCTGACCAAGCTGATTCCCGAGGCCCAGGGCTGGGAGGCGGAGCTGGTGGCCACACTCACCGCCGGCGAGTATCGCGACCTGCTCAACGTGATGCGCAAGCTGGAGCGCCAGCTGGAGCGGATAGGCGAGAAGGGCTAGTGGCCCGCCTGGATCATGGCGCCAGGCAGTGGGAAGCGGCGTCACCCAGCGACATCACCGGGCGCAGGTGGAACTGTCCGGCCATGTTGCAACGCGTACGCCCTTCGCCGGCGAAGTCGACGAAGCAATCCTGCTGCGAGTGTCCACCGGCGCTGACCTGATTCCAGTACCAGCCTGAGGGCGTGTCGGGAAAGGCCTCGCTATCGATCGCCACGTCCCGATCATTGCCTGGCTGCATCAGGCCGCGCAGTTCGAAGAAGCGCGGTAGGCGCCATGGGCAGTCGGCCGTGGCCAGGGCGTCGATGCGCGCCTCGGCGTCGCTCAGATGCAGGCGTTCGGCCTCGCCGAGGCAGCCACCATCGCGAAAACGCTGGCCCAGGCTGCAGCGCATCCAGACGAGCTGTTGGCGCGAATCCACCACCAAGCCAGCATGGCGGGTGTCATATCCTGCCGCGCCGTCACCGTGAGCGCTGCTCCAGGCCAGCAGGAGACCCGCAACGAGCAGCGCACGGCTTCGGCTCATGCTTCGACCGAGGCCTCGGTCGGGCTGGGAACCTTCCCGCCCAGGCGGGCGGTGATCTCGGCGGCGGTCTCGCGCACCAGTTCGCCCAGCTCCAGCAGCCGCGCTTCGGGGATGCGCGCCACCGGTCCCGACACCGAGATCGCCGCCAGCGGCGTGCCGTACTGGTCGTGCAGGCAGGCCGCCACGCAGTGCAGGCCGATGGCATGCTCCTCTCGGTCGCAGGCGAAGCCTTGCTGGCGTACTTCGGCAAGGTTGGCGCGCAGCGTCTCGGGGGTGTGCAGGGTGTTCTCGGTGACCCGCTCCAGGCCACGTTCGGCCAGTACCCGATCGAACTCGTCGTCGGGCAGCCAGGCCATCAGCGCCTTGCCCACCCCCGAGGCGTGCAGCGGTGCGCGTGAGCCGAGCCGGGTGATCATGCGCATCATCTGCGGCGATTCGCTCTGGGCCAGGAACACGGCCGTGGCGCCGTCGCGGATGCCCAGGTTGGCGGTTTCGCCGGTCTGGGCGGTCAGGCGGCGCAGGAAGGGCCGGCTGGTGGCCACGAAATCACGCGCCTCGAGGAAGCTGTTGCCGATGCGGAAGGTCTTGACATCGATCTTCCACACGCCGAGTTCACCGTCCTGGGCAATGAAGCCCTGCCCTTGCAGGGCCTGAAGCAGGCGGTGGGTGGTGGAGGGGGCCAGGTCGACCATCTCGGCCAGTTCGGACAGCGCCAGGCCACCCGGCGTGGCCGCCAGCCGCTCGAGCAGGTTGAGCCCGCGCACCAGCGATTGACTGTGGCCGCTGGCGCTCTTGCCGGGGCCGGGCGGGCGCCCCGCCGTTCTGCGTTTGACTTCACTCACCTGCGTACTTCCTCTCCGAATGACCTGGCGGACCTTTCTGCGAAGGCCAGCGACAGGATACCGCCTCGCCGTCGGCTTGTCTCGATTGCGGAAATGCCTTCCACTCTTCTTGCCCAACGGTTCTTGTGTAGCGGAGCTCTGCCTTTACCGGTGTCGCCACTGGGGCGGCCGCTTGTCGACAAAGGCGTCGATGCCTTCGGCCACGTCCTCGGCCAGCATGTTGCAGGCCATGGTTTCGCCGGCGAAGGCGTAGGCTTCGTTCAGCGGCATCTGCAGCTGGCGCTGGAACATCGCCTTGCCGGTACGCAGCGCCACGCGGCTCTTGGCGCAGAGGCTGGCGGTAAGCTCCGCGAGCGTCTCGTCCAGCGCCTCGTCGTCGGCCACGCGATTGATCAATCCCCACTCGAGTGCCTGGTCGGCGTCGATGAACTCGCCGGTGAACAGCATTTCCATGGCGCGTTTGCGGCCGATGCTTCGCGACAGCGCCACGGCAGGCGTCGAGCAGAACAGGCCGACATTGATGCCCGATACCGCGAAGCGCGCCGACCTGGCTGCGACCGCCAGGTCGCAGCTTGCCACCAACTGGCAGCCGGCGGCGGTGGCCAGTCCCTGGACCCGGGCGATCACCGGCACCGGCAGGTTGACGATGCGTTGCATCACCTCGCCGCAGCGGGCGAACAACTCCTGGTAATAGGCCTTGTCGGGGTTGGCGCGCATCTCCTTGAGATCGTGCCCGGCGCAGAAGGCGCGTCCCTCGGCGGCGATGACCACGCAGTGTACCGAGTCATCGTTGGCCAGGCGGGCGAGCTCGCCGCCCAGTGCTTTGAGTATCTCTTCCGACAGCGCATTGAACTGGCGCGGCCGGTTCAGCGTGAGGGTGGCAACGCCGCGTTGATCGCGACGAATCACCGGGCGCTCATCGACGGTTGTCGTCATTGTCGTATCCTGTAGAAACGTGCCCGCCACCAGCCTAGCCTGTCGTGCACGTTTTTCGTCAGCCCTGCGACCAAAGACGATATGGCCCGCGACCTGCGGCTACCCAGCGAGAGCGAAGCATGAACGATTCGATCCCCGACCCCGAGGCCCTGCACAAGGGCATGCCGCAGACGGGCAATCGCCTATTGGCCGATATCAGCCTGCCTGCCGCGGTTATCCACGAGCCGGCGCTGGCCCACAACCTGGCCTGGATGCAGCGCTTCTGCGATGACCATGGCGCACGCCTGGCGCCTCACGGCAAGACCACCATGTGCCCCGAGCTGTTCCAGCGCCAGCTCGCCGCCGGCGCCTGGGGCATCACTCTCGCCACGGCCTCCCAGTGCCGGGCGGCCTTCCGTCACGGGGTCCATCGCCTGCTGATGGCCAACCAGCTCGTCGGCGAGGCCAACATGGCGATCATCGCCGAACTGCTGGAAGCCGGTGCGGACTTCTACTGCGTGGTCGACAGCATCGCCAACGTCGAGCAATTGGCGCGCTATTTCACTGCCCGAGGCCTGCGCCTCAAGGTGTTGATCGAGCTGGGGATACCCGGCGGACGCTGCGGTTGCCGCGATACCGACGAGGTGATGGCGCTGGCCGAGCGCATCGACAGCGAGCAGGCACTGGTGCTGGCCGGGCTGGAGGGCTACGAAGGCGTGGTGTACGGCAATGAGCCAGGGCGATCCGTGCGTGGCTATGCCTGGCAACTGGTCGAGGCGGCCCAGGCGCTGGAGCGCGATGCCCTGATCGAGACGCCGCAGCCGCTGATCACGGCGTCCGGCTCGGCCTGGTACGACCTGATCGCCGGGGTGTTCAGCGAGGCACGACTGGGCGCCCGGTTCGTGCCGGTGCTGCGCCCCGGCTGCTACGTGGTGCACGACCATGGCATCTATCGCCAGGCCCAGCGCGAGCTTCTGGGCCGACAGCCCCAGATCGAGCTCGGGCTGAAGCCGGCGCTCGAGATCTTCGCCCAGGTGATATCGCTGCCCGAGCCGGGGCTTGCCATCATCGGCATGGGCAAGCGCGACATCGGTCACGACCAGTTGCCCGAGCCGCTGCGGCGCTATCGTGAAGGCGACGAGAGAGGTCGTACTTTGCCGGTTCAGGGCTGGCGCTTGACCAAGCTGATGGACCAGCACGCCTTCGTCCAGCTGTCCCCAGATGAGGATGAACCTGGCGCCGGCAATGGCCGGGTACGAGTGGGCGATATCGTCGCCTTTGGCGTTTCCCACCCTTGCCTGACCTTCGACAAGTGGCGGCGGATCTGCCGCGTCGACGAACGGCTCGAGGTGGTCGAGGTGATGCAGACCTGCTTCTAGCCCAAGGGGGAGCGCTCGCGGGCGGCCTTGAGCCGCGCCAACCTGTCGCCGAACAGGTAGGCCCCCAGCGCCACCAGGATCAGCACGGCGCCTGCCAGCATCGACGAGGAAGGCTGCTCCTGGTTGAGCGTCATGCCGAGTCCCAGCGCCAGTATCGGGGTGATCAGCGTGACCAGCGCCACGGTAGCGGCGGTCAGCCGCGAAAGAATCAGGAAATAGCACAGGAAGCCGAGCAGCGAACCGAATAGCGCCAGGTAAATGACCGACCACAGCCCGCGTGGGCTGAGCGGCACCGCCAAGGGTTCGCCGCTGGCCAGCCACAGGATGAAGAAACACGGCAGGCTCAGGCCCAGTGCGCCAAGCGTCTGCTCGAGCGGGCCGAGGCCTGCCGCCACGCGCTGCACGGTGATGCCGCTGGCGCTGAACAGGGTCACGGCCAGGAGCATCATCAGCAGGGCCGGCAACTGGTCACTGCCCAGCACCAGGCTGTCGGCGAATACCACTGCCAGGCCCGCCACGCCGAGCGTGCAGCCGAACCAATGCCAGCGGCGCAGCTTCACGGCACCGGGCAGCAGCTGTAGGATGAGGCCCGAGATCAGCGGCGCCATGCCGAAGATCACCGACATCATGCCGGAAGGCAGCGTCATCGAGGCGTGATAGCTCAATGCCATGGCGCCGAACACCCCGGGAACCGCAGCCGCATAGCTTTTCATGGCACGGACGTCCCGGCGTAGACGCCGACGCATCAGCAGCAGCACTACCATCCCCGCCAGGAAGGCAACCAGCATGCGCAACATCACGCTGCCCACCGGCGCGCCGGCCTCGGCGCTCCATTTGATGGCCAGTGGCGTGGTGGCCCACACCAGCACTACGATCAGGTAGGCGGCGGCAGTCGGCATGCGGGTCTTCCCTGAGAGCGGAGGATGCTTCGGAAAGTAACCATTAGCATAACAAGAACTACCGCGTCGAATCGGCGAGGCTGCCGCAAGACGCCGGTGATGACATCTCAGCCAAACAAGTCATGATCGACGAGAGGTACCGATGCAAAACGCACACTGTCTGGGTATTCTGCTGCCTGAGGACGGCCCGCCCGATTATGAGTGGTACGAACTGAACGAGCGTGCCGGCCTCGGCGAGGCGCTGCCCGCCATCGCGGTAGGAAAGATACTCAGCGACGGCCACCATGAACACACCGCCCTGATGGCGCTCGGCGCTACCGATCGCCTGGCGGCGGTGGGTGAGGAACTGATCAAGGACAGCGGCGCCCAGGCGGTGGTATGGGCCTGTACCAGCGGCAGTTTCATCGGTGGGCTGGAATGGTCCCTGGCCCAGTCGCGTGAACTCTCGCGGTGGCTGGGGGTTCCCGTCACCAGCACCGCGCTGGCGTTTCGCGATGCCCTGTCGGCCTTGCGCTATCGCCGGGTCGACCTGTTGAGCCCTTATCCGCCGGAAGTCACCGAGCAACTGGTACGGTTCCTGCGCGACAGTGGCGTGGAGGTGGAGAACCACCAAGTCCTGGATTGCCCCTATGCGGCCGACTCCCATCGGCTCGATATCGTCGCGGCCGCGCGTGACTTCGCCAGGAGGCATGAATCGGATAGTCCGATACTGGTGCCCGATACCGCCATCAATACTCTCGAGCGGGTCGAGACGATGAATCGCGAGGCCGGCCGAGCGGTACTGACGGCGAATCAGGTGAGCCTGTGGGCGGGCCTGCGGCTAATGAAGCGCCAGGGCGGCCCGGCCCGTTACCTGCAAGCGCTTGCCGCAGTGGATAACCTGGGTTAAGCAAGGGAATCAAGGAGTTCTGCTATGTTCCGAACGAGGCGGGAATCTCAGTCATTGGAGGATGAATGAGCGACGAACTGAGTGAGTTCGAGCAGAGCGTCAAGCGTGAGATCGACGCCTTTTTGAAACCCGGCCACGAGCCTTCCCCAGCCACCGTGCTGCCTGGTGAAAAGCGCTCCGGGAAAAAGCACTCGAAGCCGGTCGGCGGCAAGCAGTCCGCCGAGTCCTACAAGACCGGGCACCTGGTCCGTCTCGCGGTGAGAACGCGCAAGCTGGAAGCCGATACCGTCTTCGAACATCGCTCCACCAGCATTTCCAAGCTGGAAGCCCAGTTGGAGGCCGAGAAGGCCGCCAGGAAAGCCGGCTACCCCATCGTCGGGTACGTGATCGATATCCAGAGCCTCTGAGTGCTTGTCGATTCACTTCGTTGCCGCTGAGCGTAAGCGCCCTCCAAACGAAAGCCGCCGCGCCTGGCGGCGCGGCGGCTCGAGGCACGACGAAGCGTTTATCCCTCGAAATTGGTCTCGGAGTAGAGCACCCGCACGCGCAGAGTATGCTCGACCTTGCGCAGCGCCTCGAGGGCCTGCTCGCCGTAGGCCTTGTCCACGTCGATGACCACGTAGCCGACCTTCTCGTTGGTCTGCAGGTACTGGCCGGAGATGTTGATGCCGCTCTCGGAGAGTACCCGGTTGATCTCGGAGAGCACGCCCGGCACGTTGTCGTGGATGTGCAGCACGCGATGCTTGTCCGGGTGGGCCGGCAGTGCCACCTCGGGGAAATTGACCGAGGTGACGGTGGTGCCGTTGTCGGAATAGGTGATCAGCTTCTCGGAGACCTCGATACCGATGTTCTCCTGGGCCTCGAGGGTGGAGCCGCCGACGTGCGGGGTGAGGATCACGTTGGGGATCCCGCGCAGCGGGCTGACGAACTCCTCGTTGTTGCCCTTGGGTTCCACCGGGAAGACGTCGATGGCGGCGCCGTAGAGGCGGCCGGCCTCGAGCGCTTCGGCCAGGTCCTCGATCACCACCACGCTGCCGCGGGAGGCGTTGATCAGGATGCCGCTGGGCTTCATCAGCGCCAGTTGGTCCTTGCCGATCATCCACTTGGTGGAGGGCAGCTCCGGCACATGCAGGCTGACCACGTCGGCCCGGGCCAGCAGCTCCTCGAGGCTTGCCACCTGGTTGGCATTGCCCATGCCGAGCTTGGTCACCACGTCGTAGAAGATGACGTTGAAGCCGAGCGACTCGGCCAGCACCGAGAGCTGGGCGCCGATGTTGCCGTAGCCGACGATGCCGAGCGTCTTGCCGCGGGCCTCGTGGGAGTTCTTGGCGCTCTTCAGCCAGCCGCCCTGATGGGCACGGGCGTTCTTCTCGGGGATGCCGCGCAGCAGCATGATCGCCTCGGCGAGCACCAGTTCGGCCACCGAGCGGGTATTGGAGTAAGGGGCGTTGAATACCGGGATGCCGCGCGTAAGCGCCGCGCCCAGGTCGACCTGGTTGGTGCCGATGCAGAAGCAACCCACGGCGTTGAGCTTCTCGGCGGCGGCGAACACCCGCTCGTTGAGCTGTGTGCGCGA
Source organism: Billgrantia sp. C5P2 (assembly GCF_051062895.2). Lineage (NCBI taxonomy): Bacteria > Pseudomonadati > Pseudomonadota > Gammaproteobacteria > Oceanospirillales > Halomonadaceae > Billgrantia > Billgrantia sp. C5P2. The sequence continues at coordinate 121,049 of NZ_CM128542.1, forward strand.
GCGAATGCCGAGGAAGTGCACGTCGCGGATCTTCTCGAGCAGCGACTCTTCGTCGAGCGAGGTGGGCAGGTGCTCGATGTTGGTGTAACCGGCATTCAGGAAATTGTCCACCGCGCTCTGGTGGACGCCCTCGAGCAGCAGGATCTTGATCTTGCTCTTGTCCAGGGACGTTTTGGCCATGGTCGAATCAACCCCTTCTTGGTGCGCCGCATGCTGGAAAACAGGGCGCTCATGTTAACACAAGCGCTGCGCGCGAAGATGAAAATGCCGCGTCGCGAAAATGAGAACGCTGCACGTTGCACGGCGCAGGCAGACGACCCCCGGGGCAGTGCGTGTATACTGTGGCTCCTGAAAACAGCGGCGACGAGCTAGAGGTGTCATGGCCGAGCGTGACGAGCAAGCGACGGGCGAGATGGCGGCGAGCGATGAGGCCGAAGTCGATTTCGCGGCGACCGTGGAGAGACTGGAACGGCTGGTGGAGCGGTTGGAGTCCGGCGAGCTGACGCTGGAAGGCTCGCTCGCCGCGTTCGAGCAGGGCGTGCGCCTGACCCGTGACGCCCAGCGCCGCCTGGACGAGGCCGAGCTGCGCGTGCGCACCCTGATCGAGCGCCCCGACGGCAGCACCGACTTCGCCCCCTTCGAGGCCCCGGCAGTGGAGGATGACAGTGAACTCTGACTCGCTCGCGGCGCATCTGGCCGCCGACCGGGCGCGTATCGATGCCTTCCTGTCCCGGGCCTTCGAGCAGCGCCAACCTGCGGCGCCGCGGCTGGAGCAAGCCATGCGCCACGGCTTGCTGGTGGGGGGCAAGCGCCTGCGTCCGCTGCTGGTCTACCTGGCCGGTCGAGCGCTGGGCGCCAGCGATGAGGCGCTCGACGCACCGGCCGCCGCCGTCGAGCTGATCCATGCCTATTCGTTGGTGCACGACGACCTGCCGGCGATGGACGACGACGACTTGCGCCGCGGCCAGCCGACGGTACATCGCGCCTTCGACGAGGCCACGGCGATACTCGCCGGCGATGCGCTGCAGACGCTGGCCTTCGAAGTGCTTGCCCAGGCCGCTCACCCGCGGCTGCCGGCGCTGATCCACACCCTGGCCACGGCTGCCGGGCGAGACGGCATGGTAGGGGGTCAGGCGCTGGACCTGGCGGCCGTTGGCGGCCACCCTGACGTCGAGGCCCTGGCCACCATGCATGCCCACAAGACCGGTGCACTGATTCGTGCCGCGGTACGCATGGGGGCGCTGACGGCGGTGGAAGAACAGGATCCTCGCGTCGCGTCGCTGGATCGTTACGCCGAGGCGCTCGGCCTGGCCTTCCAGATCCACGACGACGTTCTCGACGTCACCGGCGACACCCAGACCCTGGGCAAGGCGTCGGGCGCCGACGCCGCGCGCGACAAGCCCACCTATCCCGCCCTGCTGGGGCTGGAAGGCGCCCGGCGCAGGGCCAGCGAACTGACCGAGGAGGCGCTGGCGGCACTGGCGCCGCTGGGCGAGGCGGGCGACCCGCTTGCACAGCTGGCCCGCTACATGATCGAGCGCGACCACTAGCCACATGGCATGACAGCCAGGACGACCGAATCGCACATGAAGCTCTACGACGTAATTCCAGTCGAGCGCCCGGTGACCCCGCTGCTCGACTCGCTGGACACACCGGCGGCACTGCGGGCCATGTCCGGTGCCCAACTGCTGCAGGTGGCCGACGAGCTGCGTGCCTACCTGCTCTACAGCGTAGGGCGCAGCGGCGGCCACTTCGGTGCCGGCCTGGGCGTGGTGGAGCTCACCGTGGCCCTGCACCACGCGCTGGAGACGCCCCACGACCGACTGGTGTGGGATGTCGGCCACCAGGCCTACCCGCACAAGATCCTCACCGGCCGGCGCGAGGCGATGCCCAGCATTCGCCAGTACGGCGGCCTGGCCGCCTTCCCGCGCCGTGCCGAGTCGCCCTACGACACCTTCGGTGTGGGCCACTCCAGCACCTCGATCTCGGCAGCGCTGGGCATGGCGCTGGCCAGTGCCACGCGCGGCGACAGGCGCCGGGTCTGCGCGGTGATCGGTGATGGGGCACTGACGGCGGGCATGGCCTTCGAGGCGCTGGCGCATGCCGGACACCTGGACGCCAATCTGCTGGTGGTGCTCAACGACAACGAGATGTCGATCTCCGAGAATGTCGGCGGCATCGCCAGCTATCTGGCCGGTATCCTGTCCAGCAAGCCCTATCTCACCTTCCGCGAAGAGGGCAAGCGCGTGCTTTCTCGCCTGCCCGGCGCGCTGGAGCTCGCCCGACGCACCGAGGAGCACATGAAGGGCATGGTCAGCCCGGCCACGCTGTTCGAGGAGATGGGCTTCAACTACATCGGTCCGCTCGACGGCCACGACCTGCCCACCCTGATCCAGACCCTGCGCAACATACGTGATCTGGACGGCCCACAGTTCCTGCACGTGAAGACCCGCAAGGGGCGCGGCTTCCTGCCTGCAGAGGCCGACCCCATCGGCTATCACGCCATCACCAAGCTGGAAAAGAATGGCGAAGCGCCAATCAGCAAGCCCGCAGCACCGGCCAAGAAAAAAGCACCCAAGTACTGCAACGTCTTCGGTGAGTGGCTGTGCGACATGGCCGCCGTCGACGAGCGGCTGATCGGCATAACCCCGGCGATGCGCGAAGGCTCAGACCTGATCCGCTTCTCCAAGGAATATCCCGAGCGCTACTACGACGTTGCCATTGCCGAGCAACATGCGTTGACGCTGGCCGCCGGCATGGCCTGCGAGGCGATGAAGCCGGTGGTAGCGATCTACTCCACTTTCCTGCAGCGCGGCTACGACCAGTTGATCCACGACGTGGCGGTGCAGTCGCTCGACGTCACCTTCGCCATCGACCGCGCCGGCCTGGTGGGCGAGGACGGCCCCACCCACCACGGCAGCATGGACCTCTCCTTCCTGCGCTGCGTGCCAGGCATGGTGGTCCTGGCGCCGGCCGACGAGGCCGAGTGTCGCGCCATGCTCAGTGCCGCCTACCACTATCCCGGTCCCGCCGCGGTGCGCTATCCGCGCGGCACAGGCCCGGGGGTCGAGATTCCCACCCATCTCGAGCCGCTGGAGATCGGCAAGGCACAGCTTCGCCGCAGGAGTGGCGCCGAGGCTGGCAAGCGGATTGCGCTGTTGGCTTTCGGCAGCCTCAACGGCCCGGCGGCCGAAGTGGCAGAGACTCTCGATGCCACCCACCTCAACCTGCGTTCGGTCAAACCGCTCGACCGTGAGGCGATTCTGGCCGCTGCCGGCGACCACGACCTCCTGGTCACCCTCGAGGAAAACGTGGTAGCAGGAGGCGCCGGTAGTGGCGTCAATGAGCTGCTCGCCGCCGAAGGTGAGAAGGTCGCCATTCTCAACCTGGGCCTGCCCGATGCCTTCGTCGAGCACGGCAAGCCGGCCGAGCTGCTGGCCGAGTGTGGACTTGACAGCGCCGGTATCGAGTCGGCAATTCGCGCTCGCCTCGGCTGAAATTCGCCTCGATGGCCACTCACGCTACCGGCCGGGCACTGCCCGGCCGAATTTTTTCAGACTCACTCCCTGACGTTTCTCACCCTTTCGGCGCCTCCAGTATGGCGCCTGGCCGAGGTGATTGGCGCATCAGCTTGCCCTATATCTCTTATATTGTTGTAGCTAATTTCCTACACGACTTGTAAGACATTGACGACCTCGCGTGTCGTCCAGAGCCTGCGTCAAGGATTGGACCCGCACCGCTTCGGCACTGGCAGCGGAATCGTGTAAGCCAATGCGGCATCGCGTTATGCCTTTGTAACCGTCATGGGCGCCAAAGTGCCGTTTGGCACATGCGCCCTGGCTGTTTACCCTCTCGCCTCACGAGCAAGGGTGAAACGTTTCTCACTTGACCGCTGACGCATCTGCCCGCATGACGCCGGGCCGGTGCGAATGGCTCGTGGGGCGTTGTCGGCTCTGCAAGGCGATTCCAAACAAGGCGGCTCACCAGGGAGCTTCAGCATGGCGAAGGAAGGAACCGTTGCGCCGAAAGAGCGCATCAATATCAAGTACGTGCCGGCCACCGGCGACCAGCAGGCGGAAACCGAACTGCCGCTCAAGCTGCTGGTGGTAGGCGACTTCAAGGGCGGTGCCGAGGCCACGCCGATCGAGGCGCGGGAAAAGGTCTCGGTAGACAAGAACAACTTCCAGTCGGTAATGCGCGAAGCCGGCCTCGGGTTGACGGCCAGTGTGCCCAATCGCCTCGAGGAGGGCGAGAGCGCCGGCGAGTTGGGCGTCAATCTCGAATTCAAGTCGCTCGAAGACTTCACTCCGGACAGCGTGGCGCGCCAGGTGCCGGAGCTGCGCAAGCTGGTCGAGCTGCGCGAGGCGCTGGTGGCGCTCAAGGGGCCGCTGGGCAACGTGCCGAATTTCCGCGACCGCCTGCAGAAGCTGATGGAGAGCGAGGAGGCGCGTGCCCAACTGCTCGCCGAACTCGAGCTGCTGGATTCCCGGGACGAGTCCCGCGACTGACGCATCCATCGACAACGCACCCGGAGGCGACGAGCCCGGGCAGGCAAAGGATTCGAGGCAAGTACAATGAGCGAAATGGCACAGACGCAGGGGCAGGCCGCCGAGGCCCAGGCCGAGGGATCGCTTCTCGATCAGGTGATGGCGCAGACCCGCATGGCGCCGAGCGAGGAAGGCTACGACATCGCCAAGCAGGGCGTGGCCGCCTTCATCGCCGAGCTGTTGCAGAGCAAGGACGACACCCCGCAGGTGAACAAGGCGGTGGTCGACCGCATGATCGTCGAACTCGACCGCAAGATCGGCAGTCAGGTCGACGAGATCCTCCACGACCAGGGCTTCCAGCAGATCGAGTCGGCCTGGCGCGGCCTCAAGCTGCTGGTCGATCGCACCGACTTCCGTCAGAACATCAAGCTCGACCTGCTCCACGCCACCAAGGAGGAGCTGCTCGAGGACTTCGAGTTCGCCCCCGAGCTCAGCCAGAGCGGGCTCTACCAGCACGTCTATGCGGCCGAGTACGGCCAGTTCGGCGGCGAGCCGGTGGGTGCCATCATCGGCAACTACGACTTCTCTCCCTCGACGCCCGACATCAAGCTGCTGCAGTTCACCGCTGCGGTGGGCGCCATGGCCCATGCGCCGTTCCTGTCCTCGGTGGCGCCGAGTTTCTTCGGCATCGACAGCTTCCAGGAGCTGCCCAACATCAAGGACTTCAAGGCGATCTTCGAAGGACCGAAGTACGCCCGCTGGCGCAGCCTGCGTGAGTCCGAGGACGCCCGCTACCTGGGCCTGACGGCGCCGCGCTTCCTGCTGCGCATGCCCTACGATCCGGTAGAGAATCCGGTCAAGACCTTCCACTACCGCGAGACGGTCAACGAGAACCACGAGCACTACCTGTGGGGCAACACCGCCTACCTGCTCGCCGAGCGCCTCACCGACAGCTTCGCCAAGTACCGCTGGTGTCCCAACATCATCGGGCCGCAGAGCGGCGGCGCGGTGGAAAACCTGCCGGTGCATACCTACGAGGCGTTGGGTCAGCTGCAGGCCAAGATCCCCACCGAGGTGCTGGTCACCGATCGTCGCGAGTTCGAGATGTCCGAAGAGGGCTTCATCTCGCTGACCATGCGCAAGGGTAGCGACAACGCCGCCTTCTTCTCCGCCAACTCGGTGCAGAAGCCCAAGGTCTTCCCCAACACGCCCGAGGGCAAGGCTGCCGAGACCAACTACAAGCTCGGCACCCAGCTGCCCTACATGTTCATCGTCAATCGCCTGGCGCACTACATCAAGGTGCTGCAGCGCGAGCAGATCGGCTCCTGGAAGGAGCGCCAGGATCTCGAGCGCGAGCTCAACGTGTGGATCCGTCAGTACGTCGCCGACCAGGAGAACCCGCCGGCCGAGGTGCGCAGCCGCCGTCCGCTGCGGGCCGCCTCGATCCAGGTCTCCGATGTCGAGGGCGATCCGGGCTGGTACCAGGTGTCCTTGGCCGTGCGTCCGCACTTCAAGTACATGGGCGCCAACTTCGAGCTGTCGCTGGTGGGTCGCCTGGACAAGGAGTAAGGGGAGGACGCGGCCATGACGCTTCACCGTGGCGGCGTACTCGGCAACCGGCTGTTCGAGCGCCTGGCGGCTCCCGGACGGTCGGAGGAAGTCGTCGCCGAGGCCAGCCTTGCCGAGATCGTCGAGTCCATCAAGCGCCACCTGGTCGACCTGCTCAACAGCCACCCGGGGCACAGTGAATGCGCCCCGGAGCTGGGACTGCTCGACTTCAACGACGCGACCATCGGCGTGCTCGATCTGGAGCGCAACATCCAGCGCGCCATTCGCCAATGTATCGAACGCTTCGAGCCGCGGGTGCGGCAGGTGGAAGTGGAGTCGCTGCCGCGCGGCAGCGACCCGCTACAGCTGCGTTTCCAGGTGCATGCCACGGTGGATCTCGGTCGCGACCATGGCCAGGCCACCATCGATCTGCTGCTCAACGACAAACGCTACCAGTGCTTGAACTGAGCACCTAGGCATCCAAGCACTCAGGGAGTGAGAAGCGCATGCTCAATCGTTATTACCGGGATGAGCTCGACTACCTGAAGCTGCAGGGGCGGGAGTTCGCCGAAGCCAACCCCGGCCTCAGCCGCTTCCTCTCCGAGCGCAGCACCGACCCGGACGTCGAGCGCCTGCTGGAGGGCTTCGCCTTCCTCACCGGTCGTATGCGCGAGAAGGTCGAGGACGAGTTCCCCGAGCTGACCCACTCGCTGATCGCCATGCTGTGGCCCAACTACCTGCGCCCGGTGCCGAGCATGACGATCATGCAGTTCACGCCCAAGGAGGGGGCGCTGAGCGGCCGCCAGGACGTGGCTGTCGGCACCACGCTGGCATCGCGACCGATCGACGGTACCGCCTGCCGCTTCCGCACCTGCCACGACGTGGCGCTCTACCCGCTGCTGCATGGCGGCGTCGAGGCTCGCCACTCGCGGGAATCCTCGATCGTCGAGCTCGCCCTCGACGTGGACGGCGACCAGCCGCTCGATGCCCTGGGCATCGATCACCTGCGCCTGCACCTGGGTGGTGGCGGCTATACCGCGCGCAGTCTCTACCTGTGGCTCGGTCACTACCTGTCGCGCCTGGAGCTGGAGATCGACGGCATCGTCATGCCGCTGCCCCGCGACATGCTGGTGCCGGTGGGCTTCGAGCCCGGGCATGCGCTGTTGCCCTATCCGCGCAACGTGCACCAGGGCTATCGCATCCTGCAGGAGTATCTCTGCTTCCCCGAGGCCTTCCACTTCGTCGATCTGGTCGGGCTGGGGCGTCAGCTGCCGGCGCGGCAAGCCTCGCGGATCGTGCTGCGCTTCGTCTTCTCGCGCACGCTGCCGGCCGATGCCAAGGTGCGCGACGAACATCTGGCGCTCTACTGCACGCCGGCGATCAACCTGTTCAGCCACGATGCCGACCCCATCGACCTCAACGGCGAACGCAGCGAATACCGCATTCGGCCCAGCAGCCGTGCGCCGGAGCACTACGAGGTGTTCAGCGTCGACGCGGTGCAGGGCTGGCTGGAGAGCGACAGCGGCAAGATGCGCGGCGAACCGCGCCAGTACGTGCCGTTCGAGAGCTTCCAGCACCAGATCGAGCGCGACCGCGGCCGCGAGGCCCGCTATTTCCGGGTGCGGGTGCGCGACAGCCTGCGCGGCGACGGCTTCGATCACGACATCGCCTTCGTACGTGGCGACGAACAGGCTTGCCTGGGCATGCGCGAAACCATCTCGCTGCGCCTGAGCTGCAGCAATCGCACCCTGCCCGAGCGGCTGGCGGTGGGCGATATCAGTGCCTCCACCGACACCAGCCCGGTGTTCGCCGACTATCGCAACATCACTCGGCCCACGTCGGCGCTGCGCCCGACCCTGGACGGCAGCCTGCTGTGGACGCTGATCTCCAACCTGTCGCTCAACTACCTGTCGCTGCTCGAGCGCGATGCCCTGTGCTCGGTGCTGCGCGCCTACGACTTCCGCGCCCTGGTCGACCGTCAGGCCGAGCGCGTATCGCAGAAGCGCCTGGCCGGGGTAGTGAACATCGAGACCCGCTCCATCGATCGGCTCAAGCGCGGGCTGCCGGTGCGCGGGCTGCGTTCGGTGATGACCCTGGACCAGGAAGCCTTCGGCGACGAGGGCAGCCTCTATCTGTTCGGCAGCGTGCTGGCGCGCTTCTTCTCGCTCTACGCCAGCATCAACTCGTTCCATGAGTTGCACGTCGTCAATCGTCATAACCAAGAGCGTTACGCATGGACCTTACAGTCGGGCCAACAACCCCTGATCTAGCCCCCGTGGCCCTGATCGAGGGGGCCCGGCGCTATGACTTCTACCAGCTCGTCGAGCTGCTGCATCGTCACCACGACGACGACCTCGAGCGTATCGCCAACGTGCGTCCGGGCCGCGAGCGGGTGCGCTTCAGCGCCTCGGCGTCGCTGGGTTTCCCCGGTAGCGACGTGGTGGCGCTCGAATCCCGCCCCAGCGGCGAGTACGCACTGGAGGTCAGCTTCTTCGGCCTGCAGGGCGCCCAGTCGCCGCTGCCCGGTTACTACCTGGAGTCGCTGGCCCACGAGGCGGCTCACCACGAAGGCGTCGCCCGCGACTTCCTCGACTTCTTCAATCATCGCCTGCTGACCCTGGTGCATCGCAGCTGGCGCAAGTATCGCCACTACGTGCGCTACCAGGACGGCGCCAGCGACGGGTTCTCCGCCGCGGTGTTCGCCCTAGTGGGGCTGGCCGATGAGGAGCTGCGCGGCGAGACGCCGATCAACTGGGGCAAGATGCTCGCCTACGCCGGCCTGCTGGCGGGGCGTTCGCGTTCGCCGGAGGTGGTCGAGAGCGTGGTCGGCCACTGTTTCGATCTCGACGACGTGAGCGTCGAGCAGTGGGTACACCGCTGGGTCGAGATTCCCGAGGACCAGCGCAGCCGCGCCGGCCTCTCGGGCATGACCCTGGGCGAGGATATGGTCGCCGGGGAGCGGGTCGCCGACGTGGGCGGCAAGTTCGCCCTGTGCCTGAAGGGGCTCGGCCTCGCCCGCTTCCGCGATTTCCTGCCCGACGGCCGCGAGCATGCGCCGCTCAAGACGCTGGTGAGCTTCGTGCTGCGCGAGCCGCTGGCCTACGACCTGGAGCTGGAGCTGCTGGAGAGCGCGGTGCAGCCCATGCGGCTCGGCGACCACGGCTGCTGTCAGCTCGGCTGGACCACTTTCGTCAATCCCGAATCCGGTGCCGCCTCTCGGCGGCGCCGGGTGCGCATACAGATGACAGGGTAACGCGATGTCTAACTTCACCCGGCCCCAGGTCGCCGCAAGCGCCGTCACCCTGGTGGTGATCAACAGCGAGCGGCTGGAAGGGCGCTCCACCAGCAGTCACGTCTTCCCGCTGGCGGGCGGCACCCTGGGCAGCGCCGAAAGCGACGACTGGCTGCTGCAGGACCACGCCGGGCGTATCCGCCCGGCACATGCCGAGATCCGCCAGATCGACGGCCAGTTCTGCCTGGTCGATCGCAGCGGCCATACCTTCATCAACCAAGCCACGCTGCCGCTGGGCCGCGACCGACGGGTGGCCCTTCGCGATGGCGACGAACTGGGCTTCGGCGAGTATCGGGTGCGCGTGCACCTCGGTGACCGCCAGGCCGGACTGCCTGGCTCCCAGCCGCTCGCCGCGCTGATCGACGAAGAGCAGGAGGCGCTGGCCGGGCAAGGCGTGGTGCCCTACCGCGTCACGCCGGCGGCGGCTTTTCCGCCGCCGCGCCGCGACGACCCCCTCGAGGCGCTGGGCGAGGCCACGCCCGGTGCCAGCCAGCGCGACCCGCTTACGGCGCTATCCCATGAGGGTGAGCTGAGTGCCGAAGACGGCACGCTGCTCGACACCTTGGAGGAGCCGGGCTGGAGCGAGGGCACATCACATGAACTGCAGGCACGGCGCGAGGCGGCGCCGACGATTCGACGTTACGAGGACGACACAACGATGAACCGGGAAATGGACGAAGGGCTGTTGAACGATCTGGAACGCTCGGTCGGCGAGCAGCTCGAGGAGCGCTGGCAGGATACCGTGCCGGCAAGCGCCGGTCCCGCCGGCACCGACCCGCTGCTGCGGGCCCTGGGGGCCGAACTGCGCTTCGCCGACAGCGAGGAGCAGCTCAACTTCGTCGCCGAAGCCGGCCAGACCCTGCGTGCCGCCATCGAAGGCCTGCAGGCGCTCCACCGCGCCCAGGACGACAGCCGCTACCCGCTGCGGGATCGCCGCCTGCAGCCGATCGAGGACAATCCGCTGCGGCTGGGCCAGCCCTACCGCGACACGGTGGAGACCATGTTCTCCGCGCGCCGCAGCCCGGTGCACCTGTCGGCGCCGGCCGCCGTGGCCGAGTGCCTGGCCCATCAAGGGCAGCACCAGGCGGCGGTGGAGGAGGCCATCGGCGAGGCGCTGCAGGCGATTCTCGACGCTTTCGCCCCGGAAGCCCTGTTGAAGCGCTTCCACGCCTACCGCGGCGCCGGCAATCGCCTGGAAGACGAAGGCAGCTGGGCGTGGGAGATGTACCGCCACTACTACCAGGAGCTCAACTCCGGCCGCCAGCAGGGCTTCGCCAAGCTGTTCTGGGAGGTGTTCGAGCAGGCCTACGACCAGTCGGTGCGACGCCAGCAGCGCGAAACAAAATGAACACAACAAGACGGGACGCAGGAAGCATGAGCACAAGACATTTGCGCACTAGCCCGGTTTCAAGACGCACCCTGCTGTGGGTTGCAGTGGTGCTGCTGGCGCTCCTTCTCAGTGGCTGCGCCTCGACCCGCGAGGCCGCCGGCAAGGCCTGGCAGGTGATGCGAGATCCGTCGATCCCGGTGGGTTACCCCGAGGATCGCCCGACCACGGTCGACCTCGCCATGCTGGCCGAGCCGGACGTCAACCCCAACTTCGAGGGCGACGGCACGCCGCTGCGCTTCCAGATCCTGCAGCTCAAGGACGACTCGATGCTGATGGCAGCGGACCACTATCAGCTGCGCGATGACCTCGAAGGCGCCCTGGGCACCAACTACCTGGACCATGACGACTTCACCCTGCTGCCTGGCCAGTGGAAGTTCTACGAGCCGTTCGAGATCGACGAGGAGACCCGCTACATCGGCCTGATTGCCTTCTACAGCGATCCCGATCAGGCCGAGTGGAAGAAGGTGGTGAAAGTGACGACGCGCAGCGAGGACTACCACCTGCTGGTGCACCTGCGAGCCAACGAGGCCGAGCTGAGGAAGGAAGACTGATGGCCAGCCGCAACCGAGTGGTATGGAGCGAAGGGCTATTCATCAAGCCGCAGCACTTCCAGCAGCAGCAGCGCAGCCTGGAAGGGCTTATGGAGGCGCGCCTGCGCGGCGTCAGCCATACGCTGTACGGCTTCCAGACGCTGGAGCTCAACGCCGAATACCTGAGTTTCGGGCGTATCGCCATCAGCCGGGCCAGCGGCGTGATGCCCGACGGCACGGCGTTCCAGCTGCCCGACGACGACATCGAGCCGCAGCCGCTGGAGATCGACGACGCCAGCATCGCCAACCAGCTCGTCTACCTGTGCCTGCCGCTGGCCACCGATGCGGTGGGCGAGGTGCGCTGGCCCGACGACGACCTGCCGACCCGCTATCGCCTGGCGCAACGCAGCGTGCGCGACCTGCACTCCCGCGACGGCGACACCGCCATGCTCGATGTTGCCCGGGTCGCCCCCCGGCTGCTGCTCGAGCGCGACGACCGCAGTGCCTACACCTGCCTGGCGGTGGCGCGCATCCACGAGCGGCGCCCCGACGGCAGCCTGGTACTCGACGAGCAGTTCATCCCCACCCTGCTCAACGTGCAGGCGGCACCGGTATTGCAGCGCTTCGTCGGCGAGATGGCCGGGCTGATGCGCGAGCGCGCCCGCAACATCGCCCATCGTCTCGCCTCGCCCCACCAGGCCGGGGTGGCCGATGTCTCCGACTTCATGCTGCTGCAGCTGCTCAACCGCGCCCAGCCGCGCTTCCAGCACCTGGCGCGCCTGGGCCACCTGCACCCCGAGCGGCTGTTCGCCACCATGCTCGAAACCGCCAGCGAGCTGGTGACTTTCACCGACGAGTCGCGGTTGCCGCCGGAATACCCGGCCTACGACCACGACCACCCCGAGCGCGCCTTCCGCCAGCTCATGCAGAGCCTGCGCCAGGCGCTCTCCACGGTACTCGAGCCGCGCGCGCTGGCGATCCAGCTGCAGTCACGACGCTACGGCCTGCTGGTGGCCCCGCTCGCCGACCCGGCCCTGCTCGACAGCGCCGACTTCATCCTGGCGGTGCGCGCCGACATGCCCCACGAGCGGCTGCGCAAGCTGTTCCTGCAGCAGACCAAGGTGGCCAGCGTGGAGCGAATCCGCGACCTCATCAGCCTGCAGCTGCCCGGCGTACCGCTGGAGCCGCTGCCGGTGGCCCCGCGCGAGCTGCCCTACCACGCCGGCTACAGCTACTTCCGCCTCGACCGGCAGAGCCAGGCCTGGAGCATGCTCGACGGCGCCAGCGGCTTCGCCTTCCACGTGGCTGGGGAATTCCCCGGGCTTGAAATGCAGTTCTGGGCGATCAGGAGCTAAGCCATGCAAGAACTTGCCACGCAATACGAATCGAACCCAGGCTCGGTGGCGCGCTTCAGCCCCAGCCGGCACGAAGACCGCATCGACGAACGCGGGCTCGATCATCTGATTCATAGCCACGCCGAACATCTCGATGCCGACGAGGACTACTGGTTCCGCCTGCGCGGGTACAACCTCAACCCGCTGGTGGATGCTGCCAGTTCGCTGCTGGGCATGGTGGTGCGGGTACGTCAGCTCGACGGCATGAGTGATCTCGACCGGCTCTACCGCCAGGTGGTCGACGAGATCTCGGCGATCGAAGTCGAACTCACCGAGCAGGGCTACGACCGGCCCACGCTGCTGGCCTTTCGCTACGTACTCTGCTCGTTCATCGACGAGGCGGTGATGGGCACGCCCTGGGGGCAGCAGAGCAGTTGGGCCGAGCACTCGCTGCTGACGCGCTTCCACAACGAGACCTGGGGCGGCGAGAAGGTCTTCTCGATCCTCTCGCGCCTGCAACAGGAGCCCCAGCGTTATCGCGACATGCTGGCGTTTATCTACCTCTGCCTGTGTCTCGGCTTCGAGGGGCGCTACAAGGTCATGGACCACGGCCGCGAAGAGTACGAGCACATCGTGCGCACCCTCGGCGACCAGTTGGCAGCGCTCGGTGATACCCCGGAAGACAGCCTGACCCGGCCGCTCGACAACGTCATGCCGGGTCGGCGTCACCGCGGGCGCGGTTTGCCGGTATGGGCGGTCTTCGCGCTGTTCGCCGTGGTCATGGCCGGCACCTACCTGGGCTTCGCCTGGACGCTCGATCAGCAAGCGGCCCAGGTCGGCACCCTTCTCGACCAGATTTACCGTTAGGAGATCCCATGCTCAGGGTAGAGCTTCCCGCGCTCATCGGCCGCCTCAATGCCGTATCCCGCCAAGGCCTGGAGCAGGCCGCGGTGCTGTGTGCCGAACAGCAGGCCCCCGAAGTCACCGTCGGCCACCTGCTGCAGGCGCTGATCGACCAGCCGCTGTGCGACCTGCGCTGCCTGCTCGAAGGGCAGGGCGTCGACGTCTTCGAGCTGCGTGCGCGCCTGGCCGAGGAGACCCGGCCGCCGCGCGACCTCGCCGTGACCACGCCGAGCTTCTCGCCGCTGCTGGTCGAGCTGCTGCAGGATGCCTGGCTGCTGGCTACCACGGAGTTCGCCTACGACAGCCTGCGCAGCGGCCTGATCTTCACCACCCTGCTGCACAACGCGGGGCGCTACCTGGGGCCGAGAAGCGCCGCGCTGCTGGCCGAGATCAATCGTGAAGGGCTGCGTCGCGGCTTCGAGCGACTGGCCGCCGACTCCGCCGAGGCGCCGCGCGCCGAGCCGAACGAGGGCGGGCGTCGCCAGGCCCAGGCCACCCAGGGCGACAGCGCCCTGGCGCGCTTCGCCACCTCGCTCACCGAGCAGGCCCGACGCGGCGAGCTGGACCCCGTGCTATGCCGCGACCCCGAGATCGACCAGATGCTCGACATCCTCGGTCGGCGGCGCAAGAACAACCCCATCGTCATCGGCGACGCCGGGGTGGGCAAGAGCGCCGTGGTGGAAGGGCTTGCCGCGCGGATCGTCGAGGGCCGCGTGCCTGCGGCGCTGGCCGACGTCGAGCTGATGAGCCTCGATCTCGGTGCGCTGCAGGCCGGCGCCGCGGTGAAGGGCGAGTTCGAGAAGCGCCTCAAGGCGGTGATCGAGGAGGTCAAGTCCGCGCCCCGGCCGATCCTGCTGTTCATCGACGAGGCCCACACCCTGATCGGCGCCGGCAACCAGGAGGGCGGCGGCGATGCCGCCAACCTGCTCAAGCCGGCCCTGGCCCGCGGCGAGCTGCGCACCATCGCCGCCACCACCTGGCGCGAGTACAAGAAGTACTTCGAGAAGGACCCGGCGCTGTCGCGGCGCTTCCAGCCGGTGGCCCTGGCCGAGCCCAGCATCGACCAGGCGCTGGTGATCCTGCGCGGCCTGCGCGATACCTACGAGACCGCCCACGGCGTGCTGGTCGGCGACAGCGGCCTGCGCGCCGCCGCCGAACTCTCGGCGCGCTACCTGGCCGGCCGCAAGTTGCCCGACAAGGCGATCGACGTGCTCGATACCGCCTGCGCGCGGCTCTCCCAGGCGCTGGATACCCCGCCGCGCCGGCTCAGCCACCTCAAGAGCGAACATATCGCCGCCCAGCGCGAGCGCGAGCAGCTCGACCGCGAGCGGCTGCTGGGGCGCAGCCCCGACGCCACCCGCGAGGCCGAGCTCGACGCCCGCCTGGCGCGGCTGGAAGAGGAGGTCGAACGGCTCGAGTCGGCCTGGGCCGACCAGCGCGAGTGCGTCGATGCCATCATCGCCCTGCATCGCCAGCTGCTTGATGCGGGCAACAATGAGGCCGCCGTCGAGCAGGCCAGTGCCGAGGCCGAGGCTGGTATCGACAATGCAGTCGTCGGTGAAATCGACACTGACAGCGAAATCGACGGCGAAGCAGCGGCTGACGCGGTTGAACCGGATGACTCTGCCGCTGATGTCGATCTGCATGCCCAACTGGCCGCCCACGAGGCGCGCCTGGCCGAGCTGCAGCAGGAGTTCGCGCTGGTTAACGCCAGCGTCGAGGAGGCGCAGATCGCCCAGGTCATCGGCGACTGGACCGGCGTGCCGGTGGAGCGCATGACCAGCGACGAGCTGACCCGCCTCACCGAGCTGCCCGAGCATCTCGGCCGGCTGGTGCAGGGCCAGGACACGGCCATCGAGCGCGTGCATCGCCACCTGCTTACCGCCCGCGCCGACCTGCGCCGCCCCGGCCGCCCGCTGGGCGCCTTCCTGCTGGTCGGTCCCAGCGGCGTGGGCAAGACCGAGACCGTGGTGCAGATCGCCGAGCGGCTCTACGGCGGGCGCCAGTTCCTCACCACCATCAACATGTCCGAGTACCAGGAGAAGCACACCGTATCGCGGCTGATCGGTTCTCCGCCGGGCTACGTGGGCTTCGGCGAGGGTGGCCTGCTGACCGAGGCGATCCGCCAGCGGCCCTACTCGGTGGTGCTGCTCGACGAAGTCGAGAAGGCCCACCCGGACGTGCTCAACCTGTTCTACCAGGCCTTCGACAAGGGCGAGCTGGCCGATGGCGAAGGGCGGCTGATCGACTGCAAGAACGTGGTGTTCTTCCTCACCTCGAACCTGGGCTATGAAGCCATCGTCGCCCATGCCGACGAGCCCGAGGCGCTCGACGATGCGCTCTACCCGGTGCTGGCCGCCTTCTTCAAGCCGGCGTTGCTGGCGCGCATGGAGGTGGTGCCCTACTTCCCTCTGGGCGCCGACACCCTGCGCGACATCGTGGCGGCCAAGCTCGACACCCTGGCCGAGCGCATCCGTGCGCGCCACCGCCAGGCCGAGGTGGTACTCGACGAGGCCCTGCGCGATGCCATCTGTGCCCGCGCCACCCGCAGCGAGAACGGCGCACGCATGCTCGAGTCGGTGATCGACGGCGAGCTGCTGCCGCCGGTGTCTCGGGCGCTGCTCGACCGCCTGGCGCGGCAAGAGCCGGTCACCCGGGTGGCGCTGGGCGTCGACGCGGCGGGCGCCTTTACCGCGGAGGTGGTGTAGGCGATGACGGCGAAGGCGATCGACATGCGCTGGTGCGAGGGTGGCTTGCCGACGGGGCCCGGCCTCGGCGGCATGGCACGCGCGCTGGCGCTGGTCGAGAGCACCTCGCCCGCCGGGCTGCGCGCCTGCGCCGGCGGTATCCTCCAGGCCAGCCATGGCCTGGCCTGGGCTACCTGCCTCTATCTCGACGGTAGCGGCCGCTGGCTGGGTGGCGACAACGACGACGTCCGCTTCGATTGCGACGATTTCCGTCACCCCTATGCCCACGCCATTCGCCAGGGCAAGCCGCTGCGGCTGGGGTTGGTGGAGGCGCGTTCGCGGCTCGACCATCCCGGCTTCCAGGCCCAGGTGATCCAGCTTCCCGGCGCGCTGCAACTAGTGGTGCGGCCGCTGCGCGCCCTGGATGGCAAGCGCGAGTGGCTCGGCGCGCTGGCCATGGCCGGCGAGGCGGAAACCCTCGCCCGGCTCGAGGCGGACCTCGAGTTCGCCGCCTTCGAGGCGCTGCTGTGCCGGCTGTGGGCGGGGCTGGCCCGGCACCAGGGCGAACGCCAGCGCGAGGCGAGCCTGCGCCAGTCACTGGCCCAGCTCAACGATGGCGCCCGGCGCCAGGCGCTGGCAGAGCGGCTGGCCGGCGACCTGCTCGGGGGGTCGCCCGCCATGCAGACGCTGCGCAGCCAGGTGGTGCGCGCGGCCGAAACCAGCCTGGCGGTACTGCTGCAGGGCGAGACCGGCACCGGCAAGGATCGGGTGGCACGTGCCATCCATCAGCTCTCGGCGCGCAGCCAGGGCGCCTTCATGGCGATCAACTGCGCGGCGATCCCCGAGTCTTTGCTCGAATCGGAGCTGTTCGGCCACGCCAAAGGCGCCTTCTCCGGCGCCGATCAGGCGCGCGAAGGGCTGATCAGCCAGGCCGACGGCGGCACCCTGTTCCTCGACGAGATCGGCGACATGCCACTGCCGCTGCAGGCCAAGCTGCTGCGGGTGCTGGAAAACGGCCGCTACCGGCCGCTGGGGGCGAACGAAGAGCGGCGCGCCGACCTGCGCCTGGTGGCGGCCACCCATCAGCCGCTGCGCGAACGGATTCGCGACCAGCGCTTCCGTGCCGATCTCTACTACCGGCTGGGGCAGTTCCCGCTGACCCTGCCGCCGCTGCGCGAGCGCAGCGAGGATATCGCCGAGCTGGCCGAGGCCTTCGTCGCCGACTTCTGCGCCCGCGAGGGGCGCGACGAGATGGGGATCACCCCGGCCGCGCTGCGCCTGCTGCGCGAGCGCGACTATCCGGGCAACGTACGCGAGCTGAAGAACCTGATCGACTACGCCTGCGCCATGACCCGCCCGGGAGAGGATGTTGCTCCGGCGGCACTGCCCGAACGGGCCGACGCGGAGACGAGCGATTCCACCGTCGCCATGGCGGCAACGCCGCTCAGCGTGGCCAACGATGGCGTGCAGGACCTGCGCCGCGCCCTGCGTGACTACGAGGCGGAACTGATCCGCCAGCGATTGCAGCTGTTCGGCGGCAATCGCGCCCTGGCGGCCGAGAGCCTCGGCCTGCCCAAGCGCACTCTGGCACACAAGTGCCGACAGCTGGAACTGGATGCCAAATGAGTTCGACCCTGATATTTCGCCGGGCGCCGTGGCTGGCGCTGGCCGCAAGCCTGGCCCTGGTGGCCGACGCCTGGGGCGACACCGCCGCCGAGTCATTGGTGGCCGAGGCCCGCGAGTGCGCCATCGAGCCCTCGCGCCTGGATAGGCTGGGCTGTTACGACGCGCTGTTCATGACCCGTGACGAGCCGGTGGCCAGCGAGGACCTGCGACCCGCGCTGTGGCATGCGATCCATGTCCAGGAAGCCGAGCGCGCTGGCGACGACATGGGCCTGCTGGTGCGCGAGCGCAGCGACGGCGTGCTGATCAGCGTGCCGGCACTGGGCAGCGTGCCGCCACGCCCACAGCTGGTCATCGCCTGCGAGAAGACCATCACTCGTTTCCAACTGCACCTGCCCCAGGCGCTGGACGTGCCGCGGGTGCAGATGCGGCTGCGTGCAGGGGGACGCGAACTGGAGCAGGTCTGGCAGGCCCGCGACGGTGGCTACGTGGTCAGCGGTGGCCGCGGGTTGCCGGCCATCGCCACGCTGCAGCAGCTGCTGGACGCCGATGAGCTGACGTTCGGCAGCGATCAGGCCGCACTCGACGGCCTGCGCTTCGAGATCGCCGGGCTGCGTCAGGCGGTTCAGCCGCTGCGCGACGCCTGTCGCTGGTGAGGTGAGCATGCGAATCGTCAACCAGACACAGCTGACGGAACTGCTGGCCGCGCTCCCCCCGGAGGGCGTTGGCAGGCCCCTCGACGACAGCGCCGACTACGCCTGGCTCGACGAGGAGATGATGAAGATCGGCTCGTTGCAGCATGGTGGAGTCGACTGGGAGGGCGCCGAGACCCGGGCAGTGCGCCTGCTGAGCACCACGGGCAAGGACCTCAAGGTGCTCGGCCACCTGCTGCACTGCCTGCAGCGCGACGGCGACGGCGTGCGCTTCGCCCTCTCGCTGCGCCTGCTGGCGGGCAGTCTCGAACAGTGGTGGGAAGCCGCCTATCCCTACGGTGGCGTCCAGGGCGAGCGGCTGCGGCCGCGGCTGTTCCGGCAGTTCACCCAGCGCGCCCTGGCGCTGGCGGAAGCTCTTGATTTCGACAATGCCGCCGACGAGCAGCAGGCCTGCGAGGGAGCCCTCGAGGCGCTGCTGGAGGTGGCACGGGCACGCCAGCTGCCGGACGAGGCCCTGGTCGACCTGCAGCGCCAGCTGCGCCAGGCCCGCCCCAGCCAGGCGGGTTCAAGCGCCACGTCCGCCACTCGCGGTGCGGCGGCGGAAAGCGCTACGCCGGCCAGCACCGCATCGCCCACGGCCAAGCTGCCCGAGATGCGCCTGGAGGCCGGCAACGAGCGCGGCAATCGCCAGACCCTGCTCAAGATGGCCGACTTCCTCAACGAGCAGAGCCCGGGCGACCCGCTCGGCTACCGGCTCCGACGCCATGCGATCTGGAGCGTCATCCAGGCGCTGCCGGCCACCCGCGACGGCGTGCGCTCCGAGCTGGCGCCGCCCGCCGCCGACCGGGTGGCGGAGTATCGCGAGGCGCTCTCGCGCGGTGCCGACAACGCGCTGTGGAAACGCATCGAGAACAGCCTGGCAGTGAGCCCTTACTGGCTGGAGGGGCATCGCCTCAGTGCGGGTGCCGCCGAGCGCCTCGGTCAACCGCGCTGTGCCGCCGCCATTCGTGACGAGGCGAGCCGTTTCGTCGAGCGCCTGCCTGGCATCGAGTCGCTGACGTTCAACGACGGCAGCGCCTTCGTCGACGACGAGACTCGCCAATGGCTGCAGGCCACGCCGGGCAGTGCCGCGGGTGGCAGCCAGGAAGCCGGCGGCGACCCCTGGCAGGAGGGTCTTGCCGAAGCCCGCGAGAGACTGGCCGCGGAAGGGCTGGAAGCGGCTCTGATGGGTCTCGATCGCGGCCTGGCCGAGGCCCGTTCGCCGCGTGAGATCGCCTACTGGCGGCTGGCCAGCGCCGATCTGCTGCGCGATGCGGGGTTGGCGGCGCTGGCCGGCCAGCACTATCGCGCGGTGCGCGAGTCGCTGGCGGGCCTTGACCTCGAACAGTGGGAGCCGGCGCTGCTCAAGCGGCTCGAGCGCGCGGTGGAGAAGGGCAAATGAACATCACTACCTACAACATCATCATCATCGACAGGGACGAGGGCTAAGGCTCATGTGGAAAAGTGTGAAGTCCGGTCTGAGTCGCTGGGTACCCGGCGCCTCACGGGCACAAAGCAACGCCAACCTGGCCAAGGCGCACGGCAACAAGGCCCAGGGCATCGGCAAGCGGGCGAGCAAACTCACCGTCGTGCTCTGGTGGCTGCTGCTGGGCGCCCTGGTCGTCGCCATCTGGTGGCTGGGACCGATGTGGCAGGTGCGAGACACCTATCCGTTGGCGCCATGGCTCAATCGGCTGCTCGCCACCTTGGCACTGGTCACCCTGGCAGCCGTGATATGGGGCATTCGCCTGGCTCGCCGACTGCGCGAGGTGGACGACGAGCGCCGCCAGAACGAACGACGGCAGCTCGACCCGGTGCTGAGCCAGGTGGAGCAGCAAGAGGCAACGCTGAACGCCACCCTGCATGAGCTGCTCGACAATCTCGGTGCCGGCCCCGGGGCGCGCTACAAGTTGCCCTGGTACTTGGTGATGGGCGTGGAGAACGCCGGCAAGACCAGCCTGATCAACCGCTCCGGGCAGAACTTCTCGCTCACCCACGTGATGAAGGCGTCGGGCCAGGGCAAGAAAGGCAACCAGTACGGCTTCGACTGGTGGATCGGCGACAAGGCGGTGCTGATCGACCCGGACGGCGAGCTGCTGACCCAGGGTGCGCTGGAAGGCGGCGAGCCCCAGGAACTGCAGAGCCGGCTGTGGGACCACTTCGTCGGCTGGCTGGAGCGCAACCGCGCCCAGCGCCCGCTCGACGGCGTGGTGCTGGTGCTCGACCTGGCGCGCCTGAGCGACGCCCGGGTGGCGGTGCGCAAGGCCTACGCCTCGCTGCTGCGCGCGCGGATGCGCGAACTGATGGAGCGCCATGGTGCGCGGCTGCCGGTCTACGTCACCTTCAGCAAGATGGACCTGCTGCACGGCTTCGACGACTTCTTCCGCCACTACTCCCGCGCCGCGCGGCGCGCACCGCTGGGCTTCACCTTCAGCGCCGAGAGCGTCGAACGCGTCGACCAGTGGGCCGACGAGTTCGCCGACTCCTACGACGCCATGCTCGAGCGGCTCAACCGCAGCCTGCCCACGCTGCTGGCCGAATGCCGTGACCGCGAGGAGCGCGAATCGGTGTTCCGCTTCGTGCGCCAGCTCGCCGGCCTGCGCGACGTGCTGCTCGGCTTCCTGAGCGAGGCGCTCTCCAGCGACCGCTACTCCACCGCCGCCATGGTGCGTGGTACCTACTTCACCTCGGTCTACCAGCAGGGCGTGCCGGAGGATCCCTTCGTCGATGCCGCCGCGCGCCGCTACGGCATGGCCGATACCACCCAGCCGGCTCATCGCGCCGCACGCAGCGCGCTCTACTTCACCGAGGAACTGTTCGACAAGGTGATCTATCCCGAAGCGGGGCTGGCCGGCGACAACGCCCGCGCCGCCCGGCGTCGTCGCCGCCTGCGCCGGGTCAGCGCCTTTGCCTGCCTGGTGGGCGGGCTGGCGCTGGTGGGTGGCTGGAGCCACTTCTATCAGAAGAACACTCAGGCCTTGGCGGCGGTCGAGGAGAAGGCCCAGGACTTCCTGGCTGCCCAGCCCGACGAGCTGCACAGCGACGACCCCACCGGCTATGCGCTGCTGGAGCCCCTCGATCGCCTGCGCGCCGCCACCCTGGAGTTCGGCGACTATCGCGAGCACCTGCCGTGGCTGGCCGACATGGGCCTCTACCAGGGCCATGCGGTGGGCCGCGAGGTGGAGAACGCCTACCTGGCAATGCTGAGCTACCATTTCCTGCCTTCGCTGATGGTCGGCATCATGGATGACATGAACCGCGCCGAGGCGGGCAGCAACGACAAGCTGGCCCTGCTGCGCGTGCTGCGCATGATGTCTGATGCCAGCGGGCGCCAGCCCGAGCGGGTCGAGGCGTACATGGAGCGGCGCTGGCAGCGTGCCTTCCCCCAGCGCGGCACTGTGCAGGAGCGCCTGCTCGACCACCTCGCCTACGCCATGGCGCATACCGATCTCGAAGGGCGCGTGGCGGCCGGCGATCGTCATGCCGAACAGGCCATGGCGGCGCTGCGCGGCAGCCTGCAGGCCGCCCAGGAGGAACTCTCGCGCCAACCCATGGACGAGCGCGTCTATGCCACCCTCAAGGCCAACAGCGGTAGCCGCAGCGGCGCGGCGCTCGACCTGCACCAGGGCGTCGGCCCCTCCTTCAACGCCGTGTTCATGGCCCGCGACGACGAGCTGGAGCGCCTGCGCCTGCCGACCCTACTGACTCGCGACGGCTTCGAAGGCTACTTCCTCAAGGAGATCGAGCAGGCCACCGAGCTGGCATTGATCGACCTCTGGGTGCTGGGCCAGCGCGACGACATCGTCTTCAGTGCCGCCGACGAGCGCCAGCTGCGGGACGCCCTGCACGAACGCTACGTCAGCGACTATCACGTGACCTGGCGCCAGGCGCTCGACGACCTCTACCTGGTGCCGTTGCCCGACATCGACCAGGCGGTGGTGGTGGCCGACACCCTGCTCGGCGCCAGCCGGCCGCTGGACCGTCTGCTCGGCGAAGTGGCGCACCACACGCAGCTCTATCCCGAGCTGCCGGTGGACGACGAAGTCGCACGCCAGGCGCTGGAGCGCTCGCCGCGCTACCGCCTGGCCGGCGAGATCGAGCGTAACTTCCGCGACCTCAACGGCCTGCTCGAGGCCCGCGGCGACAACCCCGCCGACATCGCCGAGATCAAGGTCGCCATCGGCGAGCTGCGCGACTACCTGCGCGAGGTGCAGGGCGCCAGCGACCCGGGCCGTGCGGCCTTTGTCAGCGCCCGTGACCGCCTGGCGCTACGCGGCGGCGATCCCATCCACAACCTCAAGCGCATCGCCGAGAACACCCCGGCCCCGGTGGACCGCATGCTCGAGAGCCTGGCCGACCAGAGCTGGCAGCTATTGATGGCCAGTGCCATTCGCCATCTCGAGCATCAGTGGCTCGACGAGGTGGTGGCGCCCTACCAGGAACGCCTGGCAGGCCGCTACCCGCTGGTACCCAGCGCCTCGCGTGAGGTGGCCCTGAACGACTTCGAGGCCTTCTTCGCCGACGGCGGCATTCTCGACCGCTTCTACCAGGACAACCTGCGGCCCTTCATCGAAGAGGCACCCGAGTACCTGGTCGATGCCGAGGGCAGCCCGCTGCTGCGCGACAGCGTCTTCACCGCCATCCAGCGTGCCGAGCAGATCCGCCAGGCCTACTTCGGCCGCGACGGCGTGCTCGACGTGGAGTTCGCCCTGGAGCCGGTGAGCCTCAGCCCCGACAAGCGCCGCAGCGTGATCAACATCGACGGTCAGATTATCGATTACGCCCACAGCGCCAGCTCGCGGGTCTCGATGATCTGGCCAAACGCCCTGCGCGGCGGCAACGAGAGCCGCATCACCCTGGTGCCGAGCCAGGTCAACCGCTCGCCGCGCAGCCTCAGCCGCGACGGTGCCTGGGCCTGGTTCCGCCTGCTCGACGAAGCCGAGATCACCAGTGCCAGCGAGCGCGACCTGGAGCTGCGCTTCCAGGTCGACGGCGGCTCGGCGCGCTACCGCCTGTACGCCACCGGCTCGCGCAACCCGTTCACCCGCCCGCTGGTGGCCGGCTTCCAGCTTCCCACCGCGCTGTATGCCGAAGGAGGTTTCGATGTTGGCAGCCTTTAAGCGCCTGTTCGGCAGCGAACGCCACAAGGCGGCACCTGCCAGCGCGGTAGAGGAGACGAAGGGGCTGGAAGCGGCCGCGATGGAAGACATCGAAGGCTTTCTCGAGGCCGCCCGGCGTGCCGATACCCAGGGGCACTCGCCCTGGGTGCTGCGCGACGAGGCCCGCCTGACCACGCTGCGCCGGGCACTGGAGTTCACCGTGCAGCGCGGCCAGTGGCTGCAGCGTGACGGCGGCAACATCTCCCGCTGGCAGGGCCGACTGCTCAAGCTGCGCCACGGCGAAGGCCCCTCCCTCGGCATGCTGCTGGCTTGCCGGCCGGATGACGAATCGGCCTGGCAGCTGCGCTTCTTTTTCGTCGAGAAGGAGTGGCAGGGCAGCGGCCACGGCGCCCGCCTGTTGCAGGCGGCGCGCCACAGCCTGAGCGGCGTGCCGCTGAACGTGCGGCTGCCCCTGGCCTGCCAGGCCGCCGTACGCAGTCTGGAGGAAGCCGGCTTCAAACGCATGCATGTCAACGCCTTCGAGGTGGCCAGCTTCGAGGCGCCCGCGGAGTGGGACTAGCCCGCAAGCCAGCTCGCATAGACAGGAGAACGATAGATGGGACGCAAATTCGTACTCGTGGGTGATATCGGCACCGACCACGACGGTTTCCCGCCGACGCCGGTCACCGCTGGCAGCCCGACCGTGCTGATCGACGGCAAGCCGGCGGCGCGCCTGGGCGACCCACTGGCGCCGCACGACAAGCCCAAGCACCCCACCCACCCGCGTGCCATCGCCGAAGGCTCGGGCAGCATCCTGATCGACGGCAAGCCCGCCGCCCTCACCGGCCACGCCGTGGATTGTGGCGGCGTGGTGATCGGCTCCGCCAGTTCAGTAGGCGGCGAATCGGGAGGAGGTGCATTTGTTGCAGCTGTTGCAGCAATGCCTCCTACAACCTCACAGACTTCCGCTTTCTCGGCCGCTGATTCGGCTGAGACAGCACTTGATACCTCTGGGATAGCTGGAGGGCAGACAGCAGAACTTACCATGAGCGAAGCTGGCAAACAGTGGCTGAAGGACGTCGAACAGCTTCGTTTGTTGCCCTACGACGATCAGACCGGACGCGAGATTACTTCTTGGGTAGAAGGAGCCACGATTGGTTACGGCTATCTTATACCCGATTATGAGTGGCATTTATATCGTGAAGGTATCGATAGCGAAGAGGCAGGTCGTCTATTTGAAGAAGATTTACTTGAGTACGAGCAAGCGGTAAATTCTGCGATTACGACTCAGATGGCTCAGCATGAATTCGATGCAGCTGTCGCTCTGGCCTATAACATAGGGCAAAGGGCTTTTGAATCTTCCTCTGCAGCTAAGCTGATAAATGATCCTGCTGCAGTGACCTCCTATCCAACTCTTGAAGAAGCTTGGAAGGCCTGGAATAAATCGCAAGGATTAATAAACCGAGGCTTGATCAATAGGCGTGCTGCGGAATGGGAAATGTATACCAAAGGAGATTACATAAAATGGTAAGGAAATTTCCTTTGTTTTGTTTATTGTCAGTACTGTTGTGCTTTTTTTCGGTGAAAGTTTATGCAGGCTGTGGTTGTCCTGATTGGCGAGAAGTGGTCGGAGAATATATTACGGTAGAGGTTGAGCGTTATCGTGGTGGTCAGACGCCTCGCGAAAAAGCTATAGAGAAAATAGATGAAAAAATAGTGATTGATGAAAATCACTTCTCTATATGGGGCGATATGATCTACAGCGATCCAGTTTATGAGATCAATTGCTATCCTGTCCCTCAAGAAGAGGGAGAGGTTACGCCACCCTCGGAAAGGAGAGGGGATTTCTATGGTTTTGGTATGGATAGAGACGTTATTGATGTGCTTTATGTTAATTCTCTAAGAGAAGAGGGACCGCGCTATCACTTCGAGGTGGTAGGTGACGAGCTGTGGTTCTTTTACGATGGGTGGTTTTACCGAACGAGGCGAGTCTCGGACCAATAAGATTGTTCACTTGGCTGGCTTGAGCCAGATTGAACTTATTGATGGATACGGACTATGAATGGATTGCAATTCACCCTCGAGCTCGCCGGGGCTGACTCGGCCGACCTGGCGGTGGTCGACTTCTCCCTGGAAGAAGCGCTCTCGGCGCCCTTCACCCTCACGGTGCGCTTCGCCAGCCGCGACGGCAGCCTCTCCGCCAGCGCGCTGCTCGATCGCCCGGTGACCCTGACGATCTGGCAGGACGGCGAGGTGCTGCGCCGGGTCAACGCCATCGTCAGCGAGTTCGGCCGCGGCGACCGCGGCCACCGCCGCACCATGTACTCGCTGGTCGCCCACCCGGCGCTGTGGCGCCTCGGCCTGCGCCAGAACTCGCGCATCTTCCAGCAGGTCTCGCCGCTCACGGTCATCAACACCCTGTGCGACGAGCGCAGCCTCACCGACGTGGCCTTCGCCGCCACTCGGGAACCGCAGGAAAGGGAGTACCTGACGCAGTACCGCGAAACGGACCTCGCCTTCCTCCAGCGCCTGGCCGCCGAAGAAGGCCTGTTCTACTTCCACGAGTTCTTCGAGACCGACGGCGACACCCCCAGCGCCGCCCACCGCCTGGTGTTCGCCGACGCGCCCCAGGCGCTGGCCCACCTGGGCGAGCGCAGCTACCACGGCCGTGCCGGCGGCACGCCGCCCCAGCGCCATGTGCGCAAGCTCGAACAGCTCGCCCGGGTCGCCCCGGCCTCGGTCACGCTCAAGGACTACTCGTTCAAGAACCCGGCCTACGCCCAGTTGCATGAGCACGCCGCGGACGGCCTGGAAGAACACGCCCAACGGGACGACTACGAGCACTACGACTACCCCGGCCGCTACAAGGCCGACGCCTCCGGTGAGGCCTTCACCCGCATTCGCCTCGAGCACCTGAGAAGCGACGCCCTGACCTGCCGCGCCGAAAGCGACCTGCCCGAGCTCGCCCCGGGCACGCGTTTCACCCTCACCGACCACGACCTCAGTGAGCTCAACCGCGACTGGCAGGTGGTCTCGGTGACGCACCACGGCAGCCAGCCCCAGGCGCTGGAGGAGGACGGCTTCACTCAAGGTGATGCGGCAGGGCTGGGGCAGATGACCAAGTTCGACAACACCCTGGTGCTGACCCCCGCCGACCGCGCCTGGCGCCCCGAACCCAACGCCAAGCCCCGGGTCGACGGCCCGCAGATCGCCTTCGTCGTCGGCCCCGAGGGCGAGGAGATCTATTGCGACGAGCACGGCCGGGTCAAGGTGCAGTTCCCCTGGGACCGCTACGCCGAACCCAACGAAACCGCCAGTGCCTGGGTGCGGGTCTCCCAAGGTTGGGCCGGCGGTGGCTACGGCAGCATCGCCATCCCGCGGATCGGGCACGAGGTGGTCGTCAGCTACCTGGAGGGCGACCCGGATCAGCCGCTGATCACCGGGCGCACCTACCACGCCGTCAACACCTCGCCCTACGAGCTGCCGGCGCACAAGACCCGCACCGTCATCCGCACCCAGAGCCACCAGGGTGAAGGGTTCAACGAACTTCGCTTCGAAGACCAGGCCGGCGAAGAGCAGATCTGGCTCCATGCCCAGAAGGACCTGGAGCTGCTGACGAATAACGACCGCACCGAAGAGATCGGCAACGACAGCTTCCTCACCGTGCATCACGACCGCATCGGCGAGATCGACGGCGACGATCACCTGACGGTGCACGGCAGCCGACACACCCAGATCGACGGCGACGACCACCTGATCGTCGACGCCAGCCGCCACGAGAAGTACGGCCGCGCCCAGCTCGTCGAGGCAGGCCAGGAGATCCACCACAAGGCGGGCATGAAGGTCGTGATCGAAGCCGGCGCCGAGATCACTCTCAAGGCCGGCGGCAGCTTCGTCAAGCTCGACCCCAGCGGCGTGACCATCGTCGGCAGCCAGGTCAAGATCAACTCCGGCGGCAGCCCCGGCTCCGGCTCCGGCCAGGCCGCCCAGGCACCGGTACTGCCGCGAGAGGCGGTGGGGGAAGTGCACGAGGATGTCACCATGGGCCCGGTTTTCGGCAAGCGCCTCGACCAGGCAATGGCTAATGATATCCCCATGATCGAGCGCTGCCAGATGCAGCGTGATGGAAGCTGCCCTCTGTCCGACTGTCCTTGCAGGGGGCGTGCAGCGTCATGAGGGTGATCCGCGCCGATACATTATCCGAGCTGCTTGGTGGACAGAGCCGCCACTTGAGCCACTGGCTGATTCTCGAAGAGACCGGACAGACCCTCGCCTCTCTGTACCAGCAAGTACCGAAGCTCGAATACGAGTGGCTGTTTCTGGAAACGCCTTATGCCGACTTCCTGAAGCGAAGCCCCGTGGTACTGCGCGTGAACGATGCGATTGGCGATCTGCTACAGGAGTTTGCTCAGGATCCGCGAAAAGGCATCTCGCCGGGTATCGTCGTGGCTAGCCAAGCGTCGGAAGAAGAGGTTCTAGCGCACCTACGCCGCTGTTTGAGCGTTGCCTTCTATGGCAATCGCAAAGGCATGCTGCGGTACTACCACCCTGACGTTGCGGCAGCGCTGTTTGCCGCTTCCGAGCACGTCAGCCAGGCCTGGTTCGGTCCCATTGAGCGTTGGATATGGCACGGCGAAGCGCATCCGCGAACGCCTGCGACTTCTGCCTGGCATGCGCTATGTGCCGATGATGCAGCGTCAGAGCACTATGTTGATCCAGCCAACTCCACACAGAGTCAGGCAGGAGCGTCACCGACGCTTGCCCTCTCTAGCGGGCAGGAAGCCGCGCTCGAGCGCTATATCCGGGTGATGAGGGCCTGGAAGGAATTTCGCCAGCCGGGCGAGAGCCTTGAAGACCCGAAAACCTACCGTCGATTCCTTGCCAGCGCCCGCCTGGAACAAGAGCTGGGCCAGCAAAGCGATCCGGCAGTTGTTCTTGAAGAGCCTATGCAATCCCCCAGTCAATGGAGTGCCACATGAGCCAGGAATTGAGCCAGCACAAGGCGTGTGAAGAACCCAAGCTCTTCATTCAGGTCATGGGCAAGGAACATCCTGAGGGCCACCGCTTCGTCTTCTACGATCTGGAAGACCAGCAGGAGCAGACGGCCCTCGCCGAGGCGGTCGAGGAAGAGGACTTGCCGGAGCCGCTGAGCCGCATCCATGGTTGGGCCTGGGAAGAACAACCTCGGCGAAATGTCTGGCTGGAGATCGCCAGCGAAGAAGGCGAGCCGATACGGGTGCCCCTGTTCGGCAACGTAGGCGTCACGCCATGGCAAGAGCATGAGCGGAATACCGTTCATCAACATTACGTCGTGCAGCCCGTCATACCGTTGGCCCTGTGGCAATCGCTGCTGGACGATGCTACACACGCCTTGCCGTGTCGCCCCGGTTACCTGTACATCCACTATCAGGGCGCCATATGGCGAGAGATTGAGGTGGGCGTCTCCGATTCGGGTGAGTGGCAGTTCCGCGATGTCGATCTAGCTCAGCACCGCAGCGAGGCAGATGGCTATGCGGAAGACCGACGCCCCGCCGTTAGCCAGCCGCTGACGGAAATCTGGCTGCCGGCGCGACGCGAAATGAACTGGATGGGCCGCGAGGTCAAGGTCGCGTTCTCGGACGTTCAATGGTCGGCTGCCAGGCTGAATCATCTGGAAGACAACCCTACGGCACTCAATCAGCGCTTCCAGTCCGTCTCCCTGCGTGATCCGTCCGAGCGCGTCGTGAATGGCCGACTTCTCGCCGCCGAACGATTGATACCGCAGCGCGAACGGAGCGCCAGTCTTGAAAGCCAACTCGCGCACCCCCCACTCTGGACCGAGGACCTGTCGGGTAGCGTCGTATCTTCGCGCTACCAGCAGGCTTTGAGCGAGCAGCAGCGCTTCGATGGCGGTGGGTCGGATGCGGTGAATGGTGCCTGGAATGAGGCCAACAGGGACGACTCGCCCTTGAAACGGGAGGTTGGCCTGCGCGCGGCTGCCGCTGAAGTGGTATGTCAGGCAAACCGCAACTCGCCAGCCATGGCGCAGGCCGAAGAGGCCGGCGAGCCACCGGTTTGGGAGGAACTGCCCGAAGGCAGTGACATTCTGGAAGACGCACGGCAGCGGGAGATACCTGGGCTCGTCATTCACGACCCCCTGTTCGAACTGCGCCACGCCCTGAGCCAGACACAGTTGGCCCAGAACTATCTGGCGCTGCTGCTCGAGCGCTGTGCTGCCCGGCCACACTATCGCAGCGCTGTCATGATACAGAAACGCGTCATGCCCGAGCGCATCGGCGGCGAGAACAATCCGCTGCGCCGCTTCGCTTCGGAGCAGGCGCTTAGCTATCTCGGCGGGGAATTTCACACCAATGTGGCCACGCTGGCGCGTGATATTGCCCATCGACTTTGGGAGTTCCACCAGACGCGCCTGGCTGACCTGCTGGGCAGCGCGGCCTACCAGCGAATACTGGTGGATTACTTCAGCTTGGAGGGTAGCGACTACGTCGGCGGCTTCTACCTGGCACAGCAGTGCTTCACCGCGCTGAGCCTCGATCCGAAGCGCCTCGATACCTTGGTGGATCAGGATATCTCCAGCCTGTTCCATACTGCCAATGCGGCAAAGGCCCAGCGCACCCTGCTCTCTTTGCTCGAAGACGGCAGCCGTGAGCCGCTGCACGCCATGTGCTTTCCAGATAGCGTGGCCCACCCGGCCGAGCAGCCTTTCGTGCTGCCAGAAGAAGAAATCAATGACGGAAGTGGTCTTTTCCGCGCCAAGGCGCTGGCCGAGGAGGGAGAGCGCAACGATGTGCCGGAGAAGGACGACCTGCAAACGTTCGAAGCCTCAATGCTCGCAGCCATGGCACGCACCAGTACAATGGGTGAGCTACAGCGTTGGGGTGGAGCGCTCGATACTCTATTCGGCAAGATAGCCGAGAGTGGCAGGAACCTGCTGGGCCAGGTAGCAAGTGAAAGTCAGCGCACGGCTATGACGGCCAAAATCTACCTCCCCGCTTTCAATGCCTCGCGCGGCGCCCTGCATACTCTGCTGGGCGATCTCACTTTTCGCCCACTAGATGGGCTCACTTTGGATCGCATGGTATTGCTCGGTGTTGAGGATGTCGCAACGGGCATGACCTTCGGTCTCGATAAGGCGGATCGCGAGCATCTTCAGCGATACCAACGGGGTAAATTCTATGGTGAGGTTTATCGCACCTCGGACGGCCAGTTACTGGGCGGCACCAATAAACAGCGGTTGAGTTCCATGGCCGAGGTAGGCGAAGCCCGAGAGGTGCGCTTCGTGTTTGCCCCTGCCGACTCACGCGCCGCCGACCTTGTACGTCGTGGTAGCAGTCGTATCGGCTTTGTGGAGCGCGCCACCGATGCTACCCGGCTGCCCTATATCATGGCCGTCGTGCAGGCGGTGAATTTGGGGCAGAGCTTTGCAGCACTTCGTAAGCTTGAAATGAAAACAGGTGTGGGTTTTGCTGCTGCCTCTGTTGATTTTGGGTTGGCTATTCTTAATCTCAGTGATTATATTGCTCGCCGCCATCAAGCTCTGCAGCCAGTTGTTAATGTCAGCAATTTTAGTCAGGCGGTGCTGGTGCGAAATGGCCAAGCCAATATGGTCAGTCGCCTCTTTCCAAGCTTGATAAGAGTCAACTGGCTGGTTACCAAGAGTGCGGCATTGTTAATGGCGATATCTATGGTTTGGGAAGCTGTCGAACGCCTCCGTGAAGGCGATACCGATGCAGCCATGGCCTTTGGGGTGGCGGCGGCCGGTGCCACGATGCTGATGCTATTTAGCGGCCCGGTGGGCTGGGTCGGCCTGGCGTTGCTCCTGGGCGGCGCGGTGGCCGGTATATTGTTGACCGATGGCCCGCTTGAGCAGTGGATCAAGCATGGCCCCTTTGGAGATCAGCGCGGCCGCGCCCCATGGCTGGAGGAGCCGGAAGAAGCCTATTATCGCCTGCAGGGTATTTTCGCCAATATTCAGGTCTCACTGCGCAGGGTCAGCCCCGTGGAGCGTGACGCCTTGTTGGCGAGGCTGGGCAAGACCCACACCTCGCCAGTGGAAACGGCTGTTCCGATGGGGCATCTCTGGCAAGCCCAGCTCGACCCGCGTCAGGCCATCAATACCGCTATCGAGGTGCGCAGTGCCCTACCCGGTATGGGGATTGAATTGAATGATGTCACGGTACTGCGTTTGGTACAGGGGTCGCACTATCGTTCGCCAGCTGGCAGCGCATGGACGGCGAGATCCTCGACGCGTTTTCAGCCTCTCCTCACACAGTTGGGCGCGCAGCACATTACCTACTTTGTACACTCTCCCGCCAACGAGCCCATGCGTGGCTTTGGTAGCAGCACCGAGTATCGCTGGGACGTTCAGGTACAATTCCGCGAAGCGACGCAGATACCGCTGCGCCCAAGTAGACGCATCTACCCGGCGCCTGCCCCGCTGACGGCCATGCCGGAGGATATGTCCAACGTCCTCAGTGTCGAGAGAGCTGAAGATGACTATTGGATCAAGGAAAGACTCAATGTCCGCTAAAGAAAACCTCGGCGGCTACTACGCCGATAGCGCCTATACCCCCACCAAGCGCCAGCAATGGGAGGCGGCGAACCCTGAGCGGGATACCATTATCGGGTCACGGTTATCGTGGGATCGGCGAAGTCGAGATAATGGAACGAGAGAAGAGTATGGCTATAACAATATTGCCGTTTCACAGAGCTGGGAATCACAACGTGCCGAGAAAGGGCTAGAAGGTGATGATATCTTCAAGGGAATGAAGGTGCATTACGATAATCAGAGAATTATGCCGCCCAACTATAAGGGAAGTGCAAGGCTTTTTTTCATGGTAATGGCAATTGGGAAGGGAGGTTTTTTTTTAAGCCTTTGGGTGATGGGGTTGGCCATCTTTGGAATGTTGGGGATGGCCGTCTTTGATGGAGAATATAGGCAGTCTTTCGCAGCTATTAAAATGATGGCTAAGCTTATATTTCCGGTGTTGCTGTTTATGGTTTTTTTATGGAAGGGAGGTAGGTTTTTAGAGCGTAGGTGGCCTAGTGTATTTTATGGGATGCAAAAATCCCCCATGTGGCAACTGAATCGCCAAGCAGGCCTATTCACGATTTATGATCCTAAGCATGCGTGGAAGCCCCGCCTGGAAGCACCCTTCCATGAATACGATGCCTTTCTGCAGAGTTCTCCCGATACCCAGGGCAGCGCCACCTACTCGCTGATTCTCTATCACCCCTTCCAGCGAATCCGGCAGAAGCTGGATGCTCAGTTCCCGCCGACCAAGATGCCTGGCGAGCTCGTGGCCGCCTGGCAATTCCTGCAGCGCTACATGGACGTCTCCCAACCGCTGCCCGATGTGCCGGGCCTGGAGATTCACCGCCATAAGGACCCCACCACGGCCGCGGCGGATCAGCAGCAGGGTCGCAATCCGCGTTACTGGCGGGACATGGACGAAGCCAGCGTGAAGAAGATCCAGGAAGAGAAGTACCGCAGGAACATCCGCCTGCGCTAAGCCGCAGTCATCGAGTCATCACCGGGCCTTCACAGGAAGGCCCTGGCCCCGCTATTGCCTGAAACCGCTAAGCGGGGCGGAAAAATTCATCTATCAGGGCAGGCGCGGGGCGTCTACCTCGGCGGTAGCGTGGAGCTATTGCTCGCGAAACAGAGCTTGTTGTAAATCTTAAGTAATAATTTAACATGAGGTGGGTATGCTTTCCTTTCGTTTCAAAAGAAATTTTGATGCTGAAATTATTGCTTCGCTCTATCAGGAGCTTCGCGGACAAGACAGTGGGGTAACCCTAATCCTGCGTTCTCCAAGCGGGCAAAAGGTAGACGATGCTGACAAAGCAGGGATCGGGGAAATCCGAGGAGCTGATGGAAAAGGAATTTTCTTGATGAATGCTAAAGAGGGTGTTGTTTACTTGAATAGAGCCGGTGCCCTCAAGGCTCCGCTTATGGAATTTCTAAAAAGAAAAGGGTTTGGACAGGAAGAAGTTGAGGCCGATCTTGCTATTGTTTGTGTCGTGATTTTTATCGCGCTAGAGGCGTTTTTTGGGTTTTATTATTCAGCCAGCGCGCATCTGTCTTTCCTTTATCCTGTTATTTTAATCTGCTTAGGGTTGGTACTTTTTGGTTTGTTCCTGCTCTCCTTCTCCAGCAAGCCAGGCCGGGAGGTTTGGGGGGTGCCAGCAATGGCAATTCTCTTTTTAGGTGCCTTGCCCACTGTGCCTGCTTGCTTTCTAGTGAACCCTATGATCAAGGTTTTGGAGCGAAAAAAGTTACAATGCTACCTTAGACAGTAAGTTAGCACCTTTAGAAAGTTAAATATTGGCACGCTTCATACGCTGCCAAGTTGCTCGATAAGCATGTGGGAGTGGTTATTGCGTAATACCGGAGGGGCGTTCACAAGGTGCCCTCTGCTAGCTTGGCTCGATCAGGAAAAGCCAGCAACAAAAAGCCCGGCCTTGCGGCCGGGCTGGATCTTCGCTTCCTTACATCCTCCTCGGGTATCCTTCCGCCCCGAGCGTCCTTGGATAGGAGTCTTCCTGACTCGTCGTCCCTGGCTGAGCCTCCGTGCTCAGTACGCCTTCACTGTGCCAACCTGGGTAGCCTTGTGACGTTAACCTGGCGCAAGTGGCGTGTAAGATATTGCCGATAGAATTTGTAGGATATGGCTTACAAGACATTCGATTCGGCTTCTATTGGTCGGGCCCGGTGCGGCCCAGCGGTTCTCTTGTCGGCATCCGACGAGCACGCAGCAGCCTGCATGTAGCCGCAGCGCGACCAGGCTCAGGAGGGTATCGGGTGGTGCCGAGGGTTGAGCGTAAGATTCGTGTTGATTGACGGCTGGCAGCGCGGGCGCCTCTCGCGCTTTCAAGCCGTCAATAACATGGGGGCGAAGCCTGCCGTCCGTTGGTGTTGAGGTAAGCGCAGCAATTATTGATTGAGGGTTCTGTCCAGCAAGAGCAGCGCAGACTGCCAGGAGGAGGCGTCGGCGGCGGCGTTGTAGCCAACCGGCAAATTGTGCTCCTTGCTCATGGCGTCGGCGCCGGGGTTCGTGAAGCCATGGAGGGCTTGGGGATAGGTGATGACATCCACATCGGCACCCTGGGCCTCGAGCGCGCGCGCCATGTCGGCCAGGGTTTCGCGTTCGACGAGCGAGTCCGCGCCGCCATTGTGGATCTGCACTGCACCGCTGAAATTCCCGCGAGCGGAGGCTGCCAGCGTGGGGTCGCCGTGGAAGCTGATGGCGGCTTCGAGCGGCATGCCGGACAGTGCCATGTTCATGACGACGCTACCACCAAAGCAGTAACCGATGGCCGCCATGCCGGTGTCTGCCACGGCAGGGTGTTGGCGTAATTGAGTCATGGCCGCTTCGAACCTGGCGCGCGCGGCTGGCCAATCCTGCATGACTTGCGAGGAGAATTCACCCGCTTCATCGGGGTGCGTGGCGACTTGACCGCCGCCGTACATATCCACCGCCAATGCCACGAAACCCAGCGCGGCGAGCTGGTCGGCGCGTGCGCGAGCATACTCATTGAGCCCCCACCATTCGTGCACCACCAGTACTGCCGGCCGTGGTCTCTCGTCATTGACGTTGCGTGCCAGGTATCCTTGATAGGTCTCACCACCGGTCGAATACTCGAAAATCTCGCCTTCGACGCGTGGCCCCCAGGCCGTGACGAATGCCGTCTCGGATTCAATTTCGAGCTCTGGCGGTAGATTGACCTCCTGGGCCATTGCCGAGCCTGCCATCAACCCAGTCACCAGGCACAAGAGCGAGAATAGTGTGCGCATGTGTAGCTCTCCTTGCTCATTTTTCTTTGTCGGGTCTCGCAGGCAGATGCATATGTCTCCCCACCCTTTACTAACATAGCTGCCCACGGAGGCCCGCGTATACCGCTGCTGGCTGAAGCCCTTCAGGTGGACGTGCTCCGAGAGGTCGATGTCGCTTTCGGCTGCGGATGGACACGCAGCAGCCAGGAAGCGGCCGCGACGCCGACCAGGCCGAAGAGAGCACCGGGCAGGGCGCCGAGGGCCAGACTGGCGATGATGCCGCCCAGGAGTGCCGTGCCGCCGACGATAATGGCCGGGGTACTGGTGGCGGAGACCACATCGCGCGTGCGGCTCATCTCGAAGGTCACCACCGCGACCATGACCGGGGCAACGGAGACGATGCACAGCACGATCCACCACAGGCGGCCGAGCCAGAAGCCCACCTCGCCCGGTATGCCGGCATCGATGGGCAAGCCGAGGCGTTCCCCCAGCCAGGCGGCCGGCAGTTCGGCGAGCTTGTGCCAGAGGTAGAGCGGCATGCCCAGCGCGCCGAGGATGGTCACCACCCTGTCGATGCGGCGGCGCTCCAGCAGGCGGCGCACGGGGCCTTCAAAGGTCAGTACGAACCCGACCTGCACCCACATCACGCCCACCAGGGCCAGGGTGGGAGGAAGCAGGTTGCTGGGCACGCCGAAGGCGCCATCGACCATGGCCACGGGGTAGCCGGAAGCCACGGCGGCAGCCAGCCACAGCAGGCCGAGCAGCAGCAGGGCGAGGCCGGTGCCCAGGCCCGAGAAGCGGCCGCGCTTCCAGGCAATGCCGAGCTGTTGCGGCAGCAGCCAGACGACGATGGCATTGAGCCAGCCGATGCCGCCGCCATTGGCGGTGACGCGGGTACCAAGCTCCAGCAGCTCGCCGGGCGCGGTGATGCCGGCACGCAGGAGGTCGACCGCGGCGGCGATCAGCAACAGGCCCACCACGGCCTTGAGTCCCCAGCGGTTGTCGGCCCAGACGCTGAGCGGCAGCAGCGCCTGTATGCCCAAGAGCATCATCAGGAACCAGAGATGGACGGTCAGCGAGTGATTGAGGGGGCCGAGTAGGCGCCCTCCGGTATAAGCGGCGAGGATCACGAAGGCCACCAGTACCGCCAGGTAGGTGACGGTGGGGCGAGCCAGGCCAAGTGCCCGGCCCGCCCACCAGTGCAGCTGGCGATGCCCCTGCTCCAGCCGGCGTTGGGCGCCGTCTGCGCTCACCGCGGCCGAGACGAACACGAACAGTGGGACGACCTGCAACACCCAGGTGAGTACGCCGGCGCCTGTCCACACCAGCAGCAGGTGGTCGGTGGTGGTCATCAGGCCGTTCTCGAGCCGCGGCAGGGTGGCGATCCAGTGGCCGAACACGACGACGAGCAGCGCGCCGGCACGCAGGGCATCGGGGTAGCGGTCCCGGCTTGCCTGAGGTTCGCCGTCGTTTCTCGATGACGAGTCCAACTTTTGCGTTCCCTGTTTCATAATGTCTCGTTTCCATTCGATCGGCGCTTGCATCTGTCGTTCGCCTGGTGGATATTAGTTATCGAACAGTGTTTCCTAACATCATCCATGAAACGCCAGCGCCTTGCAAGCACGTCGTGAGCGTCGCTGAAACCGAGGGAAATCGCCATGGATACCCACACGCTGCTGGTCCATGTCCTGCTGTACGTCTTCCTGCCGCTATGGGGAATTGCCGGCTTCGTCGACTGGTGCTGCCACCGCGCCACGCATATCGAGGAGACCTCGGGGCTGAAGGAAACCCTGATGCACTCGGCGATGGGCATCCAGGTGGGCATTCCCATTCTCATGTGCCTGCTCTATCGCATCAACGTGCTGGTGCTGTTGATCTGCCTGCTGGCCTGGGTGCTGCACGAGGCTGTGGCCCACTGGGACGTGCACTACGCCGCGCCGCGGAGGCACATCAGCATCTGGGAAATGCATGCGCACAGTTACCTGGCCAGCCTGCCGTTCTACATGCTGGCCATGATCATGGTGATCAACTGGCCGGTGGTGTTGGACCTGGTGACCCTCAACTGGACAGGGCAGATGCGTCTCGTACCCGTTGAAGTGCCCCACGGCGGGGAACGCTACCTGCCCTATTACCTGGCCTTCATGGCGCTGCTGTGCGTGTTCCCCTACCTGGAGGAGAACCTGCGCTGCCTGCGCTATTACCTGAAGCACAGGGGAGAGCCGGCGTGAGCGTCTATATCACCAGTACCGGCCACTACCTGCCGGGCGAGCCCGTGGACAATGAGCGGATCGAGGCGGTGCTCGGCCTGGTGCATGGCAAGCCGAGCCGGCTAAAGCGACGGATTCTGCAGTCCAACGGGATTCGGCAGCGCCACTACGCCATCGATGCCGAGCACAACACCCTGATCAGCAACGGCGAGATGGCCGCCCGGGCGGGGCAGGCCTGCCTCGACCAGAGCTTTCTCGGCAAGTCGCGGCTCGACATGCTCAGCGTGGCCACCAGCCAGGGCGACCTGGTGCTGCCGGGCTTCGGCAGCATGGTGCAGGCGGAGCTGGGCGTGGCCGGCGTCGAGCTGCACAGCAGCCATGGCATCTGTTCCAGCAGCATGATGGCGCTCAAGGCGGCCTACACCGGACTGAAGGCCGGGGAGCACGGCAATGCCCTGGTGATCGCCAGCGAGCTGGCCTCGAGGTTGTTCAAGGCCAGCCGCTACGAGGCGGTGGCCCAGGAGGTCGACTTCAACGCCGAGTTCCTGCGCTGGATGCTCTCGGACGGCGCGGGTGCGCTGTTGCTGGAAACCGTGCCGCGCCGGCGCTGCTTTCGCATCGACTGGATTCGCGGCTTCTCCCACGCCGACGCCTATCCGGTATGCATGAGTGTCGGCCGGGCAGCCGCTGGCGACGGGAGAAGCTGGCAGGACTTTGCCACCTATGCCGAGGCGGAGGCCGCCGGCGCCCTGCTGATTCGCCAGGATGTCCGCCTGCTCGACAACATCGTCAAGCTCGGGGTGGACGGGCTGCTGCGCTTGATCGACGAGGGGCGGGTCGAGGTGGGGAAGGTCGACCACGTGCTGTGCCATTACTCGTCGCACTACTTTCGCGGCAAGATCTTCGACATGCTGACCCAGGCAGGCGCCGCGATTGCCGAAGAGAAGTGGTACACGAACCTCTATACCCGCGGCAACACCGGCTGCGCCTCGATGTTCATCATGCTCGACGAGTTCCGTCGCACCCAGGACTACCAGGCTGGCGACACCATCCTCTGCATGGTGCCGGAAAGCGGCCGCTTCAATAACGTCTACATGCAGCTTACGGTCGTGGAGGAGTAATCATGGAAAGCAAGGTCACTACCCAACTGGGGCAGGAGTGCCTGCAGGGACTGATGCGAGTGTGGTTCGACTTCGAGCGCCAATTGGGCCGGGTGCCGGTCATCCAGCGCCTGGAACGCGGCAACTTCACCCGCGAGGATTACCGCAACCTGCTGCTGCACCTGCGCCAGCAGGTGATCGAAGGGGCGCGCTGGATCACCCGTGGCGCTTCCAGCTTCGAACGCGACTTTGCCGACGTGCGCTCGGAAGTGATCGGCCACGCCAAGGAGGAGCATCGCGACTACGAGATGCTGGAGGCGGACTTCGTGGCGGCGGGCGGCGAGCCGGACGAGATCCGCGCGGGGCAGCGCAATGCCGGCAGCGAGGCGCTGCATGCCTTCATGATGTACCGCGCCAGCCAACCCAACCCGGTCGACCTGATCGGCGCCATGTGGATCATCGAAGGGCTGGGGCAGAAGATGGCCGGCGACTGGGCCCGGCGGATCGACGAGGCCACCGGCGGCGATGGCCGTTACACCTGCTTCATGCGCTACCACGGCGAGAACGACGATGCCCACCTGGACAAGCTCTACTCGCTGATCGACCGGGTGTGCCGCACGCCGGAAGACCAGCGGTCGATCCTGCGCACCGCGCGGGTGGTGGCGCGGCTCTACGCCCTGCAACTGGAGGAGGTCGACCATGGCTGACAGCAGGGCAAGGCCACGCAGCCCCTTTCTTCGCGCGCTGGAGTTCGACGACTCCCTACCGATTCAGCCCGAGGCGGTGCGACTGTGGCTGAACGACATCGAGAGCCCGACGCGCTGGTCGCTGCGCCCGCTGCTGCAGTTCCTGCTGGCGATGCTGCTGCATCTGATCTGGTTCGTGAAGCGTCTGCCGCTGCCCCAGTTCCGCGCTCATGGCCTGCTGCAGCGGATGATCTGCTGGTTCTGTACTCACTTCGTCAGCCCCAGCGCCAACCAGCTGATCCTGCGCCACTTCGCCACCGA
This sequence comes from Billgrantia sp. C5P2, assembly GCF_051062895.2. NCBI lineage: Bacteria > Pseudomonadati > Pseudomonadota > Gammaproteobacteria > Oceanospirillales > Halomonadaceae > Billgrantia > Billgrantia sp. C5P2. Next base: position 160,724 of record NZ_CM128542.1, read on the forward strand.
GTCGAACATCCTCAACTTCCTCATCGACAACAGCCCGGAGGTGACGGTCGAGCCCTTGGCGCTCTACCCCCGGTGTATCGACGACATGCTCGATGCCAGCTTCGTCAAGCACGACCAGGAGCTGTTCCGGGTGATCGAGGAGATGGGCCATTGGCGTGAGCGCCCGGCACCGCTGGCGCCGGATGCCATCAACTGGGCGAACTGGCGCCCGCTGGATGAGGGCGCCTTCGAGACGGCGCCCCGGCGCACCCAGGTGCTGGACTTCGAAAGCGCCCATGCGCTGTTCATGTGCCTGTTCTGCCTGCTGCTGACCCGCGAGGAGTACCGCGACGCCATCAACGGCTTCAACCTCGACCAGTCGATCGCCATTCGCATCGGCCAACTGATCGGCGACCCGACCCTGGCCGAGATGGCCTACAACAAGTATCCGCACTACCTGGTCGGCCCCTGGAATCTGGGCCAGCGCTTCCTGATGCACGGCTTCTTCACCGAGTACCTCTACGCGCGACTGGAGCGGCTAAGGCTGGCCGCGTATCACCCCGCGAACGGCAACACCGAGGCGTAGACCGCGAAGTAGTGGCAGGTGCTGCCGCCGAGCACGAACAGGTGCCAGATGGCGTGGTTGAAGGGAATTGCGCTGATGGCGAAGAAGATCACGCCCAGGGTGTAGGTGATGCCCCCGGCAGCGAGCAGGGCGATGCCGGCCGTGGGCAGGCTGGCACTCATCTCGCCGCTGGCGAAGACGATGAGCCAGCCCATGATCAGATAGATCGCCACCCGCAGCACGCTGAAACGGTGGGGCCAGGCCAGCTTGCAGGCGATGCCGGCCAGCGCCAGGCCCCAGACGATGGCGAACAGCGTCCAGCCGGTGGGGCTGCGCATGTTGACCAGCAGGAAGGGCGTATAGGTGCCGGCGATCAGCAGGTAGATGGCGCAGTGATCCAACTGCTGGAAGGCACGCTTGAGTCGTGGGTGGCGAATTCCGTGATAGAGAGTCGAGGCGGTGTAGAGCAGCACCAGGGTCACGCCGTAGAGGCTGAGGCCGACGATCTTCCACGGGTCCACGTGGGCGGCCATGCTGGCCAGCACCAGCAGCACGATCACGCCGGCGAGGCTCAGTGCCGCACCGATGCCGTGGCTGATGCTGTTGAGCAGCTCCTCGATGAGGTGGTGGCGATGACCGCCTGAGCTTTCGGTGGGTGGGATGGGCGTCTCCGTCATGGGCGCCCCGATGCCGTGTCGGCTCAGGGCTTGCGTTCGATATCCACATCGCTGGCCTGGGTAAAGTCGCCCAGCGCCATCATGTGGCCAAGCTTGCCGGCCTTGGTCGAAAGATATTGCTCGTTATGAGGATTGAGACCCGTGGTCAGTGGCACTCGTTCCGCGATGGTGACGCCGGCCTTGGTCAGGGCATCGACCTTGCGCGGGTTGTTGGTCATCAGCCGCAGTCCGTTGACGCCCAGATGCTCCAGCATCGGCACGCAGAGGTCGTAGCGGCGCAGGTCGGCGCCGAAGCCGAGCTGCTCGTTGGCTTCCACGGTGTCGGCGCCCTGGTCCTGCAGGTGGTAGGCACGGATCTTGTTGAGCAGGCCGATGCCGCGGCCCTCCTGGCGCAGGTAGAGCAGCACGCCGCGGCCTTCGTCGGCAATCCGCTTGAGCGCTTCCTGCAACTGGTAACCGCAGTCGCAGCGCATGGAGAACAGCGCGTCGCCGGTCAGGCACTCCGAGTGCACCCGGCCGAGCACCGGCTCGCCGTCGGCCACGTCGCCCAGCGTCAAGGCGATGTGATCCTTGCCGGTGGCGTCGTCCTCGAAGCCGTGCATGGTGAAGGTGGCCCAGGGGGTGGGCAGCCGGGAGGCGGCGATGAATCGAATGGTCACGGGGTACCTCGGTCAGACCACGGCGATGCCGGAAGTGAATCCCGCATTCTAACAGGAACGCGGGCGGGGCTCACGAATGCGCGGCGTCATCGATCTTGGCCAGGGTCAAGCCGCGCGAAAAATGATGCGCTACAATGGGCCGACATTTCCTGTGGATGACTGCCTGCATGGATCTCAAGAACGATCGCTTTCTGCGCGCCCTGATGCGTCAGCCGGTGGACCGCACTCCGGTATGGATGATGCGTCAGGCCGGCCGCTACCTGCCGGAGTACCGCGCCACCCGCGCCGAAGCCGGTGACTTCATGGACCTGTGCCGCAACCATGACCTGGCTTGCGAGGTGACGCTTCAGCCGCTGGAGCGCTATCCGCTGGATGCCGCCATCCTGTTCTCGGACATCCTCACCATCCCCGACGCCATGGGGCTGGGGCTCTATTTCGAGACCGGCGAAGGGCCCAAGTTCCGCAAGCCGGTGCGCACCGCGCAGGACGTCGAGGCGCTCAAGGTGCCCGATGCCGAGCGCGACCTGGACTACGTGATGCGTGCGGTATCGACCATTCGCCGTGAGCTGAACGGCCGAGTGCCGCTTATCGGCTTCTCCGGCAGCCCCTGGACGCTGGCCACCTACATGGTGGAGGGCAGCTCGAGCAAGGACTTCCGCCATGTGAAGACCATGCTCTACGACACGCCCAGCGTGATGCACGACCTGCTCGACATGCTGGCCAGCGCGGTGACCGATTACCTGAACGCCCAGATTCGTGCCGGCGCCCAGGCGGTGCAGATCTTCGACACTTGGGGCGGTGCGCTCTCCACGCCGGCCTATCTCGAGTTCTCGCTGCGCTACATGGAGCAGATCGTCGCCGGGCTGATCCGCGAGCACGAGGGGCGGCGCGTGCCGGTCATCCTGTTCACCAAGAACGGCGGCCAGTGGCTCGAGGATATCGCCCTGGCGGGCCCGGATGCCGTGGGCATCGACTGGACCACGGAGCTGTCCGACGCCCGAGCCCGGGTGGGTCACAAGGTGGCGCTGCAGGGCAACCTCGACCCCAACGTGCTGTTCGCGCGGCCGGCGGCCATCCGCGCCGAGGTGGGGCGAATACTGGACAGCTACGGTCACGGGCCGGGCCACGTGTTCAACCTGGGTCACGGCATCAGCCAGTTCACCGACCCGGACAATGTCACCGCCTTCATGGAGGCGCTGCACGAGTTGAGCCCGCGCTACCACCGTGCCATCCAGTACCAGAATGCCTGAAGCTCGTTGGCTCCGGCGGCTGGCCTGGGGTGAGGATAGAAAGCGACACCGCCTGTGGGCGGTGTTGGCCGCTCTGGCTGCCGTGGCCATTGCCATCGGCAGCCTCACCCCGGGCAGTGAGATGCCCACCAGCCTGCCGTGGGACAAGTTCAACCACTTCGTCGGTTACGCCGGGCTGGCGGGGCTGGCAGGCCTTGCCGGGCTGCCGCTGGTGCGCACCTTCATTGCGGTGGCGCTCTACGGCATCTGCATCGAATACCTGCAGGTGCCGGTGCCGGGGCGCAGCGGCGGCGACTGGGCCGATATCCTGGCCAATAGCCTGGGGGCGGCCGCGGCCGTGTTAACCCTGGCCGGTGTGCGCCGCTTCCTGTTGCGACCCTAGCCTGGCAGGACTAGTGCAAGACGACGACGCCCCGCCATCGAGAGATGGCGGGGCGTCGCTGCGTCTGGGTGGCTATTCGATCACGGCACTTCTCGTCTACTGCACTTCGGCGCGCTCGATGAGCACTGGTTCGCGCGGCACGTCCTGGAACGGGCCGCGGCTGCCGGTGGGCACTCGCTTGATGGCGTCGACCACGTCCATGCCTTCCACTACGCGGCCGAACACCGCATAGCCCCACGCCTGGCCGGAGTGGGTGCCCTGATGGTTGAGGAAGCCGTTGTCATTGACGTTGATGAAGAACTGCGCGGTAGCCGAGTGCGGGTCGCCGGTACGCGCCATGGCCAGGGTGCCGCGCTCGTTGCGCAGGCCGTTGTCGGCCTCGTTGGTGATCGGCGAGCGGGTCGGTTTCTGCTGGAACTCCTTGTCGAAGCCACCGCCCTGGATCATGAAGCCGTCGATCACGCGGTGGAACTGGGTGCCGTCGTAGTGGCCTTCCTCCACGTAAGTGAGGAAGTTCTCGACACTCTTGGGTGCCTGCTCCTCGAACAGTTCGACGGTGATGGGGCCGTGATTGGTGTGCAGCACCACGTTGGCCGCGTTGGCATGGGCGACGGCCAGCGGCAGGCTGGCGGCGGCGAGCAGAGAGAGAAGGGTTCGCTTCAGCACGGGAGCTCCTGTTGTTCGTGATGGTGTGCGGCGAGTAAAGGGTGCGCCTAGCTTACGTCCAGACGCGCTCGCTGTCAGGCTTTCGTCGCCCGATCAGGGTCGCGACATCCGACCACACCCGATTGTTTGACATGGATCACAACCCGCCCGGGAAAAGAAGTACTGGGTATGGTCTTTTCAAAGCGCTGGCCGGACCATGCGTTCATGCCGGCCGAGGCGGTGCTTCTCCCCTCTCTATTCGCCTCGGCCACGAACCTGGCTCAACGACCGACAGGCGCTCCTGGTGCCGGTGTCGGTGAAGACGGGAGGTGCCGGCCCATGGTGGCGGAACTCGGAAACTTTGCCCTCGTCCTGGCGCTGTGCCTGGCGCTGGCCCAGAGCGTGCTACCGTTGCTGGGCGCCCAGCTCGACGATGCCCGCCTGATGCGCAGCGGCCGCTTCCTGGCCACCGGCCAGTTCGTCTTCCTGGCGCTCTCGTTTGCCGTGCTGACCTGGGCCTTCGTCGTCAGTGATTTCACAGTTCGCTACGTGGCCGGCCACTCGAGCCTCGAGCAGCCGCTGATCTACCGAATCACCGCTGTGTGGGGCGGGCACGAGGGTTCGTTGCTGCTGTGGGTGTTCCTGCTGGGCGCGTGGGGAGCCGCCGTGGCACTGTTCAGCCGGTCGCTGCCCCGCGACATGCTGGCCCGGGTGCTGGCCGTGCTGGGCATGGTCGGCGTGGGCTTCATCGCCTTCACGCTGTTCACTTCCAACCCCTTCGAGCGCGTCATTCCCGGGCCTGCGGACGGACGCGGCATGAACCCGCTGCTGCAGGATCCGGGCATGATCCTGCATCCGCCGTTGCTCTACATGGGCTACGTGGGCACTGCGGTGATCTTCGCCTTCGCCATTGGCGCACTGCTCGGTGGCCGGCTCGATGCTGCCTGGGCGCGCTGGTCGCGGCCCTGGACCACGGTGGCCTGGGTCTTCCTTACCCTGGGCATCGCCGTAGGCGCCTGGTGGGCCTACTACGAGCTGGGCTGGGGCGGCTGGTGGTTCTGGGATCCGGTGGAGAACGCCTCCTTCCTGCCCTGGCTCACCGCCACGGCGCTGATCCATTCGCTGGCGGTGACCGAGAAGCGCGGCGGTTTCAAGGTCTGGACCCTGATGCTGGCCATCCTCACCTTTGCGCTGACCGTACTCGGGGCCTTCATCGTCCGCTCCGGCGTGATCACCTCGGTGCACGCCTTCGCCACCGACCCAGAGCGCGGCGTATTCCTGCTCGGCATGCTGAGCCTGACCCTGCTCGGCGCGCTGACGGTCTACGCCTGGCGGGCGCCGAAGGTGGGGCTTGGCGGCGCTTTCGCCGGGTATTCGCGCGAGTCGCTGCTGCTGGCCAACAACGTGTTGCTGACGGTGGCCTGTACGGCGGTGTTCATCGGCACCCTCTATCCGCTGGCGCTGGATGCCTTCGGCCTGGGCAAGATCTCGGTGGGCCCGCCCTACTTCGATAGTGTCTTCGCCCCGCTGATGCTGCCGCTGTTGCTGCTTGTCGGCCTCGGCCCGGCGGTGGCCTGGAAGCAGGCAAATCCGGGGGAGACCTTCCGCCAGCTGCGCTGGGCACTCCTTGTCAGTGTGGTGGCCGGTGGGCTGTGGCCACTCGCGCTTGGCGCCTGGCATCCCATGACCGCGCTTTCACTGATGCTGGCCGTCTGGATCGTGCTGACGGCGCTGCTCGACGTGCGCAAGCGGCTGGGTTCCGCGCGGCAGCCGTGGTCGACCCGGCTCAGGCGGGTCCTGCGCCCGAGCTTTCTCGGTATACACCTGGCTCACGTGGGGCTGGCACTGGTGGTGGTGGCCATCGCCATGGTCAATACCTACGAGGTGGAGCGCGACGTGCGACTGGCCCCGGGCGAAAGCGCCTCGGCGGCAGGTTTCGACTTCGCCCTGCTGCGCATGGAGAGTGTACGCGGCCTCAACTGGGAGGCCGATCAGGCGGTGGTCGAGGTGACCCGCGAGGGTCGCCCGGTCGCCTTGCTGCAGCCCCAGCGGCGCTACTACGACACCCACGCCCAGACGCCCATGAACCAAGCCTCGCTGCATCGTGCCGTTACTCGCGACGTCTACGTCTCGCTGGGTGAACGGCTGGAGGACGATGCCTGGAGTTTCCGGCTCTACTACAAGCCCTACATGGCCTGGATGTGGTTCGGCGCTATCCTGCTTGCCTTGGGTGGCCTGCTGGCGGCCGCCGACAAGCGCTACCGCCTGGCCTCCAATCGCACGCCCCGCATGCAGTGGCAGCCCTCCGCCAGCCACCCCTTGGAGGTAGCAAGTCAATGAAACTGCGCATGCTGATAACGCTGGCGGCCACGGCCGCCCTGCTGGGGCTGCTGTTCGTTGGCCTGGGCCTGAACAGCCGCGACCTGCCCTCGCCGCTGGTCGGCAAGCCGGCACCGCCGTTCACGTTGGAGGCGCTGGAGGATGCCAGCGTCACCCTGACCGAGCAGGACTTCATCGGCGAGGTGGCACTGGTCAACGTCTGGGCCACCTGGTGCAGTACCTGTCGCTCCGAGAAGCCGCTGCTGATGGAACTCGCACGCGGCGGCATACCGATTCATGCCTTCAACTACCGCGACGAGCGCGACTCGGCGCTGCGCTACCTCAGCGTCAGCGACAACCCCTACCGCACCATTGCCTACGACCCCAAGGGCGACGCCGGCATCGACTGGGGCGTCTACGCCACGCCGGAAACCTATGTGCTCGATGCCCAGGGGGTGATCCGCTACAAGCGCATCGGCCCGCTCACGCGCCAGCTGCTGCTCGACGAGGTGCTGCCACTGGTGGAAAAGCTGCGCGATGAGCAGCGCAGAAGCGAGGGCAGGAGGGTGGCAAGCTCATGAAGAGATTCTTGCTCAACACCCTGCTTGGCTTGCCTCTCTGGCTGGCGGCGGGGCTTGCCATGGCACTGGCCATCGGCCAGCCACTGGAGTTCGACAGCACGGCCCAGCAGCGCCAGTACGACACCCTGGTGCGCGAGCTGCGCTGCACGGTGTGCCAGAGCGAGACCATCCATGAATCCAACGCCGAGCTCGCCGCCGACATGCGTCGCCGGGTCTACGACATGACCCTGGCCGGGCACGATGCCGAGGCGATCGTCGAGTTTCTGGTACAGCGCTACGGCGACTACGTGCGCTATCGCCCGCCGTTGCAGGCCAATACCGCGCTGCTGTGGGCCAGCCCCTTCCTGCTGCTGCTGGGCGGCGGCTTCATCTGGTGGCGTATCGTCGCGGGTCGCCGGCGCATGGAGCAGTGTCCCGAGTTCAGCGCACGGGAGCGGGCCATGCTCGATCGACTTCACCATGGCGATGACCCCGGGAGGTCTCGATGAACGGAACGTTCCTGCTACTGGCCATGGGCCTCTGTCTCGTAGCGCTGGGCTTCGTGGTCACCCCGCTGTTGCGCGCGCCACGCTGCGAGGAGAACCCGTCACGACGAGCGACCAATCTGCTCGTGCACCGTGACCGGGTGCGCGAACTCGAACAGGACATGGCGGCGGGTTTTTTGACCGGCGCCCAGTACGACAACGCCCTGGCCGACCTCGAGCGCGAGCTGCTCGACAGCGGCGCCGTCGAGCCTACCCATAGACAGGCTGCGAGGGGGCCGGGCTCGCGTCGGGCACCGTTTGTGGCTGCCTGCGCGAGCCTGGCGCTGCTGCCGTTCCTTGCCACCGGTCTTTACCTCACGGTGGGTCATGCCGAGGAAGTCTTCGCCACCCCGCTGCCGTCGGGCACGCCGACACCGGGCGAGGCCGCGGGCGAGCCTCGTTCCGGGGCCGACCTGAAGCGCGAGTTCCAGCATCTGGCGCAGCAACTACAGGGGCGCCTGGCGCAGGATCCGACCCAACTAGGGAACTGGACACTGCTGAGCCGCACCCTGGTGTTCCTCGACGACCTGCCGGCAGCGGAGCGCGCCTTTCGCGAGGCGATGCGCCACGGTGGCGACCAGGACCCCGACCTGCTGACGCGATATGCCGACGTCCTCGCCGAGCGCCAGGGCGAACTGGCCGGCGAGCCCCAACGCCTGATCGAGCGCGCCCTGGTGCTCGATCCCGATCACATCCAGGCGCTATGGCTGGCCGGGACCCTGGCGCTACAGCAGAACTCGCCGGACGAAGCGCGAGGCCATTGGCAGCGGCTGCTGTTACTGCTGCCGCCGGAATCCCCCGAGGCCGAGGTGATCCGCGGCAATCTCGGCCAGCTTGACCAGGCCGCCGGCAGCTCCCTCGAAAGGGTGTCGGCAAGGAGCGAGACATGAACAAGACGTTGAGTCGTGAGGCCTTGCAGGCCGTGCGCCAGGTGCCGCTGTTCGCCGGGCTCGAGGATGAGACCCTGGCGCTGCTCACCGGCGGCGCCGTGGAGCGCAGCTACCGTCGCGGTGCGCTGCTGTTCAGCAAGGGCGAACCGGCGGACCGCTTCTACGTGGTGCTCGGCGGCTGGATCAAGCTGTTCCGCGAAAGTCCCGACGGCAACGAATGCATGGTGGGGCTGTTCACCCGCGGTGAATCCTTTGCCGAGGCGGCGATGTTCGACCGGCTGGGGTTTCCGGTCAACGCCGCGGTGGCCGAGGATGCCCGGCTGCTGGTGTTTCCTGCCGAGCATTTCCTCACCACCCTGGAGCGCAACCACGGCCTGGCGCTCAATATGCTCGCCAATCTCTCCGGCATGCTGCGCTCGCTGGTGCGCCAGCTCGACCAGCTCACGCTGCAGCCCACCTACCAGCGCCTGGCGGCCTTCATCGTCTCGCTATGCCCCGAGGGTACCAACCAGGCCACCGTCTGCCTGCCCTGCGACAAGCTGCTGATCGCCGGCCGCCTGGGCATGAAGCCGGAGAGCTTCTCGCGGGCCATGGCGCGGCTGCGTGAGGTCGGTGTCAGCTGCGAGCGCAACTGCGTGCACGTCGAGGACATTACCGTCCTCCGGCGCTTCGCCAATTCCGCCGAGGAGAAGGCGCTCTCGCCACTGCCGTGCGCGGCACCGAATTCGCCGCATGCGACCGCGCCACGCCCCTGTCGCTAGCCTCACCGCTTTTCTTCCTCTCGAAACGGCCCGCTCGGCGGGCCGTTTCGCGCCGGGCCGCGATTTCTTTTTCCCTCCTCTGACATAAGTCAACTCCTGGATGCATCAATTGACAGTGGTCAAGTGAGGCGAAAGGCAAAGTTGCTACTAATGGCGACAGGTGGGGGGTGGCTTGAGGCCATGGTCGCTGAGCACGCAGAAGAACAGGTCATGCCGGGCACCCGCCAGCCACACCCGAAGGGGAAACCAAGCGAGGCACGATATGCAGATGAGAGCTTTGAGCAAGGGGATATTCGCCCTCAGCTTCCCGCTGACCGCCATGGTGGGCATGGCCCACGCCGCGGCCCCGGAGTTGACCGCCGAGGAGCAGGAACGCGCCAACACCATCTATTTCCAGCGCTGCGCCGGCTGCCACGGCACCACACGCAACGGCGCCACCGGTCCGAACCTGCTGCCCGACACCACCCAGGAGCTGGGCCAGCGCCGTCTGGAGAGCATCATCACGCTGGGTACCGAAGGCGGCATGAACAACTTCGATGGCATCCTCTCCGCGGATGACATCACGCTGATCTCCAAGTACATCCAGCACGATCCGGTCGATCCGCCCGAGATGTCGCTGGCCGACATGAAGGAGCGCTGGCAGGTCTTCATCGCGCCGGAAGACCTGCCCACCGAGCCCCAGCACGATCTGAACTGGGAAAACTTCATGGTCACCATCCTGCGTGACCGCGGCGCCATGGGCATCATCGACGCCGACACCAAGGAACTGGTCACCGAGGTCGAGACCGGCTATGCGGTGCACGTGGCCAAGGAGAGTTCCGACGGCCGTTTCTGGTACGTCCAGGGCCGTGACGGCCGTCTCTCCAAGATCGACCTGTGGATGGACCCGCCCCAGGTCACCGCCGAGGTCTTCATCGGCTACGACGCGCGCGACGTGGCGGTCTCACACTACGGCGAGTGGAAGGACAAGTACGTTATCGGCGGCTCCTACTGGCCGCCGCACTTCGTGATCGCCGACGCCGAGACCATGGAGCCGCTGAAGGTGGTCTCCACCCGCAGCTACGACACCCAGGGCAACTTCCGCAACGAGGCCCGCGTCGCGGCGCTCTACAACACCCCGCACGCGCCCACCTTCCTGGTCAACGTCAAGGAGTCCGGCCAGGTCTGGCAGGTCGACTACAGCGACATCGACAACCTGCGCATCGACCAGATGGAGACCGCCGAATTCCTGCACGACGGCTTCTTCGACCCCACCGGCCGCTACTTCCAGATCGCCGCCAACATGAGCGACAAGATGGTGTTCATCGACACCGAGACGCGCAAGTTGGTCAGCATGCTGGAGACCGGCACCAAGCCCCACCCGGGCCCGGGCGCCAACTGGATCGACCCCGAGTGCGGCCCCGTGGCCGGCACCACCCACCTGGGCGAAGGCCTGTTGACCTTCTGGGGCAACGATCCGGAAGGGCATCCCGACCAGGCCTGGCAGATCTGCGACCAGATCGAGACCGACGGACCGGGGCTCTTCGTGCGTACCCACCCCGATTCCGACAACGTCTGGATCGACCAGGCCATGCACCCCGAGCCCGACGTCAACCAGTGGGTCATGGTCATGAACAAGGAGACCCGCGAGCTGACGCCGATCCATGTCGCCGACCGTCCGTTGGAGCATGACGCCGTGGCGGTGCACATGGAGTACGACCAGACCGGTACCGAGGTGTGGGTCTCCATCTGGGCGCGTGGCGACGGCCACCAGAACGACGGCGCCATCGTCGTCTTCGACGACAAGACGCTGGAAGTGAAGGCGGTCGTCGAGGGCCTCAACACGCCGACCGGAAAGTTCAACGTCTACAACCGCAGGCATCACGTCGGCTGATCGCCACAGCCGCTACCGCCGGGGGGCCCTACGAGGCTACCCCGGCCCCTTCTCCAGCCACTTCGCGATGCCGAAGCGGCTGGAGAAGGGGCCGACACAACAACCATAAGCAGGGCGGCAGCAGTTCGAGGGCAAGCACTCGCGTCATGACATTTTGGGAGTAAGGATCATGGGGGAGCGTCCACGCAATTGGCGCAAGATCACCATCATGGGGGCATCGCTGGGTGCCGCCGTGTTCTTTTTCGTTGCCGGCATCATCTTCTGGGGCGGCTTCAATACCGTGATGGAAGCCACCAACAGCTACACGTTCTGCAGCACCTCCTGCCATGAGATGAGCTGGGTCCACGAGGAGTATCAGGATCGCCCGCACTACCAGAACGCCACCGGCGTGGGGGCGGCCTGCTCGGATTGCCACGTGCCCGATGCCTGGGGGCCCAAGATGATTCGCAAGATCCAGGCCAGCCGCGAGGTGTGGCACTGGATGCTGGGAACGATCGATACCCAGGAGGAATTCGAGGCCAAGCGTATCCACCTGGCCGAGAACGTATGGCGCTCGATGCTGCGTACCGACTCGCGCGAATGTCGCAACTGTCACGACTGGTCGGCAATGGATCTGGAGCAGCAGGCCGCTCGCGCCTCGCGCGAGCACGCCCGAGCCTTCGAGCAGGGCATGACCTGCATCGAATGTCACCAGGGCATCGCTCACCAGTTGCCCGAAGCGTGGGACGAATCGCCGGTATGGGCGGGTCGCTTCGAAGCCGTCAGCGAGGCGGAGGGTGCCGAGGAGGCCCCCGGCGTGCCGCTGGAGAGCGAGGATCTCGGCGAGGCCGCCACGGTCGAGGAGAACCTGGCCGCGTCGCTCGACTGGGACGCGGTGCCGGCCATCGACCTGACGCTCTTCCTGCCCGGCCAGGCCTCCATCGAATGGATCCAGGACGGCAGCGAGCATGGCGGCGGTCGCGCCTTCAGCTTCGGCGATCGCTGCATCTGGTGTCACCAGGGTGAAGAGGCGGACATCGGCGCGCTGGCCGTGGCCGGCGAGAAGATCGAGACCTTCGACCTGGGCGACAAGCGCGGCCACGTGCCGATGAGCGTCAGGGCCGCCTTCGACGACGACTACCTCTATATGCAGTTCCAGTGGGAGGCCGGCGAGCATGCGCCGTTGCCCTTCGTCGAAGGCGGCGTGATGGACCCGGACAATCCCTTCAAGCTGACCGTGAGCCTCTCCGACGAGCGCGTCGACATGGCCGACCGGGCGGGCTGCTGGGCGAGTTGCCATCATGATTCCGCCTACATGCCGGATGCCCCGGAAGCCGAAGCGCTGGCGGCGAGCGAGCTTGCCGAGCGGCTCGACCTGATGAGCGGCAACGGCGTCACCAAGTACCTCACCGAGAGCCGCACCGAGATCGAGATAAAAGGGCGTCGTGGCGCGGCGCGCGGCGGCTGGGACAAGCTCAAGGAGGAAGCCGAGATCCAGGAGCTCCTCGACGCCGGCGTCTATGTCGACCTGGCGCGCTACAACAGCGGCGACGGTTCGGTCGAGTCGGGCTACATCCTCGACGAGCGCCACTTCAGCGACAGCCAGGCCATCGCGTTCAGCGCCGCAGAGCAGGACGGGGTATGGACCGCCTATCTGACCCGTGCGCTCAAGACCGGCACGGAAGGCGACAAGCCGCTCGACCTGGGGCGCCTCTACAGCCTCAACGTGGCGCTGCACGACGACCATGCCGACTCGCGCTTCCACCACGTCTCCTTCCAGTACGGTCTGGCCTTCGGCGCCGAGACGCCGGAAGAGACCTTCGGCGAAGACATGGTGGAGATCAATGCAACGCGCGTCACCCGCTGACGCGACGACCGGGGAGGAGACGCTCATGAGACAGAGGATCGGACTGACATTCGGCGCGACCGCCCTGGCCACCCTGCTGCTGGGCGGGGTGGTGCAGGCCGGCGATGACGTGATCGAAGTGGAGATGCGCGACTACGGCTTTCACCCCGCCGAGCTCGAGGTAAAAGTCGGTACCACGGTGCGCTGGGTCAATGGCGAGAAGCGCACCAGTCACGACGTCTTCTTCGCCGATGAGGAGTTCGGTTCGGAGCGGCTGTTTCCCGAGGAGAGCTGGGAGCGCACCTTCGGCGAGCCCGGCAGCTATCCTTATCACTGCCGCCCTCATGAAAACCGCGACATGCGTGGCGTGATCGAGGTCGTGGGAGAGTGACCACCAAGCGCAGCAAGAGTGACCTGGAGGAAGGTTCATGATGACGATGCTTCGACCCGCAACGCTGTGTGGTGGGCTGCTGACCACGCTGGTGCTGGCCTGGGCGGGTAGTACCGCGGCGGCCCAGGGACCTAGCGGCTATCGCAGCGCCGAGTTCGGCATGTCCTCCGAGGAGGTGATGGCCGTTCTCGAGCGCGATGGCGTGATCGAGGTCGAGGTGCAGCAGACCGAGGAGGAAGACCTGATCGTCGACGGCGTGCTGCGGGCACCTGACGAGCCGGCGACGGACCTGCGCTATGTGTTCCCCGCTGGCAGTGACCAACTGGCGCTGGTGGTGGCCTTTCATCCCGAGGTGGAGGACTTCCAGGCCGTGAAGGGGCAGCTCGAGGACAAGTATGGCCAGCCGTGGGAGGAGGAGATGACCGAATGGTGGTTCGAGCAGCTCAAGGCGGGCATGCCGCAGGAGCCAAGCAGCCTGACCGTATGGGGCGGTGATGGCAGCGAGGATCGCGAACGCGGCCGCTTCGTTCGCCTGTGGTCGTTCGAGGATTACCTCACGGTGGAATATCTCGACACGCAGCTGTTCCCTAGATGAGCCCCAGGAAGGGCACCAGCGTCAGGGCCAGAATGGCCAGCACCGCCAATGCCACCAGCAGCATCTGAACGGGATGCTGCCACAGGCGCCGCCACAGGGTCGGCGCTTCTCCCTGCGCGACGCGGTCGGCATGCTCCTGCTGTACGCGCGCTTGTCGCTCGCCCTGGTAGCGCTCGAGTACCTCGCGCGCAGCCTCCAGCTGCGCGGGGTCACGCAGCCAGATGGCATCGACCCCCAGGCGCCAGAAGCCGGCCTGGGTCTCGTAGGTGTCGAAGCCGTGCTCGTCGAGCAGCCGGCGTACCTCCCAGGCTTCCTCCTCGGTGACGTTGGCCAGCCGAAACAGCAGCGTCGCCATCAGCCGGCCGCCTCGCACAGCCGTTCGGCACGGGCGATGGCCTCTCCGGCCCCCGCCAGCTCGAAGCTCATGAACCAGTAGTCCTCGTCGCCGCGATCGAAGCGCAGCCGCAGCGTCTCGCCGCTGCGCATCTCGTCGAGCAGGAGTGCCTGGGTGTCGAGGTAGAAATTGACGTAGAAGCCGCGGTCGCCGCGCTGGGTGATGAATTCCGCCATGCCGCTGTGGATGGTCTCGTGGTCGACCCGTAGGTCGCCGGGGACCAGGTTGGCCACGCGGCTCTCGGGCTGGTGCTCCTGCAGTTCGACGCGTACCTCGAGCCACGGCAGGTCGCACACGCCGGCGCTGTAGTTGACGCTCAGGATCGAGTCGCTGTAGCTGGTCTGCTCGAGGGCGCGGAAATGACGCTCCTTGCCCAGCGACAGCACCACGGAGTGCCAGCTGTCGTGCTGCTCGGCATCGCTGACGTTGTAGTTGGTGGCCGCGGCCGGCCCGGCCAATGCCAGGCCGATCAGGACGGGAGCGAGCAGGGCGGTGGAACGCATGCGGGGTCCTCGAAAATCGATGCGCCCGAGCCTAGCACGCCGTGCAACGGCTGTCCCGCTGGACTCAGTGGCCGCCGCCGGTGCCGTGGTCATCTCCGTGGCCGCTGCCATGGCCGGCCATGCCGCCCATCGCCTCACTGCCGCCCAGCTCGCCGCGGCTCAGCCGGGCCAGCAGGTCGAGATCGATGTCGTCGAAGGCATACAGCTCGCCGCCGTGGGTCTCGGCGAAGGCCTCGGCGTGGTGGCGCTCCCTGAACGAAGCCAGGGTGTGGCCCATGGATCCGCGCTGGTCGTGACCCGCCACGTACCACGCCTCGCTGGCGAGGATGAAGGCATCATTGGCCGGCTGGCTCCAGGGCGTAACGGCGACGTCGTGCACGTAGGCATGGGAGAGGCGGGTTTCGTTCTCCGGCTGGCGCAGGAAGGCGAACAGCTCCGCGGTGGAACAGAACTTCAGCGCCGAGCCCTGCTTGTCCAGGAAGGCTTGGCCCTTGGGGCCAGGGTGCTCGTCGATCAGCATGCCGCACACGTGGCAGCTGTCGCCGGACTCGATGGGCTCGGCGGCGGCCAGGGCGACGGGCTCCGATTCGCCGCACCCGGCAAGCAGCAGAGTCAGCAGAAGCAGGGAAAGTAGCAGGAAGCGAGGCATCGGGCACTCCGAAAAGAGAAAGCGGGGTCAGGCCGAGCGATGGCGGAAGCGCAGCAGCGCCAAACCCAGGGGGACCAGCACCCAGGCCATCAGCAGCGGTAGCAGCACGGCGGGGCGGAAGGCGCCGCCTGTGGCAATGGAAGTCAGGCCGGTATAGCTGCGCGCCGCCTCGAAGCCAGCCAGGTTGATCAGGCGGAACAGCTCGGTGGGATTGAGCAGCAGCAGCCAGGGCAGCCAGTCGCCACCCTGCTTGACGCTGACGAGCAGGGCCAGCAGGGCCAGGTCGAACACCAGCACGAACAGGAACCACACCACCAGCGCCAAGCCGGCGGCGCGAGCCTTCTCGCTCACCCACACGCTGATCAGGTAGGCGAAGGCGATGAACACCCAGCCCAGCAGCACGCTGCTGGCGATCAGCAGGCCCATGCCGGCGGCGAGCTCGCCCAGCGCCACGCCCTCGGCGCCCAGCGCGATCACCACGCCTGCAATGCCGAAGCCCAGCGCCGTGGCGCTGCCCAGTATCAAGCCGTGGCCGAGGAACTTGCCCAGCAGCAGCGAGCTGCGGCTGACGGGATAGGTGAGCAGCAGCAGCAATGTGCCCGCCTCCTGCTCGCCGACCACGGCGTCGTAGGCCAGCAGCAGGGCGATCAGCGGGATCAGGAACACCGCCAGGGTGGCCAGGCTCACCAGCGTGGTGGCCAGCGAGGTGAAGCCCAGTCCGCCGCTGGCGGCGGCGCCGAACCAGGCGATGCCCACGGCGAGCAGCGCCAGCACCAGGGTAATGGCCAGCACCCAGCGGTTGCGCATACCGTCGCGGAACTCCTTGCCGGCCAGGGTCAGGATGGCGTTCATTGGGCGTCTCCTCGTTCACGGGGCGCGAGCCCGGCGGAGAAATGGGTGTACAGGTGTTCCAGCGTGGGCGGCAGCAGTTCGACATCCTCGACACCGGGCTGGGCGGTGAGGTGGCGCAGCACGGCGAGCTTGGCATCGGCCGGTACCGAGAGCGACACCTCGTGGCCGTTGAGCGGACGCGCCTGGATGCGCGAGTCGTTCCAGGGCTGCTGCCAGTCGGCGCCTTCCAGCCGGCCGCGGGCGCGAATGGTCGTCGGCAGTGCGGCTTCGGCACGCAGGGTCTCGAGGCTGCCCAGTGCCAGGCGGCGGCCGCCGCCTAGGATCAGCGCGCGGTCGATGTAGGGCTCCACCCCCGGCAGCACGTGGGAGGAGAGCAGCACCGTGCAGCCGCGCTCGCGCAGGCTGCGCACCGTCTCGTAGAAATCTCGGGTGGCGGCGGGGTCGAGCCCGGTAGTGGGTTCGTCGAGCAGCAGCAGGCGCGGCTCGCCGAGCAGCGCCTGGGCCAGGCCGAGGCGCTGGCGCATGCCCTTGGAGTAGGTCTTCACCCGGCGTTTGGCCGCCGCGCCCAGGCCGACCTGCTCGAGCAGGTCGGCCACCTGTCGGCGGTCGACGCGCTTGAGCCGGGCAAAGAAATCCAGCACCTCGCGGCCGCTGAGCTGTTCGTAGAAGCTGACGTTCTCGGGCAGGTAGCCCAAGCGTCGGCGCAGCGTCTCGGCATGGGCACCGTCGGGGGCGCCGCCGAGTACGGAAATCGAACCCGCGCTGGGCGAGAGCAGCCCCAGGATCAGCTTCATGGTGGTGGTCTTGCCGGCGCCGTTGTGGCCGAGCAGGGCGAGCACCTCGCCCTCGCTGACCGTGAGGTCGAGGGCGTCGAGGCGTACCACGTCGCCGTCGCGCCGGGTCACGCCGTGGAATTCGATCACCGCGGTCATGTGTCGGTGTCTCCGAAGTCGGGTTCTGTCATCAGGGGGGCGCTGTCCTTCACGCCCTGGGGGCGGAAGACGGGAAACTGGCGCTGCACCCAGCGCAGGGTCAGCACCGCGGGGCTGTGCATCAGCAGCCGCGCGACGGGGTAGCGCCACAGCAGGCGGTCCATGGCGTCGTTGGGCTCGTAGGCCGTGTCGCCGGTACCGTCACCGGACAGGTCCCAGCCCAGGTAGTCGCTCCAGTAGTTGCCGCGGCCCTCCTCCGACCACTCCTGGGTGCGCGTGGCGACGTACATCACCTGCTGGCGGTTGTCGACGAAGGCGTTGCCTACCACCGTGTTGTCCTCGGAACCGGCGGTGAGGTGGATGCCGATGTCGCTGCCGGCCAGGCGGTTGCCCTCGAAGCGGTTGAACTGGGCGTTGTAGACGAACAGCGCCTTGCCTTCGGCGCCGCTGACCATACCCTCGCCACTGGCGTCCAGCGCTTGGCGTATGCCGCTGATGCGATTGCCGCGCAGCGTGGAGTAGGTGATGTTGTTCATCAGGATGCCGTAGTTGAGGTCGCCCTCGGAGCGGTTGTTCACTACCGTCAGGTGGCGTGACTGCATCAGCGCATAGCCGGTGCGGGTGTTGCGGGTCAGGTTCTCTTCCACGCGGTTGTCGTGGGCGTACATGTAGTGCACGCCATAGCGCAGGTCCTGCATCCGGTTGCCGCGCAGCAGGCTCTGGCTGCTGCTGTCGATGTAGATGCCGTCGCGCACCTCGCGGATGTCGTTGCCCTCGACCCGCGCGTCGCGCACGTTGTACAGGTGGATGCCGTTGCCACGATCCTGCGAGCGCAGCGAGGTGTCGCCGCGAATGACGTTGTCGAGCACTTCCACCTCATTGGCAGCATCGAGCCGGATGCCGAAGCCAGGACCCTCGAGGCGCGAACGGCGAATGACGCTGCCGGTAGCGGTGCGTTCCACCAGGATGCCGGTATCCATGGCGGTGAGGTCGCGGCCCCAGTTCTCGACGGTGAGGCCGTCGATCACGCTAGCGGGGGCGGCGACGATCACGCCATGGCCGTTGCCGCCGGCATCGATCACGGCGCCGGGCTCGGCCTCCACGCTCAGCGTGCGGTCGAGGGTGAGCGGGCCGGGATAGCGGCCCGCGGGCAGCAGCAGGCGATCGCCGTCACTGGCCCGTTCGACCAGCGGCTGCAGCGATTCGCCCGGACTGGCCTGCCAATCGGCGGCCAGCGCCCCGCCCGGCATCATCAGCCAGGCGGTCAGAATCAGGATCAGGACGCCGAGGATCGGTCGTCGGGTCATACGTTTCTCCGAAAACTCGGGGCCGGGCTTGCCCGGCCCCGAGGGCTATCAGGCCTTCTCGACCAGCATGCGGCCGGTCATTTCCATGTGCATGGCGTGACAGAACCAGTTGCAGTAGTACCAGAACACCCCGGGCTTATCGGCGACGAAGGTGACGCTGGCGGTCTGCTGCGGGCCGACTTCCATCTGCGCGCCGTGGTTGACCATGCAGAAACCGTGGGTCAGGTCCTCCACCCGGTCGAGGTTGGTGACCACCACGGTGACTTCGTCACCCTGCTTGACCTTGAACTCGGTCAGGCCGAACGTCGGCGCGACGGAGGTCATGTAGACGCGCACCTTGTTGCCATCGCGAATCACCTTGTTCTCGCGCTCGACATCGACGCCATCGGCCTGGGCCATGGCGATGGTATCGGCGAAGAAGGGGTCGTCACGCCGCCATACGCGCAGCGGGTCGATCTGGTCGGCGCGCACCAGGATGCAGTCGTGCGGCTCGGCGTAGGTCGGGCCGTCGTGCACCAGCTTCATCTCGTCGCCGCTGATGTCGATCAACTGGTCGTTCTCGGGGCGCAGCGGGCCCACCGGCAGGAAGCGGTCCTTGGAGAACTTGCACAGCACCACCAGCCACTTGCCGTCGGCATCGCGCGACTCGGTGAGGCTGGCGTGGTTGTGGCCGGGCTGGTAGTGCACGTCCAGCTTCTGGCGGATGTAGTTCACCTCTTCGCCGTTGTAGTGGCGAATGGCGTCCTCGATGTTCCACTTGGCCACCTGGCTGTCGATGAACAGCGTGGTGTAGGCATACCCGCGGCCGTCGAAGGTGGTGTGAAGCGGCCCCAGGCCCAGCTCGGGCTCGCCGACCACGGTATCGCGCGGCTCGATGGCGTCGTCAAACAGCTGCGGCAGCCTGTCGATCGCGATGATGGTCACGGTCGGCGACAGCTTGCCGTTGGCCATGAAGTACTTGCCGTCCGGCGAGGTGTTCAGGCCGTGCGGGTTCTTGGGCACCGGGATGTAGCGGGTCAACTGGGAGCCCTTGCGGCCGTCGAGTACCGGCACCGGGGAGTCTCCCAGGGTCTCGTACTGGCCGGCAGCGACGGCGGCTTCGATCGCGTCGACGTCGAACACCACGACCCAGTCACGCTCGGCGCGCATGGTGTCGGCGAGCGTCACGCCCTTCTCGGAGTTGTAGCAGGTCGCGGCGACGAAGCGGCCGGTGTAGTCGGCGTCGGTGTTGTCGAGGTTGCCATCGACGATCACCTGCCAGGCCACGTCCATGCTCTCCGCGTCCACCGCGTTGAACATGGTCCAGTAATTCTCGGGATTCTCCAGGTCGCGGCCGTCGTTGACCTGCGGAATCGGCATCTCGGCGTTGCAGAACACGTACTTGGTGTGCGGCACCTTCTGCAGGCGCAGGCCGTGGATCGCCTGGACGTTGGGGATGGTGGTGATCTTGTCCGTCTTCATGATGTCGAGACGGATGCGTGCCACGCGGGTATTGGCCTTGTCATTGATGAACAGGTACTTGCCGTCGTAGTGGCCGTCGGTCATCGAGACGTGGGGGTGGTGGCTGTCGCCGTTGAGGAAGCGTGCGGACTCGCCCAGGATGCGCTTGGACTCGTTGCTGATGCCCCAGCCAGTGGCACTGTCCGCATTGAACACCGGGATGCGCATCAGCTCGCGCATGGAGGGCACGCCCAGCACGCGCACTTCGCCTGAATGGCCGCCGCTCCAGAAACCGTAGTATTCGTCGAGTTCGCCCGGTGCCACGCTGCCCTCGGCGGCGCCGGCGGCCTGGGCCTGGCGGCTAGCCATCAGCGCGCTGGCGCCGAAGCCGCTGGCCAGGCCGGCCCCGGCAACGCCGGTCACCGCGCTGTTGCGCAGGAAGTGCCGGCGACCGAGGTTCTCGATCTGCTTCTTGTCACTCATGGTTCAGTCCTCTTGGTGGGTCGGAATACGCTGCAGCCGATCGACGGCATTGGCGGGTTCGTGAATCTCGACGCGGCCCTTGTCGCCCGATACGCGCGCCGCTTTCTCGTAGCGCTTGCGGCGCTTGATCATCGGTGGGCAGCGACGGTCGTCGTGGTAGGTGATCTGGCAGTCGAGGCAGTAGTGGCACTCGTTGGCGTTGATGCGGCCGTCGGGATGGATGGCGGCCACTTCGCATTCGTTGGCACAGATCTGGCAGGGCGTGCCGCAGCTGCCGCGATGACGCTTGAGCCAGTCGAACAGGCGCAGGCGGGCGGGGATGGCGAGTCCCGCGCCCAGCGGGCAGACGTAGCGGCAGTAGGCCTTGTGGGTGAAGGCCGAGATCGCGACCAGGCCCAGCGCGTAGAGCAGGAAGCCCCATTCGCGCTGGAAGCGCAGGGTGATGGCGGTCTTGAACGGCTCCACCTCGGCGTAGCGCTCGGCGGTGCCCAGCGAATGCAGCGAGACGGCGAACAGCGCCAGCAGGATGATGTACTTGATCGCCCACAGCCGTTCGTGCAGGCCGAAGGGCAATTCATACTGCCTGACGCCCAGCTTGCGTGCGGCCTTGTTGACCAGGTCCTGCAGTGCGCCGAAGGGGCACAGCCAGCCGCAGAACACACCGCGACCCCATAGCAGCAGGCTCACCGCCACGAACGACCAGAGGATGAACATCATCGGGTCGATCAGGAACGACCCCCAGCTGAAGCCGGTGATCAGCGAGTTGGTGAAGGTGAGCACATTGACGACGGAGAGCTGCGCCAGCGAGTACCAGCCGATGAATACCAGCGTGTAGACCAGGAAACCCAGGCGCAGCGGACGCATGATCCGCGGGTAGCGCACCAGCACGTCCTGGAACAGCATGATGCCGGTGAGTACCACCAGGCCGGCACCAAGGATGGCGATCTGGAACGCCTTGTCGCGCCACACCTGGACCCAGATCGGCTCCTCCTTGGGGGCCTCGGGCCGTTCGATGTAAGACTCGGGCACGCTGTAGTCGGCGCTGAAGCGGCTGAACTCGGTATCCAGCGGGCCGGAGGCGCGGCGCACCAGCAGCTCCAGCTGCCACGGCCGGCCGGGGTCGAAGGCGGCACCCTCGCGAATGATGAAGATGTCGCGCTCGGCGAAGTCGGGCGCGCCTTCGATGCCGAGGCTGCCCAGGCGGATGTGATCGCTGTCGTGGAAGCTGACGGTGGCGTTGCCCTGGCTGAGTTCGAGGCGGTCGAAGATGCCGCCGCGCACGTAACCCGAGCCCTTGAAGGAGTAGTCGCCGCGGCCCATCACGGCAATGGCGTGCTCGCCCTCGCCGAGCTCCGCCATCAGTCGCTCGTAGCCGGTGTCGCCCAGCAGGTTGCGGCCGGCGGTGGGCGGGTTGAGGTAGGTGTAGAACAGCTCGATGAAGGGGCGCTCAGCAGGCTGCGGCGTATGCAGGTAGTGTTCCGCGGGCGTACCGACGAAAGCCTCGTCCACTTCGCCATGAGTCAGTTGAAAACGACGGATGGTGCCGTCGCCGGTGAGCGTCTCCCAATCGGCGGGGGCATAGACGTCCGCGAGTACCCGAGCCACCGGCATGGCGGAGGGATCGGCGATCAGCCCCTGCTCGGCGGCGACCCTGCGCGCGGTGCGCAGGATGGTGTCGCTGACCACGATGACGGTAACGGTGGCGCCGGAGATGGCGTCCAGATTGTCGCCCACTTTCAGGCGGTCGTTGACGTGGGCGCCAACGTGCGCATCGGCGAACCCCTCCAGCTTCGTCTCGGGAATACCCACCAGCATGATGGGCTCCTCATGGGAGAGGATATCCGCCAGGACGATGCGGCCTTCCAGATCGATGCCTACCAGCAGGTTGACCGGCTTGCCCGAATAGGCGGGGATGGGGGCGATATCGACGCTCTCGAAGACGTAGCCCAGCGGCGCATTGGCATCATCCAGCACCGTCATGGTGGGAAGGGTGCCCTCGGCTTCGCTCAACCTGGTCGCCTCGGGAAAGCCGGGGCGAACCTGCTCCAGCTCGATGGCCATGGCCGGCAGGGTGAACAGCAGCATCAGCAGACCGATCAGCCAGGTGTGGGCCAGGGGAGACGGGGCGCTGCGCCGGGTAGGCATGGGCATTCCTTGTTTCCTTACCTGCAGGGCCTCGAAGAGGTGGCTCATTGAACAGGCATGTGAAATATGACTTTTGTTGCTGAGGCCTATCTTGCCAGCTGCTCCTGGCGCTGGAATTGACGTGGGTCATGGCCCGAGTGATGAAAGCCGAAGCTCTGTGGGTAGCCCTAAAGGGGTAGGCGGCGTGACGGAGCGAAAGGCACCGGAACCGGAAGAGCGGGGAGGAAGAGCGGAAGAGATGGCCGAAAAAAGACGGGGCGCCATGCCGCGAATGCGGCATGGCGCCCCTTTATCAGGCTTGCAAGACGCCGAGCCTGAGTGCGAATTGGCTTACAGCACCGGTTCGACCATGTAGTCGACTGCGGCCTGGACTTCCTCGTCGCTCAGGCCCATCTGGCCACCCTTGGGTGGCATGGCGCCGATGCCCTCGATGGCGTGGGTGTAGAGCGTGTCGATGCCCTGCTCCATGCGCGGTGCCCAGGCATCCGCGTCGCCGCGGATCGGGGCGCCGGCGGCGCCGGTCATGTGGCAGGCCATGCAAGCCTGGTTGTACACCGCCTCGCCGTCGGCTTCTGCCTGGGCGGTGGCGGCAAATACCAGGCTGGCGGCACCGGCGAGCAGGGCGGCAGTCAACTTCTTCATGGTTTTCTCCTGATGCTTTCTAGTTCACGGTTAAGCCAGTACAGAGCGAAAGGAGTCCGCTTGGCGTCTGGTCTCGATTTAGAGCCAAAGCTAATCTTGGCACAATCAGGCGGGGCTGGTGGCGATCTGCATCAAGCGGGCGAGCTGTGGCTGTCGCCTGCCGAGCATGTCGGCCAACGTATATTGATCGAGGACGCCCATGAAGGCATCCATGGCCTCATTGAGAATTGGCTTGAGTCGGCAGGCCGGGGTAATGACGCAGTCATTGCTGTCGCGGAAGCATTCCACCAGGCCGAGCTCGTGCTCGGTGTCCCTTACCAGTCCGCCGAGGGTGATCTCCTCAGGTCGGCGATTGAGCAGCAGCCCACCGTTCTTGCCGCGGATGGTGGTGATGTAGCCGCGGTGGCTGAGGTCCTGCACCACCTTCATCAGATGGTTGCGCGAGACACCGAAGCTCTCTGCGATTTCATGGATCGTGGAGCGTTCCTCGCCCTTGACGGCCAGGAAGATCAGCACGCGCAACGCATAGTCGGTATAGCGGGTCAGGTGCATGGCAAGTCCGTTATTGGCTTGATAAGCATCAATTTAAGTATGCTAAAACCTTCTTATCATAACAGTGCTGCTCGCCTCGTGGCGTCCGGCGCCCAGGGGTGTGGCATCGGGTCGCGTCCAGACGAAAGCGGCTACACAGCAGAAGATCGCTGCCGTCGCGCCCAGTACGTAGCCGGATGCGCCGCTCACCCATAGTATCAGCCAGCTCAGGGCCAGCAGTATCGCCGCCATGCGCTTGGCATGCCTGGGAACGGCACGCTGGAGCTGCCAGGCCTGCAGTATCGGCCCCAACCGCGGATGCTGCCACAGCCAGCGCGCCAGGCGCGGCGAGCCCTTGGGGGCCGCCCAAGCAGCGAGCAGCAGGAACGGCGTGGTCGGCAGCAGCGGGAGCACGGCCCCGACGGCTCCCAGGCCGATACAGCCGTAGGCCAGGGTGAGCCAGGCCAGGCGTGAAGCATTGTTCCTCATGGCTCCGTTTCTCATGGCTCCCTCGCGCCGGTTCCCAGCGACGGTACTAAGTAGTATTTTATATACATGTTTAAAGACATTGCCAAGCCCGGTGTCGATGCGACCGGCGCCAACTCTCTCCGGTTACCGGCCTGGCGCTGGCTATTTCCGCTGTCGGCGCTGCATGCCGCCCTGATGGTGCCGCTCTCCCTGCTGGCGCTGTATCACGGCTGGGCGCCGGTGCAGCTGGCGTCGCCGGCCGCCCACGCCCGCGAGATGCTGTTCGGTTTCGCCCTGGCGGTGATCGCGGGCTATTTGCTGGGCCCCGTTCCGCGGCGGCAACTCATCATGCTGGTGGTGCTGTGGCTGGTGGGCCGGCTGGGCGTGCTGGACTGGCCAGGGGCGGTAGTGGCCTCGTTGGCCGACGGGGTCTTCGCTCTGTGGGTGGCCGCACACCTGGTGCCGCGCTTCATCGCCGCCAAGA
Source organism: Billgrantia sp. C5P2 (assembly GCF_051062895.2). NCBI lineage: Bacteria > Pseudomonadati > Pseudomonadota > Gammaproteobacteria > Oceanospirillales > Halomonadaceae > Billgrantia > Billgrantia sp. C5P2. The sequence goes on from NZ_CM128542.1 coordinate 185,470, forward strand.
AGTGGCGCAACCGGCTGCTCTCGCCGCTGCTGGGCATGATCTGCCTGCTGGCCGTGGTGACCCTGACCTGGCGCTACTTCGACGACATGCCCACCACGGCGCCATTGATGCATCAGAGCGTGCTGTGGCTGGTGCTGCTGATGACCTTCATGGGCGGGCGCGTTATCGCGCCGGCGGTCAACGGCTACCTGATGCAGACCTCCCGACAGACTGGCGCCGGCGTGCAGCCGCGGACCGAGGCGGCCTTGATCGTACTGCTGGGGCTGGTGGCCTTCCTGGCGCCGTGGGAGCCGCTGCATCCCCTGGCTGCGGTGACGACGCTGGCGGCGGGACTCCTGTTGCTGTGGCGTATCCTGCGCTGGGAACCGGCGCGGTGCGTGGCGAGGCTCGACTTGCAGGTGTTGATGCTGGGCTACGCCTGGATTGCCATCGGGTTGCTGCTGCTGGCGCGCCGCTGGTGGGCGCCGGAGCACGCCAGCACGGCGCTGCACGCCTTTACCGTGGGGGCGTTGGGCACGCTTGCCAGCTGTATCATGCTGCGTCACGTCATCTCGCGGGCGAAACAGCGCCCCGAACGCGAGTGGGCACTGCTTCCCTTGGCCGGGCTGTTCGCCACCTCTGCCGCACTGCGGCTATGGGCGATCGAGGCGGGCAGCGCCTGGCTGACATTGCTGTGGTGCTCGGCAGCAGCCTGGAGCCTGGGCTGGCTGCTGGTGGCCTGGCGCCTGACCGTTTGGTTGAGCCGGATTCCCGAGCGATTGCCTGCCGGCAGACATGGCGCGGCGCATACACTTGGCCCGAGGCGCTAGACTTGACCCCGGACAATAGAAAGGTGAGCTGTCGAGACGTTGCCTCTCGCCGAATGTCATACTGTCGGGCATGAGGCATGGCTTGCCACGCCGACGTTTCAAGAGGCTGTTCCGATCATGCAAGACGACCTGCTGTTCAATCGCCCGCTGGTAGAGAAGTACGACCGTCCGGGCCCTCGCTATACGTCCTACCCGACGGCGCCCCAGTTCCATGCGGCCTTCGCCGAGGACGACTACCGTGCTGCCGCCGAGCGAAGCAACCGCGTCGCCACGCCCAAGCCGCTGTCGGTCTACGTACACATCCCGTTCTGCAAGAGCCTGTGCTACTACTGTGCCTGCAACAAGATCATCACCCACAACACCGAGCGGGCGGCCGAGTACCTCGAGTGGCTGAAGCAGGAAATCCGCGTGCAGGGCGCGCTGTTCGACGAGAGCCGGCGCATGACCCAGCTGCACCTGGGCGGCGGCACGCCCACCTACCTCAGCAATGCCCAACTCGGCGAGCTGATGATGGCCCTCGACGAGGCCTTTCACTTTGCCGAGGCCTCAGAGCGTGAGTTCTCGCTGGAGGTCGACCCGCGCACGGTCACGCCGCCCCAGATCCACGAGCTGCACGACCTCGGCTTCAACCGGCTGAGCTTCGGCGTTCAGGATTTCGACCCCGACGTGCAGAAGGCGGTCAATCGGGTGCAGAGCGAAGAGCAGGTGGTCGAGCTGGTGGCGGCGGCGCGTGAGGCCGGCTTCCAGTCGGTCAGCGTCGACTTGATCTACGGCCTGCCGCTGCAGACGGTGGCGAGCTTCGATACGACGCTCGACAAGATCATCGCCCTGCGCCCCGACCGCATCGCTGCCTACAGCTATGCCCATCTGCCGGAGCTGTTCAAGGCCCAGCGCCTGATCCGCCCTGAAGACATGCCGCCACCGGAGCGCAAGCTGGAGCTGCTCGAGCTGACCATTCGCCGCCTGACCGCGGCCGGCTACGTCTATATCGGCATGGACCACTTTGCCCTGCCCGAAGACGAGCTGACCCTGGCCATGGAGAACGGCACCCTGCAGCGCAACTTTCAGGGCTACTCCACCCACGCCGACTGCGACATGATCGGCCTGGGCATCACCTCCATCGGCAAGGTCGGCGACAGCTACAGCCAGAGCGTCAAGGAGACCGCCCAGTACCAGGCGCGCCTTGAGAGCGGGCGGCTGCCGGTGATGCGTGGCTACCGCCTCAACGACGACGACCGCCTGCGTCGCGACGTGATCAACGCCCTGATGTGCCACGGCCGCATCGACTTCGGCGCCATCGAAGCGCGCCACGACATCGCCTTCCGCGACTATTTCGCCGACGCCCTCGGCGAACTCGAGGAGATGCAGGCGGACGGCCTGCTGACGATCCGCGACGACGCCATCGAGGTTAAGCCCGCCGGGCGCCTGATGATGCGCAACATGGCGATGGCCTTCGATGCCTACCTCAAGCCCAACGAAGGCCGCTTCTCGCGCACGGTGTGATCCCCCGTTTTAATCCGTTCCGTAACGGGAAACGGCGCCCCGAGGGGCGCCGTTTTCGTCCGACGCGGGACTTAGACGACCCGCTCGAACAGCAGGTTGTTCTCCAGGTGGATGTGCTCCATCAGGTCCTCGCGGAACTCGCGCAGGCCGGTATAGAGAGCGCGCCAGGTGGTGCAGGCGCCTTTGGGCGGGGTGATGTCATTGGTGAGCCGCATCACTTGCTCGAGGTTCTCGCCGTGGTCGTCGTGCTCATGGCGCATCACCGCGATCGGCCCCTGGGCCTGGGCGCCCAGACCGCGGCGCAGCATGGGGAACAGGATCTGCTCCTCCTTCTGCATGTGGCTTTCCATCTCCTGGTAGATCACCAGCAGCAGGTCAGCCAGACCGCGAGGACAGCTGTCTCGCTCGCCATGAACCTGCTCGACCCGGCGCGCCATGCGGATCAGCTCGGGAAGTTGCTCGCGGTGCACGTCGTGATAACGGGTGAGGAGATGGTCGATCAACTCGTCGTTACTGGCCTCGCGCCAGTCGCGCTGTTCACTGCTGACGGCCGGTAGTGCCTCGAGTTCGGCGACCAGCTTGTCGGCAGGCAGGCCGGCTCGTTCGGCGGCCTGGCTCAGGCTGATGCGCCCGCCACAGCAGAAGTCGATATTGTGGACATGGAAAATTCGGGTAGCGCCGGGCAGCGACAGGGCGATGCGGCCGACGGTCTGTTCCAGCAGGCTCATGCGGTGTTCCTCATACGATGGGATGCCTTTCTGTCTGAGCAATCGTCGTGCCAACTCTATTATTTCAATTGGTTAAATCAGTCATGGTGAAAAGCACCCCGGCCAAGTAAGGTTGTTTTTACCTTTTAAGAGGTGATTTTCACCATGCTGGACCACTCGCTGCTTGCCGACCTGACCACCGAACTGCCCAGCGCCGTGCGCCTGCAGCGCCTGGTGCGCACCCTGCGCGAGGGTTTTCGCTGTGGTGCAGTGTGCCTTCTTCGCCTGCAGGACGAAGTCCTGGCCCCGGTGGCGGTGGACGGCCTGGTCCGCGAAGCGTTGGGCCGCCGTTTCGAGGTGGCCCGCCATCCACGCCTGGCCACTATCCTCACCAGCCGGCGCTCGACCCTGTTCCCACCCGATTCGTCCCTGCCCGATCCCTACGATGGCCTGATCGAGCAGCATCCCGGCGAGCCGCTCCACGTCCATGACTGCATGGGCATCAGCCTGCACGTGGAAGGCGAGCCCTGGGGCGTGCTGACGCTGGATGCGTTGCTGGCGGGGACCTTCGACGACGAGGACCGTCTCGCGCTGGAGCGCTATGCGTTACTCGCCGAGGCGGCGGTACGCATGACACGTCTGGAGCAGGAAGTGCGCGCGCTGCGCGTGGCGCGCCATGACGCCGTGGTCCAGGTGGAATCCGGCGATGGGGGCGAGATTCTCGGCCATAGCGCGGTGCTCCAGCGGCTGCTGCGGGAGCTCGACGTGGTGGCCGAGTCCGACCTGCCGGTGCTGCTCAGCGGCGAGACCGGCGTAGGCAAGGAGCTGTTTGCCCGTCGCCTGCACCAGCGCTCGCCGCGCCGTGAGCAGCCGCTGGTTCAGGTCAACTGCGCGGCGCTGCCGGAGACGCTGGCAGAGAGCGAACTGTTCGGTCACGTCAAGGGAGCCTTCTCGGGAGCCACGGCCGACCGGGCGGGGCGCTTCGAAGCCGCCGACGGTGGCACCCTGTTCCTCGATGAGGTGGGCGAATTGCCGTTGATCGTCCAGGCCAAACTGCTGCGCGCACTGCAGAACGGCGAGATCCAGCGCCTGGGCGAGGACACCCCGCGTCAGGTCGACGTGCGTATCATCGCCGCCACCAACCGGCACCTGGCCGACGGTGTGCGTGACGGTCACTTCCGCGCTGACCTCTACCACCGGTTGTCGGTCTATCCGGTGGCGATTCCACCGCTGCGCGAGCGCGACAGCGACGTGCTGGTACTCGCCGGCCACTTTCTCGAGATCAACCGAACGCGGCTGGGCGTGCGCAGCCTGCGCCTCGCGCCTGAGGCCGAGGCGGCACTGCTCGGCTACACCTGGCCGGGAAACGTCCGCGAGCTGGAGCACGTCATCAGCCGCGCAGCGATCAAGGCGCTGGGCCACGGCGCGCAGCGCGACGACATCGTCACCCTCGAGCCGGAGTGGCTCGATCTGCCCATCGGCCGGCAACCGGTTTTCGTGTCGGCGCCCGACGGGCCGCAGGAGACCGAGGCGGGGCCGGCGTTAAAAACGCAGGTGGCCGAGGCGCAGCGTCATGCCATTCGCCGGGCCCTGGCGGCCTGCGACGGCAACTGGGCGAAGGCCGCCCGGCAGCTCGACGTCGATCCCAGCAACCTGCACAAGCTGGCACGTCGGTTGGGAATAAAGTAGCCTTCGGCTTTTCAAGCTCGGAAAAATGGTTATATACTGAACTATCAAGTATTCCATTTTTGTATATATAGTTGTTCCGGACGCTCATATGCAGCTTCAGTTCGAACGGGTCACCAAGTCCTTCGGTGACTTGCGGGTGATCGACACCTTCGACACAACCATTCGCGACGGCGAGATCGTTGCCCTGGTCGGCCCGTCCGGCTGCGGCAAGTCGACCCTGTTGCATATGGTCGCGGGTCTGCAACATGCCACCGAGGGCCAGGTGAAGGCCGGCGGCCGTTCGGTCGAGCGTCCGGCGCCCGAGCGCACCCTGGTGTTCCAGGAGCATGCGCTCTACCCGTGGATGACGCTCAGGCAGAACGTCGCTCTGGCGCTGGAATTCCAGGGGCGGCCAGCGGGCGAGGCTCGCAAGCAGGCCGTGCAGTGGCTGGCTCGGGTCAAGCTCGATGGCTTCGAGGACTACTACCCGCATCAGGTCTCCGGCGGCATGCGTCAACGCTGCGCCCTGGCCAGGGCCTTTATCGCCCGGCCCAAGGTGCTGTTGCTCGACGAGCCCTTCGGCGCCCTCGACGCGCTGACCCGCCTGACGCTGCAGAGCGTGCTCAAGGATCTGATCGAGGAGGAGCGGCCCACCGTGGTGCTGGTCACCCACGACGTCGACGAGGCGCTCTATCTCGCCGACCGCGTACTGGTGTTCAGCCAGCGTCCGGCACGGGTGCTCGAGGAGTTCACGCTCGGTCATATCCCCAAGACCCATGACCTGTCCGCTTTCGCCGATGTTCGTCGGGAAGTGCTCTCGCTGCTCGGCATCGATACGCAGGTCCAGGAAACCGAACGTCAAACCGAGAAAGGAGACGTGCAATGACACGTTGGCTCATCGCTCCCCTGCTGTCACTGCTGCTTGCCGCCCCGCTGTTCGCCAACGAACCGTTCCGGGTCGGCTATGTGCGCGTAATGGACGACGCCCAGGTGATGCTCGCCCAGGAGGCCGGGCTCTACGAGAAGTACGGCCTCGATGCCGAGCTGATCGAGTTCAGCTCGGGCACCGACCTGATCAAGGGCATCGTCGGTGGCCAGCTCGACATCGGCGTGCTGGGCTTCTCCAACGCCTTCACCTGGGCCGACCGCGGTGCCGACCTGCGCATCGTCGGCGGCGCCCAGCGTGGCTACCATGCGCTGCTGGCTCGCGAGGACGCCGGCATCGACGAGGTGGCCGACCTGGCCGGCAAGAACCTGGCGTCGCAGAAGCAGGGCAGTACCGCGGACATCGTGCTCAAGGGCGTGACCCTGGCCGATGCCGGGCTGTCCCCTGACGACCTCAACATCATGGGCGTGGCACCCTCGGTGGCGATCCAGTCGCTGGCCGGCGGCCGCGTGGATGCCGCCTTCCTGTTCGAGCCCTACGCTCGTCTCGCCCAACTGCAAGCGCCGGTCAAGGAGATCTACGAAATCGGTGAGGTGTGGCCGTTCCCGTGCATGGTGGTGATCACTTCCGCCGAAACCCTGGAGAACCGCCGCGACGTGCTGTGGGCGGCGCTGGACGCCCAGCGCGAGGCGATCGACATGCTCGAGAACTCGCCGGAAGAGGCCGCTCCCTACATCACCCGTTATTTCGTCAACGACGATGTGATCGAGGCGCGTGACGGCAGCACCGTTCCCAGCGAAGAGGTCATCGCCCAGGCCATTGCCACTAATGACTTCAGCGCCGAACTCACCGAGGACGACATCGCACGCATGAAGGAGCTGGCCGAGATCATGCAGGCCCAGGGCATCCTCGATGGTGGGGCGGCCTTCGACGTGGATGCGCTGCTGGATCTCTCCTGGCAGGAAGAGCGCGAAATTTGAGCATGGGCAATACCACTACCGGCGTGGCCAGCAAGCGAGCCTATGTGCTGGCCATCGTCCTGATCCTGTTCTTCTGGCAGGTGGCCGCCTGGTTCCTGCCGAGCTTTCTGATGCCCGATGTCCACGTGGCGTTGATGCGCCTGTGGCGAGAGCTGGGCAGCGCCGAGTTCTACCATGGTCTCGGCAACAGCATGGGGCGGCTGGGGGCGGGCTACGGCGCGGCCCTGTTGGCCGGCATCGTGCTGGGGCTGGTAGGCGGTACGTTGAATGCGGTGCGCAGCACCCTCAAGGCGGCCATCATCATCCTGCAGTCGATCCCCTCGATCGCCTGGGTGCCGCTGTTCCTGATTCTGATGGGCTTCGGCAACCTGCCGATCATCGTGGTGGTGGCGGTGGGCGCCTTCTTCCCCACCGCGCTGAGCGTGATGAATGCCACCGAGAGCGTCGAGCGGGTGCATATCGACGCCGCGCGGGTGATGGGGGCGTCGCGCATGCAGATGCTCAAGCGCGTCTACTTTCCCGCGGTCACCCCGGAGCTGATCACCGGCGCACAGCTCGCCTTCGGCAACGCCTGGCGGGCACTGATCTCGGCAGAAATGATCGTCGGCTTCAGCGCCGGGCTCGGCAAGTCGCTGGCCTACTCGGGCGAGATCGCCGACATGACCGGCGTGATGACCAATATTCTGGTCATCGCCGTGCTCGCGGCGGTGATCGACCAGGTCATCCTCGAGCGCATCAAGTACCGCCTTCTTCGCTATCAGTACCTTTGATCAGTTACTGAGATAGAGTCTCTTGCTGGCACGTGCCGGAGCGTCGCATCGCAGCGCCCCGGCTGTTTTTTGTCGTCCCGGCATTTCTCGCGACCCTGCCTTTCGGCCACCTTCGTCAACGTTTCGCTGCCATCCTTGCCCATCGCCGTGCCAGCTTCCCGATACTGGCGCTTGGGGATCAGGCAGTTACCGAAATGCAAGCGCTACCGTTTAAAATAAAGTCTAGATGTGGTGCTTGATCCGTCAGGCTTGGCTATATATGGTAGCCAAGGCCCCGGTCGGGGCGCTGGCACTAGCTTGACGCATATCAGTGCAGACGGGCGGCGTCGGGCTTAGGATGAACGGTTTCGCGGCCTGTGGTCGCGCCGAATCCACTGGTTCGCTCCATCGGAGAGTCGCTATGTTTCCGCTGCCCCTGTCGCGTTTGCCACGTCCGCCCGCCCCGATCCGCCTGATTCGCGCCATCGACCCGCGCGTGCCGCTCACGCTGAAGCGCCATTTGATCGAGCCGCTGCTCAACCGCACCTTCGCCGAGCCCTTGGCCGAGGGCGAGTTCGATGCCCTCGAGGGGCGCCGGATCTCGCTGCATGTGGAGGATCTGGGCATGATCCTGACGCTGACCCTCGAAGGCGAGCATTTCAGGCTCATCCCGGAGACGGGCGAAGCCACCATTCGCGGCGGCTGGCGCGAGTTCCTGTGCCTGGCGACTCGGCGCGAGGATCCCGATGCGCTGTTCTTCCAGCGCCGGTTGGTGATCGAGGGCGACACCGAGCTCGGACTGATGGTCAAGAACCTGCTGGACGGCCGCGAGGAGGGCCTGGCCCAGGGGCGGCTGGGTGAATGGCTGGTGCGCTTCGAGCGTCTTGCGCGCCAGGAACGTTGAACGATTTGAACTTTTGACCCTTACTGGAGATCCCCTGCATGAGTACTTCCACCAAGGCCGTCAAGACATCCCTCGAGGTGCCTATGCAAGTGCCCTCACGCGATATCTGGGACTCCAAGTATCGTCTCAAGGATCGTCACGGACGCCCCGTCGACAAGGACGTGGCAGCGACCTGGGAGCGCGTCGCGCGTGCCCTGGCCGCGGTGGAGGGCGAGCGTGCCGAGGAGTGGCTGCCCAAGTTCCGCTGGGCGCTGGAGCACGGCGCCATTCCCGCCGGGCGCATCATGTCCAACGCCGGTGCCGAGGACTACAAGCCGGCGGTCAGCCTGATCAACTGCACCGTCTCGCGCACCATCCGCGACTCCATGCACGACATCCTCTCCTCGGTGGTGGATGCCGGCATGACGCTCAAGGCGGGCTGCGGCATCGGCTACGAGTTCTCGACCTTGCGCCACAAGGGCGCCTTCGTGTTCGGCGCCGGTGCCGGCACCAACGGCCCGCTGGCGTTCATGGATATCTACGACAAGATGTGCTTCACGGTGGCCTCGGCGGGCGGTCGCCGCGGTGCGCAGATGGGCACCTTCGACGTCGGCCACCCCGACGTGCGCAGCTTCATCGAGGCCAAGCGTGAAGCCGGCCGGCTGCGGCAGTTCAACCTCTCGCTGCTGATCACCGACGAGTTCATGGAAGCGGTGAAGAACGACGCCGACTGGCCGCTGGCCTTCCCACTGCACGCCGGCGAGAAGGATGACGTCAAGCCCGAGGACCTGATCTACCGCGACTGGCCGGTGGTCGAGGAGGGCTATAGCGTCGACGCCGAGGGACGCGTGGCCTGTCGCATCGTCGAGGTGATCAAGGCGCGCGAGCTGTGGGACACCATCATGAGCTCGACGTACGACTTCGCCGAGCCGGGGTTCATCCTGATCGATCAGGTCAACCGCATGAACAACAACTGGTTCTGCGAAGAGATCCGTGCCACCAACCCCTGCGGCGAGCAGCCCCTGCCGCCGGAAGGCGCCTGCCTGCTCGGCTCGGTCAACCTGACCCGCTTCGTCATCGACCCCTTCGGCAAGAAGCCGCGTTTCGACTGGGAGCGCTACCGCCAGGTGGTGGCGATCTTTACCCGCATGCTCGACAACGTGGTCGAGATCAGCAGCCTGCCGCTCGAGGGCCAGCGCCGCGAGATCGAGGCCAAGCGTCGTCACGGCATGGGCTTCCTCGGCCTCGGTTCGACCTTGACCATGCTCAAGATCCCCTACGGTTCGCCCGAGTCACTCGCCTTCACCGAGGAGGTGAGCCGCAACCTGGCAATCGAGGGCTGGAAGCAGGCACTGGAACTTTCCCGCGAGAAGGGCATGGCGCCGGTTCTGGCAGAGGATTTCGAGATCACGCCGAAGATGATGCGCGAGCGTCCCGAGCTGGCGAAGGACGGTTACGAGATCGGTGACAAGGTGCCCGGGCGCATCCTGCACGCGCGCTACAGCCGCTACATGCAGAAAGTCGCCGAGGTGGAGCCGGAGCTGGTCGCGGCACTGGCAGAGCACGGTGCGCGTTTCACCCACCACAGCTCCATCGCGCCGACCGGTACCATCTCGCTGTCGCTGGGTAACAACGCCTCCAACGGCATCGAGCCGTCGTTCTCGCACCGCTACTTCCGCAACGTGATCCAGTCGGGCAAGAAGACCAAGGAGCAGGTGGAGGTGGTCTCCTTCGAGCTCGCCGCCTACCGCCACTTCATCGCCAGCGACGCGGTGGAGAGCGACCTGCCCGACTACTTCATCACCGCCGATTCGGTGACCCCGACGCAGCATGTGGCGGTGCAGGCGGCGGCCCAGGCCTGGGTCGACTCGGCGATCTCCAAGACGGTCAACGTGCCCACCGAGTTCCCCTTCGAGCAGTTCAAGGACCTCTACCTGGATGCCTACCAGAGCAAGCTCAAGGGCTGCACCACCTTCCGCTTCAACCCGGAAGCGTTCCAGGGCGTGCTGGTGCGCGAGGACGACCTCAAGAACACCACCTATGTGTTCGAGCTGGAGAACGGCGAGACGCTGGAGCTTGCCGGCGACGAGAAGGTGGTCTACGACGGCGAAGAGCACAACGCGGCGAACCTGTATGACGCGCTGAAGGAAGGCACCTATGGGAAGTGGTAAGCCAGAGCACTTCCAACTGCCGGCAGCGAGGGGCGCCGGGAACACGTCGAAGAGGAGGTCCTACGCCATGGATGGCGTAGGTAGCGTACAGGGAAGTATTCACAGCGCCTCCTCGCAGATGTGTTGCCGGATTAGCCCCGAGCGAGTGGAGCTGCGCGCCTTTGAATCCTTTTCCGCAGGAGCCTGCTGATGGCCGTCGAAATCAAGTCCAAGATCGTTTCCTACAGCGTCAAGAAGGCGGTGCAAGAGGTGCCGCTGGCCGACGAGAACCCGCTCACGGTACGCATCCCCTCGCGCCCGGAAGGGACGCTGGAGGCCGTCTCCGAGAAGATCTCCTACGTCGGCGCCGAGGGCCGCAAGAAGGTCTACCTGCTGGTCTCCTTCATGCCGGTAGAGGGCGTACTCGACGGCAAGCGCGTGGTGATCGAGCGCCCGGTGGAGTTCTTCTTCCCCTCCGGCCAGCTCTCCAGCGAGCACCAGTGGATCACCGCCACCATGCGCAGCCTGTCGCTGGCCGCCCGCGGCGGCTACGTCACCCAGGCGGTGGCCGACCTGCGCAAGGTAGCCTGGGACAAGGGCCTGGTGCGCTGCGGCATGAACCGCTGGGGCAAGCCGATGTTCCACGATTCCGAGGTCGCCGCCATCGCCTGGTCGATCCAGCAGATCCTCTACCGCCGCGGTTTCCTCGACCAGGACGGCAACCAGGTGCCGGTGGAGGACCTGGTCAGCCGCTACGCCCATCGCCTGGCGCACGGCCACCCCTGGCAGCCACCCACCCTCGAGGAGGAGGCCCAGGCCGAGCAGCAGGCCCAGGCCCAAGCGTCGGAGGCGGACAAGGGCGACGGCCCCACGGTGGTCGGGCACTGCCCCGAGTGCCGCGGCGAGCTGATCATGATGGACGGCTGCCCCACCTGTTATGCAGGTTGCGGCTGGTCCAAGTGCGGCTAGGCTTGGATGAAAACTGGCTGCGCTCGGCCATACTGCGTTAAAAATCGGCTCAAGGTACTCATTTACAACACGTAAACTCCGTCCTTTCGCCGATTTTTGCCTTGTCTGACCTTCGCTCGCCGACTTTTCGTTTAAAGCCTAACTGGCTGCGCTCGGTCATATCTCCACCGAAGCCGGACTTGTTCCGGCTTCGGTGCGTCTGGGCGTCAGGCGGCGACGATTCTGGGGCCGCCGTTGGCCTGCGGCAGTGCCATGTCGCCGTCGGTGATCACCACGTCGAAGTCGTCGAGCCGGGCGAAGTAAGCGGGGCGCACCTGGCCGACCTTGCTCTCGTCGACCACCAGCAGGCGCTGCTCGGCACAGGCAATGGCGGCCTGCTTGGGGGCGACTTCGTGGAAGTGGAAGCAGCTCACGCCGCGTTCGGCGTGCACGCCGGCAGCCGAAATGAAGGCGCGATTGATGCCCAGGCGCTTGATCGCCGCGCTCATGTCGTCGCCGCCGAAGGACCGAGAGCTGGCATGATAAAGTCCACCGAGAAGTACCAGGCGCACCTCAGGCAACAGGCTGACAGCATTGGCCACATTGAGGGCATAGGTCACCACGGTGAGCCGCTCAAAGGCAGCGAGCCTGCCTACCAGGGGCAGCAGGGTGGTGCCGCAGTCCATGAACAGGGTGTCGCCGTTCTCGATGAAACCGGCGGCCCGCTCGCACAGCCGGCGCTTGGCCAGGGCGTGGCTATCCTTTTGCCGGTCTAGGTCGTAGGCAGACGAATAGTGAGGGTTGTTGGCCATCACCAGGCGTCCGCCGAGCAGGGTCATGGCACCATCGCTTGCGGCCACGTCGCGGCGAATGGTCATCTCCGATACACCGCAGAGGCGGGCGGCCTCGCGAAGATGGATGGTACCGGCGGCGACGAGCGCCTGCTGCAGGCGGGCCAGGCGCATGGCGCTGCGGTCATTCATTTACTGCTCCCCACCTTGTCATGGTTTCCAAGAACCTGGCTCGAAGATCACTTTGGCTGGCTCTATGCTGAGCCAGCCGATGCCGTTTTTCCACTCCGACCGAAAAGCGTTCGTCGCCCGGGCGTAGCGCCGTGTGACTTGCAGCGGGTCGGGCGGTGCCCGAATGGCGGTCAATGACTGAGGTCGCTCATTCTCGCCGGAGGCAGAGTCAGTTTTTTTCTTCAGCGCTTCTTGCTAGTCGATTTTCAGCACAACGCTGACGGCAAAATCAGGCAGCACGTCAACCCACCCAATGTAACCTGAACGTCCTTTGCCGAATTGACGTCTGCTGGAGCAGGGAATGATTTGGTATGCCTTTGATATCGGTAGTGATACCCGTCTATAACGAAGCGCAAAACCTGAAAACGTCCCTCCCGTCCCTGTTCCGCCAGGTGTTCAAGGGTTACGAGGTGATCGTGGTCGACGAGGGGTCCACGGATGGCTCCCTGGAACTCCTTCACCATCATGAGCGCGCGGGTCGGTTGCAGTTGTTGCACTCCTGTTATGACGAAGGTCCTCTCGTGGCGTGTAATGGCGGAGCGCAGGTCGCCATGGGTGGTTGGCTGATGTTTTTTAACGCCCGGGATCTGCTGCTCTTCGATCATTTGTCACGCATGGCCGAGGCAATAGCCCGTCATCCCGAGATAGAACTGTTCATCAATGCCTATCAGTGCATGAGTGAACAACGAGGCTTGATCAAGGTGGCCCCGCTCCCACAAGGCGTCCTGGGCCGACTGGATGCGCTAGCAGCCTATGCCCATGGAGATTTCATCCATCCCCATGCTGCGTGTCTGCGCCGGCAGCGTTTCCTTGCCATGGGCGGATTTCCCGAGCGGTACCCCTACGGGGGGGAAGACTATTTTTGGCTCAAGGCGCTCTGCGAAGTCGAAGCGATCCATTACGACGACACCGTAACCAGCTTGTGGCAGGAGCCCGAGGGAGACCCGGCCAGTGGCGATGTCCTGCCGCCACATCCGGCTCAGGATCTTCTCGACCCGTATCGGCAGCGACTTTCCCGCCGTGAGAGGCGTCAGCTTCTCGCGGCGGTGAATCGTAAGCTGCTCGAGTGGGGAATGGAGAACAAACGGCGAGGGCATCCCACGCGCCCCACGCTCGCGGCGCTGCGCCTCACGGGCATGACATCGGAACTCTTGCCATTACTGTTGCGCCTGGCCTTGCCGCAAGCCTGGTCCCGGCGGTTGCTGGACCGCTCGAAGTAAACTTCCGGCTGGAGAAGCCCAGTAGTTCTGGCACGTCTTCTGCGCATCGACGAAGCCGCCACGCCAACGCGTGGCGGCTTCGTTGTGTCTGGCGCCTGGATGTTGGAATTGTCACAATGGATGTTATAGATTTAACATTTCGCGTCACATCAGTGCATTTCCTACTATAACCAGGTGCGCCCCAGTCGCGGCCACCCAGCACGAACGGAAGGACCCTCCATGACTGCCATCATGAGCCTGGTCGGCATGGCGACGCTGATCGCCATCGCCCTCGTCTTTTCTACCAACCGGCGCGACATCCGCCTACGAACCGTGGGTGGGGCCTTCGCCATCCAGGCCGGTATCGGCGCCTTCGTGCTTTACGTGCCGTTCGGCCAGGCGGTGCTGCAGACAATCTCCGCCGGCGTCAGCCAGGTGGTGCTCTACGCCAACGACGGCATCGACTTTCTCTTCGGTGGTCTGGCCGATACCGGCAATGTCGGCTTCGTCTTCGCCATCAAGGTGCTGCCGGTCATCATCTTCTTCTCCTCGCTGATCGCCGTGCTCTACTACATCGGCATCATGCAGTGGGTGATCCGCATCCTCGGCGGCGCGCTGCAGAAGGCGCTGGGCACCTCGCGCACCGAATCGCTCTCGGCCACCGCCAACATCTTCGTCGGCCAGACCGAGGCGCCGCTGGTGGTGCGCCCCTTCATCGCCCGCATGACCCCCTCGCAGCTGTTCGCGGTGATGTGCGGCGGGCTGGCCTCGGTGGCCGGCTCGGTGCTGGCCGGCTACGCGGCACTGGGCATTCCCATGGAGTACCTCGTCGCGGCCTCGTTCATGGCCGCCCCCGGCGGGCTACTGTTCGCCAAGCTGATCATGCCCGAGACCCAGGAGCCGGTGGACGACACCGAGGAGGCCAACCAGGTCATCGAGGAGGAGGACAAGCCGGTCAACATCCTCGATGCGGCGGCGACCGGGGCCACCTCGGGGCTGCGCCTGGCGGCCAACGTGGGCGCCATGCTGCTCGCCTTCATCGGCCTGATCGCGCTGATCAACGGCATGCTCGGCGGCGTGGGCGGCTGGGTCGGCGTCGAGGAGCTGAGCCTGGAGCTGATCCTGGGCTGGCTGTTCGCGCCGCTCGCCTTCGTGCTCGGCGTGCCCTGGGCGGAAGCGACGCTGGCCGGCTCCTTCATCGGCCAGAAGCTGGTGGTCAACGAGTTCGTCGCCTACATCAACCTGGCGCCCTACATCGACGGCGATTCGCTGGTGGCGAATACAGGTCAGGTCATGAGCGGGCATACCGTGGCGATTCTCTCCTTCGCCCTGTGCGGCTTCGCCAACCTCTCGTCGATCGCCATCCTGCTCGGCGGCCTGGGCAGCATCGCTCCCAGCCGGCGCCACGACATCGCCCGCTTCGGAGTGAAGGCCGTGCTGGCGGGCACGCTCTCCAACCTGATGTCGGCGGCCATCGCCGGGTTCTTCCTCGCCTTGGGGGGAGTGATCTGATGGCTGCTGCCAACGACTTCCTGATTCGACAGGTAATACCATGACCGAACTGCAGCAGGCCGCACGCCAGGCCCTGGCGCTGATGGACCTCACCAGCCTCAACGACGACGACAGTGACGCCGTCATTCGTGAACTGTGTGCCCGTGCCAATACGCCTGCGGGTCATCCAGCGGCGGTGTGCATCTACCCCGCCTTCATCGCCACTGCGCGTGAGGCGCTGGACGGGCAGGGCCTGGCCGGCCAGGTCAAGATCGCCACGGTGACCAACTTCCCCCACGGCGAGGCCAACGTCGAGCGTGCCGCAGCCGAGACCCGCGCGGCCATCGCCGCGGGGGCCGACGAAGTCGACGTGGTGTTTCCCTATCGGGCGCTGATGGCGGGCGACGCCGAGGTCGGCCAAGAGCTGGTTGCCGCCTGCAAGCGCGAGTGCGGCGATGCCGTGCTCAAGGTGATCCTCGAGACAGGTGAGCTCAAGGACGCCGGGCTGATCGACCGTGCCGGCATGCTGGCCATCGACGGCGGCGCCGACTTCCTCAAGACCTCCACCGGCAAGGTGACGGTCAACGCCACCCTGGACGCCGCCAAGATCCTGCTCACCGCGATCAAGGCGAGCGGGCGCGACGTGGGCTTCAAGGCCGCCGGCGGTGTGCGCACCGCCGAGGACGCCGCCGCCTACCTGCAGCTTGCCGAGCAGGTAATGGGAGCGGATTGGATCACCCCGGCGCACTTCCGCTTCGGTGCTTCGGGCCTGCTCGGCAGCCTGCTGGAAACCTTGGGTGTCGGGGAAGACAAGGGCTCGACGGAGGGCTACTGATGCCGGCACGAGCACTGCCCCAGGAGTTGATCCGCGCCAAGCGCGACGGCGAGGCGCTCTCGCCCGAGGCGATCCGCGAGCTGGTGGGCGGCATCAGCGACGGCAGCCTCTCCGACGCCCAGGTTGGGGCGCTGGCCATGGTGATCTACCTCAACGGCATGAATGCCGCCGAGACGGTGGCGCTGACCGAGGCGGTGCGCGACTCCGGCGAGGTGCTGGCGTGGCGCGGCTTGGGCCCTGATCTGGACCTGCCGGGGCCGGTGCTGGACAAGCACTCCACCGGCGGCGTGGGCGATCTCGTCTCGCTGGTGCTGGGGCCATGGGTCGCTGCCTGCGGCGGCTTCGTGCCGATGGTCTCCGGCCGCGGCCTGGGCCACACCGGCGGCACCCTGGACAAGCTCGAGGCGATTCCCGGCTACGACATCGCGCCCTCGCGAGAGCGCTTCCGCACCCTGGTGCGCGAGGCGGGCGTGGCCATCGTCGGCCAGACCGCCGAGCTGGCGCCGGCCGACCGGCGGCTCTACGCCATCCGCGACGTCACCGCCACGGTGGAGTCGCTGCCGCTGATCGTGAGCTCGATACTGGGCAAGAAGCTCGCCTGCGGCCTCGACGCCCTGGTAATGGACGTCAAGACCGGCAGCGGCGCCTTTATGCCCACCCATGAGGCCTCGTTCGAACTGGCGAGTACCATCGCCGAGGTGGCGAGCCGTGCCGGTACGCCCACCACCGCGTTGCTCACCGACATGAGCCAGCCGCTGGCGCCCTGCGCCGGCAACGCCGTCGAAGTGCGCGAGGCCATTGACCTGCTCATCTGCAAAAAGCGGGGCGGCCGCCTGCTCGAGGTGACCCGTGAACTCGCCGCCGAGCTGCTGTTGGCCGTCCGGCTGGTCGAGAGCCGTGATGCAGCCCTGGCCCTGTTGGACGACCGGCTTGCCAGCGGCGCCGCCGCCGAGCGCTTCGCGCGCATGGTGGCGGGCCTGGGCGGCCCCGCCGACCTGCTTGAACGCCACGACCGCTATCTCCCCCAGGCGCCCATCGTGCACCCCGTGCATGCCGAGCGTAGCGGCCGCATCACGCGGATGGATACCCGCGCCCTGGGCCTCGCCGTGGTGGCGCTGGGCGGTGGGCGGCGTGCGCCGCAGGACGCCATCGACCCCGCGGTCGGGCTGACCGGTATCGCCGCTCTCGGCGAGGCGGTCGACGGCGAGCGACCGCTGGCCTGGGTGCATGCGGCAAGCGAAGCCGATGCCGAGCATGCTGCTGCCCAGCTCAAGGCGGCCATCGAAGTGAACGACGTCACCGCTGGCGACGTCCCATTGCCTACACTCATTCAAGACGTGATTCGTCGGGAGGCGCCATGACTCGCGCCATCGTGCTGGTACTCGACTCCTTCGGCATCGGCGGCGCGCCGGATGCGGTGGACTTCGGCGACGCCGGGGCCGACACCCTGGGCCATATCGCCGCCGCCTGCGCTCGCGGAGAGTGTGACGGTGCCGGTCGCCAGGGCTCGCTTGCCCTGCCCCACCTGGGCCGGCTGGGGCTGTTCCACGCCCACCGCGAAAGCACCGGCAGCTGGGCCAAGGGCGTTGACGTGCCAGCCGAGGTGATCGGCGCCTACGGCCATGCCCGCGGGATCTCCTCGGGCAAGGATACCCCCTCGGGCCACTGGGAGATCGCCGGCGTGCCGGTGCGCTTCGACTGGGGCTACTTCTTCGACCTGGAGGACAGCTTCCCGCCCGAGCTGCTCCAGGCGCTCGAGCGCGAAGCCGACCTGCCCGGCGTGCTGGGTAACTGCCACGCCTCGGGCACCGAGATCATCGCCCGACTCGGCGAGGAGCACGTGGCCAGCGGCAAGCCCATCGTCTATACCTCGGGCGACTCGGTGTTCCAGATCGCCGCCCACGAGGAGGCCTTCGGCCTCGAGCGGCTCTACGCGCTGTGCGAGACCGCCCGGCGACTGCTCGAGCCCTACAATATCGGTCGTGTGATCGCGCGGCCCTTCGTCGGACAGAGCGCGGCGGACTTCGCCCGCACCGCCAATCGCCGCGATTACAGCGTCGAGCCGCCCGCACCCACGGTGTTGCAGAAGCTCGAGAGTGACGGCGGAGAGGTGATCGCCATCGGCAAGATCGCCGATATCTATGCCCACTGCGGCATTACTCGAACGATCAAGGCCAGCGGTCACGACGCGCTGATGGACGCCACCCTGGCCGCGCTGGATGAGGCCGGCGAGCGCTCGCTGGTGATGACCAACTTCGTCGACTTCGACACCCTCTACGGCCACCGCCGCGACGTGGCCGGCTACGCCGCAGCTCTCGAAGCCTTCGATGCGCGACTACCCGAGCTGCTGGCCAAGTTGCGCGATGACGACCTGCTGATCCTTACCGCCGACCACGGCTGCGACCCCACCTGGCACGGCAGCGACCACACCCGCGAGCGGGTGCCGGTACTGGCGCTGGGCGTGGGACTCGAGCCCGGCTCGCTCGGCGCGCGCGACACCTTCGCCGATATCGGCCAGAGCCTGGCGGTGCATCTGGGGCTTGCGCCCATGGCCGATGGCACGAGTTTTCTGCCCGAGCCACTACCCACCGACCCTCTCGCTGCATAGGAGCCTCGACATGGCGACTCCCCATATCCAGGGCGAACGCGGCATCTTCGCCGACACCGTGCTGATGCCCGGCGACCCGCTGCGCGCCAAGTACATCGCCGAGACCTTCCTCGAAGAGGCGCGCGAGGTGAACAGCGTGCGCAACATGCTCGGCTTCACCGGCCGCTATCGCGGTCGCGAGATCTCGGTGATGGGACACGGCATGGGCATTCCCTCGGTCTCCATCTACGCCAAGGAACTGATCACCGACTATGGCGTGAAGCGTTTGATCCGGGTTGGTTCCTGCGGCGCGGTGCGCGACGACGTGGCGGTGCGCGACGTGGTGATCGGCCTCGGCGCGAGCACCGATTCGGCGGTCAACCGCACCCGCTTCATGGGCCACGACTTCGCCGCCATCGCCGACTTCGAGCTGACTCGCCACGCGACGGACGCCGCCACGGCCCAGGGCGTGGCGGTCAAGGTCGGCAACCTGTTCTCGGCGGATCTGTTCTACAACCCCCAGGCCGAGCTGTTCACGCTGATGAAGCGCTACGGCATCGTCGGCGTGGAGATGGAGGCGGCGGGGCTCTACGGCGTGGCGGCGGAGTTCGGCGGCCGGGCGATGACCATCTGCACGGTGTCGGACCATATTCTCAAGGGCGAGTCGCTGCCCAGCGAAGCCCGCGAGCGCAGCTTCAACGAGATGGTCGAGGTGGCCCTCGAAGCGGTGCTGCGCGACGACGCGGCGGGGGCGGCATGAGTGACATCGATCCGGCCATCGTCGCTGCGCTGATCGCGGCGCGTGGCAACGCCTACGCGCCCTATTCGCAGCATCCGGTAGGTGCCATGGTGGAAAGCGCGAGCGGGGCGCGCTACTTCGGCGCCAACGTCGAGGTGGCCCACTACAAGGGCTTGTGCGCCGAGGCCTCAGCCATCGCCGCCATGGTCAGCGCCGGCGAGCGGCACCTGCGCCACGTCTACGTCATCGGCCCCGGCGAGCACCTGTGCTCGCCCTGCGGCGACTGTCGCCAGCGCATCCGCGAATTCGCCGACGCCGAGACCCGCATTCACGTGGTGAACGCCGAGGGCAAGCTGCTCAAGCGCTACACCATGGAACAGCTCCTGCCCGATGCGTTCGGGCCGGAGAATCTCAGCCACTGATTCAATCGCGCAGCTCGATGCGTTCGAAATGAGGGGAAAGGCGCCTGACCAGCCCGGCGAGCATCGCCCGCGGCGGCGCGTTCTCCACCGGCTGACAGTAGGCCGGGTCGAGGCACTGTCGGGTGCGCGCCACCTGAATGGCGTAGCGGCGCACGCCGCAGTCGGCCAGGGTCAGCGCCAGGCGCTCCACGTCGGCCAGGTCGAAGTCGCGCCAGTGCACGGTGGTACGGCACTCGAAGTCGATGCCGCTGTCGAGCAGCGCCATCAGGCTCTGACTGTTGCGCTGCCAGATGCCGGGGCGCCCGCAGATACGGTCGAAGTCGCGCCCGCGCCCTTTCACGTCTAGCCCCACCCAGTCGAGATTCGGCAGCAGGCGAGAGAGCCGCGCCGGGTAAGGCCCGGCGGTGTGCAATCCCACCTTGAAACCCATCGCCTTCGCCTCGGCGACGGCGGCCGGCAGGGCGTTGTGCAGGGTCGGCTCGCCACCGCTGAACACCACCGCTTCGAGCAGCCCCCGGCGTTCCTCGAGAAACTCCCGAACCGCCTGCCACTCCCGCTCGTCGCCACGCCGTGGCGGCATCATGTGCCCGTTGTGGCAGTAGCCGCAGCGCAGCGGGCAGCCCTGCAGAAAGACTACGCAGGCCAGGTGATCCGGATAGTCCAGGGTGGTCATCTGGGTCATGCCGGCGATGGGTAGCCGGATACCGTCCAAGGGCGCGAAGGCGGGCGGGTCGAGATCGGTGGCGATCATCTGAAGGCTCCAGTGCCGGGCGCAGAGGCCCGGCAGCTCAGTCAGGCAGTGGCGTGTTTCAGGACGTCAGGGCGGCGGCCCGCTCGGTGAAATGACGTCGCTCGCGGTGCTCGGAACGCTTGCCGACGTTGAACTGGCTGACCGGGCGGTGGTAGCCCATCACGCGGGTCCACACCTCGCAGCGCTGGCGTTGTTCGGTGGGCAGGGTGTCGATGTTCGTCATCTTCTTGGCTCCTTCCAGTGGTGGGTAAAACAGCGGATTGAAAAGCAGAAAGTTGCAAAAACGCTCAGGCCGAAACGGCCGCGGCGCGTCTTGCCAGCAGTGCCTCGTCGCACTTCGGGCAGAACTCGTGTTCGCCGGCCAGGTAGCCGTGCACCGGGCAGATCGAGAAAGTCGGCGTCACGGTGATGTAGGGCAGGCGGAAGCGCGACAATGCGGTGTGCACCAGCTTGCGGCAGGCGGTGGCGCTGGAGAGCCGCTCGCGCATGTAGAGGTGCAGCACGGTGCCGCCGGTATAGCGGGTCTGCAGCGGGTCCTGGTGGATCAGCGCCTCGAAAGGATCGTCGGTATGCCCCACCGGCAGCTGGCTCGAGTTGGTGTAGTAGGGCGCTTCCGGCGTGCCGGCCTGCAGAATGCCGGGGAAGCGCTCGGCGTCGGCGCGGGCGAAGCGGTAGGTGGTGCCCTCCGCCGGGGTCGCCTCCAGGTTGTAGAGATGGCCGGTCTCGGTTTGGAATTCCTGCATTCTTGAACGTACGTGGTCGAGCACTTCCAGGGCGAGCTGGCGCCCCTCCGGGGCGGTGATGTCGTAGCGGTCGTCGGAGAAGTTGCGCACCATCTCGTTGAGCCCGTTCACCCCCAGCGTGGAGAAGTGGTTGCGCAGGGTGCCCAGGTAGCGCTGGGTGTAGGGGTAGAGCCCTTCGTCCATCCACTGCTGGATGCAGCTGCGCTTGAGCTCCAGGCTGTCGCGGCCCAGCGCCAGCAGGCGATCGAGCTCAGTGAACAGGCCCGCCCGGTCGCCGGCGAAGCGATGGCCGAGCCGCGCGCAGTTGAGCGTCACCACGCCCAGCGAGCCGGTCTGCTCGGCGCTGCCGAACAGGCCGTTGCCGCGCTTGAGCAGCTCGGTGAGGTCGAGCTGCAGGCGGCAGCACATGGAACGCACCATGTGCGGCTCCAGGTCGGAGTTGAGGAAGTTCTGGAAGTAGGGCAGGCCGTACTTGGCGGTCAGGGCGAACAGCCGCTCGGCGTTGTCGCTCTCCCAGTCGAAATCCGCGGTGATGTTGTAGGTGGGAATCGGGAAGGTGAATACCCGCCCCTGGCGGTCGCCGGCCTCCATCACCTCCAGGTAGGCGCGGTTGATCAGGTCCATCTCCGCCTGCAGCTCGCCGTAGGTGAAGGACTGCTCCTCGCCGCCGACGATTGGCACCTGGTCGCGCAGGTCCGCCGGGCACACCCAATCGAAGGTGAGGTTGGTGAAGGGCGTCTGGCTGCCCCAGCGCGACGGCACGTTGAGGTTGTAGATGAACTCCTGGATCGCCTGCTTCACCGCGGCAAAGTCGAGGGCGTCGCGGCGCACGTAGGGCGCGAGATAGGTATCGAAGGAGCTGAAGGCCTGGGCGCCGGCCCACTCGTTCTGCAGCGTGCCGAGGAAGTTGACCATCTGCCCCAGCGCGCTGGAGAGATGCCGCGGCGGATCGCTCTCGGCGCGCCTGGGCACGCCGTTGAAGCCTTCGATCAGCAGCTGGCGCAGCGACCAGCCGGCGCAGTAGCCGCACAGCATGTCGAGGTCATGGATGTGCAGGTCGCCCTCGCGGTGGGCGGCGCCGACCTCCGCCGGGTAGACCTCGTCGAGCCAGTAGTTGGCGATCAGCTTGCCCGAGACGTTGAGAATCAGCCCACCTAGGGAGTAGCCCTGGTTGGCGTTGGCGTGCACGCGCCAGTCGGCGCGTTCGAGGTATTCGTTGACGGTCGAGGCGACGTCGATGCGGCGCGGGCTGGCCTGGCGGGTGGGGGCGTTCACCGTTATCTCCCTATATGTGCTGCCAATTGGTGTTTCCATACACAACATATGGTGTGTAAAGGCTAGTGTCTTCGGCAGCGGGGGGAAATGACCCAGGTCAGAAAACGGCCATTTGGAACGCCGGGGAACGACGAACCCCGCCGGTCGGCGGGGCTCGAATACACAAGCTAAAGCGCTCATAGCGGGGGTCAGACGGGCAGCCGGGTGTTGTCCATGCCCGGGCGGCCGTGCCAGTAGCCGTCGCACACCTCGGCCTCGACCAGCGCCAGCGGGTCGGGGGCAGGCAGCTCGCCGCGGCGCGCGGCATCGAAGGCGGCGACCACCTCGGCCATGCCCTCGGCCCGCGGGCTCAGCCGCGCTACCGCCACGCCCATCGCGACCATGTCACCCACTTCGTAACGCAGATCCTGGCAGGCCCCCGAGAGGGTCTGGATGCCGTTGAGGGTGAACACCTCCTTCGACTCCTGCGAGCGCAGCGCCAGGCCCTCGGGGTACTTCTGGCAGACGAACTGGCAGCGGTCCTTGGGCTTCTGGTGACGCCGTGCGGTGAAGCAGCGCGACGACCAGGCCAGCGGCAGGTGGCCGTAGGCGAATACCTCGCAGGGCCGGTCGAGACCCTCGGCGGCGCAGTCGGCGAGCAGCCGGGCGAGATCGTCGCGCGACATCTCCACCGGCGCCTGCCAGCGGCGCATGCCGGCGCGGGCCATCACGCCGATGGCCGCCGGGTTATAGAGGTTGAGCGCGGCCCCGGCGACGAAGGGCAGGCCCGCGGCGGCGAGGCGTTGCAGCGCGCTCTGGTCGTTGGCCTCGACGGTGAACTCGCCGTTGTCGCACAGCTTTCGCAGGTCGCGCAGATCGGCTTCTGACTCGATCAACGTCTGGCTCGACAGCACCACCTGCTTGCCGCTCTGGGCCAGCTCGCGGCCGATGCCGAGCCAGTCGTCGAGCTTCATGTCGCGCCGTCGCGAGCAGACGGACTCGCCCAGATAGACGCTCTCCACCGGCCAGTCGGCGGCCTCGCGATAGAAGTCGGCGTAGCGCTCGCGGGTCCAGTAGAACAGCACCGGGCCCAGGGCGAGCTGCAGGGAATCGGATGACATACGGACTCCTATTTCCAGCGGCGCTCATAGGCGCCCAGGGTGGTAGTGGCGCCCTCGGAGACCTCGCCCAGGCCGGCCATCCAGGCGGGGTCGGGGTGGAAGCGCTCGGGTGCTCGCTCGAGGCGATCCAGTGCCTGGCGCCAGATGCCGGCCACCTTTGACACGTAGGCCGGGCTGCGCTGCCGGCCCTCGATCTTCACCGCGCTGATGCCCAGCTCGCGCAGCTCCGGCAGCAGCTCCAGGGTGTTGAGGCTGGTGGGCTCCTCGATGGCGTGGTAGGTCTCGCCGCCGACCTCGAAGCGCCCCTTGCACAGGGTGGGGTAGCCGGCGCGCTCGCCTTCGCCGTAGCGATCGATCAGCACGCCGTTCAAGCGCGACTCCAACCCCTGCGGCGTCTCCTCCCAGCGTACGTGGGCCGCCGGCGAGCAGACCCCGCGGGTGTTGGGCGACTCCCCGGTCAGGTAAGAGGAGAGGTAGCAGCGCCCCTCGGCCATGATGCACAGGCTGCCGAAGGCGAACACCTCGAGTTCCACCGGGCTCTGCTTGGCCAGGTCGCGGACCTGGGTGATGGAGAGCACCCGCGGCAGCACGGCGCGCTTGATGCCGAACTGGTCGTGATAGAAGCGCAAGGCCTCGTGGCTGGTGGCCGAGCCCTGCACCGAGAGGTGGCGGGCGAGATCCGGGTAGCGCCGCGCGGCGTAGTCGAGCAGCCCCATGTCGGCCATGATCAGGGCGTCGACGCCGAGCTCGGCGGCCTGGTCCACGGCGCGGGTCCACTGGGCCCAGCCGTCGGGCTGCGGGTAGGTGTTGATGGCGCAGAACACCCGCTTGCCGCGGGCATGGGCGTAGTCGATGCCTTCACGGGCGCGACTGTCGGTGAAGTTGAGGCCGGCGAACTGCCGGGCGTTGGTGGCGTTCTGGAAGCCGAAGTAGACGGCATCGGCGCCTTCATCCACCGCCCGCTTCAGGGCCGGCAGGTTGCCGGCCGGGCAGACGAGCTCCATGTCGCTCTCCTCGCAGTCTGGGTAAACCCGACCATGCTAGTCGACTAAGGAGAGGCGTCTTTTGATGAGGGTCATGGCGAGGTGGGTTAGTGCTGGCGGTACGAGAGAGTGCGGCATAAGATAGTAATCGATTACTATCTTTTGGAGTCGCTGATGTCGACCAAGCGCAATCTCACCGCCGAAGCGCGGCGTGAACTCACCGTCAAGGCGGTCATCGAGCTGAGCGCGGGCGACGATCCGGCGACGATCACCACGGGCGATATCGCCAAGCACATGGGGGTCACCCAGGGCGCGCTGTTTCGTCATTTCCCCAGCAAGGACGCTGTCTGGGAGGCGGTTATCGGCTGGGTGGGCGAGCGGGTGATGCAGCGACTGGACGCTGCGGCCGCCGAGGCCGACGGCCCCCTCGCCGCGCTGGAGGCGATGTTTCATGCGCATATCGCCTTCATCGTCGATCACCCCGGCGTGCCTCGGTTGATGATGGGGCAGTTGCAGCATGCCCGGCCGACCCCGGCCCGGCGACTGGTCCGCTCACTCCTGTTCCGTTACCGCGAACGGGTCGAGCTGCTGCTGAGCCAGGCCCAGGCCGCCGGTGAACTGCGCCAGGGTCTGAACATCGAGGCGGCAGCCACGCAGTTCATCGGCACCATCCAGGGGCTGGTCATGCAGTCGTTGATGATCGGCAACATGAACCATGTCGCCCAGCAGGCCCCGGGGGCATTCGAGCTTTACTGTCATGGCATCCACCCCGATGGCGAGGTGCGCCAATGATTCGTCCAACCCGGCGCCTGGGGCGCGCGCTAGTGGTGCTTGCCGGCGTGGCCGTGGGCGCGGCCCTGCTGGTGCTCTTCGTGGTCAACCGCCAGGCCCCCGAGCGTAGCGAGGCGGCGGTCACGCCAGCGCGCGTGGCGTTCATCGAAGCGCGCCCGCTGGCGTTTCGCCTCGAAGCGCGTGGACACGGCGTGGCGCGACCTGCCGAGACCTGGCAGGCGATAGCCAACGTGAGCGGGCGGGTCGTGGAGCGCCATCCCGGGCTGGAGAACGGCTCCCTGCTGGCCGAGGGGTCCCTGCTGGTGGCACTCGACCCGAGCCGCTACGAGCTGGCCATCGCCGAGGCCGAGGCGGAACTGGCCAGCCTGACGGCAGAACTCGATCAACTGGAGACCGAAGCGGACAACGCCCGCCGCTTGCTGGCGTTGGAGCGAGAGCGGCTGAGCCTTGCCGAGCGCGAGCTGGCGCGCATCGAGCGGCTGGCCGAGAGCGGTTCGGTCTCCACCTCGCAGCGCGACGAGCAGCGTCGCAGCACGCTGGCCCAGCGTCAGGCGGTGGCGTCGCTGGAGAATACCCTGGCATTGATGCCCTCGCGGAGCGACGTTCTCGCCGCCCAGCGCGAGCGAGCCGCTGCGCGCCTGGGTCAGGCCCGGCGCGATCTGGAGGACACTCGCTTTCTGGCGCCCTATGACCTGCGCCTGGGCGAGGTGGCCGTGGAGCAGCACCAGTTCGTGGCGACGGGGCAACGGCTCTTCGAAGCCGACAGCCTGGCGACGGCCGAGGTGGAGGCGCACATTCCCCTCGCCATGATGCGGCGCCTGTTGGCTGGCGTAGTGCCCGACGAGCCGCCCCGCAGCGCGCTGGAGCTGAGCGAGCGCCTGGAACTGGCGGATATAGAGGCCGAGGTCGCGCTGGTCGGCGCCGAGGGCGTGGGCTGGACGGGGCGGCTGGTGCGTGTCGCCAGCGGCCTGGACCCGGCCACGCGCACCGTGCGAGCGGTGGTCCGCGTCGCGGATCCTTATCAAGACGTTCTGCCGCCCGACCGGCCGCCGCTGCAGCGCGACATGTATACCCGCGTGCGCCTCTCCACGCCGAGCCGCGAGCCGTTGCTGGTGGTGCCGGCGAGCGCGGTGCATCAGGGCGAGCTGTACCTGGTGGACGACGAGGACCGCCTGGTACGCCGCGACGTTGACGTGAGCTTCGAGCAGGGCGGCATGGCGGTAATTGCCGCGGGCCTCGTGCCGGGCGAACGGGTGGTGGTAACCGGCCTCGCCAGCGCGATACAGGGCATGGCGCTGGCTCCCCGGCGTGACGCGGCGCTCGAGCGCCAGCTTGCCGAGCAGGCGGCGGGAGAGCGGCCATGATCCGCTGGTTCTCCGGCCACCCCACGGCGGCCAACCTGCTGCTGGTGCTGCTGATCGCCGCCGGCCTGTTCGCCTTGCCCCAGCTCAAGCGCGAGACGCTGCCTGACTATCGCGCGGTCGAGGGTAGCATCGAGGTGACCTACCGCGGGGCCAGTGCCGCCGACGTCGAGGACGCCGTCTGCCGACGCCTGCACGACGCGATCAAGGGCGTCGAGTATCTCGATGAGTTCGAGTGTATCGCCCAGGACAACCTGGCCAGTGCCACCGCCACCATGGCGGCGGGTGGTGACGCCATTCGTTTTCTCAACGAGCTCGAAACCGAGGTGGACGCGATCAGCGATCTGCCGTCGCGCGCCGAGCGGCCGGTGGTGCGCGAACGCCATCGCAGCGACCTGGTGGCCGCGGTGGCGGTCTCGGCCGACATGCCGGGGCGCCAGATCGAAGGCTATGCCCTGCGCCTGGAGGAGCGCCTGATGGCCCTGCCGGGCGTGGCGGACGTGACGATCCACGGCATGTCCCAGCGCCAGTGGCAGGTGGAAGTATCGCGCGAGATGCTGGGGCAGCACGGCTTCTCGGTACGCCAGCTTGCCGCCCGTATCGCCAGCCAGAGCCTCGACCTGCCGCTCGGCACCCTGGAGACTCGCGAGCGCGACATCCTGCTGCGCTTCAGCGATCAGCGCCGCTCGCTGGAGGAGCTCGCCTCGCTGGTGGTGCTTTCCGATCCCAAGGGCGGCGAACTGACCCTGGGTGAGATCGCCACCCTGCGCGAAGTGGGTGAGCGCCCCGAGGAGAAGATCCGCTTCGAAGGCGAGCCGGCGCTGGTCCTGGAGGTGAGCAAGTCGCTGCGTGCCGATGCGCTGTCGGTGAAGGATTCACTGGAACGCCTGCTGCAAGCGGAGCGACAGCGCTTCGACGGCCGGCTCTCGCTCACCCTGACCCAGGACATGACCGGCATCGTGCGTGATCGCCTGCGGATGCTGGTCGTCAACGGCATCATGGGCTTGGCACTGGTAGTACTGGTGATGAGCCCGTTCTTCCGACCCCGGCTGGCGCTGTGGGCGGTATTGGGGCTACCGGTGGCCTTCATGGGTGCTTTCGCGGTGATGGCGCTCCTCGGGCTGTCGCTCAACATGATCACCCTGGTGGCGCTGCTGATGGCCATCGGCATCGTCATGGACGACGCCATCGTCATCACCGACAACGTCGCCGCCCACGCCATGCAGGCGGCCACGCCGCTGGAAGCGGTGGTGACCGGCACGCGGCAGGTGCTGCCGGGGGTGTTCTCCTCCTTTCTCACCACGGTCGCGGTATTCGCGCCGCTGTCGTTCCTGGCAGGCGAACTGGGTGCTGTGCTGGAGGTCCTGCCGGTGGTGCTGATTGCGGCGCTGACGGCCAGCCTGGTGGAGGCGTTCTGGATCCTGCCGCATCATCTCAAGGGCAGTCTCAAGGGCGGCGCGTCGCGGTTGCACGAGCGGAACGACTCCCGTTTCCGGGCGGCCTTCGAGCGCGGCTTCGACACCTTTCGCGAGCGGGTCGGGAGGCTAGCCGACGGGGCGATCCGCCGGCGTCATGCGGTGCTGGGGGCAGTATTGACCGTGATGCTGGGTTCGCTCGGCTTCATGGCCGGTGGCCATATCGGCAGCGAGGCGATGCCCGATATCGACGGCGACGTGCTGGAGGCGCGCATCCTCATGCCCCAGGGCACGCCGCTGGCCCGCACCGAGGCCGTGGCCGAGCACGTCGAGGCGGCCATGCGCGAGCTGGACGCGCGCTATTCACCCGAGCAGCCCGACGGCGCCTCGCTGGTGGAGGCGATCCAGGTGCGCTTCAACCACAACGCCAGCGCCCGGGAAAGCGGCCCGCACGTGGCCACGGTAATGGTCGACCTGCTCACCGCCGAGCGACGCCGTGTCACCCTCGATACGCTGACCGAGGCGTGGCGCGAGGCGATCGGCCAGATCGAAGGTATCGAGCGGCTGATCATCCAGGAGCCGGGGCTCGGCCCCGCCGGCATGCCGATCGAGGTGAGGCTTGTCGGCGAAGAGCTGGATGCGCTGAAGGCGGCCGCCACGGAACTGGCCACCCAACTGGAGAGTTACGACGCCGTCTACAACGTCATCGACGACCTGCGCCTGGGCAAGCCGCAGCGTGCCTACACCCTGGCCGAGGGCGCCCACGGCCTCGGCCTGAACGCCGAGGAGGTGGCCGTCCAATTGCGTGCCGCCCTGCTTGGCGAAGTGGCCGATACCCAGCGCATCGGCGAGCTGGAGGTGGAAATCCTGGTGCGCCAGGCGCAAGCCGATCGCGACGATCTGAATGACCTGGCCGATCTGACGATCACCCTGCCCGACGGCAGACGGGTACCGCTGGAAGTGGTGGCGAACATGCACGAGCGGCGTGACTGGGCGCGCATCACGCGTATCGACGGGCGCCGTACGGTGAGGGTGGAGGCCAATGTCGACGCGCGCCACGCCAGCGCCCAGGCCATCGTCGACGACCTGCGCGGCGGCTGGCTGGACGACTTCGAGGCGCGCCATCCCGGCGTGACGGTCGCCTTCGAAGGGCAGGTGGCCAGCTCCGCCGAGACGGGCGGCTCGATTCGCCGCGGCCTGCTGATCGGCCTGCTGGGCATCTTCCTTATCTTGTCGTTCCAGTTCCGCAGTTACGTGGAGCCGCTGATCGTCATGCTGACGATCCCCCTGGCGTTCATCGGCGCGATCTGGGGTCATGTACTCATGGGCTACTACCTCTCCATGCCCTCGCTGATCGGGGCGGCGTCGCTGGCCGGTATCGTGGTCAACAACGCCATCCTCCTGATCCAGTTCATCAATACGCATCGCGAGTACGGCCTGGATGCCGCAGCGGCGGCGGGGCAGGCCAGCCGCGACCGGCTGCGTGCCATCCTCATCTCCTCGACGACGACCATCGCTGGGCTGCTGCCGCTGCTGGCGGAAACCAGCACCCAGGCGGCCACCATCAAGCCGCTGGTGATCTCGGTGGTATTCGGCCTGCTCAGCGCCACCGTGCTGGTGCTGGTGGTGATTCCGGCGCTCTACGTGCTGTTCGACGACTGGGGCTGGCTGCGTGGGAAGGGATCTACAGCGCCCACACCAACGCCAGCAGAACCCCCCAGGCCATGAGGCCGAAGGCGATGATCGTGTAGGTGGCGGACATGACCATGATGTCGTCTTCTTCGCGCTCGGCGAGCGCCTGCAGGCCGTGGTAGACCAGACCGCATGACAGCATCAGCGCCAACAGCACGCCGCAGACGATGAAGACCATGTCGGGAACGAACAAGGTCAGCGAGGAGAACCACAGCGGCAGCGGCACCATGGCGGCCAGGAAGTAGGCATCGCGATGGTTCAGGCGCAGGCGGTGGGCGTCCGCCACGCCGTGGATCAGCCAGCCCATCACCAGGAAGGTGAGTAGCTCGGCGGTGAACAGCGCCGGAGCGATGATGGCCCAGGGTCGTTCGGCCAGGCCCGGCAGCAGGGCATCGCCGTGGTGATGGATGGCGTAGTACAGCATCACCGGCGGCAGCAGCGACAGCGGCAGCACCACGCGCAGGATCAGCGCATTGAGGGAAGGCCGGCTCTGGCGTAGCTGCTGCCAACCGCCTTCATGTGTGAAGGGTAGTTGCAGGATATGATTGATATCCATCAAGAGGCTCTCGCGTCAGGGAAAAAATTATTGTTTTCCTTGATTTAGCCGCGAGGCGAGAGCCTGTCAAGAGTCCCATTCTACAACCCGATGCGATGCGCTCTGTTCGTGAAGAAAATCCCGCTGGGCGACTGCGCCGGCAGCCGCGCCAGCTCCTCGAAGGTGCGGGTGTCGTAGACCACGACCTGGTTGCTGTCCCGCGCCGAGATCCAGATGTGCTCGCCGCGGGGCGTGAACTCCTTGTGCAGGATCGACTCCCCCGGTGCCAGGGTCTCGATCACTTCGAGACTCTGGGTGTCGATCACCTGCACCCGGCCGTTGTCGGGGTGGGCGAAGGTGACCCACACCTGGCGCTCGTCGGGGCGGCTCATGACGAAGATCGGCTGGCCCTGCACCGGGATGCGCCCCACCAGCGACCAGTCGTCGCTGTCGGCGACCAGTACCTCGTGGCGCCCCACCGCGGGGAAGAAGGCCAGGTCGCCGGCCATCGCCCAGCCTTCCAGGTGCGGCATCTTGTAGACCGGCAGGCGCTCTTCGCCCTGGCCGTAATCGGGCAGGATGCGCTGCACGCCGTGCTCGGGATACCACAGGTCGAGCAGCGCCATGCCATCCTCGCCGAACAGCCCGGCGATGTAGTAGCGCCCGTTGGCGGTAATCAAGGCGTCGTACGGCTCGCGTCCCACGTCGCGATGCTTGTCGAGCACCGGTTCGTCGCCGCTCATGTCCAGGGTCCAGATCTCGCCGGCCTCGAACAGGCTGAAGACGAAGCGATTGCCGGGAGCATCGACCACGCCCACCACCTTGGCCTGGGTGATGGTGCCGTCGGCTTTCTCGTAGTCCGCGGGCACGTCGACCACCAGCTCCATGGTCTCGGTATCGAACACCTTCACCCCGCCCGGCTCGTAGTTGCCAACCGCCACGAAGCGGCCGTCCTGAGAGATGGCGCCGCCGATGCTGTTGCCCGATTGGACGACACGCCCGTCGATCTCGCCGGTGAGCAGGTCGAGCTTGGTCAGTCCGCCGTCGCGGCCGAAGACGAAGGCATGGCGCGCATCGCGGGTGAACTTCACCGAGGCGTGGGAGAGATCGCCGAAGCCTTCGACATGGCGCAGCACCGTCCTTGCCGTGGTGTCGACCAGCGCCACGCTGCCGGTAGCACGCTCGATGACTACGCCGAGGTCCCCGGTGCCGCGCAGTTCTCCATTCTGACCCGTCGTCTCGGCCAGGGCTTGCCCGGTGGAAAGTAGGGCCAGGGCGCCGGCGGCAAGCAGTGTCTTAAGCGGGTGAGCAATGGGCATGGCGGGTCTCCGGGGTCAGTCCTGCTGCAGCGATTCCAGGCGGTTGTCGGTACGCAGATGCTCGGCCAGCCAGCGCGCGTCCGCTTCGCTGAGCAGCGCCTTCCAGCCCGGCATGGCGCTGCCGGGAATGCCGTGCTGGATGATGTGGGCGAGCGCCTCGGTGCTGAAGCCTTCCATGCGGTCGCGGGGCAATGCCGGGCCGAGTCCGCCGCGCAGGGTCATGCCGTGGCAGGAACCGCAATCCTGGTAGAGCAGGGTTTCCAGCTCGGCCTTACGCTCGGGGTCGAGCGCGTCGCCGGTCGCCAGGGCCGGCAAGACCAGGGCAGCGCAGAACAGCGACCTCAGAACCGACGGTTTCATGGGAACCTCGTGCACAGCGTAACGGTGTGGCCCCACGGGGAGCGGGCCGTCACCGCAGTGTCCTGCCCCGGGCAGGGTGTCGCCTTGACCGTCATCAAGCTCTTGGCAAGTCGCCTGGGTCTTTTGACTTGCGTCAACGGCACGGCCGATGGCGGCTTGCAGGACTGATGTGGCATGTAAGATACCGCTTAAGATCATGCCTCCATCGACCTCCGGTGACTGCCCATGGCCGCACTCGACGAACTCGACCGCCGCCTCATCGACGCCTACCAGCGCGGCCTGCCGCTTTGCGAGCGCCCCTTTGCCGCCATGGCCGAGCGTCTTGGCGCGAACGAGTCCCAAGTGATCGAGCGCCTCCAGGCCTTGCAGCAGTGTGAGGTGCTCAGCCGGGTGGGGCCGGTATTCGACCACGCCCGCGCCGGTGCCAGCCTGCTGGCGGCGCTGGCGGTGCCCGAGGCCGAACGTGACGCGATGGCGGCGGCGATCAATCGCTCGCCAGGCGTCAATCACAACTACGCAAGAGAACACGACTACAACCTCTGGTTCGTGATGACGGCCGCCGACGAGGTGCAGCTCGAGGCGCGCCTGGAGGCACTGGAAGAGGAACTGGGCCGGCAGCTGCTGCGCCTGCCGATGGTCGAGGGCTACCACATCGACCTCGGCTTCCCCATTCCCTGGGCCGAGCTGGAGGCGTCATGAGCCTGACGCTTCCCCTTCCCGCGACCCATGGCGACGCTGCCGCGAAACGGCTGCGGGCCCTGCTCGAACGCGGCCTGCCGCTGACCGAACGGCCCTGGCAAGTGTTGGCCGTGCAGTGCGGCATGAGCGAGGCCGAAGTGCTGGCCTGGGTCGAGCGCTGGCAGCGCGAGGGGCTGATCAAGCGCATGGGCTTGGTCGTTCGCCATCACGCCCTGGGCATCCGCGCCAATGCCATGGTGGTGTGGGACCTGCCCGACACTGCCGTGGCCGAGGTCGGCAGGCGCCTGGCCGCGGAGCCCGCCGTGACGCTCTGCTACCGCCGTCGGCGTCAGCAGCCCGAGTGGCCCTACAACCTGTTCTGCATGATCCACGGTGCCCGGCGCGAGCGCGTGCTGGCCGCGCTCGACGACATTGTCGAGCGTCAGGCGCTGCAGGACATACCTCGCCGCGTGCTGTTCAGTCTCAAGGCCTACAAGCAGTGCGGTGGCCGCTATACCCGCGAGGATTCGCCATGAACGTTGCCCATGCCCACCGGCCCGAGCCGGCCGAACTGGACGCTGCCGACCGCCGCATCGTCAACCGCCTGCAGGAAGGGCTGCCGCTGGTGCCGTCGCCCTATGCCGTGGTGGCCGCCGAGCTCTCGCTCTCCGAAGGGGAGCTGCTCTATCGCCTCGAGCGGCTGCTGGAGGCCGGCGTGCTCAGCCGCTTCGGGCCCATGTACCACGCCGAGCGCCTGGGCGGCGGCCTGACCCTGGCGGCCCTCGAGGTGCCGGAAGCCGACTTCGACCGAGTGGCCGAGACGGTCAACGCCTTCCCCGAGGTGGCCCACAACTACCGCCGCGAGCATCGCCTCAACATGTGGTTCGTGCTGGCCACCGAAACCCCGCAGCGCATCGCCGAAGTGATCGAGGCGATCGAGGCCGCCACCGGCCTCGCCGTATTCAACATGCCCAAGCAGGAGGAATTCCATGTCCGCCTCTACCTGCACGCCTGAGCCGGTGCCCGCTACAGGCCTCGTGGATGGCCTGGATGCGCTCGACCGCGACATCGTCCTGGCCACCCAGGCCGGCCTGCCGCTGGTGCCGGACCCCTGGAGCGCGGTGGGCAAACCGCTTGGCCTTGCCGGAAACGAGGTGCGCGCCCGCATGCAGCGCATGATCGACAGCGGCGTGATTCGTCGTATCGCCGCGGTACCCAACCACTACCGCCTGGGCTACGTGGCCAACGGCATGACCGTATGGGACGTCGACGACGCCCATGTCGAGCGCCTGGGCCGCGAAGTGGCCGGGATCCCTGGCGTGAGCCACTGCTACCGGCGCCCGCGACACCTGCCCGAATGGCCCTACAACCTGTTCGTCATGCTCCACGGGCGCAGCCAGGGCGAAGTGGAGCAGCAGGCCGAGGCGCTGCGCGAGCGGCTCGGCGATGCCTGCCGCGACCATCGCATCCTTTACAGCTCACGCATTCTCAAGAAGACCGGCCTGCGGCTTGCCCGCTCGTCCGGCCGGCCGCGCTGAGGCTGGCGCCGCGCCCAGAGGAGGTTTCCATGTTCCGTGTCACCCGCTACGTCAAGTCGCTGCTCGACCCCGCACCTTCCGGTCATGAAACGCTGGGGCCGGCCCGCAAGCCCCCCGGCCCGGTGGTGATCTGGAACCTGATCCGGCGCTGCAACCTGACCTGCAAGCACTGCTACACGGTGTCGGCGGACATCGACTTCAAGGGCGAGCTTTCCACCGGGGAGGTCTTTACCGTCCTCGACGACCTCAAGCGGTTTCGGGTCCCGGCGCTGATCCTCTCCGGCGGCGAGCCGTTGATGCGACCCGATATCTTCGAGATATCCCGGCGTGCCAAGCAGCTCGGCATCTACACCGGTCTCTCCACCAACGGCACCCTGATCGACGAGAGCAACATCGCGCGCATCGCCGAGTGCGGCTACGACTACGTGGGTATCAGCATCGATGGCCTGGAAGCGACGCATGACGAGTTCCGCCGCCGCCAGGGGGCATTTCGCGAATCGATGCATGCCGTCAAGCTGTGCAAGCAGCACGGCATCAAGGTGGGGCTGCGCTTCACCCTGACCCAGCAGAACTACGAGCAGCTCGACGCCATCCTGGCGCTGATCGACGAGCACGACGTCGACAAGTTCTACCTCTCGCACCTCAACTACGGCGGGCGCGGCCACCGCCACCGCAAGCAGGACGCCTGGTACCAGATGACCCGTGACGCCATGACCCGGCTGTTCGACCACTGCCGGGCCGAGCTGGAACGCGGCGTCGAGCGCGAGTACGTCACCGGCAACAACGACGCCGACGGCCCCTTCCTGCTGATGTGGGCCCGCGAGCATTTCCCCGACCGCGCCGATGCGCTGGAACGGCGCCTGATCGACTGGGGCGGCAACGCCTCGGGGGAGTACATCGCCAATATCGACAACCTGGGCACGGTGCACCCGGACACCTTCTGGTGGGATCACGACCTCGGCAGCGTGCGCAACCGTCCGTTCTCGGAGATATGGCGCGACAGCCAGGACGAGCTGATGCAGGGCTTCCGCCAGCGCCCCAGGCCGCTCAAGGGCCGTTGCGCGGAGTGCCGCTTTCTCTCCATCTGCAACGGCAACACCCGCGTGCGGGCATGGAAGGTCACCGGCGACCCGTGGGAGGAGGACCCCGGCTGCTACCTCAGCAACGAAGAGATCGGCGTCGAAGCAGGCCGGCAGCGTCGCGTGGCCGCACCCTGCGCCATCCAGGCCATTGAGCTCTGATGCCGCAAAGCTCCGACAAGAAAGCTTAGCCACAGAAAAAGACTGCAAGAGCGCGTTGACGCTTCGGGGAGAGGCCGACCATGACCATACATAGCCATTCGCGACACCTTAGCTTCGCCCTCGACGAGGCGCCGCTGGCGCCCGGCGAGGTCGCCATCGTCGGCGCCGGCCCCGGCGACCCGGGCCTGCTGACCCTGCGTGCCCTGTCGCTGCTGCAGCAGGCCGACTGCCTGGTCTTCGACCGGCTGGTGTCACAGCAAGTGTTGGCCATGGCGCGTCCGGAGGCGAAGCGCTACTACGTGGGCAAGGCCTCGAGCCATCACTCGCTGCCCCAGGAGGAGACCAATGCCCTGCTGGCCAAGCTGGCCCGGGAAGGCCGGCGCGTACTGCGGCTCAAGGGCGGCGATCCCTACATCTTCGGGCGCGGCGGTGAGGAGGCCGAGCACCTGATCGAGTGCGGCATCGGCTTTCGCGTGGTGCCGGGCATCACCTCGGCTTCGGGCTGCTCGAGCTATGCGGGCTTCCCATTGACCCATCGCGACCACGCCCAGAGCGTGACCTTCGTCACCGGCCACGCCAAGGCCGACGGCGAGCTGGCGCTGAACTGGTCCGCGCTG
This sequence comes from Billgrantia sp. C5P2, assembly GCF_051062895.2. Taxonomy (NCBI): domain Bacteria; kingdom Pseudomonadati; phylum Pseudomonadota; class Gammaproteobacteria; order Oceanospirillales; family Halomonadaceae; genus Billgrantia; species Billgrantia sp. C5P2. The sequence goes on from NZ_CM128542.1 coordinate 221,448, forward strand.
GCGGTACCGCACCACACCGCGGTGTTCTACATGGGCCTGGCCAATGCCGCGCTGATCAGCCGCGAACTGCAGCGCCACGGACTGCCGGCGGAGCATCCGGTGGCGCTGGTGGAACGCGGTACCACCCCCGAGCAGCGTCATGTGCTGACCACACTGGGCGACCTGGAGGAGGCGATCGAGCGCGAAGCGCTCAAGCCGCCGACGCTGATTGTGGTAGGCGACGTGGTGCGCCTGGCCGATACCTTGGCACCGGGCATGACGCGGCTCACTCGCCACGATGCCGAAAGCCTCGACGCGAGGAGGCTGGCGCTGTGATGCGATCCGCTCTGTTGCTCGGTACTTTATTCGGTACTCTATTCGGTTCTCTGCGCCGTGTTCTACTCGCTACCCTGCTGGGTCTTGCTCCTCCGGCCTGGGCCGACGCTACCGACCCCGCCATGCTCTACAACCAGCACTGCTCGGCGTGCCATGGCGTCGGCCGGCTGGGTGGCATCGGCCCCGCGCTGCTGCCCGACAACCTCTCGCGCCTGAAGCAGGCCGAGGCCGTCGAGGTGATCCGCGACGGCCGCCCGGCCACCCAGATGCCGGCCTACGGCGAACTGCTCGGCGAGGCCGAGGTCGAGGCTCTGGCGGGGTGGATCTATGAACGCCCCGAAGTCGAGCCGAGCTGGACCGACGCGGACATCCTGGCCAGCCACATCGTTGATCACTATTACGGCGCGCTGCCCGACGAACCGGTGTTCGAGGTCGAGGACCTCAAGAACCTGTTCCTGGTGGTGGAGATCGGCGATCACCACGTCAGCCTGCTCGATGGCGACAAGTTCGAGCGCATCGCCCGCTTCCCCAGCCGCTACGCGCTGCACGGCGGGCCCAAGTACTCGCCGGATGGCCGCTACGTCTACTTCGGCTCCCGCGACGGCTGGGTGACCAAGTACGACATCTACAACCTCGAGGTCACCGCCGAGGTGCGCGCCGGTATCAACATGCGCAACATCGCCGTCTCCGCCGACGGGCGCTACGTGCTGGCCGGCAACTACCTGCCACACTCCGTCGTGCTGCTCGATGCACGCAACCTCGAATTGATCGCATCCATTCCGGTAGAGGGGCTCGACGGCGAGACCTCGCGGGTCAGCGCCGTGTATACCGCCCCCCCGCGCAACAGCTTCGTCGTCGCGCTCAAGGACATCCCCGAGGTGTGGGAGATTCGCTGGCCCGAGGCGCTGGCCGAGGGCGACGAGCCGCTGGTCGGCGACTTCGCCCTGCATCGCATGGCGGCGCCCGACTACCTCGACGACTTCTTCTTCGACCCCGAATACCGCTACCTGGTGGGCGCGGCCCGTGGCGGCCAGGGCGGGCAGGTGTTCGACCTGGACAGCGAAGCCAAGGTCGCCGACCTGCCGCTGGAGGGCATGCCGCACCTTGGGGCCGGCATCACCTGGGAGCTCGACGGACGCCGGGTGATGGCGATGCCGCATATCGACCGCGGCCTGGTATCGGTGTTCGACATGAGCGACTGGTCGCCGATCGCCCAGATCGAGACCGATGGCCCCGGCTTCTTCATGCGCAGCCATGCCAACTCGCCCTATGCCTGGGTGGATGTCTTCTTCGGCCCCAACCACGACCGCGTTCACGTGATCGACAAGCGGACCCTGGAGATCGTCGAGACGCTGATCCCCGAGCCCGGCAAGACCGCCGCCCACGTCGAGTTCGACCGCCGCGGCGAGACGCTGCTGCTGAGTATCTGGGACGACGACGGCTACCTGCTGTGGCTCGATGCCGATACGTTGGAGGAGCTGGGGCGGATGCCGATGAACAAGCCCTCGGGCAAGTACAATGTTTGGAACAAGACCCAGTACGAGGAAGGCACCAGCCACTAGTAATCATTGGCTTCGTGGCCATTAAAAAGAAGCATTCTTGATACGCGTCATGAAGCCGCCTGGTGTGAGCCCGCATAATGGCTTTGTCCAAGCATTCAAGTCGGGTATACGCCATGAACACTTCTCCTCCCGTCGACCGCCAGCCGCGACTGCCCATCGCCCGGCTGGCCTTTCGCCCGTTCTTCCTGCTGGCCTCGCTGTTCAGCGTGCTGGCGATGGTGGTGTGGTTCGCGTTCTGGCACGGCGATATCCTGCTGCGGCCCCACGGCGGGCTGATGTGGTGGCACCAGCACGAGATGATCTTCGGCTTCGGCGCCGCCGTGGTGGTCGGCTTCCTGCTGACCGCGGTGCAGAACTGGACCGGCCGCAAGAGTGTGAGTGGTGCACCGCTGCTCGGCCTGGTGGCGCTGTGGCTGGCGGCGCGGCTGCTGCTGGCGTATCCCTCAGGCCTGCCGGCTTGGCTATTGGCGACCGTTGACCTGGCGTTCCTGCCGCTGGCCGCGCTGATCATGGCGCGCCTGGTGGTAGCCGCGAAGCTGTGGCGCAACCTGATGTTCGTGCCGGTACTGCTGCTGCTGGCCACGGCCAACCTGGCGATGCATGTCGGCGTTGCGCAGGGCAAGGTCGAGCTGATCCGCGAGGGGGCCTACCTGGCTGTGCTGCTGATCGCCGTGCTGATGGTGCTGCTGGGCGGTCGGGTGATCCCTTTCTTCACTTCGCGCAAGTTGGGGCGGCCGCAGCCAGCACCCATCCCGAAGCTGGAGAAACTGACCCTGGCTTCGGTACTGGCGGTGGTGCTCTTGCAACTGCTGACGCTTGCCGGCGTGGCGGTGCCCGCCGCGCTGCTTGCGGCGGTGATGCTGGTGGCTGCGGTGGCTGGCTTCGTGCGGCTGGCGCGCTGGGAAGGGCATCGTACGCTGCACGAGCCGCTGCTGTGGGGGCTGCACCTCAGCTACGCCTTCGTCCCGGTCGGGTTGGCGATGTGGTCGATGGCGCTGCTGGGTGCCTTTCGCATCGAACTTGCCGTGCATGCGCTGGCCATCGGCGGCATCGGTTCCATGATGCTGGCGATGATGGCGCGAGTGTCGCTCGGCCATACGGGGCGCGTGATTCGTACTCTGCCGGGAATCGGCGTGGGCCTTGGCTTGATGTTCGCCGCCGCCCTGCTGCGCTCGCCGATACTTGCCCTCTTCCCGCAGATCACCCACTGGATCTACAACCTGAGCATCATCTTCTGGTGTATCGCCTATCTCATCTTCCTGTTTCACTATACGCTGCCGCTATTGAGTGCCCGCCCAGATGGCCAGGAGGGATAGGCGGGCGAAAGGGATAACCGGAGCCAGTCGATGATCGAACACTATGCACTGATCAAGCACCTGCACATGACCACCGCGGTGCTGAGCATCGCCTTCTTCATCGTGCGGGCCTGGTGGTCGGTGCGCGAGGTCACGTTGCTGCAGCGGCGCTGGGTCAGGATATTGCCCCACGTGAACGACACCCTGCTGCTGGTGCTCGGCCTCACGCTGATGATCATGCTCTCGATGTGGCCGCATCAGCACCCCTGGCTAGCCGCCAAGTTGCTGGGCCTGTTCGGCTACATCCTGCTGGGCACGGTGGCGATCAAGCGCGGGCGTACGCCTGTCACCCGCGCCCTGGCGGCCCTGGCCGCTGTAGTCGTGTTCTGCTACATGCTGGGTACGGCGCTGACAAAAGATCCTCTTTTCCTTTTGCCGACTTAGCGCATCCCATGCCACGAATGCCCCTTTCCCTGCCGCACTGAACTTCTATACTGAGGCGCACGTGTAGAAATTCAGCGATAAGAACGAGGAATGGCAGCATGGCCAATCAAGATCTCCCCTCCGGCGCCGGCAAGGTGGCCGATGACTATCCCGAGGTATGGCGGGCATACGCCTCGCTTGGCAAGGCGTGCGCCGAGTCCGGCCCGCTTGACGACCGCACGCGGCGCCTGGTCAAGCTGGCGCTGGCCGTGGGCGGCGGCTCCGAGGGGGCCGTGCATTCGCACATGCGCCGCGCGATGGAGGAGGGCATCGAGCCCGAGGCCTTGAAGCAGGTGGCCATGCTGGCGATCCCGACCTTGGGGTTGCCGGCCGGGGTGGCGGCACTGACCTGGATCGAGGATATCACCGACGCCAAGCGCTGATACCAACCCCGACTCACCCGGCGGGCGCCTCGGCCCGCCGTGCGACATTCCGACACAGGCTCGCCGAGCCCGCCATCTCTGCCGTTTTCCCCTCTCTTTACCCGCGTATTGACCGACATCAATGTTTGCAACGGCCCGCTGCTGCTAATCTAAACATGTATTGGAGATGCATCTTTATAAGGGGTGGGACGCCGACCTCGGTCGCAGGTCCCGTAGGCAAGCCAAAACTAGCAAGGGGGGATGGCCATGACCGAAGGCCTCACCAAGGCGGCGGCCCGTAATATCTTCTATGGCGGTTCGCTGTTCTTCTTCCTGTTGTTCACCGCACTGACGGCACATAGCCACTGGTACATGGTGACCAAGTCCACCGACAAAGGGGGGCTCACCGAGTCCGTCGAGCTCGGCAAGCACGTGTGGGAAGAGAACATGTGCATCAACTGCCACAGCATCATGGGCGAAGGCGCCTATTTCGCTCCCGAACTGGCCAACGTCTGGGAGCGCTATGGCGGCCATACCAACCCGGATGGCGCACGCATGGCAATAACTGCCTGGATGCGCGCCCAGCCGACCGGAGCACCAGGGCGTCGCCAGATGCCGTACTTCGATCTTACCGATGAGGAGATGACCGCGCTGATCGATTTCCTCGAGTGGACCGATTCCATCGACGACCAGAACTGGCCCCCGCACCCCGCCGGTTGATGCGGTGAATCCGGGATGAGGCAAGGAGAACGATACCGATGAAATACGAAACCCAGAAGGTGGCCCTGCCATTCTTCGCCGTGGCCATGGCGCTGTTCGCACTGCAGATCGTCTTCGGCCTGCTGGCGGCGACGGTCTATGTGTCCCCCCACTTCTTGGCCGAGCTGATGCCGTTCAACATCATGCGCGTCAGCCATACCAACCTGCTGATCGTGTGGCTGTTGATCGGCTTCATGGGCTGCACCTACTACCTGATGCCGGAAGAGGCCGAGCAGGAGATCCACAGCCCCGGCCTGGCCTACCTGCAGCTGGCCATCTTCGCCTTCGCCGGTGCGGCGGCCCTGGTGGGCTACCAGTTCGGCATCCACGAGGGCCGCGAGTTCCTCGAGCAGCCGTTCTGGGTCAAGGTGCTGATCACCATTTCGTACCTGATCTTCCTGTTCAACACCAGCATGACCCTGCTCAAAGGGCGCAAGACGGCCATCAACCTTGTGCTGATGCTGGGCCTGTGGCTGGCGGCGGTGTTCTGGCTGTTCGCCTTCTACAACCCCTCCAACCTGGCGGTGGACAAGCTCTACTGGTGGTGGGTCGTGCACCTGTGGGTCGAGGGCGTGTGGGAGCTGATCATGGCATCCCTGCTCGGCTACCTGTTGATCAAGATGTCCGGCGTCGACCGCGAAGTCATCGAGAAATGGCTCTACATCATCGTCGGCCTGTCGCTGTTCTCCGGCCTGCTGGGCACCGGCCACCACTACTACTGGATCGGCGCGCCGAGCTACTGGCAGCCCATCGGCAGCATCTTCTCGACGCTCGAGGTGATCCCGTTCTTCGCCATGGTGGTGTTCGCCTTCTACATGTTCTGGAAGGGCAGCCGTAACCATCCCAACAAGGCGGCCATGCTGTGGGCTCTGGGCTGCCCGACCATCGCCTTCTTCGGTGCCGGCGTGTGGGGCTTCATGCACACCCTGTCGTTCATCAACTACTACACCCACGGTACCCAGCTCACCGCCGCGCACGGCCACCTGGCCTTCTACGGCGCCTACGTGATGCTGATCCTCGGTGTGATCACCTACGCCATGCCGCAGATCCGCCGCAGCCAGCCCTACAACCAGGTGCTGAACATGTGGGGCTTCTGGATCATGACCTCGGCCATGTGCTTCATGACCTTCACCCTGACCTTCGCTGGCGTGGTACAGACGCACCTGCAGCGGGTGCTGGGCATGAACTACATGCAGGTGCAGAGCCAGCTCGACCTGTTCTACATCATGCGCCTGGGTACCGGCGTGGCCGTGACCGTTGCCGCGGTGATGCTGATCTACTCGTTCTTTGGTCCCGTACGCGAGCAAGTGCCCGCTTCCAGCCGGCCCCTGGCCGCCACTGAGTGACCGTTACTCGATGGGGCGTGCAAGCGCCCCATCGAGCCTTCCCCGGAGTGACGCCCATGTCCCATATCGCTACCGCTTCCGCCCAGCAATTCGAGCAGGAGCTGCCCTACTACGAGCCGGTCGGCAACGAGTGCGCCCTGTTCGAGCAGGCCTACCGGCAGCGCCTGCCGCTGCTGCTCAAGGGACCGACCGGCTGCGGCAAGACGCGCTTCGTCAGCCACATGGCGGCGAAGCTCGGCCGGCCGCTGTTCACCGTGTCATGCCACGACGACCTGACCGCCGCCGACCTCACCGGGCGCTACCTGCTGCAGGGCGGCGAGACCCGCTGGGTCGACGGCCCGCTGACCCGCGCCGTGCGCGAGGGCGGTATCTGCTATCTCGACGAGGTGGTCGAGGCGCGCAAGGACGTGACCGTGGTGCTGCATCCGCTGACCGACGACCGCCGGCTGCTGCCGCTGGAGCGTACCGGCGAGCTGCTCGAGGCACCCGACGATTTCATGCTGGTGGTCTCCTACAACCCCGGCTATCAGCACATTCTCAAGTCGCTCAAGCCGAGTACCCGCCAACGCTTCGTGGCGATGTCGTTCGATTTCCCGCCGCCCAAGGTGGAGTGCGAGATCGTCGCCCGCGAAAGCGGCCTGGCCTACGAGCGCTGCGCCGCGCTGGTCAACCTGGCCGCCAGCCTGCGCGCCATGAAGGGGCAGGACCTGGAGGAGGGCGTCTCCACGCGCCTGCTGGTCTACTGCGCCACGCTGATCAACGCCGGCATGCCGATTCTCGACGCCGCCTGCGCCACCCTGGTCGAGCCGCTGTCCGACGACCAGGACGTGCAGCAGGGGCTGATGGAAGCAATCAAGGCCACGTTTGGTTGAGGAAACCCTGACCTATTACTGCGCTCGTGACATGTGTCAGCGCTTCCTCCAAGGAGGACACCCATGCTGGACTTTCTTGAGGTCGAGGAGTTCGTCGGTCGCCGCTGGCATCGCTGGGCCTCCAGTGCAGTCAGCTACCCGGACCACCCCGAGGCAGCGGTACGCCTCGACGACCTGCGTGCCCTGCTTGGCGTGTTCTTCCGCTGCGGTGGCGGCGAGGCCGGCGTCGAGGTGGCAGCCATCGCCCGGCGCAACTCCAGCCACCGGCTGTCGCTGCGCCAGCGGTTGGGCCTGGACGAGGAGCCGCTGGACCAGGCCCGCCGCGACGAGGAGCACCTGCTGCTGCCGCCGCGCATCGCCCTGTTTCCCAGCGCCGAACTCAACCGCGACCTCTACCTGTGGCTGACCGCCTACCTCGCCCTGGGCGAGCTTCCGGCCAGGCTCGACGACCCGCTGCAGCGCGACCTGCAGGCGCTGCGCGTGTCCCGCCGCACCACCCAGGCGGTGCTCGAGCGCTTTCCGGGCCTGAGCGAACGCTATGCTCGCCTGTGCCGGGCGCTGCTTGAGGTTCGCCCGCAGCGCAAGCGCCTGCCGCCCATGGAGGCCGCCCTCGAATCGGCCCTGCTCGCCCAGCTCGGTGGCCCGACGCCCCAGGCGGGCTGGGCACTCGCCATGCACGACGCCATCCTCGACCCGGCGCTGCCGCTGGAGAACTTCCACGCCCCGCGCGGCTATCGCCCGCCGCTGCCGGTGCCGCTGTGGGGCGATGTGGTGGCGCTGGGCACCCGCGACGGTGAGCGCGAAGCCATCGACGACGATTCCGACGTCGCCGTGCGGCGCGACCAGCAGGCCGACGACGGCGGCAAGCGCAAGGCCGAACGCCGCGAGCAGGACCAGGCCGACCGCGACGACCCGCTGATGCTCAACGCCTCGGAGAAGATGCTCTCCTGGGCCGAGATGGTGAACCTCAACCGTCACGTCGAGGACGAGGAAGAAGAAACGGCCAAGGAGGCCGCCGACCAGATGGAAGAGATCGTGCTCAGCCCCAACCGCAAGCAGGCCGCCTCGCGGCTCAAGCTCGACCTCGACCTGGCGCCCGACGAGGCCTGCGGCGGGCGCCTGAGCGGCCGCCATACCTACCCCGAGTGGCACCATCGCAAGCAGATCTACCTGCCCGACCACTGCGTGGTATTGAGCGACGTGCAGAGCGAAGAGGGCGAGCAGTGGGAGCCCGACGAGGCCACGCGGCGCCGCATCCGCAAGGTGCGCCGCGAATTCGAGGCGCTGCGCCCTCGGCGCGAGATCCTGCGCGGCCAGCTCGATGGCACCGAGCTCGACATGGACGCGGTGATCCGCTCGCGCTGCGACCTGGCGGCCACCGGCGAATCCAGCGACCGGCTCTACATGGCGGCGCGCCAGCAGGCCCGCGACCTGGCGGTATCGATCCTGATCGACGTCTCGCTCTCCACCGAGGCCTGGCTCGAGGACCGGCGTGTCCTCGATGTCGAGAAAGAAGCGCTACTGGTGCTGGGGCATGGCCTGGCCGGCTGCGGCGACGACTATGCCATTCACTGCTTCACCTCGCACCGCCGCCACAAGGTGTGGGTCAATACGCTGAAGAGTTTCGACGAACCCATGGGCGACCGGGTGGGGCGGCGCATCGCCGCGCTCAAGCCGGGCCACTACACGCGCATGGGGCCGGCGATCCGCCACGTGACCCAGGAGCTCGCCAAGCGCCCCAACCGCCACCGGCTGCTGCTGGTGCTGACCGACGGCAAGCCCAACGACACCGACTACTACGAGGGGCGCTACGGCATCGAGGACACCCGCCGGGCCGTGCTCGAGGCGCGTCAGCAGGAGGTCCGAGTGTTCGGCGTCACCGTCGACAGCGAGGGGCACCGTTACGTGCCGCACCTGTTCGGCCGCGGCAGCTATGCCATCGTCAACCGGCCCGAGCACCTGTCGCTGGCGCTGCCGGGCATCTATCGTCAGATCATCGGTTCCTGAGGAGACTTGGCCATGACCAACCCGCGCCTCACCATCGCCGTCGCCGTTGGGCTCGCCATCGGGCTGGCGGTGGTGCTGCCGATCGCCTGGCTGATCAACAACCGCGACTGGGGGGTAGGGCTGATGCTGCTCGTCCCCTTCATCGTCTACGGGATGATGCGCCTGGCCCGGGTGCTCGAAGCCTGGGCGCGCAACCCGCCGCCGCTGCCGCACTCGTCGACTCGCGACCGGCCTCCCCGCTAGCTGCAAGCGAAAGCCAGTAACGCATCGCCCGGCCGAATGGCCGGGCGATTTCGTTCAGCTCCACTGCGGCTCAGATCAGTCGCGGCGCTGCATAACCGGTGCCGATCAGCGCCAGCGTCAGCAGCACCAGCCCCACGAAGGTGCCCTTCCAGGCCGGGGTCGCCGCGCGCAGGTTGAGATAGACCATCAGCAACCGCTGGGCCTTGAACCCGGTGGCGACGAGCACCAGCAGCGCCGAGGCCAGCGGCAGCGGCTCCCAACTGGCCTGGTCCAGGCGCGCGGAGAACATCGCCACCAGCGTCAGCGCCATCAGCGACAGCCAGGTGACGATCAAACGGTGGGTGCCGGGGAGTGCGGTCATGGTTACCTCAGGAGAGAGCCTTCAGCGTAAGAGATAGATCAAGGGATAGAGCAAGATCCAGATCAGGTCGACCATGTGCCAGAAGGCGGCCGCCGTCTCGACGTTCTCGGTCGAGGTGCGCCAGCTCACCAGCGCCAGCAGCCCCAGGCCGAACAGCACATGGGCGAAGTGAAAGGCGGTCAGTCCGTAGTAGTAGCCGAAGAAGAGATGGGTCTCCGGCGTGATGCCCACGGCGAACTTGCCGCCATATTCGACCACCTTGATGACGCAGAACAGCACCCCGAGCCCCATGCTCGCCGTCAGCCACTGACGTGCCCGGCGGCGACGGGAAGCACTGATCGCCTCCACGGCGAGCGCTACGCACAGCCCGCTGGTGAGCAACACCAGGGTGTTGAGCCCGCCCATCAGCGGGTCGAGCTCACGCTGGGCGGCGTTGAAGCCGGCGACGTCGCCGGCCCGATGCCAGGCATAGAGCGCGAAGAAGGCGGTGAAGACCACCACCTCGCTCAGGATCAGCACCCACATCAGCGGGTTGCCGGGCAGTGCGGAGAGCGGCCCCCAGCCCGGGTTGGGCAGGGGGCGGGAGGGGCTGGCTTCAGTCATGCAGGCTCACGCTGGCGCCGCCTAGCCATAGGCTGCGCGGGGCGTCGATGGGGCGACCCGCCATCAGCCGATGAATGCCCACGCCGCAGCGGCCCACCATCCAGATAAGGCAGGCGGTGAAGAAGGCGTAGCCGAGTGCCCACGGCGCCCAGGCGGACACACCGACCAGCCCCAGCACATGCCAGGCCGCCACAAAAAGCGCCGCACCGACGATACCGAGCCAGAAGGTGCGGATCTGGAACTGCAGATGGGTGGCGACCCAGTCGGCCACGCTGTGACGGCGCAGATGCGCCAGCAGCACGCCCACCGGGGCCGTGACCACGGCCAGCACGCTGCCGAGAAAGAGAACGTAGATCACCGCGGCGAGCTTGGTGCCACGCTCGTCGGCCTGGGCAGCGCTCGGGGGGAAGGTCGCGGTATTCGAGGTCATGGCCACCTCCTGGTGTGATTGGTTGGCCGGCGTATCGCTTCGCCCGCCTGGTCTGTTCCACTGTGCCGCACCCTGGCGAAAACATCCTTGTCGTAGATCAATGCCCGACCGTTTCGGTAGGGAATAGGGGCGGTGGAGTGTCGCAGGTGAGTGTACGCAAAAAAAGCGGCGACCGAAGTCGCCGCCCTTTGATGAAGCCCAGCCGGCTCAGCCTTGCTGCGGCTTGGCCTGGTTGGCGGCCAGTTCCTGCTCCTCGATGGCACGGTCGACGGAGGAGACGTAGTACTCCTCGTCGAACGCACCTTCCGGTTCCTTCAGCCACACCAGGCAGATCAGCCAGCTGAGGAAGGCGCCGGTGGCGATGATGTAGAAGAACTGGGTCGGTGTGACGAAGGTGAAGATGGTCAGGTAGACCACCGCCCCCACGTTGCCGTAGGCGCCGGCCATGCCCGAGATCTGGCCGGTGATGCGGCGCTTGATCGAGGGAATGATGCCGAAGGTGGCGCCTTCCGCCCCCTGCACGAAGAAGGAGGTGAAGATGGTGATGGCGATGGCGATGATCAGCGGCCAGTTGGAGTTGAGCATGCCCATCAGCACGAAGCCGATGCCGATGCCGAACATGTAGCTGAGCATCACGAAGCGGCGGTTGCCCATGCGGTCCGAGACCAGGCCGCCCATGGGGCGTGCCACCAAGTTGACGAAGGCGAACGAGGAGGCGATCAGGCCCGCGGCGGCGGCGGTGAGACCCCAGGTCTGTTCGAAGAACATCGGCAGCATGGAGACCACGGCCAGCTCGGCACCGAAGTTGGCGAAGTAGGTGCTGTTGAGCGCAGCCACGCTGTTGAACGAGTACTTGTCGTCCTCCGGCACGCCCTTCTTCAGGATCGGCACGTTGACCCGCAGGATCTGCACGACCTGATAGACCACCACGGCGGCGATGACCAGGTAGGCAATCATGGCGCCGGTAGTGGAGAGGTAGCCCAGGTTCTGGATGCGCCACACCAGGATGCCCAGCACGCCGACCAGCGGGATGGTCCACACGATCAGCTTGACCATGTCCGCCCAGCTGCTGACTTCCATGGCCATTGCCTTGCGCGCCTTGCGGTGGGCGCGGGCATCGGGGCCGTCGGTGATGGCGAACCAGTAGTAGACGCCGTAGGCGGCCATGACGATGGCGCTCTGGGCGATGGCCCAGCGCCAGCCGTCGGCGCCGCCGTACCAGGTGAGGGCGATGGTCGGCAGGGTCATGGCGGCGGCGGCGGAACCGAAGTTGCCCCAGCCTGCGTAGAAGCCCTCGGCGAAGCCGATGTGCTTGGGCTTGAACCACAGCGCGGTCATGTGGATGCCCACCACGAAGCTCGCGCCCACGGAGCTGAGCACCAGGCGGGCGACCAGCAGCTGGGTCATGGAGTCGCCGAAGGCGAACACCAGGGCGGGGATCGACATGGTCACCATCAGCACCGAGAACACCCGGCGCGGGCCGAAGCGGTCGAGCGCCATGCCGACGATGATGCGCGCGGGAATGGTCAGCGCCACGTTGCAGATGGCGAACAGCTTGAGATCTTCCGGTTTCAACCAGTCGACGCTCTTGAGCATGCTCGAGGCGAGCGGCGCCATGTTGAACCAGACGTAGAAGGTGATGAAGAACGCAATCCAGGTCAGGTGCAGCGCCCGGACCTCGGGAGTGCGGAACTTGAATAGGTCGGCGACTTTCATGGTCGTATCATCCTGAAGGAAGAACTGGGGCAGCCACGGGAAACGGGATCGCCGTTCATGGGCTTGGCAGGATCAGCAGTGGGCACTCGACGCGCCGGGCCAGGAAGGAGCTGACCTTGCCGAAGGTCATGTAGTCGAGTTCGTCGACGAAGTAGCTCAACGACTGCGCGATGATGCCGCCGTCGGGCTTGCTGCTGTGGCGGGCGATGACCAATACGTCCGGTTGGTGCTTCTGGGTGGCGTGCAGCAGCATCTTGCGCGCGTCGCCCTCGGCCAGTACCCAGTCCACCTCGAAGCCCTCCTGGTGGGCGAAATCGGCGCCCTCCTTGAGTGCCGCCTTCATCTCCTCGTACTCCTGCTGGAACAGCGTCTCGTTGGCGTCGGTGGCGTCGCCGGGGTTCTCGGCTACGCCGACCAGGACCAGCGTGGGTGCGTTGCAGCGAAACAGGCTGACGGTCTGGGCCAGGGCCAGCTTGGCGTTGCGCGAGCCGTCATAAGCGATCATGACTTTCATGACATCCCTCCGAAGAAGGCAAGGTAGTGGGGTGTGCTCTGGCTTCACGCCAGAGCACGGTCGACGGCATCAGGGGTTTTTGACGTAGGCATTGGGGCGCAGGTAGAACCACCAGTTGATCACCAGGCACACCGCGTAGAAGATCGCGAAGCCGTACATGGCGAGCTCGGGGGTACCGGCCTGGATCTGCTCGCCCATCACCCGCGGGGCGATGAAGGCGCCGTAGGCGGCCACGGCGGAGGTCCAGCCGAGTACCGGGCCCTTCTGGTGCTGGTCGAAGATCACGCCGATGGTGCGGAAGGTGGAGCCGTTGCCGATGCCGCTGGCGGCGAACAGGATCACGAACAGCAGCATGAAGATCGCGAAGTAGCTGTTGGGATCGGTGGAGTTGTAGGCCAGCATCATCACGTAGCCGGTCACCGCCGAGGCCACCACCATGACCACCGAGATCACCTGAGTAACGATGGAGCCGCCCACCTTGTCGGAGATCCAGCCGCCGATGGGTCGGATCAGCGCGCCGACGAAAGGCCCGATCCAGGCCCAGGTCAGGGCGCTGGGGCCGGCGGGGTTGGCCACGCGGGTGACGCTGCCGTCGGCGGCCACTTCCATCATGTTGCCGAAGATCACGTTGATCGAGAGCGGCAGGGCCGCGGAGAAGCCGATGAACGAGCCGAAGGTGAGGATGTAGAGCACGGTCATCGACCAGGTGTGCTTGTTCGAGAAGATGGCGAACTGCTTCTGGATGTTGGGCTTGATCTCGCCCGGCAGCAGGCGCATCAGCACCAGGGTCAGCACGATGGTCAGCGGAAGCGCGAGCCACATGCCGAGCAGATTGAGCGCGAACATGCCGGCGATGCTGGTGGCGGCGCCCACGGCGTAGAGGCCGAGGATCTTGCCGAAGGCCTGCATCGGCGTGCCCGGGTTGGGCGTGATGGTGCGCAGGTTGTTCATGCCGAACCAGCCGAGGAAGGCCAGCGGCACCAGGAAGACCAGCCACACGAAGCCGGCATTCTGGATCCAGGTCGGTGTACCCGCTTCGATGCGGCCGATCAGCGTGCCGCTGGCACTCTGCAGCTCCATCGGGGCGCCGGCGATGACGCCGAAGATTCCAATGGTCATCACCAGCGGAATCAGGATCTGCATGGTGGTGACGCCGAAGTTGCCCAGGCCGGCATTCATGCCCAGTGCGTAGCCCTGCTGCTTCTTGGGGAAGAAGGTCGAGATGTTGCTCATCGAGGCGGCGAAGTTACCGCCACCGATGCCCGAGAGCAGCGCCAGGGCCTGGAATACCCACAGCGGCGTGGCGGGGTTCATCAGCGCAAACCCCGTGCCGAAGGCGGGGATCATCAGCAGCGCCGTGGTGAGAAAGACGGTATTGCGCCCGCCGGCGATGCGAATCATGAACGAGGCGGGAATGCGCAGGGTGGCGCCGGAGAGCCCGGCCAGGGCGGTGAGGGTGAACAGCTCGCTCACCGAGAAGGGAAAGCCGAGGTTCTGCATCTGGGTGGTGATCATGCCCCACATCATCCACACCGCGAAGCCCATCAGCAGGCTGGGTATGGAGATCCACAGATTGCGCGAAGCGATGCGCTTGCCCGTTTGTTGCCAGAATTGGTCGTCTTCGACGTCCCAATGCTCGATGTCGGCATTCTTTGGTCTGCCGGCGCCGAGTTTGCCGATATCGGCACTCGTTTTAGCCATGACGTTTCCCCTTGTGGTTCGACTGATCCCGCCTTGCGACATCCGTCCTGACCGGGATCAATTCAGGTTCGGTTGAGGCAAAGATACGTCGGGTCGGTAACCGGGGAAACTGGCCAAAAATGCCGGGAAAACAGTGAAATACCTCTTGAGGGGTAGCAGGGGTATTAAGCTAACCCCTTGTTTTTCTGTGCTGGGTTACAAAGGCGGGGTATGAAAAAGGCGCCTTGCCGGCGCCTCGAAGTCTTTGGAGGTATCCACACAGAACCGCGGTTACCTATCCCCTCTTATCTGCCGTCAATTCCCTCTTGCACGGCCCAAACCGCCGCCTCTACTCGCGAGCGCAGGTTGAGCTTCTTCAGCAGATGCTTGACGTGCACCTTCACCGTGCCTTCGGAGATATCGAGCTTGCGCGCGATCAGCTTGTTGGAGAGCCCGGCGGCGAGTTCGCGCAGGATCTCGCGCTCGCGCTGGGTCAGGCTGTGGATGTCGGGCGTGGCCGGTGCCGCGCGCTGGTTGCGTAGCGCCTCGGCGAGCAGTGCGGTGAGGTTCTCGCTGACCACCATGCGGCCCAGAGCCGCCTGGCGCAGTTGGCGCACCATCTCCTCGGGTTCCATGTCCTTGAGCAGGTAGCCGTCGGCGCCGCCGCGCAGGGCCGCCAGCAGGTCCTCCTCGTGGTCGGAGACGGTGAACATCACGATGCGCCCGGCGAAGCCCGACTCGCGCAGCGCCTTGAGCGTCTGGATGCCGTCCATGCCCGGCATGTTGAGGTCGAGCAGGATCATATCCGGGTCGAGCTCGGCGGCCAGACGCACGCCCTGCTCCGGCTCGCCGGTGTCGCCGACAAGCTGGAGGTCGTCCTCCAGTTCGAGCAACTGGGCCACGCCGCGGCGCAGCAGCGGGTGGTCGTCGATGATCAGGATACTGGCGGGGGTCTCGCTGACTGACTGGCCCATGGTGTCTCAGTTTCCTTGGTCGTGAAGGGTGGATTCGATCGCCGGCTGGCGGGAGATCAGGCGCGCCATCTGCGGCGTGAAGACGACTTCCACGCAGGTGCCGCCCTCTGCTCGGTTGGCCAGGCGCAGTTCGCCTCCCAGGGTATGGGCGCGGTCGCGCATGATGATCAGGCCGTAGTGCATCGGCGGCGAGTCGTCGTTCTCGAGCCCGACGCCATCGTCCTCGATGCGCAGCACGATGCGCGCCTCCTGGAACTTCACCGTGACGGCGGCCCAGTGCGCTTCGGCATGCTTGTGAATATTGCTCAGCGCCTCGCGGGCGACCTGCAGGACGTGGATCTCCTCGTTGGGATTGAGCAGGTGGGGCGGCACGTCGTAGTGCAGCTCCACCGGCGCACCCATGCGCTCGGAGAACTCTTCGGTGGTTTGCAGCAGGGCGGTCTGCAGGCCGGGCCCCTCGAGCTTGAGGCGGAAGGTGGTGAGCAGTTCGCGCAGCTGACGGTAGGCGCTGTTGAGTCCGGTGCGCAGCTCGTCGAACACCGCCGCCTGCATTTCGCGGGGCGCCTCCTTGGCCTGCATGCGCTCCAGTCGCGCCACCTGCATCTTGAGGTAGGAGAGCGACTGGGCCAGCGAGTCGTGCAGCTCGCGGGCGATGATGGTGCGCTCGTTCATCAGCGAGACCTGCTGCTCCTCCTCGATGCGCTGCTGCAGGTAAACCGCGGTGGCCAGCTGGTCGGCCAGGGCGTTGAGCAGGCGCCGCACGCTGTCGGAGAGGCGTTCGTCTTTGGGATGCCACACTTCCAGCGTGCCCAGCATCTCGTCGCCCACGCTCACCGGCAGCAGCACGCAGTCGCCATCCTCGGTATCGGAGAGGCGCAAGGGGCGAGGGGCGATCAGGCAGGCGTGGCAGTCGTGGTCGCGGCAGTAGTCCGGCCGTCGTGCGGCGTGGGTAGCGAGAATCGGTACCTGGCGATCGGCGTGAGGGTCGTTGAGAGACAGCCGGATGGGGCCGATGTCCAGCAGCTCGGCCACCCGGCGCAGCATGGGCGCGGCGCTGGTGCACAGGTCGTTGCCACCGCCGTAGAGCGAACGGCTGCCGTCGTGGAGCACCTGCATCACCTGGCTACTGCGCTCGAGCTCCCGGGTCTTGCGCTTGACCCGCTCTTCCAGGTCCGCGTAGCTGGTGCCGAGTTCCTCGGCCATGGTGTCGAAGGTGTGGCCGAGCAGGGCCAGCTCGTCCTCTCCCTTGAGCCGGGTGCGAACGGTGAAATTGTGCCGCGCCGCTTCACCGGCCAGCACCATCAGCTGGCGCAGCGGTGCCACCAGGTTGTGGCGGATGTCGTAGAGCGCGATGGCTACCACCACCGCCGTCAGGCCCAGGAACAGGATCTGCAGCGCACTGAGCAGGCGGATCTTGGCCTCGCTGTTCTGCTCGAGCTGCTTGACCATGGTGTCGATGTCGGCGACCAGGCCGTCCAGCGTACGGTTGAGCGACTCGATGTTCACCGAACGGCTGTCGACGGCCTCGTTGACTTCGGGGGCCAGGTCGTTGTGCCAGCGCGACAGCACCAGGCGGTACTGGCGCCGCAGGTCGTGGGCTTCGGAAACGGGGATGGCGCCGGTCAGCTCCTCGCTCGCCAGGCGCTCCTCGAAGCGGCGCTTGAGTACGTGCACCGCCGCCTGATGCTCCATCGAGGGGACGCGTTCGTAGCGCTGCAGGGCGGCGACGATCTGGTAGGTATTCATGCGCAGCGAGCCGGCGACGTTGATCGCAGCGGCATCGCCGCGGCTGCCGCCGGCCACCGCCATGGTCACCACGATGCTGATCAGGGCCATGGCGCTGATCGCCAGCAGGGAGGCGACGATGCGGGCCACGAGGGAGCGTTGCAGCAGTTTCATCGGGGGTGGGCAACTCCAGCAGTGATGCGGGGCATAACGACACTATAAACCCTCGCCGACACTATACCCCAGCGAGTGGTGGCGCATCCTACCGGGAGATGCGGCAGGCTGCTACCAAAGAGGTACCTCGTATGCCCTTTTGACGCTGGTTGGTGGCTAATCGAGAATCACTTTTGACTACGCCACGAGACCCGCCGTCATGACGTCCGCCGAAACAGCCCCGGCCGCGGACCTGCAGGTCGACTATCGTTCGCTGGTGGTCGTGCTGCTGTCGCCGCTGGCCTTCGCCCTGGTATTTGCCAGCTGGACTATCTTTGCCGTGCTCGGCATCGAGCTGAAGCAGGGGCTGGGCTTCGGCGAGGTTCAGTTCGCCGTGCTGCTGGCCATGCCGATGTTTACCGGTGCACTGGCGGCGCTGCCGCTGGCGGCTTTGGCGCGCCTGGTGGGCGGCCGGCGGGTGATGATCGGCTGCCTGCTGTGGATCTGTCCTCTGCTGTGGGCCATCGCCCACGCCGACGATTACTGGGAATTCCTGCTCGCCGGCGCCGGCCTGGGAGTGGGGGCCGGCTCGCTGGCCGCGGGGCTGGTCTACGTGGCAGCGCTGTGTCCGCGGCGCCACGCCGGCCTGGCGCTGGGGCTCTACGGTGCCGGCATGCTCGGTGCGGGGCTGACCTATTTCCTGCTGCCGCTGATCAGCCAGGCCTACGGCTGGCCCATGGCGCCCAAGCTCTACCTGCTGCCGATCCTGCTGGTAACGTTGTTGCTGTGGCTGTTCGCCGAAGACGACCCGCTCCGGCGCGGCGGGCTTCGCGACGTGCCCGCCCAGTTGATGATGCGCTCCGGCGGGCTGCCGCCGCCCGCGGTGTGCCGCCTGGCGCTCTACTACAGCTTCTTCTATGGCGCCTTCGTGGCGCTGGCACTGTGGCTGCCCGCCTATCTCATGGCGCAGTACGGTCTTTCGCTGATGGCAGCCGCGCTGTGGGCGCTGGTCTTCACCCTACCCGGCGGGCTGGGGCAGATCCTCGGCGGGGCGCTGGCCGACCGGCGCGACTTCCGCGAGCTGCGCTGGTGGGTCAGCGCCTGCGTGATGGCCTGCCTGTTCCTGCTCTCCTACCCCGACTTCACCATGCAGATCCACGGCGTGTACGGCGATCTGACGCTGGATTTCTCCATGCCGCTGGCCGGCTTCGCCGCGCTTCTCGCGGTCATGGGCCTGTCCATGGGCATCGCCAAGGGCAGCCTGATGTGCTTGATCCACCGCGACCATGGCGACGACATGGTGCGCTCTGGTGGGCTGGCGCTGGCCCTCGGCGGGCTGTTCGCTGCTCTGCTGCCGCTGATGTTCGTGCTCGGCAACGAGTGGGTTGGCGTGCGCACCGCCGGCTTCATGTTCCTCTACGCCGCGCTGGCACTGTGCATGCTGGTGATGCTCTGGGAAGTAAGCAGCCGCGCCCGCTCGCGGCGCCTTGCCAAAGGGGATTAACCCCTTTCTTCGGGCCGCCTATCACCTTGTGGGTAGACGAGGTGTATATGGAGGTAACCGGGCAGTAATCCGCGTTTCGATCCTCCAGAATCCTTTTCAAGCACCTGCCTGACGATCGTGTCGAACACGTCGCGCGACACGGCAGGCGGGGTGGCCCGGGCGGCCACGCATCACATCAAGGAGCCTGGAGATCGACCATGAGTCACTTCTTAGATCGGCTGAATTTCTTCCGCAAGGCGCGCGAGCCCTTCGCCAATGGCCATGGCGAGACCCGCGAAGAATCCCGTGGCTGGGAGGACGGCTACCGTCAGCGCTGGCAGCACGACAAGATCGTGCGTTCCACCCACGGCGTGAACTGCACCGGCTCCTGCAGCTGGAAGATCTACGTCAAGAACGGCCTGGTCACCTGGGAGACCCAGCAGACCGACTATCCGCGCACCCGCCCGGACCTGCCCAACCATGAGCCGCGGGGCTGCCCGCGTGGCGCCAGCTACTCCTGGTACATGTACAGCGCCAACCGCCTCAAGTACCCGCTGATCCGCAAGCCGCTGCTCAAGCTGTGGCGCGAGGCCAAGCAGCAGCACGGCGACCCGGTCGATGCCTGGGCCTCCATTGTTTCCGACCCGGCCAAGACCAAGCAGTACAAGCGTGCCCGCGGCATGGGCGGCTTCGTGCGGGCCAACTGGGACGAGCTCAACGAGCTGATCGCCGCCTCCAACGTCTACACCGCCAAGCAGTACGGTCCGGACCGCATCATCGGCTTCTCGCCGATTCCCGCCATGTCGATGGTCAGCTACGCCGCGGGCAGTCGCTACCTGTCGCTGATCGGCGGCGTGTGCATGAGCTTCTACGACTGGTACTGCGACCTGCCGCCGGCCAGCCCACAGACCTGGGGCGAGCAGACCGACGTGCCGGAATCGGCCGACTGGTACAACTCCGGCTACATCATCGCCTGGGGTTCCAACGTGCCCCAGACCCGTACCCCGGACGCCCACTTCTTCACCGAAGTGCGCTACAAGGGCACCAAGACCGTCTCCATCACCCCGGACTACGCCGAGGTCTCCAAGCTCACCGACGAGTGGCTGTCGGTCAAGCAGGGCACCGACGCCGCGCTGGGCATGGCCATGGGCCACGTCATCCTCAAGGAGTTCCACCTCGACAAGCCCAGCACCTACTTCACCGAGTACGTGCGCAAGTACTCCGACATGCCCTTCCTGGTCGAGCTGGAAGCCCGTGAAGACGGCAGCTTCGTGCCCGGCAAGCAGCTGCGCACCAGCGACTTCGAAGGCAACCTGGGCCAGGACAACAATCCCGAGTGGAAGACCGTGGCGTGGGACGAGCTGTCCGACCGCCTCGTCGTGCCGAACGGCTCCATCGGTTTCCGCTGGGGTGAGAAGGAAGAGGTCCAGGGCAAGTGGAACCTCGAGGAGCGCGATGCCGACGGCTCGGAGATCAAGCCGCTGCTGACCCTGGCCGAGCACCACGACGACGTGGCCAAGGTGGCATTCCCCTACTTCGGCGGCATCGCCCACGAGCACTTCGACCACGTGGCCGGCAACGAGCTGCTGTTCCACAGCCTGCCCGCCAAGCGCCTGAAGAAGGCCGACGGCACCGAGGTGCTGGCCGTCACCGTCTTCGACCTGATGTGCGCCAACTACGGCATCGACCGCGGGTTTGGCAAAGAGGGCGAAGACGACGGCGCCACCTCCTACGACCAGGTCCGCCCCTACACCCCGGCCTGGCAGGAGAAGATCACCGGCGTGCCCGCCGAGCAGGTCGCCCGTATCGCCCGTGAGTTTGCCGACAACGCCGACAAGACCCGGGGTCGCTCCATGGTCATCGTGGGTGCCGCGATGAACCACTGGTACCACATGGACATGAACTACCGCGGCCTGATCAACATGCTGGTCATGTGCGGCTGTATCGGCCAGAGCGGCGGCGGCTGGGCCCACTATGTCGGCCAGGAGAAGCTGCGCCCGCAGACCGGCTGGACCCCGCTGGCCTTCGGTCTCGACTGGCAGCGCCCTCCGCGCCACATGAACTCCACCTCGTTCTTCTACAACCACTCCTCCCAGTGGCGCTACGAGAAGCTCGAGATCAAGGAAATCCTGTCTCCGCTGGCCAACCCGGCCGACTACAGCGGCAGCTTGATCGACTTCAACGTGCGCTCCGAACGCATGGGCTGGCTGCCCTCCGCGCCGCAGCTCAACGCCAACCCGCTGCGCCTGGCCGAAAAGGCCAAGGCCGCCGGCCTGTCCACCAAGGACTACGCCGTCCAGCAGCTCAAGAGCGGCGAGCTGGCGTTTGCTGCCGAGGACCCGGATAGCGAGCAGAACTTCCCGCGCAACATGTTCATCTGGCGCTCCAACCTGCTGGGCAGCTCCGGCAAGGGCCACGAGTACATGCTCAAGTACCTGCTGGGTACCCGCCACGGTATCCAGGGCAAGGACCTGGGCGAATTCGGCGGCCAGAAGCCGGAAGAGGTGAAGTGGCACGACGAGGCGCCGGAAGGCAAGCTCGACCTGGTGGTCACGCTCGACTTCCGCATGTCCTCCACCTGCCTCTACTCCGACGTGGTGTTGCCGACGGCCACCTGGTACGAGAAGAACGACCTCAACACCTCGGACATGCACCCGTTCATCCACCCGCTGACCGCGGCCACCGACCCGGCGTGGGAGTCGCGCAGCGACTGGGACATCTACAAGGGCATCGCCAAGGCGTTCTCCGAGGTGTGCGTGGGTCACCTGGGCGAGGAGACCGACCTGGTCACCCTGCCGCATCAGCACGACTCCCCGGCGGAGCTGGCCCAGCCCGAAGTGAAGGACTGGAAGAAGGGCGAGTGCGAGCCGATCCCCGGCAAGACCATGCCGGCGCTGATCGAGGTCAAGCGCAACTACCCGGAAACCTACGAGCGCTTCACCTCCATTGGGCCGCTGCTCGAGACCATCGGCAACGGCGGCAAGGGCATCGCCTGGAACACCGAGTCCGAGGTCGAGCTGCTCGGCAAGCTCAACTACCGCAAGACCGAAGGGCCGCACAAGGGCCGGCCGAAGATCGAGACGGCCATCGACGCCGCCGAGATGATCCTGACCCTGGCGCCGGAAACCAACGGCCAGGTGGCGGTCAAGGCGTGGGGTGCGCTGTCCAAGATCACCGGGCGCGACCACACCCACCTGGCGATCAACAAGGAAGAGGAGAAGATCCGCTTCCGCGACATCGTCGCCCAGCCGCGCAAGATCATCTCGAGCCCGACCTGGTCCGGCCTGGAGGACGAACACGTCTCCTACAACGCCGGCTACACCAACGTCCACGAGCTGATTCCGTGGCGCACCGTCAGCGGCCGCCAGCAGTTCTACCAGGATCACCCCTGGATGCGCGCCTTCGGCGAGAGCCTGCTGGTCTACCGTCCGCCGATCAACACCAAGACGATCACCGGCTTCACCATGCCGGAGGACAACGGTAACCCGACCAAGGCGCTGAACTGGATCACGCCGCACCAGAAGTGGGGCATCCACTCCACCTACAGCGACAACCTGCTGATGCTGACGCTCAACCGCGGCGGCCCGGTGGTGTGGATGTCGGAGACCGACGCCCAGGAGATCGGCATCGAGGACAATGACTGGATCGAGCTGTTCAACGCCAACGGTGCGATCACTGCGCGGGCCATCGTCAGCCAGCGGGTCAAGGCCGGCATGGTGATGATGTATCACGCCCAGGAGCGCCAGGTGAACGTGCCGGGCTCCGAGGTCACCAAGACCCGCGGCGGCATGCACAACTCCGTGACCCGGGTCTGCCCCAAGCCGACCCACATGATCGGCGGCTACGCCCAGCTCTCTTACAGCTTCAACTACTACGGAACCGTTGGCTCCAACCGCGATGAATTCGTCCTGATCCGCAAGATGAAGAGAATCGACTGGCTGGACGGCGAGGGCAACGACAGCGTTCAGGAGGCCGTGAAATGAAGATTCGTTCCCAGGTAGGCATGGTCCTCAACCTCGACAAGTGCATCGGGTGCCACACCTGCTCGGTCACCTGCAAGAACGTCTGGACCAGCCGTGAGGGTCTGGAGTACGCCTGGTTCAACAACGTCGAGACCAAGCCCGGCATCGGCTATCCCAAGGAGTGGGAGAACCAGGACAAGTGGAAGGGCGGCTGGATGCGCCGCCGCGACGGCAAGATCGAACCGCGTATCGGCGGCAAGTGGCGGGTGCTGGCGAACATCTTCGCCAACCCCGACCTGCCCGAGATCGACGACTATTACGAGCCGTTCGACTTCGACTACCAGCACCTGCACACCGCCAAGCAGGGCGACCACCAGCCGGTGGCGCGTCCTCGCTCGCTGGTCTCCGGCGAGCGCATGAACAAGATCGAGTGGGGCCCGAACTGGGAGGAGATCCTCGGTACCGAGTTCGCCAAGCGCCGCAAGGACAAGAACTTCGAGCAGGTCCAGGCCGACATCTACGGCCAGTTCGAGAACACCTTCATGATGTACCTGCCGCGCCTGTGCGAGCACTGCCTCAACCCGGCGTGCGTGGCCTCGTGCCCCAGCGGTGCGATCTACAAGCGCGAGGAGGACGGCATCGTCCTGATCGACCAGGACAAGTGCCGCGGCTGGCGGATGTGCATCTCCGGCTGCCCGTACAAGAAGATCTACTACAACTGGAAGACCGGCAAGTCCGAGAAGTGCATCTTCTGCTACCCGCGCATCGAGGCGGGCATGCCGACCGTGTGCTCCGAGACCTGTGTGGGCCGCATCCGCTACCTCGGCGTGCTGCTGTATGACGCCGACCGCATCGAGGAAGTGGCCAGCTCGCCCGACGTGCGCGACCTCTACCACCGCCAGCGCGAGATCTTCCTCGACCCGCACGACCCCGAGGTGATCGCCCAGGCCAAGCGTGACGGCATCGCCGACAACGTGATCGCCGCGGCCCAGGCCTCGCCGGTTTACAAGATGGCCATGGACTGGGGGCTGGCGCTGCCGCTGCACCCCGAGTACCGCACCCTGCCGATGGTCTGGTACGTGCCGCCGCTGTCGCCGATCCAGTCGGCCGCCGAGGCCGGCAAGGTCGAGTACGACGGCGTACTGCCCAAGATCGAGTCGCTGCGCATCCCGGTGCGCTACCTCGCCAACATGCTCACCGCCGGTGAGGAGGAGCCCGTGGTGCTGGCGCTCAAGCGGCTGATGGCGATGCGCGTGTTCATGCGCAACCGCCACGTCGAAGGCAAGCACGACACCGAGGTGCTCGACGCGGTGGGGCTCTCCGAGGCCCAGGTAGAGGAGATGTATCGGTATCTGGCCATCGCCAACTACGAGGATCGCTTCGTGGTACCGACCAGCCATCGCGAGATGGCCACCGAAGCCTTCCCCGAGCGCGGCGGCTGCGGCTTCAGCTTCGGCGACGGCTGCCACGGCGAGAGCAAGCCGAGCCTGTTCAACGGTCGCAAGCAGACCAGCGCGCTGGTCAAGCCGGTAGACGTCTTCGATCCGAAGACGGGCGCCAAGGAGACTCACCATGGCTGATGCAGCACTGCAAATGACACACGACGACGCGGTTCGTCCCGAGCTCGGCATGCGCAGCCTGCGCGTGCTGGCCCGGCTGCTCGACTACCCGACCGAGGCGCTGCAGGAGGCTGCGGCCGACCTGATCGAGGCGCTCGACGCCGAGCGCCGCCTGCCGGCGGCGCTGCGCGGCGACCTGATGAGCTGGTGCCAGCGCATCAGTGAGGCCGACCTGCTCGAGCTGCAGTCCGAGTACGTGGCGCTGTTCGACAAGGGCCGCGCCCACTCGCTGCTGCTGTTCGAACACGTGCACGGCGAATCGCGTGATCGCGGCCAGGCCATGGTCGACCTGATCGAGGAGTACAAGGCCGCGGGCTTCGAGCTGGATGCCCGCGAACTGCCCGACTACCTGCCGCTGTTCCTGGAGTACCTCTCCACGCGCAGCGACGAGGAGATCGGCCGCTGGCTGGGCGAGATCCGCCACATCCTGGCGCTGCTGACCGCGCGTCTGGAAGAGCGCGGTGCCGACCAGGCCCTGGTCACCCGTGCGCTGCTGGCGCTGATCGGCGCCGAAGACGACGTCGAGACGAAGCGGGAAGCCGTGGTCAGCGAGACACGCGACGACACCCCCGAAGCGCTGGACGCGGTATGGGAAGAGGAGGCGGTGCGCTTCTCCGCCAAGTCCGACGAGGACTGTGCCCTGCAGTCCGCCGAGGGCCGGCGCCTTGCCGAACGCAAGCGGGCGATCCAGGGTGAGGCGGTTCGCATCCTCGACCCTGTCGATGCCGCCAAGAAACACTAACGGAGACCTGTCATGAACTACATCGATTCCCTACTGTTCGGGCTCTACCCCTACTTGGCCGGCAGCGTCTTCCTGATCGGTAGCCTGATGCGCTACGACCACGGCCAGTACACCTGGAAGACCGGCTCCAGCCAGATGCTGACGTCGAAGAACATGCGCATGGCCAGCAACCTGTTTCACGTCGGCATCCTCGTGATCTTCTTCGGCCACCTGGTCGGCCTGCTGACGCCGCACTGGCTCTATGGCCCCTTCATCAGTGCCGGCACCAAGCAGGTGCTGGCGGTGGTGGTCGGTGGCATCGCCGGTGTCATGTGCCTGGTGGGCGGCGCCATGCTGTTCTACCGCCGCCTGACCAACCCGCGGGTGCGCGCTTCCTCCAGCGCCATGGACACCGTGATCATCGGCCTGCTGGTGCTGCAAGTGACGCTGGGGCTGCTCACCATCCTGCCCACCCTGGGCCACCTGGACGGCAGCGCGATGCTGCAGTTCTCCGGCTGGGCACAGTCCATCGTCTACTTCCAGGGCGGCGCCGCCGCGCACCTGGAAGGTGTGAACTGGATCTACAAGCTGCACATCCTGGTCGGCCTGACCATCGTGCTGGTGTTTCCCTTCACCCGCCTGGTGCACGTGTGGAGCGCGCCGATGGGCTATGTCACCAGGCGCTACCAGATCGTTCGCCGCCGGGCTTGAGGTAAAGCTGGCTGCGCTCGCTCGGCTTCACAACCTCGGTGCCAGCGTGAGGGGCGCCGGGGGCAGGCCGAAGAGGAGGTCTTTTGCCATGGATGGCAAAAGTAGCGCCCAGGGATGGGTTCACAGCGCCTCCTCGAAGGCCTGCCGACGGAACAGCCCCGAGCTTGTATAGCCGCTTATGTCATGTATTAGAGGATCAGCACCATGCAAATGATCGAGATCGAACAGCTGCCGGGCCGTGCCGTTCCGCCGCCCATCAAGGTCGGCGGCAAGGCCATCGACGAGGACAGCATCGCCCGCGAGATGCAGTACCACCCGGCGGCGACAGCCGGCGAGGCGCAGCTTTCTGCCGCCCGCGCCCTGGTGGTTCGCGAGCTGCTGCGCCAGCGCGCCGTCGAGCTCGGTCTGGTGGCCGATACCGACGACGAAGGCGACAACGATGCCGCCATCGCTGCCCTGCTGGAGCAAGAGTTGGACGTGCCGGAGCCGGAAGAGGCGGCCTGTCGCCGCTTCTTCGACGCCGAGCCCGAGCGCTTCAGCGAGCCGACCCGCATTGCCGTGCGTCATATCCTGCTCGCCGCCGCCCCCGACGATACCGAAGCGCGCGATGCCCAGTACCGCCTGGGCGAGACGCTGATCGAGGAACTCCAGAGCATTCCCGAGCGCTTCACCGAGTTTGCCATGCGCCACTCCGACTGCCCGTCGAAGAGCGAAGGCGGCGAGCTGGGCTGGCTGGCGCCGGGGCAGACCGTGGCTGAGCTCGACCGTGCCCTGCAGCACCTGCCGGAAGGCCTGCACGACCGTCCGCTGGCCTCGCGCTACGGCTGGCACCTGGTCAGCATCGACCAGCGCAGCGGCGGCCAGCGCCTGCCCTTCGAGCAGGTGGCCGAGCGTGTATTGCATACCCTGCGCGAACAGGCCACCCGCCGCGCGCTGCGCCACTACCTGCTGGCGCTGGAAGAAGAGATCGGCGTTGAGGGGCTCGAGCTCGATGACAATGCCGCCGGCAGTTTGATGCAGTAGAAATGCCTGCGCGGGCGAATCGCTGTGTTGCGCGGTGCTCGCACTCCTCACCTAGAACCCACTAGGCTCCGGGTGCTGCGCTCCGTGCGCCTTGCGCTTCATCCCGCTCGGCGATTTCTCCACGTTTAATACGCTGCCTGCATGGCGGCAGTGAGGAGAACATCATGTCCCATGTTCACGCCAACGCCCGCTTCGTGCCGCTCGGCATTGCCGTGCTGACCGTCTCCGATACCCGCGGCTTCGACCGCGACGGCAGCGGCGACCTGCTCAGCGAGCGTCTCTCCGAGGCCGGCCATGCGCTGGTGGAGCGGCGCATCGTGCCCGACGACATCTACCGCATCCGTGCGGTGGTCTCCAAGTGGGTGGTGCGCGACGACATCCAGGTGATCCTGGTCAACGGCGGTACCGGCTTCACCGTACGCGACACCACGCCCGAAGCGTTGATGCCGCTCTTCGATCGGGCGATCGATGGCTACGGCGAGCTGTTCCGCCAGCTCTCCTTCGACAGCATCGGTACCTCCACCGTGCAGTCGCGGGCGGTGGGCGGCGTGGCCAACCGCACCCTGATCTTCGCCATGCCCGGCTCGCCCAAGGCCTGTGCCACCGCCTGGGACGGCATCCTTGCCAGCCAGCTCGACGCGCGCACCCGGCCGTGCAACTTCGTTGCCATGGTCATGCCCGAGCAACAGGCATGCGACTCGCGTGAGGCGGCTAAGGTGCCTGATCACGGTCAAGGAGTGCATGCATGAGCTGTGGCACCCTGGCCAAGGGTCTGCTCGACATAGAGGTGGCGAGGGCGCGCATGATCGCAGCGGCCGAGCCGGTGCGGGGCGAAGAACCCATCGCCTTGGAACGGGCCGCCGGCCGGGTGCTGGCGCGGGACCTCGAGGCGAAGCTCGACATGCCCGGCGTCGACAACAGCGCGATGGACGGCTACGCCTTGCGGCTGGCGGAGCTCAGCGATACCGGCCTGCCCGTCGTCTTGCGAGTGCCGGCGGGGGCCGGTGTCGCGGTTCTACCCGAGGGCGGCTGTGCGCGGATCTTCACCGGCGCGCCGGTGCCCGAGGGCGCCGACTGCGTGGTGCCCCAGGAGCGGGTGCGGCTGGACGAGGCGGGACGCGTGCATGTCATCGGCGAAGCGAAGCTCGGTGCCAACATTCGCCGCTGTGGCGAGGAGTATCGCGCAGGCGATCCCCTGCTACCGGCGGGCTGGACATTGGATGCCGCAGCCTTGGCGCTGCTGTCGAGCCAGGGTATCGCCGAGGTTCCGGTACTGCCGCGCCTCAAGGTGGCGTTGATCTCCACCGGCGATGAACTGATCGAGCCGGGCGAGCCGTTCGCACCGGGGCTGGTGTACGACAGCAACCGGGTGATGCTGAAGGCGCTGCTTGAACAGGCCGACTGCGACGTGCTCGATCTGGGAGTCATCGCCGACGACCCCATGGCCCTGCGGGAGGCGTTCAGCGCCGCCCGCGACGGCGCCGACCTGGTGGTGTGCACCGGCGGCGTCTCGGTGGGCGAGGAGGACCATGTGCGGCCCGTGCTCGATGCGCTGGGTGGGCTCTGGTTCCATGGCGTGGCGATCAAGCCGGGCAAGCCGTTCGCCTTCGGCTACCTGGACGACGGCTCGCCCGAGGGCGTGCCGCTGATCGGCCTGCCGGGCAACCCCGTGGCCTCACTGGTGGGTTGGCACCTGCTGGCCAGGCCCTTCGTGCAGGGCTGCCAGGGTCGCAACGTCGGGCCGTTACAGCAATATCGCGTCCGCGCCGGTTTCTCGCGGCGGGGTAGTCCGGGGCGGCGCGAGCTGCTGCGTGTCGTCATCGACTGGCAGGCTGGTCAACCGCTGGCCCTGCTGTCCGGCGGGCAGGGCTCCCACATGCTGCATGCCGCCAGCCAAGCGCACGGCTATCTGATGATGGCCGCCGATACCGACGTGGAGGAAGGTCATGAATACCACTATCTGCCCGCCGGACAGTTTGTCGACTGACCTGCTGTTCAAGCCCAAGCAGCTCCGCGAGCTGGTTCACGGCGTGCCCTGGTTGGGCGAATTGAACGATGATGAAGTCACCGAGCTGCTCGAGGATACCGAACTCAAGACGCTCAAGACCCGAGAGTGGCTGTTCCGCCAGGACTCCCCGGCCCACTGGCTCTACATCGTCATCAACGGTGCGGTGCGCCTGGCGCGTGGTGCCGGCGACGGCCGCCTGGCCACCATTCGCTGCGTCGAGCGCGGCGGCACCCTGGGCGAGCTGAGCATGGTCTCCAGTGCCGGGGTTTATCTCTACTCCGCCGAGGCGCTGCGCCGCACCCACGTGCTGGCGATTCCCGCCAAGCGCTGCCGCGAGATCATGGACCGCCAGCCCGCCTGCCGCGCCGAGTTCATGAGCCGCCTGGCGCTGGAGCTCACCGAACGTCTCGAGGACCTGGCGCTGCTGACCCAGGCCGACGCCATGTCGCGGCTGGTCAGCTACATCCTGCGCCAGCTGCCGGCGGGGCGCAGCAAAAGCCCGCGGGTGGTGCGCCTGTCGATCCCCAAGCGCTGGCTCGCCGCCCAGCTCGCCATGACGCCCGAGACCCTGTCGCGGTTGCTGGCCAAGCTACGCGACGGCGGCGTGATCGGCATCGATCGCCAGCGCCTGACGGTACTCGACGAACAGAAGCTGCGCGACGCCATGCTGGCCGACGACTGAGCCAACGGCACGTCGCGCCGCCAAGTCGTACATAGGGAGGTTTCATGTCCCGAACCGCGAACAAACCGCGCACCCTGGTCTACTCCTGCTCCGGCTGCTCCGACGTGGCGCAGCTGGCCAACGACGTGGCGGTGAGGCTCGACCACACAGGTGTGGCCGAGATGTCCTGTATCGCCGGCGTAGGCGGCGGCGTGCCCGGCCTGGTGCGCACTGCCCGCTCCGGGCGACCCATCGTCGCCATCGATGGCTGCCAGATGCACTGCGTGACCCACTGCCTGGACAGGGCGGGCGTAGTCGCCACCGAACACGTCAAGCTCTACGAGCAGGGCTTTCGCAAGCGCCGTGGCCAGAGCTACGACGACGAAATCGTCCATGAGGTGGCCGAGCAGGTCGGCGAGCTGATCGCCCGGCTGCCGATGGATGCCGAGGAAAACGCATGAGCCTGATCGACGGCTTCGGCCGCACCGTGCGCTACGTTCGCCTGTCGGTCACCGACCGCTGCGACTTTCGCTGCGTCTACTGCATGGCCGAGGAGATGACCTTCCTGCCTCGCGCCAGGCTGCTCACCCTGGAAGAGATCGCCACGCTGTCGCGGGCCTTCGTCGAGCTGGGCGTGGAGAAGATCCGCCTCACCGGCGGCGAGCCGCTGGTACGCCGCGGCATCGAGGAGCTGGTGGCCGAACTCGGCGCGCTGCCGGGCCTGCGTGACTTTGGCATGACCACCAATGGTGCCGGGCTGGTCAAGCATGCCCGCGCCCTGCGCCAGGGCGGGCTCAAGCGGCTCAACGTCAGCCTGGATTCGCTGGTGTCCGAGCGCTTTCGCGCCCTGACCCGCACCGGCGACCTGGCCAAGGTCATCGACGGCATCCGCGCCGCTCATGACGCTGGCTTCGAGCGTATCAAGCTCAACGCGGTGATCCTCAAGGGACGCAACGACGACGAGGTGCTCGACCTGGTCGCGTTCGCCCGTAAGGAGCAGGTGGACATAAGCTTCATCGAGGAGATGCCGCTGGGCCAGAACATCGGCCACGACCGCGCCGAGACT
Source organism: Billgrantia sp. C5P2 (assembly GCF_051062895.2). NCBI lineage: Bacteria > Pseudomonadati > Pseudomonadota > Gammaproteobacteria > Oceanospirillales > Halomonadaceae > Billgrantia > Billgrantia sp. C5P2. The sequence continues at coordinate 252,102 of NZ_CM128542.1, forward strand.
TTTTGCTCCAGCGATGACGTGCGCGCCGCCATCGAGGCGCGCCACACGCTGCTGCCCACCACCGAGACTACCCTGGGGCCGTCGCGCTATTTTCGGATGGTTGACTCGGACATCCGGGTCGGCTTTATCTCGCCGCACAGCCACAACTTCTGTGCCGCCTGCAACCGCGTACGCGTCACCGCCGAAGGCCGCCTGCTGTTGTGCCTGGGCAACGAGCACTCGGTCGACCTGCGCGCCGTGATGCGCCGCCACCCCGGCGACCTCGAACGGCTCAAGGCCGCCATCGTCGTCGCCATGCAGAAGAAGCCCGAGCGGCACCACTTCACTACCGACGGCGACGTCCAAGTCGTTCGCTTCATGAACATGACCGGGGGCTGACGGCGACTGGCCCCGTCGGTTCGTTTTGCTGGCTTGACCAGCACGGGCGTCAAGGGCAATGTCGGGGTAGAGTATCGAGCCCTGCCCAAAGGTCGTTCCCCATGAACCCGGTCGCCCAGCAAGAGCCGCTCTCGGTCGGCTTCGTCCTGCTGCATCGCTTCACCCTGCTGCCCTTCGCGGCCTTCGTCGACTGCCTGCGCCTGGCGGCCGACGAGGGCGATCGCAGCCGTCAGTTGCGCTGCCACTGGACCTTCATGACCAGCACCGGGGAGCCGGCGGCCTCCAGCTGCGGGGCCTCCATCACGCCATGCCAACCCTTCCAGGACCCGCAGGAGTTCGACTACATCGTGGTGATCGGTGGCGTGCTGGACGATGCCGACCGGGCCGATACCACGGCGCTGGCCTACCTACGCCGGGCGGCGAATGCCCAGGTACCGCTGGTGGGGCTGTGTACCGGCGTTTTCGCCCTGATCCAGGCCGGCCTGATGAACGGGCGGCGCTGCTGTGTCAGCTGGTACCACCATCGCGACATGATCCAGCGCTTTCCCACCATCGAGCCGGTGGCCGACCGGCTGTTCGTCGACGATGGCGACCGCCTGACCTGCGCGGGTGGTTCGGCGGGGGCGGACCTGGCCGCCTATCTGGTCGAGCGGCACCTGGGCAAGGCCTGGGCGATGAAGAGCCTGCGCATCATGCTGCTCGATGAGGCGCGTATCGGTGCACACCCGCAGCCGCAGCCGGTGGTGTTCGGCAAGATCGAGGATCGCCTGGTGCGCCGCTCCATCGCCGTGCTCGAGCAGCATCTCGGCGAGCCGATATCCATGGAAACGCTGGCGGAGCGGGTCGGCACCTCGCGGCGCAACCTGGAGCGGCGGTTCCGCGAAACCCTGGGTGTCGGGCCGCAGAAGTTCGCGCGCGATCTGCGGCTGCGCTATGGGCTGTGGCTGCTGCACTACACCGGCAAGAGCGTCACCGAGATCGGCGAGCGCTGCGGCTTCGCCGACACGGCCCATTTCTCGCGTCATTTTCGCAGCGCCTTCGGCATGCCGCCGTCGGAGATGCGCAAGCGTGCCGAGGAGCCAGGCAGCGACCGGGTCGACCCTTTCTTCCTGCATATCGAGTCCCGGCCTGCGGTCTGATCGTCATGTCGCTATCTCCCGCCTCACGGGTGCTCTGGCCGTATGAGCGTCACCAGAAGGGTGGCGTTCGCCTAAAGTGGTAGGCCAACCCCGGCGGTGCCTGTCGTTCAGCAAAGCTGTCGCATTTATTCAATCTTTCTCTCTCTTGTGGGCCTTTAATCGGAGCATGAGCCGAAACCCTCCGCGCCCCCTGCGGGTAGCCGATAGATTCAACAGCCAGAACAACAGGAGCCAGTCATGAACCAAGCCGGACTCGCGTCATTCGATTCCCAGATCGCCGCCGCCATCGCCGAAGAGGTGGCGCGTCAGGAGGCGCACGTCGAGCTGATCGCCTCGGAAAACTATGCCAGCCGCGCGGTCATGGAGGCCCAGGGCACCCAACTGACCAACAAGTACGCCGAAGGCTACCCGGGCAAGCGCTACTACGGCGGCTGCGAGCACGTCGACGTGGTCGAGAAGCTCGCCATCGAGCGTGCCTGCGACTTGTTCGGTGCCGACTACGCCAACGTCCAGCCCCACTCCGGCGCTCAGGCCAACGCCGCCGCCTTCATGGCGTTGGTCAAGCCGGGCGACACCGTGCTCGGCATGAGCCTGGCCCACGGCGGCCACCTGACCCACGGTGCCGCGCCCAACTTCTCCGGCAAGCACTACCATGCGGTGCAGTACGGCCTGAACCCCGAGACGGGCGAGATCGACTACGAAGAGGTCGAGCGCCTGGCGCGTGGCCACAAGCCGAAGCTGATCATCGCCGGCTTCTCCGCCTACTCCCGTGTGGTCGACTGGCGGCGCTTCCGCTCCATTGCCGATGAAGTCGGCGCCTGGCTGATGGTCGACATGGCCCACGTAGCGGGCCTGGTCGCCGCCGGCCTCTACCCGAGCCCGATTGCTCACGCCCATGTGGTCACCACCACCACCCACAAGACCCTGCGCGGCCCGCGCGGTGGCCTGATCCTCTCGGCCCACGGCGACCCGGAGCTGTACAAGAAGCTCAACGGCGCGGTCTTCCCTGGCCAGCAGGGTGGCCCGTTGATGCACGTGATCGCGGCCAAGGCGGTGGCCTTCAAGGAGGCCATGAGCCAGAGCTTCGTGCAGTACCAGCAGCGAGTGATCGACAACGCCCGCACCATGGCCAAGGTGTTCTTGGACCGCGGTTACGACGTCGTCTCCGGCGGCACCGACGACCATCTGTTCCTGGTCTCGCTGATCCGCCAGGGCGTGACCGGCAAGGATGCCGATGCGGCGCTGGGCCGCTCGCACATCACCGTCAACAAGAACGCCGTGCCCAACGACCCGCAGAGCCCCTTCGTTACCTCCGGCCTGCGTATCGGCACCCCGGCGGTGACTTCGCGTGGCTTCGACGTGGCCGACTGCGAGGCGCTGGCCGGTTGGATCTGCGACATCCTCGACGTGCTGGCCGAGCAGGGCAACACCGATGCCGTGGAAGCCGAGGTGCGCGAGAAGGTCGCCGAGCTCTGCCTGCGGCACCCGGTCTACGGTGCCGCCCCGGCAGCGGCGCAAGAAACCGCTACCGCCTGAACCCGTATGGGCCGGCCCTGCCTGGCAGGGCCGGTCGAGGAGAGAGAAGATGCAACGCTATTCAGGTTTCGGGCTGGCCAAGCACGCCCTCAGTCACCACGAGAACTGGGAGCGCCAGTGGCGCAACCCCACTCCCAAGAAGCAGTACGACGTGATCATCGTCGGCGGCGGTGGCCACGGCCTGGCCACTGCCTACTACCTGGCGAAGGAGTTCGGCGTCAAGAACGTGGCGGTGATCGAAAAGGGCTGGCTGGGCGGCGGCAATACCGCTCGTAACACCACCATCGTGCGTTCCAACTACCTGTGGGACGAGGCGGCGGCCCTCTACGAGCACTCCATGAAGCTGTGGGAGGGGCTCTCCCAGGACCTGAACTACAACGTGATGTTCTCCCAGCGTGGGGTGCTCAACCTGGGCCACACCCTGCAGGACATGCGTGACATCCAGCGCCGGGTCAATGCCAACCGTCTGAACGGTATCGACGGCGAGGTGCTGGACGCCAAGGGCGTGCAGGAACTGGTGCCGATCATGGACTGCTCCAAGAATGCCCGCTACCCGGTGCTGGGAGCCTCCTGGCAGTCGCGCGCCGGTGTGGCCCGCCACGACGCCGTGGCCTGGGGCTATGCCCGCGGCGCCGACGCCCATGGCGTGGATATCCTCCAGCAGACCGAGGTCACCGGCTTCAAGATCCGCGACGGTCAGGTCTATGGCGTACACACCAACCGTGGCGACATCGAGGCCAAGACCGTGGGCTGCGTGGCCGCCGGTAACTCCGGTGTGCTGGCCAAGATGGCCGGCTTCCGCCTGCCGCTGGAATCGCACCCGCTGCAGGCCCTGGTCTCCGAGCCACTCAAGCCGATCCTCGACACCGTGGTGATGTCCAACCACGTGCATGGCTATATCAGCCAGTCGGACAAGGGCGACCTGGTGATCGGCGCCGGCATCGACGGCTACAACGGCTACGGCCAGCGCGGCAGCTACCCCACCGTGGAGCACACCCTGCAGGCCATCGTCGAGATGTTCCCGATCTTCTCCCGGGTGCGCATGAACCGCCAGTGGGGCGGCATCGTCGACACCTGCCCGGACGCCTGCCCGATCCTCTCCAAGACCCCGGTGAAGGGCCTGTTCTTCAACTGTGGCTGGGGCACCGGTGGCTTCAAGGCCACCCCGGGCTCGGGCCATGTGTTCGCCGCCAGCCTGGCCAAGGGCGAGATGCATCCCATCGCCGAGCCCTTCTCCATGTTCCGCTTCCATAGCGGGGCCCTGATCGACGAGCACGGCGCCGCCGGCGTGGCCCACTGAGGAGAATTCGCCATGTTCTATATCTACTGCCCCTACTGCGGCGAACACCGCGAGGAAGAGGAGTTTCACCCCAAGGGCCAGGCGCATATCGAGCGACCCAAGGACCCCGAGGCGTGCAGCGACGAGGAGTGGGGCGACTACCTCTTCTTCCGTGACAACCCCCGTGGTGTGCACCACGAGCTGTGGGTGCATGCGGTGGGCTGTCGCAAGTTCTTCAACGTCACCCGCCACACCGTGACCTACGAGATCCTCGAAACCTACAAGATGGGCGAACAGCCCCGTGTCACCGCCGAGAGCCAGCAAACGCAAGGCAACGTGCAGGTGGCCAGCGGCGGGCAACAGACCGTGGGTGCCACCAACGCCGCAGCGCCATCGGTCAAGGGAGAGCAGGTATGAGCCAGTCCAAGAAACAAGTGCACCGCCTGGCCAAGGGCGGTCGGATCGATCGCTCCCGCACCCTGAGCTTCACCTTCAATGGCCAGAGCTACCAGGGGCACCCGGGGGACACCCTGGCCTCGGCGCTGCTGGCCAACGGCGTGGACATCGTCAACCGCAGCTTCAAGTACTCGCGGCCCCGGGGCATCGTCGCCGCCGGCGCCGAGGAGCCCAATGCCGTCGTCCAGCTGGGCAGCACCGAGGCGGGCCAGGTGCCCAACGTGCGCGCCACCCAGCAGGCGCTGTTCGCCGGCCTGACCGCCCGCAGCACCAACGGCTGGCCCAATGTGCAGCGCGACCTGATGGGCCTGGTCGGCAAGGTGGGCGGCAAGTTCATGCCCCCGGGCTTCTACTACAAGACCTTCATGGCCCCGGCCTCCCTGTGGATGACCTACGAGAAGTACATCCGCAAGAGCGCCGGCCTGGGGCGCAGCCCCATGGAAGCCGACCCGGACACCTACGACCACCTGCACCAGCACTGCGACGTGCTGGTGGTGGGTGGCGGTGCCGCCGGCCTGGCCGCGGCCCTTGCCGCCGCGCGCAGCGGGGCCCGGGTGATCGTCGCCGACGAGCAGGAGGAGATGGGCGGCTCGCTGCTGGATAGCCGCGAGACCCTGGACGGCAAGCCGGCGGACCAGTGGGTGGCCCAGGTGCTCGAGGAGCTGGGCGGCTGCGAGAACGTTACCCTGCTGCCGCGCACCACCGCCAACGGCTACCACGACCATAACTTCGTCACCCTGCACGAGCGGCGCACCGAGCACCTCAGCGAAACCGCTCCGCTGGTGAACGGCCATCGTCCGGTCCGGTCGCGGATGCACCGCGTGCGTGCCGGCCAGGTGATCCTGGCTACCGGGGCTCACGAGCGTCCGCTGGTCTACGCCGGCAACGACGTGCCGGGTAACCTGCTGGCCGGCGCCGTCTCCACCTATATCCGCCGCTACGGCGTGGCACCTGGCAACAAGCTGGTGCTCTCCACCAGCAACGACTACGGATACCGCGCCGCCCTCGACTGGAAGGAGGCGGGTCGCGAGGTGGTGGCCATCGTCGATGCCCGCCAGGCTCCGGCCGGCGACTGGGTCGAGGCCGCCCGTGCCCAGGGCATTCGCATCATCGCCGGCAGCGCCGTGATCGAGGCCAAGGGCGGAAGCCGCGTCAGCGCGGCGCGGGTTGCCCAGATCGATATCGACGCCTTCAAGGTGACCGGCCAGGCCGAGACGCTGGCCTGCGACACCATCGCCAGCTCCGGCGGTTACAGCCCGGTCATTCACCTGGCCTCTCACACCGGCGCCCGGCCCACCTGGCGCGACGACCTCCTCGGCTTCGTGCCGAATCTGGTGAAGGGCGTGCAGGCCTGCGGCGGTGCCAATGGCACCTATGACCTGGGCAAGGTGCTCGCCGAGGGCGTGGAGGCTGGCGTCAAGGCTGCCGCCGCCACCGGTCATGCCGCCCCGGCGGTCAGCCTGCCCCAGGCCAAGACCTTCGAGCAGGGCCCGGCGGCACCGCTCTTCCAGGTGCCCCACGAGAAGCCGACCCTGCGCGCGCCCAAGCAGTTCGTCGACCTGCAGAACGACGTCACCGCGGCGGGCATCGAGCTGGCCACCCGCGAGGGCTTCGAGTCCATCGAGCACGTCAAGCGCTACACCGCCATGGGCTTCGGCACCGACCAGGGCAAGCTGGGCAACATCAACGGCATGGCCATTGCCGCTCGCTGCCTGGGCCGCTCGATCCCCGAGGTGGGTACCACGGTATTCCGCCCCAACTACACGCCGGTGACCTTTGGCGCCATCGTCGGCCGTCACTGCCGAGACCTCTTCGACCCCGAGCGTTACACCGCGCTGCACCAGTGGCACGTGGAAAATGGCGCCGAGTTCGAGGACGTGGGCCAGTGGAAGCGCCCCTGGTACTTCCCGCAGACGATCAACGGCAAGAAGGAGACCATGCACGAGGCTGTGGCCCGCGAGTGCCTGGCAGTGCGCGAGAAGATCGGTATCCTCGATGCCTCCACCTTGGGCAAGATCGACATCCAGGGGCCGGATGCCCGCGAGTTCCTCAACCGCATCTATACCAACAAGTGGTTGAAACTCGAGGTGGGCCGCGTGCGCTACGGCCTGATGTGCAAGGACGACGGCATGCTGATGGACGACGGTACCACCAGCTGCCTGGGCGAGAACCACTTCCTGATGACCACCACCACCGGTGGCGCCGCCGGCGTTCTGGAGTGGCTGGAACTGTGGCACCAGACCGAGTGGCCGGAACTGCAGGTCTATTTCACCTCGGTAACCGACCATTGGGCCACCATGACCATCACTGGCCCCGATGCACGCAAGCTGCTGGCCGAGATCACCGATATCGACCTCGATCGCGACACGTTCAAGTTCATGGACTGGCGCGCAGGCAAGGTGGCTGGCGTACCGGCGCGGGTGTTCCGCATCTCCTTCACCGGCGAGCTCGCCTACGAGATCAACGTCCAGGCCAACTACGCCATGCACGTCTGGAAGACCCTGTTCGAGCATGGCGACAAGTACGGCCTGACGCCCTACGGCACCGAGACCATGCACGTGCTGCGTGCCGAGAAGGGCTTCATCATCGCCGGTCAGGACAGCGATGGTTCGGTCACCCCCGAGGACCTGGGCATGCAGTGGGCAGTCGGCTACGACAAGCCCTACTCGTGGGTCGGCAAGCGGGCGCTGTCGCGCTCCGATACCCGCCGCACGGACCGCAAGCAGCTGGTGGGCCTCAAGCCGAAGGACCCCAAGGTGGTGCTGGAGGAGGGTGCGCAGATCGTCTTCGATCCCAAGCACGCCATTCCCATGCCGATGGTCGGGCACGTGACCTCGAGCTACTACAGCCCGACCCTGGACTCCGGCTTCGCCCTGGCGGTGGTCAAGGGTGGCCACAACAAGCTGGGCGAGACCGTCTACCTGCCCATGGGGGACGGCCGGACCCATGAGGCCGAAATCGTCAGTCCGATCTTCTACGACCCCAAGGGAGAGCGCCAGAATGTCTAACGCGGCTACCTTCGATACCCGTACCGATGGCGCCATCCCGGTGGAGTCATCGCTGGCCTACAGCTACCACCGCAGCGGTACCCCAAGGGTCGGCCCCCAGAGCCGCGTGATCCTGCGCGAGCGTGCCCTGCTGGGCCACCTGATCCTGCGCGGCGGTGCCATCGTCCTCGACGAGGCGGTACGCGAGGTGCTGGGCCTGGGCCTGCCCGGCCAGCCCCAGGGGCTGGTCGTGGATGTCAGCGGCGAACGCTCGATCCAGTGGCTCTCTCCGGACGAGTGGCTGGTGATCGTGCCCGGCGGCGAGGAGTTCGAGCTGGAGACCCGGCTGCGCGAGCACCTCGCGGATGCCCACTATGCCATCAGCGACGTCAGCGGCGGCCAGACCCTGTTGGAGCTTTCCGGCGAGGCGGCCCGTGAGCTGCTGATGAAGTCGGCGATCTACGACGTCCACCCCAGCCACTTCCCGGTGGGCAAGGGTGTGACCACGGTCTTCGCCAAGGCCACCGCCATCATCCGCCGCCCCTCCGAGGAGCGCTGGGAACTGGTGATACGCCGCAGCTTCGCCGATTATCTCTATCGTTGGCTGCTGGATGCCGGTGCAGAGTACGCCATCGGCGTGGAGAAGTGACTCGGCGTCTCGTTTGCCAGGCGCGTTTGGCCGGGGTTTCCCCGGCCTTTTTTCCATACGGGCCTTAATTGCGCTCGCCGCCGGAGGGGCAGCATGAACCGACACGATGACATCTGGATCATGGCCGCACAGTGTCCCAGCCGCCTGGGCACCGTGGACGTGGTGACTCGCTTTCTCAAGGAGCGGGGCTGCTACATCACCGAGCAGCAATCCTTCGACGACCGCCTGAGTGGCTGCTTCTTCATTCGCACCGAATTCCGTCCCGAGGAGGCCGGCTTCGATGCCGGCGCCTTCCAGACGGCCTTCGCCGAGCGCGCCGCCGAGTTCGAGATGAGCTTCGAGCTGACGCCGCCAGGGCGGCTGATGCCGGTAGTGATCATGGTCTCCAAGGCCGACCACTGCCTCAACGACCTGCTCTACCGCTATCGCACCGGCCAGCTACCGATCGAGATTCGCGCCATCGTCTCCAATCACCCCGACCTGGCGTCGCTGGCGGAGTGGCACGGCATTCCCTATCACCACTTCCCGATCACGCCGCAGACCAAGGCCGAGCAGGAAGCCCAGGTGCGGGAGGTAATCGATGCGAGCGGGGCGGAGCTGGTGATCCTGGCCCGCTACATGCAGGTGCTCTCGAGCGAGATGTGCACCAGGCTCTCCGGCCGCGCGATCAACATCCACCACTCGCTGCTGCCCGGCTTCAAGGGTGCGCGCCCTTACCATCAGGCCTACGAGAAGGGCGTAAAGCTGGTCGGCGCCACCGCCCACTACATCAACGACGACCTGGACGAGGGGCCGATCATCACGCAGGGCGTGGAGCCGGTCGGCCACGCCGACTACCCGGAGGATCTCGTTGCCAAGGGGCGCGACATCGAGTGCCTCACCCTCGCTCGTGCGGTGGCTCTGCACGTGCAGCGGCGCGTCTTCCTGAATGACAGCCGCACGGTCATCTTCGAGCGCTGATTTCCCCTCCGCGCTCGATACCATTGAGCCCGCAGCCGGGGCAGGCTAGCTTGGTGGGCAAACCACGCCCACCAGGAGATCCGCATGGCTGCCCCTCACGACGAACACGACCCCCATCTCTGGCTGGAAGAGGTCGAGGGCGAGCGTACCCTGGCCTGGGTAACGGAGCGCAACGCCGAGAGTCAGGCGCGGCTGGCCGATTCCCCGGGTTTTGTTGAGCTGCGCGATGACCTCCAGGCGATCCTCGAGGCCGACGACCGCATCCCCTTCGTGGTCAAGCGCGGCGAGCACTTCTACAACTTCTGGCAGGACCGCGACCACCCCCGCGGGCTGTGGCGGCGCACTACCCTCAAGGAATACCGCAAGGCGCGGCCCGAGTGGGAGGTGCTGATCGACCTCGACGCGCTCAACGCCGAGGAGGGCGAGAACTGGGTGTGGCACGGCGCCCACTGCCTGCGCCCCGCATCGCCCGGAGAGCCCTGGCGTCACTGCCTGGTGTCGCTCTCCCGCGGTGGTGCCGATGCCGACGTCACCCGCGAGTTCGACCTGGTCGAGAAGCGTTGGGTCGAAAACGGTTTCTTTCGCCCCGAGGCCAAGGGCAGCCTGGGCTGGATCGACCGCGACATGGTCTACGTCCAGACCGACTTCGGCGAGGGCTCGATGACCAGCTCCGGCTACCCGCGCATCGTCAAGCAGTGGCGGCGCGGTATGCCGATGGCCGAGGCCACGACGGTATTCGAGGGCGATCCCGACGACATGGCTGTGGGTGCCGGCCACGATTCCACGCCGGGCTTCGAACGCGACTTCGTCAGCCGCGCCCGGGCCTTCTACGACAATGAGCTCTACCTGCGCGAGGCCGACGGCAGCCTGCGCCGCATCGAGGTGCCCAACTCGGCGCACAAGCAGGTGCACCGCGAGTGGCTGATGGTCGAGCTGCGCGAACCCTGGGAAGTGGAGGGCACCACCCACCCTGCCGGCGCACTGCTGATCGCCGACTTCGACGCCTTCATGGCCGGTGAGCGCAACCTGCGCGTGCTGTTCACGCCCACCGAGCGCACCTCGCTCTCGGACGCCACCTGGACCCGCCACCACCTGATCCTCAACGTGCTCGACGACGTCAAGCACCGGCTCTACGTAATTACGCCGAGCGAGGGCCAGTGGCAGCACGAGCCGCTGGCGGGCGTGCCGACGATCGGCAGCGTCAGCGTGAGCGCGGTGGACGACGAGGAGAGCGACGACGTGTTCTTGATCGTCAGCGACTACCTGACGCCGACCACGCTGCTGCACGGTCGGGTCGGCGAGGCGCTGGAAACCCTCAAGCAGGCCCCGGCGCTGTTCGACGCCGAGGGCCTCGAGGTCTCCCAGCACTTCGCCACCAGCGAGGACGGCACGCCGGTGCCCTACTTCCAGGTGTCGCGGCGCGGCCTCGAGCCGAGCGGCGATCATCCGACCCTGCTCTACGGCTACGGCGGCTTCGAGGTACCACTGCTGCCTGGCTACAGCCCCGGCGTGGGGCGCGCCTGGCTCAGCCAGGGTGGCGTCTACGTGGTGGCCAACATCCGCGGCGGCGGCGAGTACGGCCCGCGCTGGCACCAGGCGGCGCTGCGCGAGAAGCGCCACAAGGCCTTCGAGGACTTCGCTGCGGTAGCAGAAGATCTGATCGAGCGCGGCGTCACCTCGCCGAAGCGGCTGGGCATCCAGGGCGGCTCCAACGGCGGCCTGCTGGTGGGTAACATGTTGACGCGCTACCCGCAGCTGCTGGGCGCGGTGGTGTGCCAGGTGCCGCTGCTCGACATGCGCCGCTACCACCTGCTGCTGGCCGGGGCCTCGTGGATGGCCGAGTACGGCGCCCCCGACGGCGACGACTGGGAATTCCTGCGCGATGTCTCGCCCTACCACAACCTCGACCCCGCGGCCGACTACCCGCCCATGCTGCTGATGACCAGCACCCGCGACGACCGCGTCCACCCGGGCCACGCACGCAAGATGATGGCACGCATGCACGAGCAGGGGCACCAAGTGCTCTATTACGAGAATATCGAAGGCGGCCACGGCGGCGCGGCTGACAACCGTCAACGCGCCCATATGCAGGCGCTGGCGTTCATCTTTCTGAGTCAGACTGTAATAGAGAAGACCACTGGTTCTTAGCCTGTAACTGATTTGTTCTAGTTGTTCTGTTCGGCATCTGAATGGCTGCGCCATGATGATGCCGAAAGCCCCTTGTTGCGCACTATGCGTGCGCAATGAGGCGGCTGGCGGTCGAGTGGTTTATCCAATTCGGGCTGTCCTTTCCCTTATTCGAATCATGCAGATGGACGGAAAGCCGTGCAGGATGGCACGCGCTCTGCAAATCAATGGGTGAAGGTAATGACCAGATAGTACAAGTACAACCCATTCTGACCGAAGGTGACTGGACATGAAGAACCGGAACCGATCTATAGCCCTTTGTTTATTCGGCTCACTGCTTCTTATGAGTGGCCACGCCCTGGCGGAGCGAATTTCCATCGGCATAGGCCACCAGAGCATGGTCACCAACACAGTGGCGGGCGGTATCGTGTTGGAAAAGCTTGGCCTCATCGAGAAGTATCTGCCGACGGAGGGCGACTATGCAGACGCCGAGTACGAGATCGTCTTTCGCGACTACGATTCTGGGCCGCCCATCACCAACCAGATGATGGCGGGCAACCTGGAGTTCGGCGTGATGGGCGACTATCCGCTGATCGTCAACGGCGCCAGCTTCCAGGCCACCGGACGCAACGAGACCCGCTTCATCGCCGTGACCGGCTACAACCGACAAGGGACCGGCAACGGCATCGTGGTGCCGGTGGCCTCCGACGTTTATTCCCTGGAGGAGTTGGCCGGCAAACGCATCTCCACGCCGGTGGGCAGCGCTTCCTGGGGCATGACGCTGAAGGCACTGCGCGATGCGGGGCTGGACGGTGAGATCGACATCGTCGACCAGAGCCCGCCCGTGGGCGTCGCCAACATCGCCGGCAACCGCATCGATGCCCATGCCGACTTCGGCCCATGGTCGGAGGTAATGGAGTTTCGTGGTACCGGGCGCAAGATCTTCGACGGCAGCGAGGCGGGCGTGCCGACGTTCCATGGCATCGTCGTGCGCAAGGACTTCGCCGACCGCTATCCCGAGGTAGTCGACGCTGTGCTGCAGGCCACGCTGGAGGCGCAGCAGTGGATCGAGGAAGACCCGATGCGTGCTGCCACCCAACTGAGCGAGTGGACCGGGGTGGCCAAGGAGGTGCTCTATCTTTATTTGGGAGAAGGGGGCATCAGCACCCTGGACGCCACCATCAAGCCCGAGTGGGTCGAAGCTTTGAAGTACGACCATGCTCTGCTGCAGGACGAACGCAACATACCCGATCTCGATTTCGAGGCCTGGATCGACGACAGCTACCTTAACCGTGCCTATGCCGCCTCCGGGCTGGATTATGCCGCCGACCTGGAGCGGATGGTCATCCCCATCGCCTCGAATCCCGAGCTCGAGCCGGCCCAGGTGTGGTTTGCCGACAATGGCATCGTCGGGTACGACAGCGTGGCCGAGATGATAGCGGCCTTTCGAGACGCCAGCGCTGAAGGACGGGAGATATACGCCACCTACGTCTATGACCAGTTGAGCGGCATCAAGATGTTCGGCAAGGCGGCGTTTCTTTCCGAAACCCCCGATGGCGAAGTGGTGGCCTTCATGAAGCGTGCCGACTCCGAAGCGTTCATTGCCGACAATGATGGCAGGATGATCGCTTTGTCCGCTTCCGACGAAGAAGCGCTTGCCATGAAGTGAGATAAGTCTTCGTATTCATCTGGCTTGCAATATCGAGGGGCGCGGTATTTTTTACCGTGCCCCTTTTTATTTGTTTCTTTTCTTGTTCTGTCGGCTCTTGCCCGATTTGTTCGCTAATGACTTGTTCTACTTGTCATAGAGGCTTCAGTTTCATGAACTGGAAAGTGCATCAGTGTGAGGCCTTTCAATGACTCCATGCACCATGCAGGCGCGCTGATTATTACCAAAGGAGTCCGTTGATGATGAGGAGAAAAGTGAAAAATACCCTTTCGGATTAAAGTCTTGAGAAATAAAAAAGGAAAATTGGCACGTCTGATGCAACTTACTGAGTAAAGGATATGACCTGATAGTACAAGTTTCGATTTAGACAACGCTTTCCATAACAAGACTGCCGGCAACAACGACACAACAAACGCCGGACTTCATTACCCATGGCATTGGCGCTGACTGCGCTCCCGTGACAAGAGGTGACACCATGAGCTTGAACCCCAGGCCCCGCCCTCCGCTCTCTGAGGCCGTCCTGTCCGGCCCGTTCGAAACTGCCGAGCGATCACTGGCCGAGGCCAGCCCCGCCACGGTGGTTCCTGCCGAGGTGGATCCCGGCGCACCTCGTCGCCTGCTGCCCGTGAACTGGGATCGCTACCTGGTGCGCGTCGGTGCCCTGCTGGTGGCGGCGCTGGGTTGGCATCTCGCCTCGACCTACGGTTTCGACTTCTTCGTGCGCTTCGACAACGTACCCGGCCCGCTGGTGGTGGGGGCAGAGTTCCTGGCCCAGGCTTCGAGCCAGCAGTTCTACCTGCACATCCTGCACAGCATGCAACGCATCGCCATCGCCTACGGGCTGGCCGTGGTGCTCGGTGTGGTGCTGGGCGTTCTCATGGGGCGCTCGCGCTTCGCCGAGGACGTGATCCTGCCCTACATCGAGATCCTGCGGCCGATCCCGGCGGTGGCCTGGATTCCGCTGGCGATCCTGATGATGCCCAGCGAGCAGTCGAGCATCGTCTTCATTACTTTCCTCGGTGCGCTGTTCCCCATCGTGATCAACACCGTGCACGGCGTCGAGCAGACCCCCAAGGTGCTGGTGCGCGCGGCGCGCAGCCTGGGCGCGAGCAACGCCGCCATCCTCTGGCACGTGGTGCTTCCCGGTGCGTTGCCAAGCATCGTCGCGGGGCTCGCCATCGGCATGGGCGTGGCCTGGTTCTCGCTGCTGGCCGGCGAGATCATCAGCGGCCAGTACGGCATCGGCTACTTCACCTGGTCGGCCTACACCCTGGTCGAATACCCCAAGATCATCATCGGCATGCTGGTCATCGGCGGGCTGGGCTCGCTGTGCACCCTGCTGGTCCGCAAGGCCTGCGCGCCCCTGCTGCGCTGGCAGGCCGAGGGGGGCAAGTCATGATGTCCGCTACTCGACCCAACCGTGCCGCCGTCGTCGAGCACCCGCACAGCTATCGCCCACGTACGGCGGGGGGCAAGGGCAGGATCAGCGTGCGCGGCCTCGACATCGTCTTCGCCACCGCCAGCGGCTCCCACCGTGCGGTGGAAGACGCCAGCCTCGAGATCCAGCCGGGTGAGTTCGTCTCGCTGCTGGGCCCCTCCGGCTGCGGCAAGTCGACCCTGATGAACAGCGTGGCCGGCTTCGTCGAGCCGACCCGGGGCGAGGTGCTGCTCGATGGCCTGGCGGTGAACAAGCCCGGCCCCGACCGCGGCATGGTGTTCCAGCAGCACTCGCTGTTCCCGTGGAAGACGGTGAAGCAGAACGTTGCCTTCGGCCCGCTGATGGCGGGCGTGGGCTCGCGGGAGGCCGACAGCGTGGCCAGCACCTTCCTTTCGCTGGTGGGGTTGTCGCGCTACGCCAACGCCTATCCCACCACGCTCTCCGGCGGCATGCAGCAGCGCGTGGGGATCGCCCGGGCGCTGGCCAACTACCCCAGCGTGCTGCTGATGGACGAGCCCTTCGGCGCCCTGGACGCCCAGACTCGCAGCATGATGCAGGAGAACCTGCTCGAGATCTGGAGCGAGTTCAAGAACACGGTGCTGTTCGTCACCCACGACATCGACGAGGCGGTGTTCCTCTCCGATCGCATCGTGGTCATGAGCGCGAGTCCGGGACGAATCATCGCCGACATACCCGTGCGGCTGGCGCGCCCGCGCACCCAGGAGCTGCTCACCACGCCTGAGTTCATGGCGCTCAAGCGCGAGTGTCTGGCCCTGATCCGCGAGCAGACCCTGCACGCCTTCGAGCAGCAGAACCAGGCGGGCTGAACCGATACCCGGCATGACCGTGCGGCTTCGAGTCGACATGACATGTCATGACAAGAGGTGACGACCATGAAGAGCCAGGAACTGAAGCTGCAGCCGGGCGACTCGCCGCAGCCGCTCTACGTGCAGATCCGCGACACCCTGCGGCGCAACATCCTCGAGGGCGGCTACTCGCCCCACGAGCGGTTGCCGTCCGAGAACGTGCTGATGAAGAGCTTCGGCGTGAGCCGCATCACCATCCGCCAGGCCCTGCGTGACCTGCACAACGAGGGGCTGGTGTTTTCCGCCCAGGGCAAGGGCACCTTCGTCAGCAAGCCCAAGGCGGTGCAGAACGTGCAGCGCCTGCAGGGCTTCGGCGAGGCCATGGCGGCGCAGGGCTACGAGGCCACCGCGCGGCTGCTGTCGATCCAGGAGTGCAAGCCGGGCAAGGCCGTGGTCGCCGCCCTCGGGCTGCGCTCCGGCGATGCCGTGGTGGAGGTGAAGCGGGTGCGCTACCTCAACCGCGAACCGGTCTCGCTGGAGAGCAGCTATTTCCCCATCGACATCGGCCGGCGACTGTTCGGCCAGGACCTCTCCGGCGACATCTTCCCGATGCTGGAGAACCGCTTCGCCATCCCGCTGGGCGCGGCGAACATCGCTATCGATTCCACCCTCTGCGACGAGGAGACCCGGCAACACCTCAACCTCGGGATGGGCGAGCCCATTCTGCGGGTCGAGCGGCTGACCTACGACCGGGCGGGTCGGCCGGTCGACTTCGAGTACCTCTGCTTCCGCGGGGACGCCTTCAAATACCAATTCCGAGTGGATCGGAAATCGGAGGAATCATGAACGCAAGCGACATTCCCGTCATCGACACCGACGTGCTGGTCATCGGCGGCGGAACCGCCGGCCCCATGGCGGCCGTGACCGCCAAGGAGCAGGACCCGAGTCTCAAGGTGATGCTGCTGGAGAAGGCCAACGTCAAGCGTAGCGGGGCCATTTCCATGGGCATGGATGGGCTCAACAACGCCATCGTACCCGGCCATTCGACCCCCGAGCAGTACGTCAAGGAGATCACCATCGCCAACGACGGCATCGTCCACCAGCCGGCACTGATGGCCTATGCCCAGCGCTCCTTCCCGATGATCGAGAAGCTCGACTCCTGGGGCGTGCACTTCCAGAAGGACGAGACCGGCGACTACGACATGAAGAAGGTCCACCACCTCGGCACCTACGTGCTGCCGATGCCGGAGGGCCACAACGTCAAGAAGATCCTCTATCGCCGCCTGCGCCGCAACCGGGTGCAGATCGAGAACCGCTACCAGGCTACCCGCCTGCTCAAGGACGCCGATGGGCGTATCGCCGGCATGATCGGCGTCAACACGCGTACCGCCGAGCCGATCATCATTCGCGCCAAGGCGGTGATCATGGCCACCGGCGCTGCCGGGCGCATCGGCCTGCCGACCTCGGGCTACCTGTTCGGCACCTACGAGAACCCGGCCAACAACGGCGACGGCCACGCCATGGCCTACCACGTGGGGGCGGACCTGGCGAACCTCGAGTGCTTCCAGATCAACCCGCTGCTCAAGGACTACAACGGCCCCGCCTGCGCCTACGTCACCGGTCCGCTCGGCGGCTTCACCGCCAACTCCCAGGGCGAGCGCTTCATCGAGTGCGACTACTGGTCGGGCCAGATGATGCTGGAATTCTTCAAGGAGCTGGAGGGCGGCAACGGCCCGGTGTTCCTCAAGCTCGACCACCTGGCCGAAGAGACCATCCAGGAGATCGAGACCGTCCTGCACACCAATGAGCGGCCCTCGCGCGGTCGTTTCCACGACGGCCGCGAGACCGACTATCGCCAGCACATGGTGGAGATGCACATCTCCGAGGTCGGCTTCTGCTCGGGACACTCCGCCTCGGGGGTGTGGGTCGACGAGACCGGCGCCACCACCGTGCCGGGCCTGTATGGCGCCGGCGACATGGCCTCGGTAGCCCACTCCTACATGCTCGGTGCCTTCGTCTACGGCCAGATCTGCGGCGAGAGCGCAGCCGCCTTCGCCAAGGAGCGCAGCGAGATGCCGAGCCTCGACGAGGCCTTCATCGCCGCCGAGCTCGAGCGCATCCAGGCGCCGCTCAAGGTGGCCGATGGCATCCCACCGTCGCAGATGGAGTACAAGGTGCGCCGCCTGGTCAACGACTACCTGCAGCCACCCAAGGTGACCAAGAAGATGGAGATCGGCCTCGAGCGCATCCTCGCCGTGCGCGAGGACCTGCCCCGGCTCGCGGCCGCCGACCCCCACGAGCTGCTGCGCGCGCTGGAAGTGCAGTCGATCATCGACTGCGCCGAGATGGCCGCCCGCGCCTCGCTCTACCGCACCGAGTCGCGCTGGGGGCTCTACCACTATCGCGTCGATTGTCCCGAACAGAACGATGCCGACTGGTTCTGCCACACCCGCCTGTACAAGGACGAGAACGGCAACATGGCCCACGGCAAGCGCCCGGTGGCGCCCTATCTCGTCGAACTCGGCGAGGAGAAGGACGCCTACCAGAAGCTGCGTGTGCAGAAGGCCGCCAACGCCTGAGCCCAGGTGAGACGAGAGAATTCGAGGAGAGAGACCATGCCGACTGCAACACAACGCACCAGCGTCCCGGTGATCGTCGACGAGGACAAGTGCATCGCCGACAAGGGCTGCACCGTGTGCATCGACGTCTGCCCGCTCGACGTGCTGTGGATCAATCCCGACACCGGCAAGGCGCACATGCGCTACGACGAGTGCTGGTACTGCATGCCCTGCGAGGCCGACTGCCCCACGGATGCCGTGAAGGTCGAAATCCCCTACCTACTCCGCTGAGGTGCGCCCCATGAAGCATTACGACGACCCCGAGCTGCAGGACATCGCCGAAAAGCTCGCCGACCCGGACCCCGGCATTCGCCGCGTCGCGGTGCTGGCGCTGGTCGATTCGGGCGAGCCGGAAGCGGCCGAGCTGCTGATCCAGGCACTCAAGGACGAGGACCCCGCGGTGCGCCAGGAGGCGGCCAAGGTGGTCGATGAGTTCGACGCCGAAGATATCGCCGACTCGCTGCTGGCGGCATTGAGCGATGGCGACGAGGTGGTGCGCAACGCCGCCGCCCACGCCCTGGCCGACCTCAAGGATCCCAGCGTCGCACCGCCGCTGCTCGCCGCACTGGAGCGCAGCGACGATCCATTCGTGGTGGCCGGCATCCTGCGCGCGCTCAAGCCGCTTCGCGTGGCCGCAGCGCAGACCCCGGCGCTACAGCGCCTGAGCGATGAGGATGCCCGCGTTCGCCGCGAGGCGGTGGGCGTGCTCGGCTGGCTCAAGGCCGAGGAGAACCTGCCGGCGCTGATCGATCGCGCCAAGGGTGACGCCGACCCCGAGGTGCGTCGTGCCGCTGCCGGTGCCCTGGTCTATGCCGCGCGTGAGCGGGTGGGGCCGCCGCTGGTGGCGATCCTTGGCGACCCGCACTGGCAGGTGCGCTGCGAGGCCGCCACCGGCATCGGCAAGCTCGACTACCAGGCCGGGCTCGAGTCGCTGATCGTTGCCAGCCGCGACGCTACCTGGCAGGTGCGTGAGAAAGCCGCCGAGGCCATGGGCAAGCTGCGCGTGGCGGCGGCGGTGCCGGCGCTGGGTGAGTGCGCCCGGGACCCGATGAGCAATTTGCGCAAGGCGGCCATCGGCGCGCTCGGCGCCATCGCCGAGCCGGAGTGCCGCCCGTTCATCGAGCGGGCTCTCGACGATCCCGACCCGGACGTGCGCAAGCTGGCGCGCTGGGCGCAGTCGCAGCTCGACAACGCCGCCTAGCAACCCGTCTACAAGCGTCTCGCTCGATTGTAGACGGGTTCTGTGACCGAACCCTGTAGAGGCATACGACCATGACATACGTCGTCACCGAAAACTGCATCCGCTGCAAGTACACCGACTGCGTCGAGGTGTGCCCGGTGGACTGCTTCCACGAAGGGCCCAACTTCCTCGTCATCGACCCGGTGGAGTGCATCGACTGCTCGCTGTGCGCTCCCGAGTGCCCGGCGGATGCGATCTATGCCGACGACAAATTGCCGCCCGACCAGGCGCACTTCCTCGAGATCAACGCCGAACTCGCCCAGGTGTGGCCGGTGATCAGCGAGACCCGGCTGCCGCTGGGCGAGGCCGATCTCTGGGTCGACCAAGGCGAGAAGCTGCAGTATCTGGAGCGCTGAGGCATGCGCCAACTTGTCATGACGAGTTGCCGTGCACGCTTCGCGCTGCTGGCCGTCGTGCTGGGTGCCAGCGTCAGCGACAGCGCCCGGCCGATGGTCGACGTGGCCGTGCCCGCCCCGTTCCCGGAAGTGCCGATGCTGTGCCTGCGGGACCGGCTGCCCAACGACTCACGAACCTGATCGCCAGGAGGTTGCCATGATCGCCACCACCGACCCACGCGAGCATTTGCGCCATACCATCGCCCCGCCCGACGGCGTGCACTTGAACCGAAGCACGCGGGAGGTGGAGATCCGCTGGCCGGATGGCCGCACGGACACGCTATCCTGTCTCGCGCTGCGGGCCGCCTGTGCCTGCTCCAGCTGCCTGCATGCCAAGCGCAGCGGCCGCCTGGCGCTGTACGACGCCGACATCACCGTGGTCGACGCCAAGCCCTTCGGCGTCAGCGGCTTGCAGCTGTTCTTCTCCGACGGCCACAGCCGCGGCGTCTTCCCCTGGGCCTATCTGCGCGAGCTGGGCGAGACGCCGTGATGAACGCGCCGCTCCCTCTCGCCCTGGCGCCTTCCTGGGAAAGGCTCAAGCGCTTCTATCCCGGCGTGGCGCTGTGCACGGTGCTGGCGCTGGCCGGCAGCTTCCTGGCCGAGCACTACGGTGCCCCGGCACTGCTGCTCGCGCTGCTGCTGGGCTTCGGCTTTGCCAGCCAGGCCGGTGAGGTGCGCATGCAGGCGGGCGTCGGCTTCTGCGCCCGCCGCGTGCTGCGCGTCGGGGTGGCCCTGCTCGGCGCGCGTATCGGCCTGGACCAGTTGCTGGCCGTAGGCTGGCTGCCGCTGGCGGTGGTACTGATCAGCGTGCCGCTGACCATCGGCGCGGCGCTGTGGCTGGGCCGCTGGCTGGGGCTGCCGACGTTGCACAGCCTGGTGGCCGGCGCGGCGGTGGCGATCTGCGGTGTGTCGGCGGCAGTGGCGGTGGCCGCCGTGCTGCCGGCCGGGCGCTTGGAGGAGCGGCGCCTGCTCGGCGTGGTGGTGTGCGTCACCGCGCTGGGCACCGTGGCCATGCTCGGCTTGCCGCCGCTCACCGCGCTGCTCGGCTACGGCGACATCGCCAGCGGCCTGTTCCTTGGCGCCACCATCCACGACGTGGCCCAGGCGGCAGGGGCGGGCTATCTCGTCTCGGATGCCGCCGGCGACGTGGCCACGCTGACCAAGCTGCTGCGCGTGGCCCTGCTCGTGCCGCTGGTGTTGCTGCTCGGCGTGCTGCTGCGGCGAGGCGAGAGCGGCAGCGGCGAGTTTCCCTGGTTCCTGCTCGGCTTCGTGGCGCTGTTTGCTGCCAACAGCCTGGGGTTGATGACCCCGGGTCTACGCGAACTGCTGGTAAGCGCCTCTCAGTGGTGCCTGCTGGTGACCATGGCGGCACTGGGCATGCGTACCTCGGTGCGCGACCTGCTGGGCCAGGGTTGGCGCCCACTGTCGCTGCTGTGTGCCCTGAGCGCGGGGCTGGCACTGACGGTCATGGGCCTGCTGGCGCTGCTGCCGGTGGCCTGAAGTCAACGACAAGCGTTTTATCCCCGCATCGCTCGCGATGCCTGACTGGAGGAAAACCCATGGCTGCTGCTATCGGAACCGCCGACGTACTGAGCGTTCACCACTGGAACGACACCCTGTTCAGCTTTCGCACCACCCGCGACCAGGCGCTGCGCTTCGAGAATGGCCATTTCGTGATGATCGGCCTCGAGGTCGCGGGCAAGCCGCTGATGCGTGCCTACAGCATCGTCAGCGCCAACCACGACGACTACCTCGAGTTCCTCAGCATCAAGGTACCCGACGGCCCGCTCACCTCGCGCCTGCAGCATCTCCAGGTGGGCGACCAGATAATGGTCAGTCGCAAGCCGGTGGGCACCCTGGTGGTTCACGACCTGACCCCGGCCAAGCATCTCTACCTGCTCAGCACCGGCACTGGCCTGGCGCCGTTCATGAGCATCATAAAGGACCCGGAGGTCTACGAGCGCTTCGACAAGGTCGTGCTGGTGCATTGCGTGCGCTACGTCAGCGAGCTGGCCTATCACGACCACATCACACGGGAGCTTCCCGAGCATGAATTTCTCGGCGAGGAGATCCGCGACAAGCTGATCTACTACCCCACGGTGACCCGCGAGCCGTTCCGCAACGAAGGGCGCATCACCACGCTGATCGAGAGCGGCAAGCTGTGCGCCGACATCGGTCTGCCGCAGCTCAACCGCGAGACCGACCGGGTGATGCTGTGCGGCAGCCCCGGCATGCTCGTCGACCTCACCGCCATGCTCGACGACCTGGGCTTCGAGGCCAGCCCGCAGCAGGGCGAGCCGGGGGACTATGTGATCGAGCGGGCCTTCGTCGAGAAGTGAATGGCAGCCAGGAGAGAACCATGAAGATCCTCGTCGCGGTCAAACGCGTCATCGACTACAACGTCAAGATCCGCGTCAAGGCGGATCACTCCGACGTCGACCTCACCAACGTCAAGATGGCCATGAACCCCTTCTGCGAGATCGCCGTGGAAGAGGCGGTGCGGCTGAAGGAGAAAGGCGTGGCCACCGAGGTCGTCGCCGTGACCGTCGGCCCCAAGGCCGCCCAGGAGCAGCTGCGCACCGCGCTGGCGCTGGGCGCCGACCGGGCGATTCATGTCGAGACCGAGGAGCGCGTCGAGTCGCTGGCCGCGGCCAAGCTGCTGGCCAAGGTGGTGGAAGAGGAGCAGCCGGGGCTGGTGATCCTCGGCAAGCAGGCCATCGACACCGACAACAACCAGACCGGCCAGATGCTCGCCGCCCTCGCCGGCCTGCCCCAGGGCACCTTCGCCTCCGAGGTCGTGGTCGACGGAGACAAGGTCCAGGTCACCCGCGAGATCGACGGCGGCCTGCAGACCGTCGAACTGACCCTGCCGGCCATCGTCACCACCGACCTGCGCTTGAACGAGCCGCGCTACGCCAAGCTGCCCGACATCATGAAGGCCAAGAAGAAGCCGCTCGACGTCAAGTCGCCAGCCGACCTCGGCGTCGACGTCGCCAGCAAGCTCACGCTGCTCAAGGTCGAATCGCCGGCCGAGCGCAAGGGCGGCATCAAGGTGGGCTCCGTCGACGAGCTCGTGGACAAACTCAAGAACGAAGCCAAAGTGCTTTGAAGGGAGCCGATTTCATGAGCATCCTGGTTTTAGCCGAACATCACGATGGCCAGCTCGCCGGCGCCACCGCCCACGTGGTCGCCGCGGCCCAGAAAGTGAAAGAGACCATCGGTGGCGACATCGACATCCTGGTCGCGGGGGAAAACGTCGGCGCCGTGGCCGACGCCGCGGCCAAGCTCGACGGCGTGAGCAAGGTCCGGGTGGCCGACCATGCCGTCTACGCCCACCAGCTGGCCGAGCCCCTGGGCGCGCTGCTGGTCGAGCTCGCCGGCGACTACAGCCACGTGCTCGCCGCTGCCTCCACCACCGGCAAGAACGTGCTGCCGCGCCTCGCCGCGCTGAAGGACGTCAGCCAGATCTCCGAGATCGTCGAAGTGGTCGACGCCGACACCTTCAAGCGCCCCATCTACGCCGGCAACGCCATCGCCACGGTCAAGAGCGCCGACAGCCTCAAGGTGATCACCGTGCGCAGCACCGGCTTCGATGCGGTGGGCGAAGGAAACAGTGCCGCCATCGAGAGCGTCGATACGGTCGTCGAGAACAGCCAGTCCACCTTCATCAAGCAGGAGCTGGCCCAGAGCGACCGCCCCGAGCTGGCCGCCGCCAAGGTGGTGATCTCCGGCGGCCGCGGCATGGGCAGCGGCGAGAACTTCAAGCTGCTCGACGGCATCGCCGACAAGCTGGATGCGGCCATCGGCGCCTCGCGCGCCGCGGTGGACGCCGGCTTCGTGCCCAACGACATGCAGGTGGGGCAGACCGGCAAGATCGTCGCCCCCGAGCTCTACATCGCCGTGGGCATCAGCGGGGCGATCCAGCACCTGGCCGGCATGAAGGACTCCAAGGTGATCGTGGCGATCAACAAGGACGAGGAGGCGCCGATCTTCCAGGTCGCCGACTATGGTCTCGTCGGCGACCTGTTCGAGGTGGTGCCGGAACTGGAGAGGAGGCTGGATCAGTGACCCGCAGTGCCTGACGCCGCTTGGGTGCCTTCCCGCGTATAGCCATGCCGGGCCTGGAAGCGCTGCAGCTCTCGGGCTTGCGGCGCCTGGCCGGTGAAGATCTCGACATAGGCGGGGATGCGCCGCATGCGGACCTCGAGCGCTTCCTGGGTCTTCATCGAGATGTAGCCGATCTGGGTGAGGTAGATGGTGCGGCCACGCACGTTGGCCGCCAGCGGCTCATAGCCGAAGCGTTCGAACATGCGCGTCAGCGCCTCGATGCGCGCCTCGTCGGCGGTATCGATCTCCTTCGCCACCTCTTCCGACTGAAGTGCCCAGCTGCGCATCGCGAACTCCAACTGGGAGTCGAACAGCTCGGGGTCCAGCCAGCAGTCGAAGACGTTGAGAATCGCCTCGACGATGGTCTCGGCATAGGCCTGGGTCTGCCGCACCAGGCCCTGGGTATTCTTCTCCCGCCAGCGCTCGACCAGGGCCTCCAGCAGCGCTTCGCGATCCTTGAAGAACCAGTAGAAACTGGTGCGCGAGACGTCGAGCCGCTTGGCCAGCGGCAGGATCCGCACGCTATCCACACCGGAGTCGAGCAGCAGGTCGAAGGCGGCGTCGAGCCAGGCTTCGCGGGAGCCTTTCCATTTGGTGTCGCTGTTACTACCTGTCGGCATCAAGAGGGTCTCGCTGTTTCGGGGGCTCGGCCACTATATATCCTTCACCAGCCGCAGGGCGTCATAGATCGCCGCATGGGTATTGCGCGACTCGACGGCATCGCCGATCCGGAATAGCTGGAAGTTGCCGTCCGGCTTACGGACAACCGCCTGGGGCCGGCCGGCGATCAGCTCGTCGTAGTCTACTTCGCCGCCATTGCTCGAGTGCGGCTTGAGCGCGAAATAGACGTCGGCCATCGGTGTGATGCCGTAGTTGACCACTACCTGATCGATGCGCCGTTCGTGGTTGAGATCCAGATAGTCGCTGGTGATAGTGGCGAGCAGTTCGCCGCCTTCCCGCCGCACGGACTTCAGTCGGTAGGTGGGGGTGAAGGTGACGTTGGGGCGCTGCAGGGCGCGCATGTAGGGCACCAGGTTCATGGCCATGATCTCCGCCGAGAAGGTGCGGTCCGGCGTCATGATTTCCAGTTCGGCCCCGGTGGCGGCAATGATCTCCGCCGCCTGCATGGCGGCATGGTCGCCGGCATCATCGAACAGTAGCACGCGCTTGCCCGGCGCCACGTGCCCGGAGAGGATGTCCCAGGTATTGACCACCAGCTCGTGCCCGACCTCGGGCTGATCCTCCATGGGGTAGCCGCCGGTGGCCACGATCACCACGTCCGGCTTTTCGGCGAGTACGTCCTCCACCTCGGCCCAGACGTTGTAGCGAATCTCGACGCCGAGCGCCTCGCAGCGCGCCAGGCGCCAGTCGATGATGCCCATCATCTCGCGGCGCCGCTCGCTCTGCGCCGTGAGGCGCACCTGGCCACCGGCATCGCTGGCGGCTTCCAGCACCACCACGGAATGGCCCCGTTCGCCGGCGACCCGGGCGGCTTCGAGCCCCGCGGGTCCGGCGCCGACGATCACCACCCGACGCTGCTGCGCGGCCCTGGGAATGGTGTGGGGCATGGTAGTTTCCCGCCCGGTGGCGGCGTTGTGGATGCAGTAGGCGGCGCCACCCTGGTAGATGCGGTCGAGGCAGTAGTTGGCGCCGACGCAGGGGCGAATCTCCTCCTCGCGACCTTCCATGATCTTGCGCACGATGTGCGGGTCGGCCATGTGGGCGCGGGTCATGCCGATCATGTCGACCTTGCCCGAGGCGATGGCATGGCGGGCGGTAGCCACGTCCTGGATCTTGGCCCCATGGAAGGTGGGGAAGTCCACCTGGCGCTTGATCTCGCCGGCGAAGTCCAGGTGCGGGGCGCTGGGCATGCCCTGGATGGGAATCACGTCGGTGAGCCCGGCGTCGGTATCGATATGCCCGCGCACCACGTTGAGGAAATCGACCAGGCCGCTCTCCTTCAGGCGCCGTGAGATCTCCATGCCGTCGCTGGCCGTCAGCCCGCCCGGCAGCATCTCGTCGCCGGTGTAGCGCACGCCGACGATGAATGCCTCGCCGACTCGCTGACGGATGGCGCGCAGCACGTCGAAAGTGAAACGCAGCCGGTTGTCGAGATCGCCCCCGTAGGGCCCCTCGAGGGTATTGGTCAGCGGCGACCAGAACTGATCCATCAGGTGGCCGTAGGCCTGCAGCTCGATGCCGTCGAGGCCGGCGGCATGCATGCGTTCGGCGGCGTCGGCGTAGTCGCGGATCAGGCGCTCGATGTCCCACTCCTCGACCTGTTTGGGGAAAGCCCGGTGAGACGCCTCGCGACGATGAGAGGGCGATACCGCCGGCAGCCAGTCGCCCTTGTCCCAGCGGGTACGCCGGCCCAGGTGGGTCAGCTGGATCATTACCGCGGTGCCGTGTTCGTGGCAGGCGTCGGTGAGCTCATGCATCCAGGGCACCACCTCGTCCTTGTAGGCCAGGATGTTGTTGAACACTGGCGGGCTGTCCTTGGCCACCGCTGCTGATCCGGCGGTCATGGTCAGACCCAGGCCGGCCCGGGCTCGCTCGACGTGATATTCACGATAAAGCG
The DNA here is from genome assembly GCF_051062895.2 of Billgrantia sp. C5P2. Lineage (NCBI taxonomy): Bacteria > Pseudomonadati > Pseudomonadota > Gammaproteobacteria > Oceanospirillales > Halomonadaceae > Billgrantia > Billgrantia sp. C5P2. The sequence goes on from NZ_CM128542.1 coordinate 278,464, forward strand.
CCTTGGGCATGCCGTCCTCCGGGTAGGCAGGCTCGTGGGAGGTCATCATGAGCCGGTTCTTGAGGGTGAGATGCTTGAGCTGGAAAGGCTGCAGCAGCGGGTCGTTGGCCATGATCGGGGCTCGCTCTTGTTATATGTTTGTCAAAGACAGTCGTGTATGTACATGGTAGTCATTGCAATGTACAAGAGTGTACATGAATGGCAAGGTTTTCCGATGCGAGGTTGATCAGGACTCCTCGACGGCGAGGCGTCGGCCTGACAAGAGGAGGTGGAAACATGTCGCAAGATGCTGTGATCGGCATCATCGGCGGGCAGGGGTGGATGGGGCGTGCGCTGGGAATGGCTCTGCTGGAGCAGGGTATCGTGACCGCCAGCCAATTGGTCATCTCCGCGCGCTCCCGAAGCCACCAGGCCTACCGCGACTGGCCCGAGGTGCGCTGCGTCAAGGACAACCGTGAGCTGGTCTCCCAGGCGGATGTCGTCGTGCTCTCCGTGCGCCCGGAGGATCTCGCCGGCATCGATATAGACGCGGACGACAAGCTGGTCATCTCCCTGCTGGCGATGGCTTCTTCGCAGGAAATCGCCCACCAGGTGGGAAGCCGTCGGGTGGTTCGGGCCATGCCCAACGCCGCGGCGGAGATCCGCCGAGCCTATTTCCCATGGTTCGCCTCATCGCAAGTCACTCGAGAGGACAAGCAGCTCGTCCAGACCCTGCTGGCGAGCTGTGGTACGGCCCGGGAGCTTCCCAGCGAGCGCGATCTCGATTACCTGACGGCTCTGAGCGGCGCCGGGCCCGCCTACCCAGCGTTGCTGGCCCAATCGATGCTGGAACATGCCAAAGGAGCGGGACTCTCTGACGAGATTGCCCGCGAGGCCGTCATGCTGACCCTGGTGGGTGGCAGCCTGCTGCTGGAAAAACTGGGAACCGACCCCGGTGACATGGTGGAGCGGCTGGTCGCCTATGACGGCACCACGGCCAAGGGACTGAGAACCATGATGGACGAGGGCATCGGCCAGGCGATTCATCGCGGGCTCGATGCGGCTCACCGCGCAGCAAGCGGCTCACGGTAGGGAGCGGGGAATGCCGATACGCCGGCCGGCAGCCTGGGGCCAGTCGCCTTCTTCTGCGTGGGGCAGGGCATCGATGGCCTCGATCACGGCGGGCGGAAACGGGGCGGGGCGGTGACTTCGCGTGTCGATGCCCATCAGCATCTGTTCGCTGGTGGCAAGCAACTCGCCGGCCTCATCACGCATCGTGAAGAAGACGTGCAGCCGCTTGGCGTCGCGGTCGAGCAGCAGCACCTCGACCGCCAGCGCCTGCCCCTGGTGGGCCTCGCGCCGGTAGCAGAGATGGGTCTCCAAGGTGAAGAGGGTATACGCCAGGCTCTTGCGCCCCTCGGCATCGAGCTCGATCCGCTCCATCAGCGTATCCACCGCCAGCGAGAAGACCCTGGCGTATTCGGCATCGTTCATATGGCCGTTGTAGTCGACCCACTCCGGGGCGACCCGGGTCGTCAGCAGTGTCATGGGTGTCTTTCCCCTTGATTCGGTATTTGCGTCTATTGTCAACGAAGCGAAACCGACCGAGCGGTTTCCCAAGAATCGGTTTCAATACAATAAATGCAACTGCCCATAGTCGAAATATCGCTGAAAAGCATTCCTAAGGTAATTCTGGCTTTCTTGGCTAAGGTATGGGAGAACCCTCTCCAGGGCGCATGCCCATCAAACGCTTGATTGAGGACATAACAAGATGCTACCCAAGAAGACCCTTCTGGCCACCGCCGTGATCGGCGTCATGCTGGCCACCGCCGCGAATGCCGAAACCCTGCGCTGGACCCGCTCCGCGGACAGCCTGACCATGGACCCCCACTCCCAGAACGAGGGGCCGACCCACTCGGTCAACCACCAGATCTTCGATACTCTGCTGTTCCAGGACATGGACGTGGAGTATCAGCCGGGCCTGGCCACCGAGTGGCATGTGAAGGAAGACGATCCCACCGTCTGGGTGTTCAAGATCCGCGAGGGGGTGACCTTCCACGAAGGCCAATCGTTGACCGCCGACGACGTAGTGTTCTCGATCGACCGCGCTCGCCGCGAGCCGGCCGACATGCGCGGCCTGCTCACCTCGATTTCCGAGGTGCGTGCCGTCGACGACTACACCGTCGAGATCGAGACCCACGAGCCCAACCCGCTGCTGCCGAACAACTTCACCAACCTGTTCATCATGAGCCGCGAGTGGGCGGAAGAGCACGGGGTGGAAGAGGCACAGAACTACTCTGCCGGCGAGGAAACTTACGCCGTGCGTAATGCCAACGGTACCGGCCCGTTCCGTGTCGAGAGCCGCGAGCCGGACGTGCGTACCGTGTTCGTGCGCAACGACGACTACTGGGGCATCGACGAGTACCCGATGGAGATCACCCGCCTGGTCTTCACGCCCATCGAGTCTGCCTCCACCCGCGTGGCGGCGCTGCTTTCCGGCGAGGTCGACTTCCTGCAGGAAACCCCGGTCCAGGACATCGAACGCCTGGCCAACGCCGAGGGAATCAAGAACGAGCAGGGCGCCGAGAACCGCACCATCTTCCTCGGCATGGACATGGCCTCGGCCCAGCTGCGTACCGCCGATACCGACGATAATCCCTTCGCCGACCGCCGCGTGCGCGAGGCGATCAACCTGGCGGTGGATGCCAACACCATCCAGCGCGCGGTGATGCGCGGTAACTCGCAGCCGGCCGGCATGATCGCGCCGCCGTTCGTCAACGGCTACAGCGAGGAGATGGATGAGGTCCTCGAGGCCGATACCGAGCGCGCCCAGGAGCTTATGGAGGAGGCCGGCTACGGCGATGGCTTCCGCGTCACCCTGAATTGCCCCAACGACCGCTACGTCAACGACGAGCAGATCTGCCAGGCGGTAGTCAGCATGCTGGCGCGCATCGGCATCACCGTGGATTTGGTAGCCCAGACCCGCTCGCTGCACTTCGCCGAGCTGGCGCGTGAAGAGTATGACTTCTACCTGCTGGGCTGGGGCGTGCCCACCATGGATTCGGAGTACATCTTCAACTACCTCTACCACACCAAGGACGGGAACCACGGCACCTGGAATTTCACCGGCTATTCCGACGAGCGGGTGGACGAGCTGACCGTGGCCATGGGCCAGGAGGTCGACGAAGAAGCGCGCAACGAGATGATCGCGGAAGCGTGGGATATCGTTCACGACGAGATCCTCTACATCCCGATCCACCACCAGATGCTGACCTGGTCGATGCGCGACGATATCGACTTCAAGGTGCAGAGCGAGAATACACCGCACTTCAAATATATGAAGTTCAACAAGTAAGCGTCAGGCTCTGTCCGGAAGTCGGCAAGTGCAGACACTTTCCGGGCAGGCCTGAAGACCCGGCTCCCGGCTGCCACAAGCAGCCGGGGGCATCGTCGTATTTGGTGATCCCATGCTAGCGTTCCTCATCCAGCGCGTGCTGCAGGCCATCTTCGTGATGTTCGTGGTCGCGCTCATTTCCTTCTCGCTGTTCCACTACGTCGGCGACCCGGTACTCAACATGCTGGGGCAGGAGGCCACCGAGGCCGACCGCGCCGCGTTGCGTGCCCAGTTGGGCCTCGACCAGCCGGTGGTGGTGCAGTTCTGGAATTTCATTGTCAATGCCGCCCAGTTCGAGTTCGGCATTTCCTATCGTTCGGCCCGCCCGGTAACCGACCTGATCCTGGAGCGGCTGCCCGCCACCCTGGAGCTGGCCATCATCTCGGCAATCTTCGCTGTGGTCATGGGCATCGTGCTGGGCATCTACACCGCGCTGCGCCGGCGCAGTTGGCTGGCCAACTTCATCATGACCGCCTCGCTGATCGGCGTATCGCTGCCAACCTTCCTGATCGGGGTATTGCTGATCTACATCTTCGCCGTGGAGCTGGGCATTCTGCCGGCCTTCGGTCGAGGCGAGACGGTGCGCATCGGCGACTGGTGGTCCACCGGCCTGTTGACGGCAAGCGGCTTGCGCTCGCTGATCCTGCCGGCGATCACACTGGGGCTGTTCCAGCTCACGCTGATCATGCGACTGGTGCGCGCCGAGATGCTCGAGGTGCTCAGCACCGACTACATCAAGTTCGCGCGGGCACGAGGCTTGTCGAAGCGGGTGGTGAATCTGCGCCATGCGCTGAAGAACACCATGATCCCGGTCATCACCATCATCGGCCTGCAGCTCGGCACCATCATCGCCTTCGCCATCATCACCGAGACGGTGTTCCAGTGGCCCGGCGTCGGGGCGCTGTTCATCACTGCCGTGCGCTTCGTCGACGTGCCGGTGATGGCCGCCTACCTGATGATGATTGCGCTGGTGTTCGTGATCATCAATCTGGTAGTGGATCTGCTCTACTACGCCGTCGACCCACGGCTGCGCGCACAGGGAGGTGGCAAATGAGTCAGGACATCCAGACCCGGGAGGGCACCGCACCCGTGGTGGTGCGCAGGCCAGGCAAGTGGCGCACCTTCCTCGAGAGCGACATCGTCTACTCGTGGAAGCGTCAGCCCGTGGTGATACTCGCCACCCTGGTCACGCTGATCATGTTCGCCGCGGCGCTGTTCGCCCCGTGGATCGCGCCGCAGAACCCGTTCGACCCGCGTCAGTTGGAGCTGATCGACGCCTTCGCACCGCCGCTGACCACCTCGGATTTCACCGGCAACTTCTACCTGCTGGGCAGCGATAGCCAGGGCCGCGACGTCTTCTCGGCGATTCTCTACGGCTCGCGCATCTCGCTGCTGGTGGGCTTCGCCGCGGTGATCTTCGCCCTGGTGATGGGCACGGCCCTGGGCTTGATGGCGGGTTTTCGCGGCGGCTGGCGCGACGCGCTGATCATGCGCATTGCCGACGTGCAGCTCACCTTCCCGTCGATCCTGATGGCACTGCTGATATTCGGTGTGATCCGCGGCTTCCTGCCGCGCTCGATGCATGCCGAGGTGGCGATCATCGTGCTGATCATCGCCATCGGCCTTTCCGACTGGGTGCAGTACGCCCGCGCCGTGCGCGGTGCCACCATGGTGGAGAAGAGCAAGGAGTACGTGCAGGCGGCGCGGGTGATCGGCCTGCCGGCGCGCAAGATCCTGTTCCAGCACATCCTGCCCAACGTGCTGCGACCGGTGCTCGTCATCGGCACCATCGGCCTGGCTCTCGCCATCATCGCCGAGGCCACGCTGTCGTTCCTGGGGGTCGGCATGCCGGCCACCCAGCCGAGCCTGGGCACCCTTATCCGGGTGGGCCAGGATTACATGTTCTCGGGAGAGTGGTGGATCCTGCTCTTCCCCGGGGCGGCGCTGCTGATACTGGCGCTCTCCGTCAATCTACTGGGAGACTGGTTGCGTGATGTCCTCAACCCCAAGCTCCGATAACAAGAGCTCCGTTAACGACGGCGTCGGCCACGAGCCCATCGCCGCGGCGCAGGAGCCTGTACTCTCCGTGCGCCACCTGCGGGTGGAGTTCCCCACCCGCCATGGCACCCTGGTGGCGCTGGACGACGTCTCCTTCGATATCGCCCCCGGCGAGGTGCTGGGCGTGGTCGGCGAGTCCGGCGCCGGCAAGTCGATGACCGGCAACGCCGTGATTCAACTGCTGGAGCCGCCTGGGCGCATCGCCGCGGGCGAGGTGTACCTCTCGGGCAAGCGCATCGACGACTTGCCGGAAGAGCGCTTCGTGCCGCTGCGTGGGCGCCATATCGGCATGATCTTCCAGGACCCGCTGACCAGCCTCAACCCGCTGTTTTCGATTGGCGACCAGCTGATCGAGACGATCCGCGCGCACCTGCCGATGAACGAGCGCGAAGCCCGCGAGGAGGCACTCAAGCTGCTGCGCGAAGTGGGCATTCCCGCGCCCGAGAACCGCCTCGACAGCTACCCGCACCAGTTCTCGGGCGGTATGCGCCAGCGCGTGGTGATCGCCCTGGCGCTCGCCGCGCGGCCTGAGTTCATCATCGCCGACGAGCCCACCACCGCGCTGGACGTCTCGGTGCAGGCGCAGATACTGGCCCTGCTCAAGCGGCTGTGTGCCGACCACGGCACCGCAGTGATGCTGGTGACCCACGACATGGGCGTGATCGCCGAAACCGCCGACCGGGTGGCGGTGATGTACGCCGGCAGGCTGATCGAGATCGGCCCGGTCGATGAGGTGGTGCGAAACCCTCAGCATCCCTACACCAAGGGATTGATGGCCTCGATTCCCGGCATTACGAAGAAGCTCGAGCGGCTCTACCAGATAGAAGGCTCCATGCCGCGGTTGGCAGCGATTCCCGAGGGCTGCGCCTTCAACCCGCGTTGCCCTCATGCCCAGCAGCGCTGTCGCGAAGAACGACCGGACCTGCTGCCGGCCGAGGGCAGCCGCGCGGCATGCTGGCTGCACGACCCGGTGGATCCGCTGCCGCCAAGGCAAGACGTAGAGGGACAGGAGATGAGCCATGTGCGCTGATACGGCACTGAAATCGACAGGCCCGGCCCCGGCGGCGCAGGGCGACATCCTGCTGGAAGCCCATGACCTAGCGCGCTACTTCGACGTCTCCAAGCCTTGGCTCAACCGGGTGATCGAGCGTAGCGAGCGGCTCACGCTCAAGGCGGTGGACGGCGTGGGCTTCTCCATCCGCCGCGGCGAGACGCTCTCGCTGGTGGGCGAATCCGGCTGCGGCAAGTCGACGGTGGCACGCCTGGTGGTGGGGCTCTACGGGCTTACCCGTGGCAGGCTGGTGTTCGACGGCGAGGACATCAGCAACCTGTCGAACCGCACCGGGCGCCAGGCCGCCAGCGTGCGCAAGCGCTTCCAGATGATCTTTCAGGACCCCTACGCCAGCCTCAATCCGCTGTGGCGAGTGGGTACCATCATCGGCGAGCCGCTGCGCTTCTTCCGCCCCGAGATGAGCGCGACCGACCGCCGCCGCCGGGTGGGTGAACTGCTCGAACAGGTGGGCATGTCGCCCATGGACGCCAACCGCTACCCGCACGAGTTCTCCGGCGGCCAGCGCCAGCGCATCTCGATCGCACGCGCCTTGGCCAACGAGCCGGAGTTCATGATCTGCGACGAGCCGACCTCGGCGCTGGACGTCTCGGTGCAGGCGCAGATCCTCAACCTGATGCGCGACCTGCAGGACGAGTACGGGCTGACCTATCTCTTCATCAGCCACGACATGGCGGTGGTCAAGCACATGTCGGACCGCATCGCGGTGATGTACCTGGGGCGCATCGCCGAGATCGCCCCGGCCGACCAGCTCTTCGATAACCCGCACCATCCCTATTCGAAGATGCTGCTGGCCGCGGTGCCGTCTCTGGAGGGCGTGGGCAAGGAGCGCACGGTGATCCAGGGCGAAGTGCCCAACCCGGTGCATCCGCCCTCGGGCTGCGCCTTCCACCCCCGCTGCCCGCATGCCAACGAGCGCTGCAAGGCCGAGGTGCCGAGGCTGATCGCCCGAAGCGACGGCAGCGAAGTGGCGTGCCACGGCGTCGAGGAGGGCAGGCTGGCGTGAGGCACCGTACCAGGCACAGTATCAGGCAATACGACTGATGCTGGAGCTGCTCTCGCCGCTGTCAGCCGGGGTCAACCTGGGCCTGGTGCTGCTCTCGGTGGTGACCTCGGCGCTCTCCGCGGCGGCGGGCATCGGTGGGGGCACGCTGCTGATCATCGCCATGGCCCAGGTGATGCCGGCCACGGCGCTGATCCCGGTGCACGGCATGGTGCAGCTCGGCTCCAACGGCGGCCGCGCGGTGTTGACCTGGCGTCACGTGCGCCGCGACATCGTCGCGGCCTTCCTGCCTGGCGTCGTCGTTGGCGCCCTGGTAGCGGCCTGGCTGTTGATCCGCCTACCCTACGGCGTGCTGGAGCTGTGCATCGCCGCCTTCGTGCTCTACTCCTGCTGGGGGCCGGGACTGCCTCAGCGGGCGGTGGGACGCACCGGCACCGTGATCGCCGGTGCCGTCACCACGCTGCTCTCCAGCCTGGTAGGGGCCAGCGGCCCCATGGTGGCCTCGTTCATCAAGCTTGGCATGAGCGAACGGTTGCCGCGGGTGGCCACCTTCGCCACCTGCATGACGCTGCAGCACCTGACCAAGGCGTTCATCTTCGGTTTCGCCGGCTTCGTTTTCCGCGACTGGCTGGGGCTGATGCTGGTCATGGTAGCGGCGGGCTTCGTCGGCACCTGGTTGGGCTTGCGCCTGCTGCACCGGGTCAGCGACCACCGCTTCGACTTCCTCTTCAAGTGGGCGCTGACGCTGCTGGCGCTGCGCCTGATCTGGCTGGGCGCGGAACGGCTGTTGGGGTTAGGCTGAAGGGAGTAGGGCTGGCTTATCCAGAAAGGAGTCTGTCATGAAGCGCTTGGTGTCCTCTCTGCCATTGATCCTGTTGCTGATACTGGCCGGCTGTGCCGGCACGGGCGATCCACGGGATCGCGCCACCGAGCTGGTACCCGGTCATCCGTCCGAGGTCATGACACCCGGGCATCGCTACTTCACCTTTACCCTGGATGCTCCCGCCCGCGTGGTACTGGAGAGCCATACCTTCCCCGGGGATACGGGCGTTGTAGCACCCGCGGGGCAGTTGCTCGATGCCGATGGGCAGCTCGTGGAGCGCGATTGGAACAGCGGGCTCAACAGTAATTTCAGGATCGAGCGTCAGCTCGAAGCGGGTACTTGGTACCTGCGAGTGACCACGCCGCATGCGAGCCTCGGTTCCTTCGGCATGATGGAGCGCGACTACCGCTACTCGGTGACGCTAAGGGTTGATAGGAATCGCTGAGCTGACGGATAGAAAAGCCCCGGCAAGCCGGACCTTTCCGGTTGCGCAGCGTCGGTCCTGTTCTGTCTCCTTGCTTGTTCCAACGCCGGGTCAGCGCTTGCCCAGGTGGCCGCCAGGGCAGGCGGCCAGCGGCTAGCTCGATAAAGCCGACAGGGAGGTAGGTTTGCCGTGCGGCCAAGGTTTACCGTGTGCCGTCGTTTTGCGATGAAGCGTCTTGCTGCGGCTCGCTGGGTGTGGCTTCGGGGCGCTTGACGAAACTATCCGACTTGCCGGGGAAGCGGCCGTAGGCGTTGACGTCCTTGGGCTCCGCCGTATAGCTATCGCCATAGCCCGGCACGGACTGAGCCATCAAGTCAGGGCGGCTACCCCAGGGGGCGGCATCCACTACCTTGCGGTGCTCTTCTCGCAGTTGCTTCAGTTCCTTCTCGCTGGCCTTGGCATACAGATCGCGCCAGTAGGTTGCCGGGCGGCCGCGCTGGCCGGCCTCATCGAAGGCCTTAGTGGTAGGGTCGAGATGCCGGAAGGGCTCCAGGCAGGGAATATCCGGCAAGGGCTGGCTGACATCCATATAGCGGCATAGCATATCCCACAGCGCATAACGCTCGGCGATGCTGCCACCGGTGACGAAGCTGAACTCGAGCAGGTGCTTGACGCCCGGGTTCGGGTGTTTACTGTGCTGCGGGTAGCGGTGGCGCACCTTGAGAGTGTGGTACTGGCTGCCCTTCATGTCGGCGCTCATCTCAATAACGGCATCGAACTCGTAGAAGGGAAATTCGCCACGAAAGGTCTTGACCATACCTGTGCGCCTGCAGAAGGCGATATCATCCGACCAGTTCCGGTTGCTTTTATAGAAGCGGATATTGTACTTACCATGAAAATGTCTAAAAATCGTTGCCAAGCCACAAAAAGCAAACACCACAAGCGGTACGGCAAGAGCATCGAAGGGAAATGTCTCGCTAGGATCGAACAACTCAGCTCCGAGAAGAAAAAGCAATAAGAATAAGGCTATCGCAGAAAAAAAATACCCCCCCCCCCCGCCAATAAAGCTAAAGCCATAGGAGCAGATTACAAAAATAGAGCGAAAAAAACGATACAGTAGGCTAATATCCTCGTCGACGAATTGCGACCAACGCATTTCATTGATCATCGTGTAATCATGGTAGTCTTCTTCCATATATTGGTAGTTAAAAAACCATGCCTCGTCGACCTCGTATTCGGTGGGATTGATCCCAATATAGTGGCCCCAAGGCAGCCGGGCTACGTCGAAGGCACTGCCCAGCTTGCCGAAAAAGCTCTTATCCGGTGGCGGAGCCTGATGCGGAATGGCGTCGGCGCGAAACGCGGTCTCGGCATAGTAGGATGCTGCCTCTTCCTGCTGACTCATGCTAAGGCTCCTTGTTTCACATTCCATACCCAAGTCAGCATCGACGGTTGAGATTTGAAGGAAACGTTGTCTTCCACTCGTCGGTAGCCTCTCTCGATTGGATCCCAGTATTCGGCATTGCCGGAGCCTTCCAGGTCCCCCAGGCTGACACGGACCAGGTGCCCGCCCTGGTGATATTCACGCTGAAAATCCGGCTCGTGGCGGAAACGTCATTCTGCTCGGCGGCTTGCAGATACTAATTCATAAATTTGGGAACAACCACGATTCAGCAGGCGAGTGGCTTCGCCAAGGTAGTACATGGCCTCTACGTCACCGGCTTCGGCAGCCGGCTCCAGGTAGGGCAGCATCTCGATCCAGTCATAAATGTCCCATAGCCGCATCCCTTCATCCTTGGCGGCCTGCACCTCGGGCTCCAGGGCCCAGGCGCCTATCGGCTGTGCCAGCAGAGCGCTGGCCAACAGTCTTGCCATACGCCTAAGCATGACGGATCAGTAGCCAAAGCGTGGCGGAAAATTCGCAGAGCGAAGGTGAGCAAGCGTAGCATAGGCGTCAGCATGCTTGATCAATAGCCAAAGCGTGCCGGGAAGTTTGAGAGTTGTAGTTCTTTTTCTCGCCAGCTTTCTACTAGAGACTTCGCCTCCTCATGTTGCTCTATAGCTAGCGAGTTCTCATTTTCTTTCATAAATGAATCGAGAAGAGAATTGTTCGTTTTTTCCGCCAAGATGCTCAGCATGGCCCAGCCTTTAACGGGATCCCCTTCTGGTGGACATCTCTCTTCTATTTCAGGATCAAAGTAACACCACCCAACACTTAAGAATCGATCCGCATGACCAGCCTCTGCCGCTTTTAGCAACCAATCCCAAGAAGACGAGTAATTATTCTGTTCATTTAGCACCCTGGCTAGCCCACTCATCCCAGGCACATGTCCTTGCTCCGCTGCTTTGCGGAACCATGACTCGGCGGCACTGAGCCGGCGGCCATTGGTCAGGTACCAGCCGCGCCCATCGAGGATTTGGTTGCCCAGAATGGTTTGGGCCTCGGGCTGGCCCGCCTCGGCAGCCCGCTCGAGCCAGTCGCCGGCCCGGCGCGGCTGGTCGAACATTCGATAGATATCGAACATTGCCAGCATGGCAGCGGGATCACCAGCCTCCGCCTGGGGCTGGGTCACGTCCAGGGCGGCATGATGCCAATCCTCATGCCCATCGGGGCAATGGTCACCGGCGGTGCAGGCACCACCCTGAAACAGGCGCAGCATGGCATGCACATCACCCTGCTCCGCAGCCTGCAGATACCACGCCATAGCCCTTTGGGACAGACCGCGATCCAGCAAGCGAGTGGCTTCGCCAAGGTAGTACATTGCCTCCACGTCCCCGGCTTCGGCAGCCAGTTCCAGGTAGGGCTGCATCTCGATCCACTCGGAAATGCCCCATAGCCTCATCCCCTCGTCCTTGGCGGCTTGCACCTCGGGCTCCAGAGCCCAGAGAGCACTGGGAAAGCTTAAAACCGCCATCAGTAGGCTGGCTTTCACTGTCTGGTGCATGAGTTCAACTGTCCGCATTTGCATAAACGACATAAGTCCCTCTGGGCGATGTACGTAGCTGGCAGGAATTGTCGACCTCTGAACCTAACCGGTTAGCCACTAATAGATACTGCTCACGTGCAAGTCGTGCTGCACCTGAATCGGTTAGTGAGCGTGCCATAAACTGATCCAGCCGATAGCGATTCTGGCAGTAAGCCACACCCCAGCTACGCGTCTCGTCGTAGGTACCGTCAAGAGACATCCGCGCCACCGCGCGCTCGAATAGTTGTTGGGCCTTGGCGAGGTCGTAGTGGCCGCTGGTGGTATATCCCACCTCAAGCCAGTCCAGGCATTTGGCGATGGCGATTTGCTGGAGGTCGGTGCCCTGGCCCCGGTCTAAGCGCACGCCATCGATGGTATAGCCGCGCCAGCCGGGTGGGAATGCTAGGGTATTGAGTAGCGGCCCTAGGGCTTCCGGAGACAAATGTTGTATCCACGCGCGCATTTCATCATCCCGGGGGTCATTGACGATGGCATGGGCAACCATCCCCGCCCGCTCGCTCTGAGTCATCAGGTCGTAGAGGCGCTGGATGCCGTCCAGGCCCCGGGCGGCGAGCAGGCTGACGTCGAGCAGGGTGGTGGCGGCCAAGTAGGCCAGCCGGCTCATGCCCTCGAAGGCATCGCGATCGACCCAGTCGACGAAGCCATAGTCGTTGTCGCGCAGCGCCTGGCTGAGCATCATGAGCCACAAATTCAGTTGCTTGAGGTCCAGTTCCATGGCGATCTGCCCGCCCACACCCTTGCCTGCCACGACCTTGCCCTTGAAGTAGGCGACGAACTTGCCCTGGTGAATGCCCAGGCGCAGGCCGAGCTCGCCGCCGATACCACCGGCCGCTTCCAGGCCCAGCACGGCATGCCCGAGGGTGCGCCACGCGTTGAGTTCGGCCTGCTGACTGCTCAGGGTGAGCCAGTCGCGATCGGCCAATTGGGGCAGTTGTTGGGTGATGTCGGCAGGTGGCTCCCAGCGCATGCTGCAGCGTGTATTGACACCTACTGTGGCGCCGGCAAAGGCCTTCAGGGTGGCCCCTTCGGCCTCGCGCTGAGCCCACTCGAGACCGGTGAGCTTGAGCCCATCGTGATCGAAACCCAGCCCGGCCTCGGCGGTCAGCGCTAAGGAGGCGCCGGCAAACCCCTTGGCAACCGCTGATACCTGCAGTGAGTAACGGCCAAGATTACGTATCTCATTCTGGCGCTGCGTCAGAACCGCTTCAAACGGTAGAGCATCGCTTTCGCTGGGCAACTGCAGCGTACCCAAGCTGATCTCACCGCGAGCCAGGCTGTACGTGCCTTTCAGTTCCAACTGGTACTTGGCGCCAGCTTCAAAGCTCGTGCCGTTATCTCCCTCCGTAGCCTGCCAGGGGCCGCGTCGAGGGCCGCCAAGGTTGCTCTCGTTCGTCGCTTCCCGACGGTGCTTCACTTCCTGCGTTACCGATCCGCCTGCCTCGGTCTCTTGCTCCCATTCGAAGAATGCCAGAGAGGCTTCGCGTTCGACGAGGGTGACCGGCTCGTCGAGGTGAGTACCCAGCGCCTCGTTCAAGGCGGCGTGGGGCATGCCCACCAAGCGTAGCATTTGGGCCTGGGCGCTGGCATCGAACAGGCGCAGGCGCTCCCGGCTGGGGCCGGTGAATAGGATGCGCTGTAGTGTCTCCGCCCAAGCGCTCTTGGCGCTCTCTTGCTGGAGAGACTGCACCTCATACCCTTGAGCATCGAGATAGTCGAAGAATGCGTCGGGAATGAAGAGACCCAGGTGCTCCTCGAACCAGTCGGTGCGCCGTTCGATGCGTTCGCAGCCGCGTCGCGCCAGCCAATTGGAGAGGGCGGTTTCGTTGGCCTCCCACATTGTGGCGGGCAGCACGCCATCCTGTTCGAGGTCGCGCAGCAGCGCTCGGTGGTCCGCTTCACGTACGTCGCGCAGCAGGTGGCGAAGACTGACATGGCTCAACGCCTGCTCGGCACGGGGCGAACTGAACTCGCGCAGCGGAAAGTCCTTGCGGACCAATACGTCGATCGTTTGGCGACGATAGCCCAGGGCATGGCGCTGGTCGTTGATGTCCGCCTGCCAGAACAGCACCCGCTGGGGGCGCATACTTGCCACCTGCGTCTCGGCCAGTTGATAGAGCACATCCAACTGCGCTACCAGCCGGTTGAAGGCCTCGCGCTCTTCCTGGAAGAGGTGAATGGGGAGTGTCGAGCGACGTGCAGTGGCCGTCGCCCACTGGTTGAGCTTGGCCTCTACAGCTTCGAACAGCGTCGAGGCCTGCTGTAGCACACGGTTGTAATGGTCGAACGCCTCGACACCTCGCTCCAGTCCCGCGGGGGATCCGCTCAGCGGTGCACTGGCCAGGGCCCACTCCGGTGTGGCGACGCCCAGGGTGGCGAGGGCGAGAATGCTGTCGCAATAGGCTCGAAGGTCAGCATCGAGCCGTTCAGCTTCGCGACTAACGAAATCGCCAATGACGGCACAGCGTGAGGAGTCTTTGGGCGACATCGATTCACAGTCGGCAAGGAAAGCCTGGTACTCCACCAGGGCCTGTCGTACCGGCAGCAAGGCGCCCGGCTGGTCGACGGAAACATGCTTCTGGATGATGGCGGCCCGGCACTGTCGATAGGTTTCCAGAGCCCGCTCGATCTCCGCCTCCCAAGGGCCGTAGTAGCTATTACCTTCGATCACGTACTCCTCTGCCTTGGCGCGCTCAATGCCCTGGCGATACAATCCGTGGAGTTCTTCTAGCAGGCGGGTTTCCTCGGCATTCCAGACCCGATTCCAGAGACGAGGGGCACCGACAATAAGGGGAGAAACCCAGAACCATGGGTCTTCACTCAGCGGAGTATGATTGCTGACACGTTGAGCCGGATCCGCTTCTTCGTCGCCTCGTTCTCGCATCAGTTCGGCTAGTCGCTTCAGTTTTTCCTTAGCCTGCTCTCGCTCGGCCTCATCTAAGAAATTTTCCGGCCGCGCCGGCAGGAAGCACTCCAACAGCCCGGCGTCCGTATTGAGATGCTCTAGACGCTGGACGGGGTCTTCCACTTTCACCCAGCCGGCAAGCTCCTCGGCGGCATCATGCAGGGCCTTGGCCACCTCCTCGGTGAGCAGCCAGAACGTGCCGGTACCGGTGAGATAAAGAATGTCGGCCCAAGGGGCTGCTTCGCAGGCCATCGGCGTGGGGGCTTCTTGGCCCCCTTCGTAAGGAGGCAACTGGAACTGGGGCAGAAACAACGGAGAATCCAGACTTCCGGGCCGTGAGTTCGAGGTCATGAATGGCGCTCCAGTTCGCTGATTTTCTGCGCTTCGGTGAGGCTCGTATCTAACAGAATGGGTTGTGCGTTATGCCAGGTGGCATCGTCGGCATGGCGAATCAGCGGCAGTAGTCGCTGCCTACCCCGCCAGCTGGAGATGCCGCCTTCGGCGAGCCGCCCAAGCCGCACCAGCCACTCCGGCGGCAGTGCCTGCAGCGGCGTATCGGTTGCCCGGCTCAGCCACCAGGCGCGTGGACTCTCCTTGAGGGCCTGTTCCAGTTCGTGGGACAGGGAGAGTGCCTCGGCGTCGCCAGTGGCTTCGGCAGGCTGCCACGCCTGCCAGTGTGGCAGCGGCGTGGGCGTGACGACCTTCCCCAGGGGCCCGATGAGCTGGGCGTAGGCGGTGGCGCTGCCGGCGGCGAGCATGGCCGTCCAGGCGGTGGGGTCCTGCACGTTGACCAGTGACTGGCCGCCGTGGGGATCGTCGAGCACGAACAGCTGGCGGAGGTGATCGGACAGGCCATCCAGCCGGGCGTCCTGCGCCGGTTGAAAGGCCCAGCCGATACGCTGCTCTTGGCACAGCGCGGTGGCGGCCTGCCAGGCCTGGCTGCCCATTCTGAGTTCGATCAGCCAGGGGCTTGCTTCCAACAAAGGTGCCAAGGGCGTGCCGGCGAACAGGGTCAGGTAATCGTGCCAGCCGGGCTGGCCGACGAGCGCGGCGCAGCGTTCTGGGGCACGGCGCTGATCAAGTACCAGGTAAGCGGGACGATGGGCGGCGAAGCCGCTTGCCAGGGTGTCGACTCGCTGGCTGCGCTCGCCGATACGGGTCAGCCAGCCAGGCATGGGCAATCCCCCCGGCTGCAGGTGGTCTCGCTGAGCTTGCCGCACAGCGGCATCAGCGTCGCTTCGGAGAGCTGGTAGTCCTTGAGCTTGGGCAGGGAGGTGGGCTCTATCGCTTCATGCACCTCCGGCACTGCCCGGCCCGGCAGCAGCGGCGCTTCCACCGCCTGGCCGGAACCGGAGCCGGGGCTGCCGCCGGCGTTGACTTTCACCGTGGGCCCGACCAGGGTCACGCCGCCGCCGTCGAGCTTGAGGAAGCTGCCGCCGGCGTTCAGCGTCATTTCGCTGCCGGCTTCGAGCACCACCTTGTGGCCGGCCTTGATGTGCAGTTCGCGGCCGCATTCGCTGAGCCAGGCCTGACCGGCCTTGACGTGCAGCGTGCCTTGAACCGTGAGGTGCTGGTTGCCGTCGGTCTGCTCATGGCGGTTGCCGCGCACGGTGTGGTGCTCGTCGGCGTCGATCTCGCCGATGCGGTCGTGATGCACGGTGAGGAAGCTGTCGTTGCCGATCTCTTCGGTGCGGTCGTTGTTGGTGAGCAGTTCCAGGTCCTTCTGGGCGTGCAACCAGATCTGCTCTTCGCCGGCCTGGTCTTCAAAGCGAAGTTCGTTGAACCCTTCGCCCTGGTGGCTCTGGGTGCGGATGACGGTACGCGTCTTGTGCGCCGGCAGCGCGTAGGGCGGCGTGTTGACGGCATGGTAGGTGCGCCCGGTGATCAGCGGCTGATCGGGGTCGCCCTCCAGGTAGCTGACGACCACCTCATGGCCGATCCGCGGAATGGCGATGCTGCCGTAGCCGCCGCCGGCCCAGCCTTGGGACACCCGTACCCAGGCACTGGCGGTTTCATTGGGTTCGGCGTAGCGGTCCCAGGGGAATTGCACCTTGACCCGGCCATGCTCGTCGCAATAGATCTCCTCGCCCTCGGGGCCGACGACGAAGGCGATCTGCGGGCCGTCGACGCAGGGCTTGGCGTTGGGCTTGGGGCGCCAGGCGCGGTCGGCGGGGGTCAGCACCAGGGTGTTGTCGAACTTGGTCATCTGCCCTAGCCCTGCCGCATCACCTTGAGTGAAGCCGTCCTCCTCCAGCGCCTGGGGCTGGCTGCCGTGATGGGTGACCTCCACCACCTGCCAGTCGCGGTTGAGCTCACTGAGGTCGTGGTCAGTGAGGGTGAAGCGGCTGCCCGGGGCAAGCTCGGGCAGGTCGCTTTCGGCACGGCAGGTCAGGGCGTCGTTGCGCAGGTGCTCGAGGCGAATGCGGGTGAAGGCCTCGCCGGAGGCGTCGGCCTTGTAGCGGCCGGGGTAGTCGTAGTGCTCATAGTCGTCTCTCTGACCATGGGCCTCGAGCTCATCTCCCGCATGCTCATGCAGTTGGGCGTAGGCCGGGTTCTTGAACGAGTAGTCCTTGAGCGTGACCGAGGCCGGGGCGACCCGGGCGAGCTGTTCGAGCTTGCGCACATGGCGCTGGGGCGGGGTGCCGCCGGCCCGGCCGTGGTAGCTGCGCTCGCCCAGGTGGGCCAGCGCCTGGGGCGCGTCGGCGAACACCAGGCGGTGGGCGGCGCTGGGGGTGTCGCCGTCGGTCTCGAAGAACTCGTGGAAGTAGAACAGTCCCTCCTCGGCGGCCAGGCGCTGGAGGAAGGCGAGGTCCGTTTCGCGGTACTGCGTGAGGTACTCCCTTTCCTGCGGTTCCCGGGTGGCGGCGAAGGCCACGTCGGTGAGGCTGCGCTCGTCGCACAGGGTGTTGATGACCGTGAGCGGCGAGACCTGCTGGAAGATGCGCGAGTTCTGGCGCAGGCCGAGGCGCCACAGCGCCGGGCGGGCGACCAGCGAGTACATCGTGCGGCGGTGGCCGCGGTCGCCGCGGCCGAACTCGCTGACGATGGCGTTGACCCGGCGCAGCACCTCGCCGTCCTGCCAGATCGTCAGGGTCACCGGGCGATCGAGCAGCGCGCTGGCGGAGAGGCTGCCGTCGCGGCTGGCGAAGCGCACCGTAAGGGTGAAGGGCGCCGAGAGCGCTTCTTCCAGGGAGAAGTCGACCACCGCCAGGTCGGCCGAGTCAGCCCCGGCAAGTTCGAGGGTGAATTGGAGTCCGGTTTCAGCGGCCATGCTTCCCTCCTGGAAGACGAATATGCGGTGAGCCACCGCCACGGCGAAAGGTGCCGCGAGGGTAGGTTACGTGCCGTATCCGACAAGACAAGAGCGAAACGGCACGAAAGGGCAATGGCTGACAGCAATTGTCAGCGATGTCTTACACGCCGCGACGCCAGCGCTCGAAGGGAACGCTGGCGTCGCGGTGCGAACCGTCGCCCCCGCCCGGCGAGCCGAGTAGCGGGAGCGAGGACGAAGCGATCAGGCTTCGGACGGGGCGCGCCAGTCGTCGGAACCGGAGGTGCCGGCGACGGTGTGTTCCCAGTCGATCTTGCGGTAGGCCAGGGAGACGTCCATCAGCTGAGTGAACTCGGCCTTGGTGGCGTCCTGGGCATGGGGCATGCGCAGGTTGATGTCGACGATGGTGGCGTCGGTCAGGGTGGTGGTGAAGAAGTGCTCCTGCTTGCCCTCGACGGAGGTGCGGTACCACTTCAGCTCGACGTTGGGCAGCATTTCACCGGACGCCAGGGCGTTGTACATCAGCGGCACGGCCTTGTTCAGGGCCACGGTGAAGACGAACGGCTTGTGGGCGCGCTGGCCGGAAGGCTGGCCGGACTGCGGGTCGGTCGGCACGGTCACGACGTGCTTGAACTCCTGAACCAGCATCTCGTCTTCGTGGCCTTCCACGTAGATGTTGCCGACGGAATCCGGAGTGAAGGCACCCGCGGTGATGTTGCCCTGGGTCTGGCCTTCGATGCTGATATAGCAGGGAGTTGGCATGGTCTGCTCCTTGACGATGTGAATGAATGTCCCGATGGACAGTCCAGTAAGAGCAGGAAACGTGCCTGGAGCTAAAAGTCATAATAAATTCAAATGCTTGTGTTTTTCTTGGCCTCAAGAGTTAATTAGAATTAGGCAAGGTATTGCCCAGGGCGGGCAAGATCTTGCCCGCTGGGCAAGAAGTTGCCTGATTGTAAGGGGGCTTGGAGCTCGGCCAGCTTGGGCATGCTCTTGACGGAAGCGATGCCTCGGCTTTGAAAGAGTTGCTTCGAGGCTTGAATGTTATGTTATAACGTATGTTTTTCAGGAGCCCGTTTCTAGGAGAGAAAGCGCCCATGCAGGCCGACCCCGAGGCGCAGCGTCTGCTGGCCATGCCCGAAGAGACATACATGAACGACGAGCAGTTGGCCTTCTTCCAGGCTCGCCTGCTGGCGGAGCAAGCCGAAGTGGAGGCGCACCTCGCAGAAGTGCGCCAGGCCATTGCCGACAACGAGCACAGTGGCGACGAGCTTGATCGTGCCGCGGTAGAAGAGGAGCTGCGGCTGTTGCTGCGCCAGGCCGATCGCGAGACGCGCCTGCTGCGCAAGATTCGCCAGGCGCTGCGGCGCATCGAAGAAGGCGACTACGGCTACTGCGCCGAAACCGGCCAGCCCATTGGGTTGGCACGGCTGATGCTGCGGCCCACCGCTGAGCTGTGCCTGGAGGCCAAGGAGCGCCAGGAGAAGCGCGAACACCATTACAGCAAGCTACGAGGAGACCAGTGATGCCCCACAATGCCTTGCCCGTTACCGTTCTGTCCGGCTTTCTCGGGGCCGGCAAGACCACCCTGCTCAACCATATCCTGGCCAACCGAGAGGGTCGTCGCGTGGCGGTGATCGTCAACGACATGAGCGAGGTGAACATCGATGCCGCCCTGGTGCGGGGTGGTCCGGGCAGCCAGGAGGGCGAGGTGGCCCTCAACCGGGCAGAGGAGCGCCTGGTGGAGATGAGCAACGGCTGCATCTGCTGCACCCTGCGCGAGGATCTGCTGGTAGAAGTGAGCCGGCTGGCACAGGAAGGGCGCTTCGACTACCTGGTGATCGAATCCACCGGCATCTCCGAGCCGCTGCCGGTAGCGGAAACCTTCACCTTCGAGGACGAGGAGGGGAAGAGCCTTTCCAGCGTCGCCCGGCTGGATACCCTGGTCACGGTGGTCGATGGCGCCAACTTCCTCGAGCAGTACCACGAGGCGAAATCACTGGCGGAAGCGGGCGAGAGCCTCGGTGAGGAGGACCTGCGCAACGTGGCCGACCTGCTGGTCGACCAGATCGAGTTCTGCAACGTGTTATTGATCAGCAAGACCGATTTGATCGACGAGGCGCAGCTGGCCGAGGTGAAGGCTGTGCTGCGCGCGCTCAATCCCGCTGCCGAGCTGATCCCCATGGCCAATGGCCAGGTGCCGCTCGACGCGGTGCTCGACACCGGTCGCTTCAGCTTCGAGCAAGCTCAGCTTTCCCCGGGCTGGCTCAAGGAATTGCGTGGCGAACACGTTCCCGAGACCGAGGAGTACGGTATTTCGAATTTCGTCTACCGGGCCCGGCGCCCCTTTCACCCGCAGAAATTCCACGAGCTGTTGCACGGAAACTGGTTTGGCGGCAAGCTGCTGCGCTCGAAGGGGTTCTTCTGGCTGGCAACGCGACCGGAGTTCGCCGGGCAGTGGAGCCAGGCGGGCGGCATCGCGCATTATGGCTTCGCCGGCATGTTCTGGAAGGCCGTGCCCGAGTCGCGCTGGCCCAAGGATCCGGAGAGTCGCGGCTATATCATGGAACAGTGGGAAGAACCGTTTGGCGACATGCGCCAGGAGCTTGTTTTCATCGGGCAGAACCTCGACGAGGCAAAGATACGCCAAGCGTTGGATGCCTGTTTGATCGGCGATGCCGAACTGGCGGATGGTCCCCAGGCCTGGGTCTCGCTGCCCGATCCCTTCCCGGTCTGGGAGTCGCCTGGCTGAGCGAGGGAGACTCGTTGCCGTTATTCCAGTTGATTAATAAACGAAAGCTTGATGGAAGCAGCCGGTATATCGGTAAAAAAACTCGCTATTCCGGCTGTAAACCGCTCCGTTAGCGGCCATACTGGATTCAGGTCCGCTTTAGAATCGGGCCACAGGGAATTACAAGGGAACCAGAGGTCTTCGTCATGCACACCTACAACCGACATTACCTCGGTGTGGCCATCTTTCTTTTATTCTGCATTCAGCTGTTGTCGATCGGTACGGCGCAGGCCAACCCCCGTTATGCGGCCATCGTCATCGATGTCGAGAGCGGCGACGTGTTGCACGCTGCCAATGCGGACGCCACCCGATATCCTGCTTCACTGACCAAGATGATGACCCTCTACATGCTGTTCGAGGCACTCGAGAACGGCAGCATGCACATGAGTCAGTCATTGCCGGTATCGTCCCATGCCGCTTCCATGCCTGCTTCCAAGCTGTGGCTTTCGGCGGGCAGCAGCATCACGGTGGAAGAGGCCATCAAGGCCCTGGTGGTGCGCTCCGCCAACGACGTTGCCGTGGTGGTGGCCGAGGCGCTGGGCAGCACGGAGTCCGGCTTCGCGCGCATGATGACCCAGCGCGCCAGTGAACTGGGCATGCCCAATACCGTGTTCCGCAACGCATCGGGACTGCCGGACAACGCCCAGGTTACCACGGCGCGAGACATGGCCACCCTGTCAATTCGCTTGATGCAGGATTACCCGCAGTACTACCACTACTTTTCGACGCAGAGCTTCACCTATCGCGGTACCACCCATACCAGCCACAACCGACTGGTGCGCAACTATCCCGGTGCCGATGGCCTCAAGACCGGCTTCATCCGGGCCTCGGGTTTCAACGTGGCGACCTCGGCGATCCGCGACAACCGCCGTATCGTCTCGGTGGTAATGGGCGGCTTCACTGCCGCTTCGCGCGATACCCACATGAGCGACCTGCTCGACCGCGGCTTTGCTCGGCTTTCCATGCTGCAGCGTGGCGACTGGATCGCCCGGGCCGACGTGTTGGGCGACCGCATGGAGCTGCCGGAGAGCCCGCCGGCCTCGTCGCAACAGCTGGCGTCAGCGCCGCAGGCGACCTCCATGCCTGAGGTATCCGACACAGAGCGCCGCCTTTCCTTCCAGTCCGAGATGGACATCGAGATGGGTTCCGCCGACGACCCGATTCGCGCCTTGATTGCCCAGGCCGATGCGCCACGCGCTTCCAGCGGCAACTGGGCGGTACAGGTTGGTGCCTTCAACGACGCCGATCAGGCGCGACACTTGGCGACGCGCGCCGCCGATCAGTTGGCCAGCCTGTTGAACGACGTGCGCGTGTCGGTGGCGGAATCGGGCGGCGAACGGCGTGTCTTCCGCGCCCGCCTGGTCGACCTGCAGGAGAACGACGCCCACTCCGCCTGCAACAGCCTGCGTGCCCAGGGCATGGATTGCATGGTCGTTGCCCATTACTGAGCTATTTTTGGTCAGCTTGTTTTGACAGCTGCAAGAACGACGCCCCGCATATGCGGGGCGTCGTTCGTTTGGGCTTGCTTGCATGACGGCGTTTCAGGCCATGGCAGGATCCAGCACCCGTTCTGCCATGCTGGCAGTGACTCCAAGTGAGATCCGCTTGTCGCAGATCCGCTCGATCAGCGCCGGGTCGTGGCTCACCAGCATCACCCCACAGCGCCGCTCACGGGCCAGCTCCACCAGCAGCTCGAGCGTCTGTCGCTGGGTGATGGGGTCGAGTCGTGAGGTGGGCTCGTCGGCGAACAGGAAGCACGGCTCGAGCAGCAGCACGCGCAGGATGGCGAAGCGCTGCAGCTCGCCGCCCGAGATCTCGCCGGGGCGCCGCCCCAGCAGATTCTCGTCGAGCCCCAGGCGCGCCATCAGCGGCGGGATGGCGGCGCGATCCAGGCGATGGCGGCGCACCAGGTCATCGAGCAGGCGGGAGAGTCGCCAATGCGGTGAGAAAGCCGCCGGCGGGTCCTGGTAGAGCTTCTGAAAGCCCAGCGGGTGTCCTTGGGCACGGTGAATCTCGCCACTATCGGTGCGCGTCACGCCCAGCAGCATGTCGCCCAGGGTGCTCTTGCCACAGCCGGAGGGGCCGACCACGCCGACGATCTCGCCGGGGCTGACCGAGAGCGAAAGGTCGCGGAACAGCTCGCGCCCGCCACGGCGCTTGGCCAGGCCGCTGGCGCTTACCACCGCCGCCTGGCGCTCGCCCAGCGGCTGTGGTCGCGGCCAGCGACTGGGTTCGGCGGCCAGCAGTCGTTGGCCGTACTCACTCTGCGGGTCAGTGAGCACTTGCTGGGCCGGGCCGCGCTCGACCACCTGGCCCTGGCGCAGGATGACCACCTCGCCACCCAACCGGCGGGCCACGTCGATATCGTGGGTAATGGTGAGCAGGGCGCCGGCGGCTTCGGGGGTGCGCGCCAGCAGTTCGACCACCGCGTCCCGGCGCGGCGCATCGAGCCCCTTGGTGGGCTCATCGGCGATCACGATGGGAGCGCCGCCGGCACTGGCGGCGGCAAAGGCCACGCGCTGAGCCATGCCGCCGGAGAGTTCGCCGGGCAGCTTGCTGCCCGCGTCAACCAGGCCCAGCTCGGCCAGGTCGGCCCAGGCGGCCTGATGCGCGGCGCGGCGGTCACGCCCGGCCACGTGGCGGTGGCTCTCGGCGACCTGCGAAACGGCACGCATGGTCGGGTCCAGTGCATGCCAGGGCTCCTGGGGCAGCAGCGCCAGGCGATGGCCCCACAATACGCGACGCGACGTGTTGTCGGCGGCGTCGAACTCCTCGCCATCGATGACGAGCTGGCCCTGGGCAACAAGCCCGCGCGGCAGCGTGCCCATGATGGCCTGGGCGATCAGGCTCTTGCCCGAGCCGGTTTCGCCGAGCAGGGTCAGGCGGCCGCCGGGCACGAGCGAACAGGAGAAGGGCGCGATCGTGACGCCCTCGCCCCGGATCGTCAGGCCCTCAGCTTGAAGTAAGTAGGTACTCATCGTGGATCCCTTCCGGCCAGCAGGTTCAGGCTCAACACCAGCACGAACAGCACGACGATCGGCTGGGCCATGGCCCAGGGCGCCTCGTGATAGTAGGGCAGCAACTCGATCATCATCAGTCCCAGCTCGGCGGTGGGCGGGCGCAGACCGACGCTGACGAAGCCCAGCGCGGCCATGGCGAGTATCGCACTGGCGGCGCCGAAGGCGGCCAGTGTCAGCACCTGCGGGGCGAGCTCCGGCCACAGGTGGCGACGGAACAGGTAGAGTGGGCCGAAGCCGAGCAGGCGGCTCGCCTCGAGCTGGGGGGTGGCGACCAGTATTCGCGTGCGGGCCCTGACCACGCGAAAGTACTCGATCCACAGTACCAGCGAGATGCCGACGTAAAGCGCCCAGAAGTTGCCCGGGGCAATGGCGACCAGCAGCAGCACCAGCAGCAGGCCGGGCAGGGCCAGGCAGGCATCGGCCAGGCTGCCCAGCACGCGATCGAGCCAGCCGCCGCGCCAGCCGGCGATCACGCCGAGGATCACGCCCGGCACGGCGGCACTGGCCACGCTGAGTAGCGCCATGCCGAAAGAGAGTTGTACGGCGGACGCCAGCCGGGCCAGCAGGCTGCGGCCCAGGTGGTCGGTGCCGAGCGGCTCGGCAAGCGACGGCAGCTGCAGGATGCGGGTGAGCTGCTGGCGCGCGGGGTCGGCATCGAAGAGCCAGGGCACCAGCCAGGCGAAGGCGAGCAGCAGGACGAGCAGCGTGGCGCCGAGCCGCTGGCGGCCGTTGAGTGCAGGCAGCGTCCAGCGCCGAGCGGGAGACAGGGTAAGCGTGTTCATGCGCTGCGCCTCCTGGGGTCGAGCCAGTGGCAGAGCAGGTCCACCACGGTATTGAGGGCGACGAACATCAGCCCCATGACCAGGGCGGTGCCCTGGATCATCGGCACGTCGCGGGCGACGATGGCGTGTACCAGGGCATGGCCGATGCCGGGCCAGGCGAACAGGGTTTCGACCACCACCACGCCCTCGATCAGGTAGACGAACTGCACGCCGAGGTAGGCAACCACCGGCACCGCGGCGTTGCGCAGGCCGTGGCGCAGGAAACTGAGGCGCTCGTTCAACCCCTTGGTGCGCGAGAAGGCGTAGTAGGCCGACTGCGACACGTCTGCCATGGCGTTGCGCGCTACCCGGCTGGAGATGGCGGCCAGCGCCAGCGCCAGGGTCAGCGCCGGGAGTACGCCATGCGCGCTGCGGCCATGGCCGGCGGCGGGTAGCCAGCCGAGCGACACCGAGAAGATCAGGATCAGTAGCAGGCCCACGGCGAAGGGCGGCAGGGCGCGCAGAACGCTGGCCGCCACTTCGCTCACGCGGTCAAGCACGCCATTGGGCTTGAGCCCGGCGATCAGCCCCAGCGGTGGACCCAGCAGCAGCGAGAGCAGCACGGCCATCGCCGCCAGGCCCAGGGAGTGGCCGAGCTGATGCCACAGCTCGGCCATCACCGGCTCGCCGCTGACCAGCGAGCGGCCCAGGTCGAACTGCACCAGGTCCCACAGCCAGCCGAAGTAGGCGCTCAGCGCCGGCTGGTCCAGCGCCAGCTCGGCGCGCACTGCCTCGGCGGCATTGGTATTGACCATGTCGTGACCGTAACGCCCGGCGGCGATGCGGTAGGCCATGTCGCCGGGCAGCGAGCGGGTCAGCACGAAGGTCAGGGTGCCGACCATCCAGGCCACCAGCCCGGCCTGGAACAGGCGTTGCAGCAGCAGGCCGCCGAGGCCTGCCGTCCAGTGCGGGGTCGTCCGTGAGGCCAGTGCTACGCTCATTCGCTCCACCTCAGCTCGTCGATGCGGTAGCTGCGCTCCAGCGGGTCGATGGAGAAGCCTTCCAGCTCGGCATTGACCGCGGCGGTCTGCTGGTACCAGGCCACGGGCACGACCGGCATGGCTTCGTTCAGGCGGCGTGCCACCTGGCCCGCCAGCTCGGTACGGGCCTCGGGATCGGCTTCCTGGCGCAGGGTGTCGAGCCAGCCGGCCAGGTCGGCGTCATGCCAGCCCATGGCGCCCCAGTCGCCGCCCATGGACTCGGGGTCGGTGCCGAAGTCGTCGAGCAAGGTGCCGAGCGGGTCGGGCACCAGGCCGTAGTTGCGTGCCATCAGCCCTAGCTCCAGGCTGCCGTCGCGGTGGCCGGAGGGGATCTCGCTGGCGTTGCCCACGGCAACCTCCAGCGCCACGCCGATCTCACGCCACTGATCCTGCAGGGCGGTGGCCACCAGCGGCAGCTCGGGGCGGTCGGAGAAGGTACGCAGGGTCAGCTCGAAAGGCTCGCCGTCGCGTTCCAGCACGCCGCTGCCGTTGGCTTCCCAACCCATCTCGGCGAGCAGCTCGCGGGCCCGCTCCACGTCCTGCGCCTCATCGGCTTCGAGGCCGAGGTGCCAGGGGCCGAGGCTGGCCGGGAACAGCTCGGGCGCGGCGGCTTCGGGATCACGCAGCAGGCCGGCGGCAATGCCTTCACGGTCGATGGCCAGGCTTAGTGCCTGGCGAGCGCGAGCATCTTCAAGCAAGGGATGTTCGGCATTGACCTTGAACACGATGGTGCGCGGTAGCGGTTCGGCATGCATTGCCAGGCGGTCATTGCGCGCCAGCCGCGCGCGGCTCGCCGGATCGAGGGTGAAGACCACGTCGGCATCCCCGCTCTCGGCCATCAGCGCGCGGGTCTCGCCCCGGCCCACCGCCAGGTAGCTGGCGCTGTCGATGGAGGGGGCTTCGCCCCAGTAGTCGTCGAAGCGCTCCACACCGAGCCGCTGCGGCGGCGCCACGCTCTCTACCCGGTAGGGGCCGGTACCGATCACCTGGGTGACTCGCCCTTCGTCGTCGAAGGCACCCGGGGCGAGGATCAGGGTGGTGGAGTGGGCCAGCAGGGCCGGCAGCGGCGCGAAGGGGCTTTCGAGCTGGATTACCACCTCGTTGCCCTCGGCCTCGATGCCGGCGATGGGCGCCGAATCGAGAATGCCCGGCTTGGCCTGGGCATGCTGCAGGCTCGTGGCTGCGGCCTCCGCCGTCAGCGGGCTGCCGTCGTGGAAGCTGACGTCTTCGCGCAGGGCGAAGCGCCAGGTCAGGCCATCTTCGCTGGGTTGCCAGGATGCCGCCAGCCCCGGTGCGGGCTGACCGTCGGCATCGGTGTCGACCAGTGTCTCGGCGACCCGCATGCGGGCGTAGACATAGCCCGAGGTCGACGGGTCGGCGCCGGTGATCTCCCAGGGAGCAACCACCGAGAGCGGCCGATCGGCGGCGGCTGACAGGGGCAGCAGGGCAAGGCCAAGCAGCAGGGAACGATGGGGCAGGGATCGAGAGGGCAGTAGCATTGCAGGATCTTCCTTGCAAAGTTTGATGAAACGGTCAATGGGCGGGGCAGTCGTTTCAGCCCGGGTCCAGCGCCAGCAGCAGGCGGCGCTCACCCGGTGCGGGCTGGGGGCTGCGGTGTATCAGTCCACGCTCTTCGTTGCCGACCCAGCCACAGCCCTTCAGCAGGGCCAGGTCGCCCACGCCGAGCTGCTGGATGGCGCCAGGGGCGGCAACGATATCGGGCTTGTCCGGATGCGGGGCGCCAAGCCCGGCTCGGTTGGCGGCATGTTCGGGTAGCCACTCGCTGGCCGGGCCGGCGTAGGTACTCACGAGACGCACCGGCAGGTTGTCGACGTGGAAGCGCGGGCACATGGCGCCTTCCAGCGTGCGCAGGCGAATGCCGATGGTCTCGGTCGAGAAGAGATAAGCCATGGCTTCGGCGATGGTGCCGATGTCTTCTATCAGCGCTTCACCTGCCTCGGGAGCGGGCAGTCGGCGCGCCAGGTCCTCCTGCATTGCCTGGCCGGGGGCGCCGCGCCAGTGCCACTCGAGGCCGCGCTGGCAGCCGAGCTGTGCCTGGATGGCCAGGGTCAGGGCCGAGTCGAGCCGGCGCTCCATCACCGCCAGGGTAATCTCGTCGTCGAAGATGCGAGGCAGCACCTCGATGTTCTGGCCGAACGCCCAGTGGGCTGGCATTGGCACGCCAAACGGCGTAGTCACCCGAGAGCGGGGAGTCGAGATAGCGGGCATGACGGTAACCTTGATGAGGCAGCATGGCTTAAAAAAGAGACTATATAACATAACGCATGCAGGGCTTGGCAAATCATCTATCCCATGTGCCGAGAAGTGGCGGCTAGGCTCGGCTCCGGTGCGACAGGATCAGGCAATGATTCGCCATTAATGGGCTAATCCGTATGGAAGCGGCCTTTCTATACTCAGGCGTAGCCTCGAGTATCGAGGCGGCAGAGGTGAGGTGGCGCATCGCCACCCAGCATCGTTGCCTATAACCAAGAAAGTATGAGGAATCCCATGGCGACCCTGACCATCAATGGTGAATCCAATCAGCTCGACGTACCCGATGACATGCCGCTGCTCTGGGCGTTGCGGGATGTCGTGAACCTGACCGGGACCAAGTACGGTTGCGGCATGTCCCTGTGCGGCGCCTGTACCGTGCATCTCGACGGAGAAGCGATTCGCTCGTGCGTCACGCCCGTTTCCGCTGCCGCCGGCAAGGAGGTGACGACCATCGAGGCGATCGGTGAAGACCGCATCGGCAAGGTCGTGCAGGAGGCATGGCGCCAGCACGACGTGGTGCAGTGCGGATATTGCCAATCGGGCCAGATCATGTCGGCCGTGGCCCTGCTACGTGACAATGCCGACCCCAGCGACGACGACATCGATTCCGCCATGAGCGGCAATATCTGTCGATGTGCCACCTACGTCCGCATTCGTGCCGCGATCCATGACGCCGCCGAGCACCTGGCCTAAGGAGTGTTGTGATGGGAATTCTCAAGCATGTGCCAGCGCCCGAGCAGACAGCCGGGGGTGTCGTCAACGTCAGCAGGCGTCGTTTCCTGCAGGGTTCTGCCGGCCTGGTGTTGGGACTTTACCTGTCGCCGCTGGTCCTGAACGGTAGCCGGGCCGAGGCGCAAGAAGGTACGGAAGACGATTTCGAGCCCAATGCCTTCGTGCGGATTGCCGCTGACGGCACCGTCGTTGTCCTGGCCAAGCATCTGGAGATGGGGCAGGGCACCTATACCGGACTCGCCACCCTCGTGGCGGAGGAGCTGGATGCGGACTGGAGCCGCGTGAGAGTGGAAGGCGCCCCCGCGGATACCGAGCGCTACAAGAACCTGGCCTTCGGCCTGCAGGGCACCGGCGGCAGCACGGCCATTGCCAACTCCTACGAGCAGATGCGTACGGCCGGCGCCACGGCCCGCGCCATGCTGGTGGCGGCCGCCGCCGAACGCTGGGGCGTCTCCGCTGAGGAGATCAGCGTTACCAAGGGCGTGGTGCGGCATGACGCATCAGGACGCGAGGCGGGCTTCGGTGAGCTTGCCGAGGCCGCTGCCGAGCTGCCGGTACCGCAGGAGGTGACGCTCAAGGATCCCGAGGATTTCACCTTGATCGGGTCGTTGAACACGCCGCGCACGGACAGTGCCGGCAAGACTGATGGCAGCGCCGTCTTTACCCAGGACTTCACCCGACCCGGCATGCTGGTGGCCGTGGCGGCCCACCCGCGTCGCTTCGGTGCCCGTGTCTCTAGCTTCGACGACACCAAGGCCAGGGAGGTACCCGGCGTCGTCGCTGTGGTGCAGTTCGCCGGCGGCCCACATCGCTTCGAGGGCGTGGCGGTGCTGGCGGAAAACACCTGGGCGGCGAGCCGGGGGCGCGATGCGCTGGAGATCGAGTGGGACGATAGCCAGGCCTTTTCGTTGGGCAGCGACGAGATCATGGCGCGCTACCGCGAACTGGCCGGACAGGAAGGGGCAATGGCGGCCCAACACGGAGACGTGGCGGCGGCGCTGGCCGAACCGGCAACCCTGATCGAGGCCGACTACGAGTTTCCCTACCTCGCCCATGCCGCCATGGAGCCGATGAACTGCCTGGTCGAGCTGGGCGACGAACGCTGCGACATCTGGAACGGCGAGCAGTGGCAGTCGATGGACCAGCAATTGGTGGCGGAGCTGCTGGGCATCGCCCCGGAGAACGTCAGCCTGACGCAACTGTATGCCGGGGGCAGCTTCGGCCGGCGTGCCAACCCGCACTCGGATTTCGTGCTGGAGGCGGTCTCGATCGCCAAGGCGGCGCGGGATCAGGGCGTCGAGGCGCCCGTCAAGATGGTCTGGATGCGTGAAGACGATACCCGCGGCGGCTACTACCGGCCGATGAACTTCCACCGCGGACGCCTGGCCCTCGATGCCGACGGCCAGCTGATTGCCTGGCACCAACGGTTGGTCGGCCAGTCGATCATGATGGGGACCCCCATGGAGGCTTTCATGGTGGAGAACGGGGTCGACGCGACCTCGGTCGAAGGTGTGGCGAACCTGGCCTACGACGTGCCCAACCTGCAGGTCGAGCTGCATACGCCGGCGGATATCGGCGTGCCAATCCAGTGGTGGCGCTCGGTGGGGCATACGCATACCGCATTCTCGACCGAATGCCTGATCGATGAAGCGGCGGTGGCCGCCGAGCAGGATCCGGTGGCGTTCCGTCGCGCACTGCTGAGCGAGCATCCTCGCCACCGTGGCGTACTGGATCTGGCGGCGGAGAAGGCCGGCTGGGACCAGCCGCTCGAGCCCGGTAGCGATGGACAGCGGCGCGGCCGAGGGGTCGCCGTGCACGAGTCCTTCAGTTCCTTCGTCGCGCAGGTCGCCGAGGTCACGGTCGAGGAAGACGGCAGCTATCGCGTCGACCGGGTCGTGTGCGCGGTGGATTGCGGGGTCGCCGTCAATCCGGACGTGATCGCAGCGCAAATGGAGGGCGGGATCGGCTTCGCTCTGGCGGCCGCGCTACATGGCGAGATCACCCTGGAAGAGGGGGTCGTGCAGCAATCCAACTTCAACGACTATGAAGTCTTGCGCATCAACGAGATGCCGGCGGTAGAAGTGCACATCGTGCCGTCGACCGAAGCCCCCACCGGGGTTGGCGAACCGGGCGTGCCGCCGCTTGCCCCGGCCGTCGCCAATGCGCTCTTCGATGCGTGCGGCGAGCGGTTGCGCAAGATGCCGTTCGCCCGACGGCTCTCGGTCTAGCCCCATGCAGCATCTCGATCTCGAAGTAATTGAGAGCGGCATCCGCTGGAGCCGGATGGGCGAAACCCTGTGGCTGTGCACGGTACTGGCGACCTATGGTTCGTCTCCCCGTGCGCCGGGGTCGCTGCTGGTGGCGTGCCGGGACGGGCGTCATGCCGGCTCGCTCTCGGGAGGCTGTGTCGAGGAGGACTTCCTGTCGCGGCTTGGGGCCGGCGATTTCCAGGCGCCCCTGCAGGTGGTCCGTTACGGCGAGTCGTCGGACGATCAGCAGCGCCTGAAGTTGCCCTGCGGCGGCATCCTCGAGGTGCTGATCGAGCGCTTGCCGGCGACGTCGGGCACGTGGCAGCACCTGGCCGCGCTGCAGGAGGCGTTGCACGGCCAGCAGCGGTTGATTCGCGAGGTCGACCTGACCACGGGCGAGGTCGACCTGCAGACCGAGGCCCCGCCGGGCGGCAGTCGCGACCAGGAGCGGCCGCGTGTCGAGCGCCAGGGCGAGCGCGTGCGAATCCGTATCGGCCCGTCGCTGAGGCTGGTCATCGCGGGAGTGTCGCCGGTCTCGGTCGCGTGCGCCGAGTTCGCTCGTACCCTGGGCTTCGAGGTCGTGGTCTGCGACCCTCGCGAGGAGGAGATCGAAACCTTCTCCGTCGCGGGTGTCGAGCGACGCCCGGTGCTGCCGTCGATGTATCTCGCTGGCGAAGGCTGCCACGCCTCGACGGCCGTGGTGGCGCTGACCCACGATCCGCGTATCGATGACCTGGCCATGATCGAAGCGGTGCGCACGCCGGCCTTCTATATCGGCGCGATGGGCTCGCGCCAGACCTCCGCGGCACGCGCCGAACGCCTGCTGCGCTCGGGTGGGCTCAGCAGCGAGGAGATCGCGCGCATCCATATGCCGATCGGCCTCGATATCGGCAGCAAGACGCCCGCCGAGATCGCCCTGTCGGTCATGGCCGATATCGTACGTGTCTATCACGGCAAGCCGCGGTAGCGGCTCTGAGCACGACTACACTGGGCTGGCCAGAAGATTGCCCATGGTCGCCTCTCGTTGCTGGGCAATTTCCTGGTTGGGCGGCGCACCGAACAGGCGACGATATTCGCGGCTGAATTGAGACGGACTGTTGTAGCCGACCCGATGGCTGGCCGTCGACGCGTTCAGCCCCTCGCTCAGCATCAGCCGGCGCGCCTCGTGCAGGCGCAGTTGCTTCTGGAACTGCAGCGGCGACATCGACGTCAGGTCCTTGAAGCGATGATGGAGCGTGGACGGGCTCATATGCACCGCTGCGGCCAGGTCCTCGATGCGCAGCGGCTCGGCATAGTGCAACTTCAGCAGTTGAATCACCTCGATGATGGATCTGCCCTGCCCATTGATGCCGGCGAGATCGCGCAAGCGATGTCCCAGTTCGCCGCACAGTACCCGGTAATGGATCTCGCGCAGTATCAGCGGTGCCAGCGCGGGAATGTCGTGAGGCGTATCCAGTAGCCGCACCAGGCGCAGCACCGCATCGGTCATCGAATCGGACATGCGCGCGACGAACAGGCCGCCGCGCTCGTCGCTGTCGTCTATCGGCTCGCCCGGATCGTACTCCAGAAGCAGCTCGCCGAGCATGGCGAGATCGATGTCGAGCCGCGCGCACAGGTAGGGCGCCTGCGGGCTGGCCTCGATGATCTGGCCGGTGACCGGCAGGGCGAGGGATACGACAAGATAGTGGAGCGGGTCGTAAATGAACGGCTGGCTGGCCAGCTCCATGCGCTTGCGGCCCTGTATCGCCACGAACAGGCTGGGTTCGGTGACGCACGGCATGGGAGCCGTCGTCTCGCTGACGCGAATCAGCGTCAGCGGCGCGATGGCGGAGCGGAAGAAGCCATCCTCGGGCGCCAGGCGTAGCGCCCTGCGAGTCAATTCCGACTGATACAAGTGTTCGGACGGGCCGCTCTCCAGACTAGTCTCAAGGGCGTGAACTGAATGATCCGTCATGGTCATGTTCCCTTTCGGCACAGTTTGTACCTTACTCCTTCCATTTGACCATGTGCCAGACCCGGTGATGTCGTTGATGAAACTCTGCGAGAGCGTTATTGGCATCGCCCGGGGGCTCTTAGTCCGCTATGTTAGGCTATGCCCGAAAACTGGCTGCACTCGGCCATACGGCGTTAAAAATCAGCTAAAAGTACTCATTTACACCCCGTAAACTCCGTATTTTCGCCGATTTTTGCCTTGTCTGGCCTTCGCTCGCCGACTTTTTGGACAAAGCCTAGGGTGTCATTTCTTGCACCGATAATGTGCAGGCTAACAGGGAGGAACATATGTCACCGTCGCTGCGGGGCATTCTGTACATGTGTGCCGGCGTGCTGTGCCTCGCCATCGGCGATGCCATTGCCAAGTGGCTGGGCGAAGTGCATTCGCCGCTTCAGATCATCTTCTTCCGCACCCTGGTCTCGCTGCCGCTGATCGCACTGTTGGCCCACTATGGCGGTGGGCTTACCAAACTGCGCACCCGTCGGCCGGGGGTGCATCTGGTCCGTGGCCTGATCTACACCGGCACCATGGGCTGCTTCGTGCTGGGGTTGACTATGCTGCCACTGGCCGAGGCTACGGCCATTGCCTTTGCTGCACCGCTGTTCGTCACGCTGCTTTCGGTGCCGCTGCTCGGCGAGCGGGTCGATCTTCAAGTCGTGGCGGCTTCGCTACTGGGCTTTGCCGGCGTGATGGTGGTGGTGCGGCCGGGCGGCGAGGGTTTCCACCCCGGTGCGTTGGTCATGCTGGCCGCGGCGGTTTTCTATGCTCTGCTGATGATCACCTCGCGGCGCTACGGGGGCCGCGAACACCTTTGGGCGATGGTGTTCTACATCACCCTGGTACCTCTGGTGATCACCTCCGTCACCCTGCCGTGGGTCTGGCAGACGCCCCATCCCTGGCATTGGCTGGGGTTCCTCGGTGCCGGGGTGATCGGGGTGGGTGCCACGGCCTGCATCACCATGGCCTTTCGCTTCGCCCCGGCGGCCATCGCCGCACCCTTCGACTACACCGCCATGCTGTGGGCGGTGCTGCTGGGCTGGTGGTTCTGGGGCGAGATGCCGGATGTCTGGGTGTTCGTCGGCAGTACGCTGATCATCGGCAGCGGCTTGGCGATCGCCTATCACGACCGCCGGACGACCCTGAAGCGCCGCCCCACGTCTTAAACGCGGTTCAATCGCCAGCGCCGCCAGTGGCGGGCCACCAGCCCATGCCGGGGGGCCGCCAGCAGGGCGACGAGGAACAGGCTCGAGGCCACCAGCACGATGGTGCCGCCCGAGGCGACATCCAGTGTCACCGAGAGCACCAATCCCACCACGGCGGAGGTCACGCCGACGGCAACCGAGATGGCCAGCATGGTGGTGAAGCGGTCGGTGAGCAGGTGCGCCGTGGCCCCGGGAGTGATCAGCATCGCCACCACCAGGATGATACCCACGGTTTCCAGGCTGGCGACGATGGTCAGCGTCAGCAGCATGATCAGCCCGTAGTGGATGGCGCCGGTATTGAACCCCAGCGCCTGGGCCTGCTGCGGGTCGAAGGTGTAGAGCAGCAGCGGGCGATAGGCCAGCCAGATCGCCAGCAGTGCCACCAGGCTGGCCATCAGCGTCAGGATCAGCGCCGAGGTCTTCACGCCCAGCACGTTGCCGAACAGGATGTGCATCAGGTGGGTGCTGGTAGCGATCTTGCTGATGATCACGATGCCGAGCGCGAAAGCAGCGGTGAACATCAGCCCCATGGCGGCATCCGACTTGATGCGGGTGTGGCGCTCGATGGCGCCGATGCCCAGCGAGGTCAGTGCGCCGGTGACGAAGGCACCGATGAAGAACGGCCAGCCCAGCAGGTAGGCGATGGCCACGCCGGGCAGCACCGCATGGGAGATGGCGTCACCCAGCAACGACCAACGCTTGAGCACCACATAGCAGGAGAGCAGCCCGCAGATCGCCCCCACCAGCACCGAAGTGAGCAGGGCGCGCTGCATGAAGCGGTATTCGAAGGGGGCGGCCAGGTTATCAGGCAGCAGGTTGACCGCCATCATCAGCAGCGCCGTCAGCGCATCGATCACGCTCAGGGCGAATGGCTCAAGCTGCGACACGCGCACCTCCATGCCTGGCTTCGGGCGCCCCTACCGCCAGGCGTGCCAGCATGGCGTCGCTGAGCATCTCGTCCGGCGTCCCCATGCCGACCAGCATACGGTTGATCAGCAGCACGTTGTCGGCATGGACGCGTGCGCTCGGCATGTCATGGGTCACCATGATGACGGTGCGCCCGGCGTTGCGCTCGCGCTCGAGCGTCTTGAGGATCAGTGCCTCGCTGGGAGGATCCACGCCCGCCAAGGGCTCGTCGAGCAGCAGAATCCTGGCCTGCTGGGCCAGGGCGCGCGCCAGCATCACGCGCTTCTTCTGGCCGCCGGACAGCGCCCCGATGGGGCGTGCGGCGTAATCGGCCATGTCCACGGCCTCCAGGGCGGCTTCCACGGCCTGCCGATGGCTGGGGTTGGCCCAGTGTCGGGGCACCAGGCGCTGCCACAGCGGATCCTGGCGCATCAGGCCGTAGCGGCCGGTCAGCACCGTGTCGCGTACCGAAATGGGAAAGTCCCACTCCATACGCTCTTGCTGGGCCATGTAGGCGATGTTGCCGGCACGGCGCTGAGCGGCGGGGCTCTCGCCGAGAATCCGCAGTTCGCCACGCAGCGGCGCAAGGCTGCCGATCACCAGGTTGAGCAGGCTCGACTTGCCGGCACCGTTGGGGCCGACGATGGCCGTCCACTGCCCCTGTGGCAATGACAGGGTAATGTCCTCGAGCACGGTCTGCTGGTGGTAGGCCGCGCAAAGCCGGCGTGCCTGCAGCGCCGGAACGGAGTCAGTCATGTTCGCCTCCCAGGGTATCGAGCAGCAAACGGGCGTTGTGACGCAGCATGCCGGCATAGTCCGGTGCTTCGCCCTCCGGCTCGCTGAGGGAATCGACATAGAGCGGACCGGCGATCTCCACCTGGGTCTCGTTGGCGACGCTGCGCACGTGGCGATCGGAAATCGTGCTTTCCCAGAAGATGGCGGCCGGACGGCGCTCCTCGATCTTGTCGACGATGCGCATGACCTGATTCGGCGAGCCCTCCTGCTCGGCATTGTTGCCCCAGATGCCGTCGTGCTCGAAACCGAAGGCGTCGGCGAAATAGAGGAAGGCAGCTTCACTGGTGATGAGCAGGCGCTGCTCCTCGGGAATGTCGGCTAGGGTCTGCGTGAGTTCGTCATGCAGGGCGTGCAGCGACTCCTCAAGAGCCTCGGCGCGTGCCTGGAAGGCCTCGGCGGCGTCCGGCCGGGCCTCGGCCAGGGTGTCGGCGATCACTCGCGCGTACTCGGCAGCGGCACGTGGATCCATCCACATGTGCGGGTCGGGCTCGCCGGCGAAGTCGCCGGTGGCGATCGGCTGGGTGGCGTAGCCGCTCTCCTCGGCCAGGGCGATCAACGGCACGCCACTGCCCACCGTGGCCTCGACCTGGCCGATCCACTGCTCGAGGCCGTAGCCGTTGTAGAACACCACGTCGGCTCTCTCGAGGGCGATGAAGTTGCTCGGCACCAGCTCCCATTCGTGCACCTCGGCGCCAACCGGGGTCAATACATCGACTTGGGCATCGTCACCCGCGACCTCGCGTACCAGGTCCCCCAGCACGGAGAAGGTAGCCGCCACTCGCAGCGGAGATTCCTCGGCATGGGTCGCGGTCGGCAGGGCCAGCGCGAGGGCGCTGAGCAGCACCAATCCCTTGGGAACCGGCATCGGTCACTCTCCTTTGGCGGCGGAGCCGTTGAATGTGGGTTGTTTCGTTTCAGTGAGTTTCTAAGTGCATGGCTAGTATTTTAGCCAAGGTTAACTTGTAGGGTAGTAGGAATTCTCTATCGGTGCACGGTTGCTGCCCTATCAGTACTTTGGCTATATTGGCGCGATGACCGACTCCCCGAACGATGTGACGCCGGATCGCCTTAGCAAGGCGGACGCCCTGCCGCCGAGCGACCAGCATGCGCAGCAGTACGCCGCCGTGCGCAACGCCCATGAAACCGAGCTTATCGAAGATTACGTGGAGCTGATTGCCGACCTGCAGGAGCACCAGGGGGAAGCACGTTCGACGGACATCGCTGCCCGCATGGGGGTCAGCCAGGCCACGGTGTCGAAAATGGTGACCCGGCTCAAGGCGCTGGAGCTGGTCTCCAGCAAGCCCTACCGTTCACTGTTTCTGACCGAGAAAGGGGAAAAAATGGCGGCGATGTCGCATCAGCGACACGCCATCGTGCTGCAGTTCCTGCGCGCCCTCGGTGTCAGCGACCGTACCGCACGCATCGATGCCGAAGGCATGGAGCACCACGTCAGCCAGGAAACCCTGGACGTCATGCAGCGCTTTTCTCGTGAGCAGGAGAGCCGAAGCTCCTGAGAGCCGGTTCTCCGCACCCACGCTTCTACTGTTCTTCAGATCTCTTCTTCAATCGGCGAAGAACGCCCGTGCGGCGGCTTCCGGGTCCGGCTGCCCACAGATCGCCGACACCACCGCCGGCCCCTTGGCGCCGGCTGTGCGCACTCGTCCGGCGTGTTCCGCCTTGAGCCCGCCGATGGCCACCGCCGGCAGGGGGCTGGCCGCCACCAGGGCTGCCAGACCCTCGAAGCCCAGCGGCGTGGCGTGGTTCTGCTTGGTCGAGGTGGCGAACACCGGGCCCAGGCCGAGGTAGTCGAGCGCGTCCGGGTCGAGGCGGGCGAGCTGGTCGTGGGTCTGCACCGAGAGGCCAAGAATGGCCTTCTCGCCCAGCTCGGCCCGCGCCGCGGCCACGTCGCCGTCGTCCTGGCCGATATGCAGGCCATCGGCGCCGCTCGCCACCGCCACCGCCAGTCGATCGTTGATGATCAGCGGCACGCCGCTGCCGGCCAGCGCCGCCTTGAGGCGCCGCGCCTGGTCGATCATTTCGCCGTCGGAGGCCTGCTTGTCGCGCAGCTGTACGATAGTCACACCGCCACGCACCGCGGCCACCACGGTTTCCACCAGGCCACGTCGGGCGCAGAGTTCAGGGTCGGTTACCAGATAAAGAGAAAGGTCGAGGCGCATCGAATCACCGATGAGATTGGTGTGCCCTCATCTTACCTCTACCGTGCGGCGAGTTCATGGGGCGGGGCTGGCGGCGCCCAAAAACCTATCCTGCCAGTAGTCGATATGCAGCGGCACACTGGTGACCTTGCGGCCACTGCCCGGGGCGTGAATCATCTGTCCGTTGCCGCGATAGATACCCACGTGAGTGGCCTTGCGCCGGTCGCCGAAGAACAGCAGGTCGCCGGGCTGGGCGCGGTCGACGGCGGGTAGTGAGCGAAACTGCTCGTCGGCGGTGCGCGGTACCTGGATGCCCGCCGAACGGTAGGCCATTTCCACCAGGCCCGAGCAGTCGAGCCCCTCCGCGGAGTTGCCGCCCAGGCGATAAGGAGTGCCCAGGGCGTTCTTGGCGGTGGCGAGTATCAGCGCCCGCTCGATGGAAAGAGCATCCGAGCCGGGCCGCGGGTCATGGGTGGCCAGGTCGCGGCTGGCGCAGCCGGCCATGAGCGCCAGTAACAGCAGCCATACCGCGACGCGGCCATGGCGCCATAGGCAAGACGGGTCGGTGGGACGAAGCCAGGGTCGGGTCGGCATGGGGGTCGCTCGTTGATTGTCTGCGTCCTCCTACTTTAGCGCGCAGCGTAGCGGAGTGGCAGCCGTCTGCGGCTGGAAAAAAACCGGGGCGGGACGCATTATCAAGCGAAGACCGATACGACGACCGAGGAGAGTCGCATGAGTTTCAGGGGCGAACGGCATCCGGGCGTGAAGACGCCCTCCGCGGATTCCATGGGTTTCCGCCTCAATCACACCATGCTGCGGGTCAAGGATCCGGAAAAGTCGCTGGCCTTCTATACCGGCGTGTTCGGCATGCGCGTGCTGCGCCGGCTCGATTTCGAGGAGCTGGGCTTCTCGCTCTACTTCCTGGCCAAGCTGGAGGAGGGCGCGGAGGTACCGGAGGACGAGGGAGAGCGCACGGTGTGGACCTTCCGCCAGACGGGGCTGCTGGAGCTGACCCACAACTGGGGAACCGAGACCCAGGCCGACTTCGCCTACCATGACGGCAACGCCGAGCCCCAGGGCTTCGGCCACATCTGTTTTTCGGTACCCGACCTGGAAGCCGCCGAGGCCTGGTTCGATGCCAGCCGGGTCACCTTCGTCAAGCGCTCGGACCAGGGCAAGATGAAGAACGTGGTGTTCGTCAAGGATGTGGACGGCTACTGGATCGAGGTGGTCCAGGCCGACCGCCTGGCCCAGTTGGGCGACTGACTGCCGCACGCCCTCAGGCGAAGGCGTAGAGGTCCATCGCCAGCACGCCGTGCTCGACGCTGTGGTGCAGGCGGCTGGCCTCGCCGCCCGCGCCCAGCGCCACCAGCAGCGGCTGGAAGTGCTCGGGCGTGGGGTGGTTGCGCCGCGCCTGCGGGGCGGTTTCCCACGCGAGCAGGGCATTGCGCTCACCGCTCGTCAGCTTCTCGTGTATCCAATCGGTGAACTCGCCGACCCAGGCCGGCATCGGCGTACCCGCTGCCTGCATCTCGGCGAGATTGTGGGTCAGGCTGCCCGAGCCAACGATCAGCACGCCTTCTTCCCGCAGTTTTGCCAATTTCTCACCCAGCGCTATCAGATCCTGGTTCGACCAGGTGACCGGCAGCGACAGCGACACCACCGGCACGTCCGCCGCAGGGAACATCAGCGACAGCGGCACCCAGGCGCCATGGTCCAGGCCGCGCTCCACCGGCACGGCATTGAGCTCGCGCGCCAGGCGCAGTGCCAGCTCCGGCTCGCCCGGCGCCGGGTACTGGCATTCGAAAAGCGCACGGGGAAAGCCGCCGAAGTCGTGGATGGTCTCGGGCCGCGCGCTGATGCTCACCAGCAGGCGCTCGCTGGCCCAGTGGGCCGACACCACGACGATGGCCTTGGGCGAGAGCGTCGGACCGAGCTCACGCAGGAAATCGTGCGCCGGCCCCGGGGTGAGGGCCAGCATGGGTGAGCCGTGGGAAAGAAAGAGGCTGGGTAACATGGCGATGCTCCTCGTCGGACGGCGCCGCGGGGCGGCGCCGTCCTGTGAATGATAGGAGGCGGAGGATGGCGGAGCGAACGCCGTTCAGGCGAAGCGACGGTTGAGCACGAAGCTGCCGCTACCCAGCCCTGCTTGTACCACCAGCGCAACGGCCCAGAACACCGGGTACTCCCAGCCGCCGCCCGGGTTGGAGAAGACCCAGCCGTTGCCGGCATGCACCCAGGCGGCGCCGAGCAGCACCGGGATCAACGCCAGGCTCACCCAGCGTGTGTAGACGCCGAGCAGCAGGGCCAGACCGCCGCCGACTTCGGCCAGAATGGTCAGATAGGCGATGAAGCCGGGCAGGCCGATCGACTCGAAATAGCCGACGGTGCCGGGCACGGTGAAGACGAATACCTTGAGCAGGCCGTGGGCCAGGGCCATGACGCCGAGCGACACGCGCAGCAGGGCGGTGGCATGGGCCTGAAGGGATTGGGTCTGTGAGGCGTTGGCCAGCGTGGGGCTGGCTTGCGTGGCTTGTGTCTGCATGGGAAGGACTCCGTTGTTGTCAGGGATGCCTTCACTCTACGCTGCACGCTTGCAGGGATAATCATCGCTAGGCGAACAACATCATTGCGCGAGAGGCGACAATCCCATCTCCCGTTCCCATTCGGGAGGATCTCCCCACGCCTCGGCCAGGAAATCGAGCAGACGTTCGACCTTGGCCGGCAGGTGGCGTCGCGCGGGGTAGACGCCGTGGATACCGATGGTCACGCTGGCTTCCTCGATCAGCAGCGGCACCAGGCGACCGCTCCTGATGCTTTCGTGGATCAGGAAGCTCGGCTGGTGGGCGATGCCCAGCCCGGCCTCGGCGGCCTGGGTCAGCACGTCGCCGTTGTTGCTTTCCAGCGGGCCATGGACCGCCAGGCGCTCACTGCCGAACTGCCAGTCGGTGCCGCTGGCCGTGCGGTAGCGCAGGCAGCGGTGCTCGGCCAGTTCGGCCAGCGTGCGTGGTTCGCCGAAGCGCGCCAGGTACTCGGGCGAGGCGCACGGTATCATGCGGCAGCGCGCCAGGCGCCGCGCTACCAGGCTGGAATCCGGCAGTTCGCCGATGCGAATGGCGAGGTCGTAGCCCTCCTCCAGCAAGTCCACCCGGCGATCGTTGAGGTCGAGGCGTACCTCCAGGGCTGGATGCACGAGCATGAAGCGGGCGATGACAGGGGAGAGAAAGCGCATGCCGAAGGACATCGGGCCGTTGACCCGTAGCCGGCCGCACACCTCGGTGCTACCGGCGCCCAGCTCGGCTTCGGCCTCTTCCAGTGCCTGCAGGATGCCCTGGGCGCGGGCCAAATAGCTCTCGCCGGCCTCGGTGAGGTGCAGGCGCCGGGTGGTACGCTGCAACAGCCGCACGCCCAGGTGGCTCTCGAGCTCCATGATCAGCCGTGAAATCCGTGTGCGCGACAGGTCCAGCGTCTCGGCCGCTCGGGTATAGCTGCCGAGTTCGGCGACGCGCACATAGGCGGTCATGGCATCCAGCAGGTTCATGGTCCTTCCTCGCGTTGCGTCAGTAACCCGTCATTTCCAGATAGCCCATGCCCTTATCTTCCCCGCTATCGGCATCGCGCGCGACCACTTCGCCCTCCCAGTAGGGCACGCTGGTGTCCATCCAGCGTTCGGCGTGGGTTGCCTCGACGATCAGCTCAATGCCGGCGCGGGGAACATCAAGGCGCCAGCGGGTCGGCACCTCGCGCCCCGCGACCTGCTGCGTTTCGAGCGGTCTCATGGCGATCTCGTCCGGCGCCAGTGCGGTGGGCTCGCCTTCGGGCGAGATCCAGGTGCCCGAACGGTAGTCGCCACCGTCCTCGCCGCCACCGCGCAATTGAAAGGCCATCAGCTTGTGGCCGCTCTCCAGGTGCAGCGAGAACCAGTCCCAGCCCTGCTGGCGCTCGTCCAGCAGTTGGCTGCTCCATTCGCGATCGAGCCAGCCGCGCCCGTGCACCGCGCGCATCTCGCCATCCAGCGTCACCTCGCCTTCGATGCGCCAGAACGGCTGGCTGTAGTACATCGAACCCTGGCCGTCGGCCGATTTCTGGCTGAAGCCGGCGTCGCCGTGCAGCACCAGCGGCCCTTCCGCGATCAGCGTCAGGTCATAACCGAAGCCGCCGTGCTTGTCGTTCTGGTGGGCTGTCAGCTGCAGCTCGGCGAAGGTGTTGCCCGCGTTGACCGAGCCTGGCGTTTCGTCTGGTGTTTCCCCATTGCTGGCCAACTGCCAGTGATCGATCCAGGCGCGAAAGGGTTCGGCGACCGCGCCCGCCTGCCCATCCTCGTCGCTCGAATGGCTGCGGGCGAAGCGCTCGGCCACTCGGTGGGTATCGCCCCGGGAGACCGCCATGTGCGCCATCCACAGCTGGTCGGCGGCCCAGGGGGCGGGCTCGGGGCGTGCGTCCGGGGGAGTGAGCGCCTGGCGGAACAGCGTCCACTGCAGGCCCAGCGGTTCGCCGCGCTCGTCCTCGAGGTTGGCGGTGAGGTACCACCATTCGATGCGATAGTCCGGGTGGGCGGCGTGATCCTCGGGAAAGCGCAGTTCGATACGTTTGTCCGCCTGGGCGAAGCTGCCGGCCTCCTCCCCCAGCCCGGCGAAGCCGGCGGGTTCGCCGGGCGGCGTTGCGTCGCCACAGCCGGCCAGCGTCAGCAGCAGGAGCGCGACTACCAACCAGGGCCTCATGTGCC
Source organism: Billgrantia sp. C5P2 (assembly GCF_051062895.2). Classification (NCBI taxonomy): domain Bacteria; kingdom Pseudomonadati; phylum Pseudomonadota; class Gammaproteobacteria; order Oceanospirillales; family Halomonadaceae; genus Billgrantia; species Billgrantia sp. C5P2. Next base: position 321,019 of record NZ_CM128542.1, read on the forward strand.
GCCCTCCTCGGCCAGCAGGGCGCGGGGCGGCGTGCGCCACAGGCGGACCGCGGGCAGTGCCGCGGCGAGCAGCGCCACCGCGCCGGCGGTCGCCAGGGTCAGGACGATATCGCCAGGGAAGACGTGCAGCGGCAGGCGCCAGCCGAAGGCGGCCACGTTGATCACCGCCACCAGCCCCAGCGCGAGCAGGCTTCCCAGCGGCACGGCGAGGGTGCCGACGGCCAGCGCCATGCCACCCAACTGTGCCAACTGTACCGTGACCAGCCGGGCACGCGGTACGCCCAACGCCCACAGCGGGGCGAGCTGACGCCGGCGCTCGCCGGCCTGAGCCAGGAGACTCGCAAGCAGGGCCAGGGCGGCCACCGCCAGGGTCAGCACGCTCAGCGCCCGGGTGATGGTGAAGGTGCGTTCGAAGATTTCAACGGACATGCGTTTCACTTCGCGCTGATCCACCAGCGCATCGCTGCCGAGCTCGAAGCGACCACGCAGTGCGTTACGCAGAGCAGCTTCATCGGCGCTGGCGGCGAGCACGATACCGATCGAACTGGGGGAGGCGGCGAAACGCTCGGCCAGCTGCGGTGTGGCCAGCAGCACCTCGCCGCGGGTGTTGCCGTAGTCGGGATAGACGGCGGCTACTGTCAGCGTCTCCTGCCCACCCGGGGCCGTCAGCGTCAGGCGGTGGCCTGGCGCCAGGCCCTGGTCGATGGCCAATTGCTCGTTGACGAACGCCTCGCCCCTGGCGAACGACTGCCAGGCGGCGTCGCGGCCGGCCTGGGTACTTAGCAGCGGCCAGCTCGGGATCAGCGTCGCGCCGGGGGTGATGCCGTAGAGGCCGACCGGCAGCTGCAGCGAGCGCAACGCTTCGGGGCTAGCGATCTCGAGCAGGGTGGCCTCGGCATGGCGGGTCGGCAGCAACTCGTTGACCTCGGGGCGCTCTGCCAGCCACGCCTGCACCGCATCGAACTGCTCTGGCGCCGGGCGCAGGTAGTAGTCCGCCACCAGGCGCTGGTCGAGCCAGTCGAGGAAGGTGAGGCGAAAGCCGCCGACCATGCTGCTCACGCCCAGGTTGGCGGAGAGTGCGATCAACAGCGCCATCATGGCGAGCGCCAGCCTGGGCAACTGCAGCTGCAGGTCGGCCAGTGCCCATTGGGCCAGCGGCCGGCGCCGAACCAGGCGGCCGAGCCCGGCCAGGATCAGGGCGATCAGTGGAGGCAGCAGCAGGGCGCTGGCCAGCAGCAGCGAGGCGACCAGGCCGAAACCGACCAGCAGCCCCTCTCCGGCGGGCTGGCGCGAGAGCCATATCCACAGCACGAGCCCAACCGTCGCGACGCCGCCTCCCGCCAGGCTCATGCCGCGCAGTTGGCGGTAGAAGCCGGCGCGCCAGGCCTGAGCCTGGCCCAGCCCCAGCACGCTCAGCTTGGCGGCTCGCCACAATACGCCGCTGCCTGCCAGCAGCAGCCCGCCCAGGGTGACGCCGAGCCCGCCGAGCCAGTAGTGCCAGGGCAGATTGAGCGTGACCGCCACATCGGCGCCGTAGAGGCTGCCCAGGGTGGCCGCCACGTCGGGTAGCAGCACGCGCGCCAGCCACACGCCGCTGACGATACCGGCCAGGGCGCCAATGACTCCCAGCAGCAGAAGCTCCAACGTCAGCAGCCCGACCAGGCCGCGCCCCGACACGCCGAGCGCACGCAGCGTGCGCAGCATGCCCAGACGCTGCTCCAATGCCAAGCCCAGCGCCGCCTGGACGATGAACAGCCCCACTACCAATGCCAGCAGCGCCATGGCGGAGAGATTGAGATGGAAACTCTCGCTGAGCTGGCCGGGCGAGACCAGCGTCGCCGCCCGGGTTATTACCAGCCCCTCGGGGGCGCGCTCCAGCGCGCCGGGCGCGGTGACCAGCCGCGACAGCCGCTCGCCGCTATCGAGCAGGGACGCCGCGGCGGCGATATCCATCACCAGGGTGCCGGGGGGCAGTGTGGGGGAGAGCACCAGCGGCGGCAGCCGGGCCTCGACCAGACCGGCCAGGCGCGGCTCGGCGCCGCTTGCCTCACCAGCGCTCAGCCCCAGCGCGGGCAAGGTGTCCGGGGCGATGCGGGTCTGCCACGGCGGGGTGAGAAAATCGGTCAGCTCGCCCTGGCTCGAGGCGGCGGCGAAGGTACTGTCGCCGGGCAGGGTGAAGGGGTCGATGCCGATCACCGTTAGCCGGGTGCCGTCCGGCGCCTCGATGGTGCCTTCGAGCAGCGGCGAGACGGTCAGGCCGGCGCGGCGCAGGCGCAGGAAGTCGTCGCGGGTGAGCGTCTCGCCGTCGCGGCGTTCCAGGCGGTCGAGCCCGGTGGTGAATAGCGCCTCGGCGCGGGCGTAGCTGTCGCGGGCCGAGGCGTTGATCGCCTGTACGCCGCTCCACAGTGCGCCGGCCACCCACAGCCCCAGCAGCAGCATGGCGAGTTGGCCGGGGTGGCGCTTGTAGTGCGAAAGCAGTGTCGTCAGGGCGGTCAACATCAGCGCTGGCTCGCCTCCAAGCCGGAAGGCGACTCGAGCCGGCCGTGGGTCAGGCGCAGGCAGCGGTCCAGCGGGGCAGCGACTTGCGGGCTGTGAGTCACCATCAGCAGGGCGCTGCCGGCCTCGCGCACGAGATCCAGCAGCAGCTCGAGCACCTCCGAGGCGGTGGCCTCGTCGAGGTTGCCGGTGGGCTCGTCGGCGAGCAGCAGGGCGGGGCGCGGTGCCAGCGCACGGCCGATGGCCAGGCGCTGCTGCTGGCCGCCCGAGAGTTGCTCGGGGTAGCGCCGCTCCAGGCCGGCGAGGCCCAGTCGCGCCATCAGGTGCGCTGACCATTCGGCTTGCTCGCGATTGGCCAGGCGCGCCTGCAGGCGCAGGTTGTCGCTCACGTTCAGGCTCGGGACCAGGTGGAACTGCTGGAACACCAGGCCCAGGGTATCGCGGCGCAGCCGGGCACGGGCCGGCTCGTCCAGGGCGGAGAGCGAACGTCCCGCAAGCAGCACCTCCCCGGCATCCGGCAGGTCGAGCCCCGCGGCCAGATGCAGCAGGGTCGACTTGCCGCTGCCGGACTCACCCATCAGCGCCAGGCTCTCACCGGAATCCAGGCGCAGGTCGACCCCCGCGAGCACCGCAAGCGGCCCTTGGGGCGTGGCGTAGGTCTTGTGAACCTGGCGGAGTTCGAGCATGGCGGCTCCCGTCGATGGCGCTACCGATGATCCCTTGGTCGCAGAGCATCTGGCCAAGGCTGCGGGTAACTTACCATGGCGGCCCACCGGGTGCCGCCAGGCAGGAATTTATGGGAGTGGGGCTTGACCGTCACGGTATCCATGCATTTCGTCAACGAGCTGTTCCGCGGCGTGCCCGAGAGCGAAGCGGCGCGCGAGGCGTATCTCGCGCGCGCCGGGATCTCGCCGTTTCTGCTCAGCGCCCCTCACGGCCGGGTGACCGTGGAGCAGTTCGCCACGCTCTACCGCCTGCTGGTCAACGAGCACGACGACGAGACGCCGGGCTTCTTCGCCAGGCCGCTGCGCGGGGGGACGCTGAAACTGCTTTGCCTGAGCGTGCTGGAGGCGCCGACACTCAAGGTGGCGCTGCACCGCTACACGCTGTTCTTCCGCATCGTGCTGGACGACTTCGGCTACGAGTACAGCGTCGATAACGGCTTGGCGCGGGTGGCGCTGGTGGAGCACCAGCCACCGATGGGCAGTCGTATTCTCATCCACGAGCTGATGCTCAAGCTGTTCCACGGCATCAGTTCGTGGATGATCGCGCGCAAGATTCCGCCGCTGATGATGGAGTGTGCCTACGAGCCGCCGGCGCATAGCGCCGATTATCTCTACTTCTATCCGGGCAAGGTGAGTTTCGAACGGCCGCAGACCGCCATCTACTTCGATGCCGCCCTGCTCGAGCAGCCGATCCGCCAGACCAAGCAGCACCTGGGCGCCTTCCTGCGCCGGGCGCCGGCCGACTGGTTCTACGTCTCCTTCGCCGATCGCCTGGTGTCGCACCGGGTGCGGGAACACCTCGCGCGGCACCTGGCCACGTCGGGCTCGGTGCACGACGTTGCACGGGCGCTGCACATGTCGGTACGCACCCTGGCGCGTCGGCTGGCCGACGAGGGCACCCACTTCCAGGCGGTGAAGGACGAATTCCGGCGCGACTTCGCCATCCAGGCGCTGACCCGTTCCGAACGGCCGCTGCCGGCCATTGCCGACGAGCTGGGCTTCACCGACCTGGCCTGCTTCAGCCGTGCCTTCAAGGGGTGGACGGGGAACTCGCCTGCCGCCTATCGGCGGGCAATTGCGGCCTTGCCTCAGCCTGCCTTGGCTTAGTTTTCCTTTCGAAACTGATGCGGTGACCTACCTGTCCAGCGCTTGAAGGCTCTTCGAAAATTCGCACTGTCGCTGAACCCCAATCTCGCGGCTATGTCCTCAGTACTCATTTTCGTGGCCAGCAAGTACTCGGCTGCCAAAGTGCACCGGGCATCATCCAGTATTTCCCTGTAGCTCGTCATTTCTGCATCCAGCTTTCTTCTCAGGGTGCGGGTAGTGATGCATAGCAGGTTGGCGACGGCTTCCATGCTGGGAAAGCTGTTCGGTGACATCATCAAGATTTGATAGACCTCTCCGGTAATCCCCGATGACATCTTGGCCTGTCCAAGAAGCTGGTTACACGTCTCCTGAAGCAGCTTGATGGAGAGCTGATTTCCTAATAAAGGGGATTGATCGAGAATTTCTTTAGGGTAGTGGATTTCACTCGTCTCTTGTTCGAAGTGACAATCACACCCCAGGTGTTTTTCATGTATCTCTACAATGTCGGTTCCTGGATAGGAAAGCAGAGCCCTCATCGGCGTCAAGCTGGGCCCCACCGCGTCACGAATATGTATGATATTTTGCGCTACTTGTTGTTGTATCAAGAAATTGCGTGTCTTGATATTGGTGATGTAAGAATAGGCTTCCCTGAATTCAAAAATGGCAGCCTCGTCAGACTCTCGCCAGGTCATATGCATTGTCGGCGTGGCCAAGGGATGATATTTCACGCCAAAATTGAAGTAGTCTCTTATGGTTGGACTCGTGAGCAGGGCGTAACCGTACATACCGTAAGCGGTCAGATGCAATCTGGCAGCAGTTTCAAATGGAGTCGAAAGATTCGCACCCGCCTCGATGACGTTCGTGCAGGCATCGATGTACTGCTTTATCGAGACCAGGGTGGCGGGGTCCGTGAGGGCTTCCTGGCTCAAGCCCAAACCCCTCAGTACCTCCCCGACAGAAATGCCCTGCTCTGCCACTGCATCCACCAGGGCGGCTATTTTGTATGGGGCATAGATCTTTTGATTCAACAGGTTGGATTGAAAGCTGGGCATGCGGAGCCTCGGCAAGAATGTCCGAAAAAGACCTCATGAAGACCGTTTTCGACCTTCCCTGATCCTAGGATACCTTTGTAAAGTGGCGCTGGACAATACGGCCCGCAGCACGAAAAGGGCTTTCCATGGCCTTACGGAAGCTCATTGCTGGTGGCTTGATGCCTCATAACCTCCTTATGAGGAGTTTTCAAGCAATGAGCTTTAGCAGGGCTTATGTGTCCGGGACGGTTAATAACTCACGACATGAATTCCGCATCAACCCACCGAGCCCCGGTAAATACAAGAAAAATAATCGTTGAAATTCCAAAAGCCGGTTCAAGCTGACTTAATCGAAAGGAAAACAACATGAGACCTCAGCACGCCATTATCCTCACTGGGTTCGCCCTTCTGACTTGCTTTGGCGCAAGTGCCCAAGCCCAGCAAAGCTGGACCATGACCTCCACATGGCCGGACAGCATCGATGCGGTCAAGATCGATCAGCACTGGGTGGAACTAGTCAACAAGCTGGCCGGTGACGAGCTTCAGATCGAGTTCCGCGCCGGCGGCACATTGATGCCCGGCACCGAAGTGTTCGATGCCACCGAGACAGGCAGTATCGAGGCCGCCGGCGACTGGCCCGGTTATTGGGCGGGTCTCAACCCGGCGTTCTCGCCGCTGGCCTCTACCCCCAGCCTGTTCAATGCTTTGGACTACCTCAACTGGATCCAGCAGTGGGGCGGCCGCGAGCTTTACCAGGAGATCTACGGCCAGTTTGGCTTGGTTTACCTACCTTATGGCGTGTTGAATAACGAGTCTGGCTTCATGGGCCGTACTCCCATCGAGAGCCTGGCCGACCTGGACGGCAAACGCTTGCGTATCGCTGGCCGTGACCAAGGGCGTGTGATGGAGCAGTTGGGTGGTTCCCAAGTGACACTTGCCGGTGGTGAGGTTTACCAAGCGATCGAGCGTGGCGTAGTTGACGCTGCTGAGTTCTCCGCACCGGGGATCGACTATAGCGTAGGCTTGGCTGAAGTGGCGGATTATTGGGCCACGCCGGGATGGCATCAATCCGCAACCGTGTTCGGCGTGATGATCAACAAGGACGCCTGGGACGCCCTCTCCGAGGAGACCCAGGAGAAGCTGGAGATCGCCGCCGATGCCACCCTGGCTTGGTCGCTGGCCTGGTCCGAGCGCCAGTCGACCGAGGGTACCATCAAGTTTCAGGAAGCCGGGGTGGAGATTTCCACCTATGGCGCCGAGGACATGGCGCGCATCCAGGAGATTACCAATGAGGTGATCGTGCGCGGTGCCTGTGAGCACCCGGACCATGCCAAGGTCTACCACTCCATGATCAGCTACCTGCAGCACTACGCCAACTGGCGCGATATCTCCGTGCCCTACAACATGAGCCGCACCATGGACAACCTCCCATCCCTGGATGAGCTCGAGTCCTGCATGAACCAATAAGGGCCGCGGGCGGGGCCTGCTGGCCCCGCCCTCCGAGAGAAACGGTGCCTCTTGCGCCGAGCCTCGTGAAGACCTCCAGATTCGAGATCCTCATCATGAAAGTCATTGCCAGGGTCATAGACGCCCTCAACGAAGGGTTCGGACGCCTGATCGCCCCACTACTAGCGGCAATCACACTGATCGTGATCTATGACGTCGCTCTGCGCCTGCTCACCGGGCGACCCAGCGACTGGGCCTTCGACATCACCAAGATGCTGTTCGGCGCTCACTTCATGCTGATGGCCGCCTACGGCCTGCGCCACCATGCGCATGTCGAGGTCGACGTGCTCAAGCGCCTGTTCTCGCGCAGGAAGCAGGCCGCACTCGAGATACTCGGCTATCTGATCTTCTTCGTGCCATTCATCTGGTTGTTGCTTACCTACGGGTGGGACTTCTTCGCGCGTTCATTCGACCGCAGCGAGACCACCTACGGCATGGTATCGATCCCCGTTTATCCGGTGAAAGGCGTTATCGTCCTCACCGCCGTGCTGCTCATGCTTCAAGCCGTTGCCATCGTGATTCGTGCCGTACAGGAACTGAGCGCAAAGGAGGCTGCATGAGCCCCGAAATGCTCACTCTGTTCATGTTCGGCGGCTTGCTCGTCGGCCTGTTCATGGGGCACCCGCTGGCTTTCGTGCTGGGCGGTGTCGCCGTGATGGGCGCCCTGTTCGGCCCTGGTATCAAGGTGCTTGGTACCTTGATCAACAACATCTATGGCAATTCCATGGACAACTACGTCCTGGTGGCCATTCCGCTGTTCGTGCTGATGGCGCGCTTCCTCAACGACTCGGGGGTCACCGAGAAGATGTTCGAGTCGATGCGCCTGCTGCTGGCCAACCTGCGCGGCGGCCTGGCGCTGACCGTGGTCATCGTCTCGGTGCTGCTTGCCGCGACCACCGGCATCGTCGGCGCTTCGATCGCGGTGATGGGCATGATCGCCTTGGTGCCCATGCTCAAGTACTCCTACAACAAGGAGCTCAGCACCGGTGTGATCATGGCCAGCGGCTGCCTGGGCATCCTGATCCCGCCGAGCATCATGCTGATCCTGATGGCGAGCTATTCGCCGGTGTCGGTGGGGGCGCTGTTCGCCGGGGCGCTGGTGCCCGGCGTGATGCTCGGCATGATGTATGCGCTCTACGTGCTGGTGATCTGCTACTTCAAGCCGAGCTACGGCCCGCCAGTGCCGGCTGAAGAACGCGCCAATGTGTCTACTGGCGAGCTGTTGGGCATGTTGTTCAAATACGTGTTACCGCCGATGGCGCTGATTCTCGGCGTACTGGGTTCGCTGTTCCTCGGCATCGCCACGGCCACCGAGGCCTCGGCAATTGGCGTAGGTATTGCTTTCCTGCTGTTCCTGATCTTCGGTGATCGCAAGCTATCTACCTGCTACCGCACCCTGATCGACGCCAGCAAGACCACCACCATGGTGATGCTGGTGCTGGTCGGCGCCACCGCTTTCACCGGAGTGTTCTCCCGCGGCGGCGGCATGCAGGTCATTCATGAGATGGTCATGGCCATGCCCGGCGGCACTACCGGTGCGCTGATCCTGATGCTGCTCCTGGTCTTCGTCCTGGGCATGTTCCTCGACTGGACCGGCATCGTGCTGCTGAGCTTCCCGATCATGCTGCCGATCGTCGCCGACATGGGCGTGGACGTGCTGTGGTTCGTGGTGATGGTGGCCGTGGTACTGCAAACCTCATTCCTCACACCGCCGTTTGGCTATGCACTGTTCTACCTGAAGGGCGTGGCGCCCAAGGGGGTCGAGACCGTCGACCTCTACAAGGCGGTGATCCCCTTCTGCGCGCTGATCGTGTTGGCCTGCTTGCTGATGGCGTTCTTCCCGGTGCTTGTCACCGGTCTGCCTTCTGTACTGGTCGGCAGGTGAATCAGAACGGTTCTGAGTTTCCAAGGAGTAAACGACGATGAGAGTCATCGATAGTCTGATTCCACGCCCGGGCCTCCGGGTGCTGATTACCGCCGGCGCCAACGGCATCGGCTTGGTCATGGCCCAGGCTTTCCTTGAAGCGGGCGCTCGGGTACACGTCTGCGATATCGATACCCAGGCATTGGCGGCATTGCCCGAGGGTATCAGCCACACCCTGGCCGATGTCAGCCAGGAAGCCGACGTCGACAGGCTGTTCCGTGATGCCGCTGCCCTGGGCGGACTTGACGTGGTAATCAACAACGCCGGCGTTGCCGGGCCCACCGCCGGCATCGAGGAGATCGATGAGGATGCCTGGACACGCACCATCGATATCAACTTGAACGGCCAGTACCGGGTCGCGCATCGGGCCGTTCCGCTGCTGCGCGATAGCCAGGGCGTACTGATCAACCTCTCCTCGGTGGCCGGCCGCCTGGGCCTCGCCTATCGCACGCCCTACACGGCCAGCAAGTGGGCCATCGTCGGCCTGACCAAGAGCCTGGCCTCCGAGCTCGGCACCGAGGGGGTACGGGTCAACGCCATTCTGCCCGGTATCGTGCGTGGGCCTCGCATCGAGCGGGTCATTGCGGACCGGGCCGCCAAGTGCGGGCTCAGCTACGCCGAGATGGAGAAGGAGTATCTCTCCGGGGTTTCCATGAAACGCATGGTCGAGCCCACGGACATCGCCGCCATGGCTCTGTTCCTGTCCGCTCCCGCCGGCGCCAATATCTCGGGCCAAGCGCTGAGCGTCTGCGCCAACGTCGAATCGCTGTAAACGACACCTTCAGGTAGCGCCGCCTGAACGCTGGCACCGAGTTTCCGGTGCCAGACGGCTCGCCTGTGCCCTGTTGCAACGCTCCCGATGGCCCATCGCTACTGACCGATCGCATCTGGACCTGACATACCTGGAGAGACCCCATGGCATCGCAACGCAAGGTCATCATCACCTGCGCCCTGACCGGCGCGATCCACACCCCTTCCATGTCACCGCACCTGCCGGTCACCCCGGAGGAGATCGCCGAGGCGGGAATCGCCGCCGCCGAGGCCGGTGCCGCCATTCTCCATCTGCATGCACGTGACCCGCACAGCGGCAAGCCCACCCAGGACCCGGCGGTCTTTGAGCGCATCCTGCCGCGCCTCAAGCGTGCCACCGACGCCGTCGTCAACCTTACGACGGGCGGTAGCCCCCACATGAGCGTAGAGGAGCGCATGCGGCCGGCCATCGAGTTCAAGCCCGAACTCGCCTCGCTGAACATGGGCTCGATCAACTTCGGCCTGTTCCCCATGCTAAAGCGCTACGACCGCTTCCAGCACGAATGGGAGGTGGAGCACCTCGAGAAGAGTCGCGACCTGGTGTTCAGGAATACCTTCGCCGACATCGAGAAGACCCTGACGTCGGGCGCCCAGAGCGGCACGCGCTTCGAGTGCGAGTGCTACGACATCGGCCACCTCTACAACCTGCGCAATCTCATGGATCGCGGCTTCATCGACGGTCGCGTTTTCGTGCAGAGCGTCTTCGGCATCCTCGGCGGTATCGGCCCCCATCCCGAAGACGTGCTGCACATGCGACGTACCGCCAATCGGCTGTTCGGCGACGACTATGAGTGGTCGGTTCTAGGGGCGGGCAGCCACCAGATGCGGATTGCCGCCCAGTCCGCCGCCATGGGCGGCCATGTGCGGGTCGGCCTCGAGGACTCGCTGTGGCTCGCACCGGGCAAGCTGGCCGAGAGCAATGCCAGTCAGGTGACCAAGGTGCGCAAGATTCTGGAAGGGCTCTCCTTGGAGATCGCGAGCCCCGACGAGGCTCGCGAAATGCTGCAGCTGAAAGGCGCCGACAAGGTCGGCTTCTGACGAGATGAGAGGACGACGAATCACATGAAGATCAACGACAAAGTCATTGCCATCACGGGGGGAGCTCGCGGCCTCGGCTATGCCATGGCGCAGCGCCTCGGCAGCCAGGGCGCAAGAGTGGCCCTGCTGGACAGAAGTGCGGAAACCCTGGACGAGGCGGTTTCCGCGCTGACGGCCCAGGGCATCAAGGCCCACGCATTTCCGCTGGACGTTGCCGACGAGTCATCGGTGGTCGAGGCGTTCGCCGATATCGCCCAGCGACTGGGGGCGGTGGCAGGCTGCGTCAACAATGCCGGCATCACCGACGACGCGCTGTTGCTCAAGACGGAAGAGGGTGCAGTCACAAAACGCATGTCGATCGAGTCGTGGAAGCGAGTGATCGACGTCAACCTGACCGGCGTCTTTCTGTGCGGCCGCGAAGCGGCGACGCAAATGGTCGAGACGGGGCAAGGGGGAGTGATCGTCAACATTTCGAGCATCTCCCGGGCGGGCAACATGGGTCAGAGCAATTATGCGGCCGCCAAGGCGGGGGTGCATGCGCTCACGGTGACCTGGGGCAAGGAGCTCGCCAGGTACGGCATTCGCACGGGCACGGTGGCGCCTGGATTCATCGAGACTCCCATGACGGCCGCCATGCGTCCCGACATGTATGAAAAGGTGGCTGCCAGCGTGCCGCTGAAGCGACTGGGCGAGGCCGACAACATCGCCCAGAGCGTGGCGTTCATCTTCGACAACGACTACTTCACCGCAAGAATCATCGAGTGTGACGGCGGCTTGAGACTCTGACACCTCGACTCACCACAATGCTTCCGGCGGCGTGCGGCTATCAGCAGCGTTCGATCAGCAAGGCGATCCCCTGGCCGCCGCCAATGCACAGGGTGATCAGCCCATAGCGGCCGCCGGTACGCTCCAGCTCGGCCAGTGCCTTGATGGTGAGGATGGCGCCGGTGGCGCCAACCGGATGCCCCAGCCCCACGGCGCCGCCGTTGGGGTTGAGCCGCTCGGCGGGAAAGTCCAGTTCCTGGGCCACCGCCATGGCCTGGGCAGCGAAGGCTTCGTTGGACTCGATCACGTCTATGTCGGCGATGGAAAGCCCGGCCTCGTCGAGGCAGCGGCGCACGGCGGGAACCGGACCCAGGCCCATCAGGCTGGGTTCGACCCCGGCAGTGCTGGCGCAGATCAGCCGGGCTCGCGGTGTCTGTCCGCGGCGACTGGCCTCGTCGGCGTGGGCCAGCACCAGGGTGGCGGCGCCGTCGTTGATGCCCGAGGCGTTGCCGGCGGTGACCACCCCCTCCTTGGCGAAGGCGGGCTTGAGCCGGGCGAGGTCCTCCAGCGTGACGCCCTCACGCACGTGCTCGTCACGGTCGAACTGCCGCTCGCTCTTACCTTCGCGCACCGTGACCGGCACGATCTGTCCGTCGAAGCGGCCCTCGGCGATGGCACGGGCGGCCTTGCGGTGGCTCTCCAGGGCGAAGCGGTCGATCTCCTCGCGGCCGAGCCCGCAGCGCTTGGCGATGTTCTCGGCGGTCACGCCCATGTGGCCGCTGCCGAAGGGGTCGCTGAGTACGCCGAGCGTCAGGTCGGTGACGTTGGCGTGGCCCATGCGCAGGCCGTTGCGGGCCTGGGGCGGCAGCAGGTAGGCGCCGCGGCTCATCGACTCGGCGCCGCCGGCCAGCGCCAGACGGCTGTCGCCGAGCACGATCTGCTGGGCGGCGGAGAGTATCGCCTGCACGCCGGAGCCGCACAGGCGGTTGACGTTGAACGCCGCCGCGCCGTCGGGCACGCCGGCCTCCAGGGCAATGTGGCGGGCCAGGTAGGCGTCCTGCGGTCCGGTGGTGATGATATGGCCGTAGACGGCGTGGTCGATCTCGCCGGCCTCGACGCCGGCGCGGGCCAGCGCCTCGCGGGCGGTGACGGTGCCCAGCTCATGGGGGGCGAGCCCGGCCAGGCTGCCGCCGAAGCTGCCGATGGCGGTGCGGGCACTGCCGAGTATGACGACGGAATCGAGCCGCATGGTGTTCTCCTGTCTTCTTGAATTGCCCTTCTGAATTGCCTTGAGCAAGCGATCAGGCGGCGTCGCTCTTGCCGAGCAGCGAGCGGGCGATCACTTCCTTCATGATTTCCGAGGTGCCGGCGTAGAGGGTCTGCACGCGGGCATCCAGGTAGAAGCGCGAGATCGGGTATTCCCGGGTATAACCATAGCCGCCGAACAGCTGCAGGCAGGCATCGATGGTGCGGCACTGCATCTCGCTGAGCTGCAGCTTGAGGATGGCGGCGTCGGTGGCGCTCATCTCGCCGCGGCGATGCTTCTCCACGCACTGCTCGAAGTAGGCGCGGCCCATGTCGATCTGGGCGCGCACCTCGGCCAGGGTGAAGCGGGTGTTCTGGAAGTCGCCCACGGCGCGGCCGAAGGCGCGGCGCTCGCGCACGTAGTCGAGGGTCAGCGCCAGTGCGCCTTCCATGGCCCCCAGCGCCTGGGCCGCCACGCCGAGGCGCTCACGGGGAAGCTCCTGCATCAGGTAGGTGAAGCCGGCGCCGGCCTCGCCGAGCAGGGCGTCTTCCGGCAGGCGCAGGTCATCGAAGAACAGCTCGGCGGTGTCGCTGGCGTGCTGGCCGATCTTCTTGATCGGCTGGCCGCGGGAGAAGCCCGTAAGGGTGGTGTCGACCAGGAACAGCGACACACCGCGGGCACCGGCAGCGGGGTCGGTCTTGGCACAGACGATCACCAGGTCGGCCACCTGACCGTTGGTGATGAAGAGCTTGCTGCCGTCGAGCCGCCAGCCGTCTTCGGTACGGCTGGCGCGGGTCTTCATTGCCGCCAGGTCGCTGCCCGCACCGGGTTCGGTCATGGCGATGGCGCCGATCGCCTCGCCGCTGGCCATGGCCGGCAGCCAGCGTTCGCGCTGGGCCGGCGTGGCGATGTGCAGCAGGTAGGGCATGACGATGTTGGCGTGAATGTTGTAGGCACTGGCCAACCCGCCGAAGCCCTGCCGCGAGGTCTCCTCCAGCGCCAACTGGACGATGGCGAAGTCGGCACCGCTGCCACCCAGCTCCTCGGGCAAATCGATACCCAGCAGGCCGGCCTCGCCGAGCTTCTGCCACAGCGAGCGCGGCATCTCGCCGGCGGCCTCCCACGCCTCGTAGTGGGGCGCCACTTCCTGCTCGAGGAAGCGGCGGATGGTGTCGTGGAACAGCGGCGTCAGGTCGTCTTGCGGTGCCGTCATGGGTCAGCTCAGCTCCTTGCGCAGGTGGCGCTTGAGAATCTTGCCGGCGGTGCTCTTGGGCAAGGCCTCCGCGAACAGGATCCGCTTGGGCGCCTTGTAGGGCGCCATGTGGGCCTTGGCGTGGACGATCAGCTCCTCTTCGCTCACCTCCATGCCCTCCTTGCGCACCACTACGGCAGTGATCGCCTCGATCCACTTCGCGTCGGGCAGGCCCACCACGGCGACCTCGGAGACGGCCGGGTGCTTGAACAGGCCCTCTTCCACCTCACGGCTGGCCACTACCACGCCGCCGGTGTTGATCACGTCCTTGATGCGGTCGACGATGTACAGGTAGCCCGCTTCGTCGAAGTAGCCCACGTCGCCGGAGTGGAACCAGCCGCCAGCGAAGGCCTCCTCGTTCATCTCGGGCTTGTTCCAGTAGCCGGTAAGCAGCTGCGGCGAGCGGTGGACGATCTCGCCGTGCTCGCCGGGCGGCACATCGTTCATCTCCAGATCGACGATGCGTGTTTCCACCGTAAGGATGGGACGGCCCGCCGACGCCGGGCGCTCGGCGTGCTCCTCAGGGCGCAGCACGGTGGCCAGCGGAGCGATCTCGCTCTGGCCGTAGCAGTTGTAGAGCCCTACGCCGGGCAGGCGCTGCTGCAGTTCCTCCAGTACCGGCACCGGCATGATCGAAGCGCCGTAATAGGCCTTCTTCAGCGTGGAGAGGTCGAAGGTGTCGAAATCGGGATGGCGCAGCAGGCTGATCCATACCGTGGGCGGGGCGAAGAACGAGGCGATGCCCTCGCTTGCGATCTGCGCCAGGCAGTCGTCGGGCAGCGGCGCCATGCGCAGGTGCACCGGTGCGCCGAGCAGCAGCGCCGGCATCAGGAAGACGTGCATCTGCGCCGAGTGGTAGAGCGGCAGGGCGGCCAGCATCGGCTCGTCGGCCTTGATGTCGAGCTCCACCATGCAGGCCATGTACTCGGCGAGCAGCGCCTGGTGGGTCATCATCGCCGCCTTGGGGGCTGCCGTGGTGCCCGAGGTATAGAGCAGTTGGGCCAGGCTGGAGGCATCGATTTCGATGTCCGGTTCGCTGTCATCGCTATCTTCATCGAGAGCCACCTGCAGCACGTCGAAGCTTTCCGACGCTTCCGCATGCAGGGTACCGGAGAGCGTGAGGGGGAGACCTTCGCTGGCCTTGGCCACGTTCTCGGCCAGGCTCGTATCGCTCAACAGCCCGGCGGCGCCGGACTGCTCGAGAATGTAGCGCAGCTCGTCGGCGCTCAGGGCGAAATTGACCGGCACGTGCACCAGGCCGGCGCGGGTGGCGGCGAGCCAGGCGATCGCGTAAGCGTCGGAGTTCTTGCCGTAGGCGGCCAGGCGGTCGCCCGGGGCCAGGCCCGCCTTAAGCAGGCGGTTGGCGACCCGGTTGACCGCCCGATTCAGCTCGGCGTAACTCCAGCGCCGGCCCTCGAAGGCCAGCGCCAACTTGTTGCCATGCTTGCGTGCGCTGCGGCTGAGTGCCGTGCCGATGGTGTTCTGCTGGATCCTCATCTCGTCCTCCTGTTCAGGCGCCGTTGACCAAGTGACACTGGCTTTCGGAAAGTGGGCGGAAGGCTTCCTCGGCGGGGATGGTGCGCACCACGCGGAACAGGTCGTCCTCGTTCTGCGACTCTTCCGGGGTCTTCACCTCGACCAGGTACATGTCGTGGACCATGCGGCCGTCCTCGCGGATGTAGCCGCCGGTGGCGAAGATGTCGTTGATCGGGGTTGCCGCCATCTGCCGGCGCACGGCCTGGGCCTCATCGGTGCCGATGGCATCCACCGCCTGGAGATAGTGCAGGGTGCTGGAGTAGAGCCCGGCGTGGACCATGGTCGGCATGCTGCCGGTGCGTTCGCGGAAGCGCTCGGCCCAGGCGCGGGTCTCGTCGTTGAGGTCGTAGTACCACGCCTTGGTGAATTGCAGCCCCTGGGCAGCGTCGAGGCCGATGCTGCGCACATCGGTGCTGAACAGCACCATGCCGGCCAGCACCTGGCCTGCCTGGGTGATGCCGAATTCGCCGGCGGTGGTGATGGCATTGATGGTGTCGGCGCCGGCGTTGTTGAGTGCGATCACGTCGGCCCCGGAGGCCTGGGCCTGCAGCAGGAACGAGGAGAAGTCGCTGCTGGGGAAGGGGTGGCGCGCCTTGCCCACGATAGTGCCGCCGTTCTCCAGTACTACGCGCTCCACGTCGCCCTCCAGCGCGTGGCCGAAGGCGTAATCGGCACTCAGCAGGTACCAGTTAGCGTGGCCTTCCTGGGTGATCGCCTTGGCGGTGCCGTTGGACATCGCCCAGGTGTCGTAGACCCAGTGGATATGGTTGGGCGAGCAACTCTCGTTGGTCACGCCGGAAGAGACCGCGCCGTTGACCAGCCCCAGGCGATTCTCCTCTTCCAGCAGCCGTACGGCGGCCAGGGTGACCGAAGACGCCACCAAGCCGGTGACCATGTCGACGTTGCGCTGGTCGATCCACTCGCGCACCACGCTCGAGCCCACGTCGGGGCTGTTACGGTCGTCGGCGCTGAACACCTCGATGCTGGCGCCGGCCACGCTGCCGCCGACATCCTCGATGGCCATCTGGATGGCATCCAACCCCATGGGACCGATGGGGTCGCGGTAGGGGCCCGACATGTCGGCCAGGTAACCGATGCGGATCTCGCTGTCGGTGATTTCGGCCTGTACCGTCTGGCCGGCGAACAGAAGGGAAGCGGCGAGCGCACCCAGGGCGAAGCGGCGTGTCGTTGTCATTGTGTGGCCTTTGGATTGTTTTCTTGTATTTGGCGTTAAATGCGCGTCTGTGGATAAACCTGTGTGTAATTTGGTGAACTTTTGTGCAAAGGGTGTGGGCTGCCTGTGAGAGGCCTGCTGGCCCTTGGCACGCCCGTTCATGGTAGGAAGAAAGCGATGGGTCAGGTTTACCCATCGCGCCACATTTTTTGCATTTCGTGCCAATCTTTCCTTGCCGCGAAGCGGTTAAGGCATGAGTCGTGGGGTAAAAGGAGGTCGAAGAGGCGTGCTCAGGGTCGAATGACGAAGGAGCCTGATCGTAGCGGTGACGGATCGTGCCAGCTGAGCACCAGGGAGAGGGCAAAAGTAGCGCGCGCAGAACGAGTGGGAAGAGAGCCGAAAAAAGCGGAGGGCTATTCCCTCCGCTCATGTAAGGCATCCGGTGGCGGGAAGGGGTTAGGTGTTGCCGGCCCAGACCGCCACCCCCTGGGTCTCGACGTAGACAGCGTAGAGCGACTGGCTGGCGGTCATGAACAGGCGGTTGCGCCTGGGGCCGCCGAAGCAGACGTTGGCGCAGGGCTCCGGCAGGTGGATCTTGCCGATCAGGGTGCCGTCGTCGGCATAGACGTGAACGCCGTCGTGGTCCTCGGCATCGAACAGGCCGCCGAAGACCGCGCCGCACCAGAGGTTGCCGTCCATGTCCGCAGCCATGCCGTCGATGAAGCCCGGCCCGACCTCGGCGAACTGGCGCTCGTTGGCCAGGCGGGTGCCGTCGTCCACGACGTCCCAGACCAGGATCTGGTGGGGATGGCCGGGGGTGTGGGTGCCACCCGTATCGGATACATAGAGGCGGGAGTAGTCGGGCGAAAAGGCGATGCCGTTGGGCTTCATGACTTCGGCCATCTTCTCCACCTGGCCGCTGTCGGGGTCGATTCGATAGACGGCTTCGGGCAGTTCGAAGTCGGCGATATGCCCTTCGTAATGCATCAGGATGCCGTAGCCCGGGTCGGTGAACCAGATGCCACCATCGGGGTGCACGATGACATCGTTGGGGGCATTGAACGGCTTGCCCTCGAACTCGTCGGCCAGCACGGTGATCGCACCGTCATGCTCGGTGCGGGTCACGCGACGCGTGTCGTGCTCGCAGGAAAGCAGCCGCCCCTCGCGATCCCGCGTGTTGCCGTTGGAGTTGTTGGACGTCTGGCGGAAGACGCTCACCTCGCCGGTGTCCTCGAGCCAGCGCATCTGGCGGTTGTTGGGGATGTCGCTCCAGACGAGAAAGCCGCCGTCACCGAAATAGACCGGCCCCTCCGCCCAGCGGAAGCCGGTGGCCAGGCGCTCGACCGCCGCATTGGCCAGGCGGTAGGCGCCGAAACGCTCGTCGATGACCTCGATGGCCGGGTCGGGATAAGACACCAGAGAGCCGTCCCAGGGGCGCTCCTGGGCGAGTAACTGCCCAGGCTTGAGCACTGCCGCTGTGCTTGCGGCTGCAGCCGCCCCGAGGAAGGTGCGCCGCGACAGGTGAGCGGAAGGCTTCAGTTCCTCGGACGCATATTGAGTATCGTCGTGCATGCTTCATCCTCTTCTGGTTGTTGTGAAAGGATTCAGGCCCCTGGGCGGCGGGTTTGTTGTTATCGGAATAGCGTAGGCATTGCGGTTCCGCCGCAAAGGTAGACAGCCATGGCATAACCAACCAATACGCATTGGCCGGTTGAACGATATACAAGTCGTTATGGATAGGTGATGCGGAGGGGAGCCATGCGACAGCAGGGTGGCGACGGAAGTCGGCAGGCGCGACTAAAGTCGTGCCTGCTGCTGCGCTTTCTAGGCCGTGACGAGCAGCGCCTCGGTTACCTGGAAGGTAACCGAGGCGCTGCATGGCTCATGTCATTCTCTTCCTAGTGATCGTGATCGTGGTCGTCGTGGCCGTGATCGTCGTGGTCATGGTCGCTATGGCCGTGATCATCGTGGCCCGGCTCGGCCAGGGCGTCATGCAGCACCTGGGCGTTGTGGCGCATCATGCCCAGGTAGGTGCTGGCTTCGCCTTCGGCCGCCAGGGCATCGGCATAGAGCGTGCCGGCGATGGGTAGGCCGGTCTCCTCGGCGAGCTGGTTGATCACCGCCGGGCTGGTCATGTTCTCGTGGAACAGGGCGCGTACGTTCTGCTCGCGAATCACGTCGATCAGCTGTGCCATGTCGGCGGCGCTGGGCTCGGCCTCGGTGGAGAGCCCTACCGGCGAGAGGAAGCGAATGCCATAGGCGTTGGCGAAATAGCCGAAGGAGTCGTGGCCGGTGATCACGCTGGTGGAAGCCGGCACTTCACCCAGGAGCTCGCGAATCTCGGCGTCGGTGGCTTCCAGCTCGTTGATGTAGCGCTCGGCGTTCTCGCGGTAGGCGGCCTCGTTGTCCGGGTCCGCCTCGATCAGGCCATCGCGGATATTGCCCACATAGACCTTGCCCGTGGCCAGGTCCTGCCAACCGTGCGGGTCGTCGTCGCCATGGTCATGGTCGTCATGGTCATCGTGACCGTGATCATCGTGCCCATGATCGTCGTGGTCATCCTCATGGTCGTCGTGACCATGGGCATGCGCATTATCCTGACCGTGGTAGTCGAGCTTGTCGATGCCATCGCTGGCCGTCACCAGCGGGCCGCTGTAGTCGCTGGAATCGATCAGCCGCTCCATCCAGCCTTCGAAGAGCAGGCCGTTGAACACCACCAGGTCGGCATCGGCCAGCGAGCGAGCATCACGCGGGCTGGGGGAGAAGACGTGAGTATCGCTGTCGGGGCCGACCAGCGAGGTGACCTCCACATGCTCGCCGCCCACGTTCTGCACCATGTCGGCCAGGATGCTGAAGCTGGTCACGACCTGAACGCGTTCGGCAGCAATGGCGGCAGGCAGCGCCAGCATGGCCGAAGCGCCCAGCATCAGGGCAGCGGATGTAGCGTGTCGCATGGAAAGCCTCCTCAAGTGGTTTGGTTTTTTCATTCAGTGCGGTTCTGGCGTGCCGAGGGGTACGGCATGGCGCTGCAGCTTTGCCCTCAGGCTGTGATGCCGGCCGAGCAGGGCGGAGAGCACGTAGCCAACGCCTGCCAGCAGGATGATGGCCGGCCCCGAAGGAACGCTGAGATGGTAGGAGAGCAGCAGGCCGCCGAGGCTGGCGACAGCGGCCAGCAGGATGGCGACGGTGATCAGCCCCTCCAGGCGCTTGCTCCAGAAGCGCGCCGTGGTGGCCGGCAGCATCATCAGGCCTACGGCCATCAGGGTGCCCAGGGTCTGGAAGCCGGCGGTGAGGTTGAGCACCACCAAGCCGAGGAAGATGCCGTGCACCAGGCTGCCCTGCATGCCCTGGCCGCGCAGGAACAGCGGGTCGAGGCATTCGACCACCAGGGCGCGGAAGATCAGCGCCAGGGTGATCACGATCACGCTGCTGATTGCCGCGATCAGCACCAGCGCAGTGGAGTTCACCGCCAGGATCGAACCGAACAGCACATGGGTGAGATCGACGCTGCTGCCTCCCAGCGAGACCAGCATGACACCCGCTGCCAGCGAGATCAGGAAGAAGCTGGCCATGGCCGAGTCCTCCCGATGCCCGGTCATTTGCGACACACTGCCCGCCAGCACCGCAATCAACAGCCCCGACATCACGCCGCCCAGGCTCATGGCCGGCAGCGAGAAACCCGCCAGCAGAAAGCCCAGTGCCACGCCGGGCAGAATGGCGTGAGCCATGGCGTCGCCGATCAGGCTCATGCCGCGCAGCATCAGGAAGACGCCAATGGGCGGGGCGGCCAGCGACAGGGCCAGGCCGGCCACCGCCGCGCGGCGCATGAAACCGTAGTCGAAGGGCGCGACCAGCCACTCGTAAAGCAGCTCCATCATGCATCGACCCCCGGAATACCCAGCGCCAGCCGTGCCGAACCGACGCTGGCAGGTTGGCTCTGCAGCACGGCCTGGGCGGTGGTCCAGCGGGCGTGCCCGCCCGTCAGTACCACTACCTCCTCCGCCAGGCGGGCCAACTGCTCCATGTCGTGCAGTACCACGATGATGGTGGCGCCTTCGGCCGCCATGTCACGCAGTACCGTCATCAGCACCTCGACGGTTTCCGCATCGACGTTGGCGAAGGGCTCGTCGAGCAACAGCAGTTCGGCTTCCTGCATCAGAGTGCGGCCGATCAGCGCGCGCTGGCGCTGGCCGCCGGAAAGCTCGCCCAGCGGGCGGTGGGCCAGGTGCGAAATGCCCAGGCGCGCCATCACCTCGCGGCCACGGCGATAGTGGCGGGCACAGTAGCCGGTGAGCGCGCCGTGGCTCGGCCAACTACCGGTCATCACCAGCTCTTCCACGCTCATGGGAAAGGTGAGATCGAGCGCCAATTGCTGGGGCAGCCAGGCGCGCCGCTCCTTGGGAACCGAGCAGATCACCTTGCCCTTCATCGGGCGCAGCATACCCATGATGCCCTGGATCAGAGTGCTCTTGCCGGCGCCGTTGGCGCCCACCAGGGCGGTGACCGCACCGTCGCGAAAGCGGCCGCTCACGTGCTCGAGCACGGTGCGGTTGGCCTGGGCTAGCTGCAGGTCGTGAAGTTCCAGGCGTGACGGGGACGTCTCGGCCATCAGCCCCACCACCCTGCCGCCCATGAGACGGCGAGCCAAAGTACGCCCAGCGGCGCGGCCGTCAGCAACAGGCGGCGCTTGGCGGAAAGCGACATCAACGAAAAGTGGCACGGCCCCTCGGGGCGATGCCGATGCGTGCGGTGTGCCATGCGTGGCCCTCGCAAAAACCAATTAAGATATAACATAACAAGACGCCCGACAAAGAGGGAGTCTTCATTGCGACCTAGATGAAAGTCAATCGGCCGATCCAAGGGCGGCAGTATCCAGAATTCAAAATAAAAGGGAACCCTCTCAGCGCAACTGCCCGGCATACCGCGACGACACGACGCGCTTTGGCCAACGGGGGCCTGTTTTCAACCCCCGGTAGGGGCCCAGAACGACCGACGCGCAGTACCCCAGCCCCGCCAGCAGGATAATGGAAGGGCCGGAAGGCAGGCCAGCGTGGTAGGACACCAGCAGCCCCGCCACGCTGGACGCCAGGGCGATGCCGATGGCAATGGCGATCATGCCTTCGAGCCGTTGGCTCCAGTAGCGCGCCGCCGCGGCAGGCAGCAGCATCAACCCGGCCGCCATCAAGGTGCCCAGCGTTTGGAAGCCGATCACCAGGCTGATCACGACCAGTACCATGAAAAGAGCATGCGTCCAGCCGGCGTGGCGCCCCTGAAGCGTCAGGAACAGCGGATCGAGGCACTCGACCACCAAGGCACGAAAGGCAATGGCCAGGCCGACCAGGATCGTGCTACTGCCAAGCGCCACCAGCCCCAGTGTACGGCCATCCACTGCCAAAATGCTGCCGAACAGGACATGGCCGAGATCCAGGGCGTTGCCCGAAAGGCTGACGATGGTCACCCCGCCGGCCATGGCAATCAGGAACAGGCTGGCCATGGCGGCATCCTCCTTGAGGCCGCTGAACTGCGTTACGCCGCCGGCGAGCGCCACGGTGACCAGGCCCGCCAGCACGCCCCCGAACATCATCAGCGGCAGGGAAAAACCGGCCAGCAGGAAAGCGATGGCGACGCCCGGCATGATGGCATGCGACAGCGCCTCGCCCATCAGGCTCATGCCGCGCAGCGTCAACAACACCCCGAGAATCGGTGCCGTGAGGGAGAGCGCCAGGCAGGCTGCCAGGGCACGGCGCATGAAGACGTAGTCGAAAGGTGATGTGAGCCACCAGAGAAGCGTGTCGAGCATGGAGGAGGTGTCAGGTTGCTATTGAAGAGATGTTATATCATAACAAATAAAGGCAGGCCAAGCGCGCACTCATTACCAGTGCCAGGAGGCGTCGCGCCGTTCCGCTCAGCCGTTCTTCTCAGCCGTTCTTCTCAATAGCGCAGCGCGACCCCCAACTGATTGGGCGCCACCAGCAGCGCATATTCACCCTCGAGATGCACGTCGCCGAATGAGACCCGCGCCGGCTTGAAGCGGTTGATGGCCACCGAGGCCTGGCGCGGCTGGGTCTGCAGCTGCAGCTCGCTGATCAGCATGCCGGTAGCGAAGTTGATCGCCCCGTCGCGGCCGCGGCCATCGCCCACGCCGATCAACAGCCCCGAAGCGGCATTTATCGCCAGCGAGCCCAGGCGTGCCTGCAGGCTACGGCGCTGGCGTTCCTCCTCGGCCACCGCATGCAGCAGCCGGCGGGCGCTCTCGATATCGCCATCGCCCTCGCGCAACTCGCGGTAGGCGGCCGGGTGCGGCTGGTCATCCATCAGCGTGCCGGCCAGTGCCAGCGCCGACTTCACCACGCCCACACGGGCATCGTAACGGTCGTCGCGGTCGTCCGCCTCGCTGGCCTGGTAGGCATTGAACGCCAATGAAGTGGCGTAGACCCCGGCCCAGCCGTACTGCCACACATTGGCCTGGCGCTCGCCGCGGGCCAGGGCGTCCTCGTAGGCCTGGTACTCCTGCGTGGGCTGCTGGGCCAAGGCCAACGGTGAGAAGAGCATCACAACAGCGCACGCGAATGGCAGGAAGGGACGACGGGGCATGAGGAATTCCTTGTCGGGTTATCGAGGGTGTGTGGTCGTTGTCATTACAGCACAAGACGAAAGCCGGGAGCGCCGAAATGGCGCACCCGGCAAAGGGCAAGCGCACCCGATTACCGCGTGATGACGACCTCCAGATATTCCGAGGGCACCACCATGGTGCCGTCCGTGGCGAGGTTGTGGGCATCGATCAGAGCGAGGATCTCCGCACGTAGCGCCTGGCCGGCCTCGTTATCCAGCGCTTCAAACGCCTTCAATGTCGGCCCATAGTAGGTGCTGAACACATCCACCCAATGCTGTGGCGACTGATAGCGGAAGGTGAAGTGACGCGGCTGGGCCTCGATCGCCTGCACGTGTGGACCGAAATGCGTGTCGAGGAAATCCCGCGTGCCCCACGCCGCCGGGGAGCTCAGGCCTGCCGGCGGCGCCACGTAGCGGCCGACGATCTTGAACAGTTGGCCGATGAAGCCCCCCGGGGTCCAGTTGGCCAGCCCGATCTTGCCACCGGGCTTGCAAACGCGGAGCAACTCGGCGGCGGCTTGGCCCTGGTTGGGCGTGAACATTACCCCGTAGGTGGAGATCACGTTGTCGAAAGTGCCCTCGGAGAACGGCAGATTCTCGGCATCCGCCGTCTGGTAGTCGATCGCCAGTCCTTCCGCTTCGGCACGCTTGGCGGACTTGGCCAGCAGCGCCTCGACGTAATCGGTGGAGACGACCTTGCAGAATCGTCGGGCCGCGGCAAGCGAGGCGTTGCCGTTGCCGCCTGCCACATCTAGCACGGTCTGGCCGGCACGCAGGTCCATGGCTTCGCAGAGCTGCTCGCCGACGATCTGCAGGGTGACGCCGATGCGGGCATAGTCACCGGCACCCCAAACCGCTTGTTGCCTGGCCTTGATCGCCGCGTAATCGGGACCGGCGACTTGCGATTCGAGAGAGGTAGAGAGGGTCATGGCAAAACTCCTTTGATTGATTGTCATAGTGCTGCCCTCGGCGGCCCTGGGGGTGCTACCGAACGACAAACTCAGCCTATGCAGTGCCGTCGACGGCAGCTTGGGGGCCGGGTGGGAATTTGTGGGGAATTTCGTGGTGAAGACGTGGCGGCCGGCGCTACAGTGCCAACAAACGCATGCCATGCTTCTGCCCGACCAGTGCCACAACCTGCTCGGACGTCAGGTCGGGCTTGATTCGGTAGGCATTGCCCAGCGCCTGGCGTGCAAGGTCATGCCTGCCATCACGTCGGTGGATTGCGGCCAGCACGATGTGGGGCATGTAGCAGCGATCATCCCGCTGGCAGGCCAGTTCCGCCTGTTCGCGGGCGGCGCTGCGATCGCCCAGGAGCAGGTGGCCCATGGCGAGCACAGCGCCCCAGATCGATAGACGACTGTCGAGCGGGCTGATGCGAATGCCGTGGCGCAGGTGGACGACTGCTTCTTCTGGGCGATTTCCGGCCAGGTACGCAGAGCCCAGTGCCGCCCAGGCCTGGGCATTGGTCGGATTGAGCTCCACGGCCTTGCGCAGCATCGGCACGCCACGCTCGGGATAACCGATATCGGCCAACGCGCAGCCGGCGTAACCGAGTACGGTCGAGTCCATGCTGTCGAGCTGCAACGCGCATTCGGCGGCATCGAGCGATTCCGCCCAGGCCTGCTCGCGATCGCTCATCAGGCCGAAGCGGTGCCCCAGGCCACGGACCAACGAGAGGTGGGCGGCCGCCAAGGCGAATCCCGGCTCCAGCCGCCAACTGCGCCGCAGGAGGTCAGCCGCCACCGAAAAGGACTCGTGATGCCAGCCCTTGAGCGCCAGGATGCCGCTGGCCTCGAGATAGAGCTGACGTGCACTATGCTCGCCATCGATGCTGCTTACCGTTTGATAGATGGCACGGTGCAGTTGCGGTTCCAGCTTGGCGATGATCATGGGCACGCCGACATCGAGTGCATCGTACACCGGGCCGTTCAGCGCGAAGGTCTCGGCCCACAGACTAAATCCTGACTTGGCGTCGGTCAGATGTACGGTGACGCGCATGCGCTCCGCGCCTTCATTGGGCCAGGCCTGCACGCTGCCTTCCAGCACGTAATCGACACCCAGCGCCTCGTGAATCTCGCGTGTAGTCGGCGTCACCGGGCGGTCGAGATAACGCCCGCCTTGGGCGCTAAGGCGCAGTAACGGTATCCGTGTGAGGACGGAGCTCAACTCGCCGGTCAGCGCATCGGCAAACCGAACGAGTTCGGGCGTGTCGGCAAGCGCTCGCAGCGGCAGGATGAGCAGAGAGGGGTCGTTGCTGCTGATTTTCGGGGAAGCGGCAGTTGCGAAACGTCTCGGCGGAGCGTCGTCGGTATCGGAGACGTTCGCAGTGAAGCGGAAGCCACGGCCGCGTACCGTCCTGATGTAGGTCTGTGTGTCACCGCTGTCGCCCAGTGCACGGCGCGCCTGCTTGATGCAGGAAGCGACGGTGGCATCCGAGACGATCCGACCTGCCCATACGGCATCGATCAGTTCGTCGCGACTGAAGACCCGATCCGGATGGTGAGCGAAATGCACGATCAGATCGAACACCATCGGCTCCACGCGATGCAGCTCGCCGTGACGACGCAGTTCGTAGAGCGCCGTATCGAGTTCGAAGTCGTCAAACCGGAGGGTCATGGCGTTGCGCCGTCCCAGTCGTTCCTGGATCCCGTTATTCAGGTTTAGAGTATGGTGCAGGGTGCACACAATCGCCTCGTTTCTCTGGCGATACCGAGCCGCAAAGGAGATGCGAAATGACTGTTGCCCGCCACTCGCTGCTGATCCTGTTCGGCTGGCTGCTGCTGGTCGCCCTCGTCGCAATGACCGGTGTGCTGACGCCGCCCGGCGCCTGGTACGCCGCACTCGACAAGCCGCCGCTCACCCCGCCCGACTGGGTGTTCCCGGTGGCCTGGACGACGCTCTACCTGATGATGGCCGTGGCCGCCTGGCGGGCTACGCTTCGGGTGCCTGCCGCGGAGCGCTTCACGGTGCTGTGGCCGTTCGTCGCCCAGCTAGTCGCCAATGGGCTCTGGTCGATCCTGTTCTTCGGCCTGCACTGGATCTTCGTTGCCCTGGCCGACCTGTTGCTGCTGTGGGCCCTCATCCTGCTCACGATCAGCCGCTTCGCTCGCGTTTCGTCACTCGCCGCCTGGCTGCTGGTGCCCTACCTGGCCTGGGTCGGCTTCGCGGGGTATCTCAATGCGGGCATCGGCTGGCTGAACGGGTAGGCGAGCCGCCAGTCGCCATGTCACAGCGGTTCCCGCCGGACCCTGGCGCGAACCTTGTCGAACAAGTCGACTTCGCCCATCTGGCCACCCTTGAGAATGACGGGTAGCCGCTTGCCATCCGCGAAGTGCGCGCAGCAGATGGCGACGCCCGGCGACAGCTGCCCCGTATAGTCGATGCTGCGCGGGGCGAGGGCGTGGATGGCCAGGCTGGAGGTGTCGCCGCCCGCCACCAGCACCGTGCCGGCGGCATGCTCGGCCATCAGGCGTGCCAGCAGCTCGGCAGAGCGCTGCGCCATGGCGGCAGGCGTCAGGCCGTGTTCCAGATCTTCGTCGAGCACCGCCAGCACATGACTGCCCGAAGCCAGGAGATCGCGGAGCTGTTGATAGGGTTCGTCAGGCTGGTGCGCGAGGGAGCCGGCGGGAATGACGACCTTGGCAAATCCGATGGCGGCTGCCACCTGGGCAGCGGTCATGGGCGAACGGCTGCCGACGAACACCAGCAGGGGGCCAGGCAAGGTGTCCGGCAACTGAGGTGGAGAAGCCTCGGGAAAGCAGGTCTCGGCCACGCTGCTGGGCCCGACCCAGAGCTGGGGAAACGGTGAATTCGCCAGCCGCTCCTTGAGCGCTCGCTGGTCGCTTTCGTCCAGTACGTCGCACAGCATCGGGTTGCCGGACAGCGTCTCGCCGCTGCGTAGCGCCAGGAGATCGAGCAGCGCCAGGTTCGGCAGCCCCAGGGCGTCGAAATGGCGGCGCAAGTCCGCTTCGCGCATGGGAGTGACGGGGTGGTCTCGCATGACGGGGTGGCGGTCGATCCGGTGAACGTTGCCATCGCCCCCCTTGGCAAACAGGTTGCCGAACAGGCAATAGCGGCCGAGGCTTGGCTGGCCTCCCAGGATGACCGTGGTAGCCGGGGCCAGACCTTCGGTCAGCACGTGCATGGCAGCGGCGATGTTGCCAACGGCAGCGCTGCTGTCGAAGGTCGAGCATACCTTGAGATGGATGACCTCTGGCGCATGGGGCTTCAGGGCTTCGGCGAGGTGCCGCATGGTCGCGGTCAATTCATCCCGTTCCATGCTGCGAGCTGCCGTCGCGATACCGAAGGCGTCGAGATCGCGCACTTCCGCCAGGGTGGGCGGGGCCAGGTAGAGTCGTGTCTTCAGGCCCGCCCGGCTCAGCGTGGCGAGCGTATCGGACGCCCCGGTGAAGTCATCCGCAACGAATACGTAGCGCATGCCTAGCGTGCTCCGAAGAAGTCGATCGCGGCGGCAAGCGCCGGGCGTCCGGGGGTCTCCAGCGGTTCGCCGGCTTGTATGGCGTCCCAGGCCTCGCGCAGGCTCCTGACCCCCGCGGCGGCTCCGTCGGGATGGGCCAGGATGCCGCCACCGGCCAGGAACATGAAGTCGGCGCTGCCGGTTTCCGTCAGCGTCGTCGGCAAGGTGCCCGCCCACTGCCCGGAAGAGAACACTGGCATCACCCGGTCGTCCGAATGCCCGAGCGGCTGCAGCGAGAGCTTCGCCGCATTGGCCACTTCCTCGGTCAGGTCGGCAAACTTGCCGCCCATGCCGTGGACATGCAGGTGGTCGATTCCCGCCAGCCGGTAGAGTACCTGGTAGGCGGAGAAATCGATTCCCAGCGCGGGGTGACGAGCGAAGGCGCCAAAGCCGTTGCGATGCCCGTGGATGGCCAGCGGCGTCGAG
This sequence comes from Billgrantia sp. C5P2, assembly GCF_051062895.2. Classification (NCBI taxonomy): domain Bacteria; kingdom Pseudomonadati; phylum Pseudomonadota; class Gammaproteobacteria; order Oceanospirillales; family Halomonadaceae; genus Billgrantia; species Billgrantia sp. C5P2. Next base: position 349,126 of record NZ_CM128542.1, read on the forward strand.
GCGCGCAGGCTCTGCATCGCCGAGAGCCCGCACCAGTTGAGGCTGGCCATCACGCAGGTGCCACCCTCCGCTTCGACGTGGTCGGCATGGTCGCGCATGGCATCCACTTCGTCGGAGATGTTGAAAGCCACCATCACGTCGCGGCCGCTGCGCTGACGCCAGCGGCGCACCCGCGCCATCACCGCGCTGATCCGCTCGCGCACGGGGGCGTGGGGATGGTTGCCGGCGATCTCGTCATCCTTGATGAAGTCGACCCCCGCCTCGCACAGCCGCTCGACGAGATCGGCGGTCTCCTCGGGGGAAAGGCCGATATTGGGCTTGAGAATGGTGCCGAACAGCGGTCTCTCCTGGACGCCCAGCGCCGCGCGCGTGCCGGCCACGCCCAGGCGGGGCAGCAAGTAGCGGTCCCGGTACTCAGGGCGCAGGGTGAGCCCGGTGAGGCGTAGCCCGGTCACCTCTCCCAGGTCGAAGAGGTTGCCGGCCACCGTTGCCGCCAGGTTGGGCAGGTTGAGGCCCACGTTCTCCTCGGGGTAGTCGATCTCCACCGCCACGCGGCGCCATGGGCCCGAGACGCGTTTGCGCTCCAGGTAGGCGCTGTGCAGGCTGGGGTGGTCCTGCTCGTCGATCACCTCGACCCTGGCCACACGGGCACCGAATCGCGTTCGCAGCGCCTCGGTCTCACCTTCGACGCGCACGAAAGTGCCCGAACTCTGCTCCCCGGCCATCATTTCCGCTACCGAGCGAGGGTCAAGCGGGGTTTCCACGAGATAAGAGGCACGGATCATGCGCTGCGCCTGTCGAGCGAAGGGAAGGGACGAACCGGGTCGCTGCCATCCCAGCCCTGCGAGGCCTCGCGTATCAGGCGGAACATGTCGCCCTTGGGGCCACGCACTTCGGAAAGCTCGATCACCGTGCCGGGGTGATGCTCGCGGTCGAAGTAGGCGAAACGCCCGTTCTCGCCGACCTCGCCGCTCATCTTGACATTAAACCCCTGGGCTTCCATGGCGGCCAGGTCGGTATCGTACTCTTCGGTCCAGAAGGCCACGTGCTGGAGCCCGGTGCGCCCGGCCTGGAGGAAGTCGCGATACATCGAGGGCGCATCGTTGCGCGTCTGGATCAGCTCGACCTGGATGAATCCCGAGTTGGCCAGGGCGACCGAGTTGTGAACCTCGTACCGCTGCCCCTCGTAGGTGTAGTTCTCTATCGGCACGCGCGGATTGTAGAAGAACGGGCCGACGCCCATGACCCGGGACCAATGGTCCATCGCTTCCTCGATATCCGTTACCACGTACCCCAGTTGGCGGATCGCGCCGAGATGTCTGCTCATGGAATCTCACTTCATGACAAGGTTGGGCAGCCAAGTGGAAAGGCCGGGAACCAGCGTTACCAGCGCAAGGGCTGCGAAAAGGGAAAGGTAGAACGGGGCGACGCCGCGGATGACCGACTGCAGCGGCATCTTGGTGATGATCGAGACCATGTAGAGGCTCATTCCCACCGGGGGTGTCAGTAACCCGAGCATCAGGTTGAGCACGAAGACCACACCCAACTGCTCGGGCGGAACGCCTGCCTGCAGTAGTGCCGGGGTGACAATAGGCGCAATGATCAAGATGGCCACGATGGCCTCCAGGAACATGCCGACCACCAGCAGCAGCAGGTTCAGGATCAGCAGCAGGACGAGCGGGTTTTCCGACACCTCCAGCAGCCATGCCCCGGCCCGTGCCGGTACCCGGTCCATCGTCAATACCCAGGCGAAGAGCGCCGCCGCCGCGACGACGAACAGCACGTTGGCCGTGGCCAGCACCGTGTCGCGTGTGCAGCCGACAAATCCCTCCAGGGTGAGCGAGCGATAGACCAGCAACCCGATCAGCACGGCATAGGCCACCGTCACCCCGGCCGCTTCGGTGGGGCCGAAGAAACCGCTGATCATGCCGCCTACCAGCAGCACGGGCGCGAGCAGCGCAGGCAGCGAGATCCACGCCTTGCGCCGTATGGCGGGCAGGGTGGGCCGGATGTCGTCGCGCGGCAGGTCATGACGGCGCGCCATCACCGCGATCTGGATCATCAGTGCCAAGGCCACCACCAGGGCCGGCACCACGCCCGCTAGCAGGGCGCGAATGGTCGACACCTCGGCGGCCGTGGCGAAGATGATCAGCGGAATGGAAGGCGGAAAGATCGGGCCGATGGTGGCCGCCGCGATGGTAACGCCCGAGGCGAAGCGCTGGCTGTAGCCCTGGTGCACCATCTGGCGGATCTGGATGCCGCCGAGCGCGCCGATATCCGCCAGCGCCGCCCCCGACATGCCGGAGAATATCAGGCTGACCAGCACGTTCACGTGTGCCATGCCGCCGCGTACTCGCCCCACCAGCATTCGCATGAGGTCGAAGAGATGGGTTGTCACCCCCGTCGCCCCCAGCAGCGAGGCGGCCAGTATGAACATCGGGACCGCCAGCAGCGGCGAGCTGTCGAGGGTGTTCACAGCCCGCTGGGCGAGCACCGTGACCGGCAGGTCGTGAATCAGGATGACGAGCCCCGCCGACAGGCCAAGGCTGACGGCCACCGGGGCGCCGATGAGCAGGCCCAGGGCGAACAGCATGAGCAGGGTAACGGTCATTCCTCGACCTCCCTGCCCGACGCCAACAGACCGAGGCGGTAGGCGGCCACCACCGCGAGAAAGATCAGCCCGACCAGTGCAGGCATGTAGAACCAAAGGTTCGGCATGCCCATGGCCGGTGTGGCGAAGCGCCCCGCACGCAGCAGGAAGCGATAGAAGCCGTACAGCGTCAGAACGCAGAACCCCAGCGTTGCCAGTTCGCCCACCACCAGGCAGAGCCTGCGCCCCAGGCGAGGCAGCAGGTCCACCAGTAGCGTGACCGCCACGTGCTGGCCGCGCAGCAGCAGAAACGGGGCGGCAAGATAGACCATGGCGATGCCGGCAAAGCGGGCGGCCTCATCGACCCTGGGCAGGCCAGTGTCGAACAGGTTGCGTGCCACGACCTGGGTCACGATCAGCACGGCTATGAGGACCAGCAGTACCATCGCCACCCCAAGGCACGCTTGCGTCAGCCAGGTGACCGCTCGCCCGACAATCGGCTTGTGCTCGTTCATGGCTCAGTTAACGGCCGCGATCTGCTCGTACAATTCGCCGTACTGCGCGGTGAACTCCTCGGCAATACGATCACTGACGCGGGTGCGGAACGCCTCGAGCTCCAGGCCATCCTCGGGGCCGACGATGTGCATGCCCGCTTCGCGCAGGGTGGCGAAATCCTCGGCTTCCGCCTCCAGCATGGCGGCCGTGGCGCGCTCGCGAACCTCGGCAGCGGCTTCGGTGATGGCGTCCCGATGCTCGGGCGACAGCGACTGCCAAGTGTCGTCGTTCATGACGATGACCTGAGCGGCGCTGATATGGCCGGTCAGCATCATGTGGCTCTGCACTTCATTCAGCTTCGAGGTGACGACCACGTTGACCGGGTTCTCCTGGCCTTCGACCACGCCGGTTGCCAGTGCCGTGGGTACCTCGGCCCAATCCACGGGAACGGGAACCGCGCCCATCCCTTCGACGGTGGCCATGTAGATCGGGAAGGGAATGGACCGAATCTTGATCCCTTCGAGATCGTCCGGCGACTTGATCTCCTGGTTGGTCGTCAGGTGGCGGGTGCCGAAGTAGAAGGCGTAGAGCAAGCGTACACCGGAGGCGTCCACCAGGCCCTCGTTGAGTTCCTCCATCACGGGCGAATCCACGTCCATCACCGCCATCAAGTGATCGATGTCGCGGTACAGGTAGGGCGTATCGAATGCGGCAAAGGGAGGATAGAGCGAGCCGATAGCGCCAGCCGTGTTGTGGGAGATGGCGATCGATCCCGTCGATACCGCTTCGGCCAGCTCCTGAAGCTTGCCGAGCTGCGAATTGGGAAAGATATCCACCGCGACCTCGCCGTTGGTCTTCTCCGTGATGGCCTCGGCCAGCCACTCGGCCTGCATACCGGCGATCGAGTTCGGCGTATGCATGTGGCCATAGCGCAGGGTGACTTCCTGGGCCGCCGCCGTGCCAACGCTCATGGCCAGCGCACCCGCTACGGCCGTCAGGCGGCCGAGCTTGTTGATCTTGTTAAGCATGACGTTCTCCGGATGATGTTTTTTTATTTATTTGTAGGTAATGATGTTCGTGCCCTACGATTCTCAAGGCTAGGGCAGGATCCTACGCAGGGGCAATGAGGACTTTTTGATGGTTTTTGATGGAAGGCGGCCATTGATACCGGATATTGCCGCCATGGCAGGGGTATCGACGGCGACGGTGGATCGTGTTCTGAACCGCCGCCCTGGTGTGCGGGAGGCAACGTTGCGCCGGGTGCTCGAAGCGGCCGTGCACATCGGCTACATGGACGAGGAGGAGTTGAGCAAACGGCTCGGCCCGCGCTTTGCCAAGGTGGTCTTTCTACTGCCCAGGGGAACGAACCCCTACCTCACGGGGCTCAGTACACGCGTGCGCGAACTGGCGGCTCTCTCGCCCGGGCCGGTCAAGGTCAGGAGCCACTTCATTGAGAGCTTCAATCCCGATGCACTGGCACAGGCGCTGAGGCGCTACGGCAGAAGCGCGGATACCGTCGTGTTCATGGCCATCGACCATCCACGCGTGAGGCAGGCCATCGACGAACTCGTGATGGCGGGAAAACGCATCATCACTATCATTTCGGACCTGCCAAGCTCGAACCGGCACCTCTACCTCGGTATCGACAATTTCGCCGCGGGGCGCACCGCCGCCCAGATCATGGGGCGGTTCTGTCATGTCACCTCGGGCAAGCTGGCGCTCATTGCGGCAAGCCGGGCCTACCGTGCCCACATGGAACGCGAGATGGGGTTTCTGGCCCTGACGGAGGCGAACTTCCCCTACCTGAGCGTGATCGGCCCGCATGAAGGGCACGACAACCGCGACGAGAACTACCAGAACACCTGCCGCCTATTGGAAGCGCATCCCGATATCGTGGGCATCTACAACGTGGGCGGTGCGTCGGATGGCATCGGGCGAGCACTGCGCGAATCGCGGCGTGATACCGATATCTGTTTCATAGGTCATGGACTGACGCCCGATACTCGTAGCATGCTACTCGATGGAACGATGGATGCGGTAATCACCCAGAGTCCCGACCTGATCTATTCGCGAGCCATTGCCGCGGCGACAGGTGAACAGGCGGACATGGCCCCGGTGGCCATGGAAATCTATTTCTCCGAAAACCTGCCCGCAGCGCATCATGTGATGTGATACGAGGCAATCACTTCCAGGCACGGCCATAGGGACAAAAACCCTATTACAGCAGGAGACCCCATGCGACCGCCCCTCGACGACATCGCGCTCGACACCGTCTTCCGCCAAGCGCACACCCACTACGGCTTCCGGCCGGAGCCCGTCGACGAGGCCGCCCTGCGCCGGCTCTACGACCTGCTGAAGTGGGGCCCCACCTCGATGAACTGCCAGCCGGCACGCTACGTCTTCGTGATGAGCGAAGAGGGCAAGTCGCGCCTGCTGCCGGCGCTCTCCGAAGCCAACCGCGACAAGGCCCACGAAGCCCCGGTCACGGTGATCGTCGCCGTCGATACTCGCTTCTACGAACACATGCCCAAGCTGTTTCCCAGCTCGCCCAATGCCCGCGAACGCTTCGCCGCAAACCCCGAAACGACCAGCGATACCGCCTGGCGCAACGGCACCCTGCAGGGCGCCTATCTGATCATCGCCGCCCGTATGCTGGGCCTGGACGTCGGCCCCATGAGCGGCTTCGACAACGCCATGGTCGACGAGGAGTTCTTCCCCGACGGCCGCTACAAGAGCAACTTCCTGGTCAACCTGGGCGCAGGCGACCCCGAAAGCCAGCGTCCAAGGGGGGCGAGGCTGGCGTTTGAAGAGGTGGCGGAGGTGGTTTGAGGGACGTGACGAGCGTCAACATTTGGGATGATAGAGCAACTATCTCTCCACGCACGGGTGGCAGGGAGTAGGAAGGAGTGCTTATATAGTTACTAATTAGATACAAATAATAAGCACGACAGGGAACTCATGGACGACCTATCACCGTCGGATCTGAAGACGATCCTGCACTCGAAACGCGCAAACCTCTACTACCTGCAACATTGCCGTGTGTTGGTGAACGGCGGACGTGTCGAGTACGTCACCGATGAAGGTAGTCAGTCACGCTACTGGAATATTCCCATCGCCAATACCACCTCGCTGCTGCTCGGTACTGGCACATCGATTACCCAGGCAGCGATGCGTGAACTGGCCAAGGCTGGCGTGCTGGTAGGCTTCTGCGGCGGTGGCGGCACACCCTTGTTTGCCGCCAACGAAGTGGATGTCGATGTTGCCTGGCTGACACCCCAAAGCGAGTACCGCCCCACGGAATATCTCCAGCACTGGGTGCACTTCTGGTTCGATGACGAGAAGCGCTTGGCGGCGGCGAAGGCATTCCAGATTGCACGTCTCAATAGAATCGAATCGCTATGGACCGGTCGTCCCTTAAAAGAGGCCGGTTTTTCCATTTCTACGGACGCGCTTCATCAAGCGTTGGCAACGCATCGTGAGGCCATTGGCAAGTCGCCCAACACTACCGATCTGCTCACCCTGGAAGCCCGCCTGACCAAGTTGCTTTTCAAGCTTGCGACTCGTGCCGTGAACTACGGCGATTTCACCCGAGCTAAGCGGGGCAGTGGCACCGATCCCGCCAACCGCTTCCTCGATCACGGGAATTATCTGGCTTATGGCCTGGCGGCCACCGCTACCTGGGTGCTCGGCATTCCGCACGGATTGGCGGTGCTGCATGGCAAGACGCGTCGCGGTGGCCTGGTATTCGACGTCGCCGACCTAGTCAAGGATGCCGTGATTCTGCCCCAGGCATTTCTTTCCGCCATGCAGGGCGATGAAGAGCAGGAGTTTCGCCAGGCGTGCATCGAGCGGCTAACGCGGACGGAATCCCTCGACTACATGATCGATACCTTGAAGGACGTGGCGCTCGAGCTGGGAGGGCCGGCTGCGTGAACGTGCTGCTAGTTTCCCAGTGCAGCAAAAACGCGCTCAAGGAGACGCGACGAATCCTGGATCAGTTCGCCGAGAGGCGTGGTGATCGCACCTGGCAGACGCCGATCACCCAGGCGGGACTCGATACGCTGAGAAAGTTGCTGCGCAAGTCAGCGCGAAAAAACACCGCCGTAGCCTGCCACTGGATTCGTGGGCGCGATCACAGCGAACTGATGTGGATCGTGGGTAATGCTGCACAGTTCAATGCGAGAGGAGGGTCTCCGACTAATACTACACGCCGCAACATCCTGCGTGCCGAGGATGAAAACGATTGGCACAGCGGTCGCCTGATCCATCTTCTGGCTTCGATAGCTGCCCTGCTCCATGACCTTGGCAAGGCGAGCCGTGCCTTTCAGGATCGTCTCCATGGCCGTCTGGAGGGGCGAAATCGGTACCGGCACGAGTGGGTATCGCTGCGTTTGCTTGAAGCCTTTGTTGGTGATGACGATGACGAGACCTGGCTTTCTCGGCTCGAACAGCCTACTCCCGATGACGATGCATGCTGGCTGGGCCGCCTCAAAAGCGATGGATTGGCTGATATCGCTGAAAAGGAGAAAACGCCTTTTATTCAACTACCGCCGCTTGCTGCTGCGATTGGCTGGCTAGTCTTGAGTCATCATCGCCTGCCGGCATTGCCGGCCTATGATGACAACGGCCAGCAAAAGTGGGTCGGGGCCCGTGCCGATATGAACGCCGCTAACCTGCCGGCGCTTCCCGAGGCCATCACGGCTGCCTGGAACGAATGTGTTGAATTTGCTGAGACGAAGGATGTCAGGCCGTACTGGGAATTTCCCCATGGCCTGCCTGCCACGACTGATGCATGGCGACAGCGCAGTCGACGGGTGGCGCGGCAACTGAAAGAAGTCAGGGCAACGGTGCCACCGTTGGAGTCTCCCTACGTCATGCATCTGGCGCGTTTGGCGTTGATGTTGGCGGATCACCACTATTCGAGCCTGACCGACAAAGGGCGGCTCCCTGGTGCCTGGTCAACCGCGCTATACGCCAATACCGCCGTACTGAACGGCACGCGTCAGTTATGCCAGCCATTGGAAGAGCACCTGCTGGGCGTAACCCGGGCGGCGGGCGAAATAGTTCATCGCTTGCCGGACATGTCAAGAGCCCTGCCGCGTATTGCGCGGCACAAGGGCTTTCGCCAGCGCAGCCGCGACCCTCGTTTTCGTTGGCAGGACAAGGCATTCGACTTGGCGGCGGGTTTGCGTGACAGGGCTCGCGAACAGGGATTTTTTGGCGTCAATATGGCCTCGACCGGCTGCGGCAAGACCATTGCCAATGGCCGGATCATGTATGCCTTGAGCGATCCAGGGGAAGGCGCTCGCTTCTCGATAGCCCTTGGCCTGAGAACGCTTACGCTGCAAACCGGGCAGGTCTACCGCGAGAGGTTGGGGTTGGGTAGCGACGACCTGGCGATTAGGGTCGGCGGCAGCGCCAGCCGCGAGCTCTTCGAGCACCATCAGCGTGAGAGCGGCGGCTCGGAGTCTCGTGGTGCACTGCTGGATGAGCAGAGTCATGTCCATTTCGAAGGTCAAGTCGACGAGCATCCGCTGCTGTCGCGGGCTGCGAATGACCCGCATGCCCGAGCGCTGATCAGCGCTCCGGTGCTGGTATGTACCATCGATCACTTGATACCGGCCACGGAGAGCCTGCGCGGAGGGCATCAGATCGCACCCATGCTGCGGTTGATGAGCAGTGATCTTGTGCTCGACGAGCCGGATGACTTCGACATCCATGACCTTCCCGGTCTGACACGTCTGGTGTACTGGTCAGGACTACTTGGCTCACGGGTGCTGCTCTCCTCGGCCACGCTGCCGCCAGCCTTGGTACGCGGCCTGTTTGAGGCCTATCGCGCCGGTCGTGCAGAGTACCAGCGCCATCGCGGCGTTCCCGGCACCCCGCTGAGCCCCTGCTGTGCCTGGTTCGATGAGTATGGCTGCGCCCAGCAGCAGTGCGCAGAGGGTGAGCAGTTCGATGCTGCTCATCGTCAGTTTGCCCAGCAGCGCGCTGCTAGGCTCGCTGATCAAGAGCCGGTTCGCCGCGGCTATCTCGTGCCGTTGTCCGCTCCCACCGCCCATCCGGACGCCGTTCATCAGGCGACCGCCCAGACGATACTCACCCAAGCGTGCTCCCTTCATGAGCGCCACCATTCAGTCGATCCCCATAGCGGTAAGCGAGCCAGCTTCGGCTTGGTGCGCATGGCCAACATCGAGCCGCTGGTCGCTGTCGCCCAGGCGCTCTATCGATCGGACATTCCCGAAGGGCGGCAGATCCATCTTTGCGTTTACCACTCCCAGTTTCCGCTGCTGCTGCGCTCACGCTTGGAAGCGCGCCTGGACCGAACGCTCGATCGACGCAGCGAGGATGCCGTTTTCGATCTCTCCGATATTCGCGCCCGACTCGACAGCGGCTCCGCCCAGGATCACCTCTTCATCGTGCTTGGGTCGCCGGTCACTGAGGTTGGTAGGGACCACGACTACGACTGGGCCGTGGTCGAGCCTTCATCGATGCGCTCAATCATTCAGCTTGCCGGTCGCGTGCGCCGCCACCGTCCTGCCCCCGTTCATGCCCCCAACATTGCACTGCTTGGAACCAACGTGCGACATCTGAAACGGGTCGCGCCGGCCTTCAGCCGACCAGGTTTCGAGACCGAGCGGGACTGGCTGCTGAGGTCGCACCAACTGGCGGAGCTTCTGAGAGAGGTTGAGATCGAGCATATCGACTCGCGCCCACGCCTGTTACCGGGCGAGGTGCTAGAGCCGGCATACAAGCTCGTCGATCTCGAGCATGCGCGACTTGCCGCGCTCATGATCGAGGGGGCCGCTCCTGGTCGTCAGCGACGCAGGCGTCGCGGTGAGCCGGCACAGGTGCATCTTGGGGCCTACCTCTTCTATCGCCCTGCAATGATGACCCTCGGGGCGCTACCGGTACAGCATCACCCCTTTCGGGAGGACAACGAACCGGAGTGCGAATTCGTGCTGCTCCCGGATGAAACAGAGGAAGACTACGGCTTCTGGCGGGTGGAGCAGGAGGGTAGGGAGGAGAGGCTGACACCCGTGGAGACCGAGCTGGATCGGATACCGGAGGACGTTTTTCGCCAGCCTTGCATCGCGCCCTGGAACGAGCCCGACTACATGGTCGCACTGACGGATCAAGCCGAGGCCATGGACATGGAGTTAGAGCGCTGCGCCCGGCGCTTCGGTCGCATCCGCCTGAAAATGAACTACGCCCCGCAGGGATGGCATTTTCACCCGGCCTTGGGATTCGTGAGGAAAAAGTAAGCAGCCGGCCTGGATCGGGCCGGCTGAGGCTGCCTGTGCGGCAGCGGATACCTGTCCAGCACTAGGTGCTATTTCTAAGCGGCCTTTTCGGCTGCCTAGAGAAGTTACCATAGCGTCCCACATGTCAAGTTTATCCAGTACAAGCTGCTAGGTTGTATTTCCGAAAACGGAAGAGTATGTTGATTTCAAGCTTGGCAATGCCGTGTGAGACGCTCGCCCAAGAGTGGCCGCTCAATGGGCGAGCAAGGCATCGATAACGTCTGACCTGCTTTGGGAAGAGCAAGGAGGTGTGTGGATGATTGGTTATCGTCCCGTTAGACGAGACGAATAGTTTGGCCCAACCATGCCCCAAGCGTTACCACGCTTGGGGCTCATTATGACATGCCTTGGGTATGCCACCCAAGTAAGGCAGGGAACCTATGCCAGACCCCCAATACCATGCGTCCCTACGCGACTTGGTTGAATGGTTCATCCATGACCGCTTCGCGAACAAGACGGAAAAGCTCCCAGCGGACGATCCCAAGTATCTTGAACTCCAGCGACAGTTCGAGCCGCAAGCCTGGCTGGCCGATGCGGCTCGTCGCGTCAGCCAGCTTCAGGTCGTCACGCACTCCTTGAAGGCAATCCACCCGGATGCCAAGGGCACGAACCTCTACATCGAACCCGGTCAGCTGAATCAAGGCGGCCTAGTGGGTAGCCACTGTCTGCCTGCCGATTTCCAGGGCGATGTTGTCGGCAATGCGGCAGCGCTTGATGTTTACAAGTTCCTGAAACTGGAGTGGCAAGGGCGTACGCTGCTGGAGCGGGCGCTCGATTTCGACGAAGCACTGATCGATGCCTTGAGCCAAGATCGCGAGGAAGCCGAAAGCTGGGTACGCGCCTTCGCTAGCATCACCGAGCCCAAGGGAGCACCCAGCTCTCATGTGATGGGGAAACAGCTTTTCTGGCTGGTCGGCGACGACCCTGCAGATGATAAAAGCTACCGCCTGCTGGCACCGCTCTATGCTACAGCGCTGACTCACCGCTTCTACGCGCAGGTCAGTCCCAATACCTGGTTCTTTGGCGATCATAACAAGGCGGCGCGTAAGGCGTTGAAGGACAAGGCGCCGTATGAGGGCGGCTATACCAGCTACCCCAATCTGGCAGTGCAGAAACTCGGCGGAACCAAACCGCAGAACATCTCGCAGCTCAATAGCGAACGGGGCGGCCAGAATTATCTACTGGCATCGCTACCGCCAAACTGGGAGTCGCGCGAGGTGTACGCGCCGATGCGGGACGCCTTCCGAGCATTCAAAGGGCGTCCAAACGTCCGACGCATTGTGGGTGAACTCAAGCGCTTGCTGGAAGCGGACCCCACCAAGAACATGCACACCCGTGATCTGCGCGACGACCTCACCGCAATGCTGGTCGACGAGTTGATGCTGTTCACGTTCGATATCCACTCCTTGGCACCTGGCTGGACGGCTGAGGAAAAGTGCCAGTTGGCTCTGGAAGAGCAGTACTGGCTGGATCCGGGCCGGGCCCATGAGGATAGCGAGTTTGCCGAGACGCGCCGACAGTCGAACTGGCACGAAGCCATCAGCGCTCGCGCGGCCAACTGGCTCAATCGTGAGTTGAGCTACAACAGCCCTCTCAGCTTCGGAGATGCAGAACACCACAACTGGAAACGCCGGTTTGAGGGTATCGTGACCGAATTCCGCCGTCAGCTCGACGATCTTCAAGAAGCACTGCGCGATGAAGACGACGATCAAGGAGAGGCAGCATGATCCAGCATCTTCTTCTGCTTCCCCAGCTGCGCATCCAGAACGCTAATGCCATCTCCAGCCCGATGACCTGGGGCTTTCCTGCCATGAGCGCCTTCATGGGGCTGATGCAGGCGTTGGAGCGTAACCTGTCCGATGATATCAAGCTGGTCTTCAACGAGATCGGGGTGGTGTGTCATCGCCTCGACCCACAAGTCACATCGGGAGGCTTCACACGTGCCTTCCATCTCACACGTAATCCTGTAGACAAGACCGGCAGCACAGCGGCCATCGTCGAGGAAGGCCGGGCGCATCTGGAAGTCTCGCTATTGATTGGCGCCGAGGCAGATGGCAGCGATGACCTGAAAAGCGCCGAACGCCGTCAAGCGATTGCTAATAAGCTTTATCAGCAGGTACAGGGCATGCGTGTTGCTGGAGGCAGTGTGATACCGCCCCGCCCCGGTGAGCGGCGCCATCGCCCGGAGCTGATCAGCTTCGATGCCAACGAGGAAGAAGGCACGAAACAGTGGCATCGTCTCAGGCGCCGACTGTTGCCGGGGTTTGCGCTGGTGCTCCGTGATGACCGGCTCGCTGAGCATACCGCCACCCTCAAAGCGAATAGCGAAAGTGCCACACCGCTGGACGCCTGGCTCGACCTATCGCGGCTCAACCACGAGTGCCGGATCACCAAGGGCGAAGACGATAACGGCAAGGAACAAATGAGCTGGGAGGTTCGCCGCCCGTATCCCGGTTGGCTAGTGCCGATCCCGGTGGGCTACGGTGCCATTTCTGAGCTTTTCGACTCGGGCGTGGTGGCTAATGCCCGTGATCCTGAGGTGCCGTTCCAGTTCGTCGAAAGCCTTTACTCGATCGGCGAATGGGTAAGTCCCCACCGAATCAAGCATCCCGAAGCCTTGATGTGGTTCGTGGAGAATGATCTCGAACGTGGCCTCTATCGCTTGAGCAACGCCTACACCGATACCTTGATCAACGACTGATGCAGGAAACCTTTCATGGCCAAGAATGACACACTCAAAACCGCTTCTGTCCTCGCCTTCGAGCGTAAGCTCGATCCGTCCGATGCGCTGTTCAGCGCTGGTAACTGGGATGACCGCACCCAACATGCGGCATGGAGCGGCATCCCTGTTCGCGAGAAGTCCGTTCGCGGCACTATTTCCAACCGACTGAAGGCCAAGGATCAAGATCCGGCCAAGCTCGATGCCGCGATTGAAAACCCTAATTTGCAGACGGTCGACGTCGCAGCGCTGCCGCACGATGTCGATACCTTGGCGGTGCACTTTACCCTACGAGTGCTGGCCGGTGCCGGTACCCCCTCGGCCTGCAACAGCGCCGAATACCAGTACAAGCTGAAACAGACGGTGACGGGTTACCTTAGTGAGCACGGCTTTGGTGAGCTCGCTCATCGCTATGCCTGCAATCTCGCCAATGGCCGCTTCCTGTGGCGCAATCGCGTCGGTGCGGAAGAAATAGAAGTTGTCATCAGTCAGATGAAGGAAGGGCAAGCGGAAAAACAGTGGACCTTCAATGCGCTCGAGCATTCGCTGCGTGATTTTGAGGGGAGCAAGGCCACTCGCGAGCTAGGCGGGCTTATCAACGAGGCGCTGTCCGGCGAGCGTTATTTGCTTTTGGATGTGGTGGCCTTTGCCCGGGTCGGTGCCGGTCAAGAGGTGTTCCCCTCGCAGGAGCTGATCCTAGATCGCAGTCGAGGAGACAAGAGCAAAACCCTCTACAGTATTGGGGCTGAAAAAACCGCCGCTATCCACTCCCAGAAGTTGGGTAATGCCCTGCGTACCATCGATACCTGGTATCCAGTACCGGAAGACGAAAGCGATCTCGGCCCGATTGCCGTGGAGCCCTATGGCTCGGTGACCACTCAGGGCAGTGCCTTCCGGCAGCCGAAACAGAAGATGGATTTTTATAACCTGCTCGATAACTGGTTGCTCAAGGATCAGGTACCCCCTACCGAACAACAGCATTTCGTTATGGCGACCTTTATCCGTGGTGGCGTATTCGGCGATGCGGGGTGAGCCATGGAACACTATATCGATATCCGCTTGCGGCCCGATCCGGATTTCGCGCCAGCGATGCTGATGGGGGCGCTCTACAGCAAGCTGCATCGAGCCCTGTTCGATCTGGAGGCGGATGATATTGGCATCAGCTTTCCCGACCATAAGACTGGCGTGCGCGCACGCACGCCGGGGGATCGGCTGCGGTTGCACGCTGGGCAATCGCGGTTGGAACAGTTGTTGGAGTTTTCGTGGCTCACCGGCATGCGTGACCACGTAATGTTGGATGCCATTCAGCCAGTACCTGCCGATGCGCAGCACCGGATCGTTCGGCGGCGCCAGTTCAACACTGGAAGCCCTAGCCGCGCGAAGCGTTATGCCCAACGGCACAGCATCGGGGTCGAAGAGGCACAGCGCTTGATGGAAACGCCCGCCGCGCGCCAGATCGCTCTGCCTTTCGTGCAGGTCAGCAGCCGCTCCAGTGGGCAACGGTTTGCGCTATTCATCGAGCATGGCCAGCTACAGCCACAGCCGGTCGCAGGGCGATTCAATCATTACGGATTGAGCAGTGAGGCGACGGTGCCATGGTTCTGACCCTTTTTAGGAGGGCCGCATTAGGTTATTGAAAATCAAGATGTTACTGACGCCTCTCTGAAAAGGGAGGCGTTGCTCTATCAAGCTGTTGCTCTTTAACAATCAAGTATTTAACTTGAATATGCTCTAGTGAGCTGCCGCACAGGCAGCTCAGAAATGGTCGACATTTTGTTAGCTCAAAATGACCTCGTGAGCTGCCGCACAGGCAGCTCAGAAATATGTCCATACGAAGGAAGAAGCGGCCAATGCGTGAGCTGCCGCACAGGCAGCTCAGAAACAGGCCAGCGAGACGCGCCATGAACGCCACCTGTGAGCTGCCGCACAGGCAGCTCAGAAAATGACCACTGCGCCGACCGCCGATCAAGAGCTGTGAGCTGCCGCACAGGCAGCTCAGAAAATCGCCGTGCTGCAGAAGACCATGGGGCGCGAGTGAGCTGCCGCACAGGCAGCTCAGAAATACATGCGCCACGGCCACAGGGTTGTCGAGGGGTGAGCTGCCGCACAGGCAGCTCAGAAATGGTCGATGTCATTGAGGAAGCCGGCGATATAGTGAGCTGCCGCACAGGCAGCTCAGAAATCAACGTAGCCATGCGTGAGGCTGACGAACTGGTGAGCTGCCGCACAGGCAGCTCAGAAAACACACTCGTCTCATTCCTTCGATAAGGAACGGTGAGCTGCCGCACAGGCAGCTCAGAAATTCGTGAGACAAAAAGCCCACCCCCTCGGAAAGTGAGCTGCCGCACAGGCAGCTCAGAAATGTGCTAATGCACTTCGTCAGATTGGTCAATTGTGAGCTGCCGCACAGGCAGCTCAGAAAACACACTCGTCTCATTCCTTCGATAAGGAACGGTGAGCTGCCGCACAGGCAGCTCAGAAATCGACACATCGTTGGAAAAAGTTGAGTCGTATGTGAGCTGCCGCACAGGCAGCTCAGAAAACACGTTCAGCCAGGATCGAGCACCGGGACTCGTGAGCTGCCGCACAGGCAGCTCAGAAAAAGCTGCTGAAGAGTTTGGGTCGGGCGTGCATGTGAGCTGCCGCACAGGCAGCTCAGAAACGCTATGTCCAGGCCTGCACCGATCTCGTTGAGTGAGCTGCCGCACAGGCAGCTCAGAAACGACATCCAGCGCGCGGCGCGCTTCTACTACCTGTGAGCTGCCGCACAGGCA
Organism: Billgrantia sp. C5P2; assembly: GCF_051062895.2. Taxonomy (NCBI): domain Bacteria; kingdom Pseudomonadati; phylum Pseudomonadota; class Gammaproteobacteria; order Oceanospirillales; family Halomonadaceae; genus Billgrantia; species Billgrantia sp. C5P2. The sequence goes on from NZ_CM128542.1 coordinate 365,008, forward strand.
GCTCAGAAAAGACCGTTACGCGCCCTCAGCTGGACGGACGTGTGAGCTGCCGCACAGGCAGCTCAGAAAGCCAGGAGTTCGATGTTTCCCATGCGGCGCTGGTGAGCTGCCGCACAGGCAGCTCAGAAATCGACGAGTACTTCTGGATTCACCGATTTCAGGTGAGCTGCCGCACAGGCAGCTCAGAAAATCATGGCCGTCAACGAAGTCGAGTCCCGCGGGTGAGCTGCCGCACAGGCAGCTCAGAAATCGCTCAGCAACCTCTCGCTCTACTGGCAGATGTGAGCTGCCGCACAGGCAGCTCAGAAATCGGTCGCCCACCGGGCGGGGCGCGAAAGGCCGTGAGCTGCCGCACAGGCAGCTCAGAAATTTGTGTGACTGTTCCGTCATTCGCCACCTCGGTGAGCTGCCGCACAGGCAGCTCAGAAACGGCCAAGCAGCTCGGGCACCCGGCTGCCGAAGTGAGCTGCCGCACAGGCAGCTCAGAAATCAAGCGCGCCAGCAACGGCAAGAACCTTTACGTGAGCTGCCGCACAGGCAGCTCAGAAAACCAAGTGGATCGGCGGCATCAAGTTTCGCTTGTGAGCTGCCGCACAGGCAGCTCAGAAAAGGCTTGCACGGACCTCGTTGAGGGCGTCTGCGTGAGCTGCCGCACAGGCAGCTCAGAAATCGCTGAGGATCAGGAGAATGAACAATGTTTATGTGAGCTGCCGCACAGGCAGCTCAGAAATCATCGCCGCCATGCGCGCCATCGTGGCCGCCGTGAGCTGCCGCACAGGCAGCTCAGAAAGTGCAGAACATGGAGGGCGGATCTACGTGCAAGTGAGCTGCCGCACAGGCAGCTCAGAAAGTGAAGCGCGACCTGGAGAAAGCCGGCGCCCTGTGAGCTGCCGCACAGGCAGCTCAGAAAAGGAACATACTCTTTGAGCATACCTCGGTATTGTGAGCTGCCGCACAGGCAGCTCAGAAACAGTAGTCATGAACTGGCCCAGACGGCTCCACTGTGAGCTGCCGCACAGGCAGCTCAGAAAGGCCCGAACGTCAACGTGGTGCGGGCCTTCGGGTGAGCTGCCGCACAGGCAGCTCAGAAAATGCCCATGATGACGTTAAGCCGTAGGCTGCTGTGAGCTGCCGCACAGGCAGCTCAGAAAGCCAGCTTCTCCGCGACCGGCTTGGCGACCGCGTGAGCTGCCGCACAGGCAGCTCAGAAAATGCTCAGGCGCTCTTCTGAACAGCCGCGGGGGTGAGCTGCCGCACAGGCAGCTCAGAAACACCAGGAGAAGAATCTAAGAATCCCTGAACTGGTGAGCTGCCGCACAGGCAGCTCAGAAATGGGGCTCTATGTGGGCGAGGTCAGCGGTAAGGTGAGCTGCCGCACAGGCAGCTCAGAAACAGTCGGCCGAACTCGTCGGCGACCAGCAGCAGTGAGCTGCCGCACAGGCAGCTCAGAAAAGTCGGGCAGGATGTCGAGCAGGCCCGACACCGTGAGCTGCCGCACAGGCAGCTCAGAAAAGTCGGGCAGGATGTCGAGCAGGCCCGACACCGTGAGCTGCCGCACAGGCAGCTCAGAAAAAAGATGAGCAGCAACAGCGCGCAAGGATGGTGTGAGCTGCCGCACAGGCAGCTCAGAAAAGAACACGCGCCCGAGGATCCGCGGGGCTTCCGTGAGCTGCCGCACAGGCAGCTCAGAAAAAGTACGGCGCTCGCGTGTGGATGGAGCACATGTGAGCTGCCGCACAGGCAGCTCAGAAAACAGCATGTCTGTGGCGTCATCTGCTGCCGCGGTGAGCTGCCGCACAGGCAGCTCAGAAAGGCCACCATGCCGGAGCGGAATTGCAAGGCGGGTGAGCTGCCGCACAGGCAGCTCAGAAAATCAGGCGCCGGCTGCGGTGCCTCTCGGCATCGTGAGCTGCCGCACAGGCAGCTCAGAAAACGCTGCTTCGTAATGTAAATAGTCTCTCCATGTGAGCTGCCGCACAGGCAGCTCAGAAAAGAAGGATAAATTGATCGGTATTTCTCGCAATGTGAGCTGCCGCACAGGCAGCTCAGAAACAGCAGGTAGATGCGGTTCAGGTCCTGCTCGAGTGAGCTGCCGCACAGGCAGCTCAGAAATGCTGGGTACCCATGACAACAGCGGGTCGACAGTGAGCTGCCGCACAGGCAGCTCAGAAAAGTGAGATCAACAAGGCCCCACGATTTCCCGCGTGAGCTGCCGCACAGGCAGCTCAGAAAAATAAAAAGGATGCTGATTGCGAAATAGATTTGTGAGCTGCCGCACAGGCAGCTCAGAAATCCTGACGAGGAGATTGCGCCTCCACGACCACGTGAGCTGCCGCACAGGCAGCTCAGAAATTGTCGCTAATCCAGTCCAGCGCCCGCGAGAAGTGAGCTGCCGCACAGGCAGCTCAGAAACTGATGAAGTCGGACGATGGCGGCGAGTTCATGTGAGCTGCCGCACAGGCAGCTCAGAAACCGACAATCCGGTCGGCTCGGCGTCGTCGGAGGTGAGCTGCCGCACAGGCAGCTCAGAAATATATGACGGCGGATGGGAATATTCGTCGTTAGTGAGCTGCCGCACAGGCAGCTCAGAAAAGCTCGACGGATGAATCGCCGGTCTTCGACAGGTGAGCTGCCGCACAGGCAGCTCAGAAATTGGCGGCGTCCAGGGCAGCGCGCATGATGACGTGAGCTGCCGCACAGGCAGCTCAGAAACCGGGCGAGGAGATGGCGCTCGGGTAGGCGGCGTGAGCTGCCTCACAGGCAGCTCAGAAAAGACCGTTACGCGCCCTCAGCTGGACGGACGTGTGAGCTGCCGCACAGGCAGCTCAGAAATAACGAAGGAACGAGATGAGGGTTTCATACACGTGAGCTGCCGCACAGGCAGCTCAGAAAGGGCTGGAGTCGGCCGAGATACAGAGCCGCCAGTGAGCTGCCGCACAGGCAGCTCAGAAATTCCTGTTCGCGGTCGGACTCGATCAGCACCAGTGAGCTGCCGCACAGGCAGCTCAGAAATGCGCGATCTCGACAGCATCCACCGGGATCAGGTGAGCTGCCGCACAGGCAGCTCAGAAATTCGGGCGGTGGGGGCTTTTTGCGTGCGTGGTGTGAGCTGCCGCACAGGCAGCTCAGAAAACCACGACCACCACGGCCAGCGCCGGCAGCGCGTGAGCTGCCGCACAGGCAGCTCAGAAATTCCTGTTCGCGGTCGGACTCGATCAGCACCAGTGAGCTGCCGCACAGGCAGCTCAGAAAACAGCGCCTCCTCGGCGGTATCGTCGGCGCGCGTGAGCTGCCGCACAGGCAGCTCAGAAAATCCTATCAAGGGCTGTTTTTGCCACGCCCAGGTGAGCTGCCGCACAGGCAGCTCAGAAATCCACCTGGTCGCGCTCCAGCAGCCACATGGCGTGAGCTGCCGCACAGGCAGCTCAGAAATTCGTGCGCTTCATCGACAGCGACACCGGCTTGTGAGCTGCCGCACAGGCAGCTCAGAAAAGCTGGTCGATGCAGTAGCGCAGGGCGCTGACGTGAGCTGCCGCACAGGCAGCTCAGAAAATCGAGGTGAACCCAAAGTTTGCGGATTCCGGGTGAGCTGCCGCACAGGCAGCTCAGAAATTTCAAAAAGGTAACGCATTACCTTTCCATCAGTGAGCTGCCGCACAGGCAGCTCAGAAAAAACTGATCCCTAGCAGCGTGCTACCTAGTCCGTGAGCTGCCGCACAGGCAGCTCAGAAATACACCAGCGGGCGCAGCAAGGCGACCGGCCAGTGAGCTGCCGCACAGGCAGCTCAGAAAGTCAAACCTGCTTGTGTGCCAACGTACCCTTGGTGAGCTGCCGCACAGGCAGCTCAGAAAATCTAGTGAGCGAACAGTGAACCTAAGTTTGTGTGAGCTGCCGCACAGGCAGCTCAGAAATTAACGAGCTTCATGCCGAACCGGTTGAACTCGTGAGCTGCCGCACAGGCAGCTCAGAAAGCAGCGGGGCCTACATGGCGCGACGGATCAGCGTGAGCTGCCGCACAGGCAGCTCAGAAATGGCGCAGTCCCAACATAGCCGACACCAACACGTGAGCTGCCGCACAGGCAGCTCAGAAAACGCATTGATGGTAGCCCGCAGCAGAACCGCCGTGAGCTGCCGCACAGGCAGCTCAGAAACCCTCGGAAAGCACCGCCCCGCTGGCCGGATCGTGAGCTGCCGCACAGGCAGCTCAGAAAACGGCGAGACAGCCAGGAACAGCCCCAGGAGCGTGAGCTGCCGCACAGGCAGCTCAGAAAACTTGTCGCCCCACTGGGCCACGGCGACGTGCGTGAGCTGCCGCACAGGCAGCTCAGAAAGCAACCTGTTCATGTACTCCCCCGGGGGTAAGGTGAGCTGCCGCACAGGCAGCTCAGAAACACCAGGGGAACACCGCGTTCCTGGGCGGCCTGTGAGCTGCCGCACAGGCAGCTCAGAAAATGCACAAGAAGTGGCGCCAGACGTACTTTTCGTGAGCTGCCGCACAGGCAGCTCAGAAATCGAGGTGGTCGGCATCGCCCTCGAGGAGATCGTGAGCTGCCGCACAGGCAGCTCAGAAATGAGCGGTGAGCATGCCGTGCACGTCCTCGAGGTGAGCTGCCGCACAGGCAGCTCAGAAACTGGACTGCCGAGAGCGTCACATGGCGAACCCGTGAGCTGCCGCACAGGCAGCTCAGAAAATGGCGCTGCTGCTCTTTAGGGCTCTGCGATGGTGAGCTGCCGCACAGGCAGCTCAGAAATACAACCCGATGCCCATCAGGGCATACGGCCAGTGAGCTGCCGCACAGGCAGCTCAGAAATCGAGCTATCGTGAAGTGGCTGAAGGACGAGGGTGAGCTGCCGCACAGGCAGCTCAGAAATGCCGGGTCTATGTTCAGCGTATTCTGGACCTGTGAGCTGCCGCACAGGCAGCTCAGAAACGACACGGTCAAGGCCCCGGCGCGGCTGGCGCGTGAGCTGCCGCACAGGCAGCTCAGAAATTGAGGCTGCCCAGTGCTTCCCGCAGGCGGTCGTGAGCTGCCGCACAGGCAGCTCAGAAACTGGCGCAGTGTAGGGCGTGCCACCAAAACAGGTGAGCTGCCGCACAGGCAGCTCAGAAATGGCCCTGCGTATTGCTATAATCTGAGCAGTAGTGAGCTGCCGCACAGGCAGCTCAGAAATGACACGGCAGGGACGCTGACCCACGTGCGCAGTGAGCTGCCGCACAGGCAGCTCAGAAAAACAACGCCTCTGCGGAGTCGTGAGCCCCCTGGTGAGCTGCCGCACAGGCAGCTCAGAAAACTGAGACAATAAGCCGGTAGTACTGCACCGGGTGAGCTGCCGCACAGGCAGCTCAGAAATGACGGCCCAATGTTAATTCCTGCCTAATAACGTGAGCTGCCGCACAGGCAGCTCAGAAAAGGCGGAATCTGTCGACGCCGTGGACACATCGCGTGAGCTGCCGCACAGGCAGCTCAGAAAAGGTAGCCATAGAGGCCGTGCACCGCGCCGGCGTGAGCTGCCGCACAGGCAGCTCAGAAAACGCGCAACCCGAGCGCTTCTATCTGGCTGCGGTGAGCTGCCGCACAGGCAGCTCAGAAAACCAGGGGGCAGCGCCAGGGGTCCCACAACGTGTGAGCTGCCGCACAGGCAGCTCAGAAAAGGTAGGCCTCGCCGGTATTGGCGAAGTCGGGGTGAGCTGCCGCACAGGCAGCTCAGAAAAGAACTCGACCAGCCAGACGATATTTTCGATGGTGAGCTGCCGGACAGGCAGCTCAGAAATGCAGGCCACCGACGCGCTTCTGGCTGATCATATGAGCTGCCGCACAGGCAGCTCAGAAATCAATGCATTTGGCGTCGACATGCGTGCCACGGTGAACTGCCGCGCAGGCAGCTAAGAGGTGCTGCTACCAAACTCCTCCGTATCGATCTCCTTCTGCAGCGCTTCGCTGTAGCGGGCGCCGGCTACCTGGTCCGGCGTCAGTAGTTCGCTCAGCCGCGCGAGGGTGGCGGCATCCAGGCGTAGCTCATCGGCTGCCAGGTTTTCGCGCATATGCGCAATGGAGCGGGTGCCGGGGATCGGAATCACGTCGTCGCCCTGAGCTTTGAGCCAGGCGAGGGCCAGTTGGCCGGTGGTCACGTCCTGTTCGCGGGCGATGGCCCGGAGCTTTTCCAGCTGGCGCAGGTTCTGCGGTAGGTTTTCGGCGCTGAAGCGCGGCATGCCGCGGCGCACGTCGTTCTCGGTGAGTTGCGTGGCCTCGGTCACGGCGCCAGCCAGAAAGCCACGGCCCAGGGGGCTGAAGGCGACCATCGCGGTGTCGGCTTCGCGGCAGGCATCGATCAGGGCGATCTCGGGGTTACGGGTCCACAGCGAGTATTCGGACTGCACCGCGGCGATGGGGTGCTCGGCCCGGGCGCGGCGCAGGGTGGCGGCGGATACTTCCGAGAGTCCGATGGCGCGTACCTTGCCCTGTTCCACCAGCCGCCCCAGCGCGCCGACGCTCTCTTCGATGGGCACCTGGCGGTCCAGGCGATGCAGGTAGTAGAGGTCCAGGTGATCGGTGCGCAGGCGCTTAAGGCTCGCCTCGCACTGCCGCTTGAGCGTCTCGGGGCGCCCGTCGATCACCTTCTTGCCAAGCTCAGGGTTTATGGCCATGCCGCACTTGCTGGCCAGCAGGATCTGGTGGCGCTTGCTGGCGAGCGCCTTGCCTACCACCCGTTCGTTGGCCGTGGCGCCGTAGAGGGTGGCGGTATCGAAGTGGCGGTAACCCATCTCGAAGGCTTCATCGAGGGCGCGCAGCGCTTCGGCCTCGGGAACGGGATTGCCGTAGCCGTGGGAGAGGTTCATGCAGCCCAGGCCGATGCTGGGCGCGGCCACTTCCTTGAGGCGAGAGAAAAATGACATGCAGGCTCCGAGGCAGGGGGGACAGGGTCTTTATCATGCCGAGCCCGGAGCTTACATCGCAAGACAGAACATGCCTTACTGCATCAGCGTCCTGACCCGATCCAGATAATCCCTGCCGCTCTCGCGGATGCCTTCCTGCCCTTGGCTATCGGCGCTTGTGCGCACTTCCTGAACCCGGTCACGCATGGTGCCGACCTCTTCCTCGACCTTTGCCAGGGCGTTTTCGATGTCCTCGGTGAGCTGTCGGACGATAGCCAGGTCGCCGTCGGTCAGTTCCTCCTTTTGCATCAATACGTCGAGCAGGTCGTTGCGCAGCTCCAGGGCGTCCACGGCCTGTTGGAGGGTCTCGATGGGTTGGCCTTGGGTCTGTTCGAGTTCCTGCCTGAGTTCCGCTTCGACTCGATCGTCGGCGGGGTCGACGCTGGTGTCTTGCGCTTTGGCATGCATGGCGCCGAGCGTGAGCACGGCGAGAGGGAGGATCAGGGCGCGACGTTTCATGGTGATATCTCTGCGTGGTGTTCGATAGGTATGTCCTCAAGTTAGTTGGGATTCAGTGGGTTACAAGTCAATTTCCAGAGAATGACTAAGGGGAGTTGGGTTGTCGGCGTCACGCCCGGATGCGGTATGCTGTGGCAATAACGACTTGCAAGGATATCCCTATGCCAGATCAAACACCGTTTGAGCGCGCCATTGCCGAGCTCGATACCTTGCACGCCGGAGACCCCCGCCGGGTGGAGGTCGAGGGCCAGTCACTGCCTTTGGAGCTGTGGCATGCGGGGCGCATGAGCGCCTGGCTGGAGCGGGTGGAGGAGGCGCCGAGCGAGCTGGTGCAACTCGCCGTACGATCGCAGCATCTGCAGCGCTGGGAGGTGCCGCGCAGCGAGTACCCGGAGGGGCGCGTGGGCTATCTCACCTGGCGCCGCGACCAGGGCAAGCGGGCCGGTGAGACCACGGCGCGCGTGATGGAGGCGGTCGGCTATTCCGCGGAGGATGCCGCCGAGGTTTCCCGGATGATCCGCAAGCAGGGCCTGGGCCGCGACCCGGGCACCCAGGCGGTGGAGGACTGCGCCTGCCTGGTGTTTCTCGAGAACTACTTCGCCGACTTCTCCAAGCAGGTGGAGCACGAGCACCTGGTGCGCATCGTGCAGATGACCTGGAAGAAGATGTCGCCGCGCGCCCGGGAGCTGGCGCTGGAGCTGCCCATGAGCGACGAGGCGCGGGCGGTGGTGGAAGAGGCGCTGGCGGGCTAGGCGTCAAGCAAGCCGACTGCGCTTGCGGGCACCGGCCGGCGTGCCAGCCAGTGCGCCGCCTGCGGGGTCAGTTCACCAGCGTCTGGGCCGCTTCCAGGTAGTCGGCGCCGTGGCTCTGCACGCGCTCGAAGTCACCTGTCTCGGATCCCAGGTGCACCTCTTCCAGGTTGACCGCCATTGCCTCCGCTTCCTCGTTGATCTTCTCCAGCGCGTTTTCCAGGGTGTAGGTGAGTTCGTGGATGGCGCCGAGATCCTCGAGGCTCAGCTCGTCCTGGGCGAGCAGTTCGGCCAACTGCTGGTTGGTTTCGGAGAAGTTTGCCACCGCCTGGCTCAGGGTCTCGGCGGGCTCGCCCTTGAAGTGCTCGGTGGGGGTGCTGGCATGAGCGGTAGCAGCGACCATCAGGCCGGACAGCAGGGCGGAAAGTAGTAGTTTCTTCATTACTCGTCTCCGTATCAAATGAGAATGGTATGCGTTAGCATGTGTACCACTCCCATCGGGGACGAGCAAGGAAGAAAGGGAACGAGAATGATTTTTCTTCGTAGCATTTGACAGAGGTCAGGGCGAGGACTAGATTCTCCGTAGTTAATGATAATTGTTATCATTAATTGAGCGAACGGAGGTCGCCATGCCGTACTGCTTCAGCACCGCCAAGCGCGGGGCCAACCCCTCACTGCAGATCTGCGATGCCACCTCGGGCTCGGTACGCCTGGCCTGGAAGTATCCGCGCCAGGATACGTGCCTTTCCGAGGAAGAGTGGGCGCTGCTCCAGCTGCGCCGCGAGGAGGCCATTCACGACCTGTTCCGGCGCTCGTTCCTGCTCACTTCCGAGCGCTACCTGAAAGGGGAGCTGCCCGAGTCCGACTCATCCCATGAACGGATAGGGCGTTTCAATTCAAGGTGACAGTCAGGCTGTCGTCGTTTTCACAGGGCTTGCCATGGCGCAGGGTCAGGCGCCGCTCGCTCAGGTTCATCACCACCGAGAACAGGGTTTCCATGCGCTCCTCGGCGGGCTGGTCGGGGTTGAAGTGGCGGCAGATCGACATCGGCGCTCCCTGATGGTCGCTGAGTACGTCGAACAGCCTGGCCTCGTCGACGCCGGCATCCTCCGCCAACTCGTCGTGGAGCAGCGCGTCGAGCCGGCACAGGCGCGGGTGGGAGTCGACGCGAGGGAAGTCCTGCACCGGGCAGGGTGTGTCCTCGGCGTAGAGGTGGTTGGTATGGGTGACGATGCCATTGCGTGGTGTGATGCGCCCCGGCTCGCCGGGTTGTACCTCGAGGCCCACGGCCTGGCCCCCTTCGTTGCCGACCTGAGCGCTGGCGAGCAGGAAATGGGCGGGTGAGCAGACCCGGTCGTAAGTGGCCACGGCGAGCGCGCTCGGCATGTCTTCGCTCTCGAGGATCTTGCGCAGGGCAACGTGGACCGGCAGGCCGGGACCACAGGTCTGCGAACGAATGGCGTTGAGACACACGCCGATACCGCGGGCGTTCAGGCCCACCTTGCCGACCATGCCGGCTTCGCCGATGCTGACCAGCTCGGGGCGCCCGTCGCCCTTGATGTGCAGGGCGACCACGTTGTCGAGCTGATCGTGGCGCCAGTCCCAGTTCTGGGCCAGCCACTGCCGGCCGTGGCGCTGCAGTGAGAAGGCCGAGCAGCCGCCGCTGGCATGGGCCAGGGCGATCTCGCTGCGGCAGTTGAGCGTCAGGATGTCGATGAAATCGACCCCCGCCCCCCAGGCGATGCCATTCATCTCCTCGAGAATCTCGGGAAAGCCCTGACCGATCTGGGCTTCGAAGTGACAGGCCCGGTCGCGCGCCTCTTCCCAGCGGATTCCGACGAAATCGTAGAACAGCTGCCCATAGACCTGGATGCCGCGCTGGATCAGGTGGCGATGGATGCGGCCATGTTCCGCGCCGATCTCATGGTGGCTTCCCGCCAGTTCGGTGATGATCAATGGCCGGGCCTGGTTCATAGCACCTCCTCGAGGAAGGTCTGGAAGGCGGCCCAGGACGCCTCGTCGGCGCGTTCCTGGTAGCGTTCGCTTTCGAACTCCGTGAAGCCGTGTGGGGCGCCGGAGTAGATCTCCATCGTGTAGGTCGCCTCGATGGCTTCCAGCTCCTCCACCAGCCCGCTGACGTCCTCCATGGTCACGCTGGTGTCGGCACCGCCATGGGCGATCAGCAGCGGAGGCACCTCGTCGGGCCACTCCTGGCCCTCCGGCGTGGCCACACCGCCATGGAAGCTGGTGTAGCCGGCCACGTTCTCGGCCTCGCCGGAGCGGGCAATCTCCAGTGCCACGGCCCCACCGAAGCAGTAGCCCATGATCACCACGTTTTCGGCGGCCTCCTGCTCGCGGGCTTCGGCCAGGCCGGCGAGGGTCAGCTCGCGCATGCGTTCGCGGTCGGAGTAGAGCGCCCGGGTGGCTTCCTGGCGATCTTCGGTGGTCTCGGGGCGATTGCCCTGGCCGAACAGGTCGACGGCGAAGGCATCGAAGCCCTGCTCGGCCAGCATGTCGGCTCGCTGGCGTTCGTAGTCGCCCAGGCCATCCCAGTCATGCACGATCAATACCGTGCCGCGGGATTCGCCCTGGGCGGCGCTGTAGTAGCCTTCGAAGGCATCGTCGCCGACCTCGTAGACGGTGTCGCTACCGGCGGGGGTGAAAGCGTGGGCGGCAGTGGCCAGGCCCAGCGAGGCCAGCAGCATGAAGGAGAGAGGTGCAGGGCGCATGGTAGGGCTCCTGTTTGGTGTGCGTGGCGAGTGTTGAAGCCGTAGCGGACTTGAGTATAGGCGATGCCCGGCGGGGCATGACCGGCAGCGTTGAACGCGCCGAGCGTTACCGTGCCGGGTTCTCCATCGCTGATAAGGAGTTGGCGCTGTGCGGCAAGGGTCAAACGTTGGTATGGAGGGCTTGTGTTTTGCCTCCGAGCCTTCCAGATTTAAGGGGTGTCCTTTATTCGTAACCAGGCGTAACTGACCGGGGCGTAGTCAACCAGACGTACGTCACGGACGTACTCAACGAGAGTGAGAAAAACAAATGAAAAAGAGCGTATTGGCGATGGCAATCGCTGCTTCCAGCGTGGCATTCGCTGGCGCGGCGCAGGCGGAAGTGAAGATCGGGTTCATCGGCGGCTTCACTGGCCCGATCGAGAGCTTGACCCCTCCGATCTTCGAGGGCGCGCGGCTGGCGGTGAAGCAGATCAACGAGCAGGGCGGCATCCTGGGCGGGCAGGAACTGGTCATGCCCAATGCCGATACCACCTGTAGCGACGCCTCGGCGGCGTCCAACGCGGCGGACCGCATGGTCAACACCGAGAACGTCACGGCCATCGTCGGGGCGCTGTGCACCGGGGCGACCGTGGCGGCGGCCAACAGTGCCGCGATTCCGGGCGGGGTGGTGATGGTCTCGCCGGCCTCTACGGCCCCGGCAGTGACCGAGCTGGACGATAACGACCTGGTGTTCCGTACCGTGCCTTCGGATGCCTACCAAGGCCAGATCCTGGCCAAGCTGATGCTCGAGAAGGGCTTCGACGAGGTGGCCGTCACCTACGTCAACAACGACTACGGCCGCGGCCTGGCGGAAGCCTTCACCGCGGGCTTCGAGGAGGGCGGCGGCACGATCGCCGAGAACCTGGCCCACGAGGACGGCCGCGCCGACTACCGCTCCGAGCTGGGCTCGCTCTCCTCCAGCGGCGCCGAGACCCTGGTCGTGCTGGCTTATGCCGACGGCTCGGGCCAGACCATCCTGCGCCAGGCTTACGAGAGTGGCGCCTTCACCCAGTATGCCGGCGCCGACGGCATGGTCGGGGCGTCGCTGGTCGACGCGGTAGGGGCGGATGCGCTGGAAGGCATGATCGCCACTCGCCCGGGTAGCCCCGAGCTGCCGGGTACCGATATCTTCGGCCAGGCCGCCGAGGAAGCCGGCTTCGACCCCAGCGCGGTGTTCGCCGCCCAAGCCTACGATGCCGCCTTCCTGCTGGGGCTGGCCATCGAGCAGAACGGCAATGCCGAGCGCGAAGGCCTCTCCCAGGCACTGCGCAGCGTCTCTTCCGCCCCGGGTGAAGTGATCCTGCCCGGCGAATGGGAGAAGGCGCTGAAGCTGATCGCGGCCGGCGAGGAGATCAACTACGAGGGCGCCTCCGGTAGCCACGAGTTCGACGACAACGGCGACGTACCGGGCGTAGTGGTGGAGATGCTCGTCGAAGGCGGCGCCTTCGTCGGCAAGGGCCTGATCCAGGACTAACACTAGCCTGAACTGAAGCAGCAAGTGCAAGCAAAAGCCCCGGCGGATGACCCGCCGGGGCTTTTTTGTTGTCGGTGGGGCTTGTCTAACCGTGATGTTTGGCCTTCTCAGGGAGCAGTCCCTGCGGGGCGAAGCGCAGCACCAGCGTGATCAGCAGGCCGATCACGAACACCCGGGCCTGCAGCGCGCGGCTGTCGAGGTTGCCCGGCGGCTCCCAGCCGAACCAGCCCTCACCGAGGGCGGCGGCCCCGTGCATCACGAACAGCGCCAGCGGCTCGGACATCAGCCAGATGATATAGACCGCCACGGCGCCGAAGATGGTGCCCAGGTTGTTGCCGGGGCCACCCAGGATGACCATCACCAATACCAAAAAGGTGTGGTTCAGCGGCAGGAAGCCGTTGGGGTCGAAGATGCTGTTGAACGAGGCCAGCGCACCGCCGCCGATACCCATCAGGATGCAGCCCAGCACGAAGATCTCCAGGCGCCGGCGGTTGATGTCCTTGCCCATGGCTGCGGCGGAGATCTCGTTATCGCGGATGGCGCGGATCATGCGGCCCCAGGGGGCATGGTAGGCACGGTGCAGCAGGAAGAAGATTACCGCGATCATCACCGCCGTGACCGACAGATATAGCGCTCGGGCCAGGGTGAAGCCCAGCGTGCTGGGGCCCGGCGTGGGCCAGGGCAGCGGCGAGACGGTGGCGGTGCCGCGGGTCAGCCAGTCGGAGTTCTTGAGGAAGGCCTTGATGATCTCGGCGATGCCGAGGGTGGCGATGGCGAGGTAGTCGCTGCGCAGCCCCAGGCAGATATGGCCGATGAAGTAGCCGATGGCGCCGGCCAGTGCGCCGCCGACGATCCAGCCGGTCCAGGCCGGCAGGCCCAGGCCGCCGATGAAGCCGGCGCGGGATTCGATCTCGGCGGTAACGCCGCGCAGCATGCTGATCACCATCAGGTAGAGCACCACGGCCAGCACGATGGCGATCAGCGTGCGCAGCTTCTTCGGCACGCCGATGCGGTCGAGCTTGGTGGCGCCATAGACGACCAGGGTGGCGGCGGCCACGTAGAGCAGTGCCTGGCCCAGTTCGCCGGGCAGCTCGGTGCCCCAGAAGGCGTCGTTGATCGGCACGCTGAAGAACATGGTGGCAAAGCTGCCCAGCGCGACGAAGCCCATCACGCCGGCATTGAACTGGCCTGCATAGCCCCACTGGATCGTCAGGCCCAGGGCCAGGATGGCATAGCAGGCGGCTTCCACCAGCATGCGCGTGCTGTAGGCGGTTCCCATCACGGCGTAGACACCGAGAACCGCCGCCAGCAGGGCGCCGAACAGGATGACTTCGCGCAGCGGGAAACGCGACGGTGCGGCGACGGTATCTTCGCGGCGTTCGGTAGGTTGCGTGCTCATCAGATCACCTTTCCCTTGAAGATGCCGGTAGGGCGCCACACCAGGATCGCCACCAGGATGAAGAAGGGCACCACGATCTTGTACTCGGTGCCGACGAAGGCGAGATTGCCGGCCTGGGCCAGCCATTCTGGCAGGCTGTCGCGGAAGGGGCGCAACAGCACAGCCCAGTTGAATACCGCCAGCGTCTCGGCGAAGCCGACCACGAAACCCCCGGCAATTGCGCCATAAGGGTGCCCCACGCCGCCGACGATGGCCGCGGCGAAGATCGGTAGCAGCAGGAAGAAGCTCAGGTCGGGCTTGAAGGTCACGTCGAGCGACAGCAGCGTACCGGCGATGGCCGCCAGGCCGCCGGCGATCACCCAGGTCACCGCCACGATGTGGTTGGTATTGATGCCCGAGGCCCGCGCCAGGTCGGGGTTGTCGGACATGGCGCGCATCGCCTTGCCCAGTCGCGTGCGGTTGAGGAACAGATGCAGACCAACCACGCAGACGATGGTCAGCACGAACAGGATGACCTGCGGTTCGGTGACGATGATGGGCCGGGCCGCCAGCTCGAACGGCATCTCGAGGCGGTAGATCTCCTTGCGCTCACCGGCCAGGTAAAGGTTCTGCGCGCCGGTACCGGCGAACAGACGGATCAGCCCTTGCAGCATCAGGGTCACGCCCAGCGAGGCGATCACCATGACGATGGGCTTGACGCCGTGGGCGCGCAGTGGCTTGTAGAACGTCTTGTCGATGCCCACCGCGAGCAGGGCGGTGAGGACGATGGCCAGCGGCAGCATGACGATGGGGGTGGGCAGGCCCACCACCCCGCCCACGCCGGGAAAGGCCAGCGTCAGCAGCAGCACCATGAAGGTGCCGAAGGTCATCATGTCGGCATGGGCGAAGTGGGCGAAGCGCATGATGCTGAAGATCAACGTCACGCCAATGGCGCCGATGGCGTAGATCGAGCCGGACACACTGCCGGCGACGATCACGTTGTTGATGAAAAAGACCAGTTCGTTCACGACTCACTCTCCAGTACGGCTCTGGGCTCAACCGCCCAGGAAGCTCTTGGCCACTTCCGGGTCGGCGAGCAGGGCGGCGCCGGTATCGGTGAAGCGGTTCTTGCCGGCAGCCAGCACGAAGCCCTTGTCGGCGATGGCCAGGGCCTGCTTGGCATTCTGTTCGACCATGAGGATGCCCACGCCGGCGGCGTTGATCTGCTTCACGCGCTCGAAGATCTCGTTCATGTAGAGCGGCGAAAGGCCGGCGGTGGGCTCGTCGAGCAGCAGCACCTCGGGTTCGGCCATCAGCGCGCGGCCCATGGCGACCATTTGCCGCTGGCCGCCGGAGAGCTCGCCGGCGGGCTGGTGGCGCTTGTCGTAGAGCGGAGGAAAGAAGTCGTAGACCTGCCCCAGCATGCGCTTGACGTTGCCCGGCTTGAGGAAAGCGCCCATCTCCAGGTTCTCTTTCACCGTGAGACTGGGAAAGACATTCTTCTCCTGGGGCACGAAGCCCATGCCTCTCTGCACGAGCTTGTTGGGTGGCAGGTTGTGGATCGGCTCGCCGCGCAGCAGGATCTCGCCCTGGCTGACGGTGAGCAGGCCGAAGATGGCCTTGAGCATGGTGGACTTGCCGGCGCCGTTGGGGCCGACGATCACGCCGACCTCGTTGGCCTCGATCGACATGTCCACCCCATTGAGGATGTTCATGCCGCCGTAGCCGCCGTACACGTCGCGTGCTTCGAGTAATGGCATCGTGGATTCTCTGCGCTGTCGTTGCTGTTCTTCTTGTCGGTCTCGGCGGGCCTGGCCACCGCCCTCAGGCGGCATTGGACCCGAAGTAGGCTTCGATCACCTGGGGGTTGTTCCGGATTTCCTCGATGGTGCCTTCGACCATCACGCTGCCCTGGGCCAGCACGATCACGGGGTCGCACAGCCGCGCGATCATCTCCATGTCGTGCTCGATGACCAGGAAGGTGTAGCCCATCTCGCGATTGAGCCGTTCGATGTTGCTCACCAGGTCGCCCAGCAGGGTGCGGTTGACCCCGGCTGCGATCTCGTCGAGCAGTACCACACGGGCATCGGTCATCATGGTGCGGCCGAGCTCCAGCAGCTTCTTCTGCCCGCCGGAGAGGTTGCCGGCCAGTTCGTTGCGCACGTGGTGCAGGCCGATGAAGTCGACCACCTCGAGCGCCCGGCGGCGTACCTCGGCCTCCTCGCGGTTTACCAGACCCGGCTTGAACCAGGTGTCGAAGAGATTCTCCCCGGCCTGCCGGGGCGGAACCATCATCAGGTTCTCCAGCGCCGTCAACTGGGAGAACTCGTGGGCGATCTGGAAGGTGCGCAGCAGGCCCTTGTGGAAGAGCTCGTTGGCGGGACGGTTGGTGATGTCTTCACCATCGAGCAGGACCTGGCCGCTGTCGAGGGGCAGGGCACCGGCGATGATGTTGAACAGCGTCGACTTGCCGGCCCCGTTGGGGCCGATCAGCCCGGTGATCGAGCCCTTCTCGACCTGGATCGAGCAGTCGTTGATGACCTTCAGGCCACCGAAGGCCTTGTGGACGTGCCTGACGTCGATAATGGATGGCATGTTGGTTCCTGCACTTTTTATATCTTTGTTGTGCGCCCAGCACCTTCGTATGGCGCGAGGTCGGGCGGCGTATATCGAGCCGCCGCCCGAAGGCGGCGGCAAGGTTTCGTGCTATTGCTCCTGGCGGTTGCCGACCAGGATGGTGCGGCTTGCAGCGAAGGCGCCGACGATGATCAGCGCGCCGATGGCCGGAATCAGGTAACCCTCGACCTGCGGGATGGTGCGCAGGAATACGAAGGCCACTGCCGCCGGCGCCACGAAGCGCACCAGGAAGCGCCAGACCTGGAACCAGGTCTCGCTGGTGCGCATCTCCTTCATCACCTCGGAATGGGTCAATGCCCAGCCGGCGAACAGCGCAATGAGCAGGCCGCCCAGCGGCATGAAGATATTGGTCAACAGCTCGATGAAGTCGAAGGCGCTGCGCCCGAACAGGGTGTGGAAGAGGCTGGCCTCGGCCCACAGGTTGAAGCTGACCACCGTCAGCAGGCCCAACGCCCAGCTGGCCACGACCATGACGAACACCGCCTGCGGACGGGTGAGGTCAAAGCGCTCCACGAGGAAGGCGGCGACCGGCTCGATCAGCGAGATCGAGGAACTGATGGCTGCCCCCAGTACCAGAATGAAGAACACCCCGCCGACCAAGCCGCCGAGAGGCATCTCGGCGAAGGCCAGCGGCAGGGTGACGAACATCAGCCCCGGCCCGGCGTCGGCGTCGAGCCCGGCGCCGAACACCAGCGAGAAGATCGCCAGGCCTGCGACCATGGCTACGGCGGTATCGATGAAGGCGATGGCGAAGGCGGTGCGGCTCAGCGAGGCGTCGCTTGCCATGTAGGCGCCATAGGCCATGATCGCGCCCATGCCGAGGCTCAGGGTGAAGAACGACTGGCCCATCGCCTGCAGCCAGCCTTCGAGGCTCAGGTCGGCCAGGTTGAAGGTGAACAGGAAGCTTGCCGCGGCGGCGAAGTCGCCATTGGCGATGCCGTAGGCGAGCACCACCAACAGGATCACGAACAGGGCCGGCATCATGATGCGTAACCCGTTCTCGATGCCCTTGTGAATGCCCATACCCACCAGCAGGCCCGAGGCGATGATGAACAGCGTGTGGTAGAGCGTGAGCAGCCCCGGCGAGGCCAGCAGCGCATCGAAACCGGCGCCGATGGTGGCGGCATCGGCACCGACCAGCGTGCCGGTGAGCATCAGCCAGGTGTAGTGGATCGCCCAGCCGGCGATCACCGAGTAGAAGCTCAGAATCAGGAAAGCCGAGGCGGCGCCCAGCCAGCCGATCGATACCCAGCCGCGTGAGGCCTTGTGGGTACGGGTCAGGAACTGCATGCCCATGATCGGGCTTCGGCGGCTGGCGCGGCCGAGCATGGTCTCGGCGATCAGGATCGGAATGCCGACGGCGAAGATGGTCAGGGCGTAGATCAGGATGAAGGCGCCGCCGCCGTTTTCACCGGCAAGATAGGGAAAGCGCCATAGATTGCCGAGCCCCACTGCCGAGCCGACGGCAGCCAACAGAAAGGTACCCTTGTGTGTCCAGACGTTGTACGTGCTCATTATGCTTCCGAAGGCTCGTCTTGTGGCCTTGTGGGCCCGCGAATGTCGCCACTGGTGCCGGTTGGGTGGGGCCGGTCGGTGGGCGCGTACACTGTGCGACAAAAACCCGCTTCCTGGCCAGTAGACGATCGTTAAGGATACGTTGGGAGCGGCAGGTGACCGGGGCGCGGGTTCGTGGAAGTCACTGCGGCTCTTCGTCCTCCTTCGAGACGTCGCCCGGACGAGGCTCGAAGGCGCGGCTGGCATCAGGCAGCCTTACGGTATCGCCCACGGCGAGCTTGCCGAGCAGCTTGCGGCGCTTGCCGCTGTGCGGCTCTATGAGAGCCACCACTTCGCCGATGCTGGTGCCGTCGACGTAGGCCTCGACCTTTATCCGCACCACCTTGCCCTGGTAGCGGCCCGAGAGGATATCGCCGCGGCCAGGCTCCGAATAGCCCTGCGGGCTGCGCTCGTAATGTTTCATCACGCTGTCGGCGCCCGGGTCGTCCCATTCCACGTGCTTGTGCATGGCTGCTCCTCGCTTTTGCTGGGTTTGCCTACAGCGTAGCCGCTCATGCGCATGGGCAAGAAAATGCCCACCTGATGGTGGGCATCTCCAGCGGCACCGGTCTCCTGCTCAGGGGGTCTCTTCGGCAAGTTCCATGATCATTCGTGTGGCCAGATAGAGGCGTGGCACCACGCTGTGCAGTTCGACGAACTCGTCACTGCTGTGGTAGCGGCCACCCACCAGGCCCAGCGACTCGAGAACGGCGGGGCGCTCCGCATCGGGTTGATAGGCATAAGCCGCATCGGTGCCGCCGCCGATCTCGACGGCTTCCAGCTCGAGGTCAAGCTCGGCGTAAACCGCCTTGGCGACTTCCGCCAACTCCTGGGTCTGCGGATTATCCGGCAGCGGCGGACGCCCACGCTCAAGCCGGAACTCCACTTCGGTATCCTCGATCAGGCGGCTGGCGATGATTTCGTTGGCCTCTTCGGTCACGCGCTCGTATTCGTCGGCCTCGAAGTAGCGCATGTCGCCCTCGGCTCGTGCGCGTTCGGGAATGATGTTGCGGGTGCCGCCACCCTCGACCACCGTCCAGTTGAGGGTGGTTTCCTTGTCGGGGTCGCCGAGCTCGCTGAGTTGCAGCAGCTGATGGGAGAGTTCCATCACCGCGTTGCGGCCCTCGTCGGGGGCGCTGCCGGCATGCGAGGCGCGGCCGGTCACCTCGAGGAAGGCGTAGTTGATGCCCTTGGTCACGGTGGTGACCGCGTCCATGCCGTCCTCGCCCAGGGTCGGCTCGAAGACCAGTACCGCATCCTGCTCCGCAGCGAGCTGCTGGATCAGGTCGCGGGAACCCAGCGAACCGCGCTCCTCGTCGGGGTTGAAGACAACCGTCAGCGTACCGTAGCCGTCATACTCCAGCTCTTCGAGTATCGCCAGGCTGTGCAGGATGAGCGCGAGGCCGCCCTTGGCATCGCCCACGCCGGGGCCGAAGGCACGGCCGTCCTCGACGCGGTACGGCCGCTCGGCCGCGGTGCCCTCGCCGAACACCGTGTCGTAGTGGATCATCAGCATGATGTCACGTTCACCGCTGCCCTGAAGGGTGCCGACCAGCGTATTGCCGCCGAGCTCCTCGGAGGGGTGGGTCTCGACCTCGGCGCCCAGCTCACGCAGGCGCTCGTCGAGAATCGTTTCTACCTCGGCCAGGCCCGGCTCATAGGTGGTGCCGGAATCGATGTTGACCAGGGTTTCGAGCGTCTCGAGCAACGGCTCCTCGTGGCGCTCGGCGGCAGCGAGAACTTCCTGGTCGGATCCGTTGGCAACGGGCTCGGCGGCGAGAGGGTTGGCGATAACGAGAGCGGCCAGCGCCGCGCCGCAGCAAAGCGGCTTGAGGGGGAGTCCATTCATGGCAGTGTCCCTGTGGGTCTTCTTCGTGATAAGGAGCCTCGGCCCGCGGACGGGCGCTGACGTTGAGTCTAGGCCAGGCCCACGCGAACGCCACTCATCGTCCCGCCAGCTCGATGAGCGGAGGGCTTGGAGGCTTACGTCACGCGAGAGGGCCGCAAAACGACGACACCCGCCGAGTGGCGGGTGTCGATGGGAAGCGAGCGAGGCTTACTTCTTGGCGCGCTTGCGCTCGTGCTCCTTGAGGAACTTCTTGCGCAGGCGGATGTGGTTGGGCGTGACTTCCACCAACTCGTCGGAGTCGAGGAACTCGATGGCCTGCTCCAGGCTGAACTTCACCGGCGGCGTCAGCACGATGTTCTCGTCGTTGCCCGAGGCGCGCATGTTGTCGAGCTTCTTGCCCTTGGTGGGGTTGACCACCAGATCGTTGGCACGGTTGTGGATGCCCACCAGCATGCCTTCATAGACCTCGGTGCCGTGGTCGATGATCAGCTTGCCGCGCTCCTGCAGGGCGTACAGCGCATAGGCCAGGGCCTTGCCGTCGACCATAGAGACCAGCACGCCATTACGGCGTTCGATGGCGGCGTCGGGCTTGAGCGCGCCGTAGTGATCGAAGCGGCTGGTGAGGATGCCGGTGCCCGAGGTCAGCGTCAGGAACTGACCGCGGAAGCCGATCAGCCCGCGCGCGGGGATGATGAAGTCCAGGCGCACGCGGCCCTTGCCGTCGGGGTTCATGTTGGTCAGCTCGCCCTTGCGGTAGCCGAGCTCCTCCATGATCGCGCCCTGGTGCTGCTCCTCGCAGTCGATGATCACCTCTTCGTACGGCTCCTGCCTGACGCCGTCGATCTCCTTGATGATTACCTCGGGGCGGCCCACCGCCAGTTCGAAGCCTTCGCGGCGCATGGTCTCGATCAGCACCGAGAGGTGCAGCTCGCCACGGCCGGAGACCTTGAACTTCTCGGGGCTCTCGCCTTGCTCCACACGCAGCGCCACATTGTGGATCAGCTCCTGGTCGAGGCGATCCTTGATGTTGCGGCTGGTGACGTACTTGCCGTCGCGGCCGGCGAAGGGCGAGTCGTTGACCTGGAAAGTCATGGAGACGGTGGGCTCGTCGACCGACAGCGGCGGCAGTGCCTCGACGGCGGCCGGGTCGCACAGGGTATCGGAGATCGAGAGCTCGTCGACACCGGTGATGCAGACGATGTCGCCGGCGGTGGCGAGTTCGGTCTGCACGCGCTCGAGGCCCATATGGGTCATGACCTGGCCGACCTTGCCCTTGCGGGTCTTGCCGTCGGTGCCGATCACGGTGATCACCTGATTGGGCTTCACCGAGCCACGCTTGATGCGGCCGAGGCCGATGACGCCCACGTAGCTGGAGTAGTCCAGCGCCGAGATCTGCATCTGGAACGGACCATCCTGCTCCACGGCCGGTGGCTCGACGATGTCGACGATGGCCTGGAACATGGGCGACATGTCTTCCGCCAGCGCTTCGGGGTCCATGCCGGCGATACCGTTGAGCGCCGAGCAGTAGATGATCGGGAAGTCGAGCTGCTCGTCGCTGGCGCCGAGGTTGTCGAACAGATCGAAGATCTGGTCGATGACCCAGTCGGGGCGCGCGCCGGGGCGGTCGATCTTGTTGACCACCACGATCGGCTTGAGGCCTTGGGCGAAGGCCTTCTGGGTGACGAAGCGTGTCTGCGGCATGGGGCCGTCGACGGCGTCGACCAGCAGCAGCACGGAATCCACCATCGACATCACGCGCTCAACCTCGCCGCCGAAGTCGGCGTGTCCGGGAGTGTCGACGATGTTGATATGGAAGTCGCGGCCGTTACCGTCCTGCCAGCGGATCGCGGTGTTCTTGGCCAGGATGGTGATGCCGCGTTCTTTTTCCTGGTCGTTGGAGTCCATGACGCGCTCCTGCCCCTCGGCCTTGCGGTCCAGCGTGCCGGACTGGCTCAGAAGCTTGTCGACCAGCGTGGTCTTGCCGTGGTCGACGTGAGCGATGATGGCAATATTGCGCAAACTCTCGATACGAGAGGGGGTTACAGCTGTGTTCATAGGGTGTGACTCATCAACAGGTGCGCACCTATGTACACATCGATAGGACGTACCCTAGGCGCGGGGTAGGGAGTGGTGGCGCATTGTACAGGTAAGCGACGAAGGGGAATAGCACAACCTCGTCATTATACTCTTCTCAGCCCGGGGCGTGGCTCTCCCCATGCGCCCGGGGGTGCCTTGGCAATGTTGTTGTCCGACAAAGCCGGACATGAATTGGACATTCTGTGGGACAAAATTCAGTAGAGGAACTTTATCGACACTTTTGTACACTCAACTACACAGTTTGTAACTTTGCGTGCTGTCGGGTGGCCCTTTTATGCCTTGGTGGAGCCTGAGCCATGAGCCTTGCCAGTGTCATTTTCGATGCCCGGACTGCTGGAGCAAGACTTCCGCGCAGTCTGGTCATCTTCGAGCAGGCTGCCCGGCGCTGGCAGGGTGGGCATGAGCTGCTGTTGGTGGACGACACCGGCGATCGCCGATTGCCGTCCCTGGCTCAGCGCCACCAGGCCGTCCTGCTATCGTGCGGCTCCGCAAGCCTGGGCAGCCGTTTCAACGCCGCGGTGGGTGCCAGCCGCGGCGACATCCTGCTCTTTCCCGGACAAGAGGATCGTCGTGCCGCCGATTGGCTGAGCCATCGGCTGGCCGATGTCGAACTCGCCGGCGACTGGGACGCCGCCGTCCTGCCCATGCGCCGTCACAGCTGGCTGCGCTGGTGGGGGCTGCTCCAGCGCCTCTCGCCGATGGACACCTACTGGGTGGCGCGGTCCTGGTTCGATCGCATCGGCGGCTTCGACCCCCAACTGGGAAGCGATGCGCTGCCCGATCTGCTCGAGCGGCTGCGGGCGTGCCAGGCAAGGGTATCGATCGAGGTCGCGTAGTTCCCACTTCGCATTGCGCACTTCTTTGGTGCGCCCTGGTCACGCTTGCACCAATTTAGTGCCATGTCGGAGCCCTGATGGGGCTCACTGAGGCTGGTCGAGCAGGCTTGGTGCAGCGCGAGACAGAGCGGTGCAAATTCTTTTCTTGTAAAAACAGATGCTTAATTTTTTTCTGGGCTCGCATGGTGCATTTTTGGCATGGCTCCTGCATTTATGTGGGCAGCTCTCCATGCTTGTGCATGGCGACGTGGGCAGCAGGCCCACCGCGTGTTACAACAGGCGCTGCGATGCAACCAGCGCCAGTGGACTTCAGCCAAACGAATCGAGCCACAGCTCAAACGGAGGACACAAATGTCAGCCAAGACTCTCGCCCTGATCGAAGAACATGATGTGAAGTGGGTTGATCTGCGCTTCACCGACACGCGGGGCAAGGAACAGCACGTCACCATTCCGGCCCGTGACGTCGATGAGGAATTCTTCGAGAACGGCCAGATGTTCGACGGCTCCTCCATCTCCGGCTGGAAGGGCATCAACGAGTCCGACATGATTCTGCGCCCGGAAGACGGCACCGCCTTCCTCGATCCGTTCACCGAAGACGCGACCCTGGTGCTGCGCTGCGACATCATCGAGCCAGCGACCATGCAGGGCTACGAGCGCGACCCGCGCTCCATCGCCAAGCGCGCCGAGGCCTACCTGCAGTCCACCGGCCTGGGCGACACGGCTTTCTTCGGCCCCGAGCCCGAGTTCTTCATCTTCGACGAAGTGCACTGGAAGGCCGACATCGAAGGCGCCATGTACAAGATCACCTCTGAAGAGGGCGCCTGGGCCACCGACCGTCAGGTCGAAGGCGGAAACCTGGCGCACCGTCCGCGCGTCAAGGGTGGCTACTTCCCGGTACCCCCGGTAGACAGCTTCCATGACATTCGCGGCGCCATGTGCAACACCCTGGAAGCCATCGGCCAGACCGTCGAGGTGCACCACCACGAGGTGGCCAACGCCGGCCAGAACGAGATCGGCGTCAAGTTCAACACCCTGGTGAAGAAGGCCGACGAAGTCCAGGAAATGAAGTACGTGATTCACAACGTGGCCCATGCCTACGGCAAGACGGCCACCTTCATGCCCAAGCCGCTGGTCGGCGACAACGGCAGCGGCATGCACGTGCACCAGTCCTTCTGGAAGGATGGCCAGAACCAGTTCGCTGGCGACCAGTACGCCGGGCTGTCCGAAATGGCGCTCTACTACATTGGCGGTATCATCAAGCACGCCCGTGCCCTGAACGCCTTCACCAACGCTTCCACCAACTCCTATAAGCGTCTGGTGCCGGGCTTCGAGGCGCCGGTAATGCTGGCCTACAGCGCCCGCAACCGCTCTGCTTCCATCCGCATTCCCTACACGGCAAGCCCCAAGGGCAAGCGCGTCGAGTGCCGTTTCCCCGACCCGACCGCCAACCCCTACCTGGCCTTCGCCGCCATGCTGATGGCCGGTATCGACGGTATCAAGAACAAGATCCACCCCGGCGACGCCATGGACAAGAACCTCTACGACCTGCCGCCGGAAGAGGGCAAGCTGGTACCGACTGTCGCCAGCAGCCTGGACCAGGCGCTCGAGGCGCTGGACGCGGATCGTGCTTTCCTCACCGAGGGCGGCGTGTTCACCGACGACATGATCGACGCCTACATCGAACTGAAGATGGAAGACGTCGAGCGTATCCGCATGACCACGCACCCGATCGAGTTCGACATGTACTACAGCTGCTAAGCTGTCGGGTCCGGCGGTCTTCGCCGGCTCGTACCGAGGGGCTCCGCATCGCGGAGCCCCTTTTTTGTCGTACACTATGTTGCGGATGGTTGCGAGGGAACACGTTACTGGCACATCGGTTGGCCGCCAGCGGAGCCGCGGTCGCCGTCTACGGAGAGTACTCATGGGCAAGGCGATCGTGCTGTGTCTGTTGGGCCTGGCACTCGCTCAGGGTGTGCTGGCCACGACGATCTATCGCACCACCGATGCGCAGGGTAACGTGGTCTTCACCGACGACCCCAACCGTGGTGGCGAGCCGGTGGAGCTGGCGCCGCTGACAGTGATCCCATCGCAGGTCGAGGGGCGCCAGTCCGAGCCGCCGCGGGTCGAGGGCGTTGCCCCACGCATGGGCGAGGCGCCGGGCCAGCCCTTCATGCCCTATGACACCTTCCGCATCCGTTCGCCGGAACACGGCGCGGACCTTCCCGCAAGCTATGCCGGCAACCTGCAGGTGGAGCTGGCCATTGAGCCGGAGTTGCGTCCCGACCACCGCGTGCAACTGCTGGTCGACGGCCGGGTGAGCCAGACGCCCATGCACACCCGCGCCTTCATGCTCAACGATCTCGGCCGTGGCGAATACGTGCTGCAGGCGGAGTTGCTTGATGCCCAGGGGCAGGTGCGTCATCGCAGCCCGCCGGTCTCTCTTTACGTTCAGCGAGCCAACGTGACGTTGCCGCAGGATGGTGGTTGAGCCGAGGCGTCAATCTCAAACTGACCGCGGCGTTTCCCCTGGCTCGCCCTTCCTTGTGCCTCGATGCCCCGAGATGGGGAAGATTGATGCCTCCTGATTTGGCGCTCTCGCCATCGGTGCACCATAATGGTGCATAAGAGTTCGCTGCGGTCGCCCTGAAACGGCGCCCTGCTGCGTCGCCGTGGGTTGGCGCGCTTCTTGCTTGGAATGTTCCATCCAGAGTGCTGCCTGGCTTCGGGGCGGTGGCTGCGGCGATCCCTGCCGATGCGCCATGACGATGCAAGTAATGCTCCATGCACTCTGCGTTCAACGAGGGAAGGTCGTAAATGTATCGACGCCTGATGGAACACCTCACCACGGCGGTGCTGTTGCTCGACCACGAGTTGCGGCTGAGCTGGATGAATCCGGCGGCCGAAGCCTTGCTGGCGGTCAGCCTGGGCCGGGTTAAGGGACTCAGCCTGGCGAGCCTGCTGGCCGAGGACGACGGTATGGGCGGAGTGCTGGCCAAGGCGCGCGACGACCAGCACCCCTTCACCCAGCGCGAGGTCAGGCTGGCGCTGGTCGGTGGTGCCGTGGCCACGATCGACTATACGGTGACTCCGCTGTCGACGGTGGAACTGCTGGTGGAGATGGAGCCGCGCGATCGGCTGCTGCGTATCTCCCGCGAGGAGGCTCTGCTCAACCGCCAGGAGGCGATCAAGGTGCTGTCGCGCGGCCTCGCACATGAGGTCAAGAACCCGCTGGGCGGGATCCGTGGCGCCGCGCAACTGCTGGAGCGCGACCTCGACGACCCCGCGCTGCAGGAGTTCACCCGTATCATCGTCGAGGAGGTCGACCGCCTGCGCGATCTGGTCGACAGCATGCTGGGGCCGAACAAGCTGGTGCGCCACGAGCCGCTCAACATTCACAAGGTACTGGAGCGGGTGCGCACGCTGCTGATGGCCGAGACCCCGTCGGTGGCCATCGAGCGCGACTACGATCCCAGCCTGCCGGATTTCCCCGGCGACGAAGCCCAGATGATCCAGGCGGTGCTCAACGTGGCCCGCAACGCCGTGGAGGCGATGACCGAAGCCGGCACCGAGGCCCCGAGCCTGCTGTTGCGCACCCGGGCACGCCGCCAGTTCACCCTGGGTGCGGAGCGTCATCGTCTGGTCTGCGAGGTGGCCATGATCGACAACGGCCCCGGCGTTCCCGAGGGCCTTCAGGAAACCCTTTTCTATCCCATGGTATCGGGGCGTGCCGACGGCAGTGGACTGGGACTGTCCATCGCCCAGGGCATCCTGCACCAGCACCAGGGGCTGATCGAGTGCGATTCCCGCCCCGGCCATACCGAGTTTCGTCTGCTTATTCCTTTGGAGAGGCGCCATGACTGATGTCGCACGTGTCGCGGTGGTCGACGACGACCGCGCCATTCGCTGGGTGCTGGAGCGCGCCCTGGCTCAGCCCGACCTCGAGGTCGAGTGCATCGACCGGGCCGATGTGGCGCTCAGCCGCTTGCTGGACGACCCCCCCGACGTGCTGGTCACCGACATTCGCATGCCGGGAATCGACGGTCTCGACCTGATGTCGCGGGTGCGCGAGGTTCATCCCGACCTGCCGGTCATCGTGATGACCGCCCACTCCGACCTCGACAGCGCGGTGGCCTCCTATCAGGGCGGTGCCTTCGAGTACCTGCCCAAGCCGTTCGACGTCGATGAGGCGCTGGCCCTGGTGCGTCGCGCGGTGGCCCACGCCCGCGAACGCAAGCGCCCGGTCAGCGTCCCCGAGGGGCTCGACGCCGAGATCATCGGCGAGGCGCCGGCGATGCAGGAGGTGTTCCGCGCCATCGGTCGGCTGTCACACTCACACATCACGGTACTGATCAACGGCGAGTCGGGTACCGGCAAGGAACGGGTGGCCCGCGCCCTGCATCAGCACAGTCCGCGCTCCAGCCATCCGTTCATCGCACTGAACATGGCAGCGATCCCCCGCGACCTGATCGAGTCCGAGCTGTTCGGCCACGAGAAGGGCGCCTTTACCGGTGCCACGGCAAGCCGCCAGGGGCGCTTCGAGCAGGCCAACGGCGGCACGCTGTTCCTCGACGAGATCGGCGACATGCCCGCCGAGACCCAGACGCGGCTGCTGCGGGTGCTGGCCGACGGTGAATTCTATCGGGTCGGCGGTCACACGCCGGTGAAGGTGGACGTGCGTATCATCGCGGCCACTCACCAGAACCTGGAGCGGCTGGTGGAGGATGGACGCTTCCGCGAGGACCTGTTTCATCGCCTCAACGTGATCCGTGTGCACCTGCCCAAGCTGGCGGAACGCCGCGAGGACATCCCGCGCCTGGCGCGCCATTTCCTGGCCGAGGCGGCCAAGGAGCTTTCTACCGACATCAAGGTGTTGACCAAGGACGCCGAGGCGCACCTGACCCGGCTGTCCTGGCCGGGCAACGTGCGTCAGCTCGAGAACACCTGTCGCTGGCTGACGGTGATGGCATCGGGCCGCGAGATCCTGGTCGAGGACCTGCCACCGGAGCTGCGCCAGGGCGAAGGCGGCGAGGTGGCCAACGGCGACTGGCGCGCCGCCTTTCGCGACTGGGCCGACCGCGCCCTGGCGGCGGGCCACACCCATCTGCTGGAAGAGGCCGTACCGGATTTCGAGCGCATCCTGATCGAGACCGCGCTCAAGCATACCGGCGGGCGCAAGGGCGAGGCCGCCGAGCTGCTGGGCTGGGGGCGCAACACCCTGACGCGAAAGCTCAAGGTGCTGCTGCCGGCACTGGCGGATGGCGACTGAGAGTCGGCACTGCTCGAGCTCCTGTAAAGCGCCCGTAAAAGGTAAGCATTAAACGAAAGGCGCATGGCTGCGAAGCGAGTCGGCTTCGTACAGTCGGGGAAACCCTTGCGCGGCTAACCATCATGCTTGACGCGATCCGAGCACCCCGGCAGGTCCATGTCACCGAAGTGGGCCCGCGCGACGGGCTGCAGAACGAGAAGGTATTGCTCTCCACGGCGCACAAGGCCGAGCTGGTGCGCGCCCTGGTCGCCGCCGGGGTCCGCGAATTCGAACTGACGTCCTTCGTCAGCCCCCGCGCGGTACCGGCGCTGGCCGATGCCGCGGAGCTGGTGGCCGAACTACGCGACATCCAGGGCGTGCACTTCTCGGCGTTGGTGCCCAACCTGCGCGGGGCCGAGCGGGCCCTCGAGGCCGGCATCGATTCGGTGGTGCTGTTCGTCTCGGCTTCGGAAACCCACAACGCCAAGAACGTCAATGCCAGCGTCGATGAGTCGCTGGCGAGCTTCGAGCAGGTGGCCCGTCGCCTCGAGGGTAGCGGCATCGAGCTGCGCGGTGCCATCGCCACCTGCTTCGGCTGTCCCTTCGAGGGCGATGTCGATGTCGCCGCGGTAGGCCGCATTGCCCGTCACTTTGCCGACCTCGGCGCCCGCTACGTATCGCTGGGCGACACCACCGGCATGGCCACGCCGCCCCTGGTCGCGGAACGGATCACCCATCTGCGCGAAGTGGTGCCCGACGTGTCGCCGACCCTGCATTTCCACAACACCCGCGGCATCGGCCTGGCCAACGTCATGCAGGGCCTTGCGCTCGGCGTCGATCGCTATGAGAGTTCGATCGGCGGGCTGGGTGGCTGCCCCTTCGCGCCGAAGGCGACGGGTAACATCGCCAGCGAGGACCTGATCTACCTGCTCAGTGAAATGGGCATCGAGACCGGCATCGACCTGGAGCGGATCATCGAGGCCGCTCAGCTCGCCACCCGCCTGATGGGGCGCCCTCTGCCGGCCCAGGTCTCCAAGGCGGGGCCACGACTGGCGCTCAGCGACTGCGCGGCGGTGCCCACGGCAAAAGGATGAACATGACGAATCCAACAGCCCAGGCCGCGGGAAGCCTGGAGGGCATCCGCGTGATCGACCTCACGCGGGTCATCTCGGGGCCGTTTTGCACCCAGATATTGGGCGATCACGGCGCCGAGGTGATCAAGGTCGAACCGCCGGAACGCGGCGATGTCGTGCGCTCCCAGGGCAACATCGTGAACGGTTTCAGCTGGTATTTCGCCCAGTTCAACCGCAACAAGCGCTCTCTGACGCTGGATCTGCGCAGTGAAGAGGGCAAGGCGCTACTGGCCCGGCTGCTGGAGGGGGCGGACGTGCTGGTCGAGAATTTCCGCCCCGGTGTCATGGCCAAGATGGGCTTGGATGACGAGACCCTGCGCGAGCGCTATCCGCGTCTGGTCGTCGGTCGCATCAACGGCTTCGGCTCGACCGGACCCTATCGCGATCGGCCCGCCTATGACTTCATCGCCCAGGCCATGAGCGGCTTCATGGGTGTCAACGGCCCCGCCGACGGCGAACCCATGCGCGCCGCGCCACCCATCAGCGACATGGTGGCCAGTCAGAACCTGGCCTTCGGTATCTGCGCGGCGCTGGTGCGGCGCGAACGCAGTGGGCGGGGCGATATCGTCGAGACCGCCCTGACCAATGGGTTGATCGGCATGATGGGTTACCTGGCGGCGGAGTTCTTCGCTACCGGCCGGGTACCGGCGCGCACCGGTAACGACCATCCCATGCTCTATCCCTACGGCCTGTTTCGCGCCAGCGATGGCGAGGTGGCCATCGCCCCAAGCAACGACATCATGGTCGAACGCCTGCTGAGGGCGCTCGACATGCTGCATCTGCTCGACGACGAGCGCTTCGCCGACAACACCTGTCGCATGCGCAATCGCGAAGCGCTGCGCGAAATACTGACGCGGGTCACCGAGCGGCACAGCGTCGACGAATGGATCGCGCATCTCAACCGGGCCGGGGTGCCCTGCGGACGCGTCCACGATCTGCGCGAAACCTTCGAGGATCCCCAGGTTCAGGCACAGCAAATGAAGATCGAGCTGGACCAGGGGAAATTCGGCCGGATTCCCACTACCGGCTTCCCGGTCAAGATGAGCGAGGCCCCCGCGGCGGTTCACCGTGCCGTACCGGAACTCGGCGAGCATACTCGCGAGATTCTGCGCGAGCTGGGGGTCGAGGAAGTCGAGATCTCGGCCATGCAGGCACGCGGTGTTATATGAGCTAATCTGCAAGAGGCGCCGAGCCGAGGCTTCGGCGTGGCTATACCTACCACAACACGGCACAACAGAGACACAACAACAAACGAGGGACACGACAATGCGCACCATCAAGCACGCTCGCCACGGTCTCGCCGCTTCGGCCCTGCTGGGGCTGGGCCTGGCCATCAGCTCACCGAGCCAGGCACTGCCGATCAGCGAATGCATTGCCCCGGCCGACCCCGGTGGCGGCTGGGACTTCACCTGCCGCTCGGTCGCCAAGCTGCTGCGCGAACTGGAGCTGACCGACCGTGCCGTACAGGTTACCAACATGCCGGGCGGCGTGGGGGCCGTGGCGTTCTCCAACGTCGCCAGCAGTCGCGCCGACGATAGCAACCTGATCGTGGCGACCAGCACCGTGGGCATGACCCAGATCGCCCAAGGGCAGTACCCCGGCGACGCCGACACCATGCGCTGGCTGGCCATGCTGGGCACCGATGTCGGGGTGATCCTGGTCGACGATGAGAGCCCCTTTGAGTCCCTCGAGCAGCTGCTCGACGCCATGGTCGAGGATCCCGCTGCCGTTGCCATGGCCGGCTCGAGTGGCGCCGGCGGCTGGGATCATATCCGGGCGCTGCTGCTGGCCAAGGAGGCGGGCATGCCGGCCGATCAGATGGCCAGCGTGCGCTGGGTGCAGTTCGACGGCGGCGGCCCGGCCGTGACCCAGATGATGGGGGGCCACGTCGACATGGTCTCCACCGACCTCGGCGAGATCGCCGGTTTCATCGAGTCCGGCGACGTGCGGGTGCTGGCGGTGCTGTCCGACGAACCGCTGCCCGAACCCTTCGGCGACCTGCCCACCGCGGTGTCCCAGGGCTATGACGTGACCGGCTACAACTGGCGTGGCTTCTACACCGGAGGAGACGTCTCCGACGAGGACTACGCGGAGATGGTCGAGACCCTCGAGACGCTCTACCAGAGCGACGAGTGGCAGGAGACCGCCCAGCAGAACGGCTTGGTGCCGCTATGGCGTGGCGGCGACGAGTTCATCGACTACGTACACGAGACCATCGACGAGGTCGAGGCTGTCTCGCGCGAGATCGGTGTCATCGAGTGAGTGAACCTGGGCTGAACACGGATCAGGTCTCGGGCGCCGTCGCCGACCGTATCGCCGGCGTCGTGTTGCTGCTGATGGCGGTGGGGGCGTGGTGGTATTCGCACACCTTCCCGGCCGGCTTCGGCCAGGTCGTGGGGCCCGGGGCCTTTCCGCGGCTCGTCAGCGTGCCGATGGGCCTGTTCGCGGCCTATCTGGTGATACGCCCCGGGGTCAATCAGCGCTGGCCGCAGCGCGCCGCCCTGCTCAGGCAGGGGGCGGCGTTGCTGCTGCTCGGCATCTATGCGGGCTTCCTCAAGCCGCTGGGCTTCCTGCCCGCCAGTCTGGTCTGCGTGGTGCTGTTGATTCGTCTGTTCGGCGCGACCTGGAGGGCCTCGCTGGCCTGCGGCGCGCTGCTGACGGTCTCGCTCTATCTGCTGTTCGAATTCGCCCTGGGCATGCCGCTACCCAACATGCCGGGCCTCGACTGGTAAGGCGTCTCGATGGATATATTGGCTTTTCTCGCCCAGGGTTTCGCCGTGGCGCTCGAGCCCCAGCACCTGTTCCTGGCGCTGGTCGGCTGTGCCGTGGGCACGCTGATCGGAGCGCTGCCGGGGCTTGGCCCGGTCAACGGGGTGGCGCTGATGATCCCGTTGACCTTCAATTTCGGCCTGACGCCGACCGCTGCGCTGATCCTGCTGGTCAGCATCTACTACGGCTGCATGTACGGCGGGCGGATCAGCTCGATCCTGCTCAACATTCCGGGCGACGAGCCGGCGGTGATGACCACCCTCGACGGCTACCCCATGGCGCTCAAGGGGCGTGGCGGCGAGGCCTTGGGGCTCTCCGGCGTGGCCTCGTTCGTCGGTGCCACCGTGGCGACCATCGGGCTCACCCTGTTCGCCCCATTGCTGGTGGGGTTCGCAATCCGCTTCGGGCCGGCCGAGTACTTCGCCCTGTTCGTGCTGGCCTTCGCCACCATCGGTGGGGTGACCAGCGGCAGCCTGGTGAAGAGCTTTCTCGCGGCCTGCCTGGGCCTGTTGCTGGGCACCGTGGGCATCGACTCGGTGAGCAGCGTGCCACGCTACACCTTCGGCTGGTACGAACTCTATGACGGCATCGATTTCATCGTCGCCCTGGTCGGGTTGTTCGCGATCTCCGAGTGCCTGGTGTTTCTCGAGGACACCCGCGGCAGCAACAAGCCGACCCTCAAGGTGGGCTCGGCGATACCCGGCATTCGCAGCGCCTGGAAATGCGCACCGACCATCGGGCGCAGCTCGTTCATCGGTTTCGTCGCCGGCGTGCTGCCGGGTGCCGGCGCCGCGCTCGGCAGCTTTCTTTCCTATACCCTGGAGCGCCGCTGGCTGGGACGTCGCGGCACCTTCGGGCAGGGCGACCCGCGCGGCGTGGCGGCGCCCGAAGCGGGCAACAACGCAGCGGCCGGCGGTGCGCTGATCCCCATGCTGTCGCTGGGCATTCCCGGCAGCGGCACCACGGCCATTCTGCTGGCGCTGCTGTTGTCTATGAACATCACCCCCGGGCCGCTGTTGTTCTCGCAGCAGCCGGAAATGGTCTGGGGGCTGGTGGCGGCACTGTTCATCGGCAACGTGATGCTGCTGATCCTCAATATCCCGCTGGTGGGGCTGTTCGCCAAGGTGCTGCAGGCGCCCGGCTGGTTCCTGATGCCGATGGTGGTGATGGTGGCCTTCGTCGGCGTCTATTCGCTGAGCAACAGCGCCTTCGATCTCTACATGATGCTGGCCTTCGGCGTGCTCGGCTACGTGCTGCGCAAGCTGGAGATGCCCGCCGTGCCGGTGGTGCTGGGCCTGCTGCTGGGCGGGCAGATGGAGTACAACCTGCGCCGTGCCATGTCGATCTCCGGTGGTGACTGGAGCATCCTGTGGAACAGCGGCATCACCATCGGTATCTACGCCTTCGCCATCACCCTGATCGTGGCCGGGTTGGTCTATAGCGCGATGGTTCGACAGCGGACCTAATGCATAGGTGAAAAGCGCCTGCACTCGGCGGCTTGCTTGCGCAGCCTGGCTTCGATTGTCGCAGATCAAGTTTCCGCTCATGGCTCCCTCGGAAGCCGTAGGCTGGAAGCGGTTCCTGACGTGGATCAACTTAAACAAGTATCCAGAATGCTACTTTAAAGTCGTCCCCAAAAGTAATTCCTCCGTGAGGAAAAAGACGATGAAATTCACACGTAGCGTTCTTGCCCAGGCCATCGCCATACTTGCTGTTAGTGCGGTGCTGACCAATCCCGCTTTCGCCGCGCACGGCGAAGCACTCAGCCCAGCCAGCGTCACGCCCGACGTCACCTATACACTGCGTACCGCCGTAGCCGACGGCAAGCTGGTATTCATCGGTGACAAGGGCGACATCAAGGATGTGGTCAATCCCGACCTGCACGCTCCCGTCGGGGCGGTGGTTCAGATCAACCTGATCAACGGCGACGGTGCCATGCACGATATCGCGCTACCCGAGTTCGGCGTCGATTCCGACGACATAAGCGGTCAGGGTTCGGCTACCGCCGTGGCCTTCCGGGTCGACGAGGAGGGCAACTTCGAGTACCTGTGCAGCATACCCGGCCACAAGGCGGCCGGAATGGTAGGCAATTTCATTGTCGGCGATCCGGAGCCGGCAGATGAGATCGAAGCAGCCCCCGACCTGTCGATGGACCCGCATGAAGTCGGCGAGCCGGTAGGCGACCGCGGCCCGCAGGAGGTCACCGTCGATCTCGTGACTACCGAAGTGGAAGGCTACCTGGCCGACGGTTCCAGCTACCGCTACTGGACCTTCAACGACACCGTACCCGGCCCCTTCGTACGGGTTCGCGTGGGCGACACCGTCACCGTCAACATGAGCAACGCGGAGGACAGCGCCCATATCCACTCGGTCGATTTCCACGCCGTGACCGGCCCCGGTGGCGGGGCGGCGGTGACCCAGGCGGCACCGGGCCAGACCAAGAGCTTCAGTTTCCAGGCCCTCAATCCCGGACTCTACGTCTACCACTGCGCCACGCCGATGGTCGCCC
Source organism: Billgrantia sp. C5P2 (assembly GCF_051062895.2). NCBI lineage: Bacteria > Pseudomonadati > Pseudomonadota > Gammaproteobacteria > Oceanospirillales > Halomonadaceae > Billgrantia > Billgrantia sp. C5P2. The sequence continues at coordinate 399,400 of NZ_CM128542.1, forward strand.
AGCACATCTCCAACGGCATGTACGGCATGATTCTGGTCGAGCCGGAAGGCGGGCTTTCGCCGGTGGATCGCGAGTTCTACATCATGCAGGGCGAGCTCTACACCGCCCAGCGCCACGGTAGCCAGGGGTTGCAGGAGTTCTCCCTCGACAAGCTGCTCGACGAGCGCCCCGAGCACTTGATGTTCAACGGCAACATGGATGCGCTGACCCAGACGCACAAGATGGAGGCCGACGTGGGCGACAACGTGCGCATCTTCTTCGGCGTCGGCGGCCCCAATGCCACCTCCAGCTTCCACGTCATCGGCGAGATCTTCGACAAGGTCTACGACCAGGCCTCGCTGACCAGCCCGCCGCTGACCGACGTGCAGACCACGCTGGTACCCCCGGGTGGCGCCACCATGGTCGAGTTCGAGGTCGACTACCCCGGCAAGTACATCCTCGTCGACCATGCGCTATCCCGCCTGGAGAAGGGGCTGGCCGGGTTCCTCCACGTCAACGGCGAGGAGAACCCCGAGGTCTTCCATACCGAAGAGGCCCACGACCCCAACTCCGGCCACTGAGCCACGTCCTTCACGCCCCGCCCAACCGGCGGGGCGCTTGCCGTTGGCGTGACGCTTCGATGGCAACGATGTGACAGTTCCGCATCGTCTTACACCAAGTCTTTGTTTCCCAATCCACTGCAAGCCGCCTGCCCATCCTGGGTCGACCTCAGTGGCTAGGAAATGTCACCGAATCGTTATTGTCTAGACAACGTGCCTTAACCTGAGCCAGCGACACTGACGCCATCCGATACAGGAGGCGTCACATGTCCAGCGTCACGATTGCCGTGCAACGGCTCAGCAAGACCTTTGGTCAGACCCGCGTCCTCGAGAACGTCGGCTTCGACATCCATGCCGGCGAGATGGTGGCCCTGATCGGGCCGTCAGGCTCGGGCAAGTCGACGCTGCTGCGTCACCTGGTGGGGCTGACCACCGCCAACCGTAAAGCCGACAGCCGCATCCGTGTGATGGGTCGCGACATTCAGCGAAGCGGCCGCCTGCTGCGCGGTTCGCGCGCCCAGCGCTGTCGCTGCGGCTACATCTTCCAGCAGTTCAATCTCGTCGGCCGCCTCAGCGTGCAGACCAACGTGCTGATCGGCCGTCTCGGCTCGATGCCGCGCTGGCGGGCCCTGCTCGGGCGCTTCACCGACGAGGAGCGCGCCCAGGCTCGCCAGGCCCTGGCCCGTGTCGGCCTTGCCGAACTCGCCGACCAACGCGCCAACACCCTCTCCGGCGGCCAGATGCAGCGCGTGGCGATCGCCCGCGTGCTGATGCAGGACGCCGACGTGATTTTCGCCGATGAGCCCATTGCTTCCCTCGACCCGCGCAGTGCGCGCGAAGTCATGGACATCCTCAAGCGCATCAACCTCGAGGATGGCCGTACCGTGCTCGTCTCGCTGCATCAGGTCGATTACGCCCGCCGCTACTGCTCGCGGGCCATCGCCCTCAAGCAGGGGCGCCTCTACTACGACGGCCAGACCGAGGGCCTCACCGAGGCACGACTCCAGTCGCTCTACGAGAACGCCGGGTTTGACGAACCACGCCACTCGCCAGTTCCCGTTGCCGCCCGCGTCGCCTTGGGCGCCGCCAGCTGATCCATCGCCAACCGCCACCAAGAGGTTTCCACCATGAGCCGTAATCTTCGCCGTCTCACCCTGCCGCTGATCGCCGGCCTCGGCCTGCTCGGCAGCCAGCTCGCTACCGCCGAGGAAGAACTCGACACCCTGCGCTTCGGCATCATCTCCACCGAGGCCAGCCAGAACCAGGAGCCGCTGTGGCGCCCGTTCCTCGACGACATGGCCGAGAGCCTCGGCGTCGAGGTCGAGCCGTTCTTCGCCAACGACTACGCCGCGGTGATCCAGGCCATGCGCTTCGACAAGATCGACCTCGCCTGGTACGGCAACAAGTCGGCCATGGAGGCGGTGGACCGCGCGGGCGGCGAGATCTTCGCCCAGACCGTGCCCGAGAACGGCGAGCCGGGCTACTGGAGCCTGCTGATCGTGCACCAGGACAGCCCCCTGGAGAGCGTCGAGGACGTGCTGGCCAACGCCTCCGAGCTGACCTTCGGCAACGGCGACCCCAACTCGACCTCGGGCTTCCTGGTGCCGAGCTACTACGTCTTTGCCCAGAACGGCGTCGAGGCCACCGACATCTTCAAGCGCACCCTCAACTCCAACCACGAGACCAATGCGCTGTCGGTGGCCAACCGCCAGGTAGACGTCGCCACCTTCAACACCGAGAGCATGGAGCGCCTGGAAATGGCGCACCCCGACAAGGCTGAGCGGCTCAAGGTGATCTGGCAGTCGCCGCTGATCCCGTCCGACCCGCTGGTCTGGCGCGAGGACCTGCCGGAATCGATGAAGACCCGGCTGCGCGACTTCGTTCTGAGCTACGGCGAGACCGAGGAGCAGCGCGAGAGGATCGCGCCGCTGCAGTGGGCGCGTTTCGACGCCTCCGACAATGACCAGCTGCTGCCGATTCGCCAGCTCGAACTGTTCAAGCAGCGCGCCCAGCTCGCCGCCGACGACTCGCTCGACGATGCCGACAAGCAGCGTCAGTTGGCCGAGCTCGACGCCCGGCTCGATGAGCTCGACGAGCGCCTCAAGGCCCGCGAGGCCGCCCAGGCCGAAGAGAGCACGGGCGTGACCACCGCCATGGCCCAGTAACCGGCCCCGTCCGCTACGGCAATCGAGTTCCGAGGGGCCGCGCTGGCCCCTCTCCGGAGAACCTTCATGACCGCAACGACTCCCGCGCTCGTCAACGCCCCGGCCAAGCGCAGCTGGCTCAATCTGCTCGGCTGGGCCGTCGCCCTGGGCGTGCTGGCCTGGGCCTGGCAGGGCACCGAGATGGATCCCGGCGCGCTGGTCGCCAACGCCGGCAACATGGCCGAACTCGCCGCCGACTTCTTCCCGCCGGCGTTCGGCAACCTGGAGCGCTACATCGACCAGATGCTGGTGACCATCCAGATCGCCATCTGGGGCACGCTGCTGGCGATCGTACTTGCCATCCCCTGCAGCCTGTTGTCGTCCGAGAACCTGGTGCCGTGGTGGATCTACCAGCCCATGCGCCGGCTGATGGACGCCTGCCGCGCCATCAACGAGCTGGTCTTCGCCATGCTGTTCGTGGTCGCCGTGGGGCTCGGCCCCTTCGCCGGCACCCTGGCGCTGTTCGTCCACACCACCGGCGTGCTCGCCAAGCTGTTCTCCGAAGCCGTCGAGGCCAGCGAGGCCGGCCCCATGGAGGGCATTCGCGTCACCGGCGCCGGGCGCATCGAGGAGATCGTCTTCGGCCTGATCCCCCAGGTGCTGCCGCTGTGGATCTCGGTGAGCCTCTACCGCTTCGAGTCGAACATCCGCTCGGCCACCGTGCTGGGCATGGTCGGCGGCGGCGGTATCGGCGTGGCGCTGTGGGAAACCATGCGCGGATTTCAGTACGCCGAGACCGCCACGATCATGCTGGTGATCATCATCGCCGTCACCGTGCTGGACATGGCCTCGCAGACCGTACGCAAGCGTTTCATCTAGGAGACAAAGGTGGCCGCGCTCGCGGCCCTTGCCTTCGAAAGCTCCATTTCTCGCTGGAGTGAACATGTCTAGACAAGTAACCGATACGCCGCCGGCCAGGGCTCCCCGCTATCGCACGCTGGCCGATACGCTGGCCCGCGAGGTGCGCAGCGATTACGCCCCCGGCGAGCTGCTGCCGGCGGAGGCGGCCCTGGCCCGGCGCTTCGAGGTCAACCGCCACACTGTGCGGCGCGCGCTGGACGAGCTGGTGGCCGCGGGTATGGTGACCCGCCATCAGGGGCGCGGCACCCAGGTCGTCGACCGTCGTCTCGATTATGCCGTCAGTGTCGCCAGCAAGGTGACCCATAACCTCGCCGCGCTGGGTATCGCCACCCAGACCGAGTGTCTCTCCCAGCGCCTGTGCGAGCCGCCCGAGGCCATCGCCCAGCGCTTCGGGCGAGGCCCCGGCGAGTGCTTGCTGTGCGTCGACACCCTGCGCCACATCGGTGGCGCGCCGCTGATGCTGCTGTGCCACTGGTTCGATCCCGCGCGGGTGCCGGGCTGGGAGCGGCGCTACCGCGGCGGCTCGACCCGGGCGCTGCTCGCTCAGCATTACGACTTGCAACTGTTTCGCCGGCGGGTGCGCATCGAAGCCGGCAGCGCCACCCGCGGCGACACCCGCCATCTGCGCTGTCCGCTCGGCGCCCCGCTGCTGCAGCTCGTAAGCGACAACGTCGATCGCGACGGCACGCTGGTCGAGATATCGGTCAGCCGCGCCCGGGCCGACCGGCTCGCCTACCACATCGATTTCGACTCCGACGAGGTGCCCTCATGACCCCCTTGCACGACCACAGCAAGCCGCAGGCGCGACGCCAGCGGGTGCTGGCGCTGACGCCCCGTGACCAGCTCGAGGCCCGCTGGGCCACGCTCGGCATTCGTGCCGCGTATCGCTGCGTGCGTGGCCCCGAGACCGGCATGGCCATGCTGCGCGGCCGCATGGGCGGTACCGGCAACGCCTTTCACCTCGGCGAGATGACCCTGACCCGGGCCAGCGTTGCCCTCGATGACAGCGCTGGGAACGACGCGTTACTGGGACATGGCTGGGTGAGAGGGCGCGACCACCGCCACGCCGAGCTGATCGCCCTGGTCGCTGCCTGCGCGCAGCGCGAGGCCTGGACCCGACGTATCGACAGCGAGCTGGTTGAGCCGCTGGAGGAGGCGCTCGAGACGCGCCGCGCCGAGGCATCGCGCCTGGCGGCCGCCACCCGCGTCGATTTCTTCACCCTGGTACGAGGGGAGTGACCATGCTCTGGCCGACACTGAACGATCCCGTGCACGACAGCCAGCGGCTGTTTCGTCAACTGCTCACGGCGATGAGCGAGCCCGGCACGCTGCATACGCTGGAGGTGCCGTCGCCGCCGGGTGACGACATCGGCCCCGCGCTGTGGGGCGTCCTGCTGACTTTGTGCGACCTCGACACCCGGGTGTGGCTTGCCCCCGCCCTGGGCGGGCCCGGCCTGCAAGAGGCGCTGGTCTTCCACACCGGCTGTCGCCTGACCGCCGATCCTGCGGAAGCCGACTTCGCCCTGGTCACGCCGGGCGTGCTGGCGAAGCCTGTCGCATTCGCCCTGGGTAGCGACGAATACCCCGATCGCAGCACCACGCTGCTGGTTGCGCTCGATACCCTCGAGCCCGCCGGCGAGTGGCACCTCATTGGGCCCGGCATCGCCGAACGGCGCCAGTTGGGCCTGGGCGCGGCGGCCGCTCCCCTGATGGCGCGGCTCGCCGCCAACCGCGGGAGTTTCCCGTGCGGGCTCGATGCCATCCTCACCTGCGGCGCGCGACTCGCTGCGCTGCCGCGCAGCACCCGAATCGAGGAGGTCGCCTGATGTACGTTGCCGTCAAAGGAGGCGAGCGCGCCATCGCCAACGCCCATCGTCTGCTGGCCGACCGACGCCGCGGCGACCGCGAGCAAGCCGAGCTCGAGGTCGACCAGATCCAGGGCCAGCTGCGCCTGGCCGTCGACCGGGTCATGAGCGAGGCGTCGCTCTACGACCCCGAACTCGCTGCGCTTGCCATCAAGCAGGCCAGCGGCGACATGATCGAGGCGGTGTTCCTGCTGCGGGCCTTCCGCACCACGCTGCCGCGCCTGACGGTGAGCGAGCCGCTGGACACCGGCACCATGCGCATCGAACGTCGCATCAGCGCCACCTACAAGGACATCCCCGGTGGCCAGGTGCTGGGGCCGACCTACGACTACACCCATCGCCTGCTCGACTTCCTGCTGCTCGCCGAGGGCGAGACGCCAGCGGCGGAGCCCGGTGAGCAACCGCTGGCGCCGTGCCCGCAGATCCTTGAGCTGCTAGACGCCGAGGGGCTGATCGAACGTGAGCGGGACGATGGCAGCGAGCCGGCCGACATCACTCGCGATCCGCCCGACTATCCCGTCGATCGCGCCGCGCGCCTGCAGATGCTGGCGCGCGGCGACGAGGGCTACCTGCTGGCGCTGGGCTACTCCACCCAGCGCGGCTACGGGCGCAATCATCCCTTTGCGGGGGAAATCCGCCTGGGCCAGGTGGAGGTGGAAATCTTCGCCGAGGAGTGGGGCGAGGTGGTGTGCGTCGGCGAGATCGCGCTGAGCGAGTGCCAGATGATCAACCAGTTCGGCGGCTCCCGTGAGGCCGCGCCGAAGTTCACCCGCGGTTACGGACTGGCCTTCGGTCATAGCGAACGCAAGACCCTGGCCATGGCGCTGGTCGACCGCGCGCTGCGCGCCGAGGAGCTCGGCGAAGAGATCCAGGGCCCCGCCCAGCAGGCCGAATTCGTGCTGGCGCATGCCGACAACGTCGAGGCCTCGGGCTTCGTCTCGCACCTCAAGCTGCCGCACTACGTCGACTTCCAGTCCGAGCTCGAACTGCTGCGCCGCCTGCGGCGAGAGCACGAGGCGCGAAGGCAGGGGGCGTGCCAGGAGGCCGGCCCGCCGACATCGACGATCGACGAGCGCGCTGCCGCGCCAGGAGACCCAGCATGAACGGCTACAACTTCGCCTACCTGGACGAGCAGACCAAGCGCATGATCCGCCGTGCGCTGCTCAAGGCGGTGGCCATCCCCGGCTACCAGGTGCCCTTCGGCGGCCGCGAAATGCCCATGCCCTACGGCTGGGGCACCGGTGGCATGCAGCTCACCGCCAGCATTCTCGGTGTCGACGACGTGCTCAAGGTGATCGACCAGGGTGCCGACGACACCACCAACGCGGTCAGCATCCGTGCCTTCTTCGAGCGCGTGGCGGGGATCGAGACCACCACCGTGACGCCGGCCGCGAGCGTCATCCAGACCCGCCATCGCATTCCCGAGACGCCGCTGGAGCCGGGCCAGATCCTGGTCTTCCAGGTGCCGATCCCCGAGCCGCTGCGCTTCATCGAACCCAGCGAGCAGGAAACCCGGCTGATGCATGCTCTGGAGGAGTACGGGGTGATGCACGTGAAGCTCTACGAGGACATCGCCCGCCACGGCCATATCGCCACCACCTACGCCTACCCGGTGAAGATCGACGGGCGCTACGTGATGGATCCCTCGCCTATCCCCAAGTTCGACAACCCCAAGCTCGACATGAGCCCGGCGCTGCTGCTGTTCGGCGCGGGGCGCGAGAAGCGGCTCTATGCCATCCCGCCGCATACCCGCGTCGAGAGCCTCGACTTCGAGGATCACCCCTTCGAGATCCAGCGCTGGGAGCAGCGCTGCGCACTGTGCGATAGCGATGCGAGCTTTCTCGACGAGGTGATCACCGACGATGCCGGCGGGCGCATGTTCGTCTGCTCGGATACCGACTACTGCCTGACACGCCGGGGAGAGCTGTCATGAAACGTCCCGACCCTTCTGCTCCTGTCCTGGCCAGGCCCGAGCTGGAACGCCCCATCCTGCTCGACGTGCAGGACGTCACGCGACTCTACGGCCCCGGCAAGGGCTGCGAAGCGATCGATTTCCGCCTGCATGCCGGCGAGGTGCTGGGGATCGTCGGCGAGTCCGGCTCCGGCAAGTCGACGCTGCTGCGCGTACTCGCCGGGCTGGAGGCGCCGGGCGCCGGCCGGGTGGTCTATCACCGGCCGGGCGATGCCAGCGAGACCGATCTCTACGCCATCGGTGAGGCGCGGCGCCGCGCGCTGTTGCGCCTGGAGTGGGGCCTGGTGCACCAGAACCCGCGCGACGGGCTGCGCATGGGCGTCTCGGCCGGAGCCAACGTCGGTGAGCGACTGATGGCGCTGGGCCAGCGGCACTACGGCCAGCTGCGTGCCGCCGGCCAGGACTGGATGGCCCAGGTGGAACTCGACCCGGCACGCATCGACGACGCGCCGCGCACATTCTCCGGCGGCATGCAGCAGCGCCTGCAGATCGCCCGTACCTTGGTCACCCGGCCGCGGCTGGTGTTCATGGACGAACCCACCGGCGGGCTAGACGTCTCGGTGCAGGCGCGACTGCTCGACATGCTGCGCACCCTGGTGCGCCAGCTCGGGCTCTCGGTGGTGCTGGTCACCCACGACCTGGCCGTGGCCCGCCTGCTCGCCCACCGCCTGCTGGTGATGCGCCGCGGCCGGGTGGTGGAAGCCGGCCTCACCGACCAGATCCTCGACGACCCGCAGCACGCCTACACGCAGCTGCTGGTGTCGTCGGTGCTGACCCCATGACCGAGGAGACGACCATGACCCCGATTCTCACCGTCGAGCGCCTCGGCAAGGGCTTCGTGCTGCACGGCCAGGGCGGGCTCGCGCTTTCGGTAATGCGCGACCTCTCGCTCGAACTCCACCCGGGCGAGTGCCTGGTGCTGGCCGGACCCAGCGGCATCGGCAAGAGCACGCTGCTCAAGATCCTCTACGGCAACTACCTGGCCGGCGAAGGGCATATCCGCCTGCACTTCAGCGACGGGCCGCTTTCCCTCACCGAGCTGCCGGCCCACGCCTGGCACGCCCTGCGCCGCGACGTGATCGGCTATGTCAGCCAGTTCCTGCGCGTGGTGCCGCGGGTCTCGGCACGCGAGGTGGTGATGGAACCGCTGCTGGCGCGCGGCGCCGATGCGGCCGAGGCCAGGGTGCGGGCCGAGACGCTGCTGGCGCGCCTCAACCTGCCCGAGCGGCTCTGGTCGCTGCCCCCCGGCACCTTCTCGGGCGGCGAGCAGCAGCGCGTCAACATCGCCCGTGGCTTCATCGGCGAGCATCCGCTGCTGCTGCTCGACGAGCCCACCGCTTCGCTGGACGCCGCCAACCGCGCGGTGGTGGTCGAACTGATCCGCGAGGCCAAGGCACGCGGTACCGCCATGCTCGGCATCTTCCACGACGAGGACGTGCGCGAGCGGGTGGCCGACCGCCTGCTGCCGCTGGAATCGTTCATGGCGCCGTCCCTCGCGCCCTCCGCTCAACCGATATCTCGAGGCCTCCCCCATGCATGAACAGATCCTCAGCAACGCCCGGTTGGTCCTCGACGATGAGGTCGTGATGGGCAGCCTGGTGATACGCGACGGCCGGATCGCCGAACTGGATACCGCCCCAAGCCGCCACCCCGCGGCGGTCGACTGCGGCGGCGACTACCTGCTGCCCGGGCTGGTCGAGCTGCACACCGACAACATGGAGAAATACTTCCAGCCGCGCCCCAAGGTGGCCTGGCCGGCGCGCCAGGCGGCGCTGGCCCACGACGCCCAGATGGCGGCGAGCGGCATCACCACGGTGTTCGACGCCGTGGCCATCGGCGACGTCAACAAGGAGAGCATGCGCCACCAGGCGCTCACCGAGATGTGCCGGGCGATCGACGACATCGTCGACGCCGGCCTGGCGCGGGTCGACCATCGCCTGCACCTGCGCTGCGAGGTCAGCCAGGCCGAGACGCTTGCGCGCTTCCGCGAGCTCGCCGACCTGCCGCGACTGGGCCTGGTGTCGCTGATGGATCATACCCCCGGGCAGCGTCAGTTCGTCTCGTTCGAGGCCTACAGCACCTACTACCAGGGCAAGTACGGCCTGAGCGACGAGGAGCTCGCGGCGTTCGTCGAGCGCCAGGTCGCCAGCAGCGCCCGCTACAGCGCCGAGCACCGGCGCGCTATCGCCGCGGAGTGTCACGCGCGCGGGCTGGCGCTGGCCAGCCACGACGACGCCACCCTCGAGCACGTCGCCGAGAGCCACGAATACGGCACGCGGGTGGCCGAGTTTCCCACCACGCGGGAGGCCGCCGAGGCTTCGCACCGGGCCGGCATGGCGGTGATGATGGGCGCCCCCAACGTAGTGCGCGGCGGCTCGCACTCCGGCAATATCGCCGCCGCCGAGCTGGTCGCACAGGGGGTGCTGGACGTGCTCTCTTCCGACTACTATCCGGCGGCGCTGCTAGACGCGGTATTTCGCATCGCGCGGATGGAGAACGGCTACGCGCTGCCGCGGGCCGTGGCCACGGCCACGCGGCTGCCCGCCGAGGCGGTGGGGCTCGCCGACCGCGGCCGACTCGCCCCCGGGCTGCGCGCCGACCTGATTCGGGTGCGGTTGTGCGACGACCATCCGCTGGTCGAGCGGGTATGGTCCGCCGGGCGGCAGGTGCACTGATGGGCGCCTTGGCCGAGGCAGCGGCTGGGCGGCTCGTCTATGTGATGGGCCCCAGTGGGGTGGGCAAGGACAGCCTGCTCGACGCCACGCGTCGACGACATCCCGAATGGCTGGTGGCGCATCGCTACATCACCCGGCCGAGCAGCGCGAGCGAGGACAGCGTGAGCCTGAGCCGCGCGGAGTTCGCCTGGCGCCGTCAGGCGGGGCTGTTCTGCCTCGACTGGCAGGCCCATGGGCTCGATTACGCGCTGGGGCTCGAGGTGTGTGCCTGGCTCGAGCGCGGCGCCACGGTGCTGGTCAACGGCAGTCGGCGCGCCCTGCCGCTGGCCGAGGCGCGCTTCCCCCGACAGCTGCGCCCGGTGATGGTAACGGCTCGGCCGGAGGTGCTGCGCGAGCGGCTCCAGCAGCGGGGGCGGGAAAGCCGCGAGCAGATCGCGGCCCGGCTCGAGCGGCATCGCCAGCTCGAGCGAGCCTGTCCCGGCGTGCACCGCCTGGACAACAGCGGAGCGCTCGAATCCACGCTGGCGGCTCTCGAGGCCTGGCTGGCCGAGGAGTGCGTCTCGTGAGGCTGCGCTTTGTGGGCACCGGCGACAGCGCCCAGGTGCCGCGCTTCGGCTGCGACTGCCCGGCCTGCCAGCGCGCCAGGGTGCTGAGCTGCCATCGGCGTGGGCCCTGCTGTGCCGAGGTGCGGGTGGACGGGCAGCGCTACCTGCTCGATGCGGGGCGCATGGACCTTGCCGAAAGCTGCGAGCGTGAGCGCCCTGCGGCGATCCTGCTGACGCACTACCACGTCGACCATGTGCAGGGCCTGTTTCACCTGCGCTGGGGTACGGGCGAGCCGATTCCCGTCTACGGCCCCAAGGATCCGCAGGGCTGTGCCGATCTCCACCAGCATGCCGGCGTGCTCGCCTTCCAGCCGGGGCTCAAGCCGTTCCGCCCGCTGCACCTCGAGGGCTTGGAGGCGATCCCGGTACCGCTCAACCACAGCAAGCCGACGCTGGGCTACTGTCTCGACGACGGCGGCTCGCGGCTGGCCTACCTTACCGATACCTGCGGGCTGCCGCCCGAGACCGAGCGCTTCCTGCGCCGCTGGCGGCCCGATGCGGTGGTGCTCGATGCCACGCATCCGGCCAGCCACACCGAGCCGCGCAATCACAACACGCTGTCGATGGCGCTGGAGATCGTCGAGCGGCTGGCACCGCAGCGGGCCTGGCTGACCCACCTGAGCCATGCCGTCGATGCCGAGGCCATGGTCGCGCCGCTGGCATTGCCGCCGCACGTGGCGCTGGCGCAGGACGGTGACGAGCACGAGCTTTGCGTGCCGTACGATGGGGCCGGTCGAGGAGCTGAACGTCACGCCGCGGGGCTAGCCCGAAGCGCCCCTGGATAAGGTCCGTTACCCAGCCACCCAACTCCCTTACCTGCTGTCTCAGGCGGCTGAACTATGGTGGTGAAAGAGCCTTCGTCCGGACAACAGGGAGAGAGTCCATGAAAGCGCTGTGTTGGCACGGAAAGAACGACATCCGCTACGAGACGGTTCCCGATCCCCACATCGAGCATCCTCGCGACGCCATCGTCAACGTGAGCAGTTGCGCCATCTGCGGTTCCGACCTGCACCTCTACCATCATTTCATTCCCGGCATGGAGTCGGGCGACGTGGTGGGCCATGAGTTCATGGGTGAAGTCATGGAAGTCGGGGGCGATACCCGCGACCTCAAGGTCGGCGACCGCGTCGTGGTGCCCTTCACCATCACTTGCGGCGAATGTGACCAGTGCCGGCGCGGCAATTTCTCGGTGTGCGAACGTTCCAACCGCAACAAGGCGCTGGCCGACAAGGTCTTCGGCCACGGCGGGGCGGGGCTGTTCGGTTACTCCCATCTCACCGGCGGCTATGCCGGCGGTCAGGCGGAGTTCGTCCGCATACCCTTCGCCGACCAGACGCACATCAAGGTGCCGGACAGCCTGACCGACGAGCAGGTGCTGTTCCTCGGCGACATCTTTCCCACCGGCTGGCAGGCCGCCGTGGCGTGCGAGATCGAACCCACCGACACCGTGGCGATCTGGGGGGCGGGGCCGGTCGGCCAGTTCTGCGTGCGCAGCGCCGTGCTGCTCGGCGCCGAGCAGGTCGTGGTGATCGACAATGTGCCCGAACGCTTGGCCATGGCCGAGGCCGGCGGGGCGATCGCCATCAACTTCGACGAAGAGAGCGTGCTCGCCCGCCTGCAGGAGCTGACCCGCGGCAAGGGCCCGGAGAAGTGCATCGATGCGGTGGGCCTGGAGTCGCACGTGCCGCGCTCGGTCGACTCCGTCTACGACCGGGTCAAGCAGGCCCTGATGCTGGAGAGCGACCGGGCTCACGTGCTGCGGGAGATGATCTACGTCTGCCGCCCGGCCGGCATCCTGTCGATCCCGGGCGTCTACGGTGGCCTGGTCGACAAGATCCCCATGGGACCGCTGATGAACAAGGGGTTGACGGTGCGTACCGGCCAGACCCACGTCAAGCGCTGGACCGACGACCTGCTGCGCATGATCGACGAGGGGCAGATCGATCCTTCCTTCGTAGTGACGCATACCGCTGGACTGGAACAGGGCCCGGACATGTACAACACCTTCCGCAACAAGCAGGACGGCTGCGTGAAGGTGGTGCTCAAGCCCTGAGGTTCGACTGCATCCGAGCCATGAATGGACAAGGAGGTGAGCATGAATCTCGATAGGAGCCGTTCCCTGCAGGGTACCGACAGGTTGGCGCGTGGAATTGGTTGGCTGGGCATCGGTATGGGTCTTTTCCAACTGCTTGCGCCCCGTAGCGTGACCCAGTCGCTGGGTGTCGAAGGATCGGAGGCGCTGGTGCGTTCCTGCGGGGTCCGAGGTGTGGTGACCGGTATCGGTGCGCTGACCGAGGATCCCAAGCCGGCACTCTGGGCGAAGGCAGCCGGGGATATCCTCGATCTGGCAGCGTTGAGCTTCCTGCTCACCGACCGAGACCATCCCAAGCAGGGCAGCGTGAAACTGGCCATGGGCATGGTCGGCGCGTCGGCCGCGACCACCCTCTACTGTGTGCAGGCGCAGGCCCAGCGGCATGTCTACCAGGGCGGTCGCACCCCCGATTACAGCGGCCGCAGCGGCTTCCCCCAAGGCGTGGCCAAGGCCCGCGGTGCGGCCGCTGGAAGCGGTAGCGCGCGCCCCGCGGCGCTGCCCTCACCGGCCCGCTCGCCCGGCCCGCGCATGCAGGACACTTCACCGCGTCACGTCGATACCAGTGGCTACAGGAAAGGCAGCGACTTCGATTATTGACAGTCGCTGCGCCGATATCCACATGCCGAGCCTCGTGAGGCTCGGCTTTTTTTGTGGTTTCATCGTAGCCGTGGTCATAGGGCCCGCGGCAGTGCCAGAATGAAGGCTTCAGGAGGAAGCCCATGACGCAGATGCACTGGCAGCAATTGCTCGACCCTTCGCGGCTGCACGGAAAGCCCACCAGCGGCCGTGACGAGATCGGCCGCAGCCCGTTCCACAAGGATCATGATCGCATCGTCTTCTCCGGCTCGTTCCGGCGACTGGGGCGCAAGACCCAGGTTCATCCGCTGACCGACAACGACCATATTCACACCCGCCTGACCCACTCCCTGGAGGTGGGTTGCGTGGGCCGTAGCCTGGGCATGATCGTCGGCGAGCTGCTGCGTGAACGGCTGCCGAGCTGGATTACCCCCGCCGACCTCGGCGTGATCGTCCAGGCCGCCTGTCTGGGCCACGACATCGGCAACCCGCCCTTTGGCCATGCCGGCGAATACGCCATCCGCGACTGGTTCAAGCGCGCCGAGCGCGATGGCAGCGGGCTACTCGAGGGATTGAGCGAACATGAACGAGCCGACCTGCTGACCTACGAGGGCAATGCCCAGGGCTTTCGCATCGTCACCCAGATCGAATACAACCAGTTTCGCGGCGGCATGCGCCTCACCGCGGCCACTCTGGGCACGCTGCTGAAGTATCCCTGGACCGTGGAGCACGGCGGCAGTGCCGGCAAGTTCGGTTGCTACCAGTCGGAGCGGTCGCTGCTCGAAGACGTGACCCGCAGCCTGGGGCTGCTGCCGCGCGGCGAGGGGCTCTGGTGCCGGCACCCGTTGGCCTGGCTGGTGGAGGCTGCCGACGACATCTGCTATGCCCTGCTGGATCTCGAGGACGGCCTGGAGATGGGTATCCTGCGTTTCGACGAGGTGGCCGAGGTATTGTTGCTGATCGCCGGCGACGCGCCGCCGGATTATCCGCATATGGTCCGCGACGGCGTCTCGCAGCGGCGGCGCATCGCTGCCCTGCGCGGCGCCGCCATGGAGCGGGCGGTCAACGACGTGGGCGCCGTGTTCGTCGAGCACGAGACGGCGCTGCTCAATGGCACACTTTCCAGCGACCTGCTCGAGCTCTGCCACCCCGATCTGGGCTGGGGCGTGGCGGCGGCCAAGCAGCTCGCCCGCGAGCGCATCTTCCAGAACGAGCGCAAGGCCAAGCTGGAGATCGGCGCCTACACCACCCTTGGCATCCTGCTCGAAGCCTTCATCGGTGCCGCCCACGAATTGCACTTCACCGGCCAATCTAGCTTCAAGCATCAGCGGGTGCTGGCGTTGATCGGTGAGAATACGCCGCGCCCCTCCTGGACGCTCTACGACAGCTATCGGCGCATGCTCGACTTCATCGGCGGCATGACCGACCACTACGCGGTGGACCTGGCCCAGGAGATGGGCGGTCGCCTCAGGGGGGACTGAGTGGATGAGGAGGTGGCAGCGAGGGCTCTGGACCACTCGCTTGCGCATTACCACCTATGATTGAGCCGGCCTCATATCGAGGGCTCTCCCAGCGCCGGGTTCCGGTCCAGCTCCGCGGCCCGCTCGATCAGAACCGCGATGACCCTGTCGTGCAGCGCCGTGTCGAGCTCGCCGAGACGGCGTTCGCTGAGCTGCTCACTAAGCGAGTCGCCGCTGACGACCATCAAGCCATCCGGCGTGCCGGCGCAGGTAATGTCCCAGCCGGGCAGGGCGAGCACGCCAAGTACCGGTACCGGTTGGCCGCAGCGTTGTTCGAGCCACTTGGCGAGCCAGCGTGAGGCGCGCAGCGTCTTGACCAGCGGACGATGCTCGCTCCAGCCGGGGAAACGCAGCCGCTTCGGTTCGACCGTGACCAGGTTGATCTCGCGCCCGTCGGCGGTGAATGGGCGAGTGCGAGCGCGTGTATCGACCGCGAAGACGCCATGGGGTGTAACGGCCACATGGTCGATGATGTCGCTGTCGGTCGGCACGTCGTGAAAGACGAAATAAGGGTGGGCCTCGGGACGCACCAGGCGCTCCAGCTCCTGCCCCACGGCCAGTTCGCAGGCCAGCCCCAGCTTGATGCGTCGGATATGCTGGAAATCGCGAATCAGCAGGAAACAATACACCAGCACCAGTACGGTGCTCAGTGCACCGTAGAGTGCCCATTCGAGCCAGTTCTGGCGGCTGGTGAATAGCATGCGACCCATGCCATACACTAGGGGTGCCAGGGTCACGATGGGGCCCAGTGCGCCGTTGAGAAACAGCGTGGCGAAAGCGCGGTCGAGCCGGTCGCGCAGGGCTTGGCCGGGCTCGCGCAACTGGCGGGCATTGAAAGGCGAGCGGACACGGGCATCATGCAGGTTGCGCAAGGCGATGACGATCATGGCCATGGCCCCGAGGGGGAACAGGAAGATGAGAGGCAACAGGTATTCCAGCCAGGCCATCGGGGTTCGTCCTTGCCGGTGAACGTCACATAAGCATTACATTCTAGACAACCTGAGGTACGCAGGGCCATGTTCAGTACTAGCATTGTCCGAAAATTGTCTGCGCTCGGTCATACGGCGTTAAAAATCAGCTCAAAGTATTCATTTACACCCGTAAACTCCATCTTTTCGCTGATTTTTGCCTTGTCTGACCTTCGCTCGCCGTCTTTTCAGACTATGCCTAGGGCAATGCGCTGCATCATGACGGATAGACGATGAACGATACACGACAGCCCGCCGTGACAGAAGCCACCGAACGCCTGCGGGAGTTCATGGCCTGCCATCCACGCCTGGCCGTGCTTACCGGTGCCGGGGTCAGCACCGATAGCGGCATTCCCGACTATCGGGATGCTTCAGGGGCCTGGAAGTGCGCCCCGCCCATGCAGCACCGGCTGTTCATGACCAGCCATGCCGCGCGGCAGCGCTACTGGGCACGAGCGTTGGTAGGGTTTCGCACGCTGCACCGGGCCCGCCCGAGTGGCGCTCACCGGGCCCTGGCCCGGCTGGAGGAGGCGGGGAGCGTTCACGGCCTCATTACCCAGAACGTCGACGGGTTGCACCAGAAGGCCGGTTCGCTGCGAGTCATCGATCTGCATGGCCGCGCCGAGCAAGTGCGCTGCATGAGCTGTGGTGCCCTGCGCATGCGCCATGACCTGCATGCGGAACTGGCCGAGCGCAATCCCCGCTGGGGGGAAATGAAGGCCGAGGTGCGGCCGGACGGAGATGCTGATATCGAAACGGACTTCTCTGCCTTTGAAGTGCCCAGCTGCCGACGCTGCCGCCAGGGGATATGGAAGCCCGACGTGGTGTTCTTTGGTGACAGCGTGCCTTCCGAGCGGGTGGCGCGGGCCCGTGCCATGGTCGACGAGGCCGCGGCCCTGCTGGTGGTGGGGTCGTCGCTGATGGTCTATTCCGGTTATCGCTTCGCACGCCAGGCCCATGCCAGCGGCAAGCCGATCGCCTGTCTCAATCTGGGACGCACCCGCGCCGATGGCCTCTACTCGCTCAAGCTCGAGGCACCGGTGGGGGCCGTTCTTTCGGGGGTGGCCGCCACCCTTATGGGCGGGGATCGAGCGGCAGGCTGACCGGCCCCCCTCCGCTACCTGATATGGCAACTGGCTCGGCGGTCACGTGGGTCAGGTTGCCCTGCTGGCGTAGCTCGGCCGATAGCTGCGGCGAGTGGGCCGCCTCCAGGGTGCGGCGGTCGAAGCGCAATGCGATCGGCCAGGGTCCGCTTCCGCTTTGAGTGGCACGGGTTTCCGCCAGGGTTCCCCCGGCATCCCGCAATTGCACCCGGAGTTCGGCATCCTCACTCACCTCCAGCCCGCCTGGGGGAGTCACCCGAACGTTGAGCTCGGCAAAATCGGGCGTGCCGGCACAGCCGGCCAGCACCACCAAGGCTAAGGCCCCGAGAAGCCACCGGCCTGGAAAGGTTTGCATTGCCGTACGTGATGAAGACATGACGTTCCCTCGTTCAGCCGCCCGCGAGCTTGACGGTATAGCCCAGGCGCTCGAGCTCTGCCTTGAGCAGTTCGCGATGGTCACCCTGGATCTCGATGACCCCGTCGTTGGTCGAGCCACCGGTACCGCAGCGCTTCTTGAGCGTCTTGGCCAGCGCCTTGAGCTCGGCCCCTGGTAGTGGCAGCCCGGTGATGGTAGTGACTCCCTTGCCCTTGCGGCCACTCGTCTCGCGTCGAATGCGTACGACGCCGTCGAGAGTGGCGATGCGCTCCTGCTCGGCCAGCTCGGCGCAACGGCAGTCGTCCCGCGGCTGTCGGCAGTTGGGGCAGATATCGCCATGTTCGGTGGAATAGACCAGGCCGCGCAGTTGGTCCTGCAGTGAGGCCATGAAAGCTCCTGACGTCAGGAAAAGCGAAGTGTGATGATAACGCCCAGTTGGGCTCGTGCCTATGTGCCTTCCCCCAAGGGGAGGCTGCATGAGTCGAAACGGAAAAACGGAGGAGAATCGAGAAAGGGTGGCACTGGGCTCAGCGAGCGTGGGCGACCTGCCGGTCATCCATGGCCCTGGCGTGCGCCAGGTTCTCGATCACCGTGGGCAGCTGGTACATGCTGCTGATCATGATCGCCCCTTCGGGAGTCTCCTCGGCATCGGGATAACGGTTGAGGTGGATCACCGTCATGCCGGCATCGAGTGCGGCCCTCACGCCCACCAAGGCGTCGTCGATGGCAATGCAATCCTCGGCATCGAAGCCCATCAGGTTGGCAGCATGCAGGTAGAGGCGCGGGTCGGGTTTCCAGCACTTGGCGGTATAGCCACTGTAGAGATGAGTGCCGAAGAAATCGGCGAAGCCGATAGCCTTCAATGAAGTGACGATCTTGTTCTCGGGGCCATTGGAAACCACGCCGCACGGATAGTTGGCCAGGGCCAGGAGGGCTTCGCGGGCTCCCGTGATCGCCGTCAGCTCGGTCTCGAGTCGCCGATTCAGGTTGCTGCGCATGGTGGTTTCGGTTTCGGCCAGGTGCAGCGGGTCGACGCTGCCGTAGCGATCCTCGAGCACCGCCACGATATTGCGAAAGCGGCTGCCGCGGAATTCACCGATGTAGTCACTGGCCTGGAAGGGTAACCCCAGCCGGGTCAGGCTGGCGGCCATTTCGGCGGCCAGCAGAGGCTCGCTGTCGACCAGCGTGCCGTCACAATCGAAAAGTAGGCATAGGGGGCGAATCATACCGATATTCCTTCGCAGTCCTGTGACTGTCGAGCACCGTTACCTCTTGTATCGGCATGCGGGCCGTGAAGTTTAGGCTGCCGCATGTTTGCGAACGCTGTTTCCTAAGTATTGCCCATCATGTCGAACTCTGCAACGAGGTCGAGAGAAAACCTCCGAGAAAGGTGGAGGGTGTCCTGCCTAGAACAGACCCATGTGCCAGAAGTCACCACCTTTCAGCCACTATCCGGCATCGACTTGGCATGCCTTGATGGTTCTCAATTTATTGTTTAGGAAGAGTTTTTTGTCATTTCTGGCTTGTTGGCCCGACTGCTGCAATCTTCAAGGCGAGTACGACGTGCCGGTCGAGGTCATAGCGCCAAGCCATATTCGCTCCTCACCGGCATGACATCGAAGCCTCGGCTTCAAGGAAACTCACGTTCAACTCCTTTGGAGGTGCGAACATGATGTCCAAGGAATTTCTCAAGAAACTCGGCATCGTCGGTATTACTTTTGGCCTGACCGCCAGTCCGCTGGTCCTTGCCGATTTCCATGACGAAGAGGACGAGCAGGGTGCCGTACCTCAGGAAACGGTTCCGGGTGAAGCCGGTGGCTCAATGGGTACCGATGATACAGGCGCAGGTGCAGGTGCAGACACCGGTATCGAAGCCGGCGCCGAAACGGGTGATAGCGGCCTGGGTACCGACGCCGACACCAGCACCGATGCCAATACGGATATGAGCACCGGAACGGGTACGGATGCCGGCGGTGCCATGGGTACCGATGATACGGGTACCAGTGCAGGTGTGGGTGCCGATACCGGTGTGGAAGCCGGTGCCGAAACGGGTGATAGCGGCCTGGGTACCGACGCAGATACCAACACCGATGTAAGCACTGACGAGTGGGAAGAAGAGAACGAAGAGGAAGAGTGGGAAGAGGATCAGGATGACGACCAGGATTGGTAAGGTCTGACACCCAAGGAGGGGTAGTCGCTATCACGGATGATGGCGACGTCACCTAAAGGTTGATGAAGATCAACCGCCTCGGAACCGCCCCCGGCCATGCCGGGGGCGGGTCTTTTTGTGTGGTCGGGTTTATGGCCTGAGGACAGAGCGAGGCGTTCATTCCATGCGCATGTGCCATTTTTCTCCAATGCAACGCGGCGCGAGTCGTGTCCAAGAGGTCGGTGTATTGTTCCATATCCACTTGTAAAAAAAGAATTTTTTGTTTCTTGTGGCAAGGGTGGTCTGCATTTCGCTTTCTCCAGGGGGCGTCGGAATCCCCTGCGGTTTCGGTCATACATTCAGGAAGCAAGTTCAAACTTCGCTGGAGGTACGAACATGATGTCCAACGAATTCCTCAAGAAGCTCGGTGTCCTCGGTATTGCCTTTGGTCTGACCGCCAGCCCGCTGGCCCTGGCAGATTTCCATGACGAGGAAGAGGATCAGGAAACCTATCCGGAAGAGACCGCTCCGGATACCAACGGCAACGCTCAGAGCGATGCTGACTTCGATTCCGTCGAGTACGAGAACGAAGAGGAAGAGTGGGAAACCGACGAATGGGAAGAGGAGAACGAAGAGGAAGAGTGGGAAACTGACGAGTGGGAAGAAGAGAATGAAGAGGAAGAGTGGGAAGAGGAAGGTGACGCCGACCAGGATTGGTAATGGCCGTGGCTCACTGACCCACCCACGATCGATCGCCCCCGGCCCCGCCGGGGGCGATCTCTTTTGTCTAGGTGTCCGTCGGTTCGGCCTGCTTCGGTGAAGCCTCTTCGATGGTCTTGCCCTCGGGTGAGAGCAGGTACCAGTGCCCGCCCATGTGTTCGAGGCCCTGGCCAAGAGCATCGCCGGGGTAGACGTCACGAGCGAAGTAGTAGAGCGGCCAGCCGTTGTAGGTGACCTGCTGTGTGCCGTCCTCTCTTTCGATCACGCCCAAGCGCTCTTCGTCGACCTGTTCGCCGCCAGCCGGCGGTTCTTCGGTGGTATAGGGCGGCCAGGCAATGGCGCAGCTTTCATCGCAGGTGCTGTAGTCGCCGCCCTGCTCATCCTGCGTAAAGATGTAGAGGCTCTTGCCATCCTGGTTGGTCAGGTAGCTGCCGAAGGCCTCCTCTTCGCGGGTCTCGACGCGGGCCTGGTCGATTGGATCGGATGTGGCCTCGAGCTGCTGTTCCGATTCCTCGGGGCTCATGCCCTCGACCTTTGCCGGGTCATCGTTCTCGCCGGTCTGTGCGTTTTCCTGTTGGGCCAATACCGGGGCGATGAGGAATATCGCCGCCAGCATGCCGCCTGCCAGCACGCTTGACTTCATGTCGACCTCTCCTTGGTAAGGCGTTGCTTTAACTGTAGGTAGCCCCAAGGCATTGGCGCAAGGTCAGCGCTGGCGGGACAGCCGCCTCGAATTGGCGCTGCTCCGGCGATGATAGGGGGTCATGGTACGCCGGCCGGTGACCCACCAGGGAGCCGTTTGGCCGAAGGCCATCTGGAGCATGGCTTTCTGTATCTCGAAGCCGGTTTCCATGCTGGCCTCGAGCTTCTCGGTCACCATACGCTGGTTTTCCTTGAGCATCCCGGGGCTGGTGGGAGACTGGGTCTGCCATAGGCCATTGCGCATGGCGATGGTACTGAACGAGGTGGACCACAGCTCGAAGGCCATGACGCTCAGTTTCCATATGTCCAGCATGGCGGCAGGCGTATAGGGCATGAGCGGAGAATGTGGGAGGGATGGCATTTATGACTCCTTGTCATTTGACGGTGGTGTTTCCTGTACCTACCCCCCCATCTTAGGCTACTTCATGCTGCGATGCAGCATGAAGTCATGCATCGCTTGCTGTGACAGGTGTTCCACCGCTGCCGGCAGGTCGCGAGCGTGATTAATGGCCGTGACACCGGCGGGTGTCGCTTCCAGCTCGGGGAACCGGTTGAGGTGGATGACCTGCATGCCGGCAGCCAGGCCGGCGGCGATCCCGACGGCGGCATCGTCGATCACCACGCAGCGCTCCGGCGGATGGCCCATGGCTTCGGCCGCCTTGAGGTAGAGAGCAGGGTCCGGTTTCCAGACGCCCAAGCTGTAAGCGCTGAACAGGTTGTCGCCGAAATGGGGCGCGAAACCGACGCACTCCATGGCGCAGCGAATCTTGCGCTCCGGGCCGTTGGACACCACCGCACGAGGGTGGTCGCGTAGTGCATCCAGTGCTTCGTCCATGCCGGGGATCGGTATGAGCTGCTCGCGCATGCGCGCTTCCATCAATTCTCGCATCGCCGCTTCCATGGCCTGCCGCTGAGCCTCGCCCAGCGCTCGATGACGACGTTCCAACTCGTGCACGATGGTCAGGAAGCGCACGCCACGGAACTCCTCCATGTATTGCGTCGCCGTAAAGGGCAAGCCGTAGCTGGGCAGGACCTCGGCCATGACCTCGGCGAGCAGGATTTCACTGTCGACCAGGGTGCCGTCGGAGTCGAAGAGCAGGCAGAGCGGAGCGGACATGCGAGACCTCTTGAGTAGAGGCGTCACGCCTGCAACGGCGTGACGCGGGGTTAGACGAAATCCGGCACCAGCAGTTCGGGAATCGCCAGGATCAGCTGCGGATAGAGAATCAGCAGCAGGATCACGGCGAGCATGATGGCCAGGTAAAGCATGGTGGTCCCCAGCGCCTTGAGCAGCGGGATGCCGCCGATCTTGGCCGAGATCATCAGGCACAGACCGTAGGGCGGCGTGATCAGGCCGAGCCCCAGGGCCATGACCCCGATCACCCCGAACTGCACCGGATGGATGCCGGCTTGCATCGCCAAGGGCTGGAAGATCGGTGCCATGATCGCCATCGCCGGCAGCGAATCCATGAAGGTGCCGATGACCAGCATCACCGCGGTCATGATCAGCAGAAGCACGACCGGGTCGGAAATATTGACCCCGGCCATCAGCTTGGGCGGGATCTGGTAGAAGCTGATCAGGTAGCCGAAGATCGCCGCCCCCACCAGGCTGAACAGCGACAGCGAGCACAGCCGCACGGTGGCGGTGGAAGCGTCGAGGACGTCGCGGAACCTGAGCTCGCGATAGACGATGAAGCTCAGCGCCAATGCATAGAGTACCGCGATCATGGCCGCTTCGGTGGGCGTGACGATGCCGAGCGTGATGCCGCCGATGATCACCACCGGGATACCTGCCGCCATCATGCCGTCCTTGCCCGAACGCAGCAGTTCTCTGAACGAAGCGCGTGGGCGCACTGGCACCTGGTAGCGGCGCACATAGCCCAGGTTCACGGCGAGCTGGGCCACGCCGATCATGATCCCCGGCAGGATGCCGCCGAGGAACAGCCCGGCGATCGAGGTATTGGTCAAGGCGCCCCAGACGATCATGTTGATCGAGGGCGGAATGATGATGCCCATCACCGACGAGGCGGCGGTGACCGCCACGGCGAAGTGTGCCGGATAGCCCTCGCGTTTCATGGCCGGTATCAGCACCGTACCCACCCCGGCGCTGTCGGCGGTGGAGGAGCCGGACACCCCGGCGAAGAGCATGCTTACCATTACATTGACATGGGCCAGCGCGCCCTTGAAATGACCAACCAGCAGCATGCACAGCGTGATCAGCCGGTCGGTGATGCGCGCCGCGTTCATCAGGTTGCCGGCCAGCAGGAACAGCGGCACCGCCAGCAACACGAACGAATCCATGCCGTTGTACATGCGCTGGAACATTACCCAGAAGGTCAGGCGGGGGTCGAGTACGATGATGCCGGAGGCGGTGAGGATCAGCGCCATGGCGATCGGCACGCCGGCCACGATGAGCACCCCCAGCAGGCCGAACAGCAGCCAGGGCAAGAAGAATATCCACTCCATGGGCAGCATCAGCGGTCGCCTCCATGCCGGTTGGGATCGAGAGAAGGGAGGCCGTGCTTGACGTTCAACGGCGTGTTGCCCGATTCGCTGACATCAATGGCGTCGAGGTCGCTCGGTGTGTTCAGGCTTCTCTCCATGGCGTCCATGCCATACAGCGCGGCATGTAGCAGCCGTTGCAGGCTGAACAGCACCATGAACACCCCGCTGACGGCGAAGACCGAATAGACGTAGACCATCGACAGCCCCGAGGCGGTGGCGTTGCGGCGCAGCCCGGACAGCCCGAAGTCCTTGCCGTAGACGACGAAGAGAATGCCGAGCAGCAGGCAGGCCAGGTCGCGAACCACGCGGGTGGCCAGGTCGGCCCGCGTGCCGCGGGGAAAGGCTTCGAGCACGAAATGGTCGGCGTGCAGGACGCCGACGGCGGCTCCCAGCATGACCATCCACTGGAAGGCGAAGCGACTGAACTCCTCGGTCCAGTAGAGACGCGGCATGAAGGGCAGGTTGCGGCTCAGCACCTGGTAGGTGATGAACAGGATGAAGCCGAATACCAGCGCCAGCAGCAACACTTGCAGCAGACGCTCGATGCCGCGATTGAGCCATGCCAGGCCTTGAAGCAAACGGGACATGACGATTTCCTGTGGGTCGGGAGAGGGGCGCCCGGCATTGCCGGGCGCGTATGCTCACTCGGCGTCGACGATCATGCGGTGCAGATCGGCAAGGCCCATTTCCTCGATCACGCTCTGCAACGGCTCCTCCACCACTGCCTGCATGCGCTCGCGATCGAGCTCGTGCAGGGTGGCGCCCTCTGCGGCCAGCAGGTCGAGCGCCTCGGCGTCCTGCTCGAGCTGAACTTCGCGGGCGTAGCTCGCCGACTCCTCGGCGGCTTCCTGGACCATCTGCTGCTGCTCCTCGGATAGGCGGTCCCAGCTCATCTGCGACATGGTCAGCAGGCGCACGGTGATGTCGTGCTCGGAGAGCCCGATGTGCGGCGCGACCTCATGGAAGCGCATGCGATGAATCCACTCGGCCTCGTTGAGCAGGCCGTCGATGGCACCTACCTGCAGGCCGGTATAGATCTCCTCCCACTCCATCACCGTGGGATCGGCGCCCAATGCCTCCCAGGCGGTGATAAGCGGCTTGGTGGGATTGGTGCGCAGCTTCAAGCCTTCGAGGTCCTCGAGGCTTTCCAGTGGCTCGGTGCTGACGATCTGACGCTTGCCGCCGCCGTAGAAGGCGAGAATGCGTACATCGGTCTCTGCGCTGATACGATCGGCGATCTCCCGGCCCACGTCGCCGTCGAGCACCTCCTGCCAGTGCTCTTCGTCGCGATAGAGAAAGGGGATCGAGAACACGTTGGCGGTGGAGGAGAAGTCGGTAATCAACCCAGGGTTGATGATCGAGAGGTCGAGCGCCCCGGCCATCTGCTGCTCGAACATCTCGGTCTCGTGTCCGAGCACGGAGTTGCCCAGGATCTCGACGCCGATCTCGCCGTCGCTCTTCTCGTCGAGCAGCTCCTTGAAGCGGGTCGCGCCCAGGTGGTAGGCGGTGTCTTCGGTGCCGCCGTGGCCGAAGCGCAGCTCCGCGGCTTGCGTCGTGCTGGCCAAGCCCAGGGTGGCGGCCAGCGTGGCGCCGGCGAGCAGTCCGGCTACGGTGGGGCGAAGAGCGGTTTTTGGATCGATCCAGCTGAGAGTCATAAAAATACCTCTTGTTATGTCGAAGCCACATGAGTGATGTGGATGGCTGGCGTTCGCGGCAGTTGCCGCTTTCAGGGAGTTGGGGCGAGTGACCGGTCGCGGGCCAGCGCGGCGCCGCAGGACTCGCGCACCCTGAGCTGGGGGGCGAGTACGACTTGCTCGCGCGCCCCGTCGGGGTTCTGGATACGCCGCAGGGCCAGGCGGGCCGCCTCCCGGCCGACGGCGTAGGGATGGGTGGCGATACTGGTCAGCGCCGGGGCGCTCAGCGCCGCCTCTTCGACGTCATCAGTGCCGATCACCGCGCAGTCCACCCCCGGGGTGAGCCCGTGGCGCTGCAGGCCGAGCATGGCGCCGAATGCGACCAGGTCGTTGTGGCACACCACGGCGGTAGGGGCGGGCGATTCCCCAAGCAGCAGTTGAATGGCCTCGAAGCCGTCGCGACGGGTCACCGTCGAGCGCAGCAGGCGCTGATAGCCGAGGCCATGGTGAGCAATGGCTTCGCGATAGCCCTGCCAGCGTTCGCGAGTCGCCGAGTGCTCGGTATGCCCGCCGATGAAGGCGATACGCTCATGGCCGTGCGCAACCAGATGGTCGATGGCCAGATTCACCCCTCGGCGGAAATCCGTGCCGGCATAATCGTAGGGCGGCGTGCCGATATGGCGCAGTACCTGCACACAGGGCAGCTTCCACGCTTCCAGCGTCGCGACCAGGGCGGGGTCGGTGCCTTCCGCCGGGCACAGCAGGATGCCGTCGACGCGATGCTCGCGCATGCGCTCCAGGAAACGCTGTTGGCGTTCGGGGGAGTCCTCGCTGTTGGCCAGGAAGGAGACATAGCCCTCGCGGTTCAGGGCGGCATCGATCCCCGCCACCATGGCGCCGAAGAAGGGGTTGGCGATGTCATAGACCACCACGCCCAGGGTCGAGGTGCGGGTGGCCCGCAGGGCGGCGGCACCTCGGTTGTAGACGTAACCGAGCGTCTTGATCGAGCGGCGGACCTGCTCGCGGGTGCGCTTGGCGACCAGTGGGCTCTCGCGCAGCACCAGCGAGACCGTCGAACGCGAGACGCCCGCGTGGGCGGCGATATCCTGCAGCGTCACGGTGCCGGAAGGCTGGCTTTTCCTGTGTGTCTTGCGAGGCTCGTCGGTCATTGCATGAACGTCTCGGTGGATTGTCTTTTGGATTGATCCAAAACTAGTGGAGCCGAGTTACATGGCCAAGGCTGCTTTAGTCGTAGGATCTTGGCCGATAGCTCAGTTGCGTTGCTGCCAGGCGGCCTCGTTGACCAGGCTGATCGGTCGCTTGCCATCGAGCGCGAGCATGATGTTGTCCACTGCGCGCTGGGCCATGGCGTCGCGGGTCTCGTGGGTGGCCGAACCGATGTGGGGCAGCGCCACCACGTTGGCCATGTGCGGCAGCGGCGACTCCGGCGAGAGCGGTTCCTGCTCGAACACGTCGAGCCCGGCGGCGTGGATTTCGCCGTTCTCCAGCGCACCGATCAGCGCCGCCTCGTCGACCACCTTGCCGCGGGCGATGTTGACGAAGATCGCCGAGCGCTTCATCAGGCCGAATTCGCGCCTGCCGATCAGGTGGGTTGTCTCGGCCGACAGCGGCACGGTTACGCAGACGAAATCGCTCTGGGTCAGCAGCTCGTCCAGCTCGCAGCGCGTGGCGCCCAGCTCCCGCTCCAGTTCGGGCTTGGGCGAGGCGTTGGAATAAAGCACCTGCATGCCGAAGCCCAGCGCGCCGCGGCGGGCTACGGCGGCGCCGATACGACCCAGGCCGATCATGCCGAGCGTCTTGCCGTGCACGTCGCTGCCGAACTGCGCCTCGCCGATACTCTCCCGCCAGTCGCCGCGCTTGACGAACTCGGCCAGCTCCACCGCGCGCCTGGCCGTTGCCATGATCAGCAGGAAGCCGGTGTCGGCGGTGGTCTCGGTGAGCACGTCGGGGGTGTTGCATAGCAGGATGCCGCGCCGGGTCAGCGCCTCGACAGGGTAGTTGTCGTAGCCCACCGAGATGCTGGCGATGGCCTCGAGGTGCGGGGCCTGGTCGAGCAGCTCGGGCGTGATGAGAAGGCTCGAGCCGACGATGCCGTGGGCCTGGCCTAATGCTTGGCGAAAAGCGGGGTCGTCGGTGTCCTTCAAGGCTTCGAAATAATCGACGTGGAAGCGCTGCCTGAGCTGGTCGAGGTGCGTCGGCTTGAGGCGGCTATAGGCGACGATGCGTTTTGTCATTGTCTCGCTCCGGTGATGGCGGGTCGGTTACGGCAAGTCTGGCAGGTGGCGCTCGAGCTCGGCCAGGCGCGAGCGGTGCGGCAGGCCTTCCATATCGCCCTGTACCTGGACGGCCTCGGCGCCGATCAGGTTGCCGCGGCGCGCGGCGGCCTGGGGTGAGCGGCCGTCGAGCAGGGCACTGACCACACCCACAGCGAAACCGTCGCCGGCGCCCACGGTATCCACCACGTGCGCGACCGGGAAGCCCGGCAGGGTGGCTTCCGCCTCGCGGCCGTCCAGCACGCCGCGGTAGTAGGCGCCCTCCGGTCCGAGCTTGAGGAATACGGCCTGGGCGCCGCGCTCGAGATAGAAATCGGCGATGTCGCGAGGCGTTTCGCGCCCGGTCAGCAGGCGGCCCTCGGCCAGGCCCGGCAGTACCCAGTCGGCCTTCGCCGCCAGCGCGTTGAGCGTCTCGCGCATCTCCGCCTCGCTGGGCCACAGGCTGGGGCGCAGGTTGGGGTCGAAGGAGACGGTTGCGCCATGGGCTCGGGCCCGCTCCAGCATGTGTTCGGTAAGCTCCCGACAACTGGCCGAGAGCGCAGGAGGAATACCGGTGGCGTGGAGGTGGCGGGCAGCGGCGAAGTCCACCTGTGCGGCATCTTCAGGCGAAAGGTGGCTGGCCGCACTGCCGCGGCGAAAGTATTCCACCCTGGGGTCGGCGCCGCCTTCGGCACGTTCCTTGAACACCAGGCCGGTGGCATGGTCGGGGTCATCGTGCAGATAGCAGCAGTCCAGTCCTTCTGCTTCGAGCTTGCGACGCACGTAGGTACCGAAGCCGTCGCTGCCGACGCGACTGAGCCAGCCGACCCGAAAGCCGAGCCGGGCCAGGCCGATGGCGACGTTGGTATCCGCTCCGGCGATGCCGCGTCTGAAGCATTCCACCTCGGCCATGGGGCCGGGAGTCTCGGCCACGAACAGGGCCATGGCTTCGCCAAAGGCGAGCACTTCCGGGAGGAGAGTGTGGGTGTTCATGGAGTCTCCTTGGTGTTGTCTTTGACGTTGTCGAAGTCGGGGCCGGTGCCGGGTAGGCGGGTCGAGCCGCGTGCATTTAGCATCGGTGGAAACTGGATGCAGCATGGTGGCAGCGTAGATCCATTGTCATCGAGGCGTGCCTGCAACTGCTGCACGGCGGCGCGGCCAATGGCCTCGGTGGGCTGCGCCAGGGTGGTGATGCCGGGCGGCACGAGACTGCACCAGTCGAGTTCGTCGATACCCAGCAGGCCGACCTCGCCCAGGCGAATGCCCAGGGCCTGGAGGGCGCGGGTGGCGGCAAGGGTCACGTTGCCGTTGGCGCATAGCACGGCCGCGGGCTGCCCGGCGCGGACGAGGAACGCTTCGATGATCGCCCTCACCGCGGAGCCGTCGAGGGCCGGGTCGTGGCGTTCCCCGTGGAGTGCCGGCTCCTCGGACAGGCGCTGCTCGAAACGCTGCCATCGCTGCTGGCGCGGGCTGGTCAGGCCCACTGGTTGGCTGAGAAACAGCAGATGACGATAACCCTGCGCTCTCAGGTGATCGATGGCCATGTCGATGGCCAGGGCGTTGTCGAGCCCGACCCTGTCCGCCTCGAGTTCCTCCAGCCAGCGGTCGAGCAGGACCAGCGGCATGCCTTGCCCGGCCAGCTCCTGCAGCTCGTGAGCGGGGCTGCCGGCGGCATTGATCACCAGCCCCTCCACCCGATAGGAGGCGAGCAGGGCCAGGTGGGTTCGCTCCTGGGCGGGGTCGTTGTCGGTGTTGGCTACCAGTAGCGAAAAGCCGCGCTCGCGACAGGCCTGTTCGACTCCGTGCATCACCGCGACCGAGTAGGGATTGCGGATGTCCGCCACCAGCATGCCGAGCAGCCGCGAACGGCCGCCCTTGAGGCCTCGGGCCATCTGGTTGGGACGATAGCCGAGCTTGTTGGCGGCTTCGCCGATACGGCGCCGCAGTGCCGGCGAGAGCCGCTCGCGCTCGCCGCTGAAATAACGCGACACGCTGGTCTTGGAGGCGTCGGCTTCGCGCGCCACCTCGAGGATCGTGGCATGTCGTGAGGGTCGAGCTGGCATGGTGTCTCTCTGAATGGGAACGTTCCCATCCTAGGTTGCGCGAAGCGTCAGGGCAAGTTCGAGAGCAAGGGATGACGAGAGAAGGGGAGGAGGCAGGACGTGCTGAAAAGAGAAGGGCGGCCCGAGGCCGCCCTTGCCGACTCAGGGGTGAAGTGCCTACTTCACCTTGGGGTCGAGCTCGCCGCGGGCATAGCGCTCGAACATCGCCTCGAGGCTGATCGGCTTGATGCGGCTGGCGTTGCCGGCGGTGCCGAAGGCTTCGTAGCGGGCGATGCAGATGTCGCGCATCGCGGTCACGGTTTCCTTGAGGAACTTGCGCGGGTCGAACTCGCTTGGATTATGGGCCAGGAAGCGGCGCACCGCCCCGGTGGAGGCCAGGCGCAGGTCGGTGTCGATGTTGACCTTGCGCACGCCGTGCTTGATGCCCTCGACGATCTCCTCGACCGGCACGCCGTAGGTCTCGGGGATCTCGCCGCCGAATTCGTTGATGATGGCGAGCCACTCCTGCGGTACCGAGGAGGAGCCGTGCATCACCAGGTGGGTATCGGGGATGCGGGCGTGGATCTCCTTGATACGCTGGATCGAGAGGGTGTCGCCGGTAGGCGGCTTGGTGAACTTGTAGGCGCCGTGGCTGGTACCGATGGCGATGGCCAGGGCATCGACCTGGGTCGCCTTGACGAACTCGGCGGCCTCTTCCGGGTCGGTGAGCAGCTGGTCGTGGGAGAGCACGCCCTCGGCGCCGATGCCGTCTTCCTCGCCGGCCATGCCGGTTTCCAGGCTGCCCAGGCAGCCCAGCTCGCCCTCTACCGAGACGCCGCAGGCGTGGGCCATCTCGACGGTGCGGCGGGTGACGTCGACGTTGTAGTCGTAGTCCATCGGCGTCTTGCCGTCCTCGCCCAGGGAGCCGTCCATCATCACCGAGGAGAAGCCGAGCTGGATCGAGCGCTGGCATACCGCGGGAGAGGTGCCGTGGTCCTGGTGCATCACCACCGGGATGTGGGGGAACTCCTCCACGGCGGCCAGGATGAGGTGGCGAAGGAAGGGCGCGCCAGCGTACTTCCGCGCACCGGCTGAGGCCTGGACGATGACCGGGGAGTCGGTTGCGTCGGCCGCTTCCATGATGGCGCGCATCTGTTCGAGGTTGTTGACGTTGAAGGCTGGAATGCCATAGCCGCGCTCGGCGGCGTGGTCCAGCATCTGGCGCATGCTGATCAGTGCCATGTACTCACCTGTTCTCTTCTACGGTCTGTCTGGGTGATGGGGTGCCACCCGGCGTGCCGGGTGGCAGGGGGTTGGGTCAGCGTGCGGCGGCATCTTCCAGCGCTTTCACGGCGGGCAGGGTCTTGCCCTCGACGTACTCGAGGAAGGCGCCGCCGCCGGTGGAGATGTAGGAGACCTGCTCCTCGATCCCGTACTTGTCGATGGCGGCCAGGGTGTCGCCGCCGCCAGCGATGGAGAAGCCGTTGCTTTCGGCGATGGCCTGCGACAGTGCCTCGGTGCCCTTGCCGAACTGGTCGATCTCGAACACGCCTACCGGGCCGTTCCACAGGATGGTGCCGGCGTCCTTGAGCAGGCCGGCGAGCCGCCCGGCGGTATCGGGGCCGATGTCGAGGATCATCTCGTCGTCGCCTACCTGGTCGACCGGTTTGACCACCGCCTCGGCCGAGTCGGAGAACTCGGTAGCCACCACCACGTCGGTGGGCAGCGGGATCTCGACCTTGGCCATCAGCGCCTTGGCCTGCTCGACCAGGTCGGCTTCATACAGCGACTTGCCGACATTGTGGCCCGCCGCGGCGATGAAGGTGTTGGCGATGCCGCCGCCGACGATCAGTTGATCGCACTTCTCGGAAAGCGCATTGAGCACCTCGAGCTTGGTCGAGACCTTGGATCCACCGACGATGGCGACCATGGGTCGCCTGGGGGTGGCGAGGGCCTGCTCCAGGGCATCGAGTTCGGCGGCCAGCAGCGGGCCGGCGCAGGCTTGGGGGGCGAAACGGGCCACGCCGTGGGTCGAGGCCTGGGCGCGGTGGGCGGTGCCGAAGGCGTCCATCACGTAGATGTCGCACAGCGCGGCATACTGCTGCGAGAGAGTCTCGTCATCCTTCTTTTCACCAACGTTGAAGCGTACGTTCTCGAGCAGTACCACCTCGCCGTCGGCCAGGTCCTGGGCGGTATCGAGGTAATCCTCGACCAGGCGCACCGGTCGGCCGAGCAGCTCGCCGAGGCGTTCGGCCACCGGCGCCAGCGAGAACTCCTCGGCCGGCTCGCCTTCGGTGGGGCGTCCCAGGTGGCTCATCAGCATCACCTTGGCGCCGGCTTCCGTGGCGGCCTTGATGGTCGGCAGGCTGGCACGCAGGCGGGCGTCGCTGGTCACCTTGCCGTGCTTGACGGGTACATTCAGGTCCTCGCGGATCAGCACACGCTTACCGTGCAGGTCGAGGTCGGTCATCTTGAGCACGTTCATCGGGCGTCTTCCTTCCTTGTGTGAGGGAAACCGAAGCCGGGGATCATCGGGGCACCGCGGGAAGCGCCGCCATGCGCTGGGCGACGTCGAGCATGCGGTTGGCGAAGCCCCACTCGTTGTCGAACCAGCACAGCAGCTTGATCAGGCGCTTGCCTGCCACCCGGGTCTGAGTGGCGTCAACGATACCCGAGCGGGGGTCGTGGTTGAAGTCGACCGAGGCCATGGGTTCTTCGGTGTAGCCGAGCAGCCCGGCCAGGCGGCCGGCGCTGGCGTCGCGCAGCAGGGCGTTGACCTCGGTGGCCGTAGTGTCGCGGCGCACGCAGATCGACAGGTCCATGGCCGAGACATTGATCGTCGGTACGCGCATGTGCAGGCATTCGAAGCGCCCGGCCAGGTGGGGCATCAGGCGGTTGATACCACGTGCCAGGCTGGTGTCGACGGGCACGATGGAGTGCATCGCCGAACGCGTCAGGCGCAGGTCGGTCTGGTGGTAGGCGTCGATCACTGGTTGGTCGTTCATCGCCGAATGCACCGTGGTGGTCACGCCGTGCTCGATGCCGAGCGCCTCGTCGAGCACGGTGAGTACCGGTACCAGGCAGTTGGTGGTGCACGACGCCGCCGAGACGATGCGATGCCCGGCGGAAAGCTCGCCGTCGTTGATGCCGCAGACAATGGTGGCGTCGACGTCGCTTTCGGCGGGCTGGGAGAACAGCAGGCGGCCGGCGCCGGCTTCGAGATGACGCTCGGCGGTGGCACGATCCTTGAAACTGCCCGAGCACTCCAGCACCAGGTCGATGCCGAGTTCGCCCCAAGGCAGTTGCTTGGGCTCCGGCTCGGTCAGGATCGCGATGGGCGTGCCGTCGACGATCATCCGGCCCTCGGCCGTCTCCACCTGCCCCGGAAAACGGCCATGGGTGGTGTCGTAGCGGGTCAGGTAGGCGATGGTGGCCAGGTCGGAGAGCTCATTGATCGCCACCACCTCGAGCGTCGGCTCGCCGGGTCGGTTCGACTGGCGCTCCAGCAGCGCGCGCAGCACGCACTGGCCGATACGACCGTAACCGTTGATGGCGATGCGCTGGGCCATGAAGCGGGCTCTCTTACCGGCGGAAAGCGGCGATTCTAGCGCATTTTCGCTGCAGTTGCCCACGTGAGCCTGAGGGCGAGCTTGTGTCGGGCAGAGTGCAAAAGCCTACTCCCAGCGAGTCTTGAAAAAAATCGCGGCGACCCTATAAGAAGCAATACGGCACCGGTGTGTCTCTGTTCCTTCGGTGCCGGGGTTCGGGTTGACCCGCAATATCCAAAAGCCTGAATAACGTAGGAGGTGTTCGATATGTTCGGAGATCTCAGGCGTTTCGATACCGGCGTTACACCGGGGGCGGACTGGTTTCGCCAGTGGCTCGACGAGGTCTTTTCCGAGGAGGGTGCGGCGGACATCCGCTCGGTACCGCGCGGCAGCTTCCCGATGATCAACGTCGGGCGCACCGATGACGCCGTCCGTGTCTACGTCCTCGCAGCCGGCCTTTCCCACGAGGACCTGGACATCAGCGTGCAGGACAACGTGTTGACCCTGCGGGGGCGGCGTGACGCCCTGCCACGCGACGACGACAGCGAGCGACCCAGCTTCCGTCGCGAGCGCTTCGATGGCGAGTTCGTGCGCTCCATCGGTCTGCCGGAGGGCATCGACGTCGAGCGTGCCGAGGCACGTTGCCACGACGGCGTGTTCGAGATCCACCTGCCCAAGCGTGAAGAACTCAAGCCGCGTCGCATCGAGGTGCAGACGGGCTGAGTCGAATGGTGGGAAACAGGAGAGCCAATCAGCACGTCAGGAGGTGATGGAGATGAACGAAGTTGCACGTCATGAACCGCAGGCCGGCACACCCGCACGTGAAAGGCTCAGCTCGGCGATGCGGCCTCCTGTGGACATCTACGAGGAGGACAATGCCCTGGTCGTGGTCGCCGACATGCCCGGCGTCGCGCGGGATGGCTTGAGCGTCGAAGTCGATGGCAACCTGCTGAGCATCGAGGGTGAGATTCGTATCGACATGCCCGAGGGCATCACTGCGACCTATGCGGAAGCCCAGGCTCAGCGATACGCACGGCGCTTTACGCTCAGCCACGAGATCGATACCGCCGCCATCGAGGCGCGACTGGAGAAGGGAGTTCTTCGGCTGCGGCTGCCCAAGAAGGAGCGGCATAGGAGCCGGCGGATCGAAATCCAGGCCGCTTAACACGATGCCGATTCGTGGAGAGTATTCTCCTTGAAGCGCCCTTTCCCTGTGAAGGGCGCTTCCATTTGCATGCAGGGCAAACGCTCGGTACGGTTTTCACTACGCTGGGAATAGCGATTCACGACACCATGGAGAGGAAGACATGACCGACATACCCCAACTACTGGGTGACGATGCCGAGTATCTGCTCGATCACCGTTGCCGTGGCTTTCCCCGCGAACAGTTGCATTTGCCGGGGCCGGACTTCGTCAGCCGGGTGGTGGCCGACAGCGACCGCAGCCCGGCGGTGATGCGCAGCCTGCAGGCGATGTTCAACCACGGTCGCCTGGCCGGTACCGGCTACCTGAGCCTGCTACCGGTGGACCAGGGCATCGAGCACTCCGCCGGCGCCTCCTTTGCACCCAACCCGCGCTATTTCGACCCGGCCAACATCGTCGAGCTGGCCCTCGAGGGCGGCTGCAACGGCGTGGCCTCCACCCTGGGCGTGCTGGCGTCGGTGGCGCGGCGCTATGCCCACCGCATTCCGATGATGCTCAAGCTCAATCACAACGAGACGCTGAGCTACCCGGCGATGTACGACCAGACCCTGTTCGCCGAAGTGGAGCAGGCCCACGATATGGGCTGCGTGGCGGTCGGCGCGACCATCTACTTCGGTTCCCCCGAGAGCCGCCGCCAGATCATGGAGATCAGCGAGGCCTTCGAGCGCGCCCACCAGCTCGGCATGGCCACGGTGCTGTGGGCCTACCTGCGCAACCCCGCCTTCAAGCACGAGGGCAAGGACTACCACGTGGCGGCCGACCTCACCGGCCAGGCCAACCACCTGGCTTCGACGCTCAAGGCCGACATCGTCAAGCAGAAGCTGCCCGAGACCAACGGTGGCTATCAGGACATCGGCTTCGGCCACACCCATGCCAAGGTCTACAGCGAGCTGACCTCCGATCACCCCATTGACCTGGCCCGCTACCAGGTGGCCTGCTGTTACATGGGCCGTGCCGGACTGATCAATTCCGGCGGCGGCTCCAAGGGCCACTCGGACATGGGCGAGGCGGTGCGTACCGCGGTGATCAACAAGCGCGCCGGCGGCATGGGCCTGATCTCAGGACGCAAGGCGTTCCAGAAGCCCATGAGCGAAGGTGTCGAGCTGCTTCACGCCATCCAGGACGTGTATCTGGACAAGAGCGTGACGGTGGCCTGATACCGCCTCGGCGGCGTAGAAAGCAGAAGGGCACGACCGCAAGGTCGTGCCCTTTCATGTTGCGGCAAACCGCACCCGACTATCAGCCGAGCAGCTCCTGGGCCTGGGCGACCACGTTCTCGACGGTGAAGCCGAAGTGCTTGAACAGATCGCCCGCCGGCGCGGACTCACCGAAGGTGGTCATGCCGATTACGCGGCCGTCGAGGCCGACGTACTTGTACCAGTAGTCGGCGTGGCCGGCCTCGACGGCGAGGCGCTTGGTCACCGCTCTTGGCAGCACGCTCTCGCGGTACTCGGCGTCCTGGCCGTCGAAGCGGTAGGCCGAAGGCATCGAGACCACGCGTACCGCGCGGCCCTGGCCCTCCAGCTCGGCGGCGGCGTCCATCGCCAGCGCGACTTCGGAGCCGGTGGCGATCAGGATCAGCTCGGGCGTGCCTTCGCACTCCTTGAGTACGTAAGCGCCACGCTGGATTTCGGCCAGCTGCTGCTTGTTGCGCTCCTGATGCGGCAGATTCTGGCGCGACAGCACCAGCGCCGTGGGGCCGGAGTTGCGCTTGATCGCGGCGTCCCAGGCAGCGGCGGTCTCGACCGCGTCGCAGGGGCGCCAGGTGCACAGGTTGGGCGTGCTGCGCAGGTTGGTCAGCTGTTCGATCGGCTGGTGGGTGGGGCCGTCCTCGCCCAGGCCGATGGAGTCGTGGGTGAAAACGTAGATGGCGCGCTTGCCCATCAGCGCCGCCATGCGCACCGAGTTGCGCATGTACTCCATGAAGATCAGGAAGGTGGCACCATAGGGAATGAAGCCCCCATGCAGCACGATGCCGTTCATGATCGCGCCCATGCCGAACTCGCGCACGCCGTAGTGCAGGTAGTTGCCGCCCGGGTTCTCCCGCGAGATCGGCTTGGCGCCGCTCCAGAATGTCAGGTTGGAGGGGGCCAGGTCGGCGCTGCCGCCGAGCAGCTCGGGCAACTGCGGGCCGAGCTCGTTGAGACACTGCAGCGACGCCTTGCGCGTGGCGATGGTCTCGCCCTTCTGCTGGCTCTTCTCGATGAAGGCCTCGCTGGTGATCTCCGCCGGCAGTTGGCACTGCACCCGGCGGTTGAACTCGCGGGCGAGTTCCGGATGCTCGTCACGGTAGCGGGCGAAGCGCGTCTGCCAGTCATCCTGTTGCGACTTGCCGCGCTGGCGTGCATCCCAGCCCTGATAGACAGGCTCGGGCACGTGGAAAGGCGCGTGCGGCCAGTCGAGCTGCTTGCGCGCGGCGGCCACCTCTTCCTCGCCCAGCGGGGCGCCGTGGCACTCCTCTTTGCCCTGCTTGTTGGGGGCGCCGAAGCCGATCACGGTCTTGCAGATGATCAGGCTCGGCTTCTCCTCGTGACTGCGTGCCAGTTCGATGGCAGCCTTGATCTGCTCGGGGTCGTGGCCGTCGACGTTGGGCACCACATGCCAGCCGTAGGCCTCGAAGCGCTTGGCGGTGTCGTCGGTGAACCAGCCCTCGACCTCGCCGTCGATGGAGATGCCGTTGTCGTCGTAGAACACCGTGAGCTTGCCGAGCCCCAGGGTGCCGGCCAGCGAAGACACTTCGTGTGAGATACCCTCCATCATGCAGCCGTCACCGACGAAGCAGTAGGTGTGGTGGTCGACGATGGTGTGGCCGGGGCGGTTGAACTGCGCCGCCAGGGTCTTCTCGGCGATGGCCATGCCCACGGCGTTGGCCAGGCCCTGGCCCAGCGGGCCGGTGGTGGTTTCCACGCCCGGGGCGTAGCCGAACTCGGGATGACCGGCGGTCTTGGAGTGCAGCTGTCGGAAGTTGCGCAGCTGCTCGAGTTCGAGTTCGTAGCCGGTCAGGTGCAGCAGGGAGTAGAGCAGCATCGAGCCGTGGCCGTTGGACAGCACGAAGCGGTCGCGGTCGGGCCATTTCGGGTCGTTGGGGTTGTGCTTGAGGTAGTCGTTCCACAGCACTTCGGCGATGTCGGCCATGCCCATCGGAGCGCCGGGGTGGCCGGACTTGGCCTTCTGTACGGCATCCATGGACAGGGCGCGAATGGCATTGGCCAGTTCGAAACGGGACGGCATTTGGGTAAGCTCCTCGCCTGCGGCAGAATGGGGCAAGTCAACGGCGGCCTGCCGGGCCTGCCGGTAGCGTTCTGGCTGGGCGCCGCAGGAAGGTACGGCGCGGTCGAATTCGGCCGCCTATTGTCGCCGACTTGCCGCCGGGCATCAAATGACGGGTGTCACCATGAGTGGCACCATGTAAACTTGGGCTCCATGCTGCTGCGTGCCCGTCGGGCAGGAAGCTGGGCGCCACGCAGGCTCGAGAGCCGTCATTCCGATTCGACGGTGCCGCTGCGCTTTGCCGATACACAGAAGGGTCGACCGCATGAGCGAATACTCCCTGTTCACCTCCGAATCCGTGTCCGAGGGGCATCCGGACAAGATTGCCGACCAGATCTCCGACGCGGTGCTGGACGCCATCATCGCCCGTGACAAGCACGCCCGGGTGGCCTGCGAGACGCTGGTCAAGACCGGCGTGGCCATCGTCGCCGGCGAGATCACCACCTCTGCCTGGGTCGACCTGGAGGAGCTGGTGCGCCAGGTGATCATCGACATCGGCTACACCTCCTCCGAGGTGGGGTTCGACGGCGAAACCTGCGGCGTGCTCAACCTGATCGGCAAGCAGAGCGTGGACATCGCCCAGGGCGTCGACCGCAGCAAGCCGGAAGATCAGGGCGCGGGCGACCAGGGCCTGATGTTTGGTTATGCCACGAACGAGACGGAGTCGTTCATGCCGGCGCCGATCCACTATGCCCACCGCCTGGTCGAGCGCCAGGCCGAGCTGCGCAAGCATGGCCTGCTGCCGTGGCTGCGCCCGGATGCCAAGAGCCAGATTACCTTCCGCTACGATGCGGCGGGCATGCCCTGCGGCGTCGAGGCGGTGGTGCTGTCGACCCAGCACGCCCCGGAGATCGACCAGGAAGAGCTGAGGCGCATGGTCAGGCGCGAGATCATCGAGGAGGTGATTCCCGCCGAGTGGCTCTCGGAGTCGACCAAGTTTCACATCAACCCCACCGGAAAATTCGTCATCGGCGGACCAGTGGGCGACTGCGGCCTCACCGGGCGCAAGATCATCGTCGACACCTACGGCGGCATGGCGCGCCACGGCGGCGGCGCTTTCTCCGGCAAGGATCCCTCCAAGGTCGACCGCAGCGCCGCCTACGCCGGGCGCTATGTGGCCAAGAACGTGGTTGCCGCGGGGCTCGCCGACAAGTGCGAGATCCAGGTGTCGTATGCCATCGGCGTGGCCGAGCCCACCTCGGTGGCGATCAATACCTTCGGTACCGGCAAGGTGGACGAGTCGCGCATCATCGAACTGGTGCGCGAACACTTCGACCTGCGGCCTTTCGCCATTACCCGCATGCTCGACCTGCTCCATCCGATGTATCGGCTCACCGCGGCTTACGGCCACTTCGGCCGTGATCCCTTCGAGGCCAGCTACCGCTGGACCGATACCAGCGGCCAGGAGCATACCGAGACCTTCACCGCCTTCCCCTGGGAGCGCACTGACCGCGCCGCGGCGCTGCGCCAGGGCGCCGGCCTGTAAGCCACGCCCCACGCTCCCACATGGCGCCGTCTCGTCACCGCATTGGCGAGTCGGTGCAGTGAGATCGATAGAGACTATTGTTGCGTCAGTCACAATCCAGCTACTCTGGAAAGGCACAGTGGCTGCCAATCGCACGAAACAGGAGAAAACAGCATGGAACAGCGAAAGATTGCCTTGATCGCTTCACTCATCCTTTCTGGCGCTCTGCTGGCTGGCTGTGGAGATGATGACGAGCCCGCCGATGTGGGCACGACCAACGAGCCGGTCACCGAACAGGAAGCCTCGGGCGAGGTGAGCGAAGAACTCGATGAGGCCGGAGACGACCTGGAGCAGGCCGGCGATGCTGCATCCGCCGAAGCCGAACAGGCCGGCGACGAAGTTGTCCAGGAGACCGAAGAAGCCAGGGCAGAGCTCGAGGAGGCCGGGGACGCCATGGCCGATGAAGCCGAGGAAGCCGGGGACGCGACCGCCGAGGAGGTCGAGGAAGCGACCGACGAACTCGAGGAGGCCGGCGACGAGATGGCCGACGAGAACCGTGATTCATAATCTCTAGTGTTTTCGAGCAGTGCGGGGAGACGGCCAAGGCCGCCTCCCCTTTTTGTTGGCACTCACATGCTTCCGATCCACCAGGCGATTGAAAAAACGCGCCTGCTGTAGTGAACTCTCAGTGGTCGACTCCGAGCGAGTCGCTTCCTGTTGCTGCTGTCCGAGGGGCGCTGCAGTGCAAGAGTCCATGACTCGTTGCGCGAGGCTCGGACAGGGACATCGCAGATGCAACGGCGCCCATTCCCCGGAATGGAGTATGACGATGACAGCCATGGCAAGTGCCAATGCCGCCACACAGGACTACAAGGTCGCCGATATATCCCTGGCCGACTGGGGACGGCGCGAGATCCGCATCGCCGAGACCGAAATGCCGGCGCTGATGAAAATTCGCGCCAAGTACCGCGACGAACAGCCCCTCGCGGGCGCGCGCATCGCCGGCTGCATTCACATGACCATCCAGACGGCGGTGCTGATCGAGACCCTGATCGATCTTGGCGCCTCGGTGCGCTGGTCGTCGTGCAACATTTTCTCGACCCAGGATCACGCCGCCGCT
This sequence comes from Billgrantia sp. C5P2, assembly GCF_051062895.2. Taxonomy (NCBI): domain Bacteria; kingdom Pseudomonadati; phylum Pseudomonadota; class Gammaproteobacteria; order Oceanospirillales; family Halomonadaceae; genus Billgrantia; species Billgrantia sp. C5P2. Next base: position 439,387 of record NZ_CM128542.1, read on the forward strand.
GCCATCGCCGCCGCCGGTATACCCGTTTTCGCCTGGAAGGGCGAGACGGAAGAAGAGTTCTGGTGGTGCATCGAGCAGACCGTTGAGGGCCCCGACGGCTGGACGCCCAACATGGTACTCGACGACGGCGGTGACCTCACCGCACTGCTCCACGACAAGCGCCCGGAGCTGCTCGACGCCGTCCATGGCATCTCCGAGGAGACCACCACCGGCGTGCATCGCCTGCAGGAGATGCTGCGCGACAGGACGCTCAAGGTGCCGGCGATCAACGTCAACGACGCCGTGACCAAGTCGAAGAACGACAACAAGTACGGCTGTCGCCACTCGCTCAACGACGCCATCAAGCGCGGCCTCGACCACTTGCTGGCAGGCAAGCAGGCGCTGGTGGTGGGCTACGGCGACGTGGGCAAGGGGTCGGCGGCTTCGCTGCGCCAGGAGGGCATGATCGTCAAGGTCGCCGAGATCGACCCGATCTGCGCCATGCAGGCCTGCATGGACGGCTACGAGGTAGTATCGCCCTACCTCGATGGCCTCAACCGCGGCAAGGAAAGCGTCGACCGGGCGCTGCTCGCGCGCATCGACCTGGTGGTGACCTGTACCGGCAACATCGAGGCCTGCGATGCCGCCATGCTCGAGGCGCTCAAGCCCGGCTCGGTGGTGTGCAATATCGGTCACTTCGACAACGAGATCGACACCGCCTACATGCGCCGCCACTGGCACTGGGAGGAGGTCAAGCCACAGGTGCACAAGGTCTATCGCGACAGCACACCGGGCAACTTCGATCCTGCCAGCAGCGACTACCTGCTGCTGCTTTCCGAGGGTCGCCTGGTCAACCTGGGCAATGCCACCGGCCACCCGTCGCGGGTCATGGACGGCTCCTTCGCCAACCAGGTGCTGGCGCAGATTCACCTCTATCAGCAGCGCTTCGCCGACCTGCCGCCGGCCGAGAGGCAGGGTGGCCTGGCGGTCACGGTCTTGCCGCGGCACCTCGACGAGGAGGTGGCCCGCTACATGGTCGAAGGCTTCGGTGGTGTGCTCACGCGCATGACCGAGCAACAGGCGAAGTACACCGGCGTGCCCGTCGAGGGGCCCTACAAGCCGGATGCCTACCGTTACTGAGCGAGGGCCAGCGCCGCGGCGCTGCGTCAGGCCGCCGGTTTGTAAGCACTCGCCAGGCACGCAATGACAGGCCCCGCCGGCATCGCCGTGCGGGGCCTGTTGCTATGGTGGGGAACACAAGGGCCGAGGGCACAAGGGGCACGCAAGCTGCCTGTGCGGGAATGCGCACGACGCATGGGGGCGCGTGCTACCGCTGCCGGTCCCTTCCGCGAGGTTAATTCGTAGACAAGGCAGTCGCTTCCGTTGCTGTGCGGAAATTCGTACGCCGAATTCGCCGATTGTGCACACTTCCAGTCAAATCCGGGCTGCTGTCGCTGCGACCAAAGTCGTATGTCGATTTGCTAAGCGCTTGAAAGCCATTTCATTCATTCATTTAGGCGCATTGGTTGCTGAACGCTGACTGCGCCCCATAAGACGCGTGGCTCCTAGAATGACAATGGTCACAGCATGACGAGCCGAGTGTGGCGTAGAGGAAATTGTGGTGTGGCCAGCGGAACCGGCCTGGCAACAGTTCGGGAAGGCGATCGGCAACGCGGTCATCGACACCTCTATCGCCGCGATGAGTGAAAGCGAGAAGAGGCGAAGCACATGGCAGACGATTTGCGCGACAGCGCCTTGCAGTATCACCGATTTCCCCGCCCCGGCAAGCTGGCGATCCAGGCGACCAAGCCCATGGCCAGCCAGCGGGACCTGTCGCTGGCCTATTCGCCCGGCGTGGCTGCGGCCTGCGAGGAGATCGAACGTGACCCCCTGATGGCGGCCGAGTACACCGCCCGCGGCAATCTGGTTGCGGTGGTCAGCAACGGCACGGCGGTGCTGGGGCTGGGTGCCATCGGTGCCCTGGCCTCCAAGCCGGTGATGGAAGGCAAGGCCGTGCTGTTCAAGAAGTTCGCCGACGTGGATGTGTTCGACATCGAGATCGAGGAGCGCGACCCGGACAAGCTGATCGAGATCATCGCCGGCCTGGAGGCCACCTTCGGCGGCATCAACCTGGAAGACATCAAGGCACCGGAGTGCTTCGAGATCGAGCGGCGCCTGCGCGAGCGGATGAAGATCCCGGTCTTCCACGATGACCAGCATGGTACCGCCATCGTCTCGGGGGCAGCCCTGCTCAACGGTCTGCGGGTGGTGGGCAAGGAGCTCGGCGACATCCGCCTGGTCTGCAACGGCGCGGGCGCGGCGGCCCTGGCCTGCCTGGACCTGGCGGTCTCCCTGGGGGTGCGTAAGGAGAACATCCTGGTCTGCGACCGCACAGGCGTAGTCCACACCGAACGCACCGAGGACATGGATCCCTACAAGGCGCGCTACGCGGCCTGGACCGAGGCCCGCACCCTGGCCGATGCCGTCAACGGAGCCGATGTCTTCTTGGGTCTCTCGGCTGGGGGCGCTCTCAAGCCGGAAATGGTGGCGACCATGGCCGATCGCCCGTTGATCCTGGCCATGGCCAACCCCACGCCGGAAATCATGCCGGAGGAGGCCAAGGCGGTACGCCCGGATGCGGTGATCGCCACCGGACGCTCGGACTACCCCAACCAGGTCAACAACGTCCTGTGCTTTCCGTTCATCTTCCGGGGCGCCCTGGATTGCGGCGCCACCACCATCAATGAGGAGATGAAACTGGCCACCGTCAAGGCCATCGCCGACATGGCGACCACCACGGTGCCGGAGACGGTGGCGGTGGCCTATGGCGGGCAGGCGCTGACCTTCGGCCCGGAATACATCCTGCCCAAACCCTTCGACCCGCGCCTGATCGATACCATCCCGCCGGCGGTGGCCAAGGCCGCCATGGAGAGTGGCGTGGCCACTCGGCCCATCGCGGACCTGGAGGCCTATGCCCGCTCGTTGTCACGCCTGGTCTACCGCTCGGGCAACGTGATGGAGCCGGTGTTCGAGCGGGCTCGACAGAACCCGCTGCGCCTGCTGTATGCCGAAGGTGAAGACGAGCGCGTCCTGCGTGCCATGGAGGTCTGTGTCAGTCAGCGCTATGCCAAGCCCGTACTCATCGGTCGCCGTGCGGTCATCGAGGCCCGCATTGAGGAATTGGGCCTGCCGGTGAAGCCCGACGTCGATTTTGAGCTGATCGACGCGCAGGACTATCCCGACTGCACTGAGCTGGCCAGCGAGTACCACCAGCTGATGGGGCGGCGTGGCGTCCATCCCGAAGCCGCCGAGAAACGCGTCCGCAGCCGGTCTACCATCCTGGCCTCGCTGCTGCTGCGCCGGGGCGAAGTGGATGCCATGATCGCCGGTCCGGTAGGCACCTACCATGAGCACCTGGACCTGGTGCTGGACGTCATCGGCCTGCGCGAAGGCGTCAGTACGCCTGCCGCCCTGCAGCTGCTGATCCTCGAGCGGACCACGCTGTTCATTGCCGACCCCTTTGTCAACTACGACCCCGATGCCAGCCAGATCGCCGAGATCACACTGCTGGCCGCGGAGCAGGTCCGCCGTTTCGGCATCACCCCCCGGGCCGCCCTGGTCTCCCATTCCAACTTCGGCAGCTCCGACTTCGCCAGCGCCGTGAAGATGCGAGAGGCGCTTGCGCTGATCCGGGAGCGCGCCCCGGATCTGGTGGTGGATGGCGAGATGCAGGCCGACTCGGCGCTCTCCATGGGCGTACGCGGTCGCATCCTGCCCGGCTCGCTGCTCGAAGGCGAGGCCAACCTGTTGATCATGCCCAACCTGGACTCGGCGAACATCGCCTTTACCGCCCTGAAGGTGCTGGGCAACGGCGTGTCCGTGGGGCCCATCCTGCTGGGGGCCGCCAAGCCGGTGCATGTGCTCAACCGCACGGTCACCGCGCGGGGTATCGCCAACATGAGCGCCTTCGCCGTGGTCGAGGCACAGACCTATCGCTGACAGCGATTGTAAACAACAAGTCCGAGCCCATGATCAAGGGAGACGCAGCAGACGCCGTCTACAGGCGGCGTCTTGCGTATGCCCGACGGGGCCCTTCATCGGTTCGCTTGTGGGCCAATCTGACGTCGACTAGCCTTCATCTACTCGAAGGAATTGCAAGCGATTCCCTCGAGTTCCAACCGACCGACAAAAGGAGTGAGCGAGATGGATTTTGGTCACTACAAGTCGTGTATCGAAGCCTGCCATGTCTGTGCTGCCTACTGCGACCGCTGCGCCACTTCCTGCCTGCAGGAAGCCGACGTCAAGATGATGGCAGAATGCATCCGCCTGGATATGCAGTGCGCGCAGATCTGCCGTTTGGCGGCCTCGTTCATGGCCCAGGACAGTGAGTACGCCAACCAGCTCTGCCGCCTGTGTGCCGATGTCTGCAAGGCGTGTGGCGACGAGTGCGCCAAGCACGATGCCGACCACTGCCAGCAGTGCGCCGAGGCGTGCCACCGCTGCGCCGAGGCATGTATCGCCATGGCGTCGCACTGAGCAGGGTGAGAAACCGTCAGGCGTCGACGAAGGCGAGAAAGCGCCCGGCCAACAGCACCGCCGGCCATAGCAGCAGCGACACAATGCCGGCCACGAGCAACCGCCGGGGCGTGGCGCTTGCCAGCCCCGGCCCCAGGTTGAGCAGCAGGGCGTTGGCGATAGCCAGTGCGATCAGCGCCAGCTTGAGGCGAAACAGCGACATGTCGGCATAGCCGCCCGGATCGGCGAGAAATAGCAGCGCCCCCGCCATGATGGCCAGCCCCAGCCCCACGGCCGCCACCGGCTGCAGCAGTCGTCCCAGTTCCTGTAGTGGCACCTGCCGCCGCCAGCCCAGCAAGCGCAGGTCGAGCGCCACGCTGGCGCCGATCAGCAGGGCGATACCCAGCACGTGCAGGGCATTGACCGAGGCGTAACCCCAGCGCGACAGGCGCATCCATTCCGCCAGGGCGGTCTCGCCGAGCCAGGCCAGCAGAGCGTCCACGATGCTTGGTCAGATCCTTCCGGGATAGAGCACGAAGTGCTCGTCATCGATCCACAGTTGCTCGGCCTTCAGCAATCGCTCGCCGGCATGTTCGCCGGAGACGCGCAACTCGACGCCTTCGGCGAGGTCACCCTCGGCCAGCCCGGCGCGTTCGTTGCGCCAGGGTTGGCCGACCTCCACCGTCCAGGTCTCGCCTTCCACGTCCAGCTGAACTTCGCCATGGGGGTTGCCCAGGCGGACTTGGGTGATGGTGCCCTCGATCTCGATGGTCTCGCCGCCGGTCCAGCCATGGTGGGCCTGGGCGGGGGTGAGGAACAGCAGTATGACGATGGCCAGCAGCCATTTTGCCTGACGAAGCATGATAGCCTCCTTCAGAGTTGCCTCACTTCAGGCTAGCCCCGCCGGTATCGGCTGCAAGGATAATTGTCCGAGTCAGGTTTCAGGAGCGGCGGGCTGCGATTCTTGGTCGGCCATCAGCGAGGTAGCCAGCTCCCGGGATGCCTCTAGCAGTTCGTTGGCAAGGGCCGGGTCGGTGAGGGTGCGGGCGATGGCCATGCCACCGATCATCGTCACCGCTTGCTGCAGCGCCTGGCGCCGTGCCGGGCTGTCCGGCTCCGACTGACCCGCATAGAAAGCAATGAAACCTTCCAGCAAGCGAGTGTAAGTTTCACGCACCTGCTCTTCCTGCTGCGCAACGTCGCTGACCAGGCAGGCTAGGGGACAAAGCAGGTCCTCGCTGTGGAGGTGGGTTTCGCTGAGGTACAGCGCCATGCGGGCACACGGGTCGGACTTCAGCTCGATCCTGGCGACCCCTTCCCGGGCGGCGTAGCGTAGCGCCATGGCATAGAGTTCGCTCTTCGAGTCGAAATGCGCATAGAAGGCGCCGCGGGTCAGCCCCGCCTGCTGCATGATGGTGTCGATGCTGGTGCCGTCGAAGCCGTGCCGGGTAAAGAGTCGCGCGGCGGCTTGCAGGATGCGCTCTCGAGTCTGTGGCTTGCGATCCTCGCTCCAGGGCATGGGGTCTCCTAGTTTCTGCGCGGGTCGGTCGATGAAACTATATGTTCTTGAACATATGGTGGCGAGCGCTAGGGTACGGTGAGCGTAACGTTTACCCATCCGAGCGGAGAGCGACATGAGCGCAAGCGTGCATATCCTGGGGCCCCAATTCAGTAACTTCGTGCGCAGCGTACAGCTGTGCTGCGAGGAGAAGGGCATCCCCTACACCCTGGGCTTCGAACTCGAGGGCGAGCCGATTGACTTTGGCGGCGAGAAGCATCTCGCCCTGCATCCTTTCGCCAAGGTGCCGGTACTGTTGCACGGCGAGCGCCGCCTGTTCGAGACGGCACCCATCTGTCGCTATCTCGATGCGAACTTCGACGGGCGTGACCTGCAGCCGCACGACCCCTGGCAGCGGGCCGAGGTCGACCAGTGGTGCCAGGTGCTGTCGACCTATGTCGACCAGGCCGTGGTGCGCCGCTTCCTGCTGGAGTTTGTGTTTCCCAAGGGAGACGGAGGCAGCATACGCAAGGAGCGGGTCGAGCAGGCCAAACCCGAGGTGGTACGCATGCTGCGCCTGCTCGAACACCAGCTGGCGGGGCATGAGTATCTGGTTGGCGAGTCATTCAGCATGGCCGATGCGATCCTGGCTCCCATGCTCGATTACCTCGAGGGAACGCCGGCGGGCAAGCCGCTGCTGGCCGAATTTCCGGCACTGACTCGCTACCTGCAGCGGCTGCGTCAGCGCGAGTCGAGCCGGCGGGTGCTGGTTGCGCCCAGGATCGGCTGACGCGATGAGCGGTTACAGCCCGGCCAGCGGCATGAGCAACTGCAGGTAGAGCGGAATCAGCAGCGGGGCGGCCAAGGTGGTGACCAGCACTGCCAGGGCGCCCTTTTCCGGCTTGATGCCGAGCTCCATGGCAACCACAACCACGTTGGCTGCCATCGGCACCACGCCGAGCAGCAGCAGCGCCAGGGCCAGTTCGTCGGGAAGGGGCAGCAGCACCCGAAGCATCAGCACGACGCCAAGCATCAGCCAGGGCCACAGCAGGTAGCGTATTGCCACGCAGCCGGCCATGAAGCGCAGGTCGATCTCGCGAATCGCGACGCGGCCCAGGGTCATGCCGATGATCATCATGCCGAGCAGCGTGTAGGTGGCCGGGAATACCGCCAGGCTCTCCATCAGCGTGGCAGGCAGCGTGATGCCGATTCTGCTCACTAGCAGCGCCGCGAGAAAGGCATAGATCAACGGCAGCCTGGCGATCTTGGCCAGGCTCTCTCGCACCGAGAAGCGGCCGCGTGCGCTGAGATAGAAGCCCACCGTGAACTCGTAAAGCGTCACGCCGAGTATGCAGAAGAGGTACAGTGTCACCCCTTCGGGTGGTAGCAGGATCATGGCGATCGGCAGGCCGAAGTAGCCTGTGTTGCCGGTGCCGGATGAGAACGCCAGTACAGCGCTCTCCTGGGGCGAAAGGAAGCGCTGCGCCAAGGGATTGATGATGGCAGCCACCAGACTGGCCAGCAGGAAGAGGGCCAGGGTCAGCAGCAGGTAATGGGGTGTGGGTCCGCCCAACAGTAGGCCGCGGAAGAAGGTCAGAGGCGCAATGAGGTAGATCAGCAGCGTTGCAATAGGGCGCGGATCGATCGCCAGCCGCCGCGCGGCGAGCCAGCCCAGGCCGACGAAGGCCAGCAGTGTCCAGAGAGGGCCCAACAGTGCGCCTGGGTCGATCATCACTCGCCATTCCATTGCCGAAAGCCGATATGATGCCTGTCGGCAGGGCGGCTGTCAGCCTTGCACGATCGACCTAGGCCTCGTGGAGATCAACCGTCACAGCGGCTCGACCTGGCCCGTTCGGCCTGGTCGTCGAAGTTCTTCTAGTGCGCGGCCTTGTCCCGGGCCACTTATACATCGCGTACCGGTGTCGTCTCTCGCCCGATGTGCTCCTCTCCGGGCCCGTCATGGTTCCATTTCAGCGTCGTCGCCACCCGAGTGCGGGCAATGGGACGGCTGCGAATTTTTGTTAACGAAGTTGGATGTCTTCCCGGACCCGGACCATCCGTGATGGCTCGTTTAGGCCTGTTAGTTCTAAGTGACAGGGAAGTATATGACCGAGACTCATGCAGTACTGTGAATCTTTTCATTGGTCAGAGGCCCAGACGAGCGGCAGAATGCACCTATTCATCATGTTCGGGCTTTTGACAGGCTGCCGCTGGTGGCAGCGCGATGTCGTTGGCGCTTTGCAACAGAGAGGTTCTCCATGAGCACGTCGTATCCGCTGGGCATCAGTTTCGAGTTCTTTCCTCCCAACACCGATGCGGGGCGCGAGAAACTCGTGGGGGTACGTGATGCCCTGGCGGAATACAAGCCGCGCTTCTTCTCGGTGACCTACGGTGCCGGTGGATCGACCCAGGGCCGGACGCTGAATACGGTGAGGACCATTCGTGAATCGGGCATCACTACGGCGCCGCACCTCTCCTGCATTGGCAGCGAGAAGGCGCAATTGCGCGACTTGCTGAACCAGTATCGCGAGGAGGGCATCGACAGTATCGTGGCCCTGCGTGGCGACCTGCCCTCCGGCATGGGCGGTATCGGCGAGCTGCGCTATGCCAACGAGCTGGTGGAATTCATCCGTGAGGAAACCGGCGACCATTTCGAGATCGCCGTGGCGGCCTATCCGGAATCCCACCCTCAGGCGCCGAACTTCGAGCGCGACCTGGAGAATTTCGCGCGCAAGGTAAAAGCGGGCGCCGACCTGGCCATCACACAATATTTCTTCAGCGCCGATGCCTACTTCCACTTCGTCGAGCGTGCCCGTGCCCTGGGCGTCGAGGCGCCCATCGTGCCCGGTATCATGCCGATCACCAACTACACCAAGCTGGCGCGTTTCTCCGACGCTTGCGGTGCCGAGATCCCGCGCTGGATACGCAAGCAGCTCGAGGCCTACGGCGACGACAGCGAGGCGATTGCCGACTTCGGTGCCGAGGTGGTGTCGCGCCTGTGCCAGCGGCTGCTCGAGGGGGGTGCCCCCGGCCTGCATTTCTATACCCTCAACCAGTCTGACCCCTGTCTGAGGATCCTCGACAATCTGGACGGCTCTCTGGCAGCACGCTGAATCTGGGTCTAGCCTGTTCCTGCATGTCCATGGATTCAGGAACAGGAGGACGCTAGATGCGCCATGCCAACCTTTCGGGAGTTGCTTTTGCCTCCCTGCTGCTAGCTGTCGGTGCCGCCCAGGCTCAGGAGAGTCAGGAAGTGGAGATGAATTTGGTGAGTACCGATGGCGTCGAGGACTCCATCGGTACCATCACTTTCGAAGATACCGACCACGGCTTGCTTCTCACCCCCAAGCTGAGCGAGATACCGCCCGGTGTCTACGGTTTCCATGTCCACGAGAACGCCAGCTGCGAGCCGGGCGAGGATGACTCGGGTGAAATGCAGGCCGCCGGTGAGGCAGGCGGTCATTACGACCCCGAAGACGCTGGTAGCCACGAAGGTCCCTACGGCGAAGGCCACCTCGGCGACCTGCCGGTGTTGATCGTCAATGAGGACGGGGAAGCGACCCTGTCGGTGCTTGCCCCGAGGCTCAGCGTCGAAGACCTGCAGGGCCGCAGCCTGATGATCCACGAAGGGGGCGATACTTACTCTGACGAGCCGGAACTCGGCGGCGGAGGCAGTCGCATGGCCTGCGGTGTGGTTGAGTCCTGATTCGTCGCGATTCGAGTACGCCATGACGAGAAGGGCCCCGCCATGTTGGCGGGGCCCTTTCCTTTATGCAGTGCTACATGGATGGCGTCAGCTCGAAGGGACGGGTTTGGCGCCGCCTCCATGAATGCTGCGCTGGAACAGGAACAGCGCCCCGCCGATGGCCAGGCCAACGATATCGGTATAGATGCCGCCGTAGATCAGGAACAGAGCACCTACGAGCATCACCAGTCGCATCCAGGCCTTGACCGGGCCGAAGAACCACGCTTGAACCGTCGCCGAGAGCAGTACGATGCCGAGCGTTGCGGTAACCCCGACGCGAAGAATCTGCATCCAGGACCCCTCCATCAGCATGGCCGGACTGTAGAAGAACATGAACGGCACGATGAAGGCGGCGAGGCCGATCTTGAAGGAGGCCACGGAGGTCGACATGGCGTTGTCGCCGGAGATGCCCGCCGCCGCGTACGACGCCAGTGCGACCGGCGGCGTGATCGCCGAAACCACCGCAAAGTAGAACACGAAGAAGTGTGCTACCAGCGGCTGGATGCCGATATTGATCAGGCCGGGTGCCACCACCGATGCGGCTACGGCATAGGCCGCCGTGGTGGGCATGCCCATCCCCAGCAGGATGCTGATGCACATGGCGAAGAACAGCGCCAGCAACTGGCTGACTCCGGCCAGGCCCAGCAACAGCGAGGAGAAGCGTGCGCCGACGCCGGTCAGCGAGATTACACCCACGATGAGGCCGGCACAGGCACACACGGCAATGATCTGGATCGCCATCACGCCAGCCAGCTGCAGCGCCCTGAGAATCGCCGCCGGGCCCATCTTGTTGGGCGAGATCCAGCTCACCACGGCGGCCGAGGCGGTGGCCAGGGTGCCGGCGCGGATCACCGAATAGCCCATGAAAAGTGCAGCGATCAGGATGATGATCGGGGCGAACAGATAGACCTGCTTGACCAGGCGACGGAACTGCGGAATCTCATCCTTGCGCATGCCGCGCATGCCCTTGCGGGCCGCCTCGAAATCCACCATGAAGTAGATCGAAGCGAAGTAGAGGATCGCAGGAATCAGTGCTGCCACGGCGATCTCGGTATAGGGAATACCGGTCACCTCGGCCATGATGAAAGCGCCGGCACCCATGATCGGCGGCATGATTTGACCGCCGGTGGAGGCGGCTGCCTCGATTGCGCCGGCGCTGCGGCCGGGGTAGCCGACCTTCTTCATCAGGGGGATGGTCAGCGAGCCGGTGGAGACGACGTTGCCGGCGCTGGTACCGTTGATCATGCCCATCAGGCCGGAAGCGAAGATCGCCACCTTGGCGGGGCCGCCGCGGGCGCGTCCGGCAACGGCGAAGGCGAAGTTGACGAAGTAGTCGCCGACCTTCGAGGCTTGCAGGAAGGCAGCGAAGATGATGAACAGGATGATATAGGTCGATGAAACCGCCGTGGTCGGCCCGAGGATGCCGGTATCGGTGTAGACCTGGCTGAAAAACCGGTTCATCGACAGGCCCGGGTAGCCGAGAAAGCCCGGCAGGTAGGGACCGGCGAAGACGTAGAGCAGGAAAATGGCGGAAATGGTCACCAATGCCAGGCCGGCGACGCGGCGGGTCAGCTCGAGAATCAACAGCGAGCCGGAGATAGCCGCCCAGGTGATGCCGACGGGGGCGAAGGAGGTACCGGTGGAGGCACGCAGCGGGGTATTGAAGATCACCAGCAGGTAGCCGGCGCTCGCTACGGCGCAGGCCATCAGCACCAGGTCGGCGGGCGACAGTTTTTCGCGCACCTGGCGATAGCTCCAGGCAAGCAGGATGCCGCCGACGGTGGCAAGTAGCAGCGGATAGCCGAAGTGCCAGGTTTCGACCTGCGGATCGATGCGCATGGCACCGCCGCTGATCGTCTGGTACATCAAGAAGACCTGGATCAGGGCGTAAATGGCAGGGATCAACAGTGCATAGCTCACCCAGGCCAACCAGGCGGGCGAACGGTCGGTGCCTTCTGCATTGGCGAAACGGCTCCCGGCATAAAGGGCGTAACCGAGCACGAGCGCGCCCGCGATATGCACAATACGGAACGACCAGGTTTCCATCGGGTAGACGTTCAGCGAGAACAGATGAAAGCCGGAATAAAAAATGGCCAGAGCGGCGACTGCCAGCCAGTGCCAGCCGACGTAAAGCCTGCGGTTGGATTCGACGATATCCTCGTCGACCCCTTCGGCGATGGAGTCGGGGGTCTTTTCGACCGCCTCCTCGGATGCCCCGGGACGGGGATCGGACGTGTTGCTCATGGGGATGTCACCCTCGGGTGTAATGCAGCAGCTGTGTCATGACATGCCCCGCACCGGGCGGTGCGGGGCATTGGCCGAACGACGGCGCTTACTTTTTCAGTGAATCGTCGATCTCGTAGCCGTTCTCCTCGTACCAGCGCACGGCACCCGGGTGGAACGGCAGCACCTTGTTGTGCTCCAGGTTCTCGGGAATGCTGTGCTCGGCGCTGCGATGCACGTTACGCATCTTGTCGTTGTTCTCCATGGTCACTCGGGTGACTTCGTAGACGAAGTCTTCCGGCAGGTCGCAGCCGGCGATGGCGAAGTTCCACATGGAGACGGCACGCGCATCCTCTTCCAGCGTCTCGTAGGTGCTGGCGGGAATGGAGAATTCCGACACCGGGAAGGCGTCGATGATCTGCTGCTGCTCTTCCTCGGTGAACTGGATGATATTCACGTCGGTCTGCACTTCCAGCTGGCTGACCGCCGGAATCGGGATGCCGGCGGCGAAGGCGATCACGTCCAACAGGCCGTCCTGCAACTGGCCGCCCAGGTCGCCCCAGGCACCGTTGCGGCGTTCGAAGTTGACTCCCAACTCCTCGAGCATGGCCGGGAAGTAGGTGTCCGACGTGGAAGCCGCCGGGCCGAAGCCGATCTTGGCGCCGTCGGGAATATCGGAGATCGATTCGATGCCGGAGCTGGAAAGGGCGGTAATGGAGAAGGGCGTCTCGTACATCGGGAAGAGCGCACAGACGTTATCCATCGCCACGCCCGGTGCCAGCGGGCTTTCGCCCTTCACTGCATCCGAAGCCGGGCCCATGGTGGTCAGGCCGAAGGCCACGTCGCCGCCATGCACCAGCGCCAGGTTCTGGGTCGGGCCACCGGTAACTTCCCCGCCGCCGGAGACGTCGAGCTCGTCGGCGATCAGGTTGGCCCAGCCGGAGCCATAGACGAAATAGGTGCCGCCCTGGCTGGCAGTGCCCACGGTGAAATTGCTCGGCCAGTCGGAGCGGTCCTGGGCCGAGGCCGAAGCGGCGGCGAGCACAAGGGCGCTGGCCAGGGTTCCGGTGAGCACTTTGGGAGTGACGTTGCGCATGGCTATCTCCGTTACATTTGTGGTTATACGTCAGCGGTCTTACGACGCGCTGGTCATTCAGTATGGTGCAGAATGTGTCCTGGCGCGGTGAACGCCGGACCAACGTTTGGCATAGGGGACATAGCAGGCACTGTGCCACTGCTGTACTTACTTAATAACAACAATGTGTTGCCGTCTTTGGATTCGACTAAGGTCGTGGCACTTTATATGCGCTGGGGCTGGAGTCCCGCACATATGGCTGGGCGCTGTATGTGGAAATCCGCACACTCTCGAGTGGCTGGGTAGCTCACGGCGATGAGGGGTCCGCCAAAGCGGAGATCAGACGGCTTGCCTGATGCAGGTCGTTCATCAAGCTGGAGGCAAGCGAGGGATCCAGGTGACGTGAACGAAGCCGCCTGGCCATCTCGTCCTGCCAATGACGGCGAACTTCATCGATGGGTGCTGCAATCGTCTGGCCTTCCTGCGCCTCGGCGAGCCGGTTGAGCCCCGTTGCCACGGCCAGCCGCAGGTCATCGTGCGCCTCGCGCAAGGGGCTCATGCGTGCAGAATGGCGTAGCAGGCTTCGTTGCAGTACCTCGCCGAAACGCAGAGCTTCCACCATGCGCAAGGTGCGGGCTTGAAGCTTCGCCAGTCGCTCCTGCTGGGTCTCGGTAAGCGGCACGTCGATACGGGCCTGGAAGGCAAGTATCTCGGCCAAGAGGGGCTTGATGCGCTCGTGATAGCGAGCATTCACCAGTGGCCAGGTGTCGGGGTCGATGGGAGTCTCTACGCTGCGGCGTTCGGGAGGATGGCCGATCACTTCTGCACTGGGCATGAGAATGGCGCTGCACAGTAGATGGTAGGCACGCCGGTCGAGGCGTCGGCACTCCTGCTCCATGGCGCTGACGGCGGTATCGGCGTGGTTCAGGGCGGCACTGTCGAGATAGCGCGCTTGGGTCGGCGCAAGTCGTGCAGGTTCGGGGAAGCGGTGCTCGAGAAAGTCGGCCAAGCGTGAAATCCAGGGGAGCATCAACACGATGCCGAGCAGATTGAACAGAGTGTGGAACAGGGCCAGCTTGAGCGGCCAGGCCGTTTCGGCCAGTCCCACCAGTTCGGCGACGGCATCCACCAGCCAGGCCAGCGGCACCAGCAAAGCCAGGGCGACCGCGGCGGTGGCAAGATTGAAGATCACATGGGCGCCGGCCAGGCGCCGGGCGGCGATCCCCGCCGACAGGGCACCCAGCACGGCGGTTACGGTGGTGCCGATATTGGCGCCGATGGCGATGGCCAGAGCGGGCAGGTAGGGTAGCTGACCCGAAGCCAGGGCGGTCAGGGTGAGCAGTAGCGTGGCATGGCTCGACTGCATTACCACCGTGGCGACAATGCCGGCCAGTACGAACAGTGGCCAGTGCCACAGCCGGTCGCCGGCCAGCCCGTCCAGGCGAATCCCATCCTGCCACGTCTCGAAGCCGAGCTTCATGAAGTCGATGCCGAGAAACAGCAGGCCAACGCCCAGCAGCAGCCCAGCGATACCGCCCAGGGAACCGCTCAGCCGATAGCGGCCGAGCAGACCGAGGGCGAGCAGCGGCATCGCGTAATGGGCCAGGTCGAAGCGCAGGCCGAGCGAGGCGATCAGCCAGGCCCCGGTAGTCGTGCCCAGGTTGGCGCCGAACAACAGGGCGATGGCGCCGGGCAAGGCGACCAGGCCGGCACTGACGAAGGACATGGCCAGCAGCGTGATGAGTGAACTGGACTGGACCAGGGCGGTAGCCAAGGCGCCGACGCCGATGGCCCGCCCGGGATGACTCGTGGCGGTGTGTAGCCAGCGATCGAGGGTGCCGCCGGAGAGCCGCTTGATGGCTTCTTCCAGCAGTGTCATGCCCCACAGGAACAGGCCCAGGCCGGCGGCAAGAGTGGAGAGGTCGGGGCGTGACACCAGCAAGGCGGCCGCCGCCGCCAGGCCGAGCAGTTCCAGATACCCCCGCCTACCTCGGTGGTGCCCTGCGCCGGGGGTTGCTGCGCCTGACACTCTCAACGGCTCCGGGGGTCGAGGATCCTCACGGTCTGGATGGTGTTGCGCTGCTGCTCCTCGCGCTCACGGTTGACGCGCGTCTCCAGTTCGGCAGCCGTCTCGTCCACGATCGGTGCCTGCTCGAAGAAATCGCAGCTGACACAGTCGCGATAACGCACGCCGTTCTGCTCCCAGGAGCGAATGCGGTCCATCTCGGCACAGCGGGGACAGATAGCGCCGGCAATGAAACGTTTCTGAACGGCCATGGAACCTCCGAAGAGTGGCCGCCGGAGTGGTCCCGGCGGCGGTGTGGCTAACGATACCTTGCCGCGTTCGTGTTGTCAGGCGGCGCGAATGCCGCTATGTCGCAGCAGCGGTTCGACGCTGGGCTCGCGACCGCGGAAGGCCCGGAACAGCTCCGCGGCATCGCGAGCGCCACCCTGCTCGAGGATCTCGCGACGGAAGCGATGCCCGGTTTCCGGGTCGAAGATGCCGGCCTCCTCGAAGGCGCTCCATGCGTCGGCGGAGAGTACCTCGGCCCATTTGTAGCTGTAGTAGCCCGCTGCATAGCCGCCGGCGAAGATATGGCTGAAGCCGTTCTGGAAACGATTGAAGTCGGCCTTCGGCACGACCGACACGGCGTCGCGCACCTCGTCAAGCAGAGCCTGTACCTCGGCCGCGGTTGGCGCGCTGAGCTCATGATGCAGGCGCAGGTCGAACAGCGAGAACTCCAATTGGCGCAGCAGGCCCATGGCCGACTGGAAGTTCTTGGCGGCCTGCAGGCGCTCCAGCAGCTCGGCGGGAAGTGCCTCGCCGCTATCGACGTGTCCGGCGATCAGGTCGAGGCCCTCGCGCTCCCAACAATAGTTCTCCATGAACTGGCTGGGCAGTTCCACTGCATCCCAGGCCACGCCGTTGATGCCGGAGACTTCGGCGACCGTTTGCCGGGTCAGCATGTGGTGCAGGCCATGGCCAAACTCATGGAACAGGGTGGTGACTTCATCATGGGTCAGCAGCGCCGGCTTGTCGCCCACCGGGCGGGTGAAGTTGCAGGTCAGGTAGGCCACCGGCAACTGAAGCCCGCCATTCTCGTGGCAGCGGCGTACCCGGCACTCGTCCATCCAGGCTCCGCCGCGCTTGCCTTCGCGGGCGTAGAGGTCGAGGTAGAAGCCGGCAATGGGCTCTCCGTTCTCCAGGATGCGGAAGTAGCGAACCTCAGGATGGTAGCGGGGCGCCTGGAGATCCTCCTCGAAGGTGACGCCGTAGAGTCGTTCGACCACCTGGAACAGGCCGTCGACCACTCTTGGTGCGGGAAAGTAGGGGCGCAACTGCTCCTGGGAGATGGCGTGGCGGGCCTCGCGCAGCTTTTCGCTGGCATAGCCAATATCCCAGGGGGCAAGCTCGGGGAGGTCCAAGGTTTCACGAGCATAGGCTGCGAGTTCGGCGAACTCCTCCCGCGCTTGAGGTACCGCGCGGCGGGCAAGGTCCTCGAGAAAATCCAGCACTTGGCGGGGGGACTCGGCCATCTTGGTGGCCAAGGACAGGTCGGCATAGCTGGCGAAGCCCAGCAACTCGGCCAACTCTCGGCGCAGGGCCAGGGTCTCCTCGATGATCGGGGCATTGTCGTACTCGCCGGCATTGGGGCCCTGGTCCGAAGCGCGGGTGACGAAGGCGGTATAAACCTCGCGGCGCAGCTCGCGGTCGTCGGCGAAGGTCAGTACCGGGTAGAAACTGGGAAAATCGAGGGTGATGCGATAGCCCTTGACGCCCTTGGCCTCGGCATTGGCGGCCAGTGTCGCCAGGGCACTCTCCGGCAGACCGGCCAGCCTGGCCGTGTCGTCGAGGTCCTTGTGCCACGCCTGGGTGGCATCGAGCAGCTGGTTGGAGAAGGTGTTGGAGAGTTCCGACAGGCGTGCCTTGATCTCTCCGTAGCGCTTCTTCTGTGCTGTCGGCAGGTCGACCCCTGCCAGGCGGAAATCGCGGAGGGTATTGTCGACGCTGCGGCGCTGGGCTTCATCCAGCTCGGCCCAGGCCGGCCCCTCCTTGAGTGCCTGCCAGGCGCGGAAAAGCCCCTCGTGCTGGCCCAGCCAGGTGCTGTAGTCGGAGAGCTTGCCCAGGCAGGCCTGATAGGCCTCGCGCAGGGCCGGCGAATTCATGGTGCCGTTGAGGTGCGAGACCGGCGACCAGGCGCGGGACAATCGGTCGTTGAGCGCCTCGAGCGGAGCGGCCAAGCTCTCCCAGGTCGGCGCCTCCTGCTGCGCGCGTTCGACCAGAGCCTCGGTGCCAGCACGATTGTCGGCAAGCAGTTTCTCGATCGCCGGTACCACGTGTTCCGGCTTGATCTCGGCAAAGGGGGGCAGCTCATGGGGCTCAAGCAGCGGATTGTGGGACATGCGCACCTCGGGGTTGGAGTGGGCAGGGAAAGCGAATAGCCATTAGATGCGGCCGCCGGGGGCGGGTTTCAATGCCGCCAAGGGATTGGTGGCGGCGAGCCGGGCTGATAGGCTTGCGCCTCCACGAAAGTCGAGGTTAACGGCATGAACGCAACCCTGGAGCGCTGGAGCACACGGCGGGCCTTCATTCTGGCGGTAACGGGCGCTGCGGTGGGGCTTGGCAATATCTGGCGCTTCCCGTACATCACCGGTGAGAATGGCGGCGCTGCCTTCCTGTTGCTCTATGTGGTCTTCGTACTGTTGCTGGGTCTGCCGGTCATGATGGCCGAGATCCTGATCGGCCGCGCCGGACGGCGCGCGCCCATGCAGTCGCTGGGACACTTGGCCGGCTTGGCCGGAGCCAGCCCCCACTGGCGTTGGCTGGGGTTGTTCGGCGCCTTTACCGTGTTCTGCATTCTGTCGTTCTACTCCGTGGTCTCGGGATGGTCCATCGAGTTTCTCATCGCGGCGGTGAACGGCAACTTCGAGGGCCGTGGCGCCGCCGAGATCGCGGCCGGCTTCGAGGCCTTTCTCGGCGACTCGCGCCGAATGGCCTTCAATCACACGCTGTTCCTGTTCATGACCATGACCGTGGTCGCAGCGGGCGTGGCCAAGGGGCTGGAACGGCTCAACAACCTGCTGATGCCGCTGCTCTACCTGCTGTTGCTACTGCTTGCCGGCTACGCGGCCACCACCGAGGGGTTCGGCACGGCGTTGGCCTGGCTGTTCCGGCCGGACTTCTCGGCCATCACCCCGCTGGTGGTCATGCATGCCATGGGGCACGCCTTCTTCACCTTGGCGGTTGGCGCCTGTGCACTGATGGCCTACGGTGCCTATATGCCGGAGCGCCAGAGCCTGCCTCGTGCGGCCGGTGCGGTGGCCGTACTCGACGTCGGCGTGGCACTGCTGGCCGGCATCGCCATTTTCTCGGTGGTGTTCACCCAGGGCATGGACCCCGGCGAGGGGCCGGGGTTGATGTTCGTCACCCTTCCCATCGCCTTTGCCGAGCTGCCCTGGGGGGCGCTATGGCTCAGCGTGTTCTTCCTGCTGCTGCTGCTGGCAACCTGGACCTCGTCGATCAACCTGGCCGAGCCCATGGTGGCCACCCTTCAGGGGATGGGGCTGAGCCGCGGCAAGGCCGCTGCGGTGATCGGTATCTCGGTGTGGCTGGTGGGGCTGCTGTCGGTACTGTCGTTCTCTACCCTGGCCGAATGGCGCCCTCTGTTCGGCATGAACGCTTTCGACTTGGTCACCACGATTCCCACCGAGATTTTCCTGCCGGTGGGCGGTCTGTTGATCGCCGTCTTTGCCGCCTGGATCATGCCGCGGCGTGAGGCCCAGGCGGCCTTGGGTGTCGGCGGGACAGGCTTTCGCCTGTGGCACGTGGTGGTACGCTGGGTTTCGATCCCCCTGGCCGTCGTGGTGCTGGTGGCTGGGCTGCTGTAAATCATTTTGATGCGACCGGCCAGGTGCCGGCCTGGAGACATGCATGAGCGCGAACGATCCCATCCGCAGTTGGCAGGGCACACGGCCCACCCTGGGGGCGAGAGTCTACGTGGACCCGGCCAGTGTGGTGCTGGGCAACGTGACCTTGGGCGACGACTGTTCGGTCTGGCCCATGGCGGTGATCCGCGGTGACATGCATCGCATCCGCATCGGTGCGCGTACCAGCGTGCAGGATGGCAGCGTACTGCACATCACCCACGCCAGCGATTTCAACCCCGACGGTTTTCCATTGACCATCGGTGACGACGTCACGATCGGTCACAAGGCGATTCTGCACGGCTGTACCCTGGGCAATCGCATCCTGGTGGGCATGGGCGCCATCGTCATGGACGGCGCCGTTGTCGAGGACGAGGTGATCATCGCCGCCGGTGCCGTGGTGACGCCGGGCAAGCGTCTCGAAAGCGGTTTCGTCTATGCCGGCAACCCGGCCAGGGCGCTGCGTCCGTTGAAGGACAAGGAGCGCGCCTTCTTCCCCTATACCGCTGGCAACTACGTCAAGCTCAAGGATCAGTATCTGGCTCAACAAGGCGAGCCGTCGGCGGAGTAACGCTGCATTGCGTGCTTGACGATAAGAACCATCCAAGCCTTTGTTTCCCCGCGCTGGGCAAGCGATAATCTGTATATTTAAACAGTCTATAGAGGGTTTGCCCGGCATGGCTGATTTTCGCACCCATCTGAGCGCTGCCATAGGCGGCGGCGCCCTGTTGGCCTTTACCGGCTGGCAGGCGGAGTTCTGGACTCCGGGCGAGGCGCTGCCGCTGGGGGCGTTGACCGCCTTCGGCGGTATCCTGCCCGATATCGATGCCGACCATTCCCATGCCGTGCGCCTGATCTTCAATACCATGGCCGTGATGGCGGTGGTGGTGGGAGTACTCTTGCTGCACGCTCGACTCGAGCCGGGAGCGCTGCTGATGGTGTGCGGTGGGCTCTATTTAGGGGTGCGTCTCGTACTGAGCCCGATCTTCAAGCGTTTTTCCGTACATCGCGGCATCTGGCACTCGTTGCTGGCGGCCATGCTGTGCGGACTGGCGGTCAGCGTGGCCGGCTACCAGTGGCTCGACCAGCCGGCCTGGCTTGCCTGGGCCCAAGGGTTGGCGCTGCTGCTGGGCTATTGCATCCATCTGCTGCTCGATGAACTCTACAGCGTGGATCTGACCGGTGCGCGGCTCAAGCGTTCCTTCGGCACGGCACTCAAGCCGTTCGATTACCGCGCGCCAGGCAACTCTCTGCTCATGCTGCTTATCGCGATGAGCCTGCTGCCCTGGCTGCCGCCCTTCGCTTCCCTTCAGGAGCTGTTGCTTCAGGGCTCGACCTTTTGGCGGTAATCCTCGGCCCTGAGGCCATATTTCTTCAGCTTGTCGTAGAGTGTCTTGCGCGGCAGGCCGAGGTGCTCGCAGACCTCCGTGATACGCCCACGGTGACTGACCAGCGACTGGCTGATCAGGCTCTTCTCGAACAGTTCCACCTGCTGCGGCAGGGCCAGCTCGGCATTGTCGGCCTCGACGCCTTCCAGCAGCGCGTCGAGGCGATGATCGAAAGCGGAACCCAGCAACACGTATCGCTCGGCCAGGTTGCGTAGCTCACGTACATTGCCGGGCCAGTCATGGGCCATGAGGGTAGAAATGCCGCCGGCGCCCAGCGGTGGGGCTTCTTGCCCGCTGCGGTTGGCCGCAACCACGGCGAAATGCTGGAACAGCAGGGGAATATCCTCTCGCCGCTCGCGCAGTGGCGGGATCGGCAGGGTGACGACGTTGAGCCGATAATAGAGATCCTCGCGGAATTCGCCGGCCTCTGCGGCCAGCTTGAGATCGACCTTGGTCGCGGCGATGACGCGGATGTCCAGCGGTACGGCTTCATTGGCACCGAGACGCTCGACGCATCGTTCCTGCAGTACCCGTAGCAGCTTGACCTGAAGCGCCAGCGGCATGGATTCGATTTCGTCGAGAAACACGGTGCCGCCGTTGGCGTACTCGAACTTGCCGATGCGCCGCTCAACGGCGCCGGTAAAGGCGCCTTTCTCGTGACCGAACAGTTCCGATTCGATGATGCTTTCCGGTACTGCACCGCAGTTGATGGCGACGAAGGGATGCCCGCCGCGGGGGCTGCGCTCGTGGATGGCACGCGCTACCAGGTCTTTGCCGGTACCGGTCTCGCCGAACAGCAGCACGTCGGTTTCCACCTGGGCGATGCGCTGCACCATGGAGGCGAGGCGCTGGATGGCGGGCGTTCTTCCCACCAGCCGCGGGCCCGGCGCGGCCTGCTGTGCTTCCAGTTCAGCCTTCAGTTGGCGGTTCTCCAGGCTCAGGCGTCGCTTGTCGACCCCGCGGCGCACCATTTCGACCAGCCGCTCTCCGGCAAAGGGCTTCTCCAGAAAGTCCCAAGCGCCCTCACGCATGGCTTCCACGGCAGTGGAGATATCGCCGTGACCGGTGATCAGAATGACCGGCAGGTCGGGGTCGCGCAGGCGAACTTCACGCAGCAGGGCCATGCCGTCCATGCCGGGCATACGGATGTCGCTGACGATCACACCGGGAAAGTCGGGTGCGAGCGCTTCCAGGGCACTCTCGGCGCTGGCGTGGGGTTCCGGCTGGTAACCGGCCAACTCCAGGGTCTGGCCGGCGGTAATGCGCAGGTGGGGTTCGTCGTCGATGATGAGTACCGGGATGGCCGCCGGGTCATGCATGTGAGCGCTGCTCCTGGGTTGGCGATGACTGGGACGCGTCGGGACATTCCTCGCGGGGCAGGGTAATGGTGAAACAGGCACCTGCGCCAGGTTGATTGGTGGCTTCGATGCTGCCTCCCAGATCGGTGATGATGCGCGCCGAGATCGACAGGCCCAGGCCCAGCCCGCTGCCGGGGGATTTGGTGGTGAAGAAGGGCTCGAAGATCCGCGCCAGGTGCGGTTCGGGAATGCCCGGGCCGGTATCGGTGACGCTGATCCGCACCTGAGCCAGCTCGACCTCGATACTCAGCGTGAGCTTGGGCGCGGGCGATTCCGTCATGGCCTGGAGCGCATTGCCGATCAAGTTGACCAGCACCTGCTCGAGGCGTACCAGATCGGCATGCACCCAGACCTCGCCACTCCAGCAGCGTATTACCTCGACGTCGCGCAGGCGGTTCTGGTAGAGCCGCAGCGCATAATCGAAGCATGCCTGCACCGATACCGCCGTCAGTGAGCTGTCGCTCTTGCGCGAGAACTGGCGCAGTTGGGCGCTGATTTCGGCCATGCGCTCGGTCAGTTCGACGACCTGGGCCAGGTTGGCATCGACGGCTTCCAGACGCTGACGCTCGAGGAAGGCGCGAGCGTTCTCGGCATAGGCACGAATGGCGGCCAGCGGTTGGTTGAGTTCATGGTTGATGCCGGCGGCCAGTTGGCCGAGTACGGCAAGCTTGGCGGCCTGGATCAGTTCGTCGCGGGTCTGGCGAAGATTCTCCTCGGCCCGGCGTCGCTCCTCGATCTCGTCGGAGAGCAGGCGGTTGGTCTCCAGCAAGTCGCGGGTACGGTGCTCGACATTGCGCTCCAGCTCGTCCCGCGCTCGGGCCAGGGTATGGCGCTCGCGCTCGGCGAACAGCTCCCGTTCCCGGCGCAACCGCAGGCGCTGCCAGCCGATGCCGCCGGCCAGGACAACCACGCCGTAGAGTCCTCCGGCCAGCGCAGCGGCCAGCCATTGTGCCCGGTAGACGGTGCCGAGCGGCTTGAGGATGTGCATGTTCCACCCGAATGCCTCCATGGGGCGGGCCAGGCCGAGGTAACGGTTGCCGTTCAGCGGCCCCTGGGTGAAGTGCACCAGTTGGCTGCCATCGCTGCGCTGGGCGAAGACTTCGATACCGGATGGGGAGAGCGGCTCGTCGGCGTAGCGGCGGGTAGCCAGCAATGCCTGTCGCTCCTGCTCGGAGAGTGGGTGCAGTGCAGCCATGCGCAGGGCGGAATGGCTGGCCATGAAGATGATATCGTCCTCGTCGGTCACCATCAGCTCAGCGTCCTGCTCGGCCCAGCTCTCCTCGATCGCGTCGAGCAGCACCTTGATCACCATCACCCCGCTGGGACGGGCGTCAGGGGCGGTATCGTCGAGCCACACTGGGGCCGAGAAATAGTAGCCGCGCTCAAGCGACTGCACGCCCAGCCCGTAGAAACGGCCGCGTTTACCCTTGATCGCATCCTGATAGTAGCTGCGGAAGGCGTAGTTCTGGCCAATGAAGGTGTCGGGCCGATGCCAATTGCTGGCGGCCACGGTATTGGCGTTGGCATCCAGCAGGTAGACGTCCGAAACATCGGCGGTGGCACGGAACTGGTCGAGCAGCAGGTTGAGCGGCATCGGGTCCTGCTCTCCCTGATTGAGCAGGAAGCGTTGCACCATCTCACGCGAGGCCAGCAACTGCGGCAGGTAATCGTGGCGTGTCAGGTGGCCTTCCAGGCCGGCGGCGGAAAGACGCAGCTCGTTTTCTGCCTCTCGCATCAGGGTCTGCAGTGCCTGCTCGCGCGCCACCTGCGCGGCCTGCCACATGACCAGGATCAGGCCGAGCGGCAGCAGTAACAGCAGCAGCCAGCGTAGAGGGAGCGGCAGGCGAGGCGGACGATGTGGGCCTTTCACGAGACGGTTCCCTACAGCTGGATTTCCGGCAGCGCCTGGGCGCGTCTTAGTGCCCGCTGGGCGCGGGTCTCCGCCCGCTCCATCTCGAGCAGTTCCTCCTCGACGAAGACCAGATGCTCGTGTGACCGCGCTCGCGCATCCTCGGCCCGTCCTTCGAGGATGGCGTCGAGCAGGGCACGGTGCTGCTTCATCAGCATTGGCCGCGATTGAGGCTTCTCGAACAGGTGGGCGAGGTTGTCGACGATACTCTTTTCCAATAAATGGAAGATGCCACGAATGGTGTGCAGCAGCAGCACGTTGTGCGCCGCTTCGGCAATGGCCAGGTGGAAGGCTGCATCCGCCTTGGCTTCAAGCTCCGGGTCGCGGCCGGCGAAGCAGGCTTCCAGCTCTTCGAAGCGCTTGATAAGCATCGCGCGATCGGCCGGGGTGGAGCGAAGGGCGGCATAATAGGCCGAAATTCCCTCCATGGCATCGCGGAACTCGAGCAAGTCCAGATGGAACTCCTGATGCCTGGCCAGCATGTCGAGCAGCGGATCGCTGTAGCCGCTATTGAGCTCGCGCGTGACGAAGGTGCCGCCGCCCTGACGGCTGGTCAGCAGGCCACGGGTCGCCAGCTTCTGAATGGCTTCACGCAGCGAGGGGCGTGAGACACCGAAGCGTTCGGCCAACTCGCGCTCCGGTGGCAGGCGCTGGCCCGGTTTGAGGCTACCCTCGAGGATCATCGCCTCGAGCCGTTCGGTGATGACGTCGGCCAGCCGTGGCTGGCGTACGTTCTGGTAGGTCATGCGAGACTTCCTTGGAGAGCCCATGTCCGCTTAATTGGTCTTACCAATAATGGCCTGAAATAAGCCGCCTTGCAAACGGCTTGCGCTCATCTGCTTTTCAGCACGGCCAATGCAAACAGTATGTTTTGTTGCCATTTAGACGAAAGTCTATGCAAATCCAGCGCATAATGCAGAGCTCGGCGTTGACACTGGCAGTGGTGGGCCCTAAGGTTCAACGACTTTCGCGGGTAAATTGGTTTGACCAATTATCCAGGAGGGCTCAAAGCTATAATCAGCAAGACCGTTACTGCCCACGGCCGACAGTGAGGGAGCCTCATGACGCCAGTCAAGCTATACCCGCCCAAGCCGGAGAAGGTTTACTTCTTCGGTACCTGCCTGATCGATCTCTTCTACCCTGACGCCGGCCTGGATGGCATACGTCTGCTTGAGAGAGAAGGCATCGAGGTGATTTTTCCTCAGGGCCAGACCTGCTGCGGCCAGCCGGCCTATACGTCTGGCTATCACGACGAGGCTCGGGCCGTGGCGGCGGCGCAGCTCGATCTCTTCCCCGAGTCCTGGCCGATCGTTGTTCCTTCTGGCTCGTGCGGCGGCATGATGCGCACCCACTACCCTCAGCTCTTCGCCGGTGCCGAGCAGGAAGAACAGGCAAAAGAAGTGGCCGGGCGGATCTTCGAGCTGACCGAATTCCTGCTGCACGTATGTCAGCTCAGGCTCGAGGACCGCGGGCAGCCCGAAAAAATTGCCATGCATACTTCTTGCAGTGCCAGACGTGAGATGGGGCTGGCCGAAACCGGTCCGACACTGCTGGCGCGAATGGGTCAGGTCGAGCTGGTGGAACAAGCCCGAGCTGCCGAGTGCTGCGGTTTCGGTGGTACCTTTGCGGTGCGCCATCCGGAGGTTTCCGCCGCCATGGTCGAGGACAAGACCCTGGCAATCGAGGCCACCGGTGCGACGCGTTTCGTTACCTCCGACTGCGGCTGCCTGATGAACATTGCCGGCCGGTTCGAGCATCAGGACAAGGCGGTCGAGGGCGAGCATATCGCCAGCTACCTGTGGCGGAGAACCTCATGAGCTCAGCACACGAGTCGGTGCAGACCTTCACTCCGCGCGAGTTTCATCGTCAAGCCCACGATGCCCTCGGCAATCCCCAGATACGCGCCAACTTCCGTCGGGCCATGGATGGCCTGATGGCCAAGCGGCGCGACGTATTCAGCGACTGGGACCTCGAGACCCTGCGCGAGCTCGGCGCCAACATTCGCCTGCGAGCGCTGGCCAAGCTGCCCGACCTGCTCGAGCGGCTCGAGGCCAACTGCCAGGCCAACGGCATCCAGGTGCACTGGGCCGAGAACGGCGACGAGGCGTGCCGAATCATCCGCGATATCTGTCGGCGCCACGATGCCAAGGCCGTGATCAAGGGCAAGTCGATGGTCTCCGAGGAGATGCATCTCAATGCCCATCTGGAGGAGGCGGGCATCGAGGCGTTGGAGTCCGACCTCGGCGAGTATCTTGTGCAGCTCAACGAGCAGACCCCCTCCCATATCATCATGCCGGCGATTCATCTCAACACCGACGAGATCTCCGAGATCATGCACGACAAGACGGGTACCGAGCGTACCCGCGATGTCGACTATATGACCGCGGCGGCGCGAGCCCAACTGCGCGAACGCTTCATGGCCGCCGATGTCGGTATCTCGGGAGTCAACTTCGCGGTAGCCGAGACCGGCACCCTGTGCCTGGTGGAGAACGAAGGCAATGGGCGGATGACCACCGCCGTGCCGCCGGTGCATATCGCCGTCACCGGCATCGAGAAGGTTGTCGAGCACCTGCGAGACGTGCCGCCTCTATATGCGCTGCTCACCCGCTCGGCTACCGGCCAGCACGTCACCACCTACTTCAATATGGTCAGTTCGCCGCGAAAGCCCGGCGAGCGCGATGGGCCGAAAGAGGTCCACCTGGTGTTGGTCGACAGCGGTCGCTCCAATATCTATCAGGACGACGAGCTGCTCGATACCCTGCGCTGTATCCGCTGCGGCGCCTGCATGAACCACTGTCCGGTCTATACCCGAGTGGGCGGACATACCTACGGGACCACCTATCCGGGCCCCATCGGCAGCATCCTGATGCCGCACATGATGGGGCTGGAAGAGACCAAGGACCTGCCTACCGCCTCTAGCCTGTGTGGCGCCTGCGGCGAGGTGTGCCCGGTGAAGATCCCGATTCCCGATCTGCTGGTGCGGCTGCGCCGTGAGGCGGTGGGTGAGGGGCGAGGCAACGTGCCCGGCGCCGGCGTCAAGCGCACGAAGAAGGAAGCGGCAGCGTGGAAGGGCTTCCAGTGGCTGGCCACGCATCCCGCTGCCTGGCGCAGCGGCACGGCGCTTGCCGGTAAGCTGCGGGTATTGGCTCCGTCGAAGCTGGGGCCGTGGACCGAGTACCGCACAGCGCCCAAGCCGGCCAAGAAAACGCTGCATGAACTGGTCAGGCGGCACCAGGCGGAGAAGGCAAAAGGGGAGGAGCGTACATGAGCGCCCGCGAGAATATTCTCAAGCGCCTGCGCGAACGCGCCGACGGCCCGTTGACGGCTCCCGAGAGCGACTTCGCCGTGGTGACCGGGCGTGGCTGGAGCCAGGAGGAGCGGTTGGCCCGCTTCGAGCGGCTGATCATTTCGGTGCATGGCGAGGTGATCCATACCGCCCGCGACGCATGGACCTCGGCGCTGGCCGAGTTGCTCGAGGCCAAGGGCATCCAGCGCCTGGCGCTCGGTCGTAAGCATCCCGTGGCTGCCGAGGCACGTATGGCCTTGGCCGAGCGTGACGTTTCCCTGCTCGACGCCGATCGCGATGTCGAAGTCTGGCAGCGTGAGCAATTTCAGGAGACGGATGCCGGGCTGACCTCCACCCGCGGCGCCATTGCCGAGACCGGCAGCCTGTGGCTGTGGCCGACCCCCGACGAACCGCGCCTGCTGAGCCTTGTGCCGCCGATTCATATCGCCGTGCTGGATGTCGACACCATTGAGGACACCTTCTTCGACGTGATCGAAGCTCACGCCTGGGCTGGCGGCATGCCCACCAATGCCCTGCTGATCTCGGGGCCGAGCAAGACCGCCGACATCGAGCAGACCCTGGCCTACGGTGTGCATGGCCCTCGAGAGCTGGTGGTGCTGGTGCGCCACAGCGAGGAGCGTCCATGACGGCTGCAACGATGGCGCCGCCTGCCGACGCCTGGCGGGAACTCAGGCGTGAACTGCTCGCGATCATGCCTGCCGAGCGACTCATCGACGACCCGCTGCGCACCCTGGCCTACGGTACCGATGCCAGCTTTTACCGGCTGATTCCCAGGCTGGTGATACGTCCGGCGAGCGAAGACGAATTGGTGGCGGTGCTGGCCGGATGTCGCACGCGCAAGCTGCCGGTAACCTTTCGCGCCGCCGGCACTTCGCTTTCTGGGCAGGCCGTGACCGACTCGGTGCTGATCCAACTGCGTGAAGGCTGGCGCGGGCACGAGATCCTCGACGGCGGTCGGGCCATCCGCTTGCAGCCCGGCGTGATCGGTGCCCGGGCCAACCAACTGCTGGCGCCTTTCGGACGCAAGATCGGCCCCGACCCGGCCTCTATCAACAGCTGTATGGTTGGCGGCATCGCCGCCAACAATGCCTCGGGCATGTGCTGCGGCACAGCGCAGAACAGCTACCGTACGGTGCGCGACATTCGTATGATTCTGGCCGATGGCACCCGGCTGGATACCGCCGACCCGGCCAGCCGCGAGGCGTTCCGGCGTAGCCACGCCGAACTCGTCGAAGGCCTCGAGCGGCTCGCCGCCGAGACGCGGGCCAACGCGCCGCTGGCCGAGAAGATCCGCCACAAGTACCGGCTCAAGAACACCACCGGTTACGCGCTCAACAGCCTGGTCGACTTCGACGACGGTATCGAGATCCTCAAGCACCTGATGATCGGCTCTGAGGGCACGCTCGGCTTCATCAGCACCATCACCTACGACACCGTGATCGAGGAGCCACACAAGGCGGCGGCGCTGGTCTTTCTACCCGACATGGCCACCACCTGCCGTGCCACCATCGCGCTCAAGCCGGCGCCGGTCTCGGCGATGGAGCTGATGGATCGCGCCGCGCTACGCTCGGTGGAGGCCAAGCCGGGCATGCCCGAAGTGCTCAAGACCCTTCCTGACGGGGCGGCGGCACTGCTGATCGATGTGCGCGGCAACGACGAGGCGCAGCTCGAGTCCAGGCTCGATGCAGTGCAGGCCATCTTCGAGGGTATCCACACCCTGGAGCCGGTTACCTTTACGCGCGAGAAGAGCCTCTACGAGCTCTACTGGAAGATTCGCAAGGGGCTCTTTCCCGCCGTGGGTGCGGTGCGCGACACCGGCACCACGGTGATCATCGAGGACGTCGCCTTTCCCATCGAGCGCCTCGACGAGGGCGTGCTGGCACTGACCGAGGTTTTCCATCGCCACGGCTACTCGGAGGCGATCCTGTTCGGTCATGCGCTGGAGGGTAATCTGCACTTCGTCTTCCCCCAGGGCTTCGAGAGACCGGGCGAGGTGGAGCGCTACCAGGCGCTGATGGACGAGGTCGCGCAGTTGGTCGGTGTCGAGTACGGCGGTTCGCTCAAGGCCGAGCATGGTACAGGGCGCAACATGGCGCCCTATGTGGAGCTTGAGTGGGGGCCTGAGGCCTATGCGCTGATGTGGCAGATCAAGGCGCTATTCGACCCCGATAACCTGCTCAACCCCGAC
Organism: Billgrantia sp. C5P2; assembly: GCF_051062895.2. Taxonomy (NCBI): domain Bacteria; kingdom Pseudomonadati; phylum Pseudomonadota; class Gammaproteobacteria; order Oceanospirillales; family Halomonadaceae; genus Billgrantia; species Billgrantia sp. C5P2. Next base: position 468,497 of record NZ_CM128542.1, read on the forward strand.
GTGATCCTGAGCCGCAACCCGACCCTGCACCTGGAGAATCTCAAGCCGCTGCCAGCCGCCGATCCAATCGTCGACAAGTGCATCGAGTGCGGCTTCTGCGAGCATGTCTGTCCTTCCCGCGACCTCACCCTGACGCCGCGGCAGCGCATCGTCATCGCGCGCGAGATGGCCCGGCTCGAGGCGTTGGGCGACGGCCTGGATGCTGAGGAGGTCGAGCGGCTGAAACGACTGCGCGAGGATTATCGCTACGCCGGCGACGAGACCTGTGCCGTCGACGGCCTGTGCGCTACCCAGTGCCCGGTAGGCATCAACACCGGCGAACTGATCCGCGAGCTGCGTCATGAACGGCTGGCTCAGCATGCTGATATGGCGCGGCGGGTAGGTCGGCATTTCTCCGGTACCACGCGGCTGGCGAGGGGCATGCTCAACCTGGCCGGTGCCGGGCGCGCCGTGCTGGGCGAAAAGGGCCTCTCCAAGGTGAGTGGCACCATCACCCGGGTCAGCGGCGGCAAGGTACCCCAATGGGTGCCCACCCTGCCCAAGGCGGCACCGGTACGCGTGCTGAGCCGGAAGCGGACTACTGATAGCGTGCGTGACAAGGTGGTCTATTTTCCTTCCTGCGCCACCCGGGTCTTCGGCGCCGCCCATGGCGACGGCGAGAGTCGCTCGATCATGGAGATCACCCTTTCACTATTGGAGAAGGCCGGCTTCGAGGTGATCGTGCCGGAAATGCCGGGGCATCTCTGCTGCGGCATGGCGTTCCAGTCCAAGGGCCAGTTCGAGGAGGCGACGCACAAGGCGCGCGAGCTCAACCGCGAGCTGCTGGTGGCCAGCCAGAACGGCCGCTATCCCATTCTCAGTGACACAAGCCCCTGCGTGCTGCATATGCAGGGACGGCTGGACGAACGTCTCAGCGTTCAGGAGCCGGTGGCCTTTGCCCACGATCACCTCCTGCCGCGGCTCAATGTCACTCCGCTCGACGAGCGCATAGCGGTTCACGTGACCTGCTCGAGTACCCATATGGGGCTCGCCGAGCGCATGGTAGCCCTGGCTAGGGCCTGCGCCCGTGAAGTCGTGGTGCCGGCCGAGATCACCTGCTGCGGCTTCGCCGGCGACAAGGGGCTGGTCACGCCGGAACTCAATGCCTCGGCCCTGAAGGGGCTGGCCGATCAGGTGGGCGATTGCGATGCGGGGTATTCCAACTCGCGTACCTGCGAGATCGGCCTGTCGCTGCATGGCGGCATCCCGTATCGTTCGATCCTGTCACTGCTTGACCGTGCCAGTCGCGAGCGCAAGGAATTGGTCGACATGGCTTGAATCATCCACAACCGCTCGCTTACGAGCGGTTGTGGATAAGCTTTGCGTCACTCCCCTGAAATTTTTTTACAAACGGCCCTTGCAGGGGCGCGGGGAAAACCGTAAAGTACGCATCCGCTGCCGGCAACGGGCAACGTTGCCAGCGGTGGAGAGAGTGGTAAGTGGCTGTCTTGCTTTGGGTTTTTCGAATCGCTTCGCAAAAATCCCACTTGACGCCCACGGCGGATTCGGTAGAATGCGCCCACTCATGAGAGGCCTCGCTGAGGGCTCTCGCGACCCCTGCGACGCAGGGCTTCACGGCCAGGTTCACCTCGGTGACGACCATGAAGCGAGTTGACAAGCTCGGTCGAATCGGTAGAATACGCCTTCCTCGCAGGGCGCTGGCGAGCCCCCTCGGTCCTTGGGTCGACGGCCACGGCAGCAAGCGAGACGCTCCACTCTTCATGTTGTGTTTTGAAGAGGGTTTGGAGCCGCTCTTTAACAATCGATCAGGTAATTCATGTGGGCGCTTGTCGACGAGGTGGTGAGAAGTCACACCATATCGAGGCAAGCGACTCGTCGAAGACCTTCGGGTCTTTTTGAGAAGCTTTGACCTTGAGCCAAGTTTGGTTCGCTTTTGTCCTTTTCTTCGGGAAGGGATGAGTAAGAACCGCAATGATTTGAAACTGAAGAGTTTGATCATGGCTCAGATTGAACGCTGGCGGCAGGCCTAACACATGCAAGTCGAGCGGCAGCACGGGAAGCTTGCTTCCTGGTGGCGAGCGGCGGACGGGTGAGTAATGCATAGGAATCTGCCCGGTAGTGGGGGATAACCTGGGGAAACCCAGGCTAATACCGCATACGTCCTACGGGAGAAAGCAGGGGACCTTCGGGCCTTGCGCTATCGGATGAGCCTATGTCGGATTAGCTGGTTGGTGAGGTAATGGCTCACCAAGGCGACGATCCGTAGCTGGTCTGAGAGGATGATCAGCCACATCGGGACTGAGACACGGCCCGAACTCCTACGGGAGGCAGCAGTGGGGAATATTGGACAATGGGCGCAAGCCTGATCCAGCCATGCCGCGTGTGTGAAGAAGGCCCTCGGGTTGTAAAGCACTTTCAGTGGGGAAGAAAGCCTTCCGGCCAATACCCGGGAGGAAGGACATCACCCACAGAAGAAGCACCGGCTAACTCCGTGCCAGCAGCCGCGGTAATACGGAGGGTGCGAGCGTTAATCGGAATTACTGGGCGTAAAGCGCGCGTAGGTGGCTTGATAAGCCGGTTGTGAAAGCCCCGGGCTCAACCTGGGAACGGCATCCGGAACTGTCAGGCTAGAGTGCAGGAGAGGAAGGTAGAATTCCCGGTGTAGCGGTGAAATGCGTAGAGATCGGGAGGAATACCAGTGGCGAAGGCGGCCTTCTGGACTGACACTGACACTGAGGTGCGAAAGCGTGGGTAGCAAACAGGATTAGATACCCTGGTAGTCCACGCCGTAAACGATGTCGACTAGCCGTTGGGTCCTTCGCGGACTTTGTGGCGCAGTTAACGCGATAAGTCGACCGCCTGGGGAGTACGGCCGCAAGGTTAAAACTCAAATGAATTGACGGGGGCCCGCACAAGCGGTGGAGCATGTGGTTTAATTCGATGCAACGCGAAGAACCTTACCTACCCTTGACATCCTCGGAATCTGCCGGAGACGGCGGAGTGCCTTCGGGAACCGAGTGACAGGTGCTGCATGGCTGTCGTCAGCTCGTGTTGTGAAATGTTGGGTTAAGTCCCGTAACGAGCGCAACCCTTGTCCCTATTTGCCAGCGATTCGGTCGGGAACTCTAGGGAGACTGCCGGTGACAAACCGGAGGAAGGTGGGGACGACGTCAAGTCATCATGGCCCTTACGGGTAGGGCTACACACGTGCTACAATGGTCGGTACAAAGGGTTGCGAGCTCGCGAGGGCAAGCTAATCCCAGAAAGCCGGTCTCAGTCCGGATCGGAGTCTGCAACTCGACTCCGTGAAGTCGGAATCGCTAGTAATCGTGAATCAGAATGTCACGGTGAATACGTTCCCGGGCCTTGTACACACCGCCCGTCACACCATGGGAGTGGACTGCACCAGAAGTGGTTAGCCTAACCTTCGGGAGGGCGATCACCACGGTGTGGTTCATGACTGGGGTGAAGTCGTAACAAGGTAGCCGTAGGGGAACCTGCGGCTGGATCACCTCCTTAAACGACGTATCACGCCTCGCGGCAAGTGCCCACAATGAATTACCTGATCGGCCAGAGCAAAGACTGTTTGGGTCGCCGACCCAGTGGTTGTAAGCCGGGTCTGTAGCTCAGTTGGTTAGAGCGCACCCCTGATAAGGGTGAGGTCGGCAGTTCAAATCTGCCCAGACCCACCATTCTCGAGCTTCGGCCGGGTCTGTCGCTCAGTTGGTGAGAGCGCACCCCCGGAAGTGCTGTCAAGAGAAGGGTGAGGTCGCCGGGTTTATTTCAAATCTGCCCAGACCCACCAAATTTGCGTGATACGTTGTTGAAAGTCTCACACAAATTACTTTCGGGGCCATAGCTCAGCTGGGAGAGCGCCTGCCTTGCACGCAGGAGGTCAGCGGTTCGATCCCGCTTGGCTCCACCAAACTTCCTGATGCGTCGTTGAAAGGCTCCTCGCATAGCGAACTATGCGTCGTCACCTTTCGCCTAGCCTCAGATCGTTTGGCTTCGCCACTTCCCCACAGTCTACCTGATCGGATCTGCAGTCATAAGCCAGCGTCGCACCGTGCGATGTCGGGTTTATGACTGTCGATTGACAGTCTGCTCTTTAACAATGTGAATCATGCTGACACGTTTTCTCCGCAAGGAGAAAGCAAAAGTGATACGTCTCAAGCGTATCCGGCAATTGTCGTACGTAATCGCGGACCAGACCCTTTCGGGTTATATGGTCAAGCGATTAAGCGCATACGGTGGATGCCTTGGCAGCCAGAGGCGATGAAGGACGTTGTAGCCTGCGATAAGGCTCGGTGAGGTGGCAAACAACCTGTGACCCGGGCATTTCCGAATGGGGAAACCCACCCAGCACAAGCTGGGTATCCCACACTGAATCCATAGGTGTTGGGAGGCGAACCGGGGGAACTGAAACATCTAAGTACCCCGAGGAAAAGAAATCAACCGAGATTCCCCCAGTAGCGGCGAGCGAACGGGGACTAGCCCTTAAGCATGTGACTGGTTAGGCGAACGAGCTGGGAAGCTCGACCATAGCGGGTGATAGTCCCGTAGCCGAAAACCTGAGCATGTGAAATCGAGTAGGTCGGGGCACGTGAAACCTTGACTGAACATGGGGGGACCATCCTCCAAGGCTAAATACTCCTGGCTGACCGATAGTGAACCAGTACCGTGAGGGAAAGGCGAAAAGAACCCCGGCGAGGGGAGTGAAATAGATCCTGAAACCGTATGCGTACAAGCAGTGGGAGCATGCAAGTCATGTGACCGCGTACCTTTTGTATAATGGGTCAGCGACTTATTTTCAGTGGCGAGCTTAACCGAATAGGGGAGGCGTAGCGAAAGCGAGTCTTAACTGGGCGACCAGTCGCTGGAAATAGACCCGAAACCGGGCGATCTATCCATGAGCAGGTTGAAGGTTGAGTAACATCAACTGGAGGACCGAACCAGGATCTGTTGAAAAAGATTTGGATGACTTGTGGATCGGAGTGAAAGGCTAATCAAGCCCGGAGATAGCTGGTTCTCCTCGAAAGCTATTTAGGTAGCGCCTCACGTATCACCACCGGGGGTAGAGCACTGTTTCGGCTAGGGGGCCATCCCGGCTTACCAACCCGAGGCAAACTCCGAATACCGGTGAGTGCAAGCGTGGGAGACACACGGCGGGTGCTAACGTCCGTCGTGAAAAGGGAAACAACCCAGACCGTCAGCTAAGGTCCCGAAATCCTGGTTAAGTGGGAAACGATGTGGGAAGGCTCAGACAGCTAGGAGGTTGGCTTAGAAGCAGCCATCCTTTAAAGAAAGCGTAATAGCTCACTAGTCGAGTCGGCCTGCGCGGAAGATGTAACGGGGCTAAACCAGGTACCGAAGCTACGGGCTTGCCGAATGGCAAGCGGTAGAGGAGCGTCGTGTAAGCCGATGAAGGTGGATTGAGAAGTCTGCTGGAGGTATCACGAGTGCGAATGCTGACATGAGTAACGACAAGGGGAGTGAAAAACTCCCCCGCCGGAAGACCAAGGGTTTCTGTTCGACGCTAATCGGAGCAGAGTGAGTCGGCCCCTAAGGCGAGGCCGAAAGGCGTAGTCGATGGGAAACGGGTCAATATTCCCGTACCTCACTGTATTGCGATGGGGGGACGAAGAAGGCTAGGTGAGCCAGGCGTTGGTTGTCCTGGTGAAAGCCCGTAGGCTGGGGATTCAGGCAAATCCGGATCCCCAAGGCCGAGAGGCGAGACGAACTGACCACGGTCAGGAAGTCATCGATGCCACGCTTCCAGGAAAAGCCTCTAAGCTTCAGATACAGTGGGACCGTACCCCAAACCGACACAGGTGGTCAGGTAGAGAATACCAAGGCGCTTGAGAGAACTCGGGTGAAGGAACTAGGCAAAATGGTGCCGTAACTTCGGGAGAAGGCACGCCGGCGTAGGGTGAAGGCACTTGCTGCTGGAGCTCGAACCGGTCGAAGATACCAGGTGGCTGCAACTGTTTATTAAAAACACAGCACTCTGCAAACGCGCAAGCGGACGTATAGGGTGTGACGCCTGCCCGGTGCCGGAAGGTTAAGTGATGGTGTTAGCCCTCGGGCGAAGCTCTTGATCGAAGCCCCGGTAAACGGCGGCCGTAACTATAACGGTCCTAAGGTAGCGAAATTCCTTGTCGGGTAAGTTCCGACCTGCACGAATGGCGTAATGATGGCCACGCTGTCTCCACCCGAGACTCAGTGAAATTGAAATCGCAGTGAAGATGCTGTGTACCCGCGGCTAGACGGAAAGACCCCGTGAACCTTTACTATAGCTTCACACTGGACGCTGATGTTGCTTGTGTAGGATAGCTGGGAGGCTAGGAACCCCGGACGCCAGTTCGGGTGGAGCCAACCTTGAAATACCAGCCTGGCATCATTGGCGTTCTAACTCAGGTCCGTGATCCGGATCGAGGACAGTGTGTGGTGGGTAGTTTGACTGGGGCGGTCTCCTCCCAAAGAGTAACGGAGGAGCACGAAGGTACCCTCAGCACGGTCGGAAATCGTGCATTGAGTGCAAGAGCATAAGGGTGCTTGACTGCGAGACAGACACGTCGAGCAGGTACGAAAGTAGGTTCTAGTGATCCGGTGGTTCTGTATGGAAGGGCCATCGCTCAACGGATAAAAGGTACTCCGGGGATAACAGGCTGATACCGCCCAAGAGTTCACATCGACGGCGGTGTTTGGCACCTCGATGTCGGCTCATCACATCCTGGGGCTGAAGTCGGTCCCAAGGGTATGGCTGTTCGCCATTTAAAGTGGTACGCGAGCTGGGTTTAGAACGTCGTGAGACAGTTCGGTCCCTATCTGCCGTGGGCGTTGGATGTTTGAGAAGAGCTGCTCCTAGTACGAGAGGACCGGAGTGGACGCACCTCTGGTGTTCCGGTTGTCACGCCAGTGGCATTGCCGGGTAGCTACGTGCGGACGGGATAACCGCTGAAGGCATCTAAGCGGGAAGCCCCCTTCAAGATGAGACATCCCCGAGGCCTCGAGCCTCCTGAAGGGCCCAGCGAGACCAGCTGGTTGATAGGCCGGGTGTGGAAGCGCTGCAAGGCGTTGAGCTAACCGGTACTAATGGCCCGTGAGGCTTGACCATATAACCCCAAGGGGTCTGCGCATTGCGCACACGATTGACGGATACGCAGGCACGGTGAGCGCCGTGCCGAGACGATCACGCCAGCATGATTCCAACCGTTTTCGCCTGACGACCATAGCGAGTGGGAACCACCTGATCCCATGCCGAACTCAGCAGTGAAACCGCTCAGCGCCGATGGTAGTGTGGGGCCTCCCCATGCGAGAGTAGGTCATCGTCAGGCATCTATTCAGAAACCCAGCTTCGAAAGAGGCTGGGTTTCGCCGTTTCAGGGCCTCCCATGGAGCGTAGCGGAGCGCCGCCCGCCGGATGGCCGGCCCGAACATCGTCAGGCATCACTCCCAAAACCCCGAGTTCGAAAGAGCTCGGGGTTTTTCTTTATCCAAACAACGCGTTTCCGCAGAAGCGGCAGTTCGCTAGAATGAATCTTTTCCCATTGGGGCACAGGGCATGACCATTGGCGACCTCATTCGTCTGCTGAGTGATGGAGAGTTCCACTCCGGCGAGCAGTTGGGCGAACGGCTGGGCGTATCCCGTACCGCGGTCTGGAAGCAACTGAAGAAGCTCGAGGCGATGGATATCCCGCTCGAAGCGGTCAAGGGGCAAGGCTATCGCTTGTCCGCGCCGCTGGAGCTGTTGGATGGCGGTATGATCGTGGCCGGTCTGTCACGGCGAGGGCGCCAGCATCTTGCCAGGTTGTTCGTCGAGGAAACTCTGCCATCCAGTAATGAATTCATTCGTCAGCGCTTCGCACAGGGCGCTGGTCACGGTGAGGTTTGCTTGGTCGAGCAGCAAAGTGCGGGGCGTGGCCGACGAGGGCGGGTCTGGTCGACCCCTTGGGGCCGGGCCCTCATGCTATCCGTTGGCTGGCGTTTCGAGACCGGGATCGCATCGCTGGAGGGGCTGAGCCTGGCGGTGGGCGTGGCATTGGCACGGACGCTGGAGCGCCATGGTGTGGCTCCCAGCCTCAAGTGGCCTAACGACGTACTGCTTGCCGATGGAGAGGGGTGTCTCGGCAAGCTGGCCGGAATCCTGGTCGAGATCAGCGGAGACACGGCGGGCCCTTGTGAGGTGGTGGTCGGCATGGGGATCAACTTCGATTTGCCGACCGGCTTTCGCGAGAGGATCGAGCAGCACGTGGCGGCGGTTCACGATCAGGCTCCCTCTCTGTCGCGTAATCGCCTGGCTGCGGAATTGTTGGACGAGCTGATGCCGCTGCTGGCAGGCTACGAGTCGGCCGGCTTTGCTGCCTGGCAGGGAGAGTGGAATCAGCGGCATGCTTTCCAGAATTGTGAAGTCGAGGTACTGCGCGGACAGCAGCGCCTCGTAGCAACGGCCGATTCCGTAGACGAGTCGGGCAACCTGTGGATCCGATATGGCGATCGACGAGAACGCTTGGGGGGAGGGGAGATCAGCGTGCGTGGGCGTACATGATCCTTGATCTGGATATCGGCAACACACTTTCCAAGTGGCGATTGAAGGATGCCGACAGCAGCGAGATACGCTCGCGTGGCGCCGTCTGGACCCGCGAGGAGTGGAAGCCTGGCTCCGATATCCCCGACCTGGATGTGGTCGAGGCGGTGCGTATTTCCAGTGTCGCTCGCCAGGCCGTGCTAGAGCAGACCGTGGCGCTGCTGCAGAGCCGTGTGCGCGGCGTTCACGTGGCGCGTTCTGTGCCGGAGGCGCTTGGCGTCGTGAATGGCTACGAAGAGCCTCATCGACTGGGTGTCGACCGCTGGATGGGAGTGCTGGCCGGTTACCAGTTGGCCGGTGGCTGCTGTGCCGTGGATTGCGGCAGTGCCATCACCATTGATTTTGTGCTTCCTGGGGGGCGCCACCTGGGGGGGTATATTCTGCCCGGCCTGCGCCTGATGAAAGAGAGCCTTCAGCTGGGTACGCGGAACGTGGCCATCGATCCTGACAGCGAGGCAGAGGAGCTTCTGCTGCCGGGGCGTCGTACCGTCGAAGCCGTGAATCACGGTATCTACCTGGCGGCCGTCAGCGCCGTGAACCGTATCTATGCCGAGGTTTGCGACCGCGAGGGAGTGGCACTGCCGATGCTGCTGACCGGTGGGGATGCGCGAGTCGTGGCGCGCGGCGTGCATTCCCCTCATGCGGTATGGCCCGACATGGTCTACGGTGGCCTGGAGGCCTGCTTCCCACTGACCGCGGCAGAGCGGGCCGGTCGCATGTCGGGGGCGCCGCGCGTGCCCGCCCCGGCAGGGCTGGAAAAAATCCGAGCCGGCCTTGCATTCTCGATGTTGCTTTGACACAATGCAGCGCGTTCCGAAGCCAAGGGCTCGCTCGCTCGGTGTGCGCCAAAGGCAAGTGGCTGAAAAACAAGCACTTGACATGGCTTTGGTAGGCGGTAGAATAGGCCGCCATCTGGAGGGGTTCCCGAGTGGCCAAAGGGAGCAGACTGTAAATCTGCCGCGAAAGCTTCGAAGGTTCGAATCCTTCCCCCTCCACCAGATTGTCCGGTCGAGACCTCGGTCTGGGCTGGAAGAGTGGGTAGGCGGGCATAGTTCAATGGTAGAACCTCAGCCTTCCAAGCTGATGGTGCGGGTTCGATTCCCGCTGCCCGCTCCAGGTATCCTGCTGGGCAGGTAGGTGTTGAGCAGGTGAGTTTTGGTAAAGTTGCGCTCATGTAGCTCAGGGGTAGAGCACACCCTTGGTAAGGGTGAGGTCGACGGTTCAAATCCGTCCATGAGCTCCAATTCGGAAGGCGAGCAATAGCTCGCCTTTCTTTTCTTCGCGGCGATGGTTCGTCGGGAAGGGTTGTCAGTCGGCGGTTCATCCGCTATCATGGCGCCCGCTGTTGTGCATGCTGCCTGCAAGAGGTAATGCATACCAGATACAGGCCAGTAGCTCAATTGGCAGAGCAGCGGTCTCCAAAACCGCAGGTTGGGGGTTCGATTCCCTCCTGGCCTGCCAACCTTCCCCAGGTTGGCATCTTCATACGAACATACTCGATTGCCGCACCCTGAGGAGTCTCGTTTTCATGAAACACAGCGCCGAGGTGCAGGAGTCGCGCCGCGACGGGCTCAAGTGGGCGGTTGTCGTCACCTTGGTAGTGCTGGCGGTGGTGGGGAATACCTATTTTGCCGACCAGGCGCTTCTCTATCGCGTGCTGGGTGTCGTCGTGCTTTGTGCGGGTGCCGCGGCTGTCGCGCTGACTACCGCCAGAGGGCGAGATCTCGCCGAACTGGCCAAGAATGCCAAGAAAGAAATACAGCGCGTGGTGTGGCCGACCCGTCCCGAGACCGTGCAGACGACCGCCATCGTGTTGGTGGCCGTGCTGGTCGTCGGGCTGATGCTGTGGCTGATCGACACCATTCTTAGCTGGGCGATGTCCGGCGTCATCGGTTAGGAGTCTTCATGTCCAAGCGTTGGTACGTCGTTCACGCCTACTCCGGCTTCGAGAAGCATGTCATGCGTTCCCTGAAGGAGCGCGTGAAGATGTACGCCATGGAAGATCGCTTCGGCGAGATCCTGGTGCCGACCGAAGAGGTCGTCGAGGTGCGTGACGGCAAGCGCCGCAAGAGCGAGCGCAAGTTCTATCCCGGCTATGTACTGGTCGAGATGGAAATGGACGACGCGACCTGGCACCTGGTGAACGAGACGCCTCGCGTCATGGGGTTTATCGGTGGCACCAAGGAGAAGCCGGCGCCGATCACCCAGAAAGAGGCCGACGCCATCCTGCGTCGGGTGCAGGATGGCAGCGACAAGCCGCGGCCCAAGACGATGTTCGAGCCGGGCCAGTCCGTGCGTGTCGTCGATGGCCCTTTCGCCGACTTCAATGGCGTGGTCGAAGAGGTCAACTACGACAAGAGTCGCCTGCAGGTCAGTGTACTGATCTTCGGCAGGGCGACGCCGGTCGAGCTGGAGTTTTCCCAGGTCGAGAAAGAGTGACGCTTCTCGATCGTTGATTTGCTGTGCGGCCACTGCGGTGGCCGTTTAACCCGGGGAGCCGCGAGGCGCTACTACCCAACTGGAGTCCATCATGGCCAAGAAAGTACAGGCTTACATCAAGCTGCAGGTCGCAGCAGGTAAAGCCAACCCGAGTCCCCCCGTGGGCCCCGCGCTGGGTCAGCACGGTGTCAACATCATGGAGTTCTGCAAGGCGTTCAACGCTGCTACCCAGGACATCGAGCCGGGTCTGCCGACTCCCGTGGTGATTACCGTCTATTCCGACCGCAGCTTCACCTTCATCACCAAGACGCCGCCCGCGGCCGTTCTGCTGAAGAAGGCGGCTGGCATCAAGTCCGGCTCTGGTGAGCCGAACAAGAAGAAGGTCGGTACCGTGACCCGCGAGCAGCTCGAGGAGATCGCCAAGACCAAGGAGCCGGATCTGACGGCTGCCGATCTCGACGCCGCGGTGCGTACCATTGCCGGCAGCGCCCGTAGCATGGGCCTCAACGTGGAGGGTCTCTGATCATGGCCAAGCTATCCAAGCGCGCACAGATGATTCGCGAGAAGGTCGATGCCACCAAGGCTTATTCCCTCGAGGAAGCCGTGGCGCTGCTCGCTGAGCTCTCCACCGTCAAGTTCAAGGAGTCTTTGGACGTCGCCATCAATCTGGGCGTCGATCCGCGTAAATCCGACCAAGTGGTGCGTGGTGCCACCGTGATGCCCAACGGTACCGGCAAGGACGTGCGCGTCGCCGTGTTCACCCAGGGCGCCAACGCCGATGCTGCCAAGGAAGCCGGTGCCGACATCGTCGGCATGGACGACCTGGCCGAGCAGGTCAAGAAAGGCCAGCTCGACTTCGACGTGGTCATTGCCTCGCCGGACGCCATGCGCGTCGTCGGTCAGCTGGGTCAGATCCTCGGTCCGCGCGGCCTGATGCCGAACCCCAAGGTCGGTACCGTGACGCCGGACGTGGCGACTGCGGTCAAGAATGCCAAGGCAGGCCAGGTGCGCTTCCGTACCGACAAAAACGGCATCATCCATACCACCCTGGGCAAGGTCGATTTCGATGCCGACGCGATCCGGGGCAACCTGGAAGCGCTGGTCGCCGACCTCAAGCGTCTCAAGCCGAGCACGTCCAAGGGTATCTACTTCAAGAAGGTCACGCTGTCCACCACCATGGGCCCGGGCGTGACCCTCGATCACTCTGCCTTCGCCTAAGGCGCGAGCAGAGCGAAGCGTAGCAAGAACTTTGCGGTCCCCGAGGTCCTGTCAGCAGGACAGGAGGGGCGCCGTCAAAGACCGCAGGTGCCGCCCTCTTTCGAGTGGGTGGCTTAATCTCCCCTAGAGGGATGCCTGCGCAGATGGTGTGGCCGCCAGAACGCTGGTGAGCACCATCACCCGGGACTTCCGCCGACGCCTGGCGTCAGCGGAAGAGATGGTAACCTCCGGAGCCTGCTGTAAGCGGTTCCGGCACGAAGGAGTGATCACTGTGCCACTAGCACTCGAAGGCAAGAAGGCGATTGTTGCCGAGGTCAGTGAAGCTGCCAAGAGCGCACTCTCCGTCGTAGTTGCCGATTCTCGTGGCGTCACGGTCGAGAAGATGACCGGTCTGCGTAAGCAGGCGCGCGAGAATGGTGTCCAGTTGCGTGTTGTTCGCAACACCCTGGCACGCCGCGCCCTCTCCGGCACTCAGTGGGAGTGTCTGAATGAGAGCTTTGTGGGTCCGACTCTGCTGGCGTTTTCTACCGAGCACCCGGGCGCTGCCGCCCGCTTGTTCAAGGATTTTGCCAAGCAGGATCAGAACTTCGAAGTCAAGGCGCTGGCCTACGAAGGCGAGCTGATTCCGGCAAGCGACATCGACCGTCTGGCAACCCTGCCGACTTATGACGAAGCCATTGCCAAGCTGATGTCCGTCATGAAAGAGGCATCCGCAGGCAAGCTGGTTCGTACTCTGGCCGCGCTGCGCGACCAGAAGCAGGGAGAGGCCGCCTGATCGGCGAACTCATTGCTGCAGCCTGAATCGAACACTGAACAGAGCGCTCGGTGCGCCGAGGCTCCCGCAAAGTTAGGAATATCGAAATGGCACTGACCAAAGAAGACATCATCAACGCCGTCGCCGACATGTCCGTCATGGAAGTCGTCGAGCTGATCGAAGCGATGGAAGAGAAGTTCGGCGTTTCCGCCGCTGCCGCCGTCGTGGCTGGCCCGGCTGCTGGCGGTGACGCCGCTGCTGCCGAAGAGCAGACCGAGTTCGACCTGGTGCTGACCAGCGCTGGCGACAAGAAGGTCAACGTGATCAAGGCTGTTCGCGAGATCACCGGCCTGGGCCTGAAGGAAGCCAAAGGTGCCGTCGACGGCGCTCCGGCAACCATCAAGGAAGCGATGTCCAAGGACGAGGCCGAAGCGGCCAAGAAGAAGCTGGAAGAAGCCGGCGCTACCGTGGAACTCAAGTAACCCTTTGGTTTCCATGGCTTCACGCGCTGCGTAAGCTTCCATGGCTGGTGGCGGGCCTTCCCGCTGCCGGCCTTTTTCTGTTGCACTAGCGCCTCGCTGTCGCAGCGTCGCTAGAAGAATCCCGACGGCGAGCTATCCCTTGTGGAGCTTGCCGTCAGCGCCTGACGGGGGCGGTCTCGTCGGGCGGCGCCGACCACGCATCGGTCACCCATGGTGAACAAGCTGGGGAATACAGATGGCTTACTCATACACTGAGAAAAAACGCATCCGCAAGGATTTCGGCAAACTGCCCCAAGTGATGGATGTGCCCTACCTGCTGGCGATCCAGCTTGATTCCTACTACGACTTCCTCCAGCAGGACCGCTCGCCCGAGGAGCGCCTCGAGGTGGGGCTGCACGCGGCGTTCAAGTCCGTGTTCCCGATCGAGAGCTTCTCCGGCAACGCCGCGCTCGAGTACGTCAGCTATCGCTTCGGCACCCCGGCATTCGACGTCAAGGAGTGCCAGCTGCGCGGTGTGACCTACTCCGCGCCCCTGCGAGTCAAGGTTCGCTTGATCATCTATGATCGCGACTCCTCGAACAAGGCCATCAAGGACATCAAGGAGCAGGAAGTCTACATGGGGGAGATCCCCCTGATGACCGAGAACGGCACCTTCGTGGTCAACGGCACCGAGCGCGTTATCGTCTCCCAGCTGCACCGTTCACCGGGCGTGTTCTTCGACCATGACAAGGGCAAGAGCCACTCCTCCGGCAAACTGCTCTACTCTGCTCGCGTGATTCCTTATCGCGGCTCCTGGCTCGACTTCGAGTTCGATCCCAAGGACAACGTCTTCGTGCGTATCGACCGTCGCCGCAAGCTGCCGGCCACGGTGCTGTTGCGTGCACTGGGCATGAGCGCCGAAGAGATCCTCGACGAGTTCTTCGACACCAGCACCTTCCACATCGAGAAGAGCGGTTTCTCCGTGGAGCTGGTGCCGTCGCGCCTGCGCGGCGAGACCGCGACCTTCGACATCAAGGATGCCGACGGCAACCTGATCGTCGAGGAAGGTCGCCGCATCACCCAGAAGCATATCCGCCAACTGGAGAAGGTCGGCCTCGAGCGTCTCGAGGTGCCGATGGATTATCTGTTCGGCAAGACCCTGGCCAAGGATCAGGTCGATGCCAGCACCGGTGAGCTGATCTGTCCCTGCAACAGCGTAATCACTCCCGAATTGCTGGAGAAGATCGGTCAGGCCGGGATCACCAAGCTCGAGACCCTCTATACCAACGATCTCGATTGCGGCCCGTTCGTCTCCGAGACGTTGCGCCTGGATACCACCGGCTCCCAGCTCGAGGCGCTGGTCGAAATCTATCGCATGATGCGTCCCGGCGAGCCGCCGACCAAGGAAGCGGCCGAGACGCTGTTCCACAACCTGTTCTTCACCGAAGACCGCTACGACCTGTCCGGCGTCGGTCGCATGAAGTTCAACCGTCGCCTGCGCCGCGAAGGCGATACCGGCTCCGGGGTGCTCGACAACCGTGACATCCTCGATGTGCTCAAGGAGCTGATCTATATCCGCAACGGCTTCGGCGAAGTCGACGATATCGATCACCTGGGCAACCGTCGCATCCGCTGCGTCGGTGAGATGGCCGAAAACCAGTTCCGCGTCGGCCTGGTGCGCGTCGAGCGCGCGGTCAAGGAACGCCTCTCGATGGCTGAGAGCGAAGGCCTGATGCCGCAGGACCTGATCAACGCCAAGCCCGTTGCCGCGGCGGTCAAGGAGTTCTTCGGTTCGAGCCAGCTCTCCCAGTTCATGGACCAGAACAATCCGCTCTCCGAGGTCACCCACAAGCGCCGCGTCTCCGCGCTTGGTCCGGGCGGCTTGACCCGCGAGCGTGCCGGTTTCGAAGTGCGCGACGTTCACGCCACGCACTATGGTCGCCTGTGTCCAATCGAGACGCCGGAAGGTCCGAACATTGGCCTGATCAATTCGCTGGCCACCTACAGCCACACCAACAGCTATGGCTTCCTCGAGACGCCGTACCGCAAGGTGGTGGATCGCCAGGTGACCGACGAGGTAGTGCACCTCTCGGCGATCGAGGAGGGCGACTTCGTCATCGCCCAGGCCTCGGCCACCGTGGATGAGTCCAACAAACTGGTCGACGACCTGGTGCAGGTGCGCCACAAGGGCGAAACCACTTTCATGCGTCCCGAGCAGGTGACGCTGATGGACGTCTCCCCACGCCAGGTGGTATCCGTGGCGGCGGCGTTGATCCCGTTCCTCGAGCACGACGACGCCAACCGCGCTCTGATGGGCTCGAACATGCAGCGTCAGGCGGTGCCCACCCTGCGTGCCGAGAAGCCGCTCGTCGGTACCGGTATGGAGCGCTTCGTTGCGCGCGACTCCGGTGTGTGCGCGGTGGCCCGTCGTGGCGGCGTAATCGACTCGGTCGACGCCAAGCGCATTGTCGTACGCATCAATGAGGATGAGATCATCGGCGGCGAAGCCGGCGTTGATATCTACAACCTCACCAAGTACGTGCGTTCCAACCAGAACACCTGCATGAACCAGCGCCCCATCGTGCGCCCCGGCGACGTGGTGGCGCGCGGTGACATCCTGGCCGACGGTCCCTCCGTCGACATGGGCGATCTGGCCTTGGGTCAGAACATGCGCATCGCCTTCATGCCCTGGAACGGCTACAACTTCGAGGACTCGATCCTGCTCTCGGAGCGCGTGGTGCAGGAGGATCGCTTCACCACCATCCACATCCAGGAGCTGACCTGCGTCTCTCGCGACACCAAATTGGGGCCGGAGGAGATCACCTCCGATATTCCCAACGTCGGCGAATCGGCGCTCTCCAAGCTCGATGAGGCCGGCGTGGTCTACATTGGCGCCGAAGTGGGCCCGGGCGACATTCTGGTGGGTAAGGTCACGCCCAAGGGCGAGACCCAACTGACGCCGGAAGAGAAGCTGCTGCGGGCAATCTTTGGCGAGAAAGCCTCCGACGTGAAGGATACCTCGCTGCGTGCGCCGACCGGGATGAAGGGTACGGTCATCGATGTTCAGGTCTTCACCCGCGACGGCGTGGAGAAGGATTCCCGAGCGCTTGCCATCGAGCAGATGCAGCTCGACGAGGTGCGCAAGGACCTGCAGGAGACCTACCGCATCGCCGAGGATGCCACCTTCGAGCGCCTCAAGCGCACGCTTGGCGGCCAACCGGTCAATGGAGGCCCCAAGCTGAAGAAGGGCGACCTGCTCTCCGACAGCTATCTCGAGGAGTTGCCGCGTCAGCAGTGGTTCAAGCTGCGCCTGCAGGACGAGTCGCTCAACGAACTGCTGGCCCAGGCCGACGAGCAGCTGGAGAACCGTCGCAAGGAGATGGAGGAGCGTTTCGAGGACAAGAAGCGCAAGCTGACCCAGGGCGACGACCTGGCGCCGGGCGTGCTCAAGATCGTCAAGGTCTACATGGCAGTCAAGCGCCGCATTCAGCCGGGCGACAAGATGGCCGGCCGCCACGGTAACAAGGGCGTCATCTCGGCGATCATGCCGGTAGAGGACATGCCTTTCGACGATAACGGTGTGCCGGTGGACATCGTCCTGAACCCGCTGGGCGTGCCGTCGCGGATGAACGTAGGCCAGATCCTCGAGACCCACCTGGGACTGGCGGCCCAAGGGCTCGGTGTCAAGATCGATGCACTACTACGCGATGCCCGCAGCCAGCAGGTGGCCGAGATCCGTGAATTCCTGGGGCAGGTCTACAACACCACGACGGGAACGCGGGTAGAAGATCTCGACTCGCTCTCCGACGACGAGATCATCGCCCTGGCCAAGAACCTGCGTGGTGGCGTACCGATGGCATCGCCGGTGTTCGACGGTGCCGCCGAGAACGAGATCAAGCATCTGCTGCGCCTGGCCGATCTGCCGGATTCCGGCCAGATGGCCCTGTACGACGGGCGCACCGGTGACGCCTTCGATCGCCCGGTGACGGTGGGCTACATGTACATGCTCAAGCTCAACCACCTGGTGGACGACAAGATGCACGCCCGTTCCACTGGCTCCTACTCGCTCGTTACCCAGCAACCGTTGGGCGGTAAGGCGCAGTTCGGCGGCCAGCGTTTCGGTGAGATGGAGGTGTGGGCGCTGGAAGCCTACGGCGCTGCCTACACCCTCCAGGAGATGCTCACGGTGAAGTCCGACGACGTGGAAGGTCGCACCAAGATGTACAAGAGCATTGTCGACGGCGACCACACCATGCATGCCGGCATGCCGGAGTCCTTCAACGTACTGGTGAAGGAAATCCGTTCGCTGGGCATCGATATCGAGTTAGAGAGCTAGGAGCCGACTCCATGAAAGATTTGGTGAAAGTCCTCAAATCGCAGTCACAGTCCGAAGAGTTCGACGCGATCAAGATCTCGCTCGCCTCCCCGGACATGATTCGCTCCTGGTCCTACGGCGAGGTCAAGAAGCCCGAGACCATCAACTACCGCACCTTCAAGCCGGAGCGGGACGGGTTGTTCTGCGCCAAGATCTTCGGGCCGGTGAAGGATTACGAGTGCCTGTGCGGCAAGTACAAGCGCATGAAGCACCGCGGCATCATCTGCGAGAAGTGCGGCGTCGAGGTGACCAAGGCCGCCGTTCGCCGCGAGCGCATGGGCCACATCGAGCTTGCAAGCCCGGTGGCCCACATCTGGTTCCTCAAGTCGCTGCCGTCGCGCATCGGCATGTTCCTCGACATGACCCTGCGCGACATCGAGCGGGTGCTCTACTTCGAGAGCTTCGTGGTCATCGACCCGGGCATGACCACGCTCGAGCGCGGCCAGTTGCTCAATGACGAGCAGTACTTCGAAGCGCTCGAGGAGTTCGGCGACGACTTTGATGCCCGCATGGGCGCCGAGGCGATCCAGGCGCTGCTCAAGGACATCGACCTCTCCGAGGAGGTCGATCGCCTGCGCGAGGAGATCCCTCAGACCAACTCCGAGACCAAGATCAAGAAGCTCTCCAAGCGGCTCAAGCTGCTCGAGGCCTTCCTCAACTCCGGCAACGATCCGGCGTGGATGGTGATGGAGGTGTTGCCGGTGCTGCCGCCGGACCTGCGTCCGCTGGTGCCGCTGGACGGCGGCCGTTTCGCCACTTCCGACCTCAACGACCTGTACCGTCGGGTGATCAACCGCAACAACCGCCTGAAACGCCTGCTCGACCTCAATGCGCCGGACATCATTGTGCGCAACGAGAAGCGCATGCTGCAGGAAGCGGTCGATGCGCTGCTCGACAACGGTCGTCGCGGTCGTGCCATTACCGGCTCCAACAAGCGTCCGCTGAAGTCACTGGCCGACATGATCAAGGGCAAGCAGGGGCGTTTCCGTCAGAACCTGCTGGGCAAGCGCGTCGACTACTCCGGCCGCTCGGTCATTACCGTCGGTCCGACCCTGCGTCTGCACCAGTGCGGCCTGCCCAAGAAGATGGCGCTCGAGCTGTTCAAGCCGTTCATCTACTCCAAGCTGCAGTCGCTGGGCTATGCGTCCACGATCAAGGCGGCGAAGAAGATGGTCGAGCGTGAGCTGCCCGAGGTGTGGGACATCCTTGCCGACGTCATCCGCGAACACCCGGTACTGCTCAACCGTGCACCGACCCTGCACCGCCTGGGCATCCAGGCGTTCGAGCCGCTGCTGATCGAAGGCAAGGCGATTCAGCTGCACCCGCTGGTGTGTGCCGCCTACAACGCCGACTTCGACGGCGACCAGATGGCGGTACACGTGCCGCTGACGCTGGAAGCCCAGCTCGAGGCGCGGGCGCTGATGATGGCCACCAACAACGTGCTGTCGCCGGCCAACGGTGATCCGATCATCGTGCCGTCCCAGGACGTGGTGCTGGGCCTCTATTACATGACTCGCGAGAAGATCAACGCCAAGGGCGAGGGCATGGTCTTCTCCGGTCTCAATGAGGTCGAGCGTGCCTTCGGCAGCCAGAACGTGTCGCTGCACGCCCGCGTCAAGGTGCGCCTCACCGAGGTGCTGGCCGACGAAGAGACCGGTGAGCTGAGCACGACTCGCACCATCTATGACACCACCGTGGGTCGTGCGCTGCTGTTTCGCATCCTGCCCGACGGCGTGCCCTTCGAGCTGGTCGACCAGCCGATGAAGAAAAAGGCGATCTCGAAGCTTCTCAACGAGGTGTATCGTCGTGCCGGTCTCAAGCCGACCGTGATCTTTGCCGACCAACTGATGTACACCGGTTTCCGCATGGCGACCTGGTCGGGTGCTTCCATCGGCGTCAACGACTTCGTCATCCCGGAGGCCAAGACCGAGATCGTCGAGGCGGCCGAGGCCGAGGTCAAGGAGATCGAGGATCAGTTCTCCTCCGGCCTCGTCACCGCCGGCGAGAAGTACAACAAGGTCATCGACATCTGGTCCAAGGCCAACGACAAGGTGGCCAAGGCGATGATGGCGGGCATCTCCAAGGAGACCGTGGTCGATCGCGACGGCAACGAGGTGGAGCAGGACTCGTTCAACAGCGTGTTCATCATGGCCGACTCCGGGGCCCGGGGTAGCGCCGCCCAGATCCGTCAGCTGGCGGGCATGCGAGGCCTGATGGCCAAACCGGACGGCTCGATCATCGAGACGCCGATCGTGGCCAACTTCCGTGAGGGCCTCAACGTACTTCAGTACTTCATCTCGACCCACGGTGCGCGAAAAGGTCTGGCCGATACGGCACTCAAGACCGCCAACTCCGGTTACCTGACCCGTCGCCTGGTCGACGTGGCCCAGGACATGGTGATTACCGAGCCTGACTGCGGCACCGAGCAGGGCCTGACGCTGCACCCGGTCATCGAAGGCGGTGACATCATCGTCTCTCTGGCCCAGCGCGTGTTGGGCCGCGTGGTGGCCCAGGACGTCATCGATCCGAGCTCCGAGGAGGTGCTGATCGAGAAGGGTACGCTGCTCGACGAGGCGTGGTGTGAGCGTCTCGATACCATGGGTGTCGACGAGATCGTGGTGCGTAGCGCCATCGCCTGTGAATCGACTCACGGCGTCTGCTCGACCTGTTACGGTCGCGATTTGGCGCGTGGGCACCAGGTCAACATCGGCGAGGCGGTCGGTGTTATCGCTGCTCAGTCGATCGGTGAGCCGGGTACCCAGTTGACCATGCGGACCTTCCACATCGGCGGTGCCGCGTCGCGCGCCTCGGCGGTGGACAGCGTTCAGGTCAAGCACGGCGGCAAGGTGCGCCTGCACAACATGAAGTTCGTCGAGCGCGCCGACGGCAAGCTGGTGGTGGTGTCCCGCTCCAGCGCCCTGGCGGTGGCCGACGACCATGGACGCGAGCGCGAATACTACAAGCTCCCCTACGGCGCCGAGCTGTCGATCAAGGATGGCGATGCGGTCGAGGCCGGCCAGATGGTCGCCAAGTGGGATCCGCACACCCACCCGATCATCGCCGAGGTCGAGGGCAAGGTGCAGTACGTCGACATGGTCGAAGGTGTCACCATCCACCGCAGCGTGGACGAGATGACCGGCCTGTCGTCGATCGAGGTGATCGAGTCGGCGGCGCGTCCGCAGGCGGGCCGCGACAGTCGACCGATGATCCTGCTCACTGACGAGAGCGGCGAGCCAATCAGCGTGACCGGCTCCAACACCCCGGTGCAGTACCTGCTGCCGGGCAAGTCGATCGTCTCGGTCGACAACGGCGCCAAGATCGGTATTGGCGAGATCGTCGCGAGGATTCCGGTCGAAGCTTCGGGCAACAAGGACATCACCGGTGGTCTGCCCCGCGTGGCCGACCTGTTCGAGGCGCGCAAACCGAAGGAGCCCGCCATCCTCGCCGAGGTCAGCGGTACGATCAGCTTCGGCAAGGAGACCAAGGGCAAGCGTCGCCTGACGATTACGCCGGAAGACGGCAGCGATCCGTTCGAGGCGCTGATTCCGAAGTGGCGCCAGATCGCGGTCTTCGAAGGCGAGACGGTGGAGAAGGGCGAGGTTATCTCCGACGGTCCGAGCAACCCGCACGACATCCTGCGGCTGCTGGGCGTGGCGGAGCTGGCCAAGTACATCACCGCCGAGATCCAGGAGGTCTACCGCCTGCAGGGCGTGGGCATCAACGACAAGCACATCGAAGTGATCGTGCGTCAGATGCTGCGCAAGGTGGAGATTACCGAGTCCGGCGACTCCGAGTTCATCCCTGGCGATCAGGTCGAACTGGTGCGAGTGCTCGAGGAGAATGCCCGCCTGGTACAGGCCGAGAAGTTCCCGGCCAAGTACCAGCGCGTGCTGCTGGGTATCACCAAGGCCAGCCTGGCCACCGAGTCGTTCATCTCCGCGGCCTCCTTCCAGGAGACCACGCGGGTGCTGACCGAGGCGGCGGTTACCGGCAAGCGCGATTACCTGCGTGGCCTGAAGGAGAACGTGGTGGTGGGTCGCCTGATCCCGGCGGGAACGGGGCTGGCTCATCATCAGGAGCGTCGCCGCAAGCGGGAAGATACCGAGCGTCTGCTCCATCCGTCGGCCTTCGACGTCGAGCAGGAGCTGGGTGCCCAGCTCACCGCGCTCGATTCTGACGACGACGAGCTGTAGGCGGTGCGGGGCGTCAAGGCGTGGGCCAAGCCCAATCGCTTGACGCCCCACCCCGTTAGACCTTAGAATTCGCAGCCTTTAACAGTGGGGTGGGTGCGCCCGCGCCCGCTGAAAAGGCAAGGCAACCATTGGAGTCAGCTACACAACATGGCAACGATCAATCAGCTCGTGCGCAAGCCGCGCAAGCGCCCCGCCGCCAAGAGCGACGTGCCGGCGCTACAGGCCTGCCCACAGAAGCGCGGTGTCTGCACCCGCGTCTATACCACTACCCCGAAGAAGCCGAACTCGGCCCTGCGTAAGGTCTGTCGCGTGCGTCTGACCAACGGGTTCGAAGTGTCGTCCTACATCGGCGGTGAAGGCCATAACCTTCAGGAGCACTCCGTCGTGCTGATCCGCGGCGGCCGTGTCAAGGACTTGCCGGGTGTGCGTTACCACACCGTACGCGGCGCCCTCGACACCTCCGGCGTGCAGAACCGTAAGCAGGGCCGTTCCAAGTACGGCACCAAGCGTCCCAAGTCCTGATCGGCCTCGGTACGCATCCAGAATCAATTTTGGTCTGATAAGAGTAAGGTCGGGCGTCGCGAGTTCGAAGAGAGCGTGCGGGAGTTCCGGGTTTGCCTGAAAGACCCTTCGCTAGAGGGCTTGTCATGCCTAGAAGAAGAGTAGTAGCCAAGCGCGAAATCCTGCCGGATCCCAAGTTCGGAAGCGAGCGCCTGGCCAAGTTCATGAACCACTTGATGGTCAGCGGCAAGAAGTCCACAGCTGAGCGTATCGTTTACGGTGCGCTGGACACGGTTGCCGAGCGTAGCAAGGAAGAGCCGCTGGAAATCTTCGATCGCGCGCTGGAAGCCATCCAGCCGATGGTCGAGGTCAAGTCCCGCCGCGTCGGCGGTGCGACCTATCAGGTGCCGGTAGAGGTTCGCCCCTCGCGCCGCCAGGCGCTAGCCATGCGCTGGCTGGTGGATGCGGCACGCAAGCGCGGTGAGAAGACCATGGTGCAGCGTCTCGCTGGCGAGATGCTCGATGCCGCCGAAGGCAAGGGTTCTGCGGTCAAGAAGCGTGAAGACGTGCATCGCATGGCTGAGGCCAACAAGGCGTTCTCGCACTACCGCTTCTAAGTGCAGCGCTTCTAAACGCATCGCCAATCAACGGGGAGTTCCACCGTGGCTCGCAAGACTCCACTCAACCGCTATCGTAATATCGGCATCGTCGCCCACGTCGATGCCGGCAAGACCACCACGACCGAGCGTGTCCTGTTCTACACCGGTCTCTCCCACAAGGTGGGCGAGGTTCATGATGGCGCGGCCACCATGGACTGGATGGAGCAGGAGCAGGAGCGTGGCATCACCATCACCTCCGCGGCGACCACCTGCTTCTGGCAGGGCATGAACAAGCAGTTCGATGAGCATCGCATCAACATCATCGATACGCCCGGACACGTCGATTTCACCATCGAGGTGGAGCGCTCGCTGCGCGTGCTCGACGGTGCCGTGGTGGTGCTGTGCGGCTCCTCCGGCGTACAGCCGCAGACCGAGACCGTCTGGCGTCAGGCCAACAAGTACGAAGTGCCGCGCATGGTGTTCGTAAACAAGATGGATCGCACCGGTGCCGACTTCTTCATGGTCGTCGATCAGCTCAAGAAGCGCTTGAATGCCAATGCCGTGCCGATCCAGATCAACTGGGGCACCGAGGAGGAGTTCAAGGGCGTCATCGACCTGATCCAGATGAAGGCTATCCTGTGGGATGAGGAGAGCCTGGGCATGAACTACGAGCTGGTCGATATCCCGGCCGAGCTCCAGGAGACTGCCGAGGAGTACCGCGAGCAGATGGTCGAAGCCGCTGCCGAGGCCTCCGAAGAGCTGATGGACAAGTACCTCGAAGAGGGCGAGCTTTCCATCGAGGAGATCAAGTCCGGCTTGCGTCGTCGTACGCTCGACAACGAGATCGTGCTGGTCACCTGTGGTTCGGCGTTCAAGAACAAGGGCGTGCAGGCCGTGCTCGACGGTGTCATCGAGTACATGCCGTCACCCACCGAGGTCAAGGCCATCGAGGGTGAGCTGGACGACCGGGATGGTACCGTCGCGACTCGCGAGGCGGACGACAGCGCCCCCTTCGCTGCGCTGGCGTTCAAGATCGCCACCGACCCCTTCGTCGGCACGCTGACCTTCATTCGCGTCTACTCCGGCGTTCTCAACTCCGGTGACAGCGTCTACAACTCGGTCAAGCAGAAGAAGGAGCGCGTGGGTCGTATCGTGCAGATGCACGCCAACTCGCGTGAAGAGATCAAGGAAGTGCGGGCCGGCGACATCGCCGCCTGTATCGGCCTGAAGGACGTCACTACCGGTGATACCCTGTGCGATCTGGAGAACAAGATCGTTCTCGAGCGCATGGAGTTCCCGGATCCGGTCATCTCCGTGGCCGTGGAGCCGAAATCCAAGGCCGACCAGGAGAAGATGGGCGTAGCGCTGGGCAAGCTGGCCCAGGAGGATCCGTCGTTCCAAGTGAGGACCGACGAAGAGACCGGCCAGACCATCATCTCCGGCATGGGCGAGTTGCACCTCGACATCATCGTCGACCGCATGCGTCGCGAGTTCAAGGTCGAAGCCAACATCGGCAAGCCGCAGGTGGCCTACCGCGAAACCATTCGTGGCAAGGTCGAGCAGGAAGGCAAGTTCGTGCGTCAGTCCGGCGGTCGTGGCCAGTACGGCCATGTCTGGCTGCGCATCGAGCCGCTCACCGAGGCGGACAAGGGCGAAGACGAAGACATGCACTTCAAGTTCGCTTCCGAGATCGTCGGCGGTGTGGTACCCAAGGAGTACGTGGGTGCCGTCGAGAAAGGGGCCTATGAGCAGCTGCAGAACGGCGTCATCGCGGGTTACCCGATGATCGACGTCAAGGTCACGCTGTACGATGGTTCCTACCATGACGTGGACTCGAACGAGAACGCGTTCAAGGTCGCCTCTTCCATGGCAGTCAAGGAAGGGGCCCGCAAGGCCAAGGCCGTGCTGCTGGAGCCGGTGATGAGGGTCGAAGTCGTGACGCCCGAGGATTTCATGGGTGACGTCATGGGTGACCTGAACCGTCGCCGTGGTCTGGTGCAGGGCATGGATGATTCTTCCTCTGGCAAGATCATCCGCGCGATGGTGCCTCTGGGCGAGATGTTCGGTTATGCGACCGACCTGCGCTCCCAGACCCAGGGTCGTGCGAGCTACACCATGGAGTTCGCGAGCTACGAAGAGGCGCCCTCCAGCATCGTTGAAGCCGTCATCAACCAGAAAGGCTAACCGCTAGCAAACGTAAAGAGGTTATCGAAGTGGCTAAGGAAAAATTCGAACGTTCCAAACCGCACGTCAACGTCGGCACCATCGGTCACGTCGACCACGGCAAGACCACTCTGACTGCGGCCCTGACTCGCGTTTCTGCTGAGGTCTTCGGCGGTGAATGGCGTCAGTTCGACTCCATCGACAACGCTCCGGAAGAGCGTGAGCGTGGTATCACCATCGCTACCTCTCACGTCGAGTACCAATCCGAGCAGCGCCACTACGCGCACGTCGACTGCCCCGGGCACGCCGACTACGTCAAGAACATGATCACCGGTGCCGCCCAGATGGACGGCGCTATCCTGGTCTGTTCCGCTGCCGACGGCCCCATGCCGCAGACTCGCGAGCACATCCTGCTGTCGCGTCAGGTTGGCGTGCCTTACATCGTCGTGTTCCTGAACAAGGCCGACATGGTCGATGACGAGGAGCTGCTCGAGCTGGTCGAGATGGAAGTTCGCGAGCTTCTGAACGAGTACGACTTCCCGGGCGACGACACTCCGATCATCACCGGTTCCGCGCTGATGGCGCTGAACGGTGAGGACGAGAACGGCATGGGCACCACTGCCGTTGCCAACCTGATCAAGGCGCTGGACGATTACATCCCGGAGCCGGAGCGTGCCATCGATCAGCCGTTCCTGATGCCGATCGAGGACGTGTTCTCCATCTCCGGTCGCGGTACCGTGGTTACCGGTCGTATCGAGCGTGGCATCGTCAAGGCCGGCGAGGAAGTCGAGATCGTCGGTATCAAGGACACCACCAAGACCACCGTTACCGGTGTCGAGATGTTCCGCAAGCTGCTCGACGAAGGTCGTGCCGGTGAGAACGTCGGTGCCCTGCTGCGTGGTACCAAGCGTGACGAAGTCGAGCGTGGTCAAGTTCTGGCCAAGCCGGGTTCCATCAACCCGCACACCGTCTTCGAAGCCGAAGTCTACGTGCTGTCCAAGGAAGAGGGTGGTCGTCACACCCCGTTCTTCAAGGGCTATCGTCCGCAGTTCTACTTCCGTACCACTGACGTGACCGGTACCTGTGAACTGCCGGAAGGCGTCGAAATGGTCATGCCGGGTGACAACGTCAAGATGGTCGTCACCCTGATCGCTCCGATCGCCATGGACGAAGGTCTGCGTTTCGCCATCCGTGAAGGCGGTCGTACCGTCGGCGCCGGCGTCGTGGCCAAGATCGTTCAGTAAGCTTCAGGCTTCTGACTGATCGAAGGGGGCTCCGCGAGGAGCCCCCTTTCTGCGCACCCTGGAGGAGTGTTTGACTCTCGCCCTCGGCGTGCATATAATGCGCATCCTTTGAATGCGTGGGTAGGCGGCAGGTTGCCGTCGACTTCCATTGGAGTTTAGGGCAAATGCAGAACCAGAAGATTCGCATTCGGTTGAAGGCATTCGACCATCGCCTGATCGACCAGTCCGCCGCGGAGATCGTTGATACCGCCAAGCGGACCGGTGCGCAGGTGCGTGGTCCGATCCCGCTGCCGACGAACCGTGAGCGCTACACCGTACTGATTTCGCCGCACGTCAACAAGGATGCGCGCGATCAGTACGAGATCCGCACTCACAAGCGCGTGCTCGATATCGTCGAGCCGACCGAAAAGACTGTCGATGCCCTGATGAAGCTCGACCTCGCCGCCGGCGTGGACGTGCAGATCAAGCTCGACTAACCACACTAGACACCCGCGGCCCAGCGCTCTTTCAAACGAGTTGGAGCAGCAGCCGCCACGCCGTGATGGCGTCATACAACGTGCTAGTGGAATGCTCTGGAAAGGGCAGCCATAGCGGGTGATAGCCCCGTACACTAAAGGAGACTGAGAATGACTATCGGTTTGGTCGGTAGAAAGGCCGGTATGACCCGTGTCTTTACCGAAGATGGCGCCTCCGTGCCCGTAACCGTGATCGAGGTTGAGCCGAATCGCGTCACCAGCGTCAAGACCGTCGAGTCCGACGGCTACGCGGCGATTCAGGTCACAACCGGCTCCCGCAAGGCCAAGCATCTCACCAAGGCGCAAGCAGGTCAGTTCGCCAAGGCAGGTGTCGAGGCCGGTCGTTCGCTGATGGAGTTCCGTTTCGCCGAAGGCGATGAGGCTCCGGAAGTGGGCGGCGAACTCACCGTATCCCTCTTCGAAGCTGGTCAGATGGTCGATGTGACCGGCACCTCCAAGGGCAAGGGCTTCCAGGGCGCCGTCAAGCGCTGGAACTTCCGTACCCAGGACGCCACCCACGGCAACTCTCTGTCGCATCGTGCGCCGGGTTCCATCGGTATGTGTCAGACCCCGGGACGCGTGTTCAAGGGCAAGAAGATGGCCGGTCAGATGGGCAATGTCCGCTGTACCGTCCAGAGCCTTGAAGTCGTGCGGGTCGATGCCGAGCGCAACCTGCTGCTGATCAAGGGCGCCGTGCCTGGTGCTACTGGCAGCGACGTCATCGTTCGTAGCGCCGTCAAAGCTGGCTGAAGGGGATAGAACCGATGAATCTGAATCTTGCTGCAGGCGCGGGTACTGTCGAAGTCGCCGACGCCACCTTTGGCAAAGAATTCAACGAGGCGCTGGTTCACCAGGTCGTCACCGCCTATCTGGCTGGTGGTCGTCAGGGTACCCGTGCCCAGAAGAACCGTTCCGACGTGCGTGGTGGCGGCAAGAAGCCGTGGCGCCAGAAGGGTACCGGTCGCGCACGCGCCGGGACCATTCGCTCGCCCCTGTGGCGTAGCGGTGGCGTGACCTTCGCGGCGCGTCCGCAGGATCACTCGCAGAAGGTCAACCGCAAGATGTACCGCGCAGCAATGCGCTCCATCCTGTCCGAGCTGGTGCGTCAGGAGCGCCTGGTCGCCATCGACGAGTTCACCGTCGATGCACCCAAGACCAAGCAGCTGGTCGCCAAGCTCAGCGAGCTGGGCCTGGAGAAGGCGCTGATCGTCACCGAAGAGGTCGACGAGAAGCTCTATCTGGCCGCTCGCAACATCCCCAACGTGGATGTGGTGGATGTGGCTGCCGCCGATCCGGTGAGCCTGATCGCCTTCGACAAGGTGCTGGTCACCGTCTCTGCTCTGCGTAAATTCGAGGAGAAGCTGGCATGAACCAGGAGCGCGTATTCAAGGTTCTGCTTGGTCCGCACGTGACCGAGAAGGCCGCTTTCGCCGCCGAGCGCAACCAGTATGTGTTCAAGGTGGCCAGCGACGCGACCAAGCCGGAAATCAAGCAGGCCGTGCAGGTGCTGTTTGGCAAGAAGGTCGATCGCGTCCAGGTGCTGAACATGAAGGGCAAGACCAAGCGCAGTGCGCACGGTCTGGGCCGCCGCCAGGGCTACCGCAAGGCCTATGTGACCCTGGCTGCTGGTGAAACGCTCGAAGACTTCACTGGCGCCGAATAAGGGCAGGAGTACGGATCATGGCAATCGTCAAGACAAAACCCACATCCGCCGGTCGTCGCCACGTCGTCAAGGTCGTCAGCGAAGGCCTGCACAAGGGCAAGCCCTACGCTCCGCTGCTCGAGAAGCAGTCGCGTAACGGCGGTCGCAACAACAACGGTCGCATCACCACCCGTCACGTGGGCGGTGGTCACCGTCAGCACTACCGGCTGATCGATTTCAAGCGCACCAAGGATGGCGTTCCCGCCGTCGTTGAGCGTCTCGAGTACGATCCCAATCGTAGCGCTCACATCGCGCTGCTGAAGTATCTGGACGGCGAGCGTCGCTACATCATCGCGCCCAAAGGCGTGAGCGTGGGTGACAAGCTCGAGTCCGGCGTGAATGCGGCGATCAAGAAGGGCAATACCCTTCCGCTGCGCAACATCCCGCTGGGTTCCACCGTTCACTGCGTCGAGCTCAAGCCCGGCAAGGGTGCGCAGATCGCTCGCAGTGCCGGTACCAGTGCTCAGTTGGTCGCTCGTGAAGGCAGCTATGCCTCCCTGCGTCTTCGCTCCGGCGAAATGCGCAAGGTGCTGGCGGACTGCCGCGCGACCCTGGGTGAAGTGGGCAACTCTGAGCACAGCCTGCGTCAACTTGGCAAGGCCGGTGCGAAGCGCTGGAGAGGCGTGCGTCCGACCGTTCGCGGTGTGGCCATGAACCCGGTGGATCACCCGCATGGTGGCGGTGAAGGCCGTACCAGCGGTGGTCGTCACCCGGTGACCCCGTGGGGCGTTCCCACCAAGGGCCACAAGACCCGTAAGAACAAGCGCACTGACGCGCTGATCGTTCGTCGCCGCAAGGCCAAGTAACAGACATTAAGGGGTAACGGCTGTGCCACGTTCACTGAAGAAAGGTCCTTTTATCGACCTTCATCTGCTGAAGAAGGTTGAGGCTGCAGTGGAGAAGAACGACCGCAAACCGATCAAGACCTGGTCGCGTCGTTCCATGATCCTGCCGAACATGGTCGGGCTCACCATTGCTGTCCATAACGGTCGCCAACACGTCCCGGTGCACGTCTCCGAGGAAATGGTTGGCCACAAGCTGGGCGAATTCGCTGCCACCCGCACCTATCGCGGTCATGCGGCGGACAAGAAAGCCAAACGGTAAGCCAGAGAGGATTGAGAGATGGAAGTCACAGCTAAGCTGCGTGGCGCTCGTTTATCCGCCCAGAAGGCCCGTTTGGTGGCTGACCAGGTGCGCGGTAAACCGGTCGCCGAGGCGCTCGACCTGCTGACCTTCTCACCGAAGAAGGCTGCCAAGCTGGTCAAGAAGGTGCTGCAGTCCGCCATCGCGAATGCGGAAGAAAACAACGGCATGGATATCGACGAGCTGCGTGTCTCGACCATCTGCGTCGATGAGGGCATGACGCTCAAGCGCATCAAGCCGCGGGCCAAGGGTCGTGCGGATCGCATCCTGAAGCGCACTTGCCACATCACCGTCAAGGTAGCCGAGAAGTAGGAGTCGACCAGATGGGTCAGAAAGTACATCCGACAGGTATTCGGCTGGGTATCGTCAAGGACCACTCCTCGGTGTGGTATGCCGAGCGCGGTGCTTATGCCGACAAGCTGAACAACGATCTCGAGGTGCGTCGCTTCCTCGAAGAGCGTCTGAAGAATGCGTCCGTGAGCCGCATCCATATCGAGCGTCCGGCCAACAACGCCCGTATCACCATTCACACCGCCCGTCCGGGTATCGTGATTGGCAAGAAGGGCGAGGACGTCGACAAGTTGCGTCGTGACGTCACCGCGATGATGGGCGTGCCCGTGCACGTCAACATCGAGGAAGTCCGTAAGCCGGAGCTGGACGCCAAGCTCGTCGCGCAGAACATTGCCGGCCAGCTCGAGCGTCGCGTCATGTTCCGTCGTGCCATGAAGCGTTCCGTGCAGAACGCCATGCGCCTGGGTGCAGGTGGTATCAAGGTGATGCTGTCAGGTCGCCTCGGTGGCGCCGAAATCGCACGTACCGAATGGTACCGCGAGGGCCGCGTGCCGCTTCACACCCTGCGTGCGGACATCGACTACGCCACCTACGAAGCAAAAACCACCTACGGCATCATCGGTGTCAAGGTTTGGGTCTTCAAGGGTGAAATCCTCGGGGGCATCGAAGAGGTCCGCGCCAAGGCCAAGCAACAGCCGCAGGCAGCGCCCTCCAAGAAGAAAGGTTCCAGGTAAGGGGAGAGCGAGTCGATGTTACAGCCCAAGCGCATGAAATTCCGCAAGATGATGAAAGGCCGCAATCGTGGCCTGGCGCATCGCGGAAGCAAGATCAGCTTCGGGGAATACGGCCTCAAGGCAACCGGTCGTGGCCGCATCACTGCGCGTCAGATCGAAGCCGGCCGTCGTGCGATCACCCGTCACGTCAAGCGTGGCGGCAAGATCTGGATCCGCGTCTTCCCCGACAAGCCGATTTCCAAGAAGCCACTCGAAGTCCGTATGGGTAAGGGCAAGGGTTCCGTCGAGTACTGGGTTGCACAGATCCAGCCGGGCCGGGTCCTGTATGAAATCGAAGGTGTGTCGGAAGAGTTGGCCCGTGAGGCCTTCACTCTCGCCGCCCAGAAGATGCCCATATCCACCACCTTTGTGAAACGGACGGTGATGTGATGAAAGCCCAGGAAATTCGTGAAAAGTCAGTCGAGCAGCTCCAGGAGCAGCTCTTCGAACTCCTCCGCGAGCAGTTCAACCTGCGCATGCAGAAGGCCACCGGCCAGCTCAGCCAGACTCATCTGCTCAAGCAGGTTCGTCGGGACATCGCCCGGGTGAAGACTGTGCTCAACGAGAAGGCAGGTGACTGAGATGGCCGAAGAGAAGAAAGCCCGTACGCTCACCGGCAAGGTGGTGAGCGACAAGATGGAAAAATCCATCGTCGTCATGATCGAGCGCCGCGAGCGGCACCCGATCTATGGCAAGTACGTCAAGCGCTCCACCAAGCTGCACGCCCATGACGAGGCGAACCAGGCCAAGGCCGGCGACACGGTATCCATTCAGGAATGCCGTCCGCTGTCCAAGAAGAAGGCCTGGACGCTGGTCGAGGTGATCGAGCAGGCCAAGGGCTGAGCTCGGCGAGAGCAGTCAGATTAGGTTTGGAGAAAACCGATGATTCAGACTCAGACAATGCTGGATGTCGCCGACAACAGCGGAGCGCGCCGGGTGCAGTGCATCAAGGTGCTTGGCGGCTCACACCGCCGCTACGCGCGGGTCGGTGACATCATCAAGGTCACGGTGAAGGAAGCCATTCCGCGTGGCAAGGTCAAGAAAGGCCAGGTTCTCAAGGCGGTGGTGGTTCGCACCCGCAGCGGTGTCCGTCGTTCCGACGGCTCGCTGATCCGCTTCGATGGAAATGCGGCAGTTCTGTTGAATAACACCAACGAGCAGCCGATCGGCACCCGTATCTTCGGGCCGGTGACTCGTGAACTTCGCACCGAGAAGTTCATGAAGATCATTTCCCTGGCGCCTGAAGTGCTGTAAGGAGCGAAGCGGACATGCAAAAGATCAAACGTGACGATGAAGTGATCGTCATCGCCGGCAAGGACAAGGGCAAGCGTGGCACCATCAAGCGCGTCCTAAAGGACGAACGCTTCGTCGTGTCCGGTGTGAACATGATCAAGCGTCACACCAAGCCCAATCCTATGGCGGGCAATCAGGGCGGTATCGTCGAGCGCGAGGCTCCGATTCACGCGTCCAACGTGGCGATCTTCAACTCGGAGACCGGTAAGGCGGATCGCGTCGGCTTCCAGGTAAAGGAAGACGGTACCAAGGTACGTATCTACAAGTCGACGCAGACGCAGATCGACGCCTAACGCGAGTCGGGTAGCAAAATGGCGAACTTGAAAGAACGTTATCAGAACGAGGTGGTGGCTCAGCTCAAAGAGCAGTTCAGCTACGCCAACGTGATGCAGGTGCCGCGGATCACCAAGGTGACCCTCAACATGGGCATCGGTGACGCGACCAGCGACAAGAAGCTGATCGAGAATGCCATCGGCGACCTGGAGAAGCTCTCCGGTCAGAAGCCGCTGGTGACCAATGCGCGCAAGTCCATCGCGGGCTTCAAGGTGCGCGAAGGTTGGCCGATCGGCATCAAGGTGACCCTGCGTGCCGAGCGCATGTGGGAATTCCTCGATCGTCTGGTCAACATCGCGATCCCCCGCGTACGTGACTTCCGTGGTCTCAACCCGAAGTCCTTCGACGGTCGCGGCAACTACTCCATGGGTGTGCGTGAGCAGATCATCTTCCCGGAGATCGAATATGATAAGATCGACCGGATTCGTGGTCTGGATGTCACCATCACCACTACTGCCAACACCGACGAGGAAGGTCGTGCGCTGCTGAGCGCGCTGAACTTCCCGTTCAAGAAATAAGGGTGGGATCATGGCAAAGAAGAGCATGATTGAACGCGAGCTCAAGCGCACCAAGCTGGTCGCGAAGTATGCGGCCCGCCGTGCCGAGCTCAAGGCGATCATCCAGAACGTGAATACTTCCGACGAAGAGCGCTTCGAGGCGACGCTGAAACTGCAGCAGTTGCCGCGCGACTCCAGCCCGGTTCGTCAGCGTAACCGCTGCCGGATCACCGGTCGTCCGCACGGCTACTACAACAAGTTCGGCCTTGGCCGTAACAAGCTGCGTGAAGCCGCTATGCGTGGCGAGGTCCCTGGGCTGAAGAAGTCCAGCTGGTAAGCCGCCACGGAAACATCAGGAGCGCAATGTAAATGAGCATGCAAGACACTCTGGCGGATATGTTCACCCGTATCCGCAATGCGCAGATGGCCACCAAGGAGACGGTTACCATGCCGTCCTCCACGCTCAAGGTCGCGGTGGCCCGCGTTTTGAAGGAAGAGGGCTATATCACCGACTTCGCGGTCGCTGAAGGTACCAAGCCCGAACTGACCGTGACCCTCAAGTACTTCGAGGGCAGGCCGGTCATCGAGCACCTGCAGCGGGTATCCAAGCCGTCTCTGCGCCAGTACAAGGGCAAGGATGCACTGCCCAAGGTGGCGGACGGCATGGGTGTGGCGATCGTCACCACCTCCAAGGGCGTGATGACCGACCGTGCCGCTCGCCAGGCGGGCGTCGGTGGCGAAGTCATCTGCACCGTATTCTAGGAGTCTGGAATGTCCCGCGTAGCCAAATATCCGGTTAAAGTGCCCGCCGGCGTCGACGTCAAGCTCGACGGCGACCAGCTGACCGTCAAGGGCAGCCAGGGCACGCTGTCCATGACCGTTCACCCGGACGTGGCCATCGGTCAGGAAGAGGGTCAGCTGACCTTCAACCCGAGCGAGAGCGCCAAGTCCTGGGCCATGGCCGGCACCACTCGTGCTCTGGTCCAGAACCTGGTCACCGGCGTCTCCGAGGGTTTCACCAAGACCCTCGAAATCGTTGGCGTCGGCTATCGTGCCCAGGCAAGTGGCCAGACGCTGAATCTGTCACTGGGCTTCTCACACCCGGTCGAGTATTCCCTGCCTGAGGGTGTCTCCGCGGAAACGCCGAAGAACACCGTCATCGTGCTGAAGAGCGCGGACAAGCAGAAGCTGGGCCAGGTCGCCGCCGAGGTTCGTGCCTTCCGTCCGCCTGAGCCCTACAAGGGCAAGGGTGTGCGGTATGCCGACGAGCAAGTGCGTCGTAAAGAAGCCAAGAAGAAGTAAGGCAGGGTTATGAACGCGAAGAAAGAATCTCGTCTCCGTCGTGCCCGCCGCGCTCGTGCCAAGATGCGCGAGCTGGGCGTGTATCGCCTGTGCGTCAACCGTACCCCGCGTCACATCTACGCGCAGATCATCTCGCCGGATGGTGGCAAGGTGCTGGCCAGCGCTTCGACGCTGGACAAGGACCTGCGCGAGGGGGCGACCGGCAACTCGGACGCCGCCGCCAAGGTGGGTGCGCTGATTGCCGAACGCGCCAAGCAGGCTGGCATCACCCAGGTGGCCTTCGATCGTGCCGGTTACAAGTACCACGGTCGTGTGAAGGCCCTGGCCGACGCCGCACGTGAAGGCGGCCTGGAATTCTAAAGGGTTTTACGATGGCGAAGAACGAACAGAACACCGGCGACCTGCAGGAAAAGCTCGTGCAGGTCAACCGCGTCGCCAAGGTGGTCAAGGGTGGCCGAATCTTCGGTTTCACCGCTCTGACCGTCGTGGGCGACGGCAATGGTCGTGTCGGCTTCGGCCGCGGCAAGGCGCGTGAAGTGCCGGTCGCGATCCAGAAAGCCATGGACCAGGCGCGTCGCAACATGGTCAAGGTGAGCCTCAAGGGCCATACCCTGCAGTACCCGGTCAAGGCCCGTCACGGCGCCTCCAAGGTGTACATGCAGCCGGCCTCCGAAGGTACCGGGATCATTGCCGGCGGCGCCATGCGCTCCGTGCTCGAGCTGGCTGGCGTCCATGACGTCCTGGCCAAGTGCTACGGCTCCACCAATCCGGTCAACGTGGTGCGCGCGACCGTCAAGGGTCTCGCTTCCATGCAGTCGCCGGACGACATCGCCGCCAAGCGCGGTCTGTCTGTCGAAGCGATCACGGGGTAAATACCATGGCAGCCACACTCAAGGTTACCCAGACCCGTAGCACCATCGGCACATTGCCCAAGCACAAGGCCACCATGAAGGGCCTGGGGCTGCGCCGCATCGGTCATACGGTTGAACTGGAAGACACCCCTGCCGTGCGCGGCATGATCCACAAGGTCAACTACCTTGTGCGGGTAGAGGGAGAGTAATCCATGAAACTCAATAGCCTGAGCCCGGCACCGGGCTCCAAGCATGCCGAGAAGCGCGTCGGTCGTGGCATCGGCTCCGGTCTGGGCAAGACCGGCGGCCGTGGTCACAAGGGCCAGAAGTCGCGTAGCGGCGGCAGCGTGAAGCCCGGTTTCGAAGGCGGTCAGATGCCGCTGCAGCGGCGTCTGCCCAAGTTCGGCTTCACCTCCATGAAGTCGCTGGTCTCCGAAGAGGTGCGTCTGAGCGAGTTGGCCAAGGTCACAGGTGACGAAGTCACCCTCGAGACCCTGAAGCAGGCCAACGTGCTCAAGAATGCCACTCTGCACGCGAAGATCATTCTTTCCGGCGACGTCAACAAGGCGGTCACGGTTCGCGGTATCAAGGTCACCAAGGGTGCCCGGGCCGCGATCGAAGCCGCTGGCGGCAAGGTAGAGGACTAAATGGCCAAGTCAGGAAACATGCCGGCGATGGGCAGCGGTCTGAGTGAACTGTGGGCGCGTCTGCGCTTCGTGCTCCTCGCCATCGTGGTGTACCGTATCGGTGCCCATATTCCCGTTCCCGGTATCAATCCTGACCAGCTTGCTGCCTTGTTCAGGGAGCAGCAGGGCACCATCCTGGGACTGTTCAACATGTTCTCGGGTGGTGCGCTGGAGCGCATGAGTATCTTCGCCCTGGGCATCATGCCCTACATCTCGGCGTCGATCATCATGCAGCTGCTGACCGCGGTCTCGCCCCACCTCGAGCAGTTGAAGAAGGAGGGCGAGGCCGGCCGTCGCAAGATCAGCCAGTACACCCGCTACGGTACGGTGGTGCTGGCCTTGGTGCAGGCCACCGGCATGTCGGTGGGTCTGGCCAGCCAGGGCATCGCCTACACTGCTGATTTCAGCTTCTATTTCACTGCCATCGTCACTTTCGTGTCGGGTGCGGTGTTTCTGATGTGGCTGGGTGAGCAGATCACCGAAAAGGGTATCGGCAACGGTATCTCGCTGCTGATCTTCGCCGGCATCGTCGCTGGCCTGCCGGGTGCGGTGGGGCAAGCGTTCGAGCTGGCTCGCAACGAAGGTGCGTGGAACGTGCTGCCGTTGCTGGCCCTCTCCGTGCTGGGCGTTGCGACCGTGGCCTTCGTGGTGTTCATCGAGCGCGGCCAGCGCCGCATCACGGTGAACTATCCGCGGCGTCAGGTCGGTAACAAGATGTATGCCGGGCAGAGCAGCTACCTGCCGCTGAAAGTGAACATGGCGGGCGTTATTCCGCCCATCTTCGCTTCCAGCATCCTGCTGTTCCCTGCCTCCATTGGGCAGTGGGTCGGTGCCGGCGACGGCATGGAGTGGCTGCAGCGGGCGTCCCAGGCCCTGGGGCCGGGACAGCCGTTGTACATCTTGCTTTTCGCGGCGGCGGTGGTATTCTTCTGCTTCTTTTACACAGCGCTGGTCTTCAACCCCAAGGATGTCGCTGACAATCTCAAGAAGTCAGGGGCGTTCCTGCCGGGTATTCGTCCTGGTGAGCAGACCGCTCGCTATGTCGACAAGGTCATGACCCGTCTGACCCTGTTCGGTGCCCTTTACATCACTGCGGTTTCCCTGATGCCCCAGTTCCTGATCGTGGCGTGGAACGTGCCGTTCTTCTTCGGCGGTACCTCGTTGCTGATCGTGGTCGTGGTCATCATGGACTTCATGGCTCAGGTGCAATCGCACCTCATGTCGCACCAGTACGAGTCGGTGATGAAGAAGTCCAACCTGAAAGGCTATGGCAGCGGCGGCATCATGCGCTGAGTCGCGCCGCCGGTGATCTGGCGCGCCGTGTGTCGATTTTGGAGAAGGAACGATGAAAGTTCGAGCTTCCGTCAAGAAGATGTGCCGCAACTGCAAGATCATTCGGCGTAATGGCGCGGTCCGCGTCATCTGCACCGAGCCGCGGCACAAGCAGCGCCAGGGTTGATTCTGGCGCTCATGAAAAGCGGTGCCAGCGTACCCCTTGCCCGAAGGTGGGTAAAGGGGTATGCTGTTGCGCCTTTTGTAGTAACTAATCGAGCAAGCCGCTCAAATTTCGGAGAAAGCTGATGGCCCGTATTGCAGGCGTCAATATCCCGGACAACAAGCATGCGGCGATCTCGCTGACCTATATCTTCGGGATTGGCCGCACGCGTGCACAGGAAATCTGTGTCGCTACCGGCATCGCGCCGACCACCAAGATCCAGGAGCTCTCCTCTGAAGAGGTCGATGCCCTGCGTGCCGAGGTTGGCAAGTACACCGTGGAAGGCGACCTTCGTCGTGATGTGACGCTGAACATCAAGCGTCTCATGGACCTGGGTTGCTATCGTGGTCTGCGTCATCGTCGTAGTCTTCCGCTGCGTGGTCAGCGGACCAAGACTAACGCGCGTACCCGTAAGGGCCCGCGTAAGCCGATCCGCAAGTAACACGCACGTTCTGGCGTAAAGACAGGAATAGACATCAACATGGCTAACCCGCGTAGCAACCGTAAAAAGGTTAAAAAGCAGGTAGTGGACGCCGTCGCGCACATCCACGCCTCTTTTAACAACACGATCGTGACGATCACAGACCGCCAGGGCAATGCCCTTTCCTGGGCAACAGCCGGTGGTTCGGGTTTTCGTGGTTCTCGCAAGAGCACCCCGTTCGCTGCTCAAGTGGCAAGCGAACGTGCAGCGACCGCTGCAGCCGAGTATGGTGTGAAAAACGTCGACGTGCTGGTCAAGGGCCCCGGTCCTGGCCGTGAATCCGCCGTGCGCGCACTGAGCGCTGCCGGCTTCCGCGTGCAGAGCATCACCGACGCGACGCCCATTCCCCACAATGGCTGCCGTCCGCCGAAGAAACGCCGCGTTTAAGGAGACAGATTCATGGCTCGTTATATTGGACCGAAGTGCAAACTGTCTCGTCGTGAAGGCACCGATCTCTTCCTCAAGAGTGGTGTGACTCCCTTCGAGAAGAAGTGCAAATCCGAGCAGATTCCGGGTGTGCACGGCCAGCGCCGTCAGCGTCTTTCCGACTACGGCTTGCAGCTTCGCGAGAAGCAGAAAGTACGTCGTATCTACGGCGTACTCGAAAAGCAGTTCCGCAGCTACTACAAGGAGGCCGCCCGTCGCTCCGGCGCCACCGGCGAAGTCCTGCTGCAGCTGCTCGAATCCCGACTGGACAACGTCGTCTACCGCATGGGCTTCGGTTCCACCCGTTCCGAGGCGCGCCAGCTGGTAAGTCACAAGGCGATCATGGTCAATGGCCGTGCCGTCAACGTGGCTTCCTATCAGGTCAAGCCCGGCGACGTGGTTTCCGTTCGCGAGAAGGCGAAGAACCAGGCGCGCATCCAGAGTGCGCTTTCCATCGCTGCCAACCGTGGCGAAGTCGCCTGGATCGAAGTCGACGCGAAGAAGATGGAAGGCACCTTCAAGGCTATCCCGGAACGCGGCGACCTGTCGGCCGACATCAACGAAAACCTGATCGTCGAGCTGTACTCGAAGTAAGCGTCGCTGATCGCGTCGTGCCGGCCCTCTCGGGCCGGCTACGAGTACCGAGTAACCGTTAGGCAGCCTCAAAGGTGTAGTTATGCAGCGTTCAGTGACAGAGTTTCTCCGTCCGCGCGATATCAAGGTCGAAGAGATCAGCGCGCATCACGCGAAGATCGTGCTCGAGCCGTTCGAGCGTGGCTTTGGCCATACCCTGGGCAATGCGCTGCGTCGCATTCTGCTCTCGTCCATGCCCGGCTGTGCCGTGGTGGAAGTCGAGATCTCGGGTGTCGAGCATGAGTACAGCGCGATCGAGGGTGTTCAGGAAGACGTCATCGAGATTCTTCTGAACCTCAAGGACGTGGCCATCCGCATGCACAGTCGCGACGAGGCGGTGCTCTCGCTGAACAAGCAGGGCCCGGCCTTGGTGACCGCGGGCGATATCGTCCTCGATCACGACGTCGAGATCGTCAACCCGGATCACGTCATCGCCCACGTCAACGAGGGTGCCGAGCTCAAGATGCAGCTCAAGGTCGCTCGCGGCCGTGGCTATGAGCCGGCGGATGCCCGGGTGGGCGCCGACGACGAATCGCGTGCCATCGGTCGCCTGCAGTTGGATGCCACCTTCAGCCCCGTGCGCCGCGTTTCGTATGCCGTCGATGCGGCACGTGTCGAGCAGCGTACCGACCTCGACAAGCTGAT
The DNA here is from genome assembly GCF_051062895.2 of Billgrantia sp. C5P2. NCBI lineage: Bacteria > Pseudomonadati > Pseudomonadota > Gammaproteobacteria > Oceanospirillales > Halomonadaceae > Billgrantia > Billgrantia sp. C5P2. Next base: position 508,097 of record NZ_CM128542.1, read on the forward strand.
CATCGACCTGGAGACCGACGGCACCCTGGATCCCGAAGAGGCGATCCGTCGCAGCGCGACCATCCTGCAGGAGCAGCTGGCCGCGTTCGTCGACCTGGAAGCCGACAAGGAACAGGAGGTCGTGGAGGAAGAGGATCACGTCGATCCGATCCTGCTGCGTCCCGTAGACGATCTCGAGTTGACCGTCCGCAGTGCCAACTGCCTGAAGGCCGAGAACATCTACTACATCGGCGATCTGATTCAGCGCACCGAAGTCGAGCTGCTGAAGACGCCGAACCTCGGCAAGAAGTCTTTGAACGAAATCAAGGACGTGTTGGCTGCGCGCGGTCTTTCCCTTGGCATGCGGCTGGAGAATTGGCCGCCGGCGAGCCTGAAGGACGACAAGGCCTCCGCGTGAGCGTCGACTCGAGTCCCAGTTTGGTAAGGAATCACAACCATGCGTCATCGTAAGAGTGGTCGTCACCTCAATCGTACCAGCTCGCATCGCCAGGCCATGTTCAAGAACATGAGCGTGTCGCTGATCGAGCACGAAGTGATCAAGACAACCCTGCCCAAGGCCAAAGAGCTGCGTCGTGTCATCGAGCCGCTGATCACCCTGGCCAAGCAGGACAGCGTCGCGAACCGTCGTCTGGCCTTCAGCCGTACCCGCTCCAAAGAAGCGGTCGGCAAGCTCTTCAACGAGCTGGGTCCGCGTTACGTCGAGCGTCCGGGCGGTTACGTCCGTATTCTCAAGTGCGGTTTCCGCACCGGCGACAACGCCCCCATGGCCTTCGTCGAACTCGTCGACCGTCCGGTCGTCGAGGAGTCCGAGGAAGTCGTCACCGAGGAGTGATCTCCGGCGGCGGGCCTTGGTCCGGCAGTGCTGTAGCAATACGAAAAACCCGGCTTCTCGCGAAGCCGGGTTTTTTATTGCGTTTCGACCCTACTTGGAAGTCGCTGGCTCGGCCTTCTGGCTCTTGGCCCGCTCCAGCAGCGGCTTGAGGAAGCGTCCAGTGTGAGAGGCCTCCATCTCCGCCACCTGCTCCGGCGTGCCCTCGGCGATGATGCGTCCACCGCCGGAGCCGCCCTCGGGGCCGAGGTCGACGATCCAGTCGGCGGTCTTGATCACGTCGAGGTTGTGCTCGATCACCACGATGGTATTGCCGTGGTCGCGCAGGCGATGGAGTACGACGAGCAGTTGGCGAATGTCCTCGAAGTGCAGCCCGGTGGTGGGCTCGTCGAGAATATAGAGCGTCTTGCCGGTGTCGCGCTTGGCCAGTTCCCTGGCCAGCTTGACCCGCTGGGCCTCGCCGCCGGAGAGGGTGGTAGCGCTCTGGCCTAGGCGGATATAGGAGAGACCCACGTCGAGCAGGGTCTGCAGGCGGCGGGCGATGGCCGGCACGGGGCTGAAGAACTCCAGCGCCTCCTCCACAGTCATCTCCAGTACCTCGTCGATGCTCTTGCCCTTGTAGGCGATCTCCAGCGTCTCGCGGTTGTAGCGCTTGCCCTTGCACACGTCGCAGGGTACGTAGATGTCGGGCAGGAAGTGCATCTCGACCTTGATCATGCCCTCGCCCTGACACGCCTCGCAGCGCCCCCCCTTGACGTTGAAGCTGAAGCGGCCCGGCTTGTAGCCCCGGGAGCGGGCTTCCTGGGTACCGGCAAAGAGCTCGCGGATCGGCGTGAAGATGCCGGTGTAGGTGGCCGGATTGGAGCGTGGCGTGCGACCGATCGGGCTCTGGTCGATGTCGATCACCTTGTCGAGCTGATCGAGGCCTTCGATGTGCTCATAGGGCGCCGGCGTCAGGGTGGTGGCGTGGTTGAGTTCGCGGGCGGCGATGGGCATCAGCGTCGAGTTGATCAGCGTCGATTTGCCGGAGCCTGAGACGCCGGTGACGCAGATGAACAGCCCCAGCGGCAGGGTCAGGCTGACGTTGCGCAGGTTGTTGCCGCTCGCCCCACTGAGCACGAGTCGCTTTTCGGGGTTGCCGGGGATGCGCCACTTGGGTATCTCGATACGCCGCTTGCCGGAGAGGTACTGGCCGGTGAGCGAGTCGTGGCTGGCCATGACGTCTTCGGGCGTGCCCTGGGCGACGATACGGCCACCATGAACACCGGCGCCGGGGCCGATATCGAGCACGTGGTCGGCGGCGCGGATGGCGTCCTCGTCATGCTCCACCACGATCACGGTGTTGCCCAGGTCGCGAAGGTGGATCAGCGTCTTGAGCAGGCGATCGTTGTCGCGCTGATGCAGGCCGATGGAGGGTTCGTCGAGGATGTACATGACGCCCACCAGGCCTGCCCCGATCTGGCTCGCCAGGCGGATGCGCTGGGCTTCGCCGCCGGAGAGGGTCTCGGCGCTGCGCTCGAGGTTGAGGTAGTCGAGGCCGACGTTGACCAGGAATTCGAGGCGCGCGTGGATTTCGTTGATGACCTTCTGGGCGATCTCGCCCTTGCGTCCGGGCAGGGTCAGGCGCTGAAAATAATCCCACGCCTCGCCGATCGGTAGCTGCACGATCTGCGGCAGGGTGTGATCGTCGACGAAGACGTGGCGGGACTCCTTGCGCAGGCGCGAACCGTGACAGGTGGGGCAGGGTCGGTCGGCGATATAGCGCGCCAGCTCCTCGCGCACCATGCTCGACTCGGTCTCGCGGTAGCGGCGCTGCATGTTGGGCAGTACCCCTTCGAAGGGGTGTTCGCGGGTGACGCGACGGCCGCGGTCGTTGACGTAGCTGAAGGCGATCTCGTCGTCACCGCTGCCATGGAGAATGACTTCCTTCTCATGGCGGGCAAGCTCCTGCCATGGTGTCTCCAGGGTGAAGCGGTAGTGGTCGGCGACGGCTTGTAGCTGGCTGAAGTAGTAGATACTGCGACGATCCCAGCCCTTGATCACGCCCTCGGCCAGCGACAGTTCCGGATGGCTGATCAGTTTGTCGGGATCGAAGACCTGCTGCACGCCGAGTCCGTCGCAGGTGGGGCAGGCACCGGCGGGGTTGTTGAACGAGAACATGCGCGGCTCTAGCTCGGCGATGGCATAGCCGCACACCGGGCAGGCGAAGCGCGCCGAGAATGGGATGTCCTCGGCTTCGCCGTCCATGAAGTGGACCACGGCGATGCCATCGGCAAGGTTGAGGGCCGTCTCGAACGACTCAGCCAGGCGCTGCTGGAGCCCTTCGCGCACCTTGATGCGATCGACCACCACGCTGATGTCGTGTTTCTTGTTCTTGTCCAGCGGGGCGATGTCGTCGAGTTCGAGAGCCTGCCCGTCGATCAGCACACGCACGAAACCCTGGGCGCGCAGCTCGGAGAGCAGCTGCAGGTGTTCGCCCTTGCGTCCCTTGACCACCGGGGCGAGCAGCATCAGCTTGCTGCCCTCGGGCAGGGCCAGCACCTGGTCGACCATCTGCGAGATGGTGCTGGCCTCGAGATCCTCACCGTGCTCGGGGCAGCGCGGCGTGCCGGCCCGGGCAAACAGCAGGCGCAGGTAGTCGTAGATCTCGGTGATGGTGCCCACGGTGGAGCGCGGGTTGTGGGAGGTGGATTTCTGCTCGATGGAGATCGCCGGCGACAGTCCTTCGATGTGGTCGACGTCGGGTTTCTCCATCATCGACAGGAACTGGCGCGCATAGGTGGATAGCGACTCCACGTAGCGTCGCTGTCCTTCGGCATAGAGGGTGTCGAAGGCCAGCGACGACTTGCCCGAGCCCGAAAGCCCCGTGACCACGATCAGGCTGTCACGGGGCAGTTCGACGTCGATCTGCTTGAGGTTGTGGGTGCGCGCACCCCTGACCACGATCCTGTCCATTCACACCTCATGGCGCTCGGCAAAACCTCGATTATACTCCTGCGGCCGACCGCGCGCCAAAGCGCCGCTGGTCGGGACGTTTCCTGCGGGGCCCGGAATCGTTAGAATAGTCGGTTCATTGAAGGGCTCCGGCCCGCCTACCCATGGAAGCGTCTCACTCCCTATGCGCAAGGTCTCTGGACTGCTGCTAGTCTCCGAACGACGCGCCATTACCGGCTTGGCCAGCCTGTATGCCACGCGCATGCTGGGGCTGTTCATGGTGTTGCCGGTGCTGGCGCTGTATGCCGACGAACTGGCCGGCGCCACGTCGTTGCTGGTGGGGCTGGCACTGGGTATCTACGGCCTGACCCAGGCGGTGCTGCAGATCCCCTTCGGGCTGCTCTCCGACCGTCTCGGACGCAAGCCGGTGATCGCCGGAGGTCTGCTGCTGTTCCTGCTCGGTAGCGTAGTGGCGGCATCCGCCGAGACCATAGGCGGTGTCATCGTGGGGCGCTGCCTGCAGGGCAGCGGCGCCGTTGCCGCGGCTATCATGGCGCTGCTTGCCGACCAGACCCGCGAGCAGGTGCGTACTGCCGCCATGGCCACCATCGGCCTTTCGATAGGCGTGGCGTTCGCCGTCGCCATGGTGATCGGCCCCTGGCTGGCCGCCGCTTTCGGGCTCTCTGCCGTGTTCTGGTTCACCGCCCTGCTCGCCGCACTGGGCCTGGTGGTGCTATGGAAGCTGGTGCCGCCAGCACCGCGGCGACTGAGGCATCGCGACGTGGGCATCGATCGGCAGCAGTTGGCGGCGACTCTCACCCGGGCCGATTTGTGGCGGTTGGACCTGTCGATCTTTGCCCTGCATCTGGTGCTGATGGCGATCTTCGTTGCCGTGCCGTTTCGCCTGGTCGAGGCGGGCATCGAGGCCGAGCGGCATGGCCTGACCTACCTCGCCATCATGGCGTTGGCCTTCGTCGGCATGGTGCCGTTGGTGATCGTTGCGGAGAAACGTCAGCGCATGAAGGCCATGAGCCTGACGGCGATCGCGGCCATCACCGTCAGCCTGGCCGGCCTGGCCTCGTTCGGCAGTGGCTGGGCATTGTTCGCCTGGCTGCTGCTGTTCTTCACCGCCTTCAACTTGCTCGAGGCAATGCTGCCTTCGATGCTCAGCAAGCTGGCACCGGCCGGGGCCAAGGGCACGGCGATGGGCGTTTACTCCACCAGCCAGTTTCTGGGCGCCTTCCTCGGCGGCGTGTTGGGCGGCTTCCTGGCCCAGCAATGGGGGCTGCCGGCGGTATTCGTCGGCAGCGCCGTGCTCGCCGGCGTCTGGTGGCTGTTGATGCTGGGTATGCCGACGCCGCCGCACCTCTCGAGCGAGGTGGTGGCGCTGGATGACGAGCATCATGAGGATACGCTCGATACACTGATGGCGAGCTTCGCCGAGGTGGCCGGCGTTGAGGACGTTATGGTCGTTCCCGAGGAGCGAGTGGCGTATCTTAAGGTGGACCGGCGCCGCCTCGACGAAGACGCCCTGGCGCGCCTGATCCGTTCGAGTCGCCACCGTGGCGGCTAGCCTGCCTGTCAGGTGCCGGCCTCTCAGGTCGGTTCATTACAATGCACATGTTCATTTATAGAGGGAGTCCAGCATGGCCCGTGGCGTCAACAAGGTCATTCTCATCGGCAACCTGGGGCAGGATCCCGAGGTTCGCTTCATGCCATCCGGTAGCCCCGTCGCCAACCTGCGCGTCGCCACTACCGACACCTGGACCGACAAGCAGAGCGGCCAGCGCCAGGAGCGGACCGAGTGGCACTCGGTGGTGTTATTCAATCGACTGGCCGAGATCGCCCAGCAGTACCTGAAGAAGGGATCGCGGGTCTATCTCGAAGGGCGCTTGCAGACGCGTAAGTGGCAGGGACAGGACGGTCAGGATCGCTATACCACCGAGATCGTATGCAACGACATGCAGATGCTCGATACCCGTAGCGGTGACTTCGGCGGCCAGCCGGGGGCGGGCATGCCTCAGCAGCAGGGCGGCTATGGCGCGCCCCAAGGCAACCCTGTGCCACAGCAGGGCGGCTACGGCAACGCCGCGCCTCAGCCAGGTGGCTTTGGCGGCCAGCCCCAGCAGCGACCCGCGCCGGGCGGCCAGCCCCAGCAGGGAGGACAGCCCCAGCAGGGAGGACAGAAGCAGAGCAATTACGGCGCGCCCGATCCGGGCAGCTTCGACGATTTCGACGACGAAATCCCGTTCTGACTTCCTCCCGACCGAGCCTGCCGGAGGCGATCGCGTGAAGCTGTTGGTACTGGATGCCGGCCACTGTCTCAACCTGGCATTGGCCAGGCTGGTTCATCGCCGCAGTGATACCGAGCTCGTCATCGAGCCCGGTCTGAAGATCGATGCGGCGCTATTGCTCGAGCTGGCACCGGATGCGGTCATCATCCCGCCCCTCTCGGCACCGATGGAGATCGAGCCCGCAGCCGTGATCGCGCATGGCGAGGGCGTCGATGCCTGCCTGGCGGCATGTCGTGAAACCGACACGCCGCTGGTGTGGTGCGTCTCCGATCAGCTCTATCAGGATGGCTTCGAGACACCCATTGACGAGCACGTGATACCGGCGCCGCGGGACGAGAGTCTCAGGCGTCTGATCGCCATCGGTGACCGAATCCGCCAGAGCCATCCGCGACACCTGATCGTGCGGCTGGGGCCGCTGTTCGCGCTGGAAGGCGGGCACGCCTGGCTCAGCGGCGTGATCGATAGCCTGGTGACCGGGGAAGAGGTTCGCGCGGCCCAGGACGTGATCTTCTGCCCGACGTCGGCCGATGCCGTGGCCATGGCCCTGGTGGGCATGCTGCACCAGCTCTCGTGCGGTTCCAGTGCCTGGGGTGCCTATCACCTGGCAGGCACGGAGCCGGTCAGTGCCTACACCTTCACCTCCATGGTGCGTACGCAGCTGTCGACTCGCCTGGAGGGGCTGGGGGAGCAGGTTGCGTTGGGCGAGGTCAAGGCTCTCAAGCATCATCACGATCAGCCGCTACGCCGGGTACTCAACTGCAGGCGCGTGCTGGAGGCCTTCGGTGTACATCAGAAGCCGTGGCGGCTGGAGGTAGGGCGGCTGCTGGATGAGTGGTGCCAGGCCCGCCGCGCCATCGCGACCGATGAAGAGGGCGGCATTCCACTATGAATGTGTTGCGCAGCCTGTTGTTCTACGTCGGTTACTTTTTCGCTATTTTCGTCTTCGGTGCGCTGCTGCTGCCCGTCGCCCCGCTGCTGGCGCTACCGGCACGCTACCGGCTGCTCAATCTCTACAACCATTTCATCACCGCCTGGTTCCGCTGGACGTGCGGCGTGACCTATCGGGTCAGTGGCAAGGAGCGGCTGCCGCAAGGTCCGTGCGTAATCCTGGCCAACCACCAGTGCGAGTGGGAAACCATCTTCCTGCAGATTCTCAAGCCGCCAGTGTGCACGGTACTCAAACAGGAGCTGCTGCGCATCCCGCTGTTCGGCTGGGGGCTCAGGCTGCTGCATCCCATTGCGCTGGACCGCTCGAAGCCGGCGCGGGCCATGCGCCAGGTGCTGAGCCAGGGCGTGGCGCGACTGCAGGAGGGGCTCTCGGTATTGATCTTTCCGGAAGGCACACGGGTGGACCCGGGGCAAAGGCGGCGCTACAACAAGAGCGGGACTGTCATCGCCTGTCGGGCCGGCGTGCCGGTGCTACCGGTAGCGCATAACGCCGGTGAACGCTGGCCGGGTCGCCATTGGGTGAAGAACCCGGGAATACTCAACGTCGTGGTGGGGGAACCCATCGATACCGTGGGCCGTACTCCGGAGGAAGTGTTGATCGAGGTCGAAGCGTGGATCGAGGCGCGCCTGGCCGAGATCTCGGAAGTCCCGCGCCCGGTGGATGCCAAATCTGCAGTTGAGGCAAGTTCGGGATAGACTGCTGCGTACGACATACTTTGCATGACGAAGAAGGCGCCCCGCTGGGCGCCTTCTTCGTTGCGGACGGAACCTCTAGTCGCGGTAGCGCTGCAGTACCAGGCAGGCGTTGGTGCCGCCGAAACCGAAGCTGTTGGAGAGTACGCGATCGACACTGACGCTCTCGCGAGTGCGAGTGACGATATCGAAGCCGGCCGCCTGGTCGTCGAGCTCTTCGATGTTGGCCGAAGCGGCGATGAAGCCATGCTCCATCATCAGCAGCGAGTAGATCGTTTCCTGTACGCCGGTGGCACCCAGCGAGTGGCCGGTCAGCGACTTGGTGGAACTCATCGGCGGTGTGCTGTCACCGAAGACCTCGCGGATCGCCTTGAGCTCGGCAACGTCGCCCACCGGTGTGGAGGTGCCGTGGGTGTTGATGTAGTCGATCTTGCCGTCCACGGTGGCCAGTGCCTGGCGCATGCAGCGCATGGCGCCCTCGCCGGAAGGGGCGACCATATCGTGACCATCGGAGGTGGCGCCATAACCGACCAGCTCGGCATAGATCTTCGCCCCGCGCGCCTTGGCGTGCTCGAGCTCCTCGAGTACCAGCATGCCACCGCCACCGGCAATGACGAAGCCGTCGCGGGCCTTGTCATAGGGGCGTGAGGCCTTTTCGGGCGTGTCATTGTACTGGGTCGTCAGGGCGCCCATGGCGTCGAACAGGCACGACAGCGTCCAATGCTCCTCCTCGCCGCCGCCGGCGAAGACGACATCCTGCTTGCCCATCTGGATCTGCTCCATGGCGCTACCGATGCAGTGCGCGGAAGTGGCGCAGGCGGAGGAGATCGAATAGTTGACGCCCTTGATCTTGAACGGCGTGGCCAGGCATGCCGAGACGGTGCTGCCCATGGTGCGGGTGACCCGGTAGGGGCCGACCCGGCGTAGCCCCTTCTCGCGCATCACGTCGGCAGCCTCGACCTGGTTGGCGCTGGAGGCGCCGCCGGAGCCGGCGATCAGGCCGGTGCGTTCGCTCGATACCTGCTCGGGGCCGAGGCCCGAATCCTCGATGGCCTGGGCCATGCTGACATAGGCATAGGCCGCGGCGTCGCCCATGAAGCGGCTTAGCTTACGGTCGATCAGGGCGTCGAGATCGATATCTACGACCCCGGCGACCTGGCTACGAAAGCCGCGCTCGGCGTATTCCTCCTTGAAGCGAATGCCCGAGCGCCCGCTCCGGAGCGCTTCGACGACCGTTTGTGCGTCGTTGCCCAAGCAGGACACGATGCCCAGGCCGGTGACTACCACTCGTCGCATGGGAGCCTCCTGTTTCAGAAATTCGCGGTAGAGGTGAACAGGCCGACGCGCAGGTCGTTGGCCTGGTAAATGTCGCGGCCATCCACCGATACGGTGCCATCGGCGATGCCGAGGATCAGGCGCCGGGTGATGATGCGCTTGACGTTGATGTGGTACTTGACCTTGCCCGCCTCGGGCAGGATCTGGCCGGTGAACTTCACCTCGCCACAACCCAGCGCACGGCCGCGGCCGGGGTGGCCGAGCCAGCCCAGGTAGAAGCCCACCAACTGCCACATGGCGTCGAGCCCCAGGCAGCCGGGCATGACCGGGTCGCCAGGAAAATGGCAGTCGAAGAACCACAGGTCGGGTTGGATATCCAGCTCGGCGATCAGCTCGCCCTTGTTGAACTGGCCGCCCTCCTCATGGATGTGCGTGATACGATCGAGCATCAGCATGTTGGGCGCCGGCAGTTGTGCATTACCGGGGCCGAATAGTTCGCCGCGGCTACACGCCAGTAGTTCTTCGCGTTCGAAAGAGTGTTGCTTGGTCACTGAGTCGTTCCGAGTCGCAGTTGTAGTGGGCCCTTCCGCGTACGGTGCGGAGGCACATGGCACAGGTGCCAACCCGCCCGGGCGGCCCTGCCTAGTCTACTGGCCGTGGTCCTTGATTGCACGTCAGGCATGACGCGACAGCCGCCAGTGATTAAAGTGTTACCGCAAAGTGTCGATACTCTAGGTAGGGTCGATGCACAGCATGGGCGCAACTTTCCTCTCAATATCCGTTACATCGGGACCACGCATGCGGCCATCCTTCGCATTGAACCGCCCCTTGACCTGGGCTGCCATGGCAGCGTTGCCGGCCTGTATCTGGCTGCCCAGTCCCGGTTTGCGAATGGCCGCCGTCGCCATCGTCGTGGCGGGGTTGACGGCTGCCTGGCGCCAGTTGAAGCGAGACCGCCAGCACGCCGATCTGATGCAGCAGGCACTGATGCTCTCCGAAGAGGGTGTGCAGATCACCGATGCCGAGAACCGTATCCTCGCCGTGAATCCCGCCTTTACGCGCATCACCGGTTTCACCGAGGATGAAGTGCGCGGGCTCAATGCGACCAACCTGGCCGCAGCGCGTCACGACCCGGCCTTTTTCAAGCGGTTCTGGCAGACCCTGCACAGCAAGGGGCGCTGGGAGGGGGAGATCTGGAACCGGCGCAAGCAGGGCGACGAGTTTCCCGAATGGCTGCGGGTCAAGGCGGTCACCGACAGCCGTGGACGCATCAGCCATTACGTCGGCACCTTTACTGATATTTCGGTACACAAGGCTCGCGAGCAGGACTTGCGACGCATCGGCTTCGAGGACCCGCTCACCGGTCTGCCCAACCGCCGCCGGCTGCATGACCTGATGACCTCGCGGCTGCGCCACCTGCGCGCCGGCGAGAGCCTAGACATGGCGATCATCGATATCGACGGCTTCAAGGCGGTCAACGACAGCCTCGGCGTGGAGCAGGGCGACCGGCTGCTGGCCCGCTTCGGCCAGCGCCTGGCTCGGCATGTGGCCGGCGGCGTGGTGGGGCGCCTCGGGGGCGACGAGTTCCTGGTGATACGCACCACGACGTACGACGACCACGACAACTGGATCGCGGGACTGCGACAGCACCTGGGCGAGCCTTTCGAAGTCGGCAACAAGACCCTGCGCCTGGGACTCTCCATCGGCAGCTGCCGGGCCCCTGAGGACGGCAAGGAGTCCGGCGTGCTGTTCCAGCGTCTGGAATCGGCGCTCTATTCGGCCAAACGCCACGGGCGTAACGTCAGCCAGCGCTTCCGCCCGGCACTGGACGTGCAGAATTCACCACACATGACGCTGGTCTACGGCTTGCGCGATGCCTTGGCCAATGGCGACCAGCTCGAGCTGTATTACCAGACCCAGCACCGCATCATGGATGGTGCCGTGGTGGGCATGGAGGCGCTGCTGCGCTGGCGGCACCCCGAGCATGGCATGGTGTCGCCGGTCGACTTCATTCCGCTGGCCGAGCGCCATGGTCTGATGGGCCAGCTTGGCAACTGGGTGATCGACGAGGCGCTGGCCCAGATGGCGCGTTGGCGGGAGTTGGGCCTGCCCCAGCTTCCCGTGTGGATCAATATTTCGGCGATCCAGATGTTTCAGGGCGAGCTCGAAACGGCACTATCGGCGGGCCTGGCGAGACACGGCATCGAGCCACCCCAACTGGGCCTGGAGCTGACGGAGTCGGTGCTGCTCGACGAGCGCGCCGGCGATATCGTGCCGCGGCTGGAGGCGCTGCGTGCCAAGGGCCATCGTATTGCCATCGACGACTTCGGCATGGGCTACTCGTCGTTGAGCTACCTGAAGAACCTGCCGCTGGACAAGCTCAAGCTCGATCGCGCCTTCATCCGCTCGCTGCCCGACGATCCTGCCGATGCCGCCATCGTCAGTGCCGTGCTGGCGATGGCGAGGGGGTTGGGGCTCGACGTGGTGGCCGAAGGCGTGGAGACACAGGGGCAACTCGATTTCCTGCAGCAGGCCGGCTGTCGATTGGTACAAGGCTATCTCTATGCACGGCCGGGGCCGGCCGAGCTGATCGAAGCGCAGTGGCAAGCCCGCCCATCGGACTCGGCGGGCTTGATGCTGCGTGCCGAGCCCACGACTTAGCCGCTGATTTATTGCATCGTCGACATTGTCACTCCGAGGCGGAGTTTCTAGGCGGGAGGTAGCAATGCCTTGAAGGCTTCCAGCGCTCGGAGGCGTGCCATCCTGTGTTCGACGATGGGCGACGGGTAGCCGGTGTCGGCGCGCTGGGCTTCGCTGGGGGCATGGCGATCCCGGGTCGGCAGCTCGGCCAGTTCGGGTACGTACTCGGCAATGAAGCGAGCCTCCGCATCGAAGCGGTGAGACTGGCTCGTAGGATTGAAGATACGGAAGTAAGGCGCTGCATCGGTGCCGGTGGAGGCGGCCCACTGCCAGCCACCGTTGTTGGCGCAGAACTCTCCATCCACCAGGTGACGCAGGAAGAATGCTTCACCTCGCCGCCAGTCGATCAGCAGGTGCTTGCTCAGGAACATCGCGGCGACCATGCGCAGCCGGTTGTGCATCCAGCCGGTGCGGACCAATTGACGCATGGCGGCGTCGACGATGGGGTAGCCGGTGCGCCCCTCGCACCAGGCACGAAAACCGGCTTCGTCGTCGCGCCAGGCCAATGCCTCGGTGTGCCGCTGGAAGGCGCGATAGCGGCATACCCGTGGGAAACCTGCCGCCACATGCTGATAGAACTCCCGCCACACAAGCTCGTTTACCCAACTGACGATACCGGCATCGCCCTCGGCCAAGCTGCCGTCGTTCTCGCTCAGCGCGGCCTGCAGGCACTGGCGATGCGAGATCATGCCGAGCGCCAGATAGGGCGAGAGTTCGCTGGTGCCGGCCACTGCGGGGAAATCGCGCTGCTGCGCATAGCGGCGCGCGCGAAAGCGCAGGAAGCGCTCCAGACGGTCGGCGGCTGCCGCTTCGCCGGCAGGCCAGCGCGTCATATCGGCCGGGGGGGCGTCGAGCGGAGGCAAGGGGGCGATTGCGTCGCTCTCGATGGCTGGTGAAGGTTGCGGGGGAGGACGGTCGCGCAGAGCCAGGCGCTGTGCTGTCAGTTGGCGGTGCCAGGCTCGCGCAAAGGGCGTGAAGACACTGTAGAAGTCACCTTTGCCGGTCAACAGCTCGCCGGGAGCGAAGGCCACGCTGTCGTGATGGCCAGTCGCGGTAAGGTCGGCTTGTCGAAAGGCCTCGATGACGGCCTGGTCGCGGCGCTGCTCGTCGAACGGGTACTCGCGGTTGAAGTGCAGTGAGCTGGCGCCGGCCTCGCGGGCAAGATCGAGCAGGGTAGCCGGGGCCTGGCCGAAGTCGTCGATATCGCGATGCAGCAGGGGTATGCCGATGCCGGCCAGGTCCTCGCCGAGGGCCACGACACCGCGATGCCAGAAGTCGAGCTTGTTGACTCCATGCCCGTGTCGTTGCCACTGGGAAGTGCTGCGCAGGAACACGGCGATGACCGGCCCCCGGCGTGCGGCGGCTGCCAGCGCCGTGTTGTCATGAACGCGCAGGTCGCTGCGAAACCACATCAGGGAGCAGGTCATGGTCGGCTGCCTCGCGATGGGGTCAGTGGTCGAGAATCAAGGGGCGCATGCGGGCCATGGCCAGGGGCAGGTCGTCGCCAAGCAGTTCCACCAGGCTGTCGGCCAGATCGCCGCTACGAATCCGCGCGACCGGCCCGCACAGGCCGAGGGGGGCATCGAGCTGCTCGGCGAGGCGGGGCAACTGGCGACGGATCAGGTCGGCCCGCTCGGCGCGGCCGCTGACCAGGATCAGCGCGGCGGCATGCAGGCGCTCGACCGCCAGTGGCAGTTCGCCGAAGGGCAGGGCGCTGTCCATCAGTTGGACCTGGTAACCGGCATCGCTGGCGGCGAGTGCGGCCATCAGCAGCCATAGGGGGCCGGGGTCGTCGGGCAGCGGGGCGATCAGTAGTACGGGTCCCTTGGCCAATCGGTTGGCATGGTAGAGGCGGATGCCGATGCGGGTGCGCAGGAACGACTCCAGACAGCGGCGCTGCAGGGCGGCGCCGAGCTGGTCGGCCCAGTGCTCCTCGAGTTCGCGCAAGACCGGCTGCCACAGCTCCGTCAGGCAGGTAGATACGGGATAGAGTGCCAGACTCTGGGTGAAGAGCGTTTCCATCTGGCCCTGGTCGAGGGCCTCGATGGCCGCCATCAGCTGGCGTCGTTGGCTGGGCCAATCGCCGGAGGCAGGCTCGGTGGCCGGTACGGGTTGTGGTTGGTCGATGAGTTCCTTGACCTGGCTGACCGGCACGCCGCGGCTGAGCCACTGCAGGATTCGCTCGACCCGCTCGATGTCTTCGCGGGCGTAGAGCCGATGCCCCTTGGGGGTACGCTTGGGGCGGATCAGCCCGTAGCGACGTTCCCAGGCGCGCAGGGTAACCGAATTGACGCCGGTAATGCGTGACACCTCGCGGATAGGATAGAGCGGTGTGTCGGCCCGGTGGGCCCCCTTCTCGGTCATGCTCGCCTGCCTCTTGTGTTGTCTTGGCCACGTGGCAACGGTGCTCGGGCCGCTGCCAAGGAATATTGTACACTAAGCGGGCGGTGTACAACTGATGGCGGTCATGGTCAAGTCGGCAATGCTTCTCCGGCCTGTTCGGCTACCACGGCGGCCAGGGCCTCGATGAAGGCAGGGTGCTCGCCAACGGGCGGCAGTAGCGTCAGTTCGGTATCGGGGTGGTTCGCCCTCAGCGCCTCGACCTGGGCCGGGACATCCTTGCGCAGGTGCCGCCCGGCGGCGAAGAACAAGGGAAGGATTTCGATGCGCCGAATGCCGGCCGAAGTGAGTTCGGCCACACTGCTTTCCAGCGAGGGTTCGCTAAGCTCCATGTAGGCCAGCTTCAGCGACGTCTGCATGCGAGTGGCCAACGCCTCGTGGAACCGCTCGAAGGGGGCGCGCCATGCGGGGTCGCTGGAGCCATGGGCGAGCAGGATCAGGCTGTAGGACATGGCGGGTCTCCCGGAAACACGACGTTCAGCGGCTGGGCGGGGTGTCGAGCTGCACCTGAATTGCCCGGTTGCCGGCAGCATAGCAGAGATGTACAACGGTTGTATAACGAGAGGCTGCGAAGCGGCCGAATGCGGAGGGAGTCGAATGCGAGTCTTGATTACCGGAGGTAGCGGTTTCGTTGGCCAGCGCCTTTGTCAGCGCCTGAGGGAGGCGGGGCATCGCCCGCAGGTGGTTTCGCGTGATCCCGAGGCCGCCAAGCGCAAGCTGCCCGAAGGGGCGGACGTGCGACGCTCGGTGCTCGATTTCGTCGATTCGCCGCCGCATGCCATCGTCAACTTGGCCGGGGAGCCGATTGCAGCCAAGCGCTGGAGCGATGAGCAGAAAAACCGCCTTATCGACTCCCGGGTCAATATCACCCGCGACCTGGTGATTCTCTGCGAGCAACTCGAGCAGGCCAGCGGCAAGGCGCCAAAGGTCATGGTGTCGGGTTCGGCGATGGGTTATTACGGGGACCAGGGAAACCGCGAAGTCAGTGAACAAACGCCTCCCCACGACGAGTTCGCCCATCGTCTGTGCAAGCGCTGGGAGGATACCGCACTCGAGGCGACCGACTTCGGTACCCGGGTGGCACTGCTGCGCACCGGCCTGGTGCTGGACACGGGGGGTGGCAGCCTTGCGAAGATGCTGCCGCCGTTCAAGCTGGGGCTGGGGGGGCGTTTCGGCGACGGCAACCAATACATGCCCTGGATCCACCGCGAGGATCTGGTGCGTAGCATTCTGTTCCTGATCGAGCGTGACGATCTCGACGGGCCGTTCAATGGCAGCGCGCCGCATCCCGTCACCAACGCCGAGTTTACCCGCGCCCTGGCCAAGCAGCTCAACCGCCCCGCCGTCATGCCGGTGCCGGCGGTCGTGCTGGAGACCGCCTTCGGCGAAATGGCACGCCTGCTGCTGACCGGCGCCGACATGCGCCCGGTGCGCCTGCTCGAGGCCGGTTTCGAGTTCCGCTTCCCGACGCTGGAGCAGGCTCTCGCCGATATTCTTTGATTGTCATTCTTAGTCGCCGATGGTGACTATCACCCGCACCGCATCCAGCCGCAGCCGCGTGCCGTCGATGGCGGTATCCAGCTCGCTGCGTTCGCGGCGCAGCGCCTCCAGCTCTTCCTCGCGCACCGCTGGATTGAGCCGTGCCAGTGCTTCCAGGCGGGCCAGTTCGCCATCGAGCTCCCGGCGCATGCGCACCTGGGCGGTCTCGACGATGCTCGGCAGCTCGCGCTCGGCCTCCTGCTCGCCTTGGGTGAGCAGTTCCCGCAGCTGATCGTGACGGCTGCGGATCAGGTCGCGAGCCATGGCCTTCTTGACCTTCTGCAGGTTTTTCGCCAGACCGGTGAAGGAGACCTTATCGCTGAGCACGGCGCCGGATTCGTCGAGCAGCACGCGTACCGCGGTCGGTGGCAGAAATCGGTTGACGTGCAGCCGCCTGGGGGCGGGGCAATAGGTGCGAAAGACCAGCTCTGCCATCAGTCGCCCAGCGGGTATCGCCGGATGCTTGAGCAGTGCCAGGGCGGTGTTGCCCATGGCACCGTCGAGGATGCGTCCCATCATCTCGCGCAGCAGAGGGTGTTCCCATGAGAGCCTTTGCACGTCGTCGCGGGCCAGGGCACGTCCACGCGACAGCGTGGCGGTGAAACCCTCCTCGCCCTTGGCCAGGCCGGGCAAGCCGTCGAGCATCTGCGGGCTGGGCTGCAGGTGCAGCAGGCCGCTGCCGAGTTCGTGGCTGTCGATGCCGAAGATATCCAGCGCCTGATCGAGGTAGCGCGGTAGCGCCGGGTCGTCGTCGAGTTCACGGATCGCCGCCGCTACCGCCTCGGCCCGGTCCGGACGGCAGGCGTTGAGCTCGAGCAGGCGGTTGCGCCCGGCGTCGCGTTGGGCCAGGCGGCTCTCGAACAGCATGCGGGTCTCGTTGATAACGTCGTCGAGGGCCTCGTCGTCGAGCAGGGCCTCGGCCAAGGCGTCGCCGAAGGCGTCGAACAGCTCGTTGCCGACGCCATGGGGCGCGTCGAAGGCGTCCATCCCTTCGCGGAACCAGCGCAGCAGGCGCTCTCCGGGGCTGGCTTCGAACAGCGGCACATGGAGCTCGATGGCGTGGCGCTGGCCGATGCGGTCGAGCCGGCCGATGCGCTGCTCGAGCTGGTCGGGATGCTGCGGCAGGTCGAACATCACCAGATGGTGGCAGAACTGGAAATTGCGCCCCTCCGAGCCGATCTCCGAGCAAACCAGCACCTGGCTGCCCTCCTCCTCGTCGGCAAAGGCCGCAGCTGCGCGGTCGCGCTCGATCAGGGTCAACCCTTCGTGGAACACTGGGGCGTGGATGCCGCCCAGCACCCGCAGCGCCTCGGCCAGGCCCTGGGCGGTCTCGCGACCGTGGGCGATCACCAGTACCTTGTCGTTGGCGAAGCCTTGCTCGCCCTCGTCCGCGAGACGCTCCAGCAGCCAGCTCACTCTAGGGTCGATCTGCCACCAGGGCTCGGCGTTGAGCGGGTCGTCGGATATCGCCCGGTAGGTGGCATCGGGGTAGATCAGCACGTCGGGGTGGTCGAGCCCGGTCTCGATCAGCAATTCGTCGAGATAGTCTTCGTCGCGCTCGAGCTTGCGTAACACGCGGCGGTAGGCCGAGGGTAATGCCAGCGATGCCAGGTGCAGGCGGCGTTCGGGAAAGCCGCCGACATGGCGTCGGCTATTGCGAAACATCACCCGACCGGTGCCGTGGCGGTCGAGCAATTGATCGCGTAGTTGATCGCGAGCGCTGTCCCGCTGCTCCGGGCTGCTTTCCGCATCGGCCAAGGTGTCGAGCAAGGCCAGGCTATCGGGTTCGTCGATCGCAGCGGCCACGCTATTGCGAGCCTCGATGCCCGCTTCGGGCAGGCGCTCCAGCGCGTCGATGGCCTGGGCCACTTCCACGTAGTGCTGCTCCTCTTCGCGGAACGCATCCAGGCTGTGGTAGCGGTCCGGATCGAGCAGACGCAGACGGGCGAAGTGGCTTTCGAGCCCCATCTGCTCGGGGGTGGCGGTCAGCAGAAGCATGCCCGGCACGGCCTTGGCCAGGCGCTCGACGCAGGCATAGCCGGGGCCGACCTGCTCGGCGCTCCAGTCGAGGTGGTGGGCTTCGTCGACGATCAGCAGGTCCCAGTCGCAGGCCGCGGCCTGCGACTGGCGGTGGGGGTTGGCGAACAGCCAGTCCTGGCTGGCAAGGATCAGCTGGCCCGACTCGAACGGATTGGCTTCAGCCTGGGCCAGGCTCTGCTGCTCGTCGAGCAGGGTTACCTCGAGGGCGAAGCGGCGTAGCAGCTCTACCAGCCACTGGTGCGTGAGGCTTGCCGGTACCAGGATCAGGGCGCGCTCGGCACGGCCGGTGAGCAGCATGCGATGCAGGATCAGCCCGGCCTCGATGGTCTTGCCCAGTCCCACCTCGTCGGCCAGCAGTACACGCGGCGCGTGGCGGCGCGCCACTTCATCGGCGATGTATAACTGATGCGGGATCAGGTCGATGCGGGGCCCGGCCAGGCCCAGCGCCGGGTTCTGCTCGATGCGATGATGGTGGTGCAGGGTGCGGAAGCGCAGGTCGAACCAGTCGTTGCGATCGACCTGGCCGGTCAGCAGGCGGTCACGGGCCTGGTCGAACTGCATGGTGTCGGCCAGGCGCGCCTCGGGCAGTTCGCGCAGCTCGCCCTGATCGTCCTCGCCGATATAGACGATCAGCCCGTCGACCTCCTTGCTGTCGTCGACGGTCAGGCTCCAGCCCTCGGTGGACTGGATCCGGTCGCCGCTGCCGAAGGCCACACGGGTCAGTGGCGCCTGGCGACTGCTGTAAGTGCGGGTTTCCTGGCTGGCGCCGAACAGCACGGTGACGCTACGGTGGTCGCAACTCAGGATGGTGCCCAGGCCCAGGTCGGCCTCGCCGTCGCTGATCCAGCGCTGGCCGGGTGAAAAGTCGCTCATGATGCCTCGGTCGATGCTGAATACGGTGCGCATGCTGTCGGCGAAGAGAACTCCGTCAGCAGCAGGGCGGGGGATTCTAACGCAAAGCCTGCGCGGGCTTAAGGCTGGTGGAGAAGAGCGGGAAATGGTAGGGCCCGCTCGTACTGTCTAGTGGGACTGCAGCCAGCCGTCCAACTGTGCCCGCGACAGCTCGCCCACGTGGCGCTCCACTGCGCGGCCCTCGCGGTCGAACAGCACCGTGGTTGGCAAGCCTGGCGACGCCATGGTCTTCATCATTTCCTGGCTCGGGTCGAGCAGCGCGTAGCGGAAGGCCAACTCCTGCTCGTCGAGATAGCGCACCACCTGCAACAGCTCCTCACCCTGGTTGATCACCACCACGCTGACACCCTCGCGCTCGTCGGCCTCGGCCAGCAGTGGCATTTCGCGCAGGCAGGGCGGACACCAGGTGGCCCACAAGTTGACCACTACGCGTTCGCCACGCAGATCCTGCAGGTTGACCGGCTCGCCGTCGAGGTTTTCCAAGGTAACGCTGGGTAGCTCGCGCAGAGGCATGTCACCGCCCAGCGGCGCCAGAGTGACGAGTACCAGCCACAGCGCCGAGACGCCAATGGTCAGGCTCATGGCGCCGATCATGGACAGCAGTCTGTCGCGCAGTGCCCAGCCGGTCCAGATCAGCGCCGCAAGCAGTCCCCACAGGCCGTGGTAGCCAGCCTGCCACAGCTTGAGCACGTCCAGCGGGGCGACGGCATAGGCGTCGAGATTCATGGCCACGTGGCCCAGGCGGGCGCCAACCAGCCAGGTCAGCAGCAGGCCGTTGAACCAGCGCGCACGGACGGTGGATGAAAGCCCCAGCAGCAGCCATGCCGCGAGTAACAGCAGCAGAGCGCAGCCAATGGCGTACAGGCGCGGGACGGATATCAGTACGGGGCCCAGGGCGAAGGCGTCCATTGGCTCAGCTCCGAGAAGGGGGGTCGGCGCAAACGGCAAGACCGGGTAGAATCATTCACTTGCAGAAGATTACTGCGTCAGGCAAAGCAAGCCTACTGCGCACGGACAGCACTGTCACCCGGCGGGAGCCTTCATGGCACAGAAGTCGTTCGATACCCTGCGCGCCCTGGCCATCGGCAGCCAGGCGCTGGGCTTCATCCTGATCATTACCTTGGAAACAGTGATGGGGGGCGAGGCTGCCCGACCCTGGCAGGGAGTGACGCTGGCCGCCATGGTGGCGTTTGCCTTGGCGCTGGCGTTGGCACGTCTCTACCGGCGCAACAAGACACGCAAGGCCATGGCACGACGCCTGGCGGACGACGATGACGAAACCTGAGTCCAGCGACTCGAGTCGAGCCCGCAGATGGCGCCTGGCACTATTTGGCCTGATGGCGTTCCTGCTTTTCGGGTGTGCCGGCACGTCGGCTCCGCGTGAACATGGGGCGCTGCTGTCCACTGCCGAGAGCGAAGCTACCTGGCTGGGCCAGTGGGCGCAGCTGAGCGCTTCCGCCCACCCTGGCAAGAGCGGTTTCGCCCTGCTTTCCAGCGGCCAGGACGCCTTCAGCCTGCGCGTGCTGCTCAGCGAGCAGGCCGATCGGCGCCTCGATATCCAGACCTACTTGATGGGTGATGGGTTGACGACCCGGTTATTGCTGCACCGCCTCCTGAGTGCCGCTGATCGAGGCGTCGAGGTGCGCCTGCTGATCGACGACATGGGCGCCGTGGGTCAAGGGCAGGAGCTGGCCGCGCTCGATAGCCATCCCAATATCCAGGTGCGCGTCTACAATGCGCTGAGCCTCGGCCGCGGGACGTTGACGGGCCGGGTGCTGGCCTCGGCACCACAGGCCTCCCGCCAGCATCGTCGCATGCACAACAAACTGTGGATCGCCGATGGCGCCCTGGCCATCGTCGGTGGGCGCAATCTGGGCGATGAATATTACAGCGCCAGCGAGCCGCGCAATTTCACCGACCTTGACCTGATGGTGCTCGGGCCCGTGGTAGAGCCGCTGTCGCGCAGCTTCCATCTCTACTGGAATCATGGCCTGGCGCAGCCCGTCGGACGCTATCACCATGCGGATGGAGAGGCCTGGCGTGAACTGCAGGCATTGCTTGTCGAGTGGTTCGAGGCCAACCTCGACTCGCCCTACTTCACCGAACTGCGCCAGCGCTATGCCGATGCCGAGCAAGGCCCGCTGGTGGGCAGGCTGCACTGGGGAGAAGGCATCGCCCTCTGGGACCCGCCGGGCAAGCCGGCATGGCGTGGGCGCCCGACGTTTTCCCGCACCATGGCCGGTGAGCTGCTCGAGCACGCCGGTGAACCGAGCGAGCGGCTGGTGATCGTCTCCGCCTACTTCGTGCCCGGTGAGCTTGGCACGCAGCGCTTGAGGGAACTGGCCGAATCGGGTGTCGAGGTCGAGGTCTTCACCAATTCTCTCGAAGCCACCGACGTGCCGTTGGTCCATGGCGCCTACCAGGTGCGCCGCAGAGCGCTGCTCGACAGTGGCGTCAGTCTCTACGAAATGCGCGCCGAGAGTGAATCCGACGACGAGGGATTCGGCGTGGGTTCATCGGCCTCCGCCCTGCACATAAAGGCGCTCGCCATTGATGACGATCGTGTGTTCGTCGGCTCGCCCAATGCCGACCCTCGTTCCGTGTGGTGGAATACCGAAGTGGGCGTGCTGGCCACGAGCCCGAGCCTGGCGGCAGAGCTGCAAGCAATGGCGGAAATCGGCAAGTCGCCGGCACTGAGTTATCGGGTCGGGCAACAGGCGTCGGGACGGTTCCACTGGCAGACCGTCCACGAAGGGGAGACAGTGCGACTGGTGCAGGAGCCCGGTGGCTTCTGGCGTCGCCTGGGTGCCCGGCTGGGCAGGATTACCTGGCTGGAGCCGCTGCTCTAGGTTGCGGGGCGTGTGGCGTCGTCCAACTGCTGCGCTCAAGCATGGGTCTCGGCGATGCCCACTCGGTTGCGTCCCGCCCGCTTGGCCCGGTAAAGGGCGCCGTCGGCGCGGGCCAGCATCTCTTCGGGGCTTTCGCCTCGCCGGTACTCGGCGATGCCCAAGCTGATGGTGACGGCGAGCCCGTGCAGGCGGGTCTCGGCCACCTGCTGGCGCAGGCGCTCGGCGAATATCGACGCCCCCTGGGCGGACGTGTCCTGCAGCAGGATGGCAAACTCCTCGCCACCCCAGCGGGCCAGCAGGTCGGTACTGCGCAGGGTCTTGCCTACCAGCAAGGCCAAACGCTTGAGAATGATATCGCCGGTATCGTGGCCATGCTGGTCGTTGACCGATTTGAACAGGTCGATATCGAAAAGCAGCAGCGAGAAGGTATTGTCGCTGCGTTCGGCCTGCCGGATTGCCTTGCGCATGGCGGCATCGAAGGCGCGGCGGTTATGCGCCCCGGTCAGGTGGTCGCGGGTGGCCTGCTGTTCCAGCTCCTGCTCCAGGCGCTTGCGTTCGGCGATGTTGTGGAACACCGCGATGAAGTGGCGGATGTTGCCTGCCTCGTCATGGACAACCGTGATTGATTGCCACAGCGGATAGATTTCGCCGTACCTGTTGCGGTTCCAGATCTCGCCTTGCCAGTGGCCGGTCTCGCGTACGTCCTGCCACAGCCGCGCGTAGAACGCCTTGTCATGCCGGCCAGACTTGAACAACCGTGGCGTGTGGCCGATCACCTCTTCCGGGAGATAACCGGTGATGTCGGTGAAGGCCTGGTTGACTCTCTCGATGCGCATCTCCGGATCGGTGATCAGGGTGGCCTGGCCGGTCTGGAATACGCTGGCGAGAAGCCGCAGCTCCTCCTCCTGACGCTTGCGCTCGGTGATGTCCTCTTTCACCGCCACGAAGCGTACGATCTCGCCGGCATCGTTGCGCACCGGCGTGATGGTTTCGGCTTCCCAGTAGAGTTCGCCGCTCTTCTTGCGGTTCTGCAGCTCGCCGCGCCAGACCTGTCCGCTGCGCAGGGTTTGCCACAGGTCGCGATAGACGATCTCGGGCGTCAGGCCCGACTGGATCATGGCCGGTGTCTTGCCGACCAGTTCTTCGCGGGAATAACCGGTCACCTCGAGAAAGCGCTGGTTGACGTACTCGATGCGCCCCTCGGTATCGGTAATCGCGGTTGCGGCCGGGCTCTGCTCCACGGCAATGTAGAGTTGATAGAACTTGGCTCGCAGTGTATCGATATCGTTGCTGGAGCAGTGGGGGCCGGGCATGGCAGCAGCAATGCCGGCGCTGCCATGCGCAGTTGCAAGCTCGCTATTCTCCACGAGCACCCTCCCTACGAGTGGACTTGTTCCAGGGCAAGTTTCTTATGTCTTTTGTATGATCGCTTGGCCGAATCTTGCATCAAAAGGGACGGTGGCGACCCCTCGGTCGCGGAGCATAGCGTCTTTTCGCAGCACGTTCACGCCGAAGTTGGGGATGACGGGCTAAAGAAGGGCAAACCACTTTTTCATCGACAGCGCGGCTTCGTCTGCGGGCTGCGGTTCGTGCATATAAAACCCCTGAATCTGGTCGCAAGCATGGCGACGCAGGTATTCCACATGCGCCGCCGACTCGACGCCTTCGGCGACGACCGTCAGGCCCAGGTTCTTGCCGAGATCGATGATGGCCTCCGTGAGGCTCCTGTCGCCGGCATTGTCGAGAAGGTCATGGATGAACGAGCCGTCTATCTTGATCGTGTCGAGCGGAAATGCCTGCAGCTTGGAGAGCGAGGAGTAGCCGGTGCCGAAGTCGTCGATCGCGATGCGCACGCCGATTCCTCTCAGCTCCTGCAGGACTCTGACGGCTTTTGGCATGTCCTGCATCATCATGCTCTCGGTGATCTCGACCTCGAGCAGTTCGGGGGCCATGCCGGTGGCCTGAAGTGCGCCTTTGATGTCTCTGAGCAGACCATCATCGAGGAACTGACGGGCCGAGAGATTGACCGCCATGCTCAATGCCGGGAAGCCGGCCTTCTGCCAGGCGACATTCTGTCTGCATGCCGTGTAGATGACCCAGCGGCCGATGGGGATAATGAGACCATTTTCTTCCGCCAGCGGTATGAACTGCTTGGGCAGTACCAGCCCGAGTTCCGGATGTTGCCAGCGAAGCAGCGCTTCCATGCCGATGACGCGGCCGGTCGCCATATCGAGCTTCGACTGGTAGTAAAGCAGGAACTCCTGGCGCTCCAGCGCCTTGCGCAGGCTCGACTCGAGAGCCAGGCGCTCCAGGGAATCCGTCTTGAGCTGCTCCGAGTAGTACTGGGCGTTGTTCTTGCCCTCTTCCTTGGCGTGATACATCGCCACGTCGGCGTGTTTCATCAGGGTTTGCTCATCCTCGCCATCGGCGGGATAACGGGCAATGCCGATGCTGACCGTAATACGAAACTCCTGACCCACCAGAGTGAAAGGGGTGCTGACTGAGGCAAGGATCTTGTCGGCAACCTGGTTAATCTGGTTCGGCTCAGTGATCTCGGGGAGCAGAATGACGAACTCGTCACCACCCAGTCGGGCGACGGTATCGCTTTCCCGCACTGCGCGGCCAAGTCGGCGGCTGACCTCCCGAAGCAGCTCATCGCCCGCATCATGTCCCAGAGAGTCGTTGATCGCCTTGAATCGGTCCAGATCGAGAAAGAGCAGCGTCAACTGCTTGTCGTAGCGGCGAGCGTGCTGCATCCCTTTGGTCAACAGACGGCTGAAATAGGCTCGGTTCGGCAACCCCGTCAGGTTGTCGTGGAAGGCGAGATATTCGGCACGACGGGCGTGGTCCAGGCGCTCTTCGAGTACCCTGGCCTGCGCCCTGCGGAGTTTCCGGCTCAGCCGGCCGAGCAGTGTCAGCATGGCGAGCGCAACGATGCTGACCAGCATCGCGCGCCAATAGTAGGTGTGTCGAAGTGCAGCGGCGGCGGCCATCTGCTCCTCCTCGGAGAGACCGACGACGATGGCGAACGGGAACTCGTACAGCGGCCTGGCCACCAGGTAACGGCGCACGCCGTCCCAGCCATTGACGCTTACCCGGGCGGGCTCACCGAGTGCACTGTTATCCTCCAGCAGCTTCTCATAGTCGATCTGCTCGCCCGTATGGATGTGTTCACCAGTACGGCGAACCAGAAAGGTGTCGTCTTCCCCCGCCAGGGCCAACGCCCCCAATGCCCCGAGCGTGTCCATGTCGTAGCCGCTGACGAAATAGGTCGCATTCACCACCACGGACACCCAGCCCGCCTCTTGTTGCCCGCTTTCAGACAGGCTTCGGTGGAAGGCCAGCTTGCTGTCCTGCTCGGACGT
The DNA here is from genome assembly GCF_051062895.2 of Billgrantia sp. C5P2. Classification (NCBI taxonomy): domain Bacteria; kingdom Pseudomonadati; phylum Pseudomonadota; class Gammaproteobacteria; order Oceanospirillales; family Halomonadaceae; genus Billgrantia; species Billgrantia sp. C5P2. The sequence goes on from NZ_CM128542.1 coordinate 532,875, forward strand.
GGCCTGATGGTGAAGTTCGACCCTCAGGCCCTCCTGCCCGGCAACGGGTGAAATATCCTCCGTGTACGAGGGCCCGTGCGTGCTGGCGATGACGTTGCCCTCGCCATCGCTCAGACGGACCTCGAACAGCAGGGTGGGGGGGAGCATGTCCTGCTGGCTCAGTTCATCAAGAACGACCTGCGGCGGGCGTTCGTCGAGACTGTAGCGCACCAGCTTGAGGGTGGTATCGATCTCGCGCAGCGCCCGGACGACCTGGGCCTCGTAGGTCTCCGCCATGTCCGTCGCGAGTACCGCCGCGCGGCGGTGAGCAGCCGACTGCTCACGTGCGGTCAGGTTCCACGTGACCAGCCAGATGGCTGCCAGTGCCAGCAGGGCGAGACCCGTGAAGAGCATGCCGGGCTCGACGAGGCGATGCATCCAATGCCGCTTGGTGAGGGGCGGGCCCGTAGCGGTGCCAGCGTGCGAGGTGGGTTCAATCAATGGTCACCACCCGCAGGCGCTCATCAACGTAGGCGTCGTCCACATAGCCGATGGCAGTGGCCTGCCCCGCCACGAAGTCGGCCATGGTCTGATGATCCGCCAAGCTGCGTGGTGGCTGGCCGCGGCCGGTGAAGATCAGGCGCGACCAATGCATCTTGATCTGGGCGGGCGTCTGGCCCAGATAGTTGCGATAGAACGTGACGTAAGCCGGGGAGTTCTCGTGCTGGTCCACGGGCATGGCGGGTTGCCCGCCAGGGAAGCGGTTGGTCCGGCCCAGGTAGATATCGGTCAGCTCGCTGCGCGTGAGGTTACTCACCGGGCTCTGGGCGGAAACCACCACCACGGCATCGGCCAGGGCAGGGCTCGATGCCAGGCCGAGGAGCAGGATGCAGCCGATCTTCGTGAGTCGCGAAGGCATTCTTGTCTCCTCAGAACACGAAGTCGAGCGCTAGGCTGAACAAGTTGACCGAACCGCCGGGCTCGAAGCCTGGCTGCGAGTTGACCAGGTAGCCGCGCGATCCCCCCTCGTGGTTCATGTGGTCGAACTGGGCCTTGACTGCCATGTTGCTGCTGAAATCCCAGCGTACACCGACAGAAACGCTTCTCTGCTGTGGCTGCCCCTGAAGCATAGCGTTGAGCATCGCATCCAATGCTTCGCTGCCGGGCTGTGAGAGGCCCGGGGTGGACGTCTTGCTGAGAATGCGCTGACCGGCATATGTCAGATAGGGCGTGAAGGCACCCAAGCGGTAGCCACCGGAAATGTACCAGCCGCGGCTATCTGCCAGGAAGGTGCGGCTGCTGGTCTGGGTCCATTCGCCCATCGCGAACCAATTGCCGGGATCGTAGCGTGCCCCCAGGCTGATCACTTCAAATGACTTGCCATCGACATTGTAGCGATCGGCAATGGCATCCCCTTCGGGGCCAAACATTCTGAACGCATCGAATAGCGGGTTGAATTCCTCGATGGTCAGGCGGTAATGGCTATAGGCGGCAAAGACGCTGACGTTGCCATGCTCCATGGTATTGCTGACCGTCAGCCCTTCCCGGGCGCGTGCCTCGGCCGTGGCTCGGCTCAACGTGGCGTCGATGTAGGGAAAGGTGGAATCACTTTGCCCATAGGTGGCCCGAAGCGTGTTGGTGACGCTTGCGATATGGGCGCGGTAGCTTACGTCCACGCCGTCAGCGCTGGAAACCGGTATGGTGCGATAGACTTCCAATGGCGGGCGGATCCAGGGCGTCGCGTAGCCTACCTTGCGATACTCTGAATTCATGAAGACCGGAAGTATGACGCGGCCGACTCTCATGCTCAGGTCTGGAGTCACATCGAAATTGATGTTGGCCCACTCGATTGCCGGCCTGAACTGGCCATCGTACTGCTGCTCGGTAACGGCCTGCACCACGCTCGAGAGGCGAGGCGTAAGGTTAGCGGTAAGCTGCAGGCCCAGCCGGCTGTCGACCTCGGCACTCCAGTCACTGGTATGGCCAGCCCCTCTGGGCATCAGCATGCTCGAAACGAAATCTGCCTCGCCCTCACTGGAATGCACCACGGCAAGTGTGCCGAAGCCATTCAGGGACAGTGAGGGGGTATTCGCTTGTGCGGCAAGGGGAAGCCCGTATGCCAGCACCAGCGAGGTGAGGAGGGTAAGAGATAGCTTTCTCGACATATGGGAGACCACGTGCGTGGGCGGTGATACATGGCCGTCTCCGAGCGGTGGCGGAAGGCTGGCCGAATGATTGACTTCGCAGGCAGGAGAGGTACGTCTCTGCTTTCTAAACGAGCTATCGGCAGGAGATCGAAGAACTTGAGGTCAGAGGGGGTAAGTCGGCGACAAACGTGCGGCTGGCTTCACGACGCAAAACCGCCACCCGGCATGATCCGTAAGTGGCGGTTTTTACTGAATTCTCTGGTCGGAGTAGCAGGATTCGAACCTACGACCTCTGCCTCCCGAAGGCAGCGCTCTACCAAGCTGAGCTATACTCCGTTGTTGCGTTTCGAGCTGCCTCTGAAGGCCACCCGATGCCGGCTCTGCTGGAGCCGACGGATGGGCATTATACGCAAAACCGGGGTGCTTGCAAGTCCCTCGGAGGCGGCTCGGCGTCGCTCAGTTCTGGCGCTCCACGGCGAGTCGGGCCAGGTCGGCCATGCTGTCACGGTAGCGGCTGGGGGGCAGGAAATCGAGCTGCTCCAGCGCCTTGGCCGACATCTCCTCCGCCCGTGCTCGGGTGTAGTCCAGCGCGCCGGTATCGCGCACGATGGCCAGCACCTCGTCCAGTCGCTCGAGCCCGCCCTGGCGAATGGCCTGACGAATCGTCTTGGCCTGGTCGGCGGTGCCGGCGGCCATGGCCTGGATCAGCGGCAGGGTCGGCTTGCCTTCAGCCAGGTCGTCGCCCACGTTCTTGCCCATGGCCTTGGTGTCGCCCTGGTAGTCGAGCAGGTCGTCGACGAGCTGGAACGCCAGGCCCAGGTAACGGCCGTAATACTGTAGTGCCGCTTCCTGTCGTGGGTCGGCCTCGGCCAGAATGGCGCCGCTGTGGGTAGCGGCCTCGAACAGCATGGCTGTCTTGCCCTGGATGGTCTCGAAATAGACCGCCTCGTCGATGTCGGGGTTGCCCACGTTGGTCAGTTGCTGCACCTCGCCCTCGGCGATGACGCAAGTGGCGCTGGAGAGCACGTCCATGATCTTGAGCGAACCAATCTGCACCATCATCTGGAAGGAGCGAGAATAGAGGTAGTCGCCCACCAGCACCGATGGGGCGTTGCCCCAGGCGTCGTTGGCCGTGGCACGGCCGCGGCGCATGTGCGATTCGTCGACCACGTCGTCGTGCAGCAGGGTCGAGGTGTGCATGAATTCGATTAGCGTGGCCAGCGAGATGTGCTTGTCGCCTTGGTAACCCAGCGCTCGAGCCGCCAGCAGGACCAGCAGTGGGCGCAGCCGCTTGCCGCCGCTGGCGATGATGTATTGGCCGATGGTTTCCACCAGCGGAACCCGCGAGGCCAACTGGTCCATGATGGTGCGGTTGACCGCGGCGAAATCGTCGGCAACCGCGGCATGGAGCGACGAGGCGGAGGCGTTGCTGTCGGTCGGGCTGGTAGAAGCGTTGGCAGGCATGAGGCGGTGTCATCGAGCTGTTGGGCCGAATGCCGGACAGTGGCTAGTGGCCTTGGGTTGCGGGTCATGCTATGGCCCCCCCATGGGGGCGTCAAGCTGTGCTGCGGTGAGCCTTGATGTGAGGCGGCGTCGGGTCGAGAGTGAGGGTAAAGGCCGCTTGAATGGCACGCTGGGCGCGGTTATAATGCGCGGCCCACTCATCATGCTCCCTGTCAGATGGCTGCCAAAAGGGGCGCCACTCGAAGCAGGCCGACGAAGAGCCAACCCCGATGAGTTCTGGAGAGATGCACATGTACGCAGTAATCAAGAGCGGTGGCAAGCAATACCGCGTTCAGGAAGGCCAGACGCTCAAGCTCGAGAAGCTTGAGATTCCGACCGGCGAAACCGTCGAGTTCGACCAGGTGCTGCTGGTCGCCGATGGCGACGACGTGACCATTGGCGCTCCGCTGGTCGACGGTGCCAAGGTGGCCGCCGAGATCGTCTCCCACGGCCGTGGCGAGAAGATCCGTATCATCAAGTTCCGTCGCCGCAAGCACCACATGAAGCGTCAGGGCCACCGTCAGTGGTTCACTGAAGTCAAGATCACCGGGATTTCCGCCTAAGCGGCTTCCCCTTAACGAGCGAGGACTTTGCAATGGCTCATAAGAAGGCAGCCGGCTCTACCCGTAACGGCCGCGATTCAGAATCCAAACGCCTTGGTGTCAAGCTGTACGGCGGTCAGGCCGTCACCGCAGGCAACATCATCGTGCGCCAGCGTGGTACCCGTTTTCACGCCGGTACCGGTGTCGGCATCGGCCGCGACCACACCCTCTTCGCCCTGAGCGACGGTGTGATCAAGTTCGAGACCAAGGGTCCGAAGAACCGTAAGTTCGTCAGCGTCGTCTCTGCCTGAGAACGCCCGAACCGGTAAAGGGAAGGCCCCGCTCAGGCGGGGCCTTCTTGTATCATGACGGTAGCATCCGTCGGGAGAGTGTCACATGCAGTTCGTCGACGAAGCCTCGATCATCGTGGAAGCCGGCAGGGGCGGTAACGGCTGCCTGAGCTTTCGCCGCGAGAAATACGTGCCCAGGGGTGGTCCCGATGGCGGCGATGGCGGGCATGGCGGCAGTGTCTACCTGGTCGGCGACGACGCCCTCAATACCCTGATCGACTTCAAGTACCAGCGTTTCTACCAGGCCGAGAGCGGGCGCCCTGGACAGGGGCGGCAGATGAGCGGTCGGGCCGGCAGCGACCTGGTGGTCAAGGTGCCGGTGGGTACTACGGTAATCGATGAGGACACCCTCGAGGTGATCGCCGACATCACCGAGATCGGGCAGCAGGTGCTGGTGGCCCAAGGGGGGCGCCGGGGCCTTGGCAACATCCATTTCAAGTCGTCCACCAACCGGGCGCCGCGCAAGACCACGCCCGGTACCGACGGCGAGCGGCACAACCTGCGCCTGGAAATGAAGGTGATGGCCGATGTCGGCCTGCTGGGCATGCCCAACGCCGGCAAGTCGACCCTGATTCGCTCGGTCTCCGCGGCCAAGCCCAAGGTGGCCGATTACCCCTTCACCACCCTGGTACCCAACCTCGGCGTGGTGAAGCTGGGCATGCACGAGCACTTCGTGATGGCCGACGTGCCGGGGTTGATCGAGGGTGCCTCGGATGGTGCCGGCCTGGGCCTGCGCTTCCTCAAGCACCTGACGCGTACCCGGCTGCTGTTCCATGTCGTCGACGTGGCGCCTTTCGACGAGTCCGACCCGGTCGAGGCGGCGCAAGCCATCGCCCACGAGCTGGAGCAGTTCTCGCCGACCCTGGCCGAGCGGCCGCGCTGGCTGGTGATCAACAAGCTTGATCTCGTGCCGGAAGAGGAGCGCGAGGCGCGAGTCGCCACCATCGTCGAAGGTCTTGCCTGGACGGGGTCGGTCTATCGTATCTCGGCGATCAGCGGTGAGGGCACCGATGCCCTGGTGCAGGCGGCGCACCGCTGGCTGACCGAGCAGCGCCGGCTGGAAAACGAGGACGAAGCAGCGGCCGAGCGTGAGCGAGAAATGCGCGAGCGCATGGAGGCCGAAGCAGTGGCGCGCACCGAGGCGCGCCTGGGTCGCAGGCGCAAGCGCAGCGATCAGGACGATGATGACGATGACTTCGACGACGATGATTACGATGTCGAAGTCGAGTATGCCCCTTAAGTGAACACTGGCTGCGCTCGGCCATACGTCGTTAAACCTTGACTCAAGATGCTCATTTGCAACAGCAAACTCCGCTCTTTCGCCAAGGTTTGCCTAGTCTGACCATCGCTCGCGCAGTGTCTCGATGTTGGTAAATTGCAGCCTTGTGGGAGAGTCGAAAGGTGAGCAACGAGCGGGTTCCGGGTCGCGATGCGCTGCGTGGCGCTCGCCGGGTGGTGGTGAAGATCGGCAGTGCGCTGCTGACCAATGACGGGCGCGGGCTCGACGAGGCGGCGATCGGCGGCTGGGTGGACCAGATCGCGGCGCTGCATCGCCAGGGCGTCGAGGTGGTGCTGGTGTCGTCGGGTGCCGTGGCGGCCGGTATGGTGCGGCTGGGCTGGCAGGCCCGCCCTTCGGCAGTGCATGAGTTGCAGGCCGCCGCCGCGGTCGGACAGAACGGCCTGACCCAGTGCTACGAGCATCATTTTGCACGTCATGGATTGCTCACCGCCCAGGTGCTGCTGACCCATGACGACCTCTCCAACCGCAAGCGGTACCTCAACGCGCGCTCGGCGCTGCGTACCCTGGTCGACCTGCGCGTGGTGCCGGTGGTCAACGAAAATGACACCGTCGTCACCGACGAGATCCGCTTCGGCGACAACGATACCCTGGGCGCGCTGGTGGCCAACCTGCTCGAGGCCGAAGCACTGGTGATCCTCACCGACCAGGAGGGGTTGTTCGACGCCGATCCCCGGCATAATCCCGCGGCCACGCTGATCAGCGAAGGGCGTGCCGACGATCCGGCGCTTGCGGCAGTGGCGGGTGGCGGTGGCGCGCTGGGGCGGGGTGGTATGACTACCAAGGTGCAGGCGGCTCGCTTGGCCGCTCGCTCCGGCGCCGTTACGGTCATTGCCAGCGGTCGCCAGCCCGATGTGTTGTCCCGGCTGGTCCAGGGCGAACGGCTGGGTACGCTGCTGTGTCCGGAAGAGGCGCCGATCGCGGCGCGCAAGCGCTGGCTGGCGGGGCAGCTGCAGGTACGCGGTAGCCTGACGCTGGACGCCGGTGCGGTGAAAGTCCTTCGCGGCAGCGGCTCGAGCCTGCTGGCGGTAGGGGTCAAGGCGCTTTCGGGCGACTTCGTTCGCGGGGACATGGTGCTGTGTCTCGACGAACAGGGCGAGAGGATTGCCAAGGGGTTGGTCAATTATGGCGCCGACGAGGCACGCCGCATTCTGGGTCAGCCGAGCCACCAGATCGAGGCGATCCTGGGCTACATGGAGGCCCCCGAGTTGATCCACCGGGATAACCTCGTCGTGCTGTGATCCAGTGTTTTCGCTGCATGTAGCATGACGCCGCGCACCTGTGGTAGGATGCGCCATCCTCTCAGACACGGCCCGTCGACAATCTTGACGTTGACACAATGGCCAGGCCGGCAGGAAAGCGATAATTCCAGGCCGGACAAATCGTTATCGATGCCGCCCCACATTGGGCGGCGTTAAAGTTTTTCAGGAGATAGTCAGTGGCAAACAGCAAGCAAGCCCGCAAGCGTGCCCGTCAGGCGGAAGGCCGTCGTGTTCTGAAGGCGAGCCAGCGCGCCATGGTGCGTACCTATGTGAAGCGTGTCATCAAGGCCATCAACGGCGGCGACCACGCCACCGCGATGACCGAGTTCCAGAAGGCGCAGCCGATCATCGACCGCATCGCCGACAAGGACGTGCTCTCCAAGAAGAAGGCCGCGCGCCTGAAGAGCCGCCTGAACAAGCGAATTAAGGCGCTGGCTGCGTAAAGCCGGACGCCTGGAGACGTCGCGAGCGCTCATCGGTTCGATGCAGTGTATCGCGATCTCGAAAAACCGGCCTTGGCCGGTTTTTTTGTGCCTGATGGTGGGACGCTCCCACCTTGAACGAGCCTGGTGAGGAAGGGATAGGTGACGGAACGCGAGCAGTTGCCCGAGCCCGGAAAGTCGGCCCCGCCCCAGGTGGCCGACGACGATCGAGCCGTTGCACCCAAGGCCGGTGGTCTGATGCGCTCCGGCCTGGTCGTCGGCGCCATGACCATGCTGTCACGAGTCATGGGGTTGGTGCGCGACGTGGTAGTGGCGACCCTGTTCGGTGCCGGTAGCGGCGCCGATGCCTTCTTCGTCGCCTTCAAGATCCCCAACTTCATGCGCCGCCTGTTCGCCGAAGGGGCCTTCAACCAGGCCTTCGTGCCGGTGCTCTCCGAGTACGCCACCCGCGGCAGCAAGCGCGAAGTGCGCGAGCTGCTCGATGCCGTGGCCGGCAGTCTCACCGCCGTGCTTGCGCTGATCACTGCCCTGGCGATGCTGGCCGCACCCTGGCTGGTCTGGGTCTTCGCGCCCGGCTTCGGCCGCGACCCGGCCAAGCTGGCGTTGACCGCCGACATGCTACGGCTGACCTTTCCTTACCTGCTGCTGGTCTCGCTCACCGCCTTCGCCGGCAGCGTGCTCAACACCTGGAACCGCTTCGCCGTGCCGGCCTTCACTCCGGTGCTGCTCAACCTCTCGCTGATCGGTGCGGCCGTGCTGCTCACGCCCTTGATGAGCGAGCCGGCCATGGCGCTGGCCTGGGGAGTGCTGATTGCCGGCTGCGCCCAGCTCGCCTTCCAGGTGCCGTTCCTGGCACGCCTGGGGCTGATGCCGCGGCCGTGGCCCAACTTCGCCCACAGCGGGGTGAAGCGCATCCTGGTGCTGATGGCGCCGGCGCTGTTCGGCGTCTCGGTGTCGCAGATCAACCTGCTGCTGGACACGGTGCTGGCTTCACTGCTCGCGCCTGGCAGCGTCTCCTGGCTCTATTATTCCGACCGCCTGGTCGAGCTGCCACTGGGGGTGTTCGGTATTGCCATCGGCACGGTGATCCTGCCGGCGCTCTCCAAGCGCCACGCCGAGCAGTCGGGCGAACACTTCGCCGCCATGCTCGACTGGGCGGTGCGCGCCGTGTTGCTGCTGGGCTTGCCGGCGGCGCTGGCGCTGGCGATCCTGGCCGAGCCGTTGCTGATCTCGTTGTTCCACTACGGCGCCATGACCGAGCACGACATTGCCATGGCGGCCATGAGCCTGCGGGCCTACGCCTTCGGCCTGGTCGCCTTCATGCTGATCAAGGTGCTGGCGCCGGGCTTCTTCGCCCGCCAGAACACCAAGACGCCGGTCAAGGTCGGCATCATCGCCATGGTGGCCAACATGGTGTTCAACCTGATCCTGATCTGGCCGCTGGCCCATGCAGGCCTGGCCCTGGCTACGGCGCTGTCGGCGTTCCTCAATGCGGGCCTGCTGGGTTGGCTGCTCTACAAGCAGGGCGTGCTGGTGTTCCAGCCTGGCTGGGGCCGCTACGCGGTGCAACTGATCGGCGGCTGCGTGGTGATGAGCGTGGGGCTGGCCTGGCTCGCGCCGGACTGGCAGCAGTGGCTGGGCTGGGGCGTATGGACACGGGTACAGTGGCTGGCGCTGCTGGTTGTAGCCGGCGCGATGGTCTACTTCGCCTGGCTGGCGGCGCTGGGCGTCAGGCCGCGGCAGTTCCGGATGCGAGGGTGAGAGCTGTTCTTCTAGCAACGTGCCGGGGCTGATCCAAGGGCAAAGGTCGCCGAGAAGGCGCTGTGAATGCTTCCCTGGACGCTACATTTGCCATCCATGGCAAATGGCCTTCTCGTCGACCTTTGCCCTCGGCACCCCTCGGTGTGGGGAGTCGGGCCGGCCGGCTGTCAAGGGGAGCCAGGTCCGCTATAATCGAGCCCTTTACACGTTTCAACCCTAACAGGATGTTGACGACCAGATGGAAGTCATTCGAGGACTGCACAATCTGCGCGAGGAGCATCGCGGCTGCGTGGCCACCATCGGCAATTTCGATGGCGTGCACCGCGGACACCAGGCGATTCTCGATCAGTGCCGCGAGCAGGCCTCGAAGCTGCGCCTGCCGGTAACGGTCGTGGTGTTCGAGCCCCAGCCGCGTGAATTCTTCGCCGGCGACCAGGCGCCGCCGCGGCTGACCCGGCTGCGCGAAAAGGTGCGCCTGCTGGGCGAGAGCGGCGTCGATTACGTGCTCTGCCTGCCGTTCAACGAGCGGCTGCGAAGCCTCACCGCGGTGGAATTCATCGACCGTGTGTTGGTCGAAGGGCTGGGTGTACGCCATCTGGTGGTGGGGGACGACTTCCGTTTTGGCTGCGACCGCAGCGGTGATTTCACCTTGCTGGCCAAAGAGGGGGAGCGGCGTGGCCGCGAGGGCTTTGGCGTCGAGCATACGCGCACCTTCGCCTATGACGACGAACGGGTCTCCAGCACGCGAGTGCGCACTCTGCTGGCCAGCGGCAACTTCGCCCAGGCGGCGAGAATGCTGGGGCGCCCCTATCGTCTCGGTGGAAGGGTGGTCGCCGACCAGAAGCTGGGGCGTACCATTGGCGTGCCCACCGCCAACCTGCCGCAGCCGCGCCTGCCGCTGGCGCTGCGCGGGGTCTATGCGGTAGTGACCGAGCTACCCGATGGGCAGCGCCTTCCCGGCGTGGCCAATATCGGCTGGCGGCCAACGGTGGGCAGCGACCGGCCGGTGCTGGAGGTCCACCTGTTCGACTTCGACGGCGACCTCTACGGGCAGCGCCTGGTGGTATTTCCCTGTGCCAGGCTGCGCGGCGAAGTGAAGTTCGACGACTTCACTGCGCTCAAGCAGCAGATCGCTGCCGACCAGGCCCGTGCCCGGCGCTATTTCGCCGAGGAGTGCCACACGGCCAGGGAGCTTGGCCTGACAGACGACTCTCTTCCATTGGCATCGGCGCCGCTGGCGCGCGAAGCCGTGAATTTCGAATCCTCGGCGGGACGTTCCGCCGACCACGACGACGGCTGACTCCCAGGATATGAGCGACTACAAGCACACACTGAACCTGCCCGAAACCGACTTCCCCATGCGCGGTAACCTGCCCCAGCGTGAGCCCGGCCGGGTGGCACAGTGGCAGGACATGAAGCTCTACCAGCGCCTGCGTGAGGAGCGCCGCGGCCGCGAGACCTTCGTGCTTCACGACGGCCCTCCCTACGCCAACGGCAGCATTCACATCGGTCATGCCGTCAACAAGATCCTCAAGGACATCATCGTCAAGTCGAAGAACCTGGCCGGCTTCGATGCGCCCTACGTGCCCGGCTGGGACTGCCACGGCCTGCCCATCGAGCACAAGGTGGAGACTACTCACGGCAAGCACCTCGAGCCCGAGCAGGCGCGAGGGCTGTGCCGCGAGTACGCCGCGGCGCAGATTCAGACCCAGCTCGCCGATTTCGTGCGCCTGGGTGTGATCGGCGACTGGGACAACCCCTACCGCTCGATGGACTACGCCAACGAGGCGGGCGAGATCCGCGCGCTGGCCGACATGGTCGCGGCGGGTTACGTCTTCAAGGGACTCAAGCCGGTCAACTGGTGCTTCGACTGTGGTTCGGCGCTGGCCGAGGCCGAGGTGGAGTACCAGGACAAGAAGTCCGATGCCATCGATGTGGCCTTCCCGGCTGCCGACGAAGCCAAGCTGGCAGCCGCCTTCGGGCTGGCGACGTTGCCCAAGCCCGCCGCCATCGTGATCTGGACCACCACGCCCTGGACCATTCCGGCCAACCAGGCACTCAACGTGCATCCTGAGTTCACCTACGCGCTGGTGGATACCGGTAGCCGCCTGCTGGTGCTGGCCGAGGAACTGGTCGAGTCGTGCCTGGAGCGCTACGAGCTCCAGGGCAAGGTGATCGCCACCGCCAAGGGTGAGGCGCTCGACCTGATCGAGTTCCGCCACCCTTTCTACGACCGCATCTCGCCGGTCTATCTCGCCGACTACGTCGAGTCCGAGGTGGGCAGCACCGGTATCGTTCACTCCGCCCCGGCCTATGGCGTCGACGACTTCGTCACCTGCCGTGCTCACGGCATGGCCTTCGAGGAGATCAAGAGCCCGGTGCAGGGCAACGGCGTCTATGCCGACGACCTACCGTTCTTCGGCGGTCAGATGATCTGGAAGGCCAATCCGCAGATCGTCGACAAGCTGCGCGAGGTCGATGCGCTGCTGGCGCACAAGGTGATCACCCATAGCTACATGCACTGCTGGCGCCACAAGACGCCGGTGATCTACCGCGCCACGGCGCAGTGGTTCGTGGGCATGGATATCAAGGACAAGGAAGGGCGCACCCTGCGCGAGCGGGCGCTCGAGGGCATCCAGGCCACCCACTTCACTCCGGCCTGGGGGCAGGCGCGGCTGCACGCAATGATCGCCAACCGTCCCGACTGGTGCATCTCGCGCCAGCGCAACTGGGGGGTACCGATCCCGTTCTTCCTGCACAAGGCCAGCGGTGAGCTGCATCCGCGTACCGTGGAACTGATGGAAGAGGCCGCCAAGCGTGTCGAGCGCGATGGCATCGATGCCTGGTTCCGCCTCGACCCGGCCGAGCTGCTGGGCGACGAGGCGGCGGATTACGACAAGGTCACCGACACCCTCGACGTGTGGTTCGACTCCGGCACTACCCACCGCCACGTGCTGCGCGGCTCGCATCCTCACGGTCACGAGAGCGGCCCACGCGCCGATCTCTACCTGGAGGGTTCCGACCAGCACCGCGGCTGGTTCCACTCGTCGCTGCTGACCGGCTGCGCCATCGACGGCCACCCGCCGTATCGCGGCCTGCTCACCCACGGCTTCACCGTCGACGCTCAGGGCCGCAAGATGTCCAAGTCGATGGGTAACGTGGTGGCGCCCCAGGAGGTGATGGACAAGCTGGGTGCCGACATCCTGCGCCTGTGGGTCGCCTCCACCGACTATTCGGGCGAGATGGCGGTCTCCGACGAGATCCTCAAGCGTACCGCCGACGTCTACCGGCGCATTCGCAATACCTCGCGCTTCCTGCTCAGCAACCTCAACGGCTTCGACCCTGAGCGCGATGCGGTGGCCTTCGGCGACATGCTGGCGCTGGACCAGTGGGTGGTGGATCGCGCCGCCCAGCTCCAGGCGCGCATCGAGAAGGCCTATGAGGAGTACCGCTTCCTCGACGTCTACCAGCAGGTACATACCTTCTGCTCGCGTGAGCTCGGCGGCTTCTACCTCGACGTGATCAAGGACCGCCAGTACACCACCCAGGCCGACTCCCTGGCCCGGCGCAGCTGCCAGACCGCGCTCTATCACGTGGTCGAGGCGCTCTCGCGCTGGGTGGCACCGATTCTCAGCTTCACCGCCGAGGAGATCTACGAGCACATCCCCGGCGATCGCCGCGACAGTGTGCTGCTCGAGAGCTACTACCCAGGCCTCGCCACCCTGGCCTCGGATGCCGAGATGGGCCGCGAATTCTGGGAGCAGGTGCTCGAGGTCAAGCAGGCGGTCAACAAGTGCCTGGAGGACGCCCGCAACGCCAAGACCATCAAGGGTAGCCTGGCCGCGGAAGTGACGCTCTATGTCGATGACAAGCTCAATGCCATCCTGGCCAAGCTGGGCGAGGAGCTGCGCTTCGTGATGTTGACCAGCGAGGTGCGCCTGGCACCCCTGGCCGAGGGGCAGAACGCAGATGATGCCGAGGCCACCGAGCTGGCGGGCCTGAAGGTTGCCGTCGCGGCCAGCCCCCACCAGAAATGCGAGCGCTGCTGGCACCATCGCGAGGATGTAGGTAGCCACGCCGATCACCCCGACCTGTGCGGTCGCTGCATCAGCAACCTGCCGGAAGGCGCCGGTGAGACTCGCCACTATGCGTGACAAGGAACAAGGCGGTGGCGCTTCGGTGCCGCCGATGCACAAGCCGCTGCGCTGGCTGTGGCTGGCCGTCGCCGTAATGCTGCTGGACCTTGGCACCAAGGCGCTGATGTCGAGCGTGCTGAGCTACGGCCAGCCGGTGGAAGTGCTGCCGTTCTTCAACCTGACATTGCTGCACAATACCGGCGCGGCGTTCAGCTTCCTTGCCGGACATCCCGGTTGGCAGCGCTGGTTCTTCGCTCTGATCGCCGTTGGCGCGACGGTAGGCCTCAGCATCTGGATGAGCCGGCTCAAGGCCGACGAAAAGCTGCTCGCCGTCTCGCTGGCACTGGTCATCGGCGGGGCGCTGGGCAATCTCTATGACCGCCTGGTACATGGCTACGTGGTCGACTTCTTTTCCTTCCATGTCGCCGGCTGGTACTACCCGGCCTTCAACGTGGCCGATATCGGCATCACGCTGGGGGCCGTCGGCCTGATCTGGGAATCCATCTTCGAAGGCCGCAAGCAGGCGCGGCGGCGCGGCTGACACGCCTGCTATGCTGCTGGCAGATACCGACCTAACGAGCGCAAGAGCCGATCAAGCGAGAGCGACATGAGCGAATATCGCATCGACGAGGGCATGGAAGTGACCCTGCACTTCACCCTCAAGCTGGAGGACGGCACCATAGTCGACTCCACCCGGGAAAAGCAGCCCGCTACCTTTCAGGTGGGTGACGGCAACCTGCCGCCCGGCTTCGAGCACCCTCTGAAGGGCATGACGGGCGGTGAAAGCGGCAGCTTCGAGATCACGCCTGAGCACGGTTTCGGCCAGCACAATCCGCAGAACGTGCAGATGCTGAGCCGCGACGATTTCGAGGAGATTGAGCCCGAGGTGGGCACGGTGATGTCCTTCTCCGATCCCGCTGGCGGCGAATTGCCTGGGGTGATCTCCGCCGTTGGTGAGCGCCAGGTGGAAGTGGACTTCAACCATCCGCTTGCCGGGCGTACCCTGACCTTCGAGGTGGAAGTGATCGACGTCCGGCCCGCGCAGACACACTGAGCGGTTAGCACGATGATCGACTGTCAGAAGGGAGTCGGGGGCGGGTCGTAGCGGAGGTCTTTTGCCAGGGAAGGCAAAAGTAGCGCCTAGGGATGGGGTCACAGCGCCTTCGCAGAGAACTGCCGCCGCGACAGCCCTGACTTGAAATACCATTATCGGATGCCCTGACGCATCAAGGCGACGTAACCATGCAAGCTAACTCCGTGCGAATCAGGCTGGCCAATCCCCGCGGCTTCTGTGCCGGTGTCGATCGTGCCATCGAGATCGTCAACCGTGCACTGGACGTCTTCGGGCCACCCATCTACGTGCGTCATGAAGTCGTTCACAACCGCTTCGTGGTCGACACGCTGCGCAGCCGTGGAGCTGTCTTCGTCGAGGAGCTCGACGAGGTGCCCGATGATGTCATCGTGATCTTCTCCGCCCATGGCGTCTCACGGGCTGTGCAGGAGGACGCCGAGCGGCGCGGTCTCAAGGTCTTCGACGCCACCTGCCCGCTGGTGACCAAGGTGCATTTGGAAGTACTTCGCTACGCCAGGCGTGGACAGGAGTGCATCCTCATCGGCCATGCCGGCCATCCGGAGGTGGAGGGCACCATGGGGCGCTACGACGTAACCCACGGCGGCGCCATCTACCTGGTCGAGGACGAGGCTGACGTCGAGCGTCTGGCGGTGAACGACCCGACCCGGCTTGCCTTCGTCACCCAGACCACGCTCTCCATGGATGACACTGCCCGGGTGATCGATGCCCTGCGCGTGAAGTTTCCCGAGATCGAGGGGCCACGCAAGGACGACATCTGCTATGCCACCCAGAACCGTCAGGATGCGGTGCGCGAGCTGGCTGCCGACTGCGACCTGCTGTTGGTAGTGGGTAGCCCCAACAGCTCGAATTCCAACCGGCTACGGGAGCTGGCCGAGCGGGTCGGCACACCGGCCTACCTGATCGACGACGCCAGCCAGATCGATCCGGTGTGGCTCAAGGATGTATCTGCCGTCGGTATCACCGCAGGGGCGAGCGCGCCGGAGGTGCTGGTCAAGGGGGTGATCGAACGGCTCCAGGGATTGGGCGCTCAGGCGCCGGAGGAACTGGCCGGCCGCGAGGAGACCATCACCTTTTCCATGCCCCGCGAGCTGCGTGAACGCGTGATCGCCAGCGATTCGCTATCCTCAGAAAAGGTATGAAGAACGATACCACCTGAAGGTATGAGACTTCTCATGCTGTGTGAGAATATCAAGCCGGGCCTGCCCCGGCTTTTTTCATGACGTATCTAGCAGGGTTGGTTGTCATGATACATACTGAAACCAAGTGTAACCAATCAGCGGAGGAGCGCCGAGTGACGACCTACGCTTGCCCGGCTCATCGCTGGTCCCGGTATGGCACGCCCCGGCGCGCCCATGGCTTTACGCTGATCGAACTGATGATCGCCGTGGCCGTGATCGCGATACTGGCGTCTATTGCCATACCGAGTTATCGCGGCTATGTGGAGCGGGCGACACGCACCGATGCCCATGCCGGGCTCATGGAGGCAGCCGGTCAGCTCGAGCGTTGCTATACGGTCAACAACTCCTATGCGGGATGCAGCGTGGCTTCGCCCTCTCCTGATGGAAACTACACAATCACCGTGACGAGTGCTGCTGCGACTTACACCCTCACTGCTGCATTGAGAGCCGGTCGTGGCCCGGACGGATGTTCCGGGAACATGACCCTGAATCATCAAGGTGTCAGAAGCCCTGCGGCCTGCTGGTAACGTATCGATGAAAAGCGCTGGTTTCACCCTCATCGAGTTGTTGGTCACGATCGCCGTGATGACGATCGTTGCCACCATTGCCGTACCGGGCTTTCAGGGCATGATGGCCAGAAACCAGCTCGCGGGTGACTACAACCTGATACTGTCCGGTCTGAACCAGGCCCGCAGTGAGGCCATCAAGCGGCGCGAGAACGTGACATTCCGGGTGACACAAGCCAGCCCCTGGGAATACAGGATCACTACGGCCGACAATAACGACATTGCGATTCGCTCTGCACGCGGCGGCGGCCAGGTCAGTATCACCAATACGAATATCACCTTCAATGCGCTGGGGCGTCGCGCGAACTGCACGTCAGGCTGTGACATCACGGTCGATCACAGTGCTGCCGGAGACATCGACCTGCGCGTGAGTACCACTGGCCGTATCGGCAAGCCGACGAGTTGAGGAGCGAAATGAGACGCCACGCTCAGTCAGGTTTTACGCTAATCGAAGCGCTGATCGCCGTGCTGGTGCTCTCCATCGGCCTGCTCGGTGTAGCGGCCATGCAGCTCAGGGCGCTGCAGAGCGCCCATATGGGCTATCAGCGCGCGGTGGTCAGCCTGGCGGCGATCGATGCGCAGGAGAGGGCGTGGGCCGCGCTTTCAGCGGATCCCAACAAAGCGTGCCCGGCTGCGAATGCGGTCGAAAATGGCTGGCTGGGGAACTGGTTCGGCACCCTTCTTTTCGATACGGGAAGCGATATCGGCGGTACGGACTGTGACTATAGCGTAACCGTACGCTGGCAAGAGGATCGCTATGGCGCGGGTGAAACCGGGGTGGGGTTCGTTTACCAGTTCCGGTTGCCCGACCTGGATCCATAAGGGGAGCGCGCACAATGACCATTGCAGGCTCACCGCATCATGTCCCTCATCAGCAGTCAGGCTTCACTCTGATCGAGCTGATGGTGGCGTTGGTGATCGGTCTGGTCATCATTCTCGGTGCCGGTCAGCTATTTCTCATGGGATTCCAGACGTTCCGTCAGATCGAGCTGCTGGGCAACAAGCAGGCGGCGCTGACCTTTGCCACGGAGACGCTGATACGCGATATTCGGCGGGCCAATAACATTGACTACGATGCCACAAATGATGAATTGACGGTCGAGTTTCCGAACAATGGAGACATGAGCGGTTGCGGCCCGGGTGTGAGGGTCGTTCGTGTCTATCGTCTGAGTAGTTCGGCATTGAGCGCCAGCGAAGGTTGGTCTCTGAATATGGGACAGGAGTGCAACGATACGCCTAGTGGCTCCGATTTTGAGCCGCTGGTGACCTCCTTTGTGGCCAATGGATTCAGTGCAACTGATGCTTCAAATGGTATCTGGCTAGTCAACTTCTCGCTGATGGCGAATCGGGATGGCAGCGTGACGGATGATTTCGAGTTCCGTGCCGTCAACCGAAACCAGGCCGTCAATTGATCTTGCCCTGATGGGCATGGGAGGGAGCATGAAGCAACAGCGAGGTGCAGCGCTTGTCGTCGTTCTCTCCATGCTGGCCATGTCACTGATGCTGGGACTTTCCGGCATGCAGTCGTCGCAGATTGATGAACGCTTGGCGGGTAACTACAAGGCTTCGGCCGAAGCCCAGATGGGTGCGGAAAGGGCCATCTCGGCCGGCTGGGGCGTGAGTGGCAGCGGAGTGAGCGTCAGCGATTTCGATGCCACGCGGACCCTCGCTGAAGTGGAAGCCTACAGTTGGACGGAGTTCATTGCCTTGAGTGATATCTCCGCCAACGTCTGTAGCGGCAATATCGCCTGTCACTATTATTTGCTCCAGGATGGGGGCGAATATTTCATTGCTGGCATGGGGGCCGTGGTCAGTGCGGGCACTCTGGCGGCCCTGAGCCAGCCGGTCTTCGCTCGCGTCGAGTTCACTCCGGGGCCGAATCCTGCCTTTACCAAGGGGCTGCTCAGCGCCGACTATATCCTGGTCACGGGTCAGTCCACCGTCATGGGTAACGTCCACTCAAACGGTACCGTCGACATTACTTTGCGAAACGGTTCGGAAGCGACAGTGACCGATGGTAGCGACCAGATGATCGAGGTTCCTTTGCCTGGGACCAGGCCCGAAGGCGAGGACATGAGTGCCTGCGACGAAAATCCTGCACCTTACTGCTACAAGAGCTATGACCCCAACGTGTTTGACGAGTACGAGAACAGGGAAGGCGTCATCAATACCTGTAGTATCGACGTCGACGCGCTGAACGACGGCGATACGGTGTTTTGTGATAATGACCTTGTGGTGTCCGGTGGAAATATAGGCAGTAAAAGAGTGACTCTGGTGTCGACCGGTAACGTCACGATGAACGGGGCTACTTCAAGCGGCGGCAGCGAGAGCGAGATCGGCCTTTTCGTCATCGCCGGCCAGGATATCGAATTCAATGGCAACACGGATAATTATGGCGTGTTCTGGGCCGGTGGATATGTGCGTCAGAACGGCAATTCGAGCCTGTATGGCGCAATCGTGGCGGGCACCTATATTCGCAGCAATGGCGGTATAGACTTCATCAGCATCGATAACGTAACCAATCCGGATACTTTCGTACCTGCCGAGCCGAAGATCGTCGCTTGGTACTGAGAGGGAATGTCTTGCCGTTTGGTCTGCGAAAACGCCTGGTCACTCGGGTTGCAGGCTGATCTAAGTCAGGCATAAATCCGAGTGCTCGTCCCTCCCCTCATTTTGAATCGAACCGACTAGGTCCGGGGGCGCCTGTCTTTTCGCATATTCTTTCGTTTGCTCTACCCTGAAAGAACAAAGGAGCATTGCACTGAGGCGGGCAGCAGCCCCCCGGCGGCCAATGCAGCAAATACTCGTCCAGGGAGGGCATCCATGCACCAGCAGCACGGTGCCGCGCTCATTGTCGTTTTGTCCTTGCTATCCATCACCTTGATGCTGGGGCTGTCGGGCTTCCAGTCCGCCTTGGTCGATGAGCGTCTTGCCGGCAATTATCGTGCGTCGACCGAGGCACAGATGGGGGCCGAGCAAGCCATTTCCTACGCCTGGGGCGAAGGGGGCGAGCACCTCACCTCGGCTGACTTCGTGCCCGCCGCATCCCTCGAGGCGCTGGAGTCTCAGGACTGGGAGGCGTTCTACCCCGGGAGTCGTGCCGGGCCCTGTCGCGGCAACCTGCGCTGCCCCTTTCGTTATGTGAGGGTCGGCGGACAGTACTACATCGTCGCCATGGGGGCGATCGCCAGCGACAACCAGGCGATGGCAAGCAGCCTGCCGGTGGTCGCGAGAGTCGAATTTCGTGAGATTCCCGATCCCGCCTTCACTCGGGGGTTGCTGAGCGCGGGACATATCAATGTCACGGGCAATTCCACGTTGACCCCGGCACGCTATGCGGACGGCAGTATCAATCCCAGCGTGGTGCATGCCAACAGCATCGTCGATATCAGCGTGCCGGAAAGCCAGAGAGCCTACATCACGTCCGGGGCCGACCGCATGGTCGATGTTCCTTTGCCTGGTGAGCGTCCAGCCGGCGAGGACGTATCCCAGTGCACCCGCGCAACGCCCCCTCCTCATTGCTACAAGCGCTATGACCCGGATGTTTTCGATGAGTATCGCAACCGGTCGGGTGTCATTCGCAGCTGCAGCGTCAACCTCAACTCGCTGCGCCATGGTGATACGGTGTACTGCGAAGGGAGCTTATCGGTGGGGAGCGGTAGCGTGGAGGGCAAGCAGATCACCCTGGTGGCCACGCAGGACGTGTCCATGAGCGGCTCCACGACGACCTCGAGCCCAGTCAATGCCGAAATCGGCCTTTTCGTCGTGGCGGGCCGCAACATCTCCTTCTCCGGCAGGACGGACAATTATGGTGTCTTCTGGGCCGGTGGGTATGTCAGCCAGAGCGGTACATCTCGGCTTTACGGTTCTATCGTGGCGGGGAATTACATCCAGAGCAGCGGCGGCATCGACTTCACCAGCATCAATAACGTGACCAACCGTGATGCCTATATCGAGGCTGAGCCGCGCATCGTTTCATGGCGTTAGCTGGGTTCCCGACATCGGAGAGCCGGGAATCATCATGACTCGGAAGGCTTGCGATAGTGGCCGGGCACGGTGACACGTTCTCCGCTGGGAAGCTCGCGTACGTGGGTGGGAACGTAGATGCGTTTGATGACGCTGCGGGACTTGCCGTTCGACATGCTCGACTCCTTGTCCGTTAAGACCTTGATCCACTCTACGTCAGGGGTGACGCGCCGTGCAATCCCGTTCCAGCGGGCAACGCTTGGTTTTACGCCTAGCGCCGGATTGCCTAGTGTAGGTAGAGGGATGGTACAGAGCGGAAGGAGCCGGGATGGGGCAATTGAACTTGGCGCTCACGGTCGTGGGTGGCCTGGTGTTATTCGTGGGTTTGTTGTCGAGCCCGCTGGATCGCTCCTGGCTCTCTACTCCGCTGTTCGCCTTCCTGATCGGTGTGGCGCTGGGGCCCCATGGCCTGAGCGCACTTGACCCGATGGAGTGGGGCAATGCCAAGCGAATGCTCGAGGAGACGGCGCGGCTGACGCTTGGCATCAGCTTGATGGGCATTGCGCTGCGTCTTCCGCCCAGTTATCCCTTCGTGCACTGGCGCTCGCTGCTGGTGCTGCTGGGCATCGCCATGCCGGCCATGTTCCTGATCAGCTCGCTGCTGACTCACTGGGTCATGGGCCTGCCCTTGTTGTTGACACTGCTGGTCGGCGGCACCGTCTGCGCCACCGACCCGGTGGTGGCGTCTTCCATCGTCACCGGCGGGGTGGCAAAGGAGAATCTCCCCGACAGCTATCGTCACCTGCTTTCCAGCGAGTCCGGCGCCAACGATGGCCTGGCCTATCCCTTCGTCCTGCTGCCGATCTTGCTGTTGTCCCTGCCTGCCGGAGATGCCTGGCTCGACTGGTTCGGCAGGGTCTGGCTGTGGGAGATCGGCGGGGGTGTGCTCACCGGGATCGCGCTTGGCTGGGCGGCAGGGCGAGCCTTGCAGTGGTCTGAAGAGCGTGGCTTTCTCGATCAGCCTTCTTTTCTTTCCATCACCCTGGCACTCACTATCCTGGTGCTAGGCTTGGGCCAACTGTTGGGAACCAACAGCATCCTGGGTGTCTTCGCTGCTGGCCTGGCCTTTGATCAAGAAGTGGGCGGCAAGGAGCGTAGCGAGGAAGATAACGTCCAGGAGGCGGTCAATATTCTGCTGACGATGCCAGTTTTCGTCCTGTTCGGCCTGATTGCCCCTTGGTCCGAGTGGCAGGCGCTGGGTCTGCAAGGAGCGCTATTGGCCCTGCTCGTGCTGCTGTTTCGCCGCCTGCCGGTCATCCTGCTGCTGCGGCCCTGGCTGCCAGCGATGCGTAACTGGCCAATCACCCTGATCATGGGCTGGTTCGGCCCGATCGGTGTGTCGGCGCTCTACTACGCCACGCTGGTGTCGAGCCGCAGCGGTTACGATCTGGCCTGGACGGTCGGCACTCTGATCGTGCTGGCCTCGATGACTGTACACGGGATTACCGCGACACCTTTCGCCAACTGCTATGGGCGTTGGCAGCGACGGCGCCGGGAGCGACACTAGTTCTAGCCATCCTCATCCAGCAGCATTTGATGGCATCGCTCGCGAGCCTGCTCGAGTTCAACTGCCTCCCAGACGTTCCATTTCGTCAGTGCTCTTGGCTAGCCATGAGCTGTTGGCTCAGTCGAACCGCCAGCGGTAGCACGTGCTCGCGCGTCAGTGCCGCCAGAGGAAGCTCACGTGCCTCATCGGGCGTTACCCAGCGGAGCTCGGCGATCTCCGCGGCGGCCAACAACGAGTGTGACGGCAGCTTGGCCAGGAACAGCCAGGCATGGACCTGACAGCCGGGCTCGTTGGCGGCCGGAGCAGTGAATTCGCCAAGCAGACGCAGGGCGCTCGGTGCTTGGCTGAGTTCTTCGTGCAGCTCTCGACGCAGCGCGGCCTCTGCGGGTTCGCCAGGTTCTAGCTTGCCGCCGGCTTGCATGAAGCGTTCGGTGCCACGCTTGCGCACAAGCAGCAGGCGTCCCTCGCTATCGAGGATCACTGCCGCGGCGATGCGCAAGGTGGTCAGCCGAGCTTGGCTCATGAGTTCGGTCCCTGTCCGTGAACCGCCTGCCCGCTATCTTGGGAGCATGCGGCAATCAGTTTCAATGGTAGCGAGACGGCAAGCGCGTGAAGCGTACCGGGGGGCTGTACTTCTCGCCCGCCGGGGCGCGCTCGGGAGCGGGGCGGACCCGCCAGCCCCGCGAGCTCGCCCACTCCTTGAGCTCTCGATAGTCGAGCAGCGGGTATTCGCGGCTGTAGGGGTTGGGCGCGGACGAAGGGAAGGCGAAGGCCACATGCGGATAGCGGGCCAGGGCGTCTTCGCTGTTATGGGCGGCCAGGGCAAGATCCAGGGCGTGCTGCCACGCCTGAGAATCCCGAGGGGTGTGTGCCGTGCTGAGTCGAGCGTTGTCGTTTGCGTAGAGACTTCCCATGACGTTTACCTCACTTCGAAATCGTTGAAGGTCGCAGCCAAGTTGTCGAGTGGGCGGTAATCATTTCGGCGGCGAGCGGCGATGAGGCTTGACGGTTACCGTCTTTGGCCCAGGCTTGGGGGAGGACCTGGCGGGTTGGGAAGGGGTTGAGCGACGATGTGGCTTGACGGAAACGCTTTTTCTGGACATGACACACCTCTTGGTTGGCTACCGGGATACTACATGAAGGCCTTCGGCTCCTTTTCCTGCTTGGTAGGTGCCCCACCCAACGCTGGGTGAGGCTTGTGGTCCAGGATCAATCCCAACTGAGCGCGCCGCCCACCTGGTACTCGGTGACGCGGGTCTCGAAGAAGTTCTTCTCCTTGCGCAGGTCGATGATCTCGCTCATCCACGGGAAGGGGTTCTGCGCCCCGGGGAACTGCTCCTTGAGGCCGATCTGGGCCAGGCGGCGGTTGCAGATGAAGTGCAGGTACTCCTCCATGATCGCGGCGTTCATGCCCAGCACGCCGCGGGGCATGGTGTCGCGGGCGTAGGCGATTTCGAGCTCGGTGCCCTCGAGGATCATCTGGGTGACCTCGTCCTGGAACTCGGGCGTCCACAGGTGCGGGTTCTCGATCTTGATCTGGTTGATCATGTCGACACCGAAGTTCAGGTGCATCGACTCGTCGCGCAGGATGTACTGGAACTGTTCGGCCACACCGGTCATCTTGTTGCGCCGACCCATGGAGAGGATCTGGCTGAAGCCGCAGTAGAAGAAGATGCCCTCGGTGACGCAGTAGAAGGCCACCAGGTTACGCAGCAGTTCCTGGTCGGTCTCGGGGGTGCCGGTATTGAAGTCGGGACGCGCCAGCGACTGGGTGTGCTTGAGGCTCCAGGCCGACTTGGCGGCCACCGACGGCACCTCGCGGTACATGTTGAAGACCTCGCCCTCATCCATGCCCAGCGACTCCACGCAGTACTGGTAGGCGTGGGTATGAATCGCCTCCTCGAAGGCCTGGCGCAGCAGGTACTGGCGGCACTCGGGGTTGGTGATCAGGCGATAGAGGGCCAGCACCAGGTTGTTGGCCACCAGCGAGTCGGCAGTGGAGAAGTAGCCCAGGCTGCGCTCGACGATGCGACGCTCGTCCGCGGTCAGGCCATCCTGGCTCTTCCACAGCGCGATGTCGGCGTTCATGTTCACTTCCTGGGGCATCCAGTGGTTGGCGCTGCCGTCCAGGTACTTCTGCCAGGCCCACTCGTACTTGAAGGGCACCAGCTGGTTGAGGTCGGCGCGAGCGTTGATCATCTGCTTGTCGTCGACCTCGATGCGCGCCGCACCCATCTCGAGTTCCTCGAGGCCGGCGGCCACGTCGAGCTCCTCCAGCGACTTGCGGGCCCGCGCCAGACGGTCGCTGTCGGCCACCTGGTAGCTGCCGCTGCTTTCCTTCACCTCATCGCTCGGGGTCGCCGCGGGCTGCGGCTTGGCGGCAGGTGCCGGCGCGGCCTTGGCCGGCTGCTCGGCGACGGAAACCTCTTCTTCGTTGAATTCGTCCCAGTTCAGCATTTCCACTTCCTTCACGTTCGGTGGAGCGGGAGGCGGCGTTGCCGCCTCCGGTGAGGATTACTGGCAGGCCTCGCAGCCCAGGTCGTCGATGTCACTTGCGCTTGGCGCACGCGAGCCGCTGCCCGCCTTGCCGGTGAGGAAATCCTCCACGCCGCGCGGTGCTCTCTGCGCTGTGGGCGGAGTCGCGGAGGGCTCCGGCGCGGTGGAAGGCGACTGATTGCTTACCGCATTGAGCGTGCCGCGGCTCACGGTGGATTTCTCCACCGAGGTGGCGCCCAGGGCGCGCAGGTAGTAGGTGGTCTTGAGGCCGCGGAACCACGCCATGCGGTAGGTCACGTCGAGCTTCTTGCCAGAGACGCCCTTGATGTAGAGGTTCAGCGACTGGGCCTGGTCGATCCATTTCTGGCGCCGTGCGGCGGCCTCCACCAGCCACTTCGGCTCCATCTCGAAGGCGGTGGCGTACTTGGCCCTGAGATCTTCCGGTACCCGCTCGATGGGTTGCACGCTGCCGTCGTAGTACTTCAGGTCGTTGATCATCACCTCGTCCCACAGGCCGCGTGCCTTGAGGTCGTGGACCAGATAGGCGTTGACCACCGTGAACTCGCCGGAGAGGTTCGATTTCACGTAGAGGTTCTGGTACGTGGGCTCGATCGACTGCGATACGCCGCAGATGTTGGAGATCGTCGCGGTGGGGGCGATCGCCATCACGTTGGAGTTGCGCATGCCCTGTTCGGCGATCTTCCGGCGGATACGCTGCCAGTCCTGGGTGGCACTGGTATCGACTTCGATGTACTTCTCGCCGCGCTCCGTCACCAGCTTCTCGATGGAGTCGATGGGCAGGATGCCCTGACTCCACAGCGAGCCCTCGAAGCTTTCGTAACGGCCTCGCTCGGCGGCGAGGTCCGATGAGGCCTCGATGGCGTGATAGCTGACAAGCTCCATGGAGTGGTCGGCGAACGCCACCGCTTCCTCGGAGGCGTAGGCGATGTCCTGGGCGTAGAGGGCGTCCTGGAAGCCCATGATGCCGAGTCCCACCGGGCGATGCTTGAAATTGGAGTTCCTGGCCTGGGGCACCGCGTAGTAGTTGATGTCGATGACGTTGTCGAGCATGCGCACGGCGGTGCGTACAGTCTTCTTCAGCTTGTCGTCGTCGAGCTTGCCGTCGACCACATGCTGGGCCAGGTTGACCGAGCCCAGGTTGCACACCGCGATCTCGTCGGCGCTGGTGTTCAGCGTGATCTCGGTGCACAGGTTGGAGGAGTGCACCACCCCGGCGTGCTGCTGGGGGCTTCGCAGGTTGCACGGATCCTTGAAGGTGATCCACGGGTGGCCGGTCTCGAACAGCATCGAGAGCATCTTGCGCCACAGGTCCTTGGCGCGAACGCGCTTGAACAGCTTGAGCTGCCCCGAGCGGGTCATCGCCTCGTACTCTTCATAGCGCTTCTCGAAGGCGGCGCCATAGAGGTCATGCAGGTCCGGGCAGGTGGCGGGCGAGAACAGCGTCCACTCCTTGTCGTCGAACACCCGCTTCATGAACAGGTCGGGCACCCAGTTGGCGGTGTTCATGTCGTGGGTGCGTCGGCGGTCGTCGCCGGTATTCTTGCGCAGCTCCAGGAACTCTTCGACGTCCAGGTGCCAGGTCTCGAGGTAGGCGCACACCGCCCCCTTGCGCTTGCCGCCCTGGTTCACCGCCACGGCGGTGTCGTTGACCACCTTGAGGAACGGCACCACGCCCTGGCTCTTGCCGTTGGTACCCTTGATGTAGGAGCCCAGCGCGCGCACCGGCGTCCAGTCGTTGCCCAGGCCGCCGGCCCATTTGGAGAGCAGGGCGTTGTCGCGGATGGCACTGTAGATGGCGTCGAGGTCGTCGGGCACGGTGGTGAGGTAGCAGCTGGAGAGCTGGCTGCGCACGGTGCCCGAGTTGAACAGCGTCGGCGTGGAGGCCATGTAGTCGAAGCTGGAGAGCAGCTCGTAGAACTCGATGGCGCGCGCCTCGCGGTCGTCTTCGTTCAGCGCCAGGCCCATGGCCACGCGCATGAACATCACCTGGGGCAGTTCGTAGCGGACGTCGTCACGGTGGATGAAGTAGCGGTCGTAGAGCGTCTGCAGGCCCAGGTAGGTGAAGGCGTTGTCTCGGCTATGGTCGAGGGCGTCGCCGAGGCGCTCGAGGTCGAACTCGGCCAGCGCCGGGTCAAGCTGCTCGAACTCGATGCCGCGGGCCACGTAGGCTTGAAACGCCGGCTTGTAGAATTCGGCCATCTCACCGAAGGTGGCCTCCTCGGCGATACCGAGGAACGACAGCGCTTCGCGGCGCAGATTGTCCTGCAGCAGGCGGGCGGTGACGTAGGTGTAGTTCGGCTCCTTCTCCACCAGGGTGCGCGCGGTCATCATCAGCGCCTGGGAGACGCCATCCACCGAGACGCCGTCGTAGAGGTTCTTCAGCGACTCCTCGACGATGCGGTTGGGGTCGACGTTCTCGAGCTCCGCGCAGGCATCGAACACCAGCGTCTCGATGCGGCCGAGGTCCAGCGGGCGACGGCTGCCGTCGGGCAGCGTGACGTTGAGCGTGGGGTGCGGCTTCTCGATCTCGGTACCGGTCGCGGCGCGGGCCCGGGCGTGTTCCTCGCGATAGAGCACGTAGGCGCGGGCGACTTTCTGCTCACCGGCGCGCATCAGCGCCAGTTCCACCTGGTCCTGGATGTCCTCGATGTGCACGGTGCCGCCGTCCGGCATGCGGCGCAGGAAGGCGCGAGCGATGGACTGGCTAGCCTGTTCCACGAAGTCGCGGACCCGCGAGGAGGCGCTGACGTTGTCGCCCTCCACGGCAATGAAGGCCTTGCGCATGGCGACGGCGATCTTGCCGGCGTCGAAGGGCGCCACGTCGCCGTTGCGCTTGATGACGCGCAGGGTTTGCGGGGCCGTGAGCGACAGCTCGGTGGGGTCGGGGGTCTGGAGTTCCATGCCGATAATCCCTTCTGCGTGGGAATGAGGTCAGGGGCGACGAAGGCATTGACAGCCGACGGAAGGCTTGGTAAATGCACATCATCTTGTGTCGTTCTCTTTTGAGAACACAAGATAGTGTGCTTTTTCGTCTCCTTCAAGTGGATAACCTGTGGGTGAGCTGTGACTCGCCGGGGGGCATCCTTTGGGTTGTTGTGCAAGTCCGGGCTATGCTTCGCTGGCAGGCTGCAATGACGCGAAATGTCATGAAAGGCAGGCGAAAGGAGCTATTTCGGGTATCCTTGATTTGTAATTTGGCGGGACAGGGTGTCCCGAGTGATAACGAAGCCCAGCACGGGGATGACTAGGATGGATGACAACCTGGAAAGCAGCGACATGGAACACGTGCTGATTATCGAGGATGACGTGCGCCTGGCCGAACTCACCCGCGACTACCTTGAATCCAATGGGTTCAAGGTCACGGTGGAGGCCGAAGGTTCACGAGGTGTCGAACAGATACTGACGTTGCAGCCGGATCTGGTGATCCTCGATCTGATGCTGCCCGGAGAGGATGGATTGTCGATCTGTCGCCGGGCCAGGCCCGACTATGCTGGGCCTATCCTGATGTTGACCGCCCGCACCGACGACATGGACCAGGTGCTGGGGCTGGAAATGGGGGCCGACGATTACGTGCCCAAGCCGGTCCAGCCCAGGGTGTTGCTGGCACGCATGCGGGCGTTGCTGCGGCGAGCCGAGAACGCCGAGAATTCCGGTGAGGCCCGTCTCACCTTCGGCAACCTGGAGATCGATAGCGCCACCCGCGAAGCCTGGTTGCAGGGAGAGCGTATCGATCTCACCAGTGCCGAATTCGATCTCTTGTGGCTATTGGCCAGCAATGCCGGCCGGGTGCTCACTCGAGAGGAGATCTTCAGCGATCTACGCGGCATCAAGTACGACGGCCAGGATCGCTCCATCGACGTCCGGGTCTCGAGGATTCGTCCCAAGATCGGCGACGACCCCAATCATCCGCACCGGATCAAGACGGTACGCAGCAAGGGCTATCTATTCGTCAAGGATGCCTGAACCATGCAGCGGTTCCTGGCCGATGGCTCCTTCCTGCGTGTCTACCTGGCCTTGGCCCTGGCACTGCTGCTGACTTTCGGCCTGGCCCTGATGGGGCTGGCGCTGGTCGATCGAGTTCGGATCGAGCAGTATCGCGAGCAACTGGCCGAAGCACCGCTGCAACTACTCACCTGGCGGGTGGCGGCTCTGCCGGCCTACGAGCGCGGCGGCTGGTTGATCCAGCAGTCGGACGTGCTCGACATGCGCCTCTCTCTGCGCGAGCCGGAGGCAACCGGGCTCGGTTGGTTCGAGCGTCGTCGGATTGACCGTGGCCAGGTGTTGGTGAAGGTGCACGAGGAGGAGGGCTGGCGGCTCTACCGGCGTCTGCCGCGTGAAGAACGAATTCTGGAAGCGCGTCTCTCCGGGCTCAATGAACGTCAGCTACGCGGCCTGGCTCAGATGCTGGGCGACTGGCTGGCCGAGGTGGACGGTGACGCTCGCCGTCGTCGCCTCGAGAGCGTGACCAGCGATGCCTTGCCGGTACGCCTCAGCGACCTGGCTCCCGAAGGGCTCGACAGTCATCAACTCACCCGCCTGCGGGACGGTGAGCTGGTGATCCGCCTGATGCCGGGCCACTGGGCATTGACAGTCCATCTTGCCGTGCCGGCTGCCGACGGTTCCCGCCAGTGGCTATCGATCGGCCCGGTTTCGGCGCTCGAGCCCACTCCCATTTCCCTGCTCTTGCTGGTGCTGGTGATCATGCTCGGCGTGCTGGCCGCGATCATCTATCTGATCGTGCGGGGTGTGGAGGCGCGCCTGGCTCGGCTCGAGCTGGCCGCGGGTCGAATCGCCAGCGGTCGCCTCGATACCCGGGTCAAGGTCGACGCCGGTGGCTTCATCGGCCGGGTCGGCATGGCCTTCAACGCCATGGCCGCCCAGGTGCAGTCGCTGCTGCGCTCGCAGCAGGAGATGATCCGTGCGGTATCCCATGAGCTGCGCACCCCCGTGGCGCGCATACGCTTCGCCATGCAGATGGTCGAGGACATGACCGACGACCCCGCCGTTCATCGTCAACTGCATGGCATCGACAGCGATATCGAGGAGCTCGACCAGCTCATCGACGAAATCCTGACCTACGCGCGGCTCGACAGCGGTATCGTCAACGGGGCCGAGCTGGAGCGCACCCAGGTCGATTGCCGCGCCGTCGCGGAGCGGGTCATCGAGACCCTGGCACCGTTGCATGCGCACCTGCGACTGGCGCTGGCGCCGGGGCCCGAGGTGGAAGTGCAGGCCGACCCGCGCTATCTGCAGCGGGCGCTGCAGAACCTGGTGGCCAATGCCTGTCGCCATGCCCAATCGCAGGTGCTGGTGCGGCTATCGCTGGAGTCTCGGCTGGTACGCCTGGATATCGAGGACGACGGGCCCGGCGTGCCGGCCGGCGAACGCCAGGCCATTTTCAAGCCCTTCGCGCGGCTCGACGACAGCCGCACGCGGCGCAGCGGGGGCTATGGCCTGGGGCTCTCCATCGTGCAGAAGATCATGGCCTGGCACGGTGGCAGTGTAGTGGTCGACGACAGCCAGGAATTGGGCGGTGCGCGCTTCTCGTTGCTGCTGCCGCGGGTGACGGCCAACAAGGCCAAGCTGCCGCTCAAGCCGGCTTGATGCCCTCCAGCACGGCGAAGGAGGTCTCGCGGGCCGTGCGCAGGAAGTCCTCCATCCACGCCTGCTCGCGGCTCTCCTCGCGGATGGCGGCGTACAGCGTACTCCACATGCCTGTTTCGCCAAGGCCTACCGCCTTGACGTAGTCGCGCTCCAGATATTCCGTCAGTGCCCAGTTGGGCAGCGCACAGACCCCGCGGCCGCTGGCCACCAGTTGCATCATCATCACCGTGAGTTCGGCGGTGCGGATCTCACGCGGGCGGACACCGGCAGGGTCGAGAAACTGAGTGAACACGTCGAGCCGCGCATGCTCGACGGGATAGGTGATCAGGGTCTCCTCGGTGAGGTCCTCGGGCGTGACGAAGGTGCGTTCGGCGAGGCGATGCTGACGGGCGACGGCCAACAGACCCTGATAGCGGAACAGCGGCTCGTAGTAGACGCCCGGCAGCGACTGGGGGTCGGCGGTGATCACCAGATCGAGCTGCTCACGGGCCAGTGCCGGCAACGGATCGAAGTGATGTCCGCCGGGAATGTCGATCTCCACTTCCGGCCAGTGGTCGCGGAAATGGTCGATGGTCGGCATCAGCCACTGGAAGCAGCTGTGACACTCGATCGCCATATGCAGGCGGCCCGGTTCGTGACCGATCAGCCGGGCCACGTCACGTTCGGCCATGCGTACCAGTGGCAGCGCCTGTTCGGCCAGGGCCAGCAGGCGCTGACCGGCGCGGGTGAACTCCACCGGCCGTGTCTTGCGCACGAACAACGCCGTGCCCACGCGCTCCTCGAGGTCCTTGATCTGATGCGACAGGGCCGACTGGGTCAGATGAACCCGTTCAGCGGCGTCCACCAGCGAGCCGGCATCGCGCAGGGCAACCAGGGTCCGCAGGTGACGAAGTTCAATCATGAGAAATGTTCAAGTTGTAGGTTAATTTATTTAGTTTGATTCAATAGTTCGCGGCGACGAGACTCTACGGCATCATTCATGCGTAGAGGGACTTATCATGACATTAGCTCATGTACTTGGCTATCCGCGAATCGGAGCCGACCGCGAACTCAAGCGTGCCGTCGAAGCCTACTGGCGTGGCGAGCTCGACCGTGCCGGCCTCGAGGCCGCTGGCCGCGAGCTGCGGGCGCGTCACTGGCAGGCGCAGCGCGACGCCGGCCTGGACTATGTCACTGTGGGCGATTTCGCTTTCTACGATCAGGTGCTCAACGTCACTACGATGCTGGGCGCCGTGCCGGCGCGTTTCGCGGCCGAGGAGGAGGTCGCCCGTGGAGAGGTCGGTCTCGACACCCAGTTCCGCATGGCTCGCGGGCGTGCCCCCCATGGGGCACCGGCCGCGGCCTGTGAGATGACCAAGTACTTCGATACCAACTACCACTACCTGGTCCCGGAGCTGCACGAGGGGCAGCAGTTCAAGCTGGCCGCCACGCGGCTATTCGATGAGGTGGCCGAGGCACGCGCGGCGGGACATCCGGCCAAGGTGGCGCTGACCGGGCCGCTGACCTGGCTGTGGCTGGGCAAGGGGTGTGAGGCTGGCTTCGATCGCCTGAGCCTGCTCGAGGCGCTGCTGCCCGTCTACGGTGAAATTCTTGCACGGCTGGCCGAGCAGGGCGTGGAGTGGGTCCAGCTCGACGAGCCGGCACTGGTGCAGGATCTGCCGGTGGAGTGGCGCAACGCCTTCGAATTCGCCTACAACGCCTTGCGTTCGGCGCCGCTCAAACTGATGGTGGCGACCTATTTCGGTGGCCTGGGGGACAACCTGCAACTGGCGGTGGGCCTGCCGGTGGATGGCCTGCACATCGATGCGGTGCGCGCGCCCGAACAGCTGACACCGGTGCTCGACAACCTGCCCGGCTACAAGGTGCTCTCGGTCGGGGCTATCGACGGGCGCAACGTCTGGCGGGCCGACTTGGCCGCCCTGCATGAGCGCCTGGCCAATGCCCGCATGCGCCTCGGCGAGCGGCTGTGGCTCGCACCCTCCTGCTCGTTGCTGCACGTGCCGGTGGATCTCGCCAGTGAGAGCGAACTCGACGAGGAACTCAAGAGCTGGCTGGCTTTTGCGCGCCAGAAGCTCGACGAGACGGTGACCCTGGCCCGGCTGCTGGGCAACCGTGCCAGCGCCGCAGAGCGCGCCTGGGTCACCGCCGCCACGGCCGCGCTGGATGCCCGACGAGCCTCGCCGCGGCTGCACCGGCCGGAAGTCGCCCAGCGCTTGGCCAACATCGGTGACGCCGAGCGTTCTCGCGACAACCCCTACCCGGTCAGGGCCCGAGCTCAGCGCCGCGCCCTGGATCTGCCGCTATTCCCCACCACCACCATTGGCTCCTTTCCTCAGACCGGGGAGATCCGCGCCGCCCGCCGCGCCCACAAGAACGGTGAGCTGGGGCGTGACGCCTACGAGGCGAAGATGCGCGACGAGATCGGCGATGCCGTACGCCGTCAGGAAGAACTGGGGATCGACATGCTGGTGCACGGCGAGGCCGAGCGCAACGACATGGTGGAGTACTTCGGCGAACAGCTCGATGGCTACGTATTCACCCGCAATGGCTGGGTACAGAGCTACGGCTCGCGCTGCGTCAAGCCGCCCATCATCGTCGGCGACGTGGCCCGGCCGGCGTCGATGACGGTAGTATGGAGCCGCCATGCCCAGTCGCTCACCGAGCGGCCGATGAAGGGCATGCTCACAGGGCCGGTAACCATGCTGCAATGGTCCTTCGTGCGCGACGATCAGCCGCGCGATGTCACCTGCCGGCAGATCGCCCTGGCACTGCGCGACGAAGTTGCCGATCTGGAAGCCGCCGGCATACCGGCCATTCAGATCGATGAGCCGGCGCTGCGCGAGGGCTTGCCGCTGCGCCAGGGTGAGTGGCAGGGCTACCTCGACTGGGCCGTGGAGTGCTTCCGCCTGACCGCCTCGGTGGCATGCGACGCCACCCAGATTCACACCCACATGTGCTACTCGGAGTTCAACGACATCATCGCAGCCATCGCGGCGCTGGATGCCGATGTCATTACCATCGAGACTTCGCGTTCCAACATGGAGCTGCTCGACGCTTTCCACGACTTCGCCTATCCCAACGAGATCGGCCCGGGTGTCTACGACATTCACTCGCCCAACGTGCCGGAGGTAACGTGGATGGTCCAACTGATGGAGAAGGCCGCCGAGCGTATCCCTGTCGAGCGGCTGTGGGTCAATCCGGATTGCGGCCTCAAGACCCGCGGCTGGGCCGAGGTGGAGCCGGCGCTGGCCAACATGGTCGAGGCGGCACGGGAGCTGCGTCGTCGCCACGGCTGAGGCCGGCATGAGGCGCTGCGTTCGTCGTGCGTGAAACGGCACCGGGCCGGGAGGCGCCGGTGCCTGTTATGCTGTGCCGGTTCAGAATGTTCAAGGAACCGCCATGTCGCTTCGTTCTTCTTCCTCTCTTCGCTCGGCCTTGCTCGTCGCCGGTTCGCTGTTGTTGGGCGGCTGTGTCGCCGCGCCCGTCGATGGACCCCGTCCTGATACCGGCAAGGTGGCCAGCACGGCCCCGCTGATGCCTTCTTCGTTTTTTCCCGGTGGTGCCGAGCGCTTCGAGGCCTGGCGCTGCACGCCGCAGCAGGACCTGGTGACGGCTTTCGGCGAGCGCGAGCTGCGGCTGTGGTCGGCACACGGCGCCTATCGCTTGACACCCGCGGTGGTGGCCAGCGGCGCGCGCTACCAGCAGGGCGACCTGAGTTTCTGGAACAAGGGCGGGGATGCCGTGGTCGAGAGCGCCAACGGCCAGCTGGAGTGCAGCGCCGCCATGGCGCGCCCGGCGCTGACTCGCAAGCAGCGGCCCGGCGTCATGTTCCATGGGCGCGGCAACGAACCGGGCTGGAACGTCAATCTGGCTCATGACAAACCCGAACTGACCCTGGTGCTTGACTACGGCGCGCGGGAAATGACCTTGCCTTATCGTGTCATCGGGATGGACAACGCCAATGGCCGGGTCATCCTCGCCAGCAGCCAGCCCGACCGGACCTTCGAGCTGCGCCTGGAGGCTCAGGCCTGCTTCGACGACATGAGCGGTGAACCGTTCCCGGCCCGGGTCATGCTGACGATGAATGGAGAAACATATCGGGGCTGTGGTCAAGGTATCGCCCCTTAGCCCTACCCCGTGATGCGATGGATGCAGCGCCTCGCGCTGGCCAGAACCAAGGCAAGCCGGGAGCCATCGGATTTGCCTTGGACGAGCCCCGCCACACCACCGTGAATAGCAAGGAGCCACAACAATGGCATTCGAACTGCCTGCACTGCCCTATGAGAAGAACGCCCTCGAGCCGTACATCTCCGCCGAGACCCTCGAGTATCATTACGGCAAGCACCACCAGGCCTACGTCACCAAGCTCAACGAACTGATCGAAGGTACCGACAACGCCGACAAGTCGCTGGAGGAGATCATCAAGTCCTCCTCCGGCGGCCTGTTCAACCAGGCGGCGCAGGTGTGGAACCACACCTTCTACTGGCACTGCCTGGCACCCAACGGCGGCGGTGAGCCGACCGGCGCGCTGGCCGAGGCGATCAGTGCCAGGTTTGGCTCCTTCGCCAAGTTCAAGGAAACCTTCAACGCCAGCGCCGTAGCCAACTTCGGCGCCGGCTGGACCTGGCTGATCAAGACCGCCGACGGTGGCGTCGACATCGTCAACACCAGTAATGCGGACACGCCCATAGCCCACGGCCAGACCCCGCTGCTGACCATCGACGTGTGGGAGCACGCCTACTACATCGACTACCGCAACGCGCGTCCCAAGTATCTTGAGAATGTATGGAGCGTACTGAACTGGGACTTCGTCACTCAGAACTTCGCCTGATAGGCGGGGCTTGTTTGCAGAGCTGTATTTTCGTTTTTGTCGAACGATAGGCGCGAAAATCTGCGCTTTTAGTATGAAAAAATGCACGTAACATGACGATCAATACCGAACCCTACAGTGGAGATCGTCATGGCTACCCGTATTCTTCTCGTTACCTCCTCGATCCTCGGCGAGCATGGCCAGTCCAACGCCCTCGCCGGCCACCTTCGTGAGCGTGTCGCCGGGCGCAACGACGTCGCCGTCACTCACCGCGACCTGGCGAGCGAATCGCTGCCGCATCTGGGCCTGGAGGAGCTCTCGAGCTGGCAGGTCGCAGCTGACGAACGCTCCGCCGAGCAACAAATGCTGGCCGAGCGCTCCGATAGCCTGATCGAGGAGTTGCAGGCCCACGACGTATTGGTGCTGGCGGTGCCGATGTACAATTTCGGCATTCCGTCCCAGCTCAAGGCCTGGTTCGACCGGGTGATGCGCGCAGGCACCACCTTCCGCTATACCGAGCAGGGCCCCGAGGGGCTGGTGAAGGGCAAGCGTGCCGTGATCCTGGCCGCCCGTGGCGGGCAGTATGCCGGCACCGAGCTCGACAGCCAGACACCGCACCTCAAGGCGATGCTGGGCATGATCGGCATCAGCGACGTATCGGTGATCTTTGCCGAGGGGCTCGCCATGGGCGAAGGGCTGCGCGATGCCGCACTCAAGGAGGCCCGTCAGGCCATCTATGGCCTCGTGGCCAGCCTCTAGGGCCGTGGAAGTGGACGCCTGCTTTCAGCAGGCCTCGGGCCTGACTTCGACCCAGTGCTCGGCGACGAAACCACTCGTGCACAGGTTGGCCTGTGCATCGAGAATACGCGCCCCTAGCTGACCGAGGGCCTGCCGATCCGCGCGTGAGTCTGGAGCCACCATCGCGGTGGCCTCCAGCGGCTGCCACGCCTTCTCTTCGCGTGCCGCCAAGGCGTAGCTGAAGGCGAAGAAGCCAGGAAACCCCAGGCGCAGGTCTGTCGCTACCAGGGTTTCCCTACCGTCCAGTTCACGCGCTTCATAGCGTAGAAAGGGGCCGGCGAACCAGTCCAGCCGCTGGCCCTTCTCCAGCGCCAGGGCGACCGACTCGAGGTCAGCGCCGCGACGGAAGGTCTCTACCATTGGCGGCGTACCGCCATCCAGCAGGCCCAGCAGGGTTTCATGATGACGGTCGCCGTCGATGATCGTCACCCGCCACAGTAGCGTATTGAATGGTGTGGGTTGTACCAGCCGGGGCGCTTCAGCGAGCCCGCGTTCGGCCAGTAGCGGCGTGAGACGATGCTCGACCACGCCCTTGGCGGTCATGGCGAATGCCAGATAGGCACAGGAGAGTGCCAGGCCCCAGGCGGGACCACGATAGCCGTTGCCGGTGGCCAATGCGAAACCGATGCCCACCAATAGCGGCAGTGTGTAGAGTGGATCGATGATGAACACCACCGGCCAGGCGCTGGGGCGCACGTCGAGCGGCCACCATAGCTGTGTGCCGTAGGTGGTCAGCGCATCGAGCAGCGGATGAGTGATCAGGCACAGCAAGAAGTAGACCCACCAACGGCCCAGGGAAATGTCGCGAGCCGGGGCGAAGCGTCGGACGAGCAGCGCCAGCAGCGTGCCGAGGCCGGTCAGCACGAACAGCGAGTGGCTGAAGCCGCGGTGCTCGGTGACGTTGGCCACTGCATCGCCATAGTCGAGAAAGACGTCGAGATCGGGCAGGGTACCCAGCGCCGCACCGATCAGCACCGCCTTGCGCCCGAGGCGACGGCCCAGCACGGCACCGCCTACTGCCGCGCCCAGCGCGGCCTGCGTCAGCGTATCCATTCTCTCGGGTTCCTTCTCGTATGAGCGCCAGGCGCTCGGCTCAGGTGTTGTACCAGGCCGGTCCAGCGGCGAGAATGCGCTGGTGGATGGGACAGTCGTCGCGATGGGCGCCAGGCAGGTAGCCCGTGCTCATGAGAAACTCGCCGACGATCTCGGGGCCGGTGAAACGAAAGGTGCGACGGAACAGCTTGACCCAGTCGGCCAACGGTAGTGGGTGGTGGTGGTCGAGCCAGCCGGCGAAGCTGCCGTGCTCCTCGCGCAGCGTCTGGATCACGCCGGCATTGTGAATGACTGCCTCGACCTTGAGCCGGTTGCGGATGATACCGGCATCGCCGAGCAGGCGCTCGCGGTCGGCGTCGCCGAAGGCGGCAACTCGGTCGACGTCGAAATTGTCGAAGGCATGGCGAAATGTATCGCGCTTCTTCAGCACCGTCAGCCACGACAGGCCGGCCTGGTTGATCTCCAGCACGAGACGCTCGAACAACGCCGTTTCGTCACCGACCGGGAAGCCGTATTCATTCTCGTGGTAGGGGCCGTGCCAGGGGTGTCCCGGTGCCAGATCGCAGTAGTGCGCCATTTCCACTCTCTTTCCCTTGGGAGGTATTGGCAAGCCGTCGCCGGCTTGTCACGATTCCATCGGCATGGTGACGCAACGCATCAGGAGCCGCAGACATGAAGATCCTACCCGCAAACCGCAAGGCCCGGAAGCCAGCGCTGCTCTCCTCCCTGGCTGGGGGATTGCTGGCCACTTACGTCATCGTGGCCTCAGTCTCGCCCTCCCAGGCCGCGCCTGTGGTCGAAATGTACCAGGACCCCAGCTGCGGTTGCTGCTCGGCCTGGGCCGAACATCTCGAGGAAGAAGGCTTCGAGGTGCGCCAGCACAAGACCCGCGATATGCGTTCGGTCAAGATCGAGCATGGCGTCACGCCGGAGCTCGCCTCATGCCATACGGCGTTGATCGAGGGCTACGTCATCGAGGGCCACGTGCCGGCTGCCGACATCAAGCGGTTGCTCGAGGAGCAGCCCGACGTGGCGGGGCTGACCGTGCCCGGCATGCCCCATGGGTCGCCAGGCATGGAGACCGGGCGCCACGACGACTATGCCGTGCTGACCTGGCGCCACGAGGATCGGACGCCGGCCATCTTCAACGAATACACCCACGAGTGAAGTAAAGACGACACAAGGAGGGGTTCATGCAGTACCTGCACACCATGGTGCGCGTCAGTGACCTTGACGCTTCGCTGCGTTTCTACTGCGACCTGCTGGGGCTCGAGGAGGTTCGCCGCAAGGAGAACGAGAAGGGGCGCTTTACCCTGGTCTTCCTGGCCGCCCCCGAGGATGCATCGCGCTCCGAGCGGCTCAAGGCGCCCGAACTCGAGCTGACCTACAACTGGGACCCGGAGGAGTACACCGGCGGGCGCAACTTCGGACACCTGGCCTACCGGGTCGAGGATATCTATGCGCTGTGCGAGCGTCTGCAGGCGGCGGGCGTGACGATCAACCGGCCGCCGCGTGACGGCCACATGGCCTTCGTTCGCAGTCCCGACGGTATCTCCGTCGAGCTGTTGCAGAAGGGGGATCCGCTGCCGGCCAAGGAGCCCTGGGCGTCCATGGAAAACACCGGTTCTTGGTAGCGGGTGTGTCGACCCACGACTGCGTTTGGCCTACGGCGTAGAACTCACCCTGAGAGAAGAAGAAAGTCCATGAAGATGACGCTTGTGGCCCGCCTGGGCCTGATGTTGGCGACCGCGTCCTTGTTGGCGGCGTGTGGCAGCCAGCCCTCCGAGCCGACACGCGATGATGGCCCTCGTGTCTCCAGCGACCACCCGGTGGTGGGGCAGCGCTGGAACCTGCTGCTGGTGGGCACCGACGAACGGCTCTCCATGCCCGAGACGCCACATTTCGTGGTTTCTCCCGATGGCCGCGTGACGGGCAGCGATGGCTGCAACGAGCTCAATGGGCGGGTAAAACTCGACGCGGGCAATCGTGTTCAATTCAGTGAATTGGCCACCACCCGCCGGGGCTGTCCGCAACTCGACGATGCCCGGCGCGTCACCGGGATGATGGAAAACGCCTACCGTTTCCTCATCGACCACGACCGGCTGGTTTTCTTCGGCCCGGATCAGCGCGTTCTGGGTGGCTGGCGCAGAGCGAACTAGGCCTAAGCGACTTGGGGAAGAGCGCTGCGCACCTTGACCAGCCAGCCAGTGATGGCACCGGCCAGGACCGGGCCCAGCGGCGTCAACAGGATCCAGGGCGTGACGATCAGGTTGATCGCCAGGGCGGCGAAGTAGACGTCGCTGAACCAGTGGGCGCCGCCGAGAATGCGCGGGGCGCTGAGCAGCACTGCGAACAGCGCGCTGACCAGGGCGACACGCAGCCCGGCGAAGCGCCACATGAAGGCGGTGAACAGGATCAGGTTGATGCCGTGATTCCCCGGGAAGCTGCTGGCGGAGCTGTCCTTGGTCGAGAATTCGACCATCTCCGTGATCAGGTTGACATTCTCGTAGACCAGCGTGGGGCTGGGATGCGTATAGGGGACCGCCATGCTGACGCCCTGGGCGATGAACACCGCCGACAGCAGCATGGTGAGACCGATACCGCCCCAGCGCAGCAGGCGGTACTGGCACGGTGCGTCGCGCCGCATTGCCCAGAGGAAGATTCCCAGCAGGACCAGCAGGCTAGCCACGTCGAACAGGCGATTGTTGGTAAACGCCACGAGCAGTACCCACGCCGCATTGTCCTCGCGGAGCCAGGCGTTGGTGGTGAAGAAGACGGCATCGTCCCAGGCGGTCCAGAACAGCAGGCTGGGCGAGAGCCAGGACCAGACCAGCAGGGCACCGAGCAGGTTGAACAGCAGGACGCGGCCAGGCGCGAAGTAGGGTTTGAAGTGTGACATGAGGGGCACGCGCGAAGTAAATGGCAATGCCCCATTCTAGCGTAAGTGAACGTAACGGAACAGTGTTCCTTAACGTTTTGTGACTACTGCATGTACCAACCGTGACTGGCCACCACCGACTGGCCGGTCAACGCCGCCGTGGGGAAGGCGGCCAGCTGCAGCGCGACCTCGGCGATGTCGTCCAGCGTGGTGAACTCGCCGTCGACGGTATCCTTGAGCATCACGTCGCGCACCACCGCTTCCTCGGAGATACCCAGCGCCTCGGCCTGCTCGGGGATCTGCCGGTCCACCAGCGGCGTGCGCACGAATCCTGGGCAGATCACGTTGGCGCGCACCCGGTGCGCCGCGCCCTCCTTGGCCACGGTGCGGCACAGGCCCAGCAGGCCGTGCTTGGCGGCCACGTAGGGCGCCTTGAGTGGGGAGGCGAGCTTGCTGTGCACCGAGCCCATGTAGATCAGGCAACCGCCGCTCTCCTGCCGGTACATCTGGCGCAGGGCAGCCCCGGTGACCAGAAAGGCGCCGTCCAGGTGTACCGCCATCACCCGCCGCCAATCGGCAAAGGATAGGGTATGCAGCGGCTCGATATGCTGGATACCGGCATTGGCAATGGCGATATCCACCCCACCCCAGCGCTCGACCATCGTCGCCACGCCGGTTTCCACCGCGGCTTCGTCGGTGACGTCCATGGCCAGCGCCAGGGCTTGGCCGCCATCTTGGCGAATTTTTTCCACGGTCGCCTCGGCCGCGGCCAGGTCGAGGTCGGCCACGGCGACCCGGGCGCCTTCGCGGGCGTAGCGCTCGGCGATGGCGCGGCCGATGCCGCCGGCCGCTCCGGTGATCAGTGCTCTCTTGTCGGTCAGTTGCATGCCTAGTCTCTCCGAAGATAAGGATCAATTGCCGCCGTAGATGGTGTTGGGCAACCAGGTCGCCAGCGGCGAGAAGAAGAACACCAGCAGCAGGCCGAGCAACTGCAGCGCAACGAAGGGAGCCACGCCGAGATAGATGTCGCGTGTGGTGATCTCGGGCGGGCAGACCCCCTTGATGTAGAACAGCGCGAAACCCACCGGCGGCGTCAGGAACGAGGTCTGCAAGCAGATGGCGAAGAGCATCGCGAACCACAGCGGGTCGACGCCCAGGCTCATGATTACCGGCGCCACCAGTGGCAGGATGATCAGCGTAATCTCCACCCAGTCGAGGAAGAAGCCGAGCAGGAACACCACCGCCAGGATGGTCAGCACGATACCTGTTTCGCCGAAGGGCAGGCCGGTGAGCGCCAGGCGCACCACGTCGTCGCCGCCCAGTCCACGCAGCACGGCGGCGAACACCGTGGCGCCAATGAAGATGGCGAAGATGAAGGCGGTGGTGCGGCTGGTCTGGAACAGCGCCTGCTGCAGGATCGTGAGATTGAAGCGACGGTTGGCCATGGCCAGCAGCATGGCGCCCAGGGCGCCCACGGCCGAGGCCTCGGTCGTCGTGGCGAAGCCGGTGAAGATCGAGCCGAGTACGGCGAGAATCAGCCCCAGAGGAGGCAGCACCGCGAGAAACACCTGCAGGAAAGCGCGGGCGTCGAGCGGTTCGCGGTCCTTGGGCGCCGGCGCCAGGTCCTTCTTCAGGTAGGCGGCAATGAGGATATAGGCAATATACATCAGGCCCAGCATCACCCCGGGGATCAGCGCCGCCATGAACAAACGGCCGACCGACGCCTCGGAGGTGCCCATGCGGTCGGCCATCAGCACCAGCATGATGCTCGGCGGCACCAGGATGCCCAGGGTGCCCACCGAGCAGGCGGTGCCTACCGCCAGTGACTTGTTGTACTGGGCGCGCATCATTGGCCCCAGCGAAAGCATGCCGAGCAGCACCACCGAAGCACCGACGATGCCGGTGGAGGCCGCCAGCAGTATGCCAACGATCACCACGGTGACGGCATAGCCACCGCGCAGGCCGCCGAGAACGCGCACCAGCGAGGTGACCAGGCGCTCGGCGATGCCGGAGCGGTCGAGCATGATGCCCATGAAGATGAACAGCGGCAGCGCCACCATCAGCTCGTTGGCGACGATGCCGTAGATGCGCCGGTCAAGCACGCCGATGGTGCCGCCCCAGGAGAACCACAGGTCGGCGCCGAGGAATTCCACCAGCACGTGGCCAATGATGGCGAAGACGAAGCCGATGCCGGCCAACGACCAGGCCACGGGAAACCCCAGCAGCAGCAGGCCCATGAAGCTGGCGAACATCGCCAGCACGAGAAATTGCTCCAATCCCATAATCGATCTCGCTAGATGAACGTGGCGTATGCCGGTTGGATGCGCAGTGGCTACTGCCGCGGTGTGGTCTGGCGGATGGGCCGGGGGAAACCGAACAGCAGCGTGGAGCAGCGCAGTGCTCGAGAGAACAGCGCCACGGCCACCAGCGTCAGGCCGACGGGAATCAGGGTCTTGATGATGAAGCGATAGGGCAGGCCGCTGGGTGCCTGGGAGCGCTCGCCGCGCTGGAAGGCGCGATAGCCGTACTCGAACAGTGCCTCCGCCATCAGGTAGAGAATCGGCAGGGCCAGCAGCACGATGCCGGCAAGCTCGATCCAGGCCTGGGTGCGCAGCGTGAACTTCTCGCGAATCACGTCGACGCGGACGTGGTCGTCGCTGACCACGGCGTAGGCCAGGGTCAGGATCATGGTGGCGCCGAACAGGTGCCAGGACAGCTCCTCCACTGCGATCGAGCCGCGACCAAGGATGAAACGGTTGACCACATTGGTCAGCACAACCGCCATGGTGGCCAGCCATAGCCAGGAGATGGCCCGGCCGAACAGCAGGATGGCCATGTCGAGGCGGTGGCTTAAGCGATTGGTGGGCAGTTCTGGCGCGGAGTGGCCCTCCGGCCCTTGGGATGAGCCTGCCGAATCATTGACGCTCATGGAGTGACTCCGAGGTGTTGAGACGAATGCCGGCCGCCACCGTGCGATGGCGGCCGGCATTCAGAGCGGCTTTAGGTATCAATTATCGAGATTTTCCGGCGCATAGTAGGAGCGCGGCAGGTGGCCTTTGACGTGC
This sequence comes from Billgrantia sp. C5P2, assembly GCF_051062895.2. NCBI lineage: Bacteria > Pseudomonadati > Pseudomonadota > Gammaproteobacteria > Oceanospirillales > Halomonadaceae > Billgrantia > Billgrantia sp. C5P2. Next base: position 575,390 of record NZ_CM128542.1, read on the forward strand.
CAGTTGCCGTGCAGCTTCATGAACTCGCGCTGACTTTCGAGGACGCGACCGAACATCTCGTCCTCGGCGGCGATCTCGGCCTGCACCTCGTTGGTCACCCGGCGCAACTCGGTGAGAATCTCGTCGGACAGCACCTGGGCGTTCACGCCCTCTTCTTCGAAGTCGCGCAGTGCCTTGGGCGTCTCGATCTCGCTCTCGGAGTAACCGTAGAGAGTGGCGGCGCGACAGCCCATGTCGATCATCGCCTGGGTCTGCGGCTCCAGCGCCTCCCAGCTCTCCTTGTTGACCAGCAGGTGAGCGGTAGTAAAGGTCTGGTGCCAGCCCGGCATGACGTAGTTCTGCACGATCTCCTGCATGCCGAGGATGCGGTCCACCGCCGGTGCCGAGAATTCGGTGGCGTCGATGGTGCCGCGCTCCATGGCCTGATAGAGCTCACCGCCCGGAATCATGGTGACCGAGGCACCCAGTCGCTCCAGCACGCGACCGCCGATACCGGCGAAGCGGATGCGCAGGCCGTCGATCTGGTCGAGGGACTCCAGCGGCTCGGCGAACCAGCCGGCGGCCTCGGGACCGATCATGCTGCACAGCAGGGGCTGGACGTCATACTCGGCATAGATCTCCTCGAGCAGTTCCTTGCCGCCGCCGAAGTAGTGCCACGCCAGGTAGGCGGGCGGTTCCATGCCGAACGGCGCGCCGGCGAACAGCGGCAGCGACGGGATACTGCCCTGGTCGTAGCCGACCCAGGTGAAGCCGGCATCATAGCGGCCTTCGGAAACGGCATCGAGAATCTCGAACGGTGGGATCAGTTCGCCCGGCTCGTAGTAGCGCAGATTGATGTTGCCGCCCGAAGCCTGTTCCAGCGACTCGCTGAGGAAGCGAACCGGGGTGCTCAGGCCGACCAGGTGCGAGGGGAAGGCGATGGGAACCTGCCAACGTACCTGCTCCTGGGCCTGGACGTTGCCTGTGGCACCGGCCAACAGGGCAGCGGCGGCCACGCCGAGAGTGAGCGGACGAAGGCGGATGGCGAGAGGCGATGAGGATGGCATGGAAGCTCCTTGTGCGTTGTTGTCGTCGCAACGCCTTGGATGGCGTTGTCGCGATGCATGAGCCATGGCGCACCCGCCATCGGACGGATAGCGCTTGCACCATGCACTGGCGCTTGTAGTGCACGTGCCGTGCCATTCTTGGTTTCTAGCTGTATTTCAGTGGGTTAAAGGAGGGCGAGGGAAAGAGGTGGGAAAGGGGTGTCCGATTTTTCGGACAATGTTCCGACCATGGTCGAAGAGGTTGTGTCCGTGAATCCGGACACTTGACCGGTTAGTCGGACAGTCTGGCCAGTTTTTCGTAGAGCACTGAACGAGGAATGCCCAGCATGCGAGCCGCGCGGGATTTGTTACCACGGCAGGCGGACAGCGCATCGTACAGCGCACTGCGCTCGGCCGCGGCCACGACGTCGGCCAGGGGACGCACGGTAGAGGTGGAGGGAGTGGGGTGTGTTGCGGCATTGGTATGGGGCAGGGCGGCGCGCAGCTCCGGCACGTCGATGACGCTGCAGGCTTCGTTCAGGGCCAGGGTCTGCTCGAGCACGTTGCGCAGCTCGCGAATGTTGCCCGGCCAGTCGTGCCGCTGCAGCAGCGCCACGCCCTCGGCGGTGATCTCGGCGCGGGGCTCGCCGCTCTCCGCCGCGATCCGGCCGAGGATCGTCTCGCACAGGATGCCCAGGTCGGCAAGGCGCTCGCGCAGCGGCGGCACCTGGATGCGCAGCACGTTGAGCCGATAGTAGAGGTCGGAGCGAAAGCTGCCGTCGGCCACCATGGCCTCGAGGTCGCGGCTGGTGGCTGCAATCACGCGCACGTCGACGCGCTTGATCTCGTTGGAGCCCAGCGGCTCCACTTCCCCTTCCTGAAGGGCGCGCAGCAGCTTGGCCTGCAGCGCCAGCGGCATGTCGCCTACCTCGTCGAGGAACAGGGTGCCGCCGTCGGCGAGCTGGAACTTGCCCTTGCGGGTGCGCTTGTCGGCGCCGGTATAGGCGCCCGGGGCGACGCCGAAGAACTCCGCTTCGAGCAGGTTCTCTGGCACCGCCGCGAGGTTCACTGCGATGAAGGGGCTGCCGCCACGGGGGGAATCGCCGTGGATGGCCTGGGCCAGTACCTCCTTGCCGGTGCCGGTCTCGCCCAGCAGCAGTACCGGTGTGGCGCGGGCGGCGGCCAGTCGGGCGCGACGCTTGACCTCCAGCACCGGGGGGCTGGCGCCGACGAAGTCGGCCAGCTCGTAGCGTGAGCCGCGCCGGGCCAGGGCGCGTCGCGCCGCCGCCAGGTCATGCTGCAGGCGGCGGTACTTGCCGAGTAGCGGCGCCAGGGGCTCCAGGTCGTCGAACACGATGAAGGCCACCGCGCCGTTGACCCGGCCGCTGGCCGGGTCGTGCAGCGGCAGCCGCGTGACCACCAACTGGCGGGACTGGTACTCCATGATGTCGAGCAGGATGGGGCGCCCGCTGCGCACCACCTCGGGCATGCGGGTATGAGGGATCACCGCGTTGACCGGGCGACCGATGACGCTGGCCGGATCGGCGATGCCCAGCAGCCGGCAGTAGCAGGCATTGATCCAGATCAGGCGGCTCGCCTCGTCGACCAGGATCGCCCCGGCGCTGTTGCGCTCGAGCAGCGGGAACAGCGGCCGGATCGCCTCGAGCGTCAAGCCTTGGCTTTGGCCGGCCATAGTGCTTTCATCCCGAGGCATTCGTGTCGTCTCCTGGCGGCGATGTCGGGCCGCTAATCAGAGCGCGGCAGTTTCGGGCCGCTAAATCAGAGCGCGGCAGTTTCGGGCCGCTGTTCAGAGCGCGGCGATCTTGTCGCGCTGCTCGACCAGCACACCGCGGGCGGCCTGGTACTCCCTGAGCTTGCCGCGCTCCTTCTCGACCACCGCTTCCGGCGCCTTGGCGACGAAGCTCTCGTTGCCGAGTTTCTTCTCGATGCCGCCAATCAGCTTGTCCTGCTTGTCGATCTCCTTGGCCAGGCGGGCGAGCTCCGCCTCCTTGTCGATCAGGTCGGCCATCGGCACCAGCACCTCCATGTCGCCGACCAGCTGAGTGGCCGAAAGCGGTGCCTCGCTCGGGTCGTCGAGCCAGGTGGCGCTCTCGAGCTTAGCCAGCTTGGCGAGGAAGGGCCGGTTGGCCTCCAGGCGCTCGCGATCCGCCGGAGCACCCTTGGACAGCAGCACCTCGAGTGGCTTGCCGGGAGCGATGTTCATCTCGGCGCGAACGTTGCGCACCGCCACGATCACGCCCTTGAGCCATTCGATGTCGCGGGTCGCCTGCTCGTCGATCTTCTCCTGCTCGGCCATGGGCCACGGTTGGTTCATGATCGACTCAGCGCCGTCGCCCGTTGCCTTGCCCGCCAGCGGCGCCACGCGCTGCCAGATCTCCTCGGAGATGAACGGCATCATCGGGTGGGCCAGGCGCAGGATGGCTTCCAGCACGCGCACCAGGGTGCGGCGGGTGCCGCGCTTGGCCGCCTCGCTGGCGCCGTCGTCCCACAGTACCGGCTTGGAGAGTTCCAGGTACCAGTCGCAGTACTCGTTCCAGACGAACTCGTAGAGTGCCTGGGAGGCGTGGTCGAAGCGGAACTCCTCCATCGCCTTGGTCACCTGGGCCTCGGTCTGCTGCAGGCGCGAGACGATCCAGCGGTCGGCCAGCGACAATTCGACCTCGCCACCTTGCGCACCGCAGTCCTGGCCCTCGGCGTTCATCAGCACGTAGCGCGAGGCGTTCCACAGCTTGTTGCAGAAGTTGCGGTAGCCGTCGAGGCGGCCCATGTCGAACTTGATGTCGCGCCCGGTGGTGGCCTGGGAGAGGAAGGTGAAGCGCAGCGCATCGGTACCGTGGGGCTCGATGCCCTCGGGGAACTCGTCGCGGGTGGCCTTGGCGATGGCCTTGGCCTTCTGCGGCTGCATCATGTTGCCGGTGCGTTTTTCCAGCAACGTGTCGAGCTGGATGCCGTCGATCAGGTCGATGGGGTCGAGCACGTTGCCCTTCGACTTGGACATCTTCTGGCCCTGACCGTCGCGCACCAGGCCGTGGACGTAGACGGTCTTGAACGGCACTTCGTCCATGAACTTCAGCGTCAGCATGATCATGCGTGCGACCCAGAAGAAGATGATGTCGAAGCCGGTGACCAGCACGCTGGAGGGGTGGAAGGTCGCCAGCTCCGAGGTCTTCTCCGGCCAGCCCAGGGTGCCGAAGGTCCACAGCCCCGAGCTGAACCAGGTGTCGAGCACGTCTTCATCTTGGGTCAGAACGATGTCGTCACTCAGGCCATGCTTCTCACGCGCCTCGGCTTCGGTGCGGGCGACGTAGACGTTGCCCTCGGCGTCGTACCAGGCGGGAATGCGGTGGCCCCACCACAGCTGGCGCGAGATGCACCAGTCCTGCAGGTCGCGCATCCACGAGAAGTACATGTTCTCGTAGTTCTTGGGCACGAACTGGATGTCGCCGTTCTCCACCGCGGCGATGGCGGGCTTGGCCAGGCTCTCCACGGCGACGAACCATTGATCCGTGAGCAGCGGCTCGATGACGTCGCCGGAGCGGTCGCCATAGGGCAGGGTGTTGTTGACCGTCTCGATCTGCTCGAGCAGCCCGGCGGCCTCCATGTCGGCGACGATCCGCTTGCGCGCCTCGAAGCGGTCGAGCCCGGCGTACGCTTCAGGCAGGCTTAAGTCGATCTCGGGCAGCGGACGGCCCTGGATGTCGAAGGCCTCGGCCTGGGGCAGGATCGCCGCGTCCTGGGTGAAGACGTTGATCAGCGGCAGGCCGTGGCGACGACCCACCTCGTAGTCGTTGAAGTCATGGGCCGGGGTGATCTTCACGCAGCCGGAGCCCTTCTCCATGTCGGCGTGTTCGTCGGCGACGATGGGGATGCGACGGCCGACCAGCGGCAGCTCGACGAACTTGCCCACCAGCGAGGCGTAGCGCGGGTCCTCGGGGTTGACCGCCACGCCGGTGTCGCCGAGCAGGGTCTCGGGGCGGGTGGTGGCGACGACCAGGTAGTCGAGGCCGGCATCGGTCGTCACGCCGTCGGCCAGCGGGTAGCGGAAATGCCAGAACTGGCCCTGCTGGTCGCGGTTTTCCACTTCGAGATCGGAAATGGCGGTGTGCAGGGTCGGGTCCCAGTTGACCAGGCGCTTGCCGCGGTAGATCAGGTCCTCTTCATAGAGGCGCACGAAGACTTCCTGCACCGCCTTGTAGAAGCCGTCGTCCATGGTGAAGCGCTCGCGCGACCAGTCGACGCTGGCGCCCATGCGGCGCAGCTGGCGAGTGATGTGGCCGCCGGATTCGTGCTTCCACTCCCATACCTTGTCGATGAATGCCCCGCGCCCCAGGTCGTGGCGGCTCTTGCCCTCCTCGGCGGCGACCTTGCGTTCCACCAGCATCTGGGTGGCGATGCCGGCGTGGTCGGTGCCGACCTGCCACAGGGTGTTGTTGCCCTGCATGCGCTTCCAGCGGATCAGCGTGTCCATGATGGTGTCCTGGAACGCGTGGCCCATGTGCAGGCTGCCGGTGACGTTGGGCGGCGGGATCATGATCGAATAGGGTTCGCCCTTGCCCGAGGGGGCGAAGCGGCCGTCGGCCTCCCAGCGCTCGTACCAGCGGGATTCGATCTGCTCGGGTTGGTAGGTCTTGTCCATGGGGCGTTCCGGGTCCAGAAATGATCGCCGCCGGATCGTGGTGCCGGGCGGCAGGAAAGTCGTCGAAGCGGTCGAAAAATGGGCTCGATTATAGCGCGATGAGGGAGTGGGCGTCAGCCTTGCTGCTCGGGGCTGATCCGCCAGCAGGCCTGCGAGGAGGCGCTGTGAACCCATCCCTGGGCGCTACTTTTGCCATCCATGGCAAAAGACCTCCTCTTCGGCCTGCTGCCGGCGCCCCTGGCTTGGTGGTATTAGCCGCGTAGCTGATGCGCTTTCACCGGATAGCCACGCTGCTTGTAGGTCTGCCAGCATTCGCGCTTGGCGACGAGCACCTGTTGGTGCTGGTTGATGATCTCGGCGACCCGCTCGAAGCGCGAGAACCACTCGGGGATACCCGGGTCGAGGTTGAGCAGCGCCATGGGGGCCTCGGGATTCGGTTCGGGCGGCTGTTCCCAGCCGATGGTCACCGCCACGCTCTCGGCCATGTCGCTGCCGAGCAGGGCGTGGGGCAGGTAGGCCTCGGGGCGAAAGGTCCAAAGCCGCTCGTCGAGGTCGGTGGCCATGGCCTCGTCCTCGGCGTGCAGGTGCAGCCGGAAGCCCTTGCCGGCGATGGTCTCGGCCAGCCGACAGGCGAAGTCGAGCCGCGCTTCCAGCGTGGTGTCGGGGAGTATGTAGAAGTCTACTTGCGTCATGACGGCCTTAACGGTTGGGGCCGATTCTGCCGATGCAGTGGCGAGGCCCTGCCGCAAGCAGACCTACCAGGAGGCGCTGTGAACCCATCCCTGGGCGCTACTTTTGCCTTCCCTGGCAAAAGACCTCCTCTTCGGCCTGCTCCCGGCCGCCTCGCGAGGCGTTCGGCTCCTGGCGTAGTGGGTAGCGTCAGACCAGCCTGGTCAACCAGCCATGCGTATCTTCCGCGCGGCCGTACTGCAGGTCGAGCAGCTTGGCGCGCAGGCGCTTGGCCACTTCGTTGCCTTCGTCGGGCATGCGGATGGTGTCGTCTTCGCTGATCAACTGACCCACCGGCGTGATCACCGCGGCGGTACCGCAGGCGAAGACTTCGGTGATCTCGCCGGAGGCCACGCCCTCGCGCCACTCGTCGATGCTGATGGCACGCTCTTCCGCGGTGAAGCCTTCGTCGCGGCCGAGGGTGAGCACCGAGTCCCGGGTCACGCCCTCGAGGATGGTGTCGGTCAGGCGCGGCGTGACCAGGCGGCCGTCCTTGTAGACGAAGAACAGGTTCATGCCGCCCAGTTCCTCGACCCACTTGTTCTCGGCAGCGTCGAGGAAGGCGACCTGGCCGCAGCCGTGCTTCTCGGCTTCCTTCTGGGCGGCCAGCGAGGCGGCGTAGTTGCCGCCGCACTTGGCAAAGCCGGTGCCGCCGGGGGCGGCGCGCTTGTAGTGCGAGGAGAGCCAGATCGATACCGGGGCGATGCCGCCCTTGAAGTAGGCACCGGCAGGAGAGGCGATGACGTAGTAGTCGACTTCCTTGGCGGGACGCACGCCAAGGAACTTCTCGCTGGCGATCATGAACGGGCGCAGGTAGAGGCTCGATTCATCGGCCTCGCTGCTGGGTGTCGGCACCCAGGCGTGGTCCTGGGCGAGCAGCGCCTTGAGCGAGCCGACGAAGTCTTCGTCGCTGAGCTCGGGCAGCGCCAGCCGGCGCGCGCTGCGGCGGAAGCGCTCGGCGTTCTTCTCCGGGCGGAACGACCACACCGAGCCGTCGGCGTGGCGGTAGGCCTTGATGCCCTCGAAGATCTCCTGGCCGTAGTGCAGCACGGCCGCCGCCGGGTCGAGGGTCAGCGGACCGTAGGGGCGTACCTCGTGGCCGTGCCAGCCGGACTCGGCCGTCCAGCGTACGTGGGCCATATGATCGCTGAAGTACTGGCCGAAGCCGGGGCTGGCGAGAATGTCGTCGCGAATGTTGGCTGCCACGGGTGTGGCGTTGGGCAGCGTCTCGAAGGTTGCGTTGGGCACGGCAAATGGGTCTCCGCTATGCCGGGATTCCGGCGTTTTCTTGGGCTTCTACGGCGCTCCGAGTCAGGCGACCCGGAGCGCGCAATGCGTCAGATGTAACGGTTGTCGCCTGCGTTGGCAACCTTGGCAACGTCAGGCGTCGTTCTCGACCTGACGCGTCTCTTCCTCGCGGTCGAGCAGGTATTGGGTCAGCAGGCCTACCGGACGGCCGCTGGCGCCCTTCTGCTTGCCCGAGGTCCAGGCGGTGCCGGCGATATCCAGGTGTGCCCAGGGGAACTTGTCGGCGAAGCGCGAGAGGAAGCAGGCGGCGGTGATGGTGCCGGCCGGGCGCCCGCCGATATTGGCCATGTCGGCGAAGTTGGAGTCGAGCTGCTCCTTGTACTCGTCCCACAGCGGCAGGTGCCAGGCGCGGTCCCAGGCAGCTTCGCCGGCATCGAGCAGGTCCAGCGCCAGGTCGTCGTCGTTGGAGAGCAGGCCGGTGGCGTGGTGGCCCAGGGCGATGATCGCCGCACCGGTCAGGGTGGCGATGTCGACCACGCTAGCGGGCTCGAAGCGCTCGGCGTAGGTCAGCGCATCGCACAGCACCAGGCGACCCTCGGCGTCGGTGTTGAGTACTTCGACGGTGAGACCTTTCAGCGTCTTGATGATGTCGCCGGGCTTGGTGGCGCGGCCGTCAGGCATGTTCTCGGCGGCGGCGACGATGAACACCAGGTTGAGCTTGGGCCGGATGCCGAGCACCGCCTTGGCGGTGCCGAACACGCTGGCCGCTCCGCACATGTCGAACTTCATCTCATCCATGGCTTCGCCGGGCTTGAGCGAGATGCCGCCGGTATCGAAGGTGATGCCCTTGCCCACCAGCACGTGGGGCGACTCGTCGGCATTTTCTGCCCCTTGGTACTTCATGACGATCAGCCGCGAGGGCTGCTCGCTGCCACGGCCCACCGAGAGCAGGCTGTGGGCGCCGAGCTCTTCCAGCGCCGCCTCGTCGAGGATCTCGACGGCAAGCGCGCCGCCCGACTCGCGGCCGAGCTGCTCGGCCTGTTCGGCCAGATAGCTCGGCGTGCAGACGTTGCCCGGCAGGTTGCCCAGGGTGCGGGTGTAGGCCACTCCTTGGCCAATGGCGTCACCGATGCGAGCACCCTCGCGGGCCTCGCCGGCGGTATCGTTGTCGCTGAGCAGCAGGGTGACTTTCTCCAGCCGCGGACGCGGGGCCTTCTCCGACTTGAACTCGTCGAAACGGTAGACGGCACGCTGTGCGGCCTCCGCCGTCATGCGCGCCTTCCAGGTAACGCTGCGCTCGGGTACAGGCACGTCGGTGAAGGCCACGGCGACGTCCTCGGCCGGCAGCCCGGCGACGGCGGTGAAGGCGGCATCCAGGGCCTTGATGAAGGCGCGCTCCTGGCACTTCTCGCGCGTGCCCAGGCCCACCAGCATCAGGCGGTCGGCGGAGAGGCCGGGGGCGAAGGGGATCAGTTGCACATTACCCAGCTTGGCGTCGAAGTCGCCGCGCTCGATCAGCTGGCCGATCAGCCGCTCGCTGGCGTCGTCGAGCTTGGCGGCGGCGGGCAGCAGGTCGCCGTCCTTGAAAACCGGGACCACGAGGCAGGCCGATTCGGCCTTGGCGGGATTGGCCGTCTGAACTGGGAATTCCATGGTGACTCCACAAGACAAGCGATGGGGGATTCTGGATAATGCCGGCACGGCTCCAGGCCACTGCCGAATCACCCAAGTGTACTCAAGGCATGGCGCCATTGCATGGAAGACCGCTGCATGATCATTTTTCGATACCTGACCCGCGAGATCCTGCTGACCATGGCCGCCGTTGCCGGCGTGCTGCTGCTGGTCATCATGGGCAGTCGTTTCATCCGCTACTTTACTGACGCTGCAGAGGGCGATATCCCAGCCACCATCCTCGGCAGTTTGATGCTCTATCACCTGCCCGGCTTTCTTGAGCTGATTCTGCCGCTGGCCTTCTTTCTCGGTATTCTGCTGGCCTACGGTCAGCTTTACCTCAACAGCGAGATCACCGTGCTGGTGGCTTGCGGTACCAGCCCCGCTCGGCTGTTTCAGATCAGCCTGGTGCCGGCGACCTTGCTGGCGGTAGCCGTGGGACTGTGCAGTTTGTGGCTGACCCCGGCGGGGGCGCTGCACAACGCCGTGATGCTCGAGGAGCAGCGCAGCCAGATCGACTTCACCGCCCTGGCACCGGGACGCTTCCAGGACTTCGGCGGCGGTCGCACTGCCTATACCGAGTCCTTCAGCGACGACGGCAGCCGTATGCAGGAGGTCTTCATCAGCGAACGCCAGCGCCGCCGCGACGGCACGCCGGAAACCGCCGTGACCCGTGCCGGCAGCGGCTACCAGACCGTGGACCGCGATACCGGCAGCCGTTTCCTGGTGCTGGCCGACGGCGAGCGCTACAGCGTCGATCCCGGACGCTTCGAAGCCGAGCGGTTGGAGTTCGATACCTATGCCGTGCGTCTTTCGCTCGCCGGTGAGCAGCGTGAGCTGGAGTCGGCGGAATATGCCACCACGGCGGAGCTGTTCGGCGACGACTCCGGGCGTGCCCGCGCCCAGCTACAGTGGCGGCTTTCGCTGCCGCTGATGGTTTTCATCCTGACCCTGATGGCGATGCCACTCTCGCGGGTCAATCCGCGGCAGGGGCGTTTTGCCAAGCTGCTGCCGGCGATCTTCCTGCACATCTGCTACTTGAGTCTGCTGTTGGCGGCACAGGATGCCATCGGACGCGGAACGCTGTCGGCGTCGATCGGCATGTGGCCCATTCATCTGGTCTTCCTCGCGCTTGGCCTGGGGCTGCTGATGCACAACCAGCGCAGGGGGATGCGTTGATGCTGACGGACCGTCTCGACCGCTATATCGCCCGTAACGTGCTGGGAGCGATCCTCGTCGTTCAGGTAGTGCTGCTCGGCCTCGATCTGGTAATCACTTACATCAACGACCTGAACGATGTGGAAGGCGGCTACGGAGCGTTTCAGGTCCTGCTCTACCTGTTGATGCGTCTGCCCTGGCGCTTCTACCAATATGCGCCGGTAGGCGTGCTGATCGGCGCACTGATCGGGCTTGGCAGCATGGCCTCGAGCAACGAGCTGACGGTGATGCGCGCCGCGGGACGTTCGTTGGCGCGCATTCTGTGGGGCGTGATGAAGCCGATCATCCTGGTGGTGGCCATCCTGCTGCTGATTGCCGAATTCGTCAGCCCGCGTACCGAGCAGTACGCCAGCGCCTGGCGGCTGGAGCAGATGCAGGGCGAAGGCGCCTTGCTGACCCAGAGCGGTGGCTGGCAGCGCGAGGGCGACAGCGTTTATCGATTCGGCGCCATCCGTGCCGACGATACGGTTCTCGACCTGACCCGCTATGTCTTCGATGAAAGGAGGCTGCGCGAAGCCGTGCAGGCGGCGCGTGCATCCTGGGCAGGCGACCACTGGATGCTCGAGGAAGTGAAAATCACCCGCTTCGGGGAGGACCGAACCGAGGCCGAGGCGCACGAGCAGCTGTTATGGGAGACGACCCTCACCCCCGATCAGCTCAATCGCCTGCTGCGGGATATCACTAGTCAGGCGCCCAGTGAACTGTGGGCCTACTCGCGTTATTTGCTGTCCCAGGGGCAGCAGGCCACCCAACCGCTGCTCTATTTCTGGCAAAAGATGCTGCTGCCACTGACCATGGCCTCGCTGGTGCTGGTGGCGGCGTCGTTCGTGTTCGGCCCGTTGCGCACCGTGGCTGCCGGAACGCGGGTTTTCTACGGCGTGATCGTCGGGCTGTCGTTCAAGTACCTGCAGGACCTGCTGGCACCGGCCTCCACCGTATTCGGTTTCTCGCCGGTGTGGGCGGTGTTGGTACCTACGCTGCTGTGCGCTGCCCTGGGATTCTATTTGCTGCGCCGCTCGGGTTAGCGACGTCGCCGGCATGGGCCTGGAACAAGGGATGATGATGCAACGACGATTCGATCAGCTCGACGATGTATGGCCCGCCGGTCTGGGGCGGCGCCTGGGTGCGATGCTTTACGATGCCTTGCTGGTCCTGGCGATCTGGATCTTGATCACCGTGCTGCATGTGGTCTTCGTGCGCCTGGTCCTTGGGCTGGATGCCGAGCTGGTGGGACAGGGGGCCCCGCAGCGCCTGACCCTCCAGTTGGCGCTGCTGATCGGAGCGTTCGTATTCTTTGCCTTCTCCTGGATGCGTGGCGGCATGACCCTGGGCATGCAAGCCTGGCGTCTGCGCGTACAGACCCGCAGTGGCCACTCGATCACCTTGAGCCAGAGCCTGGTGCGTTACCTCGTGGCCTGGCTCTCGCTGGCCGCCTTCGGGCTGGGTTATCTTTGGGTGCTGTTCGATACGGAGCGCCGCAGCTGGCCCGATATCGCGTCAGGCACACGGGTCGTGGTCATACCCAAGCCGGGCCGGCACTAGCCGCTCGGGATGACCTTGGTCAAAAAACAGGCGATTCTCTCTTGCGATATGCTATGCGAATCATTTACATTACTCCTCGTAAGCACAGCGAGGTGGATGTCGATGTACGTATGTCTTTGCAAGGGCGTATCCGACCGCAAGATCCGCGAAAGCGTCGAAGGCGGTGCCCGTAGCTGGCGTGAGATTCAGCAGGAAACCGGCTGCGGCACGCAGTGCGGCAAGTGCGCCTGTGTCGGCAAGTCCATCACCCGCGAGGCCGTCAAGGCCGAACTGATGGCCTCGGCCAACGATCTCGCCTACGCCGTGTAGTGTTTCGAGCCGTCATCGGCTGTCGTTGCCAATCTCTCTCATTCTTGTTGCCATTAATCCAACCGACTGTCTCGGTTGGATTTTTTGCGTGTTTGGGCTGATACTGCCTATTATGGTTCGCTGAGCGTCACGCAACGCCAAGACAGGCCCAAGGCCGAGACGAAGAAGGGAGAAAGGCAATGAAAGGCGATGCCAAGGTCATCGAATACCTCAACAAGTCCCTCGGCAATGAGCTGGTTGCCATCAACCAGTACTTCCTGCATGCCAAGATGTACAAGGACTGGGGCCTCAAGGCACTGGCCAAGTGGGAGTACGACGAGTCGATCGACGAGATGAAGCATGCCGACAAGCTGATCGAGCGCATCCTGTTCCTCGAGGGCGTGCCCAACCTGCAGGATCTCGGCAAGCTGCACATCGGCGAGAACGTGCGCGAGATGCTCGAGAGCGACCTCAAGATCGAGCATGAGGGTCGTAACGACTACATCGAGGCCATCGCCTATTGTGAGCAGGTCAAGGACTACGTGTCCCGTGATCTGTTCCGCCATATCCTCGCCGACGAGGAAGAGCACATCGATCATATCGAGACCGAGCTCGGCCTGATCGACAAGGTCGGCATCGAGAACTACATGCTGCGTCAGATGCAGGAAGCCGGCGACGAATAACGACGCGCTGCGGCGTATCGCAACGGCACCGACACACGTCGGTGCCGTTTTTGTTTCTCGATGCTGAGAATTGTCGAAGTGTTTTCCTGACGTCAACGCTGCGTCAGTGAGCAAGGTTTGGTCTTCCTCGCTATGAGCTAAGCTGGTGCATGAGAATCTGCTTGTCGATTTCCGCTGCACCTTTCCGACGCTCCACAGGCTTGCCGCCATGCGCTAATGTGGCGCGCTGTATGAGCAACGGGCAAGCGGGTGCCGTTGGCAGGGCGATTGCATAGAACAAGCACAATCAGAAGCTTCGCGAGGGCAACTTCAATGAACCGATTCCATCGAACCACCGGTCTGCTGGCCGGGGCGCTTGGCCTGTCCCTGCTGGGTGCTTCCGCGGCCCAGGCGGACGAAACCCGTATTCGTTTTCAGCTCGATTGGCGCTTCGAAGGACCCTCGGCGCCCTTCCTCATGGCCGTGGAGCGCGGGTATTTCGCCGAAGAGGGGCTCGATGTCCAGATCGATTCCGGCAGCGGCTCCGCTGGAGCCATCAACCGGGTCGCCTCGGGAGCCTACGAGATGGGCTTCGGCGATCTCAACGCGCTGGTGGAGTTCTTGGCCGAGAACCCCGATGGGCCCGGCATACAGGGCGTCTACGTGGTGTACGACGGCAGCCCGGCTTCGGTCTTCGCGCGCAAGGATCGCGATATCGAATCGCCCGCGGACCTCGCCGGCAAGTCCATCGCCGCGCCGGCCTTCGATACCGGCTACCGTGCCTGGGGCATCTTCGCCGCGGCCAATGACCTCGATGGCGATGACGTCGAGTGGCAGAATGTCGACCCCACCCTGCGCGAGACCTTGCTGGTGCGCGGCGACGTGGATGCCATCACCGGGTTTTACTTCACCAGCCTGCTCAACCTGGAAGGGCGCGGAATGGGTGAGGATCAGCTCACCATCATGCCGTTCCCCGACTACGGGGTGCCGCTCTATGGCAATGCCATCATCGCCAGCGAGGCCTTCTCCGAAGAAAATCCCGAAGCCGTGGAGGGCTTTCTGCGCGCCTTCAATCGCGCCCTCGAAGAGACCCTGGCCGACCCGGATGGCGCCATCGACTACGTCCAGAACCGCGACTCGTTGATCGACAGGGAGATGGAGACGCGGCGGCTCAGGCTTGCCATCGACAGCGTGATCGACACCGAGGATGCCCGTGCCAATGGCGCCGGGGCGGTGGACGAAGAGCGTCTGCGCAGCGCCATTCAACTGGTGGCCGATGCCTATGAACTGCCGTCGGTGCCCGACCCCGAGCGTGTCTTCACCTCGCGTTTCCTGCCACCCCAGGAGGAGCGCATGATCTTCCCCGAGCGCGCGGAGTGACGGCATTGGCACAAACCATGCCCTTCGTCGACTTCGACCGGGTCAGCCTGGCCTATGACGACAGCGGCAATGCCATAGAAGACATCTCGCTCTCCATCGGAGAAGGCGAGTTCGTTGCCTTCGTCGGCCCCTCCGGCTGCGGCAAGTCGACCTTCATGAAGCTCTGTACCGGCCTGCATGGACCCACAGCCGGCAGCGTGCGCGTGGATGGCGAACCGGTGGGCGGGCCGTTGAAGATCTGCGGTATGGCCTTCCAGAGCGCCAACCTGCTGCCTTGGCGTACCACCCTGGACAACGTGTTGCTGCCGCTGGAGATCGTCAAACCCTACCGTTCGCAGTTCCGCAAGCGACGCGCGGAGTTCGTCGGTTGGGCCCGCGAGCTGCTGCGTACGGTGGGGCTCGAAGGCTACGAAGACCAGTACCCGTGGCAGCTCTCGGGCGGCATGCAGCAGCGCGCCTCGATCTGCCGCGCGCTGATCCACCGCCCGCGGCTGTTGATGCTCGACGAGCCTTTCGGAGCGCTGGACGCCTTCACTCGCGAGGAGCTGTGGTGCGTGCTGCGCGACCTATGGGAAGCCCAGCGCTTCACTGTGGTGTTGGTCACCCACGACCTGCGCGAGGCCGCGTTCCTGGCCGATACCGTCTATGTCATGAGCCGCCGTCCGGGGCGCATCATCGAGCGGCGCGAGATCGACCTGCCGCGGCCGCGGGAACTGGCGGTCACCTATGAAAAACCTTTCATCGATAGGGTGCAGGAGCTGCGCAATCTGATCGGTGACATCCGCAGCGTCTGAGGAGCGAGCATGAACAACAACGACAAGCTGCGCGAACGCTTGGCGCCCTGGGTCGCCGTGCTGGCGCTGGTGGCGATCTGGGAAGTCAGCGTGCGTCTGCTCCAGGTACCGGAGTTCATCTTTCCCAGCGCCTCGGCCACCGCTCAAGCCCTGGTGACCTTTGCCGGCCCCATCGGCATGCATTCATGGCAGACGCTGTGGACCACCCTCGCGGGTTTTGCCCTGGGGGTAGCGGTGGGTCTGGCGCTGGGCTTCGTCGTCGGCTCCTCGCGCTTTCTCTACCACGCCTGCTACCCGTTGCTGGTGGGCTTCAATGCGATTCCCAAGGTCGCCTTCGTGCCGATCCTGGTGGTGTGGTTCGGCATCGGCTCGGTGCCGGCGATCCTCACCGCCTTCCTGATCTGCTTCTTTCCCATCGTGGTCAACGTGGCTACGGGGCTTGCGACCCTGGAGCCGGAAATGGAGGACGTGCTCCGGGTACTGGGTGCTCGGCGCATGGACGTACTGCTCAAGGTGGGCCTGCCGCGCTCGCTGCCCTACTTCTTCGCCTCGTTGAAGATTGCCATCACCTTGGCCTTCGTCGGCACCGTGGTATCCGAGACGGTGGCCTCCAACCAGGGCATCGGCTACCTGATGATGAGCGCCGGGTCGCAGATGCGCATGTCACTGGTGTTCGCCGGGCTGATCGTGATCAGCGCCATGGCCATGGTGATGTATGAGTTGTTTGCCGTTCTTGAAAAGCGGATGACGGGGTGGGCGCATCGCGGTCAACGTTAGAACGCCTTTTCGAGGTCGAAACGCGGCACCGGTTCGCCGCGCACTTCGACGGTTTCGGTAAACATGGCCAGCGGACGCACCCACAGGCCGTAATCGCCGTACAGGGCACGATAGACCACCAGCGGCTCCTCGGTTTCGCTGTGATGGGCGACACCGAGCACCTCGTAGCGGTTACCCTTGTAGTGGCTGTAGATGCCGGGAACAGGGAGAGGATGAGACATCGCGTTGGCTCCAGGTCAGGGGGACGTGTCGTGATCGCCTGCCGCCTTGGCGGCCTGCTTGGCCAGTCGCGCGAGTACCCGCGAGGTGGCGATGAAACCGAAACCGCCGGTGACGAAGGTGGCGGCGCCCACGCCGGAGGCGCAGTCGAGCCGGGTCGATTCGCCACTGGCGGGTTTCTGCAGGCAGACCTCCCCGTCCGAGTCGGGGTAGATCAGCTGCTCGTCAGAATAGACGCATTCGACGGAGAAGCGACGCTTCGGATTACGCGAGAAGCCATAGTCGCGGCGTAGGCGTGCACGTACCTTGGCCAGCAGTGGGTCGTGCTCGGTGCGGGCGAGATCCGCCACTCGGATGCGTGTGGGATCGGTCTGTCCGCCAGCGGCACCGGCGACGACGATGGGCAGCTTGCGTCGCCGGCACCAGTGGATCAGCGCGGCTTTGGCCACCACGCTATCGATGGCGTCGACCACGTGGTCGGCGTCGTCCGGAATGCGTTGCGCCAGGTTGGTCGGGGTGACGAAGGCGGTATCGGCCACGACCTCGATACCGGGCTGGATCGCCCGACAGCGTTCGGCCAGTACCTCTACCTTGGGGCGGCCGATGGTACCGTCGAGCGCTGGCAACTGGCGGTTGACGTTGGAGACGCAGACATCGTCGAGGTCGATCAGCGTGAGCCGGCCGATGCCCGAGCGCGCCAGTGCTTCCACTGCCCAACTGCCCACACCGCCGACACCGACCACCACCACATGGGCACTGCGGAAACGCTCCAGGGCACGGGTGCCATAGAGGCGACGGATGCCGCCGAAGCGAAAATCGTAGTCGTCCTGAGCTGGCGGGGCGACATCATGTGGGCGTAGTGGAGCTGTCATGGTGGCGTCTCGAATCTCCTGGGTCAGGTCGGGGCGGGTAAGGGCGTTCCCAGGCAACGTGCGGCGTCGGTCGGCAGATGGCCGGCCCAACCGAAATGCTGGAACAGGTCTGTCATGGCACTATCCAGTCCACAGCTCAATGCCAAATGATAGCCATCGACGGGATGCTCGAAGCTCAAGCCCACCGCGGCCAGCAGTAGCCGCGAACAGTTCAGGCGTTCGGCGAAGAAGCGGTTGTGGTTGCCCTTGCCGTGCTTGGCATCGCCGATGATCGGATAGCCTCGCCGTGACAGGTGACGGCGGATCTGATGGCGACGCCCGGTCAGCGGCCGAACCTCCATCAGCGAATAGCGGCTGGTAGGGTAGCGATCCACCTGTACCGGCAGTTCCACGCCATCCAGCCGTCTGACTTCGGTGAGCGCTTCCAAGGCCGGCATCTCCGCCTTGGGACGGCTGCCATCCTCCTCGCGCAGGGCATAGTTCAGCCATTCATGCTCGGGGCCTGATCCACGCACCACGGCCAGGTAGCGCTTGACGACCCGGCGCTCGGTGAAGGTTTCGCCCAGACGAGCTGCGGTGGCCGAATCAAGCGCAAGGATCATCACGCCCGAGGTGGGGCGGTCGAGACGATGCACCGGATAGACACGCTGGCCCAACTGGTCGCGCAGGCGCTGTAGCAGGAACTCGCGCTCGCCGGCTGCCAGCTTGGAGCGGTGTACCAGTAATCCCGCTGGCTTGTGTACCGCCACCAAGTGTTCGTCCTGATGAAGAATGGTCAGGGGTTCCGTCATGGCGGCCCGAATATGCTCGCAAGGGGGCGTCATTGTCGCCCCCGCCGCGGCGCTTGTCACCCTGCGTGCGGAGCCGGGGGGCTCAATCGCTGTCCTGGCAGTTGCCGCGCCGCTGAATGGCGTCGGCGATGCGCTCGATGCCCTGACGATAGGCGGCCTTGCGGTAGGAGATTTCCTCTCGCTCGGCGCGCTCGAAGACGAGCTCGCTCTCGCGCTTCAGGCGTTCGGCCAGCCGCTGGTTGATGTCTTCCTCCGACCAGCGCTCTCCACTGCGGTTCTGCACCCATTCGTAGTAGCTGACGATCACACCGCCGGTATTGGCCAGCACGTCGGGCAGCACCGGCACGCCGCGCTCCTCGAGTCGCTCATCGGCACGGCTGGTAACCGGGCCGTTGGCGATCTCGAGCAGTGCGCCGGCCTTTATCTGGTCGACGTTGTCCGCATGAACCTGATTCTCCAGTGCCGCCAGCACCAGCACGTCCGCTTTCAGGGTCAGCAGATCGTCACGCTCGATCGGCTCCGCATCCTCGGCGATGCACACCGAATCATCGCAGTAGACCATGTCATGCAGGCGCTGATTCTGGGTTTTCTGCTCCATGATGGGGTCGGGATCGAGGCCTTCGCGGCTGTAGATTGCTCCCTTGGAGTCGGAGACCGCGACGATGCGATAGCCCCGCTCGTGGGCCAGGCGGGCGAAGTGATAGGCGGCGTTGCCAAAGCCCTGGATCGCCAGGGTGGTCTCCTCGGGCCTGCGTTGCTCACGGGAGGCCCACATGTCGAGCACGTGCAGCGCGCCGCGCCCGGTAGCGGCGACGCGGCCCAGCGAACCGCCCAGGGCCGGCGGCTTGCCAGTGATGGCGGCCGGCACCTTGCCGCGGGCCAGGTGATCGAACTCGTCGGCCATCCAGCCCATTATCGTGGGGTTCGTGTTCACGTCGGGGGCGGGTATGTCGCGATCGGGGCCCATGATGTCGGCGATGGCGCGTACGTAGCCGCGGGCCAGGCGCTCGAGCTCCAGCTTGGACAGTTGCTTGGGATCGACCTTGACGCCGCCCTTGCCGCCGCCGTAGGGCAGGTCGACCACGGCACACTTCACCGCCATCCACAAGCTCAGTGTGGTCACTTCATCCTGATTGACGTCGGGATGGAAACGAATGCCGCCCTTGGCCGGCCCAAGGGTATTGTCGTACTGCACGCGCCAGCCGGGAAGGACCCTGAGGCTGCCGTCGTCCATGCGCACGGGCACGCTGACCTGCATGGCCAGGTTGGGCTGCATCAGGCGCTCTCTGGCATCGCCGTGCACATTGATGGCATCGAAGACTTCCCGCAGGCGTGAACGGGCATCGTCGAAAAGATTGGCATGGTCCTTTTGCCGAGACATCGGTTTACTCCTGATACGCATGATCCGTCATTGCCAAGTTCAGCGTAGCAGTGCTGGCCGATAGTGACCGGAGGTTGGGCAGGTGAGCAGGGCGGAAAGAGTCAGTGCCGTGAGACGTGGTGCAGCTGGGGGGGGTCGATGAGGGGCGGCGTTGCGCTGCCCCTCGCTGTGGTTGGAACCGGGTTCAGCTCACTCGCGATGCAGCTGCAGCGTATAGTTACCGCTCTCGCTGCTGCCATAGGCGCGGGCGGTGACACGATAGCCGCCCGGTTCCAGGTGGGCGCTGATGCGAGAATTCAGCCCACCGGCACCGTCGTCGTCGCGCAGGTACTGACCCTGGCCATCGAGTTCGAGATAGGCATCGAAATCGTCCGAAAGCAGGTCGATGCGATAGCGGCCGGCTTCGTCGACTACCAGCTCGTAGTAGTCGCGAACGCCCGGCTCAAGCCTGGCGTTCACTGGACTATCGACCTCCAGTTGACCATTGCTGGGTAGTTCGTCGATCGCGGTTGCGCTGGCGCGCAGCTCGAACAGACCGCTGCCGTGACCGCCATGGCTGCGTGCAGTCACGCGGTAGCTGCCGGCTTCAAGGGGGGAGTAGAGGCGGGCGTTGAGCTCACCGCCACCGTCGTCGTCACTGATGGAGACATTGTCGCCGTGCAGTTCGAGATAGGCATCGAAATCGGACGAGAGCATGTCGATGGTCACGGCGGCAGGCGCATCGAGAGTGAACTCGTACGTTAGCGTTTCGCCGCTGAACCAGCCGTGCAACGGTTCGTCCATTGCCAGCGTACCGCTGTTGCGCAGCGTCACGTCGCTGGCCAGCTCATGGGGGCCCAGTTCCAGGGAGTAGAGGCCACCCTCCTGTTCGTAGGCAGAGCGTGCGATAAGACGGTATTCCCCGGGTTCGAGGAAGTCGGCAATGCGGGCGTCCAGGTTGCCGGCGCTGTCGTCGTCCTCGCGTCGGTAGCCATTGGGGCCTTCCAGCACCAGATAGGCATCCACGTCGCTGGAGCGCATCTCGAACTGGTAAAGGCCGCTTTCCTCGATCGTCACACTGTAGGTGTCGCCACCGTCTTGCAACCAGCCATCGGCACGCGAGGGCATCTCGAGCGTATCACTGGTAGTGAGTTCCATCAGACGGCTGGTCAGCGTGAAGGGACCATAGCTATGCATGTCCTGGCCACTGACCACCACCATGTAGTCACCGCTCTCGTCGATGCGACGGCGCAGCGAGGCGGCTGCCGGGGCGTCGTAATAGGCCGGATTGGCACTCGAAGCGAGCAACTGCTCATCGGCATCATAAAGTGAGAGGGTGCCCTGCAGGGGCCCGCCGAGCTCGATCTCGACGAGCGCCTCTTCCTCGAGCGCCAGGGTGAAACGCTCGAAGCGGCTACCATCCTTGCCGTTGAGTTCGCTGGCCGAGGTGATCTCGCCGCGCAGGCGCTCGCCCAGTTGCAGCGAAGGCAATGAAGCGCTGTCGACTTCCGTTTCGGCTTCGGCCGTTTCGATGATCGGGGCGGCGGTCGTTGTGGTGTCGGGCAGTTGCCAGCCGACGATCAGGCCGACGGCAGCGCCACCCAAGGCGGCGAGAGTAACAGTTGAGGCGCGATTGGCCATGAAAGCGTCCTTGTTCGATGGCAGGCATCGGTGGATGAGATTCCCTGGTAGGGGGTATTACATTGCGTAACCATTATATGCACGCCATTACGTTGAAGGAAATGTGCCGAATCGGCACTTGCACTTCCCGAGTCGAGCACCACACTGGAGAGCGTCCGTCCATTCGAATTTGAGGAGCTGCCATGGCTTCCCGTGTTTTGATCACCGGTGCCAATCGTGGCATTGGTCTGGCGCTGGCCCGCCACTACCAGGGCGAGGGCTGGCAGGTAATCGGCGTTTGTCGTACGGCCTCCCAGGAGCTCAACGAAGCCGCAGTGCAGGTAGTCGAGGGCATCGACGTGACCCGGGACGAGGACGTGGCGCGCCTGGCCGAGGCCATCCGCGGGCAGCACCTGCATCTGTTGATCAACAATGCCGGCCTGCTGCACGACGAATCGCTGGGTTCGCTCGACTTCGACACCATTCGCGAGCAGATGGAGGTCAACGCCTACGGCCCGCTGCGGGTGACCGAGGCACTGCTCGACAATCTGGGCGCGGGCAGCAAGGTGGCCAACGTCACCAGCCGCATGGGCTCCATCGCCGACAACGACTCCGGCGGGCGCTACGGCTACCGGGCCTCGAAGGCAGCGCTGAACGCTTTCGGCAAATCGCTGGCCATCGACCTCAAGCCCAAGGGTATCGCCGTCGCCCAGTTGCATCCGGGCTACGTGCAGACCCGCATGGTCAACTTCGGCGGCCTGATCCCGCCCGAAGAGGCCGCCGCCGGCATCGCCGCACGTATCGAGGCGTTGACGCTCGAGGCCAGCGGCGGCTTCTGGCACAGCAACGGCGAGGCGCTGCCCTGGTAACGTCAGCCTGCCAGATAGAGGCTGGCCAGGGCGAACGCGTAGCCGATGGCGGCACCGGCGGCGACGTCGCTGATGTAGTGCAGGCCGAGCCCGACCCGGGACAGTGCAATGAGTAGCGCCAACGGCACCAGCAGTGGCAGCAGCCAGGGGGCATGAGCGGCGGTCAGTACGCAGAACATCACCGCATGCATGGTATGTCCGCTGGGGAAGCTGTAGCGGTCGCGGGCCGGCTCGCCGCACTGGATGATATTGACGAAGGTGATGAAGGGGCGTTCCCGACACAGGCGGGTCTTGATCAGGCGGTAGACGAGGATGGCAACGAGCCCTGTAATGGCGTACTGCAGGAAGTAGGCGAGGCCGGCCTTGGGCTGAAGCAGCGGCTGGGCGGCGATCAGCAGCACCCATACCGGCCAGTCACCCACACGGCTGGCCAGCCGCAGGGTGGCAAGCCATGGCGCGTACAGGCTGAGGCTGGCGAAGCGCTGGCACAGCCGCCACTCCAGCAGGTCGAGTCGATCAAATACCGCAAGGGCGCGTGGTCGCATGGTTCACCTCCCGAGCCTGCTCGAGTACGGAAAGAAAGGTGTCGGCAATGGCTGGCCAGCGGCAGGCCTGGCTGCGCAGGCGCGCCGCTCGGCCCATCTGGGCGTAGCGCGCCGGCTGCTGGCACAGTGCCACGGCGGCCTCGCGAAA
This sequence comes from Billgrantia sp. C5P2, assembly GCF_051062895.2. Lineage (NCBI taxonomy): Bacteria > Pseudomonadati > Pseudomonadota > Gammaproteobacteria > Oceanospirillales > Halomonadaceae > Billgrantia > Billgrantia sp. C5P2. The sequence continues at coordinate 597,805 of NZ_CM128542.1, forward strand.
TGCCTCGGCATCGCCGGCGGGCACGGTCACGCCGTTGACGCCGCTGTCGACCAGCTCGGCGGCGGCGGCGTGATGGTAGGCCACCACGGCCAGGCCGCTGGCCATGGCTTCGGGCACCACGTTGCCCCAGGTCTCGGAGAGCGAGGGAAACAGGAACAGATCGGCGCTGGCGTAGTGCCGGGCCAGCGCCTCCGGTGAGATGAAACCGGTGAAATGTACCTCCGGCAGCGCCTTCTCGAGCGAGCGGCGTGCCGGCCCGTCGCCGACGACGACCTGGGCCATGTCGGGGCGTGCGCTGCGCATGGCATGGAAGGTCTCGCGCAGCAGGGAAAGATTCTTCTCCGCCGCCAGGCGGCCGACATGCAGCGCCACCGGGCGGTGCTCGTCGGCTCCCCAGCTGCGGCGCAGCTCGGCGCAGCGCAGCGCGGGGTCGAGCCGCTGGTGATCGATGCCGCGTCCCATCACCTCGAGCCGCTGGAAGCCCTGGCGTGAAAGGTCGTCCGCCTGCTGGCGGGTGGGCACCAGGGTCGCCTGACAGCCATTGTGGAAGTGGCGCAGCCCCCGCATCAGCGTCGGGGCCAGCCAGGGCACGCCGTAGTCGCCGCAGTAGTGGTCGAAGTTGGTGTGCCAGCCGGCCACCAGCGGGATGCCCATGCGCCTGGCCACGCGCCGTGCCGACCAGCCCAGGGGTCCTTGAGTAGCCAGGTACACCACGTCGGGACGCTGCTTCTGCCACAGCCGCTGGATACGCCGCCCGGCGGGTAGCCCGAGGCGCACGGCACGGTAGCCGGGTATCGCCATGCCCGGTACCCTTAGCTCAGCCTGCATGTCCGGCGTACGCCGCGGGGCGGTGGCGTCGGCCGGGTACGGCCGGATGAGCTGCAGCGACATGCCGCGCGCCAGCAACTCCTGGCTCAGTTGCATGAGGGTGTGGGCGACGCCGTTGATCTCGGGCGACCAGGTCTCGCTGACAAGACAGATTCGCATGGCATCCTCGCTGCCTGGGTGCTTGGGAGCGAGAATGCCTGGCGTGGATGACGGCCCGGCGACAGGGCGATGATGAATGGATGACGACGGGCGTGTCGCCGAACTACAACGCGCCCCACCATGGTCGGCTCGCGCAGCGGGCGAGAATTGGCGAAGCTGGTGGCCTACGCTGCCCGGAGTTCGCCATGAAGCATTCCCCCGCCTATCGCCTCGCCGCCACCATCCTGCACGGCTTCGACGAGTACCGTAACCGCTTCAAGGAGATCACCGCCGATGCCAGTCGGCGCTTTCGCGATGCCGCCTGGCGCGAGGCCCAGCAGGCCTCGGCCGAGCGCATCAACCTCTACGAGGAGAAGGTCGGCGAGACCCTGGCGCGGCTGCAGCGCGCCCTGGACGAGGACGATCTGACCCACTGCGAATGCTGGCGCGAGGCGCGCAATCACTACGCCGAACTGATCAGCGAACGGCTCGACTACGAACTGGCCGAGACCTACTTCAACTCCTTGTTCTGCTCGATCTTCCACCATCGCCACATCCGTAACGACTGGATGTTCGTCTACAGCTCGCGGGACGCCGCCGCCCACCACTCAGGGCTCGAGCCCTGCCGTCGCATGCTCGTCAAGGGCGACTGGGAAGCGGCGATTCGCTGGGCGCTGGCCGAGGCCCCCTTCGAGACGCCCTTCGAGGATCTGGAGCGGGACGTGCGGCTGGGCGCCGAGTTTCTGAGCGGTCATCTTCCCCGGACGATCCTCGATGCGCCGGATGCCGAGGTCGAACTGCTTAAGAGCGTGTTCTACCGCAACAAGGGAGCCTACCTGGTGGGGCGGGTGCGTGGCGATGGTGAACAGGTGCCGCTGGTGCTGCCGGTCCTGCACGAGCAGGGAGAGGGGCTGCACCTGGATACCGTGCTGATCGAATCGGACGAGGTCTCCATCATCTTCTCCTTCACCCGCGCCTACTTCCAGGTCGAGGTGCAGGTGCCTGGCGAGTTCGTCGATTACCTGCAGCAGCTGATGCCCGACAAGCCGGAGGGCGAGCTCTATTCGGCGATCGGCTTCTTCAAGCACGGCAAGACCGAATTCTTTCGCGCGCTCAATCGCCAGGTGGCCAAGCGCGAGGACAAGTTCATCATCGCCCCCGGCGTGCGCGGCATGGTCATGGCGGTGTTCGTGCTGCCCTCGTTTCGCACCGTGTTCAAGATCATCAAGGACCGCTTCGACCCGTCCAAGGAGATGAGCCACGAGACCGTGCGCGAGAAATACCGGCTGGTGAAGCGTCACGACCGGGTCGGACGCATGGCCGATACCCAGGAGTTTTCCAATTTCATCGCGCGCAGAGATCACTTCTCGCCCGAGTGTCTCGAGCACCTGCTGGAGGTGGCGCCTTCCACCGTGTATCTCAGGGGCGACAAGGTGATCATCAAGCACTGCTACACCGAGCGCATGATGACTCCGCTCAACCTCTACCTGGAGCAGATCGGCGAAGAAGAGACCCGGGCGGTACTCAAGGACTACGGCAACGCCATCAAACAGATGGCGGCGGCCAACATCTTCCCCGGCGACATGCTGCTGAAGAACTTCGGCGTGACTCGCCACGGCCGGGTGATCTTCTACGACTACGACGAGGTGTGCTACCTCACCGAGTGCAACTTCCGCCATATCCCCGAACCGATGTATCCGGAGCAGGAGCTTTCCAACGAGCCTTGGTACTCGGTGGGGCCCAATGATATTTTCCCCGAGGAGTTCGGACCGTTCCTGTTCGCCGACCTCAAACTGCGCAAGCTCTTCTACCAATTGCACCCCGAGCTGTTCGACGCCGACTACTGGAAGGGGCTGCAGCAGGCGATCATCGACGGGCGCGTGATCGACGTCTATCCCTATCGCAACAAGCAGCGCTTCAGTGCCAGCGAAGAGAATGGCTTGGTGTACTGACGTAACGCAACGAGGGCCGTGATGGCAGACGTTAGGCGCCCCCACCTGGTGGTCTTCACCGGCTCGGGTATCAGTGCCGAAAGCGGTATCCAGACCTTTCGTGCCGGCGACGGGCTGTGGGCCGAACACCCCATCGAGGAGGTCGCCACGCCGCAGGCCTGGCGGCGCGACCCGGCCCGGGTCCTGCAGTTCTACAACCTGCGCCGCGAGCAGGTGCGCCGGGCGCGTCCCAACGCTGCCCACAAGGCGTTGGCGGCACTGGAGCAGCGGGGTTTTCGTGTCAGCATCATCACCCAGAACATCGACGACCTGCACGAGCGCGCCGGCTCGCGCAACGTGCTGCACCTGCATGGCGAGATCCTCAAGGCGCGTTCCACCGTGGATGCACGCATGCAGTACCCGCTGCCTCGCGGCGGGATAGAGCTGGGCGACATCTGCGACAAGGGCAGCCAGCTGCGTCCCGACGTGGTGTGGTTCGGCGAAAGCGTGCCGCACTTCCAGGAGGCCTGCGAGATCGTCGGCGAGGCGGACCTGCTGCTGGTGGTGGGCACCTCATTGGCGGTGATGCCGGCGGCCTCGCTGCTCGACCACACGCCGCTGGACGCCCCTAGCGTACTGGTCGACCCAGAGGCCGAGGCGCTGGCGCCGCCGGGGGTGACCCGCATCAGCCAGCCCGCCGGCAAGGGTGTGCCGGCGCTGGTGCGCCATTGGCAACGCGAAGGGAGGCTGTGGGTGCCCCAGACTCTGCTCGCCAATAGCTGACATGGTCCTACATACCGGAGGCTGGCGAATGCCGATTGGTATAGAATGCCGCCTCCTTTCCCCAAGAAGTGAGCAGATGCTGGACGAGACTAGCCAGGCCGACCTTTCGGGCCGCCACCCCGCCACGAGATTTTCGCCTGACCCCGTAACCGGGCTTTCTTATGACCCCGCGACCGGTCATCCACGCCCGCCGCGGCGCGAGTTCAAGGCGCGGGGCAGCTTTACCGAGCGCTGCCCCGGCTGCCAGCTGCCGGTGTTGAACTGTCTCTGCCCCTATCAGGCCTGCGCCGAAAGCGAGGCGCGCGTGTGGTTGATCACTCACCCGCTCGAGCATTTCAAGCCGACCAATACCGGGCGCCTGATCCGCGACGTGTTGCCGGCGACCGAGGTCTTCACCTGGTACCGCACGGCGCCGGACGAACGGCTGCTGGCGTTGCTCGACGACCCGCGTTTCGCTCCCTTCGTGATCTTTCCCGACGACCAGCCCGACTACGCAGAGCGGGTGGTGGGCATCGAGGCGGTCAGCGAGGCCAAGACGAACGGCAGGATACCGGTCTTCATCCTGCTCGACGGCACCTGGCGGCAGGCGCGGCGGATCTTCCGCAAGAGCCCCTATCTCGATCGGCTGCCGGTGCTGCCTCTGGCCACCACACGCCTGACCCGCTATCGGCTGCGTAAGCCGGCTTCCCAGGCCCACCTGTGTACCGCCGAAGTGGCGGCCGAACTGCTGCGCCAGAGCGGCGACGTCGAGGCGGCCCAGGTGCTGGACGACTACTTCGATGCCTTCAACGTCAGCTATGATGCCAGCCGCCGCTACGAGAAGATCGAACAGCCGACTTCGGCGATGCGCCGGCTACTGGCACACCGCGCCGAGTAGAGGAGAATCACTCGTCGACTTCCTGGGTCCGCACGCAGGCACGCCCTGCTCGCTTGGCGCGATACATGGCATGATCGGCGCGTTGCACCAGCTTCCTGGAGGTGTCTCCAGGCTTGTGGTCGGCGACACCGAAACTGGCGGTGACTTGCCCCACGGGTTCGATGCGGCATCGGGAGAGGTCGTGACACAATCGGCAGGCCAGTTCCTGTGCTTGGGCCAGGTCGCAGCCAGGTACGACGACGACGAACTCCTCGCCGCCCCAGCGGCCCAGATGATCACTGTCTCGCAGCTGCGACTGAATTTCCTGGGCCACGCGGCGTAGCACATGGTCGCCCACTTCATGGCCATGGGTGTCGTTGATCGGTTTGAAATGGTCGACGTCGAGCAGCAGCAGTGCCAAGGGGCTGCCGTTCCGGCTGGCTATCGCCAGCTCGGCCTCGAGTACCTGTTCGATGCGCTGGCGGTTGGCTACCTGAGTCAAGGGGTCGGTGTAGGCCAGCCACTGGAGACGGGTGTTGCGTTCGTGGAGCAGGCGGTAGCGCTGCCGGGTTTCGCGCTTTTCGAGAAGCAATGCCTCGCGCTGCACGACCAGTTGGATGAGTTGCAGCAACAGGTGCCGCAGGGGCGGGGCGAGATGACGTGACTGACGGTCTCGACATATCACCAGGCTCCGGCCCGGGGTCGTCTCGCCAAGATCGAGAATGAGTGCCGCACGGGTCTGCCGGTCGGTCAGCCAGGCCCGTAACAATGGCGGCGGCAGACACAGTGGGCAGTGTGACAGGTCCGGGAGTGGCCCCGGCGCCGCGAGCAGCTCGATCGGTTCCGCCTGGCTGTCGATCAGCATCCGCGGTGCGCTGCCGCAGTGGGCCACTTCGCTGGGGAGAGGCTCGAGAAGCGTGCCTGCCTGGCCCAGCCGTATGCTGCGTCCGCCATACTCATGGCTATGGAGAGTGCAAGATTCGAAACCGGTCAGCGCATGTAGCGCCTGCAGCAATTGGTTGTAGAGTTCTTTGACGCTGCTGGCCCGGGCGATGCGGAGCCCCCAGGCGTAACCGAGTCCCGGCAGGTCATGGCCTTCCCCCTCCTGGGGCTCCACTTCGAGAATCACATGCCGTCCTGCCATATGCGCGGAGACGTAGAGGTACCGCGAGGAGACATCCGCCTGACCAGAGGGGATCGTGGTGCCGGGAAGACCCTTGGCCAGTGCCGTCGCCAAGGTCGTAACGGTATCGGCACCCAGCACCTCTTCGGGCGGTTGTCCGAGCGCTTCGGCGGGCGACAAGCCGAAGAAGCGAGAAAGATTGGCGCTGGCCAGGCTCACGCCTTGCCAGTCGCTGTCAAAAGCCATGAGACAGCCATGCGGCTGCACCGCATCGCGGAGGGGCGGTACGGACGGGCAGATGCTCGCATCGAGTTCCCTATCAAGCGAGTCCGGCATGGGGTTTTCCTGTTGTAGTCGGCAGCGAGGGTTAGCTGCCGCCCCGATTACGTGGCATGTCATCCGGGAAGGCCGGCATGTCACACGAGGGTACCTGACATGACGGGAGTAAACCATTGGTTGTCCTGTTAGATCAACCGCGGTTTAACTGCGGGCCCGGTGCGCGCGGCACATTCCTTCGATGAACGAGAAGATCGCCTTTGCCGAACGGCTGGCTGCCGCCATGCGCGCTGCCGGCTACGAACCGCGCCCTGCCGTACTCGAGCGGGAATTCAACCTGCGCTATTGGGGCAAGCCCGTCACGCTGCAGGGCGTGCGGCGCTGGCTATGCGGGGAGACCCTGCCTCAGCAGGAGAAACTGCAGGTGCTGGCCGAGTGGCTCGGGGTCGAACCCCAACTGCTGCGCTTCGGCGAGGGCGGCGGCTACCGGGTGAGCGAGCCGCGCGGTGCCTGGGACGCCTCGATCAGCGCCGAGGAGCGCCGCGTGCTGCAGCGCTACCTGGCCCTGCCGGTGGAGCGGCGCAAGGTGGTGGCCCAGGTCATCGAGGCCTTCTCCCGGGCCGAACGCAGCGACTCGGGAGAAGACCGGGCTGGCGATGAGACCGGCCGGGGCGAGGGGTCAGCCTAGGCGGTGGTCCCCAGCAGTGCCCCGGCGATACGGAAGCCGGCGATCCAGGTACCTGCGGCGGAGCCCAGGGTGGCGAACAGGAACACCAGCAGCGTGCGCGAGACGCGGTTGCGCCACCAGCCCTTCAGCTCGGTGACGTCGTGGCGCAGCATCGAGAAGTCGCGCACCTTGGGCTTGCGCAGCCACAGCTCGACCCCGGCGGCGACAAAGCCGGCGCCGATGGTGGGGTTGAGCGAGGTGAGCGGGGCGGCGAACATGGTGGCCACGACGGTGATCGGGTGGGCCAAGGCAATAAGTGTGGCCAGGCCCGACAATAAGCCGTTGATCAAGAACCACTCGACGACCAGCTGCCAGCCCAGGTCGGTGTTGCGCGAGAAGCCGATGACGAACCCGGTCAGCACCAGTGCCGTGATCAGCCAGGGCAGCGCGCGCCAGACTTTCGAGGGTGGCGGGGTGGCTTCCAGGGTTTGGCGTTCCACTTCGGGATCGGCGGGCAGCGGTGCGCCGAAATGCTCGACCATGCCCTTCATGTGGCCGGCGCCGATCACCACCAGCACGTTACGGTAACGCCCGGGCGGGGCCTGCTCCGCCAGGCGCAGCACCATGTAGCGGTCACGCTCCGAGATGAGCGGCGTGTAGAGCGACTCGGACTCGGCGGCGAACTCGCTGAACGTCGATTCCAGTACGTCACCTTCCTTGAGGCGCTCGATCTCCTCGGGCTTGATTTCCTGGCGCGACATCACGCTGCCGAGCAGGCCGGTGAACAGCGACATGCGCTGCCACCACGGCACGTTGGCGTAGATGCGCTTGAGCGTGATGCCCACGTCGCGGTCGATCAGCAGCAGTGGCAGGTCGTGGTTGCGCGCCTCCTCCAGGGCGGCACGCATCTCGGCGCCGGGTTCGATGCCGGACTGCTCGGCGACCCGCTGCTGGAACGCCCCCAGCGCCAGGTTGGCCGCGACCATGCCGGCCTTGCCCCGGCGGAAGATCTCGAACAGGTCCTGCTGAGCCAGGGCATCGGGGTTACTGAGATTATGGTGGCGTGCGTCGCACAGCTCGATGGCCACGGCGTCGAAGTCGCCGGAGCGGATCAGGCGGCGTACGTCATCGGCGCTCTCGGCCGAGACGTGAGCGGTGCCCAGCAGGGTGTAGCGGGTCTCGCCCACTTCGACGACTTGATGGGGGCCGCTGAAAGCGCCATCCTGGCGGGGCTCGGTCACGGAGTCCTGTGAGTCGGTCATGAACGCTCGGGTTGCAAGGGGTGAAACGCCGATTATCCACGAAGCCGGTCGGTGCACCAAACCCGGTGACGGCCAGCTGTCATTTTTTCCAGAAGGCGGGGGTGAACAGCACCAGTACGGTGAAGATCTCCAGACGTCCGAGCAGCATCGCCACCACCAGGATCCACTTGGCGAGCTGGGGCAGTTCGCCATAGTTTTCTGACGCTTCGCCAAGGGCGGGACCCAGGTTGTTGAGGGACGAGGCTACCGTCGACCAGGCGGTGACCTGGTCGACCCCGGTGGCCATGACCCCCACCAGCATCAGGAAGAACAGCATCAGGTAGGCCGAGAAGAAGCCCCATACCGCCTGGGCGATGCCGTCGGGCACGCTCACCTTGCCCACCTTCACCGCGATTACCGCGTTGGGGTGGATCAGGCGCATCACCTCGCGCATGCCCTGCTTGAGGATCAGGATGATGCGGATCACCTTCATGCCGCCGCCGGTGGAACCGGAGCAGCCGCCAACGAAGGCGGCCATGAACAGCAGGAAGGGTAGGGCACCCGGCCAGGCCGAGAAGTCATCCACGGCGAAGCCGGCGGTGGTGGCTACCGAGACCGCCTGGAACAGCCCATGGCGCAAGCCGAACTCGATGTCGTGGGTGCCGGTCAGCCACAGCGAGACCACGGCGATGACGACAAGCCCAGAGAGGAATATCAGCAGGAAACGCGCCTCGGGATCGTGCAGGTAGTGGCCCAGCTGGCGGCCGCGCCAGGCCAGGAAATGCAGGCTGAAGCTCATCGCCGAAATGACCAGGAAGAAGACGCAGATCAGCTCGATCAAGGCACTGTCGAAGTGGCCGATGCTGGCATCGTAGGTGGAGAAGCCGCCGATGGCCACGGTGGAGAAGCTGTGGCCCAGGGCATCGAACCAGTTCATTCCCGCCACCATGTAGGCCAGGAAGCAGGTCAGCGTCAGTGCCGCGTAGATGTACCACAGCGCCTTGGCCGTCTCGGTGATGCGCGGCGTCAGCTTGGAATCCTTCAGCGGTCCGGGTATTTCGGTGCGGTAGAGTGCCATGCCGCCGACCCCGAGGGTCGGCAGGATCGCCACCGCAAGAACCACGATCCCCATGCCGCCGAGCCACTGCAGCTGCTGGCGATAGTAGAGCACCGATTCGGGCAGGAACTCGATGCCGGTGATGACGGTGGCGCCGGTGGTGGTGAGCCCCGAGAACGATTCGAACACCGCATCGGTAGGCATCAGAGCGGCATCGCCGGTCAGCATCAGCGGCAGCGAACCGAACAGACCGAGTACGCTCCAGAACAGCGCGGCAATCAGGAAGCCGTCGCGGGTACGCAGTTCCTTGCGCGCATTGCGGTTGGGCAGGTACATCACCAGGCCGGTCATCACTGTGATCAGGATGGCGATGACGAAGGCATCCCACTGGGCGTCGCCGAACAGCAGCGAGACCAGGATCGGCGGCATCATGGTCAGGCTGAACATCATCAGCAGCAGGCCGAGGATCCGAAGGATGACTCGCAGGCTCATCGGGCCGCGTGCCTCGCGTCGCAGAAGGTCATCTAGCCACCATCAGAAGAACGTCAGCCCGACCTGGAACAGGCGCTCGACGTCGCGGATGCGGCGCTTGTCGATCACGAACAGGATCAGGTGATCGCCGGACTCCACCACCACGTCGTCATGGGCGATCAACACCTCCTTGCCGCGCACGATGGCGCCGATGGTGGTGCCGCGGGGCAGGTCGATCTCGCCGATGGCCCGGCCCACCACCTTCGACGACTGCATGTCGCCGTGGGCAATCGCCTCGATCGCTTCGGCGGCACCGCGGCGCAGCGAGTGCACGTTGACGATGTCGCCGCGACGCACGTGGGTCAGCAGGCTGCCGATGGTGGCCTGCTGCGGCGAGATGGCGATGTCGATTTCGCCACCCTGCACCAGGTCGACGTAGGCGGCGTTGTTGATCAGCGTCAGCACCTTCTTGGCGCCCATGCGCTTGGCCAGCATCGACGACATGATGTTGACCTCGTCGTCGTTGGTCAGCGCGCAGAAGATATCGCAGTCCTCGATGTTCTCCTCTTCCAGCAAGCGCTTGTTGGTGGCGCTGCCGTGCAGTACCACGGTGCGATTGAGGCGCTCGGAGAGCACCGTGCAGCGCTCGAGCCCATGCTCGATGATCTTGACCTGGTGGCTGTGCTCGAGGTGCTCGGCGAGGCGCTCGCCGATGTTGCCGCCGCCGGCGATCACCACTCGGCGGAAGTCGCGGTCGACCCGGCGCAGCTCGCTCATGACCGCGCGGATGTCGCGCCGGGCGGCGATGAAGAAGACCTCGTCGTCGGCTTCGATCACGGTGTCGCCGCGGGGAATGATGGGGCGGTTGCGACGGTAGATGGCCGCCACCCGGGTATCGACGCTGGGCATGTGACGACGCAGGAAGCCGAGGTCCTGGCCCACCAGCGGCCCACCGTAGTAGGCCTTGACCGCCACCAGTTGCACCAGGCCGCCGGCGAACTCCAGCACCTGCAGTGCGCCGGGATGCTCGATCAGGCGGCGGATATGGTCGGTGACCACCTGCTCGGGGCTGATCAGCACGTCGATGGGCACCGCCTCATGGGCGAACAGCCCCTTGCGGGTGAGGTAGGCGGTGGCGCGGACACGGGCGATCTTGGTCGGCGTGCGGAACAGGGTGTGGGCGACCTGGCAGGCGATCATGTTGACCTCGTCCTGGCTGGTCACCGCGATCAGCATGTCGGCGTCTTCACAGCCGGCCTGGCGCAGCACCACGGGATAGGAGGCGGGGCCCACCACGGTACGGATGTCGAGCCGGGTATGCAGCTCGCGCAGCCGTTCACCGTCGGTGTCCACCACCGTGATGTCATTCTCCTCGCGGGCCAGATGCTCGGCCAACGTTCCGCCGACCTGGCCGGCGCCCAGAATGATGATCTTCATAAGCTGTCTGGCCCATCAAACGACTCTGCGACGCCGTTATGGCGCCGCAGCATCCGGTGGCTAGGATAAACCAGCCGAAGGTGATGTAACAGGTTCGTGTGGCGCTGGTCGTGTCAGTCCAGGGTGAAGCCCACCTTGAGCGTGACCTGCCAGTGGCCGACACGGCCGTTCTCGATATGTCCGCGGGTGTCCAAGACCTCGAACCAGCGCATGCCGTGAAGAGATTGAGAGGCCTTGTCGAGAGCGCGCTGGATGGCGTCCTCGATGCTCTTCTCGGAAGAACCGGTCAGCTCGATATGCTTGTAGACATGGTCGCTCATGGGTGCTCCTTGCTCATGTGGACGATGGCGGGAGTGATTCAACCCCGTTTCTTCAGTCTGGCATAAAAGAAGCCGTCATGACTGTCGGGCTGTGGCAGAAGCTGGCGCCCCGGACCGGCCGTCCGGCCCCAGCTCACCTCCTGTGGCGTAGTGACCTCGGCGTCGGGGGTACGTTCGAGGAAGGCCAGGACCTGTTGGTCGTTTTCTTCGCGCAGTACCGAGCAGGTAGCGTAGAGCAGCGTCCCGCCCGGGCGCAGCAGCGGCCAAAGGTTGTCGAGCAGGCGCGCCTGAAGCTCGGCCAGCTTGGGTATGTCGGAAGGCCGCCGCAGACGCTTGATGTCGGGATGGCGACGAATCACGCCGGTGCCCGAGCAAGGGGCGTCGAGCAGGATGGCATCGAAGGGCGTGCCGTCCCACCAGTCACGAAGAGTGGCGTCGGCATGCACCAGCGTGGCCGAGAGCCCGAGTCGCTCCAGGGTTTCCTCTACCCGGGCCAGGCGTACGGCGTCGCTGTCGAGTGCCAGCAGTTCGATATCGAACAGTTCGAGCAGGTGGGCCGTCTTGCCGCCGGGGGCACAGCAGGCATCCAGCACACGGCCACCGGGGCGTGGCGCCAGCGCCGGCCCGAGCAGTTCGGCGGCGAGCTGGGCGGCCTCGTCCTGCACGCTGACGTCGCCATCGGCGAAACCGGGTAGCGCCTGAACGTCGCAGGGCTTCTTCAGCGTCAGGCCATCGGGTGAGTGCGTGCACAGCCGTGCCTCGATACCGCTCTCCAGCAGCTGGGCCAGGTAGGCTTCGCGGTCGCCGTGGCGGCGATTGATGCGCAGGGTCATCGGCCCGGGCTGGTTATTGGCATCGGCGACGGCGCGCCAGTCGTCGGGCCAGGCCTGGCGCAGCGCCTTGAGCAGCCAGCGGGGATGTAGCAGCGCCACCGCGGGGTCCTGGTCGACCTCGGCCTGAAGCGCCGAGGATTCCCGCGTCAGGCGGCGCAGGCAGCCGTTGAGTACGCGAGTCGCCCACTCCTTGCCCAACTGGCGTGCGGCGCCGGCGGTCTCGCCCACGGCGGCATGCACCGGGATGCGCAGGTAAAGCAACTGATAGATGCCCAGCAGCAGCAGTGCCTGGATGTCGGCGTCACGGGCCTTGAACGGCGTCTTCAGTAGGCGTTCGGACAGCGCCTCCAGGCGCGGCAGCGCGCGACACACGCCGTAGCACATGGCCCTGAACAGCGCCCGGTCGCGTATCACCACCTGGTGATCGTCCAGTTCATTGAGCGACCCCTTGCCGGTGATCACGGGCACCAGGGCACGGGCGGCGCTGGCACGTACCGCCTGGCCACCGTCCTGGACGTTCTTGCCGGCGCGGGAAGAGGGAGTGGAGCGATGCATCAGACGCTCTCCTCGGCGGCATGGCCCAGCCGGTGCCCGGCTCGCAGGCGTTCGTCACGCGCATTGAGAAGGTCGCGGGCCGCCAGCGGCTTGCCGCCCGGTAGCTGGGCCCGGGTGACCCGCAATACCTCGTCGCCCTGCGGGCCGCAGGCGATGCGCAGGGCGTCGGCATCGGGCACAAGCAGAGTGCCTGGCAGCGCCGGCGGCTCGTCGACGTGGCGGGTGGACGCCTCGGCCATCAGTAGCCGCAGCCGCTCGGCGCCGCAGGTGCACCAGGCCACCGGCCAGGGATTGAAAGCGCGCACCTTGGCGGCAAGCTCGCCGGCAGGGCGGGTGAAATCGAGTTCGGCCTCGGCCTTGGACAGCTTGGCCGCATAGGTCACGCCCTCCTGCGGCTGAGGTGTGGCCGCTAGGCCCTCATCGGATAGCGCGTCCAGTACCTCGACCATCGCCTCGCCACCGAGTGTGGCCAGGGTATCGTGCAGTTCGCCGCCGGTGGTAGCCGCAGTGATGGGCGTGCGGCGCACGAGCAGCATGGCGCCAGTATCGAGCCCGGCGTCCATCTGCATGATGGTCACGCCGCTCTCGCGATCGCCGGCCTCGATGGCGCGCTGGATCGGCGCGGCGCCGCGCCAGCGCGGCAACAGAGAGGCGTGAACGTTGAGGCAGCCGAGCCGGGGGATGTCGAGCACTGCCTGGGGCAGGATCAGCCCGTAGGCGACCACTACCATGATATCCGCCTCGAAGGCGGCCAGTTCGGCCTGTACTTCGGCGTGCTTCAGGGTCTCGGGTTGGCGAACGGGAAGGTCATGCTCGAGCGCCAGCGACTTGACCGGGCTGGCGGTCAGCTTGCGGCCGCGGCCGGCCGGGCGGTCGGGCTGGGTGTAGACGGCCACCACCCTGTGCTGGCTCTGTAGCAGTGCGGCCAGGCTGGCAGCGGCAAAATCGGGAGTGCCGGCGAAGATGACGCGCAGGGGTCGGGACATGTCTCGGGCCTTGCCAGTGAACGAATGTCCTCATCATAACGGAGGCGGGCACAAACGACGAAGGCCGACGCGGATCGCGTCAGCCTTCGGATCGGTAGGAGGCGGAAATCAGGCCGTCTGCAACAGCTTGTGGCGCTTCTGCATCTTCTTCAGCACGCGGTCGCGCTTGAGTGGCGAGAGATAATCGACAAACAGCACGCCTTCGAGATGGTCGTGCTCGTGCTGGATGCAGTGGGCCAGCAGACCCTCGGCTTCGAGCTCGTAGGGCTTGCCTTCGCGGTCCAGCGCCTTGAGGTGAACCTTGAGCGCCCGCGGTACCTCGGCGTAGTACTCGGGTATCGACAGGCAGCCCTCGGACATCAGCTCGCGCTCATCCCCGATCGGCGTGTACTCGGGATTGATCAGCACCAGCGGGTTGGCCCTGTCGTCACTGACGTCCATCACGATCACCCGCCGATGGACATCCACCTGGGTGGCGGCAAGCCCAATGCCGGAGGCGTCGTACATGGTCTCGAGCATGTCGTCGACCAGCCGGCGCACCTCGTCATCGACCGTCTCGACCGGCGCGGCCCTGGTGCGCAGCCGCTCGTCGGGAAATTCGAGAATTGTCAATTTGGCCATGGCGTTGGAACCACCGTTATGCTGTCATTCGGGAATTGCCCTTATTCTAGAGGGCGGCAGGCCAGGGGGAAACCGCTGGCATGCATATCAATTCAATAGCATTGGACTATAGCACGACACGCCGGTTCCCGGCGTGGTCGGGTGAGGCCGGGAGCGCCTAGGGCATGGGAGTGGCGGGATGGACGAGAAAGCAACGCGGGGGCTGAGTTGGGCGCGAGCTTGGGGGGCCGGGCTTGCCCTGCTGCTGACGGCAACGCTGGCCCAGGCCCAGGGGCTCGACTGGGAGCAGGGTCTGCGCAGCGATGCCCCGGATCGCTACACGGTAGTGCGTGGCGATACCCTCTGGCACATCTCGGGACGCTTCCTGCGTCACCCCTGGCAGTGGCCCGAGGTGTGGCAGGTCAACCCACAGATTCGCAACCCCCACCTGATCTATCCCGGCGACGTGGTCTACCTCTACGACTGCAATGGCCGGCCATGCCTGGGGCTCGAGCGCGGCCAGGGCGAAGTGCGGCTCTCGCCCGAGGTGCGCCGCATCCCGGCACGCGAGGCGATCGAACCGATTCCCCTGGATACGGTACGGCATTTCCTGCGCGACCACCGCGTGATCGATGATCCCGAGACGCTGGACGAGCTGGCCTACGTGGTGGCCGGCAACGACCGGCGCATCATCAGTGGTGCCGGCGATCGCATCTATGCCCGCGGCGAGCTGCAGAGTGGGCAACGCTATGGCATCTACCGCGTGGGAGACCGCTACAGCGACGCTGCAACCGGCGAGACGCTGGGCCTGGAACTGGTCAGCATCGGGCGGGCCCGGGCCGAGCGTGGCGAAGACGGCATCGCGATCATGGAGGTCCTCTCCGCCAACCAGGAAGTGCGCAATGACGATATCGTGCTGCCGCTGGAGGATCGCGAGCTGGACAGCGAGTTCGTGCCCCGGGCGCCGGGTCACGATGTCGACGGTACCATTCTCGCCGTGCCGGGTGGAGTGCGCTTCATCGGTCGGCTGCAGGTGGTAGCGCTGGACCGGGGGCGGCGGGACGGGCTCGAAACGGGCCATGTACTCGAAGTCGAGCAACAGGGCGAGCGCGTCGTCGACCCACGCACCGGCGAGTCGCTGCGCCTGCCCGGAACGGATGCCGGGCTGATCATGGTGTTTCGGCCCTACGAAAGGATGAGCTATGGCCTGGTGATGCAGGCGACCCGCTCCCTCGAAGTCGGTGACCGCATTCATAACCCCCGCCGCGGGGTGGGGGTGGCACGGCGGTGAGCGAAGCACAGCGTATGCCGAGCCAGCGCGACTGGCTGGCACTGATGCGGTTGCCGGGAATGGGTGCTTCGCGACTGGCAGAGATCCTGTCCGTCGCCCCGGATTGGCCCGCCGGCTGGCTGGCTCGCTTGCCGAACCCGGCAGCTACGGCACTGCGGCTATGGCTCGACCATCCCTCCCGCAGCCCACTGATCCAGGCGGTAGAGGCCGACCTGGCCTGGCTCGCGGCTGCGCCTGGCCGCCACCTGTTGCACCCGGGGCACCCCGCCTGGCCGGCGTTGCTGGAGCAGATCGGCGACCCGCCGCCGGTGCTGTGGGCCCTGGGTGATCTGGCCGCGCTGCAGCCGCCCCGGCTGGCCATCGTCGGTTCGCGCCGGCCCACCCGCGAGGGCCTGACCAATGCCGCGGCCTTTGGCCGTGAGCTGGCCAGCCGCGACTGGTGCGTGGTGAGTGGCCTGGCACTGGGCGTCGATGGTGCCGCCCAGCAGGCCGCCCTGGAAGCCGGTGGACGCAGCGTGGCGGTACTGGGCTGCGGCGTCGATGTGATCTATCCGCCGCGCCATGCGCAGCTCTACCGGCAACTTATCGACCCGCCCGGCCTTCTTCCCAAGACGCAACCGTATCGTCACCGGCCTCTCGCTGGGCGTGCTGGTGGTGGAGGCCGCCGAGAAGAGCGGCTCGCTGGTCAGCGCCAGGCTCGCCATGGAGCAGAACCGCGAGGTCTTCGCGCTGCCCGGTTCGATCCACAACCCCCAGGCCCGCGGCTGCCTGCGGCTGATCCGCCAGGGGGCGGTGCTGGTGCGCCACGTCGACGACATCCTTGAGGAGCTGACCCAGTGGGCAGCGTCGAGCCCCGCGCTGGCCCGACCCCAGGAGGCCGGCTCGCAGGATGCCGGTAGCGGCGATCCGTTGCTGCGCTGGCTCAGCGATGCGCCATCGCCGCTCGATGCCCTGGTGAACCTGACCGGCCTGGCCGTGCCCGACTGCCAGCGGCGCCTGCTGGAGCTCGAGCTCGAGGGGCGGGCCGCACAGGCGCCGGGCGGCTGGGTGCGCCTGCCTGAGAACGCCTAGGCGTGCTAGCATGTGAGCCCTCATCAGGACCGTCTGGCAGGCTGCCGGCGGTCGCTGTGCTGAATGATCTGGCAGGAGACCATGACCGTGGCCGAATCGCTCGATGCCGCCGTTGCCGTGCTGCGCGCCGGCGGTGTAATCGCTTACCCCACCGAGGGTGTATGGGGACTGGGCTGCGACCCCGACAATGACGAGGCCGTGGCCCATCTGCTACGGCTCAAGGCGCGCGATCCGGCCAAGGGGCTGATCTTGGTGGCGGCTTCCATCGGGCAGTTCGCGCCCTGGCTCGAGGGCCTGGCGCCGGAACTGCATGCTCCGCTGGTCGCCAGCTGGCCCGGGCCCAACACCTGGCTGGTGCCGCACAATGGCCGCACCCATGCGCTGGTGCGAGGTGCCCACGACTGCGTGGCGCTGCGGGTCAGTGCCCACCCCGGGGTGGCGGCGCTGTGCCAGGCCTTCGGCGGCCCGATCGTCTCGACCTCGGCTAACAGGGCCAATGAGCCCTCGGCCATGAGCGCCGCCGAGGTCCGCGAGATCTTCGGCGACGAGCTCGATGCCATCGTCGAGGGCGAGCTGGGCGGGCTCGACCGCCCCAGCACCATTCGCGACCTGCGCAGCGGCCGGGTATTTCGAGCCTGAAAGTGTGTGGCGCCTGCCTCAGTCGGGTGTTGTTGGCCAGTAAAGACATCAAGAGGATCAACATGGCGCATGCCAATCTCGAAACGGTGAAGAGCTACCTGCTCGACCTGCAGGACCGGCTCTGCGCCAGCCTCGCCGCAGAGGACGGCGGCGGCTTTCGCGAGGAGAGCTGGCAGCGCGAGGCCGGCGGAGGCGGCCGCTCGCGAGTGATCGAGAATGGCCGGGTGTTCGAGAAGGGCGGGGTCAATTTCTCCCATGTCCATGGCGACCAGTTGCCGCCTTCGGCCACGGCCGCCAGGCCGCAGCTCGCCGGTCGCGGCTTCCATGCGGTGGGCGTTTCCTGGGTGTTGCATCCCGAGAACCCCCACGTGCCCACCAGCCATGGCAACGTGCGCTTCTTCATCGCCGAGAAAGAGGGAGAGGCCCCGGTATGGTGGTTCGGTGGCGGCTTCGACTTGACGCCCTATTATCCGGTGCACGAGGACGTGGTGCACTGGCACCGGGTGGCCCGCAATGCCTGCGCTCCATTCGGTGCCGAGGTCTATCCGCGCTTCAAGGCGTGGTGCGACGAGTATTTCTATCTCAAGCACCGCGAAGAGACTCGCGGCGTAGGCGGGCTGTTCTTCGACGATTTCAACGAGTGGAACTTCGACGCCTGCTTCGCCTTTCAGCGCGCCGTGGGCGACGCCTTCCTCGACGCCTATCTGCCCATCGTGCAGCGCCGCCGCGATACTCCCTGGAGCGAGCGCGAACGCGATTTCCAGCTCTACCGCCGCGGGCGCTACGTGGAGTTCAACCTGGTGTGGGACCGCGGCACCCTGTTCGGCCTGCAGAGCGGCGGGCGTACCGAGTCGATCCTGATGTCGATGCCGCCGCTGGCTCGTTGGGAGTACGGCTGGCAGCCAGAGCCGGGCAGCCCGGAAGCGCGGCTGTACGAGGAGTATCTCCATCCACGCGACTGGTTGGGGGAAAGCGCTGAATAAGCGTCTGCGCGACCGAATCGCTGCGTTACGCGGTGCTCGCAATCCTCACCTATAACCCATAGGCTCCGGTTGCTGTGCTCCGGGCGCCTTGCGCTTCATGTCGCTCGATGGCTATTCAGGTGCTTCCCCGTCTATGAGGAAACCCTTATGACTGACCGCTACTGCGTTTTCGGCAATCCCATCGCGCATTCGAAGTCGCCGATGATCCACGCCGCCTTTGCCGCGCAAACCGGGGAGGCCATCGAATACACCGCGATCGCGGCGCCGCTGGACGACTTCGCCGGCGCCTGGCGCAGCTTCACGGCCGAAGGAGGGCGGGGGGCCAACGTCACCGTGCCGTTCAAGGAGGAAGCGTTCCGCCTGTGCGATGTCCTCAGTGAGCGGGCGCGGCGTGCCGGTGCGGTCAACACGCTGCTGCTGGGCAAGAACGGCCGCACCTATGGCGACACCACCGACGGCATCGGGCTGGTACGCGATCTGCAGCACCAAAAGGTAAGCTTGGGCGGAGCCCGTATCCTGGTGCTGGGCGCCGGCGGGGCGGTACGTGGCGTGCTGGAGCCACTGCTGGCGGCACAGCCCGCGAGCCTGCTGGTGGCCAACCGCACCGCCGAAAAGGCCGAGGCGCTGGCCGCCGACTTCGGCGACCTCGGCACGATCAGCGGCGGCGGTTTCGACGCCGTGGCCGGCCCCTTCGACCTGGTGATCAACGGCACCAGCGCGAGCCTGGCCGGCGACCTGCCGCCGCTGCCCGACGACCTGTTCGCCGCGGGCGCCACCGCCTACGACATGATGTACGGCGCCGAGCCTACCGTCTTCCTGCGCTGGGCCGCCGAGCGTGGCGCACGCACCCTCGATGGCCTGGGCATGCTGGTGGAGCAGGCCGCTGAGTCTTTCTTTCAATGGCGCGGCAAGCGCCCCGAGACCGACTCGGTGCGGGAAGCGCTGCGCGCAGGGTTATGATCGACGGCTCATGCCCGCCCATCGCGAATATTGCCGAAGTACGCATCCGAGCCGACCTGCCCGCCCTTGAGCGCCACCTCGAGCCCATCGAAGGCCGGTTCGTCGCTGTAGGCACGACACAGCGGTGAGCCGGGCGTCTCCGGTAGTGGCAGGCGGATGGTCAAGGCGTGGACTCGCAGCTCGCGCAGGGCGTGGCTCGAGGTATCCCCGCCGGCGATGGCGACCCGGCGCAGCCCATGGATCTCGACCAGCCGGCGCAGCAGTTGCCCCAGCGAGCGGCCGATGCGATGGCGTGCCTGCGAGCCCCCCTTTGCTATCGCTGAGGCGTTCGTCTCTGGCCCCATGGCGGTATGCAGGATCACGCTCATGCCATCGGCCAGGGCGCCATTGGCCGCCTCCAGCGCTGACCGCATGATGTCTTCGCCGCGTTCGTCACTGACCAGGCCTTCCGCATCAAGCGCGATGGCGCGGAAGCCGTTGGCTTCGGCCCAGCGGATCTGGCGGGCCGTGACCTCCGAGCAGCTACCCGATACCACGGCGAGTTTTTCCACCGCTCCCGGCGGCGGAAAGGAAGGCGCCGAGGCGGGAATGTGCTGCTGCCGGCGCCAGGCCTCGAGCAGCGCGTACTCGACACCGGACGAGCCCACCACGTAGCCGCCCCTGGGCTGGCGGGTGCGCCACAGCTGGTGTCCGACCTCGGCCTGATGTTCTGTATCAAGTACATCATAGAGCAGCACCTGATGGCTTGCGCTCAGCCGGTCGATGCGCTCGTCGACATCCTGCTGGGCGAGACACAGTACGTCCGCCAGGCCGATGGAGAGGGAGGTCTGGCCGGCCAGGTGGCGACGCAGGTCGGCCTCGCCCATGGGGGTGACCGGATGACGGCTCATCACCGGATGACGGTCGAGACGATGCACCTCGCCGTCGAACATGGCGAAGTGCTGGCCGAAGACGGTATAGCGCTTCAACTGCGGAGCCCCCGCCACCAGCGGCACGCACGCCTGGTCGAACAGCGCCTGGCCGATCTCCAGGGCGCGGCCGATATTTCCCACTTCCGGTGCGCTGTCGAAGGTCGAGCAGACCTTGTAGTGGCAGAGTGCGGCGTCGAGCGACCGCAGCCAGGCGAGGGCATGATGCAGATGGTCGTCCATCCACGCGGGCGTCTCGCTGCGGCTGGTGCCGGCGAGCCCGATCGCTTGGCAATCGGCGAAGCGTGCCAACTGCTCATCGCTGGGCAGGTCGAGGAACAGTACGGTGGCAATGCCGCCGAGGCTCAAGGCTTCCATGACGTCGGTGGAACCGGTCAGGTCATCGCCGTAGTACGACAGCAGCAGTGAAGAAGACATCAGCGGAAGGTCTCCATGGCCTGGGCGAGTTCGATGTGATCGCGTGAGTAGACCTCCGGGGCGATGCCGGCGGTGGCCGCTTCCCAGGCTTGGCGCAGGCTGGCAACGCCGCCGGCAATGCCGCCGGGGTGAGCCATGATGCCGCCGCCGCAGCAGTAGATCAGATCGCTGTTGCCCAAGGCCGCATGGGTATCCGCCACCTGGACGGCGCTCTGCCCCGAGGAGAAGACCGGCATCACCATGTAGTCCGGTGTGGACGATCCGAACAGCGGTGCCTGGCAGGCCCGGGCGCTGGCTATGACGCTGTCATCCGCCTCGCTGAACTTGTTGCGCAGGCCGTTGACGTGAATATGGTCGACGCCGGCCAGGCGCCACAGCTTGTGATAGGCAGCGAAACCGATGCCGACATGCGGCGAGCGACTGAAGAGCCCCCAGCCGGCCCGGTGGCCATGCAGGGCGACCTGGCAGTGGCGGCGCAGGTGGGCGACGCCGGCCAGGCCGACGCTGTTGATCGCCACCATGACGCAGGTGCCGCCGGCGGCAACCACGTAGTCATGGTGTTCGCGCATCTCGTCGATGTCTCCGCTGATGTTGAAGGCGTACATCACCTTCTTCCCGGTGCGTTCGGCGTGGGCGTTGATCAGTGGCATGATCGCATCGACCCGCGCCTTGAGCGGGCTATGGGGCCCGTTGGCCTGGAGTTCGTCATCCTTGATGAAGTCGATGCCGCCTTCGAGCAGCTCCTTGACCGTATCGGCGGTCTGGGCCGGCGTCAGGCCGACGCTCGGCTTGATGATGGTGCCGATCAGCGGCCCCTGCTCTACGCCACTGAGCTGCCGGGTCCCCGCGGTGCCGAACTGGGGGCCCGGATAGGCCTCGGCGAAGGCTGGTGGAAGCTCGAGATCGAGCAGCCTCAGCCCCGAAAACTCTTTCAGCTCGAAGAGATTGCCGGCCACCGTCGACACCAGGTTGGGCAGCGAGGGGCCGAAGTTCACGAGGGGCCAGGAGAGTTCGACGAGGGCGCGCTGGTAACCGTGTCGGGTTGTTGGCACCAGGTCTGCACGCATGGGTAGCGAGGGGCGATCGACGACTTCCAGGTGTTGGATGGACTCGACCCTGGCACCGTGCGCCTCGCGCAGGGCATCGGTTTCGCTGGCCAGACGGGTGAAGGTGCCCGATGACTGCTCGCCGGCCATTACCTGGGCGGCATGCTCGAGGTCATAGGGGGTTTCGACGAAATAGTGGGCGTGGATTCTGTCACTCATCCTGGCGGCTCCGGGGGCATTAGGGGCGCGGCTCAATAGAGCAGGTCGCGCAGCAGCAGGGAGATAGATGGCACATAGGTGATCAGCATCAGGCAGGTGATGATGGTCAGTACCGGCGGCAGCAGGTAGCGGAAGAGTTGCTCCACCGGCAGCTTGGCAACCTGGGCGGCGGCGAACAGGTTGACGCCGAGCGGTGGGGTGAACATGCCGAGGGCCAGGTTGACCACGATGATGATGCCGAAATGTACCGGGTCGATGCCGAAGCCGATGGCGATGGGCGCCAGGATCGGCGCCAGGATCAGGATGGCGGCCGAGGTCTCGATGAACATCCCCACCAGCAGCAGCAGCATGTTGATCGCCAGCAGGAAGGTATAGCGGTTGTCGAAGGCACTCTGGGCCCAGGCGCCGATGTCCGTGGCCAGCCCCGAGCGCCCGATGACGAAGCTCAGGGCCGAAGCTGCCGCAATGATCAGCATGACCGCACCCGCGGACAGGGCGCTCTCGCGGAAGATCCTCGGCAGATCCTGCAGGGAGATGGTGCGGTAGACCGCCATGCCCAGGAACAGCCCGTAGGCCACTGCCACGGCGGAGGCTTCGGTGGGCGTGAAGATGCCGCCATAGATTCCCCCGATGATGATGACCGGCATCAGCAGGGCGAGAAAGGCGCGGCGGAAGGCGGGCCAGATCGGGCTGCGCAGCTCGCCGTCTCGGGTACCGTAACCCTTGATGCGGCACCAGATGGCGATCATCAGGATCAGTGCCGCGCCGATCAGCAGCCCGGGGCCGAAGCCGGCCATGAACAGCTGGGTGATCGAAGTCTCGGTACTCACGCCATACAGGATCAGCGGCACCGAGGGAGGAATGATGATGCCGAGCTCCGCCGAGGAGGCCTGGACCGAAGCGGCCATCGGGGGCGGGTAGCCGCGCTGTACCATGGCGGGAATCAGGATGGCACCGATAGCGAAGGTGGTGGCCACGCTGGAGCCGGATATCGCTGCAAAGAGCATGCAGGTGACCACGCAGGTGCAGGCAAGCCCGCCCTGGATGCCCCCGACCAGGGAGCGGGCGAACTCCACCATGCGCGCCGCGATGCCACCGTTGCTCATGATGTTGCCGGCGAGGATAAAGAAAGGCACGGCCATCAGCGGAAAGCTGTCGAGGCCGACGAACATCCGCTGCGGCACGACCTGGAGAGGGACGCTGGTGAAGAAGTAGAGGCCCGCGGCGGCAGCCAGGGCGATGGCGACGGCGATGGGAATCGAGAGGGCGAAGAGCCCGACCAGCACGGAGCCGATGGCAAAGTTCATGGGTGTTCTCCTGCCTGCCGCTCACCCATGGCTGGGGCGTGCCGAGCGCGGCGATGCTCCTGCTCACGTAAAAGCTGACGTGCGATGACGGCAACGGCGGCGCCGACGCAGCCTACCGGGATGGCGGCGTAGAACCACGACATGGAAATCTCGAGCATGGCGATCTGCTGGCGGGAGACCCTTGCCGTGATCAGGTAGCCCTGCCAGACCAGCAGACCCAGCAAGGTCAACACCGCGGCGCATACCAGGCGATGGCCGTGAATACGCAGATGTGACGGAAGGCGCGAGATGAACAGGCCGATGGCGATCATGGCGCCGTGCCAGAAGGCAGCGGCGCTGACCAGGAATACGCTCCAGACGATCAGGCCGCGGGCGAGGATTTCCGACCAGGAGGCGGGGTTGTCGAGGATGAAGCGGGTGAAGACCTGGTAGAAGACCAGGGCCACGGCAACGGCCAGCAGCAGGGCCGCGAGGTTATGAGTGAGCCTGACCAATCCCTGTGCCAGGGCACTGAACAGAGAGAACATGAGGGCGCTCCTCGTCATCCAGGATGGAGGCGCCTCCTGGGGAGGCGCTCGATCGGGCGTCACTGGGTATTGCGGATACGCTCCAGCAGGTCGCCGTTGAACTCGCCGGCGAAACGGTCGTAGACGGGCTGCACGGCGTCGCGGAACTGCTCGTAGTCGATCTCTTCGACTACCTGCATGCCGTTCTCGCGCAGCAGCTCGACGCCCTCGGCTTCGATACGCGCGACCGACTCGCGGGAGGCCTGGGCTGCCGCCTGCGCCGCCTGGCGGAACCAGCCCTGCTGCTCCTCGCTGAGGCCATCCCAGTAGATCTGCGACATGACTACAGCGGTCGGCGAGTAGACGTGGCCGGTCAGGGTCAGGTGGTCCTGGATCTCCCAGATGCTGTTGACGGTCAGGATCGGGGTCGGATTCTCCTGACCGTCGATGGTGCCCTGCTGCAGCGCAGTGATCACCTCCGTCCAGGAGAGCGGGGCCGGCGCCGCACCCAGCTCGCGGAAGGTCTCCAGGTGCACCCGGTTCTCCATGGTGCGAATCTTCATGCCGCGCAAATCGTCGGGAGTCTCGACAGGGCGCAGGCTGTTGGTCAGATGCCGAAAGCCGTTCTCGGCCCAAGCCAGGCCGATCAAACCCTCACTCTCGAACTCCGCCAGCAGTTCCTGGCCGATCTCGCCATCGAGTACGGCATGAGCGTGCTCGTAGTCGCGGAACAGGAAGGGGAAATCCAGGGCATAGATCGAAGGGATGAAGTTGCCGATGGGCCCTGTCGAGGTCAGCGTCAGTTCCACCGAGCCGATCTGCAATCCTTCGAGAACGTCGCGTTCGCCGCCCATGGCGCTGGCAGGCTGCAGGACGATCTTGAACTCGCCGTCGCTGAGGCGTTCGATCTCCTCGGCGAAAGCGCGACCGGCATCGCCGTAGTGGGAGTTCAGCGGCGGTGTGAAAGCCAGGTTCATTTCCTGTGCGGCGAGGGCGATGCCGCCCGGAAGCAGAGGCAGGGCAAGCGCAATGGCGGTGGTGATCTTCTTGAGGCTGTAGGTCTTCATGGTCGGCTCCTGATCGTTGTCGTTGTGTTGGGTGTTCCGAGGCGGGCATCAGGTGATACGGCGAATGCTCTCGGCGATCTCCTCGGGCTCGAAGACCCGCTTCCAGTCGTCGCGCATGAGCTGTGGCTTGGCATTCTCGATGGCTTTGTTGCAGGCGTCAGAGAACACCCCGGGCTGCTCTTCGAAGGTTACGGCGGCGAGGATATTCATATGGCCGAGCAGGAAGTCGCGGGCGCACTGCTTGTCCACTCCGCGTGCCACGACCTCATCCATGGCTTCGCGCATCACCGCCAGCAGAGTGGCGCAGACGGTTTCCGACAGGCCCGGCTCGAGCAGTGCCATCTGCTCCACGGAGACCTTGTGCGAACGCACCACGGGGGCGTAGATGGTCTTCGCGATCTCCTCGCCGAGGGCGAACATCTCTTCTGGCCCCTGCATCAGGGCACTGACGATATGCTGCTTGGCCAGGTGGCCGCCGAAGAAATCGCGCTTGGCTTGTGGATCGGTCTCGTCATTGAAGATCGGTGGGTGGCAGGGGTGGGTAACGAAGTAGACCAGGTCGTCGCGTTCCGGCAGATGGCCGGCGAAGGGAGCAGCGGCATCGAGGGTAATCACCATGGTGCTGCCGGCCATCAGTGGGGAGAGGCCCTCGGCGATGCGGCCGACCAGATTGTCGGGGACCGCCAGGATCACCACGTCGGCGCCGGGTACGGCTTGATCGGCATCCACGCAGTGAATGCCGAGGCCGAGGGCGAGGCGTTCCCGTCCGGCGTCGCTGACTTCCACGTGGCTGACGTCATAGTCGGAGCGTTGCAGGTTGCTGGAAAGGCGATAGCCCATCTTTCCGCCAGCACCGATCAGCGCAATTTTGGTCATGTGAGGCTCCTGGTCGAAGGGTTCACCGCCAGCCAGGCGGGCGGTATCGGCCGGGCCCGCAAAGCGGAAGAAGGCGTTGCCCGACAACTGGTATGATGACATAATATCTATACCACTTAGTCAAATGCTGCTTTAGTCGTATTTGAGCGCCATGGGTAGATGTCGATAGACTGCCAACGCGTCTGGCACAGCTGGATTCCATCTGAATTGGCCATCGTCCAGAGGCTTGCGAGGAGAAGACATATGCACCCGACCCCCAAGATCACCCGGCGCAAGCTGTCCGACGAGGTCTTCGACCGGCTTTACGAGATGATCGAGTCGGGGCAATACCGCCCAGGCGATACCCTGCCCTCGGAGCGGGAGTTGATGGATACCTACGGGGTGGGGCGGCCGGCAATCCGTGAAGCGATGCAGTCGCTGGAGAGAATTGGCCTGGTGGGAATCAACCATGGCCAGCGTCCCAAAGTACTGCAGCCAACGGCGATGGGGCTGATTTCCCAGATAGACCTGACTGCACGCCATATGCTGGCCAGTTCCCCGCAGTCGCTGGAGCAGTTGAAGGAGGCAAGAACCTTCTTCGAGCTGGGCATGGTCGAGAAGGCGGCGCGCCAGGCGACGCCGGAGGATGTGGCGAGGTTACGGGAGCTGGTGGCGGAGCAGCGCAGCCATTTGAACGAGGATGCTGCTGCCTTCGTGCAGGCCGACATGGCCTTCCATACGGCAATCGCCGGCATGACGCGTAACCCGATCTTCACTGCCACCAGCCAGGCGATGCTCGGCTGGTTGGCCCGCTTTCACGCCAGCATCCTGCATTGGGAAGGCAACGAAGCGACCACGCTCATGGAGCATGAGCGGATCATCGACTGTATCGAAGCAGCGGAGCCCGAGCAGGCGGTCAGAGAAATGAAGAAGCACCTGGAGCGGGCCCGGGCGCTTTATGCCTTGGGCAAACCGACCTAGCCGGTGATGGCCAGGCGCGGTTAGCAGGCTGGCGCTCAGCGCCGTTTGACGTACAGCCCCAGCATGCACATGACCACACCGATCAGCGACAGCAGCATGCCGCCGTTGACCAGCCAGGGCTGACGTTCCACCCAAGGTGCGAAGGGCTGGGGCGTCTCACGGCATACGCTCTCCAGATAGTCCCAGTGGCCACCCTGGATCAGGGTGCATTCGCGCACGTCGCTGAGTTCCCAGAAATAGACGCCCATCAGTACGAAGATGGGCAGTATCAACAGCAGCAGTCCAAGTCTCAGCATCGATACTCCGGCTCATGGGCGAATTCAGTGTCGAGCATGCCAACGCCTCAAGGGCGCGGGCAATTTGGCTGCCGTCCAGCCTGGCGAGCTTGCTCGTAGCGAGCCAGGGCGTTGCCCATTTCGGCCTGCAGGCCCTGCATGCGCTGGCCGTGGCTGGGGTGGGTGGACATCCACTCCGGCGGGCGCGCGCCGCCCTGGGCGCCCATGTTCTCCCACAGCGCGATGCTGGCCCGTGGGTCGAAGCCGGCGTCGGCCATCAGGCGCAGGCCGATCACGTCGGCCTCGCTCTCGTGGCGGCGCGAGAACGGCAGCAGGACCCCGTACTGGGCGCCGAGGCCAAGCGCCCCCATCAACTGCTCTCCTCCCGGCCCCTGCAGACCGGCGGCCGACGACAGCACCGACAGCGCGAGCTGGGTCGAGGTTTGGGTCGAAACGCGCTCGTTGGCGTGGCGTGCCAGCACGTGGCCGATCTCGTGGCCGATTACCGAGGCGAGCTGGTCCTGGTTCGTGGCGACATCGAGCAGGCCGGTATTGACGCCCATGTAGCCGCCGGGCAGGGCGAAGGCGTTGGCCTGCTCAGCTTCGAAGACGCGGATCTGCCAGTCCTGGTTGCGCTCCTGCTCCGGCAGTACGGCGACGATGGCTTCGGCCACGCATTGGGCGTAACGCTGCTGGGCCTGGCCGGCGGGGGGCAGGTCCTGCTGGTACTTTTCGAAGGCCTCCTGACCCATCTGGTTGAGCTGCGAATCTGACATCAGCGTCAGCTGCTGGCGTCCGGTCGGTGAAGTGGTACAGGCGGTAATGGTCAGGGCCAGTGTGGCCACGGCAGCACAGCGAATCCAGCGCATGTTCGATACCTCGTTCGGTCAGATCCCTTGAGACCCTGGACGGGGGGGACGGTTCGCCACAAGATACCCCGAACCGTCATAAGGTCAACCGCAAACAGTGGAAGTCCCGAGGAGATGTCAATGGATGCCGAGCTGAGCCGACGCCTGAACCGCCTGCTGGACCACGTGGAACACTGGCTGCCGCCCACCCCGCAGGAGGTCGACTGGACGCGTGACGTGGCCGCGCTGTGGCAGCGCCATGCGCTCGGTGGCCGGCTGCTGCCGGTGCCGCCCCGCGATGCCCTGTCGCTCGACGATCTGCTGGGCATCGAGCGCCAGAAACTGGCGCTGGTCGACAATACCCGTGCCTTCCTTCAAGGCCTGCCGGCCAACCATGCCCTGCTGTGGGGGTCACGGGGCAGCGGCAAGTCGTCGCTGATCCGTGCCCTGCTCAATAGTCTGGCGGTGGAGGGCTTGCGCCTGGTGCAGGTCGATCGTCACGACCTGGCCGGGCTGCCCATGCTGGTCGAGCAGCTGCGTGGGCAGCCGCATCGCTTCGTGGTCTACTGCGACGATCTTTCCTTCGAGGGTCACGACGATGCCTACAAGGCGCTCAAGAGCGTGCTCGATGGAGCATTGACCGGTCCACCGGAGAACGTACTGCTCTACGCCACCTCGAACCGCCGCCACCTGCTGCCGGAATCGTTGGCCGACAACGCCGACACCCGTCTGGTGGGGGAGGAGCTGCACCATGGCGATGCGGTGGAGGAGAAAATCTCGCTCGCCGACCGCTTCGGCCTATGGCTCGGCTTCTACCCCTTCAACCAGGACACCTACCTGGAGGCTTGCTGCCATTGGGTCACGCAACTGGGCAGCGCCAAGGATTGGAATACCGAGGCCCGCGCCGAGGCGGTCCGCTATGCCACCCTGCGCGGTGGCCGCAGCGGCCGGGGCGCCTGGCAGTTCGCCAGTCAGTGGGTCGGCCAGCGGCGCTTGCGAGACCGTTCCCGTGGCCAGGGGAGTCAGTGAGAGTATGCGACCCCGCGATGAACATGTGCACGTCTGGCGGCTTTCCGGTCGGGGGGCGTGGGGCGGTGATCGAAGCCTTCGCGAGAGGTTATCATGACGAAGCGATGGCGACCGCTGGTGGCGTATGTTGCGGCCGTGCTCGACGCCACACTGCTGGGATCGATCGTGCAGACCCAGTTCAACCTGGCTGCGCTGGGAGCCGAGATCTCATTCTCCACGCGTCTGGCGACCACGGGTCACGATCTGCTGGGGTTCACACCGCTGTACGGCAGCCTCGTCGCCATCATGATGCTGGGGGCCATGCCGGTGGCCACTCTGGTGACACGCTGGCTGGGCTTCGGGGCATGGTCGATTCATGCGCTGGCGGCGGCGCTCGGGCTATGGGGCATGCTGTCGATCGTCGATGCTCTGGTGCCCATGCCGACCCTGGTCGCGGCCACTCGCAGTCTTGAGGGAACCCTGGCGATGATGACAACCGCCGCCCTGGGCGGCTGGGGCTATGCCATCCTGGCGTATCTCGACTGGGACGGGACGTCCTGGTGACCAGCAGGAGGGAGCATGCATCGATTCAGTCGTGTCCTGCTGACCATCGTCGGCTTGTCGGTGTGTCACCCGGTGCTCGCCGTGGACTATCGGATCGAGACGCTGGCCGAGGGGCTCGAACATCCCTGGTCGCTGGCCTTCCTGCCCGGGGGCGGCATGCTAGTCACCGAGCGCGTCGGGAGGCTGCGCCTGATCGGTGCCGACGGCAGGCTGCGCGAAGCGCCCATCGATGGGGTGCCCGAGGTCTTTACCGGTGGCCAGGCGGGGCTGTTCGAGGTGGCGCTGGCGCCGGATCATGGCGTCAGTGGTTGGGTGTATCTGAGCTATGCCTGTGGCACACGTGCCGCCAACACGACCTGCCTGGATCGCGCCCGCTTCGACGGCCGGAGGCTGGTCGCACGAGAGACACTGTTTCGTGCCGAGCCGGGCAAGCAGGGACGCTCCCACTACGGTGGCCGTCTGACCTTCCTGCCGGACGGTACCCTGGTGCTGGGGCTGGGCGATGGCTTCGACTACCGCGAACAAGCCCAGAATCCGGGCAACCACCTGGGCAGCCTGGTCCGCTTGAACCCCGATGGATCGGTGCCCGCCGACAATCCCTTCGTCGATGACCGTGTAGCACGAGCGGAGCTCTATAGCATCGGCCATCGCAATATCCAGGGGGTCGTCTTCGACGAGACGCGCAGTGAGCTGCTCATTCACGAGCATGGCCCGCGGGGCGGTGACGAGCTCAATCGTATCCTTCCCGGCGCCAACTATGGCTGGCCACTGGTCACGCATGGCGTCGACTATACTGGCGCGCGGGTCACGCCCTTCACCGAGCTGCCGGGGTTCGAGGCGCCCTTGCTGCACTGGACGCCTTCCATCGCTCCCTCGGGCATGACCGTGTATGACGGGGAGCGGTTTCCCGAGTGGCGCGGCGACCTGTTCGTCGCGGCGCTGGCCGCTCGCCAGGTGCGTCGCCTGATCCGCGAGGATGGCGAGATCGTGGGGCAGGAAGCGTTGTTCACGGAGCTCGACGAGAGGATCCGTGACGTCCGCAGCGGGCCGGATGGCGCCCTCTACCTGTTGACCGACAGCGCCGAGGGGCGGGTGTTGCGCGTGGTGCCGGCCCCCTAGTCACGTGGAGGCGAATCAGCGCTGCGGAGTCAACTCGCCGTCCTGTCCCACGGCAAAGCGCAGGGTCGGGGTCCACAGCCCGGCCGGCAGCTTCACACCCAGGCCGCGCAGGCTGCCCGGGGTAATGGCCAGCTCGCTGCCCGCGGGGAGTTCGCCTTGGCTTGCCAACTGCGTGGCGAGTTCCACCATGGGCGCCAGGCGCCGAGTGTCGGTGGCCAGCACATCGAAGGCCACGGGCAGGCGCAGCTTGGTGTCATCGGTGGAGGTCAGCGTCACGTCCTGCTGGTAGTTGCCGCTGACCGGCTCGGCGCCGGGCACGTCCAGGGTCCAGCGGAAGCCGGACATCTCCACTGCCGGCATGCCGACGGGCAGCGACAGGCCCATGGCCACGGTGGCCTGTATCGGCAGGCTGCCCATGCCGAGGCTCGAGGCTACCAGCGAGGCGATGTCGCTGGTATCCAGGCCGGCCTGGATCGAGTAGGGGCCGATGCGGACGTCCTCGATGCCGAGCGAGGTCACTGCCAGGCGGAAGGCGAACAGCCCGGTCTGGGGAAGAGCCAGGCAGCCGGTGAGCAGCATGGCCAGGCTCAGCGGGGCAAGCAGGCGCCAGCGGCGGCGCGGTACGACGAAGGACGATACGCGACTCAGGAACATCGGCTCCTCCCGTTGGGAAGCGGGTCAGTAAACAGGGTTGGGGACAGGTCGGATTGCTGGGGTGTAACGGCCCGGCCTTGACGGCCGGACACTTGGACAGGGGTCAGCGGCGTTTGTTGCGGGCTTCGCGGGTGCGTCCCAGCTCGCGCTGCTTGGCTTTCTCCCGGTCGCTGGCACCGGCCTGCGGATCGAACGGGTTGCTGCCAGAGCGAAATTCGAAGCGGATCGGCGTGCCGCGCACCTTGAGTACCTTGCGGAAGGTATTGGTCAGGAAGCGCTTGTAGGCCTCGGGCAGGGCTTCGGTCTGGTTGCCGTGCACCACGATGATCGGCGGATTGCTGCCGCCCTGGTGGGCCATGCGCAGCTTGATCCGGCGACCGTGAACCAGCGGCGGCGGATGTTGGCTGACGGCATCCTGCAGCAGGGTCGTGAGGCGGTTGGTCGACCAGTGGCTGTTGGCCGAGGCGAAGGCGCGTTCGATGGAGGGGTAGAGGTCACCCACGGCGGTGCCGTGCAGGGCCGAGATGAAGTGCAGCTCGGCGTAATCGGCAAAGCCCAGGCGGCGCTTGATCTCGGCGCGCATCTTCTCCTTGGCCTCCTGCTCCAGGCCGTCCCACTTGTTCACTGCCAGCACCAGGGCGCGGCCGGTGGTCAGCACGTAGTCGAGCAGGTGCAGGTCCTGTTCCACCAGGCCGCTGCGTGCATCGAGCACCATGATCGCGACGTGGCACTCCTTGATCGCTTCCAGCGTCTTGATGATCGAGAACTTCTCGGCTATCTCGCTGACGTTCTTGCGCCGCCGCACGCCGGCGGTATCGATCAGTACGTAGGGCTTGCCGCGCCGCTCGAAGGGGATCTCGATGGCGTCGCGGGTGGTGCCGGCTTCGTCGAAGACCACCACCCGCTCCTCGCCGAGCAGGCGGTTGACCAGCGTCGACTTGCCCACGTTGGGCCGGCCGATGACGCCGATGCGGATGCCCTTGGTGCCGGTGTCCGCCGGGATGCTCTGGTCGCGCTCAGGAAAGGGCTCGAGCACCTCCTCGATCAGGCTGGTGACGTTGCGCCCGTGGGCGGCGGCGATGGGGCGGGGATCGCCCAGCCCCAGCTTCCAGAAATCGGCCATGGCCGAATGTTCTTCCAGTCCGTCGGTCTTGTTGACGACGAGCCAGGTCTTCTTCTGGTTGACCCGCAGGTGGTTGGCGATGGCTTCGTCGGCGACCTGCAGGCCGGCCCGAGCGTCGACCATGAACAGCACGATGTCGGCCTCGTCGATGGCCGCCAGCGATTGCTCGGCCATGGCGGCATCGATGCCCTCCTCATCCCCACTGATGCCACCGGTATCGATCACCGTGTAGGCCTTGTCGCCGAGCATGCCGTTACCGTACTTGCGGTCGCGGGTGAGCCCGGGGAAGTCCGCCACCAAGGCGTCGCGGCTACGGGTCAAGCGGTTGAACAGGGTCGACTTGCCCACGTTGGGGCGGCCGACCAGGGCGATTACGGGTGTCATCGATTGATTTCCAGGGCCTCGAGGCGGCCGCTGTTGGCCAACACGTAGATGCGGCGGGAATCGGTGATCGGTCGCAGGCTGATTCCCGAGCTGTCGACCCGGGTGCGGGCGGTGAAGCGGCCGTTCTGGATATCGACCAGATGCACGTAGCCCTCGAAGTCGCCCAGTACCAGGTTGCCGTCGGCGAAGGCCGGAGACGTCAGCCAGCGGCCCTCGAGGTCGCGGTTGCGCCACAGTTCCTCCCCGGTGCGCGCATCGAAGGCGATCACGTGGCTGGCTTCGGTGACGGTGAACAGGCGGTCGCCCACCAGCACCGGGGTCCGGAAGCTGGAGTGCTCACGCTCCCACAGCACCTCGCCGCTGGGCGCTTCCAGGGCTACCAGGCGGCCGTTGTAGCTGGTCACGAACAGTCGGCCGTCGGGGGTCAGCACCGGCTGGCCACCCAGGTCGACCATGCGGTCGATCTCGCTGCGCCCGCGGGGCACGGCGATGCGCCGTTCCCACAGCGGCTGGCCGCTGCGGTTGTCCAGCGTGACCAGGCGGCCGTTGGCGAAGCCGGCGAAGGTCACTGGGTCGATCACCGCGGGCGTGCCGGTGCCGCGCAGGGTGAGGGCAGGTTCGGTGGTGGTATGGACCCAGCGCTCACGGCCGGTGAGCCGGTCCAGCGCCGTGACGGTGCCGTCGACGCTCTGCACCACGAGCAGCTCGTTGTTGGGCTGCGGCGGAGCGAGCACCTCGCTGGAGACGCGTGCACGCCAGCTGACATCGCCGTTGGACTGGCTCAAAGCCAGCACCTCGCCGTTGCGGGTGCCGAGATAGACCTGTCCGGCCACGGCCGTCAGGCCGCTGGAAACGCCGACCTCGAGGTCGGTCTGCCAGCGACGTTCACCGCTCTGGGCATCCATTGCCATGACCCGGCCACGTTCGTCGGCGGTGTAGATCACGCCGTTGTCGAGCGAGGGCGAAATGGGATAGGTGGCTCGGCCGAGGCCCTTGCCGACCTGCTGACGCCAATCGGTATCGAGTTCGACGCTGGCCTCGAAGCGCTGCAATTCCTTGGGGCTGTAGCGTGGTTCCGCCTTGTTGGCACAGCCGGCCAGCAGGCCGAGAGCGAGAGTGGCCACCAAGGCCAGGGATGACTTGCGAGCCAGGAAAGATTGGCGAGTGTATGTCGTCTTCATAGCATGGCCTCTTCGGCACCCAGGTCGTCGAGCTTCAGCTGGACGCCATAGATCGGCTGATTACGTTGTTCGGCGACCGCAAGGGCCTCTTGCCAGGCTTGGCGGGCTTCGTCGTCGCGGCCCAGCGCGCGCAGCGCATCGCCGCGGATATCTGCCTGTTGGGCGGCCAGGGCCGCCGGAACGTCGCGCGCCAGGGTATCGAGCGCGGCTTCGGCGTCGTCGGTAGCGACCTGCAGCCGGGCCAGACGCAGCCTTGCCAGCCCCTGTACGTACGCGTGCTTGCTGGAGGCGATCACCTCGTCGAGGATGTCGCGCGCCTCGTCCAGTTCGCCCTCGTCCACGGCGAGGCCGGCGTCGATCAGGCGCGCCAGGTCGGCGTAGAGCGTGCGGCCGTGGTTGTCGGCGATTTCGGCGACCAGGCTGCGGGCTTCATCAACCTCGCCGCTGTCGGCCAGGCTGACCAGGTGCTGATAGCGCATCGAGGCCGCTTCCGCCTGATTTTCCTGATAGCTCTGCCAGGTATTCCAGCCCACCACGCCGGCAATCGCGATGGCCACGCCTGCGATCAACGCGGTGCCGTTCTCCTTCCACCAGCGCTTGATGGCTTCCAACTGCTCTTCTTCAGTTCTCAGCTCCGCCACGGGCGGTCTCCTTTACACAACAGATGCGGTTCGGTCAGGCGCGCGCACCGCTCACCAGGGTGGCGAGGGTCTCGGCCAGGGCGTCCTGGGACAGGCTCAGTTGCTCGCGCTCCTCGCGCAGGAACTTCAGCGTCGCGCGGCCCTGGGCCAGTTCGTCCTCGCCCAGCAGCAGTGCCAGTCGGGCACCGCTGCGGTCGGCCTTCTTGATGCGGCTCTTGAAGCTGCCACCGCCACAGTGCAACTGCACGCGCAGCTCGGGCAGTTCGCTGCGGACCCGTTCGGCAAGCAACATGGCCCGGGCGGTGGCGCCATCGTCCATGGGCAGCACGTAGAGGTCCAGCTCGCCCAGGGCAGCGTCGGGTACCAGTTCCAGGGTCTCGAGCAGCAGGATCAGACGCTCGATGCCCATGGCGAAGCCCACCGCCGGGGTCGGCTTGCCGCCGAGCTGCTCGACCAGGCCGTCGTAGCGGCCGCCGGCGCAGACCGTGCCCTGGCTGCCCAGCGCCGTGGTGGTCCACTCGAAGACGGTACGGCCGTAGTAGTCGAGGCCGCGCACCAGGCGCGGGTTGATCACGTAGTCGATGCCGGCGGCCTCGAGCAGGGCGGTGAGGCCCTCGAAGTGCTCGCGCGAGGCATCGTCGAGGTGATCCATCAGCTTGGGCGCGTCGGCCAGCATCGGCGCCATGTCCGGGTTCTTGGAGTCGAGAATGCGCAGCGGGTTGCTCGACAGGCGGCGCAGCGAGTCCTCGTCGAGCTGGTCGCGATGCTGTTCGAAGTAGGCCACCAGCTTGTCGCGATAGGCGGCGCGGGCCTCGCTGGAGCCCAGCGAATTGAGCTCCAGGGTGACGTGTTCGATGAGCCCCAACTCCTGCCACAGCCGCGCGGAGAGCAGGATCACCTCGGCGTCGATGTCCGGCCCTTCCAGGCCGAAGGCTTCCAGGCCGACCTGGTGGAACTGGCGGTAGCGACCCTTCTGCGGACGCTCGTGACGGAACATCGGGCCCTGGTACCACAACCGCTGGGTCTGGTTGTGCAGCAGGCCGTGCTCCATGGCGGCACGTACGCAGCTCGCAGTGCCCTCGGGTCGCAGGGTCAGGCTGTCGCCATTACGGTCATCGAAGGTGTACATCTCCTTCTCGACGATATCGGTGACCTCGCCGATGGAGCGGGCGAACAGGGCGGTCTGCTCGACGATGGGCGTGCGGATCTCGGCGTAACCGTAGCGCCGCATCAGCGCCTGAACGATACCTTCGAAGTACTGCCACAGGGCGGATTGGCCCGGCAGCAGGTCGTTCATGCCACGAATGGCCTGGATCTTTTTCTGGCCGCTCTCTTTGGTGCTCGATTGGTTGGTGCTCGACTGGGACTTGCTCAACGGTGGCTCCTTGATGGTCGACGGCCGCTCAGGCCTCGCGGGCGATCACGTTCTGTTCGGCCTGCTCCTTCTCGCGTACCTTTGCGCGGATCAGGGCTTCGAGATCGTCGACCAGATGTTCATTACGCAGCTTGGACGCGGGCTTGCCGTCGATATAGACGAGGTTGGCGGGGCTGCCGCCGGTCAGGCCGATGTCGCTCTCCTTGGCTTCGCCGGGGCCGTTGACGATACAGCCGATCACCGAGACGTCGAGCGGGGTCATGATGTCCTCGAGGCGCTCCTCAAGGGCGTTCATGGTGCCGATCACGTCGAAGTTCTGACGTGAGCAACTGGGACAGGCGATGAAGTTGATGCCCTTGCTGCGCAGGCGCAGGCTCTTGAGCATGTCGTAGCCGACCTTGATCTCTTCCACCGGATCGGCGGCAAGCGAGACACGAATGGTGTCGCCGATGCCGTCCATCAGCAGCATGCCCAGGCCAATGGAGGATTTCACGGTGCCCGAGCGCAGCCCGCCGGCCTCGGTGATGCCGAGGTGCAGCGGCTGCTCGATCAGTTTGGCCAATTGGCGATAGGCGGCTACGGCCATGAACACGTCGCTGGCCTTGACGCTGACCTTGTACTCCTGGAAGTCGAGACGGTCGAGATGGTCGATATGGCGCATGGCCGACTCCACCAGCGCTTCCGGTGTGGGCTCGCCGTACTTGCGCTGCAGCTCCTTCTCCAGCGACCCGGCGTTGACGCCGATGCGGATCGGGATGCCGTTGTCGCGGGCGGCGCCGACCACGGCGCGCACGCGCTCCTCCTTGCCGATGTTGCCGGGGTTGATGCGCAGGCAGTCGACACCGAGCTCGGCCACGCGCAGGGCGATCTTGTAGTCGAAGTGGATGTCGGCCACCAGCGGTACGTTGACCTGCTGCTTGATGCGTCCGAAAGCCTCGGCGGCGTCCATGCTCGGCACCGAGACGCGCACGATATCGGCTCCGGCGGTTTCCAGGCGCTCGATCTGGGCTACGGTGGCGGCCACGTCCAGGGTGTCGGTATTGGTCATGCTCTGTACCGAGATCGGGGCATCACCCCCGACCGGCACCTTGCCGACGTGGATCTGGCGCGACTTGCGGCGAACGATGGGCGATGGGGAATGCATATCACTCTCCCAAGGTGAAACGGGCGACGTTGTTGGCCCCGGCGCGAGCGGAGAGGTCGACGCGCTCGCCGGCCCAGCTCAGCTCGACGGCGGAGGCATTGCCGATGGTCAGGCGGAAAGGGGGCTCTCCTTCGACGGTGGCCGTGGTGCCGGGTTCCTGAAGACCGACGAAAACGCGCCGGTTGTTGGCATCGAAGATCTCGGTCCAGGACTGCTCGTTGAAGGTCAACTGCAGCACGGTGCGGTCGGCGGAGGCTGCTACCCCGGTCTGCTCCGGTTCCTCCTCGTCGATGATCGGCTGCTCGGTGGGGGCCTCTACGCCGGCCTCATCCGGCATGACCGGCTCCTCTTCGTTCATGCCTGCGATCAGCTCGGCTCCGGTGGGATCGACTTCGCTGGACGGCGCTTCGGCTTCGCCAGCGAGCGGGTCGACGCCCTCCTCGGGCAGCGGCGGCAGGGCCTCCTCGACCTCGGGGCGCGGCTCCTCTTCGATGGTGGTGGTGCCATCCAGTGTTTCGACCGAGACCGGGCCGGTCGCGTCGACGGTGGGCGGTTCGTTGCCGTCGCGGCTTTGCCACCACACCAGAGTGAGGCCGATCAGGCCGGCGATCACCAGCAGGGTCACCAGCTTGAACAGCCAGGCGCCGATGCGCGACGGCGGCTTGGTGATCTGGACCGGCGCGACTCGCTGCTCGTTCTCCTGATTGCCGAAGCGGTCTGCATAGGCCTGCAATACGGGGCGGTCGTCCATGCCCAGCAGTCGGGCATAGGCGCGCAGGTAGCCACGGCGATAGGTGGCGACCGGTACCTGATCGTAGCTGTCCTCCTCCATGCCGGTGACGACGGCAGGGCGCAGGTTCAATGCCGTGGCGACTTCCTCGCGGGACAGTCCCTGCGTTTCACGTTCGCGGCGAAGCAGCTCCCCGGGGGAGGCCGGCGACGTGAAGCCGGCGGCATCGATATCTTGGTTGTCGCTCATGGCTGAGCATCCTTCGTCTTGGAGTCGTTGATCAAGGTGCGTCACGCTGCGTATCAGCGCCGGCGGCGGCGATCTGCTGGGCCAGCGCCCGGG
This sequence comes from Billgrantia sp. C5P2, assembly GCF_051062895.2. NCBI lineage: Bacteria > Pseudomonadati > Pseudomonadota > Gammaproteobacteria > Oceanospirillales > Halomonadaceae > Billgrantia > Billgrantia sp. C5P2. The sequence continues at coordinate 635,566 of NZ_CM128542.1, forward strand.
CGTCCGGCGTCATGCCGGCAAGCCCCACGAAAATTTCCAGCTGCTGCCGGGCAAGATCGGGATTCCCCTGCTCCAGTTCCAGCGCAGCCAGCGTGAAATAGCTTCTCGGGTTGCGCGGATCGAGGCTGCGGGCTCGCTCCAGGCTATGTCTCGCTTCCCCTATCGCACCGATATCCCACTGGCACTGCCCCAGGTTGGCGAACAGCTGGGCCCGGTTGGCATAGCGAGTATCCCGGGAAGCCAGCTCGAGTTGCTCGCAGGCACGCCGTACCTGGCCGTGCTCGTAGAGAAAAGCGGCGTAGTTGTTGCGTGCGCGGCTGTTGCCGGGAGCGGCCGCGATGGCCCGCTGGAACATCTCGTCGGCCTGCTCGCGCTCGCCCTGGCGCTGGTAGACGATGGCCATGGCCTGAAGCGCCTCGGGGTCGTCGGGAACGCGCTCCAAGGCCCGGTTGAGTGCCGCCATGGCACGCGGGAGATTGCCGCGCTCCAGGTACGCCATGCCCAGCTCGGTGAAGGCCTCGGTCGGGTCTGCATCGGCCTGCTGCTCGAGTCGGTTGGCGCAGCCGGAGAGCCATAACGATGCAACCACCATCGCTACCAGCGGCATGCGTCGGCTTGGCAGATAGGGGGCGCGCGTCATGGCATCCTCATGGTCGGGCCTGTCTGGCTGTCGATGTCTGGCGTGCCTGGTGCCCGGTTGGCGCTGGCCAGGGGTAAAAAAAGCCTGTCCATCAAAGCGCCGTGACGTGTTGAAGTCAAGGCAGCACCCCGCTTCAGTCGGCGTCGATCTGGATCGAGCGGATATAACGCTCGTGGCGGCGGGTACGGTCCTTGACGCGACCCACCAGCTGGCCGCAGGCGGCGTCGATGTCGTCGCCGCGGGTGCTGCGGATCGGCGCCGTGTAGCCCAGCTCATAGAGCCACTGCTGGAAGCGCATCACCTGGTTGCGCGATGGCTTCTCGTAACCCGAATGGGGGAACGGGTTGAACGGGATCAGGTTGATCTTGCACGGCAGCTCGCGCAGCAGCTCGGCCAGCTGCGTCGCGTGCTCCTGCTGGTCATTGACGTCCTTGATCACCGTATACTCGATGGTCACCATGCGCGTGTCGTCGCACTTGGCCAGGTAGCGGTGACAGGCGTCCAGCAGGGTGCGGATGTTGTACTTGCGGTTGAGCGGCACCAGCTCGCTGCGCAGCTCGTCGGTAGCGGCATGCAGCGAGATGGCCAGGCTCACGTCGAGCTCGTCGCCGAGCTTGTCGAGCATCGGCACCACCCCGGAGGTGGACAGGGTGACACGCCGCTTGGAGAGCCCGTAGCCGTTGTCGTCGAGCATCAGCTTCATCGCCGGCACGACGTTGTCGTAGTTCATCAGCGGCTCGCCCATGCCCATCATGACCACATTGGTGACCGGGCGATTGGCGGTATCCTTGCGCGGGCCCACGCTACGCTGGGCAACCCACACCTGGCCGATGATCTCGGCGGCGGTGAGGTTGCGCTGGAAGCCCTGCTTGCCGGTAGAACAGAAGCTGCAATCGAGCGAACAGCCCACCTGGGACGACACGCACAGGGTGCGGCGCTTGCCGTTGTCGGCAGGGATCAGCACCGTTTCCACGTAGCTGCCATCCTCCACCTCCAGCACCCACTTGCGGGTGCCGTCGCTGGAAGTCCCTTCGTAGACCACGCCGGGACCGCGAATCTCGGCTACCTCGGCAAGCCGCTGACGCAGCGGCTTGGAGAGGTTGGTCATGGACTCGAAATCGTCGCAACCCTCGTGATGGATCCACTTCATCACCTGGGCGGCTCGGAACTTCTTCTCGCCGATGGAGAGGAAGAAGGCTTCCATCTCCTCGCGAGTCATGCCGAGCAGGTTGGTACGTTGGGCGGTGGTAGTGGCGGTCATGGCATCACGTCGGTCGGGGCAGGACGAGAGCGGGGACTGGAGCGTCCCCGCGGAGTGCACGGTTGGCCGCAGCCTTAACGTGAATGGATCTCGTCGGCGTTGAAGAAATAGGCCACTTCACGCTCTGCGGAAGCCGGCGAGTCGGAGCCGTGCACGGCGTTGGCGTCGATGGTCTCGGCGAAGTCGGCGCGAATGGTGCCCGGCGCGGCTTCCTTGGGGTTGGTGGCACCCATCAGGTCGCGGTTCTTGGCAATGGCGTCGTCGCCTTCCAGCACCTGGACGACCACCGGGCCGGAGGTCATGAAGCCCACCAGATCCTTGAAGAAGGGGCGCTCCTTGTGCTCGGCGTAGAAGCCGCCGGCCTGCTCTTCGGAGAGATGCAGCATCTTGGCGGCGACGACCTTGAGGCCGGCCTTTTCGAAGCGGGAGATGATCTCGCCGATGGCATTCTTGGCGACGGCGTCGGGCTTGATGATGGAAAGGGTACGTTCGGTTGCCATGTGGGCCTGTCTCCATTGAGATTCGTATGGGGATAGCGCCACGCCGTACCTACCCGGATGGGGCGGTATGGCGTGGCGCTACGGATTCTGGATGCGTTCGTCCCCGCGTACCGAGTGTGCTGCACGTGGCGAGTCAGCGCGAGAAAACTGTGGGCGCAGAGTATACCGCTGCCGGAGGGCGTTGAACAATCGTCACTCCTGCGGAAAGAAACGCTGCACAAGTCGGCGAGCGGAGTGAAGCGCAAGGCGCACGCAGCGCAGACACCGGAGCCTATGCGGTACTAGGTGAGGATGTCGAGCAGCGCGCAACGCAGCGATTTGCCCGCGCAGACACTTGTGCAGTGTTTCTTCAGACGGTGAAGCTCTCGCCGCATCCACACTGATCCTTCACGTTGGGGTTGTTGAAGCGGAAGAAGCGATTGAGCCCCTCCGAGACGTAATCGACCTCGCTGCCGTCGAGCATCGGCAGCGCCTCGGGAGTGACGAAGACGGTGACGCCGTGCTCTTCGAACACCGCGTCGTCGTTGGCGGCTTCGTCGGCGAAGTCGAGCACGTAGCTGTAGCCGGAGCAGCCGCTGGGTTTGACCGAGACACGCAGGCCCAGTCCTTGCCCGCGCTCCTCGAGTACCCGCTGGATCTGCTCGGCGGCGGCGTTGGTAATCGACAGATGCGCCATGTTGTTCCTCCTGCTGCGAAATTGGCTAGCGGCGTAGGCCCGGAAGGGCATGGTGCAAGGCGTCGAGCGCCGCATCGATATCGGCCTCGGTGGTAAAACGGCCGAAGCTGAAGCGTAGCGAAGCCAGGGCCAGCGATCTGGGCACGCCAATACCCTTCAATACATAGGATGGCTCGACGCTGGCGGAGTTGCATGCCGATCCGGTCGACAGGGCAATGCTGCGCAGTGCCATCAGCAGCGACTCGCCGTCCACGCCCTCGAAAGCAAGGTTGAGAATGTTGGGCACCGCCACCTCGACCGCGGTGTTGCAATGAATGCCGTCCAGATCGGACAACCCATCGAGCAAGCGGTTCCGGAGTGCCAGGATACGCGCCTGGTCGGCTTCGCCCTCGGCCGCGGCCAGGCTGAAGGCTTCGCCCATGCCGGTGATCTGGTGGGTGGGCAGGGTCCCGGAGCGCATGCCACGCTCATGCCCGCCACCGTGGATCAACGGCTCGATGCGCAGGTCCGGGCTGCGCCGCACATAGAGGGCACCGATGCCCTTGGGGCCGTAGGCCTTGTGCCCCGAGAGCGACATCAGATCGATGCCGAGACGGGCCACATCGAGATCGATGCGACCCACGCCCTGGGCCGCATCGACATGAAAAGTCGCATTGCCGGCGTGAGCCACCTCGGCGAGGGCCGCCAGGTCGTGGATGCAGCCCAGCTCGTTGTTCACCGCCATCAGTGACACCAGCACGGTGTCGGGACGCATGGCTTCACGCAACTGCTCGGGTGTGACACGTCCGTCGGCGCCAGGCGTCAGCCAGGTAACCTCGAAGCCCTCCTTCTCCAGCGCCGTGGCGGTATCCACCACCGCCTTGTGCTCGATGATCGATGTCACCAGGTGCCGGCCGCGCTCACGGTTGGCGCGCATGAAGCCGATCAGCGCCAGATTGTCGGCTTCGGTGGCGCCGCTGGTCCAGACGATCTCGCGCGGGTCGGCCGCGATCAGGTCGGCCACCTGGCGGCGTGCGCTCTCCACCGCCTGTTCCGCCTGCCAGCCGAGCATGTGGCTGCGCGAGGCGGGGTTGGCGTAGGTGCCATCCACCGTGAGGTAGCGCTGCATTACGTCGGCGACCCGGGGGTCGACCGGGGTAGTGGCGGCGTAGTCGAGATAGACGAGGGCGCTCATGGGCTCACGGGATCTCCGAGGAGGTCAGGATGGTGTTGTCCTCGTGGCGGCTGCGCTGGCGGGCAGCGATGCGGCGTACGTCGCCGTGCTCGACCAACTGGCCGAGGGTGATACCGTCGAGGAAGCTGCGGATCTGCTCGGAGAGGTCGCACCATAGATGGTGGGTCAGGCAGGTGTCGCCCTGCTGACAGTCCGAGAGTCCCTGGCAGCGGGTGGCGTCCACGGATTCGTCGACGGCATCGATCACCCGCGATATCGATATCTCGGCCGCGGGCAGCGCCAGCAGGTAGCCGCCGCCTGGGCCGCGAACGCTGTTGACCAGCCCGGCGCGACGCAGCCGGGCGAAGAGCTGCTCAAGGTAGGGCAGGGATATCTCCTGGCGACGCGAGATGTCGGCCAGGCAGATGGGCCCCTTGTCTGCGTTCAGGGCCAGGTCGAGCATGGCGGTGACGGCGTAGCGTCCCTTGGTGGTCAAACGCATGGCGGGCCCTTCAGGCGCATCGGAAAGCTTGTCTCGGGGCTCGTGACAAGGCCGGCAGGTCAGCGAGCGCTCGCCGCGAGCGGCGAGCCGTGGATCGATTCGCCATTATGGTAAAGCCTGACCGTTAAGGTCAACCATTCCCCCGCGGGGTGTTCTGTCCGCCTTGATCCTCGTCATGTCCGCTGTCGGAGTCGACGGTGGGGCCGCAACAGCCGTCGACATCGGAGAGAATGTCGGCGAAGTCCTCGTCGCGCAGTTCCGGCAGCTTGCCCTCGCGATAGCTGGCGTCGAGCTTGCGCAGGGTGCCGCACATGCGCTCGATGCGTCCGTCGACGGCGTGCATGTGATCGAGCATGGCCTGAATCGAGCGCGCCACCGGGTCGGGCATGTCCTCGCTCACGCCGTAGGCATCGAAGCCGAACTTGCGCCGCATCGCCTCGCGGCGCTCGGGGTCGATCTCCAGCGCCTCGGCGGCATCCGGCTCGGTTCGCTTGACGATCTTGCCGGGGATGCCGACCACCGTGGCGCCGGCGGGTACTTCCTTGGTCACCACGGCGTTGGAACCGACCTTGGCCCCGGCGCCGACGGTGAAAGGGCCGAGAATCTTGGCGCCGGCGCCGACGATGACGCCATCTCCCAGGGTCGGGTGGCGCTTGCCCTTGTGCCAACTGGTGCCGCCCAGCGTCACGCCCTGGTAGAGGGTGACGTCATCGCCCACCTCGGCGGTCTCGCCGATCACCACGCCCATGCCGTGGTCGATGAAGAAGCGCCGGCCAATCTTCGCTCCGGGGTGGATCTCGATGCCCGTGAGCCAACGCGAGAAGGTCGACAGGGTGCGGGCCAGCCACTTGAGATGCTTCTTCCACAGCCAATGGGCGAGGCGATGCAGCAGCAGCGCATGCAGCCCCGGATAGTTGGTCAGCACTTCCAGAAAGTTGCGCGCCGCCGGGTCACGGGCGAATACGCTATTGATGTCCTCGCGCAGTCGTTGAAACATGCAGCGGTCCTTGGGTGGCGGTGAGGCGGCCTGGGCGGCGGGTAAGCAATAGGTGACAGTTGCATCATATGGGGACGCAACGGGCAGCGTTCAAGGCATTTACCGCTCGCGCCCCGAATGCGTTGCGTTGTCGTCCGTCTCGCCGACGTTACGCTGCTTGCCGTGGACGCTCACCCCAAGGGGCTCGCCCTCTCGCGTGGCGGCGCACTTCTCCGTGGCCGACAGGATGCCGCGCAGGATGTTGAGTTCCATGCGCTCGGGGCGGGCGCGCAGGGTGAAACGGCGCAGCCGGGCCATCAGCTGGCGCGGCTGCGCCGGGTCGTGGAAGCCGATGTCGATCAGGGTGCGCTCCAGGTGAGCGAAGTAGTGCTCCAGCTCCTCGTGACTCGCCAGCGGCTGGTGCGGCTCCGCTTCCTGTTCGCCGGCATTGCTGCCGGCGCCGAGCCAGGCCTGGCGGCACTCGTAGGCCAGCACCTGTACCGCGGCGGCCAGGTTGAGCGAGCTGAAGTCGGGGTTGGTGGGGATGTGCACGTGGGCATGGCAGCGCTGCAGCTCGGCGTTGGAGAGCCCGCTGTCCTCACGGCCGAACACCAGTGCCACTCGCGACTCGGGGCCGGCAAGTTCCTGTGGCAGGCGCTCGCCCAAGGCGCGAGGGGTAATCATCGGCCATGGCAGGGTGCGCGAGCGGGCGCTGGCGCCTACCGCCAGGGTGCAGTCGGCGACGGCTTCCTCGAGAGTGGCGACGGTGCGCGCAGCATGCACGATATGATCGGCCCCGGAGGCGCGCGAGATGCTCTCGCTGGTCAGCGGCTGGCAGCGCGGCGCGACCAGGGCCAGATCGCCGAGTCCCATGTTGTGCATGGCGCGAGCGGTGGCGCCGATGTTGCCGGGATGGCTGGTGCCGATCAGCACGATGCGAATGCGGTCGAGCATGGAACTGTCTCTGCCGTTGACGATAAAACGTGGGAACCCAGGGAAGGGCAAGTCTATCATGCCCACTGGCGGCGATGGCGCAGTTGCCGCGATTCTGCTAGGATGCGCGCCATGCGTGCGACCCGTACGCCACGTTCGACCCGCACTACGCGTTCGAACTCGCCTGTTCTTTAACATCACCGACGCTCCAAGGCCCGATCATGCATCCGATGGTCCAATTTGCCCTGCGTGCCACACGCAGCGCCGCCGAACAGTTCCTGCGCATTCGTGAGCGCATCGAGAATTCTCACGAGGAACACAACCTCGAGCGCCTGCTCGAGGACACTGCTCGTAATGCCGAAACGCTGATCCAGCGTCAGCTCAACCGCGGCTATCCCCAACATGGGGTGGTGGGCCGCTTCACGCCCCACCGCGCCGGCGAAGGCGAGGGACAGGACATCGAATGGCGTATCGAGCCCTTCCACGGCTATTCCAGCCTGGGCGTGGCCGGTAGCGGCTTTGCCCTGTCGGTGGTATGCCTGGTGAAGGGCCGCCCGGAGCATGCGGTGGTGATCTGCCCCTTCAGCGACGATGAATACCTGACTAGCCGTGGCCGCGGTGCCCAGCACAACGGCAAGCGCATTCGCGTGCCCAAGTCCAACGCCATTCTTGGTTCGCGCATGGCCATGAGCCTGCCCGAAAGCGAGCAGCGCTCGCGCTACCTGCCTGCCTACCTGACCCTGATCCAGCAGCTCGGCCCTCAGGTCGAGAGCCAACTGGCTACCGGCAGCGGCCTGCTCGACATGGCCGAACTGGCTGCGGGCCGCGTCGATGCCGCCTTCGTACTGGGGCTGGAGGAACAGGACCGCCTGGTCGGCAGCCTGCTGCTCAAGGAAGCCGGAGCGCTGATGGGAACGCCCGATGGCCAGCCCGGCGTGGATACCGCAGGGCAACTGATGGCCGCCGGCCCGCGCCTGTACAAGGCTTTGGTGCAGCAGCTCAAGCCCCACTTTTAAGCCTCGATACAGCCCGCAACGAAACCGCCCCCGCAGCAGCGCTGCGGGGGCGGTTTCGTTTCAGGGCACCGCTGCGCCCAAGATACCGAGCGCAGACGTCATGGGTGCCTTTCCTAGGGCAACTGCTCTTCCTCCGCGTCCACCTCTTTCTTCGGCGGTATCAGGTCCTTGCGTTCCAGGTGCACGGTCAACAGCAGGGCGGCTGCCACGTAAACGGAGGAGAAGGTGCCTACCACGATGCCGAGGATCAGGGCGATGGAGAAGTAATGGATCATGTCGCCGCCGAGGATCAGCAGCGCCAGCAATACCAGCAGGGTGGTGCCGGAGGTCGCCAGCGTGCGCGACAGGGTGAGGTTGATCGCTTCGTTGAAGATCGCCGGCATGTCGTCGATGCGCGAAGTGCGGATCGTCTCGCGGATGCGGTCGTAGACGACGATGGTGTCGTTGAGCGAGTAGCCGATCACCGCCAGCAGCGCGGCGAGCACGGTGAGGTCGAATTCCAGTTGGAACAGTGAGAAGACGCCGACCACGATGATGACGTCGTGCATCAGCGCCAGCAGCGCGCCGATGGCGAACTTGTACTGGAAGCGGAAGGCGACGTAGAGCATCACCACTCCCAGCGCCACCAGCAGGCCAAGGCCGCTCTGGTCGCGCAGCTGTTCGCCGACCTGGGCGCCGACGAACTCGGCGCGCACCAGCTCCACCCGGTCGCCGCCCTCGCGCAGCAGCGACACCACCCGGTCACCCACCTCGGGGTCGAAGGCCTGCTGCAGGCGGATCAGCACCTCGGTGGAGGCGCCGAAGGTCTGTACAGAGACGTCGCGGAAGCCCGAGCCCTCGAGGGTCTGGCGCACCGCGTCGAGCGAGGGCGCCACGGCGTAGCGCACCTCGACCAGGGTGCCGCCGGTGAAGTCCAGCCCCAAGTTGAGCTGCTGGAACAGCAGCGAAGCGATCGACACCAGGATCATCAGGCCGGAAATGATAAAAGCGATCCGGCGCTTGCCCATGAAGTCGAACTGACGGTTGACGAGGGTCTTCATAACCACCTCAAGTTGGTGAGCCTTAGATCCAGAGCTTCTTGACCGGCTTGCCGCCGTAGGCGAGGTTCACCATCGCGCGTGTCACCATCAGGGCGGTGAACAGCGAAGTGAGGATCCCCAGCGACAGGGTCACGGCGAAGCCCTTGACCGGGCCGGTGCCGATCGAGAACAGAATGATCGCCACCAGCAGGGTGGTGATATTGGCGTCGACGATGGAGCTGAAGGCTCGCTCGTAGCCGGCATGGATGGCCTGCTGGACCGACAGCCCGCCACGCAGCTCCTCGCGTATGCGTTCGAAGATCAGCACGTTGGCGTCCACCGCCATGCCCAGCGTCAGCACGATGCCGGCGATGCCGGGCAGCGTCAGGGTGGCACCGAGCAGTGACATCGCCGCGATCAGCAAGGTCAGGTTCAAGGCCAGCGCCAGGTTGGCGAAGACGCCGAACACCTTGTAGCGAATCAGCATGAACAGCACCACCAGCAGCAGGCCGATCTGCACCGACATCAAGCCGCGCTCGATGTTCTCGGCGCCGAGGCTCGGGCCGATGGTGCGCTCCTGAACGAAGTAGATCGGTGCCGCCAGCGAGCCGGAGCGCAGCAGCAGGGCCAGCTCGGCTGCCTCGGTGGGCGAATCGAGCCCGGTGATGCGGAAGCTGTTGCCCAGTGCGCTCTGGATGGTGGCGAGGCTGATCAGGCCGCGTTCGGTGTAGGGTTCGCGAACCGTCACCTCTTCGCCATCCTCCATCACCACCCGGTCGCGAGACTTGTGCTCGATGAACAGCACCGCCATGTTGCGTCCGATATTGGTGCGGGTGGCTCGGTTCATCAGCGTGCCGCCGGTACCGTCCAGATTGATGTTGACCTGGGGCCGGCCGTTCTCGTCGAAGCTGTGGTTGGCGCTGGAGACGCTGTCGCCGGTGATGATCACGTCGCGCATCAGGTCGGCGGTGCGATTGGGATTGTTGCGGAAGGCGAAGGACTCGGTCTCCGCGTCCGGGGTGTCCGGGCGCGCCTCGAGGCGGAACTCGAGGTTGGCGGTAGCGCCCACCACGCGCTTGGCGGCCACGGTGTCCTGTACGCCGGGCAGCTCGACCACGATGCGGTCCGGACCCTGGCGCTGCACCATCGGTTCGGCCACGCCCAGCTCGTCCACCCGGTTGCGCAGGGTAGTGAGGTTCTGGTTGATGGCGTAGTCCTGGATCTCGGCCACTGCCTGCTCGGTCAGCGTCATGATCAGCAGCGAAGCGCGACCTTCCTGCTCGCTGGCATAGTCGAAATCGCGGAACTCGCGGCTGATCAGCCGGCGTGCGCTGTCGCGATCCTCTTCGCTGGCGAAGGTGATGGTCAGGGTGCGGTCCTCGATATCGGTGCCCCGATAGCGGATACGCTCGCTGCGCAGCTGTTCGCGCATGGCGCTGGCGTTGACCTCCAGGCGTTGGGTCACCGCCGCGTCCATGTCGACCTCGAGCAGGAAATGCACGCCGCCGCGCAGGTCCAGGCCCAGGGTCATCGGCGAGGCGGCCAGGCCCTGCAGCCAGGTTGGGGTGGATTCGGCGAGGTTTAGCGCCACCACGAAGCCGTCGCCGAGCTGCTCGGCGACCAGGTCGCGAGTGCGCAGCTGATGGTCGGGATCGTTGAGGCGAATCAGCACGCTGGTTTCTTCGCGCTCGATGGCCTTGATGTCGATGCCGGCATCGCGGAGGGACTGCTGGACGCGCTCGAGCTGTGCCTCATCGAGGGTGCTATCGCCCTGGGCGCTGCTGATCTGAACCGCGGGATCCTCGGGAAAGAGGTTGGGTAGCGAGTAGATCAGGCCGCCGAGCAGCACGATGAGTATCAGCAGATACTTCCATAGGGGATAACGGTTGAGCATGGGAGCCCTGCCTAGGTTGCGTAAAGAAGGCTACAGGACGGCAGTGCGGCCGGATCCCCGATCCGCGAGGACAGGGCAGCCGGCCGCCATGCGACCCTCGCCGTCACCAGGCTCGGAAGAGCCATCGGCAAGGGCGAGGAGCATCGACGTCAGATGGACTTGATGGTGCCCTTGGGCAACACGTTGGCCACGGCACTCTTCTGTACGTTGACTTCGATGTTGTCGGCGATCTCCAGGGTGAGGAACTCGTCGCCCACCTTGGTGATGCGACCCACCAGGCCGCCACCGATCACCACTTCGTCGCCCTTGGACAGGCCGCCGACCAGCTCGCGGTGCTGCTTGGCACGCTTGGATTGGGGGCGCCACAGCAGGAAGTAGAAGATCAGCACGAAGCCGACCAGCATGACGATCTGGGCGATGCCGCCACCTGCGGCGCCGGCGTCCTGGGCCATGGCCGGGGAGATGAAGAAGTCCAGCATGAGAAGCGTCTCTCCTGAAAGAAGGTAAGTTGGGTCGCGAATGAAGTAAGCAGCTGATGACGGCCGGTGGCGCCTGGCCTGACGCCACCGGCCGGCGGTCAATCTGGTGCGTCGGGTACCGGCAGCCCCCGCTGCGCATAGTAGCCTGTCACGAAGTCAGCCAATGTACCCGCTTCGATGGCACCGCGCAAACCGGCCATCAGGCGCTGATAATAGCGCAAGTTGTGGATCGTATTGAGCATCGAGCCGAGCATTTCGCCGCAGCGGTCCAGGTGGTGCAGGTAGCTGCGCGAGAAATGCTGGCAGGTGTAGCAGTCGCACCCCTCCTCCAGCGGGCGGGTGTCGTGGCGGTGCTTGGCGTTGCGGATCTTGATCGTGCCTTCGGCGGTGAACAGGTGGCCGTTGCGGGCGTTGCGGGTGGGCATCACGCAGTCGAACATGTCGACGCCGCGGCGCACGCCTTCCACCAGATCCTCCGGCTTGCCCACGCCCATCAGGTAGCGCGGGGTCTCTTCGGGCATCCATTGCGGCAGATAGTCGAGCACCCGGATCATCTCTTCCTTCGGCTCGCCCACCGAGAGGCCGCCGATGGCCAGGCCGTCGAAGCCGATCTCCAGCAGGCCATCCAGCGAGCGGCGGCGCAGTTCGGGATACATGCCGCCCTGGATGATGCCGAACAGTGCCGAGGGGGAGTCGCCATGGGCATCGCGGGAGCGCTGGGCCCAACGCAGCGAGCGTTCCATGGAGAGCTCCGCCTCCTTCTCGGTGGCCGGGTAGGGGGTGCACTCGTCGAAGATCATCACCACGTCGGAGCCCAGCGAACGCTGCACCGCCATTGACTCCTCCGGCCCCATGAACACCTTGGCGCCGTCTACCGGCGAGCGGAAGTGCACGCCCTGCTCGGTGATCTTGCGCATTTCGCCCAGCGAGAAGACCTGAAAACCGCCGGAATCGGTGAGGATCGGCTTGTGCCACTGGGCGAAGTCATGCAGGTCACCGTGGGCTTCGATCACCTCGGTGCCGGGGCGCAGCCACAGGTGAAAGGTATTGCCTAGGATGATCTCGGCACCGATTTCCTCCACCGAGGCGGGCGTCATGCCCTTGACCGTGCCGTAGGTGCCCACCGGCATGAAGGCCGGCGTCTCCACCGTGCCGCGAGGGAAGGTGAGGCGACCGCGGCGGGCCCGGCCGTCGCTGGCCAGTCGCTCGAAGGACATGAAGCATTCGTTTCGCATTGACATCTCTTCTTTACGGCAAGACGTCGCAACGCAGGACGTCTCGCGGGTCAGCTATTCTTGGGGTTCAGGAGCGCTTGTGGGTCAGGAACATCGCGTCGCCATAGCTGAAGAAGGCGTAGCGCTCGGCCACGGCTTCGCGATAGGCCGCCATGGTGGCCTCATACCCGGCGAAGGAGGAGACCAGCATCAGCAGGGTCGACTCTGGCAGGTGGAAGTTGGTGATCAGCGCATCCACGCAGCGCCACGCGTAGCCGGGATAGATGAAGATATCGGTCTCGCCGCTGAACGGGGCGATCTCGCCGTCCGCGCTCGACGCACAGGCACTCTCCAGGCAGCGCACGCTGGTGGTGCCCACCGCGATCACGCGGCGTCCCGCGGCCTTGGCCGCGCGCACCTTGTCACAGGCCGCTTCGTTCACCTCGATCCATTCGCTGTGCATCTGGTGCTCGCGGATGTCGTCGGCACGCACCGGCTGGAAGGTGCCGGCACCCACGTGCAGGGTGACGAAGGCGCTTTCGACGCCTTTCGCCGCCAGCCGTTCCAGCAGCGGTTCGTCGAAGTGCAGTCCGGCGGTGGGGGCGGCCACGGCGCCGTCACGACGGGCATAGACGGTCTGGTAGCGGTCGCGGTCGGCGAGTTCGTCGGCGCGGTCGATGTAGGGCGGCAGCGGCATGTGACCGTGGCGCTCGAGCAGCTCGATCAGCGGCGTCTCGCCGAGAAAGCGCAGCTCGAACAGCGCCTCGCGACGGCCCTCGACCACGGCGCGGATATCGCCCTCGAAGATCAGCTCGGTGCCCGGCTTGGGCGACTTGCTGGAGCGGATATGGGCCAGCCCGCGGTGGGCGTCCAGCGGGCGCTCCAGCAGCATCTCCACCTTGCCACCGCTGGCCTTGTGGCCGTGCAGGCGTGCCGGAATCACCCGGGTGTCGTTGAACACCAGCAGATCGCCCGGCTCGAGCAGCTCCACCAGGTCGGTGAAGCGGCGATGGGCCAGCTCGCCGCTCTCGCCGTTGACGCACAGCAGGCGACAGTCGCTGCGCCGTTCGGACGGATAGCGGGCGATCAGCTCCTCGGGGAGCTCGTAATGGAAGTCGGCGCGCTGCATGCAGGTCGGGTCCGCATTGGTCATCGAGAGAATTCGTGCACGGCGGCTCGCGAGCCGCCGAAACAGCCGGCAAGGATACCGAAAATCGTCTCTCGCGTCAGGCCTGGCGATTGACCTGCCGCACCGGCCACGTATAATGCTCGGCGCTGCCGGCGTGGCGGAATTGGTAGACGCAGCGGATTCAAAATCCGCCGGGTGCAAGCCCTTGTCGGTTCGAGTCCGACCGCCGGTACCACTGATAGAGAAGTCATTGAAAAACAGCCGCTTATAAGCGGCTGTTTGCGTTTATGGCCTCTCCTGCAGTCGGTGCAGGGGGCTGAATCCTACCCGAACCACCGGGTCAGCGTGGCCTTGGCCTGCTCCCGGTGCTTGTCGTTGATGCGGGCGGCGACGATGGCGAGTGCGCCGGCCAGCACGCCCATGTCATCGGTGTAGCCGAGAAAGGGGGTAAGGTCGGGGATGGCGTCGATGGGTGAGATGAAATACCCCAGCGCGCCATAGATGGTGGTCTTCGCCCAGAGCGGCGTGTTGGGGTCCTGCGCGGCGTAGTACATCCTCAGCGCGGGCTCGAGGGTCTTCCTGCCCGCCCGGCGGGCGCTATGGGCGACCTTGTCCCAGAAGCCCTCTTCGGAATAGTGGGCCTCGTTCTCCTCGAGGGTGCCCATGATGGCGCCCGACCCGACATCGTCACGGTGGGTGTCGTGTAGCTTCATGAGAGATCGTTCCTGTGGTTCCTTGCCTACCGTTTTGACAGCGTAGCTTACCGGCACGTTCGCGCTTTCGCTGCGGGCCTTGGGTGCCGGTCGTGCTATGTGCCGTTCTCTTGATGTACCTCTCCGTCCGCTGCATGCTGAGCGAATAAAATCCAGAGAGGTGGCGATATGGGTGTGAAGCGGTTTGCCTGGGCGCTCGGTGTCCTGGGCGTCGTGCTGGCGCTGTTTGGCTGGCAGCAGCAAAGTCCGGGGGCTTTCGTCGGCGTTGTGCTTGTCGCGCTGGCCGGGGTGCTGCTGGCGACGTCGAAGCGGCAACCAAAACCCTAGGAGCTTCAGGCGGGCCTGACATTCCCCAGGCTAGGGCTTATCATGGTGAGAGCCACAGTCCTTCTCCCCGCCGGGGCGAAGGGCTGTTTTCGTTGCATGGCCGACAGCACACTTCGCTGTCGGTGCCAAGGAGGTCGTATGTCGTCCCGTCCCCCCCTTATCATCAATCGTCTGGATGCGGAGCGGCTGCAGCGCCTGATCGACCACGCCGACGACAAGGATCGCTTCGTTGCCGACTGCCTGGAAGAGGAGCTCGAGCGCGGCGAGGTGATCGACCCCGAAGAGATCCCGGCAGACGTGGTCAGCATGAACAGCCAGGTGCAATTCACCGATCTGACACGCAACCGCCAGATGATACGCACGCTGGTCTACCCCCATGCGCTGGCGGCTACCGAAGACGGCATCTCGGTGATGGCGCCCATTGGAGCCGGACTCATTGGCCTGCGCATCGGTGACGAGATCGACTGGCCGTTACCGGATGGCGGCGGAGCACGACTTCGCGTCGATGCGATCCTATGGCAGCCTGAGCGGGAAGGTCAGTTCCACCGTTGAGATGACGCGCCGTCCGTAAACATCGTCGCCCTAAACATCGAAAAGGAGCAGGGGATGCCGCTTTCACTCTGGATGTCGCTGGTGGCCGTGTGTGCCATGGGTGCGATGTCGCCGGGGCCTAGCCTGGCTCTGGTGCTGCGGCATACGCTCGGTGGCGGACGCACGCCAGGCATCGTGGCGGCGCTCTCCCACGCCCTGGGGGTGGGATTCTATGCCCTGCTCACGGTGCTGGGGCTGGGAGCGTTGATCGTGCGCTTTCCTACGCTGTTCCAGCTCATCACCTGGGGGGGAGCGGCTTACCTGGCCTGGCTCGGCGTCAAGGCGCTGCGTGCCGGCAGGGCGGCAGCGCTGGAAGCGGCCGGCGTTGCCACCACTCGGCGCCAGGCGGCCCGTGAGGGCATGCTGGTGGCGCTGGGCAACCCCAAGCTGATCCTGTTCTTCGTCGCGCTGCTCAGCCAGTTCGTCACCCCGGAGATGTCGCTCGCCGCCAAGGCGATCATCGTGTTGACGGCAATGATCATCGATGGCGGTTGGTACGTGCTGGTGGCGGTGTCGTTGACCCATTCGCGCGTGCTGCCCTGGCTGCAACTGCGTGCGCACTGGATTCATCGTATTACCGGCGTGATGCTGCTGGCGCTTGCGCTGCGGGTGGTGATCGGCCCCCTCGGCTGAGGGGCAGCGTTGACAATCTAGCCGGCTGGTCGTCAGGGATGATGTTAGCCTCAGGATAATTCGTGAGCGGGATCCCCCTGATGAACCTCTTAGCGGAATTCGAAGAAGAAGAGCGAGCCCTGGCGATGGTGCTCGACGAGGATCCCGACGTGGTAGCGGTCTTGTCGCTACAGCTGCACGTGCTGGGTCTGGAGAGCCGCTGTTATCGCCGGGCAGATGCCTTGCTGGCGGAGCTCGACGAGTGCTCGCCGCAGTTGGTGATCATGGGGCTCGAGTTCGGCGACCCGGACGGCATCGAGCTGCTGCGGCTGCTGGCCGAGCAGCGCTTCGCCGGCTGGGTGCTGCTGCTCGGTGGTGTCGAGCGCAAGATCTCGCGCATTGCCGAGCGGGTCGGCCATACCCTGGGGCTGCAGATGCTCGGCTCGCTGGACAAACCGATGCGCCTGGCCGAACTCAGGCAGCGCCTGGAGCGGCTGAGCCCCGGGTGCAAGCCGACCATCGTGCCCGAGGACAGCCCTTTCTTCTCTGCCGATGAGCTGGAGACGGCGCTTCAGCGCCGCGAGCTCACCGTGCACTACCAGCCACAGTTCGAACTGGCCAGCGGCCGCCTGAGCGGCGTCGAGGCGCTGGTGCGCTGGGCGCATCCCGTGATCGGACTGATCGGCCCGGCCAGTTTCCTCCCTATGCTTACGTCCGCCCAGAGTCGGCGCCTGACCTGCCATGTGCTCGAGCAGGCGCTGTCCGATGCCCAGCGCTGGCGCGAGCAGGGCGTGCTGCTGTCACTATCGGTCAACGTCACCGCCGAAGACCTGATGGCGTCGCAGCTGCCGGCGCTGACCCGCCAACTGGCCCCGGCCGACTCACCCCTGGTAGTGCTGGAGATTACCGAAACGGCGGCAATGGACGACGAGCTGCTGGGTTCGGAGATCGCCGCGCGGCTGCACCTCAGTGGCATGGAGGTGGCGGTGGACGATTTCGGGGTCGGTTTCTCGTCGCTCTCGCGCTTGCAGATGTTGCCCATCAGCGAGCTCAAGATCGACCGCAGCTTCATTCGTCACCTGCAGCAGGACAGCCAGGACGCGGCGATCGTCGAGGCCATCGCGCTGCTCGGCCGCCGCTTGGGCATTCGGGTCGTGGCCGAAGGCGTCGAGCAGCTCGACTGCCTGCCCACGCTGACCCGCTTCGGCTGCACTCACGTACAGGGCTTTGGCCTGTCGCGGCCGGTACCGGCCGATGAGATCCCGATGTTGGCCTCCGATCAGTCACCGATCCGCGCCAGAATCGCCGCCAGCGGCGTGCCGGCCGGCAGCACGCCGTAGACGGGGCTCGCCTCTACGCCGAGGCGCGAGCGGCAGAAGGTCTCGGCGACCTCGCTCGGCGCGTGGCGCAGCAGCAGCGCGGCTTGCAGGCTCTGGGCCAGGCGTTGGGCCAGCCAGCGGGCACGCGGCTCGAGCTCCTCGGCGGGCAGCGCCAGATCGCGCTCGAGCCCGGCCAGGGCCAGGTCGAGGTCCTGCTGCAAGCCTTGAGCCGCGCGTAGTTCGTCGCGCAGGGCGGCGATCGATTCGGGATGACGCGCCAGCACTCGCAGCAGGTCCAGGCAGATCACGTTGCCCGAACCCTCCCAGATGGAATTCACCGGCGCCTCGCGGTAGAGCCGTGCCAGCGGCGTCTCCTCCACGTAGCCGATGCCGCCCAGGCACTCCATGGCCTCGGCCATGAAGCCGGGGCCGCGCTTGTTGTGCCAGTACTTGGCCAGGGTGGGCAGCACCCGCGCCAGGGCTGTCTCGTGGGCCTCGCCGCGGGCATCGCCGTCGAAGGCGCGGGCGGCGCGCAGGGTCAGGGCCAGGCCGGCTTCCACCTCCAGCGCCAGGTCGGCGATCACCGCCTGCATCAGCGGCTGTTCGGCGAGCTTGCGGTCGAAGGCCTGACGCTGGCGCACATGCCCCCACGCCTCGGCAAGCGCCTGACGCATCATGCCCACCGGCGCGGTGGCAGCATCCAGGCGGGTCTGCTGCACCATGTCGATGATGGTGGCTACGCCACGGCCCGGTTCGCCGACCAATGCGGCCCAGGCACCGCGGTACTCGATCTCGGCCGAGGCGTTGGCGCGGTTGCCGCACTTCTCCTTGAGCCGCTGGATCTCGATGGCGTTGCGCTCGCCGTCCGGTGTAAAGCGCGGCGCCAGGAAGCAGGAGAGGCCGTTGTCGGTCTGGGCCAGGGTAAGGAAGGCATCCGACATCGGCGCGCTGCAGAACCACTTGTGACCGGTAAGCCGCCAGCCTTCGCCGTCGCGTTCGGCGCGGGTGGTGTTGCGGCGCACGTCGCTGCCACCCTGCTTCTCGGTCATGGCCATGCCGAAAGTGAGGCCATGCTTGTTGGCCGGCGGCAGTGGGCGAGGGTCGTAGACGTTGGCCAGCAGACCTGGGGCCCACTCGGCTTCGATGGCACGGTTGCGACGTAGCACCGGCATGGCGGCGTGGGTCATCGTCACCGGGCAGCAGAAGCCCGGTTCGGCCTGGGTCAGCAGATAGAGAGCGGCGATATGCGCCTGGTGCCCGCCGCGGCCCTCCTCCTGCCAGGCCACGGCATGCCAGCCGCCTTCCAGGGCCAGGCGCATCAGCTCATGGTAGGCGGGGTGATAGCGCACCTCGTCCAGCCGCCGGCCGTGGCGGTCGAACAGGCGCAGCTCCGGTGGGTGGCGGTTGGCGAGCTCGCCGAGCTCCTGCACGCGAGCGCTGCCCGCTTCTCGGCCCAGCGGCGCCAGGCGTTCGGCCACCCAGGCCGGGGCTTCGCGCTCCAGCGCTTCTCGCAGCGGCAAGTCGGAGGCGAAGAAGTCCCGGTCGCCGGGCGTATCGGGCTGGTTGACCACTTCGTGGGTGGCCAGGCGGCTACGGGGAGCATTGTCGCGCATGGCACCTGTCCTCGGTGTTGCTGTCCATTCAGCATGACCAGTCGCGCGGGAGTGGTCAACGCGCCCAAGGCGTGACGGCGCAGCCGCTTCTCGGTAGGCTTGAAGCCAGCGTGCGAAGAAAGCCTGGCTTGGGCTGACCCAGGAAAGGTTGCCTCGGTGCGCTGAGGAGTGCTACGTGTGAAACGTGGCGTGGTGAGAGGTGACAGCGAGGCAGGCGAGACATGGCCATCCACGAGCACGAATGCCGTACCTTTCGCGGCGAGCCCTTCAACCTGCGTGCCCTGCAGGGACAGGTGCTATTGATCGTGAACGTAGCCAGCCGCTGTGGCTTCACGCCCCAGCTCGGTGAGCTGGAGCGTCTTTACCGCCGCCATCGCGACCGCGGTTTCACCGTGCTGGCCTTTCCGTGCAACCAGTTCGCCCGCCAGTCACCTGAGACCGCGCTGGACTTCTGTGCCTTCAGCACGAGCCAGTACGGTGTGACGTTTCCGGTCATGGAAAAAGTGCGGGTAAACGGCACCGGGGCGCATCCGCTGTTCGTCGAGCTCAAGCGCAAGGCACCGGGAGTGATGCACACCGGGATGATCAAGTGGAACTTCACCAAGTTCCTGGTGGCCCGGGATGGCCGGGTGATTCAACGCTTCTCGCCGCGCGCGAGCGGTCAGGAACTGGAGCTGGCGCTGGAAGAGGCCCTCGACGAGAAGTTCCAGCTCTAGTTCAGGTCGGTATCAGGAGTGAGGCGACTCCCCGCGCTCCATCATCACCCGGGCCATCAGCTCGTTCCAGCGGTGCCGGGTCATCATCGTGGTCAGCCCCGAGAACAGCGCCCAGCTCTTGCGACGCCAGCCCGTGAGCCTCAGGTTGTGAGCCACCAGTTGTTGCATCAGCCGATAGTCGTCGAACTCGCGCCACTTGCCGGCGATCGACATCTGGTTGCGCGCCAGCACCGGGGCCAGTTCGAGGCGAAAGATCCACTCCAGCTCGTGCAGCGTCAGCTCGTGGCGCTGGATCACTTCCACCATATGCGCGTACTCGCGCTCGCTGGGCTCGCGGTCCAGCCACAGTGGGGCCAGTGCCAGCCACAGCTCGCCGCGCTCGTCCACTAGCGCCTGTGCGTTCATACCCACCTCCTGCCATGGCATTGCCGGGGTTGCATCGTGCCCTAGACGTCACCATCGCTCAAGAGCGGACAGACGCATGCGTGGCCGCTAGAATGTCGCCACTGTCCATTCGTATCGATCCGGCGTCCTGCGCGGCGCTGCACCACCAACAACGAGGTCTGTCGTGATCATCAAACCCAAGGTTCGCGGTTTCATCTGTACCACTACCCATCCGGTCGGTTGCGAGAAGAACGTGCTCGAGCAGATCGAGGCGACCCGCGCTCGCCAGTTCGACAAGGCCAACGGGCCGAAGAAGGTATTGGTGGTCGGCGCCTCGAGCGGCTATGGCCTGGCGGCACGCGTCACCGCGGCGTTCGGCTATGGCGCCGATACCCTGGGCGTGTTCTTCGAGAAGCCCGGCAGCGAGAAGAAGCCAGGCACCGCAGGCTGGTACAACGCCGCCGCCTTCGACAAGTTCGCCAAGGCCGAGGGGCTCTACAGCAAGTCGATCAACGGCGATGCCTTCTCTCACGAAGCGCGTGAAAAGGCCATCGAGCTGATCAAGCAGGACATGGGCCAGATCGATCTGGTGGTCTATTCGCTGGCCTCGCCGGTACGCAAGCTGCCCGACAGCGGTGAGCTGAAGCGCTCCGCGCTCAAGCCGATCGGCGAAACCTACCGTGCCACGGCCATCGACACCAACAAGGACACCATCATCGAAGCCGAGGTCGAGCCCGCCACCGAGCAGGAGATCGAGGACACCAAGGCGGTGATGGGCGGCGAGGACTGGGAACTGTGGATCGACGCCCTGGACCGTGCCGGCGTGCTGGCCCCGGGTGCGCGCAGCGTGGCGTTCAGCTACATCGGCACCGAGATCACCTGGCCGATCTACTGGCACGGTGCGCTGGGCAAGGCCAAGGAGGATCTCGACCGCGCCGCCGGTGAGATCGACGCCAGGCTCAAGGCCACCGGCGGTGGCGCCAACGTGGCGGTGCTCAAGTCGGTGGTGACCCAGGCCAGTGCCGCCATCCCGGTCATGCCGCTGTATATCGCCATGGTCTACAAGGTGATGAAGGAGAAGGGCCTGCACGAAGGCACCATCGACCAGCTCAACCGACTGTTCGGCGAACGGCTCTACGGCGGAGAGATGACGACCGACGAAGCCGGCCGCCTGCGCCTGGACGACTGGGAGCTGCGTGATGACGTGCAGCAGGCGTGCAAGGACCTGTGGCCGCAGGTGACCACCGAGAACCTGTTCCAGATCACCGACTATGCTGGTTACAAGCACGACTTCCTGAAGCTGTTCGGGTTCGAGCGCGACGATGTCGACTATGAGGCCGACGTGAACCCGGACGTTAACTTCGATGTCGTGAATTTATAGGCCCGCCATAGGGTCACCCATCCATGGCGGGCGAATCCAGCGTCAAAGGAGATGCGCCATGGATACCAGGGAGAGCAAGACACCGGAGGAAAAGAAACAGCACATGATGGAGGAGCGGCTGCCCGAGGATTTCGCGCACCCCGAACCCGATGCCGAACAGCCCGAGGCCAAGCGGCCGCCGCGGGGCGCGCACTGGCTGGTGCTGGGCGTAGCGATCCTGGTGGCTGGTATCCTGCTCTTCGTGCTGCTCCCGGGGATAATCGGGGGCTAATTCTCCATTGCCGACCCTCCCCGGCGTACGACTGGGGCGGGCCGGCTCAGCTATTGCCAACGCTGCCGATCGAGTACCATTTCAGCTTCGTTCCGGCAATGGCGCTGTGGCATGCCCGATACTTCCTCCATCGCTTCCCGTGAGCCTTCGCCCCGTTGGGTCGGCGTGCTGACGCTGCCGGGCTTCTCGCTGCTGGCCCAGGCCTGTGCCCTGGAGCCGCTGATGGTGGTCAATCAGTTGGCTGGCAGGCGGCTCTATCGCCTGCAGGCGTTTGCGCCCGAAGGCAGCGAGGTCGTCAGCATGGCCGATATCAGCCAGGTGGCCTGCACCCCCTTCGAACTTGCCTCGACCGAGCTGGATATGCTGGTCGTCTGCGCGCCGAGCCCGTTGCCCTCCATGCACGAGAGTGGCGTGCTGGGGGGCTTGCGCCTGCTGGGGCGAAGCGGTGTGGTGCTGGCCGGGGTCGGCGGCGGCACCGAACTGCTGGCGCGTGCCGGCGTACTGGACGGTTACCGCGCCACCCTGCCGTGGCAGCGCTTCGCCGCTTTCACTCGCGACTTTCCGCGCGTTCGGCTCACCCAGCAGCTGTTCGAGATCGACCGCAACCGCCTCACCTGCGGCGGTGGCACGGCGGCGATGGACATGATGCTTACCCTGATTGCCACCCATCACGGCAGCGAGCTGGCCGAGCGCGTCTCCGAGCACTTCGTGCTGGAGCGGGTGCGCATGGCCGATGAGCCGCAGCAGGTACCGCTGCGCGCCCGGCTGGGGCATGCCCCGGCACCGCTGGTAGATGCCGTGATGCTGATGGAGGCCAATATCGAGGAGCCGCTCACCACCCACGAGCTGGCCGAGCATCTGGGCATCTCGCGCCGTCAGCTCGAGCGCCTGTTCAAGAAGTACCTCCAGGCCGTGCCCGGCCGCTACTACCTGGACCTGCGCCTGAAGGAGGCGCGGCGTCTGCTGCGCGAGAGCGACCTGCCCGCCGGTGAGATCGCCATGAAGACCGGTTTCTCCTCACCTGCGCACTTCTCCACCGCCTACCGCAACCACTTCGGTGCCACCCCGCGCGAAGAACGTCTATAGCCACGTTTTACAGCCTTTTATACAAATCGGGGTCCCATAGCTGAAAGCCGTCAGCGGCCAGGCTCCTTATACTCGAACGACATCGTTGCGTTGCTATCACCCTGCAGGAATGGAGAACGAGATGAGCCATACCCCGACCCGCGCCGACTTCGACCAGTACATGGTGCCGAATTACTCTCCTCAGAAGGTCATTCCGGTGCGCGGCGAGGGCAGCCGCCTGTGGGACCAGGAGGGGCGCGAGTACATCGATTTCGCCGGCGGCATCGCCGTGAACTCCCTCGGGCACTGCCATCCGGTGCTGGTCGAGGCGCTCACCGAGCAGGCGGGCAAGCTCTGGCATCTCTCCAACGTCTACACCAACGAGCCGGCGCTGAAGCTGGCGAAGTCGCTGGTGGAGCGTACCTTCGCCGACAAGGCTTATCTGTGTTCCTCCGGTGGCGAGGCCAACGAGGCGGCGCTGAAGCTGGCGCGGCGCTGGGCCCACGACAACTTCGGCGAACACAAGCATCGTATCGTCTCGTTCCGGCAATCCTTTCACGGTCGTACCTTCTTCACCGTCAGCGTCGGCGGTCAGCCCAAGTACTCCCAGGGCTTTGGCCCGGTGCCGGGGGGCATCGTGCACGGCGAGTACAACGACCTCGACAGCGTGCGCAACCTGATCGATGACGACACCTGCGCGGTGATGGTCGAGCCGATGCAGGGCGAGGGCGGCATCGTGCCGGCCTCACAGGAATTCCTGCAGGGGTTGCGCGACCTGTGCGATGCCCACGATGCACTGCTGATCTTCGACGAGGTGCAGACCGGTGTCGGCCGTACCGGCTCGCTGTTCGCCTACATGGAGTACGGCATCGAGCCGGATATCCTCACCAGCGCCAAGGCGCTGGGCGGTGGTTTCCCCGTCGGCGCCATGCTCACCACCGACCGCGTCGCCCCGGCCATGGCCATCGGCACCCACGGTTCCACCTACGGTGGCAACGCCCTGGCTTCGGCCGTGGCCCTGGCGGCAGTGGAGCACATCGACACGCCGGCAGTGCTGGGCGGCGTCAAGCAGCGCCACGACCTGTTCCGCGAGCACCTCGAGACGATCAATCGCAAGCACGGTGTGTTCAAGGAGATCCGCGGCATGGGGCTGCTGATCGGCGCCGAGATGACACCCGAGTACGAAGGCCGCGCCAAGGACATCCTGCCGCTGGCCATCGAGGAGGGCCTGATGGCGCTGATTGCCGGACCCAACGTGCTGCGCATGGCGCCCTCGCTGGTGATACCCGAGGCCGATATCGCCGAGGGCATGGCGCGGCTCGAGCGCGCCGTGGCGCGGCTGGTGGCGGCCAAGTGAAGGCAGGCCGAGCCATGCAGGACACCGCCAATCGACCTGGAGATCCCGCCATGATGGTCGTACGCCCCGTCAGGCAGGCCGACCTGCCGGCGCTCGAGCGGTTGGCGGGCTTGGCCACGCCGAGCCTGACCAACCTGCCGGCGCATCGTGACCGCCTCGAGGAGCGTATCGCCCGCTCGCGGCAGTCGTTCGGTCGCGAGGTGGATTTTCCCGGCGACGAGCACTACACCTTCGTGCTCGAGGATCTCGAGCGCGATGAGGTGGTGGGTACCGCCACGCTGCGCGCCGAGGCCGGCGCGCGCGAGGCCTATTACACCTACCGCCAGGAAACGCTGATCCACGCCTCGCAGCAGCTCAACGTGCGCCGCGAAGTGCAGACCCTGTCGCTTTCCCACGAGGTCTCGGAGACCACCCAGCTGTGCGCACTGTCACTGGACCCGCGCTACCGCGGCACCAGTGCCGAGAGCCTGCTGCGTCGCGCGCGGCTGATGTTCATCGCCCAGTACCCGGAGCGTTTCGCCGAGGTGCTGGCGATGGCCTTCCCGGGCTACCTCGACGAGCAGGGCGAATCGCCGTTCTGGAACAGCGTGGGGCGTCACTTCTTCGTGCGCGACTATCACGACATCAACTACCTCGCCGGGGTGCGCTCGAAGAGCTTCATCGCCGAGGTGATGCCGCAGTTCCCACTCTACCTGGCACTGCTCACGCCCCAGGCGCGTGCCGCCATCGGTCGCGAGCATCCCGCCCACGAGGCGGCCATGGCCGAGATGCTGGCCGAGGGCTTCATGCGCTCGCGCCACGTCGACCTGTTCGACGCCGGCCCGGTGATCAAGGGCGAGCGCGACCGCCTGCACACCTTCCGTCGTGCCGCCTGGCATCCTGTGCGGGTGCGCCCGGCCCATGCCCTGCCGGACGCCGAGCCGGCGATGATCGCCAACCAGCGCCTTGCCGACTTCCGCTGCGTGGTGGCGCGCTACGCGCTCTCGCCCACCGGGCAGCTGATGCTCTCGCCGGAGCATGCCGAGCTGCTCGGGGTAGAGGAGGGGCGGGCGGTGCTGGCCGCGCCGCTGGCGCTGCCGACCGCCGGCGAGGACGAACTGGGCTTCGACGAGGGGGAGCTGTGATGCGTATCCGACCGATCGCCGAGGGCGACCTGGACGAACTGCAGAAGATCGCTCGCGAAACCGGGGTCGGCTTCACCTCGCTGCCTGACAACCGTGAATTCCTGAGCGACAAGATCACCGCCGCCGTGGCCGCCTTCGAACAGCGCACGCCGGCCGACCGGCGCAACTACTTCTTCGTGCTCGAGGACGACGCGAGCGGCGAGCTGGCCGGGTGTTGCGCCATCGAGGGCCAGGTGGGTCGCGAGGTGCCGTTCTACCACTATCGCCTGGGCACGCTGGCCCACTCGTCGGTGCAGCTCGACCTGCACCGCACCATCGATACCCTGTTCCTCAGTTCCGACCACACCGGCGACGCCGAGGTGGCCTCGCTGTTCCTGCGCCCGGGCTTTCGCGGCAAGGAGCGCCAGCATCAGCGCAACGGCGCGCTGCTGTCGATGATGCGCTGGCTGTTCATGGCCGAGTTCCGCGACCAGTTTCCCGACAAGGTGCTGGCCGAAATGCGCGGGGTGTTCGACGAGCATGGCAAGAGCCCGTTCTGGGAATGCCTAGGCAGCCACTTCTTCCCCATGGACTTCGACGAGGCCGACCGCCTCACCGGGCTTGGGCAGAAGAGCTTCATCGGCGAGCTGATGCCCAAGTTCCCGATCTACACGCCGTTTCTCTCCGATGAAGCGCGGGCCTGTATCGGCCAGGTGCACCATCACACCCGCCCGGCGCTGGCCATGCTCAAGAAGGAGGGGCTGCGCTGGGAAGGCTTCATCGACATCTTCGACGGCGGGCCGACGGTGGAAGCCTATATCGACGACGTACGCGCGGTACGCAAGTCACGCCGCTGCCGGGTGGAGATCCGTGCCAGCGATGAGCCGCCTCCCGCACGCCCGCGCTGGCTGGCGGCCAGCACGACGATGGCCGACTTCCGCGCCGCCTGGGTGGCCCATGGCCCCGACGAGGAGGGCACCCTCACCCTGAACGAGGCGGAAGCCCAGCGGCTGGGCGTGACGGCCGGCGACTCCCTGCGCGTACTGGATACCGAGGAGACTTCATGAAAGCGATGCAACAGCTGATGATCGGCGGCCGCTGGCAGCCGGGCGAGGCAACGACATTCACCAAGTGCGACCCGGTCTCCGGCGAGACCCTGTGGCAGGGAGCGGCGGCCAGCGACGGCCAGGTGGCGGCAGCGGTCGAGGCCGCCCGCGGCGCCTTCCCGGGCTGGGCCCGGCTCGCTTTCGCCGAACGCCTGAGCGTGGTGGAGCGATTCCGCGAGCAACTGGAAACCCATCGCGAGGACCTGGCCCGCGCCATTGCCGCGGAAACCGGCAAGCCGCTGTGGGAAGCGCGGACCGAGGTGGGCGCCATGATCGGCAAGGTGGCGATCTCGGTGCGCGCCTACCAGGAGCGGACCGGCGAGCGTAGCCGCGAGGTCGGCGACACCACGGCGGTGCTACGGCATCGTCCACACGGCGTGATGGCGGTGTTCGGCCCCTACAATTTCCCTGGCCACCTGCCCAACGGTCACATGGTGCCGGCTCTGCTGGCCGGCAACACGGTGGTGTTCAAGCCCAGCGAGCAGACCCCGTTGACGGCCGATCTCACCCTGCAGTGCTGGCAGCAGGCGGGCCTGCCGACCGGCGTGATCAACCTGGTGCAGGGCGCCGCTCCGGTGGGCCAGGCACTGTCGTCGCACCCGGGCATCGACGGCCTGCTGTTCACCGGCAGCGCCCGGGTCGGCGGCCTGCTCAACCGTCAGTTCGCCGATCAGATGGAGAAGATCCTCGCCCTGGAGTTGGGCGGCAACAACCCGCTGGTGGTCAAGGACGTGCATGACCAGGACGCCGCGGTGCTCGCTATCCTGCAGTCGGCTTTCCTCTCCGGCGGCCAGCGCTGCACCTGCGCCCGTCGGCTGATCGTGCCCGAGGGCCAGGTCGGCGATCACCTGCTCGACGCGCTGGTCGATGCCATCGCCCGCCTGAGGGTGGCGGGGCAGTTCGCGGAGCCGGCCCCGTTCTACGGCGGCCTGGTCAGTCCCGAGGCGGCCCAGGGTCTGCTCGAGGCCCAGGACGACCTGGAGGCGCTGGGCGGCGTGGTGCTGGCGCGCATGGAGTGCCTCGCGGAGGGCACCAGCCTGCTCTCGCCGGCGCTGATCGACGTCACCGGCCTGCCGGTGCCCGATGAGGAGCACTTCGGCCCGCTGCTCAAGGTCTATCGCTATCGCGACTGGGACCACGCCCTCGAACTGGCCAACGACACCCGCTACGGCCTTGCCGCGGGACTGATCGGCGGCGAGCGGGGCGACTGGGACGACTTCCTGCTGCGCATTCGCGCCGGCATCGTCAACTGGAACCGCCAGACCACCGGCGCTTCGGGCGACGCGCCCTTCGGTGGCGTGGGCATCAGCGGCAACCATCGCCCCAGCGCTTATTACGCAGCGGACTACTGCGCCTACCCGGTGGCTTCGATGGAGGCCGAGACCCTGAGCCTGCCCGACAATCTGCCGCCCGGAGTGGTGTTATGAGCCAGACGACGAACGCCGACTACCGGGAAGTCAACTTCGACGGCCTGGTGGGCCCGACCCACAACTACTCGGGCCTGGCCCACGGTAACGTGGCCTCGATGAGCCACGGCGGGCTGGTCTCCAACCCCCGCGAGGCGGCGCTGCAGGGCCTGGCCAAGATGAAGGCGCTGCTGGACGCCGGCTACGCCCAGGGCGTGCTGCCGCCGCAGCAACGACCGGACCTCGGTGCGTTGCGCTCGCTAGGCTTCACCGGCAGCAACCGCGAGGTGCTGGCACGGGCCGCCAGCGAGGCGCCCCAGGTGCTGCGCGCGGTGTGTTCGGCCTCGAGCATGTGGACGGCCAATGCCGGCACGGTGACACCGAGCCGCGACGCGCCGGATGGCCGCGTGCACTTCACCCCGGCCAACCTGCAGTCGAGTTTTCATCGCTACCTGGAGCCGGAAACGACCGGCCGGGTACTGGGGTCGATTTTCCGCAACGAGGCGCACTTCGCCCACCACTCGGTGCTGCCGGCGACGCCGGCCTTCTCCGACGAGGGGGCGGCCAACCACACCCGACTGTGCGGCGAACATGGCGATACCGGCGTGCACCTGTTCGTCTACGGTCGCCAGGCCTTCGGCGGTGATCCCGCCCATGAACCCAAGCGATTTCCCGCGCGTCAGACCCTGGAGGCGAGCCAGGCGGTGGCGCGCCAGCACGGTCTCGCCGCGGCGCAGACGGTGTTCGCCCAGCAGCACCCCGAGGCCATCGATGCCGGCGTGTTCCACAACGACGTGATCGCGGTGGGCAACGGGCCGGTGCTGCTCTACCACGAGATGGCCTTTCTCGACGAGCAGGCGACGCTGGATGAACTGCGCGCCAAGATGGCCACGCCGCTGGTCCCGGTGCGCGTACCCAGCGAGGCGGTGAGCCTCGACGACGCCGTGGCGTCGTATCTCTTCAACTCGCAGCTGCTGAGCAATCCCGACGGTAGCATGACCCTGGTGGTTCCCGGCGAATGCCAGGAGCGCGAGGCGGTATGGCGCACCATCCAGGACCTGCTGCTGGCCGGCCACAACCCCATCAATGAGGTGATCGTCAAGGACGTCAAGCAGAGCATGCGCAACGGCGGCGGCCCCGCCTGCCTGCGCCTGCGGGTGGTGCTCTCCGCCAAGGAGCGTGCCGCGCTGACCGGCCGTGTGCTGCTCACCGACGCCCTGCACGGCGAACTCGCCGCCTGGGTCGAGCGCCACTACCGCGACCGCCTGGCACCCGACGACCTCGCCGACCCGCAACTGGCCGACGAGACCCTCACCGCACTGGACGAGCTGACGCGCCTCCTCGAGATCGGCTCGGTCTATCCCTTCCAACTGGGATAGCCTGGCGTTACAAGAGGCGGCGCGCCGGTGGCTCAGTAGCGCTTTCGCCGCGCCGTGCCGGTGAGTGCCGCGATGCCGAGCACGGCCCCGGCAATGGCCGTGGCGGTCAGTGCCGGATGCATCGTCGCCTGGGTATAGAGGCTCCTGTCGGCAACGGGATGATCGAACTCGGCCCGCTGCCAGACACCCGGCGCCGGCCGGTGCAGCCCGCCGATGTGCTGCGGCGGCTGGTCCGATCGCTGCCTGGGGATCATGCTGCGACGCATGATGCGGTCGGCCAGCCTCGGCGCCAGTTGGCCGAGCATGGCGATGCCCTGGCTGGCGCCGCCGATGCGGATGTCGCGCCGCGGATGCTCGGCGCAGTGCAGGATGGCGTCGGCCACCACGCTCGGCTCGTAGAGGGGCGGTGGCAGGGTCGGTTCGACCTCCATGCGGTTGCCCGCGTGGTGCGGGAAAGGAGTGGCGATGCTGCCTGGCTTGACCAGCGTGACCGATACCGGTACCCCCAGCTCATCGAGTTCCATGCGTAGCGCATCGGTGAAGCCCTTGACCGCATGCTTCGAGGCCGAGTACATGCCCTGCAGCGGGATGGCACGATCGGATACCACCGAGCCGAGGTTGATGATCGCGCCGCCGTGCCGTTCGGCGCGCATGCCAAGGTGGCGGGCCGCCTCCAGCGAGCCGTGGACGACACCCCAGAAGTTGGTGTCGAACAGGCGCCGTTGATCCTCGAGGGGCTGGTCGGTCATGTAGCCGAACAGCGAAACCCCGGCGTTGTTGATCCATGTGTCGAAACCGCCGAAGCGATGGATGGCGGTCTCGGCGATATCATGGACCTGGTCGGGGTCGCCGACGTCGGCCACCGCATAGGTCACATTGGCGCCGCGCTGGTGCAATTCCTCTACCAGCGCCTGCAGAGCGCGCTCGTCGCGAGCGGCGACGACCAGGCGGGCACCGCGGTCGGCGGCCTGGCGTGCGGTCGCCAGGCCAATGCCGCTGGTGGCCCCGGTAATCACGAGAATCTGCTCTTCGAGTTTCTTCAAAGGCACTGCCATATCGCTCTCCTTGCCTGCGCCTCGGTAAGCGCCTGGCGTTCTGCGGTCCGTGTCATCTCAGGATAGAATCCCTGTGAGATCTGCCAAAGCGAAGCGGCAGCCATATCCGAATGCATCAAGGAGAGAGCATGGCCATGCAGGATCCGATCAATATCGTTCGATTGAGCCCCGACTCGGACCATGTCGCTACCGTGGCGAGCTGGACCTACGCCGAATGGGGCCACTTGCACCCGAACAGCACCGCCGAATCGTACCGCGACGCCTTTCGCCGCGAGTGCGGTGACGGTGGCGTGCCGTCGGTCTTCGTGGCGATGCATGGCAACAAACCGGTGGGAACGGCGGCGCTACTCGCCGAGGACATGGACAGCCGACGCGAGCTTACACCCTGGCTGGCCTCTGTGTTCGTGCTGCCGGAGTGGCGCGGGCAGGGCATCGCCTCGACGCTGATCCGGCGGGTCGAGGAGGAGGCCGTCGCCTGTGGCGTCGATCATTTCTACCTGTTCACGCCCGACCAGCAGGCGCTCTATCGTCGGCTCGGTTGGCAGGATCACGAGGAGCTGAGTTACCGCGGCGAAGACGTCACCATCATGCGGCGTCGGCTCGAGGCATGACGGTAGCCTCGCCGTTGGACCTTTATCGCGATGCCGTGGAGCGCCACGGTTTCGCCCCCGACGAGGCCCAACGTACGGCGGCAAAGCGGCTCGATGGCTGTTTCCATGCACTGCACGACCAACCCGCATCGGCCCGCTGTTGCGCCATTCACGGCGTCTACCTGTGGGGCCCGGTGGGGCGCGGCAAGACCTGGTTGATGGATGGCTTTCATCGTCACCTCCAGGTGCCCTCCCGGCGCCTGCACTTCCATCACTTCATGCGTTGGGTGCATCAGCGCCAGTTCCAACTGAGCGGTACCCCCGACCCGCTCGCGGCACTGGCACGAGAGCTGGCAGGAGACGTCCGCGTGCTGTGCCTCGACGAGCTGTTCGTCAGCGACATCGCCGACGCCATGCTGCTCGGCCGCCTGCTGCAGGCGCTGTTCGATCAAGGCGTGGTGCTGGTGTGCACCTCCAACCAGGCGCCGTACCAGCTGTATGCCGAAGGTTTCAACCGTGAGCGCTTCCTGCCCGCCATCGAGGCCATCGAGCGCTGCATGGAAGTGGTGGAACTCGACGGCGGCTTCGACCACCGCCTGCATCCCGGCCTGGCGTGTCAGCGCTACTGGGTGACCGAGCCCGGCCGGCCGTGCGCGCTGGGAGCGATATTCGAACGGCTGAGTGGAGGCGAGGTGGCAGGCAGCGAGCCCATCGAGTTGGGACATCGCCAGGTTGCGGTGGAACGGCGCAGTGAACGGGTGGTGTGGTGCCGCTATGCCGAGCTGTGCGAGCAGCCGCTGGCCGCGCTCGATTTCATCGCCCTGGTCGACGGCTTCGATCATATCCTGCTGAGCGAGGTGCCGAGGCTGAGCGATGCGATCGCCGCCCGAGGGATCGCCCGCGGCACCGAGGACGGCAGCGAGCGTGTCGAGGCCGGAGAGCGTGAGCTCCCACCGCTGTCTCGGCGCGATGACGGGGTGCGCCGCTTCATCGCCCTGGTCGACGAATGCTACGACCGCCGTGTGCCGCTCTACCTGGAGGCCGAGGTCGCCATGGACGAGCTGTATGCCCATGGCTACCTGGAATTCGCCTTTCGCCGCACCCTCAGCCGGCTGCACGAGATGCAGCTGGCGCGGTTCGGCGCGAAAGCCTAGCCGTTGGCGCCAGCCCCGCCGACGATACCGCCGCGCAGGCCGCCTTGCCTGTTGCTGCCGTGCAGGTGCTGCGCCACGGTGTCCTCCGGCGAACCGGCCATCTCGCGGAACATGCCCATGGAACCGAGCAGGGCGGAGGATTCGTAGGGCACGAACACGCGCTCGCCGTCCTGGGCCATGTTCGGCAGGACCTTGATGTAACTCTGGCCGAGCAGGTAGCCGACCACGGTGCGCTTGTTCTCCTCGCTGTCGCCGATGGCATTGAGCACCAGCTTGATCGATTCCTGCTCGCCCTGAGCACGCAGGATGGCGGACTCCTTGTCGCCCTGGGCATTGAGGATGGCCGATTCGCGCTGCCCCTGGGCCTTGGCGATGGCGGCGGCCTTCTCGCCCTCCGCCTCGGTCACGGTGGCGCGGCGCTTGCGCTCGGCGGCCATCTGCAGGCGCATGGCGGTCTCCACTTCCTCGGGCATGGCGATGTCCTGCACCTCAACGCGCGAGATTTTCACGCCCCACTTGGAGGCCGGCTCCTCCATGGCGGCCTGGATCTCGTTGTTGACCTCGGCGCGTGACTCGAACAGCTTGTCGAGCTCCATCTTGCCCACTACCGAGCGCAGCGTGGTCTTGGCCAGCACTTCCACTGCCTGGCTCATGTTCTCGATCTCGTAGACGGCACGGCGCGGGTCGATGATCTGGTAATAGAGCGCCCCGTTGATGGTGACCGTGACGTTATCGGTGGTCACCACCGGCTGGCCGGGAAAGTCCATCACCGTCTCGCGGCGGTCGATGCGCGCCTCGCTGGTCGTTACCGGAAAATACTCCTCGCCGCGCTTCTGGTAGCGGATCATGGTGATGGCGCGGGGTTGCTCGATGAAGGGGATGATGATGTTGATGCCGCTCTCCAGCAGCCGATTGAACGAACCCAGACGCTCGATCACCATGACTTCCGACTGGCGTACGATCACCAGCCCCTTGGCGATGATCAGGATGCCGATGACGACGACGATCAGGGCCAGCAGCAGCCCCGGATTGATGGGTAGATCCATGTTCATGTTCCCTCATGCAGTTGCGTAGGTATGGAGACGCCGTCCTGCAGCGCCAGGTATTGTCTTGTTCGTCAGAGCGGTTGGGTGTGGCTGACGATGGCGGTGGTGCCGTCGAACGCCTGGAAGACCACGAGCGTACCTTCGGGCAGCTCGGTCTCGCCGGTTTCGGCCACTCGCAGGCGATAGAAATCGCCGTTGATCTTGATGCCGGTTGCGCCATCGAAGTCGCGCTTCAGGGTGGTATAGCTGTGCCCCTGTTCCACGCCGGTGCCCGTGGTGCCGTAGGCGACCCCGCTGGGCGAGAACCAGGGGCGGATCACCTTGATCGCAAGCGGCAGCAGAATGCCGGAGAACACGCCCATGGCGAGCAACTGCCAGGGCAGGGTGAGCCCCAGCGCCGCCAGGGCCGAGGTGAGCGCGGCGGCAATGCCCAGCGCCAGCAGCACCAGGGCGCCGGAGGAGAGTTCGGCCAGGCCCAACAGCAGGGCGATGGCCAGCCAGATCAGGGCGGGGTTCCAGTCCATGGTAGTCTCATGATGAGTTATGTCCCGCGCCGGTACGATGACCTGCGTGGTACTTGGTTCTATCGTAGTCGTACGACCCCATGGTAAAGGAGAGCACCATGTCGCACACCCTGCTAATACGCCCCCTCTCGAAACTCGCCGTCGTTCTGGCCGGCGGCGCCCTGCTGGCCGCCCCCGTCTTGGCAGCGGAAGAGGAGACCCAGGCGCAGGAACGGATCGAGCAGGTTGAGTCCGAAAGGGCTGAAGCACAGCAGGATGATGGGGAGGCGAACGGCACCGAGGGCGAAGCCAGTGGAAGCGAAGCCCAGGAGGAGATGATGGGCGCTGAGGAGGACCCAGAGGAGCATGCCGAGCATGTCGCGGAGCCCGAGGAGGACGAGCACGCCGACAACTTGGCGGTGCAGGCCTACCGCGAGATCGCCGAACGCATGCACGCCGACATGCAGACCGAATTCAGCGGTAACGCCGACGCTGACTTTGCCCAAGGCATGATCGCTCATCATCAGGGCGCCATCGACATGGCCAACGTGGTACTGGCGCATGGCGAGGATGAGGCCATCCGCGACCTGGCGCGCGAGATCATCGAGACCCAGGAGGAGGAGATCGCCTTCCTTCAGGACTGGCTGGCCCAGCACGGCCACGAAGCCGAATGAGGCTGACTCTGACCTGACGCTCGTCATGGGGCGGCATGTCACGGCGTGTCGCCTTGCTACGCCCCTCTCGGGGTAGTGACGTGTTCCCCGTAGGGGCGAGCGGGGGCCGCTACAGCCCCAAGCGCTCTTTCACCCGGCCGAAAGCGGCAAGGGCGAACTCCAGGTCATCGCGGGTCAGGGCGGCGGACATCTGGGTGCGAATGCGCGCGCGGCCCTGGGGCACGACCGGATAGGAGAAGGCGATCACGTAGACACCCTCCTTGAGCATCTCTTCGGCGAAGCGAGCGGCGAGTCCTGCGTCGTGCAGCATTACCGGGACGATGGGGTGCTCGCCGGGCAGCAGTTCGAAGCCCAGTCGCTCCAGGCCTTCGCGTAAGAAGGCAGTGTTCACCCGCAGGCGATCGCGCAGTTCGCGGGACTCGACGGCGAGTTCGAGGGCCTTCAGCGCGCCGGCGACCACAGGCGGCGCCACGGTATTGGAGAACAGGTAGGGGCGCGAGCGCTGGCGCAGCAACTCGACCACCTCGCGCTTGCCGCTGGTGTAACCGCCGCTGGCGCCGCCCAGCGCCTTGCCCAGGGTGCCGGTGGTGATGTCGATGCGATCCATGCAGCCACGGTACTCGTGGGTGCCGCGCCCGCCTTCGCCGAGAAAGCCGGTGGCGTGGCAGTCGTCGAAGTGTACGAGTGCCCCGTAGCGCTCGGCGAGGTCGCAGATTTCGTCGAGCCGGGCGATGTAGCCATCCATGGAGAACACGCCGTCGGTAGTGATCAGCTTGAAGCGCGCGCCGTCGCGTTCGGCGGCCTTGAGCTGCTCCTCCAGATCGGCCATGTCATTGTTGCGGTAGCGGTAGCGCTTGGCCTTGGACAGTCGCACGCCGTCGATGATGCTGGCGTGGTTGAGTTCGTCGGAGATTACCGCGTCCTCGGCGCCGAGCAGGGTCTCGAACAGCCCGCCATTGGCATCGAAGCAGGAGGGGTAGAGGATGGTGTCCTCGGTGCCGAGAAAGTCGGTCAAGCGCTGTTCGAGCTGCTTGTGCAGGCTCTGGGTGCCGCAGATGAAGCGCACCGAGGCAAGCCCATAGCCCCACTCCTCGAGGCCCGCCTTCGCCGCGGCGTTGACCTCGGGGTGCTGGGCCAGGCCGAGGTAGTTGTTGGCGCACAGGTTGAGCACCTCCCGGCCGGCATCGATCCCGACATGGGCGCCCTGGGGCGTGGTCAGCTGGCGTTCGTGCTTGTACAGCCCCGCCCGACGAATGGCGTCGAGCTCGCCGCGCAGGTGCTGTCGAAAGGCTCCGTACATGGTCATGTCTCCCAGTTGAGAACCACCTTGCTCGCTTCACCGCTCAGCATGGCATCGAAGCCGCGCTGGAACTCGGTGTAGGGCAGGCGATGGGTGATCACCGGCGAGATGTCGAGTCCGGACTCGATCATTACCGACATCTTGTACCAGGTCTCATACATCTCGCGGCCGTAGATACCCTTCAGCGTCAGCATGT
Organism: Billgrantia sp. C5P2; assembly: GCF_051062895.2. NCBI lineage: Bacteria > Pseudomonadati > Pseudomonadota > Gammaproteobacteria > Oceanospirillales > Halomonadaceae > Billgrantia > Billgrantia sp. C5P2. The sequence continues at coordinate 670,819 of NZ_CM128542.1, forward strand.
TGAAGATCACCGTGTTCCAGTCGATGGCGATCTCCTCGGTGGGAATACCGAGCATCGACACCTTGCCGCCGTGGCACATGTTGGCCAGCATGTCGCGGAAGGCGGCCGGGCTGCCGGACATCTCGAGGCCTACGTCGAAGCCCTCGGTGAGGCCCAGTTCGCGCTGCACGTCGGCGAGTTTTTCGCGTTCCACGTTCACCGTGCGGGTGGCGCCCAGGCGCTTGGCCAGTTCCAGGCGGCCCGGGTTGAGGTCGGTGATCACCACGTGTCTCGCCCCGGCGTGACGGCACACCGCGGCGGCCATGGCACCGATGGGTCCGGCGCCGGTGATCAGCACGTCCTCGCCGAGCAGGTCGAACTGCAGCGCGGTGTGCACGGCATTGCCCAGGGGGTCGAACAGCGCCGCCACGTCGAGGTCGATGCCCGGCTTGTGTTCCCAGACGTTGGACATGGGCAGGGCGAGGTACTCGGCGAAGGCACCCGGGCGATTGACCCCCACGCCGCTGGTGTGGGCGCACAGGTGGCGGCGCCCGGCCAGGCAGTTGCGGCAGCGACCGCACACCACGTGACCCTCGCCGGAGACGATCTGACCGGGATGGAAGTCGTTGACGTTGGAGCCGACCTCGACAATCTCGCCCACGAACTCGTGGCCCACCACCATGGGTACGGGGATGGTCTTCTGGGCCCAGCTGTCCCATTTGTAGATGTGTACGTCGGTGCCGCAGATGGCGGTGCGCTTCACCTTGATCAGCACGTCATTGATGCCGACCTCTGGGTCCGGGACCTCATCCAGCCACAGGCCGGGTGCCGCCTCCTTCTTGATCAGTGCTTTCATGTCGCTCTCTTCCTTTTGTTTGTCATTGGGCGTCGGTCGTGGGTGGGCTGCGAGCGGATTGTGGCAATTCACAACGGAATGTTTACTATAGGGGAACGAATTCCAGTATTGCAGATTTTTTCCATCATGCAAGAGAGTATTCCCTTATGCTGGAAACTCGGCGGATCTCGCACCAATCCGTCAGTTGGGCGTGTCCGGGTAGAGGAGAAGTGTAGGTGGACGATACGATGATGACCGAATCGCAGGCCGAACCCGGCAGCCTCTCCACTCGCGTGATCGAACTGCGCAAGCGGCGCGGGCTCACCCTGGAGCAGCTGGCAGCGGCCTCGGGGGTCAGCCGCTCGATGCTCAGCCAGATCGAGCGCGGCAAGGCCAATCCCACTCTGGCGGTGACGCTGCGTATCGCCCAGGCCTTCGACATGAACATCGGCGACCTGGTGGACCAGCCCTGGACGGCCTCGCGCATCGAAGTGGTGCGCGGCAACGATGCCAGCCAGCTGTTTCGCGACGATCACGATTGCCGTATCCGTACGCTCTCGCCGTTGCACATGGAGAAGAACGTTGAGTTCTACGAGATCCGACTCGCGCCGGGAGCTTGTCTACAGAGCGCCGCCCACTTCGAGGGGACCCGGGAACTGCTGACCGTGACCCAGGGCCAGGCACGGATCGTGGCGGGAGAGAACCGCTGCGAGCTGAACCCGGGCGATTCGGCGCATTATCACGCCGACCTGGAACACACCATCGAGAACTGCGGCGAGGGGGAACTGGTGAGCTTCCTCGTTGTGACTTATCAATGAAGGTGCGGCGCTATCGGCGGTGGCACGGGTAATGCACGATCCAGGAGAGTGACTTGACGGCGCTGGTGTACTGGCTGGACATGGCGGGCGTGATCGTCTTCGCCCTTTCGGGGGTGATCTTGGCCTGCCGCTCGCGCATGGATCCGTTCGGCATGCTGGTGCTGGCGGCGGTCACGGGCATCGGCGGCGGCACCCTGCGCGATTTGGTGCTCGGTGTGCGCCCGGTGTTCTGGGTTGCCGACCCCACCTACCTGTGGGTGATACTCGCCACCGTGGGTCTGTCGATCGTCGGTTTCCATTACATTCACCGTCTCTCCCGCGTCTTCCTGCCGGTGGCCGATGCTTTCGGCCTGGCGCTGTTCACCGTGATCGGCGCTCACAAGGCGCTGCAACTGGAGGCACCCGGCGTGGTGGCGGTGCTGATGGGGCTTCTGACCGGTGTGGCCGGCGGCATGGTGCGTGACGTGCTGGCACGCCGGGTGCCGATGGTGCTGCGCCAGGAGGTCTATGCCACGGCCTCCATCGCCGGTGGTATCGCCTACGTGGGGTTGGGAGCGTTGAACGTACCGGCCGGGATCGCCATTGGCCTGGCGCTCGCGGTGACGCTGGGCCTGCGCCTGGCGGCCATCCACTGGGGACTCGCGCTGCCGGTGTTCGCCTGGGTCGTCATTCCGCCGCCGGTGGAGCCACCCTCGACTGACGACAGCTCCCGGGTCGACGCGGTCGCCGACAACACGGCCGGAAGGAGGGCGGTACGCCCCAAGGTGAGGGTCCGCATGATTTCGCCCCGAAAGCGGAGCAGAAAAGATGGCTGAAGGCGCCTTGCACCGCCTGTCGGTCGGGCGGTGGTTCATTCTGCTGTTGCTCGCATGGCTGGCCGGCTGCGCTCTCCAGGTTTCGCCGCCACCCGGCGATCACCGGGCCATCGGTCAGGCGATTCAGGCCGTCTACGAGGCTGCCTTGCCCGAGCTGCCCCACGACAAGCAGCGCCACTATGCCCAGCGGCTCTATCGTATCAGCGGTGACGCGCGCTATCTCGGCCCCATCGAGGCGCATGGCCGTTTGCTACTGACTCAGCTCGAACGTGACATCAGCGGCCTCGAAGAGCCCGGCTATGCGTCGGCTCGCGCCCGGGAGATCGTGGCGAACTATCCACGTCGCACGGCCAAGCAGCGCGCCAGGCAGGTGATGCTGGCGGAGTGGGGCGAGATCGCGTTCGGTCGTCAACTTCTGTTTCGCCTGATCCAGGCGGATTACTACGGCCTGCTGGAAACGATGCCCGACCATGAGCGGGCGCTTGACTACCTGGCGAGCCTGGCATGGCAGCGTTTCCTCACCGACCCCGAGGTCATGCGCCTGTATACCGCCCAGGTGGCGAATCAGGCCTGGTTCCTGCACCAGTTGGCTGTCGTCGACCTGCGCCAGGAGATGCGCGAGGCGTTTCATGTCGCCTTTCCCCCGCATGCCGTGGCGGCTCTGGACCAGGCCGACTACCGCAACCGACTGTACGGCATGACCCATATCGTGATCGCCGACAGTCGTTACTACCAAGGCTGGGTCCCGGCCGGGCGTCATGCCTGGATACTGGATGCCTTTGCCGCCGAGATCGAACGCATCCTCGATCAGGCCACCGAGGACATCCAGGCCGAGGTGGCCCTCAGCTTCCTGCTGACGGGGCAAGAGAACCATCCTGTCGTGGCGCGGATACGCCAGCGCCTGGTCGAGGCCATCGACCCTGCCACGGGCATCGTACCTTCGCCGAAAGGCGAGACCGATCTGGCCCGCGGCGAGCATCGCAACGTGCTGGCGTTCATGGTGCTCACCTGGCCGGGACGACTGTACCCGGGCCCTGATCTGTCACGACTGCTCCACCAGGTTGAGCAGGTCTCTATCGGCGAGTACCCGGGGCAACTGGCCGGCGAGCTGCTGCCGGATCCGCCGGTAGGGGTCGACCAGCTCGCGGTGCATGTCCTGCTGGGCGACGAAGTTGTCGATATAGAAGGCGTTGCGCTGGCCATGTAGCTCGATCGTATCGCCGATACGCCGGAAGCGAAAACCCGACATGGCCAGTAACCGTGGCAGGCGAGACGTCATCATGGCGAAGATATGCCGGCGATCGACCAGGTCGACCAACGCATGAGTCGCCAGAAACAGCGCGATCGTCAGCAACGGGAAGACACGTCTCTCCGCGGGCGAGAACTCATACACGAGATTGTCTTCGTCGAGTGTTTCGTGATTGATCGGGTGGTTACGAAATTCACGTGCCGTGGCGAAGCGCGATATTTCGCAGATCTTGTCGATGGGAAGGTGGTTGGGATGTAGCGACTTGTGGGTCAGGCTCCTGCCGCCGTATTCCTGCAGGGGGAGTCTTATCTCCGGGCGTGTGCGTTCGGGGGCGGGCAGCACCAGCCGGAAGCAGCCTGCCGCGATGCCGGACTTGCGATGCTCCAGTAAGCAGTGCAGGGCATTCTCGTCATAGGCATCCAGCTCCAGGGCAGCAGCTTCCTCGTTGGGAGGGTTATAGCCGATTTCCTGGCAATAGACTTGATACCTCAAGCGGTAGACACGGCGCCTGTCCTTGTCGTTACAGGCCAGCGTGAAGGCGAAATCCTCATCGAACTGCGCGAAGAGCTCGCTTCTGCTGGCGTTTCCCTGCGTGGGGAGCCTGATGGATGCCATGATGCGCTCCTTGCTTGTTTGTGTTGTGTGGTAAAAACCCCTTCGCTGTAAAGTTAGTCGTTAAAGATGTAAGGAAAAGCTCAAAAAGTATCGCGCAATGGGGCTGGCTTCCCCAGATGGTAGCCCTGACCATAGGCGATGCCGTAAGACGACAGGATCGGTATCAGTGCTTCCTGATCCACGAATTCGGCGATGGCCAGCTTGCCGAAGCCTGCCGCGATGTCGGCTATGGCCTTGACGATGACCTGGCTGTCAGTGTTCGTGTGCAGGGTGCGAATGAAGGCACCATCGATCTTGATGAAATCGACAGGCAGCTCGCCGAGGTAGTGGAAGCTGCTGAAGCCGACGCCGAAGTCATCGAGGGCGGTGCGACAACCCAGGTCACGCAGGGCCTGGAGAACCCCGCGAGCGCTGGAAAAATCGGTGACGGCAGCCGTTTCTGTGATCTCCAGGATCAGGTGGTGCGGATCGGCACCGGTGGCAGACAACTCCTCCATGAGGAAGTGCTTGAGTCCCTCGTCGTGAAGGGTCTGGCCCGAGAGGTTGACGGCGAGGCTGATGCCTTGGGCCTGAACGCGGCTCAGGGCGCGCAGGCTGTTGCGTAGCACCCAGCGGTCGATCTGCACGATCTGGCCGCTGCGTTCCGCCACGGGTATGAAGTGAGCCGGAGAGATGAGTGCACCCTGGGGGCCACGCATGCGCAGGAGCACTTCATAATGCCTCACGTCGCCATCGCTCAAGCGCACGATCGGCTGCACCATCAACTCGAATCCTTCCTCATCGATGGCCTGACGAATCCGCTCCACCCAGTAGACGCGCTCCTGAAGCTCATCCTTGGCACGCTCCAGCGTCGAGAGAAGATGCCAGCGCTGGGAGCCGCTCTCCTTCGCCTTGTACATGGCCAGGTCGGCGTTGGCCATCAGGTCGGCAGGGTTGTCGCCATGCACCGGGAACAGGGCGATGCCGAGGCTCGCGGTCGCCCTGTGGCGCTGGCCGCCGGCATCCAGGCCAGTATTGTCGAGTAGCGGGGTGATCTGCTTGGCGATGCTGATGGCGCGCCGGGTGTCGGCACCTTCCAGCAACATGGCGAACTCGTCGCCGCCCAGGCGCGCGATGATGCCGCAATGGCCGAACTCCTGAAACAGCGTATCCGCCACCATGCGCAGGAGCTGGTCGCCGGTATGGTGACCGCTGAGTTCGTTGACATCCTTGAAGTGGTCGAGGTCGAGCAGCAACACTGCGCCGCAGCGTCCTCGCCGCATGACGAGACCCAGCGCCTCCTGGAAGTAGCGCCGGTTGTACAGCTCCGTCAGCGGATCGCGTTCGGCCAGCCAGGTGAGGCGCGCTTCGGCCAGCTTGCGCTCGGTGATGTCGAGCCCGACCGAGATCCGTGCCGCCCGAGAGTCGCTATGTGAGGCCAGGGGGGCGTGGTACCAGGCGATGATCCGCTGCCTGCCATCCGCCGTCACCAGGCTGCGCTCCTCCTGTGAGGTATCCTCATTGGTGTTCTTGTCGTTGCCGTTGCGGGAAATGAAGATGCCGTCAAACGCCCGACCCAGCAGGCGCTCCTCCTGCATGGCCAGGGTCGTGAGGGCGTAGTCGTTGATCAGCGTGATTTGGCCCTGGGCGTCCTGGGTGACGATGAAGACGCGTGCGGTATCCAGCAGGCTGCCGACGAAATCGCGTTCGCGTGCCAACTCGTCCACTCGCTCGGCAAGCTGTTGCCCTCGGGTAGAGACCTCTTGCTCCAGCGCTTCCAATTGGTCGGCAAGCGCCAGAGTGGTGTCCTCCAACACGTCGATCTCGTCCTCGAAACGGCTGTTCGGAACGGGTATGACGCTGCGCGCCTTGGCGAAGCCGCCTTGGGCCAGGATGGGAAGGACACCGGCCAGCCGGCGCAGCCTGGCCATCGGCCGTAGCAGAATGGCCAGCAGCAGCAGTTCAGCGGCAAGCCAGCCGCCGATGCCGACCAGCAGCAGGTTACGTGTGTTTTGCTGAATGGCGCGGATCTGGGTGGTGATGTCCGCCGCCAGGAGGAAGAAGCCGGTACTGCGCCGGTTGTCGTCGGCCTCCATGCGCACGGCGGACAATTCGTAGTCGCGACCGGCGTGCTGCAGACGCAGCGGTGTCTGGAGGATATCGCTGAGCATGGCCATTTGCGCCGCTCGCTGCAGTATCGGCAGGTAATCATGCGTGTGGGTCAGCGCGGCCAGGTGGCCGTTCCATGCCGCCAAGTGACGCTCGGGCATCACCTCCGCTTCATGAGCCCCGGTAATCAACAGGGCGACATCGCTGCCGGAAACCTGCTGGGCCTGGCGGGTCACGTCTGCCAGCGAGCGTGACAGTACGATCATGCCGACGCTTTCGCCCTCGACCAGGATGGGGACGGCGGCATATTGCCGACAGTCGTTGGCACAGCGCAGTGCCGAGAGCGGGTATTCGGTTTGCATCACCTTGCTTACCCAATCCTGGACAGGGCGGTCCCTGTCTACCTGGGCCTCGCCCCATTCGGCCAACTGGCTGCCTTGGACGTCGAACACCAGGATCTCGTCGATACCGGCTTCGAGCTGGAGCGTGGGCCACTGGGACGAGAGCGAGCCGATCAGCTCCGCCTGATCGTCGTTCGCCAGCGCCGGCCCCAAGTCGGGAGAGGCGGCAGCCAGTGCCGCGATTTGCTGCAGGCTGGCCTCGGATCGCTGCAGGGCAAGCTGGATTTCACGTGCTTCCCGCCGGTTGCTCTCCTTGCGGCTCTCCTCGAACTGGCGCGTCAGGTTGGCATGGCCGAGCCAGGTGAAGAGCCCCGCCAGCACCAGCAGCAACAGGCTGCTCAAGGCAAGCACTCGCCAGGTCAGGCTTAGATGAGGGCGGGGTTCCCGGTGTGTGGAAGTGCTCATGCGGGCAAATCCCTGACCGATTCGAGTGAAGGTGTCGATTCAGAAACGCAAGGAGAGCTGGAAAAGCACCATGTTCCAGCGTCGGCGTGTCTCCGCGGGATCGGGCTCATCCTGGAGGGGAAGCCAGGCGGTACCATCGATATGATGGTACTCGGCGGCTAGCAGCACGCGGGGGGTCACGCTCCATTGCAGGCCCAGCGTAATGTCCTTGGCGTACTGGGTATGGGCTGGGCCGCCTCCGATGGCTTCAAAGGCTCGGCCGGAACGGTCGTCACGATTGTTGACCAGACTGTCATAGCGTACCAACCACTGCCAGTCCTCGTGGAAGCGTCGCGTGTACTGCACGTACCAACTCTCCCCGGTGACGTCGAAATTCATGAACGGATTGGCAAAGCCCTCCAGCCTCGAGTTTCTCAGCGCATATTCGCCGGTCAGGCTCCACAGCTCGGCGTTGTACTGCAGCGAGAGAATCCAGGGTCGAAAATGGAAGGTACCATCCTGCATGCCGGGGGAATCGGCCTCGAAACGGGCACGAGCGCTGGCCGTGCTGAGTGCAGCCACGATGCGTCCTCCATCATGCTCGTAGCGTACCTGGCCGATGGCTGAGCGCCTGGGTTCCAGTGAACCGGGGGTATTCTCGAGACGCATGGTGCGCCGCAGGTCATCGCCCGTCTGAATGTCCCCTACGCCGATTTGCGTACGTATGCTGCCCGTGGAAATGCGCTCTTCGTGATAAAGGGTCAACCCGTCGGCGGCGAGCCCGAGTGAGCGGGTACGGTCGAAGTAGATCGATTGGGGCAGCAATATGCTGGGGCGGGTGAAGGCCACATCGCGGGTCTGGTTGTAGAAACCGAAAGGGTTCTTGAAGCGCCCCACCTGGATGCCCAGGGTCCGCTGCTGATTGGAGTACGGCTGGTAGTCGACCACGCCGTAGTCGAGGGTTGGCCGGGCATCGCTGCCTTCGCCTCCGGCGCGGCGGCTGAGCACTTGGGCGGCCACGAGCACGTCATGACGTGGCCGGATCGAGGCATTGGCGCCGATCTCGGTGTACTTGAGGCTGCCGTCACTGCTGCTGCTGGGCCCGAAGAAATCGTTGTCATCGGTAATGACGAGTGCCTGGCTGAGAAAGCCGTGTACCTGCAGGGTATCCATCACGCCTTCCGCCGCGGCCATGGGAGCCCAGGCGAGAGCCAGCGCCAGACACACTGGGCGTGAACGACGGCTACTCCATGGTAATGACTTGGACTCTCTCATCCAGATACTCCCTTTCCAGATACCCAAGGGCGCCAGGTGTAGTGGCGACTCGTTCCAGCATCTCTGACTGGCTGCTGACCTGGCTAGGTGCCTGGCCCGTTCCAGAGAACACCATGCGATCCCACGCCAGCTGCAACTGATGGGGGTAAACGGTAAGACGCTCCTTGGCGAAGCGTGCGTGGACGGGGTGGGTATTGGGCAGCACGAAGACCCGGACGGCCTGGCCATCGGGCCAGCTGCGCTGGCGCATGGCAAATATGGCCCGGGTGGTGTCGCGGGTGAGAGTGGCGTCGGCCACGTTCGCATGAGCGATCAGTACGATCTGCCGCTCATTGGCCTGCATGGGCAGGGGTAGCAGCGCCAGCACCAACGGCAGTAACAGCCAACGTATCAATCCAGCCACGCGCCAGCTTCCCGAAGGCTTTGCTGCACCGAACCCGCTCGAACCAGAACAATGGCTCCCATGCCTGGCTCAACGGAGACGTCGGCTGGCCAGGACTTCCTGAGCGTATCGATAGTGTTGTCCCCCGATCCCTTACTGAGCTGGAGCGGCCATGTCCGTAAGGTCATGCTCCCTGATGATTATGTCTCGTACTTTAGCCGCTAAGCGTTGTTGTACGATATACGTATATCACAAGAATGACGAGTACGGATCATGGCGCCAAGTGCCATGGCCTCAACCGCGCTCCGTTTTCACGGTAACATAGTTTCACAGGCCTATATTACGATGCCGTGAGCAAGCTGGACGAGCCAACTGCCGGCGGGTGCTGCAGCGCCTATCCCGGCCCGAAGTGGCCGCGTCGACAAAAAAAATGGCATTATCGCCAACTTGAGCTATTCCATCCAAGGACAGGCCAGAACACGAATGTTTCTCGACCCTTACCATACGCAAGCGGGCGCGGGCTTCCGCATCTCCGCGCAGCAGGCCAGCGACTTCGCCAAGCGTGTCGCTGGAGACTTCAATCCCATTCACGATGCGGGAGCCCGGCGGTTCTGCGTTCCCGGTGACTTGTTGTTCGCCTTGGTGCTTAGCCGGTTCGGCCTCTCTCGGCATATGGACTTTCGCTTTCGCAGCATGGTGGGTGACGGGACCCTGCTGAGCCTTGAGGAGAACGAAGCGGGGCAGCTCGAGATCAGGGACGAAGAGGGCAAGCAATACCTCGAAGTCGGCCGCGAAGGTGAAACCAATCTCGATGCGGCAGCCATAGAAGCTTTCACGCGCTGCTACGTCGCCTTCTCGGGCAAGAATTTCCCTCACGTGCTGAAGCCGCTACTCGAGGCGCGGGGCGTGATGTTCAATCCCAAGCGCCCGCTGGTGATCTACGACAGCATGGGCTTTTCACTGGACCGGCTCGATCTGGCCGAGCCTTCGCTGGAGTTGGTCGACTCGAGCCTCGAGGTGGTCGGCAAACGCGGTGACGTCAGGCTCGAGTTTCGTATCATCGACCGAGGCGAGCCGGTCGGCAGTGGCTCGAAGAAGCTGGTCGTCAGCGGCCTGAGCGAATACGACCCCGACGCCATGGAGGCCATTGTCACCGAGTTCTATCGCTTGAAGGAGACTTACGAGAACGCCGGTCGCGCCTAGCGCGCCTGCGTGGCGGTCTGCCGTTCCCTGGGTACGTAGAGTGTCTTGCCGAACAATGTGCCGCCCCCGGGAATGCCGTTGGCGACCCGGTTGAACACGATAGGGCCGGTCATGCCCACCACGATCAGCAGCAGCGAATAGACGAACAGCGAGAAGGGAATGAACTCATGGGCGAAGTCCACCATGGCGAAGAACATGGGGTGCGCCAGGTAGATGCCGAACGAATAGCGGTTGACGAACTTCACCAGGGGCGTGGCCCGCACACTTCGCAGCCGCGTGACGGTAAATAGCGTGAACAGGATGAAAAGCGGCACGACCCAGGTCTCCTTGGAGGAGTGCTCCAGCCAGCCGAACCAGGTGAGCAGGGCGATCAAGACGACATAGGCCAGCAGCAGCTCCGGTCGTGACAGACGTGCGAGCCAGGGAGCCTCGTGCAGCCGCGGCGGGGCGAGCTGCGGATAATGGCGTACCACGAGCATGGCCAGGAAGAACAGGTATATCCAGCCGAGCGGGGCGATCCAGAGCAGGTAGCCCGGCGGTTCGAAGTCGAAGAAACGGGTCAGGCCCCAGTAGGCGATACTGATCAGGCTGCCGATCACCAGCCAGGGAGCGGGTGGCAACCAGCGCTCCAGGCCATAGCGGGAATAGAGCCAATAGAAGGCGTAGAACTGCATGGCGATGATCAGGAAATAGCCGTGCCAGCCGGCATAGATCAGATATTCGACCAGGGTGTCGACGAGATCGGCCGGCACGCCCTCGCGGCGCAGATTCACGTACTTTGTCAGTGCATAGATCAGGCCGTAGACGATGTAGGGCACCATCACGTACTGCAGGCGCTTGACCAGGAAGCCGGAAGGCGGCCGGTCGCCATAGCGGGCCGAGAACAGAAAAATCGAGATGAAGATGAAGATGGGCGTGCCGAGCACGGTGGGGATGCGAGCCAGATCGATATAGACGTTGTCGGCGTACTGATTCAAGCGATCGAAAAAGTGAAAGCCGAACACGGCCAGGCAGCCATAAAAGCGCAGCCAGTAGATTTCTTCGATCCGCTTCATGAGAGCCTTGCCTTCCTTGGTGGCAGGAATATCGGTATGAGGAACATCGGTCATCGATATGGTGTCGGACCATGACGAGACGGAAAGATTCCCGCTGCACGCTAGTGTTACCGGCACAGGGAGCCAGTGCTATGACATTCAAGCGCACCGTAATCGCTCTGTTGGCGACGTTGTGGTTTGGACCGACGGCCCAGGCCGGCGAAGTGACCTATCACCGTTTCGCTTCGGAGATCCTGGGACGCGACTATCACTATTCCCTCTACTTGCCCGACGGCTATCACGAGACGAACCAGGCCTATCCCATTCTCTACTTGCTGCATGGCTCGTTCGGCAGCGAGCGGGATTGGGTCGAAAGCGGCGGCATCGAGCAGGTGGCCGACCGCATGATTCGGGCTGGCATCATTCCACCGACGGTCATCGTCATGCCCGGCAGCGAAAGCTGGTGGATCGACGGTCACAACGAAGCGGCGCGCACGGCCTTGCTCGACGAGCTCATGCCGTACGTCGAGGAGACCTGGCGGGTCGTGCCTCAGCGTGAATGGCGCGCCATGGCCGGGCTCTCCGCGGGAGGCTATGGCACCCTCAACTTCGTGTTCGAACGCCCCGAGCTGTTTGCCGCCGCTGCCGCCCTTAGCCCGGCGAGCTACCATCCACTGCCGCCCCGGAACTCCTCGGCCTGGCGTCACCCCGCTTTCCTCGATGCCGCGGGTAACTTCGACGAGGCGCTGTGGCAGCGCCGCAACTATACCGCTTACCTGGATCGCTATCTGGAGCGAGAGGAGGTCGTACCGCTCTACCTGAGTGCGGGCAATCGCGATGTCTACAACGCGGAGCACCATGCGCGACTCGTGCGTCAGGCGTTGGCGCCACATCAACCGGACCTGGTGGAAATGGAAGTGTTCAGCGGTGGGCATACCTGGCGAGTCTGGCGGGCCAGCCTGCCCAACGCCCTGGCCTGGATGGGGCGCTTCCTGCAGGGGCCGGTGCCGCTCGAGGCCTTGGTCGAGGAGCAGACCGTCAACCCCTGATACGACCAAACGACGACACCGGCACATCCAAGGTGGGGTTGGCGGCACCGCATTTAGACCTTAGTCTCAAGGGCCGATCCTTTTTCAGGCCCCTGGCATGCACCCCCAACGAGAACGACTGCACAACGAACTGCACGCCCGCCCCTCGATCTATTTCTCCGAGCCGGCGCACCTCTATCATTACGCCTTCTTCGCCGATGCTCAGACACACGCCACCATGCTGGGGCAACTGACTGAGACGACCGGTGTCGCCTGCAATGCCGATGCGGCCCAGCAGATCCTTGCCTTTGACGGCGTGGTGCTGAAGTGGGAGCGTCATACCGAGTTTTCCACCCTGACCCTGATGGCGCCCAAAGCCGAAGGAAGCGAGGCCTGGGCCGCCCCGCCGGCTTGGTTGACGAAAGTCGTCGAGGCGCAGCGGACCGTTCTGATCAACGCCACCCTGGTGCTGGTGGAGAGCGTCGATACCTGGCGGGGCAGCGCCGAGGCGTACGGTTTCAACGACCCGGCCGGTTCGCAGGTGGGCGGTGGTGACGCCACGGTGTGGAGCGATTTTTACCTCGACGGTGCTGGCTTCAACCGTCTGTTGATGCTCAACCATGGCCTCAATGCCTTCCGCCTGGGGCGCATGGTGCGTCGTCTGCTGGAAATCGAAACCTACCGCATGATGGCCTCGCTCTCGCTGCCCCTGGCCAAGGAGCTGGCGCTCGAACTGGAGGATTACGAGGTCGAGCTGGGCGAGCTATCCGATCGAAACGCCGAGCAGGAAGAGGCCAATCCGCGGCCACTGCTGACGGCGCTGTCGCAGCTTTCTGCGCGACTGGAACGCAGCGGTGCCCGCTCGCGTCAACGCTTCAGTGCCACGGATGCCTATGCGCGCATCGTGTTTTCCCGTATCGAGGAGCTCAGGGAGGCGAGAGTCGATCACTGCCCGCGACTGGGCACCTTCATCCTGCGGCGCTTTCGCCCAACGGTGCACTATTGTGCCGCCATTCACGAGCGTCAGGAGAGTCTGGCCGAGAGCGCTGCCCGTTTGAACGACCTGTTGCGCACCCGCGCCCAGGTGGAGATCGAAGAGCAGAACATGAGCATCCTCAACAGCCTCGACGAGCGGGCGAGCAGCCAGCTCAAGATCCAGAAAGCGGTGGAGGGGCTCTCGATCATCGTCATCAGCTACTATGTGTTCAGCCTGTTCAAGCTGGGCCTGGAGAGCCTGGAGGCGCTGGGCGTCGCGGTCCCGCCCCACACCGCGGCGACCATCCTCGGGCCACTGGGCGTGTTGATCGTCGGCCTGCTGGCCTGGCGGATCTGGCGGGTGAAGCGGCACTGAGAGGAGGTCAACGGCCGGTGCTGTGCCTCACCCTGGCGCGGAGGACAACCAGCCCCAGCATCAATAGACCGACCAGGGCGGCCAGCAGCAGGGGAAAGGCGGTGATGCCGGCGCGTTCCAGCAGTGGGCCGGTCAGGGAGGGGAGCGCCATGCCACCGAGCCCGCAGGCCAGGAAAATCCAGCCGGTGGTACGTCCGCTGATGGGCATCAGCTGATTGCTCAAGCCGAACAGAGTGGGAAAGATGGCTGATGCCGCGAGGCCGAAGAGCAAGGCCACCAGCGGTAACGGTAGCCACAGGAAGTGCAGCGCCAGGGCACTGAACAGGCCCAGCCCAAGGCAGCCACGCAGTACCTTCCAGGGCGACAGCAGGCGAGCCAGCGGGATGGCCAGCAGACGTCCAGCCGACAGCGTCAGCCAGAACCAGGTCACCAGCAGGGCCGCATCCCCCGGCGCGTGACCACTGAGGACGCCATAGGCGGTGATCCAGCCGGCGAAAGTGACCTCCATACCGACATAGAGGCCGAACATCAGCAGGAAGATCGCTAGTCGCCAGCCATCCTGGGGTGGAGGGGCGGCGCGTTCGCCCACGGTAATATCGGGCGGGCGAGGGCTAGCCAGGCGCAAGAGCGGGATCATCAGAGCCGCAACATACAGGGCAACGAGCCAGAACGCCCAGGCAAAGGAGAACTGCAGGCGCAGCACCGCGACCAGAACCAGCGGTACCAGCATGTTGCCCAGCCCGAAGCAGAAATGCAGCGCGCTGATCCAGGGCGGCGAGGCGGTGCCGTGGGTCCACAGCAGCAGGGTGTTGGCACCGGCATTGACCGATACCTCGGCCAGGCCGAGCAGGAACATCACGGCGGTGAGTACTGCCAGCGCTTGGCTGAAAGGTACCGCCGCAAGCCCGATGGTCAGCAGCAGCAGCATCGCGGCCAGTACCCGGTGTCCGTCGAAGCGATCGATCAGCACGCCGGACAGCACGGAGCCCAACATGGTGCCAAGGGCACGAGCGGTGAACAGGATGGCGATCTGAGCCATGCCCGACCCCGTCATGTCGGCGAGGTGCGGCAGCGCCGGGCCGAGCAGCCCGACACACATGCCAATGGCGATGAAGGTGAAGAAATAAGTCAGGGTGACCCGGCTACCGTGATCGTTCAACAGCGACGGCATGCATACTCCCAGGGGCTGAGGAAAGAGGCGAGCGGTGCGCACGCGCGCTTATACTCTCCGAGAATGGCGCTAGGGGAAATACCGTAGAAAACCAAGAACGCAACCAGAGAGGTTTTATGACCCGCATTGCGAAAACACCGGAGCCACCTTACTACGCGGTCATCTTCACCTCGCTGCGCACCGCGGGCGATAACGGCTATGGGCTGATGGCCGAGCGCATGGCCGAACTGGCGGCCCAGCAGCCGGGCTTTCTCGGGCTGGAATCGGCGCGCGAGGAGCTGGGCGTGACGGTCTCCTACTGGGAGAGCCTGGAGGCGATCCAGCGCTGGAAGCAGCACGTGGAACACCGCGAAGCGCAACGCCTCGGTCGCAACGACTGGTACGCCGCCTTCCAGGTACGCATCGCCAAGGTCGAGCGCGACTACGCTTTCGGTGAGCGCAACGGCGCCGAAGGCTGAGTCGTCCCGGCTGTGGAAGTGCCGGGACGAGCCTTACTCCTCCCCATCGATGCGTTCGAGCAGGTCGGCCACTGCCCGCTCCAGTTGGCGGTCGCGCTCGGCCACCTCGTCCTGCGGTGTCTGTTCGACCGGCAGGTCCGGCATGGCGCCGTTGTGCTCCATGTCGGTGCCGTTCGGCAGGTACCAGCCGCGGAAGGGGCGTCGCACGGTGGCGCCGTCGATCAGCGTGTGGCTGAGAGTGGAGATCACCCCGCCGTACGTCTGCTGGCCGACCAGCGTGCCGCGCTCGAGAGTGGTAAAGGCGTGTGCCAGGATCTCCGCATTGGAGTAGCTCTTCTCGTTGGCCAGCATGTTGACCGGTAGCGTATAGCGAGGCGCATCCAGGCGGTCCTGTGGATAGTGGCCGGTTTCGCCTCGGTCGGCGCCCGCCGGAATCGTGTAGGCATGTGCCCCGGCCATGATCGACGTCAGGATGCGATCCGTGGTATTGCCGCCGCCATTGTTGCGCACGTCGATGATCAAGCCGTCCTTGCCCTCCGCCGCGGCGTAGAGATCGCCCTGGAAACCCTCCAGCGAGGTCTGGTTCATGGCCTGGATGTGCAGATAGCCGATACGCCCGTCGGAGAGCTCGTCGACGCGGCGCCGGCTCTCCTCGCGGAAGGCGTCGTACTTCAGCCGGGCGAGCTCGGCAAGGCCCACCGTCCGCAGCATGGTGCGATATTCGGTATAGCCGTCTTCGCCCGGTCGGTCGAAGGTGACGATCACCTCCCGGTCTACCTGGCCACTCAGCCGCTGCAGCAGGGTCTCGTGCTCCTCGAAGGGCTGCAGGCCGATCGCGGTGATGATGTCCCCGCGTGCAAGGGGCATGGGGCCGCGGCTCGCCGGCCCCTCCGGTAACACCTCGGTGACGCGGTAGCCGAGGCGGCCGTCCTGCTGCGAGACGATGCCCTCGTACTCGATACCCAGCCTACCCGAAGGTTCACGCAGCGCCGAGACCGGCCCGGGGTTGGATACGCCCATGTGCGACGCCGCCAGTTCCCCCATCAGGCGGTTGGTGATGTCGCTGAATTCGCTGGAGGTGCGAGCCCGGCGAATCAAGGAGGCGTAATCCGCCACCACGGCCGGCCAGTCCAGGCCCTTCAGGTCGGTACGGTAGAAGTTTTCGCCGATGACGCGGGCCGCCTCGTGGAACTTCTGCAGCGCCTGCTGGCGCAGATCGATGCGCAGCCGGTCGGAGATGTCCAAATAACGGGGAGAGCCGCCACCGGAGAGATTGGCCACCCCCACCCGGCCATTGACGATGTAGACCACCTGCTCGCCGGTGAGGTTGAGCTGCTGAACGTTGGCCGTGGGGCCGATGCGGGTCCGGTTGCTGCCGTCCCAATCCATCGCCACGAGCCCTGTGCTGCCGTCGTTGAAGACGTAGCGATCGCCCCCTGGCGTCATCTCGTTGGCCGTCTGGTGGGTCGGGGTAGCGGTGATGCGCTCGATGCGTCGCCAGGCGTTCTCCAGGTCGAGCTCCACCGCGTCTCGAGCCGCTGCCTCGGTCCCGTGGTCATCATCCACCGGCAGCGGAGAGCGACCCCGCGCTTCCTCACGGGCGTTGCGGTAGTAGGTGCTGAGTTCGCGCGGCGTGTAGGTCTCGATGTCGCGATCCAGGTAGACCCGGTAGAGATCGTAGTTCTCGCCGGATCGGTTGGAAATGAAGGTCAGCTTGCGACTGTCGGCCGACCAGCGCGGATTGAGGTCGTTGCGCGGATGCCGGGTGATATTGACCGGCGCTTCCGAACCATCCGCCGGCACCACGAAGATATTGGCGCTGAAGTCGAGGTCGTTCTGGGAGTAGGCGATGTAGCGGCTGTCGGGAGACCAACGCCACTGCATGAAGCTGTCCCAGCCCTCGATCAGGGTGCGCTCCTCGCCGCTCTCGAGGTCGAGTATCACCAGGTCGCCGCGTCCGCGCCGGAAGGCCAGGGAGCGTCCATCCGGTGAAGGCGACACCTCGCGGTCGTTGGTGTCGTCGGCGACCACGGGGCTGACGTCGAACTGGATGGCATCGTGCCAGCGGGTCGGGTCGCGGTTGCTGGGAAGATCCTCGGGCGGCTCCTCTTCCAGTTCCTCCTCGGGGATGCTCTCGACCTCCACCTGGGGCTCCTGGGGAGGCGGCGGCACGTCGGCGGGATCGCCAGGCCGCGGAATCAGGACAGGGTCGAGGATGAAGCCGGGATCCTGCGGCGCGAAGGGGTCCTCCGGCTCCTCGCCACGCACCGCCAGGTCGGGGTTGTAGTCATGGTCGGAGTCTTCCTCGGGCACCTCCTGGAGATCAGGGTCGAGCTCGGCGTCGGGGTCGACATCAGCGTTTGCCGAGGCCAGCGAGACCGAGGAGTCGCCGTCCCAGTGGCGGGCGGAAACACGGCTGCGTGCACGCTGGCGCTCATGGCTGCGCCGTACCTCATCCCGGGTCAGTGTCACGCGCGCCTCGTAGATCGACTCGCTGCCGTCGGCATCGTTGACGAAATAGAGCCGCAGGCCGTCGGGCGACCAGGCCAGGCTGTGATGACGGGCATGAGTACCTGGCGTGACCAGCCGGGTGGGACTCTGCTCGTCGACGTGACGCACGTAGACGCGGCCATAGGCGATATAGGCCATAGTCTGGCCATCCGGGCTCAAGGCCGCCTCGCTGACGTCGCGGTCGATACGCCGCAGGGAGTGGTTGTCGCGGCCATCGTCGGGGGCGCGCAGTGCGATGGGCTCGGGCTCGGCGTTCGGCTCCTCCAGCGCGAGCGTCATCAGGGTGTCCCAGATCTGCAGCACGGCGGTGCCGCCATCCTGGGAGACGTCGAAATACTGCAGATCATGCTCATCGAACTGGGTGAGCCGCTCGATGGTACGTTCGGCGTCGAGCTCCATGCGGTAGAGGTTGACGGTCTGGTCCTCGCGGTCGGACATGAACAGCAAGGTATCCTCGTCGACCCAGCGGGCCATGCCGTCGTCGCCATTGCGCTCGGTCAGCGGTTCGAAACGATCGGTGCCGAGCTCGTGCAGCCAGACATTCATGGCATCCGGGCCGCGGTAGTGGCGCCGGTTCCAGTCGTGATAGGCGCCGCCGCGGGTGAAGACGACGCGCTTGCCGTCGGGTGAGAGCTGCGGTTCGGAGCCGAAGGCATCGTGCAGCCGGGTATACTCGCCGCCTTCCGGCGAAAGCAGGTAAGGGCGTTGATCGCGGTAGACATCGGCCTCGAGCATGCCCGAGAAGGTGATGACCGGCTCACCGTCCTCGTTGCGGCCGAAGGAGGGATTGCGCAGGTGCTGGTCGCCATGGGTGAGCTGAGTGAGCTGGCTGCCGTCGCGGCGCATTCGCCACAGGTTGAGATAGCCGTCGCGCATCGAGGCGAACACGATCCACTCGCCGTCGGGGCTCCAACTGGAGTGCAGGTCGTCGAGATTGTGACGGGTCAGGCGTACCGCTTCACCGCCGCTGCTCGATGCGCGCCACAGGTCGCCGCGCCAGCTGAAGATGAGCTCCGAACCGTCCGGGCTGATGGAGGGGAAGCGCGGCAAGCCTACCTGACCCGACTGTGCCTTCGCGTCGGCCGGCACGCTGGCTAGCAGACCCGCAAGTGTCAGCAGTGCGAGCCTGCACACGGCATTGCCCGGCGCTCGAACGTGAAGGGCTAGTGCGTTCCTCATACCAATCCTCTAGCGATGCCATACTTCCCCGCCATGCTCCCCCAACGTAGCAATAAACCCATCGCGCATCGAACCGGCTACGGCGTGTCTTGGCCGGTCGAAGCGGTGTCGTCTAGGCTGCTGACGGAGGCGGGCGTTTCGTCTATCCGCTCAAGGGAAGGAGGGAGAGATGAACCACGCACGCGATCCCTATCCCGATGCGCTGCGTGCCGTCGCCTTGCTGACCGTGATGCTCGGGCACTGGGTGGCCACGCTGCCGCGCTTCGAGGACGGCAGGCTGGTGGAGACCGGGCACATACTCGATGCCTGGGCACCGGCGGGTTTCTTTACCTGGATCTTCCAGGTCGTACCGCTGTTCCTCTTCGTCTCCGCCGCGGTCAGCTCCGAAGGAGTATGGGAGCGCTACCGCGCCGGCGATCCCCACGTTCACTGGTGGGCGGATCGTGCCCTGGGCCTGGCCCGTCCGACCGTGACCTACCTGGCCATCCTGTCTCTCGTCGTGGGCATTGCCTTCATCACCCGCGAAGGCGTGCTCGAGGTACTCAACCATTCACTGACCGTGCATCTCTGGTTCCTGTTGATCCTGCTTGGCGTACAGCTGTTGCTACCGCTTAGCGTGTGGGCCGACCGGCGCCTCGGCCTGTGGGCGGCGGCCATGTTGATCGTGGGCATCGTCGCAGTGGATCTGTTGCGTTCCCGTCCCGCTTCGGTCGACGAGTGGCTTCAACTGGGTTCACTGGTCACCGAGCGTCACGACTATTTCGCCTGGATCAATACGCTGTTCTTCTGGCTGCTGCCGCAACAGCTCGGCATCGCCTGGTGGAACGGCCGCTTCGCCGGGCGGCGGCTGGGGTTCGCGCTGTTGCTGATGGGCCTGGTCTGGCTGGTATCGGCAGTCGCTCTCGGTTACCCCGCCTCGATGGTCAACGGTAGTCCCGGTGGCCACACCAACGTGTTGCCGCCGACGCTGGCCCTGCTCGGGGTGCTGTGGTTCCAGGTCGGGCTGGTGGTGCTCTTCGAGACGCCGGTAAGGGGGTTCTTGAAACGCCAGCGACTGGGGCGCTGGATGGCGATGCTCGGTGCGTTCGGCCTGCAACTCTACCTCTGGCACAAGCTGGCCGAACTACCGGCGGCCTGGCTGGGGCAATGGCTGGATTGGCCGATCAATGCCGACGTGCCGGGCGAGCCGAGCTTCTGGATCGGCCGCCTGGAGTGGCTCGGGTTGTGCGCCCTGATGGTGGTGCCGGTGATGCTCGCGGTGGTGGCCTTCGAGCGCTACCGCAAGCCGCATGTCGCCGCGACCACGCGCGCCTGGCGTATCGCCAGCGGCGGCGTGGCGCTGCTGGTCGGCCTGGGAGCCAGCCTGTTGCTCGGGGCGTACCCGGGGGCGCTCATCGGCCTGCCGCTGGTCGCCATCGCCTCCTGGCTGTTGCGCGCTCCGCAGCAGGCCTGATGTCCGCGTCATGTATCCCTGGCTTCCTTTGTCGCAATGGGCTCGATGACCCAGGGCTCGTGGGCGACTTCGTCGCGACAACTGTCGTCGACGGGGCGGTGCGGGTCGTCGAGAAAGGCCTGGACCATGGTCGAGCGGCACTCGTTGACCGGGCTGTGCCCGAGGCCCTGGTAGACGACGTACTGCAGGTTGGGCAGGGTGCGGCGCAGGTGTTCGCTCCAGCGTGGGGTGCAGCAAGGGTCCATCTCGCCATGAATTGCCAGTGCCGGTGTCTCGCTGACGGGCGGCAGCACGGCATAGTCGTCGGCCAGTGTCAGGTAGAGCGTGTCGAGGAAGGCGGCGCCATCGCATCGCCATGGCGGTGCCTTTCCTATGGTGCATCGACGATCCTCAAGGCGCCTCAGCGCTGGGTGGAGCCATGTCGCGTATCGCTTCCGGCGCCGAGGGTTGAATCGGGTCGGGCCGCTCGCAAAGCACCTCGAGGACACCGCGCTGTGTGAAGGCCGAGACGTTGGACATGCGGCCGAGGTTCTCGCCATCCGCGGTCAACGTATGGGCATTGCGCAATTGCACATGACATTGGGGTGCCTGGAGGTGCACCACGGTGTCGTCGTGTCGAGGCGTACGCCGTAGCAGGCGGACCATGACGAAGGCGACGAGCAGACGCAGCCAGGAGCGCTGGCGTACTGCCACCACGTCCAGCAGGCCATCGTCGATGCGGGCCTCGGCGATGTCGTGCCCGCCGCCAAAATAAGCGCCCGAGGCGATGGCGATGGTAAGCCAGCGCCCCTCGACGACCTGGCCATTGCACTCGATGCGACCATGGATACCGCTCTGCAGGCCGATCCGCTGTGCCAGGGTGAGCAGATAGCTGAAGCGGCCCAGCCGTCGTTTCTGCGCCTGGGAGGCATCTTTGGCGGGAAGGGTGCCGAGCCCGATATGGGCGACATTGAGGAACAGGTGACCGTTTAGCCAGGCCACGTCGACCGTCACACTCTGACCCGAGCGCACCAGGCGACACAACGCGGCGGGATCTTCCGGCAGGTTCAAGTTGCGGGCAAAGTCGTTCGCCGTTCCCGAGGGCAGTACGCCGAGCACGGCATGGCGCTCGATGCAGACCGAGGCCACCCGGTTGACCGAGCCATCGCCGCCGGCCGCCAGGAGGCGGTCTCCCGGTGCCACTTCGCGTTCCCAATCGGTAGCGCTAAGTGCGCGAACCTGCACCTCATCGATGCCCGCCGCCTGTAGATGCTCGCGCCAGTAGCTCTCTCCCCGGCGGCCATCGCCAGCTGCGTCGTTGACGATCAGCCAATAGTTCATCGGTGTCTCCTTCACCTCGGTCCAGTCCTGTCCCTAAGGATAGCGAGCTGGTGTTTGCTGCGCCTTAGCCCAGGTGATGCCGGTTCACCTCGCTGCCGGTTCGGGAAATGCGAGGGGAAGAAAGAACACCCACTCTGAGCTCGCTAAAACAGAAAAAAATCCACTGGCTCAACGGTATGCAGCCCGGGGTAGGGCGTGATTCAATCTGCCCCATATCGACACGCCGGACAGGCTGCCCCACCTCATCCCTTTTTCCCGTTCCACCACGACGCCCCGTCGGCGCGAACAGCGCGCTGGCTTTTCGGCATGTCGTTGCCTGGAATCGCCGGGGTGATGAAGTCAAGGGGAGCCGCTTGACCAGGGCGTGGAAAGCGACCGCCATCAAGGCTCAGCGAGGAGGATCACCATGCCTACAGAGAACGTGCCGTCCATTCCGGCCACCATGAATGCCATGGTCCTGACCGGCCACGGCGATATCGACAAACTGGTGTATCGCGACGACGTCGCCACTCCCCGCCCGGGGCGGGGCGAGGTGCTGGTACAGGTCACCGCCACGGCCAAGAACAACACCGATCGCAAGGCTCGCGAGGGGCTCTATCCGACCAAGGACAAGGGTGACGTGACCTCGTTCGCCATGGGCGGCGAGCCCACGCTGACCTTCCCGCGGATACAGGGCGCCGACGTGGCCGGTCGGGTGGTGGCGGTGGGCGAGGGGGTTCCAGCCTCACGAATCGGTGAGCGCGGCCTGCTCGACTTCAACCTCTACGCGGACGAGCGCCGCGACATCAACCTGACGCCCGACTACTACGGCCACGGCGCCGACGGCGGTTACGCCGAGTATATCGCCGTGCCGTCGGACCAGTTCCACCACGTGGCGAACCCGGAGCTTGCCGATGCCGAACTGGCGGCGATGGGCATGTGCTCCTACCAGACCGGCTACCACATGATGACCTCGGCCAGGGTAGCGGCGGGCGAGCGGGTGCTGGTCAGCGGTGCCAGCGGCGGTGTGGGTGCCGCGCTGATCCAGATGTGCCGCATCGTCGGTGCGATTCCCTATGCGGTGAGCCAGCCCGACAAGGCGGACGCCCTGCTCGAGCTGGGTGCCGAGGCGGTGATCGATCGTGGCGACCTGACCACCTTCGTCGAGCGCGTGCTCGATGCCACCGGCGGTGCGCCCATCGATGCCGTGATGGACCTGGTCGGCGGCGAGATGACCGATCTGTTCATCGACACCATGATCGGCGACATGAAGGCCCGTTCCACCTACCCGCGGCTCTCCATCGCCGGTGCCAGCGGCGGCAACCTCAGCGAGATCATGTGGACGCGCATCTATCTCTACCAGGTGCAGATCTTCGGCGTCTCCCACGGTACTCGCGAGGAGGCCGAGCAATTGGTCGAGTGGATCCGCGGCGGCCAGCTCAAGCCGGTGCTGCATGCCGCCTTCAAGCTCTCCGAACTGCATGAGGCGGAGCGCTACTTCGTCAATCGCGGCAGCAATTACCTGGGCAAGATCGTCGTCGTGCCCGACGCTCAGTGGGCCGAACACGGCGCGCCCTTCGCGCTCGAAGGCAACGTTTTCAAGGACAAGGCATGAGCCACGAACTCACCCTGCAACTGCTCGACACCCATGCCGGCGGTGACGTCAGCCGCATCGTGATCGGCGGTATCGACCCCCTGCCCGGCGCCACCGTGCGTCAGCAGATGGAGTACCTGGAGAACGACGCCGACGGCCTGCGCAAGCTGCTGCTGAACGAGCCCTACGGCATCCCCGAGATGTCGGTGGACCTGATCGTGCCCGCCACCGACCCCCAGGCGCAGATGGGCTACATCATCATGGAAGTGATGGGGTATCCGGTCTATTCCGGCTCCAATACCATCTGCACCGCTACCGCGCTGCTCGAGACCGGGTTGGTCCCCAAGCGTGAGGGCATCCAGCATTTCACGCTGGAATCCCCGGCCGGGCTGGTCCAGATCGAAGCGCGAGTGGAGAACGGCGTGGTCGAGGCCATCACCTGTGGCGGCCTGCCGAGCTACATCGACACCCACCGCGCGCGCATCCACGTGCCAGAGGTGGGCGATGTGACCTACAGCATCGCCTACAGCGGCGGCTTCTATGCCCTGGTGGATGCCGAGGAGCTCGGCTTCTCGCTCAAGCGCGAGGAGGAGCGGGCGCTGGCCGAGTGCGCGCACCGTATCGTCGAGGCTATCCAGGCCCACAGCGGTTTCTCCCACTACACCCTGGGCGACGTCGGGCCGCTACCGTTCCTGCACTTCATGGGGCCGGTGGAGCAGATCGCCGACGACTTCTACCGCTCGCGTTCGGCGACCTACGTCCATCCGGGCGTGATCTGCCGCAGCACCACCGGCACCGGCACTTCGGCGCGGCTGGCACTGATGCATTATGAAGGCACCATCAAGCCAGGCGACAAGTTGGAAACCGTATCGCTACGCGAGACGGGATTCATCGGCCAGTTCATCGAAGCACGCGAAGCCGGCGGCAAGCACCAGGTGGTGGAGAACACCATCACCGGCAAGAGCTTTGTGCTGGCGCGCTCGGAGATCGTGGTCAACTGCGAGGATCCGATGGTCGACTGTGGCGGGGTGCACCATATCCTCAGCTCTAGGCATCCATAAATCGGTTAAACGGCTCAATCGTAGCGGTTCCGCCACTGCTTGACGGCGATCTGTTCCTTGATCAGTTCGAGCATGTCGACGAGCACCTGTTCGGTCACCCGGTCGGTATGCTCGTCGACCTGCAGCCAGGTATCGAAGCCGCTGTCGGCCAGGCGCTCCACCAGTGCGGTGAACTCCGGCGAGCGCAGCCCCTCCATGGCCTCGTGAACCAGGCGGCAGGCCAGGTCGGCAAGGCTCGATTGCATGCTGCGCGCGACGGCATCTCCCATCGGCAGCCGTCGCAGGCGTCTTATCTCCTGGCTCTCGGCCACGGTACGACCGACCAGCGCGCTGACGTAGCGCATCGTCTCCTCTCGGTTGCGTGCATAGGCGTTGCCGGTCATCTCCTCCAACCGACGCGAAAGCTCGTGGATCAACTGCTGCTTGCGCGGCATCACCACCCGGTCGATGATCCGCGTCGACAATGAGTCGCCGGAACGGACCTGTTCCTGCATGTTGCCCAGCAGGCGTAGCGCCACGCGGTCGGAAAGCTCCTCGAAGAAGACGTCGTAGTATTTGGCATAGAACGCGTAGAGCTGCCAGCGGCGAACGTCGATCAGCCCCAGGCGCTGCAGTCGGAAGAGCAGCGAGAAGATACGCAGCACGCGCAGGAGTCGGAAGCCGCTCAGCGGGATGCAGCCCAGCACGTCGTACCAGTGCACGAAGGGGTAGAAGAACCAGCGGTGATAGCGGCGTTCGGCGATCGCTGCGGACCAGCCCAGGAGTACGTCGAGCACGAAGATCGCGACGAAGACGAGGTCGATCTCGATAAAGTTGGCGTGCACGTGACGATCATAGGCGCCGTGCAGGCCCGGGGCGACGGTGGCGAAGAGATCGTTCAGTGGCGGCAGCAGGAACAGGCTGTCGAACAGCAGCAGCGCCAGGTTGGCCACGACCAGCACCATGATCAGCAGGTCCCAGGTCAGATGCAGGCGCTCCAGCGTCGGGCTCAGCGGACGTGAGACTCTCCTCGACGGCATGACGGCTCCTTGGCTTGAAGTACGCAACGTTGCGTTAAGCCTAGCAGTCGCCTGCTAAATCTTGGGCTTGCCGCGCAACGCCTTGGTCTGCCCCTTCTTCGTCTTGCTATCCATGCGTCTGCGCTTCGAGGCGCGGGTCGGCTTGGTGGGCTTGCGTGCCTTGCGCGTCTTCACCGCCTCCTGGATCAGCGCCTTGAGCCGCTCCAGGGCATCCTCGCGGTTCTGCTCGAAGGTGCGGTAGCTCTGCGCCTTGAGCACCACCACGCCCTCCTTGGTGATGCGCTGATCGGACAGCGCCAGCAGCCGCTCCTTGTAAAAGGGCGGCAGGCTGGAGTTCGCGATATCGAAGCGCAGGTGCACCGCGGAAGCCACCTTGTTGACGTTCTGGCCACCGGCTCCCTGAGCGCGGATCTGGCTGAGCTCGATCTCGTGGTCGGGCAGTTCCACGCTATTGGAAATGTGCAGCATCGCTCTCCTGTCCGTTCACCAACATGAAAGCCAAGGCTAACACAGGGCCGGCAGTAGAGGCTTGGTGGTACCCATGCCTAGGCCTCATCGCCGTAGGCCTGCTGTACCTCGCCGTGCAGCCACGCCTGGAAGGCTTCCATGGCGGCGCTGGGCGTGCGCGACTTGAGCCGGGTGAGCCAGTAACTACCCAGCGCGGCATGGATGTCGAAAGGCTGGACGACCAAGCCGCTGCTCAACTGTCGTCCGAACATCCGCGGCGGGGCGAGGGCCACGCCAACGCCCTGCACCGCAGCTTCCATCATGGCCAGTGACGAGTCGAAGGTCACGCCATGAGCCCTTGCCGGTGGCTGCGACACACCCGCCGCCGCGAACCAATGCGTCCATTCGTTCTCGCGATAGGAGCGCAGCAGGGTGTGGCGGGCCAGGTCTGCCGGCGTGCGCAGGGATTCGGCCAGGCGAGGGGTGCACAGGGCAGAAAGCGGGGCATCGAAGAGCCGCTGAGCCTCGAGCCCGTGCCAGGCGCCATCGCCGAAGCGAATGGCATAGTCCAGCCCTTCGATGGGCATGTCGACCCGGTTGTTGTGGGTCGACAGGCGAACCTCGATCAGCGGGTGGCTGCGCTGGAAGCTAGCCAGGCGCGGGAGCAGCCAGCCCACCGCGAAGGTGCCCACCGCACCCACACTGAGAATGTCGCGCACCCTGCCGCCCTCGAGCCGCTCCAGCATGTTCGCCATGCGGTCGAAGGCATCGCGCGTCACCGGCAGCAGCGCCTCGCCCTCGGCGGTGATCATCAGCCCGCGGGGCAGGCGCTTGAACAGCGCCGTGCCCAGGCGTTCCTCCAGCAGCTTGACCTGGTGGCTCACCGCCGCCTGGGTCACGTTCAGCTCGTCGGCGGCGCGGGTGAAGCTCAGGTGGCGGGCCGAGGCCTCGAAGGCGCGCAGGGCGTTGAGCGGTAGGTAGGGTCTCGTCATTAGCCCAAGCTCAGTTTGTGGCTCATGCAAGATATCATGGTTTGTAAGCCTCGGTATCGTCCCGCTAATCTCACCTCCGACGCGTCGCTCATCACTTCATCACGACACCCCCACGACGAACGGATGGAACCATGACCCTAAAATCCTTGAGGCTGAAAATCCTGACACAGAGAACCTTGGCCGGTGCCTTGCTGCTGGCCCTTGTTCCCCTGAGCGCCGTCGCCGATAGCTGGCAGGAGCGGGCCGACTGGGGCGAGATCTTCCGCGCCAACGAGGCCAGCGGCACATTGCTGATCGTCGACAAGCGCGAGGGCACCACCACGACCCTGGTACACGATGGCGAGCGTGCCCGGCAGCGCTTCGTGCCTGCCTCCACTTTCAAGATTCCCCATAGCCTGTTCGTCCTCGATGCCGACGTGGTGAAAGACGAGTTCGAGGTCTTTCCCTGGGATGGCGTCGAGCGTGACTTCCCGCAGTGGAATGCCGACCACGACTTGCGCTCGGGCATGCGCAACTCGGTGGTGTGGCTCTACCAGCAGTTTGCCAGGGAACTTGGCGAAGAGAGAGAGCAGCGCTATCTGGAAGCGATCGACTACGGCAACGCCGACATCGGCGACGACGTCGAGAACTTCTGGCTCGAGGAAGACATGCTGGAAATCTCGGCCGAGGAGCAGATCGAGTTCCTCGAGCGGCTTTACCGTAACGAGCTGCCGTTCGACGAGGCTGATCAGCGCCTGGTCAAGGATCTGATCATCGTCGGCGCCGGCAGCGACTGGATCCTGCGTGGCAAGACCGGCTGGAGCGGCAAGCTTGGCTGGTGGGTGGGCTGGGTCGAGCGCCCGAGCGGCCCGGTGTTCTTCGCCCTCAACATGGAAACGCCCAACCGTCTGGCCGACCTACCCAAACGCCAAGGCATCGTCAACGAGGCGCTGCGTACCATCGAGGCGTTGCCGCCGGAAGCGTGACGTTTCGCGGCTCTCGGCCGGGCGTTTTCGCGCCGGTCGGGGGCGCGTCATTCGGGGCGCAACCGATCGAAGCCTAGCCGGTGCGCTGCTCCAGCGCATCGAAATAGTCTTGAATCCGCTTCGCATTGGCGCCCGCATCGCCGCGCCCCAGACGCGAAGCCGAGCGCACATCGACCCGTATGCCGTCGGACTCCTGCGTCAGCCGAATCACCACGTCGTCCTTGAAGCCGAACCAGCGTGTCGTCGCGGTGGCCTCGATGGTATCGACGGCATCGATGGAGATGTCGGCGATCTCCCAGCCCATATCCAGCACGGCGGCTTCGGCGGCGGCACGAACCGTCGCCAGGGGCAGGGGGAAATGGCGGGGTTGGATATCGGGGTAGGCTCTGCGTTGGCGGCGGGCGAATGACTCGCCGGGGTAGTCGACGGCGTTGGGCGCGGCCTCGCGAGCGGGAGCCAGGGCGACGAATTCCGGAGGATTTTCCAGGTCCGTGGTGATGTCGTGGATTGGCGGCGCCGATTGGGCGCGCTGCCAATACATCCAGGGTATTGCCAATAGCGCCACGGTGGCTGCGGTCGTGAACAGCGTCATCCAGACGATGCCCTTGCGACGACACAGAAGCGCCACCAGCAGTGCCAGCAGGGCGACCGCGATGGCGCCAAGGCCCAGCAGGCCGCCCAAACGCAGCATATTGAAGGCCCCACCCAGCGTCAGCAGGTCCAGCCGGTAGGCGGGTCCGGCACCGGCCAGCAGTAACGCGGCCAACACCAGCAACAGCACACTGAACCCGGCGATGCGTGTCGGCCACCGTCCGCCGCGCTGACGGTGCTGACGATACAGAGCGGACATGGCTTACCCCGTTAGTATTAGAACGATACCCCTAGCATATCCATGTAGGCACCGACCTGCCGCATCCGGGATGCATTTTGCAACATCTCACCGATGCTCGCGGCTGCTATCGTTTCCTCAAGGCTCACCAAGGAGGACGAAGCATGACCATGCAGGTCGAGTACATGGCATCGGCGCCAAGCCTCGAAGAGGTGTGCTCCCTCGACGGTGTCACCGTGCTCGAGTTCGGCACCCCCTGGTGCGGCTACTGCCAGATTGCCCAGCCTGGACTCGAGCGGGCCCTCGCGCGTCGTCACGACGTGCATCATATCAAGATCGAGGACGGCCCAGGTCGACGCCTGGGGCGGGCGTTTCGCATAAAGCTGTGGCCGACGCTGGTTTTTCTTCAGGATGGCGAAGAGGTGGCTCGGCTGGTGCGCCCTGCCAGCGGCGAAGCCATCGAGCAGACACTCGAAGCTGCGGTGGCTTGAGAGCATCTATTGCAAGCACGGCTGTGACTTGACGAAGCCCGCTGCCGGGGCCAGCTTGAAGGCACAGGACATCAGCACAACGGTGCAGCCAAGGAGGCGAGAACATGAGCCGTTATCAGCAACGCCGGGCAGACGAACTCGAGGCCGATATTCGTCTCTCCCGTGCCCAACTCGACAACACCCTGCATGAGCTCGAAAGCAGGTTGTCACCGACACAGCTCAAGCAGAACGTATTGCAGCATATACCCAGGCGAGATGGAGCAGCGGCCAGCTTTATCAACGGCCTGGGCCGTTCGGTTCGCGAGCATCCCATGCCGGTCCTGATGACTGGTATCGGCTTGGGTTGGCTGGTCGTTTCTCAACTGCGCTCCACCTCGCGTGGGCACACTCACGAGAGGGACACTCGCCCGGGGTCGCGTGGCACGACGATTCCGACGCGTCAGGAGGCGCCACAGCACATGGTGGCTACCCACCTGGGCACCCAGCAAGGGCGAGCATCCATCTCGACGCACCGGCCGGAGGTGGTCGGCGAAGCGACTCATCTGGGTACCGGACAGGGGTGGCAGGGCTATGTGCATCCCTAGGCGCGGGCCCGGGCTCGCGCGCTCCCGGCGAAAACTGTAGCCGCAAGGGCCTTGTCGGCTTTCGTCTGACCGTGACGTTAACCCTCAGTTGCCCTTCATTGACGTTTCGCTTCGTTGCGTTTCTGGCCGGTTGTGATCGCTGCTGCCTAAGCTCATGAAAACGGACACCCAAGGAGGAAAGTGCCATGAAACGGACATTACTGGCTATCGCCATCGGTGCAATTTCCGCCGGGCTCGTCGGCGGCGCCCTGGCCCAGGACAACGAGGCCGAACTCAGCGAGGAAACCGCGGCAGGCGAAGAGCAGTCCGCCGAGACTCAGCAAGCCCAGGAGGAGAGTGAGCGGCCAGAGGAAGAGCGTAACGCCGCGGCCGACGAGGAGAGCGAGCCGACCGAGGCTTCGACAGACGAGGAGGCGTTGCCCGACGAAGGCACCGATGCCGAGGATTACCAGGAAGTGCGTGACGAAGGCAGCGCCGACGACGACCAGGCCGAGGCCATCGGTGAAGGCGATGAATCCGCGATGGAGACCCAAGAAGCCGACGACGCGGAAATGCAAACCGACCCGGGCGAGCAGGCGACGTCAACCGAACCTGATACCGAGCAGGCATCGGAGCAGGAGCAGGCATCAGATGAGGAACAGGCAACGGAAAGCGATCAAGCCGCCGAGGGTGGCAGTGAGGAAGGCTTCGAGGAGATGGAGCCGACCGGTGCCTCGCTCGACTCGTCGATCGCCTCCATGCAGGTCAGCGAGATCGAAGGCATGACCATCGTCAATGCCGAAGGCGAGACGCTTGGCCAGGTCGAGAGCGTACTGCGTCACGACGATGCCAAAGATCTGCATGCCGTCGTCTCGGTGGGTGGCTTCTGGATCTTCGGCGGCTCCGAGGTCGCCTTGCCGCTGGCCGACATGCAGCTGGAAGATGAGCAATTGGTGCTGCAGGACGTCATAGGTCAGGACGAACTCGATGATCTGGCCACTGGGTACGACAAGGATCGCTACAGTGAGGTAGACGGCGATATGACCCTGTCCGAGGCGATGGGAAACTAGCTCCTTCTTCGCACGTCAAAAAAGGCAAGGCCAACTGGCCTTGCCTTTTTTGAGCGGGCAGGAAACGCAGCGGTTACTTTTGGTTTCCTTTTCTATCCTAATTTTTCTTTTGAACGCCAGAGTAAGCGCTATTTTCAAAAGGTGGACACTGAGTCAACTCTAGGAGGGAGTGTGATGAAAAGGACATTGTTGGCAATCATGATCGGCGCCATTTCCACCGGCCTTGCAGGAGGCGCTCTCGCTCAGGACAACGCAGAAGAGGACAACGGCCTCAATGGCGATGCTGCCGTGGGTGAAGAGCAGGCCCCCATGGAAGCCGAAGGCAATCAGGACGATGCCGAGCTAATGGACGATTCGCAGGACATGGAAACCATGGACGATTCGCAAGACATGGAAACCGACGAGGCGGCTCCTGCGACTGACGCTGGCTCAGGTGGCATGGCGATGGGCAACCAACTGGACGACTCGCTGCGCGACATGCAAGTCAGCGAGATCGAGGGGAAGACCGTCGTCAATCTGGAAGATGAAGAGATCGGTGACGTCCAGAACGTGGTCAAGGAGAACGACACTGGCGATCTCTACGTCGTCGTCACCGTGGGTGGCCTCTGGGGCATGGGTGGCAGTGACATCACCCTGCCGCTGTCCGACATGCAGCTGCAGGATGACCAACTGGTGATTCAGCAGGCCTACGGCGAGGACGAACTCGAGGAGTCTTCCGAAGAGTACGATGAGGAACGCTACACTGAACTGGACGACGATGAGATGACCCTGGGCGATGCCTGGGGGCAGTAACTCACACTGGTATTTCAAAGCCGGCGATGCCGGTAACCACTAAAGGCAAGGCCGTCAGGCCTTGCCTTTATCATGAGTTCCCCGAATGACGGCAGTGCTGCCCATTGTCGCGACCGGCGCTGCCGGGCCATGTCGCACGACATCTGGCAAACTACGTTGAAAACGTATCCTGAACCGTCGAGAAAGGAAGCACATGAGCGAGACGCACAAGCCTTGGGCCGAGCCCATGCCGGAAACGCAGTTCACCCTGATGCAGCGCATCCTCGACGCACCCAGCCCCGTGGGGTTGGAAGGTGCGATGACCTACGGCGTACTCAAGCCCCACTTCGAGAGCTTCGCCCCCGAGGGCTGGCACATGCACCAGTACAAGGGCCACGCCGGCGTAGTGTGGGATACCCACCCGGGCCGCGACGACCTGTTCAAGGTGATGATCATCGGTCACGCCGACAAGATCCGCATGCAGGTACGCAGCATCGGTGACGACGGCAAGATCTGGATCAACACCGATGCCTTCCTGCCCAACGTGCTGGTCGGCCATGAGGTCAAGCTGTTCAGCGAGGACCCCGAAACTCCTGGGCGCTATCGCATCATCCAGGGTGGCACCGTTGAGGCGCTGGGTGCCATTCACTTTTCCGACGCGGCCCAACGCGAAGGCAGCAAGGGCATCAAGAAGGAGCAGATCTATCTCGACCTGCAGATCCATGGCGAGAACAAGAAACAGCAGGTTCTCAACCTCGGCGTGCGTCCCGGCGACTCGATCATCTTCGACCGCCCCATCCGCCACGGCTTCAGCCCCGACACCTTCTACGGCGCCTACCTGGACAACGGCCTGGGCTGCTTCGTCACTGCCGAGGTGGCGCGGTTGATTGCCGAGGCCGGCGGCACCGAGAAGGTACGCGTATTGTTCGCCATCGCGAGTTATGAAGAGATCGGCCGCTTCGGCAGCCGGGTGCTGGCCGGCGAGCTCAAGCCGGACATGGTGATCGGCGTAGACGTGAACCACGATTACGTGGCCGCTCCAGGTATCGGTGAGCGGCGCATGCAGCCGCTGGAGATGGGCAAGGGCTTCACCATGTCGGTGGGCGCGATCGCCAGCGCGCAACTCAATCGCATCATCGAAACCACCGCCCGTGAGCACGGCATCCCCATGCAGCGCGACATCGTCGGTGCCGATACCGGTACCGACGGCATGGCCGGCGTGCTGGCTGCCATCGACTGCGCCGCGACCTCCATCGGTTTTCCCATTCGCAACATGCATACCATTTCCGAGACCGGCAACACTCAGGACGTGCTGGCCGCCGTCCACGTGCTCAAATACACTCTCCAGGCGCTGGACGCACTGCCGGACCCGCATCGCGAGTTCCTCGACAGCCACCCTCGGCTCGACCAGGCTGAACGCCTGATGCACCAGGGCTCGGCCAAGCCAGAGCCGGGCCATGACGCTAACCGCCAGGAAGCAGGCCACCAGCAGCGACACCCTTCCTGAGCGAAGGCAGGAACGCCTTGCCGCGGGGCGGGCCCAAGCGGGAATTGAAAAAGGAGAACAGAATGGGTGCAGTGACGAGAGCCTCAGGGTTGGCTTGGGCGGCTAGGCGTGTCGGCACGCTGGGGTTAATGGCGGCGGCCTGTCTGATGATGGCAAGCCCACTGCTATGGGCGCACTCCCACCTAACCGCCACGTACCCTGAGGCCGGCGCGATGCTGGAGCAGGCATCGGAGCGGCTGGAGCTTCAGTTCGATTCGCCGATCCGTCTGACCCAGTACGAGGTTACGGGGCCGCAGGGTGTGGTGAAACTGAGCGAAGACCCGCTCGGCTCGCTGGCCGAGCGGCATGGCGCCGTGCCCGCTGAAACCATGATGCCGGGAGAGTATGAAGTCGTGTGGCGCGGCATCGCCGAGGACGGTCATACCATGTCGGGTGGTCATCGCTTCACGATCCAAGAGTAGGCGAAGAGCGGAATGACATTGACCGACCTGGATGCATGGACGATCGGTCGTGTTGTCGTCCTGGCGGGATTCTACGTCTCGGCCCTGCTGGCAGTGGGGGGCATGCTGTTTCGCTTCGCCTTTACCACCCTGCCGCCACGCGAGATCGACGTTCTCGACCGCTGTACCTGCATCTCCGCCTGGTGTGGCGTCGGCATGCTCCTGCTGCTGTGGCTGCTGCAAGCCGCTTACCTGGGGGGCGGTAACTGGAGCTCGGCCTTCAATCCGGTATTGCTCGGCATCGTTGGCGAAAGTGCCCAAGGTGAGCGGCTACGCTTGGCAATCCTGGGGCTGTTGTTGCTGCCGGTGGCGCTGTGGCACGGTATACCGCTGGCAGTGCGCTACGTCGTCAGTGTGCTCGGCATCGGCCTGGTGCTGGTGGGGTTCGCCCAGGTCGGCCACACTCGCGGCTCACCGTGGCAGAGTGCGTTGCTGATGCTGCACCTGAGCCTGGCGGCCTTCTGGGCCGCGGCGCTACTGCCGCTCTACCGCCTGGCGAGAAGCGGCGCACCTGACGAGTCGGCCCGGCTGCTGCTGCGCTTCGGGCGCTTCGGCCTGTTGCTGGTGCCGCTGCTGCTTATCGCCGGGGGTAGCCTGGCCCAGTGGCTTCTCGGTGGTAGGCCAAACGCTCTGCTTGGTACGTCCTACGGCCAGGTTTTAGCGGTAAAACTGACCTTGGTGCTGCTGCTGCTCCTGCTGGGGGCGGCCAACCGCTGGTGGCTTGTTCCCACCGTGGCGCGAGGTGAGCCGAAGGCCCCTGGCCGGCTGAGTCGCAGTATTGTCCTCGAAGCCATCTTGATGCTGCTGATCGTGCTGGTCGCCGCCCTGTTGCTGACCACTGCCTCGCCGGCGCGGTAGGCTAATCCTTCACGAGCCGAGTGTACCGACCACCCATGACGTACGAAGCCGGTTTGCCTACCCAGGCCCGCCACCTGCTCGAAGCTGCCCCGGCTGCCTCGCTGCCGATGACCTACCAGCAGCTTGCCGAAGCGCTTGGGCTCACGCCGCCGCGTACCATCCAGCGTGTGGCCCAGGCGCTCGAAACGCTGATGCACGAGGATGCCGAGCAGGAGCGACCCTTCATCGCCGCATTGGTGGTAAGCCGGCGAGGCAACCTGCCGGCGCCAGGTTTCTTCGAACTGGCCGTGGCACTGGGCCGTTTTCCCGTCGACCCGGCCCGGCATGCCGAGGCGTACCGCGAGGAGTTCCAGCAGGCGCTGGCAGCCCGAAAATAAACGGCTAACCTCGTGTTTTCCCGCGCAGTGGCTCGAGCAGCTCGCCAAGGCCGTTGTGGTCGATCTCGTGCATCAGGTGCAGCAACTCGCCAATCTCGCCGGGCGGAAAGCCCTCCCGAGCGAACCAGTTGAGGTAAGGGCCCGGCAGGTCGGCGATCAGCCAGCCTTCGTACTTGCCGAACGGCATCCTGCGGTTGACCAGCTTTACCAGGTCCTCGGGCTTCACTCGCTCTCTCCTTCGTCGGGCTCCGGGCCGTATCCCACCAGCAAATCCGGACAGGGGCAAGTCGTAGAGGAGTGTCCCGTCGGATTTGCACCTGTCTCGGCTTCTACTGCTAAGCTTCCTTTGACCGGATGGCCGGATGCGTCATGTCAAACAGCGGGAAAAGGATATCGCAGTGAGTGTGACGGAACGGAAGCCGCAACAGAAACTCCAGCAAGCAGCGCCCGTGAAGTCGCTGCAGGTCATGACGATCAACGTGCACAAGGGCTTCAACGTGTTCAATCGTCGTCATATCCTGCCGGAACTGCGCGATGCCGTGTCCACACTCTCGGCCGATATGGTGTTCCTGCAGGAGGTGCACGGCGAACACAAGAAACATTCCCTTCGCTACCATGACTGGCCGGGCGTGCCGCAGTACGAGTATCTCGCCGATACCATGTGGCCCGACTTCGCCTACGGGCGCAACGCCGTCTACCCCGACGGCGACCATGGCAACGCCCTGCTGTCCCGCTACCCGATTCTTCATTACGAAAACAGGGATGTCTCCATTCACGGCACCGAAAGTCGTGGGCTCCTTCACTGCCAACTGGCGGTACCCGGGCAGCCCACGGTGCATGCGGTCTGCGTCCATCTTGGGCTGCGCCAGAAACACCGCCTGCTGCAGCTGAGACTGTTATGCAAGCTGCTGGACTCGATACCCGACGATAAGACGGTCATCGTCGCGGGAGATTTCAACGACTGGCAATTGAAAGCCGATGTGGTGCTGGCCGAGTGCGGGCTGCGCGAGGCGTTCGTGGACTGCAAGGGAGGGCCAGCAAAAACGTTTCCGGCGCGCTGGCCTCTGCTGTGTCTGGACCGGATATATGTCCGCCACGCCTCGTGCCGAAACCCGAGAGCCCTCGATCGCAAGCCGTGGTCGCATCTCTCCGATCATGTTCCGCTCGTTGCAGAGATAGGCCTGTGAGATTCCAATGGAAGGAAGGCAATCAAGCCGAACTGTTGATCAATGGAAGTCAGTACTTTCCCCATGTGTTCGAGGCAATCCGTTCGGCACGCCGGGAAATCCTGATCGAGACGTTCATCATCTTCGATGACGAGGTCGGCCAGGCGCTCAAGGACGCCCTGCTCGAAGCCGCGGCCCGACAGGTGCGCATAGAAGTCACGGTGGACGGCTACGGCACGGCGGACCTGAGCAGCGAATATATTGACGAGCTGGCCGACGCCGGCGTTCACATGCATGTCTATGACCCGAAGCCTCGCCTCTTCGGCGTGCGCACCAACCTGTTCCGCCGCCTGCACCGCAAGATCGTGGTGGTGGATGGCGAGGTAGCCTATATCAGCGGGATCAATTTCGGCTGGGACCACCTGCCCGACAAGTACCTAATGGGCAAGCAGGACTATGGCGTATGCGTGCGCGGGCCGGTCGTCGAGGACATTCGTCGCGCCGCCAGGGCGCTGCTGATGGAGCACCAGGCCGTGCAGGGGTTGCCGACAACCCTGGTCGGCACTCCGCCGGTGGGGCAGGCCGTCATGCGCCTGGCCATTCGTGACAATCATCTGCATCGCACCGATATCGAAGACCACTATCTGCAGGCGATTCGAACCGCGAAGTCGCGGCTGCTGATCGCCAACGCCTACTTCTTTCCCAGCTATCGCATATGGCGTGAGCTACGTAATGCATCCCGCCGGGGCGTCGAGGTGACCCTGATCCTGCAGGGGCGCCCCGACATGCCCTGGGCGCGGATGTTCTCCAGCTCGCTGTACAGCTATCTGCTCAAGGACGGCATCCGCATCTACGAATACAAGGAGCACCCCCTGCACGGCAAGATCGCGATTGCCGACGAAGAGTGGGCAACGGTGGGGTCGAGCAACCTTGACCCGCTCAGCCTGTCGCTCAACCTGGAGGCCAACCTGTTCATACGCGATGCCAGCCTCAACCGGGAGATATACGATCATCTGATAGGGCTCATCGAGAGCAGCTGCCATAGGATCACTCCCGAAGCGGCAAATAAAGGGCGCTGGTGGCGGGCACCGCTGATGTTCGTGAGCTACCACTTCCTGCGTCACTCCCCGATCAGCGTGGGCTGGCGGCCGGGTCATGCGTCCAGGCTCGAGACGCTGACGTCGAAGGAAAGGGTCAGCAAGGACGAGCCGCAATGAAGCGGCAAGGTTACCTATGAAGAAGGCTACCAGGACGGACAATTCACGCCCCCGCAGGCGCTGGCTGAAATGGTTGAAGCGCATCGCCACCCTGGCATTCTTCGTGCTGGTCGCGGTGCTGCTGTTCTCGCTGGCCCGCAACGTCGACTGGCACGAAGTCATCGAGACCCTGCGAGGTTACAGCCCGTTGATGCTGGTCGCCGGGGTGGGCATTACTGCGGTCAGCTATCTCGTCTTCAGCAGCTACGACCTGCTGGGAAAGAAGTACACCGGCCATGGGCTGTCGACCGGGCGCGTCCTGCTGGTTGCCTTCGTGTGCTATGCCTTCAATCTCAACCTGGGCGCCTGGGTGGGCGGCCTGGCCATGCGCTACCGGCTCTATACCCGCCTGGGCCTCGGCGTGGGTATCGTCACGCGCATTCTCAGCATCAGCCTGATCGCCAACTGGTTGGGCTACATGATTCTCGCTGGCGCCATCTTCTCATTTCGCCTGCTCGAGCTGCCCCAGAACTGGGAGATAGGCGCCACCGGCCTGCAGTTCATCGGCTTCGGGCTGCTCGCCGTCGCTTTCGCTTACCTGACCGCCTGTCGCTTCTCCAAACGGCGCGTATGGCACATTCGTGGCCATGAGATCGTTCTTCCGCCGCTCAGGCTGGCGCTGATGCAGGCGGCCCTGGGCGCGGCGAACTGGTCGTTGATGGCAGCGCTCATCTACCTGCTGCTGCCGCAAGGGCTGTTCTTTCCCAGCATCCTCGGCATCCTGCTGATCAGCTCCATTGCCGGGGTCATCACCCATATTCCCGGTGGCCTCGGCGTGCTCGAAGCGGTATTCCTCGCCTTGCTTCAGCACCACGTTGCCCCGAGCCTGATACTCGCCGCGCTGATCGGCTACCGTGCCCTCTATTTCCTGCTGCCGCTGACGGTGGCCTTCCTGGTCTATCTGGTGCTGGAACGGCGGGGCAGGAAGCGGAAAAGAGCGCAAGCCAGGCAGGAAGGGTGAGCGAGCCAGCGTACCGAAACCAGGATTATCCGAACGTGCCGAGGTTGCTAGCTGGGTTGGAATTGGTTGCGCTCTGTTCGCCTCCAGATGAATGGCTTACCCTTGGTTTTCCTGTGTTGCAAGAGAGAAGCAATGGCTGGTTCTGCATCGCGCCGCCTGCCCTACCACGTCGCGGATATCATCAAGGGTTGGATCGTGGAGCGTCAGTTGGTGCCGGGCGATCGCCTGCCCAGCGAGGCCGAGCTGATGGAGACCCTGGGCGTATCCAAGGGCACCATTCGCGAGAGCACGCGGGTGTTGGAAGCCCAGGGTCTGGTGGTGACGCGTACCGGCCCGGGGGGCGGCGTTTTCGTCTGTCGAATGAGCGAGGCCAAGGCGACCTCGCTGCTTAGTCATTACTTCTATTTTCAGGACATCTCGATTCGGGATATCTACCAGATCCGCCTGGCGCTGGAGCCCGAACTCGCCGCTTCGCTGGCCGGCAAGGTCAGTGCCGAAGATCTGGCTCGCCTGCGCGAAAGCCTGCACACCTACGCCACGCCGGCCCCCGACATGGAGACCGAGCGCCAGCAGCACATCGACTCGCTGCGTTTCCACGAAATGCTGGCCGAGCTGGCGGGGGGCAATCCGCTGCTGTCGTTCATCATCCGCTTCACCGTGCAGGTGCTCTCCGACCTGACCGTCTATCGCCGGCTCTACGAGCCAGGGGACCACCAGATCGGTCCTACCGGCTGCCAGTATCACGCGCGGCTGCTGGATGCCATCGAGGCGGACGATGCCGACCTGGCCCGCGATCTAATGCGCGAACATATGCTCTCGGCCCAGGCGGTAATGAACGACAACGAAGCCCAGGTGCGGCGTGGCTTCCTGACCGACTGATGCCGTGCCCTGCTTGATCAGCTCCTGCTGCGCGCTTTCGATCCCAGATTGGTGAGGAAACGCATCAGCACACGGGTCGCGCGGTCGGCGTCCTCGATGCTTATGGCTTCGTCCGGGTGATGGCTCAGGCCGTCCTTGCAGCGCACGAAGAGCATGCCGATATCGGTCAGGTCATGCATGGCCAGTCCGTCGTGGCCGGCACCGCTGAACATGCGTTCGGCGGGCTCACCGCACTCCTCGCAGGCGCCCTCCAGGGTTTCGATCAGCCATTCGGCGCATGCCACTGCTTCGGCCTGGTAGGTGGGCTCGCTCGACAGCTCGAGCCCTCGCGCCTGGGCAAGCCGCTGGCAGGAATCCAGGATTTCCCTGCGGCCCTGCTCGCGTACCGTGGTGTCGGGGGAGCGCAGC
Source organism: Billgrantia sp. C5P2 (assembly GCF_051062895.2). NCBI lineage: Bacteria > Pseudomonadati > Pseudomonadota > Gammaproteobacteria > Oceanospirillales > Halomonadaceae > Billgrantia > Billgrantia sp. C5P2. The sequence continues at coordinate 710,061 of NZ_CM128542.1, forward strand.
TCCAGCGTGAAGTTCACCTCGGCGGGAATCACGTTAACGGCATTGGGCCTGACTTCCAGCTTGCCCACCACCCCAACGAAGTCCGGGGTGGCGTTCAGTATCCTGTCCGCTGCCACCACCATCTCGGCCGCACCCACCAGGGCGTCGCGACGGCCCGGCATGGGCGTGGTGCCGGCGTGGCCGGCCTTGCCGCGCACGCAGATGCGATGACGCTCGATCCCGGTCAGTGCGGTGACGACACCCACTGCCTGATCGCGCTGCTCCAGCACTGGCCCCTGCTCGATATGCACCTCGACGAAGCCGAATACCGCCTCGGGCTTGCGTGCCAGTTGGGGAATCGCTTCCGGATTGCCACCGAAGGCCTTGAGCGCTTCACCGAGCGTCACGCCGTCGGCGTCACGTGCCTCGAGGCTTACTGGATCGAAGGTGCCGGCCAGGGCGCGGCTGCCGATCAGGGTTGACTGGAAACGCGTGCCTTCCTCGTCGCCGAAGGCCACCGCCTCGACCCCGTAGGGTAACTCGATGCCGACTTCCTTCAGCGCCTGAAGGGCTTGCAGCGGCAGGGCAATTCCCAGCATGCCATCGTACTTGCCCCCCTCGGCGACCGTGTCCTGGTGGGAGCCCAGTATCAGCGTCTTTTCGCCCGCCATGGCGCGTGCATTGCGCCCTACCAGGTTGCCGGACGCATCGAGTTCCGGAGTCAGCCCGGCCTGGCGCATCCAGTCGGCGATAAGCTCCAGTACCTTGCGATGCTCATCGGAACAGAACAGGCGCGTGACGCCCGGGCCGGGCCGGGAGTGGCGCGCGGCCTCGTCCAGGCGCGCCATCAAGTCTCGGCCCAGGGCCGTCTGCGTCTTGGAGTCGGTCATGCTTCTCTCCTGAATCAATGCGTGGGCAGCGAGGCAAGGAAGGCGGAGAACGCCGGGGCGCGTACGCGACGAACCAGCGCTCGTAGCGCACCGGCGGGATCATCGTCCCAGTCCACACGTAGGTCGATGGGGGCCGCATCGAAGGACTCGATACGCAGGGCGGCCGAGCGGGTGCCGCGGGCGTCGCCGCCGACCTGCAAAGCCGTGTCCAGCGATTCGATCAGCGTCTCCAGCAGGTGTGCCTCGTAGCCGTCGCGATAACGGGGCGTGACACCCTGCGCCAGTACCTCGTCGGGGTTGGCGCAGGTCAGCGCCAGAAAGGTTTGCAGCAGTTTCGCCACGACCCGCTCATCGGCCAGCATGTTGCCGGCGGCCGCCACCGTAGGGCGAAGCTCGGCGCTAACCACGGCGACGTTGTCATTGCCGGAGTGCACTGCGGCCTGGCCGTCGGCATCCATCACCAGGCACTGGCGGCGTGATGCACCGCTGTCCCGCCGGATCACCTCCTGCAGGGCCTGCTGGGCCGTGCACTGCTGGCCCAGCGCCTTGCGAATACCCTCGGGGTACCAAGGATTCGTGATCAGTCCTTGGGTGGCGCAAGCGCCCAGGCCACGCCAGGCATGATGCACGTAGCCGCCCACCGCCACGCCGCCGGTGGCCGTCAGCGCGGCGACCGTGCCGGTCGCCGGCTGCACGTGGATGAGTGACAGGGTCATGAGTTGCTCAGTAGCCGACGTAGTGGCCGATGACCAGACCGACCCACGCCAGGATATAAACCAGCGCCATGAAGGGCAGAATGGCCTTCAGCCACTTCACGTAGGAGACTCGCCCCAGGGCCAGCATGGCCAGGGTGCCGCCGGAAGTGGGCACGATCAGGTTGGTCAGGCCGTCGCCCACCTGGAAGGCGGTGATCATCAATTGGCGGCTCATGCCCACCAGGTCGGCCACCGGTATCAGGATGGGCATGGTGACCAGGGCCTGCCCGGAGCCGGAAGGCACGAAGAGGTTGATCGCGCCTTGTACCACGCTGGCCATGATCGCCGACATGGCGCCGGGAATCCCCTGGATCAGGCCGCTCAGCCCGTGAACGATGGTGTCGATGATCTGGGCCTGGTTGAGGATCACCTGGATGGAGGCGGCCAGGCCGATGACCAGCGCGCCGGCCGTGACCTTGGCAGCTCCTTCCATCATTTGCGCGACGATCTCGTTGGCGCCTAGCCCGTTGACGATACCGATCACGATGGCCATCAGCAGGAACATGCCGGCGATCTCGTTGATGTACCAGCCTTGGGTGAAAACACCCACCAGCATGGCCGCCAGGCCCAGGATGAACACACCAAGGGTCATCTTGTTTTGCTTGGTCAACTGGTATTCATCCAGTGACTTGGTCATGGCCTTGGCGTTGTCCGGCTCCTCGAAATCCATCTTGACCACCCACTTGCAGATGTAGAACGACAGCAAGGCCAGCGAAGAGACCACCAGCAGCGTACGCAGCCAGGCGCCTGAAAAGGTCGGCAGCTCGGCGATGCCCTGGGCCACACCCACGGTATAGGGATTGATCGGCGAGAGTGCGAAGCCGATACCGATGCCGCCGACGGCCATTGTTGTGCCGACCAGGCTGGAGCAGCCGATGGCACTGGCGATCAGCACCGCGATGGGCACCAAGGCGATATTGTTCTCGAATCCCACGGCCACGCCGAAGAATCCGTAGATGAAGGTGCCGGCGGTAATGATGATATTGCGTCGTTCGACGCCGACCCGGTTCACCGCCACGCCGATTGCGTTCTCCAGGGCGCCGGTGCGCTGCAGGATATGAAACAACCCGCCGGCTATGAACACGATGAACAGGTAGAGCGACGCCTCGTTGAGGCCGCGCGGGACCGCCACGAAGATATCGAAGGGCGAGATGGCGCCCACATCGGGAAGGTATTCGAAGGAGTCCGGCACCACGACGGTGCGTCCAGCCTCCTCGACCCGCTCGTACTCACCCGCCGGCACCACGAAGGTGAGGGCATAGGTGGCCAGCAGAATCATGAAAATGAGAACCATGGGGTCGGGTACCGTCTGGTACCACTTCTTCTTGCGCTGTGTCAGCGCCTGCTCGGTTGTCTGCATGTCGTTGTCCTTGTTCGCCGGGCGCCGGCGAGGGGAGTACCGACGCATACCATGAAATTTATCATGATAAATTGGCGGGTCAAGGAACGAGGCGAGCTCAAGAAATGCGTGCCCGAGGCTCTGGCCTGAAAAAAAGTAGCGGACCGATACACTGGCGTTTCATCATCACAAGCGCTAAATTGCAACTTATACGTTGCCTATTTATCAGTAATGCAACACATGTGATGCTTATGAGTCTTCTCGATCAATACCGTCAAAGGCGGCTGGCGCTCCAGCTCACGCAACAGGATATGGCCGATCGAACCGGCATGGTTCGTCAGCAGTACCAGCGTCTCGAGCAAGGAGGGAACCCTCGCCTGAACACCCTCGAGCTTGCTGCGGACGGGCTCAATGCCAGGTTGACGCTGATCCCGCTTGAAAAATGGCACGCCGTCCAGTCGTTGTTGAAGGGAGAGATCAGCGAGACCGCTGGCCTCGATGCCGACCCTTGGCAGGGCCTGCTCGGAGACGACGAAGGTGATGAGAGCGAGCGCAATGAAGAATGAGGCGGTCGAAATGCTGTGTCTCGAGCTGCACGGTAGCCGGGTGGGATACTTGGCCGGCTACCGAAGTGGGCGCAACGTCATGGTTTTCGATGACGCCTGGCGACTCGATGTCGAGCGTCCCACGCTCTCGCTGACCTTGCACCCCAACTTTCCTCGCGCAGGCGAACTGATGCAGTCGCCCTGGATCCGTCAGCAGCGACTGCACCCCTGGTTCTCCAATCTACTGCCGGAAGGGGCGCTACGCGACTGGCTGGCCCAACGACTCAAGGTCCATCCGGACAACGAGTTCCCCTTGCTAGCGAGCCTGGGGCATGACCTTCCCGGTGCCCTGCAGGTGGCACCTGTGGCGCCCGACGAAATGCCGGACTGGGTGCTCAGCCACCGCCGCAGCGTCATGCCGGTGCGTCGGGTGGCCGAGGTGGGCGGCGGTTTCTCGCTTGCCGGAGTGCAGATGAAGTTCTCAATGCGCGAACGTGACGGGCGTTTTCACTTCGGCCATGCTGACGAACTCGGCGACTGGATCGTCAAGACACCTTCGACACGCCATCCTCACGTTCCCGAGAACGAGGCCACAGCGATGTGGCTGGCCGAGAGCGTCGGCGTCGAGATACCCGAGGTTCGTCTGATCCCATTGGATGCTCTCGAAGGCCTGCCAGCGATCAATCTGCCGCAAGAGCAGTTCGCTTACGCCATTCGGCGATTCGATCGGAAAGGCGAACGGCGAATTCACGCCGAGGACATGGCACAGGTGCTGTTTCGCTATCCCCATGAGAAATACGACGGACCCAACTACGAGCGCCTGGGGCGCTTGTTGCGGGAATATACCGATGACGGCCTGGCCAATGTTCAGGCCTTCGCTCGCCGCCTGCTGGTAGATGTGCTACTTGCCAATGGAGACGCTCACCTCAAGAACTGGAGCCTCATCTATCCCGATCAGCGTACGCCGCGTCTGGCACCTGCCTACGATATCGTCACCACTTTGGCCTACCTCGAAGGTGACCACCAGTTAGCGCTCAATTTGAATGGAAAAAAGGAGTGGTATCGGCTGGGTAAGGAGGACTTTCGCCGTTGGGCCGAAAAGGCTGGTATCGCCTGGCCTGCCATTCGTGCGGTACTCGACGATACCATCGAGCGTGCCCGTACCCAGTGGCCACGCCAACTAGAGGAGATGCCCATGGCCAAAGCGCACAAGGCGATTCTCAGACAGCATTGGCGTAGCCTGGCGCCAGAATGGCGAATCACGGCTCTGCGGTAAGCAGGTTGCAATTGACACTTCCCCCGCATCCGCGCGAGGCTAGGGGCTGCGCCGCAAGGCGTCCCCGTCCGCGGAAAGGGCTGCGCCCAACGTTTCATATCACTGACTCCATACGACTCCCGGCCTGCCCGGCGGACACAGGCGCATGGAGGGAATCGTATGTCCACGCTCCCCCGGCGTGACGCCACGTCTCACGGTCGCTTCAATCTCGAACAGCAGCGCAAGCGCGCCAAGGAACTGCTCAAGGCCGCCCGTGCCGACGAACCGGCCGCTCTGGCGCGGATGCTTCAGCACATCCCGCCGCGCGAGACGCCGCTGAAACTCGCAGACGCGCAGTTCGTCATCGCCCGCGAATGTGGTTTCCCGAGTTGGGCGAAGCTCAAGTCGCATATCGAATCGATCGATGCCTCGCGGCGGCGGCTGAACGAGCGCGGCGTCCGAGACATGGCTACGCTGCACATTCGCTGCGGCTCGGATATCGAGCACAGCCTGCGCACCGCCGGCTTCGAGGGCGACTTCCTCGAATTCTCCGATCCGTTCTGCATCGGTCCGTTGCAGGATCTTCCCCCCGAGGAGTTGATGCGGCTGCGTGCCGGCTTCTTGGCGGAGGTTTCCGGCATGGCCGAGCGTGATGCACTGGCCCGGCTGCGCAAGAGCTACGAAGCATTGGACCAGCTCGAACGCTATGAACGGCTGGTGCTGTGGTTCGAGCACGACAGTTACGACCAACTGATACTCGCCTATCTGCTTTACCGGCTGCATGCGAGCCCGCCCCAGGCGCGAATCGAGCTGGTGGCGGTAGAGTCTGTGCCCGGGGTGGAGCGTTTTATCGGCATCGGCCAGCTGGCGCCGGATTTACTGGCCTGGCTCTGGCAACAGCGCCGCCCCGTTGAGGCGCCACTGCTCGAACTGGGCGTCCGGGTCTGGCAGGCACTCACTGCCGACGGCCCCGAGCCGCTACGAGCGCTCGTTGCCACCGGCACCCCGGCCCTGCCGATGATGGGCCGCGCGCTGGCCCGGCACATGCAGGAATCGCCAGCTTCAGATACCGGCCTCGGCCTGACGGAACGGCTTTCGCTCGAAATCGTACGCGACCATGGCCCGCTAACGGTGGGTAAGGCCTTCTCCTATCTGATGCGTGAATACGAGCCGCTGCCTTACCTGGGCGACCTGATGTTCTGGTGGCTTCTCCAGCCGTTGATTGCCGAACCAGAGCCGCTTCTAGCCATCAGCGATATCCACCGGGAGTGGCCCCACCGCCAGCTCGCCCTTACGGAGCGGGGGCGGGACGTGCTCGAAGGGTGAAGTATCTGGCTGCCGCAGTAACGGTACGGAGAGCGGTGAAACGTCGGATCAATCGTTCGATGGCATGGCCGCCGGATCCATCCAGAATGACTCCCACACATGGCCGTCGGGGTCGGCCAATGCACAGCTGTACATGAAACCGTGGTCCTGACGCGGGTTGATGTCGGCGGTGCCGCCATTGGAGCCGGCCGCCTCGTTCATGGCATCTACCGCTGCGCGGTTCTCGCAGGAGAGTGCCAGCATCACTTCGCTGGAATCGGCCGGCGGAATCGGGCGGTCGGTGAAGGTGCGCCACTTGTCATGGGTGAGAAGCATTACGTGGATCGTTTCGCTCAACACCATGCACGCCGCCGTCTCGTCGGTGAAATGGGGGTTATTGGTAAATCCGAGCGCCTCGTAGAACGCCATCGATTTTTCTAGATCGACAACAGGGAGGTTCACGAAGATCATGCGTGACATAAGAAAGCTCCATCGGGTGGTGTAACAGGATTAGTCAATTGTGCTGGCTCCTGCTAGTCGATTGGGCCATGGAGATTTCGACAAGGCCACGCATGTCGAAAACACGAGCGCCAAAACGATAATGACCAAACACACAACGGAAGGAGCCCAGCATGCGCTACGCCTGCTTCATCTATTACGACCCCAAGGTGCTTTTTGGCGGCAGCCCCGAAGCCAACGCAGTGCTCGAAAAGTGCGCGAGCTACGACGAGGTGCTGAAGGCGAGCGGCCACTTCGTCATGGGCGAAGCCCTGGAACTGCCGGAAACCGGGCAGGTCGTGCGGAAGCGAGAAGGGGAGGTTCTGGGAACAGACGGCCCCTTCATGGAAACCAAGGAAGTTTTGGGCGGCATCATCCTCATCGAAGCACCGGATCTCGACGAAGCTGCGCGTGTGGCGGGCGGACATCCCCTGGCCAGCATTGGAGCCATCGAAGTGCGCCCCGTAGTGGACTTCAGCCAGCCGCGACCGGTGATGTAATACCTTCTCGGCGCTTGCTATTTCTTCCGGCGAAGAGCGCCGGGAATGTGAGGAGTCGCAGGCATCACGCCGTGTACGGCAACCGCGCGTCTCGGCGCAGGCGCAGCATGGTGATCACGTTGGTCAGGAAGATCAGGCTCTCGGCAATCGTGCCGCCGATGGAGCCTGCCAGCACGTTACTGGCGACCCAGCACAGCGCCGCCGCGGCCAGGGCGATACGCATGGGAATGCCACTCAGCATGAACATGCCGTAGGTGCCTAGCAGGCCCGCGGCCAGGGCCGGGATGTCGCGCGGGCCGCTCCAGGTCAGCAGAGCGACCACCAGAGTGGCGAGCAGCATGCCGAGCATGATCGCTCGATGGCGCGGGAAGCGGCGCACCAGGGCAATGCGCAGTACGATCAGTGCCGAGATGCCCGCGGCCACCCAGCTCTCGAACAGGGCGAACTGCGCGGCGAAGGCCACGTTGGCGAACAGCAGCAGCACGAACAGTCGGTCGTCGCGCTTGCTGGCGAAGGCCACCAGGCACAGGGCCAGCGCCACCAGACTGACGCCCTGGCCCAGCAGCCATCTCAGGCCGATCTCTTCCATGCGTCATTCCGTTATCGAGCTAATAGAAACTCGAGCTTAGCATGGCAATCTCGACCGGGCGTCCTTGGCTCACATCTGGGAGAGCAGGTAGTTCGGCTTGCCCAGCATCTTGATCAGCCGTAGCTGCTGCTCGAGCCAGTAGGCGTGGTCCTCTTCGGTGTCGGCCAGCAGCCCCAGCAGCACGTTGCGGGTCTGGAAATCGCGCTCCCGCTCGCACAGGGCAATCGCTTCCTTCAGGGCATCGCCCACTTCGTATTCGAGCTGGAGGTCATTGCCGAGCATTTCCTCCACGTCCTGGCCGACCCGAACCGGAGTACGGGTATGCATGTCCGGCTTGCCTTCCAGGAACAGGATCCGCTCGATCAACTGCTTGGCATGGCCCTTCTCGTCGTCGAATTCGTGGGCGATGCGCTCATAAAGCTTGGTGAGCCCCCAGTCGGCATACATCTCGGAGTGGATGAAGTACTGGTCCATGGCGGCGAGTTCCGCTGCCAGCAGGCCGTTCAAGGCGTCGATGATGGTCTGTTTGCCTTTCATGCGGTTCCCTGTATTAGCGCTAACGGGTAGATTGACCCATACTAGGGTGAATCATTGGTTAGGTCAATTTTCCTTTAAATTCATATGCTTGATATTGAATCCGCGTGCGATTCGCATTTGGTTTCCAAAGCGGTCACGACAGCCAAGCGTGGCCAGGATTCACCTTCTCAGGACAGGCGATGCAATGCGCTGGCGAATGAAAGATACTAAGCAGAGTAACGATCGACAGGCATTACGCGAGGCGACATGAATCCCACCATCGAACTGCTGAAATCCCACCGCTCGATTCGCAAATTCACCGACCGCAAGATCCCTCACGAACTGCTGCTCGAACTGGTTCGTGCCGGCCAGGCCGCCGCGACCTCCAGCCATGTGCAGGCCTACAGCGTCATTCATGTAAGGAACCCGGCCAACCGCGAGATGATCGCCGAACTGGCAGGCGGCCAGTCGTATGTCGCCACCGCCTCCGATTTCCTGGTGTTCTGCGCCGACATGAAGCGCCCCACCGAGGCCTCCGAGCGTACCGGCGCCAACGTCGTGCGCGGCATGACCGAGCAACTGTTGGTAGCAAGCGTGGATACCGCATTGATGGCCCAGAACGTCGCCATCGCCGCGGAATCCGAGGGGCTCGGCATCTGCTACATCGGCGGCATTCGCAACAATCCCCAGGCCATCAGTGACCTGCTGCGCCTGCCGGAGCACGTCTACCCGGTGTTCGGCATGTGCCTCGGCTATCCGGCCGCCGACCCGGACGTCAAGCCGCGCCTGCCGGTGGAAGCTATCCTCAAGGAGGATTACTACACCGATGACAGCGAACAGGTAGCGGCCTTCGACGAGGCTATGCAGGCTTACTACAGCGAGCGCCGAGGCGGCAACAAGGACTCTGATTGGTCGCGCAATCTCACCCCGCTGTTCGACAGCAAGCTGCGCGCCCATATGCGCGACTTCCTGGTTGAGCGCGGCTTCGAGATGAAGTGATTATTTGCTTCCCTTGGCATACCCGTCGACCGACTGAAGCGACGAGATGCCCCCAGACGTTAAAAAGGCATCGCGTAGGCGAGGACAACGTGTCGCCAGCCTGCTCTTGGTTGGAGCGTAGGTGAAGCTTACGCAGCAATGGATTGATATCGGTATGGAACGACGCGAACCATGAAAGAGAGAATTGAATGGCTGAGATCGTATTGTTTCATCACGCCCTAGGGCTGACTCCTGGCTTCATCGAATTTGCCGACAGGTTGCGGCGGTCCGGGCACGAAGTGCATATACCCGATCTTTTCGGTGGACGTACCTTCGACAATATCGAGTGCGGTATGGGGTTCGTTGAAGAGCTTGGGTTTGGTGAAGTGATCGAGCGTGGGGAGAGAGCGGTAGATGGGCTGTCTAATGACCTCGTCTACGCCGGAATTTCCCTCGGCGTGCTTCCGGCTCAGAAGCTCGCCCAGACTCGAGCCGGTGCGCGTGGTGCCCTTTTATTCGATTCCTGTGTGCCGGTCTCGGAGTTCGGGCCCGCTTGGCCGAAAAACGTGCCCGTGCAGATCCATGCCATGGATGCCGATCCGTTTTTTGTTGGCGAGGGGGACATGGACGCAGCCCGTTCGCTCGTCGAAGCCGTCAAGGAGGCAGAGTTGTTCCTCTATTCGGGCAATCAACATATCTTTACTGACAGCTCTCTGGGTTCGTACGATGCCGAGGCAACGGCTCTCATGCTCCAACGACTATTGAAGTTTCTGGCTGCACGTTAACGGAATGATTGCGGACCAGACGGTTCGAGCTTTACCCATCAACCGGAGCATCGGAGACATCATGGAAACCCTGTTGAGTTCACGCTCGGAAGTGACGGAGGCCGCCCTGGCCGCCATCGCACACATGCCCACCGCCAGTCTGCCGGTGTTGATGGACGATGCATTTGCCCAGCGCTTGACCGATGCCGACCTCATGCGGGTCGCCGTGCTGCTGGCGCAGAAGAGCCATGACGAGGGTGGCTGCCCCATCGGCGCGGTAATCGTCGATAACGCCACGCGTCGCATCCTCGGCAAGGGGCACAACACCCTGGTGCAGGAGAACCACCCCTACAACCATGGGGAGACCTCCGCCATTCGCGATGCCGGTCGCCGCGACTTCAGCCGGGCCACGCTCTTCACCACCCTGAGCCCCTGCGAGATCTGCGCAACGCTGCTTCACATGCGAGGCTTCGCCCGGGTAGTGGTGGGTGACGTTACCAATGCCTCCGGGACGGAGCCTATGCTGCGCGACAAGGGCGTACAGGTGGACATCCTGGAAGACTCGCGCGGTATCGAGCTCTATGCCCGCTTCCGTGCCGAGCGGCCCGAGCTGGACCTCGAAGACTGGAAGGGTGTGAGAGCCACGCGTGAGCGATAAGGCTTCCATTACCACCGAGCTGCCGATCGGCGTCATCAGCGATACCCATGGGCTGCTGCGCCCCGAGGCGCTGACGCTGCTGGAAGGCTGCGAGCTAATCCTGCACCTGGGCGACGTGGGCAGCCGGGACGAGGACGCCGCCATTCTCGAGCGGCTGGCGGAGCTGGCACCGGTGGCGGCGGTGCGCGGCAATATCGACACCGCTCCCTGGGCCGAGGCGCTGCCGCTGACGCTAAATCTCAGCGTCAACGGCTGGCGCCTGCACCTGGTGCATATCCTGCAGGAATTCGACCCGGCCACCCCCTGCGACGCCGTACTCCATGGCCACTCCCACAAGCCGCGCCACGAATGGCAGGGCGGCCGACTGCTGTTCAACCCCGGTGCGGCCGGCAAGCGCCGCTTCCGTTTGCCCATCACCCTGGGCAAGCTCTGGGCCGACGAGCGCGGCCTACGCGGTGCCATCCTGCATTTGCCGCTCCGTTGAGCCAGGCATTGGCCAAGCCATCCTTCGTTACTAATCTGAATGTTGGCCACTCTATCCCGAACCTGCGCGCATGGTGCTCCGGTGGCTGCTCCAGCCGTTGACCGAAGCATGCAAATCGGCAGGCGTACGCCCCGAACCGGGGCGTGACGGAAACGACCGGGATCGAGATCACATCGTGGCTTCGTTCATATAGCCGGGCAGGAAGGTTGCCAGGCCGGGGAAAGCGATCAGCAACAGCGCCATGAGCGCCATGATCAGGAACATCGGCGCCGCTGCCTTGGCGATGAAACCGAGGCTGTGGTTGGTCAGGCCCTTCATGACGAAGAGGTTGAAACCGACCGGAGGCGTTATCTGGGCCATTTCCACCATGACCAGAACGAAGATACCGAACCAGAGCAGATCGATACCGGCTGCGTTGAGCATGGGCGTGACGACGGCCATGGTCAGCACCACCGCCGAGATGCCATCCAGAAAGCAGCCCAGCACGATGTAGACGAACATCAGGGCCATCAGCAGCATGAAGGGCGTGAGATCCAGGGTGCCCACCCACTCGGCCAGGCCGCGCGGAAGCCCGGTGAAGCCCATGGCCAGCGTCAGGAACGAGGCGCCTGCCAGTATCAGGGCAATCATGCAGGAAGTCTTCGCTGCCCCCATCAAGCTCTCTACCAGCGAGGAAAAGGTCAGGCTGCGCTGTATGGCGGCGAGCAGCAGGGCACCGACGACCCCGAGAGCGGCGGCTTCGGTCGCGGTAGCGAGGCCGGAGTACATCGAGCCAATCACGGTAAGGATCAACAGTGCGACAGGAATCAGCAGGCGCGATTCATAGAGGCGGTGCTTCATCGTCATGGCCGGTTCTTTGTCGATGTTGGGCTTCTTCAGAAGCCCCCAGGCCACCACATACCCCATGAACAGCGCAGCCAGTATGAGGCCGGGGAGTATCCCCGCGATAAAGAGCTTAGGGATGGACTGATTGGTGATCACGCCATAGACGATCATAGTCAGCGAGGGGGGAATCATCAGGCCAAGGGTGGAGGCGCCGGCCAGGGTTCCCACGCTCATGAAGTCGGAATAACCGCGCTTTTTGAGCTCAGGCATGGACATCTTGCCCACGGTGGTCAACGTGGCGGCGGAAGAACCTGAGACCGCGGCGAACAGGGTGCAGCCGATGACGTTGGTATGCATCAGCCGCCCAGGCAGCCAACTGAGCCAAGGGCTCAATCCCCGGAAGAGGCTTTCGGAAAGCCGCGTACGGTATAGGATTTCTCCCATCCAGATGAACAGAGGAAGGGCCGTGAGCGTCCAGCTCGTCGAAGACGTCCAAAGCGTGCTGTACATCGAGGCCCCGATCGGGCGGCCCGTGAAGAACGCGATGCACACGATGGCCACCCCGACCAGGGACAGGGCCACCCAGACGCCGGAGCCCAGCAGCAGGAAAAGGATGAGCAGAAGCGCAATGGCCAGTTCGGTGATGTCCATCAGAGACTCCTCACGGGATGGGTTCCGTGGTGGTTGGCGCCTGCGGAACGAAACAGCGCGGCCAGGGTGCGCACGAAGTGATCGAGTATCGAGATCGTGAAGGCCGTCGAGCCAAGCGCAAGCAGCGACTGGGGGATCCAGAGCGGCATTGCATCCTGCCCTGATGAGACGTCGCCAAACCGATATGACCAATAGGCCGCATCGAAGGCGTGCCACGTGATGAAGCCTGCGATGCCGCCCGCGACCAGCAGGCACCACAGCTCGCCGATGGGGCGAAAGCGCCCGAGCCGTTCCACCAGGAGACCGACGCGGATATGCCCACCTTCGTGAAAGGTGTAGGCCGCGGCAAGGAACGTGCTCGCGCCCATCAGGTAGCCGGCATAGTTGGTGGCGCCAGGCAGGGTCATGCCGCTCCAGCGCAGCACCACCTGGACGACGATCACGACCAGCATGATGAAAATGCATAGCCCGGCGAGATACCCGAAGACGCGATAGAGCGTTTCCAGCCACCTGGCTGCACGGAAAGTGGAGGAATTCATGGGAGCGACCTCTAGTTCAACCAGCTAAGCGGAGTCCCCATTCCGCGGAATGGGGACATGAACCGTACCGTCATTGCATGGCACGATATTCCTCTACCAGTTGCTGGCCTTGCGGGCCGGCCTTCTCCAGCCACTCCTCCTGCATCGCTTCACCGATGCGGTTGAATTCCGCTTGCAGCTCCTCGTTGGGCTGGTTGATCGCAACGCCCTTGTCGCTCAGGCGGTTCTTGAGTTCATCGGTGAGCTCCCTGGCCTGCTCCTCGCCGCGCTGCTCGGCTTCTGCGGCAATCGCCAGGACTTCCTGCCTCGTCTCCTCGTCGAGAGCTTCCCAACGGTCCTTGTTGACAAAGACGTGGCTGAGGACGAGCCAGGCCTTGGCATCGTAGAAATGGGGAAGATAGTCCCACAGCTGGTGGTTGTAGACGGGGTCGCCGGAGGAGATCAGCGATTGCACCATGCCGGTGGCGGCCGCCTGTGAAAGCTCGGCCTCCTCGATCAGGGTCGGCGTCATGCCCATCAGTTCGGCAAAGCGCGCCGTCGCCGTATTATAGGCCCGGAACTTGAGCCCCTCCGCATCCTCGGGCGACTCGATCTCGCGATCGAAGAAGATGCCCTGTGGGGGCCAGGGGATATGGTAGAGCAGTTGAAGGTTCTGCTCCGCCATCATCTCGTCCAGTGCCGGCTTGGTCACCTCCCAGAGCTGGGCGGACTCTTCGAAGGAATCCGCCAGGAAAGGCACGGAATCGATACCGTAAAGGACGTTCTCGTTCTGGTGGGCGGACAGGACATGAACGCCTATCTGTGCCTGGTCGCGCTGAACGGCACGCTTGATCTGATCGCCGGGGAACAGCGACCCGCTCGGGTGAACGCGTATGTCCAGTTCGCCATCGGTGGCCTCGCGCACCTGATCGGCGAACCAGCTGACGTTCTCGGTGATGTAGTTGTCCGAGGGTTGCGGGGAAGGAAGGTCCCAGACGTCGGCGTGGGCCAGTCCGTTGATTGCCAGGGTCAACGAGGTAATGGCGGCGGTCTTGCGCAGTACGTGAACCATGCTGTTGGTCTCCTCTTTTCTAGTTGTAGGAAGGGTGGTCGGGTCTTTTCTCTTGTCGTTATTGTCCATCTTTTACCTCTGGTTCACGGTCAATGAAGCCGTTGGCTATCCCAGGCTTCGTGTAGGGTCTTGGGCAGGCTGTGCTTGACGATGCGGTGACTGGGAGTTCGCTCGAACTCATCCACGATGGCGAGATAGCGTGGGCACTGGTAGGAGGCCAGGCGCTCCTTCAGCCACAGGTAAAGCTCACGAGGCTCGATATCGCGACCGGCCTTCGGCTTCAGGAAGAGCTTGATCTCCTGCTCACCGATGTCGGCGGCGACACCGATCATCGCGCACTCCTCGACGTCGGGGTGCTGCTGGGTGACCGACTCCACCTCCCAGGCCGAGACGTTCTCGCCCCGACAGCGCACGCTATCGGTAATGCGCCCGAGGAAGTAGAGAAAGCCGTCCGCATCGAGCCAGCCGCGGTCGCCGGTATGCAACACGCCGTTTGCCAGCGTCTTCTCCGTGGCCTCGGCGTTGCGGAAGTAGCCATCGAACAGCACGCCGGGCTGCGTTTCACGGACCACTACCTGGCCCGGCTCGCCTGTCGGTACCGGGCGGCCCCGGTCATCGTGAATGGCGACGTCCAGCCAGGGAACGACGCGGCCCACCGACCCCGGCCTGCCTTCGGCATTGAAGGTGGTCAGGCTCGAGGCTTCCGTCATCCCGTAGCACTCGCGGATCTCGAAGCCGAAGCGATCCTGCAGGGTCGACCAGATATCGCTTGGACAGCCCCCTCCCCAGGCGATACGCACGTTGTGCGCAGTCTCCCGCTCGCTGGGTGGCTGCTTCAGCAGGATCTGCAGCACGCCACCCAGGTAATGGATATGAGTCGCACCGCTGGCCTCGACCTGCTCCCAGAAGCGACTGGCGCTGAAGCGCTCGGTCAGGCTGAGTCGCACATCGAAGAACAGAGGCAGCAACAGCATCTGGGCGCCGCCGATGTGGTAGAAGGGCTCCCACTGGAAGAAAACGTCGCCCGGCTTGATCGAACAGAGCAGCTCGACGCTCTTCAGGGCGTACGCCATCATCGCGTGCGTGACGCGTACCCCCTTTGGCTTGCCCGTCGTGCCGGAGGTGTACATCAAGGCGTACAGCTCCGACATGGCCGGCGCCGGTGCGTCCAGTCTTCCCTTGCCTTGCAGATGCTCGGCGATCGTGTCTTCCGCGCCTCCCAGCAGCAGCGTCCTGCCCGTGAATGCCGCCCCGCTATCGGCGACGACCGGCCACAGGTCGGCATCGGTGAACAGAATCGCGGGGTCGCAATGCTCGAGGATGTACTTCAATCCATTGCCGCGCTGGCGAGCATTGACCGGCACCCAGACGATACCGGCCTTGGCCAGGGCGAACAGGATGGCGATGGCCTCGGGGCCGTTGTGCATCATGACCGCGGCACGCTCGCCGGGGCGAATGCCCAACTCCCGGCGAAGGTAGGCGGCGAGTGCCTCGGCCTGGCGGTCGAGCTCGCCGAACGTCAGGGGGCGTTGATCGAAGTGCCCGAACAAGCGCTCCGGCTCGCGCGTTGCGATATCGCGCAGCGCGAGAATGAAGCTGGGATCGTTGAGGTTGAATATCATAGGTGTCAGATTCCGATTCAACCGTTTCGGCGCTTGAGGAAGAGCTCCATCATGCGTGCCGGCTCGCCCGAGGCGTAGGCCTCGCCCTGGATGCGAACCCCCGCCTCGAGGCAGTCGCGGAAGCCGGGCTCGGTGATCTCCTTGAAGCGCTGACGATCCAGGCGCATCGCAACGGGCGGCTTGTCGGCGAGCTCTTCCCCCAGCGCCAGCGCTTCCGGCAGCACCTGGTCGGCAGCGACCAGGCGGTTGATCAAGCCGAGGGCATGCGACTCGTCGGCATTCATCAGGCGGCCGCTCAGGGTCAGGTCGATGGTACGAGCGAGCCCCAGGTGTTCGCGCATGATCCAGGGGCCAGTGGTGCTGGCGATACCCGAGTTGATTTCGGGCTGCCCCATGCGAACGTCGGCATGGGCGATGCGGAAGTCGCACAGCAGGGCAACCTGGAAGGCCGAACCGGCCGCCACTCCGTTGAGCGCGGCAATGATGGGCTTGGGACTGCTGCGCAGCTTGCCGTAGAGGGTCTCCCACTCTCCCACCCAGCTCTTGGCCCGTTCAGCGTCGAAGGACCGGGTCTCGTTGAGATCCTGGCCGGCACTGAAGGCCCGCTCGCCCGCTCCGGTCAGCACGATGGCGCCGAGGGAATCGTCATTGCAGAACGTGTCGAGAGCGGCGATGAGCTGCTGACGCATCTCGCTGTGCCAGGCATTGAGGACTTCGGGGCGGTTCAGGGTGATGACACCGACACGGCCTTGCTTGTTGGTGAGGATGTGTTCGGACATGATTGCCTCTCGGTTGTTTGTATCTTTGTGATTGCAATGCGATCACTAGTGATCTACATTCAATCAATGTAGTTGAATGGCGAGCGTTGTAAAACCCAAAATCGACCCAAGAAACGACTTTTCTTGCGAAAAGATCCGTCTGAAAAGGGGTAAGTGTTTGAGCGAAAAAGAAAAAGTGGACCGCTTGCTGGTCAAGAGCGTAGTGAAGGCGTTTCGGATCCTCGAGGTCTTCGATGCCGAGCACCCGGCGATGAGCGTCAAGCAGCTGGCGGAACGCTGCGACATGGACCGGAGTGCGGCGCAGCGTTTCGTGCACACCCTGACGCAGCTAGGCTACCTGCAGCGCAACGAGGAGACGCAACTGATCGAGCCCAGCGTGCGCACGCTGGATATCGCCGCGCACTACCTCCATGCGCACCCACTGGTCGACAAGGTACGTCCCTACCTGCTGAACCTGAGCAAGGAAACGGAAGGTTCGGTCAGCCTGACGATTCTGGATGGGCAAGACGTGGTGTATCTCTCCCGCTTGCTGAGCCGCAACATGCTGGATACCGACATCACCATCGGCTCGCGCCTTCCGGCATTCTGCACGGCGCCTGGGCTGGCGATGCTGTCGCAGTTGGAAGAACAGGAGGCGCGGGCGGTCCTGGAGCGGACGCAGCGAAAGGCCTACACGCCGAATACCGTGCATGAGGTGCCTGCGATCATGGAGCGCTTGGCCCGATTCCGGCGCCAGGGGTATGCCCTTTCGGTGGAGGAGTATTTTCTCTCCGACATCTCGATTGCGGTACCGGTACTGGATAGGCACAACCGACCGCGGGCGGCCGTGAGCATTTCCATGTCCCGGGTGCGGAGTATGCCCGAGGAACTGGAGCAGAACCTCTCGGATCTCCTGATCGCCACGGCGCGCCAGTTGTCGAGGTTGTAGCTACTTTCAGAGTTACTATGCTGGGAATTATCCCCCTTGGCCCCTTTCCGCAATAATGTCCAAGCCTTCCTATGGCACCGAGCTTAAGCTATCCCTGTATGGCGTTCAGGGAGGCGCGACATGGCGAAGCAATCCAGCCGGTTCGATTACTACAAGAGCCGACAGATACCCGAGCTTACGGTACTCCAGGCGTCTCTGAGCGACTTCTGCTACGACCGCCACGCCCATGAGGAGTATGCCTTCGGGGTGACTCTCTCCGGGCGGCAGGACTTCTTCAGCGGCGGGCAGTTTCACCGCAGCCCGCCCGGCAACGTCATCCAGTTCAATCCCGAGCAGGTGCACGACGGCCATCCGGGCGACGACAGCAGGCTGGGCTACGTGATGGTCTACGTGCCTCCCGCCCAGCTCGAGGCTTCGTTCGCCGACGCGGCAGGATGCGAGCGTGCCGCCCGGTTCCAAGGCAGCGAGACCCTGCTGGCCGACCCCGAGCTGCGCCGCGCCATTCTCGATCTTGCGCAGTTGATGATTCACCAGCAGGGCACGCGCATCGACCAGGAGCACGCCCTGCATCGCATGGCGACTCGCCTGGTGCAGCGTGCCGGCAAGTTCCAGCCCGGCGGCAGGGTGAGCCGGCCCGATGCGCTGTTGCTGCGCGCCAAGGAGTACGTGCTCGCCCACCTGGAGTCGGATCTCTCGCTGGACGAGATCAGCCAGGCCGCCCATCTCTCGAAGTACCACTTCCTGCGCCTGTTCCGGCAGCAGTTCGGCATTACGCCGCACCAGTACGTGCTGAGCTGCCGGGTCAATGCCGCGCGCACCGCCCTGGAGGCCGGCGTGGCGCCCTCCGAGGTGGCCTTCCGCTACGGTTTTACCGACCTCAGCCATTTCAACCGCCGCTTCAAGCGCATCTACGGCAAGACGCCATATCAGTACCAGCGCAGCGTCACCTAGCGGCGCTTAACCTCGGCCGCTCGGCCACCCAACGTACTTCCTATCGGAGAGACTCCCATGGAGATCGTCGCCTATGCCCTGGGCGTCATGTACACGCCTGGGCCTGTGAACCTGCTCGGCCTGAACGCTGGGCTCAACGGTCAGGCCAGGACATCGCTTGGCTTCTTCGTCGGTGTGGGGCTGGCCATGCTCACGCTATTTTTGCTGTTCGGCTGGGCCGGCGCGGCCTGGGTGCGCGGCGACATGCTTGCCGTGGTGGGAGCGGTGGGCTGCGGCTACATTCTCTACCTGGCGGTCAAGATCGCCCGCTCGAGCATCGACCTGGGCGAGGTGCGTGCAGCGCCGCGCGTGCTGCAGTTCCGCGACGGCCTGATCATGCAGCTGTGCAACCCCAAGGGCATGATCGCGACCCTGCCGATCGCCACCATCCAGTTCCCCGCCGCCGGCATCGACGGCGCGAGCCTGCTGGTCTGGTCGCTGGGGCTGGCCGTGCTGGCTTTCGGCGCCCCCGGTAGCTATGCGCTGATGGGCGCCATGGTTGGTCAGCGAATCGAGAGCCCGCGGTTGCTCAAGGGTTTCAGCCTCGCCATGGCCGTTCTGCTGGTATGGGTCGCGATCACCATCGGCTACGAGCACGTGTGGCTGCCGCTGGCGTCGCGTGAGTATTGAGGTACGCCTTTGATAGCGGCTTCTTTGGCTTCCGTTGATCCAGCGCATGAAGGTTGGTCAGCCTTGAATGATAGGCTTTGCCGCAAAACACGATATCGATAGCTCATACGCAAGGATGCTCAAATCGAAATGGATCATTCAGAGCTTTGTACCTCCTTTGTCATCGATTGAATAACCTCGAATGCCAAAGCTCCACTCTCCAAATACTTAGGAGAGACGGAAGTGCGTAGGTGTTGTTGTCGTGAATAAAAAGAATTTGGCGAAAGCCAAATGGCGTGGCCCTGTGGGCCAGTCAGTAAAAAGCGGCTTGAAGCTGCAAGCAAACGCAAAAGAAAGGGAACTGAAATGAAACTACTCAAAACCACAGCTGCCATGGCGGTGCTGGCTTTGATGACAGGGTGTGCCTCGGTCAACATGGCTCCGCAGCAGGAGTCATCTCAAGCCAAGCAGTTCGAAGCCCCGGCAGAGGGCATGGCAGGTGTGTATGTCTTTCGCAAGGAATCCCCTATCGGGGCTGCGCTGAAGAAAGACATCTGGATCGACGGCGAGTGTATCGGTGAAAGCGCTCGAGGAGTTTTCTTCTACCATCAGGTAGAGGGAGATCAGGAGCATGAGGTTGCCACTGAGTCCGAATTTTCCCCCAATACGCTGAGCCTCGTGACGGAATCGGGAAACAACTACTTTATTGAGCAATATATCAAGATGGGGGCCTTCGTCGGTGGTGCCAACCTCCGGCTCGTCGACGAAGAGCAGGGTATGGAAGAGGTGAGCAAGCTGAGCATGGCAAGTTCAGGAAACTGTAGTCGGTAAGCCGAGCCGGCGCCGTCTTTCGACGGCGCCTCGATGATTCTGGCGCGGATGTATCCGGCAAGACGCGCTGGCCACGCCAACGCCAACTCTTTCAACGAGCCTGGATCGGGGCCGGCCTTTTCGACTGTCCGATCCCGAATCAATCGACATCGGCCGAAAAGGCCACGTCGCGCTGTGCTTCGAGCGCTTGAAGCCGCTCTTCCAGCGCCTGCTTGACGCCCGTATACGCCGTGCTGCCGAGTGCCAGCCGCAAGGGTGGTGTCGGCGCGTCGGCGGCGGTGATTATGGCGTCAACCGTCCTGGCGGCATCGCCCTTTATCTCGAAGCTGCCATCCGCCAGGGCGCGCCTGACATCGCCTGCCGGCGTTGCGTCATAGACCTCCATCGGAGCCCCGCGCACGAGCCCGGCGGCAAAATCGGTCGCGGTGGGGCCCGGTTCGACAATGATGAAATCGATCCCGAACGGCGCCACGTCCTGCGCCGTCGATTCGACGAAGCCCTCGATGCCCCACTTGGTGGCGTGATAGAGCGAAAAGTTGGGATAGGCTTTCTGGCCGCCTTCTGAGGAGACCTGCACGATGCGTCCGCCGCCTTGGGCGCGCAGGTGGGGCAGTACCGCGCGAATCAACTGGATCGAACCGGTGAGGTTGGTGGCGATCTGGTGATCGATCTGCTCATCGCTGAGCTCTTCGGCGGCACCGAAGAGCCCATAGCCAGCGTTCGATACCACCACATCGATCCTTCCCATACGCTCGAAGGCCTGGCGGGTGACCTCGTGGATCCCTGGCACGTCGGTGAGATCGAGTGTCAGCACCCGCAAGCGCTCGCCATGGGCCTGCTGCAGTTCGTCGAGCACGCCTTCCCGGCGCAGCGTGGCAACCACGCGATCGCCACGCGCCAGCAGGCGCTCCGTCATCAGTCGGCCTAAGCCTGAGGATGCTCCGGTAATCAGCCATGTCTTGCTCATCATTCTGCTCCTTCGTTCGGTTGGGTTGACGAACCCATGGTGGCGCTCCCGATTGGAATGAAGAAGTAGGCTACTGTTGTATGTACTCGTGAGAGGATTTCACCAATGAGCAAGCCGAGCACGACCAAGCCAAGTCTGGCCGACCTGGAAGCCTTTGCGGTGGTAGCCGCCGAGCGCAGCTTTCGGCGCGCAGCCGATGTGATAGGTATCTCGCGCTCGGCGTTGAGCCACCGGATGCGGCATCTGGAAGAGCGGCTCGGCGTGCGGCTGCTGCACCGCACCACCCGCAGCGTTTCCCTTACCGATGCCGGCGGCCGGTTTCTGGCGCGTATCACACCGACCTTGAGTGAACTGAACGCCACGCTGGATACCCTTGCCGACGACCGCGGCGAACCCAGCGGCCAGTTGCGCATCAATGCGAGCAGGGCGGCAGCTCGACTGTTGCTTGCCCATGTCGTGCCGGCTTATCTGCGCCGCTATCCGGCGGTGGAGCTCGATCTCGTCAGCGAAGGGCGTCTCGTCGATATCGTCGAGCAGGGGTTCGATGCCGGGGTACGGCTGGGTGAGGCGGTGCCCCAGGACATGATTGCGGTGAAGCTGGGAGGGGATATGCGATTCCTGGCGGTGGCCTCGCCGGATTACCTGCACCGCTTCGGCACACCCGACGTTCCCGACGACCTGCACAAGCACCGCTGCATACGCCAGCGTTTGCCCAGCGGCAAACGCTACCGCTGGGAGTTCGAACGGCGAGGGCAGGAAATCGCCATCGACGTGCCCGGTACGCTGACGCTCGACGACAATGAACTCATGGTCGAAGCGGCAGCCGACGGCCTCGGCATCGCCTACGTTCCCGAACTCGTGGCCAGCGACCGCCTCGCATCGGGCCAGCTCGTTGCGTTGCTGGAAGCGTGGAGCCCGCCATATCCCGGCTTGATGCTCTATTACCCCGGGCATCGCCACGTACCCACAGCACTACGTGCCTTCATCGACCTGCTGAAGGTGTCGGATGTTCAGGCGGGTATGCGTATGGCTCAGGCTGGCGATAGTATCTAGTCAGCGCCTTTCCCTGCGGCTCGGCTTAAGCTATCCCTGTATGGCGTCCAGGAGGCGCGACATGGCGAAGCACTTTGGCACCAAGTACGGCTTGTCCTCCAGGCGCGTTTGCACTGGCTCCATCAGGAGGCGCCATGACCCCACAGAACGTATATCGCCGGATCACGCGCGGAATGCCGCTCCTTCTTCTGGCAGGAACGATGGCAATGGCAGCGACGATTGTTGCCGATACAGAAAAATCGACCCTGGCCTTGGCCCAGTTCGATTTCCAGGACACATCCGGCGAAGTCCAGGATCAAAACGCCGAGCACGAAGCGAGACTGAGATCGCTCAATGAGACGCTATACAGTGGCCTCGCCGGGCATCAGGAGATTACGTTTATCGACCTGACCTGCGAGATGGAACGCTGTACGCACCGAACCCCTGGCCTGGCCGTTCTTACAAGGCAGGCCAAGACCGCCGGCGCCCAATATCTCCTTATCGGCGAGGTTCACAAAGTGAGCACGCTGATCGGAAGGGTCAGGCTGGCGGTGCTGGATCTGAACGACAACAACAAGTTTGCCTGCGAGCAACTGTTGTCCTATCGAGGTGATTCCGACGAAGCATGGCAACGCATGGCACAGTACACCTTGCGCCACATCGAGGAGAGTTGCATTCCTCCGGGCTGAAGCCGCCATCGAACGCGACTAGCTACTCCTCTCGCCCCGTGTCGTCACGATCGCAGTCGTAGCGCTTCATGTAAGGAAACGGTGGCAGCCAGGACTCGCGGCGGACGGTCCAGCTTTCGTAGGTGGGCATCAGTTGGTCGGGGGCATCCAGCGCTCCCAGGTGCACTTCGATTTCATCTCCGCTGCGTGCGAACACGGACGAACCGCAGTTGGGACAGAAAAATCGCCCTGCGTAGTCGCGCGTTTCACCTTCGATCGTCACCGCCTCCTCAGGGAACATAGCGGCCGCGAAGAACAGCGCGCCATGATGCTTGCGGCAGTCGAGGCAATGACACAGGCCGACCCGGTAGGGGCGCCCCGTCGCCACGATGCGAACGTTGCCGCAAAGGCAACCACCCGTGAACCGGTCCATGCGGTGTCTCCTCCGATGTGGCCATCCGGCCTCTACCAATCAAGCTAAAAGTAGCAGAGGAGACGGCCACGGCTCTCCTGCCGTTTCTCATCTATGCAACCGGGCTGCGTACTGCTAGTCGGCCAGGGGCCGGTCCGCCAGCACGATGGGATGGCCGCGGGAGCAGCGTTCTATGCGGGCCTCGATGCCGTAGGTACGGGCCAGCAGCTCAGGGGTCAGTACCTGTTGCGCCGTGCCCATCTCAGCCCGCCCACCGGGAGAGAGCACCAGCACCCGGTCGCAGAAGCGCAGCGCCAGGTTGAGGTCGTGGCTGGCCACCAAGGCGATGGCGCCGTTCTCGTGGGTGGCCGAGCGCACCGCCTCGAGCACGTTGAGCTGCCAACGCAGGTCCAGCGCGCTGGTGGGCTCGTCCAGCAGCATCAGCGGCGGCTTGCGTACCAGCACCTGGGCCAGCCCTACCATCTGGCGCTGGCCACCCGACATTTCGGACAGCTGGCGCAGGGCCAGATGACGAATGCCCAAAGTGTCGAAGACGTCTTCGATGGCCTGTTCGGTTGTGGCCCGCGGTTCACTGGCACGTACGGCGCGGCAGGCGCTGAACACGGTCTCGTAGGCTACCAATGGTACCGCCTGGGGTAACGGCTGGGGCAAATAACCCAAGTGCTGCACGCGCTGGGCCGGGGAGAGTGCCCTCAGCTGTTGGCCGTTCAACTGCACATGTCCGCTTGTCGGCATGAGGCCGGCGATGCCCTTCAGCAGAGTGGATTTGCCCACCGCGTTGGGGCCTACCACCGCCACCAGCTCGCCCGGCTCGATGCTCGGCAGGGTCAGGTCGCGAAACACCGGATGGCGCCGATAGCCTGCCGTCAGCCGTTCCAATTCGAGGCTCATAGCGCGGCCCTCCGGCTGCGGGCGACGATCAGGCCGATGAACAGGGGAATACCCACCAGGGCGGTAACAATACCCACCGGCAAGACCACGCCCGGCACCAGCAGCTTGCTGGCGATCGAGGAAAGCGAAAGCAGCACGGCACCCGCCAGGGCGCTTCCCGGCAGCAGGAAGCGATGGTCTTCGCCCAGCATCAGGCGGGCGATGTGCGGCGCCACCAGGCCGATGAAGCCGATCTCGCCGACGAAGGCCAGGGCGGCGGCGGTCAACAGGCTGACACGCAGCAGTACCAGCAGGCGCATCCGCTCCACCGGCACGCCCAGGCTGCGGGCCTGCTCTTCGCCGCTGCGCAGAAGGGTCATGGCCCAGGCATTGCGCAGCGAGAAGGGCAGGCAGACCGCCAGCACGCCGACCACGATGGCGACTTTATCCAGCGACGCGCGAGCCAGGCTGCCCATGGTCCAGAACACGATCTGCTGTACCGACTCGGCGTCGGCGACGAACTGGATCAGCCCCACCACGGCATTGATGCCGAACAGCAAGGCGATACCGAACAGCACCACGGCATGAACCGAGGCACCCAGGGTGCGCGACAGCAGCAGGATCAGCAGCGAGGCGGCGGCGGCGAACACGAAGGCCGAGAGCGGCAGCAGCAGATGCACCGCCAGGCCGAACAGCGAGACGTTGAACGCGATCACCAGCGACGCCCCCAGGGTGGCAGCGGCGCCCACGCCCAGGGTGAAGGGGCTGGCCAACGGGTTGTTGAGCACCGTCTGCATCTCGGCCCCGGCCAATCCCAGGCAGGCGCCTACCACCACCGCCATCAGCGCATAGGGCAGGCGAATGTCGAAGATGATCACGCGAGTGCCGGTTTCCAGGGCGCCGGGGGCGAGCAGGCCATGAACGACTTCTCCCAACCCCAGCATGGCGGGGCCGGAAGCGATGTCTACCAGCAGGGCGGTGGCCGCCGCCAGCGTCAGGCCGGCCAGGCACAGTATTCGGCGCCACACGAAGCGCTGGTACTGGCTGGCCAGCCGGGCGTCAACTTCCATCACTTGGTTCACGGCGCTTCCTCCGCGAGGCCAACCCAGTAGGTGCCGTCCAGCGCCACGGGCTGGAAGCGACTGTAAAAGGTGGCCAGGGTCTGCTCTGGCTCGAGGTGTGCCAGTCGCTCGGGGTGCAACCAGCGGGCCAGGGCCTGCACGGCCACCACATTGAGCGGCGTGTTGTAGAAGTGGTGCCATATGGCGAAGGCGTGCTCGGGGTTTTCGATGGCGGGGAGCGAGGCAAGGCCGGGGCGCTGCACAGCCCGGGCCAGGGAGCGGCGGGCGTTCTGTTCGCTGACACCGGCGCCCAGCACCACGAAGGGCTGCTCGTCAGCGGAGGTCGCATTCTCGGCCGAGCCGATGGCAGTGGCCAGGTAGCGGTCCGGCGGGTCGCTGATCAGGGTCTCCAGGTTGATCGTGCCGCTGACACCGGGCAGCCGCTCGGCGGCCACGTTGGTCCCGCCGGCGGCCTCGATGAAGTGCCCCATCATGCCGTTGGCCATGGTCTCGCAGCAGCCGTCGTGCAGGCCCACTCGGCTGTGCAGGAAGACGCTCGGCCACTCCTCCTCGGGAATCGCAGCCACCGCCTCGCGCACCTTGGCCAGCTCTTCTTCATAGAAGCGGTTGAAGCGCTTGGCTTGTGCCTGGCGTCCCAGCACCTCGCCGAGCAGCGCCATGCTGCGCGGCGTGTTGCGCAGCGGATCCTGGCGAAAGTCGATGAACACCACCGCCACACCGGCCCGCTCCAGGCGCGCGATCAGCTCGTGGTTGTGCGCGCCGGGCCCATGGCCCTCCAGGCTAAAGATGGCCAGGTCGGCGCCCATGGCCAGCACGCTCTCCAGGCTGAAGCTGTCGGCGGAGGCGTGCCCCACGCGGGGCAAGTCGGCCAGCTCGGGGAAACGCGCCAGGTACTGGGCGTAGCCGGCGGGGTCGGTCTGCTCGAAATCGGGCAGCAGGCCGACTAGCCGTTCGATCACTCGTTCGCCCTCAAGGATCGCCAACGCCGGGATGTAACGGCTCTCGCCCAGCACGATGGCCTTGGCCTGCTCGGGCACGCTAACGCTGCGTCCCGCCAGGTCGGTCACCGTGCGCTCCGCCTGGGCCTGAGAGGCGCCGAACAGCACCGCCAATGCGAGCAACAACAGATTGGGTCGCTTGAGCATCAGAACCTCAGCGCCAGGCCGAGGCGGATATCGCGGCCCGGCTCCGGCAGGCCCACTACGCCCGCATAGCCCGGCAGGTGCTGGTAGTCCGCATTGCTGGCGTGGTCCAGGTACTGCTTGTCGCCTATGTTGTGGACCGTGAGCGTTACGCGCAGGTCCTCGTTGGCGGTGGGCAGCCAGTCCATGAAGAGGTCATGCACGCCGTAGCCCGGCTTGTCGATGGTGCCCACGCGGGTCACCAGGCCGTCGAGCCCCTGTACGAAGCGGCCGCGCCAGCCGAATTCCAGATTCGGGCTCCACTGGTAGGCCAGATCGGCCACCCAGGTATCGCCCATGCTGTTGCCCAGCAGGTTATGCGCATAGACGGTGAGCGGCTCGCCATCCACCTTGGCCTCGTTGCTGTGGTAGCTCAGCCCGGCTTGCAGAACGCCCCAGCGATAGGTGGCGCCGAGGCGATACCCGTCCGATTCCAGGTCGCCGATGTTCTGGTAGAGAGCCGGGCCGAACAGCGGGTCGGCGATGGCCTCCTCGATGGTGGAACGATAGACCTCTCCGAACAGGGTGAAATTGCCGAGGGCATAGTCGAAGCCCACCTCGGTATTCCTGGCCTTTTCACCCTTCAGATCCGGGTCGTTCAGGGCGCGGTCGATCTTGAAGGCGTCGTGGGGCATCGGCCCGCGGAAGGCCTCTGCGTAGCCCGCCCTGAGGGTCAGCCCGTCG
This sequence comes from Billgrantia sp. C5P2, assembly GCF_051062895.2. NCBI lineage: Bacteria > Pseudomonadati > Pseudomonadota > Gammaproteobacteria > Oceanospirillales > Halomonadaceae > Billgrantia > Billgrantia sp. C5P2. Next base: position 736,858 of record NZ_CM128542.1, read on the forward strand.
ACTGCCTCCCAGGCCAGGTTGACGTTGGGGCTGACGTCGCTCTCGCTGTAGTGCTGGTCGCTATTGTCGGTGAGCCGGTATTCGTCGTAGCGCACCCCGGCGCTCAGCAGCAGGGTGTCGGTGATCCAGAAGTCATCCTGCAGGTAAACGCCGGTGACCCTGCCGGACTCCTCCTCTGCCCTGGGATCGTCTTCGGCGCCGGCATTCACCGAGTCGCGCCGGTAGTCGACACCGTAGGTCAGGGCATGGTCGCCGAGCCGGCTGGTGTTGCGCAGGTCACCGCCCACGCTGCGCGTGAAGCCGTAGTAGCGGCCCCAGCGGTCGGCAACGTTCTGTTCGATCTCCGACTCGGTGTGATACAGGGTAAAGGCCGCATCCAGCCAGGCGTTCTCTTCCGGGGCGATGGCGTAGTTCAGCGTGGTGGTATCGCGGCGGCCATCCAGCTCGTAGAGCGGGTTGAAATCGCTGATGCCCCATTGCGGCCGCTGGGGGCGCTCGCCCTGGTCGGTGCGCACCTCATGGCTCAGCCTCAGGGTCTGGCCGCCAGGCAGTTGGCCGACGATCTTGGCGAAACCCGACTGCTGCTCGGCATCGGTGCCGGGAATCTCGTTGCCATCGCCATCCTCGAAGCGGCCGTGGTCGCTGTGATTGAGGGAGACCATGCCGCTCCAGCGCTCGCTCAGACGGCCAAAGACGGTGGTGCTGCCCTGGTAGCCCTCGGTATTCGAGGCGCCGCCGATCTTGAACAGGGCGCCCAATCGCTCGTCGTCGCGCAGCAGGTCGCCGGGATCCTTGGTGACGAAGCGAATGGCGCCGCCCAGGGCACCCGCGCCAGCCGTGGCCCGGCCGGCGCCGGCGTCCACTTCCACTTGCTTGAGTAGCTCGGGCTCCACGGCCAGGCGGCCGGTGTGGTGGAACAGGGCGCCGGCCTGGGTCGCGCCGTCGATGGTGACGTTGAGTAGCGTGTCTTCGACGCCGCGTACGTAGACTTTCTGCGCGATACCCACCGTGCCGCCTACGGCAACCTCAGGCTCGCCGGCAAAGAGTTCGCCCAGGTCGCCGGCCTGGTAGCGTTCGATGGTCTCGTCATCGATGCTCATGTCGCTCACTGTCTCGCGCTCGCCGATGACCTGGATCGGTTCGAGCCGATGAGCGTCGTCTTGCGCCAGCACAGTGGGGCTCGCACCCAGCAGGGCAATAGCCGAGTAGAGGGCGCGACGGCGAAAGCGGGGCGGGTGTGGCTGGGTAACTGCCTTGGCAGGAAGTGAAATGTTCATATGCGCTCCAATGTCATCATTACGGATGAGAATCATTGTCTTTTGAAGCGCATTCTTACTCTCCGTCACTCCGATGTGAAACGCTTTTACAATTGTTACTTTTGCCAAGGCCTCTTGGATCGTGCCACTTACGACAAAGCCGCTTACTCCAAGTGACTCAGGTGACAGTTATCTGCGCCGGTGCATTGGCGTGGCCTCGGGATGCCGGTAGCCACAGGCGCATTCGCAGCCCGCCTTCATGGCGATTCTCGGCCTCGATCCAGCCGCCGGCTGCCTCCACCTGACGGCGCGCCAGGGCCAGGCCCAGGCCGTGCCCGCCGGGGCGGGAACCGCGCGCCTGGGCCGTGCGAAAGAACGGCGTGAAGATACGTTCCAGATGCTCGGTCGGCACCCCCGGGCCTTCATCCTCGATGGTGAGCAGGTAACCGTCCGGCATGGCTTTCAGATCGATCCAGACGTTGCCGCCAGCCGGGGTGTGGGTGCAGGCGTTACGAATGACGTTCTCGAAGGCCTGTGCCAGGGCACGATGGCTGCTACCACTGACTTCCGCCCGGGCGGGCAGCCCGGCGTGCAGCGTGTGACCGGGGTATTCGTAGCGGGCGTCCTCCAGGATGCTGTCGAGCAGGTCGGTGAGGTCCAGGCTGTCCCGGTCGAGGTTGGGCTTCTCGTTCTCCAGCCAGGCCAGGGTCAGGGTATCCTCCACCAACTCGCGCATCAGGCGGCATTCGCGGCGCAGCCGAGGCAGCAAGTGCTGGGTGTCGATGCCTTCCTCCACGCAGCTAATGGCCATGTCGATGCGTGTGAGCGGGGTGCGCAGTTCGTGAGACAGGTCAGCGATCAGACGGCGCTGGGTGAGGATGAGATCGCCAGTGCGCTCGGCCATGCAGTCGAACGTCTCGGCCAGGGCGGCAAGCTCGTCGTTGCGATTGCCCAGCAAGGCGCGAACCCGCACGCCCAGGTTGCCGTTGCTGAACTGGCGAGTAGCCAGCTCGAGTTGGCGCAGCGGGCGCATCAGGTGGCGATAGATCACCAGGCTCAGCACGATCAACACCACCAACGGCAGGGCGACCTTGAGGAACAGCTTGGCCTGGGGCAGGTAGGTGCCGGGGCGCATGCGTTGGGGCAGCAATACCAGAAAGTGGGTCCGCCCGTCGGCGAAGGGAGTCTCCATGATGGGGTTTTCGGTGAAATAGAGGTGGATCTTCCACTCCTCGCTGCGGCCGATGCGAAAGCCTTCACGAAAGCGCGGGGTGAGCACGCTGCCGGCCAGCGGCTGAATGTCAGAGCGGACCACGGCGGCCCAGGTGTCCTCGCGTGCCTGCAGCTCGGCCAGCCAGTCGGCCAGGGCTTGCTCGTCGCCGGCGTTATGCAGGCGTTCGGCGGTGCGCCCCCACTCCTTGAGGGTCTGCTGGTGGCGTTCGGCGATGAAGCTCATCTGCTGCTCGGTTTCATCACCCAGGAAGGTAATCACCCACATCAGTACAAGGGTGCCCAGCGCCAAGGTGGCGCACAATTTCCACAACAGCCGCCGGTTCACAGGAAGCAGTATCCCTTGCCGTGGACCGTCTGCAGGCAATCCGCCGTCATGCCCGCTTCCGCCAGCTTGCGCCGCACCCGGCTCAGGTGCATGTCGAGGCTACGATCGAAGCGACTGTACTCCCGCTCCAGCACCACCTGGTAGAGGTAAGGTTTGCTCAACGCCTCGCCCTGGTGAAGCATCAATACCCACAGCAAGCGAAACTGAATCGGGGTGAGAGTGATGGGTCGGCCCGAGTAGTGCACGGACAGGGTACTGCGCTTCAGTGTCAGCGAGCCCACGCTAAGCGTTTCCGGGTTGGCGCCCGGATCGGTGCTGCCCAGCGTGCGCCGCAACAGCGCCTCGATGCGCAGCAGCAGCTCGGCGAAGGCGAAGGGCTTGGGCACGTAATCGTCGGCACCGCGGCTGAAACCGCGGATGCGCTCCTCCTCGGCGCCACAGGCGGTAAGCATGATCACCGGCGTCTGGCGCAGCCTGCGCAAGCGGTTGAGTACTTCGAAGCCATCAAGCTGTGGCAGCAGCACGTCGAGCAGGATCAGATCGAAACGCTGGCTGAGTGCCGACAGCAGCCCGTCTTCCCCCGCATAGCACTGCTGCGTCTCATAACCCTTTCCTTCCAAAAGCCGTGAGATTTGGCCGTTCAGCGTCCTGTCGTCCTCGACGACCAGCACGCGAGGCCGGCACGGGGTGATCGGGGCCATGGCTTATCCATTCTTATATGAGATTTATTATCATATGTGCATGAGATGCAATGGACAAGCGCGACTATAGGCTGCTGCCACCGGTTCGTCGACAACATCCGAGCCATCGAAGCCTGGGCTATGCTTCAGTTCGTCTAACCAATTCAACAGGTTTGAGGTAGACCATGGCCAAACGCTTCAAGGTGGGAGACCGCGTCAGCTGGAACTCCGAGGCGGGGCAGGTAAGCGGCAAGATCATCAAGGTCCACACCCAGGACACGGAGTACAAGGGGCACAAGCGCCACGCCAGCGAGGACGAGCCGCAATACGAGATCAAGAGCGACAAGACCGATCACATCGCCATGCACAAGGACTCGGCGCTCACCAAGCTAGATGACTAGGCCAGGCTATCCAGGAGCGCGCTCATCGGCGGTGGCTCTCTCCTTCAGCAACCATGACCCCAACCCGGCGACGGCGAGCCCCAGGGTGGCAAAGAGCGTGAAGGTGGCGACATGACCTTCAGCTCCCACAAGCCAGCCCGCCAGCGGAGAGCCGGCGACCTGGCCGACCGAGGTGGCGAGCAGTGGCAGCACCGGGCCGAAGGCGGGAGCATTGGACATGATCTGGGTGCTTCTGACCAGGTAGAAACCGGTCAGAATCATGTACCCGGCGCCGAACAGGGCCGCCGATGACAGGGCGAGGGCGAAGTTGCCGGGATTGATGGCCAGAAGCGCCAGGCTTGCAGACATCACCGTAAGCCCGGCGGCATGGGTCATGGCCGGCCCGAAGCGCGAGATGAGATCCCCGCCACCGGCCCCCGTCAGCCCCCCGATGCCCACCGCCAGCCACATCCAGGCGGTCTGGCTAGACACCAGCCCCCCGGCGTTGATCACCGCATCGGGAGCAAACACCCAGTAGGCTGCACTCACACACCCCATCCCGGCAGCCAGGCCACTTAGCCGGGCAAGCCCGAGCCATTGTGCTCGGCTCACCGGCGCGGAGAACAACCGGGGCCGCGAGAGTGAGATGCGTTCCTCACGCGGTAGGTAGCAGAGGGCTGCCAGGGCGGCCAGTGCCGCCAGGGCGGCGAACCCGGTATAGGCGCTGCGCCAGGCCTCCGCCCAGACCAGCACCGCGGGCATGGCGAGCGCGATGCCGAGGCTGGTGCCCGCATTGATGGTGGCGTTGACCCGCCCGCGCAGATCGGGCGGGACGACCCGATATACCGCTTCCGCCATCGCCGGCGAGGACAGCCCGGTACTGATCCCGCAGATCAGCACGCCGACGGCCAGCAGCAGCGAGGAAGGCGCCTGGGCAATGGTGATCAGCCCGATTCCGGCCAGGCCGGCGGCTGCGACGCCTGCGCGGCGTACCCCGAGGCGGCGCGTCACCCAGGGCGCGGCGAGGATGGCGAAGACGAAACTCAGGAAAGGCAGGGCGCCAATGACACCCGCCATGGTCGAAGTGATCGTCAGCTCTTCGCGCATCGAGGGCAGAAAGAGCCCGAACACGAAGCGGGCCAACCCGTAGGTGATGGCAATGACCCCGCTGCCCAGGGCCGCCATGGCGAGCGAGGAGAGCGGCCTCATGGGGTCTCGCTCCGGGCCGCGGCGAGTAGAGCGTCGACCAGCGCCCGAGTGTCGGCCAGGCCGGTCTGCATACCCAGCACCACCACCGCCGTATTGCTACCTTCCAGCACCATGAAGAGGCGTCGCGCCAGGCCGGCATGATGGTCCAGGCCATCGCGTGCCACGGCGGCTTCGAGGCGTGCCAGCAAGTCTTGCTTGGCGGCCGTCGCCAGGGCATGGATTTCGGCGCTGTGCTCGGCGAATTCGCCCATCGCCTTGGCCATGATGCAGCCATGCTGACTGTAGGCTTTGAGCCAGCGGCCGTGCGCATCGACCAGCGCCCGTGTCGCCTGGCCCGGCGGGGCTGAGGCCGTTGCCGCATCGAGGCTGGCGACGAAGCGTTCATGGCGGGCCTGCAGCACGGCCGCGACCAGGGCCTCCTTGGATTCGAAGTGATTGTAGAGCGTCATCCGCACCACCCCGGCGGCGGCCACGATGCGGTCGATGCCGGTGGCGTGGAACCCCTGCTCATAGAAGAGTTGCTCGGCCGTGGCCAGCAACTGGTCGCGCTTGGAGGCGGGCATTCGATGACGCTCCTGTACACGTAAATCTATATAGACCGATCTATCTAAATAGAGGTCTATCTAAGATCAGCAGCACCGGTAGTGTCAAACGATAAGTAAAAGGGCCGCTTTCCTGGGGAAAGCGGCCCTGTACGATTCGGCTTATTGATCAAGCAGTCGGCATGGCATGTCCGACGCTTGATATCGGTTCTTAGGCGGCTCCCGACTCCCGGAAGTTATGCCAGGCATGGTGGTAGAGCACGCCGGCATAGCCGTTGCGCTGAATGAGCTTGAGAATCTTGGCGGGATTTTCCTCATCCAGGGCCTTGTGCAGTTTCGCCCGCTGCTCCTCATCCAGGGCCTCGTACCAGTGATAGGGCTTGCCCTGGGCATTGCTATCCTCGGCCTTGCGCATCAGGTCAATTTCGATGCGCCCGCCATGTCGATACAGGATGTCGTAGCCCTCCTGCAGTTGGGTCGACGGTACGTCGCACGGCTTTTCGAGACCTTCCAGCACGTTGTAGTAGTAATAGCTCAGCGGTTGCATGTGGCTCCTCCAGCGGTATGCCGTTGCTTGTCTACCAACCTGCTCTCCTTTCTCCATCCTGCCTGAGACAGGGCGGCGAGCTCAACGGAAAAATGCACGCCATCCGCGCACCCGCTCCCCCTCTCCGGGCGGCCTCGCCACGCGTCAACCTCCTGCCCAAGCGGTGTGGCGAATAAGTCTCACATCTGCAGTGTCGACATGACGAGATCAGCCTAGCCACCGGGGCAACCTTGGGAAATATGCTGCCGATGAGGGGATGGCGAAGACAGTGCAGCGACATGTTGTGAGCCATGTTCTTGAGGGCCGTGTTGGCGCTAAACTGAAGGCAGCAAGGGGCGAAGGGATGGGGCGGGTTATGAACTACGAGCAAGTGGTGAAGCACCTCTGGCGCCACGGCGATAGGCAAGCGACCGATCATGCCGCCCGGCTGAAGGCGCTCATTCGCTATGCCACCCTGGCTCCTTCCGGACACAACACCCAATGCTGGCGCTTCCGCATCGCCGACGATGCCATCGCCATCCTGCCGGATCTCTCGCGGCGCACACCCGTCGTCGATCCGGACGATCACCACCTCTACGTCTCGCTGGGATGTGCCGCCGAAAACCTGAGCCTGGCGGCGCGGGCGTTCGGTATGTCAGGCGAGATCATCTTCCATCCCGAAGGAGACGGAGAGGTGCGCGTCACACTGACACCCTGTCAGCCTGAGGTCACGCCGCTGTTCGAGGCCATTCCGGCACGCCAGTGCGCGCGCACCGATTACGACGGCTCGCCCGCGACCGATCAGGAACTGTACCTGCTACAGGCCGCGGGAACCGGAGATGGGGTCTCGATCAGCCTGCTGACCGAACGTGAAGCGATGGAGAAAGTGCTGGAGTACGTGCTTCAGGCCAACAGCCGGCAGATCGCGAACGCGGCGTTCCGCCAGGAGCTCGAAGCCTGGCTTCGCTTCGGCGACCGGGAGGCGCTCGAGGCCGGTGACGGGCTTTTCGCGCGCTCCATGGGAAGCCCCGCCACCCCGCGCTGGCTGGGCCGTTGGCTATTCCGCGCCCTGTTTCGGCAAGGCGCCGAAAATGCCAAGGTGGCTCGTCAGGTGCGCAGTTCGGCCGGCATTGCCGTGTTCATCTCGAGAGCCGACGACAGGGCGCACTGGGTGGAAGTCGGCCGCTGCTACCAGCGCTTCGCCCTGCAGGCGACGGCACTCGGCATCTGCAATGCCTTCATCAACCAGCCCATCGAAGAGTCGAGCGTGCGCCCAGCATTCGCCGAGGCATTAGGCGTAGTGGGTGGGCGCCCCGACCTGGTGGTGCGGTTCGGGCGGGGCAAGGCGATGCCGCGTTCGTTGCGGCGACCGATCGAAGCGGTCCTCATGCCGACAGGCGCGGCATAAGCGGCGACCAAAGTGCCGATTCAGCCACTGCCAGGCGCTCATGCTCCGGTAGGGCAGCCAAATAGTTGAAGGGCCGTCTTCTCGCGAAGACGGCCCTTCAAGCATGCGCTTACTTATAAAGCAACTATTACTGATGCGATGCGCTGGCCGATTTTTTGCCCTTGTCGGCCTGCTGCTGGCTTTTCTGTTGAGTATCGTCAGCCTTTTCCTTACCTTTTTGCAAGCTGTTCTCTACTTGTTCCTTTCCCTTCTGCATGCCTGCTGCCGTCAGTTGCTGAGTCTCCTGTAAATACTCCTGGCTCAAGGCGCGAATCTTTTCAGCGTCTTCCTTCATCTTCTCACTCAGCTCTCGAACGGCCTGCTGTTGCTGCTCGATCACCTGCCGAAAACTGTCGGAATCTTTGACTTCAAGCCAAGAGCGTGATTGCGCCAAACTGGTGTCCGCGAAGGCGCGAACGGCGTCGAACTGAGCCGCGAAGAGCTTTTCAAAGTAATCGGTGGTCAGTGCGCCGTAGGCACGTACCGGCTCGACGATGGCCTCGTCGAATTGCTGGTTGCCACGTGCGCTACTCTGGTTGCTATCCGACTTGGATTTTTCAGTACTCATCTAATATTTCCTTCTCTGTAACAAGCAAGCAAAATCGTTCAGGTGAATACTTGATTCAGAAGTTCTTTCTCAACAAGCTGCTGTTAACTTCACCTGTCACGACATAGCCAAAGCATAAATGCTGAAAGAGGTTATGTCCGTGCGGTAGCACACCGAACTCACCTTGTTTGCCATTAAGTCTGAAGAAAGCGATGATAAATAGTTTTGTTTTGTAAGGGCTTTGTTAGCTCGGGCTTCCACTCTTCCGGATCTGACCCGAAAATGATTCATGGAGGATGAACACGGTGCTCACTCCTCGTGACCAGGCGGCAAATGGTATTCGGTTGACGACACTACCCCAGAGGGAAGGTTTCCCATTCGCTGGGCTATGCTACCAGCACGAACCCTTTACCCCTGATGAGAGGTGAGCAATGGCCAAGCGATTCAAGGTGGGCGACCACGTACGCTGGAATTCCGAGGCAGGGCACGTCAGCGGAAAGATCGTCCGCGTTCATACCCAGGACACGGAGTACAAGGGGCACAAGCGTCATGCCAGCGAAGACGAGCCGCAGTACGAGATCAAGAGCGACAAGACGGACCACATCGCCATGCACAAGGACTCGGCGCTGACCAAGGTTGACGACTAGCGGCCTACGCCGACGGCAGCTAGCGCCGCACCTATCCTCGTTCCTGCCACCCTCACCGGAGCCCTGCCATGTCTGATTCACTGCATCTGGCCTGCCCCCACTGCCTGGCCATCAACCGTGTGGCCACGGCGCGGCTGGCCGACGCCTCCCGCTGCGGCAAGTGCAAGCAGCCGCTGTTCACCGGTGCGCCCCTGGAGCTCACTAGCGCCAACTATTCGGCCCTGGTCGAGCGCAGCGAGCTGCCGGTAGTGGTGGACTTCTGGGCCGGCTGGTGCGGCCCCTGCAAGATGATGGCGCCGATCTTTGCCCAGACCGCCGCCGAGCTGGAGCCGCGCATCCGCTTCGCCAAGCTCGACACCGAGGCGGAACCGGCCCTGGCCGGGCGCTTCGGCATTCGCAGCATTCCCATGCTGATCGTTTTCAAGGAAGGGCGCGAGATCGCCCGCCAGGCCGGGCTGATGCAGGGGTCACAACTGAAGCGCTGGCTCGAGCCACATCTCGCCTAAGCCTTTCATTTGTGCCGCAAAGGTCAACGCTTCAACATCCCCTTGGCGAGCGCCTCGCCGAGGCGATCGACGGCGGAAGCCAGCTTCTCATCGATGACATGGAGATATTCCGTCCAGTCGTCGACATGGTGCAGCTCTGTCTTGCCGTCCGAAATGCCGCGCAGCACGATCAGCGGTACGTCGAAGCGCATGCAGGCGCGCAGGCAGGCATAGCTCTCCATGTCCACCATGTCGGCGGCGATGGCGGCATAGGCCGCGCCCGAGACGATATTGGCGCCGGTGGAGAGCGTAGCCTCACGAATGCCGGGAATGCGCAGCGGTAGGGGGACCGTCGCCGGCAGGTCGAGAAAGGGCGTGGTGCCCTTTTCGAAGCCCAACGGCGAGGCGTCCATGTCGCGGTAGGCGATGGAAGTCGCCTGATAGATCTTGGTCTGTTCGAGCGCCCGACTGCCGGCCGAGCCCAGCGACACCACCAGGTCCGGCAGGCGCTCGCACTGGGCGAGGGCGGCAAGGGCGGCGGTTAGCTCGACCGCCGCTTCCACGGGGCCAACGCCGATGATCAAAGGATCGAAACGCTTCCTGAGATGCGTGCCGTATTCGGCCTCGGCCGCCATCGCGAACAGGACGTTGTGGCCGCCCAGTGGCGTCAGCGGCGGGGTGCGCTGCGCCGCGCTCATGTTTCGATCCTCATCCGTGCCTCAGGCATCGCTCGTGTTGCCGACCGTCTGGATGACCTCGAACCCTTCGAAGTTCGGCGGGCCCAGGTACAGCCCCTCGCGCTTGCTCTGGCCGGCGTTCGCGTGCGCCTTGCGGAACGCCTCGGAGTGCGTCCAGGCCTCGAAGTCCTCGCGCGAACGCCAGATGGTGTGCGAGGCGTAGAGCACGTGATCCTCCTTCTCGGGGCCGCGCAGCATATGGAACTCGACGAAGCCGGGCAGGCCCTGCAGGTGGGTCTCCCGCTCCAGCCAGATCTGCTCGAACTCTTCCACTCGCTCGGGGTTGACCCGAAAACGGTTCATGGCGATGAACACGATATTGCTCCTTGTGGTTCAGGCGCTGATGGTGACCGGAAGACGATGACACCGACGCCGACAGGGGGCAAGCATGTTAGAACCCGGCGCTCGTCCCCTTGATCGGATGGCCTTCAACCCCTGCCGGTCGACTCGAGAATCGCCTGGCGCAGCGCCTCCGGCGGCTGGGCGCCCGACAGGCCGGTGGTGCTGTTGATGATGAAGGTGGGCACGCCGCTCACTCCCAGGCGCCGCGCCTCTTCAAGACCGGCTCTGACCTCTGGCCGGCCCTGGTCGCTGACGAGAAAGGCGGGGATGTCGATATCCGCTAGCCCGCCATCTCGGGCGGCGCTGGCCAGTACCGCGCTGTCACCGATGTCCTCGCCCTCGACGAAGTAGCGCCGGAAGAGCGCGTCGACCACCGCCGACTGGACGCCATGTTCCCCGGCTAGCCAGATCAGCCGGTGGGCGTTGAAGGTATTGGGTGTTCGTGTCATGCGTTCGTGGTGGATCTCGATGCCGGCCTGGGCAGCGGCAGCCTCCACCTGGGCGTCGAGCGCCCGGGAGCGCTCCCAGGAGCCGAACTTGGCGGTGCGGTAGTCACGCCGCGACAGGCCCCCGGCGGGCATGTCGGGGTTGAGTTCGAAGGGATGCCAGGCCACCGATACGCTGATTTCCTCGGGCAGTTCGGCCAAGGCGAGCTCGAGGTGGCGTTTGCCGATGAAGCACCATGGGCAAATGGCATCGGAGATCACGGTGATGTCGACGTGGGGCATGGTTGCTGGGCCATTGGGTAGGATTCCCTCGAACCCTAGCACTTTCAGATCGTGTTTGACGCTGGTTTCAGCCATCGGATACCCAAAGATGTATCGTAAGCGAAAGCCACCGGGGAGAGACGTCGATGCACCAGGGAAGCTGCCTGTGCGGGAAAGTGAAGTACGAGTACCGCGGCGAGATCGATGAGGTCTCCATGTGCCACTGTCAGCAGTGCCGGAAGGCCCAGGGCTCCGCTTTCGCCGCCGTGGCGCCCATCCGCTCGGCCGATTTTCGCATCACCCAGGGCGCGGAATACCTCAAGGAGTACCGCGCCACGCCGAACAAGGCGCGGGTGTTCTGCGCCGAATGCGGCAGCCCGCTCTACAGCGCTCGTGACGATCTGCCCGAAGCCAAGCGGCTGCGGCTGGGCACCCTGGATACGCCGATATCGCCCAGCAAGCGCTACCACGCCTGGGTCTCGTCCAGGGCGGAGTGGTTCGAGCTTGCCGATGAGCTGCCCAGGTTTTCCGAATTCGCCCGTTGAGTGATCAGTGCCCCGCATAAGAAGGGCACAGAGTAGAGAAGAGCGTAGAGAGAAGAGAACAAGAGCAGAGCACAGGAGAGACCGGATGGTGTACCTGGCAACGGCGGTGGGTCTGCTGCTGATAGCGGCACTGGCCATGCAGGCCTGGCGACTGGCCGATAACCGCACGATGGATAAGGCCTGGACCTGGCTGCAGTCCCAGGCGCCCGTCACCGTCGAAACGTTCGATCCCGCCATGGTCGAAGGCCTGCCTGACGCCGCCCGTCGCTACTTCCTCTACACCATCGCCCCGGACACACTGCTCCGTGTCGTCAGCGAAATCCACATGACCGGCGAGATCGGCTTCGGCAGCAAGGAAGCGCCGGGCTACCGCCCCATGCGGGCAAGGCAGATACTCGCCTCGCCGCACGGCTTCATCTGGCGGATTCGGGCCGGCTCGGGAATCCTGCAATTAAGCGGCTCGGACGGCATGGCCAACGGCCGCTCCTGGACGCGCTTCTGGCTCAACGGCACGCTGCCCGTCGCCAGGGTAGGGGGCAATGACAACCACCTGCGCTCGTCGTTCGGTCGCGTGGCTGGGGAGGCCGCCTTCTGGGCACCCGCCGCCCTGCTGCCGCAGCATGGCGTTCGCTGGGAAGAGACCGGCGAGCCAAGCCTGGCGCGAGCGGTCATCACCCACGGCACCCTGGAGCAATCGATAGAGATCGCCGTGGCCGAGAACGGCCAACCGACTTGGGTGCAGTTCCAGCGCTGGAGCAACGCCAATCCCGAGAAGGAATGGCGGTTCCAGCCCTTCGGCGGCTACCTGGACGACTTCCAAAACTTCGAAGGCTACACCCTGCCCACCAAGATCGACGGTGGCAATCACTTCGGCACGGAGGCGTACTTTCCTTTCTTTCGGGCGAGAGTAGAGGAGGTTAGGTTTCCGGTGCGGTAGCGCTCAAGGGGGGGGGGGGCGTCCTTGGCTCATGGATAATGACGCGCGAGCGGCTAGGCAAGATCAGCAAGATGTTCGAGGGTTTCGGGATACTTCTGGACCAGCCGGATGAGTGTCTTGGCCTGGGCATTGGGCTTGGCGCGGCCTTGCTCCCAATTCTCCAGTGTCCTTGGGTTGGTGCGGAGGTACATGGCGAATATCGGGCGAGACATATGCAGCCGCTCCCGCAGCTCGATGAGCTCGCTGGCTGTGATGTCGGGAACCTCTGCTAGCTCTACGGAGTGGGAGCGCAGCGTGCGCTTGCCTTGGCGCTCATCTGCCAGTGCATCGAAGCCCTCGACGAGTTCGTCAAAAATGTTACGGCCCATGATCATGTCCTCGCATTAATTTCCGCGTCTAGCAGCTGTCTCAGGGTCTTGCGCTGGGCTGGCGTGAGGTCATCCTGTGAATCCTTGTCGTACACGGTGAACAGCCAGAACTGTGAGCCACCCAACCACCAGTAGTAGATGATGCGAACACCGCCCCGTTTACCTTTCTGCCGCTTGGGGTCACTGAACCGGATCTTGCGCAGCCCTCCTGTTCCTTGGATGACATCACCGGCCTCCGGGTTCTGGAGCAAGAAACTCTGGAAGGCACGAAAGGCGGCATCATCGAAGTAGGTAGATCGATGCCGCTCGAAGGGAGGCAGCTCGACAAAGGTTGCTTTCATATAGTGTACGTAGGTTGCGTATAGTTTTGCGACAGTGCCAGACAATGTCAAGCGCGCACGATGGTCAGCATAGCGATACTTACATCAGCAAAGGGCAATGGTTTGACTTCCCTCGAAACATCCTCACTCCACCAATCGCAGCTCGAGGACATGGCGAATTCGCTCACCGTCCCACTCATAGCCAAGATGCCTACCCTGCCAAGTCGCCGACAATACTGGCGGTCGTAGTACCGCGGCACACTCACCATCCGGATCACGCACGCTTGGGTAGACAATCCCATCGGTGTGGGACTCCCAGGCCTTGCGGCCAAAGGCTTGGCCAGCGTTCCAGTCATCCGGGTCCAGCAGAGGAGCGGCCCCTGGAGGATTGTCGCGCAAGTCGATGAGTTCGCCCTCAAGGTCCGCCAGGTAGACCCGCTGTTGGAGCGGCATGGGCGGCTCATTGGATTCCTGCATGAAGCGCTCGGCGCGATAGCGGGTTTCCGCGATGGCCGTGGCCTCGGTCAAGGCACAGTAATAGGCGCCAAAGGTGCCATCGGTGAACCGGGTGCCGTGCTCACTGAAATGACAGAACGCCGCCATCACCGGCGTCCAGCCGGGGCCATATCGGCGGTCTTCATCGCGTACCAGGTGAATTGCCCCGGCCTGCTCTCGCAGACGCGCCGAGGTCTCTCCCTCAAGCTCCTGCAGCAGGTCCCAGTCGTCAGGTGTCGCAACCCGCTCGAACAAGTCGATAGGCGGGAAACGCGAAGGAATGATTCGGTAGCAGGGGCGCCAGCACACAGGGGAGAGTGGAAACGTCACGCATGGCCCCCACCTCGGGCGGTATCGAGGTGCTGGCGGACCACATAGAGGTCTTGCACCAAGCCGCTGCGCAGCCGATCCAGAGGTGACTGGCCTGCGAACAGGGGGTTGCGATTTGGCCGGCGCAACCAGGAATCCGCAGCGTCGGCCCGCGGCAGCAGGATCTGGAGGGCCTTGTAGATCCCCAGGATCAGCGACATGCGCTCAAGCTGATTGACGTCGAGACGCGCCGTCGTGGGCTGCTTGCGCCAACGCCGATAGGTCGACTCAGGCACGCCAAGGAGCAAGGCGGCTTCCTGCTCTTTCAGGCCCCAGTCGTTGGCGATGTTGGGGTACGTACGCATCGCCGCCGCGCTCATGTGTTGGCGCTTTTCGATGGGCAGCTGGGGCAGAGCCATAACGACCTCCGTTCGCCAAATGGCGGATATACGTAATTATCGCTCAAACGGAGGTTTTGCGCCAATAGCGGGAGGCGAGGCATGTTCCGGTGCTAGGCTGAAACGCAAAGACACATAACGACACAGCCGTACGCGCAGGGGCAGCCCACATGGATAGGGAATCTTCCGAACCTCGTATAGCGTTTCTCTCACTTGACAGTCGAGTGCAGGTTACGCCCGGCGAATGCAGCTTGCCTATTCCACAGACATCATCGCACTACGCGAACGCGGCTACCTACCAAACTGACCGGTATCGACCCAAAGCTGACATGCCGGCAAAGACGGCATGCTCGTTCATTCATGTTAGGCGATTTGTAATGATGGCAAAGCGACGCGACGATTTTCTCAAACCTGTAGCAGACGCTCTTGCCAAGCGAGCTGCCTATATTTGTTCCAATCCGGATTGTCGGGCCCAGACTTTAGCGCCGTCTGATAAAGAACCGGGAAAGTTTCTGTACACAGGAAAAGCCGCCCACATATGCGCGGCTGCGGAAGGAGGCCCTCGCTTCGATCCGGAGATGACAAGTGAAGAGCGAGGCGGCATCGAAAACGGCATTTTCCTCTGTAGCAACTGCGCCGACATGATCGACAAAAATGGCGGCGCAGACTTCTCGCCCGAGCAACTGCACGAGTGGAAGCAAGTTCACGCGAAATGGGTAACTGACAATCTCAATAAGAGAAGTCAGGGGAGAGGAGGCGAAGGTGGTAGCGGCACCATCATCGGGAACAGGGGCACGATCATCGGGGGCAAAGGCGGTGAAGGAGGTGTTTCAGGCATCGGTGGGAAAGGTGGAGGCGGCTTCATCCAAGGTGATGATGGGCTGATAATTGGTGGCGATGGAGGCAGTTGTGGGACCGCTAATGGTCGTGGTGGTCGCGGTGCACGGGGACCTACCGAACGCTTTGGATTCCCCACTGCCATATGGGGATTCGGTCGCGGTGGTTCGGGCGGCAACCATCCGGAGTTCAATCGGCGTGTGGAACTTCTACAAGCCATACGGGCGGAATACCTTGAGAAATTCCCGTCCGATGCTCCGTGTATCGAAGCGGGTATAGATAATGTTCCGGTAGATTGGGTGAATCAGCGCCTTGTTGAACTGGGTGAGATTTGGTGCGTCCAGATGGGGGATTCTGGCTACCAGTTACCATCATTACCCGAATTGGAATAAGGCTGTGGAGCATGGGTGAGGAATCGCCTAACTCAGGCATTACATCAGATTATTCTAATCCTGGATGTCGGCTTCTTGCCGAAAGCCATCACTCACCCTCGGAGCTATCGCCTGTTCACATGCGGTGATTCTCTAGCAGGAAGTCCACGAACAATCGCACCCGCGCCGGCATCGCCGAGCCACCCACGAACACCGCATGAATGGGTTCCCTATCACCGGGATTGAAGGCTTCCAGCAGCGGTACCAGGTCGCCGCGCTGCAAATCCTCGGCCACGCTGAATTCGCCGATGCGCGCGATGCCTGCGCCCACCCGTGCGAATTGCGCCAGCGCTTCACCGCTGCTGCATTCTATATTGCCGCATACCTTGAGGGAGAATGCCTGGTTGTCGCGGATGAACGGCCAGTTGGGTTCAGCACGTCGGAAGTTGAAGCGCAGGCAGTTGTGTTGCAACAGGTCTTCCGGTTGCTGCGGCGTGCCGTGGCGCTGGAGATAGTCTGGGGAGGCCACCACCACCTGGCCGGTATCGCCTATGCGGCGAGCGGTCAGTGGGCTGTCGGGCAGATGGCCGAAGCGCACGGCTACGTCGGCCTGGCCGCCGAGAATATCGACGACTTCGTCGCCCAGAGTGAGGTCGACTGTGATGTTCGGGTAACGCGCGCTGAATGCGGTCACCAACGGCACGATGGCCAGCCGCCCGTGGCCGAGCGCAGCACTTACGCGCAAGCGGCCTTTGGGCACGCCCTGGTCAGCAATGGCCTCTTCGACCTCGGCCATATCGGCAAGGATGCGTCGAGCACCACGCAGATAGGCCTCGCCTTCGGCGGTAAAAGTGATCGCGCGGGTAGTGCGCAGCAACAGGCGGGTACCAAGGCGTTGTTCAGTGCGCGCGATGATTCGGCTAACGGCCGAGGGTGTCAGCCCCAACGCTCGTGCGGCGGCCGACAGGCTGCCTTCCTCCGCCACGCTGGCGAACACGACCATTTCACCTGACCTGCCGCTAAAGTCCATTTGTTCCCCAAAAGCAAAGGTGTTTGCAGAAAAGGCTACCTACCGCTTGCAATGTCCGAATTGTAGCATTCGCGGCATAGATGAGGAGCCTTTCCATGCGTATAAATCCCCCCCTTGTTGCGCTCGCCATCGGTGCCTTCGGCATTGGTGTCACCGAGTTCTCCCCTATGGGCTTGTTGCCGGGCATCGCGCTCGATCTCGGCGTTTCCATTCCTGCTGCCGGCCTGCTGGTCAGCGCCTATGCGCTGGGCGTGCTGCTCGGCGCGCCCCTTATGACTCTGACCACGGGCAGGATCCCCCGGCGTTACCTGCTGATCGGACTGATGGCCATCTTCACTCTGGGCAACCTGATGTCGGCGCTGGCGACTGACTACTACAGCCTGCTTGTCGCCCGGCTGGTGACCTCGCTTAATCACGGCGCCTTCTTTGGCGTCGGCTCCATCGTCGCCGCCAGTCTGGTCGCGCCGGACAAACGGGCGGGGGCGGTGGCGGCGATGTTCATGGGCTTAACCCTGGCGACCATCGGTGGCGTGCCGTTGGCAGCCTGGTTTGGCGAGGTGTTCGGCTGGCGCACGGCGTTCTGGGGCATTACCGGCCTTGGTGTGTTGACCATGCTTGCGCTGTGGTTCGCATTGCCCAATGTGCCTCTGCCGAAAGGCGGCGGCGTGCTGACTGAAATCCGCGTGCTGGGTCGTGGCTCTGTGCTGGCAGCCTTGGCGCTGACCGTGATCGGGTCCAGTGCGATGTTTACCGTATTCACCTATATCGCGCCGATCCTCAGCAGCGAGACCCAGGCTTCCACCACCTTCATCACCGCCATGCTAGTGCTATACGGCATCGGCCTGACGTTGGGCAACATATGGGGCGGAAAGGCGGCGGATCGCTCTGTCGACTGCACCCTGATCGTCTCGCTGAGTGCGCTGATCTTGGTATTGCTGGCGTTCACGGTGCTGATGCGCTGGCCGCTACCGGCTGCTGCGGCCATTCTGATCTGGGGTATCGCCAGCTTCGCCATTGTGCCGCCGCTGCAGATGCGGGTGATGGAAGCCGCCAAGGACGCACCCAACTTGGCCTCGGCTGTGAACATCGGCGCCTTCAACCTGGGCAATGCGATTGGCGCGGCGCTGGGTGGTGCGGTGATCAACGTCGGCCTGGGCTACCCGGCGATTTCCCTGGCCGGTGCGGCGATGGCCGGGCTGGGGCTGTTGATGGTGTTGGGGTTTGCCTGGCGTTCCAGGGCGGTAGCGGCTGCAGTGGTGTAAAGGCCGGCCTGTGTCAACGGCGGAAGCCACGGTTTGAAATGAATCGTGGCCTGTCCCCGATTCTTTGCTGGCCTACCGCGCATCCTTGCCTTCGCAGGCCTGAGCAGTCGCAGCGGGGGTGGCCAAGCTCGCTTATGGCCTGGCGTCAGTCGTGCCCATTGAGCGATGCAGGGCGGTAAAGTCGCACTCACCTAGCCAGGTGCCAAAATGCCAGTTGTATCGCCCAAGATTTCGCAGAGGCATTCAAGCGGCAGCTTCTGGCCGTAAGCGATCAGCATGCCTTTGAGAGAAGCATTCATATGCTCCCTCAGAGGCAATAAATCGTGGTGCAACAAGCAGGTGGCGCGTCAATTGGACGTCACTCCGCGAGCCCCTTCCTGTCGGCAAAATTAGCGCGGGCCAAGGCGGTGAACGCCTTGAGCGCGGCGGACGGGTTGCGGCGGTTCGGATAGTAAAGACACAGGGTATCTCTGGGCGGGGTCCAGTCTTCCAATACTCGCTCGAACTCGCCGGTCTCGATTTCGCGGTACACGTCTTGTTCCATAAAAAAACCGAGCCCTACGCCTTGCTGCACGACGGTCTTGGCGAGGTTTGCTTCGTCCAGTGTAAGTTGCCCGCTCACATCGACTCTGGCCACTTCTCCATCACATTCGAAATGCCATGGATAGATCGCGCCATTTGGGAGACGGATGCGCACGCAGTTGTGAAGAAGGAGATCAGACGGCGAACTGGGCCGACCGTAAGTATCGAAATACGCTGGCGACCCAACCACTGCATAGCGTTGCGGCTTACCAAGACGAATCGCAATCATGTCACTGGGTACGAGGTTCGCAGACCGCACACCGAGATCGAACCCTTCAGAGACTATGTCAACCAGACGGCCCTCAGTAACAAGGTCGATATGTACTTGTGGGTGACGTCGCAGAAACTCCAGCACTAGCGGAAGAAGAGCTTCACGTGCGGCGCTGGCAAAAGCATTGATACGCAAGACACCCGTAGGACCGGCGCTGTGGGATCGCACTGCTTCCAGTGCGCCGCGTAAATCCTGCAATGCCGGACCCACACGGTCCACGTACATCATGCCTGCTTCGGTCAGAGACACGCTGCGTGTCGTGCGATTGAACAGCCGCGTGCCGAGATTCGCTTCCAGTTTGGCAATGGTATTGCTCAAAGCAGTGGTTGAAATACTGAGTTCGATAGCCGCCTGTCGAAACGAGGCCCTGCGTGCCACGGCCAGAGCAGCTTCGAATTCATTGAGGCCTAGGCGTTGTTCTGACATCGGATTGTCCCGTTTATCGGGATTCGTCATTAATGTGCATCCCGATTGTTGGAATTATGGGCGGCTCGTATCCTAACTGCAAGGTTGCTCCGTAACCCCGTTGCTTAACAGACAGGAGATCCGATGATGCACCTACTACTACCTAAAGCCGTCGAGACGTTCTTTGAAATCAATAATGGTGGCGACACCTCGCGTGTTGTGGACTGCTTTTGGACAGATGCCACGGTGATCGACGAGAACCAGACACACCAAGGGGTCAAAGCTATCGAGGCCTGGCAGCGTGACGCAAAGCAAGCCTTTACCTACCGTGTCGAGCCCCTGGAGTCATCAAATGAAGAGGGTCAACTGGTCGTCAAGACTCGTGTTGTCGGTAATTTTCCTGGCAGTCCAGCGGAGCTGGGTCACGTATTTCTGCTGCAGGATGGTCGGATTCGCTCATTGGAGATTAAGTAATGATGAACCTCGACTTGGCAGGTAAGCGGGTCTTGATCACCGGAGGCACCAAAGGGGTCGGAAGAGCCGTAGTTGAACTGTTCCTCGAGCAGGGAGCAAAGGTGGTGACCTCGGCCCGTCACGCGCCTGCCGATATGGCTGACGACCAGTGCGTTTCGGCTGATCTCATGACCAGAGAGGGATGTGATTTCCTGGTGACCGAGGCAAAACGTCTCTTGGGAACGGTGGACATCCTCATTCATGTTTTGGGCGGCTCGTCAGCCCCCGGGGGAGGGTTTGCTGCGCTAAACGACGAGCAGTGGCAAAGCGAATTCAACTTGAATCTGCTTCCCGCCGTGCGCCTGGATCGGGCCTTGCTCCCCGATATGTTGAATCGAAACGAAGGCGTCATCATCCATGTGACTTCTATCCAGAGCAGACTGCCCCTGCCTGAAGCAACGACTGCTTACGCTGCTGCCAAAGCTGCGCTTTCGACCTACAGCAAAAGCCTATCGAAAGAAGTTTCACCGCAAGGTGTTCGAGTCTTGCGAGTTGCACCGGGGTGGGTCGAAACCGAATCATCCATCGCACTGGCGCAGCGACTGGCGATGGAAGCAGGAACGGATTACGAAGGGGGTAAACAGATAATCATGGACTCAATCGGTGGCATTCCGATCGGTCGCCCTTCCGCGCCGTCCGAGGTTGCTAACCTTATTGCTTTTCTGGCTTCGCCTCGCGCCGCATCCATTACTGGGACAGAATTTGTCATTGACGGAGGAACAGTGCCGACAGCCTAGTACCGCTGCCTCATAGACGCAGCAACGACTGACAAGTGAGACTGACGCGAGACTGCTTTCGGCCGAAGCGGATAATCGCCAGGGTCCGCTTCTGGCCGAAAGCCGATAACACCAGCCAACGGTAATATCGGCTGTTCTATACCCTCGGCCCACGGGCCAGCACCTCTTGATGCTGCGGCTGCTAGCGCTTGAACACCTACTCGGTTCCCGAGCTGCTCTCCTCTGTCTCTACCTGCCCGCGCCGCTGCAACCAGCGCATCACCAGCCAGCACAGCGAGGCCCAGGCCGCTCCGGCGGTCCAGCCGGCAAGTACATCCGTCGGCCAATGCACGCCGAGGTAGACACGGCTCATGCCCACCAGCAGGGTGAGCAGTATCGCCAGTATCAGCAGGTAAGCCTTCAGCCTCAGCGCTGGCTGTACACGGATGAGCAGGGCGGCCAGGGTGAGGTAGGTGACGGCAGACATCATCGAGTGGCCGCTGGGGAAGCTCGCGGTGTAGACCATGGCTTCATGCGGCACGAGGTCGGGCCGGGGACGATCGAAGCCCATCTTCATCAGCGTGCTGAGCAGCATGCCGCCGGGCACCGCGACCGAGGCAAAGAGCGCCGCACGATGGTGCCGGGCGAGTAGCATGTAGCCTAGGGCACCCAGTGTGATCACTACCAGCACGCCGACACCGCCGAGCGCGGTAAAGTCTCGTCCCATTTCCTCGACCCAGCCCGGGCCGAGCGGATCGGTGTGATCGGCAGGATTGCGCAGGGCAAGCAGCAGGGTCTCGTCGATGGTCTGGGTTTCCCCCTCGGTGACGGCATCGGCCAGCTCGATGAACCCCCAGACCCCGCCGGAAAGGACCGAGACACACAGCAGCACTGCCAACTCGTAGCGGCCGAGCCGAGCCAGCAGGGAAAGGCCATGGCGTCTCACATGTTCGATTTTTCTGTAGTGCCTCATTTGCAACTCCCTTGCTTTGATAAGCATACGTGTCGATTTTCAGGACACCCCTTGGGCTTTATTACAACCTCCCCAGCCCACTCACCCTGACCACCTCTCTCGTCACCGCTTCATCCAGCATGCCGCGGCTCGTCTCGACCAGCGTGAGCCAGTCCCGCGCGCGGGTGATGCCGGTGTAGACCAGCTCGCGGGTGAGGATGGGGTTGGGGGCGTCGGGGAGCAACAGGGCGGTGTGGGTGAATTCCGAGCCCTGGGATTTGTGCACCGTCATGGCGAATACGGTTTCCACCGCCTGCAGGCGGCTGGGCAGTACCCACTTGATGTCGCCGCTGCCGTCGCTGGCCGGGAAGGCGACGCGCAGCAGGGTGCGGCCGGGTTGTTCGGTTGCGCTGCGAGCTTCGGGCACAGCGAGGGTGATGCCGATATCGCCGTTCATCAGCCCCAGGCCGTAGTCGTTGCGGGTGACGAGCACCGGGCGGCCTTCGAACCAGCCTTGTTCCAATTCCAGGTCGCTGGCCTTGAGCCAGCCGGCGCGGCGCAGGGCGCGGCCGATGCGCGGGTTCAGCCCCTCGATTCCCCACGGGCCTTTCCTCAGTGCGCACAGCAATTGGAAGTGGCCGTGGGCGGCGAGCACCTGGCGGGCCCAGTCGTCATAGGGCTGGCGGGCATCGCCTTCGCCGAAGAAGGGCTGCGCGGGGCGTGCTGCCTTCATCACTTCCAGGTAATGGCGATAGCCGACCGGTGGCGCGATGGTCTCGCCGCGACGGTCGTGGCGGCCTTCGCCGCTGTTGGTGAAGCCGGTCGAGTTGCCGTTCACGACGAGGCGATCCAGTGCCGGGTCGTCGGCGTCCGTCAGGGCAAGGCGGGCGATGTCGGCGTAGCCCTGCTGAAAGATCTCGCGCACGGCACGCTTCTTCTCCTTTTGGCCGTGGTCGGTGTCGAGCGGGCGATTGACCGCTTCGGCAAGCTGGCCGATGCCGCTTTTCGCATCAAAGCGGTGGCTCACTCGCAGCATTGCGATGGCCTGGTCGAGCGGCTGGCCTGCTGCGTCCCGGTACTGTTCGGGAATCGGCGCGCCGGTCACCCGTTCCAGCCAGTCGCAGGTGGCCGGGGTGTAGTGGCCGCCTTCGGCGCGCTGGCACAGGTCGCCGAGCACGGCGCCGGTCTCCACCGAGGCAAGCTGGTCCTTGTCGCCGAGCAGGATCAGCCGCGCCCTGGGCGGCAGGGCGGTGAGCACGGCGGCCATCATTTCGATATCGACCATCGAGGCTTCGTCGATTACCAGGGCGTCCAGCGCCAGCGGGTTGCCGGCGTGGTGGCGGAAGTGGCGGGTATCCGGTCGTGAGCCCAGCAGGCGGTGCAGAGTCGTGACCTCCGTCGGGATACTGTCGCGCAAGGTTGAGATATCCACACCCTGTTGGCCCACGGCGGCGGCCAGCTCCACCAGCGAAAGCCCCTGCACCTGCTTGGCGATGGATTCGTTGAGCCGTGCGGCGGCCTTGCCGGTGGGGGCAGCCAGGCGAATGCGCAGCGGGCGCGGGGCGCCTGAGCCGGCCTGGGCAGGTTCACCCAGGGCCAGCGCCTGCAGCAGCGCGAGCAGCTTGACCACGGTGGTGGTCTTGCCGGTGCCGGGGCCGCCGGTGATCACGGCGAAGCGTGAGCGGCTGGCGAGTGCACAGGCGGCCTGTTGCCAGTCAATCTCATGGTTGTGGGGGAACAATGCGGCCAGCGCCCGGGCCAGGGTGGCGGTGTCGGTTTCTGTGTCAGTGGCGGAAGTGAGCCGGGCGCCGATCAGCCCTCGAATGTCCTGCTCGTACTGCCAGTAGCGGCGCAGGTAGAGCCGCACGTTGCCGTCACGTTCGCTGCGCACCAGCGGGGTATTGCCTGGGCCGCTACCGTCCGCCACTAGGGCGGGGTGGTTCAGGGCGGCTTGCCAGGTGGCGAGATCCAGCTCGGCCAGCAGCTCGCTGGGCAGCGGCGGTGGGTCGCTGAGGTCGTCGCCTTCCGGTGGCAGCGAGAGCGCCAGGTCGGGGGCGGCAAGAGTCTGCGCGAGGTCGAGACATACGTGGCCGCGGCCGAGCTGATGGCTGGCAAGCGCCGCGGCGAGCAGCAGCAGGGGAGGGGCGTCGCTTACCTCGCGCTGGAAGAAGCTGGCCAGTGCGCGGTCCAGCGCACGCAGCCAGCCGCGCTCCACCCAGCGGTCGAGCAGGGCGAACAGCGCCTGAGTGTCGTTGAGCGCGGCTTGTACGTTGCCCTGCGCGGCTTGAGGCGGTTCCGGCCTGGCGGGCTCGTCTTTTTCAGGTGCGTCGCCAATGCCTGCTGATTCCTCTCCGAGATCGGCGAACAGGTCCGGGGTGGCGTCGTCGTGCTTACTGCGCTTGCTCATGCCGGCGCCTCCGTCGTGTTACGGGTGCCTGCCGCTTGGGTATTGCCTTGGAACAGCGCATCCATCGCTTCGATCAGCTCACGCGGGGGGCGCTCGGCGTGCACGCCGCGGCTCTCCGCATTCGCGCCCCTGAGAAAGACGGTGAGCGAGCCACCGATGTGGCGGTCGTAGTCGTAGCCCGGCAGGCGTGCCTTGAGCAGCCGGTGCAGGGCCAGCAGGTAGAGCGCGTACTGCAGGTCGTAGCGTTTCTCGGCCACCGCCTGGCGCATCGCTTCGGGGCTGTAGGCGCTGTCGTCCGGCCCCAGGTGGTTCGATTTCCAGTCGGCCACGTAGTAGCGCCCTTCATGCTCGAATACGAGGTCGATGAAGCCCTTGAGCATGCCGTTGAGGGTGTCGGCATCCAGTGCGGGGCGCGGCAGGCTGGTGCCTGGCCTGTCATCTGGATTGGGAAGTGTGTAAGCACTTACGAGGGCGTCCAGCTGGCGGGTGTCGACCTGGCGTGAGGCGAACCAGAATTCCATCTCCACCTGGTAGCTCGTCAGCGTTTCAAGCGTAAGGCTGCCTGCGCCATTGGGCAGCGGCAGCGGGGCGGCGAGCAGGGTGCCGAACCAGGCGTGCAGGGTATTCAGCCACGGCTGCCAGCCGCGCACCTGACAGCGCCGGGCCAGGGTCTCCTCGCGCATGGCCGGCTCGCGGGCCACGCGGGCGAAGCCGTGCTCGCCGGCCCACTCTAAAATCCCATGGAGGAAGGTGCCAGGCCCGGGGCCACGGGGGAACCGATGCAGGGAGGGCAGCGGTTCGCTCTGGCCGCTGTCATGCGGCTCTTCGATTACTTCCAGCGCGGTGGCCTCCATGGCGGTGGCCGGCTCCGGCAGGCTGCCGCTTCGCTGCGCTTCGCTACCGTGCGGCGTAGGGGGTAAGTCAGCCCTTACTGGGGCGCTTACCATTTCTCCCGAGAGGCGCAGCGCCGAGTAGCTGGCGATCCACCAGTGCTCGCGGGCGGGGCGCGTGGGGGTGCGCGCCTCGCCAAGGATATCGTCGCGCTCTGTCTGGCTGACGATCTGGGCGTGGGCCGGTGGTGCCGGGGCGATCTCGATGGCGGCGCAGTCGCCCTTCAGGCGCTTGAGTGCTTCACTGAACCCGGTCGGCCCGAGCAAATCGCCATTGGCCAGCAACTGGCCGATGGCGCTGCCTTCGTCGCCCTTGAGCGGGGCCATGCCGAGCCAGGTGGCGTGGCGCGCGCGGGTCAGTGCCACGTAGAGCTTGCGCAGATCCTCGCCCAGGCGCTCGCGGTCGACGGTGGCCAGGGTCTCCTCGTCGGCCTCCAGGCTGATGCGCAGGCGGCCTTCGGCGTCGTGCCAGCGCAGCGGGGAGTCGTCCTTCTTCGTCGGGCGATGACTGCAGATGAAGGGCAGGAACACCAGCGGGTACTCCAGCCCCTTGGACTTGTGAATGGTGATGACCTGCACCAGGTCGGCGTCGCTCTCCAGGCGCAGCTTATGGGTGTCGCCCTGGCCTTCGGGGTGGGCGATGGATTCGGCGAGAAAGCGGATCAGCGCATGTTCGCCGTCGAGTTCCTGACTGGCGTGCTGCAATAACTCCCCTAAGTGCAGCAGGTCGGTGAGTGCTCTCTCACCGTCGCTGGCAGGCCCCCAGGCAAGCAGCCGCGTGGCGACGTCGAAGTCGTGGATGATCTTGCGCACCAGCGGCAGCACGCCCTGGCGCTGCCACAGCCGGTGGTAGTCGCGGAACTGCAGTACGCGGCTTTCCCAGGCCAGCTCGTCCTCGTTCAAGCGATCCAGCGTGGCGATATCGAGCCCCAGCACGGAAGTGGCCAGGGCGGTACGCAGCAGCCTGTCGTCCTCAGGTTCGGCGCAGGCGCGCAGCCAGGCATCGAGCTGGGTGGCGACCGGCGAGGCGAACACCTTGTCCTTGTCGGAGAGGTAGACGCTCTTCACGCCGCGCCGGGCCAGCGCCTGGCGGATCGCCCGCGCCTCGCCCAGGCCGTTGACCAGCACCGCCATATCGGAAGGCTTGAGTGGCTGCAAGCGCTCGCCTTCCTGGAAGCCTGCTTGGCCGCGCTGGCCCTCGTTGAGCAGCTCGACCATATAGGAGGCGCAGCGCTCGGCCATCACGCCGTGGTAGGCGGTCTTGGAGAGCGGCTCGTCGCTTTCGAGCTGCCACAGGGTCATGGCTGGCAGCGGCTGGCCCTGGCGGGTAAGTGAGTCCTTGCGCCCTTTGGCGCCAACCGCATTGAAAGGAACGGGGTTCCCCTCGGGTGAATTGAACAGGAAGGCGCCGGGCGGGTGCGCCTCGGCGAATTCGAAGCAGCGGTTCACCGCTTCGACCATCTCGCTGCTGGAGCGGAAGTTGGTGCCCAGGGTGACGTGGCGGCCTTGGGTGTCGCGGCGGGCGCGCAGGTAGGTGTAGATGTCGGCGCCGCGGAAGGCGTAGATTGCCTGCTTGGGATCGCCGATCAGGAACACGCCGGTCTCAGGCGAGTTCTCGCGGATGCGGTACACGCAGTCGAAAATGCGGTACTGCACCGGGTCGGTGTCCTGGAACTCGTCGACCAGGGCGACCGGGAACTGGCGGCGGATCTGCGCCCCCAGAGCCTCACGGTTGGGGCCGGTGAGCGCCCGGTCGAGGTGGGTGAGCAGCTCGTTGGGGCCCATCTCGGCGCGGCGTTCCTGCTCGCGGTCGAGCCGTGCGCGGCACCAGTGCACGGCGTGGGTGAGCAGGTCGGCGTAAGGGTCGGGCAGGGCGTGAAGTTCTTCCTGCAAGGCTTCCAGCGCGGCCAGGGCCGGATGATTCGGCGGCTCGCCCTTGAGCCAGATATCGGCCATGCCCTGGGGCGTGAGGCGCTTCCAGGCGGCGTCGGTCAGGCCGGGCCAGGTAGCCTCGCCCTGGCACCACTCGCGCAGGGCGCCGAGCCAGTTGGCACGGCTCTTGGCATTGAAGCTCTGGCCCTTGAAGGCCTTCTGCTGGGCGGCTTCCTCGAACAGGGCCTCGCACTCGTCCACCCATGCAGGCCAGGGCGCCTTGAGCTGGGCCAGGCGCTCGGCGGTCTCCCGTTGGGCGTTGGCGACCGTTTCGGCCGGGGGCGGGGCGCCCTTGTTCAGTGCCTCGGCTTCGGGCATCAGCCCGCGCACCGCCTGGTGCAGCTGCTCGGGCGTGCTCCAGTGGCGTACCACGCTGGCCAGCTCGTCGGTGTTGAGCGGGTAGTAGAAGCTGCGCCAGTAGTCGCGCACCACCTCGAGTTCCAGCTCGGTCTGGTCGTTTTCCAGGTCGAGGGAGAACAGGCTGCCGCTGTCGAAGGCGTGCTCGCGCAGCATGCGGTAGCACCAGCTGTGGATGGTGGAGACGGCGGCCTCGTCCATCCATTCGGCGGCGAGCTGCAGGCGCCGGGCACAGGCGGGCCAAGTGGCGGGAGCGTATTCATTGCGGAGTGCGATCAACAGCGGGTCGGCCTGGCTGTCGGCGGTCGGGGCTGATCCGGCGTCAGGCCTGCGAGGAGGCGCTGTGAACCCATCCTTGGGCGCTACCGATTCCATCCCTGGAATCGGACCTCCTCTTCGGCCTGCCCCCGGCGCCCCTTGGTCAGCCTTGGGAGCCGCTTCGGTTAGAAAAACATCCGCCGCCTCGACGAGCCGCGCACGGATGCGCTCGCGCAGCTCCTGGGTGGCGGCGTTGGTGAAGGTGACGACGAGGATTTCGGGCGGCGTCAGCGGGCGTTCGAAAGCGGCGTCGTCGGATTCCGAGCGGGCGCCGAGCACCAGGCGCACGTAGAGCAGGGCGATGGTGAAGGTCTTGCCCGTGCCGGCGCTGGCCTCGATCAGGCGGCTGCCGTGCAGGGGAAAGGACAATGGATCGAGCTGCGTGACCTCGCTCATGCTTGTTCCCCTGTTGGTTATGCCCATCACGGGCCGATTCATCCTGCGCTGCCGGGTTATGTTGCCGCAAAACGTCGAGGCGATAAATGCAGACTCGCCTGTCCGCAGACGAGATTTTCACGCCTGGAGCGCCAAGTGACAGGCACTGGGTTACCATGAAGACGTGACTGCCAATTTGATGAGGAGGCGTCGATGAGACTCCTGGCCATCTTGTTTCTGATGCTGTGCAGCGTTGCCGTGCAGGCCAAGTCGGAAGGCGAGCGTGTAAGGGCATGGACCCTGGAGGATCAGTACGGTGATGCCGTGATGATCGCCCCCGACACCCGCTTGCTGCTGGTGGCCAGCAGCCGCAAGGCGGCCGACGTGGTGAACGAGGCACTGGAGGGGCTGCCGGAGGGCTTCCTCGAGTCTCACATGGCGCTGTACGTGGCGGATGTCTCGCGGATGCCCAAGATGATCACGCGCATGGTGATGGTGCCCGCAATGCGCTCGGCGTCCTACAGTGTCCTGCTCGACTACGATAGCAAGGTGGCGCCGGCGCATCTCGGCCAGGGCGACGAGGTGTTGTGGCTTGGCCTGGAGGGGCTGGTGGTCGAGGAGCGGCGCACTTTCGATTCGCCCGAGGCCTTGCGCCAGGCCCTGGAGGCGTTGCCGTGATGAGCGTGATCGCCCCTGTCCTGATTGTACTGCTCACCGTGGTCGGCATGGAGCTGTTCGCCTGGTTTGCGCACAAGTACATCATGCACGGTTGGGGGTGGGGCTGGCATCGGTCGCATCATGAGCCGCCCGGTTCCCCCGAGCGACGCGGCTGGTTCGAGAAGAACGACCTCTACGCCGTGGTGTTTGCCAGCATTGCCATCGTCCTGATCGCGCTGGGCACCGCGGGAAGGTATCCGTTGCAGTGGATCGGGGCGGGCATGACCGCCTACGGCTTTCTTTACTTCGTCGCCCATGATGGCCTGGTGCACCAGCGCTGGCCATTTCGCTACGTGCCGCGCCGGGGTTACCTCAAGCGGCTCTACCAGGCCCACCTGATGCACCATGCCGTGCGCGGCCGCGAGGGCTGCGTGTCGTTCGGCTTCCTGTTCGCGCCTCCGGTCGCCAGGCTCAAGCGCCAGCTGCGCGAGCGGCATGGTGGGCCACTGGCTAGCGAGGACGCTGCCACAGCGACGCCGGACGCGGGGCCGGCGTCTCGCCGCGAGACGTGAGGGCCATTCTCGCGCCTTGGGCCAGCAGCCGCAGCTTCTCGGCCTTGCCGGTCGAGACCCGCCTGTCCCAGGCGTGAGCGCCGCGGGTCTTCACCTTGACGCCTATCTCCCGGTACACGCCGTGGGCCGTGGCTATCGCCCAGGCCGAGCGCAGTGTCAGGGCGGATAACCCACCGCGTGCGGAGGCGTAATACGGCTCGGCGGCATCGACCAGGCGCGACGCCAGTCTCGCCAGGGTGGGGCGGTGCGCCGGGTCGGCGACCTCGCCTTCGGGGATGCCGGCATCGTGCAGCCACTCGGCGGGCAAGTAGCAGCGGTTCATCCCGGCATCCTCGACGATGTCGCGGGCAATGTTGGTCAGTTGGAAGGCCAGGCCCAGGTCGCAGGCGCGATCCAGCGTCGTCTCCTCTTCTACCCCCATGATGTGCGCCATCATGATCCCCACCACACCGGCCACGCCGTAGCAGTAGCGCAGGGTATCGTCGAAGCTGACGTAGCGGGTTCCGTCGACGTCCATGGCGAAGCCCGCCAGATGCTCCAGCGGGTAGCGCACTGGGATGGCGTGTCGCTGTATCACCTCCTGGAAGGCGGCGAAGGCCGGTTCGCTCATCGGTTCCCCGGCGTAGGCGCGGCGGGTCAGTTCGCGCAGTTCCGCGAGACGCTGACGGCCCTCCATGCCCTGGCGGCCGTCGCCGGGCTCGCCAGCAAACCCCAGCGACTGGCCGTCCACCACGTCGTCGCAGTGGCGGCACCAAGCGTAGAGCATCACTGCGCTGCGGCGGGTGTCGGGGTCGAACAGCCGCGCGGCGGTGGCGAAGCTCTTCGAGCCGGCCTGGATGGTCCGGGCGGCGTGAGCGACGAGGGTTTCGTTCATGTCCGCTCCAGCATCAGACCGGCGGTCGCCTTGGCCGACCCGATCACTCCCGGTACCCCGGCACCGGGGTGGGTGCCGGCGCCCACCAGGTAGAGGTTCTCGATCCGGTCGTCGCGGTTGTGCGGGCGGAACCAGGCGCTCTGGGTGAGGATCGGCTCCAGCGAGAAGGCCGAACCGAGGTGGGCATTGAGTTCGTCGCGGAAATCTTCGGGTGTGAAGTGGCGGCAGGTGACCAGGTGCTCACGCAGCCCCGGGATATAGTGTCGCTCCAGGTAATCGAGGATCCGATCGCGGTAGCGCGGCCCTTCCCGCGCCCAGTCGATGGGTGCATTGCCCAGGTGTGGTACCGGCGCGAGAACGTAGTGCGCACTGCCGCCGGGAGGGGCGAGCGAGGGGTCGGTCACGCAGGGGGCGTGCAGGTAGAGCGAGAAGTCGTCGGCCAGGGTCTCGGCGTTGAAGATCTCGTCGATCAGCTCGCGATAGCGTGGGCCGAAGCAGACGGTATGGTGCGCCAGGCCCGCCGGGGGCGGCATGTCGAGTCCGAAATAGATCACGAACAGCGACATACTGAAGCGCTTGCCAGCGAGGCGTCTGGCCTCGCCGACGCCTCGCGGGTGGCCGCGGAGCAGGTGGCCATAGGTATGCATCACGTCGGCATTCGAAGCCAGGGCATCGGTCTCGAAGCGGCGTCCGTCGGCAAGCTGCACGGCCGTCACCCGCTCCTGTTCGATCTCGATGCGATCCACGCTGGCGTTGAGCTCGAGCTTGCCGCCAAGCTCCTCGAACAGGGTCACCATTCCCTGTACCAGCGCGCCGGTGCCGCCACGCGGGAACCATACCCCCCATTCACGCTCCAGCGCATGGATCAGGGTGTAGATCGACGAGGTGGCGAAAGGGTTACCGCCCACCAGCAGCGAATGAAAGGAGAGGGCCTGGCGCAGGTGATCGTCACGGACGAAGCGCGACACCATGGCATACACACTCTTCCAGGCCTGCAGCCGAGCGAGCTGTGGCCCGGCGCGGGCCATGTCACGAAAGCTGAGGAACGGCACCGCGCCGAGCTTGAGATACCCCTCCTCGAATACCGCTCGCGAATAGGCCAGGAAGCGGCGGTAACCCTCCACGTCGGCGGGGTTGCGTTGGGCGATCTGCCGTTCGAGCTCGGCCTGGTCGTTGACGTAGTTGAAGGCCGGCCCGTTCTCCCAGCACAGGCGGTAGAAGGGCGTGACCGGCAGCAGCTCGACGTAGTCGGCCATCTTGCGGCCGGCCAGTGCGAACAGCTCCTCTAGCGCGGTGGGGTCGGTGATGACCGTGGGGCCGGCATCGAAGGTGAAGCCCTTGTCCTCATAGACG
Organism: Billgrantia sp. C5P2; assembly: GCF_051062895.2. Taxonomy (NCBI): domain Bacteria; kingdom Pseudomonadati; phylum Pseudomonadota; class Gammaproteobacteria; order Oceanospirillales; family Halomonadaceae; genus Billgrantia; species Billgrantia sp. C5P2. Next base: position 767,967 of record NZ_CM128542.1, read on the forward strand.
TAGGCGCGCCCGCCGGGCTTGTCTCGCTTCTCCAGCAGGGTGGTCCGATAGCCGCCGGCCTGCAGGCGAATGGCAAGCGCCAGGCCGCCGAAGCCGGCTCCGATGACCACGGCACGGGGAGATGCTGTCATTGCGGTGTCCTGATCTGATGGGGGGAGCCGAGTCGCGCGGCACGCAGGGCTTCGCCCATGGGTACCGGGGGCTTGCCGGTGACGATGCGCAGCTTGTCCAGGGCGGTCAGGCGTCCGGCGTAGAAGCGTTGTACAAGGGGGGCCGGCAGGCCGTAGAAGCGCTGCATGACCCTCCAACGCTGTGCGGGGTGGCCGGCCAGGAACAGCATGCGGTTGAGCAGGCGAAAATACCCCTGGCGCCGCCACTCGCCGAACGCCTCTCGACGAATGGCATCGAACAGCGCCGGCGCGCTCAGGTCGTCGAGGCTGGCGATGCGCTCCGCCAGGCGCACGGCGTGGGGCAGCGAGTAGCCGGTGGTGGGGTGGAACAGCCCGGCGCGCAGGCCGCTGCGCGGCTGATGGTCGGCCTCGTGCCAGAAGGCGTCGAAGTCGCCGGCCAGCGTGATGGGCAGTACGCCGTGTTCCTCGCGGAGTATCGCCTGAACCCGCCAGCCGTTGGCGTGCGCATAGTCGGCGATGTTGCTGCGCAGGCGCTTCGGATCGAGCCGGCCCTTGTCCACATAGTGGGTATCTTCGATCAGCAGCGTGTCCCGGGTGAAAGGCAGCACGTAGACGAAGCGATACCCCTCGCCCTGGGCGACCGTGGCATCCATCAAGATAGGGCCGTCGAGCCCATGGGGGCGCGCTAGTTCGAGTTCCTGACCGAGAAAGGCCTGGTAACCCAGCGCCAAATGTGGGCTCGTCGCCACGCCGCGCCCATCGATCACCGCACCGGCATGCAGGGTTCGGCCATCCTCCAGGCGCACCTGGGTGGGGCCGAGCTGCGATGCCTGGACGCCGACCCGCAGGGCCTCGCCGAGCGAGGCGCGCAGCACGGAGGCGAAGTCTTGCGAGAAAATGCTGGCATAGCCGCTTTGCAGCGTGCGCCGGCGCTCGGGAAATCGCACCTCGTGATGCGGCCAGCGGCAGCCCACCAGCGGGCCGACCCAGTCCCACTGCGCGGGCGTGAGGTCGCTATCGTGAAACGACCAGGTATGGTTGCCGCCCGGCGCGGCTTCCTGCTCGAGTACGAGTACGTCGAGTTCGGGGCGGACTTGCTTGAGGCGAAGCGCGATCAAGCCATTGGCGAGACCGCCCCCCACCAGGATCAGGTCATGGATAGCCTTCATGTCAGGAAAGCCTCCTCGACGATTGCCGTCGCGCGTGGCGTGCCCCCGGCCGCTTCGACCTCCTCACCCAGGCGTGCCAGGGCGGCGGCAAAGCCGGTGCCCGCGAGCAATTTCTCCAGCTTGACGCTCAAGGCGCGATGTCCCTCGAAGCGTGGCGAGGCGCGCAGCCCCACGCCGGCATGCTGGACGCGCGTGGCCACGCCAGGCTGATCGAAGGCGAGTGGCAGCACCAGCATCGGCGTGCGCGCGACCAGGGCATCCATTACCGTATTGAGCCCGCCATGGGTGATCACCGCATCGGCGCGCGACAGCACGGCGCGCTGCGGAAAGAAGCTCGTCACCCGTGTCGCTCCCTCCCGCCAGAGCGCTTCCTCCTGCCGCTGATCGAGCCCGCCGCAATGCGCCACCAGCAGCTGTGCGCCGAAGGGGCGGCAGGCCCGCGCGATGCGCCGGAACAGGGTGAGGCGATGGCCCTGCAGTGTCCCCAGCGAGGCGAAAACGACAGGCTTGTCGGGGGCCAGCTTGGGCTCCGACGTCCAGGCCGCGGGCGCCGCCGGGCGCAGTGGCCCGACGTGATGAAAGTGGGGGGGCAGGTGGCGGCGGGGAAGCTCGAGGCCCGCTACCGTCTGGCTGATCTGGGCGCGAGGCGAAAGACATTCGTGAAGCCCTTCCCGTCGAGAAAGGCCGAACGCTGCGGCGTGGTAGGCCACGGTGCGGCGATGCTCCCCCATGAGCATGTCGTAGGTCCGCTCGCTGCCGGCATAGACCCGCCCGCGTCGCTCGCTTTCGCCATAGGCAAACGGCATCACCGGCAGCGGCAGGCCGGGCTCGCGATTGACCGGCAGGGCGCAAGCGACCGAGACGAAAGCGCGGCCGCTAGCCTCGGCCACCAGTCCGCCGGCCGCCTCCATCTGATCGCAGATCAGGGCATCGATGCCAAGCTCGTCGAGCGCGCGGGGCAACTCGCGGCACAGCATGTCGGTGGTGCGGCTCATGTCGGCGATCAAGCGGCGCAGCCCCAGCGGCCCACCCGGTTGGGCCGCCAGGCGCAGGGTGCGTGCCAGGGAGCCGGGCGGATGGCTGGTGTGACCCACGGGGTGGAAGGAAACCTGACCTGAGTCGAGCCAGCGGGCGGCTTCCTGCTGTTGCAGAAAGGTGACTCGGTGGCCTCGGGCGACAAGCGCTTCCGCGAGCGCCTGCAGGGCGCGAAAGTGGCTGGGAAAGGGCGGTGCGACGACACCGATATGGCGCGCCATGTCAGGACGGCTGCCCGTCAAGCGAGAGCATGGGGGCGCGGCGCAGCTCGGCGAGGTTGGCGCTGCCGCTGCAGAAGCAGGCGATGCGCAGCTGCTCGATGACGACCTGGAAATGCTCGATGACGGCTTCGGTCGACTGCGTGGCGCTGTGCAGCACCGCGGCGGCCTGCGCCACCAGGTCCGCCCCCAGGCGGATCGCCTTGGCGACCTCGACGCCGTTGCGGATGCCGCCCGAAGCGATCAGCGGTGTTTCCGGCAACGCCTGGCGCACGCTTATCAGGGCCTCGGCCGTGGGAATCCCCCAGTCGGCGAAGGCCATCGCCACCCGCCGTGCGCTCTCGCTCTGGGCACGCTCGCCTTCCACCCTGGCCCAACTGGTGCCGCCGGCACCCGCCACGTCGATGACCGCCACTCCGGCCGCGACAAGCGACTGCGCCACCGGCGCCGAAATGCCCGCCCCCACCTCCTTCGCCACCACCGGCACGTCGAGAGCCTTCACCAGCCTCTCGATGGCCTGGAGCACGCCGCGCCAGTCACTGTCGCCGCCGGCCTGAACGGCTTCCTGCAGCGGGTTGAGGTGCACGATCAGCGCATCGGCGCCGATCATCTCCACGGCCCGCCTGGCCCAGTCGATTCCCTGTGGCTCGAGTAGCTGCGATGCGCCGATGTTGCCGAGCAGCGGCACGCTGGGGGCAAGGCGCCGAAGATCCCGCGTCAGGCCATGATCGGCGCCGGACTGCAGGGCGACGCGCTGCGAGCCCACTCCCAGGGCAATGCCCAGGGCTTCTGCCGCCTCGGCAAGGTGATGGTTGATCGCCGCCGCCCGGGTGGCGCCGCCGGTCATGGAGCTGATCAACAGCGGGGCGCGCAGCCGTTTGTCGAACCACGTCGTACCCAGGTCGATGGCATCCAGGCTCATTTCCGGCAGGGCGCAGTGGCGGAAACGATAACGCGACAGGCCGGTGGTTTCCGGGGCGGGGGCCTGCTCCATGCCCAGCACGATGTTCAGGTGATCGTTCTTGCGGTGGACCAAGTCATCGTCGGCCATGATGAGCCTCCTGGGGAGGAAAGTTGCCGAGCCGGAGCTACTGTTTAAGGCAGGGACTATCGTACTAGGATATAGGTCTTGTGCAATCCTTGTATAAGATCCTAGTCTAATAGCGATACGCGTCAACCCGCGGTCCACGCCCGTAACCTATAGCTCGTCTTGGCTGGCGCCTGAAGGAGAAATGCGCGATGAACTTACCACTGCCACGAATCGACGGCGTTTCCCACGATCCCGGTGAGTTTGACGAGCTTCGTGAACGCCTCGTCATGCGGCTGGAGGAACTGCTGCCTTCGATGGAAGGCGAGCAGGATCGGGTCGGCCTTGCGATGCGGGCGTGCCTGCTCTCGCCGGGAAAGCGCATCAGGCCCATGCTGCTGGTTCTGGCCGGGCGGGGCCTGGGTAGCGATTCCTCGGCGCTGGTTGACCTGGGGTGTGCCACGGAGATGGTCCATGGCGCTTCGCTGATCCTCGACGACCTGCCCTGCATGGACAACGCCCAGCTGCGCCGGGGCCAGCCGACGATCCATCGCCAGTACGGCGAGGACGTGGCGGTGCTCGCTGCCGTGGCGCTGCTGACCGAGGCCTTTCGCCTGGTGGCCTCGACGCCGAGCGTGCCGGCCGAGGCGCGCATGCACCTGGTCGGCAGGCTGGCGGATGCTTCAGGCATGCAAGGGTTGGTGAAGGGGCAGTATCGCGACTTGCACGCCGACTCCCGCTTGCGGTCGGCGCAGGCCGTGGCGACCACCAATGCGCTCAAGACGGGCGCGCTGTTCGAAGTCGTCATGCATATGGCGGCCGTCGTCGGCGAGGCGGACGAGTTCGCCACCGCCGAGCTGAGCCGTTTTGCCCAGGCGCTGGGCCAGGCCTTTCAGCACTATGACGATCTCATCGACGAGAGCGGCTGCGATGGCAAGGATCCGGGGCAGGATCGGGGCAAGACGACGCTCATCGCCTTGCTCGGGGTGGAGACGGTGCGTTGGCGGTTAGCCAGTCAACTGGAGCAGGCCGAGCGGCATCTGGCGGCGGTCTTCGGGCCCGAACAAGCAATATGCCGCTACGTTCAGGCGCTGTCCGCTCGGCTGATGACGGTCACCTGACCGGGTGCTCAGGTTTTCTTCCCTTTCACCGCTTGATGCACCGGGGCTAGCAGGCGTTCGGTGAGTTCGGCGAAGCCGAGTCTGTCCTGGCGGGCTTCATATAGCGCGGTGAAGCTGGGCCAGCGGTGGGCGAGGTAGGCGTTGCGGCCCGCCTCGCCGGCGTTGAAGTCGTCGCCGTTGTAGGTACTGGCGGCGGCGCGCCAGGCGTCGCTGTCGCGCTCGGTTTCGGGCGTGCCCAGTTTGCTCAGCCAGACAAAGGCGGTATCACAGGCGAGCGGCAGCGGCTGGTTCATGCCGGCCTGCCAGGTTTTGACGATCTCACGCAACTGATCGCGGGCGGCTTCCGGGTCGAGCGGCGGCAGGGTGACGTGGCCGGCCTTGGAGAGCAGCAGTGTGGTCATGGACCTGTCGTTCAGGTGCCCGGCCAGGTGCGCGACCCAGTGGCGCAGGATGTGCGACCAGCGGTACTTGCCCTTTTTCACCAGACTGCTGCTGGTGAGCACCAGGCGGCAGCGCTCGCCTGATTCGCTCATGCGCAGTTCGTCGAGCCAATCCTCAATAGGCGGGGCGCCGGGCACGCTGAGCTGCACCGGCTCGGGTTCTTCGATGGCAAGGGGCCACGTTTCCAGGGCTTCCTCGTAGGCCTCGAACAGCGCCTCCATCGGTTCGGTGAGCTGCTCGCGCATGCGCTCGCCGAAGGCACCCATGGCCAGCACGCCCTGGCCCTGCAAGCGGTCGAGGGTGTCGAGCATGGCGGGCAGGCGGTCGCAGCCATCATCCACGGCGCGGCGCTGCTCGCGGATCAGCAGGTCCTGCAACTGCCAGTTGCCGAGGCCGTCCAGGGCGAAGGGTTCGTGGTCGAGGCTGACGATGTCCTCGCGCTCGAGGAATACCTTGAGCCGGGTGGTGAAGAAGGCCTTGGCTGGGTCGCGCAGGAAGTTGGCCAGTTGAACCAGGGTCAGCGGCGCGTCCTGCTTGTATGGCTCCAGGTCGAGGGGCGCGGCTTCCGCCGCCGCTTCGCCATGCGCTTGTCCGTGAATTTCGCGCCACTCATGCGCATAGGTGAACAGCCGCCGGGCCGAGACATCGCGCTGGGCCTGCTGTGCCTCGCTGGGGAAGTAAGTGCGGCTGAACGGTTGCAGCGGGTGCTCGGTAGTGAGGGCGTCGAGCAGGTCGCTGCCGTCGCTTTCGCCCTTGTCGGAAAGGCGCCAGCCGGCCTGGAGATGGTCGCGCAGCTGGCCGACCAGAACCGAGGGCGGCTTCTCGGCGTTGTCGACGATGCTGCGGCCCACCCAGCTCACGTAGAGCTGCTCCCGGGCGGAGAGCAGCGCTTCGAGGAACAGGTAGCGGTCATCTTCGCGGCGCGAGCGGTCGCCGGGGCGGTAATCGCCGTTCATCAGGTCGAAGTCCATCGGCGGCTGGCTGCGCGGGTAGTCGCCGTCGTTCATGCCCAGCAGGCAGACGCGCTTGAAGGGGATGGCGCGCATCGGCATCAGGGTGGCGAAGTTCACCGCCCCGGCCATGAAGCGCTGCGACAGGCTCGACTCGTCGATCTGGCCCAGCCAGTGCTCGCGCACCACGGAGAGCGGAAGGTCGCGGGTCAGCCCGGCCTCCTCTGCGCTCTCCTGCCACTCCTGAAGTTTCTGTTCGAGCTGGGCCAGCATCAGGCTGTCTTCGGGCGTGTCGGCGAGGAAGCTCGCTTCCAGCAGGGCGCGCAGGCGCTGCACCCAGCCGCTCACGTCGGTGGGCTCGCGCAGGGTGCGCCACTGCTGCTCCAGGGTTTCCAGCAGCGCGGCCAGGGGCCCGGCCAGCGCCGCTTCCAGCCCGCCGATGTCGTCGAAGGGCTCGATGCCCTGCCACGGGCCGCTGGCGGCCTCGCCCACGGCGTAGCCCAGCAATAGCCGGCGCAGGCCGAAGGCCCAGGTGTTCTGCTCCATGCCCTGTGGCAGGTCGAGGCTGCCGCGCTGGCTGGCGTTGAGCCCCCAGCGGATGCCGGCGCCTTCGATCCAGCGGCGCAGGGTGGGTACGTCGTCTTCCTCGATGCCGAAGCGTGCGCGCAGGGCGGGCACGTCGATCAGGTCGAGTAGGTCGCTCACCGAGAGGCGCAGCTCCGGCAGGCGCAGCAGTTTCTCCAGCGCGATCAGCAGCGGCAGGCGGTGGCGGCTGCCCTGGTCGGAGAGCGTGAAGGGGATGTAGCGCGGGTCGTCGCGTTCCAGCTGGCCAAAGACGGCTTGCACGTGCGGCGCGTAATGGTCGATGTCCGGCACCATCACGATCACGTCGCGGGGCTTGAGGCTGGGATCGGCGCTGAAGGCGGCGAGCAGCTGGTCGTGGAGGATCTCCACTTCGCGCTGGGGGCTGTGGGCGGCGTGGAAGACGATGGAGTCGTCGCGGCTCGGGTCCACCGCCGGCCAGGTCTCGCGGGTCTCGTGCAGCGGGCGCAGCTCGCGGATGTCGTCCTGCAATTGCTGCAGCAGCCGGCCGTTCCCCTCGCGCACGAAGGGCTCGAACAGGTCGATGCGCAGCGAGTCGGCGGCGAACAGGCGCTCGTATTGCTGGGCGTCGTCGTGCTCGTCGAGCAGGCGCAGGTAGTCGCGGCCCTGCTTGCCCCAGGCGGCCAGCAGCGGTTGGGCGTGCAGGTGAAGGCTCTGCGCTCCGTCATCGCTGCCAACGCCGAGCACGTCGAGCTGCGCCGGCATGCCCTCCTTGCGCCGCTGCCGGTAGCGCTGGGCGCGGAGCAGGTCCTTGTGCTCGATGATGTCGGCCCAGTAGTGCTGGCAGGGGTTGTGCACGCACAGCACCACCTGGCTGCAGCGGGCGATGACGGCCAGCGCTTCCAGCGACTGCTGCGGCAGCGAGGAGATGCCGAACACCATCACCCGCCTTGGAAGACCCACGGGGCGGTTGTCGCCATCGAGCTGGCGCGCCGCCTCGAGGAAGCGGCGGTGCACCATGGCGCGGCTGGAGGCCACGCCGTCGTCGCCTACGTCGTCGATCAGCGCGCGCCAAAGGACGGGCTGCCAGCGCTGGGTGTCGGGAAGCGCTTGGGCCTGGCCGCGGGCGGAGATCAGCACGTCCTCGCCGCGGCCCCAGGCGTCGAGCCAGTCGGCGCGGTAGACCTGGTACTGGTCGAACAGGTCGGCCAGGCGTTCGGCGAGCTGGTGGTGCTTGCGCAGGTCGCTGTCGCCTTCGAGGAAACGGCGCAGCGGGGCGAATTCGTCGCGCGGCATCAGCTCGGGCAGCAGGCGCAGCAGCCGCCAGATCAGGTGCGACTTGTCGAAGGGCGAGGTGGCCGGCACCGCATTGGAGTCGCCTTCCACGTGGTTGAGCACGGCGCGGTAGGCCTGCCACAGGAAGCGCGCCGGCAGGGTGACGTCGAGCGCGGCGGCGATGCCGCTGCCGCCGTCGGCCTCGTCGGCGGCCAGCGCCAGCTTCATCCACTGGCCGATGCCGTTGCTCTGTACCAGGATCGTCTCGTTCTCCAGCGGCGCCAGCGGGTGGCGCTTCATCCACTCCACCGCCACGCCGCGCAGGTCCTCCAGGCGGTTGCCGTGAACGACCATGAAGCCGGGGGTGAGGGACGTGGCGGCGAACGGCATGGCGGGTCCTTGCTGCAAACTTAAATACAGTTTTGCAGTTTTACAGGTTTAAGCTTTTGCAGTCATGCGGTTCCAAGCCGAGACGCTTATACAGATAGGCGCTTGTCTGGCCGAAGGCTCTGAGGCATGGTCTGGAGATCGTGCGTTGCACTTCCTTCATCAGGGACGGCCATGGCCTATGACCTCAGCGAACGCCTGGTAATCGGGCTGGCATCCAGCGCCCTGTTCGATCTGGCCGAGTCCGACCGGGTCTTCCGCGAGCAGGGGGAGGCGTCCTATCGCATCTATCAGCGCGAGAACGAAAACACGCCGCTCGGTACCGGGGTTGCCTTCCCCTTCATCAAGCGCCTGCTGTCATTGAACGAACTCAGTCCGGACAATCCACCCATCGAGGTGGTGCTGCTCTCGCGCAACGATCCGGAAACCGGACTGCGTGTCATGAAGTCGATCGAGCACCATGAGCTGGGCATCACGCGGGCGATCTTTCTGCAGGGGCGCTATCCCCACCGCTTCATCCCGGCATTGAATATCAGCCTCTTCCTGTCGGCCAATCGCCAGGATGTCGATCAGGCGATCCTGGCGGGGCACCCGGCGGGGCAGGTGCTGTCGTCGGGCGATCTCGACCTGACCGACGAGGAGGAGCTGCGCATCGCCTTCGACTTCGATGGCGTGCTGGTCACCGACGAATCGGAAACCATCTACCAGCAGCAGGGTATCGAGGCGTTTCGCGAATACGAACGGGCCAATGCCCAGGTGCCTTCCGAGGCGGGCCTGTTGGCCGTATTCCTGCGCAAGCTGGCCCACATCCAGATGCTGGAAAAGCAGCGCGAAGAGGAAACCCAGGGCGCCTATCGTCCCAAGGTCAGGGTTTCCATCGTGACGGCCCGCAACGCGCCGGCCCATGAGCGGGTCATCCATACCATGCGCAGTTGGGGCGTGACCGTCAACGAGGCCTATTTCCTCGGCGGCATCGCCAAGGAGCATGTTCTCGGCATCATCAAGCCGCACATCTTCTTCGACGACCAGGCATCCCACCTCTCGGCCACCAGCGATATCCTGCCGTCGGTGCATGTGCCGTTCGGGCAGCTCAACCAGGGCCTCGTTTCCGGTGAGGAAGAGGCGCCTCGACCTGTCCACTCCCTGCCTGAAGAGAATTCGCCACGAGGTTAGCAATCGTCCAGAACTGACGAAGGGGGCCTAGGGCCCCCTTATCAATGTGCAGGCTGGAAATGCTATTGCTTGCCTGCCTTTGCTTTGTGCTATGCCGACCGATCAACGCGGACGGTGGTGGAATTCCTGGCGGGAGATCCTGCCATCGTGGTTGCGATCCATCAGCACGAAGATTTCCGGTAGCGAACCCGCTTGGGCTTCCTCTCGTGAGATATGACCATCACCATCCAGGTCCAGCCGCCCGAAGCTTTCCTGGCCGGCTGTGTTAGAGGAGGCGAGGTGCGGCAGAGCCAGGGGGCCTTCGCCCTGTTCGGCCAGGGTGGAACCCGAGGCAAGGGCGAGTGCAATGACCAGTGCGTATTTCGCGGTTTTCATCGTTTGCGTTCCATTAGGAAAGTAGATAGATAACGTTCGAAAAGTAGATTGATGACATTCAGCGGCCGGGCTCATGCCGGGCTTGCGGTGGGGCGTATCACGATCTCGCTGGTATCCACGTCGTCGGGCTGGGCGATGACATGGGCGATGGCCGCGGCAATGGCGTCGGGCTTGAGCGCGATCTGGCGAAAGCTCGCCATCGCTTCGGCGGCACCGGCATCGGTGATGGTGTCGGCCAGCTCCGACTCCACCACGCCGGGATAGACGCAGGTGACGCGAAGCTTGTCGTTCTCCTGGCGCAGTCCGTCGGAAATGGCGCGCACGGCGTACTTGGTGGCGCAGTAGACGGCCCCGGTGGGCACCACGTAGAGCCCGCCGATGGAGGAGATGTTGATCACCTGTCCGCTGCCCTGGGCCTGCATGGTGGGCAACACGGCAGCGATGCCGTGCAGCACGCCACGGATGTTGACGTCGATCATGCGGTCCCACTCGTCGACCTTGAGCGAGGCCAGGGGAGAGAGCGGCATGACGCCGGCATTGTTGATGATGACGTCGATGCGGCCGTAGAGCTCCAGCGCGGCATCGGCGAAGGCCTGCACGTCTTCCCGCTGGGTGACGTCCAGCGCGAGGAAGTCCACAGTGCCGCCCTCGGCGCGAATGGCTTGCGCCAGTGTTTCCAGCCTGTCGGTGCGGCGCGCGCCGACGACCAATCGATGGCCGTGGCTTGCCAGAAGGCGGGCGGTGGCCTCGCCAATGCCGCTGCTGGCGCCGGTGAGAAGAATGACTTTGCTCATGGGGATAGGCTCCGTATCGGTGGCTTGTGACGACCCTCTCGCAGGGCTTGGATAATCAGTCCTTGAGCAAGAGCGCCGTTGGAACAAGCCTACGGAGGCGACACGAATGCCGACAGAGCCATTCCTATCATTTTTTTGCCTAATCCTATCGCGGGATAATTTTTTAGGTTAATTTTTGCTGTTGATCTTGCCTAAATATAAAGTGATATATAAACGAGGAGCTTCCGTGTGGCGACCCAGTCTTCCCCTGTCCTTCATGAGCGAATGGTCGAGCGGCTGTATCGGCTCGTGCCGAACGAGGGCTATACCCAGTCGCTGCTGGATGGGGTGCGCTTTCTGCGCTCGAACCGCCCGCTGAAGCTTACGCCCGTGCTGTACGAGCCGAGCATCGTGATCGTGTGCCAGGGGCGCAAGCGGGGCTACCTGGGTGACGAGATATACCTCTACGATGCCCTGCACTACCTGGTGCTATCGGTACCGCTGCCCTTCGTATCGGAAACCGAGGCAAGCCCCGAAGAGCCACTGCTGGCCATTTCGATTCGCCTGGACATGGCCGTGGTGGCAGAACTCGCGTTCAAGCTGGACCAGTGGGGCGAACGTTCGGTGGCGCCACCGCGGGGCATGCTTTCCACACCGCTCGGCGAGCCCATGGCGGATGCCACGCTCAGACTGATCGAGGCGCTGGGCTCGCCTATGGAGGCGCAGTTGCTGGCGCCGGGCATCGTGCGGGAGATCTGCTACCGCGTGCTGGTCGGCGAGCAGGGAGGAAGCGTGCGCGCGGCACTGGCGCATCAAGGGCAGTTCGGCAGGATCGCCAAGGCGCTGCAGCGTATCCACGCGGATTATGCCGAGCCGCTGGAGGTGGGGCGCCTGGCCAGCGAAGTCGGCATGAGCACGGCGGTTTTCCACGTGCATTTCAAGGCGGTAACGCAGACATCGCCTCTGCAGTACATCAAGTCGACGCGGTTGCACCAGGCCCGGTTCATGATGATTCGGGACGGACTGCCCGCAGCGGCCGCCGCCGCCAGGGTGGGCTACGAGAGCCCTTCGCAGTTCAGCCGCGAGTTCAAGCGCTTCTTCGGTCGGCCTCCCGGCGAGGAGGTGCGTGAAATGAAAGCCACGCTGGCATTGCTGCCGCCGACACAGGCGGAAGGCCTGGCGCTGACGCATTGAGCGGTTCGGCGACGGGTGTAGGATGGAAGGCCATCACCTAATGCAACAAGGGCTGGCCATGAGCGACTATCTGCTGGAAGAGGCACCGCTGAGCAGCGGGGCCATCTATCGTCTGTTCTGCGGGACGATCTGCCCGCGCCCCATCGCCTGGGTGTCGACCCATGACCGCGACGGCAATACCAACCTGGCGCCGTTCTCGTTCTTCAACGTCGTGAGCGTGGCGCCGCCGATACTGGGCTTCTCGCCGCTGCTCAACGGCGAGGGCCAGCCCAAGGACACCATCCGCAACCTGGAGCAGGTGCCGGAGTGCGTGGTGCACATCAGCGGCGAAGCGCTGGTGGAGGCGATGAACGTCACCAGCGCCAGCCTGCCGGCCGGCGAAGACGAGTTCGCCCTGGCGGGGCTGGAGAAGGTCACCATGCCGGGGCTGTCGGTGCCGCGGGTGGCGGCTGCCCCGGTGGCCTTCGGCTGCCGGCTGCGCGAGATCATGCGCTTCGGCGACCAGCCCATGTCAGGCTGCCTGGTGCTTGCCGAAGTGGTATCGCTCCACATCGACGATGCGATATGGAATGGCCGTCATGTCTCGGTGGACGAGCTCAAGCCCATCGGGCGCATGGCGGGCAGCGACTATGCCCGTACGAGCGATCTGTTCGGGCTGGAAAGGCCGGCCTGACGGCACCTGGCCCTAGTCCGCCTTGCCGCCGAGCGTTTCCCGGTCGAAGGCGGCAGCTTCGGCCAGCAGCCAGTCGATGAAACGGCTAACTGCTGGCGGTGCGTCACCGGTGGCGGGCACCAGCAGGTCGTAGGTCATGGGCGAGGCGAGAACGTAGCGTTCGCCGAAGGGGCGCACGAGGATGCCGCTCTTCAAGCGATCCATCGCGATGGGGTGGTTGGCGAGCATGACGCCGTGCCCGGCGATGGCCTGATCCAGGGCCAGGCCGAACAGCGAATAACGGCGCTGTGGCGGGGCGATCTTGTCACCGACGCCGGCGGCCTCGAGCCATTCACTCCAGCCAGGAAAGTCGATCCCTTGTCGCGATTCCCAACTGACGTCCAGCAGGGTGTGCTCGGCCAGGTCGGCGGGTTCCCGCAGAGGCTGGCCCTGTTGCAGCAATGACGGGGCGCAGACGGGAAACAGTTCATCGGCGAACAGGCGATGGCTCGTCACGCCCGGCCAGGGGCCACGGCCATAGCGAATCGCCAGGCGCGCGCCGTCGCCTTGCCAGGCGGGCACGGTAAGCGATTGGTTGGCATCGAGGGAGATGCTGAGCTCCTGCTCCGAGGCTTCGAAATTTGCCAGACGCGGCAGCAGCCACAATTGCAGGAAGGAGGGTGGGGCGCTCAGCGACAGGGTGGCAGCGCTGCGTGCCCGCTCCCTTGCGGCCGCGACCCCCGCGGCGATGCGCTCCAGGCCGCTGTCGATGTCGGCGGCCAGGTGGCGACCTGCCTCGTTCAGGCGTACGCCGTTGGCGTGCCGGTCGAAGAGGGGAATCCCCAGCCTATCCTCGAGCTGCTTGATCTGTCGGCTGACCGCACCGGGGGTGACGCCCAGGCGGCCGGCGGCAGTCTTGAAGCTTCCCTCCCGTGCCGCTTCGGCAAATGCCCGGAGTGCGTTCAGGGGCAGGCGCTCGATCTTCATAGGGTGATTTTTCCTGAGTCTAGGGCAGCAGAGTAATCGTTTGGAGCAAGGGCTGACAGCTGCTTGACTGGCGGTATTCATGGTCAAGGAGGCAGTATGGAGCACACCAGGCGATTGACTCAAACTGAGGCTGTAGGGAGCACAGCCTCACGCCGCCATATCGATTTGCAGGCGAGTGGCTTGATGGTGCTGTTCTGCCTGGCGCTCGGGCTTCAGCAGGTTGCGATCAAGGCGGTCGCCGCCGATATCTCGCCGTTGGCGCAGGTCGCCCTGCGTTCCGCCATCGCGGCCCTGCTGGTGGCGGCCTTGGCCTGCCGGCATGGCTTGCGGCTGGCCGATTTTCGCGCCCGCCTCGGGCCGGGGCTATTGGTGGGGTTGGGGTTCACCGCGGAATTCGTGTTCGTGGCATGGGGGCTTACCCATACGCTGGCATCGCACATGTCGGTGTTTCTCTACACCGCGCCTGTGTTCGCTGCGCTGGGATTGCACTTGTGGGTGCCAGGTGAGCAATTGACGCGGCGGCAGTGGGCGGGTGTCGGGCTGGCCTTCGCCGGCATGGCCATGGCGATGGCGCCGACGACCGCTGTCGAGAACGCCGGAGCCATCCTGCTGGGCGATGCCCTGGGGCTGCTGGCGGGTCTCTCCTGGGCCGCGACCACGCTGGTGATCCGGCGCTCGTCGCTCTCCGAAGCGCCGCCGGTCCAGACCTTGTGCTATCAGCTCGTCATCGCCGGACTGCTGCTGATACCCGTTGCCACGCTGCTGGGGGATCTCGGGCGCATCCATGCGACCGGCGGCGTCATCGCCAGCCTGGCTTTCCAGACACTGGTGATCTCCTTCGCTGCGCTGTTGCTCTGGTTCTCGCTGCTGCGGCGCTATTTCGCCTCGCAGCTGGGCATCTTCTCGTTTCTCTCGCCGGTATTCGGCGTACTGTTCGGCGCCGCCCTGCTCGGCGAACCGCTGACCATGAATTTCATCGCCGGTGGCATTGCGCTGCTGGCCGGACTGCTGATGGTGACGCGCTAGGGTGTCGTTCAGGCAGCTCGATCAGGGACATCGTTGTCGGCGAGGAGGGGGCGGTCCGGTATATCCCTTCACCGACTGCAGGGAATTCGCCATGAGCGACTATTCTGCTGGGAGAGGAACCGTTCGCAGCGGACCATCTTTGGCCAACACATCTCGATGATGCAGGATCGCATCCCGTGCCGCCTCAGTTAGCCGGCGACACGGCCACAGAGGAAGTGAAATCATGAGAAGGCGTCCTCCGCCCCAGGACCCGAGCCGTTCGCAGGACCTCTGGCGGCAATCGGCCACGACATTGGCGTCCCTTATCCGATCCGGGGAAGTATCGTGCCGCGAGGTGATCGATGCGCACCTGGCGCGGATCGAGGCGGTCAATCCAACGCTCAATGCCGTCACTGTCATGCTGCAAACGTCGGCCCGTGAGGCGGCGGACGCGGCGGATGGCCATCGTAAAAAGAAGGGGAAACGCGATCTACCGCCTCTGCACGGGGTGCCGATCACGGTGAAGGAGAATATCGATTGCCTCGGCACCCCGACCACCTTCGGCCTGGCGGCGAACGCCAATGCTCTGCCACAGCAGGATGCCCCGGTGGTCGAGCGGCTGCGCGCCGCCGGCGCCATTCCTATCGGGCGCACCAACATGCCGGAGATGGGCCTGCGGGTCTCCACCAGTAACCCGTTCAGGGGGCTGACGCGCAATCCGTGGAACGCAGAGCTGACCGCGGGGGGCAGCAGCGGTGGCGAAGGTTCGGCCGTGGCGTCCGGCATGTCGCCGCTCGGCATCGGCAATGACATCGGCGGGTCACTGAGAAATCCTGCGTTCTGCTGTGGTGTCTCGGCATTGAAGCCGACCCAGGGGCGCGTTCCCTTCGGGGGCGCGGGCGACGGTTACCTGAGCGCCCAGGTGATGCTGACCGATGGCCCCATCGCCCGCAGCGTGGCCGATCTCAGGCTCGCGCTGGAGCAGGTCCACGGGCAGCACGTGCGCGACCCTCGCTCGGTCACAGTGGCACTGGAAGGCCCGAGAGTGCCGCGTCGTGTTGCCATGGTGACATCGCTGCCGGGCACCGTGGTCGAGCCGGCCATTGTCGCCGGCGTGCGGGCGGCAGGCGAGGCGCTTGCCGCCGCCGGTTACCAGGTGGAGGAGGCGATACCGCCGGAAATCGAGCTGATCAACCATCTCTGGACGCAATTCCAGATGTCCGACCTGAGCCTTACGGCCGAGCCGATGCGCCCTATGCTCAGCGCGGAGGCGGCCATGCTCATGGATGCCCTGATCGCCAAGGTCGATCCAATGGTGACCCATGCCGCGCTGCATCAGGAGCGTTCGCGTCTCGGCCGGGCCTGGGCGGCGTTCTTTGCGGAGTATTCCATTATTCTGGGACCCGTCTGGCCTTCGGCACCGTTCGTGCATGATGCCGATGTCGCATCGCCAGCCGGCGCTGACCTGATGCTGGGCATGCAGTGGTTCGTCACCCCCGGCAATTTGCTCGGCTTCCCCGCTGTCGTGTTGCCGGCCCGGCCGATCGACAACGCACCGATGACCGTCCAGCTGTACGCCGACCGCTTTCGCGACGACCTGGTGCTGGAGGCGGCCGAGGTCATCGAGGCGGCATTTGGGCCGTGCACGCCGGTAGATCCTTTTGTAGCCTGAGCAAACAGAACGCCGCCTAGCTCTACGGCTGTTTCCTGGTGGATACGACCGGCAGGCTTGCCAGGTCGACGTCGCCGTGCTGGCTGGTCACCGTCAATCGGCTCTGGCTTCCCTGCTGCTGGGCAAAGCCGCTGATGCGATGGTCAAGAGTGTCATAGACCCGGAGGGAGTCGTCGGTCTGCACGACGAGGCGACGAGCCTGGGCAAAGTAGGCATAGCGTAAACCGTTCTGTTCGCCGGTCGCGTTGGGAGTGCCGAGTTCCGCCGGCCACCAGGCAGGGTTCCCTTCCGCGGCGGGCCAAGCCGGCTGCTGGGCAACCATCTCACCCGCTTTCTCACCAATCATCTCCCCAATCTCGTGGCACAGCGCATCCACGCGAGCGTTCAAGGCATGGTTGAGAGGGTCGCTCAGCATCAGCATGCCACCCTGCATCCATTGGCCGGGGCCGCCGAACTCGGGATGCGAAAACATCGCCATCTGGCCATTACCCTCGGCCACGGCCGACACCATGTGCGCAATGGCGTCGCGACTGAAATCGTGACGCTCGGCGAGCTCGTCGACGATGGCGAGTCCCTGGGGGCTGAGTGAGTACATGAAGGTTTGACTCACAGTTCGCCGGCCAGTTTCTTTCCCACCAGCTCGAGGCGGTCCTGGCCCCAGAACGGCTCTCCTTCGACGTCGTACCACGGGACCCCGAAGCAACCGGCGGCGACGGCCTGCTCGCAGGCTTCGTCGAGGCGCTGATGGCCCGGCTCCGCTTCAGACTCCTGCAGCAGTCCCTGGCTGTTCAGGCCGCAGGCATCGGCGATCTCGCCTAGCGTGGCGAGGTCGGCAATGTCGCGCTCCTCGGCCCAGCAGGCACGCAGTATGGACAGCGACAACTCGGCGATGTCGTGGCCTTGGGCCTTGGCGGTCAGTAGCAGGCGCGCCGCGGGGCGGTCGTCGGCGGGGAAGTACTTGGGTTCGACGTTGAGCGGTACGCCCAGCAGGCGCGGCCACCGCCTCAGCTCCGCCAGACGGTAGGCCTGGCGCTCGGGTGCGCGCTTGGGCAGCGGCAGCCCGCCCGTCCTGGGGAAGACAGCACTGACCGTGACCGGCACGTAGTCGATCGTTGCGTCGTGTCGGGCGGCGATTTCGCCGAGGCGGGCATGGCCGAGGTAGGTCCAGGGCGATACCGGGCTGAAGTAGTAGGTGATGCGCTTGGGCATGAGGGGCTCCTCTTATCCGCGTCGTACGGTTTTCAGAGGCTAGCTCGCCCGGGGCAAGGTGTCCCGTTTTTGTGTCCAAGGCAGCACGTCGCGACTGCACGCGGCACGGTGGCGCGAATACCAAGCTCTCAGTCGTTTTGACTACGTCTTTACACTCATGAAAGCACTATGGTCAGCCTTTGGTTCATCCTTCCTATAAAAAGAACGAGTCCCCTTCATGCGCTTACGATTCCGCTCCCTTCGACTGCTCGTCGTCGCCCTGGCCGGTGCTTGCCTTCTGGCCGTGACGGCCGCGCTGGTCGGCTATTCGCTGGTGTCCGCTTCGCGCACCCAGGACGTGGTGGCCGAACACACCCAGTCCCTGCTCGAGAGTGGCATCGACGAACGGCTCTCCTCGCTGGCCAACGCCGAAGCCGAGCGCATCCGCAACGAACTGGACCGGGCGCTGACCCTGGCCAGCCAATTGGCCCATACCAACGCTCTCATGGGCATACCGGGTGAGGATGGTCGCCCCCAGCTTCGTCTGAGCCGCAAGGAACTCTCCCAACTGGTGCGTCACACGGTGGTCGAGAATACCGAGCTGCTGGATGCCTATATCGGCTGGGAGCCCAACGCCTTCGGTGCCGATGCCAGATATGCCGACACCGGGTTTGCCGAGGGCAGCGGGCGCTTCCGCCCCTGGTGGGTCCGGGAGGCCGATGGCAGCATGCGGCTGGGCGTTCTCACCGAGGAGAACATGGAGAGCGAGGCACCGCTGGGCAACGGCATGCGCCGGGGCGAATACTATCTCTGCCCGCGCGATACCCTGGCGCCCTGCATCATCGACCCGGCAGCCTACGACTATGCCGGGGTCATGCGCATGGTCACCTCCTTCAACGTGCCGATCGTCGTGGAGGGTGAGTTTCGCGGCATCGCCGGCGTCGACATGTCGGTGGATTTCACCCAGGAGTTCCTGACCCAGGCCAACCAGGGGCTGTATGACGGCGCCGGTGAGATGGCGCTGATTGCCTCACTGGGCAGCGTGGCGGCCTATACCGCCGATGACGGCTCCCTGGGCGAAGCGGCCGGGCAGGTGATGGGCGATGCGGTACAGCAGCGCATTCTCGAGGCCCAGCACAGCGGGGAAATGCAGCGCATAGAGGATGCCGACGGCATGCTCGAACTCTACTTGCCCTTCAGCGTCAGCGACGACCAGGCCCCCTGGGTGCTGCTCACCCGCCTGCCGCGGGAGGTGGTGCTGGCCGAGTTGGGTGCCCTGCAGCGTACCCTGGGCGACCAGCGTCGCCAGCATTTGTGGGGCATGGGGCTGGTGGGGCTGCTGGTCGCCGGCCTCGGCCTGGTGGCGATATGGCTGGTGGGCGGTGGCATCGCCAGGCCGTTGCGGGAACTGGCCGGACGTATGCGCCAGATCGCCTCCGGCGACGGTGATCTTACCCAGCGTCTGCCGGTCGAGGGGCGCGACGAGAGCGCCGAGCTGGCCATTCAGTTCAATGCTTTCGCCGACAAGATCCATGACGTGTTGCTCGAGGTGCGCGTAAGCAGCGAGGCGGTGCGTGTTGCAGCCACCGAGATCGCCAGCGGCGGCCAGGATCTGTCGCGACGTACCGATACTGCCGCCGCCAGTTTGCAGCAGACCTCGGCTTCGATGGAGGAGATTACCAGTACCGTGGAGCACACCGCCGAGTCCGCACGTGAGGCCAATGCGCTGTCGCAGTCGGCCTCCGAGGTTGCCGCTCGCGGTGGCGAAGTGGTGTCTCGGGTGGTGTCCACCATGGATGAGATCAACGGCGCCTCGCGCCAGATCGCCGAGATCGTCACGGTGATGGATAGCATCGCCTTCCAGACCAACCTGCTGGCGCTCAACGCTTCGGTGGAGGCGGCCCGAGCCGGCGAGCAGGGGCGCGGCTTCGCCGTGGTGGCCGGTGAAGTGCGCCAGTTGGCCAGCCGCTCGGCGGCGGCCGCGCGCGAGGTAAAGGCCCTGATCGACGCTTCGGAGACCAAGGTACGCAGCGGCTCCGACTTGGTCACTCAGGCCGGCGCGACCATGGACGAGATCGTCACCAGCGTTTCCCGGGTGAGCGATGTGCTCCAGCAGATCAGTGCGGCCACCGGCGAGCAGAGCGACGGCATCGGCCAGGTCAATGTGGCGGTCGCCGAGCTGGACCGCATGACCCAGGAGAATGCCGCCCTGGTCGAAGAGTCGAGTGCCGCAGCCGAGCGGCTCGAGGAGCAGTCGCTGCGCCTGGCCGAGGTGGTGGGCGCCTTCACCCTGGCCGAGACGACCAGACCTCCGCTCCGGTCCCCTATCGCCTTGGCGGCAGCGACAGCCTCGCGGATCGAAGAGGATGCCTGTTATCGATAAGCCTCAGCCCAGCACCTTGCCTTCGCGCCAGTAGCCCATGCTGCTGACGTAGCGCTTGGGCAGCCCGCACTCGTTGACCAGATAACGGCGAATGCCGAGCGCCACCTTGCTCTCGGCGGCGATCCAGGCGTAGAAGGGAGCGCCATCGTCGGCCGTCGCGGCTTCCCAGAGCAGCTCGTCACCGGGCTCCTCATGGACATCGGCATTGGCGTCGACACTCTCGGGCTTGCCGCCGAGGCTTGCGACTTCAGCGCGCAGGTCGATGTCGCGCACGGCGCACAGCAGCCGCTCGCCGTGTGCGCAGCCGGGTGTGGCGTCGCGCGGCAGCCAACTGACCTTGGCCGTCGAAGGAAGCGCCTGGGTATCGTCGCCCAGCGGCACCTCGATCAGTGCTTCCACCTGCGGACGATCGGCACGCACGGCGAGTTCCTCCAGAATGCCGGCCGCCGCCGGCAGGGCGGTTTCGTCGGCCACCACCAGGATGCGCTTCACGCCGCGCGGCGGCTTCCACTCGTAGCCCACGCCGGCGCTCTCCACATCGGCGACCGGGGCGGTCATGGCCAGGCGATCGCCCGGCTGGGCGCGCATGGCCCAACGTGAGGCGGGGCCCTCGTCACCGTGCAGCACGAACTCGACGTCCACTTCGCCACGTTCGGCGCGCAGCTCGCGAATGGTGTAGGTGCGCATCGGCGGGCGCAGGGCTTCCGGCAGGGCGCGATAGGCGGCGTACCAGCCATCGGGCTCGCCAGCGACGCAATCGAACAGGGCCTCAAGGCTGCTTTGGGCTTCGGGAAAGAACAGCTTGATGCGCTGATCCGGTGCGTAGGTGGCCATGCGCGATACATCGGGGCCGGTGAAGGTGAACCTGACCAGCGAAGGGCTGACCTGGGTGCGGCGGGAAAGGGTGATGTCGAAGACTTGGTAGCTCTGCTTGGCCATGGTGCCGTGACTCCACGTAAGATGGCAGCAGGCTATCATTCACGATAATCATTCTCAATACAATTGCGCCGCTGGGTGCAGCCGAGGCGCGGCCGGCTTTATGCCGGCCGGCCGTGCCTGGTGTGGCCAACGTGTGGTCAGCGATAGGTGTCCTGATAGCGCTTGCGCAGCTCGTTCTTCTGCACCTTGCCCATGGTGTTGCGCGGCAGGGTCTCGGCGAAGAACACCCGCTTGGGCTGCTTGTACTTCGCCAGCCGCCCCTCGAGGTGGTCGAGCACCTGCTTTTCCTCGAGCGCGGCGCCCGGCTCCGGCACCACCACGGCGGTCACGCCTTCACCGAAGTCGGCGTGCGGCAGGCCGATCACCGCCGATTCCACCACGCCTTCCAGCTCGTCGATGACCTGTTCGACCTCCTTGGGGTAGACGTTGTAGCCGCCGGAGATCACCAGGTCCTTGTCGCGACCGACGATGTGCACGTAGCCCTGATCGTCGGTCATGGCCAGGTCGCCGGTGACGAAGAAGCCGTCTTCGAGGAGTTCCTCGCGGGTCTTCTCGGGCATGCGCCAGTAGCCGATGAAGACGTTGGGGCCGCGGATCTCGAGCATGCCGATCTCGCCCTGGGGCACCGGCTCGTGGGTCTCGCGGTCGGTGATGCGGTACTCCACTCCCGGCAGCGGCATGCCCACGGTGCCGGCACGGCGCTCGCCGTCGTAGGGGTTGGAGAGGTTCATGTTGGTCTCGGTCATGCCGTAGCGTTCGAGGATGGCGTGCCCCGTCTTTGCCGCAAAGGCCTGGTGGGTCTCGGCGGTGAGCGGGGCGGAGCCGGAGACGAACAGGCGCATGCTGGCGGTTGCCTCGGGAGTGAGGCGCTCGTCCTGGACCAGGCGAGTGTAGAAGGTCGGCACGCCCATCAGCACCGTGCCGAGGGGTAATTCCTCGAAGATCACGTCGGCGTCGAACTTGGGCAAGAACAGCATGCTCGAGCCGGCCATCAGGGTAACGTTGCAGCCGACGAACAGCCCGTGGGTATGGAAGATCGGCAGCGCGTGGATCAGACGGTCCTGAGCCGTGAAGCGCCAGGCTTCCTTCAGGGTGGCGGCGTTGGAGCCCAGGTTGCGGTGGGTCAGCATGGCGCCCTTGGAGCGCCCGGTGGTGCCCGAGGTATAAAGAATCGCGGCCAGGTCGTCGTCCTCGCGCGGTTCGATGCCCGCATACGAGGTGGCCTGTTCGGCCAGTGTCATCAGGCTGCCGTCGGCCTCGGTGCCGAGCGTCTTCACTGCCGGGCAACCGCTCTCGCCGGCCACTTGACGGGCCTCTTCCAGGGCGGCCGGGCGACACACGAACAGTGCCGGCTCGGCGTCGGTCAGGAAGTAGCGGATCTCGTCGGCGGTGTAGCCGGTATTGAGCGGCAGGTAGACGCCACCCATGCGCAGGCAAGCGAGGTAGAGCAGGATCGCCTCGGGGCTCTTGTCGACCTGCACTGCGACCCGGTCGCCGGGGGCCACGCCCAGCTCGACCAGGGCGCCGGCCAGGCGGGCGCTGGCGTCCAGGGTATCGCGATAGGAGTAGCGGCGGCCTTCGCGGGTAGTGATGAAATCGGCTTCGCCGCGGTCGCGCATGCGGACGGCGAAGGTTTCGAAGAGGTTGTGACTCATTTGGCAGGCTCTCCCTTGGCCATCTTCCGGGCGCGGCGGTTGAGGTCGCGGACCTCGTTGGAACAGACCACGGTGGCGTTGGCGGTGTAGTTTTCATGGTTGCGCTCGATGTCGTCGAGCACGTAGAGATAGTTGACCATGAGGCCGGCGGCCTGCTTCAAACCCTTGGGCGAGATATCGCCGAGCCAGTTGATGCGATGCAGCTCGGCGCCGTTGCCCAGATGGAAGCGTGCCACCGGGTTGAGCGGCAGGCCACGGGCATTCTTCTCCTCGACCAGATAGCGGGCCGCCAGCGGCTTGATTACGGCTTTGAGGCGTTCGCTTTGGGCGGGGTCGAGATGCCAGTCGGGGATGTCGAGCTCATGCAGTACCTGGCTCAGCTCGTCGGGCAGCGCGTCGTCGTCGCGCTGTTCGGCGAGCCAGTGAGCGAAGCCCGGCACCGGCGAGAGCGTGACGAAGTGCTTGAGCTGCGGCAGCTCCAGCTTGAGTTCCTGCACCACCTGCTTGATCAGGAAGTTGCCGAAGGAGATGCCGCGCAGGCCGGTCTGGCAGTTGCTGATGCCGAAGAAGGCAGCGGCATCGGCGGCTTCGGGGTCGTCGATGCTGCGCTCGCCGGCACTCTCTCCCGACAAGATGGGCTGGATGCGGTCGGGCAGGCCCCTGCACAGCGCGACCTCGACGAAGATCAGCGGCTCGTCGCCGATGGCGGGGTGGAAGAAGGCGAAGCAGCGACGGTCGCGGGCGTCGAGGCGTCGGCGCAGGTCGTCCCAGTCGCGGATCTCGTGCACCGCCTCGTAGCGAATGATCTTCTCCAGGATCGAGGCCGGGGTGTTCCAGTCGATGCGCTTGAGCATCAAGAAGCCGCGATTGAACCAGGAACCGAACAGGTGGGAAAAGTCGGCGTCGATGGCGTCGAGCTCCTGCCGGTCGTCGCCGTCCCTGTCGCGTAACCGGGCCAGCAGCCCTTCGCGCATGCGCACCAGCTCGTAGGTACCGTTGCTGGCCAGGTTGAGGCGTCGGAACAGCTCCTGGCGGCGTGGTTCGCAGGCGTCGAACAGGGTATGCAGGCTGGGGTTGTCGCGCCGCTCGCGATAGGCCTCGTAGGCCTCGTCAATGCGCGCCGGGTCGGCGGCGAATTCGCTGGCCAGGCCTTCGAAGAAGCGGGTGCGCTCGTCTTCCGTCAGCCGGTTATACATGGACAGCGCGCGGCTGGCCAGGCTGATGCTCGAGGCCTCGCCGTCGCTTTCCAGCAGCGCCCGGCAGGCCGCCAGCATCTGTGCGTGGTTGGGCGCGCTGAGCTCGCCCTGCCGGCGCCAGAGCCGGGCATCGCGCTGGGTGATGCTGTTGAACAGCTCCTGCAGGAAGGTCATGTTCATGATTCCACTCTCAGTCAGCCCATGATCAGGTTAGGCAGCCACAGGGCAATGCCCGGGAAGAAGCACAGCAGCAAGATACCGAGCACCATGCACAGGGCGTAGGGCAGGCTGCCCATGAGGATGTCGCGCAGCGAGATGTCCGGCGCGATGCCCTTGATGATGAACAGGTTCAAGCCCACCGGCGGGGTGATCAGGCCGATCTCCAGGTTGATGGTCAGGATCACCGCGAACCAGTAGGGGTCGAAATTGGCGGCCAGGATGATCGGCAGCAGGATCGGCGCGGTCATCACGATCACCGCCACCGGCGGCAGGAAGAAGCCGGCGACCAGCAGGAACAGGTTGATCACGCCCATCAGCACCCAGCGGTTGACCTCCAGCTCGGCGATGGCACCGGCCACGGTCTGGGTGATGAACAGCGAGGAGAGGGCATAGGCGAACACCTCGGCGCAGGCGATCACCAGCATGATCATCACGCTCTCGCGCAGCGAGTCGCGCATGATCAGCTTGATCGGCCCCACCTGCCACATGCGGTAGATGATCACGGCCAGCGCCAGGCACAGGAAGGCGCCGACACCGGCGGCCTCGGAGGGCGTGGCCACGCCGCCATAAAGGGCGAACAGTATGCCGCCGACTACCGCCAGGAAGGGCAGCACGCGCACCAGTGCCTTGAGGTTGGCGTCGACGTTGGCCTTGACGGTCTCCTTCATCTGGCCGGCGGCCTGCGCCAGCGGGTTGGCGTAACCTCCGGCCAGCCTGCAGGCGATCATCGTCCAGGCCATGAACAGCCCGGCCAGCATGAAGCCCGGTACCACCCCGGCGATGAACAGCCGCCCGATCGAGGTCTCGGTGGAGATGCCGTAGATGATCATGGTCACCGAGGGCGGGATGAGGATGCCCAGGGTGCCGCCGGCGGCGATGCAGCCCGCCGCGACGCCATCGGGGTAGCCGCGGGTGCGCATCTCGGGGATGCCCATCTTGCCGATGGCGGCACAGGTGGCCGGCGACGAGCCGGAGAGTGCGGAGAAAATGGTACAGGCACCGATGTTGGACACGGCGAGCCCGCCCGGCAGCCGGCCCATCCACAGGTCCAGCGAACGGTAGAGGTCGCGTCCGGTGGGCGACGAGGCCACCGCGGCGCCCATCAGGATGAACATGGGGATGGCGACGAAGCCGAACTCGGCGATGCGGTC
Organism: Billgrantia sp. C5P2; assembly: GCF_051062895.2. Lineage (NCBI taxonomy): Bacteria > Pseudomonadati > Pseudomonadota > Gammaproteobacteria > Oceanospirillales > Halomonadaceae > Billgrantia > Billgrantia sp. C5P2. The sequence continues at coordinate 792,826 of NZ_CM128542.1, forward strand.
GAAGAAGGTCTCGCCGAAATAGATGAGCTCGGGCAGGCCGCGGTCGTAGATCAATGCCAGCAATGAAACGCCGCCCAGGGCGAAGGCGATGGGCGTGCCGATCGCCATCAACACGATCAGGGCGACGGCGACGATTATCCCCAGCGTAGTCGGATCCATGCTCAGCCCTCCCCGCGCAGAATTTCAGCCACGTACTGCAGTGACAGCTGTGTGGTGCCAACGGCCATCGGCACCAGGCCGGGCCACAGCGGCGGGTTCCACACCGTGCCGGTGGTCCAGCCGCCCTCCCAGGCTTCCCAGACGTAGAACCAGGAGGCGGAGGCCAGGGCCGCGCAGAAAGCGAGGCCGCACAGGGCCGCGGCCAGCCGCATCAGCCGACGCGCGATGCCGCCCAGGGCGTCCGGCAGGATGGTGATCGCCACGTGGCCACCGGTCATCAGCACGTAGGGACTGCCCAGCAGCATGGCGGCGGTGACCGCAAGCACGGTGAACTCGGTCTGCCAGCTTGTGCTCATGCCGAGCACATAGCGCACGAACACCATCTGGCAGATCACGGTGACCCCGGCAATGAACAGGATGCCTGCCACATAGGCCAGCAGGCGTGAGAGTCGATCCATCAGGCCGATATAGGCGCCGACGACGCCGAAGCGTTGAGCAAGGGGCTGAGAGTGGGCCATGGCCATGCAGTCCTCCCGGGGGTCGAAATGGGGGGCCACCCGTTGCGGGTGGCCCGGCTCACGCAGGGAAGGGCTGGGCGTCACTCGACGGCCAGGGCCGCGTCGATGATCGCCTGGCCATTGGGCACGCTCTCGGCGAAGTTCTTGTAGGAGGTCTGGCGGGCGATCTCGAGCCAGGCGTCGTAGTCCTCCTTGCTCATGCGCACCACCTCGACGCCGTTCTCCTCATAGACCTTCACCATCTCCTGGTCGATGGCGGCGGCTTCGGCGGCGAAGAACTCCTCCGCGGCCTGGCCGGCCTCGGTCAGCGCCTGCTGCTGCTCTTCGTTGAGCTTTTGCCAGGTCTGTTCGGAGATCAGGATCGGCTCGTACATGAACCACAGCGCAAAGTCGCCTGGCTCGGTCAGGCAGTCGACCTGCTCGTAGAGGCGGAAGGAGATGAACGACATTGATGAGGTGTTGGCGGCGTCCAGTACGCCGGTCTGCATGGCGGTATAGACCTCAGAGGAGGGCATCGAGGCGATCGACGCGCCGGCCTCCTCCAGCATCTGCTCGAAGGCCGGGCCGGCGGCGCGCAGGTTTTGCCCCTGCACGGTGTCCGGCGAGGTGATGCACTGCTCGCTGGAGGCGAAGCCGCCCGAGAGCCAGGCGTCGGCCAGCACGCGCGCGCCGCCCTCCTGGATCACCTCCTTGATCATCTCCATGAATTCGGAGTCGTTGAGGCGCTGGGCGTGCTCATGGTTGCGCACCAGCCCCGGCATCAGTGTGGCGGAGAACTCAGGGTGGCGGCCGCTGGCGTAGTCGAGCGGCAGCGAGGTGATGTCGAGTCGCCCACGGGTCAGGGCGCTCCACTGCTCGTTGGCCTTGAACAGGGACTGGCCCGGGTGGACCTGGATCTCGAGGCCAACATCGGCCTCGGCTACCTGGCGGGCCATCATCTGCACCATCTCGTCGCGCACGTCGCCCTGGCCACCGGGGAACTGGTGCGAGGCGCGCAGCACGGTATTGGCGGAAGCGGCGCTACTGACGGCGAGGGCCAGTGCCAGGGCAGCGAGGGGTAGGGTATGGCGTTGCATATGGCGTCTCCACGAGGTTGTTGTTGTGTGCTTTCATGCTTGTGATGTTTATCAGCGACGCTGATGTATACTTCAATAGCTGTTGCGTATACTGATGTCAAATTCGTTACAGTGAATAGAAGGCCGACGCTAGCGGTCGATATCGAGGGAGGTATGCCCATGGCCAACGCCAAGCGCTCCAATGCGCAGCGACTGCGCGACTCGCTGGAGAACGCCATCATCAACGGGCGATTGGCGCCCGGCGAACGGCTCGACCCCGAGGCGCTGGGCCGCGAATTCAATGTCTCGCGCACGCCGGTGCGCGAGGCGATCCAGCAGCTCGTGGCCAGCGGGCTGGTCACGGTGATGCCGAAGAAGGGCACCTTCGTGGCGCGGGTGGGCATCAACCAGTTGATCGAAATGTTCGAAGTCATGGCCGAGCTGGAGGGTATGTGCGGACGCCTGGCTGCGCGGCGCATCAGCGACACGGAGCTCGCCGAGCTGCGCGGTGCGCTGGAGCGCTGCGAGGCCGCCGCCCTGGCCGGTGACACCGACGAGTACTACTACGAGAACGAAGCCTTCCACGACTGCATCTATCGCGCCAGCCACAACGGCTTCCTGCTCGGCGAGGCCCGCCAGCTCAAGCAACGGCTCAAGCCGTATCGTCGCCTGCAGCTCAAGGTGCGCCAGCGCATGCACAGTTCACTGCGTGAGCATCGGACCGTGGTGGCGGCCATCGAAGCCGGCGATCCGGCGGCGGCGGAGCATGCCCTGCGCGACCATGTGCTGATCCAGGGCGAGCGCTTCAGCGACTTCGTGGCCAGCATTCGCGAGTTCGAGAATCCCGCGACTGCCACCGGTTAGGGGTGCCAGCGGCGTACGAGAGGCGCCGCGCTCGATTTTCGACCTCTGCACGCCTAAAGTGACGGGCAGGAACGCCAGTGGAGCCGCCATGTTTCCCCCTTTCACTCTTCGCTATGCCCGCCTGCCGGAGCGCTTCTTCGAGCGCTTCGAACCGGTGCCCGTGCGTGAGCCGCACCTGGTCGCCTTCAATCGGCCACTGGCCGAGGCGCTCGGCTTCGAACTTTCCGCCTTCGATGCCGAAGAGGCGGCGGTATGGTTCTCCGGCAACGTAGTGCCGCGCGGCTCGGAGCCGCTGGCCCAGGCCTATGCCGGGCACCAGTTCGGTGGCTTCGTCCCGCGACTGGGCGACGGCCGTGCCGTATTGCTGGGCGAGGTGACCGACTGCGACGGCCGGCTGCGCGACATCCAGCTCAAGGGCGCGGGGCGCACGCCGTTCTCGCGCGGCGGCGACGGTCGTGCACCGCTGGGCCCGGTGCTGCGCGAGTACCTGGTCAGCGAGGCGATGCATGCCTTGGGCATTCCCACCACCCGGGCGCTTGCCGCGGTGACTACCGGTGAACGGGTGGTGCGCGGCATCCCCGAGCCGGGGGCCATCCTCACCCGCGTAGCCGCCAGCCACATCCGCGTGGGTACCTTCCAGTATTTCGCCGCTCGCGGCGACTTCGAGGGCGTGCGTGAACTGGCCGATCACGTCATCGAGCGGCACTATCCCGAACTCACTGAACGTGAGGGTGGCGAGCGCTACTTGGGGCTGCTGGAGGCGGTACAGGCGCGCCAGGCGGCCCTGGTCGCCAAGTGGATGGGCGTCGGCTTCATCCACGGCGTGATGAATACCGACAATACCTCGGTCTCGGGCGAGACCATCGACTTCGGGCCCTGCGCCTTCATGGAACAGTACGAGCCGCAGATGGTGTTCAGCTCCATCGACGAGGGCGGGCGCTACGCTTACGCCAACCAGCCGTGGATCGCCCAGTGGAACCTGGCGCGCCTGGCCGAGACCCTGCTGCCGCTGATCGACGAGGATAGCGACCGCGCGGTGAAGCAGGCCACCGAGCTGCTGCATCGTTACCCTGAGCAGCATGAGGCGGAATGGCTCGATGTGATGCGCGCCAAACTCGGCCTGCATCAGGCGCAGCCCGAGGACAAGACGCTGATAGAGGCGTTGTTGGCGTCCATGCATCGCGGCCGCGCCGACTTCACCCTGGCCTTTCGCCGCCTGGCGGATGCCGCCGAGAACGCCGAGGCGGAGGCTTCGCTGGTGGCCCTGTTCGAACGCCCCGAGGAGATCGCCGGCTGGCTCGAGGAGTGGCGCCAGCGGCTCGCCCAGGAGCCGCTGCCCGAAGGTGAGCGAACGCGCCAGATGCGTCTGGCCAACCCGGCCTTCATCCCGCGCAACCACCGCGTGCAGCAGGCGCTCACCGCGGCCATGGACGAAAACGACTTCGGCCCCTTCGAGACGCTGCTCGATGTCGTCACCCACCCCTTCGACGATCAACCCGGGAGAGAGGAGTACACGCGCCCGGCCGAACCCACCGAACGGGTCTTCCGCACTTTCTGCGGGACTTGATCGTTCAGCTCTCGCCGTGAAGGTCGTCTAGCGTGCGGGCCAGTCGCCTGGCGGCCGACGCCTCGGCTTCCCCCTGGCGCATCACCAGGTACCAGTTGAGATAGAGCCCCCGCTCTGTCAGGGCGACCGAGGCCAGCTCACCCTGCGCCAAGTGCGGTGCGAGCGTCCAGGCCGGCAGGATGCTCACACCCAGGCCGCCGCGCACCAAGGCCAGTACAGCGTCGGTCACGCCGGCGCTGATCACCCGTGCTGGTAGTACGCCGGCGGGGCTGAACAGCTGCTCGTACTCGCGCCCCTTCTCCGGGGTGGTGTGGTAGGCGACGTAGGGTTCGGCGGCCACCTCCTCGGCGCTGGCCCAGTCACGCTGGGCCAGGGCGTGGCCCCGGGGCACGACCAGGCGCAATTCGTCGCGGCGCAGCGAGACGGCCTCGAACCCTGTGGGCGGATGACTGCCGGCGACCAGGACCAGGTCCACATGACCCTGTCGCAGCGCCCGGCAGGGATCCAGCGAGACATCCGGCACGACTTCCACGCCGATACTCGGATGGCTTGCAGCAAAGGTGGCCAGGCAGCCGGGCAGCCAGTGGTAGCCGCCACATGCCTCGACTCCCAGACGCACTACCTCTTCGATGCCGACGGCCAAGCGCTGGATGTCCTGCTCGGTGCGCTCCAGTTCGGCCAGCACGCCGCGGGCGGCATGCAGCAGCCGCCTGCCCGCCTGCGTCGGGTTCAGCCGACGCTGGCCGCGGGTGAACAGTGCGGCCCCCAGCAGGCGCTCCGCCTCCTTGAGCCGGTGGCTGAGTGCCGATTGGGTCAAGCCGAGCTGCACGGCGGCATCGGACATGCTGCCGGCATCGGCGATGGCCACCATCATCTGCATCTGGCGAGTGCTGAGTCGCGTCGTCATATTATTTTATTTCATGGAAAGATGTCTTTTTATCAAATTTCAATGTCGCCAGCACCTTCGTACACTTACGGAAAGACGACGGTGGAGAATGACCATGGCCAAGCGGAAGGAAGAGCCGGCTCGCAGCGCCAGCGTGGATCTCTCGCAAGAGCAGGTGCACTGGGACCAGCCGATGAGCTACGGCGACTATCTGCAGCTGGGGCCACTGCTGTCGGCACAGCAACCGGGCACCGAAGAACATGACGAGATGCTGTTCATCGTCATCCATCAAGTCTCGGAGCTGTGGCTCAAGCAGTGCCTGCACGAGGCCCATGCGGCTGCCGCCCACATTGCTACCGATCGGCTGCGCCCTGCGTTCAAGATGCTCACGCGCGTGGCGCGGATCCAGGCGCAGATGATCAGTGCCTGGGAGGTGCTGGTGACCCTGACGCCGGCGGATTACGCGCGCTTTCGCGACAGCCTGGGGCAAAGCTCCGGTTTGCAGTCGTACCAGTACCGCGAGCTGGAGTTCCTGCTCGGCAACAAGAATGCCGCCATGGTCGAGGTTCACCGCCGTCATCCGGACCGCTACCAGCGACTCAGCGAGGTGCTGCATGCGCCGAGCCTCTACGACATCAGCCTGCAGCTGCTGGCTCGGCGCGGCTTCGAACTTCCCGCTTCGGTCGTCGAACGCGACTGGTCGGAGCCCTACCGGCCCTGCGAAGAGGTGGAGCAGGCCTGGGCGGCGATCTACCGCGACACCGAGCATCACTGGGAACTCTACGAACTGGCCGAGAAGCTGGTCGACACCGAGTACCACTTCCATCAGTGGCGCTTCAGCCACCTCAAGACCGTGGAGCGCATCATCGGCCAGAAGCCCGGTACCGGCGGTACCGGCGGGGTCTCCTTTCTGGCCAAGGCGCTGGACCTGCAGTTCTTCCCCGAGCTGTGGTCGGTGCGTACCACCCTCGAGGAGGGCGCCTCATGAGCCGGCTCTACGACATCTCCCAGCCGCTGCGGGCCGACATGCCGGTGTGGCCCGGTGACACGCCTTTCGCCCATGAGCCGACCTGGGTGCTCGGCGAGCAGTGTCCGGTCAACGTCTCGCGGCTGGTGCTTTCCACCCACACCGGCACCCATGCCGACGCGCCGAGCCACTATGCCGCCGAGGGACAGGCCATCGATGCGGTAGACCTGGCGAAATACATCGGCCCCTGCGTGCTGCTCGACGTGCGCCATGCCGGGCCGAGAGTCGAGCCCGAGCACCTGCTGCCTGAGCTGCCGTCTCGGGTCGAACGGGTACTGCTGCGCACCTGGGCGCGCTTTCCTCATGAGGAATGGCGCAGCGACTTCACCACGCTCGCGCCGGAGAGCATCGACCTGCTGGCCGAGCGCGGCGCCCGGCTGATCGGCGTGGACGCTCCCTCGCTCGACCCCGAGGTGGACAGCGCGCTGCTGGCGCACTGGCGCGTGCACCATCACGCCATGGCGATTCTCGAAGGGCTGGTGCTGGACGCGGTGCCGCCCGGTCACTACGAGCTGATCGCCGTGCCGCTCAAGCTGGCCGGGGCCGACGCCTCGCCGGTGCGTGCCATGCTGCGTGAGCTGGATTGACCCCGCCACCTTCCCCTTTTTCGATTATCGGAGCGCACCATGCCCGTGACCCTCGACGAGGTTCGTGAACTGGATCGCCAGGACCCGCTGGCCCCCTTTAAGGCCTGCTTCGCCCTGCCTGCCGGAACGATCTATCTCGACGGCAACTCCCTGGGGGCTCAGCCGAGCGCTGCGGTGGAAGCCGTCAATGGCCTGATGACACAGTGGCGCGATTCGCTGATCCAGGGCTGGAACCAGGGCTGGTTCGATGCCCCGGAGCGGCTTGGCGATCGGCTGGCGCCGCTGCTGGGGGGCGCACCGGGAGAGGTGCTGGTCACCGACACCATCACCCACAATATCTTCAAGCTGCTGGGCTATATCACCGAAGGGCAGGGAAGGGCACGGCCGGTAATCCTCAGCGAAGGGGGTAACTTTCCCACCGACGGCTACATCGCCCAGGGCTTCTGCCGCTTCGGTGGCTTCGAGCATCGGGTACTGCCGGAAGGCGAAGCGCTGGATGCGTATCTCGACGACCGGGTGGCGGTGGTGGTGCTCAGCCACGTGCACTACCGCACCGGCCGGCTGCGCGAGATGGCGGCAATCACTCGGCAGGTGCATGCCAGCGGCGCCGAGGTCATCTGGGACCTGGCCCACTCGGCCGGGGCACTGCCCGTCGAGCTGGCGGCCTGCGGGGTACGTTACGCTGTGGGCTGCACCTACAAGTACCTAAATGGCGGCCCCGGTGCGCCGGCCTTTCTCTATGTGCGCCGCGACTGCCAAGCGCTGGGCTGGCAGCCGCTCTCAGGTTGGCTGGGCCACGCTGCCCCCTTCGCCTTCGAGGCCGACTACGCGCCGGCGCCGGGCATCTCGCGGTTCCGTACCGGCACTCACTCGCCGCTGGCCTATGCGGCGCTGGAAGCGTCCCTTGCACTGTGGCAGGAGGTTGACCTCGCCCAACTGCGGCGCAAGAGCCAACGGCTGATCGAACTCTTCCGCGAGTCGCTTGGCGACTGTCTGGATGAACACGGTATCAGCGATATCACCCCGGACGAGACGCAGCGCGGCAGTCAGGTGGGGTTGGTGGCCCCGGACAATGGCTATGCCATCGTCCGGGCGCTGATCGCGCGGGGCGTGATCGGCGATTACCGCGAGCCGGGGCTGATGCGCTTCGGTTTTGCGCCGCTCTACCTGAGCCATGAGGACGTCTGGCAGGCGGCCCGGCACCTGCGCGAGGTGCTGGCGGAAGGCGAGTATCTGGCGCCGCGCTTTCAGCAGCGCGGGGCGGTGACGTGAGGGCTAGTTGATCATTCCGGGCAGCCAGGTCGCGATGCCGGGGAACACGATCAGGATGGCGACCAGCAGCATCGAGCAGAGTATGTACGGAATGGCGGCTGCGTAGATCTCGCGCATGGTGGTCCCCGAGGGCGCCACGCCCTTCATCACGAACAGCAGCAGCCCCAGCGGTGGCGTGGAAAAGCTGATCTCCAGCGCCAGCAGCATGATGATGCCGAACCAAATGGGATCGAAGCCGAGCACCTGGGCCAGCGGGAAGAAGAACGGCACCGTCAGCATCATGATCGAGATCTGCTCCATGAAGGTGCCGAGCACCAGCAATACCGCGAACATGGCCAGCAGCATCAGGATCGGCGCCAGGTCGAAGCTGGTGGCCCATTGGATCAACCCGCTCGAGGCGCCGGAGAAGGCCAGCAGCTGGCTGAAGGTGGCCGAGCCGAACACGATCAGGTAGGCCATCAGCGTGACCTTCAGCGCACCGATCACCGAGAGCTTGAACGCTTCCCAGGTCATGCAGCGAAAGATCACCGCCAGTACGATAGCGCCGAGGGCGCCGAACGCTGCCGCTTCCGAGGGCGTGGCGAAGCCCATCAGCATCAACGCCACGATGAATACCATCACGCTGATCATCGGCAGGATGTCGGTGAGTACCAGCAGCAGCTTCTGGCCGAGCGGCACCGGCTCGAGCTCGTAGTTGGGCGCCGCACTCGGGTCGAGCCGAGTCTGGATCCAGATCGTGGCCATGTAGAGTCCCGCCAGCACCAGGCCGGGCATGATGCCGGCGATCAGCAGGGCGCCGATATCGACCTTGGCCAGGGTGGCCAACAGCACCGCCAGCGCCGAGGGCGGAATGATGATGGCCAGCCCCCCGGTGCCCAGAATCGGGCCGATGGCCATGCGCTTGTGGTAGCCGCGACGCTCCATCTCCGGTACCAGCAGCGAGCCCATCAGGGCGGTGGAGCCCATCGACGAACCGCTCAGGGTGGAAAACCCGGTGCCGCCCACCACGGTGACGTAGGAGAGCCGCCCGGGTACCTTGCCCATCAGTTGATCGATGGCATTGAACATGCGCATGCCCAGGCCGGTGCGGAAGAACAGCTCACCCATCAGCAGGAACAACGGGATTGGCACCAGGTTGAAGCTGGAGAGCGCGCCGAAGCCGTTGTTGAGCAACTGAATGAGCCCATTCTGGCCGCCCATGAAGTGCCAGGCACCTATGACATTGGCGGCGAGGAAGGCCAGCGCGATTGGCGTGCCGATGGTCATGAAGCCGAGAATCAGGGCCAGCAGAAAGGCCAGGGCCAGATACCATTCCATTATTCCTTGATCCCCGCTTCGCCGCTGTGAAGGATGTCCCGCCCGATCACGAAGCGGGCGAATTCGATGGCCATCATGAAGAAGCACACCGGGTAGGCGATGGTGAGGATCCACTTGGGCACGAAGAAGGCGCGCACGTCGTAGTCGTTGCGCACAAGATTCATCGACACCAGGTCATAGCCCTTCCACGCCAGTACCACGCAAACCGCCACGCACAGCAGGGCGACCAGGCGGCTCAGGAACTGCAGTGCCATCGGCGGCAGGATCGAGGTCAGCAGCTCGATATGCACGTGGCCCTTGTGTCGGACCAGCCAGGGTGCGCCCAGCAGGGTCAGGTAGAACATGGCGTACTCGGTGGAGAGAAAGAACCATGCTGAGGGCTGCAGGCCCAGGTTGCGGATCACCACGGAGAGCACGATGGCGACCATCAGCCACACCAGCATGATGGCGGCGGCGAGGGCCATGCCGTTTAGTAGCAGCAGATAAGCTCGACTCGCGTAACGCATTAGGGGTACCTGGACGCGAAGGAGGGGGCGAAGCATCAGGGGGCCGACCGCCTGGCAGTCGGCCCGCTTTGCTTACAGGTCGTTGAACTTCTCGATCAATTCATCATAGTGCTCGAGACCCATGGGATGGCGCTCCATTTGACGGCGCATGCGTTCCCAGGTGGCTTCGCGGGCAGCCTCGGAGAAGCGCTCGCCGGCCTCGCCTTCCAGGCGGAAAACCTGCATGCCGTCGGCTTCCAGCTCGGCCTGCTGCTCCTCGGCCAGTACCTCGAAGCGCTCGGCGCTGGCGCGCTCGTGTTCGATGGCCACTTCCTGCAGGATCTCGCGCGCTTCCTCGCTCAGGCCGTTCCAACTGTCCAGATTGACGATCACGCCCATGTCGGTGGAGAAGAAGTCGGGATCGATGCGGTAGTTGAGGAAGCGGTCCCAGTTGAGGTCCTTCAGGCCGATCTGGGTCCAGCCTGTGGCGTTGACCACGTTGCGCTCCAGTGCCGAGTAGACGTCGGTGGTCGGCAGGCTGATCGGCTGGGCACCGAGGTAGTCCTGGAAGAAGGCGTCATACACCGGGTTGCTGCGCAAGGTCATGCCCGAAACGCTGAGATTGCCTTCATCGTCCAGCTGCGGTTCGTTGATGGTGTAGAGGTTGTAGCTCACACCGCTGTCGAACCAGCCCAGGTAGTAGACGCCCATCTTGTCCTGGTGGATCTGGTTGAGCAGGTCGATGCCGCCGTTCTCGCGGGCGAAGATGGCATCGGTATTGGATGCCACCATGGCGTCGCGCTCGGGCACGGTGCCGGCGTAGAAGCTCGCCGCGGTGTAGGCCATGTCGACCACCCCGTTGCGCACGGCGTCCGGCTGCTCGGAGAGTCCGATCACCTCGGGGCCACCGCGCACGTCGATCTGTACCACGCCTTCGCCGCGCTCGTTCACCTTGTCGACGAACTCGAGGAAGCTCTGGGTATAGATCAGTGACGGCGGAAAAGCGTGAACGGCGCTGATGCGCTCCACGGCCAGGGCATGGCCTGAAGCCAACAGGGTGGCCAGGCCGAGGGAAGCGATGAAAGGCTTGTTCATGGTTGTTCTCCTTGTGACAGCGGGTAGTCGTGTTGTGGCTTGTTATGAGCCCCTTGGAGCGGGAGGCGGGCCTCAGCCCCGTGAGATGACCTCCGGTGGCGTGGTGTCGAGCCAGGGGCGTTGGCTGGCATAGTCAGCGGCGAAGCGCCGTATCGTCTCCGCATGCTGCCGGGTCATGTCGATATCGTCCCAGCCGTTGAGCAGCTTGGTGCGCCAGGTCGGGGCGATGGTGAAGGCCACGCTCAGTACGCCGGCTTCGATGCGCTGCGCCTCCAGGTCGACGCGCAGCGGGCCGGGCGTATCGCCAAGGGCCGCGAGCAGGACTTCGGCGTCCTCCTCGCTGACCGTGGCGGGCAGCAGTCCGTTGTTGACCGCATTGGAGGCAAAGATGTCGCCGAAGCTCGGCGCAATCACGCAGCGAAAGCCGAAGTCCACCAGTGCATAGACGGCGGCCTCCCGCGACGAGCCTCCGCCGAAGTTGCGCCGTGCCACCAGCGTTTTCGCTTGCTCCGCCAGTGGGTGGTTGAGGATGAAATCTTCAAGCGGCCGGCCGCTATCGTCATGGCGCAGGTCGTGGAGCAGGAACTGACCGTAGCCGACGCTGCGCGGCTCCTTCATGAAGCGGGCCGGGATCAGCTGATCGGTGTCCACGTTGGTCAGCGGCAGCGGACAGGCTATGGCGTCGAGAATCTTGATCGGTTCCATCACATGGCTCCTGTCACAGCTCGCGCACGTCGGCCAGGCGGCCGGCGACGGCCGCCGCGGCGACCATGACCGGCGACATCAGGTGGGTCCTGGCGCCCGGTCCCTGGCGACCCTTGAAGTTGCGATTGGTGGTTGAGGCGCAGCGTTCGCCGGCCGGCACCAGGTCGCCGTTCATGCCCACGCACATGGAGCAGCCGGATTCGCGCCACTCCAGCCCCGCATCACGAAAGACGACGTCCAATCCTTCGGCTTCGGCCTGCCGTTTCACCTGGGTGGAACCGGGCGAGACGATGCCCGGCACCTTGCTGCGGCGGCCGCGCAGCACCTCGGCGGCGGCTCGCAGATCTTCCAGGCGAGCGTTGGTACAGGATCCGATGAAGACCCGATCGATGACGATGTCGGTCAGCTTCTGGCCGGGCTCGAGGCCCATGTAGTCGAGACTGTCGCGTATCTGGCGGGCCTTTCCGGCGTCGGTTTGCTCGGCTGGCTTTGGCACTCGGGCATCGATGGGCAGTGCCTCCTCCGGCGAGACGCCCCAGGTCACGGTGGGGGCGATCTCGGTAGCGTCCAGCGTCACTTCATGGTCGAAGTGGGCACCCTCGTCGCTCTTCAGCGTGTGCCAGTAGGCCAGCGCCTGCTCCCAGCGCTCACCCCGAGGGGCAAAGGGGCGGCCGCGCAGGTAGGCGAAAGTGGTGTCGTCGGGGGCGACCATGCCGCAGCGGGCGCCGCCTTCGATAGAGAGGTTGCACAGCGTAAGGCGCGCTTCCATGGAGAGGGTGCGGATGGTGTTGCCGGTGTATTCGATGGCGTAGCCGCGGGCGCCATCGGCACCCAGCCGGGCGATCCAGGTGAGGGCGATGTCCTTGGCGCCGATGCCCGAAGGCAGCTCGCCCTCGACGGTCAGGCGCATCTTCTTCGGGCGACTCTGCCATAGGGTCTGTGTCGCCAGTACATGGGCGACTTCCGAGGCGCCGATGCCGAAGGCGATGCTGCCGAAGGCGCCATGGGTGGAGGTGTGGCTGTCGCCGCACACCATCAGCAACCCGGGCTGGGTCAGACCCTGCTCTGGGCCGAGCACGTGAACGATGCCCTGGCGCGGGTCGTCGAGGCCGAACAGGGTGATGCCATGCTCGTGGGTATTATCCGCGAGCTGCTCGATCATGCCGCGCACCTTGGTATCGCCGATGGCGTCGAGGCGGCGGGTCAGGGTCGGCACGTAGTGATCGGCGATGCCGAAGGTCAGGTCGGGGCGAGCCACAGACAGGGAGCGCTCGCGCAGCTTGTTGAAGGCGTGAAAGGAACCTTCGTGCACGAAGTGCCGATCGATCCACAGCAGGCTCTGGCCGCTCTCGTCGCGGAGGATCTCGTGGGCATCCCACACCTTGTCGAACAGGGTTGTTGGCATCGTCATGTCGGTCGCTTACCGAGGCTGCATCACCCGAGGACGCCGCAGCATTCCTCGTATCGTCTTGATACAACTATCTCAGGCTGATGAACAGGTCAAATGTATTTTATTGTCTTTTTTATATGTACTAAAAATAGGACAAATGTTCATGCCTATCTCGCACCGGCTCATGCCTCCTGGCTTTCCGTCTCCCGGTGGTGCGGCTCTGGGGGCATCGGTTCCCAGTAGCGGGCCGCCTCGTCGCCGGTGCGATTGAGGTCAATCTGGATGCGGTAGCGATCGGGGCGGTAGAGCGCGTCGAGGTGTTCCACGCCGCGCCCCTCTTCGTCGTACACCACGCGGGTCAGGGCGATCAGCGGTGAGCCCACCGAGACGTCGAGCGCCTCGGCCACCTCATGGGTGGCCAGGGTCGCCGAGATGGTCTGGGCCGCATGATCGACCTTCACGCCGCTGCGCTCTAGCAGGGCGAACAGCGGGGTCTGCGACAGGTCCGCCTCGTTGTAGTGCAGGGCGATGTATTCCGGCACGTGAGTCACCAGGTAGGAGAACGGCTTGTCGTCCGCCATGCGCACACGGATCGAACGCTGCACGCGCTCGCCGTCGCGCAGCCCCAGGCTCTCGCGTACCGGCTCCGGCGGCTTGACGTAGCAGAACTCCAGCAGCCGTACCCGCGAGGCCTTGCTCATCTTGACCATGTTGGGCATCAGGTTGGCGACGCTGGCGGTCATCACCGTGGCGTCCAACGGCTGCTCCAGTACCACGGTGCCGAGCCCCGGCTTGCGTGCCACCAGCCCCGCTTCGTCAAGCGCCTGCATGGCGCGCCTGACCGTGACCCGTGATACGCCGTACTGCTCCGCCAGCTTCAGCTCGCCTGGCAGCTTGCGCCCTGGCGCCAACCGGCCGCTGAGGATTGCATCCTTGAGCAGCAGGTAGATGCGATGGGACTTGGTGCCGCCCACGGAGTTCGCATGCGTATCGTTCATGGTGAGTCCTTGGTCTTGTTGCTAATCATGGTGAGGCGCTTGACGCGATGCATGAAGTAGACATAGAAATGTATTATGCATAGGACAGGTTTGTGTGCCATGCAATTCGAAGAATAGCGTCAAACAACGACAAAGGCTTCCTTGGAGACCCCTATGTCTGCCGACATGCCTGCTGCGAGACTCGAGGAGGTCGTGCGTGACTTTCTCGCAGCCATGGAAGCGCGCGATCTCGAGCGCGCCGAAGCCCTGCTCGACGAGAAATTCACCATGGTCTTTCCCGGCAGTGGCGAGATGCATTGCCTTGAAGAATTGGTGGCCTGGGCCGCTAGCCGCTATCGCTTCGTGCGCAAGCGCATCGCCGGCTTCGACAGCTTCGCCGAGGGCGAGCATGCGACGGTGGTGTGCCACGGTGAACTCGACGGCGAATGGCCCGACGGGACACCTTTTGCCGGCGTGCGTTTCATCGATCGCTTCGAGCTGCGCTGCGGCAGGATCGTCCGGCAACAGGTCTGGAACGACCTGGCGCTGGTCCGGCGCTGAATCAGGTGTCACGCCGATTTTTCTTATTTCAATCGTTACCGAGGATCCCCAACGCCATGACTCTTCCTGCCATCGATCTGAAGGCCAGGCTGCACTCCCCTGAGATCGTCGTGGCGCCAGGCGTCTACGATGCCCTGAGCGCTTCGCTTGCCGCCGATGCCGGCTTCGACACCGTCTATCTCTCCGGAGCCAGCATCGCCTATACCCAGCTTGGACGCCCCGACATCGGCCTGGTCAGCGTGAGCGAGGTCAACGACGTGATGTCGCACATCCGCGAGCGTACCGAGCTGTCGGTGGTGGTCGATTGTGACACTGGTTTCGGCAACGCCATGAACGTGATGCGTAGCGTGCGCATGCTGGAGCGCGCCGGTGCCAACGCCGTTCAGCTCGAAGACCAGACCTATCCCAAGCGCTGCGGTCACCTGCGCGGCAAGACGCTGGTACCCGAGGACGAGATGGTGGGAAAGCTCAAGGCCGCGCTGGATGCTCGCGAAAGCGACTCGACCCTGATCATCGGCCGCACCGACGCGGTGGCGGTGGAAGGCACCGAACGAGCCATCGAGCGCGCCCACGCCTACCGCGACGCCGGCGTCGACCTGCTGTTCATCGAAGGCATTCGCAGCGACGATGATATCGCCAGCATCATGGCCGAGTTCCGCGGCAAAATCCCGATCATGGCCAACATGGTGGAGGGGGGCGACACGCCGCTGCAGAACGCCCAGGCGCTGCAGCGACTGGGCTTCTCTCTGGTGATCTTTCCCGGCGCCCTGGTGCGAGCCTTCACCCACATGGCGGGGCAGTTCTTCGACACCCTGCGCCGCGACGGCACCACCGATGCGTTCCGCGAGCGCATGCTCGACTTCGGCCAGCTCAACGAAGTGCTCGGCACCCGGGCCATGCTCGAGCTGGGCGAGAAGTACGACGGCCGCTGAGGCATGGAAGAATGCCTGGCAGCACGACAATTACAGCGACTGAGGAAGCGCTGATTTATGTCGCGAGCGAAGAGAGGCTGGTTGCCGCCGGAGCGCAAGAACCGGAGTTTACGCGGTGTAAATGAGGATTTTGACCGGGCTGGCGCACCAGCACCGCCGACAGCCAGGATATCAAGCGCAGCAATAAATCAGTGTTTCCCAAAGGAGAGCGCGCATGATCACGACTGATAAAACCGCCAAGGAGATTTTCTTCGAGGTGATGGCCAACCCCCAGCGCGTGCCGTTCGGCTTCGGCAACAAGGCGGTACTGGTCAACGTCGATCCGCAGAAGGCCTACACCCGCACCGACCTCTACAAGACCGCCTACGAAACCGACCCCAGCCAGCTCGACTACGTGAATCAGCTGGCACGTGGCTTCCGCCGGCTCGGCTGGCCGGTGGTGTGGACCCACGTGGCCTTTCTCGATTCCGCCGAGGATGCCGGCGTGTGGGGCACGCGTACCGATACTCCCGACTCGCTGCAGAACATCAAGTACGGCTCCGACCGCGCCGCCTTCGACGAGCGGGTCGAGATCGAGCAGGGTGACGTCGTCTACACCAAGCGCATGCCCTCGGCCTTCTTCGAAACGCCGCTGCAGTCGCTGTTGGTATGGCACAAGGTCGACACCGTGATCGTCACCGGTGGCTCCACCTCCGGCTGCATCCGCGCCACCGCGGTGGACAGCCTGTCGCGAGGTTATCGCACCATCGTCCCGATGGAGTGCGTGGCCGACAAACACGAGAGCTACCACTACGCCAACCTCACCGACCTGCACCTGAAGTACGCCGACGTGCTGAACGTGGCCGAGGTGCTGGCCTGGCTCGAGACGCGTGCGGCCGAGCAGGCCTGAGCCGCGAGGAGGCTGACATGAAGGCTGAGATGAAAGAGCGATTGGACGCCTACGACTACTGGCCCTACGAGGACCGACCCAGGATCACCTGGCCGAACGGGGCCCGAGTCGCGTTCTGGGTGGCCCCCAACATCGAATACTACGAACTCGATCCGCCGGCCAACCCGCAGCGCAAGCCGTGGCCCACGCCGCACCCTTCGGTGCCGGGCTTCAGCATTCGCGACTACGGCAACCGGGTCGGACACCAGCGCCAGATGGCGCTGCTCGACAAGTACGGCATTCGCGGTTCGGTATCGCTGTCGGTGGCGCTGTGCGAGCACCACCCCGAGATCATCGAGATGTGCCGCGAGCGCGACTGGGAATTCTTCAGCCACGGTATCTACAACACCCGCTACACCTACGGCCTGAGCGAGGAACAGGAGCGGGAGATGATCCGCGACGGAATCGAGACGATCCATCGCCACACCGGGCAGAAGTGCGCCGGCTACCTGGCGCCGGCGCTGTCCCACTCGGAGCATACCCTGGACCTGTTCGCCGAGGTGGGCCAAGAGCTGTTCGGCGAGGAGGGTGGCATCTACACCTGCGATCTGTTCCACGACGACCAGCCCACCCCGATCCGCCTGCGTTCGGGGCGTCGCTTCATCTCCATGCCCTATTCGCTGGAGATGAACGATACCATCGTCTATGCGGTGAACAAGGTGGAGCCGCGCCACTACCTGACCATGCTCAAGCGCCACTTTGACCGGCTCTACGCCGAGGGCGCGGAGTCGGGCACGGTGATGTGCATTCCGACCCACAACTACCAGATCAGCTGCCCGCACCGCATCAAGGCCTTCGAGGAGGCGCTGGAGTACATCACCGGTCACAGCGACGTATGGGTCGCCACCGGCCGCGAGATCGCCCAGCACTATCTTTCTCACCACTACGATGACGCCCTGCATGACATCGACGCCAAGGCCGCCGCGGCAGGGAGGAGCTGAGCCATGTCCCTCGAACCGGAATACCTGCACTACCCTTGGCGGCGCCACGGCTACGACCACGAGCGCTACGCCTGGTCGATGCTCGGTGATCGCCGGCCGATCCGCTGGCCCGGAGACAAGCCGCTGGCGGTATGGATCAACGTCGCGCTGCAGTTCTACCCGCTCAACCAGCGTGGCGTACCGTTCAAGGTGCCCAACGGCATGACCATGCCCTACCCGGACCTGCGTCACTACTCGCTGCGCGATTACGGTAACCGGGTCGGCATCTACCGCATGCTCGCGGCATTCGAACAACGCGGCATTCGTCCCACCTGGGCGATCAACGCTCAGCTCGCCGAGCAAACTCCCTACCTGCTGCAGCGCCTCAAGGCCTACGGCGGCGAGTTCCTGTGCCATGGCTGGAACATGGATCACCTGCACTACGGCGGCCAGGATCGTGACGAGGAGGCGGAGATCGTGCGCCGCTCGGTGACGATCCTTCGCGAGCTGACCGGGCAACCCGTTCGCGGCTGGCTGAGTCCGGCCAAGCACCAGAGCTGGAACACCCCTGAGCTGCTCGCCGAGAACGGTATCGAGTACTGCTGCGACTGGGTCAACGACGATCTGCCTTACCCCTTCTCCACCTCGCAGGGTGCGCTCACCATGATGCCGCTCTCCACCGAGGTCGAGGATCAATTCGTGATGTGTCAAAACCTGCACTCGGAGGAGAGCTGGGCGACTCAGGTAACGGACGCCTTCGACTATCTGCTGCGGGAGGGACGGGAGCAGGGCGGCCGACTGCTGGCGCTTAACCTGCACCCCTGGCTCGTGGGCCAGCCCCATCGCATCGGCTGCCTGGAGGCGGTACTCGACCATATCGTGGGGCATGCCGAAGTGTGGCAGGCCCCGGCGGGTGAGATTCTCGACGCCTACCGGGCTCAGACCATCAATGACTGAGGAGAGACGTCATGCCTATCGTGGCCTTTGGTAGCGGTGAGGCGTTCGAGGCGCATGTGCCGCTGGTGATCGTCGGGGCGGGCGCTTGCGGCCTGGTGGCGGCGCTTGCTGCCAAGGGGGCCGGCATGGACTCGGTAGTGCTGGAGCGCGATGCGCTGCCGCGGGGCAGCACCTCCATGTCGCAGGGGTTCATTCCGGCGGCGGGGACGCGCTTCCAGAAAGAGGCGAGTGTCGAAGACAGCCCGGAACTGATGGCCGAGGACATACAGCGCAAGAACGGCCACCAGGCTGACCCCGCTATCGTTCGCGCCCTGACCGAAGCCTCGGCCGGCGTGGTGGAGTGGCTGGCCGACGCTCACGGCGTGCCTTTCGACCTGGTGGAGGGCTTTCTTTACCCCGGCCACAGCCGCATGCGCATGCACGCCACCCCGCGGCGTACCGGAGAGGAGCTGATGGGCAGCCTGCTCAACGCGGTGGAGGCGGCGGGCATCGACCTGCTCACCGAAGCCCAGGTGGTGGATCTGCACGTGGACGACGCCGGCCGAATGCATGGCGTGACCCTCGAGCGCCCCGACGGCAGCCGGGAGACTATCGGCTGCGACGCACTGATCCTTGCCTGCAACGGCTACGGCGGAAATCCCGAGCTGGTGGCGCGTCACTTGCCGACCTTGAAGGATGCCCTCTACTTCGGCCATGAGGGCAACCAGGGCGACGCCTTGCTGTGGGGAGAGGCGATGGGCGCCAGCCTCAAGGACCTGGGCGCCTGTCAGGGGCACGGTTCGCTGGCGATGCCACACCAGACTCTGATCACCTGGGCGGTGATGATGCGTGGCGGGGTGCAGATCAACCGCGAAGGGCGACGCTTCTCCAACGAGCACGGCGGCTACTCGGAGCAGGCGGCCAAGGTACTCGCCCAACCGGGCGGGCTGGTCTGGAACCTGTTCGACCGGCGCATCCACCAGGCAGCGCTTGAATTCGAGGACTACCGTAATGCCCACATTGCCGGGGCGGTGCGCACCTTCGACAGCCTCGAGGCCATGGCAACGGTGCTGGCCCTGCCGCTGGAGGTCTTGCGCGAAACCTTCTCCGAAATGCACGCCCTGGCCGAGAGCGGTGAGGCAGACGACTTCGGGCGGAGTTTCAAGGCCGCGGATCTGTTGGAGGCGCCCTTTCACGCGATCAAAGTCACCGGCGCGCTGTTCCATACCCAGGGTGGGCTCGAGGTGGACACCCAGGCTCGGGTAGTACGGCGTGACGGCGCTACATTCCCCAACCTGTTTGCCGCCGGCGGCGCGGCGCGGGGTGTCTCCGGCTCGGGGGATAGTGGCTACCTTTCGGGCAATGGCTTGCTGAGTGCGGTGGTGCTGGGAGCTATCGCGGGTCGAGAGGCCGCTCGCCAGCTCGGCTGCGACTCTGCCGCCTGAGCGGAAGCCCAGGGCGTGGAGTAGGCTACTGATCGCCGGCCTCCGCCATCGCGACCAGTCGGACCATAGCGATTGCGGCTGACCGACTGAGCTCAGAGAGCGGGGCTCCGCATGTTTACGAGCCACTTGAAAAACATGGCATGATTTTACAATGTCGTGAATGACATTTTTTTACCGACTTGTTAATAAAGATAACGTTAATGGACCGTTAAGCTGCCACTCTATCGCTACACAGAGAAACAGGCCTTGCCTGAATCATGTATCGAAGAGAGGGCAGCTTGCCACAAGGTACGACTCGCGGCGCGCCATGGCGTCGCCTGAATACGTTGCAGAAGCGCTTGCTGGTTGGGTTGGTCATGACCTGGCTTGTCATCGTCGGGCTGCTATTGTTCGTTGCCTGGGGCAGTGGTCAGAGATTGCTGCACGAAGCCAACCTGTCTCACCTGGGGTATCAGGCGGAAATATTGAGTCGTGAATTACGCGATCGCCTGAATTTACGCTTTACCGCACTGGAGAGACTCTCTTCGCAACTTGCCGGTGTCCCGGGCGAGGAGGCCTCGCTTCTTCTACAGCATAATCCCAGCCTGCTGGCCTATTTCGAAGGCATCATCGTCAGCAATGCCGATGGCGAGCTTATCGCCGATCTGCCCGAGGTGCCGGGGCGCGTTGGCTTCGACATATCCGACACTGAATACTTCGATATGGTGAGCAATTCCCCCTGGCCTTATGTCAGCCGTCCCTTCTTTGGTCGGACCAGCCACCAGCCCTTGGTGATGCTACTGGTGCCTCGCCTGAATGACCAAGGGGAATTCGATGGAGTCGTCGGTGGGCTCCTGAACTTCGCCCATGGCCAGTTTTTCAACAGCATATCCTCGCTGACCTTTGAGCATAGTGGCCACGTAGCCATCTTCACCACCGACGGCGAGCCACTGTTCGTGCCTGGGTCCATAAGCCGATTCGTCGGATCCTTGCAGCGCCTCGACCCTCCGGATTTTCAGCTCGCCTTGGACGGGTGGCAGGGCGAGACACTCCATGAGTTGGATGGCGAGGCCGTGCTGGTGGGCTACCGCCAGGTGTGGGAAGCAGGCTGGGTGGTGGCCATGACAATGCCGCGCGAGTCGATGCTGGTGCCCTTTGAGGGCTTCCTGGAGCGGCTTTGGTGGACCTGGCTGGTGGCTGCACTGGTGCTGCTGGTCGTCATTCGCTGGCTGGTTGGGCACCAGCTCAAGCCGCTTCATCGGCTCGAACGGCAGATAGGAGAGATCGGCTCCGGTGCTCGGCACCAGTTGGAGCTCTCGACCAGCCTGAGGGAGCTGACACAAATCTCCCGTGCCTTCAACGGACTGGAGCAGGAGCGCAAGAAGGCCTTGCAGCACTCGAAGAACCGAGAGGCCTTTCTGGATGCCGTACTCGGCTCGACCCCAGTCGGTATGTTCGTTGCCGATCAAAAAGGCGACCTCATCTACCTCAACCCGGCCCTTTCGGCAATGTTGGGGCTTCGGGCCGATGCCTCGACAAATGATCTTTGGCAGCTCATTCATGAGAATGATCGCGAGGATGCTCACGACATGTGGCGGCATGCCATGAACCTGGGAAAGGAGTTCCTGCGCCAACTTCGGATGAGAGATGGCAAGGGCGCTTTGCTATGGGTCGAAATCCATGCCAGTCGGGTGCAGGGGGACGGCGATTCGCTGGGTATCGTGGGCACGATCAAGGACATCACCGAGCGGCAACACCAAGAAGCCTTGCAACGCTGGGAGGCCGAACATGACCCGCTTACAGGCCTGCTCAACCGCCGAGGTTATCAACGGCGTCTCGAAGACGCGATGGCTGATTTCACCAAACTCGGCACGCCTTCTGCAGTGATTCTCTTCGATCTGGATCGCTTTAAACCGGTAAATGACGAGGGTGGGCACGCGCTTGGCGATGAGCTGCTGCGCCGCGTGGCGCAGGTACTGGTATGGGAGGTGCGGCGCAGCGACCATGTCGCCAGGCAAGGGGGAGATGAGTTCGGCCTGCTGCTGCCGAGCTGCACGCTCAGCCAGGCCGTGACAATTGCCGAGTCACTGCGCGTTGCCATTAGCCAAGTCAGCGTCAGCCATGAAGGCAACGAGTACTTCGTGACGGCGAGCATCGGCCTCACCGCGTTCAATGAAGGGGATGAAAATCTCGATTCGATTCTGGCGCGGGCCGATGCCGCAAGTTACGACGCCAAGAAGCAAGGGCGCGACAAGGTCGTCGTGCACGACGGCGATGCCTCTGAAGGCCGCATATCGACCCCGACTGGCAGTAACGCGGCGGAATCAACCGAGAGAGGTGGGGAGCGTTAATCTGTCCGCCTCGCCCATCAACAGAGCACGATTGAGCTCCAGCGCCTCGCGCAGAAAGTCCCATAGTAGCCGCACCCGTGCCAGGCGGCGCTGCTCCTGGCGCGCGGTGATCCAGAACTGGCGCACGATCTCCACCTCGCCATTCAGCACGCTCTCGAGCCGGTCGCCGGTTTCGGCCATGAAGCAGGGCAGTACGGCGAGCCCGGCCCCCTGCAGGGTGGCGGCGTGCTGGGTGGTCACGCTGGTGCTGCGAATCGAGAAGTGCGGCGCCGTACCGACCACCGCGGGGTCGAGCAGCGGGTCGAGATAGCTCAACTGTTCGCTGAAGATCAGGTCGTCGACGTAGCCGATCAGTCGGTGTTGCCCTAGGTCGGAAAGTTTGGCAGGGCGGCCGTGGCGCTGAAAGTATCTCTGGCTGCCGTAGAGCCTTAGCCGGTAATCGCACAGCCGCGAGATGACCAGCCCCTGGCTCGCAGGGCGCTCCACGGTGATGGCGAGATCCGCCTCGTGGCGGCTCAGGTTGACCACCCGGGGCAGAGCCAGCAGATCCAGGGTTATGCCGGGATGACGCTCGCAGAAAGCCGAGAGCAGCGGGGCGATGACCCAGGTGCCGAATCCCTCGGTCACGCCCAGGCGGATCTGGCCGCCGAGCTGGCGATTCTGGTCGGAGAGGTTCTCACCCGCTTCGAAGGCGTGGCGGGCCATCTCCTCGGCGTGGGCCAACAGTTGCTGGCCGGCTTCGGTCAGGTGGTAGCCGTGGGTGCTACGCTCGAAGAGTTGGGTATTGAGTTTCTGCTCGAAGCGGCGGGTGCGCCGCGACAGGGTGGAGTGGTCCAGGCCCAGGCGCCGGGCGGCATCGGTGAGCCGCTGGCTGCGTGCCACTTCGAGAAAGATCTGGATGTCCTGCCAGTCGAGCATGGGGCCACTCTATAAGCGAGGCTGGTTGTGCATTCTTGCACAAATCTTGTGAAGAAGTACGCATTGTCATGCCTGTGGGCCTCTCTATAGACTCGAATTCATCAAGGTTCGTGTAAATCTACACATAAAGTCTAAGCCCGACTCAGCCTTATAACGACGACAAGCACGACAGGAGAATACCCGCCATGTCCGTTCGCGAAATTTCCATGTACATCGACGGCCAGGCCGTCCCGTCTCAGAGCCAGGAGTGGCGCGACGTCGTCAACCCGGCCACCCAGGAAGTGGTGGCGCGGGTGCCGTTCTGCACCGCCGAGGAGGTCGACCGCGCCGTGGCCAGCGCCAAGGAGGCGTTCAAGACCTGGCGCAAGACGCCGCTGTCCAAGCGCATGCGTATCATGCTCACGCTGCAGGCACTGATCCGCGAGCACACTGAGGAACTCGCTGCGCTGATCACCGAAGAGCACGGCAAGACCCTGCCCGACGCCGCCGGCGAAGTGGGGCGTGGTCTGGAAGTGGTGGAGCATGCCTGCTCGATCACCTCGCTGCAGTTGGGCGAGCTGGCCGAGAACGCCGCCAACGAGGTCGACGTCTACACCCTCAACCAGCCGCTGGGCGTGGGTGCTGGCATCACCGCCTTCAACTTCCCGATCATGCTGCCGTGCTTCATGTTCCCGCTGGCCATCGCCAGCGGCAATACCTTCGTGCTCAAGCCCTCCGAGCAGGACCCGAGCTCCACCATGCGCCTGGTCGAGCTGGCCCACGAGGCCGGCGTGCCGGCCGGCGTACTCAATGTGGTGCACGGCGGCCCCGACGTGGCCAACCAGATCTGCGACCATCCCGACATCAAGGCGCTCTCCTTCATCGGCTCCACCCATGTCGGCACGCACATCTACCGCCGTGCCTCCGAGGCTGGCAAACGCGTGCAGTCGATGATGGGCGCCAAGAACCACTGCGTGGTGATGCCCGACGCCAACCGCAGCCAGGCCATCAACAACCTGCTGGGCTCCGCCTTCGGTGCCGCCGGCCAGCGCTGCATGGCCAACTCGGTGGTGGTGCTGGTGGGCGAAGCCAATAAGTGGCTCGACGACATCGTCGAGGGCGCACGCAACATGAAGGTGGGCCCGGGCACCCAGCGCGACGCCGACCTCGGCCCGCTGGTTTCGCCTGCCGCCAAGGAGCGCGTGGAGCGCCTGATCGACGTCGGCGAGAAGGAGGGCGCCAGGCTGCTGGTCGACGGCCGCGGCTATCAGGTGGAAGGCTACCCGGACGGCAATTTCGTCGGCGCCACGGTGTTCGCCGACGTCAAGCCGGAGATGACCATCTACCGCGAGGAGATCTTCGGCCCGGTGCTGTGCGTGGTGAGCGTCGATACGCTGGATGAAGCGATCGCCTTCATCAACGCCAACCCCAACGGCAACGGCACCTCGATCTTCACCAACTCCGGCTGGGTGGCGCGCCGCTTCGAGAGCGACATCGACGTCGGCCAGGTGGGCATCAACGTGCCGATCCCGGTGCCGGTAGCCTACTTCAGCTTCACCGGTTCGCGTGGCTCCAAGCTGGGCGACCTGGGCCCCAACGGCAAGCAGGCAATCCAGTTCTGGACCCAGACCAAGACCGTGACCGCACGCTGGTTCGAGCCCGAGAACGTCTCCAGCGGCATCAACAGCACCATTTCGTTGGGCTGAACCGACACAGGCCGCAAGACGCACCCCCGCCGTTGCCGGCGGGGGTGCTTGCGTTTACAGGCGTTCACAGTTATTTACATCAAGATGCTAGAGTGACCTTGGATATCGGAACCTGACTCCGGAGACAAAGTGACAAGGTATCTTGCTATATGCCTTCCCTCCCTGTAACGGTGCTCGGGTTTCCCCCTTGGCTGCTGGCTTTGCTGTGTCTCGTCTCGCTCAACGCCCAGGCCATCGAGGTTGGCACTCTCAGCGAGGAGCGCAATCTGGGGCCGCACGTCGAGTTGCTGGAGGATGCCGGACGCCAATACGACATCGAGCAGCTGATGAATCGGGGGGATGCGCTGGCGTGGCAGGCGTCGAGGCAGGAGACCCTCAACTTCAGCTTCTCCGGTTCTGCCTGGTGGCTACGGCTGCGGGTCGAGAACGGCTCCAACGACGAAGTGCGCCGGCTGCTTGAGCTGGCCATGCCGCTGCACGACTATCTCGACGGCTACGTGGTGGACGAGCAGGGCGAGATCGTCAGCCAATGGCAGACCGGCAATCGCCGTAACTTCGATTCCCGCCCGATTGCCCACCGCACCTTCGTGCTGCCGGTCTATATTCCGCCCGGCGAGTCGCGAGAGATCTTCCTGCGGCTGGACACCCACGACGGGCTGTATGACGCCACGCCCCTCTACCTCATGAACGATGCCAGCTTCCTGGCCAAGGCCCAGCGCGAACTGATGGCCTTCAGCCTCTACTTCGGCGCGTTGATGGCCCTGCTGATCTACAATCTGCTGCTTTACATTTCCACCCGTGAGCGCTCCTTGCTGCTCTATGTGGCTTACCTTGGGTCCTTCTTCATTCTGATGTTCACGGCTCGAGGCTTTGCGTTCCAGTACTGGTGGCCAACACTACCGACATTCAACAATCAGATGGTGCCGATCAACATCGGTATCTTCGCCTTCTTGCTTGCTGTCTTCAGCGATAGTTTCTTGAGCCTGCGCCAGCACGCCCCGTGGGCGACCCGGGTACTTTTCGCGGTGGCCGGCCTGTGTCTGCTGAGTTCGCTACCGGCGCTACTGGGCCATTACGCTCCGGTGTTTCGTCTGATGATTCCTGCCGCCATCGTGCTCTCCTGCCTGTTGCTCGGTGTGGCGGTCTGGCGCAGCCTGCGCGGCGACACGCTGGCCAGGATCTATCTGGTGGCGTGGGGCGTGCTGCTGGTGGGCGTAGCGCTGTACTTCCTGCGAGTGGCCGGCATTCTGCCGTACAACATCGTCACCGAGTATGCCGTCCAGGTCGGTTCGGGAATCGAGTTCCTGCTGCTCTCCCTGGGGTTGGCCTGGAAGATCAACCAGTTCAAGAACGAGAAACTCGTTGCCGAGCGCGCCACCATCGAGCTGCAGCGCTCCCTCAACGAGCGCCTGGAAGACCAGGTGCAGCAGCGAACTCGCGAATTGGAAAGGGCCAACCGGCAGCTTACGATCCTGTCGCGCACCGATCCGCTGACCGGTTTGTTGAACCGCCGTCAGTTCCAGGAGCTGGTGGACCAGGAGCTGCAGCGGCGGCGACGCAACGGGCAGCCCTTGCTGTTCGCGGTCATGGATATCGATGACTTCAAACCCTACAACGACACTTATGGCCACCAGGCTGGCGACCAGGTGTTGATGCGGGTGGCAACGCTACTTCAGGACCACTTCCGGCGTGCCGGCGACCGGCTGTTCCGCCTGGGCGGGGAGGAGTTCGGCTTGCTGCTCGAGGTCGACTCCCTCAAGGCTGGCAAGCAGTTGCTGGAGCGGTATCGAGAGGCCCTCCAGGGGCTGGGAATACCGCATGAGGCGTCTCGGTATGGAGTGATCACGGCTTCCTTCGGTCTGGTGGCCTGCCAGGGATGCGAGGCAGTGCGCGATGTCCAGTCTCTCTATCATCTTGCCGACAAGGCCATGTACGAAGCCAAGGCGGGCGATCGCAACCGAGTGGTCACCTGTTCCCTGCTGCCTGAGACATGACGGAGGTTGCATGGACAGCGTCTTGACGTTGACGTTAACTGTGACGTGACAAGAGCGACAATATCCAGGAGAACGTCATGTCAGCCCCGCTCAGCCGCTTCCCCGTACCCGAATCGATCGACGACCTGCCGGAGGATGTTCGTGAGGCCATCCTGGCCGTGCAGGAGAAGGCCGGCTTCGTGCCCAACGTATTCCTGATGCTGGCACACCGCCCCGATGAGTTCCGCGCCTTCTTCGCCTACCACGATGCCCTGATGGAGCGGGAGTCCGACACGCTGACCAAGGCCGAGAAGGAGATGATCGTGGTCGCCACCAGCGCCCGCAACCGCTGCCTCTACTGCGTGGTGGCCCACGGCGCGCTGGTGCGCATCTACAGCAAGGACCCGTTGCTGGCCGACCAGGTGGCCATCAACCACCGCACCGCGCCGATCAGCGAGCGCCACCGGGTAATGCTCGACTTTGCCCTGTACTGCGGCCTGGAAGTGGGCGAACTCACCGACGAATGGCACGCACGACTCACCGAGGTCGGCTTCACCCACGACGACATCTGGGACATCGGCGCCATCACCGCCTTCTTCGGCCTCTCCAACCGCCTCGTCACCCTCACCGGCACCCCGCCCAACCCGGAGTTCTACCTGATGGGAAGGGTGCCGCGGGAGAAGAAGTGACTGGGTGTGTGATTCTGGTTCCGTTCAGGCGCGGCAGGCTTCCAACAGCATCCGCACCGGTTCCAGCTGGCTGACGTGCAGTGCTAGCACGCTGTCGCCGAGGGCGTCGTCGGTGGGGCGGATCACGGCGAATTCGCCTTCTTCGAGGTGGAATTCGTGGATTTCGCGGGGGCCTTCGGGTGTCCGGCAGTGGATGGAGCGGTAGGCGTCGTCCTCGCCGTAGGTCAGGCGGTGATAGACCTTGAAGAAGGTGTAGAGCGTGAGGCCTTGGTCGAAGGCAGGCCAGCGTGCAGGGATGGTGCGTGTCTCCTCGTCCAGCAACGGCCCCTTGGCCTCGGCGGCGGCGATGGCGTCGGCCAGCGGCTTGGCCAGCAGCGAAGCATTGTTGCGCGGCAGCGGGGCGGCATTGTCGATGGCTTGCTGATGCTCAGCGCTGACCCGGGCCAGGTCATCGAGCGATGCGATGCGGTAGTCGCCATGCGCCAGGTCGGCAGGCTCGAAGCCGCCATTTTCCCAGCCATGGATGACCCGCAGCGTCAGGCGGCCGCTTGCCATGGGCTCGCAGACCAGCGCCTGCAGGGCGACCCGCAGGTGCAATTGGCGCTCGATGGCCAGGTTATCGAACGCGGAATAGGGGTCGGCAAAGATCTGGTGAAGGTGCCCGGGGGCGTGTTCCTTGGCTTCGCTGAATGACATGGTAGGTCCCTGCGGGGGAGAAGTGTTCTGGTTTTGTCGTTGTTATATCATTCCAGGGGCTCCAGGTCATATCGGCCCGAAGGTGGCTGGCTTGAGGCCTGAAACGACAATTCATTCACCTGTCGCCAGGGGAGTCTCGCTGCGGCGAGGCTGAGAGAGCGCACGGCGCTGACCCTGGAACCTGATCCGGTTCATACCGGCGGAGGAAGTGCGACATGCCCTACCTGACGTCAGCCGTGCTCGGCGCGGCGCTTTTGTGCTTTGCTTTTCTGGGCCTGCGTGCCCGCCGGGCCGATGGCCCCCTCGACGACTACGTGACCGCGCGCAATTCCCAGTCGGCTTCGACCCTGGGGCTTTCGTTCCTGGCCTCGGGGATGGGCGCGTGGATTCTCTTCGCGCCGCCGGAGATCGGCGCCTTCGTCGGCCCCGTGGCGCTGGCGGGTTACGCCATCGGCTCGGCGCTGCCGTTCATCGTGCTGGGGCTCTACGGCCCGGCCATCCGCCGCCACCTGCCCGAGGGCCGCAGCATCGGCGAGTTCGCCGAGGCGTGTTATGGCGCCGGCGTGCGGCGCTGGGTGTCGCTGGTCTCGATCCTCTACATGGCCTGCTTCCTGGCTGCAGAGTTGACCGCCATCGGCGCGATCACCGCTCTGCTTTCCGACGTGCCCCCGGCGCTGGTAGTGGTCGGCGTGGCCCTCACCACGCTGCTCTACACCGCCGTCGGCGGCCTGCGAGCGAGCCTGGCCACCGACCGCTGGCAGGCGTGGCTGCTGATCGCCCTGCTGCTGGTGGTCGGTGGGGTTGCGCTTGTGCGCCTGCCCGAGATGCCCATCGAGGCGGCGCTGCCGCCGATCCCCGTGGGCAGTGCGTTGGGCGTGGCGCTGACGCTGATCATTGCGGTCACGGCCGCCAACCTGTTCCACCAGGGCTACTGGCAGCGGGTATGGGCGGCGCGTGACGACCATGCCCTCAACCGTGGTGCCTGGCTGGGCGGTGCGACTACCGTGGCGGTGGTGGCCCTGGTGGGCGGGCTCGGTATGCTGGCGGCGATGAGTGGCGTGGCCCTTGGCGAGCCGCCGATTCCCTTCTTTGCGCTTCTGGGCGAAGCACCGGGCTGGCTGGCGCTGCCGGCGCTGGTGCTGGCGGTTACGCTGGTAGCCTCCAGCGTCGATACGCTGCAGAACGGCATCGCCTCGCTGGTAGTGGCGGGCTCCGGCAGGCGCGGGCTCTCCATCGGTGCGGCCCGGTTGGCCACCGTGGCACTGATGGTGCCGGTGGTGGTCGTGGCGCTGCAGGGGCTCTCGGTACTGCGGCTGTTCCTGATTGCCGACCTGCTGTGCGCTGCCATCGTGGTGCCGGTGCTGCTCGGGCTGTGGCGGCGCATGACGCCGCTGGCCGCGGTAGCCGGGGGCGTGGCGGGCCTGCTCGGCGCGATCCTGCCGGGCTGGTTGGCCCAGGGTAGCCTGGTGGCCGGTGTGCTGGCGGCGAGCTTCCCGGGCAGCATTCCCACACTGCCGCCTTTTCTCGGCGCGTTGGCGGCCTCGACGCTGGTGAGCCTGGCCGTGGCCAGTGCGGTACCTCACGAGCGCGTCCGCACGCTGTGAGTCGGCCATGGCAGGTCTATGCTGCTAGAAGATCCTTGCGACCTAAGATTTCTTGTGTTGATTATTTTGATAAAGATGAGGTAAATATTTAACACACTCAACAACGACAATCGTGAGGATGGTATGACACAGGACTCCACGACAGCGCCGGGGCAGCTGGCTCGCGTGCTGGCCCGCAAGGATGTGTTGGCGCTGGCCTTCGGCGCCATGATCGGCTGGGGCTGGATCGTGCTGACCGGCAGTTGGATCCAGTCCGCCGGGAGCTTGGGTGCGATCACGGCCTTTCTGATCGGTGGGCTGATCATCGTGCTGGTAGGCCTCACCTATGCCGAACTCGCTTCCGCCATGCCCCAGGTAGGCGGCGAGCATGTCTACAGTTATCGTGCCTTGGGTCACTTCGCCTCCTTCCTGTGCACCTGGGCGATCACCCTGGGCTACGTCAGCGTGGTGGCCTTCGAGGCCGTGGCGCTACCCACCGTCGTCGAGCATCTCTTCCCCAACTATGCCGTGGGGCATTTGTGGACCGTCGCCGACTGGGACGTGCAGGCGACCTGGGTGGCCGTCGGTGTGGCCGGCTCGGTACTGATGATGTGGGTGAACTACGTGGGCATCCGCACCGCGGCACTGCTGCAGAAGCTGGTGACCCTGCTGATCCTGGTGGTGGGTATCATGTTCATCACCGGGGCGCTCTTTCAGGGCAATACCGCGACCATGGAGCCGCTGTTCTCTGTCGAAGAGGGCGTCGTAGGGGGCATCATGCTGGTGATCATCATGGTGCCCTTCATGTTCGTGGGATTCGATGTCATCCCCCAGGCAGCCGAGGAGATCAACCTGCCGTTTCGCGAGATTGGTCGAGTGTTGATGATCTCGGTGATCATGGCGGTGTTCTGGTATTCGTTCATCATCCTCGGCACCGCCTTGATGCTGAATCCCGACCAGCTGGCTACCAGCTCCCTGGCCGTACCGGATGCCATGCAGGCCGTCTTCCAGGCGCCATGGGCGGGCAAGTTGATGATCCTGGCCGGTATCGCCGGCATCGTCACCAGTTGGAACGCTTTCTACGTGGGTGGCTCGCGGGCGATCTACGCGCTGGCCCATTCCGGCATGCTGCCGGCCTGGCTGGCCAAGCTGCACCCCAAGCACCGCACCCCCACCAACGCTATCCTGGTGATGGGTATTCTCTCCTCGATCGCGCCGTTCTTCGGCCGCCCGGCCCTGGTCTGGCTGGTCGTGGCCGGCGGTCTCGGCATCGTCATCGCCTACCTGTTCGTGGCGATCTCCTTCGTGGTGCTGCGGCGTCGCGAGCCGGAGATGCCGCGCCCGTTCCGGGTGCGCCACGGCAAGCTGGTGGGCAGCCTGTCGATCCTGCTCTCTCTCGCTCTCATCGCCCTGTACATGCCCGGCAGCCCCTCCGCGCTGGCACCGGTCGAGTGGTTGATGTTCGCCGGCTGGATGCTGATCGGCCTGGCGCTCTATGCCTGGTCGAGGAAGCGCTATGGCATCGCCTACAGCGACCGCATGATGAAGCGCGAGCTGGCCGGAGCGGATCCCTACCCGGGTCGCTGAGGCATCGCTGCTGTCTTGCGAGGCCACGTCGGCGTGGCCTCGGTGGATAGCGGGACATTTGCCAGCTCGGCCTCGGGCGGCCACCCTCAGTAGATCACCCGATCGAAACGGAGACCGCCCCATGAGTGACACCTCGGACCCGCGCCGCCGCCATTCCGCCCCGGTGGTGGATGGCGTCGGCAAGTCGGCCAGCCGCGCCATGCTGCGCGCGGTGGGCTTCCACGATGAGGACTTCACCAAGCCCCAAGTGGGTATCGCCTCCACCTGGAGCATGGTCACGCCCTGCAACAGCCATATTCACGAGCTCGCCGAGCGTGCTCGCGACGGGGCCGATTCGGCCGGCGGCAAGGGCGTCATTTTCAACACCATCACGATTTCCGACGGCATCGCCAACGGCACCGAGGGCATGAAGTATTCGCTGGTCTCGCGCGAAGTGATCGCCGATTCCATCGAGACCGTGGCCGGCTGCGAGGGCTTCGACGGCCTGGTGGCCATCGGCGGCTGCGACAAGAACATGCCGGGCTGCATGATGGGCCTGGCGCGGCTGAACCGGCCAAGCGTGTTCGTCTACGGTGGCACCATCCAGCCGGGGGCAGGGCATACCGACATCGTCTCGGTGTTCGAGGCCATGGGTGCCCACTCGCGCGGCGACATGGACCTGATCGAACTCAAGCAGATCGAGGAGACGGCAATTCCCGGGCCCGGCTCCTGCGGTGGTATGTACACCGCCAACACCATGGCCTCGGCCATCGAGGCGCTGGGCATGAGCCTGCCGGGCAGCTCGGCCCAGGAGGCCGTGTCGCAGGCCAAGCGCGCCGACTGCGAGGCGGCGGGGGCAGCGGTGCTCGAGCTGCTTGCGCGCGACATCAAGCCCAGCGACATCATGACCCGTGAGGCCTTCGAGAATGCCATCACCGTGGTCATCGCCCTGGGCGGCTCGACCAACGCGGTGCTGCACCTGATCGCCATGGCCAGCACCGTGGACGTACCGCTTTCGCTCGCCGACTTCACCGAGATCGGTCGCAGGGTACCGGTGCTCGCCGACCTGCGCCCCAGCGGGCGCTACATGATGAGCGAGCTGGTGGCGATCGGCGGCATCCAGCCGCTGATGAAGATGCTGCTCGACGCAGGTCTCTTGCACGGCGATTGCCTGACGGTCACTGGCAGGACGCTGGCCGAGAACCTGGCCGGGGTCGAGTCGTATCCAGACGGGCAGACGATCATCGCGCCGTTGGAAGCTCCTATCAAGCGCGAGAGTCACCTGCGCATCCTCTACGGCAACCTGGCACCCGAAGGCGCGGTGGCCAAGATCACCGGCAAGGAGGGCACCCGGTTCACCGGCACCGCTCGGGTATTCGGCTCCGAGGAGGAAGCTCAGGTGCACATCAACGATGGCAGCGTGGTGGCCGGCGACGTCGTGGTGATTCGCTATGAGGGGCCGCGGGGTGGGCCCGGTATGCGCGAGATGCTCACGCCCACCTCGGCGATCATGGGGCGCGGGCTCGGCAGCGACGTGGCGCTGATCACCGACGGCCGTTTCTCCGGCGGCAGCCATGGCTTCGTGGTCGGGCATGTTTCGCCCGAAGCCTTCGACGGCGGGCCGCTGGCTCTGGTGCAGGATGGCGACGTCATCACCATCGACGCCGAGGCCGACACCCTTGAAGTACAGCTCACCGACGAAGAGTTGATACGTCGGCGTGCCGCGTGGCGCCGCCCCGCGCCGCGCTATACCCGCGGCGTACTGGCCAAGTACGCGCGCACCGTGAGTTCGGCCAGTACCGGCGCCGTCACCGACCTGGCCGAATGACGGGGCCGCGGCGCGTTTGGCAATGTCCGGGGTCTTGGCTAGGGTGAGGATGCACGGCGCAAAGGCGTCATTCCAATAGTCGAAGGCAACGGCAAGGAGGCAACATGCCCAAGAGCGGACCCAAGCAAGCCCGAATCGAGCCGATCCGCGATGCCGAGGACATCAACCTGCCGGTCACCGGCTGGCATGTGATCGACGAGACGGATCCCGGCAATGAGATCGTGGTCTCCGAGCACGAGACGGAAGTCGAGGCCCTCAAGGCGGCGGAAGAGCACGAGCAGCGCGAGCAGTGACGACTCAGGTGCCGGCCCCTGCTAACCAATCGGCAGGGGCATGACGCGGCGATAAAAAACGCCTCGCACAGTGGCGAGGCGTTTCGTATTCCGCCATATCGGCATGTCATCGCCGGCGTCGGCTAGTAGTTGAGCGCGCCGTCCGGATCGATGCTGTGGTAGACGAGCCGTAGCTCATCGAGAGAGAGGTGTTCGAGGCGGCCGGCCAGGAGATCGCTGATCTTTTGCGCCGGCAGCCCGGCCCTGCTTGCGATCTCGCGGCATCCGAGATCGGATACGGCGATCAGCCTTGTGACGATGCGCATCAGACGCGTGCGCTTTTCCAGGTCCCTGACGTCTAGGTCAGGGCATCTTCGCGGGGGGTCGAGGTATTCCGCGCTGATGGTATGTCGTGCCGTACTCATGATGCTCCAGTGGGCGATTGCGACAACCACATCATGGGGGCATTTCGCCATTTTTGCCAGTACCGTTTCGCGACTTTTTCGAGGTGCCGCGAAAGCCGCTGCCCGGCAGGCCGGATTGAGCCGGACTCGGCGGGATTGCCGAAAATTTACAAGAACGTAGAAACGGATGATTAGCCCCTTTGTGCAGGGTCATGCTAGTTTTTTCAGGTAAGCGGCCGGCTTTGCCCGGTACGTTCCCAGGAACAACCATAAACGATCCGGTTTCAGGACGGAGGAAATCCATGCGAGCTCTCAAATATGCTGCAGCCGCCTCGCTGCTAGCCGTAGCCCCGCTGGCGAGCGCCCAACAGCTCTCCATCGCGACCGGCGGTACTGGCGGTGTCTACTATCCGATCGGCGGCGGCTTCGCCGAGATCATCAACGACCATCTCGAAGGCTACGAGGCGAGTGCCGAGGTGACCGGCGCTTCGGTCGAGAACATGGGCCTGATCATGCGCGGCGACGCCGACCTGGCTCTGGTGCTGGCCGATACCGCCCAGCAGGCGTATGAAGGCGCCGGCGATTTCGAGGGCCGTCAGATCGAAAACACCCGGGCGCTGGCGTCGGTCTATCCCAACGCCGTGCAACTGGTGGTGCTGGCGGATTCCGATATCGAGTCACTGGAGGACCTGAAAGGCAAGCGCGTTTCCGTCGGTGCCCCCGGTAGCGGCACCGAGCTCAACGCCCGCGCGCTGCTGGAAGCCAACGGCATCACCTACGACGACATCACGCCGCAGCGTCTCAACTTCAACGAGACTGCCGACGCCATCCGCGACGGCGACATCGATGCCGGCTTCTGGAGCGTCGGGCCGCCCACCAGCTCGATCCTCAACCTGGCTGCCACCCGCGACATTCGCCTGATCAGTCTGTCGGACGAGGAGATCGCCAACGCCCAGGAGCAGGAGCCCGTCTTCGCCGCCTACGAGCTCAAGGCCGGCATGTACGACGGCATGGACGAGCCGGTGCAGACCATCAGCATCCCCAACGTTCTGGTGGTGAACGCCGACATGGACGAGGAGCTGGCCTACAACCTGACCAAGCTGCTCTTCGAACGCATCGACGACCTGATTGCGGTACACCCTGCGGCCAACGACACCACCATCGAGTTCACCATGGGCTCCACGCCGGTGCCGCTGCATCCGGGGGCGATCCGCTACTACGAAGAGGTCGATGCCGAGATTCCCGACAAGCTGCGTCCGTGACACGCAGTCGCGACAAGGGATGCGGCGCATGAGCGCCGCATCACTGTCGAGCCGGGCAAGGAAGCGCATGGCAGGGTGGGCGAGGACGCCCGCCCTGTCGTCGTGTTGCCGGCCGTATAATGGTTGGCTGCAACGCTGGTTGGCAGGAAGCTTCGCCGCGTGGTTCAGTCTGGGCGCCTTGGCGGACGGCGCTATCGGCGGGGCGAAGCTGGCCGTTCTGGATGCGGTGGGCGAAACCCTGGTCGAGGTGCCTCTCGAGCCGGGCATGCGCTGGTGCCTGGGCTGGAACCACTCGGTCAAGAAGTTCCCGGTGCTCGACTGCTATCGCTATCACCAAGGGCGGATGGTGCTGGAGCGCAGCCATCAGCCCGATTTTGCCGCCGGCCTGGGGCATACCCCGGGGCGCGGTATACAGGTTTCCGACGGGCAGGGCGGCTACTGGATCGAGAACATCGACGAGCCCGTGCCTGGAGACCGCTATACATTGCGGGTCGGTTCACCAGCCGTCGACCATCGCCTGCTTTGGCAGGCCGAAGGGGACGAACACAGGGTCAGCCTGAGTGAGCTGGCCGCCGGTGAGCGTGTCACCCTACAGCTCTACCCGCCTGAAGATCCCGGCAAGCCTGACGACGTCTGACGAGGAGACCGATGAACGAATCCAACAGCCCGCCCGTGATGATGCCCGGGGGCAATGCCATTCAGCCGCGCATGGTGTTGTGGCTGATCACCATCGTGGCGGTGGGGCTGTCCCTGTTCCAGCTCTATTCGGCGGGTATCCAGCCGCTGGGCCTGTTCTACCAGCGTGGCATCCACCTGATGCTGATCATGGTGCTGGCCTTCCTCATGTTTCCCGTCTTCGGCCCCAATCGCAAACGCGGCCTGGTCGGCTGGGCGATCGACATCGCCTTCCTGTGTGGCGCTCTGATCACCGGTGGCTACCTGGTCCTCTATCTTGACGAGATCGTCAGCCGTGCCGGCTTCTGGAGCGAGACCGACATCCGCGTCGCCATCATCGCCACCTTGACGGTGCTGGAGGCGAGCCGGCGCGCGGTGGGCCTGGGCATGACCGTGATCGGTGCGCTGGCCATCGCTTACGCCTTTGCCGGGCCGCGTGGCGAGCTGCCTTGGCTTGCCGACTGGATGCCCGGCATCATGAGCCACCGCGGCTATGGCCTGGACCGCGTGGCCGGCCAGCTCTACCTGGGGCAGGAGGGTATCTTCGGCCTGCCGCTGGGCGTGGCGGCCACCTACATCTTCATCTTCGTGCTGTTCGGCGCCTTCCTCGAGAGCACCGGCGCCGGCAAGTTCTTCATCGACCTGGCCTACGCCGCCACCGGTCGCCAGCGCGGCGGCCCGGCCAAGGCGGCCGTGCTCGCCTCGGCGGGGATGGGCTCGATCTCGGGTAGCGCCATTGCCAACGTGGTGACCACCGGCGCCTTCACCATCCCGCTGATGAAACGGTTGGGCTACAAGCCGCACCAGGCCGGCGGCATCGAGGCGGCTGCTTCCACCGGGGGCCAGATCATGCCACCGTTGATGGGGGCGGGGGCCTTCCTGATCGCCGAGTACACCAACACGCCCTACCTGGACGTGGTCAAGGTCAGCATTCTGCCGGCGATCATGTACTTCGCCACGGTTTACCTGTTCGTGCACATCATCGCGCTCAAGCAGGGCATGCAGGGCATGGCCAAAAGCGAGCTGCCGCAGATGCGCGACGTGATGCGCGACGGCTGGCACTTCCTGCTGCCGCTGGCGGTACTGGTGTGGCTGCTGGTGATGAGCATGTCGCCGATGCGCGTGGGCTTCTATGCGGTGGTGACCATGGTTGCGGTGGCGGTGCTGCGCTATGCCTTCTGGTTCCTGTTCATCGCCCCGCGCCAGGGGCAGAAGGTAACGCTGGCAAGCATTCGCGACGTGGTCTGGGCCGGCCTGGTCAAGCTGGTCGAGGGCCTCGAGCTCGGCGCGCGCAACGCCGTGGCCGTCTCCATGGCCTGTGCCGTGGCCGGGATCATCGTCGGTGTGGTCGGACTGACCGGGCTGGGGCTCAAGTTCTCCTCGATGATGATGGCCTTCTCGGGCGGCAACCTGCTGCTGGCCCTGGTGATGGTACTGCTGGCCAGCCTGGTGCTGGGCATGGGGTTGCCGGTCACCGCCAGCTATATCGTACTGATCGTGCTGGTGGGGCCGGCGCTGTCCAACGAGTTCGGCGTGCCGCTGCTGATCGCCCACCTGGTGGTGTTCTGGTATTCGCAGGACTCCAACGTCACGCCACCGATTGCCCTGGCCGGCTTCGCCGGGGCGGCGATCGCCGGCAGCAAGCCGATGGAAACGGGCATCCAGGCGTGGAAGTTCGCCAAGGGGCTCTATCTGATCCCCGTGTTCATGGTCTACAACCCCGAGCTCATCATGGGTGGCCCGGTGCTGGTCGTGGCCTGGAACGCCGTGATTGCGATACTGGCGCTGTGCGCCTTCGCCGCGGCGCTGGAGGGGTATCTCTTCACGCGCATGTCGTGGCTGCCGCGCATCGCCATCTCGGCCGCTATCGTGGCGGTGTTCTACCCCAATCTGATGGTGGAAGCGGCCGGCGTGGCGGTGATGATCGTGGCGCTCGGCGCCAACTGGCTGGCCAGCCGACGCGAGATCGGCGCCACCGGTACCGGTTCGGCCTGACTCGGCCGCCGCGCCTTCGGGAGCGGCGGTCTGTCCTGTTGGTCAAGATGACGGCGCCTGCGGGCGCCGTTAGAATACTTGCCCTTCAATTTGCGCGTCGTGTCTTTCGCGCCGCCTTTCCAGCGTCACTACGGGAGCCGTACATGCAGTCCTCCAACCAGCAGCCGCGCGTCGGCGTGATCATGGGGTCGAAGTCCGACTGGCCGGTCATGGAACACGCGGTGGCGATGCTCGAACGCCTGGGAGTGGCCCACGAGACGCGCGTGGTCTCGGCCCACCGCACGCCGGACCTGTTGTTCGACTATGCCAAGTCTGCTGCCGGACGCGGCCTGCAGGTGATCGTTGCCGGCGCCGGGGGGGCTGCCCACCTACCCGGCATGGTGGCGTCGCAAACGGCGTTGCCGGTGCTCGGCGTACCGGTGGAATCCAAGGCGCTCAAGGGGCTCGATTCGCTGCTCTCCATCGTGCAGATGCCGGGAGGTATCGCCGTGGGCACGCTGGCCATCGGCAAGGCGGGGGCGACCAACGCCGGCCTGCTGGCGGCGCAGATCGTCGGCCTGCAGGACGACAAGGTGCGCGCCGCCGTCGAGGCCTTCCGTGCCGAGCAGACCCAGACGGTGCTCGACAACCCCGACCCACGTCCCCCGACAGAATGAACCGCCGAATGAGCGAGAGCCGAATGAGCCAGCGAGAGGAGAAAACGACATGAACATCGGCGTGCTCGGTGCCGGCCAGCTCGGCCGCATGCTGGCCCTGGCCGGCTATCCGCTGGCCAACCGCTTTACCTTCCTCGATACCACCGGGCATCCCAGTGCGGGAATCGGCGAGGTGATGATCGACACCGACCAGAAGCACCTCGAGGCGTTCCTGGCCAAGGTCGACCTGGTCACCTACGAGTTCGAGCACCTGCCCGTGGCGCTGGTCCAGGCCATCGAGGAGGTCAAGCCGGTCTATCCTTCGAGCGAGGCGATTCGCGTCTGCCAGAACCGCGCCGAGGAGAAGGCGCTGTTCGATCGCCTGGGCATCCCCACGCCGGCCTACCGGCTGGTGGAGCATGCCGACGAGCTCGAGGCCGCAGCCCGCGAACTCGGTTGCCCGGTGGTGGCCAAGTCGGTCACCGAGGGCTACGACGGCAAGGGCCAGGCGGTGCTGCGCGACCCCAGCGAGGCCGCCGAGGCCTGGCGCAGCATCAACCACCCCCGGCTGATCGTCGAGGCTTTCGTCGACTTCGTGCGCGAGGTGTCGATCATCGCCGTGCGTGGGCGTGAAGGTGAGGTGGTCTTCTATCCCATGGCCGAGAATCTGCACGTCGACGGCATCCTGCGTTACTCGCTGGCGCCGATGCCGGATCTCGACGAGGCGGTGCAACAGACCGCTGATGGCTACATTCGCGCCCTGCTCGACGAGCTCGACTATGTCGGTGTGCTGACCCTCGAGCTGTTCCAGACCCGCGACGGCAAGCTGCTGGCCAACGAGATGGCGCCACGGGTGCACAACTCGGGTCACTGGACCATGGACGGCGCCGTGACCAGCCAGTTCGAGAACCACCTGCGCGCCATCCAGGGCCTGCCGCTGGGCGATACCTCGGCGCGCATGCCGACCTGCATGGTCAACGTGATCGGCCAGGAGGGCGATCCGGCCGCGATACTGGCGATCGGCGACGCCCACCTTCATCGTTACGACAAGAGCGAGCGGCCGGGACGCAAGCTGGCTCACGTCAATCTGCTGGCGGAAAGCCACGGCGCACTGTTAGAAAAGGTGCGTGCCTGCGCCGGGCTGCTGCCCGAGGCGCCGGAGCCCCGCTTCAGCTTCGAGGCCGAGCTCCGACAGGGCAACTGAGCAGGTAGACCGCAAGTTAACGCAGCGGGCCCCGCCATGACGGGGCCCGCTTTTTTTCTGCGCCTGATTCGCTCGCGCAGGTATTTGCCCTAGGTACCGATGATGCCGCCGTCTTCCCGCGTGATGACCAGAGTGGCCGAGTGCGGAATGGCACTGCCGCCCTCCGGCCAGTGGCTCGTCAGCCGGCCTTCGGCGAAATCCGCGGCCGAGGTGTTGGCGCCGGGATGCTGTACGTTGACGAACATGGTGCGCTGGTCCGGTGTGGTGACGACACCGGTGATCTCCTGACCCACGGGCCCGGTGAGGAAGCGCTTGAGCTCGCCGGTTTCCGGATTGGCGACGAGCATCTGGTTGTTGCCGAACGGTGCGTAGACGCCAGTATTGACCGCCGACTCGCTGATATCGGTCTGGATCCACACACGGCGGTCCGGATCGATCCATAGGCCATCCGGCGATGCCAGGATGGCGTCCGGGTCGAGGGGCTCGCCGTTCATGTCGCGGCCGCTCTCCTGGTCGCCCGCCAGCAGGAAGATATCCCACTGAAAGCGCTCCGCAGCATGGGTACCGTCCTCCTGCCAGCGGATGATATGGCCGAAGTGATTTTCGGCGCGAGGGTTGGCCGCGTCGAGTTGCTCCTCGTTGCGGCGGGTGTTGTTGGTCAGGGTGAAGTAGACCTGGCCGGTGGCGGGATCGACGGCGCCCCACTCGGGGCGGTCCATCTTGGTGGCCCCGACCTGGTCGGCGGCACTGCGGGTGTTGACCAGGATGTCGGCCAGGTCGGCGAAGCCATTCTCCGGCGTCAGGCCGTTCTCCCCCGGGGCCAGCGCCAGCCATTCGCCGCTGCCGTCGTCGTTGAACCTGGCTACGTACAGCGTGCCTTCGTCGAGCAGCGAGCCGTCGGCGCTGGCGGCCTGGTAGGGGCGGGCCGAGACGAACTTGTAGATGTACTCGAAGCGGGCGTCATCACCGGAGTAGCAGACCACCGGTTGGCCCTCCACGGCGGGGGCGAAGATCACGCCCTCATGGGCGAAGCGGCCCAAATGAGTACGTTTGACCGGCGTGCTCTCGGGATCGTAAGGGTCGATCTCCGTCATGTAGCCGAAGGTGTGGGGCTCGTTGCGATAGTCCTCGCGGGGCGAGGCACCGCGGGAGGTGGCGTCGAAGCGTACGAACTCGTCGGCGCCGCCTTCGGCACGATGCCATTGATAGCGCCCCTCGCTGCGCGTCTGGATGCCGAAGCGGGCCTGGCGCCGGTCGATCTCGGTATCCTCGTTGGCGAAGTAGCCCGACCAGTTCTCTTCGGCGGCGAGATAGGTATTCCATGGCGTGACGCCATGGCTACAGTTGTTCAGCGTGCCGCGGGTCATGCTGCCGTCGGGGCTGTACTTCGTTACCACGTGCTCGGTACCGGCCACGGGGCCGGCCAGGCGCATCGGGGTCAGGCCGGTGATGCGCCGGTTGCGTTCGTCCACGACCACTTGCCACTGAGCGTCGTCGCCTTCTTGAATGCGCACGATGGAGACACCGTGGGCGTTGAGTTCCTTGAGCACCTGGTCGGCGTCGCGGGTGCCGTCCTCGTGCTGCGGGAAGCCCTCGGAATCGAGCGCCAGGCCCTGGGCGGCGGCATGCATGAAACGCGGCTCGACGTATTCGTGGTTGAGCACCAGCAGGCCGTCGCGGGAACTGCCCTCGATCGGGAAGAAGTGCATGCCGTCGTGATGGCTGCCCACCTGGTGGGCCTGGTCCTCGCCGCCAGCTTCCAGGGAAGAGGCCGGCATGTTGCCGCTGATCGGTGTGCCCCAGGGAATGAAGGTCTGTACCCGGTAGCCTTCCGGCACCACCACGCTGTCGGCGGCGCTGACCGGAACCGCCTTGAAGCCGATGCTCGGGGCCGGGGCGACAGAGCCGGCGGCCAGGGCGCGGCCGAAGGGCAGGCTGGTCGCCATGGCGCTGGCTACCGCGACAGCCAGGCTGCCGCGCAGCAGCGTGCGGCGGCTCATGCGTGACTCCAGGACGTCGCCGAAGTATGCATTGCGCGATGCGTTGCTCGCCGGTTCGTCGCCGGCGGCGAGGATCGGATCAACGTGTCCGGGCGTATACGACTGCTTCATGAGTGGCCTCGTGCGGGATATAGAGATCGACGAAGCTCGATCTTGGTAGCGCCATGTTGCATCGGCATGAACGAATAAAGGCGGTTTCATGACATGCCGGCACCCTTAATGCGCTACGGATAACTGATCTGCATCAAGCCAGCGGTGGCGGATCCGAGCGTGTCATTGCACCAGACAGGATAACGGCAACAATCAGATATGAGGCCTCCCTGGAGGAAAGTGACGATGCCCTTACCGCGCCACCGTGGCGATCTCCTTCTGGTCGCGTTGGTCATGCTGCCGCTGGCGGTGGCGCTGCCACGACTGGGATTGCCCGGAAGTGTGGCGGAGGCTTGGCTGAACTGGCTGGGTCGAGCCAGCGGCATTCTCGGTTTGACCCTGATGCTGCTCGCGGCGGGGGTGAGCCTGCGCGTGCCCGGCTTCGACCGGCCCTTCGGGGGCCTGACCCGGCTCTGGCGCCTGCATCACTGGCTCGGCTTCACCGCTTTCATCATGGTCATGGTGCACGTTTTGGCGCTGGGGCTGGCGGCAGTGCCGGTATCCTTTGCCGTTGCGGTGGCCACCCTGTTCCCACCGCTGAGCCAAGGGGCGATATGGTTTGGCTGGCTGGCCTGGGTGGCGTTGGTCGTGTTCCTGGCGCCCACCTTCGGCTTCTTTGGCAAACCCCATTATCAGCGTTGGAAGCACCTTCACCTGGTCTCGGCGATGGCGTTGCTGCTTGGCCTTTGCCACGCACTGCTGCTGGCCGGGGAGGCCTGGCCGTGGTGGCTGCTCGGTATCGCTGGGCTGGGAGCCATCGCCTGGCGCAAGGGAGTGGCGCCGCACCGGCGGCATCCCTACCGGATCGAGGACGTGGTTCCGCTGGCCCGCGGCGTGGTGGAACTGGTGCTGCGCCCCGAGGGAGATGGTATTCGCCACGAGGTAGGACAGTTCGTCTATCTCACCCCACTGGATGAGCGGCTTGCCGCCGGGCGTGGCGAGGAGCATCCCTATACTATCGCCTCGGCGCCTTCGGATACTCGACTGCGTATCGGCATCAAGGATCTGGGCGATGCCAGCCACGCCCTGCAGACGGTGACGACGGAGACACGGGTACTGATCGAAGGGCCCTATGGGGAATTCTTCGGACGCCGTTTTCCGGCACGCGACATGCTCTGGCTGGGCGGCGGCATCGGCATCACTCCCTTCGTCGGCGGCGCCCGCGGTTTTGCCGCCGGAGCTGACCTCGAGGGGCACGTCCATCTGTTCTACCTGGCCAATAGCCCGGATCGCGCCTACTACCATGACGACTTCTGCAAGATCGCCGAGCGGGTCGAGGAGTTCGCCTATACGCAACACTACTACCGTGACCATGGGCCGCTTACCGAGGCCTTTCTGCGTGAACACTGTCCCGATTTCGTTGCGCGGGAAATCTATCTCTGCGGGCCACCGGGCATGATTGCCCACCTGCAACGGCTGCTGGCCGGGCAAGGGGTCCCCGCCTCACGTATTCACAGCGAGGTCTTCGACTTCCTATGAACAAGATCGCCTATTCCGCCTTCATTGCCTTCGTGGCCAGTCTCGCCACCTTGGTTTCGATATCCGCGCTCTCTAGTAGCGAGCATGACACGACCGGGGGTGAAAACCTCGAACCGATAACGTTGGAACAATTGGCCGAGCATGACAGTGCCGACAGCTGTTGGAAGGCCATCCACGGCCGGGTCTACGACATTACCGGATATGTACCCGACCACCCCACCGATGAAGAGGTCATTCTTGAATGGTGCGGCCGGGAGGCCTCCGAAGGCTGGGACAACAAGCGTCCCGGTGTGCCCCATAGCCCCCGCGCCCAAGAGCGGTTGGAGCGTTACCTGATCGGACGCCTGGTCGATGAAGAGGGCGAGCCGGTCGAGACAAGCGCGACAGCGCCTGTGGCAACCGATTTCCGCAGCGACACCGGCACCGCACAGGCGAGCCTTCCACCAGCCGAGGACGAGCGTCTGGCTCGTGCCATGCTGGGCTTGCCGCTGGATGGCCATTATCGCGGGGTCTTCACCGACCGGGGCAGCATTCAGGTCAACGTTACCTTCGACCTGCGAGAGGGGCGGATACATTCGCTGGAATATCGTCATCTGTCCTATCGGGGCGTGGATTATCTGGCCCTCGAGGAGAGCGACGAGCGGTATCCGGTCATGCTGCAATACCGTCAGATTGCCGAGCGCTTCGAAGGTGAACCGATCACGCGAATCTTCGCGCTTTACCAGCCGGAGCGGGTTGTGGATGACATCGATGGC
Source organism: Billgrantia sp. C5P2 (assembly GCF_051062895.2). Lineage (NCBI taxonomy): Bacteria > Pseudomonadati > Pseudomonadota > Gammaproteobacteria > Oceanospirillales > Halomonadaceae > Billgrantia > Billgrantia sp. C5P2. Next base: position 836,551 of record NZ_CM128542.1, read on the forward strand.
TATAGCGGAGCCACCTTGAGGGGAGCCAAGGTGATCTCGGCGATCCGCGATGCATTGAACCGAGGCGTTTACGCCTGGCCCTAGGCCATGCAGGCTGCGTCGAGTCGCTGGGGGAAATCAATGGTGACCGAATTGCGTTGAGAGGCTGCCTCGCCAAACTGTGCGCTATCGAGTAAAGATAGAGCAGCGAAACGACAACAGATTCGGACCCCTGCATGTCCTTCCCCCTTCAGGATGAGCAAAGCGACCACGACGCGGCACCGCCAACGGACGTTTCCCGCCGCCGTCAGCTGGCCCACGAGCAGGTACGCCTGCTCTACGAGCGGCTGTGGCAGCCGATATTGGCCAGCGTCCTGGCGGCTTGTCTGCTGGTAGGCGCGATGTGGCCGATCATGCCGCAGGGCTACCTGGTGGGCTGGCTCGGTGCGCTGGTCGCCGTGTCGGGCGGGCGTTTGTGGCTGGCCTGGTACTACCATCGTCAACCGGCAAAACGGCGTCGCCAGCGGCGCTGGCTGTATCGCTTCGCCTGGGGCACCGGCATCGCCGGGGGGCTGTGGGGCGTGGCCGGCCTGACGATGTTCACCATGGAGCATCATGGTCAGTTGGCGGCGCTGGCGATCGTGCTGACGGGTATTGCCGCCGGCGGGGTCACCACGCTCTCCCCAGTGGCGTGGATGGCACCGCTGTTCGTTCTGCCCACCATGCTGCCGCTGCTGGCTCAGCTGTTGCTGCAGAACACCTCCCTCGCTCTGCTGCTGGCTGCCATGATCGTGCTGTTTCTGGGGCTGGTGCTCATCATCAATCGTCGCCTGCATCGCACCATTTCCGACAACATCGCCCTGCGCCTGATCGTCTCTTCACGCGAGCGGCAACTGCGCGTCAGCGAGGCACGTTACCGCGCCATCTTCCGCCATACGCCGCTGGGCGTGCTGCACTTCGACCGTGAGGGGCGGGTGGTCGACTGCAACGAGATGTGCCTCGACATCCTCGGCACCAGCCGGCAGCGCTTGCTGGGCATGAACCTGCTGACGCAGTTGAACGACGAGCGCGTGACCGGTGCGATACGCGATGCCCTGGAGAACGGTACCGGCTACTTCGAAGGCACCTACCGTACCGTGGTCAGCGGCAAGCAGACGCCTTTGCGCGCCTTCTACAGTGCCCTGCGCAACGAGTCGGGCGAGGTGGTGGGGGGGGTGGCGGTCATCGAGGACTTCACCGAGCGCAAGCTGGCGGAGGAGACCATCCATCGCCAGGCCTACTACGATCCGCTCACCGAATTGCCCAATCGACGCCTGCTGATCGAGACGCTGGCCTCTACCATTCGCGACCGCCGCGACGACGGGCGCGTCGGCCTGGTGATGTTCCTCGACCTGGACCGTTTCAAGATCATCAACGATACCCTGGGGCACGCGGTGGGTGACGAGCTGCTGCGTCAGGTCAGCAAGCGCCTGCTGCTGAGTCTCGATACGGATGCCGTGGCGGCGCGGCTCAGCGGCGACGAGTTCGTCGTGATGATGCCGGCCCTGAGCGCCGATCGCGAAGCCGAAATCAAGCGTGCCGAGCACCGTGCCGAGCGGCTGCTCTCGATCCTGCGCCGGGCCTACGACCTGGGCGGGCAGCGCATCAGCGTGACGCCGAGTATCGGCTATACCCTGTTTCCCCTGGGCGATGAGGACGTGGGCGACGTGCTGCGTCACGCCGACACCGCCATGTACCAGGCCAAGCTGAAGGGGCGGGCACAGATCTGTGGCTACGAGCCCTCCATGCAGACCCAGATGAGCTGGCGACTGGAAATGGAACAGGCGCTGCGTCGGGCCTTGGCGGAGAACCAGCTCAGCATCGCCTTCCAGCCCCAACTCGACGAACACGGCAGGGTCATCGGCGGCGAGGCGTTGATGCGCTGGCAGCATCCGCGCCATGGCTGGGTCTCGCCCGAAGTGTTCATCGCCATTGCCGAGGAGACCGACCTGATCGTCGAACTCGAGACCTGGATGCTGGATCGCTGTTGCGGGTTGCTGTCACGCTTGCCGGTCGAGGTCCTGCCGCGACTGTCGGTCAACATCAGCGTGCGTCACTTCACCCAGCCCGGTTTCGTCGAAGGGCTCACCTGGGCGACCGGTACCCATGGTATCGACCCGGCGCGGCTCGTCGTCGAACTGACCGAGAGCATCATGATCGATGGGCTGGAGGATGCCGTGGAGCGCATGCAGGCGCTCAAACGCCTGGGGGTGCATCTGGCCCTGGACGATTTCGGTACCGGTTTCTCGTCGCTCTCCTATCTCAAGTCGCTGCCGCTGGACGAGCTCAAGATCGACCGCAGTTTCGTCAGCAACCTCGATACCGATGGTAGCGATGCCGCCATCGTGGCGACGGTACTGGCCATGGCCCAGCATCTCGGCATCGACGTGGTGGCGGAAGGGGTGGAGAACGAGGCCCAGCACGAGTTCCTGCGGGAGCGCGGCTGTCGGTTGTTCCAGGGCTATCATTTCTACCGGCCCATGCCTGGCGAGGCGTTCGAAGCGCTGCTGGCCGGCAGGGAAGTGGAGCGGGCCGGCCAGGATCAGGCCTGATTCAGCCGAGCGCACCGCTGGCCCACAGCCACAGGGCGATCAGGGCGAAGTGGCCGGGGTACCACGCCAGCCACAGCCGGCGGGGCATGGCGGCAGGAACGACAGGCGTCAGGCGGTGGGCGCCGGCGGCCAGCCACAGCACCACGAGGCAGGTGGCGACGGTGAATGACTTGGCCATGTCGGAGCTGTTCATCAGCCCCGCCACGACCAGCAGCGGCACGGCCATGGCGACGGCGGCGAGGCGTTCGGCAAGCGTGACCCCGGCATGGTGCAGGTGATGCATCGCGAGCATGAACAAGGGAATCAGCAACAGCCCGCGGTGGCCGTACTCGACCCAGCCGCCGAGCAGGTACCAGACCGCCAGCGTGGCGGCCAGCGCCGCCCCCAGCCAGGCGCTGCCCAGGCTGCCGTGGCGATGCCGCGCGAGCAGCTCGCGCAGCCAGGCGCCCCAGGCCAGCCCCAGCGCCAGGGTGAAGCAGACATTGAGAATGAAGGCGTCGGTGGCCCTCGGCATCAGCATGTAGGGCAACTGGGCGGCCACACCAATGACCAGAATACGCCGGGCGTAGCGCAGCGGGTTGCGGGTATTGAACAAGCCGTGCCAGGCGACCATGGCGGCAAATAGTGGAAAGGCGATGCGGCCCAGCGACGAACCCGCCCAGCCGAGCTCCCAGCCGGCGGGCAGCACGTAGCGGGTCAGGTGATCGATGGTCATGGTGGCGAGTGCCAGCCACTGGCCCCAGCCGGTCCAGGTGGAAACGGGGCGCTCGGCTACCGCCCGGGCGGTGACCTCTGCGGTCATGGGACCTCCATGTCGTGGTGATGACAGCCTTTCTGACCGGTGCGCTGTGAGGGGAGTTCCAGTGCCCGGATGACGTAACGCGAGGACATACGGATGCGCAGCGGCTTCGGTTTCGATCTTCGCAGCATGGAGATCTTCGTCGAGACCCTGGAGCAGGGCAGCCAGAGCGCGGCGGCCAGGCGGCTGGGGCTCAAGCAATCCTCGGTGTCGCAGAGCCTGGCCAACCTGGAGGAGAGCATGGGCGTGACGCTGTTCAAGCGTCATTCCCGGCCGCTCGAACCGACCAGTGCGGGGCGCTTCTTCTACGACCGTGCCCGCCGCCTGCTCGACGATGCGCGCAACACCCGGCGCGAGTTGGTCAGCGGCGGCTTCGGCCAGCTCCACCAGGTACGCCTGGCGCTGGTCGATTCGCTGGCAACGGCGGTCGGGCAGCCGCTGGTCGAGCTGATCCGGCGCCATACCCGCGACTATACCCTGACGACCGGGCTGTCGCACATGCATGGCCACTCCCTGCTGACACGCCATGTGGATATCATCATTTCCGATGACCGGCTGGAGAACTACGACGGACTGGAGCGGCACGCCCTGCTGCGCGAACCCTTCGTGCTGGTGACGCCGCTTTCCTGGAACGGTCCGCTGGACAACCTGCGCTGGCTGTCGCGCCACCTCGACTTCGTGCGCTATACCCCGCAGTCGTTGATCGGCCAGTCCATCGAGCGCCACCTGCGATTGAACCAGCTCGAGCTGCCGGCCCGGCTGCATCTCGACAATACCTTCGCCGTGTTGCGCCTGGTCGGTGCCGGCGCGGGCTGGACCATCACCACCCCGCTGTGCCTCTACCAGGCCGGCCTCGACGACCTTCAGGTCGCGGTGGCGCCGTTGCCGCTGGCGCCACTGACCCGGGAACTGACGCTGGTGGCGCGGCGTGACGAGCTGGGCGAGTTGCCTGCGTTGCTGGCCCGTGACAGCCGGCGCCTGCTCGAGCAGCACTTCCGCGCCCAGCTGGAGCGAGCGCTGCCCTGGCTCTCTGCCGAAGTCGTCACCCCGACGTGAACTCTCCCTCCCCGACACAGCCCGCAACCGTGCACTGAGTGGGTGCGCGGGGCAGCGTAGCCGTACCCTTCTCGAGCACTATCGATTTCATCGATACTTAACGCGCCGCCGATACCGATGCTTGTTGCGCAATCCCGAATTACCTCCGAAGACTGGAGCGAAACCCAAGCGATCGGTGCTGGAAGATGCCAAGAATAATAACGCTCTACGTGCGTTGGGTGGATGCGTTCAACCGGGTGGTGGGGCGTATCGTCATGTTCCTGATTTTCGTGATGATCGGCGTCCTGCTCTACGCCTCAGTAGCGCGTACCGCCTTCAACAGCCCGCTGATCTGGAGCATCGAGGTTTCGCAGTTCATGATGGCCGCCTACTACCTGCTGGGCGGCGCCTACGCCATGCAGATGGGCGCCCATGTACGTATGGACCTGTTCTACTCGCGCTGGTCGGACCGCACCCGGGCCATCGTCGACGCCCTGACCATCGTGCTGCTGCTGGTCTTCCTCGGCGCGCTGTTTGCCGGCGGCATCTCCAGTACCGAGTACGCCCTGCGCTACGGCGAGAAGAGCTACACCTCCTGGGCGCCGCCCCTGGCGCCGATCAAGATCATCATGACCTTTGGCGTGCTGCTGATGCTGCTGCAGAGCGTCTCGACCCTGTTCAAGGACATCGCCCGGGCGCGCGGCGTGGTGCTGGAAGGCGTGGCGCTGGAAGGGGAGAATCTCGAATGAGCTACGAGATGATCGCCCTGACGATGTTCTCGACCATGATGCTGCTGCTGCTCACCGGGCAGCGGGTATTCGGCGTGATCGGCTTCGTCGGCGCCGCTTCGGCACTGCTGCTGTGGGGGCATGGCGGCGTTGAGATGCCGTTCAATGCCGCCATCCAACTGATGAACTGGTATCCGCTGCTGACGTTGCCGCTGTTCATCTACATGGGCTACATGCTCTCCGAGTCGGGCATCGCCAGCGAGCTCTACGAGATGTTCCACGTCTGGATGGGCTCGCTCAAGGGCGGACTGGCGGTGGGCACCATCGGCCTGATGGTGGTGGTCTCGGCAATGAACGGCCTGAGCGTGGCGGGCATGGCCATCGGCGCCACCATCGCTCTGCCCGAACTGCTGCGCCGCGGCTACGACAAGATCATGGTCACCGGCGTGATCCAGGCCGGTAGCTCGCTGGGCATTCTGGTGCCGCCCAGCGTGGTGCTGGTGCTCTATGGCATGATCGCGCGCCAGCCGGTCAGCCAACTGTGGCTGGCCGGTGCCATCCCCGGGCTGATCCTGGCCGCGCTGTTCGTGATCTATATCGTCATCCGCTGTCGTCTGCAGCCGCATCTCGGCCCGGCGCTGCCCGCCGAGGAGCGCCAGATGAGCCTGGCCGAGAAGCTCAAGCTGCTGCGTGCCGGCATCCTGCCGCTGCTGATCTTCTTCTTCATGACCGGGCTGTTCCTGATGGGGGTCACCAGCCTGGTGGAGAGCTCGGCGGTAGGGGCGGTATCCGCCACCCTGGCGGCGTTGGTCAAGCGGCGCCTGACCTGGAAGGTGATCGAGAGCACCGTGCACAAGACGCTGGGCATCAGTTGCATGTTCATGTGGATCATCCTGGCGGCGCTGTGCTTCGGCGCGGTATTCGACGGCCTCGGCGCGGTGCGTGCCATCGAGAACATCTTCCTCGACCGCATCGGCATGAGCCCGTGGCAGATCCTGGTGATGATGCAGCTCTCCTACATCCTGCTAGGCATGTTCCTCGACGACACCGCCATGCTGGTGATCGTGGCACCACTCTACGTGCCGTTGGTGATCAGCCTGGGTTTCGACCCGATCTGGTACGGCGTGCTGTACACCATCACCGTGCAGATCGCCTACATGACCCCGCCGTTCGGCTACAACCTGTTCCTGATGCGCGCCATGGCGCCGCCGGAGATCTCGCTGGGCGACATCTACCGCAGCGTCTGGCCCTTCGTCGGCATCATGCTGATCGGGTTGGCGCTGATCACAATTTTCCCGCAGCTGGCGCTGTGGCTGCCGCAGCTCTATCGCGGCTACTGACTCCCAGGAGGTGAACCACGGCACGACGATCGAATACCGCGATTCTTCCGACAACAAGCAAAAGAGCAGGAGAAGACCCATGAGCAATCGTCGCGATTTCCTCAAGAAGGCGGGCCTGGCCACCGCCGCTACCGTCGGGGCCACGACACTCTCGGCCCCATACGTCCACGCCCAGTCACGCAGCCCGATTCGCTGGCGCCTGCAGACCTATGCCGGGCCGGCACTCGCTGAGCACGTCATCAAGCCCTCCATCGACGCCTTCAACAAGGCCGCCAACGGCGAGATGGAGATCGAGCTCTACTACGCCGACCAACTGGTGCCCACCGGTGAGCTGTTCCGGGCCATGCAGCGCGGCACCATCGACGCCGTGCAGAGCGACGACGACTCGATCAATGCGCCCGTCGACGTCTCGGTCTTCGGCGGCTACTTCCCGTTCGCCTCTCGCTACAGCCTCGACGTGCCGGCGCTGTTCCACCACTACGGGCTCAAGGAGATCTGGGAGGAAGCCTACGGCGAGGTCGAGGGCGTCACCTGGCTGGGCTCGGGCGCCTGGGACCCGTGCAACTTCGTTACCCGCGAGCCGATCAGAAGCCTCGACGACCTGCAGGGCAAGCGCGTCTTCACCTTCCCCACTGCGGGGCGCTTCCTCAGCCGCTTCGGTGTGGTGCCGGTGACGTTGCCGTGGGAGGACATCGAGGTCGCCATGCAGACCCGCGAGCTCGATGGTATCGCCTGGGCGGGCATCACCGAGGCCTACACCGTGGGCTGGGCCGACGTCAGCAGCTATTACCTGACCAACAACATCTCCGGTGCCTGGGCGGGTTCCTACTTCGCCAACAGCGAGCGTTGGAGCGAGGTGCCCGAGCACCTGCAGACCCTGTTCAGGCTGTGCATGGACAGCTCCCACTACTACCGCCAGCACTGGTACTGGTGGGGCGAAGCCCACTACCGCACCACCGGCGGCAAGTTGGAGTTGACCTCGATTCCCGAGGAGGAGTGGCAGCGGCTCGAGGACGAGGCACTGGCCTTCTGGGACGAGATCGCCCAGGAGAGCGATCGCAGCGCCCGCGTGGTGCAGATCCTCAAGGACTATCGCGAGACCATGCAACAGGCAGGGCCTCCCTACCGCTACGGTTGAGAGAAGGACGGGAGCGCCGGGCTCGGCTCGGCGCTTCCGCCGGCTTTCATCGAACGGTTTCGAAGAACTGTTTTGACGAACAATGACAACGAAGGGTGTACGAGGAAGCGACCATGAGCCGACTCCAGGCGAGAGACGTGAAGAGTGCAGACGACGCCCGGCGTATCGTCGAACAACGCGGCCTCAGCCACGTCAAGGTAGGCATGTTCGACATCGACGGCGTGATGGTCGGCAAGTACATGCGACGCGACAAGTTCTTCCATGCCTTGAGCGAGGGCTTCGCCTTCTGCGACGTAGTGCTGGGCTGGGACAGCAAGGACGAACTCTATGACAACGTGACATACACCGGCTGGCATACCGGCTATCCCGATGCCGCGCTGCGGGTGGTTCCCGAGAGCTGTCGCGAACTGCCCTGCGAGGGCGACATGCTGCTGTTCCTGGCCGAGTTCACCGGCCCGGCCGAGACGATCTGCCCGCGCGGGCTGCTGCGTCGCGTGCTGGCCAAGGCCGAGGCGATGGGCTTTGCCGCCTGCGGCGCGCTGGAGTACGAGTTCTTCCTGTTCCAGGAGACCCCGGAGTCGGTGCGCGAGAAGGGCTTTCGCAACCTCAAGCCGCTGACCCCCGACATGATGGGCTATTCGATGCTCAGGAGCTCGGTGCATGGCGAGCTCTACCACGAGCTGCTGGAGATGGCCGAGACGATGGATTTCCCCATCGAGGGGCTGCACACCGAGACCGGCCCCGGCGTGCTCGAGGCGGCGATACGCGTCGACGAGGCGCTGGCCGCCGGCGACAAGGGGGCGCTGTTCAAGACCTTCACCAAGGTATGGGCGCAACGCCGCGGGTTGATGGCCACCTTCATGGCCAAGTGGTCGCCGGACTACCCCGGCCAGAGCGGCCATATCCATCTCTCGCTCAATCGGCTAGACAGTGGCGAGTCGGCTTTCTTCGACGCCGACAAGCCTCACGGCATGAGTGACGTCCAGCGCCACTTTGTCGCCGGCCAGCAGAAGCTGATGCCGGAGTTCCTGGCCATGTTCTCCCCCACGGTGAACAGCTACACCCGCCTGATCCCCGGCTTCTGGGCGCCGACTGATGCCACCTGGGGCGTGGAGAACCGCACCACGGCGCTGCGGGTGATTCCCGGCAGTGCCAAGTCGCAGCGGGTCGAGTATCGCCTGGGCAGCGCCGATGCCAACCCCTACCTGGCGCTGGCCGCGGCGATCGGCTCCGGCCTCTACGGCATCGAGCACCAGCTCGAGCCGGATGAGGCGGTGACCGGCAACGCCTACGAACTGGCCCACCCCGAGCACCAGGCGCTCGCGCGTACGCTGTGGGAGGCCGCCCAGCGCTTGAAGGCCTCCGAGGCGGCACGCAACCTGTTCGGCGACGCTTTCGTCGAGCACTTCGCGGCCACGCGGGAGTGGGAGGAGCGTCAGTTCCGACGCCACATTACCGATTGGGAGCTGGACCGCTATTTCGAAATTATTTGATCCGCACTGGCTGCGCGATCCGCAGGCTGTGTTGGAGCGAAAACTCGCGATGCTCATTGACTGGAGTCAACTCCGCTCGCTCCTTTCCGCTCCGCCTTGCCTGCGAACCGCTCGCTCAGTGCTCACCTTGGCGGAGCCAAGTCGCTCGGACTGAAAAGCGGAGCCGAGATAGCCGTTTGTCGGAATGGCTCCCGCTATTGGAAGGGATGAAGAAATGATGGCTATACAGAAGACGATTTCTCCGGTCGACGGTTCGGTCTACGTCGAGCGGGAGCTGGCCGACCCGGCGCGGGTCGAGGCGGCGCTGGAAAGGGCGGTGGCGGCGCAGCGCAAGTGGCGCGAGACGAGCCTCGCCGAGCGAGCGCGGCTGTGCTCGAAGATGGTCGATGCCTTCGTCGCCCGGCGCGACGAGCTGGCCCGCGAGCTGACCTGGCAGATGGGCCGGCCGGTCGCCGTAGCCGGCGGCGAAATTGGTGGTTTCGAGGACCGCGCGCGCACCATGATCGCCCTGGCAGAAGATGCCCTGGCACCGATCCGCCTGGCCGAGAAGCCGGGCTTCACCCGCTACATCACCCGCGAGCCGCTCGGAGTGTCGTTCATCGTCGCGCCGTGGAATTTTCCCTTCATGACCGCGGTGAATGCCGTGGTGCCGGCGATCATGGCCGGCAACGCGGTGATCCTCAAGCACTCCGCCCAGACCCCGCTGTGCGCCGAGCGTTTTCAGCAGGCCTTCGACGAGGCCGGCTTGCCGGCGGGGGTGTTCCAGCACCTGCATCTCTCTCATGAGGCAGCGGAAGCGGCCATCGGAGATGGTCGCATCGCTCATGTCTCCTTCACCGGCTCGGTGGCGGGCGGGGCGATGGTCGAGCGCAACGCCGCCGGGCGCTTCATCGCCACCGGGCTGGAACTTGGCGGCAAGGACCCGGCCTACATCCGTGCCGACGTGAACCTCGACGAGGCGGTGCCCGGCGTGATGGACGGCGCCTTCTTCAATTCGGGGCAGAGCTGCTGTGGCATCGAGCGCATTTACGTACACGCCTCGATCTTCGACGACTTCGTCGAGCGCGCCGTGGCCTGGGTGCGCCAGCTCCGGCTCGGCAATCCCACCGACCCCGAGACCACCCTGGGGCCGCTGGTGCGCCCCGCGGCGGCGGACTTCGTGCGCGTCCAGGTCGAGGAGGCGGTTGCCGCCGGCGCCAAGGCGTGGATCGATCCCGGCGACTTCCCGCTCTCGGTGCCGGGTAGCGCCTACCTGGCGCCGCAGGTGTTGACCGGCGTCGATCACTCGATGCGGGTCATGACCGAGGAGAGCTTCGGTCCGGTGGTCGGCATCATGCCGGTGGCGGACGACGACGAGGCCGTGCGGCTGATGAACGACAGTGATTTCGGCCTTACTGCTGCCGTCTTCACCCGCGACATCGCGGCGGGTGAGGCCATTGCCCGACGCCTCGATGCCGGTACCGTATTCACCAACCGCTGCGACTACCTCGACCCGGAGCTGGCCTGGACCGGGGTCAAGCAGTCGGGGCGGGGCTGTTCGTTGTCGCGCATTGGTTACGAGACACTGACCCGGCCCAAGTCATTCCACCTCAAACACGCCTGAGCTGGCCCAGGAGAACGCCATGAGCCACGACATGACCCACTACACCATGGGCTGGAACTACCCTTCGAACATCCTCACCGGGGCTGGGCGCATTCGCGACCTGCCCGAGGCCTGCAAGGCACTGGGCATGGGCGCGCCGCTGCTGGTTACCGACCCTGGGTTGGCGGCGCTGCCGATGGTGCAGGCATGCGTACAGGCCTGCCAGGATGCCGGCCTGCGCATCGCCGTGTTCAGCCAGGTCAAGGGCAACCCCACCGGGCGCAACGTGCTCGACGGCATCGCCGCCTTCCGCAGCGGCAGTCACGACGGCGTGATCGCCTTCGGTGGCGGCTCGGGGCTCGACGCCGCCAAGGCGGTGGCGCTGATGGCCAATCAGCGTGAGGGATTGTCGCTGTGGTCGTTGGAGGACATCGGCGACAACTGGAAGAATGCCGACGCCAAGGCCATCGCCCCCATCGTCGCCGTACCCACCACCGCCGGCACCGGCTCCGAGGTGGGACGTGCCTCGGTGATCACCGACGAGGCGGAGCACGTCAAGCGCATCATCTTCCACCCGGGGATGGTGCCGGCCACGGTGATCCTCGACCCCGAACTCACCGTGGGGCTGCCACCTGCAATCACCGCTGCCACCGGCATGGATGCGCTGTCGCACTGCATGGAGGCGTGGTGCTCACCGCTCTACCACCCTATGGCCGAAGGCATCGCCGTGGAGGGCATGCGCCGTATCGACCTCTACCTGCAACGCGCCTACAGCGATGGTGGCGACCTCGAGGCGCGCATGAACATGCTGGTGACGTCGAGCATGGGCGCGACCGCCTTCCAGCGCGGTCTGGGTGCCATGCATGCCCTGGCGCATCCGCTCGGCGCGCTCTACGACGCCCATCATGGAACCTTGAACGCGGTGCTGATGCCCTACGTGCTGCGCGCCAACGAGCGGGCCATCGGCGAGCCGATGGTGCGCCTGGGGCGCTATCTCAACCTGGACCAGCCGGGCACGGCGGCAGTGATCGACTGGGTGCTGGGCCTGCGCGAGCGGCTCGGTATTCCGCACACCCTGGCCGAGCTGGGCATCGATACGCGCCAGGCCGACAAGGTCGGGCGCATGGCGGTGGCGGATCCCTCGTCGGGTACCAACCCGGTCGCCTTCGAGACCGACGAGTACCGCGGTATTTTCGTGGCCGCCGTGGAGGGCCGCCTCTAGGCTTCGTCAGGAGTCTTCAGACGAAGTCCAAGGGCTTTTTTGGCTGGTGATGCCGCGGCTGGCGGGCCGGAGTCCAGGGAAGGTTCAATGAAAGGAGATCCACCAATGCGCATCGGGCTATTGCAGTGCGATGACGTGGCGCCGGAACTGCGCGAGGCCCACGGCAACTACCCGGAAATGTTCGCGGCCCTGTTCCAACGGGTCGACCCCACGCTGGAGTTCCAGGTCTGGCGCTGCCTGGATGGGGAGATCCCCGACGACATCGACGCCGTAGATGCCTGGATGACCACCGGCTCGAAGTACGGCGTCAACGATGGGTTGCCCTGGGTCGACGAGCTGTGCGACTTCGTGCGTCAACTGTGGCGGGCCGGCAAGCCGCTGGTGGGCATCTGCTTCGGCCATCAGTTGATGGCCAAGGCCCTGGGAGGCGAAGTGGTCAAGAGTGATCGGGGTTGGGGCGTAGGCATGTCGTTCAACCGCATCCAGTCACGCGCCGAGTGGATGGAGCCCTGGCAGCCGGGCCTCGACCTGCTGGTCAGCCATCAGGACCAGATCGAGGCGCTGCCGCCCGAGGCCACCGTCGTGGGCGGCAGCGATTTCTGCCCCCACTATCTGATGCAGATCGGCGAACATTTCCTCGGCGTGCAGGGCCACCCTGAATTCACCAAGGCATACTCGCGCGACCTGATGGCCCTGCGCCGCGAGCTGGTCGGCGACGAGCGCGTGCGCGAAGGCGAGACATCGCTCATCGCCGAGGTTGACGACACGCTGATGGCGCGCTGGATCGTCAACTTCATGCAGCGTGCCGTGGCCCTGCGCGACTGATCTTGAGCGCCTACCGCTTTCAACGAAAGCGACTGGCTGCGCAGTCCGCGAGCCACTTGGGCGCTTCGCCCTTGATGCTGTTCGCCAGCAGGCGGCCGGTGGTGGCGGCCAGGGTCAGGCCCAGGTGGCCATGGCCGAAGGCGTAGCTGACACCCGGCAGGGAGGAGGCAGGGCCGATCACCGGTAGCGAGTCGGGCAGCGACGGGCGCAGGCCAAGCCAGCTCTGGCTGGGCTCGCCGAGCGGGCCGAACAGTGCCTCGGCATGACGCTTGATGTAGTCGAGTCGCCTGGAGTTGGCGGGATCGTCAGGATGCCCCAGCTCGACCGTGCCGGCGATGCGCAGGCGGCCCGTCATCGGCGTGAGGTAGAAGGCGTTCTCGACGGGGCAGCAGGGGCGGCTGACCAGCTTACAGGCGGACGGAAACTCCAGATGGTAGCCACGCTCCGCCTCCAGCGGGATGCGGTCGCCGCCATCGCGGGCCAGGGGCTGTGACCTGATGCCAGCGGCAATCACCACGCGTTCGGCCTGCCAGGAACCTCGGTCGGTCGCGATATGCACGCCGCCGTCTTGTGCCAGGAGCCTCAGTGCCTTGGCCCGCACAAGGCGGGCGCCACGACTCACCAGACGCTCGGCCAGTCGCTGGGCCAGGGTCAATGGATCGCTCAGGTGGCAGGCGTCGGTAAACAGGATGCCGCCTTTGGCCAGGCCTTCGAGCGCCGGTTCCAGCGCCGCCACGCTGCGCGCGTCGAGACACTCTTGTGCAACGCCGAAGCGCTCGCGGGCGGCAATGTCGCGCTGCGCTTCGTGCCAGCCTTGGGCGCTGCGATAGAAGTACAGCGAGCCTCGTCGGTACAGGGTGACACCCTCGTCGTTGCCCGTCAGGTCGTCGAGTACCTGTTGCCAGTCGTCGACGGCGGGAGCGAGCAGTTCGCTCAGGACCCGGGTGGTGTGCTGGGCGCGGTGCGGGGTGGAAGCCTTGAGGAATCGCCACAGCCACGGGGCGAGCCTGGGCAAGTGCTGCCAGCGCAAGTGAAACGGCGATTGTGGCGACAGCAGCAACGCCGGTGCTTGCCGCCACAGCGCAGGCTGTGCAATGGGCTCGACGGCGTAGCTGGCGAGCGTGCCGGCGTTGCCGGACGAGGCCCCGCTGCCGGGCGGCTCGGGGTCCATCAGGATGAGCTCGAATCCCTGCTGCTGCAGATGCCAGGCACAGGCCAGGCCGACGATACCGGCGCCGATGACGACGACCTCGGCGTGTTGCGGCGACTCCATCAAGGCGCTCCTTATTGAGCCGTTCCTCTATCGAAAGTCTTATCATGCCTTAGATCATGCCGCTGCGGGTCAACGCCCGGCCGCCTGTCCTGGCGCAGCAGCCTCAGGCCGTTGGCCACCACGATCAGGCTGGCACCCATGTCGGCGAACACCGCCATCCAGAGGGTGGCGTGGCCGCTGAAGGCCAGCGCCATGAACACCGCCTTGAGGCCCAGAGCGATGGCGATGTTCTGCATCAAGATGCTGCGCGTGCGTCGCGACAGGCGCAGGAAGTCGGCCAGCCGGCGCGGGTCGTCGTCCATCAGTGCTACGTCAGCGGTCTCGATGGCGGCGTCGCTGCCCAGTGCGCCCATGGCGAAGCCGATGTCGGCGCGGGCCAGTGCCGGGGCGTCGTTGATGCCGTCGCCCACCATGCCCACCGGGCCTTGCTGAGCGCGGGCCTCGATCATGGCCAGCTTGTCCTCCGGCAGCAGCGAGCCGTGGGCCTCATCAATACCGGCCTGGGCGGCCATCGCGGCGACGCTTGCCGGGTTGTCGCCGCTCAGCATCAGCGTGGTCACGCCCAGGCGATGCAGCGCCTCGACCGCCTCGCGGCTCTCTGCGCGCAGCGGGTCGCCGACGGCGAACAGCGCCAGCGGCTGGCTTTCCTGCCCCAGGATCACCAGGGTCTCGCCGCGGGCTTCGTGCTCGGCCAGGTGGGCGTCGAGCGTGCCGTCTGCCGTTGCGAACTGCTGCATCAGGCGGCGGTTGCCGAGCCACACGCGGCGCCCGTCCTGCTTGGCGATCACGCCGCGGCCGGGCAGTTCCTGCACGTTGCTCACTTCCAGCGGAACGATGCCATCCGCTTCGGCGGCACGCGCCAGGGCCGCCGACACCGGATGCGAAGAGCGAACGGCGAGCCCTGTCGCAAGCCCGCGCAGCCGGGTCTGGGCTGATTCGTCCAGCGCCGGATCGAGCGGGTGCCAGGCACGCTGAGAGGGGCGGCCCTGGGTCAGGGTGCCGGTCTTGTCAAAGGCCAGGGTGGTCAGCCGGTGGCCCTGCTCGAGTATGTTACCGCCCTTGATCAGGATGCCCGAGCGGGCAGCGGCCGCCAGGCCGCTGACGATGGTCACCGGGGTGGAGATCACCAGCGCGCAGGGGCAAGCGATCACCAGCAGTACCAGCGCGCGGTAAACGCCCTCGAGCCAGCCGATGCCGAACAGTACCGGCAAGATGAGCGCCACCAGCAGGGCAAAGGCGAACACCGCCGGGGTATAGACGGCGGCGAAACGGTCAATGAAGCGCTGGGTGGGCGCGCGGCTGGCCTGGGCCTGCTCCACGGTATGGATGATACGAGCCAGGGTGGTGTCGCTCGCAGCACGGGTGGTGCGATAGAAAAACTCGCTGCCCTGGTTGACGCTACCGGCGAACACGGCCTCGCCCGGTGCCTTGTCCACCGGCAGGCTCTCGCCGGTAATGGGCGATTCGTCCAGTGCCGGATGGCCCTCGGCGACACTGCCGTCCAGCGCCAGGCGCTCGCCGGGGCGCACGCGCACCAGGCTATCGACGGCGACTTCACCGGCGGGAAGGGAACGGAAGCTGCCATCCGGCTGCCGCACGCTGGCGCTCTCCGGTGCCAGGTCGAGCAGCTCGCGGATGGCGTTGCGTGCCCGGCCCAGCGAGCGTGCCTCGATGCGCTCGGCCAGGGTAAATAGTACCAGCACCATGGCGGCCTCGGCCCACTGGCCGATCAGCAACGCACCGGTCACCGCCACGCTCATCAGTGCGTTGATGTTGAGGGTGCGGTGACGCAGGGCGATGAAGCCTTTCTTCCAGGTCGGCAGGCCGACCAGGGCGATGGCCGCCAGTGCCAGCGCGGCGGCAAGCCAGGGCTCCGCAAGTTCCAGCCAGTGGCTGGCCTCGGCGGCCAAGGCGAGCGTGGCGGCCACGCCGATCTTCCACCAGGGTTCCTCGGCGCTGGCTGCCGGCGCGGTGCGCTGGGTCGGGTCATCGCGTTCGGCGGTCATGCCGGTGGCGGCGATTCGGCGCCGAATGACTTCCTCGCCGACATCCCGGTGGTGCACGGTGAGCCGGCGGCCGATCAGGTCGAAGTCGAGCCGCTCGATGCCCGGCATGTCTTCCAGCGCTCGGCGCAGCAGCCCCTCTTCGGTGGGGCAGCACATCGCCTCGATGCGCAGGCGCAGCGACTGCGTGTCGGGGGAAGGATCGTCCCGCTTCGGCGGGGCCGGGGTCTCGACGGTGCAGCCGCCGCCGGAGCAGCAGGATCGTTCGGTCATGGTAGGACTCCGTGTCATCGCTTATGCTGATGACACACCCTGTAGCCACTACAGGGTCAAGCGAAATCGAGGAGGCGGATCATGAAGATCGGTGAACTGGCCACCCGCACGGGCTGCCCGGTGGAAACCATCCGCTACTACGAGCGCGAGGGGCTCTTGCCCGAGCCGGCTCGCAGCAGCGCCAACTATCGGCTCTATGCCGAGCCCCACGCCGAGCGGCTGCGCTTCATTCGCCACTGCCGCACGCTGGACATGACGCTGGACGAGATTCGTATCCTGCTCGACTACCACGACCACCCGCGCCAGCCATGCAATGCCGTCAATGGCCTGATCGACGACCACCTAACCCACGTCGAGGCACGCATCGAGCAGCTACAGGCACTGCGCCAGGCGCTGGCGACCCTCCGCTCGCGCTGCAACGGCGAGACCGACTCCAGCCAGTGCGGCATCCTCCAGGAGCTGGCCCAGCCGGCGCCGCGTGAACTGCCCGCCACGAACGCCGAGCCCAGTCACGTACCGGGGCCGCATGGCCACTGAATCTGGGGCGTTTCCTCAACCCTTTTGATACACCCGCCGACCCAGCGCCCAGACTTCGTCGATGGCCCATTCGCCTTCGGCGAGCACCAGCAGGTCGGCGTCACGGCCGGGTTCGAGTCGCCCCTTGTCGGGTAGACCGAGCGCATCGGCGGCATGGGTGCTGGCGACGCCGATCGCCTGTTCCAGGGGCACGCCGTGCTCGTTGATGCATTCGCCCAGCACCTCGAACAGGCTGGCGAGGCGGCCGGCCTCCAGCCCTATGAAGCGGCGCTGGGCGTCGAAGCGGGGCAGCGAGGCGTTGGCGTCCGATGACAGGGTGATCCGCGCGGGCTCGACGCGGGCATGCAGGGCGCGGGCCACGGCCTCGGCGGCGTGCACTTCGCCGCCGGTCAGCAGATCGGCGGTGGTGCTGGTGGTGAAGTCGATGCGTCCGCCCTCGCGGGCGAAGCGCAGGCCGTCCTCGAACAGTTCCGGGGTGCGGTTGATATGAGTGGGCAGGAACTGCGCGATGGGAATGGCGCTGTCTCGGGCTACCTCGCGCAGCGGTTCCAGGTGGGAGGAGGCATCGCCGGTGTGGATGAAAACGATGCCCGACTTGCCGGCCAGCATGCCGGCGGTACGTGCCTCCGAGGCCAGACGCGCGAGCTCGAAGGAGGAGGGCTGCGAGCCGCGATGGTCGCTGATCGCTACTTCGCCTACGCCGATGAATTCGGGGATGAACAGGATGTCGCTGCCTACCGAGCCGGTCAGCGTCACCGGCGGCAACTGGTAGGAGCCGGTATAGCAGTAGGTCGTCAGGCCGCCCGCGGCCAGTTCACGCGCCTTGCCCAGCAGGTTGGCCGGGGTGCGGGTCAGGGCGTCGGTACCCAATGCGCCGACCAGGGTGGTGACCCCAGATGCCACTGCGTCTGCCAGGGTAAGCTCGGCGGTACGCGTGCCGAACCCACCCTCGCCGCCGCCGCCGATGAAATGCACCAGCGGGTCCACCAGGCCGGGGATGACACGCCGCCCCTCTAGGTCGATCTCGGTAACGGCTTGCCCCATGGCGGGTAGTGCCTGGTCGGCAGGTACCACCGCGGCGATCCGTCGGTCGGCAATCAGCAGGTGGCACAGCCCCATGGCTCTTGGGGAATGCAGCAGTGCATTCTTCAGCAGGGTCAGCATTCTGGCTCCTCAGGAAAAGTGAACGCCGGCTCGCACCGGCGTTCGCGGGGTTGGCTCAGGCCGGGTTACAGCTTGATATCGTAATTGAAGTACTTCTCCATCAGTGCGTCGTAGGTGCCGTTCTCCTTGAGTGCCGCCAAGGCCTCGTTGAAGCGCTCGGCCAGTTCGCGGTCACGCTTGCGGAAGGCCACGCCCACGCCCTGGCCGAAGATATGCTGGGGTTCCTTGATGAAACCGCTGATGCGCTGGAAGTCGCTGCCCTTGGTGTCGATGGCGATGGTCGATTCGGCGACCGGGTAGTCCATGAAGGTCAGGTCGAGACGACCGGCGCGCAAGTCGGTAACCACGTCATCGGCGCTGGTGTAGCGGCGGATCTCCACGACGTCGCCGTAGAGCTCGGAGACGTAGTTGTCCTGTAGCGTGGCGCGCTGCACGCCAACCACCATGCCCTCGAGGCTCTCGCGATCCTCGACGTCGATGTCGCGGTCGTTGGCGGTGATCCAGGCGCTCGGCGTGGTGTAGTAGGGCTCGGAGAACAGTACCTGCTGGGCGCGCTCCTCGGTGATCGCCATCGAAGACATGATGGCGTCGTACTTGCGCGCCAGCAGACCGGGAATGATGCCGTCCCAGTCCTGCTCAACCCAGGTGCAGTTGGCTTCGAGGTAGTCGCACACGGCGTTGCCCAGCTCGATCTCGAAGCCGGTCAATTCTCCGTCCGGGGTGCGGTACATGAAGGGTTCGTAGGGCACATCGACGCCAAGGCGAATGTCGTTGTTATCGCTCGCCTGAGCGACACCGGTGAACAGGCTGGCGGCCAGGCCGGCGGCCAGGAACAGGTTGATATGACGCATGAGACTTCCTCCCGGGAAGGCATTTGTTGTGGTGTGTTGCGATTGCTATGGGATCGCCGCGCACGGGCGGCAGCTGTGCAGTCAGTCAGATGACCGAAATGCACCGGATGGCACGGGCGTGCCGGTACGGCCAGGAAGGCCGCAGGAAGGGCTTATTCGTCGAACCATTCGCTGAGGTAGAAGCTGTCGAAGAAACAGCGGTAGGCCTCGAGCGATTGGCGAATGTGGGCGGCGGAATCGATCATGGACGGGGTCCCGATGCGATATGTTTGACAGGACGACTGTCGTGCAGCTCGGCCTGGCTGTCAACCCTTCCCCGGCCACGCCGGGGAAGGGTGATGCGTACGCTTACTCTTCGAAGTAACGCTTGAAGATCTCGTCGTAGGTGCCGTCTTCCTTCAGCGTGGCGAGGGCCTCGTTGAAGCGCTCGGCCAGTGCCTCGTCGCGCGGGCGGAAGGCGATGCCGAAGCCGTCACCGAAGTACTCCTTGGGTTCGGTGATGGGTTCGCCGACGACCTTGTACTCGCGCTCCTCGCTGTCGAGCAGGGTGGACTTGCCGACTGGGAAATCCAGGAAGACGATGTCCAGACGCTCGGCCTCCATGTCCAGCACCATGTCGTCGGCGGTGGAGTAGCGGCTGATGTCGGCCACGTCGCCGTAATGATCGGTGACGTAGTTGTCCTGCAGGGTGCCGCGCTGCACACCGATGGTCATGCCGTCGAGCGCTTCGGTGCTGGGCTCGTCGATATCGGTATCCGCGGGGGCGAACCAGGCGGAGGGGGGCGTGATGTACTCATCCGAGAACAGTACGGTGGCGCGGCGCTCGTCGTTGATGGTCATCGAGGACATGATCGCATCGTACTTGCGCGACAAGAGGCCGGGAATGATGCCGTCCCACTCCTGCTCGATCCACTCGCAGGTCACGCCGATCTCTTCGCACAGGGCGTTGCCCAGCTCGATGTCGAAACCGGTCAGTTCACCTTCGGGCGTGCGGTATTCCATCGGCTCGTAAGGTACGTCGACGCCGAAGCGTACGTGATCGTAGTCACGGGCCTGGGCGGTACCGGCGGCGATGGCGACGCCCAGCAGGGATACAGTCAGCAGTTTTTTCATCATTTCAGTTCCTTGTTTTCGTTCGTGCACCGATCAGGTGACGTCGCGCCTGAATTTAGCGCAGCCGCGCCGGGGCTGAAAGTCCCCGAGCGCGCTTTTTCCAACGCCTGTTTGACGTTGATCAGTTCCCGCTCAGCGGCTTCAGGTGCGCCAGCAGCCGCTTCTCCAGGTAGCGGAAAAGATAGAGAATCATGAAGGTCAGGCAGAGATAGATCAGTGCGGCAAAGATGAACGCCTCGAAGGGCGCATAGTAACGCGCGTAGACGAAGCGAGCCGCGCCGGTGATGTCCATCAGCGTGACCACGCTGGCGATCGCACTCGCATGCAGCATGAAGATCACCTCGTTGCCGTAGGCCGGCAGGGCGCGGCGGAAGGCGCTGGGCAGGATGATGCGTCGCATCGTCAGCCCCGGCGACATGCCATAGGCCCGGGCCGCCTCGATCTCGCCGCGCGCAGTGGCCTTGATCGCGCCGTGGAAGATTTCGGTGGTATAGGCAGCGGTGTTGAGCGTGAAGGCGATCAGCGCCGGATAGAACGCCTCCTTGAGGAGGGGCCAGAACATGCTCTGCTGGATGCCATCCACGAACACCACGCCATAGTAGATGATATAGAGCTGGACCAGCAGCGGCGTGCCGCGAAACACGTAGGTATAGAAGTAGACCGGCAGCTTGATCCAGCGATGCTTCGAGCCGCGCAGGATCGCCAGCGGAACCGCCAGCACCAGGCCGATCAGCAGCGACAGGAACACCAGCTGTGCGGTGGTGACCAGTCCGGTCCAGTAATAGCCGAGGGTCTGCGGGGTGAAGATGACGTTGCCATCCAGCAGGGCGGCGAGCCATTGGTTCAGTTGTTCCATCTCAGTGCTCCCCGAAGCCGACGTTGTAGCGCTTCTGCAGGCGGGCGAAGATCCACTCCGACACGCTGGCGATCAGCAGGTAGATGGCCGCCACGGGGATCAGGAAGGTGAACGGCTCGTGGGTGGCGCGGGAGGCTTCGGCGGCGACGCGCACCATGTCGGTGAGACCGATCACCGAGACCAGCGCGGTGGTCTTGAGCAGTACCATCCAGTTGTTGGACAGCCCCGGCAGGGCGTGGCGCATCATCAGCGGGAAGCGAATGCGGCGGAATACCAGCCACGAACCCATGCCGTAGGCCTTGGCCGCTTCGACCTGGCCTTCATCCACTGCCATGAAGGCGCCGCGGAAGGTCTCGCCCATGTAGGCACCGAAGATGAAACCGATGGTGATCACGCCGGCGACGAAGGCGTTGAGATCGATATACCAGTCTACGCCGAACTGGTCGTAGAGCTTGTCGGTGATCAGGTTGAGCCCCATCTGGCCGCCGAAGAACAGCAGCATCATCAGCACCAGGTCGGGGACGCCGCGAATCAGCGTGGTGTAAAGCGTGGCCGTTCGATGCAACAGCCAGCTGCGCGACATCTTGGCGCTGGCGGTCAGTAGGCCGAGCAGGACGGCCAGCGCCAGTGACAGCACCGCCAGTTGCAGGGTGACGCCGGCGCCTTCGAGCAGGCGGGGGCCATAGCCTTGTAGATCGAGCATGGTGTCTCCCTCAGTACTTCGGCGCCAGGAACTGCTGGAGGCGCGGCGAGGTGGGGTTGACCAGTATGTCCTGGGGCGGCCCGGCTTCTTCGATCACGCCCTGGTGCAGGTAGATCACCTGGCTCGACACGTCACGGGCGAAACCCATCTCATGGGTCACCACGACCATGGTGCGACCCTCCTCGGCCAGGTCGCGCATGACCTTGAGTACGTCACCGACCAGCTCCGGGTCCAGCGCCGAGGTGGGCTCGTCGAACAGCATGACTTCCGGGTCCATGGCCAGGGCGCGCGCAATGGCGCCGCGCTGCTGCTGCCCTCCCGACATCTGTGCCGGGTAGGCATCGGCGCGTGCGGTCAGGCCGACCCGCTCGAGCAGGGCGCGGGCCTTCTCGATGGCCTCCTTGCGTGGCACGCCAAGCACGTGGATAGGCGCCTCGATGACGTTTTCGAGCAGCGTCATGTGCGCCCATAGGTTGAAACTCTGGAACACCATCGACAGCTTGGCACGCATACGCACCACCTGTTTCCAGTCGGCGGGCTCGCGGCCGTGTCGGGTCTGCTTGAAGCGGATCTCCTCGCCGTGAACGATCAGGTCGCCCTCGTCGGGCTGTTCGAGCAGGTTCATGCAGCGCAGGAAAGTGCTCTTGCCGGAGCCGGAGGCTCCGATCAGGGTGATGACGTCGCCCTTGCGAGCTTGCAATGAGAGGCCCTTGAGGACTTCGGTGTCGCCGAAGCGCTTCTTGATGTTGCGCACTTCGAGGGGAATCGAGGTATCGGCCATGAAACGGGCTCCAGATCGGGACGAGTCGCCAGGGGCGACGGGCCGGTTTAAGCGGGCAGGCGCGAAAAAGGGGCGATTCTAACAGGCCTTGACGCTTTGGTCAGAGCGAACTGAGGCTCGTGTCATGGGACGTTGGTCGATGAGGTGGAAGGGAAATGTCATGAAAAGACTCCTGGTTATTGTTTTAACGCGTCATTTTTTTGCTGGAATTTTGACTATGTCTGGGCTTTTCGTTTGCGGCCCTCAATGGGGAGCTGCGGCGGGGCGGGCCAGCAGCGCGGCGCGCGCGCCGAGCTCTACCGCGGCGTTGGGAAACACCACGCTGAGGGGTTCCTCTCCGACGACGAAAGGGCCGGCCTCGGCGTCTTCCGCGAGCCGCGAGCCGGGCGCGAACTCGGTGAAGTTCGGCGTGTCGTCGGCAAAGCACAGCCGAAAGTCGTCGGAATGGCGCATCAGTTCGTGGGCCACACGGAAGAACTTCATGCGTTCAGGGGCGTCGTCTGGTGGCTTGCGCCCTTCCAGCAGCGCCTCGAGCAGCCGCGCCATGGGCGCCAGCGGAGCGAGCTCGTTGTGACCGAAGGGCAGGGCGCGCCCCAGTTCCAGGGTGAAGGCCTGGGCCTGATGATAATGCTTGGAATAGTGAGAGAAGGTCCAACTGTGCTGATGCTGGTGCAGTACCGCCTGGATATCTGCCGCCGCCAGCCAGCGCCACTGTTCATGATGGGTGGCGGTATCGGCGAAGGGTTCGACCACGAAGCGCGGGTAGCGGCTGTCACGGATCGCCGTATGCAGGTCGTAGTGCAGGCGTTCTTGCCCGGGGTGGCCGGCGAAGAAGGCATCCACGGTGCGCATCAGCAGACGGGCGCGGTCCGGCTCCATGCCGTTCTCGTCCAGGTCGCGACGGAACAGTCGGTTGAGGTTGGTACTCACATAGCGCTCGGCGCGGCGGATCGCCTCGAGGTTGCCCAGGATCACCAGTACCGGTGCGCCGAGCGTCAGCAGGCCCGCTTCGAGTCGAGCGAGGCACTCGCCGAGCAGTTCGATGGGGGCGGTCTCGTTGCCGTGAATGCCGACCGAGAGCACGCAGGCATGCGCATCGTCGCGTCGTACGGCGGGTGTCAGTTCGAGAATGCCTGCCGCATGCAGGGTATAAGTACCGCCGGGAAGCTTGCCGCTACGTGACTTGGGCGTGGCGTCTTCCAGGCTGAGTTCGATCCATTCCGACAGCATGGGATGTCCGGGTCGGTTGTGAGTACGATGGTAAGACCTTGGCCACCATCCTGTGCAGGGGGCGACATCGCAAGATCGTGCGTCGGGCTGGTGAAAGCCCGGGTGCGATATTGAAACTGGGCGAGCCGACCTTTGGCCAATGGGGTCAGGGCCATGCCTAGCCTAAGCTGGCACCAGCCCATACCCATCATGGCCAGGAGCCCACCATGTCCGACGATCGAGCCGAGCCGGGGGTCGACGACTACGTCGAGCGGCTCAATGTGCACTACGATGGCGCTAGCGCAGGTGAGGCCCTGCTGGCGAGGCTGCAAGGGGCGTTCAGGGCTGCGGGATGCGACCCGAGTCGCCTGAATCTCGACGACGTGGCCGGGATCGACCAGTTGCATCTCGGCGGGCGCAGCGCCAGCCGCGCCTTGGCAGTACTAGGCGAACTCTCCAACGGCCAGCGGGTGCTCGACGTTGGTTGCGGTACCGGCGGTGCCAGCCGGTTGCTGGCCGCCGAGTTTGGCTGTGACGTGGTCGGGGTCGACATCACCTCAGCCTTCATCGAGGCGGCGAACTGGCTCAGCGCGGCCACCGGGCTGTCCGGGCGCACGCGCTTCCTGTGTGCCGATGCCGCCAGCGTGCCGCTGACGGCGGGCAGCGTCGACACAGTGTGGTGCCAGCATGCGTTGATGAACATGCCGCACGTGCCACGGGTGCTGGCGGAGTGGCAACGCCTGCTGATGCCGGGCGGCCGCGTGCTGCTGCACGAACTGGTGGCGGGCGACAACCCCGAGCCGTTGATGTTGCCGGTGCCCTGGGCGCGTACCCCGGCAACCAGCCACCTGCGAAGCCGGGAGCAGCTCGAGCGTGCCATGGCGCTGGCCGGCTTCGAACCGCTCGCGGTGGAGGACGTCACCGATGCCGCCCTGGCTTGGCGCCAGGAACACAGCCGGCGCGAGAGCCGACCCGACGAATCCGCTCGGGAGGCGATTGTGCCGGGGCCGGCGTTGATCTTCGGCAGCGACTTTACCCGGATGGGGCGCAACCTGCGCGACAATCTGGCCTCCGGCAAGGTGCGAGTGCTCACCGGGAGCTGGCGGCGTGCGCGACGATAAATTCGAAACACGCGGACGAAATGCTTCGCTTTTCTTCGTCGCCTTCCTTTCTATGCTGTAGACACTCGCTGGCGGTGCCGGCGTTTGGACGGCAATCAAGAAAGGAGGCGCAAGATGACCAAGGTACTCGTGCTCTACCACTCCATGTATGGCCATATCGACACCCTGGCCAAGGCCGTGGGCGAAGGCGTCCGTCAGGTGGAGGGAGCCGAAGTCGCGATCAAGCGCGTACCCGAAACCATGGATCCGGAGACCTTTGCCAAGGCCGGCGGCAAGACCTTCGATACTCCCGAGGCCAAGCCTCTGGAACTGGCCGACTACGATGCGATAATTTTCGGTACGCCAACACGTTACGGCAACATGACCGGGCAAATGCGCACTTTCCTCGACCAGACCGGCAGTCTGTGGGCCAAGGGCGCGCTGCGTGGCAAGGTGGGTAGCGTCTTCACTTCGACCGGCACCGGTGGCGGCAACGAAACCACCATTCTCTCCTCGTGGACCACGCTGGCGCATCACGGCATGCTGATCCTACCGATCGGTTATGGCCTCGAGTCGCAGTTCGACATATCGAGCGTGCAGGGTGGCTCGCCTTACGGGGCATCGACGCTTGCCGGGCCCGACGGCTCGCGCCAGCCAACCGAATATGAGCTGGAGTTGGCCAGAATGCAGGGCAGGAGCGTGGCCGAGGTCGCGGTCAAGCTCGCGGCCTGAGCCGTGAAAAGCCAAGCAGATACGAGAAGGCGCGGCCGAAGCCGCGCCTTTATCTTGCATGGCCATGGAAGCCATGACCTGGACCTTACGGCCTATGCCTAGTTGCTTTGCATGGCCTCTTGCAGGGTCTGGTTGTCATCGACTTCCTCATACTGGTCGCTACCGTAGTCGCCGGATTCGCCGCTATCGCTGGACGATACCACCAGCTCGCCCTCGCTGCGGATCTCCAGTTCGTCGACGGGGTAGCCCATCTCGTTCTCGCCGAAGCCGAGGAAGCCTCCTTCGGAAATCACGACATAGGTGTCGTTGCTCTGGGTGTCGCGAACCACGCGTTCGACGTCACCGATCTCTTCGTCGTCATCCCGGCTATAGACGGTCTGACCCTTGAGTTCGCTGACCTCCATACTCATCAGATCATTGCCTTGAGAGGCTTGTTCCTGGGAAGCCTCGTCCTGCTGCTCCTGCTCCTGCTCCTCCGGATCACGCAGCTCGGCTTCGGCCTCTTCGGCGGGTTGGACCTCGACGTCGGCCTCACCTGTTTCCTCGACCGTGACGTCGGGCTCGGCCTGATCCACTGTGACGTTGGGATCCTGCTGTTCGATGGTGACCTCGGGTGGATTCTGTTCGACGGTCACATCGGGCGGCTTCTGCTCGACCTGAACCTCGGCCGGCTCCTGCTCGACATTCACATCGGCCGGTTCTTCTTCGACGCGAACCTCGGCTTGGCTGCCCGACTGGCTCTGAGCATTATCTTCGCTCGTCTGCTGCTGTTCGGTCAGCGGTTGAGTCTCCTCGTCCTGGGTCTCCTGTGCCAGAAGTCCGTGACTCAGACCGGTGCTCAGGGCACCTACCGCAATGGCAATTGCTGTCCTTTTCATGCCGCTTCTCCTTACTCCATTGGCTTGCCTTGTGGGCTTGCCCTGATCAGGCTAGTCGACAAATCAGACTTAGGGACTGATCTTTACGAGGGGTAACGAAAACGAATCAGTCTGTGACCTGAAGGAGCTTTGGTTTCATCCGTCACTGTATGCGGTATATGCCCGGCTACCAGACGAGCCATGCAAAACCGGCCCTGACTGAGCCAGTGGCCGGCTTTGATGGAAACCATTGCGCCAAAGATCGAGAGCCAGGTCAGGCGAGGCGTTTGGCAATTGCCTGGCCCAGCGTGCTGGTGCTTCCCTGGCCGCGTAAATCGGGCGTGAGCACGCTTGTGTCGGCCTCCTCCAGTACCGCTTCGAAGGCGGTGACAATAGCGTCGGCGGCTTCCTTGTGGCCCAGGTGCTCGAGCATCATCGCGCCGGACCAGATCTGGCCGATGGGGTTGGCGATGCCTTTGCCGGCAATATCCGGGGCGCTACCGTGAACCGGCTCGAACAGGCTGGGGAACTTGCCTTCCGGGTTGATGTTGGCCGACGGGGCCACGCCGATGGTGCCGGTGCAGGCCGGGCCCAGGTCGGAGAGGATGTCGCCGAACAGGTTGCTCGCCACGACCACGTCGAACCAGTCGGGGTGCATGACGAAGTTGGCGGTGAGGATGTCGATATGGAACTTGTCGACGCTGATCTCCGGGTAGTGGCCCGACATCGCTTCGACCCGCTCGTCCCACCATGGCATGGTGATGGCGATGCCGTTGGACTTGGTGGCCGAGGTAAGCTTCTTGCGGGGGCGGGTGGCGGCCAGGTCGAAGGCGAATTTCAAGACCCGGTCGGTGCCGTAGCGAGTCATCACCGTCTCCTGGATGACGACCTCCCGCTCGGTGCCCTCGAACATCTTGCCACCGACGCTGGAGTACTCCCCCTCGGTGTTCTCGCGCACCACGTAGAAGTCGATGTCGCCGGGCTTGCGGTCGGCCAGCGGGCTCTTGATGCCGGGTAGCAGCTTGCAGGGGCGCAGGTTGATGTACTGGTCGAACTGGCGGCGGAACTGCAGCAGTGAACCCCACAGCGAGATGTGGTCCGGCACCTTTTCCGGCCAGCCCACGGCGCCGTAGAAGATGGCATCGAAGTCCTTGAGCTGGTCGAACCAGTCGTCGGGCATCATCTGGCCGTGCTTCTCGTAGTAATCACAGCAGGCGAAGTCGAAGTGGGTCAGCTCCAGGTCGATGCCGAAGCGCCTGGCGGCGGCTTCCAGGACGCGCAAGCCTTCCGGCATCACTTCGTTGCCGATACCGTCGCCGGGAATCACGGCAATGCGATGGGTCATGGTCGAATCCTCAGGTGGTGGTCATGAATTGGGTGATGCGTGTGGATAGCGCTTCTGGCGCTTCCTCGGGGATGTAGTGGCCGCAGGGCAGGGCCTCGCCCTCGACCCGTTCGGCCACGGCGCGCCACTCTGCCAGCGGGTCGAAGCAGCGCTCGATGATGCCGTGCCGGCCCCACAGCACGCTGACGGGGCAGGCTATGCGTCGCCCCGCCTTGCGGTCGGCGCGGTCGTGCTCCAGGTCGATGGTGTTCGCCGCGCGGTAGTCCTCGCACAGGGCATGGGCGGCGCCGGGCTGGGCCAGGCAGCGCTGGTACTCGGCGATGGCCGCCGGGTCGAAGGTGGCGAGGTCGGCATGCCGCCCACCCATAGTGCGGGTGATGTAGCCCGCAGGAGAGGCCTCGATCAGGGTTTCCGGCAGCGGCGACGGCTGGATCAGGAAGAACCAGTGGAAATAGGCGGTGGCGAAGGTGCGGTCGGTCTTTTCGTACATGGCAAGCGTGGGGGCGATGTCGAGCAGCATCAGCTTTTCCACCGCTTGGGGGTGATCCATGACCAGACGGTGGGCGACCCGACCACCGCGATCGTGACCGCAGAGGAAGAAGCGCTCGAAGCCCAGTTCGCGCATCACCGCGATCTGGTCGGCGGCCATGGCGCGCTTGCTGTAGTTGGCATGATCCGGCTCGCCGTGCGGCTTCGACGAGTCGCCGTAGCCGCGCAGGTCGGTGGCCACCACCGTGAAGCGACGTGCCAGCGGCTCGGCCAGGCGATGCCAGATCACGTGGCTCTGTGGATGACCGTGCAACAGCAGCAGGGGAGGACCCAAGCCGCCGATACGGCCATGGATCCGGATATCGCCATGGGCGATGTCGAATGTACGGAACCCTTCGAACATCTTCGTTCTCCCGGTTTTGCCATGCCCGCAGTCTAGCCCTTGGCTTTGCAGTAATAATCAGGCTGAATGGAAAGGTATTGTTAACTTCAAGTGGAGAGTACCTTGGCTCAGCTCGACGATCTCGCCTTCTTCCAGCAGTTGGCCCAGGCCGGCAGCCTGACGGCTACGGCACGCGAGCTGGGTCTGTCGCTGTCGGCGGTGAGCAAGCGGCTCAAGCAGCTCGAGGCACGCCTGGGGGTGGAACTGGCCAGCCGCACCACCCGGCGTTTCTCGCTGACGGCGGAAGGCGAGCGCTACCTGGAACGGGGGGCGGCCATCCTCGAGGAACTGGCCGAGCTGGAAGAGGCCCTGGGCGAGCAGCAGGCGGCGCTGTCGGGGCCCCTGCGGGTCAACGCCACCTTCGGCTTCGGCCGGCGCCACGTGGCGCCATTGCTGTCGGCCTTCTGCGCCCGGCATCCCGGCCTCGAGGGGGTGCTGGAACTCTCCAACTATCCCCTCAGCCTGGGCGAACAGGGCTTCGACATCGGCATTCGCATCGGTGAGCCGCCGGATTCGCGCCTGGTCGCCCGGCGGTTACTCACCAATCGGCGGGTGCTGTGCGCTTCCCCCGATTACCTGGCGCGCATGGCACCGCTCGTCTCGCCGGCCGATCTTGCCGCTCATGCCTGCCTGATCCTGCGTGAAAACGACAGCGACTATGGTGTCTGGCGTTTCTGCCGGCGTGACGACGATGCGGTCGAGCAGGCGGTGAAGGTCTCGGGCCCCCTGGCCAGCAACGACGGTGAAGTGATCGTGCAATTGGCCCTCGACGGTCACGGTATCGCGCTGCGCTCCTGGTGGGACATTCACCCGCACCTGATGGACGGCAGGCTGGTCGAACTGCTGCCCGAGTGGCGCGGCGTGCGCGCGGACTTCCATGTCGTCTACCAGCAGCGACGCCACGTGCCGGCGAGGATCCGTGCTTTCGTGGCATTCCTCGAGGAGCGGATGCCGGGCAGGGTACCGGCCATGGCGGGCGGAACCTGAGGTGCGATGCGTTCAGCCGCGGTGTCGGCGCCGCTGGCGTGCATCGGCATAGCGTTTCAGGCCGTACAGCAAGGCCAGGCCCGCGACGATGCCGCCGCCCGCCCAGGCCAGCTCCTCGCGATTCCCGGCGGTCAGCAGCGAACCGAGCTGGCTGCTGAGCAGGATGATGCCGGCCAGCCCCGGTGTGGCGCCGATCAGAGTGCCGAGCAGATAGTCGCGAAAGCGGATGTGAAAGGCGCCGGCGAGCAGGTTGGTCAGCGTATACGGCGCCAGGGGCAGGAGGTTGAGTATGGTCATGGTGCGCACGCCGCGTCCGGCCAGGTAGCGTGAAAGACCCAACAGCCGTCTGCCGCCGTAGCGCAGCAGGGCGTCGCGCCCCAGCCAGCGCCCCAGCCAGAAGGTGGCGATCGCGCCCCCGAGCGTGCCGATGAACGAATAGACGAAGCCCCACACCGGACCGAAGATCAAGCCCGCCAGTACCACCAGCACGCTCAGCGGGAACAGCACCATCGAAGCGACCACGAAGACTGCGATCACCACGCCACCGGCCCAGGGCTGGTCACGCCAGGCCAGCGAGCCCTGCAGGAGCGCATAGAGCGTATTGGCGTCGAACAGGTCGCGTGCGGCTAGCCACTGCCACAGGAAACCCAGCAGGGCAAAGGCCATGAGAAGAGCGAGGACGAGGAGGACCTTGCGGGACATGCGGGCGATCTGCGCAGGGACGTGGCTTCAGCATAGGTTGGCCCTGCTTCAGGGCCAACTCGGGAAGACCGCGTGGTTTACTCCACCACCTCCAATACACCGACCATGCCACGGTCGCGGTGACTGGATAGAAACAGCAGGCGCTTGTCACAATAGAACTCAACGCGCCCCGGTACCCTGGGGGTAAAGCGGATCGTCGTTGGCTCGGTCGTCAGTGAGGCCTCGATGTCGAGCCCCATTGGGATAGAGCGGATCACGAGGTTATGAGGCGTGAGGCCAGGCCGACGGCGCGCCTGCAATTCTACAGGCACGCCAGCCCGAACCACGATATGTTCGGGCTCGAAGTCATAGTTACCGCCCACCAACGTGATCCGTTGTACGCCATCATCGGAGGCAGGAGCCGCCTCGGTCGAAGTGTCGCTCTGCGCCTGGCTCCCGGCTACCCCTAGGCCAACGAATAACGTCAGCCATGCGCGGCGATGGAAGATCGTAATATTCATCAGATACCGCCTATCGTGGCCCAGCATGGCCTCGGGCAGCGCAGCGTCCGAAACCCCTTCATTAACATAACATAGCAGGTCTGCTCGTCGGCCCAGTAGTGCCGGCCCGTGCGTTCGAAATCGGCGCGTCGGCGCGATTTCGCGCGACCTCCGGGGTTTTGGAGGAGAGGAGTACGTTCGTGTTTGCTAGGTACTCTCGCCGACCAGCAACTCGAAGCCGACATCGTGCTGGCGAGCCTGCGTTCGCTTGCCTTCGAGCCGGCGGATCACCTCCGACGCGGCGAGCTGCCCCATGTGTCGGCGAGGCGAACGAATGGTGGTCAGGCGAGGCGTTACGTGTTGCCCGAGGGGCAGGCCGTTGAACCCGGCGATGGCGATGTCGTGGGGTACGCTGAGGCCGAGTCGCTGGGCATGTAGTAGCGCCCCGGTGGCCAGGTCGTCGTTGGCGAAGTGAATCGCACTGACGGCCGGATGATCGGCAAGTGCCCGTTCCAGCCCCGCGGCGCCGGCGTCCAGGCTGCCGAGCTGGTCGAGCTCCAGCAGTGGCGCCTCGAGCCCGGCCTGTTCCAGCATTTCGCGATGGCCGTGGTAGCGCAGGCCGGCGCGATAGTC
Source organism: Billgrantia sp. C5P2 (assembly GCF_051062895.2). NCBI lineage: Bacteria > Pseudomonadati > Pseudomonadota > Gammaproteobacteria > Oceanospirillales > Halomonadaceae > Billgrantia > Billgrantia sp. C5P2. The sequence continues at coordinate 867,812 of NZ_CM128542.1, forward strand.
GCTGGCCAGACGAGCGCCGACGAAGAGCAACCGGCGGTGGCCTCGCTCCAGCAGGTGGCGGGCCATGCAGCGGCCGGCTTCGGTGTGGTCCAGGCCGACGTTGAGGTCCAGCGCTTCGCCCAGCTCCATGACTTCCATGATCGGCTTGCCCCAGTGGTCGAGCAGGGTGCGACACGCCGGGTTGTGGCGCAGTCCGGCGGTCACCAGGGCCGAGCAGGACCAGCCGAGAAAGGTGCGAATCAATTGATATTCGCGCTCGAGGTCGTAGTCGGTGTTGCCCAGCAGGATCTGGTAGCCCTGCGCCTCGAAGGTTTCCTGCAACCCCTGGATCACCTCGATGAATACGGCGTTGGCCAGTGAAGGGACGATCACGGCGATGAATCGCGAGCGGGCCGAAGCCAGGCTGCCCGCCACCAGGTTCGGCACGTAGCCCAGCCGCTCCATGGCCTCGAGCACTCGCGCACGGGTCCGCTCGTTGACCTGATCGGGATTGTTCAGGGCGCGCGAGGCGGTGATCGGCGAGACCCCGGCGGCCTCCGCCACTTCCTTGAGCGTGGGCTGCTCCGAGCCGCGGCGTCTTTGTGGCGGTTGGGCTTCGTTAGACATTGGTCGCATCCTGTTGGCGGCTCCTTGCTGGGGCCCATTGAATCATCTACAACGATGATAGCGCTATCATGATAGCGCTATCATCGGCACGAATTTACCAAAAGATGATAGGCGCTGGAGCCGTCATTCAGCCGCACGCAGGTCAGGGGAGGCGCAGGTGAGCGACGACACGATAACACCGCGAGTGGGCGTCATCGGCCTGGGGGCGATGGGGCTGGGAACGGCAACGGCACTGCACGAGCGTGGCCTGTCGGTGGTCGGCTGCGACGTGGCCGAGTCGGCTTGCCGTGCCTTCGAGGACGTCGGCGGGCGCTGCGTGGCAAGCCCGGCCGAGTTGGCCGGGCAGTGCGACGTGGTGCTGGTGGTCGTGGTCAACGCCGTGCAGGTCGAGCAGGTGCTGTTCGGCGAACATGGCCTCGTCGATGCCTTCGCCCCGGGTGGGCTGGTGATGCAGTGCGCTACCGTGGCGCCGAGCCTGGCCGAGCGACTGGGAGCGCGCCTGGCCGAACGTGGCATCGCCGTGCTCGATGCGCCGATCAGCGGCGGGGCGGCCAAGGCGCGGGCGGGGCAGCTCTCGGTGATGGCCTCGGGCAGCGCGGATGCCTTCACCAAGGCCGCCCCGATACTCGATGCCATGGCGGCCACCGTCTATCGTTTGGGCGATGCCCCGGGCATCGGCTCGAGCATGAAACTGGTCAATCAACTGCTGGCCGGGGTGCATATCGCGGCGGCGGCGGAGGCCATGGCGCTGGGCATCCGCATGGGGCTAGAGCCGCGTACCGTCTACGAGGTGATCACCCATTCCGCCGGCAACTCCTGGATGTTCGAGAACCGCGTGCCGCACATCCTGAACGGCGACTATACTCCGCTCTCGGCGGTGGACATCTTCGTCAAGGATCTCAACATCGTGCACGAAACCGGGCGTGAACTGGCCATGCCCACGCCGATTGCCGCCAGCGCCCTGCAGCAGTTCACCGCCGCCAAGGGCGCCGGCTTCGGACGCGAGGACGACTCGGCGGTGATCAAGGTCTACCAGCGTCTCTCCGGCATCGCCCTGCCCGAGGCCGCCAACGACGTAGGCGAGTGAACATGGCGATCGTGCTCGGCGCCATCGCCGACGACTTTACCGGCGCCACCGACCTGGCCAACAACCTGGTACGCGGCGGTATGCGCTGCGTGCAGCTGATCGGTGTGCCCGAGCATGGCTTGGCCGGGGTGATTGATGACTCCGATGCCGTCGACGCGGTGGTGATCGCGCTGAAGTCGCGCTCATGCCCGGTCGGGGAGGCCGTGCGCGATTCCATGCATGCCCTCGAGTGGTTGCGCGAGGCGGGGGCTCGTCAATTTTTCTTCAAATACTGCTCCACTTTCGATTCCAGCGCCGAGGGCAATATCGGCCCGGTCAGCGACACCCTGCTGCAGCGCCTGGAGGCGCCCTTCACGGTGATGGTGCCGGCGTTTCCGGTGAATGGTCGCACCGTCTACCAGGGACATCTGTTCGTTGGTGATCGCCTGCTCAACGAGAGCGGTATGCAGCACCATCCGCTGACCCCCATGCGCGATGCCGATCTGGTACGAGTGCTGGCGCGGCAGAGCGAGCACCCGGTTGGCCTGCTGGCCTGGCACGAGCTGCAGCGAGGCGCGCAGGCGGCGCGATCACGGCTCGATGCGCTGGCCTCTCGAGGCATGCGCCAGGTGATCTGCGATACCTTGACCGAGGCCGATCTCGATGTCCTCGCCGAAGCGGTGGCCGACTTGCCCTTGGTAACTGGCGGCTCCGGGCTGGGCCAGGCGTTGCCGGCCCAGTACCGCCGCCTTGGCTGGCTCGCCAAGGTAGCCGAGGCGGGGGCTTTGGAGCCGGCTTCGGGTGGCGCCCTGGTGCTGTCGGGGAGCTGCTCGCGTGCCACCCTGGCCCAGGTCGGTGCCTTTCTCGAGCATCACCCTGGCTTTCGCCTCGACCCGCTGGCCCTCGCCGATGGCGAAGACCATCTGGAAGAGGCGCTGACCTTTGCCCGTGCCCGCCTTGCCGTAGGGGAGCCGGTGTTGATCTATGCCTCGGCCGCCGCCGAGCGCGTCCGTCGTTTTCAGGAAGCGCTCGGTCGCGACCACGCGGGAGAACTGGTGGAGCAGGCTCTGGGCTGGCTGGCTGTCGCCCTGGTCGATGAGGGCGTGGGGCGGCTGGTTGTTGCTGGTGGGGAGAGCTCGGGGGCGGTGGTATCGGCGCTGGGCGTGCGAGCCATGCGCATCGGGGAGCAGATAGACCCAGGCGTGCCCTGGACCCAGGCCACGCTGGCCGGCCGCAAGGCGCCGCTGTCGCTGGCGCTGAAGTCGGGCAACTTCGGCGGCGAGGATTTCTTCCTGCGCGCTTTCGACATCCTGCCGACCGTCGATGATAGCGGAGGGGGCGCATGAGCATGGCCGACCGTAACCGCCTGCGCGAGCAGATCGCCACGCTCGGCAAATCGCTGTTCGACCGCGGCCTGACGATGGGGTCGAGTGGCAACATCAGCGTGCGCCTGGACGACGGTGGCTGGCTGATGACACCGACCAACGCTTGCCTGGGCCGGCTCGACCCGGCGCGCATCTCGCGCCTCGACCGTGACGGTCGCCTGCGCGACGGCGATGCGCCGACCAAGGAGCAGTTCCTGCACATGGCAATGTACGCCGAGCGGCCCCAGTCCGGTGCCATCGTGCACTTGCACTCCACGCATTCGGTGGCGGTGTCTTGCCTGCCCGATATCGACCCCTGCGACTGTATTCCGCCGCTCACCGCCTATTATGTGATGCGGGTGGGGCGGTTGCCGTTGGTGCCCTATCACGTGCCGGGCGACCCCAAACTGGGGGATGCCGTGCGCGGGCTGGCAGGCAAGCACAGTGCCGTGCTGCTGGCCAACCACGGTCCGGTGGTGGCGGGCAGGAACCTGGAGGCGGCGGTCTACGCCACCGAGGAACTGGAGGAAACCGCCAAGCTCTACCTGCTGCTGCGTGGCCACAATCCGCGTGGGCTGACGCCCGAGCAGGTCGCGGAACTCGAAGCGCGCTTCCCCCGCGACTGACCCGACATGATGCGACCCGACATGAGACTCGAACGATGATCCAACTCGCCGCCAATCTCTCCATGCTGTTTACCGAGCATGACTTCGTCGATCGCATCCAGGCGGCCGCCGAGGCGGGCTTTCGCGGCGTCGAGTACCTGTTCCCCTACGATCATGCCCCCCAAGTGCTGGCGAGCGCGCTACGCGAGGCCGGCGTCGAGCAGGTGCTGTTCAACCTGCCGCCCGGTGACTGGGCAGCGGGGGAGCGCGGCCTGGCCAGCCTGCCCGGGCGCGAGGCCGAGTTTCGCGACAGCGTGATCGAGGCGCTGCGCTATGCCGAGGCGCTCGGCTGCCCGCGGGTGCATGCCATGGCCGGGCTGCTGCCGGAAGGTGCCGATGCCGATACGTTGAGGGCACATCGCGCCTCCTATGTGGCCAACCTGCGCTTTGCCGCCGCCGAAGCGGCCAAGGTGGGTCGGCAGGTGCTGATCGAGCCGATCAATACTCGCGACATGCCGGGGTTCTTCCTCTCGCGCCAGGACCACGCCATGGCGGTGCTGGAGGAGGTCGGTGCCGGCAACCTCAAGCTGCAGTTCGACCTCTACCACTGCCAGGTCATGGAGGGCGACCTGATCCGTCACCTGGAGCGACAGTTCCCCGCCATTGCCCATATTCAGATCGCCGGGGTGCCGGAACGTCACGAGCCGGATGTCGGCGAGGTGCACTACCCGGCGCTGTTCGAGCGACTCGAGCGGCTTGGTTATGCAGGCTGGATCGGCTGCGAGTACCGCCCCGCGGTGGCCACCCGTGAAGGGCTGGGCTGGGGTCGCGACTACGGGCTCATGACCTGAGCAAGCCGTACCAGGCGACCCTATAGCCAAGCGCATGTCTGCCGGATGATCATCCGCCAACAATGACAACAGGAACGAGAACGCCATGCATATCGTCATTACCGGCGCCGCCGGTTTCCTCGGCCAGCGCCTCGTCGCCCGCCTGCTAGAGCTCGGCGAGCTCAGGGGGCAGGCCATCCATCGACTGACGCTTGTCGATCAGGTCGAACCTGCGGTTCCCCCCAGCGGCACGGTCGAGGTCGAAGGGCTTGCCCTGGATATCGCCGAACTCGGCGCGCTCGACGAAGTGCTCGATGCGCGCCCCCAGGTGATCTACCACCTCGCTGCGGTGGTCAGCTCCGCTGCTGAAGCCGACCTGGACCTCGGCATGGAGGTCAATTTCGACGCCACTCGCGTATTGCTCGATGGTTGTCGCGAGCGGGGCCTGGCTGCCACCCGGCTGGTCATGGCCAGCTCGGTGGCGGCCTACGGTGGCGAGCTGCCCGCGGTACTCGACGACATGACTGCGCTGCAGCCGCAGAACTCCTACGGCACCCAGAAGGCCATGTGCGAGCTGCTGATCAACGACTACAGTCGGCGTGGCCTGATCGATGGCTGTGTGCTGCGCCTGCCGACCATCATCGTGCGCCCGGGACGACCCAACGCCGCTGCCTCGAGCTTCGCCTCGAGCATTCTGCGCGAACCGTTGAACGGTGAGGAGGCCGTCTGCCCCGTGCCCACCGAACTGGCCCTGTTCGTGATGTCGCCGGGAAAGGTGGTCGAGGCGCTGGTGCACGGCGCCGAGGTGCCGGGAGAGGCGCTGGTCCCGTTTCGCGCTTTCATGCTGCCAGGGATCACCGTCACCGTGGCCGAGATGCTGGAGACCCTGCGCCAGGTGGCAGGCGATGAAGCCCTGGCACTGGTGCGCCATGAGCGTGATCCCGCCGTCGAGGCGATCGTTGCCGGCTGGCCGGCTCGCTTCGATATCCGCCGTGCCCGGGAGCTGGGTTTCAGCGGAGATCGAGACCTGCACGAGATCGTATCGGCCTTCCTGCAGGAAAACAGTCGATAAAGCGTCACACAGGGTGGCCGTGGCTGCCGATAGCAAACCGAAGGTGTTTCACGACAGGAGGCAACAACAATGAAAACCCAGTTCGTACGCCATGCTCTCAGCGTCGCCATCGGCGGCATCACTGCCGCCGCGCTGGTCGCTAATGTCCAGGCCGCCCAGGAGGTCAGCCTGGGGCACACGCTCTCCTCCACCTCCCACTATGCCGTGGGTGCCCGGGCCTTCAAGGAGACGCTGGAATCGCTCAGCGACGGGGCCTTCGTTGTCACCGAGCATACCTCCGGGTCGCTGGGTGGCGAGCGGGAGATGATCGAAGGGTTGCAGATCGGCACCGTGGATATCGTCATTACTTCCACCGGCCCGCTCGGTAACTTCGTGCCGGAAACCTACGTGCTCGACCTGCCGTTCCTGTTCGAGAACTACGATCAGGCACGCTGCGTATTGGACAGCGAACTGGGCGACGAGCTGCTGGAGAAGATGAGCGAGCATGACCTGGTCGGCCTGGCCTGGTCGGAGAACGGCTTTCGCCACCTGACCAACAGCGAGCGCGAGGTAACCAGCCCCGCCGACACCCAAGGCCTGCGGGTGCGCACCATGGAGAACGAGGTGCATCAGGAAGCGTTCCGTCAGTTGGGGGCGCGGCCCACGCCGATGGCCTTCCCGGAACTCTTCACGGCACTGCAGCAAGGGGTGGTGGACGGCCAGGAGAACCCCATCACGGTGATCGTCGCTACCAACTTCTGGGAGGTTCAGGATCACCTGTCGCTCACCGGTCACGTCTATTCGCCGGCCGTGGTGTTGGGTTCGCCGCTGTTGCTCGACGGGCTCAGCGACGAGGAGCGCGAGTGGTTCCACGAGGCCGCGCGCGCCTCCGCCGAAGCCACCCGTGGCGAGGTCTCGCGGCTGGAGGAGGAGGGCGTGGCGCTGCTGCGCGAGAACGGCATGACGGTGAATACCGACATCGACATTGGCCCCTTCCAGCAGGCCGTGGAACCGGCCTACGAGATCTTCACCGACCAGTACGGCAGCGAGATGCTGGAGAGGGTGCAGGAGAAGGCCGGCAGCTGTTGACGGCAGGACCCCGACTCTCTCCGCTCAACTTGCCCCCGGCGCCATGCCGGGGGCATGCCTGAGGAATCGTGCGCTCATGGTGGATCTGTTTCTTCGTTTCGAGCATCAACTGACACGCCTGGCCATGGTCCTCGCGGTGGCCATGCTGGTGGTGTCGGTATCGTTCAGCTTCTATCAGGTGCTGACCCGTTTCATCTTCAACGCGCCTTCCACCTGGTCGGAGGTGGCCGCACGCACGGCAATGATCTGGTGCGTGTTCATGGCCGCGGCGGCAACCTTCCGTGGTGGCTACATGATGGCCGTGGAGGCGATCTACAAGGCGGTGCCGCAGCGCCTGGTGCTGGTCCTGGAGGTCGCGATCGTGCTGTGCTGCCTGCTGGTGTTGGCGGTATTGATCCACTTCGGCCTGCTGATGACCCTGCGGGTCAGCAACCAGACCATGTCGGGCATGAACATCTCCATGGCCTACGCCTATGCGGCCATTCCCATCGGGGCCGGCTTCGCCATGGTGGCGGTGCTGGCCCGCATCCTGGCGCAACTCACCGGGCGTGAGCCGGTCGGCCCCGACCTGGGCGACGCCTCGCCCGAAGTGGAGATGCGCGACCTGCGGCAGACGATGCCGGGGAGTGCCGGCGACGCCGACCAGGGAGGGCCGCGTCCATGAACCTGGCCATCGGTCTGTCACTGATCATCCTGTTCGCCTTCGGCGTGCCGATCGCCGTCTCGATCATGCTGGCCTCGATCATCGGCATCGAGTTCTTTACCCGGCTACCGCTGCTGTTGGTGCCGCAGCAGATGTTCATCGGCATCGACAAGTTCCCGCTGATGGCGATTCCGTTCTTCATTCTCGCCGGCAACCTGATGGCGGCGGGGGGCATCTCCCAGCGCCTGGTGGACCTGGCCAAGTCGATCGTCGGTGGCGTGCAGGGCGGGCTGGCGATGACCTGCGTGCTGACCTGCATGATGTTCGCCGCCGTGTCCGGCTCCAGTGTGGCCACGACCTTCGCCATCGGCGCCATCCTGATCCCGGCCATGGTGCGCCACGGCTATCCCAAGCCGCTGGCGGCCTCTATCCAAGCCTCCTCGGCGGAACTCGGGGTGCTGATTCCGCCTTCCATTCCGCTGATCCTGTTCGGCGTCAGCACCGATACCTCCATCGGCCAGCTGTTTTTGGCCGGGGTTGGGCCGGGGCTGTTGATCGGCACGGCGCTGATCCTGTTCCTCTACCTGTTCTGCAAGGTGCGTGGCTATGGCCTCGAGGATCACAAGGACAGCACCAGCTTCGTGATCTCGTTCAAGCGGGCCTGGGCGGCGCTGCTGATGCCGGTGGTGGTGATCGGCGGCATCTACGGTGGCGTGTTCACACCCACCGAGGCCTCGGCGGTGGCGGTGTTCTACGCCCTGGTGGTCGGCGGGTTCTACTACCGCGAGCTGAAGGCCGCCGACCTCTGGCCGATCCTGCGCCAGAGCGTGATCTCGACGGCAGCGGTCATGCTGATCATCGCCGCTGCCTCGTTGTTCAGCTTCCTGATCAGCCGCACCGGCCTGCCGGGCCACATCGCCGGCTGGGTCACCGAGGTGTTCGACAGCCCCATGACCTTCCTGCTGGCGGTCAACGTACTGCTGCTTCTCGTCGGCATGTTCATCGAGACCTCCGCGGCGATTCTGGTGCTGGCGCCGATCCTGACGCCGATCGCCATGCAGTTCGGTGTCCATCCGGTGCATTTCGGCCTGATCATGGTGGTCAACCTGGCGCTGGGCATGATCACGCCACCGCTGGGCGTCAACCTGTTCGCCGCCTGTGCGGTGGCGCGAATATCCATCGACCAGATGTTGCCTTGGCTTGCGCGCTTCGTGCTGGTGGTACTCGCCTGCCTGGTGGCGATCACCTATATGCCGTGGATCTCCATGGGACTGGTATGGCTGGTGTACTGAAGATGTTGTACCCGGGATAAGGAATGGCAATGCAATGGCGTGCCCTGCGTTACTTCGATACCGTGGCCCGTTGCCGGTCGCTGCGTCAGGCGGCGACGTTGCTGCATATCGCGCCGACGGCGGTCAGCCGCCAGATCGACCTGCTTGAGCACCACCTCGGGACCCCTTTGATCGAACGCGGCCCGGATGGCATCCGTCTCACGGCGGCCGGCGAATTGCTGGCCGCCCAGGCGCAGCGGACCCTGCGTGATTTCGAGCGGGTCGAGGCGCACATCGCCGACCTGCGGGGTCTACGCACCGGACGGATCGGCATCCAGGCGGCCGAGGGTATCGTGTCCGGCTTGCTGGCCCCGGCATTGGCGAGCCTGAGCCGCGAACACCCCCGGCTGCGCTTCGACATCTCGATCGCCAGTGCCGGCGGGGTCATCGACGCGTTGCGCCGTGGCGACGCCGATATCGGTCTGGCCTTCTTCATGCCACAGCGCGACGACATCGTCAGTGTGGCGAGCGCGGAGCTGACCCACTATGCGGTCATGGCCCCCGGCCATCCGCTGGCGACAGCCGAGTCGTTGTCGCTGTCGGATATCGCCGAGCATGCCTTGGCCCTGCCGGACGACTCCTTCGGGGTGCGCCAGGCGCTCGATCGCGCTGCCCGGGAGCAGGGGGTACGCCTGACCCCCAGCTTCCATACCTCCTCGCTGGAAACCCAGAAGTCCCTGGCCATGGCCGGGGGAGCGGTCCTGGTGCTGCCGCGGATGGCCGTGGCGCGAGAGTGCGAGGCCGGGCAACTGCGTGCCGTGCCGCTGAAGCAGACCGAACTGGCGGGGGCTAGGGTCGACCTCTGCCTCTATCGACATCGCCAGCGCAGCTTCGCCATGGAGGCGTGCCTGTCACTGCTCGTCGATGCCCTGGAGGGTTTGTCCGCCGATGAGCGGGAGGTGTCTTGAGTCGGGCTGAGTCGCAGTCGCCAGGTGCGCACAAATAGTGGACACCCTGGCGCCTGGATTGATGTGGTCAGGCGCACCGGGTCGCACCATGCTGAGAGGTACCAATAACAAGACCAAGTGATGCCCATGGATGAAGGCTTGATGCTGACGGCGACGGAGCTGCTCGAGGCCTACCGTCACAGACGATTTTCACCGAGCGAGTATGTCGAGGCACTGACGCGCCATATCGGGCGGTGGGAGCCGGCGCTGAATGCGCTCTACGCCTATGATCCCGATGGCCTGGCTCGAGAGGCCGAGGCTGCCACCGCGCGCTGGACTCGTGGCGAGCCGAAGGGAACCCTGGACGGCGTGCCGGTGACGCTCAAGGAGCTGATTGCGACCCGCGGTCTGCCGGTGCCCCACGGCACCCTTGCCGGCAAGCACCCGCCGGCTACCGAAGACGCCCCGCCGGCGGCCCGCCTGGCCGAGGATGGCGCCCTGCGTATAGCCAAGACCACTTGCCCGGACTACGGGATGCTCTCGTCCGGGCGCTCCTCCTTCCATGGCCTGACCCGCAACCCCTGGAACCTGGAGTGGAATCCCGGCGGGTCGAGCTCCGGTGCCGCCGCCGCAGCAGCAGCAGGGTACGGCCCGCTGCACCTGGGTACCGACATCGGCGGCTCGATTCGCCTGCCGGCGGCCTGGTGCGGCATCGTCGGCTTCAAGCCGACCCTCGGGCGGATTCCCATCGACCCCTACTACGTCGGCCGCTGCGCCGGCCCGATGACACGCAGCGTGGCGGATGCCGCCCTGATGATGGCGACCCTGGCGCGTACCGACCGCCGCGATGCCATGCGCCTGCCGCCCGAAACCATCGACTGGCAGGACCTTGCCATCGAGGTGCGCGGCCTGCGTCTGGGAGTGATGCTGGAGGCAGGCTGTGGCCTGCCGTTGGACGAAGAGATACGGGCCGCGGTCGAGGCCGCCGCCCGGAAGTTCGAGGCCGCCGGTGCCACCCTGGTGCCGCTGGCCCCGGTACTGACCCGCGAGATGCTCGATGGCTTGGATCGGTTCTGGCGAGCCCGGCAGTGGAGCGAGCTGGAGCCGCTGAGCGCCGAGGAGCGTGCCCGGGTGCTGCCCGAAATTCTCGCCTGGGCGGAGAGCGGGGCACGGCTCACCGGCGTCGAGGTGGTGCGCGGCTTTCAGCAGACCCTGGCCATGCGCCGGGCGACCGAGGCGGTGTTCGACGACGTCGATGCGCTGCTGTCACCAACGACGCCGAACCTGGCCTTTCCCGCCGACTGGCCTTCGCCGACCAACGACCCGCAGCGGCCCTTCGAACATATCGTCTACACCGTGCCATGGAACATGGGCGAGCAGCCGGCCATCTCGCTAAACGCCGGTTTCAGCCGCGCCGGGATGCCGATCGGGCTGCAGATCGTTGCGCCGCGCTTCGACGACCACCGGGTGCTGAAGCTGGCTGGGGCATTCGAGACGTGGCGCGGGCCGATGACATGGCCGTTACCGCCGGGGTGAGGGCGCTCCGAGGAACAAGACCCTGAGCACGCATTGCGGAGCGATTCATGCGCCCCGACTGACCCCAACTGCGAGATGAGGACCAGCGCCATGAGCCATCATGCACTGCCTGCCCTTCCCCCCTCCGGTGCCCTGATCGGCGGTGAATGGGTGCCGACCCAGGCATTGATCGAAGTCGAGACGCCTTCTAGTGGCCAGGTCATCGCCCAGATCGCCCGCTGTCAGACCGAGGAGGTGATGGTGGCGGTAGATGCCGCGCGACGCGCCTTCGCCGGCAGCGTGGGCGACTGGGCGCGCTGGTCGGCCCGGCGCCGCGGCGAGTGGCTGCTGGCCTTCGCCGATGCCATCGATGCCGACCGCGACAACCTGGCGGCGCTGGAGTGCGCCGACACCGGCAAGCCGATGACCCAGGCGCGAGGAGACATCGCCGCCTGCGCCCGCTATTTCCGCTTCTACGGCGGCGGTGCCGACAAGCTGCACGGCGAGACGATTCCCTTCGACGAAGGCTTCGCCGTGCTGACCCTGCGCGAGCCATACGGCGTCTGCGCGCAGATCATTCCCTGGAACTATCCGGCGCAGATCTTCGGGCGCTGCGTGGCGGCGGCCCTCGCCACCGGCAACACCGTGGTGCTCAAGCCTGCCGAGGATGCCTGCCTGAGCGTGCTGCGCCTGGCCCAACTGGCCCAGGAGAATGGCCTTCCTTCCGGCGTGCTCAACGTGGTGCCGGGGTTGGGCCGCGAGGCGGGGGCTGCGCTAGCCGCGCATCCCGGCATCGACCATCTCTCCTTCACCGGCTCGCCGGAGACCGGCACCCACGTGGCCCAGGCGGCGGCGCTACATCACGTGCCGGTGACCCTGGAACTGGGCGGCAAGTCCCCGCAGATCGTCTTCGCCGACGCCGATCTCGAGGCCGCACTCGAAGCCGTGGTGCGCGGCATCGTGCAGAACGCCGGGCAGACCTGCTCGGCCGGCAGTCGGCTGCTGGTGGAGGCCGGCTGCGCCGAACAGGTGCTGGGTGAACTGGCAGAGCGTTTCTCGGCGCTGCGCTGCGATGCCGGTGAGGCGGATGCCGACTGCGGTCCCTTGATCAACGCCCGCCAGAAGGCCAGGCTCGAGGCACGACTGGAGTCGGCCCGGGCCAGCGGCGTTCGCGTGGCGGCGCAGGGCCAACTGGCAGCAGGCGCCCCGGCGGGTGGCCATTTCGTGGTTCCCCAGTTGCTGACCGACATTCCCAACGGTCACGAGGTGCTGCGCGAAGAGCTGTTCGGCCCGGTGCTGGCGGTGCAGGTGTTTCGCGACGAGACCGAGGCCCTGCGCCTGGCCAATGCCACCGACTTCGGCCTGTGCGCCGGTGTCTGGACTCGCGACGGCGGGCGCCAGCTGCGCCTGGCCAAGGGCATCCGCAGCGGCCAGGTGTTCGTCAACAACTACGGCGCGGGGGGCGGTATCGAGCTGCCGTTCGGCGGTGTGGGACGCTCCGGGCACGGGCGTGAGAAGGGCTTCGAAGGGTTGCGCAGCTATACGCGCTTGAAGACCGTGGCGATCAAGCACGGCTGACCCCCTCATTCGCCAGCCAGAATTCGCCAGCAAGGAGAAGGACATGAAAGAGTCACGCAAGGTCGGCCTGGTCGGGGTCGGCCTGATGGGACATGGCATCGCCGCCAACCTCCTGCACGGTGGCCATACGCTGTGCTTCCTGGAGCACCCCGGCAACCAGCCGGTGGAGAATCTGCTGGCCGCAGGGGCCGTGGCCAAGGGCAGCGGACGTGAGGTGGCCGAGGCCGCCGAGGTGGTGCTCCTTTGCGTCACCGGTTCGCCCCAGGTGGAAGCGGTGCTGTTCGAACCGGGCGGGGTGCTCGAGGGGCTCTCGCCGGGAACTGTCGTGATCGACTGTTCCACGGCGCTGCCGAGTTCCACCGAACGGGTGGCCGAGCGAGTGGAAGCGGCGGGTGGTCGTTTCCTCGACGCGGCCATGACACGCACGCCCAAGGAGGCCGAGGAGGGGCGCCTGAATCTGATCGTCGGCGCGCCCGATGCGCTGTTCGCCGAGGTGCGCCCGCTGCTCGAATGCTTCGCCGAGAACATCGCCCACGCCGGGCCGGTGGGGGCAGGGCACACCCTGAAGCTGCTGCACAACTTTGTCTCGCTCGGTTTTACTGCGGTATTGGCGGAGGCTGCGGCGGCCTCGCGGCGGGCCGGCATCGATGATGCTGCCTTCCTCGACGTGCTGGGCAAGGGCGGTGGCGGCGGGGTGATCCTCGAGCGCCTGCGTCCCTTCATCGAATCTGGCGATCCCTCGGGCTTCCGCTTCAGCGTGGCCAATGCGCTCAAGGACATCGGCTACTACCGCACCATGAGCGAGGATCTCGCCGCCGAGCATGGCGTGGCGGAGGCGGTGCTCGCGCTCTATCGCCAGGCCAGCGATGCCGGCCATGCCGAACGCCCGGTGCCGGAACTGGTCAGCCTGCTGGAAGGGAAATGAGTTCAGGCTTCGGAGGCGTCGGCTTCGGGCAGGCGTCGTAGCGGATCCTGGCGGAAGTAGTGCGTGAGTAGCTCGTAGAGGTCGGGATAGGCGCCTCTGAGCACGTCGGGAGCGGAGAAGAAGTATTCGCAGCACACCGCGAAGCACTCGCCGGGGTGGGTGGCGGCATAGTCGTCGATGGGCGGTTCCTCGCCGCGTTCGAGGTACGCCTGCAGGTCGTCCCACACTGCCGTGAACACGCGGTGCCACTCCTTGGGGTCCACGTCACGCGGCAGCGGCGGGAAGCCGTCGACGTCCAGCGAGTTGCCCATGTCGAGCTTGTGGGCAAGCTCGTGGATCACCACGTTGAAACCGCTGAAATCGCCGCTCTCCATCAGGTCGGGAAAGGCCACCACCACCGGTCCTTGATGCGAGGTCTCGCCTGCCCGCTCGTCCTCATAGGCGTGCATCACGCCGAACTCGTCCAACTCCTCGACCTGGCGGTGGAAGGCGTCCGGCAGGATCAGGATCTCGTGGAAGCCGGAGAAGGCTTCGTCGTGGTCGTCGTCCGACCAGCCCAGCGTCAGCAGGCAGGCCTGGGCGGCCAGGGCCAGTTGCGCGGCCTCGTCGAACGGCGTGCTCTGGGCCAGCTCTGGGTGCATGCTGATCCGCTTGATGTGGAGGAAGCGCCAGGCGCGCCGTCCCAGCCGCTCCGCCTCGTCATCACCTAGAAAGGCCAGTAGCGGCAGCCGCGAACGTGCCTCGGCCCAGGCCTCCTGGGGAAACGGGTGGCGGGCCTCGAAGCGTTCGGCCCGCCAGCGACGCAGACGGCCAAGCATGGTTCAGCCCTCTTCCTGCCTGGCACCGGACTTCCACGACCAGTCGCGCCAGCGCAGGTCGAAGAGATCCTTGCGCCGGTCCTTGAGGTTGGTCACCGAGCCTTCGGCGCGCACCACGGTGAGGCGGGTGAGGTCGAGATCGGAGAAGATCACCATCTCGGTATTGGGCGTGGTCTCGGAGAGCACCGCGTCGTGGGGGAAGGCGAAGTCCGAAGGCGAGAACACCGCCGACTGGGCGTACTGGATGTCGAGGTTGCGGATCGACGGCACGTTGCCCACGCTGCCGCACAGCACCACGTAGCACTCGTTCTCTATGGCTCGCGCCTGGGCGCAGTGGCGCACCCGCAGATAGCCGTTCTTGGTATCGGTCCAGAACGGCACGAAGAGGATGTCCATGTCCTGGTCGGCCAGCAGCCGGCCGAGTTCAGGGAACTCCACGTCGTAGCAGATCAGGATGCCGACACGCCCGGCGTCGGTGTCGAACACGCGCAGCTCGTCGCCGCCCTCGATCACCCATTCGCGGCGCTCCTGGGGCGTGATGTGCAGCTTGGACTGGTGCTCCACGTCGCCGTCGCGGTGACACAGGTAGCTGACGTTGTAGAGCCGGCCGTCCTCACGCTCCTCGATCATCGAACCAGCGATGATGTTGATGTTGTAGGACACCGCCATGCGTGACAGCTCGTTCTTGAACTGCTCGGTGAAGCCCGCCAGATAGCGGATGGCAGCGATCTGGTCCTGCTGGGTGGCGCGGTCCTGCAGCCCCATAAGCGGCGCGTTGAACAGCTCCGGGAAGACGGCGAAATCGCTCTGGTAGCTGGAGATGGCGTCGACGAAATATTCCACCTGCTGCAGCACCGATTCCACAGACGCGCATTCGCGCATCTGCCACTGCACGGCGCCGACGCGTACCTGGGTGGGGCGGTTCTCCAGCACCCGCTCGGCGGGTTCATAGAGAATGTTGTTCCACTCCAGCAGGGTGGCGTAGCCCTGTGATTTCTCGTCCTCCGGCAGGTACTTGCGCAGCAGCCGCTTGACCTGGAAGTCGTTGGCCAACTGGAACGAGAGGATCGGGTCGTGGATCTCCTTGCGCGCCACCCGCTCGATGTACTCGGTGGGGCTGAGGTCCGGATATTCGTGATAGTTGGGGATGCGCCCGCCGGCGAGTATCGCGCGCAGGTTGAGCGAGCGACACAGCTCCTTGCGCGCCTCGTAGAGGCGCCGGCCCAGGCGGTAGCCGCGATAGTCGGGGTGGATCAGCACGTCCAGCCCGTACATGGCGTCGCCTTCGGGGTCGTTGAGAATGATCTCGCGATTGCCTACCAGGTCATCGTACTTGTGCGGGTTGGAGAACTCGTCGTAGTCGACCCGCACGGTCAGCGCCACGCCCACCAGCCGCTCGTCGTCCTCGATGGCGATCTGGCCGTCGGGGAACTCCTGGATCAGCCGATCGATGGTGTGCTGCGGCCAGGCGCCGCCAATGTCGTCGTAGACGGCATCCATCAGCTGCTTGAGCTGCGGGTAATCGTCCTGCGTCAGGTTGCGGAGGTTGAGGTGCAGGTCTTCAAGGGACATTGCGCTCGGTTCCTGATCAGGGTGAAGAACGAATTCTAGCACGCCGGGTAGAGGGCCCGATTGTTACCGTTCGGTCGCCATTTCGTCATCGCTCCGTCACCGAAAGACGCCAGGATGGCCGCACATCGTCGAAATTGCGGCTACGCTGAGTTCGGGAGAGTTGATGACAGCCATGCCACGCCTTCACGGGCAACGCGGACGCAGCATGAACCCAGACAACAATAAGCAGGCCCATAACCAGGCCCAGAGCGCGCACAGTCAGCCACCCGACCCATACGGAGGCTCGAGGGAGCGTCAGCGCATTCGGCTCGAGGCCGTGAGCAAGCGTTGGGGCGAGTCCACTGCCGTCGACGGCATCGGCTTCGACGTGACGCCGGGTGAGTTCGTCATCCTGCTCGGCCCCTCGGGCTGCGGCAAGTCGACCACGCTGCGCATGATCGCCGGGCTCGAACGGGCCAGCGCCGGGCGTATCCATATCGGTGAGCGCGACGTCACCCATCTGCCGCCGGGCGATCGGGGGCTGAGCATGGTGTTCCAGTCCTACGCGCTGTTTCCCCACTTGAGCGTGGCCGACAACATCGTCTTCGGCCTGCGCAGCCGCAAGGTGCCCAGGGCCGAGCAGCGCGAACGGCTGGCGCGAGTCGCCGAGCTGGTCGATCTCGAAGCCTTCCTGGAGCGCAAGCCGGCCCAGCTCTCCGGCGGCCAGCGCCAGCGGGTCGCCTTGGCCCGGGCGATCATTTCCGAACACCCCATCTGCCTGATGGACGAGCCGCTGTCCAACCTCGATGCCCGTCTGCGCGGCGAGATGCGCCGCGAGATCAAGGCGCTGCAGCGGCGCCTCGGCATGACGGTGATCTATGTTACCCACGACCAGGTCGAGGCGATGAGCATGGGCGACCGGGTGATCCTGATGCAGGACGGCCGCATCGTGCAGGACGGCACGCCCGACGAACTCTACGACCGGCCGGCGACGGCTTTCGCCGCCAGCTTCATCGGCAGCCCGGCAATGAACCTGGTGCCACTCGCTGCTGCCGCAGACGGAGCGGTGATCGAAGGCGAGCCGCACTGCAGCGTGGCGGCGCACGAGGCCAAGGGCCACTGGCTCGGCGTTCGCCCCGAGGATATCCACCTGCTGCCGGCCGACGCCTCCGGCGTGCCCGCCGAAGTGATCGATGCCGAGTACCTGGGGGCCGACAGCATCGTTAGGCTCCAGGTCGGTAGCCAGCAGCTGCGTGCGCGGATCGAAGGCAAGCCGGCGATGGCAGCTGGCGCTGCCTGCCGGCTGCAGTGGCGGCGAGAGGCCGCTCACTTCTTCGCTGCTGACGACGGCCGCCGCCTGGCGATCGTGGGGCACGACCTGTCCGCGCCGCCGGGCCGGCATCGTTTCGAGCCGCACCCGCAACACTCTCCGCTGCCGGGTGCGGCGGCTTCCGCAGTGCAAGACAACGAGGCCCGGGCCTCGTCCCATCATGCAGGGAACGACTCTTCAGGAGTGAACCGATGAACGCACGCTTCACACTCACAAAGGCCGGTAGAATGGGCGCAACGGCCATGGCCGGCCTGCTGGCCGCCGGCTCGCTGAATGCCCAGGCCCAGACCGAGCTGACGATGTACTACCCGGTGGCGGTGGGCGGCGCCCTGACCGACGTGATCGATGGCCTGGTGGCCGAGTTCGAGAACGAGCACCCCGACATCACGGTGAACGCCATCTACGCCGGCAACTACGACGACACCCGCGTGCGGGCAATGTCGGCTATCGAGGCGGGCGACGCGCCGCAGCTTTCGGTGCTGTTCTCCATCGACCTGTTCGACCTGCTGGAGCAGGACGCCATCGTCGCCTTCGACGAGGTCATCGAGAGCGACGAGGAGCGCGAGTGGCTCGACGGCTTCTACCCGGGGCTGATGGAAAATGGCCAGATCGATGGCCAGACCTACGGCATTCCCTTCCAGCGCTCTACCATCGTGCTCTACTGGAACAAGGACGCTTTCGAGGCCGCCGGGCTCGACCCCGAGACGCCGCCGGAGACCTGGGAGGAGATGGCCGAGATGGCCGCCGCG
This sequence comes from Billgrantia sp. C5P2, assembly GCF_051062895.2. Classification (NCBI taxonomy): domain Bacteria; kingdom Pseudomonadati; phylum Pseudomonadota; class Gammaproteobacteria; order Oceanospirillales; family Halomonadaceae; genus Billgrantia; species Billgrantia sp. C5P2. The sequence continues at coordinate 885,750 of NZ_CM128542.1, forward strand.
GTGCGCGAGGCCAGCGGCGGTGAGCAATGGGGTGTGATGGTGCCCTCCACCGGCTACCCCTACTGGATGTTCCAGGCCTTCGCCTTCCAGAACGGCCACCGGCTGATGAACGAGGAGGGCACCGAGGTCTATTTCGACGACCCTGCCGCCATCGAGGCGCTGGAGTACTGGGTCTCGCTCGCCGAGGAACACGAGGCCATGCCCGATGGCACCATCGAGTGGGGCACGCTGCGCCAGAACTTCCTCGAGCAGTCCACCGCCATGATGTGGCACAGCACCGGCAACCTCACCGCGGTGCGCAACGAGGCCTCCTTCGACTTCGGCGTGGCCATGCTGCCCATGAACACCCAGCGCGGCAGCCCCACCGGCGGCGGCAACTTCTACCTGTTCAAGGACACCAGCGAGGAAGAGCAGCGCGCGGCGATGACCTTCATCCGTTGGATGACCGACCCGGAGCGTGCCGCGGCCTGGTCGATCGAGACCGGCTACATGGGCGTAAGCCCCGCCTCCTACGAGACCGAGGCGCTGCGCAACTACGTCGAGGAGTTCCCGCCCGCGGCGGTGGCCCGCGACCAGCTCGAGCACGCCACCGCGGAACTGGCCACCTACCAGGGCGGACGCGTACGCCGGGCGCTGGACAACGCCGTGCAGGCGGCGCTGACCGGCCAGATGTCGCCCGAGGAGGCGCTCAAGCAGGCCCAGGCGGAAGCTGACGCGGCGCTGCGACGCTACGCTCGCTCACGTTGAGGCCAGACTTGGCGCATACGCAGGAGGGCGCCGGGGACAAAGGTCAATGAGGAGGCGCTGTGAATCCCTCCTTGGACGCTACATTTGCCATCCATGGCAAATGACCTCCTCATTGACCTATCCCCGGCGCCGACGCGGCGCAGGAGGCAAGCCATGCTGATCCACAATGCCGACCGACGCATGCAGATCTATGGCGCGCTGTTGCTGCTGCCGGCGGCGGTGCTGCTCGGCACCTTCGCCTACCTGCCCACCGTGGCTACGCTGATCAACAGCTTCTTCCTGCCCGGCTTTCGCGGTGCCGCGCCGGAGTTCGTCGGGCTCGAGAACTACGCCATGCTGGTCGAGGACGCCACCTTCTGGAAGGTGGCGCGTAACAACCTGATCTACGCGCTGGGCACCATCCCCACCTCCATCGCCCTGGCGCTGGGCATGGCACTGTTCGTCAACGCCCGCCTGCCGGGGCGGGGCTTCGTGCGCATGGCCTACTTTACGCCGACCATCCTGCCGATGATCGCCGCGGCCAATATCTGGATGTTCTTCTACGCCCCGCAGATCGGCCTGTTCAACAAGCTGCTCGGTGCGCTGGGGCTCTCCGGCGTCAATTGGCTGGGCGACCCCGGCGTGGCGCTGACCTCGGTGATCGTGATGACGGTGTGGAAGGAGGCCGGCTTCTTCATGATCTTCTACTTGGCGGCGCTGCAGAGCATTCCGCCCGAACTCAAGGAGGCCTCGGACCTGGAGGGCACCAGCCGCTGGAGCTTTTTCTGGCGAGTGACCTTTCCGCTTTTGATGCCGACCACGCTGTTCGTGCTGATCAATGCGCTGATCAATGCCGTGCGTGTGGTCGATCACCTGTTCATCCTGACCAAGGGCGGGCCCAACAACGCCACCAACCTGCTGCTCTACTACGTCTACGAGAACGCCTTTTCGTTCTTCGACCGCACCTACGCCGCCACCATCACGGTGGTGATCCTGCTGGTGCTGGCAGTGGTGGCCACGCTCAAGTTCACCGTGCTCGACCGCAGGACGCACTACCAATGAACCGGACCGTCAGCCCCGCTTTCGGACGCCGCCCGTTTGCCCTGCGGGTGCCGAGCCTCGAGACCACGGCCGCCTGGCTGCTGGCCATCGTCTGGATCTTTCCGCTGCTCTACGCGATCTGGGCCGCCTTCCATCCGCCGGCCTACATGGTGCGCTTCGATCTGTTCGCCCCGCTGACGCTGGACAACTTCGCCAATGCCTGGGCCCAGGCGCCTTTCGCGCGCTACTACTTGAATACCTTCCTGCTGGTTACCGGGGTGGTGCTGGCGCAGTTCGTGGTCTGCACCCTGGCGGGCTTCGCCTTCGCCCGCTTCCCCATTCCCGGCAAGGACATCCTGTTCATGCTGGTGCTGATCCAGCTGTTCGTCTTTCCCGAGGTGCTGATCGTCGAGAACTACCGCATCGCCAGCGGCCTGGGCCTGGTCGATACCATCACCGGCATCGGGCTGCCCTACGTCGCCAGCGCCTTCGGCATCTTCCTGCTACGACAGACCTTCAAGACCATCCCCCGCGAGCTGGAGGAAGCGGCAAGGGTAGAGGGCTGCGGCTGGATGGCGATCCTGCTCAAGGTCTACGTGCCCTTGGCCAAGCCCACCTACCTGGCCTACGGCCTGGTCTCCATCAGCCACCACTGGAACAACTTCCTGTGGCCGCTGGTGGTGACCAACTCGGTGGAGAGCCGCCCGCTCACCGTAGGGCTGGGCATCTTCTCGGCGCCGGAAACCGGCGTCAACTGGGCCACGGTCAGCGCCGCCACGCTGCTCAGCATCGCCCCGCTGCTGGTCGCCTTCCTGCTGTTCCAGCGCCAGTTCGTGCAGTCGTTCCTGCGGGCCGGGATTCGGTAGGAACCATGATAGGCACGAGTCACTGGCTGGGGCAGTGCCAGTAGGTCAGCGACGGGTGGGTGCTATCAGCGCTTCCAGCTCAAGCTCCGGATAACGACTGGCCACCTTGGCGACGTCGTGACGGGTTTCCTCGATGATCCAGTCGCGTATTTCGGCGGCGGCAGGGCTCAGCGGCTTCTTGCGTGAGTGGATGAGGTGACAGAGGCGTTCTGTCGCGATGGCGGTTGGCTTGGTGGTGGCCGGCACCAGCGCGCCGGTGTCCAGCCAATACGAGACGACGTTCATCCAGCCCACGGCAATGCCCTGGCCGAGCAGGGCAGCCTGCAACACAACGGCATAATCCGAGAAGATCAGCGAGTGCGTACTGCCCAGCGTTTCGCTCTGGAAGCTGGGGAACAGTTCGAACCAGTCGATGCGGCTGTCACTCAGGCTGATGAGCGTGACGCCTGAGTCGTGGTGTTCGCCAACCACATGCTGCTTGCGGTAGGCCGGGCTGCACACGGGTACCAGGATCTCGGGCAGAATCAGTGCCGCCTGGTGATGGACGTCCTCTCCGCTGACGAACCTCACGCCCAGGTCGACATCCTCCACCGAACCGCCCACCGAGCCGGAGATCAATTGGAAGCGCAGGTCGATGGAAGGAAACTCGGCCTGGAGCTTGTGCATGCGCGGCATCAGCCAATGGGTGGTAAAGGCAGTCGATACCGATAGCGTGACCGTCTCGAGCCCCGTGCTGCGGGCTCTGATCTCCTGAATTGCCCTCTCGATGTCCTGAAACCCATCGGTGATGCCCTGATACAGAATCTGGCCGTTCTCTGTCAGCACGGTGCCGTTTGGCGTGCGCAGGAAGAGCTGCACCTCCAGATGTTCCTCCAGAAGTGACAGCATGCGGCTGACTGCCGGCTGGGTGACGCCCAGTTCGGCGGCCGCCTTGGTGAAGTTGCCGCAGCGGGCGGCAGACTCGAAGACGAACAGGGCGTTGGCGCTGGGCAGTTGGCGGCGTAAGGTCGGCATGACTTCAAGTTATGCCAAGCCAAAGAATTTCGCAATTGCCGCCTATCTTTCGATCTGCTGTACTCAATTCCAATAGTGGTTTACACAATAATAAGACGGGATTTTCCATGAAAAAACGAGACAGTGTCGGCGTCTCTATCCGCTCGGTCAGTAAGCGCTATGGCGGAACGACAGCCCTAGACGATATAACCTTAGATATTGAGCCAGGTGAGTTCGTCTCGCTTCTGGGCCCCTCGGGTTCGGGCAAGACCACACTGCTTGGTGCTCTCGGTGGCTTCGTGTTGCCCTCGTCCGGCTCGGTGTGGGTCGGCGACCAGGACATGACCTACATGCCGCCCCACAAGCGCAATATTGGCGTTGTCTTCCAGAGCTATGCGCTGTTCCCACACATGACGGTCGGCGAGAACGTCGCGTTTCCTCTACGTGCCCGACGGCTTCCCAAGTCCACCTGGCCGGAGCGAGTGCGTCAGGCTCTGGCGATGGTGGAGCTCGACGGTTATCAGGAGCGTGGTATTTCGCAGCTTTCGGGCGGGCAGCGCCAGCGGGTGGCCCTGGCACGTGCCATGGTCTTCGAGCCTCGCTTGATCCTGATGGATGAACCGCTGTCGGCGCTGGACAAGCAGCTGCGCGAGACGATGCAGATCGAGCTGCGCCAACTGCACCGCAAGTTGGGCGCGACCATCGTCTACGTGACCCATGACCAGCGTGAGGCGCTGACCATGAGCGATCGAGTGGCGGTCCTCAAGGATGGTCGGCTGGTACAGATCGGTACCCCCGAAACGCTGCACAACGACCCCCAGAATGCCTTCGTGGCGAGCTTCATCGGCGACGCCACCTTGCTGCCGGTGACGCGTGTTGACGCACACTGCGTCAAGCTCGGCAAGCTCACCTTGCACTCGTCAAAGCTGTTGCCCCCGCATCCGGAACTGTTCCTCGCCATACAGACCGAGAAGCTGCTGATCGATGACGGGCGCCACGAAGCCGGGGTCAACCGCCTGCACTGCCGCGTGCGTGAGGTCGTGTATCAGGGTGACAGCCTGCGGCTCTTTCTCGAAATGGACGATGGCACCGCCATCAGCCTACGCCAACCCAGCCATCACCTGGGCCAGAAGAAGATTCCACCGATCGGCGAAAGCCTGACAGTGGTCCTGCATCCGGAGGACACCATCGTCGTGCCCCGTACCGGATGTCGACACCCGGCGGCACAAGTCGCCTGACTTTACCTCGAAGCACAAGAAACAGGAGTCATTGACGATCATGGAACTTTCCAACTTCAAAGTTCTGACTTTCGATGTCGTGGGTACGCTGATCGATTTCGAAACGGGTGTGCTGGAGGCGGTTCGTCGGCTGGGTGGAAGCGCGACCCTGGACCTGAGCGACACCGTTATCTTCGACGCCTACAAGCGTGGGCGCGACCGCTTCCCGGGACGCTCGAGCAGCGCCATGGCCGACGTCTACCGCTCGCTGGCCGAGGAGCTGAAATTGCCCGCTGATCCGGCAACCGCGGAAGCCTTCCAGATGGCGGTATTTCGCTGGCCGGCGTTCGAGGATTCGGTGGATGCCCTCAAGCGTCTGCGCAAGCATTATCGGTTGGTGGCCATGACCAATGCTGATCGCACCGCTTTCTCCTGCTATTCCCATACACTCGACGACCCATTCGACGACAGCGTCACCTGCGACGATACCGGGGTGGCCAAGCCCAATCCTCAGTTCTTTGCCTATAACCGGGGCCGCCAGGCGGCTCATGGCTACAAGTTTTCGGAAATCCTGCACGTCGCCCAGAGCCAATACCATGATATCGGCATTGCCAGGGAACTCGGCTACACCACCTGCTGGATCGAGCGGCGCCAGGGTCAGCAGGGTTTCGGCGGCACGCCCGAGCCCAAGCAGGTGACCAAGCCGGACTTCCACTTCGCCACGCTCAAGGAACTGGCCGACGCGGTGGAGGGGGTGTGACATGAGTGGGCCGCGGCCGGACGCCGGCATTGCCTCGCTATGGCGCGACACGGCGGACAGAAAGTCCGACCTGCCATGCCTGCGGGGTGATGCACAGGCCGATGTCGTCATCATCGGCGCGGGCTATACCGGCCTGGCAGCGGCCCATCGCCTGGCACAACGCGGCGTCGCTCCCCTGGTGTTGGATGCCAAGCCGATCGGCTGGGGGGCCAGTGGTCGCAATGGTGGCGTGGTTTCGGCCAAGTTCCGCCTGGCGTTTCCCACCATTGCCCAGGGCCATGGCATGGAGGTGGCGCGGCGCATGCATCGCCTCGCTCTTCAATCGGTGGACGAGGTGGAAGCCCTGGTCGAGGAATATGGCCTGTCAGGCGCTCGCTTCACTCGCTGCGGCAACCTGCGTTGTGCCCATACCGAGCGGGCGTTTGGCAACATCGCCGAGGAGGCGGAGTGGATGCGCCGCGAACTGGGCGATGACTCGCTGCGCAGCCTGTCGGCTGGCGAGGTGGCGGAGGAGACGGGGTCCCGTGCGTTCTTCGGCGGTGTCCTGAGTCGTGGCGTTGGCACCTTGCACCCCTTGAACTACGTGTGCGGCCTGGCCGAGGGCCTGACGAGACGCCATGGTGCCATCATCTTCGAGCGCACGCCGGTAACCGGCATCCATCGTGACGCTGACGGGGTTCGTGTCGTTACCACCCAGGGCGAGATACGGGCGCGCCAGGCCATCATGGCAACCAACGCCTACTCCGACCTTACCCCGGCCAGTGCCATGGTCAAGTCGCGACTGGTGCCGTTTCGCAGCTCGATCATTGCCACCGAGGCGCTGCCGACGGCATTGCAGGAGCGGCTGTTGATCAATGCCAGGAGCTATGGAGAGACGCGCCGCATGATGCGCTGGTTCCGCAAGGTAGACGGTCGCTTCGTGTTCGGAGGGCGCGGTGCCTTCGGCAAGCGTGATTCCAAGGCGGCTTTCGATGCCCTGCAGCGAGCGATGGTCTCGATGTTTCCCGATCTGGCGGGAGTCGCGATTACCCATCGCTGGTCAGGGCACGTCGGCATGACGATGGATGCACTACCCCATGTGGGACGTTTCGACGATCGACTGAGCTATGCGGCCGGCTACAACGGCGCAGGCGTGGCGATGTCCACCCTGCTCGGTCGATTGGCAGCGGATTTCGCCATTGGCGAGTCGCCGGACGTGGCTCTCCTGGAGGCGGGACGCCTCAAGGCCGTACCGCTCTATCCCTTACGTGAAGTGGCGGTTCGACTGGTAGCGGGTTGGTATCAGTTCCTCGATGCGATCGGGCGCTAAGCGCACACGGATCGCAAATGTCATCAGCAGCGGAGACAACAAGATGAAACAGACGCATTGCTTGAAGACTTTGGTAACCAGCGTGGCCTTGGCAGGAGCGATGGGAGCTTCCCATGCCATGGCCGCGGGGCAGATCACTTTCGTTTCTCAGGGGGGCGCCTACCAGGAGGCCCAGACGGTGGCCATCCTGGACCCCGTCGCCGAGGCGTTGGGTATCACCATTCACCAGGAGAGCGCCCCGGATGCCTGGCCGATGATCCGCACCCAGGGAACTACCGGCCAGGCCGTGTGGGATGTGGTCGACACCCCGCCACTGAACTGCGTACGCGGAGGCAACCAGGATCTGATCGAAACGCTCGATTACAGCCGGATCCCCAATGCGGAGTCGATGCCGGAGGAGTACAAGACGCCTTACTCCGTCGCCTATGAGTTCTACTCCAGTGTGCTGGCTTACAACCCTGACGCCTTCGACGGTAACCCGCCGCAGAGTTGGGAGGACTTCTGGAACGTCGAGGAGTTTCCCGGCACCCGCGCCTTGCGCAACCATCCCCTGGGAACGCTGGAAGCGGCACTCCTGGCCGATGGGGTGGCGCCGGAAGAGCTGTATCCGCTGGACGTCGATCGCGCCTTCGAGAAACTGGAGGAGTTGAAGCCGCACATTGCCACCTGGTGGACGTCGGGTGGCCAGTCTGCCCAACTGCTCTACGATGGCGAAGTCGACATGCTGATGATGTGGAACGGACGCGTCAGCGCCATCATGGGTGAGGGAGCGAAAGCCGATTTCACCTATAACGACGGCATCCTCCAGAATACGCACCTCTGCATCATCAAGGGCGCGCCCAACCTCGATACTGCGCTCGAGTTCGTCAACGCGGCCATCGATCCGCAATACCAGGCCAACCTACCGCTTCACATCGACTATGGCCCGGGCAATCCGGCCGCTTTCGACACCGGCAAGATCCCTGAAGAGCGCGCCAGGGAACTGCCGAGCTACCCGGAGAACGCCGAGCGCCAGGTGCTGATGTCCTACGAGTGGTGGTCCTCTTCGGAAGGCGAGCTGGCCGAGCGCCGCTGGCTCGAGTTCATGCAGCAATGAGAGCGCCGATGCCGCACACCCGGCGTGTGTGGCATCGGTTGTGTCGTCTCCGATTTCACGTCAGGAGAAGCGCCTTGAAAGCCACCGCGATTCATGACCGCTACGTTGCCGCAAGCGGTATCGATCCATCGCTACGCCATCGGCGCCGTGAGCATACACTGATGATGCTCTTGATGACGCCGGCCATGCTGGTGGTCTTTGCATTGCTCGTCGTGCCCTTGAGCTGGTTGATCGTCCAGTCCTTCTATGCCGATGGAGGGCTCAGCCTGGAGCACTATCGGCGGATCTTCACCGAAGGCATTTACTGGAACACTTTCCTTCTTACGTTTCGTATCAGTGTCATCGTAACCCTGCTGGCATTGCTGATGGGGTATCCGATTGCCTATGCCGCTTCGAGATTGCCGCAACGCTGGGCAATGCTGGTTCTGGCTCTCGTCATCCTGCCGTTCTGGACCAGTGTGCTGGTCAGGGCCTATGCCTGGCTGATCCTGCTGCAGCGTTCGGGCGTGGTCAATCAGACCCTGATGGCCAGCGGCATCACGGATTCTCCGCTGGCGCTGATGCATAACGAGCTCGGCACCATTATCGCCACCGTGCACATTCTGCTGCCGTTCATGGTCCTGCCGCTTTACGCCACCATGCAGAAGATTCCCCAGGACCTCGTGCAGGCGGGTGCCAGCCTTGGTGGAAGCCCGCTGCATGTCTTCATGCGGGTTTTCTTCCCCTTGTCGCTGAGCGGCGTACTGGCCGGCATGACGCTTGTCTTCGTGCTGTGCCTCGGTTTCTACATCACACCGGAGCTGGTGGGAGGGGGTCGCACAGTCATGGCCTCGATGCTGGTCAGCCGGAACATCCAGCTCTATAGCGACTGGGGCGCCGCCAGTGCCGTCAGCGTCGTTCTGCTGATCTGTGTACTGATCATCTTCTATGTGGTCAGCCGCCTGGTCCCCCTTGAGAAAATACTCGGTGAGAAATGAATAAATTATCCTTGGGTCGGATCGTCTTCATTGGCTACGTGGCATTGGTGCTGGTATTCCTGATCCTGCCGGTACTCATCGTGCTGCCCATGTCGTTCTCGGATAGCCGCTTCCTCTCCTTTCCGCCTTCCAGCTACTCGTTTCGCTGGTACGAGGCCTTCTTCGGCAATCCTGGCTGGATGGCGGCTGCCAAGACCAGCCTGATCGTGGCGTTTTCCACGGCCCTGATCGCCACGCCGATCGGTGTGGCGGCGGCCTATGCCATCAATTGCTCGACGCACCGGATGATGCGCTATCTGAAGGTTGTGCTGCTGCTACCGCTGATCGTGCCGATCATCATCGTCGCCACTGGCGTATTCTTCATCTATGCCCTGTCGGGGATGCTGTACACCATTCCCGGCCTGATCATGGCCGATGTGATGCTGGCGCTGCCCTACGTGATCACGGCGGTTACTGCAGGGCTGCATGGCTTCGATCAAACGCAAGAAATGGTGGCGAGAAGTCTGGGCATGAATCGCTTCCGCAGTTTCATGGTCGTCACCCTGCCGCAGATCATGCCCAGCGTGGTGACCGGGGCGATCTTCGCCTTCATCCAGGCGCTGGATGAAACCATGGTGGCGTTGTTCATCTCCGGCGGTCAGAACCAGACCCTGACGGTGCGCATGTTCACCGCGCTGCGTGACGAGATAGACCCGACCATTGCCGCCATCAGCACGCTGCTGACTGCCACATCATTCGCGCTGGTGATGTTGATGGTCATGGCGCGTAAGCGCTCGTCGGCCTGACACCGGAGAAGTCGCCATGAGCTTCGTCTACAACGCCGACCCCGAACGCGGTCGGGAGTGGCAGCGCCTGTTTGCGCAGCGTGCCCCGGATATCGATTTTCGCTTGTGGCCGGATATCGGCAGTGCCGAAGAGGTGCGCTATCTCGGTACCTGGGCACCGATGGAAGATCTGGCTCGTTTCCCCAACCTCGAAGTCATTTTCTCGCTCGGTGCCGGCGTCGATCAGTTCGATCTGGGCAGCATTCCCGACCATGTGCCGCTGGTGCGCATGCGGGAGCCGGGCATCGTCACCACCATGCAGGAATACGTGGCCATGGCGGTGCTGGCGCTGCACCGCAATCTGATCGACTACATCGGCCAACAGCGAGAAGCGACCTGGCGGGCCTTGCGTGTGCGCCCCGCCTCGCAGTGCCGCGTGGGCATCCTCGGCCTGGGGCAGTTGGGGAGCGCCGTAGCGCAGCACCTGACCGGCCTGGGTTTTGCCTGCCAGGGATGGGGCCGCACACGTCGCCAGCTCGAAGGCGTGGCATGTTTTGCCGGTGACGACGAGCTGGCGAGCTTCCTGGCCAGTAGCCAAGTGCTGGTCTGCCTGCTGCCGCTGACCGCCGAGACCCGCGGCATTCTAAATGCCAAGTTGTTCGCGCAGCTGCCACGCGGTGCTTCACTGATCAATGTCGGCCGCGGCCCGCACCTGGTCGCGGCAGATCTGCTCGCGGCGCTGGACAGCGGGCAGCTGTCGGCAGCAGTGCTGGACGTTTTCGATCCCGAACCGCCACCAGTGGATCATCCCCTCTGGCACCACCCGAGTGTCCTGATAACTCCCCACGTGGCCAGCATGACCCAGCCCGAGAGTGCGATCGAGAGGGTGCTGGATAACATTGCCCGACACCGCGCAGGGCAGGAGATGATCGGTACCGTAGATCGAAGGCGTGGATATTGAACGGTGCTAACGCTTTGTCAATCGGCAATAGATGCGCGCGAGCTGACAGGTGCCAAGTGATCTTCCTCTTGTGCCACCTGCCGCAGGCACACGATCGCCTGCTGGCAGGTCGGCGTCTTCATCCGAGCGCGCAGGGTAATGATCCCCACCGGCGGCAGTTCGATGGGGATCTCGAGTGGCAAGACCTTGAGTAAACACTGTGCTTCGAAGTGGCGTGCCACGCCGTGGGCCAGGTAACCGAGGGCGGGGCGTTGCTGAACGAAGGTCAAGGTGGCGAGGAACGAGGCCGTTTCGATCAGGTCGGCAGGCGGGTTGAGTCCATGCTTGTAGAACATCTGGTTGAGCTTGACCCGCGACGACGCCCACGGGGGTGGCACGACCCAGGGCAGCTCGGCGAGATCGGCCCACTGCGGGGAAGGATGTTCAGCGACGGGGTGAGCCGGGGAGGCGACCACGCACATCGCTTCGTCGTATAGGGCCTCCGTCTCCAGGTCCGGTGCTGCATAGCCGGGTTCGAGGCGGCCGACCAGCAGGTCGAGCTCACCCGTACGCAGGCGGGGCAGCAGGCGCTTGAGGTCGCCCTCCTCGACGAGTGCCGTGCTGTTGGGGGAGCGCGACTTGAGCAACTGCATGGCGTGGGCGAGCAGGCCCGGCGTTGCCACCACCATGGCGCCGATGCTGACGCGCCCGGCGGCGCCGCTCTCGACTGCGGCGATCTCGTCTTGGGTGCGGCTGTAGTCGGCCAGCACCGAGCGGGCGAAGCGCACCACCGTATCGCCATAGGCGGTGGGCTCGGTGCCGCGGGTCGAGCGCAGGAACAGCTTGAGGTCGAACATGCGCTCGATCTCGGCCAGCATCTTCGACACGGCGGGCTGGGTCAGTGACAGGAACTCGGCGACGCGGCCGATATGGCGGAATTCGTCCAGCGCGACCAGCAGCTGCAAATGGCGCAGCTTCAGGTTAGAACGCAGGACGCGATCGATATCGCTCATGGTGAGGCTCTCCCGCTCTTCATTCCTTTTGGGTTATGAAGAGAGTCTATTGTTTTATTTTATCGTCATGAAGAGGCGGCTCATACTCGGCGCAACGATGAATACAACGCCAGATGATGGAGCCAGGCCGCTGACCATGGAAATGTCCCCCCGCACGCTGATTCGGCTGCACGCCAACGACAATGTCCTGATTACCCGTGCCGTCGTCGGTCTCGGCCAGTGGCTGCCCGAGCTGGAGGTTAAATCCCGGGCCCAGGTGCCGGCAGGGCATAAGATCGCTGCCTGCGCGATTGCTGCCGGTGAAATGGTGAAGAAGTACGACACTGTGATCGGGGCAGCGAGCCGTGACATTGCCCCAGGGGAGCACGTGCACACCCATAACGTTACCCTGACCGAGATCGACCGCGATCCTGCCTTCTGTCAGGACGTGCGGCCTGTGGCGTATGTGCCGGAGGCCGAGCGCGCCACCTTTCAGGGCATCGTGCGCCCAGACGGACGGGTCGGCACGCGCAACTTCATCGGCATCCTCTCCTCGGTGAACTGCTCGGCCACGGTGATCAAGCACATCGCTGACCATTTCACGGCGGAGCGACTCGCTGACTACCCCAACATCGATGGCGTGGTGGCTTTCGCCCAAACCAGCGGTTGCGGGATGTCCTCGCCCAGCTACCACTTCGACCTGCTGAGGCGCACCCTGGCCGGCTATGCGCGACATCCCAACTTCGCCGGGGTGCTGATCGTGGGGCTGGGCTGCGAGCGCAACCAGGTGTCGGGCCTGGTCGAGTCCCAGGGCCTCGAAGTGGGAGCGAACGTGCGCACCCTGGTGATGCAGGAGAGTGGCGGGACCCGTGAATCCATCGCCGCTGGCATCGCCGCCATCGAGGCGATGCTGCCCGAGGCGAATCGTGTCGAGCGCCAACCGGTGAGTGCCAGCCACCTCAGCATCGGACTGCAGTGTGGCGGCTCGGACGGCTTCTCGGGGATCTCGGCCAACCCGGCATTGGGGGCGGCCATGGACATCCTGGTGCGCCATGGCGGCACCGCCATCCTGTCGGAGACTCCGGAGATCCACGGCGTCGAGTTCATGCTGACGCGGCGCGCGGTGTCGCCCGGCGTGGGCCAGAAGCTGCTCGATCGCTTGGCGTGGTGGAAGGAGTACACCCGCGGCCACAGCGGCCAGTTCAACGGCGTGGTGGGGCCGGGCAATCAGGCCGGTGGCCTGGCCAACATCGTCGAGAAATCTCTGGGCTCAGCGATGAAGGGCGGCACCACGCCACTGCAGGCGGTGTACGAATACGCCGAGCCGATCGATGCCAAGGGCTTCGTGTTCATGGACTCGCCGGGCTACGACCCGGTGTCTGCGACCGGCCAGATCGCCAGCGGCGCCAATCTGATCTGCTTTACCACCGGGCGTGGTTCGATGTTCGGCTCCAAACCGGCCCCCACCATCAAGCTGGCTTCCAACACCGCCATGTACGAGCGCCTGCGCGAGGACATGGACATCAACTGCGGCCAGGTCATCGATGGCAGCGCCACTATCGAGGCCATGGGCGAGCAGATCTTCGCGCATATCCTGCGGGTGGCCTCTGGGGAGCGCAGCTGCAGCGAGCGGCTCGGTCTTGGGGATCACGAATTCGTGCCGTGGCACGTCGGTATCGTCAGCTGATGGCAACGTCGGCCTAGAAAACGTTAGCCAACAGAGAGGAGTGCGTAAGCATGACCCTGACGCTGGAACGTGGTGACCTGATCCAGTCCCGTAACCATATCGCCGGGCACTGGTGCGATGCCGCAGATGGAGCCACGTTGACGGTATCCAACCCGGCTGATATGCAGTCCATCGCCGAGGTGCCCGACAGTGGCGCCGAAGAGGCACGAGCAGCGGCCGATGCCGCCCACCACGCCTTTGCCGACTGGCGCGCGACGCCGGCCAAGCGGCGTGGCGAACTGCTCAAGCGCTGGCATGCCCTGGTCATGGCCCATCAGCAGGATCTGGGGCGGCTCATATCACTGGAGCAGGGCAAGCCCCTCGCCGAAGGACAGGGTGAGGTGGGCTATGCGGCCAGCTATATCGAGTGGTTCGCCGAGGAGGCGCCACGCATTGCCGGGGAGGTGATTGCGCCGCCGGTCGCCTGGCGACGCATGCTGGCCGTCAAGGAGCCGGTGGGCGTGGTGGCGGTGATCACCCCCTGGAATTTCCCGGCGGCGATGATCGCGCGCAAGATCGCGCCGGCCCTGGCGGCAGGCTGCACGGTGGTAGCCAAGCCCGCCGAGGATACGCCGCTGACCTCGCTGGCACTGGTGCGCCTGGCCGAGGAGGCGGGCATTCCTCCTGGCGTGATCAATATCGTCTGCGCCTCGCGTGAGCGGACACCCGAGGTGGTTGACGCCTGGCTCAAGGATGCCCGGGTACGCAAGATCAGCTTCACCGGCTCCACTCCGGTGGGCAAGCATCTGGCCCGGGCGTCGGCCGATACCCTCAAGAAACTCTCGCTGGAGTTGGGCGGCAATGCGCCCTTCATCGTATTCGAGGATGCCGATCTCGACGCCGCCGTGGAGGGCCTGATGGCCGCCAAGTTCCGCAACGGCGGCCAGACCTGCGTCTGCCCCAATCGCGTTTATGTGCAGGAGGCGGTGTTTGATGCCTTCAGCGACAAGCTGGCCGCGCGGGTTGCCGCCTTGCAGGTGGGGCCGGCCAGTGACCTGGCAAGCCAGATTGGACCGATGATCAATGCTCGAGCCGTCGACAAGATCCTGGCGCATATCGATGATGCCCTGTCCCAGGGGGCACGCTTGCTGGTGGGTGGCGAGCGGGTTCGAGCCGACTTGGGGCCGAACTACGTGTCTCCCACGGTGCTCGCCGATGTCGCGCCTGGCACACGGTTGTGCCAAGAGGAGACCTTCGGGCCGCTGGTGCCGCTGCTGCGCTTCGCCACGGAAGAGGAAGTGGTCCTAGCCGCCAACGCCACCCCGTTCGGGCTCGCCAGCTACTTCTACTCGGAGAACGTAAGTCGCATCCATCGCGTTGCCGATGGGCTGGAGGCCGGCATCGTCGGCATCAACGAGGGTGCCGTGGCGTCCGAGGCAGCGCCCTTCGGCGGCATCAAGGAGTCGGGCTATGGACGTGAAGGCTCGGTCCATGGCCTCGACGACTATCAGCACATCAAGTACCTCTGCCAGGGCAATCTGCGCTGAGTCGGGGCCAATAGAACAACGATAGGAGCCGCCATGAACGCATCCAGCCACACCGGTCTAGTAGCGGGCAATCCGTTCAAGCAGGCCCTGGCCCAGGGCAGGCCCCAGGTCGGGCTATGGCTATCGATGGGCGATGCCTACAGTGCCGAGCTCTGCGCCACGGCGGGTTTCGATTGGCTGCTGATCGACAACGAACACGCTCCCAATGACGTACGCAGCACGCTTGCCCAACTGCAGGCGGTAGCCGCCTATGGCGGCCATCCCGTGGTGCGCGCGCTGCATGGCGAGGTCGCGTCGATCAAGCAACTGCTCGATATCGGTGCCCAGACCCTGCTGATACCGATGGTCGATACCCCGCAGCAGGCTGCCGCCATGGTCGCCGCGACGCGCTATCCCCCCGAGGGCATTCGCGGCGTCGGTGCCGGGGTCGCAAGGGTGTCACGCTGGAATGGCCGTCCTGACTACGTGCAGCACGCCAATCAGGAGGTCTGCCTGCTTGTGCAGGCCGAGACGACCATCGCACTCGACAATCTCGAGGCGATCTGCGCGGTGGAGGGCGTGAATGGTGTCTTCATCGGCCCGGCAGACCTGGCGGCCTCGATGGGGCATCTCGGCAATCCCGGCCATCCCGAGGTAAATGCGGCCATCGAGACGGCGATTCGCACCATCGTGTCCTGCGGCAAAGCCGCCGGCACCTTGACCAGTGACGTTGGCCAGGCGCGACGCTTCCTCGAGCTTGGCGCGACGTTCGTGGCAGTGGGGCTGGACGTCACGCTATTAGCTCAGGCGGTGCGCCAACGTGCTGCGGATTGCGGGCTGAATCTCGGTACGGAACCGAGAGGAGGGCCGTACTGAACCACTCGCCGACGCTAGCCTGGCCGCTCCGACGGCCATTGATTGATCGCATCAAATGATTAAAACAACGCACAGGAGCGCACGTCATGTTTCACAAGACCGCTAGACTCTCCATTTTCCTCGGTGGCTTGCTGGCTGCAGGTATCGCTACTGCGGATTACCCCACCAAGACCATTACCATGGTGATCCCTTACGGCGCAGGCGGAGGAACCGACGTGCTGGCGCGAACGCTGCAACCCGCCTTGGAGGAGGCCCTGGGACAAACCATCGTGGTCTCCAACGTGCCGGGTGGCGGTGGCATCCTTGGTTTCACCCAGGTGGCCAATGCCAGGCCTGACGGCTACACGGTAACCATCCCCAATAACGTGATCTTTGCCACCGAGGGAATGGGAAATGCCACCTACACCTATTCGGACTTCGATTACCTCGGCAACGTCATGACCGAGGACTACGTTGTGGCGGTTCGCGCCGACGGCCCCTGGGAGAGCTGGGAAGCGCTGGTCGAGGACATGCAGGCCAACCCAGGCACGGTGAGCTTCGGCTTCTCCGGTGCTGGTGGTTCGACGCACGTGGCGAGTGAGATCCTGGCCGATATGGTGGGCTACCGGGCTCGTCAGATCCCCCATGATGGCTCCTCGGATGCGGTGGCCGCCGCAATGGGCGGACACATCGATGCACTGATGCTCAATCTGGCCGACCTCGCCTCCGGCTTGCGCTCGGGCAGGCTCATACCGCTGGTCAGCCTCGGCACCGAGCGCCTAGCTGAGTATCCGGATGTTCCCACTCTTAGCGAACTCGGTCACGACCTGAACTTGACCAACTGGCGGGGTATTGCGGCACCGGCTGGCGTAGACGAAGAGGTCAAGGCCGCCTGGGCCGCGGCCCTTGAAGCGGCGACCAGCGATCCCAAGGTGCAGGAGGCGATCGCCAGCCAGGGGGCCGAGGTGGATTACATGCCGCCAGGAGAGGAGCTGGACGTGCGCATGGCGGAGCTGGCGGAGTCTTTCATCCGCACCGCACAGCGGCTCAAGCAGTAATGATCATGGCCGGCCCCTCTCAGGGGGCCGGGCTCGATGACAACAAGCGGAGCCCGCCATGACGCGAGTGACCGAGAAGCAGATATTCTACCTCTTGCTGATTTTGGGGGCCGGCTACTTCCTCCACCTGGCAAGTTCGATCCCGACGATGATGCGAGTGGTCGGCGACCCGGGGCCGGGATTCCTGCCTTTTTGGGTCAGCGCCATCATCATGCTGCTGGTGGGCTACCTGCTGGTCGTGGAAACCCTGATCAAGCGGGAACCCGATGGCGGTGTTCGGCTCGAGCGCCGTGAAGCCGTAACGCTGTTGGTGACACTGGCAGCGATCGTGCTCTACCTGATCATGCTGACGTTCATCGGCTTCTTCGTCAGTACCCTGGTGTTCCTGGGCGTCTTTCGCCTGCTCGTCGACAGGTTTCTCAACGATGCCTGGCCCTCACGTCGCTCGCTGCTGGCCTCCGGGCTGTTCGCAGTGATCGCGACCAGTGCCATCTATGTGGTGTTTTCTGTGCTTTTCGGACTATCCATGCCCTGAGGGGGAGTCGTCATGTTTTCCCATTTCGCCGAGGCGGCGACGCTGTTCGCCAACGGCTACATCTTCCTGGCGATTGCCGCCGGTACGGTACTCGGCCTGATATTCGGCTCACTACCGGGGCTGACCGCCACCATGGGGATCGCCCTGCTGCTGCCGCTGACCTTCGGCATGGAGCCGGTTACCGGCATGGGCATGTTGCTCGGGGTCTATTGCGGCGCCATCTCCGGTGGCTCGATTCCCGCCGCCCTGCTCAATATTCCCGGCACCCCCTCGTCGGTGGCGACCACCTTGGATGCCTTTCCCATGGCGCGCAACGGCGAGCCGGGTCGTGCACTGGGGCTGTGCATCGTGGCCTCCATGATCGGCGGCATGATCAGCGTGTTGATCTTCGCCTTCATGTCGCCGCTGATCGCCGAGGCGGCGTTGCGTTTCAGTGCCATCGAGTACGCCACGCTGGGCCTTTTCGGTCTCACAATCATCGCTTCGGTGTCGGACAAGTCGCTGATCAAGGGGATCGTGGCGGGCCTGATCGGGGTGTTGATTTCGCTGATCGGCATCGACTCGCTGACCGGCGTGGTGCGCCTGACCGCTGGCATTCCTGCTCTGATAGGTGGGGTCGATTTCATGGCGGCGTTGATCGGACTGTTTGCCCTGTCGCAGATCATCACCGACACCACCACGTCGCTCTCCGATCAAGCGAGCGAGGGGCGGGTACGTGTCAACAACGCCTACCCGCGCTTTCGCGAGACCTTCCGACGCTGGAAGATCTGGTCGAGCAGTTCGCTGATCGGTTCGCTGGTCGGGGCGATTCCCGGTGCCGGTGGCAGCATCGCCTCCTTCCTGGCCTACGACCAGGCCAAGCGCATCTCACGCACACCGGAGCAGTTCGGTAAGGGGCATGATGAAGGCATTATCGCCTGTGAATCGGCCAACAACGGCATGACCGGCGGGGCGCTGATCCCGATGATGACACTGGGCATTCCCGGGGATGCCTCGGCGGCGATCCTGATGGGCGGGCTCTTAATCCATGGGCTGCAACCGGGGCCCATGCTGTTCGATGAACAGGCCAATATCGCCTACGGCATCATCATCGCCTTTCTGGTCGCCAACGTTTTCATGTTCAGCTTCCAGTCGGTGGGCATCAAGCTCTTCGTCAGGGTGCTGCAGATACCGCGCACTTACCTGCTGCCGTTCATCATGGTGATGTGCATTCTTGGTGCTTACGGCATCACCGGTAGCCTGACCTCGGCCTGGATACTGCTGTTCTTCGGCATCTTCGGCTACTTCCTCAACCGCCACGGTTTTAGCGCCGCTCCGGTGGTGCTGGGGATGATCCTGGGTTACATGGTCGAGTCCAACTTCCGACGCGGCATGACCATGCACGACGGTGACTGGAGCGTCTTCTTCACCCGCCCGATCAGCCTGACCTTCGTTCTGCTTTCCGTGCTGGCGATTGCGCTACCGCTTTATCGCCATCACCGGAGCAGAAGAGCACGCAAGTATGCCAATCCATGATTGACGCCCTCTGCGTTCCCGATGACGAAGCCCGCTAACGATCTCACCAGTCGTCTCCGACGGCTGGTGGCCGTCAACCCGACGTGCCAACGACAGTTCGTGCAGTCGTTCCTGAGGGCCGGGATTCGCTGATAAAGGTCGATTGACTACCCTTGGGGTGAATGCATGGCCCAAGGAGAGATGTCATGGCTCAAGGACAGACGACGAGGAAGGGCAAGCAGGCCCAACTCTACCGCATGGTCATGGAGGAGCATCTGTGCCCCTTCGGCTTGAAGAGCAAGGACCTGTTGGAGCGCAAGGGATTCGATGTCGAGGATCACCACCTGACCACGCGGGAGGAGACGGAGGATTTCAAGGAAAAGCATGAGGTGGATACCACGCCCCAGGCCTTCATCGATGGCCGGCGCATCGGTGGTTACGACGAGCTGCGCGAGTATTTCGGGTTGGATTCGCCGGGTGAGGACGAGACCACCTACCAGCCGGTGATCGCGCTGTTCGCCACGGCTCTGCTGATGGGGTTCGCCGTGAGCTGGACTGCGACCGGCTCGTTGATCAGCGCGAGGATGCCGGAGTATTTCGTGGCCATCGCCATGGCCCTGCTGGGGCTGCAGAAGCTCAAGGACGTGGAGAGCTTCAGCACAATGTTCCTCAATTACGATCTGCTGGCTCAGCGTCAGGTGCGCTATGGCTACGTCTATCCCTACGCCGAGACGCTGGCGGGCATCCTGATGCTGGCCGGTGCCCTGGTCTGGCTTGCCGCGCCGGTGGCGCTGTTCATCGGTACGGTGGGTGCCGTCTCGGTGTTCAAGGCAGTTTATATCGACAAGCGCGAGCTCAAGTGCGCCTGCGTCGGCGGCGATAGCAAGGTGCCGCTGGGTTTCGTCTCGCTGACCGAGAACCTGATCATGGTCGGTATGGGTATCTGGATGCCGTTGCGCATGTACGTGCTGTAGCGCATCCCTCGAGAGCCGTATTTTCATCGCAGGCTGGAGCAGCCCGGCTCTAGTTTCGTGCGTCTAGACGGTGAGCGGTCCATCCTGCAGCGGCGCCAGCACGCTGCGGTTTCGCCCCGCACGCTTGGCCTCGAAGAGCGCCGCGTCGGCGATCGAGAGCAGCGTGGCGGGTTCCATCGATTGGTGAGGTCGCAGAGCGGCCGCTCCGATGCTTACGGTGATCACTCCCGGGCCTGCCTGGGGAATGGCGAGTGCCTCGATGCCCTGCCGGATGCGCTGGGCGGCGCGCATCGTCGAGGAAGCCGAGGCATTCGGCAGCAGCACGACGAATTCCTCGCCACCAAAGCGCACGACCAGATCGACCTCTTGGCGGATATGGTTCTGCATCTCCTGGGCGACCTGGCGCAGGCAGGCGTCTCCCTGCAGGTGACCGAAATGGTCGTTGTAATCCTTGAAGTGGTCGATATCGATGACCAGCATGCCAAGCACGGTGTTCTCGGCGAGCGCCTCGTCCCATCGCTGTTCCAGCATGGTATCGAAATGGCGCCGGTTGGCGACGCCGGTCAATGGGTCGGTAATGGAAATCTTGGTCAGGGCCTGGTTGTCATGAAGCGCGGCGTTGGCCCTGAGCTGCTCGCGTAGCAGCAGCAGGTAGGCTTGGCGCTCGCTGGCTTCCAGGCGAAAGTTGGCTACCAGCGTGAAGACGGCGCTCGAGGCAAAGACAACCAATGTATTGATTTTTACGGCATTGTCTGTGTAGTCGTAGGGCACCACGAAAGCCGTCATGATGATTCCGCAGAGTAGCGAAGAGACGAGAGCGAAGCTGAAGCGCAGTGAAAAGAGGATATTGCCCACCACCAGTATCAGGCCGAACGAGAAGGTATCGAGAAACGAATAAAGGGAATCGGACAGGAAGAAGATCAGGCTGGAACACAGCATCCCCAAGACCAGGGTGGCGGACATCGCCGCCTCCCGCATGGCCGGTGCCAGGCCGCGGCGCACCCAAAAGAGAGCGGCGATACCTGCAGGAGTCATCAGGCCGAAGCGGATCCAGGCAGCGGTCTGCATGGACTCCGGACGAATGACGTAGTCATTGAAAATGTAGAGGTCGTAGATGACCAGCGCCACGATGCCGGCGATCAGCAGGTGACGAGTGCGCCGAGCGGAGGTATCGGCCTCGAAGCGTGCCTCCACGGCGGAGCTGAAGCGCAGACGATACCAAGACCTCTTCAGGTCCGACTCAACGGCTTGCAGCAAGGTCTCTTTCACAGTCGGCCCCTTACGTAACTGGCACCTTTTTTGGTTTGGTGCTCTGGAAGGGGTATCGGCCGGCAGAGGCCTAACTTTACTTTTTCATGTCTCTTTTATGCTTCTTACCTGCGCCGCCAGGGCGGACACGTGCTCATCCTGTGCGCCGAGGTTCTCCAGCGCTTCAGCAAGGTGAAGCAAGTAGTCGCGATTGGCTCCGCTGGGGCCATGGGCGGTGGCGATCTGCCGGGCCATGGCCTCGAGCGGGGCGTCACCGAGGAAGGCGGCGTTGTCTTCTGTCGCGAGATAGATCAACCCTTCAGCGTGGCTGCCGTCGTGGAAGTGCAGGATCACCCGTTCGCGCAGGTAGCCATTCTTTTCACGACAATCCAGCGGGCCCAGGGTGTCGGCGTCGATACGGTAGGCCATGCCCTGGCAGATCGAATTGGGCGACTCGATCAGAGTGGCCACGCGGCCCGGTGCCTGTGGCGTGCCGCGGTGGTCGTGCGATCCCTGCCAGAAACGCCTGGCCCAGCCCTCGATATGGGCGGGGCGGCGTTCGTGGAAGGGAAACTCCGCCTTCCAGATCAGAGAGCCATAGCCGAACAGCCACAGTGTCTGGCTGGTGGGGAAGAAGTTTCTTTCCCGATTGAGCGAGGTGGTATCGACAGTCATATGTTGCGGGTGGCTCTGCGCACCAAGGGCTGAGTCAAGGTCTGGGCCATGACGACCCCAGCCAGGACCAGCGCGCCGCCCACCAGGTGGAACGCCGCGATGCGTTCACCAAGGAAGGCCATGGCGATCAGGGCGCTGAACAGCGGCATCAAATTGATGAAGATACTGGCCTGGCTGGCGCCGATCTGGCGGATGGCGCGCATCCACAGATAGGTCGTAATGATCGAGGCGGGGATGCCGGCATACAGGATCAGCCATACGTTCTGGCCGTCCACCGGGGTCATCGGCCCCATCAGGTAGGGCGGCAGCAGGAACAGCACGGCGAATACCACCTGGGCGTAGAGTACCACCCAGGGCGGCAGGCCCAGGGGCCAGCGCTTGAGCATCACGCCGTAGAGCGCGTAGCAGGTGGCGGCGACCACCATCAGCAAATCGCCCAGCGCCACTTCAAGGTCAAGCAATGCGAGCGGGTCGCCCCGCCCCAGCAGTACCAGCACGCCGAACAGCGCAAGCAGTCCGCCCAGGGTACCGCCGAGGCTGGGTGCCTCGCGCAGGATCAAGGCGCTGAGCAATACCGTCAACAATGGCACCATGGCGGCAAGGATGCCCATGTTGGTGGCCGTGGTGGTCTCGGCGGCAACATAGGCAAGCCCTTGCCACAGCCCCATGCCGAGCAGCCCCAGTACGGCCAGCTTGGGCCACTCGCGGCGCAGCGCTTCGCGGTGGCGCCAGGCGGCTGGCAGCAGGAATGGCGTGAGCACCGCCAACGCCAGTACCCAGCGAAGGAAGGCGATGCTGCTGGGCGCGATGGCGCCCACGGTGAGCTGATTGATGGTCATGTTGCCCGACCAGATCAGTACCGCACCGAGTGGGGCCAGGAAATAGAGCAGCGGCATGGAGGCCTCTCGAACGGATATGGCCCCGCTGCATCGGGGCTCGCGAAAGGCCACATGATATCGAGCTATCACACAGGTGAAAATGCTAAGGAGGCTAATAAATCCAGGCAGGACGCTCAGCGCAACTGGCTGTCCTTGCTGCCACGCCGGTTGTAACCGCTGTGGGAGGTGCGCTGCTTGTCGCGCTCGCTCTGGCAGGCGATGCACAGGCGTACGCCGGGCATGGCCTCGCGGCGCGCCTGGGGAATCGGCTCGCCACACTCCTCGCAGTGGGTCAGGCTCTCGCCCCGGGGCAGTTCGCTGCGCGCTCGCTGCAGGGCGTCCTCGACAGTGCTGTCGATCTGCTCTTGTACCGCTCCGTCTCGCGACCAGCCACCTGCCATGATGTCGACTCCTTCGGCTCTCGATGAGCCGTCTACTCATGCTGACAGTTTGGGCTATCCGAACGGTTTGGACCACTCTCCCCCGGGGCCCGTTGTCGGGCTCCGGGGGAGCGAGCCGTTGCAATGACGCATTCAGCGCCTTCAGGCGGCTTTACGGTGCGGCTGGCGCAATTGGCGCAGCTCGCCATTCAGCGCCCTGATGATGGAGTAGCACATCAACAGCATCACGATGGAGAACGGGATTGCCGTCGCCGTCACCCCGGCCTGAAGCGCCGACAGGCCGCCGCCGAGCAGCAGCACGATGGCAATCAAGCCTTCCACCGTGGCCCAGAACATACGCTGGGGCCTGGGTGCGTCGATCTTGCCGCCGGCGGTGATGGTATCGATGACCAGGGAGCCGGAATCCGACGAGGTGACGAAGAAGATCAGCGCCAGCACGATACCGAGGGTCGACATCAGTCCCGTCAATGGCAGCTCGTTCAACATGCCGAACAGCGACAGCTCGGGGCTGTAATTGTCGATCACGTAATCCTTGACCAGGCTGCCCGCGGGATCGGCATAGAGCTGATCGAGCGCGATGCCACCGAAGACACCCATCCAGATGAAGATGAACAGGCTGGGAATCACCAGTACACAGATCACGAACTCGCGAATTGTGCGGCCACGCGACACCCGGGCGATGAACATGCCGACGAACGGCGCCCAGCTGACCCACCAGGCCCAGTAGAAGACCGACCAGGCTTGACGATAGGAATCATCGTCACGACCGAAGGGGGCCGACAGCGGGACGAACTCCGTTACATAGGTGGAAAGCCCTGACCAGAACCCGTTCAGGCCCACCAATGTCGGGCCGGCGAACAGCACGAAGAAGAAGAACAGCACGGCCAGGATCATATTGATCTCTGAGAGTTTCTTCACGCCGCCCTCGAGCCCGCGCCAGACCGACACCAGTGCCACCGCCGTCACCAAAAGGATAACGATGACCTGGAAGGTGGTGCTGATCTCTATGCCAAAGACGAAATTCATCCCGGCATTGGCCTGCTTTGCGCCGAGTCCGAGCGCCGTGGCCAGGCCAAACAGGGTGGAGAACACTGCCAGGATGTCGATGGCATGACCCCACCAGCCCCACACGCGCTCGCCCAGGATCGGGAAGAAGGCCGAGCGAATGGAGAAGGGCAGGCCCTTGTTGTAGGAAAAAATGGCCAGTGCCAATGCCATGACCACATAGACGGCCCAACCATGGATGCCCCAATGGAGAAAGGTGCCGGCAAGCCCCAGAGCGCTGGCTGCAGGAATGGCCTCCGGGTTCAGTTCACCATCGGCCCCGAACGGGGAAGGAATGCCCAAGGGCAAGGAGACGTTGGCATGATAGACCGGCTCCAGCACACTGAAGAACAGCAGTCCGATACCGATGCCGGCGGTGAACAGCATCGCAAACCAGGACAGGTAACTGTGCTCCGGTCGGGCATCGGGCCCTCCCAGCCTGACCGACCCATAGGGCAGGACGACGAGCGCCAAGCAGAACAGAATGAAGAAATCCACCACGCCCATGAAATACCAGTCCAGCGTCCCAGTTGAAAAGCTGACAATGGACTGGAAAAGGCTCCCCGCCCTCTCCGGAAACAACAGCGTGAGTACGATGAAGACGACGGAAGCGAGCGCCGAGACGATAAAGACCCGATTGTGGATATCGAAGCCGATGGGTCCCAACTGTCCTTTGAGATTGTCTTGGCCGACGATGTAATCCGTTTGCATGTCGCTAGTCATGGGGGGCGACACTGGGTCGCTTGAGATAGTCATGGGAAATACTCCTTATTATAAGATGTAGGGCATTTAGGGTTTTGTCATAAGCCTACAATCTGGAGTCATGGAATAACCGCAGCATTTTTCTCATGTTCGAATCGTCTGTGTGTCATGGGGTTTCCTCTCATATTGTTATTGCTATTAACTTGTCATGGTGGCGGTCGTTATCGACGAAGCCGGCCCGTTGCAAGCGGGCCATGACGTCGGGTTTGGTCCAAGCCAGGTACAGCTTCCCGCCCCTGGCATGACAAAGGCGTGCCTGGCGCTGGAGGAGGTGGATACCGCTCAGGTCGATGAAGTTGATGCCAGCCGCCAGGATCACCAGGTTCGGACGGTCGCAGCGCTCGAGCCGTCGTGCGACCGACTCGCAGGCACCGAAGAACAGCGATCCGTCGATCCTGACGACGTTGCAGCCCGGCTCCTCCACGGCCTGCTGGATCGTTTGGGGAGCATGGGACAGCGTGCCTTCCACCACCGGCGGGCGGGTGGTGCGGCGCAGGTAGAGGGCCAACGAGGCCAGCACGCCGAAGTAGATGGCGAATTCCAATGCCAATAGCAGAGTGCTGAAGAAGGTGATCAGCAAGACGGCCATTTCCGAGCGGCTGGTGCTCAGTGCCTCGCGAATGCTGTGCCAGTCGATCAGCCGGGCGGCGACCAGCAGTAGCAGGCCCGCCATGGCCGGCAGCGGCACGTGATGCAGAAGCGGTGCCGCCAGCAGCATGAGCGGAATCAGAAACAGTGCCGATAGAACCGCCGCCATCGGCGAGCAGGCCCCGGCGCTGGCATTGAGGCCCGAACGGGTGAACGACCCCGACGAGACGTAGGCGGAGAAGAAGGCGCCGCCGATGTTGGATAGCCCCTGGCCGATGAATTCCTGATTGCCGTTCGGACGTTCGCCCGTGCGTACCGCCATCGCCCGGGCAATTGCCGTGGCTTCGACCAGGCCCAGCAGACCCAGGGCAATGGCGCCGGGCGTCAGCAGGCGCAGCGTGTCGAACGAGAGATCCGGCATCGAGAGCGGTGGTAGGCCGGCCGGGACCTCGCCGATGCGTGGGATCTCGGCGTGCCCGGGGTCGAGCCAGGCGGCCAGCAGCGAGGCAGCCATGAGTACCAGCAGCATGCCTGGCCAGCGCGGCAGCCAGCGCCGAAACGCCAGGCAGGCGACGAGCGTGAAGCCGGTGATCAGCACCGCATCGGGGCGGATGTCGCCGAGTCGCTCCAGCAAGCGTGGCCAGATAGCGAGAAAGCCGTTGTTCTCGATCGCGCTCAGACCCAAGGCATAGGGCAGTTGGCTGGTGGCGATGATCAGTGCGGCACCGGCGGTGAACCCCGTCACCACCGAATGCGAGACGAGATCGATCAGCACGCCCAGGCGTGCCAGGCCCAGCAAGAGCTGGAAGACGCCGGCGAGGAAAGTCAGCGTCAGCACCAATGCGATGAACGCGTCGCTACCCGCTTCGGCGAAGGGCTGCAGGGTGGCGAACAGGGCGATCGACAGTGCCGCCGTCGGCCCACTGACCATTTGCCGCGAGGCACCGAACAGTGCTGCCAGAATGGCCGGGACGATGGCGGTGTAGAGGCCATATTCCGGGGGTAGCCCGGCCAACAGCGCGTAGGCCACTCCCTGAGGCACGACCAACACCGCGCCGGTCAGCCCGGCAATGGCATCGGCACGCAGCGAACGCGAGCTCTGCTGCGGCAGCCAGCCGAGAAACGGCAACCAGCGTAGTCGCCTGGCCGGTTGCCGGTGCATGTCGGTCGGCGACGTCATCATGGCTATTCGACGGAGGCCGCCGGGAAGCGCGCGCGCCGCTCGAGATCGTCCAGATCGATGGTGTTGCGCATGTACTGGGTGCTGGCATCGAACGTCGGCTGGTGATCCCAGGGCGTGACCTTGCCTTTCATGAGCGCACGAGAGACCAGCTTGCGGCGCCGCTGGCTGGCGATCACCTCATCGTGCAGCCGCGCGTAGTCCCAGCGACGAGCGACCTCGTCGCGGAACTGCTTGCACAGGTCCAGGTGCGCGGGGTCCTGCGCCAGATTGTCGAGTTCCAGCGGGTCGGCTTCGAGGTCGAAGAGCTGGTCGGGGTCGGGCGCGCTGTGAACGTACTTGTAGCGACCGCGGCGGATCATCAGCAGCGGTGCGATGGCGCCTTCTCCAAGGTATTCGCCGATCACCTCGTCGTGGCCGCCTGTGCCGGTCAGATGTGGCAGCAGGCTGCGCCCGTCGATGGGCACGGCGTACTCCGGCGCGATACCGCCATGGGCGAGTTCGGCAAAGGTTGGTAGCAGGTCCATGGTCGACACCGACTCGCGCACCCGGCCCGGGGTGAAGCGACCGGGGGCGTGGACGATCATCGGGACGCGGGCCGAGTCCTCGAACCAGCTCATCTTGTACCAGAGGCCACGCTCGCCGAGCATGTCGCCGTGGTCGCCGGAGAAGACGATGATGGTGTTTTCGTCGAGGCCGGTCTCTTCCAGGGTTTTCAGCACGGCGCCGATCTGGTCGTCGACGTAGCTGAGTGCCCCGTAGTAGGCGTGCCGCGCGTTGCGGATCTGCTCGTCGCTGACGGTGTCCTCGTCGTGCTGATAGACATGACGCAGGCGCTTGGAGTGCGGGTCCATCAGTTCGCGCGAGTAGGGCACGCGGGGCATGTCGATGGCGTCGTGGTCGTAGCGGTCCCAGTACTCCTGCGGAATGGTGTAGGGGTCATGGGGGTGGGTCAGCGATACGGTCAGGCAGAAGGGACGCTGCTCGCCATTGCGCGCCGGGTTGTTGCGAACATAGTCGTAGAGGAAACGCTTGGCGCGGAAGGTGACTTCGTCGTCGAAATCGAGCTGGTTGGAGCGCACGCAGGGGCCGGCCTGAATCACCGACGACATGTTGTGGTAGTAGCTCGGTCGGGTCTTGAAGTTCTCCCAGTCGACGAACCAGCCGTAGTCGGCCGGGTAGATGTCGGTGGTCAGGCGTTCCTCGAAGCCGTGCAACTGGTCCGGGCCGCAGAAGTGCATCTTGCCCGACAGCGCGGTGGTGTAGCCGGCATCGCGCAGGTAGTGGGCGAAGGTCGGAATATCGGCGGCGAACTCGGCGGCGTTGTCGTAGCCGCCGATACGCGAGGGCAACTGGCCGGCCATCAGCGTGAAGCGCGACGGCGCGCACAGCGGACTATTGCAGTAGGCCGAGTCGAAGACCACGCCCTCGGTGGCCAGGCGCGACAGGTTGGGTGTCTTGACCAGCGGGTGGCCATAAAAGGGCAGCGCCGATGCCTTCATCTGGTCGGCCATCAGAAACAGGATATTGGGTCGTTTGCGGGTCATGGAGCCTCTTGCTTGTCGCTGCGCATTGGAATGTCATGCCGGAGTCAAACCGTGACTGGTTCTTGCGACAGTCTCTCTGCTAATCTCAAGGCCTGTAAACTCGCTAAATTTTTATGGGAGGCATTAGTTGATCTAATGTCGTGGATAGCTAGGTCGGCGTCGCCCAACAGCTTGCGGGTATTCGAGGCGGCAGCCCGTCACCTGAGCTTCACCGCCGCCGCACGGGAGCTGCGCTCGACCCAGTCGGCCGTCAGCCAGCAGGTTCGCGCCCTGGAAGAGCAGCTCGGCCTGTCGCTGTTCGAACGCATCTACCGTGGCGTGAAGTTGACCGAGGCGGGGCATGCGCTGTTCGTCAGCGTGCAGGAGGGCTTCGCGACCATCGATCGCACCATCGAGCGGCTACAGCACAAGCATCGCCATCCGCACGTGAACATCCTGACCGACTTCTCGTTCGCGGCGTATTGGCTGATGCCGCGGCTGCCGCGCTTCCGGGAACGTCATCCGCATATCGACGTGCGCATCGTCACCAACCAGGGCGTGCTCGACTGGCGGGCCCAGGAAGTCGACGTAGCGATCGTGTTCTGCGACGAGCGCGTGCTCGCCAGTGGCGTTCCGCTGTTGTTCCGTGAAGACGTCTTCCCCGTCTGCAGCCCGGGTTTCCTTCAGCAGTACGGGCCGATCCCGGATCTCGAGGCGCTCAGCCGGGCACCGCTACTGACGCTGACCGCCGAGCAAGGGCAGCGTTGGCTGGATTGGCCGAGCTACTTCGAGCAGCTTGGCGGTATGGCCCATCTCGAATCGTCGGAGCTGACATTCAACAATTACACCCTGCTGATCCAGGCGGCGATTGCCGGGCAAGGCATCGGAATGGGGTGGCATGGGCTGGTCGATGACATGCTGGAGAAGGAGATGCTGGTCGGCCTGCACGAGCTGCGCCTCCGCTCATCGCGTGGCTATGGGTTGGTCGATGCGCGGCCGGATTTTCCCGGCGAGGCGAAGCGAGCACTGCAGGAGTGGGTGCTGGAATGCGCAGAACAGGGGCAAGGAGGCTGAAGGGGCGGGACAGAAAATATGCCGGGCGCAGCGAGCCCACACCCGGCATAGGCATTAAACGCCGAGAATCTCCTTGGCCTCGTTCAGGGCCTCTTCCGACTGGGCATGATCACCGTCGTTATGGTATTGCTCGCCCTGCTCGCGCAGGTCGCGCACCCGAGCGAGATCCTCCTCGCTGAGCTGGGAGACTTTTTCCTCGTCCTCCAGCGCCTGGTCGATTTCCCCCATGAGCATCGGGCAACTGTTGGCCCAGGCGGGTGAAATGAAGGCCATCAGCACTAGTGCGGCAAAGAGCTTCTTGATCATTGTGGGTTCCTCCCGTTGGGCGCAGCCCCGTCGACTCCTCCCCGGACTGGCCGTGAATGCCTTTCGTCAGGTGCCTCGTCGCGCTCCAGTTATCAACAGCCGAGCGGCGGTCTGGCGCTGTCAAGTATAGATGGCCGTTGCCCTTCGCACAGAAGCGACTGCTCCGCGCTAGGTGAGCCGTGGGATGCCATTGGTAAGAACGGCCTGTCTGTTATACTCTTCATGAGAAAAATTCTAATTAATTCTTGATATTACAATCAGAGGGAGCTCCCCATGAGGACTCCGAACGATCCGGCTCCGCTCCCGGGAACGAGCGATATGCAAACGGACTACACCGTGGGCCAGGACAATATCGAGGGGCGGCTGGGGCCCATCGGTTTCGATATCCACAATCGGGTCTTCGTTGTCTCGGCGCTCGCTTCGGTGGTTTTCATCCTGCTCACCCTGCTGTTCCCGGAGAGGGCGGGAAGCATCTTTCAATCCATCGTCGGCTTCGCTACGGGGACGCTGGACTGGTATTTCATGCTGGTGGTGGATTTCTTCATCCTGTTCTGTGTCGCGCTCGTCGTCCTGCCCTATGGGTCGGTCAGGCTGGGCGGACCCGACGCACGACCGGATTACGGCTACCTCTCATGGTTTGCGATGCTGTTCGCTGCAGGTATCGGCATCGGCCTGCTGTTCTTCGGCGTACTGGAGCCGGTCTACCATGCCAACGTTTCCCTGCCACTGGGCGTGGCATCCCCTTTCGGAGCCGATGGCGAACTGAACCCTGAGGCCATTCCCCAAGCGACGGCCCTGGGTCTTGCCGGCACCTACCTGCATTGGGGGATCCATGGCTGGGCAGTCTATGTGGTGATGGCGCTGGCGCTGGCCATCTTTACCTACAACAAGGGGTTGCCGTTCTCCATTCGTTCGGCCTTCTTCCCGATCCTGGGCGAGCGGGTATGGGGCTGGTGGGGCCATGTGATCGACATCCTGGCGGTGTTTTCCACCCTGTTCGGCCTTGCTACGTCGCTGGGGTTGGGGGCGCAGCAGGCCAATGCGGGGATGAATTTCGTCTTCGGATTGGAGGTCAGCACCGCCGCTCAGGTCGTCATCATCCTGCTGGTGACGGCGGTGGCGCTGGTGTCGGTCTGGCGCGGACTCGAGGGCGGCGTAAAGAAGCTTTCCGAAATCAACATGGTCCTGGCCGTACTGTTCTTCTTCTTCGTGCTGTTCGCCGGCCCGACACTGGTGGCCCTGGGGGGATTCTGGACGGGTCTTGCGACCTACGTGAAGGAGTTCGTCCCGCTATCGGCGCCCTTCGGTCGTGACGACGACGCCTACCGTCAGGCGTGGACGATCTTCTATTGGGCCTGGTGGATCAGCTGGGCGCCGTTCGTCGGCATGTTCATCGCCAGGGTATCGCGTGGGCGCACGGTGCGGGAGTTCGTGACTTGCGTGCTGGTGATTCCCAGCCTGTTCATCTTCATCTGGATGGGTGTTTTCGGTGCTACTGCACTGGACCAGCTCTACGCCGACCCCGCCGGCAGCCTGGTCAAGGAGTACGTGATCGACAGCTACAGTCCTGAGCTGTCGCTGTTCGGCATGCTCAACGAGCTGCCGTTGACGGGGCTGATGTCGACCCTCGGTATCGTGCTGGCGCTGATCTTCTTCGTCACTTCGTCGGATTCCGGTTCGCTGGTGATCGATACCATTACCGCCGGCGGCAAGATCGATGCGCCCCGGCCGCAGCGGATGTTCTGGGCCACGGTGGAGGGCTTGATTGCCATCGTACTGTTGATTGGCGGCGGGCTTGCAGCACTTCAGGCCGGGGTGACGGCGACGGCGATTCCATTTTCCGTCGTGATGCTGTTGATGTGCTATTCCATCATCGTGGCGTTGAATGGTGAGCTGCGCCAGCTCCGCTCCAGGAGGGTTTGATCCGTTCGCAACGGCGCCGTAAATAAAGGCCGGCCGCGGCGACTGCTGTTGCAGCGCATTGCGGCCGGCCTTGTACGTTTCACCTCAAGCAACGGCGGCGATACCTGCCTTGGCGATCTGTACGTCCTGATCGGGCTTGACGCCCGAGACGCCGACGGTGCCCGCAACCTCGCCATCGACCAGCACCGGTACGCCGCCGGTGAGCAGGCCCGAGAGCGGCGCGGAGAGGAAGGCATTGCGTCCGCCGTTGATCATCTCCTCGAAGACCTGGGTCTCCTTGCGGCCAAGGGCGGCACTGCGTGCTTTCTGCGTGGCCACGTCCGGCGTCATCGGCGCCGCCCCGTCCAGGCGGCGCAGGCCGAGCAGGTGGCCGCCGTCGTCGGCCACGGCGATGGTTACCGCCCAACCGTTGGCTTCCGCTTCTTTCTGAGCGGCATCGAGGATGGCGTTGACGTCGGTCAGGGTGAGTACGGGTTTGGTCTTCATGGGGTTCTCCTTTTGAAATAAAAACAATGGCGATGCGGAGCTGGCAGCTCTCCCGGTGAAGCACGGGGCTGTTCCGGCGACAGGCCTGCGAGGAGGCGCTGTGAACCCGTCCCTGGGCGCTACTTTTGCCATCCATGGCAAAAGACCCTCGCTTTGGCTTGTCCCCGGCGCTCATCTGCTGCGTTGCTGAATACTCTTTAAGCGTTGCCCGCCGAGGAGGGCAACGCTTCATCGACAATCTCTATCCAATGCCTGACCGGCGTGCGCCCCGCGCCGTTGAGGTGCGTCTGGCAGCCGATGTTGGCGGTCACGATCGTCTCCGGGTTGCCGGCCTCCAGGGCGTTGAGCTTGTTGTCGCGCAACTGCATGGCGAGCTCCGGCTGGGTGATCGAGTAGGTGCCCGCCGAGCCGCAGCACAAGTGGGCGTCCTGGACCGGCGTCAGGGTGAAGCCGAGCTTGATCAGCACGCCTTCCACCGCGCCGCCGAGTCTCTGCGCGTGCTGCAGGGTGCAGGGGCAGTGGAATGCCAGCCGGCGGCCCGCGTCGACCTTGAGGTCATCCAGATCCTCGTCGCGCAGCACCTCGACCAGATCCTTGGCCAGTTCGCTCACGCGCTTGGCTTTCTCGGCGTAGGCTGGGTCGTGCTCGAGGATCTCGGCGTACTCCTTGACGAAGGCGCCGCAGCCGCTGGCCGTTTGCACGATCGCCTCACAGCCGGCCTCGATATGCGGCCACCAGGCGTCGATGTTGGCTCGCGCCCGGGCGCGGCCGTCGTCCTGGGCGTTGAGATGAAAGTCGACGGCGCCGCAGCAGCCGGCTTCGCTGACCGGCGTGAGGCCGATGCCCAGGCGGTCGAGCACCCGCGCCGTGGCGGCATTGGTATTGGGTGAGAGCCCCGGCTGTACGCAGCCTTCGAGGATCAGCATCTGCCGCGCGTGGCGCTTGTGGTCGGGGCGCGTGCCGGCATCCAACGGCTTGGGCGGCAGCTTGTCCTTGAGCTTGCCCGGCACCAGCGGGCGGAAGGTCTGGCCCAGCTTGAGCAGCGCCTGGAAGCGCTTGGGCTCCACCAGCGCCTTGCGCAGCGCGTAGCGCTGGGCGCGGTCGGCGGCGCTGCGCGGCACGCGGCGCTCGATCTCGGCGCGGCCGATATCAAGCAGCTTGTGGTACTCCACGCCGGAAGGGCAGGTAGTCTCGCAGTTGCGACAGGTCAGGCAGCGATCCAGGTGCAGTCGGGTCTGCTCGGTGACGTTCTCGCTGTCGTCGGGGTTCTCGAGCATCTGCTTCATCAGGTAGATGCGCCCGCGCGGTCCGTCGCGTTCATCGCCCAGCAGCTGGTAAGTGGGGCAGGTGGCGTTGCAGAAGCCGCAGTGCACGCAGCTGCGCAGGACGCGGTCGGCCTCCTGAATGTGCGGCTGCTTGAGGGCTTCCTCGGTGAAGTGCGTCTGCATGTCGAAATCCTGTGCGTCTCAGAACGCCGCGTAGAGCCGGCCGGGGTTGAAGATTCCCTTGGGGTCGAGCTGCGCCTTGAGGTTGCGATGGTACTTTGTCAGCACCTCGGATAGTGGCGCGAAGGGCTCGATCGCGGTCGGGCGCGGCCCGTAGCAGGTGGCGTGGCCGCCGGCGGCTTGGCACGCCTGGCGTACGGAGTCGGCATCCAGCTCGGTGCGCAGCCAACGCTGGGCACCGGCCCAGTCGTGAATCATCAGCCTCTCGTCGATACCGGGCAGGTCCAGCGTCGGCGCGCGGTGGGGCAGCGAGAGTCGCCACAGCGGCGCCTGGCCGGCACGGAAGAACGGCAATTGCTGGTCGCGCAGGGAGGGCCAGAAGGCATTGTCGAGCTCATCGCCGCCGATGCGCGCGCGGGTGGCGGCCACGGAGCTCGGACCGCCTTCCAGGCGCAGGTGCAGGGCTCCGTCGAGCCAGGCGGCGGCGCTGATGGGCAGCGGTTCGCGCCCCCATTCGGCCAGGCGCTGGCGGGCCTCGTCGAGCGGCAGTTCCAGGTGCAGGCTTTGGACGGCACCCGGGGCCGGCAGCACCTTGAACGAGACCTCGGTGATCAGCCCCAGGGTACCTTGGGCCCCGACCATCAGCCGCGACAGGTCGTAGCCGGCCACATTCTTCATCACCTCGCCGCCGAAGCGCTGCTCGATGCCTTCGTGATTGATCACCCGGGCACCGAGCACGAAATCGCGTACCGCGCCGGCCCACGGTCGCCGCGGCCCGGAGAGACCGCTGGCGACCATGCCACCCACGGTGCTTGCCTCGCCGTAGCGGGGCGGCTCGAAGGGCAGCATCTGGCCGTGCTCGGCCAGGGCCGCCTCGAGCGCGGCCAGGGGCGTGCCGGCGCGCACCGAAACCACTAGCTCCACCGGATCGTAGAAGCTGATGCCGCAGTGCTCGCGGGTCGAGAGCTCACTGCCCACCACCTCGCGACCATAGAAGAAGCGGGTGTCACCGCCGACGATGCGCAGTGGTGTACCGTCGGTGCTGGCCTGGCGGATGCGCTCGGCCAGGGCTTCGCTGGCGTCATGTTCATGGAGAGTCGTTGCGTTTGCCATGGTCACTCCAGCCCACCCTGCGCTGCGGTCGAGGCGGTATCGTCCGCCGCGCTCTTGATGGTACGGAACTCCGAGCAGCGCGCCGGGGTGGGGATGTTCTTGCCCGGGTTGAGCAACTCGCGGGGGTCGAAGGCGGCCTTGGCGGCGCGGAAGGTGGCCAGCTCGTCAGGACGGAACTGGGCGCACATCTGATTGATCTTCTCGCGGCCGACACCGTGCTCGCCGGTGATAGTGCCGCCCACGCGGACGCACAGCTCGAGGATCTCGCCGCCCAGCGCCTCGGCCACGGCCAGTTCGCCTTCACGGTTGGCATCGAACAGGATCAGCGGGTGCATGTTGCCGTCGCCAGCGTGGAAGACGTTGGCCACCTTCAGGCCATAGCGCTCGGAGAGGTCGCTGATGCCTTTGAGCACCCGCGCCAGTTCGCGCCGCGGAATAGTGCCGTCCATGCAGTAGTAATCGGGCGACATGCGGCCCACCGCGGGGAAGGCGTTCTTGCGGCCGGCCCAGAATTTGGCGCGCTCGGCGTCGTCGCGGGCCTGGCGGATGCCGGTGGCGCCGGCCTCTTCCAGCACCTGGCGCACGGTCTCGCAGTCGTCGTCGACGTCGGCCTCGACGCCGTCGAGCTCGCACAGCAGGATCGCCTCGGCGTCCACTGGGTAGCCGGCGCCGATGAAATCCTCGGCGGCGACGATGGCGAGCTTGTCCATCATCTCCAGCCCACCGGGAATGATACCGGCCTCGATGATGGCGCCCACCGCGTTGCCCGCTTTCTCGACATCGTCGAAGCTGGCCATCAGCACCTTGGCTATCTCGGGCTTGGGCAGCAGCTTGACGGTGATCTCGGTGACCACGCCGAGCATGCCTTCGGAGCCGTTGAACAGTGCCAGCAGGTCGAAGCCGGGGGCGTCGAGGGCGTCGCTGCCCAGCGTCATGCGTTCGCCCTCGATGGTAAGGACTTCCACCTTGATCACGTTGTGCACCGTCAGGCCGTACTTGAGACAGTGCACGCCGCCGGCATTTTCGGCCACGTTGCCGCCGATCGAGCAGGCGATCTGCGACGAAGGGTCCGGCGCGTAGTAGAGCCCATAGGGCGAGGCGGCTTCCGAGATGGCCAGGTTGCGCACTCCGGGTTCGACCCGGGCGGTACGCGCCTCGGGGTCGATCTCGATGATGCGCGAGAAGCGCGACATCACCAGGAGAACCCCATGCGTAAGCGGCAGTGCGCCGGCCGAGAGGCCGGTGCCGGCTCCGCGGGTCACCACCGGTACGCCGAGGCGATGGCACTCCTTGAGCAGCCGTTCGACCTGAGCCATGGAGTCGGGCAGCGCCACCAGCAACGGCAGGGTGCGGTAGACAGAGAGGCCGTCGCACTCGAAGGGACGCATGTCCTCCTCGCGGTGCAGCAGGGTCATGCCCGGAATGGCCTGGCGGAGCGTGTCGCGGATGGCAGCCCGGTCCAGCTCCGGAGCCGGACCGTCGAGTCGTTCATCGAAGAGGATGTTCATCTAGCGCCTCGTTGCGAGTCTTGGCGGCAGGGTTATCCTTGTGCAGGGCCCCAATGTGCGCCCTGTCAGCCGTCCTGTCCAGCCTCCGGTCCACTGGTATTACCAGTTGTTTCCAGCTATCTTGGAAATTATTTTCATTTCATACCATGGCGCAATCGCACGAAGGATACAAGCCGCTGCGTCGCGCCACGGAGGAGCCCCATGTTTAAAGATAGCGAACGGCTCTCGCCCACGCGCACGCCCGATGCGGTAGCGGCGCGCCTGGAGGAGCTGATACTCGACGGCGTGTTTCGCCCCGGGCAGTTGCTGCCTTCCGAGCGACGCCTGTGCGAGCGTCTCGGCGTTTCGCGGACCTCGCTGCGAGAGGGCCTGAGGGTGCTGCGCAGCAAAGGCATCATCGTGACACGGCAGGGGCGGGGCTCGGTGGTGGCGGAGCTGGTGGCGGGACGCGACGACAGCCCGCTGATGCACCTGTTTCGCGACCATCCGCGGACCCTTTTCGATTTGCTCGAGGTACGCTCATTGCTTGAGGGAGAATCGGCCAGTCTGGCGGCGGAGCGCGCCACGCCGGCCGACCGGGTCTTGATCCAGCGCCGCTACGAGGCCATGACGGCGTATGTGGAGAACAGCGGGAACATCGACGTGGAGCAACTGGCGCACCTCGATCATGCCTTCCATCTGGCCATCTGCCAGGCTTCACACAACCCGGTGCTGGTGCATACGCTGCAGTCGCTCACCGACCTGTTGTTGAGTTCCGTATTCGCCTCGGTGAAGAACCTTTATCACCGTGAGGCGCCAAGACAGATGATCAACCGTCAGCATGCACGGCTATATCGTGCGGTGATGGAGGGCAAACCCCAGGCCGCCCGACGTGCCGCGCTCGACCATCTCTCGGGTATCGAGCAGCAGCTGCGCGGGATCGAGACGGAGGATCGGCGACTGGAGCGCTCGGCCATGCGGCTCGGAGTATGGGAATAGGCTCAGGCGTTGGCGGCATTGAGCGCACCTTCATCCTCGACCACGCCGGCGAGCGAAGCGACTTCGAGTTTATTGCAAAGATGGTCGCGGAGAATCTGCCCCAGTCGTTTCCCATCACGCGCTTCGAGGGCAAGGATCATGTGCTCGTGGTCCTGCACGGCCCTGTGCCAGAAATCGTCGGTCATCTTTTTGGAGTAGCGGACCCGCTTCACGCGTTGGCTGAGGTTGCTGTACATCTCCTGCAGCACCTCGTTTGCCGAGGCGTCCAGGATTCCCTCGTGAATCTTCCGGTTGATTCGGAAGTACTCCGGCATGTTGCGGTCGCGGTAGTGCCGCAGCATTTCGTCATGCAGTGCACGAATGGCCTTGATTTCCTCGTCGCTGATGTTCTGACAGGCGAGTTCGCCGGATAGCCCCTCGAGGGCTCCCATCAGATCGTAGGTATCCTTAACCATCTTCAGCGTCAGGCGCATGACCCTGGCCCCGCGGTTGGGCAGCAGCTCGATCAGGCCCTCGGAGGCGAGAACCTTCAGCGCCTCCCGTAGCGGCGTGCGGGACACCCCGAAGCGCTCGCAGAGCTGCTTCTCCGATATTCGCTCACCCGGTGCGAGATCTCCCTGCTCGATGAGTTCCCGGACGCGGTCGGCCACTTCCAGATAAAGGCTGCGATGCTGGATTTTACTCATGGCATGAATTCCTAAGGCGATAGCGTCCCGATGGTCCCGCCCGGCGTTCCAGCCGTGTCGCCGGGCCTGTCGAGTTCATCCCGGCGGAAACGGGTCCGCCTGGCATTCGTTCACAGAAGGTATTATGAATTCAAAATTCAACTAATATCCACTATCCCACCATCATAAGGAGTCTCCCATGGCCGGCAAAGTCTTCCGCAGTCAGTTTCAGCTTGGTCGCTCCCAGGCCAGGGCCATTCTCGACGGGGCTTTCGCCAAGGCGCGCGATGCCTCGATGGAGCCTTTAACCGTAGTCGTGCTCGACGGCGGCGGACACGTCGTCGCTGCCGAGCGCGAGGACGGCTGTGCCCCACTGCGCTTTCCGGTAGCGCAGGGCAAGGCCTTCGCCGCCCTGGGAAATGGCGCATCGAGCGGCGTGGTCGGAGCCCGCAATGCCGAACGTCCGGCCTTCCTCGCCAGCGTGGCCGCTGCCTCGGGTGGGAACTTCGTCCCTGTTCCCGGAGGTGTACTGATCCTGGATGACGAGTCCCGTGTGGTCGGCGCCGTGGGTGCCAGTGGTGCATCCTCGGACGAGGATGAGGCCGCCGCGATTGCCGGTATCGAGGCCGCGGGACTGGCCTGGGGGTTAGAACCCGTTTGAGTCGGCGGAGTCAGCAGACAGGTGTGGGTCGACCAAAGTTTAATACCGAATAATGAATTTTGAATTCAAATTGAATTCGTAGCGGCTGGACTCAACGAGCCGCTTGATGGCCGAGGATGACTAGGACCGTCGGATAACTTGCCGCGGTCCCGGAGGAGCCACTACGGCTTGGAGACTGTCACCCGCGAGATGGCACGCCTGGGCAGCACACCTACAACAACAAGCCAGCACTGGAGTATCCGATGAAGACGATCAAGACGGCATTCGTGACTACCGCCCTGGCGCTGAGTCTCACGCCAGGGCTTGGTATGGCTCAAACCGAACTGCAATTCGGCCACGTGGGCAATCCCGGTTCGCTGTTCGATGTTTCCGCCAAGGAGTTTGCCGAGCGTGCCAACGAGCGGCTCGGCGATGACTACAGGGTAGAGGTCTACGGTTCGAGCCAACTGGGTGGCGACAGCTCCATGATGCAGAAGCTCAAGCTCGGCCAACTGACCTTCACGTTGCCCTCGACGGTGATGTCGTCGGTGGTGGACGAGTTCGGTCTGTTCGAGATGCCCTACCTGATCAAGGACAGAGAGCACATGAAGCGCGTCATCGAGGAGGTCATCGAGCCCGATCTCTACCCGCTGGTGGAAGAGGAAGGCTACAAGATCCTCGCCGTGTGGGAGAACGGCTTCCGTCAGATCACCAATAGCCGGCGACCCATCGAGACGCCCGAGGACCTGGAGGGCCTGAAGCTTCGGACCCCGGAGGGCAAGTGGCGGGTGCGCATGTTCGAGGAATACGGCGCCAACCCCTCGCCCATGGCGCTCTCGGAGGTCTTCACGGCGCTGCAGACCGGCACCATGGACGGCCAGGAGAACCCCCTGGTGCAGATTCACTCCCAGAAATTCCAGGAGGTACAGGACTACCTCTCCATGACCAACCACGTCTATACGCCGGCCTATGTGGTGGTCTCCAAGCGCCATTGGGACGACCTGCCGGAGGACGTGCGTGAGGTGCTGGAGGAGACTGCCCAGGAGGTGCAGGACTTCGTCTACGAGACCGCTGCCAGGCAGGACGAGGAACTGCTCGGCGAGATGGAAGCTGCCGGCATGGAAGTCAACGAGGCCGACCAGCAGGCCTTCATCGATGCCAGCGGCCCCATCTACAAGCGCTTCGACGAGGAAGTGGAAGGCGGCGGGGATCTGGTCGAGCGAGTCCTTGCGCTCAGCGAAGAAGAGTGACCCCTGCTACGTGATCCCGCGGCCGCCCCGTCCGGGGCGGTCCTTCCCATGCTCGATGGAGTCGATTGCATGTCCCTTGCGAAACTGCGAGCAGGTTTCGAGTGGCTGCTCGAGGTCATCACCATGCTGTTGGTGGTGGCCCTCACGGTGATCGTGCTGCTCGGTGTCTCCTTCCGCTATACCGGCAATTCGCTGAGCTGGTACGACGAAGTCGCTGCCGTGATGCTGGCCTGGGTGACCTACTATGGTGCCGCTCTCGCTTCACTCAAACGTGCCCATATCAGCGTCCCGGGTTTCGTCTACTCACGCCCCCGCGTCGTGCGCGTGACACTGGTGGCGATCGGCGAGGCCATCATCATCGCTTTCTTCGTGCTGCTCGCCTATTACGGCGTCTACGTCATCGGAGTGCTCGGTGGCTCGACTCTGGTCAGCGTGCCGATTCCGATCGCTGTCACCCAGTCGACCATCCCGATTGGCGCGGCACTCTATGTCATCGCCGAGCTGCTCAACCTCCCGGCCATCCTGCGTGAGGCCTGGGACGGCAAGCGGCCGCCCTCGGAGCAGGACATCGTGGAGGAGCTGCAATGACGACGGCACTGATCCTGCTGGCCGGGCTGGCCATGATCTTCATCAACATTCCCATCGCCGTGGCCCTGGGGGCGGTCTCCCTCGTCGCGATATTGGTCCTGCAGGGGCCGAACGGCCTGCTTGGCTTCCCGCTGGTGATGTTCGAGGGCTCGACCAAGTTCCCGTTGATCGCCATTCCGCTGTTCATCCTGGCCGGCGCCATCATGAACACCGGCGGTATCTCTCGGCGGCTGATCGACTTCGCATCCGCGTTGCTCGGCTTCATTCGCGGCGGGCTGGCCATGGTCAACGTCGGCACCTCGCTGTTCTTCGCCGAGATCTCCGGGTCCGCCGTGGCCGACGTGGCCGCCCTTGGGTCCATCCTGATGCCGGAGATGAAACGCAAGGGCTACCCCGCCCCATTCGCCGCCGCCATTACCTCCTCTTCGGCCTCGCTGGCGATCATCATTCCACCCTCCATCCCCATGATCCTGTATGCCGCCATGGCCGACACCTCGGTGGTGCAGCTGTTCGTCGCCGGTATCGTGCCCGGCCTGGTCGGCGGGGTCTTGATGATGGTGCTCGCCTGGTACTTCGCGGTCCGCTACAACTGGCCCGTGGAGCATACCTTTCAGCTGAAGCGGGTGTGGACCACCTTCAAGGCGGCGGGCCTTGCCTTCGTGTTGCCGCTGGTCATCCTCGGCGGGATATTCGGTGGCTTCATGACCGCTACCGAAGGTGCGGCCCTGGCGGTGCTGGCTGCACTGCTGATCAGCTTCCGCTACGGCGAGCTGCGGTGGGCGAAGCTGCGCGCGGCAATGGTCGAAGGTGGCGTTCAGACCGCCGTGGTCATGCTGCTGGTGGCGAGTTCGGCCCTGCTCGGCGATTTCCTCACCCGCGCCCAGCTGCCACAGATGCTGGCGATGATGATCAGCGACTTCACTGCCAACAAGTACATGGTCCTCGCGCTGCTGAACGTCTTCCTGCTGCTGATCGGTATGATCCTGCATTCGGCGGCGGCAATCATCCTCACCGTGCCCATCGTCATGCCGCTGGTGATGATGGTCGGCATCGACCCCGTCCACTTCGGCATGATCGTCACCCTCAACCTGGCGATCGGCCAGCAGACTCCACCGGTGGCCAGCGTGCTGATGACGGCCTGCTCGGTGGCCAAGGCCGACATCTGGGAGGTGTCGAAGGCCAACGTGCCGTTCGTCATCCTGCTATTCATCCTGCTGATGCTGGTGACTTACGTGCCGATCTTCCCGATGGGCCTGGTGGAGCTGTTCTACCGGTGAACCCAATCCACTGATGTGCCCGACGATTTGAGGAGGATTCATATGGCGGATTCCTTGATCTTCCGGCGCGAGGACAACCTCGCCTGGATCGGCTTCAACCGGCCCGAGAGCCGCAACGCCATGACCTGGGAGATGTACGACGCGCTCGAGGCCTGTTGCGACCTGCTGGCCGAGGACGGCGACATCCAGGCGGTGGTGCTGCATGGCGTTGGCGGCGAGGCCTTCGTCGCCGGCACCGATATCGCCCAGTTTGCCCACTTCGACGCTCCCGAGGACGCCATCGGTTATGAGCGGCGTATCGATCGGGTGCTGGGCAAGCTGGAGCGCTTGGCCAAGCCCACCATCGCCCTGATCGAGGGCGCCTGTGTAGGCGGCGGGGCAGCCCTGGCATTGGTCTGTGACTTCCGCTACTGCACGCCGTCGATGAAGTTCGGTGTGCCCATCGCCAGGACGCTGGGCAACACCCTGTCGATGACCAACGTCTCGCGGATGGTCGACATGATCGGCGTGGCTCGCACCAAGGAAGCGCTGATGATGGCCAAGCTGTTCGATGCCGAGGAGGCTCGGCAGGCGGGGCTGGTCAACGGCGTCTTCGCTGGCGAAACGATCGTCGAGGAGGTGACTGCCATCGCGGCCGAATTCGGCCGGCGCGCGCCACTCACCCTCCAGGCCAGCAAGGCGCTGGTGGGGCGGGTTCTGGAGGCGCGCAGGGCCGCCGCGGATGCCGGTGACGACTGGGTTACCACCTGCTACATGAGCGGCGATTTCCAGGCGGCAGTGAACAAGTTCCTGCACAAGACACCCTTCGAGTGGACCGGCCGCTGACATTGGCGCGTCGAGGCAGTCCCGCGAACACACAAGCGAGGTGAAGCCCATGCTTCCCCTGGAAGGACTCAAGGTACTGGACGTTTCCCAGATCATGGCCGGCCCCTACTGCACCATGGTGCTGGCCGACATGGGGGCCGAGGTGATCAAGGTCGAGAAGCTCAACGGCGGCGACGACAGCCGTCAGATGGGCCCCTACGTCAACGACGAATCGACCTGCTTTTCGCAGATCAACCGCAACAAGAAGAGCATCTCGCTGAACCTGAAGGATGAGCGGGCCAGGGAGATCTTCTATCGCCTGGCCAAGGACGCCGACGTCATCGTCGAGAACTATCGCACCGGGGTGACACGGTCGCTTGCGATCGACTACGACACCATCAAGGCGATCAATCCCGGCATCATCTACTGCTCGATCTCCGGCTACGGACAGACCGGGCCCTACAGCCATCGCGGCGGCTTCGACCTGGTTGCCCAGG
Organism: Billgrantia sp. C5P2; assembly: GCF_051062895.2. Classification (NCBI taxonomy): domain Bacteria; kingdom Pseudomonadati; phylum Pseudomonadota; class Gammaproteobacteria; order Oceanospirillales; family Halomonadaceae; genus Billgrantia; species Billgrantia sp. C5P2. The sequence continues at coordinate 928,395 of NZ_CM128542.1, forward strand.
GCATGACCGGCCTGATGTCGATGACCGGCGAACCGGGCCGACGGCCGCTGAAGACCGGCATCGCGGTTTACGACATCGGGGCGGGGATCACGGCCGTGTACTCGATCCTGGCCGCTTACATCCACAAGATGACGTCCGGCGAGGGGCAGCACATCGACATCGCCATCACCGAATGTGGCCTGCCCTGGTTCACCTGGGAGGCGGCTGCTTATTTTGCCGAGGGCAGAGTCCCTGGACCCACCGGTTGGCGGCATCGTGTATCGGCGCCCTATCAGGCGGTCAAGGCCAGCGACGGTTACATCATGCTGGGCTGTGCCAACCAGCGTACCTGGGAGCGCTTCTGCCGGGACGTGCTCGAGCGCGAGGACCTGATGGCCGAGCCGCGCTTCCTGACCAACCACGATCGTGGCCAGCACGTCGAGGAACTCGAGGCGGTGCTGGAGGAGATCATGGTCGAGCGGGACATGAACCACTGGCTGGCGCTGTGCGACAAGGCCGGCGTGCCGGCCGGACCGATCAATGACTTCGCCCAGGCCATGCAGGACGAACACTATCTGGCCCGCGGCATGGTGCAGGAGATGGAGCACCCGGTTATCGGCAAGATGAAGACCATCGGCTTTCCGAGCAAGTTCTCACGAACCCCATCGCAGATCCGGAGCCCGGCGCCGCTGTTCGGCCAGCATACCGACGCAGTATTGGCGGAACTTGGCCTCTCCGCGGAGCAACTCGAGACGCTGCGCGACGCCGGTTGCATCAAGTAGTTTTTTGCTGTCTGGAAGTGAATTCATTATCAAAAATGCAAAATTGTCTTCGGAGGTAGTCGCATGTTGAATCTCGATTTCCATCCATCCGGTCGTCACTTCCTGCAGATACCCGGCCCCTCGCCGGTGCCGGACCGCATCCTGCGTGCCATGAGCCTGCCGACCATCGACCACCGCGGCCCGGAGTTCGGTGCCTTGGGACGCACGCTGCTGGAAAAGATCAAGAAAGTCTTCAAGACCGAGAACCCGGTGATCATTTACCCGGCTTCCGGTACCGGTGCCTGGGAAGCGGCTCTCTCCAACACCCTGTCCCCGGGCGACCGGGTGCTGATGTTCGAGACCGGTCACTTCGCCACTCTATGGCACATGATGGCACGACGGCTGCAGCTAGAGCCCGAGTTCATCGGTTTGCCCGGTTATGAGGGCTGGCGCCACGGCGTCCAGGCCGACATGATCGAGGCACGCCTGAAGGAAGACACGGCCCATGAGCTCAAGGCCGTCTGCGTGGTCCACAACGAAACCTCCACCGGGGTGACCAGCGATATCGCCGCCGTGCGTCGCGCCATCGATGCTGCCGGCCACCCGGCGCTGCTGCTGGTCGATACCATCTCGGGCCTGGCCAGCGCCGACTATCGGCATGACGAATGGGGCGTGGACGTGACCATCTCCGGCTCCCAGAAGGGACTGATGTTGCCTCCGGGGATCAGCTTCAACGCCGTCTCCGAGCGGGCCATCGAGGCGAGCCGCCACAACCGCATGCCGAAGAGCTTCTGGGCCTGGGACGAGATACTCGAGGCCAACCAGAACGGCTACTGGCCCTATACCCCCAGCACCAACCTGCTCTACGGGCTCAACGAGTCGCTGGACATGCTGCTGGAGGAGGGGCTCGACCAGGTGCTGGCTCGCCACCAGCGCTGGGCCGTCGGCGTGCGCCAGGCGGTCGAGGCCTGGGGTCTTGAGATCCAGTGCCAGGATCCTGCCGTCTATTCACCGGTGCTGACCGGCGTGGTGATGCCCGAAGGTGTCGATGCCGACGCGGTGCGCAAGCTCATCTACGAGCGCTTCGATCTGTCGTTGGGCACCGGGCTGGGCAAGGCCAAGGGCAAGATGTTCCGCATCGGCCACCTGGGCGACTGCAACGACCTGACCCTGATCGCCACTTTGGGCGGCTGCGAGGCGGGCATGAAACTGGCCGGAGTAGAACTCAAGGAGAGTGGCGTCTGCGCCGCGCTCGATTACTTTGCCAGCCATCCGCTGAAAGGCGACCGTTGACCATCGGCTTTGATCAGCACGGCTAGGAGGGAAGCATGACGTCCCTGAAGGAGAACACCCGGTCTGGGGATGCCCGGATCAAGCCGGTCACCGATTTGGCCGCCCGGCTTTCCCGGGAGCTGCAAGGCGAAGTGCTGTTCGACCATGCATCGCGGGGCCGCTACTCCACGGATGCTTCGATCTACCAGGTGATGCCGATCGGGGTGGTGATCCCACGCGACCAAGAGGACCTGAAGCTGGCGCTGGACATTGCCCGCGATGCCCGGGTACCGGTGCTGGCGAGGGGAGCCGGCACCAGCCAGTGCGGCCAGACGGTTGGCGAGGCAGTGGTGATCGACAATTCCCGTTGGCTCAACCAGATCGTGGAGTTCGATGCCGAGGCGCGTACCGTGGTGGTCGAGCCGGGCGTCGTACTCGACCACCTCAATGCCTGGCTCAAGCCCCATGGCCTGTGGTACCCGGTGGACGTTTCCACCAGTGCCCAGTGCACCATCGGCGGCATGGCCGGCAACAACTCCTGTGGGTCGCGCTCGATCCGCTACGGCAACATGGTGCACAACGTACTGGGCATCGACGCCTGGCTCGCCGACGGCAGAGAAGGCGAGTTCGGCTTCCTCGATGAGCTCCCCGACAGCGGGCCGGTGCGGGAGCTGGCGGAGAGCGTCAAGGCGATCGCCGCGGGTGTGGCCCCGCAGATCCGCGAACACTTTCCCAAGGTGCTGCGGCGAGTGGGCGGTTACAACCTCGACATCTTTCAGTGCCAGAACCCCAAGCCCTACGATGCCGAGGGCCGCGCCAACCTGGCCCACCTGCTGGTGGGGTCCGAGGGCACGCTGGCGGTCAGCCGCCGCGTCACGTTGAGGCTCTCGCCGCTACCCGAGCACAAGGTACTCGGCGTGGTGAACTTTCCCACCTTCTATCAGGCGATGGATTTCACCCAGCATATCGTCAAGCTCGACCCCACCGCGGTGGAGCTGGTCGATCGCACCATGATCGAGCTGTCGCTGGAGAACCCCGCGTTTCGTCCGGTGATCGAGAAGGCTCTGATCGGCCGGCCCCAGGCGGTGCTGCTGGTGGAGTTCGCCGGGCCTGAGCGCGAGGCGCAGCTGGCATTGCTGGCACGCCTCAACGAACTGATGGCCGACCTGGGGCTGCCGGGGAGCGTGGTCGACATGCCCGAGCCGGCCGAGCAGAAGGCGCTGTGGAACGTGCGCAAGGCGGGGCTCAACATCATGATGAGCATGAAGGGCGATGGCAAGCCGGTCTCCTTCATCGAGGATTGCGCGGTGCCGCTCGAGCACCTGGCCGAGTATACCGACAAGCTGACCGAGGTATTCCATCGGCATGGCACCGAGGGCACCTGGTACGCCCATGCCAGTGTCGGCACGCTGCACGTGCGGCCGATCCTCGACATGCGCCGCGATGGCGCCGAGAAGATGCGCGAGATCGCCGAGCAGGCTTCGGCCCTGGTGCGCGAGTACAAGGGGGCCTACTCGGGGGAGCACGGTGACGGCCTGTGTCGCGGCGAGTGGGTGGCCTGGCAGTTCGGACCCACCCTCAACGACGCTTTTCGCGAGATCAAGCAGCTGTTCGATCCCGACAACTGCTTCAACCCGGGCAAGATCGTCGATACGCCGAAGATGGACGACGAGCGCTACTTTCGCTTTGCCAAGGACTATCAGGCGATTCCGCTGACCCCGGTACTCGACTGGTCGGCCTGGAACGTCAAGCGTGACCCGCTGACCGGCGAGCAGACGCCACCGGGCTCGGGTGGCGATGCCACTCATGGCCTCGCCATGGCGGTGGAGATGTGCAACAACAACGGCCACTGCCGCAAGTTCGATGCCGGCACCATGTGCCCCAGCTTTCGCATCACCAGAGATGAGCAGCATCTTACCCGCGGGCGTGCCAACACGCTGCGACTGGTGCTGTCCGGCCAGCTCGGTGACCAGGGCCTGGCCAGCGACGACGTCAAGGAAGCGCTGGACCTGTGTGTGTCCTGCAAGGGCTGCAAGCGCGACTGCCCGACCGGCGTCGACATGGCCAAGTTCAAGATCGAGGCGCGTACGGCTCGGGCAAAGGTCAGGGGGCTCTCGCTGCGCGATCGGCTGGTCGGCGAGATGCCGCGCTACGCACCCTTGGCGAGCCGGCTCTCTGGCTTGCTGGGAGCCGCCGAGCGGCTGGCCTTCGTCTCGCGGCGAGTCAAGCAGGCGCTGGGGCTGGCCGAGCAGCGCGACTTCCCCCAATTCCGTGGCAACTTCCTTGCCGAAGACCATGGCCGATCGGCGCAGGCGTCCCGTGAGGTACTGCTGTTCGTCGATACCTTCAACAATTACATGGAGAGCGAGAACGCGCGTGCCGCCAAGCGGGTGCTGGAGGAGGCCGGCTACCATGTGCATCTCAACGTCAAGCCGGGCGACCGCCCCTTGTGCTGCGGGCGCACCTACCTCTCCTCCGGCCAGTTCGACAAGGCCAAGGCCGAGGCGAAGCGCTCCCTCGACCATCTGCTGCCCTTCGTCGAGCGCGGCGTATCGATCGTCGGGCTCGAACCGTCGTGTCTGCTGAGCATGCGCGACGAGTTCCTGCAGTATGGCTTCGGCGATGCGGCACGGCGACTTGCCGAGTCGGCCCTGTTATTCGAGGAATTTCTGATCGAGGCGTATGACGCGGGCGAGCTGTCCCTTGAACTCAAGTCGGTCGGTCACACACGAGCATTGCTGCATGGCCATTGCCACCAGAAGGCCTTCGATGCCTTGCGTCCGGTCGAGCGGGTGCTCGCCTGGATACCGGGGCTCGAGGTCGAGACGATCGCATCCTCGTGCTGCGGCATGGCGGGCAGCTTCGGCTACGAGGCGGAGCATTACGAGGCCTCGATGAAGATGGCGGAGCTGACGCTGTTGCCGGCGATTCGTCAAGCCGACGACGATACCGTGCTGATTGCCGATGGCACGAGCTGTCGTCACCAGATTCGCGACGGCGGCGGACGCGAGGCGGTGCACCTGGCGCGTCTGCTGGAGAAGGCGCTGGCCTGAGGGAGGTGAGCATCCTTGTGCAGGGTGGTTTCGTCATGCGCGCCGTCTAGTATGGCTGTAGCACGAACCGGAATGAGGGAAAGCAATGGCAATCTACCAGTATGGCGAGCATCGGCCGCAGATAGGCGAGGAAGTCTACGTGGCCGAAACCGCCGACGTGATCGGTCAGGTGACGCTCAAGCGACAGGCCAGCGTGTGGTACCAGGCGGTGCTGCGCGGCGATACCGACCACCTCGAGGTCGGTGAACGCAGCAATATCCAGGACGGTGCTGTGCTTCACGCCGATCCCGGTTTCCCACTCAAGGTGGGCAATGACGTGACCGTGGGACACCAGGCGATGCTGCACGGCTGCACCGTCGGGGACGGCAGCTTGATCGGCATCCAGGCAGTGATCCTAAACGGCGCCGTTATTGGCAAAAATAGCCTCGTGGCTGCCGGGGCGGTGGTCAAGGAAGGGGCAACCTTTCCCGACAACTCGCTGATCGTCGGTGCGCCGGCCAAAGTGATCCGAGAGCTTTCGGCCGAGGCGGTCGAAGGGATGGCGAAGAATGCCTCGGGCTACGTCGAGCGCGGCAGCCGGCATGCACGCGAACTCAAGCGCATCGATTGAGCTTGGCAGAACACGAAAGAGCCCCGCATCCATAAGGACGCGGGGCTCGTGTTTGATACGGGTTTGTCAGCCGCCGACTTGCATCAGCGGATCCGATACCCCGAGGACATAGAAGGCTATCAGGCCGATCAGACCGGTGAAGATCAGGTAGTAGAGCGTTGGCAGGATCGTCTTGCGGATGGTCTCGCCCTCTCGGCCCAGCAGGCCGACGGTGGCCGAGGCCGCAACCACGTTGTGGATGGCGATCATGTTGCCCGCCGCGGCGCCGACGGCCTGCAGCGCGACCATCATCGCGGTGGAGACACCCAGCGCGCCGGCCACGTTGAACTGGAACTCGGCCAGCATCAGGTTCGACACGGTATTCGAGCCGGCGATGAAGGCACCCAAGGCCCCTACGGCGGGAGCGAAGAAGGGATAGACGTCGCCCACGCTGTCGGCCACGAACTGGGCCATGGCCACCGGCATCGACACCAGGTCGGCGGCATTGACACCGGAGTTGATCAGGATCCGCACCATGGGGATGGTGAAGATGAGCACGAAACCGGCGCCGAGCAGGGTGCGCGAGGATTCTCCGAAGGCCGCCCTGAGTTCGCCCAGGCGCATGCGATGCAGCACGGCGGTGACCAGCACCACCATCAGCAGGATGCCGCCCGGCAGGTAGAGCGGGGCGATGCTGCCGGAGACACCCGTTTCGCCGAGAATGTTGCTCCAGCCGAAGGCGAAGGCGTTGAGCGCCTCGCGCAGCGGGTCGATGACGCGCGAGGCCACCAGGAACAGGGCCAGCAGCACGTAGGGCAGCCAACCCATCCAGGTGGAGAGGGGCGTCTTGCCGGCGATGTCGTCGATCTTGATCTCGATCTTGCCGATCCAGCCGGCCGGCCAGGCGCTGCGTTCGGGGAAGTCCCAGGTATCCTTGGGCAGCAGGAAGCCGCGCCGCGCCGCCGGCACGACGATGGCAAGCCCTACCATGGCGCCGATCATCGACGGGAACTCCGGCCCCAGCAGTACGCCGGCCAGCATGTAGGGAACCACGAAGGCTACGCCAGTGAAGATGGCGAAGGGCGCAATGGAGAGACCTTCTTTCCAGGAGCGGTTGGCGCCGAAGAAGCGCACCATGATCACCACCATGATCAGCGGCATCAGGGTGCCGACGATGCCGTGCACAATGGCGACTTCCGCCGCGATCAGGCGGAAGTACTCGAGCCAGGTGTAGCCGCCGGCTTCGAGCTGCTCGGTGATGGCGCTGGCGTTGACGCCACCGGTGACGCCGACCACGATCGGCGTGCCCACAGCACCGAAAGAGACAGGCGTGGACTGGATCATCATGCCCACCACCACGGCGGAGAGAGCCGGGAAGCCGAGTGCGACCATCAGCGGTGCGGCCACGGCGGCGGGTGTACCGAAGCCCGAAGCGCCCTCGATGAAGCAGCCGAACAGCCAGGCAACGATCAGCGCCTGTACGCGGCGGTCGGGGCTGATGCCCGAGAAGCCGTTGCGGATGGCCGCGATACCGCCGGAGTGCTTCAGCGTATTGAGCAGCAGAATCGCGCCGAAGATGATCCACAGGATCGAGACAGTCAGGATCAGCCCCTGGAAGGTGGAGGCAAGCACACGGTTGAAGCTCATTTCCCAGGCGAACAGCCCGATCAGGGCCGTGACCACGAAAACGATAGGCATGGCGGTTCGGGCAGCCATACGAAAACCGATCAGCAGCACGCCGGCCAGTATCAGCGGCGTGAAGGCGAGTAGCGCTAGGGTCGTGTCCGTCATGACGTTTCCTCGGATGTCTCCTTGTTTGGGGCCGGCAGGCCAAGTCATCGGCAGGCAGGTGGAACAGTTGCCGATAGCGGAGGCAACGATACGAAGTGCGAACGGAAGTTGCCATCCTTGGGTAATTGGTCTTACCAATATGATTTCTGGGTTCCAGGCTGGTTGATCTCGTTTATCGCATTGAATTTAAAAAAGATGCGGGGCGAGCGAGAGAGTTTTACGGCCCTCGGAGGCCATTCGTTATTAGACTAATGGACAGGTTTTTCTCTGAGGAGTAGCCGGGTACGGCCTGGTTGGCATCCCACCGGAAGGCTGGCACTATCCGGTGACGACAAAATGACTTTCACCAGGAGGCGTCATGGCAAGGGTTCTCTTCGATCTCTGCGGCATCGACGAAGAATTGCGTTTCTCGCCCTACTGCTGGCGCGTTCGTTACGCGTTGGCCCACAAGGGGCTCGAAGTCGAGACGCGCGCCTGGCACTTCACCGACAAGGCAGCACTGGCCTTTGCCGACTACGACAAGGTGCCGGTACTGGTCGATGGCGAGGAGACGGTCACCGACAGCTACGCGATCCTGCGCTATCTGGACCGTGCTTACCCCGAGGCGCCCTTGCTGGGCGAAGGGGTGGCCGAGGCTCGGGCCCGCTTCTTCAAGCACTACGCCGAGCGTGCCCTGCATCCGGCCATGATGCGCACCATCATCATGGACCTGCTCAACGCCATCGATCCCAAGGATCGTGGCTACTTCCGCGAGACCCGCGAGAAGCGCTTCGGCAGAACTCTGGAGGAATTCCACTCTCCGGCCAAAGGGCTGGCTCAGCTCGACGCTGCGCTGGCACCTCTGCGTGGGCAATTGCAGGAGAGCGACTTCCTCGACGGTGACGCTCCGGCGGCGGCCGACTACATCGTGTTCGGCGGTTTCATGTGGGCGAGAGTGGTCTCCACCGCCGATCTGGTGTCCAACGCCGACCCGGTCCATGGCTGGGTCGAGCGCATGCTCGACCTGCATGACGGGCTGGGGCGAAGGGCGATGCGAATTACCGATCTCCAGGGGAGCTACCGCTGAGTCGGGGCAAGGGAGAACCCGCATGCTGCGTTGCAACAAAAAATGTTGCAACGCGGAAATCGAGCTGCTATGTTGCATTGCAACAAGGCGCATTCCTGCCTTGGCAACGCAACGTAGGAGGTGTTCCATGAGCAAGACTCAAGATAAGGCAACCCAGCAGTTGGAAAGCCTGTTCTTCGCCCCGGCGCGTGCCTATGGCTCGCTGACCCTGGAATATTACGAGAAGCTGCTGTCGGCACAGTTGGAAGCCTTCCGCAGCTACTCCGACCTGAGCCTGACCCAGGCCCGCGCATGGGTCGACGTCAAGGACTCCGAGGGCCTCAAGCAGGTCTTCGAGACCCAGCAAAAAGCCGCCAAGGAACTTGGCGAGCGTCTGCAGGGCGACACCAAGAAGGTCGTCGACCTGAGCCAGGAGTTCATGCAGAAGGGTCAGCAACTGGCCGAGCAGAACGTCAAGGCTGCCAGCGCCGCGACCAAGTAAGTCGCAGCCTGCGCTAGGCACGAGAAGGCCGCTACCCGCGAGGGTGGCGGCCTTTTCCTTTGCCGGCTCAATCAGTTTTCGAGTAGCTCCATCACCTCGTCTTCCTCGACCTGGCCGAAGTCGGCGTAGAACTGGCCGACCGCCATGAAACGCTGCGGGACATCCAGGCAGACGACTTCGTCGGCAACCTCCTCCAGCCGGGCGACGGCGCTGGGCGAAGCCACCCCCAGTGCGGCGACCAGGCGTTTGGCGCGCCCCCTCAGGGTCTTCAGCGCGGCTTCCATGGTGGCGCCGGTGGCGCTGCCGTCATCGACGATCACTACCACGCGGCCCTCGGGCGGAATCGGCGGGCGGACGGGGCTATAGCGTTGGCGTCTCTGCTCGAGCAGCTTGCGCTGCTGCTCAGCCTCGCGCTCCACCGCCTCTCTCGAGAAATGCGACGCGGCCTCGTCGAGCTTCATGGTGCCGTCCTCGCTGATGGCGCCGATGGCAAACTCGGGGTTCCCCGGGGCACGTATCTTGCGTACCAGCACCACATCGAGTTCCCCGTCGAGGGCATCGGCCAGGTAGCGTCCCATGGGCACCCCGCCGCGGGGTATGGCCAGCACCAGCGGATTGGAATCCTTCAGGTGGGAAAGACGCTCGGCAAGCAGTTCTGCCGCGTCCAGTCGATCACGAAACATGTCGCTCTCCTTCTCCTCCGCTCTCGAACTTCTCCCAGTGTAGCCGGACCTTTCTTGTGAGAGAGGCGGTACCGGACGGCAGGATCGGGAAAAGCGGGAGAAAGAGGTGGAAATAATTTCTGTATACAATAAATTAATGTACTGTCGCCTATTATGATGCGATTTGAAGTACATTTTTGACCAATCGGACAGGAAATACGAGTCGCAGCAAGCGCTGACAGCTTGGCATGTATGCGGAAAGCCTCTTGGCCGCAATTCAAACAAACAACGGCACCCTGGCTTTCCGTATACAGAAACACAACAACGACTGGATGGATCCATGCGAAAGATTCAGAACACTTCGATATTCGACTTCCATGGCCGGCCCTCACTGGCGAAGGCATTGCCTCTGTCGCTACAGCATGTGCTGGCCATGATCGCCGGGGTCATCACGCCTCCGATCATCATCGCTGGCGTGGTGGGCGCCACGCCGGAAGAAAAGCTTTTACTGATTCAGGTCGCGGTGCTGGCCTCGGGGGTCTGCACGCTGTTCCATCTTTATGGGGTCTGGAAATTCGGCGCACGGCTGCCGGCGATCTTCGGTGTGGGTTTTGCCTACGTGCCGACATTGATCGCGGTGGGTGCGCAGTATGGCATCGAGGGAATCCTCGGCGCCCAACTGATCGGCGGCATCACCATGATGGTGGTGGGTTATTTCATTCAGTACATCCGCCACCTCTTTCCGCCGGTAGTGGCGGGTACGGTGGTGCTGGTCATCGGCCTGTCACTCTACGATATCGCGGTGCGTTACATGGCCGGCAGTGGCAACGTCGACGCCCCCGATTTCGGCGATCCTCAGAACTGGATCGTGGGCCTGGTAACGCTGGCCACCGTGCTTCTTGCATCTCAGTTCGGCAAGGGCGTCATCAAGCTCTCGGCGATCATCGTCGGCATCCTCGTCGGCTACGGGCTGTCGCTGACGCTGGGCATGGTCGATTTTGCTTCGGTAGCCCAGGCCAGTTGGGTGTCGGTGCCCCAGGTCATGCCCTTCGCCATGGAGTTCCATGCTTCGGCCATCGTCGCCATGGTGGTCATCTGCGTGATCAATTCGGTACAGACCATCGGCGACCTGTCGGCGACCACCGTGGGCGGCATGAATCGCGAGCTGAAGACGCCGGAGCTGACCGGCGGCCTGCTGGGTAACGGCCTGACCACGATGGCGAGCGCCTTCTTCGGAGCTCTGCCCACCTCCACCTTCAGTCAGAACGTGGGCATCGTGGCCATGACCAAGGTGATCAGTCGCTTCGTGCTGGCGCTGGCCGGTGGCTTCATGCTGCTGGCAGGGTTCAGTCCCAAGTTCGGCGCGATCATGACCACCATTCCCTATCCGGTGCTCGGCGGGGCCACCATCACGGTGTTCGGCATGATCACCATGACCGGCATCAAGCTACTGATCAAGGATGAGCTCTCCGCCCGCAACATGACCATCGTAGGCCTGGCGCTGGCGCTCAGCCTGGGTATTGCCGAGGTGCCGGCGGCGATCGAGCGTTTTCCCGAGTGGTTGCAGAACCTGGTAGGCGGCGCACCCATCGTGGTGGCCGCCATTACCGCCTTCGTGCTCAACCTGCTGCTGCCGAACGTTACTCTTGAGGACGAGGCCAGGGAGCGCGAAGCCATGGCGCGTGCGGATGCCGGCAGTGCCAGCCCCACAAGCGGTCATCCATTGAAGGAGGCGGGGCAGGGTCGACACCATCGTCCCTCGGCGTGACCCGTCGAACCCGGAACGCAACGACCCGCGGCGCTCATCGCGCTGCGGGTCGTTGCATGAGTCGCAGTGTGGTTCAGGGCTGGGCGCGGTCTTCCAGGCGGAAGCGAGCGATGCGATTGATCTGCTCGATGGCGGTGCGACGCTCTTCTTCGGGGGAGTTTTCCAGGCGCGTCTCGAAGGCGGCGAGAATGGCGTGCCGGTCGCTGCCCTTCACGGCCATGATGAAAGGGAAGCCGAACTTCTCCTTGTAGGCCCCATTAAGGCGCTCGAAGCGGGCCATTTCCTCGGGCGTGCACTGGTCGAGCCCGGCGCCGGCCTGCTCGCGAGTGGAATCGTCGGTCAATTCGCCAGCGATGGCGGCCTTGCCGGCCAGGTCGGGGTGGGCGCGAATCACCTCGAGCTGGCGTTCCGGCGTGGCGCTGCGCAGCGTCTGGCCCATGGCATCGGCGAGGCCGGCCGGCGTGTCGTGCACGTCCTTCAGGCCCTGCTCCCAGGTCAGTTCGGCCACCCAGGGCGAATGCTCGTAGATGTCGCCGAAGCTTGCCACGAAGTCGTCGCGGTCGAGCGTGCTGGGGCGGGGCGCCAGTATCTTGTCGTTCATCCTGTTCTCCTTATTCAGTGCTGCAAGGCGATGCTCGAAGCGTGTCACGTAAAGTGTATACAAAAAATCTTTGAAATGTACTATCAGAAGAGCTAAAACTGTCTTCAGTGAGTTGCCGGAGTGGTAGACTCGCGCAAAATCGAATTCGGGGCGCAGCCTGCCCCGGCCAACCACGGGGAGACAGACACAATGGGACGACTGACCACGCACGTTCTGGATACCGCCCAGGGCCGCCCCGGCGAAGGCATCCGCATCGAGGTCTTGCGCCTCGAAGGCGACAAGCGAGTGCCAATCAAGACAGTGACGACAAACGACGACGGTCGCTGCGACGGTCCCATCCTGGAGGGATGTGACTTCACCACGGGCGAATACGAACTGGTCTTTCATGCCGGTGACTACCTGCGTCGGCAGGGTATCCAGGCAGACGAACCGCGCTTCCTCGACGTCATCCCGTTGCGCTTCGGCGTGGCCGACGACTCGCAGCATTATCACGTACCGCTGCTGCTTTCGCCGTATGGCTACTCCACGTACCGCGGCAGCTAGGGAAACGCTGATCAATGGCTGCGAGGGCGAATCACTGCGTTGCGCGGTGCCGAAGCGTCGGACCGTCGAAATCCTCACCTATACCCCATAGGCTCCGGTTTCTGCGCGCCGTGCGCCTTGTGCTTCATCCCGCTCGCAAAATTGATCAACGCTTCCCTGGCGCTTTATTTGAAAACTGGCTGCGCTCCGCGATGCGGCGTCAACAACAACTAAGCTGAGACAACCTGATGCAAGCTTACCTCCTGGATTTCGTCAACTTCATGCTGCGCTGGCTTCACGTCATCGCGGCCATCGCCTGGATCGGCGAGTCGATCTACTTCGTCATGCTGGACAACGGCCTGCGCAAGCCCAAGGCGGCTGAAGACCGTGACAAGGGCGTGTTCGGCGAGATGTGGGCCGTACACGGCGGCGGCTTCTACCACAATCAGAAGTACGCCACGGCCCCCGCCAAGCTGCCGGAGGACCTGCACTGGTCGTTCTGGAAGGCCTATACCACCTGGCTTTCCGGCTTTGCCCTGTTCGTGCTGCTGTACATGGCCAACCCCGGCTTCTACCTGGTCAACTCCAACAGCGACTGGGCATGGGCCGCCAACCTGAGCGGCTGGCAGGTCAACGTGCTGGCGCTGGCGTTCCTGCTCGGTGGCTGGGTCGTCTACAACGAGATGTGCAAGCGCATCAGCCCCAACATGGATCGCGACGGGATCCTGAGCCTGGCCGTTGCCGTGCTGATGGTCGTGGTTTCCTATCTCAGCGTAAACCTGTTCTCCGGTCGTGCTGCCTTCCTGCTCACCGGTGCCGTCATGGCCACCGCCATGTCGGCCAACGTGTTCTTCTGGATCATTCCCGGTCAGCGGCGCATGGTGAAAGCCATGAAGGCGGGCGAAGCGCCCAATCCCCTGGACGGCAAGCGCGGCAAGCAGCGCTCGGTACACAACACCTATTTCACCCTGCCGGTGGTGCTGCTTATGATCAGCAACCACTACTCCTTCGTGTACAACCACGAGTACGCCTGGGTACTGATGTCGCTGTTCATCTTCGCCGGTGCGCTGATTCGCCAGTTCTTCGTGCTGATGCACGCCGGCAAGATCCAGCCCGCCTACCCGGTGGCCGGTGTGGCGCTCATCGCCGTGGCCTTCTGGATTGGCATGCCATCCAATAACGCTTCGGTGGGTGCCGAAAGAAACGAGGGGCCGAGCCTGGCCGAGGTCGAGGCCATCATCGAGTCACGCTGCGCCTCATGCCATTCGGCCAGCCCGACCCAGGAGGGCTTCGGATCGGCACCGGCAGGAGTGATCTACGACACCACGGCGCAGATCGAAGGGCATCGCGAGAAGATCCAGGAGGTAGTGGCCAGCAAGTACATGCCGCTCGGCAATATGACCGGGATGACCGACGAGGAGCGCGAGACGATCGCTGCCTGGTCGGAGTAAGGCAAGGCCGGTTGCCCCTTTCGCCCCCAGCCCGCTTGTCGACGGTGCTGGGGGCGTCTCGATAGTTGGCGGAAGAAGCGTATACAATGATGGGCAGTGATGGGATGCGAGGAGGGCGACCATGAACCAGCGGCAGAGCCTGGCCGACGAAGGCGATTCGAGCAAGGCCAAGCCACGGCGCATGGGCAAGAACGGCGATGGGGCGGAGCGCCACGAGGCGATCTATCGCACGATCAGCGATGCCATCATCGAGCACCGTCTGCGCCCCGGGGCGCGACTGCGCGAGGACGCCCTGGCCGAGGTGTTCGGCATCAGCCGTACCGGCATTCGCAAGATTCTCCAGCGCCTGGCCCTGGAGCAGCTTGTCACCCTGACGCCACGGCGCGGCGCCAGCGTTACCCGTCCCACCGCCGACGAGGCGAAGGACGTGTTCGATGCCCGCCAGATGGTGGAGTGCGGCCTGATGCCCGAAGTGGCCCGCCGCATCACCGCCGAGGACGTGCGCGAATTGCGCGACATGGCCCGGCGTGAGCGCGAGGCACTCAGATCGGGTGAGCAGAGCCGCGCGATCAAGCTCTCCGCCGCCTTCCACGAACGCCTCGCCCAGCTCTCCGGCAATGCCACCCTGGCCGCTTTCGTCGGCCAGCTCTGCTCGCGCTCCTCATTGATTCTTGCGGTCTACGGCAGCTCGGGGCATCTGGGTTGCGAGTCCCACGACCATGACGACCTGATCGGTTTTCTCGAAGCCAAGAACGGTGAGCGGGCCACCGCCTTCATGAGCCGTCATCTCAAGGCCATCGAAGCCTCACTCTCGATCGTCGAGGAAGAAGAAGAGACGCCGGACCTGCAGCGGATCTTCGGCGCCTAGACGTTATTCAGACAAGACAATGGCGCCCCCGGCCAGGCCTGAGGCGCCATTCGCTGCAAGTGCTTTCGATCAGACTGCCGGCGTTGCAGCCGCCGGGCGATGGCTCAGCATCAAGCCGTAGTAGAAGGCACCGCCGAGCGCGGCGCCAATCATCCAGCCATAGCCGCCGAGGCTGGCCAGCGCCGGCACCAGCACGGTAGAGATCGAGAACAGCGCAGCGCAGCCAAAGGCCAGCAGTGCCCGATGGTTCCAGCCCTTGACGTAGTAGTAGGCACTACCCGGCTCGGAGGAGAACAGCTGCTGCATGTCGAGGTGCTGGCGCTTAACCAGGTAGTAGTCCACCACGATGATGCCGTAGAAGGGCGCGATGATGGCGCCGAGCGCGTTGACGAAGCCCGGCACCCCGATCTGACTGATCAGCGAGACCCACAGTGCACCGACGAAGAAGGCCACCACGGCGGTGATGAGCCCACCCACCTTGAAGCTGATCTTGCTGGGGAAGAGGTTGGCCAGGTCATAGGCCGGCGGGATGAAGTTGGCCACCAGGTTGATGCCGACAGTGGCGGCAAAGAAGGTCAGCGCGGCGACGATGGTCAGCGGCAGTGAGTCGACTCGCTCGACGATATCGGCCGGGTTGGTCAAAGCATCGCCGAACAGTACCAGGGTGCCGGCGGTGATGATCAGCGCGATGAACGAGAAGAAGGCCACGTTGAGCGGCAGCCCCAGCAGGTTGCCGAGCTTCATCTGGCGTTCCGTCTTCACGAAGCGGGTGAAGTCGCCGAAATTGATCACCACTGCGGCGAAGTAGGCCACCATGGTGCCGACGATGGCAAGGAAAGCGGCCACGGCGCTACCGCTGCGCTCCGCGTCGGCGCTGAAGATGGTGCTGATTGCCGGCAGCAACTCGTCGCCGGCCTGGTACCAGACCACGATCATCAGCGCCACCATCACCACGTAGACCAGCGGGCCCGCCCAGTTGAGGAAGTGCTTGATGCGTTCGATGCCCTGCCAGAAGATCGCGATCTGGAACAGCCAGACGATCACGAACGAGACCCAGGCCACGCCGGAAAGGCCCAGGAAGGTGGCCCCGTTGCCGGCGCCGAACAGCGCGGTGATCAACAGTGCTACCGCGGTGGAGGCGAAATAGGTCTGCACGCCATACCAGAAGATCCCGATGATCGCGCGCAGCATGGCCGGGAGGTTGGCGCCGCGCACCCCCATGCTGGCGCGGACCATGACCGGAAAGGGGATGCCGTACTTGACGCTGGGCTTGCCGGTCAGGTTGACCAGGAACATGACGATCACCCCGGCCAGGATAATGGCCGCCATTACCGCCCAACCGTTGAGCCCGTAGCTCAGGAACAACGAGGCTGCCAGGGTGTAGCCGAACAGGCTCTGGATGTCGTTGGACCAGACATTGAAGATCTCGAACGCTCCCCAGTTGCGGTCCTTGTGTTTCAGTGGGGCGAGGTCGGCATTGTAAAGCGTCGGGTCGATACGCTGGATGTCCAGCTCGTTGTCTTTCATCGTCGTCACCGTTGTTGTCATGGGGCGTCGCCCATCCGGCATGGCCGGAGGGCGACGGGGCAGCGATGGATCACTGGCGGAAGCGCTGGCAGGGGGCCCAGTGCTTCATCAGCAGATAATAGGTCAGTCCCGCCGGGATCAGGCTGGCGTACCAGGACACGGCGGAGAAGGACAGCGCCGCGACGATGCCCACGGCGGTGGCGATCAGCGCCGCTTTGTTGACGCCCTGGTAGGGGCCGTTCTCATCATAGAGCTTGCCGAGGTCCAGGGTGCGACGGCGGATCAGGTAGTAGTCGACCACCAGGATAGCGAAGATCGGCCCGAGGAAGGCGGAGTAGGTCTGCACGAAGAGCTGCAGGCCGGCGGCGGAGTCGGGCTGTACCAGTTTCCAGGGGAAGGTGGCGAAGGCCAGCAGGCCGACGATCACCGTGGAGGTGGCGAACTTCAGCTTGAATACGTCCATCAGCACGTAGGTCGGCGGCACCACGTTGTTGAGCACGTTGGTGGTGACCTGGGCGAAGGCGATGAACAGAAGCGTGGTCATCAGCAGCGGCGTGTTGTCCACGGCGTTGGCGAAGACCTGGATGGGGTCGGCGGTGCCGGTAGCCTCGGACACCATGTAGCCGATGAGACCCATGAACAGCGTGCAGGGCAGGATCGACATGGCGTAGATGGTGGTGAGAATTCCCTGGCCGGTGCCCTGCTTGTGCTCCCGCGAATAATCGCTGACGTTGAGCATCATGGTGCTGTAGATACCCAGGAACAGCATGGTGGCGCCCCAGAACGGCATGCCCCAGGAGCCTTCCATGGTCAGCAGGCTGGCCGAGAGTTCGTCACCGTAGCGCTGCACCGTGGCATAGAACATATAGACCAGCGAGGCCAGAATGAAGGCACTGCCGATGTTCTCCAGCCACTTGATGCCCTGGAAGCCCATCACCGACAGGCCGATCTGCAGGAACTGGAAGGTGATGAAGTAGAAGATCAGGTTGTCGAAGCCGAACAGAGTGGCCGAGACCATGTTAAGCGCCCCGGCGCCGATCCAGCTCTGAAAGCCATACCACACCACCGCAGGTACGGCCCGCACCAGGCCCGGCAGGCGGGTGCCGGCAAAGCCGAAGGCGCTGCGTGCCTGGACCATGAACGGGATGCCGTACTTGTAGCCGGCCGCACCGTTCAGCGCCAGCGCGATGCCGATCACGAAGCAGCCGATGGCGATGGCCAGGGTCGCCTGGATCAGGTTGAGGGTGCCGACCACGCTGGAACCCATGGCGAAGGTGCCGATCGACACGCAGCCACCGAACCAGGCCAGGAAGTAGGAGGTGCGCCCCATGATGCGGGTTTTCTGGGGCGCGAGCGACTCCTCCCCCAGCGCCTTGGTGGCGCCGGATTCGGCCGCCGCAAAGGAGGCTGGGTCGGCCGCCGTGCTGTGTGGGTTGGTGTGTTGCATGGGTCTGTCCTCGCAAGTCGTTGCTCTGTGTTGTGGTTGTGCCCGGTGTTGCTCTCGGGCTCTGTGGCGAGACGTGCTCAAGGCGTGTTGTTATGAGTGTCGTTGTCGGTCAGGGAGTCTCAGTGCTCGGGGGTGAGATTCGAGTACCTCTCGAAGCGTCCGCTGAAAGCCTTGGGGCGCGGGTATGCCAGGTCGCCATGCTTGCTGGTACCGAGCCCCAGGCCGACGAGGGCCTCGGCCAGCTTGACCGCGGCCGTGACGCCCTCGATCACCGGCAGGCCAACCTCGAGCGAAATGGTGTCGGTCAGGTCGGCCATGCCGCCGCAGCCCAGCACGATGGCGCCGATGCCATCCTCGTCGCGCGCCCGGCGACACTCCTCGATGATGCGCGAAAGCGCCGCCGAACCGTTCTCCTCCAGATCCAACACGGGGATCTCGGCAGCGCGGACCCGGCGGCAGTGATGGCGAAAACCGTACTGCTCCAGCAGGTGCTCGGCGATGATGGCAGTACGCGAGAGAGTGGTGACCACCGAGAACCGCGTACTGATCATGGTGGCGGCATGGAAGGCCGCCTCGGCGATACCGATGACCGGTGCGCGGGTCAGCTCGCGGGCCGCCAGCAGCCCCGGGTCGCCGAAACAGGCGATGACATAGGCGTCGGTGGCCTCCTTCTCCCCGGCCAGCACTTCTTCGACTACGCCCACCGCGCTGATGGCCTCGTCGAAGTGGCTCTCGATCGAAACCGGGCCATCCAGCGGCTGCGTCGCCACGATGGTTGTGTCTCTGGCCGCAACGCGTCGCGCCGCTTCGCCGATCTTGTGGGTCATGGCGACCGTGGTATTGGGATTGATGATGCGTAGACGCATGCGAACTCCGAAGCCTTCTTGTGAACAATAAAAAATCTCTTTGTACACAAAATAGGCGTTGGAAGCATTGAGCGCAAGCATTTCACTGAGTCCGCTGTCTTTGATAGAAATCTAATAATTTCAATGAACTGCAGAGACTTTGCGGCATCATGTGAAAAACCGCATGGCTAGACTTAGGTCGTAATCAATATCGTAATAGCTTCATTGACGACTGTTTCCTGGTAAAATTGTATACACTTTGACGGCTCTCTCCGATCCCTTGCATATCCCAAGGCGTTAGGAAGCAAGGCCTGCGGCCAAAAGAAGGAACAAGGTTGCAAGTAAGGGTGATTTTTGTATACAAAGTTAGTGAAGCATCGCTTGCCGCTTGTCGTGATGAGTCGCGATGAAGGTAGCGAGGCACTTACCAACCGCTAGCGATGCCTATGCAGGTCACCGTGGCGCTGTGCGAAGCCTGGTTGCAGCCGATCGGGATACAGTCTATCTTTCGTATTGTATACACTTTATGTTGCGCGAAACTGACGAAGCTGGATGCGTACCGCGCAACGGCAGTACAGAACAAGAGGAAGTGCTCATGAGCGTCAGTCCTGGCTACCCCCGTGATCTCATCGGTTATGGCCGCAATCCGCCCCATGCCAACTGGCCGGGGCAGGCGAAGATTGCCGTACAGTTCGTGCTCAACTACGAAGAGGGTGGCGAGAACTGCGTGCTGCATGGCGACGCCGGCTCCGAGCAGTTCCTTTCCGAGATCATCGGAGCCCCCGCCTTTCCCGACCGCCATCTCAGCATGGAGTCGATCTACGAATACGGCTCGAGGGCAGGTGTCTGGCGCATCCTGCGCGAGTTCGAACGGCGCGGCCTGCCATTGACGGTGTTCGGCGTGGCCATGGCGCTGGAGCGTCATCCGGAAGTAGCCCAAGCCTTCAAGGAGTTGGGCCACGAGATCGCCTGCCACGGCTACCGCTGGATTCACTACCAGGAAGTGCCGGAGCACGTCGAGCGCGAGCACCTGCAGCGCGCCATGGAGATCTTCCAGCGTCTCTATGGTGAGAAACCGCAGGGCTGGTACACCGGCCGCGACAGTCCCAATACCCGACGGCTGGTGCTCGACGAGGGCGGCTTCCTCTACGACAGCGATTACTACGGCGACGACCTGCCGTTCTGGACTCGTGCAGCGGACAGCCAGGGCAATGAGCACGATCACCTGATCGTGCCTTATACCCTGGACAGCAATGACATGCGCTTCGCCGCACCTCAGGGCTTCAATACCGCCGATCACTTCTTCACCTACCTGCGCGACGCCTTCGACGTGCTGTACGCCGAGGGAGATGAATCGCCCAAGATGCTCTCGGTGGGCATGCACTGCCGCTTGCTTGGCCGCCCCGGCCGCTTCCGTGCCCTGCAGCGTTTCCTCGACCATATCGAGGCGCACGACCGGGTCTGGGTGACACGCCGTGTGGATATCGCCAAGCACTGGATGGAGCACCATCCGGCGCCGGCGCGCTGAGGCTCAGCCGATGATGTTGCCCTGGGAGACGATCAGGCCCCGCCCGGACGCGTCGGGCAGGGCCTGGTGGCTGTGTGGAATGGCGTTCAGCCGATCAGCCGATCCATTGGGTGGCCTGGGCGAAAGCGAGGAAGCCCATGGAGATCAGTACCCAGACGCAGAACAGCGGGAAGAAGAACTTCACCCACTTCTGCCAGGGCACACCGGCGATGGCCAGGGTGGCCATGAAGTAACCGGACGTGGGAAAGAGGATGTTACCGACTCCGTCGCCGAGCTGGTAGGCCAGTACCGCGGTCTGGCGCGTTACGCCAATGATGTCGGACAGCGGTGCCATGATCGGCATGGTGACCAACGCCTGGCCGCTGCCGGAGGGCACCACGAAATTGAAGGCCAGTTGAGCGATGTACATGCCGATGGCCGACAACAGTGTGGGCAGTTCTCCGACCAGGTTACCGAGGCCGAAGACGAGGGTATCCATGATCTGGCCATCCTCGAGCACCACGGCCACGCCGCGGGCCACGCCGGCGATCATGGCGCCGACCAGCACGTCGCGAAAGCCCTTGTTGAAGGCCTCGCAGATGCTCTCGGTGGTCAGTCCTGCGATCAGGCCGACGACGATGCCCATCATGATGAACAGCCCGGCCATCTCCATCATGAACCAGCCCTGGCGCAGCACGCCGTAGACCAGCAGGCCGAAGAAGGCGAAGGTGGCGATGGCAGCCAGCTTCTGGCGGCCGTTGGCCATCAGAGCGCCTTCGTCGGTGGCATGCTGGTACAGCGAGCGCTTCTCGGCCTCGTCTGCGTCACCGGCCATCAGGCTCAGCTCGGGGCTGGCCTGGACCTTGCGGGCATAGCGCATGACGAAATAGATGCCGGCGCCGAGCACGACCACGAAGGCGGCGGCCCGCAGGCCGAAGCCGGAGTAGAGCGGCAGGTTGGAGAGTTGCTGGCCGAGCCCGGTGTTGATCGGGTTGAGGATGCCGGTGGTGAAGCCCGCGGTGGTGGCACACAGCGCCACGGCGGCGGCAGTCACCGAGTCGAAGCGCAGGGCGATCATCAGCGGCAGGATGACGGGCACGTAGACCAGTGCCAGCTCCTGAGTGCCGATGATGGTGGCGACCACGGCGAACACTGTCATCAGCACCGGGATCATCAGCAGGCTGCGGCCGGCAAACTGGCGGCTGAGCTTGTCGACGCCGATCTCGATGATGCCGGTGCGTCGCAGCACCATGAACATGCCGCCAATCATGAAGGTGAAGAAGACCACCTCCCCGGCGCTCATCAGGCCCTTGGGTATCGCCAGCATGAAGTCGACGATGCCGGTCGGGCTGGGCTCGACGTACTGGAAGGACTCGGCATCGATGGTGATGCGCCCATTGGGGCCGGGAATCCGCTCGAACTCGCCGGCCGGCACGAAGTGGGTCGCCACCGCCGCGATGGCGATGAAGACGAACAAAATGACGTAGATGTGCGGGATCTGCCAGTGGCGGCGTTTGGCGCCGGTGGCTTGGGTGGCCCGGGTGGTCTCGGAGGGTTGGGACATGGGGTGCCTCGCGTTGTTGTTGGCGATGTCGCTATAGTGGAGCGGCGCCGGAGCGCCCCGGCCGCGGTTGGCGCCGCAGTAGGGTTCGAGGCCGGGGGGAAGTTGCCTGGGGTGGCCATCTGCCGAGGGGAACTCCGGCAAGGAAGGTCGGCGACTGGCCTGGTGAAACGAATGGCGCTTGAGGGAGCGATGTTTCCTCGGCGACCGGAACAGTGGGAGACGTTTTCTTGCGCACGCAACAGGGCGGCATGAGGCCGCATATCGGCCAGCGGATCTCGGCGCAGTATGCCGACCTGACCGCCCAGGAGCAGCGGGTGGCGGCCTTCATCCTCGACCACTTCGACGACCTGGCGGTCTACAGTGCGGCCGACCTGGCTCGCTTGACGGGCGTCTCCAAGTCCACGGTCAGCCGCCTGTTCAAGCGTCTCGGGTTCGAGAGTTTCCAGGCCGTGAAGCGCCATGCGCGCGAGCTGCGCAGCCAGGGCGTGCCGCTGGTCACCGACCCCGAAGCCGTGGCGGGCAACGGGGAGCGTTTCAAGCGCCACCACGAGCGCGAGCGGCAGAACCTGCGCAGCGCCCTGGAGGGCATCGAGCCGGAAACCTTCGAGGCTGTCGTGGCGAGGCTGGATAGCGCGCGCCGAGTGGTCATCGTCGGCTTCCGCAACGGTTACCCGCTGGCCATCCATTTTCGACAACAGCTGATCCAGGCGCGCGGTGGGGTCAGCCTCGCTCCCGAGCCCAACCAGTCGCTGGCCGAGGAGTTGGTGGAACTGGGCGAAGACGACCTGGTCGTGCTGTTCGGCTTTCGCCGTCGCCCGAGCGGGTTCGATGCCCTGGTGCAGGAATTGACGGTGATGCCGTGTCGCGTCCTGCTGATCGCCGACGCCACGGCCGGTGGCTATGCCGAGCAGGCGGACTGGTGGATGGAGTGCCCGATCGACAGCGTCTCTGCCTTCGACAGCTATGCCAGTGCCATGAGCCTGATCAGCCTGCTGGCCAACGGGGCCCTGCATCACCGGCTCGCCCAGGGGCGCGCCCGCATCGATGCAGTGAGCGATCTCTACCACCGGCTCGATGAACTGTCGCCCTGATCGGGCGGGTGTCGTTCCGGGCCACATCGCTAAGCGTTCAGGATTCATGGCAGGACTCGGTTTTCGCTTATGTGTGAAACGAAAGTTCCTAGACACCGTACTCTTGAGACGTTAGTTTCACAAGTAGGATCGCTACGGTTTTTTGGCCTGTCTTAAGGCCAGACGTGTATATGAAGGAAGACATCATGACGACAAGAAAATACTACGCTCCCCACGGCGGACACCCGCCCCAGACCCAGCTGCTCTCCGACCGGGCGGTGTTCACCGAGGCCTACGCCTTCATTCCCAAGGGGGTGATGGGCGACATCGTGACCAGCAACCTGCCGTTCTGGGAGGAGACCCGGCTATGGGTGCTGGCGCGCCCGCTCTCCGGTTTCGCCGAGACCTTCTCGCAGTACATCATGGAGGTGAGCCCGGGGGGCGGCAGCGAGCGCCCCGAGCTCGACCCCGCCGCCGAAGGCGTGCTGTTTGTGGTCGAGGGCGAGATGACCCTGACCGTCGCCGGCGAGCGCCACGAGATGACGCCGGGCGGCTACGCCTTCCTGCCGCCGGGCTGCCACTGGCAGCTGCGCAATGAGTCCAATGCGCCGGTGCGCTTCCATTGGGTGCGCAAGGCCTACGAATACGTCGAGGGCATCGAGGTGCCGCAGGCCTTCGTGGTCAACGAGAACGATCTCGAGCCCAACCCGATGCCCGGCACCGAAGGTCGCTGGGCTACCACGCGCTTCGTCGACCCGGCCGACGTGCGCCACGACATGCACGTCAACATCGTCACTTTCCAGCCCGGGGCGGTGATCCCCTTCGACGAGACCCACGTCATGGAGCATGGTCTCTACGTGCTCGAGGGCAAGGCGGTCTATCACCTCAACCAGGACTGGGTCGAGGTCGAGGCTGGCGATTTCATGTGGCTGCGTGCCTTCTGCCCACAGGCCTGCTATGCCGGGGGTCCGGGGCCGTTCCGATATCTGCTGTACAAGGACGTGAACCGCCACGCGGCGCTGCGCTTGGGTGCTCGCTGAAAGGACCGTGACGCTAGAACCGCGACCTAGGGGCGCCGGGGGCAGGCCGAAAAGGAGGTCATTTGCCATGGATGGCAAATGTAGCGCCCAAGGATGGGTTCACAGCGCCTCCTCGCAGGCCTGCCCCCGGAACAGCCCCGGTGATTCAGGCTAACTGCCGAATAGACTTGAGGGGCTAACATGCTGGATCTTAAAGCCGAGCCGCTGACGCCGGAGGCCTTCGCGCCGTTCGGTGACGTCATCGACACGCGCACTGCCGATTACTTCCACATCAACGCCGGGCGCACCCGACGCTACCACGATCTGGCCAAGGTCGAGACCCTGGGCGAGCAGGCGAGGGCGCTGATCAGCATCTTCGTCAGCCAGCCGGTCTCGATCCCGCTGGAGCTCGATTTCCTCGAACGCCATCCCCAGGGCAGCCAGGCCTTCATGCCGCTGCACGAGGAGCGCTTCGTGATCGTGGTGGCACCGCCGGGCGAGACCATTGACCCCGCCGAGGTGCGCGCCTTCGTCACCGACGGCCGCCAGGGGGTCAACTATCGGGCGGGCACCTGGCACGCCATCCAGTCGGTGCTGGAGCGCGAAGGGGAGTTTCTGGTCGTCGATCGCGGCGGCGAGGGCAACAACTGCGACGAGTATCCGCTGGCGCTTCGGGTCGTTCTTGAATAAGGGGCCTGGGCTAACGATACGCACGTAGGGAACTCGGCGAGCCTTCTGGAGGCTCGCCGGAAACGTCAATGGCGGGGCCGATTGATGGCGGCGATGGCATCGCCGGTATGCTGGACGTGATCCGCCAGCAGGCGGCGGGCGAGATCGCTGTCCCGGGACTTGAGGGCCTCCAGGATATCGCGATGCTCACGCGTGGACTCCTCCCAGCGCCCGATATGATCCAGCGCCAGGTAGCGTGCCCGTTCCAGCCGCCCCAGCAGGCTGCGATGGGTCTCTTCGAGGACCGGGTTCTTGGCCCCGGCCACGATCAGTCCGTGAATCCGCTGGTTGAGTTCGAAGTAAGCGTTCCGGTCGCCCTTCTCCAGCAGCCGCTCCAGGCGTTCCTGAAGACTCTCCAGTCGCTTGAGTTCGGTATTGGTCATGCGCTTGGCTGCCAGGCTGGCGGCAAGACTCTCGAGCCCGGCCTCCACCTCGAAGAGATGCTCCAGCTCCTGCGGCTCGATCAGCGAGACCTGGGCATTGCGGTTGCGCCTCAGTGTCACCAGGCCGTCGGCGGCCAGCATCTTCAGGGCCTCGCGCAGCGGCGTGCGTGAAATGCCGAGCTGCTCGCACAGCTCCGGCTCGATCAGCCGCTGGCCGGGTGCCAGGCGGCCATGGACGATCAAGTCGTGCAGTGCCTCATAGGCTTCCTCTGCCAGCGAGGGGGTCGTGATGCGTCGTCGCCCGAGCAGGGCGGCACCTTCCATCGTCATGTCATCCATTCCTCTCTGCTGAGGAGACGAGCCGATTGTCTCCGAATTGTCGATCGGGACACAATCAGCCGACCGTTGACACGGGCTCGGCCGTGCTCCGTCCCACGAGCCTGGCAAGCGCCTCGGGAAGTCCCTGGCAGGGTTTCTCGGGAGGCGGTGCGAAGCTGCCGGCGGTGGGGGCGGCAGCGCCAAGATCGACCATGGCCTGGGCCTGTTGCAGGGCACAGGTGACGCCGTCCAGGGCCGGCACCGGCAAGCGATCGGCGACGCTGCGGGCCAGGCCTGCCAAGGGTGCCCCGGCGAGGATCAGCACGTCGGCCCCATCGTCCTGTACCGCCCGCTCTGCCAGGGCGATCAAGCGCTGGCCCTGGTCCTCCTGCACGCGGCCGATATGCGCCAAGGGCTCGTCGAGAGCACGAATGCTGGCCAACCGCTCGCTGAAACCGTAGGCGGCGATGGTTTCACGGTACCAGGCCTGGATGCGCTGAGAGATGGCGATCACGGAGAATCGGCTGCCTCGCTGGCAGGCGCTGACCAGTGCAGACTCGGTCATCCCCACCACCGGGATCGGCAGTATCTCACGCAGCGCCGCCAGGCCGGGGTCGCCGAAGGCCGCCACCACGACTGCATCATGCTCTGCATAGTGCTCGGCCGCCACCTGCATGGCGGCATAGCCACCGATCTGCGCCTCGGCGCGTGTTTCGATGTAGGCCACCCCGAACGGAGCGGTGGCCATGGTCAGCTCGGTCCCCGGCCGAATGCTGCGGCGCGCCTCGGACTCGATCAGGCGGGTCACGTCGCCTGAAATATTGGGGTTGATGACCAGCAGTTTCATGGCGTGTTCCTTCAATCGTTATGGTTATGGTGCGATGTCTCAGTAGCCCAGGGCGCGAGGCAGCCAGGTGACGAGGCCCGGGAAGGCGATGCAGGCGATCAGCACCGCGTACTGAAAGACGATGAAAGGCCATGCACTCTTCATCAGCTCGTTGAGGCTGATCTTGGAGATGCCGCACATCACGAACAGCAGCACGCCCACCGGCGGCGTCATCATGCCCACCACCAGGTTCATCACGAACAGGAAGCCGAACAGCAGCGGATCAATGCCGTAAGCCAGGGCGATCGGTGCCAGCAGGGGCACCAGCATGATGTAGGCGGCGTTGGACTCGATGAACATTCCTACGCCGATCAGCAGCGCCATCACCAGCAGCAGGAATACCAGCGGATCCTGAGTGAAATCCTGCAGCCAAGTGGTCAACTGCATGGGAATCAGGTCGAGGGTAAAGGCGAAGGTCATGGTGGAGGCGAAGGCGATCAGGGCGCCCACCATGGCGGCGGTGACAGCGGCGTTGAACATTGCCCGGGGAAGATCGGCGAGGCGCAGCTGACGGGTCACGAAGAAGCCGATCGCCAGGGCGTAGACCACGGCGATGGCGGCTCCCTCGGTGGGGGTGAACGCACCCGCCACGATGCCGCCGACGACCACGATCGGCATCAGCAGGATGGGCAGGGCGCGCCAGGTCTGCACCATTACGTGCTTGAGACCGATCACGCCTTCGGCGCCCAGTGGGTAGCGGCGACGCATGGCGATGAAGCTGGCCAGCCCCATGAAACCGAGTGCCAGGATGATCCCCGGAATCACGCCGGCCATGAACAGGCCGCCCACCGAGACCGAGGAGCCGGCCATCAGGGCATAGACGATCATGGCGTTGCTGGGCGGGATGATGGCCCCCAGGTTGGCCGCCGAGGCGACGACGGCGCTGCTGTAGCCGGTACCGTACTGCTGGCGCATGGACGGAACCAGGGAGCTGCCCAGGGCGCTGGCGCTGGCGACGGCGGCGCCGCTCACGGCGGCCAGCACCATGCCGGCGACGATGGCCACATGAGCCAGGCCGCCGTGGACACGGCCGACCAGCGAATTGGCGAAATCCACCAATCGCTGCAGGATGCCGGCCGCCACCATCAATTCGCCTGCCAGCATGAACAGTGGAATCGCCATCAGGGGGAAGCTATTGACCGAGTGCATCATGCGCTGGGGCAGGACCGTGAAATCCAGGCCCCCTACATACAGGCCCACCAGCGAGGCGACTCCCAGGGCGAAGGCCAGCGGCATGCGCAGCAGGGCGAGCCCCAGGAAGGAGAAGACGATGGCCGGGGTCATGAGGACACTCCTTCATATCGTTCGGGCGCGCTGGGAAGTGGCTCCAGGCGCAGGGCTTGGGCCATCAGATGCAGGCAGCTGTGGCCGGCGCAGACCACCACGGCGAGGTAGAAGACGGCGGCAGTGATCGGCAGCGTCGGCATCAGTTCCTGCCACTTGCTGATCGCGGCGGCGAGGCTGATCCAGAACAGGGCGGCCATCAGGGCGGCGCCCAGCCAGGCCATCAACTGGGCGAGCAGTCGTTGCAGCCAATCGGGGAAGTGGGTCACCAGTGCATCGATGCCCACGTGAATGCCGACCTTGATGCCGTGGGGAATGGCCAGGAAGATCGCCCACACGAAGCACAGCCGAGAGAGTTCATCGGCGGAATCGATGGAGCTCGACAGCACGTAGCGGCTGAATACCTGGGCCGAGACCAGCAGCGTCATCATGCCCATGGCGACCAGAATGGCGTAGTAGGATGTCCGGTCGAGAAGCGCCAGACCATGCAGGAAGTGGCGCTTGACCGGGCTGGAGGCACTTGCCTCCAGCCGTTGCCAGGCGGGTGTCATGCGTCGAGCTCCGCGAGGACGCGATCGACGATCTCGCTGCCGATCTTTTCGCGCAGGTCGCCGATGACGTCTTGGCTGGCATCGCGCAGGGCAGCGCGGGTCTCGTCGCTGATGGGGGTGAATGTCATGCCGCGTTCGATCAAGGTCTGACGCGCCGCATCGTCCTCCTCGGCGGCGGTCTGACGCTGCCAGGCGACCGCCTCCTCCATCGCCTCGCGTACCGCCTGCTGGTGTTCCTCGCTCAGGTTCATGAACGTGTTGCGGTTGGTCACGACCACGATGAAGTCGTAGAAATGCCCGCTGTCTGAGAGGTACGGCTGCACCTCGTCCATGCGCTTGGTGCTGATGATGCTGTAGGGGTTCTCCTGCCCATCCAGCACGCCCTGCTGCAGCGCGCCATAGACCTCGTTGATGTCCATCGACACCGGGCTCGCACCGATGGCACGGAAGGTGTCCAGGTGAGTCTCGTTGGGCTGCAGGCGGATCTTCAGCCCCTTGAAATCCTCGATGGTTTCGATCGGGCGTTCGCTATTGGTGACATGACGGAACCCCAGCTCCATGTAGCCCAGCGCGGTGAAGCCCTTTTCGGCCAGCTTCTCGTCGAGCATTTCCCCCACCTCACCGTCGATCAGCGCGAAGGCTTCTTCGCGGCTATCGAAGGCGAACGGCAGGCTCAGCGCTTCCAGCTCGGGCACGGTACGCGAGAGGTAGGAGATACCGATCCAGGTGCCGGCAATGGATCCCGTACTGACCTGATCGACATTCTCGCTGGCACCGCCCAGTTGCATGTTGGGAAACAGCTGGGCGTTCAGATCGCCTCCGGTGCGTTCGGCCAGGGCGTCGCGAAAGACCTCCATGGCACGGCTGCTGGAGTGATCGTCGGTGAAGTTGCCGCTGAATCGCAGGGTTTCGGCGCTGGCCAGTAGCGGGGCCCCAAGGCCCAGAGCCAGCAGGACCGCGGCGGAGCGACGGGCAAGGCGGGTTGTTGTTGTCATCCGAGCTTCTCTCTCTTCACGTTTGGGTGGACGCCGCCCGTCGATCCCGGGCGACTCTTTTGAACCTTAGGTCAAAACACATCGGAATACAAAATACTGGATACCGTATTTTTTATTATTGAGAAAATTCAATAAATTACGTATTAAAAATACATGCCTATTGGGAGTTTTTGGGATTTTTGGCTTGCAATCCTTGGCGGCTGTGCAAGGCTATGGTCGTGCCTGGATACAGTATACCGAATACCAAAAACAACCCGGAGTTCACCATGGAACGCACGCTGCTCGGCATGTTGACGCCGTCTTCCAATACCGTGCT
Source organism: Billgrantia sp. C5P2 (assembly GCF_051062895.2). NCBI lineage: Bacteria > Pseudomonadati > Pseudomonadota > Gammaproteobacteria > Oceanospirillales > Halomonadaceae > Billgrantia > Billgrantia sp. C5P2. The sequence goes on from NZ_CM128542.1 coordinate 957,700, forward strand.
GGAGCCCTTTACCGCAGCCCTCCTGCACGACCTCTTTCCCGATGTCACCGCACACTTCCAGCGCTTTACCGTCCGCGAGATTTCCATGCGCGATGAAGCCCTGGCCCAGTTCGACCCGGTGCCACTGCTGGAAGCAGCGGGGCTGCTCAACGATGCGCGCATGGATGTCATTGCCTGGAGCGGCACCTCGGCCAGTTGGCTGGGGTTCGAGACCGACCGCAGGCTGTGTGCCGCCATCACCGAGGCCACCGGGGTGCCCGCCACCACCAGCGTGCTGGCCCTCAACGAGGCCTTGGCGCGCACCGGCGTGACGCGGCTGGGCCTGGTGACGCCTTACCTGGACGACATCCAGTCGGCGATCGTCGCCAACTATGCCGCCGAGGGGGTCGAGGTGATCGCTGAGCGCCACCTGGGTGACCGCGGCAACTTCTCCTTCTCCGAGTACGACGAGACGACGCTGGCCGGGCTCGTGCGTGAAGTGGCCAAGGCAGAGCCCGAGGCCATCGCCATTCTCTGTACCAACCTGCGCGGGGCGGGAATCGTCCCGGCGCTGGAGCAGGAGATCGGCATTCCCATCTACGACTCGGTGAGCGTGACGGTGTGGAAGTCGTTGGCGCTGGCCGGGGTGGATCCCGCACGGATCACCGGCTGGGGACAACTGTTTCAGGACCCGCGCCTAGGCGCGTGAGGCTCAGGATTCGCGCCTCGTCGCACAAGGACAGGGACGACCGCATCGCAATGCAACGCATCGGCAACACCCACCAACAACAGCAATCATGAGGTGACACCATGCCCCGCAAGGCAACCATCAAGACCCTGGCGCTGGGGGTTTCCCTGGCCAGCGTACTGGCCGGCGGTCTGGCCCAGGCCGAAACGACCCTGCGCGTGGTCGGCAATTTTTCCGGCAACAAGCTGCACGTGGATGAAGTGGAGCGTCCCTTCTTCGAGGAACTTGGCGGACGCGACGACATGACGGTGGTCTACAACACCATGGATGCCATCGGCGTGGAGGCGGCGGATGCGCTGCGCAGCCTCCGTTCCGGCGCCTTCGACGTGATGTCGGTGCAGATCGGTATGGCGTCCCGCGACGAGCCCTTCTTCGAAGGCATCGACCTGGCCGGCGTCTCGCCGGACCTGGACGCCCAGCGCGAGGCCGTCGACGCCATACGCGAGGCATTCGACGCCCGGTTGCAGTCCCGTTTCAACGCCAAGCTGATGACGCTGTGGCCCTTCGGGCCGCAGATGATGTTCTGCAACGGCGACATCGACGACGTCGGCGATCTCTCGGGAAAGAAGGTGCGTGTCTTCACCCCGTCCATGTCGCGGCTGGTGGAAGGCCTCGGCGCCACCCCGGTCACGCTGCAGTTCAGCGAGGTCTACCTGGCACTGCAGCGCGGCGTGGCCGACTGCGGCGTCACCGCGCCTTCCGCCGGCAACAACGGCAAGTGGCCGGAAGTGACCGATACCTTCGTGCCGCTGCCGCTCTCCTACTCGGTGCAGGGTCATTTCATGAACCTGGACACCTGGAACCGCTTCGACGAAGCGCAGCAGCAGGCCTTGACGGAGGCCTTCGGGCGGCTCGAGGAGCAGATGTGGGAGCTGGCCTACGAGGTCAACGACGATGCCATCGCCTGCAACACCGGCCAGGCGGAGTGTTCGCGGCACGAAGCCTACGACATGACGCTGGTGGATATCGATTCCGAGTCGCGTGCGCTGGTGGAGTCGATCACCCAGGAAGCCGTCCTGCCCGTCTGGGCCGAGAGCTGCAGCGCTCAGTATGACGGCTGCGTCGAGGTCTGGAACGAGACGGTGGGGCAGGCCGCGGGCATGTCCGTTTCCCAGTAAGCCACTGCCTCGCCCCGGCTGCCTGAGGTGGCCGGGGCGACATGGAGAAATGCGATGGTTACACCGCATCCTTATCGTCTGGCCCGTGGGCTGGCTCATGGCGCCGCGATTGCCGCCGGCTATGCCGCGCTCGGATTGTCGCTGTTGATCACCTTCGAGGTGATCGCACGCAAGCTGTTCCACTACTCCCTGCAAGGCGTCGATGAAATCGGTGGCTACGTGCTGGCCATCGGCGTCTCGTTCAGCTTTGCCTACGCGCTGTTGCACCGCGCTCACACCCGCGTCGACGTGCTGCTGACCCGCTTGCCTCGGCTGCTGCAGGCGCCGCTCAACGTCGTCGCGATGGTAATGCTGGCGGCTTTCTCGTCCTTCATGCTGTGGCGCGCCGTCGAGACGCTCGAGGAGACGCTGGAATTCGGCAGTCTTGCCAGCACGCCGCTGCAGACGCCGCTGTGGATTCCGCAGAGCCTGTGGGTGGCGGGGCTCGGGGTGTTCTGTGTGCTGACCCTGCTGCTGGCCTTTCGCGCGCTGGTCCTGCTGGTCACCGGCCAGCTGGCCGCACTGGATCGGGAATACGGCCCGCGCTCCACCGACGACGAACTGAGCGAGGCGCGTAAGGATTACGCCGGCGATATCACCGCCGAACCGGGGAGGGCCACGTCATGATCGGCGCCTTCCAGGTAATGATCGGCTTTGTCGTCATGCTGGGCATGATGGCGGTCGGCATTCACGTCGCCGTGGCGATCTTCACCGTCGCCACCCTGGGTACCCTGATGTATCTGAGCATGCCGTTGCTCTTCTCCTTCGGCGACACGCTGTGGGGAACGCTCAACGACTTCATCCTGACGGCCATTCCGCTGTTCATCCTGCTCGGTGAGCTGCTCCTGCGCAGCGGCATCACCGAGCGCATGTACAGCGCCTTGTCGGTATGGCTCGATCGCCTGCCCGGTGGCCTGCTGCACACCAATATCGGCGCCTCTTCGGTCTTCGCCGCCATGTCCGGCTCCTCGGTGGCGACGGCTGCCACCATCGGTACGGTGGCGCTACCGGCCTTCGCCGAGCGCGGCTACAGCGAGCGGCTGGCGTTGGGCACCCTGGCTGCCGGGGCGACGCTCGGCATCCTGATCCCGCCGAGCATCAACATGATCATCTACGGCGCGATCACCAATACTTCGATCGGCAAGCTGTTCATCGCCGGGATCCTGCCGGGGCTGGCGCTGGCGGGCGCCTTCATGCTCACCATCATGGCCTTCGCCTTGCTGAGGCCCGGCGTGGTGGGGAAGGCTTCCGAGCGGGTGTCGCTGCGTGAGCGCCTGGCTTCGCTGGTGGACTTGCTGCCGCCGGCGTTCGTCTTCGCGATCGTCATCGGCAGCATCTACAGCGGCTGGGCCACGCCCACCGAGGCGGCTGCCCTGGGGGTGGTCGCCGCGCTGGGCCTGGCGGCTTGGAACCGCAAGCTGACCTTCCGAATGCTGCACGAGTGCTTCCTCTCCATGGCTCGCACCACGGCCATGATCATGCTGATCATCGTGGCGGCCTTCTTCCTCAACTACGTCGTCGGCATCCTGGGCATTCCCACCACCCTGACCCGCTGGGTGGCCGACCTGGGTCTCACGCCCTTCGGGCTGATCCTGGCGCTGGTGGTCTTCTACCTGGTGCTGGGCTGCTTCCTCGAGACTCTGTCGATGATGATCGCCACCGTACCGATCGTGGTGCCCATGGTCGTCCAGTTCGGCTTCGACCCGGTGTGGTTCGGCATCTTCCTCGTGGTGATGATGGAAATCTCGCTGATCACTCCGCCCATCGGCATGAACCTCTACGTGGTCCAAGGCGTGCGCGGGCGCGGCTCCATCACCGACGTGATGGTCGGCAGCCTGCCGTTCCTGGCCATCATGCTGCTGTTCGTGCTGCTGATCATTCTCTGGCCCGGCCTGGTGCTCTGGCTTCCCGAAGCCATGGGCTGACCCGGCGACAACGACAAGGTAGGTGACATGACACGCTTCGATACCCTGATCAAGAACGGCCGCATCATCACGGCGGCCGACAGCTACGACGCCGATATCGGCATCAAGGACGGGCGCATCGTCGCCCTGGGGCAGGGCCTGGAGGGGGCCGGCGAGGTCATCGACGCCCAGGGGCTGTGGGTGATGCCGGGGGGCATCGATGCCCATTGCCACCTGGACCAGCCCCTCGGCGACGGCGCGGTGATGGCCGACGACTTCCTGACCGGCACCCGCTCGGCGGCATGCGGCGGCACCACCACGGTGATTCCCTTCGCCGCGCAGCAGAAGGGCCAGAGCCTGCGCGCCGCGGTAGAGGACTATCACCGTCGCAGCGAGGGCAAGGCGATGGTGGACTACGCCTTCCACATGATCGTGACCGACCCTACCGAGACGGTGCTCAAGGAGGAGCTGCCGGCCCTGATCCAGGAGGGCTACAGCTCGTTCAAGATCTACCTGACCTACGACGACCTCAAGCTCAACGATCGCGAGGTGCTCGAGGTGCTGGCCATGGCGCGTCGCGAGGGCGGCATGGTGATGGTGCATGCGGAGAACGCCGACTGCATCGCCTACCTGACCGAACTGCTCGAGGCCCAGGGCAAGACGGCGCCGTACTTCCATAGCGAGGCCCACTCGGCGATCGCAGAGCGCGAGGCGACCCACCGCGCCATTTCCCTGGCCGAGCTGATCGACGTACCGATCCTGATCGTTCACGTCTCCGGCCCCGAGGCCATCGAGCAGATCCGCTGGGCCCAGGGGCGCGGCCTGCGGGTCTATGGCGAGACATGTCCCCAGTACCTGATGCTGACCGCCGCCGACCTGGACCAGGAAGGCTTCGAGGGGGCCAAGTGCGTGTGCAGCCCGCCACCGCGTGACGAGAAGGCGCAGGAGGCGGTCTGGCAGGCGCTGGAAAACGGGGTCTTCCAGGTCTTCTCCTCCGATCACGCCCCCTTTCGCTACGACGACCCAAAGGGCAAGAAACTGCATGGGGAGGATGCCGCCTTCCACCACGTTCCCAACGGCATACCGGGCCTGGAAACGCGCCTCGCGATCCTGTTCTCGGAGGGGGTCGTCAAGCAGCGCATCGACGCCACCCGCTTCGTGGCGCTCACCGCCACCAACCCAGCCAAGATCTACGGTCTCTACCCGCGCAAGGGCACCATCGCCATCGGCAGCGATGCCGACCTGACCCTGTGGGACAGCGAAGCGAAGATGACGGTGCGCAACGAAGCCTTGCACCACGCAGTGGATTACACCCCTTATGAGGGGGTGGAGCTCACCGGCCGGCCGGTGCTTACCCTGTGCCGGGGCCGAGTGGTGTCGCGTGGCGGCGAACCCATGGTGGACGCGGGGCACGGCCGCTTCCTCAAGTGCGACAAGCCGCAGCCCGCCAGGCCTCGCGGCTCGGCCAAGGGGTTCTGATTCAGTTGCCATCGGTAACGGGCATCGCTCCGCTCCCTGGGCCTCTCTTAGCCGGCTAGTGAGTTTTTTCGTTAGGCCAAGCTGTTAATTCAGCTTGGCTTTTTTGTTTTTCGTGAATTGTGTGAAAATATTTTCCATAAAATATTGACGGAACGCGTAACGGCTTCTAATCTCGGTATACAGAAATATTTTCCAAAAACAATCTGGTCGCCACTCACGGGAGGAACCGTCATGGCTCGAATGACCGCAGCAGAGGCCGCCGTTCACGTGCTCCGCAAGGAAGGCATCGACATCGCCTTCGGCGTGCCCGGCGCCGCCATCAATCCGTTCTATGCCGCCCTGCGCAAGATCGGCGGTGTCGATCACGTGCTGGCCCGCCACGTCGAAGGGGCCTCGCACATGGCCGAGGGCTATACCCGTACCAAGGCCGGCAATATCGGCGTCTGCATCGGTACCTCCGGCCCCGCCGGCACCGACATGATCACCGGCCTCTACTCGGCCAGCGCAGACTCCATCCCGATTTTGTGCATCACCGGCCAGGCGCCGCGCGCCAAGCTGCACAAGGAGGACTTCCAGGCAGTCGACATCCAGGCCATCGCCGGGCCGGTGACCAAGTGGGCGGTCACCGTGCTGGAGCCGGCTCAGGTGCCGCGCGCCTTCCAGCAGGCCTTCCAGTTGATGCGCTCTTCGCGCCCGGGACCGGTGCTGATCGACCTGCCGATCGACGTGCAGTTGAGCGAGATCGAGTTCGACCCCGACACCTACGAGCCGCTGCCGGCCTACAAGCCCAGCGCCTCGCGCGCCCAGGTCGAGAAGGCCATGGCCATGCTCGACGAAGCCGAGCGCCCGCTGCTGGTCGCCGGCGGCGGCATCATCAACGCCGACGCCAGCGAGCTGCTGGTCGAGTTCGCCGAGCTCACCGGCGTGCCGGTCATCCCCACGCTGATGGGCTGGGGCAGCATCGCCGACGACCACCCGCTGATGGCCGGCATGGTGGGGTTGCAGACCTCGCACCGCTACGGCAACGCCACCCTGCTCGAGTCCGACTTCGTGATGGGCATCGGCAATCGCTGGGCCAACCGCCACACGGGCAACCTCGAGACCTATACCAAGGGGCGCAAGTTCGTCCACGTCGACATCGAGCCGACCCAGATCGGGCGCATCTTCGGCCCCGACTACGGCATCGTTTCCGACGCCAAGGCAGCCCTCGAGCTGTTCGTCGAGCTGGCACGTGAGCGGAAGGCAGCGGGCACGCTCAAGGATCGCAGCGCCTGGGCCGAGTCCTGTCAGGAACGCAAGCGCACCCTGCTGCGCAAGACCCACTTCGACGACGTGCCGGTGAAACCGCAGCGGGTCTACGAGGAGATGAACAAGGTCTTCGGCAAGAACACTCGCTACGTCAGCACCATCGGCCTGTCGCAGATTGCCGGTGCCCAGTTCCTGCACGTGTACAAGCCGCGCCACTGGATCAACTGTGGCCAGGCGGGCCCGCTGGGCTGGACCATTCCCGCCGCGCTTGGCGTGTGCAAGGCCGACCCGGAAGCCGAGGTGGTGGCGCTCTCAGGCGACTACGACTTCCAGTTCATGGTCGAGGAGCTCGCCGCCGGCGCCCAGTTCAAGCTGCCCTACATCCACGTGCTGGTGAACAACTCCTACCTGGGACTGATTCGCCAGGCCCAGCGCGGCTTCGACATGGACTACTGCGTGCAGCTCTCGTTCGAGAACGTCAACTGCCCCGAGATCAACGACTACGGCGTCGATCACGTCTCGGTAGTGGAAGGGCTCGGCTGCAAGGCGCTGCGCGTGACCCAGCCCGACCGGATCGCCCCGGCACTCGAGGAGGCGAAAGCCCTGATGCGCGAACACCGGGTCCCGGTGGTGGTGGAAATCATCCTCGAGCGGGTGACCAACATCGCCATGGGCACCGACCTCGACGGCATCAACGAATTCGAGGCGCTGGCCGAGAACAGCGCGGATGCGCCGACCTCGATCGCGGCTCTCACGTAGCACACTGCGCTGCGTCATTGCGGGGACGATGGCGCAGCGCCGTCATATATCGACAACACAGATAGAGGGAGACCCAAATGCCCAAGTTTGCCGCCAACCTCAGCATGCTGTTCACCGAGGAGGAGTTCCTCGACCGTTTCAAGGCCGCCGCCGATGCGGGCTTCAAGGGCGTCGAATACCTCTTTCCTTACGATTATTCCGCCGTCGAAATCAAGGCGCGCCTCGACGAGCACGGCCTGACGCAGGTGCTGCACAACCTGCCGGCCGGCGACTGGGGCGCCGGTGAGCGCGGCATCGCCTGTCATCCGGATCGCGTCGAGGAGTTCCGCGCCGGCGTCGAGAAGGCCATCGACTACGCCACCGTGCTCGGCTGCAAGCAGGTCAACTGCCTGGCCGGCATCCAGCCCCAGGGCGTGAGCCTGGAGCAGGCGCGACGCACCCTGGTGGAGAACCTGCACTACGCTGCGGAGAAGCTCGAGGCCGCCGGCATCCTGCTGCTGGCCGAGCCGATCAACACCCGCGACATTCCGGGCTTCTTCCTCAATCGCACCGAACAGGCCCTGGCGATCTTCGACGAGGTGGGCAGCGACAATCTCAAGCTGCAGTACGACATCTATCATATGCAGATCATGGAGGGCGACCTGGCACCGACCATCGAGAAGCACCTGGATCGTATCGCCCACGTGCAGCTGGCCGACAACCCCGGCCGCCACGAGCCGGGCACCGGGGAGATCAATTACCCGTTCCTGTTCGCCCACCTCGACCGGCTGGGCTACGACGGCTGGATCGGCTGCGAGTACAAGCCGAAGACGACGACGAAAGAAGGGCTGGGCTGGCTGGATAGCATCCGCTGAGAGGAGCGGTAGGCACTTGGCCCGATGAGCTGTCCCGGCGGCAAGTCTGTGCGAGGGCGCTGTGAACCCATCCCTGGGCGCTACATTTGCCATCCATGGCAAATGACCCTCGCTGCGACTTGCCCCCGGCGCTCATCTCTCCAGCCGCTGGAAAGTGTGCCTTAGTACAGAAAGCATAAAGACAAGCTGAAAGGAGAAGCATCATGAGCAAGATCGGATTCATTGGCCTTGGCATCATGGGCCGCCCCATGGCGGGGCATCTGCTGGATGCCGGCCACGAACTCGTCACCGTCAAGCGCGGCACCCTGGATGCCACCCTGGCCGAGAAGGGCATGACCGAACTCGACAGCCCTCGCGCCGTGGCCGAGCAGGCCGAGGTGGTCATCACCATGGTGCCGGACACCCCCGACGTCGAGCAGGTGCTGTTCGGCGAGGGCGGCGTCATCGAGGGACTCAAGCCGGGTACCCTGGTCATCGACATGAGTTCCATCGCCCCCATCGCCACCCAGGGCTTCGCCAAGCGTATCCATGAGGCCGGCGGCGAATATGTCGATGCGCCGGTTTCCGGCGGCGAGGGCGGTGCCATCAACGCGGCGCTGACCATCATGGTGGGGGCCACCGAAGAGGGCTTCTCCCGTGCCAGGCCGATCCTCGAGGTAATGGGCAAGACCATCACCCACATCGGCGGTCATGGCGCCGGCCAGACCTGCAAGGTGGCCAACCAGATCGTCGTCGCACTGACCATCGAGGCGGTGGCCGAAGGCCTGCTGTTCGCCTCCAGGGCGGGCGCCGATGTGGCCAAGGTGCGCGAATCGCTGCTCGGCGGCCTGGCCCAGTCGAAGATCCTCGACGTGCACGGCGAGCGCATGATCAAGCGTACCTTCGACCCGGGGTTCAAGATCAAGCTGCACCAGAAGGACCTCAACCTGGCGCTGGAAGGGGCGCGCAGCCTCAACCTGGCGCTGCCCGGTACCGCCAACGCCCAGCAGCTGTTCCAGGCCTGCGCCGCGCATGGCGGCGGGGAGTGGGATCATGCCGGCATCCTGCGCGCGCTGGAGGCACTGGCCGACCACGAAGTGGGTAATTGATTCGCGTACGAAGGGGGCTTCATTCGGCCTGCCGGTCGCGCAGACGCTGAGCCGATATTTCCCTCCAGGTGGGCGTCGGGTCGTCGTCCACCATCAAGCCGCACTTGTGTGGCTTTTACCCGGCGGCGGGATCCCCGGCTGGACCCCGCCCGCCGTCGGGCTTTTTTCTCACCTTCCCGGCTGTTACCGTCGAAGCCTGTCGCCCTGCGAGGTGTGCCCAAGATGACTCCCGAACTCCCTCCCTTCGATACCGAGCTGGACGTGGCGGACTGGCTGCGCCGCCTCGCCGACATCGCCGTCGCCGCCGTGCATCCCGACACGCTGGTAGCGAACCTGCTGCCCGACCCGCCGCCGGGGCGCACCGTCGTGGTGGGAGCAGGGAAGGCGGCAGCGTCCATGGCCGCGGCGCTGGAGCGCGCCTGGCAGGCGCGCTGTCCCGATGCGCCGCTCTCGGGTCTGGTGGTCACCCGCTACGGCCATGGCGAGCCATGCAGCGTGATCGAAGTGCTCGAAGCTTCCCACCCGATGCCCGACGACCTGGGCGAAAGGGCAGCCCGGCGCATGCTCGAGGCGGTCGCGGATCTGGGCGAGGAGGACCGAGTCATCGCGCTGATCTCCGGTGGCGGCTCGGCCTTGATGACGCTGCCGGCGGAAGGCATCACGCTTGCCGACAAGCAGGCGATCAACCGTGAACTGCTGCGCTGCGGCGCGCCGATCGGTCAGATGAATACCGTGCGCCGCCACCTCTCGGCGATCAAGGGCGGCCGCCTGGCCGCGGCGGCGCATCCGGCCCAGGTCGTAACCTGGCTGATTTCCGATATTCCCGGCGACGTGGCCACGCAGATCGCCTCGGGGCCGACCCTGCCCGATCGCTCGACCCCGGCCGATGCCTTGGCGGTGCTCGAGCGCTACGCCATCGAGGTGCCGCCGCACGTACGCCAACACCTTGAACGGGACACGTCCGCTCCCTCACCCGACGACACGGCCTTCGAGCGTGACGACAGCGTGACCCTGGCGCGTGCACACGACGCCCTGGAAGCCGCCAGGAACGTGGTGGAGGAGGCCGGGGTAATGGTGCGCGTGCTGGGCGACGACCTGGAGGGCGAGGCTCGCGAATTGGGTCGTGCCCAGGCGCGCATGGCCCTGGAGGCACGCGAGGAGATCGCCTCGCCGCTGCTGATCCTTTCCGGCGGTGAAACCAGCGTCACCGTGAGCGGCAACGGTCGTGGCGGGCGCAACGTGGAGTACCTGCTGGGGCTGTTCGAAGCGCTGGAAGGCGCCGCGGGAGTTCACGCCCTGGCCATCGACACCGACGGCATCGATGGCTCCGAGGACAATGCCGGCGCGCTGTTCTCGCCCGACGACTGGAGTCGCGCCAAGGAACACGGCCTCGATCCCGCCGATTACCTGTCACGCAACGACGCGTATACTTTCTTTCAGGCGTTGGACCGGCTCATCGTCACCGGGCCGACCCGTACCAACGTCAACGACTTCCGTGCCATCCTGGTCTTGCCGAGGACACCATGACGCTTCCGCCCCATGCTCCCATTCACGACCCCATCCGCCGCACCAAGATCGTCGCCACCCTGGGCCCGGCCAGCGATCGCGAGGGCGTGCTGGAGGCGATGATCCGCACCGGCGTCGACGTGGTGCGCCTCAACTTCTCCCACGGCAGCGCCGCCGACCACCGCCGCCGACTGATCGCCGTGCGCGAGATCGCCGACCGCCTGGGGCGCAGCGTCGCCGCCCTGGGTGACCTGCAGGGGCCCAAGATCCGCATCGCCCGCTTCAAGGAGGGCGCGGTGGTGCTCGCCGAGGGCCAGCCCTTCGTCCTCGACATGGCCATGGACACCGAGGCCGGCGACGCCAGCCGCGTCGGCTGCGAGTACACCCAGCTGGCCGACGACGTCACCGCCGGCGACCGCCTGCTGCTCGACGATGGCCGCCTGGTGCTCGACGTCACCCGGGTCGAGGGCCAACAGGTCCACACCACCGTGGTCACCGGCGGCAAGCTCTCCAACAACAAGGGCATCAACAAGCAGGGCGGTGGGCTCTCGGCCCCGGCGCTCACCGACAAGGACAAGGCCGACCTTCAGACCGCCATCGAGATCGGCGTGGACTACCTCGCCGTCTCCTTCCCGCGCCACGCCGAGGACATGTTTGAGGCGCGCCGCCTGCTCGGCGACGCCGGCCGCGAGATCGGCCTGGTGGCCAAGCTCGAGCGCGCCGAGGCGGTGGCCGACGACGCCACCCTCGACGGCATCATCGAGGCCTCCGAGGCGGTGATGGTGGCGCGCGGCGATCTCGGCGTGGAGATCGGCGACGAGAAGCTGATCGGCATGCAGAAGCGCATCATCAAGCGCGCCCGCACGCTCAACCGCGCGGTGATCACCGCGACCCAGATGATGGAGTCGATGATCGGCTCGCCGCTGCCCACCCGCGCCGAGGTGTTCGACGTCGCCAACGCCGTGCTCGACGGCACCGACGCGGTGATGCTCTCGGCCGAGACCGCCGCCGGCGACTACCCGGTGGAGACGCTGGAAGCGATGCGCCGGGTGTGCCTCGGCGCCGAGCGCGAGCGCATCGCCCAGGAGTCGGGCCACCGCATCCACGAGGGCTTCTCGCGCATCGACGAGACCATCGCGCTATCGGCCATGTACGCCGCCAACCACCTCACCGGGGTGGCCGCCATCGCCTGCATGACCTCGACCGGCTACACCCCGCTGATCGCCTCGCGCATCCGCTCGGGGCTGCCCATCGTCGGGCTGGCCCACAGCCCCATCGCCCAGCGCCGCATGGCGCTCTACCGCGGCGTGGTCTCGCTGCCGTTCGACACCACCGCGATGGCCGCCGGCGAGCTCAACGACCGCGCGCTTTCGCTGCTGGTGGAGAAGGGGATTGCCGAGCCCGGCGATCATGTCATCCTGACCCGGGGCGACCACATGAACGCCCACGGCGGAACCAATACCCTGAAGATACTCGATGTTTCCGAGAAGCACCTGCGAGCCTGATTTTTGTATACAGAAGGCCGGCGTTCGTGTGGCCAGGATAGGCGAAACATGCGAAGGTAAGCTCATTAACGAGGGACGAGGGTTACCCATGAGCATGACCTGGCAGGACGAGATCGCCGCCGAGACACACGCCGGGAGACGGATCAGCGATCGCTTCATCGTCGACAAGGTGCGTGCTGCCGTGCTGACCCAGCGCCTGCCGCCCGGCACGCGCCTGCCGGAGGTGGCGTTGGGCGAGATCTTTGGTGTGAGCCGCTCGGTGGTGCGCAAGGCGTTGACCCGGCTGGCGGCCGATCATGTCGTCAGCCAGCAGCCCAACCAGGTGGCCCGGGTACGCGCACCGAGCATCGAGGAGACCCGCGAGACCTTTGCCGCCCGACGCCTGGTAGAGGGCGAGGTGGCCGCGCTGTTGGCCGGAAATCTCGATGAGGCGCCGCTCGAGGATATCGCCACCCTGGTCAAGCGCGAAGCCGAGGCGTACGCCCGTGGCGACGAGCCGGCACGTATCGAACACTCGCTCGCCATCCATCACCTGCTCGCCGAGCACTCGCCCAATCGGGTACTAGGCGCCATGCTCACCGACCTGATCCTGCGCACCTCCATCGTCATTGCCTTGTACAAGCGCGCGGGGCTGGCCAGCTGCTACCTGCCCGAGGATCATCCGGCCCTGCTTGCCCACCTGCGCAGCGGCGACGGCGAGGCGGCAAGGGGCAGCATCCATGAGCACCTTGAGGCACTGGAGGGGTTGCTCGACCTGTCCATCCGTGAAACGCGTATCGATCTGATGGCGATCCTCGGGCAGGGGGCAGGCGCCAGGATGAGTCTGAGCAAGGAGTGATATGACGCTGACCCTTCGTGTTTCATCTGCCATTCGGCTGGCGCAGGGCCTCGTTCTGGCCACGCTGCTGGCCTGGCAAATGCCGGCCGGGGCCGATGAGACCTCGACGCTCCAGCGTGTCCCGCTGGAAATTCACGCGGGTACCGAGCGCCACCGGCTTGAGGTGGAGCTGGCGCGCTCTTCCTCCGAGCGGCAGAAGGGGCTGATGGACCGTGACCATCTCGCTCCCGACGCCGGCATGCTGTTTCTCTACGAGGAGCAGCAGCCGGCCGCGGGTAGCTTCTGGATGTATCGCACCCGTATTCCGCTGGACATCGCCTTCATCGACGCAGACGGCCGTATCGCTGCCCTGCATACCATGCAGCCGTGCCTCTCGCGTAACCCCTACGACTGCCCCGTGACCGTCGCCGGTGCCGCCTATCACGCGGCACTGGAAGTCAATGCCGGTTACTTCGAAGAACGCGGCATCGAGGAGGGGGCCTGCGTTAGCTGGCCTGGGCGCCAGGGAGATTGCCCGTCAACGGCCCAATAGGGCCCGGAAACGAATCACGATCAATGCCACCCCGGCGATGACCATGGCCCCACCGAACGCGATATGCGCATTGAGGGTTTCTCCCAGCAGCACGATGCCCAGCACCACGGCGCCCGCCGGCACCAGCAGGCTCAGCGGCGCCAGACGGCTGACCGGATGTCGACGCAACAGGCCGTACCACATGCCGTAAGCGACGATCGACGACATCACCGCCGTATAGAACACCGCCCCCCAGCCGAACCAGCCGGCCGTCGCCATGGCGCTCATCTGGTCCTGCTCGAACCACCAGGAGCCGATTGCTACCTGTGGCACGGCGAACAGTGCCGTCCAGCCCGCCAGCGCCATGGGCGCCAGGTTGGGCCCTTTCTTGATCAACAGCTGCGACACCGCCCAGCCGAAGGCGCTGAGCAGCAGCAGGGCCATGGGCAGCGGTGAGGGCAAGCTGGGGCCGCCGGCCAGGACCACCACCCCACCGAACGACAGCGCGAGCCCGACCAGCCGTTTGGCGCTTAGCCTCTCGCCCAGGAAGATCACCGCCAGCAGCGTGGCGAAGGGGGTGCCCATCTGCACCAGCAATGCTCCGGTACCGGCCTCCGCCTGCCCCAGGCCGATGAACAGCAGGGCGAAGTGCAGGGTGCCGAAGGTCACCGACAGCAGCAGCAGAAAGGGCAATTGATGGCGTGCCACGGGATGGAAGGGCACCAGCAAGGTGGCCACCAGGAGGAAACGCAGGGTGGTCAACAGCAACGGCGGCAGCTCTCCGACGCCCAGCTTGATGACGATGATGTTCAGGGCCCAGATCGCCACGATCGAAAGGCCCAGCAGCAGGTCGCGCAGCGGCACGGCAGGTCCTTGGCAGTGGCCATGCCCACGAGCAAACCGCGAGTGTCCTGTGCATGGCAGATGAGTCAACGCATGTCGCTACCAGGGTGAGTAACTCACGAGGTAGGAGTGACATACTGGGTGGCTTCGGGCAATGGTAGCGGCTTTCCCTTTGAACAAGAACCGCTTTGTCGACTTGCATGATGCAATCATTGTATGTGAAACGATATTGCCATGTCTCAACAGAACGAATCACTCAAAAATGACAGCAGTCTTGGGGCAGCAGTCCGCTTGAAAGTGTGACGATCTGAACCACCCGCACTGATCGCCTATCCTTGGATGTTCTTCATTATCTCTCATATTAGACCAAAGTATACCATCCTTTTTTGTTACTGAAGCAAATATGAAAAAACATGAGCTTACTGCTTTTTTGTTAATCGTTTAAGCCGAAAAATGGAAATGGCACGCCAATATTTTTGATCGCAGCTTGCAGGCTTCTTGGCCTTGAACTAAAAAATGTAATCGATTGCATTGCAAGGGATGAGAGAGCTGAAAGCTCTCCTCATGCGAGATGGATTGGTAGTGCGTAACCGCCTTGTCCATCGTGTATCCCTGTGATTTCGGCTACCAAAAATCCACAATAACGAGGGAAAGAAACCCATATGGATAATCCCACTCTTCTTATCAAGTGGAAATTTCCCACCACGTTGATGGCAGGAATCATGGTGATCGGAGGTATGACTCAGTCCGCCATGGCACAGGAGAATACCGCAGAATTTCCGATTGCCGTGCAGATGTACACCTTGCGTGACTTCGGTGACCTGGAGGAGCAATTGGCCGCCGTGAAGCGGTCGGGTGTTCAAGCCATAGAGACCGTAGGGACCCAGGACGTGAGCGCAGAGGAGCTCGAGGCCCTGCTCGAGGAGTATGAACTGAAGGTGATATCGAGCCACGTACCGCTGGAAGACTTGAAGCATCGCCTGAATGAGACGGTCGCCTTCAATCGAGCGGTTGGCAACGACATGCTGACCTTGCCCTATCTGGACGAACAGGCACGACCCACCGATGCCGAGGGCTGGCAGGACCTGGGACGCGAGCTTGGCGATATCGCCTCCCGATTGAACGAGGAGGGTTTCCGGCTCGCCTACCACAACCATGATTTCGAAATGGAAGTCTTCGAGGATAAAACGGCGCTGGAGCACATGCTCGATGCCGCAGGACCCGAGCTGCTGCTGGAGCTGGACGTCGCCTGGGTCGACCGTGGCGGCCTGGATCCGGCCGAGTACGTAGCGCGCGTGGAGGATCGGTTATTTGCCGTGCACGCCAAGGACAACGCGCCCGAAGGCACTGCCGACGAGGAGGGCGGCTTCGCCACGCTGGGCCAGGGAGTACTCGAGTGGGACACGCTGCTTCCCGCCATCGAGCGAGCGGAGGTGGAGTGGTACATCATCGAGCACGACATGCCGCTCGATGCCGAAGCCGTCATCACGGAAGGCAACGACTTTCTGCGTAACGAACTCGCGACGCTTCATGGCGAGTGAGCCGTAACGCGCTACCACGAAGACGATCATGAGGCTTCGTCATGATGAGGAATCCCATCGACCGGCGCCGTCTGCTGCGTCATACCGTGACCGGCGTTGGCGGGTTGGCGGTAGCGCCCACTTTCGCCACCCGTGCGTTAGCCGGGACCGGCCACGCAAAACGTGAACTCAGGGGAAATATCCGCCACTCCGTGGCGCGCTGGACCTTCGACTTTCTCCCTCTCGAGGAGCTTTGCCAGCTGGCGAAACGGCTGGGTATCTCGGCCATCGACCTAGTGGGACCACAGGAGTGGTCGGTACTGAAACGGCATGGTCTCGACGCCTCCATGTGCAATGGAGCGGAGTTGAGCCTCGAGGACGGCTGGGGGGACGCCCGTTTCCACACGGCGTTGGTGGAGCGCTATCTCGACCATATCGACCGGGTCAGCGACGCGGGCTACACCAACCTGATCTGCTTCAGTGGCAATGCCCGCGGGATGGACCCGGAGCAGGGGCTGGACAACGCCGAGGCCGGACTGAGACGCATCCTCGGCCGGGCCGAGCAGAAGGGGATCGTGCTGCAGATGGAGCTGTTCAACAGCAAGATCGATCACCCCGACTATCTCTGTGACAACTCTGCCTGGGGAATCGAGCTGTGTCGCCGTCTCGATTCGCCCAATTTCAAGCTGCTCTACGACATTTATCACATGCAGATAAGCGAGGGCGACATCATTCGTACCATTCGCGACAACCATCGCTATTTCGGTCATTACCATACCGCCGGCGTGCCCGGTAGGCACGAGATAGACGACAGCCAGGAGCTCAACTATCCGGCTATCTGCCGTGCGATACGGGACACCGGCTACAGAGGATATGTCGCTCAGGAATTTCTTCCCGACCGTGAAGAGAGCCAAGAGAAATTCGAATCACTCCAGACGGCTGTGTATCTCTGCGACGTTTGATTCGACGTGCTTTTTACAATGCATTCTTACAAGAAAGGTATCACTCCATGGCTAATAATCACTACGACGCCATCGTGGTTGGTTCAGGCATCAGCGGCGGCTGGGCCGCCAAGGAATTGACCGAGAAAGGGCTCAAGGTCCTGCTGCTGGAGCGGGGCCGTAATATCGAACATGTCAAGGATTACCAGAACGCTGACAAGGAAGCCTGGGATTACCCGCACCGCGACCACGCCACTCAGGAAATGCGGGAAGCGTTTCCAGTATTGAAGCGCGACTATCCGTTGAACGAATCGACCATGGGGATGTGGGCGGATGAACAGGCCAATCCTTACGTCGAGGAGAAACGCTTCGACTGGTTTCGCGGCTATCATGTGGGTGGCCGCTCGCTGATGTGGGGTCGCCAGAGTTATCGATTCAGCCCCATGGACTTCGAGGCCAATCAGCGCGAAGGGATCGCCATCGACTGGCCCATCCGCTATGAGGACTTGGCGCCCTGGTACGACTACGTCGAGCGCTTCGCTGGTATCGCCGGGACGCGTGAAGGATTGGATATTCTGCCCGATGGTCAGTTCCTGCCGCCCATCGAACTCAACTGCGTGGAAAAAGACGTTGCCAAGCGTATCGAGAGTGCATTCGATGGCAGGCGTCGCCTGATTCACAGCCGGGTAGCCAACATCACCCAGCCGAAGCCGGAACAGAACCGAGTCGATTGCCAGTATCGCAACAAGTGCTGGTTGGGTTGCCCCTATGGTGCCTACTTCAGCACTCAGTCGGCCACGCTGCCGGCGGCGATGAAGACGGGCAACCTGACGCTGCGGCCCTTCTCCATCGTCAGCCAGGTGCTGTACGACAAGGATCGCCAGCGTGCCCGCGGCGTCGAGGTGATCGACGCCGAGAACCACCAGACCTACGAGTACACCGCCGACGTGGTGTTCCTGAACGCCTCGGCGTTCAACTCCACCTGGATCCTGATGAACTCCGCCACCGACGTCTGGGAGGGCGGCCTGGGCAGCAGCAGCGGCGAGCTTGGCCACAACGTGATGGACCATCACTTTCGCTGCGGTGCCAGCGGCGACGTGGAGGGCTATCTCGACAAGTATTACTTCGGGCGACGCCCCGCCGGCTTCTACATTCCCCGCTTCCGCAACGTCGGCGACGAGCAGCGGGATTACCTGCGCGGCTTCGGTTACCAGGGTGCGGCGAGCCGACTGGGCTGGGATCGCGAGATCGCCGAGCTCAACGTCGGTGCCGAGCTGAAGCAGGCCCTCAGCCAGCCGGGGAGCTGGACCATCGGCATGACCGGCTTCGGCGAGATGCTGCCCTACCACGAGAACCGCATCGCCCTCGACCATGGCGTGCGAGACAAGTGGGGCCTGCCGGTGCTCTCCGTCGACGTGGAGCTCAAGCAGAACGAGCGCGACATGCGCGCTGACATGGTTCAGGACGCCATCGAACTCTTCGAGGCCGCCGGGGTGAAAAACGTCAAGGGAGAGGAGGGCGACTATGCGCCGGGCATGGGCATCCACGAGATGGGTACCGCGCGCATGGGGCGCGACCCGTCGACCTCGGTACTCAACGGCTACAACCAGGTGTGGGATGCCCCCAATGTCTTCGTCACCGATGGCGCCTGCATGACGTCGTCGTCCTGCGTCAATCCATCCCTCACCTATATGGCCCTCACCGCCCGTGCGGTGGACCATGCGGTAGAGGAGCTCAAGCGGGGGAATCTCTCATGAACCGTCGTGAACTGTTGAAAATGATCGCCGTGGCGACCGGCACGGCGCTGGTCGGAGGCAACTCCCTGTTGGCTTTCAGTGCCCTCGACGAGTGCGACCGAGGCTTCAGCGCCGAGGATATCCAGCGCCTGGACGAACTGGCCGAGACCATCCTGCCGCGTACCGACACGCCCGGTGCCAAGGACGCCGAAGTCGGTGCTTTCATGACCGTCTTCGTCAGTGCCTGTTATACGCCGCAGGAGCGGGGCCTGTTCCATCAGGGCCTGGCGCAGCTCGACGCACGTAGCCGCGCGGCCTATGACCGCGACTTCCTGAGTCTGGACGATACGCAGCGGCATGACCTGATCGCAGAGCTGGATCGTGAGGCCCGAGCACAGGTCGAGGAGAGCGGTGAGCCTCATTATTTCACTCTGATGAAGCAGCTGACGCTGTTCGGGTTCTTCACCTCGGAGGTGGGCGCCACGCAGGTGCTGCGCTACGAAGCCGTACCGGGGCGCTACGACGGCTGCATGCCCTACGAGGAAGGGGAGCCTGCCTGGGCGACCTGACCCCGCGGAACCGACCGAGCCGGGTCGACACCCGACTCCTGGTGGGCGTGACGGTCGGAAGTATCCGTCGCGCCCTCAGTTCGAGACATTCTGAAGCGAGACATTCTGGAGCGAGACACGATGCAACGACCGATATCCGCGTTTCTGTCGACGACCCTGGCCTGGGTGACCGGCGCAGGCCTGATGACGATCCCATTTACCGCCATCAATGCCGACGACACAACGGAGGAGCCGCTCGAGCCCTGGCAGCAGGCCGAGAAGACCGAGGTCTGGGAACCCGTGCCGCCGGTCGTCGACACACCGGCGGGTGGCGTGCCGTCGGACGCCGTCGTGCTGTTCGACGGCAGCGACTTGAGCGCCTGGGAGGCCGAGGAGGGTGGCCCCGTGCCCTGGCAGCACGAGGGCGAGGCGATGACGGTGAAGCGCGGCGCCGGGGGGATTCGCACTCGGCAGGCGTTCTGCGACGTGCAGCTCCATCTGGAGTGGCGCACGCCCGTCGATATCGAGGGCATGGACGGCCAGGATCGTGGCAACAGCGGTGTGTTCCTGCAGGAGCGCTATGAGATTCAGGTACTCGATTCTCATGATAATCCCACCTACCCCAATGGCCAGGCAGCGTCGGTCTACAAGCAGCATATCCCACTGGTGAACGCCTCGCGCCCGCCCGGCGAGTGGCAGAGCTACGATATCCTCTATACCGCGCCGCGCTTCGATGAATCTGGAGCGCTGGAGTCGCCCGCCTACGTCACGGTGCTGCACAACGATGTGCTGGTCCAGCATCACGTGGAGCTCCAGGGCACCACCGAGTGGATCGGTGAACCCGACTACGAGGAGGCCCACGGCTGTGCCCCGATCTTCCTGCAGGATCATGATGCGGCGGTCAGCTACCGCAATATCTGGGTTCGGGAGTTATAGCCTGGTCTCACTCGACGACCTCGCTCGACGTGTCCTCCTTCCCTTCAACGCTTATCGCTTTACAATGCGATGGGACTTCACGATTCTCCCTGATACCAAGAATTAGCCGGCTCCCCGCGCGGGACTACGGCCAACGACCCAAGGACACGTCATGAACTCAGCAAGCCGTATCTCCCGTATCGCCGCGGCCCTGGCCGGTGCCGTCGTACTCTCTGCCTCGCTTACGGCGCAGGCACGCGAACTTTCCATTTCCACCGTGCTCTCCGATGCTTTCCCCTGGGGCCAGGCGGCGGAGAAGTGGGCCGAACTGGTGGAGGAGCGCACTGGAGGCGAACTCACGCTGCGCGTCTATCCCAACTCGCAACTGGTCAACGGCGATCAGACCCGGGAGTTCTCTGCCATGCGTTCGGGGCTGATCGACATGGCCGTCGGCTCGACCATCAACTGGTCGCCGCAGGTGCCCGAACTCAACCTCTTCTCGCTGCCGTTCTTCATGCCCGACGAGGCGGCCGTGGACGCCGTGACCGGGGGGGCCGCCGGCGAGATGATATTCGAGGCTATCGAAACGCGCGGCGTGATTCCCCTGGCCTGGGGTGAGAACGGCTTCCGTCAGCTCTCCAATTCACGCGGACCCATCGACGAGCCCGGCGATCTCGAAGGCTTGAAGATCCGCGTGGTGGGCTCGCCGCTGTTCCAGGACACCTTCACCGCGCTGGGCGCCGACCCCACCCAGATGAGCTGGACCGATGCCCAGCCGGCGCTGACCACCGGCGCCGTTGACGGCCAGGAGAACCCGCTTTCGGTATTCGACGTGGCGCGCATCGATCAGGCGGGGCAGGAGCACTTGACGCTGTGGAACTACATGAACGATCCGCTGATCTTCGCCGTCAACGAGCAGGTCTGGGGAACGCTCTCCGAGGAGGAACGCGAGATCCTGCGCGAGACCGCTATCGAGGCAGGCGAATGGGAGATCGCCATGACCCGCGAGCAGGAGAGCGAGCGGCTGGCCGCCATCCAGGAGCGCGGCGTTCAGGTCACCGAGCTCACCGAGGAGCAGCATCGCGCCTTCGTCAATGCCACCCAGAGCGTGCATGACAAGTGGATTCCGCGTATTGGACAGGACCTGGTCGATGCCGCGCGTGAGGCCATCGAGGCGCGTTGAACCCCTTCGTCCCCGTTGCTTGAAAGAGCCTGATCCCGGCGGCGCCTGCGACGCCGGGCCTGTTACCGCGAGGCTTCGATGAGACTCCCCCCCGATGCCAGGCCGGAGCGCTGGCTGGGCTCGCTGGCGCTGGCGATCATTTCACTGATCAGCCTGGGCAATGTCGTCACCCGCTACGTGACAGGCGGGTCGCTGGCCTTCACCGAGGAATTCTCGGTGTTCCTGCTGGTGGTGCTCACCTTCACCGGAGCCTCGGTGGCGCTGCGGCGCAACGGCCATATCCGCATCAGCCTGCTCGAGCGTGCCTTGCCGGCCGGGCCGCGTCTCGTGCTGATCCTGTTCCAGGGCCTGTGCGGGGCCATCGTGCTTGGGCTGATCACCTGGTTCGGCGCCAAGCTGACTTGGGAGGAGTACCAGTGGGAGTCGTTGTCGCCTGGACTCGGCCTGCCCCAGTGGTGGTATCTCGTATGGCTGCCGCTACTGTCGGCCGCCATGCTGGTGCGCCTGATACAGCAGATCGTAGACCGTCTGCGCGGGAGGCTCGACGATGAGTCCTGACCTGTGGATGATCCTGGCCTTCGCCGGGTTGTTGATCGCCGGCGTGCCGGTGGCCTTCTCGCTGGCCCTGGCCGGGGCGGTGGGCATCGTCTCCGGGCTCTCGCCGGCCATGCTGGCCACGCTAGGCACCAATACCTACAACAGCATCGCCAAGTACCCATTGATCGCCATCCCGCTGTTCATCCTGACCGGCTTGATCTTCGAGCGCGCCGGCGTGGCGCTGCGCCTGGTACGCTTCGCCCAGGCCCTGATCGGCCCGCGGCACGGCGGTCTGGCACTGGTGGCGGTGCTGGTGTGCATGATCATGGGCGGCATGAGCGGTTCCGGCCCGGCAGACGCCGCGGCAGTGGCCATGGTGATGCTGCCGAGCATGACCAAGGCGGGCTACCCCAAGCCCTTCTCGGCCACGTTGATCGCCGCATCCGCCTCCACGGCGATCCTGATCCCGCCTTCGGTGGCGCTGATTCTCTACTCCATCGTGGTGCCCGGGGTCGATCTGCGGGCACTTTTCGCCGCCGGGCTATTCCCCGGCATCCTGGCCGGCCTGGCACTGCTGGTACCGGCGCTGCTGGTGTCGAAGCGCTACGGCTGGGAAGGCGGCACGCCAGCGAAGGGTGCCGAACGCCTGGAAGTGGGCGAGACCTTCAAGCAGGCGCTACCGGCGCTGTTCGCCCCGGTGCTGATCCTCGGCGGGCTGCGCTCGGGGCTGTTCACGCCCACCGAGGCGGCCGTGGTGGCCGTGGCCTACGGCGCCCTGGTGGGGCTGTTCCTCACCCGCGAGCTCAACCTGCGCGACCTGTGGAATCTGCTCGGCGAGGCGGCGGTAATTTCCGGTGTGGTCATGCTGATCATTGCCCTGGCCGGGATCTTCGCCTGGGCCGGCACCATGCTCGGCACCTTCCGCCACTTGGCGGAATGGGTCATCGGCCTGTCCGACAACGGCACGCTGTTGCTGATACTGGTCATGCTGGCGGTGCTGCTGGCGGGCATGCTGCTCGACGCCATCTCGATCTATCTGATCATGATGCCGATCCTGATTCCGGTGATGCAGCACTTCGGCTGGAACCCGGTGTGGTTCGGTATCCTGCTGGCGATGAACATCGCCATCGGCCAGTTCACCCCGCCGGTAGCGGTCAACCTGATGGTAACCACCGAAATCGCAAGGATCCGGCTGGAGCAGACCCTGGGCTGGGCGCTGCTGTTCGTGCTGGCCATGGCCGGCGCACTGGCGCTCGTCGCGATCTTCCCGGAAATCGCCCTGTGGTTGCCGAGAGTCCTCGGCTACAACGTCTAGTTGAGTGAATCCAGCGTACGCTGGAAAACTTCGGCGCTGCCGGCATCGAACAGCACGAAGCGCACCCGCTCGATGCCGCGGCATTGGGGCAGCGTCTCGCGCACCGTCACGATGGCAATGCGGGCGGCTTCTTCCAGCGGATAGCCGAAGGCGCCCGCCGAGAGGGCGGGGAAGGCCAGGCTTGCAATTCCGTGTTGCTCGGCCAGCGCGAGCGCGTTGCGATAGCAGGCGGCCAGCAGTTCCGCTTCCGGCGTATCACGGCCATACACCGGTCCCAGGCAGTGGATCACATGACGGTTGGGCAGGCCGAAAGCGTCGGTGATCACGGCCTGGCCTGGTTCGATCGGCGCCAAAGGTCGGCAGGCCCGGTCGAGCTCCGGCCCGGCCGCCCGATGCAGGGCCCCGGCCACGCCGCCGCCGGACCTGAGTTCGGCGTTGGCGGCATTGACCACCGCGTCCATGTCGGGCTGGTTGGCGATGTCGCCTTGCCGGCATTCCAGTTGAGTTGGCATGGGCGTGCTCCTCTTGGCTGTGTTTTCAGTCTGGTGGCGGGGAGAGCGATCGTTCAAGGATGAGTCGCCATGGCTGGGGCGAACTGGCCGTCAACAGAGCGGTTATAAACGCTCATGGGGCATGCATATCAGGAATTAACGCACACTAAACGAAAAGGCAGACTAGAATTAGGCCAGGTTGAAAAAGACCCATCGTTCCGACGTTTTTTTCGCTAAAGTAGAGGGGAGCGGTAGTTTCCGCCAGCCGATGCATTCATCGCCTGGCTACTCAGGGATCTTGCTCGTCAGTAACGACAGCTAGCCAATAACGTCAAAGAGGTGTGTTAATGAAACGCCATGCTTTCTCCGCGGCAGCCTTCTCGGGAGCGCTTGTAGGCGCCGCCATGTTCTCCGCACCGGCCGTGGCCCAAGACCGCTTCATCACCATCGGTACCGGTGGCCAGACGGGTGTCTACTACGTCGTAGGCCAGTCGGTCTGTCGCATGGTGAATCGCGGCAGCGACGAGCACAACATTCGCTGTAATGCCCCGTCCACGGGCGGTTCCGTGGCCAACGTCAACGGCATGCGCAGCGGCGAACTCGACATGGGCGTGGTCCAGTCGGACGTCCAGTACCGCGCCTACCATGGCGAGGACAACTTCGAGTCCGACGGTGCCTGGGAAGACATGCGTGCGGTCTTCACCATGCACGGCGAACCGCTGACCGTGGTGGCGCGTGCAGACTCCGGTATCGAGCACTTCTCCGACTTCCCCGGCAAGCGCGTCAACATCGGCAACCCGGGCTCCGGTCAGCGCAACACCATGAACGTGGTGATGGAGGCCATGGGCTGGGATACCGACACCTTCTCGCTGGCTTCCCAGCTGGATGCCGCCGAGCAGGCCGCGGCCCTGGCCGATAACAATATCGACGCCATGGTCTACGTGGTAGGGCATCCCAACGGCTCCATCCAGGAAGCCACCACCACCATCGACGCTCGCCTCGTCCCGGTGACCGGCGACGAGATCGACGCCCTCATCGAGGAGCATCCCTACTACACCCGTTCGGTCATCCCCGGCGGCCTGTATCGTGGCAATGACGAGGACGTCGAGACCTTCGGCGTGGCGGCGACATTCGTGAGTTCCACCGCCGTCGATGAAGACGTTATCTACGAGACCGTCAAGGCGGTATTCGAGAATTTCGACCGCTTCAAGCGTCTGCATCCGGCATTCGAAAATCTCAATGAGGAAGACATGATTTCCGACGGCCTGACCGCACCGCTGCATGATGGTGCCGCTCGCTACTATCGTGAGCGTGGCTGGATCGAGTGAAATGTCGTTGAGGGGCACCGATTCCCTCTGGTGAGATGCGCGGACCCAAAGGGTCCGCGCATCTGTTTGGACCGACCACGGACCATTGAACGAACCGGCTTTTCCTAGAGCGGGCAATCTTCAAGAGCAGAAGCGATGGTGGGGCACGACGGCAATGACAAATGACAAAACGAATCAACAAAAGCCTGAGGTGGATCTCGAGGATCTGGTAGCCTCGAGCGACAGCGGGGCGCGTAAGCCGCTGGGTGTTCCAGGAAGGCTGCTGGTCGGCATCGCGGCCGCCTGGTCGCTGTTCCAGCTCTGGATTGCCTCGCCGCTGCCTTTTCTGCTCCGCTTCGGGGTGTTCAATGCCACCGAGGCGCGTTCGATTCACCTGGCCTTCGCCACCTTCCTGGCGTTCATGGCGTACCCTGCGTTCAAGCGTTCACCTCGCGACCGCATACCGATCCAGGATTGGGTGCTGGCGTTGGTGGGCGCTTTCTGCGCCGCCTATATCTTCCTGTTCTATGCCGAACTCTCCAGTCGCCCTGGGTCGCCGATTCTGCGAGACGTGATCGTTGGCGTCGTGGGCATTCTGGTGCTGCTCGAGGCAACCCGGCGAGCACTGGGGCCGCCGCTGGCGATCGTGGCCTCGTTGTTCATCATCTATACCCTGTTCGGCCCCTATATGCCGGGCATTCTGGCTCATCGCGGGGTCAGCCTGTACGGCTTGATCAACCACCAGTGGCTCACCACCCAGGGCGTATTCGGTATCGCCTTGGGGGTCTCCACCAGCTTCGTGTTCCTGTTCGTGTTGTTCGGCGCCCTGCTCGACAAGGCCGGGGCCGGCAACTATTTCATCAAGGTCGCCTTCTCGCTGCTCGGTCACTACAAGGGCGGGCCGGCCAAGGCCGCTGTCGTCGCCTCCGGCATGACCGGCCTGATCTCCGGTTCCTCCATTGCCAATACCGTCACCACCGGTACCTTTACCATTCCCATGATGAAGCGGGTCGGTTTCTCGGCCGAGAAGGCCGGCGCGGTGGAAGTGTCGTCGTCGGTAAATGGCCAGATCATGCCGCCGGTGATGGGGGCCGCCGCCTTCCTGATGGTCGAGTACGTCGGCATCTCCTATGTGGAAGTCATCAAGCATGCCTTCCTGCCGGCGCTGATCTCCTACATCGCGCTGGTCTATATCGTGCACCTCGAGGCGCTCAAGGCCGACATGAAGGGCCTTCCGTCGAGCAACCCGGCGCGTCCTCTGCTCAACAAGGTGATCGGTTTCCTGACCGGCCTGCTCCTGCTGATGGCGCTTTCGTTTGCCGTCTACTATGGCCTCGGCTGGCTCAAGCCGGTGCTGGGCGACGCCACGCCCTGGGTGGTTGGCGTGGTGCTGGCCGTCGTCTATGTAGGCCTGCTCAGGCTTGGCTCGAACTACCCGGAACTCGAACTCGACGATCCCAACTCGCCAGTGATCACTCTGCCGCAGACCCGTCCCACGGTAATGGTCGGGCTGCACTACATCCTGCCGGTGGTCGTGCTGGTCTGGTGTTTGATGGTGGAGCGCCTGTCGCCGGGGCTCTCGGCCTTCTGGGCCACCGTGTTCATGATTTTCATCATGATCACCCAGCGTCCCATTATCGCCCTGTTCCGCGGTCGCAGCCGGCTCGCGGGAGATGTCAAGGAGGGCTTCTTCGACCTGTGGAACGGCCTGGTGGCCGGTGCCCGCAACATGATCGGCATCGGTATCGCCACTGCCACGGCGGGCATCGTGGTGGGGGCGGTTTCGCAGACCGGCGTCGGCCTGGTGCTGGCCGACGTGGTCGAGATCCTGGCCATGGGCAACCTGATGCTGATCCTGCTGCTCACCGCCGTACTCAGCCTGATCCTCGGTATGGGGTTGCCGACCACCGCCAACTACATCGTCGTATCGGCGCTGATGGCGCCCGTCATCGTGCTGTTGGGCCAGCAGAATGGCCTGATCGTGCCCTTGATCGCGGTGCACCTGTTCGTGTTCTACTTCGGCATCATGGCCGACGTGACGCCCCCGGTGGGGCTGGCGTCGTTCGCAGCGGCGGCGGTCTCGGGCGGCGACCCGCTGCGCACCGGCTTCCAGGCCTTCTATTACAGTCTGCGTACCGCAGCACTGCCGTTCCTGTTCATCTTCAATACCGACCTGCTGCTCATCGACGTGGGTTGGCTGCAGGGCATCGTGATATTCATCATTGCGACGATCGCCATGCTCATCTTCGCCGCAGGTACCCAGGGCTATTTCCTGGTGCGCAACCGTTGGTACGAGTCGATCCTGCTGCTGCTCGTCGCTTTTACCCTGTTCCGCCCCGGGTATTGGATGGATCGCATTCACGA
Source organism: Billgrantia sp. C5P2 (assembly GCF_051062895.2). Classification (NCBI taxonomy): domain Bacteria; kingdom Pseudomonadati; phylum Pseudomonadota; class Gammaproteobacteria; order Oceanospirillales; family Halomonadaceae; genus Billgrantia; species Billgrantia sp. C5P2. Next base: position 984,976 of record NZ_CM128542.1, read on the forward strand.
TCCCTACCAGTCGGTGCCGCCGCAGCAATTCGTCGAGGCCCTGGGTAACGTCGACGAAGACAGCCAACTGAGGGTGCAGATCGAGGGCCTGAACCCCTACGGTGAGCCCATGAGCACCTACATCCTGGTGCCGGTACCGCGCGGCGACAGTGCCGAAGAACGCATGCAGAGCCTGGGCCTCGAGCTGTTGACCGAGGACGATCGGACCCTCGTCGATTTCGTCGAGTTCGGCAGTACCGCCGAAGATCTCGGCTTCGACTTCGACCAGGAGATCGTAGAGGTGCTGGCCCCGGTGGATCGCTGGGCCAAGGAGTGGATGTGGATTCCGGGCTTCCTGACCTTCGGCCTGGTAGTGCTGTTGCAGCACAGGCGGCGGCGTCAGCAGCAGCCGTCAACTGCCCACGTCGCTTGAGGAGGGGAAGATGTACAGCAAGATTCTGCTAGCGGTGGATCTCAACGAAGAGTCCTCCTGGGTCAAGGCGCTGCCCACGGCACTGACCTTGTGCCGTACCTTCGGCGCCTCACTGCATGTGGTGACGGTGCTGCCGGACTACCATATGCCGTTGGTCGGCTCCTACTTCCCGAGCGATTTCGCGGAGAAGGCGCATCAGGCCCTGTCCCAGGCGCAGCACCGTTTCATTGAGGAGCACGTTCCCGATGACATCGAGGTGCAGTCGGTAATCGTCGATGGCTCGCCCTGGGAGGCGATCGTCAAGGCAGCCAAGAAGCTCAAGGTCGACCTGATCGTGATGGCCTCCCACAACAAGCGTAAGTTTGCCGATTACGTGCTGGGTCCCAACGCCGAGCATGTGGTGCACCACTCGAAGATGTCGGTGATGATCGTGCGCTGAGTGGCTTCGGGGTATCAGGCCAGGGGGGTACCCCAGGTGTCCTGGCAGATCGCGTCGTACCAGCCGATGGCATACTCGGCTTCCAGGGCGCGGGTGGCTTCGGGGGCGTCCTGCGGACTCAGGCCGCCGGCCCCCTCGACCTCGGCAATGACGCCGTCCCGTACGCGATAGATGCCAATCTCCGAGATACCGTACTCGGGGCCCACCAGGCTGTAGCTGGCATGGGTCCAGTACGCTTCAGGAGCCGGGCGCGACTCCAGCGAGGCGGCGATGGCCGCCGCCACGACCTTGGCCTGGGCGTTGGCACAGAATCCCGATTTGGGCATTGGAGCGGCGACGGCAGCGTCGCCGATCACGAAGATATCTTCGACCAGCTGCGACTCGAAGGTTTCCGGCTTGACCGGTACCCAACCGGAGTCGTCGGTCACACCGGCACGCTCGGCGATTTGTCCGGCCTTCTGCGGTGGTATCACGTTGAGTACGTCGGCCTGGTGAACGGTTCCGCGCTCGGTCTCGACTTCCAGCCGTTCGGCGTCGACCCGGGTGACACGGCCGTCGCCGGAAAGTCCCACCCATTCGATGCGATCCCCGTAGAGCTGCTCCCAGCCCTCCATGAACAGCGCCTGCTTGGAGAAATCGTCCTTGGCGTCGAGGATCAGCACTTTGGATTTCGGTTTGTACTGAGCCAGGTAATTGGCCACCAGGCTGGCGCGCTCGTAGGGGGCGGGCGGGCAGCGGAAGGGGTTGCCCGGGGCCACCATGACGAAGGTGCCGCCGTCCTTCATTGCCAGCAGCTGGGAGCGTAGCAACTCCGTCTGCGTACCGGCCTGCCAGGCATGGGGCGCCTTTTCGGCCGCCTCCTCATCGTAGCCTTCCAATGCGTTCCAACGAAAATCGATACCTGGAGAAAGAATCAGTCGGTCGTACTCCAGCTCGCGTCCGGTGGAGAGCCGCACCGTATGGGCGTTGGCGTCGACGTTCTCCGCCATGGCTTGGATCACACGCACGCCGTAGCGGTCCTGCAGCTCGTCATAGCCATGGGCGAGGGTATCCATGCTGCGCAGGCCGCCCAGGTGCAGATTGCTGAAGGAGCCGGTGTGGAAGGTCTCGGCAGGCTCGACCAGGATCACCTCGATCGCCGGATTGGCTCGCTTGAGATACTTGGCTGCGGTGGCGCCACCGAAGCCGCCACCCACCACCACGACCTGACCGGCATGCTGGTTGCCGATGGTAAAGGGCGTGACACCGCCGATCAGCGGCAACAACGAGGCGGCTCCCAGCCCCTTGATCAGTCGCCGGCGATCGCGACCTGAACGTTGGGAGTGGTTCGTCATGGTGCGCTTCTTCACTCCTGCGGCTCCTGTTCCGTTTCCCCTGCCTCGTCGGCTTGCGGGTCGATGGCCGAAAAATGGCTGGCCAGGGCGGCGAGTTCGTCGTCTGTGAAGCCCTTGGCGATACGGTCCATGACCGTGGTATCGCTTATGTTGCCGTGCTTGAACGCGAGCAATCGTGATTCCAGAACGGCGGCGGGTCTCCCGGCGATGGTCGGCACACTGCCTACCAGCCGACCGTCGGTGCCGTGGCAACCGGCGCAGGTGCTGGCCATCAGGGCTGTCTGTTCAGAGGAAAAGGTGGCCTCGGCAAGGCTGGGGAGGGCGGCTGCCGATAACGACAGCGCGCCGAGCAGCGCCGAGGCCGCCATGGGAAGGGTCCGTTTCATAGGCGATTTCCTGGCTGCGTTCCTTCGTTGGACCACTTCCCTGGAGTGCGTGTTCATGACGACCGTCGAATCACCGCACGGTAGCTTCGCGAGGCCGTGGACAGGAGCCCGTGATTTGCTCATTGCGTTGACAACTTTGAGCAGCACTCTTGTGCACGGTCAACTACAGTAGGATTTGTAAGAAACAACAAGACGTCATCCGGACCTCCCGGCTGGAGAGACGCTCGCATCGTCCTTCTCATGGCGACCAAACGGGGTACGACAATGAATGCAGCCACAAGAAGTGCCGGACAGCCCTCCACTCCCAACGTCAAGATCATCATCAACCCGATCGGCATGGACAGGCCCAAGGCCTGGCTGGTGGCCGGCTTCGAGGACTTCCGGCAAGCCACGGCGGTCAGTCTCGCCTACGGCATGTTCTGGGTCGGTTTGAGCATTGCCATCACGGCAGGCGCCATCGTGCTCGACCTGTGGCACTGGCTGCTGCCACTGGTGGCGGGCTTCATGTTCCTGGGTCCGCTGGTAGCGGTTGGTTCCTACGGCATCAGTCGTGCTCTCGAGGACGGGCGTGTACCGCATCTGGGCGATGCCTTCGGTTCCTGGCGCCCGCATGCAGGGCAACTGGCGATGATGGGCGTGATGATGATGATCTTCTTTCTCGCCTGGATTCGACTGGCCACGCTACTGTTCGCCCTCTTCTTCGGTTTCGAGGCGCCCGGGGCGACGGAACTCTACGCTTCGCTGCTGACCACGCCGGATGGGCTTGGCCTGATAGCGGTGGGTACCGCAGTGGGCGCCGTACTGGCATTCGGCGCCTTTTCCATCAGCGTGGTGGCCATCCCGACCCTGATGGACCAGGACCTGACCTTCATGGAGGGCATCGAGGCCAGTGTGCGTACCGTGGCGCGCAATTTCCGCCCCATGTTGCTGTGGGCCGTCATACTGACCGCTTGCGTCCTGGTGGGTGTGTTGACCTTCTATATCGGCCTGGCATTGATCCTGCCGGTGCTGGGGCATGCCAGCTGGCACGCCTATGAGGATCTGGTGCGCTGTGAGAAGCAGAGCGTGGATTCGTGAGGAGGAGGGCGGCAGGCGCGCGTGTGCCTGCCGCCCGGCATCTTCGCTGCGCTACCTGACCTTTACCTGGGATTCGCGTAGGCTTGGGGCTTTGCAATGAACTTGGAAGCCCTTGATGTCCCTGTTTTGGCCCTGTCGCGCCGTCTTGACCTTCAGTCTACTGCTCTTTTCCAGCGCATCGTTGCCTGTGATGGCCGAACAGCTACCTCCCCCGGAAGGGGACGTGCTACTCCGGGTGACGGGCGATATCGAAAACACCAATGTTGGCGATGAGCTGCATCTCGATCGGAAGATGCTGATGTCGCTTTCCACGCGGGTGACCGAGACGAGCACCCCCTGGACCGAAGGCGTCGGTCGCTTCGAGGGGCCGTTGCTGCGTGCCCTGCTGGAGGCAGCCGGCATACGCAACGAGCATGTGCGGATCCAGGCCCTGAACGAGTACGAAACCGAAGTGCCGGTAGCCGACTTTCACGAGTATGACGTCATCCTGGCTCTCGAGCGCGACGGGGAGCCCATTGCCGTGCGCGATCTGGGGCCAATGTTCGTGCTCTACCCTTTCGACGAACATCCACAACTGCTCAACGAAACCATTCGCCATCGTTCGGTGTGGCATGTGGGCAGTATCCATGTTCCGTAACCTTTCTCGAGCCCAGGCATGCTGCGCTATCCGTTACGACTGAAGCTGGTGTCAGCGGCGGCGCTGATCTTCTTCACCGCGGCTCTGGTGGTGGTGGGATTGGCGGCCTGGCGGCAGGAGCAACTCCACCAGAGCGTGATCGAGGACGCGGCCTGGCACGCCTACAAGCTCGACCGGGACATTACCCAGCTGCGCAGCGACCTGGCCTTGAGGGCAGGGAACGCGAACTCCCTCGAAGCGCTGCGACTGCGCTTCGAGCTCATCTACAGCCGTATCAACCTGCTGCAGCGCGGCGACATCAACCGAGCGCTCGCCGAGGTGTCCCAGTCCGACCGGCTGCTGTCCGACCTGATCGTGCGCATCGACGACCTCGATCGCCTGCTTCAGGAGATCGGCCAACTGGAAGAGGAAGAGCGCTGGGTCTTGTCCGACCGGCTGGAACGTGTGGGAGGTCTGACCGAGCAGTTGATCATTGCCGTCAACGGTCATCTTGCCGAGTCGGCGACGCATGATCGCATGGTGCTGCAGACCCTCTATGCGCTGCTGCTGGCGCTGATCCTGGCCATGAGCCTGGCCGTTATGCTGGTGATCGTCTTCCTGGTGCGCGAGGCGCGCGACAATGCCCAGGCGCGTCGTTCGCTGGAATCCCTGAGTCGCAAGCTCCAGACCACTGCCAGCCGGGCCGAGGCCGCCAGCCAGTCGAAATCGGAGTTCCTGGCCACGGTCAGCCATGAGATCCGCACGCCGCTCAACGGCGTCATCGGCATGAGCGACCTGCTCCTGGACCAGCCGATCGATGCACAGTCGCGGGAATATGCCCGCACACTACACGTCAGCGCAGCTCGTCTACTGGAGCTGATCAACGACATTCTCGACTTTTCCAAGATCGAATCGGGCAAGCTGGAGCTCGAGCGACGTTCGTTCCGCCTGGCCGCGTTGATCGAAGATGCCTGCGGACTCTTTGCGCCCCGCGCTCGGGCCAAGGGACTGGAGCTTGCGGTCCAGGTGTCGCCGGCCCTGCCCGAGCAACTGATGGGCGATCCAACCCGGTTGCGGCAGGTACTGCTCAATCTGCTCTCCAATGCCATCAAGTTCACCGAGCATGGCGAGGTACGCGTCGAGGCAACGCAGAGCGCGACGGGGCGGCTGAACCTGGCAGTCTGCGATACCGGTCCGGGAATCGCTGAAGACAAGCTGGCCTGGCTCTTCGAGCCCTTTCGCCAAGGCGATGCCTCGACGGCAAGGCGCTACGGCGGTACCGGGCTCGGTCTTGCCATCAGTCGGCGCCTGGCGGAGGCCATGAATGGCACCATCGGCGTGGACAGCCGCCCCGGTCAGGGAAGTTGCTTCTGGATAGAGCTGCCGCTGGAACCGGCCCAGGGCGACCATGAGCCGGAAATGCCCGAGACGACGCTGTTGGAACCCGCGGTAGGTGGCCGGGTGCTGCTGGTCGAGGATGATCCGGTGAACCAGCAGGTGGCGGTGGCGTTGCTCGAGCGCCTTGGCTGCCACGTCAGTGTGGTGGACAGTGGAAGAAGGGCGCTGGCGCTGGCCGGCCGGGAAGCTTTCGATATGATCTTCATGGATGTGCAAATGTCTGGCATGGACGGTTTGGAAACCACTCGTCGCTTGCGGGCGGCTAGCGACTGGCGCGCCAGAGTGCCGGTCGTGGCGATGACCGCGGGCGGCCCGGGAGCCGAGCGGGAGCGTTGCCTGGCAGCCGGCATGACGGATTATCTGGTGAAGCCGCTGCGGCGCGGCGAGCTGGCGGCCTCGCTGCGACATGGCTTGGCCGGGAGGAGAAGTCCTCGCACGCCAGGCCTGCCGGTGGAGGAGGGCTCGCCGAGCGATCCCGTTGATGAGAGCGTGCTAGGCGAACTGCGTGAAACGCTGGGAGAGAAAGCGCTCGCGACCCTGTTTGCCGTGCATCGAGAGCAGTTGCAGCAGCATGCCGTAAACCTTCAGTCCGCCTGGGAGCAAGATGACATGGTGCAACTGGAGGAAGGCGCGCACCGTATCAAGGGCGAGTCGGGCAGCCTGGGGGGGCGCCGGCTGGCCGAAGTGGCCGGGCGCCTGGAGCGATTCGCGCATGCTAGGCAGCGCGACGAGGCGGCGACCGAACTCCAGGCCCTGCTGGCCAGCATCCCCGTCACGCTAGAGACGCTGGAAAGCTGGCTGACCGATCGACAAGGGGAACGCTAGGGAAGGTTGAATCCGGCCACCAAGAGTGGCAGCGCAACTTCCCGGTTGGCTCCAATGAAGGAGACGCTCTCCCTCCAAAGTACACCCCCCTGGAATCTTCTCGAATGCTTTACTGAGCTTGCGTCGTCGCCCCACGGCACGGCCGACACTCACGATACCAACAGGAGAGATGCCATGTGGACCAAGCCCAGCTTCCGGGATCTACGCCTCGGCTTCGAGGTCACCCTCTACATCGCCAACCGCTGATCGCCCTATCCAGAACGTACTACCGTCGAACGGGGCTGTAACGGCCTCGTTCGGTTAGAGGGAGGAGCCGTCATGCAGGTGTTGATACTCGGTTCGGCCGCCGGGGGCGGGTTTCCGCAGTGGAACTGCAACTGTGCCAACTGCTGCGGGGTACGCCAGGGGCGTGACGGCCTGAACCCCCGGACGCAATCCTCCATTGCCATAAGCATGGATAGTGAGCGCTGGCTGCTGTGCAATGCCTCGCCCGACATCCGAGCCCAGCTCAATGCCCATCCGAGACTCTTCCCCCGGCGTGGCCTACGCGACAGCGGGATCGCCGAGGTGCTGCTGGTGGACGCCCAGATCGATCACGCCAGCGGGCTGCTGTCGCTACGCGAGGGCTGTCCCATCGATGTCTGGTGCACCGCGAGCGTCCGCGACGATCTGACCGAAGGCTTCCCGCTGTTTCCCATGCTGTCTCACTGGAACGGCGGTCTTGCCTGGCGTGAGATTCCTCTGTCGGACATCTCTCGGCATTGCACCTTCGAAGTGCCAAGCTGCCCTGAACTGGAGGTCACGGCATTGTCGCTGCACTCCAATGCGCCACCCTATTCCCCACGCCGCGGCTCGCCGTCCGCTGGCGACAATCTGGGGCTGCTGTTCCGCGACAGGCTGACGGGCGGCACGCTCTTCTATGGCCCTGGCCTGGGGCAGCCGAGCGACGCGGCGAGGGCACTGATGGCCCAGGCCGACTGCGTGCTGGTGGACGGCACCCTGTGGCACGACGACGAGATGTCGCGCCTGGGAATTGCCGACACCACGGGACGTGAAATGGGGCACCTCGCCCTGGCCGGCGAGCGGGGCATGATCGCCGAACTCGATGCCCTGCCGGCTACCACCCGACGCATCCTGATCCATATCAACAACACCAACCCCATCCTGGACGAGGCCTCCGCCGAGCGCGCCGTGCTGGAGCGGCACGCCATCGAGGTCGCCCACGACGGCATGCATTTCGCGCTGTGAGCGCCAGGAGCCCCACTCGATATCATGCAGAGGACTCGCCATGAGCGCCGCACTCTCTCCCATCGCAGGCTCTTCCACTGCTGCCCTTACACCCGAGGCCTTTCGCCAGGCCCTGCTGGCCAAGGGCGACTATTACCATATCCATCACCCCTACCAGGTCGACATGGCCGAGGGGCGCGCCACGCCCGAGCAGATCCGTGGCTGGGTGGCCAACCGCTTCTATTACCAGGTGATGATTCCGCAGAAGGATGCGGCGCTGCTGGCCAACTGCCCCGATGCCGCCGTACGCCGCCGCTGGATCCAGCGATTGCTTGACCACGACGGCCATGCCGACGATGTCGGTGGCATCGAAGCATGGCTGGCGCTGGGAGAGGCGGTCGGGCTGGCCCGGGAGGAACTGCTGTCCCAGCGGCACGTGCTGCCGGGTGTGCGCTTCGCCGTGGATGCCTACGTCAACTTTGTGCGTCGGGCCAGCTGGCAGGAGGCGGCGATCTCTTCGCTGACCGAGCTGTTCGCGCCGCTGGCGCACCAGAGCCGCCTCGATACCTGGCCGGGTCACTACCCCTGGATCGACGGGGCCGGCTACGGCTACTTCCGCAAGCGCCTGAAGGAGGCGCGCCGCGACGTCGAACATGGCCTGGAAGTGGCGCTTGCGGTCTGCACGACCATGGAGACCCAGCAGCGTGCGCTGGAGATCCTGCAGTTCAAGCTCGACGTGCTGTGGAGCATGCTGGACGCCATGACCCTGGCCTACCAACTGGGGCGCCCGCCCTATCACAGCGTGACCGACCAGGCAGTGTTTCACCGGGGGCTGGCATGAACGCCCTGGCGGTGCCGACGTTGCGCCCCGGCTGGCGCCTGCAGTGGGAGCAGGCCCAGGGGCGGCATGTGCTGCTCTATCCCGAGGGCATGGTGCAGCTCAACGACAGTGCCGGGGCGATCCTGTCGCTGGTCGACGGTGAGCGCGATGTCGCCGCGCTGATCGACGAGCTCACCCGGCGCTACCCGGAGGCACCGAGCGAGGAACTCGCCCAGGATGTCATCGAGTTCTTCGTCGACGCCTTGCAGCAGGGCTGGATTCATCATGATTGATACCACTCGTTCCCAGGCCGGCGGGGGAGATGTCGGTCCCCCCCTGTGGCTGCTCGCAGAACTCACCTATCGCTGCCCGCTGCAGTGCGCCTACTGCTCCAACCCGCTCGACTTCGCCGCGGTGAAGGAGGAGCTAACCACCGACGAGTGGATCGAGGTGCTGACCCAGGCCCGTGCCATGGGGGCGGTACAGATGGGCTTCTCCGGCGGCGAGCCGCTGGTGCGCCAGGACCTCGAGACGCTGGTGGCCGAGGCGCGCCGGCTCGGCTTCTATACCAACCTGATCACCTCCGGGCTGGGGCTCGACGAGGCGCGCATCGCGGCGCTGCACGAGGCCGGGCTCGACCATATCCAGATCAGCCTGCAGGCCTCCGACCCCGAGGTCGCCGCGGCGGTGGCTGGCTCGCCCAAGGCTCACGCCAAGAAGCTGGCCATGGCGCGCGCGGTCAAGGCCGCCGGCTACCCCATGGTGCTCAACGTGGTGCTGCACCGGCACAACATCGACCGCCTCGACGACATCATCGCCCTGTGCGACGAGCTGGGCGCCGACGCCGTGGAGCTGGCCAATTGCCAGATGTACGGCTGGGCCCAGCTCAATCGCGAGGGGCTGCTGCCCAGCCGCGAGCAGCTCGAGGTGGCCGAGGCCACCACCGCCCGCTGGCGCGAGCGGCTGGCGGCGCAGGGGCGCGACATGCGCCTGCTGTTCGTGGTACCCGACTACTACGCCGAGCGCCCCAAGGCGTGCATGGGCGGCTGGGGCGCGATCTTCATGACCGTGGCGCCCGACGGCGCGGTGCTGCCCTGCCACAGCGCGCGGATGCTGCCGATGACGTTCCCCAACGTGCGCGAACGCCCGCTGCGCGAGATCTGGTACGACAGCGAGGCCTTCAACCGCTACCGCGGCGACGCCTGGATGAGCGAGCCTTGCCACAGCTGCGACGAACGCCACCAGGACGTCGGTGGTTGCCGCTGCCAGGCCTACCTGCTGACCGGCGATGCCACCGCCACCGACCCGGCCTGCTCGCTGTCGCCGGATCATCACCTGATCGAGGCCGCCCGCCGCGAGGCCGACGCCAGCGCACCCTCCATGGAGGCGCTGACCCCACGCAACGTGCACGAGTCGAAGGTGTTCTGCCGTCAGTGAAGGCTGAGACCATGGGCGTAGGGAAGCCGTCGGCGGCATCCGGTAATCTCATTGATGGTATCCATGACAACGACAACGAGGTACGGGCGCCATGTCCAGCAGCATCGCCCAGTTACGCAAGTTCGTGGCTCCTGAGATCATCTTCGGCGACGGCTCCCGTCACGCCGTCGCCAACTATGCCCAGACCTTCGGGGCGCATAACATCCTGCTGGTCTCCGATCCGGGTGTGCTGGCCGCCGGCTGGGTCGCCGAGGTCGAGGCCGACCTGGCTGCCTGCGGCATTCCCTGCCGCCGCTTCCTGCAGGTATCGCCGAATCCGCGTGCCGAAGAGGTCATGGCGGGGGCGCGGGTCTATCGCGACTTCGGCTGCGACGCCATCGTGGCGGTGGGGGGCGGCAGTCCCATGGACTGCGCCAAGGGTATCGGCATCGTGGTGGCCCACGACGGGCACATTCTCGACTTCGAGGGCGTCGACACCATCCGCGTGCCGATTCCGCCGCTGATCTTCATTCCCTCGACCGCGGGCACTTCGGCCGACGTCTCCCAGTTCGCGATCATCTCCGATCCCCAGCGGCGCATGAAGTTCTCGATCATCAGCAAGGCGGTCGTGCCCGACGTCTCGCTGATCGATCCTCAGGTCACGCTGACCATGGATCCTTTCCTGACCGCCTGCACCGGGGTCGACGCGCTGGTGCACGCTATCGAGGCCTTCGTCTCCACCGGCAGCGGGCCGTTGACCGACACCCATGCGCTGGAGGCGATGCGTCTGATCAATGCCAACCTCGTGGCACTGGTCGGCAATCCTCACGACGGCGAACTGCGCGCCCAGGTAATGCTGGGCAGCATGCAGGCGGGGCTGGCCTTCTCCAACGCCATCCTGGGCGCGGTGCATGCCATGTCGCACAGCCTGGGTGGCTTCCTCGACCTGCCGCATGGGCTGTGCAATTCGATGCTCCTCGAACACGTGGTCGCCTTCAACTTCGAGGCGGCGCCGGAGCGCTTCACCCGGGTGGCGCAGACCCTCGGCATCGACTGCCGCGGCCTGTCGCAGAGCATGATCAAGCAGCGGCTCATCGCGCATCTGGTCGAGCTCAAGCGGGCCGTGGGGCTCGACGGCACGCTGGGCAGTGCCGGTGTGCGTAGCAGCGACGTGCCGTTCCTGGCCGAACACGCCGTGGAGGATCCCTGCATCCTGACCAACCCGCGGCAATCCTGCCTGCGAGACGTGGCGGTGGTCTACGAAGAGGCACTCTAGCGCCTTGGGAGGCCTTTTGAAGAAACCCTCCGATCCCGATGGGCTCTCGGTCAGCGAGCTGATCGGCCTGGGCAGCCAGTCGGCGCGCAAGAGCTACTATCCCGAACTGACCGCGCGCATGGCCGAGCTCGAGGCCGAGCGCAACCGCTACAAGTGGTTGTTCGAAAATGCCCTGCACGGCATCTTCCAGGCGTCGCTGAGCGGGGGACTACGGGCCGCCAATCCGGCGCTCGCCAGCATGCTGGGTGACGACGACGTCGCCACCACCCTGGCGCGTTGTACGACCCTGGCGGCGCTGTTCGCCGATCCCCAGGACGCTCGCGAAGTGCAGCGGCGCGTCATCGCCGAAGGCCGGATCGTGGGCTATACCACCCGCCTGCGCGGCAGAGGGGGGCGCAGCGTGCCGGTGGCGATGACGGTGGTGAAGAAGCCGTCGAACGACGAAGAGCTGGTGGTGGAAGCCTTCGTTGCCGATATCACCGAGCGCGAGCAGGCGAGGCGCCGCCTCGAGCAGTTGAACGAGCAGCTCGAGGCGCGCGTTCAGGACCGCACACGGGCGCTCGAGCGGCTCAACGAAGAACTGCGCCAGGAGATAGGCGAACGCCGGCGCATCGAAGCCGAGCTGCGCGAGGCGCGCGACGCCGCACAGCAGGCCAACCGCAGCAAGGATCGCTACCTGGCGGCGGCCAGCCACGACCTGCTGCAGCCGATGAACGCCGCGCGCCTGCTGGTGGCCACCCTGCTCGAGCGACGCCTGGAGACGGAAGTGAGTGAGCTGGCCCAGCGCATTCACCTTTCGCTGGAGGGGGCCGAGGAGTTGTTGACCGACCTGCTGGACATCGCCCGTCTCGACCAGGACCGGGTCGAGCCTCAACTGGAGCCCTTCGCCCTGCGCGACCTGACCGACTCGCTGGCGGCGGAGTTCTCCTCGCTGGCCGCCGGCCAGGGCCTGGGATTTCACCACTGCGTGGCCGATGCCTGGATCGTCAGCGACTACCGGCTGCTGGCCAGGGTGCTGCGCAATCTTCTCTCCAATGCCTGTCGCTATACGCGAAAGGGTGGGGTGCTGCTGGGCGCGCGTCGCCGTGGCGAGGCGCTGTGGATCGAGGTGTGGGACAGCGGCGTAGGCATCCCCGTGGATCAGCTCGGGGCCATCTTTCAAGAATTCCACCAGGTCGGTGTGCGGCATGCCCGCGATCGCAAAGGAGTGGGGCTGGGCCTGGCCATCGTCGAGCGCATCGTCTCGCGACTCGGCCACGAAGTGACGGTACGCTCCTGGCCCGGACGGGGCTCCTGCTTCGCGGTGCGGGTGCCGCTGGGGGCGGCGGGCTGCCGGCAGCGCCTGACGGCGCTGTCTCCGGCACCTGAGACAGGCCTGAGCGGCTATCGGGTGCTGGTGATCGATAACGAGCCCAGCATCCTGACCAGCATGGAGGGATTGCTGGGCGGCTGGGGCATGGCGTGTTCGCTGGCGCTGGACGCCGAGGAGGCGCTCGCCGTGTCGCCGCAGCCGCCGGACCTCCTGCTGGTGGACCTGCACCTGGACGACGGGTTGACCGGCGACGAACTGGTGCTCCGGCTGCGCGAGCACTGGGGTTGCCCGCAGCTGCCGGCGGTCATCATCACCGCCGAGCGCAGCGACGCCTGGATGCAGCACCTGCGGGCGGCGAGTCTGCCGTATCTGAACAAGCCGCTGCGCCCGGGCAAGCTGCGGGCCGTGCTCAGTCAACTTCTCTCTCACTCGGACCAGGAATGAAGGCGAATACGCGGCCAGATGTTCTGCTTCAGTACGGGGCGTAAGGCTTCGGTTCTCGGGGCTGTACGGTGCGGAGACATCGAGCAGACCGACACCGTGGCACTAGGCGTGACCATGTCCTGGTAAGGCGTCTACTACCTAGGTATGCCACTGGGCGGAAAGGACACCACCCAAGTGGCATATCCCCGCCGGCGGGCGCTTCCTATACTTGAGGGGCCATTCACTGCGAGTGTCCCATGGATATCGAGCTCCCCATACCCTACGTCACCGAGAGCCCGGATCGCCACGAGGCGGTGCTGGTGGCCCACACCGGTTCCCGCGAGCCCGACATGGCTGCCCAGGACCTGGCGAGCCGGCTGCTGCATCCCTGGCTCGGCGGCGTGCTGTTCTTCTGTTCGGCGGAATATGATCTCGAGGCGCTCGGCCAGGCCATGGAACAGCACTTCGGTGGCGTGACCCTGTGCGGTTGCACCACTGCCGGCGAAATCACCGATGCCGGCTACAGCCGTGGCGGCATCACCGCCATCGGCTTCGATCAGCGCGACTTCGCCCTCGACCATGCGGTGCTCGACGACCTGGACCAGGTCTCGCTGCTCGCTGCGCAGCAGCTCACCGATGGGCTTCTCGATCGCTGCCGCCAGGCGAACATCGCCCCGATCAAGGGGCACACCTTCGCCCTGACCCTGCTCGACGGCCTGTCGGCCAGCGAGGAGCGCGTGCTGGCGACACTCAACGCCGCGCTCGGCAGCATTCCCCACTTCGGCGGCAGTGCCGGTGACGACAACCGCCTGTCCGGTACCCACGTCTACGGCAACGGGCGCTTTCGCACCGGTGCCGCGGTGGTGATCATGATCAACACTGCGCTCGATTTCGAGGTGTTCACCACCCATCACCTGCGCCCGCTCGACGACAAGCTGGTGGTGACCGCCGTGGATCGCGAGCACCGACGGGTCATCGAGCTCAACGCCGAGCCGGCCGCCGAAGAGTACGCGCGCCTGGTGGGGTGCCGGGTCGACGAGCTCGACGAGGAAGTCTTCGCCCGCCACCCGTTGGCGGTGCGCCTTCACGACCATGCCTATGTGCGTTCGATCCAGCGTGTCAACGAGGATCTCAGCCTGAGCTTCTACTGCGCCGTGGAGAACGGCATCGTGCTGACGGCCATGCGGGCCGCGCCCATTCTCGACGATCTTCGCGCCGCGCTCGACGACATCTGTGCACGCCTGGGAGCGCCGCGACTGGTGATCGGCTGCGACTGTTTCCTGAGACGTCTGGAGATCGAGGCCGACGCCGCCGGGGATGCCGCATCGGCACTGCTGCGTGACTACCGCGTGGTGGGATTCAACACCTATGGAGAGCAGTGCAATGGCATGCACCTCAACCAGACCTTCACCGGCGTCGTCATCGGCCAGCTGCGCCGAGGCAATGGCACCCGCTGAACGCGAGCGTGAGCTCGAACGCGAGATCGCCAAGCTCAAGCGCATCAATGCGGCACTGATCGAGCGCGTCGAGGCCAGCAATCTGCCGCGCAGCGCTCCCTATGCCGCCTTCGAGCATGCCGTGCTGCTTGCCGAGCAGGTGCGCGAGCGCACCCAGGCGCTCAACCAGACCACCCATGAGTTGCGCGCCAGCAACCGGCTCCTGGCCGAGGCGCGTGAGCGGGCGGAAGCCGCAGGGCAGTACCTGGCCGATGCCGTGGAGAGCATCACCGATGCCTTCGTGCTGTTCGACGCCGACCAGCGCATCCTGCGCTACAACAGCCGCTTCGCCGAGTTCTGGCGTCCGGCAGGCATCCGCATCCGTCAGGGCATGCAGCTCGAGGACCTGCGTCGCCTGGCACTGAACTCGGGGCTGGTGGTCAGTGAGCAGCTCGGCCATCGCGACCGGCGCACGGTCTACCGCCTGCACAACGACCGCTGGGTGCAGGTGCATCAACGGCCCACCCGCGGCGGAGGCCGCGTGTTCCTCTACGTGGACATCACCGAACTCAAGCGCCACGAGCACGCCCAGCGCGAGCATGCCCTGGCGCAGAAGACCCGGCTGCTGCAGGCCACCATGGACAGTCTGTCCCAGGGCGTGGCGGTGGTCACCGACAGCGGCGTGCTGGAGATGTGCAACCAGCGCTTCCGCGAGCTGACCGGGTTGGTGACGCTGGAGGTACCGCACGACCTGGCGGCGCTGTGCCGCCACAGCGAGCTGATCGATGCCGGCGACGCCCATGGCGTGACGCAGGCCTGCGAGCGGCATCTCGCCGACGGTCGGGTCGTGGAGGTGCGCGGCCATGCGATGCCCGGCGGTGGCCAGGTGCTCACCTTCACCGACGTCACCGAACGCATTCGTCACGCCGAGACGCTGCGCGAGCGCGAGCACTGGATTCGCACCATCACCGACGAACTGCCGGCAATGATCGCCTACCTCGATCGCGACCTGCGCTACGTGTTCACCAACCGAGTCTACGAGGAGTGGTACGGCTGGCCGCGCGACTTGCTGCTGGGCGGCGAGCTCGATGCCCTGCACAGCGCCGAGCATTGCGCCCAGTTGCGCCCCTACCTGACCCGCGCCCTGGCCGGCGAGAGCGTCTCCTTCGAATTCCCCGAAGTCAGCGGCAGCGGTGAGCGGCGAGTGCTGCTGCGCGCCTACGTGCCCCACTTCGACGGCGACGGCGAGGTGATCGGGCTGTTCGTGCTGATCCGCGACATCACCGAGCGGCGGCGCACCGCCGAGGCGCTGCATCAGGCGTATCAGAACCTGGAGCAGCGTGTGCGCGAGCGCACCGTCGAGCTGACGCAGGTCAACGGCCAGCTGCGCGAGGAGATCGCGGAGCGTGCCGTGATCGAGCAGCGCCTGCGCGAGGCCAAGGCGGAAGCCGAGGCGGCCAACCTGTCGAAGACCAAGTTCCTTGCCGCGGTCAGCCATGACCTGCTGCAGCCGCTCAATGCGGCCCGGCTGTTCATCGGTGCACTGAGCGAGCAGGACGTGGCACCCGAACATCACGAGCTGATCGAGCAGGCGGGACGCTCGCTCAAGGACGTCGAGAGCCTGCTCGGCACCCTGGTGGATATCTCCAAGCTCGATGCGGGAGTGGTGACCCCCGACCCCGATGCCTTCGCAGTCACGGATCTGCTCGACGGGCTGGCGCGCGAGTACCGCCAGGTCGCGGCCAGCGAAGGGCTCGCGTTTCACTACGTGCCGAGCCGCGCCGTGGTACGCAGCGACATCCAACTGCTGACGCGGGTGCTACGCAACTTCTTGTCCAACGCCATCCGCTATACCGGCGCGGGGCGCATCCTGCTCGGTTGCCGGCGTCGCGAGAAGGGGCTCGAGATCGTCGTGGGCGATACCGGCATGGGCATCGAGACCGATGAGCTAGGGGCGATTTTCCAGGAGTTCCGCCGCTCCCACGCCGCCGGCCGGCGGCAGGACCGCGGCCTCGGGCTGGGCCTGGCAATCGCCGAAAAGATCTCGCGCATGCTCGACCATCCGCTGAGCGTGGCCTCGGTCGCCGGCCGCGGCTCGTGCTTCAGCGTCCTGCTGCCTTACGCGGAGCTGGCGCCCCGCAGCCGGCCAGCCGAGCTTGCAGCGACCACGATCGCCGATGAAGGGGTGCTGGAGGGTAAGCGCATCTGGGTGGTCGACAACGACGCCGACATCTGCGAGGCGATGCGCGTACTGCTGTCGCGCTGGGGATGCGAGGTGTGCGTGGCCGACAGCGAGGCCGCCCTGGCGGCCCAGGTGGAGCCGGGCGAGACGTCGGCCGACGTGCTGATCGTCGACTACCACCTCGACGACGGCGATACCGGCCTGGCCCTGGCCGAACGTATCAATGCCCGCCGCCGCGAGCCGCTGCCGGTCATGGCGATCACCGCCAATCACAGTCATGAACTCAAGCAACAGATGCGTGAACTCGGCTATGTGCTGCTGCACAAGCCGGTCAAGCCGCTCAAGCTGCGTGTGGCGCTCAGTCGCCTGGTCGCGGACCACGCTTGTGGAAGACGCTGAAGTCGACGTCGCTGGCCGAGAGGATGGCCTGTACCCGATTGTGCACACCGAGCTTGCGCAGGATCGCCGAGACATGCGCCTTGACCGTGGTCTCGGCGATGTTCAGGTGGTAGGCGATCATCTTGTTGGATTCGCCCCGGGTCATGTGTTCGAGCACCTGTAGCTGCTTGCGCGTCAGCGTCTCCAGTTCGCGTGCGGTGACGCTCGGCTCGCCGCGGGTGGACCGCGACGCGCCACCACTGGAGCGAATGATGTCCGAGGGCAGGTAGATGTTGCCCTCCAGGATCTGCGCAATGGCCTGGGTCATCTGCTCGCGGGGAGACGACTTGGTGATGAAGCCGACCGCGCCGTAGGTGACCGCCTGCAGGATGACCTGCTTCTCCTGTTCCGCCGAGATGATCACCACCGGGATGGTCGGCGCCTCGTTGCGCAGTTGGATCAGCCCGGACAGGCCGTGCACGCCCGGCATGTTGAGGTCCAGCAGGATCAGGTCGATGTCCTCGTGCTGCTGCGCCAGGACCAGGGTCGACTCGAGGTCCTCGGTCTCGAGGACTTCGGCGTTCTCGAATCCGTCGCGAATCACGCGGCAAATGGCTTCGCGGAAGAGAGGGTGATCGTCGGCGATCAGCAACTTGTACATGGCAGGCCCCGAGAATTGTCGTTGTAGTCGTAGTTAGGCGCCGGACCGCTCGTTACGGCCCGGCATACTCCGCGAGCGCGGGTGTCGGCGCCGCGGGCTCGACCTCTTCCAGCGGTCGTCCCGAGGCTTCCCAGCCATCCACACCGTGCGGATACCATCCAACGCTGATGTAGCCGTGGCTCATTGCTCGCCGCGCTGCGTTCCAGGAAAGCCAGCAATCGCTGCGACACAGGAAGACCAGGGCGCGTTGCCGGTCGCCATCGGTGAGCCGGGCCAGATGATTCAGGAAATATTGCTCCCACGGCGGTGACAACTCACCGAGGCCGGTGTTGGGCAGCCAGGTGGCGCCCGGCAGCGAGGCGTGAGAGCTGGTGGCGATGAAGCGACCGGCCCGCCAGGTCAGATTATATACGTCGACCAGTAGCGGCGCGGCCTGGCTCTCCAACGCTTGGGCCAAGGATTCGGTATCCAGCACCTCGGCGCCTTCGAGATGCGACGGGGTGGGGCTGCGATAGCGATCGATGCGATAGCCGTCGGCGGAGAACAGGAGATCTCTGCCGTTGCGCAGGTCATCGTCCGCCAGACTCGTACCGCCGGTGGCGAAGGTGGCGGTGGCCAGCATCGTCAGGGCGAGGAGGATCCTGAACACCATGGATGCACCTCGTCGTATTGTGATGTTGCGTCCATTGAACGCTACGTATCGCACAACAGGGAATGCCACCATTGTCTCAACGTGGCCGGTACCAAGGTACTATTCTGGCACCGCCAAGCCCTCCGTATCGTGCAGGCATGAAGATACTTGCTCGCGCCTCATGGCCGCACCCGTTGCGTCATGCCCTTTGCCGACTCCTGCTCGCGTTGGGTTTAGGGGTGGGTCTCTTCCCGCTGCTTGGCAGCGTCGCACACGCCGAGGAGCCGCCGACGCTCCGGCTCAGCGTACTGCAGTCGGGTACGGCACATTGGGAGCTGGCGCACATGCAGCGGCGGGGCCTGGATCGTCAGGCCGGCTTCGCGCTCGAGGTACGCCTGGTGCCGCACCTGCCGGCCTCGCGCATCGCGCTTGCCAGCGGCGAGGTGGCGGGGGCCGTCGCCGACCTGCTCTGGGTCCAGGCGCGCTTCGAGCAGGGGGAACCCTACCTCTTCCTGCCGTTCTCCTCGCAGATCGGCGACATCCTTGTGGCGCCGGATTCGGACATCGCATCGCTCGAGGACCTGCGCGGCAAGCGCATCGGTGTGGCCGGCGGACCCGACAGCAAGGGCTGGATCCTGCTGCGCCGGGTGGCGGCCGAGCACGACCTCGATCTGGAGCGGGAGGCCGAAGTACAGTACGCGGCGCCGCCGCTGCTCAGTGAAGCGCTGCGCCGCGGCCGGGTCGATGCACTGGTCACCTACTGGCACTTCGCCGCGCGGCTCGAGGCGGCGGGGGAGGCCCGCCGGCTGCTGCAAATGGCGGACCTGCTCGACGCCCTGTCGCTCGAGCGCGACTTGCCGGTGCTGGGCTACGTGTTCCACGAAACCTGGGTGCGCGAGAACCGGACGCTGCTGGATCGCTTCGCCAGCGCGCTGGTCGAGACCAAGCGCTCGCTTGCCGAGAACGACGCCCACTGGGACGATCTGCGTCCGTTGATGCGAGTGGCAAGCGAGGCCGAGTTCGAAGCGTTTCGCCAAGGGTTCCTCGACGGCGTGCCCGCGCCGCTCGATGACAGGCGCATCGCCGATCTTCAGAGGCTGCTGCAGCTGGCCGGCACCGATGCGCAGCGGCGGCTGCCGTCGCGGCTGTTCTATCGCTACGCTGCGCCAACGGAGACGCCGTGAGCCTTCGCTCGCTGGCCGCCTGGGTCGGTCTGCCGACGCTGCTGCTCGTCTGGTGGCTGGTCGCCGGCCTGCTGGACAGCGCCCTGTTGCCCACGCCCGGGGTCGTGTTCGATACCCTGAGGGAGGCGCAGCGGGCGGGTGAGCTCTGGCATCACCTGGCCGTGACGCTGCGGCGGGTGGCGTTCAGCTTCGTTCTGGCCATGTTGCTGGGCACGCTGCTCGGGGTCTGGATGGGGCGCAGTCGACTCGCCGACGACCTGCTCGACCCGCTGCTGGTGGCGCTGCTCAACTTGCCTGCGCTGGTCACCATCATCCTGCTCTACGTGTGGTTCGGGCTGGTCGAGGCAGCGGCGGTGCTGGCGGTGGTGATCAACAAGGTGCCCAACGTGGCGGTCACGGTACGCGAGGGCGCCCGTAGCCTCGACGTGCGCCTCGAGCAGATGGCGGAGGTGTACCGTTTCGGCTGCGGAAGGCGCCTGGTTCACGTATGGCTGCCGCAGCTGGTGCCCTACCTGATGGCGGCGGCCCGCAGCGGCCTGGCGCTGGTGTGGAAGATCGTGCTGGTGGTCGAACTGCTGGGGCGCTCCGACGGGGTCGGGTTCCAACTGCACATGGCCTTCCAGGTCTTCGACGTGGCCACCATCCTGGCCTATAGCCTGGCGTTCATTGCCGTGGTGCAGTTGATCGAATGGCTCGCTCTGCGCCCGCTGGAGCGCCGCGCATCGCGCTGGCGCAGGGCCGGGGGAACGCAACATGCTTGAGCTGGACGTCGCGCATCACGGCACTCCTCAGCCGATCCTCGGACGCCTCTCCCTGAGGATTGCCGCGGGCGACCGGATCTGCCTGCTGGGGCCTTCGGGCATCGGCAAGACCACGCTGCTCAACCTGATCGCGGGTCTGGGCCAGCCGTCGGCGGGAAGCGGCGCGAAACGCGAGGCATCGCTGCGGATCGGCTACCTGTTCCAGGAGCATCGACTTCTCCCGTGGCGTACGCTGCGTCAGAACCTGATGTTGGTCGGCGCCGCGGCGGATGACGTCGACGCGCTGCTGGCCCGGGTCGGCCTGGCCGGCCACGGCGACTATCTTCCCGACCAGCTGTCGCTGGGCATGGCGCGCAGGGCGGCACTGGCGCGCTGCCTGGCCGTCGAGCCCGACCTGCTGCTGCTCGACGAGCCCTTCGCTTCGCTCGATTCGCGTCGCGCGCAGTCGCTGCGCGAATGCCTCGAAGCGCTGCTGGAGCAGTATCCGCACATGGCAATGATCTGCGTGACTCACGATGCGCAGGATGCGGCCCGCCTGGCCAATCGGGTGTGGTATCTCGCCGGTCGGCCGGCGCGGCTGCACTGGGACGCGCGGCTGGCGCATGGATGCGATCGCGTCGACGTGGTGCAGACCCTGACGAGGCTGGCCGATGCCACCTGAAGCAGGTGTCGAGCGGCAGGCCGTTGCGGCAAGATTCCCCCAGCGTTTCGTCTGCTCTTGTATTGTTTTTTCCGCTAAATGGCAGGTGGAAAAGCGGCTAAAGCAAGCCTTCTTGAGGCCCGTCAATAGCGCTTCCCTGTTCCGTGTTTTTCCTTGAAAAACGATAAAAATCAGCACTAAAGGCGTACTTTGTCGCGGCCAAAGTGCCATTCCCTCCGATTGATGATCCTCCTAGCCTCGATCAGGCAACGCTGTCGTTGCAGACAACGAATCGCATCATGGGAGGTGCCTTATGCAATGGGTTGATCCGGCATTCTGCGACTTGCGCCTGGGCTTCGAAGTGACGGCCTATGTCTATGTTCGCTGACTGAGCGTGAGCGGGAATGGCGGCTGTCATTCCCGCTTTATCGAGTGAGAAAGGGCGGTTCCGAGAGAAAAGGTCAGGAGAATTGGCGATGAGTGACCAAGCGAACACCGACATGACGACTCGCTATTCGATACATCCGACTTTCCTCTTTCGCTGGGAAGCGTCCCAGCATGCCCATGTCCTGCTCTACCCCGAAGGCATCGTCAAGTTGAACGAGACCGGCGGTCGCATCCTCGCGCAGTGCGATGGAGACACGACCGTGACCGCCATCGTCGATGAACTCGTCACACGCTACGATGCCGAGCGCGATGCCATCGCCAAGGGGGTCGTCAAATTTCTGGAGGTGGCCCATGCCAAAGGTTGGATCCGTGCCGAGCCTCGACGGTGAAGGCAAGCCCATCTGGGTGCTGCTGGAACTCACTTATCGTTGCCCGCTCAAGTGCGTTTTCTGCAGCAATCCTGTGGATTACGAGCGCTACGGCGAGGATGAGCTGAGCACCGCCGAATGGAAGCGGGTGATTCGCGAGGCCCGCGAACTGGGGGCGATGCAGATCGGCTTCTCCGGCGGCGAACCGACGCTGCGCAAGGATCTGGAGGAACTGGTCGCGGAGGCCAACGACCTGGGCTACTACACCAACCTGATCACCTCGGGGATCGGCCTGACCTCCCGTCGTCTGGCAGCGCTCAAGGAGGCAGGGCTCAAGCACATCCAGTTGGGCTTTCAGTCGAGCGACCGGCATACGGCCAACATGCTGGCCGGGGTGGAAAGCTTCGACCGCAAGCTGGCCATGGCACGCGAGATCAAGGCACACGGCTTTCCCATGGTGCTCAACGTACCGATCACCCGCCACAACATCGCGCAGATTCCCGAGATCATCGAGCTGGCCAGCTCGCTGGGCATGGAATACCTGGAACTGGCCAACGTCCAGTACTACAACTGGGCCTTGCTCAACCGGGACCGGCTGCTGCCCACCCGCGAGGAACTGGCCTGGGCCGAGGCCGAGGTCGCCAAGGCACGCCGCCGGCTGGGTGACTCGATGACCATCTTCTTCGTCATTCCCGACTACTACGAAGGCCGCCCCAAGGCGTGCATGAACGGCTGGGGCGCGATCCACCTGACCATCGCCCCCGACGGCGCGGCGCTGCCCTGCTCGCAGGCACGCACCCTCGAGACGCTGGATTTCCCCAGCGTACGCGAGCATAGCCTCGAGTGGCTGTGGCGGGAGTCACCCACCTTCCGCAAGTACCGGGGCGACGACTGGATGAAGGAGCCCTGCCGCAGTTGCGATGAGCGCGAACTCGACTTCGGCGGTTGCCGCTGCCAGGCGCTGCTGCTCACCGGTGACGCCGCCAATGCCGACCCGGCATGCAGCAAGTCGCCGCATCACGCCGTGATCCGGCAGGCCATCGCCCAATCGCAGGGGGCGGGCGGATGCGGCGAACTCATCGCTCGCCAGGGCGGATTGGCGCCCGAGGAGAGGAGCGCATGAAGCTCCCCCACGACTCGCTGGCCGGCACCATGTCGGCCGGCGTCGCCCTGACGGCCATGCTCTACCTGTGGCTGCGCATGCTGGTCTAGCGCTGCTTGGGCTGCGCAACCCTCACCAGAACGGGAGTTTCTCCATGTTGGCATCATTCCTCGATCTTCTGTTGCGCTGGTCGCACCTGCTGTTTGCCCTCGTCTGGATCGGGCACAACTACGCCAATGTCGTGAAGCAGCCGACGTTCAAGCCGTTCGGTGCGGAGCGCGACGAGCCATCGCGCAGCGCCGATCTTGAGGCGCGGATGCAGCGCGAGCACGGCACCTTCCGCTACGCCTCGATCGTGGTCTGGGCCACCGGCATGGGCATGCTGTGGTATCGCGGCTGGCTGCCGGACGCCCTGCTGCTGCAAGGGCCGCTGGCGGTCATCGGCATGGGCGCCTGGATCGGCACGTTGATGCTGCTCAACCTGTGGCTGGTGCTCTGGCCGCACCAGAAGAAGGTGCTCGGCTTCGTGCCGGCGCCGATGGAGGAGCGGGTACGCTGCTCGCGCATCACCTTCCTGTCGTCGCGTACCAACACCATCCTGTCGCTGCCGCTGCTGTTCCTCATGCTGGCCAGCGGCCATGGCCTGCAGTTCTTCTAGGCGCGCCACGATGCAGGCCCGGTCTGTCTACAACTTCGCCGCCGGCCCCGGCGTGATGCCCCGCGAGGTGCTGCTCGAGGCCCGGCGGGAGCTGCTGGACTGCCGTCGCAGCGGCATGTCGATCCTCGAGATGCCGTTCACCGGGGAGGAGTTCCAGGGTATCGTGCGCCAGGCGCGGTGCGATCTGCGTGAACTGCTCGGCCTGCCGTCGAACTACCATGTACTGTTCCTGCCGGGCGGTGCGTCGACCCAGTTCTCGCTGCTGCCGATGAACCTGCTCCCACCGGATGGTCGGGCGGACTACGCCGATACGGGGCACTGGTCGCGCAAGGCGATCGCCGAGGCTCGGCGCTACGTGCGGGTCAACCTGGCCGCCAGCGGTGCCGTTTACGGCTACCGTCGGTTGCCACGAGGCAGGGATTGGCGGCTCGATCCTCGGGCGGGCTACTGCCACATCACCAGCAACGAGACCGCCGACGGGTTGACGTACCACCGGCTGCCCGACGCGCAGGGCATTCCCCTGATCGCCGACATGACATCCGACTTCCTCTCCCGCCCGATCGACGTCGAGCGCTTCGGCGTGATCTACGCCGGTGCCCAGAAGAACATCGGCCCGGCCGGGATGACGCTCGTCATCGTTCGCGACGACCTGCTGAGACCGGCCTGGCCGGCGTGCCCCTCCACGTTCAGCTATCGAATCCAGGTCGAGAGCGACAACCGTTTCAATACGCCGCCGACCCACGCCATCTATCTCGCCGGGCTGGTCTTTCGCTGGCTACGGGCGCAGGGGGGCCTGGGCGCGATGGCCGCGCGCAACCGCCGCAAGAGCGAGAAGCTCTATACCTTCATCGACGCCAGTGAGTTCTATGCCTGCGAGCAGCAGGTGGCAGACAGGTCGCGGATGAACGTCTGCTTCCAGCTTGCCGTGCCGTCGTTGACCTGCGAATTCGTCGAGCAAGCACGTCGAGAGGGGCTGCTCAATCTGCAGGGTCATTCCGCCGTGGGCGGGCTGCGCGCCAGCCTCTACAACGCCATGCCCGAAGCGGGGGTCGATGCGCTGATCGCCTTCATGGAGGCGTTCGCCTTGCGTCACGGTCGAGCGCTCAGGCGCTTCGGCTAGCCGTCGTGCACCGATCCACCGGCATGTCCCGACGCCTGATGGGCGCCCTGATGCAGCGAACGCCGCGCCTGGGCCGGGGTGTCGCCTGTGCTCGCGCGCATCTGGCCGCTCGAATGCCCGATCCACCGGCGCTGATGGGCGGGGCTGGCGGCGCCGAGAGGCTGGCGCCAGTGCAGGCCATGGGTCTGACATTTCCCAATCCGCTGGGCATTGCGGCCGGCTTCGATCGCGGCGGGTGGCTGGGGCGCCGGGCGTCGGCGCTTGGCTTCGGCTGCATCGAGATCGGCTCGTGGTCGCCGCGACCAGGCAGAGCCATGAACCCTCTTCCGCAGGCGGGCGATGCCATCCTGGGCATCAATGTCGGCCTCGATCCACGCACCTCGACGGCACATGCTCCGGAAGAGCTTCTCGCCGGCCTGCGTGCGGCTTGGCGACATGCCGATTATATCGCCGTCAATCTCGGCAGCCCCCAGGCCGTGGCGTTGCAGCACCCCGCACGGCTGGGCGAGCTGCAAAGGCTGCTGAGCGCGTTGAAGCGAGAGCAGCAACGGCTGTCTGCCTGCACTGGCCGCCAGGTACCGCTGACGGTCAAGCTGCGCCTTGAGCGCGAAGCGACGGCGCCACCCGTCATCTTGCCGCATCTGGCGGGGCTGGGCTGCGAGGGGGTGGTCCTGGCGTGCGATGCCGGGCCGCCGGCCACGCCGAAGCGCTACGCCGAATGGCAAAGGCCGGAGTGTCAACGCCAGGCGTGTCGCCAGGTCGCCCAAGCCGTTGAGCTGCTGAAGGGTAGCCTGCCACTGATCTCGGTTGGCGGTGTCGCGACGGCCGAGCACGTCTCGGCGCGACTGGAAGCCGGCGCCGTGCTGGTGCAACTGCACGAAGCGCTGGTCTACGAGGGGCCGTGGATCGCCCATTGGCTATGTCAGCAGAATCGCTGCTAGGTCGCTGAGCCCTGGCGCAGCACGCCCTGGCCGCGCTGCAGGTTGAAGGTGAGCACCGCCACGGTGGCGAAAAGCGCGGTCAGCCCCAGGCACCACAGCAGCGGCTCCAGCGCGAGCCGTCCGTAGAGGGCGAAGCGCACCAGCTCCACGCCATGGGTGAAGGGATTGTTGGCGCACAGCCAGTAGAGCCAGGGCCCCGCCTCCTGCATCTTCCACAGCGGGTAGAGCGCCGATGAGAGGAAGAACAGCGGGAAAATCACGAAGTTCATCACGCCGGCGAAGTTCTCCAGTTGCCGCACGGCATTGGCCAGTACCAGCCCCAGGCTACCTAGCATCATCGCCACCAGCAGCAAGGCCGGCAGCACCGTGGCCAGGCCGAGCAGCGGCGGGCGAATGCCGTACCACCAGGCGATGGCGAGGAAGGCGTAGACCTGGACCAGCGACACCAGCGAGATCGCCAGTACCTTGCACAGCAGCAGGAAGGGCCGCGACAGCGGGCTCATCAAGAGTACCTTCATGCTGCCCATCTCGCGGTCGTAGACCATCGACAGTGAGCCCTGCATGCCGTTGAACAGTAGGATCATGCAGCACAGCCCCGGGGTGATGTAGACCTCGTAGACGATGTAGGTGCCGTAGGGCTCCATGATCGAGATGCCCAGCACGGCGCGAAAGCCGGCGGCGAAGACCACCAGCCACAGAAGAGGGCGCACCAGGGCACTGAAGAAGCGCGTGCGTTGCTGCACGAAGCGACGCCACTCGCGGCCGCCGACGCCGAGGAAACAGTACCAGTAGGCGGCAAGATTCATGTGCGCCCCTCCTCGTTGTCGGGGCCCTGCCCGCCGGTCAGGTGGCGGAAGGCATCCTGCAGCGTGGCACTGTGGGTCCGCGCGCACAGCGCTTGGGCCTGGCCGGCGGCCACCACGCTGCCGGCGCACAGCATCACCACGTTGTCGTCGGGGTCGATCTCGTCGAGCAGATGGGTCGTCCACAGCACCGTCATGTCGCGCTCACGGCACAGCGCGCGCACGTGCTCGTTGAGTGCCTGACGGCTGGCGGCATCCAGCCCGACGCTGGCCTCGTCGAGCACCAGCAGTGCCGGCTCGTGCAGCAATGCCCGGGCGATTTCCAGCCGGCGCCGGTGGCCGCCGTTGAGCTGGCGCACCCGTTCGTCGGCGCGCTCCTCGAGCCCTTGGCGGGCGAGTTCTCGGTCGCAGCGCTGGCGAGCCAGGCGTCGCCCCAGCCCGTGCAGCGACGCATGATAGAGCAGGTTCTGGCGTACGCTGAGGTCGAGGTCCAGCGTCGGCTGCTGGAAGACCACGCCGAGCTGGCGTCGCACCCGGCGCGGTTCGCGGGTCAGCGAATGACCGCCGATGCGGATCTCGCCGGCCTGGCTGCGCAGCAGGCCGGTCATCAATCCGATCAGGGTACTCTTGCCGGCACCGTTGGGGCCGAGCAGGGCATGGAATCCGCCGCGGAGGAGGGTGAAGCTCACCCCGTCGAGGGCGCGGCGAGCGCCGTAGCGATGCTCGATGTCGAGGGCCTCGAACATCGGCGCGTGAACGTCCTGGAGCGCGGCGTTCATGGTGCGACGACCACGCCCCAGGGATAGCGGCCGACCTCGATGGAGCGAGTCACGGCCAGCTGCTCGACGTCGATCACCGAAACGTCCCCGCTGATGCCGTTGGTGGTGAAGAGCAGGCTCTCGTCCTCGTTGAAGGCCAGTTGCCAGACGCGCCGACCCACCAGCAGGTAGTCGAGTACTTCGTAAGTCTGGGCGTCGAGGACGGCAACATGGTTGGCGGGGCCGAGCGCGACGAAGGCGTAACGGCCGTCGGAAGTGAGCGCGACCCCCACCGGCTGCACCTTGTCGCTGTTGACTCCGCGGATGGAGAACTCGAGCGTGGCGATCTCCTCCAGCGCCTCGACATCAATGACGTGGACGGTCCCGCCGATCTCGGCCGAGGCCCAGGCCACCTTGCCGTCGCTGCTGAACTCCACGTGGCGGGGACGCTGGCCGACCACCATGTTCTTCTTGATCTCGAAGTCCTCGGTATCGATCCAGTGCAGCATGCTGGTGGTCTCGCTGGTATTGACCGCCCAGCGCCCGTCGGGGCTGACAGCCATGCCCTCCGGTTCGATACCGACCTCGATCTGGGCCAGTACCTCCTTGGTCGGGACGTCCACCACGGTGACGATGGCATCGTCCTCGTTGGCAATGAACAACCAGCGATCGTTGGGGTGCAGCGCGAACTGCTCGGGGTCCTCCCCCGAGGGCAGGGTATCGACGATGCGGCGCGTCGCCAGGTCCATGATCTGCACGGTATCGTCGTCGCTGGCGCAGATATAGAGCTTGGTGTGGTCCTTGGAGAGCAGAATGCCGCGAGGGCGCTTGCCGACCGGGATCGTCTCGATGACCTCCAGAGAGTCGGTATCGATCACCGAAATGCTGTTGTCCTTCTCGTTGGAGACGTAGGCCAGGCCGGCCAGGGCGGGGGAGGCGAGGGCGAGCAGCGTCGCAGCCAGGGCGGTGCGCAGTAGCGGATTCATCGTCGGATTCCTTGTTGTTGGTAAGTTGTGTCGAATCGTCGCCGGGGCGGATGGCTGAGCAGGCATATGGCCTTCAAGGACGGATGCGGCAGTCGCTCTCGGCGGCGTCGTAGCCCAGGGAGTCGAGATCGGTGACCGGGTGCAGGAAGCCTTCGATGGGGGCGGTGATCACCAGCCCTTGGGGATGCACCAGCGGAATCGGCTGACGCAGTTGGCCGTTCCACGGTCGGTAGCCGAGACGGCGACCCTTGAAGGCGGCCAGTTGGAAGTCCTCGGAGAGGATGAAGTCGCGAATTGCCTCGCGGTCGGCCGCGCCGAGTTCGGTGACCGCCGTGCCCAGCGAGCGCACGCCCGCCCAGGCAGCGTAGTCCTCTCCGTTCATGTCGCGCCCGGCCAGTTCGCGGAACCGGTTCTGCAGTTGGGCGGCGCCCCAGCTTTCCACTACCCGATGCCAGGCCACCGGGCTCATGCCCTGGGTGCCCACCACGGGGCGCGGCAGCCAGGTGTTGAAAGGGACGTACTCGCCGAAGTCGCCGCGGGTATCGGCGACCACCACCACGTCATAGTCGTCCGCCTGGGTGAACAGCGGCAGCTCGCGCGACGCCGTGCGCCGCAGGTCGGCGTCGAAGGTCCAGGTCTTGTCGGCGACGAGCTCGATGCCGAAGCGCCCGGCCGAGCGGCGGAAGGCCTCGGCCCAGGCGCGGTCGTCGTCGGTCGGTCCGGCGATCAGGAAGGCCTGCTGCCAGCGCCGCAGGTTGAGCCACTGGGCAAGGGCGTCGGTCAGCATGGCGTAGCTCGGCTGGGTATGCAGGACGTGGGGGCGGCAATCGCCGGTGCGCAGCGAGTCCTCCTTGGCCCCGGCGTTGAAGACCAACGCCCGCTCGGTCGCCGCATCGGCCATGGTCACGAGCGTCTCGGCGGGGACGCGCAGCACGAACAGCTCGATGCCGTCGTCGAGCATCTGCTCGAAGGCCGCGTGTGCCTGCTCCTCGCTCTCGGCAACGTGCGACTCCAATGCATAGTGCTGGTCGAGGAAGCGCCCGCTGGCGTTGTTGTCGGCGGCGGCCAGCTCGGCACCGCGCAGACCGGCGTCCTCCGGGTCGGGAGTCACGTTCGACAGCACGGGACCGGCGTCCGGCACCCACTGGACGTAGCCGATGCGTACGTCCAGGGCCATGACCGCAGCAGGGAGTGCCAGCCAGAGGCCGAGGATGGTCGCGACTCTCGTGACGCGGATCGACATGAGTCATTCCCCCGGTTGGTGTCGTGTTCATGACCTTAGGCAAGGCAGGGGGAAGGGAGAATGTTTCCATGGTCGCAATGAGGCAGTACCAAAGCACTATACCCAAGGTCTCACAGTGAAATGGTTGCTACCAAGGGAGCGGTTTTCGCGGTCGAAAGTGCCATTCCTCGCGTGCCATCGGCTTCCTAGACTTGAACCAGATTCGCCGAGCTTGACCCCAATAGGCGACGACAAGCGTTCAACAAATCCAAGCCGGAGGCGACCGAAATGAAAGCCACTAGCCTGCTCAAAACCCGCTTTATCAGCACCGGCCTAGCGCTCGGTTTTTTCACTCTATCGGTCGTTGCCATGGGGCACGGCGACGTGACACCGCAGGAGGTCGATACCGGCAGTCTTCCCGAATTGGGGCCGGAGCCGCTGAGCGAGAACCCCTTCCGGCCCGGCAACGAGCATGGCGAATTCCACGACGAAGCCGTCAAGGTCGGGGAGAGCGGTTATGCCGGCAACTGCGCGGTTTGCCACGGCATCCAGGCCCAGTCCGGTGGCCTCACCCCGGACCTTCGCGAACTCGAGGAGTGGGACGACGAGTACTTCATCGGTCGCGTGCGCAACGGCACCGGTAAGGGAATGCCTTCGTTCAAGGACAATCTCGATCAAAACGCCATCTGGGCGATCAAGACCTACGTCGAGTCGGTCAAGGAATAGCCCCGGGACCAGGCGTGAGTTTATCGCCAATAAGGGAGGCGACATGAACGCGATCCGCTGGATTTTCATGCTGGCGCTGACCCTTGGCTCGCCCGTCCAGGCGAGCGACTCGGCCCTCGACCGTCCCCCTGAGCGGACCTACGATATCGTCGTCGAGTCGGGTTATCTCAACGTCGGTCTCTACCGCGACTTTCCACCCTATTCCTATCTAGAGGGCAGTGAGCCCGCCGGCGTCGATGTGGCGATCGGCCAACGTATTGCCGAGGAATTAGGGGTGGAGTTCCGCGTGCACTGGATCACCCCGGACGAGACCCTGGAGGACGACCTGCGCAACAACGTCTGGAAGGGCCATTACCTGGCGAAGCGGCGGATCGCCGACGTCATGCTGCGGGTGCCCTATGATCGGCGATTCGCCTACATGCGCGATTCGACCGGCGAAGTGATCAACGATCAGGTGGTGATGTTCGGCCCCTACCAGCAGGAGCGCTGGCAGATTGCCCACGATGCCGAAGCGCTCGATTCGGTATCGACGCTGGGCGTGTTCCAGTACCACCCCATCGGGGTGGAGATCGATACGCTGCCCGATACCTATCTCAGTTCCTCCTTCGGTGGCGCCCTGCGCGACAATACGCATCATTTTCGCGACGTCGGGCGTGCCTTCGAGGCCATGGCCGAGGGGCGGGTGCATGCCGTCATGGGCACCCGGGCCGAGATAGACCATCAGTTGGTGCGCCATGCCGATCGTCCCTTCCGGGCGGCGGACAACGGCTTCCCGGGCCTGGTGAAGCAGACCTGGGACGTCGGCATGGCGGTCAAGCACACCCACCGCGAGCTGGGGCATGTAATCGAGGAGGTCATTGATCGCCTGGTGCGCGAGGGGGAGATCGCCGAGATTTTCGCGCGCCACGGCCTGCGCTACAGCCCGCCGGCCTATTACGACGGTATCCTGGAAGGGGAGGAAGAGCCGTGACCTTGGGGCGCTGGTTATGTCTGGTGCTGGTGTGGGCGAGCGTCCTGGCACACGCCGAGGTGCCGGACGACCCCTTCCACTCTCCCATGTGGCGCTACAATCTTGAGCGCTACCTGGGCAGCGACATCGAGGTGCGGCACGACGAGCGCATCGACCTGCAGGTGCCCGCCTTTGCCGAGGACTCCGCGCAGGTTCCGCTGACGCTGGACCTGTCGCGCTTTCCCCACCGGCCGCGGCGGATCGTCACCTGGGTCGACCTCAACCCTGTGCCGCACCTGTTCTCCTACGACCCCGGCGAGCTCCCGCTGCGGGTCATCTCGTTGAACTTTCGTGTCCAGCAGGCGACCACGGTGCGTGCCGCCGTGCAGGACGAAGCGGGAACCTGGCACGTCGCCAGCGCCCACGTGGACGCCGCGGGCGGCGGCTGCACGGCACCCAGCCTGACGGCGGCCAATCCCGACTGGGAGCGCAGCTTCGGTACCATCTACGGCCGAGCCTTTCCCCGCGGCGACCATCTCCGTTACAAGACCCACGTCATGCACCCCATGGATTCCGGCATGGTGGGCAACGTTCCGGCCTTCTTCATCGACCGGGTGGAGCTGCGCGGGGCGGGAGAAACCAGCCCCTTGCTGAGCCTGACGCTGTCCGAATCCGCCGCCGAGAACCCGATGTTCGTCTTCGAGTTGCCTCAGCCGCCGTCTGCGCCGCTGCTGTGGATGCGCGACAACAACGGCAACGTCTTCGAGCGGCGCCTGGAAGGGGACGCAGAATGATCCGGAAGCTCATTGCGTGCTTTACTGCCGTCCTGCTCAGCTGCTTGTCGTTCTCGCCGGCCCAGGCCGAGCCGGATTATGCGCTGGAAGCCGTCGAGATAGAGCAAGGCGTGTGGGTGGTGGAGGGCAGCACGGCGAATTTCTCCCGCGAAAACGGCGGCAATATCGTCAATACCGCCTTTATCGAGACGGGCGAGGGGGTGGTGGTCATCGACACGGGACCGTCGAGGCGATATGGCGAAGCGCTCAGACGACTGATCGAGAAAACTACGCGCGAGGCCATCACGCATGTGTTGCTGACGCATCATCATCCCGACCACGTCTTCGGCAACCAGGCGTTCGATTTCGATTTTCTTTATATGCTCGAGGCATCGCAGGAACTGTTGAGACGAGATGGCGAGGCATTCGCCGATAACATGTACCGCCTCGTCGGCGACTGGATGCGCGGCACCGAGATCGTCATACCCGAAAAGTTGCTGCAACCCGGCGAATGGAAGGTCGGCGAGCGCCGCCTGGAATTGCTGGAGCTTTCCGGTCATACCGGCGCCGACCTGGCCATTTTCGACGAGACGAGCGGGGTGCTTTTTGCCGCTGACCTGGTGTTTCACGACAGAGCCCTGACCACGCCGCAGAGCCCCGGTCTCGAGGTATGGCTCGCCGATCTCGAGCGCCTGGAGGCGCTGCCGTATCGCTGGCTGGTGCCAGGTCACGGGGCGCCCGGCATGGGCGATGCTGCCCTTCAGCAGACGCGCGACTATCTCCTTTGGCTGGATGGCGCACTGACCCGAGCGGCGTCGCAAGGGCTAAGCATGACGGAAGCCGCCGCCATGGAGATCCCGCCAAGGTTCGACACGCTCGAAGGACGACGCTACGAGCTGACGCGAACGGTGACGCACCTCTATCCCGCCTACGAAAAGGCCGTGCTTGCGCTGCTTGAGTGAACGCTGGGATCGATTCTCTCGAGACAGGAAAGCCGCAGCATCGCTGCGGCTTTTTCGTGGGCGCAGGTCTTACTACCAAGGGACGAAGGAAGTCGTCCGAGAGGTTCATTGTCGATCGAGTTGCCCCCACCAAGAATGACGAAAGGGTTGGAAAGGCCTTGGGGCCTTCGGCAAAAACGCATGACACAGAAGCGAGAATACAACCATGACATATCGCTCGATCAGCACACGCTTTACCCTTGGCACCCTGACACTGGCCGTCTCCCTTGGCGCCCAGGCGGTGACCGACGAGGATCTCCTCAACGACCACGCCACTGCCGACGATGTGGTGACCTATGGCATGGGGCTTCAGGGCCAGCGCTATAGCGGCATCGACCTCCTGAATACGGAGAACGTCCGCGCCCTGCAGCCGGCCTGGGCCTTCTCCTTCGGCGGCGAGAAGCAGCGCGGCCAGGAGTCCCAGCCGATCGTCAAGGATGGGGTGATGTACGTCACGGCCTCCTATTCGCGCGCCTACGCGATCGATGCCCGCACCGGTGAGGAGATCTGGCAGTACGATGCGCGTCTGCCCGACGGCATCATGCCCTGCTGCGACGTGGTCAATCGTGGCGGTGCGCTCTACGACGACCTGTTCATCTTCGGCACCCTGGACGCCAAACTCGTCGCTCTGAACAAGGACACCGGCAAGGTGGTGTGGGTCAAGCAGGTGGCCGACTACCAGGAAGGCTACTCGATCACGGCGGCACCGATCATCGTCAACGGCAAGTTGATCACCGGGGTGTCGGGCGGCGAGTTCGGCATCGTCGGCAAGGTCGAGGCCTACGACCCACGTACGGGCGACCTGCTGTGGACGCGGCCGACCGTCGAGGGGCACATGGGCTACGTCTATCGCGATGGCGAAGCCGTCGAGAACGGCATCTCCGGTGGCGAGGCGGGGCTGACCTGGCCCGGCGACATGTGGGAGACCGGCGGGGCCGCCACCTGGCTGGGCGGTACCTACGACCCCGACACCGACACCCTGTTCTTCGGTACCGGCAACCCGGCGCCGTGGAATTCGCACCTGCGCCCCGGCGACAACCTGTTCTCCTCGTCGCGGGTGGCGATCGACCCCAACGATGGCAGCATCAAGTGGCACTTCCAGACCACTCCCAACGATGGCTGGGACTACGACGGGGTCAACGAACTGATTTCGTTCGACTACGAGCAGGACGGCGAACTCGTCAGGGCGGCGGCCACCGCCGACCGTAACGGCTTCTTCTACGTGCTCGACCGCACCGATGGCAGCTTCATTCGCGGCTTTCCCTTCGTCGACGAGATCTCCTGGGCCGAAGGACTCGACGACCAGGGACGTCCCATCTACACCGAGGGCGGGCGACCGGGCGATCCGTCCGCCACTGAGGAGGACAAGGGCGAGGCGGTGCTCGCGCGCCCGGCCTTCCTTGGGGGCAAGAACTGGATGCCGATGGCCTACAGCCAGGACACCGGCCTGTTCTACGTTCCCTCCAACGAGTGGTCCATGGATATCTGGAACGAGCCGGTCTCCTACAAGCGGGGGGCGGCCTACCTCGGCGCGGGATTCACCATCAAGCCGGCCAACGAGGAGTTCATCGGCGTGCTGCGCGCGATCGACCCGCGCACCGGCGAAGAGGTCTGGCGCCACGAGAACCGCGCGCCGCTGTGGGGTGGCGTGATGGCGACCGCCGGCAACCTGGTCTTCACCGGCACGCCCGAAGGCTACTTGAAGGCGTTCGACGCCCGCACCGGCGAGGAGCTGTATCGCTTCAATACCGGTTCGGGCGTGGTCGGCACACCGATCACCTGGACCATGGACGGCGAGCAGTACGTCTCCGTCGCCTCGGGCTGGGGTGGGGCGGTGCCGCTGTGGGGCGGCGAGGTCGCCAAGGTGGTCAAGAACTTCAACCAGGGCGGCATGCTGTGGACCTTCAAGCTGCCGAGCGAGCATGCAGCGCAGTAGCCTGCTTGTCTGCCGGGCTCCACACGGGTCCGGCAGACTACGACCAAAGACCCTCCCCAATGCCACCCAAGGGAGGATGAGGTACACACCCCAAGGTTATCTACACTGCGTACTGGGGCCGGCCAACACCACCTGGCATCACTGGCGCGCCGGATGAGAGAAGCGAGAGAGCCCATGTCGCAGACAGCATGTCGGTGACCGTGAAAGCCGCAGCCATCGCTGCCTTCCGCCATCACCGAGCAAAACAACGCAACCCAGGAGCATCGTCATGATCTACGCCAATCCCGGTCAGTCCGGTTCCGTCATCACCTTCGAATCACGCTACGGCAACTACATCGGCGGTGAGTTCGTACCCCCGGTGAAGGGTCAGTACTTCGACAACGTCAGTCCGGTCAACGGCGAAGTGTTCTGCCAGATCCCGCGCTCCACCGCCGAGGACATCGACAAGGCGCTGGACGCCGCCCATGCCGCCGCCCCCGCCTGGGGCAGGACCTCCGCCACCGAGCGCAGCAACATCCTGCTCAAGATCGCCGACCGCATCGAGCAGAACCTGGAACTGCTCGCCGTGGCCGAGACCTGGGACAATGGCAAGGCGGTGCGTGAAACCCTCAACGCCGACATCCCGCTGGCCGTCGACCACTTCCGCTACTTCGCTGGCTGCATCCGCGCCCAGGAGGGCACCGCGGCCGACATCGACGCCAATACCGTCTCCTATCACTTCCACGAGCCGCTGGGCGTGGTGGGCCAGATCATCCCGTGGAACTTCCCGCTGCTGATGGCGGTGTGGAAACTGGCCCCGGCGCTGGCTGCCGGCAACTGCGTGGTGCTCAAGCCCGCCGAACAGACCCCGGCCTCGGTCCTCGAGCTGATGAAGCTGGTCGGCGACCTGCTGCCGCCGGGCGTGGTCAACGTGGTCAACGGCTACGGCGCCGAGGCGGGCCAGGCGCTGGCCACCAGCAAGCGCATCGCCAAGATCGCCTTCACCGGCTCCACCCCGGTGGGTTCGCACATCCTCAAGTGCGCCGCCGAGAACATCATTCCCTCCACCGTGGAGCTGGGCGGCAAGTCGCCCAACATCTACTTCGCCGACATCATGGACGCCGAGCCGGCCTTCATCGAGAAAGCCGCCGAAGGGCTGGTGCTGGCCTTCTTCAACCAGGGCGAGGTATGTACCTGCCCGTCGCGGGCGCTGATCCAGGAGAGCATCTACGACGCCTTCATGGCCAAGGTCATGGAGAAGGTGGGACAGATCAAGCGTGGCAACCCGCTGGATACCGACGTCCAGGTCGGCGCCCAGGCCTCCCAGGAGCAGTTCGACAAGATCATGTCCTACATGGACATCGCCCGCGAGGAGGGCGCCGAGTTCCTCACCGGCGGCGACAAGGAGAGCTTCGACCCGGCCTACGACAAGGGCTACTACATCCAGCCGACGCTGCTCAAGGGCAACAACAAGATGCGCGTGTTCCAGGAGGAGATCTTCGGCCCAGTGGTGGCGGTGACCACCTTCAAGGACGAGGAAGAGGCCCTGGCCATCGCCAACGACACCGAGTTCGGCCTCGGCGCCGGCGTGTGGAGCCGCGACATCAACGTCGCCTTCCGCATGGGGCGCGGCATCCAGGCCGGCCGCGTGTGGACCAATTGCTACCACCAGTACCCGGCGCATGCCGCCTTCGGTGGCTACAAGAAGTCCGGCGTCGGTCGCGAGACCCACAAGGTGGCGCTGGAGCATTACCAGCAGACCAAGAACCTGCTGGTGAGCTACGACATCAATCCGCTTGGCTTCTTCTGAGCCGTCATGTTCTGAACCACTATGCCGCCCGGCCCGTCCGGGCGGCGTTTCCTGATTATTTCCGAGAGTGGCCAACCACTCCATCCCTGGCGATTCCGTACGAACTGTGGGCGACATCGTGCTGCCCGCTGAGCCCGGAGAGAGACATGGACAAGACGATGAAAGCCGCCGTGGTTCGCAAGTTCGGCGAGCCGTTGGCCATCGAGGAGGTCGAGGTACCGCGCCCCGGTCCCGGCGAGGTGCTGGTCAAGATAGCTGCCTCGGGGGTATGTCACACCGACCTGCATGCCGCCCACGGCGACTGGCCGGTCAAGCCCAGCCCGCCTTTCATACCCGGCCATGAGGGCGTGGGCCACGTGGCTGCCGTCGGGGCCGGCGTCAAGCACGTCAAGGAGGGTGATTGCATCGGCGTGCCCTGGCTGCATTCCGCCTGTGGCCACTGCGAGCACTGCCTGGGCGGCTGGGAGACCCTGTGCGAGTCGCAGCAGAACACCGGTTATTCGGTCAATGGTGGCTTCGCCGACTACACCCTGGCGGTGGCCGACTATGCCGGCCATCTGCCGGACAACGTTGGCTTCGTCGAAATCGCCCCGGTGCTGTGCGCCGGCGTCACCGTCTACAAGGGGCTCAAGGTGACCGACACCCGCCCCGGCCAGTGGGTAGTGATTTCCGGCGTTGGCGGGTTGGGCCACATGGCGGTGCAATACGCCAAGGCCATGGGCCTCAACGTGGCCGCCGTGGACATCGACGACGCCAAGCTGGCGCTGGCTGAGCGGCTGGGCGCCAGCGTCACCGTCAACGCGGCCAAGACCGACCCGGTGGCTTACCTCAAGAAAGCGATCGGTGGCGCCCATGGTGTACTGGTTACCGCGGTGTCGCCCAAGGCCTTCGAGCAGGCCCAGGGCATGGTGCGCCGTGGTGGCACCATTTCGCTCAACGGCCTGCCGCCCGGTAACTTCCCGCTGCCGATCTTCGAGACCGTGCTCAACGGCATCACCGTGCGCGGCTCCATCGTCGGCACCCGCCAGGACTTGCAGGAGTCGCTGGACTTCGCTGGCGAGGGCAAGGTCAAGGCCACGGTGAGCACCGATCGCCTGGAGAACATCAACGACGTATTCCAGCGCATGATCGACGGCAGGATCGAAGGCCGGGTGGTGCTCGATCTGGCCAGTTAGAAAAGTTGCTCTCTCGTCGTCAGCAATGGCGACTTCAAGCGCGGCGGTTGCCGCGCTTTTTTTGTCTGGAAGAACTCCGGTACAGGACGCTGGTGGCGCTGCCGTTTCGCTGTACGACCTGGAGACGACCGTGGACCGGATCGGGGATTAGTCCGACACTGAGGAGACATCAGATGGGTCAAAAGGACGTTGGCTTCGCCGCATTCAGGGAGAGTGGAAATGGAAGAGGTTGCTACGATCGACTGCGTGATCGTCGGTGCCGGTCCCGCCGGGCTGGCGGCCGGTATCTATCTTCGACGTTTCCTGCGTGACATTTGCATCATCGATGAGGGGAAAAGCCGTGCCGCGCTTATTCCGCGCACCTTCAATTACCCAGGTTTCGGGGAAGGCATCAGCGGTCTTGAGCTGTTGGAGCGGCTCCGGGCGCAACTTGGGGCAAATGGTGGGCGAGTGACGCCTGGGCGGGTAGAACGCCTGGAACGCACCGAGGATGGCCTGTTCAACGTCATCACCGAAACGGAAGTCTTCCGCTCACGGACGGTACTGCTGGCGACGGGAGTCGTCGATGTCGAACCCGAGATGGAGGGCTTCCAGGCAGTAAAGGAAGGTGGCTTGATCCGCTATTGTCCCATCTGCGATGGATTCGAGTACACCAAAGAGCGCATCGGCATCATTGCCCGAGACGCGAGTGGCGTTGGGGAGGCTGCGTTCATCAAGCGATTCAGTGCCGATCTGACGCTGATCGATATCGAAGGTGGTGCGTATATGGATAGCGCGTCGACGGAGCTCCTGACTCGCGAGAATATCGCCTTGGTGCAGGTAAAGGTGAGCGACATGTACGGCGATGCAGGTAAAGGCATCCACGTGCGCATGGACGATGGCACCGTGCATTCGTTCGATGCGGTGTATTGTGCCCTGGGAACGAAGGTTCGCAGTGAGCTGGGCACGAATCTGGGAGCGTTGAGGAATCCGCAGGGTTATCTGGTGGTGAACCCCCACATGCAGACGGGAATCGAAGGGCTATATGCAGCGGGGGACATGACCAACCAATTGAGTCAGCTCACGGTGGCCACCGGTCAGGCATCGATTGCTGCCACCGCCATTCACAATCGGCTGCAGAATCGCTGATTGACGATGGTGCGGGAGGAACCTGGCCTGCACCGACTTCATTTCAAACCCAGTACGTTCGTTTCCCACCTTCTACGCAGCACGATGTCCCAGACGACGCTGCCAGCCAGCAGTACGAAACCGCCCAACTCCACCAGCACGGAATAGTCGACGAAGAGTGCATACAGCACGAGAAACGTGCCGGCCAGGCTCACAAGCACGGGCCAGGGGCGGCGATGCAGGCGTAGGCCGCTTGCCACCACCGCCAGGGTGAGCAATACGAAGGCAGCGATGGCGCTGGCCCAGAGCCCTTCGTCCAGGGCCAGGTGTACACCCAGCAGCGGCAGCAGGGCGACCAGTGCCAGGGTGCCGTAGCAGCTCAGCAGGGCCAGCAGGAAAGCCAGCATGCCGAGCAGGCCGCGGCGATGCCATAGCCGCAGCCAGCGTCGTGGATCGAGGCGTCGGCGCCAGCGTTGCATCCAGCTCGGCGTGGTGCCGCCGCGGCGCATGCCGATCTCGACCGAGTGTGCGCCGAAGCCGGCGGCGACCTCGCGGGTCTGGGCGCTGGGGCTCAGGGCGAAGTAGTCATGGCTGCCGAGCACGGCGACCTCCTCGAAGCCGGCCTCCTCGAACAGGGCGATCAGCTCCTCCTTCACCGTGGCCCCGACCACGCACTCGACCCACAGGCGGGGATCCTCGTGGCAATCCACCGACACCGGGCGGTGAATCACCACGTCGGCCAGCTGCACGCGCCCGTGGGGCTTGAGCACGCGGAACATCTCGGCCACGGCCCGGCGTTTGTCAGGGACCAGGTTGAGAGCGCCATTGCTGCTGATGCAGTCGATGCTGGCATCGGGCAGCGGCAGTTGCTCGGCGGAACCCTGTACCACGCCGAGTCGTTCGAAGGAGTGACGGTCGCTGACCTGCTGAAGCCGGCGCGTCATGGCCGCGGTCAGGTCGAGGGCGATGACCCGCCCCTGGGGGCCGGTCAGTTGGCGTGCGATCAGGGCATCGCCACCGGCTCCGGCGCCGATGTCGAGCACCCGATCGCCGGGGTGTATGGCTTCGGCGCGAAAAGGGTAGCCGACGCCAGCGAAGGCATCGCGGACCTCCGCCGGCAACTGCGCGAGTTGCTCCGGGGGATAGCCCAGGCGGCGGCTGGCTTCGGCCCCGACGGGGAAGTGGAAGGGGGAGCCCGGGGCTTCCGCCACGGCGGTGTACATCTGCTGTACCGCCGCCAGGATCTGCGGGCGCGAATAGCCGAGAATGGCCACCATGAGCGTTCTCCTCACGGGTCAGCGGGTGGAATCGGACTCTTCGAAGCGGTCGAGCAGGGTCCGGATGCGCTGATGCAGCCGTGGCGGTGCCTTTGCCGTACCGGTGGCCGCCACTCTGGCTCGAAGTCGTCGTTCGAATTCGGCGCGTGTGAAACAGTCCCGGCACCGGTGCAGATGCCATTCGACGTCGCTCGCTTCCTGCGGGTCGAGTTCCCTGTCGAGGTAGTCGAAGAGCCTTTCGATGACCTCCTCGCAGCTCAATGCTCTTGGGCTCATTCCCGTGCACCTCCGTCGCCCTCGCCGGACACCATGCCCGCCTCCCTGGCCTGCTCCCAGAGCATTTTCTGCAGCTGCGAGCGCGCCCGGCTCAGGCGCGAGCGCACGGTGCCCAATGGAATACCGAGCAGGCTCGCAACCTCTTCATACGTATAGCCCTGCACTTCGACCAGCACAATCGTCACCCGGTAGGCATCGGGCAGTGCATCCAGCGCCTGCTCCAGGTCCTCCTGCAGCAGGCCGTTGAAGAACTGTTCCTCGAGGCTACCCCACCACAGCAGGAAGGGCTGGTGCAGTTGCTGGAACAACGTGAAACAGGCGCTGTCGAGCTCGCCGGGCTCGGTAGTGCCATCTCCGCCCGGCTGAGGTCGGCAACGGCGCCTGCGCCATTCGCTGATGAAGGTGTTGGTGAGGATATGAAACAGCCAGCCCTCGAAGCGCTGGGGATCGCGCAGCCGGTCGAGCTGTGTCCAGGCCTTGGTTACCGCCTCGGCGACGATGTCCTCGGCGTCGGCGGGGTGGCGGGTGAGCCTCAGTGCCGTGCCGTAGAGTCGGTCCATCAGCGGTGCCAGGCGCTGCTCGAACCACTCCCGCCGGCTGACGATTTCGTCGAAACGCATGCTGGCCCCCGTGGCGTTCCGGTATCGAGCGTGTGGCTGCGACCGTGGATGGTCAAGGAGTGAACCTGCCAACGACATGGCGACACCTCTTCGAGCATGGTCCGCTCGCCCTCGCTAGGCAAGTGATCGGACATGGGCAGGGACGCAGCAACGATGCCTTCGGTTCCCGTCGGGAACCCTTTTCGCGTGGACGGCGTCCTGGCGCACACGGCACCGTTCGGTGTCGTCGTGAGCAGCCAAGAGGAGAAAAGACAATGACAATCGCGGCAAAGCCCACCACCGCCGGGGTGGACAAGCAGGAGCTCGAGGCGCGCGTCAAGGCGATGTATCGCGAGGTGGCCGAAGCGCCGCAGGGGGAGTTCCATTTCGAGATGGGGCGCGCCCTGGCCGAGCGACTGGGCTACGACCCCCGCGCCCTGGATCGCATACCGACCGCCGCCATCGACTCCTTCGCCGGCGTCGGCCATTTCCTCGATCTGGCCGCCATCCAGCCCGGCGAGACGGTGCTCGACCTGGGCAGCGGTTCCGGCATGGACAGCCTGCTGGCAGCCCTGGCGACGGGGCCCGGCGGCCAGGTGCTGGGGCTCGACATGACCGCGGCCCAGCGCGAGAAGGCCGAGCGGCTGGCGCACGAGGCGGGTTTCGGCCAGGTCACTTTCCACGCCGGTTACATCGAGGCGCCGCCGTTCGCCGATGGCAGCATCGACGTGGTGATCAGCAACGGTGTGATCAATCTCTCGGCCGACAAGCCGAGGGTCTTCTCCGAGGCGGCGCGAGTGCTTCGGCACGGCGGACGCCTGGCGCTGGCCGATATCGTCACCGAAAAGCCCTTGCCGGAGAGCGTTTCCTGCAACGCTACCCTGTGGGCCGCCTGCATCGGGGGCGCCCTGCAGCAGGACGACTATCGCGCGGCCATCGAGGCCGCCGGCCTCGCGATCGAAACCTGGCGCGAACACCCCGAGTACCGCTTCTTGACCGATTCGGCCCAGGGCGCCAGTGCCACCTACGGGGTCAAGAGCATCTCGCTACTGGCGGTCAAGGCCTGAACGTAGAGGCCTTCACATTTGCAGATAGGAGTGAAACGTCATGAAAACCATCATCACATCAGCGGCGCTGAGCCTGGGGTTGATCGCGATCCTGCCCATTTGCGCAGCGCTTGCCCAGGACGATGCCCTGCCGGCAGGGTTCGAGACCCAACCGGTGTTGAAGACGACCGATACTCGTGACGGCGATGCCATCGCCTGGCCCGACGGGACGCCGGAAATCGTCTCCGTGATCGGCACCATCGAGCCGGGCGGACGGACGCCCCTGCATCAGCATCCAGTGCCCGTCTACGTCTATGTACTCGAGGGCGAAGTCGAACTGCGCACCGAGGGCGGTGATCCTCATACCTATGCTACGGGGGAGGCCTATGTCGAGGCCCTCAACCGGGATCACCAGCTCTTCAACGTGACCGACAGCGAGGCCAGGGTACTGGTGGTATTCGCCGCGGCACAGGGGCAGCCCACCACGGTGGCAAGCGAATAAACCGTATGCCATTCAACCAAGCCGCACGGTTGTTTGCCGTGCGGCCCTTTTCGCCGCCTCTACAAGTGCTGCATCATGCTTACAGCGCAATGGAGGAAAGGGAGGCATAACACTGGAGGACCTCGACCTTCACCAACAGCGATGGTTGCGAGTCGCATCCTTGCTGAAAGGGAGTGGCGCGCGCCGGGTGCTCGATCTCGGCTGTGGTTCCGGGGGGCTGCTGCAGTATCTGCTGCGCGAGCCTCAGTTCGAGCAGGTGGCGGGACTGGAACTGTCGGGGGAATTGCTGGCCCAGGCCAAGATGCGCCTGGAGCGGCTGCCAGCGGCGTGCCGTCAGCGACTCACACTGATCTGTGGCTCCTATGTCGAACCCCACGCTGCGCTGGTCGGCTTCGATGCCGCCG
The DNA here is from genome assembly GCF_051062895.2 of Billgrantia sp. C5P2. Lineage (NCBI taxonomy): Bacteria > Pseudomonadati > Pseudomonadota > Gammaproteobacteria > Oceanospirillales > Halomonadaceae > Billgrantia > Billgrantia sp. C5P2. The sequence continues at coordinate 1,027,715 of NZ_CM128542.1, forward strand.
CGATGGTCGAGACCATCGAGCACGTACCTCCAGGCAACCTGTCCCGAATGGAGCGGGCCGTCTTCGGGGCGCTGCGCCCCGGCCTGCTCGTGCTGACGACTCCCAATCACGACTACAACCCACTCTTCGGGCTCGCCCGCGGCGAGTTCCGCGATCCCGACCACCGCTTCGAGTGGACGCGGGACCGCTTCCGCGACTGGGCTCGTGGTGTCGCCCATCGCAACGGCTACCGTGCCTCGCTCTCGGGCCTCGGCGAGTGGGATCCTGATCTCGGCCAGCCAACGCACCTGGCCCTGTTCGAACGCAAGGATTGAACCATCGAGGAGAGTGGAGCCATGTGGTATCAGCAGGAACTGAGCCTGGCACCGCGTTCGCGCGGTTTTCACCTGATCACCGAGGAAGTGACCTCGGCGCTGAGGGAGTTGCGTGAGGTGACGGTGGGGTTGCTGCACCTGCAACTGCTGCACACCTCGGCCTCGCTGACGCTCAACGAGAACGCCGACCCGGACGTGCGCCACGACCTCGACGCCTTCCTGCGTGAGCGTATCCCGGGCGACCTACCCTACTTCCGCCATACCCTGGAGGGGCCCGACGACATGCCGGCCCATGTCTGCGCCAGCCTGCTCGGCACCCAGCTCACCCTGGCGGTGCGCGACGGCAAGCTGGCACTGGGTACCTGGCAGGGTGTTTGGCTCGGTGAACATCGCGAGCGCGGCGGGGCGCGACGGTTGATCGCCACGCTGCAGGGGGAGTAGGGGCCTCAGGTGGCTGGCATTGCCAGCCAACGCTCGGCCAGCCGCCGGGCCCGGGCCGGGTGGCGGACGGCAGACAGGTGTCCCGACAGCCGCCTGACGCCGGCACGCCTGAGCTTGAGCACCATGCGCGCCGGCATGCCGATGAAGATCAGCCCGACCTGGCGTGCGCGTAGCTCCTCGACCAGCGTTTGCAGGGCGACGATGGCCGTGGCATCCAGGCTCGGCACGTCGCGCATGTCGAGCATCACCACTCTCACTTCCGGGTCCACCACCCGCAGAGACGATACGGCCTTCTCGGCCGCACCGAAAAACAGTGGGCCGTTGACGTCGTAGAGCGCCACCTGGCGGGGCAGGTCGCGGCTCTCCTCATCGCTGTCGGGTTCGAGACGGCGGGCGTGGGTCAGGTCGGCCATGCGGCGGATGAACAGCGCCGCCGCCAGGCCGATGCCCACCGCCACCGCCAGCACCATGTCGAACACCACCGTGAGCAGGAAGCAGATCACCAGTATCGCCACGTCACTGCCCGGCGCGCTCTTCAGGATATGGATGAAGTGGCGCGCCTCGCTCATGTTCCAGGCGATGATGAACAGCAGCGCCGCGAGTGCGGCCATCGGCACCAGGGCAAGTACCTCGGCCAATGCCACCACCGCCAGCAGCACCACCAGCGCATGGACGATTGCCGCCAGCGGCGAGAAGGCGCCGCTGCGGATGTTGGTGGCGGTACGCGCCAAGGCCGCAGTGGCGGTGATGCCGCCGAAGAAAGGGACGGCGATATTGCCCAGCCCCTGGCCGATCAGCTCGGCGTTGGGGTCGTGGCGGGTACGGGTCAGCCCGTCGGCCACCACCGCGCAGAGCAGTGACTCGATGGCCGCCAGCATGGCGATGGCCAGCGCCGGGCCGAGCAGCTCGCGAATCAGGGCGAAGTCCACCGTGAGCGGAGCCCCGTCTGCACCCGGCAGGCGCCAGGGCAACAATAGCTCGGGAGCGAAGGGCGGAATGCCGCTGCCCGTCTGGCCCTGGTATTCCCAACTGAAGCGCGAGGCGATGGTCTCGATCTCGACGCCCAGCGGGGCGACGGCGAGTGCCGCCAGCGTGCCCACCGCCAGACCGACCAGCGGCGCCGGCACCGGTAGCTTCAACCGTGGCCACAGGATCAGCGCGGCCAGCGTGATCAGTCCGATGCCGAGTTCGGCCGGGGCCAGCGTGGGCACGGCGCGGACGATCTCCGCCAGGTTGTGCAGCGTGCTGTCGCCGAGTGCAACGCCCTCTAGACCGAGGAAATCGGGCAGCTGCAGCAGGGCGATCACCACGGCGATGCCCGCCGTGAAGCCGAGCACCACCGGGTAGGGCACGAACTGGATCAGGTTGCCCAGCCGCGCCAGCCCGAGTGCCACCAGGATCAGCCCCGCCATCAGCGTGGCGATCAGGAGCCCGCCGAGGCCATGGCTGGCGACGATGGGAAACAGGATCACCACGAAGGCGGCGGTGGGGCCGGAGATGTTGAAGCGCGAGCCGCCGGTCAGCGCGATGATGGCCCCGGCCACGATGGCGGTATACAGGCCATGCTGGGGCGGCACCCCGGTGGCGATGGCCAGCGCCATGGAGAGCGGCACCGCGACGATGCCAATGGTCAGGCCGGCGAGCAGGTCGCGCTTGAGCTCGGCCAGGCCATAGCCCTGGCGCCAGGCGGCCAGCAGGGCGCTGCCGGGCAGGGGTGGCCGGTAGCGGGAACGGTGACGTGGACGGGGCATGGCGGTACCGGAAGAGGTGCAAGGTAACGCTAACGTTACTCCTGCATATTGCGTTGCCACAAGCCGGCCAAGGTCGATGAGCAAGAAAAACGGCGACACCCGAAGGGTGCCGCCGCGAGCGGAGCAAGAGAGCGGATCAGGCCGGGCTGGCATCCGCCGGGGGTTCGCCCACCGCGCCCGGCATGGCCTGCACGTTGCCGCCCTGGCCGGCCAGGGCCAGGAAGTGCAGGTGGCGCTCGTACTCCGAGAGCACGTCGGCGATCACCTGGCCACGGGTGAAGCCGTTGAGGTCCTTCTCCTGACCGCCTTCGGCCAGGTAGACGTCGAGTCGCACATAATAGTCGTCGTCCGCCGGCAGGAAGCTCGGCGTGCGCATGCGGTGCGGGCATACCTGGTAGACGAAGCTCGCCGCATTCTCCAGGTCCACCTGCAGGGTCAGGCAGGCTAGCGATTCACCCTCGAGCTGCTCCTCGGTCACGTTGGCCTCCTGGCCACGGCTCTCCAGTTCCTGGGCGAACTGGGTCAGCGCCGGGCGAATGGCGTGCTCGATGGTAGCCTCGGCACCCGCCCGGTTGGAGATGTCCAGGGCGCGGTCGAGGCGCTCGCGCCAGTCGCCGCCCGGTGCGGTGCCGGCGATGCGACGACGCGCCTCGGCCTTGCTGCCCTCCAGCTTGAGCGCCTTGTACATGCCGAGCATGATGGCGAATATCACCAGCGAGAAGGGCAGGGCGGTAATGACCACCGCGCTCTGCAGCGCCGCCAGGCCACCCGCCATCAGCAGCGCTACGGTGACCAGGCCGATCATTACCGACCAGAAGATGCGCAGCTTGATCGGCGCGTCATGATTGACGTCCGACAGGATCGAGGTGAAGTTCGCCAGCACCAGCGCGCCGGAATCCGCCGAGGTGATGAAGAACACGATACCCAGCACGGTGACTACGGCGGCGGTGACGCCGACCCACGGATAGTACTCGAGCAGCGTGTACATGGTGGTCTGCGGCGTGTTCAGCGCCTGCTCGCCGAGCTCGACAATACCCTGGTTGGCCACCAGCTCGATGCCGCTATTACCGAATACCGACATCCACACCATCATGAATGCCAGCGGAATGCCCAGCGCCCCGGCGACGAACTGGCGTATGGTGCGTCCGCGTGAGATGCGGGCCAGGAACAGGCCGACGAACGGCGTCCAGGCGATCCACCAGCCCCAGAAGAAGATCGTCCACCACATCTTCCACTCGTTGGCCTCGTCGCCGGCGAAGGCGTAGGTATCGAAGCTCTTGGCGACGAAGCTGGAAAAATAATCGCCAGCGTTGTTCACCACCATGTCGAGCAGCTTCAGGGTGTGACCCTGGAACAGCACGAACAGCAGCAAGGCCAGCGCCAGCAGCATGTTGAACTCCGACAGCCGGCGAATGCCCTTCTCCACCCCGCTGACCACCGAGATGGTGGCAAGCACCACCACCAGCACGATCAGGATGACCTGCACCGAGAGGCTCTCGGGCACGTCGAACATGTAGGCTAGCCCGTAGTTGAGCTGCATCACGCCAATGCCGAGGCTGGTAGCGATACCGAACACGGTGGAGATCACCGCGGTGATGTCCACCGCGTTACCGATGGGGCCGTGGATGCGCTTGCCGAGCAGCGGATAGAGCGCGCTGCGAATGGCCAGCGGCAGGCGGTGGCGATAGCTGAAGTAGGCCAACGCCATGCCCATCAGCACGTAGAGCCCCCAGCCGGAGAGCCCCCAGTGCATGAAGGTCTGCACCACGGCAGCGCGCATCGCCTCCTGGCTTTCGGGCACCATGTCCGGCGGCGCCAAATAATGGGCCACTGGTTCGGCGACGCTGAAGAACAGCAGGTCGATGCCGATGCCGGCGGCGAACAGCATCGCCGCCCAGGACAGCGTCGAGAACTCCGGCCGCGAATGGTCGGGGCCGAGGCGGATGCGGCCGAACCGCGACATGCCGATGGCGATGACGAAGACGAGATAGGCCACCACGGCGAGCATGTAGTACCAGCCGAAAGTTGCGCTGACCCAGGCCAGGCCGGCGTCGAAGAAGGCGCCAGCCTCTTCGGTGAAGGTCATGGTGAGAATGAGAAACACCAGGATGCCAGCCACCGAGCCGTGGAACACCACGGGGTTGAGCCGGTCGCGTCGTTCGGTAAGGGGTAGGTTACGCGCCATGCAGGCGAACTCCTTTCAGGGGTGAATGGCCCTTCCCGCCGATTCCCTGCCGAGACGCGCTGAGGATTGTTCCTCACAATCGAAAGCACGCCTGAAGATTGCCCAATGTTTCAGACCTGACGTAGCCAATCACGGCCATGAGGATGCGGAAGCCACGTGTGTCTGGGATGGCGTCAGGACTGACGACTCCGGCGGGAAGTCGTTCTTTGTTTTTTTGAATGAACGTTCAAGTAAAATACGCGCTTTGCTCCCACCCTTCAACCCTGCGTTAACAGATTCGGCAAGAACGTTAATGGAACATAGGAAACGATGCTTGCGCCTCCAGTTACCCCAGCTATACCTGATATAACCGACTTCGCCTAAGGGAAGGGAACACGCTGTGCCAGCACTGGCATGGAGGCTTTCGGGACGACTGCGTGATCGGCCTGTGTCGGTTCGCGCAGCCAGAAGTACAACGACAATAGTTTCTGGAGTATCCGATGGTTCATGACAAGAAAATGCCCAAGGCCCAGGCCGACGGGCAAACCGCCAGCGACAGCCAGTCCGCCAGCAGCCAGTCCACCAACACGTCGCGTCGCCGTTTCCTCACCGGTTCGGCAGCCGCGGTGGGTGCGGGTGCCGCCGCCGCGGTGGGCTTTCCCAGCATCGCCGTGGCCCAGACCACCACGCTGCGCTTCCAGAGTACCTGGCCCAACCAGGACATCTTCCACGAGTTCGCCGCCGATTACGTGCGCATCGTCAACGAGATGTCAGGCGGCCGGCTGCGCCTGAACCTGCTGCCGGCCGGTGCCGTAGTGGGCGCGCTACAGCTGCAGGACGCGGTGATCTCCGGGGCGCTCGACGGTGGGCACGGGGTCTGTGCCTACTGGTACGGCAAGCACAAGGCCTACTCACTGTTCGGCACACCGCCGCCCTTCGGCTGGGATGCCAACCAGTTCCTCGCCTGGTACTGGACCGGTGGTGGCATGGAGCTGTACACGGAACTGCTCGAGATGCTCGAACTGCCGCTGGTCGGCTATCTCACCGGTCCCATGCCCACCCAGGCGCTGGGCTGGTTCAAGGAGCCCATCAGGGGCGCCGAGGATCTGCAAGGGCTCAAGTATCGCACCGTGGGCCTGGCGGCCGACCTGATGCGCGAATTCGGCGCTGCGGTGACCATCATGGGAGGTGGCGACATCGTACCGGCCATGGATCGCGGCTTGCTCGACGGCGCCGAGTTCAACAACCCCTCCTCGGACCGCCTGCTCGGCTTCCCTGACGTCAGCAAGACCTGGATGCTGCGCAGCTACCATCAGGACTGTGAATCCTTCGAGATCATCTACAACAAGAACAAGCACGACAGCCTGCCGGAGGAGTTCCAGGCAATCCTGCAGTACGCCGCCAAGGCCGCGTCGTCGGAAATGTACTGGAAGGCCATGGAGCGCTATCCACGCGACCTGCAGGCCATGCGCGAGCAACAAGGGGTGCAGACCTACATCACCCCTGACTCGGTGCTCCAGGCCCAGCTCGATGCGTGGAACACGGTGATCGAGGCCGAATCCCAGGATCCCTTCTTCAAGAAGGTCATCGATCATCAGCGCGAGTACTGCGAGCGCGTGGTCGGCTGGCACCTCGAAGGCACGACACCCAAGACGCCGGCGTACCGCCACTTCTTCGGCAAGGAGCCGACCGACACCTCCACCATCCTGTGAGCCGCCGGGCCTGCCGGGCCCGGCCAACCATGTTGCCCCGGTGCAGGATGCTGCCGGGTTTCGTGTTCATCCCTGCGCCCCCGGCGGGTGGCGCAGGGAGGTGAGAGGTGATCATGCGTTTCGTGTTCTTCATCGACCATCTCAGCACGTGGGTGGGCAAGGCCTTCGCCTGGGCGATCCTGATCCTGACCTTCGTGGTGAGCTATGAGGTCTTCATGCGCTATGTCCTCAGGTCGCCGACCACCTGGGCCTATGACACCAGCTACATGCTCTACGGCACGCTGTTCATGATGAGCGGGGCCTATGCACTGGCCCACAACGCTCACGTGCGCGCCGACGTGGTGTCGCGCTACTTCCCCGCCCGTGTGCAAGCGGGGATCGAGCTGGCGCTCTACCTGCTGTTCTTCTATCCCGGCATCTTGGCGCTGGTGTGGAGTGGTTGGGATTTCTTTGCCGTCTCGTTCCGCCAGAACGAGCACAGCTCCTTCACCCCAGGTGGCCCGCCCATCTGGCCCTACAAGTTCGTGATACCCGTCTGCGCTTCCTTTCTGGCAATTCAGGGACTGGCAGAGGTGGCGCGTTGCTTCCTGTGCCTCAAGCACGGCAAGTGGCCGCGACGGCTGGAAGACGTCGAGGAGATCGAGATCCCCGTCAACAAGGAGGCCGAGATCAAGGCCGCCCAGCAGGAGCCAGGAGACAAGCAGCCATGAGCGAGCCGGAAATCGGAATCCTGATGCTGGGCATGCTGGTCATCTTGATCATGCTCGGCTTCCCCATCGCCTTTACGCTGATCGCCATGGGGATCGGCTTCGGCTACTTCGCTATCGGCGACATCATCTTCCCGCTGCTGGTGCAGCGGGCCTACGGCGTCATGTCCAATGACGTGCTGATCGCGGTGCCACTGTTCCTGTTCATGGGCTACATGGTCGAGCGGGCCAACATTCTCGATCGGCTGTTCGGCAGCCTGCAGCTCGCCGCGCGTGGCATGCCGGCCTCGCTCGCCGTGGCCAGCCTGATCACCTGTGCGTTATTCGCCACCGCCACCGGCATCGTCGGCGCGGTGGTGACCCTGATGGGGCTGCTGGCGCTGCCGGCAATGCTCAACGCCGGCTACGACAAGCGCCTGTCAAGCGGGGTGATATGCGCCGGGGGCTGTCTCGGTATCCTGATCCCGCCGAGCATCATGCTGATCCTCTACGGCGCGATGGCGGGCGTCTCGGTGGTACGCCTGTATGCGGCGGCGCTGATACCGGGACTCCTCTTGGCCGGGCTCTACATTCTCTACGTGATGGGGCGGGCGATGGTCAATCCGAAGGTCGCGCCCAAGCTGTCGGCGGAGAAGCTCGACGTGCCGCTCGGCGAAGTCTACTGGGGGTTGCTGACCTCGTTCGTGCCGCTGTTCGTGCTGATCATGGCGGTGCTCGGTGCCATCCTGTTCGGCCTGGCCACGCCTCACGAGGCGGCCGGTATCGGCGCGCTGGGTGCCATGATACTGGCGGCAGCCTACCGGCAGATGACCTGGCAGCGGCTCAAGGAGGCAGTCTTCCTCACCGCGCGTACCAGTGCGATGGTGTGCTGGCTGTTCGTCGGTTCGTGGATCTTCTCCTCGGTGTTCTCGCTGCTCGACGGCCACTCGCTGATCGAGCACTGGATCAGCGGGCTGTCGCTGACGCCATTGCAGTTCCTGCTGCTGGCTCAACTGATGATCTTCCTGCTCGGCTGGCCGCTGGAGTGGACCGAGATCATCATCATCTTCGTGCCGATCTTCCTGCCGTTACTGCATATGTTCGGCATCGACCCGCTGTTCTTCGGCGTGCTGGTGGCGCTCAACATCCAGACCTCGTTCCTCACGCCGCCCATGGCGATGTCGGCCTTCTACCTCAAGGGCATCGCACCCAAGAGCATACAGTTGGGCGACATCTTCATCGGTATCGCGCCGTTCCTGCTGATGGTGTTCGTGGCCATGTTCATTCTCTACATGGTGCCGGGCATCGTGTTCTGGCTGCCGGGAGTACTTTACAACTGAGGCCAGAACAACTGAGGCGAGAGGTTGAGTGGCGACGAAACGCATCGGGCCCGGCACAATGCCGGGCCCGATGCCGTCATGAGGTGCGCAGGATCAACCGCGGTGGTGCGCTCCGTGATGCCCGCCATGCCCCCTGGTGTGGCGGGGCTGCATGAAGGCCTCGAGGGCGGCCATCTGCTCCTCGGTCAGCACCTCGCCGAGGGCCTCCCGATGCTCGTCGCGCAGCGACTGCCACGCCTCGCGGCGCTCCTCGCGGGAGTCGAACTGCTGCCCGCGCAGGGCCTGCATGTCGGCATACAGGGATTCGCGCAGCTCGGTCAGGCGCTCGCGCTCCTCGTCGGAGAGCTCCCAGCTGTCGACCAGGGTGGTCAGACGCTCCTGCATGTCCTGATGACGCACACCGTGCATTTCCTGGCGCATCTCGCGCTTGGCCTCGAGCAGGGCTTCGCGCTGCTCCTCGTCGAGGATCTCGTCCATGCGCTCGCGGTGCTGTTCGTGTAGTTCGCGCAGGGCCTGGTGATGCTCGTCGTGGGCCTCTTCCAAGGCGTTGCGGGTCTCCTCGTCGAGGCCGGCGCGCTCGAACATGGCCTGGCGGCGCTCTTCGAAGCGCTCATGGCGCTGCTCGTGCCAGCCGCCATCGCTCTTGGTCGGGGCGGCGACGGCCGCCAGCGACATGGGTGCGATGGCCACGGCGAGCAGGGCGGGAATCAGCAGGTTGCGGTTGAGGTTTAAATTCATGGGGGCACTCCTTGGCGTTGGGTTGATGCTTGCAGTGTCGTACCCCCCTGTGCAACCAACTTGCAGCAATCGTGAAAGAAGCGAGGTCACTCTTCGGGTTGGTACTTGTACCCCACCCCATAGACAGAACGGATGATCTCGCGTTCGGGCCAGACGTCGGCGATCTTGCGTCTGAGTTTCTTGACGTGGCTATCGACGGTGCGCTCGGAGACGATGCGGTGGTCGCGATACATGCGATCCATCAACTGGTCGCGGGTAAAGATGCGACCGGGAGCCTGCATCATCACCTTGAGCAACTGGTATTCCACCGCGGTGAGGCCGAGGTCCTGCCCGTCGGCCAGCGCCCGCCAGCCCTCGTCGTCGAGAGCGAGCTGGCTGCCATTGACCGAGGCGGGGTCGCGTAGCGCCTGGCTGCGCCGCAGCACCGCCTTGACCCGGGCCACCACCTCGCGTGGGCTGAACGGTTTACAGATGTAGTCGTCGGCGCCGAGTTCGAGACCCAGCAGGCGGTCCACTTCCTCGACCCGTGCGGTGAGCATGATGATCGCCACGCCCGGCCAGCGCTGGCGAATCTCCCGGCACAGGGTGAGCCCGTCGATGCCGGGCAACATCAGGTCGAGCAGCACCAGCGACGGTAGTTGCTCGTCGACGTGCTGCTTCTGCAGCCAGGGCAGTACCTGATCGCCGTGGTCGATATGCTGGGTGGCGAAGCCGCTGCCCTCGAGGTAGTCGGCGACAAGGCGCGCGATCTTGGGTTCGTCCTCGACGATCAGCAGGGTGTCGCGTGGGGCTTCGGAATCTTGCATGGGCGCCTTTCCTCATGGGGTCCGTTCTTCGGCATCCAGGGCCGGAAACTCGAGGGTCCAGCATAACCCACCCAGGGGGGAGTGGGAGGCCTGCATGGTGCCGCCGTGACTCTTGACCAGGGCACTCGCGATGGAGAGACCCAGACCGCTGCCGCCGCTGGCGCGACTGCGCGAGCCCTCGACCCGGTAGAGCCGTTCGGTGAGCCGGCCAAGCGCGGCTTCGGGCACACCCGGCGGGCTGTCCTGCCAGATCACACGTACCCGGTTCGATTCCTGGACCAGGCGGACCTCGAGCAGCCCCGGCGAGGCGGTGTAGGCGCAGCTGTTGTCGAGCAGGTTGGTCCATAGCTGGCGCAGGCGCCTGGCATCGCCGCGGATCCAGGCCGGCCCCGGTATCGAGGTGGAAAGGGCCATGCCGCAGTCATCGAGCCAGCCGACGGCTTCCTCGAGGCGTGAGGTGAGGCTCGCTGCCAGGTCGAGCGGCGCAAGCTGTACCTCGAGCGCTCCGGCATCGCTCTGGGAGAGCAGGCGCAGGTCGGCCACCAGGCGCTCGAGCTGACCCACCTCCTGCGAGAGAGAGTGCAGATTATCCTGGTTGAGCGGACGAATGCCGTCCTGCATGGCCTCGATCTCGCCGCGCAGCACCGCCAGCGGCGTGCGCAGCTCATGGGCGATGTCGGAAACCCAACGATTGCGGGCCTCGCGGCTGGCCTCCAGGGTGGCGGCCAGCATGTTGAAGTCGCGCGCCAGGCGCGAGAGCTCGTCGCGGCCGCGCTCCGACAGCCTGGCACTGTAGTCGCCTTCGATCAGGCTGCGAGTGGCGAGTGCCATGCTTCGCGTGCGCCGCCCCAGCCACCAGGCCAGGCCCCCGGCCAGCAGCAGCGAGGCCAGGCCCAGGGCGGCGACGATGATGCCCAGGTTGCGCTGCTGGCGGGACAGGAAAATGCGGTCCATGCGAGCCATCAGCTGCTGCGGTGGGCGGTAGCCGAGGGTGCCGACGCGCTGGCCCTGATACTCGATGGGTAGCCAGTGCAGCTCGGCGGCCATTTCACGGTCGTCCGGGGGCAGGCCGATCACCGGCAGGCCATCGGCATCGTGCAGCACGAAGTCGCGGGCGTCGCCCAGACGGCGCTCGATGCCGTGGGGCGGCCGTTCGCCGGGCCACAGCTGCTGGCGGACCAGCCGCTCCCAGGCCGGTGGCGAATTGCGCAGCCACTGCCAGCCGTCGCGGCGCGCCCACTCCTGACCCAGCCCTTCGGCCAGCGTCTCGGCGCGGTTGGCCTGGGTGGTCTCGAGGTACTCGAGGAAACCGCGATCGAGGCTGCGCGAGACCGACAGGAACACCAGTCCGGCGATCACCACGTTGACCGACAGGATGATGGCAAACAGCTTGACGCCCAGGTGCGAGAAGGGCGGGCGGGGGAAGCGTGACCTCATCGAGTCGGCTCCTGGGTAGAGTGGGCGTTGGTCAGGTGTCCCCATCGTTCGCGCAGGCCTTCCAGCATCAGATACAGGCAGGGTACCAGTACCAGCAGGATCAGGGTGGCGAACAGCATGCCGAAGCCCAGCGAGATGGCCATGGGGATGATGAAGCGGGCCTGGCGCGAGGTCTCGAAGATCATCGGCGCGAGCCCCAGGAAAGTGGTCAGGGTGGTCATCAGGATCGGCCGCAGACGGCGGGTCGCCGCGGCGACGATCGCCTCGCGGGCACCGAACCCTTCGCGCCGCCGCCGGTTGGCATAGTCGATCAGCACCAGGGCGTCGTTGATCACCACGCCGGAGAGCGCCAGCATGCCCATCAGGCTGATGACCGAGAGGCCGAAGCCCATGATCGCATGGCCGGCCATGGCGCCGATGATGCCGAAAGGTATCGCAGCCAGTACCAGCAGCGGTTGCAGATAGCTGCGAAACGGAATCGCCAGGAGGGCATATAGCGCGATCAGTGTCAGCCAGGTGGCCTGGCTCAGTGCCGAGACGTTATCGGCGGTCTCCTGCTGACGGCCACCCAAGGTCAGCTCGAGGCCCGGCCAGGCGGCTCGCAGGGCGGGCAAGACCTCCGCCTGAAGGGTAGCCAGCACCTGGTTGATGCGGGCGTCGCTGTCGGTGTCGGCGGTGACGCTGATCTGGCGCCGGCCATCGAGCCGCTCCAGGGTGGTGGCGGCGCGGCCGAGGTGAATCTCGGCGATCCGCGCGAGTGGTATCTCCAGGCCCTCCGGCGTGCGGATCGGCAACTGGTAGAGATGCTTCAGGCTGTCGCGCTCTTCGCTCGGCAGGCGAACCGCGATACTGATCTCATGGCGGCCGACGAATTGCTCGATGGCCGTGACGCCCTGCAGCGGGCCGCGCAGTTGGGCGGCGAGGTCGGCGCCGGAGAGTCCCAGCGCGCGCCCCTCCGGCGACAGCCGCAGTTCGAGCTGCGGCTTGCCGTCGGCCAGGCCGCTGTCGATATCGGTCAGACCGTCGAATTCGGCCAGCTCGTCGGCGAGCCGGATGGCGGCAGCCTCCAGCGCGCGGCTGTCGGGGTGCGACAGGCGCAGGGTGAGCCCGGCGCCGGCGCCCGGCCCGCCGAAGTCCGACTCGAAACGCACCGCCTGGGCACCCAGGATGTCGCCGGCTTCCTCGCGCCAGGCCCGTGCCACTCGCGAAGGGGGCCAGGCGTCGAGGCTTTCGCGCGCGAGGGTCAGGCGCACGGTCAGGCGGTCGCCGTCCAACTGGGCGCGGGTGTCGGCGAGGCGCGGGCCGTCGTCGCGCTCTTCGAGCGCCATGGCAGCGTCGAGCAGCCGGTCGCGAATGCGCCGATCTTCGGCAATCGGGCTGCCCACCGGCAGGGTCACGGAGGCCTGGACTCGATCCGACTCCACCCGCGGCATCAGCGAGAAACCCATGCGACCGCTCATGCTCCAGGCAATGGCCAGGGCGAGCACGGCAATGGCCAGGCTCACCGTGAGCAGGCGCAGGTCGAGGGCGCGCTGCAGGAAGGGCTCGAAACGCCGCTGGGTAACGTGGGCAAGGCCGCCCTGCAGGGCACGGCGCAGGCGGTCCAGCGGCCTGAACCAGGGGCTCGGCTCGCGACCGCCGGCGCGGTGGGCCAGGTGTCCGGGCAGGATCAACAGTGCCTCCAGCCACGACACCAGGAACACCGTGACCACCACCAGCGGGACGACGGCGAAGATCATGCCGAGGAAGCCCGGCAGGAACAGCAGCGGTAGAAAGGCGACGATATTTGAAAGAATGGCGAAGCTGATCGGTACCGCCATTTCGCGGGCCCCACGCACCGCGGCTTCGCGCAGCGAATGGCCCTGCTCGCGGTAGCTGTGGATGTTCTCGCCGACCATGATGGCATCGTCGACCACGATGCCCAGCGCAATGATGAAGGCGAACATCGACATCATGTTGATCGACACGCCGAGCCACGGCAGGAACAGCATGGCGCCGAGGAAGGCGGTGGGAATGCCCAGGGTGACCCAGAACGCCAGGCGCGCCTCGAGGAACAGCGCCATCAGCACCAGTACCAGTGCCAGGCCCAGCCAGGCGTTCTTGAGCAGCAGGTCGAGACGGTCGCGGTAGATCTCGGAGCTGTCCTGGGACACGCTCAGGCTGACCCCCTCGGGCAGGCCGGCACGCAACCGCTCGAGCTGGGCGTGCACCGCATCGGAAATGCCGATCGGCGTCTGGTTGCCGACCTGGTAGACCTCCAGGCTCAACGCCGGGGCGCCGTTGAACAGCACTTCGTTATCGCTTTCGGCGAAGCCGTCGACGACCTGGGCGATGTCGCCCAGGCGCAGTTGGCCCCCGTCGGCAGTTCCGACCAATGGCAGCTCGGCGAATTCGCGGGCCTCGTCGCGCCGCCCCTGGTAGCGCACCAGCCACTCGCCTTCTGCTGTTGCCAGCCGGCCACTGGCGAGATCCAGCGCCTCGTCGGCGATTCGCGCGGCCAGGCCGCGGTGATCGAGGCCATGGCGATGCATCGCCTGCGCGTCGAGCAGCACCTGGATCTCACGCTCGCGATTGCCGGAAAGCTCGACTCGCGAGATGCCGGGGGAGGCTTGCAGATCGGCGCGCAGCTCCTCGGCGAGGTCGTGCAGCAGCCGCTCGTCGACCCAGCCGTGCAGCTGCAGGCTCATGACGCTGCGCGAGCGCCCGGCGAGGCTGAAGCGCGGCGGATCGGCGGCGGCGGGCAGGTTGGTGATGGCATTGATCGCCTGCTGGATCTCCTGGTAAGCGCGCATCACGTCGACGCCGTCGATCAGGCTCAGGGAGACACGTCCGGCGCCCTCGTTGGCGGTGGCGGTCATCTCGTCGATGCCGTCGACGTTGGCCAGGGCCGCCTCCATGGGCAGCAACAGGCTGCGCTCGACCTCCTCGGGCGTGGCGCCGGGGTAGCCGACCGCCACGTGAACGATCTCCAGTTCGAACTCGGGGAAGACCTCCTTCTTGATCGCCAGCGACGCCAGCAGGCCCCCGGCGATCAGCAGCACCATCAGCAAATTGGGGGCGACGCCGTGGTGAACCATCCAGGCAATGGGGCCGCGGCGCATCATGAGCGGCTCTCCTCGCGCTCACCGGCCGGTCGCTCGCGGTCGGCGATGCGCGAGCGCAGGCGCATGCCCTCGCGCGGCTGACCGAGCTGGGAAATCACCACCCGCTCGCCATCCTCGATACCGGCGCCGACCAGCACGCGCGTATCGCCGCGGTGTACCACCTCCACCGTGCGCCGGCGCAGGCGGTCGTCGTCGTCGAGCACCCAGAGCATGTCTCCGGGGCGCAGGGCGGTAGCGGGCAGGAGGAACACTCCTTCGCGGGAGCGAGTATCGAAATCCAGGCGTACTACGTCGCCCAGGCGCAGGGCCGGCGCACCGTTCCCCAGTCCCAGCGGGTCGTCGACCGCAACCAGCAGCTGGGCCTGGAGGCCCTGCTCTTCCAACGCCGGTAGCATGGCGATCACTTCGCCGTGTCGCGCTTCTCCGCCGGGCCAGGTGCGTGTCGACAGGCTCACCGCACTGCCGGGACCTTCGTCGTCGGCGACCTTGAGCCAATCCAGCGCTTCGCCGGGCAGAGAGACGCGCACCCAGAAGCGCGCAACGTCGACCAGATGGAGGATCTCGGTGCCGTTGGCCACCATGCTGCCCGCGCCCAGCAGCCTCGCCTGCACCATGCCGCGCCAGGGTGCCGTGATCGTGGCGCGCTCCAGCTCCAGCCGGGCCCGGTCTCGGGCGGCGCGGGCCCGCTCCACTTCCGCCTCGGCCTGGCGCAGCTGCGGCTCGCGCAATACCAAGGCACGGCGCTCGGCGGTCAGCTCGCGGCCGAAGCTGCGGTACTCGGTCTCGGCGCGCTGCTGCTCGCCGCGCTCCATGGCCAGTGCCGCCTCGGCCTGTGCCAGCGTGGCCTCGGCATCGCGCAGGCCGAGGCGCAGGTCGGCATCGTCGAGCCGCGCCAGGGGGGCGCCGGCTTCCACCACCCTGCCGGGCAGGGCCATTGGAGTGAACTCGATCAGTTCGCCGGCCACGCGGCTGGCGAGGCGCGCCTCGCGCTCGGCGACGACCCGGCCGAAGCCGTACAGCTCCGGGGC
Organism: Billgrantia sp. C5P2; assembly: GCF_051062895.2. NCBI lineage: Bacteria > Pseudomonadati > Pseudomonadota > Gammaproteobacteria > Oceanospirillales > Halomonadaceae > Billgrantia > Billgrantia sp. C5P2. The sequence goes on from NZ_CM128542.1 coordinate 1,043,236, forward strand.
GGCGGCCTGACGCTGCGCCTGCACCGTGTCGACCAGCGCTGCCGGCGTCTCCACCGGCGTACGACGCTCGACGCGCGGCGGCTGCGAGAGCAACCACCAGGCGCCGGCCGCCGCTGCGGCCAGGATCAGTGTGGCGAGCAGGGCAGCGACAGTGAAGCGGCCGCGCTGGCGGGAGCAGGCGCCGAGGAGAGTGGGCGTGGAGAAACGAGAGGAGGCAGGCATCGAGGGCTCGTGACGGACTGTGGGCCCAGGCAGCATCGCGCAAGGCGATGCAGCCAATGGTCACGAAGCGTGCAAGCAGTGTGCAAGCGAAGCCGTAAGGTGGATCAGGAGCAGGTTTCGCCCAGGATCAGCTCGGTTCCCAGCAGGCGCGAATGGCCCGGCTCCAGGCCCAGGATCATGCGTGCCGCCAGGCGCCCCTTCTCGCCGCTCTCCTGGCGCACCGTGGTCAGGCGTGGGGCGCGGTACTGGCCCTCGGCGATGCCGTCGAAGCCGATCAGGCAGATATCCTCGGGAATGCGCAGGCCGCGGCTTTCGGCCAGGGTCAGCGCCGTCAGGGCGATGCGGTCGGACATGCACAGCAGCAGATCGGGGCGTTCGTCATCGGGCAGGTCGAGGATCTCCTCGATCACCGGGCCGCAGACCTCGAAGGTGTTCTCCTCCACGTTCCACATCGGCACCCGCTCGGCGGCGAAACCATGCTGGGCCAAGGCGCGATGGAAACCGGACAGGCGCGAGCGGGTAATGGTGAGTTCTGCCGGCAGCAGGGTGTACTCGGGGTCGATGCGGCCGTTGCAAGGTTCGCGCGTGAGGCGCAGGTTGACGATGGCCGGGCGCTGGCGAGGCATGACCGTCAAGGCGTGGTCGGCGATCTCGAAACAGGCCGGTTCGTTGTCGACGTGTACCGAAGGGTGGCCCGACACGTTGAAGTCGACCGCCACCAGCGAAGCGTTGAGCGGCAGTGAGTCGAACAGCTCGTCGGAGGGCATCAGGCCGTAGACGATGAAGCCGTCGGCCATGCTCGCCGAGTCGACCAGTTGACACTTGGTCTGGCGTGCGGAGAGCAGCAGCAGGGTATGGCCCTGGGTGTCGAGCACCTCGGTAACGCCCGAGAGGAACTCGCTGGAGACGGCATCGTTGAGGCTATAGGTGAGGCTTTCGGCCAGGATCACCGCGATGATACGCGAGCGCCCGGTGCGCAGGCTGCGGGCCTTGGCGTCGGGACCGCGATAGCCCAATCGCTTGGCCTCGGCAAGGATGCGTTCTCGCAGCTTGGGCGAGAGCTGGTCCGGCCGGTTGAAGGCATTGGAGACGGTGGCGGTGGAGACGCCGAGCTCACGGGCCAGGTCCTTGAGGGTGATGCGGCGGGCCGGTGGCGACACGTTTTATTTTCCTGCTAATGAGTACGCTTCCAAGGATACCGCCCCGGCCGTGGCCGGGACAGCCCTGCCACCATTTTAACCATGTTGCCGCTGCGTCAGGCGACGGCGCGTGCCGCCTTGACCGGTAGCGCCCGGTCGTCGGCGTCGAACAGGTGGACGTGCTCGGGGTCGGGGGCCAGCACCACGCGCTGGCCGATCGACCACTGGGTAGGAGCCTCGCCGCGCTGGATCAGCAGGGTGTCGCCCTGCTTGGGTTCGAGATAGACGTAGACCTCATTGCCCAAATACTCCACGTTGACGATCTCGAATCCCTCGTTGCCTTCGGCCGGGGTCAGGCGCAGGTGCTCGGGGCGGATGCCCAGCGTCAGGCCGTCCCCCTGGGCATGGCCCGAAGCGTCCTGGGGCAGTGCCAGCTCGGCCAGCCCGGCGGCGTCGACCCGGCAACCGGTGGCATCGGCGCCGAGCAGTCGTGCGGGCAGGAAATTCATCGTCGGCGAGCCGATGAAGCCGGCAACGAACTTGGTCGCCGGGCGCTGATAGAGCTCCTGGGGGCTGCCCACCTGCTCCACGCGACCGCCGTTGAGCACCACGATCTTGTCGGCCAGGGTCATGGCCTCGACCTGGTCATGGGTGACGTAGACCATGGTCGAGCCGAGCCGCTTGTGCAGGCGGGCGATCTCGTTGCGCATCTGCACCCTCAGCGAGGCGTCGAGGTTGGAGAGCGGCTCGTCGAACAGCAGGATGCTCGGCTCGCGTGCCATGGCGCGGCCCATGGCGACACGCTGACGCTGGCCGCCGGAGAGCGCCTTGGGCTTGCGCTCGAGCAGCTCCTCGAGCTGAAGGATGCGAGCCGTCGACATGACACGCTCGTGCACGGTCTCCTTGGCGGTCTTGGCCAGCTTGAGACCGAAAGCCATGTTCTCGTAGACCGTCATGTGCGGGTAGAGGGCATAGGACTGGAACACCATGCCCACGCCGCGCTCCCGCGGTGGCAGCTCATTGACCACCTTGTCGCCGATGGAGAGCTCGCCGTCGCTGATCGACTCGAGCCCCGCAATCAGGCGCAGCAGGGTGGACTTGCCACAGCCCGAGGGGCCGACGAAGACCACGAACTCGCCTGCGCCGATCGCCAGGTCCACGTCCTTGATGATGTGGGTGCTACCGAAGACCTTGTTGATTCTGTCGAGGGTGACGCTTGCCATTTGACCCATCCTCGGCCGTTCGCGGCCGGTCGTTGTTGTGCAGAGTTCTCGAAACGAAGTCTAGAGGCGGAAGTAGGCCGCCTGGTAGGGCGGAAGATGCAGCGTGCCGCCGCTGACCTCGTACTGGAAGCCGTGTTGCTGCAACGCCTCACGTACCTCGGGCAGCCTGGCGGTCTGGGGTTGGCCGGTGAGGTTGAAGACGCACAGCAGCTTGTCGCTGCCCCGTTGGCGGGTAAACGCAACCAGCGCTTCGCCCAGCTCGACCAGGGTCATGTCACCGTCGAACAGCGCCGGATGCTGGTTGCGGAAGCGCAGCAGGCGGCGGGTGGCATTGAGCATCGACTCGGGGTCGTCCTGCTGGCGTGCCACCGACAAAGGCAGATGCGGCTCGGCCACCGGCAACCAGGGCTCGATGGGCGAGAAGCCGGCCAGCGGCGTATCGTCCCAGGGCATCGGCGTGCGACAGCCATCGCGACCCTTGAAGTCGGGCCACAGCGGCAGGCCGTAAGGGTCCTGAATGCGCTCGAAGGGAACGTCTGCTTCGGGCAGGCCGAGCTCCTCGCCCTGATAGAGGCACACGCTGCCGCGCAGCGAGAACAGCAGGGCCAGCGCCACCCGGGGGTAAGCGAAGGCGCACTCCTCGCTGCCCCAGCGCGTGGCACTGCGCACCACGTCGTGATTGGACAGCGCCCAGCACGGCCAGGCATCGCCGGCGAACTGCTGGAAACTCTGCAGCACGCCACGAATGTACGCCGGCGAGCGCGGCGAGTTGAGCAGGTCGAAGGTATAGGCCATGTGCAGCTTGTCGCCGCCGGAGGTGTACTCGGCCATGCGCTCGAGAGGAGTGTCGTCGCCGATCTCGCCCACCGTGGTTGTGCCGGGGTACTCATCCATCAGGGCGCGCAGCTCGCGCAGAAACTCGACGTTCTCGGGTCGGCTGATGTCGTACACATGGCGCTGCCAGGTGTAGGGATTCTCCTTGGGCGCGCCCAGGGTGCGAGTGGCGTCGATGGTCAGTGCCGGATTGCTGCGCAGGTGCTGGTCATGAAAATAGAAGTTGACCGTGTCGAGGCGGAAGCCGTCGACGCCCATCTCAAGCCAGAAGCGCATGTTGTCGAGCTGGGCAGTGCGCACTTCGGGATTATGGAAGTTGAGGTCCGGCTGGCTCGACAGGAAGTTGTGCAGGTAGTACTGCTGGCGCCGGCTGTCGAAAGTCCATGCCGGTCCGCCGAAGATCGACAGCCAGTTGTTGGGCGGCGTGCCGTCCGGGTTAGGGTCGGCCCATACGTACCAGTCGGCCCGTGGATTGCTGCGGTTCATGCGGCTCTCCTGGAACCAGGGATGCTGGTCCGAGGTATGGCTGATCACCTGGTCGATGATCACCTTGAGGCCGAGCGCATGGGCCCGCTCCAGCAGTGTCTTGAAGTCGCCGAGGGTGCCGAACAGCGGGTCGACGTCGCGGTAGTCGCTGATGTCATAGCCGAAGTCACGCATCGGCGAGGTGAAGAAGGGCGATAGCCAGATACCGTCCACGCCCAGCGAGGCGACATAGTCGAGCCGTTCGGTGACGCCCGGCAGGTCACCGACGCCGTCGCCGCTGCTGTCCATGAAGCTGCGCGGATAGATCTGGTAGATGACGCCGCCGCGCCACCAGAAAGTGTTGTCTTGCATGAGTTTCCCTTGGTCAAGCCTCGATGGGTGCATGGTTCGTCAGGTGCGTGGTCGTCAGGTGCGAGCCGTCGTGGACAGTGCTGCTCGCACCGGGTTCAACCTGCCAGGTTCATCCCTTCACCGCGCCGGCCGTCAGTCCCGAGACGATGCGTCGCTGGAAGATGATCACCAGCACCACCAGCGGCACCGTGACCACCACCGAGGCGGCCATGATCGGCCCCCAGGGCAGCTCGTAAGCGCTGCCCCCGGAGAGCAGGGCGATGGCCACTGGCACCGTGCGCTGGCTGTCGGTCAGGGTGAAGGTAAGAGCGAAGAGGAATTCGTTCCAGGCGGCGATGAAGGCGAGCAGTCCGGTGGTGGCCATGGCGGGCCACATCAGCGGCAGGAACACCTTGGTGATGGTGACCCAGGGCGTGGCGCCATCCATGATGGCGGCCTCTTCGAGCTCCATGGGCAACTGACGCATGAAGGTGGTCAGCACCCATACGGTGAAGGGCAGGGTGAAGATGGTATAGCTCAGGATCAGCCCGCCCGGGTTGTTGTAGAGGTTGAGCGCCCGGATCACCTCGAACAGCCCCGACAGGACCGCCACCTGCGGGAACATGGAGACGCCGAGGATCACCAGCAGCACCGTGGCGCGACCGCGGAAACGTACCCGGCCCAGAGCGTATGACGCGGTGATGCCGAGCAGCAGGGCGATGAACACCACGCTGGTGGCGACTACCACCGAATTGAAGATCGCCTGCAGGAAGCTGCGCTGGGAGAAGATCTGCAGATAGTTGGCGAGCGTCGCCTGCGTTGGCCAAAGCTCGACCCGGAACAGCTCGCTCGACGGGGTGAATGAGGTCTTGATGGCGTAATAGAACGGGAATACCGCCACTACCACTACGAAGGCCACCAGTAGCCAGAAGCCGAGGCGCGCGGTGAGCTTGGAGAGTTGGCGCGAGGTCATCACTCACCTCCCAGTTGCAGTTGTTTGCGGCCGAGGTAGAGGTAGGCGATGGTGGCCAGGGCAATGACGAGGAACAGCAGGGTCGAGGCGGCGCTGCCGTAGCCTACGTCCTGAAACTCCACCAGCTGCTGACGCGCATAGATCGACATCGACATGGTGCTGGTCGAGTTGGAGGTCAACACGTAGATGACGTCGAACACGCGCAGGGCATCGAGCAGGCGGAAGATCACCGCCACCATCAGCGCAGGGGTGATCAGCGGCAGGGTGACGCGGAAGAACACCTTGAGTGGATGGATGCCATCTACCTCGGCGGCTTCATAGCAGTCCTTGGGGAGCATCTGCAGTGCGGCCAGCACCAGCAAGGCGACGAACGGCGTGGTCTTCCACACGTCGACCATGATCACCGCCCACATCGAGTAGCTGGCGTCGGCGGTCCAGGCAATGGGGCTGTCGATGAGGCCGATCCCCATCAGCAGGTGATTGATGATGCCGAACTGGTCGTTGAGCATCCATGCCCACATCTGTGCCGAGACGATGGTGGGAATCGCCCAGGGAATCAGCATGGCGGCGCGCACCAGGGTGCGGCCCTTGAACTCGGCGTTGAGGATCAGCGCCACGATGACGCCGAACACCACTTCAAGCGATACCGAGACCACCGAGAAGTAGACGGTGTTCCATACCGCCCGCCACCAGATGGGGTCGGCCAGCACGCCGAACCAGCGCCCGTCGTCGTAGACCAGGTAGTTCTCCAGCCCGATGAACAGGGTATTGCCCATGTCCGACAGCGAGGCGTCGGTGAAGCTGAAGTAGAAGGTGCGCAGCAGCGGCCAACCGGCCACCATGGCCAGGGTCACCAGCATCGGCGCCAGGAAGGTCCAGGCGGCGCGCACCCGCTGTCGACGCACCTTGGTGCTGCGATAGGTCGGCGGCAGGGGGCGCGCCGGGATCGGCGCGCTTTCGGTCACGGGAGTCGACATCTCGGGCTCCTGAGGGGTTACCAGTTGCGGCGCTTGAGGCGGGCCAGCTCACGGTCGAGGTCGCTGACCGCCTGCTCGCCGCTCCTGCTGCCTGAAAGCACGTCGTGGGTGGCGCTGAAGAAGGCGTTGCTGACGCGGCCGTAGGCGTCACCCGTGGGGGCAGACGGGCGTGCCACGGCGTTGACGAAGGTCTCGTAGAGTTCGCCGAAGAAGGGCACCGCCTCGAGTACCTCGTCGTCCTGGTAGAGCGATTCGAGGGTCGGATTGTAGGCACCCTCGATGGCGCGACGCTTCTGCTCCTCCTCGCCGGCGAGGAAGGCCACCAGTTCGGCGGCGAGCTCGGCGTTCTCGCTGTAGCGCGATACCGCCAGGTTCCAGCCGCCCAGCGTGGCGGCGCTGCTGTCTTCGCCGCTGTGGGGCAACTGGGTCACGCCCACCTTGCCGCGCACTTCGCTGCCTTCGCTCTGGGCCAGCGCCCAGGCATAGGGCCAGTTGCGCATGAACACGGCATTGCCGCCCTGGAACACGCCACGGGCCTCTTCCTCGGTGTAGTTGAGCACGCCGTCGGGAGAAATATCGCCGATCCAGGAAGCGGCGCGGTCGAGTGCGGCGGCTGCCTGCGGGTTGTCGATGGTGATCTCGCCGTCGGCGTCGACGAGGGTGCCGCCGCCATGGCTCGCCACCCACTCCAGGGCGTTGCAGGTCAGCCCTTCATAGGCGCGGCCCTGAAACACGAAGCCGTGCATGCGGTCGTTGCCCGCCTCACGCTCGGCGTTCTGGATCTCGCGAGCGATCTCGGTCAGCTCTTCCCAGGTCTGGGGCGGTTCGTGGCCGTACTGCTCGAGCAGGTCGGCACGGTAGTAGAGTACACCGGCGTCGGTGAACCAGGGCATCGCCACCAGGCGGTCATCGATGGTGTTGTTCTCGACGATGGCCGAGAAGTGGCCTTCGCCGGCGTCGTCGCCCAATACCTCACGCAAGTCGAGCAGATGGTTGGCAAGCAAGCCGGGCCATACCACGTCGATCTGCATGATGTCGATATCGGTGGAGTTGGCGGAGAGGATCTGCTGGTAGAGCGACAGGCGCTCGGTGGAGGAGTTGGGAGTCGAGACCACGTCGACGCTGTGGCCGGTCTTCTCCTCCCACGCCTGAACGCCTTGCTGACAGAGCTGAAGCTCGGCGCCAACCGCGCCGCAGGAGATGGTCAGGTCGGCGGCCTGGGCGTGGCCGATGCTGGTGGCTGCGACGACGAGAGTAGGGATCAACGACTTCTTTAACATTAGGAAATCCTTGTCGACTTGTTGTTATCGAGACCGAGTGTGAGATGACGTCAGTATGAACTTAAACGATTAAGAACATACGGCGCTCAGTTAGCCGTTTCTTTGATACGAGTTCAACCTAGACTTTCGGCTTAGAGGAGGCGTCGCAGCTGTCTCATGAGCATCGCCGAGGCTCTGGCTGTGTCTTACAGCGACAGGAAGAACAGGATCAGCGGCGGTGACAGTAGCGAGAGGATGAAGCCGCTGACCACGGCGATGGGCACGCAGGCCACTCCGCCGTGCTGCTGGATCACCGGCAGGGTGAAGTCCATCGAGGTGGCGCCGCCATAGCCGATGGCCAGCGGGGCATGGCGGCGAATGGTCAGCGGAATCAGGATGAAGGCCAGCAGCTCGCGGGTGAGGTCGTTGAAGAAGGCCACGCCGCCGAGCAATGGGCCGAGGCGGTCGCCGACCAGGATCGCCGAGAGCGAATACCAGCCGAAGCCGGATGCCAGTGCCAGGCCCTCGTTCCAGCGCAGGGCGAGCAGGGGAGCGGCGAGCAGTCCGCCGGCCAGCGAGCTGAGCGCCAGGGCCGTAGCGATGGCCAGGCCGTGGCGGTTGAGCAGGATCTGCTTCAGCGGCATGCCCGAGTTGCGCAGCTGGCAGCCGATCAGCGCCAGGAGCACGTAGAGTACCCACTCGGCAAGGCGTTCGGCATGCTGAAAGATGACGTCGCCGCCCAACCAGGCAAGTGCCAGACCGAGCAGGACGCCGCCTACCACCACCGCCACCAGCGACAGCGAGCCGAGCAGCGCGGCCAGCTTTGTCGTGGGGGCATTCGCCACCACCGGCGAGGGACCCATGTTCAGGCCCAGCCGGCGCGACAGCCACCAGAGTGCTAGCAGGTTGGCGGCGGTGACCACCGCGAACAGTGTGAAGGCCTGAGCGCCCATGCGCGCCAGCTCGTGGCCGAGTTCGTCGAGACCCGCCAGGCCAATACCCATCAGCAGCAGGATGGCATAGACCGAAGCGTTGACGCCGCGGTTGATGCCGGCCATGAGGCCCGCATGGCGAACCGGTACCAGATAGCCGAGCACCAGCGGCAGCAGCACGATCAAAAGCCCCGACAGCATTGTGATTCCCTTCACCGAGGCCGCCCATGGCGGCGAAAGCCGCCAACTTTATCAGGCTTTCACTCGCTGCGCCGCGGTGAGCGTCGTCATGGCATGCTCACCGGGACTCCGTTTCCAGTGCGGTAAGCGTCAGGCGGCTCTTGCGCTCGCCGTCGCGGCGGTAGTCCACCGCCAGCAGCAAGCCGGGGTATCGGGGATGAAAATGGAACAGCATCGTCTTCTCAGGCGTTTCCGGGTCGTTCACTTCGACCCTGACAGCCTCGAACTCGCCGGCGGGTAGGCTAAGCGTCTCCACTCCCAGCAGCCGATAGTCGAGGATCTCTTCGCGGCCGCGATGATCCTGATAGACCAGACGGCAGGCGTCGTTCTCGCAGCTGCCATTCAGAGCACGTCGCGAGAGTTCGACCAGGGCTGCCTGACGGTCGGGCAGGCTGGCCAGCTCGTTGCCGGCCAGCCGGTAGTTGCCACCCACGCCCAGCAGCGAATAAGCACTCGAATAGTTCACCGAGCGTACGCCCTGCGGCGTGACGATGAAACGGCTGCGTTCGTTGCCGCGGGCCACGGCGATGGCGGCCTGCATGCGGCTCTGCCAGTGGCCGCTCTCACGGGTCAGCCGATGCTGGATGGTGGCGTTGGGCCAGCCTTTCACCTCCAGGCGATAGCTGGCGCTGAAAGGCTGCATGAGGATTTCGGGCTCCGGCACGGCGGCCGCGGCCGCACCGTGAACCCAGGCCAGCAGCATGGCGAGTAGCGGCAGACGGGCAAGCCTTCGTAGGGGATGGTTCATGTCGAGGCACCGCTTGGCTGAAAGACGACAGTAGCTGTGAACCCGGACAGCCGCATGGGTTCCACGCTGCATGGTTGTTCCTCGGTTGCGGTGGGCTGCAGCAGCAGATTGCCCCAGCCACGGCAACCGCTATCGCGGGTCGAGGGCGCGTAGGGGGCGAAAGCGTGACGTCGATCAAGGATAGGCTCAAAGGCGCAGGGGAGGGCTCAAGCCTGGCGGCTTGCGGCCGAAACTATTCGCGTGATTGCTGATATAACGCATTCGCCACTAGGCCGACGGATATCACAACAACAACGGCTCAGCCACGCCAGCCATGTCCCGACACTCCGATATCACTGAGCTCGGCAGGATCATTGAACATGAAAAATTTTCTTCACCGTATTCCGGTGTCACGCAAGTTCATGCTGGCGCTGGCATTCCCCCTTTGCATCATCGTCTGGCTAGCCGGTAGCGGCGTCATGGACCGCCAGCGGCTGGCCAGCGACATGCAGCAGGTCGACCGTTTCACCGGGCTGTCGGCACAGCTGGGCGGTCTGATGCACGAACTGCAGGTTGAACGCGGCCTCTCTGTCGGCTTTATCGGCAGCCGTGGCGAGAGTTTCGGCAATCGCCTCGGGGCGCAGCGCGAGCGGGTCGATGAACAATTGACCGAATACCGCACTGTCCGGGAGGGGCTCGCTGCCAGCGGGGACCCCGACATCGAGCAGCGTCAGCAGGAGATCGTGGCAATGCTGGCCGATATCTCCGGTACGCGTCGCAAGGTCGATGCGCTGGAGATGGACGGCCTGGATGCGCTCGACTACTACACCGAGATCAATTCGCGCCTGGCCGAGGTGACCGGCAGGCTGAGTGCCCTCGGTAACGCCGGCGAGCTGACTCGCAGCCTGGGCGCCTACTACGCCCTGCTCGAGATCAAGGAGAGCGCCGGCATCGAACGGGCGCTGCTCGCCAGCGCCTTCGCCGCCAACCGCATGTCACCGGAGGTCTATTATCGCTTCCTGCGTCTGCTGGGTCAGGAGGAGGCCTTCGAGGAGAATTTCACCGTTCTGGCGAATCCGGACATCACAGTGCGCTACCGTGCCGCCACCACGGAGCACGAGGAGAACGGCCGCCTTTACATGATGCGCCAGATTGCCATGCGCCAGGGAATCGATGGAGGCTATGGCATTCAACCCGAGCGCTGGTTCGAAGCCCAGACCGGCAAACTCGAGCGTTTGCGCGAGGTCGAGCTCGCCATGGCCGGTGACGTGCAGGAGCGTGCCGCTGCGCTGGCGGCGGTGGCGCGCCTGGGACTGGTGACCTTTGCCGGGCTGGCGGCTTTGGCCATTCTCGTTGCCGTGCTGCTCTCCATCGCGCTGGTGCGCAGTATGGTGAGGCCATTGCGTCTCGCGCTCGCCCAGATCGAGGTGCGCGGAGGCGACCTGACCCAGCGCCTGGCCGAGCCCGGCAGCGATGAACTCTCTCAGCTCTACCGCGCCTTCAACGCTTCCACCGCCAGCATGGAGGCGCTGGTGGCATCGATCCAGCAGGGTGCACGCGGCGTCGGTTCGGCCAGTGGCGAGATCGCCCAGGGCAACGAGGACCTGGCGAGCCGCACCGAGGAGCAGTCCGCCTCGCTGGTGGAAACCGCCACCAGCATGGAACAGATGACCTCCACCGTGCGTCAATCGGCGGACAACGCGCACCAGGCCAGCGCCATGAGCGAGCAGGCCGTGGCGCAGGCGGAGCAAGCCAGTCGGGTCGCCGAGGAGGCGCGCCAGGCCATGCAACAGATCTTCGAGGCCAACCGCCAGGTCACGGATATCGTTGAGGCCATCGACGGCATCGCCTTCCAGACCAACCTGCTGGCGCTCAACGCCTCGGTGGAGGCGGCGAGAGCCGGCGAACACGGTCGCGGCTTCGCCGTGGTGGCCGGTGAAGTACGCAAGCTGGCCAGCCGTAGCGCCGAGGAGGCAGAGCGCATTCGCCATCTGATCGGCGACACCACCCGGCGCGTGGAAGTGGGCAACGGGCTAGTGGGTCAGACCTTCGAGGCGCTGACAACGATTTCCCAAGACGTGCGGCGGGTCGCCGACCTGGTCGCGGAAATCTCCTCGGCCAGCGGTGAGCAGTCGACGGGAATCGAGCAGATCAACCAGGCCGTGGCTCAGCTGGAAGCCACCACGCAGCAGAACGCGGCGCTGGTGGAGCAGGTGGCCACCGCCAGCCGCTCGCTGGATGACCAGGCTGGCGAGATGGCCAGGTTGATTGCGCGCTTCCGTGTGAGTGACAGCCTCGGGCAGCATGACCTGATCGAACTCGCGGGTGTACCCGAGTTCGGTGGGCGGGAAGTCAGGCGGCTACCGCAGCCGGCATGAGGCAATGACGAGATGGCAACGTGGCGGGCTCTGGCCCGCCGCTTGTGTTGCGCTGTTGAACCGAGCCGCTCAGTAACCCGCTTCGGGATCGACGGTGTCGAGCTCGTCGCCGTCCTCGAAGGCGCGGATCGCCTCGGCTACCTGGTCGACGGCCTCTCCCAGCGGCGTGGGGCCGGCCATGTGCGGGGTCACCCAGATGCGCGGGTGCGCCCACAGCGGGCTCTCTTCGGGCAGCGGCTCATCGGGAAAGGCGTCGAGCAGCGCACCCCGCAATCTGCCTTCGCTTTCTCCCTCGCCCAGCGCCTCTAGCAGCGCCGCCTCATCGATCAGGCTGCCACGGCCGGGATTGATCAGGCTGGCCCCCTCGGGCAGCTTGGCCAGCGTCCCGGCGTTGATTATGTGGCGGGTAGAGTCCGTGCCCGGCAGCAGCAGCACCAGGGTGCGCACCCGGCCGAGCAGCTCGGCGAGACCTTCGTCGCCGTGGTGACAGGAAATACCGTCGAGCGACTTCGGTGAGCGGCTCCAGCCGTGCACGGGAAAGCCATCGGCGGCGACCATGGCGGCTACCTTGCTTCCGATGGCGCCGAGGCCCAATACGCCCACCGGCCAGTCGCGCTTGTCCGCGAGGGTGTGCTCGCGCCACACGTGGCGGGCCTGCTGGCGCCGATAGCGGTCGAAGTCGCGCTGGAAGTGCAGTACCCCGTAGCGTACGTAGTCGCCGATCAGCTCGCTCATGCCGGCATCGCGCAGCTTGACGATGGGCACGCCCTCTGGGCGAGCGGGATTGTTCAGCAAGGCATCCACGCCGGCTCCCAGGTTGACGATGCCGCGGGCGCGGGTCTGCTCGCGCAGCAATGCTTCCGATGGCTTCCACACCGCCAGGTAGTCGGCATCGCGGCGACGCTCGGCGGGGTCGTCGGCGGTGACTATCTCGGCATCGGGCAGGCGTTCGGCCAGCGCGTCGCGCCAGGCCTCGATGTCGTCGATATGCAGGAGTATGCGCATAACGGTTCCTTTCTCTCGGTAGACGGTCTCAGTAGACGATCTGCATCATTGGCGGCGGTGCCTCGTCGAGCAGTACGCCCAGGCGCTTGAGCCCCTCCTCGAGACGGGCAATGTCCTGCTCGGCGCCAAGACTCACGCGGATGCGCCGCGGCGGCGGTGTCTGTTCCACCATGAACGGTACTGCGGTGGTGATCGCCAAGCCCTCCTGTTCGGCCTGCTGCTGCAGCTCCTCGGCGCGCCAGGCGTCGGGCAGAGATATCCACACGTGCAGGCTGGTGGGGCGCGACTCCAGGGCATGATGCCCCAGCAGCCGATGGGTAAGCTGCTGGCGTTCGCCGAGCAGGGTGCGCTGCTCGGCGGCCATGGCCTCGACGGTACCGTCGGCCAGCCAATGGTCGGCGATCTCGAATACCAGCGAGGTGGCCATCCATGTCGTGGCGCGCATGCGCGGCAGCACATGGTGCAACTGCCCGCGTGGCACGGTGAGGTAGCCGGCGCGCAGGCCCGGTACGGTCACCTTGGTCAGGCTGGTGACGTGGAAACTCAACTGTGGGATACGCGCCGTCACCGGCGTGAAGCCGGGCGCTTCCAGCAGGGCATGCACGTCGTCCTCGATCAACCATACCCGATGGCGCGCCAGCACCTCGGCCACCGCGTCGCGGCGAGCCTCGCTCATCGTCGCCCCGGTGGGATTGAGCTGGGTCGGCGTGAGGTAGAGCGCGCGCGGCTTGAAGCGCTGACAGGCCAGCTCCAGAGCTTCGGGCACGATGCCTTCGTGGTCGATGGCGATGCCACGTAGCTGGAAGCCCAGCGTGCGCGACAGGGCGATCAGGCCGTGGTCGGTCAGCGCCTCGGTCAGTACCAGGTCGCCATGCTGGACCACGCTCGAGATCGCCAGCATCAGGCCATGGGCGGCACCGTTGCAGAGGATCCGGTCATCCATCTCGCCGGGCACGTGCAGGCGCGACTGGAGCCAGACGCTGGCGCGTTCGCGCTGATGGGCGAGACCGGCAATCGGCCGGCAGGCGGTGATCACCTCGGGGCTGGCGTGTTCGGCCAGCTCCGCCAAGGCCTGCCGGAAGCGCAGGTGATGACCCGGTGGGCACACCGGATGGGCGATCGACAGATCGATGAGTGGGCTTTCCTGACGGGCCTCGTGAGCGCGCAGGTAGGCCGATTCGCGGGCATCGTCCAGGGCATTGATCCAGGTGCCGCTGCCGACCCGGGCCTGCACCAGCCCCATCTTCTCGGCCTGGGCGTAAGCCCGTGACACGGTCTGCACGCTCACCCCGAGATTCTCGGCGAGCTGACGGTGAGGCGGTAGCCGGGTACCGGGCGAAAGCTCGCCTTGACGCACCGCTTCCGAGAGGGCACGGGCAATGGCCAGGTACTTGGGGCCCGTATCCGTCAGGTACGGGGTTAGATCAATTGTCATGATTCAATAAAGCCTTTGACCGCCTGCCAAGGGTGAGTGCTACTATCAGCTTAGCGGCATTGGCTTGGTATTGTCATGCTTTTGGCTTGCATGAATCATGACAATTCTGGCCGCGGTCCCCTTTCACGACCGATGAATGGCCGACTACCCTTTGGCCCGGCCCTCTCGCTGTGTAGGTGGCTGGCTCTTGGTGATGCAATTGGCGAGTGGCCCAATGACTCAGGTATCCCTGCCCTTCACTCGTGAAGAATATGCAAGCCGGCTCTGGAAGGTGCGCGCCGAAATGGCCAGCCGCGGGATCGACGTGCTGGTGATCAGCGATCCCTCCAACATGGCCTGGCTGACCGGCTACGACGGCTGGTCCTTTTACGTCCACCAGTGCGTGCTGGTGGGGCTTGAAGGGGAGCCCGTGTGGTATGGGCGCCGCATGGACGCCAACGGGGCGCTGCGCACCTGCTGGATCGACCCCGACAACATCACTTACTACCCTGACTACTATGTCCAGAACCCGGACATGCACCCCATGGACTACCTGGCCCAGTCGATCATGCCCGACCGCGGTTGGCACGAGGGGGTGGTGGGGCTGGAGATGGACAACTACTACTTCTCGGCCAAGGCCTACCAGAGCCTGCTGCGCGAGCTGCCCCATGCGCGTTTCATGGATGCCAACTCGCTGGTCAACTGGTGCCGGGCGATCAAGTCCCCCCAGGAGATCGCCTACATGCGCATCGCCGGCAAGATCGTCGAGGGCATGCACTCGCGCATCCTCGAAGTGATCGAGCCAGGGCTGCCCAAGAGCAAGCTGGTCTCCGAGATCTACCGCGTGGGCATCGAGGGCTGGGTCGACGAACACGGCAAGGTCCATGGTGGCGACTATCCGGCCATCGTGCCGATGCTGCCCACCGGCAAGGATGCCGCCGCACCGCACCTGACCTGGGACGACACCCCGTTTCGCGAGGGGGAAGGCACCTTCTTCGAGATCGCCGGGGTCTACAAGCGCTACCATGCGCCCATGTCGCGCACCGTGTTCCTGGGCCGGCCGCCGCAGGATTTCGTGCGCGCCGAATCGGCATTGCTCGAGGGCATCGAGAACGGGTTGGCGATGGCCAAGCCCGGCAACCGTACCGCCGATATTGCCATGGCGCTGGGCGCGGCGATGGACAAATACGGCTTCGACCGCGGCGGTGCCCGCTGCGGCTACCCCATCGGCATCAGCTATCCGCCGGACTGGGGCGAGCGCACCATGAGCCTGCGTCCTTCCGATGAGACCATTCTCGAACCCGGCATGACCTTCCACTTCATGCCGGGCATGTGGCAGGACGAATGGGGGCTCGAGATTACCGAGAGCATTCTGATCACCGACACCGGCTGCGAATCGCTGGCCAGTTTCCCGCGCCAGCTGTTCGTGAAATGAAGAGAGAACCAAGATGAGCAAGCGACCCAGCCCGATCAGCGCCACCGTGGACTTCGATGCCGACGGCGTCCAGCACGGCTTCCTCAAGCTGCCGATCTCCACCGACGAATCGGCCTGGGGGGCGGTAATGATTCCGGTCACCGTGGTCAGGAACGGCGAGGGACCCACGGCGCTGCTGGCCGGCGGCAACCATGGCGACGAGTACGAAGGCATCACCGCACTGCTCAAGCTCGCCAGCGAGCTGCGCGCCGAGGACGTGCGCGGGCGGGTGATCATCGTGCCGATGATGAACATGCCGGCCGCCATGGCCGGCAAGCGTACCTCGCCGATGGATGGCGGCAACCTCAACCGCAGTTTCCCCGGCGACCCCGACGGCACGGTGACCGAGAAGATCGCCGACTACTTCACCCGGGTAATGGTGCCGATGTGTGACGTGGTGCTCGACCTGCACTCCGGCGGGCGCACCCTGGACATCATCCCCTTCGGCGCCTCCCACGTGCTCGACAACCCCGAGCAGCAGCGCCAGGCGCTGGAGGGCGCCAAGGCGTTCGGTGCGCCCTACGCCATGATGATGTTCGAACTCGATGCCGCGGCGTTGTTCGATACCGCCGTGGAAAGCCAGGGCAAGGTCTTCGTTGCCACCGAGCTTGGCGGTGGCGGCACCTCGACCCCCGAGAGCCTGGCCATTACCGAGCGTGGCGTGCGCAACTTCCTGATCCATTTCGGCCTGGTCGAGGGCGAGGTGGTGATGCCCGACGAGCCGCAGGTCTATCTCGACATGCCCGATGCCAGCTGCTACGTGCAGAGCGAGCACACCGGGCTGCTCGAGCTGACGCTGGCGCTGGGCGACAAGGTCGAGAAGGGGCAGGTCATTGCCCGGATCTACGACTTGACCCGCAGCGGCAGTGCACCGGTGGAGTATCGCGCGGGCCGCGACGGTATCCTGGCGGCGCGGCGGTTCCCGGCACTGGTCAACATGGGAGACACCATCGCGGTAATCGCCGAGGTGGTGGATTCGCTGGGCTGACGGCGATCTTCCGGCTGCGCCCGACTGAAGAAAGAGAAAACGATGAAGCTTGATCGCTATGACCTGAAGATACTCGAGATCCTGTCCCGCGACGGGCGCATCACCAAGTCGAAGCTGGCCGAGGCGATCAATCTCTCGGTCAGCCCGTGCTGGGAGCGGGTCCGGCGGCTGGAGAAAGCCGGCATCATCGAGGGCTACAGTGCCCGTATCAATCCCCATGCGCTGGTCAAGCGCACCCCGGTATGGGTGCAGATCGAGCTCAAGCAGCACAACGCCGAAAGCTTCGCACGCTTCGAGGCGCTGATACACGAGAACCCGGAGGTCACCGAGTGCGTGGCCGTGGGGGGCGGAGTGGACTATCTGATGAAAGTCGAGGCCGACTCCGTGGACGCCTACCAGCGTTTGATCGACGAGTGGCTGACCTCCGATGTCGGCATCGAGCGTTACTTCACCTATATCGTGACCAAGACAGTCAAGCGCCCCGCCCCAGGCCTGGGACAGGGCGACATTCGGGCCTGCTGACGCTAGGCCCGTTCAACTTCGATAGCCTATTTTTTCGTCTTCCAGGTATCCAGCCAGGCCTGGAGGCGAGTCCGTCTTGCCGAGATGGCGCTGCCGGCGGCATTCAGGCCATCCTCTACGCCTTCCAGCACGGGGTCGAGCCGGTTGCGCCGGAACCGACGCCAGCGCCAGTAGACGTACCCCACGCTCATCGCCAGAGTGGCCAGGAAGAGCGTGGTGAACCAGTTGAAGGGTTTGTCCTCGGGGCCCTCCACCGGTGTGATGGAGATGGCGTTGGGGAAGATCGAGAAGAACATGTTGCGCCAGCCGAAGTGCATGATTGCCACCCACTTCGGGTCGGCCTTGGTGGAGACGAGATCGCTGGCCTCGGTGTAGAGGTTCGCGGTGTCGAACTTGAAGTAGGGCGGCCAGCCCCAGCCAGTGTCCTCATTGCGGTAGACGATGGTGCGGCCATTGGGTCGTACCGCCTGGATGAACTGCACATCGCGGTTGACCAATCTCCGGGATTGCTCGTCCGGATCCGCCCAGAACATGCGTGTCCAGTCGTCGAGGTCCTGACGCTTCTCGTAGGTGTTGACGATGCGGACGACATCGTACTGGGGCAGGCTGTAATGCAGGAAGGCGCCAAGGAAGGCCCAGAGCATGATCCAGAACAGCCATTTCACGTAGATCATTTACCGATCCCTCACATGAAGTTGATGACGTAGATGATGAGCAGGATGACGCTCGGAGGAAGGACATAGACCAGGCGGATCAGCTTGCGCTGCCAGGAGCGGTCGTAGCGCTTCATGCCTTCCCGGTACAGCGCGGCCCGGTCATCGCCTGCCTGCTGCGTGTCCAGGTGCCGCCTGAGTTCGGCGCGGTAGCGCAGGCGCAGGTACAGCGAGAGGGTGTTGTAGAGCAGCGCCAGGATGACGACGAAGGTCAGGGCGAGCCGCAGGAAAGCCAGCATCTACCGCTCTCCTCGCGTGGCTCGCTCATGGCATCGACCAGGCCTGGGTATCATGCGAGCAGTGTGCCCTGGTCCAAGGCGCTGTCAGGAGCCTCGAGTCCCATATCGCGCCCGGCTCCAGGGACGTCGCCGCTCATGTCGGGCTCGTTGCCGAACAGGTACGCACGAGCGCCGGCCTTGTCCACGGCGTACTCACGCGCCAGCAAGTCTGCCACATAGGCTTTCTTGGCATGGGGCCAGGTGCGGTAGTGACGGTAGAACGCCTCCTTGTGACAGATGAACAGCTGGCGAACGTCAAGCACGGTCAGTTCGGCCAGGAGCATGTTGACCAAGTCCCTGTCGGGGGTATCCGTCGCACGCAGCAGGTAAAAATAGCTCGGGTGCTCCAGGCCGATCCTGGGCCTTGCGCCTCTCGTCTCGGCCCAGCGAACCATGGCGGCGAGGCCTTCGTACTCCTTGGGCAGGGTGTCGGCATGTCGGGCGGCAAGGCGGCGCATATCGGCGCGCGACAGGTTGGCAAGCTCCAGCCCCTCGTTGGCCAGGGCGCCGGCGATGATGAAGTCCATCTTCTGGCGCAGGATCGCCACTTCCTCGGCCCCGTGGCGCTTGACGATGGGTTCGGCGAGCCGGTTGTCCCTGAGAAATTTCGCGACTTGCTTGCGGTCGCCGAGGCTGAGGGTGGCGCTGATGGGCAGTCTTGCCTCCGGCTTGCTGGTGCTGGCGATCAGGGCCGGATGCTGTACGTCCTGGAACAGGTAGATGCCGCCGAAATGCGCCGTCCAGAAATTCTTCTGCTCGAACACCGCATGCTGCAGGCGCACCGGGTTGCGCGTGATGTCGCCGGTGAGCTTGGCCGTTTCCACCATCTCGCCGATCAGGGCATCGTCGAACCAGGCGTCTTCCTCGCCGAGGAAGCGCTCGATCAGCGTCTCCAGACGATCCGCGTGGGCAATGGTGCCGATGGTCGTATCGGCTTCGACGACGATACGCCGGATGTCAAACAGGTGTTCCGGGGACGAAGCCGTGAGCACCGAGTTCTCCAGTTCACCGGCCACGGCGTCCGTGGCCGTGAGGGCGAAGAGCTGTTGCTCGTTGGCATCGATGAAGCGGCGCAGAATGTCGCGGCTGGTAGAGAACTCCGCATTGAGCAGAGGGCAGCGTTTCTGCTCGGTCGAGAGCAGGATGAACTGTCGGTTCACGCCGCCGTGATTCAGGTAGTAATGATCGTCGAGCTCATCGCCGATCTCCGGGGAGTATCCGGAAATGTCGATATGGAACTCGGCCAGCTCGGTGGACATGCCCGTCAGGTGATGCAGGGCGCGGTTGTAACGCTCGACCAGGGCCGGCGAGTCGACGGCAAAGAGATTACCGAACATCAAGCCCTTCTCGATCAGGCGTTTCATGCCGTGCGCTCCTCCAGGTAGCGGCGCTTGGCCTCCTCCTGGCGTCCGAGGTCGCGCACCATGGCGTCGATCGCCGCCTCGTCCGACTTGCCGGCATAGCGGAACTCGCTGTCGGCATAGCGGTTGATCTCCTGGAGCACCATCTCCGTGGTGATGGGAACTCTCAGTTCGGCGATCATCGAGGCTTTGGTGTCGTAATCCTTGAACAGGAACAGTTCGGGGTTCTCCATCCACTCGTCCGGCAGTTCGAAATCCATCGAGCGTACTTTCACCGCATCGGTGATGTTCTTGATCGCGCGACCGGTGAAGCGCTCATCGGTTTCCTGGATCGCCTTCAGGTAGGTGCCGAGCTTGGCAATGGTGTCGAGCTCGCCGATTCGGGAATGCACGCGGTCGAACACCGCCAGCAGGGCGTCCTCCTGGGGGCGATTGTGGGATTCGAAGGAGCGCGCCACGGCTTTCCTGATTTCCTGGGCGGCATACAGATCGTGCTCGCCCAGGGCAATCTGGTGATTGCTGCCCAGCAGAAGATGCAGGACGTCGATATAGTCCTCCCGCGTCTGGGGCCCGTCGACCAGGAAGCGGGCGCCGGAGCGCTGTCGCAGTGCATCGTCGACGTTTTCGGGGTAGTTGGAGAACATGCCGAAGGTACAGTTGCCGCGAACCAGGGTATTGGCGCCGGCGAAGGCGTCCATGAGCACGGCGGTGACCTCCTGCTGGCCGGCAGACGATTGGCGGTCGCCGCGCTTGCCTGCGATCTGGTCGATGTCGTCCACGGTGCCGAAGCCGATCACGCCGGGGTCCATCACGGTGTCGATGAAGGCCCTGGCGTTCTGCCCCGACTTGCCCTGGTAGCTGTCGATGTTGTCGATGCCGAAGTTCTGGTAGCGAAAGGGGTAGCCTGCCACCTGGCAATAGTCGTGCAGCAGCCCCGCCATCATCTGGATCAGGGTGGTCTTGCCCGTTCCCGGCTTGCCGTCGCCCATGAAGGTGAAGATGAACCCGCCCATTTCGGCGAAGGGGTTCAGGCGCCGGTCGAAGTCATAGGCCATCAGCATCTTGGCCAGGCGCAGGGACTGGTACTTGGCGATGTGGTTGCCGACCACCTCGTGGGGTTTCTTGAACGCCATGACGAGAGAGGTGGACCTCGCCTTGGTCGCTGGCTCGAAACCGCGCAGGGTCAGGTCGTCGGCCTCGACGCGCCACACGGCATCGGTGAAGGGTGCCAGCCGCGGCGCGTTCTGGGCTCGCAGGGCGACCTTCTCCATGGTCTGCTCGGCAAAGGCGGAAAGAGTGGCCACCAGCCTGGCATCGTCATCGGCATAGGCGGCCAGCTTCTGGTCCAGCTCCCACAGCAACCCATGCAGCGCAAGCTGGGCGTTGTCGGTCAGCACCTCCTCGACCTCGCCGATCTCGACCTGGACTTCGCTGGCATGTGGTGCCAGCAGAAAGGCGGTAGCGTTGGCGAAGACATGCAGCACGGCCAAGGCCTCGGCAGCCAGCAGCTGCGTGAACTCGGCCTTGCGGGCGGCATCCAGGGTGCCGGCCAGGTTGGCGCGCTTCAGCTCGGCCAGGCCCGAGGAGGTGGAGTAGCTTTCGCCGACGGCCAGGCCGATGGCCAGCGCCCGGCGCAACTGATGCAGCGCGGTGGCTTGCTGAGGAGACATCAGCGGGTCGTCATCGACCGCCGCCTCGATCCGGGCACGCAGGTGAACGCCCTCGGGGCGGGCCGTGGAGCGAGTCACCAGCCCCGGCGTGGTGGAGCGGAAGCGGCGTGTACGGGCGATTCCCGGTGAGCGTTCCGGCTCCGCTGCCTCGGCCTGTGGCTTGGCGAGACGCGGCGTATGGTCGATCCCTTCCAGCATGGCCGTGGCGGCGCTGTAGTGCTTGCGGATCTCCTCTTCTCGAAGCTCCATCTGATCGCTGGTAAAGCTCATGGCATCCTCACTTCGGGGCGATCCTGCCCCCATGACGTAAACCGGCCTGCTCCGTCTTCACGCAAGCCTCAATAGCTCAATACCTGCCCACTGGGGCTGACCACGAACTTGCGCACGTCGGAGAAGCCGGGCGGTGCGAGTTCGGCCAGCGCCTGAAAGGGGCGCTGCGGCAGGATGATCGCTCGTTCGGTGCGGGTGGCGCCGGTGTCGGCGCCGCGCCCGCCGAAGGGGTCGAGGGCGAAGACCTCGCGCTCCACCTTGTTGAACCAGCCGACTCGCTCGGCGAGGACGTCTTCGCTCTCCAGTGCCTCCATGGTCCAGGCCAGCACCCAATCCTGCCCCTCGCCGCCGCCGGCTTCTTCCAGCACGCGGCGCAATGGACCGGACTGCTCGGTATAGGCCGAGGAGTACATGGGCCCGATGTGGAAGCGCAGCAGGCGCTTGGGGTGCAGGTGATGAAAGTCCTCGTCGAAGCCGCGGGCAATGGTCAGCAGCTTGAGGCCGGCCAGGGACTGGGCCATCAGGTGCTCCTGCACGTCCAGCCAGCGGATGAGATCCTGGGGCAGGGCGGTCTTGTCGCTGTCCTCGACTTCGGCCAGGTAGATCACCGGCAGGTTGATCTGGCTGTCGTAGGCGGCCCAGTGGAGCATGAACCGGCGCCGGCCCGTGTCGGTATTGCCGAGCCATTCGCACTCGGGGTGGTTCTGCGCCCAGAACAATTCGCCCTTGATCAGTTCTTCGTAATAGAGCCGCTGAGACAGGACATGCTGCAGCCGGGTCGGTGTCTTGCGCTCGCTGAGAATGGCGCGAACCATCTGCTCCTTGAGCTGGCTGGCGGAGGGCAGGTGGGACAGGTGCTTCTGGGCTTGCTGGGCATCGTTCGCCATATGCAGCAGCTCCAGCGCCAGCGGAAAACCGCTGTCGCTCCTGTCCACCGTCAGGCTGCTGGACAGGCGTGCATTGCCCTCCTGCCCGGCCAGCAGGTACTTCATGCTCAGCGCCTGGAAGCTGTAGTTGAGCTGTGTCAGGTAGCGAGTCAGTACCTTCACCTCGACCTTGCCGAGCTGCCCCTCCGAATGCATGGTGGCGGCGGTCCGTCTCAGGTGCTGGAGGATATGCTTGAACTTGCGGAAGTAGCGCCGCGAGGAAAAGGGATCTGTCAGGTCGCCATGCTCCAGACTGGGATCCGTCATCGATGTCTCTCTCCGGTTGCAGCGGGCTGCTCTGACGACCCGGACGTCCATGAAGCACAACCACCGGTGAGGGGCTTCACCAGTGGTTGGAGGTACTGTCGTCTGCGGGGGCTCGGTGTGAAACGTAGGTGTTGATCAGTTGCCGTACAGGTTCTTGTCGTGCTTCTCGACGATGGCGGCGAAGCGCCGGGCAAAACGCTCGTCCGCCTTCGCCTTCTTCTCGAGTACGTCGCGGGCGAACACCATGTGGCCTTCATGGGCCTCGAGCATGTCGGACATGCGTTGGTTCGTCGCGGTGCCGATCGCCGCCATGGCAGTCTGCGCCTCCTTGTCGGTTTCGACGCCGATTTCGTTGATGCGGTGGGCGACTTCCTGCTGCTGGGCCGTCTTCAGCGACTTGGTCAGTGCGTCGTAGAGCACTACGCGCTGCTGTGTGTCGGTCTGCAGCTTGTTGATCAGGACCATCTGGGTCGCCGCCTGATTCTGCAGGCTGTCGACCCAGGTCTTGCCCTTCTCGACATAGCGTTCCAGGGTCTGGGACTTGGCGATCTTGACCTGCTCCTCCTGGACCATGGCGTTGTACTTCTCGTTGACCTCGGCGAGCTCGGTTTCCAGCTTGGCTCTGCCGGCGGCGTCCTGCTCGACCGCAATCCGGTTCTCGAGCTCGACGATTCGAGGGTCCAACGCCATGATGTCGGCGCGTACGGCTTCCAGTTCATGTACCGTCGACTCCCTGTCATCCAGGGTCGCCGCCAGGTTCTGCTGCACTTTCTCGCGCTGTTCCTGAAGCGCTTCGAGCTGCTCCTGCAACAGTTTGACGATCACGTCGGACTTCGAGATCAGGTCCTGCAGCTTGTCATCGATATTGGCGGAGCGAATGCGCTCCTGACGCAGCGACTCCGATTTTCCCTTGCTGAAAATGCTGACGAAACTCTCCCAGCCGGTCTTGCCGCGCATCTCGTCGAAATCTTTCGAGAAGGCGGCCGTGGTGTCATCGAGGCCCATGATGAGCTCGGCGATGTTGGCGTTCATCAACTCGGCATGAGCCTGAACGTCATCGAGGGTCGCGTTCTCGATGTCGATGCTGGCATCCTCGCCCGCCTCGATCTTGTTGCGTGCCGACTCCATGCGGGAGGTAACGGCAGCGGTCCTGGCCTGCGCGTCCTTGACCTTCGCTTCGGATTCCTGAATCAGCTTGTCGAACTGCGAGGAACTCATGCATTCCCTTCCTTTAAAGACGATGGGCGGTCACCGGGGAGCGGCTTATTTATTGTGCTTTTCGATTCGGTGTCAAATCGTAAAGCTGGCGCGGGAATGCCGCTTTTTTGCCGGATCTCCGTGCCGAGCGAAGCCGCTCAATGCCGATAGTTGCCTGGGAAGAGCGGTATGTAACGAAATTTGGCCTCGCGGTCGTGTCACGGAAATGCGCCTCGATCGAGCCTGATGTTCTCAGGTCGGTTTTGCTTACACGCCTGTAGCGAATGTCTTACAGATTCGTGCGTGTTTTGCGTACATGAAAAGCAGACATGTCTCACATGCCGGAGCGGATTGAAGACGGTCAGGACTCAACGCGTCGCGGATCGTTGGCGCCGATCACGACTGTGGTGGCCATGGCCAAGACGCAAGCACCTCGGCTTACGGCTTCCATCGGCACGCCCGGCTCCCGTATGAAGCTTCCCGGAGGCCTGCCCCGCGTGGCGACCAACGAGAACTCAACGTTGATACCCGGGCGGTATCCATGGCATAAGCTAAAAGGTAAGGGTGAGCAGGAGCTCACCCGGCCGGGCGATCCCTCCGGCATGACGCAGCGGTGCCGGACGAGATGGTTGCGCCCTGAAACGAGATCGCCTGACGCAGAGAGATGCCCATGTCCTACTTCACCATCGCTGGGGTACAGATGCAGGCCCTGCATCACGGTGACAACACCGAGGCCATGCGCCACCGGGTCGATGTGCTGATGAGCCGCTTCCCACAGGTGCAGATGGTCCTGTTCAGCGAGCTGATGCCGTTGGGTGCCTCACCACACCATGCCCACCCGCTGCCGAGCCACGTGGAACAATTCTTCTGCCAGCTGGCCGAGCAGTACCGTATCTGGCTGATCCCCGGCTCGATGTTCGAGCAAACCGAGCACGGTATCTACAACACCCTGTCGGTGATCGACCCCCACGGCCAGGTAGTGGCGCGCTACCGCAAGATGTTTCCCTTCCGGCCCTACGAGGCGGGTGTGGAGAGCGGCAGCGAGTTCGTTCTCTTCGACGTTCCCAACGTCGGCCGTTTCGGCGTGTCGATCTGCTATGACATGTGGTTTCCCGAGACCACCCGGACCCTCGCCGCCATGGGCGCCGAGGTGATCCTCCACCCGACCATGACCGATACCATCGACCGCGACATCGAACTCTCCATTGCCCGTACCAACGCCGCGGTCAACCAGTGTTACTTCTTCGATATCAATGGTGCTGGCGCCATCGGCAATGGCCGCTCCATCGTCGTGGGGCCCTCGGGTGACGTCATCCACCAGGCCGGATCCGGCGAAGAGATCATGCCCATCGAGGTGGATTTCAGCCGCGTGAGGCGCGAGCGCGAGACCGGCCTGCGCGGCCTGGGCCAACCGCTCAAGAGCTTCCGCGATCGCCAGGTGGATTTCTCCGTCTACCGCTTCGAGCAGGGGCCCACGCCGTTTCTTGCCAGCCTGGGGGCGCTGGCCAAGCCGCAGCGCACCGATATCGAGGAGTACTGACCGCCACCCACCCCGTCTGCCATCGATGGAGCGAACACAATGAACAAGATCAAGAACATTGCCGATGTGCGTCGCCACTTTCGCAACAACAAGGAGCCTGTCTACTTCATCTCAGCCACCAACTTCAATCTGCTGGGCATCGGCGATTGGGTGGGTGGCTTCCGCCACATCAACTACATCGACTGTTTCGATGGTCAGCAGCGCAACGTCTTCGTACCCAAGGAGAAGTTCCCGCGCGATTTCGAGAGCATCGAGGACATCAACAACTACCTGCTGGAGCACAAGGAGGTGATCGACTTCATCGGTTCACGCGCCGATGGGGAGAGTGCCGGTGTGGCGGCGTTCCTGATGTTCGACGAGCACACCGAGGAAATCTGCAAACAGCTCGGATTGCGGGTCGCCTTCCCTCCGGCGGCGCTGCGCAGCCGGATGGACAACAAGATCGAGACGGTGCGTATCGGCAACAAGGCCGGAGTACCCAGCGTGCCCAACGTGCTGGCCAAGGTCGGCAGCTACCGGGAACTGCTCGAGGTGAGTCGTGAGCTGGGCGACGACCTGGTGGTGCAGACCGCCTACGGCGATTCCGGCCACACCACCTTCTTCATCGCCAGCGAGGACGACTACTACAAGCATGCCGAGGAGATCGAGGCCGAACCCGAGGTCAAGATCATGAAGCGCATCAACTGCCGCGGCTCGGCGATCGAGGCCTGTGCCACCCGCTGCGGTACCGTGGTGGGTCCCTTGATGACCGAACTGGTGGGCTTCAAGTCGCTGACCCCCTACAAGGGCGGCTGGTGCGGCAACGAGATGTTCGCCGGCGCCTTCAGCCAGGAGGTCCGCGACAAGGCGCGCGAGTACACCTTCAAGTTCGGCGAGGCGTTGCGCGAGGAGGGCTATCGCGGCTACTTCGAGCTCGACTTCCTGATCGACATGGACAACGGAGAGGTCTACCTGGGCGAGCTCAACCCGCGTGTCACCGGCGCCAGTTCGCTGACCAACGTGGCGGCCTTCGCCCACTCCGACATCCCGCTGTTCCTCTTCCACCTGCTGGAGTTCTCCGAGGTCGACTTCGAGCTGGACATCGAGGAGATCAACGAGCGCTGGTCGCATCCGGACAGCGTCGACAGCTGGAGCCAACTGGTGATCAAGCACACCGACGAGAGCGTCGACCTGCTGACCCAGGCGCCGCGCACCGGGGTCTGGAGGATGGCCGAGGATGGCAAGGTCGGCTACGACCACTACAGCTACCATCCCCATGCCGCCGAGAACGAGCACGAAGCCTTCTTCCTGCGCATCAGCGGGGCGGGAGACTTCCGCTACGAAGGTGCCGACCTGGGTATCCTGATCACCCGCGGACGCCTGATGGACGATGACTTCCAGCTTACCGAACGGGCCCGTGCCTGGATCGAGGGCATTCGTGGCGAATACGCCGGCCAGCCGCTGCAGGACCCGGCAGTGGAGGAGGTTGCCGTGACCCACGCCATCGGCGGCGGCAACTTCAAGATATTGTGAACGTCGAGGTCGAAGGGCATCACGAGGCGCGGCAGGTGGAAATGGAGAAATCGCTGGTGTTCCGTACCCTGCACGAGGAGGTGCCGGGACCCAAGTGGCAGTCGCTCTTCGACTACCACTGGCCGGCCTACGAGGCCTGGTACCTGGCCGAGGGCGAACGTGAGCGACCGGCCTACCTGAGCTGCTACAACGCCCTGCGCCAGCACATGCCGGAACTGCTGGAGACCTACCGTGCGCTCTGCGAGCTGGCCGGCGGCGGCGACCTGGCGGCGCGCTTCCTCAGCCTCTACCAGCCGCCTCCCTATATCACCGGCTGCTCCCAGGCGGTATTGGCTCGGCACGGCTCCAGCGTGCTGGCGCGCAACTACGACTACCCGCCGGAGCTGTGCGAGGGCACCGTGCTGCATACCCGCTGGAACGGGCGCGGCGTGATCGCCATGACCGATTGCCTGTGGGGAGTGCTGGACGGCATGAACGACCGCGGGCTTGCCGTTTCGCTGGCCTTTGGCGGGCGCAAGGCGGTGGGCGAGGGCTTCGGCGCTCCCATCATCCTGCGCTACCTGCTGGAGTTCTGCGACAGCGTTCCCGAGGCGGCCGAGGTGCTGGCGCGGGTGCCCACTCACATGGCCTACAACATCACCCTGACCGATGCCGCCGGACGCTACGTCACAGCGATGATCGGACCCGATCGTCGTGCCAGCATCCGCCGGGTGCCGGTGGCCACCAATCACCAGAAGAAGATCGAGTGGTATGCCCATGCACTGGCCTCGGAGACCCTGATCCGAGAGCGCCAGCTGTCGATCCTGGTGGACGACCCGGCCACCACCGAGGAACGCCTGCTCGAAGCCTTTGCCGCGCCACCGCTGTTTCGGCGCGACTACAGGCGCGGACTCGGCACCATCTACACCGCGGCCTACTGGCCGGGAACGGGTCAGGTGAGCTATCGCTGGCCGGGCGAGACGCTCGACTTGACCTTCGACCGCTTCCAGGAGAGAGAGCTGCAAGTTCGTTACGGCCACAGGTAGCCGGCACAGGCGGCCGTGTGCCGTCACCGGCAGAAAGATAATGAACAACGATGGAAGGGTGTCGCCATGCAAGAGAGCAGCCAAACCGAAACGCCCTACACGGCGCTGGGTTTCTACCACAAGATATCCCAGCTGCGTGCCGATACTTGGAATGCACTCAAGCGCGACCTGGGTCAACTGGTGCGGCTCGGTGACGAGAGCCGGGCGCGCAACCTGATCAAGGCGATCGACGTCAAGCTGACGCGGCTCGAGATCATCGAGGACTACCACGCTTTCCCTTCAAAGGAGGACTTCCGCCATCTCTGGACGCTGTTCGACCGCGAGGAGTACATGCTGCTCGAGAAGGTGGTCAAGCGACTGGTGCGGGCGCTGATCAGCGAATCCTATCGGCGTCGTCACGTGGACCTCTCCGAGACCGATGCCGACGCCGAGGATCTCGAGACCCTCGACGCCCTGGCCCAGCTCCGGCGCGGGCATCCCGCTTCCAACAGTTCGGCGCAGCCCTACTTCGAGCTGCTGATCGTCGACAACCTCTCGCCCCAGGAGGAGGAAGTCGTCCGCGAGGCGTTCCGCAACATGCGCCGTCCCGAGGATCGCTTCGTCTACGACGTGGTCACGGTACGCAGCTTCGAGGACGCGCTGATCGCGGTGCTGGTCAACCCCAACATCCAGGCCTGCCTGATTCGCTACGAGTTTCCCTACAAGTCGAAGTACAACCTGAGCGCCCTGCGCAACTACCTCGAAGGGCTGTCGGAGAAGGAGCTGGAACACCAGACCGAGGCCGAGCGCAGCATCCTGCTGAGCACGATGATCCACGAGCTGCGCCCCGAGATCGACCAGTTCCTGGTCACGAGCGGCGACGTCGAGGCCACGGCGAGCCGCGACATCCGCTACTTCAACCGCATCTTCTATCGCGAAACCGACTATATCGAGCAGCACCACACCATCCTGCGTGCCATCGACAGCCGCTATCGCACGCCGTTCTTCGATGCCCTGCGCGAGTACAGCCGCAAGCCCACTGGGGTCTTCCATGCCATGCCCATCTCGCGCGGCAAGTCGGTGACCCGCTCGCACTGGGCGGGGCACATGATCGACTTCTACGGCATCAACATCTTCCTTGCCGAGACCTCGGCCACTTCCGGTGGGCTCGACTCCCTGCTGCAGCCCTACGGGCCGATCAAGAAGGCCCAGGAGTACGCGGCCCGGGCCTTCGGCGCGCGCCAGAGCTTCTTCGTCACCAACGGCACCTCGACCGCCAACAAGATCGTGGTTCAGGCGCTGGTCAAGCCACGCGACATCGTGTTGATCGACCGCGACTGCCACAAGTCGCACCACTACGGCATGGTGTTGGCCGGTGCCCATGTCAGCTATCTCGACTCCTACCCGCTCAACGACTACTCGATGTACGGCGCGGTGCCGTTGCACGAGATCAAGAAGACCCTGCTCGAGTACAAGCGTGCCGGCGAACTCGACCGGGTCAAGATGCTGCTGCTGACCAACTGTACCTTCGACGGCGTGGTCTACAACGTGCGCCGGGTGATGGAGGAGTGCCTGGCGATCAAGCCCGACCTGGTGTTCCTGTGGGACGAGGCGTGGTTTGCCTTCGCCACCTTCAACCCCACCTATCGGCCGCGCACGGCCATGCATGCTGCGCGTACGCTGCGCGACCGCTATCGCAGCGAGGCCTACCGCGAGGAGTACGCGGCGTGGAAGGAGGAGTTCGACAAGCTCGACCCCGACGACGACGCCACCTGGCTCGAACGGCGGCTGATGCCCGACCCCGAGGCGGTGCGCATCCGCGCCTACGCCACCCACTCCACCCACAAGACCCTGACCTCGCTGCGCCAGGGCTCGATGATCCACGTTTACGACCAGGACTTCCGCCAGCGCGTGGAGGCCCCGTTCCACGAGGCCTACATGACGCATACCTCCACCTCACCCAACTACCAGATCCTCGCTTCGCTCGACGTGGGTCGCATGCAGGCGGAGATGGAGGGCTTCGAGCTGGTTCACGCCCAGGTGGAGACGGCGCTGTCGCTGCGTGAGCAGCTCTATACCCATCCGCTGCTGCAGAAGTATTTCCGTGTGCTCAAGAACAGCGACATGGTGCCCGCCGAATATCGCGAGTCGGGAGTCGAGTCATACTACGACCCGGTCACCGGCTGGAACCAGATGGAGGAGGCCTGGGCGCGGGACGAGTTCGTGGTCGACCCCACCCGGGTGACCATTGCCATCGGCAATACCGGGGTGGACGGCGATGCCTTCAAGAACGAGTACCTGATGAACAAGTACGGTATTCAGATCAACAAGACCTCGCGTAACACGGTGCTGTTCATGACCAATATCGGCACGACTCGCGGCTCCATCGCCTACCTGCTCGACGTGCTGATCAAGCTGGCCAAGGAGTTCGAGTACCGCTGGGAGGAGAGCAGCCGTCCCGAGCGCAAGATCATCGAGCGCCGGGTGCACTCGCTGACACAGGAACTGCCGCCACTGCCCGATTTCAGCCGCTTCCACGATGCCTTCCGCCAGTGCAGCGAGACGCCCCAGGGCGACATCCGCCGCGCCTATTTCCTGAGCTATGACGAGGAGAACACCGAGTACTTGCGCTTCGACAATGGCGAACTCCAGGTCGAGATGCGCGGCGGTCGCGACGTGGTCTCGGCGAGCTTCGTGATTCCCTATCCGCCGGGCTTCCCGGTGCTGGTGCCGGGGCAGGTGATCAGCGAGGAGATCCTGGTCTTCCTGCAGGCGCTGGATGTCACCGAGATCCACGGCTACCGGCCGGAGCTCGGCCTGCTGGTATTCACCGAGGAGGCATTGGCCGCCCCGCCGGAGACCTGAGCACCGCGCGCAGAAAAAAACGCAACTTCCCCCGGGAGGACAAAAAAAAGCACATGCCTCCCGCGGGCTAACGAAAAGTCCCGCCCCGGGTTTCCCCTTACCCTGTATCCATCGAGCAGCCGCCGGCTGCTCTGTCGTTTTTGCAACAGTCGGCCCCGCAAGTGAGCCGATGTCAGGGGAGGTGCCCATGAAACTGTCCAAGACGCTGACCGCTCAGCTCGACGATCCACGCCTGTTCCGCGAACATGCCTATGTGAACGGCAAGTGGACCCACGGCGAAGGCGGCCGTGAGGAGACGGTGATCGACCCTGCCACCGGCGAGGCCATCGGCTACATTCCCTGGCTCGAGGCGCACCAGATCCGCGAAGCCGTGGACGCCGCCGACGCGGCTTTCGGCCACTGGCGCGCACTGCGCGCCGACGAGCGCTGCGAGCGCCTGCTGGCGTGGCACGATCTGCTGCAGGCCCATCGTGAGGATCTCGCCACCATCATGACCCTGGAGCAGGGCAAGCCGCTGCCCGACGCCCGCGGCGAAGTTGAGTACGGTGCCAGCTTCGTGCGCTGGTTCGCCGAGGAGGGCAAGCGCACCTTCGGCGAGACCATTCCCAGCCACATCCCCAACGCCGCGCTGGGCACGATCAAGGAGCCGGTGGGGATCGCCGCGCTGATCACGCCGTGGAACTTCCCGCTGGCGATGATCACCCGCAAGGCTGCCGCCGCCATGGCCGCCGGTTGCCCGGTGATCGTCAAGCCGGCCGGCGAGACGCCGTTCTCGGCGCTGGCACTGGCCGAGCTGGCCGAGCGTGCCGGCATCCCGGCGGGCGTATTCAACGTGGTACTGGGCGAGCCGGCGGAAGTCTCGAAGATTCTGTGTGCCGAGGAGCGTGTCAAGGCGTTATCCTTCACCGGTTCTACTCGCGTCGGCCGGCTGTTGCTGGAACAGAGCGCCCAGACGGTCAAGCGCGTGTCGCTGGAGCTGGGCGGCAATGCGCCCTTTATCGTCGGCCCGGATATGGATCCCAAGGAGGCGGCTTTTGCGGCGGTGGCGGCAAAGTTCCAGACCGCCGGCCAAGACTGCCTGGCGGCCAACCGCATCCTGGTGCACGAGTCGATCCACGACGAGTTCGTCGAGCACTTCGCCGAGCGCATGGCGGCTTTGACCGTGGGCAACGGCATGGAGAGTGAGGTCGACCTGGGGCCGCTGATTCACCGCCAGGCGGTGGACAAGGCCGCCGCCATCGTCGATGACGCCATCTCGCGTGGCGCCACGCTGGTGGCCGGCGACCAGACCCAGGCGCCGGGCGAGAACTTCTTCATGCCCGTGCTGCTCACCGGGGTGACGCCGCAGATGAAGGTGTGGCGCGAGGAGAACTTCGCCCCGGTGGCGGGCGTGACCGCCTACCGCGACGACGATGAAGTGATCGCCATGGCTAACGATACCGAGTACGGCCTGGCGGCGTACGTGTATACCCACGACATCCGCCGCATCTGGAAGCTGCTGCGGGCGCTGGAGTACGGCATGGTCAGCGTCAACTCGGTGAAGATGACCGGCCCGCCCGTGCCCTTCGGCGGCGTCAAGCAGTCCGGCCTGGGCCGCGAGGGCGGTATCACCGGCATCGACGAGTATCTGGAAACCAAGTATTACTGCCTGGGGGCCTTGGGCTCCGTTTCAGGCAGCTGAAGCGACAGGAAACGCCAGCGCATCCCGTCTCGCGATGCCCAAGGGCGAAACCCTGACGCTGCGTTTGCGGCTTGCGCGTCGGACCGGAACAAGGTCCCTCTTGCCGGTCCTCGATCGACTTCCCTGTCGATCGCCGCGCGCCGCTGCACTTGCGCCAGCGCCCTTGGGTAGATATCGCTCGATGGTCTGCCCTGGCGCCAGGCCATCGGCGTCATAACGAATTGAACATCTCCCCGCCGAGGCGGGGACCTGAAGAGAAGAGAGAACACAATGAGCCAGCAGCACCGCGATCTGATCGAGCGCGACCGCAAGGTCACCTTCCACGCCTCCACCCACCTGCGTGACTTCGCCCATGGCGATGCGCCGGGCCGCGTGATCACTGGCGGCAAGGGCATCCATATCGTCGACAAGGATGGCCGCGAGTTCATCGACGGCTTCGCCGGCCTGTACTGCGTCAACATCGGCTACGGCCGCACCGAGGTGGCCGAGGCGATCTACCAGCAGGCGCTGGAGCTCTCCTACTATCACACCTACGTGGGCCACTCCAACGAGCCGCAGATCGCGCTGTCCGAGAAGATCATCGAACTCGCTGGCCCCGGCATGTCCAAGGTCTATTACGGCCTCGGCGGCAGCGACGCCAACGAGACCCAGCTCAAGATCGTGCGCTACTACAACAACGTGCTCGGTCGTCCGCTGAAGAAGAAGGTGATCTCGCGCCAGCGCGGCTACCACGGCTCCGGCCTGGCCACCGGCTCGCTGACCGGCCTCAAGGCGTTCCACGATCAGTTCGACCTGCCGCTGGCCGGTATCCTGCACACCGAGGCGCCTTACTATTACCACCGTGCCGCCGAGCAGGAGGGCATGAGCGAGCGCGAGTTCTCCCAGTTCTGCGCACGCAAGCTCGAGGAGATGATCCTGGCCGAAGGTCCCGACACCGTGGCCGCCTTCATCGGCGAGCCGGTGCTCGGCACCGGTGGCATCGTGCCGCCCCCGGAAGGCTACTGGGAAGCGATCCAGGCGGTGCTGGCCAAGTACGACGTGCTGCTGATCGCCGACGAGGTGGTGTGTGGCTTCGGCCGTATCGGCGCCGACTTCGGCAGCCACTACTATGGCATCAAGCCCGACCTGATCACCGTCGCCAAGGGCCTGACCAGCGCCTATCAGCCGCTCTCCGGCGTGATCGTCGGCGACCGCGTATGGAGCGTGCTGGAGCAGGGCACCGCCGAGTACGGCCCCATCGGCCACGGCTGGACCTATTCCGGCCACGCCCTGGGCTGCGCCGCGGCGTTGGCCAACCTGGCGATCATCGAGCGCGAGGGGCTGACGCAAAACGCCGCCGAGACCGGCGCCTACCTGCAGCAGCAGATGCAGGCCGCCTTCGGCGACCATCCCATCGTCGGCAACGTGCGCGGCGTGGGCATGCTGGCGGCGCTGGAGTTCTCCGTCAACCCGGCCAAGCGCCAGCACTTCGATGCCGCGCACAAGGTCGGTGCGCGCATCGCCGCGGCGACGCTGGACGAGAATCTGATCGCCCGCGCCATGCCCCAGGGCGACATCCTCGGCTTCGCCCCGCCGCTGGTGGCCACCCGCGCCGAGGTCGACGAGATCGTTGCCCGCGCCGAGCGCGCGGTGAACAAGGTCACCGACCAGTTGGTCCGCGAAGGTGCCGTCAAGGCCACCATGTCGGTCGGCTAATCCAGCCAAGCTGAACCCAAAGGCCGCGGGGATCGAACCTGCGGCCTTTTTCTTGGCCCTTCTCGGTAACCTTTTCTAGTCTGGAAAAACTTCATCCCTGCAACGAGCCGCTGAGTCTGCATCACCATGTCGCAATTCCCGCACGGTATTTCCCTCGCTTCCGTGTACCAAGCGCGTCGTCGCATCGGCGGACAGGCGGTGCGTACGCCGCTGATCCGTTCCCATGCGCTCTCCCAGCGTTTCGATGCCGAGATCCTGCTCAAGCTGGAAACCCAGCAGCCGACCGGCGCCTTCAAGCTGCGCGGCGCCGCCAACATGATCGCCGCGCTGATCGAGCACCACGGCCGCCACACCCTGGCCGCCGGGGTCGTCACCGCCTCCACCGGCAACCATGGGCGCGCGGTGGCGTATGCCGCGGCCCGTCTCGGCGTGCCGGCGGTGGTTTGCCTGTCGCGACTGGTGCCGGCCAACAAGGCGGCGGCCATCGAGGCGCTGGGCGCCGAGGTTAGACGCGTGGGTGAGAGCCAGGACGAGGCCTTCGGCGAGGTCGAACGGTTGGTGCGCGAGCGCGGCATGACCCTGATCCCGCCCTTCGACGACCCGCTGATAGCGGCCGGGCAGGGCACCATCGGCCTGGAGCTGATGGAGGACGCGCCGGACCTCGACCGGGTCATCGTCGGGCTTTCCGGCGGTGGGCTACTGGGCGGCATCGGCGTGGCAGTAAAGGCCATTCGCCCCGAAGCACGCGTGACCGGGGTGAGTCTCTCCCACGGTGCGGCCATGTGGGAGAGCCTGCGGGCGGGCCGGCCCGTACAGGTAGAGGAGGTCGAAAGCCTGGCCGATTCGCTGGGCGGCGGCATCGGCCTCGACAATCGCTGTACCTTCGCCCTGGTACGCGAAGTGATGGACGACCATTTCCAGGTCTCGGAGAAAGCCATCGCTCACGCCATGATCGATATCCTCGAAAGCGAGAAGCTGCTGGTGGAAGGCGCCGCCGCGGTGGGGCTGGCCGCGCTCGCCGAGCATGGCATCGACGTGAGCGGCCAGCGGGTGGCGTTGATCCTCTCCGGCAACGGCGTGGCGCTGGAGACGCTGGATCGGGCGCGCCAGCTTGCCGGTCGTTGAGTCCCTTATTCGTTTCCAAGGAGGAGAGATGAAGCTCTATCAACGTGACGAGATCGAAGCCGTGGTCGGCATCGACGAGGAGGCCCTGCGCCAGGTCGAGGCGGGCTTCGCCGCCTTGGGCCGCGGCGAGGCAGTGCAGCCGCCGATCCTCTCCATGGCGATGGAGGAATACAATAGCGAGGTCGACGTCAAGACGGCGCACATCAAGGGCTGGGAGCGCTTCGCCATCAAAGTCAGTACCGGCTCCTTCGACAACCCCAAGCGCGGCCTGCCGAGCCTCAGCGGCCTGATGATGCTGTTCTCCGCCGAAACCGGACGGGTCGAGGCGGTGCTGTTCGACGAGGGCTACCTGACCATGGTGCGTACCGCCGTGGCGGGTGCCATCGCCGCCAAGCACCTCTCGCGTGTGGACAGCCGGCGGGTGGCGGTGATCGGTGCTGGCGAGCAGGCCCAGCGCCAGGTCGAGGCACTGCGTCTGGTACGCAACGTCGATACCCTGGACGTCTGGGCGCGCCGCCCCGAAGGCGCCGAGGATTACGCCGATCGCATGCGCAGCCGGGGGCTCACCGTCAGCATGCACGACAGCATCCATGCCGCCTGCGCGCAGGCCGACATCATCATCACTGCCACGCCCTCACGGGAGCCGCTGCTGCAGGCCAGCGATCTGCCCGAGGGCGTCCACGTCACCGCCATGGGCTCGGACAGTCCCGACAAGCGTGAGCTAGACGAGTCGGTGCTGACCCGGGCCGATGCCTTTGTCTGCGACAGCCGTGCCCAGAGCGAGCACAACGGCGAACTCAAGATCTTCGCCAATGAAGGGCGCGAGCCGCCGTTCAAGGTCCATGAATTGGGGCGGTTGATAGAGCGCGGCGAACGCCTGCGGGTATCGAACGCCGCGATCACAGTGTGCGACCTGACCGGTACCGGGGTGCAGGACACCGCCATTGCCAGCTTCGCGCTGTCGCGGCTAGCCCGGTAGGGCCGCCGCGTCCTTGAGCCCGGGAGCGAGAGCGCCCATGCTGAGGACTGGTCTAGTGAGACAAGGAGCTCAACAGATGGCAACGGTACTGGCCTTCGATGTCTACGGTACCCTGATCGATACCCACGGCGTGGTCACCGAACTGGAAGAGCGGCTCGGCAGGGGTGGCAAGGATTCGCTCGCTACCGAGTTCTCGCGTCGCTGGCGTGACAAGCAGTTGGAGTACAGCTTTCGTCGCAGCCTGATGGGGGCCTACGTGCCTTTCGGCCAGTGCACACGCGAAGCGCTGGACTTCACCGATCGTGCGCTGCAGGCCCAGCTGTCCGACGTCGACAAGGACCACCTGATGGCAGTCTATGCCCGCCTGCCGGCCTTTCCCGAGGCTGCAGGTGCCCTCGAAAGGCTGGCTGCTACCGGTATGCGCTGTGTGGCCTTTTCCAACGGCACTCGGGAGGCGGTCGAGGGCCTGCTCGAACAGGCCGGTATTCGCGAGCGCTTCGAAGACGTGATCAGCGTCGACGAGATCAAGCGATTCAAGCCCGATCCCGCCGTCTACGCGCATCTGCGCAACCGTCTGGAGGTGCCCCCCGGCGATACCTGGCTGATTTCGAGCAACCCTTTCGACGTGATCGGGGCTCGCCACGCCGGGCTGCACGCCGCCTGGGTACGGCGCAGCCTCGATGCTCCCTTCGACCCCTGGGGCATCGAGCCGGACCTGACCGTCACCGACCTTGAAGCGCTCGCAGAAAGGCTGAGTTAGGAGTCATGCGCCTTGGGCACGTCTGGATGAGTCGCTTTGCCCGTGCCCCACTGGGGTCAATCCGTCGTCAGGTGACCCGACAGGCGTTATCGCCGAGCAAGCCAGCTCAGGCTGGCTCGGCAGGTTTCAATATCACCACTGCCAGCGGCGGTAGTGTCATCGACAGGCTGGCGGTCTGGCCGTGAAGTGGCGCGTCCTCGGCTTCCAACTGGCCCATATTGCCCAGGTTCGAGCCGCCGTAACACTCGGCATCGCTGTTGAGGATTTCCTCCCAGCGTCCTGGCCGTGGCACGCCCAGGCGATACCCTTCGCGAGGAATCGGCGTCATGTTGGCGACGACCAGCAGCGGTGCTCCCGTAGCACTCCACCGCAGCCAGGCGAAGACGCTATTGGTGTCGTCGTTGCTCACCACCCAGGTGAAACCGTGAGGGTCGAAGTCGCATTCGTGCAGTGCAGGTTGTGCAACGTAGAGATGGTTGAGGTCGGTGAGCAGTCGATGAACACCGCTATGGCGTGGTTCGCCGAGCAGGAACCAGTCGAGTTCGCGGTCATGGCTCCACTCGCGCCACTGGCCGATCTCGCAGCCCATGAACAGCAGCTTCTTGCCGGGCTGTGTCCACATGGTGGCGAGATAGGCACGCAGGTTGGCGAACCGCTGCCACTCGTCGCCGGGCATCTTGCCGATCAATGACCCCTTGCCATGAACCACCTCGTCGTGGGAGATCGGCAGCACGTAGCGCTCCGAGAAGGCGTAGACCATGGGAAAGGTCATGTTGTGGTGATGATAGCGGCGATGGATGGGGTCCTCGCCGATGTAGCTCAGGGTGTCGTGCATCCAGCCCATGTTCCACTTGTAGGCGAAGCCCAGCCCGCCCTCGGCGGTGGGCTGGGTGACGCCGGGCCAGGCCGTGGACTCCTCGGCGATCACCACCGCGCCTGGGGCTTCCTCGCCGACGACATCGTTGAGATGGCGCAGGAAGTCGATCGCCTCCAGGTTTTCATGGCCGCCGTGCTTGTTGGGGATCCACTCCCCCTCGTTGCGCGAATAGTTGCGGTAGAGCATCGAGGCGACGGCATCGACACGCAGCGCATCGACGTGAAAGTGTCGCAGCCAGTGCAGTGCCGAAGCCAGCAGGAAGCCGTGCACCTCACGCCTGCCCCAGTTGTAGATGAAGGTATCCCAATCCTGATGGAAGCCCTCGAAGGGGTGCTCGTACTCGTATAGCGCGGTACCGTCGAAGCGTGCCAAGCCATGGGGGTCGGTGGGGAAGTGAGCCGGCACCCAGTCGAGTATCACGCCGAGGCCCGCCCGATGGCATTGGTCGACGAAATAGGCGAAGTCGGCGGGTGTGCCGAAGCGACCGCTGGGGGCGAACTGGCTCAAGGGTTGGTAGCCCCATGATCCGCCGAACGGGTGCTCCATGATGGGCAGCAGTTCGACGTGGGTGAAGCCCATTTCGAGCACGTAGGGGATCAGGTGCTCGGCCAGCTCGCGCCAACTGTAGAGCTCGCCGTTGTCGCCACCGTGCTTGCGCCACGAGGCGGCGTGTACCTCGTAGATGCTGATAGGCCGGTTAGGTGCATGCCTTTCGCCCCGATGGGCGAGCCATTCTTCGTCATGCCAGGTGAAAGGCCGGGTGTCGGCCACCACTGAGGCGGTATTCGGTGGGGTCTCGGTGGAAAGCGCCACGGGATCGGCGCGCAGGCCGAGGGCGCCCTGAGCATCGAGGATCTCGTACTTGTACGATTCTCCGGGCCCGAGGCGCGGCACGAACAGCTCCCACACACCTGAAGGATGACGCAGGCGCATCACGTGGCGGCGCCCGTCCCAACTGTTGAAGTTGCCCACTACCGAGACCCGTCGGGCATTGGGCGCCCAGACGGCGAAGCGCACGCCCTCCACGCCATCCACTTCCATGGGCTGGGCTCCCAGACACTGGCCCAGGCGGCGGTGAGTTCCCTCGCCGATCAGGTAGAGATCCATTTCACCGAGCAGCAGGCCAAAGCCGTAGGGATCTTCGGTCAGCTGCTCCCCGGAGGGCCAGCGGATACGCAAGGTGTAGGGAGCCGCATACGGCAGCCGGCCGGCAAACAGGCCGGGAATCTGCATGCCCGTCAGGCAGCAGCGAAAGCTACCGTCCTGGCGGTCGAGCACGTCGACGCCCAGTGCGCCGGGCAGGAAAACCCTCAGCAAGGGGCCGTCAACGCTTTCATGGACGCCGAGCACCGAGAACGGATTGCCATGAGTGCCGCGCGCCAGGGCCTCCGCTTCTTCCTCGGGCAGCCACAGGCTCGGGTCTGGCACAAGCCTGGCGGTGAGATCAGACATCGGGTTCTCCTTCATCCAACTGTTCGACTAGCGCCGCCAGGCCACGCAGCGGCACGCTCAGCCAGGCAGGACGATTGGATATTTCGTAGGCGATTTCGTAGGCGGTCTTCTCGAGGACGAACAGGTCGACCGCTGCGGCCGGACCGGCGTGATGCTTCCATTCGTGCGGCAGTGTCTGCGTGGCCTGCCAGTAGGCGTTGAGGAAGGCCTGGCGAGCACGAAGCAGGCAGCGCTCCGCCACTTCATGGCCGCTGTCGTCCTGCATCTCCTCGCTCTCGCCACCCGGAAGTACCTCATCCACCCTGGCAAAGGCATAGTCGAAGGAGCGCAACATCCCCGCGACGTCCCGCAGCGGGCTGTCCTTGGCGCGACGCTCCTCCAGCGGCCGGTCGGGCTCGCCCTCGAAATCGATGATGTAGGCATCGTGGTGTGCTACCAGCACCTGGCCCAGATGCAGGTCGCCATGGATACGCGTCAGCAGGCTGCCCTGGGCCAGCCCTGCGATGGAGTCGATGGCGGCCGTGAGCGAGTCGCGGCTTGCCATGATTTGTCCAATCAACTGTCGCTCGGCCTCGTCGCAGCGCTTCGCATGTTGCTCGAGCAGCGCCAGGGCTTCCTCGATGCGCTCGCGGACCCGGTGCGTCCATTGTTCGACATGGGCGTCTGAAGCGATTTGCGGGCGGAAGGCCGGGTCATCGCTGGGCGAGGCCAGGACGGCATGCATCTCGCCCAGGCGTTTGCCCAGAGTGGTGGCGAACGTCTCCAGCTCCTCGCAGGCGCCGTAACCCGTCTCTTCGAGGACTCCTTCATGACCCTGGTCCTGATCGAGCATGGCCTCGCGAACCGCACGTCCCAGCGTGGCACGGAACCATGCCCAGGCATCGCCCTGGTTGTCGATGAAGCTTTGCAGGACCATCAGCGTCTGGGGCGTTCCCTGCTCATCGTAACGGGCCGCTTCGCCTTGCAGCGCTGCGATATGGGGAAAGCCGTGCTCGGTGAGATAACGGCCGATTTCTGCCTCCGGGTGGACCCCCGCCTCCACCCTGCGAAATAGCTTGAGCACCAGCTGTCGGCCGATGATGACCGAGCTGTTGGACTGCTCAGCGCTCTGCTGCTCCACTTCGAGGGCTTCGGGCAGTTCCAGTTCGGTGAGTACGGCAGTGGGCAGGAAGCGGATCTCACCGCTGCTGCAGGGCAACTTGGCGCCTTGTCGCATGGCATCGAGAACCGCCAGGGCAAAGGCATCCAGCGTCAGTGCATCGGTCAGCAACCCCACTTCGTGGAAGCGGCGAACGCGAGCCATGGCGAGCTGCTGGGGCAGGGCGCTGGTCTGCTCCTCCTCGCCGAGAAACGCCAGCGGCAGCTGGTAGCGTTCGATGCCCTCGGCGTGGTGGACCTCGAGCTCGGAAATCAGCATGACGTGCTGGCTATGCTCGAGTCGGGCCACGTAGAGCATGCGTACCTGGTCGATATGGGCCTGCTTGGAGGCAAACCAGCGTCGCTTGGGCAGATAGCTTGGCAGGGTTTCGCGCTCGAGCAGCTGCCGCGCCGGGGCCTGGAAGATCTCCTCGAGACGCTTCTTGATGATCAGCGTGACGTATTCCGGCATGGGCTCGGGCGGCGGCACGTGCCATTCCGGCATGGCGGATTCCGGCGCCAGCAGGAACCAGAAGAAGCCATAGGGTGGCAGGGTGAGCAGGTACGGCGTCCGTCCGATCGGCGGAAAGGCACTGCCGCCGACCATCTCCACCGGCACCTGGCCGGCGAAGGCGGATAGGTCGAGTTCCACTGCCTGGGCGGTGCGGGCCATGTTGGCCACGCACAGCAGCGCCTCCGTGTCTCCATCGTCGAGCGTCATTTCGCGAAGGTAGGCGAGAATGTGGCGATTGGCCGGATAGAGGGGCCGCAAGGTGCCGCGGCTGAAGGCCCGGTGCTGGCCGCGCACCGCGAGCAGGCGGCGCATGGTGTTCAACAGCGAGTGCGGGTCGCGCAGCTGGGCTTCGACGTTCACGGCCTGGTAGCCATAGAGCGGGTCCATGATCGCCGGTAGCACGAGACTTGCCGGGTCGGCACGGGAGAAGCCGCCGTTGCGGTCCACCGACCACTGCATCGGTGTGCGCACCCCGTCGCGGTCGCCGAGATAGATGTTGTCGCCCATGCCGATTTCGTCGCCGTAGTAGAGCACCGGCGTGCCTGGCATCGACAGCAGCAGGCTGTTGAGTAGCTCGACACGTCTGCGGTCGCGCTCCAGGAGCGGTGCCAGGCGCCGGCGTATCCCCAGGTTGATGCGTGCCCGGCGGTCGGCAGCGTAGTGGTTCCAGAGGTAGTCGCGCTCCTTGTCGGTAACCATCTCCAGCGTCAGCTCGTCGTGGTTGCGCAGGAAGATGGCCCACTGGCAGTTGGGGGGGATTTCGGGGGTCTGGCGCAGGATATCGGTGATCGGAAAGCGATCCTCCTGGGCCAGTGCCATGTACATGCGCGGCATCAACGGGAAATGGAAGGCCATGTGGCACTCGTCGCCGTCGCCGAAATAGGGGCGGGTATCCTCCGGCCACTGGTTGGCCTCGGCGAGCAGCATGCGATCGGGGTAGCGCTCGTCGATCACCGCGCGAATCTTCTTGAGCACCTCGTGGGTCTCGGGCAGGTTCTCGTTGTTGGTACCCTCGCGCTCGACCAGGTAGGGAATGGCGTCCAGGCGCAGGCCGTCGACGCCCAGGTCGAGCCAGTACTCCATGACCATCAACAGCTCGTCCAGCACCTGAGGATTGTCGAAGTTCAGATCGGGCTGGTGCGAATAGAAGCGGTGCCAGTAGTAGGCGCCGGCCAGAGGGTCCCACGTCCAGTTGGACGCTTCGGTATCGAGAAAGATGATGCGAGTGCCGGGATACTTCAGGTCGGTGTCCGACCATACGTAGAAGTCCCGTTCCGGTGAGCCGGGCGGTGCCCGCCGGGCGCGCTGGAACCATTCATGCTGGTCGGATGTGTGGTTGATGACCAGCTCGGTCAGCACCCGCAGCCCACGGCGGTGTGCTTCGTCAATGAAGTGCCTGGCGTCCTCCAAGGTGCCATAGTCCGGGCTGACGCCGGTGTATTCGGCAATGTCGTAGCCATCGTCGCGGCGTGGCGAGGGGTAGAACGGCAGAACCCAGATGGTATTCACACCGAGACTGACGATGTAGTCGAG
The DNA here is from genome assembly GCF_051062895.2 of Billgrantia sp. C5P2. Lineage (NCBI taxonomy): Bacteria > Pseudomonadati > Pseudomonadota > Gammaproteobacteria > Oceanospirillales > Halomonadaceae > Billgrantia > Billgrantia sp. C5P2. The sequence goes on from NZ_CM128542.1 coordinate 1,085,715, forward strand.
CTTCTGGATCAGCCCCTTGAAATCGCCGATACCGTCGTCGTTGGCATCGAAGAACGACTTGACGTGCACCTGATAGATGACGGCGTCCTTGTACCAGAGGGGATCATCGAGAAAGTCGAGGGTCTCGACGGCGTGCGATTCGCTGCTGGCGTCCATCATGGCCTTGCCCTCTTTGCTTGTGGGTACGCGTACTGTGGCTAATGAACCGGGCGGATGCGCCAGATGGCGAACGGCAGGTGCGCGGGATCGAGGCGCATCGACTGCCACTTGCCATGCCATGTCCAGCGATGTCCGCTCATGAGATCCTCTCCATGCAGTGCCGCATCGTCGGGCAGTCCGAACTCCCACAGCGGCAACTCGAACGTGCCTTCCTGGGGTTCGAACGGGTCGAGGTTGACGGCGATGAGAATGAAGTTGTCCCGCGTCTCGTTGCGCTTGCCGAAGAACAGCAGGCGGTCGTTGTGCACCGGATAGAAGGCGACGCCCAGGTGGGTCTGCAGCGCCGGGTTTTCGCGGCGAATGCGGTTGAGCTGGGCGATCTCGTAGGTGATGTTGCCGGGCGCGGTATAGTCACGCGGCCGAATTTCGTACTTCTCCGAATCGAGATATTCCTCCTTGCCCGGCACCGGTTCGCCCTCGCACAACTCGAAGCCGGAATACACTCCCCAGGAGCCCGACCCCAAGGCAGCGAGAGCTGCTCGCTGGAGGAAGCCAGGCCGTCCCGAGGACTGCAGGAAGTAGGGATTGATGTCCGGTGTATTGACGAAGAAATTGGGCCGGTAGCCCTCGCGCAGCGGTGATTCGTTGAGCTGGGTGAAGTACTCGGTCAGTTCCTGCTTGGTGTGGCGCCAGGTGAAGTAGGTGTAGCTTTGGTTGAAGCCCAGCTTGCCGAGTCGCAGCATCATCGCTGGTCGGGTAAAGGCCTCGGCCAGAAAGATCACCGACGAGTCGCGGCGGCGAATGTCGCCAATCAGCCATTCCCAGAAGGGCAGTGGCTTGGTATGGGGATTGTCGACGCGAAATATCCTCACGCCTTCGTCGACCCAGCCTTGCACGATGTCGCGCAGCTCGATCCAGAGCGAAGGGATTGCATCATCGGCATAGAAATCGACGTTGACGATGTCCTGATATTTCTTGGGCGGGTTCTCCGCGTAGCGGATAGACCCATCGGGACGCCATGAGAACCAACCGGGGTGCTCCTCGAGCCAGGGATGGTCGGGCGAGCACTGGATGGCGAAGTCCAACGCGACTTCCAGGCCATGATCGGCTGCAGCGCGTACCAGATCACGGAAATCGTCTCGCGTGCCAAGTTCCGGATGTATCGCTTCATGACCACCCTCCTTGCTACCGATGGCGTAGGGGCTGCCGGGATCGTCCGGCCCTGCTTCAAGTGAGTTGTTGGGTCCTTTCCTGTGCGTGCGCCCCACGGGGTGTATGGGTGGAAAATAGAGGACGTCGAAACCCATGTCGCGGATCAGCGGGAGGCGCCGGTGGACATCGTTGAACGTGCCGTGGCGTTCTGGGCTGTCAGTTTCAGAGCGGGGAAACAGCTCGTACCAGCTCGAAAAACGCGCCTCGAGGCGCTCCACCTCCAGGGGATAGAGGGCATCGCTTCGGGTCAGGTGCGGACGGGCATCTGCTTCGTGCATCAGCTGCGCCGTGTCGGCGTCGAGCAGCAGCGCGACCCGGTCGGCATCGGCTTCGAGCAACTGGAAGCGTTTATGAATGGCCCCAAGGGCCTCCCGGAGCTCGCCTTCACTGCGCTCGACCGCCCGGGCGATCTCGCGCCTGCCCTCCTCGAGTTCGAGGCCGACCGGCACACCGGCCTGGTGCTTCTTGGACAGTTCGTAGCGGTAGGTGGCGTAGATATCCCACCAAGCTTCGATGAGGAAGCGATGTCGCCCGATGCCACGCGGCGTAAAGCGCCCCTCGAAGATATCCAAGCCTGGAGGCTGTGTCGGATGCATGGGCGCGCGGTGCTGGTTGCCATCGGCGTCGAACCAGCACACCGAGGCTGCCAGGATGTCATGGCCGTCGGCGAAGATCCTGGCCGTGACGGTAACCGGCTCGTCGACGATGACCTTGGCCGCGAATCGCCCATGGTCCAGGGTCGGCTGCACCGATTCGATGGCGATGCGAGGTGCATGGATGGCCGTCAGGACTGGGCTCCGCTCTTGCTCCTGGGCTGAATCGTCGACTGGCGCCGTGTACGGAGTTGAACTCATCGCATGCTCCTCTTGTGTCGCAGATCTCGACCAGCAGCTGAACTCTCAGATGAATCTCATGCCGTGTGATCCAGGGGACCGGTGTCTTGCAACAGCTCGAACAGGACCAGCGTGCGGCCCTCCATCGCGTATTCGTCTCCGAAGTCGGCATGCAGGAGCTCATCGTCGAGGGATCGGCTGGTATCGAGCCGGCATACCCAGCCGATGCCGCGGGGCACCTCGGGCAGGCGGAATGCGATCGGATCGGGGTTGGCATTGAACAGGACGAGCAGTGAGCGATCGTCGCCGGCACGCCGAATGCCCGAGGGTCGAGCACGGCCGTCCAGCAGCACGCCGAGGCTGTCCGACTCGGGGTTCTCCCAGCGCTCGACATCCATCTCGCTGCCGTCGGCAGCGAGCCAGGTCACCTCTTTGAGCCCCATCTCCTCGTTGTACTCGCCGGATAGGAAGCGGCCGCGGCGCAGAATGGGGTAGTGCAGACGCAGGGCAATCAAATGGCGGACGTACTCGATCATGGCGTGGGCATCGCCATCAAGGTTCCAGTCGAGCCAGCTGATCTCGTTGTCCTGACAGTAGGCATTGTTATTGCCCTGCTGGGTGCGCAGCAACTCGTCGCCCGCCAGTAGCATCGGGGTGCCCTGCGAGAGCAACAGGGTGGCGAGAAGGTTTCGAATCTGGCGCAGGCGCAGCGATTGGATGGCCGGATCATCGGTGGGGCCTTCCTCGCCGTGGTTCCACGCCAGGTTGTGGTCGTGGCCGTCCTGGTTGTCCTCGCCGTTGGCCTCGTTGTGCTTGTCGTTGTAAGCCACCAGGTCGTACAGCGTGAACCCGTCGTGGGCGGTGACGAAATTGACCGAGGCGAAGGGGCGCCGGCCGCGCCGATCGAACAGGTCCGCCGAGCCCATCAGGCGCGAGGCCAACTCGGCCAGTTGGCCCTCGTCGCCACGCCAGAAGGCGCGCGTGGTGTCGCGGAAACGGTCGTTCCACTCCGCCCAGCCCGGTGGAAAGCCGCCTACCTGATAGCCACCGGGGCCGCAGTCCCAAGGCTCGGCGATCAGCTTCACCTGGCTCAGGATCGGGTCCTGGCGGCAGGAGTCGAGAAAGCCGCCGCCCTCGTCGAAGCCGTGGGGCTCGCGGCCGAGGATCGTCGCCAGGTCGAAGCGGAAGCCATCGACGCGCATCTCGGTGGCCCAGTAGCGCAGCGAATCAGTGACTATCTGCAGCACCCGGGAGTGGCTCAAGTTCAACGTATTGCCGGTGCCGGTGTCGTCGATGTAATAGCGCGGTTCGTCGGGCAGCAATCGGTAGTAGGAGGCGTTGTCGATGCCCTTCAGCGACAGCGTGGGGCCGAGCTCGTTGCCCTCGGCGGTGTGGTTGTAGACCACGTCGAGGATCACTTCGAGTTCGGCGGCGTGGTAACAGGCCACCATCTGCTTGAACTCGTTGATGTTGTCACCCGAGAGATAGTGCGCATCGGGCGCGAAGAAGCCCAGCGTGTTGTAGCCCCAGTAGTTGCGCAGCCCTTGTTCCAGCAGACGCTGATCGTCGAGGAAGGCGTGGATCGGCAGCAGCTCTACCGACGACACGCCCAGCGAACGAATGTAATCCACCACCTCGTTGACCATCAGCCCGGAGAAGGTGCCGCGCAGCGCATCCGGGACCGCCGGATGGCGCATGGTGAACCCGCGTACGTGGGTCTCGTAGAGCACGGTGCGGTTCCAGGGTTGCTGGATGCCGCGCGCCCGACCCCAGGTGAAGGCGGGGTCGATCACACGGCAGCGCGGTATGAAAGGGGCGCTGTCGCGTTCATCGAAGCTGAGGTCGCCGTCGGGGTGCCCGATGGTGTAGCCGAAGAGTGCCTCATCCCAGGCCAGCTCGCCGACGATCTGCTTGGCGTAGGGATCGAGCAGCAGCTTGTTGGGGTTGAAGCGATGCCCTGCCTCGGGCGCGTAGGGACCATGCACCCGGTAGCCATAGAGCTGGCCCGGGCGAGCATCGGGCAGGTAGCCATGCCACACCTCGTCGGTGTATTCGGGCAGCTCGATACGCTCGAGCTCCTGAGTCCCGCTGTCATCGAACAGGCATAGCTCGACCTTGGTGGCGTGGGCCGAGAACAGGGCAAAGTTGACGCCCAGCCCATCCCAGGTCGCGCCCAGTGGGAACGGCCATCCTTCGCGTATTCGGGAGCGGCGGATCACGCCAGGCTGCTCACTCGAGACCACGGCCCGCTCGCTCTCTTTCTCGGCTTCCCTCGTGTTCATTTGCACTCGTCCTTGATGCTTTGGGCGTCTTGCCCCGTGTCACTCAGCTCTTGGGTTTCGTCTTGCTGCTGCGACTCGTTGTCTTTCCGGCCTGGGATGCGGTCGACGATTCCTTCGTGTGCGTCTTGCCGCTGCCTGCCTTGGAGGTGCGCCTTGTGCTGGCGGACTTGGTCGTCTTGCCCGGTACCTGGGCTGTGTCGGTGGCATCGGGTTGGGTCAGGCCATCGTCGGCACGCCGTGGCTTGCGAGCGCGCTTGGCCGTGGCCGACTCCGGCGGCAACGGCTCCATCGGCCCTGGGCCGGGTTCCGGTGATGTGACTTGGGCATCCGGCCCGCCGCGGTTGGCGATATCCTGATCCTGGGCCCCGGTGCCGGTGGCCTGCTCGGTGGGTAGCGGGCATGTCGACGCCGCCGTGGGCTCGGGCTCGTCCGGGGCCGGGCCTGGGCTGGCGCGGTCCTGCACCGGCTCGTCCCGGGCCACGTCGCGGTCATCGCGATAGGGCAGTTCGCCGAAGTCCGGCTCGCCGTTGGGGGAATCCAGCGGCAGACGGTTCTCCTGAATGCCGGTCTCGTCATCCTCCAGCGGTAGATCGTCCTCGAGGATGGGCGGCTCATCCACCGGTTCGCCGACCTCGTCGAGCTCGACGTCGGTCCCTTCCTCCTCTTCGGCTATGACGATCCGCAGTGCCATGTCCCAGTGACGCTGCTGCTGTCCTTCGGGGCGCCCTTCCGATTCCCAGATCTTGTAGGCCAGGTTCCGTACTCGCTCTTCGTTAGCCATCCTAGCTCTCCCTATGCCTGCGCATGTCTCGTATATGGATACCGACGGGAAATGCCGACAGCAGTTCCCCGGCGGCAAGGCTTTCATCCGTTACTCTCAGGGTGGTACCGGTCAGCGCACTTTGCCAAGCGGAGCACGGCTCGCCGGGCATCCGCACCCGGGTATTGCCCCAGCGCGAAGGGGGCACATGGGGACGTTTGGCACCTTCGAGCAGCGCCGCGCACAGGCGTGGCACCGTCACCAGCAACTGCTGGTCGTCATGCTGGCGCAGAAAGGCGACGAGCCTGTCGCCGTGTTCGCCCTCCACCGCCACGGGGCGGTAGTCGCCGTGGGTGAACAGGTCGCGATGGGCGTGGCGCAGTGCCAGCAGGCGGGCCATCATGGCCTGCTTGACGCTGCCGTCCCGCCAATGTTCCAGCGCTGCGGCGGGCTCATGATCCTGCTCCAGAGCGGCCTGGCGCGCGGCATGGTCGACCGGGCGGCGGTTGTCGGGGTCGACCAGGCTGTAGTCCCAGAATTCACAGCCCTGGTAGAGGTCGGGAACCCCGGGCACGGTCAGGCGAAGCGACGTCTGCGCCAGGCCGTTGAGGGCCCCCGGCAGGTCCAGCTCGCGGGCTGCTTCTTCCAGTTCGCGGCACAGCTCGGGCGTGGTCAGCAGGCCCTGCAGGTATTCGCGGCAGGCCCGCTCGTAATCCGCGTCGGGCCACAGCCAATGCGTGCGCAGCTTGGCTTCGCGTAGTGCCTTCTGCTGCCACTGGGCCAGTCGTTCGGCAAAGCGCTGCATGGCATCGGTGTCGTCGCGGGCAAGCGTCGGCGGCCAGGCGCCGAGCAGCATCTGGTAGAGGATCAGCTCGTCGCCGGGCGCGGGGGCGGGCCCTTCGGGCAGTGCCTGGCGCAGCGGTGAGGCCAAGTCGCGCCAGCGTTCGACCCGGGTGGCGAAGGCGGTGGCGTTCTCGCTGAGCGCGGCCAGGCGGGCACGCACGTCCTCGCCGCGTTTGTGGTCGTGGGTGGCCGTGGCGACCATACCATGGGGAAAATGGCGTGCCCGCCAGGCGTTGGCTTCGTGAAACAGGCGCGGCGTGTGACTGAAGTGTTCGCCGTCGAAGCCCACATCGTTGCGCGAGATCAGCACCGCGCTGCGATAGCCGGCGGTATCCTCCACGGCCTTGGCCGCTACCGGCGAGGTGAGCTGCTGGAAGCGCACGATGGCGCGCTGGCGCAGCCAGCGCTCGTCGGCGTCCGCGGCATCGGCGGGTGCCACGCCGCCCAGCCAGCGTTCCAGCCATGCCAGCACGGCGGCATCGGGCGGGCTCAGTTCGCCGCGGGCGCCGACCATGGCCCGGTCGAAGAAGGGCGCATCGAGCTCGGGGCGGCCGCCGTCGTCGGCGTAGGTGCGGTAGACAGGGAAATGCACGATCAACGCCGTCAACACCCGGCGTACCGCCGCCAGGGTGATATCTCTGGTCGCCAGCGCGTGGCGGGCCACTGCATGCAGGGCGCGAGCGCAGGCCTCGTATTCGCTGGCCAGCAGAGTCGTGAGCACCTCGCGGCGGGCTCGGCGCACCTCGCCGGTAAAATCGTCCGTCCGACCGCTGACGTCACGCCACAGGTCCCGCAGCGGCTCGGCGCCGGCCGGGTCGTGCTGCAACCCGGAAACCTCGTTCATCAGCTCATAGCCGGTGGTGCCGTCGACGCCCCAGTCGCGGTGCAGGGTCTCGTCGGCAGCCAGGATCTTCTCGACGAAGATCGCCACGTGACGCACCACGCCTTCCGGGCGACGCTTCTGGCTCTCGCCCAGGCGAGCGCGCAGTCGGCGGCAATAGCCACGCGGGTCGGCCAGGCCGTCGACGTGGTCGACACGCAGGCCATCGATCCAGCCCTGTTCCACCAGGCGCAGCGGCAAGGCATGCACCGCATCGAACACCTCGGGCTGCTCGATGCGCAGCCCGCCGAGCTCGGTGATGTCGAAGAAGCGCCGCCAGTTGATCTCGTCTGCCCCCGTGCGCCACCAGGCCAGGCGGTAGGCCTGCTGCTCCAGCAGATCGTGCAGGCGAATGGCGCCGCCGCGAGTACTACCGTCGAACAGCGCCAGGGACCGCTGTAGTGCTTGCCCGGCGGTCGGGTTCGCCAACGCCTGGCGCAGTTCCCGGCGACACTCGGCCACTGCGGTATAGGCGTCGTCGCGCTGTTGCAGGGCATCGAAGTGTGGCGCCAGGTCCCGCAGGGTCCCGTGCTCTGCGAGGCGCAGGATATCGCCATAGCGGCGTGGGTCGAGGGGAAAGCGGTGCTCGTGATAGGCGAGCTCGATGCTTGTCGTGCCAGGGTCGTGGTACAGGACGAGATCGCCCGTATGCAGCGCCTCGGCATAGGGTTCGCCGAGAAAAGGCAGCAGCAGCTTACCGGCCAGCAGTGGATCGGGCGAGTGCCAGTCGATATCGAAGAAACCGGCGTAGGGGCTGTCCTGGCCCCAGGCCAGCACGTCCTGCCACCACGGGTTCTGCGAGCCCCCTACCGCCACGTGGTTGGGCACGATGTCCAGTACCAGCCCCATCCCATGTTCACGCAGTCGTGCGATCAGGCGCTCCAGTGCCGCTTCGCCGCCGAGTTCGGGGTCGATGCGGGTGGGGTCGATGCCGTCGTAGCCGTGGGGCGAGTCGGCCCGCGACATCTGCAGCGGCGAGGCATAGACATGGCTGATGCCGAGCCTGGCGTAATAACCCACCCATTCGGCGGCATCGTCGAGGGTGAAGCCGCAGTGGAACTGCAGACGAACGGTGGCGCGAATCTCACTCATCGCCATCCCCTCCCCGGGCGTCGTGGCGTGCTTCGCGTTGTGCTTCGTGGCGCGCTTCCGCCAGGGCAGCCAGACGACCCGCCACCTCGGGTGAGGCGAGCAGACGTTCGGTGTCATCCGGCAGGCGCCGCCGCCAGTTGGGGTGTTCGTCAAGGGTGCCCGGCAGGTTGGCCTGCTCCTCCAGCCCCAGGGCATCCTCCACCGGCAGCAGCGTGAGCGGCGCCGGTGTGAGCCCCAACTGGCGCACGGCGGCATCGAGCACCTGCGAGGCAGGCAGAGCGGCAGCGTCGAGAGGCGATTCCGGTACGTGGTCATCGACCAGATGCAGCGCACGAGCTAGTCGCGACCGCTCGACACGGCGCTCGGCATGCTCGCCGTGGGCATCCTGGTCGTCGGCCAGCAGGCCGAAGCGGTCGCGCCATTCGATGTCGCGCCCGGCCCACCAGCCGGCCAGCGTCGGCAGGTCGTGGGTCGAACTGGTGGCGATGGCGTGGCTGGACCACTGCTCCGGCGACAGGAAGCCACCCTCGTCGTCGCGCTCGAACCACAGCACGCGCATGCCGAGGATGCCATGGCGTGCCAGGCGCTCACGAAAGCCCGGGGCGACAGTGCCCAGGTCCTCGCCGATGACGATGGCGCGGTGGCGCCAGGATTCCAGCGCCACCAGCCGCAGCAGATCGTCGAGGGGATAGCGCACGTAGCCGCCTTCGGTGGGCGCGGCACCATGGGGGATCAGCCACAGGCGCAACAGGCCGAGAACGTGATCGATGCGCAGCCCCCCGGCGTGGACGAAGCCGGTTCGCAGCATGTCGATGAAGCTGCGAAATCCCGAGTTCACCAGCCCTTGGGGCGAGAAGGGCGCGAGCCCCCAATCCTGGCCGTGGACGTTGAAGGTATCGGGCGGGGCGCCGATCGACAGACCTTCCAGCATCTCGGACTGGCGGCTCCAGGCCTGGCTACCGGCGGCATCGGCCCCCACCGCCAGGTCGGCGATCAGCCCCACCGGCATGCCGGCCTCGCGCGCCGAAGTCTGGGCGCGGGCGAGTCCTTCGCTGGCGAGCCACTGCAGGAAGGCGTGAAAGCCGATTTCCTGCGCATATTCCTCGGCGAAGCGAGCCACCTCGGGGCTTGCCGGGTCGCGCAGCGCCGCCGGCCAGCGATGCCAGTCGCTTTCGCCCCGATGCTGGCTCAGCGCCTCGAAGCGACAGTGATTCTCGAGCATGGCCCCGCGCGCCCCGCGGAAAGCCGAGAGTGCCTGGCGGGTTTGCTGTGCATCGGTGTCTTCGCGCTGCATCAGCTCGTCGTAGAGAGCGCGGAGCCAGGCGAGCTTGATCTCTGCCGCGCGGGGCCAGTCGATCAGTTCCTGCGCTTCCAGCTGTGCCTTGACCTCGCCCAGCCCACAGCGTTCGACGGCCGCCGCGACCGCGGCTTCGCCGAGCAGCGCTTCGGGGGCGGCGTGCAGCGCGTGGTAGAGCAGGCGGCTCGATGGGGAATAGGGGCTGTAGCGCGTTACGTCGGCGCTGAACATGGCATGCGTCGGGCTCACGGCCAGCGCCGAGGCGCCGGCCTGAGCGGCGTGACGCACCAACTGCTCCAGCGCCAAGGTATCGCCGATACCGCCGTCGCCGGGGCGGCGCAGGGCGTAGAGTTGCACCGCCAGGCCCCACAGGCGTGGCGCTTCGCTACCCTCGGCATCGGCTGGAGTGAAGCAGCGCGGCGGGGCCACGGCCAGGGTCACCGCGTGGCCGGCGATCTGCAAGCGGTGGTAGCCCGCCACTCCGACCGGGGGGAGGCGACCGCGCTTGTCGAGTCGGTCGTGCAGCAGATCGCCCTGCTCGAGGTGCAGGGAGATTTCTGTGTCGGCAGGAAGCGGTGACGGCAGGTCGGTAGCGATGCCACGCTCGGCGGTGATCAGTGGCGGCCACTGTGTCGGCGAGGTGGGGCCGCGCAGCCGTTCCAGGCTGTCAGCGATTTCGGCCTCATCAGCGGCCGGGTAACCGAGGCGAGCCAGTAGTTCGCGCTGGATGGCAGTCGAGAGACGCTGTGGGCGTTCTTCGCTGTCTTCCCATTCGGTAATCAGGCCGGCAGCGTCGGCCAGTGTCTCAAGGCGTCCCTCGATCATGCGCAGAGCTCCTCGTCACCTGGTCCACTCCTTAACCAGGCCGCGGCACAGCGTGGTGGCAAGCTGCCGCTCTCGGTGGCGACTGCTGCGCCCTCGCGTGTTTCGTACAGGTGTCGTCCGACGCCGAAGGCCGTAGTCGCCGCAGGCCGCTCGCTCAGGTTCATGGCGATGACCAGTTGGGTCTCGTCGTTCATTTGCCAGCGGGCCACGACGGCGCCCTCGTCGAGAACTTCTGCGCCCAAGGCGCGGGCGCCATCGAGGCGTGGCACGATTTCGGCATGTCGAATTGCCAGCAGGTGGCGGACGAATGCCAGCCAATCGGCATGGGGGGCGGCCTCACGAGCCTCTATGTCGGGGCGCGAGGACTCGAAGGTGGTCGTGTCGTTGGGGTCGGGAATGGCGGCGCGCGAGGCAGGGTTCTGAAAGGCGCCGAACGCGGCGAACTCCGCCCGTCGACCTTCGCGGACGGCTTCGGCCAGCTCGGCGCGGTGATCGGTGAAGAACAGGAATGGCCGCTCGCTGGCCCACTCCTCGCCCATGAACAGCAGCGGCACCATGGGCGAGAGCAACAGTGCCAGGGTGGCGGCTGCCAGTGCCTGCGGTTCGGCGAGCCGAGTCAGGCGCTCTCCCATGGCGCGGTTACCGACCTGATCGTGATTCTGCAGGAAGGCGACGAAAGCGGTCGGCGGCAGGTGAGAGCTCGGGCTGCCGCGGGGAGACCCCTGTCGGGTGGCGTCGCCCTGGTAGATGAAACCCTCGCCCAGGCAGCGTGCCAGCTTCTCTGTCGAGGCCTCGGCGAAGTCGCCGTAGTAGCCTTCGCTCTCGCCGGTGAGCAGCACGTGCATCACATTGTGCCAGTCGTCGTTCCATTGCGCAGTGAACAGGCCCGGGCCGATCAGGGCGGCGTCGTTGTGCTCGTTCTCCAGTACCAGGTGCACGTAGCGTCGCGGGTCGATATGGCTGCGCAGGGCCTCGGCCAATTCGAGCAGGAAGTCGCGTTCAGTGATGGCGTGCACCGCATCGAAGCGCAGTCCGTCGAAGCGGTATTCATCGAGCCACATCAGAGCGTTCTCAATGAAGAAACGGCGCACCATGGGTCGGCGAAAATCGATGGCCGGCCCCCAGGGTGTTTGCCGGTCGTCGCGAAAGAAGGCGCCGGCATAGCGAGGCAAGTAGTTGCCGTCCGGGCCGAAGTGGTTGTAGACCACATCGAGGAAAACCATCAGGCCCAGGCCGTGGGCGTCGTCGATGAACGACTTGAGGGCTTCAGGTTCGCCGTAGGTCTCGTCCACGGCGTAGGGTAGCACCCCGTCGTAGCCCCAGTTGCGCTTGCCGGGAAAAGCCGCCACCGGCATCAGCTCGATTGCCGTGACGCCGAGTTCGGCCAGATAGGGCAGCCACTGGTGCGCTGCCGCCAGGCCGCCCAGCGTGCCCAGGTGCAGCTCGTAGAGCACCGTCTCGTGCCAGGGTCGACCGCGCCAGTCGGCATGGCGCCAGGCATGGCGGTAGGGATCGACCACCAGGCTCGGCCCATCGGCGCCGCCCGCCTGGGCGCGGGAGGCAGGGTCGGGAATGGCGAGGCCCTTGGGCGCATCGTCGACGTGCACGCGATAGCGGTAGCGAGCGCCATGGTCGCAGGCCGCCTCGCCGACGAAGCGCCCTTCGCCGACATGGTTCATGGCGATGGCGGCCAGGCCTTCCACTTCGAGGTCGACCCGGCTGGCGCTGGGCGCCCACAGTGCGAACTGTGTCCACTCCGGCCCCATCACCTGGGCACCAAAAGTGTATTGGAATCGCTCTGCTTCGTTCATTCCGCGGCCTGTGCCTCCACACCGGCTTCTGCGCTGATGCGTTGATAGAGTTGGGTATAGGGCGCTATCGACTGTCGCCAGTGATAGCGTCCGGTCATGGCCGCCCGGCGCATGGCGTAGAACAGCTCCGTGGAGTGGTAGACCGAGAACGCCTGCTGAATCGCCTGCATGAAGCTGGCCTGGTTGACCTCGTCGAAGAGAAACCCGGTGACCCCATCTTCGATGGTGTCGGCCAGCCCGCCGGTGCGGTGGGCGATTGGCAGCGAGCCGAAGCGCTGGGCGTACATCTGACTCAGCCCGCACGGTTCGAAGCGCGACGGCATCAGTAGGAAATCGCTACCGGCGTAGATGCAGCGCGCTTCTTCCTCGGCGAAGCCGATATAGGCGCCCACGGCCCCCGGATAGCGCTCGGCCAGCCTATCCAGTTGGGCTTCCACACGCTGCTCGCCGCTGCCAATGAAGACCAACTGGCCGCCAGCCTGGACGATGCTGGGTGCCGCCTCGATGACCAGATCGACCCCCTTCTGGTGCACCATGCGCGACACCATGGCGAACAGAGGGCCGGCACTCGGTGCCAGGCCGAAGCGATGGCGCACGTAATCGGCATTGGCTCGCTTGCCACGCCAGTCGTTGGCCGAGAAAGCCTGGACCAGGTGGGCATCGGTACGTGGATCCCAGGAGTCGTCGATACCGTTGGGAATACCGCTGAGCCGGCCCTGCTCCGCCTTGCAACGCAGCAAGCCGTCGAGTCCGCAGCCGAACTCAGGCGTGGTGATCTCCTGGGCATAGGTCGCGCTCACCGTGGTGACATATGAGGCGTAGACGATGCCTGCCTTCATGAAGGAGAGCTTGTCGTAATACTCGACACCTTCGATATGGAAGGCTGACTCGGGGATGCCCAGCGCCGCGCAGCGTGATTTGTCGTAAAGCCCCTGGTAAGCCAGGTTGTGGATGGTGAACACGCTGGGAACCGTATGCCCCAGCCAGCGCAGATAGGCCGGTGCCAGCCCGCATGTCCAGTCGTTGAGATGCAGAAGTTGGGGCTGCCAGTCGAGCCCGGCATGGCCGGCGGCGATCTCGGCGGCGGCCAGCGAGAGCCGGGCGAAACGGATGTCGTTGTCATTCCAGCCGCCACTGCCATAGCCGCCGGGCCCAGTGCCATAAGGGCCGCCTTCGCGCTCGTAGAGTTCAGGGCAGAGCAGTACGTAGATGATCAAGCCATCGGCACAGGTCATCTCGCCAACCTCGCAGGCTGGCAGGTCGGCATGTGCGGGCAGGCTGCCGACGCGGCGTATGGTCAGTCCCGAGTTGAGTACTTCCCGGTAGGCAGGAATGAGGATGCGAATATCGTGATGGGCTGCCAACGCCCGGGGGAGCGCCGAGGAGACGTCACCCAGTCCCCCGACTTTGACGAAATCAGCTATCTCGGGGGTTACGAACAGAATACGCTGCGATGGATGACTCGGCGTGGCGAGTACGGACGGTTCATCACGGTTCCTCTGAGTGTCGTGAGGAACGTCAAGCGTCAAGTCGCTGGCCGTGATGGTCATCGTGCGGCCCAGACTGTCATTTTTTGTTTCAGAACCGATGCCCTTCAGTGCCACATTGCCCATGTTGACAGACCTCCCTGTAGTGGCATGGTCAAGATGCCTTGACTGCTCTTCTGTCAGTGTAACGCGCTCCCTTCTGGCTGATCCTGGCCTGAAGTGAAGCTGGACAAAAGGTGGTATTGCATAGGTATAGACGATGAATCCTACTGCGGTGAAGTGAAATGCTCACATAACTTAGGTAAAGAAATTTTGAAGAGAAGAGGACCTGTTTCAGCCGGATTGCCCCCAGAAAAGCATCGTCGTGCTGTTTTCTCGGTATAGATGATGCGCTTAACTCAACGTTACAATTAAGTAGAATTTTTGTGCCAGGTTAGCAACATGTAAGGCTGGATTCCTATGAGGGTTTTGGAAAAATAATTCAGGATATTGGAGGAGATTCATGGAGTAATTTCTAATGCTCTTTTTAAGAAATTGCCATGGTCTCTGTAGGATTTTCCTGAGGAAGGTTGATGAAAAATAAGGAAACAGAACTGACTATCCTCCCGCTATTGGATTATGACCCTGCCGGCATACGTGCCAATCAGGCCCACCTGCCAAGTGCTAGGAAGAATGTTTTTCCTGAGGCTTCGGATCGAAGCGGTGGCCGGCACGATGCAGCAGCTCGAACTGCCGGCTGCAGTGGCTGCAGGTAGCACATGGCGAGAGAAAACGCGGTGCAGGGTGATCCCGCAGTGCATCCTGCACGGCATCCTCCGCAGCGGCACTCTACGCTTCGCTTTTGGCAGCGAAGCAGAATCGCGCCTCAGGCATCCGGTTTCCTTGCCAGTTAGAGTCACGCTCGGCTTGTACCTCCATGACTCAATTCGACCACCTGGCCTCCGGCATCATCGGCGTCCTCCGTGTCGTGGGTCACCAGCAGGCTGGGCAGCCCCGCTTCTCGTAGCCGACCGAACACCAGCCGGCGCATCTCCTGGCGCAAATGAGTGTCGAGGTTGGAGAAGGGCTCGTCCAGCAACACGGCCCGAGGTGCCGATAGCAGCAGGCGCATCAATGCCACCCGCGACTGCTGGCCGCCGGAGAGGGTGGCCGGGTCGCGCTCACCGAAGCCCGTCAGGCCGATCTCCGCCAGCGCCGTCTCGACCCTGGCAGCCTTGTCGGGCGTGGCGCGGGGCAGGCCGAAGCGCAGGTTGCCCGCTACCGAAAGATGCGGGAAGAGCAGCGGGTCCTGGAACAGCAGGCCGATACCGCGTTGCTCCGCCGGCAGCGCCGTGATGTCTTTTCCCCCCAGCAGGATACGTCCCGAAGCCACGAACGACGACGCCAGAAAACCGGCAGCGAAGGCCAGCAGGGTCGACTTTCCCGAGCCGGAGGGGCCCTTCACCGTGAGCACCTCGCCGGGACCGATGCGCGCATCGAGATGCAGCAGTGTCCGGCCGTGCAGGGTGATGTGGACCTTGTCGAACTCGAGGCAATCGTCGGTCATGGGGCTCCTCGCATTCCGCGGCGGTTGGACCAGAGCAGGCGGGGAACGCCCACGGCGATGATGAAGCCCACCAGTGGCAGGCTGGCTTGAACCAGTGCCCAGACACCGATCAGGCGGCGGTTGCCGCCGCCGGCCAGGGCCATCGCCTCGGTGGTCACGGTGGAGACTCGCCCAGCCCCCAGTAGCAGGGTGGGCAGATATTGACCGATGCTGACTGCCAGGCCTACCGCCATGGCAGTCAGCAGCGGTGCCAGCAGCATCGGCAGGCGCACTCGCCAGAAGGCGCCGTTGGGCGTGGCACCCAGTGTCAGCGCCACCCTCGACCAGCGCGGGTCGAAGCGCCGATAGGCTTCCGAGAGTGAAAGGAACACGTAGGGCAGCACGAACAGCAGATGCCCGAACGTCACCAACCAGAGGGTGGGGCGGGTTCCCACCGCTTCCATCACCACCACCAGGCCGAACAGGAAGGCAATTTGCGGCACGACCAACGGCAGATAGAGCAGGGTCAAAGCAGAGACGAGCCTGCCCTGGGCCGGGTGGCGGCCACTGCGCTGCTCGTTTTCCAGGGCGGCCAGGGCCAGCCCCAGGGCGAGTAGCGTTGCCAGCGTGGCAATCACCAGCGTGGCGGCGACCGGCCCGGCCAGCGAGGGCAGGGCCCGCTGCCAGTGCTGCAGCGTGAAGGTGGCAGGCAAGCTGTCGGGAAAGCGCCAGAAGCCGGCCAGGGAGTTGATGGCGAGGCCGGCGATACCGACCAGGGCGGTAATAGCAGCCAGCAGGATCAGTGTCTTTCCCGCCACGTGCAAGGCCAGCTCACCGCGGCGCCGCTGGCCACCTTCCACCCAGCACCGGCCCAGGCGCCGGGCCAGACACTCCAGCCCCCACCACAAGAGCAGCGCCATCAGCGTCACGCCCAACTGCAGCAGGGCGCCGGCCGAGGCCATGAAGCGTCGCGACAGGTCCGGGTCGTTGAACCAGGTGAGGATCGACACTGCCAGCGTGGGTGGCAGGGTCGGGCCGAGAATCATCGCCACGTCCACCACCGAGGAGGCGAAGGCGATGACCGCGAAGACCGGTAGTCGTATCAGAGGGTATAACGACGGCGCCACCACCTTCAGCCAGGCGATGGCCGGGCGATAGCCCAGCGAGCGGGCCATGGCCACACGCCGCTCGACGTCGAGCTGGTGCAGGGCGGCCAGGCTCATCAGCAGCAGGAAGGGAATCTCCTTGATGATGAGGCCCGCCATCAGCGAGAGCCCCCACGGGTCCTGGACGATCAGTGCATCCGGCGGGCGTTCCCAGCCGGTCAGACTGGGCGAGGCCAGCCGTGCCAATAGCCCCGAGGGGGCAATGAGGAAGGCCAACCCGAAGGCGGCTGCCGCGTGTGGAATCGACAGCAGCGGCGAGACCAGGCGGCGAATCCAGTGGTCCAGGCGGCTGCCGGAGGTGCCGGCCAGAAACAGCAGCACTACCGCCAGCGACACCGCGGTGGTCACCAGGCCGCTGGCGAGGCTGATACCCACCGAGCGAGCAAGGCCCGGCTGGGCGAGCAACTCCCGCCAGGGGGTCAGGCTCACTGTCTCACCGCCCAATGCCGGCAGATAGCCGAAGGCGGGCAGTGCCGCCATGGCCAGGCCTGCCAGAATCGGGCCGACCAGCAGGGTGACGATAACCACCGGAGCCAGGCGCAGCATCAGGGCTGGTCACCTCTCCCAACAAGGTGCCATTGGAAATGGCGGGGCATTTCTCGAGTTTCCCTAGCGGCCGACATAGCGTGCCTGCCAGGCTTCCTGCAGTGCCGACATCCAGCTCGGGTGCGGCTCAGGCAAGGTCTCGGTCAGCGCTTCCGGTGCCAGCAGGGCAGGATTGTCCGATGCCTGGACGAAGCGTGCGCGATCGTCGTCGTCGAGACGTGTTACGTCGAGTACGGTGGGGTCGCCCCATACCGTGAGATCCTGCTTGCGTGCCTGGGCCTCGGGTGAGAGCAGGAAGTTCGCAACCGCCATGGCGCCGGCCTGGTGGGGCGAATTGAAGGGGATGGCGACGAAGTGGACGTTGCCCAGGGTGCCGCCCTCGAGGATGTAGCTGCGGGTCGATTCGGGCAGTTCGTGATCGGCCACGGCGGCGGCCGGTTCCGCCGGGTTGAAAGTGAAGGCAAGAGCCAACTCGCCGTCTCCCATCAGGCGACGCAGTTCGGGGCCATTGGCGGGGAACTGTCGGCCGCTGCGCCACAGATGAGGATGCAACGCATCGAGATAATCCCATAGCGGCGCGGTAACGGCCTCGAAGTCGCTCTGCTTCACCGGGGCATAGAGTGCCTCGGTCTCTTCTGTCACGGCGATCAGCGCCTGCTTGAGGAAGGTGCTTCCAAGGAAATCGGGGATGCGCGGGTAGGTGAAGCGCCCCGGGTTGGCCTCGGCCCAGGCGAGAAGCTCTGACATGCTGCGTGGGGGGGCTTCCGCGAACTCCTCGGCATCGTAGTAGAAGGTGATTTGCGCCTTGCCCCAGGGCGACTCGAAGCCCTCGGTGGGCAGCGTGAAGTCGGTGACCACCTCGGGGTTATGCTCGGGATGGGTCAGCGCGAAGTTCGGCAAGCGTTCGGCGAAGGGGCCGAACAACAGCTCGTTCTCCTTCATGGTGGCGAAGTTCTCGCCGTTGATCCAGATCAGGTCCACGTTGCCGCCTTCGTGGTTACCGGCCTGCTTCTCGGCCAGCACTCGGGAGACGGCCGAACCGGTGTCG
Source organism: Billgrantia sp. C5P2 (assembly GCF_051062895.2). Taxonomy (NCBI): domain Bacteria; kingdom Pseudomonadati; phylum Pseudomonadota; class Gammaproteobacteria; order Oceanospirillales; family Halomonadaceae; genus Billgrantia; species Billgrantia sp. C5P2. The sequence continues at coordinate 1,103,481 of NZ_CM128542.1, forward strand.
TCGATCTTGACGTGCACGAGCTCGATGTCGTGCTCGTCCCGTACCCGGCGCTTCACCCAGTCGAGATAGTCGTTGATCCGCGTGTCACCGGCCCAGGCGTGCCAGTAGACGGCCTGCCCGCGAGCTTCGTCCAGGATTGCTTCCCAGTCGCTGGCTAGAGCAAGACAAGGGGAGGAAAACGTCAGCACCAGAAGGGCGGCAAGGGAGCGGGGCATCGTCATCGTCGTCTTCCTTCGAAGCCTTGCGGTGGGTTCGGCTTTCTGTGTACGGCCTGCTAACCTGATTTCAGTAGAAACTGAAACACCAAGAGTGGGGTCTCAACAAGCATACCCGTATCACGACGCGAGGAAAGTTTGTCATGAGCGAGCGCCGTGTCGTCTGGTTTCACCGTCTTGTGCTGTGGGCAAGCTTCCTGTGCCTGGTTCTTGGAGGTGGCCTGTTGACATGGCAGAGCCAGGCCCAGGAGGACGAGCGCATCGCCCTGGTCATCACGGTGGAGGGTGCCATCGGGCCTGCCACCGGCGACTATTTCGCGCGCGGCCTGCGCCTCGCCGCCGAACGCAATGCCGAAATCGTGATCGTGCAGATGGACACGCCGGGCGGGCTCGATGCCGCCATGCGCAGCATGATCCGCGCCATGCTGACATCAGAAGTCCCCGTTGCCATCTACGTTTCTCCCAGTGGCGCTCGCGCCGCCAGCGCCGGCACCTACCTGCTCTACGGTAGCCATGTGGCCGCCATGGCCCCCTCGACCCACCTGGGCTCGGCCACTCCCGTGCAGATGGGCGGTGGCGGGCTGCCTGGCATGGACCCTCCCGAGGAAGAGCCGCCTGGCGATGACGAGGCCAACGGAGAAGAGGCGGGAAATGGCGCCGAGGAGGAGGCGGCGGATGCCGGGGATGAGCAGCCGGCCGATACCCGACGGCGCGGCGAGACCGCCATGGAGCGCAAGGTGCTCGAGGATGCCGTCTACTACATTCGCGGCCTGGCCGAGCGTCACGGGCGCAACGCCGACTGGGCCGAGGAGGCGGTGCGCGAGGCGGTCAACCTGACCTCGCGCGAAGCGCTCGAACAGGGTGTGATAGACGTGGTGGCGCGCGACATCGATGACCTGCTGGCTCAGATCGACGGTCTTGACGTAGTGATGGAGCGCGGCGAGCGCACCCTTGATACGGCCGATCTTGTCATCGAGCGCTTCGATCCCGACTGGCGCACCGAGCTGCTGCAGGTGATCACCAACCCCAATGTCGCCTACTTCCTGATGATCATCGGTTTCTACGGGCTGATCTTCGAGCTCTCCAACCCCGGGAGTCTGGTGCCGGGCACCATCGGCATCATCTCGCTGCTGCTGGCGCTTTTTGCCTTCCAGCTGTTGCCGATCAACTATGCCGGCCTGGCGCTGATTCTGGTAGGGCTCGGCCTGATCGTGGGCGAGGCGCTGATGCCGAGCTTCGGCATTCTCGGCATGGGGGGGATCGTAGCCTTCGTGATTGGCTCGGTGATGCTGATGGATTCCGATCAGATAGCCGTGTCGCTTCCCTTGATCGGCGGTATTGCCCTGCTGGCGGCAGGGGTCATGCTGTGGATCATGGTGCGTTTCGTCGGTCTACGCCGACAGCCGGCCCGCACCGGCCAGGAACAGCTCGTCGGCAGTCAGGCGGTAGTGCTGGAGGATTTCGAGCATGAGGGGCACGTGCGGCTGCGTGGTGAGCGCTGGAACGCGCGCAGCAGCGCTGCCTTGAAGCGTGGCCAGGAGGTCCGAGTGGTGGCGGTCGAGGGGCTGACGCTCAAGGTCGAGCCCGCCGAACGGTCGGAGCAGTGAACGTGACGGATTCGCGACAGGTGCAACCCAGCCGATGACATATCGAGGCCCGAAATATCAAGGAGTGTGCTCATGATGATTTCCTATCTCGTGCCGGTAGTGCTGCTGTTCATGTTGATCGCCGCGTCGATACGCATCCTGCCGGAGTACAAGCGCGGCGTGATCTTCTTTCTCGGTCGCTTCCAGGCGGTGAAGGGGCCCGGGCTGCTCATCGTGATCCCCGGCATTCAGAAGATGGAAGTCGTCGACCTGCGGGTGGTGACGATGGACGTGCCGGAGCAGGACGTTATTTCCCAGGACAACGTCACGGTCAAGGTCAACGCGGTGCTCTACTTCCGCGTGGTCGACCCCGAGAAGGCGATCATCCAGGTCGAGAACTTCACCATCGCCACCAGCCAACTGGCTCAGACCACGCTGCGCTCGGTACTGGGCAAGCACGACCTCGACGAGATGCTCTCGGAACGCGACAAGCTCAACGACGACATCCAGGAGATCATCGATACCCAGACCGAGGAGTGGGGCATCAAGGTGGCCAACGTCGAGATCAAGCATGTCGACCTGGACGAGAGCATGATCCGCGCCATCGCCCGCCAGGCCGAGGCCGAGCGCGAGCGGCGGGCCAAGGTAATCCACGCCGAGGGCGAGCTGCAGGCATCGAAGAAGCTGGTCGAGGCGGCCAACGTCATGGCCGAGAACTCCGCCGCGCTGCAGCTGCGTTACCTGCAGACCATGAGCGACATGAGCAACAAGAACGCCTCGACCATCGTCTTTCCGCTACCGATGGACATCATGGAGGCGTTCCGGCACATGAAGGCCTCGCCGGCCGCCCAGGCCAGAAACGCGGGAACGAGCAGGCCGGAGGACCTGGGCGAAGGCTGAGTTCGACGTGCCACGTCGATGCAGGCGTGGCATCCTGAGGCGACCTTACGGATGCCGAGGTCGCCTTGACTCATTCCCTCTCGCACCGTCAGCAGGGGCTACTGCTGACTGGCGGTGGTGCGCTGATCATTTCTCCCGACGCCCTGCTGATCAAGCTGATCGGGCTACCCGACAGCGAGATCCTGCTGTGGCGCGGGCTGCTTACCGCGCTGGGCTTCGTGGTCATAATGCTGGCACGGCATGGAGCCGGTACCCTTGCAGCCTACCGGCGATGCGGCTGGACCGGTATCGGCGTGGCGCTGCTGTTCAGTGGCTCCACCTTCGGCTTCGTGCTCGGCAACCAGTACACCAAGGGCGGTAACGTGCTGATGATCCTGGCCGGGGCGCCGCTGATTGCCGCGCTGCTCTCACGGCTGTTCCTCGGTGAACGCTTGCCGCGGCGTACCTGGCTCGCCATCTGGCTGTGCCTGCTCGGTACCTCGCTGATCGTGCTCGACGATGCCGGCGCCGGCTCGTGGATCGGCAACGGCTTCGCCCTGCTGGCGGCGACGGCACTGGCCGCCAACTTCACCCTCTGCCGTACCCGACCCGGGGTCGACATGAGCCCCATGCTCACGCTCTCCGGGCTGATCGTCGCGGCCACGGCGGCGCTGTTCGGCCTGGTCGGTGACGGCATTGCGCTGCCACCGGCCGACAGCTTGCTGCTGCTGGTACTGCTGTGCCTGGTGCTGCTGCCGCTAGGGTTCACCTTGATCCAGCGCGGGCCCCTCTACCTGCCGGCCGCCGAGGTGGGGCTGCTGATGCTGCTCGAGGTGGTGGTGGGCACCCTGTGGGTATGGTGGATTCTCGGCGAGCGTCCGGCGCCGGTGGCGCTGGTCGGCGGTGCCCTGGTGCTCGGCACGCTGCTGGTCAAGGGGCTTTACGAGCGTCGGATCGAGCGGCGCCTGCGGGGCCGAGGTGCAGCAAGCCGAGAGCTTTGTTAATATTCGGCCTCCAATTGGGCTTGAGCATTAGACGAAAGTCGATGACGCCCATGTTCTGGCCATGGATGCGACGCAACGTGCTGACTTCTCTTACCGGGCTGGCCACGCCGCCCTAGCGCTCCCTCTCCCCGGACGCTGCCTTTCATTGGCACGTCAACGCTCGACATCATGCTGATGTTCCGGGCTGCCTGACCGAATCCAGAGTTTCGAATGCGCCACTCTCAATGTTGCGCCGTCATTGACGCGTGGCCGGGAGAGTGTTTGAACGATCCCCCTGGCGCCATCCGGCATAACAACCCACACCACTGGACCGAAGAATGTTCCGATCCATCAAGCAAGACTGGTTTTCCAATATCAAGGGCGACTCCCTGGCCGGTATCGTGGTCGCGCTGGCACTGATTCCCGAGGCCATCGCCTTCTCCATCATTGCCGGCGTCGATCCCAAGGTGGGGCTCTACGCCTCCTTCTGTATCGCGGTGGTAATTGCCTTTACTGGTGGGCGTCCGGGAATGATTTCGGCCGCCACCGGCGCCATGGCGCTGCTGATGGTCACCCTGGTGCGCGACCACGGCCTCGAGTACCTGCTGGCTGCCACCCTGCTCACCGGGGTGCTGCAGATCGTTGCCGGCTACCTGAAGCTGGCCGAGCTGATGCGCTTCGTCTCGCGCTCGGTGGTGACGGGCTTCGTCAACGCCCTGGCGATCCTGATCTTCATGGCACAGCTGCCCGAGCTCACCGGTGTGACCTGGCATGTGTATGCCATGACCCTGGCCGGGCTCGGCATCATCTATCTGTTTCCCTACGTACCCAAGATCGGCAAGACGATACCTTCCCCGCTGGTCTGCATCGTGGTGCTGACTGCCGTCTACATGATCAGCGGCATGGACATTCGCAGCGTGGGCGACATGGGCGAGCTGCCCGACACCCTGCCCGTATTCCTGTGGCCCGACGTGCCGCTGACCCTCGAGACCCTGTGGATCATCCTGCCGACCTCCATCATGCTCGCCGTGGTGGGCCTGCTGGAGTCGATGATGACGGCTACCATCGTCGACGACCTGACCGATACCCCGAGCGACAAGAACCGTGAGTGCAAGGGGCAGGGCATCGCCAACATCGGCTCCGGCCTGTTGGGCGGCATGGCCGGCTGCGCGATGATCGGCCAGTCGGTGATCAACGTGAAGTCGGGTGGCCGTGGACGGCTCTCCACCTTCGTCGCCGGCGTGGTGCTGCTGATCATGGTGGTGTTTCTTGCCGACTGGGTGTCGCAGATCCCCATGGCCGCGCTGGTGGCGGTAATGATCATGGTTTCCATCGGTACCTTCAGCTGGGCCTCGATTCGCGACCTCAAGAAACACCCCATCAGTACCAACATCGTGATGCTGGCGACCGTGGCAGTGACCGTGGGTACCCACAACCTGGCGATCGGCGTGTTCGTCGGCGTGTTGCTGGCGGCGATGTTCTTTGCCAACAAGGTCGGCAACATTCTCTACATCGGCTCCGAAGAGGCTGACGGCGGCAGTCGCCGTATCTACAAGGTGGTGGGTCAGGTGTTCTTCGCCTCCTCCGAGCGCTTCGGCAGTACCTTTGATTTCAAGGAGACCGTGGAGAAGGTCACCATCGACCTGTCTCGTGCGCACTTCTGGGACATCACCGCCGTGCAGACGCTGGACCGGGTGGTGATCAAGTTCCGCCGTGAAGGCACCGAGGTGGAACTGATCGGGCTCAACGAGGCCAGCGCCACCATCGTCGACCGCTATGCCATCCATGACGACCCGGCTGCCGTCGAAAAGTTGATGGGTGGTCATTGACGCCGATCGTGGGCCGGTGCTCCTCTTGAAGGAGCCGCGGCCTGCTGGGTCGAATCGGGTCGCAGCGCTCTGAACGCGGCGACGACAAAGCCAGCTTGGGGAACGACACGATGACAGAACAGGTAATGGCCGCCATTGACGGCTCGCAGTTCTCTACCGGGGTGTGCGACTACGCCGCCTGGACCAGCCTGGCGCTCGGTGCGCCACTGACCTTCCTGCACGTGGTGGACAATCACCCCCAGACCGCCGAACCGGACCTCTCCGGCAACATCGGGCTGGGCTCCCGCGAGCACCTGCTGGAGGAGCTCTCGCAGCTCGACGAACAGCGCGCCAAGGTGGCCCAGGAGCAGGGCAGGTTGATGCTCCAGGCAGCCAAGGAGCGAGCCATCGAGGATGGCGTGGCAGAGCCTGCCACGCGGCAGCGTAACGGCACGCTGGTCGAGACCCTGGACGAACTGCAGGACGAGATCCGCCTATTGGTGCTGGGCAAGCGCGGCGAGACCGCCCACCAGGCGAGCGAGCACCTGGGGTCCAACCTGGAGCGGGTGGTGCGCACCCTGCACCGGCCGATCCTGATGGTGCCCGAGTCCTTCAAGCACCCGGAGAAGGTGATGATTGCCTTCGACGGCAGCAAGACCACCCGCAAGGGGGTCGAGATGCTGGCCAGGAGCCCGCTGTTCAACGGCATTCCGGTGCATGTGGTGATCGTCGGTGCCGAGACCGGCGACAACCGCTCGCAGCTCGACTGGGCGCTGGCCGCGTTGCGTGAGGCCGGCCACGAGGCCGAAGGAGCGATCCGTGCCGGCGAAGTGGAGGAGACCCTGCGGGGCTACAAGGAGGAGTGCGACATCGATCTGCTGGTGATGGGGGCCTATGGCCACTCGCGCATCCGCCACCTGCTGGTAGGCAGCACCACTACTGGCATGCTGCGGCGAGCCAGCGTGCCGGTGCTGCTGCTGCGTTGAGATGATCTCTTGCCAGCGCTGAAATATCCGGCGCTGGCGAGGAGTGGTAGCATCCAGCGGATGTTGTCCAAAGGAGGCCAGCGTGGCAGCCCCGTATCAGTCGACCCTCCGTCTGCGTATTCAGCTGGGGCATGCCATTGCCATTGGCCCGGGCAAGGCACAGCTGCTCGAGACCATTGCCGACACCGGTTCCATCTCCGCGGCGGCCCGCCGGCTGGGCATGAGCTATCGACGTGCCTGGCTATTGGTTGACACCATGAACCAGTGCTTCAAGGAACCCCTCGTAGCGACTGCGACCGGCGGCAAAGGCGGCGGAGGCGCACAGATCACCACTTTCGGGGAGGAGGTGCTCGAGCACTACCGAAGAATGGAACATACCGCCAGTGAAGCGGTGGTCGAAGAGATGGCCGCCTTCGGCACGCTCCTCGCTGAGTCGCCACCCGCGCCCGACCGTGAGCACTAAACTCGAGAGTGCGTCAGGACAGAGCCTTCCCAAGCAATTGAGCATATACGTGCTTGCCCGGGCTCAACGCCAGGCGCTCTGAGGCTTCGCGGGGGATGCGGGCGAGCAGCGTCTGGTCCTCGACCGCCAAGCGCACCAGCAGATGGCCGGGGTGGGGATCGTCGCTGGTCTCGACCACCCGCGCCGGCAGGCAATTGAGGGTACTGGAGTCCCGCGGCGGCGCCAGGCTGATCACCACGTCGCGGGCCTGGATACTGACGCGCAGCCGTTCGCCCGGCGCCGCCGAGCCCCGCGAGACCCAGAGCCGCCCGGCACCGCACTCCAGCTCGACGAGCTGCTGGTCGGCATCGTGTCTCACGACCCGGGTTTCCAATACCGCGGCGGCATTGTCGGCATGAGACAGCGGCAGGTCGCTGCGGACCAGCAGCTCATGCAAGGGTCCGGCGGCCAGCACACTTCCCGCCTCCAGCAGCACCATGTGATCCGCCAGGCGGGCCACCTCCTCGAGGGCGTGGCTGACGTAGACCACTGGCATCTCCAGATGCGCGTGCAACCGCTCCAGGTAGGGGAGGATTTCCGCCTTGCTCGCCACGTCGAGCGATGCCATGGGTTCATCCATCAGCAGCAGGCGGGGGCTGGCGAGCAGGGCCCGGGCGATGGCGACTCGCTGTCGCTGTCCGCCGGAGAGGGCCTGAGGATAGCGCTCCAGCAGCGCCTCGACGCCGAGTAGTTGCACCGTCTCGTCGAAGTCGACGTGGCGGCGACTGGCTTCGACCCGACGGTAGCCGTAGCGCAAGTTGTCGCGCACTCGCAGATGGGGGAACAGGCTCGCCTCCTGGAAGACATAGCCCAACGGGCGACGATGCACCGGCAGGAAATAATCCCGATCCTGCCAGCGACAGCCATTTACCGTCAGCCAACCATCGCCACGCTCCAGGCCGGCCAGGCAGCGCAACAGCGTGGTCTTGCCCGAACCGGAGCGGCCGAACAGGGCGATGACGCCACGTTCGGGAAGTTCCAGTTCGGCATCCAGTACGAAGTCGCCGCGTTGCAACCGCAGGGCGCCCAACACGCTCATGGCATGACTCCTGCCACCCTGAAGCGCTTGTTGAGGGCGTAGACGCAGATCAGCAGGGCGAAGGCCATCAGCAGCAGGAACAGCGACAGACGATGTGCCGATGCATGGTCGAAGGCCTCCACATGGCTGTAGATGGCGATGGAAGCCACCTGGGTCTGGCCCGGTATGCCGCCACCGATCATCAGCAGCACGCCGAACTCGCCCAGTGTATGGGCGAAGGAGAGTACGGCCGCGGTAAGCAGCCCCTGGCGCGACAGGGGCAGCGCCACCGAGACCAGGCGGTCGAGAGGCCCGGCCCGCAAGGTGGCGGCCACTTCCAGGGGGCGGCGTCCCATGGCCTGGAAGGCATTCTGCAGCGGCTGCACCACGAAGGGCAGCGAATAGATCATCGAGCCGATCACCAGCCCGGTGAAGGTGAAGGCCAGGTGGTTTGCCCCCAGCCGCTCCAGTGTGCCCCCTACGGCGCCGCGTGGGCCGAGCAGGATCAGCAGATAAAAACCGATCACCGTGGGCGGCAGCACCAGCGGCAAGGCCACCAGGGCCTCCACCATCACCTTGGCGCGCCGCTGGGTATGGGCCAGCCACCAGGCCAGCGGCAGGCAGAGCACCAGCAGCAGGGCGGTACTGATCAGGGCCAGCCTTAGGGTCAGCTGCAGGGCGGCCCAGTCTGCCTCGCTGATGCCAAGGAAGGTCATGGCGTTCTACTCACCCGGCAGCACGAAGCCATAGGCGCGCATGATGTCTCGCGCCTCCGGCGTCTGCATGGTTTCGGCGAACAACTTCGCGGCGGGATTGTCGCCGCCGTGCCGCGTGATGATGAAGCCCTGCTCGAGCGGTTCGTGGAGCGCATCGTCGATCAAGTAATAGTCCTCCCGGTCGAGCGCTTCCGGCTTGCGGGCCAATGCCAGGGCGATGATACCCACTTCGGCGGCCCCGCTCTGTACCAACTGCATGGTGTGGGCAATGTTCTCGCCGAAGACCAGCCGCGGCTCCAGCGCCTCCCAGAGACCGCTGGCGATCAGTGCCTCCCGGGCTCGGGCGCCATACGGGGCATGGCGAGGGTTGGCGATGGCGATGCGCCGGAAACGTTCATCGCCGAGAGATTCCAAGGTCAGCTCAGAGGCATCGATGCCATCGCTCCAGAGCACGATCCGCCCTTCTGCGTAGGGGATCACCTCACTTGCCGCGTGGCCGGCCTCTTCCAGCGCTCGGGGATAGGCGATATCCGCCGAGAAGTAGAGATCGAAGGGGGCGCCGTTCTCGATCTGGCTGCGGAAACGCCCCGAGGAACCATAGACGACCTCCACCGGATGCTCGGGATGGTCGGCGGTGAAAGTCTCCAGGATCTCTTCCAGGGCGAAGCGAAGATCCGAGGCCGCGGCAATGCGCATCGGCGCCTCGCTGGCCTGGGCCGCGGCCATTGCCAGGCTCAGGGCGAAGATGGCTATGCCCGCCAGCAAACGTTGGAGAGGATAGGGCACTGTCGATCTCCACTTTTGTGCCTTGGGATTCGTTCGGTGCAGGCAAGGTATCGTCATATATTTCCAGATATAACGATTCGTCGTATCTTGCCATACGCTACGTTGGACGTGCCATACCGCACGAGAGGTATCTCTGCTGTCCCAAGTGCGGAGCGAGGCTCAGCCGTTCTTATCGCTCACCAAGGTTTGCAGTAGACCCTGGGCCAGCCACCAGCCGAAGGCGAGAAAGACCAGCATGCCGCCGAGAATCAACGTGAAGTGCGCACCGAGATCGAGCGCGATGCCCAGCAACGCCGGTGCCAGCCCGGTGGGGAGAAGACCATGCCGGGTGTGAACCCGAGTCGTTCGCTGATGGGCGCCTGGAACAGGCCAATGAAGAAACTTTGGCCGAGGCTCGAGGTGAACATGGCCAAAAAGCAGATGCTCAGCAATCCCCGGTGATCCCGCAGCAGCGTGCGATAGCCCATGACGCCCTCCCTGAGCGATGGCAAGATGATTGGCAGAATCGAAAGCCGGCATGATAGCGGCTTCGCCGCATGGCGTTGGCGTCGCCTACGCTCATCAATGCGTTAGAATCGGCTGGTATCGGGCTCATGAATGGCCCTTTTTTGGTCGCTAGAGGCTCAAGGAGAGAAGAAATGACCATCGTTCGTCACGACACCAAGGCGCGCATGAGCCGCGCCGTAATCCACAACGATATCGCCTATCTATGCGGCCAGGTGGCCGGTCCCGAGGCACGCCACGGTGACATCACCGAGCAGACCGAGAGCATGCTGGCGCGTGTGGATGCGCTACTCGCCGAGGTGGGTTCCGACCGCGAGCACCTCCTCACAGCGACCGTCTATCTCAAGGATGGCAGCGATTTCGCCGCCATGAACGCGGTGTGGGATGCCTGGGTACCTACCGGTCACGCCCCGGCACGCACCTGCGTCTGTGCGCCCATGCCCGCCGATGAACTCAAGGTCGAGATCACCGTGACGGCTGCCATCGTGGCCGGCCGCGACTATCCCTACTGAGGAAGCCGTCGAGGTTCTTGGCGAGTGAAGATAGGCAGGTTGCCGCCAGCACGGAGTAACCGGAGTCGACTGCCTGCTCAATGAGGAATACGAGTACTGCCGGCGACCCGGATACCGAGTGCAGCAGAACCTCGTTGGTTTCCTAACGTATGCAGGGATCGTCGAGGGGCGCCTCTCGCGGCCTCAGCCGTCGCGAGAGGGCGTCCACGGCGATGTTCAGCATGGCGGTGACCAGCAGCAGGAAGAAGGCGACATCGAACATCAGGTAGTCGAAGCCTTCCTCGATATAGAAGCCCAGGGTGGCGACGCCCAGCATGCCGAGAATCGCCGTTTCGCGCAGGATCACTTCGGCACGGTAGTAGAGCAACGCCAGCAGCCCCGGATAGACCCGCGGCAGCAGTTCGTAGGCCAGCCGCCCGCTGGCGGGAAGCCCCGGCATGCCGGGCGTGATGGCGTCTGCATGGCGTGCCACCAGGAAGGCGATCAGGGCACCGTTGTGCAGTGCCAAGGCCAGCCACGCGGGCAGCAGCGAAGGGCCGAGCAGCAGCAGGAAGACGAACGCCAGCATCAATTCCGGCGTCGAGCGCAGGAAGATCAGTACTCCATGGCCGGCCAGGCGAGTGGCACGGTTGCCGAAGTGGCGGCTGGCCAGTGGCCATAGCACGAGCGCTACCAGTAGCGCCCCCACGGTACCGAGCAATCCCAGCAGCAGGGTGTTGCCGATGGCCGGCCCCAGCGCCGGGATTCGCGCCAGCCACCCGATGAACCCCGCCCAGTCACCGGCAAGCAGCGCCGCCGGCCAAATGTCCTCGGAGACGAAGCGCCACAGCAGCCCGCCGTCGACGCTCGGCCAGGGGCCCAGCAGCCAGGCGCCGCCCACCAGCAGCAGAGGAATCAGGCGCTTGTGGCCCCACCAGGGCAGGCTTGCGATCAGCAGGTAGAACAACCACAGCAGGGCGCCTGCCTCGTGGTAGCGCCCTTCGCGAAAGGCGGTTTCGAGGTGGAAACCCAGGGTCGGCAAGCCGACGAAGCCGAGCAGCACGCTGGCGCGCAAGCCGCACTCGAAGCGGTAGCGGGTATAGGCGGCAAGCTGGGCCCAGGCCAGCGGCAGCTCGGCATAGACGAAGCGCGCCAGCCGTCCGCTCCCGGGTGGCAGGGCATCGCGTGGCGCGCGTGGGGTCTGCTCGAGGATTTCGGCGTAGACCTTGGCGAAGATGCCGGCGTAGGGGATCGCCAGTGCCGCAAGGGCAGTGAGCGCCGAGAGCCCGAACACCTGCAGGAACAGCAGCGCCCAGAACAGCTCGTGGATGGCGCGCACGAAGGCGCAGCCGGCACGCACCAGGCGCGAGCGGGCGAACACCAGCGCCAATGGAAAGCCCAATATCACACCGGCCAAGGTGCCCCACAGCGCCACCGCCACGGTGAGACCCAGCGCCGACAAGGGCGACTCCAGCGCACCCCAGGCGGGCCAGGCCAGGCCCGCTGCCATGCGGCCGAGCTCGCCCCAGGGGTCGCGGGTGTGGATGGCAAGATCGGCGAACGGCACCAGCAGCACGGCCAGTGCCACCAGGCCCAGGGTGTGGCGGGCGAGGCGCAGGCCGGGCGAACCACCGCGCCACCAGCTCGGTGCCAACTCGCCGTGGCGCTGCGTCAGTCCATCCCTCACGGCCGCCCCCGGGCGCAGGGGAGCGCATCGACGTCCGGCAGGGTCTCGGCACCATCGTCTGGCGGCGGGCTGTGGTCAGGCCGGTCGGCATCGGGGTAGAGCGAGTCCAGCTCGGCCAGGGTGAGCTGGTCGGCTGGTGCATCTATCACCAGGCGGCCGTCACGCAGCCCCCACACGCGGTCGAAGTGGGTCAGTGCCAGCTCACGCTGATGCAGCGCAATCACAGAGGTGGTATGGCGACCGTCGATCAGGTCCAGCAGGCGCAGTGCCTGGTGGGGGTCGACGCTGGCTACCGGCTCGTCGCCGAGGAACAGCGGGCGCGCCTGGTAGAGCGCGCGGGCGATGGCCACTCGTTGGCGCTGGCCGCCGGAGAGCTCACCCACCGGCCGGCGCAGCAGGCCGGCCAGGCCCAGCTCGTCGCACAGCACGGCCACCTCGCGCCAGGGGACACGCAGGGGGCGCACCAGGTTCCACAGGTTGGCCAGCGCCGAGTGCTCCGGCAACCGACCCATGAAGACGTTGTGGTAAACCGCAAGTTGCGGCACCAGGCCATGATGCTGCGGGCACCAGGCGACCTGGCGGCCGAGCCTGGCACGCAGTTCGCCGAGCAGCGTCGACTTGCCGGCACCGCTCTGGCCGAGCAGGGCAACCCGCTCGCCTTCGTAGAGGGCGAGAGACAGATGCGGCAGGACGATGTGTTCGCCATGTCCCAGGTCCTCGCCATCGAAGCGAACCAGCGGGCGACGTTGCTCTCCCTCCATCAGCGCAGCAGGCCGAGCGCTTCGGCCACCTCCTCGATGGGGGCGTAGAGGTCGTTGTCGGCGGGGATGAACGCCTCGCGGGGGAAGGTGGCGAGCAGCTCCGGGTCGTCCATCTCCAGGAACGCTGCCTGGACCTTGTCAGTGAAGCCCTCGCCGAAGCGCTCGTCGGCGTCGCCACGCAGGGTCCAGTTGTAGTCGGGATAAGACGGCGTGGCCCAGATCACGCTCACCTTGTCGGTATCCACCCGGCCGTCCTCCACGGCGGCTTCCCATACTGTGTAGTTGACCGCACCGATGTCGTAGGTGCCGGCTTCTACCAGGGCGATGGTGCGCGAGTGATCGCCGGAATAGCCCACCCGGGAGAAGAAGTCCTCGGGGTCGGCATTGTCGAAGCGTTGGCGGAAGAAGTGCTCCGGCATCAGCCGGCCGGAGGTCGAGGTGCGCGAGCCGAAGGTCAGGCTCATGCCTTCGAGGTCGTCGGGCAGTTCGTCGGCGCGCGCAAGCCCTGTGGATTCATGGGCGATGAAGTAGCTGACGAAGGCGTTGTCCTCGCTGCCCTGGGCCAGTGCCTGGGAACCCGGCACCAGGCGGCGTGCCTGAACGCCTGAGAGCCCGCCGAACCAGGCAAGCTGCACCTGGTCGTTGCGAAAGGCGGTGACTGCGGCGCTGTAGGACTTGACCGGTACGTACTCAACCTCGACGCCGAGGCGCTCCTCCAGGTAATCGGCCACCTTGGAGAACCGCTCCACCAGGCGCGCCTGGTCCTCATCGGGAATGGCGGTGAAGCGGAAGGTCTCGGCGGCCGCGCCCTGCGCGAACAGGGTGAAGACGATGGCGGACAGGGGAATGGCAGAGAGAGCGATCCGGCGCATGAGGGCTCCTTGCGGGCGTGTGAGGTGGAGGCGCTATTGTTGTAGGCCGATGCGGCGCTGGCAAGTCTGCTGCCGCGCGAACCGCTTCTTACGGCCAACGATCTTTGGTGATCGCCAGCCGGGGAAGTGAATGGATGCCAAGCCCGCTCTCGTGGCTGCAGATGCTTAATGTCCAGCCGTCGTGTTGCCACTGCCAGGCATGGGCATCACCACCAGGAAGGAGCCGTGACAGGCGTGTTTTCAGCACATGGCTGAGAGTCAAGCCGGAGAGGCTGTCAAGCTTGAACAGGGCTTCGTGAAGTGTCCATGCGCGATAGAACGCCTCAAGTGGTCTGGCCGCCTCGAGTATGGCATGGCGTACCCGGGCTTCGGGCAGCAGGTCGACCAACTCCGCCAGGCGGGCCTCATGCCTGGGGCGAGAATGCTCGATGTCGATGCCGACCGGCACCGTGGCCAACCCCGCGACGACGCGTCGGCCACGATGACTGAGACAGGTCTGCCAGGGGAGAGGCAAAGATGAATGCTGTGGCGCCCCCTGGCCTCTGGGCGACCAGCCGCTCACGGGGCAGTCGATCCCATGGCGTGCAGCGAGCCGGGAGAGCGATTCTCTTCCCAGCTGCGACAGAAAAGCCCCGCTGCTGCCAGCGGGGGCTTGTACCAGGAGCAGGTCGAGACGAGGCGTCATTCCGCTCCATTCAGGGTCACGACATCGCCACGCAGGGCCACGCCCGCCATGATGGCGCCGGCATGGCATTCATATTCGCTGCTCGATGCCATGGGCTGGCGCTTGTAGTAGCTTTCGATGTTGATGACGGCATTGCCGCCTTCGGTCTTGACGCGATCCTGCAAGCTGATCAGCGCAGACAGCATGACCCATCGGCAGGCTTCTTCATCCGACTTGTTGAAGGCATTGGTCTTCTTGTTGGTGACGAAATTGCCGTGTTCTGCAATGACCTCGCCGTGAGGAGCATCGGCAAAGAAGAAGCGGATGTTCGGATCGAGCCGCTCCCTGGCCTCAGACGTGTTCATGGCCTCTTCGATGGAAAGCATGAGTGTGGTGTCGCGTGCATGGCTCGTCGTGGCCAGTAGCAGCGTTACGAGCAGCATACCCAATGAAAGCAGTCCCCGGGTCATGTAGCGTTCCTTCTTGTTGCTTGGTTTATGGTGCCTGGAGTTGGGCACCGTGAGCGGCACAAGAGAGTGCCTCAGGGCCAACGGCGAAATATCAGCGAGGTGTTGATGCCGCCGAAGGCGAAGTTGTTGCTCATCACGTACTCGCAGTCGATGTGGCGAGCTTCGCCGCATATATAGTCGAGATCCGCGCAAGCGTCGTCGGGTCGGCCAAGGTTGGCAGTGGCATGGAACCAGCCTTCGCGCATCATCTCGATGGCGACCCAGGCTTCCAGAGCGCCGCAGGCGCCCAGCGTATGGCCGGTAAAGCTCTTGAAGGCGCTGATCGGCAGCCTGGAACCGAATACGGCGTGGGTGGCGTGGCTTTCGGCGATATCGCCACGATCGGTGGCGGTGCCGTGGGCACTGACGTAACCGATCTGTTCCGACTCCACCCCAGCGTCATCGAGGGCTTGGCGAATGGCACGTTCCATCATGTTGGCATCTGGCTGGGTGACATGACGGCCATCGCTGTTGGTGCCGAAGCCCACCAGCTCGGCATAGATGTTGGCACCGCGCGCCGTGGCGTGTTCCAGCTCCTCGAGGATCAGGGTGCCGGCACCTTCGCCGATCACCAGCCCGTCGCGCTCGGCATCGAAGGGGCGCGGGGAGGTGTGCGGGGCGTCGTTGCGGGTACTGGTGGCGAAAAGCGTATCGAAGACGGCAGCCTCGGAGGCCGACAGCTCCTCGCAGCCGCCGGCGATCATCGCCGTCTGGCGACCGAAGCGAATCGCCTCATAGGCGTAGCCAAGACCCTGGCTGCCTGAGGTACAGGCACTGGAGGTGGTATGGATGCGCCCGCGCACGCCGAGGAATACACCGATGTTGACCGGGGCGGTATGGGCCATCATGCGGATATAGGAATTGGCGTTGAGCCCGTCGGTCGACTTGTTGATCAGCATGTTGCCGAAGTCGGCCACGGCGTCGGGCTCACCCGCCGATGCGCCGTAAGAGATCCCCATCTGACCGCTACCCAGTAGGGGGGAGTCGAGTAACCCTGCATCTTCCAGTGCCAATTCACTGGCTCGGGTGGCCATCTGAGCGCCTCGGCCCATGCTGCGCAGTGCCCGGCGGTTATAGTGGCCAGGGAGGCTGAAGTCAGGGACCGGCGCCCCCAGGCGGGTGTTGAGCCCCTCGTATTCGGACCAATCGTCCATGTGACGAACGCCGCTCTCCAGACGCTCGAGGCGAGCCCGTATGCTTGGCCAGTCATTGCCGATCGGGGAGAAGCCGGCCATGCCGGTAACCACCACCCGACGGCCGAGTCCATCCTTGCGCAGCGTGTCGTCCGCCATCAGCACATTCCTCCATTGACGGCGAAGACCTGCCGGGTGATGTAGCCGGCGTCGTGCGAGCACAGGAAGCCTACCGTGGCGGCGACCTCCTCGCTGGTGCCGGTGCGACGCATCGGAATCAGCTTGAGGGCTTCCTCGATGACCATGTCATCGGTCATGTCGGTGTCGATCAGCCCCGGCGCAACGCAGTTGACCGTGATCCGCCGCTTGGCCAATTCCACTGCGAGAGCCTTTGTCGCACCGATCAGGCCGGCCTTGGCAGCGCTGTAGTTGACCTGGCCACGATTGCCCATCAATCCCGACACTGAGGACATCACCACGATACGGCCCGGCGCGCGACGGCGGATCATCGGCATGACCAGGGGTTTGACCACGTTGTAGAAGCCGTCGAGATTGGTATGGATGACGCTGTCCCAATCCTCGTCGGAGAGGGCGGGAAAAGCCCCGTCGGCGGTAATGCCGGCGTTGCAGACCACCCCGTAATAGGCGCCATGCGTCTCGATGTCGGTTTCGATGGCTTGACGTGCCGCTTCCCGGTCGGCGACGTCGAAGCACAGCACACGGGCATTGCGCCCCTGGGTGCGAATGTCGTCGGCGACCGCTTCGGTCGCCTCCTTGCGCTGTCGGCAATGCAGCACGATATCGAAACCATCCCGCGCCAGGCGCAGGGCAATGGCACGACCGATGCCGCGGCTCGAGCCGGTGACCAGAATGGTATCGGTCATGGGTTGCTCTCCTGTTGGATGGCTTCCAGCGCGTCTCGCGATTCGGGCTGAAAGACGTTGAGCGTCGTGGTGGCGAGCTGATGGCCCTCGCCGTCGAGCAGTCGTCCGCGAAAGGCGCCCAGGCCGTTGTCGGCACGAAAATCGAGCTCGACCTCGATACGCACCGGTTGGTCGAACGGGAAGGTCGAAGTCTGACAGCGGTAGCGTCGGGTGCCGAGCAGGAAGCCGATTAGCGGTGCGCCACCATCCGCTACAGCCTGCACACCGGCCCAGGCGGCAACGGCCTGGGCGAGCCACTCAAGGCCCACCCAGCCGGGTACCCCGTCGCTGCCGGCAAACAGGTCGTTGCGGCGGGGGGTGACCTCGGCATGCAGGTACTCGTCGCCCACCTCGAGCAGCGTATCGAGCAGGCACATTCCATGGCGATGCGGTACGTAAGGGGCGATGTTGCAGGGCAGCTCGAGCTTTTGGGAGGTCGGGGAATCAGTCATCGCAACGCTCCAGCAGCAGGGCAATGTTATTGCCGCCGAAAGCGAAGGCATTGCTGAGCGCTCGGCAAGCGCTATGTTTCCCGGCCGAGGCATAGCACAGTGGCGGCAGTTGCGGGTCGAGTTGTCCATCGTGGACGTGAGGCGGCAACTGGCCGGCGTCGAGGGTCAACCAGCAGAATGCCGCTTCCAGTGCGCCACAGGCGCCCAAGGTATGGCCGGTCAAGGCCTTGGTCGAGCTGCATGGCAGCGTGTCGCCGAAGAGTTGGGAGATGGCCAGGGCTTCCATGCTGTCGTTTTGTCGGGTCGCGGTACCGTGCAGGTTGAGGTAACCGATGGCCGTAGTCGGGAGTCGAGCCATGTCCAGTGCCGCCTGAATCGCGGCGATGGCGCCCTGGCCATCGGGCCGCGGGGCGGAAATATGGTAGGCATCGCTGGTCTCGCCGTAGCCGCTGAGCTGGATGCCGCCGGTTTCGGCAGTGACCAGGAACAGTGCCGCGGCTTCGCCCAGATTGATGCCGTCACGATTGATCGAGAAGGGCTGGCAGGGAGCATCACTCAGCGCCTCGAGCGAGGCGAAGCCATTGACGGTAAGGCCGCAGAGGCTATCGGCACCGCCAGCGATCACCGCATCGCAGGCGCCACTTGCCAGCAGGCGCTTGGCACTGGCCAGGGCCCGGGCGCTCGACGTGCAGGCAGTGGACAGGGTGTAAGCCGGACCATCGAGGCCGAGCCACTCGATGACGAAGCAGGCCGGAGAGCCGATTTCATGACGCTGATAGTGAAAGTCGGCGGGCCAGTCACCTTCTCTCTGGCGCTTGGCCAGGGCAACTTCGGTCTCGCCGATACCCGAGGTGCTGGTACCGAGGACCACCCCGATTCGCGCCTGGGGGCAGCGCTGGCGATATGCCGCGAGTGTCGGCGCGAGCCGTTCCAGTGCCGCGGCCAGCAACTGGTTGTTTCGCGAGCGGTGTACCGCCGGTAAGCGGCTGGCATCGGGCAGGGGGCTGTTTACTCGTCCCAGCGGCAAGGGGCGGCCAGGGGTAAAGGCATCGTCGTGGACCAGGCCGCGGCGACCGCTGAAGAGAGCATCCGCGATCGTCTCCAGGTCGTCGCCCAGCGGGCAGACCAGTGCCGGAGGGGAGAGACGACAAGGCTGTTCTTGTATGGGGCTCAATCGGCTGGGCATGTGGTGGCTGTGCGCTCGGTTGCGTCGTCAAGTGGTGCGATAGTCAAGCGATAATCACCCTCGAAATCATCGATGATACGGCACTCGGCACTGCCGGTGACGTGAGCGATGACTTGGTTACGGTAGCGAATGGTACGCCCCTCGTCGTTCTCCTCCAAAGACCAGCCGGTTCCACCGAAGGCTTGGGTCAATGCCGACGACGGCCACAGGCCCCAGGCCAGACGATTGGCAAGCCACTCGGCCGAAAACGGTGGATCGAACGATGCACCGGCCAGGAGGCGTGCCCCCTGGTCGTCCTGAACCAAAGTCAGCAGACGCTGCCCTTGTGGGCTCAGCAGGGCCAGACGCAGCGACCGTGCGTCGTGGCGCAAGACGCCTATTAGTTCGTGGCGTTGGTCCTGTTGGTGAAACGTCAAGCGCTGCATACGCGTGCCCATCTCGGGAAGGGCTGCCAGATCGGGTAGCGGCGCATCGACTGGCCGACCGGCACAGCCGATCAAGAGTGCAAGGGCAGCGATCAAAGGCGCCCGAAACAGAAGGGAGCGTCGCACCTAGCCAACCTCACTGATGGTAGAGGGGGGATCGTCGCTGCACGCCTCGGCCAGACTGTTCAGACGGCGACGGCTGGCGGCGACGAAAGGATTGTTCACGTCCCAGGCATAGCCGGCAAGCACCGAACTGATCATTGCACGGATGCGCGGCGTCTGTTGTTCATTGAAGATGATGCGTGGCAGGCGTCCGTCGTACCAGGCATCGACGAACTCGCGGAAAGTGGCCACACCGCGCCTCAGCGGCTGCTCGAACTCTTTGTCCCAGTCGATGGTTTCTCCGGCGAGCTGACGCTCGACCAGGGGAGCGGCACGTAGCGCCGAATCCAGGGCGATGGTAACGCCCGAGGAGAAGACCGGGTCGAGGAATTCACCGGCGTTACCCAGCAGGGCAAAGCCGGGGCCGTGCAATCGCCGGACATCGGCGGAATAGCCTTCCAGGCGGCCGATGTCGCGAATGGCCTCGGCATCGGTGAGCAACTCGGCAAGCCGGGGTTCGGCACGGACGAAATGCCACAGGCGTTCAGCATCGTCGTTGCCGGCGACTTCGAGCGTCGCTCGGTCGCCGACCACGCCGAGCGAGGCACGTCCATGCCGGAAGGGAATCAGCCAGTACCAGACTCCCGGGTGCGTGGGATGCAGGCCGATCAGGATTTTCTCGCGGTCATATTGCGGACAGTCGATGCGATCCTCGACGTGGGTGAACAGGGCGCAGCGCGATTCCAGGGTCGAGGGCTGGGCAAGGTCGGCGAGGCGTGCCAGGACACGACCATAGCCGCTGGCATCGAGCACGAACCGGGCACTTAGCGAACGTTGCTCGCCATGGGGGCCGACCAGTGTCAGGCTGGGCTGCTCGGCATCGGTGACGAAAGCCTCGACGCGGGTGTCGAATTCGACCACGGCACCGGCCTGGCGAGCCCCTTCGATCAAGCGCTGGTCGAAATCGGCGCGCTCGACCTGCCAGGTGGCGCCGGGGCCGGGACTGAACTTGTCACGAAAATCGATGGCGGTGTCCCGGCCGCGCCAAGTGAAGGCCGCGCCGTTCTTGGGCTGAAAACTGCCGGCCTGGGCCGCCTCGAGCAGGCCGCAGGCCTCGAGATGCACCATGCATTGCGGCAGCAGGCTTTCGCCGATGGAAAAGCGCGGGAAGCGGCTGCGTTCGATGACCCGGACACGCAGGCCGCGTCGGGCCAGCCAGGCGGCTGCGGCGGCTCCAGAAGGACCGGCGCCGATGATGGCGACATCGGTAGTGTCATCCGATTCCATGCAGTCATGTCTCCTGTTGGCCATCATGGCCGTGTTCAGGTGCGGAAATGCGCCGATCGGTCTCCGCCCTGGCGAAGGGCACCAAGGCCCAGGTGGTGGCGAGCCCGATGAGGCAGGTCAGGCCGAGATAGTGCAATGCCGGTGTGGCGCTGAAGGACAACAAGCCGAAGGCCAACAGGCTCGATGCGCAGGACAGGCTTATCGCCAGCCAGGCCGCCGGACTGTCGGGATGCTCGGTGCTGAAAATGCCGGCGTCGAGGCCGATGCCCAGTACCAGCAGCAGCCCCAGTAGATGAAACAGCGTCAGGCCGATTTTCAGCGCGCTGAACAAGGCCAGCGTCGCGACCACCGCTCCCAGTGGGGGCAGCAGTACACGCCAGGCCCGAAGCCGATAGCGCCAGCCGAACAGTAGCGCCAACCCCACTACGGCAACCGCCAACCATAGGGCGATCTGGTCGCGCAGCCGTGCCAAATGCTTCGAGAGCGTTGCCACCCGATCCTGGTACTGGACATGCGCTGACGTCGCGAGCCGGCCGAGCGCTTCTTGCGCGACCCCATCAGCATCGCCCAGTGCGACCAGGGCGGCCAGTTGGGGAGTCGCGCTGTCTTGTGTGGAGTCATCGCCGAGCCACAGCCTGTTATCGGCACGTCCCGCCGGCATCTTTAACCAATGATCGAGAGTCATCTGCGGTACCGCGCGTAGCGGTTCGAGAGCGGTCTCCCGCAGCGCAGGAGGTAGGCCGGCTTGGGCAGTCAATTCGGGCAGGGCGGTGGCATAGGCCCGGCGCACCCGTTCCAGGTTGGCTCGTTGGGTTGCTGGCGAGGGTACCGCCTGGGCGAGATGCCGATAGTGGGATAGATGTCCCTGTGCCTGCAGCTCCGCGAGGGGGGCTTCCAGGGCTTCCAGTCGCTCCAGTAACTCGGCTTCGTGATCGGCGGTGACGACCAGGTAGCGGTTGCCGGACGGGCGTTCCAGTAAGGCCTGTACGCGCTGCTGCTCGGCGATCAATTCGGCGGGCGAAGGGTTGAGCTGACGCAGGTCGTCGCTGGCTGCCAGGCGTGTGAGAATCAATAGCCCCGCGCCTAACCCCAGCATGGCCAGCAGGCACCAGCGATAGGGCGCTCGAGACGGCAGACGCAACCTGTTCAGCCGAGTCGCTAGGTTTACTGTCATGGGATGAGGACGCGGGGAAAACCATGGTAGCCACAGCCGCACGGTCAGCCACGCGCCGATCAATCCCAACGCGGCGAAGGTGGCCATCTGGCGCAGCCCCGGCATGGGAGTGGCTAGCTGGGCGAGATAGGCAGCCAGGCTGGACACCAGACCTAGCAGTAGACCGGGCCAGAGGCGTGCCAGCGGTTGCTTGGGCGTCAGTTGGCGAGCGCACTGCAGGTGCAGGGCATAGTCGACCGCGATGCCGATCAAGCTGGCACCGAACGCCAACGTGAGCAGGTTGAGCGTGCCGAACAGCAGCCAGGTCAGTGGCAGTGCGAACAGCACGCCGCAGGCGACCGGCAGCAACAGGCTGGCGAGGATCGCAGCGCGTCGAAACGTGATCCACAGCAGCAAGCCGATACCCAGCAGCGACCCCAGCCCGATGGTGGAGATTTCCCGTTTGGCCTGTTGCGCCCCCGCGGCGGCATGGAATACCAGGCCGCTGCGCAACAATTCGGCCTCGGGATGAACAGCGTGAAAGCGCGACAGCGCCGTGGCAAGTCGCTGTTGCAAGGCCATGTCGTAGGGGCTGGCGGAGAGCTGGCCGCTGACGATGAACCAGTGTTTTCCGCCCTCGTTGACGGCAGGTAGGCCATCGACCAAGCGGACGGGAGTGTCGAAGCGTTGTTCCAGCCAGGCATCGAGCAGGCCGAAAGGATCGCGCCGCGGGTCGGCATCGCTGCCAGGGGTGAACAGCCGCGTCAGGCCGCGTCGCACCCAGGTCTCGCTATCGGCGCTGGCGAGGGGCTCGGCCAGCAGGCGATAGCGGTACGGCGCCAAGGCGCTGTCGGGCCGTTCCAAGTCGGTATCGTCGAAGCTACCGATGCTGGCGGATTCCCGTAGGCGGGCTTTCAGATCACTGACCAACCGATCCGGAGACTCGCCGCTGACCAGCAGAACGAAGTGGTCCTCGAAGGCCTGGGTCAGGCGCCGCTCGGCCCGTTCGATCAGGTCCGCCTGGTGGGTTTCTGGAAGCAGCGCGGTAATACGGGTATCCAGCGGTCTTCCCTGGCTCAGTAAACCGGCCAGCAGTATGGCGCAGCCCAGCAACAGCCCGGCCCAGCCCCAGGCGGCGAGCCATTCGACTCGATTGGAACGTTGCGCATCGCTCACGGCGCGGAATCACCCTCATCGAGTTCTTCACAAGCGGTCGGTGTCAGGGTCAGGTCGAGCCGGTCACCGTCGGTGAACTCGAGCTCGACTCGCTCCACCTGTCGGTTGCCGCTCACCCGCAGTTGCGCGAGTCGTTCGGCAACCGTCGTCTCGTTGGGCGTCAGGCTGGCCTGCCACTCTTCCAACTCGCCGCTGAGTTCGATCGTGAAGTGGCTCTCCAAGGCCCGCCAGTCGCCGGACACGAGACCGGAGAAGACCGGGGCGATGACCTGAAAGCCTCGCGGCAGATCGTCGTTGCCTTCACTCAGGACCACGCGATCATTCACTGGCGCTGTCGTCTGCCAGACGAGGCCGTCTTCGCGGCGTTGGAAATGGCCGCGGCTATCCAGTCGTGTGTCGAGATCGGCCAGCCAGCGAGACTGCTCGAAACGGCCGCATTGCGGGGCATGGGTGGCCAGGCGCTCGGCAAGCGCATCGTCACTCGGCGTCGCCCATACCGCGGCGGGGGTGAGCAGGCACAGGGCGGCACACATACGCCGTAAGAGATGACGCATCACGAATTGGCCTCCTGCCAGGCGAGTAGCCGCTCGACCAGCGGCGGTGGCGACACCAGGCGCATCTCGTGGTCGTCCAGCCCCACCGCGACCTGCACGCTCCAGGCCCGGGTCAGGCGCTTGCGCGTTTCGGCATCGCGGATGGTGTAGTCGATCTTGAGCCGATGTTCCCATTCGCTCATGCGTGCCTCGATGACGATCCGCTGAGCGAAGGTTATCGGGGCGGCATAGCGCAGGCGCAAGTCGATCACTGGCCAGGCAAACCCCGAGGCCTGCATCTGTGGATAGTTGTAATCGATGGCGTCGAGCAACTCGCAGCGGGCGATTTCCAGATACCGCACATAGTGGCCGTGCCAGGCCACCTGCATCATGTCGACATCATGGAAGGGTATCGTCAGCTCGGTTTCGCCGCTCGGCAGCGGGCGGTCGTCAGGCGTCATACAGGCTCCAGCGGCGTTGGCGAATCAGGTCGCACAGGGTGCGCAGTTCGGATTCAAGGGCGCGATCTTCGCCCAAGGCCGGAAAAATCTCCCGACAGGCATCGAGAAAGCCGGCCAGGCGCTCGGGAAGCGGGGGCGCATCGGCAAGATGGCTTCGCAGTTCGACGGCCTGGCAGGTGGCGTGCAGCGTGGCGGCGGCGACCTGTTCGACGAGAGTCAGTACACGCAGGGCATCGCGAGCGGCGATGGTCCCCATGCTGACCTTGTCCTGGTTGTGACACTCCGTGGAGCGCGAGAAGACGCTGGCCGGCATGGTCAGTTTGAGCGCTTCGGCGGTCCACGCCGAAGCGCCGATCTGCACGGCCTTGTAACCATGGTTGAGGCTGGCCCGCTCGGGGGCGGCGCCACTCAGGTTGCTGGGCAGGCCATGATTGAAGCGGGTGTCGACCAGCAGCGCCAGCTGGCGGTCGAGCAGGTCGGCCAGGTTGGCGCAGGCCTGCTTGAGACTGTCCAAGACGAAGGCGACATGGCCGCCGTAGAAATGACCGCCGTGCATGACCTTGCCGTGCTCGGCGTCGATCAACGGATTGTCGTTGGCGCTATTGAGCTCGTTCTCGAGAAACTGGCGCCACCAGGGCAGGGCGTCTTCCACTACGCCGATCACGTGCGGTGCGCAGCGTGTCGAGTAACGGTCCTGCAGGCGGGGTGAGTTGCGTGGCGTCTCGGGAGCATGCAGGTCGTTGCGCAGACGCTCGGCCACGCGATTCTGGCCGGGATGCGGCTTGGCGGCGAACAGGTCGGCATCGAAGTGGTAGGGATTGCCGTCCAGTGCATGCACCGACAGTGCCGTGATGCGTGTGGCAAGCAGCGCCAGATAGGTGGCCCGGGCGAAGGCGAACACGCCCAGCGCAGTCATTACAGCGGTTCCGTTCATCAGTGCCAGACCTTCCTTGGGCTTCAACCTATAGGGCTCCAGGCCACGTTCGGCAAAGACCTCAGAGGTCGCGCGGCGTTGGCCTTGGTCGAACACCTCACGCTCGCCACAAAGTACCGCAGCCAAGTACGACAGCGGCGTCAGATCGCCGCTGGCCCCTACCGAGCCCTCCTCGGGAATGACTGGCACGATATCGTGCTCGAGCAGCCAGGCCAGGCGTTCCAGGAGTTCGAGGCTGACCCCGGAGACACCGCGGCACAACGATACCAGGCGCACCATGACCACGGCTCGCGCGGCTTCCACCGACAGCACCTCGCCCAGGCCACAGCCGTGAAAGGTATACAGCTGGCGCGGCAACTGTTCCAGGTCGGAGGTCGGCACTTCGCGGGTGCAGGAGTCGCCGTAGCCGGTGGTGACGCCATAGACCACGCCATCTTCCTCCAGCAGGCGTTCGAGAAACGCATTGCCGCGGGCGATGCGCTCACGGAATTTGGGGGCTGACGACAGCACGACGCGACGTCGGCCTTCGGCAACGGCCAGTACGTCCTCGAGAGTGACGATCGAGCCATCCAGCGTGAGCGGTTCGCTGATGATGGGACCGGCAAGTGGGTCATGGAGAGTCGTCATGAAGGTATCCAGTGTCGTTCATCCAGAACGGATAGAAATTGAACCATTGCAGGGGATGACGCCGAACGCGCTCGGCCAAGTGGTCGGCATGACGCTGCATGGTGTCGGCAATCCATGCCTCGCGCTGACGGCGTGGCAGTTCCCCGGTGTCGTCGAGGGCCTCGAAGTCGATCCGAAACCTGTCACCCTCGCGTACGCAGGCGAGGGTGTACAGCGGGCAGCGCAGCAACGTGGCAAGCCAGAACGGGCCTTCGGGAAATCTGGCGTGATCGCCGAGGAACTCGAGACTCCGCGTTCTCCCCTCCGACAGGGAAAGACGGTCGGCGGCGATGACCACATAACCGCCGGTGTGAATGCGTTCGGCCAGCGCCTGGGCGGTGGCCGGCGTGATCTCGCTGACTTCGAGCACATGCGGGCGGGGTCGGCCGGTGACGCGCTCCAGCAGCGCATTGAACTTGCGTGCGTTGCGGGTATGCATCATCACCGTCAGTTCGAGCCCCGGGTGCCGCTCGGCGATGGCGTTGACCACATCGAGGTTGCCGTGGTGAGCGACCAGGATCAGGCCGCCCCGGCCGCCTTCGATGGCGGCACTGAATCGTTCGATGCCCGTGCCGGTCAGGCGCTCGTCGGCGATATCCCCGCTCCACGCCGCGACCTTGTCCATCAGCGCATCGCCGAAGGCGAGGAAGTGGCGATAGCTGTGCCACCAGCGGGCGAGCGGTCGTTGCACGAGATGAGGATAGAGGCGCTGTAGATAGGACTGGGAGGCCTGTCGCGCCGTGGCATGCGCCAGGAAGTACCACAGCATGACCGGCCATAGCACGAGCCTGAAGGGCCAGCGTCCCAAGTGGTGCTGTATCGACACCATCAGGGTCATGCCGGCAATGGTGCCGCGCTCACCGATCCGGGCCCAATGGCGATTCATGAGCCCTCCTCTGCAGGTATTCTTCGCAGACGTCGAGCCAGTAGACGGGGCAGTCGTAGCATCATGCCGAAGAACAGGCGGGTATGCATCATGGAGATCTGGCGATTGTCGCGCCACAGCGCGAAGTGGCTTATGCCATCGCGTGGGTAGTGTACCCGTACGGGGCGCTGCGTCAGGGCACCGCCAGCCCAGTGCCAACGCACCAGTACCTCGGTGTCGAAGGTCATGCGGTTGCCGCAGGGGTGGCGTGCCAGCAGACGGTTGAGCGCCGCGACCGGGTAGAGCCTGACGCCGCACATGGAGTCGCGGATTTCCAGTGACAGGGTATTGATCCACACCCACACATGGGTCGCATAACGGCCATAGAAGCGTGCCCGTGGAACGCTGGCATCATAGCGCGGGTAACCGACCACCAACGTTTCGGGAGCCGACTCCAGTTCGGCAAGAAAGGCCGGCAGGTCCTCGCAGGCATGCTGGCCGTCGGCATCCACCTGCAAGGCATGGGTGTACCCGAAACGCTGGGCCTGTTCGAGTCCGGCTCGCACCGCTGCACCCTTGCCCTGGTTGGTGGTCAGGCGCAGCAGGTGATGTCCCTTTCCGGCGAGGCGGTCGAGTTCGGCCGCGCATTCGGCATCACAGCCATCATCCACCAGCAGCAGCGGAAGCCCCAGGGCGGCCAGTTCGTCACATAGTGGGCCGATCGTGGTGGGATGGTTATAGACCGGAATCAGGATGCAGGGACGCGCCTCAGCCATGGCCCCCTCCGGGCCGGGTCAGCAGGCGCACATGCCCGGCGCAATGGCGGCCCTCGTGCGAGTCGATGGCGAAAGCGATGCCGTCATCGCGACGCGTCAACTGCAGCGTGAAGCGCGAGCCCGGGCGTAACACACGCTGGAACTTCAAGCGCTCGATACCCTTGAACTCGCCTGTCTCACCGAAGCTGTCGTTGGCGAGTTCGATGGCCCATTGCACCATGACCACGCCTGGCACCAGCGGGTACTCTTCGAAGTGTCCTTCGAGAAAGACCAGCCGTTCCGGCACTTCCAGGGTCAAGAGGCAGGTAGCGGGATCCGGGCGGCGCTCGCCCAGCCAGCGTGGTGTCTTGGTGTCGTCGAGATCGGCGAACAGCCGGTCGACCAGACCACGGTCGAGCTTGCCCTGGGCATTGCTTGGCAGGGCTTCGACGAAGCGCCAGTAGCGCGGAATGGCGACGCGCTCCAGATGACCCGACAAGTGCGTTCGCAGACGCTGAATCAGTTCATGGCGGGTATCGTGCCGGTGCGGTATGCATGCATCGCGCAGCGCGACCACGGCCCCCAGGCGTCCATCGGAGCGATCGAGATCGATACAGCGAGCCTCACTGACTTCCGGCAGGGCGGCGAGGCTCTGCTCGATATGATCCAGCGAGACGCGTTTGCCGGCGATCTTTACCAGCCGATCGGCGCGCCCCAGTAGCTCGAAGCCGGCGGCTGCCGGCGCTACACGGTCGGGCTGTTGCCACCAGCCTTGTGGGTCCTCCAGAAACGGCGAGCGCAGCGTCAGGCGTTCGTCCACGATCGATAGCTCCACACCGGGCAGGGCCTGCCAATTAGAGCCCTGCGTTTGCCGGCGCTGGGCGATTCCCCCGGTCTCGGTACTGCCATAAATCTCGATCACAGGTGCGTGCAGCAGGCTCTCGGCACGCCGGGCATGTTCTGTCGCGAGCGGGGCTCCGGAGGAGAACACGCGACTGGGTCGGGGTAAGCCGTTCCACGGGAGATGCTCCGGCAGACGTGAAAGCTGGGCGGGAGAGCTCACCACTACTGGCGCGAGGCCGGCATCGCCAGCTTCCTGTAGGCGTACGGCCAGCACTTCGGGATAACGGCACTCGTCGCCACAGAAAGGAACGCCGGCACACAAGGGGTGCAGCACGCCGGTAAGCAATCCATAGATGTGCTGGTGGCTGACCTGCGAGATGACACCGCTGTCGGCCAAGGGCCACAGCTCGGCATGGGCGGCCAGTTCCGCATCGAGCTGATCGAAACGCTTGACCAGTCGTACGGGGTCGCCGGTGGAGCCGGAGGTGTACAGCACGAATGCCGTGGCGGCGGGAGAAAGCGACTCGGGGATGGCGGGAGCAGTGGCCTCATTGACGCGCTGCTCTCCAGGAGTCTCGGGCAGTGTGCCGTCGACCTCCGCGGCTAGCCGTTCCAGCGTTGCGGGGCGATCGTCGGCCGGCAGCACTGCGATACGACCGCTTTCCCACAGCGCCGCCAGCCCCGCGCAAAATTCCTCGGGATTACGCTGACAGAGCAGCCAATGGCCAGCGGGTTGACTGGCCAACCAGCGATGCCAAGCATCGATACGCTGGATGAGCGAGAACGAATCGGCCCAGTGACTAGGGAGTGAGTGGCGGTTCGTGTTCGCTCTACGCCAGGGCAGTCGTGTTAGCGGGACGAATGTCACGAAAGACTCCTTCGCAACCGGTGACGCAGCAGCCATTCACCGGTAAACATCATGGCGATCAGGATGTAGCTGATGGCACCGTTGTACAGCGTCCAGGTCGCCAGGTCGGCATACAGGGCTGTCCAGCTGGCGATGGTGCCGTTGAAGACGAAGAAACCGCACCATGCCCAGGTGGCCCGGCGGGTATAGCGTATTCCGGCCGGTGACAGATCGGGTTCGCGCAGGCGCGCCAGGCGCTCTACGATCGGCATGCCCTGCCACAGGCTGGACAGGAAGGTGATCAGCATGACGACGCTGACGGCGACGGGATAGGCACGCATGCCGAGTTCGGCATGCCCCAAGCCTCCCAGCGCAAGCAGCAGTGCCGCCGCCAAGGTGGCAAGATAGCGAGCCTGCGGCATTCGCCAGGCGAGAAGTAAGGCACCGATCGCCAACAGTGGCCAGCTACCCAGGCGGTCATGCAGGACGAAGACCAGTACCGGCCAGGCGAGTGCCGTGCCGATGCCGAGCCACTTGATCGCTTGTCTCGGCATCGCTCAGCGTTGCATCAGGCGTTCGACGGCATTGACCACGTCATCGATCGTACGCACCGATTTGAAGTCGTCCGGGTTGATGCGCCGGCCGGTGAACTGCTTGAGCTCGACGACCAGATCCACGGCATCGATGCTGTCGATATCGAGGTCCTCGTAGAGTCGCGCTTCGGGGGTGATGTCAGCGGCGTCGAGGTCGAACAGTTCGACCAGGGTCTTGCGCACATGGGTCAATATTGCGGTGCGATTACCGGCGGCGATATCAGTTGACACGACGGGCCTCCACGAGTGAATGCAGGGCATTCAGGCTGGAGAAATGATGACGGGTTTCCTCGGCTTCGGCGTCCAGCTTGATGCCGTAGCGTTTTTGCAGTGCCAAGCCGAGCTCGAGAGCGTCGATGGAATCGAGCCCCAGCCCATCGCCGAACAGCGGGGCTTCAGCATCAATGTCCCCGGGAGTGATGTCCTCGAGCTCCAGCGTGTCGATGATCAGGCGCTTGAGTTCAAGTGTCAGGTCGCATGTCTTGTTCATGATGAAATCGTTCCAATTCCCTGTTGAAGTGATCGCTCAGCCGTTGTGTCAGTTGTCTGGCGAGCTGCCCGGTCGGCTGTTGTTTGTCGTCGTTGAGAGGCAGGTCGTCGAGAACGCGCAGTTCCATCCGTACCCTGCTCGCCGGGATATGGTACCAAGGCTCGCCCTTGGTCAGTGTGGTGGGAGTACAGCTTATCAGTACCGGCGTGATCTTCGTTCCCGTGCGCAGTGCGATATTGGCTCCCCCGCGCCTGAACTTGATCGGGCGCTGCGGCTTGGTGCGGGTGCCTTCTGGAAAGAGAATCAACGAGTGGCCTTTCCTGAGGCTCTCCCCGGCAGCTTCCAGCACCGCTTCGGGCTCGCTGTTGGTGATATAACCTGCCGCGCGGACCGGTCCGCGTGTAAACGGATTGTTGGCCAGCCGTCCCTTGACGATGCAGTTGGCATGGGGCATGTGCGCCAGCAGAAAGATGACATCGATCAGCGAGGGATGGTTGGCCAGCACCAGCAGGCCGGGGCGTTGCAGTCGTTCCTGATGGTCGAGGCGATAATCGAGCACGCCGAGGCCTTGCATCAGGTTGATGAAACACCGGAAGCAGCGCTGAATGAGGCATCTCGCCAGATAATGGCGTCGCTCGTTGTCGCGCACGCAAAGGCTCAATAGGGGGGCGACCACCAAGCCGATGAACAGGCCGCCGATGCCGAAGGCAATGAAGGAAAGAGCTGTGCCCAGGCCGCGCCACCATCTGTTCACGTTCATTCCGCACCCAGTTGCCACCGCTGCCGACCGGCGAGGAAGGGGCTGTCACCGCTCAGCCAAGCCATGACGTCGAGTGGAGAGGGACGGGAGCAGCCTGCCTGATCAGAGGCGGTGAGCATTCGCCCTCGATCCAGCGTCAGTCGCATGCCGATAGCGCAGGCGGTACCCGGGTGCTCTGTACGCCCCCGGTAAGCCGAGGGCAGCGGCCCTTCCGAGAGAACCGCGACGACGGCCCGGTGACCTTCCATGAGATACCCCCGGGCCTCGTGCAGAACGGCGTCGAACTCGTCGCCACAGGCGCCCAGTGCCTGCAAGGGGCGACGATGAGCGCACGAAATGGAGTGGACACCCAGAACTGCGTTGTGAACCGACATGGAAAAGCGTGTCGGGGAGATGGCCTCGCCACTCTCCAGTACTTCGAGCATGCCCAGGGTATGGGTGGTATCGCCATGTCGGGAAGCGTGTACCAACGGTAGGTCCGCTTCCGGATCCAGTTCGCCGAAGATCTCGCAGGTGGCGCGCCCGGTATCGTCGAGGCGCCGTCGCAGCATGGCCGGCAGGCTTTTTCCTGGCTGAGCCGAGATTCGTTGGCTCGGGCTGATGGCAACGACCTCTTCGGCAAGCCATCCCCGCCAGTCTTCGAGATATAGAGAAAAGGACACTATGCTCACGGACCATGCGCAAAAGAACGGATTTTAGCTCAATCGCGTGATCTGTGAAAGCGAGGTTACAAAAAGGGAGTCATGGGATTCGTGCTGAAAAATGCACAATATTGCGCTATCCGAGGTTCGCCACGCTTAAGTCTGTGCCTGCTTTGAATCATGTAAAGCTGATTTAAGGGTTCGATAACATTCCGTAGGTTTTTCAATGCTAAGGCGCGGCTGATGAGGTTGGGGCGAGGGCGCTCCCGGCGTGGCTCAATTCAGAGTTCTGTTCTTAATGCTATAAATTGAAGAAGTTCTATCGGCTTGTGATTGTGCCCAAGTGAAGTAGGAAAGATGATTAACCGGTGCACGGCAAAGTCGGAGTATCGCTGTCTAAGCTAAAGATAAAGCATGCGCGGCAAATTATTAAGTAACCTTTGAGTGCCTAGAGTCACATAACTCTTCAGGTTATTAGTTCAGGCAGGGTTTTGGTTGATGTGCGTATCCAGTGCTCATGAGATTTGTGCGGGAAAGAGTGCTGCCTGTCTATTTCCCGGCCGTGACAGAGCCGAAGCGCAGGGGGGGGCGTATCGGCTGTTTTAGGTAAATTTACTTAATTTTATATAGGTTATTAGACTAAAGGCGCATGTATCAGGCGCTTCGTTTGCCTAGAATGTAGTGAATTCATCAATGTCAGACATTTTGCTGACGCAACGGATTGCTCGCTGTCCGCAAGGGAGTGTACCTGCATGCATGCCTTGACCCTGTTGTCGTTCCTGTTCTTTACCGGCCTGGTGGCCCTCATCACCTGGCGCCTGACCCGACGCGACGATCATGAGAGTACCAGTGGCTATTTCCTTGCCGGCCGCTCGTTGACCTTTCCTCTGATCGCCGGCTCGCTGTTGATGACCAACCTCTCCACCGAGCAGATGGTGGGGCTCAACGGGGCGGCCTTCAGCGATGGCCTGAGCGTAATGGCCTGGGAGGTGGTGGCGGTCATCGCCCTGGTCGCCCTGGCGCTGTTCTTCCTGCCGCGTTTCTTGCGCAGCGGCATCGCCACTTTGCCGCAAATGTTATTGATCCGCTTCGACGCCGGTACCCAACTGATCTGCAACATCATCTTCCTGATCGCCTATGCGGTGATCCTGCTGCCGATCATTCTCTACTCCGGCGCCATGGGGCTGCAGGGCATGCTCGATCTCTCCGGCCTGACCGGGATCGAATCGTCGACGCTGCTGCTGTGGCTTACTGTCTGGGTGGTGGGAATCATCGGCTCCATCTACGCCCTGTTCGGCGGGCTGCGCACCGTTGCCGTGTCGGACACACTGAACGGTGTCGGGCTATTGGTCGGCGGCTTCGTCATTGTCTACTTTGGCCTGCAGGCGGTCAGCGACGACGGCGGCCTGCTCGAAGGCTGGAATATCCTCAAGGAGAGCGATCCGCAAAAGCTCAACTCGATCGGCGGCTCCGAACAGCAGGTACCGTTCTCCACCCTCTTTACCGGCGTGTTCCTGATCAACCTCTTCTACTGGACCACCAACCAGCAGATCATCCAGCGTACCTTTGCCGCCAAGAACCTCGCCGAGGGCCAGAAGGGCGTCCTGCTGACGGGCTTTTTCAAGCTGCTTGGCCCGCTGTACCTGGTGCTGCCGGGCATCATCGCCTACCACCTCTATGCCGATCAGGGCGTTCAGGCCGACGAGGCCTACGGTCACCTGGTGTTCAACGTGCTGCCGCCCTATCTCACCGGCTTCTTCGCCGCGGTGATGGTGGGCGCCATCCTGTCGTCGTTCAACTCGGCGCTGAACAGTACCACCACTATCTTCAGCCTGGGGCTCTATAAATGCGTGCTCAACAAGGAGGCCAGCGAAGAGCAGGTGGTCAGGTCGGGCAAGGTGTTCGGCTGGATCATGGCCATCGTCACCATGACCATCGCGCCGCTTCTGGCCGGTCAGGAGAGCCTGTTCGGCTACCTGCAGAAGATGAACGCCATTTATTTCATCCCCATCCTCGCGGTAGTGATCGTCGGCCTGCTCACCAAGCGGGTGCCGCCCATGGCGGCCAAGATTGCCCTGGTTGGCGGCTGCCTGCTGATTGCCGCGGGCTATTTCGTGCCGCCGTTCGATCGGCTTCCGCTGGTCATGCACGAGTTCCACTTCGTGGCCGGCGTGTTTGTGCTGCTGGTCGTCCTGATGCTGGTGATCGGCAAGCTGCGTCCGCGCGAGACCGACTGGGTGCACGAGGACAGCGGCGCCGTCGATCTCACGCCCTGGCGTGGCGCCGTGCCCGTGGGGCTCTTGCTGGTGGTGCTGGTGGTCATCATCTACGCCACCTTCGCCGGCGGTTGAGGCTGCGCGCGTAGAGGCGGGTCGTCAGGCTCGCCTCTTTTTTATTTGTGACGGCAAATGTCTGACATTTGCGGCGGCATTGTTCTATAGTCGCTGCACCACGTCATCATCAGGATCTTTCTCGGGAGGACTGCAATGACACTGGCTTCGCTGCCACGTCATCACGGCGGTGCCGATGGCCTGGCCAGATTGCTGGGTCAGGCGCTGTTGGCGGGTCACTGGCACCCCGGCGAGACGTTTCCCCGCGAACGCGACCTCTGCGAGCATTTCGAGGTCAGCCGCAACCAGGTGCGCAATGCCCTGGCGACTCTGGTTGCCCTCGGTCTGATCGAGCGCACAGCGGGGCGCGGCAGCGTGGTCTGCGAGATTGGCGAATGGCATCTGCTCGATCCGCTGGTCAGCACGTGGATGGCCGATATCGAAGCGCCCGATCCCCAGCTATTGCGCGAGATCTTCGCCTTTCGTTATTCGGCGGAACCGGCCGTCGCCCGCCTGGCTGCCCGCGCTGCCGAAGCGGAGGACCTCGAGCGCCTGGAAACGGCCTACCAGGGCATGCAGCATACCGCCGGCAGGCCGGAAGTCAGCGCGCAGCATGCGGAGCACGACGTGGCCTTTCACGACGCCATCTACCGCGCCAGCCACAACCTGGTGTGGCGCCAGATGGGCCATTTGCTGAGACCCTCGATCGTTGCCCTGATCCAGCGCTCCCAGGCCCATCTACCGCCTCAGCGAGACGGCCTGAAGGACAGCCTGGCGCGCCATGGTCGGCTGCTCGAGGCAATCCGTCACCGCGACGCGGACGCAGCCGAGGCGGCCGCCACCGATGTGCTGCGGCGTACCGCCGTCGACCTGGGCATCGTCGCCGGCGCAGAGACTGGATCCGTCCCGGCGTCGCTAGCCGAATTCCCTGTTCATGCCAAGGAGCGTTCCGAATGAAGATCACTCGACTCAAGACCTGGCAGGTACCGCCGCGCTGGCTGTTCCTCAAGATCGAGACCGACAGCGGCTGCTACGGCTGGGGCGAGCCGGTCATCGAAGGCCGCGCCGCCACGGTGGAGGCGGCGGTGCACGAGCTTGCCGATTACCTGGTCGGCCAGGACCCGCACCGCATCGAGCACCTGTGGAATACGCTCTACCGTGCCGGTTTCTATCGCGGCGGCCCCATCCTGATGAGCGCCATCGCCGGCATCGACCAGGCGCTGTGGGACCTCAAGGGGCGCGACCTGGGCGTGCCGGTGCATCAACTGCTGGGCGGCGCCGTGCGCGAGCGCATGCGCATGTACGCCTGGACCGGCGGCGATCGCCCCGGCGAGGTGGGGGCCGGGGCCCGGGCGCTGGTCGAACGTGGCTTCACCGCCTTCAAGATGAACGGTACCGCCGAGATGCAGATCGTCGACTCGCACCGCAAGGTCGACGAGGCGGTGGCGCGGGTGGCCGAGGCTCGCGAGGCGGTGGGCCCTGAGGTGGGCATCGGCATCGACTTCCACGGCCGGGTGCATCGCCCCATGGCCAAGGCGCTGTTGCGTGAACTGGAACCGTTCCATCCCATGTTCGTCGAGGAGCCGGTGGCCCCCGAGCATCTGCCGGCGCTCAAGCACATCGCCGGTGGCCTCGGCTATCCGCTGGCCACCGGCGAGCGGCTGCACACCCGCTTCGAGTTCCGCGACCTGCTCGCCGACGGCATGATCGACATCATTCAGCCCGACCTCTCCCATTGCGGCGGCATCAGCGAGGGGCTGAAGATCGCCGCCTTGGCTTCGGCCCACGACGTGGCCCTGGCGCCGCACTGCCCGCTCGGCCCGTTGACCCTGGCGGCCTCGCTGCAGCTGGATGCGGTGAGCCATAACGCCTTCATCCAGGAGCAGAGCATGGGCATTCACTACAACCAGGACAATGACGTGCTCGACTATCTGGTCGACAAGTCGGCGCTGGCCATCGAGGAGGGCTTCTGTGCCATTCCCCAAGGACCGGGACTCGGTGTGGAGATCGACGAGGCATTCGTCGAGGAGCGGGCCAAAGTGGGACACCGCTGGCGCAACCCGGTATGGAGCCATGAAGACGGCTCCATCGCCGAGTGGTGAGGAGAGTGGCCATGAGCGAGGAGGTGCGTAAGCGGCTGGCGTGGATCGCCGTGGACTGGGGCTCGAGCAACCTGCGCGCCTGGGCCGTGGACGGGCGCGGAGAGGTACTGTCTCGGGGCAGCAGTGACAAGGGCATGCTGGCTCTGGCAGCCGAGGGCTATGAGCCCGCGCTGCTCGAGACGATCGGTGACTGGTTGCCCGCTTCCGGCCGCGTGCCGGTGTGGGTCTGCGGCATGGCCGGTGCCCGCCAGGGCTGGCAGGAGGCGGCCTACCTGCCGGTGCCGGTGGGCCTGGGCGAGCTGGCGAAGGCCGCCGTGGCGCCTGTGGTTAACGAGCCGCGCCTGGACGTGCGCCTGCTGCCTGGGCTCTGCCAGCATGCCGACCCCGCAGGGCATGGTTTCGACGTGATGCGCGGCGAGGAGACTCAGTTGGCCGGCCTGGTGGCCCGGGAGCCGGGATTCTCGGGGATGGTCTGCCTGCCCGGCACTCACGCCAAGTGGGCCTGGCTGGAGGAGGGCGCGGTCATACGCTTCGCTACCCACCTGACCGGCGAACTCTATCGCCTGCTGGCGAGCCAGTCGGTGCTCAAGCACTCCGTGGCCGACGCCGAACTCGATGCGCCTGGCTGCCGCGACGCGTTCGTCGCCGCGGTGCGCGAGGCAAGTGCCGAGCCCGGGCGCTTCGGTCAGCAGCTATTCGGCCTGCGTGCCGCCGACCTGCTCGACGACGCGCTGCCCAGGGGGGTGGCGCGGCATGCCCGCCTGGGGGCTCGTCTCTCGGGGCTTACCATCGGCCTGGAACTCGCCGGCATGCGCCACGAGCTGTCCGGCGCAGCCGTCACCCTGATCGGCAGCCAAGCGCTGTGCTCACGCTACGCCCTGGCCTTGGAGGCGCTGGGTCACGACAGCCGACGCCTCGATGGCGAAGCGGCAGTGCTGGCCGGGCTGGGGCTGGCGCAGGCCGACCAACGACGTCTGCAAGGAGATGATTCATGACCCTGCCTTTGATCGGTATCTTACGTGGCGTTACTCCCGGCGAGGCGGTAGCGGTGGGCGAGGCGATACTCGCCGCCGGCATCACCACGCTCGAAGTGCCGCTCAACTCGCCCGAGCCGCTGGAGAGTATCCGTCGCCTGGTTGACGCCCTGGGGGATCGTGCGCTGGTAGGCGCCGGTACCGTGCTCGACCCGGGCCAGGTGCGGGAGGTGCATGCCGCCGGGGGGCGCCTGGTGGTGTCGCCCAACTGCCGCCCGACGGTGATCGAAGCCACGCGACGGCTCGGCATGCAGAGCTGGCCCGGCGTGCTGACCCCATCGGAGGCCTTCGACGCGCTTGAGGCCGGTGCCACCGGCCTCAAGCTGTTTCCCGCCGTCCAGGTGGGCATCGAGGGGATGAAGGCGCTACGCGCCGTGCTGCCGGGCGATACCCGACTCTATGCCGTGGGGGGCATCGGCGCCGACGA
Source organism: Billgrantia sp. C5P2 (assembly GCF_051062895.2). Lineage (NCBI taxonomy): Bacteria > Pseudomonadati > Pseudomonadota > Gammaproteobacteria > Oceanospirillales > Halomonadaceae > Billgrantia > Billgrantia sp. C5P2. The sequence goes on from NZ_CM128542.1 coordinate 1,140,566, forward strand.
CTTTGCCGCCTGGCGTGCTGGCGGTATCAGCGGTGCCGGCCTGGGAAGTGCCCTCTATCGCCCCGGGCAGGCACCCGAGCAGGTGGGCCGGCAGGCGCAGGCGCTGGTCGCGGCCTGGCAGGCTGCCGGTAGCAAGGCTGGGGCTTGAGGCATTGGCGTCACGCGGCGTTCAGCCGCGGGGCGGGTAGCGGGTGTCGCGCAGGCTATCCTTGATCTTCTTCAGGTGGGGCAGGAAATCCTCGCCGCGGCGCAGGGTGACGCCGGTGGCCAGTACGTCGATCAGGGTGAGTTGGATCATGCGTGAGGTCATCGGCATGTAGACGTCGGTGTCCTCCGGCGTGGGCACCTCGAGCGTCTCGGTGCACTCCGCGGCCAGCGGCGATCCGGGGGCGGTGATGCCCAGTACCACGGCACCGCTCTCGCGCGCCAGTTGGGCGATGTCGACCAGTTCCCGGGTGCGGCCGGTCCAGGAGATGACCACCACCACGTCACCGGTGTGGCAGGCCGAGGCGACCATGCGCTGCATCAGCACGTCGACGTAGGAAGTGACCGGCAGGTTGAAGCGAAAGAACTTGTGCTGCGCATCCTGGGCCACGGCACCGGAAGCCCCTAGGCCGAAGAAGTGGATCTGCTTGGCCTGGATCAGGTAGTCCACCATCCGCTCGATACGGGCCGGGTCGAGCGTGCGGCTGGCTTCGTCCAGGGCGGCGATGGTGGCGCCGAAGATCTTGCGCGTGTAATCCGCCGCCGCATCGCCAGGCTCCACCGACTGGCTGACATAGGGTGTGCCGCCGGCCAGGCTCTGGGCTAGCTTGATCTTGAAATCGGGATAGCCCTTGGCGTGGAAGTTACGGCAGAAGCGGTTGACCGTGGGTTCGCTGACCGACGCCGCCTGGGCCAGGCTGGCGATGCTCAGGCCGGTGGCCCGGGCCGGGTCGGCCAGGATGACGTCTGCTACCTTGCGCTCGGAGCGGTTGAGCTCTTCGAGGCGTTGCCGAATTCGTTGCAGCAGGTCGTGGGCCATGGTGGTTGAGACTCTCCTGAAATGATGATGTAGTGATTTAACAACATGATCGCCGGCTATCCTAGCGCGGAGTGTCGGTCGGGCGCGAATCCAGGTATAGGAAGAACCGATTCCGAGTGTAATATTACAAAAAATCGGTTGATGGCAGGTCGGTTTTTACGTATTTTTTGTGTAAATTAACCAGATGGGGGCGGACATGAATGCAACCAAGCGGTCAGAGGAAGAGAGTCGGCCGGTCATCGATCTCGCGCTGTTTGGTGCCTTGGGTGACCTGTCGCTGCGCAAACTCTATCCGGCGCTCTATCACCTCGACCGCGAGGGCCTGCTGCATGACGACACGCGTATCCTGGGGCTGGCCCGCCAGGAGCTGAAGTCCGATGCCTTTCGTCGGCAAATTGCCGACACCCTGCAGACCTACGTCAAGCCCGCGGAACTCGACCGCGAAGCCGTCAAGCGTTTCATCGCGCGTCTCGATTACCTGCAGCTCGATTTCGCCACCCCTGAAGGCTATCGCGGCATTACCGAGTGGCGTGAGGCCGTGCGCCATGACACCGTGGTCTGCCCCCTGGTCGTCTACCTGGCGGTGCCAGCGAGCCTGTACGGCGACATCTGCCGCAATCTACAGGCCGGTGAGTGCCTCGACGAGCTCTCCCGCGTGGTGGTCGAGAAGCCGATCGGCTACGACTTCGAGTCTTCCTGCGAGATCAACGACGCCATCGGCGAGGTGTTCCAGGAAGCCCAGGTCTATCGCATCGATCATTACCTGGGCAAGGAGACCGTCCAGAACCTGATTGCGCTGCGCTTCGCCAATCCCCTGTTCGGCACCCAGTGGAACCAGAACCACATCTCTCATGTGGAGATCACAGTCGCCGAGCAGGTCGGCATCGAAGGGCGCTGGGGCTATTTCGATCGCGCCGGCCAGTTGCGCGATATGGTGCAGAACCATTTGCTGCAGCTGGTCTGCCTGATCGCCATGGATCCGCCGGCCAACCTGGATGCCGACGCCATTCGCGACGAAAAGGTCAAGGTGCTCAAGGCGCTGCAGCCGTTCAGCGAAATCAAGCTCAACCGAGACGTGGTGCGCGGCCAGTACATCGCCGGCACCATCAAGGGCAAGGGCGTACCGGGCTATCTGGAGGAAGAGGGCGCCAACCGCGACAGCGACACCGAGACCTTCGTGGCCATAAAGACCGGCGTGTCGAACTGGCGCTGGGCCGGGGTGCCATTCTACCTGCGCACCGGCAAGCGGATGCCGGAGAAGCTGTCGCAGATCGTCATCCATTTTCGCCAGCAGCCGCACTATATCTTCGACCCCGACCAGCGCAACCTGGCGGCCAACAAGCTGATCATCCGCCTGCAGCCCGACGAGGGCATCGCCCTCGAGGTGCTGACCAAGGACAGCGGCCTGGACCGGGGCATGCGTCTGCGCCGCGGCCCGTTGCACCTGGATTTCGGCAGCGCCTTCCCCCAGACGCGAATACCCGATGCCTACGAGCGATTGCTGCTCGAGGTGATGAAAGGGCAGCAGTACCTTTTCGTGCGCCGCGACGAAGTGGAGCACGCCTGGCACTGGTGCGATAGCCTGATCGCCGCCTGGAAGGAAATGGGGGAGCCACCGCGGCGCTATCCGGCCGGCTCCTGGGGGCCGGTAGCCTCCATCGCCATGATCACCCAGGATGGGCGCAGCTGGTACGAGGACTACTGATATGACGCAAGCGAATGCCAGGCCGCGCGAGCAGCTCGCCGAGCAGCTCGCCGAAGCCACCAGCGAAGCGCTGCGCCAGGACTTGGCGCAGCAGGAGCGGGCCCTGCTGGTGCTTTCCGGCGGCTCGACGCCGGTGCCTTACTTTCAGGCCCTGTCTCGGCAGGAACTGCCCTGGGAGCGGGTCGACGTGACCCTGGCCGACGAGCGCTGGGTGAGCGAGTCGGACGAGGCGAGCAATGCGCGGCTGGTGCGCCACCACCTGCTGCAGGGCAAGGCGGCGGCGGCCAGCTTCGTCTCCCTGACCACCGCCGACGAAACCCCGGAGCAGGGTGTCGAGGCCGTCACCCGGCGCATCGAGGCACTGACCTGGCCCGCCAGTCTGGTGGTGCTGGGCATGGGCGGAGACGGCCACACCGCCTCACTGTTTCCCGATAGCCGCGAGCTGGAGCTGGGGCTGACCACCGACGCCCCGGTGCTGGCTGCGCGCACGCCCAGCCAGCCCCAGGCGCGCATCACCCTGAGCGCCGACCGGCTGCACCAGGCGCGACGTCACGTGCTGCACATTACCGGCGACGACAAGCGCAGCGTGCTGGCCCGGGCCATGTCCGGCGACGACTCGCGCGAGCTGCCGATCCGCGCCTTTCTTTCCTGCCCGCTGGCCGTTTACTGGGCCCCCTGAACTGGAGTCTGCTCATGACCATCGACAAACAGCTGCCGTCCACGCGTACCACTGAACTCGACAGCATCTGCCTCAAGGCCGAGGTTATCCCGGTGTTGGCCATCGAGCGGGTGGAAGACGCCGTGCCGCTGGGCCGCGCCCTGGTCGAGGGCGGGCTCACGGTGCTGGAAGTGACCCTGCGCACCGATTGCGCCCTCGAGGCGATACGTCGCCTGAAGGAAGCGCTGCCCCAGGCCAGCATCGGCGTGGGCACCGTACTGACCCCATCCCAGTATCGCCAGAGCGAACAGGTGGGGGCCGATTTCGTGGTGACCCCCGGCACCACCGAGGCGCTCTATCGCTACGGCGTGACCAGTCCCGTGCCGATGCTGCCCGGCGTGGCTACCGTGTCCGAGCTGATGACTGGCTGGCAATACGGCTATCGTCGCTTCAAGTTCTTCCCCGCCGAAGCCAGCGGCGGCGTCAAGGCGTTGAAGGCCTTCGCCGGCCCGATTCCCGAGGCGCGCTTCTGCCCCACCGGCGGCATCACTCTCGACAATGCCGAGGACTACCTGGCGCTGAAGAACGTGATGTGCGTGGGCGGCTCCTGGTTGACGCCGAAGTCCCTGGTCGACGCCGAGGACTGGACCGGCATTCGCCAGCTCGCCAAGGAGGCCGCTGAGCGTTTCCATCACTGAGTGTCGGTTTCGTAACGAATCTCGTTGTGCTCTCTCGACAGCCCGTTGCTGTCCTTGTGCCCGGCCTCTCGGCCGGGCTTTTTTTATCTGTCGGCCTGGGGCTGGTGCCGATGAAAAAAGCGCTGGTGCATGCCGCTCTTGTGCGGCATGCACCAGCGCTGGAACGCCTGCCAGGTAGGTATCAGGCGTTGGCGGCCACGGCCACCGGTGCCGCACCGCGCTTGATCGCGGCGTAGCCCAGGCCGGTGACCAGCGAGCCGACGACGATGGCGCCCAGGTAGAGCAGTACAGGGTTGATGGCGTTGGGTATCAGCAGCACGAAGATACCGCCGTGGGGGGCCATCAGCTGGGCGCCGACCAGCATGGAGAGGGCGCCGGTGGTTGCGCCGCCCAGCATGCAGGCCGGGATGACGCGCAGCGGGTCCTTGGCGGCGAAGGGGATGGCACCCTCACTGATGAAGCACAGTCCCAGCACGAACGACGCCTTGCCCGCTTCGCGTTCCGGTTCGGAGAACTTCTGGCGCGCGACGAAACTGGCGATACCCATGCCGATGGCCGGCACCATGCCGGCGGCCATGATCGCCGCCATCGGCGCGTAGGTCTGGGTTGAGAGCAGTCCGACACCGAAGGTATAGGCCGCCTTGTTGACCGGCCCACCCAGGTCGAAGCACATCATGGCGCCGAGCAGGATGCCCAGCAGCACGGCATTGGCCGAGCTCATGGCGGCAAGGAATTCGGTCAGGCCGGCGAGGATGGCCGCCACCGGCTCGCCGATGACATAGATCATGGTCAGCCCGGTGACGAGGCTTGCGATCAGCGGAATGAGCAGGATCGGCTTGAGCGACTCGACACTCTTCGGCAACTTGACGTGCCGGGTCACGGCCAGCGCCACGTAGCCGGCGAGGAAGCCGGCGAGAATGCCACCGATGAAGCCGGCGCCGATGTCCGCTGCCAGCATGCCGCCGATCATGCCCGGGGCAATGCCGGGTCGGTCGGCGATGGAGTAGGCGATGTAGCCGGCCAGTACCGGGATCATCAGGGCGAAAGCGGTGCCGCCGCCGATCTGCATCAGCGCCGCGGCCAGCGTACCCTCCTGTTCGAAGGCCTCGATGCCGAAGACGAAGGAGAGCGCGATGAGTAGGCCGCCGGCCACCACCATGGGCAGCATGAAGGAGACGCCGGTGAGCAGGTGCTTGTAGACACCCTTTTCCTTCAGGCTCTTGTTCGCCTCACTCCGGCGCGAGGCGCCGGCGGTGTCCTCGATCTCGGCCTCGGCCAGCGCCGCCTCGATGGTGGGGCGCGGCTTCTTGAGCGCGTTGCCGGTAGAGGTGCGGTAGATGCGCTTGCCGGCGAAGCGGGTCGGGTCGACCTCGATGTCGCAGGCCAGTATCACCACGTCGGCCGCGGCGATCTCCTCGTCGGTCAGCTTGTCCTGGGCCCCCACCGAGCCCTGGGTCTCGACGCGAATCGCATGGCCCAGGCTCTTGCCGGCCTCGCTCAGCGCCTCGGCGGCCATGAAGGTGTGGGCAACGCCGGTGGGGCAGGCGGTCACGGCGACGATGCGACTGCCGCTGACGGATGCCTGCTTGGCAATCGGCGCCGCGCTCATAGCGGGTGGTGTATATTCGCCGGCTTCACGCTGGGCGCGGGCGAGGAAGGCCTGGGGGTCGGGCAGTGCCTCGCCGATGGCGGCCTGGAACAGGTGCTTGCCGCGGAAGCGCTCGGCAGCAGGGACGTGGTCGGCGGCGACCACGATCAGCTCGGCTTCGGCAATGGCCTGGGCCGAGACGGGTTCGACGGCCTCGAGCTGACTGTGCATCTCGACGCTGGGTTGCCAGCCGAGGCGTCGGGCGGCCTGCTCGAGGCGGCGAGCGGCGAGAAAGGTGGTGGCCATGCCGCTGGGGCAGGCGGTGACGATGATCACGTTCATGCAAGGGCTCCCCCTGCGTCCACGTCGTTGAGGCGACGCACGCGGGTCTGTTGTTGGATGTGAGCGAAATCGTCGGCTCGGGCGTTGCCCACCCCGACGTGGCGAACCGATTCGGCGGAAAGCGCGGTGGCCAGACGCAGCGCCTGTTCCGGCGGGTGGCCCGCCAGCACGCCATGCAGCAGGGCGGCGAGCAGTGTATCGCCGGCACCCACGGTGCTGGTCACTGAAAGCCGTGGCGGCACGGCTTGCCAGGCGCCGCGATGGCTGACCCACAGCACACCGGCGGGGCCGGCGGAAACCACGGCCTCCTCGATGCCGGCAGCATACAGGCGCAGCGCCGCGGCCAGCCGTGACTCGGAGGTGTCCAGGGCGTTGCCGGCCCAGGCCGCGAGTTCCTGCTCGTTGGGCTTGACCGCGGTGGGGCGGGCATCGATGGCCTGGGCGAGGGCGTCACCGCTGGTATCTACCCAGACCGGCAGCCCGGCCTCTCGCAACCGGGCGGTCAGCTCGGCAAGATTGCCTGGCGTTACGCCCGGCGGTAGGCTGCCGGCGATCACTACGGCATCGGGGCGTCGCCGGGAATCGCCAATACGCGTGTCGAGTCCGTCGAGCAGCCGCTGCCAGGCCGTGGCATCGATTGCCGTGCCGGGGCCATTGATGTCGGTGACGCGGCCATCGGCCTCGGCGAGCTTGGCATTGATACGGGTCTCGCCGGGTACGCGCAGGAAGGCATCCTCCACTGCCATGGCCTCGAAGGCGCGCAGGAAGGGGCCGTCGTTGTCGGCGCCGAGAAATCCCGACACCGTCACGTCGTGTCCGAGGTCGGCCAACACCCGGGCCACGTTGACCCCTTTGCCGGCCGCCGTCAGGTGGGTCTCGCGGGTACGGTTGACCCTGCCCGGCACCAGCCGCTCCAGGCTTACGGAGAGATCCAGCGCCGGGTTGAGAGTGAGGGTGAGCACGCGGGCCATCAGCGCACCTCCAGGGCGTCGCGGACCGCTTCGCTGGTCGCCTGGCCAAGGGCCAGCTCGGCCTGGGCACGAGCCTCGGCCAGGTCGAACTCACGCAGCCTTGCCTTGACCAGCGGCACCTGCCGAGCGCTGACCGATAGCTCGTCGACGCCGAGGCCGACCAGCACCGGCACGGCCAGGGCATCGCTTGCCAGCTCGCCGCAAACCCCGACCCACTTGCCGTGGGCATGGGCCGCGGCCACGGTCATCTCGATCAGGCGCAGCACTGCCGGATGCAGCCCGTCGGCCTGGGCCGAGAGGGCGGGATGGTCGCGGTCGATGGCCAGGGTGTACTGGGTCAGGTCGTTGGTGCCCACCGAGAAGAAGTCGACCTCGGCGGCCAGCGTCGGGGCCAGCAGCGCCGCCGAGGGTACTTCGATCATCACGCCGAGCTGCACGTCCTTGGCGCGCTCGGCTTCGGGGATCTCTACCAGCAGTCGCTCGAAGATGGTCCGTGCCATGCGGAATTCACCCACGTCCTTGACCATCGGCAGCATGATGCGCAGCGGCCTTGGCGTTCCCTCCGCGTCGGGGGCCGCGGCCATCAGCAGCGCACGCAGTTGGGTCTCGAGTACCTCGGGGCGGGTCAGCGTCAGGCGAATGCCGCGCAGTCCGAGGAAGGGATTGTCTTCCTTCGGTACCGGCCAGTAGGGCAGCGGCTTGTCGCCGCCCACGTCGAGGGTGCGGGCCACCAACGGGCGGCCACCCAGGGCGTCGAGGGCCTCACGATACTCGGCGATCTGGGTGTCGAGGTCCGGCTCCTGGGCGTGGGCCATGAACAGGAATTCGGTGCGCAGCAGGCCGATACCCTCGGCGCCGCGTTCCACGGCGTCGGCGGCGTGGGCGGTATTGCCCAGGTTGGCGGCCACTTCCACGCGGTGCCCGTCACGGGTGTGCGCCTCCTCGAAGCGTGACTCCCAAGCCTCGGCTTCGCGGCGCTGGTGCTCGGCCAGGCGCTGCTCGGCAGCGGCGCGACGTTCAGTGGAAGGTGCCGGGATCACTCGGCCGCGCTCGCCGTCGAGGATCAGCTCACAGCCGTTGGCAAGGGTCAGCACCCGCTCGCCGGCGCCCACCACGGCGGGGATGCCCAGCGCCCGGGCGAGTATCGCGCTGTGGGCCGTGGCGCCGCCACGGGCGGTGAGCAGGCCGCGTACCCGGCGGGTGTCCAGGCGCGCCACGTCGGAGGGACCGATGTCGTCGGTCACCAGGATATAGGGCGTCTCCGGCGGCTCGGGCAGGCTCACCTGGCACAGGATGCCGAGCACGCGGCGGCCGACATCGCGCAGATCGGCGGCACGCTCGGCGAGCAGGCGGTCGGCGAGCATCTCCTGGGCATGGGCGGCGGTCTCGATGGCCTCCCACCAGGCGGCCTCGGCGGAACGACCCTCGTGGATGCCCTCGCGGGCCGCCTCGAACAGCTCGGGGTCTCGCAGCATCTCCTCGTGCATGGAGAGGATCTGGGCCACTTCGCCGCCGCGGGCTTCGCGTTCCAGCGCCTCGAGCTGGGCCACACCCTCGGCCATGGCGTCTTGCAGACGCCGCTGCTGCTCGCCCGGATCGGCGGCGCGCTCGGGATAGTCGAAGCGTGGGGTCTGAAGCACGAAAACCGGGGCGATGGCGAGCCCCGGCGACGCGGCTACCCCAAGGTGGGGCGCATCGTCGGGCAGCGGTTCGGCGGGCGTGGCGTCGGCCTGCGGCACGATACGCTCGCGGCTCTCGTCGAACGGCAGGACCTGTTCGCCGAGGCCATCGGTCACGGCCCGGCACACGGCGTCGAGCGCCGCCTGGGCGCTGTCGCCCTCGGCGGAGAAGGACAATTGCTGGCCGCGCCGGGCGCCGAGGTTGATCACCTTGGTCAAGCTGGTGGCGGATACCGCGGCACCGCCGCCTTCGGCCAGGCGCACCTGAATGGGGATGCCTTGCTGACGGACTACCTGTACCAGATGCTTGGCCGGACGGGCGTGCAGGCCGTGGGCATTGAGTACCCGGGCTAGCCGGGTATGGGCCGCGGCGGATTCGCCGGCCAGCCGCGCCAGCACCGTGGCAGCATCGGCATTGGACAGCTCGGCGGCGGCACCGCTGTCGAGCAGTGTCAGGATTCGCTCCAGCAGGCCGCGGTGGGTATCTCCCTGGGCGGCCAGGCAGAAGACGCCTTTTACCTCTTCGCCTTCGCTTTCCAGCTGCGCATCGGGTGTCGCCAGGGCCAGCGCGGGTGCCTCAACGCCCTGCTCACTCGCGGCCAGCCATAGCCCTTGGCCAAGCTGGATCAGCTCGCGCCCGGCGACATCGGCAATGAAGTTGCTGCCTACGCAGTCGAGCTGGCGCAGCCGGGCGGCACCGGCCAGGGCCAGCTCGCGCGCATCGCGAGCGGGAAAGCCGAGGCACAGGGTATCGGCATCCAGGCGAGCCTCCACCACCGTCTTCGACAGCAGGGTGGCCACTGCCGACGCCGAACGTGCGGCGGCCAGGCGTTCACCGACGCTGTCGTCATCCAGTACGTGGGTGAGCTGGCGCAGGATGTCGAGGTGCTCATCGCTCTGGGCGGCGATGCTGACCAGCACGTGGACGCGCTGGGCGTCATGCCACTCGACCCCGGCCGGGAACTGCAGCACGCGTACGCCGGTCTGGCGCACGTATTCGCGGCTCTCGGGCGTGCCGTGGGGGATGGCGATGGCATTGCCCAGATAGGTGGAGGACTGGGTCTCGCGCTGGAACAGGCCGTCGCGGTAGGCGGGAGCGGTCAGCCCTGCCTGGTGCAGCAACTCGGCGGCTTGCTCCAGTGCGTCGCGCCAGTCGGCTGCCTGGCAGTCGAGGCGGATGTCCTCGGGGCGTAGCGTGAGCATGTGAAATCTCCTGGGTGCGCGGAAGGTGACGTACAGCGCGGATTCAACCCTTAGTTGAGAGACTGTATTGCTGAATCGTGTCACCTTTCATCTTTTACATGCTGGATCGATTCATATGGTTTCGCAAGACGCTATTTCTTAGACTTTCGCAGGGGGCGGGGCAGGTCGCGTGTGACGTAGAATCGGCTCTGACACACAGAGGAATCTCATGACACTCGCTGAAATAGCCCGACTGGCCGGGGTCTCGCGTACCACCGCCAGCTACGTCATCAACGGCAAGGCCGCCGAACGACGCATCAGCCAGGACACCGTCGACAAGGTGATGGCAGTGGTACGCGAGCATCGTTACCGGGTCGATGCCCAGGCCGCGGGGCTGCGGCGCGGCTCGAGCCGCACGCTGGGGCTGATCGTGCCCGACCTGGAGAACGTCAGCTACGCGCGCCTGGCCAAGCGGTTGGAGCGTGGCGCTCGCGAGAGGGGGTACCAACTGCTGATCGTCGGTTCCGACGACCAGCCGGATACCGAGCGCGACCTGGCGCTGTCGCTGCGTGCCCAGCGCTGCGAGGTGCTGATTACCGCCAGCTGCCTGCCTATGAACGACCCTTTCTATGGCGAACTGCTGCAGGGCGGCCTGCCGGTGGTGGCGGTCGACCGCGGCTTCGACCCGGGGCGTTTTGCCAGCATAGTGAGCAACGACTGCGAGGCCGCCGAACAACTGACCCGCTCGCTGCTCGACGATTCGGTAAAGCGTATCGCCTGGCTGGATGCTGTGCCGACGCTCTCCATCAGCCGTGAGCGGCGGGGTGGTTTCCAGCAGGCGTTGGCGGGACACGGCGCCGAAGCGCTGGTCTATGGCGCCGAGCGCTACGATCGGGCGGATGGCGCCCAGTTGATGCGGGAACTGCTCGACCGCCACGGCTTGCCAGATGCCGTGGTCACGGCCTCGTATACCCTGCTCGACGGGGTCTTCGACGTGCTGCTGGAAGAGGGCGGTTTGCCGCAGACGCTGCGCATGGCGACCTTCGGCGACAGCCGGCTGCTCGACTTCCTGCCGCTGCCGGTCAACTCGGCGGTACAGGATCACGATCGCATGGCGTCGATGGCACTGGCCTGTGCCCTGGCGGCCTCGCAGGGCGATTACCGCGTGGGGCAGCAGGTCGTGCCACGAACCCTGAGGCGCCGGCTGCCGGCCAGGCTCACATCGTGAATTGCCTAGCCTCGCAGCCGGGCCAGGTCATCGTGGCTTGGCAGGGCAGCATAGGCGCCAGGCCGGGTCACGGCATGAGCGCCGCAGTTGGCGGCGGTACTCAGGGCGCGCTGCAGGAAGGCGTCATCCTGGTGCCAGCTCTCCTCGATGCCGTGTTCGGCCAGTTCGGCGAGCAGCCCTCCGATGAAGGCATCGCCACCGGCGGTGGTATCCACTGCTTCGACCGTAGGCGGCGTATGACGGAGCTCCTTGCCCACTCCCACGGCGCGTACCTCGCCGGGGCCATCCGTGATCACCAATAGCTTGACGCCGGCGGCGAGACGCTCGGCCAGCCAGGCATCGGCCGGGTGGTCGGCGCGCAGATAGTCGAGCTCGTCTGTCGACAGCTTGACCAGGCCGGCGCGGTCGATCAATTGGGTGACCAGGGCGATGTCGGCGTTGCTACCGGCCCAGAGATTGTGGCGCAGATTGGCATCGACACTGACCAGGCAACCGGCGCGGCCGGCCATCTCGGCCATGGCCAGGGTGGTGTCGGCGATCTCGGGTTCGGTGAGGCTGTTGCTGCAGAAGTGAACGATGGCGGGCTCGGCAAATACCCCGGCTGGCAGGTGCTCGAGGCGATAGAGCAGGTCGGCGGCGGGTGGGCGGTAAAAATCGAAGGTACGCTCGCCATCGGCATCGCGCGAGACGAAGGCCAGCGCCGTGCGCGCCTCGTCGGTGCGCACCACACCGGAGAGGTCGACACCGTGGGCGGCCAGCTCCGTGGCGAGGAAGTCGCCGAAGTGATCCGCGCCTAGCATGCCGAGGAAGCGGCTGGGCACGCCCAGGCGCGCGCAGGCCACCGCCACGTTGGCCGGTGCACCGCCGGCGTAGGGGGTGAAGGTTTCCGGGGCGCTGCCGGCCTGCTCGCCGAGCCGGCTGGAGAGCATGTCGACCAGGGCTTCACCGAAGGCGATCACGGATATCATGGGGGATCCTCAGTTGTCGTGGTGCATCCGTTCAGGCCACTTCGTGGCCACGGGCTGTCTCGAGCAGGGCGTACCAGGTGGCACGGTCGAGCGTTGCCTCGGCATCGGCTCGCAGGGCGGCGATGCGCTCGGCGCGCAGGCTGCCGATCACTGGGCGCGGCCGGCCCGGCAGGGCACGCAGCCACGCCAGCGCCAACCCGGCCGGGGTCATGCCGCGCTCCTCGGCGAGTCGGGCCAGCAGCCGTGCGGCCGGCCCCTGGAATACTCGCCCACCGCCCAACGGCGACCACGCGAGAGGCGTCAGGCCGTCCTCGAGCAGAGCATCGAAAGTGCCGTCGAACAGAGGTTGGGTGCGGTCCAGTGAGAGCTGCAGCTGATGCGCTGACAGACGGTGATGCATGGCCGCCTGCAGGCGCCGCCATTGGGCGGGCAGGAAATTGGAGACCCCGGCGGCGGCGATCTTGCCGGCATCGATGGCGTCGTCCAGTGCTCGGCCGGTGGCTTCGGCGTCCATCAGTGGGCTGGGGCGATGCAGCAGGAAATGGTCGAGACGCTCGACGCCGAGACGGGTCAGAGAGGCCTCGATGCTCCGGACGAGGTATTCCGGCGAGCTGTCGTAGTGCTTGACGCGAAACGGCGAGGCGTCCCGCTCGGGCGTGACGATGCTGGCCTTGGTGACCGTCCGGATTCGTGCAGCGAGCCCGGGGCGGGCGCGTAGGGCATCGCCGAACAGCGCCTCCCCACGTGTGTCGCCGTAGATGTCGGCGTGGTCGAACCAAGTGAGCCCCTCGTCGAGGCGCGCCTCGATCCAGTCGGCCAGGCGGGCGGGCGGGTGCAGCTCGGCCACTTCGTGCAGGCGCATCATGCCCAGCAGGAAGGGCGTCTCGAGCGATGTGGCGCCGCTCATCGTGCTTCTGCCTCGCAGGTCAGGGTGGTCCCCAGCAGGTGCTGGGCGCCGGGCACCAGCCACACCGGGTCGAGGCGGGTGTTGGCCGACTCTACACATAGGAAACAACGCGCGGCGGTGGGTGAAGTGTCGTCGGGCAGTGCCTCGCCCGGTTGCCACACCACCGCCGAGTCGCTGCCCTGGCGGGCGACGCGCAGGCGTCGGTGGCCGTCATCGAGGACCACCTCGGCATTGCTGTGGTAGATCCGGTCGAGCCCCCCGCGCACGGCCAGCTCGCCCTGCTGCTCACGCTCGGCGAAGCCGGCCAGCTTATCCAGGTAGCGCGCGCCGGCCAGTCCTTCGACACGGCAGGCGAAGCTGTCGGTCACGGCCAGATAGCTGTGCAGGGCACCGCTTAGCTTGATTGGCGTTTCACCTACGTGCTCGGTGATCAGCTCCACGTGGAGGCGCTGGGCATTGGCCTGGATCACGGTGCGGGGGGTCAACTGGCTGTGCAGGCGTTCGCTGGGCGAGAGGTGCAGTTCGACGCCACCCTCGTGTTCGTCGACCGCTTCCAATTGCCACTGCGCCTTGCGCGCCGGGCCATGCATGGGGCCGGAACGATCGGGGCTCTCGTCGGCGCCGCGTTCGTCGGCGAACCATGGCCAGCACAATGGAATGCCGCCGCGAATGGCGCCGGGCAGCGCCTGGGGCGTCGGCGTGACCCATAGCCAGCCGCCGGGCACTAGCGCCTCTTCCCCCTCGCCCATGGCTTCGGGCGCACTGGCACGCTCGTCTTCGGACCCGTTAGTACGCGCGGCGCCGGGCGCGTTAGGGAGCGAGCCCTCGGCATGCGCGGGGGTGGGCGCAGGTACTGGCGTGGCTTCGGACGCCGGTAGAAAGTGAAGCACCTGGGCGCCCTGCAGCGATACGGCAAGCTCCCCCCAGGGTTCGCGTGCCAGCCACACGCGGCGGCCGGCCCATTCGCACTCACGCTGGCCGTCGGTCTCGTCGAGCAGGGCTCGCAGGCTTTGCGGAATCATTCGCTCTCCTTAATCCTTGCTTCACTTCATTCCACTTCTTCGTTGCGCAGGGCCTCGGCGGCGCCCAACAGTCCCGGCCAGGCGGCAGTGACCACTTGTACCGGGATGGCGCGAGTGTAATCGCTCATGCGGCCCTTGGCGGTGAAGGCTTCCACGAAGCGGCTCTGGGGCAGCCAGTCCAGCAGCCGCGGCAGGATGCCGCCACATAGATAGACCCCGCCCCGCGCCCCCATGGTCAGTGCCGCATCGCCGCAGACGTCACCGAGGATCTTGAGAAACCGCAGCAGGGTATCACGCGCAATACCGTCGCCACCCGTGGCGGCGGCGGTGACCTCGGCCGGCATCTTGCAGCTGGGATTGACGCCCTTCAGCGAACAATGGGCGATATAGAGATCGAGCAGTCCCTGGCCGCACAGGATGCGTTCCACCGAGACCCGGCCGTAGCGGTTGCGGAAGTGGCGCAGCAGGTTCTGTTCGCGCTCGTCGGTCGGGGCGAAGGTGACGTGGCCGCCCTCGGCCGAGAGCGGAATCCAGGCTCTACGGCCCGGAAAGATGCCGCCCACTCCAAGGCCTGTGCCGGGGCCTATTACCAGGCAGGCGGCGTGTTCGCGCGCAACGCCCGGCTTGATCTCGACCAGCTCGTCGTGTGCGAGGTGCGGTACGCCCAGGGCCTGGGCGGTAAAGTCGTTGATGACCTTCAGCCGATCGAGAGCGAGCGCCGCTTGTGCTTCGCGGCGAGAAAACGACCAGTGGTTGTTGGTCATCGTCACCCGGTCGTCGCCGATGGGGCAGGCGAAGGCCAGGCACGCCTCGCGCGGTGCCGAGTCGGCATCCAGCCCGACCCGTGCCAGGTAGTCGCGCACCGCCTCGACCAGGCCGGGATAGTCGGCGCAGGGTAGCGCCAGGATGTCGTGGGGCTCGAACTCGCCGGGAGTGACCAGGGCGAAACGGGCATTGGTGCCCCCGATGTCGCCGATCAGGGCCGGTCGCGTCATTGATCCTCCTGCTCGATCTTCTCCAGTTCCCGCGACAGGACCTCGGCCTCGAAGCCGCCGAACACACCGGCTCCCAGTTCGGCGCTGGCGGCCAGATGGCGGAAGCTGCCGAACAGCTCACGGCCCAGGCCGAAGTGGTAGCGCTCCAGGTTGGGTTCGATGCAGCTGCGACTGGCGAACTCGGAGGCATCGACCAGAGCGGTCAGCTCACCGCGCTCGGCGTCCAGGCGTATCACGTCGCCGTCGCGCAGTCGTGCCAGCGGGCCGCGGTCGACGGCTTCAGGCGTGACGTGGATCGCGGCGGGTACCTTGCCCGAGGCGCCGGACATGCGCCCGTCGGTAACCAAGGCCACTTTGTAGCCGCGATCCTGCAGCACGCCGAGGAAAGGTGTCAGCTTGTGCAGTTCGGGCATGCCGTTGGCCTTGGGCCCCTGGAAGCGCACCACCACCACCACATCGCGGTCAAGGTCGCCGGACTCGAAGGCGGCCTTGACCTGGTTCTGGTCGTCGAAGATGCGCACCGGGGCCTCGACGATCCGATTGGCCTGCTTGACTGCCGAGACCTTGATCACGCCGCGGCCGAGGTTGCCGTCGAGGACCACCAGACCGCCAGTGGGGGCGAAGGGGTCGGCGACCGGGCGCAGTACGTCGCGGTCGAGGCTCTCCGTCGGCCCTTCGCGCCACACCAGCTTGCCGTCATCGAGGAACGGCTCCTGGGTATAGGCGGTGAGGTCGGTACCGAACACGGTGGGGATGTCGCCATGCAGCAGTCCGGCGTCGAGCAGCTCGCGGATCAGCAGGCTCATGCCGCCGGCAGCCTGGAAGTGATTCACGTCGGCACTGCCGTTGGGATAGATCCGCGTCATGCTCGGCACCACCGCCGAGAGCGCGGTGAAATCGTCCCAATCGATGGTGATGCCCGCGGCCGCGGCCATCGCCACCAGATGCAGGGTGTGATTGGTCGAGCCGCCGGAGGCAAGCAGGCCGATCATGGCATTGACGATCGCGCGCTCGTCGATCTGTTTGTAGAAGGGGCGGTAATTGCCGCTCTGCTCGGTATTGCGGACCGCCTGCTCGGCGGCGTAGCGGGTCAGCGCCTCGCGCAGCGGGGTGCCCGGGTTGACGAAGGAGGCGCCGGGCAGATGCAGCCCCATCATCTCCATCATCAGCTGATTGGAGTTGGCGGTGCCGTAGAAGGTGCAGGTGCCGGGGCTGTGATAGGAGCGCGACTCGGCTTCGAGCAGTTCCTCACGTCCCGCCTTGCCTTCGGCGTAGAGCTGACGCACGCGGGCCTTTTCGTCGTTGGGCAGGCCGCTGGGCATCGGGCCGCCGGGAACGAACAGCGCCGGCAGGTGGCCGAAGCGCGCCGCGCCGATGAACAGCCCCGGCACGATCTTGTCGCAGATGCCCAGGTAGAGGGCGGCATCGAACATGTTGTGGGAGAGCGCCACGGCAGTGGCCATGGCGATCACGTCACGCGAGAACAGCGACAGCTCCATGCCGGGCATGCCCTGGGTGACGCCATCGCACATGGCCGGCACGCCGCCGGCGAACTGGGCGGTGCTGCCCATGCCGCGGGCGGCCTGCTTGATGATCTCGGGGTAGCTCTCGAAGGGGCGGTGGGCCGAGAGCATGTCGTTATATGACGAAACGATAGCCAGGTTGGCGCTGTTGGTCAGCTTGAGGCGATCCTTGTCGCCGGCATGGTCACAGCCGGCAAAGCCGTGGGCCAGGTTGCCGCAGGAGAGTTCGCCGCGGTGCACGCCCTGCTTGTGCTGGGCCGCCATGTGCGCTTCGTAGAGCTTACGGCGTCCATGTGAACGTTCGCGAATGCGGTCGGTCACCTGCTCGACGGTGGGGTTTAGTGCGGTGGGGCGAGCCATGAGAGCACCTCGCGTCGTTGGAAGAATGTAAATTTACACAATTGTCTCCCATCGCATGGCAAATTTGAAGGCGCCTGGCCGAAAGTATGTAGTTATATTACGGCGATGGAAAAGGATCGGTGGGTCTGGGCACAATGTAGGCCGTCGTCGGCCGGTTGTCAGCCGACGCTTCGGTTACCTTCCCGACAGGAATGCCATGTCCGAGCTGATTCTCAAGCGGCTGCCTGCCATCGAGGCGGTGGCGGCGACGCAATGGAATGCCCTGGTCGGCGATGATCACCCATTCCTGCGCCATGAGTTCCTCCATGCGCTGGAGGCGAGCGGGGCGGTAAGCCGGTCGACCGGCTGGGTGCCGAACCATTTGACGCTGTGGCGTGGTGAAACCCTGGTGGGTGTCATGCCGCACTATCGCAAGTTCCACTCCTACGGCGAGTATGTATTCGACTGGAGCTGGGCCGATGCCTGGGAGGGGGCCGGCGGCCGCTACTACCCCAAGGGGCTCACGGCGATCCCCTTTTCCCCAGTGCCCGGCCCGCGGTTGGCGCTGGCCCCTGATGTCGACCCACTGGCGGCACGCGACGTGCTGGCCGAGGCGTGGGAGGACAGCACGCTGTCGAGCTGGCATCTGCTGTTTGCCGAAGACGCAGAGGTCGAGGCCTGGCTCGCGGCGCGGCCAGACCTGCTGGTGCGCCACGGCGTGCAGTTCCAGTGGAACGACCACGGCTACGGTGACTTCGAGGGCTTTCTCTCCGCCTTGACGGCGAAACGACGCAAGACGATCCGTCGGGAGCGCCGGAGGGTGGCCGAGCAGGGCTTGAGTCTGCATCGTCTGGCGGGCGAGGCGATCGGCGTGAGCGACCTCGAGCATTTCTTCCGCTGCTATGAAATCACCTACCTCGAACGCGGCCGCCATGGCTACCTCAATCTCGACTTCTTCCAGCGGCTGCGCCGCACCATGCCTGAAGCACTGCTGCTGATCCAGGCACGCCTCGATGGTCAGCCAGTCGCCGCTGCGCTCTGCCTGCAGGGCAGTCGCACACTCTACGGGCGCTACTGGGGCAGCGAGGTGCTGGCCGACTGCCTGCACTTCGAGGCGTGCTACTACCAGGGTATCGAGCACTGCCTGGCCCACGATCTGACCTGCTTCGATCCCGGCACCCAGGGTGAGCACAAGCTCACGCGTGGCTTCGCACCCAGGCGCCTGCGTTCGCTGCACTATATTGCCGATCCAGGGCTGCGCGATGCCCTGGATCGCTTCTGCGCCGAGGAGCGTCGTCACGTCGAGGCGTATCGCCGGGCTGCCGAGCGGGCCTTGCCCTTCAGGATGTGAGGCGTTCAGGGCGTGAGCCGGACCGGCGATGATGGCATAATGCCGGCCATTCAGAATCATGAGGACGTCAGCCGATGCTCAAGTGGCTTGCCATCGCCCTGCTCCTGCTGCTGGCGCTGCTGCAGTATCGCCTGTGGCTCGGCGCCGGCGGCATCGAAGAGCTGCGCGAGATTCGCGAGCGCGTAGCCGTTCTCGACGCCGCCAACAAGCCGCTGCGCGACCGCAACGAACGGCTGGCCGCCGAGGTGGTGGATCTCAAGACAGGGCTCGATGCCATCGAGGAGCGGGCGCGCAGCGATATCGGCATGGTGCGTACCGACGAGCAGTTCTACTGGGTGCCCGGCGTGGCGACCGAGGGTGGTGCGTCGGGCGTTCGCGCGGGAAACTCGAATGAATGAACGCCTGTGGCTGGTGGTGCCTGCAGCAGGCCGTGGACGGCGCATGGGCGCCGCGCTACCCAAGCAGTACCTGATGCTGGCCGGCCGGCCGGTGCTGGCGCACACGCTGGCACGGCTGCACCGGGCTTTTCCCGAGGCGCGGCTGTGCCTTTGTCTCGACCCGGACGATGCCCACTTCGACCCGGCCTGGGTGCCGTTCGCCCAGTGGGGGCGGAGCCCCGGCGGGGCAGAGCGCGCCGATTCGGTGCGACAGGCGCTGGCGTCCTTCGCCGACGAGGCGGAGGACGACGACTGGGTACTGGTCCACGACGTGGCGCGCCCCTGCGTGAGAGTCGATGATCTTACTCATCTTTACGCTGCCCTGAGGCAGGACCCGGTGGGCGGGCTGTTGGCGACTCCCGCGGCCGATACCATGAAGCGAGACGATGGCCAGGGGCGCGTGGCTCGTACTGAGGCACGCGTCGGATTGTGGCAGGCGCAAACCCCCCAGGGCTTTCGCTATGGCCTGTTGCGACGGGCACTGGGCGAGGCTGCCGCGAGCGGGCTCGAGATCACCGACGAGGCGTCGGCAGTGGAGGCCATGGGCCTCGCACCGCAACTGGTGCCCGGGCGGCGCGACAACATCAAGATCACTCATCCGGAGGACCTGGCGCTGGCAGGCCATATCCTGGCTGCACAGCGGGATGAACTCCTGTCAGGCCCCGGGCACGTGCACGAGGAGGCTCCCTGAATGCTGCGTATCGGCCACGGCTTCGACGTTCACCGTTTCGGCGACGGCGACCATCTGGTGATCGGTGGCGTTACCATCCCCTTCGGTCACGGTTTCGTCGCCCATTCCGACGGTGACGTCCTGCTGCACGCCATCAGCGATGCGCTGCTCGGTGCTTGCGCCCTGGGGGACATCGGCCGTCACTTTCCCGATACCGACCCGGCCTGGGCCGGTGCCGACAGTCGCGTCCTGCTGCGCCATGTGCTGACGCTGGTGCGTGAGGCGGGCTACCGGGTCGGTAACGTCGACGCCACGGTGATCGCCCAGGCGCCGAGGCTGGCGCCTCATGTCGCTGCCATGTGCAGCCATATCGCCGAAGATCTCGACCTTCCCCTGGATGGGGTCAACGTCAAGGCCACCACCAGCGAGCGGCTGGGCTTCACCGGCCGCGGCGAGGGCATTGCCGCCGAGGCCGTGGTACTGCTGACACGGGCGGGGGGCGCGGCGTGAGCGA
The DNA here is from genome assembly GCF_051062895.2 of Billgrantia sp. C5P2. Classification (NCBI taxonomy): domain Bacteria; kingdom Pseudomonadati; phylum Pseudomonadota; class Gammaproteobacteria; order Oceanospirillales; family Halomonadaceae; genus Billgrantia; species Billgrantia sp. C5P2. The sequence goes on from NZ_CM128542.1 coordinate 1,160,367, forward strand.
GCCTTTCCGGCCGGACGACTGGCCCCGCGCCACCGAGGCCGAGTTCGGCTCCCCGCGTGCCGGGGAGTTCCGTGCCACACCCGAGGATTTCGTGGTCGAGGAGATCCTCGGCTTCGCCCCCGAGGGGCAGGGAGAACACCTCTGGCTGTGGATCGAGAAGCGGGGGCTCACCACCCTGGAGGCGGTGCGTCACCTGGCGCGGGCCTGCGGAGTGCCGGTGCGGGCGGTGGGCTACTCGGGCATGAAGGATCGCATCGCCGTGACCCGGCAGTGGCTCTCGGTACATTTGCCGGGGCAGCAGGCGCCGGACGACCTGGCCGAGCAACTGGCCGGCTGCGGCGTGCGGGTGCTCGAGCAGGTGCGTCATCCGCGCAAGCTCAAGCGTGGCGTGCACCGGGCCAATCGCTTCTCGCTGCGCATCTCGGGAGAGGCGACAAGCGATGACCTCGAGGCGCGCTGGGCCTGGCTGTGCCGCCATGGCGTGCCCAATCTGTTCGGTCCCCAGCGTTTCGGACCCGGAGGGCGCAATCTGGCCCGTGCGCGAGCTGTGCTGGCGCGTGGCTGGCGCAAGCGCGACGATCGCGAGGGCATGCTGCTTTCCGCCGCACGCAGCTATCTGTTCAACGAGCTGGTGACCATGCGCCTGACGGATGGCAACTGGCAGCGGCTGGTGCCGGGAGACGTGGCGATACTCGACGGCACCGCGAGCCAATTTACGGTCGAAACGCCCGATGCCGAGCTGGACGCGCGTGCCGACAGGCTCGACCTGCACCCTTCCGGCGTGCTGTGGGGGGTGGGCGCCTCGCTCGCCGCGGGCGAGGCCATGCACTATGAGCGCGCCATCGTTGAGCGCAATACAGAGCTTTGCCAAGGCCTCGAGCGGGCCGGCGTGAAGATGGCGCGGCGGCCCTTGCGCATGCGCCTGGACCAGCCGCGGCTCGCGATAGAAGAAAACATGGCGCGGCTCGACTTTCGTCTCCCTCGTGGCAGCTTCGCCACGGCGGTGCTGCGCGAACTCATCGAACATCCCACCTTGACGCTACCGGCAGAGGGCTAACAAATGCGCAGACTCCTGCTTTCCAACGATGACGGTGTGCATGCGCCGGGCCTTCGCGCCCTGTACGAGGCCCTGGAGTCTCATGCTCGGCTGCGCGTGGTGGCGCCCGATCGCGACCGCAGCGGCGCCAGCAACTCGCTGACCCTGAACCGCCCCCTGGCGTTGACCTCGCTGGACAACGGCTTCCACTGTGTCGACGGCACGCCGGCCGACTGCGTCTACCTGGGCGTGAACGGGGTATGGGACGAGCGCCCCGACCTGGTGATCTCGGGGATCAACCACGGCGGTAACCTGGGCGACGACGTGCTCTATTCCGGGACCGTGGCGGCAGCCATGGAAGGCCGTAACCTGGGCATGCCGGCCATTGCCATGTCGCTGGTGGGTTCGCGTCATTTCGACACTGCCGGTCGCGTGGCGGCCAGCCTGGTCGGCGCGGCCGACCAACTCTCGCTGCCGCCGCGCAGCCTGCTCAACGTCAACGTGCCGGACCTGCCCTGGGAGCAGATCCAGGGCTTCCGCGTGACTCGCATGGGCTACCGCGGCCCGGCGGAGCGGCCGATGGAGGTACGCGACCCACGGGGCCGTTTGCGCTACTGGATTGCGGCCGTGGGAGAGAATGCCGATGATGGGCCGGATACCGATTTTGCCGCCATCGAGGCGGGCTACGTTTCGATCACGCCGCTGCAGACCGACTTGACGCAGCGTGCGGCCATTGCGGATGTGCAGGGCTGGTTGGATGCATTCACCTGAGCAATTACCCGAGCTGTTGCGCGGCGTCGGCATGACGTCGCAGCGAACCCGCGACCGCATGGTGGCGCGCCTGGCCAGGCAGGGCATCGTCGACGAACGCGTGCTCCGCGTGATGGCCGCCGAGCCACGCCATTTCTTTCTCGACGAGGCGCTGGCCCACCGCGCCTATGAGGATACCTCGCTGCCCATCGGTCATGGGCAGACCCTGTCCCAGCCGTGGATGGTGGCGCGCATGACCGAACTGGTGATGAAGGAGGCGCCTGGGCGCGTGCTGGAGATCGGCACCGGCTCCGGTTACCAGACGCTGATCCTGTCGCGGCTGGTGCCGGAACTCTGGTCGGTCGAACGAATCAATGCCTTGCATCATCGGGCAGCCAAGCGGCTGCGTTTGTTGCAAGCGCATAATGCGCGTCTGCGCCTGGCGGATGGTGGCCATGGCTGGCAGGAGGCGGCGCCGTTCGACGTCGTGCTGCTCACCGCCTGTGCCCACGAGTTGCCCGAGGTATTGATCTCGCAGCTTTCCGAAGAGGGCGTGATGATCCTGCCGCTGGCCGATCCCAACGGCGAGCAGTGGCTGACCCGGGTGCGCCGCGCGGGTTCTCAACATGACGTTCAGCGGCTGGAGCGCGTGCGTTTCGTGCCGCTGCTGCAAGGAGTGATTCGTTGAAGCGACAATTCAGTGTCTTCCTCAAGGGCGCCGGCATGGGGGCGGCCGATGCCGTGCCCGGGGTTTCCGGCGGTACCATTGCCTTCATCACGGGCATCTACGAGGAACTCATTCATACCATCAAGCAGTTTGGCCCCAGCGCGTTCTCAGCCTGGCGCCGCGGCGGCCTGGCAGGGCTCTTCGCCCACCTCAACCTGGCCTTTGCGATACCGCTGCTGCTCGGTATCGGAGCCAGCCTGGTCAGCGTGGCGCATCTGGTCGTCTGGCTCATGGAGGATTACCCACTGCTGCTCAACGGCTTTTTCTTCGGCCTGGTAGCGGCCTCGGCCATCGTGGTGGGCCGTCATCCGGCAGACTGGAAGCTGTGGCACCTGATTCCACTGGTAATGGGTCTGGTACTGGCGCATGGACTGCCATCGCTGATGCCCCTTGTCACCCAACTGGGCAACCCATCGCTGGTGTTGGTCATCGGCGGCGCGATTGCCATCAGCGCCTTGCTGCTGCCAGGTGTTTCGGGCAGTTTCCTGTTGCTGACCATGGGGCTCTACGGCACCGTGATGCAGGGGATTCGCAGCTTCGACCTGGCGCTGCTCTCGACCTTCGCAGTGGGCTGCCTGATTGGCCTGTTCGGCTTCTCGCGGCTGCTCTCCTGGCTGCTGCGTCACTATCACACTGCGACCCTGCAACTGCTGGTCGGCTTCATCGTCGGCTCGTTGCCGGTACTGTGGCCTTGGCGCGAGCTGGTACGCTATCAGCTCGGTCCCGAGGGACAGGTGATCCCGCTCGATTACCGCTACCTGATGCCCGGGGACTACGCCAACCTGACCGGGGAGCCTGGCCTGCTGGTGCCCGTGGTGGTCGCCATGCTGGTCGGGGCGGCTCTGGTACTGGCACTGAGCCACCATTCGGGGGGCAGCGCACCCGGCAAGGCAGGGAACGGCTCTCACACATCGTCTGACAAGGAGGAGGGCTCCAATGCGTAAGGTATTTCTCGTCTCGGCCGTTGCCATGGCAGTGGCCGGCTGCGCCGTCCAGGAGTATTCCACTCCTCAAGTTCGTGATCTCTCGGTGAGTCGCGAGCGAGCATCGGCCAGCCATTACACTGTCGAGTCAGGCGACACCCTGTATGGCATCGCCTGGCGTCACGATATGGACTATCGCGACCTGGCCAGGCTCAACCAGATTGGCCCGCCTTACCGCATCGAGCCTGGACAGCAACTGCGCCTGGGCGAAGGAGAAGCCGCGCCCTCCGGCGGGGCCCGTTCCAATGAGCTGGGGAGCGCCCAGGTTGCAACGGCCACTGCTCTCGGCGGCGGTACCGCAACCGCAACCCAATCGGGCGACGACGACTGGCTGCTGCCGGATCAAGAGGCCATTGAGCGCAATCGAAGGCTGACGGCCGAACCTCTCGAAGGCGGGACGAGCGTACCCAGCGATACCGCGGTGGCTGGTGCGCAGAGTATCGCCCAGACCCAGACCCAGACCCAGACCCAGACGGAGCCGCAAGCCCAGCCGGAGCGTGAGCCGGAGCCCAGGGTAGAGCCCGAGGTGGCCATCGCCGCGCAGCCCGAGTCCGAGCCCGAGGCACAGCAGGAACCGGCGGCCCAGCCTTCGGCAGATGCCGGCACCCAAGTGGCAGGGGAACCGGAACGTCAACCCGAGAGCAGTGGTCGTACCTATACGCCGGTAGCTGAAGTCCCCTGGCAGTGGCCCGCCGACGGTGAATTGGTCGGCCGTTTCGGTGAAGGTGGAAGCATCACCGCCGGCATTGATATCGCCGGGCAAAAGGGGCAACCTGTGAGAGCAGCCGGACCCGGTATCGTGGTCTATGCCGGTAGTGGGGTGCGGGGCTACGGCAACCTCATCCTGCTCAAGCACAATGACCAGTACCTGAGCGCCTATGCCCACAACGACAGTCTTCGGGTAACGGAGAACGATGTGGTCGAAGCGGGTCAGGTGATCGCCACGATGGGCGATAGCGATGCTGAAAGTGCCAGGCTGCACTTCGAGGTGCGCAAGGATGGCCAGCCTCAGGACCCCCTGAAATTCTTGCCGGAACGGTAGTCTACATAGCGGTTGCCGTCATCGGACCATCAGGTGGGCATCGGTACCGTTGGTACCATGAGGAGTCATAACAATAGAACTCTGCGTGCTACAAGCCATGCCAGAGCAACAGGCATTTCAGGACGAAACCACGGGGTAGCAACCGATGAGCATACTTGAACGGGACCTTCAGGATGTGGATCTCGATGACGTCACCGAGGCGGAGCAGGACCTCGAGGCGGAATCGGACAATTCGGTCAGTGACGATGACGCTGCCTTCGAGAAGGCGCTGAGTCGCGAGGACAAGCACTACCATCATAGCCTAGACGCCACCCAGATATATCTCAATGAGATAGGCTTCTCGCCTCTGTTGACCCCCGAAGAGGAGGTCTACTACGGCCGCCTGGCTCAGAAGGGCGACCCCGCGGGCCGGGCCAGGATGATCGAGTCCAATCTCAGGCTGGTGGTCAAGATCGCCCGGCGCTATCTCAACCGGGGACTGACCCTGCTCGACCTGATCGAGGAGGGTAACCTCGGTCTGATACGGGCGGTGGAGAAGTTCGACCCCGAGCGCGGCTTTCGTTTTTCCACCTACGCCACCTGGTGGATCCGCCAGACCATCGAGCGGGCGCTGATGAACCAGACCCGTACCATCCGGCTGCCGATTCACGTCGTCAAGGAACTCAACATCTATCTGCGGGCGGCACGTGAACTGACCCAGAAGCTGGATCACGAGGCCACCCCGGAAGAGATCGCCGACCACCTCGACAAGCCGGTCGAGGCGGTGAAGAAGATGATGGGGCTCAACGAGCGTGTCTCCTCGGTGGACTACCCCATGGGCGGCGACAGCGACAAGCCGCTGATCGAGACCCTGGCCGACGACAATGAGCAGGGCCCCGAGTCGTCGCTGGTCGACATCGACGTCAAGCAGCATGTCGACGACTGGCTGGCGGAGTTGACCGAGAAGCAGATGGAAGTGGTGGTGCGCCGCTTCGGGCTGCGCGGCCACGAGGCGGCCACGCTGGAGGAGGTTGGCGACGAGATCGGTCTGACCCGTGAGCGGGTGCGCCAGATCCAGGTGGAGGCGCTGAAGAAGCTGCGCCGCGTACTCGAGAAGCAGGGCCTCTCGATGGACAACATCTTCAACGAGTAGCGGAATCGATGCGCCAAGATGCAGCCGGTCGGAAGGACCGGCTGCATATTTTCTGCATGCTGATGCGTTATCATTAGCATCCTTACCATGCAGGGTCGAACAAGGGAAAAGAACCAATGCTCCGCTCCCCCATCTCCAGGTGTTTTCGCCGCCACGGCCTGGCCGTATTCGTCGGTATGGCCATGGCCGCCAACGCCCAGGCTGCCGATCTCTGGACCATTGCCCAGGACGCGCTCGACAACGATGCCGAATTGAGCTCCACCCGAGCTGGCTTCAGGGCCACCGAAGCCGCACGGGACGTACAGCGTGGCACCCTGTTGCCCCAGATCTCCATTGGCGGTAACGCCGCCCATTCACGCGTCTATTCGAGCTCCTTTGAGGGCCAGGTGGGTGCTCAAGTGCCCGGGCAAGGGGGAGGAGACGCTGGGTTCGGCGCCGCCCAGGACGATACGGTCAACAGTGTCGGCCTGAGCCTGGATGCCGAGCAGGCTCTCTTCGATCCGACCCGTCGCGCCCAGCTCGAGCGGGCCGAGCGTGAGATCGATCGAGACGCCCTGGGGGTCGACGCGGCGGCTCAGCAGCTGCTCTTCAACGTGGCCAACGCTTACTTCGAGATTCTGCGGGCGCACGACGTACTCAGCGCGCGACGCGCCCAGGAGGCCGCCATCAGCCGGCAACTGGAGCAGGCGCAGGAGCGCTTCGAGGTGGGGCTGATCGCGATTACCGACGTCCACGAGGCCCAGGCCTCCTACGACCTGGCCCGCGCCCAGCGCCTCGCCGCGGAAGGGGCGATGCAGGTCAGCTTCGAGGCGCTGGAGCGACTGACCGGGCATCGCTACGACAGCATCGATGCGCTGGATGACGAAGTACCCATTGCCCGCCCCGTGCCGGCGGATCGCGAGGAGTGGGTGGAGCTGGCCATGGCCAACAGCCCCCTGGTGCTGTCGGCCGAGGCCGGCATCGAGGTGGCGCGTAGCAGCGTCGACGTGGCTCGGGCCGGCCAGTTGCCGGTGGTGTCGGCCTTCGCCAACTATGGCTGGTCGGATACCGATCGCACCGGGACCAATCATCAGTCGGAGAGCCAGGTCGGCCTGCGTGCCAGTCTGCCGCTCTACACCGGTGGCTCGACCCAGGCGCAGATTCGCCAGAGCGGCTTCCTGCTCGAGGCCAGCCAGTACGATTTCGAGGCCCAGCGGCGCGACACCATTCAGCAGGTGCGCTCGTTGTTCACCCGTGTGAACAACGACGTGGAAACGGTCGAGGCACGGCGTCAGGCGATCGTTTCCAACCAGAGCGCCCTGGAAGCGACGCGTTCGGGCTATGAGGTGGGCACGCGCAATATCGTCGATGTACTCAATGCCGAGCAGAACCTGTTCAATGCCATCGCCGAGCATGCCGAGGCGCGCTACGACTATGTCCTCGGTCTGTTGCAGTTGCAGCAGCAGGCAGGGTTGCTCGGGCCGGACTCGATCCAGGCCGTCAATGCCTGGCTCTCCGAGGAGGAGCGCGTGTTGCTGGAGCTCCCCGACGAGGTCAACGACGACCCCGTCATGAACATCGGTGAGCGCCCGCAGGCGCCTTCATGATGAATGGCTGATTTTTTGTTGAATTGTGGTGTTAAATTCCAGAAACCACCGAGAAATCGGTGGTTTTCTTCGTGAAATAGCTTCGAATATAAAAGATAATTTTGCGCTATTTCACCCATGGAGGTTGCCATGTCCAGGCCGCTGGTTGCCGATATCGATCTTGACGCCCTGCGTCACAATTATGCGCTGGCCCGAGAGCTGGCCGGCGACAGCCGGGCCTTGGCCGTGATCAAGGCCGATGCCTACGGCCATGGTGCCGCGGAGTGCGCCCGCGCCCTGGAGTCGCTGCCCGAAGGCCAGCGCCCGCCGGCCTTCGCCGTGGCCTGCCTGGAGGAAGCCGAGGCCTTGCGTGAAGGTGGTGTCGAAGCGCCGATCGTACTGCTCGAAGGTATCTTCGAGGCGCAGGAGCTGGCTCGTGTCGAAGCGTTGGGGCTATGGATGGCGGTGCACAGCGAATGGCAGGTGAGGGCGCTACTGGCGTATCGTCCGGCCAGGCCGATTCCGGTGTGGCTCAAGGTCGATTCCGGCATGCATCGGCTGGGTTTTCCTCCCGAGCAGGCGGTCGCGGTCTGGGAGCGACTGGCCGCCGCGCCCCCGTGTGTCACAGGCCTGATGCTGATGAGCCACTTCGCCACCGCCGACGCGCTCGACTCGACCTATTTCGACAGCCAGCTAGCGTGCATGCGGGCGCTGGCGAAGCGGCTCGACGCCCCGCTGTGCCTGGCCAACTCGCCGGCGACCCTGGCCTGGCCCCAGGCACATGGTAGTTGGGTTCGCCCCGGCGTGATGCTGTACGGCAGCGATCCGCTGGAACGGCCCAGCGAGGCCAGCCGCCGGCTCGAGCCGGTGATGACGCTGCGTTCCGAGATCATCGCCGTTCGCGACCTGGCCGTCGGTGAGCCGGTGGGCTATGCCGGCCGCTGGCGGGCGCCACGGCCTTCACGCATCGCCGTGGTGGCCTGTGGCTATGGCGATGGCTATGATCGGCATGCCGTCGATGGCACCCCGGTGCTGGTGGCCGGGCAACGCACGGTGCTGGCCGGCAAGGTGTCGATGGACATGCTGACGGTGGATGTCACCGACATCCCCGAGGCCGATATCGGCACCGAGGTGGTGCTGTGGGGGAGATCCCGTCATGGTGCGGTACTCTCGGTCGACGAGGTGGCCCGGCATTGCGATACCATCAGTTACACGCTGTTGACCGGCATTCTGCCGCGAGTGCCCAGACGCTATTCGCGGCACGTCTGAGCGCCACCGCCTACGCACAACTCGAGCTGAACGGAACCCCGCATGTCCAAGCGAAACTGGCCCGCTTCCTTCGCCCATCCTCGCTTCTGGCCGGCCTGGTTGGCCATCGGTTGCATGTGGGTCGGTGCTTGGCTGCCCTGGCGGCTCAAACTGGCGATAGGCCGTGGCCTGGGCCTGCTGGCTTGGCTTGCGGTGCCGCGTCGCCGACACATCGTCGATACCAATCTGCGGCTCTGTTTCCCAGAGCTCAGTGACGCCCAGCATGACAGGCTGATACGCGACACCTTCATGGCCAACGGCATCGGCCTTCTCGAGACCGCCACGGGATGGTGCCGCGACCCGCGACACCTGCGCCATCGGGTGACTTTCAAAGGGCGGCACCACATGGAGCAGGCCCGTGCCAGGGGCAAGGGCGTGTTGATCGTCGGGATTCACTTTTCAACGCTGGATCTGGGCGGGGCGCTGCACTCGCTCTACTTCACGGCCGATGCTGTTTACCGGCCGCATAACAATCCGCTGTTCGACCGCTTCATGACCCGAGGGCGTCGCCGTATCTTCGGTGAGACGATCGACCGCCACGACCTGCGCGGCGTGGTGCGTCGACTCAAGGAAGGGCACCTGGTCTGGTACTCTCCCGACCAGGATTTCGGCCGTGACGTCAGCGTCTTCGCCCCGCTATTCGGTGTCGAAGCGGCGACCATCCGTCTGACTGCCAAGATCGCGCGCATGACCGGCGCATCGGTGGTGCCGTTGATGTTCCATCGCAACCCCGACGACCGCACCTACACCATCGAATGCCGTCCGGCCCTCGAAGATTTTCCCAGTGGCGATGAAGTGCGGGACGCGACACTGGTCAACGCCTTCATCGAGCAGGCGATAGGCAAGCACCCGGAGCAGTACATGTGGCTCCATCGGCGCTTCAAGACCCGGCCGAAGGGGGAACCCGGCTTGTATTGAGCGGGCTCGAAGAGCGTACGTCGGGAAGGTGAGGATACAAGGTGTAACGTGCGGTAACTTGACGGTTCGTTCAGCTCACGCAAGGCTAAAAGTCACCTGATTGGGTAACTGCGCCTGGGATGGCGCCAAGACAGTCAAGGAGGTCTGTTATGCTCGGCAATGCAATGCTGTTCCTGATCATCGCCATTATTGCGGGTGTGCTGGGGTTCTCCGGTATCGCGGGAGCGGCTACCACCATCGCGCAAATCCTGTTCTTCCTGTTCATCGTGCTGTTCATCGTCTCGCTCATCACCGGACGGCGACCGTGACGAGGATGCCACTCAGCGATTATTCTCCTTTCTCGAAAGAAGCAACTGAAACGAACGAGGCCTCGCTGATCCGAGGCCTCGTTCTTTGCCGAATGGCGCCGTGAATCAGGCGTCGATGCGCTTGTACTTCATGCGATGCGGCGTATCGTTGCCGACCCGCTTGCGGTGATCCGCCTCGTAGTCGGTGTAGTTGCCTTCGAAGAAGACCACCTGGGAATCGCCCTCGAAGGCGAGAACGTGAGTGGCGATACGGTCGAGGAACCAGCGGTCGTGGGAGATCACCAGGGCACAGCCGGGGAAGGCGAGCAGGGCCTCTTCCAGGGCGCGCAGGGTCTCGATGTCCAGATCGTTCGACGGCTCGTCGAGCAGCAGCACGTTGGCGCCCTGCTTGAGAGTCTGGGCCAGCTGCAGCCGGCCACGCTCACCACCGGAAAGATCCTTGAGGAACTTCTGCTGGTCGTTGCCCTTGAAGTTGAAGCGGCCGACGTAGGCGCGCGAGGAGACCTCGTAGCCGTTGATGTTGAGAATGTCCTGACCGTCTGAAACTGCTTCCCATACCGTCTGCCTGTCGTCCAGCGCGTCGCGCAGCTGCTCGACGTAGGCGATATCGACGGTCTCGCCGACCACCACCTCGCCGCTGTCCGGCTGCTCCTTGCCGGTGATCAGCTTGAACAGGGTCGACTTGCCGGCACCGTTGCCACCGACGATGCCGACAATGGCGCCCTTGGGCACGGTGAAGGTGAGGTCTTCGTAGAGCAGCTTGTCCTCGAAGCGCTTGGACACGCCATGGAACTCGATGACCTTGTCGCCCAGGCGGGGGCCGGGCGGAATGTAGATCTCGTTGGTCTCATTGCGCTTCTGGAAGTCGCCGGACTGCATCTCCTCGAAGCGATTGAGGCGTGCCTTGCTCTTGGCCTGGCGGCCCTTGGCATTGCTGCGTACCCACTCCAGCTCGTGCTTGATCGCCTTCTGGCGCGAGGCTTCCTGCTTGGCCTCCTGCTCGAGACGCTTCTCCTTCGATTCCAGCCACTGCGAGTAGTTGCCCTCGAACGGGATGCCGTAGCCGCGGTCGAGTTCGAGGATCCAGCCGGCCACGTTGTCGAGGAAGTAGCGGTCATGAGTGATCGCCACCACAGTGCCCGGGTAGTCGTGCAGGAAACGCTCTAGCCAGGCTACGGATTCTGCGTCCAGGTGGTTGGTGGGCTCGTCGAGCAGCAGCATGTCGGGGCTGGAGAGCAGCAGCCGGCACAGCGCCACGCGGCGACGCTCACCCCCGGAGAGGTTGCCTACCTGGGCATCCCAGGGCGGCAGGCGCAGCGCCTCGGCGGCCACTTCCAGCTTGCGCTCGAGATTGTGGGCGTCGGCGGCCTCGATGATGTTCTCCAGGCGCGCCTGCTCGGCGGCCAGGGCATCGAAGTCGGCATCCGGCTCGGCGTAGGCGGCATAGACGGCGTCGAGCTTGGCCTGAGCCTCCTTGATCTCGCCCAGGGCCTCTTCCACGGTCTCGCGGACGTTCTTCTCGTCGTCGAGCTGAGGTTCCTGGGGCAGATAGCCGATGTTGATGCCGGGCATGGGGCGCGCCTCGCCCTCGTACTCCTTGTCGACTCCGGCCATGATGCGCAGCAAGGTCGACTTGCCGGCGCCGTTGAGGCCCAGCACGCCGATCTTGGCACCCGGGAAGAAGGACAGCGAGATGTCCTTGAGGATCTGCTTCTTGGGCGGAACGACCTTGCCCACCCGATTCATGGTGAAGACGTATTGCGCCATGGAATTCCACTGGGGTTGAGGGTTTCAGTGGCTCCGATGATAGTGGCCGTGCCGGGCAAAGGCCAGCGCTGCAGTGCAGGACCGCTTCGCGCTACGTCCCGTGTTGTGTTTCGGTGATGGACTTGCTTGACGAGGCACCCGGCGGATGCCTCGTGCAGGGGGAGCTTACTCCTCTTCCTCCTCCTCTTCGCCGAGCAGCATCCAGTCGTCTTCGATGGCGCGCTGCAGGCGTCGCTCTTCCAGCAGGGCCTCGACGCGGCGTCGAGCACGCAGGGTGTCGGCGCGGCTGGAGGCGCGAGGGCGAACGTACTCCTCGTCGTTCACTGCTTCGAGGAAGTCCTGGTCGTCGTCGTGAGTGTCGTTGACAAGGGGTTCATGGCTCATGCGAAATCCTCCCATGGCCCGGTGTCGACCGCCCTGCGATCGACGTGTCGCAAATTCGCTTCGCGTCCGAAGCGACGGACCTGAAGCGCCATCGGCACCAATGGCTGGCACCTGACGGCTATATATATCCGGGAGGAGCCGAGAGCAAGCCCTTGAGGAAATTTTTTACAACGCCGCAGCCAATCAGGAGCGGTCGTGCTCGGCCTTGAGCCGTTCCAGCTCCATCTGGGCCTCGACGCGTTCCGTGACGTCCTTCTGCACGCCGATGTAATAGGTCAGATTGTCGTCGGCATCGAAAACCGGTGTGATCGACAGCTCGTTCCAGAACATGGTGCCGTCCTTGCGATAGTTGCGCAGGACTTCGCGGCACGGGCGCCCCTCGCTCAGGGCCTTGCGGATATTGATCAGCGCTGGCTGGTCGCGATCATCTCCCTGCAGGAAGCGGCAATCCTGGTAGAGAATCTCGTCGGTACTGTAGCCGGTGAGCCGCTCGAAACCCTGGTTGACGTAGATGAGAATGTTCTCGTCACCCTCCTGCTCGGCGACCACGATGCCGTCCTCAGAGGCATCGACGATGCGTTCGAGCAGTTCCGGGCTGATCAAAGGGGTGCGTTTCATTCAGGCATTCCTGGCTGGGACTCGGCAGTTACGCTACGTCACTATGCTACATCATGGCCAGCCTTCGCCACGTTGACAACGCCGCAGGTTACTCGGCTTCCGGCAGGCGCGTGGCCGAGGCGGCAGCGGCCAGGCCCATGGCGGACAGCGCCACCAGTAGCCAGTCGGTACCCAGCCACTGTGCCAGCAGTCCCGTCATGCCGCCCACCAGCAGCATCATTGCGCCTGTAATGGTGTTGGACAGCGCTACGTAGAGCGCACGCCGGTCCTGGCCTGCCATGTCGACCAGGTAGGTCTTGCGGCCCAGGCGTACGCCGGCATGGACGATCACCAGCAGGGCGTAGACCAGCGCGTAGGGCCATACCGTGGCCGTCCACTCGCCGGGCAGCCAGGCAATACTTGCGCCAAGCAGGCAGCAGGCCGCGGCACCCAGGCCGGTATCACGCAGCACGCGGCGGCTCGAGGCGTCGGAGCGCTTGCCCCAGACGGGGCTTGCCACCATGCCGGCAAGGCCCGAGACCACGATCAGCACCCCCAGGCCGCCCAGCTCGGTGCCGCTCTGCTGCTGACCGAGCAAGGCCACGTAGGGCAATGCCAGGGCGCTGGCCAGCAATAGCGCGCGCGACAGGTTGAAGTGCAGGAAGTCGCGATCGTCGCGCAGCAGGCGCAGCCCCAGCTTGATACTGCTCCAGGCGTTCTCGCCACCCTCCACCGCGCCCGGCGCCTCTTCGATGCGCGCCGCGCACAGGGCATTGAGCGCCCAGCCCAGCGCGGCGACACCGAGCAGGGTTGCCAGGGCCAGCTCGCCGGGGCGATCCTCGAAAAGCATCAGTACGCCACCGGCCGCCAAGGTGACGGCGCCGGCCACGCTGCCACTCCAACCCATGAGATTGCCGCGGCGGCGCTTGGCAATGGTCTTGCCCAGCACATCCTTGGTGGCGATGGAAGAGAGCCCCCGCGCCAGCGACAGCGCCACCAGCGTGGCCAGCACCATGCCGCCGCCGAGGCCACCCTGGCCGAACAGCGCGAGCAGGGCCAGCATGGCAGCGGCCAGTGCCTGGAGGCTGCCGCCCGCCACCCACACCCACTTGCGCCGGGGCTTGAGACGGATGAAGCCGGCGACGAACAGTTGCGGGAGCAGGGCGCCCGATTCGCGAATCGGCACCAGCAGCCCGACCATCCACAGTGGGGCGCCGATCACCCCGAGCAGCCAGGGCAGCACCAGACGGGCACTGGAAAGCTCGTCGGCCAGCTTGTTGCCCAGCGCGGCGAACAGGTGCAGGAAGAAGTTGCGCGGCTGCTCCTGGCAGGCTTCGTCGGAGATGTCTCGACACATGCGGCTGTCTTCGTCGCCGGTCAGCCACTCGTACAGGCGCGCCTGACTGATCTCGCGCTCGGTCATTCGGGCTCCTTGGCTGCTATCATCGAGTTTTCATTGTTGCGACAGGGTCCTTGCATGTCACGTATCCGCATCCATTACTGTACTCAGTGCCAGTGGCTGCTGCGCAGTGCCTGGCTGGCCCAGGAACTGCTCTCGACCTTCGGCGAGGAGTTGGAGGAGGTGGCCCTGGTGCCTTCCCATGGGGGGTATTTCGAGATCTTCTACGATGAGGAGTCGCTGTGGGAACGCAAGCGCGACGGTGGCTTCCCCGACAGCAAGCAACTCAAGCAGCGGGTGCGTGACCGCCTCGCCCCGGGGCGCGACCTGGGGCACATCGACCGATGAGAGCGGAGGCAGCTAATGCCCAGGCGCTGAACCAGGATCGCCAGGCGATTCTGTTCGGTCTGGGGGCGGTGGCGCTGTGGTCCACCGTGGCCACCGCCTTCAAGGTGGCGTTGACCTACATGTCGCCGCTCGAGCTGATGTGGCTGGCGTCGCTGGTGTCCTGGCTGCTGATGGGCATGCTGGTGGTTCGCCAGGGCCTGCTGGGTGAGGCATTGCGCCGCGGCTGGCGCACCGCCGCCTGGGCCGGGCTGATGAACCCGGTGGCCTACTACCTGGTGCTGTTCGGCGCCTACGACCGCTTGCCCGGGCAGGAGGCCATGGCTCTCAACTACACCTGGGCACTGGCCATGGCCTTCCTCGCGGTACCCATCCTGGGCCAGCGCCTTACTCGCATCGACGTGCTGGCGGGGCTTGTCGCCTACTCGGGTGTGTGGGTGATCGCCACCCGCGGCCGGGTCTACGACGTGGCTTTTGCCGACCCGCTGGGCGTGGGTCTGGCGTTGGCCTCCACGCTGCTGTGGGCGCTCTACTGGCTGCTCAACGTGCGCGACCGGCGCCCGCCGCTGGTGGCGCAGTGGCAGAACTTCGGCGTCGGCCTGCCGGTACTCACGCTGCTGATGCTGTTCGGCCCCGGTTTCACCTGGCACGGTTGGCCGGCCTTGGGGGCTGGGGTCTACGTGGGGTTGTTCGAAATGGGGATCGCCTTCGTGCTGTGGCAACTGGCCGTGCATCGAGTGTCGCGTACGGCGCGGGTTTCCAACCTCATCTTCCTGTCGCCGCCGGTCTCGTTGCTACTTCTCTATCTGGTGGTGGGTGAACCGATCCTGGCCTCGACCCTGATCGGGCTGGTGCTGATTCTCGGCGGGCTCGGGCTGCAACAATGGCAGAAGAGCCCGAGCGCAGCGGATCAGTCGTGAGTGGCTTCGGCCAGCTCCACGCCGTTGCTCTCCAGCAGCGCGGCAAGCTCGGGCCAGACGTTGTCGAGGATGATCGGCTGGGCGTCGCGGGTGGGGTGGATGCCGTCGTCCTGCATCATGCCCTCCTCGAGCGCCACGCCTTCGAGCAGGAAGGGGATCAGTGGCGTATCGTAGGTATCGGCCAGGCGGGTGAAGACGTCCGTGAAGGCGCGACGGTAGGCCTGCCCGTAGTTGGGCGGTATGTCGATGCCGAGCAGCAGCACCTCGGCGCCAGCTTCCTGGCTGACCTCGATCATGTCGGCCAGGTTGGCTTCCAACTGGCGCGGCGGCAGGCCGCGCAGGCCGTCGTTGCCGCCCAGCTCGAGCAGAACGATGTCGGGGTCGTGCTGTCCGATTAGCTCGGGGAGGCGACTCGCACCGCCACTGCTCGTTTCGCCGCTGATGCTGGCGTTGACCACACGTGCGCTGCCGTCCAGTCGCTCTTCGAGCAGGCTGACCCAGCCTGCGTCCTGCTCGATGCCGTAGGCGGTGCTCAGGCTGTCGCCCATCACCAGCAGGACCGGTCGCTCATCGGCCAGAACGGCGGTAGTCGCCAGCCATAGGGTGAGCAGCAGCGTGCCGGCCATGCCGCCGGGGCAGGAACGCCACCGGGCGAGGCGGGCGTAACTCTCTCTTACCAGACCAATGGGGAAACCTTTCACCATGACCGACTCCTCGACTTCTGACGCTGTTACGCTTGCCCCCGCATCCGGGCGCGATGTCCAACCGATTCTACACGCTCGACAGCTGAGCAAGCAGGTCGTGAGCGGCGAGCGGCAACTCACCATTCTGAGTGGTCTGGAACTCGAAGTGTTCCCCGGGGAGAGCGTGGCGATCCTGGGGCAGAGTGGGGCAGGCAAGTCGACTCTGCTTGGCCTGCTGGCCGGCCTCGACCAGCCCAGCAGCGGCGAGCTTGCACTGTTCGGCAAGACTCTCGGCCAGCTCGACGAGGATGGGCGTGCACAGCTGCGGGCCGGCCGGGTCGGATTCGTGTTCCAGAACTTCCAGTTGCTGCCGACCCTGACGGCGCTGGAAAACGTGCTGCTGCCATTGGAGCTTTCACCGCTACCCGACGCTTCGACCCGGGCTCGTGACTGGCTGACCCGAGTCGGCCTCGGCGAACGACTGGAGCACCTGCCCAAGCAGCTCTCAGGCGGCGAGCAGCAGCGGGTGGCGCTGGCCCGCGCCTTCGTCACCGGGGCCGAGTTGGTCTTCGCCGACGAACCCACCGGCAACCTGGATCAGGCCACCGGGGGGCGCATCATCGAATTGCTGTTCCAGCTCAACCGTGAGGCCGGTACCACCCTGGTGTTGGTGACTCACGACCATGCGTTGGCGGCACGCTGCGACCGTTGCCTGCGGCTGGAGGAGGGGCGGCTGGTCGAGCTCGTGCGCGACGAGGTGGATGCATGAGCCGGCCGCCGTCCCGATCAGCCGGCGCCAACCTGCTGCGCCTTTCCGGGCGCGGGCTGCTGCGCGACCTGCGTGCCAGCGACGTACGCGCTCTGTTCGTCGCCCTGGCGCTGGCGGTGGCCGCCTCGACCATGATTGGTTTCTTCCTCGATCGCCTGGATCGAGGCCTGACCCGGCAGGCCGGGCAACTGCTCGGTGGCGACCTGGTGCTCGAACAGGGGCGCCCCTTCGACGATGAGCTACGCCGCACCCTGGAGGAGGCCGGCCTGAGCCTGAGCGACCAGATCGACATGGTCACCATGGTCAGCCTCGGCGAGGCCTTTCAACCGGCGAGCCTGAAGGCAGTCGACGACGCTTACCCACACTATGGCGGGGTCCAGGTCGACCGCGGCGAGGGCATCGAAAGCGTGAACCACGGGCCTGCCCCCGGCGAGGCCTGGTTGGCGCCACGCCTGGCCCTGCTGCTCGAGGCCGAGCTGGGAGATCGAATCCAGGTCGGCGAGAGTGAACTGACATTGACCGGCCTGGTCGAGCGCGAGCCGGACCAATCCGCCGGTTTCGGCAGTTTCAATCCGCGCCTGATGCTGCACGTCGAGGATCTCGATGCTACCAATCTGGTGCAGCCGGGCGCACGGGTGGAGTTCGAGCTGCTTGCCGCCGGCCCGCCCCAGGCGCTGGAATCCCTGGGGCCACTGCTAGAGCGGCTGCGCCGCGATGGCGTCGAGGTGCGTGACGTCAGGCGTGATCGACCGGGGCTCGGCAACGCGCTGGAGCGCGCCGAAAAGTACCTCAGCCTGGCGGGGCTCGCGGCCGTGCTGCTGGCCGGGGTGGCAGTGGCCATGGCCACGCGGCGCTACGTCGAGCGGCACCTCGATACCGCGGCGCTGCTGCGCTGCTTCGGCGCTACCCAGCGCGACCTGACCTGGCTCTTCGCGCTGCAGCTGATGTGGCTGGCGCTGGCGGCATCGCTGTTGGGGGCACTGCTGGGTCTGGCCGGGCAGGCTGCGCTGCTGGCGTTGTTGACGACTTTCCTGCCGCTCAGCCTGCCGTCGCCAGGTTGGTTGCCGCTATGGCTTGGCGTGCTGACGGCGCTGGCGGTGCTGGTCGGCTTCGCCGGCCCGACCCTGCTGCGTCTCAAGCGGGTCAGCGCGCTCAAGGTGCTGCGCCGCGAACTCGATCCGCTGCCGGCCTCGGCCTGGCTGGTGGTGCTGGTGGCCAGCCTGGTCTTCGGCGGCCTGCTGTGGCTCTACTCCGGTGATCTCGGCCTGGCGGCGTCGTTGCTGGTCGGCGGGCTGGTCATGCTGGTGGTGCTGTGGGGGCTGGGGTCGCTGATGCTCGGCATGGTGCTGCGTCTGGCGGCTCGCCTGCCCCAGGGCGGCGGGGGGCAGGGCGACCTGTCCCAGGCCGTACGCCTCGGGGGGCGTCAGTTGGCCCGGCGGCGCGCCGCCAGCCTGGGCCAGTTGCTTGCCTTCGCGGTGACCTTCTTTGCCATGGCGATGATCGCCCTGGTACGCGGGGACCTGCTCTCGACCTGGCAGGATCAGTTGCCCGAGGACACACCCAACTATTTCGCCATCAACATCCAGCCCGGTGAGCGCGACGCCTTTGTCGAGGCCCTCGAGGCCAATGCCGACGACCGCACGGCGCTGTATCCGATGGTGCGAGGGCGCCTTACCGCGATCAACGGCGAGCCGGCCCGCGAGGCCGTGCCGACGGAGTCGCGCGGTGATGGCTCGTTGCGCCGCGAACTCAATCTCACCTGGCAGGCCGAGCTGCCGGAGGGCAACCGGGTCGTGGCCGGCCAGTGGTTCGACGCGTTGCAGAATGGCGATGGGCAATCCGGCTGGCTCGGTGCCGTGGATGCCGAGCCCCTTGATCACGCGGTGCCGATCTCGTTGGAGGATGGCCTGGCCGAACGTCTGGGCCTGACG
This sequence comes from Billgrantia sp. C5P2, assembly GCF_051062895.2. Classification (NCBI taxonomy): domain Bacteria; kingdom Pseudomonadati; phylum Pseudomonadota; class Gammaproteobacteria; order Oceanospirillales; family Halomonadaceae; genus Billgrantia; species Billgrantia sp. C5P2. The sequence continues at coordinate 1,178,931 of NZ_CM128542.1, forward strand.
CTCGGTGATCGCATGGCCTTCACCATCGGCGGCGAGGAGATCGTCGCCGAGGTGGCGAGCCTGCGCAACCTGGACTGGGACAGCTTTCGGCCCAACTTCTTCGTGATCTTCCCACCCGGGGTACTGGAGCGCTTCGGCCATAGCTTCATTACCGCCTTCCACCTCGATCCCGGCGAGGGCGAGACGCTACGCTACCTGGTGCAGACCTTCCCCGGAGTCTCGCTGCTCAATATCGATGCCATCCTGGCCCAGGTGAGAGACGTAGTGACCCAGGTAACCCGGGCGGTGGAACTGGTGCTGGCCTTCGTGCTGCTGGCCGGGGTGAGCGTACTCTACGCGGCGCTGACGGCGAGCCGCCCGGCCCGGGCGCACGAGAGCGGCCTGCTGCGCGTGTTCGGTGCCGGGGGAAGCCTCATCTCCCGCGTGCAGGGGGCCGAGTTCGCCATCCTGGGGCTGGCCAGCGGATTGATGGGAGCACTGCTGGCCGAGCTGGCCACCGCCGGGATCTACGTCGCCTGGCTCGATCTGGCACCAAGACTGCATCCTTGGCTGTGGCTGGCATTGCCGGTCGGTGGTGCGTTGTTGATCGGTGCCATCGGTCATGCCCTGTCGCGTGGGCTGCGCAAGCAGGCGCCGGCGGCGAGCCTCGGTCTGCTGGGGGAGGCTTGACCTGATCGGCGGCGCCGGCCAGGTGCGTTGAACCGCCATTGGCCGGCGTCGCCCGCCGGCCCGCTGTGAGAGCACCTTTACGGTTACACTGTGTAATCGTGGCGCTGGCTGACATCGCCACCTGTCCTACCCCCAAGCCCGTTCACTGGAGGTGATGTCGATGTACGCACTTCGCTCCCAGGCGATTCGCCTGGGCCAGATGCTGACCTTCACTACGCTCATGGGCGCCTGCGGTGTCGCAGCCGCCGATGCCGAACGACTCGAGGCCGACCTGCGGGCGCTGTTCGGCGAGGGCGGCACCCTCTCGCTGGGCGAGGTCTCGAGTGGCATGCTGCGCTCCCGCGTCACTGCCGAGGACATCGTCTTCGAAGCCGAGGAGGGCGAGCGCCTGCTGATCGAGCGCTATATCGTCAGCGGTGACTACGACGCTCCCGACGAGGTGACGCTGGAGGGCATTCGTATCGAGGATAGCCTCACCGAACTGACCCTGATGAGTGCGGAACGCATCGTCATGGGGAAGCCACCGCGAGCCGTGTTTCCGCTGCGTGCGCAACTGGATCCGGAGGAGTTGCGCCTCGGCAGCCTGGCCGTCGACGGCATCGTGATCGAACTGGCTTCGGAGCTCGCCGAGGAACTCTTCTTCGACACGCCCCTGCAGCACGGCCAGGGTCGTATGACCATCGAACGGATACGCGGCGAATCGCTGTCCCACGACGCCATCGGTATGCTCGAGCTCACCGGCGTGGCCGGGGCGGCCGAAAATCTGGATGAGTTCGGCTCGGGCTCCTTCACCCTGGCCTCGCTGCGCCTCGAAGGGCTGACCGGCATTGATACCGAAGGCGAGGAGAAGCTGGCCTCGCTGTTGTTGAGCGACCTGGCCGTGGAGGCGCGTGAATTGGTAGGCAGCCTCGCCCTGCTCGATGTCGATGGCGATTTCGACGACGGCAAGGGCGGTTTGCGCCTCGAACGCCTGCACGTCGACCTGGCTCGGATGATCGAACTCGCTCCCGAGGAGGAGCGCACCCAGTTGCGCATGGCCAACAATGTGCTGACCGACGGCAGCGGCGAGCTGCGGCTGGATGCCGCCCTTCTCGGCAACTGGAAAGACGAGGGCGAACACAGCGTGCTGGTCAGCGACAGTCAGGTCGACGTTCAGGACGCCCTGCGCCTGTTGCTCAACATCAACCTGCCGGTGGTGCTGCCGTCGGGCGTGACACCGGCCGATGCCTTCGCCGATACCGAGTGGCTGGAGCGCGCAACCCTGCTAGGTGGCGACATGCGCCTGAACCTGTCCGACAAGGGGCTGTTTGCGCGCCTGGCCACCCTGGGGGCGGCCATGGAGGGCACTACCGAGGCGCAGTACATCGAGCAGGCACGCACCCAGGCCCAGGGCCTCGGCATGATGTTCGGCCCGGAAGTGCAGGCGATTCTGCTGGGGCTGGTGGAGTTGTTGGAAGGCTCTGCCAAGGAGCTCGAGGTGCGGGCGAATCTGCCTGCGGAGAGCGCCATGTCCAGCTATACGGACGATCCGCTGGGGGTGCCGAGTAAGCTCAACGTAAAAGTCGAGACCCGCTAAACCCAGCATGAGTATTTCTGCACGCGTCCATGACGGCCTTTCATGTGAAAGCCGTCATGGGCTGGGGTATCATGGCGCATCCCGATTCTCCCCGTGATGCGAGGTTTCCCGCCGATGTTCCGCCGTGACATGACGATTGCCGGTTTCGATGATGCCCTGTTCGATGCGATGCAAAAAGAGGTCGCTCGCCAGGAGGCGCACATCGAGCTGATCGCCTCCGAGAACTATGCCAGCCCCCGGGTGCTCGAAGCCCAGGGCAGCCAACTGACCAACAAGTACGCGGAAGGCTACCCCGGCAAGCGCTACTACGGCGGCTGCGAGTACGTCGACATCGTCGAGCAACTGGCCATCGACTACGCCAAGCAGCTGTTCGGTGCCAGCTACGCCAACGTCCAGCCCCACTCCGGCTCCCAGGCCAACGGCGCCGTGTTCCAGGCGCTGGTCAAGCCGGGCGACACCGTGCTGGGCATGAGCCTCGACGCGGGTGGGCACCTCACTCACGGCGCCAAGCCGAACTTCTCCGGCAAGCACTACAACGCCGTGCAGTACGGCATCGACGACACTGGCCGCATCGACTACGAGGAAGTGGCACGGCTTGCCCGCGAGCATCGGCCCAAGATGATCATTGCCGGTTTCTCCGCCTACTCCCAGATCATCGACTGGGCCAGGTTCCGCGAGATCGCCGACGAGGTAGGCGCCTACCTGCTGGTCGACATGGCCCACGTGGCCGGCCTGGTCGCCGCCGGGGTCTACCCGACCCCGCTGCCCCACGCCCACGTGGTCACGACCACCACCCACAAGACCCTGCGCGGCCCGCGCGGCGGCCTGATCCTGTCCAGCGAAGGCGACGCGGAGATCGAGAAGAAGCTGCAGTCCGCCGTCTTCCCGGGTGGCCAGGGCGGCCCGCTCGAGCACGTCATCGCCGCCAAGGCGGTGTGCTTCAAGGAGGCCATGGCGCCCGAGTTCAAAAGCTACCAGCAGCAGGTAGTCAAGAACGCCCAGACCATGGCCGGCGTGTTCATCGAGCGCGGTTATGACGTGGTCTCCGGCGGCACCGAGGACCATCTGTTCCTGCTCTCGCTGATCAAGCAGGGCCTGACCGGCAAGGACGCGGATGCCGCCCTGGGCCGAGCCCACATCACCGTCAACAAGAACGCCGTGCCCGGCGACCCGCAGAGCCCGTTCGTCACCTCCGGCCTGCGCATCGGCACCCCGGCGGTGACCACACGCGGCTTCGGCGAGAGCGAGTGCCGTGAGCTGGCCGGCTGGATCTGCGACATCCTCGATACCATGGCCAAGGGCGGGGATACCGCTGGTATCGAAGCGGAAGTGAAGGGCAAGGTCGAAGCCGTCTGCGCGAGTTTCCCTGTCTATCGCTGAATTTTTTGAGCTGAAAAGGCTCTTCTGCGCCCCGCGACGTTTTGAGCGACGCGGGGCGCAGCGTTTCCGGCAGCTTTTTACTTCGAATCTGACCAAAGCCGTGTTTTTGCCTCTGCTGAAACGCGCGGGGTTTCGGTAAGCTGGGAGCAGGAAAGCCACAGCGAAGGCCATCAGCTTATGTCGACATTGACGTTTCAGGGCGCAGTGGGAGAAGTCACCGGTTCGCGTTACCTGATCGAGGTGGAGAGCGAAGAACGCACCTATCGCATACTGCTGGAGTGCGGCCTGCACCAGGGAGGGAAGGAGGCGGACGCCGCCAATGCGACTCCCTTCGGCGCCTTGGCCAGACAGCTTGATGCGGTGGTGATCTCGCACGGGCACCTGGATCATGCCGGGCTGTTGCCCAAGCTGGTCCGCGAAGGCTATGACGGGCCGATCCACTGCACCCGCGGCACGCGCGACCTGCTCGATATCATGCTCGAGGATGCCGCTTTCATCATGGCCAAGGACGTCGAGTGGGAGAACAAGTGGCGCAAGCGCAACGACAGGCCCTTGGTCGAACCGCTCTATGAGCTTCAAGACGTGGAACGCACACTGGGGCTGTGCAAGTCCCACGGCTTCGGTCAGCCCGTACCACTACCCGGTGGCGTGTCCCTGACATTCCACGATGCGGGTCATATCCTGGGCTCGGGGATCGTCGAACTGTCGGTGCCCTCCGGGGGGAAGACGAAGCGTCTCGTTTTCTCGGGAGACCTGGGCAATGCCAGTTCGGTGCTGATGAAGGAACCGGTCAAGCTATACGATGCCGATCTGGTATTGATGGAGAGCACCTACGGCGATCGCGACCATCGACCTCTCACGGAGACGCTCGAGGAATTCGCCCAAGTGCTGGAAGAGGCTCATGCCAGTGGTGGCAACGTACTGATACCCGCTTTTGCCGTAGGGCGAACCCAGGAGATTCTCTACCACCTGAGCGTGCTCTACCACGAGGGTCGGCTGCGCCAGCAGATGGTCTTCCTCGACAGCCCCATGGCGATCAGGGTCACCGAACTCTATCACCGAGCACGCAAGTCGCTGGATGCCGATGATCTCAAGGTGCTCAATATCGCTGCCAGCGGCGACACCAGCCGTTACCTGCCCATTCTGCGCATGACGCGCACGGTCGAGGAGTCCATGGCCATCAACCGGATTCACGGCGGGGCGATCATCATCGCCGGGGCCGGCATGTGTACCGGAGGCCGCATCGTCCATCATTTCCGCTACAACCTCGAGAAGCCCAATACCCGGCTGGTGATCGTCGGCTTCCAGGCCGCCGGCACTCTGGGCCGCCAGCTCGTCGACGGTGCCGAGCGGGTGCGCGTGCTGGGCCAGGAGCTGACGGTGAAAGCCAAGGTGCACACTATCGGCGGTTTCTCGGCCCATGCCGGGCAGAGCCAACTGATAGGTTGGGCAGGGGCGTTCCGTGAACGCCCTCGTTTCTACTTGGTGCACGGCGAACCGGAAACCCAGCAGGTCTTGAAATCGGCCCTGGCCGAGAGCGGCATCGAGGCCGAGATCCCCGCCTTCGGCGACCGTATCGAGCTGTAAGGCCGACCCCGACCAAGATGCGACAAGTTGCCACATGCCGGGGTTATTCGACATGAGCTAGGCTTGTTCTGCTATTATGGTTATTAGCATATTCCTTAATATCATATATTGCCGATCAAGCCATGACATCACGAGGTGAGCGACCCATGTCCAAGCCAATCGTGACCCATTTCTTCGACGAATCTACCAATACCTTCAGCTATGTGGTGCAGGATCCCGATAGCAGTCGTTGCGCCATTCTCGACTCGGTCCTCGATTTCGATTACGCCGCGGGACGCACCGATACTCGCTCGGCTGACGAGATCGTCGCCTTCATTCAACGTGAGGGCCTGTCCGTCGAGTGGATTCTCGAAACCCACGTTCACGCAGACCATCTCTCCGCTGCGCCCTATCTCCATGAGAAGCTGGGGGGCAAGACCGGCATCGGTGCCAGGATCACCGTGGTCCAGGATGTCTTCGCCAAGGCCTTCAACGCGGGAACCGAGTTCGCCCGCGACGGCAGCCAGTTCGATCGCCTGTTCGAAGAAGGCGATACTTTTTCTATCGGCCATCTGGAAGGGCGAGTGCTGCATACCCCTGGCCATACGCCGGCCTGCCTGACCTACGTGATCGGCGATGCCGCCTTCGTCGGCGACACCCTGTTCATGCCCGACTACGGCACGGCCCGCTGCGATTTTCCCGGCGGTGATGCGCGCACCCTGTTCCAATCCATCCAGAAGGTGCTGGCGCTGCCGGGCGAAACCCGCCTCTTTCTGTGCCACGACTACAAGGCGCCGGAACGAGAGGAGTACCAGCACGAGACCAGCGTGGCCGAACAGCGCGCACACAATGTGCACGTGCATGAAGGTATCAGCGAGGATGAGTTCGTCAGGATGCGTACCGAGCGAGATGCCACCCTCGATATGCCGCAGCTGATCCTGCCGTCTGTGCAGGTCAACATGCGCGCCGGTCGTATGCCCCCGCCTGAGGACAATGGCCAGATCTACCTCAAGGTGCCGATCAATCTCTTCTAAGTGCGGTTGCGCCTGAATCTATCCAAGGAGAAAACGTGGATTGGAGCGCGAATTTGCAGGGGCTTGCCGGTGGCGTGCTCATTGGCCTCTCTGCCGTCTGGCTGATGGCCACGCTTGGCCGTATCGCCGGTATCAGCGGCATCGTCGGTAGCCTGGTGACGACCTTGCCCAAGGGCGACAGCGCCTGGCGCGTGGCCTTCGTGCTGGGCCTGGTCAGCGGCCCGCTGCTGCTCATATTGCTGGGCGGTGGTCTCGGTAATGTCGCCGGTGCGCCAGGCGAAGTGGTCGGTGAGCCCGCTGGCGGCGTGGGGCTCATGCTCGTGGCTGGCCTGTTGGTGGGAGTCGGAACCGGCCTGGGCAGTGGCTGCACCAGCGGTCACGGGGTCTGCGGCCTGGCGAGGCTGTCGCCCCGCTCGATGGTGGCCACAGCGACCTTCCTGGTATGCGCCATCGTCACCGTCTATGTGGTGCGGCACGTCATGGGAGATGGGGTATGAAGACGTTCATGGGCTATATCGCCGGACTGCTGTTCGGCCTGGGCCTGGCGCTTGCCGGCATGACCGACCCTGCTCGCGTACTGGGCTTTCTCGATCTTTTCGGCGCCTGGGACCCGACCCTGATGTTCGTTCTCGGTGGAGCCGTGATCACGACCTTCATCGGCTATCGAATCGTGTTCCGCCGAGAACGGCCAATGCTGGACGAGACCTTCCAACTCCCCACCCGTCAGGATCTGGATGGCCGCTTGATCGGCGGCGCTGCCCTGTTCGGTATCGGTTGGGGACTTTCCGGCTACTGCCCGGGGCCGGCCATCGCCTCGATCGCCGGGTTGACCGCACCGCTATTCGCCATGCTGATCGCCATGGTGGCCGGCTGGTTCCTGGCCAGGGCCGTTCCTGTCCGGGCATGAATGTCGTCGTGGCCGCCTCGTCGTCGACCACGAGGCGGCCGCATATGTCTCTCAGGGTGCCGCGCCACCCATCATTTGCACCAGACGCTCCTCGTCGGGCATGCCGTCCACGCGCTCCAGGCGTCCGTTGCGCTGGAAAAGCGTGGTTGGCGTGGCATAGAGGCCCAGTTCATCGAACAGTTGATTGTTCTGGTAGACCTGGTCCTCGATGGCTCGGGGCTGGGCCGAGGGGGCGACATCGTCGCCGCTGCTATGGTCGTGCAGGGCCGCCTCGGGATCATCGGCGCCCAGCAGGGCCGCTGCCTTGGCGGGGCTGTCCTGCTCGAGCACGCCGACCATGACGTGGCGCAACTGGACCTCGCCGGCATCTACCCAGGGTCGGGCGGTTTGCCAAAACTGACGACAGTAGGGGCAGTTGGGGTCGGTGAAGGTGTAGAGCACTCGGGGAGCTTCGGCGCTGCCATCGGCGATCCAGTGGCTCTGCTCCAACCGCTGCCAGAGCTCGTTCTCCTGAGGAATGCGCACCAGTTCTTCCAACGAGGCCTCGGAGACGTCGTTGCCTTTGGCATCGACCATGGTGCCGACCACGGCATATTCACCGTCGGCAGTGACGAACACGGTCATCTCGCGGCCCTGGTGGCTGGCGGCGTAGCCGGTAAGGCCCCCTGGTGCCTGGAACTCTCCGTGAATCTCGAGCCCCTCCTCGACTAGAGCGCGAACGGGCGCCGGCCAGTCGTCGGCTTGCAGCGTCGTGGCAAAGGTGGGAATGGCCAGGGCGGCAGTCAATAGCGTGAGGCGAAAAACCATGTTCGTTTCCTTGAGAGTGAGTTGCCCTGAAAAATTTGAAGCCGCCTCGGGTAAACAGCCGAGATGAGGCAGTCAATGGCTGCGAGGTGGTATGGGGTGTCGGGTTGACGCACCGGGCCACTGGCCTGCAAGCGTCGTAGTATGCTGTCGCTGCTAATCCATGACCAATGCTCAACGATACAACAAGGAGCCCCCATATGATGCTGCCCCGTGCGCTGCTGGCCGCTGTCGGTCTGTCGTTGGTATCGCTGTCGGCGCTGGCCGATCCGTTGATCGTCGAAGAGGCACAGGTGCGTGCCGTACCGCCCGGCTCACAGGCCACCGCTGCCTTCATGACGCTGCGCAATCCGGGCGAACGGGAGGTCGTCCTGGTGGCGGCGGAATCGCCGGCAGCAGAAGCAGCGGAGCTGCATAATCATGTGAACGTGGACGGGGTGATGCAGATGCGCCAGGTGCCGCAGATCGTCGTGCCCGCTGGAGGTAGCGCGGAGATGGCGCCGGGTGGACTGCACATGATGCTGATCGGGTTGACCGCACCGCTGATGGAAGGCGAGCCCGTCGAAATCGAGCTCAGGTTCGAATCGGGCGAGTCACAGCGGCTCGAAGCGCCGGTCAGGCGCATCGTCGTGGATGGGGAGGGCAGCCATGGGCATGACCATAGCGATGCCCATGGCGACAATCATGGGCATGGACACGACCACTGACGCCTTTCTGAGATCCGCCCGGCAGCATGGCGAATGCCTGTGCTGGGCGACCAGCAGGGGAGCGGGTACAATATCGGGTCAACAAGCTCATACTCATGACCATGCGCGACCAACGGGTCGCCCCGCTCCTCGTTCGGATCGATACCATGCATTGCCCCTTCTGTGGCGCCCATGATACTCGCGTGACCGACTCCCGCCTGGTGGCGGAGGGCGATCAAGTGCGCCGACGCCGCCAGTGCACCGATTGCGGTGAGCGCTTCACCACCTACGAGACCGCCGAACTGGTAATGCCCAGAGTGGTGAAATCCGATGGTTCCCGGGAAACTTTCGACGAGCACAAGCTGCGCGCCGGTATGCTGCGTGCCCTGGAGAAGCGCCCGGTAAGTGCCGAAGCCATCGAGGCGGCAGTGGAGCGGATTCGCCATCGCCTGCGGGCCACCGGCGAGCGCGAGATCCAGGCGCGCGATATCGGCGAGGCCGTGATGCAGGCACTCAAGCGCCTGGATCAGGTGGCCTACATTCGCTTCGCCTCGGTCTATCGACGGTTCCAGGATATCGACGAGTTTCGCGCCGAGATCGACCGTCTCTCCCAGGAGCCTGGTTTCCCGCCTGGTACCGCGGAAGACTAATGATATAGGAGAGATATGGCCAAGCCGACCGATACTGCCTGGATGGCCAGGGCGCTTCAGCTCGCCCGCCGCGGCTTCTATACCACCCATCCCAACCCGCGCGTGGGCTGTGTGCTGGTCAAGGACCGGCGCTTGGTCGGCGAAGGCTGGCACGAGCGCGCCGGCGAGCCGCATGCCGAGATTCATGCGCTGCGCATGGCCGGGGAGACTGCCCGTGGCGCCACCGCCTATGTGACACTGGAGCCCTGCTCCCATCAGGGACGCACAGGCCCTTGTGCGGTGGCGCTGATCGAGGCCGGCGTCGATCGCGTCGTGGTGGCCATGCAGGACCCCAACCCCGAGGTGGCCGGACGTGGCATCGCCATGCTGCGTGAGGCAGGCATCGAGGTGGAGGTGGGACTGCTCGAGGAGGAGGCGAGGTCACTCAATTCCGGCTTCATCTCGCGCATGACGCGCCTGCGCCCATACGTTCGCCTGAAAATGGCCATGAGTCTGGACGGCCGCACCGCCATGCAGTCGGGAGAATCGCAATGGATCACCGGGCCCCACGCCCGTGCCGAGGTGCAGCGGCTGAGGGCCAGCGCCAGCGCGGTCATGACCGGTATCGATTCGATCATCTTCGACAATTCGCGGCTGACGGTCAGGGCGGATCAGTTGGGCATCGACGATGCCGAGGCCATTGCCGAGCGCCAGCCGCTGCGTGTCGTTGTCGATACTCAACTGCGCCTGCCCCAGGCCGCCGCCTGCCTGCGCGAGCCGGGGCGCACCCTGGTGGCAACCGTATCGGGTTACGATTCGCAGCGTCGTGCACGCCTCGAGGCGGCAGGCGCCGAAGTGCTGGTGCTGCCGGCCGGCGAGGGAGGGCGCGTCGATCTACATGCGCTGCTGCGCTATCTGGCCGAGCAGGAGCTGATCAACGAACTGCTGCTGGAAACCGGCGCTACGCTTGCCGGCGCCATGCTGGACGCCGATCTGGTCGACGAGATGCAGTTGTTCGTGGCGCCGACCCTGCTCGGCGGCGAGGCACGCCCGCTGTTCGCCTTGCCGGGGCTGACGCGCATGTCACAGCAGCGCCCGCTGGAGATTCTCGACATCCGCGCGGTCGGCCGCGACTGGCGCATCACGGCGCGGCCGGAGCGCAGGCAGGAGTGAGGAGAAGGGGGCTCGCTACTGGCGCCCGAAGCCGTGCCAATGTACCTGCTACTGGCGCCCGAAGCCGCGCCAATGTACTCGCTACTGGCGCCCGAAACCGCGCCAATGTACTCGCTACTGGCGCCCGAAGCCGCGCCAATGTACTCTGACGCCCATTCAACGTGGTGCGATATCGGCTGCAACGTTCTGTTGCGGTGCACTGTCGCCCATGACGTCGTTCGAACATTCGGAGATTCCAGCGTGCAATCTTCCCCCGGGGGCCTGGCTCCCATCGAAGACCTGATCGAGGACATCCGTCAGGGCAAGATGGTGATCCTCATGGACGATGAGGATCGCGAGAACGAAGGCGATATCATCATGGCCGCCGAGAAGGTCGAGGCCGAGCATATCAACTTCATGGCGCGCCACGCGCGCGGCCTGATCTGCATGCCGATGACCCGCGAGCGCTGCGAGCGTCTCAAGCTGCCGCTGATGGTGAGCGACAACGGTTCAGGTTTCGGCACCAAGTTCACGCTCTCCATCGAGGCCGCGGAAGGCGTCACTACCGGTATCTCGGCCGCCGATCGGGCGCGCACCGTGCAGGTGGCTGCGGCGCGTAACGCCCGTGCCGAGGACATCGTCCAGCCGGGGCATATTTTCCCGCTGATGGCAGAACCAGGCGGCGTGCTGCGCCGTGCCGGCCATACCGAAGCAGCCTGTGATCTTGCCGCCCTCGCCGGTTTCGACCCAAGCGGCGTGATCTGCGAGGTCATGAACGACGACGGCAGCATGGCCCGTCGCCCCGAACTCGAGCGCTTTGCCGCCGAGCATGGCCTCAAGATGGGCACCATTGCCGACCTGATCCACTATCGTATCCACAACGAGCAAACGGTCGAGCCGGTCGAGTCCACGCCGGTCGATACGGCTGTAGGCAAGCTGACCCTGCACGTCTTTCACGACCGGATCCAGAATGCACACCATGTGGCACTGGTGAAGGGCGAGCCGAGCCCCGACAACCTGACCACGGTGCGCGTGCATCTGGCCGATGCCATGCGCGACCTGCTGGGTCTGCAGAAGGGCGAGAACCGCAACTGGACGACCCACAGCGCACTGGAAGAGATCGCCCGAGTCGAGCACGGAGTGTTCGTGCTGCTCGACGATGGCCGGCCGCATCAGGACTTCCGCGACCAGTTGGAAGTCTTCCTGGAGCGCCGCCGCCTGCCGCGTACCAGCGACTCCGACGGCGCCGGCAACTACCTCACCATCGGCACCGGCTCGCAGATTCTGCGGCACCTCGGGGTGGGGCGCATGCGGCTGCTCAGCTCACCGTGGAAGTTCTCGGCGCTGTCCGGCTTCGACCTGGAAGTGGTCGAGCTGATCGCGCCGGGTGAAGAGGGGACGTCCGCCCAGGACTGAGCCGAGGTTGCCAAGGTGTTGAAGGAGCCCGGCTTGTGCTGCCGGCCCGCTCGACTTCAGCAAGATCCGTATCATTCAGCAGGACCATTTTCAGGAATTAGCGATGCATACCCTGTCTCAACTGGAAGGCGACTTCGTCGACGTCAACGGTCGCTACGTGATCGTGGTGGGGCGCTTCAACCATCATGTTGTCGACAGCCTGGTCGAAGGCGCTGTGGATAGCCTGGTGCGTCACGGCGTGGATGCCGAGAATATCGATATCGTTCACGTGCCGGGTGCCTGGGAACTGCCGTTGGCGGTAAAACGTGCCCTTCAGGTGGTGCGCCCCGATGCGGTGATTGCTCTGGGGGCGGTGATTCGCGGCGGCACACCCCACTTCGAGTACGTGGCGGGCGGCTGCAATACAGCGCTGGGCAATTTGCAGCTCGAGTTCGACACGCCCATCGCCAACGGTGTGCTGACGGTCAACTCGATCGAGCAGGCCATCGAGCGCTCCGGCACGAAGGCTGGCAACAAGGGGGCCGAAGCCGCCATGGCCGCCATGGAGATGGTCTCGCTGATGCGCGGTTTCGGTGATGACGTTTTGCAGCGCGGAGAGCAGGCATGAGTGACTCGCGTCCGCAGCGCACCCCGTCGGCGAGCCAGCAGGCGCGACGCGCGGCCCGCGAATTGGCGGTACAAGGCCTCTACCAGTGGCACATGACCGGCAAGTCGGCGGCGGCCATCGAGGCCGAATTCCGCAGTCAGCAGCCCGATGACGACCTCGAAGACCACGAGAACTGGGCCAAGGTGATGCAGATCGCCGATCTGGCCCTGTTCCACGAGCTGCTGCACAACGTGGTGCGCCTCCGTGACGACCTGGATGCCTCCATCGCACCGCTGCTGGATCGCCGCCTGGTGGAGCTGGACCCCATCGAACTGGCCATCCTGCGTCTGGGTGCCTATGAACTCAGCCGCCGGCTGGAGGTGCCCTATCGCGTTGCGATCAACGAAGGCGTCGAGCTCGCCAAGTCCTTTGGCGCTACCGATGGACATAAGTACGTCAATGGCATCCTCGACAAGCTGGCCGCCCGGTTGCGAAGCGCCGAGGTCAGGGCGCGTCGCGGCTGAAGGTGTCATCGGTGGCCAGTGAATTCGAACTGATCGCCCGTCATTTCACTCCCGCTGCACCCGGCCCGGATGCGGGCGTGCCGCTTGGCGTGGGTGACGATTGTGCGCTGCTCGCCCCGCAGCCGGGACGGCAGCTGGCAGTCAGTGTCGACACCTCGGTAGCCAATGTGCACTTTCCTGCCGATGCACCGGCCGAGGCGATCGGCTATCGGGCCCTGGCGGTAAGCCTGAGCGACTTGGCGGCGATGGCGGCCGAGCCGCGCTGGTGCCTGATGGCGCTGGCGCTCGAGAACGACGACGAGGCGTGGCTGGCGGAATTCGCTCGCGGTTTCCACTCGCTGTGCCAGGCCAGCGGTACGGCCCTGGTGGGCGGCGACGTAACCCGTGGCGCACTCGCCGTTGGCGTTACCGTGATGGGCGAAGTGCCCGTTGGCGAGGCGCTGACTCGCGGCGGCGCATGCCCTGGCGATGTGCTGGCGGTGACGGGTGCTCTCGGTGGTGGGGCAGGGGGGCTGGCGCTCTGGCAGCGCGGCGAGCGCGACCTCGGCCATCCGCTGCTGGCCCGTTACCTCAGGCCCACGCCGAGACTTGCGGCCGGCCTGGCACTGCGCGGCTTGGCTCATGCCGCCATCGACATCTCCGACGGCCTGCTTGCCGACCTCGAGCACATCCTGGCCGCATCGGGCGTTGGGGCACGGCTCGAACCCGAGGCATTACCCCTGGCAGCGGGCTTGAGTGAGGTGCTGGGCGAGCCAGGGGCCTATCGCGCCGCGCTGTGCGGTGGCGACGACTACGAGCTGCTGGTGAGCCTGCCTGGCGAAGCCCTGGAAGAAGCCCAGCGGCGCTTGGCGGGGCAAGGCCTGACACTTACGGCAATCGGTACGGTCTGCGCTGATGCCGGTGTGTCGGGGGTCGACCTCGACGGAGCCCATGGCTGGCAGCACTTCCGCGGAGGTGAGTCATGAACCGCTGTCCGCAGAGCGTCTGGCGGCGCCCCGTTCACTTCTTCGCCTTCGGCCTGGGCAGCGGCGGCGTGCCTTGGGCGCCGGGCACCTTCGGCACCTTGGCGGCGATCCCCTTCTACTGGCTGCTCTCGGAGCTGCCGTTGGGCTGGTACTTGTCGCTGGTGACGGTTTCCTTCGTCGCGGGAGTCTGGCTATGCGACAAGACGTCCCGCGATCTCGGCGTTCACGATCACTCCGGTATCGTATGGGATGAGTTTGTCGGCTACTGGATCACCATGGCCGCCGTGCCGTTCTCCTGGGAAGCGGCACTGTGGGGGTTCGTGCTGTTCCGCATCTTCGACGTCTTCAAGCCGTGGCCGATCCGCTGGGCCGACCGGCGCGTAGCGGGTGGGTTCGGCATCATGATCGATGACGTTCTCGCAGCCATCTACGCCTGGAGCACGATGCACCTCTGGCTCTGGTTGCACTAGGTTACACTGCATCTTGGTCTGAACGGGCTGGCGCAAGCAAAAAACAGGGAGGCGAAAGCAATGCGCAAGGAACGGCTCATCGTCCCGCTGCTGTTCGTGCTGCTGCTTGCCTGGCTGGCAGGCCAGGCAGTCTCGAGCTGGCTGTTCGAGCGCGAGATGGTACGTACACTCGCCGACCTGGAAGCGCGTGGTGAGATCGACATCAAGCGCGTAGAGGTGGAGCAGGGCTGGCTGGCTTCGAGCGGGCGCATTCATCTGGCGCCGCTATTGGGCCAGACGTGGCAGTTGGAGCTGTCCTACCGTGCCCGTCATGGAATACTCAGCACGCATCTCGACGGTGAGGCGAAGCTGCGCCATGGCCCCGACGGGGTGCCTCTGTTCGGCGATTCACTGGTATCCTCTCCGCCCCAGTGGGAGGCCAGTTACCATACCCTGAATGGCATCTTCGAAGGCAGGATCGAGCTCTCTCCCCTGCGCATCACTCAGCAGGAGCGGGAACTCACCTTCGAAGGTGGACGCCTGCGCTTCAGTGGTGAACAGGGCAACTGGCGGCTGCGTGCCCAGCTCGAGTCGTGGACGCTCAGTGACGGTGCCGTCCGGTTGGAGATCGGCCCCGCCACTCTCAACAGCCAGTACGCCTACACCGAGGATGCGCACTCCTTCACCCAGGAGGATCGGCTGCAGATCGAATCGCTCTCCTGGCACCAGCCCCAACTGGAACTCGATACTACCGCCCTCCGCCTGGCGAATCGCATATCGCTGGACGATCAGGAACTTCGCATGCAGCTCGATCTCGACCTGGGCGAAATTCATACGGCTGAACAGGTCCTGTTGACCGGGCAGCTGGAAGCCGAGCTTTCACGCCTCAACGCCGATGCGATTCGTGACACCATGTTGCGGTTGCGTGAGCTGGCCGCCAGCGGTCGCCACGAGGGCGGCCGGGATGCCTTGCTGGCAGAGCTCGAACCCCACCTGCTGGCAACCTTGCAGGACTCGCCGCGTCTCGACCTGAAGCGCCTCGAGCTGGATAGCCCGATGTTGGGGTTGGCTGCACGAGTCGATGGCTCATTGTTCTTCGATGGACGCCGGTGGGAGACGCTCAGTCTGGCCGGGCTCGAAGAGCCAGTCGTCAGGGAGCGCTGGCGGCAGCGCCTCGATGGCGATTTCACCTGGCACGAGTTGCCCACCGTGGTTGCGTTATGGCTCGGTCTGCCGCTGGATACTCGTACGCTGGAGATCGACATCGGGCGGGGCCAGGTGCGCGTCAATAGTCGTCCGCTGCCTCCCTTGTGGCGCTAGCCTGCTGTCGCAGCAATCCTTATTGATCGCTCGGTATAGACCCGCGACTTGAAGTTGGCCGCTATCGCCCACATTGCTCAGCTCAGTGTGTATCCGGCTTTCATAGCTTCAGGACGAGGATTTCATGAGCGATCACGATCAGGACGAGCACAACTGGCAGCAGGCAAGGATGGATTCCGATGGGGCGCTGGGCTCCGATGGCGAAGTGGACCAGGTCGCCAACGCCGTCATTCCCGCCAGCGACTACCTGCCCGAGCGCATCTATTTGCTGCCGATCCACAACCGCCCCTTCTTCCCCGCCCAGGTCCAGCCGCTGGTCATCAACCGCGAGCGCTGGGAGGAAACCATGCGCCGGGTCGGCAACACGCCTCACCATACGCTGGGTGTGGCCTTCGTCGGTGACAAGGCGGTGGATGAGCTCGGTCATGATCATTTCCCCGAGATCGGCACGGCAGTAAAGGTGCACAAGATGCACGGCGAGGAGGGGCAGCTGCAGTTCATCGCTCAAGGCCTGCGCCGCTTTCGCATCCAGCGCTGGCTGTCGAAGGAGCCGCCGTACCTGGTCGAGGTCAGCTACCCGCGCGAGCCGGTCAAGGCCGACGAGGACGAGACCCGCGCCTATGCCATGGCAATCATCAACGGCATCAAGGAGCTGTTGCCGATCAACCCGCTCTACGGCGAGGAGTTGAAGCACTACCTCAACCGTTTCAGCCCTCACGAGCCGGGGCCGCTGACCGATTTTGCCGCTGCCATCACCTCGGCCAAGGGGCGCGAGTTGCAGACCGTGCTCGAGACCCTGCCGGTGCAGGCGCGCATGGAGAAGGTGCTGCCGCTGCTGCGCAAGGAGATCGACGTCGCCCAGCTGCAGACAGAGATCAGCGAGCAGGTCAACGCCCAGATGCAGGAGCGCCAGCGCGAGTTCTTCCTGCGCGAGCAGCTCAAGGTGATCCAGCGCGAGCTGGGTATCTCCAAGGACGACCGCGAGAACGACGTCGATACCTTCCGCGACCGCCTTGAGGGGCTGGTGGTGCCGCCCAAGGTGCTGACCCGTATCGAGGAGGAGCTCGACAAGCTTTCGGTGCTGGAGACCGGCTCGCCGGAGTACGGCACCACCCGCAACTACCTGGATTGGCTGACCTCGATGCCGTGGGGCGTGCGCAGCCAGGACCAGCTCGACCTCGCCCACGCCAGGACGGTGCTCGATCGCGACCACGACGGCCTCAAGGACGTCAAGGAGCGCATCATCGAGTTCCTCGCCGAAGGCACTTTCAAGGGCGATGTGGGCGGCTCGATCCTGCTGCTGGTCGGCCCGCCCGGGGTGGGCAAGACCTCGGTCGGCCGTTCCATCGCAGAGGCGCTGGGGCGGGAATTCTACCGCTTCTCGGTGGGCGGCATGCGTGACGAGGCCGAGATCAAGGGCCACCGCCGCACCTACATCGGCGCCATGCCGGGCAAGCTGGTGCAGGCGCTCAAGGAGGTCGAGGTAGAGAACCCGGTGATCATGCTCGACGAGATCGACAAGCTCGGCAAGTCGTTCCAGGGCGACCCGGCCTCGGCGCTGCTCGAGGTGCTCGATCCCGAGCAGAACGTCGATTTTCTCGACCACTATCTCGACGTGCGCCTGGATCTCTCCAAGGTTCTGTTCGTGTGTACCGCCAATACCCTTGACTCGATCCCCGGGCCGCTGCTCGACCGCATGGAGCAGATCCGCCTGTCCGGCTACATCGCCGAGGAGAAGGTGGCGATCGCCAAGCATCACCTGTGGCCCAAGCTGCTCGAACGCGACAAGATCCCGAAGAGGCGCATCAATCTCACCGATGCGGCGCTGCGCCAGGTGATCGAGGGCTACGCCAGGGAGGCCGGCGTGCGTCAGCTCGAAAAACAGTTGCACAGCATCGTGCGCAAGTCCGCGGTCAAGCTGCTCGAGGGCGATCAGGAGTCGGTGCGCATCTCGGTCAAGAACCTCGAGGAGTTCCTCGGCGCGCCGCTGTTCCGCCAGGAGCAGGTGCTCAAGGGCGAGGGGGTCGTTACCGGCCTGGCCTGGACCTCGATGGGCGGTGCCACCTTGCCCATCGAGGCGGGCAAGGTGCATTCGCTGACCCGCGGTTTCAAGCTCACCGGCAAGCTCGGTGAGGTGATGCAGGAGTCGGCCAATATCGCCTACAGCTATGCGTTGGGCCATCTCGCCGAATATGGCGTCGAAACCGATTTCTTCGACTCGGCCTTCGTCCACCTTCACGTGCCCGAGGGCGCCACGCCCAAGGACGGTCCCTCGGCGGGCGTGACCATGACCACGGCGCTGCTGTCGCTGGGGCGGCATCAGGGCATCGACCGGCCGCTGGCGATGACCGGCGAGCTGACCCTGACCGGACAGGTGCTGCCGGTGGGTGGCATTCGCGAGAAGATCATCGCCGCCCGGCGCAGCAAGATCTTCGAAGTGATCCTGCCGGAAGCCAACCGCCGCGACTACGACGAACTGCCCGACTTCCTCAAGGAGGACATGACGGTGCACTTCGCCAAGCGTTACCAGGACGTGGCCAGGATTGCCTTCCACTTGTGAACTGCAGCGGCGCTACCGGGAAGCGGCGTCCTTTCCCGGCGGCGCCCAATTCGCCAGTGACATGCATGGCGAAATACTAAATTTCCCTTGGGTCAGAAAATCGGCATTATAGGTTTTTCAGGATATTTCCCGATAACTGCACCATTCTTGTTCATTACAACAAAGACATCGCTCAGCGATGCCGGACACTCAAGGGAGAGTTTCATGCCGAACCGCAAGCACGTCTTCACCCGCACCCTGATGATATCTACTGCCGCCATGCTGATCGGCGTCAGTGCGTTTTCCGCCCAGGCCGAGACGCGGGTGACCTACAAGTCCGCCTCGGCGGGTACCGCCTACTACCAGATGGGGGTCGAGCTTTCCGAGGCGATTCGCCGGGGAACCGACGGTGACGTCGTGCTGACCCTGGAGGAGAGCCAGGGCTCGGTGCAGAACGTCATGGAGGTCATGGCGCGTCAGGGCAACTATGTCTTCACCACCCCGCCGGGATTGATCGATCAGGCCATGGCCGGCGAGGGGCCCTTCGCCGAACGCCAGAGCCCGCGCTTCCAGGAGATTCGCGGGCTATTCCCGATTCCCGCCATCACCATGCACTTCGTGGCGGCCGGCGACGAGGGCGTGATCGGCCTGGAGGACCTCGAGGGCAAGCACGTGCTGATCGGGCGTGGTACCTTCGGTGCCCGCGAGGCCGAGCGCTACCTGGAACTGTTCGACATGTTGGACAAGGTACGTGTCGCCAATGCCGAGATCGGCAGCGGCCCCGATGCGCTGAAGAACGGCCAGATCGACGCCTTCGTCACGGCGAGCTCTTATCCCACGCCCAACGTGATCGAGACCGCGGCCAGCATGCCGGTCAGTCTGGTCAGCCTCAGCGACGAGCAGATCGAGCAGACCGGTGCGGCGCGCCAGACCATCCCGGCCGGCACCTATGCCGGCGTCGACCAGGACGTGCACACCACCTCGCTGCCGGTGATCGCTTATACCACTACCGGCATGGATGACGAGACTGCCTACACCCTGACCAAGACCTTCTGGGAGCGGCGCGACGCCATGGCCGAGGAGACCGCCTGGTGGGGCAGCATCACCCATGACATGATCGGCAACATTGCCGGTACCCTGCACCCGGGCGCCGTGCGCTATTACGACGAAGCCGGCATAGAAATCCCCGACGAGTTGCGCTAAGAAAACGCTGTACAAATGCCTATGCGGGCAAATCGCTGCGTTGCGCGGTACTCGGAACCCCCACCTATACCGCATAGGCTCCGGTTCCTGCGCTCCGTGCGCCTTGCGCTTCACTCCGCTCGTCGATTTGTTCAGCATTTCCCTAACCCCGGCTTGCTGGGCTGGTCCGGTTGTCTGCCGTCGCCGGCCCTGAGCCAAAGGCTTGGTATGCAATCGATATTTTCCGCTTCACCGACGGCCGGCTCGGCCGTCGGCAACGACGCGCCGCGTCTTCATCCTATCTGGGTGCTCCTGGGGGCGATCACGGTCGCCTTCCACCTGGGGTTGATCTTTTATGGCCTGGCACCGGCCTTGGTCAGCCGGCCGATTCACATGGCGCTGGCGTTGCCCTGGATCCTGATCTTTTCCGCCCGCTCGCCCTTCGAGCGCTGGAGCGGCTGGCTGCTGACCGGGCTCGGCATTGCCGCCTGCGGCTATATCGCCTTCAACGAGGAAGCCCTGGCGACCCAGTACGGCTTCATCGACAACGATTTCCAGATGGCGATCGGTGCCTTCCTGATCGTGCTGACCCTGGAAACGGCGCGCCGAGCGATCGGTTGGCCGCTGCCGCTGGTGGCGGTGGCGGCGCTGGCCTATGCGGTATTCGGCGAGCACATTCCCGGCCAGTTCGGCCACCCGGGGCTGCCGATGCGGAGCTTCGTCGGCACTCTGACCATCGCCGAGAGCGGTCTGTGGGGTTCGCTCACCGGGGTCAGCGTGGGCGTGGTGGCGATTTTCGTCATCTTCGGCGCGGTGCTCAATGCCGGCGAAGCGGGGCGCGGCTTCATGAACATGGCCAGCGCCTGTGCCGGTCGTCTGACTGGTGGCGCGGCCAAGGTGGCGGTGATCTCCTCGGCGCTGATGGGTTCGATTTCCGGCTCGGCCTCGGCCAACGTGGCTTCGACCGGTGCCATTACCATTCCCTCCATGGTGCGGTTGGGTTACCCGCGAACCCTGGCCGGCGGCGTCGAGGCCGTGGCCTCCTCCGGTGGGCAGATCATGCCGCCACTGATGGGGGCGGGCGCCTTCGTCATGGTCGAACTCACCGGCACGCCCTACACCCAGATCATGGCGGCGGCGCTGCTGCCGGCGATTCTCTACTTCACCACCGTGTGGATGGGCATCAATGCCTATGCCACCCGCCACGACCTGCGCCCCATGGCGGCGGCAGACCGCGCCAGCGGCAAGGAGGTGATGATCACCTCGCTGTTCTTCGCCGTGCCCTTCGTGCTGCTGCTCGAGCGTATCTTCCTCGGCGGATTTACGCCCCAGTACGCGGCGAGTGTCGCCATCTTCGCCGGCATGCTGCTGCTGTTCTTCGACGTGACGCTGACCTTCTCCCTGCGCGGTTTTGCTACGCGAATGGCCGAGGCCGTGGTCACCGCCGGCCGCCAGGTGGCGGTAATCGGCGCCATCATCATCTGTGCTTCGCTGGTGATCGGTGTACTCTCGCTGACCGGGCTCGGCGTCAAGATCACCTCCGGCATCCTGTCGCTCTCGAATGAAATGCTGTGGCCGGCCCTGTTGCTCACCGCGCTGGCCTGCCTGGTGCTGGGCATGGAGGTGCCGACCACGGCGGCCTACGTGATCTGCGTCTCGGTGGCAGGACCTGCGCTCACCGCGCTGGGGCTCGAGCCGCTGCTGGCGCACCTGTTCGTGTTCTGGTTTGCCCTGCTCTCGACCATCACGCCGCCGGTGTGTGGCGGGGTGTTCATTGCCGCCGGCATGGTGGGAGAGAACTGGCTCAAGGTGGCGATGAAGGCCATGGCGCTGGGCATCGGGCTCTACATCATTCCGTTGGCCATGGTCGCCAATCCCGACGTGATCCGCCTGGCCTTCGACCCGCTCTGGGCGATCTTCGATGCGCTCAAGATCGCGCTGGGCCTCGCTGCTATCTCCTACGGGGTGATCGCACGTCGTGCCATCTGGCTGCGGCTGGTGCTGGTCGCAGCCGGGGCGCTGGTGATCTTCGTGTTTTGAGCTGAACTTCTGAGGAGGTGTAATGATCGTTGCGACGCTGGGTCCCGAGGCCAGCAACCACGTGCTGGTGTTGCGGCGCTACCTCGCGGCTCGCGGGCTTGCCGATGCGCAGGTGAGGCTGTTCGACGAGTTCACCGCGGCGTTCGCGGCGCTGGTGGCGGGCGAGGTGGATCGGGTATTGCAATGCACTGCCCACTTCAGCCATGCAGACTGCGTAGGGCGCTATATGCAGCGCGCCTTTCCGATGGACGCCTTCGTTGCCGGTAGCCACCCGCTGGCGCTGCTGGCGCGGCGCGAGGTCGCCGAGCCGCGGCAGGTGGCACGCCAGCCGGCCACTCGCTACTACACCGATCTTTCGTCTTTCGAAGTGCAGATCGATTCGCCCACCACCGCGGCGGTGGCCGAGGGGCTGCTGGCTGGCCGGTTCGAGGCGGGCATCTGCGCCCGGCAGGTATTCGAAGATCACTCAGATGAGCTGCGCCTGCTCGAGGACCTGGGGCCGGCGCTGGATGTCTGGGTGCTCTATGGTACCGAGCCGCTGGGCAACGATAGCCCTCTATTAATCTAATCTAGCCGCCCCGGCTCGTGCATGACAGAATCGGATTGATTTCAGACCTAGACCGTCGCCGCCCGCGGGTGGCAGAGACGGCGTTAACCGTATAGCGCGAACGCGCACGAAGAGGACACCATGCCCGAATATCGCTCCCGAACCACCACCGCCGGCCGCAACATGGCCGGTGCCCGCGCCCTGTGGCGTGCCACCGGCATGAAGGACGAGGACTTCCACAAGCCGATCGTCGCCGTGGCCAACTCCTTCACCCAGTTCGTGCCCGGGCACGTGCACCTCAAGGACATGGGCCAACTGGTGGCGCGGGAGATCGAGAAGGCCGGCGGGGTGGCCAAGGAGTTCAATACCATCGCCGTGGACGACGGCATCGCCATGGGCCACGACGGCATGCTCTACTCGCTGCCGAGCCGCGACATCATCGCCGACAGCGTCGAGTACATGGTCAACGCCCATTGCGCCGACGCCCTGGTCTGCATCTCCAACTGCGACAAGATCACTCCGGGGATGCTGATGGCCGCCATGCGCCTCAACATCCCGGTGATCTTCGTCTCCGGTGGCCCCATGGAAGCGGGCAAGACCAAGCTGCTCGACCACGGCCTCGATCTGGTCGATGCCATGGTCATGGCCGCCGACGACTCGGTGGACGACGAGACCCTGGCCGAGGTGGAGCGCAGCGCCTGCCCCACCTGCGGCAGCTGCTCCGGCATGTTCACCGCCAACTCGATGAACTGCCTGACCGAAGCGCTGGGCCTGGCGCTGCCGGGCAACGGCACCGTGCTTGCTACCCATGCCGATCGTCGTCGCCTGTTCGAGACCGCCGGCCATCGCATCGTCGAGCTGGCCAAGCGTTACTACGAGGGCGACGAAGCCCACTTGCTGCCCCGCGCCATCGGCTCCAAGGCGGCGTTCAAGAACGCCATGACGTTGGACATCGCCATGGGCGGTTCCACCAACACCATCCTGCACCTGCTGGCCGCCGCCCAGGAGGCGGAGATCGACTTCACCCTGGCCGACATCGACCGGCTGTCGCGGGAAGTGCCGCAGCTGTGCAAGGTGGCGCCCAACACCCAGAAGTACCATATCGAGGACGTGCATCGCGCCGGCGGCATCATGGCGATCCTCGGCGAACTCGACCGCGCAGGCGTGCTCGATACCCGCGTGCCCACCGTCTACGGCGATAGCCTCAAGGAGGCGCTGGACGAGTGGGACATCATGCGCAGCCCCAGTCCCGAAGTGGTGGAGTTCTTCAAGGCTGGCCCCGGCGGCGTGCCGACCCAGGTGGCGTTTTCCCAGAGCGCGCGTTGGCCGAGCCTCGACGGTGATCGTGCGGGCGGCTGCATCCGCGATCTCGAGCATGCCTTCTCCCGAGAGGGGGGGCTGGCGGTACTCTACGGCAACATTGCCGTGGACGGCTGCGTGGTGAAGACCGCCGGTGTCGACGACTCCATCCTGGTCTTCGAGGGGCCGGCCCATGTGGTCGAGTCCCAGGACCAAGCCGTCGAGCACGTCCTCGCCGGCCTGGTGAAGGAGGGCGAGGTCGTCGTCATCCGCTACGAAGGGCCGAAAGGTGGGCCAGGCATGCAGGAGATGCTCTACCCCACCTCGTATCTGAAGTCGAAGGGGTTGGGCAAGGCGTGTGCCCTGCTCACCGATGGCCGTTTCTCCGGCGGTACTTCAGGTCTTTCCATCGGTCACGTTTCCCCCGAAGCGGCAGCAGGCGGGGCCATCGGCCTGGTGCGGTCCGGAGACATCATCCGTATCGACATCCCCAACCGGCGTATCGACGTCAAGCTTTCCGACGACGAGCTGGCGGCGCGACGCGAAGCCGAGGAGGCGCGCGGCAATCAGGCCTGGAAACCCAGCATTGAGCGCGTGCGCAAGGTGTCGGCGGCGCTCAAGGCCTATGCCCTGTTGGCGACTTCCGCCGACAAGGGGGCGGTGAGAGATCTCTCCAAGCTCGATTGACGCGAGTGACGAACCGGGCTCAGGCCCGGTTCGTCACGGCGAGCTTTTTCATGCAGCAGTAAGGAACGATGACATGCGCAAGCAGACCTTCGGTGTCGGCCTGATCGGTTTTGGCACAGCCGGCCGGATCTTTCACGCCCCGTTGATCCAGGCCACGCCTGGGCTGGAATTGCTGGCCGTGGTCAGCAGCTCGGCCGAGCGGGTGCATGAAACGCTGCCCGAAGTCGAGGTGCTGCCCAAGGCTGCGGCGCTATTCGCCCGCCCGGATATCGACCTGGTGGTCATCGCCAGCCCCAACGAGACCCACTATCCGCTGGCCAAGGCGGCGCTTGCCGCCGGCAAGCACCTGGTGGTCGACAAGCCATTCACCGTCTCGCTGTCCGAGGCGCGGCTGCTCAAGGCCGAGGCCGACAAGGCCGAGTGCATGATCAGCGTGTTTCACAACCGCCGCTGGGATAGCGATTTCCGTACCTTGCATAAGCTGGTCGAGGAGGGCAGCGTGGGGCGACCGGTTTCGCTCGAACTGCGCTTCGACCGCTTCCGGCCCATGGTGGCCGATCGCTGGCGCGAACAGCACAAGCCGGGCAGCGGTATCTGGTACGACCTGGGCTCCCACCTGCTCGACCAGACGCGCACCTTGTTCGGTATGCCGCGTGCGATCCTGCTCGACCTGATGGCGGCGCGGGATGGTGCTCAAGTGGATGACGAGTTTCATGCGCTGCTGGAATACGACACGCTCCGGGTCACCCTGCGGGCCAGTTCGCTGGTGGCGGAACCGACGCCGCAGCAGGCCCTGCATGGTACCCGGGGCAGCTTCGTCAAGTATGGCCGCGACCCCCAGGAGAACTGGCTGAAGGAAGGCCTTATCCCCACGCGCGACTGGGGCATCGATCCTCGCCCCGGCCAACTGACATTGGCCGAGGACGACGACGGCAAGCTGGTTGCTCGCGAGCATCCGGGGCTGCCGGGCGATTACCTGGCCTACTACGCCGGCATCGTCGAGGCGCTGGTGAGCGGTGCGCCGGTACCGGTCAGCGTGGAGGAGGGAATCGAGGTCATGACTCTGCTGGAGGCGGGGCTTGACAGCTATCGCCAGAGCCGCTGGATCCGTCTCAAGGAGGGTAACGGCAATTTACGTCAGCTGCATCGTCACGGTTGAGCGCTCGGGCCGGCCCGACTACCAGCTCAGCGGTGCCTCCTTGCCGCGGCGTTCGCGCAGGGTGTCGCGGGCAATGAACAGCGCGGCGATGGCCCGCGCCTCGTGGAAGTCGTCGCGCATCAACAGGGCCGGCAGCTCCTCGAGGGCGTGGGTCTCGACCACCAGTGGTTCCGGCTCGTCTCCGGGCAGGCGCTTGGGATAGAGGTCGGTGGCGAGCAGCACCTGCATGCGGTGGCGCATGTAGTTGGGCGCCAGTGACAGTTCCACCAGCGGCTCGATACGCCGAGCGCCGAAGCCGCACTCCTCCATCAGTTCCCGATTGGCCGCGGTGACGATATCCTCGCCCGGATCCACCAGCCCTTTGGGCAGGGTCAGTACGTAATCCTCGAAGCCGGCGGCATACTCGCGAATCAACAGCACATGGTCCGGGTCGGGCATGGCGATGATCATCACCGCGCCCTGGTCGCTGCCGGTCAGGCGTTCGAAGGTGCGCTCGGCACCGTTGGCGAAGCGCAGCTCCAGGGCTTCGATATGGAACAGGCGGCTTCTGGCCACGGATTGGCGTGCCAGCACCTGGGGTTTCTGCAAGATCTTCTTCTCGGACATGGAAGCTCCGTTTCGTGCGGGCGGGTTCGGCACCTGCCGGGAATGCGCCGCCGGTATCCATTGAGTACAATACCACGCCTTCCACCGCTCAGACGTCACCGGGAGTCGCCCATGATCGACTGGCGCGCCATCGATACCGTTCTGCTGGACATGGACGGCACACTGCTCGACCTGCATTTCGACAGCCATTTCTGGCTGGAACACCTGCCGCGGCGCTACGTGGAGCTGCATCGCCTCGACGAGGCCAGTCAGGAGCAGTTACGTACCCGCATCCTGCGCGAGCGGGGCACCCTGAACTGGTACAGCCTCGCCTACTGGAGTCGCGAGCTGGGCGTGGACATCGTCGCCCTCAAGCGCGAAATCCAGCACCTGATCGGCCTGCGCGGCGACGCACTGGATTTCCTCAAGTGGCTCAGAAACGCCCACCCAAGAGTGGTGCTGGCGACCAACGCCGACCGCGAGAGTCTGGAGCTCAAGCTTCCGCTCACCGGCCTCGAGGCCTACCTGGACGCCATCGTCTCCTCGGCCGACCTCGGCGTACCCAAGGAGGCCCAGGAGTTCTGGTTCGCACTGCAGGAGGTCGAGCCCTTCGACCCGAAGCGCACCCTGTTCATCGATGACAACCCCGACGTGCTGGAGAGCGCACGAGAATATGGCATTCGTCACTTGCTCGGTATCAAGCAGCCTGATAGTACACGGCCGGAAAAGGAGCTTGAGGAGTTCATTGCCCTGGACCGCTTCGCCACGATTCTGCCCCAGGAGCTACCCTCGGAGGTACGCCGCGGCGAAGACGTGGGTGAAGGGCCGAGCCGAGACAGGAGGGAATGATGGATAGCGTACGACTCGACAAGTGGCTGTGGGCCGCCCGCTTTTTCAAGACCCGTGCGCTGGCCAAGAAAGCCATCGAAGGCGGCAAGGTGCACTACAACGGGGGGCGCGCAAAGACCAGCAAGAACGTCGAACTGGGCGCCCTGATTCGCGTGCCCCAGGGCTGGGACGTCTGGGAGGTGGAGGTCGTGGCGCTTTCCGACCAGCGTCGCGGTGCCCCGGAGGCCCGCGAACTCTATCGCGAGACGGCCGAAAGCGCCGAGCGCCGCACGCGAGAGGCCGAAGGCCGGCGACTGACCAACCAGGCCATGCAGCACCCACTCAAGCGGCCGGACAAGAAGCAGCGGCGCGACATTCAACGCTTCCAGCGCCAGCAGGACGAGTGAGCCTATGTCCCTGCTGGCCCATCCTGAATGACCTCATTTCGGAATCGATATGACCGACCAGATCCAGCGTTTCCTGTTCGAACGCACCAACGTCCGTGGCGAGATCGTCACCCTCGAGCAGGCCTATGGCGAGGTGCTCGAGCGGCATGGCTACCCCCCCGCCGTCAACCACCTGCTGGGCGAGCTGCTGGCTGCCGTGGCGCTGCTCACCGATATGGTCAAGCTCGATGGTGTCCTCAGCATCGAGGTGCGTGGCCAAGGGGCCTTGTCGCTGCTGATGGCCGAGTCCAACCCCGGTGGCGAGCTGCGCGCCATTGCCCGCCTGACGGAAAATGCCACCCTGCCGGAAGGGGAGGCGAACTTTCGCGAACTCGTCGGTGATGGCCATATCGTGATCACCCTCGATCCGCGCGAGGGTAATCGCTACCAAGGCATCGTGGCGCTCGACCACGACAGCCTGGCCGGGTGCCTGGAGGCTTACTTCGTCCAGTCCGAACAGCTACCCACCCAGCTGTGGCTGCGAGCCGACGGAGCGAGGGCCGGGGGGCTGATGCTGCAGCGGCTGCCGGACGAGTCGCAGAATCAGGACGAGGACGCCTGGGAGCGCACCGTTCAGTTGGCCCGCACTTTGACTACCGACGAGCTGCTGGGGCTCGATCAGCGCGAACTGCTGCATCGGCTCTACCATGAGGAGACGGTGAGGGTCTTCGAACCCAAGTCCCTGCGCTTCGGTTGTACCTGCTCGCGGGAGAGAATCGGCGATGCCTTGCTGACCCTTGGCGCCGACGAACTGCGTGGCGTGCTGGCCGAACAGGGGGAGATCGAGACCCAGTGCCATTTCTGCCATACCCATTACCGCTTCACTGAGAGCGAAGTCGAGGCGTTGCTGCTCGCCCAGGATGGTCCGCCTCCTACCCTGCATTGATGCGGGTAATTGCCGCAACGAACGAGACTGCCAGGTCATCTCGTTCGTTTATCTGAATTGCTGCAATGCACAAGCATGGATGTGGTCAACCTGCGGCGATATGTCCCGATGTAGTAGTAAAACTACAAGAACTTCGGTCAAAGTTAGCGTTTCCTGACGGCTCCCTTTTTGCCATAATGGCGCCGCCTCAAGGCCGATCGCCAGAAGACAAGACGGCATACATCCGCACACGGACGATCGGAAACGCAACGCAATGGCGTATGACGCCTGGCACACGAGAGAGAACCGGCCGCAAGGCCCAGGAAACGACATGACCACATCCCAAGCCGCTCCTCAAGCACACGTCAATCTCAGCAGCGCCGAACTCATCGAGCGTGCCGTGGCACGCGGAGAAGGCCATCTGGCCGCAAACGGCGCCCTGGTGGTGAACACCGGCCAGCGTACCGGCCGCTCGCCCAAGGATCGCTTCATCGTCGACGAGCCCTCCACCAGCGGTGAGATCGACTGGGGCAGCGTCAACCGTCCCTTCGACGCCGGGAAGTTCGATGCCCTGTGGACGCGGGTCGAGGAGTACCTGAGCAGCGGCGAGCATTTCGTTTCCGAACTCCACGTGGGCAGCGACCCGACCCACTATCTGCCGGTGCGTGTGACCACCGAGACGGCCTGGCACAACCTCTTCGGTCGCACCATGTTCGTGCGTCCCGAGGGCTACAACCCCGCGGTCAAGCAGGAGTGGACCATCCTCAACGCACCGCATTTCGAATGCGATCCGGACCGCGACGGCACCAACTCAGACGGCTGCGTGATCCTCAATTTCGCTCAGCAGAAGGTGCTGATAGCCGGCATGCGTTACGCCGGTGAAATGAAGAAGGCGATGTTCTCGGTGCAGAACTTCCTGCTGCCGGCCTCCGACGTGCTGCCCATGCACTGCTCGGCCAACGTCGGCGAAGATGGCGAGACCGCCCTTTTCTTCGGCCTCTCCGGTACCGGCAAGACCACGCTCTCCGCCGACCAGGCGCGCTACCTGATCGGTGACGACGAGCATGGCTGGGGCCCCGGCACCGTGTTCAACATCGAGGGCGGATGCTACGCCAAGTGCATCGATCTCTCCGAAAAGAACGAGCCGGTGATCTGGAACGCCATCAAGTTCGGAACCGTGCTAGAGAACGTAGTACTCGACGACCGCCGCGAGCCCGACTACACCGACGACAGCCTGACTCAGAACTCCCGGGCCGCCTATCCGCTTGAGCATGTCGGCAAGCGCGTGCCGGAGAATCGTGCCGGCGAACCCAATGCCATCATCTTCCTGACCTGCGACATGTCCGGCGTGTTGCCGCCGGTATCGGTGCTGTCCAAGGAAGCCGCGGCCTACCACTTCCTCTCCGGTTACACCGCCAAAGTGGGTTCCACCGAGATGGGCTCCTCCTCGGGCCTGGAGGCGACGTTCTCCACCTGCTTCGGCGCGCCGTTCTTCCCGCGCCCGGCCCGCGTCTACGCCGACCTGTTGATCAGACGCGTCGAGGCCAAGGACGCCCAGGTCTACCTGGTCAACACCGGCTGGACCGGGGGCGCCTACGGCGAGGGCGGTTCACGCTTCTCCATCCCCACCACCCGCGCCATCATCAGTGCCATCCAGTCCGGAGTGCTGCGTGAGGTCGAGACCAAGCGCATCGAGGGGCTCAACCTGGACGTGCCGGTTTCCGTGCCGGGCGTCGACTCGCGCCTGCTCGACCCGCGCGAGACCTGGGAGGACAAGGCTGCCTATGATCGCAACCTGCGTGACCTGGCGGCCAAGTTCGTCGACAACTTCAAGAAGTTCGAAGGCGTCAACGAAGCCATCACCAAGGCCGGGCCCAGCCTGACCTGAGGTGAACCCGCGGTTACCGCGACGGTCTGAACGGGGAAGGGGCATGCGCCTCTTCCCCGTTTCGCTTTTGACCTGGCCTGTCGGCTGGCTGACCAGGGGGGAGGGTCCAATGAAACGACGTCTTTTCCTGGGGTTGCTGGGTGTCGGCGGCGCGGCCGGCCTGATGCCCGGCGTTGGCTGGGGATTTCCCCGGCTCAGTCTCGAAGCCGCTCCGGGCCTCGAGCGTCTCGAGTTATCGCGCGACGAGTGGCGCGAACGCCTCACGCCCGAGCAGTTCGAGATCCTGCGCGACCATGGCACCGAACCGCCTTTCTCGAGCCCGCTCGACAAGGAGTGGGGCGAAGGCGAGTACCGCTGCGCCGGCTGTGACCTGCTGCTGTTCGAGAGTGCCATGAAGTACGACTCCGGCACCGGCTGGCCGAGCTTCTTCGAGCACGTCGAAGGGCACCTGCTCAGCGAACTCGACTTCAGCCTGGTATGGCCGCGGCGCGAGTACCACTGCGCCCGCTGCGGCGGCCACCAGGGTCATGTCTTCAGCGACGGCCCCGAGCCCACCGGGCTGCGCTGGTGCAACAACGGCCTGGCGCTGCATTTCGTGCCGGCGTAGCCAAGACCGTAGCTGCCACGGCTAGAACGACACTGCGGCCGGCAGCGCTTCCTGGCGACCGCGAGTTGTCGTGTGTTCACGCTTCGGGTTGGCCGGGGCAGGCAGCAAGGTCTGCTCCATGTCGGCGGCAGCGCTCAGGCGGAAGCTGGCGATCAGGTCGTTCAGGCGTTCGACCTGCTCGCGCATCTCGTCCGCCGCCGCACTGGTCTGCTCGACGAGAGAGGCATTGTGCTGCGTCATGTTGTCGAGTTCGGAAACCGCGATATTGACCTGGGCGATGCCCTGACTCTGCTCCTTGGCCCCGGCACTGATTTCGCCGATCACGCCGGTGATGCGCTCGATGCTGGCGACGATCTCCTGCATGGTCTTGCCCGTGCTCTTGACCAGGCTCGCTCCCGACTGGGTGCGTGAGACCGAGGTATCGATCAGCTCGCGAATGCCGCGAGACGCATCGCTCGAGCGGCTGGCCAGGGTGCGAACTTCCTGAGCCACCACGGCGAACCCGCGGCCATGTTCGCCGGCGCGCGCGGCCTCCACCGAGGCATTGAGGGCGAGAATGTTGGTCTGGAACGTGATGCCATCGATCAGGCCGATGAACTCGTTGATCTGCGTCGCGGAACGGCTGATATCGTCCATGGTGCTCTCGACCTGGGCCATGGCCTCCTGGCCGCGACGTGCGACGCCTACCGTCTCTTGCACCAACTGGTTGGCCTGCTGGGTGGCGTCGGAGGTATTGCTCACCGTGGCCGTGATCTCCTCCATGGAGGCGGAGGTCTCCTGCAGGTTGGCAGCGGTCTGTTCGGTACGCGAGGAGAGGTCCTGGCTACTCTTGGCAATCTCGTTGGAGGCGTTGTGCACGCTCAGGGTGCTGCTGCGTACGGTCTGCAAGGTGTGGTCCATACGCAGTATGAAGGCGTTGAACTGCTCGGCCAGCTCGCCCAGTTCGTCCTTGCGCTGGCTTTCGATACGCGCCGTCAAGTCGCCGTCACCCTCCGTGATCTCCCGGATGCGTCCTGTGATCTGGCGTATGGCGCGTGACATCAGCATCGGTCCGACCAGGGCAATGGCGACGGCGGCGAGAAACACCAGGAAGGCAAAGCCGAACACGCCGAACTGCTGCATGCGGATTCGCGCAAGCGTCAAGGCTTCGAGTTCGACGACCTTGGCGTCCGCCAGTTCACCGGCTTCGTTGTAGACGCCTCTCAGCTGCTTGAAGGCGGTGAGCGATGCTCCCTCGAGCTGCTCCCGGGCGGCGTCGGTATTACCGGCGGCGTGAAGGGCCAGCACTTCGCTGGATTGCGCCGACCACTGGGAAAACAGTGACTCGAAGCCATCCAGGCGGGCGATAATCTCCGGGTAGGCGTCGAGTAGCTGGGTAAACTCATGCATGCGGTCGTAGGCTTGCTGGGCATTCTCCTCGTAGTCCCCCCGCAGTGCCTGGGCCTGCTCGGAGCCGGTAGGCGCCTGCAGGTACTCCAGTTCGGCGACACGCGCCTGATAGAGGTCGCGATCGGCGTTGAGCACGGCCGAGATAGCGGCATTGAAGGTACCGCTGAACTCCGTCATGCGATCCCTGACGGAGTGCACCAGCAAAAGGTCGGCGATGACAACGACCAGAAGTGAGATTGCGACGCCAATAAAGGCGACGGCATATTTGACGCGTATCTTGTTCATGAAATTGCTGCGCATTGGTTGTGACTCCCTTGCCGGAGTGAGGCTGTTCGAGTGGCTGGTGCCATCGTAATAGTTATAAGTGGCGAGAAAGGCGCGCCTTGGAGGGTGGGACTCATAGATATCATCGGCATTTCGAGCCGAAACTTGAGCGCCAAGGCAAAAGCGGCAAGAGGATAAGCAGAAAAAGGAAAAATTAATTCCTGAGTTATTAATGTTTTAAATACGAATGATCGAGCGGCGAAACACGATCAAGCTTTGAAGCCCTCGATAATATGCTGTGCCAATCCGTCTACCGCCGGTGAGGCGGTGTCTGGTGAACGCAGCAGCACGATCGAGCCGTCCGGCAGCGGGGGAAAATCGTCCGCTTCGTCGAGGATGCGCATACCGGGAGTGACCAAGCTCTTCATCAGCGCCGAGACGGCAAGACCCGCGCCCACAACCGCCTGCAGGGTGGCCAGGCTGGGGCTCGAGTAGGCAATGCGGTACTGACGTCCGGCCCGAGTCAGGGCGTTGCAGGCGTGTTGGCGACAGAAGCAGGGTTCCTCGAACAGTGCCAGGGGCAGCGGCGACTGGCGATGAATGGCATGGCTCTCCGCCACCACCCACACCGTCTCCTCGCGGCGCAGGATGGTGCCGATCTCCTGACCCACCTGGCGGGTCACGATGCTGAGGTCGAGGCTGCCCTGCTGACGGCCGAGCAGTTCGGAAGAGGGGGCGCACTGCACTTCGACGTCGACCAGCGGCCAGGTCTGGGAGAAGGACTTGAGGATTCCTGGCAGGAAGCGCATGACGAAGTCGTCGGGTACGCCGATGCGTACCCTGCCCACCATCTCCGGCTCACGCAGCATGTTGAGCGCCTCGCCTTGCAGGTCGAGAATTCGGCGGGCGTAGCCGAGCAGGGTGGTGCCTTCGCTGGTCAGGTGCATCTGGCGCCCCTGACGCTCGAACAGCGGGCGCTGGATCACGTCCTCCTCGAGGCGCTTGATCTGCATGCTGACCGCCGACTGGGTGCGATTGACCGCCTGGGCCGCTCGGGTGAAACCGCCATGGTCGACGATGGCGACGAAGGTGCGCAGCAGCTCATGATCGATGGTATGCAGCATGGTCGATTCCCATCACAAATGGTGATGCTTGGCATCAGGAGTATTCGTTGGATTGATTCTAGCGTCTCGTCGAGACTTTCTCCATTGCCGACATGACTTGGAGGAAGTCTGCCATGAGAGCCCCCGCTACTTGCTACGATTCGTCATCCTGTGCTGCGTCCGAAGGCGGCCATCGAGCCTGGCCGGCCACCTCGCTAGCTTGGCACTGGATGCATCGCGTGAAGCATCTGCTGCAGCTGCGCCGCGAGCGCGCCCAATTGCATGAACTCAGCGACCGTCAACTGCGTGATATCGGTTTGACCCGTCAGCAGGCCACTCGCGAGGCGCGCCGCCACTTTTGGGACGACATCGGCTGGCGACGCTGATCCCGGCGGCGACGGGGTGGCGTTTGTGGTACCTTGGCGCGATCTTTCGTTGTCGCAACACCAAGGAAGTCATGGACGCCACGACCCGGATCATTTCGCGCCTCGCTGAGGAACTCGCCGTTCGCCCGCAGCAGGTGACAGCCACCGTGGAACTGCTCGACGGCGGCGCCACCGTGCCCTTCATCGCCCGCTACCGCAAGGAGGTCACCGGCGGTCTCGACGACACCCAGCTACGCAACCTCGACGAGCGCCTGCGCTACCTGCGCGAGCTCGAGGAGCGCCGCACCGCGGTGCTCGCTGCCATCGACGAGCAGGGCAAGCTGACGCCGGAACTCGACATGCAGATCCAGGCGGCCGATACCAAGCAGCGCCTGGAAGATCTCTACCTGCCCTACAAGAAGAAGCGCCGCACCAAGGCGCAGATTGCCCGTGAAGCCGGCCTCGAGCCCTTGGCCGATGCGCTGCTGGCCGATCCCACCCTGGACCCCGAAGCCGAGGCGGCCGGCTATCTGCGTCCCGCGGAAGGTGACATCCCCGCCGTGGAGGATGCCAAGGCGGCGCTGGATGGGGCGCGCCAGATCCTCATGGAGCGCTTCGCCGAGGACCCCGAACTGGTCGGCACGCTACGTGAGCGGCTGTGGCAGGAGGGCGAGCTCAGCGCCCGCTTGCTGCCAGGCAAGGAGCGCGAGGGCGCCAAGTTTTCCGACTACTTCGAGCACGACGAGTCGTTGGCCAAGACCCCTTCCCACCGGGCGCTGGCGATGTTCCGCGGTCGCAACGAGGGCGCGCTGACACTGGCCATCCGCCTGCCCGGCGAGGACGAGGCGCCGATTCACCCGGCCCAGGTCGCCATCGCCAGGCATTTCGGTATTCGCGACGAGGGGCGTGCCGCCGACAAGTGGCTGGCCGACGTGGTGCGCTGGACCTGGCGGGTCAAGCTCTACACTCATCTCGAGACCGAGCTGATGGGGCGGCTGCGCGAGCGTGCCGAGCTGGAGGCCATCGAGGTCTTCGCCGCCAACCTCAAGGACCTGCTGCTGGCCGCCCCGGCGGGGCAGAAGGCGACGCTTGCCATCGACCCGGGCCTGCGCACCGGCTGCAAGGTGGCGGTGGTGGACGCCACCGGCCAGTTCCTCGAGCACGCCACCATCTATCCCCATGCGCCGCGCAACGCCTGGGATGCCTCGCTTGCCGAGTTGGCCAAGCTGGTGGAGAAGCACGACGTGGCGCTGATCGCCGTGGGCAACGGCACGGCGAGCCGCGAGACCGACAGGCTGGCCGGCGATCTGGTCAAAGCCTTTGCCGGCAAGCGACAGCTTGCCAAGGTGATGGTCAGTGAGGCGGGCGCTTCGGTCTACTCCGCCTCGGAGTACGCCTCGAAGGAGCTGCCCGATCTCGACGTCACCATCCGCGGTGCGGTCTCGATCGCCCGCCGGCTTCAGGATCCGCTGGCCGAGCTGGTCAAGATCGAGCCCAAGTCGATCGGCGTGGGCCAGTACCAGCACGACGTCTCCCAACTGCAGCTGTCGCGGAGCCTGGAGGCGGTGATCGAGGATTGCGTCAACGCCGTGGGGGTCGATCTCAACACCGCGTCGAGTGCGCTGCTATCGCGGGTGGCCGGCCTCAACCCGGCGCTGGCCGAGGCCATCGTGGCCCGGCGCAACGCCGAGGGGGCCTTCGCCAGCCGCAAGCAGTTGCTCGATGTCGGCCGCCTGGGGCCCAAGACCTTCGAACAGTGCGCCGGCTTCCTGCGCATCATGAACGGCTCCAATCCGCTGGATGCCAGCGCCGTGCACCCCGAGGCCTATCCGGTGGTGGAGCGTATCGCCAGCCGCAGCGGTCGCCCGGTGGCCAGCCTGATTGGCGACAGCGCCACGCTCAAGGCGGTCAAGCCCGCCGAGTTCGCCGACGAGCGTTTCGGCGTGCCCACCATCAGCGACATTCTGAAGGAGCTCGACAAGCCGGGCCGCGACCCGCGTCCCGAGTTCAAGGCCGCCGAGTTCCGCGAAGGCGTCGAGACGCTCAAGGACCTGGAGCCGGGCATGATCCTCGAGGGCAGCGTGACCAACGTGACCCACTTCGGCGCCTTCGTCGATATCGGCGTGCACCAGGATGGCCTGGTGCATATCTCTGCACTCTCCGACAAGTTCATCGAGGACCCGCGTTCGGTGGTCAAGGCCGGCGACATCGTCAAGGTCAAGGTGATGAGCGTGGATCTCGAGCGCGCCCGCATCGGGCTCTCGATGCGTCTCGACGATCAGCCGGGCGAAGCCGAGGGTGGCAAATCGTCGCGTAGTGGCCAAGGCGAGCGGCGTGGCGGGCAGGGCAAGGCGCAGCGCAAGAGCGCGCCACGCGAGCAGGCCCAGCCCAACCAGATGGGTGCCCTCGGGGCCGCGCTGCTGGCGGCGAAGAAGGGCAAATCTTGATCCCGGCACGCCTCTCGCCATACTCTCGACAAAAACCGCATGACTGGCCGCCATGGGCGGCCGGCATGCTTCGACCGGGAGGCCCGTTGAAGGCCTCCGAGACATGGGGTCCACGCCTTGTCTGATTCATACACTGCCATCGTTTCGCATCTCGCCGGGCTTGCGACCCAAGGGTGCTTCGGGCGTCTGCGCCGCGGCCTGGAGAAGGAGGGGCTGCGCGTCGATCGCCAGGGGCGCATCGCCGCCACGCCGCACCCGTATGCGCTGGGCTCCAAGTTGACCCATCCGCACATCACCACCGACTACTCCGAAGCGCTGCTGGAGTACATCACGCCGGTCTACTGTCGCCCCGGCGACGCCATGGACTTCCTTGCCGACCTGCATCGCTTCAGCTACCGCTACCTGGACGACGAGCTGATCTGGCCCGCCAGCATGCCGGCCAGGCTCGACGGCAACGACAGCGTGACCATTGCCGACTACGGCAGCTCCAACGTCGGCACCATGAAGCATGTCTATCGCAAGGGGTTGGACGTGCGCTACGGCCGCATCATGCAGGCCATCGCCGGGATCCACTACAACG
This sequence comes from Billgrantia sp. C5P2, assembly GCF_051062895.2. NCBI lineage: Bacteria > Pseudomonadati > Pseudomonadota > Gammaproteobacteria > Oceanospirillales > Halomonadaceae > Billgrantia > Billgrantia sp. C5P2. The sequence continues at coordinate 1,215,414 of NZ_CM128542.1, forward strand.
TCTCGCTGCCCGACGAGCTGTGGGCGGTGTTGCGTGAGCGCGACGGCGCCGTCGACATGTCACTCGACGATTACCGTTCCAGCCGCTACTTCGGCCTGATTCGCAACTTCCGCCGCCACAGCTGGCTCTTGCTTTACCTGTTCGGCGCCTCGCCGGCGCTGGACCGTAGTTTCCTGCCCGGGGGCAACGTTCCCGACAAGCTGCGCTCGCACGGTCGAGAGACTCTGGTCTCGCCCTACGCCACCAGCCTGCGTATGTCGGATCTCGGCTACCAGAACAAGGTGCAGGAGCAGCTCAAGATCTGTTTCAACTCGCTCTCCAACTACGTCGGCACCCTGCGTCACGCCATCTCCACGCCCTGGCCCGCCTACGAGGCGTTGGGGGTCCGGGACGGTCTCGACTGGCAGCAGCTCAACGCCAATATCCTGCAGATCGAGAACGAGTACTACAGCGACATCCGGCCCAAGCGCGTCACTCGTCACAACGAGACGCCGAGCCAGGCGCTGGAGGCACGCGGCGTGGAGTACATCGAGGTACGTTGTCTCGACCTCGACCCCTTCCTGCCGCTGGGCATCGACGAGACGCGCCTGCGCTTCATCGATACCTTCATGATGTGGTGCCTGCTCGCCGAGAGCCCCTGGATTCCCGACGAGGAGTGCGACCGGCTGGACGATAACCGGCGCCTGGTGGTCGAGCGGGGCCGCGATCCCGAACTCAAGCTGCTCCAGGATGGCAATCGCCGCTCCGTGGCCGACTGGGGCGGTGAAATCTTCGCCGAGATGGACCGGGCCGCTGAAGTGCTCGATGCGCTGGAGGAAGGCAACCCCCATGCACAAGCCGTTGCCGCCTTCGAGCCTTGGCTCGCCGACCCTGCGCTGACGCCCTCCGGTCGTCTGCTGGCGCGGCTCGAGTCGACCGGCGAGGAGTTCGTCGAGGCCATTCTGGCCCTTGCCGGGGAGCACGCCGATCGGCTGCGCCGCGAAGCCGTCAGCCCGGCGCGTGAGGCGACCTTCGAGCAGATGGTCGGTACCTCCCACCAGCAGCAGCACGATATCGAGGCCGCCGATACCCAGCGCTTCGAGCAGTTTCTCGAGCACTATTTCGCCAGCGCCCGCGAGCCCCGGGTCGCAGTGGCCAGCCAGGGGGGCGCTTGATGATTGCGCGTTTGCGGCAACTCTCCGTGCGCCAGTGGAGCCTGGCGGGGCTGGCCTTCTGCATCCTCATGATGCTTGTCGCCCTGGGGCTGGAGCATATCGGCGGGCTCGAGCCCTGCCCGCTGTGCATCTTTCAGCGAGTGGCGGTGCTGGCCGCTGCCGCGGTATTCATCGTGGCGGCCATTCACAACCCGCAGGGCCGGCTAGGCCCGGTGGTCTACGGCGGACTGTCGCTGACGGCGGTGCTCGGCGGCATCGGCGTCGCCGCCCGTCACGTCTGGCTGCAGTCGCTGCCGCCGGACCAGGTACCGAGCTGCGGTCCGGGGCTCGACTACATGATGGACATCCTGCCCATGCGCGACGTGGTCGCTACGGTGCTCTCCGGCTCAGGTGAGTGCGCCGATATCGATTTCCTGCTGCTGGGTATTTCGCTGCCGGGCTGGACGCTGATCGGCTTCGTCGTACTGGCGCTGGCGCCGTTGGGGATCCTGTTCCGTGCCGTCCGCGGTCTTTGGCCCTGAAGCGGGAGGACGACGGCATGCTCTACCGCGACTTCGCCACCCAGGAAGCGATCGATCTCGAATACGACCCCATGCGCGGACGCGACCCGGCCGCGCTGGTCGCCGACTGGCAGGCACGCAGCCAGGCTGTCCGCGAGCGCTGCCGCGTGTCGCTGGATGTCGCCTATGGCCCGACGCTGGCCGAGCGCATGGATGTCTACCACGCCGAGCGTGACGATGCGCCGCTGCATCTGTTCTTTCACGGCGGCTACTGGCGCTCGCTGGGTCATCGCGAGTTCGGTTTCGTTGCCGAGGGGCTGGTGCAGTCGGGCATCAACGTGGCGGTGGTCAACTATGCGCTGTGCCCCACGGTGGCGTTCGGGGAGCTGGTGCGACAGGCACGCGCCGCGGTGGCCTGGGCGTATCGCAACGGTTCGACGCTGGGTGTCGATTCGTCACGCCTGAGTGTCTCCGGCCACTCCGCCGGCGGTCACCTGGCCGCCATGCTGCTGGCCACCGACTGGCAAGGGAACTATGGGCTGCCCGACGACCTGATCGGCGGGGCGCTATGCATCAGCGGGCTCTACGATCTGCGCCCCTTTCCCTGGTCGTGGCTGCAGCCCAAGCTGCAACTGACCGGGCGTGACATCAACGACTACAGCCCGCTGTTTTTGCCATGCCGGGTGCCCGCGCCAGTGCACCTGGTCGCGGGCGGCGAGGAGTCTTCGGAGTTCGCGCGCCAGATGCAGGCTCACGCCGAGCATCTCGAGGCTCACGGCATGGCGGTAGGCGCCGAGCTCTTGCCCGGCGACGATCACTTCTCGATTCTGGATCACTATGCGCTGGGTGGACGTTTCGCCCAACGCATCGCCAACTTCCACGAGGTCTGATTAGACCTCTGGCAAGACCGCAGTGGCTTCAATCTCCACCTTGGCACGATCCTCGATCAGGTCGGCCACCTGCACCATGGTCATGGCGGGAAAGTGCTTGCCCATCACTTCTCGGTAGGCGGCGCCCACTTCCTTCAGCCGAGCCAGGTACTCCTGCTTGTCGGTGACGTACCAGGTCAGCCGCACCACGTGCTGCGGGCCGGCACCGGCTTCCTCGAGCACTGCGACGATGTTGGCCAGGGCCTGGTGCACCTGGGCGACGAAGTCGTCGCTCTCGAAGATCTGGTCGCCGTTCCAGCCGATCTGGCCACCGACGAAGATCGTGCGTCCGGAGGCGAGTACGCCGTTGGCGTAGCCCACCGCGGCCTTCCAGTGCGAGGGGTGAAGCAACTCGTGCGAGGTGGCGTCATTCATCTTGGTATCCTTGTAGGCAGTCCTTGGCGAAGTGCCGACGCATGGCATCGGGCCAGGGTAGGGGGCGGCCGCTGTCCAGGTCGACGAAGACCAGAGTGGAGTCGCAGGTCAGGCGCGGTTCTCCGTTGCAGTGGGCCACGGTGCGCAGGGCCAGGCTGGTGCGGCCGACGTCCCGGGTCGTGAGTTCGAAGGTAAGCGTCTCGCCCAGCCGGCTGGGCGCGTGGAAGTCGGTTTCGATGTGGGCCGTGGGCACTCCGGTACGGGATTCCACGTGCAGGCGGTTGAAGTCGTGGCCCACCGACTCGGCGAAATAATCCTCGACCACCGAGTTGAGCATCTCGTAGTAGCGCGGGTAGAAGACGATGCCCGCAGGATCGCAGTGCTGGAAGCGTACCTTGCGCTGGGTAATGAATGGCATGGCAGGCTCCTATACGCCGAGATAACGGTCGCGCAGGGTCTCGTCGAGCTCGCCTGGCTCGCCCGTCCATACCGTGCGTCCCTTTTCCAGGATGGTGCAGCGGTCGGCCACCGGCAGCAGCTCGGAGAGCGACTTGTCGACGATCAAGGTGGATTGACCCTGTGCCTTGAGTTCGCGAATGGCGGCCCAGATCTCCTGACGGATCACCGGGGCCAGGCCCTCGGTGGCTTCGTCGAGCACCAGCAACCGGGGGTTGGTCATCAGGGCACGGCCGACAGCAAGCATCTGCTGCTCACCACCAGAGAGGGTATTGGCCATCTGGCTGCGCCGCTCGGCCAGTCGGGGAAATAGCGCCTCCACGCGCGACAGGTTCCAATGACCGCCGCGGGCCGTGACCAGGAGGTTCTCGCGTACCGAGAGGTTGGGAAAGCAGCGGCGTCCCTCGGGCACCAGCCCGAGGCCGGCCTGGGCGATGCGGTAGGACGGCAGCCGGAGCAGGTCCTGCGACTCGAACTCGATGCTGCCGCTGCGCGGCGGGGTGAGGCCGAAGATGGAGCGGATGGTGGTGGTCTTGCCCATGCCGTTGCGCCCCATCAGGGCCACCAGCTCGCCGGCCTGGACGCTGAGGTCGACGCCGAACAGCGCCTGGGAGGGACCGTAGAAGGTTTCGATCGCGGTGACGTTGAGCATCTCAGTCCCCCAGGTAGGCTTCGCGAACTTGCGCATTACTGCGGATTTCGGCGCCATCGCCGTGGGCGATCACGGCGCCGGCCACCAGCACCGAAATACGGTCGGCGAGGCGGAACACGGCGTCCATGTCGTGTTCGATCAGCAGGATCGGCACCTCGAGCTTGAGCGCCTCGAGCAGCTCGGTGAGGCGCGCCGAACCCTCGGGGCCCAGCCCGGCCATGGGTTCGTCGAGCAGCAGGACCCGTGGCTTGAGCGCCAGGGCACAGGCCACTTCGACCTGGCGTCGCTCACCGTGGGAGAGCTCGGCCACCGGGGTGTCGGCACGATGCGCGAGCGCCATGCGCTCCAGCGCCTCCATGGCCGGCGTGAGCAGGCTCTCGTCGCGGTGCACCGGCTTCCAGAAGCGAAAGCTGTGTCCCTGTAGCGCTTGTACCGCGATCATCACGTTGCGCTTCACCGACAGCGGCTCGGCCAGCGATGAGACCTGGAAGCTGCGACCCAGCCCCAACCGAGCACGCTGGGCCACGCTGAGCGAGGTGATCTCCTGGCCGGCCAGCGCGATGCTGCCGGAATCTGGCTTGAGTCTGCCCGCTATCTGGCCGATCAGGGTCGACTTGCCGGCGCCGTTGGGGCCGATCAGGGCGTGGATTTCGCCAGGGCGCAGGTCGAGGGAAACGTTGCAGGTGGCCTGCAGGGCGCCGAAGCGCTTGTTGAGGTTGGCGAGTCTCAGTACGGCGTCACTCATCGCGCTCCCTCCCGGCCAGCCAGCCCATCACGCCGTGCTTGGCGAACAGCACCACCACCAGCAGCACCAGGCCGAGGAACAGCTTCCAGTATTCGGTCAGCCCGCCCAGCAGGGTCTCCATCATCACGAACAGGATCGCGCCAGCCAGGGGGCCGTAGAGGCGTCCCACGCCGCCGAGAATCACGATCACCATCAGTTCCCCCGACATGTGCCAGCTCAGCATGGTGGGGCTGACGAAGCCGTTGAGGTCGGCATACAGCGCCCCGGCCAGGCCGGTGATCATCGCCGAGATGACGAAGGCCACCAGGCGGATGGGGTAGGGGGCGATGCCGGCGGTGGCCAGGCGGGTATCGTTGAGCCGGGCCATGGTCAGGGCGGCGCCGAAGCGCGATTTCATGATGCGCGACGTCAGGGCAAGCGAGAGTATCAGCCCGCCGAAGCAGATCAGAAAGAAGGTCAGGGCATTGTTCGTATCCACCAGGGGCAAGCTGTTGCGCAGGTAGATCGGCAGGCCGTCCTCGCCGCCGTAGGTGGGCCAGGAGTTGGCGAAGTAGTAGATCATCTGGGCGAAGGCCAGCGTGATCATGATGAAGTAGACCCCGGTGGTGCGTAGCGAGACGGCGCCGATGGCCAGCGCCAGCAGGCCGCAGACCACGATCGCCGCGAGCCAGATCGCCAGCATGCTGTCGCTGCCCGGGATGGCTACCGGCCAGCCGATGACCGGCGTGAAGTCGAAGGCGTGGTAGGCGCTGATGCCGGCCACATAGCCGCCCAGGCCGAAATAGGCGGCATGCCCGAAGCTGACCATGCCACCGTAGCCGATGGCCAGATTGAGGCCCACCGCGGCCATGGCGATCAGGGTGATGCGTGAGGCCAGGTTGACGTAGTACACGTGGCCCAGGAAATAGGCCGCTAGCGGTGTGAGCAGCAGCAGGGCCAGCAGGCCGATCTGCACCAGCCCCTTGCGGTCGTGCCAGTTGGTCGTCTGCGTCGGCAACCCCGGCTGTGGGGCGAGGATTCGAGTGTCGGACTTAGTCATGGGCGGCAAACAGTCCCTTGGGTTTGAAGGCGAGTATCACGGCCATCAGGATGTAGATCAGCATCGCAGCGATCGCCGAGCCGACGCCGGCGGCCTCCGAGGGGCTCATGAACTGACGGAAGAAGGCCGGCAGGAATACCCGCCCCAAGGTGTCGACCACTCCCACCAGGATGGCGCCATAGAGCGCGCCCTTGATCGAGCCGATACCGCCGATCACGATTACCACGAAGGCGAGGATCAGCACCGGCTCGCCCATGCCCACCTGCACCGACTGCAAGGCCCCGACCATGGCCCCGGCCAGGCCGGCCAGTGCCGCGCCCATGGCGAATACCAGGGTATAGAGGCGGGCGATGTTGACGCCCAGTGCGCCGATCATTTCGCGGTCGCTCTCGCCGGCGCGTATGCGCATGCCGAGTCGCGTGCGCGAAATCAGCAAGTACATGCCCACCGCCACGATGACCCCCACGGCGATGATCACCAGCCGATAGGTCGGATAGCGCAAACCGCCCGGCAGGGTGACCGAACCCGACAGCGCCGCCGGCGGGTTGAGCCACAGCGGCGAGGAACCGAACAGCCAGCGGGTACCTTCCGAGAAGATCAGGATCAGGGCGAAGGTGGCCAGCACCTGGTCCAGGTGCGGGCGGTGATAGAGCCGGCGAACCACGATCAGTTCGACCAGCGCGCCAACCGCCGCGGCCACGGCGATGCCGGCCGCCAGGCCCACGAGGAAGGAGCCGGTGGCGGCACTGACCAGCGCCGTGGCATAGGCGCCGACCATGTAGAAGGAACCGTGGGCCAGGTTGATCAGCCCCATCACGCCGAACACCAGGGTCAGGCCGCTGGCCATCAGGAACAGCATGGTGCCGAGCTGTAGGCCATTGAAGAGCTGTTCGATGAAGAGGGTCATGTCATGAATAACCGTTGTGCGTTGCTGAAGAGCGGCCGACCCGGGAGGGCCGGCCTTGCCGGGTCACATCTCGCACTGGGTGTGATAGACGTCCTGAATGTCCTCGATGGCAATACCCACCAAGCGATTGGTCGGCTGGCCATCGTCGCCCTCTACCACCTCACGCACGTAGATGTCCTGGATGGGGTGATGATTGGGGCCGAAGCGGAAGTCGCCGCGCACCGAGTCGAAATCGGCCTCGCGTAGTGCCTCGCGGAAGGCGTCCTGATCGTCCGGGTGGGTCTTCTCCAGCGCACTCAAGATCAGGTTGGCGGTATCGTAGCCTTGGGAGGCATAGAGGGTCGGCGTACGGCCGTAGGCGTCGCGGAAGGCCTCGACGAAGGCGTGGTTGGCCTCGTTGTCGAGGTCATAGGCCCATTGCGAGGTGTTCATGGCGCCGATGGCCGCGCTGCCCACCGCCTTGATGATGATCTCGTCGAAGGAGAAGGCGGCGCCGAACACCGGCATGTCGACGCCCGAGTTCTCCCACTGCTTCATGAACGAGATGCCCATGCCGCCGGGCAGGAAGAAGAACAGGCTGTCGGCATCGCTGGCGCGAATCTGGGCGATCTCGGCGGCGTAGTCGGTCTGGCCCATCTGGGTGTAGAGTTCGTCGGCCACTTCGCCTTCGTAGAGATGCTTGAAGCCGGCCAGGGCATCGGTGCCGGCGGGATAGTTGGGAGCCATGATGATAGGGCGCTCGTAGCCCTGCTCGCGCATGTAGGCGCCCATGGCGCCATGCAGGTTGTCGTTCTGCCAGGCCACGTTGAAATAGTTCTCGTGGCACATGCGCCCGGCCAGGTCTGACGGCCCTGCGTTGGGCGAGATATAGAAGGTACCCTGACGCACCGCCGCCGGTACCACCGCCATGGCCAGGTTGGAGAAGATGATGCCGGTGAGAATGTCGACGTTGTCGCGCTGCATGAACTCGTTGGACAGGCTGCGCGCCAGGTCGGGCCGGTTGCCGTCGTCCTGCACCAGCACTTCGATGTCATCGCGGCCGGAGCGTTCGATGGCCAGCATGAAGCCATCGCGTACGTCCACGCCCAGGTGCGATCCACCGCCGGACAGGGTGGTGATCATGCCGATCTTGACCTCTTCGGCCTGGGCCGCCGCCATGGCGGTAGTCATCAACAGGCCAAGGCCAACGCTGGCTAGTCTCTTCATGGATTTTCCCTCTTCGTTCTCGTTTGTTGTGGTCTTCGGCGCCGTGTCCAGCGCTTGTGCCGTTGCTGCCCGTCAGGTGATGCCGTCGGGCCGATTCCCCGCTGTCAATCGGGATAATGCTCCTGGCGCAGCCGGAAGCGCTGTACCTTGCCGGTGGCCGTCTTCGGCAGCGTCTCGACGAAGCGAATCGAGCGTGGGTACTTGTAGGGCGCGATGCGTTGCTTGACGAACGCCTGCAAGCGTTCGACGCAGGCCGCGTCCGGCTCGACACCGGAAGACAGTACCACGAAGGCTTCGACGATCTGCCCACGCTCTCCATTCGGTGCGCCGATCACGGCACACTCGGCCACCGCTTCATGGGCGAGCAGGGCGGCCTCCACTTCAGGGCCGGCGATGTTGTAGCCGGACGAGACGATCATGTCGTCGTTGCGTGCGGCGAAGTGGAAGTAGCCCTCGTCGTCCTGGAAGAAGGCGTCGCCGGTGAGGTTCCAGCCCTGCTGCACGTAACCCCGCTGGCGCGCATCGGCCAGGTAGCGGCAGCCGGTGGGCCCGCGTACTGCCAGGCGGCCGATCTCGCCACGCGGCAGCTCATTCATGTCGGGGTCGACGATCTTGGCCTCGTAGCCCGCCACCGGTCTGCCGGTACAGGCCGGGCGATGGTCGTCGAGGCGGTTGGAGATGAAGATGTGCAGCATTTCGGTGGCGCCGATGCCGTCGAGGATCGGTGTGCCCGTCTTCTCGATCCAGTCGTGATAGATCGGCGCCGGCAGCGTTTCTCCTGCCGATACCGCCACGCGCAGGCTGGCCAGCGCCTCGCGGCTGTCCAGTGAGGCGAGCATGGTGCGATACGCCGTGGGCGCAGTGAATACGATGGTGGCGCGATGTTCGCGAATGATGTCCATCATGCTGGGTGGGGTGGCCTTCTCCAGCAGCACGGCGCTGGCGCCGAAGCGCAGCGGAAAGATGGCGAGTCCCCCCAGGCCGAAGGTGAAGGCCAGCGGCGGCGAACCGACGAAGACGTCGTCCGGTGTCACCTGCAGCACCTCGCGTGCATAGCCGTCGGCGATGATCAGCAGGTCGCGATGGAAATGCATGGTCGCCTTGGGCATCCCGGTGGTGCCGGAGGTGAAGCCGAGCAGCGCCACGTCGTCGGCGGCGGTGGCTACTGCCTCGAAGTCGGTCGGCTTGTCCAGCGCCAGGCGGTCGAGATCGGCGTCGTGATTCGCCGTGCCGTCGAAGCCCACCACGCGTTTCAGGTAGGCGCTGTCCGCGGCGCAGGCCTCGAGCTCTTCGAGCAGGCGGGTATCGCACAGGGCCAGGGCAATCTCGGCCTTGTCGACCACCTGGGCCAGCTCGCCGGCACGCAGCATCGGCATGGTGTTGACCACCACGGCGCCGGCCTTGGTGGCGGCGAGCCAGCAGGCGACCATGGCGGGGTTATTGGCCGAGCGGATCAGCACCCTGTGGCCGGGGCGAACGCCGAGGTCCTCCACCAGCGCATGGGCCAGGCGGTTGGTCCACTCGGCGAGCTCACGGTAGCTGCGCCGACGACCGTTGCCGATCAGCGCCACGCGTTCGCCGTGGCCGCGTTCTACCCAGCGGTCGGTGAGCTCCACCGCGGCGTTGAGGCGTTCGGGATAGTCGAAGCCGTCGAGCCTGAGCTCGGGCCATTCATGCACGGGAGGCAGGTTGTCCCGGGCGAAGGTATCGGCGTGGGCCGATGGTGCGTTCATGACCATTCTCCGTACATCGTTGTTGTTGTGCGGCGCCGAGGCGTCGACAGGGGAATACGGGGCTGGCGTGTCGTCAGTCGTTCTTCTATTGCGCTAGGCAGCTCCGGGCGATCACCACTTTCTGCACGTCCGAGGCGCCCTCGTAGATACGCAGTGCGCGGATCTCGCGATACAGGCTCTCGACGATATGCCCCTTGCGCACACCGTCGCCGCCGTGCAGCTGCACCGCCTTGTCGATCACGTCCTGGGCGCGGTCGGTGGCGTAGAGCTTGGCCATGGCCGCCTCGCGAGTGACGCGCTCGGCACCTTGGTCCTTGGTCCAGGCGGCGCGATAGACCAGCAGCGCGGCGGCGTCCACGTCCAGTGCCATCTCGGCCAGGTGACCCTGCACCATCTGCAGGTCGGCCAGGCTCGCGCCGAACAGCTCGCGACTTCTGGCGCGGTCGAGGGATTCGTCCAGCGCGCGGCGGGCGAAACCCAGGGCGGCGGCACCCACCGTGGAGCGGAATACGTCGAGCACGGACATGGCGATGCGAAAGCCCTGACCGGGCTGGCCGATCATGGCGCTGGCCGGCAGGCGCATGTCGCGGAAGCCGAGCCGCGCCAGCGGGTGCGGGGAGATGGTCTCCAGCCGCTCGCGAATCTCGAGCCCCGGCGTATCGGCGGGCACCAGGAAGCAGGAGAGCCCCTTGGCTCCCGGCCCCTCGCCGGTACGCGCGAACACGGTGTAGAGATCGGCGATGCCGCCGTTGGAGATCCAGGTCTTCTCGCCGTTGAGGCGATAACCGTCGCCGTCGCGCTCGGCCGTGGTGTCGAGCTGGGCCACATCGGAGCCGGAGCGCGGCTCGCTCAGGGCGAAGGCCGAAAGCGCCTCGCCGCGGCGGGTCTTGTCCAGCCACGCCTTCTGCTCGTCGCTGCCGAACAGGCTGATCGCCCCGGTGCCCAGCCCCTGCATGGCGAAAGCGAAGTCGGCCAGGCCGTCGTGACGGGCCAGGGTTTCGCGAATCAGACACAGGCTGCGCACGTCGATGGTGTCGCCCGCGGTGCCCTCGAGAAAGCCGGCCTGGCCCAGGTCGCGCACCAGTTGGATACAGGTGGCGTCGACGTCGGCGTGGTCACGGGGCAGCTCGTGCTGACACCAGGCCTCCAGGCGCTTGGCCAGGTCGCGATGGCGCGCCTCGAGGAACGGCCAGTCGAGAAAGCTCGTATCGCTCATCAGTCCCCCCCGAAGATCGGCTTCTGTTTGGCGGCGAAGGCGCGGTAGGCGCGCTCGAAGTCGCGGGTCTGCATGCAGATCGCCTGAGCCTGGGCCTCGGCCTCGATGGCCTGCTCCAGGCCCATCGACCACTCCTGGTTGAGCTGGGTCTTGGTGATGCCATGGGCGAAGGTGGGCCCTTGGGCCAGACGGGTGGCGTAGGCGATGGCCTCGGCTTCGAGAGATTCCGCTTCCACCAGTCGATTGTAGAAACCCCACTGGTGACCTTCCTCCGCGCTCATGCTGCGCCCGCTGTAGAGCAGGTCGGCGGCGCGGCCCTGGCCGATGATGCGGGGCAGCATGGCACAGGCGCCCATGTCGCAGCCGGCGAGGCCTACCCGGGTGAAGAGAAAAGCGGTGCTCGCCTGAGGTGTGGCGAAGCGGATGTCCGAGGCCATGGCAATGATGGCGCCGGCACCGACGCAGACGCCGTCGACGGCGCTGATCACCGGCTTGGTACAGTGGATCATCGCTTTGACCAGATCGCCGGTCATGCGCGTGAACTCGAGCAGTCCCTTCATGTCGCGCCCGACCAGCGGGGCGATGATCTCGTGAACGTCACCACCGGAGCAGAAGTTGCCACCGTTGGAAGCGAACACCACCGCCTTGACGTCCTCGGCGTAGACCAGGTCGCGGAAGGTATCGCGAAGCTCGGCGTAGCTGTCGAAGGTGAGCGGGTTCTTGCGCTCGGGGCGGTCGAGGCGGATCACCGCGACCTCGCCCTCCATGCGCCACTGGAAATGACGCGGCGTCAGGTTGGCCAGTTTCATCGTTCTCGATCTCCCGTATCGGCCGGCAAGCGGTGCAGCAGCTCGCCGATATGGTGGGCATCCTCTGCGCTGACGCCATCCAGCAGTTCGTTGACCCAGCGCTCGTGGGCCACTGCCATGGTGGTGAAGGCGTCGCGGCCGTCCGGCGTCAGTCTCACCAGCGTGGCGCGGCGGTCGCCCTCGATCGCGATGCGCTCGACCAGGCCGTCGTCGGCCAGGCGGTCGACGATGCCGGTGACGTTGCCGTTTGAGACGCGCAGCCGCTTGGAGAGCTCGTTCATCTTCAGGCCCTCACGGTCGCGAAAGAGCGCGGCCATGACGTCGAAGCGCGGCAGGGTGGAGTCGAACTCCAGGCGCAGCTTCTCGCGCAGCGCCGCCTCCACCTGGCGCGTTACCCGCAGCATGCGCAGCCACAGGCGCAGGCGCTCCTTGCTCAGGGTCTCCTGTCCCAACTGCGGGGCCGTCATGTCTCGCCTCCCGAGATCGAGATCGCCTGGCCGTTTATGGCGCCGCTGTGCGGGCCGCATAGCCACAGCGCCGTGGCGGTTACCTCGGCGGGCTGGACGAGCCGGCCGCTGGGATTGGTGGACTGCAAGTGAGCACGGGCCTGTTCCGCTGTCTGGCCGGTCTTGGCCACGATGGTGGCGACGCTGGCCTCGAGCAGTGGGGTCTCGGTGAAGCCGGGGCACAGTGCGTTGACGGTGATGTCGCGGCCCACCTCCTGGGCCAGGGCGCGCACCAGCCCCACCACGCCATGCTTGGCGGCGCAGTAGGGCGCCACGTAGGCGTAGCCCTTGAGCCCGGCGGTGGAGGCCACGGCGATCAACCGCCCGCCGTCGCGCAGGTGCTTCAACCCTTCGCGCAGGGTCAGGAACACGCCGGTCAGGTTGACCTCCAGCATGCGCTGCCACTGCTCTAGCTCGGTTCTGATCATCGGGGCGCTCTCGGCCGCTCCGGCATTGGCAATGACGATATCGACCTGGCCGAGATGATCGAACAGCGATGCCATGTCGTCTTCCTGGGTGACGTCTGCGACGGCGTAGGTGATCGCCGGGTGGCGAGCGGCCACCTCTTCGAGCGGCCCGGCTCGGCGCCCGGTGATGACGACATCGGCGCCCGTCTCGGCGAAGGCCAGCGCCATGTCGGCTCCGATGCCGCTGCCGCCGCCGGTGATTACCACGCGCTTGCCCAGCATCGCGGTGCTCCCGTGCAGGTTCATGACCAGCCCTCGCCGCGCTCGGCCAGGCGCTGCAATTGATCGCGCCCGGCGCGATAGGGTGCCGGCCAGTCGCACTCGCCGTCACCGATGCCGGCGGCGGCGTGCAGCGTCCAGTAGGGGTCGGCCAGGTGCGGGCGGGCCAGGCACACCAGGTCGGCGCGGCCGGCCATCAGGATCGAGTTGACGTGGTCGGCCTGGTAGATGTTGCCCACCGCCATGGTCGCCATGCCGGTCTCGTTGCGGATGCGATCCGAGAAGGGGGTCTGGAACATGCGGCCGTACATCGGCCGGGCGCGGGTAGAGGTCTGCCCGGCGGAGACGTCGACGATGTCGACCTCGGCGGCCTTCAACAAGCGAGCTATCTCGACGGCTTCGTCAGGCGTCACCCCCTCGTCGCCGACCCAGTCATTGGCCGAGATACGCACCGACAGCGGCTTGTGGGCCGGCCATGCCCGACGCACCGCACGGATCACCTCCAGCGGATAGCGCATGCGGTTCGTAAGCGAGCCGCCGTATTCGTCGTCGCGGTGGTTGGTCAGCGGCGTGATGAAAGAGGAGAGCAGGTAGCCGTGGGCGGCGTGTACCTCGAGCATGTCGAAGCCGGCGCGCTCGGCCATCTGCGCGGCAGCGACGAATTCGTCGCGCACCCGGTCCATGTCGGCGCGGTCCATCGCCTTCGGCACCTGGTTGCGCTCCGACCAGGGCACGGTGGAAGCCGCCATGATCGGCCAGTTGCCCTCGGCCAGCGGCGCATCCATCTCCTGCCAGCCGAGCTGGGTCGAGCCCTTGGGCCCGGAATGGCCGATCTGGGCACAGAGCTTGGCGGGGGTCTCGGCGTGGACGAAGTCGCACAGCCGCTTCCACGCCGCCTCGTGCTCGGGGGCATAGAGCCCCGGGCAGCCCGGCGTGATGCGCCCCTCGGGGGAGACGCAGGTCATCTCGATATAGACCAGCCCGGCACCGCCCTTGGCGCGCTCGGCATAGTGCACGAAGTGCCAGTCGGTGGGCCGTCCGTCCACCGCCTTGTACTGGGCCATGGGCGAGACCACCACGCGATTGGCCAGCCTCAGGTCTCGCAGTTGGAAGGGCGCGAACATCGGCGCCCGTGCGCTGCCTTCGTTACCGGCCTGGGCCTGGAACCAGCGCTCGGCGCTCGTGAGCCACTGCGGATCGCGCAGGCGCAGGTTCTCATGGCTGATGCGCTGGGAGCGGGTCAGCAGCGAGTAGTTGAACTGCACCGGGTCGAGATCGAGATAGCGCTCCACCTGCTCGAACCACTCGGTGGAGTTGCGTGCCGCCGACTGCAGGCGCAGCACCTCGGTGCGGCGCTCCTCCTCGTAGCGGGCGAAGGCGCTGGCCATGTTGGGTTCGCTGTGCAGATACTCGGCGAGCGCGATGGCGCTCTCCAGTGCCAGCTTGGTGCCCGAGCCGATGGAGAAGTGAGCGGTGGCGGCGGCGTCGCCCATCAGCACCACATTGTCGAAACTCCATTGCTCGCACAGCACACGGGGGAAGTTGATCCAGGCCGAGCCGCGGATGTGGTGGGCGTTGGTCATCAGCGCGTGGCCGTCGAGGTGACGGGCGAAGATTCGCTCGCACACGGCGATCGACTCCTGCTGGCTCATCTCGCCGAAGCCGAAGGACTGCCAGGTGGGCTCGCTGCACTCGACGATGAAGGTCGCGGTGTTCTCGTCGAACTGGTAGGCATGTGCCCATACCCAGCCATGCTCGGTCTTCTCGAAGATGAAGGTGAAGGCGTCGTTGAAGGTCTGGCGGGTACCGAGCCAGACGAACTTGCAGGCGCGCACCTCGATGTCGGGCTTGAAATGGTCGGCGTAGCGCTGGCGGGTACGCGAGTTGAGCCCGTCGGCGGCCAGTACCAGGTCGAACTCGCGGCGCAGGTCGTCGATGCGCTCCGCGGGTATGTCGCTTTCGAAGCGCAGTTCGATGTCGAGTTCCCGGGCGCGCTGCTGCAGCAGAAGGAGCAGTTTGTGGCGGCCGATGCCGCAGAAGCCGTGGCCGGTGGAAACCGTCTTCACGCCGTCGTGGACCACGGCGATGTCGTCCCAGTAGGCGAAGTGTTCGCGGATTCGCGTCGCGCTCACGGCGTCGTTGGCGGCCAGGTTGTCCAGCGTCTCGTCGGAGAGCACCACGCCCCAGCCGAAGGTGTCGTCGGGCCGGTTGCGCTCGATCACCACGATGTCGTGGGCAGGGTCGTGCAGCTTCATGCTGATGGCGAAGTAGAGCCCCGCAGGGCCGCCGCCGAGGCAAGCGATTCTCATGGTGAAGACCGTGACGTTGTTGTACTTGATTTCAGGCTAGTCTCGAAGTGCCAATAGTTCAAGCTTAAAATTTCAAGCTTGAACTTTATCGGCATGAAGTGAAATTTTTCGCTCGTCCAAGGATTGACAGGCTGGTTGGCAACGGCGAGTCTGGGGCATCAAGCTCGAAGCTCGGTGAGGTCCGGCGAGCTGCAACAGGCTTCATAAGGGAAGGAGGCTCACGATGCTGGAAGAGTGCAAGACAGCCAGGGAGCGCTGGGGTGGCGTGCATCAGCTGATCGACCGATGGCTCGATGAGCGTCGTGAACTGCTGGTCAACTTCCTTGAGCTCAAGGAAGCTTGCGATACCGAGCTGGAAGCTGTGGGCAAGCCGCAGATCGATCGCTTCAGCGAGTTGCTGATGGACTATATCAGCGCCGGTCATTTCGAGATCTACCCCCAGTTGCGCGAGGAGGCCAACGCCTTCGAGGATCATGAGGCCCAGCACGTCGCCGACAAGCTGCTGGAGCGGCTGGAGCTTTCCACCGAGCTGGTATTGGCGTTCGATGCCGATTATTCGACCCCGGTGCGTTGCCAGCACTTTCTGCCACGCCTGCCCGCCTGGCTCGACCGCCTGGCCAAGGGGCTGACCGAGCGCTTTGCCCTGGAAGACCAGCTCATCGCTCGCCTGCATGCGGCGCATACGCCACAGAAGGAAGTCCAGGCCGAATAGTCTCTTGCAGCCCAGGCCGATTTTTCCCGGCGCCGCCCCGAGCCAAGGTTCGGGGCGGCGTCGTTCCATCTGCTCCAGGTAAGGCTCTTCCAGGTAAGGCTCTTACGCCTCGGCAGGTTCGGCGGCTCCACGAGCCGGGCGGCGTTGCCACAGCACCAGCATGCAAGGAGTGAGCAGCAGCGTCAGCCCGGTGGCGAATATCAACCCACCGGCGATGGCGCTGGAGAGCTGGGTCCACCACTGGGTGGAGGGGGCGCCGAGGCCCAGGCTGGGAGCGAACAGATTGACGTTGATCTCCAGCACCATCGGCATCAAGCCGAGTACGGTGGTGATCGCGGTCAGCAGTACCGGGCGCAGGCGAAGCCCACCCGCACCCAGCGCCGCCTCGTACGGAGTGAGTCCTGCCTGGTGTAGCTCGTTGTAGGTGTCGATCAACACGATATTGTTGTTCACCACGATGCCCGCCAGGGCGATGATGCCCATGCCCACCATGACGATGCCGAACGGCTGGCCGTTGATCAGCAAGCCCATCAGCACCCCGGCGGTGGAGAAGACGATGGCGGAGAGCACCAGCATTGCCTGGTAGAGGCTGTTGAACTGGGTGACCAGTATCAGCAACATCATGCCGATGGCCACCAGGAATGCGGTGATCAGGAAGCGGCTGGCCTCTTCCTGGTCCTCCTGCTCGCCGGCGACGTTGACCCGTACGCCTTCCGGCGGAGGCCCCAGCTCTGCCAGCAGGGCGCGCAGGCGCTCGTCGGGCTGGTAGCCCTGGGTCACGTCCGCCTCCAGGGTGATGGCACGCTGGCCGTCGATACGATGCAGCGTGCCCACCCGGGGAGCCGGCTCCAGGCTGGCGAAGTGGGACACCGGTACCTGGCCGCGAGGGGTATTGAGGGTCAGGCGGTCCAACTGATCGATATGGCGCGAGGCCTGGGGGAAGCGCACCCGGATGTCGACCTCGTCGGTAGCATGGGCGGGGCGGTAGGTCGCCACTTGTAGCCCGTTGGTCACCAACTGCACGGCGCTGCCCACGGCGGCCACGTCGGCGCCCATTCGGGCGGCGGCGGCACGATCCACGTTGAGCCGCCACTCGATGCCGGGCAGGCTGCGGTTGTCCTCGATGTCGCGGAAGCCGCCGAGCCGCTCCATCGCGTGGCGAATTGCCTCCACCGCCGCTGCGCTGTCCGCCTCCTGTTGGGCGCTGATCTCGAGCACGATGGGTTTGCCTCCCCCCGGGCCCTGCTCCTGCTCGCGAAACTCCAGCACCACGCCCGGCAGGTCGGCGGTGCGCTCGGCCATCTCGCTCATGATCACCCGAGCCGGGCGGCGCTCCTGCCAGTCAATCAGTTGGAACTGCACCACGCCGATCACGTCGCTGCCGACTTGTTCGTTGGGTATGCCGTAGGAGCGGGCATAGAGCGCCTTCACCTCGCTCATGCCGGCGAGTCGCGCCTCGACCCGGCGCACGATGGCGTCTTTTTCCACGGCGGAGAAGTCGCCCCGGGCGCGTACCACCACCTGGGCGTTCTCCGGCTCGACCTCGGGAAAGAACTCCACCCCATGATTGAATCGACCGTAGCCGACGAAGATCAGTGCCATCAGCAGCAGGGCGATCAGTAGCGTCGTGCCGGGATGGGCCAGCAGCCGGGCGAGGGTGGCGCGATACAGCCGGCCACCGGCGGTGACCATTTCCTCGCTACGTCGGGTCTTGCCGGCGCGCACGCTGAATACGCCCCCCAGGGTCGGCAGGAAGATCAAGGCCATTGCCAGCGACGCCAGCAGGCACAGGATCACCGTGGCCGGCAGGTACTTCATGAACTCGCCCACCACCCCGGGCCAGAACAGCAGCGGGAAGAACACCGCCAGGGTGGTGGCGGTGGCGGCGATGACCGGCCAGCTCATGCGGGTCGCGGCGTGGATCCAGGCCGCACGGGGTGACTGGCCCTCGCGAAGGTTGCGGTCGGCGAGCTCGCTGACCACGATGGCGCCGTCCACCAGCATGCCGGCTACTAAAATGAGGGCGAACAGCACCACGATATTGAGGGTATAGCCGATCGCCCAGATCAGCAGGATTCCCGTCAGGAAGGCGCCGGGAATGGTCAGACCCACCATCAGCGCCGAGCGCACACCCATCGCCGCCAGGATCACGATCAGTACCAGTACCACGGCGGTAACGACGTTGTTGAGCAGCTCCGAGAGCATCTGCTCGACGGTCACCGACTGGTCCATGATGGTGGTAAAGGCGAGTTCGTCGGGCAGCAGCGGCGCGGCTTCGGCGAGGATGTTGCGTACGCCCTCGATGGTGGCGATCAGGTTGGCGCCGGCGCGCTTGGAGATTTCCAGCACCAGGGCCGGCTCGTCGTCGATACGGGCGAACCCCTCCGGATCCTTGAAGGTGGGGCGTATCCAGGCCACGTCGGCAAAGGTGACCACGCGGTCTCCGTCGACCTTCACCGGCATGTTCATGACGTCTTCTAGGGACTCGATTACGCCGGGCACCTTCACCGGTGTGCGGCCAGCGCCGGTATCGAGGCTGCCGGCCGCCACCAGTCGGTTGTTGCGCGTGACCAGGTTGAACAGGGTGTCGAAGTCCACGCCGTAGCTGTCGAGTACCAGCGGGTCGACGACGATCTCCAGCAGCTCCTCGCGCTCGCCGCCGATCTCGACCTCGAGCACTTCGGGTACCCCTTCGAAGGCATCCCGTAACTGACGGGCGATGGCGAGTCGGCGAGTCTCCTCGATCGGCCCCGAAAGGCCCACCGACAGCACCGGGAAGAGGCCGACATTGACCTCGAAGACTCGCGGCTCCTCGGCTTCGTCGGGTAGCGAGGCATTGGCGATGTCGACCCGCTCGCGCACATCGGCCAGCGCCTGGCGCGGGTCGAAGCCGGCGTCGAACTCCAGGGTGACCGCGGCATGTCCTTCGCTCGACTGGGCTGTCATCTTGCGCACGCCCTCGATGGTGCGCAGTTCCTGCTCCATGGGGCGCACCAGCAGCCGTTCGCCATCCTCGGGGCTCACGCCCTCGAGTGCCAGCGAGACGTAGATGATGGGAATGGGGACGTCCGGGTTGGCCTCCTTTGGCACCACTTGCCAGGCGGCGATGCCCGCCACCAGCAGGGCGAACAGCAGTAGCAGCGTCGTGCGCGACCGGTCCAGGGCGGCCTCGATCAGGGTGCGCATCTCACAGAGTCTCCCGTTTCTCGGCACTCACTTCGCTTGCGTCCGCAGCCGGTACGGCGACGACGGTATCGCCGGGGGCGACGAAGCCGCTGCCCAGGGTAATCAGGCGTATCGTCTCGGGAAGCCCGGCCACGCGGGCCTCACTGGCATCGGCGGCAACCAGATCGATCGGCGTACTGACCACCTGATCGTCGTCATCCAGGTGCTTGACCCGTAGCCGCCCCTCGTCATCCAGCTCGAGCAGGGCGGGGGAGAAGCGGTGCACCGCGCGCTCGGGCAGGGCAATGGCCAGGGTGGCGCTGCCACCGGCCAGCCGACGGCGCTCCGGATTGTCGAATTCGGCTTCGATATAGAACGAGCGAGTGGCCGTATCGGCACGGCTTGCGACATGGGTCAGCTCACCGCTCAGCCGGCTGCCGTCCAGCAGTCGGGCCTCGACGGCCAGGCCGGGGCTCAGGTCGTGGGCATCACGCTGGGCCACCCAGGCGCTGGCGATCAGGCGTCGGTCGTCGATCAGGCGGGCAAAGGGTTCGCCCACCTGGAGCAGCTCGCCCAGCTCCACGTCCAGGCGGTCGAGTACGCCATCGAAGGGGGCCGTGGGGCGTGTCTCGTCCAGGGCCTGGCGCAGCTCGGCCACTTCCGCCGCCGCCACGCTGACGCTGCTCTGCAGGCGCAGCAGCTCGGGTTGGGAAATCAGGTTGCGTTGGCGCAGGTCGGCGGCCCCGGCGAGTTCGGCCCGGGCAAGCTCGAGCTGGTCCTCGGCGCGTTCCAGTTGGGCCTCCAGAGCATCGCGTGAGAGCACCAGCAGGGGCGCACCGGTCTCCACTGGCGTACCCTGGGCTACTGGCAGTTCGACCACGCGGCCGCTGTGGCGACTGCGCAGCTCGACCTCGCGAAAGGCCTCCAACTGGCCTTGGACCATTCGCCGCGGCATGTAGGGTGTGGCCTCGCTGAGGCGGTATTCGACCCGTGGCAGGCGTTCCGCTTCGGGCGTTTCGGCGGGGGGCGCATCCTGTCGAAAGCGCTGCAGGTCGCCTAGCGCCAGCCACAGCAGAAGCGCCAGCAGCACCAGAGCGGCCAGCAGTGCGGAGATGGGGGGGCGTTTCGACATGCGGCCTTCCCTGGTTGATTCGGCATTAGCTTATTCGGCACAGCATGATAGCGCATGTGCCGAAGGGTATCAGTCGCCTCGCAGAGCTATTGTGCAGCGCTTTCCCCTAACCAGAGGTCGGATTGAGTTTTGTGCGGTGCAGGCATAACATCTTGGCGGTCCGGATTTCGGCCAGGGTGGATACGCATCCGCCAGGCTTATCCTCACGGCGACCTAATCGAAGGAGCAATGATGAAAGATCCCGTACGTATTGCCATTACCGGCGGTGCTGGCCAGATCAGCTACTCCCTTATCTTCCGTATCGCGGCAGGCGACATGCTGGGCCCGGATCAGCCGATCATTCTCCAGCTGCTCGAGATTCCCCAGGCG
Source organism: Billgrantia sp. C5P2 (assembly GCF_051062895.2). Classification (NCBI taxonomy): domain Bacteria; kingdom Pseudomonadati; phylum Pseudomonadota; class Gammaproteobacteria; order Oceanospirillales; family Halomonadaceae; genus Billgrantia; species Billgrantia sp. C5P2. The sequence continues at coordinate 1,236,014 of NZ_CM128542.1, forward strand.
ATGGACGCGCTCAACGGCGTGGTCATGGAAGTCAACGATTGCGCCTTCCCGCTGGTTCAGGGCATCGTTGCCACCGACGACCCCAACGTGGCCTTCAAGGATGTCGACTTCGCCCTGCTGGTCGGTGCCCGTCCGCGCGGCCCAGGCATGGAGCGCAAGGACCTGCTGGAAGCCAACGCGGCGATCTTCTCCGTGCAGGGCAAGGCGCTCAACGACAACGCCAGTCGCGATGTGCGCGTGCTGGTGGTGGGCAACCCGGCCAACACTAACGCCCTGATCGCCTCCTGCAACGCGCCGGACCTCAGCCCGCGTCAGTTCACCGCGATGACCCGCCTGGACCACAACCGCGCTCTGACCCAACTGGCGCAGAAGACCGGCAAGCGCGTCACCGACGTGGACAGCTTGATCATCTGGGGCAACCACAGTGCCACCCAGTACCCCGACCTGGCCCACACCAAGGTGGACGGCAAGCCGGCCTTCGACCTGGTCGAGCGCGACTGGTACGAAAACGACTTCATCCCCACCGTGCAGCAGCGCGGCGCGGCGATCATCAAGGCGCGCGGAGCCTCTTCCGCCGCTTCCGCCGCTTCTTCGGCCATCGATCACATGCGCGACTGGGCGCTGGGCACCGACCGGGTGGTGAGCATGGCGATTCCCTCGGACGGCAGCTACGGCATCGCCGAGGGCATCATCTACTCCTATCCGGTGCGCTGCCAGAACGGCGACTACGAGATCATCCAGGGGCTCGAGATCGACGAGTTCAGCCGTGCCAAGATGAAGGCTACGGAAGATGAGCTGCGGGAAGAGCGCGCTGCGGTCGAGCATTTGCTGGGCTAAGAGTTGAGAAATAAGACGTAAGAGATAAGAAAACCCCGAAGGGTCGCCTTCGGGGTTTTTTGTCTTACGACTCTGATCCGGGCCAAGCCCGGATCAGTCCCTCAGGCTCATGATCCGCCAGCCGCGCTTCTCGGCTTCCTCGCGCAGGGTGGGGTCGGGGTCCACCGCTACCGGGTGTTCTACCAATTGCAGCAGCGGCAGGTCGTTGTGCGAGTCGCTGTAGAACCAGGCGTCGTCCAGGGTCAGGTCCGTGCCCGCCAGCCACTCCTCGAGCCGCTTCACCTTGCCTTCGCGATAGCTCGGCGTGCCGCTGACCTTGCCGGTGTAGCGGCCATCCCGTACTTCCGGCTCCACGGCGATCAAGTGATCCACTCCCAGCCGCTGTGCGATGGGGCCAGTAATGAAGCGGTTGGTGGCGGTGATGATCAGCAGGGTGTCGCCACGGCTGCGATGGCGCGCCAGCAGCTCCTCGCCCTTGGCCAGGATGCTGGGTTCGACCTTGCTGGCCATGAACTGCTGGTGCCAGGCCGCGAGCTGCTCCGGGCTGTTCTCGGCCAGCGGCCTGAGCGCCACGGCCAGAAAGGCGTGGATATCCAGCGTACCCGCTTCATAGTCGGCCATGAAGCGGTCGTTGGCTTCACGGTAGGCCTCGGCATCCACCGCCCCCTGTTCGAGCAGGAATTCGCCCCAGGCGTGGTCGCTGTCGATGGAGAGCAGGGTGTTGTCCAGATCGAAGATGGCCAGACTCACAGCTTACCCCTTGCGATGTGGTGAGTTGTCGTAACGTCATGCTGCATTGCGTGAAAGCTGGCGATTATGTCAGACAACGCCTCGCGCTGCTAAGCCTGGCAGTGCTTTTTCTCTCGTCTGGCGCCGCCAGGCGAGAGCGTCCTGCCTGAACCTTGTATTGATGCGCTTCGCGCCATTGTGGAAGAATGCTCTCAATGACGTATTTCACAAGGTGACGTCCGTGATCGACGCTGACGGCTTTCGCCCCAACGTTGGCATCATCATCGCCAACGCCAGGGGGCAACTGCTTTGGGCGCGTCGGGTTGGACAGAATGCGTGGCAGTTTCCCCAGGGAGGCATCAAGTCAACCGAAACACCGCAACAGGCGCTCTATCGTGAGCTGGAGGAGGAAATCGGCCTGACCGCCGATGACGTCGAGCTACTGGCCTGTACCCGGGGATGGCTGCGCTATCGCCTGCCGCGACGCATGGTGCGCATGAATTCCAGGCCGGTCTGTATCGGCCAGAAGCAGAAGTGGTTCCTGCTGCGGATTCGCTGCCAGGAGAACCGCATCTGCATGGATGGCTCGGAAAAACCCGAGTTCGATAACTGGCGCTGGGTCAGCTACTGGTATCCGCTGGGCCAGGTGGTGCCATTCAAGCGCGAGGTATATCGCCGCGCGCTGAGCGAACTGTCCCCACGCGCGCAGCGACTGGCGCTCGAGGGCCGCTGATCGAGGGCGGGCCATGGGCACGACGACATGAGGGGCAACGCAGGGCCCCGCCAAGAAGCCCCGTCCAGCCCGGGCGACGGTGCTCGGTCTCGATTCCTCAGCCAGGCGAGGTAGACAATAATGGAAAGCAAGACGCCGATGCTGGAGGTGCTGCGCCGGGTCATACAGGAAGTCAACGGTGCCCGCAATCTCGATGCGGCGCTGGCGACCATGGTCCGGCGTATTCGCAAGGCCATGCATACCGATGTGTGTTCCTTTTATCTCCACGATGGAGAGACCCAGGAACTCGTCCTGATGGAGACCATCGGTCTGCACAGCCAGGCGGTGGGGCACGTGAGCCTGCGAGTGGGAGAGGGCCTGGTCGGCCTGGTGGCCGAACGTGAAGAGCCGCTCAACCTCGAGGATGCCCCCTCGCACCCACGCTTCCGCTACTTCGAAGCCACCGGTGAGGAGCGCTACTCCAGTTTCCTTGGCGTGCCCATCATCCACCAGCGCCGCATGCTCGGCGTTCTCGTCGTGCAGCAGGCGGAGAAGCGCCGTTACGACGAGGAGGACGAAGCCTTTCTCATCACCATGGGCGCGCAGCTTGCCGGCGTACTGGCCCATGCCCTGGCCACCGGCAGCCTCAATCGGCCTGCCCTGCCGGGAGGGCAGGCGCTGTTCACCGGCGTTGCCGCTTCGCCCGGCATGGCCATCGGCGAAGTGGTGGTGGTGGCGCCGCTGGCCGACCTGGACAGCGTTCCCGACCTGATCCCGACCGATGTCGAATATGAGATCGTGCGCCTCAAGGAGGCGATCGAGCGGGTGCGCGAGGAGATCCGCGCGGCGGGCGAACGCCTGGCCAGCCGCATCTCGGCACAGGAGCTGGCGCTGTTCGAGGTCTATCAGCAGATGCTCAGCGAGGCGGCGCTTTCGCAGGAGGTGGAGAAACGCATCCGTGAGGGCCAGTGGGCGCCCGGCGCCCTGGCCGACGTGGTGCGGCGCCACGTGCAGTACCTGGAACGGGTCGACGATGACTACCTGCGCGAACGGGCCGCCGATGTGCGTGACCTGGGCCGGCGAGTGCTGGCTCACCTTCAGGAGGAGACGCCGCAGATACCTCATGTCTTCCCCGAGAGCACCATCCTGGTGGGCGACGAGATCAGCGTCGCCACACTGGGCGAGGTACCCAGGGAGCGGCTTGCCGGGCTGGTGTCGGTGCGTGGATCGAGCACGTCCCACGTGGCGATCGTCGCCCGCGCCATGGGGGTTCCCACCGTATCGGGGATGGTCGACCTGCCGCTGCCGCGCCTCTCCGGCGCCGAGGTGGTGCTCGACGGGCACCGTGGCCGGCTGTTCGTACGCCCCTCGGACGAGCTCAAGACGCGCTATCAGAGCCTGATCGCCGAAGAGGCGGCGCTGGTCGAAGTGCTCGAGCACGAGCAGGACCTGCCCAGCGAGACCCCGGATGGCCATGTCATGCCGCTGATGGTCAATACCGGCCTGGCCATCGATACCTCGGTATCGCTCAAGAAGCGTATCAGCGGCGTGGGGCTGTATCGCACCGAGGTCCCGTTCATGATCGCCGAGCGTTTCCCGGGCGAACAGGAGCAGGCGCGACTCTACCGTGACCAGTTGGAGAGCTTTGCGCCGCTGCCGGTGGTGATGCGCACGTTGGATATCGGCGGCGACAAGGATCTGCCCTACTTTCCCATCGACGAGGCCAACCCCTTCCTTGGTTGGCGCGGCATCCGTGTCACCCTCGATCATCCCGAAGTACTGATGGTGCAGCTGCGTGCCATGCTGCGCGCCTCCCAGGGCCTCGACAACCTGCAGATTCTGCTGCCCATGGTGACCAACGTCGACGAAGTCGACGATGCCCTGCGCATGCTCGACCGCGCCATTCGCGAGCTGGGCGAGGAGGGCATCGTAACGCCGCGGCCCAAGGTGGGCGTTATGCTGGAGGTGCCTGCCACGCTCTACCAGTTGGACGCTCTGGCCGAGCGTGTCGATTTCTTCTCCGTGGGCAGCAACGACCTGACCCAGTACCTGCTGGCAGTAGACCGCAACAACCCTCGCGTGGCGAGCCTCTACGATGCCTGCCATCCCGCGGTACTGTGCGCCATGGCAAGGCTGGCCGAAGATTCCAAGCGGCTCAGGAAGCCAATCTGCGTATGCGGGGAAATGGCCGGGGATCCGGCCGGGGCGCTGCTGCTGATGGGCATGGGCTTCGATTCGCTCTCCATGAACGCGCCCAGCCTGCCGCGTGTCAGGGCTGCGATACGTCGGGTCTCCCTAGATGCCGCCAAGACGCTGGTGCTCGAGACCCTGGCCCTGAATACGCCTGGCGCAGTGCGAAGCCACCTGTTCGCGCGATTGAGCGAATGGCAGCTGGCGCACCTGCTTCCCCCGCGGGACTGAACGCAACCTCATGTGTCTCATCGCCTTCGATTTCCGCCCGGGTTCTCCCGTGCCACTGCGGCTGGTGGCCAATCGAGACGAGTTCCATCAGCGCCCGACGGCGCCGCTCCAGGCCTGGGAGGGAGCACCCGAGATCGTCGGCGGCCGCGACCTCGAGGCCGGCGGCAGCTGGCTGGCGGTGCATCGCCGTGGCCGAGTGGCCGCGGTCACCAACGTGCGCGATCCCGCACTCCGAGTGCCGGCCGAGGCGCCGAGCAGGGGCCAACTCGTGCGCGAGGCGCTCGAGAGCCACGACCTGGCCGGGTGGCTGGCCAGGCTGGCGGAGGGCGATGGCTGGCGCTATGCCGGTTTCAATTTGTTGGCTGGCGACGGCCGGCGGCTCTGGCATCTTCACCGCAGCCGCGAGCGACTGCTGCTTGTGGAGGTGAGGCCCGGTATCCATGGCCTCTCGAATGCCAGTCTCGACACCCCCTGGCCCAAGCTGATCGCCGTCCGCCAGGGGCTGCTGACCGCGCTGCGCCGAAAGTGGCCGGACGATGCCCTCAAGGCGATGAGCGACGATACCCCGGCGGACGACGCCCATCTGCCCGATACGGGCGTGGGGTTGGAACTGGAGCGCCGCCTGTCGGCGCCCTTCATCGTCGGCGAGCAGTACGGTACCCGTGCCACGACCTGGCTGGAGTGGAACGACGAGGCGGGCGCCATCGTAATGGAGGAGCATCGATACGGTCCCGGGGGCATGGCGCTTGGCAAGGCTCGGGAAAGAATTGCTCTACCGTGCACGCACTTAGGTGTCTCGAGCTGCCATGACAGCCGAGGTCCGTCGGCGTAAACTCACAGCCATATTGCCTGGCACAGGGACGCGAATGCCCGTGGGAACTCGCAAGGACCGCTTCTGGTCGCACCTGATCTGGCCGTTGCTCTGGCCGCTGCTGCTGGCCCAGGCTGCCCTGGTGGTACTTTGCCTGCTGGTGGGCGTGGTGCTGTGGGTGGCCACGCCCGACCCCTCCTCCTGGGCCGAGTCCGCCTGGCTGTTGCTGGCCTTGCTGGTCGGCACCGCCCTGACCGTCTCCGCGTTTCTCCTGCAGCTGCGTCACCGCATGCGCGAGTGCGAAGGCCAGATCGAGGGCCGCCTCGTCCGTATCGAGCGGTTGTTGCGGGAGACCGAAGAGTGCCTGCCGCGTTGGCTTGGGGGGCCTCGCCAGTCGTCGGGCTACGAGGGCTCGGTCATCGGGAGACTGGAGAGGCTGCATGACGGCATGGTCGAGCTGCAGTCCCGGCTGGGACTGGTGCCGAGCCTGGATGGCCTGCTGATGGCCAGCCAGCGCCCGGTCCTGCTGCTTTATCGTGGGCGAATCGTGGGCGCCAACCTGGCCATGGAGCAACTATTGGGAGAGAGCCAGGAGACATTGGCGGGACAGGATCCCGCGACTCGCCTGATCGCTACCGAGGCGGCAGGGAGCAAGCTGGTCGAGGTCCAGGTGCTGGATGGTGAAGGACGCTGGCGCTCCTATCAGGTGGAATGGCTGGATGCCTCCCCCTACCAGCTGTTGCTCTTCGAGCACGCCGGTACGCATGACCTCGGGGGGTTGCTGGCGGCTCGCGAACGTGCCCGCGAAGACTCGCGGCTCAAGTCGCGTTATCTGACCTTGTTACAGCGTGAGCTGGAGCCGCTGCTCTCCGAACTGGGCCGGGAGGTGCAGGGCGAAGGCGGCAGCGTCGATCCGCACCGACATGCACACCTGAGTGAGCGCATCGCCGATATTCTGCTGTTGATCAGCAGCCTGGCGGGCGAGCAGGGCGAAGCGGCGCTGCGCGACATGCGGCTTGCGTCCAGCCAGGCTGGTCCACTGCGCGTGCTGGTCGTCGACGATGGTCCGGTCAACCGCATGCTGGCCACTCAGGTCATGGAGCGGCAGGGTTTGCGTGTCGACAGCGTTGCCAGCGGCCTGGAGGCACTGGAGCAGCAGCACCGCCACGTCTACGACCTGGTGTTGATGGATATCTTCATGCCCGGCATGGATGGCGTGGAGGCTGCTCGGCGCTGGCGTGAGCAGGAAGCACAGCTGCCCGATGTCGGGCGCAGTATCCTGGTGGCCTTGACGGCCAACGCCACCGAGAGCGACCGACGGCGCTTCGACGATGCCGGCATGGACGACTACCTGGCCAAGCCCTACGGGCCACGCGAGTTGATCGAGCTTCTTCAGCGCTGGCGACCCGACGCGTTCGAGGAATCTCCCTCGACATGAGCGTCCTTTTCACTCTTCTCGGCTACCTGTTGGTGGGTGCGGCTGCCGGTACCATGGCCGGGCTGTTCGGCGTTGGCGGCGGCCTGATCATCGTGCCGGCCCTGGTCTTCGCATTTGGGCTACAGAGCGTCGATGCAGCGGTCACCATGCATCTGGCGGTCGGGACTTCGCTTGCCACCATCCTCGTTACGGGTGCCTCATCTGCCTGGGCGCACTACCAGCGGGGCAGCATTCGTCGCGAGTGGTTTCTCTCCCTGCTGCCGGGGTTGATGCTGGGCGCAGTCGCCGGCGTGTTCGTGGCCGGTGCGCTGTCGGGCGGGCTGCTGGGTACCCTGTTCGGTGTCTTCGTGGTGCTGATGGCGCTCAGGATGGCGCTGGGTATCAGTCCCAGGGCGGGCCGTGCGGCGCCTGGGCGCTTGGCCATGGGCCTGGCCGGCATGGTCATCGGCGGCGTATCGGCGCTGTTCGGCATCGGCGGGGGAACCCTCTGCGTACCCTGGCTCTCCCGCTGCGGTGCCAGCATGACCCAGGCGGTGGGCACCTCCGCCGCCTGCGGTCTACCCATTGCGTTGTTCGGCGCGCTGACCTTCATTGTGGTGGGCTGGGGCCACCCCGCGCTGCCGGCAGGCGCCACCGGCTTCGTGATGTGGCCTGCCTTTCTCGGTATCGTGCTGGCCAGCGTGCCTTTCGCCAGGCTGGGCGTACGCCTGGCTCATGTGCTCTCGGCCCGCGTGCTGCGGCTCGCCTTCGCTGCACTGCTGCTGATCGTGGGACTCCGTTTCCTGTTTTGAGGTTGACATGAATTATCCCGATATCGACCCTGTTGCCATCTCCCTCGGGCCCTTCCAGGTTCACTGGTACGGCTTGATGTACGTCGTCGGCTTCGTGGGCGCCTGGTGGCTCGGCCGGCTGCGGGCCGAGCGCTTCGGCCTGACCCGGGACGACGTCGGCGACCTGCTGTTCTATGCGGCCCTCGGGGTCGTACTCGGCGGTCGCCTCGGCTATGCGCTGTTCTACGGTATGGACCAGTGGCTGGCCGATCCGCTATGGGTGCTGCGCATCTGGGATGGCGGCATGAGCTTTCACGGTGGGTTGATCGGCGTGCTGCTGGCGGCACTGTGGTTCGCGCGCAAGAAGCGCATGGCCTTCTTCACGCTGACCGACTTCTTCGCCCCCATGGTGCCGATCGGCCTGGGTGCCGGGCGCATCGGCAACTTCATCAATCGCGAGCTGCCCGGGCGGGTCACCGAGCTGCCCTGGGGCATGCCGTTTCCCGGCATGGGGCCGGAGCCTCGCCATCCGACTTCGCTCTACGAAGCCCTGCTCGAGGGGCTGGTATTGTTCGTGGTCCTGTGGTGGGTCTCGACCATGCCGCGGCGGCGCGGTCTGGTTTCCGGCCTGTTCCTGCTGCTCTACGGCATGTTCCGTTTCCTGGTCGAGTTCTTCCGTCTGCCGGACGCCCATATCGGTTATCTCGCCTTCGGCTGGTTCACCATGGGCATGCTGCTGACGCTGCCGATGATCGCCTTCGGCATCGCGTTGATCGCCTGGTCGCGGCGTCAGCCGATGGATGAAGTGCTGGTCACGCAGTGAAACCCAACGAGAGTAGGAGGGCGGCCGGAGAGACGGTAGACTTCGGCTTTATCCATCATCTTTTCAGAGCCTTGCCCAACGATGCCAGATGACAATGCCCAGCCCGCGCTCGAACAGCCATACCTGGACCTGATGCGCCAGGTGCTCGAGCAGGGCGTGGATGGCGCCGACCGTACCGGTGTCGGCACGCGTTCGCTGTTCGGCCACCAGATGCGCTTCGATCTCGCGCGCGGCTTTCCGCTGGTAACCACCAAGAAACTGCACCTGCGCTCGATCATCCACGAGCTGTTGTGGTTCCTGCGCGGCGACACCAACATCGCCTATCTCAAGCAGAACGGGGTCAGTATCTGGGACGAGTGGGCCGATGAGAGCGGCGACCTGGGGCCGGTCTACGGCTATCAGTGGCGTAGCTGGCCCGACCCGCGTGGCGGCCGCGTCGACCAGATCGCCAAGCTGCTGGAGCAGATTCGCACCAATCCCCACTCGCGGCGGCTGATCGTTTCCGCCTGGAACCCGGCGCTGGTCGACGAGATGGCGCTGCCGCCGTGCCACTGCCTGTTTCAGTTCCACGTGGCCCAGGGGAAGCTCTCCTGCCAGCTCTACCAGCGCAGCGCCGACATCTTCCTCGGCGTGCCGTTCAATATCGCCAGCTATGCGCTGCTGACCCGGATGATCGCCCAGGTCTCGGGGCTCGAGCCAGGCGACTTCGTGCATACCCTGGGCGACGCGCATCTCTACCTCAACCACCTGGAGCAGGCCGAGCTGCAGCTGTCGCGCACGCCGCGCCCGGCACCCCGGCTGGTGCTCGACCCCAGCGTCGACGATCTGTTCGACTTCCGCTTCGAGCACATCACCATCGAAGGCTACGACCCCCACCCCCATATCAAGGCCGAGGTTGCGGTATGACGGATGAAACCCTGGTACCGGTGGCGATGATCGCGGCGGTGGCGCGCAACGGCGTGATCGGCGTCGATAACAAGCTGCCCTGGCACCTGCCCGAGGACCTCAAGTTCTTCAAGCGCATGACCCAGGCCAAGCCGCTGATCATGGGGCGCAAGACCTTCGCTTCCATCGGCCGACCGCTGCCGGGCCGGCTCAATATCGTGGTGACCCGCGACAAAACCTTCCACCACGACGGCGTGAGGGTCTGCCACGACCTGGAGTCGGCGCTGTTTCTGGCCGACCAGCAAGCCACCATCGACGCCTGTGATGAAATCATGGTGATGGGTGGCGGCGAGATCTATGCCCAGGCACTGCCTCATGCCAGCCGCATCTACTTGACCGAAGTGGACGTCGAGGTGGATGGCGACGCTCGTTTTCCCGAACTGGACCCGGGCGAGTGGCAAGAGGTGCAGCGCGTGCCGGGCACGCCCCACCCGGGGCAGCCGAACTATAGCTTCGTTGAATATCGTCGCCGGGCGGATTGAGGATTTGTCAGCGCCCTGCTTGTGGCACACACTTGCTGGATCATGGAAGCTTGCCCAGGCGAGTATCCATCGCTGTGTCGTCACGTGAGCCTGCCAGGAGGATGCTGGTCTTGATTGAACAACGTTCACGTCATCTATTCAGTACTCTGGAGGCTCGCATCGCCGAAGCGCTCGAGGAGCTTCATGTTTGTCGGGCGAAGATCGAGCAGTTGGAAGCTCGGCTGGCCGAGGCCGAAGCGGCGCGGCAGGAGCTGGAGGCGGCTCGCCTCGAGCTGATGGAAGAGAACCGAGAACTCGATGAGCAGAATCGCGAGCTCGAGGAGGACAATGCCCGCCTGCGCGAGCGGATGCGCAAGGGCGAACCGGCACCCGTCTTTCCCGGTGCGACGCGCCGCGCCCAGGGGCTTGCGGCGCTGATGGGCCAGCGTCCGCGGGAGGATTCAACGCAGCAGGGCCCCGAGCGTGAGGCAAGCGCGAGCGCTGATCACGAGCCGACGCAGCCGCCAGCCGAACCGCCGCAGGCGGCATCATCAGGACCCTTGGCGGCCCCTCGGCAGGAGGCGCTGAAACCGTCCCCGATGGTCGCCGAGCCCTCGAGTCAGCCCGAAGCGGAGCGGGGGGAAGGTGAGCAGGTCTCGTCAGCCCATGACGAGCGGCAAGGACGGCTTGCCATCGAACAGGCGCCTTCCGCCGATGCGTTGTTGAAGCAGTGGTACCAGCGCTATCCCAACACTTTCTTCAAGGGCCATACCCGGCCGCTCAAGGTGGGGATCCACCACGACCTCGCCGCTCGCGAGCCCTGGCCCGAGAAGCTGGTGCGCCGGGCCCTGGCGGGCTACGTCAACCTCCCGCGCTACCTCAAGGCCGTGCGTGAAGGCGCCGAGCGCATCGACCTCGATGGCGCCCCTGCCGGCAACGTCGACGACCAGGCCGCCGAGCACGCCAAGCGCAAGCTGGAGCGCCTGCAGAGCGAGCGGCGCGAACGTGGCCGCGCGGCGGGTGGGGCGCCCAAGCGCGACGGCAAGAGGTCCCGCAGCGGCGATGGCGCCGAAAACCAGAGCAAGGCCAAGCCCGGGTCGGCGGCACGCAGCACCAAGCCTGGTTCGGCGGTAAAAAAGGCTCCAGCCGATACGCCAGCCACACCGGCCGACCCCGAGGCGCGTCTGGAAGCCAAGCTCTCGGCCTTGCTGGCCAAGCACAACGGTCAGGCGAAAGGGCACTGAACCCCCGCACTAACTAAGCGTTTATAGAGGTGCTTGCCTCTGCTTATGCAGCGGGGCATGATGTGCGGGCTCATCGCTGCCAGGCAACACTTACTGCCATTGCCTGCGGCACGCGGCCCCTGGGCGGGAGCGCCCAAGACCGCATCAGCAGGGAAAAGTTCCGGCGGGGAGGCGGGCAACGAAGGAAAACAGTGTTTTTTCTTATTGCGTTCCCATTTTTCCCGGTATAGAGTTCTACCTGCGAGCATTGGACTATAACAAGGCTTCGCTGCGGTCATGACCGGCCCTGGCGCTTCCTGAGAAGGAACCGAGCCACGTACGGCGGGAACCATGCCCGGCAAGCTACCTGCACCGATCACCGATCCGTGCAGTAACGATCGAAACAGTAAGCTAGTAAAGGAACTATCGCGATGAAAAAGACACTGTTAGCGACTGCCATTGCCGGTGCCATGGTTTACGGCGCCACTGCAGCACAGGCTGCCACCGTTTACGACCAGGACGGCACTCAGCTGATCGTCAACGGCCGTATCGCCCTGGGTATCTCTGGTGGCGGTGAGCGTGATACCGATCCGGGCGACGACAAGACTGGCGGTACCGAGTTCCGTAACATCTATTCACGCCTCGGCATTTCCATGAGCCATCAGCTCGCCAGCGATCTGCGCGCCTTCGGTCGCGTCGAGTGGCGCTTCAATGGCGACGAGCGTGATCGCTCCGGTGGTTTCCAAGAAGTGCGTCACAGTTATATCGGTCTGGAGAGCCAGCCGTTCGGTACCGTGATGGCGGGTAACTTCGACAGCTTCTATAACAGCCACGTCATGGCGCCGTTCGATGTCTACATCGACCGTGGCCTGGAGTTCTCCAAGGGCGGTGCTGGCGGCGACCTGCAGGCTCGCGGTGACTCCATCGGTTATATCACGCCAGATCTGAGCGGTTTCCAAGCCTTCCTGATGGGCAAGCATTACTCAGGTAACGGCCTGGCAGAGAACGGTGAGAGCCGCTCTTCTGAGATCAACGTCCAGGGTGGCGTGAAGTACGAAGTTGGCGGTCTGCGCCTGGCACTCGGTTTCGCCGAGGATAAGGATGACTACGCCCTGAGCGGTCGCGGTGCGCGTCATCGTTATACTGGTGCTGATCTGCGTGGCGCCGATGAGAATATTTACGGTGCTACCGCTTCCTACGCCTTCAACGACAACTTCTCTGCTCGTCTGGGCTATGAGACTCAGGACACCAATGACGGCGCTCTCGATGCCGGTGGTGATCCCGATCGGTACTATGGCTATGACACCTGGGGTCTGGGTGCTACCTACTCTCTGGGCCAGTGGGCCTTCAATGCTGACGTCTACCGTGTGAGCCCGGACAACGAAGAGAAGCGTACCGCCTGGGCCGCTGGCGCCTACTACAAGGTATCCAGCAACTTCGACGTCTTCGGTGAGCTGAACCGTCGCGACCAGGGTGACATCAACATCAACACTGGCGATGGCGTCGATGTTGAAGAGAACAGCGATAACCTGTACTGGCTGGTTGGCGCTCGCTACCACTTCTAAGCGAGCCTGGCGGTACAGTAGGTCAGCAAGATACGTCGATCTATCGACGACAGAACCGGCCCTTAGGGGCCGGTTTTCTTTTATCAGCCTTTCAGTGCTCCCTGCTTCTCTGGATATAAATCCCAGGCGTGCCAAGAGGAACTAAACCTTTCCTTCTGCCTGCCGATATCTAATGCTGACACGCCTGCTTCGGGGATGGGTCGTTTCACATTCGGCTGTCCAAAGGAGTGTGCGCACGATATGTCTCACAAGACGCTGGATATCGCCAGGGATACCACGCTCTACATGGCGGCGGCCGTGCTCATCCTGATGGGCGGGGCGGGACTACTGACCTACTGGTTGGAAATCGTCTACCCCTTGCGTAGCGTACTGCTGCCCGACAATGCGCTGGCCGTGTTGATGGTCGGTGTCGGCTTGCTGGCCATCATGGCGCGCTGGTCGGTTCTGCGTCGCCTTGCCGGTCTCATCCTGCTTGTTCATGTCACCTACCTGTTGATGCACAACGCCCTGGCCGGAGGTCGGGAAGTCGGGGTGTCCTGGCTGACCGGCGACGTGCGGATGGGCTCCCTTGCATCGGCGATGCTGTTGCTGGTGGCCGTTTGCCTGCTGCTCGGGGTGGGCAGGCGAAGTTCGCGCTGGCTGTGGGCCGGCGTAGGCACTCTGTTACTGAGCAGCAGTTTCCTGGCGCTGCTCAGGCTCTTCCTCCCGGGTGGCGAGGTGGCCTGGACGCTTAACAACGCCTCTTCGCCCCTGCTGGGAACCGTGCTGGCCATGGTGCTGGGCGTTTCGATGTTGCTGATGCCAGTCGGTGTCGACCGCCCACAACCGCTAATGGGGCGGCTGGCGCTGGCGTGCGGTCTCTTTGGCGTCCTGTTGAGCTGTGCGGTCTGGTACCTGTTGAATTGGGAATACCAGGAAGAGAAGCAGCGACAAGCCAGTCATTTGCTCGACAACCTGCAGTACAACGCCGAACAGGCGATTTCCGCGCAGCTTCTCCTTGGCCAGTATGTGGCCGAGCGCCTGGATTCCTCGGAGCCGTGGTTCGATGCAGCGATGCGTGCCCATCATATCGAGCACTACTTCCGCGACTCACCCGGCATGCAAGCGCTCGTGTTGCGGGATCGGGGGGGATCGATTTGGGAGTTCGCTCGCAATGCGCCAGCTGGCCGATGGCTGGAGGCGCAATTGGCCGACCCCCAGGTCGAGCTGAGGCTGCAGTTCGACTTTGCTCAGCCATGGATGATGCCGGCCGATCGCGAGCAGCGCCATATGGCCCTGGTGATGATACCGCTGCCTGCGGCGGGTCATCAGCTGCTGGGGAGCATCGACCTTGTCGTGCTGCTGAGAGAAGAGCTTCGCGTTCAGTTGGGGTTCTACATGGTCCGTGTGCTGCAAAGTGGCGCTCCCCTGCTGGAGATGCGGGCGCCCGGCCGTGCGGCGAGCGAATCGAGCTACCCGCTGGTTGCGCATCGACATATCGGCTTGCCTGGCGGGCTGGGGCTGACACTGGAGGTCTATCCCGACTCGGTGGACGAGATGCTCAAGGCTGGATTGATACCTGGTGGGGTGGCTCTTGCCGGACTGATGCTGAGCTATCTCATGTCGTTTAGCCTGGGGCTGGCCCACCAGCGCCATCAGGACAGACGAGTGCTCGCCTTCAGCGCCAGTCACGATCCCTTGACCGGACTGGCCAATCGCACGCTACTGGAGGAGCGTCTCAACCATAACTTTACCCTGGCGCAGCAGCGCCGGAATCGTAACATGGCCGTGCTGTTCGTGGACCTGGACGACTTCAAGCCGATCAACGACAGCCTGGGTCATGCCATAGGCGATAAGGTGCTGATTGAAGTGGCCCGCCGATTGTCCAGCGCCATGCGGCCCGGAGATACCCTGGGCCGATTGGGTGGCGATGAATTCGTCATATTGATGCCCGACGCCACGCAGGAAGCGCAGGCGGAAATGGCCGAGAGCCTGCTGCAGCTCGTCGCTCACCCCTATAGTATCGATCATCACGAACTCCACCTGTCGGCCAGTATCGGCATTGCCATCAGTAACGACGCCATCGTTCAGCCCATGGAGCTGATCCAGCAGGCCGATATGGCGATGTACATGGCCAAGCAGCAGGGGCGCAACGCTTATCAATGGTTCACACAGGACATCACCGCACGCGTCAACGAGCGGCTGATGATGCGTAATGAGCTCCAGGACGCCATCGACGGGCAGCGTCTCGAGCTTTACTACCAGCCGCTGTACGACCAGGCGGGCGATATCGTCACCGTGGAGGCTCTGCTGCGCTGGAACCACCCTGCAAGGGGCTTCGTGCCACCGAGTGAATTCATTCCCCTGGCCGAGGAGACCGGCCAGATCATGCCGATCAGTCGCTGGGTACTCGAACGCGCATGCCTCGACATGGGATTGCTCGATGCGCAAGGCCATGGTGGGTTCAAGGTGGCGGTCAATGTCTCGCCCCTGCAGTTTCATCGCGCCGGGTTTCTGGACACACTGAGGGAAACCCTTGCCACTACCCAGCTCCCAGCGAGCCGGCTGGAACTGGAACTGACCGAAGGTGTGCTATTGAAGGATGCACAGGATGCGGTCGATGTTCTCCATGACCTGCGCCGGATGGGGATCAACGTTTCCATCGATGACTTCGGCACCGGCTTTTCCAGCCTGAACTACCTGAAGCAGCTTCCCATCAGCAAGGTGAAGATCGATCGCAGTTTCATCAAGGAGGTCACGCATAGCGTCGACGATGCCTCCATCGTGCAGGCCATTATCTCCATGGCTCATCACCTGAGCCTGACCGTGGTGGCCGAAGGCGTTGAAACCGAGCAGCAACACAGCTTGCTGAAGGGATACGGCTGTGAGCAATTCCAGGGCTTCCTGCTTGCCCGACCCATGCCGCTCGATCAACTGGAACTCTCGCTGAGAGCCGGCACGGAATTGTCATCCGAGATGGATAACCGCGATTGAGGCCATCCTGATATGAAACGGCCACCCTATACAGGATGGCCGTGCCGATCTGGCCTCAGGAACATATCCGATGGTCTGGAGCCGCCAATACGGCCTTGAGATGAGCGAGATCACGGGAAACGTCGGTTTCGACGAACTCCGCGAGCAGCCGCTCGGCTTCACGCTGGGCCGACTGCTCCACATAGGCGGCGTAGGTCGTGATGGCGGCTTCGCAGTAGCGGCAGTGAAGCACGTCCGTCGGCTTGGGGTTGCCGTGCCAGAAGTTACTGCCATGGCATTGGGAACACGCGACTTTCCTTGTGCGTTGAAACATCTGGCCTCCTGCCTGAAGTTCTCTGGTGAGCCATTACCCTAACACAATTCAGCTTACAGGCTTGTGACCGTTCATGAGTGATGTGTCGCCAAGCCTGGTCGCGTGATCACCTTCAGCGACTGACGATGGTCGGCAAGCACCGAGGCACCACAAGAGTTCTTTTCACGATGTATGTTTAGGCTACCTGTGAATGAACTACGGTGATGGCAGTGACAAACGAATCGTTCACGGAGCGCAAGCATGAACGCAGAGGCGCATAGGCCCGATACCCTGATGATTCGCAAGCTCGAAAGCAACTTCTCCCTCACCAGGGAGGAAAAGCAGGCGCTCAAGGGCTTGCCCGTGCAGATCACACGCCACAAGACCGACCAGCACATCGTGCGAACTGGAGACCGTCCGCACCATTGCTGCCTGGTCCTGGAGGGCTTCACCTGCGTCTTCAAGCTGAGCTACGAGGGTAGGCGCCAGATCATGGCGCTGCATGTACCCGGCGACATGCCGGACCTGCAGAGCCTGCACCTGGAGTACATGGACAGCAGCATCGCCACGATCAGCCCTTGCACGATCGGGTTCATTCAACACGAGGACTTGCGCCGAATGTGCGAGCGCTACCCTCGTCTCACCGCGGCGTTCTGGCGCGAGACGCTGGTCGATGCCTCGATATTCCGCGAATGGCTGCTCAACATCGGCCGGCGCGATGCCTACAGCCGGATGGCCCATCTCCTCTGCGAGCTGCTGATGCGCCTGAAGGCAGTGGGGCTCGTGGAAAATTCCAATACCTTCCTCATGCCGCTGACCCAGGAGGAACTGGCGGATGCGATTGGCATCAGTGCTGTCCACGTCAGCCGGACCATGCAGGCGCTGCGTGCCGAGGGGCTGATCGAGACGAAGAAGATGCAGATCACCATTCCGGACTGGGAAAAGTTGCAAGAGGCGGGCGAGTTCGACTCTCTCTACCTGCACTTGAAGAAGGACAAGGCGGCTTGAGCTTCACGCTTCCGGCAGGCACGGTCAGCGGCAGGAATGGCGCCCCCTTCAGGATTCGAACCTGAGACCTTCCCCTTAGGAGGGGGACGCTCTATCCAGCTGAGCTAAGGGGGCTGCACGGCTGCGCATTATACGAGCTTGAGTTGACGAGATAAACCGCCGCTTGGGTTACGTTGCTCCGCAAGGCGCCACCCGGCATCATCGAGGCATTCGATGGAGAGGGGATGGCGATGGAGTACGAGGAGTACCGTCGGCATGACGGCCTGGGCCTGGCCGAACTGATACGCAAGGGAGAGGTGAGCCGCGAGGAGGTGTTCGAGGCCGCCTGTCGTGCCATCGAGCGCGGCAATCCACGGCTCGGGGCGGTGGTTCGCACGCGCTTCGAGCGCGCCCGGGCCGAAGCCGCTACTGTCGCTACCGAGTCGCCCTTTGCCGGGGTGCCGACCCTGACCAAGGATCTGCTGATGGCCATCCAGGGCGAGCCGCTGGCCTTCGGCAGCGCGGCTCTGGCGGAATGGAGGCCGCCGATGGACTCGACCCTGGTCACCCGCCTGCGCCAGGCGGGCTTCGCCATCCTTGGCCAGACGGCCACCCCCGAATTGGGGTTGATGGGCATCACCGAGCCCCGCGCCTTTCCACATCCCGTCAATCCCTGGCTGCCGTCGCACTCGCCCGGCGGTTCCAGCGGCGGTGCAGCCGCCGCGGTTGCCGCAGGCCTGGTGCCGCTGGCCATGGCCGGAGACGGTGGCGGCTCGATCCGCATTCCCGCCAGCTATTGTGGGCTGTTCGGCCTCAAGCCCTCGCGGGGGCGAGTGCCGCAGGGCCCGATGCATGCCGAGGTATGGCAGGGCGCCGTGGTGGAACACGCCGTGACCCGCTCGGTACGGGACAGCGCCGCGCTGCTCGACGCCATCAACGGCATGGACGAGGGCGGCCCTTACCCTGTAAAGCACGAACAGAGCTTCCGGGCGGCACTCGAGCGCCCGCCCGAGCCGCTGCGCGTGGCAGTCTCGCTGGGAGACCCACTCGGCAAACCGCTTGGCAGCGTGCTCGACCCCGAGGTACGCCAGGCGGTGGAAGCGGCGGCACGTACGCTCCAAGGGCTAGACCATCACGTTGAATGGGCCGATCCGCCGGTGGACGGCGAGCGCCTGGCCAATGCCTACCTGACGCTCTATCTCGGCCATCTCACCGCCGACCTGGCCTGGATCGCTCGAGAAACCGGCGTTCCCGTCACGCGTCTAGAGGTCGAGCCCTCCACTCGCGCCATCGCCCGCCTGGGGCGCAGCCTGCCGGTGCGCGACTACGAGCTGGCCAAGCGCGACTGGAATTCGGCGGCACGTGCCATGGGGGCGTTTCACCGCCGTTATGACGTGCTGCTGATGCCGGTTGTCGCTGCGCCGGCGCCACGCCTGGGGGAGCTCTATCCGCCGCCGGCACACGAACGCCTGATGTCGCTGCTGGCGATACCCGGCCTGCCGGCGTTGGCGCTCAAGGCGGGTATGCTCAGGCACCTGGCGCGTGACGCCCTGGCCCGCACGCCCTTCACCCAACTGGCCAACCTGACCGGTCAGCCGGCCATGTCGTTGCCGCTGCATGTCACGCCGGCAGGCCTGCCGGTTGGCGTGCAGGTGATCGGCGCCATGGGTGACGAATGCCGCCTGCTGGCACTGGCGGCACAGGTAGAAGCCGAGGTGCGCTGGGGACGACACCTGCCCAGACCTTGGCAAGACGGGTAGAATGCGCGCCACACCCCGCTATCGCAGCCCAGACATGACCGATTCCGCCCCGCTTTCGCCCGCTGGTGACCGACACTTCGATGGCCTGGCCGAGAAATTCGCCGGCAGCCTCTATGGCGGGCCACGCGGCGCGCTGCGCCTGGCGATGCTCGACGAGCTGCTGCCGCTCATGCTCGAACTCGACGGCCAGCCGGTGCTGGATGTAGGCGGTGGGCTAGGGCAGCTCTCTGCCTGGTTCGCTCGGCATGGCCACCCCGTCACGCTACTGGAACCGGCCGGCGACATGCTCGAACAGGCACGCCAGACGCTCGATGGCTGGCCGGTGACGTTCCTCCAGGCCCCGCTGCAGACCTTGCAGGAAGCTGCTCCAGGTCCCTGGCCGCTGGTTGCCTGTCACGCCGTGCTGGAGTGGTTGAACGATCCACGCGCTGCCTTCGCCACTCTGGCGGATGGGCTCGCTCCCGGTGGCCAGCTGTCGCTGATGGTGTTCAATCGCGATGCGCTGCGTTTCTCCAACGTGGTCAAGGGCAACCTGCAGAAGGCGCTGGACGATCGTCTGGAGGGCACCGGCAGGCGCCAGCGGCTGACGCCCATCTCGCCGCTGTGTCATGACCAGATCGTCGCCTGGGGCCAGGAGTGCGGGCTTTCGATTCGCTCGGTGGCGGGGATTCGTATCTTTCACGACTACCTGCGCCAGCCGCCGTCCAGCGAAGCGGACTGGGAACGCCTGGTGGCGCTGGAGCGACGCTACTGCCAGGCTGAACCCCACTGGCGCCTGGGCCGTTACTTGCTCTATACGCTGGTGAAGGAGGACGCCCAATGAGTGCCGAGACACCGGTCTGCCAACTACTGGAGCGCCAGGAGGCCGACTATCGCGGCTGGCTGTGGGTGGCGCCACCGCGTGATGCCTGGCTCGAGGAGGGGCAGGGGAGTGTCGTCAGCGCCGACCATGGCGTGCTGCAGGCCTGGCGCGACCGCGACCGTCCGGCTTGCTCACCGTTCGATGCCTTGCAGACTGGAGAGCCGCCAGGCGCAGTGCTGTTCTGGCCCAAGAGTCATGCGCTCGGCGAGTGGTGGCTGCTGTGGCTGTGCGCCAACCTGCCGCCGGGCACGCCGCTGCAGCTGGTGGGCGAGAACCAGGGCGGCATCAAACGCGTGCTCAAGGTGCTGGCGGCGCTGGGGCTGGGTTGCCGCAAGCGCGACAGCGCCCGGCGTTGCATCCTGTTCGAGACGCGCCTCGACAGGGTGGGGATCGACCCGGATGCGGCCTGGACCCGCTTCGAGGCCGAGGGGCTGTGGCTTGCCAGCCACCCCGGCGTATTCGGCCACGGCAAGCTCGATGAGGGCACCCGGTTACTGCTCGACCAGCTCGAACGTCATCTGCCGGGGCCTGAGCGGGTAGCCGAAGTGTTGGACATGGGCTGCGGCGATGGCATCCTCGCCGCCTGGCTGGCGCGCCGCGGCCACTCCGTAACGGCAGTCGACGTCAATGCCTTTGCGGTGGAGGCGACCCGGCGCACCCTGGCCGCCAATGGGCTCGAAGGGCAGGCTCTGGCCAGCGACGTCTACTCGGCACTCGGCGGGAGACGCTTCGCCGCCATCGTCAGCAATCCGCCATTCCATCAGGAGCGCAGCATCGACTACGGCCCGGCCGGTAGCTTGATTCGCGAGGCATCTGGGCACCTCCTGCCCGGAGGAGAGCTATGGCTGGTGGCTAATGCCTTTTTGCCCTATCCCGACCTGCTGGATAAGGCTTTCGGTGGCTTTCGGATTGTTGCCGACGACCGGCGGTTTCGGGTTTATCATGCCATCAGGCGCTAGGATGCCTATGGCGGAGAGAGACTAGCATGGCGGGAAATCTGCGTAGTGCGGCGGTGCTGGGGGGGCTGTTGGCGGTTGGGTTGGTAGGGGGCGGCAGCTTCATCAAACAGGCGGCCGAGGTCTGGCAGCAGTCGTCGCGCAGTGTGACGGTGCGTGGCCTGGCCGAACGAGAGATGCCGGCGGATCTGGTGCTGTGGCCGTTCAACTACAGTGCCAGCGCCAATACATTGGGCGAGCTGGAGCAGATCCTGTCGAGTAACGAGCAGGCGGTTCGCGATTTTCTCGCCCAGCGCGGCTTCGAAGCCGAGCATGTCAGCGTGACGCCACCGCGCATCACCGATCAGTTCAGCAACCTCTACGGTGGCCAGCGCCCCGACGAGCGCTACCGAGGCGAAGCCACACTGCTGCTGCGCTCGCCGGACGTGGAGGGGGTCAAGGCGGCGATGCCGGAGGTCACCACGCTGGTACGTCAGGGAGTACTGCTCTCGCCGAACTACGAATACCGTACCGAATATCTCTTCACCGGCCTCGATGCCATCAAGCCAGAGATGATTGCCAATGCCACGGCCGATGCGCGCCGCGCCGCACAGCAGTTCGCCGAGGACTCGGGGAGCCGGGTGGGCCAGATTCGTCAGGCCACACAGGGCTACTTCTCCATTGAGGATCTCGACAGCTACACACCGGACGTCAAGCGGGTGCGTGTCGTGACGAGCGTCGATTATGCGCTGGTGGAGGAGTGAGGTTCAGCTATTCGGCGCTCGGTAGGCGATATCCGTGATCACGTAGGTCGTATCGCCCGCCGGCGCCTTCACCGTGACGTCGTCGTCCAGCGACTTGCCCAGCAGCGCCTTGGCCAGCGGTGCGTCGATGCTGATCCAGCGCTTGGCGGTGTCGGTCTCGTCATGGCCGACAATGCGGATGTGAATCTCCTCGCCTTCCTCGTCCTCGAGCGTGACGAAGGCGCCGAAATATACTTTTTCGGTGTTCGCCGGCAGGCGGTGCACCACCTGCAGTTCGTCGAGCCGCTTGGTCAGGTAGCGGATGCGCGCGATGACCCGGTTGAGCTCCTTCTTGTTGTAGGTGTAGTCGGCGTTCTCGCTACGGTCGCCCAGTGCTGCGGCTTCACCCACCTTGGCCGAGAGGTCAGGGCGTTTTACCCGCGATAAATGGTCGAGAATGGCACGCAGGCGCGCCGCGCCTTCGGCGGTGATCAGGTTGCTCTTGGGTTCCTGGCGCGGATCCTTGGCCGGGTCACGCCAGCGCGTCATGTTGCGGCCCTTCATGCCTATACTTCCTCTTTCTGGCGAGACTGGCCAACATACGCCATTCGCACCCGGCGAACCAGCTAAAGGCTGACAACTGGCGATTGATTCAAACGTTCGTTACAGTGCTGTTTGTGGCCCGTGCCGCACACAAGAACAACCTCCACATGGAAGGAGACTGGACATGATCCGACGTCAGCTACTCGCCGCCGCCTTGGGCGCTGGCCTTCTGCTCGCTCCGTTATCAAGTGCCCTGGCCTGGGAGAACGAGGTCGAGGCGCTCAAGCAGCGCTGGGAGCAGATCAACACCCGGCAGGCCGAAGGTCAGCGCCGCGGCTCGCTCAAGTCGCTCTCCGAGGAAGCGGAGCGATTGGTACAGGCAAATCCCGGTGCCGCTCAGCCGTTGATCTGGTACGGCATCATCGAGGCGTCGCATGCCCGTGAACGCAGCGGTCTGGGGGCGCTTGGCAGTGCCCGTACGGCGCGCGATGCCCTGGAACGGGCCATCGAACTCGATCCCCAGGGAGGCAACGGCTCGGCCTATGTCACGCTGGGGGCGCTGTACGATCGAGCACCTGGCAGGCCCATCGGTTTCGGCAACAGCGATACCGCCGAACGCATGTTCCAGCGCGCGCTGGAGATCCGTCCCGACGGTATCGACGTCAATTACTACTATGCGGCCTTCCTCGAGGACGAGGGGCGCAAGAACGAAGCACGCGAGCATGCTCAGCGCGCCGTCGACGGTACCGCCCGCGAGGATCGCCAGGCCTCGGACGAGGCGCTGCGCGAGGAGGCCCGGGCTCTGCTGTCCAGGCTCTGATTCGGCCTTGTGCCGAGCCCGGTCACCCTGCCAGCGGGAGTATGGGCTCGGCATGCGACGGTTGGCATAGCCGGCTCCGGCCGTGATAATGGTCGCCATTCGCAGACTCGGAGGTTTGCATGACCGATAACCACGTACGCGGCCGGGATGCCGCTCGCCTGCCCAGCTTCAGCGGTACCGACGTCGATCTGATCGAGCGTCGTTGCCTGCATCAGGGCTTCTTCCGCCTTGACGAAGTGCACTTGCGCCATCGCCTGTTCGAGGGTGGCTGGAGCGGCGAGATGGTGCGTGAGGTCCATGTGCGGCATGAAGCCGTGGGCGTGCTGCTCTACGATGTGGAGCGCGATAGTGTGGCGCTGGTCGAGCAGATCCGCGCCGGCGCTCTGGACGACCCCGAGTCGCCATGGAAGCTCGAGATCGTCGCCGGCCTGGTCGAGGAGGGCGAGAGCCCGGCCGAGGTGGCCCGACGAGAAGCCATGGAGGAGGCCGGCTGCGAGGTTTCTGATCTGATCGAGTTGCACACCTACTATCCGAGCCCCGGCGCCTGCTCCGAGCGGGTGACGCTGTTCTGTGCCCTGGTCGACTGCGACGGACTGGGAGGTGTGCATGGCCTCGATGAAGAGCATGAGGATATTCGCGTTCACGTGTTACCGTTCAATCAGGCTTGGGAACTCTTGCAGGCCGGACGACTCGACAATGCCATGTGTCTGATCGCCTTCTACTGGTTGGCGGCCGAACGAGCATCTTTACGAGCAAGGGGGTAGCGTGGCGAGAACCGCCTATGTCACCGATCTGAAAGGCCTGCAGGGCGAATGCAGCGCCAATTACCTGCGCCTGATTCGGCTGCTGGGCGATCTGGGTGCGGGCGAAACACGCGAACTCGAGCTGACCGGCGGGCGTGGCCGCTTCGGTACCCTGTGGCTGTCGGTGCTGGAGCAGGCGCCCTATACCACCATCGCTCGCGTGAGCCAGAGTAGCCTGATGGATGCGGTCATCGAGCCGCCCCGCATGCGCGTGCATCTCTACCACGACGTGCGCATGGCCGAGGTCACGGACTTCCAGCGTGAGCGCCACTTCAACGGCCGCTACCGTTACCCCAACGTGCGCATGTTCCAGCCCGACGAGAAGCTTCAGCTCAACCGCTTCCTGGGCGAGTGGCTCGCCCATGGCCTGGCCCACGGGCACCCGACCAACCTGACGGAACAGCCGGGATGATGCGGCTGGTCCAGATCACCGATTGCCATCTGCACGCCGACCCCGATGCCCGATCCCGCGCCGGTTTCCCGTTGCGCCAGCTCGAATCGGTGGTGACAGCCGTGCGCGCCGAGCACCCGGATGTTGTCATCGTCAGCGGCGACATCAGCCAGGACGAGACGGCAGCTTCCTACCAGCATGCTCATCGGATTCTCTCGACGCTGGATTGCCCCTGGTTCTGGCTGGGTGGCAACCACGACCAACTGGAGCTGATGAAGGACATCAAGCCCATCCACGAGGACATCGACCTGTCCGGCTGGCGCCTGCTGGTCGTGGAAACCAATGTCAAGGGACACGCCCATGGCGAACTGGGCGAAGAGCGGATCGCCGCGCTGGTCGAGCGCCTACGCCAGGACGAGCGTCCCACACTGCTGGTCATGCACCATCCGCCGCTCACGGTCGGCTCGGCCTGGCTCGACGAGATCGGGCTCAAGGATCGCGATGCCCTGTGGCAGGCACTGGCGCCGTTCCCGCAGGTCAAGGCCATTCTCTGCGGGCATATCCATCAGGCCTTTGTCGGCCGGCAGCGGCTCGAACACGGTGAAGTCATGGTCTACGGTTGCCCTTCGACCACCGACCAGTTCCTGGCCGGTTCCGACGATTTCGCCATCGACGAGGCATCGCGCCCGGGTTACCGGATCCTCGACCTGCGTGGCGATGAGTGGCTGACCTGGGTCGAGCGCATTGATCTTTGACTCATCGATTCGTTTTTGATCTAAAAAGATAGGTAATCATTCTTTTACGTTATTATTGGCCCAGCGTTACCCTGTGCGCATGATCCTTATTGCCCATCGTCATGCGAGGTATCCGGGCCGATGACCAGTCTCAAAGCTCCCGAGCAACAGCCGGCGTCACAGGTTGCCGGCTCGCAGGCATCCCTGTCACCGCACCGGCTGACCCATCTTCAACAGCTGGAAGCCGAGTCGATCCACATCATCCGCGAGGTGGTAGCCGAGTTCCGCAACCCGGTCATGATGTACTCCATCGGCAAGGACTCCTCGGTGATGCTGCACCTGGCGCGCAAGGCCTTCTTCCCCGGGCCGCCGCCGTTCCCGCTGCTGCACGTCGATACCACCTGGAAGTTCCGCGAGATGATCGCCTTCCGCGACCGCATGGCCGCCGAGGTGGGCATGGAGCTGCTGGTGCACACCAACGAGGAGGGGCGCGCCGCCGGCATCAACCCCTTTGACCACGGCTCCAGCGGCTATACCGACGTGATGAAGACCCAGGCGCTCAAGCAGGCACTGGACAAGTACGGCTTCGATGCCGCCTTCGGCGGTGCCCGTCGCGACGAGGAGGCCAGCCGCGCCAAGGAGCGGGTGTTCTCGTTCCGCGACAAGTTCCACCGCTGGGACCCCAAGAGCCAGCGCCCCGAGCTGTGGAACCTGTACAACGCGCGGGTCAACAAGGGTGAATCGATCCGCGCCTTCCCGCTCTCCAATTGGACCGAGCTGGACATCTGGCAGTACATCTACCTTGAGCAGATCCCCATCGTGCCGCTCTACTACGCCGCCCCGCGGCCGGTGGTGGAGCGCGACGGCATGCTGGTGATGGTCGACGACGAGCGGCTGCCGCTGGCCCCCGGCGAGGTGCCGGAGGAGAAGTGGGTGCGCTTCCGCACCCTGGGCTGCTACCCGTTGACCGGCGCGGTGGAGTCCAAGGCCGACACGCTGCCGGAGATCATCCAGGAGATGCTGCTGACCCGCACCAGCGAACGCAGCGGCCGGGCCATCGACCACGACCAGGCCGGCTCGATGGAGAAGAAAAAGCGCGAGGGGTACTTCTGATGGCACACCAGTCGACTTTGATTGCAGACAACATCGAGCAGTACCTGCACGAGCACGAGAACAAGGACCTGCTGCGCTTCATCACCTGCGGTAGCGTGGACGACGGCAAGTCGACCCTGATCGGCCGGCTGCTGCACGACTCCAAGATGATCTTCGACGATCATCTGGCGGCCATTACCCGCGACTCCAAGAAGAGCGGCACCACCGGCGAGGCGGTGGACCTGGCACTACTGGTCGACGGCCTGCAGTCGGAGCGCGAGCAGGGTATCACCATCGACGTGGCCTACCGCTTCTTCTCAACCGACAAGCGCAAGTTCATCATCGCCGACACCCCGGGGCACGAGCAGTACACCCGCAACATGGCCACCGGCGCTTCCACCGCCAACCTGGCGATCATCCTGATCGACGCCCGCTACGGGGTACAGACCCAGACCCGGCGGCACAGCTTCATCGCCGACCTGCTGGGCATCAAGCATCTGGTCATTGCGGTGAACAAGATGGACCTGGTGGGCTTCTCCCAGGCGCGCTTCGACGAGATCGTCGCCGACTATCGCCGCTTCGCCGAGCAGCTCTCGGTCGGCGATCTCCACTTCGTGCCGATGTCGGCGCTGGAGGGCGACAACGTGGTCAACCGCAGCGACCGCACGCCCTGGTATCGCCAGCAGGGCGGCGAGGCCGGACCGACGTTGCTGGAGCTGTTGGAAACGGTGGAGGTGAACCGTGACCGCAATCTGGTCGACCTACGCTTCCCGGTGCAGTACGTCAACCGGCCCAACCTCGACTTCCGCGGCTATGCCGGCACGCTGGAGGCCGGTGTGCTGCGCCCTGGGCTTGCCATAAAGGCGCTGCCCTCGGGCAAGACCAGCCGGGTCGAGCGCGTGGTGACCTTCGATGGTGACCTGGAGAGGGCCTGGCCGGGGCAGGCGGTGACCATCACGCTGGAGGATGAGATCGACATCTCCCGCGGCGACTGGATCGTCGCCGAGGAGGCCGAGGTGGCTCTCACCAATACCTTCGATGCGGACATCGTGTGGATGCACGAGCAGCCACTGGCACCGGGACGTCAGTATGACATTCGCCTCGCCGGCCGTTCGGTAGCGGGGCAGGTGAGCGCCATTCGCTATCAGATCGACGTCAATACCCTGGAACGGCACGAAGCCGAGCGGCTCGAGCTCAACGCCATCGCCCGCTGCCGGGTCGAATTGACCGCCGAGGTGCCGCTCGACACTTACGACCAGAGTCCCGGTACCGGCAGCTTCATCGTCATCGACCGGCTCTCCAACGTCACCGTGGGGGCAGGGATGGTACGTGCCGCCGCCGACGCTACCGGTCAACCGCGTACGGAGGTCGACTGGGCCGCCTTCGAGCTGGAGCTCAATGCCTTGATCCGCCGCCACTTCCCGCACTGGGAGGCCAAGGATGTACGCGACCTGTTACGCTGAGATAAGCTAGGCGACGCATAAACGGTTGATCTTGCGGCTGCATCCTCCACACTAGAGACAGGGCTCGGCGCTTGCCGGGCCCTGTCGAGTGTCAGGGAGGAGACCATGCGGCATTGCCAGGATTGGCTGATAGCGCACTGCTCGGAAGCATCCCAGCAGAGCGGCGCAGGACAGGTGAGAGGATGACGGGTTTCGTCAGGCGCCTGCTGCGTATTGCCGCCCGTCCGATGAAACGCGATCGGGGCCAAGGTGGCTATATCGTGCACCCTTATCGCGGTTACGGTTCCCGCCACGAAGCCTTCTTGATGGGGCGGGTATTCCGTCAGGCCACACTGGGCGAGGTGATTCCTCGCTATGGCGTGCTGCGCGACCTGGCCGACGTGATTCGCCGCATTTTCCGCCACGGCCTGCCCCAGGTGGACGTCAAGGTGAGCCTGGGCGAGAACGCAACGACCGTCACCACCGACCGCGACGGCTACTTCGACGTTCACATGCCCCTCAAGGAGCCCTTGCCGTCGGATACCGCCTGGCATCATGCCGAGCTGCATGTGGTATTGCCGGGTGTGGAACCGGTGCAGTCCTTTACCGAAGTGTACATACCGCCGGCCGAGGCCGACCTGCTGGTGATCAGCGACATCGACGATACGGTGATGTATACCGGCGTGGCCAACAAGCTGCGCATGCTGCACCGTCTGTTCGTCAAGCGGGCGCACCAGCGCATGGCCTTCCCCGGGGTGGCGGCGTTCTACCAGGCGCTGCATGTCGGCAGCAGCGGCAAGGCCAAGCGGCCGATCCTCTATGTTTCCCGTGGGCCCTGGAGCATCTACGAGATGCTCGAGGAGTTCTTCCAGCTCAACCGTATCCCCGTGGGTCCCATCCTTTTCCTGCGCGAGTGGGGTATTTCCTGGCGCAAGCCCTGGCCGCGCCGCGCCGAGGACCACAAGTACGACATGATCCAGCACATGTTGTCGATGCGCGACGAGCTGCCCTGCGTGCTGATCGGCGACAGCGGCCAGCACGATCCCGAGGTCTACGCGCGCATCGTGCACGAGTATCCCGAGCGTATTCGAGCAGTGTATATCCGCCGGGTCGAGCGCAAGCCCGAGCGTGAACGCGCCATCGATAGGCTGCGTGACGAGATTTGCCACACCGGCTGCGACCTGGTGCTGGCCGACGACAGCCTGACCATGGCGGAGCATGCCTTTCGTCAGGGGCTGATTGGCGAAGAGGGCATGGAGAAGGTGCGCCGGGAATCGGATCGATAGATCGATTTGGCGCCGGCTCCGCTGCCTGATGAAGGCATGGAGAGGGTTGCGGTATCGTTAACCTGTGTGTCGATTTCTTGCGTTTTTCGATTTTACCCTGCGCCTGACGCAAGGGGCTTCGTCGTTGAAGCCTGCGCCCGATCTACACAGAGGTACTCAGCATGACCACAATCGTATGGGACGGAACGACGCTCGCGACGGATTCGCTGATCAGTGTCAATGGCTCGACCTACAACCATGCGCAGAAGCTGTTCCAGCTCGACAATGGCGAGTGGGTCGCCTTTGCCGGTGAGCAACAGGAGTGGTGGGAGGTCATGGAGTGGCTCAACGCCGGGGCGCCGCGCAACGACAAGCCGCACGTGACGCGGGTCGAGATGATCATTGCCGGCCCCGATGGCGTCTACGAGATGTTCAACAAGCTGGTACGCATTCCGGTCAAGGGCCCCGTTGCCTACGGCACCGGCTGGAAGTGGGCGTTGGCGGCAATCGACCATGGCAAGAATGCTGTCGAAGCGGTGGAATATGCCAAGACACGCGACCACGACAGTGGCGGTGAGGTACAGTCCGTTACGCCCGCGACCCGGGCCCGAGTGCCCTTCGAGGTGCTGATGCGCGACGTCGAGGCGGCACCCGCCACCACCTGAACGTCGCGCTACGCTCTACGCAATGCAGCCCCGGCCAAGAGTCCGGGGCTGTATCGTTTACGGGCTTAAGGTGCCAGCACCACCAGCGGCGAGCCGTCGCAATGATTGGCCCGCACTTCCAGTTCGGCATCGAACACTCGCGACAGAGCGCCGAAGTTGAGTACTTCGGTGGGCGACCCCGAGGCGATGCGCCGGCCGCACTCCAGCAGCCAGACCCGATGGGCGTAGCGCGCCGCCAGGTTGAGATCGTGCAGCACGCAGGCGATCGTCAGGCGTTGCCGCTCAGCCAGCTGACGCAGCAGGCGCATCAGGCGCTGCTGCTGGCCGATATCCAGCGCGCTGGTGGGCTCGTCGAGCAGCAGCACGCTGTCGGCAGATACGCTGGAGGCGCGGCCCAGGCCCAACTGGCACAGCGCCCGGGCGATCATCATGCGCTGGGATTCGCCGCCCGAGAGACTCAGGGCGCCGCGCCCGGCAAGCGCCTCGAGATCGAGCATGGCCAGTACTTCCTCAACCTCCCGTGGCGAGGCTTCGCTACCCAACGCTACCAGTTCGCGCACCGGCCAGTCGAAACCGAGGGTGAGCTTCTGTGCCACCAGCGCGCGGCGTCGGGCCAGCATGGCGGAATCCCAGCGATGCAGCGGTATACCGTCCAGGCAGACGCTGCCGCGGTCCGGGCGGCGATAGCCCGAGAGCAACGATAGCAGAGTGCTCTTGCCGGCGCCGTTGGGGCCGACGATGGCCAGCAGTTCCCCCGGTTCGAGGCGGTCGCTGAAGGGGGCGAGCGACGGTGCCCGGATGAAGCCGGCGTCGATCAAACTCAGCATCGCGCCCTCCGCTTGAGCAGCAGCCACAGGAAGTAGGGGCCGCCGAGCAGGCTGGTGAGCAGCCCCACCGGAATCTCTGCGGGGCTCGCCAGGGTGCGTGCCAGGGTATCCGCCACGATCAGCAGCAGGGCGCCTCCCAGCATCGAGGCGGGCAGCAGCAGGCGGTGCCCTGGCCCCAACCACAGGCGCAGGCAGTGTGGCACCAACAGGCCGAGGAAGCCGATGATGCCGGCCAGCGCCACGCACAGCCCCACGCCCAGCGCCGTGGCGACTATCACGCGGTGCTTGAGGCGCGGGGCATCGAGCCCGGCACCGTGGGCGGTCAGCTCGCCGAGCTGCAGCAGGTCGAGTCCCCTGGCGCAGCGCAACAGCCACCACAGCGCCGGCGGGATGCCGATCAGCGCCCCCAGAGTGGCACTCCATAATGCATGCGACAGGCTGCCCATGCCCCACAGGCTGAGCTGGCGCAGCTGCTCGTCGCTGGCGATGAAGGCCATCACGCCACCCATGGCACCCGCCAGGGTATTGATGGCCAGTCCCGCCAGCAGCAGAGTGAACAGCGCCTCCTGGCCGTGCTGGCGCTCGCCGAGTGCAAACACCAATACGCATACGCCCAGCGCGCCGAGAAAGCCTGCCAGGAACTGGCCGTACAGGCCAAAGGAACCGGCGGCACCATCGAACAATACGATCCACAGCGCCACGGCAAGCCCCGCACCGCTGGCCAGGCCCAGCAGGGTGGGGTCGGCCAAGGGATTGCGAAACAGCCCCTGCATGGCCGCGCCACTGCTGGCCAGCATGGCGCCGACCAGTGCGGCCAGGAGCAGACGCGGCAGGCGCAGCTGCCACCATACCTGCCAGGCCAGCGGAGAGGGCCATTCGCCGAGCAGTACTCTCGGCGAAAGCCCCGCGCTGCCGCTCATGGCTGCGATCAGCAGGGCTGCCAGCACGGCCAGAGCCAGGGCAGCCAGCACCCGGGATGGAGCTGGCGTGACTTTTCTACCTCTTGCGGCGGCGTTGCGCCGGCGGGGCAGGGTGGAAGTGACAACACGGCTCATGGCGCCACCCTCCAGCAACCCTCCTCGGCAGCGTGGCTGGTGGCATCGGTTGCCTCATGCAGCGCCCGGTGCAACGCCAGCAGGGCCAGGGGTGTACGCGGGCCGAAGCCGAGTGCCGCCTGGTCATCGCACACGATCAGGCTGCGCTCGCGCCCTGCCGGCGTCATGGCAAGTCCTGGGAGCTGCCACAGCTGGGTTTCGCCGCCGATGCCCTCGAGCCCACTCCGGGTGACGATTACCTCTTCGGGGGCTTCATTCACCAGTGCCTCGGCGCCCACCGCCTTGTAGCCGGTGAAGCCGGCGAAAGCATTGCGCGCCCCGGCAGCTTCGATAATGGCCTGGCCGGCGGTATCGCGTCCCGCGGCCATGGGTGTCATGCCGCTGTGGCTGAGCAGGAACATGGTGCGCGGCTGGGTGCCTGGCGTGGCGCTGCGCAGTGCTTCGAGCCGGGCGAGATCCGTCTCGACCTCGGTCGCCAGCGCTTCGCCCGCAGCGTCACGACCGATGGCGCGGGCCACCGCCCGCACCTTGTCGGGTAGCGCTGCCAGGCTCGCTCCCTGCTCGATGCGCATGACCTCGACACCGACCGCCTCGAGCTGGCCCAGCACCTCATGTGGGCCGGCCGCGGCGGCCACGATCAGCCGCTCGGGGGCCAGCGACAGGATGCCTTCGGCTGCCAGCTGGCGCAGGTATCCCACCGAGGGCAGGGCCGCGATGTCCGCAGGAAACTGGCTGGTATCGTCGCGTCCGACCACGCCTTCCAGCCCATCGAGGGCGGCGAGTATCTCGGCCACGTCGCTGCCGATCACCACGGTGCGTGGCGGCGCAGCCGATGCCTGCATGTGCCCGACCAGCAGGATCAGGCTGGCCAACCAGGTCAGCCAGGACGGTATCCTCATGCCGCTGCCTCGCGGGCATCGAGGCCATCCAGCAACTGGCGCCATTCGCTTCGCTCGGACTGGCCCTCGCGGCGTTCGGCGAAGATCTGCAGTACCAACCCTCCCTGGGCGTCGAAAGCTTCCAGGCTGGTGACGCCACCGTCGCGGTTGGGCTTGTGTACCTGCCAGACGCTGGCGATACCGGCATCGTCCAGGTGCAGGGTGAAATCTTCCCCGAACAGGTTGAGCCAGCCGCGCATGCGCTGCGGCGCCGGAACCGTGCCGGTGCGGATCTGCACGCAACCAGGACTGGCGACGAACAGCATCAGCGGCAGGTTGCTCGCGGCGGCCTCGAACAGCGCCTGCCCGCAGGTCGCTGTTCGAAGGGCGCGAGTGAAGCGGCCCTCCATCAGCGCATTGGCTTCGTGACGGCGCAGCTCGTGGCGGCGCAGCAGGCCAAGGAACTGGTGCACGTCGCTCATGCGCGACCATTCGTCGGCCAGGGTGGGAAGCTGCGGCAGAGGCCGCGGAGGCGGTTCGACGAACTGGGTGAAGGCGGGCACATCAACGATGCCCAGCGCTTCCAGCTCCTGCCACGCCTCGGGCGCTTCGTCCGCCTGCGAGATGACCTTGTGCAGGGCGATGCCGTGGCGGTTGAAGACCTGCAGGCTCAGGCGCTGTGCGGTCTCGCCATCCTTGGCTGGCAGCCGGTCGCGAATCAGGCAGGCCCAGTGCCACTGGGCCAGGTGCAGGCGCAGGTCTAGCCCGCCCGGGTCGAGCAGCAGGCCGGCTTGCTCGGAGCCGCGCAGCGCCGGGTAGCGCCCTTGCTGTTCGAGTACGGCATGGCGCGAGCGGGTCAGGGCCTTGACCTCGCCCAACTGGTGGAAGCGAGCGGCCAGCGCATGGGGTGACAGCGGCAGGGTCAGCACGTCGCGGCCTAGGCGGGCGGCCTGCAGCTCGCCCTCGCTGATGTCCAGGCGCTGGGCGATCTCCAGCGCCGGCAGGTGAGGGGAGGTCGCTCGGGTGGCGTCCAGGGCTTCGAGAATGGCTTGGCGGGTCTGGATCGTGGCATCTGTTGCGTTCATGGAAGTCTCCTTGGTCACCATTGCAGGCTGACGTTGGCGAGCAGGCTGCGCCCGTCGCCGAGGTTGCCGTCGGGGCGGTACCACTCCTTGTCGGCAACGTTGCGCAACTTGAGCGAAGCGGAAAGCAGCGGAGTGACTTGCCAGGCGAGCTGTACGTCGTGCAGGCCGTAGCCGGGCAGTGCTTGATCCTCGCCCTGCTTGTCGAAGGAACGGGCGAAGCGGCCGCGCCAGCCCAGCGTCAGTTCGGTGCCGGCGAGGTGGTGGTCGAGGCCGGCCAAGGCTTCCAGCGGGGTCAGGCTGCCGAGCGGCTCGCCGCTGTCGCGGTCGCGTCCGCTGACCTCGGCCAGGCCCAGGAAGGCCGTGACTGGGAGGCTGGAAGGCGACCAGTCGAGGCGGGCGTCATATCCCCATAGCTGGGCCCGGCTGACGTTAACCGCCCGCGTGGTGCCCGCGAAGATGTCGACTTCGGTGTCGATGAAATCCTCGGCCCGGGTATCGAAGTAGCTGGCACGCAGGCCCCAGTCGCCGAAGCGCCAGGCCAGGC
The DNA here is from genome assembly GCF_051062895.2 of Billgrantia sp. C5P2. Taxonomy (NCBI): domain Bacteria; kingdom Pseudomonadati; phylum Pseudomonadota; class Gammaproteobacteria; order Oceanospirillales; family Halomonadaceae; genus Billgrantia; species Billgrantia sp. C5P2. The sequence goes on from NZ_CM128542.1 coordinate 1,269,445, forward strand.
CGCTCTCCCAGCTCTTGCTGGTCTCCGGCTGGAGGTCGGGATTGGGCACCCAGAAGTTGTCGGGAACGCAGACGAAGGGGCCCATGCAGAAGCCGCCGAAGTGACGCTCGTCGGCATAGAGCTCGGAGAGCGTGGGGGCGCGGAAGGCCTCGGCGTAGCCGGTATAGAACATCAACTCGTTGCTGGGGCGCCACGCCAGTCGCAGACGTGGCGAGAGACGGCTCTTGTCGCTTTCGCGGCCATCGGCATCCTCGGCGCGGTAGCTGTCGTGGCGAGCGCCGAGGCCGAGATCGAACTCACCGGCACCGCCCTGGTCGAGATAGCGGCCGAGGGTGAGGGTATCGTCGAGATAGAGCGCGGTGCTATCGATGTCGGCCTCGGGGAAGCCCGACGCCGTACCGCCCGGGCGCTGGGTGGCACGGCTTGCCTCGGCGCCGAAGGCCAGGGTCTGGGACAGCCAGCCGTGCTCCAGGCGATGATAGCCGTCGCTCTGTACGCCGAGGCGCTGCAGGGTACGCTCCGCAGTAGGCTCGTCGATGTCCTGGCGGCTCAGGGTCAGGCGAGTGTCGAGCTGAGTGACTGGCGTCGGCGTCCAGCGATGGCCCAGCTGCAGGTTGTCGCTGGTGGTGGTCCGATCGCGCAGATTGCCATCCTCGACCGCCAATTGCTGCGGGTTGGGCGGCTGGTTGGCGTCTTCACGATAGTGCTGCCAGCTGGTGAACAGGCGGTGCTCATTGCCGAGCTGCCAGCCGCCCTTGGCCAGCAGGCTGTCGAGGCTGGCATCCTCCGGCGTGGTCTGGCCGCCGGCGCGGCGGATGTCGCCGGATTCGCTGCGGCCCAGGGCGACCAGGCCGTCGAGGCTGCTGCCGTCGCTCAAGTCGCGCTTGCCGAACAGGCTCAGCGTGGCACCGAGTTCGTCGCTGGCAGTGACGCCGCGCAGCGAGAGCCGGGCTCCGCCGTTCTCGCCGGCGCGCAGCAGATCCCCGGCGTCGACTGTCTCGAAGCTGATCACGCCGCCCATGGCGTTGCTGCCATAGAGGCTAGACAGGGCGCCGCGGGCGATCTGCACCTCGCGCAGCAGCGCAGGGTCGAGGAAAAAGTTGCCCAGGTGCCCGGTGTTGATGTCCTGGCGCACACCATCGAGGCGTACCAGCACGCCGTTCCTGTCGAAGCCGCGCAGGCTCAGGGTCTGACCGTTGCGCCGCCCCTGACCGGCGACGTGCAGGCCGGGCTGGTCGGCGAGGATGTCCTCGACCCGTGAAGCGGTGTGCAGCGTCGGGTCGTGTCGGTCGATCACGTCGACGATCAACGGGGTGAAGAAGGCGTCGGTGGGGGTACGCGTACCGGTAACCACCAGCGGTGCCAGTTCGGACGTCGCGTCGGGCGTCGCTGTATGTTGGCCGGAGGATGACTGGGCCAAGGCCAGCGGTGACAGCAGAAACAGCGCCAGGGCGCCGGTACAGCTCGTTGCTCGCTTCATGTTCCTGAAGTTCCCTTGTCGTATCAGGCGATGAGCGGCTGGCTGGGTGGCGTGGGCTACCTGGCTGGCGTTCTTTTCGTCGGTTTATGAGGTCAGTATCAACTTGCCGTTGCGCGTCTCGCGCAGTTGGTAGCGTTTACCGCGGTGTTCGATGATCAGTTGGCCCTGCTCATCGAGCAGCGCGCTGCTCTCGACGATGCCGGGCTTGCTCGAACGCTCGTGCGGCGTGGCGGCCTGCGCGCGGGCCGTCGTCGGGTCGGGGGAGGTTGCGCACATGGTATGGGCCTGAATGGGTTATTGTTTCAAACGCGAATAATTATTGTTCTTGTGGCGCGTCGGCGTCAAGAGCCAACGCGACAGCATGAACCCGAAACGGGTACGCTAAGTCCTATTCAGTGCCCCCTGAGACGAGACGCATGACGCCATGATCGTAGTTGTCATTGCCCTGCTGCTGGCCATCTTCCTGCTGCCCAACGCTTGGGCCAAGTGGGTGCTGGCGCGCCATTCCCGCGGTCGCGACGACTATCCGGGTACCGGTGCCGAGCTGGCCGACCATCTGTTGCGCCGCCTGGGCATCGAAGGCGTCAAGGTGGAGATGACCGAGCTGGGCGACCATTACGACCCGGAGGCGCGACGGGTACGGCTCTCCCGCGAGCACTACGAGGGGCGCTCGCTCACTGCGGTGACCGTGGCCGCCCATGAGGTCGGCCATGCCATTCAGCACCATGAAGGCTATGCACCACTGACCGCCCGGGCGCGCATGGTCGGCGTGGCGCAGCGGGCCGAGAAGCTCGGCGCCCTGCTGATGATGGCCGCGCCTTTCCTGTTCATCCTGACCCGGCTGCCTGGCGGGCTGGCCATCGTCATCGCCGCGGCGGTGATCAGCTTCGGCACGGCGGCGCTGGTGCACCTGGTAACCCTACCGGTAGAGTTCGATGCCAGCTTCAATCGCGCCCTGCCGCTGCTCAGGGAGTACGTACCGCCCTATGACATGCCCGGCGCCCGTCACGTGCTCACCGCCTGTGCCTTCACTTACGTGGCGGCGTCGCTGGCGAGCATTCTGAACCTGGGGCGCTGGCTGGTGATCCTCAGACGATAACTTCTTGAGCGTAAGCGGGAGTGGTTTCTACAGTTCTGAGAGCGGTCACAGGCCTTCATGGAGGAGGTGCAGCATGACGACTCCCCAGGACTACGTTCGCGACAATGCCAAGCCGCTTGCCGGTCGCAGCAGCGATTACGACGACCTGCTGGAGCAGGTCGGCGAGCGCCCGCTGGTACTGCTCGGTGAGGCCTCCCACGGCACGGCCGAGTTCTACCGTATGCGTGCCGAGATCACCCGGCGGCTGATCCGCGAGAAGGGCTTCGAGGCGGTGATCGTCGAGGCCGACTGGCCCGATGCGCTGCGGCTCAACCGCTATGTGCGCGGTGAGGGAGACGACACCCTCAAGACCGCCTTCGACGATTTCCAGCGTTTCCCGCAGTGGATGTGGCGCAATACCGAGGTGCGCGACTTCATCGGCTGGCTGGAGGAGCACAACGCCGGCAAGGAAGCCAACGAGCAGGTGGGTTTTCACGGCTTGGACATCTACAGCCTGCACCGCTCGGCGGAGGCAGTAATCGAGTATCTCGAAGGCATCGACCCGGAGCAGGCGCGTATCGCCCGCGAGGGCTACGGCTGCCTCGACCATGGCGGCGATCCGGTGCGTTATGGGCACGATGCTGCCTTCGGTCTCAGCCGTATCTGCGAGGATGCCGCCGTGCGCCTGCTTGCCGACCTATTGGAGAAGTCGGCCGGTTACCTGGGCGAGGATGGCCCGCGCTCGCGGGACGAGCAGTTCTTCGCCGAGCAGAATGCCCGTGTGGTGGTCAATGCGGAGCATTATTACCGTGCCATGTTCGGCTCACGGGTGGATACCTGGAACCTTCGCGATGAGCACATGACCGATACCATTGTCGAGCTGCGTGAGCACCTGCGCCGCCAGGGTGGGCAGGGCAAGCTCGTGGTCTGGGCGCACAACTCGCATCTGGGCGATGCCTCGTTCACCGACATGGGCTGGCACCGTGGCCAGCACAACGTCGGCCAGTTGGTGCGTCATCGCTTCGGTGCCGACCAGGCGCTGCTGGTGGGCTTCACCACCCATACCGGCTTCGTCTCGGCGGCTCGTGACTGGGATGGCCCGGTGGAGCACCGTCGGGTCCGGCCCTCCATGGAGGGCAGCGTCGAGCGGCTGTTCCACGACAGCGGCAATGGTGACTTCTACCTGCCCCTCGGCGAGCGAGCGGCCCCCCTGAAGGAGCCGCTGTGGGAGCGTGCCATCGGCGTGATCTACCGCCCCGAGTCGGAGCGCATCAGCCACTACTTCAAGGCTTCCGTGGCCCAGCAGTTCGATGCCGTCTTCCACCTCGACGAGACCCGCGCCGTGGAGCCGTTCGACAAGGGCGAGCTGTGGCGGCCCGAGGAGGTGCCGGATACCTATCCCTTCGGGGTGTGATACTCAGGGATGGAACCGGCCTGCCTTCAAAACTCCGATACCTTGCCCCAGGCGCCCTTGTTCAGGCGAGCCAGTCGGTACTGCTGATGATCGACAAAGGGCGTCTTGCCGGTGACCATTTCCGCGATCAGGCGTCCGGCGCCGGGGCCGATGCCGAAGCCATGACCGGAAAAGCCGGCGGCCAGCAGGAAGCCGGGCAAGTTAGCCGGTTCGTCGATGACCGGGATGCCGTCGGGCGTGCTGTCGATGTAGCCCGCCCAGCCAGCTTGAACGGGCACACTGCCCAGGGCGGGCAACAGCAGGCGTGCACGGGCCAGGGTCTCCCTCAGGATTCGCTCCGATGGGCGCGGATCGAGAATGCGCACCCGCTCCATCGGAGTGGGCCGGTCGAGCGCCCATTTCCTGCGCGTCTCATGGCCGGACAGCCAGCCCTGCAGGTCGCCGGGGGAGAGCAGTTGCCAGCGTTTGGCGAACATTGGCAGGAAATGCGATGAAAAGCGAAGCTGCTGCGGCGTCGGATCCAGGCAGGCGCGCCCCGAGGTGGCAAGCGTATAGCCGCCGTCTCCCCGTCGAGTGACCGTCACCTCTGCCGTGTGCAGCGCATCGGGCAGGCCCTTGGCGCCTGGCATGACCGAGAGAATAGAGGAGCGCACCGACGCCTGCGGAAAGCGTATGCCGAGCTGGCGGCAGAAGGAGGAGGCCCAGGCGCCGCCGGCCATCACCACCTGTGACGTCTTGATCACGCCCTTCTCGGTGATCACCCCCGACACGCGTCCAGCTTCGGTTTCGACCCCGCGTGCTGCGCAGAACTGATGAATCGACCCGCCATGCTTGATGACGCCCTTGGCGATCAGCGGAGCCGCCCGCGATGGATCGGCGATGCCGTCCGTGGGTGAAAACACTCCCCCCAGCCAGGATTTGCCGGTCATCGCGCCGCGCTCGGTGGCTTCGGCGGCGCTCAGCATATGGGTCGTGACCCCCTGGGTGATGGCAAAGTCGCGCCATTTGGCCCAGCCATCCAGCTCGGCCTGGCTATCCGACAGATAGAACAGCCCGCAGCGGCGGAAACCGAGGTCCTCACCGAGGTCGGCGGTGATCTCCTCCCACAGCTCGAGGCTCTTGGTCGACAGTGGCAGCTCGCGTGCGTCACGGTTCTGCTGGCGGCACCAGCCCCAGTTGCGGCTGGACTGCTCGGCTCCGATGCGGCCCTTTTCGATCAGTGCCACGCTCACGCCCTGGCGAGCCAGGTAGTAGGCGGCACATACGCCGATGATGCCGCCGCCGATAACCACGGCATCGGCGCGCTCCGGCAGGTCCGGCGTGGATGGAATCGCTAGCAATGGAGCCGGCATGGGGCTTCTCCTGGCCTGACTACGAGTTTTTATACCGCTTCGGCCTGCGCATTTCAGGTGAGGTTACCCTGGCACAGGTATTTGGTCGCCATGTAGTCGTCGAGGCCGTAGCGTGAGCCTTCGCGACCGTAGCCCGACTCCTTGATGCCGCCAAAGGGAGCCGACTCGGCGGCGAGCGCGCCTTCATTGATACCGACGAGGCCGGTTTGCAGACGCTCGGCGAGGCGCCAGATGCGTTCCACATCGCGGGAGAAGAAATAGGCGGCCAGGCCGTAGGGCGTATCGTTGGCCGCCGTCACCACCTCTTCTTCATCGGCGAAGCGGAACAGGGGCACCACCGGGCCGAAGGTTTCGTCCTGGGCCAGCTCCATGTCATGGCTGGCGTCGCCGAGCACGGTGGGAGCGTAGTAGTTGGGTCCGCTGGTGACGCCGCCGCTCAGGCGCTGCCCCCCGGTGAGAAGCGTGGCGCCTCGGGCCAGGGCATCCTGCACGTGACGTTCGATCTTGTCGACGGCGCGGCCATTGATCATCGGGCCGATCTGGCTCTCTTCGCGGTCCCCGGGGCCGATGCGCAGCGACTGGACACGGGCCACCAGCTTGTCGGCGAAGGCCTCATAGACCGACGCCTGGACGTAGACCCGATTCGGGCTGACGCAGGTCTGGCCGCCATTGCGGAACTTGGCGGCCATCAGGCCCTCGACCGCTGCATCGAGATCGGCATCCTCGAACACGATGAAGGGGGCGTTGCCACCGAGTTCGAGCGACAGGCGCTTGAGCGTGGCGGCCGAATCGCGGGCCAGCAGCTTGCCGACCGCCGTCGAGCCGGTGAAGGTGATCTTGCGCACCCGGGAATCGCTCAGCCAGGCACCCACGACCTCGCCCACTCGTTCGCGCGAGGAGGTGACGATGTTCAGCACGCCGGCGGGCAGCCCGGCTTCCTCCGCCAGCGCGACCAGCGCCAGCGCGGTCAGCGGCGTGTCCTCGGCCGGCTTGGCGACCACGGTGCAGCCGGCGGCGAGGGCCGGCGCGATCTTGCGGGCGATCATCGCCAGCGGGAAGTTCCACGGTGTGATCGCCGCCACCACGCCGACCGGCTCCTTGGTCACCAGCATCCTCTTGCTGCCCACCGGGGCGGGGATGATGTCGCCGTAGCTGCGCACCGCTTCCGCTGCGAACCAGTCCACGTAGGCGGCGCCGTACGCCACTTCGCCGCGGGCTTCCGCCAAGGGCTTGCCCTGCTCGCGGGAGATCAGGCGGGCGAGATCCTCGGTATGTTTCACGATCAGGGCATACCAGCGTTTGATGATCTGCGCACGCACCGCTGCCGGTTGCTGACGCCAGCTGTCGAATGCGCGGTGCGCTGCAACGGTGGCAGCCTGCGCATCGGCGGCGGTGCTGTCGGCGGCGCTGGCAATGGTCTCGCCGGTTGCCGGATCGTTGACGGTGTAGTGGTCACCGGCGGCACCTGGTTGCCATTGTCCGTCGATGAAGTTGTCGGAGCGCACAAGATCGGAGCGATCGAGATGGAGGGCCATGGCTGCTGCCTCGTTGATGTAATGGGTGTCGAAGCCAGAGCAGCCAAAGGGCCTTGCCCCGAGACGATGCCGGCTGCTGCATGGACCCTATATTAGGCGCCCCGTCCCGGCGGAGGCTTTCGTAATGAGGTCCTGCAATCGCAGATTAGGGCGTTTTCGAGGGAGCTCACGGAAGCTTATGCCGTTAGGGTAACGAGGGCAGGTGACAGGGTAAGGAGGAGAGAACCCAGTCGGGAGGGATCAGTCGTCATCGCTGATCAGTTTTTCAATGGGATAGTATTTTTTCACGACGGGCGACTTGATCACGATATAGCTGAAGTACTTGTCGATACCGATATTCTGCTCGAGCAGGTCCTCCATGACACTTTGGTAATGGACGACGTTGCGGGTAAGGAAGGTCAACTGGTAGTCGAATCCACCACTCACCAGATGACATTCGAGAACTTCATCCACTTTGCGTATATAGGACTCGAAGCGCGCAAAGTCTTCGAGCCGATGGTCGGAGAGCGTTAGCTGGGTGAAGACCCGCTGAACGCTGCCGAGCTTCTCGAGCTGTAAGTGGGCGCCATAGTCGATAATGTAACCGGCTTTTTCCAGGCGTTTGACACGAGTCAGGCAGGGGCTGGGGGAGAGTCCAACGGCGTCTGCCAAAGCGACATTCGATATACGACCGTTGCGCTGCAAATGACTCAGAATGCGTATGTCGAGGCGGTCCAGTTTGGGTGCGCCGATCATCCAGGGCTCCGGTGGGTTCGGTCTGTCGGTCCGGCAATGACAGAAAAATGCGACGCACCATTACCTGCGTGCGTCGCATGCGACTATCAGCGCAGGGCCTGGCGTACTTCGGGCTGGTCGAGCACCGCATTCAAGGTACGTTCGAGGCGTTCGAACAGTAAGTCGAAGTCATTACTTGTATAGCAAAGTGCGGGGGCAAAGCCAAGAACGTTATCGGCGAAAGCCCGCAGGATGATGCCGTTGCCATAGGCGGCTTCGAAGAGACGATCGGCCAATTTTAATGAAGGGTCGAAGCGCTCTTTGCTCTGCTTGTCGGCAACCAGTTCGAGGGCGCCAAGGAAGCCGCGACTGCGAGCATCGCCGACAAGGGGATGAGCGAGCATGGAGCGCAGACCTTCTTCGAACCGTGGTGCCAGGGCGATGCCGTTCGCTAGCAGGCCATCCTCATACAGGCGCAGCACCTCCAGGGCGACGGCGGCACTCACGGGATGGGCGGAGTAGGTATGGCCGTGTCCAATCGGGAATTCCGCCCCGCCGCCTTCGGCGATGCCCTGGTAGACGGCATCGCTCATCATCACGGCACCCATGGGGGCATAGCCGGCAGTCAAGCCCTTGGCCAGGGTCATCAGGTCCGGCGTGACGCCTTCGGCTTCGCAGGCGAACATCGGCCCCGTGCGACCGAAGCCGGTGATCACCTCGTCGACCACGAACAGTATGCCCAGCTCCTGGCAGCACTCCTGCATGGCTTTCAGCCAGCCCTTGGGCGGTACGATCACACCGCCGGAGCCCTGAATGGGTTCGCAGAAGAAGGCGGCTACACGATCGGCGCCGAGCTCCCCTACCTTGTCACGCAGTGCCGCCACGGACGCTTCGATGATGGCGGCGGGATCCGAACCGAGCGGGTTGCGGTAAGGGTAGGGCGAGGGGATGCGGTGCTGGTTGGGCAGCGGTAGATCGAAGTTGCGATGGAACACCGGCAGGGCGGTCAGCCCCGCGCCCTGGGACGAGGAGCCATGGTAGCCGCGCTCCAGGGTGACGAAATGCTTCTTCTCGCTTTTGCCCTGAGCGTTCCAGTAGTTGACGATGAAGCGGATCGCTGAATCCACCGCATCGGAGCCGCCCATGGTGAAATAGACGCGCTGCAGCGATGCCGGGGTCAATTCCACCAGCTTGGCGGCCAGTCGGATGGCCGGTTCGGAGCCGAAATGGAAATAGCCGGTAGCGTAGGGCAGCCGGCGCATCTGCTCCTCGGCGGCACGCACGATGCTCTCATGGCCGTAGCCGGTGTTGACGCACCAGAGGCCGGAGAAGGCATCGAGGAGCTCGCGACCGCTGCTGTCCTGCAGGTAGGCACCGCGGCCCGCCGTGAGTACCGTGACGCCGCGCTGTTCATGAGAGCGGTAGTTGACGACCGGATGGACGAGGTGATCGCGGTCCAGGGTGACGAGATTATCTGTGTGCATGGGTCTGTCCGCCGAATATCAAATGAACGTTGGGCCTGGTGCGAGCCGCGCCGTTCCGGCGCGGGTGTCGGCCTGCCAGTTATCCTCGGCGGTTGACACGGTGCACCCAGGACCATGATAGTCATCCGGCCGCAACGTTTTATTGCGACTATTCACTTCGCCAGAACCGATAGTTTCGTAATCGTCACTGTTTCGGAAGATGCTGTCGGCACCGTTCTGTCGCGGCCATTGAGCCGTTGCCACCCGTTGCTTCATGCGCTCCGCGCGGTGGCATACGAGCCGAACGGTCGAGTCTCTCGTTGCTGCGGCACGTCATGCCCAACTTGGCTTTCCGGTTGCGATCACAGTCAGTGGATATCCGCGTTGATCGAGTGGCCGGCGCAAGACGACCCGGCTGGAAAATTTCTCGATGCCGATGTCGTCTTCCAACAGCCGCTCCATGAGCGCCTGGAAATGCGCGATGTCCGGCGCCACGATTTTCAGAAGGTAATCGTAGCCGCCGCTGACGTTGTAGCATTCGACGATCTCGTCGTACTTGCCGGCCCCGGTTTCGAACTTGCGGAAGTCGTGCGGCCGATGGTTGCTGATGGTCACCTCGGAGAACACGATGACGTGGCTGCCCAACTTCTCCAGCGCGACGTCCGCGCCGTAGCCCCGGATGACACCGATCTCCTGCAGTCGCTTGGTACGGGCGAGGCATGGGCTCTCACTGAGGCCGACGGCCGCGGACAGGTCGACATTCGAGCAGCGTCCCTCGCGCTGAAGATGCACGAGAATCTTCATGTCGAACTGATCGAGGGAGGCTGCAGATCGCATGGTCGATTACCTTCGAGGCCGGCGCCGGTTACTGTGCTTGTGCCGCGAAGCCCAGCGCTTCGTCGAGCACTTCGATCACCATTCGGGCCTGTTCCGCTGACAGCACCAACGGCGGTCGAATCTTGAGCACATTGTGGCCCATTGCGCAGGCGCTCAACAGCACACCCTTGTCGCGCATGCGATTGACGACCCGGGTGGTGAGTTCACGGTCGGGTGCTCGCGTTGCGCGGTCCGCGACGAGTTCCACGCCGACGAACATGCCAACGCCGCGTACGTCGCCGATGGCCTCGTGCCGGCTGGCAAGCTCGACGATGCCGTCGCGCAGGAGCTTCCCGACCCTGGCGGCATGCTGTATCAGGCCTTCCTTTTCGATCGTATCCAGCACCGCCAGCGCCGCCGCACAGGACACGGTGTTACCGGCGAAGGTATTGAAGTACCTGGAGTTCTTGCCGAACTCCGCCAGCGCATCAGCGGTGGCCAGCAGTCCTGCGATGGGTTGTCCGTTGCCCATCGGCTTGCCCATGGTGACGATGTCCGGGGAGATGCCGTGACGCTGAAAGCCCCACATGTGCTCGCCCGTGCGGCCGAAGCCGGGCTGCACTTCGTCGGCAATGAACAGGCCGCCGGCCCGCTTGATGGCATCGACCGCGCCCTTCAGGAAGCCCGCGGGCTCGGGGAGGATGCCGTCGCTGGTGAAGACGGAATCGACCAAGAGCATTGCCGGCTTGATGCCGTGGCGCTGCAGGTCGGCGATTGCCGCCTCGACGTCGCGGGTAAAGCGCTCGGCGAGATCGACCCCTTCGGCATGATAGAGGCACGGTGCAGGGACCGTGCGCACGTGAGCGCCGAGATCGACCGTCGTACCGAGCGATGGTGAGAATTTCGACACCGCATCGGTGAAACCGTGGTAGGCGGTTTCGGTCACGATCACACCGGTGCCGCCGGTGCGGACCTGAGCGATGCGATAGGCGACATCGTTCGCCTCGCTGCCGGTACAGGTCAACATGAGATGGGCAAGCTCGGTCTCGGGCACGGTGGCGAGCAGGCGCTCGGCAAGTTCGAGAATCGTGTCGTGCAGGTAGCGGGTGTTGGTCGCGAGGACCTTCACCTGCTGGCAGATCGCCTCGGTAACCGCCGGGTGGCAGTGCCCGAGCGAGGCGACATTGTTGTAGATGTCGAGGTAGCGGCGACCTTCCGGATCGATCAGCCACACGCCTTCGCCGCGCACGATGTGCAGCGGATGTTCGTACATCAGTCGGTAGGCCGGGCCGAGCAAGGCATCGCGCCGCTCGATCATCGCCGCGGTGACGGGGCCCACGTCGACGCGACCGGGAATATAGGCGTTGACCATGTTGAGGTCAGTGGTGCTGTTCATCGGCTTTCTCCTTTTCGTACTTCGGCCAGCAAGCGGTCGCGCGCTTCATCGCGGGAAAGTGCGTTCATCATGGCCAGCGCCGCCCAGGACGCAGGATTGTGGCGCATGATGTAGTCGTGGTTCTCGGGATAGCGCTTGGCGCGCCATTCCGAAATCAATACGGTGATGAGGTGGCGTGTCGCCATGAGATCGGCAACGATCTCCTGCTCGATGTCGGTAAGCGGCAACGTCGCGTGATAGGCCCCGACGAACTGCGCCGCTCCCTCGAACGGGTCGGCATTGCCCGTGGTGTGGAAGGCTGCCGCCGTCGCGACCTCGCCGACCAGTGGCGCATGCAGCATGTCGCCGAAGTCGATGATTCCCACGATGCGCTCATGATCGTCGGGTGCGACCAGCACGTTGTAGAGGTGAAAATCGTTGTGGATGACCTGAGCCCGTACCGAGGCAAGGCGGGGCAGCACGTGGTCGGTGAAGCGCGTCATGAACGACTCGGCGAGCGCACGACGCGGGGCGTCCACGATGGCATCGAGCTTGTCGGCCAGCCGGTGCGCGGTGGAGACGTTCCACAGCAGGTCATGCGTTGCCCCAGGATGCGAGAAATCGCGCAGCGCGAGGTTCAATTCGGCGAGCATGGCCCCCATGGCTTGGCGCTGCGTAGCGGTCCGGGGAGTCTCGCGGATCTGGACGCCGTCGAGATAGGTCAGCATCCGCACGAAGGTCTCGACCCCGTCGGGCAAGGTCACCGTGTCGCGTGAACGTCCATCGAGGGTCCGCACGACGCGAGGCACCGGCTGGTCCGGCGCTACGCGGGCGATGTGGTCGAGTGCTGCGATCTGAAAATCGATGACCGAAACCGGCTCGGATGGATTGCTGATCTTGAAGACGTAACGCCTGCCGTCTGCGGTCTCTATACGACAATTCTGGTCACGCTCGCCCGCCAGTGATTTGACGCTGCCAGTGATACCGTAGAGACGGCAGACCAGGGCTTTCACCTCGTCTGGGGCCAGATTGGGCACCGCCGTGCTCAGTGCCGCTGTCGCAATCGCAAGATTCTCCACCATCACATACCTCGTTTCATCGTGGTGGTCTGGGGCAGGCATCCGGATTCAAGCAAGCCGGGAGGTTGGAGTCTTCCGGTCAACCTGAACGCGTATTCGAGTGCCTGGGCCCGTGTCGGTGTGTAAGCACTGACAAGTTTATGGCGGCCAGATCCAAGGCGATGCTTTATTGCCGCAAGACTCGAGCAGTTTCCTTTTCGATCTGAATCATGCGTGACATTTTCTGCGGCGTGCCTCTAATAGCCGCGAGTACGATCGACCAACCCCTTCAATGGAAGCCCTTCCCGGTGGCGGCGCAGGTTGTCGAGCACGGCCTCGGCAGATGTGTCCGGCTGCGTCATGCTGGCGATATGAGGGGTCAGCATGATGCGCGGGTGATGCCAAAAAGGGTGCCCTTCCGACAGTGGTTCGACGCTGCAGACGTCGAGAATTGCCGTCGAGAGATGGTTGTGATCCAGGGCATCCAGCAGGTCGTCTTCGACCAAGTGATCGCCGCGTCCCAGGTTGATCAATACGGCCCCTTGCGGCAACTGCCGGAACAGTTCCCGCGACAGGATGCCACGCGTCTCGTCGGTCAACGGCAGCAGGCAAACCAGGATCTCGGTGCGTGCAAGGAAGTCTGCCAACCCCTGCTCGCCGGAGAAGCATTCGATGCCGGGTAGGCTGCGCTCCGAGCGACTCCAGCCGGCGCATTGGAAACAGAAGTCGCGCAGCTTCTCGAGCACTGCCTGGCCCAGGACGCCCATGCCGAGCACCCCGACGCAGCGCGTGCTCGCCGTGCGTACCGGCATCGGCTTCCATATCTCCTCGCGCTGCTGGCTGGCATAGGCGAGCCAGTCACGGTGGGCAGCCAGCACGGCCAGCGTGGCATATTCGACCATGCCCGCGACCAGGCCGCTTTCTATCATTCGCACGACAGGAATGTGCTCCGGTATCCGAGACAGATCGAACTGGTCGACACCGGCTCCCACCGAAAACACCAGTTCCAGATTGGGAAAAGTCTGCGCGATGTCCTCTGGCGGCTGCCAGGCGGCGAGATAGCGCACCTGTCTTGGATCGCCGATGGAGGGCCAGATATGAAAGTCGATGTCTGGCTCACGTTCGGCGAACAGCTCGGCCCAACGTGCGCCGCGAACCGGTTCGGATTTGTAGAGAAAGCTCATTGGGACACCTTCCTTCCACGGGGCTGGATTAGAGGTAATGACACTTAACTCTGACAACATCGAACGACCAAGACTAGGACAATCTTGCCTGCCATTCGTATGCAAGCTTTGCCGGAGGCTCAGCGAATATTGGCGGCATGATGTGCCGTTAAGTGAGGAAAATTCCGTGGATCATGTAATGGATTGCGCTTAAAACGAGGCAGTCGTTAAGAGGTCGGGTGCTGTAATGATGTGGAGATTGGAGTGTTCCCGAGGAAGCGTGTCATTGCGACGAGACAGTTCGAGGTCCCCGGGGGCCAAGTAGGGCGCAACGACAGTCGTCAATAACAACGGCAATAAAAGAAGACACTTGGAGGCATGAGATGAAGAACAGGAACTTCCCCCATCATGACCAGCGGATCATGGCTGAGCTAGAGCGAGCAGCCGGCCAAGGGGCCGGCCACGGCATCTCGCGGCGCGATGTGCTGCGCGGCATGGCCGCCGGTACCGTGCTGGCCGCCACCGCCAGCGGCTTGATGACCGGCGCGTCGTCCGCCTTCGCCCAGACGCCCCAGCGCGGCGGGCGCATCAAGGTGGCGAGCGCGACCAGCTCGACCGCCGATACCCTCGATCCGGCCAAGGGCGGGAACTACACCGACTATTGCCGGCACTTCATGTTCTACAATGGCCTGACGACACTGGACGACACGCTGGTGCCGCAGATGTCGCTGGCGGAGTCGTTCGACACCGACGACGCCCAGTCCTGGGTCGTCAAGCTGCGCGGGGACGTCGTCTTCCACGATGGCCAGCCGTTCACCTCGGCCGACGTGGTCTACTCACTGAATCGCCACAAGGATCCTGAGACCGCCTCCAAGGCGCTCGCCGTGGCCCAACAGTTCGAGGAGGTCAAGGCCGCCGGGCCGCATGAAGTGCATATCCGGCTTGTCAGCCCCAACGCCGACCTGCCGGCGATCCTCGCCACCTCCCACTTCCTCATCGTGCGCGACGGCACCACCGACTTCAGCCTCGCCAACGGCACCGGACCCTTCGAATGCGCGGAGTTCCAGCCGGGGGTGCGCTCGATCGGGGTGCGCAACGACAGCTACTGGAAGCCGGGCCAGCCCTACCTCGACGAGATCGAGTTCTTTTCGATCCCGGACGAGGCCGCGCGCATCAATGCCCTGCTCGCCGGCGATGTCGATCTCATCAACCCGGTCAATCCGCGCTCGATTCCGCGTGTGCTGGACAGTGCCAATGCCTCGGTAATGGAAACCCCGACCGGCGGCTTCACCAACCTGGTGATGCGTGACGCCCTGGGGCCGGTCCAGAACCCGGACTTCGTGCTGGCGATGAAGTACCTGCTCGATCGCGAGCAGATCCAGCGGGTTGCCTTCCGTGGCTTCGGCGTTCTTGCCAACGACCAGCCGATCGCGCCCAACCACCGTTACTACTTCAACGAGCTGCCGCAGCGCGCGTACGACCCGGACCGGGCGAAGTATCATCTGGAGCGCTCCGGCATGGCGGGGAAGACGATTCCCCTGGTGGCCTCCGAAGCCGCCACCGGCTCGGTGGACATCGCCCAACTGCTGCAGCTTTCGGCGCAGCAGATCGGGCTCGGGCTCGAGCTTCGTCGGGTGCCGTCGGACGGCTACTGGTCCAACCACTGGATGAAGCATCCGCTGGGCTTCGGCGCCATCAGTGCCCGGCCGACCGCCGACCTGATGTTCAGCCTGTTCTACCACTCCGACGCCGCCACCAACGAATCGGGCTGGCGCAACGAACAGTTCGATCAGCTGCTGCTGGCGGCGCGCGGCGAGACCGACAACGCCAAGCGCCGGCAGATGTACGCCGACATGCAGGTGCTGGTGCACGAGCACGGCGGCATCGGCATCCCAATGTTCAGGAGCAGCATCGATGGCCACAACGCCAAGCTGAGAGGGCTCAGTCCTCACCCGATGGGTGGCCTGATGGGCTACATGTTCGCCGAGCACGTCTGGCTGGAAGCCTGAGGAGCGGGATGCCCGAGGGGTAGTGCATCCCGGTGAAACGCGAAACGCGAAACGTGAGAAGTGAGAAAGGAGAAGGGAGCGGCCACACTGGCCGCTCCCTTCTTATTTGCTGGTTTTATTACTAGAGCGCAGCTTATGCCGGGCGGTAAATCGCGTACACCTTCTTCACATCCTCGCGGCTTTCCCAGCTCCATACCGCCCCTTTCTCGACCAGGCAGATGTCGCCCTTGGTGAAGGTGCGCGTGGTGCCGCTCTGCTCCACGACCGTGACGGCCCCCGCCAGCAGGTGCATCAGTTCGTACTGCCGGGACTCCATGGCGCGACGGTAATAGGGAGTCGAGTCCCAGGTGCCGCACATGAATTCCTCGTCGACGGAGCGGTAGTCGGTATGGTTCCGGCAAGCGGGCGTCGGGCCGACCAGCAGTTCCGCCAAGGGGCTGCCGGAGGGCTCCAGGGCGGCCGCTTCGTCGATGGCGATCAGTCGGCCCTTTCCCGCACTTTCCCCTTTGTAGCGAATATAAAGGAGGGTGGCGGGGGCCGGGCAGTGCCAGTCGAAGCCGGCGCCGGCACTCAGCACCGCGCTGGCACTGTCGGCCAGCTCGAGGGTCTGGCCCTGCTGGTTCAGCGTCAGGCTGCCATCGCACAGGATGATGAACTCGTCGGCCGGCAGCTCGGCCACGCTGCCCGTGCCCGCTTCCAGCCGGATGGCACCGATCTCGACCGGGCCGGGGGGAATAGCCAGGGGGGTGCGATTCGCCAGGAAGGCATTCGTTTGGCCGTCGCCTTGGTTGGCCGGGGCGGCAACGGCCTCCCTGGCGAACTGGCGCAGGTCGATGATGGAAGGGTGGGTTGCCCGGCTGGAAGCCTGGCGCGGGTCAAGAGATTGCAGCATGAGAACCTCGGATCGATGATTGGTGGAAGCCACCGGTGGGTAGAGTTCGGTCATGATCAGCCGATTGACTCGGGATCAGCGGAGACTGGTCAGGGCAGCATGTCCTTCATTCGGTAGTACGCCCCTACAATGGGCAGGAACCAGGGTTTTCCCGTGTGCATGGGAACGGCTCGCCAGGACAGGCCCTCGAGCGGATTGGTGCCCTTGCGGCCCATGGCGATATCGGCGAGCACGCTGCCGATCAGGGTCGAGACCTGCGCGCCATGTCCCGAATAGCCCATGCCGTAGATCACCCCGTCGGCGGTGCCGGCGCGCGGATAGCGATCCTGGGTGCAGCCGACGAGACCGCCCCAGCAGTAGTCGATCTCGACGTCGGCAAGCTGCGGAAACACCTCGGCCATCTGCTTGCGCAGCAGTTGCCCGGAGCTGACGTCCGTTTTCTGGTTCGACGCCGACGAGAACCTTGCCCTGCCGCCGAACAGAACCCGGTTGTCCGGGGTGAGGCGGAAGTAGTTGGCGATGTTGAGCGAGTTCGTATAGTTGCGGTTGCCCGGCATGGTCGCCGCCACTTCTTCCGCGGTGAGCGGGCGCGTGACGATGATGAAGGAGGCGACCGGCATCATTCGCCGACGAAAATAGCCGAAGGTCTCCGAGGTGTAGGCGTCGGTTGCCAGGATGACCTGCCGGGCGACCAGGGAGCCGGTCGGCGTGGTCAGTCGCCAGCCCTGCGGTACCCGCTCGCGGGCGATGACGGGATTGTGCTCCCAGATGGTCGCACCATGGCGATGAGCGGCATGGGCCACGCCGACGGCGTATTGCCCCATGTGCATCATGGCGGATTTCGGCGACAGCACACCGCCGTGGAAAGCGTCCGATCCCAGCTCCCTGCGCACGTCCTCGCGCGACAGCCACTCCACCGTGGGATCGACCTCACGGCGGATCTCATCGCACATGGCCTGCAGCTTCTTCACATGGGAGGGCTTGGAGGCCAGCTTGAGCTTGCCGCCGCGGCGGAAGCCGCAGTCGATCTTCTCTTCGTCGATGATCGCTTCGATCATGTCGATCGAGTCGTCATAGGCTTGCCACAGGCGGCGTGCCTGGGCATCGCCGAAGCGGGCCTTGATGGCGCCGAAGCTGGCGAAATGACCGCTGTTGAGGTGCCCGCCGTTGCGTCCCGATGCGCCATAGCCGACATGTTCGGCCTCGAGCAGGGCGACCTTGAGGCCGGATTTTGCCAGCTGCCGGGCAGCATTGAGGCCAGTGAAGCCTGCGCCGATCACCGCTACCTCGAACTCCCCCGAGACGGGATCGGTTGCAGCCTTGTCGAACGGAGCCGAGGTATCGTGCCAATAGGAAACGAATTTCATTGCTGCATCTCCTGCGAGAAGTCGACATGGGTGAGCAGGGGGCGTACGGAGCCTGAGGCATGGCTGGCAGGCCAGGCGGATGGCCGCATCGACTCGGCTCATCGGCTTGCGCGCCACATTGCGATTCGGTCCTGCATTTCATAGCCCTGTATGACGGCCGGCATGAACCACGGGTTGCCACGATAGAACGGGATGAAGGCGGGCGGCCGGAAGTCGAAGGCCGAACAGGGGTGTTTGCTGCCTCGCAGCAGTTTGTGGGCTGCACGCGTACCGACCCACGGCGCCCAGACCACGCCCGAACCGCAGAAGCCGGTGGCGTAGAGCACGCCATCCTTCTCGAAGATGCGGGGTAGCATGTCGCGGTTCATCGCCACGTTGCCGAACCAGCTGTGCGAGAGGCACACGTTCTCGAGTTCGGGAAAGCGTGTCACCAGCCCCTTGCGCAGGCGCAGCGTCGGTGCCGCCGGGTCGCCGACCCGGGAGCTGTCGCGGCCGCCCAGCAGGATCCGCCTGCCGTCGGGCGAGGGGCGGTAATAGAAGCCCAACTGCAGGCCCTCGCCCATCATCATTCGCCTGGGCATCAGACCCGCCATCACCTCGGGGGCGAGTTCCTCGGTGGCGATGATGCGGCTGCGGACCGGCACCAGGCGACGGCGCAGGTAGGGCGCGGCGCCATCGGTATAGCCGTTGGTGCAGACCAGAACCTGCCGCGCCTGAACCGTTCCGGCCACGGTCGTGACGCGGAATCCAGAGCCGTCCCGCGCTATCGAGCTTACGGGTGTGTTCGAATGGATCGTCACTCCCGCAGCCAGGGCCACGCGCAACAGCTCGGCGTGGAGCTTGGCCGGGTTCAGTCCGCCGATGTCCATCCTGACCGTGCCGCCGCGATAGAAGTCGGTGCCGATATAGTTGCGCTGTTCGTCATGCGGAACGGCAAAGGACTCGATTCCCAGCCTCTTCGCCAGCGCCTCGGCGCCACGGGCCATGCTCTCGTACTGTTCATGGCCGATGGCACCGCGAAACAGGCCGCTGAGCTGGAAGTCGCAGTCGAGTCCTTCGACTTCGATGAAATCGTAGAGGAATTCGCGGGCGATCTTGCCTTCCGCCTCGATGGCCAGCGCCGTCTTTTCGCCGAAGCGGCGGCTGAGCGTGGCGTAGTCCGGGCGAATGCTGCCACTGGTGATGCCGCCGTTGCGCGATGAGGCGCCCTCGCCCGGACTCATGGCATCGAATACGGCAACAGCCCGTCCAGCCCGTGCCAGTGCAAGCCCCGCCGCAAGCCCGGCGTAGCCGGCGCCCACGATCAACACATCGAGTTCCTTGGCCAGCGGCTGCTGCGGCAGTGGTTTGACGGGTGCCGCTTCCCACCAAAAGGGAGTGCTCTGTTCGGCGATGTTGCGCTCGTGCATGGGAAGACCTCACGTCGAGTATCAGGCGAGGATTGATATCGAGAGTTTGCCGGGCCAGCGGCCCGTCATGATAAGAAGTATGGCGCTTTAGTCTTCTTTAGAGTCGCCGAAACTCGAGGGGTAGGCGGCAGGAAACACCGAAAACGGCGCCGATGTTGATATATCGATCCGCGCGCTATGCAAGAGGTCCTTGCGCTGTCATGGCATATTCATGCAGCACTATCGCCATTGTCTTGTACTGGTGTGGAGAAAAGGAGAGGAGGGGCATTATGCGCCACCTCCTCTTTGTGTTGACCGTGATGCGTGATGACGTTCCGGGATCAGCCCAGTGCCTGGTTGATGATGGAGAACTGCTGCAGGCCGGGAACCGGTACCGGTGCTTCGCCCTTGACCATGGCAACGACGGAATCGACCTGCAAGAGCCCAAGCTCCTGCAGCCAGGGGCTCAAGTGGCCGGAGTCGTGGACGTCGATACGGATGAAGGAGTCGACACGTGCCCCCATCCAATAGCTGATCATGGCCTTGGCCCGCTCGGCAGATGAGGCCACTACCGGTCCGATCACGTAGCCGTGACCGAAGCGCCGCATCAGTGCGAATCCGGTGAGCTCTCCCTGGCTGTCGAGCACCACGCCATCGGCGACCTGAAGCAGTTCGTTCAGCGCCGCTGCCCGGGGCATGCCGGTGCCGGCTGTCGCCAGCTCGATCAGCTTGGCGCGATCGTTCACGCCTGCCGGCCGTATGCGCTCTCCAGGCGGTGGCGCAACGATTTCGGGCTGAACGACGGTGCCCTGGTGTTGGTGGACCGTGCCGATGGGCTTGAAGCCGAGTCGCTCGTAAAGCGGCTGCCCCTCTGGAGTGGCGAGCAAGAGCGTATTGCGCTCGCCGATCAAGTCGAGTATCGATTCCATCAATACGCGCCCGATGCCTTTGCCCTGCGCCTCGGGCGAAACGATGATCATGCCGAGTGTTGCGTAGTCGCTGCCATGGCTCCAGCACATGGCAGTGCCGATGACTTCGCCGCTGCGCTCTGCGACGAAACCGTCGCCAAGACGAAGTACGAACTGCCAGTCTTCGTGTCGATGCGGCCAACGAACCGCCTGCGAGAGTCGATGGGCAGCAGGCAGGTCGCTCTCCTGTAGGCGTCGATAGGTAATGTCGGTATCAAGGTTCTTGACTGCCATAATAAGTTCCTCCATAGCTCCTTTTACTCTGGCGTCTGCGGATGGTCATTACTAGGATGTTCTTGCCGTTATGGAGGTGTGATTAGGTTGAGAGATGAATTCGGTAGCAATGTCCGAAGCCGGTGGCAGGAGCAGATGAAAGTACCGCCATTACCCAGGTTTTTGGCATGTTATTGATCTGGTCCTGCGCAGCAGAGTCAGGAGAGAGGAGGAGAGTGGGCGAGTGCGATCTGCGGTTTTTTGCACGGTAGCTCTAGGCATCCGGCATCCCGTGAGCGGCTAGCCCAGTGACTGGTTCACCAGCGCGAAAGTGCTGACCTCGGTGTCGGCCGCCTCGGGAGAAGGGTGGGTCATCACGGTCACCTTTTCATGTTCCTCCATTCCGCAGCGCTTGAGGAATTCGGTGAAATCGCCCTCGGATTGGGTGGTATCGACCCTGAGAAATCTTCCTGCATGCTTCGCCACATGAGGGGCGGTCAACGCGATGGCGTCGCTGGAATCCTTCGCGACGACCGGTCCTACGACATGGCCCCGACCGAACCTGCGGCACAGGGCAAAGCCGGCGATATGGCCCTCCCGCTCGAGCACCGTGCCGGTGGAGCGTCCGACCAGCTCTTCCAGGATGGCGGCTCTATCGGCGCCGAAGGCGGCCTGGTCGAGGCGGGCGATGTCGGTGAAATCCGTGGCTTTCAATGGGCGAACCCGGGTGTCGGCCGGCAGCGAAACCTCTCCCGGGTCGATGGCCGTGCCCTGGTGCTGATGCACGACGCTCACGGCCTTGAAGCCCAAGGCATGGGCGAGACGATAGGCGACCTGAGGAGCGATGATCTGAAGACGACGGCCGTGGCACTGCTGCATTACGTGATCCATCAGCCAGCCGCCACCACCCTGCGCCTGTAGCTGTGGCGTGGTGATGACCATGCCGATGGTGGCGAAATTGTTGCCCATCGGAAACCACATCGCCGAGCCGACGATTCGGCCGATCTTGTCGCAGCCGGCAAACCCCTTCCCAACCTTGAGCAGCAGGCGCCAATCGTCGGGCCGGTGCGGCCAACCGACACCGACCGACAGCTGGTGCAGCTTGGCAATATCGTCTTCCTGAAGGTCTCTCAGCGTCAGCTCATAGGTCTGCAGGCGCTTTGACGTCTTGTGGGACACCTGGCTCTCCGTCAGTGGCTTCCCTGGCAACTTTTGCAGTTTGGCAGCTGGCAAGGGCCATGGCTAGGACGTTCTTGCCGCACGGGGTGGCATGGATGTAGAGCCCGTTGGCTGACGAAGTGCCGCTTCGACGACATCTCGGCAAGAGGGATGGAGGCGTTACCGGCGTGGCTTCGGATGCGCGGCAGCATCTGCCGTAGGGCATGGGCAATGCCAACGATTGTATGTGCGGGAGGGAATAAAACGAACCAAAAGCGTTGCCCGTTGGTGCTGTAATTGTTTCAACGGCTTGTTCACTTTCGATGGAGACCCCGGATGCCTGAGGTGGGCCCCTGAAGAACGGTGCGCCGAGATAACAACAGACAAGCAATGATAAGCGGATAGACGGAGGTAGAACATGAAAAACAGGAACTTCCCCAATCACGACCGGAGGATCATGGCTGAGCTGGCGCGCACAGCCGGCCAGGGGGTCGGCCACGGCATCTCGCGGCGCGATGTGCTGCGCGGCATGGCCGCCGGTACCGTGCTGGCCGCCACCGCGGGTGGCTTGATGACCGGCGCGTCGTCCGCCTTCGCCCAGACCCCCCAGCGCGGCGGACGCATCAAGGTGGCGAGCGCGACCAGTTCGACCGCCGATACGCTGGATCCGGCCAAGGGCGGGAACTACACCGACTATTGCCGGCACTTCATGTTCTACAACGGCTTGACGACGCTGGACGACACGCTGGTGCCGCAGATGTCGCTGGCGGAGTCGTTCGACACCGACGACGCCCAGTCCTGGGTCGTCAAGCTGCGCGATGACGTCGTCTTCCATGACGGCCAGCCATTCACCGCGGCCGACGTGGTCTACTCGCTGAATCGCCACAAGGATCCTGAGACCGCCTCCAAGGCCCTCAGCGTCGCCCAGCAGATCGAAGAGGTCAGGGCCGCCGGGCCGCACGAAGTGCATATCCGGCTGGTGAGTCCCAACGCCGACCTGCCGGCGGTCCTCGCCACCTCCCACTTCCTCATCGTGCGCGACGCCACCACCGACTTCAGCCTCGCCAACGGCACCGGACCCTTCGAATGCGCGGAGTTCCAGCCGGGCGTGCGTTCGGTCGCCGTGCGTAACGACAGCTACTGGAAGCCGGGCCAGCCGTATCTCGACGAGATCGAGTTCTTCGCGATCCCGGACGAGGCCGCGCGCATCAATGCCCTGCTCGCCGGTGATGTCGATCTCATCAACCCGGTCAATGCGCGCTCGATTCCGCGCATCCTGGACAGTGCCAACGCCGTGGTGATGGAGTCGCCGACCGGCGGCTTCACCAACCTGGTGATGCGTGACGCCCTAGGGCCGGTTCAGAACCCGGACTTCGTGCTGGCGATGAAGTACCTGCTCGATCGCGAGCAGCTCCATCGTGTCGCCTTCCGTGGCTTCGGCACCATCGCCAACGACCAGCCGATCGCGCCCAACCACCGCTACTACTTCAACGAGCTGCCGCAGCGCGAGTTCGATCCCGAGCGGGCGAAATACCACCTGGAGCGTTCCGGCGTGGGCGGGAATTCGATTCCCCTGGTGGCCTCCGAAGCCGCCACCGGTTCGGTGGACATGGCCCAGCTGCTGCAGCTGACGGCGCAGCAGGTCGGGCTCCGGCTCGAGATTCGTCGGGTGCCGTCGGACGGCTACTGGTCCAACCACTGGATGAAGCACCCGCTGCACTTCGCCAATATCGGTGCGCGCCCGACCGCCGACCTGATGTTCAGCCTGTTCTACAAGTCCGACGCCGCCTGGAACGAGTCGGGCTGGCAGAACGAACAGTTCGACCAGTTACTGGTGGCGGCACGCGGCGAGACCGACGATGCCAAGCGCAAGCAGATGTATGCCGACATGCAGGTGCTGGTGCACGAGCAGTGCGGCATCGGCATTCCTCAGTTCAACAGCAGCATCGATGGCCACAACGCCAAGCTGAGAGGGCTCAGTCCTCACCCGATGGGTGGCCTGATGGGCTACATGTTCGCCGAGCACGTCTGGCTGGAAACCTGAGGACTCACGGCAACGACAACTCCATCATCAAGGCGCCACCCGTGCAGCCCAGGGGTGGCGCCATAACAAAAGGGTGAATCATGAACAGCACCATTCCACGGCTCGTGATTGGCCGGCTGGGCATCGGCGTGCTCACGCTGCTTATCGTCTCGCTGGTGGTATTCGTTCTCACCAGCCTGCTTCCGGGCGACGCCGTCCAGGAACAGCTTGGCCAGGAGGCTACGCCGGAAGTGGTGGCGGCACTGCGCGCCAAGTTGGGCCTGGACCAACCCGTGTACCTGCGTTACCTGAGCTGGCTGGGTGGCCTGGTGACGGGCAACCCCGGGGTTTCGCTGGTCAACGGCATGGCGGTCGATGACCTCATTGCGAGCCGGCTTCCCAACTCCCTGAAACTGGCAGCGGCCACTGCCCTGATTGCCGTACCGCTGGCGCTGACCATTGGCATCGTGTCGGCGATGTATCGCGGATCTATCTTCGACCGCTATACCAACATGCTGGCGGTGTTCCTAGTGTCGGTGCCTGAGTTTTTGATTGCCACCATCGCGGTACTGATCTTCGCGGTCAAGCTGGGGTGGCTCTCGGCGCTGTCGCGCTCGGTGGAGGTCGACTCCTTCCTGGAGCTGCTCAGTGTCTATGCCATGCCGGTGCTGACCCTGTGCTGCGTGCTGGTCGCGCAGATGGCGCGCATGACGCGGGCGGCCGTCATCGACCAGCTCAGCTCTCCCTACGTCGAAATGGCAATACTCAAGGGCGCACGGCCGATGCGGGTGGTGCTCCGCCATGCGCTGCCGAATGCGATCGGACCGATCGCCAACGCCGTGGCGCTGAGCCTGTCGTACCTGCTTGGCGGCGTGGTCATCGTCGAGACGATCTTCAACTATCCGGGCATTGCGACGCTGATGGTGAACGCCGTGGTCACCCGCGACATGCCGCTGGTTCAAGCGTGCGTGATGCTGTTCTCCGTGGGCTTCCTGATGTTGGTACTGGTTGCCGACATCATCGCCATCGTATCCAACCCGAGGCTGCGCACATGAACCCGAACACGATTCCGCCAGATTCAGCGAAATTGAGCGCACCGGGTGCGCAGGCCGGCGCCATGGACGATGTGACATTCGACGAAAAGCCACCGCAGGTCGTGCGACGCCGTGCCAAACGGCCGATCAGCGGTGCCCTGGGCTTGTTCGTGGTCGGCTTCTGGCTGCTGA
Source organism: Billgrantia sp. C5P2 (assembly GCF_051062895.2). Taxonomy (NCBI): domain Bacteria; kingdom Pseudomonadati; phylum Pseudomonadota; class Gammaproteobacteria; order Oceanospirillales; family Halomonadaceae; genus Billgrantia; species Billgrantia sp. C5P2. The sequence continues at coordinate 1,294,137 of NZ_CM128542.1, forward strand.
TGGCATTGGTCGGCCCCTGGTTGGCGCCCTATGGGGCCAACGCTCTGGTCAGCTTTGATGTATTCGGCCCAATCAGCATGGAATACCCGCTCGGCACGGACTTCCTGGGCCGGGATATCCTCAGTCGCCTGTTGAACGGTGCGCCCTACACCATCGGCGTGGCACTGGCGGCCACGGTGCTCGCATGCCTGTTCGGCGTGGTGTTGGGCCTGGTGGCGGCGGCCTCCGGCGGCTGGGTGGATGCCGCCATCAGTCGTACCCAGGACGCCTTGATCGCGATTCCCAACAAGATCTTCGCCCTGATCATGGTGGCCTCCTTCGGTTCTTCCGTGCCCCTGCTGCTGGTCATGGCCGCCTTTGCCTACATGCCCGGTTCGTACCGCATCGCGCGTGCAGTCGCAGTCAACGTCATGACGATGGACTTCGTCCAGGTCGCGCGAGCAAGGGGAGAGGCCATGCCCTACATCATGTTCATCGAAGTGTTGCCGAACATGCTCCGTCCGGTGCTGACCGACTTCGGCCTGCGTTTCGTCTACGTCGTGCTGCTGCTGAGCGCGATGAGCTTTCTCGGTCTGGGCGTGCAGCCTCCTGATGCAGACTGGGGCTCTCTGGTGCGGGAAAACATCCAGGGCCTTGGGGAAGGCGCTCCGGCGGTATTGGCGCCGGCGGTTGCCATTGCCACCCTCACCGTCGGGGTCAACCTGATCATCGACAGCTTTGGCGGTCGGGCCAAGCGCGAGATGGAGAACTGAGATGAGCGAAATCGTCAAGGTAAGCGGCTTGCGCGTAGCGGCGCGCAACGAGGCTGGCGTCGATGTTCCGATCGTGCACGGTGCCGATTTGAGCCTGAACAAGGGCGAGGTGCTGGCGTTGATCGGTGAGTCCGGCTCCGGCAAGACCACCATCGCGCTGGCGCTGATGGGCTATGCCCGTGCCGGCTGTCGTATCGTCGGGGGATCGGTGCGCATCGGTGATGTCGAGGTACTCGAACAGCCGGATTCCGAACTGGCGAAGCTGCGTGGACGCACTGTGGCCTATATCGCTCAGAGTGCGGCGGCGGCGTTCAACCCTTCCAAGACCATCATGCAGCAGGTGATCGAGAGTGCGCTGATCCATGGCGTGATGTCGCGACGGGCAGCGCAGGCCAAGGCGGTCGAGTTGTTTCGGGCGCTGGCACTGCCGGACCCCGAGAACATCGGTGCGCGCTATCCCCATCAGGTGTCGGGCGGGCAGCTGCAGCGGCTGATGGCGGCCATGGCGCTGATCACCGAACCGGCCCTGGTAATCCTCGATGAGCCGACCACCGCGCTCGATGTCACCACGCAGATCGAGGTACTGCGGGCGTTCAAGAAGGTCGTGCGCGACCTCGATACGACGGCGGTATACGTTTCGCACGACCTGGCGGTGGTGGCGCAGATGGCCGACCGCATTGTCGTGCTGCGCAATGGTGAAATCCAGGAGAACAGCCGCACCGAGCAGATCCTGGAGGAGCCGGCACACCCCTACACCCGCAGTCTGTTGGCGGCGATGAAACCTACCGTGAGCCAGGGCGCCCCTGGTCGGAGAGCAGAGCAGGCGAAAGAGGACCTGCTGCTCGACGTACGGGGTCTCGAGATCTGCTATGGCAGCAAGCGGGTAGTGCAGGATATCGATCTCCAGGTCCGCCGCGGAGCAACGGTCGGAATCATCGGTGAATCCGGGTCGGGCAAGACCACCGTTGCGAGGGCCATTGCCGGCCTGGTGGCACCCTCGGCCGGGCAGGTCCTGCTGGATGGGCAGTTGCTCAGCGGCACGCTCGCCGGACGAACCCGAGAGCAATTTCGGCGCGTCCAGTACGTGTTTCAGAATGCCGACACGGCGCTGAATCCGCAGCACACCATCGAGGAGATCTTGGAGCGGCCCCTGCGTTTCTACCACGGCATGCGCAGCGCGCAGCGCCGTCGCCGGGTGGCCGAGCTGCTGGAGCTCGTACAACTGCCGGCGAGCCTGGCGACGCGTCGCCCAAGCGAGCTTTCCGGCGGCCAGAAGCAGCGTATCAACCTGGCGCGAGCGCTGGCGGCCGAGCCGGACCTGATCCTCTGCGACGAGGTCACCTCGGCCCTGGACACGGTAGTGGGAGCCGCGATCCTCGAGCTGATGGCGGAACTGCGAAGGGAGCTGAACGTTTCCTATCTGTTCATCAGCCACGACATCAGCACAGTACGCTCGATCTGCGACGAGGTGGTGGTGATGTATGCCGGCGCCAAGGTGGAGCAGGGCGATCGCTCGACCTTCCAGGCGCCGCCGTACCATCCGTATACCCACCTGCTGATCGACTCGGTGCCGGAGATGCACCAGGGTTGGCTCGAGGAGACGCGAGCTGGCCGCGGTGCGCTGCCGCAGATCGTCATGCCGGCCTCGTCGACGCCGCTCTGTCCGTTCCTGTCGCGCTGTCCGGTCAGGATCGACGGCAAGTGCAACAAGGTCCGGCCGCCGCGTGTGCGTCTCGACAAGGGCAACGAGATCCTTTGTCACCACAGCGATAGCGAACTGCGGCAGCTCGATGAGCCTGTGCCCGCCATGGCGGCCAGCAACTGACGTTGCATTCTGTCATGCCGGTCGCACCGCGCTTGCGGTGGTGCCGGCATAGGGAGTGTGGAGCATGAACGAGAAGCGCGGCATTCCTCTGGTGCGGCAACATGGCGAACCTGCCCCTGACGGGGAGCGGAACGACGACGAAACGGCCGTGGCGATGGCAACGGCCAAGCAGTACATCGATGAGCACTTCTACGAGCCGATCAATCTCGACGATCTGGCCGAGCTCGTCGGCATGACACGTTTCAGTCTGGCCAAGCGCTTCCGCAAGCGATTCGGCATTTCCCCCTATCGCTACGTCTGTCAGGTGCGGGTCCGGCAGGCACAAACGATGATGGAGCAGGGGTTGCGGCCGACGGACATTGCCAGCGAGACCGGCTTTTTCGACCAGAGCCACCTGGCGAGGCATTTCAAGCGCCTCTGCGGGATGACGCCGCGTCAGTACAGAACGCGCTGTACACAGTCCGCAGGTCAGTGAACCCTGCGGCAGATCAAGGGGGCGGTTATGGAAAAGACGAAGGTAACGCTCGAGGACGTAAAGCAAGCGGCGGTGCGTATCCGGCCTTATGTGTGCCGTACACCACTGCTTCGGGAAAGCAAGATGGACAGGGCTTTGGGCTGTCAGGTCTATGTCAAGCCCGAAATGCTTCAGGTAACCGGTGCCTTCAAGATCAGGGGGGCGTTGAGCAAGATCCTGTCCTTGACGCAGGCCGAACGGGACAAGGGCATCATCACCAGCTCATCGGGTAACCATGGTCAGGCATGTGCGTATGCAGGGAAAGTGCTCGGCATACATGCGACCGTCATCGTTCCAGAAGACACGCCCAAGCTGAAGGTCGACAATGCCCGGTCGATGGGGGCGGATGTGATCCTGTGGGACCGTGCCTATACAGAGCGCTGGAAAAAGGTGCATGCCGAGGTCGAGGAGCATGGCTACACCATAGTGCACAACTATGAAGACTTCGACGTCATGGCCGGCCAAGGCACGATTGCGCTGGAGATCATGGAGGATCTGGCCGATGTGGAAACCGTGCTCGTTCCCATCGGTGGCGGCGGGCTCATCTCGGGTATTTCCACCGCCATCAAAGAGACCAATCCCGAGATAAGGGTGATTGGCGTCCAGGCCGAAGCCTGCTGCCCCTACTACTTGAGCCGCCAAAACGGCGAGCGAACCAGGGCGACAGTGAAGCAGACCCTAGCCGACGGCCTGGCATGCGACTGGCCCGGCAACAACACCTATCCCATCATCGAAAAGTATGTGGATGACATCGTTACCGTCTCGGAAGAAGCCATCGAAGAGGCGGTAAGAATGGTGGCAAACGATGCCAAGCTCGTGGCAGAGCCTTCAGCCTGTGTAGGAATCGCCGCCTTGCAGTCAGGTGCCGTGACGACTCGCCCGGATGAAAAGGTCTGTGTGGTCCTTACCTCCGGGAACTGGGGCATCGACATGATCGGCAGGCTCCTCAAAGGGGAGCGCGTGGCAGGTATTTTTTAACAAGTAATAAAGGAGCGAGCATGAAGACTCTGTTGTTGAACAAGGATGAGGTGGGGTCGCTCATCGATCTGGATGCAGTGCTAGAAGCCGTTGAAAATGGCTATAAATCTTTCAATAGCGGAAAAGTCGTTCAGCCGGACTTCATGAGCATAGAGCTCCCTGGTTCACATGCGTGCATCGATTTCAAGGGCGGCCTTGATCTTGCTGGGGGATATATCACCATCAAGTCTTCCGCCGGTGGATACAAAGGAAATCCAGAGTTGGGCCTGCCGACGGGCATGAACACCGTGATGCTCTTCGAGGCAAGCACCGGCGCTCTCAGGTGCGTCATGGATGGAACCTGGATCACCGGCTGCCGTACCGCCGCCGCGGGTGCCATATCGGTAAAATACCTGGCACGCGAGGATGCCAGGACGCTTTGTATCATAGGGGCGGGAAATCAGGCGCGTAGACAGCTCAGTGCCATCATCCGGGTGAGGGATTTCTCCGAGGTTCTCGTATGGAACGCTTCCCCGCAAGCGCTCGATGAGTACGTTCGGGAAATGTCTGAGGAAACGGGCCTTGACATCCGAAAATGCGAAACCGCGGAGGAAGCGGTTCGTGCGGCTGACGTCGTCGTCACGACCACGCGAGCCCACCGGGGACCTATCGTCGAGAAGGAGTGGTTGAAGCCTGGCACGCATATCGTTGCCATTGGCTCCGATATGCCGGGCAAGCAGGAGCTTGGCGCCGATATATTCAAAGAGGCCAAGGTGGTCAACGACTCTGTCGATCTGTGTATCAAGTACGGTGATACGCAGCATGCCGTTAAAGAAGGCATCATCAAGCCGGAAGACATTCATGCTGAAATCGGTGAGATCCTGCTGGGAAGAAAGGCCGGCCGTGAAAATCAGGAAGAGATAACGATCTTCGATTCGGTCGGCATGGCCATTCAGGACACCGTGACGGTTGCCATGCTGTACGAGGCGGCTCTCGACAAGGGGCTGGGCACTCCCTACGCATTTTTCAAATAGTAGGCCGTGTTGGATTCAAGCCTATTCAGGTAGTTCCGTCAGCAATTTTATCTCTCGTTATCACCGGGTCGACCTCGGTTAGAGGTGATCGATGGAACGTGCCAATTGAATGACCAGCTCCATGCCATCATGCCGAATACTCGGTATAAACGGCAGATGATCTTTGCGTTGCCAGATTACACTTGCTTCCGAGCATAGCGACTGCAAGGTGAACCAATGAGCGATCACAAGACCAAACTCAACCGGCCGTTGCGTAGCGCGCGCTGGTTCCGCAAGGATGATCTGCCGGGCTTCGTGCACCGCTCGACCCTGGCGGCCGCCGGATGGAGCCGCGAGGACCTGATGGAGCGCCCCGTCGTGGGCATCCTGAACACCTGGTCCGATATCAATCCCTGTAACCTCAACCTGCGTGACCTGGCGGAGGAGGTGAAGACCGGGATTCTCGAGGCGGGCGGCATCCCGCTCGAGGCGCCGCTGATGTCGATCAGCGAGAACATCATCAAGCCGACCTCGTTTCCGTTTCGAAACCTGCTGGCGATGGAGGCCGAGGAGTCCATCCGCGCCTACCCGTTCGACGCGGTGGTGCTGCTTGGGGGCTGCGACAAGACGCAACCGGCACTGCTGATGGGGGCCGCGAGCGCCGGGGTTCCCTGTATCTTCCTGGCCAGCGGCCCGGCAACGCCCCGTTCGTCGACTGGCGGAAATCTGGCGAATGCCACCGGCGTCTGGCGCCTGGTCGACGAGCTGCGTGCCGGCGAGGTTTCCCAAGGCGACTTCGCGGCGTTCGAGCGCAGCGTCATGGGAACGGTTGGCCACTGTGCCGAGATGGGGACGGCTTCCTCCATGGCGACCATCTGCGAGGCGTTGGGCGTGTCCCTTCCCGGCAGTAGCCTGGTGCCGGCGGTCGACCGACGTCGTAATCAGTTCGCCCGCGAGGTGGGCCGTCGCAGTGTCCGCATGGCTGCCGAGGGAAGTCCGCGTCCGAATGAGATACTCGACGCACGGGCCTTCGACAACGCCATCACCCTCCTGTGTGCGGTGGGCGGTTCGACCAACGTCATCATCCACCTGCTGGCGCTCGCCGGCCGCGTCGGTGTGCCGTTGACCCTGGAGCGCTTCGACGAGATCGCTCGCCGCGTGCCGCTGATCGCTAACGTTCAGCCCGCCGGCGAACATCTGACCGAACGGCTGATGACCGCGGGCGGCGTGCCGGCCCTGCTCAAGACACTCAAGCCGCTGTTGCACCTGGACGCACGGACGGTCGATGGGCGCACGATCGGCGAGGTCATCGAGACCGCCGAGGTCATCGATGAGGATGTCATTCGCCCGCTGGACAAGCCGGTGAAACCGGGCGAGACACTGGTCGTGGTGAAGGGCAACCTGGCGCCGGACGGGGCGGTGATGAAGACCTGCGCCGCAGACCCAAAACTGTTCAGTCATCGCGGCCCTGCAGTGGTTTTCGAGGACGTCCAGACGATCGCCGACCGGATTGACGATCCCGAGCTCGGCATCGACGAGAGCAGCGTGCTCATCCTGCGCAACGCCGGTCCCGTGGGCGCGGCGATGCCTGAGTGGGGCATGCTGCCCCTGCCGCGCCACCTGATGGAGCGCGGCGTCCGCGATATGCTCCGCATCTCGGACGCGCGAATGAGCGGTACCGCCTACGGCGCTGCGGTGCTGCACGTTTCCCCCGAGGCGGCCATCGGTGGTCCGCTCGCCCTGGTGCAGGATGGCGACATCATCGAGCTGGACGTGGCGGAGCGCCGGCTGGAGCTCTGCGTCGAACCGGAAGAGCTCGAGCGTCGGCGCCAGGCGTGGCAGCCGCCGCTGTCCCGGCACGTGCGCGGCTATCGCAATCTCTACAATCAACACATCGAGCAGGCGCATCGCGGCTGCGACTTCGACTTTCTCCGCGGCGCCAACGAAGAGACTCTCCCCGAAGGCCTCTTCGACGGCTGGGTAGGAGGCTGGTAGGACATTAATATGTGTATTCTCTATCGATCAGATCCGCCGCGTGCGGCAGCTTGGGCGAGCTACTTCGCCGAACATGCCCCCGACCTCGATTTCCGTGTCTGGCCTGACGCTGGCAACCTCGACGAAGTCGAATACCTGATCGCCTGGCAGGCGCCGGCCGAGTTCATTGCCCAGTTGCCCCGGCTCAAGGTGTTCTTTTCCTCGGGAGCCGGGGTCGATCATGTCGACTTTTCCGCCGTGCCCGAGCACATTCCCATCGTCAGGATGGTCGAGCCTGGCATCATCGATGGCATGGTGGAATACGTGTCCCTTTCCGTCCTGAATCTCCATCGCGACTTCTTTGACTATGTCGAGGCGAAGCAATCGCGTACCTGGCACCCCATCGAGGTGCCGCCTGCGTCGTCCCGTACGATCGGAGTCATGGGCATGGGCTCCCTCGGCTGCGCCGTTCTGGAGCGGCTGGCGACCTACGGCTTCCGGCTGCGCGGCTGGAATCGTTCGCTGCGTCACCTGGATGGCGTGGAGAGTTTCGCCGGCCCCGAGCAATTGCAGCCGTTCCTCGAGGGTTGCGATGTCCTGATTTGCCTGTTGCCGCTCACCTCGGCCACCCAGGGGATCCTGAACCGCGAACTCTTCTCGGCGCTGCCCGCCGGGGCCTCGTTGATCAACGTCGGCCGCGGTCCGCACCTGGTGGATGCCGATCTCCTCGAGGCGTTGGATTCGGGTCAGCTGTCGCGTGCCATCCTCGACGTGACCGATCCCGAGCCCCTGCCACCCGAACACCCCTTCTGGGTGCATCCGCGGGTGTTCCTGACGCCCCACGTGGCGAGCATGACCCAGCCCGAATCGGCTGCGCCCATCCTGCTCGAGAACCTTCGCCGGCATCAAGGCGGCGAGGCGCTCATGAACGTCATCGATCGGTCCCGCGGCTACTGAATCCCCTGCCGCAACCTGCGGAGATCATTGCAACCAGGGTAGCATCCCTGGTTTTTTCCGTTCCCGATGCGTTGCCGGCGTGCCGCACGGTCACAGCCGACGTCGGGTTTGCTATCTAGCTCAGCAGAGCAAAGCCGGCGAACTGCCCAAGCGGTGATCTGCTAAACCATGTGAACGTAACTCGAGGGGGGTAGCTAGGGCGCTGCGGCAGTTGTTGCAATTCCAGGAAATGGAACTCGACAAGGCGAAAGGAGGGTGTGGTGTCAAGCGGAGGAGGGGAGAGCGTCAATCGACGACCGCACTCTTTGCTCGGCGGCGAAGAGTGCGGTCGTGACGAGAGGAGGCTTTTGCGCTTAGAGCCCGACCACGGAAGCCAGGCCGCCCATGTCCTTGATCACGTGAGTCACGTAATTCGGCGCCAGGTTCGGCTCATGGTTGCGATCGACCAACACGCGAGCGCCGTAGCCCAGGTCGGAGGCGGACATATGGTCGTAGCGGAAGCTGCTGGAGACGTGCATGCACTCTTCCGGTGAGCAGCCGAGCTGGTCGAACATGTATTCGAAGGCCTGGAGGCGCGGCTTGTAGGCGCGGGCCTGCTCGGCGGTGAAGACATGGGCGAACGGGGCGCCGAGTTTTTCGACGTTCTGGTAGATCTGGTCGTTGTCGGCGTTGGAGAGGATCACCAGCGGAATTTCGTGGGCGACCTTGAGCAGGCCTTCCGGCACGTCCGGGTGCGGGCCCCAGGTCGGCACGGAGTGGTAGATTTCCAGCGCTTCCTCCTCGCGGAACTCGAGCTTCCACTTGCGGCAAGTGCGCTCGACCGAGTTGTGAACGACTTCCTTGAACGGTTTCCAGTCGCCCAGGACTTCGTCGAGGCGATAGACACGGAAATCTTCGACGAAGGCTTCCATCTGCTCCGGGCTGATGCGATCCGCGAAGATCCGGCGCGCCGACGGGCCCATCTGGAAGTTCGTCATCGTGCCATAGCAATCGAAGGTGATGTACTTCGGCTTGAATGTGCTCATGAGTTGGGTTTCCTGTTTTTTTGCGATGGTGAAAAAAAGCCCTTCGGCGTCGTCAGCGGTATCCCGAGGCATGCCTCACGAATGGGGTCGTTCACTTTGCGCCGTAAACCCATTACATCATGGGGTTGCAAACAGATGGTTTCGATGCGTGGGGGGCAAACCGCAAGAAACGTCGCTTTTATAGGCGCGCACGGCAGATATAAGCGTCCTTTCGTGATTGTCTCGCGAGGGCTTGCGGGTCCAGGCCAGCGCTGGTGGCCAGGGCGCGAGGCGCATGAAATGCCATCGGCCGAATAATGGCCTGCGTAGCGATGACGGACCGGCCTGCCTGCACGGCAAGCCGGTCTCGTGCGACAGAGGGAGCAGTTGGGGCTAGGAGGCGTTCGACTGGCAGCAGGAGCGGGGAGTGTCAGCGTCATCCTGGATGGCCTGTACTGCCGGTGAGCCCGAGGCGCTCTCGCGGTCGGCTGAGGTATAGAAGGCATCGGCATGGATGCGGTCTGCCGACACACCGCGGGCCGCAAGCAGTTCGGCAGCCGCTTCCACCATGGGCGGCGGGCCGGCCAGGTAGGCGCGGCAGCCGCTCAACTCGCTCTCGTTCGCCACCATGGTCTCGGTGACCAGGCCGGTGCTGCGCTCGGTGGGGCGGGTGGGCTCGGACAGCACGATATGGATCTGCAGGTTGGCGTGGCGCGCGGCCAGCTGCTGGAGATGGGACTCCAGATAGACGTCACGCTCGTCGCGGACGCCGATATAGAGACGTATGGGCTGACGCATTCCGGCGGCAAGCGCGGTCTCGATGATCGACTTCACCGGCGCCAGGCCGGAACCGCCGGCTACCGCGACAATGGGGCCGGCATGTTTCTCGCGCAGGTAGGAGCTGCCGAACGGCCCTTCCACCTGCACCCGATCATCTACTGACAACCTGCTGGCCACATGAGTACTGGTAGTCCCCCCGGGTACATGCCGCACGTGAAACTCGAGGATGGGCTCGTCCGGGCGATTGGCCATGGAGTACTCGCGGGTCGGGCAGCCGGGGAAGGTTACCTGGGCGTACTGGCCGGCGGAAAAGGCAAGGCGCTCGCCGTTTTCCAAGTGCAGGCGGACTCGCTTTATGTCGTGGGTGAGGTCGTCGAGCGCCACCACGGTCCCGTACACCTTGCGCACCGGATGGGCGGCTCGCGCTTCGTCATCGAGCAGCCAGGCGACGGTGCAGTCGCGGCGGGGCAGGGCGCGGCAGGCGAGTATCAGGCCGGCGTCGCGCTCCTCGTCGCTCAGCGAGAAGCGAGTGTGGGGGAGCAGCTCGACCTCGCCTTCCACCAGGCGTGACTTGCAGGCGCCGCAACGGCCGGCGCGGCAGCTGTGGGGGTAGTCGATGCCCGCCGCCATGGCGGCATCGAGAAGGGTGTCGCCATTCTCCACGGTGACGCGCTTGCCGGCGGTGGTGATCGTAACGTCGTGACTCATCTTCTTGTTCTCCAAACGTCGTGGGTGTACCTCCCGCTTGGGAGGCACGTGGTCAGGCAGGCATTCAGGCGGCCTCGGCCTGCGGGACCTGGTGGCCCGGGGCCGCGGTTTCATCCGCGGCGATCGCGATCGGCGGCCGGAAGCCCTTGAGGCGCAGCGCGTTGGTGAGCACGCAGATGCTCGAGGCGGCCATGGCCACGGCGGCGAAGATCGGCGAGAGCAGAATCCCGAAGGCGGGAAACAGCGCACCGGCGGCCACCGGGATCAGCACGGTGTTGTAGGCGAAGGCCCAGAACAGGTTCTGCTTGATGTTGCGGATGGTGGCCCGGGACAGTGCAATGGCATTGGGAACGTTGCGCAGGTCGCCGGACATCAGCACCACCTCGGCGGATTCGATGGCGATGTCGGTGCCGGTGCCGATGGCGATCCCCACGTCGGCCTGGGCCAGCGCCGGGGCATCGTTGATGCCGTCGCCGACGAAGGCCACCAGACCGCCTTCGCCCTGCAGCTGCTTCACCGCATCCACCTTGCCGTCGGGCAGCACCTCGGCCACCACCTTGTCGATGCCGAGGCGGCGGGCGATGGCATCGGCGGTGCGCCGGTTGTCGCCGGTGATCATCGCGACCTGCAGGCCTTCGGCGTGCAGCGCGCGGATGGCGGCCGGCGTGGACTCCTTGATGGGGTCGGCGACGGCGATGATCACGGCCAGGCGGCCGTCGATGGCGGCATACAGCGGTGACTTGCCCTCGTCGGCGAGCCGGTGTGCGGTCTGGGTAAAGGCTTCCACGTCCAGGCCCAGTTTGCGCATGTAGCGGTCGGCACCGACGTCCACCCGGTGCCCATCGACCTGGGCCGCGACCCCGAAACCGGGAATTGCCTCGAAGTCCTGGATGGCGCCAGGCTCCAGTCCGCGGGTCTGGGCCGCGTTGACGATCGCCTCGGCGATGGGGTGCTCCGACTGTCGCTCGACGGAAGCCACCAGGCGCAGGGTATCGGCCTCGTCGAAGCCATCGGCCACGACCAGGTCGGTGAGTTCGGGTCGGCCCTTGGTCAGGGTGCCGGTCTTGTCCAGCGCTATTACCTTGGCGTCACGCAGCGACTGCAAGGCTTCGCCCTTGCGGAACAGCACGCCCATCTTCGCCGCCTTGCCGGTACCCACCATGATCGATGTGGGGGTGGCCAGACCCATGGCACACGGGCAGGCAATGATCAGCACTGCCACGCCGTTGACCAAGGCGAAGGTCAGCGCCGGGGCGGGGCCGAAGATCAGCCAGACGCCGATGGTGGCCAGGGCTGCGACGATCACCGCCGGTACGAAGTAGTTGGTGACCTTGTCCACCATGGCCTGGATAGGCAGCTTCGAGCCCTGGGCCTGCTCGACCATGCGTACGATCTGGGCCAGCAGGGTGTCAGCGCCGACCTTGGTGGCGCGGAAGGTGAAGCTGCCTACCTTGTTGAGGGTACCGCCGACCACGTCCGCGCCGGCTTCCTTGCGCACCGGTACGGGTTCGCCGGTGATCATCGACTCGTCGACGAAGGAGCTGCCGTCGATCACCTGGCCATCCACCGGGATCTTTTCGCCGGGGCGTACCAGCACGATGTCGCCCTGGCGCACCGCGTCGATGCCGATCTCCATCTCCTCACCGTCGCGAACCACGCGGGCAGTCTTGGCCTGGAGCTTCATCAGCGCCTTGATGGCCTCGCTGGTGCGGCCCTTGGCGATGGCCTCGAAATAGCGGCCGACGAGGATCAGCGTGATGATCACCGCCGAGGCCTCGAAGTAGACGTTCACGGTGCCGGCCGGCAGCACTTGGGGCAGGAAGGTGGCCACCACCGAATAGCCCCAGGCCGCGGTAGTACCCAGCATCACCAGCGAGTTCATGTCCGGGCCGCCGCGCATCAGGGCGGGCCAGCCCTTCTGGTAGAAGCGCAGGCCGGGCCCGAACTGTACGATCGAGGCCAGCACGAAGAACAGGTAGAACAGGTTCTGCTGGCCCAGGCTCATGTGCAGCCAGTGATGAAGCCCCGGTATGAAGTGCGAGCCCATCTCCAGCACGAAGAGTGGCAGCGTGAACACAGTGGCGATGGTTACCGCACGCTTCAGCTCGGCGATCTCCCGTTCACGGGCCTCGCGTTCGCGGTCACTGCGATCCGGTGCGTCGCTGGCGGCCTCGGCGTCGTAGCCTGCCGCCTTCACGGCCTCGATCAGGCGCGGCGCGGTCACGGCCTCGGCCACCACTTTCACGGTAGCCGTCGCCGTGGCCAGGTTGACGCTGGCCTCGAGTACCCCGGGCACGTCGGCGAGTTTGCGCTCCACGCGGCCGACGCAGGAGGCGCAGGTCATGCCCTTGACTGTCAATTCGATGGTATCGCTAACGGCGGGGTAGCCGGCGCTGCCCACCGCCTGTACGACACCGGCGAGGTCTGTCCGGTCGGAAGCGAATGCCACCTGGGCGCGCTGCGTGGCCAGGTTGACGGAGGCGTCGACCACCCCTGGCACGCCGCGGATCGCCTTCTCGACCCGGCCGACGCAGGAGGCGCAGCTCATGCCTTCGATGGCCAGGGAGTACGCATCGGCTTCGTCGCGGGCGTTCTTCTTTGTTGACGGCATGTTGTCGGTTGGCATGGTCCACCTCCTCTGGTGTGCCGCAGGGGATATTGGCAAGCCTAAACCTTCTCATCATGGGAAGGTCAAGGATCTTTCTGAGCGCCTTGCATATTGTCTACAAAAGACTGTTGACAAAATTTTTTTCGTCGCCCTATCTTTTTTTCAACGGTGCAAGGCTTGGCGAAGCGGCGCACGAATTGCCTGATGGCGCGTGGCGAAATGCCCAAGCGTGACGGCAGCGAGAGGGGTCATTCGCCCCTTGACCTTCCCAGTATGGGAAGGTCTAAGTTCCCAAATAACGCCATCGCGGCCCACCAGAGCGGGACATGCCGGCCAGCTGGCGGAGGGCTCGTGGCCAGCGTCAACCTGGCCAATGACAGGTGCCGTGATCGCACAACGACCGACGAGATCACCAACAACAACAAGCGAGGCAGGATGCCCCAGCGAAATCCTTCGCTACATGTCGTTCTGCACAATAACAAGCAAGAGGGTGAGACCCATGAATACTCAACACTGCCTCAAGGCGGTACCCGCCCTGCTCCGAGGGGTGGCTGTCGCTGTCATGATCGGCCCGATGGCCGCTTCGGCCTCGGCAGCCTCCGGTGGAAAAGTCGTCTTCGGTGAGCTGTTCACCCCGGCGTCGGGGTGGGCGGTGGAGACCATCGATGCCTATGTGCTGTCTCGGGCTGGCTGTCTGGAGGGGCTAGCGCGCATGGATTACGACGCCTCGATAAATCCGGCGCTGGCCGAGTCCTGGGAGCAGATATCGCCGACGGAGTGGGAGTTCCAGTTGCGCGAGGGGGTGACCTTTCATGACGGTTCCGCCTTGACGTCGCAAGTCGTCAGCGATCAGCTCAACCGGCTGTTGAACGTGGCGACCCCGCCCCCGGGTTTTTCGCCGAGCGTGATCGAGTCCGTCGAACCGGCCGGCGAGCATGTCGTGCGCATCGTCACCAAGGCACCGGATGTCTTCGTGCCCAACCGCCTGGCCAGTCCCAATACCGGTATCCTGTCGCCCGCAGCGTTTGCCAGTGACCGCATCAACCCAGTGGGGCATTGCACGGGGCCCTTCGAGATCGTGCGTGAGATTCCCCGCCAGGGCCTGGAGCTCAAGCGCAACGAGAACTATTGGGGAGGCGAGGTGATGCTGGCCGAAGGGGAGGTGCGCTACATCCCCGACGGGCAAGTGCGTTCCATGATGGTGGAAACCGGCGAGATTCATATCGCTCGCCAGATACCCGCGGCGGCACTGGCACAGATGGAGCGCTCGCAGAAGCTGAAGGTACATACCGTCGAGGCGCCGAGAACCACTTCGCTCTACCTCAACAACCGTCGTGCACCGCTGGATAACATCAAGGTTCGCCAGGCGATCCAGAGCGCCATCGACGTGGCCGGTATCGCCGAGGCGGTCTACGAAGGTTCGGTGAACCCGGCAGTGGGGCAGTTCTCCCCGAATACGCCCTGGGCACCGGAAAATGCTGCGGTCATTCCCCAGGACCTGGAGCTAGCCCGTCAACTGCTGGCGGAGTCGGGAATACCGGCGAGCGAACTGCAACTCGAACTCCTGGCTTATGTGGAGCGCCCGGTGCTGGCCGATCTGGCCGCGGTCATTCAGTTCCAGCTCCAGCAGTTGGGGATGAAAGTGAATATTCGAGTCTCGGAATATGGCGCTATCGAACCACAGCTGCTCGCAGGGGATTTCGACATGGTCCTGCTCTCGCGCGGCTACCTCACCGATGTGGCGGATCCGATCGGCACCCTGGCCGAGGATTATGGCTGTAATGGCAGCTACAACCTGTCCGGCTTCTGCGATCCGCAGGTGGATGCGCAGTTGGAAAGAGCGAGCGCCTTGGTGGAGCCCGAGGAGCGCAATGCCATCTATCGGGACATCGCCGCGCGCCTGCAGGAGGAAGCGGTGAATGTGTTCCTGATCCACGAGACCATCAGCGAGGCGGTCTCCAACACGGTGGAAAACTACCAGGTGCATGTCTATGAGCGCACCGCCTTCCACAAGGACCTGGGAGTGAACTCGCTCTAGCGGCTCGCCGTGAGGAAGCGCTGATGTCGCGAGTCCTGCATTGCGTCAGCGCTTCCCGAACGAAGATGACAACAACAACGGAGACCCCTCTGATGAACAGCCCGAGACTTCTGCCCCCAAAGACTGCCTTCCACGACCCTCGACCGGCAGAGCCCCGCGACACGTCGTGGCTGACTGGCCGCCGGTGAGGAGGGTGTCGATGCGACGCATGGCATCACGGCGCTTGGTTCCGACCGCGTCGGAGCGGGATCCGCGCAAACCCTGGGAGGGCTGACAAAATGCCTATATTCATCCTACGCCGCGTCGCGGTGCTGGTGTTGGCGCTGCTGGTCGTCACGTTTCTGGTCTTTCTCATCCCCTATATCGGGGAGACGGATCCGGTGCGGGCGCTGGCTCGGGCGCGTTTCGGTCGCCTCGACCTGGATGCGGCCACCATCGAGGCGCTACGCCTCGAGTTGGGAATGCACCGGCCGTTGATCGTGCAATATCTGGACTGGCTGCGCAGTGCGGTGACCGGCGATTTCGGCAACTCGTACATGAGCCGTGAACCTGTCGTCGAGCAGGTCTGGTCGGCGCTCAAGGTATCCGTCGTGCTGACGCTGGCGTCGCTGGGCTTCGCCTTCGCCGTGGCCGTTCCCGCCGGCAGCATTGCTGCCTTGCGGCGGGGCGGTTCCTTCGACATGGCGACCAAGTCGCTTAGCCAGGCGTTCGTCGCCGTGCCGGAATACTGGCTCGCCCCCATGAGCATCCTGGTCTTTGCGCTCTATCTGGGCTGGCTGCCGTCGGCGGGCTGGCGGGGGCCGGAGTCGGTGATCCTGCCGGCCCTGGCGCTGTCGCTGCGTCCCATGGGCTATTTCACCCAGGTCATGCGGGCCTCGATGATCGACGTGCTCAACTCCCCCCATATCGTGGCGGCACACAGCCGCGGCCTGAGCGTCCGGCGCACGCTGATCGCCCATGGCCTGCGCAACGCCCTGCTACCCGTGATCACGCTGTTCTCGGTGTGGATGGCGGGCCTGCTGGGCGGGGCGGTGGTCATCGAGGTCATCTTCGCGGTACCCGGCATGGGCCGGCTGGTCTACTCGGCGATCGTCAATGGCGACATTCCGGTGCTGCAGGCGGGCCTGGTCGCCATCGTGACCCTTGCCGTCGTGATCAACACGGTTACGGATCTGGCCTACACCGTTCTCAACCCGGTAGTGAGGATCGACAATGCCACAGCTTGATACCCCCCTATCGCCGGATAGCGTGCAGGGCATGAGATCGAGAATGGGCAACTTGCACCTGGCGAAGTCCTGGCTAGTCCATCTCTCCCGACACAACCGCACGCTGTTGGTGGCCGGCAGCGTATTCGCCACCGTGATAGTGCTCTTGCTGCTCACGCCATGGATAGCGCAACACGACCCTTCGGCGATGACGCTTGCGCAGCGCTTTGCAGGCCCCAGTGCGGAACACTGGCTGGGGCAGGATCATCTGGGCCGGGATGTCTTCAGTCGCCTGCTCTACGGCGGTCAGTTCTCGGTCTCGATTACCACCATCACCCTGGTGATCTCGGCCGTAGTCGGCACCCTGCTGGGCGTGATCAGTGCCCGGGCAGGGGGTGTCGTCGACGAGTTCCTGATGCGCCTCGTGGATCTGATGATCTCGTTTCCCGATGTGCTGGTGGCACTGCTCCTGGTCGCCATCCTGGGGCCGGGCTATGGCACGTTGATCCTCGCGCTCACCATTACCGGCTGGACGCCCTTTGCGCGGATGACACGTGGGCTGGCGCTGGAGATCAACGCCAAGGATTATATCCGGGCGGCGGAAATACTCGGCTGCTCGCGTACCTTCATCATCGTGTATCACGTGATTCCCAATGTCCTGAGGCCGCTGGCCACGATCGCGTTCCTGCGCTTCGGCCACAAGCTGATCACGGTGGGAAGCCTCTCCTTCCTGGGGCTTGGCGTGCAGCCGCCCGATACGGATTGGGCCGCGATGCTGGCCGAGGCACTGCCCTATCTGGATCGTGCCCCCGCCCTGGTACTGATTCCCGGCCTGGCCATCTTCATCACCGCGTTGAGCGTCACGCTGGTCGGGCAGGGCCTGGAGGCGCATCTGGATGCGAAGATGAAGTGGCGTCACGAAAGTAAATGAATGAGTTTCGATCGAGATAAGGAGAGTCGTCATGATGCAGCTGCATGCGGGACCGAAACCCGTCGTTCGCTCGACCATGTCGAGCATGGTCACCGAACAGATTCGCGATGCCATCCTGTCTGGTGCCTATCCGCCGGGCATGCAGTTGAACGAAAAACTGGTCGCCGAGAGCTGTGGCGTCAGTCGCGGGCCGGTCAGGGAGGCCATCCAACGCCTCCTGCAGGAGGGGCTGCTGGTCAGCGAGCCGCACCGTGGCGTTTTCGTGCTGGAGCTCACGGAGGACGATCTCGAGGACATCTATTTTACCCGGGATGCGGTAGAGCGCGCGGCATTGCGGCGCATTGTTCAGTCCGGTCGTGGAGAAGAGCTTTCCGTTCGACTCCGGGCCATCGTGGAGTCCATGAAAAAGGCCGTCGAGGAGGAGGAGTGGACCGAGGTCGCCTCCCTGGATATTCGCTTTCACTCCGAGCTGGTGAACGCCGCCGGCAGTCGGCGGCTGTCCCGCCTGTTTGCCACGCTGATGGCGGAAATGGGGCTCTGCCTCAATCAATTGCTCGGGGTATACAGCGGCCGCGGTCGGCTGATCGAAGAGCACGAGTACCTGGCAGAGCTGGTAGCGAGCGGTGACACCGAAAAGCTCGAAAAAGCCATGGCCGACCATCTCCAGGAACCGGTCGAAACCATCTGCAATGCCTGGGAAAGAGCGAGGCAGGAAAACGGAAAATTGGCGGCCTCGGGTATGGAAAAAGGCTGAGGCGCCATGCCGGATATCGAATAGGCGTGGCTAGACACAATCACCCACATAATCACAACAGAGGGGATGAAAAATGCTTGCCAACCAAACGACCGTGCAGCATCAGTTGCGACCGGAGGTATGCGCCCCGGTTCTCGAGGTCGAGCATCTCACCGTCGGTGTTCCTGGTGTCGGTGCCATCATCAACGACCTGAACCTGACCATTCGGCGCGGTGAGATTCTGGCCCTGGTCGGCGAATCGGGCTCCGGCAAGAGCATGACGGCGCGCAGCCTGATGCGCCTGATGCCTTCTGGCATCTCGATACTCGGAGGGTCGGTACGCGTCGGCGGGGAAGAGGTGCTTTCCCTGTCCGAGGAGAATTTCAACAAGATCCGTGGCTCCAGGATCGCGATGTTGTTTCAGCAGCCACACGTGATGCTTGATCCGACCTGCACGGTGGGCGCCCAGGCCGGCGAGGCGCTGCACGTCCACCAGCATCTGACCGCCGAAGAGGAGCACGAGCGGGTCGTCCAGCTGTTTCGCGACGTCGGGATCCCGGAGCCCGAAGAGCGGATGAAGTGCTATCCGCACCAGATGTCCGGGGGGATGGCGCAGCGGGTGATGATCGCCGCGGCACTGAGCGCCGATCCCGACCTGCTCATCGCCGACGAGCCGACCACGGCGCTGGACGTTACCGTACAGGCACAGATTCTGCAGCTGCTGGATCGCAAACGGCGTGAACGCAACCTCTCCATCCTGCTGATCACCCATGACCTTTCGGTGGTCTCGGCGATCGCGGACCGGGTGGCCGTGATGTACTCAGGCGAGATCGTGGAGCAGGGCACCACCGACGAGATCCTTCACAGCCCCAAGCACCCCTACACTCAATCGCTGATCCATTGTTCACTCCTGCAGGCGGATGAGTCGGGGGAGCTGTACGCCATTCCGGGCACGCCCCCGGAACTGCTGTCGGAGATCCCGGGGTGCCGGTTCCGTTCGCGCTGTCAGGTCGCCGAAAAGTGGGGGCACCCGGAAGTCTGCTCGCGGGTTGCCCCCCCGATGGTCGAGCACGGTGGCCCCGGCTGCTGCGCACGCTGCTGGGTCGGGGCGCCGAACGACGTCCAGGCGCAGGCCATCAGGATCTGTCAGACCGAACTGGAGGGCCATCGCGATGGCTGTTGAAACACGCACCATTCCTCACGTGGCGGGTGGCCCGATTCTGAACGTCACCGAGGCCATGAAATACTATCCGCTGCGCGGCGGTCTTTTCCGCCAGCGGCGGCAGGTACGTTCCGTGGATGGCATCACGCTTTCCGTGACCCCGGGCGAATCCCTGGGCCTGGTAGGCGAATCGGGCTGCGGCAAGAGTACCTTGGCGCGGCTGATTCTCGGCATGTCGTCGCTGACCTCGGGCCATATCGATATCGACGGTATCGACGTCTCGTCGGCCAGGGGCAGCGAGCGCAGGCGTCTGCGCCGCACCGTGCAACTGGTGTTCCAGGATCCGTTCAGTGCGCTGGATCCTCGCATGACGATAGGCCGCAGCCTGTATGCGCCGCTTTCCCAGAACCGCATCGGGACCCGGCCCGAGCGGCTGCAGCGGATCATTCGGGCCCTGGACGATGTCGGCCTGGATTCGAGCTTCATCAACCGCTTCCCCAGCCAGTGCTCCGGGGGGCAGCTGCAGCGGGTGGTGATCGCGCGTGCCCTGCTACTCGAGCCGAAGGTGCTGGTGTGCGACGAGCCCACCTCGGCGCTGGATTCCTCGATGCGCTCCCAGATCCTGAATCTCCTGGCATCGCTCAGGAAGCGCTATGATCTCACCCTGGTGGTCATCTCCCATGACCTGCGCGTGGTGCATTACCTCTGCGATCGAGTGGCGGTGATGTACCTGGGCCGCATCGTCGAGGTGGCCGAGAGCGAGGAGCTCTTCGCGAACCCGCTGCATCCCTACACCCGCTCGCTGATCAACGCCTCGATGCTCGAGGAGAAAGGACTCGAAGGGTGTGCCATGGCACGCGGTGAACCGCCAAGCCCAATTGCACCGCCGCCGGGTTGCAGTTTCCATCCCCGCTGCCCCATTGCCAGGCCGGCGTGCAGCCGTTCCCTTCCCGAATTGATCGCCACCAGCGAGGGGCACCAGGTTCGCTGCCCCTATCATGCCGCTGCGCCAGGGGAGGGTGACCCTGCCGGTCGGCTGGACATGGCGGCAGCGAGTTCCGGCTAGCGAGGTGGATCATGTTCGAACCCCTGCAGGATTGGCGATACCGCCGTCTGTTCTCTGCCCAGTGCATGGCACTGCTGGGTACGGGCCTTGCCACCATCGCGCTGGCGCTGCTGGCCTACGAGCTGGCGCAAGAGCGGGCGGGGGTGGTCATGGGCACGGCACTGGCTATCAAGATGGTCGCCTACGTCATCGTCGCACCGCTGGCGCAGGCCTTCGCCGAACGCTTGCCCCGACGTCAGGTGCTGATCGTTCTGGAAATGCTGCGTGGCAGCGTGGTGCTGCTGCTCCCCTTCGTCACCGAGGTGTGGCAGGTCTACGTACTGATCTTCGTGCTGCAGTCGGCATCGGCGGCGTTCACGCCGACGCTGCAGGCCACGATTCCCGCGGTGCTGCGAGAGGAGCGTCGCTATGTGAAGGGGCTCGCCCTGACCCGGCTGGCGCACGACCTGGAAAACCTTCTCAGTCCCCTGCTGGCCGCCTATCTGTTGACCCTGATGTCCTTCAACCTGCTGTTCGTCGGCACGGCGCTGGGAATGTTCGCATCGGCGGCGATCATCGCCATGACTGCGCTGCCACGCGTCGAGCGCGCCGAGCAGCGTTCCTACACCGCCCGCGCACTGCGGGGAGTGAAGATCTTCCTCCATACCCCCAGCCTGAAGGGGCTCACCGCCATCCACTTCGCCATCGCCGCGGGCGGTGCCATGGTGCTGGTGAACACCGTGGTCTACGTGCAGGGCGTGCTGGGGTTGGGGCAGCGCGAGGTGGCGCTGGTCATGGCCTGCTTCGGTGCCGGTTCCATGAGCGTGGCGCTGCTGGTGCCTCACATCATCCATCGTGTCCGGGACCGGACCATCATGCTGGCGGGCTGCCTGGCCACCGTGGTGGCGATGGCCATCGGGGCGCTGACACCGCAGACGCTATGGAGCCTGCTGCTGCTTTGGCCGCTACTGGGGGCTGCCCTGGGGGCGGGTGTGACCACGGCGGGGCGGGTACTGCTCCATTCGTCCAGGGAGAGTGATCGCCCTGCGGTCTTTGCGGCGCATTTCTCCATTTCGCATGCGGCCTGGTTGGTGACCTATCCCACCGCCGGCGTGGTGGGCGCCCGATATGGTCTCGATGCTGCCTTCCTGGTGCTTGGCGTGCTGGCGCTGCTGGGAACCGTGCTGGCCGTGCGCGCCTGGCCGGCCGGGCTGGTGCTGACGGTGGAGCATGAGCATGCGGACCTGTCCCCCGACGACCCTCACCTCGCGGATGCCCAGGGAGGGCGCCACGCCCACCCCATCGTGATCGACGATCTGCATGGCAACTGGCCAGCCCCGGGTGGCCGAGTGGGGCGCCTGTAAAGGGACTCGATCTGTGGTGATGGCCCTGGCCGCCGGTCAGGCTTCGATATCGGTCGGCCAGCGAGTCTCCTTGCGCTACCGCTCAGCTCGCCAGATAGCGTTCGGCGAGCGCGACGTGCAGGCGAATCCCGGTTGCCAGCACGTCGTCGTTGAAGTCGTAACGGGGGTGGTGCAGCGGTACCTCTGCGTCGCCGCGCCCCTGACCCAGCCAGAGATAAGCGCCCTTGCACGCCTGCAGCATGAAGGCGAAATCCTCCGAGGTGAAGGCCGGTTCCGCGGCGAGTTCGGCGTGGGCCACGCCGGCGGCGGCGGCCAACGCCTCGTCGGCGGCAGCCGCGTCATTGATCGTCGCCGGGTAGTAGCGCTGGTAGGTCACGCTCACGCGTGTGCCGCTGGCGAGGGCGACGCCCGCTGCGACCTGCCGCAGGGCTTCCTCGATCTTGTCCTGCACCGCGATGTCGAAGGTGCGCACCGTGCCGACGACACGGACCGCGGCGGGCAGGACATTGTGCGAACTTCCGCCTTCAATCCGGGTGACCGAGAGCACCGCCGTGGACATCGGCGGAATCCGGCGAGACACCAGCCCGTTGAGCTGGGTGACGAGGTCGCTGGCGGCCAGGATCGCGTCGGGCGTCTTGTGCGGCATCGCGGCATGGGCGCCGCGCCCTTCAACCAGGATGTCGAACTTGTCGGCCGCCGCCATGATGGGCCCCGGCCGCGTCGAAACCGTCCCGGCCGGAAGGTCCGGCCAGTTGTGGAGGGCGAAAACCCGGTCGCAGGGAAACCGCTCGAACAACCCATCCTCGACCATGGCCCGGGCGCCGGCGTGTCCTTCCTCGGCCGGCTGAAAAATGAAATGGACGGTACCGTCGAAGCGACGGGTGCGCGCCAGCTGCTGGGCGGCGCCGAGCAGCATCGCCACATGGCCATCGTGGCCGCAGCCATGGAAGACACCCGGGGTGCGGCTGGCGTAGGGCAGTCCGGTCTCCTCATGGAAAGGCAGCGCATCCATGTCGGCACGCAAGCCGATAGCGCGTTCGGAACTGCCTACCTTCAGGGAGGCGACGACACCGGTTCCGCCGATGCCCGCATGAACTTCCAGCCCGAGCTGGCGCAGCGCCTCTTCTATCTTGCGCGACGTACGGCGTTCTTCGTAGGCAAGTTCGGGGTGGGCATGCAGATCGCGGCGAAACGATACCAGCGGCGCTACCAGATCATCGATTTCCGATCCCTTGTCTGACATTTTCAGCCTCCGTCGAGCAGCTTCAGCCATGTCCCGCCCCCTCGGGTTGCCGGAAGGGCGTGCTCATATCATGCACGAGAGCAGCGACAGTATCTTGCCGATACCGGGTGGTTTAATGACATTTCCTACCGTTCACTCTGCGAAATGAGCAGCCCGTACCGCGTGGCTGGCGTTACAGTGGACGGCAACGGAACACACTGACTTTGTTCGCGCTTTACCGCGGCGCTGAGGGTCGAAACCGGCATCCACCAGTTCGCGATCGCCAGCCAGGCGTTTTTCTGAGCCCGGCCACTTCGAGCCCGTATTTTCTTGCCCATCTCGGGAGCTCACTGTCGTCACAAGGATCGATTTCCATGACCTCGCCCATCGCACATCTCAACAACGCAGGCCGTCTCGATCGCATGTTCATCGACGGCGAGTGGACCTTGCCAGAGCGCTCGACCCGAAGTGCTGTCGTCGACCCCTCGACGGAGGAGCCCATTGCCGAGATCGCCCTGGGCAGTAGTGCGGATGTCGATACGGCGGTGGCCGCGGCAAGGCGCGCCTTTGCGGGCTGGGCCGCCACCTCCGCCGAGAGCCGGGCCACGCTTCTGGATCGCGTCCACGCCCTGATCCTCGAGCGTGCGGAATGGTTCGCCCAGGCGATCTCGCTGGAAATGGGGGCGGCCATCGGCTATGCGCGCAGCGCTCAGGTGCCGCTGGCGGCGGAGCACATTCGCGTGGCACGGGACAACCTGGCCACTTACCCGTTCCTCTCACATCGCGGCACCACGGCCATCCTGCGCGAG
Source organism: Billgrantia sp. C5P2 (assembly GCF_051062895.2). NCBI lineage: Bacteria > Pseudomonadati > Pseudomonadota > Gammaproteobacteria > Oceanospirillales > Halomonadaceae > Billgrantia > Billgrantia sp. C5P2. The sequence continues at coordinate 1,317,738 of NZ_CM128542.1, forward strand.
CCGATCGGCGTGTGCGGCCTGATCACGCCCTGGAACTGGCCGCTTTACCAGATCACCGCCAAGGTGGGGGCTGCCCTGGCGGCAGGGTGTACGGTCGTGCTGAAGCCCAGCGAGCTGTCCCCCCTGAGCGCCTTGCTCTTCGCCGAAGTGGTGCAGGACGCCGGGTTCCCGCCGGGCGTCTTCAACCTGGTGAACGGCGATGGCCCCGGGGTCGGTGCGGCCCTGTCGGCCCACCCCGAGGTGGACATGATCTCGCTGACCGGCTCGACCCGGGCCGGCGTCCTGGTGAGCCAGGCGGCAGCGCCGACGGTGAAGCGCGTGGCCCTGGAACTCGGCGGCAAGTCGCCCAACGTCATCCTGCCGGATGCGGACCTGGCTCGTGCCGTCGCACCTGGTGTGGCGGCCGCGTTCCGCAACCTCGGGCAGTCCTGCAGCGCTCCTACGCGTATGATCGTGCCCCGCCGGCACCTCCGGGAGGTCGAGCGTCTCGCGCGCGAGGCGGTATCCAGCATGGTGGTCGGCGATCCGCGTGCGGAGGCGACGACCCATGGCCCGGTGGCGAACCGCGCCCAGTTCGAGCGCGTACGGCAGATGATCGACGTCGGGATCGGCGAGGGCGCACGGCTCGTGTGCGGGGGGGCTGGCCGGCCCGAGGGCCTGAACCGGGGCTTCTATGTCCGCCCCACCGTCTTCTCCGAGGTGCGGACTGGAATGAGGATCGCTCAGGAGGAAATCTTCGGGCCGGTCCTCTGCGTCATTCCCTATGACACCGTTGACGAAGCCGTGGCGATTGCCAACGACACAGTCTACGGCCTCGGCGCCCATGTCCAGGGCGAGAATCTCGAGGCGGCGCGGGCCGTGGCGGCTCGGATCCGCTCCGGACAGGTGCACATCAATTATCCGGCCTGGGACCCCAACGCACCCTTCGGCGGCTACAAGCGCTCGGGAAACGGCCGCGAATACGGCATCGAGGGCATGGAGGAGTATCTGGAGACGAAATCCGTGCTCGGATTCTCGTGAGCCCCGGCGAAGCGTCATTCATGCCGGGAATGGGACGCAACGCGCCGGACAGAGCCATCCTCCGGATCGTGATGAGATCGGTGGCGAATCAGGGGGCCACGGATACGCGCCGTACCCTCGGCCCCCTCAGTACTACGCCAGCTCGTTGGGATAGCCGGCTTCCTTGAGGACAGCAGCCAGGGCCGCCGTATCGGCGCTGCTCTCGACGGTCACTTGGCGCTGCTCAAGGTCGATGTCCACGCTGGCATTGGCATCGACAGCCTTGATCGCGGTGGTGACGGTCGAGGCGCAGTGGCCACAGGTCATCTGGGGGACATTGAATGTCGGCATGATCCTTCCTCATTGGGTTTTGGGGAGTTTTCAGCCTAAGGCTTCCCACCATTGGAAGGTCAAGCGGGAAAGCAAGGTTATCCGCCGCCCTCGGCGGGCTGGGTACCGGCATGTCCTCAATGGCAGCTTCGGGCGCTTGGCGGCGCAAGGGAAGAGGACGTCTTTCCCGAAGTTTCCTATTCTTGGTGAGTTGGCCCCACCGTCCGGGGTTCAAGGCAGGCACCTCTCAGTGGTTCGAGATGGGGTATCCCTGCGTGTCCATGACTTGGAGGTACCCGATGAATATCGGTCAAGCGTCGAAGGCATCCGGCATCTCGGAAAAGATGATTCGCTACTACGAGAGCATCGGCCTGATTTCCCCGGTGCGACGCACGGAGTCGGGATACCGGATCTTCAGCGAGAAGGACGTCCACGCGCTTCGTTTCATCTCTCGGGCCCGTGACCTGGGCTTCTCGGTGGAGCAGATGGGTAACCTGCTCGCCCTGTGGCAGGACCGGCATCGGGCCAGTGCCGACGTCAAGGCTGTGGCTCAGGCGCACATCGAGGAGCTGGACCTCAAGATCAAGAAGTTGCAGGACATGCGCCAGACCCTGGAACACCTGGTGGACCATTGCCACGGAGACAAGCGGCCGGATTGCCCGATCCTGAGTGGCTTGGCGGCAGAGAACGACGCAGAAAGCGTCGAGCTCGATGCCGAAACGTCCTAGCGCGCCATTTCTCGTTACAATGGTTTTGTCGCTATCACCACGGCGCGCCTTGGCGCCGGATACCCCTCGCGGGTCTTGCTCGGATCGTTCGGGTCGAGAAAGTCGGCCAGCGACTGGAAGGTCATCCACTCGGTGGAGCGCTGCTCATCCAGCGTGGTGACCGCCTCGTCCACCACGCGCACGTTAATGAGCCCGCAACGTTCGAGCCACTGGCAGAGTGCCTTCGAAGAAGGCAGGAAGTAGACGTTGGGCATGGCGGCGTAGCGCTCGCCGGGCAGCAGTACGGTGGTAGCGTCGCCTTCCACTACCAGCGTTTCCAGCACCAATTCGCCGCCGGGGCGCAGGGCGTCCTTCAATTGCAGCAGGTGTTCCAGCGGCGAGGGGCGGTGGTAGAGCACACCCATGGAGAACACCGTGTCGAAGAAGGCGAGCTTCTCCGGCATCTCCTCGATGCCCACCGGCAGGAAATGGGTGCGCCCGCCGTCGGCGTCGCCGACGAAATGACGCAGCGCCTGGAATTGATAATAGAAGCGCGGCGAGGGGTCGATCACCAGCACGAAGGCAGCACCGGCGCCGGTCATGCGCCAGGCGTGGTAGCCGCTGCCACCCCCGACGTCGAGTACTCGCCTGCCGCGCAGGTCGGTGAGATGTGGCGCCACCCGCCGCCACTTCCAGTCGGAGCGCCACTCGGTGTCGATGTGGATGCCGGCGAGCCGGTAGGGGCCCTTGCGCCACGGCGCGAGCTTCTTCAACAGGTTCTCGCACTGGCGGCGCCGGCTATCGTCGAGGGCGCAATCCACCGTCACCGTATCGGCATCCAACTGGACATCACGCACCTCGGGCAGCGCAGGCAGCTTGGCCACCGCTTTCTCCCAGGCCGGCAAGTCGCCGTAGCGCTTGCGGTCGAGCCCTTGGGCCAGCTGTTCCGGCAGGCGAGCGAGCCAGCGCTCCAGGCCCTGATCGATGAAGGCGCGGTAAAGCGGACGCTGATCAGCAGGTATCGCCACCTCAGGCCTCCTTGAACGCAATCATCGAGGCGAAGTTGAGATACTGGAACCAGGTCAGCGAACGTGGGAAGCCGGCCTGTGCCAGGCGAGCGTGGTGCGCCTCGAGGGTGTCCGGCACCAGCACGTTCTCCAGCGCCGTGCGCTTCTGGCTGATTTCCATGTCGCTATAGCCGTTGGCACGCTTGAAGTCGTGATAGCGCTCCACCCGCCAGGCGTTGTCGCGCTCGTCGGGGTCGATCACCTTTTCCGAAAGCACCAGCACGCCGCCCGGCTCCAGCGCCGCGTAGAGTCTGGCGATGACGGCGTCCCGGTCCTCCGGCGGCAGGAACTGCAGGGTGAAGTTGAGGATCACCATGCCCGAGGGCTGGTAGTCGAGGGTGCGGATATCGCCTTCGACTACCTCGATGGCGTGCTGAGGGCATTCGGCAGCGAGGGTCTCGCGGGCTCGGGCGACCATGGCCGGGGAGAGATCCACCGCGGTGAGGCGGAAGGCATCCGCAGGCAACTGGCCGGCCAGCGCCAGGCTGGCGGCGCCCAGCGAGCAGCCCAGGTCGTAGACGTGGGCGCCGTGGCGCAGGTGACGCCCGGCGATCAGCCCCAGCATGCCCAGGATCTGGCCGTAGCCCGGCACCGAGCGGCGGATCATGTCGGGGAAGCAGGCCACCACGCGTTCGTCGAAGGAGAAGCGGGCAACCCGGTCCAGGGGTGTGGAAAAGATCGCGTCGCGATAAGATGCGTCACTCATGAGCAGGCCGGTAACATGGAACAGGCCGGTATTCTACGCCGGCTGCCGGCCGGCTGCACGGATGGCGCGCCGTATCGGCGGCGTGATGCGCACAAGCCGACCCGCGTCTACATCCTGTTGGGCACGCACTGTGGATTTACAGGCGGATACAAGGCTAGCCTGTGGGCGAAGGATTCGCTCGTCTCACGCTGGCCGTCAACGACGCGGTTGCTCCCGCACTACGTCAAGGAGGATTGCTATGAACCACGCCCCAATCGACCAGACTGGCGCCTGGCAGCAGCTGCTGGAACACGCCGAGGAGATGCGCACCACCCACCTGAGCGAGCTGTTCGTCGACCAGGCGCGTGGCCGCGCCTTCATGCGGCAGGCGGCAGGTTTGACCCTCGACCTGTCGAAGCAGCGCTGGAGCGATACGACGCTCGCGCTGCTGCTCGACCTGGCCCGCGAAGCCGGGGTTCCGGAAGGTATCCAGGCGCTGCTGGCCGGAGAGCGTGTCAATGTCAGCGAGGATCGCCCGGCGTTGCATACGGCGCTGCGCCTGCCCGCCGAGGCTTCGCTGATCGTCGATGGTGAGGACGTGGTGCCCGGCGTGCACGCCACGCTGGACCGCATGGCCACCATGGTCGCGCGCCTGCACGCCCGTCAGTGGCGCGGCGCCACCGGCCGACCGATTCACGACGTGGTCAACCTGGGCGTGGGCGGCTCCGATCTCGGCCCGCTGATGGTGACCCACGCACTGGCCGACTATCGACCCGCCGATGCCCATCATGTCGAAGTGCATTTCGCCTCCACCATGGACGGCTCGCAGCTCGCCGATTACCTCAACCGCTTCAATCCCGAGACCACGCTATTCGTGATCTCGTCGAAGTCCTTCACCACCATCGACACCCTGTCGAATGCGCGTACCGCCCGTGACTGGTTGATGGCGCGGCTGGTGAACGACGGTATCCAGGGAGTGGACGAAGAAATGGTGATGCGCCAGCACTTCGTCGGGGTCTCGGCCAAGCCCGAGAAGATGAGGGAGTGGGGTATCGCCGAGGCCAACCAGCTGCTGTTCTGGGAGTGGGTCGGCGGGCGTTACTCGCTGTGGGGTGCCATTGGGCTACCCATTGCCCTGGTGATCGGCATGGCCAACTTTCGCGAGCTGCTGGCCGGCGCCCATGCCATGGATGAGCATTTCGCCAAGGCGTCTCTCGGTGACAACCTGCCGGTGCTGCTGGCGCTGGCGGGCATCTGGAACGTCAACTTCCTCGACATCCGTGCCCACTCGATCCTGCCCTACGACGGCCGCCTGGAGCACTTCGCCGCTTACCTCGAACAGCTCGAGATGGAGTCCAACGGCAAGTCGGCGACCCACGAGGGACGCCAGGTCAGCTACTCGACCTGCCCGGTGCTGTGGGGGCAGCTCGGCCCCAATGCCCAGCACGCCTTCTACCAGCTGCTGCACCAGGGGACCCAGCCGGTGGTGTGCGACTTCATCGCTCCGCTCAAGCGTTACGATGACGTGGAAGATGTGGCGACCCGCAGGCATTTGATGTCCCAGCATCGCCTGACACTGGCCAACTGCTTCGCCCAGTCGCGCCTGCTGATGCTCGGCGACGATGCCATCGACGAGCCAGGCGAGCGGCCCGGGCACAAGCGATACCGGGGCAACCAGCCCTCAACCACGCTGCTGCTCGATCGCCTGACGCCGGCCACTCTTGGGGCCTTGATTGCGCTCTATGAGCACAAGGTATTCGTCCAGGCCACCATCTGGGGCATCAATCCCTTCGACCAGTGGGGCGTCGAGCTGGGCAAGCAGATCGCCGGCGAGACCGAACGCATCCTGGCCGATCATCACGGTCACGAGGGCATGGATGCTTCCACCCGGGCCCTGCTCGAAGCGGTCTGGCATGCCGAGCGGGAAGAGTGACCGTTGAAGCAAGGCGAAAGGGGATAACGTGGAAGGGCTGGCAATGTATACAGTGGGTTCGGTATGCTGAACGCGCCCTTGGCGCCGCTGCCGGCCAGCGGCGTGCTTTACCTGCACGGTTTCAATAGCGGCTACGGCTCGCCCAAGGCAGTGTTGATGCGGGCCGCCTGCGCTGCGCTGGCGCTGCCCTGCGAGACGCCGCAGCTGCCGCATCGCCCCGCGGCAGCCCTGCAGCTTGCCGAAGCGCTGCTGGAGGGGCTAGGCCCGAACCCGCTGCTGGTCGGCAGCTCGATGGGCGGTTTTCTGGTCACCTGCCTGGCCGAGCGTCACGACCTGTCGGCGGCGCTGGTCAACCCGGCGGTGCGGCCGGTGCGGCTGGTGTCGGAGTGGGTTGGCGAGGCCTTCGTCAATGAGCATACCGGCGAGCGCTTCGTCATCGAGACGGCGCATCGTGAGGAGCTGGCAGCGCTGACACCGCGGCGAGTCTCTCCCGAGCGTTACCTGCTGCTGCTGGGAACCGCCGACGAGACGCTGGACCCGGCGGATGCCTTCGCGCTCTATCGGGGCGCCAGGACGCTCCTGCACCCCGGAGGGGACCATGTGTTCAGCACGCTGGAGGCGTACCTGCCGGCAATCTTGGCGCACGGTGGGCATCGTCTGGAGCCGAGGTGCGTGACCGTCGCGTTCCCGGGTTGATTCCGATCGTGCGGGACAGGCTTCAGGGCGGGAGCGGGAACCCTGCAGGGAGCGCAATCGAATTCGTAACGGCTTTGGGACACGCATGACACAGTACAGTGCCAGCTCAATCGAAGTTCTTTCCGGTCTCGACCCGGTGCGCAAGCGCCCCGGCATGTACACCGACACCACCCGGCCTAACCACCTGGTCCAGGAGGTCATCGACAACAGCGTCGACGAGGCGCTGGCTGGCCATGCCCGAGAGGTCAACGTGCGCCTGCTCGATGACGGCGGCATCGAGGTTTCCGATGATGGCCGCGGCATGCCCATCGACATCCACCCCGAGCACGGTGTCTGCGGGATCGAGCTGATCCTCACCCGGCTCCACGCCGGCGGCAAGTTTTCCCAGTCCAGCTATCGCTTCTCCGGCGGCCTGCATGGCGTCGGCGTGTCGGTGGTGAACGCCCTGTCGCGGCGCCTGGAGGTCGAGGTGATGCGCGACGGCGCTCGCCACGGCATGGCCTTCGAGCATGGCGACAAGGTGTCGGAGCTGACCGAGATCGGCAGCGTGGCCAAGCGTACCACTGGTACCCTGGTACGCTTCTGGCCGGACGAGTCCTACTTCGACAGCCCGCGGCTGGCCATGGGGCGGCTCAAGCACCTGCTGCGGGCCAAGGCGGTACTCTGCCCGGGGCTCAAGGTTACCTTGGTGGAGACCGACGGCGCCGAGAGCGTATGGCAGTACGAGGATGGCCTGCGCGACTACCTGGCACAGGCCACCGATGGCTTCGAAGTGCTGCCGGCCTCGCCCTTGATCGGCCACTTTGCCGACGACGATCAGGCGGTGGACTGGGCGGTGCAGTGGCTCCCCGAAGGCGGCGAGACGCTGATGGAGAGCTACGTCAACCTGATTCCTACGCCCCAGGGCGGCACCCACGTCAACGGGCTGCGTTCGGGCCTGCTCGAGGCGCTGCGCGAGTTCTGCGAATACCGCAACCTGCTGCCGCGGGGCGTCAAGCTCACCGCCGAGGACCTGTGGGAGCGCGTCGCCTACGTGCTCTCGGTGAAGATGCTCGACCCGCAGTTCGCCGGCCAGACCAAGGAGCGCCTGTCGTCGCGCACCGTGGCGGCCTTTGTCTCCAGCGTGGTGAAGGATGCCTTCTCGCTGTGGCTCAATCATCACGTCGACCAGGCCGAGGCGCTGGCCGAGCTGGTCATCAGTGCTGCCCAGCGGCGCCAGAAGAGCGCCAAGAAGGTGGCGCGCAAGAAAGTCACCGCCGGCCCCGCGCTGCCCGGCAAGCTGGCCGACTGTTCCGGCCAGGACCCGGCCCAGGGCGAGCTGTTCCTGGTGGAGGGCGATTCGGCTGGCGGCAGCGCCAAGCAGGCGCGCAACCGCGAGACCCAGGCGATCCTGCCGCTGCGCGGCAAGATCCTCAATACCTGGGAGGTCGACAGCCACGACATCTACGGCTCCCAGGAGGTTCACGACATCGCGGTTGCCGTGGGCATGGATCCGGGCAGCGACGATCTCAGCCAGCTGCGCTACCACAAGATCTGCATTCTCGCCGATGCCGACTCCGACGGCCTGCATATCGCCACGCTGCTATGTGCGCTGTTCGTGCGTCACTTCCCGGCGCTGGTAGATGCCGGCCACGTCTACGTCGCCATGCCGCCGCTCTACCGTATCGACCTGGGCAAGGAGGTGCACTACGCGCTGGACGAAAGCGAGAAGGCGGCGATACTGCGCCGCCTCGAGGGCAAGCGCGGCACGCCCAACGTACAGCGCTTCAAGGGCCTGGGTGAGATGAGCCCGCTGCAGCTGCGCGAGACCACTATGGCGGTGGAGACTCGCCGCCTGGTGCAGCTCACTCGCGAGGTCGGCGACGGCACCATGGAGATGATGGACATGCTGCTGGCCAAGAAGCGCGCGTCGGACCGCAAGAGCTGGCTCGAAGACTACGGCAACCTCGCTGACATAGAGGTCTGATCCCCTTATGACCATGGATATCCAGGTAGCGGAGGGCGACGTCGAGCGTCTCTCGCTGCGCGAATACACCGAGAAGGCGTACCTCGACTACTCGATGTACGTCATCCTCGACCGGGCGCTGCCGCACATCGGCGACGGCATGAAGCCGGTACAGCGGCGCATCGTCTACGCCATGCGCGAACTGGCTTTGAATGCCAGTGCCAAGTACAAGAAGTCGGCGCGTACCGTCGGCGACGTACTGGGCAAGTTCCACCCTCACGGCGACAGCGCCTGCTACGAGGCGATGGTACTGATGGCCCAGCCGTTCAGCTATCGCTATCCGCTGGTGGACGGCCAGGGCAACTGGGGCAGCCCCGACGATCCCAAGTCGTTCGCGGCGATGCGCTACACCGAATCGCGCCTGTCGAAGTTCGCCGAGGTGCTGCTCGCCGAGCTGGGCCAGGGCACGGTCGACTGGACCCCCAACTTCGACGGCACCATGAACGAGCCGGTGGTATTGCCGGCGCGCCTGCCCCACGTGCTGCTCAACGGCGGCACCGGCATTGCCGTGGGCATGGCCACCGACATCCCGCCGCACAACGTGCATGAAGTGGTCGAGGCCACCTGCCACCTGTTGCGCCATCCCGAGGCAACCACCGGCGAGCTGATGCAGTACCTGCCGGCACCGGACTTCCCTACCGCGGCGGAGATCATCACCTCCCGCGACGACCTGCAGAAACTCTACGAGAGCGGCCGCGGCTCGGTGAAGCTGCGCGCCCGCTATACCATGGAGGAGGGCAAGGTGGTGGTCACCGCACTGCCCTACCAGGTCAGCGGGTCCAAGGTGCTCGAACAGATCGCCGCGCAGATGCAGGCCAAGAAGCTGCCCATGGTGGACGACCTGCGCGACGAGTCGACCCATGAGGAGCCGACCCGGCTGGTGATCGAGCCGCGCTCCAACCGTGTCGACATCGAGGCGATGATGGCGCACCTGTTCGCCACCACGGACCTCGAGAAGAACATTCGCGTCAACCTCAACGTGATCGGACTCGACGGCCGCCCGCGGGTCATGCCGCTGCCGGACATGCTCGGCGAATGGCTCACCTTCCGCCGCAAGACGGTGCGCCGCCGTCTCGAGCATCGCCTGGGCAAGGTCGAGGACCGCCTGCATATCCTCGAAGGCCTGCTTGTCGCCTACCTCAATATCGACGAGGTGATTCGCATCATCCGCGAGGAGGACGAGCCCAAGAGTGCGCTGATGGAAGCCTTCGGTCTTTCCGACCGCCAGGCCGAGGCCATCCTCGAGCTGCGCCTGCGCCACCTGGCCAAGCTCGAGGAGATGAAGATTCGCGGCGAGCAGGATGCGCTCGAAGCCGAGCGCAAGCGCTTGAAAGCGCTGCTCGGCAGCGAGGCCAAGCTCACCGACCTGATCGAGGAGGAGCTGCGCGAGGCGGCCCGCGAGCATGGCGACGAGCGCCGTTCGCCCATCGTCGAGCGCGAGGAGGCCAAGGCGCTCTCCGAAGTCGAGCTGATGGGGGCCGACCCCATCACCGTGGTGCTCTCCGAGAAAGGCTGGATTCGTGCCGCCAAGGGCCACGACATCGACCCGGAAGGTCTCTCCTACAAGTCCGGCGACCGCTTCGCCCTGGCGGCCCGTGGCAAGACCAACCAGCCGCTGGTGCTGCTCGACGACACCGGCCGCGCCTACACCTTGGCCGCTCACAACCTGCCCAGTGCTCGCAGCCAGGGCGAGCCGGTCACCGGCCGGGTCAATGTCGTCGCCGGCGCCCACATGGCCGGGCTGATGCTGGCCCCGCCCGAGACCCGCTACCTGCTGGCCAGCGACGGTGGCTACGGGTTCGTGGCCAAGCTGGAGGAGTTGATCGGCAAGAACAAGTCGGGCAAGGCGGTGCTTTCGGTGCCCAAGGGGTGCCGGGTCATGCCGCCTGTACGCGTGCCGGAAGGTGAAGACATCTGGGTGGCCTCGGTCTCCAACGAAGGGCGTCTGCTGCTCTTCCCGTTGGAACAGCTGCCCGAGTTGGCCAAGGGCAAGGGCAACAAGATGATCGACATTCCCGGCGCTCGCGCAGCGCGACGTGAGGAGCTGGTACGTGATATCGCCCTGGTGCCCGCCGGTGCGTCGCTGGTCATTCATGCCGGCAAGCGTCACCTGACCCTCAAGGATGGCGAACTGGACTATTATCGCGGCGAACGCGGCCGCCGCGGCAGCAAGCTGCCCCGCGGCCTGCAAAAGGTCGACAGGCTGGAGAGCGGGGAATGACACGACGATTGCTGATTCGCGCCACCGGCGCGGCACGACCCGGCCAGCTGGCCGGCCTGGGCCAGGCCATGGCGCGCAGCGGCGCACGGCTGCTCGACATCAATCAGAGCGTGACCTTCGGCATGGTCTCGCTGGAGGCACTGGTCGGACTCGAGCGTGACAGCGACCTGGAAGGGGCGCTCAACGAGGCCGGTGACAGCCTGGGCCTCGACGTGCAGGCGATCCAGGTCAGCGCCGAGGACTACCAGCGCTGGAGTGCTCATGCCAGCGAGCCGCGGCTGATCCTGACTCTACTGGCACCGCACCTGCCCGCCGGCATCCTCGCCGAAGTCGGCGCGCTCACCGCCGAGCACGGCCTCACCGTGGAGTTGATTCACCGCCTCTCCGGGCGTGAGCCGCTGGATGGCGGCGTGCCGCGGTTCGGCGCCTGCATCGAGTGCTGGCTTCGCGGCGAGGAGGTCGACCTCGACAGCCTGCGCGAGAAGGCGCTGGCGCTGGGGGCGATGCACGGCGTCGACATCGCACTCCAGGAGGATTCCATCTGGCGCCGGCATCGCCGCCTGGTCTGCTTCGACATGGATTCGACCCTGATCCAGGCCGAAGTGATCGATGAGCTGGCGCGGCGGCACGGTGTCTTTGATGAGGTTGCGGCGATCACCGAGCGTGCCATGCGCGGCGAGCTCGACTTCCAGCAGAGCTTTCGCGAGCGCATGGCCAAGCTCAAGGGGCTCGACGAATCGGTACTCGCCGAGATCGCCGAAGAGTTGCCGCTGATGGATGGCGTCGAGCGGCTGATGAAGCATCTCAAACGGCTGGGCTACCGCACTGCCATTCTATCGGGAGGCTTCACCTACTTCGCACGGCACCTGCAAGAGAAGCTCGGCTTCGACGAGATCCATGCCAACGAGCTGGTGATCGAGCATGGCAAGGTGACCGGCGAGGTGCGCGAGCCGATCCTCGACGCCAGCCGCAAGGCCCAACTGCTGCGCGAGATCGCCGAGCGAGAGGGGCTGGCCATGGAGCAGACCATCGCCGTGGGCGACGGTGCCAACGACCTCAAGATGCTGGCGGCTGCGGGGCTCGGGATTGCCTTTCGCGCCAAGCCGCTGGTGCGCAGCCAGGCACGCCAGTCGATCTCGACACTGGGCATCGATGCCGTGCTCTACCTGATGGGTTACCGCGAAGGGGACCTGGAGGACGAAAGCCGCGCGGGGTGACCGCCGGCACTGGTGAAGCGGGAGCAAGTGGCGTACCTTCGAAGTGCCTATCTCGAAGAACTATTACATCGGAGGTCGCCATGGCCCAAGCGCATTTCTCCGCGGAACTGCTGGACGAATTGAACCTGCTCTGTCTATACAATCTGGACACCACCCATGAAGGTCTCAAGGTGCATGCCGGCAGCGCCGCTACCGGGGCCGTCGCCGCTGCCTCGCGGTTGTATGACAAGGGCCTGGTGACCCAGGCCGACGGCGGTTACCTGACGCCTCGCGGTCGTGAAGCGGCCCTTCACGCGCAGGAGCTGGCGGGCCTGTTGGCCCCGGCAGAACTCACGACCTGAAGCTCGCTATATCTGATCGTGCTGCGAACGGCCCGAACCCGTGCGCCCGCCTGAATGCTCCAGGCGGGCGCGATCCTATGCAGGCGTTGTCAGGTGTTGAGCACCACACCACCGTTCAGGTGCAGCGTCTGGCCACTCATGTAGGAGGACTCCTCGCAGGCCAGGTAGACGTAGGCCGGGCCCATCTCGGAGGGCTGGCCGGCGCGGTTCATCGGCACCTGGCCGCCGAAGGAGGCGACCTTCTCGGCCGGGAAGCTCGCCGGAATCAGCGGCGTCCACACCGGCCCCGGGGCTACGGCATTGATTCGAATGCCCTTCTCGGCCAGCGGGACGGCCAGTGAGCGCACCAGCCCCTGGATGGCGCCCTTGGTAGCGGTGTAGTCGATAAGAGTAGGGTTGCCCTTGAAGGCATTGATCGACGAGGTGCAGATGAACGAGTCACCCTCTCCCATGTGGGGCAGGGCTGCCTTGGTCAGGTAAAAGTGGCTGAACACGTTGGTCTGGAAAGTGCGCAGGAGTTGGTCGTCGGGAATTTCGGTGATGTCGTCCCAGTCGTACTGCTCGGCGGCGTTGTGCACCACGATGTTGAGTTTGCCGAACTCCTGAAGAGTCTTGTCGACGATCTCCTGGCAGAATGACGGCTCGCCCACATCACCCTTGAGTATCAGGCAGCGGCGTCCTTCCGCCTCGATCAGTGATTGCGTTTTGCGGGCGTCGGTATCCTCCTCCAGGTGCACGATGACGCAGTCGGCCCCCTCGCGGGCGTAATGCACGGCGACGGCCCGACCGATGCCGCTGTCGCCGCCGGTGATGATCGCGACCTTGTCCTTGAGCTTGTCGGCGCCGCGGTAGCTGTCACGGATGTATTCCGGCTCGGGGTCCATCTTGTACTCGGCGCCGGGCTGGTGGGACTGCTCCTGTGGTGGTTGCTTGTCTTCGCTCATGTACTGAACTCCTTTTCCTTGGGAAACACTGCATAAATGTCTGCGCGTGCGAATCACTGCGTTGCGCGGTGCTGGTGCGCCAGCCCGGTCGAAATCCTCACCTATACCCCATAGGCTCCGGTTGATTCGCAGCCTTCGGCTTCTTGCCCCTTCGGGGCCAGCCTACGGCTGTTTGTCGCTTCGCTCGGTACTGTGCTCCGTGCGCCTTGTGCTTCATCCCGCTCGCCGATTTATCAGCGCTTCCCTTTGCACGTGATGATTTGAAGGTAGGCAGGCCGCAACCGCCAGGACAAGGCGGGGAGCGTGAATAAAGGTTTCGCTGTCGTAAAGCCTGGTGAAACCGGCTGCGCCATGAAGAGTGCGCCCCCTCGTTTCACACCCGTGATACCATCACGCCGCCTCGACTGCCGGCGCTGCGTGGCCTGTTGTCGGCGGCTCGGCGCCTGTCACTTCGGATCCTGTCATAGGTACTTTCGAGAATTCCCAATGAGCGCTTCCTTCGAAACCTGGCGCGACCGCTTCGAGCGTCTGCGCGCCCACAAGGCCTTCGAGCTGACGGTGATCACCATCATCGTCGTCTCGGCCCTGCTGATCGGCGCCAAGACCTACGAAGAAGAGGTCAGCCCCTTCCAGGAGTGGTTGCTGCTGCTCGACACGGCGGTAACCGTATTCTTTCTCGTCGAGATCCTGATCCGCATGGCGGCCGAAAAGCGTCTGCGTGATTTCTTCAAGCGCGGCTGGAACGTCTTCGATTTCCTCATCGTCACCGCCAGCCTGATCCCCATGGACGACTCGGAGATGGTGCTGCTGGCGCGGCTGCTGCGCATCTTCCGCGTGCTGCGCCTGGTATCGATGATCCCCGAGCTGCGCATGCTGATCGCGGCGCTGTTCAAGTCGATTCCGCGCATGGGTTACGTGGTGCTGTTGATGTTCATCATCTTCTACATCTACGGTGCCATTGGCAGTTTCCTGTTCGCCAGCGTCGACGAGAAGCTGTGGGGCAACATCTCGCTGGCCATGCTGACGCTATTCCAGGTTGCCACCTTCGAGAGCTGGGCCACGGCGGTGCTCTATCCCACCATGGAGCACTACCCCTATGCCTGGATCTTCTTTCTCACCTTCATCTTCCTCAACGCTTTCATCTTCCTCAACATGATGATCGGCATCGTGCTCGACGTGATGCAGAAGGAAAGCATCCAGATCGAGCTGGAGAGCGGCGAGGGCGAGGCTGCCGAGCTGCACGGCCTGCGCAAAGACGTGCGGGCACTGAGCGACCAGATAGCACGCATGGAGGCGATGCTGGAGCGGAAAGAAAAGTAAGTCTTCCACTATGCTCTAATCAACCGGTCTCGATGGGCGAGCCGGTTGGTGAAAGGAGAGGAAAAGGATGACCGACTTGTCACCCGCCGGGGCGAGACACTTCCTGCCGCCCTATCTGCTCGAACGTATCGCCAGCGCCGGGTCTGCCCACCTGAGCGAATGCGCCCGGCATACCCTGCTGGTCGATCGACAGTTCCGCGCCCGTGCCGGGGCTGCTGCTCTGCCCGAGGGCAGCGTCCGGCGCGGCGAGCCGGTCCGCTACGTGCATTCCGCCGAGCAACAGCAGATCCTGCCCGGCAGGCTGATTCGAGGTGAAGGGGAGGGCGCCAGCGGCGATTCCGCCGTCGACGAAGCCTACCACGGCCTGGGTGCGACCTACCGGCTGTACTGGGAGGTCTACGAAAGGCACTCGATCGACGATGACGGCATGGCGTTGCTGGCCACGGTTCACTACGGCCGCGATTACGAGAACGCCTTCTGGGATGGTCAGCAGATGGTCTTCGGCGACGGCGATGGAGAATTGTTCAACCGCTTCACCGTAGCGCTGGACATCGTCGCTCATGAGCTGACCCATGGTGTCATCCAGCACGAAGCGGCACTGGCCTATGCCGGTCAGTCGGGGGCGCTCAACGAGTCGTTGTGCGACGTGTTTGGCAGCCTGGTCAGGCAGTATCGACTGGAGCAGAGCGTCGATGAGGCGGACTGGCTGATCGGCAAGGGGTTGTTCACCGAGCGGGTCGCCGGACGTGCCCTGCGCTCCATGGCCAGGCCGGGTACCGCCTACGATGACCCCTTGTTGGGGCGCGACCCACAGCCCGACCATATGGACGCCTTCGTGGTGACCGAAGCGGACAGCGGTGGCGTGCACATCAACTCGGGCATCCCCAACCGCGCCTTCCATCTCACGGCCATGGCACTGGGCGGCCATGCCTGGGAACGGGCCGGCCGAATCTGGTACGACACCCTGGTCGACCGACGCCTGGAGCAAGATAGCGACTTTGCCGCCTTCGCCACGCTGACGCTGGACAACGCAGAGCGCCGCTATGGTGCCATGAGTCAGGAGGCGACAGCGGTGCGCGAAGGCTGGCGTCGCGTCGGAGTGCTGCCGTGAGCCAGCCGCCGCCATTGACTCCGGTCAACGTGGTCCGGCTGCGGCGTGAAGGTGGGGTGGCTCACCTCCCCGGCCTGGCGCGCCCGCGCTGCATCCACTGCGCCCGCTACAGCGAGGCGCAGCGTGACGAGCTGTGGCATCTGCTGTCGAGCGCGGAGTCGGGAGCAGGGGGGGAAGAGGTGCCGGGCGCCGACCGGCGCCGGTTCTGTCTGAGCGTGGAGGACGCGAACGGCAACTCGCTGTGGCTACTGACGGTAGCCGAGGACGCGATGCCTCAGGAACTGATCGAGTGGTGGCGGCGGGCCGATACGTCAGCGGAAAATGGCAACGCGCCTTGACAAGAGTCACGCATACTGATTTTCTAGAGGGCATGAACACGACATTCCGCTACCTCAGCCTGAACCTACGACTACTAGCCGGCCTTTGAGCGTCGGGCGATGCACTGTGCATCGCGTTTTGTCCAGGTCAGTCGAGGTACCGAAATGTCTACCACCCGAAGTGTTTTCTGCCACGTACATCGTTCCGTCGTGACCTTCGCCGGTCGCGGCCACTGTTTTGCCTATCGCTCCGACGCCCCGGTATGCTCGATGCAGCCGGGGCGTTGTCGTTTCTGAATGCCGCCAGCCCAGGGAGAATGCCACCATGATGCTCGACAACCCCGCCGCCAAGTACCGTCCCTTCGTCGCTGTCGATTTGCCCGACCGCCAGTGGCCGAATCGTCGTATCGAATCGCCGCCGCTGTGGTGCAGCGTCGACCTGCGCGACGGCAACCAGGCGTTGATCGACCCCATGGATCAGGAACGCAAGCAGCGCTTCTTCGACCTGCTGGTGAAGATCGGCTTCAAGGAGATCGAGGTCGGCTTTCCCTCGGCGTCGCAGACCGACTTCGATTTCGTGCGCGCACTGATCGAGCAGAACAAGGTGCCGGACGACGTCACCATCCAGGTACTGACCCAGGCGCGCCCGCATCTCATCGAACGCACCTTTGAGGCGCTGGAGGGGGCGAAGAACGCCATCGTGCACGTCTACAACGCCACCGACCCGGTGTTCCGCCGCGTGGTGTTCAATGTGAGCCGTGAGGAGTGCATCGGCATCGCGGTGAACGCCACCACCCAGATCCGCGAGCTGATGGCGGCGGCCCCGGAGACGAACTGGACTTTCCAGTACTCGCCGGAGCTGTTCACCACTACCGAGATGGACTTCGCCAAGGAGGTGGTCGAGGCGGTGATGGAAGCCTACGGGGCTACGGTCGAAAAGAAGATGATCGTCAATCTGCCGGCCACGGTGGAGGCGGCCACGCCCAACAACTACGCCGACCAGGTCGAGTGGTTCTGCCGTAACGTCAAGAACCGCGATCACCTGATCGTCAGCGTGCATCCCCACAACGACCGCGGCACCGGCGTGGCGGCTGCCGAGCTCACCGTGATGGCCGGCGCCGACCGCGTCGAGGGCACGCTGTTCGGCAACGGCGAGCGCACCGGCAACGTCGATATCGTCACCCTGGCCATGAACCTCTACACCCAGGGCGTGAACCCGGGGCTCGACTTCTCCAACATCACGCCGATCATGCGCGAGGTGGAGTACTGCAACCAACTGCCGGTGCACCCGCGCCATCCCTACGTGGGTGACCTGGTGTTCACCGCCTTCTCCGGCTCCCATCAGGACGCCATCAAGAAGGGCATGGCCGAGCGCCGCGCCAACCCCGAGGCCATGTGGGAGGTGCCCTACCTGCCCATCGATCCGCTGGACGTGGGTCGCAGCTACGAGGCGGTGATTCGCGTCAACAGCCAGTCGGGCAAGGGCGGGGTCTCCTACCTGCTGGAACAGGAGCATGGCATCGAGCTGCCGCGCCGGCTCTCGATCGAGTTCAGCCAGGTGGTGCAGGAGGTGGCCGACCGTACCGGCAAGGAGATCACCTCTCAGATGATCTACCAGGCCTTCGCCGACGAGTACCTGGCGCGTACCTCACCCTATGCGATGGTCAATCATCGCCTCTCCTCGGAGCCCGACAGTCCCAGGGTGAAGCTCGAAGCCAGCATCGAGGAGCGCGGTGAGCGGCGCAGCATCGAGGGCGAGGGCAACGGCCCGCTGGCGGCCTTCATCAAGGCGCTGGCGGCGGCCGGCCACGACGTGGAGATCATCGATTACCACGAGCACTCCCGCGGCCAGGGCGCCGACGCCGAGGCGATCGCCTACGTGGAGGTGCGCATCGACGGCAAGGCGGTATTCGGCGTCGGTACCGACGAAAGCATCACCAGCGCCTCGATGAAGGCGGTGATGAGCGCGATCAACCGGCATGTCTCCAACGAACCGGCGGCGGCTAATGTGACTGCGGCGACGCTGGCATAATTAACGTTGCGTCAGTCCGCCAGGCTGGTTTGGCGCGGCGCAAGCGAATCATGTCTGCCGTCGACGGTTCTGGGCCCTATAGCGGCGTCTTGCTCGCCTCGCCAGGAATCTCCCTGACCAACCGCGGCATCAAGAAGCCCGGCAGTACTTCTCTGAGGCCCGCGACCAGCTCGCGGGCCTCTGCGTCTGGCACGTCGAAGTGGGCGGCCCCGGCCACCGGATCGAGCACGTGCAGGTAGTAGGGCAATACGCCCGCCTCGAACAGCCGCTCGGAGAGTTCGGCCAGGGCGTCCACCGAGTCGTTGACGCCACGCAGCAGCACGCTCTGGTTGAGCAGGGTGACGCCGGCCTGTTTGAGCCGGGCGCAGGCATCAATCACGGCTTCGTCTATCTCCTGGGCATGATTGACATGCAATACCACGACCTGCTGCAGCCGGGTGGCGCCGAGCCAGCCGAGCAGGGCATCGTCGACCCGATCGGGAATGACCACCGGCAGGCGGGTATGAATGCGTAGCCGCTTGAGGTGGGGAATCGCTTCTAGGCGCTCGACCAGCCAGGCGAGCTGGCGATCGCTGGCGGCCAGCGGGTCGCCGCCGGAGAGGATCGCCTCGTGAATCGAGGTGTCCTGCCGCAGGATATTCAGCGTTTGCTCCCACTGGGTGCGGGAAGGGCTGTTGTCGCCGTAGGGAAAATGTCGGCGAAAGCAGTAGCGGCAGTTCACTGCGCAGGCGGGGCTGGCGATCAGCAGCACGCGGCCGGCGTACTTGTGGATCAGCCCCGGCCCGGGGGTGTGCTCGGCCTCGGCCAAAGGGTCGCTGACGTAGCCCGGTACCGTCTCGTCTTCGTCAACGAGCGGTAACACCTGGCGCAGCAGGGGGTCGCTGGGGTCGCCGTGGCGCATGCGCGCCAGGAACGCCTCCGGCACGCGTACCTCGAACAGGGCGTGGCCGCGCTCGGCGCCGGGCAGCCAGGCATCGTCCAGCCCCAGCCGCCGGCACAGCTCGCGCGGGTCGCGAATCGCTTGCGACAGCTGGGTCTGCCAGGCGCTCGGAAGCGTCAGGGGCGTCACGTCGACGCTTGGCGAATTCGCTCTCTGCAAAAGGGCGGAGCTTCGGGTTATCATGCGGCACACCAGTCACAAAGGGGCGAGGGCTCGAATCCTCGTCGATTCGGTATTTGCGCGTCCAGAGCCTGCTGCGGCGCGCCCGATCATTCGAGAGGCAACATGGCAAACTATTCTACCAATGAATTCAAGGGCGGTCTGAAGGTGATGCTGGATGGCGATCCCTGCGCGATCGTCGAGAACGAATTCGTCAAGCCGGGCAAGGGACAGGCGTTCAACCGCGTGAAGCTGCGCAACCTGATCACCGGTCGTGTGTGGGAGCGCACCTTCAAGTCGGGCGAATCCCTCGAAGGCGCCGACGTGGTGGATCTCGAGATGGAATACCTCTACAACGACGGCGACATGTGGCACTTCATGAAGACCGACGGCTCCTTCGAGCAGTACGCCGTCGAGAAGAAGGCGCTGGGCGACACCGTCAAGTGGCTCAAGGAGCAGGTGGCCTACACCGTGACGCTGTGGAACGACAACGCCATCAGCGTGACGCCGCCCAACTTCATCGAGCTGGAAGTGGTCGAGACCGACCCGGGCCTCAAGGGCGACACCGCCCAGGGCGGCTCCAAGCCGGCCACGCTCTCTTCCGGCGCCGTGGTGCGGGTGCCGCTGTTCATCAACCAGGGCGAAGTGCTCAAGGTCGATACCCGCTCTGGTGAATATGTGTCACGCGCCTGACCGGGTGCCTGGCTGTTTCAACGCCGAGTCCTGTTGGGCTCGGCGTTTTCGATGGTGACGACCATGCAAGAGATCGATTGGCAGCCCACTGCCACCATGGCGACCTTGCGCGAGCGGGCGCGGCTGCTGGCCGAGGTGCGGGCGTTCTTCGCCGAGCGCGGCGTGCTGGAGGTGGAGACGCCGGTGCTGGGGCATGGGGGCAGCACCGACGTGCACCTGGCCTCGCTGTCGCTCGAGGCGACTACGCCGGCAGGGCGTGAGCGGCTGTGGCTGCAGACCTCTCCCGAGTTCCACATGAAGCGGCTACTGGCCGCCGGCAGCGGGCCGATCTTCCAGCTTGCGCGCAGTTTTCGCGACGGCGAGGTGGGCAGCCGTCACAATATCGAGTTCACCATGCTGGAGTGGTACCGCCCTGGCTTCTCCCTCGATGAATTGATAGAGGAAACCGAGGCGCTGATCCGTGCTGTGCTGGGACGCGACCCGGGGCCACTGTGCCGTCGCCGCTATCGCGAGCTGTTCCGCGAGGCATTGGGACTCGATCCCTTCACCGTCGAGCTCGACATGCTGCGCCATGTTGCCGGTGAGCGCGGTGCGCTCGACATGAGCGATGCCGAACGCGACGACTGTCTCGACCTGCTGATGAGCCTGGTCATCGAGCCTGGCCTGGGGCGTGATGGGCTGGATGTCGTGGTGGACTATCCGGCGAGCCAGGCGGCGCTGGCGCGGCGCCATCGCGACCCGGAGGACGGCGAGTGGGTGGCGTCGCGCTTCGAGGTCTACCTGGCTGGGCTGGAGCTTGCCAACGGCTATGACGAGCTGACTGACGCCGGGGAGCAGGCTGCCCGTTTTGCCGAGGACAATGCCAGCCGTGGCAGACTGGGGCTTCCCGAGGTGGATGTCGACAGGCGCCTGCTGGCCGCGCTCGAGCACGGCATACCGGCAGGCAGCGGCGTGGCGCTGGGCATCGACCGGCTGATCCAGCTCGCCCTGGGCAGGACGAGCGTGGCGGAGGTCATCACCTTCGCCACGCCCAACTGCTAGAACAGGCTTCGCCTAAAAGAACTCGGGACCGCGATTGGGAAAACCGCCCAATGACTGGCCCATGCTGACCTTGGTCTTGGGCGCCAGGCCAGTATCGAAATCGACCTTGCCGGCGAAGGCCATCACTACCGTGGAGCCGAGCTTGAAGCGACCCATCTCGGCGCCGCGCTCGAGATGGATCGGCCGGTCGAAGCGGACACGCTGCACCTGGCCCGAAAGCGGGGTGACCTGGCCGGCCCATACCGTCTCGATGGCAGCCACGATCATCGCACCGACCAGCACCACCGCCATGGGCCCGTGTTCGGTATCAAAGTGGCACACCAGGCGCTCGTTGCGGGCGAACAGGTTGGGCACATGGTCCGTCGTAGCCGAGTTGACCGAGAACAGCCGCCCTGGCACGTAGACCATTTCGGTCAGGGTACCGGCCAGCGGCATGTGCACGCGGTGGTAGTCCTTGGGCGAGAGATAGACGTTGGCGTAGCTGCCGCCGCTATAGCGCCGCGCGGCCTCGGCGTCGCCGCCGAGCAGGTCGACGACCGAGAAGCGGTGACCCTTGGCCTGCAGCAGACGGTCCGCCTCGATGGGGCCGAACTGGGAGATGTTGCCGTCGGCGGGGCTGAGCAGCCCTTCGCCCAGGGGGCGGGCTTCCGGCTTCAGCTCCCGGGTGAAGAAGTCGTTGAAGGTGGCATAGGCCGCGGGGTCGGGCTCGGCGGCCTCGCGCATGTCGACCTCGAAGACCTTGATGAAGGCGCGTATCAGCGCATTCTTCAGCCAGGCGACGCGACATTCGGCCAGAAAGCCCACCAGCCGCGACAGCAGGTGGTGGGGAATCGGGTACTGGATCAGGGCGAAGAACTTGGCGAGAGACAAGATTTGAAATTCCTGGCAATGAAAGGCGTTTACTTTTCTATCGGCGTATCGTCGCGGTTGCCCCACTCCTTCCAGGAGCCGGCGTAGCCGCGCATCTTCTCGAAACCCAGCGCCTTGCCCACCAGCCAGGTGAAGCCGCTGCGGTGGTGGCTCTGGCAGTGGGTGACCACTTCCATGTCCGGCGTGAGCCCCAGCGCCTCGAGTTCGGTGATCAGCTCGGCGTAGTCGCGAATGCGCAGAGCACGCTCCTTGTCCATGGCCTCGGTCCACTCCATGTTGACCGCGCCGGGAATATGGCCGAGCTGGCGATTGTCGCCCTTCTCGCCACGGTACTCTTCCGGCGAACGGGCGTCCCAGATGGCGAAGCCCTTCTCGCCGAGGCGCTCCTGCAGCTCGAGGCGGTCGATGGCGACCTCCGGGTGCAGAATCTCGGCCTCGTACTCGCTGGGAGAGGGAGTGCGGGTCTCGGTGGAGACGGGTTGGCCGGCCTGTCGCCAAGCGTGGATGCCGCCGTTGAGGTAGGAGTAGCGGGTATGGCCGATCAGCTCCAGCGTCCACAGTAGGCGCCCGGCCCAGCCGCCGCCCTCGTCGTCGTAGGCCACCACATGGGTGTCGCGGGTCAGTCCGAGAGACGAGAACAGCTGCGACAATGCCTCTATGCTCGGCACCTCGTTGGGTACGTCGCCTTCGCTACGCGTCAGGCGGCGGAAGTCGAGGAATACGGCGCCGGGGACGTGCCCCTCCGTGTAACTCTCCGCCTTGAGCGGCACGTCGACAATCAACAACTGGGTATCGTCCAGATGCTTGGCGAGCTGCTCGGGTTCGACGATCAGCGGTAGCAGGTTCTCTTCGGAACTCATGGCGCTCTCCTTATCCTCAATGTCGTCGCGATGCGAGCTTGATCAGGTCTCGCTGAGACTATCGACGATATGTCGATAGCTGGCAAAACGTGCGGGATGAATGTCGCCGCGTTCCACGGCCTCGAGCAGGGCGCAGCCCGGCTCCTGTCGGTGGCTGCAGTCGCGGAAACGGCAGCGGCCGAGAAAGTCGTGAAAC
Source organism: Billgrantia sp. C5P2 (assembly GCF_051062895.2). Lineage (NCBI taxonomy): Bacteria > Pseudomonadati > Pseudomonadota > Gammaproteobacteria > Oceanospirillales > Halomonadaceae > Billgrantia > Billgrantia sp. C5P2. The sequence goes on from NZ_CM128542.1 coordinate 1,340,422, forward strand.
TCGATGAACCCCTCGGCGACCTGCTGCTCGTCCAGGTGTACCAGGCCGAATTCGCGGATCCCCGGTGAGTCGATCAGTTCGGCATCGTCGGCCGTAGGCAAGCGGTAGAGGCGCGCCGTGGTGGTGGTATGGGTGCCCTTGCGTGAATCCTTCGACAGGTCGCCGATGCGCAGCGACTCATCGGGTAGCAGGCGACCGATCAGTGAAGACTTGCCCACGCCGCTCTGGCCGACGAATACCGAGGTGCGCCCGCTCAGCCGTTCCAGCAATGCATCGAGCCCATCGTCGCGGGCGGTGGTCGTCGTTACCACCGGATACCCCAGCGCTTCGTAGCGGGCCAGTAGCGCGCGCAGTTCGCCGCCGTCCGCGGGCAGCAGGTCGATCTTGTTGAGCACCAGCACCGGAGCGATGCCGGTGGCCTCGGCGGCCACCAGGTAGCGGTCGATCAGGTTGGGGTGCGGGGCGGGTTCCACGGCGAAGACGATGAGGATCTGATCGATGTTGGCCGCCACCGGCTTGAGCTGGCCGCGGGGGTCGGGGCGCTCGAGCACGTTCTGGCGCTCGCTGCGGGCCACGACGACGCCTTCCACGGGGTTGCCTTCGTCGTCGTAGGTGGCACGCCAGATGACCCGGTCGCCTGTCACCAGCCCTTCGAGATTGGCGCGCAAGTGGCAGCGTACGGTCGCTTCGTCGGCGTCGCCTTGCACATCGAGAGTGCGTCCGTAGTGGGCAATGACGCGCCCGGGCCGCTCGGGGCCGTATTCGCCGGCGGCGAGCTTCTGAGAATCCTGGGCGTCGCGCTGCTCGGCGCGCCGAGACCGCTCGGCCTGTATCTTCTCGATCCGCCAGCGTTGCTGGCGACTTAGCTTGCGTTTGCTCATGGGCGCCCGAAGATCGTTACAATAGCGGCATTGTACCCAGCGTGGCCCGGCCTGTCCTGCTGCGCCCTCAACCTGGAGCTGTCCCATGCCGAATACCCCCGCGCCGCGCGACGACCTGCTGGTGTGGATCGACCTCGAGATGACCGGGCTCGAACCCGAGCGCGAGCGCATCATCGAAGTGGCCACCCTGATCACCGACAACGATCTCAACCTCATCGCCGAAGGCCCGGTGATAGCGGTGCACCAGCCCGACGAACTGCTTGCGGCCATGGACGACTGGAACCAGAAGACCCATGGCGAGTCGGGCCTGGTCGAGCGGGTCAAGCAGAGCCGCACCGTTACCGACGAGGCCGAGCGGCAGACTCTCGAGTTCCTGAAGACTTACGTGATGCCCGGGACCTCACCCATGTGCGGCAACAGCGTGCACCAGGACCGTCGCTTCCTCGAACGCGAGATGCCCGAGCTGCTGGCCTTCTTCCACTATCGCAACCTGGACGTCTCGACCCTGAAGGAGCTGGCCAAGCGCTGGAACCCGGGCGCGCTGGCCGGCTTCAGCAAGCGCAATACCCACCAGGCGCTGGACGACATTCGCGAGTCGCTGGCCGAACTGGCCCACTATCGCAATACCTTCCTGCGGCTGGCGGGCAGCGAGCGCGACGAGGAGGAGTGAGAAGCTAGGCTTGGCTGGCGATCAGCCTGTCACGCTTCTCCCGCTGCCGCCAGAGCGCCCAGCGCACGTGCTCACGCACCAGGTCGGAGGGAAAGGCGAGGCGGGCGCGCAAGGCGGCTTCCACGGCCTCGCTCCAGGGGGCGTTGCCCAGGCCCACCGCCAGGTTGCGCAGCCAGCGTTCGTAGCCGATGCGCCGTATCGGGCTGCCGGCGGTCTTGTCGAGGAACTCTTCCTCGCCCCAGCCGAACAGCGACACCAGGCTGGCGCGGTCGAGGTCGTGGCGCGGGGCGAAGTCGTCCTCCTTCGTGGCGCGGGCAAAGCGGGTGAAGGGGCAGACCAGTTGGCAGTCGTCGCAGCCGAACACGCGGTTGCCCATGGCCTCGCGGAAGCGCTCGGGGATGCTGCCGAACAGCTCGATGGTGAGGTAGGAGATGCAGGCGCGGGCGTCGACCACCTTGTCTTCGACGATGGCGTCGGTGGGGCAGGCCGTGCGACAGGCGCTGCAACTGCCGCAGTGTTCGCCCTCGAACGGGGGATCGACGGGCAGCGGCAGGTCGACGTAGAGTTCGCCGAGAAAGAACAGTGAGCCCGCTCGGGGGTTGAGCAGCATGGCATTCTTGCCCACCCAGCCGAGCCCGGCCTTGCGCGCCAGCGCGCGCTCCATGACCGGTGCCGAGTCGACGAAGGCGCGATAGCCGAAGGGGCCAACCTTCTCCTCGATCCACTGGGCCAGGGTGGCCAGGCGCTTGCGCATCAGCTTGTGGTAGTCACGACCCACGGCGTAGCGCGAGACATAAGCGATATCAGGCTGGCCCAGCACCTTGGCGCTCTCCACCTCGGCGGGCAGGTAGTCCAGGCGTACGCTGACGACACGCAGCGTGCCGGGAATGAGCTCTTCCGGCCGAGTGCGCTTGGTGCCGTGCTTGGCCATGAAGCCCATTTCGCCGTGGTACTCGGCGTCGAGCCAACGCTGCAGGTGGCGCTCGTCTTCGGCCAGGTCGAGGTCGGCGATGCCCACCTGCTGAAAGCCAAGCTCACGGCCCCAGGTCTTGATGGCCGTGGCCAGCTCGGCCAGCGCATTGTCGTCCAGGGTCGCGAGGTGGGTCATGATCGAGAAAAAACCGGGTAAATACACAGCGGGGGGATTGGCGAGCGCGCCACGGCGCTTACACTCCCAATGATAAAGCAATGCTGGCAGGGGAGACACCGGATGTCCGGGAATCGTTCCGACGAACCACAGGTCGTGCTGCGTCCGCTCTATCGGGCCGAGCAGGTGCGCGAACTCGATCGCCGCACCATTGCCACCGGGGTCGAAGGCTTTGCCCTGATGCAGCGGGCGGCCACGGCGGCTTGGCAGAGCCTCAAGGCGCGCTGGCCCGGCGTCAAGCGAATCACGGTGCTGTGCGGCGGTGGCAACAATGGCGGCGATGGCCACGTGCTCGCGGCGCTGGCGTCAGTCGCCGGGGTCGAGGTTCAGCGCATCACGCTCAAGTCGATGTCGGCACTCGAGGGTGACGCGGCGCGAGCTGCCGAGATGGCGACCGCGGCGGGTGTCGGCCTCGATCCGTGGCGCAAGGGGATCGACTTTTCCGGTGAGGTGGTCGTCGATGCCCTGCTGGGTACCGGTCTCACCGGTGAGGCGCGGGGTGAATTTCGCGATGCCATCGAGGCGGTCAATGCCAGTGGACTGCCGGTACTGGCCATCGACATACCTTCCGGGCTTGCCGCCGATACCGGGGCCGAGCTTGGTATGGCGGTACGTGCTACGCGCACGGTCACTTTCATCGGCGACAAGATCGGCCTGCACACCGGGCGTGCCCCGGCGCTGGCCGGAGAAGTCCACTTCCGTGCCCTGGGGGTCGATGCACGCAGCCATGTCGACCTGACGCCAGCCGCGGACCTGCTGGATCAGGAGCTGTTGAAGGTATGGTTGCCGCCGCGGACGCGAGACGCCCACAAGGGCGCCATGGGCCATGTGTTGGTGCTGGGCGGTGCGCCGGGCTTCGGCGGTGCGGCACTGCTCGCCAGCGAGGCGGCGGCGCGCCTGGGGGCCGGCAAGATCAGCCTGGCCACGGCACCCGAGCATGTCACGGCCAGCCTGACCTACCGCCCCGAAGTGATGGTGCATGGCATGCGCGGTGCCGCCGAACTCGGCGAGCTGCCCGGCAGGGCCGACGTGCTGGTAGTGGGGCCCGGGCTGGGGCAGGGCGCTTGGGGGCAGGGCATGTTGCAGGCAGCGCTGGGAGAGTCGAAGCCGATGGTAATCGATGCCGATGGCCTCAACCTGCTGGCCTCTCATTTCAGCGGCCAGCGCCGGGACGACTGGATCCTGACGCCACATCCGGGAGAGGCAGGCCGTTTGCTGGGCTGCAGTGCGGCTGAGGTGGAAGCCGACCGGCCCGCTGCGGCGCGCGAACTGCAACAGCGCTATGGCGGGGTGGTCGTGCTCAAGGGGGCCGGCAGCCTGGTGGCGGGCCCCGATGGCATGGCGGTGTGTCCTTATGGCAACCCGGGCATGGCCTCGGGAGGGATGGGAGACGTTCTCAGCGGTATTCTTGGAGCACTGCTGGCCCAGGGTCTGGCGCTGGAAGTGGCGGCAAGGCTCGGCGTCATGGTTCATTCGCTGGCAGCCGACATGGCCGTACGCGACGCGGGGGAGCGTGGTCTGCTGGCTGCCGATCTGGCATCCTATGCCCGAGTTATCGTCAACCCTGGGTTCGAGCCGGGGTTCCATTCGCTTGCAGGGGGCCATGATGCGCATAAGACTCGATGACGAAGACCGTCAGGTCGTCTTCGGGCAGTGCCTGGGCAAGGCCCTGAGGGCGCGTGGACGCATCTATCTCGAGGGCGAGCTGGGCGCGGGCAAGACCACGCTCACCCGTGGCATCCTGCGCGGCCATGGTCATGCCGGAGCGGTCAAGAGCCCGACCTACACGCTGGTCGAGCCCTACGACCTGGAAGGTGGGCGGGTCTACCACTTCGACCTCTACCGCCTGGGCGACCCCGAGGAACTGGAGTTCATCGGTGGGCGCGACCTGTTTGCCGATGATGCCCTGTGTATCGTCGAGTGGCCCAGCCGCGGCGCCGGTTGGCTGCCGCCTCCCGACCTGTTCGTCACCCTGCGCCTGAACGGAAGCGGGCGCCTGGCCACGCTCGAGGCTCCTTCGGCCCATGGCCGGGAGGTCGTGGCTGCCCTGGGGCGGGATACCGCCCTTGCCGACATGATCATTGACCGGGAACGCGAAACACCGTGAGCCATATTCGATCCTCGATCGCACGCCTCCATTATTGGCCGGGGATGGCCGGCATCGGTCTGCTGGCGATACTGTGCCTGACCCTGTTGCCCGACGCTCCAGTGCGGGCGGCTCAAGTCGACAATATCCGCCTGTGGGCGGCGCCGGACCATGCACGGTTGGTGTTCGATCTCTCCGACCATGCCGAGGCCGATATCTTCACCCTGGACAACCCGCGGCGGCTGGTGATCGACCTCGACCAGAGCGGCCTCGACACCGACCTGGCGAGCCTGGAGCTTGAGGGGAGCGCCATCACGGCGGTGCGCAGCGGAGTTCGCGACGGCGGCGGCCTGCGGGTGGTGCTGGAACTCTCGCGCGAAGTGGAGCCGCGCCACTTCACGCTACCGCCCAACGAGCAGTACGGTCATCGCCTGGTGGTCGACATGGAGTATCCCGGCGAGAGCGCGGTTCAAAACCCTATCGATCCCATCGAGGCGATGATTCGCGAGCAGGAGATCGCCGCCAACCGTCACAGGAGCGGTTCCAGCGAGACAGCCGGCGAGGCGCCACGAGTCGACCCCGAGGTCGTGGCTCAGCAGCCGGCGGCACCGCATCCCCGGCGTGACATCATCATCGCCATCGACGCCGGTCATGGCGGCGAGGACCCGGGGGCCATCGGGCCCAGCGGAACGCGTGAAAAGGACGTGGTAATGGAGATCAGCCGTCGTCTGCAGCGCCTGGTCGACGATACCGAAGGCTTCCGCGCGGTGATGATTCGCGACGGCGACTACTATGTCGGGCTGCGCCAGCGCACCCGCATCGCCCGTGAGCAGAAGGCCGACTTCTTCGTTTCGATCCATGCCGACGCCTTCAACAGCCCGCGGCCCAACGGCAGTTCCGTCTATGCACTGTCCCAGCGGGGTGCCACCTCGGAGACCGCCCAGTGGCTGGCGGCCAGCGAGAACCAGGCCGACCTGATCGGTGGCGTGGACGGCAATCTTTCGCTCAACGACAAGGACGAGGTGCTGCGCGGCGTGCTGCTCGACCTGACCATGACCGCCACCCTCAACGATTCCCTGGCCATCGGGGGGCAGGTGCTCGACCAGTTGGGGCGCGTCAATCGCCTGCACAAATCGCGGGTCGAGCAGGCCGGCTTCATGGTCTTGAAGTCGCCCGACATCCCCTCGCTGTTGATCGAGACGGGCTTCATCTCCAACCCTGACGAGGAGCGTCGTCTACGTGACTCGGGCCACCAGCAGCGCATGGCCGAGTCGATCTTCTCCGGGCTGCAGGCGCATTTTCGCAGCAATCCGCCGCCGGCGAGTCTCTTGGCCTGGCAGCGTGACAACCAGCGCACTCCCTCTGGTAACGAGTACCGCATTCAGCCGGGCGATACCCTGTCGCAGATCGCGGCACGCCACGGCGTACCGGTGGCGCAGCTCAAGCAGGCCAACGAACTCAATGGCGACGTGATCCGCGTCGGACAGGTACTACGGATTCCCCGCTCATGACGGTAATCGAAGCAACCCGACGCATCCGCGTCCTCGATCCCCGGCTGGCCAACCAGATCGCTGCCGGCGAGGTGGTGGAGCGCCCGGCGTCGGTGGTCAAGGAACTGGTCGAGAATGCCATCGATGCCGGTAGCACCCGTATCGAGGTGGAGCTCGAGGCTGGCGGGGCGCGGCTGATCCGCGTGCGCGACGACGGCAGCGGGATCGCCGAGGATGACCTGCCGCTGGCCTTGTCGCGCCATGCCACCAGCAAGATCGCCTCGCTGGAGGATCTCGAGGGTGTGGCCAGCCTCGGTTTTCGCGGCGAGGCGTTGGCGTCCATCAGCTCGGTCTCGCGTCTCGAGCTCGTCGCCAATGTCGACGACGACCCGCGCAGTGGCTGGCGCGTGGTGGCCGAGGGGCGCCAGATGGAACCCCGCGTCACCCCGGCACCGCATCCGCGTGGAACCTCGGTGACGGTGCGCGACCTGTTCTTCAACACGCCGGCACGGCGCAAGTTCCTGCGCGCCGAGAAGACCGAGTACGGCCACGTGGAGGAAGCCTTCCGCCGCCTAGCACTGTCGCGCTACGACATCGCCTGGGTGCTGCGCCACAATCAGAAGACCGTGCATCAGTTGCCGGCGGGTGACGACGCCGCTCGCCGCGAACGGCGTATCGCCGCGCTGCTGGGCAAGGGCTTCCTCGACAACGCCCTGCATCTCGATCTCGAGGCGGGCGGCCTGCGTCTATGGGGCTGGGTCGGACTGCCCACTCACTCCCGCGCCCAGGCCGACCAGCAGTACTTCTTCGTCAACGGGCGTGTGGTACGCGACCGGCTGGTAGCGCACGCCATCCGGCAGGCCTACCGCGATGTACTGTTCCATGGGCGGCATCCGGTCTTCGTGCTTTATCTCGAGGTCGATCCCGCAGTGGTGGACGTCAACGTCCACCCCACCAAGCACGAAGTACGCTTTCGCGATGGCCGCCTGGTCCACGACTTCCTCTTCTCCAGTCTGCATCGTGCACTGGCCGAGGCACGTCCGGGCGTGCACGAGCCGGAAGGCTCCAGTGCCGTTGACGAGGCCTCCGCAAGCGCGAGTACTGGCGGTGAGCAAGCGGTGCGTGAACCGGCAGGACGCTGGCAGCAGCAGCCCATGAGGCTGCACGAAACGGTGGATACGGCAGGACGAGTGACGGCCGATCGCGTGCGCACCTTCATGGACGGCTATCGGGCCCTGCATCCCGACCATGAAGAACAACTGCTCACGCCGCGGTCCGAGGATGATGCGGACGTCCCGGTGGCCACGCCGGCAGTGCGAGAGGCCGCGTCGCCGCGACTGCCCGATGCGGACGAGGGTAGCGGCATACCGCCATTGGGCTTTGCCATCGCCCAGTTGCACGGTATCTACATCCTCTCGCAGACGGCGCAGGGCATGATCATCGTCGACATGCACGCCGCCCATGAGCGCATCGTCTACGAGCGCATGAAGGATCAGGTGCACGGAGGAGCGCTCGAGGCTCAGCCGCTGCTGGTGCCGGTGTCGATGGCCGCCAGCCACGCGGAAGTGGCCACCGCCGAAGCCGAACGCGATGCCTTCAGCCGCTTGGGTGTGGAGCTCGATGTGGCGGGTCCCGAGACGCTACTGGTGCGTCAACTGCCGGCGCTGCTGGCGGATGCCGATGCCGAGCCGCTGATCCGAGACATGCTGGGGGACCTGGAGCGCTACGGTCGCTCCGACCGCCTCGAAGCCCGGATCAACGAGCTGCTGGCGACCATGGCCTGCCACGGCAGCGTACGCGCCAACCGACGCCTGACCACGGCCGAGATGAACGCGCTGTTGCGCGACATGGAGCGCACCGAGCGTAGCGGTCAGTGCAACCACGGCCGCCCCACCTGGACCGAGATGTCGCTCAAGCAGCTCGACCGGCTGTTCCTGCGTGGCCAGTAAGGAAGCACTCGCCCACATGCGTGAAAGACGCCCTCTCGCCATCCTGCTGATGGGCCCGACCGCCGCCGGCAAGACCGACCTGGCGATCGCCCTGCACGAGCGGCTCGATTGCGAGCTGATCAGTATGGACTCTGCCATGGTCTACCGCGGCATGGATATCGGCAGTGCCAAGCCGTCGCCGGAAGAGCTGGCGAGCGCCCCCCATCGGCTGATCGATATCCGCGACCCGGCCGATCCCTACTCGGCGGCGGATTTCCGCGAGGATGCCCGCCGCGAGATGCGACGAATCACCGCAGCCGGGCGTATCCCGCTGCTGGTGGGTGGCACCATGATGTATGCCAAACGCCTGCTCGAAGGCGTTGCCAACCTGCCGGCGGCCGATCCGGCGATACGCGCCGAGCTGGCGCGAGAGGCCGAGCGCAGCGGCCTGGCTGGGCTGCATGCCGAGCTTGCCAGGGTCGACCCCGAGTCTTCCCGGCGCATCCACCCCAACGACCCACAGCGCCTGATGCGGGCACTCGAGGTCTATCGTGCCAGCGGCACGACGCTCACCGAATTGTGGCATCAGCAACAACCTGAAACCTTCCCGTGGGAAGTGCTGTCGATAGGTTTCACGCCCTTCGATCGCAGTGTCCTGCATACGCGGATCGCGGCACGCTTCGAGGTCATGCTGGAAGCCGGCTTCATCGCGGAAGTCGAGTCGCTTAAAGCACGTGGCGACCTGCATCCAGGGCTGCCCTCGATGAAGAGCGTGGGCTATCGTCAGGTTTGGGAATACCTCGACGGACAGGGCAATCTCGAGCAGTTGCGCCATCGGACCATCGTGGCGACCCGGCAATTGGCCAAGCGTCAGTTGACCTGGCTGCGCAGTTGGCCGGGACTACACTGGGTCGATAGCCAGAGCCGGGATGCGCTGGACGATGTCCTGAAATTCGTGCGTGAATCGGGCTCTTAGCGTAAGATGTTGGCTTCGAGTGGCCGGGTAGACCAGGCCGAACCGGCATGGTGGCGTGTCGCATCGACAGGCAACCCAAGAACACAACTTCCACCCCTCATTAGAATGATTTAGGGAGAGGTAACATGTCCAAAGGGCAGTCCCTTCAAGACCCATACCTGAACATCCTGCGCAAGGAGCGCATTCCGGTTTCGATTTTCCTGGTCAACGGCATCAAGCTTCAGGGACAGATCGAGTCGTTCGATCAGTTTGTGATCCTGCTGCGCAACACCGTCAGTCAGATGGTCTACAAGCACGCCATCTCCACGGTGGTGCCTTCGCGCAACGTGCGGCTACCGCCGCAGGATCCAACGGCCCAGCCGGACAGCAACGCGTGAGGTATTGATTGTTTTTTGAACGACCCAATGCCGGCGAAACGGCAGTACTGGTCCATGTCGACTTCCAGGACGAGCGGGAACGCGAGGATCCGGGCGAGTTCTTGGAACTGGTCCGTTCCGCCGGCGCCGAGCCGGCCATGCTGCTTACCGGCAGCCGGCATCGGCCCGATTCGCGCACCTACATAGGCAGCGGCAAGCTCGAGGAGCTGCGCGAGGCGCTATCGGTGCATGGCGCCGAACTCGTCATCTTCAACCATGGCTTGAGCCCCTCCCAGGAACGTAACCTGGAGCGAGAACTCAAGTGCCGGGTACTGGACCGTACGGGGCTGATTCTCGATATCTTCGCCCAGCGGGCGCGTACCCATGAGGGCAAGCTGCAGGTCGAGCTGGCCCAGCTGGAGTACATGTCCACTCGTCTGGTTAGGGGCTGGACCCACCTGGAGCGCCAGAAGGGTGGTATCGGCCTGCGCGGTCCCGGCGAGACGCAGCTCGAGACCGACCGTCGGCTGTTGCGGGCGCGCATCAAGGCGATCCACAAGCGGCTCGACAAGGTGCGCAGCCAGCGCAGCCAGAACCGCCGTGCGCGGGCTCGGGCAGAGATCCCCAGCGTGTCGCTGGTCGGCTATACCAATGCCGGCAAGTCGACGCTGTTCAATGCGCTGACGGAAGCGAAGGTCTATGCGGCCGACCAGTTGTTCGCTACGCTCGATCCGACTCTGCGACGGTTGGAGGTCGGTGATGTCGGCCCCGTGGTGTTGGCGGATACCGTGGGCTTCATTCGTCATCTCCCGCACAAGTTGGTGGAGGCCTTCCAGGCCACTCTCCAGGAAGCGGCCGAGGCGTCGCTGCTGGTGCACGTGATCGATGCCGCCGACCCCGACCGCGAGCTCAACGTGGCTCAGGTCGAAGGTGTGCTTGACGAGATCGGTGCGCTCGGCGTGCCGATGCTCAAGGTAATGAACAAGATAGACCTGCTCGACAGCGCGCCGCGGATAGAGCGCGATGGGCAGGGCCGGCCCGAAGTGGTGTGGCTGTCGGCACGCGATGGGCGTGGGCTGGAACTGCTCGGCCAGGCCCTCTCGGAGTGCCTGGCCGAGGATGTCATCGATTTCAGCCTGCATCTGGCGCCACAACAGGGTCGCTTGAGAGCGGGTCTGCACGAGCTTGGTGCCGTGCGAGAAGAGCATTACGAAGAGGGCGGTAAGGTACGGCTCGATGTACGCCTGCCTCGACGCGACTTCCTGCAGTTGATGGCCCGCTTGGGAGAGCGTGCAGAGGACTACCTGCCGTCCGAGCTGCACGAACGGCCGGTGTGGGATGCATGACAACCGGCTGGATTGGCTTTTTTCCTGAAAACAACGGCATCAGGCGCCCTCGGGTGTCCCTACAGGATAGCAACCGACCATCCCTTGCGGCGGTACGAGAGGCCGCTTGGGAGGTAACGCAGAGTGGAGACGACGTATGGCTTGGAATGAGCCGGGTGGCGGAAACCAGAACGACCCCTGGAGTGGCGGGGGCCGACGCGGCGGTGGAAACGGCGGCGGCGGTGGCAACCGCGGGGGCAACCAGGGGCCACCCGACCTTGACGAGGCCCTGAAGAAGTTTCAGGACAAGCTCAACAGCATGCTCGGTGGCCGTGGTGGCAAGGGTGGCGGTGGCCGTGGCGGCAAGGGAGGGGGGCGCCCGCGCAACACCTTTGCACTGCCCGGGCTGCTGCTCATCATTGCACTGGGCATTTGGGGGGCGATGGGCTTCTACCTGGTCGACCAGGCCGAACGCGGCGTGGTGCTGCGCTTCGGCGAGTACCAGACCGTGGTGGGCCCCGGTCTGCACTGGAACCCGCCGCTGATAGACGACGTGCGCATGGTCAACGTGACCCGCGTACGCTCGTTGACCCAGACACAGGCGATGCTGACTCGCGACGAGAACATCGTCGAGGTCGAGATCTCGGCCCAGTACCAGGTCAACGACCCGCGGGACTTCGTGCTCAACGTGCGCAACCCGCAGCTTTCCATCGAGAACGCGCTGGATTCCGCATTGCGTCACGTGGTCGGCGGCACCGACATGATCGAGATCCTGACCTCCGGTCGCGAGATCCTCGGCAGCTCCGTGGCGAGCCGCCTGCAGACCTATCTGGACAGCTACGGCACCGGCATTCGTCTGCAGACGATCAACATCGAGTCGACTTCGGCGCCGGCACCCGTCATCGATGCCTTCGACGACGTGATCCGGGCCCGCGAGGATCGCCAGCGGACCATCAACGAAGGTATGGCCTACGCCAATGCCATCATCCCGGCCGCTCAGGGTCAGGCCCAGCGCCTGGTCGAACAGGGCCAGGGCTATCGTGAGTCGGTAGTGGCCGAAGCCCAGGGTCAGGTCAACCGCTTCAACGCGCTATTGGTTCAATACGATAATGCGCCGGAGATCATGCGCGAGCGCCTCTATATCGACGCCATGGCGGACGTCTTCGCCCGTACGCCGAAGGTATTGGTCGACGTGCGCGACGATGCACCGCTGATGTACCTGCCGCTCGACCAGCGGCCCGGAGGAACGGGTGGCGAAGGCGGCGACGAGGCGGCACGCGGCGAAAGCGGTGAGCTCGACCCGCGCGTGCTCGAGCGCCTGCGGACGTCTTCATCGTCGCAGGGCGGTAACACCGGTGGTATCCGCAGGGAGGGCCGCTAAATGGTCAACAACCGTTCCTTGATCATCGTGGGTGGCCTCGCTGCCGTTGCCTGGCTCGCCAGCAACAGCCTCTATGTGGTCGACGAAACCGAGCGAGCCGTCAAGTTGCGCTTCGGTGAAGTCATCGAAGAGAACATCCAGCCCGGGCTGCACTTCAAGGTGCCGATCACCCAGACAGTTCGCAAGTTCGACACTCGGGTGCTGACGCTGGATACCGATACCAGCCGCTACCTGACCCTTGAACAGAAAGCGGTGATCGTCGATTCCTACGTCAAGTGGCAGGTGGTCAATCCCACTCGCTACTACGAGGCCACGGCAGGCGACGAGATGATGGCGATCCGCCTGATTCAGCCGCGGGTCGACGAAAGCCTGCGTAACGAGTTCGGCCGCCTGGATCTGCAGCAGATCATCGCCGAGCGCCGCGACGACCTGATGATCAGGCCGACCCAGGAACTCGATTCGCTGATGCGCGAAGAGCTCGGTGTGTCGATCCTCGATATTCGCGTCAAGCGCATCGACCTGCCCGAGGATGTCTCTTCGGCGGTTTTCGAGCGTATGCGCTCCGAGCGTGAACGCGAGGCGCGAGAGTGGCGCGCCCAGGGTCAGGAAGAGTCCGAGCGCATCCGTGCCAACGCCGACCGTCGTCGCCAGGTGCTGCTGGCCCAGGCCACCGAGCGGGCCGAGACCCTGCGCGGTGAAGGGGATGCCGAAGCGGCGGCGATCTTCTCCGAGGCATACGGCCAGAATGCGGAGTTCTTCTCCTTCTGGCGCAGCCTCAACGCCTATCGCAATAGCTTCGACGGCGAGCGGGACATGCTGGTACTCGACCCGACCAGCGACTTCTTCCGTTACCTGCGAAGCCCGGGCATCCAGAACGGGGAATAAGCCTGGAGGAAGCCGGCCGCAGGAGCGAAGTCGGCTTCCTCGCGTTGGGCGGGCGGGGTTCAACCGGCCGCCAAACGTGATAGAATCCTTGAACCGGGCGTGGCCCGGTTTTTTTGTGGGCCATTTTCGCCATCGAGTCTTTTTTTGCCCGCCCAAATCGCCTTGCAGGATTGACGACATGACCATTGCTGACCGCTGGCTGCTGCCCGACGGCATGGATGAAGTGCTGCCGCCCCAGGCGAGCCGCATGGAGGAGTTGCGCCGGACGCTGCTCGATCTCTACTACCGTTGGGGATACGACCAGGTGATGCCGCCCCCGGTGGAATTCCTCGATTCCCTGTTGACCGGCACCGGCACCGACCTGGACCTGCAGACCTTCAAGCTGACCGACCAGCTCACCGGTCGCCTGATGGGGGTGAGCGCCGATGTGACGCCGCAGGTGGCACGCATGGACGCCCACTCCATGCGCCACCAGGGTCCGGCCAGGCTGTGCTATTGCACCAACGTACTGCGGGCCAAGGCCGACCAGCACCAGGGAGGGCGCAGCCCGGTACAGGTGGGCGTCGAGCTGTTCGGCCATGCCGGCCTGGAAGCGGACCTCGAGATCCTGAGTCTGGCGTTGCTGAGCCTCAAGGCCGCAGGTGCCGGTGAGTTGCATCTGGCGTTGGGCCATATCGGCATCTATCGTAGCCTGGTACAGGCGGCCGCATTGGAACCCGACCAAGAGCGTGCGTTGTTCGAGGCGCTCGAACTCAAGTCGCCGGGGGCCCTGGCCCAACAGGTCGAGGCGAGCGTGTCCGACCCGGCGCTGGCCGATATGTTTCGAGCGCTGGGTCGCCTGCACGGTGGGGCCGAGGTGCTGGACAGTGCGCGTGATACCTTTGCCGATGCCCCAGCAGCCGTGGCCGAGGCCCTGGCGCAGCTCAAGGCGTTGCACCAGGGCGTGGCGGAAGAGCATCCCGAGGTCGAGCTCTACTTCGACCTGGCCGAACTGCGTGGCTACCAATACCACACCGGAATGATGTTCGCGGCTTTCGTGCCGGGCTACGGCCAGGCGCTGGCCAAGGGTGGTCGCTATGACGATACCGGGCGAGCCTTCGGACGAGCACGCCCCGCCACCGGTTTTTCAATGGACCTGAAACTGCTCGCCACGCTGGTACAGAGTGAGCCGGCCCGTGACGGTATCTGGGCGCCCGCTGACGGTGAGGGCGTGACAGAGGCGATCGCATCGCTGCGCGATGGCGGGCACCGTGTGGTACAGGCGCTGCCGGGGCAGGCGACGCCGCCCGAAGCGCACCGCTGCAGCCTGCGGCTGGTTCTGGCCGATGGACGTTGGCAGACGGAAGCACTCTAGGTGTTGGCACGCGCTGACGCCTGACTTGAACGATACCGGCAGCGGGCCGGAAGACGAGCGCGGCCCGCGGGGCCGGATCATCGACGCGCACGTATGCGGCGCCGACACGAGAGACGAGACACAATGGGCAAGAACGTAGTCGTACTGGGTACACAGTGGGGAGACGAAGGCAAGGGCAAGGTCGTCGACCTGTTGACCGAATCCGCAGCGGCGGTGGTGCGCTTCCAGGGCGGCCACAACGCCGGGCATACGCTGGTCATCGATGGCGAGAAGACCGTCCTGCACCTGATTCCCTCCGGTATCCTGCGTAAGGACAAGACCTGCGTCATCGGCAACGGCGTGGTGCTGTCGCCGGAGGCGTTGATCAAGGAGATCCGCGAACTCGAGGACAAGGGCGTGCCGGTGCGTGAGCGCCTGCGGCTCTCTCCGGCCTGCCCGCTGATCCTGCCGTATCACGTGCGCCTCGATCTGGCTCGCGAGAAGGCCCGGGGCGTGGCCAAGATCGGTACCACCGGTCGTGGCATCGGCCCGGCCTACGAAGACAAGGTGGCGCGCCGCGGCCTGCGCCTGGGCGACATGCTCCATCGCGAGCGATTCGCCTCCAAGCTGGGCGAGGTGCTCGACTATCACAACTTCGTGCTGGTCAATTATCACGGCGAGAAGGCGGTGGATTTCCAGCAGATCCTCGATGAGGCCATGGAAATGGCCGAGGAACTGCGCCCGATGGTATGCGATACGGTAAGCCTGGTTCACGAGATGCGTCGCGCCGGGGAAAACATCCTCTTCGAGGGAGCGCAGGGGTCGTTGCTGGATATCGACCACGGCACCTATCCGTTCGTCACCAGCTCCAACACCACGGCGGGGGGAACGGCTACCGGCTCCGGCGTCGGGCCGCTCTATCTCGACTACGTACTCGGCATCACCAAGGCCTATACCACCCGGGTCGGCTCCGGTCCGTTCCCCACCGAGCTTTTCGACGAACATGGTCGCCACCTGGCCGAGCGCGGCCATGAATTCGGCGCCACCACGGGCCGTCCGCGCCGCTGTGGCTGGTTCGATGCCGTGGCCCTGCGTCATGCGGTGCAGATCAACTCGGTCTCGGGTATCTGCCTGACCAAACTCGACGTACTCGACGGACTCGAGAACATCCGGGTCTGCGTGGGCTACCGTAGCAAGGACGGCGACGTGCTCGACAACCCGGTCGACTCCGAAGGCTACGAGGCGGTCGAGCCGCTCTACGAAGACCTGCCGGGCTGGAGCGAATCGACCCTGGGCGCCAAGCGTATCGAGGACCTGCCGGACAATGCCCGTTCCTACATCAGCTTCCTCGAGGAGAAGGTGGGCACTTCGATCGATATTGTCTCGACCGGCCCGGACCGCAACGAAACCATCGTGCTGCGCAATCCGTTCGAGGACTGAGCACGCCCGAGCATGACGAGCAAGATAAAGGCCGGCACGGAGTGCCGGCCTTGTCATATGCGAGGCCTTGTCGAGCCTGCACCAGAACGCCCCGAGGGGCGCCGTTCACTCATCCACCTCCACCTCAGCGGCGGCGGCGAGGGCTTCTTCGTCGGTAAGTAGCTGACGCAGCGTCTCGACGGCCATCTGTCCTTCGCTCTCGAAGACGTCGTCGAGCCATAGCAGCGCCTGTTGCTGGTTGGCGTGCTCCAGTCCACGGGCAGAGAGATAGGCCTGGGCGAGGGAGAGGCGCGCACTGCGATGCCCTTGGCTTGCGGCCTCGTAGAGGTAATTGGCTCCGCGTTCCGGGTCGGCCTCGACGTTCTCGCCACGCAGGTATTCGCGGCCGAGGGAGGCCTGGGCACCCGGATGGCCCTGTTCAGCGGCCTCGAGCAGCAGGGCATGGCCTTCCTCGACGTCTTGGGCAATGGCGCCGTCACCACGCATCAGCGCGAGCCCCAATCCGACGCGCGCGTGGGTGGCGCCGGCATCGCTGGCCTGACGGTACCAGCGTTCGGCCTGTTCGGCGTCCTGCTCCACGCCGTCGCCGTTCTGGTAGGCCTCGCCCAGCAGGAAGGCAGCGTTGGGATCACCCGATTCGGCGGCGGCGGTCAGCAGCTCCATGCCTCGCTCCACATCGCGCTCGACGCCGTCTCCGGTCAGGTAAGCTTCGCCCAGGCTGCTGCGGGCTCCGGCGTGGCCACGGGAAACGGCAGCTTCGAGGTAGTCGATGCCACGCTCGGTGGCGCCCCGGTCGAGGTACATCCGGCCGAGGCTTGCCGCGGCGCCGGCATGGCCCGCCTGATGCGCCTGTCCCAGCCAGTATTCGGCCCGCTCCTGGTCCTGCTGGACGCCCTCACCGCTGAGGAAGGCACGACCGAGGTCGGCCATTGCGCCGGGATGGCCATCCTCCGCAGCGGCCACGAGCGCCTCGATGTTGCCTTGGGCGCCCAGGTCGCGCTGCAAGTAGGTGAGGGCTTCGTCGGCGGATTCGTGCCCTGCCTCCTGAGCCCGGGTCAGCCAGCGGTTGGCCTCGTTCAGGTCGCGCTCGACGCCGCTGCCGTTGCGATAGGCGCGACCGAGAACCACCATGGCATAGGCATCTCCCTGTTCGGCGGCCTGGGTGAGCAGCTGAATACCCTGGGAAGGGTCTTCCGGCAGCGGCCCTTCCAGGTAGGCTTCGCCGAGCAGGGTCATCGCCGTGGTATCGCCGGCCTGGGCGGCCTGGCGCAGCAGCTCCTCGCCGCGGCTGGGTTCGAAAGCGTGACTCTCCTCGTCCAGGTAGGCTTCACCCAGTAGTCGCATCGCCCCCGATTGTCCACGTTCGGCGGCCTGGCGTAACAGCTCCTCGCCCCGTGCGGGATCCTGAGCCACGCCGCGGCCCTTGAGATAGGCCTCGCCGAGTTGCTGGGTCGCCCATGGATGGCCGAGTGCGTGACCGCGTTCGAGATAATCGACGGCAATGTAGGGCTGGCCGGCAATCCGCTCATCATCGAGATAGAGCGAGCCCAGTTGGGCCAGCGCCAGCGGATGGTCCTGTTGGGCCGCCTGTTCGAGCAGGTTCATGCCGCGGGGCAGGTCGTTGAGCCCACCCTCTCCTTCGACGAGCGCGCGGCCGAGTATCACCTGGGCATCCACCGAACCCGCTTCGATCGCTGCTTGCAGCCAGCGCTCGGCGAGTACCGGCTGCGGTCGGCCGACGCTGCCTTCCAGCAGCGCCTCGCCGTAGTACGTCATGGCATCGACGTGCCCATCAGCGGCGGCTTCCTCGAGCAGCTCCATGCCTCCGGCGGTATCGCCGGCCTCGACCATCTCGCGTCCGGCACGAGCCAAGGCGTCGACGTCGCCGGCCTCGGCGGCCTGGCGCAGCCAGCGGACGCGCTGCTCGGGTTGATCGCCGAGCAGTCCCTCTGCCGAGTAGAGCGACGCCAGTTGCAGCATGGCGCCGGTGTCGCCGGTGCTGGCCTGTGTTTCGAGCGTCTCGGCATAGCGCTGGCCGTAGTCCATGACCGCGGCAGGGTCCTCTTCCAGCCAGCCACCGGGGGAGTGCGCTTTGGCCAATGCTTCCAGCGCCTTTGAGTCTCCCTGGGCGGCGGCGCGCTCGTAGAGCTGCTTGGCCATTTCCGGGTCGGCTTCGACATTCTCGCCGCCACTGGCCAACAGCTCGGCCAGCCGGACCTCGGCGTCCTGCTCGATATTCGCTTCCACGGCTTGCTTGAGCAGGTGATAGGCCAGCACATCGTTTTGCGCGACGCCGCGACCTTCCTGATACAGTCGCCCGAGGTGCAGCGAGGCATGGCCGTGTATGGCGGACTGCAGCTCCAGCGCCTTGCCGTAGAGCTCGGCCGCTTTTGCGGGATTCTCTTCGACGCCGATGCCGCGTTCGTAGAGCTTGCCCGCCTCATAGAAAGCCGGCATGACGTTGCGTGCCATCAGTGCGTCGAGTTGCTCCATGGCTTCCTCGTAGCGCTCCTCTTCGATCAGCCGCTGGCTGTAGTCGATGACGTCCCAGTCCCGGCCGGAGATATCGGCGTCGATGACGCCGCCGAACCAGGCTTCATATCCTGCCGGGACGGGCGGGGCATGCCCGCCGGGAGCAGAGCCTCCCGGGGCGGCACAGCCGACAAGCCATGCCGACACGATTAGCGCTGCGGTCATCCGCAGCGAGGGGACGAGTAAAGTCCTGTTCGTTGTCCGTTCCATGTGTTCCCCTCTGTGATGTGTGGTTTTCAGGTCGCTTGCTCAATTGCTCAAGCCGCGGAAGGCTTCGGTGCGTCGCTGCTCCTCGTCCATGTAGACGTGCTGCTGGGCATCGGGATCCATGAAATAGAAGGTGATGAAACCGCCGGCGCTGCGGTTGTAAGTGGGACGCACCCGGGTAATGAAACGGGCCATCTGCGGATGGTCGAAGCGGGCGAGGTAGATATCCATCCAGGTGAAATACTGGGGATCCCGCAGAAACCCGGTGAATTGTTCCAGCGGTGCGTAGTCGCCCAGTGCCTCGGGGTTGTCGAGGATGCGGAACAGGTAATCGACGGCCTCGTGAATGTCATTGCCTTCGTACTCGAGGTCGAAGATGTCGTAGCCCTGGCGCTGAATGACCTGCATGTTGGTGACGAGGTAGTTGAGCGCATAGTTCTGGTAGTGGGTCGCGCGCCGGCCGCGACTCACCTCGAGGGGCAGGGCGCCCTCCTCGGTCATGTCGTGCAGCGCCGAATAGATGGCGCTGACGCCGAAGCGGAACAGGTCGTCGTCCTCCACCAGTACGCCGATCATGCTGGCGTAGAGCGCGCGACGATAGAAATGGTTGTTGCAGCAGCTCTCCTCCTCCTCACCGGGAAACGCCGAGTGCTGCAGAGCAAGACCGTGCAGCCACTGCTCGATCTCGGCGCGCTCCTCCTCGTAGCCATCCACGTAGGGACGCACGATGGAATAGGCCATGGCGGCGGCGAACAGCATCGATTCCGCGGCGAACCAGGCCTGAGGGTCGTTCGGGTCGAAGACGAAGGTGGTCAGCGCCTTGGCCTCGGCCCAGCCGTGCAGGAAGCGTACCAGGCAGTCGGCATAGAAGGTGTCGCCGCTGGCGACGAAGGAGCCGGCCAGTACCGACACGCTGTCCTCGAAAGCGAACAGCGGCTCGGTGGCCAGTTCCCACTCCTCGGGGTTGGGGTAGAAGCCTGGTATGCCCCCGCGTGTGGTGATGGGCTTGAAATTGAGCATCTGACGACAGCTGGGACCGGTCTCGAGTTCGTCTTGCAGCTGCAGCAGGATCGAGTTGTCGGTTTCGTCCAGCAGGGCCATGCGCGCTTCGACATCGAAGTAGCCGGCATCCGTGTCGGTGACGCGGTACTCCGAGAGGTCGAGCTCCATGCGCTCCTCTCGCGAGAGAGTCTCGGTGGCTGCCGCCACGCCGCCTCCCGTCACCATCAGGGCGAGGGAGAGCGTGCACAGCAGTCTCGCGGTAAGTCCTTTTGCTACGGCAAGGGGCATGATCGGCGTCGCTCCATTGGCGCTCGAATGCGGAGTGTCAAGGGTGTGGTGTGAAGAACCGGAAAGCGGCAAAGTCCACGTACTGGTCGCGCGGCGTACGCCATCCTTCGCCGCTACCACCAAAGAAGGTGGAGAACATCAGCCCATCGATGGTGACCGAGGGCGAGGTGCGATAGACGACGTTCTGCTGTTCCAGCACCGGACGTCCGTCGACCCATAGTCGGGCGATGCCGTTCTCCTGGCCGGGGTCGTTGAGCACGATCTCCTGCTCGAGGGTGACCCACTGACCCAGCGGGAAGCGCCAGAAGCCGCGTCCCACCGAATCGCCCTCGAAACCGACCACATAGGGGTAGAGTTCGCCTTCGCCTTCCTCGCGCCACATCAGGCGCATCGAGAAGCCGTTCTTGCCATCGACCTCTTCGCCCCCGGAGGGGGCTTCGCCGCCATAGAGCCCCGGCAGTTTGCCACCGCGTACGAAGTCGAAGTCCGGGGGGAACCGGACCCTGTAACTCAGGCAGGCCCGGTCAGCCCCCTTTATGGAGGGCGGGTCGCTGTAGAAGCCGGCCCCGCCGACCGGTTCCTCCCCGGGTGAGGAGGTGCCGGCGGGGTAGTGCACGCGCAGGCCGGGCTCACCAATCCCGGTCTGTTCGGCGTCAAGGCGTTCCACGTTCTCTTCGGTACCCCAGTGACGCCGGGTATGAAAATTCTGACGTATGGAAGCGTGAGCGCTCGCGGCTTGACGCGGGCGGGGCGTTTCGGCTTGGGCGTAGCGCTGGGAACAGGCTTCCACTTGGGGAATGCCGACGAGGGCATCCTCGGCTTCGTCGGCATGGGTGGCGGAAGCCGGCAGCAATAGTGCGCCAAGCAGCGGCAGGTATAGGCTCGGAGCCCGGCTGGGCTTAGCCTTCATTGGTAACTTCATCGTTGTCCTCCGTGGCGGCGCGATAGATGTCGTCACCGAACTGGATGACCGTTCTTACCCCCTGCCAGATCCGTTCCGAGGCGGCCCCCAGCAGCGGTGCTTCGGTAAAGCGTACGTCCACGGGCTGGCCGACGCTCTCCGCAGGAAGCGGCTCCTCGGGAACCAGGAGTACGCTTGCCACGTTCTGCTGCTGGCGTACCCAACTGGGGAAACCGGCACGTGGCTGACGCTCGACGTCGAGGGCGACGTTGCGTACCCGGGCGCGAATCGGCTGGTTGGCATTGGCCAGGGTCACGTAGGCCTGCTGGTTGGGTTCGATGCGGCTGATGTCGTTCATGTGCACCAGTGCTTCGACCAGCACGTCGTCCTCGTCGGTACGGATCAGCGTCATGATCCGCTCGCTTTCGTTGATGTAGACGCCGTCGGCGCTGCTCAAGGCCCAGGCCACCAGGCAGTCGCAGGGACTGTAGATCTCGTTGCTGGCGGCGCGCGCCTCGAGCGCGGCGATGCGGGAACTCTCGTAGTCGCGAACCGTCTCGAACTGCTCGACCCGTGCCTGGGCGATCTCCGGCGAGACCGATTCGAATGTCATGGTGTCGCCACTGGCCGGCTGTGCCGAGTTGGCCAGGCTGACCTCCTGCATGCCGCCTTCGAGGTGTTCGCGCAGGTTCTCGATCAGGCGGTTGTTATAGTCGAGCGCCGCCTCGGCCAGGATCAGGTCCGATTCCAGCTCGCTGTTGACCACGCTGGTCAGCAGTTGATCGCGCTCGACCTGATCCCCGGCAGTCAGTTCGTGCTCGCCGAGGATGCCCGGACCGGGGGCTCGAATGTCGATGCGCGGCGCGGTGACGGCAGCGAAGCTAGGCTCGATCAGCATGAAATTGCGGTAGGCCGTGGCTGCCCCAACCAGCACCAACAGGCCGATGGCAACGAACAACAGGATGTAGCGTCCCATCGGCTTGGGCGGACGCGCAGGCGGCAAGGGTTTGCTCGCCTGGCGCTTGCGCGGTGTCTGGGGATCTTCACCCGCCATCAGGCCTTCGACGTTGGGCGAGCGTCCGCTGAGGGCGCTGCGGATGATCTGGCGCAGCAGCTCGCGATGCTGCGGTTCGATCTCGGTGATCTCGAAGCTGATGTCGTAGCCGTCTCCGTTCGCCGCGCGGGTCGCGCGTAGGCACTCGGCCTTCAGCGGGACGATCAGTTCGGTGGCGCCGGCCATCATCAGCAGCGAGGCGGATATTTTCTCGCCCGGCTCGAAACGCTGTGAGCTGCGTGCGGAGAAGCCCCCCAGCGAGACATCGTTGCCGCTCAGTTCGGTGTCGCTGTCGGCGAGGTCGACGCGAAACGGAAGGGTAACGCGAATGTAGCCTCGCTCGTCACGGCGCTCGTGCTGCAGCCGGTCACCCTGGGTCAGCCGCACGCTGTCCTGATCGGCATTCCTTGGCTCGGTGTGAGAGTCGGCTTGCCTCGGTCGGTGCCCACCCAGGGTAGGCTCGTGCCGCTGGGAGTCATCATCGAAAAAATTGTCAGCCATCCGTTGGTCGCTCCTTGCGTCAGGGCTGAGTCGCTGCCACGTCGGTCGGGGCATCGGGCTCGACCCTGAGTCGTACGTTGACGAGGGACAGGTTATGTTCGTTCAGGGCCAGTTGGCAGTGCGCATCCACGGTGCACTCGACGGCATCCTGGATGGGGTCGCCATTCGGGCCTTGCACCAGCTCCGCCAAGGCCGGGGAAATCGCCAGGACGGTAGTGTCCTGATTGCCGCGGATCCGCGATTCGTTCGGCAGCGTGTTGCGCTGCAGCGTCTCGAGCAGGCCGCCTTCGAGACGGAAGTAGCCCGGAGGCAGCTGCACCGAGTCGCCGCTCTTGTCTGCCAGGACGGCTCCAAGCCAGCGGTCGATCCGCTCGGGATCCTGATTGCGCTCCCATGTCTGGTCACGCGCAATGTGCAGCGATACCCGGTCCGGCGGTGCCATCACGCCGGTGGCAATAAGCAGGATGAAGAGCAGTACGCCATAAGCAAAGCCATGCAGCACATGGCCCATGCGGCGCTGCCTTCTGGCCGCAACAGGATCGCTCGGCTCGCCTGCGGAGATTCCCTGGCGTGACCATTTCTGGCGGTTGAAGCGGAAGCTGACATAAGTCTTCAGCATCGCGCCCCATACTTGATTGTAGTAAATCAGCGGAACCCACAGCAGGCTGAAGCGTCCTCGCTGCCACGCCAGGATCGAGGTGGCAATGCCGCGGGTGAAGAGTATCCACAGCACGTAGGCGAAGAAGAACGAAGGCCTGACGAACAGCGTCACCAGTGTCACCACCGTGGGTCCGACCAGGGTCGTCCACATGGAGAGACGCTGATCCACCAGGCTCCACCAGGTGAACATGCCCATCGGGCGAGGTCCCAGGCCGATGGCCCGGTTACTGGTACGCAGCATGTTGCCGTACCAGCGGCGCATCAGGTCGGTGGTCGAGGCGAAGAAGCGCCTACGGTCGGGTAGTTCTTCGAACCCGGTGACGAAGACGTCGGGAACGTAGAGCATGCGCCAGCCGTTCTTCAGCAACCAGTACCACGAGGACTTATCGTCGCCCGAGAGGAACTTGAAGTTGCCGAAGCGCCAATGGTCGACGTGGTCGCTCTCGATCAGCTCGATGAAGTCCGGCTGGGTCGCCAGGTCGGCGCGGAAGACGCTGTAGCGGCCGGTCAATACCAGCAGACGTCGCGAGACCGCCATCGAGCTCATCATCAGGTGGCGTTGCGCATAGCGCAGGTCATACCACTCGCGGGTGGCATCGTTGCCGGTCACTTCCGCGCGGTTGTTGGTGGTCAGCGCACCCAGGTCATCCTGAGACTGGAAGAAGCAGAGCGAACGCGACAGCGTACCCGGCTCGAGCCGGATATCGCCGTCCATCGACACCAGCAGCGACCCCGGCGCCGGCAGGCGCCGGGAGATTGCCCGCAGCACTTCGGCCATGGCCGAGCGCTTGCCGTCCCCTTTCTGGAACATGTAGCGCACTTCGACGTTCTTCGGCCAGCCGTGATCGTCCATCACGTGAGTGATGACATCCACATCGGTACGATCCGAGACGGAGGCGAAGATGGTGGTCGGTACGCCGTAGTCGCGAGCCTCGCGAATCAAGGCGTCGTAGACCTGGAAGTTCACCTCCGCCTCGATTCGGAACGAGGTGCAGAGCACGAACAGTTCGGGTGGCTTCTCCTCCTCGCCGATCGCGTCCGCCTCGGCCCGCAACTGCGGAAACACGCGCCGGTTGTACCATACCGAGCGTACGGCCTGGATGGCCCACCAGGAGTAGCGCCAGATGGCGATCCAGCCGATGACGAAGATGAAACTCTCCGACTCGGGCGAGAACACCTCCGAGGGCAACTCGCTGACGATGACCACCATCAAGGCCAGGCCAAACAGGAAGGTGGTGACCTCCGTGACCCGGCTGGCAGTGGAGGGATCTGGGGGAGTAGCGGACATCGGAACTCCTCAGGCCAGTACGGGCCGCACGGAGTCACCTCGGCCGATGCCGTAGTAGGCGAGCCCCGCAGCCTTGACGAACTCGGGTTGGAACAGGTTGCGTCCGTCGACCAGCACCGGCTCCCTGAGCTTGTGGTACAGCTCCTCGAAGTCGACGGTACGGAAGGCCTTCCACTCGGTGCAGATGACCAGAGCGTGGGCTCCCTCCAGGGCGTCGTCACGACGCTCGGTCAGCACCAGGTCGTCGCGTTCACCATAGAGGCGACGACACTCGTCGGCGGCTTCCGGGTCGTACGCTTGAACCCGCGCGCCGGCATCCCACAGGGCTTCCATCAGGGTGCGGCTGGGCGCTTCGCGCATGTCGTCGGTATTGGGCTTGAAGGCCAGCCCCCAGACGGCGATGGTCTTGCCGGCCAACTGGCCGTCGAAGGCCTGGCACAGCTTCTCGAACAGCTTGTTCTTCTGCCGCGCATTGACCCGCTCCACGGCCTTGATCATCTCGGCGGGGTGGCCGATCTCCTCGGCGGTATGGGCCAGCGCCTTGACGTCCTTGGGGAAGCAGGAACCGCCGTAACCGCAGCCGGGGTAGATGAAGCTGTAGCCGATACGCGGGTCGGAGCCGATGCCGTGGCGCACTTCCTCGACATCGGCGCCGAGGCGCTCGGCGAGATTGGCGACTTCGTTGATGAAGCTGATCTTGGTGGCGAGCATTGCGTTGGCGGCGTATTTGGTCAGCTCGGCGCTGCGTATGCCCATGAACATCATCTTGTCGCGCTGACGGTTGTAGGGCCCGTAGCACTCCATCATGGCCTTCTTGACGCGCTCCGAATCGGTGCCGACGATGATGCGTGAGCCACGCGAGAAGTCCTCGATGGCGGCACCTTCCTTGAGGAATTCGGGATTGGAGCAGACGTCGAATTCCAGGTCGAGACCGCGCTTCTCCAACTCGGCGGCCACGGTGCGCTCCACCTTGCTGGCGGTGCCGACGGGCACGGTCGACTTGTCGACGATGATCTTGTAGTCGGTCATGTACTGGCCGACGGTCTCGGCAACCTTCAGTACATACTTGAGGTCGGCGCTGCCATCCTCGTCGGAGGGGGTGCCCACGGCAATGAACTGGAGCAGGCCGAATTCCACGGCCTTGGTGGCATCAGTGGTGAATTCGATGCGTCCTGCGGCCTTGTTCTTGCTGATCAGATCCTCCAGGCCGGGCTCGTAGATGGGGATTTCCCCCTCGTTCAGTCGAGCCACCTTTTCCTCGTCGATGTCCACGCACATGACCTGATGGCCGACATCGGCCAGGCAGGCGCCGGTGACTAGACCCACATAGCCGGAACCGAAGATGGTTATCCTCATGGTCGTCGTCGCTCCTTGCAATTGCGCCCTGTCATCCAAACAACGCCATCGCGCCGGTGTCGGTGGTTGACCGACGTGCGATAGCGAGCAGGGCCGGGTTCATTTAGTTAGCGTGCCATACGGTACGCAACATCCGCGCCAACTAGAGAACACTGTTTTCATTCAGTGATTTGGCAGGGCATGGAGAGGATAGTGATTGAATGGGACGACACAAATTGTCGCCAATAAGAGACATAAGTGAGCCGAAGTGATCTTAGCCTTTTAGATCAAGGGCTTGAACTGTCTCTTGATGGCGACAATGGTAGAGGCGCGAGAGGTAATTTATTGAATTGTTTTGTTTTATTTGGTTAATTGATGATGTGGGTATCCAACGACTCCCTCAGCTCTCAAATGATCTGGCCGCAACGCGGGCTTCCATACGGGACAGGAAGACGCCCATGATGCGTTCGTAGAGCTGGCGCCCCAGAACGGTATCCTCGATGCCGGCGTCCACGTTGGGATTGTCGTTCACCTCGATGACGACCACGCGTTCCCCGGCCTGCTTGAGATCGACGCCGTAGAGCCCATCGCCGATCAGGCGGGTGGCCTTCAGGGCCGCCCGAATCACGGCAGGCGGTACCTCGGCCGGGTCGTGGGTCGTGAAACCGCCGCTCTTCACTCTGGCGCCCGAGTGGTCGTAGATCTGCCAGTGGCCACGCGCCATGTAGTAACGGCTGGCGAACAGCACCTGGCCATCCAGAACGCCGATTCGCCAGTCGTACTCGGTCGGCAGCCACTCCTGCAGCAGCAGCAAGGCGGAATCCTCGAACAAGCGCCGGGTTTCGTGCTCCAGCTGTTCGAACGAGCCAATCTTGACGATCCCGCGCGAGAAAGCGCCGTCGGGAATCTTGAGTACCAGGGGAAAGCTCAACCCGGCGACCCGCTCCGCCAGTGGCCGGCGGTCGCGCCGCTTCAGCAGCACGCCTTCCGGCGCAGGCACGCCGCGGGCACGCAATAACGCGTGCAGGTAGACCTTGTTGGTACAGCGCAGGATGTCACGCGGGGAATCGATCACTACCAGCCCTTCGTGCTCGGCAAGTCGGGCCATGCGATAGGTATGGTGATCCAGTGCCGTCGTCTCGCGGATGAAGAGCCCATCGAATTCGGCGAGCCGCCCCGCATCGCGCCGGGTGATCAGCGAAACGTCGATACCCAGCTTGCGCCCGGCACGAATGAAGGCCTTGAGCGCACTGCGGTTGCTCGGCGGCATGGCTTCCTTGGGGTCGACCAGTATGGCCAGGTCGAAGCGATAGCGACGGCGCGCCTTGGGAGTTCGCCACACCTTGCGCGAGTGCCGGTTGAGCGCGGAGGCGAACAGGTCCTGTTCGTCGGCGTTCAGGTCGCGAAGGTGGATCGGCTTGAGTCGGGCCAGACGCCACAGGTCGTGGCGTCGCACCAGGCGCGCCTCGAGCAGGGGGCAGGGCAGGCGCTCGAAGAGCTTTCGCGCGAGCCGGGCCAGCTCGGGCTCGCGGCATTCACCGAACAGCACGCGCAGGGTCACGCTGTCGCCGGCGAGGCGACCGTGGCGTGCCAGCTCGCCGAGCAAGGGGGCCAGGGTATCCAGTTGCAGGTCGACCAAGGCCTTGCGCGACAGCTCGTTGAGGGTTTCCACGCTGGGCAGAACACGCTGACCACGTGCCTGGGCGAGCAGGGAAACGTAGTAGCCGGTGCCCAGATAGTCGAGTTCACCGCACAGGTTGATCACGTGGGTGCTGCGGTCCTGGTCGGCCGCGCTACGATGGCGCCGATCCAGGGCCAGGAAGTCGTCGGCGCTGATCAGGTCTTCGGAGGGATAGTAGGGCTGCCAGTCTTCCTGTCGGTCGACGACGATACGCAAGGCGCACATGAGCGAGTTCCGTTCGAGTGATACGGGGCGGCAGTGCCGCGATTGCGGCCAGCATGACGCTGCAACTTCCTGTCGACAAGCGCTTCGACAGGTGAAATGATTTCATGATCCCGACGGTCCAAGGCCTGTCGATACGACCCTGTTTTCACTGTATTCCGTGTTGCTACCGCAGCCCCGGAGAGATCCATGACCGTTACTCTGCGCCAGGCCCAACCTCAGGATCTGGACGCACTTTTTCGCCTGGAGCAGGTGGCCTTCAGCGGCGATCGCTTCAGCCGCCGACAGCTCTGGCACCTGTTGAATCGTGCTCATGCCGAGACCCTTGTGGCCGACGATGGGGGACGTCTCGTGGGGTATGGCACCCTGTTGTTCCGTCGAGGCAGTCGTCGTGCCCGGCTCTATTCCTTCTGCGTTCATCCCGAGGCGCGGGGCAGCGGCCTGGGCCGCCAACTGCTCGAGGCGCTGGAGCGGGTCGCCGTACGGCATGATGCCGAGGCGCTGGGTCTGGAGGTGCGGGCCGACAACCGCACCGCTCTCGGGCTCTATCGGCGCATGGGCTTTCGATTGGAGCGCTGGCTCGAGGACTATTATGAGGATGGTTGTGCCGGCTGGCAGATGAATAAGCCGCTCGTGATCCTGGCAGAAGAGAACTCGGCCTAGCCTGGGGGGAGCCACGGGCGCGCAGGGATCGATCCGGGCTGGTAGACTTCCGGCATGATTGGGCAAACAAGGACATCGCCATGCCAACCTTCGACATCGTTTCCGAATACGACAAGCACGAAGCCAGCAACGCCGTCGATCAGGCCAACCGTGAAATCCAGGGGCGCTTCGACTTCAAGGGGGTCAAGGCGAGCTTCGAGCTCAACGGCGACACCGTGCAGCTCGAGGCGGAAGTCGACTTCCAGCTCCAGCAGATGCTCGATGTACTGCGCAATCGCCTCATCGCTCGTGGAATCGACGCGCGTTGCATGGATATCCAGGAACCCGAGCTCTCCGGTGTGCGTGCCCGCCAGGAGGTCAAGCTCAAGCAGGGTTTGGAGCAGAAGGAGGCCAAGGATATCGTCAAGCGCATCAAGGACAGCAAGCTCAAGGTGCAGGCGCAGATTCAGGGCGACAAGGTAAGGGTCACCGGCAAGAAGCGCGACGACCTGCAGGAGGTCATCGCCATGCTGCGCGGCGAAGGCGGCCCCGACCTGGCGCTGCAGTTCGATAACTTCCGCGATTGACATGCCTCGCCTGCCATCGACCCGTCAGTGGTCGATGGCCAAACTTGATCCAGCGCAAAGGGCGCCTCGAGTTCCACTTGAAAACCGTTTCCCTGCCACCAATTCTATTCGTGCTAGCGCAGTGCCGAAAGGCCTGTCCGATGCGTCACGTGTGTTTGTCACGAACAGGAGGTGGCGTATGAATCTGCAAAAGTTCTCACCCTGGAACTGGTTCAAGAGCGAGCGAGGCGACGCTGGTGCGCCGGCACCCATGGAACCTCGACATCGCGAACTCTCGCCGTTGCTCGGCATGCACCAGGAACTCGACCGCTGGATGGACGGCGTCATGCGTCAGTTCGGCATGCCGGCGCTCGAGAGTCGATTCGGCGAGATGGCCAGCCTGCTCAGGCCGCAGCTCGACATTGCCGAACGCGACGATGAGTACCTGGTCAGCGTCGAGGTGCCTGGCGTGGACGAGAAGGACGTCAAGCTTACCTTGGATGGCGACCGCTTGATCATCGAGGGCGAGAAGCGCCAAGAGAGCAGCACCAAGGAGGATCGCTACCAGCGCATCGAGCGCTCCTACGGCAGCTTCCGCCGGGTACTCGATCTGCCCGTCGATGCGCGACCCGACGAGATCAGGGCTTCGTTCGCCAACGGCGTGCTCAAGGTGCACGTACCTCGCAGTGGCGAAGTGAGAGAGAATCGCCGTGAGATTCCTATCCAGTAGATGCTGTCCTGTCACTTCCGCTCGCCCTCGGGCGGGCTTTTCTTTTTCTAACGGTGCCATAGGCATGGCCGATTGGCCTGCGCCGGCGAGATGGGCTTCAATGGAAGCAGCAGGGAAAGCCTATCTCGGAGCTTCATGCATGCACTCGCTTCGTCGTGCCCTTTACATCGTTCTGGCCTGGATCAGCTTCGCGCTCGGTGTCGTCGGCATGTTCGTACCGCTGATGCCGACGACCTGCTTCATGCTGCTGGCCGTATGGGCGGCATCGCGGGGCTCGCCGCGCTTTGCCTTGTGGATTCGCGAGCATCCACGCTTCGGCCCGACCGTGATGGCCTGGGAGGGCGAGCGCGCGATACCGCGTCACGCCAAATGGATCGCCAGCCTGATGCTGGCACTCTCGATCCTGGTGCTGCTGATGACCCTCAGCCTGGTATGGCTGAAGCTGATGCTGGTGGCAGGCCTGGCATTGCTGGGACTCTGGATCGTCACACGACCCGAGCCTGGCAGCACGGCGGCAGTGCGCCTCGTGCGGCGTTGAGGTCAAGCTTCTTTGAGGTTGGGGAGCTCGCGACCGTACAATGGGCATCGATCAAGGACAGGAGTCTTCCCGATGTCTGAACCCAAGCCGACCCATCGTCACGATTACCGGCCGCCCGCCTACCGTGTGACCCATGTCGAGCTGACTTTCGAACTGGACCCCGCCGCGACCAAGGTCAAGGCGAGTTTGCAGATGGAGCGCCACCCGCAAAGTGAGGGCGAGGCGCCTCTCGTACTCGATGGTGAGCAGCTGACCCTCAAGCGTATCGCCATCGATGGCCAGGTGCTCGCCGACGACGAGTACGCTCTCAGTGATGCCGACCTGACCGTGCACAACCCACCCAGGCAGTTTCGCCTGGACACGGAAGTCGAGATCTCTCCCAGCGAGAACACGGCGCTGGAAGGCCTTTATCTTTCCAACGGCATGTATTGCACCCAGTGCGAAGCCGAGGGTTTCCGCCGCATCACCTACTACCCGGACCGCCCGGACGTAATGGCCACCTTCTCCACCACCGTGATCGGCGACCGACAGAGCCTGCCGGTGCTGCTCTCCAACGGCAACACGGTGGAGCGGGGCGAACTGCCCGGTGGGCGCCACTTCGTGACCTGGAACGATCCGTTTCCCAAGCCCAGCTACCTGTTCGCCCTGGTGGCTGGCGACCTGGAGAAGGTCGAGGATCGCTTCACTACAATGAGCGGGCGTGAGGTCACGCTGCAGATCTGGGTCGAGGAGGAGAACCTGGGCAAGACTGACCACGCCATGGCCTCGCTCAAGCGAGCCATGGCGTGGGACGAGGAGACCTACGGCCGCGAATACGATCTCGACCTGTTCATGATCGTGGCAGTCAACGACTTCAATATGGGCGCCATGGAGAACAAGGGGCTCAATATCTTCAACTCGGCGGCGGTGCTGACCCACCCACACACCGCTACCGATGCCGCCTTCCAGCGGGTCGAGGGTATCGTCGCACACGAATATTTCCACAACTGGTCGGGCAACCGCGTGACCTGCCGCGACTGGTTCCAGCTCTCGCTCAAGGAGGGCTTCACCGTCTTCCGTGACCAGTGCTTCTCTGCCGACGTCAACTCGGCGCCGGTCAAGCGCATCGAGGACGTGTCCTTCTTCCGTACCTCGCAGTTCGCCGAAGACGCCGGGCCTACCGCTCATCCGGTACGCCCCGACCATTACATCGAGATCGGCAACTTCTATACCCTGACCATCTACGAGAAGGGCGCCGAGGTGGTACGCATGCTGTGCAACCTGGTGGGTTGGGAAGCCTTCCGCCGCGGCAGCGACCTCTATTTCGAACGTTTCGACGGCCAGGCGGTGACCATCGAGGACTTCGTCGACTGCATGGCCGAGGCGTCGGGGCAGGACCTCTCCCAATTCATGCGCTGGTACTCCCAGGCCGGCACCCCGGAGATCGATGCCTACGGCGAGTATGATTATGCTCACGCCGAGTACCGCCTGACCCTGCGTCAGCGTACCCCGGCCACGCCGGGGCAGCCCGAGAAACAGCCGCTGCACATTCCCGTGCGCATGGGGTTGGTCGGCACCAAGTCCGGCCGCGACCTGGCGCTGCATCTGGACGGTGAGTCGCTGGGCAGCGATGGTGTCATCCACCTGCGCGAAGCAGAGCAGACTTTCGTATTCACCGACGTGCCCGAGGCGCCCGTGCCTTCGCTGCTGCGCGGCTTCTCGGCACCGGTCCAGCTACGTTTTCCCTACAGCCGTGAGGACCTGGCCTTCCTGTTGGCCAACGATTCCGATGGCTTCAACCGCTGGGATGCCGGCCAGCGGTTGGCCATGTTGGCGTTGGACGACCTGATCGCCGCCCATCGCAACGGTGTGGAGAAGGTCATGGACACGCGCCTGGTCGAGGCCTTCCGAGCCCTGCTGGAGCGCGGCAGCGACGACAAGGCAGTGCTGGCCGAGATGCTGACGCTGCCCAGTGAAGCCTATATTGCCGAACAGCAGCCACTGGTGGACGTCGAGGCGATTCATGCCGCACGAGACTTCGTCAAGCAGTCGCTGGCCGCGACCCTGCGCGATGACTTCCTGCGCGTCTACGAAGAGAATCGCAGCGACGAAGCCTATGCGCCGAAGCCCGAGCAGATCGCGCGGCGCAGCCTGAAGAGCGTGGCGCTCTCCTACCTGATGGCGATCGAGGATGAGCAGGCCATCGAGCTCGCTCATCAGCAGTTCGAGGCCGACCACAACATGACCGACGTACGCCATGCGCTGACCCTGCTGACCCACAGCAGTCGCGACGACCTGGCAGGCCCCGCGCTGCGCGCTTTCGGCGAGAAGTGGGCTCACGACTCGCTGGTGATGGACCAGTGGTTTGCCATTCAGGTCACCCGGCCGCAGGCGGACGCCCTGGATCGGGTCAAGCATCTGATGGCGCACCCGGCCTTCTCGCTGAAGAACCCCAACAAGGTGCGCGCGCTGGTCGGCACCTTTGCCAACCAGAACCGCATCAACTTCCATCGGGCCGACGGCGAGGGCTACCGCCTGCTGGCCGACGTGGTGATCGAGCTCAACCGGCTCAACCCGGAAA
Source organism: Billgrantia sp. C5P2 (assembly GCF_051062895.2). Classification (NCBI taxonomy): domain Bacteria; kingdom Pseudomonadati; phylum Pseudomonadota; class Gammaproteobacteria; order Oceanospirillales; family Halomonadaceae; genus Billgrantia; species Billgrantia sp. C5P2. The sequence continues at coordinate 1,373,027 of NZ_CM128542.1, forward strand.
TCGCCGCCCGCCTGGTCACGCCGTTGACTCGCTGGCGGCGCTTCGACGAATCGCGCCAGGAACTGATGAAGGGCGAGCTCGAACGCATCCGCGCCGAGAAGCTCTCGCCGAACGTCTATGAGGTGATCGAAAAGGCCTTGGCGTAACCCATGACAGGGCACCGCCCATCGGGGCGGTGCCCTGTTCGGGTGACTGTGCTCAATAGATCAACCAGCTCAATACCGTCACGCCGAGTACTGCCCAGATCAGGGTGGCGATCAGGCTGCGTCGCATCAGGGCACGCAGAGCGAGATAGAGCAACCATAGGCCAAGCAACAGCACCGCCAGGCTGACCACGGTGGCGGGGATGCCCAGCGAGGTGGCCAGGCCGTTGAAGAAGCCTCGAGCGGAGGCGCCCAGGTTCTGGAAGAAATGGGTCAGCAGGTCGACCACGAAACGTATGATCTCGCCCAAGGTGCGGCCCAGCCAGGTGAAAAAGTCCTGCATGCGTGCTCTCTCGTAATGAATGGGGCTCGTCTTAGCCCATCTGTTGCGCTACGGGAGCGACACCGGCGGTTTCGGCAGCGCTGTCCGCCAGGGCTCGTCCCGCCTCGTCGTAGACATGGAAGACCGCGTTGGCCCCCAGTTCGCGTATCGGTTCGATCTCTTCGGGGTACTCGACGACCGCAGTGATACGGCCAGGGAACTGTCGGTTGCGCAATTGTTGCAGCGCGAAGAGATTGCCCGAATGGTGCGGCATGGCCAGGATCACCATCTGCACGTCGCCGGACATCAGCAACTTATCCCAGAAATCCGAATCCAGTGCATCTCCTTCGAGCAGATTGAAACCACGCTCGCTCAGGTCGGTGACGGTCTTCGGATTACTGTCGATGCCTAGCACCCGCAAGCCATAGTGCTTTCGCAGCCGCCGGTAGACGCTGCGCCCGATTCGTCCCATGCCGAGTACCACTGCCTGGGCATCGCCGATCTCTATCGGCCGTTCACGGGTCGCCAGCGCCTGCTCCTGCCTGGCGGGGAGCAGCGCTTCCAGACGGCGGTAGGCACCCTCGCTGACCGTATTGAGCACGGCGGAACAGGCGAAGCTCAGGGCTACCGCCAGCGACAGTACAATCAACCACTCCGGTTCCAGCCAGCCTGTGGCGACCGCCAGGGCGCCCACGATCAAACCGAACTCGGAATAATTGGTGAGTGCCAAGGTGGCCAGCAGCGAGGTGCGGTGGCGCATCGGGAAGGACATGAAGACTATTTGGTAGAGTACGCTCTTCAGTGGTAGCGCAATTACCAACAGAACGGCCATGCCCAGCATTTCCCAAGTGGGTGTACTGGTAAAACCGATGCTCAGGAAGAAGCCCACCAGCAGCAGCTCCTTCAGATTGAACATCGAGCGGGAGAGATTTCCCGCGGCGGGATGCGGTGCAAGCAGAAGGCCGACGACCAGGGCGCCGAGGTCGCCCTTGAGGCCGACCAGTTCGAACAGACCGTAACCCAGTACCAAGGCCAGGAACATGCCGAAGAGCATCTGCATCTCGCCATGTCCGAAGCGATCCAGCGTTTGGCGTAGCAACGGCGCCAACGGTATCAGCAGCACCAGTCCGATGGCCCAGGGGCTCGGTAGCTCGCCGGACGAGGCCGAAATGAAAATTACGGCGAAGACGTCCTGCATGATCAATACCCCAATGGCCAGGCGGCCATGAGCCGATTGGGTCTCGCTGCGCTTCTCGAGAACCTTGACTACGAAGACCGTGCTGGAAAAGGAGAGTGCGAAGCCCAGCAACAGCAGTGTGGACCAGCCGGTGCCTGCAAGTTGCCCCAGACCCAGCCACTTGAGCGCCCCGAGAACGAGCAGGAAGAGCAGGCTGGACCCTACCATGTGCAGCGATGCGCTTCCCCAGACCTCGCCCTTGAGCAGCTGACGGACGTTGAGCTTCAGCCCGATGCTGAACAGCAACAGCGTCACCCCGACATCGGCGATCGTGGTGAGCAGCGGTGTCGACTCATAGCCCAGCATGTTGAGGGCAAAGCCGGCCGCCAGGAACCCGACGAGCGGCGGCAGGCGGATGGCCATGGCAGCCACGCCACCGAGGAGAGCGGCAATGATGTAGGCGGCGTCGATCATCTATCCCCAATGTTCTGATAATGTATCCGAAGGCAGAGTGTAAGAGTTTGCCGTGTAAATGGCACTGGCGAAGTCATTGCCAGAAGCCGGCAATGAGGAGATAACATGCAAGTTACGACAATCTTGCTACTGGTAGTGCTGGCCCTGTTGGTGGTCTACGGTGTCAGCATCTACAACCGCCTGGTGGCGCTGAAGAACCGTTACCAGAACGCCTTCGCCCAGATCGAGGTGCAGCTCAAGCGACGCTACGACCTGATCCCCAACCTGGTGGAAACCGCCAAGGCCTACATGGCTCATGAGCGCGACACCCTGACCGCCGTGACCGAGGCGCGCAATGCCGCCATGGCCGGGCTGAAATCGGCTGCCGCCAGGCCGGGCGAGCCCGGCGCTATGGCCGAGCTATCCGGTGCCGAGGGCGCGCTGGGGGCCGCCCTGGGCCGGCTCAACGTGGTGATGGAAGCCTATCCGGACCTCAAGGCCTCCGACAACATGCGCCAGCTCTCCGAGACCCTCACCAGCACCGAGAACCGGGTTGCCTTTGCCCGCCAGGCCTTCAACGACGCGGTCATGCAGTACAACACCTACAAGCAGAGCTTCCCGCCGATGTTGCTGGCGGGGCCGCTGGGTCATAGCGAGGACGCAGCGCTGCTGGAGTTCGACGATAGCGCCGAGATCCAGGCCGCACCCAGCGTTCGCTTCTGACGGGTACACGGCGATGGATTTCTTCGGTGCCCAAGAGCGCGCAAGGCGCCTCACCGTCTGGCTGGTTCTGCTGCTGATGATGGCGGTGATCGGCATGATCGCTGCGGCCGTCGCGGTGGTGACGCTGGCCATGGTGCTGCTCGATGGCGGCCAGCCGGCCGTCGACCCCCTGGCCCGGGCGCTCGATCCGCTACTACTCGGTGGCGTGGCCCTCGGCGTGCTGCTGGTGGTTGCAGCGGGGAGTCTGGCGCGGCACGTGCAGCTGCGCGCCGGCGGTGCCGCGGTGGCCGAAGCGCTGGGCGGCCGGGTCATCAATGCCGCCACTCGCGATCCCGACGAGCGCCGCTTACTCAACGTGGTGGAGGAGATGGCGATCGCCGCGGGGCTGCCGGTGCCGGCGGTCTATCTGATCGACGAGCCCGGTATCAACGCCTTTGCCGCCGGCCATACGTCCCGGGACGCGGTCATTGGCGTGACGCGAGGCGCCATCCGCAGCCTGTCGCGCGACGAGCTACAAGGGGTGATGGCCCACGAATTCAGCCATATCCTGCATGGCGACATGCGCCTCAACATGCGCTTGATCGCGCTGCTGTACGGCATTCTGGTGATCGGGCTCGTTGGACGCATGCTGCTGAGAGGAATGGCGACCCGGCGCGTGGTACGTGGCTCCCGACGTGGCAACGGTCACGTGGTGCTGCTTGGCGCCGGGCTTGCGTTGATGCTGGTGGGCTTCATCGGTACCCTGTGCGGCAACCTGATCAAGGCGGCGGTGAGTCGTCAGCGCGAGTTTCTGGCCGATGCCAGCGCGGTGCAGTACACCCGCAACCCGGCGGGCCTGGCCGATGCGCTGAAACGCGTGGCGGCGCACGCCCATGGCTCCGAGCTGGGGGCGACCCGCGCCGAGGAGTTCAGCCATTTTTATTTCAGCCGCGGCCTGCCTGGCTTGCGTGGCCTCACCGCCACTCACCCGCCGCTGGCGACCCGAATTCGACGTCTCGAGCCCGAATGGGACGGCCAACTGCCTGAGCCGAACACCGCGCGAGAGGCCGTTGCCGCAACCGGCTCCAGTGAGACGGCCGCCCAAGTGAGGCCGGCCCAGGCGGCGGCCCTGAGTGGAGGAGGAGCCCGGCCGGCATCTGCCAGGCCGGCAGAGCGGATCGGTGAGCCGCGTGAAGTGGATCTGGAGCTGGCGCGAGGAGCGCTGGCCGGAATCGATCCCAGGCTGCTCGAAGCCGTGCACGACCCTTATGCGGCCCGTGCCGTGATCTACGGTCTATTGATGGGGGCCGAGCCTGCCAGTCGCGCCAGCCAGCGGCAGGTCTTGATCGGAGCCGCCCTGCCGGACGTGCTGGCGGAGCTCGAGCGGCTGGACCTGCCGCTTAGCGAGGTACGACCGGGCCAACGGCTGCCGCTGATCGAGCTGTGCCTGCCCTTGCTGCGGCAGCTTTCGGTGGCTCAGTACGCGCGCTTTCGCGACTGCCTCGAGCGGTTGATGGCGGCCCAGCACGCCCCTGGCGCCCTGCAGTGGGCTCTGTATCGCCTGGTCGTCGTCGGTAGCGAGGGGGCGACGCATCATCGCGGACGCCGACTGTCTCTGGAACGGATCGAGGCGGCAGTGGAACGCCTGCTGTCGAGCCTGGCGCTGGCGGGAAACAACGACGAGACACGGGCAGGGGAAGCGTTCCGTGAAGCGGCCGAGAGGTTGGGCTTGGGTATGACGTTGCTGCCCCAGCCGGCCACGCCCCAGGAACTCGACTGGGCCCTGGCGCGTTGTCGTCAACTGAGTGATGGCGATCGGATCAGGTTGCTTGACGCCATGACTTGCTGCGTGGTGCACGATAACCATGTCCACGCTCAGGAAGCCGAACTGTTGCGGGCCGTGGCTTGGTCGCTCGACTGTCCGTTGCCGATAGCAGCCATGGATTGATGTGTAAATGGATCGTTTTTCCCTGCCACTGTCCAAGCAGTAGGGTGACTCGCTCCCTGGCGGCTTGCAGCGTTCGCCGGGCTCTGCTGGAATAAGCCCCTTTGCGGGTCTCATATGGATGGGAGAAAATCGATGGCCAAGACACCCTGGATTCCGGCCGCCGCGGCCTTGACGCTTGCCTTGATGCTGGCAGGCTGCGGCGACGACGGCGATGAGCCGACCGTGCCAGCCCAGGACGACGAGCCCGCGGCCGAGACGGCGCCCGCCACCGAGACCACCGAAGATGAGCCATCGGCCCCGCCTCCCGCTGAGGAGGAGGAGGCCGCGACCGAGAGCGAACCGGAAGGCGAGGCGTCGCTCGGCGAGGACGAGGAAATAGACGCCGAAGCCGAGACATTGGGTGAGTCTCCCGTCGATACGCTGGAGGAGGGTGGTGCGCTTCCGGGCGAGCCCACTCGTTCCGATGTGGATGCGATCATCGAGGATACCGAGCGTCGCTTCGAAGAGGCTCAGCGCCAGATCGACCAGCAGTTCGAGGAAGTGGAGCGCAGCAATCCCGCCCTGGAACCCATGGAAGGTGGAACCGATTTCGAGTCGTCACTCGAGCCCATGGAGGACGACGAGGGTCGCTCTTCCTCGGCCATCGAGCGAGAGGCGGAGCGAACCGGCGAGGTCACGCAGTCGGATGTCGACGCCTGGCTTGAAGAGTCCGAGCGTCGCTTCGAGGAGGCACGGCGTCAGCTCGACGAGCAGTTCGAGGAGGCAGAGCGTAGCGAGCCGAGGCGCGATCTCCCGCGGATCGAACCCGAGCCGGAAGCCGAGTCAAGCACCGAGGCGTCGACCCGGGCTGAAACCGATCCGGAAGACTGAGTTCCCATGCCGGCTTGGGTTGGCATGTCGAACGGGAATACGAAAAAGGCCCACTCCAAGGAGTGGGCCTTTCGTCTGACTGCCGGGCCACATATAGACGGCCTGGCTCCGGGCCTGTCGAGGCGTTACCTCAGTTGGCGAGCCGGATGTTGGAGGCCTGAAGGCCTTTCTTGCCCTGGGTGACTTCGAAGGTCACCTTCTGACCGTCCTGCAGGGTCTTGAAGCCTTCAGCCTGAATCTCGGAGAAGTGCGCGAACAGGTCATCACCGCCGTCGTCCGGAGAGATGAAGCCGTAGCCCTTGGTATCGTTGAACCACTTGACAGTGCCAGTTGCCATTGTCGATTTTCCTTACTTACAGATTGATCGTGCTGGGCACTCGGCAATGCCGGGCCCGAAGTGCGTGGGCAAGAGCTGAAAAGTGCGCTTCGGGTGCATCGAGAACTCGACATACGACGGGACGACTTTCCACTTGCAGGCCAACGCAGCGGAAGCAGCCGGCGAGGGAGGTTGCGATCTGTGGCAGTGGCCTCGCTTCACCGATATCATCCGCTCAATCCACTGTAGATAGAAAAATTCCGAGCGTCCAGCGAATCCGTTGCCTTAAATTAGCCATACTTTGTGCTACCCGCAGCCAGCCCTGACCACGCTCGGCTATGTTCCTCGTCGGGTCACTCGAACTCATGTCTTACCTAACCGGAGCCCTGTCATGCTGGACGCACAATTCTGGCCTTTTCTGGTCGCCATCACCCTGCTGTCGATGAGTCCTGGGGTCGATACCCTGCTGGTCATTCGCAATACGGCACGCGGGGGAGTGCGCGATGGTGTGCTCACCAGCCTGGCAATCTGCTGTGGCCTGTTCGTGCATGCCACGATCTCGGCGCTGGGTATTTCGTTGATATTGCTCCAGTCGGCGTGGGCCTTCAGTGCGCTCAAGCTGGCGGGGGCGGCGTACCTGATATGGCTGGGAATCAACGGTTTGATCGCCGCGCGACGCGGTAACGCTCTGCCAGTGCAAGCGATGCAGGGGAGGCGCCAATCCGTGCCGGCCTGGAGGCCGCTGCGCGAAGGGCTGCTCTCCAATGTGCTCAACCCCAAGACAGTGGTCTTCTACATGGCCTTCCTGCCCCAGTTCATCGCTCCGACCGACCCGGCGCTGCTCAAGTCGCTGTGGCTTGCCGGGGTGCACTTCGTCATCGCCAACCTGTGGCAGATCGCCATCGTGCTCATGGTCGGTAGTGCGGGGCGCTGGTTGGCCAGCCAACTCTTCGCCCGCGCGCTGAACGGGGTGACCGGTGCGGTGCTGATCCTGTTCGGGGTCAGGCTGGCGCTGGAACGCCAGCCAGCCTGACCTCTAAGGTAGCGGCCATCAGTTCCTGGCGAGCAACGAGGCGTCGTAGCGCACCGTTTTCTCCGCCTGGCTGAGCATGGCTACGCCTTCGCTGCTGCCGCCGTTGGCCAGGCTTTCGAAGATCACGCGGTAGGAGAGCACGGCCTGGACGTAGTCGCGGGTCTCGCGGAAGGGAATCGACTCGACGAATAGGTCGAACTCCTCCGGCGCGTCGCGCAGCCAGCGGTCCACCCGGCCGGGACCGGCATTGTAGGCCGCCGCCGCCGCCAGGCGGTTACCCCGGTAGCGGTTGGTCATGTCGCGAATGTAGGTGCTGCCCAGACGGATGTTGAGCTCGGGATCGAGCACGCCGTAGGGGCCGGGATCGCTGATGCCGAGCTGGCGGCTGAGCAGGGACGCGGTGCCCGGCATCAGTTGCATCAGGCCTCGGGCGCCGGCCGGCGAGAGCGCCTCCGGGTTGTAGGCGCTCTCGCGCCGTGCAATGCCCATCAGCAGATAAGGATCGACCCCGGTCTGCTGTCCCCAGTGCAGGAAATGCTCGCGGTAGGCTTCGGGGAAGCGCCAGTCCAGGGCATCCCACAGCTGGGCGGTGATGGTGGTCTGTACCAGGCGCGCATGCCAGCCGCGGCGTGCGGCATAATCGGCCAGCGCCCTGACTTCACGCGGCGACGCGGTGGCCGCCGCATGCAACCATTCGCTGTTGGCCAGGCCCTCCTCGCCGATCCGCAGCAGCGCCTCGGTGCGCTGCACCGTCGGCCACTGGTCCACCTGGTCGCGGAAGCTGTCGTTGAGTGTGCTGCGCTCCAGGTTCAGGGAGTAGGGGCGGCCGATGCGGTCGGCGGCGGCGAAGCCGAAGAAGTTGCGCTCCCGGGCGGCACGCGCATAGGCCACCTCGGCCCGTTCCTGGTCGCCCAACTGTTCGTGGGCGCGAGCCTTCCAATACTGCCAGCGGCTGTCCTCGCGGGCCTCTTCGGGCATCAGGTCGACCCAGCGAAGTACGTCGTGCCAATCGCGGTTCGCCAGCGCATGACGGATGCGCAGCTCGAGCACGCGGGCAGTGCCGATCCGCGGCAGAGCCTCGTCGACCCAGCTCAGGTTGTGCTCGATGCCGCGTACCAGTGAGTAGAAGGCGAGGTCCTCCTCGATGGCATGCCGGTGGTTCTCCTCGATCGGCAGGTGGGCGGCGATCTTGCGCCACGCCTCCATGGCGGCTTCGGTATCGGCGCGGATGAAGCCGTGCATGGCGGCGGCGAACAGCGGCCCGCTGCCGCGGCACTCGGGGCCGATACAGGTGGGGATCCGGGTGATGTCGGCATAGCTGCGCTGAAGCCGCTCCACGGCGTCGCGCCCCTCCTGCCAGCGGCGACCGAGCTGTCGCCCCAGGTAGCTGACCAGGCCGGTCTCGCTCTGCTCCCAAGCCAGCATCATGCGCTGCCAGATATCGAACTCACTGATTTCGCCGTTGGCGCGTAGGTGGTCGAATAGCGTGTCGCAGGCATCCGGCTGTGAGCGGCCGACGCGCCAGAGGGCACGACCGCCTTCCGCTGCCGCCTGAGGGTCGCTACCGAGCAGCGCCGTGTAGTAGTGGCATTGACGCTCGGTGCCGCTGGGCTCGCCGTCGGCCACGGCCAGCAGGCTGCCATAGCGCCCGGCGGCGCCATAACGGGCGATCGCCTGGCCGCGCATCCAGTCGGCGACGGGCGCCCCCCGATGGCGCTCGATGAACTCCAGGATCTGGCCCGGCTCGGCCTGAGGCAGGCGGCTGCGCAGGCGGTGATACTCCACGTAGCCTTCCAGCACGTGGCCGTCGATGGCGGCCTGGTCGATTCGGTGCCACTCGTGATTGCGCGCGGCTTCCAGCGCCGTGCGCATGGCGCTGTCGCTGGGCTGGGCATGCGCGGTAACGGAAAAGCTGAAAGCGGCCGCGGCGAGCCAACCGGACGCGCGGCGGAACGATAAGGTATGGCGCATGTGGAACGGCCTCCGGAAGGCGGTGACGAACTGTCCCTATCCTCGCTTATCGAAGCTGCTTTGAGTAGACCGCCGCGCCGTTTTCTCGGCGCTTCAGTGGAAATTTTTCTCGGGGCCGCGCACGGGTCATGGCACTTGTGCCGGTCTCGCCCGCCAACTAGTCTAGCAAGATTGATCAAACGCTTGTTGGAGGGTGGGGTGAGCGAACGTGACGAACCGCAGAGCGGGCCTGCCGTGGCAGGTCGAAGTTCCGACGTCTGGCGAGCTGGCCTGAGCCGTTTCGTCAATGTCATTCCGCATACGCGTGGCCTGGGTCTCGAAGTGGAAGAGGTCAATCCGCCCTGGGTGCGCATGCGCTTGCCATGGTGCGACGAGCTGCTGGGTGATGCCGACCGCGGCCTGGTACACGGCGGCGTGTTGACCATGCTGCTGGATACCGTATGTGGCTCGGCGGTGCTGTGCGGGTTACCGGCGCCGGAGGTATGCCCGACGCTCGATCTGCGCGTCGACCACTACCGACCGGCGGTGGCGGGCCAGCCGATCATGGCCGAAGCCCATGTGCTTCGCGTGACGAATGCCATGGTGTTCACCGAGGGCACGCTATGGCAGGAGCCGGGCCGGCCCATCGCCCGCGGCATCGGAAACTTCGTGCGCCTCGGGGAACGCAATACGCCGCCGGGGTTCGCCGAGGCGCTTTTCGGGGAGGTCGCTCATGCCTGAAGGATTTCACGATGTAGCCTGGCTGGCCCGGACCCGTAGCGAAGGCGATATCGCCGCCTGGCTGGAGCGGCTCCCCTATGCTCGCCATATCGGCGTGTCGGCGACACCGGACGCTGCCGGCGATGGTCTGATCTTTCATCTCGAGCCGCGCGAGCACAACGTCGGCAACATCCTGCTGCCGGCGCTACATGGGGGAGTGGTGGCGGCCTTCATGGAAACCGCCGGTACACTCGACCTGATGCTGTCGGCGCGCGAGCCGCGACTGCCGCGTATCGTCGACTTCTCCATCGACTACCTGCGCACGGCCCGGGTGGTTCCCACCCACGCCCGCTGCCAACTGCTGCGCGAAGGGCGACGCCTGGCCAACGTCCAGGTCACGGCCTGGCAGGAGTCGGAGGATCAGCCGGTGGCCACGGCCCGTCTGCATCTGGTATTGGGTGCACTGGAACCGAACGACGCTTGAAAAGCGGAAGTCGGACCCCATATCGCTGAACAGTTCTGAAACGGCGACGCGCTACGCGCCGCCGTGAGTTCAAGCCATGAGGTAACCGATCCATGTCCACGACCGCTCACGAGGAAACCCTCGGCTTCCAGACCGAGGTGAAGCAACTGCTGCACCTGATGATCCACTCGCTCTACTCCAACCGGGAGATATTCCTGCGCGAGTTGATCTCCAATGCCGCAGACGCCTGCGACAAGCTGCGCTACGCCGCGCTCGACAACGATGCGCTCTACGAGGGCGACAGCGAGCTGCGCATCGAGATCGAGCACGACGAGAAGGCCCGCACCGTCACCGTGCGCGACAACGGCATCGGCATGAGTCGCGACGAGGTGATCCAGAACCTCGGCACCATCGCGCGCAGTGGCACCGCGGAATTCCTCAAGCAGCTCTCCGGCGAGCAGCAGAAGGATGCACGCCTGATCGGCCAATTCGGCGTGGGCTTCTACTCAAGCTTCATCGTCGCCGACGAGGTCACGGTGCGCACGCGCAAGGCGGGCACGGCCAAGGCCGAAGGCGTCGAGTGGCGTTCGAAGGGCGAGGGCGAGTTCACCGTCGCCGACCTGGAGCGTGAACTGCACGGCACCGAGATCGTCCTGCACCTGAAGAAGGACGCCAAGGAGTTCGCCGACGACTTCCGCCTGAGGAGTCTGGTGCGCAAGTACTCCGACCATATCGAGGTGCCGGTGCGCATGCCCAAGGTCGAGGCCGCCAAGGACGACGATGGCAACGAGATCGAGGGCAGCGAGGTCACTACCTGGGAGACCGTCAACGAGGCCACGGCGCTGTGGGTGCGTCCCAAGAGCGAGATTTCCGACGACGAGTACAAGGCTTTCTACAAACACGTGGCTCACGATTTCAGCGATCCGCTGACCTGGAGCCACAACAAGGTCGAGGGCAAGCTCGAGTACACCAGTCTGCTCTATGTGCCGGGGCGCGCGCCGTTCGACCTCTACGAGCGCGATGGCTCAAGGGGGGTCAAGCTCTACGTTCAACGCGTCTTCATCATGGACGATGCCGAGCAGTTCCTGCCGCTCTACCTGCGTTTCATCAAGGGCGTACTCGACACCCGCGAGCTGTCGCTCAATGTCTCCCGCGAGCTGCTGCAGCAGGACCCCAAGGTCGAGAAGATCAAGGGCGCGCTGACCAAGCGCGCACTGGACATGCTCAAGAAGCTGGCCAAGGACAAGGAGGCCTACCAGACCTTCTGGAACACCTTCGGCAGCGTACTCAAGGAAGGCCCCGCCGAGGACTTCGCCAATCGCGACAAGATCGCGGCGCTGCTGCGTTTTTCCTCCACCCACACCGACAGTGCCACCCAGGACCAGTCATTGGCCGACTACCTTGGCCGCATGCAGGAAGGGCAGGAGAAGATCTACTACATCGTCGCCGACGGCTTCAATGCCGCCAAGAGCAGCCCGCACCTGGAGATCTTCCGCAAGAAGGGCATCGAGGTTCTGTTACTGCACGATCGTATCGACGAGTGGCTGATGAGCCATCTGCATGAGTTCGAAGGCAAGCGCTTCGTCGACGTCGCCAAGGGCGAGCTTGACCTCGGCGAGATCGAGGGCGAGGAGGAGAAAAAGGCCCAGCAGGAGACCGCCAAGGCCAAGGAAGAGCTGGTCAAGCGAGTCAAGGAGGCGCTGGGTGATGCGGTACAGGAGGTCAAGGTAACCCATCGCCTGACCGACTCGCCGGCCTGCGTGGTGCTGCCAGAGCACGAGATGGGTTACCAGATGCGCCGCATCATGGAAGCCGCAGGGCAGAAGATGCCGGAGGTCAAGCCGATCCTCGAGCTCAACCCAGGCCACGCGTTGGTAGAGCGGCTCGAGGCGGCCGAAGGCGAGCGTTTCGGCGACCTGGCCCAGGTGCTGCTTGACCAGGCGATCATCGCCGAGGGCGGGCATCTCGACGACCCGGCGGCCTACGTCAAGCGGCTCAATGCCCTGCTGACGGCCTGAGCTTCGGCGCCGGTCGCGCCTTCGACGCCAACCCCTATCAGGCCGCCTACGGGCGGCCTGTTCGTATTCATACGCGCCCTCTAGCCTCCCTTGACGTCAACGTCATCCTTCGTTTTTTTCCGTAATTTCAGCTGGATAGTGCTACATTCATGTGCTGTCTATCGGTTGCGCTGCGGTTGTGCATTGCGGCATGGTCAGGTATGAATAGCCGGTTGACCCTTTTCGAAATTCAATAACCACAAGGGAGATCCAACGTGAAGATTGGTGCACCCAAGGAGCTCGCCAAGGGAGAGGCGCGTGTCGCGCTGACTCCTGATAGTGCGCAGTTCATCCAGAAGCTTGGACACGAATGCCTGATTGAATCCGGGGCCGGCATCGCTGCCGGTTTCGACGACGACGCCTATCGTACGGCCGGCGTCACGGTGGTGGAGAGTGCCGAGGCGCTCTGGCAAGAAGCCGAGGTCGTGATCAAGGTGCGCGAGCCCAGCGACGAAGAAGCCGAGCGGCTGCGCGATGGGCAGACCCTGATCGCCTTCTTCTGGCCGGCCCAGAACGAAGCGCTGCTGGAGAAGTGCCGGGCCAAGGGCGCGACCGTCATCGCCATGGACATGGTGCCGCGGATCTCCCGCGCGCAGAAGATGGATGCACTCTCGTCCATGGCCAACATCGCCGGCTATCGTGCGGTGATCGAGGCGGGCAACAACTTCGGCCGCTTCTTCACCGGCCAGGTGACGGCTGCCGGCAAGGTGCCGCCGGCCAAGGTGCTGGTCATCGGGGCTGGCGTGGCCGGCCTTGCCGCCATCGGTACCGCCACCAGCCTGGGCGCCGTGGTGCGCGCCTTCGACGTGCGCCCCGAAGTAGCCGAGCAGATCGAATCCATGGGCGCCGAGTTCCTGTTCCTCGACTTCGAGGACAACCAGGACGGCTCCGGTACCGGCGGCTATGCGGCGCCCTCCAGCCCTGAATTCCGCGAAAAGCAGCTCGAATGCTTCCGCGAGCAGGCCCCCGACGTCGATATCGTCATCACCACCGCCCTGATCCCGGGTCGTCCGGCGCCCAAGCTGTGGCTAGAGGACATGGTCAAGGCGATGAAGCCTGGTTCGGTGATCATCGACCTGGCCGCCGAGAAGGGCGGCAACTGCGACTTGACGCGCCCCGACGAGCGGGTCGTCAGCGACAATGGCGTGGTCGTGGTCGGCTATACCGACTTTCCCTCGCGCATGGCGACTCAGGCCTCGCTGCTCTATTCCACCAACGTTCGCCACATGCTCACCGATCTCACGCCGGAGAAGGACGGCCAGATCGTCCATGACATGGAGGACGACGTCATTCGTGGCGCCACGGTGACTCACCAGGGCGAGATCACTTTCCCGCCGCCGCCGCCCAAGGTGAAGGCGATCGCTGCGGCGAAGCCCAAGCCCAAGGAGAAGGAGCCCACCCCCGAGGAGCGGCGGGCTGCCGAACATGCCGCCTTCAAGGCCCAGACCAAGCGCCAGGCCACTCTGCTGGGCGCCGGCGGCCTGCTGATGCTGCTGCTCGGCCAGGTGGCTCCCGCTTCCTTCATGCAGCATTTCATTGTCTTCGTGTTGGCCTGCTTCATCGGCTTCCAAGTGATCTGGAACGTCAGCCATTCGCTGCACACGCCGCTGATGGCGGTGACCAACGCCATTTCGGGGATCATCATCCTCGGGGCGATCCTGCAGATCGGCTCGGGGAACTGGCTCGTCGTGCTGATGGCGGCCATCTCTGTGCTGATTGCCACCATCAACATCGTGGGGGGCTTCCTGGTGACACGCCGGATGCTTGCCATGTTCCAGAAATCGTAAGCGGCGGAGACAACACATGCTGAGTCAAGGATTCGTGTCTGCCGCGGCGATTGCGGCAAGCGTGCTTTTCATCCTCTCGCTGGGGGGATTGAGCAACCAGGAGAAGGCCAAGCGGGCGGTGTGGTACGGCATTGTCGGCATGGCAGTGGCGGTCTTCTTCACCGCCTTCGGGCCGGGTATCGGCGCCTACTGGCTGATGATCCCGATGATGATCATCGGCGCGGTGATCGGCGCCTACGTGGCCAAGAAGGTCGACATGACCGAAATGCCGCAGCTGGTGGCGGCACTGCACAGCTTCGTCGGCCTGGCGGCGGTGTTCGTGGCCTGGAGTGCCGATCTCGAGCGGCGCCGCGTGCTGGCGGCACGGGCTCTGGATGCGGGTACCGAGCAGTTCTCCGCCTTTGCCGCCCTGGTGGCGACCAAGGCGCCGGACGAACTGATGTTCCTGCAGATCGAGGTGGTGCTGGGCGTGTTCATCGGGGCGGTGACCTTCACCGGCTCGGTGGTCGCCTTCGGCAAGCTGGCCGGCAAGGTGGACGGCAAGCCGAAGCAACTGCCCGGTGGGCATCTGCTCAACGCCGGTGCCGCGGTACTGTCGCTGCTTCTGGCCATTCTCTATCTCAACGGTGCCGGTTTCTGGACGCTGTTGCTGATTGCCGCGCTCGCCTTCTTCATCGGCTATCATTTGATCATGGGCATCGGTGGTGCCGACATGCCGGTGGTGGTGTCGATGCTCAACAGCTACTCCGGCTGGGCCGCGGCGGCCATCGGCTTCACGCTTTCCAACGACCTGCTGATCGTCACCGGTGCCCTGGTGGGCTCCTCCGGTGCCATCCTGTCGTACATCATGTGCAAGGCGATGAACCGCAACTTCGTCAACGTCATCCTGGGGGGCTTCGGTGGTACCCAGGGGCCTGCCGCCGAGATCGAGGGCGAGCAGGTGGCGATCGATGCCGGCGGCGTGGCGAGTGCGCTCAACGACGCCGACAGCGTGATCATCGTGCCGGGCTACGGCATGGCCGTGGCTCAGGCCCAGAACGCCGTGAGTGAGCTGGTGCGCAAGCTGCGGGCCGCCGGCAAGCAGGTGCGCTTCGGTATCCACCCGGTGGCGGGTCGTCTGCCGGGCCACATGAACGTGCTGCTGGCCGAGGCCAGGGTGCCCTACGACATCGTGCTGGAGATGGACGAGATCAACGATGACTTCGCCAGCACCGATGTGGTGATCGTCATCGGCTCCAACGACATCGTCAACCCCGCGGCCCAGGACGATCCCAACAGCCCCATCGCCGGCATGCCGGTGCTCAAGGTATGGGAGGCCAAGCAGGTCTTCGTCTGCAAGCGTGGTCAGGGAACCGGTTATTCGGGTATCGAGAACCCGCTGTTCTTCAAGGAGAACAGCCGCATGTTCTACGGTGATGCCCGGACCAGCATCGACTCGCTGCTGTCGCAGATCGACTGATGATGTGAGGCCTTCGGCCAACGCGATGCCCCCGGAAGGGGGCATTTTTCGTTACACTCTTGACGATTTCTTCTGTTTCATCGACCGATTCGCGGGGCAGACATGTCAGACGAACCCATGCGGGTAGCAGTACTGGGCGGCGGCAGCTTCGGCACTGCGCTTGCCAGCATTGCCGCCGATAACGGTGCCCGGGTGTGCCAGTGGCTGCGCGATCCCGAGCTGGCGGCGCAGATCAATCGCGAGCATCGCAATCCACGCTACTTGCCGGAGTACGCCATCAACCCGGCGGTGCACGCGTCGAGCGACATGCAGACGGTGCTCGCCGGGGCCGAGCTGGTACTGGTGGCGATTCCCTCCCAGGCCTTTCGTGAGGTGGTACGCCAGGCCCACCCCTGGCTCAGTCCGGAACAGATCCTGGTAAGTACCACCAAGGGGATCCAGGAGGAGGGCTTCAAGCTGATGAGCCAGATCCTCGAAGAGGAGACGGGCTTTACTCATATCGGCGTGATTTCGGGGCCCAACCTGGCCACCGAGATCGCCCAGAAGCAGCTCACCGCCACCGTGGTGGCCAGCGACGATGCGCTGACCCGCACTCGGGTGCAGCAGGCGCTGGGCTGCGACTATTTTCGCGTCTATGCCAGCAACGACCGCTACGGCGTAGAGCTGGGGGGGGCGCTCAAGAACATCTACGCCATCGCCGCTGGCATGGCCGCGGCGCTCGGCATGGGCGAGAACACCCGCAGCATGCTGATGACTCGGGCGCTCGCCGAGATGGGACGCTTCGCCGTGAGCCTGGGGGCCAACCCCATGACTTTTCTGGGGCTTGCCGGAGTTGGCGACCTGATCGTCACCTGTTCGTCGAGCCTGTCGCGCAACTACCGGGTGGGCTATGCGCTGGGCGAGGGGAGAACTCTGGACGAGGCCATCGACGCCCTGGGCCAGGTCGCCGAGGGCGTCAATACGATACGCCTGGTGCGCGACAAGGCACGCGCCGAGGGCGTCTACATGCCGCTGGCCGAAGGGCTCTACCAGGTGCTGTTCGAGGGGGTGCCGGCGCGTGAGATGGCACGTATGCTGATGCGTGGCGAGCAGAGCAGCGACGTGGAGTTCGTGCTCTCGCGCGAAGACGTGCAACAGGCCCATCGCCGGGTCGAAGCGGGCGAGGGCAAGCCGTGACGGGCCGGCTCTTCCTCATGCGCCATGGCGAGGCGGTTCCGGGCCATCCCGACAGAGAGCGCAAGCTGAGCGACCGCGGCCTGGCCGAGGCCGAGCGCATGGCCGACTGGCTTGGCCGGCAGGCACTGGAAGGGGCCCGGCTCTATGCGAGCCCTTACCTAAGGGCGTGCCAGACAGCCTCGCCGGTGGCCAGGACGCTGGGCGTCGAGCCCGAGGTGCTGCCGATCATTACGCCCGACGACTCTCCGGCCGTGGTCTGCGATTGGTTGCTTTCCCTTGAGGGCGATATTCCCATCGTGCTGGTGAGCCATATGCCGCTGGTCGGGGCGCTGACCGCCCTGCTGGTGGAGGGGCGCGCCGACCGTGGTATTGCCTTTCCCACGGCCGCCGTGGCCGAGCTCGAGAGCGAGGTATGGGCGGCGGGCTGCGCCAGGTTGCTACGATTAACCGCACCCCATGACATTCGCAGAGGTAGCGGCGGCTAGATCCATCCCGCCACCTTGAGGGTGAATACGCCAACGGTGATGGTCAGGCTGGCCATCAGCGTGGTCAGGGCGATGATGTTCGCGGAAAGCGCGGCATTGCCGCCCATTGCCTTGACCATCACGAAGCTGGCCGCCGCCGTGGGGCTGGCGAAGAACAGGAACAGCACGCCCAATTCGCGCTCCTCGAAGCCGACCAGCCAGGCGGCCACGGTGGCCCCGAGCGGTAGGGTGACCATTTTCATCAGGCTGGCGCCCATCGCCAATCTCCCGGACGCCCTGATCGAGCCCAGCGACAGGGTGGCGCCGATGCAGATCAGCGCCAGTGGCAGGGTCAACGAGGCGAAGTATTGCCCCGAGGTCATCAGCCAGCCAGGCAGGCGCAGCTCCAGCGCGGCCACCGGTACGGCGGCAATGACGGAGAGGATCAGCGGGTTGCGCATGATGTGGCTGGCGATGCTGCGCCAGTCGGTGCGCCTGCCCTGTTGATAGGTAGCCAGCACGATGACCGAGAAGGCGTTGTAGGTGAGGATGACCACGCCGAGCAGCAGCCCACCGGCGGAAAGCCCGTAGTCGCCGTACATTCCGGCGGCCAGTGCTAGGCCGACGATGCCGCAGTTGCCGCGAAAGGCGCCCTGTACGTAGACGCCACGCTCGGCATGGGGAACGCGCAAGATGGCCCAGCCCCAGGCCAGCAGGAAGCTGGCCAGGGTGGCCAGGGCGAAGAACGCGAGCAGGCCAGGGTTCAGCGTGGCGTCGAGGTCGGCCTTGATGATGCTGAGGAAGATCAGCGTCGGCATGGTTCCTCTGAAGACCAGGCTCGAGGCGGTGGCAATGAAGGCCTGGTCGATCCACCCCAGGCGCTTGAGTGCCAGGCCGATGAAGACCATGGCGAATACCGGCAGGGTGATTTCCAGGGTGGCGAAGAAGAGCGCGTACAATCCCATGTCAGCGTGCCAGCCACAGGCCGACGACGATGGCGGCGATCACGGTGATCCAGAAAAGACGGTTACGTAGACGGGTATCGCGCCGGGGCCGTGAGGGACGAGACATGGCTGACTCCAGAAGAAAGCGGACGACATGGGCCGGAGGTCGACTTGGCGAGATAGAGTAAACCCGTTAGCCTGCTATCGCCACTGGCGGCCTGCCTCACCTGACACTGGATCCTGTCATGAACGAACGTGCCACCCTTTCGCGACCGCGGCTGGTCTTCGCCCATGCCAACGGGTTCCCCGGCATGAGCTATCGCAGCCTGCTGGCCCCGCTGCATGAACGCTTCGACATCCATCCCGTCGATCGTCTCGGTCACCATCCCGACTACCCGGTGGGCGCCAACTGGCTGGCGCTGCGCGATGAGCTCCTCGAGCACGTGCCCGACGACGACGGGCCGGTCATCGGCGTTGGACACTCCATGGGCGGCGTGCTCATGGCTATGGCCGCGGAGCGCGCACCGCAGCGCTTTCGCTGCGTGGTGATGCTCGACCCGCCGCTGATGCTGGGCCTGGACGCCTGGAGCATGAAGGCCGCCAAGCGCTTCGGTTTCGTCGACCGGGTCACCCCGGCAGGCAAGAGCAAGGGGCGTCGTGCGTCCTGGCCCGATCGCGAGGCAATGGCCAACCATCTGCGCCGCCGCGGGCTGTTTCGTCGCTTCACTCCCGAGGCCCTGCATGACTATGTCGAGGCTGGCACGCGGTTGCGTGACGACGGAGTCGCCGAGCTGATCTACGACCCGGCGATCGAGACCGAAATCTTCCGTAACCTGCCCGACCACCTGGCCCGCCTACCTCGCCGGCTGAGGCTCCCCTTCGGCGTGCTGGTGGGCGGTGACTCCGACCTGATTACGCCCAGGCGGCGACGCCGCCTGGCGGCCCACGGCATTCCACTGGCCCTGGTGCCGGGCACCCACATGTTTCCCATGGAGCATCCCGAGGAGACACGCCAGGCCTTGCAGGCCATGCTCGACGATCTGCTGGAGGGTGGGGCATGAGTGAAGTGCAAGCGATGTCCCTGGCCGGGGGGCGCCTGGCGGCGCTCGCCTGGGGCAAGCAGGACGCACCCACCTGGCTGGCGCTTCACGGCTGGCTGGACAATGCCGCCAGCTTCAGCCGGCTGGCGCCCCTGCTGGTGGCGCGGCTTGGCATCCGCGTCGTTGCCCTGGACTTCGCCGGACACGGCCACTCGCAGCATCGCGAAGGCGACTATGCGCTGTGGGACTACTGTCACGACCTGCTCGACGCCGCCGACGAGCTGAAGCTGGAGCGGGTATCGCTGTTGGCTCACTCCATGGGCGCGGGCGTGGCCTGCCTGACCGCCGCGGCCCTGCCGGAGCGCATCGAGCGGTTGATTCTGATCGACGGCCTGGGCGCCGTGACCACGCCGGTCGATGAGAGCGCTGCCCAGCTCCGCAAGGGCCTGCGCGTGGCCCGGCGCTCGCGCTCGGCGGCGCCGCGCTATCCTGATAGCAGGACCGCGGTGGCGGCTCGCGTGGCCGGCGGCGTGACGGCGATCGACATCGATACGGCAACGCCACTGGTCGAGCGTAATCTGATGCGGGAAACTGATGGCCATGTTCGGCTGCGTACCGATGGCCGGCTGCTGTGGCCATCACCGGTACGCCTATGCCCCGAGCAGGTGCTGGCCCTGCTCGGGGCGATCCAGGCGCCGGCATTGTTGATCGAGGGGGAGGCGGGCATCCTGGGCGAGCGCGACGCGGCCAGGGCCGCACGGGCGGCGTTGCCACAGCTGACGCGTCAGGTGTTGCCGGGCGGTCATCATCTGCATCTGGAGCCTGGCGGGGTAAACGGCGTGGCAATCGCCATCGTGGATTGGCTGGCACAATCGGGCGAGGTGTGACGTTGGAGGGCGGGATGAGCAGCAGGCAGGCGGCGGAAATGGGCAAGCGCGTGGCGTTGACCCTGGGCAGTGGCGGGGCACGCGGCTACGCGCACATCGGCGTGATCGAGGTATTGGAGGCGCGGGGCTACGAGGTCGTCGCCATTTCAGGCTGCTCGATGGGGGCGGTCATTGCCGGCGTCTATGCCGCGGGGCAGTTGGAGGCCTATCACAACTGGGTCTGCAAGCTCGATTACTTCGATGTACTGAAACTGGTCGACGTCACTTGGAGCCCGATGGGCGCGATGCGTGCCAGCAAGGTGATGAGCAAGCTCGAGGAGCTGGTCGGCGATATCCAGATCGAGGATCTGCCGATTCCCTTTACGACCGTAGCCACCGACCTGATACGACAACGCGAGGTATGGTTCCAGTCGGGGCCGCTGTTGCGCGCGATCCGTGCCTCCATTGCCATCCCGGGCGTTATCACGCCGGTACATATCGGTGACAGCACCCTGGTGGACGGCGGCTTGCTCAATCCCCTGCCGATCACGCCGACCGTTTCGGCGCATGCCGACATGATGTTGGCCGTCAACGTGACCGCCCACAGCGCACGGCCGGTGTCGCTCGAGGACCTGCTGCCTAGCGAGGAGCAGG
The DNA here is from genome assembly GCF_051062895.2 of Billgrantia sp. C5P2. Lineage (NCBI taxonomy): Bacteria > Pseudomonadati > Pseudomonadota > Gammaproteobacteria > Oceanospirillales > Halomonadaceae > Billgrantia > Billgrantia sp. C5P2. The sequence continues at coordinate 1,393,571 of NZ_CM128542.1, forward strand.
CGGAAGAGCAGGAGAAGGTCGAGGAGGAAGCCGCGGCGCGCAAGTGGATGGATGTGCGCGGCGCGACCCGCTGGCTATTCGAGGGATTCGGCGGACCCGAGGGTGAAACGGGCGAGGCGAGCGGCAAGGCGGGGCGAGCAGCGGCAAGTGGGAGGCGGGCGTGGGGCCGACTGGACATGATCCTGGCCTCCTTTGACATCACACAGGCGTCGCTGGCCAAGTACAAGATCGCCGGCTATCCCCCCGATGTGTTGATCGAGGTGCCCAAGACGGTATGCGGCGCCTTCGAGTTTCACCGAGCCGAGGCGCTGATTCGCCTCGGGCGTCATCTCGCCATGGAGGCGCTGGACCGCTACGAGGGACGCTCGCAAACCGGGCACGGCGGCAGCGGTGGCATCATTGTCGAGCCGCCACAGATGCCGGCCGACAGCGCATCGGGGGGCGGCCAGGGCACCTAGGCATCGAGCCCGCGCCGGCGAAGCAGTATATAGACGGCGCCGGTCCCGCCGTCGCTCTCCTTGGCCGAGCAGAAGGCCAGCACCGCTGGCCACTCCCGCAGCCAGGCGTTGACGTGGCTCTTGATCACCGGATAGTTCGCTGTGCTGCCCCAGGCCTTGCCATGTACCACCAACACGCAGCGCATGTGGCTGCCCGCTGCCTCCTTGAGGAAGCTCTCGAGCTCCAGGCGCGCCTCGTCGAGGCTGTAGCCATGCAGGTCGAGACCCGCCTCCCACTCTATCTGGCCGCGCTTGAGCTGGCTGCGGGTACGGTAGGGCAGGTCGGGCAGGGCGAAGTCGAGGAACTCGGAGGGGCGCACCGGCTCCACGCGACCGTCGCTGGTGCGGCTGGTCGTGTCATGGGCGTCCGTCGCTACCGCGGCGGCACGCCGCTCCGCCGCTGCCGGGTCCCGGCGCTTGGGGCGCCCCGGGTCGGCGCGGTTGACGGCGATGCGGCGCACTCCGGCTTCGCGAAGCGCCTGGCGAAAGGCATTGGTATCGTCGTCATCGTCATCGGGTGGGCGGCGTTGGCTCATGAGGGCTCGCGTGGTGTCGTCGAGCGGCCAGTATAGCGACCTGAGCGTGGCTGTGAACCGCCTGCCGCCACGGGTACAATCGAGCCAACGATCATAAGCGACCTGCAGGACCTTTCGTGGCCAACTCCTCACCCGTTTCTCGCTCGACCCTGTCACTGGACGACGAGGCACTGTGCCGTGACCTCGTCACACTACGCGACTACCTGCGCTGGGCAGCCAGCGAATTTCACCTGGCCGGACTGTTCCACGGCCACGGCACCGATTCCCCCTGGGACGAAGCCGTTGCCCTGACGTTGGGCGCGCTGCACCTGCCCTGGAACGTTGACCCGGCAGTGCTCGAGGCGCGTCTGTTGCCCATGGAGCGCGCGCGCATCGTCGGCCTGGTGCGCGAACGCGTCACCTCACGCCGGCCGTTGCCCTATCTGCTGGGCGAGTCCTTCTTCGCCGGCTTCCCGTTCGACGTCGACGAGCGCGTGCTGATCCCGCGCTCGCCCATTGCCGAGCTGATCGAGACCGGCTTCGCCGCCTGGTTTCCCGAGGAGCCACCGAGGCGGGTATTGGACCTGTGTACCGGCTCTGGCTGCATCGGCATCGCCACCGCGCTCTACTTGCCCACTTGCCAGGTGGACCTCTCCGACGTCAGCGCCGATGCCCTGGCCGTGGCCAAGCAGAACATCCAGCGCCACGACGTGGGCGTGCGGGTGCGGGCCGTGCTCTCCGACCTGTTCGAGGGACTGGCCGGGCAGCGCTACGACCTGATCGTCTCCAACCCGCCCTATGTCGATGCCCGCGATCTTGCCACCATGCCCGCCGAGTACCGTCACGAACCAGAACTTGCCTTGGGTGCCGGCGCCGATGGGCTCGACATCGTGCGCCGCATCCTGCGCGAGGCGCGGCAATATCTGACCGACCACGGCGTGCTGATCGTCGAGGTCGGCAATTCCGATCGTCACCTGGAGGCGGCCTTCCCCGAGGTTCCCTTCCTGTGGCTCGACTTCGAGCGCGGCGGGCAGGGCGTATTCGCCCTCACCGCCGAGGAACTCGACGCCCATGCGGCGTCCTTCGCCTGATCCAACATACCGATATCGGGAGGCACGTCCATGTCCGGCAATACCTTCGGCAAGCTGTTCACCGTCACTACCTTCGGCGAGAGCCATGGCCCGGCCCTTGGTGCCATCGTCGACGGCTGCCCGCCGGGGCTGCCGCTCAGCGAGGTGGATCTGCAGCGCGACCTCGACCGCCGCCGCCCCGGCACCTCGCGGCATACCACCCAGCGTCGCGAGCCCGACCAGGTACGCATTCTTTCCGGTGTGTTCGAGGGTGTGACCACCGGTACCCCGATCGGTCTTCTGATCGAAAACACCGACCAACGCTCCAAGGACTACTCCAACATCAAGGACCAGTTCCGCCCCGCCCACGCCGACTACACCTACCACCACAAGTACGGCATTCGCGACTACCGTGGCGGCGGTCGCTCGAGTGCCCGGGAAACTGCCATGCGGGTGGCCGCCGGCGCCATCGCCAAGAAGTACCTGGCCAACCAGGGCATCACCGTGCGCGGCTACATGAGTCAGCTCGGCCCGCTGGAGATCGCTTTCAAGCAGTGGGAGGCCGTGGACGACAACCCCTTCTTCTGCCCGGATCCCGAGCGCGTACCCGAGCTCGAGGCATTCATGGACCAGTTGCGCCGTGATCAGGATTCTGTGGGGGCGAAGATTACCGTGGTGGCGGAAGGACTGCCGCCGGGGCTGGGTGAGCCGGTCTTCGATCGGCTGGATGCCGACCTCGCCCATGGCCTGATGAGTATCAACGCGGTCAAGGGCGTGGAGATCGGCGATGGCTTTGCCGCGGTGGCAAGCCGAGGCAGCGAGCATCGCGACGAGATGACTCCCGAGGGCTTCCTCTCCAACCACGCCGGCGGCGTGCTCGGCGGCATCTCCTCCGGGCAGCCGTTGATCGCTCACCTGGCACTCAAGCCCACCTCCAGCATCACTCTTCCGGGGCGCAGCATCGATGCTGGAGGTAACCCGGTCGAGGTGGTGACAAAGGGGCGTCACGATCCTTGCGTAGGTATTCGCGCCACGCCGATTGCCGAGGCGATGATGGCGCTGACACTGATGGATCATCTGCTGCGACACCGGGCGCAGAACGCCGAGGTGCGGGTGGGTACGCCGGTATTACGCTGAGCCGGCATCGCTGCATTGAGTCTGGCCCCGAGTTGCTACACTGAGAGCACACTGAAGCAGGGAAACGCCATGAAGATAAACGTCGAGTTCGACCTGACACCCGAGGAGTTCCGCCGTGCGCTGGGACTGCCCGATGTCGAAGCCTTCCAGCAGGAGCTGCTGAACCGGATCTACAAGCAGATGGAGTCCGGTGTCGAGGGCTACGACCCCATGAGCCTGATGAAGCCCTTCCTGCAGCAGGGCTTGCCTCAGGATATGAGTCAGGGGCTCTCCCAGGGACTGGCCAGCTTCGGCACCTATCAGCAGATGATGCTCGACATGCTGCGTCAGGCCGGCAGTTCCATGGGCAAGGCTCGGGAGCCTGTCAAAGCCGGCGAGGCGGAAGCTCCGACGAAGACGGCAAGCAAGTCCAAGACGGCGAATAAGGCCCGGACGGCCACTGCGCGCTCGCGTTCTCGACGTTCGGAGTAGCGGCGACCGGCGAGCGGTTTCCGCTGTGGAAGTGCAAGGGTATTGCAGCGAGAGCTGTGTAAGGCTACGCTTTGTGCAGTGCAGCATGAAGGTCGTGCCACTCGCTCCATGCGTGCGTACGGCTGGCATTGAAAGGCGCAGGGAAAGTCGCCAGGTAAAGTTCGACGATACAGGCGCTGGCCCCGCATGTTTCCGATCCACAGGAGGTCAACCCCATGCAGGACAAGATGCTCGATGAATTCAACCAGCAGACACGGCGTTTCTTCGAACCCATGCGCAAGCTGAACTCGCTGATGCTCGGCAACATGGAGAAGATGACCGAGTACCAGCTCGAAGCGATGAAACGCTACAGCCAGATGGGCACCGAGCGCATGCGCAGCGCTTCCGAGATCAGCGATGCCCAGGACCTGCAGGCCTTCGGGGCCCAGCAGGCTGAAATGATGAATGAACTCTCGCGTCAGATGATGGAAGACGCTCAGGCCCTCGGCGAGATGAGTCAGCAGTTCCGCACCGAGCTGGAGCAGCTGTTCGGCGAAGTCAGCCAGGAGTTGAGCGATCAGGCCAAGCAGGCCCAGCAGGGCGGAGCGAGCGCCAAGCCGACGGCAGCGAACAAGTCCGACGCCCCGGCCAAGGCCAGCAGCCAGACCTCGCGCAAGAGTTGATGTCATTCGCCGCCCGTCCAAGCACGGGCGGCTTTGATGTTGTAGTGTGGCATAGGGTCGCCCGTGCGGTTGCCGGCCCAGGCTGTGTCTGGGCATTGTCGAGCGCGACCATTTCGCAGCACGTAGTCGTCATGAAACGAACGACAGGGTCCGATAACAGGAGAGGGCGATGCAGTCAGGGGATGCGGTTTTCTCCCAGGTCGAACTGGAAGAGTGGAACGAACAGCTGAAGGAAATGGGTCAGCATTACCAGGCCTTGTTACAGGACCTGCTCGAGCGCATGGCGCCTAATGCGGCTGCCGACTCGATCCAGGCCGACATGCGCGAAGCCTTCCAGGCTGGGGCCGAGTCGCTGATGCGCAATCCGCAGCTACTGTGGCAGACCCAGGCTCGCCTCGTTCAGGACCAGTACCAGCTATGGCAGCAGGGCCTGCAGGCACTGACCGGTAACCTGGGTGAGCCACTGGCGTCTCCACCCAAGGGCGATCGTCGCTTCAAGGACGAAGCCTGGCAGCAGGAACCCTACTACCGTGCCATCATGCAGCAGTACCTGCTGTTTTCCGGGGCGGTCGAGGAACTGGTCGAGCAGCTCGATGGCCTGCCCGAGCGGCAGAAGCGCAACCTGGCTTTCTATGCCCGCCAGTTGGTCAACGCCATGGCGCCGACCAACTTCGTTACCACCAACCCCGAGGTGATGCGCCGCACGCTGGAGACCAAGGGCCAGAATCTCGTCGAGGGGCTTGCCCAGCTGCGTCGCGACCTGGCCAACTCCTCAGACGGCCTCAACGTGGCCATGACCGATCGTAGCGCTTTTGAGATCGGGCGCAATATTGCCGTGACGCCCGGCTACGTGGTCTACGAGAACGAGCTTATCCAACTGATCCAGTACACTCCGACCACCGACACGGTGTTCAAGACACCGCTGCTGATCGTGCCGCCCTGGATCAACAAGTACTATATCCTCGACCTGCGCCAGGACAACTCCTTCGTCAAATGGCTGGTGGACCAGGGACATACCGTTTTCCTGATCTCCTGGCGCAATCCGGGTCCCCAGCAGCGCGACCTGACCTGGGCCGACTACATGCAGATGGGGCCGATCGCCTCCATGGAGGCGATCGAGCAGGCTTGTGGCGAGAAGTCGGTCAACCTGGTCAGCTACTGTATTGGCGGCACGCTGGCGGCTTCCACCGTGGCGTATCTCACCAGCACCCGGCGCGGGCGCAAGGTGAAGTCCGTCACCTACATGGCCACGCTGCAGGATTTTCGCGACCCAGGCGAACTCGGCGTGTTGCTCAGCGAGCCAATCCTGCAGGGCATCGAGGCAAGAATGGAGGAGGACGGCTACCTCGACGGCCGCTCCATGGCTTATACCTTCAACCTGCTGCGCGAAAACGATCTGTTCTGGTCCTTCTATGTCAGCAACTACCTGAAGGGCGAGAATCCGGCGCCATTCGACCTGCTCTACTGGAACACCGACGGCACCAACCTGCCGGCGGGCACCCATGGCTGGTACCTGCGTCACATGTACCTGGAGAATCGTCTGGTAGAGCCGGGTGGTATCGAGCTGGATGGGGTCAAGATCGATCTGCGCAAGATCTCGACGCCGAGCTACTTCGTCTCCACCCGCGAGGATCATATCGCCAAGTGGAACAGCACCTACTACGGTGCGCTGTTGCCCAAGGGGCAGGTGACCTTCGTGCTGGGTGGCTCCGGTCACATCGCGGGCATCGTCAACCCGCCACAGCGCAACAAGTACGGCTACTGGACCAATGACGCGCTGCCGGACGATCACGAAGCGTGGCTGGAAGCGGCCGAGTATCACGAGGGTTCCTGGTGGCCGCATTGGCAGCAGTGGATGACCGAAGGCGGTTACGCCGACGCCGACAAGCGAGTGCCCGCCCGCCAGCCGGGGGAGGGCGAGCTCAAGCTGCTGGAAGAGGCGCCGGGGCGCTATGTGCGCATGACCATTCCCGAGGTGCTGGGCGAAGTGCCGGTCAAGGCTGACTGACTGTACGCCCGCCAACGCAACGAGGCCCGCTGATGCGGGCCTCGTTGCGTCGGGCCGGGCGTCGATGACCGCCTGACCTGGAAGTCGGGTCTAGAAACGCCGCTGACGTCGTGGCAGCCGCAACCCGAGGAGCACCAGCAGCACACTGAACAGCCAGGTCGGCCAGCTGCCGGTACGCGTGAAGGGGGTCTGACCCTCCATCGGCACGGCCTCGGCGAGCAGCGTCACGGTCTCGAACTGGGGAGCGCTGGCCACCGTGCGGCCCTGGTGGTCGATCATCGCAGTGACGCCGTTGCTGGTGGCGCGAACCACATAGCGGCCGTTCTCCAGCGCACGCAGGCGTGCCATCTGCAGATGTTGGAGCGGGCCGATCGACTCGCCGAACCAGGTGTCGTTGGATACCGTCAGCAGCAGCTCGCTGTTCCGGGCGCGCTCGGCCACCAGGTCGGCGTAGATGATCTCATAGCAGATGGCATTGCCGATCACGGTGCCCGCGGCACGGATCGGCGGCTGGCCCGAGGGCCCTGGCGTCATGGCCGGCATGGGCAGGTCGAAGAAGGCGATAGTGCCACGCAGCCAGCGTTCCAGCGGCAGATACTCGCCGAAGGGCACGAGGTGCTCCTTGCGGTACTCGCCCTCGGCGTTGCCCACGCCGATTACGCTGTTGTAGTAGAGCCCCCGCCCCTCGCGCTGGAGGATGCCGGTGAGCAGGGCACTGCCCGGTGCCAGGTGGACCTGGGCCCTGGCCAGCAGCGGCTCGGCCTCGTCCTCGAACATCGGTAGCGCCGCCTCGGGCCAGACGATGAGATCTGCTCCGTCGGCATGCTCGCGAGTCATCTCCAGGTAGGTATTGGCGGCGGTGCGCTGACCTTCCGGCGTCCACTTGATCAGCTGATCCAGATTGCCTTGCAGCAGTGCCACTCGCAGCGGCTCGCCGGCGGGCACGGTCCACTGCACGGGCAGGGCAAACGGCGCGAGCCACAGCGCCACGATGGGTACGGCGGCCCACCAGCGGCGGCGCAGGAACTCCGCCCCCAGGGTGCCGGAGAGGGCGGTGATCAGCGACAGTAGATAGACCCCGCCGATGGGTGCCCACGGCGCCAAGGGGGAGTCGACGTGGGCATTGCCCAGCAACAGCCAGGGAAAACCGGTGAACAACCAGGTGCGCAGCCACTCGCCGAGCACCCAGGCGCCGGCGAAGGTGAGGAAGGCCAGGCGTGGGCCGCACAGCAAGCGGTAGAGCCACAGCGTGGCGGCGCTGAACAGCGCCATGGTGCAGACGAACAGGGTGGTCAGGAACAATGCCAGCGGCACGCCGGTGTAGCCGTAGTCATGGATCGAGACGTAGACCCAGGAGGCGCCGGAGCCGAACAGGCCGATACCGTAGCACCAGCCCAGCAGGGCTGCCTGGCGTGCACGCAGCGGCTGGATTGCCCAATAGACGAGGCCCACTGCCAGCGGGCCCAGCCACCAGAGTTCGTAGGGCGAGGCGGTGAGGGTGGTCAGTACCCCGGCGACGAGCGCGGCCAGATAGCCGAGTGCGGGCGGCAGACGAGAATGGGTCATAGTATGTCGGTTCCTGAGACGGCCGTGGTCAGTCCTGGGAGAGAGCCGATTCGTCCTGCAGTACGGCCTCGAGCAGGCGGATGCGACGGTTGTCGGCATTGAGCACGGTAAAGCGCCAGCCGCCCAGCTCGGCATGCTCGCCGCGGCCGGGAAGGTGGCCGAAGCGCTGCATCACCAGTCCGCCCACGGTATCGAACTCGTCGTCGGAGAAACGCGTGCCGAAGCGTTCGTTGAAATCCTCGATGGGCGTCAGCGCACGGATGGCGTAGCGGCCATCGCCCAGTTCGCGGATATCGTCTTCTTCTTCGGTATCGTGTTCGTCCTCGATATCGCCGACGATCTGCTCGAGGATATCCTCGATGGTGACGATCCCGGCGGTGCCGCCATACTCGTCGACCACCACTGCCATGTGATTGTGGGTGTCGCGGAACTCCTTGAGCAGGCTGTTGAGGCGCTTGGATTCCGGTACGAACATGGCGGGGCGCAATACGTCCTCGAGGCGGAATCGCTCGCGCTCCTCCTCGGGGCTGTTGAGCAGCTTCAGCAAGTCCTTGACCAGCAGCAGGCCCTTGACCTCGTCGAGGTTCTCGCCGATCACCGGATAGCGCGAGTGGCCGGTCTCGTTGATCAGTGCCAGGTACTCCTCGGCGGGCTGGTCCACGGCAATGGCGGCCACTTGAGAGCGCGGGATAAGCACCTCACGCACCTGCTGGTCGCTGATCTGCATGGCGCCCTCGATGATCATCATGGCGTCCTGATCCAGCTTGAGGCGGGTGGCTGCCTCGCGCAGGAACTCCATGAGTTCCTCTCGCGAACTGGGACTTTCGCTGTCACCCGAGAGGGCACCGAGCAGCTTGTCGAGCCAGGACCTGCCGCCCTGGCCGTTCGTTCGGTCGTCACTCATCGATCGCGTCTCTCGTCCATGCGTCGTCTTGTTGTTCGTGGTCGCCGGGGAGTGGTGCGTAGGGATCGGCAATGGCGAAGTCCGCCAGAATCTCACGCTCCAGCGCCTCCATCCTCTCCGCCTCGGCCTCCTCGAGGTGATCATGACCGAGCAGATGCAGCATACCGTGTATCACCAGGTGGGCGTAGTGATCCAGGAGGCGCTTGGCCTGTTCACGGGCTTCGGCCACCACCACCGGGTGGCACAGCACCAAGTCGCCGAGCAGGGGCAGGGTAAGTCCTGGCGGGCCGTCGAAGGGAAAGGAGAGTACGTTGGTGGGCTTGTCGCGGCCACGATAGTCGCGATTCAACCCCTGGCCCTCCTCGCAGTCGACGATGCGCACGGTGACCTCGTGGCGCGTCTCCTGTGGGAAGCGCACCAATACGGCATTGACCCAGGCCTCCAGCTCGGCCTGTTCCGGCAACTCCTCGCCTGCGGTGGCAAGTTGCAGGTCGACGATCGCTACCGGGCTCATCTCCTGTATTCTTCCCGGTTGCGCTCGCGCTCCTGGCGCAGCGCCTCGCGCTCGCGTTCGCGGGCTTCGCGCCGGGCGCGCTCCTGGACTTCCTGCTCGGCCTCGAAGCTTTCGTAGGCTTCGATGATGCGCTGCACCAGCGGGTGGCGCACCACGTCCTTGGCGGCGAAGTGGGTGACTCCGATGCCGGCGGTGCCCTTGAGGACTTCGAGCACCTGGATCAGCCCCGAGCTCTGGCCACGCGGCAGGTCGACCTGGGTCACGTCACCGGTGATCACCGCGGTGGAGCCGAAGCCTATACGAGTCAGGAACATCTTCATCTGCTCGCGGGTGGTGTTCTGGCTCTCGTCGAGGATGATGAAGGCGTTGTTGAGCGTGCGCCCGCGCATGTAGGCCAGCGGGGCGATCTCGATCACCTGGCGTTCGATCAGCTTGCCGACCTGCTCGAAGCCGAGCATCTCGTAGAGGGCGTCGTAGAGCGGCCGCAGGTAGGGGTCGATCTTCTGCGCCAGATCGCCCGGCAGGAAACCGAGTTTCTCGCCGGCTTCGACGGCGGGGCGGACCAGCAGGATACGGCGCACCTCCTGCTGGTTGAGCGCCTCCACGGCTGCGGCCACGGCCAGGTAGGTCTTGCCGGTACCGGCCGGGCCAATGCCGAAGTTGATGTCGTGCTGCCGAATGTTCGCGACGTAGTTCTGCTGGTTAATGCCCCGCGGCTTGATCAGCACCTTGGGGGTGCGCAGCAGCACGTCGCCGTCGGCCGGACCCTCCTCCTCGTCGAGCGCCTCGCGCCCCGACTCCTGCAGGAAAAGGTGTACCGTATCGGGAGAGAGATCGCTGGCCTCGGCCTCGCGGTAGAGATGCTCCAGTACATTGGCGGCGGCCTTGACCCGGTGGCCGGGGCCGGCCAACTGGAACACGTTGCCGCGATTGCGCAGGGTCACGCCGAGGCGCGACTCGACCAGTTTGAGATGTTCATCGCGCTGACCGCAGAGGTTGGCGAGGCGCTGTGGATCATTGGGCTCTAGGCTCAATGTAATGATGCGGTTGGCCTGTGCGGCGTTTTCACTCAAGATGGCAAAGTTCCTGCGTTGCGTGTATGTGACCCAGCTTACTGCCCTGCCTTTCGGCAGGGCAATCCTTTCACGAACGAGAGTCTGCAACTCGATCTCGAAAAGGCGTTGGACCGCTCCCTGCGGTCAGTGTAGCGCCGGAGAAGCCAGTTCGCCGCGAAGTGAGTTGGGTAGCGCCTCGGTGATCGTCACGTCGACGAAATAGCCGATCAGCTCGGTGGGGTTGGCGGCGCTGAAATTCACCACACGGTTGTTCTCGGTGCGCCCCGACAGCTGCCCCGGATCCTTGGGCGAGAAGCCGCTGACCAGGATGCGCTGAGTGGTGCCCACCATGCGCCGGCTGATCTGCATCGCCTGCTGATTGATACGCTCCTGCAGGATCGCCAGGCGCTGTTTCTTGACGCTCTCGGGAGTATCGTCGGGCAGCGCCGCGGCCGGTGTGCCGGGCCGAGCCGAATAGACGAAGCTGAAGGAGTGATCGAAGCCGATGCGATGGATCAGGTCCATGGTCGCCTCGAAGTCTTCCGCGGTTTCGCCGGGGAAGCCGACGATGAAGTCGGAAGAGAAACTGATGTCCGGGCGCAGGGCGCGGATCCGCTCCATCTTGGCGACATACTCTTCGGCGGTATGGCCGCGCTTCATGGCGGTGAGAATGCGGTCGGAACCGGCCTGCACCGGGAGGTGCAGATGGCTGACCAGCTCCGGAATCTCACCGTAAGCCTCGATCAGGCTGTCGCTGAACTCCACCGGATGCGAGGTGGTGAAGCGGATGCGGTCGATGCCCTCCACAGCCGCCACGCAGGCGATCAGCTCGGCCAGGTCGATCTCGTCGCCGAGCCGGTTCTCGCCGCGGTAGGCGTTGACGTTCTGGCCCAGCAGGTTGATCTCGCGGACACCCTGATCGGCCAGATGGATCACCTCATCCATCACCGCCTCGAAGGGACGCGAAACCTCTTCCCCGCGGGTGTAGGGCACCACGCAGAATGTGCAGTACTTCGAGCACCCTTCCATCACCGAGACGAACGCCGTCGCTCCGTCGGAGCTCGGCTTGGGCAGGTGGTCGAATTTCTCGATCTCGGGAAAGGTGACGTCGACCATGGCGATCTGGTTCTGGCGGCGGGCGTCGAGCATCGCCGGTACCCGGTGCAGGGTCTGGGGACCGAACACCATGTCCACGTGCGGGGCGCGCTTGCGCAGCGCCTCGCCTTCCTGGCTGGCCACGCAGCCGCCGACGCCGATCACCAGGTCGGGATTGGCCTCCTTGAGTTTCTTCCAGCGGCCGAGCTGATGGAAGACCTTCTCCTGCGCCTTCTCACGAATGGAACAGGTATTGAGCAGGATGACGTCGGCTTCGCCTTCGTCGTCGGTCAATTCGAGCTGGTGCGATTCGCCGAGCAGGTCCGCCATGCGGGCGGAGTCGTACTCGTTCATCTGGCAGCCGTGGGTCTTGATGAAGAGTTTCTTCGCCATAAGGATTGAGGGTCGGTTATCCGACGCGTGCGTCACCGGTGAGTGGAGTGTCGCGGGAATGGGCTTCGCAAAGCCGTTCTCGAAGGTGGCGACATTATACGTAAGCAGGTCCAATGGAGCCAGTGGGGGGGGGGCACCGCGGCACCGTACGACTGTGGTACGCTTGCGCCTTGGCAGGCCCCGCAGCGGGCTCGGAGCGTAACACAACGTTGAGGACACACGGCCATATGGCGGCCAAACCGATCTACCGGGTGGTATTTCACCAACAGGGTGAAATCTGGGAGCTCTACGCCAGGGAGATCTACCAGAGCGAACTTTGGGGCTTCATCGAGGTCGAGGAATTCGTCTTCGAGGATGGCTCGAAGCTGGTAGTGGACCCCTCGGCCGACCGCCTGCGACACACCTTCGACGGTGTCAAGCGCAGCTATCTGCCGTTGAACGCCATCGTGCGCATCGACGAGGTGGAACGTGAGGGGCCGGCAAGGGCAATCAAGAGCGAAGGGCGCGTGGCCGAATTTCCGCGTGGCCCGATGCCGCCTCCGCGGCGCGAGCCCTGATCGTCTTCGCCGCTTGTACGGGGAGGGGGGACAGGCTGCTCATGAAACGACCAGCCTTTGCCGAGCCCGTGGCGGAGCGCCACGACGCTGCCTTTCCAGCGGTTTTCCCGGGGCTTATCCACAGATTCTGTGGATAGGCCGCTGAACGACATAAGCCAGGACGACGGCATGAAGCAACGATTCGAGTTTCTGCTTGCAGGCGTGGCGCTGGGCCTCATGGTCTCGCCGCTGCACGCCCAGCAGTCTGATGACGCTACCCACTGGGTTTCCGATGAACTGACGACATACGTGCGCAGCGGGCCGACCGATGGCTACCGTATCGTCGGCACCCTGACGGCAGGTGAGTCGGTTACCTTGCTCGAGACCAGCGGCGATTACAGCCGGGTCGAGAGCAGCGAAGGCGAGCGGGTCTGGATCTTGAGCAGCGAGTTGCAAGACGCACCGAGTGCGAGTGAGCAATTGCCGCGCCTGGAGGAGCAGGTCGCACAGCTCGAGTCCGAGCTCGACGGCATCAACGAGACCTGGGAGGGTCGGGTCTCGGCCATGACCGAGACACTCGAGGCGCGTGAGCGGCGAATTGCCGAGCTGGAAACGCGAAACCAGCAGCTCGATAGCGAGGCCGACAGCTCACGCCAGACCATTCGCCAGCTGCAGGCACGCCTGGATACTCAAGAAGAAGATCTGTTGATGCGCTACTTCATGTACGGCGGTGGCGTGGCCGGCGCCGGCCTGCTGATTGGTTTGATCGTACCGCACCTGCCGCGCAGGCGGCGCAAGCGCGACCGCTGGTTCTAGCGGGAGGGGATGGCATGGCGCGTGAATGGCTCGATCGCTGGCGCGAGGGGCGTATCGGCTTCCATCGCTCCGGCACTCATCCGGCACTGGTACGCCACTGGCCAATGCTCGGCGTACGTCCCGGCACCAAGGTGCTGGTCCCGCTATGCGGCAAGAGCCTCGACATGCGCTGGCTGGCCCGGCATGACCATCCGGTGCTGGGCATAGAGCTTGCCGAGGAGGCCATCGAGCAATTCGTCGCCGAAGGGGCGGGGGATGTTTCGCGCTATCAGCAGGGGGCGTTCGCCGTGTGCCGTCAGGGCAACGTCGAGCTCTGGTGCGGGGATTTCTTCCACTTCCATATCGATCAGGCCGCAGAGATCGGCGCCTTCTATGATCGCGCGGCGCTGATTGCCCTGCCGAGTGCCACTCGCCAGCGCTACGCCTTTCATCTAGCGCAACTGATCCTTCCCGGCGCGCGAGGGCTGTTGGTCTCGCTGTCGCGTGCGGCTGGAGATGAAGCGGCCGGGCCGCCCTACCACGTGCCGGCCGAGGAGGTTCGCGAGCTGTTCGAACCCAACTTCCTGGTGACACACCTGGGTGATGGTGAGCCGGAAGCGGAAAGCGGTTTTCGCGAAAGCGTCTGGGCACTGGTCCGGCGTGGGCCGATGAAGTGACCGGAGCCGACGAGCACTTGTCGTAGTCAAATAGTGAAGGGCCGCCCTTGGGCGGCCCCGGTGGCTTGACAGGCTCAGCGCGCCAGCAGTTGGGCCAGTTCAGGGTCGCTGAAGGCGCGATCCAAGGCATCGGCAATCAGGTCGTTGAGCATGCGCCGGTTGGCGTCGCGCCCCGGGCGCAAGGCATAGCTCTGCGAGCGGCGCGAGGTGTAGGTGCCGGTATAGGTGGTGCCCTGGTTGGTCACCTTGACCTCGAGCACGGCCTCCAGGCGCGCCTCGTCGATGACCGGCCGGCTGTCGCCACGCTCATAGCCGAGATGCTGCAGCGTCACCGTCAGGCCGGGTCGGCCGTTGCCGGGCTGGTCGGTCGGGGTGAAGCCCATGTCGCGTACGGCACGCTCGGCTTCGCGCTGCAGGTTTGGCACCAGCTCATGGGCGCTGACGGTGATCACGGCAGTGGACATGGCGCTGCCGCTGCGGGTGCCGATCACGTCATCGTCGCGTGCGTCCACGGCGGCCACCGTCACGGCTTGCCCGTTGCCGACCTGCGGCACCGAGACGCTGCGCTGAGGGTTCAGCTGCAGGTAATGGGGACTGGCACAGCCGGCCAGCAGGGCGGTTGCCAGCAAGGCGGCTGCAGCACGCAGGGCATGACGTCGGTTCATTCTCCCTCCTGGAAGTTACAACTCATTGCGGCATGAGCATGGCCCAAGGATAACGCCGCGCGAAACCGCGAAGGGACGCTGGCTTCAGGCAGGCATAGGCGCAGTATATCGTCAGGTGCTCACGGGCAACAGCGTTGCACCATTGCCGGACGAAGCGGTTACACTGGATTTTCTACGCTTTACGCCTCTCGAGAGAGGGAGACGCCATGATACGCCCCGCCACTACCGAGGACATACCGCAGCTCGTCGACATCTGGTTGCGTGCCTCGCTGCTCGCCCACGATTTCATACCCGCGAGCTTCTGGCACGAGCGTGCCGACGACATGGCAAGAACCTACCTGCCCGGGGCGGAAACTTTCGTGCTCGAGGCGACCGATCGCCCCATCGGCTTTGCTGCGCTCAACGGCGATCATCTGGAGGCGCTGTTCATCGATCCCGAGGTGCAGAGCTTCGGCCACGGCACCCACTTGATGGCGCATGCAATGGGGCAGCGGGAGCGCATTACCCTGTGCGTCTACTCGCGCAACGTGCGTGCCGTTTCCTTCTACCACCGGATGGGCTTCCAAGTCGTCGAAGAGCGCCGCGATCCCCTTAGTGGCGAAAACGAAACGCTGATGATCTGGGCACGGCGGCACGATTAGGTCGTATACCCTGTGGCGGCACGTGGTCAGATGACGTGTAACGCATCATTCGTAAGCTCAGTTTTTTTGATGCAAAAGCTAGAATAACTATATTTTAACTAATCATTGGGCGCGCCTAAGGTGTGGGCATAACAACATCACCGAAGGAGACACCGCCCATGACAGTCGAAAGCATCGATACGCTGGTGGTTGGCGCCGGTCAGGCCGGCGTGGCCATGAGCGAACACCTGGGCAACCTCGGGGTGCCCCACCTGGTGCTGGAGCGCCACCGTATCGCCGAGGCCTGGCGCACCCGTCGCTGGGACTCCCTGGTGGCCAATGGTCCGGCCTGGCACGATCGTTTCCCGGGGCTCGAGTTCTACGACCTGAACCCGGATGCCTTCGCCTCGAAGGAGCAGGTGGCGGCCTATTTCGAAGCCTATGCCCGCAAGATCAATGCCCCCGTCCGCACTGGGGTCGAGGTCAGGTCGGTGGAGCGCAACACTGGCCGGCCGGGGTTCACAGTCGAGACATCAGAGGGGGTCATCGAGGCCAATCGCGTGGTGGCTGCCACCGGTCCCTTCCAGACACCGGTGATTCCGCCCATCGCACCTGAAGACGAAACCCTTACCCAGATCCACTCTGCCGAGTATCGCAATCCCCAGCAGCTGCCGGAAGGGGCAGTGCTGGTAGTGGGCGCCGGTTCCTCCGGGGTACAGATCGCCGAGGAGCTGCAGTGCGCCGGCAAACGGGTCTACCTCTCGGTGGGGCCCCATGATCGCCCGCCTCGGGCCTATCGTGGTCGCGACTTCTGCTGGTGGCTGGGGGTGCTCGGCGAGTGGGACGCCGAGATGATGAGGCCCGGGACCGAGCACGTGACCATTGCCGTTAGCGGCGCCAATGGCGGCAAGACCATCGACTTTCGCGAATTGGCCCATGGCGGAATGACTCTGGTTGGCCGGACCCGGGCCTTCGCCGGCGGCAAGGTCATCTTTGAATCCGACCTGGCCGACAACCTGGCCGCCGGTGACGAGAACTACCTGTCGAAACTGGATGCCGCCGATGACTATATCCGCCGTAACGGCATCGATTTGCCAGAAGAGCCAGAGGCCCGCGCCATTCCTCCGGACCCCCAGTGCGTCAGCGATCCGATCCTCGAGCTCGATCTGGCCGAAGCCGGCATTACCAGTATCGTCTGGGCCACCGGCTTCTCGGTGGACTATCACTGGCTGAAGGTCGACGCCTTCGACGACAACGGCAGGCCTCGGCATCAGCGTGGGGTGTCCAGCGAGCCTGGTGTCTATTTCGTCGGCCTGCCCTGGCTGTCCCGGCGTGGTTCCAGCTTTATCTGGGGGGTATGGCACGACGCCAGGCATATCGCCGATCACATCGCCACCCAGCGCAAGTACCTGGCCTACCACGCCGAGGCCCAGCGCCGGGCCGGGGATGATGCCTCGCCGCGCCGAGCAGTGACCGTCGAGTAAGCCAGTGGGGAGGCGCTGCGCCTCCTTCGTTTATTGCTTCAGCAGGACCAAGGAGCCGTCGATGCCGACACATACCCGAATTCGCATGTTCAATACCAAGGCGACCTATCCCAACCAGAGCCTGGACAACGATCTCTGCCAGGCCGTGCGGGCCGGCAATACCGTCTATGTGCGTGGCCAAGTGGGCACCGATTTCGAGGGGCGCCTGGTTGGCCTGGGCGATCCTGCCGCCCAGGCCAACCAGGCCATGAAGAACGTCGAGCAGCTACTCGAGGAAGCCGGCAGCGACCTCAGCCATATCGTCAAGACCACCACCTACATCACCGACCCGCGCTTCCGCGAGCCGGTCTACCGGGTGGTGGGTCAGTGGCTCAAGGGCGTTTTCCCCATCTCCACCGGCCTGGTGGTGGCGGGGCTGGCCCAGCCGGAGTGGCTGATGGAGATCGATGTGATCGCCGTGATTCCGGAAGAGGAGGGCGCCGCATGACCTTTTCCGTTGCCGGCTTCTGTCGCGAGACCGGCCAGTTCGGCACCGCCATCAGCTCATCGAGCATCTGCGTGGCCAGCCGCTGCCCCTTTATCGCTCCTGGCAAGGGGGTGGTATTGACCCAGAACGTCACCAACCCGGTGCTGGGCCAGCGCGGCACCGAACTGCTGGCCCAGGGCCTGGATGCCGAGTCGGTGTTGGCTCGTCTGGTCGAGGAGGAGCGCTTCCCCGAATGGCGCCAGCTTCAGGTGCTCGACGCCGAGGGGCGCAGCGCCGTGCACAGCGGTGCAGAGACCTTGGGGATCCACGCCACTCGCCAGGGGCGCGACTGCGTAGCCGGCGGCAACATGCTCGCCGGCACCGCGGTAATCGATGCCCTGGTGGAGACCTTCGAGCGCCACGAGGGGGAGCTCGCCGAGCGACTGCTGGCGGCGCTGGAGGCGGCGCAGGCCGCCGGCGGCGAGCTGGGCCCGGTGCACTCGGCGGGGCTCAAGGTCACCGACCGGGCCAGCTGGCCGGTGGTGGACCTGCGGGTGGACTGGCATATCGCTCCCATCCAGGAGCTACGCATGGTATGGCAGGCCTACCGCCCCCAGCGTGACGCCTATGTCTGCCGCGCCATCGATCCCAACCAGGCACCGGGCTATGGGGTGCCGGGGGACGATCGATGAGCGACTTCGACGCCTCGGTGGCGTGTGTCGCGTTGCTCAAGCGACTGATCGCCTTCGATACCACCAGCGAGCGCAGCAACCTGCCGCTGATCCACTTCGTGCGAGACACTCTCGCCGAGCAGGGCATCGAGGCGACCCTGATCCCTTCGGCCTGCGGCGATAAGGCCAACCTCTACGCCACCATCGGGCCCCGCGACCGCCCTGGGGTGATGCTCTCCGGTCATACCGACACCGTGCCGGTGACCGGCCAGGCCTGGAGCAGTGACCCCTACTACCTGACCGCCAGGGGGCAGCGCCTCCACGGTCGCGGCACCGCGGACATGAAGGGCTTCCTGGCGGCGGTGCTGGCGGCGGTACCGGCCATGGCCCGCGCCGAGCTGACCGCGCCGATCCATCTGGCCTTTTCCCACGACGAGGAAGTGGGCTGCGTAGGAGTGCGCAGCCTGCTGGCGGCCATGCAGCGCTTCCGGGTGCGCCCCGCCGCCTGTGTGGTGGGCGAGCCCACCTCCATGCGCCTGGCCACCGCCCACAAGGGCAAGCTGGCCGGCCGCATCGAGGTGAAGGGCAAGGCCTGCCACTCCGGCATGGCCCCGGAGGGCATCAATGCCATCCAGCAGGCGGCGCCGCTGATCCAGTGGTTCGCCGACACCGCTGCCGCCAAGGCCGAGTTCGGGCCCTTCGATACCCGCTTCGCCATCCCTTGGACTACCCTGCAGCTGGGCACCATCGAGGGGGGCACGGCGCTCAATATCGTGCCGGCCCAGTGCCGTTTCGACTTCGAGGTACGCAACGTGCCGGACGAAGACCCGGATCGCCTGCTGGCGCCGCTCGAGGTCGAAGTGGCACGCCTCGATACCGAACTCAGGGCGCGCCATCCCGAGGCCGGGGCCAGCCTGAGCCGGCTCGGCGATTACCCGGGCCTGGCCATGGCGGAGCAGGGCGAGCTGGTGGAGGTAATCCTGGCACTGCTGGCCGACCCGGGCCGTGAGCGCATCGGCTTCGGCACCGAGGCGGGGCTCTTCCAGCAGGAGCTGGGGATTCCCACCCTGGTCTGCGGCCCCGGCAGCATGGCCCAGGGGCATCAGCCCGACGAGTACGTGACCCGGGAGCAGCTGGGCCGCTGCGAGGCCTTCCTGGCGCGGCTGACCGAGGCCCTGACCGACCCCGAGGCGGTGGCCCACCTAGATCGTGCCTGCGCGGCCCAGGCGCCCGCCGGGTAGTGCCGTGACGGGCCAGCGGGGCGGGCGCTGCCGAGCCAGCCTTGGTATGCTCGGCAGAGGCGGCTTCGCCGCTTCGAGCCCCCGAGTCCGGATATCCGTCGATGCGTCACTTTACCCTCAAGCAGCTGCGCTACTTCGTCGTCGCCGGCGACCTCTCCAGCGTCACCCGGGCGGCCAGGCAGCTGCATGTCTCCCAGCCCTCCATCTCGGCGGCCATCCAGCAGATCGAGGAGACCACCGGCCTGCAGCTCTTCGTGCGCCACCACGCCCAGGGGCTCTCCCTGACGCCGGCCGGCAAGCAGCTGCTGGTGCGCGCCAAGCAGCTGCTGCGGGACGCCGAGGGGCTGGAGCGCTTCGCCGTTTCCCTGGGCGAGGAGATCGGTGGCGAGCTGCGCCTGGTGGCCTTTCCCACCTTCGCCCCGGTGTTCCTGCCCCAGCTGCTGCGCCGCTACGCCGACCGCTACCCGGCGGTGAGCCTGCAGTGCGACGAGATGAACCAGGCGGATATCGTCGCCGGGCTGGGCAAGGGGGACTACGAGCTGGCCTTCACCTACGACCTCCAGGTCCCCGAGAGCATCGACTTCACGCCCCTCTACCGCTTTCCCCCCTATGCGGTGGTCAGTGTCGCTCACCCCCTGGCCAGTCGCGACAGCGTGCGCCTCGCCGAGCTGGTTAAGTACCCCATGGTGATGCTCGACTGGCCGCTGAGCCGAGAGTACTTCCTGTCGATCTTCTCCCTCCTGGGCCTCTCGCCCACCGTGGCTCACCGCGCCAAGTCCATGGACATGATCCGCGGCCTGGTGGCCAACGGCTTCGGCTTCTCGCTGTTCAATACGCCCTTGACCACCCTCGACGCCTTCGATGGCGGGCGGCTCAAGGCGCTGACCCTCGACGACGAGGCGCCGCCGCTTTCCATGGGAGTCGCCTGTCTGCGTGGGCTGCGCCTGAGTCCCGCCGCCGAGGCCATGCACCGGTTGGTCTGCAACGTCGAAACGCTGACGCCGACCCTGGAGCTTCTGGCGCCCTATCTCGTCCAGGCACCCGAGCCGTTGATCGGACTCCAGGACTCGGATTGAAGCCACCGTCGCGCCTTGTTGGCCTTGCCGCCCCTGCGAGCTGGGCCAACGGGGCCCGGCGTTGCTGCCCACGATTTCCCCTTTATCAATGAACGGCGCAGCCGGCGGGTTGAGTTCCTTCTTGCATAATAAAAACTGAAGCAAGGCTTAGCATAATAATATTTTAGCTAACCAATCCCCAGGACTATCGTGAACTCACCAAGCGTGATTCATGCCTCTCAAGGCCCATAACTACAACCCCCGACGACTGGAGTGCTTCCCATGGCGGCACACGATCTTTCCTACTGGCGTAACCTGCGTACCCGGCTGAGCCTGCCCGGTGGCGCCTTTGTCGATGGACAGCGCCGGAGCGCGGCGGATGGCGCCACTCTGACCACCTGGAACCCGGCCACCGGTGAGGCAATCACCCAGGTCGCCGCCTGTGGCGATGCGGAGGTTGATGAGGCGGTGGCCGCGGCCCGGGCGAGCTTCGAGACGGGGACCTGGTCCCGGGCCGCGCCAGCCCATCGCAAGGCGGTGCTGCAGCGCCTTGCGGCGTTGATGATGGAGCATCGGGACGAGCTGGCGCTGCTCGAGACCCTGGATACCGGCAAGCCGATCAGCGATGCCCACGGCATCGATATCCCCGGTGCCGCCGGCTGCTTCGCCTGGTACGCCGAGGCCACCGACAAGCTCTATGGCGAGGTGGCGCCCACCGACGGCGACAACCTCGCCACCATCACCCGGGAACCCGTCGGCGTGGTGGCGGCGGTGATCCCCTGGAACTTCCCCCTCGATATCACCGCCTGGAAGCTGGCCCCGGCACTCGCCGCCGGCAACAGCGTGATCCTCAAGCCGGCGGAGCAGTCGCCGCTCACCGCCCTGCGCCTGGCCGAGCTGGCCAAGGAGGCGGGCCTGCCCGACGGCGTGTTCAATGTGCTGCCCGGCCATGGACACGTCACAGGGCAGGCGCTCGGCCTGCACCCGGACGTGGACTGCCTCGCCTTCACCGGCTCCACCGCGACCGGCAAGCGTTTCCTGGAGTACGCCGCCGCCTCCAACATGAAGCAGGTATGGCTGGAGTGTGGCGGCAAGAGCCCCAACCTGATCTTCGCCGACTGCGACCTGGATGCCGCCGCCGCCGCCGCGGTGCAGGGCATCTACTTCAACCAGGGCGAGGTGTGCTCCGCCAACTCGCGGATCCTGGTGCAGCGCGACATCAAGGAGGCCTTCGTAGCCCGCTTCGTCGAGGAGGCCGCCAGGCTCAAGGTGGGTGATCCCCTGGATCCCGAGACCCGGGTCGGATCGCTGATCGACAACGATCACGCCAGGCGGGTGCGCGGCTTTATCCAGCTGGGCGTGGAGGAGGGCGCCCGGTTGGCCCTGGGCGAGGCCCCGGCAGCGAATGCCGAGGACGCCTTCGTCACTCCGACCCTCTTCGATGGCGTCACGCCCCGGATGACCATCGCCCGGGAAGAGATCTTCGGCCCGGTGGCGGTGCTGATCGAGTTCGCCGACGAGGACGAGGCGGTGACCATCGCCAACGACTCCATCTACGGCCTGGCCGCCTCGGTATGGACCCGGGACCTGTCCCGGGCGCACCGGGTGTCGCGCCGCCTGCAGGCCGGCACCGTCTCGGTGAACACCGTCGATGCCATCGACTTCACCACCCCCTTCGGCGGCTACAAGCAGTCCGGCTTTGGCCGCGACCTGTCGCTGCACGCCCTGGACAAGTTCACGCAACTCAAGACCACCTGGATTCGCCTCTAAACGAAGTTTCCCGCTCGTCGCCCGACCCCGGCGGCGAGTGTCGACGACAGCACAACAACAACGAAGGTGACGACAATGCAACAGACACAGACCCCGGTTGCCGGCGCCTCCGCCGTGGCAATCACCAGCGATACCCCCCGTGGTGTCCTGGGCTTCAAATCACTGCTGGCAGTGGCGGTCGGCCTGGTCGTCTCCCAGGGAGTGATGGTGATCATGCTCCAGGGGGTCGGTATCGCCGGCGCCGCCTTCATCGTGCCCCTGACCATCGCCTGGGTGCTGGCGCTCTGCTACGCCGCGTCCTTCTCGGAACTGGCGCTGATGGTGCCCCGGGCGGGCAGCCTGAGTGCCTATACCGAGGTCGCGCTGGGCCACTTCCCGGCCATCCTTTCGGTCTTCTCCGGCTATGTGGTGGTGGCCATGTTCGCGCTCTCCGCGGAGCTCTTGCTGGTCGACTACCTGCTGGGGATGCTCTATCCCGGCCTGGGCGGCAGCCTCTGGATCGCCTTCGGCATCCTCGGCGTATTCACGGCGCTCAACCTGTTCGGCATCGATGTCTTCGCCAAGCTGCAGAACCTGCTGGCCTTCGTGATGGTGGTCGCCCTGACCCTGCTCGGCGTCAGCGCCCTGAGCGGTGGCTTTGCGCCTCACGAGATTGCCGCAGGGCAGGTCTTCGGCGAGTTCAACCTGGGCGACGGTGCCCTGACTCTGATCGCCCTGGCCATCTGGGGTTATGTTGGGGTGGAGTTCGTCTGCCCGCTGGTGGGGGAGTGCCGCAACCCGGCGCGAAACATTCCCCGCGCCATGTTCGTCGGCCTGACCATGATCTTCGGCGTCTTCCTGCTCTATTGCCTGGGTGCGCTCTTCTACATTCCCCGCGAGACCCTGATGAGCGCCGAGCTGCCGCACCTGGAATATGCCACTGCGGCCTTCGGCGGCTCCGGCACCTTCCTGCTGGCGGTGGCGGCGGTCACGGCCACCTGCAGCACCCTCAACACCTCGCTGGCCTCGGTGCCGCGCATGCTCCAGGGCATGGCCGAGCAGGGGCAGGTGTTCCCGGTCCTCGGGCGCCTGACGCCGACGAGCCGGGTGCCCTGGGTGGCGGTGCTGTTCATCGCCGGCGTCACCGGCCTGCCGCTGCTGATCTGGGGTAATGATCCTGGCACCGTGGGACTGCTGCTGGTGGCTGCCGCGATCGCCTGGTTGCTCGCCTACATCATCGCCCACGTCAATGTGATTGCCCTGCGTCGCCGCTATCCCGACGCCAAGCGTCCCTATCGCACCCCCTTTTACCCGCTGCCCCAGCTGATCGGCATCGTCGGCATGGTCTACGCCATCGTCTACGCCTCGCCGGCCCCGGAGCTGACCGCCTGGATCTTCACCAGCGCCGGCGTGGTGCTGGGCATCGTCAGCCTGATTGCCGTGCTGTGGATCAAGGGCGTGATGAAGAAGCCGCTGTTTCGCCCCGAGCCGCTGGATGAGCTGATGGCCGACGCCGGAAGCCAACCGAGCAGCGACTGATCCCGAAATTCGGTATCGGGTCACTGGCCCGATGCCTCGAACAACAGCAAGCCCCGACTCGAACAGGAGTACCGTCATGAACAGCCTCAACCAAACCGTCACCGCGACCGCCCGCGACGAAAAGCAGCGGATCTGGGAAGCCGATCGCGATCATTTCATGCATCCCTGGACCGACTTCTCCACCTTCAAGGAGACCGGTTCCATGGTCTTCACCGCCGCCGACGGGGTCTCCATCCAGGACGCCGACGGCAAGCGCTACCTGGACGGAATCGGTGGCCTGTGGTGCGTCAATATCGGCTATGGCCGCAAGGAGATTGCCGAGGCGGTGGCGGAACAGATCTGCGCCATTCCCTACTTCTCCACCTTCGGCCACCACACCACGCCGCCGGCGGCCAAGCTCGCCGCCAAGCTGGCCGAGCTGGCACCGGGTGACCTCAATCACGTCTTCTACGGCTGTGGCGGGTCGGTGGCCAACGACACTGCGGTGCGCCTGATTCACTTCTACTTCAATCAGTTGGGCAAGCCCACCAAGAAGCAGATCATCTCGCGCATCGACGGCTACCACGGCAGCACCTACATGGCCATGTCGATCACCGGGGTCAAGGTCGACCACATTGGCTTCGATATCGACGAGCAACTGGTGCATCACATCTCCTGCCCCAACCCCTATCGTCGTCCGGAAGGCCAGAGCCTGGAAGCCTTCTGTGACGAGAAGGTGCGGGAACTCGAGGACAAGATCCTAGAGATCGGCCCGGACAACGTAGCCGCCTTCTTCGCCGAGCCGATCATGGGTGCCGGTGGGGTGATCGTGCCGCCCGAGGGCTACCACAAGGCGACCCACGAGGTGTGCCGCAAATACGACGTGCTGTATGTCTCCGATGAAGTGGTCACCGCCTTCGGGCGCCTGGGTCACATGTTCGCCTCCGAGAATGAGTTCGGCATCGTCCCGGACATCATCACCTGCGCCAAGGGGCTCACCTCCGGCTACCTGCCGCTGGGGGCGACTATCTTCTCCGACCGCATCTATGAGGTGATCAGCAAGCCCCAGGCCGAGGGCGCCATCTTCACCCACGGCTTCACCTACTCCGGCCACCCGGTCAGCTGCGCCGCGGCGCTGAAGAACATCGAGATCCTCGAGCGCGAGGATATCTGCGATCACGTCAAGGATGTCGGCGCCTACTTCGAGAGCCGCATCCGCGAACTCGGCGAGCTCGACCTGGTAGGCGATGTGCGGGGGCGCAAGTTCATGATCTGTCTTGAGAACGTCGCCAACAAGGCGACCAAGGCGCTGATCGACCCGGCGGCCAAGGTGGGCAATCGCATCGCTGACGCCTGCCAGAAGCGCGGCCTGATCGTACGCCCTCTGGCGCACATGAACATCCTTTCGCCGACCCTGATCCTCACTCGCGAGGACGTCGACTTCGTCGCCGAGACCCTGAGGGAGAGCATCCTCGAGGTCACCGAAGGCCTGCGCGACGAGGGCTACCTAGCACACTAATGTCGGCCACCCGCTGCGGTTGGGGTGGGTGGCCGACCGCGCTGTGCTAACACCCGTTTAACGAGTCTCGTCGCGCTACCAGCGACGACGGGCCGGTGCCCCGCGCACCGGCCCAGGGCAGCCTTGTCTCGAATTCCCCGGCGAGGCGCTCCACAAACAACCTATCGGAGGATCTATGGAATCCTGGACTTTCATCGGCTTCTTCGTGGCCTCTGCCGTGACGTTGGCCATTGCCGTATTAGCCCTACTGCTGGACTCGTACCAGTCAGCGAACCGGAAAGGAGGTAAGCCCAATGCTTAACTGGACGCTACTTCTACTCTCAGCCGCCGCCATGTTCCTGCTGTCATGGTGGTCGATGCGTGCCGCGGGAGATAAGGACGAGTCGGGCTTTCTCGTTGCCAACAACTCGCTCGGGCCCTTCGTCGCCGCCGCCACCATCATCGCGACGGGGTACAGCGGCTTCGTCTTCATGGGAGCGCCGGGTGTCGCCTATCAATATGGCTCCTTCGAGCTCTACTCAAACGTCTTCTATACCCCGGCCTTCCTGGTCGCCACGGTATTCTTTGCCAGCTTCCTGAGGAGAAAGGCACACAAGATGGGTAGCCGGACCATCTCGGAGTATATCGCCAACAGTCACTCGGACGGGGCGGCGGGGCGCTGGCTGCGGGCCATT
Organism: Billgrantia sp. C5P2; assembly: GCF_051062895.2. Taxonomy (NCBI): domain Bacteria; kingdom Pseudomonadati; phylum Pseudomonadota; class Gammaproteobacteria; order Oceanospirillales; family Halomonadaceae; genus Billgrantia; species Billgrantia sp. C5P2. The sequence goes on from NZ_CM128542.1 coordinate 1,419,128, forward strand.
TCCGCCATCATCATCGTGCTGCTGCTGAGCGTCTTCCTGGTTTCACAGATTCGGGCGATCGGTCTGCTGATGTCGGGCTGGCTGGGTATCTCATCGAATTCGGCGGCCCTGTTCGTGACCCTGCTGGTGATCGGCTACACCATTTTCGGCGGTCTGCGCGCCGTGGCCTGGACCGACACGGTGATGATCCTGGGCATGGTCGGGGCCTCCTGCGCAATCGCCTATGTAGTCTTCGTGCAGGTCGGGGTCGGGGAGCTGATCGCGGGCCTGAACGGTATCGATCCCGAGCTCGCCAACCCCTCAACAGGGGCACCCTATGGCGACAGTATCCTGGCCTCCTTCCTGGTGTTGCCCTATGCCTTCATGTGGGCCGCGGTGCTGCCCTACATGTCGGTGCGTTTCCTGGCCATCAAGCAGGGCGTCAGCATGGCCAGGGTGGGGATCTGGGTCGCCATCTTCGGGCTGCTTCTCAACTTCACCCCCCTGGCTGGGCTCTACGCACGGGCCTACTTCCCGAACCTCGAGGCTCCCGATCTGGCCATGCCGACCTTTATCCAGAGCGCCTTCGGCCCGACCATGGCCAGCGTGATCACGCTATTCATCCTCTTTGCCATGAAGTCCACGGCCAACTCCCTGATGCATACCATCTCCACGGCGATCTCCTATGATGTGCGTCATGCCCTGGGAGTGAAGTCAGGCTTTTTCAGCTGCATGAGCTTCAATCGGCTGATGGTGGTGGTCGTGGGAGTCATGGCGTTCGTCACCATGGCCTACCTGCCTCCGGTGATGGTGCTGTGGCTGGGGGTCCTCGGCAACGGCACCCTGATGGCGTCGCTGTTTGGGGTATCCCTTTGCTCCACCTTCTGGCAGGGCAACAGTACCGGCGCTCTGGCCTCCATCGCCACGGGCTTCTCCACCAGCGCCTTCGTGCTGCTGGGTACCGATCTGGGCTGGGTGCAGGGTCCGCTGCTGGGCTGTCTGGTGTCGGCTATCACCTACGTCTCCGTCAGTCTCCTGACCCGTCAGCGAGTCATCGCCACCTCACGGGAGCGGCTGGCCAACTGAGCGGTGGATGAGCATTGCTCGAGAGTCCCGTGAATCTGTGAACGGGTCCGCCTGTGGTGTCACACGGAGGCGGGCCCGGCTGTTAGAATGAGTGTTTTAACATCGAATCATAGAACCGGACGGAACCCCATGAGCGACGCGCACCGCGACTTCCTTATTGCCCCCTCCATCCTCTCGGCCGACTTCGCGCGCCTGGGCGAGGAAGTGGACCACGTGCTGGCTTCCGGCGCCGACATCGTCCACTTCGACGTGATGGACAACCACTACGTCCCCAACCTGACCATCGGCCCCATGGTCTGCGAGGCGCTGCGCAAACACGGTGTCACCGCCCCCATCGATGCCCACCTGATGGTCAAGCCGGTGGACCGGTTGATCGGCGACTTCATCGATGCCGGTGCCAGTTACATCACTTTCCATCCGGAGGCCTCCGAACACGTCGATCGTTCACTGCAGTTGATCCGTGACGGTGGCTGCAAGGCCGGGCTGGTATTCAACCCCGCCACGCCGCTCTCCTACCTCGACTACGTCATGGACAAGGTCGACATGATCCTGCTGATGAGCGTCAACCCCGGCTTCGGTGGCCAGGCTTTCATTCCAGGCACACTCGACAAGCTGCGTGAGGCGCGGCGTCGCATCGATGCGTCGGGCCTGGATATCCGTCTCGAGATCGATGGCGGTGTGAAGGTCGACAACATCGCCGAGATCGCACGCGCCGGGGCCGATACCTTCGTGGCCGGCTCGGCGGTGTTCAAGGCCGGCTGCGACAGCGACCCGAATCGCTACGACAGCGTCATCCGCACTTTCCGCGAGCAACTGACCCTGGTGTAGGCCGCCGCAATGACCGAATCGTCGACGTTGTGGTACCTGTATATGCTTGAAACGCCTCAAGGGACGCTCTATACCGGCATCACCACCGACGTGGCCAGGCGCGTGGCGCAGCATGAATCGGGGCGGGGCGCGAAGGCACTGCGGGGGCGCGGGCCGCTCGCGCTGGTACATCAGGAGCCGGTGGGCAGCCACGGCGATGCGCTGCGGCTCGAGGCCGAGGTCAAGCGTCTTCCAGCCGCGCGCAAGCGAAGCTGGTTCCAGGGCCGTCAGGGCCTCGAGGAAACGTCATGCATCCCATCCTGAACGACATACGCCTGGTCAGCTTCGACCTGGATGGCACCTTGGTCGACTCCGTGCCCGACCTGGCAGTGGCAGTGGATGCCAGCCTGAGCGAGCTCGATCTGCCAGCGGCAGGCGAGGCGAGAGTGCGCGACTGGGTGGGTAACGGCTCGCTCAAGCTAATGGAGCGGGCGCTGACCTTTGCCCTGGGCGGGCTGCCCGGAGGAGAACTCCTGGCTTGCGCCCATGAGGCCTTTCTCGAACACTACAGGCGCGACCCTGGTTCGCGTACTTGCCTTTACCCCGGGGTGCGCGAGTGCCTGGACGCACTGCGAGTCAAGGGGCTGACGCTAGTACTCGTGACCAACAAGCCGTTCGCGTTCATTCGGCCGATCCTGGCCCAGTTCGGTCTCGAGGAGCATTTCGCGCTCTGCCTGGGGGGCGACAGCCTGCCGCAGAAGAAGCCCGACCCGGCGCCGCTGCTGCATGTGGCGGCGCAATTCGGTCAGCCCTCTTCGGCCTGCCTGATGGTGGGCGATTCGCGCCACGACGTGGCCGCCGGTCGGGCCGCCGGATTCCGTACCCTGGCGGTTCCCTACGGCTACAACCATGGCGAGCCGATCCGCGACAGCCGGCCGGATGCGCTGGTTGATTCACTGGCGGAACTCATTTAGCACCGACCGGTGGCCCAAAGTTCGCATCATTCCTGCTCCAGGGAGTGTCTTACTCTCTGCACTCGGCATGGTGCAATCAACAGCAACCACGGCATAATACCTTGGCGGTTCACTATATGGCTGCTCCGCCGAAAGGCGGCATTACAGGGAAGAAATGAGCATGGGGTGGGGAATTCTGGCGCTGGTTGCGGCGCTTATTGTTTATGTCATTTATCTCTACAACAGTCTGGTCAGGTACCGGCAACTTTCCAAGGAGGGGTGGTCCGGGATCGATGTGCAACTGAAGCGCCGGGCCGATCTCATCCCTAGTTTGCTGGAAACGGTCAAGGGTTACATGAGCCACGAGCGCGAGACGCTGCAAGCAGTGACAGTCGCCCGCAGGATAGTGCTGGATGCGCAGAGTGGCTCACTGGAGCGGCGCGGCCAGGCCGAGACCCTACTCTCGGGTGCACTGGGACGTCTGCTGATGGTGGCGGAGGCCTATCCGGACCTCAAAGCAGATTCGACTTTTCTGGAGTTTCAACGGGCGTTGCAGACGGTTGAAAACGATATCCAGTTCGCGCGGCGCTATTACAACGGCACGGTGCGCAATCTCAATGTGGCAGTGGAATCTTTTCCCTCCAATGTCGTTGCCAGGGGGTTCCGGTTCGGTAAGGCCGAATATTTCGAACTCAAGAATGAAAGCGAAGGCATTGTGCCGCAGTTGGTGTTCACAAAATAAATTCCGTGCAAGGCTTTTAAAGCAGTTTATAGAGCGATTGTCCTACACAGGGAAGTTGATATGGCAAAAGTGACGGGTTCCTCATTGTTTTTAGTCTCCGTCTTTGTTTTGGCCTGTTTGGTGGCTTCGCCGATAGCGGCTGAAGAGGTCATAGAACGGTTCGAGACGGCTATTGCGCTTAAACCCGATTCATCGGTGGACATCACCGAGACGATCCGAGTCAATGTCGAGGGGGAGGAGATCAAGCGCGGTATTTTTCGCGACATCCCCACCGTGCTGGCCGGAGAGGGCAGAAGCCGCGTGATTCAGGAGCTCGAAGTGCTCTCGGTGACGCGTAATGGGAAACGGGAAAACTACACCGTCGATTCGATGCGTAATGGCAAGCGAATCCGAATCGGAAACGCCAATGTGATGCTGCCGCATGGTACGCACACCTACGAGATCAGTTACCGGATCGATCGGGCTGCGCGCATGTTCCAGGAACATGACGAACTGTACTGGAATGCGACAGGAAACTTTTGGGCGTTTCCGATTCTAGAGGCATCGGCCCTTGTCACACTGCCCGTTGACGCCGAGATCCGTGAGCTCGACGTCTTTACCGGTGCACGAGGGGCTACCGAGAAGGCGGCGACGATAGAGCGACTCGCTGATAACGTAGCACGCTTCGAAATGAGTCAACCGCTTGCGACCCGGGAGGGGATGACGTTTGCGGTGTCTTTTGACAAGGGGGCGCTGATGACCCCCGGTTTCGTTCAGGCGATGCGCTACTGGCTGGCGGACAACCGCGGGGTGATCGCGCCGATAGCGCTGGTCCTGATCGTCTTCGGCTATTTCGCCTGGGCCTGGTGTCGGGTCGGGCGAGACCCAGCCAGGGGCACCATCATCCCGCGCTTTTATCCGCCGGAAGGATTTTCCCCGGCCTTGATTCACTTTGTTTATCGTAAGGGGCGCTGGGATAAGGATGGGTGGACAGCCTTTTCCGCAGCGCTTGTATCCTTGGCTGCCAAGGGGCTGATCAGTATTCGTGAGGATGGCAGAAAGTCAATGGTACTGGAAACGACCGGCGAGGTTTCAGACTCCCCATTGCCATCTGGTGAAAAGGTTATCTTCAACTACCTGAGTGCGAGTGGTCCAGTCCGCACCGATGCCAAACATGGAGCAGGAATTCAGACGGCTCGTACTCGTTTCGTTTCTACTGTACAGGATGAGAATAGATCGGTCTTCTTCAAGTGCAATAGAAGCTTTGTTCTCTATGGCGTGGCGATTGCTTTTTTATCGTTTTTTTTCTTGGTGCTTTATGAGGTGCTGGAGTTGGGGATGCTAATCTTCATTTTGTTTTCCTTGATTCCTCTTTTGATCATGCTGCTTGTCATGAAGCGAGTATGGCGAAGGTCGATCCCGGTTCGTATTGTGGTTGGGACCCTCGTTGCCGTCTTGGCATATAAATACCTGAATTACTTGCTCGGCATGCTGAGCTTTGTTGAGCTTGATTTTGTCTTCCTCTCCCTCTTGCTGACCTTGGCGATCAGCTTCGTTTTTGGTGTCTTCATGGGAGCGCCCACCATGCATGGACGCAGGGTATTGGACGAGATCGAGGGCTTCAAGATGTACTTGGAAACCGCAGAGAAGGAGCGCTTGAATTTCCTGGAGGAGCCGGACATGAGCGTCTCACGCTATGAGGCGATTCTTCCCTACGCCATGGCGCTCGGAGTCGAGAAGCCTTGGACGGAGCGTTTCGAGAACGACCTGACGCGCCATGCAGTTCGCGATGTTGACCGCAACTACCGGCCACGTTGGTACCAAGGCGGCAATTTCTCAACGAGCGATGTCGCGTCCAGCATGAAGGGAGTCACCACGGGGATAACGGCGGCCATGCTGGCGGCTCGGCCTGCTTCCTCCTCGAGTTCGGGTTTTTCGAGTAGCGGTGGTGGCTCCTCCTCTGGTGGCGGCTCCTCCGGTGGTGGGGGTGGCGGGGGCGGAGGCGGTGGTTGGTAGAGCACGGCAATTTCTGTGAACTGTCGCCATCTCCCGTGTGTTTGGCGGCGGCCTGGGGTCCGTTGGCGCGGTTGATTCACTGGCGGAACTCGTTTAGGGTCGATTCTCGAACCCTATCAAGAACCTCGGAATCCTTCCGTTTGCCTATCCTGCGGGACACGCTTCGATGGACAGCATGATGCTGCATGACCCCTCCTCAGTGCATGGCAGCCTTCTCCAGGTTGCCACTTCGATGGTGCCGTTCGCCGCTAAGCCTGCCGGCTGGCGATGGTGACGCTCACACGAGCTTCGCTCATTTCCGATATTCACTCTCCGACACCGTCCTACCCTCGAGGAAATCGTCATGATGACGTCCGAACGTTTCCGTGCCCTGGCCGAGGCCGGCTATAACCGCATTCCTGTCACCCGCGAGGTGCTGGCCGATCTCGACACGCCACTGTCGACCTATCTCAAACTGGCCGACGAGCCTTGGACCTTCCTGCTCGAGTCGGTGCAGGGGGGGGAGAAGTGGGGGCGCTACTCGATCATCGGCTTGCCGAGCCACGAACGGATAGAGGTGCATGGCTTCAGCGTCAGTCACTTCCAGCAGGGCGAACGCCTGGAGCGAGTCGAGGTGGCAGACCCTCTCGAATGGATCGAGCAGTTCCATGGACGCTTTCGCGTGCCCAAGCTCGACGACCAACCGCGCTTCGATGGTGGCCTGGTCGGCTACTTCGGTTATGACACCATCCGCTACATCGAACCGCGCCTGCGGGGCGTCGAGAAGCCCGATCCGCTGGGGGTGCCGGATATCCTGCTGATGGTCTGCGACGACCTGGTGGTGTTCGACAACCTGTCGGGTCGCCTGACGCTGTGGACCCATGCCGACCCGGCCGTCGAGGATGCCTATGCCACGGCCATGGCGCGCCTGGAAGGGTTGGAGCGGCGTCTGCGCACGGCCGTCGTCAATGCCGCCAGCCCAGGCACTGGGCGCAGTGCGGTGGAAGAGGGGCACTTCACCTCGGGCTTCACCGAAGCCGGGTTCAAGGCGGCGGTGGACAAGATCAAGGAGTACGTACTGGCCGGCGACGTGATGCAGTGTGTGCCCTCGCAGCGGATGTCGATTCCTTACCAGGCGCCGCCGCTCGACCTCTATCGCGCGCTGCGCAGCCTCAATCCCTCGCCCTACATGTTCTTCTTCAATTTGGGCGATCACCACGTGGTGGGTTCGTCTCCCGAGATCCTCACGCGGCTCGAGGGTGGCGAGGTCACTGTTCGGCCCATCGCCGGCACACGTGTGCGTGGTCGCAGCGAGGAGGAGGATCGTGCGCTCGAAGCTGATCTACTGGCCGATCCCAAGGAGATCGCCGAACACCTCATGTTGATCGATCTGGGACGCAATGACGTGGGGCGTATCTGTGAGACGGGCTCGGTGCAGGTCACCGATCAGATGGCCGTGGAACGATACTCCCACGTGATGCATATCGTCTCGAACGTCACCGGGAGGCTGAAACCGGGGCTTTCCGCCATGGATGTGCTGCGCGCCACCTTCCCGGCTGGCACCTTGTCGGGGGCGCCCAAGATCCGCGCGATGGAAATCATCGACGAGCTGGAGCCGGTCAAGCGTGGCGTCTATTCAGGCGCGGTGGGTTACCTGTCGTGGCACGGCAATATGGATACCGCGATTGCCATCCGCACCGCGGTGATCAAGGACGGTACGTTGCACGTGCAGGCCGGAGCCGGCGTGGTCGCCGATTCCGTGCCCGAGCTGGAGTGGCAGGAGACGCTCAACAAGGGACGGGCCATCTTCCGCGCCGTGGCCATGGCCGAGAGGGGATTGGACAACCTCTAGCTGTTCTCGAGCGGTAGCGGCCCTGACTTCCGCATCGTCGGGAGTCAGGGCCGCTTGCGTTTGGGCAAGCGCAAGAATGGCGCTCACTCGCCCTCGCTGGTGTCCGGTCGCTCTTCGTCCTGCTTTCCTTCGCCTTGCTCTGCTTCCAGCAGGGCGCGGCGGATCAGCTCGGCATTATGGCGCATCATCGCCACGTAGTTCTTGGCGTCGCCATCGGGCTCGCTGAGGGAATCGACATAGAGTGGGCCGGCAAGGGAAATGTCCGTATCGGCGGCAATTCGGCGAATGTCACGGTCGGACAGGGTGCTCTCCCAGAACAGTGCGGTAGGGCGGATCTCTTCGATAAGATCGGCGATACGTTTGGCCTGTCGGGGTGAGCCTTCGGCTTCGGCATTGCTGCCCCACACAGCTTCATGGCGAAAACCATAGGTGTCGGCGAAATAGACGAAAGCCCCCTCGGTGGTAAACAGGATGCGCTGTTCCTCGGGAATTTCCGCCAGCACTTCACTTACTTCATCATGCAGCGCGGCGAGTTTCTCCTTGGCGGCGCTGGCTCTGGCCTGAAAGTTGTCGGCGGCCTGGGGGTGCAGCTCGGCCAGGTGATCGGCAATCACCTGCATGTAAGCCGCGACTGCACGTGGGTCCATCCACAGGTGGGGATCGGGCTCGCCGGTGTATTCACCGGTAATGATCGGCTGGGTCGGATGTTCCGATGCCTCGGCGAGTGCTACCAGCGGCGCTCGGTTGCCCACCGTGGCGTGGACCTGGCGCATCCACTGCTCGAGCCGATAACCGTTGTAGAAGACGATATCGGCATCCTCCAGTGCGATGAAGCTGTCCGGCGTCAGTTCCCACTCGTGCACTTCAGCGCCGTCAGGAGCCAATACGACCAGTTCGATGTCGTTACCGCCGACCTGCCTGACTAGGTCGCCAAGGATCGAAAAACTGGCGACCACCTTTGGATTGGCTGCTGCTGCTGAAACGCCACCGACCATGGCAGCGAGAGGTAGAGCCAGCCAGATCCAGGCACGGCGGGTAAAGCGCATCGTCAATCTCCTTTTAGCGGTTGCGCATGTGCCCCGATGATAGAGACTGGGGAGTAGGCTTGCCAGCAGTGGCGGAGATCGCTTCCTCTCCTGCGTTCCGATTCATCCGGCGTCGCGATAAGCCGCCATCTTGCGTTGACAGCCCCGCTGCCACGACGGCACTATTGCGTCATGAACGCAAACGCCTACATGCCAAACGCGATCCAGTGGTGGCGCTCCTGAGCGAGGGGCGGCACGCTGACGACTGAAGAAAATGCCGCCGTCAGGGCGGCTTTTTTGTGTCCGAAGCAGACCCTACACGGCTGGCCGAGCAACACGAAACACCAAAAAAGATTCGCTTGAACAGGACTTTATCGCCATGTCCGTGCTGATGATCGACAATTACGACAGCTTCACCTTCAATGTCGTGCAGTACCTGGGTGAGCTGGGGGCCGAGGTGGTCACCTATCGCAACGACGCCATCACGCTGGAGCAGATCGAGGCGCTGGCGCCAAGCCATCTGGTGATCTCGCCGGGTCCCTGTACGCCCAATGAGGCCGGCATTTCCCTTGCCGCGATCGAACATTTTGCCGGCCGCTTGCCGATTCTCGGCATCTGCCTGGGGCACCAGGCGCTTGGCCAAGTCTATGGGGGCAAGGTAGTGCGTGCGCCCCAGGTGATGCACGGCAAGACCTCACGGATCCGCCATAATGGTCAGGGCGTGTTCACCGGTCTCGAGGACCCGCTCGAGGTCACCCGCTATCATTCCCTGGTGGTGGATGCCGAGACGCTGCCTGGCTGTCTCGAGGTTACGGCCTGGACCGACGATGATGACGTCACTCCCGGCCTGATCATGGGACTGCGCCACCGCGAGCTGGATATCGAAGGCGTGCAGTTCCATCCGGAGTCGATACTGACTCGTCAGGGCCATGAGCTACTGGCCAATTTCCTGAAGCGTCGCTGACCCGCACGAAAGAGGAGTTCCTGCCCATGCAGATGCGAGACGCCATCGCCGCGGTGATGCGCCATGAGAGTCTGAGTTTCGATGCCACCCACTCGGTGATGCACCAGATCATGACCGGTGAAGCCAGCGACGCCCAGATCGGCGGCTTGTTGGTGGGCCTGGCCATGAAGGGGGAGAGCGCCGAGGAGATCGGGGCCGCGGCCCAGGTGATGCGCGAGCTGATGAAGCGCGTGCATGTGGTGGCCGACAACGTGGTGGACATCGTTGGCACCGGCGGCGACGGCGCCAATCTGTTCAATGTATCGACCGCTTCCAGTTTCGTGGCCGCAGCTGCTGGCGCCCACGTGGCCAAGCACGGCAATCGCAGCGTTTCGTCCTCTTCCGGCAGTGCCGACCTGTTCGACATGGCAGGCATCCATCTGGACCTCAAGCCGGAGCAGGTGGCGCGCTGTATCGAGCAGGTGGGCGTCGGCTTCATGTTCGCGCCCAATCACCATCCCGCCATGCGCTACGCCATCGGGCCGCGCCGTGAAATGGGCGTACGCACCCTGTTCAATATCCTCGGTCCGTTGACCAACCCCGCCGGCGCACCGAACCAAGTATTAGGTGTCTATTCCGCCGAATTGGTGCCACTGATGGCCGAGGTGCTGAAGACTCTCGGCAGTCGCCACGTCATGGTGGTGCACGCCGAGGACGGGCTGGACGAGATTTCCCTGGCGGTTCCCACTCGTGTTGCCGAGCTCAAGGGCGGTGAAATTCGTCATTACACGATCACGCCCGAGGAATTCGGCATCGAGCGCCAGGAGCTGGCGCCGCTGAAGGTCGTCAGCGCCGAGGATAGCCTGCGACTGGTGCGCGAGGCACTGGTAGGCGATGGACCGGCGGCGGACATCGTCTCGCTCAACGCCGGGGCGGCACTCTATTGCTCGGGTGTCGCCGACACGCTGAAGGAGGGCATCCTGATGGCCCAGGATGCCCAGGCCTCCAAGCTGCCGCTGGAGAAGATGAAGGAACTGGCCGACTTCACCCGCGTACTGGTTTCCTGACGCCCATTTGCGGCCACTGCCGCCCGTATCGAGATCCGACACCATGAGTCCCACTCAGGACGCCCCCACCATTCTCACCCGCATCCTGGCCCGCAAGGACGAGGAAGTGGCCGAGCGCAGCCGCGTCGTGTCCGAAGCCGAGCTGCTGGAGCTGGCTCAGCGTCAGAGCGCCCCGCGCGGCTTCATCGCTGCGCTCGATCGACGCATTGCCGAGGGTGACCCGGCGGTGATCGCCGAGATCAAGAAGGCCTCGCCCTCCAAGGGGATAATCCGCGAGGACTTCCGCCCCGCCGAGATCGCCGCGAGCTATGCCGCTGGCGGTGCCACCTGCCTTTCGGTGCTGACCGATGCCGATTTCTTCCAGGGGCATGAAGACTTCCTCGTTGCCGCACGCGACGCGTGTGACCTGCCGGTGATTCGCAAGGACTTCATCGTGCATGGCTACCAGGTCAGCGAGGCCCGTGCCATCGGCGCCGATTGTATTCTGCTGATCGTCGCCGCGCTGGACGATTCCCGCATGGCAGACCTTTACCAGCAGGCGGTGGCGCTGGGTATGGATGTGCTGGTCGAGGTGCACGATGCCTTGGAGCTCGAGCGCGCGCTCAAGCTGGGCATCGGCCTGGTGGGCATCAACAATCGCAATCTGCATAACTTCGAGACGCGCCTTGAAACCACCCTGGAGCTGCTGCCGCGCATCCCCGTCGGGGTGACCGTGGTGACGGAGTCCGGCATCCATACCCGCAGCGACGTGCTGCGCATGCGTGAGCATGACGTGCACGGCTTCCTGGTCGGTGAAACCTTCATGCGCGAAGACGAGCCGGGCGAGGCGTTGCGGCGCCTGTTCTACTGATCGATACCTGGCAGGTCGCCAACGCCGCAGACAGCCACGGTTGCCTGCGGCGCCGTTTTTTACGAGACATGCCGGACTAGCCGCGTTCGAAGTGGGCTAGGAAGTGTGCCAGTGCGTCGATCTCCTCGTCATCCACGTTGCGCAGGATATCGACCATGGTGGTATCCGGCCCACCGCGAGTGCGCTCCCGGTAATCGCGCATGGCCTTGGCCAGGTAGTCTTCACGCTGGTGGGCTAGTCGTGGCATCTGTTCCTGGCCCGAGAAGTCGGTGCGGTGACAGCTGGCGCATCGATGCTCTCGGGCGAGTTCGCGGCCTCGCTCCATCAACGCCTCGTCCGGCTCCCCGTCGGGTGGCGAAAGGGGCTGTTCGGCATAATGCGCGGCGAGCGCCTGGATCTCTTCGTCGGATAGCCCCTGAGCCTGGGGCGTCATGATCTCGTTGCGCCTCAAGCGTTCGCGAAAGTAGATCAATTGATTGGTGAGCGCGAGCGCGGGTTGCCCGGCCAAGGAGGGAACGCCTTCTTCGACGGCGTTGCCATCCTCGCCGTGGCAGCCTCCGCATACCTGGACCTGCTCTTCCAGCGGCAGGCCCGCCGCCGGGCTTTCCTGCGACCGGGCCTCTGCAGCCAGCAGCCCGACACAGGCCAGAGGCAGAACAAGGGCGCGCCGCCAGGGCGGCACGCAAGCTTGGCGGAGCATGGCCTCACTCCACGTAGTCGGGGGGTTCGTAGCTGATGCGATAGATCGCGCCGTTCTGCTCATCGGAAACCAGCAGGGCGCCATCCGGCATCTGCAGCACGTCCACCGGGCGGCCGGAGAAGCTATTCTCGCGCGTGTCGAGCAGGCCCACCATGAAGGGGGACAAGTCGGCGCGCAATCCGTCCTCGGAGAGCTTGGCCACCAGCACGTCGTAGCCCACGCTCAGGGTGCGATTCCAAGAGCCGCGACGGGCTATGAAGATGGCGTTACGGTACTCCTCGGGAAACATCTCGCCGGTGTAGAAACGCATGCCCAGCGGTGCGCTGTGTGGGTCGGTGACGGCGGCGGGCGGCGTCTTGTCATCGCAGGCACCGGTGTCGCCTAGCTCGGGGTCGATGATGCCGACACTGTGGCAAACCGGGAAGCCGAAGTGCTCGCCGGGCTCGCCCAGGCGATTGAGCTCGTCGCCGGGGCCATGCTCGCCGATCCAGTCCTGGTTGTTGTCGGTGAACCACAGTTCGCTGGTCTCGGGATGAAAGTCGAAGCCCACTGTGTTGCGTACGCCTCGCGCCTCGATACGCATATCGCTGCCATCCGCCTCGAAGCTGTGGATGGTGGCATGAGTGTCGGGGTCGACTTCGCAGCCGTTGCACGGCGCCCCTACCGGCACGTAGAGCCTGTCGTCGGGGCCGAAGGCGAGGAATTTCCAGCCATGGTGTTCGTCGTCGGGAAGACCGAAGGCCTCGGTCAGCTCCTCCGGTTCGGGGATGTCCTCTCCCTGGGCCAGGTGCGACTCGATGTCGTCGTAGCGGAAGATGCGGTTGATGGCCGCCACGTAGAGGCTGCCATCGTGGAAGGCAATACCGTTGGGCTGGGTCAGGCCCTCGGCAAGGACAGTGTGTTCGCGTTCGTCGCCGTTATCCATCACGGCGTAAACCCGACCGATCCCCCGGGTACCGACGAACAGCGTGCCTTCGTCGCCGAGCGCCATCATGCGTGCGCCCGGCATGCCGTGCGCCCAGATTTCGGCACTGAAGCCATCCGGCATGCGCAGGTGATCGAGGGGAATATCCTCCTCCGGCGTGATCGTCAGCGGGATGGCATGTGGGGAAAGGGGCGAATTGCCCAGCTCGGCGGCGCGGCCCTGGGCCCAGGCTGGCTCGTGCTCGTCGGTCGAGGCGATAGGAGAAACCACGAACGATCCGGCGGCGAAAACAGCAAGGGCGAGGCGTGTAAGGGGCGGGTAAGATGGCATGGTCGGCTCCTTGTTCTTCTTAGTGGTAGGTCCTCATCGAGTGTGCCCTCATCAGACTAGGTGTTTGTCCTTGGGCGAATCGATGAAATCTTTCTATCGCGTCGGTCCGCGACGCACCGGTGCATTCCTCCTTCTTTGCCATGATCGGTATCAACCTTCGGCGGCCGTGGCCGATAACAGAAGGAACGATCCGCAAGGGGAGCTGCCATGAGCCGGATTCGCAGCATGCAGACCCGTTCTGCCGAGGCTAGAGTCGCCGTCCAGGAGTTTCACCAAGGCGTGATCCAGGACGATACCGAGTTGGTGATGTTCTTCTGCTCCAGTCACTACGACCTGGCTGCGCTTGCCGACGAGATGAACCACCGGTTCGGCAGTATCCCGGTGGTGGGTTGCACGACGGCGGGCGAGATCGGCCCCCTGGGTTATCGCGACCATACCCTCGCCGGTGTCAGCTTCCCGACCGGTAGCTGCACGGCGGTGACGGGTCGACTGGATGCCTTGCAACAATTCAGCATTGGTGATGGGCAGGCGTTCAGCCAGTCCCTGCTGCAGCGCCTGGAGGCGCGCGTGGCCAAGCCGAGCGGTGGCAACAGCTTCGGCTTTCTTCTCATCGATGGCCTCTCGGTGCGTGAAGAACAGGTGGCGCGGACGCTGCAGACGGCGCTTGGCGATATCGTCCTGGTGGGCGGCTCGGCCGGCGACGACCTGCGCTTTGCCGGCACTTGGGTATTCCATGATGGCGCCTTTCATAGCGACAGTGCGGTCTTGACCCTGTTGAGTACCGATTTCTCGTTCCGGCTGTTCAAGACCCAGCACTTTCTCTCTTTGGAGAAGCGCTTGGTGGTCACTCGGGCCAACGCCGAACAGCGCATCGTGCACGAGATCAACGGCATGCCCGCCGCCGAGGCTTATGCCGAGCTGATCGGGGTATCGGTAGAGGCGCTCGAGCCCAGCCATTTCGCCGCCGCGCCAGTGGTAGTGCTGATAGATGGCACCGATTACGTTCGCTCGATCCAGAAGGCCGAGCCGGACGGTAGCCTGATCTTTTACAGCGCCATCGACGAGGGGCTGGTGCTGCGTGTCGCCAAAGGTGTCGATCTGGTCACCGATCTGGAGGCGACGATGACTCAGTTGCACGAGGAGCTCGGCCCGCCGCAGCTGGTTCTCGCCTGCGATTGCATCCTGCGTAACTTGGAAATCACTCAGAAGAGCAGCAAGGCTGCAGTGGAGGCGATCTTCGGCCGCAACCATACCGTCGGCTTCAGTACCTACGGCGAGCAGTACGGCGGAGTACACGTGAACCAGACGTTGACCGGAGTCGCCATCGGCATTCATCGCAGGGGCGCCGGGGTAGGACCGGTGAACGGCTGGGGGCGGATCCTGCCCAATCGGAACCAAGGGCAAACATGGGGGACGAACCAAGAGCCGGCCGCCTGCCAGCAGTCGGCGTCTCAACAGTCGATCCAGGTCGAACGGCTGCACAAGATGATACAGGCACTGATGGATCGTGCTGAACGCAGCACCAGCGTGCGAAGCTCGGACTTCAGTCTGTTTCAGACTGCGGTCATGTTGGAGGACCAGGTTCGGACGCGGACCAGGGAGCTGGAGGTGGCACTGCGAGAAAACGAACAGATCAATCATGCCCTGCAGTCCGCCCAGGAGGGAATGGCGCGCGAGATCCACGAGCGTCGACAGGCTCAGGAGGCCCTGGAGCAAGAGAAGGAGGAGCAGCGCGCTCTCATCCGCAAGCTGGAGGAGGCGCACAATCAGCTGCTGCAGTCGGAAAAGCTTGCCTCCATCGGTCAGCTCGCTGCCGGCGTGGCCCACGAGATCAACAACCCCATCGGCTTCGTCAACTCGAATCTCAACACTCTCCGCCAGTACGCGGATGACCTGCTGCGGCTGCTCGATGCCTACGAGGCGGCCGAGTCGTCGCTGGGGGCTGGGGCGGCGGGACAGATCGCTGAACTCAAGGTGTCGCTCGAGTTGGATTACCTGCGTGAGGACATCGGAACGCTGATCGCCGAATCCATCGACGGCACCGCTCGAGTGCGACGTATCGTGCAGGACCTGCGGGACTTTTCCCGCACCGAGGCCACCGACTGGCAGTTCGCCGACCTCCATCAGGGGTTGGAGAGCACTCTCAACGTGGCCGCCAACGAGATCAAGTACAAGGCGGAGATAGTGCGCGAATACGGCGAGTTACCTGCGGTCGAGTGCTTGCCTGCCCAGCTCAACCAGGTGTTTCTCAACTTCCTGGTCAACGCTGCCCAGGCGATCGAAGAGCGCGGTACCATTACCGTTCGAACCGGCTGTGAAGACGATCAGGTCTGGCTCGCCTTCGCCGATAATGGCGCGGGGATTCCTGATGAGCTGCAGTCGCGGATCTTCGACCCCTTCTTTACCACCAAACCGGTCGGCCAGGGAACCGGTCTCGGGCTTTCGCTTTCCTACGGCATCGTGCAGAAACATGGGGGCCGCATCGATGTCGTCAGCCGGCCCGGTGAGGGAACGACCTTCACCCTTTGGCTGCCAATTCGGCGTGCCACGAGCGAAAGCTCCTCAGCGATTGAGCAACCACAGTAATCCGCTGATGAACAGACTCAGCAGGATCATGGTGGTGATCGGGAAATAGAGAGAGAAGTTCTCGCGACGAATGGCGATGTCTCCCGGCAACTGGCCGAGGGGCAGCTTGGAGAGCCACGGCCAGAACAAGCCAATGGCGACGATACACAGGCCGATGACGATCAGGGAGCGGGACATCCTTGCCTCCTGTTCTTTCTGCTGGTGTGGTCCGAAAGGCCGGCGACATCCTCGCCGGCCTTTCTCTTACCAGCTCAACTGACGCAGATGGGCCAGCAACCCCTGTAGCGGGTGCGGCAGGGCCTGATCGGAGAGCCGCTTGGCCTGGCTGCGACAGGAGTAGCCGGTGGCCAGCAGCCGACCCTGGTTGGCCTCGCTCTCGACCACCGGCTGCCACGACTGGGCGTAGATGGTCTTCGAGATCTCGACATTGCGTGCCTCGTGGCCATAGGTGCCTGACATCCCACAGCAGCCGGTACTGAGCAGCTCCAGCTCGAAGCCGAAGGCGGCGAACACCTGCTGCCACGCCTTGGGGCTGCCGGGCGCGTTGGTCTTCTCGGTGCAATGCGAGAGCAGCCTGAAGCCGGGATCGTCGAGTTGGCCCAGCTGCTGCGCGAGTGCCGGGGGCACCAGGCGCTGGCCCTGGGCCGCCAGCCACTCCTGCAGCATCAGCACCTCGGGGACGGCGTCGGGCCCCAGCGCCTTCACGTACTCCTGGCGATAGGTCAGGGTCATGGCCGGGTCGATGCCCACCAGCGGCACGCCGAATTCGGCCAGGGCGCGCAGGCGGCGTGCCTGCTTCTCGGCGGTGCGTTCGAAGGCGCCGAGGAAGCCCTGCACGTGCAGCGGCTTGCCGTTGGGCGAGTAGGGCGCGACGAACACCTTCATGTCGAGGCGCGCGAGCAGCTCGACGATGTCCATCACCCGTTCGGCCTCGAAGTGGCTGGTGAAGGCATCTTGGACGATGACTACGCTTCGGGCCTTCTGCGCCTCGCTGAGCAGGCCCAGCGAGATCGGCGTGGCCTCGGCGATGCCCCAGGTGCGCAGCTGCTTGGCCAGCCGCGCGCGCGAGAGTCGTGGGCTGTCGACCAGCCCGATGGGGCCTGACAGCAGCTGATCCACCCAGCGCTGGCCCAGTGCGGCATTGTAGAGCGGTGCGACGTAGGCGAGGTACGGCACGAAGAACTCCATGCCGCCGATCAGGTAGTCGCGTAGCGGGCGCAGGTAGCGGCCATGGTAGATCTCGAGGAACTGCGAGCGCGAATCCGGCACGTTGACCTTCACCGGGCACTGGCCGGCACAGGACTTGCAAGCCAGGCAGCCGGCCATGGCTTCGTACACCTCGTGAGAGAAGTCGGGCTCTTCGCGACGCTTCCAGGTGTTGCGCACCCGCATGGGGAGGTGCTTCAAGAAGCCCCAGGCGCCTTGCTCGCGCTGCTGGCGGGTTTCCTCGATCAGATCGACCCCGGTGTTGCCCTGCAGGCGCAGCCACTCGCGGACGAGGCTGGCGCGCCCCTTGGGCGAGTGGATGCGGTCGCGGGTGGCCTTCCACGACGGGCACATGGCGTCATCGGGATCGTAGTTGTAGCAGGCGCCGTTGCCGTTGCAGTAGACCGTGGCGGCGTGGGCCTGCCACGCGTGCTCGTCGATCTGGCGGTCGAGCTGGCCGCGGGTGGGCACCCCATCGATGGTCAGCAGGCCGGGGTCGACCAGTTTGACCGCTTGCGCCTCAACCGCTTCGGACGGACTCCCTACGGTGTCGGTTGGGGGGGAAGAGGGCAGCGGCGTCGCGATCTTGCCCGGGTTCAACTGGTTGTGCGGGTCGAAGGCCGCCTTGACCTGCTGCAGGCTGGGATAGAGCTCGCCGAAGAACCTGGGGGCGTATTCGGAGCGAACGCCCTTGCCGTGCTCACCCCACAGCAGCCCGCCGTAGCGCAGAGTCAGCTCGGCGACCTCGTCGGAAATCTCTCGGATCAGCCGCTCCTGCGCCGGATCCTTCATGTCGATGGCCGGGCGCACGTGCAGCACGCCGGCATCCACATGGCCGAACATGCCGTAGCTGAGCCCGCGGGCATCCAGCGCGGCGCGGAACTCACTGATGAAGTTGGCCAGGTGCTCCGGTGGTACCGCGGTATCCTCGACGAAGGGAATCGGGCGCTTCTCGCCCTTGGCATCGACCCTGGCATTGCCGAGCAGCCCCACGGCGCGCTTGCGCATGGCGTAGACCTTCTGAATCTGGTCGCGACCGTCGGCCAGGGTGTAGCCGAGGCGCTGTACGCTGTCGTCCGCCTCGAGGTGGTGGCAGAAGGCCGCCACTCGCTCGGCGAGCCGCTCGGGATCGTCATCGTTGAACTCGATCAGGTTGATACCACGGATCGCCACTGCCTGTCGCTCGGCGGTGGCGGTATTGCCCTCGCCCGCGTCGGCGGCTGCCTCGCCGGGAAAGAATTCCGCTACGCTGTCCCAGACGAAATCCTCCATGGCCAGCAGCAGCACCTTGTCGTCCACCGTCTCGATCGAGGTGGGGCGCGGCGCCTGTGGCGTGTCCTGTGAAGCGCCCATCAGCGCCTTGGCGTCGCGCAGGGCGTCCATGAAGCCGGCATAGCGCACGTTGACCAGGGTCGAGTGCTTGGGAATCGGCAGGACGTTGAGCACCGCCTCGTTGAGAAAACCGAGCGAGCCCTCGGAGCCGCACAGCAGGCTGTTGAGGTCGAGCCGGCCTTGCTCATCCCGCAAGTGCGCCAGGTCGTAGCCGGTCAGGCAGCGGTTGAGCGGTGGAAACTTTGTGGCGATCAGCTTGCGCTGGGTATCGATGATCTCCCGGGCGGTGCGATAGGCGTTGCCGATCGTGCCGCTATGGTGGCACAGCGTCTCCAGCTCGGCATCGTCCACTGGCCGGCTCCTCAAGCGCTCGCCGCCAAGCAGCACGCTGTCGAGCTCGAGCACATGATCGCGGGTCTTGCCGTACTCGCAGCTGCCCTGGCCGCTGGCATCGGTGGAGATCATGCCGCCGAGGGTGGCGCGATTGGAGGTGGAGAGGTCGGGGGCGAAGAACAGCCCATGGGGCTTCAGGGCGGCGTTGAGCTGATCCTTGACCACCCCGGCCTGCACCCGCACGCGGCGGTTCTCGACGTCGATATCGAGAATCCGGTTCATATGGCGCGAAACGTCCACCACCAGGCCGTCGGTGAGCGACTGACCGTTGGTGCCGGTGCCGCCGCCGCGGGGCGTCAGTACCACTCGGCGATGAGCCGCGTCGCCGGCCAGACGGGCAATTCGCTCGAGGTCCTCGGCGTGACGCGGGAACAGGGCGGCCTGGGGCAGGCGCTGATAGATCGAGTTGTCGGTGGCCAGCACCGTGCGGCTGGCGTAGTCCGGGGCGATCTCGCCCTCGAAACCGGAGGCCTTCAAGGCTTCGAGAAAACGCAGATAATGGGCGCCGAGGGCGGCGGTGGCACTCGATGCGGTGGTGTCCAGGCGTGCAATCATGGTATCGATTCGGTCGTGTAACGCTGTCCGGTGCGTCGGACTGGCAGGAGAATGGCGCTACTTTACCGCGAGAGGGCGGTGGCGCGCATCCCGTCGGGCGTTGCGGCGTGGCACCATGGCAGCCTTTTGCCTACAATGTTCCGCCGTTTTACCCTCTTTTACCGTTCGCTTTCTTTCAGGGGCTGGATGCCATGCTCGATCCCAAACTGCTGCGCAGCGACCTCGATGCGGTCGCCCAACGACTGGCCAAGCGAGGCTTCACCCTCGATACCGAGCGGCTCGAGACGCTGGAGTCCCGGCGTCGCGAACTGCAGACCGAAACCGAGAACCTGCAGAATGAGCGCAATACCCGCTCCAAGGCGATCGGCAAGGCCAAGGCCGCAGGCGAGGACATCCAGCCACTGCTCGATGAGGTGAGCGATCTCGGCGACCGCCTGGATGCTGCCAAGCGTCAGCTGGCCGAGGTGCAGGAAGAGTGGGAGGCGCTGGCAAGCGGCATTCCCAACCTGCCCCACGACAGCGTGCCGGAAGGTGAGAGCGAAGAGGACAACGTCGAGCTGCATCGCTGGGGCACGCCGCGAGACTACGACTTCGAGGTCCGCGACCATGTCGACCTCGGTGGCCTCAAGGGTGAGCTGGACTTCGAACTCGCGGCCAAGCTGACCGGCTCGCGTTTCGCGGTGATGCGCGGCGGGATCGCGCGTCTGCACCGGGCGCTGACACAGTTCATGCTCGACAAGCAGACCCTCGAGCACGGCTACGAAGAGTGCTACGTCCCCTACATGGTCAACGAGGCCTCGCTGTACGGCACCGGCCAGCTACCCAAGTTCGGCGAGGACCTGTTCCGGTTGGACGACGAGCGTAGCTATCACCTGATCCCCACCGCCGAGGTGCCACTGACCAACTTCGCTCGCGACGAGATCCTCGACTACAAGGTGCTGCCGCTCAAGCTCACCGCCCATACGCCGTGCTTTCGCAGCGAGGCGGGCTCTCACGGTCGCGATACCCGCGGCATGATCCGTCAGCACCAGTTCGACAAGGTGGAAATGGTGCAGTTGGTCGAGCCTGAGACGAGCTATGCCGCCTTGGAGGAGATGCGCGGCCACGCCGAGGCGATCCTGCAGGCGCTGGAGCTGCCGTATCGGGTGGTGACGCTGTGTACTGGCGACATGGGGTTCGGTGCTGCGAAAACCTACGACCTGGAAGTGTGGCTGCCGAGCCAGTCCACTTACCGGGAGATCTCCTCGGTGTCCAACTGCGAGGATTTCCAGGCGAGACGCATGCAGGCGCGCTTCCGCCATCCCGAGCAGAAGAAGCCGCAACTGCTGCATACCCTCAACGGCTCGGGCCTGGCGGTGGGGCGCTGCCTCATCGCGGTGATGGAGAATCATCAGAACGCCGATGGCTCCATCACCGTACCCGAGGTGTTGCGGCCTTACCTGGGCGGAATCGACGCCATCAATTCTCGATCACCCAACTGACGCTGACGCCCGCCTCGATGACGATCGTTCCGGGGCGGTATTCGGCTTGAGAGCCGCTCTCCCGGGCGTCGGCGCTCATCGCCATCATGCGAGGCGCATAGATGGGGGGGCGCGTCTCGCTGATGTTGGCCACGGCACCGAGCGAAACGTCCATGGTGCGCGCCATCAGTTCGGCCTTGTGGCGCGCCTTCTCCAATGCTTTAACCAGCGCCTCGTCAGTAGCGGCATCGCGATCAGCCAGATCGTAGCTGATGCCATCCATAGCGTTGACGCCAGCTTCCGTCAGGGCGTCGAGTAGCCGCGGCAGGCGCTCCAGGTCATCGACACGAACCTGGAAAGGCCGATCCAGTCGCGTGCGCATCAGCATGTCGCTGTCGTTGTCACTGTGCCGCGGGGCGGGTACGTATTCCGGCTGGACGCTGAGTGAGCCCGCGCTGATGTCGTCGCGCTCGATGCCAGCCTCTTCCAGTGTTCGAATCAAGGCGGCGGCCCGCTCCTCCAGGCGATCACGTGCCTGGCGCAGGGCGTCGGGGTCGGTATCGTCGTCTTCATGGGGGGCTATGGCCGGCGTACGCTCCCATAGGCGGGCGCTGAGCGTGGCGCGGTCCGGCACCACATCGAGTTGTGCTTCGGCCTGCACGTCCAGCCTTGAGCGGGGTTCGTCGGCCTGTGCAGCGGCTCCTGTCAGCGGGATAGCGGTCAGCAGTCCGCCCAGCAGCAGGCAGCGAAAAGGTGTCGAGGACATCGGGGAAAGCCTCCTTGCGGCAATGATAAGTAAATCGCTCGGGATCGCGCCGGGATGGGCAGGTTTGTGTGCCCGCCCGGTTAGGGTCATGATAAGCAGGACACGCCAGGCAAGGATAGATGGCATGATTTACCGCGATGACAACGTGCGATACGGTCGCCCCCTCACCTTGACGCTGGCCTTGGCGGCGCTGGTCGTGATCATTGCGGGCATACGCGCTGGCGCCGACCTGATCATTCCTATACTGCTGGGTTTGTTCATCGCCGTGATCTGCACCTCTCCGGTGAACTGGCTCCACCGCCTGGGATTGGGACTACGCCTGGCGGTGGTGGTGACCCTGCTGGTGATCGGAGGCTTTCTTTCCCTGGTGGGGCTGCTGGCAGTCAATGCCTTCGGCACCTTCATCGAAGCGTTGCCAGGCATCGAGGGGCGGCTCTATGCGCAGTATCTCAACCTGCTCGACAGCATGGCCTCCATGGGTCTGGCGATCAACCCCGACACGCTGGCCGGCCTGGTCGAAGTCGAAGACGAGGGGGAGTGGTTCTCGGCTTTGCTGGGAGGGTTGGGCAATCTGCTGATGCAGAGCGTGGTGGTGGCACTGCTGGTCATCTTCATGCTGTTCGAAACGCTTAATTTCCGGCGCAAGGTGGCTCATGCGCTCGACCATCCAGAAGCCAGCCTGCAGCGTTTCCATGAGTTCAGCCAGACGCTCAAACGCTATCTCGCGGTCAAGACCCTCGTCAGCCTGCTTACGGGTGTCATGGCTTGGTTCGCCTGTCTGATGACTGGGGTGGACTTCCCCCTTCTCTGGGGTCTGCTGGCCTTCGCGCTCAATTACATCCCCAACATCGGTTCAGCCATAGCGGCCGTGCCGCCGGTCCTGCTCTTGCTGGTGTCTCAGGACGGCGGGCTGTTTGAAGCCTTTGGCCTGGCGATGGCCTACCTGGCCATCAATTTCATTCTCGGCAACCTGGTCGAGCCGCGCCTGATGGGGCGTGCGCTGGGACTATCCGCCTTCGTCGCCTTCCTCTCGCTGGTGGTCTGGGGCTGGCTGCTGGGTGTGGTCGGCATGCTGCTATCGGTCGTGCTGACCATGACCCTCAAGATCGCCTTGGACAGTCATCCTCAGACGCGTTGGATCGCCTATCTGCTGGGACCCGGCAAACGGCCGTTTGTCGATAGAGTGGTCGTGGAGGAGGAAGAGTTTCTTGCGACCGATGATGAATCGAGCCTGCCCTCCTCGAAAACGCAAACGCCCCGGCGGGAACCGGGGCGGAGCGAAGGTTGACGCCTGATCCAGGGGTATCAGGCGTTCTGGTCGATGAACTGCACCAGCTGTGACTTGGACTGGGCGCCTACCAGCGAAGCGACCTTGGAGCCCGACTTGAACAGCATGACGGTGGGAACGCCGCGTACACCCTGTTCGGCAGCGATCTCGGGGGCATCGTCGACATTGATGCTGACCACCTTGAGGTTGTCGGAACGCTCTTCGGCAACCTCGTCGATCACCGGGGCCATGACCTTGCAGGGGCCGCACCATGGGGCCCAGAACTTCAGCAGTACGGGTTGTTCCGCCTTCAGGACTTCCTGCTCGAAGTTGGCATTGGTGACATCGACGTTATTGGCCATGGGAATCTCCAGTTACGTTGCGCTACATCGAGCGGATCGGGTGACATGCATAGGCATATCCGGTCGGCAGATGTTAGCCGTCGGCCGGGTGTCTGGCAAATAGCAGATAATTGCCGCCGTACCTTTACCACACGCTCACGCCCATAGCCGTGATACCTGTTTGTCGTTATGCTATTTAGTGATTAGGCAAGCGGGTCTAATCGCTGATGGGGATGTCCTGCCAGGCGTCCGGGAGCCGAGTCGAGAATGAAACTACAGCAGCTGCGCTATGTGTGGGAAGTGACCCGCCACAACCTCAACGTGTCGGCAACGGCCCAAAGTCTGTTCACGTCACAGCCCGGTATCTCCAAGCAGATTCGCTTGTTGGAAGATGAACTGGGGGTTGAGATATTCGCTCGTAGTGGCAAGCATTTGACGCGAGTCACCCCGGCCGGGGAATCCATCGTCGAGCTGGCTGGCCAAGTGCTGCGATTGACCGACAACATCAAGCAAGTGGCCCAGGAGCACAGTGATGAACGCCGGGGCAGCCTGTCGATCGCTACTACACATACTCAGGCTCGCTATGCCTTGCCGCCTGTGATCGGTGAATTCACCCGCAAGTATCCCGATGTCGCCCTGCACATGCAGCAGGGCACGCCCAAACAGATCGCGCAGATGGTCAGCGATGGCATGGCCGATTTCGCCATCTGCACCGAGTCGCTGGAGCTGTTCACCGACCTGATATTGTTGCCCTGCTATCGCTGGAACCGCTGCGTGCTGGTGCCGCGCGGGCACCCCCTGGCCGATGGGGGCGAACTGACCCTCGAGCGATTGGCCGAGCAGCCGATCGTGACCTATGTGTTCGGCTTTACCGGACGCTCACAGCTCGATGATGCCTTCCGCGCCGGTGGGCTCACGCCGAATGTGGTGCTCACCGCTGCCGATGCCGACGTTATCAAGACGTACGTCAGGTTGGGGCTGGGAGTAGGGATCGTGGCACACATGGCATACGACCCCGAACTCGACGAGGACCTTGTCGCTCTCGAGGCAGGCCATCTATTCGAAAGCTCGGTGACCAAGATCGGCATCCGTCGCGGTACTTTCATGCGCGGCTACATGTACGACTTCGTCAAGGGGTTCGCTGGCCATCTCGAGCGCGACCTGGTCGATGCGGCGCTTGCCGCCGGGCCGCGGCATGAAGCCGAGCTGTTCGAGGAAATCGTCCTGCCAGTGCGTTAGGCATTACCCGAAAGCCGGGAGCGAGCTTTGGACAACGAACGAGGCGGATCAGGACTATCCCGACCCGCCTCTGCTCGGTTCTTTGCGAAAGGGCTACATGCCAAGATTCAGTGCTGTAAATGCAGCCCACACTCCCGCTTCTCTTCCACCTTGGTGGGGTCGAAGTAGTCGAACTCGTTGGGCAAGTCGTGCCGCTGCAGGTACTGGTACATGTCCTTGGCACTCCAGCCCAGTAAAGGCGAGACCTTGAGCAGGCCATCGGCGTTCTTGCTGAGGGGCGCCATGCGGGCGCGCTCCGGGGTATCCTCGGCGCGCAGCGCCGTGAACCAGACGTCCGGTGCCATCTCGCGCAGTGCCCGTTCGAACGGTTCCAGCTTGACCTCCCGCGTGAAAGCTTCGTGACGCGGGTCATCGATGCCCGGCATGGGGCCATCAACGGCCTCGCGGTGGGCCCGGGTGCGCTGCGGCAGATAGGTGATCAGGTTCAGGTCGAGTCGCTTGACCAGCTCATCGGCAAACCGGTAGGTCGCATCGGTATTGTAGCCGTGATCCATCCACACAACGGGGATGTCCGGTCGTTGGCACGTCACCATGTGCAGAATGACGGCTTCGAAGGGGCGGAAGTTGGTGGTGACGATAGGGCGCTGGCCCTGCTCCAGGGCCCAGCGAATCAGTGAATCGGGATCATTGCCGAGTTCCTGATTGATTGCGTCGAGTTCTGCCATGGAAGCTCCTGGGTCGTTGGTGGCATCTTGGCCATTACCCTAACAAAGGCTATGGATTGGCCCCCAATACCTTTTCATTGGATAAATATAGCCAAATGGCTGGTAAACCATGGTTTCTTATTCCATGTCATGCTTTGGATCTGCCAGCGCACTCATCAGGTGTCGGATCTTATCCAAGGTTTCGGTGTACTCCGCCTCGACAACGGAATCGGCCACCAACCCGCCACCTCCCCACAGGTGGATACGCGCTCCATCGGCGACGGCGGTACGAATGGCAATCGAGGTATCCATGTTGCCGCGCACGTCGACGAAGCCCAGACTGCCGCAGTAGACGCTGCGACGGCTGGGCTCCAGCTCATCGATGATCTGCATCGCTCGCACCTTGGGAGCACCGGTGATCGAGCCGCCTGGAAAGGCGGCGGCCAGTAGATCCAGCGGGCGTTTACCTTCCGCCAGTTCGCCGCAGACGATGCTGACCAGGTGATGTACGTTGGCATAGCTCTCCAGCCCGCACAGCTGCGGCACCCGGACACTACCCGGGCGGCACACTCGGCCCAGGTCATTGCGCAGCAGGTCCACGATCATCACATTCTCAGCGCGATCCTTGAGGCTGGCGGCCAGTTCATCGGCCAAGCGAGCGTCCTCTCCGGCTGTACTGCCGCGCGGGCGAGTGCCCTTGATTGGCCGGGCCTCGACGTGCCCGTCGGCCCGACAGTGCAGGAAACGCTCGGGCGAAAGCGACAGGATGGCCTGCTCACCGCGTTCCGCGTTCCAGGCCATATAGCCGGCGAACGGTGTCGGAGTGGCCTGGCGCAGGCGCTGATAGGCCGGCCAGAGGTCGCCGCGATATCTCGCGCTGAAACGCTGTGCCAGGTTGATCTGGTAGCAGTCGCCAGCACGGATGTAATCCTGCACGGCAGCAAAACGCTCGGCATAGCCGCTGCGATCGAGTTCACCCTCGAAAGGTGACAAGAGCCGAAAGTCCTGTGCGGCCGAGGAGGGTTGTTGCAGCCAACCCAGCACCTGGTCGCGCCTATCTTTCGTGGCCACCAACCAGCTTTGCTGCTCTCGGTGATCCTGAATCAGGGCCCAGTCGTACAGTCCGATGCGGCTGGCAGGCAGGGCGACGACCTGGCGCGACGACTCTCCCACGGGTTCCAGGGAACGGCCCAGGTCATAGCCCCAATAGCCGATCAGGCCGCCCAGGAAAGGCAGGTCGCTATCCGGGAGGTCGAGCGACAGGCTGTCCAGCAGGGCCTGTTGGGCCATGAAAGGGTTGCGACAGTCGCGCACCACATCGTCTATCCGAATGACACCCTGTCCATCTACGTCCAGTACCGACACGGGATCGCAACTGATGATGTCGTAGCGCCCGCCCGGCGCGGCAGGCTTGCCGCTATCGAGCAGGACGGCCCCCGGGCGCTGGCGCAGGGGTGCGAAATAAGCGAGTGGGTCATCCCGGTAGGGGAGAGGGCTGATTTGAAGTCTTTCGGTCATGAAGGGGGCCTTTCAGAACAGGCCCTCATTCTAGGGGGCAGGATGCGTTTTGTCGTGAGAGTCAGTGTCCAGCTAACGACTTTACTTTCAATACAGACGAAATTGTCGACATTGACAATCGGTGCTGGCCGAGCGCCTACAACCAAAGGGGTATAAAAACGCTGTAACAGGGAGGTTGACCGATTCAAAGGCAATGTCTAAAGTCACTTCATCCTTCAATTGTCGACAATCGCCATGAACTCAGTCGCCCCAGAACAACCCTCTCCCGAAGTTCGGACCCTGGCCGAGCGGGTCTTCCATCAGCTACAGGACGCCATCGTGCGTGGTGAGCTGGCGCCGGGGAGCAAGATCACAGAGCCGGGTCTGTCGAAGACCTATGGCATCTCCCGTGGTCCGCTGCGTGAAGCGATGCGCCGCCTGGAAGCCCATCGCCTGATCGAGCGAGTCCCACACGTGGGTGCCAGGGTGGTCAAGCTCTCGATGAAGGAACTGCTGGAGCTCTTCGACGTTCGCGAGGCGTTGGAGAGCATGGCTGCACGGCTGGCCGCGGAGCATATGACCCGCGATGAAATCGCCGGGCTGCGAGAGGTGCTTGCTGTGCACGAGCGTCAAGCCGACCTCAAGAGTGGCGAGGCCTACTATCAGCGCGAGGGCGACCTGGATTTCCATTATCGCATCGTGCTGGGCAGCCACAATCGCATGTTGATGACCATGTTGTGCGACGACCTCTATTACCTGGTGCGACTCTATCGTACCCAATTCAGCGCCAGCGGCACCCGGCCCCAGCGCGCCTTCGTCGAACACCATCGCATCGTCGACGCCATCGAGGCGGGCGACGCCGAGCTGGCCGAACTGCTGATGCGCCGTCACGTCAGTGCCTCGCGGGCCAACGTGGCTGACCGCTACGCCGAGATTCTCAAAGAGCAGGCCGAGGCTACCGCTTGAGGCCACGAGAAAGATCACAGAGGAACCTACCATGACGCAACTTACCCCCGGCGCTCGCTTCCGTACGGCTCTCGAGGCCAACCGGCCGCTTCCCATCGTCGGCACCATCAATGCCTATACCGCCATGATGGCCGAGCGGGTCGGCCACCAGGCGATCTATCTTTCCGGCGGCGGGGTGGCCAACGCCTCCTTCGGTCTGCCCGACCTGGGCATGACCACCATGAATGATGTCGTGCAGGATGCCCACCGCATCTGTGGCGCCACCGACCTCCCGCTGCTGGTGGATATCGATACCGGCTGGGGTGGAGCCTTCAACATTGCCCGCACCGTCAAGGAGATGCAGCGTGCCGGTGTGGCGGCGGTGCACATCGAGGACCAGGTGGCGCAGAAGCGTTGCGGACATCGCCCCAACAAGGAGATCGTCTCGAAGCAGGAGATGGTCGACCGCATCAAGGCCGCTGCCGACGCACGTATCGATCCTGATTTCTATCTGATTGCACGTACCGACGCCTTCCAGAAGGAAGGGCTCGACGCCGCCATCGAACGTGCCAACGCCTGTATCGAGGCCGGGGCCGATGCCATCTTTGCCGAGGCGGTGCACACCCTCGACGACTACCGTGCCTTCTGCGAGCGCGTCGACGCGCCGATCCTGGCCAACATCACCGAATTCGGTGCGACGCCGCTGTTCAGCCAGCAGGAGCTAGCCGAGGTGGGCTGCCGGATGGTGCTCTACCCGCTGTCGGCGTTCCGTGCCATGAATGCCGCGGCACTGAAGGTCTACCAAAGCATTCTCGACAAGGGCCATCAGCGTGACGTGGTCGAGCTGATGCAGACTCGCGACGAACTCTACGATTTTCTCAATTACCACGCCTTCGAGCAGAAGCTCGATGCGCTGTTCGCAGAAAACCAGCTGGCCGAAAAGAGCCCGGGCGCCTGAGCCAGGCTCGTTACGACGACAAGAAAACGCAGATCAAGGAGACTCGACATGGCTGAGAAAACCGTCAGCAGTACCGGCCTGCGGGGCCAGAGCGCAGGAACCACAGCCCTGTGCACCGTGGGCAAGAGCGGCGCCGGGCTGACCTACCGCGGCTTCGACATCAAGGAGCTCGCCGAGAAGGCGCGCTTCGAGGAGGTGGCCTATTTGCTGCTCAAGGGCAAGCTGCCCAACCAAGCCGAGCTCGATGCCTACGTGACCAAGCTCAAGGGGCTGCGCAGCCTGCCCCCGGCTCTGAAGGCCGTACTCGAACAGATCCCGGCCAGCGCTCACCCAATGGACGTGATGCGTACCGGCGCCTCGATGCTCGGCAACCTCGAGACCGAGGAGCGCTTCGACCAGCAGCAGGACGTTTCCGACCGTCTGCTCGCCGTGCTGCCGTCGATCATTTGTTACTGGTATCGCTATAGCCACGACGGCGTGCGTATCGAAACCGAAACCGACGACGAGTCGGTGGGTGCCCACTTCCTGCATCTGCTGCGTGACGAGGCGCCGTCCGAGCTGCATGCCCGGGTCATGAATGTCTCGCTGATCCTCTACGCCGAGCACGAGTTCAACGCCTCGACCTTTACTGCCCGTGTATGCGCCTCGACGCTTTCCGACATGCACTCCTGCGTCACCGGTGCCATTGGCTCGCTGCGCGGCCCGCTGCATGGCGGCGCCAACGAGGCCGCCATGGCCATGATCGAGAACTGGAAGTCGCCGGAAGAAGCCGAGCGCGAGATCATGGGCATGCTCGAGCGCAAGGAGAAGATCATGGGCTTCGGTCACGCGATCTATCGCGAGTCCGACCCGCGCAACGCCATCATCAAGGAATGGTCGAAGAAGCTGGCCGAGGACGTGGGCGATACGGTCCTGTACCCGGTTTCCGAGCGCGTCGAGGAGGTCATGTGGCGCGAGAAGAAGCTCTTCTGCAACGCCGACTTCTTCCATGCCAGCGCCTATTACTTCATGGACATTCCCACCAAGCTGTTCACGCCGATCTTCGTCTGTTCGCGCGTTACCGGCTGGTGTGCCCATGTCTTCGAGCAGCGCGCCAACAACCGTATCATCCGCCCCAGCGCCGACTATATCGGCCCGGAGAAGAGCGAATGGGTGCCGATCGAGGAGCGTGACTGAACCACTCCTCACCCGGCATCCGCAGGCGGCCGCGAGCCGCCTGCCTTCCCTCGCCTGACCCAACACCACGTGAAGACGTCGACTCATGAATACTCACTACCGTAAACCGCTTCCCGGCACCGAGCTGGACTACTTCGACGTGCGTGAGGCCGTCGAGGAAATCCAGCCTGGTGCTTACGACACCCTGCCCTACACCTCCCGGGTGCTGGCCGAGCAACTGGTGCGCCGCTGTGAGCCGGAGCTGCTCACCGATGCGCTCAAGCAGCTGATCGAGCGCAAGCGCGATCTCGACTTTCCCTGGTACCCGGCGCGGGTGGTGTGCCATGACATTCTTGGCCAGACGGCGCTGGTCGATCTGGCCGGCCTGCGTGACGCCATCGCCGAGAAGGGCGGCGATCCGGCCAAGGTCAATCCGGTGGTACCGACCCAATTGATCGTCGACCATTCGCTGGCCGTGGAGTGCGGCGGCGATGACCCTCAGGCATTCGACAAGAACCGCGCCATCGAGGACCGTCGCAACGAGGATCGTTTCCACTTTATCGACTGGACGCGCACCGCGTTCAAGAACGTCGACGTGATCCCCGCCGGCAACGGCATCATGCACCAGATCAACCTGGAGAAGATGTCGCCGGTGATCCAGGCGCGCGATGGCATCGCGTATCCGGATACCTGCGTGGGTACCGACAGCCACACGCCCCACATCGACTGCCTGGGTGTCATCGCCATCGGCGTGGGTGGGCTCGAGGCCGAGACCGTGATGCTAGGCCGGCCCTCGATGATGCGCCTGCCCGACATCATCGGCGTCAAGCTGACCGGCAAACGCCAACCCGGTATCACCGCCACCGACATCGTACTGGCGATCACCGAGTTCCTGCGCCAGGAGCGGGTGGTAGGCGCCTATCTGGAGTTCTTCGGCGAGGGTGCCGACAGCCTCACCATCGGTGACCGCGCCACCATTTCCAACATGACGCCGGAATACGGTGCCACCGCGGCGATGTTCTATATCGACGAGCAGACCATCGACTACCTGACCATCACCGGACGCGAGCCGGAGCAGGTGGCGCTGGTCGAGAACTATGCCAAGACAGTAGGGCTGTGGGCCGACAGCCTGAAGAGCGTGCAGTACGAGAGGGTGCTGACGTTCGACCTCTCCACCGTCGAGCGCAACATGGCCGGACCCTCCAATCCGCACCGTCGTCTGCCCACCTCGGCGCTGGCCGAACGCGGTATCGCCGCCAACCTGGAGCTGGCGCTGGCCGAGGAGAAGGCCGGCCGGATGCCCGACGGCGCGGTGATCATCGCCGCCATCACCAGCTGTACCAATACCTCCAACCCGCGCAACGTGGTGGCGGCGGGACTGGTGGCGAAGAAGGCCAACGAGCTAGGGCTTATCCGCAAGCCATGGGTGAAATCTTCCTTCGCGCCAGGGTCGAAAGTCGCGCGTCTCTATCTGGAAGAGGCCGGCCTGCTGCCCGAGATGGAGAAGCTCGGTTTCGGCATCGTCGCCTACGCTTGCACCACCTGTAACGGCATGTCCGGTGCGCTGCGTCCCGAGATCCAGCAGGAGATCATCGACCGTGACCTCTATGCCACTGCGGTACTCTCCGGCAACCGCAACTTCGACGGGCGCATTCACCCCTACGCCAAGCAGGCGTTCCTTGCCTCGCCGCCGCTGGTGGTGGCCTACGCCATCGCCGGTACCGTGCGCTTCGACATCGAGAAGGATGCGCTCGGCTACGACAAGGATGGCAATCCCGTCACGCTTAAGGATCTGTGGCCCGCCGACGAAGAGATCGATGCCATCGTCGGCCAGTACGTCAGGCCGGAGCAGTTCAAGCAGGTCTACATCCCGATGTTCAATCTGGATGAAGTGGAAGAGGCCAAGAGCCCGCTCTACGATTGGCGGCCGCAGAGCACCTACATCCGCCGCCCGCCGTACTGGGAGGGCAACATGGCGCGTGAGAAGGGGCTGAAGGGCATGCGGCCGCTGGCGATCCTGCCGGACAACATCACCACAGACCATCTGTCGCCGTCCAACGCCATCATGCTGGACAGCGCAGCGGGGGAGTACCTGGCCAAGATGGGCCTGCCGGAGGAGGACTTCAACTCCTACGCCACTCACCGCGGCGACCACCTCACCGCCCAGCGCGCCACGCTCGCCAATCCCAAGCTGTTCAACGAGATGGTACGCGACGACAAGGGAGAAGTAATCCAAGGCTCACTGGCGCGCATCGAGCCGGAAGGCAAGGTGACGCGTATGTGGGAAGCCATCGAAACCTACATGGAGCGCGGCCAGCCGCTGATCGTGATCGCCGGGGCCGATTACGGCCAGGGTTCGTCGCGTGACTGGGCCGCCAAGGGCGTGGCGCTGGCCGGCGTCGAGGCCATCGTCGCCGAGGGCTTCGAACGCATTCACCGCACCAACCTGGTGGGCATGGGTGTGATGCCGCTGCAGTTCGAGGAAGGCACCACGCGCCATACCCTGAAGCTCGACGGTACTGAAACCTATGACGTGGAGGGCAAGCCGGCCCCGGGGGCAACCCTGACCCTGGTGATCCATCGCGCCAACGGCGCCAGCGAGCGCGTACCGGTGCTGTGTCGGCTGGATACCGCCGAGGAGGTCTCCGTTTACTCCGCCGGCGGCGTGCTGCAGCGCTTTGCCCAGGACTTCCTCGAATCCGAGGAGGCGGTCAGCGCATGAGCCAAGTTTCCCAGATCAGGATTCCCGCGACCTATATGCGCGGCGGCACCAGCAAGGGTGTCTTCTTCCGCCTGGACGACTTGCCCGTGGCGGCGCGCCAGCCCGGTCCGGCCCGCGATGCGTTGCTGCTGCGGGTGATCGGCAGCCCCGATCCCTACCAGAAGCAGATCGACGGCATGGGTGGGGCCACCTCCAGTACCAGCAAGACGGTGATCCTGTCGAAAAGCGAAAGCCCCGATCACGACGTCGACTATTTGTTCGGCCAGGTCTCCATCGACAAGCCATTCGTCGACTGGAGCGGCAACTGTGGCAATCTCTCCGCTGCCGTAGGGCCCTTTGCCATCAGCAACGGTTTGGTGGATTCCTCGCGCATCCCCGAGAACGGCATCGCCACGGTGCGTATCTGGCAGGCCAATATCGGCAAGACCATCGTCTCACGGGTGCCGATCGTGGGCGGCGAAGTGCAGGAAACCGGCGACTTCGAACTCGACGGCGTGACCTTTCCGGCCGCCGAAGTGGCGGTGGAGTTCATGGACCCGGCCGACGGTGAGGGTTCCATGTTCCCCACCGGTAACTTGATCGATGAGCTCGAAGTGCCGGGGGTTGGTACGTTCGAGGCGACCATGATCAATGCTGGCATCCCCACGGTCTTCGTCAACGCCGAGGCGATCGGCTACACGGGCACCGAGCTACAGGAAGCAATCAATGGCGATACCAAGGCGCTGGCCATGTTCGAAGCCATTCGTGCTCACGCCGCGGTGCGCATGGGGCTGATCAAGGAGATCGCCGAGGCGGCCGAGCGCCAGCACACGCCGAAGGTCGCCTTCGTCGCGCCGCCTGCCGACTATGTGGCTTCCAGTGGCAAGGCGATCAAGGCCAGCGATATCGATCTGGTGGTGCGTGCACTCTCCATGGGCAAGCTGCACCACGCCATGATGGGTACTGCGGCGGTAGCCATCGCGACGGCGGCGGCGGTGTCCGGCACCTTGGTCAACCTCGCCGCCGGAGGCGGTGAGCGCAACTCGGTGCACTTCGGCCACCCCTCGGGCACCCTGCGCGTCGGGGCGGAAGCGTCCCTGGCAAATGGGCAGTGGACGGCAACCAAGGCGGTGATGAGCCGCAGCGCACGCGTTTTGATGGAAGGCTGGGTCCGCGTCCCGGGTGATGCTTTCTAGGACATTGGCTCGCGCTAAGTCCGAGCCCCGAGTCGCAAGTCTCGGGGCGTTTTCTATAGTGAGGGGAGACGATACCGAGCCTGCGACAGGAGGGAGCATGAGCGCCACCGTCGAACGCAACGTCCGACCCGACTACGACCCCGAGCTGCAGAAGATCGCCGACTACGTGCTCGATTACCGTATCGAGAGTGATGAGGCGCTGGATACCGCTCGCAACTGTTTGATCGACACGCTGGGTTGCGGCCTGCTGGCGCTGCGTTTTCCTGAATGTACCAAGCACCTCGGGCCG
The DNA here is from genome assembly GCF_051062895.2 of Billgrantia sp. C5P2. Taxonomy (NCBI): domain Bacteria; kingdom Pseudomonadati; phylum Pseudomonadota; class Gammaproteobacteria; order Oceanospirillales; family Halomonadaceae; genus Billgrantia; species Billgrantia sp. C5P2. The sequence goes on from NZ_CM128542.1 coordinate 1,452,951, forward strand.
CTCGTCGAAGGCACCATGGTGCCGCATGGTGCTCGAGTACCTGGCACAGCATTTCGCCTGGACCCAGTCAAGGCCGCCTGGGATATCGGCTGTACCATTCGGTGGCTCGATTACAACGACACCTGGCTCGCGGCCGAGTGGGGGCACCCCTCCGACAATCTCGGTGCCATCCTCGCGGTGGCCGATCATCTTTCCCAGCAGCGGGTTGCCCAGGGTGAGGCGCCGCTGACCATGCGCGATGTGCTCGAAGCGATGATCAAGGCCCATGAAATCCAGGGCGTGCTGGCTCTCGACAATTCCTTCAATCGGGTCGGGCTCGATCACGTGGTGCTGGTGAAAGTCGCTTCAACGGCAGTGGCTGCGCAAATGATGGGGGCGGACCGCGAGCAGTTGCTCTCCGCCCTGTCGCATGCCTGGGCCGATGGCCAGAGCCTGCGTACCTATCGTCATGCACCCAATGCCGGTTCGCGCAAGAGCTGGGCCGCGGGGGACGCCACTTCACGGGGTGTGCGCCTGGCCGATATCGCCCTGCGCGGTGAGATGGGTATCCCCGGGGTGCTAAGTGCACCGCAGTGGGGCTTCTACGACGTCCTCTTCGCCAAGACCAACAAGGACCAGAAGATCAAGCCCGAGAACGAGCGGTGCTTTACCTTCCAGCGTGAGTTCGGCACCTATGTAATGGAGAATATCCTGTTCAAGATCGCTTTCCCCGCAGAGTTTCATGCCCAGACGGCCTGCGAGGCGGCCGTTCGGCTGCATCCTCAGGTAAAGGATCGTATGGAGGAGATCGAGCGTATCGTCATTACGACACACGAGTCGGCGATACGGATCATCTCCAAGGAGGGCGAGTTGGCCAACCCGGCGGATCGCGACCACTGTCTGCAGTACATGGTGGCGGTACCGCTGATCTTCGGTGATTTGGTCGCCGAGCACTACGAGGACGACTTCCACCGCCAGCATCCGCTCATCGATACCCTCAGGGCTAAGATGGAAATCGTCGAGGAACCTCGTTACACCCAAGACTATCTCGCCGCGGACAAGCGCTCCATTGCCAATGCCATCCAGGTGTATTTCAGGGACGGCAGCGCTACCGAGTGTGTCGAAGTGGAGTACCCCATCGGCCATCGCCGTCGCCGTGTTGAGGGTATCCCCATCCTCGAGGAAAAGTTCCGACGCAACCTGGCGACACGCTTTCCGGCTGGACGTTGCCAGCACATCTTTCAGCTTTGTAGGAACCAGGAGCAACTCGAAGCGATGCCAGTGTATCGGTTCGTCGACCTCTTCGTTATGTGAGGTTTCCGTTGCAAGGCCCCCGTCATGGCGGTGCGAGAGAGAAATTGACGGTGGTCATGGATAGGTTCTGGAAGCTGAGCTATATTTTTTGACGCGGCGGGTTGCATACCCACCGAGATAACCGTAAAGTACGCATCCGCTGCCGGCAACGGGCAACGTTGCTAGCGGTGGAGAGAGTGGTAAGTGGCTGTCACGCTTTGGGTTTTTTCGAATTGCTTCGCAAAATCCCGCTTGACGGACACGGCGGATTCGGTAGAATGCGCCTCACTCATTAGAGACCCGCTGGGGGCTTCGATAGAAACCCCGCTGAGGCCTCTAAAGGCAGCCAGCGACGCTGGTCTTCGCTGCCACGGCCACCTCGGTGCCGGCCGCGAAGGGAGTTGACAGACTCCGCCGAATCGGTAGAATACGCCTTCCTCGCAGGGCGCTGGCGAGGCCCCACGGTCCTTGGATCGAACGGCTACGGCAGCAAGCGAGACGCTCCGCTCTTCATGTTGTGTTTTGAAGAGGGTTTGGAGCCGCTCTTTAACAATCGATCAGGTAATTCATGTGGGCGCTTGTCGACGAGGTGGTGAGAAGTCACACCATATCGAGGCAAGCGACTCGTCGAAGGCCTTCGGGTCTTTTTGAGAAGCTTTGACCTTGAGCCAAGTTTGGTTCGCTTTTGTCCTTTTCTTCGGGAAGGGATGAGTAAGAACCGCAATGATTTGAAACTGAAGAGTTTGATCATGGCTCAGATTGAACGCTGGCGGCAGGCCTAACACATGCAAGTCGAGCGGCAGCACGGGAAGCTTGCTTCCTGGTGGCGAGCGGCGGACGGGTGAGTAATGCATAGGAATCTGCCCGGTAGTGGGGGATAACCTGGGGAAACCCAGGCTAATACCGCATACGTCCTACGGGAGAAAGCAGGGGACCTTCGGGCCTTGCGCTATCGGATGAGCCTATGTCGGATTAGCTGGTTGGTGAGGTAATGGCTCACCAAGGCGACGATCCGTAGCTGGTCTGAGAGGATGATCAGCCACATCGGGACTGAGACACGGCCCGAACTCCTACGGGAGGCAGCAGTGGGGAATATTGGACAATGGGCGCAAGCCTGATCCAGCCATGCCGCGTGTGTGAAGAAGGCCCTCGGGTTGTAAAGCACTTTCAGTGGGGAAGAAAGCCTTCCGGCCAATACCCGGGAGGAAGGACATCACCCACAGAAGAAGCACCGGCTAACTCCGTGCCAGCAGCCGCGGTAATACGGAGGGTGCGAGCGTTAATCGGAATTACTGGGCGTAAAGCGCGCGTAGGTGGCTTGATAAGCCGGTTGTGAAAGCCCCGGGCTCAACCTGGGAACGGCATCCGGAACTGTCAGGCTAGAGTGCAGGAGAGGAAGGTAGAATTCCCGGTGTAGCGGTGAAATGCGTAGAGATCGGGAGGAATACCAGTGGCGAAGGCGGCCTTCTGGACTGACACTGACACTGAGGTGCGAAAGCGTGGGTAGCAAACAGGATTAGATACCCTGGTAGTCCACGCCGTAAACGATGTCGACTAGCCGTTGGGTCCTTCGCGGACTTTGTGGCGCAGTTAACGCGATAAGTCGACCGCCTGGGGAGTACGGCCGCAAGGTTAAAACTCAAATGAATTGACGGGGGCCCGCACAAGCGGTGGAGCATGTGGTTTAATTCGATGCAACGCGAAGAACCTTACCTACCCTTGACATCCTCGGAATCTGCCGGAGACGGCGGAGTGCCTTCGGGAACCGAGTGACAGGTGCTGCATGGCTGTCGTCAGCTCGTGTTGTGAAATGTTGGGTTAAGTCCCGTAACGAGCGCAACCCTTGTCCCTATTTGCCAGCGATTCGGTCGGGAACTCTAGGGAGACTGCCGGTGACAAACCGGAGGAAGGTGGGGACGACGTCAAGTCATCATGGCCCTTACGGGTAGGGCTACACACGTGCTACAATGGTCGGTACAAAGGGTTGCGAGCTCGCGAGGGCAAGCTAATCCCAGAAAGCCGGTCTCAGTCCGGATCGGAGTCTGCAACTCGACTCCGTGAAGTCGGAATCGCTAGTAATCGTGAATCAGAATGTCACGGTGAATACGTTCCCGGGCCTTGTACACACCGCCCGTCACACCATGGGAGTGGACTGCACCAGAAGTGGTTAGCCTAACCTTCGGGAGGGCGATCACCACGGTGTGGTTCATGACTGGGGTGAAGTCGTAACAAGGTAGCCGTAGGGGAACCTGCGGCTGGATCACCTCCTTAAACGACGCATCACGCCTCGCGGCAAGTGCTCACAATGAATTACCTGATCGGCCAGAGCAAAGACTGTTTGGGTATGGACCCAGCGCGACCAATGGGTCTGTAGCTCAGTTGGTTAGAGCGCACCCCTGATAAGGGTGAGGTCGGCAGTTCAAATCTGCCCAGACCCACCATTCTCGAGCTTCGGCCGGGTCTGTCGCTCAGTTGGTGAGAGCGCACCCCGGAAGTTTTGTCAAGAGAAGGGTGAGGTCGCCGGGTTTATTTCAAATCTGCCCAGACCCACCAAATTTGCGTGATACGTTGTTGAAAGACTCCTCGTATAGCAGGTTATACGTCGTCGTCTTTCGCCTAGTCTCACACAAATTACATTTCGCGTGGTTTTGCCACAAAGAGATGTTGAAAGGGGCCATAGCTCAGCTGGGAGAGCGCCTGCCTTGCACGCAGGAGGTCAGCGGTTCGATCCCGCTTGGCTCCACCACACTTCCTGATGCATCACCCCACAGTCTACCTGATCGGATCTGCAGTCATAAGCCATCGTCGCACCGTGCGATGTCGGGTTTATGACTGTCGATTGACAGTCTGCTCTTTAACAATGTGAATCATGCTGACACGTTTTCTCCGCAAGGAGAAAACAAAAGTGATACGTCTCAAGCGTATCCGGCAATTGTCGTACGTAATCGCGGATCAGACCCTTTCGGGTTATATGGTCAAGCGATTAAGCGCATACGGTGGATGCCTTGGCAGCCAGAGGCGATGAAGGACGTTGTAGCCTGCGATAAGGCTCGGTGAGGTGGCAAACAACCTGTGACCCGGGCATTTCCGAATGGGGAAACCCACCCAGCACAAGCTGGGTATCCCACACTGAATCCATAGGTGTTGGGAGGCGAACCGGGGGAACTGAAACATCTAAGTACCCCGAGGAAAAGAAATCAACCGAGATTCCCCCAGTAGCGGCGAGCGAACGGGGACTAGCCCTTAAGCATGTGACTGGTTAGGCGAACGAGCTGGGAAGCTCGACCATAGCGGGTGATAGTCCCGTAGCCGAAAACCTGAGCATGTGAAATCGAGTAGGTCGGGGCACGTGAAACCTTGACTGAACATGGGGGGACCATCCTCCAAGGCTAAATACTCCTGGCTGACCGATAGTGAACCAGTACCGTGAGGGAAAGGCGAAAAGAACCCCGGCGAGGGGAGTGAAATAGATCCTGAAACCGTATGCGTACAAGCAGTGGGAGCATGCAAGTCATGTGACCGCGTACCTTTTGTATAATGGGTCAGCGACTTATTTTCAGTGGCGAGCTTAACCGAATAGGGGAGGCGTAGCGAAAGCGAGTCTTAACTGGGCGACCAGTCGCTGGAAATAGACCCGAAACCGGGCGATCTATCCATGAGCAGGTTGAAGGTTGAGTAACATCAACTGGAGGACCGAACCAGGATCTGTTGAAAAAGATTTGGATGACTTGTGGATCGGAGTGAAAGGCTAATCAAGCCCGGAGATAGCTGGTTCTCCTCGAAAGCTATTTAGGTAGCGCCTCACGTATCACCACCGGGGGTAGAGCACTGTTTCGGCTAGGGGGCCATCCCGGCTTACCAACCCGAGGCAAACTCCGAATACCGGTGAGTGCAAGCGTGGGAGACACACGGCGGGTGCTAACGTCCGTCGTGAAAAGGGAAACAACCCAGACCGTCAGCTAAGGTCCCGAAATCCTGGTTAAGTGGGAAACGATGTGGGAAGGCTCAGACAGCTAGGAGGTTGGCTTAGAAGCAGCCATCCTTTAAAGAAAGCGTAATAGCTCACTAGTCGAGTCGGCCTGCGCGGAAGATGTAACGGGGCTAAACCAGGTACCGAAGCTACGGGTGAGCCTGCATCACTTGATGCTATTCGATTGGCGTCGCGAAGCGACGTCCAAGCCATCCCGAACGTCGAGTCGGATGGAAAGAGTGGTATCAAGGATGCAGGCTCGCGGTAGAGGAGCGTCGTGTAAGCCGATGAAGGTGGATTGAGAAGTCTGCTGGAGGTATCACGAGTGCGAATGCTGACATGAGTAACGACAAGGGGAGTGAAAAACTCCCCCGCCGGAAGACCAAGGGTTTCTGTTCGACGCTAATCGGAGCAGAGTGAGTCGGCCCCTAAGGCGAGGCCGAAAGGCGTAGTCGATGGGAAACGGGTCAATATTCCCGTACCTCACTGTATTGCGATGGGGGGACGAAGAAGGCTAGGTGAGCCAGGCGTTGGTTGTCCTGGTGAAAGCCCGTAGGCTGGGGATTCAGGCAAATCCGGATCCCCAAGGCCGAGAGGCGAGACGAACTGACCACGGTCAGGAAGTCATCGATGCCACGCTTCCAGGAAAAGCCTCTAAGCTTCAGATACAGTGGGACCGTACCCCAAACCGACACAGGTGGTCAGGTAGAGAATACCAAGGCGCTTGAGAGAACTCGGGTGAAGGAACTAGGCAAAATGGTGCCGTAACTTCGGGAGAAGGCACGCCGGCGTAGGGTGAAGGCACTTGCTGCTGGAGCTCGAACCGGTCGAAGATACCAGGTGGCTGCAACTGTTTATTAAAAACACAGCACTCTGCAAACGCGCAAGCGGACGTATAGGGTGTGACGCCTGCCCGGTGCCGGAAGGTTAAGTGATGGTGTTAGCCCTCGGGCGAAGCTCTTGATCGAAGCCCCGGTAAACGGCGGCCGTAACTATAACGGTCCTAAGGTAGCGAAATTCCTTGTCGGGTAAGTTCCGACCTGCACGAATGGCGTAATGATGGCCACGCTGTCTCCACCCGAGACTCAGTGAAATTGAAATCGCAGTGAAGATGCTGTGTACCCGCGGCTAGACGGAAAGACCCCGTGAACCTTTACTATAGCTTCACACTGGACGCTGATGTTGCTTGTGTAGGATAGCTGGGAGGCTAGGAACCCCGGACGCCAGTTCGGGTGGAGCCAACCTTGAAATACCAGCCTGGCATCATTGGCGTTCTAACTCAGGTCCGTGATCCGGATCGAGGACAGTGTGTGGTGGGTAGTTTGACTGGGGCGGTCTCCTCCCAAAGAGTAACGGAGGAGCACGAAGGTACCCTCAGCACGGTCGGAAATCGTGCATTGAGTGCAAGAGCATAAGGGTGCTTGACTGCGAGACAGACACGTCGAGCAGGTACGAAAGTAGGTTCTAGTGATCCGGTGGTTCTGTATGGAAGGGCCATCGCTCAACGGATAAAAGGTACTCCGGGGATAACAGGCTGATACCGCCCAAGAGTTCACATCGACGGCGGTGTTTGGCACCTCGATGTCGGCTCATCACATCCTGGGGCTGAAGTCGGTCCCAAGGGTATGGCTGTTCGCCATTTAAAGTGGTACGCGAGCTGGGTTTAGAACGTCGTGAGACAGTTCGGTCCCTATCTGCCGTGGGCGTTGGATGTTTGAGAAGAGCTGCTCCTAGTACGAGAGGACCGGAGTGGACGCACCTCTGGTGTTCCGGTTGTCACGCCAGTGGCATTGCCGGGTAGCTACGTGCGGACGGGATAACCGCTGAAGGCATCTAAGCGGGAAGCCCCCTTCAAGATGAGACATCCCCGAGGCCTCGAGCCTCCTGAAGGGCCCAGCGAGACCAGCTGGTTGATAGGCCGGGTGTGGAAGCGCTGCAAGGCGTTGAGCTAACCGGTACTAATGGCCCGTGAGGCTTGACCATATAACCCCAAGGGGTCTGCGCATTGCGCACACGATTGACGGATACGCAGGCACGGTGAGCGCCGTGCCGAGACGATCACGCCAGCATGATTCCAACCGTTTTCGCCTGACGACCATAGCGAGTGGGAACCACCTGATCCCATGCCGAACTCAGCAGTGAAACCGCTCAGCGCCGATGGTAGTGTGGGGCCTCCCCATGCGAGAGTAGGTCATCGTCAGGCACTTCTTCAGAAACCCAGCTTCGAAAGAGGCTGGGTTTCGCCGTTTCAGGGCCTCCCATGGAGCGTAGCGGAGCGCCGCCCGCCGGATGGCCGGCCCGAACATCGTCAGGCATCACTCCCAAAACCCCGAGTTCGAAAGAGCTCGGGGTTTCGTCGTTTGTGGCTTGCGATTCAACCGATGAAAGCCCGCCAAAGGCGGGCTGGAAAGTGCGTTACACCACGCCCTGATCGATCATGGCGTCGGCTACCTTGCGGAAGCCGGCGATATTCGCGCCGAGAACCAGGTTGGTGGGCTCACCAAATTCTTCGGCCGTACTGGCGCATTGTTGGTGGATATTCGCCATGATTGCCTGCAGCTTGGTATCGACCTTCTCCATGGTCCACTGCTGCATGCTGCTGTTCTGCGCCATCTCGAGCTGACTGGTGGCCACGCCGCCGGCGTTGGCGGCCTTGCCGGGGCCGTAGGCGATTCTGGCTTCAAGGAAGCGATCTACGGCGCTGACGGTGGATGACATGTTCGAGCCTTCGCTGATGCAGTGTACGCCGTTGCCGAGCAGAGCGACGGCGTCAGCCTCGGTCACTTCGTTCTGGGTGGCGCTGGGGAAGGCCACGTCTCCCTTGATGCGCCATACGGCATGGCCATCGCCGGGATAGTCCTGGGCATCAATATATGTCGCTTCGGGATGGTACTCGACATATTCACGCAGGGAGGTGCGCTTTACCTCCTTGAGCAGCTTGAGCGTGTCAAGATCGATGCCTTCCGGATGATGGACGGTGCCGCGGGAATCGGAGCAGGTCACGGGGTGGGCACCGAGCTGGTACAGCTTTTCGATGGTGTAGATGGCCACGTTGCCGGCGCCCGATACCAGGCAGGTCTTGCCTGCGATGGTGTCGCCGCGCGCCTCGAGCATGTTCTGGGCGAAATAGACGGCACCGTAGCCGGTGGCCTCCTTGCGGCCAAGGGAGCCGCCCCAGTTCAAGCCCTTGCCGGTGAAGACCCCTTCGTAGCGGCCCGTGAGTCGCTTGTACTGACCGTACATATAGCCAATCTCCCTGGCCCCCACGCCAATATCACCGGCGGGTACGTCGATGGTCGGGCCGATATGGCGGTACAGCTCGTTCATGAACGACTGGCAGAAGCGCATGATCTCGCCGTCGGATTTGCCCTTGGGGTCGAAGTTGGAGCCCCCCTTGCCGCCGCCGATCGGGAGCCCGGTCAGGGCATTCTTGAAGATCTGCTCGAAGCCCAGGAACTTGATGATGCTGGCGTTGACGCTGGGGTGAAAGCGCAGGCCGCCCTTGTACGGGCCCAGCGCCGAGTTGAACTGAATGCGGTAGCCCTTGTTGACCTGCACCTTGCCGGCATCGTCGACCCAACTGACCCGGAACATGATCTGGCGCTCAGGTTCGACGATGCGCTCGATGATGCTGTGCCGATGGTAGCGCGGTACCGTTTCGATTAGCGGACGCAAGCATTCGAGGACCTCCTCGGCGGCCTGGTAGAACTCGCTCTGGGCCGGGCTGCTTTTGCTGAGTCCCTCGAGAGTATCGTGTACGTAAGTCATGTGAGCGTCCTGATGAGGAAAGATGGGCTCACTATAATTCAGTGCACCATTATGCAGCAATTGTATAGGCTATGTTTGGATTAGACATTGATATGAGTCGAAATTGCTGTTAAATGGCAGTTTTTCGTGCACCAATGTCGAGCATTAGTGTTTTTCCATTGACGAAAAATTAACGATTTGGAGGTTTCCCCACAGATGCTGTCGAGACTGTTAACATTGGCGGGCCAAACTTGCTGGAGCTTAATCTCTTGCCCTTGACGACTCTTTTAGCCTCTGCTTACTGCTGCAGCAGCTTATCTCAAGCTGGCAGCAATCGACTCCCGGCATGTCTGTCACTCCCTCTATTGGCTCAAGCACGAGCTGCGCTGGTGGACTTCGGCTCACGAGCGGGCCGGAGTGGGTGCTATCTGGCTGGGGGAGACGGTTGATGCCGCGGCGAGAGATAGAACTGACACCCGATCAGTTGCTGTTCTATTGTCGTCCTGGTTTCGAACATGATGTCGCTGCCGAGGTGCTGGCATGCGTCGAGCCAATGGGTTGGCACGGCCAGGCGGAGTATTCCGCTCAAGAGGGTTTCGTGCGCTTCGTCGTGGATGACGCGAGGCCGGCCAACGAGCTGCAACGAGAGCTGCGCTTTGACCGGCTCATCTTTGCGCGCCAGAGCCTGTTGGCGCTGCCGCCGCTTTCTCTGGCTCGGGATGACAGGCTGTCCTCCATCGTTGAGCAGGTCATTGCCAGCGGCTGGAGCTTCGATGCGGTCTGGCACGAAACACCCGATACCAATGAAGGCAAGGCGCTGGCGGGGTTGATCAAGGCGCTGACCCGTCCACTGGAGTCGGGGCTGCGCAAGCGTGGCGCTTTACGCCGCAAGGCTGCCGGACGCCGCTTGCACCTGTTCTGGACCGATGGCGATCGCGTGCAGTTGGGTATGAGCTTTCCCGGCAATCGCAGCGAGCTGCCGGGAGGCATTCGGCGGTTGCGTTTTCCCCAGGCGGCGCCAAGCCGTTCGACGCTGAAACTGGAAGAAGCGTGGCACGAGTTCGTGCCGCGGGAGGAGTGGGATGTCCGGCTTGGAGAGGGTATGCAGGCTGCCGATCTTGGCGCCGCACCAGGCGGTTGGACATGGCAGTTGGTCAGTCGTGGCATGCATGTATTTGCCATCGACAATGGGCCCATGAGCGACAGCCTGATGGCAACGGGAATGGTCGAGCACTTGCGTGAGGATGGTTTCGTCTGGGAACCACCCTATCGGCTGGATTGGCTGGTGTGCGATATCGTCGACAAGCCCGCACGCGTAACGGCAATGGTTCAGCGTTGGCTGATCCGGCGCTGGTGTCGGGAGGCGGTTTTCAACCTGAAGCTGCCGATGAAGCGACGCTGGGAAGAGGTCAGTCGCTGCCTGGCCTTGTTGGATGCGGCGCTGCAAGAGGCCGGCATTCGTGCCGAGTTGCGCTGCCGGCAGCTGTATCACGACCGTGAAGAAGTCACAGTCCATGTCAGGCTGCGGGACTGATGACGCCGACGAGGTGGCTCTCCCGGTCTCCTAGTAAGCGGGTTCGTAGATACGGATGGTCTCGTCTTCGGTCAGTAGTGGCAGGATACGCTGCATGGCGCGTGCACGTTCTTCGCTGGTGTACCATTCGTTCCAGGCGTTCAAGTTCCGCCACTTGACGATCATAAGGCGTCGGTCACTATGGCCGCGTTCTACCAGGGTTTCGCCCCCAACGAAGCCCCGGGCACCGAGGGAGTGGCGCATGGCCTCGCGTGCGGCCTCCTCGTATTCTTCCTCCAGGCCAGGCATGATACGACGTTCAATTATTACCTTGATCATTTAGCAGCTCCCCACGCCGAGGTCGATCGATGACAAATGCCGCCGACTCGCAGCCCACCTATCAAGACGAACTTGACACGACCGGCCTCTATTGTCCGGAGCCCATCATGCTCATGCACAACAAGGTACGTGACATGAGCCCCGGCGAGGTCCTCAAGGTGATTGCCACTGATCCTGCGACTACCCGGGATGTACCCAAGTTCTGCAGCTTCCTGGGTCATGACCTGATATCGCAGCAGGAGTCGGACGGACATTATCTCTACTTTATCCGCTTGGGCTGATGTACGGCTACCCCAGTGACTCGTCTCAGCCCTCGGCCTCCTTCGTGGCATCTGGGATGACCATCAGCGCCAAGGCTTCGAGCGTGCCGGGATCCTGTTCGCGAATGCGGTTGGCAATGCTGCGCTGGAAGAAATAGACCATTCTGTGACGGCTCTTGCCAGGATAGAGGCAGGCATCGCCGGGCAGGATCGGTGTGGTCTCGACGAGGGAGTCGTCAGCCAGAAGAGCCTCTACGTTTCCGTCGCTGTACAGGCGCCAGCCGAACACCTGCTTGAGCTGCCAGGGGCGACTGTCGTCATCGATGCATAGCGCGTGGGTGCCCTGGGTGTCGGGAATCTGCTGAATGAGCGTGATGTCGCTTGTCTCTTCGTAGTCGAAGTAGGCCGCGGCATGCTCCAGCTCGCAGGTCTTGTGGGGCGGGGGGGATTCCAGCAACTCCTCGGTTTCGGGATCGCGATAGCCGACGAAGCAGCCGTGCTCGGCGTCGTCGAGCTGGTGACATGGCGTCAGCGTCTCCATCCATGGCACCAAGCCGACGACATCACCATCCTCGCGCAGCCCCCAGGCGAGAATGGGCATGCCGTAGAGAGAGTCGGGGTCCGAGGCCAAGCTGTAGACCATCTCGAGACCATCAAGCTCGGGGGAGAGGCGGACCAGGCGTCGCTTGGCCTGGAGCTTCTGGCGCATCGTTTCCAGGTCGATGACCCGGGCAGGGCGGGGTGACAGTGACATACCCATGTTTCTCCCTCCAGATTCTGCATGGGCCGAGCGGAAAGGTCACGGCTGCGGCAAGGCTGACGGGATCGACTCCTACCTTCACGAATCACCAATATCACAGAGTCGCCTTTCAAGTTAAGTCTGCCGGGAGCTTTTTCACCTACAGCGCTCGACCAAGGCCTGCCAGTGGCGTCCATGTTCGCCGCGTGCTTGGCGAAAGGCGGGCAAGGGAGCGTGCGGATTTTCCAGTGAAAGCCAGCGCTCGCGATAGCTGGCTACCGCATCGGGAGGGGGGAGATGGCTATCGAACAGGCCATCGATCGCTTCCAGCCATCGCGTTGCCAATGCCTCGAGCCGGTCGAGCCAGTCGAACGCCTCCATATCGGTCATGCGCTGCTGCAACTCTTCAGGCGATGCCGTGAGAGCCAGGCAACCACTCTCCGACTCCAGAGTGGCGGCGAGAAGGGCCGTTGCCTCATCCAACCGTTGCTCGGCGAGCAGCAGGGCGCGCAGCACTTCTGCCGTCAGGGGGCGACTGCGCAGTGACTTGAGGTGACCCTCCAGCGTCGCGGACTCATGGCGCCACTCGGGATTGAACTGGTGCAGTGTGGCCTGGCGCAGCCAGGCCAGGGCGTCCAATTGGGCCTCGATGCCCCGAGTATCGCCAGGCATGAGAGGTGAGCTTGCGCGAGAGAAATTGCCGACCCACTCCTCGGAGTCGAACAGGCTGTTCCAGCTCACCTTCGGCAGCTGCTCGGTCTTGGTCCGTGTGACTCGCTCAAGCCGCCTGCGAGCGGATTCGGAGAGCGAGTCCGGCACGTTGCTGTGCCAGCAGGCATGCAGACGGCGCCAAAGCTCGAGCTCGTAGATCCACTGCTGGCTGGGTGGTGCCACGCGCCCGAGCTGGTTATTTCGGGCGGCGACCAGCGAAGTGATCCGGCACTCGCGAAGGGCATAGACGTTGAGCATGCTCTCGCGGGTTCCGGCGACTGTGAGAAGGCGTTCATTGCGATCGGGGAATGCGCCGATATTGGACGGTGTGCCTCTTTCTGGTCTCGGCTGATCCAAGGCCTCGGCCAGTGCCTGCTGGTATTCGACCAGCTTGGCTTGGCCTTCTCCCACATCGCCACACCCGGCCGTCAGCAGGAGCAAGAGCAGAGCGAGACAGCGCCATGTTTCAATCTGGGGCGATATCCAGCCTGCCATTCGCAACTCCCTTGGTCTTGCGGCGCAGGCGCTCGCCGAGCAGCATCGCTGCTACGGTAAGCCCGGCGATCAGGCCGATCCAGTAACCGTGCACGCCCAGCGGTTCGATCCAGCCGGCCAAGCCCCGGGTGCCCAGCCAGTGGCCACCGGCCAGGCCCACCGCCCAGTAGGCGAGCAGGGTAATGACCATGATGATGCGAGTATCCTTATATCCTCTCAGTGCGCCGGCCAGGTTGACCTGGAGTGAATCGGATATCTGGTAGAGCATGGCCAGCAGTATCAGCGACAGAGCCAGATGCTGGACGGCCGTATCGTGAGTGTAGAGGGCCATGACCGGCTCTGCCGTGAACCACAGCAGTGCACTGTTGAACAATGCGATCAGCACCGAGACCAGCACGCCGTTCCAGGCCACCATGCGAGCTCGCTCGGCCTTGCCCTGGCCGAGCGTATTGCCGACCCTGACGGTCAGCGCCATGCTCAGGGCCAAGGGCAGCATGAACAGGATCGAGGTGTAGTTCAGGGCGACTTGGTGCGCGGCCACTGTTACCTCGCCCAGGCTGGCGATGAACAGCGAAATCAAGGTGAACAGCGTGACTTCGATGAAGATTGCCACGCCGATGGGCACGCCCACGTAGAGCAGCTCTCCGATCAGGTGCCCGCGCGGCGGCGTGGGCGAGTGCCACAAGGTGACGCTGCCGTAGGCTCGCGAGCGGCGGGTATAGACGGCCATGGCCAGGCACATGACCCACATGGAGAGTGCCGTGGCGATACCGCACCCCAGTGCGCCCAGAGCCGGAAGGCCTTGCACCCAGGCTGGTAGCCAGTCTCCGAAGAGCCCAGTGAGCCCTTCACCGCCGTAGATCAGCAAGAAGTTGCTGGGAATGTTCACGGCGAGCCCCACCAGACTGATCCACAGCGACGGACGAGTATGGTTCATGCCGTCGGAGAAGGCGCGCAGGGCCTGGAACAGGGCGACCCCCGGCATACCGAAGGCGACGGCGGACAGATAGGCGGCCGAGCGTTGGGCGACCTCATGGGGTACGTCCATCAAGCGAAAGATCGGCATCACCGTCAGCCATAGCAGTAATGCCGACACCAGGCCCAGAGCCAGGGCTACCCAGAGCGCCTGGTGCACGTTGGGGCGAATGCGCTCGGTGGAGCCGGCTCCCAGCAGGTGGGCGACGATGGGCGTCAGGCCCATCAGTGTGCCGGTCATGAACAGCATCAGCGGCAGCCACAGGCTGGAGCCCACGGAGACGGCTGCCAGGTCGGTTGCGCTGACCCGGCCCGTCATCATTATGTCAGTGACGCTCATGCCGGCCTGGGCCAGTTGGGCGCCACAAATCGGCAGGGTGAGACGTATCAGAGGCCGCGTCTCCGTGCGGCTGACTCTCAGCAGGTCGGTGAAAAACGTTGCCAAGGGGCTTGCTCCGTGCGTATCGAGACCCGGCTATGCACCAGGGAAACGGAATATGTTAGCAACATCCGCTGAATTTCGCTGCGTCATCGACTCACTTATACTGGCCGGCCAATCTGCCATGTATGGAGGATCCGTGACCCATCGTCTCGAGGACGTGATCGCCCTGTTCGACGGTCTCTTCCAGCAGCGCTTCGATACTCGCTTGGTGCGCGGTGGCGACGAACCGCTCTATCTGCCCGCCGATGAGGAGAGCCCCTGGCATCGGGTGATCTTTGCGCGGGGCTTCTATGCCAGCGCGCTGCACGAGATCAGTCACTGGTGCATCGCCGGCAAGGCGCGACGGCAGCTTGAGGACTATGGCTACTGGTACCTTCCCGACGGGCGAAACGCCGAACAGCAGCGCCGCTTCGAGGCGGCCGAAATCGCTCCCCAGGCCTTGGAAATGCTCTTCTCGCACGCCTGTGGGCTGTGCTTCCACGTCAGCGTGGACAATCTGGGAGGCGAAACGGAGGTCGACCGGGAAGACTTTCACGGTCGCGTAGCGGCCCGTGCGGCACGCTTTGTCAGCGAGGGGCTACCGCCCCGGGCAGAGGCCTTTCGTATTGCCCTGGCGGCCTTCTACCAGCAGGGTTTGGCCCACGATGAGGCCGTGCAAGCCGGCTTGAATGCGCTTGATCAGGCATGCACTTCGGCTTCCCAGATCTGTTTGCCGAGCTGAAGTAACGGATCGAGCGCCGGCATCGCCTGGCGCGCGGGGAAGGCCACGCCGATGGTCTGGTGTATGTTGAGCCCGGCCAAAGGACGGCACTGCACGTCCGGGTGCGAGAGGATTTCGGGCCAGGCCGGCACCAGTGAGGCGCCAACTCCGGCCGCCACCAGCCCCAGGGTGTATTCAATAGTGCGCAGGCGAGCCCTGACCTGGCAGCGCACGCCGGCGTCGCTCAGGGCCGTGGCCAGGCGCTCCATGGCGGCACAAGGATGGCGCCAGATGAACGGAAGGCCGTCGAGTTCGGGCAATGCCACCGTAGCCTTGAGGCCCAGCGGATGCCCGTTGGGCAGTGCTAGACGATAGCTGTCGTGCCAGATCGGCTGGAAGAGCTCGCCTGGCGCCAGGTCATGTTCTCCAATGATTCGCGCGTCACAGCGCTCCTCGGGATTGACCAGCGTCAGCGCCAGGTTGTCGCCCTGCCCGATGTACTCCTTGAGCAGGACAGTCATGCGGTTGGCGCCCAATGAGCGCATCAGCCCCAGGCGCACGGGGGTGGCAGGCGCCGGGGTGCGAAACAGTCTGCTGATGGCGTTGAGGTCCTCGCTTACCTGGCGCGCCAGTGGATAGAGCCTGTGCCCTTCCTCGGTGGGCGTGATGCCACGCCGATGTCGCTCGAACAGCGGTGACCCCAGACGCTCCTCCAGCTGTGCCAGCGCGGTCGAGATGGAGGGTTGCGCCACGTGGCAACGTCGAGCGGCAGCGCTGATCGAGCCACCCTCGTAGGCGGCGATGAAATACCGCAGGCTTCGCACATCCATAAGCTATGCCTATATCTGGGGGAGGATATCGATATTATCTCTTTGTCACGCAGGCGCGCTAGGCTGTAAGTCATCCTTCATGCTGCCGTCGGGAGCCTGCATCGTGCTCGAACCATTACCCCAGGAGCAGCGTTTCTTCGCTGCGCTACGCAGCGGTGACTGGCCCGTGCCAGAGCGAGCGTGGCAGCTCGACGAGGTCGGGCTCTCTGCATCCGGCCTCGCCGAGCTGTTCGAAACCCAGTTGATGAGCCGTCACTTGGACCTGCATGCGCGGCGTCTACAGGCGCGCGGCGAGGCCTTCTATACCATTGGTAGTGCCGGCCACGAGGGCAATGCCGCCATCGCACGGGCTTTTCGTCCTACCGATCCCGCTTTCCTGCACTACCGCGACGCGGCCTTCCTGCTCCAGCGCAGCCGCGGTGTACCGGGACAAACGCCGCTGTGGGACCTGCTATTGAGCTTTGCCGCCTCGGCGGACGACCCCATCTCCGGTGGCCGGCACAAGGTGCTGGGTTCCAAGGCGCTGCACATTCCGCCCCAGACCAGCACCATCGCCTCGCACCTGCCCAAGGCCATGGGGGCGAGCTACAGCCTCGGCCTGTGGCGGCGACTCGGCGGCGGTGGCGAATGGCCTGCCGACAGCGTGGTGGTCTGCAGCTTCGGCGATGCCTCGTTCAACCACTCCACCGCTCAGGGGGCGCTCAACGCTGCCGGCTGGGCGGCCTACCAGGGCGCACCGATGCCGCTGGTGATGGTGTGCGAGGACAATGGCATCGGCATCTCCACGCCCACGCCGAACGGCTGGATCGAGGCCAGCATGCGCTCGCGCCCCGGCTTTCACTACCTCGCCTGCGATGGCCTCGATCTGCTCGATACCTGGCGCGCCGCCTGCGAAGCAGAGCGCATCGCCCGGTGTCGCAAGCAGCCGGTCTTTTTGCACATGCGCTGCGTAAGGCTATACGGGCATGCCGGTTCGGATGCCCAGCAGGCCTATCTGGCGCCGGCGCGGATCAAGGCCGACGAGGCGCGCGACCCGCTGCTGGTCACGGCCGGGCTGCTGCAGCATCACGGCGTGCTCGATGCCGTGGCCATCGAGCGACTTTATCGCTCGGTCGCCGAGCGCGTGGCGTACGTCGCCGAGGAGGCGATACGGCGACCCAAGCTCGAAACGGCCGGACAGGTCATGGCGAGCATCGTGCCGCCGTCCAGGCCGGGCCGTGCACGTCCCTGGCAGGACGAAGTCGACTCGACACCGGCGCCCATGGCCAAGCTGCTCAACCAGGCGCTGACGCGCCTGATGACGCGCTATCCACATTTGGTGATGGCCGGGGAGGACATAGGCCGCAAGGGCGGCGTCTACGGTGTTACCCAGCGCCTGCAGGCCCAGTTCGGCCCGCACCGGGTGATCGACACTCTGCTCGACGAGCAGAGCATTCTCGGACTGGGCATCGGGATGGGGCAGAACGGCCTGGTACCGATTCTGGAGATCCAGTTCCTTGCCTACCTGCACAACGCCGAGGATCAACTGCGTGGCGAGGCGGCCACGCTCAGCTTCTTCTCCAACGGCCAGTACACCAATCCCATGGTGGTGCGTATCGCCGGGCTCGGTTACCAGAAAGGCTTCGGCGGGCACTTTCACAACGACAACGCTCTTGCCGTGCTGCGTGACATTCCCGGATTGCTGGTGGCCTGCCCATCGAATGCCGCCGACGCTGTGGGCTTGCTGCAAGAGGCCGTGCGGCTGGCCGACGAGGAGCAGCGGGTAGTTGTGGTGATCGAGCCGATCGCGCTCTACCACACCCGCGACCTGCTCGAGGAGGGCGACCAGCAGTGGTGCTTTGCCGACCCGGGGCCGGAACATTGCCTGGCCATGGGCGAGCTTGGCCAGTGGGGGGAGGGACGTGATCTCGCTATCGTCACCTACGGCAACGGTGTTCATCTGTCGCGTCAGGCCGCAGCAAAGCTGGAAGCCGAAGGCGTGGCGCTGCGCATCGTAGATCTGCGCTGGCTGACCGCCATCGACCATGACGCCGTGCATCGCCTGGTCGCTGACTGCGCTCAGGTATTGGTCGTCGACGAGTGCCGGCGCAGTGGCTCGCTGAGCGAAGAGCTGATCACCGCTCTGGTGGAGCGCGGTATGCCCAGTGACAGGCTGCACCGGTTGACCGCCGAGGACAGCTTCATTCCGCTGGGGCGGGCGGCAACCGTTACGTTGCCTTCAGTGGCCGGTATCGTCGAGCAGGCGCGTGGTTTGGTGGGCCGAAAAGAAAAAGGGCGCCCGTCATTGGGGAAGACAGCGGCAAGGAGCAGTGAAGCATGAGTGAGCCCCGCAACGATTTCCGATCCCCGACGGCTCGCGAACGCCTCCTGGTCGTCTGCCCCGGCCGTGGCACCTACAATGCCGCCGAGTGGGGTACGCTGAATCGCCTGGCGGGCGGTAGCGACTGGCTGAAACGCTTCGATGCCATGCGCCGCGAGGCCGGCATGCCTACGCTCTCCGAGCTGGATGGCGAGACGGCTTTCCGCCAGAGCCTGCACGGACGAGGCGAACACGCCTCGCCGCTGATCTACGCCTGCGCCTGGGCAGACCTGCTGGCCATCGATCGCGAGCGATATGAGGTGGTGGCGGTGACCGGCAACTCCATGGGCTGGTACATCGCCCTAGCAGCGGCCGGCGCCCTGGGGCCGGACGAGGCGCTCCACCTGATCGGTACCATGGGCTTGCGCATGCAGGAGACCCTGGCTGGCGGGCAGGTCATCTATCCCTGGGTCGACGAGGCGTGGCGGCCCGACTGGGCGCTGCGTCGGGAGCTGCTGGGGCTGATCGAGGGCATTCACGGCCGGGAGGGTACCGAGCTGTACCTTTCGATCGACCTGGGCGGCATGCTGGTCTTCGGTGGCAACGAGGCGGGGCTGGCGCGTCTGATCGAGGCGTTGCCGCCGCGCGAGCGCTTTCCGCTGCGGTTGCATCAGCACGCCGCTTTCCACACGCCGCTGCAGGAGGGGGTAAGGCGTGAAGCGCGCCGTGAGCTGGCGAGCCTGCCGCTGCGCGCACCCGAGGTGCCGATGATCGACGGGCGAGGTCATGTCTGGACACCCTGGAGCAGCGATCCCGAGCAGCTATGGGACTACACACTAGGCGAACAGTTGGTGGCCCCCTACGACTTCACCGCAGCGGTGAGAGTCGGTATACGCGAATTCGCGCCGGATCGCATCGTGATCCCCGGTCCTGGCGCGACCTTGGGCGGCGCTACGGCGCAGGCGTTGATTCAACTCGGCTGGAGGGGGCTGGACGACAAGGCTGCTTTCCAGCGTCTTCAGGCCGAGGAGCCTCGCTTGATCTGCATGGGCATTCCCGAGCAACGTGAGTGGCTGCTGGCATGCCAGGAGTCACGCTTCTCCTAGGCGCTCATGCAGGCGCAACATCACCTCGACCTCGTGCTCGGGCCGTAGCGGCTCAAGCCCCATTTCGCTGAACAGCTCATTGCGGGCACGACTCCACTCGCCGGCCGAGAGGCCGGGGTAGAGGCTATCGGCCGGCGCCAGTTCGACAAAGGGGTCGATGCCGTAGGTATCGAATATTCGTGCCAGCGCAGCTTCGTCTCCGCTGATACCGGCAGTGAACAGCGTGGCGCTGAAATGGTCGTTTTCCAACTCCCTGATCACGTCCAGGGGACTCGCGCCGAAGCTGTGCAGCTCTTCCAGGCTATAGCCATTGAGCTCATTGAATTCGTCGTCGAGCCAGTCGTCATCGGGTTGGATCAGCGTATGCTTGATGCGCCCGTCGGGCAGCACCCAGGCAATGGCCAGGGGGAGATCGCTGTCATCGCCTGTCTCGACGGCGATGAATCCGGGTATGTCAGCCATCTTCAAAACTCCTCCTGCTGGGCATGGCCAGTATCAATCGAGCCCTCGTCACTGAGTAGGCGAAAGAAGGCGTGGGCGGTGTGGCTAGTGGCTCGAGCGAGTTCCGCTTCGTCGACACTTCGCCAGTGAGCGATTTCGCGCACGATCCACGGCAGCAGCGATGGCTCGTTGCGCCTGCCCTTGAGTTTGGCAGGTAAATCGCGCGGCAGCAGGTAAGGGCAGTCGGTTTCCACCATCAGCCGCTCGAGGGGGATATCCTTTACCAGCTCGCGCAGGTGATGGCCGCGGCGCTCGTCGCAGATCCATCCCGTCAAGCCAATGTGCAGATCGAGGTCGAGATAGCCGTGGAGAGTATCACGGTCGGCCGTAAAGCAGTGGATCACCGCATCGCTGATATCGTCACGCCAGGCATGCAGCATCTCGCGCATGCGCTGGCCGGCGTCGCGTTCATGGATGAACAGCGGTTTGCCGCTCTCCGCCGCCAGGCTCAACTGGGCCTCGAAGGCCCGTTCCTGCTCCGTCGGCGTGGAGAAGTTGCGGTTGAAATCAAGGCCGCATTCACCCACCGCCACCACTTCGGGGCGATGATGGAGTTCACGCATGGCCGCGGCCAGCGGGGCGTCCCAGCGGCTGGCATCGTGAGGATGTACGCCAGCGGTGGCGTGCAGGCCCGGGAAGCGCTGAGCGAGTGTCGCGGCCTGCTCGGCATGGGCGAGATCGGTGCCGGTCACGATCAAGGTCGTGACATTGGCTGCCCGCGCCCGGCGCAGCACCGCTTCGAGATCGCGTGCGAAGCTGTCGTGAGTCAGGTTGGCGCCGATGTCCACCAGCGGGGCGGGTGCGCGAAAGCGCAGCGCCTCGGGCAGGAACTCGTCGAAGTTGGCGTCGGGGTCGACCAAGGGTGCGCTCCTTTGCTGGTACACGAGGCATTGTAACCAAAGCCACGGCGGGCCAGCCATGCGTTACACTAGCCGCCTCGATGAATGAAGAGGTGAGCGTGTGACCCTGCTACGTCTGGAAAGCTTGCAACTGGCCTACGGTACCCATGTGCTGCTCGATGGTGCCGATCTGGTACTGGAGAAGGGGGAGCGCCTGGCGCTGGTCGGACGCAACGGCACCGGCAAGTCGACCCTGCTCAAGCTGGTGGCGGGCGAAATCCTGCCCGACGACGGCAGCATCTGGCGCGCCCCGGGGTTGAAGATCGGCGTGCTGGAGCAGGACCTGCCTTCCGCCACGGGCGAGACCATCTTCGACGTGGTGGCCCAGGGACTGCCTCAGGCCGGGGAGCTATTGGCCGAGTATCATCACCTGGTGCAGTCTGCCGAGCCCGACATGAAACGCATGGCGACCCTGCAGAGCCGCCTCGAGGCCATCGACGGCTGGTCATTCGAACAGCGCATCGACGTGGTGTTGACGCGCCTCGGGCTGCCTGCCGACGACCTGATGAGCTCGCTCTCGGGCGGCTGGCGCCGGCGCGTGGCGCTGGCTCGGGCGCTGGTTGCCGATCCCGATCTGCTGTTGCTCGACGAGCCCACCAACCATCTCGATCTGGACACCATTGCCTGGCTCGAGGAGCAACTGCTCGATTTCAACGGTGCGGTGCTGTTCATCACCCACGACCGAGCCTTCCTGTCGAAGCTGGCGACGGCGATTCTCGAGCTCGACCGTGGACGGCTGGGACGCTATCCGGGCGATTACGCCGCGTATCAGCAGCAGAAGACGCACGAACTGGAAATCGAGGCGCGAGAGAACGCCGAATTCGACAAGAAGCTCGCCCAGGAGGAAGCCTGGATTCGCCAGGGGATCAAGGCGCGGCGTACCCGCAACGAAGGCCGTGTGCGGGCGTTGGAGCAATTGCGTCGCGAGCGTAGCCAGCGGCGCGAGGTGCAGGGGCGGGCGAGCTTCGGCGTCGACAGGGGAGAGCGCAGCGGCAAGCGGGTGGTCGAGCTCGTCGGCGTGACCCATCGCTTCGGTAACGAAACCATCATTCGCGACCTTGACCTCGAGATCCAGCGCGGCGACCGCATCGGCCTCATCGGGCGCAACGGCGCCGGCAAGACCACGCTACTCAAGATCCTGCTCGGCGAGCTCGAGCCCAGCGAAGGCTCGGTGCGTTTGGGCACCAATATCAAGGTGGCCTACTTCGATCAGCTGCGGGCCGGGCTGGAGCCTGAGAAGAGCGTCTACGACAACGTCGCCCAGGGCAGCGACAGGGTCACCGTGGGGGGCAAGGACAAGCACGTCATCAGCTATCTGCAGGACTTCCTGTTCACCCCCGAGCGGGCGCGCCAGCCGGTCAAGGCGCTCTCCGGCGGCGAGTCCAACCGTCTGCTGCTGGCGCGGCTGTTTACCCAGCCGGCCAACGTGCTGGTGCTCGACGAGCCGACCAACGACCTCGATGTCGAGACGCTCGAACTGCTCGAGGAACTGCTGCTCGACTTCGACGGTACCCTGCTGCTGGTCTCCCACGATCGTGCCTTCATGGACAACGTGGTAACCGGCGTGCTGGCCTTCGAGGGCGATGGCGTGGTGCGCGAGTACGTGGGCGGCTATACCGACTGGGTACGGCAGGGGGGCACCTTGCCGCCTGCTCCATGGGAAGGGGCGGCGCGCCAGCAGGTGGAGCCGACCGCCAAGCCTGAAGCACCAGTCAAGTTAGCGTCATCGGTAGCGTCGACGGCGAGAAAGCCCGCCAAGCTCTCCTATAAACTGCAACGTGAGCTCGATGCGCTACCGGCCGTAATCGAAAGGCTGGAAGCCGAAGTGGCCGAGTTCGAGGCTCGGGTCGGCGATCCCTCCTTCTACCAGCAGGAAGCGGGAGTGGTGTCCGAGACACTGCAGGCCATGGGCGACAAGCAGGCTGAGCTCGACGCCGCCATGGAGCGGTGGATGGAGTTGGAAGCCATGGCCGGAGGGGAGTAGATGGTGCCAGGCGCCCGAGTGGGCGCCTAGGCGCCGTAGAGGTCGGTGGTTATTCTGCGGTTTCACCCTTCTTGCCCACTCGCACGGCCAGCACATCGCACTGAGCGCCATGCAGCACGCCGGTGGAGGTGGAGCCGAGCAGCAGGGCGAAGCCGTGCCGGCCATGGGAGCCAACCACGATCAGGTCGACGTTGTTTTCCTGGGCGAAGCGGTGGATCTCGGTATCCGGCATACCGACCAGCACATGCTGGTTCTCCTTGGCCACGTGAGGATCGGCAATCTCGGACAGGCGCTGTTTGGCATGCTCGTCGAGCTGGTCCTGAATACTGGTGAGATCCATGGGAATGTCGCCGCCGTAGGCGAAGCCGAGCGGCTCGAGGGTATGCATGATCGACAGCTTGGCCTGGTTGCGCTCGGCGATCTGCAGGGCGCGCTCGAGCACCTTGTGAGAGTCCTTGGTCAGATCGACGGCGACCAGGATATGGCGATATTCATTGCTCATGGCAGGGCTCCTGCGTAACGGCATGTGATCGGTATGCCTTCACTCTAGGACGGCTGATGAATCAAGACAACGACTTGCGTCAAGAATCAGGAGAATCCGGATGGTCTGGCTAGTCATTCTTGCGGCCCTGCTGCTGGTGATTTCACCGGTGATGTGGCTCAAGCCCAGCCCTCGGCAACGCCGCATCGTACCCCTGCGCAATGCAGCGGCCAAGGCGGGGGTCAAGGTCGTACTGGAAAAGCCGCCATTGCACGGCATCGAGACCGCCATGCCAGGCTACCGCTGGAGCTATCCTGCCGTTGCCCCCGGGCCGCGCTTTCTGCTGGTGCGCGGCAGTGAGGCCAGCGATGTATTGAAGCCCAGCGTGGCCGACTGGCGTTGGCGGATCGAGCCGCTCCGGCCCCTGCCCCAAGCGGCGCAAGAGCCGCTCGAGGCGTTGTTGACACGCTTGCCGCAGGATGCGCTGGTCATCGAGTCCAGCGAATCGGCTATTACCCTGTGGTGGTGGGAATCGCAGACGGCGGAGCGCTTTCTCACTTACCTCGACGATTTCCGTCAATTGCGCGATGCTCTGGCCGGCCGTGCCGATCATGGCGGGGCCAGGCCTGCCTTCGGACAAGAGACATCGCACGACTGAGGCGTTCAGCCGTCGCTCTCCTTGGCCTGGATCGCCAGGCCGTTGTTCTCGATATGCTCCAGCAGGGCATCGAGACGTTGCACGTCTTCTTCGCTCAAGCCGGCCAGCATTTCACGCCTGGCCTGGGTAACCACCTCATCGATCTGCTCGAGCAATGGCGTGGCAGCCGGGGTCAGGAACACGCGCTTCGTGCGCCGGTCTTGTTCGCAAGGGCAGCGCTCGATCAGCCCCTGCTCAGAGAGCTGGTCGAGCGTGCGTACCAGGGAAGGTGCCTCCACGCCGATTGCCCGTGCCAGGTCGCACTGTGGCTGTCCGTCGCCGAGTCGCCAGAGGTGGTAGAGCGTGATCCAGCGCGTCTGCGTCAGGCCCAGAGGAGCGAGACGCCGATCGATGATGGCGCGCCACAGGCGAGGCAGGCGGGACAGTCGGAAGCCGATGTTCTGATGCATGGGACTCCGCTTACATCGTTGAATTTGTCGAATTGTCCGGACCCCTTGCGTGTAATGCAACTCAAAGCGAATGGCGGCATGTGACAGGTGCTATCGAGGAGCCGCTACGAGGATGTGTCTGTTCTCGGCGCCTCCGCTTCATGAGCGTCGGATTCGCTGCCTTCTAAAGGGTGAGGGGCAGATTCTGCTGGCGTATCCAGCGTATCGGGCTGTTCGCTCTGGCTGGAGCGATTCCCCGGGACAAGACGTCGCAGGTCGAGACCGGGCAGCCCCGGCGGTGGGGAGGCACGGCCATCGGCCAGGGTAGCCGTCGACGCATCCTGCGCTACCTGAAAGCGCAGCACGCCGATGCGCTGCCCGCTGTCCGTCATGACATCGATGCGCCACCGGCCGGCAGGGTCCGTGGGAAAGTTCAACTTGTGAGTCCAGGCCCGATAGCCCTCCTGGCGCCCTCCGTGAATGGTCAGCGGAATGCGGTCGACCAGTTCACCTTCGTGTCGCCATTCATGTACGACCTCTTCGCGCAGGCCACGTGGCGCGCGAATGGCCGTGTAGGCATAGAGCCCCTGGCTGCCAAGGGTATCGGGTGTCAGCAGGGCGCTGCCTTCGGGGCTTCGCTTCGCAACATCGAAGGCCGGCGACAGGGCGCTGGCCGATATCCAGAGGTTGGCTGGGGGCACCCAGGCGCGCCCGGTCCAGGCCAGTAGCGTCAATAGCGGTAGCGTGACCAGCACGATGGTCCAGCGTCGGATAGTCATTGGCCGCAAGAGCTGCAGCAGGCTTGGCAGGCTGAATACCAACATGCACGCCAGGGCCAGCCTGAGGCTCTGGCCCGTAGTCAGTTGAAGCATGAGCGGCATGATCACCAGTACGACCAGGAAGACGCACTGGGCATGGAAGGCGAAGTAGAGCCAGCGGGCTCGCTCGGCCAGCTTGTAGTAGAAAGGGTCGAGTATCGAAAACACGGCCATGCCGAGCACCAGCAGGGCAAACAGGCCCTGACCGCTGGCCCAGACGGTCGTCGCGAGCACGAAGGGAAGACAGAAGAACAGGGTCTCCTGGTGCACCATCTGAGCGATGAAGGTGGTGACGCCCCGGGGCAGGCTGGGGTGGCCGCGGCGTGCGAGCAGGCGCCCGATCAGGCTCTCGGAGAGGAGCAGGGCCCAGGCCAGCAGCATGCTCAAGGCCAGCACCGCTCCCAGCCACTGTTGGCGTTCCACCAGGAAGAAGCTGCCAACCCCGGCGGCAAAGGCGAGAGGCGGCCAGAGCCAGCTCCACGGGCGGACTTGCTCGACGAATCGTTCGAGGCGTTGCTGGAAACGTTGCATCCGGGGCGAAGGGGAGGCCGGTGGCGGAGAGGGCACCGTATCGGGCAGGCTCATGGACGACACCTTGGAGAGACATTGGGTCTATCCTATCAGCCATTCGTACTGTCGGTGCATCGATACACCGCATGCTGGGCCATGGGTGATGAATCCAGGGCTTGACGTGTCGGCTGTAGTGCACCAAGCTTCGAGGAATCAAACGGCCGTATGAAACTGGCACTCCTCCAACGCCAACCTCTTGTGTGGAGATTCGTGGATGATCTATCAAGGCAACGCCATCACGGTGGCCCGCGGTACCAAGAACGGGGGCGACGATGTCGCCATGCTCACTTTCGACCTGAAGGATGAGTCCATCAACAAGCTATCCAGTGCCGTGGTCGCCGAACTCGACGAAGCCGTCCAGGCAATTCGCGCCGAGGACGGCCTCACGGGGCTGGTGGTCGGCAGCGCCAAGGACGTATTCATCGTCGGTGCCGACATCACCGAATTCCACGGCATCTTCGAGAAGGGCGAAGAGTACCTCGTCGAGATGAACCTCAAGGTGCACGAGATCTTCAATGCCATCGAGGACCTGCCGTTCCCCACGGTGACGGCGATCAACGGTCTGGCGCTGGGTGGCGGCTGTGAGGTGACACTTGCCACTGACTTCCGGGTCATGAGTGAGAAGGCCAAGATCGGCCTGCCCGAGACCAAGCTCGGCATCCTGCCGGGCTGGGGTGGCTGCGTGCGCCTGCCGCGTATGATCGGTGCCGACAACGCCGTGGAGTGGATCGCCGGCGGCGGCGAGAACCGCGCCGACGCGGCTCTCAAGGTGGGCGCCGTGGACGCCGTGGTGCCGAGCGAGCAACTCGAGGAGGCGGCACTGGACATCCTGGCGCGGGCCAATGCAGGTGAGCTCGATTACCAGGCGCGCCGCGCCGAGAAGACCGGCCCGCTCAAGCTCAACGCCATCGAGCAGATGATGGCCTTCGAGACTGCCAAGGGCTACGTGGCCGGCAAGGCAGGGCCACACTACCCGGCGCCGATCGAGGCGATCAAGGTGATCCAGAAAGGCGCCGGCGAGGAGCGCGCACGCGCCCAGGCCATCGAGGCCAAGGCCTTCGCCAAGCTGGCGCTGACCGACGTCTGCTACAACCTGGTGGGGCTGTTCCTCAATGACCAAGTGGTCAAGAAGAAGGCTGGAAAGTACGAGAAACAGGCCAAGGCGGTGAAGCAGACCGCGGTGCTGGGGGCCGGCATCATGGGCGGCGGCATCGCCTACCAGAGCGCCTCCAAGGGTACCCCGATCCTGATGAAGGACATCAAGGAGGAGGCCATCGAACTGGGCCTCAAGGAGTCGCGCAAGCTGTTCGCCAAGCAGGTGGAGCGCGGCAAGCTCACCACCGAGCAGATGGCAGAGAAACTGACCCATATTCGGCCGACGCTCTCCTACGGCGACTTCGGTCATGTCGACCTCGTGGTCGAGGCGGTGGTCGAGAACCCCAAGGTCAAGGATGCGGTGCTGACCGAAGTGGAAGGCCAGGTGGGCGAGGATACCATCCTCACCTCCAACACCTCGACCATCTCGATCACGCGCCTGGCGCAGAACCTCAAGCGCCCGGAGAATTTCTGCGGCATGCACTTCTTCAACCCGGTGCATCGCATGCCGCTGGTCGAGGTCATTCGCGGCGAGAAGACCGGCGACGCCGCCGTGGCGGCTACCGTGGCCTACGCTCGCGCCATGGGCAAGACACCCATCGTGGTCAACGATTGCCCCGGTTTCCTGGTCAACCGCGTGCTGTTCCCTTATTTCGGCGGCTTCAGTCTGCTGGTCGAGCAAGGGGCCGACTTCCAGCGTGTCGACAAGGTGATGGAGAAGTTCGGCTGGCCCATGGGGCCCGCCTACCTGCTCGATGTGGTGGGCATGGATACCGCCGTGCACGCCAACGAAGTGATGGCCGAGGGCTTTCCCGACCGCATGGCACGTGACGGCAAGACTGCCATCCAGGTCATGTACGAGAACGAACGTCTGGGCCAGAAGAACGACAAGGGCTTCTATGCCTACGAGGAAGACCGCAAAGGCAAGCCGAAGAAGGTCAGCGACGCCAACGCCTATGAGCTGGTCAAGCAGATCGTCAAGCAGGAGAAGGAATTCTCCGACGAAGACATCGTCGCACGCATGATGGTACCGCTGTGCCTCGAGACCGTTCGCTGCCTGGAAGACGGCATCGTCGACACCCCGGCCGAGGCCGACATGGCGCTGATCTACGGCATCGGCTTCCCGCCATTCCGTGGTGGTGCGCTGCGCTATATCGATGCCATGGGCGTGGCCGAGTTCGTCGAGCTGGCCGAAGGCCTTGCCCAGGAGCTGGGGCCGCTCTACGCGCCCACCGACAAGCTGCGCCGAATGGCTGACTCCGGCGAGCGTTTCTATTCCACCCAGGCCCAGAGCTGAATCCACCACGATCAGGAGGTTAGTGAATATGAGTTTGAATCCGAGAGACATCGTGGTGGTCGACGGCGTCCGCACCGCCATGGCCAAGGCCAAGAATGGTGCGTTCCGTAACGTGCGGGCCGAGAACCTCTCCGCCGCGGTGATGCAGGCCCTGTTCGATCGCAATGCGGGACTCGACCCGGCCGAAGTCGACGATGTGATCTGGGGCTGTGTCAACCAGACACTCGAGCAGTCGATGAACATCGCTCGCAACGCGGCGATCATGACCGGCATACCGCGTACGGTGCCGGCCCAGACGGTCAACCGCCTGTGTGGTTCCTCCATGACCGCGCTGCACATCGCTGCGGCCAACATCAAGGCCGGCATGGGCGATTTCTATATTATCGGCGGCGTCGAGCACATGGAGCACGTGCCCATGGCCCATGGTGTCGACGTCAACCCGGCGGCCAGCAAGTACGCCGCCAAGGCTGCCATGATGATGGGGCTGACTGCCGAACTGCTGGGCAAGATGCACGGTGTTACCCGTGAGGAGCAGGACAAATTCGGCGTGCGTTCACACCAGCGTGCCCAGGCAGCGCTGGATGGCGGTCGCTTCGACAACGAAATCGTCGGCGTCGAGGGGCACGACGCCAACGGTTTCCGGGTTCGGGTCGACCGTGACGAGGTGATCCGCGCCGATGCCAGCCTCGAGGACATGGCCAAGCTCAAGCCGGTGTTCGACCCGCGCGGTGGCACGGTATCGGCCGGTACCTCCTCGGCGCTTTCGGTGGGCGCCTCGGCCATGGCGATCATGAGCTACGAGCGTGCCCAGGCGCTGGGGCTCGAGCCCATCGCCAGGGTCCTCTCCACCGGTGTGGCGGGCTGCGATGCCTCGATCATGGGCTATGGCCCGGTGCCGGCCTCCAAGAAGGCGCTAAAGACAGCGGGGCTGTCGTCAGAGGACATCCAGACCGTCGAGCTCAACGAAGCCTTCGCCGCCCAGGCGATCCCTGTACTCAAGGACCTCGGTTTCCTGGATGCCATGGATGAGAAGGTCAACCTCAACGGTGGCGCCATTGCCCTAGGGCATCCGCTGGGCTGCTCAGGGTCGCGTATCTGCACCACGCTGCTCAACGTGATGCAGCAGCAGGACACCACCCTGGGGCTCGCCACCATGTGTATCGGCATGGGGCAGGGCGTGGCGACGGTGTTCGAGCGCTTGAAATAAGCCTGAAGCAGGCGTCTGCCTGGCCAGCGGCCTCGCCTTTTCAGGCGAGGCCGTTTTTGTTTGATGCGTTGACGCCCGGAATGCCGAACAATAAGATGCATATGTTTTGCATCTTATTAAATCCACTGCGAGGAGTGTCTCACATGGGGCTCAAGAACCTGTTCAAGAGAGACAAGACGGAAGACAAGCAAGCCGTTCAGGCATTCGAGCCAGGAGCGTCGACGACAGCGGCTGCGGACGCCAGCCCAGGCGAGCCTGCCAGCGCCGAGGCTGCAAAGAAGAAAAAACACGGGGAGCCTGGTGTCTGCTGCGGGTCGTGCAGCCACTGATTCGCCTGCGAGCGGTAAGCAACGGTCATGACCATTCGGACATGACCGTTTTTAGTGGAATACCGGATCGTCTCGGCGGTGGGCTGATGTACTACAGCACTCCCGCTTCGAGCCCCGCAGCCAGATAGAGGCCTAGCTCTTCTATCTGCTCGATGAATTCCTCTTGCCATTCGCCACGCAGAATCAGCGGCTCCTGCACCCAGCGCCAGCGTAGCCCGGTGACGATGCCTTCGACTGCCCGTCGCGTGCCGGTACCGTCGTGACCGGCGCGCACGTAAAGCGCACAGGGCAGGCCCTGTTTCTCCTCCAGTACGGGATAGTAGCTGCGGTCGAAGAAATCCTTCAGTGCACCGCTCATGTAGCCGAGATTCTCGGTGGTTCCCAGCAAAATGGCATCGCAGCTGCGAATGTCCTCGGGGGCGGCGTCGAAAGGGGCCTTGACCACTACCTCGACAGCGTCGATATCGGGATGACGGGCGCCGCGCGCGGCGGCATCGCGCAGTCTGCGGGTATTGGGAGAGGGCGCATGGGCCACGATCAGCAGTCGCTTCATGTTTGACAGTCTAACGGCTTTCTCCGACGCTGTTTCGGCACCTTTCCATTTTCATCCGAGAGGAGGATTCCGCACATGGCCTTTGCACTTTCGACCATGCGGCTGGAGAGCGCTGCCTTCAAGGCGCATGGAGCGATTCCTATCGTGCATACCGGAGAGGGCGATGACATCTCGCCGGCACTGAGCTGGAGCGGTGCCCCCGAGGGCACCAAGGGCTATGCCATCCTCTGTCATGATCCCGATGCGCCCCTCGTTCAGCATGGCAGCTACGGTTTCGTCCACTGGCTGCTCTACAACCTGCCGGGTTCCACCACGTCACTGGCCGAAGGCACGAGCGACGGCACGAGCGGCAAGAACGACTTTGGCAAGCGCGGCTATGCCGGCCCCATGCCACCGGAAGGCCATGGGGTGCACCACTACTACTTCTGGGTGCTGGCACTCGACAAGCCGACCGACCTGCCTGAGGGACTGGGCCTCGGAGAGCTGCTCAAGCAGCTCGAGCCCCACCTGCTCGGGATGAACCGTTTGATCGGTACCTATCAGCGCGGCTGACCGTGCGCTAGCGTTCATGGCAGTCAGGGAGGATTGCAGTGTTCGATTGGCTCTTCCAGCACGGGGACAATGTCTCCGTGCTGACCGATATCGGCACGCTGATTGTATGGGTAGTTTATGCCCAACTGCTCTATTTCAGCTTTCGCCGACAGCGTCGGCCGCGTCTGCTGATCAATCGGGGCCGAAAAAAGGATATCGATGCCCTGTGTATCATCAGCAACATGAGCGCGGAGCCGGTATTCATTCAGCACATCATTGCAGAACTCGATACCTCGCGGGGTACCGTGCGGGTGGACGTGACAGACAGCACCGAAAAGTATGATAAGGATGATGACCAGGACGGCAACCACAGGACGGATCCGTCTCCCATCGTCCAGGATGGTTCCCACCAGGGTCCCCTGGGGCCAGGCAGTTTCGTTCACATTGACAGCTTTGCGGCATTGACCCGCCGCCTGGCCAGTGATGGCGGCTTCAAGATGGAGGGGCTCCGACCCCTACAAGACGTCGTTTTTCGTACGCTGACCATTCGTCTCATCTGTATCTACGGTTCTGAGGACCTGCCGGTCGGCGCCGAGCGGCGCTTTGTATTCATCGATCAGCAGCCTGGCTGCGGTCTGGTACCGAAAACCTGGGATACCAAGCGGCTCTCATCCCCCTGGCAGCGGCGCCGGCTGTGCCGGGAGATCCGGCTATTGAATGATAAGGATGGCCTATCGTCATTTCGCTCGACTTGAGCCTGGGCATCCTGTGCTGACCGGCCGTCTTCCCCAATGGTGATTACGGTTGCCTTTCTTGCCGCAATAGGCAGATACAAAGTCACTTTGCATGCGAACCATTCCAGGTCTAGGTTGAAGAGCTGCCAATCGGATGATTGGTGTTTCGCTTGGATTCAAGGAGGAGCATGCGATGAAGGATGATGTGCAGGATCTTTTCCCTACGCGCCTGGAGCGCAAGCTCGGCATGTTCGAGCGTATCGACCCTGTGGTATTCACCGAGGGGGCTCAGCGCCGTGATGGACCACTGAGCGAAGAGCAGGTAAGCGAATATGAGGAGAAGGGCTTCCTTTCGTTCGAAGGTTTCTTCGACCAAGACGAGATGGAAGCTTTCATCGAGGAACTGCGCGACTACGAACAGGACGATGATCTCAAACTCTCCGAAGGAACCATCCTCGAGCCGGGGCGTGAGGAGATTCGTTCCATCTTCGGCATTCACGAGATTTCTGAACGCTTCAGCCGCCTGACTCGGGATCCCCGTCTGCTGGCCATGGTCGAGCAGCTCCTCGGCAAAGGGGTCTACATTCACCAGTCGCGTATCAATTACAAGCCCGGCTTCAAGGGCAAGGGATTCGACTGGCATTCCGATTTCGAAACCTGGCACAGCGAGGACGGCATGCCGCGCATGCGTTCGTTGAGCTGTTCCATCGTGCTGACCGACAATGGGGAGTTCAACGGCCCGTTGATGCTGATCCCTGGCTCGCACCAGTATTTCGTGCCCTGTGTGGGACGCACGCCGACGGACAACTACAAGGAGTCGCTCAAGAGCCAGGACGTAGGCGTGCCCGACAATGCCAGCCTGCGTGAACTGATGCTCAAGGGTGATATCGAGGCGCCCAAAGGGCCTGCAGGTACCTTGGTGATGTTCGAATGCAATACCATGCATGGCTCCAACATCAACATGTCCTGCTGGCCGCGCAGCAACCTTTTTTTCGTCTACAACAGCGTCGACAACGGTCTGCTGAACCCTTTCTGCGGCAACCGCCCGCGCCCTGAGTTCCTGGCCAATCGCATGGACTGGAACCCGCTCGAACCTATCCGTTGAAGCGCAAGCCGGCGGATGAGCGGCATGCTGCCTGAACGGAGCATGAAACAGGGGCTTGGGGGAGCGCCTGGCCTGACGCCTCAGCGATATGCCTTTACGCGCAAACGAACGTAATCGGCTGTCCAGTTGCCATGGCTGTCGCGCAGGCTGGGCGTCAGCAGTGCCAAGGCGTCGTCCAGCACCGCTTCGCGTAAATCTTCATCCAGGCCATGCAGGAAAGGATGGGCGAAGGTGGCAAGCCAGCCGGCCATGCCCGTAGGCAAGCGGGTCGGACGTGGAACCAGCTCGATGGTTTCGACGCTGAAGCCTGCCGTCTCGAGGCACTCCCGGTACTCCTCCGGCGTGGGGAAGAACCACGGAAAGCGTGCCTTGCCACTGATGCCACGTGCCTGAAGTGCCGCCAGTATGGCGGTACAGATCGCCGCGACATTGCCATGACCGCCGAACTCGGCAACGAAGCGCCCGCCCGGCTTCAGCGAGCGATGAATGCTGGCTACCACGGCTTCATGGTTGAGCATCCAGTGCAGAGCGGCATTGCTGAACACCGCATCGAATTCGTGCTCGAAGGGCAGGTTGTGGGCATCCAGCACACGGGCGTCCAGCCCTCGTGCCCGGGCGGCCTCGACCATATCGATGGCGGCATCCACCCCAACGACAGTAGCGCCGGATTTCGCCAGCACCTCGGTCAGGGTGCCGTCGCCGCAGCCCAGGTCGAGAATACGTTCGCCGGGGCGAGGGTCGAGCAGCCTGGCAACCGCGTTGCCCAGCTCGGCGACGAAACTGGCATTGTGGGCATAAGCGGCGGCATTCCAATGCTGGCCCGGGGCGTTATGAGGGGCGTCGGTCATGTTGGTGCTCCGGCAGGTGGCGCTTCACGTCTCGTTCATTCATTAAGAATACTCCAATCCGAGCCTTGCCACCGCCTGGTCGACTTCCTCGTGCAAGGGCTCATCCGTCAGGCGGCACTTCGCCGCGGGCCGCCAGTTCCTGGGGTAGTAGAGCGGCATAGATCAAGGCGTTAACCGGAGTTGCCACGCCAACCGAGCGACCCAGGCGCACCACGGCGCCATTCTGCGATTCCAGCTCGGAGGGCTCGCCGTCCATGATATTGCGCTGCATGGAAGAGGTGCTTTCGGCCGGCATGGCATCGATGAACTGCATGGCGCGGGCAACGGCATCCGGGGGAAAGGCGACGCCGTGCCCGCGGGCAACCTGGCCGATCTCCTCGAGCATGGCCTGGATCAGGGCCCGGGTCTCGGGCAGTTGCCGGGTAATGCCGATCGGGGCACGGGTGACGCTGCCAATGCCGCTCATGGCGCAGATGAACAGGAACTTGCTCCACTGGGCGACGCGAATGTCATCGGGAATCTCGGCGTTGAGGCCGTGTGCCTTGTCGAAGACAGCCTTGAGCCGTGCGGTACGTGCACTGCTGTGGTTGTCGCGCTCACCGAAGCGGACGAACGGGTCCACGCCGGCATGGCGAATATGCCCTGGCGCTTCCCTCCAGGCCAGGATGCCACAGAGGCCGTCGAGTATCGGTGCTTCGCCCAGCACCTCGGCCAGGATGTCGGCGGCTTCGACACCGTTCTCCAAGGGCAGCACCAGGGTGTCGGGCCCGACCAAGGGGCGGATCGATTCGGCCGCCTCGCGCACTTGCCATGCCTTGACTGCCACGATCACGCAGTCCACTTCGCCGATGCTGGCGGGATCGTCCGTGGCCTTGACCTGCGCCAACGTGACGTCCCCTTTGATACTGCTCACGCATAGCCCCTGCCGCTGCATGGCGGCCAGGTGCTCGCCGCGGGCGATGAAGGTGACGTCTTCACCGGCTTCGGCCAGGCGCGCGCCGAAGTAGCCGCCGACACCACCGCTTCCCATAATGGCGAACTTCATGATTCCTCCTGTCGATTCACTCTCGTTTCTCGGAGCATAGCGGCAAAGAGGCTATCCATGCTCGTGCCGATGGAGCCCAGCATGGCATCGCCTTTGTGCTGGCTCCTCGGCTGGGCACTGGGCTGCCCAGGGACGAAGAAATACGACAAACTGGGGTGCATCGACCCGTCCAGGTCTAGCGGGGCTAGCCAAGTGTCGAGCGAAGGCGTAAAACGCACCGCAATCATGCGCCAATCCGTGGAGTGCGAAATGCCTGCTACCAGAATATCCCACACACTCACACTGGTTCTGCTGCTGCTCTTGGGCGGTTGTGCAGGACGCCCGGCACCGGAGGCCGAGTCCAAGCCAGTTCCCGATGAAACGGAACAGGTCTTGTCGGCCGAGCCGTCGGTATCCCCTGTGGCCACCACGCGTCATGATCGCTTCTGGGTACCCCCGCTCTTCGCCACGGAAGAGGACGAGGTCCACTATTACATCAGTCGCTTGGCCGACAGGCGCTTCATCGATGTCTACGGTGGCGAGGAGCATCCCAGAGTCTGGTATATCGCGGCAGAGCGTCTGGGGCAGATCGGCGAACCTGCGATCCCGATGCTGTTTTCGCTGCTCGATACCCATGACGAATACGAGCTGATGCTGGCGCTGTATGCGCTACAGCTGGCTACTCAGGACCCGCGACTGATGGCCCAGACCGGTGGCGATTATGTCAGCCTCACCACAACGCTCGATGTGAAGGCCAACGCGGAGAATCGGACCATCGCGCTGGAATGGTGGGAACGGCATGGCTGGCGCTGGCAATGAGGGTCGTGCGGGATGAGCGGCGATCGCGCTGTGCCCCGGCCGCCGTTATCGGCGGGAATCCGAGCTTCGTGCCGGCAAGCAGTCGGGCAGGGCATCTCGCAACGAGCGTGGCAGGATATCCAGGTCGGCGAAGGTGCCCACACCTTCGCCGACCGTGTTGTCCTCGGCCATCATCTGGACCTGGTCCCGAGTCAGCGGTGGGCCAGGCAGTGGCGAAGCGAGCACGGCGGCAAGATGCCACAGCGGGAACGGAATCGGCAGCAGGCGGCGCTCACGCTTCAGATGGGCCATGATCAGCTCCAGTACCTCCCGGTAGCGCAGGATGTCCAGACCTCCCAGTTCGAATAATCGGCGCCCAGACGGGGCGACTCCCAATAGCCGTACGATCGCTCTTGCCACATCCACCACATGTACCGGCTGCAGCTTGGTCTCCCCGTGTCCGAAGAGCGGGATGACGGGGAGCCGGGTCAGGTCCGCCAGGCGGCTGAGGAAGGCATCATCGGGACCGAACATGACGCTCGGCCGCAGAATGATCGCCTTCGGGTAGGCATCGATGACGGCCGACTCTCCACGGCCACGTGCCCTGACGTAGGGTGAGCGCGACGAGGAGCTGGCACCGATGCCGGATAGCTGGATGAGGACCTTGACGCCTTGTGTCCGGGCCAGGCGAGCCAGGCGGCCGGCGCCTTCCACGTGCACCTGGTCGAAGGTGAGTCGGCGACGCTCGACATAAAGGCTCACGGCATTGACCGCCCCGAGCGCCCCATCGAGCGCTTGGCTCACGTCGCTCTCGCTGCGGATATCGATGCTCATCGGCTCCAGAGGGTCGCCGGGTTCGGCCCAATGGGGAAGCGCGGGCCGACGGGCCGCGATGCGCACCGCATGGCCGGCATCGAACAGTTCCTGCACGACATGACGACCGAGAAAGCCAGTTCCGCCGAATACGGTAATGGGGGCTTGCGTCATGTTGTCTCCCTTGGGGCGCTGGCGCTGGGGCTGGCTTCATGGGATGGGCAGGGGAAGGGGACCGTTCTCCTTGACTGCACGTATCGCGAAGCTGCTGTCCACTGCGCTGACCGTCTGCAACTGGCGGAATTGTCGCAGCCACTGCTCGAAGGCGTCCATATCGGCAGTAATCACTTGCAACAGGTAATCGAAGTGGCCGGAAACGCTATGGCATTGCACCACCTCCGGCATGCCTTGCACGCTCCCTTCGAACTCCTCCACCCGCTCCTGCTGATGCTGGTCGAGCCGTACCTGCACGAAGATCGTGAGTGTCAGGCCGAGCCGGACCTTGTCCAGTTCGGCACGGTAGCGGGTGATCAGCCCAGCCTGTTCGAGTCGGCGAATGCGGCGAGCGCAAGGGGAGGGGGAGAGACTCACGAGTTCCGCCAGTTCGGCAGTGGTCAGACGGGCGTCCTGCTGAAGAGCTTCGAGCAGCATGCGGTCGATGCGGTCGAGTTTGAGATTGCGCATGGGGTGCCTCGTCAATGTGGCGTTCAGTGGTTCCTTGGCCGATACCGCTAACCATCACTGCAAGTCTGGCGAATACGGCCCGTACTCGCCAGTTCTCAAGCCGATACGAGCCTGCGGCGGGTCGCTCGTTGCAGGGAGAGGCGCCGGCAACCGTGCGCTGCGAAGCGTTGAGACGACTTGCTGGAAGAGCTCAACCGGCTCGTGGAGGAGGTGGGCATCAGTCCGTCGCAGCTTGAAGTGGAGGTGACCGAGAGTGCCCGCAGCAAAATAAATGAATGAGAATGATTGGCGTTATTGGTGTTAACGGCGCCGAACGTGCCGCCATCTTGGCACATCA
Source organism: Billgrantia sp. C5P2 (assembly GCF_051062895.2). NCBI lineage: Bacteria > Pseudomonadati > Pseudomonadota > Gammaproteobacteria > Oceanospirillales > Halomonadaceae > Billgrantia > Billgrantia sp. C5P2. The sequence goes on from NZ_CM128542.1 coordinate 1,490,043, forward strand.
GCCCCACTAGTCACGGAGGGGACTTCACATCGAATCCATACAGGACTAAAATGGTCCCAAATGGAGTGCAGGCCTCCGCCGCGTATTCGTGACATTCAGGAGTCAGGCATGCTGAAGCTTTCCCGGCTGACAGACTACGCCGCCGTGATCCTGGCGCAGATCGCCCGGCATCCCGAGCATTCCCATGCGGCGGCAGAGCTGGCCGAGACCGTGCAGCTGCCCCACCCTACGGTCAGCAAGACCTTGAAGATGCTGGTCAGGGCAGGGCTGCTTGAGTCGCGTCGTGGTGCCCAGGGTGGCTACTCCCTGGCACGGCCTGCATCGCGCATCACCGCTATCGACATCATCACGGCCATCGAGGGCCCGGTGGCGATGACGGAGTGCAGCCACGCCGAGGGTGACTGCGACCTGCTGGCGACTTGTGGCGTTTCCGACAACTGGCAGCGTGTGTCGCTGGCCGTTCGCACTCTGCTCGACAGCGTGACCCTGGCCCACCTGGCCGATACCGCGCCGATCAAGCTGCCGGTGCAGCTACCCATACAGAGCGTGACCCTGGCCGTCGATACGGCCTGAGCCACCGAACCGGATTCAATACCCGAGGCGAGCTTGCTCGCCGGCCCAACCGCCCGGGAGGGGAGAGACCATGGCAACACAGGAAATGGAACAGCTGGTCCGCCGCGAATACAAAGAAGGTTTCGTGACGGACATCGAGAGCGAGACGGTGCCGCCGGGGCTCGACGAGAGCGTCATCGCCTTCATTTCCAACAAGAAGGGCGAGCCCGAGTGGATGCTCGAGTGGCGAATCAAGGCCTACCATCAATGGCTCAAGATGACGCCGCCGTCCTGGGCGCACCTGGATTATCCGCCCATCGACTACCAGGCGATCTCCTACTACAGCGCGCCCAAGCGCCCCGAAGACCGTCCCCAGAGCCTCGACGAGGTCGACCCCAAGCTGCTCGAGACCTACGAGAAGCTGGGTATCCCGCTGCATGAGCGTGCCGCCCTGGCCGGTGTGGCAGTGGATGCGGTGTTCGACTCCGTTTCGGTGGCCACCACCTTCAAGGAAAAGCTGCACGAGGCGGGGGTGATCTTCTGCTCGATCTCCGAGGCGATTCGCGATTATCCGGAACTGATCAAGCAGTACCTGGGCACGGTGGTGCCTGTGGCCGATAACTACTTCGCCGCGCTCAACTCGGCGGTGTTCACCGACGGCTCGTTCGTGTTCGTGCCCAAGGGCGTGACCTGCCCGATGGAGCTCTCTACTTACTTCCGCATCAACGCCGCCAACACCGGCCAGTTCGAGCGCACCCTGATCATCTGCGAAGAGGGCGCCCAGGTCTCGTACCTGGAGGGTTGCACCGCGCCGATGCGCGACGAGAACCAGCTCCACGCCGCGGTGGTCGAGCTGGTGGCGCTGGACGATGCCTACATCAAGTACTCCACGGTGCAGAACTGGTATCCCGGCGACGAGAATGGCAAGGGCGGCATCTACAACTTCGTCACCAAGCGCGGCGACTGCCGCGGCGACCGCTCACGCATCAGCTGGACCCAGGTCGAGACCGGCTCCGCGATCACCTGGAAGTACCCCTCCTGCGTACTGCGCGGTAAGGACAGCATCGGCGAGTTCTACTCCGTGGCGGTGACCAACGGCCGTCAGCAGGCCGACACCGGCACCAAGATGATCCACATCGGTGAGGGCACGCGCTCCTACATCGTCTCCAAGGGCATCTCGGCCGGTCGCAGCAACCAGTCCTACCGCGGGCTGGTCAAGATCGGGCCGCGGGCGAAGGGGGCGCGCAACTTCACCCAGTGCGACTCGCTGCTGATCGGCGACCAGTGTGGCGCTCACACCTTCCCGTACCAGGAGATCGGCAACAGCACCGCGACGATCGAGCACGAGGCGACCACCTCGAAGATCGGCGAGGACCAGCTGTTCTACTGTCAGAGCCGCGGTATCTCCGAAGAGGATGCGGTGAGCATGATCGTCAACGGCTTCTGCAAGGACGTGTTCCAGGAGCTGCCGATGGAGTTCGCCGTGGAGGCCGAAGCCTTGCTCAACGTCACGCTAGAGGGAGCAGTGGGCTAAGGTCCTCGTGCTCAGCCCTGTTCAGTCAATTTATTTCGAGTCGCGGTGGCGGCTCGCCAGAATCGAAAAGGTACCAAGATGCTCGAAGTCAAGGATCTGCACGTCAAGGTGGAAGGCAAGGAAATCCTCAAGGGCCTGAGCCTGACCATCAACGCCGGGGAAGTGCATGCCATCATGGGCCCCAACGGGGCCGGCAAGTCTACCCTCTCGGCGGTGATTGCAGGCAAGGAAGGTTATGAAGTGACCTCCGGCTCGGTCACCTTCGAGGGGCAGGATGTGCTGGAGATGGAGATCGAGGAGCGCGCTCAGGCGGGCCTGTTGCTGGGCTTTCAGTACCCGGTGGAGATTCCTGGGGTGAAGAACATCTACCTGCTCAAGGCGGCGCTCAATGCTCAGCGCGAAGCTCGCGGCGAGGGCGAGATCCCGGCGCCCGAGTTCCTCAAGCTGGTCAAGGAAAGGCTGGCGCAGATGAAGATGGACGCCAGCTTCCTGCAGCGCGCCGTCAATGAAGGTTTCTCGGGCGGCGAGAAGAAGCGCAACGAGATCCTGCAGATGCTGGTGCTGCAGCCCAAGCTCGCCATGCTCGATGAGATCGACTCCGGCCTCGACATCGATGCCATGCGCGTGGTGGCCGATGGCGTCAACTCCCTGCGCGACGAGAAGCGCGCCATCCTGCTGGTGACCCACTACCAGCGTCTGCTCGACTACATCGTGCCCGACCGCGTGCACGTGCTGGTCGACGGCCGCATCGCCAAGAGCGGCGACGCTGAGCTGGCCAAGGAGCTGGAATCCCGCGGATACGACTGGGTGGTGGAGGAAACTGCCGCATGAGCGATGTCGAACAGCAGTCAAGTGAGGTGAAGACCTTTCTCGACCGCCTCGCAGAGCGTAGTGCGAGCCGCGGGGCCGAGCCGACCTGGATTGCCGCACGCCGCCAGGCCGGTGCGGCCCGCTTCGAGGCGCTCGGCTTTCCCACCCGCCGCGACGAGGCGTGGAAGTACACCGACGTGCGCGCCATCGCCCGGGGCGACTTCGCACTGACCGACAGCGCCGAGTTCTCGCCAGCTTCTGCCGCGGCGCTGACGCTGCCCATCGAGGCACACCGGCTGACCTTCGTCGATGGCGTGTTCTCGGCGGCGCTCTCCGACTTGGGTGATCTGCCCGGCGGCGTGGCGGTGCTACCACTGTCCCAGGCGCTGGCCGATAACCACGAAGCCGTGGGGGGGCCGTTGGGTCGGCTGACCGGCGTCGAGTTCTCGCCGTTCTCGGCGCTCAACACCGCTTTCATGGAAGAGGGCGCCGTGGTGCGCCTGGCGCCGGGCAGCGTGGTGGAGAAGCCGATCCTGCTGCAGTTTCTTTCCAGAAGCGGGGCGCAGCCGGTGATGAGCCATCCGCGCATCCTGGTCGAGGCCGGCGCGCGCAGCCAGGCCACGCTGATAGAGCATCACGTCGGCGAGAGCGAGGCGGCCAACTTCACCAACCTGGTGGCCGAGCTGCTGCTCGACCGCGGGGCGATCCTCACTCACTACAAGCTACAGGAAGCGCCGCTCGCCGACCTGCACGTGGCCAGCATCCACGTCGAGCAGAGCCGCGACAGCCGCTACACCTCGTTCAACCTGAACCTGGGCGGTGGCCTGGTGCGCAACGACCTGATCAGCGAGCTCAACGGGGAAGGGGCCGAGGCCACCTTCTACGGGCTGTTCTACGGCCAGGGCCGTCAGCATATCGACAACCACACCCTGGCCAACCACAACGCCCCGCGCACCTTCTCCAACGAGAACTACAAGGGCATCCTCGACGACCGTGCCCGTGGCGTGTTCAACGGCAAGGTGGTGGTCAAGCGTGACAGCCAGAAGATCGAGGGCTTCCAGAGCAACGCCAACCTGCTGCTCTCCGACCGCGCCGAGATCGACGCCAAGCCGGAACTCGAGATCTACGCCGACGACGTCAAGTGCTCCCACGGTACCACCACCGGACAGCTCGACGAGGAGGCGGTCTACGCCTTGCGCACCCGTGGCATCGACAAGCAGACCGCCCGAGGCCTGCTGACCCTGGCCTTCGCCGGCGAAGTACTGGAGCAGGTCAGCCTGGATGCCATTTCCGAGCGGGTGGAGCTGGCCGTTGCCGGCAAGCTGCCGGAGCGTTTCAACCTGGCCGGGCTGGTGGAAGCCGCCATGGCCCTGCACGACGAGTAATCGAGGAGAGAGCGATGAATCACTTGGCCACCGAGCGACCGCTGAGCGCACCGGCCTACGACGTGGCCGGGATTCGCGCCCAATTCCCGATCCTCGAGCGGCAGGTACATGGCCGGCCGCTGATCTATTTCGACAATGCGGCCACCAGCCAGACGCCGCTCACGGTGATCGATAGTTTCCGCGACTACTACAGCCGCTACAACGCCAACATCCACCGTGGCCTGCATACCCTGGCCGACGAGGCGACCGCGGCTTATGAGGCGACGCGCGAGACGGTACGTGACTTTCTGAATGCGTCGGATCGCCGCGAGATCGTCTTCACCCGCGGCACCACCGAGGCGATCAACCTGGTGGCGAACAGCTGGGGCCGGACCAACTTGAAGCCGTGCGACGAGGTGCTGGTCTCGCTGCTGGAGCATCACTCCAATATCGTGCCATGGCAGCTACTGGCCAGCCAGCTTGGCATCGTGGTGAAGGTCATTCCGGTGGACGAGCGCGGCGTGCTCGATCTCGACGCCTACCGTGCGCTCTTCACTGAACGCACCAAGCTGGTGGCGGTCAATCACGTCTCCAATGCCTTCGGCACCGTCAATCCGGTGCGCGAGATGGCGACCATCGCCCATGAGCGGGGTGCGCTGATTCTGGTCGACGGCGCTCAGGCCTTACCGCACCAGGCGGTCGACGTGCGCGCCATCGATGCCGATTTCTATGCCTTCTCCGGCCATAAGGTCTATGGCCCCACCGGCGTGGGAGCGCTCTATGGTAGAGCCGAACTGCTGGAGGCGATGCCGCCCTGGCAGGGCGGTGGCGAGATGATCAAGAGCGTCTCCTTCGACGTGCCGACCACCTTCGCCGACATTCCGCACAAGTTCGAGGCGGGCACACCGGCTATCGCCGAGGTGATCGCGCTGGGCGTGGCGCTCGACTGGGTGCGCGGCGTAGGTATCGAGCGTATCGGTGCCTGGGAGGCGACGCTGCTGCAGCGGGCCACCGATGCCGTGTCGCGAATCGACGGGCTGCGCATCCTGGGCACCGCGCCGAACAAGGCCGGCGTGCTCTCCTTTGTCGTTGACGGCGCGCACTCCCAGGACATCGCCCTGCTGATCGACCAGCTTGGCGTGGCGATTCGTACCGGCAACCATTGTGCTCAGCCACTGCTGGCGCACTTTGGCGTGACCGCCACCTGCCGCGCGTCGTTCGCCGCCTACAACACGCTGGAGGAGGTCGAGGCCTTCGCTGCGGCCCTGGAGCGTGTCATCGGAATGGTGCGTTGAGATGTCGAGTATCGAACAGATTGCCAGTCTCGAGAGGGGGCAGACCCTGCCCCTGCAGCGCGACGTGGACGCCATCTCGATCCCTTTCGGCAAGACCGTGAGCCTGCCCGAGGATAGCGTGGTCAGCGTGATGCAGGCCAAGGGCAGTTCGGTGAGTGTGGGCTACGAGGGGCGGCTCTACCTGATCGAAGGCAGCAACCTCGATGCCCTGGGACTGGAACCGTTGCCGCGGCCCACCTTGCCCGAGGATGCCGGCGACGATGAGATCGAGCAGTTCGTCTGGGACCAGTTGCGTACTTGCTTCGACCCCGAGATCCCGGTCAACATCGTCGACCTGGGCCTGGTCTACGGTTGCCGCATCGAGCGGCTGATCAGCGGTGAGCGCCTCGTCACCATCCGCATGACGCTCACTGCACCGGGCTGCGGCATGGGGGATGTGATCGCAGCCGATGCACGCAACAAGATCCTCGGTGCGCCCCAGATCAGCCGCGTGCATACGGAAATCGTCTTCGATCCGCCCTGGAGCCGTGAGATGATGAGCGATGAGGCGAAGCTGGAACTCGGCATGTTCTAGCCGCAAGCCCGAGGCCACGCGCTACCGGTGGCGGGGCTTCGTTATTTCTTGCCCGGTGACGGTGAATGCAGGCCTTGCTGTGGAAAACCTTCAAGCTTCTCTTGATGTCGCTCGGCGCCCTGCTGCTGCTGGCGTTGCTGCTGTTCGTCGGCGCCAACCTGTGGGTGCTGGGCCAGACGCACTCGCGCATCGAACATGAGTTGCCGCTATGTGGCCCGGAGCGTGTCGGCATCGTCTTCGGCACCTCCCACTGGACCCGTAGCGGCGTGCGCAACCCGCACTTCGATGCCCGCATCAATGCCGCTTCCCGCCTGATTCGACTGGGTCGGGTCGAGCATCTGCTGCTGTCCGGCGACAACCGCACACGCCAGTACAACGAGCCCATCACCATGTGGCGCGACTTGCGTGACCAATACGTCCGCGATGAGGACATGACGCTCGACTACGCCGGTTTCAGTACCTTCGATACCTTGGCGCGAGCGCGGGATGTGTTCGGTGTCGATCAGGTGCTGTTGGTCACGCAGGCATGGCACTTGCCGCGCGCTCTGTTCATTGCCGATGCGCTGGGCCTGGAGGCGTGGGGCTGCAGTGCTCCGTCTCGTCCGGTGGCGGGGCTGTGGCGGCTGCAGGCCCGGGAGTGGGTGGCGCGAGCGGCGACCGTAGGGGACCTGTATCTCTGGGGGCGCGAGCCCTACTTCCTGGGGCCGCTGGAGCCTCTGCAGATTACACCGCCGAGTTGGCGTCAACTGCTCGACCCCGAGGGCGAGCACCTCTGAACGGCGCAGCCGATCAGCGACGGCGTGGCTTCTGCTGCCGGTAGAGTTCGCGAATGAGGGCCCTGCAATCCTTCCAGCACTGCTCGACGATCGGCTCGAGTGGATTGGGCAAAGGGTGGGTGTAGAGCGTGGCCAGGGCCTGCATCAGCACGCGCTCCTGTTCCAGCAACTCGCCAATCACTACCTGGCTCTCGTTGCCGACGAAGCTCTTCAGGCGACTCCAGAGCCACATGTAATCGTCCCGCTCGACATCGGCATCGCGCGGCAGCAGCTTGAGGTGCTGCCTGGCCAGTTCCTGCAGCTTCTGCATCGTCTGGGCGCGGGCTTCATAGTGAGGCTTGAGCGTTTCGCGCAGGGAAGGGCGCAGGCGCTCGAGGTTGTCCTGAAAATAATCGATGCTGTCAGCCAGCGCTTCCAGAACGCTGTCCATCGCCACTTGGCGATTGTCGAGAAACATGAGCGGTCACCTCCTCCGGTGACGCAGATTGTGGCGGGGGAAACACTGTTTTGCTACCCCCGCGGGCAAAATATGTAGCCTTTCTACAAATACCGGCCCTTTTCTCGCAATTACCCCTTGGGCTTAGGAGGCACCTTGCGCGGAGCGGCGGCATTTTTCTCGATGTGCTCGATGATCAGGCCGGCTATGTCTTTGCCGGTGGCGGTCTCGATGCCCTGCAGCCCCGGCGAAGAGTTGACCTCCATGATCACCGGGCCATGATTGGACCTTAGCAGGTCGACACCGGCCACCCTGAGGCCCATGGACTTGGCCGCGCGGATTGCCGTGGATCGCTCTTCCGGTGTGATGCGGATCAGGCTGGCCGTGCCGCCGCGGTGAAGGTTTGAGCGAAACTCTCCCTCGGCCGCCTGTCGCTTCATCGAGGCGACCACCTTGTCACCGATCACGAAACAGCGGATGTCGGCACCCTGGGCCTCCTTGATGTACTCCTGCACCATGATGTTGGCCTTCATGCCCATGAAGGCCTGTATGACCGATTCGGCGGCCTGGTTGGTCTCGGCCAACACCACGCCGATGCCCTGGGTACCTTCAAGCAGCTTGATCACCAGCGGAGCCCCCTTGACCATGGTGATCAAATCGGGGATGTCGTCCGGCGAATGGGCGAAGCCGGTGATCGGCAGGCCCAGCCCCTTGCGCGAGAGCAACTGCAGCGAGCGCAGCTTGTCGCGCGAACGGGTGATGGAGACCGAATCGTTGAGCACATAGGTGCCCATCATCTCGAACTGACGCAGCACGGCACAGCCGTAGAAGGTCACCGATGCACCGATGCGCGGTATCACCGCGTCGAAGCGTTCGATTTCCTCACCCTTGTAATGGATGGAAGGGTGGTGCGCGGCAATGCTCATGTAGCAGCGCAGGGTATCGATCACCCGGACCTTGTGGCCGCGCTGTTCGGCGGCCTCCACCAGGCGTCGCGTGGAGTAGAGATTGCGATTGCGGGACAGCAGCGCGATATGCATCGTGGACTCCGGGAAGGTAGGGCCGGGTGGGTCAGGGCTCGCCATGCAGGAAAGTGGCGCCGGGCGCCACAAGTAAGCGACGCAGTGCGCGTCGGCCGAGCAGCATGGGGTAGCGCATGTCGCTGCGGTCGGCGAGGGTCAGCTCGACCATGACGTCCAGTTCGCCCAGTTGCATCGGCGTACGAATCACGTAGCGCCACTCCTTGTGACCGTTGGAACTTGTCACCCTGCGGCGGTCATGCAGGTGGGTGCGATAAACGTGTGGCGGCGACTCCAACCCCCCGCTACGGGTGGTAAAGGCGACCCAAAGGTGGCCCTCCTCCTCGAATATCTCGATGTCCTCGGCGTGCAGGGACGAGGTGCGGGCGCCGGTGTCGATCTTGGCGCAGACGGTCATGCCGATGGTCGGCAGCGTGACCATCTCCAGGCGCCCGATCACGGCCTTGGGAATATAAGGCAGTTCCTTCATTGCGTCATTTCCAGCTGTCCTTACTCTTTGACCCAAACTCTTCGGCTGGCCTCATTGGCCCAGGCCGGCCAGGCGTTGGCCGATAGCGGAATCCTGTCGGGCTTCGCGTAGTGTCATCAGCACCGGTAGGCGCAGCCGCGGTATGAGCGCCAGGTCGCGGGCGGCACTGGCGAAATCCGCTTGCGGCTGCGCGGCCAGTTGCTCGAGGAAGCGGGGCAGACGTTCAGCGTCTTCCAGGTGCTCCCAGCCGCGCCCGGCCATCGCCGCCAGCAGATCGGGGCCGCAGGCCGCCGGATCGGACAGCAATTCATCGAACCAGACGCCGGCGATCGTCTTGTCGGCACCGCCTACGGCGCGCACGCAGGCACACAGCGTTTCCAGGCAACCTGCGGCAGCGGCCTGCTCGCCCCGGTCGCGCAGCGCAAGGCCGAGCGTGTCGGGTACGGCAATATGCTCTAGACAGTAGCACAGCGAATTCAACACTTCGTCGGGCAGGGCGGGGAGTGTCGCGGCCAACAGTCGGGCAGCCTCATTGTCCATGCGCACGGCGAAGTCGGCCAGGCCCTGCAGCCCCAGGAACTGCCAGTCCACTTGTTGCTGACCGCTGAGATAGGCTTCCACCGGCTCGAGATGAGGGCTTGCCGGTCTACCGGTGTCGCGCGTGGCAAGGGCGTGCAACATGGCCTGAAAGGGCAGTGATGGAGTGAAAGCGAGCGGGTTGTCTTGCATCAGGTTTTCGATCTCGCTGTCGTTCCCGGGTTCACGAGTCGCGCGATCCACGTTGCCTCCCAGGAGGGTCAGCAAGCGCTGCAGGAAGGCGTCGCGCGGAGCGGGCACCAACTGCCCCTGTTCGTCCAGCGGCAGGGCGAGGAACCAGATCAGCGGATCGACGAGATCCCCGAAGCGAAAGACGATGCCGAGGCGAGCCTGCCCCTGCCAGGGGAATGGCCAGGCGCTGGCGCTATCCTCGAAGCGGGCAAGGACATCCAGGGGGCACGGCTCGACTCGGCGACCCATGTGGTAAAGGTGCACCTCGGCGCCCGTGCGCGCGAAGAAATCGTGAAGCGTGTGGATCGGCTGCATAAGGGCTCCCTTTTGAGCGTGCACTCTACCGTGACGGCCGGGGAGTTGTCAGCCACTCTCAAGCGTGGAAGCGCTCGCGATTGGTCAAGAAATGACCATGCCTGGCAAAGCCACGGCTTGTCTGCTACCGGGGCGAGTTTCCATAGCTTATCCACAGCCTCTTTCAGCGAATCTGTGCATGACCTTCCGGCGCGCGACTACGCTATGGCTGACATAGAAAATTGCCATGGGGCTACGGTGGGTTATCTCATGCATGTCTGATAAAATCGAATAACAGCCGAAAAATATATTCCAAATTGATATTAATGGAGGTCGATCATGCTACCGCGCTTACTAGTCGCAGCAATACTCTCCGGTGCTCTCTCCTTCGTGGGCAACGTGCAGGCGCAGGACGGCGTGCTCAGGGTGGGCATGTCGGGTGGTTACTTTCCTTTCACTTTCGTCGAGCAGGACACGCTCAAGGGCTTCGAAGTCGACGTGATGCGGGCTGTGGGTGAAGAGCTGGGCATGGAGGTACAGTTCGAGACCGCCAACTTCTCGGGGTTGTTCGGCATGCTCGAGTCCGGTCGTATCGATACCATCGCCAACCAGATCACCATTACCGAGGAGCGTGAGGCGAAGTACCTCTTCACCGAACCGTACGTCTACGATGGTGCGCAAGTCGTCGTCAGGGCAGGCAACGAGGAGATCGAAGGCGTGGAAGATCTCAGGGGCAAGCGTGTCGCCGTCAACCTTGGCTCGAACTACGAGCAGCTGCTGCGCGAGCTGCCCTACGCCGACGAGATCGATATCCGCACCTACGACAGCAACATCGAGCAGGATACCGCGCTGGGTCGGGTCGATGCCTTCGTCATGGACCGCGTGAGTGCCAGCCAGGTAATCCAGGAGAAGCCGCTACCGCTGCAGCTCGCCGGCGAACCGTTTTCGAGCATTCGCAACGCTCTGCCGTTCCGCGATACCGAAGCCGATCGCGCGCTGCGGGATCGGGTCGACGTGGCACTTGCCACCTTGCGTGAGGACGGCACCCTGGCAGCCATCGCGGAGCGCTGGTTCGGCACCGACATCACACGCCCGTGATTCACTGAGCGCTCATCATGCGTGTCCTCGATTTCGACTACATGCTGGGGCTGATTCCCATCCTGCTGCGCTATCTGCCGCTCACGCTGCAGATGGCCGCGGCGGGCATGGCCTTGGCCTTGATCCTCTCCTGTGGCCTGGCTGTGATCCGCGTGTTGAAGATCCCTGGGCTGAACGCAGCGACCATGCTGTTCATCTCCTTCTTCCGCGGCACGCCGCTGCTGGTACAGCTATTCCTGTTCTACTATGGCTTGCCGCAGTTGCTGGCTTTCCTGACCCAGATCAACGGCATCACCGCCACCATCATGGGGCTGACGCTGCACTTTTCGGCCTATATGGCGGAGTCGATACGTGCCGCCATCGTCGGGGTCGACCGTAGCCAGACCGAGGCGGCCCTGTCGATCGGCATGACCAATGGCCAGCTGATGCGCCGCATCGTGCTGCCCCAGGCCACTCGCGTGGCCGTGCCCACGCTGATGAACTATTTCATCGACATGATCAAGGCGACCTCACTGGCCTTCACCCTGGGGGTCACGGAACTGATGGGGGCGACACAGAAGGAGGCCGCCGGCAGCTTTCTCTATTTCGAGGCCTTCATTACCGTGGCGGTCATGTACTGGATCATCGTCGAGCTGTTGGCCTGGTTCCAGCGGTGGCTGGAGATGCGACTCAACAGGGCGTACCGCAGATGATCAAGATTGCCAACCTCGTCAAGCGTTTCGGTAGTGCGACCGTGCTCGATGGCATCGACCTCGACATCGAGCAAGGAGAGATCATCGTCGTGATCGGCCCCTCGGGGACCGGCAAGTCGACTTTGCTGCGGTGCCTGAATTTCCTCGAGCGCCCGAATGCCGGTCGTCTGGTCATCGGCGACCTGGATGTCGACGTCACCCGGGCCAGCCGGGCCGAGATCCTCGCGGCCAGGCGACGCACGGCGTTCGTGTTCCAGAACTATGCGCTGTTCGCCAACAAGACCGCTCTCGAGAACATCGCCGAGGGGCTGATCGTGGTCAATCGCTGGCCCAAGGCCAAGGCGCATGAGCGAGCCCGGGAGATCCTCCAGCGCATCGGCCTGGCCGACAAGGCGGATGCCTATCCCGCATCACTCTCCGGTGGCCAGCAGCAGCGGGTGGGTATCGGTCGCGCCATGGCGGCCCAGGCCGAGGTGATACTGTTCGATGAACCGACTTCTTCGCTCGACCCGGAGTGGGTCGAGGAGGTGCTCGGGTTGATGAAGCAACTGGCGCGTGAACGGCAGACCATGCTGGTGGTGACCCACGAGATGGGTTTCGCCAGGGACGTCGCAGATCGTGTCGTGTTCATGGAGGGTGGTCGCATTGTCGAGCAAGGACCTCCCTCACAGCTTTTCAATGCGCCCCGGGATCCGCGCACGCGCGACTTCCTGCGCAAGATTCTGGCCGGCCAGCCTGCATAATGGTCGAGCCGAGATTGCAGGACGACGTCGTGTCAGAGTTGGTGAACAGGCGTGTTGTGCGATAATGGGGTCATAGCCCAACAGGAGACTCCATGACCGTTCACGAGGAGCTCGACGTAGCGTTGCGCCGTCTCGAGGCCACCATGAAAGCCACCAATATGTGGCGTATGAGCGCACCGACACCCGACGCATACGAGAGCGAGCAGCCGTTCTGCATCGATACCATGAACCTGCCGCAATGGCTTCGCTTCGTGTTCATCGCCAGGCTCGATGCCCTGGTCGAGGCCGAAGCGCCGATGCCGGCGAAGTGCGATGTGGCGCCAGTGGTCGATACCTATCTGGCCCAACAGGGTACGCGTGCTACCGATCGTCTGCTGATGTGCAAGGCCATCGAGGAGATCGACCGCCTGGTGACCGAGAACTGAAGCTGCCTAGCCGCTCACGCAATGAGAACGTCATGCCGTACTACTTCGCCTATGGCAGCAACATGAACGTGGCGCGGGTCGAGGCCCGCATTGGTGCGACACGACGCTCTCTATCGGGCGTGCTGCTCGATCATGCACTGCGCTTCGACAAGGCGTCGCGGGTTGCAGGCATCGCCCATGCCAATGTGGTTCCGGTAGCGGGGGAGAAGGTCGAAGGAGCCCTGTTCGAGCTGCTTGAGCCGGACCAGATCGAGCGAATGGACCCTTTCGAAGGCTACCCGTCGGAGTACGAGCGACATCGCCTGCCCATCGTTACCCGGGAGGGCCCGATAGAGGCCTGGGTCTATATCGCTGCGCCTGGCACCACCGCCAAGGCACTCAAACCAGCCCGAGAATACCTGGATCATCTGCTGGCGGGCGAGCCCTTCCTCAGCGTCGAGTATCATCGCCGCCTGGCCGAGGTCGAAGCGGTTCATGACCTGGAGGATCGGCTTCTCTTACTGCTGGGCCTGTCGCGGCACTCCCCACGCTGAGGTCTGCTGGCAGTCCTGAAACGTACGAGGCCCGCCATCCGGCGGGCCTCTCGGCGTTCGGGATGGCGGGATCAGAAGCGATAGCTGACGCCGGCCATGAACACCCAGGGGTCGATACTGACCTTGCCTACATCCGTGCCGTTCAGGCTGGCATCGGTATCGATATCGACGTACCAGGCGGCGGCGTTGATGCCCCAGTTGTCGTCGAGTCGCACGTCGAGGCCAAGCTGACCGGCCAGGCCCCAGGAGCTGTCGAGGTCCAGGTCCACCCCTTCGATATCGATCTCTTCGCTGAAGAAGTGGGTGTAGTTGAGGCCGACGCCGGCATAGGGCTGCAACTGGGAACCGGTGCCGCCCAGCGGGTAGTACTGCAGGGTAAGGGTTGGCGGCAGATGCTTGGTCGAAGCGGCTTCCACGCCATTGAGTTCGATATCGTGCTTGAACGGCAGCGCCGCAAGCAGCTCGATGCCGAGCTTATCGTGGAACAGGTAACCCAGGGTGAAGCCCAGGTTGGTATCGCTACGAACGTCGACATCAATAGCGCCATTCACCAGACTGCCATTATCGCTCTTGGGGTCGACATGAGCGACGCCAACGCGGGTGATGAAGTCGCCCTGGTTATAGGCGAACGCTTGGCTGCTGGCCAAGGCCGCAGTGGCCGCGAGGCCAGCAGTGATCAGAGTGAGAAGGGCTTGCTTGCGCATGAGTCGACTCCTGTCGTTTGCAAAGGAACAGCGTGGAGCTGCTTTTGAACGAAGCCAGTCTACTCAGTGCCTGACGAGAGAATATTGACCCAAGGCAATAGTTGTTTTCGACAACTGAATGGGTATTTTCGATGCTTCTTATGACTGGTGTGTCGCCAAAACGAAGAACGCCGGGCTCAAGAATGGCCCGGCGTGTTCGTACTGACGCGCTGTCAGCTCGGTTTGGCTCAGAAGCGGAAGGTCACGCCGCCACCGATGGTCATCGGATCCACCTTGGCCGTGCCGATACGCTCGCCATCGGCGGAGAGCCGGGAATCGACATCGGCGTAGTTGGCGAAGCCATTGAGCATGAAGTTTTCGGTAACGGCCAGATCGATACCCACCTGACCCACGGCGCCATAGGAGCGACGTGCATCAATGCCTTCCGGCTCGCCGGAGAAGCGGGTGTAGTTCACACCTGCACCGACGTACGGCTGGACTTTGGAATCCAGCCCACCGAGCGGGTAGTAGTTCACCAGCAGATTGACCGGCATGCGGTCGATGGTATCGGTGTCACCGCCAGCGCTGTAGGTATGCTCGATCTTCTCGGAGCCATTGAGTTCGATGCCCACCTTGTCGTGAAACAGGTAGCCGGCACCGTAGGTAAAGCCGGTTTCGCCGCTGCTGATACTGTCGAGCGCACCATTGTCGGAACGGGTATCGGACTTGGCGAAGCCGCCACGCACGAAGGTATCGCCGGCGCCATAGGCCAGGGCTGCCTGGCTAGCGAAGAGGGAGCTGGCTGCAAGGGCAACCACGGGAATCAGACGGATCGATTTCATTACAGCGTCCTCCTGGTTTCTAACGCCGGAGGTTCCCGGCAGCATTGGACGATGTGTAGTATACGAACACTGTTTCTAAAAGTCCTGTTTAATTTTGTTATCGCCGTCATTGACATGATTGTTTGGCATAATCGCTGTTCACCTAATTTCAAAGCCGCGAATATGACAAACATTGTGCAGCACGATGTACAATTATTGCTGTAGGGCAGCATGGCGTAAGGCAGGACGAAGGGCTAAGCCTTGTGTAGGCGCACACAGGAGAGGTCGCGATGCGGACAGAAGTGCAGGATTGCCCGATGTGGTTGACGCTGGCGGCCATGCTGGCGGCAGCGGTACTGGCGCTAGGATTGTTGATTCGCCCCGAGCTGATCAGTGGATTGCCGATGATCTTGCGCATGCCTGCCATCGGGCTTGGTGTCTGGGCGCTGGGCGCGGCCTTCATGCAGCCGCTGGGACTCGGGTTCCGCCGCCATTGGCTGCGGCGTGCGACCACTCCTCCGGTGAGTTTGGCTGCACTAGGCGCCTTTGCCGTCATCGTGATCGTGCGTGCCCTTTGGATGACATGAGTTGAGGCGGGCTGCACCGACAAGAAAGCCGCCATGAAGGCGGCTTTCTCGTTGCGTGATGCTATCGGTTGCGTGGGTGCCGGCTGATTACGCTTCCTCGAAGGTATCGAAGTCGGCAGTTACACGCAGATCCGGCTCTTCGGTGGCCAGGCTGGCCACGATAATGGCCGCATAAGCCAGGATCACTCCAGGGACGATCTCGTAGAGATCGAAGATACCACCGGACAGCTCGGCCCAGACCACCACGGTCACACCGCCTACTACGATACCGGCCAGTGCCCCCCACTTGTTCATGCGCCGCCAGTAGAGCGACATGATCAGCGCCGGGCCGAAGGCGGCACCGAAGCCGGCCCAGGCGTAGGCGACCAGGTCGAGTACGGTGGCGTCGGGGTTGAGCGCCAGCAGATAGGCAAGTACCGCAATGGCGATGACGGCGAAGCGGCCTACCCATACCAGCTCGGTCTGGCTGGCATCCTTGCGGAAAATCGCCTTGTAGAAATCATCGGTCAGCGCCGAGGAGGAGACCAGCAACTGGGAGTCGGCGGTGGACATGATCGCGGCCAGGATGGCGGCGAGCAGGATGCCGGCGATGACCGGATGGAAGATCAGGTTGACCATTACCATGAACACGGTTTCTCCGTCGGCCAGGTCGCGCTGGACGAAGCCTACGCCGAGCAGGCCCACGGCGATGGAACTGACCAGGGCGATGGCGGTCCAGGTCACGGCGATGCGACGGGCGGCAGGAATGTCACGGTCGCTGCGGATGGCAGCGAAGCGGGCCAGGATGTGCGGCTGGCCGAAGTAGCCCAGGCCCCAGGCCAGGGAGCTGACGATGCCGATGAAAGTCAGCGCCTCGCCGGTAGAGGCGTCGCGGAACCAGGAGAGCATGTAGTCGCTCTCGGCAGCGAGAGCGGCGCCGGCACCGGCGGTGCCGCCCAGGTCGCCGAAGGCGATGATCGGCACAATGGCCAGCGCCGCGGCCATCATCAGGCCCTGGATCAGGTCGGTCCAGGAGACTGCCAGGAAGCCGCCGAAGAAGGTGTAGGAGATCACCGCGATGGTGCCGATGGTGACCGCGACGGAGTAGTCATAGCCGAACACCGTCTCGAACAGCCGGCCGCCGGCAACCAGGCCGGAGCTGGTGTAGAAGAGGAAGAACATCAGGATGAAGATCGCCGAGATCACCCGCAGCAGCTGTGACTTGTCACGGAAGCGGTTGGCGAAGTACTCGGGCAGGGTCAGGGCGTCGCTGACCTTGAAGCTGTAGAGGCGCAGGCGCCGCGCTACGACCAGCCAGTTGAGCCAGGTGCCGATCAGCAGGCCGATGGCGATCCAGCTCGCCGAGATTCCGCTGACGTAGGCGGCACCCGGCAGGCCGAGCAGCAGCCAGCCCGACATGTCCGAGGCGCCGGCGGAGATCGCCGAAGTCCAGGGGCCGAGAGAGCGGCCACCGAGGATGTAGTCGGAGAGATTGGTCGTGCGCTTGTACGCAATGATACCGATGCCGAGCATCAGCAGCAGATACACCAAGAAGGTGAAGCCGATAGCCATGTTGTTCTCAACCATTGGGGGAGTCCTTCAACGTTGTTGTGGTGAATGACGAGTGAGGGTCACTCGTCTCCCAGCGCAAGCAGTGACGCGTTGCCACCCAGCGCGGCGGTGTTGACGGTCACCGTTTTCTCCGTGGCGAAGCGAAGCAGGTAGTGCGGACCGCCAGCCTTGGGGCCGGTGCCGGAGAGACCCTGGCCGCCGAAGGGTTGGACGCCAACGACGGCGCCGATGATATTCCGGTTGATGTAAACATTGCCAACGCGAATCCTCTGCGCAACGAGCTGGGCGAAGGATTCATTGCGGCTATGCACGCCGAACGTCAGCCCGTAGCCCTTGGCATTGATCGATTCGAGTACCCGCTCGATCTCACTGGCCTTGTAGCGCACCACGTGCAGGACGGGGCCGAACTGTTCCCGCTCCAGGGCATCGATGGCATCGATGGCGAAGGCAGTCGGCGGTACGAATGTACCCGTGGCGGTGTGAGCCGGATCCAGGCGGGTTTCGGCCAGCAGGCGCCCTTCGCCCTTGAGCTTCTCGATATGCGCCATCAGGTTCCTGCGCGCATCCTCATCGATGACCGGTCCGACGTCGGTTCCCAGGTCGCGTGGGTCGCCGACGTGCAGTTCGTCCATGGCGCCGCGCAGGATCTCGATGACCCGGTCGGCCACGTCGTCCTGAAGATAGAGTACGCGCAGCGCGCTGCAGCGCTGGCCGGCGCTCTGGTAAGCGGACTGGACCACGTCGGCCACGACCTGCTCCGGCAATGCGGTGGAGTCGACGATCAGCGCATTCATGCCGCCGGTCTCGGCGACCAGTGCCGGCAGCGGGGCGTTCTCTCTCGCGGCCAGCGCGCGGTTGATGATCTGGGCGGTGTCGGTGCCGCCGGTGAAAGCGACACCGGTGATGCGCGGGTCGGAGGTGAGCACGCTGCCTACGGTAGGGCCGTCGCCCGGCAACAGCTGCACCACATCGCGCGGCATGCCGGCTTCATGTAGCAGTTCCACCACGCGATGGGCGACGAGGGAGGTCTGTTCGGCGGGCTTGGCCAGCACGCTGTTGCCGGCCACGGCGGCGGCCACCATCTGGCCGCAGAAGATCGCTACCGGGAAGTTCCACGGGCTGATCGCGGCGAACACGCCCTTGCCGCCCAGCATCAGCCGGTTCGACTCGCCAGTGGGTCCGGGCAGTTCGATCGGCTCGCCGAACTGTTCCTCGGCGCGCATGGCGTAATAGCGACAGAAATCCACCGCTTCGCGGATCTCGTCGACGCCGTCGGTGAGCAGCTTGCCGCCCTCGCGGGAACACAGCGTCATCAGCTCGGCCATGTTCTCCTCCATCAGGTCGCCCAGGCGGCGAATGATGGCGGCGCGCTCGGCGACAGGCGTGGCCTCCCAGCGTGGGAACGCGGCCCAGGCGGCATCCACGGCGCGGGCGGCCTGGTCGCGGCTGGTCCACTGAACGCTGCCGACCCGCTGATGGCGATCATAGGGGCTGAACACCTCGTGCACGCTGGCCGGGTCGCGCGTCACTTCGAAGGCGAGCAGTGGACCGACCTCGTAGCTGCGCTCCATGAATCCCTCCATGGCCTTCATCAGCGGGTCGTACTGGCTGCGCACGTTGAGATTTACGCCTCGCGAGTTACGGCGCTTGCTGCCGTAAATGTCCTTGGGCAGGGGAATCCTCGGGTTGGCGAAGGTGCGGTACTGGCCCAGCGTTTCCACCGGGTGCACGCAGAGCGTTTCCACCGGCACCTTGGGGTCGACCAACTGGTGTACGAACGACGAGTTGGCGCCATTCTCCAGCAAGCGGCGCACCAGGTAGGGCAGCAGATCCTTGTGCGCGCCCACCGGGGCATAGATGCGGCAGTAGGTGCCCTGCGGGGCGCGCTTGAGCGCCGCGTCGTAGAGCGCCTCGCCCATGCCGTGCAGGCGCTGGAACTCGAAGGGCCGGGTGGCCTCGTTGCCCATCTCGAGGATGGTGCTGATGGTGTGGGCGTTGTGGGTGGCGAACTGCGGGAAGATCCGGCCCCGGGTCTGGCCGGAGAGCAGGAAACGTGCGCAGACCAGGTAGGCCACGTCGGTGCAGGCCTTGCGCGTGTAGACCGGGTAGCCTTCCACGCCGAGCTGCTGCGATTCCTTGATCTCGCTGTCCCAGTAGGCGCCCTTGACCAGGCGTACCGGAATCTCGTCGCCCTGGCGTTCGGCCAGGCGGTTGAGGTAGTGCAGTACCGGCAGCGCACGCTTGGAGTAAGCCTGCACCACCAGCCCGAAGTGACCCCAGCCTTTGCAGGTATCGCTTTCGTAGATGGCGCGGAACACTTCCAGGGAGAGCTCCAGGCGGTCGACTTCTTCGGCATCGATGGTCAGTGCCACGTTGCGCTGACGCGCCATGCCGGCCAGTTCGCGTACGCTACCGACCAGCTCGCGCAGGACCTGTGCGCGGCGGCCGAATTCGTAGCGTGGATGCAGCGCCGAAAGCTTGATCGATACCGAAGGTGCCGGGGTGCGCTCGGAGAGCTTGGTGCTGGTCTGGCCGACACGTTCGATGGCGCGAGCGTAGTCGTCGAAGTAGCGCCTGGCGTCGGCGCGGGTACGCGCTGCTTCGCCCAGCATGTCGTAGGAGTAGGTATAGCCCTTGTCGAACAGCGGGCGGGAACGCTTCAGGGCCTCGTCGATGTCACGGCCGAGCACGAATTGCTTGCCCATGATCTTCATCGCTTCGTACATGGCACGGCGGATCACCGGCTCGCCCATGCGGTTGACCAGACGATTGATGAAGCCCGAGGGCTTGCCGTCGCGGGGCTTGTCGAGCGTGACCACGCGGCCTGTCATCAACAGCCCCCAAGTCGAGGCGTTGACCAGCCAGGAGTCGCTCTGACCCATGTGCGCCTTCCAGTCGGCAGGGCCCAGCTTGTCTTCGATCAGCGCATCGGCGGTGGCCGTGTCGGGAATGCGCAGCATGGCCTCGGCCAGGCACATCAGCATCAGCCCCTCGTGAGTGTCGAGGCTGTACTGCTGCAGCAGCTCGTCGATGGTGTCCACGGCGGTATCCATCTCACGAACCTCGCGGACGAGTTCGGCGGTCTTGCCCGCGATGCGCCGGAAGTCTTCAGGATTGGCGCTGAGTACGTTGACCAGTTCCTGGACGAAGGCTTCCTCGTCCACGATGTAATGATCGCTGATGCGCGAGAACAGGGTATCGAGATCCTGCTGCCAGGAGGCAGCGTCCAGCATTGTTTTGGCATTGAGCATATGAATTCCCCGAAGGTCACCCGTCCTGAAACGGCAAGAGCCATGTCTCAGGCGTACCGCCCGAACATGGGTGTGTCACCCTTGACTGTAGGGGGGCAGCGGCGGGCTTGCTTGTCAAAACCCCGGGAGGTTTTGCAGAATTCGCGGGATTTTCCGGTGCGGGGATTGCAATTGCGACTTAAGTCGTATGTCGTAGACGGTTTGCGGTGAGCGCCGTGGAATTGCTTAGCTTGTTGCGCCGAAGCTGACTGGGTGGGCAGCCGAAAGCGCTGCGGAATGCGTGAGACAGAGCGCTCTGGTGGGCGAAGCCGGTATTCAGGGCGATCTGCGACAGGGGCATGCGGCTCTCCTCGAGCAACCGCCGGGCTGCTTCCAGGCGGCGACGGCGAACGTACTGCCAAGGGGAGAGGCCGGTCTGCTCACGGAAGCGACTGCGGAAATGCGCTTCGCTGAGGCATGCCTGCGCGGCGAGGTCGGCCACCGAGATCGCGCAGGACAGGTGGCGGTCGATGAATTGGTCGAGCTTGGCGAGATCGAGCCGATGCATCGACGGTGGTGTCGTTACTCCGGCAAGCCTGGCGTGCAGGCAGCCGAGAAAGGTCGCCGCCAGACGGTCGCTCTGGGCGTTGCTCAAGCTCTGCAGGCTGCTGGCCTGCTCGAGCAACAGAAAGTCCAGATAGTGCTTGAGTGGCTTGTCCAGCGCGAAGAAGCGGGGGGCATCGAACAGCTGCGACAGCTCGTGGTGATAGCCGGTGAGCGAAGGGGCTGTAGCGGGCAGGTCGAGAATGAGCTGACGGTTCTCGCCATGCCCCATGTAATAGTGCACATGGTTGGCGGGCACGATGCAGCCGGAAAAAGCCGAGATCGCACCGCCCAGCCCTTCGATCTCGAATTCCGCCTGCCCCTGTAGACCGATGACGATCTGGTGAAAATCATGGGCATGGTGCTGAGTCGCGGTATCGAGCGGAGTCTGGCGTATGATACTGGGCATATGGGGCTCCCGCGTGCAGGCTGGCGCGTCCGAGCATATCACATTCAGCGCTACGGCTGGTTACGTTGCCGCTCCCGCAGGCGCTGATGGGAAGCCAGGTGGCTGCGCAGGGCGGCCAGCTCATCTCGGCCGACCTTGTCGAGCAGGGGCTTGCCCTGGGCCACCTGCCAGGGGCGTCCATGCTCCTGCATCAGGTGCTGCGCGCGGCGTCGCACTCCGTCGAGATACTCGTCGTGGCGGATCGGATAGTTGATCACGACGTTCCACTCGTTCTCCTTGACCTGATTGGCCAGCGCCTTGTCGAACAGCTCGAGCAGCTGCTCCGGTTCGGTGCGATAGCGCGGCGTGCGCGAGAACAGCAGAATCAGCACCACGCCGCCGATGACGAACAGGCAGACGGCGAAGATGAGCAGGAAGAGTGCCATGGTAGAGCCACGCTGGGGATGAGGACGCGCCGACAGGCGTCGAAGCCACTTGGCTAGGCGGCGGCTGCGGGACTGGAGCGGGTGAAGGGAATCGAACCCTCGTCTTAAGCTTGGGAAGCTTCTGCTCTACCATTGAGCTACACCCGCGAGGCGTTTCGATAGTAAAAGCAAGGGTTTGAGCTTTGCAAGCCGTCGTGTGAATTTCCCTTTTCCTGGCCCACAAGTGGTTGTTTTTTCAAGAACGACAAAAAAATTATCGAACACTGGCGAACTTTTTTGCTTGCTGCTGTCATATCTGGTACAGGCAACAGCGCGATGGCAGTCGCTAACACTGTTGTTCTGGCTCGCAGTTTCGATCTTGCCGCCCATGACTTCCCTCATGGGCGGTTTTTTTTGTGCTGGGTGTTCAGGCGTTCACGGTACGAACGAGCCCTGCCGGAGCAGGGCTCGTCCGATTCTCCGCGGGGTAGGTTTCGTGCTGCTTTCCAGCCGGGAGGGCTCAGCTGTGTCGCATGCGCAGAATGGCGATCAGCACATCGCGACGGGTCACGATGCCGCACAGGCGGCCTTGCTCGGTCACAGGAAAGACCTTGGGTTTCTGGCCGAGCATCTCCTGGGCCAGGTCGGTAATGCTCTTTGTGGGTGAGACGGACAGGACCTCGTTGCGCATCAGCTCCTTCACCAGCGGTGCCTCGTCGTTGAGGTAGGCACTCTGGAGCAGCTTGCCCAGCACGTCCTGCTCGGAGATGAAGCCGATCAGTTGGTCATGATCATCGACCACCGGCACGCCAGGCAGACGGTGCAAGGCCAGGCCTTTGGCCAGAGTGGTGATCGACATGTTGCCTGTGACCCGGTAGCAATCCCGGGACATGATCTCGCGAACGATGGTAGGGGCCCTGTTGGGCATGGCGCATCTCCTTGTTCCGAACGCTCTCGGCGGGACACTTTCAGCATAGCCGAGTCGACTCGGATATAAGGAAGGTCTTCAACACCTGGCCAACGCTAGGTTCCCTCGCGATCAGGGCGGAAGCGGAACATGATCCGCACAGACTCACTCCAAGCAACGGAACCTGGTCTAGTTTGACAGGCAAGCCCAGCGAACCTGGCATCACGATGCATGACGGGAGGTGGTTATGGACGCTCGCGAATACCTGGCAAGAAAGGGGCTCGACGGCCGTCGAGATGAGGAGCGCCCCAACACCCTGGAGGAGAAGGCATGGGAGCGTGCCCGTCAGGCCGGAGGGCACCAGCCCCACGCCGGTACACCCTACGACTGGGAGGACTGGCAGCGCTATCACGAGGAACTGGCTGAAGGTGCCGAAACCATCGACCAGAAGATCGACCACGAGGCGCATCGCCAGGGCCGGGAGTCCGCGCCTACGGAGCACGAGACGAACGCGGCGGTGCAGGAGTACGTACCGCCGGCCGATGCCAGTCCGGTTCCGTCGATACCTGCATGGCAGGAATCCGCGGCTCTGCGCTTCTCCTACAAGGCGCTAGCAGTGCTGCTGCCTCCCCTTGCCGTTGGCCTTGCGCAAGGAGGTGGCGGGCGCGTCATCGTCTGCCTGTTCCTTACTCTGCTGGGCTGGGTGCCGGGCTGCCTCTATGCCTGGTCATGGTTGAACCGCAGGCTGGGTTGAGATCCGCTGGAGCTGGCTTGGGTTTCGGTATCGTGAAGATATCTTCGGAACCGAACAGGAGGGTTGGAAGCGGCAGGGTGGGTTCCGAATGGTCTCGGGGGCCGATGGTCGCCGTATTATCCTGATTATCCTTGAAATTAGACTATGGTATAAGTCCGTATTCGAACATGAGCGTTGCTGCGCTTCGGTCTCTGAGCTAGTCTCGCTATCGTAAATCGAACATCCGGGGTTTATTTTTGATCAAAAGCGAACATTGGTTTTCGGTGCTCTGTTCGTTTCTCTGCCACAACCTCGATGACGAACGACTCGACAAGAATAACAGGGCGAGACCCATGTTCCATCCACCTCCTCATCGATCAAGGCACGACCGATCTGTGCACGATTCTCGCCGCTTGCCTACGGCGCGCGATGCGATGCGTGGCGAGCAGGAGCCTCCCCAGGTCGGCGGCGGCTCGGAGCGGACAAGCAGCGCCGCGGCAACACCGCAAGCGTTTCGAAGCTCGACTGCGTCGCTTCACCCAACGACTCGATAACGATGACAAAGAGTTCAGCATGTCTCTGATATTGGAAAACATCGACCATGTGGTCAATGGGGCCACGCATATCGAGGGAGTCAACCTCGAGTTGGCTCCCGGCTCCTTCAACGTACTGCTGGGGCGAACCCTGGCCGGCAAGACGACACTGATGCGCATCATGGCCGGCCTCGAGACGCCGACCCGGGGCAGGGTCCTGATGCATGGAGAGGACGTGACGCGAATCTCGGTGCGCAAGCGTAACGTTTCGATGGTCTATCAGCAGTTCATCAACTATCCGGGCCTGACGGTCTTCGACAACATCGCATCGCCGCTCAAGCTGGCACGGGTGCCGGCCGAGGAGATCCGTCAGCGGGTCCACGATACGGCCAGCATGCTGCATATCGAACACCTGCTCGACCGTTACCCGGCGGAACTCTCCGGCGGCCAGCAGCAGCGCACCGCCATGGGCCGGGCCTTGGTCAAGGACGCCGACCTGATCCTGTTCGATGAACCGCTGGTCAACCTCGATTACAAGCTGCGCGAGGAGTTCCGCGAGGAGCTGCGAGAATTGTTCAAGGCGCGCAACTGCATCGCCGTGTACGCCACCACCGAGCCCAACGAGGCATTGGCGCTGGGAGGGCACACCGGGGTGCTTCACGAGGGGCGGCTGCTGCAGTACGGCCCTACCGAGGACGTCTATCACCGACCGCGCGATGTCCTCACCGCCGAAATGTTCTCCGAGCCGCCGATCAACGTGATGCCGGCAATGGTCTCGGGCTCTGAGGTCACCTTCGATCGCGACGTGCATTTTCCGCTCAATCGGGACCTGGCAAACCTGGCCCCCGGACAGTACCAGTTCGGCGTGCGCGCCTCGCATATCGGGCTCGCACCCCAGGCGGAGGACGACCTTGAGCTGACGATGAAGGTCGATATCGCCGAGATCAGCGGGTCGGAAACCTTCCTACACGTCCACAACGACATTTTCCACCTGGTGCTGCATCTGGCCGGTATTCATCCGTTCGCCGTCGACCAGGAGATCAAGGTCTATTTCCCGACCCACAAGATCTACGCCTTCGATCGGCATGGCGACGTCGTGCACATACCCGCACGCCCAGGAGCGCACTGATGGCCCAGATCACTCTCAAGTCGCTGGCGCACAGTTATTCGGCCAACCCTGCCGGCCCCGAGGACTACGCCATTCGCGAGATGGATCACGTCTGGCAGCAGGGGGGCGCCTATGCCTTGCTGGGACCGTCAGGCTGCGGCAAGTCCACACTGCTCAACATCATTTCCGGCCTGCTCACGCCCTCGGATGGCCAGGTGATGTTCGATGAACAGGTGATGAACGAGCTTCCTCCCGAGGAGCGCAACATCGCCCAGGTGTTCCAGTTCCCGGTGGTCTACGACACCATGACCGTGTACGACAATCTGGCCTTTCCTCTGCGCAACGTAGGCACGCCCGAGGCCAAGGTGCGCGAGCGGGTCAGCGAAGTGGCCGATGTACTCGACCTTTCCTCGCTGCTCAGGCGCAAGGCGCGCAATCTCACCGCCGACGAGAAGCAGAAGGTCTCCATGGGGCGTGGCCTGGTGCGTGACGATGTCTCGGCGATCCTTTTCGACGAGCCGCTTACCGTGATCGATCCGCAGTTGAAGTGGAAGTTGCGGCGCAAGCTCAAGGAGATCCACGAGCGCTTCAACATCACCATGATCTACGTGACCCACGACCAGCTCGAAGCCTCTACCTTCGCTGACAAGATCGCGGTCATGTACGACGGGCAGGTGGTTCAGTTCGGCACTCCGCGCGAACTCTTCGAGACGCCGGCCCACACCTTCGTCGGCTACTTCATCGGCAGCCCCGGCATGAACTTCGTCGAGATCGTGCGAACCGACGGCGGTGTGCGTGCCGGTACCGTCGACCTGACCCTGCCACCGGCCATGCAGGAGGTCATCCGTCAGTCCCGCTCGCGCAATCTCAAGCTGGGCATCCGCCCCGAGTTCGTCGAGATGTCCAACGTACCCGGCGAGGACACCTATGAGGTGGAAGTCGGCATGGCGCAGGACCTCGGGACCTATCGAGTCGTGTCGTTTACCTTCGCAGGCGAGACCTTCCGCGCCCGGCTGGGGGAAGACCAGCCGCTACCGGGAGGTATCGCTCACGTTCGCTTTCCCGAGGCCTGGCTGAGCCTTTATATCGACGAGTTCCGCGTGGAGGTGGGGCAATGAACAAGGTCCAGAACAACCGGGCATGGTTCCTCATCCTGCCCATGCTGCTGCTGGTGGCCTTCTCGGCCATCGTGCCGCTGATGACGGTGGTCAATTACTCGGTGCAGGACGTATTCGATGCCAATACGCGCTTCTTCACCGGCACCGAGTGGTTCGAGACCATTCTCAACGACCGCTCCCTGCAGGCGGCGCTGCTGCGCCAGTTCGCCTTCTCCTTCACCATTCTGGCGATCGAGGTACCGCTCGGCATCGGCATCGCGCTGCTGATGCCCAAGCGTGGCTGGCAGGCCTCCGCGGTGCTGATCTTGATCACGCTACCGCTGCTGATTCCGTGGAACGTGGTAGGTAGCATCTGGCAGCTCTTCACCCGTGGTGACATCGGCTTGATGGGCGTGGGTATTCGCGAGCTGGGCTACGCCTATAACATCACCCGCAACCCCACGGATGCCTGGGCCACGATCATCCTGATGGACGTGTGGCACTGGACGCCGCTGATCGCGCTGCTGTGTTATAGCGGCCTGCGCTCGATCCCGGATGCCTATTACCAGGCGGCGCGCATCGACCGCGCCACGAAGTGGGCGGTGTTCCGCTACATCCAGCTGCCCAAGCTCACCAATGTACTGGTAATCGGCGTGCTGCTGCGCTTCATGCACTCCTTCATGATCTATGCCGAGCCATTCGTGCTCACCGGCGGCGGACCGGGAAGTTCCACCACCTTCCTCAGCCAGTCGTTGACCACCATGGCCATCGCACAGCAGGACCTGGGGCCCTCGGCGGCGTTCTCGCTGATCTACTTCCTCATCATTCTGCTGGTCTGCTGGGTGTTCTACACCGCGATCATGAACAGCCAAAAAGACAACATCACCCAGGGAGGAGCCTGACATGACCAGCTCCGTACCGACCACGCCCGAGAGCGTACGCCGGCAGGCTGCCGATAGTGCCGCCAAGCGCCGCAAGCGGGCCCGCTCCGCCACCACTCGCTGGCGTCGCCGCACGCTGCTCGGGCTCTATCTCGTGTTCGTGCTGCTACCGATCTACTGGCTGCTCAACATCTCGTTCCAGACCAACAGCGAGATCCTCGGTAGCTTTTCGTTCTGGCCACACAATTTCACCTTGGGCAACTACATCGGGATCTTCACCGATTCCAACTGGTACATGGGCTATGTCAACTCGCTGGCCTATGTGCTCATGAACATGCTGATCAGCATTTCGGTGGCGCTGCCCGCCGCCTATGCCTTCAGCCGCTTCAAGTTCATCGGCGACAAGCATCTGTTCTTCTGGCTGCTGACCAACCTGATGGCGCCGCCGGCGGTGTTCTTGTTGCCTTACTTCCAGCTCTACTATTCGGTGGGGCTGTTCGATACCCACGTTGCCGTGGCGCTGGCTCACTGCCTGTTCAACATCCCGCTGGCGGTATGGATTCTAGAGGGCTTCATGAGCAGTGTGCCCAAGGAAGTCGACGAGACGGCCTACATCGACGGCTACAGCTTCCCGGCTTTCTTCGTGAAGATCTTCATCCCCATGATTCGCTCGGGGATCGGGGTGACGCTGTTCTTCCTGTTCATGTTCTCCTGGGTCGAGCTGCTGCTCTCGCGCACCCTGACCGCGACCAACGCGCAGCCGATTGCCTCGATCATGACACGCACCTCCACCGCGTCGGGGATCGATTGGGGCACGCTGGCCGCTGCCGGCGTGCTGACCATCATTCCGGGCATCGTAGTGGTCTATTTCGTGCGCAACCATATCGCCAAGGGCTTCGCCCTGGGCCGCACCTGAAGGGGAGGAAACCGCAATGGAATGGATGGTCTGGACGCTACCCACGGCAATCTTCTTCTCCGTCATCGCTGCCATACTGCTCGGCATGACGGCCTGGGAGCTGGCGTCTCCCACAGTGGAGCGGCGGGGCTTCCTGCCGATCGCCACGACCCGCGGCGATCGGCTCTTCATCGGACTGCTCTCGGCCGCCTACATCCACCTGATGACGGTCGGCTTCACCGAGCTCTCTATTTGGTTTGCCCTGGGGATTTCCGTCCTCTGGTTACTGGTGCTGATGCGCTGGGGCTGAACCAAGGCTGTACGGACGATAACCGTGTCAAGGATGACGACCACACGCAGAACGAGGTCAACATGAAGAATAAAAGGATCCAACTGACGGCCATAGCGGGCAGCCTGCTGCTTGCTTCGGCCTCGCTGCACGCCCAATCCGACGATGCCCGCGCGATTGCCGAGAGGCTGATCGACCAGCATTTCCAGAATTCCACCCTATCGCGTGAGGAGCAGATCGAGGAGCTGCTGTGGTTCGCCCAGGCGGCCGAGCAGTTCCGCGGCATGGAGATCAATACCGTCGCCGAGGGCCTCACTACCCACGTCTGGGAGCGCGACGTGCTGGCACCGGCATTCGAAGAGCTTACCGGTATCCGGGTCACCCACAACATCATCGGTGAGGGCGATGTGGTGGACAACATGCAGACCCAGATGCAGACCGGTCGCAACATCTACGACGGTTACGTCAACGACTCGGACGCCATCGGCACGCATATCCGCTACGGCACCACCATCAACCTGAGCGAGGCGATGGAGAACGAGTGGGCCGACTACACGCTGCCGACGCTCGATCTGGACGATTTCATCGGTCTGCAGTACGGCACCGGGCCGGATGGCAACCTCTACCAGCTACCCGACCAGCAGTTCGCCAATCTCTACTGGTTCCGCTATGACTGGTTCCAGCGCGAGGACCTCCAGGAGCAGTTCCGTGAGGCCTATGGTTACGATCTCGGCGTGCCGACCAATTGGACCGCCTACGAGGATATCGCCGAGTTCTTCACCGAACATGTGGGCGAGATCGACGGCGAGCAGGTTTATGGCCACATGGACTATGGGCGCCGTGACCCCTCGCTCGGCTGGCGCTTCCACGATTCCTGGCTCTCCATGGCTGGTATGGGCAGCCCAGGGGTGCCGTTCGGCAATCCGGTGGACGACTGGGGCATTCGCGTCGACGAGGAGAGCCGTCCGGTCGGCGCCAGCGTGAGCCGCGGCGGGGCCACCAACTCGCCCGCTTCGGTATTCGCCGTGACCAAGATGGTCGAGTGGCTGGACAAGTACGCGCCGCCCGAGGCGCAGGGCATGACCTTCGGCGAGGCCGGTCCGGTGCCCGCACAGGGCAATATCGCCCAGCAGATCTTCTGGTACACCGCCTTCACTGCCGACATGACCGACCCGGGCCTGCCCGTGACCGACGACGAGGGCAATCCGAAGTGGCGCATGGCGCCTTCGCCCACCGGGCCTTACTGGGAGGAGGGCATGAAGGTCGGCTACCAGGACGTGGGCTCCTGGACCTTCTTCGATTCCACTCCTGAGGATCGGCGCACCGCGGCCTGGCTGTTCGCCCAGTTCGCCACCGCCAAGACGGTTTCGCTGGAGAAGCTGATGGCCGGCCTCACGCCGATTCGCGAGTCCGACATCTTCTCCGACCAGATGACCGAGATGGCACCGAAGCTGGGCGGCCTGGTGGAGTTCTACCGTAGCCCCAACGAGTCCAATTGGACGCCGTCCTCCACCAACGTGCCCGACTATCCGCGCATGGCACCGCTGTGGTGGCAGAACCTCGCGCCTGCCGTCAGTGGCGAGGTCACGCCGCAGGAGGCGCTCGACGACCTGGCCAGGGAACTCGATAACATCATGTCGCGCCTGGCTCGGGCCAATGTGTTCGAGTCCTATCCTCCGGTGCTGAACGAGGAGCGCGACCCCGAGGAGTGGCTGTCGCAGGAGGGCTCGCCCAAGGCCAAGCTGGATGACGAGATGCCGCAGGGGACCACCGTGCCCTACGACGAGATGATGGAGGAGTGGATGGCTGCCGGCACACGTCAATAAGAGGCGGATCTCGGGCAAGCGTCCGACTCGGCCAAGGCCCGGTACGTGCGTGCCGGGCCCGTATCGAATCACGTGTTTCCGGTAGCCCGTACGGGTCATCCCAGGCCCCGTTCGGCGCTCGCCGAGCGGGGCTTTTGCTTGTAAAAGGTCCGCACATGGAACTGCGTAGCAGCAACATCGACAAACTCGACGGCGAGGTATTCGACGTCCTCATCGTGGGCGGGGGCATCAATGGCGCCTCGGCGGCGGCGGCCCTGGCCGGCAAGGGGGTGCGGGTCGCCCTGATCGAGCGTGGCGATTTCGCCGGCAGCACCAGCATGCACTCCTCCAACCTGGTGTGGGGCGGCATCAAGTACATGGAGAGTCGCGACTTCGCGTTGGTGCGCAAGCTCTGCATGAGCCGCAACCACCTGATCAGGAGTTATCCCTCCACGGTTCAGGAGATCCGCTTCCTCACCACCATTACACGGGGGTTTCGCTACCATCCCCGCTACTTGTGGGCCGGAGCCTGGCTCTATTGGCTGATCGGCAACGGTTTCACACGTATCCCGCGTTTTCTCTCGCCGGAGGCGATTCACCAGAGCGAAGCGATCATCGATACGCACAGCGCCATCGGCGGTTTCGAGTACTCCGATGCCTACCTGCACGACAACGATGCCCGCTTCGTCTTCAACTTCGTTCGTGGCGCACTCAACTACGGCGGCGTGGCGGTGAACTACGTCGAATCGCTGGGAGCCGAGCGCCAGGGCAGCCTTTGGGTCACGCGTGCGCGCGACGTGATCGATGGCGGCGATATCGAGATCCGCTCGAAGGTGCTGATCAACGCCGCTGGCCCCTGGGTGGACGAGCACAACAGCCTCACCGGTCAGGCCACGGATCATTGTCACGTCTACTCCAAGGGCATTCACCTGATCGTGCCGCGGCTGACCGACAGCCGGCGCGTGCTGGCGTTCTTCGCCGACGATGGCCGGCTGTTCTTCGTCATTCCCATGGGCCCGCGCACCTGTATCGGTACTACCGACACTCGCGTCGAGCGCCCCGAGGTGGCGGCAACCGAAGCGGATATCCGCTTCGTGCTCGACAATATCAACAAGCGCCTGGAGCTCGACAAGCCGCTGGGCAAGGAGGACATCATCTCCATCCGCTGTGGGGTGCGCCCACTGGCGGTCAGGTCCGAAGGTGGCGGCGAGCGTGACTTCCTTCAGCTCTCGCGCAAACATGCCATCGACGTCAATCAGCGTGATGCCCACCTGAGCATCTTCGGTGGCAAGCTCACCGACTGCCTCAACGTGGGCGAGGAGATCGTCGCGACGGTAGGTGAAATGGGGATCGAAGTGCCTTATCCGAAGCATCGCTGGTATGGCGAACCGCCCGCTCAGGTACGCCGCGAGTTTCTTCACCAGGCGAAGCTGATGAGACTTGATGCCATGACAGCGAGCGACGCTTCCGAGCCGCTTTCGACCCGATTGTGGCGACGCTACGGCACCCATGCGCTGGAAATGCTCGAGGAGATCCGCGAGGATCCGCGCCAGGCCGAGGTTCTGATCGAGGGCACCGAGTACCTGCGCTGCGAGCTGCGCTATGCCAAGCGCCGCGAGATGATCACGCGACTGGAGGATTTCCTTCGGCGGCGCTCCAAGATCGCCTTGGTGGTACACGAAGAGGCAATGCGCCGATCTCCGGGACTGCGCGAGGCGTGCGAGATCCTGTTCGGCGGGGCAGCCGATGCGCGTCTGGAGGAGTACTTCGCCACCACGCGGCGCGAGCGCGGGGAGAGCCTCGTCGATGTACCTGACGAAGCACTGGGCTCCACAGCGCCGCGGATGTGACTAAGCAGCGCCATGCAGCGCGTTGAAGAGGGGCGCCTTGCCGGTATAATGCCCGTCAACTCAAACGATCCAAGAGGTTAACCGTGGGCTATCTCATCGGCGTTACCGCGCTCTGGGCCTTCTCGTTCTCGCTGATCGGCGTCTACCTGGCAGGCCAGGTCGACAGCTACTTCGCGGTCATGGTGCGCGTATCGCTGGCGGCGCTGGTGTTCCTGCCGTTTCTGCGCCCGTCGCTGCTGGTGGGGCGCCAGCGGCTGGCCCTGATGGGGCTTGGCGCCGTGCAGCTGGGCATCATGTATATCTTCTTCTATCAGTCCTTCCTGCTGCTGTCGGTGCCCGAAGTCCTGCTCTTTACCATCTTCACGCCGCTCTACGTGACGCTGCTCGATGATGCCCTGTTCGGTCGCTTCACGCCGTTCTACCTGCTCACCGCCGCGCTGGCGGTGCTGGGTGCGGCGGTGATCCGTTACGACGGCATCGACAGCGGCTTCTGGCTGGGCTTCCTCGTGGTCCAGGGGGCCAACTTCTGCTTCGCCCTCGGCCAGGTAGGCTACCGTCGTCTCTCCACGTCTCTGCCAGCCGAGCTGCCGCGCCACAGCGTCTTTGCCTGGTTCTACCTCGGTGCCCTGGTCGTGGCGCTGCCGGCCTTCGCCCTGCTCGGCAATGCCGCTGTGCTGCCGAGCACCGGCGTGCAGTGGGGCGTTCTGGCTTGGCTGGGCCTGGTGGCTTCGGGCCTCGGCTACTTCTTCTGGAACCTGGGCGCCACCCGGGTCGACGCCGGCGCACTGGCAATCATGAACAATGCGCTGATCCCGGCCGGGCTCGCGGTCAACCTGGTGATCTGGAACCGTGATGCCGACCTGGTGCGGCTGGCGCTGGGCGGGGCGATCATCGTTGGCTCGCTGGTACTCAACGAGTGGTGGCTGCGTCGCCGGGCGCCCGCCGCTGCCTGAGCGGCGTTTGCCCGCCCTGCACCCAGCCTCCATAATGAGCGGCCATGATCCGAGAGGCCAGGGCATGCAACAAGAGCACGACGGTTTCAATAACATCGGTCTGATCGGCCGCCTGGGCAGTACCAGGGTGGTCGAGACCCTCAAGCGCCTGCTGCGCTTTCTCGACGAGCGTGGCCTTCATGTCATCGTCGAGGACCGTACCGCCACCGTGCTGCTCGACCATGGTCATCCCGAAGCCAGCCGGCGTACCCTCGGCGAGCTCTGCGATCTCGTCATCGTGGTGGGAGGAGACGGCAGCCTGCTGGGCGCGGCGCGCACGCTGTGTCACAGCGGTACCCTGGTGCTGGGCGTCAATCGTGGGCGGCTGGGCTTTCTCACCGATATCTCGCCCGATGAGCTCGAGGAGCGGGTCGGCCAGGTGCTCGATGGCCAGTTCGAGGTCGAGGAGCGCTTCCTGCTCGATGCCGAGCTCTATCGCGACGGTACCCTGGTCGGCAACGGCGATGCCTTGAACGAAGTGGTGCTGCACCCCGGCAAGGCGGTGCGCATGATCGAGTTCGAGCTGTTCATCGACAACCAGTTCGTCTACAGCCAGCGCAGCGATGGCCTGATCATGGCCACGCCCACCGGCTCCACCGCCTACGCGCTGTCAGGGGGCGGTTCCATCATGCATCCCAAGCTGGACGTGATCGAGCTGGTGCCGATGTTTCCTCACACCTTGTCCAGCCGGCCCATCGTCATCGACGCGGCCAGCGAGATCCGCGTGCACATCGGCGAGACCAATCAGACCTATCCTCACATCAGCTGTGACGGCCAGACGCGCGCCGTGGCCAAGCCGGACGATATCCTGGTGGTGAGGCGCAAGCCCCAGCGGGTGCAATTGGTCCATCCCCTCGGTCACAACTTCTACGAGGTCCTGCGCAGCAAGCTGGGCTGGAGCAACCGGCTGGGGGATTGACGTGAGGCAGGCGGCAATAGAAGGCTACGACCTGATCGGTGACGTGCATGGCTGCGGGGCAACCCTCGGTGCGCTGCTCGAGAAGCTCGGCTACCATCAGCGCGGCGGCGTCTACCGGCATCCGCGGCGCAAGGCGATTTTCCTTGGCGACCTGATCGACCGCGGCCCGCGGATTCGCCTGGCCGTTTCCATCGTCCGGCGCATGGTGGAGGAGGGCGAGGCGCATATCGTCATGGGCAACCATGAATACAATGCCCTGGCCTATTGTCATCGTGCGCCCCAAGGCCAGGGCAGCGAGTGGCTGCGTGATCACTCCCCGCGACACAACCGCATCATCAAGGAGACCCTCGACCAGTACCGCGACCACCCGGCGGAGTGGGACGAGACCCTGGCCTGGTTCATGGACATTCCGCTGTATCTGGATTTCGGCGAATTCCGGGTGGTCCACGCCTGCTGGGACCAGGCGCTGATCGACGCACTGGATCGTGAGTGTCCGGGCGGCGTCATCGACGAGCCGTTTCTGCAGCAGTCCGTAGCGTCGGATACGCTAGCCTATCGCATACTCGATCGACTGACGCGGGGGGTGCACCTGCCACTGCCGGAAGGCGTCGAGATCCACTCCGGCGACGGCTTTACCCGGCGCAGCTTCAGGGCGCACTTCTGGGCCCGTGAACCACAGACCTGGGGCGACGTGATCTTCCAGCCCGACAATCTGCCCGACGACCTTGAGCAGCGTGCCCTGACCAACCGTGAGCGTCAGCGCCTGCCCCATTACGGGCTCGACCAGCCACCGCTGTTCATCGGTCACTACTGGTGTGAGGGCATTCCGGCGCTGCCGACCGCCAATATCGCCTGCCTGGACTACAGTGCCGTGAAGTTCGGGCGCCTCGTGGCCTATCGCTGGAGCGGCGAGCGGCGCCTCGACGCCAATCACTTCGTCTGGGTGCGTGTGCCCCAGGAGGAGGCGGCGAGGCCCAGACCTTGGGAAATCGACTTCGACTGAGCAGGTTCGGCGCACTACAAAGTTTTACAATTTTTTTTGTCTTGAGCCTGAACTTCCTTTCGCTCCGTCCATCTGAATAGGTGTTCCCTTGAATGATCCCTTGCTCTTGTCCGGCGGCCCCCCTTCCGCCGGATTTTTTATGTGCGCCACGAACCGGATTTGAGAAAAGGGCTGCTGCAGCGCAAGATGCTCCAAAAGATTGGTTCAGGAAGATTCCATGTACCGCATCATGTTGTTTCCCCACGAAACTGACACCAGTGAGCTTCGTCGGGCGTTGTGGGCCAACCGGATCGGGCACCGGTTCACCGAGGAGGCGGAGGGGCAAGTGCTGTGGCTTGCCGACCCGGCACAACACGATGCCTTGATGCAGTTGCTGACGCGTTGGCAGCGGGGCGAGCGGATCATGCCG
This sequence comes from Billgrantia sp. C5P2, assembly GCF_051062895.2. NCBI lineage: Bacteria > Pseudomonadati > Pseudomonadota > Gammaproteobacteria > Oceanospirillales > Halomonadaceae > Billgrantia > Billgrantia sp. C5P2. Next base: position 1,525,155 of record NZ_CM128542.1, read on the forward strand.
GAGCGGCGCCGTCGCCCACGGAACGGCGCCTCGCTGACCGTTCCTTTCCGCCTGGCACCGGTGACGTCGGCGGCCATAGCGATCTCGCTGGCGGTCTTCGCCCTGATGGGGCTGCTGGGCGATATCGTCGTCGCCATGCTCACCGTCGTGCCGGTCGCCGTCGTTGGTGGCGGGCTGGCCTTCGGCACACTGGCCGACTCGCTGACCTCGGGGCAGGTGTGGCGGCTACTGTCGCCGGCCTTCCTGCATTTCGGCTGGATGCACCTGATCTTCAACATGATGTGGCTGTGGTACTTCGGGCGCCAGGTGGAAACGCTGCAGGGAAGTGGGCGCATGTTGACGATCCTGCTGGTGGCCGGTATTGGTGCCAACCTGGCCCAGTATGCCACCGGTACCGTGCTGTTCGGTGGCATGTCGGGTGTCGATTTCGCCCTGCTCGGCTACGTCTGGCTGATGTCGCGCCGGGTGCCGGGTAGCGGCTTCTTCGTGCCGCAGATGCTGGTGGTGTTCATGCTCGGCTGGATGGTCTTTACCATGACCGACATGGCCGCGGCGGTCGGCTTCGGCAACGTGGCCAACGAGGCGCATCTGGGTGGGCTGGTCGTGGGGCTGGCCATGGGGTGGTATTATTCGAACCGAGCTCGTCGCCTTCCCTGAGCTGCCATTTCGAGAGAATTCTCATGAGCGATATGACCTTCGAGCGCATGATCCAGCAAATGACGCCGGCCATCTACGACAGCCTCAAGCAGGCGGTGGCGCTGCGCAAGTGGCCCGACGGGCGCATGCTGACCGGGGAGCAGACCGAACTCTGCCTCGAGGCGGTGATCCGCTACGAACACGAGAACAACGTGCCCGAGGAGCAGCGGGTCGGTTACTTGCAGCAGCGCACCTGCGGTAGCGCCAGCAGCGGCGCAGACGTGCCGCCCGAACTGGCGGGGTTGGCCCGGGATGCCAGTCGTGATTGAAGGTGGACGGATAGAGTTGGCTCCTGTCGTGCAGGGCTGCCTGAGCAAGATGGCCATCGCGCCCGGCGAGCAGGGCGCTGCGGTACGCTATACGCTACGTGCCGGTGAGCACCGGCTCGATCTCAATGCGCGCCTCGGCCAGCCGCTCGAGCTGAACTGGACGGGCGCCATCGCCTGCACCCACTGTGGCCGGGCGACGAAGAAGAGCTTCGCCCAAGGCTATTGCTACCCCTGCTTCAAGAAGCTGGCCCAGTGCGATACCTGCATCGTCAAGCCCGAGACCTGCCACTTCGATGCCGGCACCTGCCGGGAACCGGCGTGGGCCGAGCGCCACTGTTTCCAGCCCCACGTGGTTTACCTGGCCAATTCGTCCGGCATCAAGGTCGGCATCACGCGAGGCACCCAGGTACCGACCCGCTGGCTCGATCAGGGCGCGGTCCAGGCGCTGCCGATTCTGGTGGTGGAAACCCGCCAGCAGTCCGGCCTGGTCGAAATGCTGTTCAAGGAAGAAGTGGCCGACCGCACCAACTGGCGCGCCATGCTCAAGGGCGAGGTCGAGCCGCTCGACTTGATAACGGAGCGCAACCGGCTGCTGACCCGGCTCGAGGGTGGGCTCGCCCAACTGCGCGAGCGTTTCGGCACCGATACCATTCGTGCGCTGGACGAGGCGCCGGTCAGCTTCGATTACCCTGTGCTGGAATTCCCGCGCAAGATCGTCTCGCACAACTTCGACAAGCAGGCGCGGGTGAGCGGTACGCTGCTGGGCCTCAAGGGGCAGTACCTGATCCTCGACACGGGAGTGATCAACCTGCGCAAGTTTACCGGCTATGAAGTCGCTGTAAGCTGAGCAATCTGAACTGAGCGTAGCCGAGAGGCTGCGCTATGCTCCCGTGAGAGACTTCTTCCAAGGAGCCTGCCATGAGCCAGATGCGCGCCATGCGGTTGCATGGCCCGGGCCAGCCGCTGCAGCTGGAGTTCGTGTCCCGGCCTGAGCCCGAGGCGGGCCAGGTGCAGTATCGCGTGCTGGCCTGCGGCGTATGCCGCACCGACCTGCACGTGGTCGATGGCGAGCTGCCTTCGCCACGCCTGCCGCTGGTGCCGGGGCACGAGATCGTCGGCGAGGTCACGGCGGTGGGGGAAGGCGTCGGCCACCTGGCGCCCGGCATGCGTATCGGCGTGCCCTGGCTGGGCTGGACCTGCGGTGAATGCGAGGCCTGTGTGGCCGGTCGCGAAAACCTCTGCGCTCAAGCGCAATTCACCGGTTACACCCTCGATGGCGGCTACGCCGAGTACGGCGTGGCCGACGCCCGCTACTGCTTTCCCATGATGGCGGAAGATGCCCAGGCCACGGCACCGCTGCTGTGTGCCGGGTTGATTGGCTATCGTACCTGGCGTCTGGCCGGTGGGGAGCAGAATAGACGTCTGGGGATCTATGGTTTCGGTGCCGCGGCCCATATCCTCGTGCAGCTCGCCGTGGCGTGCGGCCAGCGGGTCTACGCCTTCACCCGGCCGGGAGACGAGGCGGCCCAGGCCTTCGCGCTGCGGCTCGGTGCCGTGTGGACCGGTGATGCCGACCAGGTACCACCCGAGCCGCTCGATGCCGCGCTGCTGTTTGCGCCGGTGGGCGAGCTGGTACCGCTGGCACTGGCCCAGGTGCGCCCGGGTGGAGCGGTCGTGTCCGGCGGCATCCACATGTCCGATATCCCCACCTTTCCCTATCGTCTGCTGTGGCAGGAGCGCAGCCTCCGTTCGGTCGCCAATCTCACCCGCCAGGATGGCGAGGAGTTCCTGGCTCTGGCGCCCACGGTGCCGATACGCACCGAGACACGCGCCTATCACTTGGAACAGGCCAATCAGGCCCTGACCGACCTGCGCGAGGGCAGGCTGACGGGAGCCGCAGTGCTGATTCCTTGAGACTCGGGCTCATGCTGTGAACGACGGCAAAGATATTGAATTGCTCGCCTGGAGGGAGAGATATTGGCAGGCTATGCTGTCTTTTCCCTTTCCATGCGACAGGTTTCGACATGTATCGCCTTCATATTGCCAACAAGAACTACTCTTCCTGGTCGCTACGCCCCTGGGTGCTGATGCGCCATCTGGACATCCCGTTCGAGGAGCGCCTGACCCCTTTCGAGCCTGGATCGAACTGGACCGCGTTTCGCACATTCTCACCGTCGGGAATGGTGCCCTGCCTGGAGGACGGTGAGCGCGCCGTGTGGGAGTCGCTGGCGATCGTCGAATATCTGGCGGAGCGACATGCCGGCGTATGGCCAATCGACGACGAGGCGCGCGCCTGGGCGCGTTGCGCCAGCAGCGAGATGCACGCAGGCTTTGCTGCTCTGCGCAGCCTGTGCCCGATGAACTGCGGGGTCAGGGTGAGGTTGCACCGAACACCGGATGAGTTGGCTCGCAATCTGGCCCGCCTCGACGAACTCTGGCAGCAGGGCCTCACGGGTTTCGGCGGCCCCTTCCTGGCGGGGGAGTCCTTCTCTGCAGTGGATGCCTTCTTCGCTCCAGTGGCGTTTCGGGTGCAGAGCTTTGGGCTCGAGCTGAGTGCGCCCTCGATGGCATATGTCGAACGGCTGCTGGCACTTCCCGCCATGCAGCAATGGTATGAGGCGGCGCTGGACGAACCGTGGCGCGAGGCGGCACACGAAGCCGAGGTGCAGGAGAACGGCACTGTCGTCGAGGACCTGCGGCGTCCTTCCTGACACTCCTACGGACTGTGTTCCTGCCGTCGTGCACGCTCCAGGTCAACTGAACAGGTCGCCCTGATCCCGGGGCGGCCTGAAGGCCGTGGTATCGAGTTGGCGCGCCTCGCGCCTAACGGGATCGTTGAGGCCGAGGCGCCGGCAGGCCTTGTCGAAGCGCTGAGCGATGAGCTCGGCAAATATCCCCTCGCCGCGCATGCGCTTGCCGAAGCGACTGTCGTAGTCGGCTCCGCTGCGGCACTGTCGCACCAGACTCATCACCTTGCCGGCCCGCTCCGGGTAGTGAGCCTGTAGCCAGTCCTCGAACAGCGGTGCCACCTCGCGGGGCAGGCGCAGTAGCGTCCAGCCGGCTGATTCCGCCCCGGCGTCGCGGGCTGCCTCGAGCAGGCGCTCCAGTTCGTGGTCGGTCAAGCCCGGAATCACCGGCGCGACCATCACGCCCACCGGTATGCCGGCACTTCTCAACCGCTCGATGGTACGCAAGCGCGCGGCAGGCGAGGCGGTGCGCGGTTCCAGGCTGCGCTTGAGCTCGGTGTCCAGGCTGGTGAGACTGATCGACACCCGGGCCAGGCGCATGTCGGCCAGTTCGGCGAGCAGGTCCAGGTCGCGCAGGATCAGCGCGCTCTTGGTAATGATCGAAACCGGATGGCGACACTCGAGCAGGAAGGCGAGAATTTCTCGGGTGCTGCCGCGCTCCGCTTCCAGTGGCTGGTAGCAGTCGGTGTTGCCGGAAAGGGCGATGGGGCGGCACACGTAGCTGCGCTTGCAGAACTCCTCTCGCAACCGATCGACCAGGCCGCTGCGGGCGATCAGGCGGGTCTCGAAGTCGATACCCGGAGACAGGTCCCAGTAGGCGTGGCTGGGTCGTGCATAGCAGTAGATGCAGCCGTGCTCGCAGCCGCGGTAAGGGTTGAGCGAGCGGTCGAAGGCGAGGTCGGGCGAGTCGTTCCAGGAGAGCGCACTGCGCGCTCGTTCGTCATTTACGACAGTGGCCAGCCGCGTCGGCATTTCCTCCTGCCACCAGCCGTCGTCCTCCGTCTCGCTGTGGGTCGGGGCGAAGCGGTTGTCGGGGTTGTAGGTGGCGCCGCGCCCCTTGCGTAGCTGCTTTTGATCGAACCGAGGCATGGGTCAATCCCTTTTGCTGTATTTATGTACAGTATATGACGCCTTCGGCGAGTCGCCAATGCTGGATAACTCGCCACGGGCGAGTACGCTTCAGGCATGACGACAACTTCCCATCGCGACTCTTCGCGTACCCATGAGGCGCTCTATTCGGTCCAAGGGCTGTGGTGTACCAGCTGTGCGCTGGCCGTCGAGGCCCAATTGATGCGGCTATCCGGTGTGGTAGCTGCCAGCGTGCACTACCCCAGCGCTATCCTGCTGGTGCAGGGGCGGCCGGACGCTTTGGAGGAAACCCGGCTGGCCGCCGCCGTCAAGCGGCTCGGCTACCGCCTCGGGCCGCCGGAGGCGGTGGGCGATGCCGAAACGCGACTGGAAGCCGAAAGCCGCTATCTCACCCTGCGTCTGCTGGCGGCAATCGCCTTCGGCATGTGGACCATGATCGCCTCGCTGTTGATCTATGCCGGTGCCATGCCCAGCCCACGGCTGGAGCTGGTCATGGCCTGGGTGTCCGGTGCCTTCGCCTTGCCTGTCGTTACCTACGTGGCGTTCCCGTTCTATCGGGCCGGGTGGCGTACGGCACGAGCGCGGCGCCCCGGCATGGATGCGCTGGTGTCGCTGGGTGCGCTGACGGCGGTGGCTGTATCGCTATGGCTGCTTTTGCGCGGCTCGGCGGAGGTCTATTTCGATACCGCAGTGATGCTGGTCGCGCTGCTGTTGGCGGGCCGGCTGGTGGAAACTCTGTGCCGCCACCGAGGGCTGCGGGCGCTGCAGGCTCTGTACGAGCCTCCCACCGAAGTACGGCGGTGGGGGCAGGGCAGCTGGCAGCCCTGCCCGCGGGAATCGGTGGCGATAGGCGATCGGGTGCGTGTCGAGCCCGGAGAGACGCTGCCTTTTGATGGCGTTGTGGAGAACGACGAAGCCCTGCTCGACCTCTCGCCCCTCACCGGAGAGAGTGCCCCGCGCCGCTGCCTGCCCGGCGAGCCGGTGGCGGCAGGCTGCCGCAACCTGGGCGCGGCGCTGGTGCTCGAGGTCACCGCGGCTGCAGGAGAATGCCGCCTGGACCGGCTGCGCGAGCAGATGTGGTGGCAGCAGGCGCGCAAGGGTGAATTGCAGCGACTGGCCGATCGCTTTGCCGGCTGGCTCAGCCCCCTGGCGGTGGTACTCGCGGCTCTCACCTTGTTGGCTACGTGGCTGAGCGGAGTGCCGGCAGAGGAGGCTTGGGTCAGGGCGCTATCGGTACTGGTCGTCGCCTGCCCCTGCGCCGTGGGCCTGGCGATTCCGCTGGCGAGCCTGGCGGGCAGCGGGCAGGCGCTGGAGCGCGGCGTGATCGTACGCGACCCGAGTGCTTTCGAAGTGCTGGCGGGTATCCGCAGTGCAGCGTTCGACAAGACCGGCACCCTGACCCGAGGCGAACCGGAGGTGCTGGCCGTGCGGCCTGCTCCCGGTTACGGCGAGGCGGCCGTGCTGGTGCTGACCGCGCTGGCGGCGCAGGGCAGCGAGCATCCGCTGGCGCGGGCCGTGCGCAGGTATGCCCGGGATGCCGGCCAGGACGCCGTTGCCGAGGTGGCGGAAGCCGAGGAGACCGGTGGCCGCGGCCGTCGCGTACGCCTGGCCGATGGGCGCCGGCTACTGCTGGGTAGCCGCACCTGGCTGGGCGAGCAGGGCGTTTCCATGAAGGGCCTGGAGGAGCCGGCTGAAAGCGAAGTGCTGCTGGCCTGCGACGGCCAGTGGTTAGCGCAATTCAGTCTGGGTGAAGCGGCGCTGCCCGGTAGTGCCGAAACCCTGGCCAGGCTGCGTCGGCAGGGGCTCGTGCTGGCGCTGATCAGCGGCGATAGGGCTCAGGCAGTCCGGCGCCTCGGGGTCGAGGTGGGGCTACAGCCCGAGGAGTGCTACGCCGGGCGCAGCCCCGAAGCCAAGGCGAAGCTGCTGGCGGCCATGCCACAGCCCTCGCTCTATGCTGGCGATGGCATCAACGATGTGCTGGGGCTGGCGACCGCCAGCGTGGGCGTGGCGCCGCTGGGTGCGAGCTCCACCGTACAGGAGGGGGCCGGCGTGGCGCTGATGAGATCGGGCGTGTCGGGTGTCGAGAACGTCCTGTACCTGGCGAGACGTACCCGTCGCGTGATGCGCCAGAACCTGCTGCTGTCGGGAATCTACAACCTGCTGGCGCTGAGCCTGGCGGTAGCCATGCCGATACCGCCGCTGGTGGCGGTGCTGGCCATGGCGGCCAGCTCGCTGAGCGTGGTGGCGAACTCGGCGCGGCTGGCCTGGAGCGACGAGGGGGCAGCGGAGCGACAGCCGGAGGCGCCGCAGGCGGCAGCGCTCGGCGCAGCACCGTGACAGCACGAGCCAGGCTGTTAAGATGGCGGCTGCCTCAGTGATATCAGGACTCCCTCATGCTTGCCGATACCCTGGCCGCCATCTCGGCTGTCGATGCAACCCGGACCCGTCCCGTCCAGGTTCGCCTGGACAGCCTCACCAAGCCTCCCGGCAGCCTGGGCCGTCTCGAATCCCTGGTCCTGGAGCTCGCAGGCATGAGCGGTGAGGCCTTGCCGACGGTCACGCCGCCCGGCGTGATCGTATTCGCCGCCGACCATGGCGTGGCCGAGGAGGGCGTCTCGGCCTTTCCCCAGGAGGTCACGGCGCAGATGGTGGCCAACTTCGCCGCCGGCGGCGCCGCCATCAACGTCTTCGCCCGCCAGATCGGCGCCCGGCTCGAGGTCGTCGACGTCGGCGTCAAGGGCGATGTCGAAGGAGCCGGCGTCGTGACCGACAAGGTGCGCGCCGGCACGGCCAATTTCGCCCGCCAGGACGCCATGAGCCTGGCCGAGGCCGAGCGCGCCGTCGAGGTGGGCATCCGTGCCGCAGAGCGCAGCCACATCGACGGCTGCCGCTGTCTGATCGTGGGCGAGATGGGCATTGCCAACACCACCGCGAGCAGCGCTGTTCTGGCTGCCCTGAGCGGCTTGCCGGCGAGTCGTCTGGTGGGGCTGGGGACGGGTATCGCACCGGCACGGCTGGCCCACAAGGCAGCAGTGATCGAAGGGGCGCTGGCCGCTCGCGACGCGGACCCATCTCAACCGCTCGAGGTTCTGGCCAAGCTCGGCGGACTGGAAATCGCCGCCATGGCCGGCGCCTACCTGGGCGCGGCGGCCCGGCGCTTGCCGATCCTGGTCGATGGCTTCATCGCCACCGTGGCGGCACTGGTGGCCTGCCGGCTCGCGCCTGAGCTGCGCGGCTATCTCATTTTCGCCCACCGCTCCTGCGAGCCGGGTCATGACGTGGCGCTCGAACTGCTCGAGGCCGAGCCGTTGCTCGACCTCGAGCTGCGCCTGGGAGAGGGCACCGGGGCGGCCCTGGCCTTCCCTATGCTGGAAGCCGCTTGCCGCATGCTGGCCGAGATGGCGACCTTCGATTCGGCGGGCGTAGCGTCTGGTGGCACGGAGGCATGAGCGCCGAACCGCTGAGCCTGGCCTTGGTCGTGCTGCTCATCGGAGCCATCCTGCTGGATCTCGTGTTCGGTGACCCTCGCTGGCTGCCGCATCCGGTGGTCGCCATGGGGCGGATGATCGCCGCCTTGGAACGCCGCTGGAATCGCGGCACGCCCAGGGGGCGGCGGCTCAAGGGCTTTCTGTTGACCGGCTGTGTGGTGGTGTCGGTCTACGCGGTGGCCTGGGGGGGGCTGATTGCACTCGCCTGGCTGCACCCCTGGCTGGGGCTTGCCGGCGAACTCCTGCTGCTGGCCAGTGCTCTCGCGATCAAGGGGCTGCGCGATGCCGCCATGGCCGTGGCGACACCCTTGGTGCGGGGCGATCTCGGTGAGGCTCGCCACGCCGTGTCGATGATCGTGGGGCGTGACACCGAAGCCCTCGATGAGGCTGGCGTCGCCCGGGCCACGGTGGAGACCGTGGCCGAGAACAGCGTCGACGGCATTACTGCGCCGCTGTTCTGGGCGCTGCTCGGCGGGGCGCCGCTGGCGTTGGCCTACAAGGCGGTGAATACCCTCGACTCCATGGTCGGTTATCGAAACGTGCGCTACGCCGATTTCGGCTACGCCTCGGCGAAACTCGACGACCTGGCCAACTTGGTGCCGGCCCGGCTGACCGCGCTGGCCATGTGGCTGGCCGCCCTGGCGATTCCAGGAGCGCGTACGCGTGGCGCCCTGGCCGGCACCTGGCACGATGCGCCGGGCCATCCGAGCCCCAACGCCGGCTGGCCCGAGGCGATGATGGCGTACCTGCTTGGCGTGCAATTGGGCGGCACCAACCACTACGGGGGGAGCATTTCCGAGCGTGCACTGATGGGCAAGACGTGCGGGCCGCTGCGGGTGGTGCATATCGGCCGTGCCGTACGCCTCATGCACGGCGCCTGGATCGTCTTTTTCCTGGTGATGGCCGGCTTGGCTGTGGCGTGGAGTGCAGGTACATGAGCGAGCAGGGAGAGGGCATGAACGACTGGCCGAGCCACGGCGGGCGTCCGGAGCAGGTACTGCCGCGCTTCGGCCTCACCGGCAAAGGTGAGGTGATCGACTTCAGTGTCAATCTCAACCCGCTGGGCCCTCCACCCTGGCTGGCAGAACGGCTTGCCGACAGCCTGGCCCAACTCTTCGTCTATCCGGACCCCGACTATACCGCAGCCCGGGCGAGCATCGCCCGGGCCGAGGGGCTTTCACCCGAGCAGGTACGCTTGACCAACGGCGGCGCCGAGGCGATCTTCCTCGCCGCAGCGCTGTTGTCCAGTCGCGAGGTGAGGCGGGCCATCGTCGTCCAGCCGACCTTCTGCGAGTATGAGCGGGCCTGCCACCACTACGGCATTGCCGTGCAGCATCTCGCCCTGGCAGGGGAGCGCTTCGAACTGGATGAGGCCAGTGCCTGTGAGGCCATGCGTGACGCCGATGCGGTCTTCCTGTGCCGGCCCAATAATCCCACCGGCACCCTGATCGAGCGTGGCTTGATCGAGCGCATGCTGGCGATAGGACAGCGCCACGGCACCATGCTGGTGGTGGACGAGGCCTTCATCGACTTCGTCGTGCCGGACGAGCGCTTGACGCCGCTGCTGGCCCGCTACGACAACCTGCTGCTGCTGCGCTCGATGACCAAGCTCTATGCCATCCCCGGGTTGCGACTCGGCTATCTGCTAGGCGGGGAGTCGACAGTACGGCACATTGCCGAGCTGCAGCTGCCGTGGAGCGTCAATTCGGTGGCGGCAGCGCTGGTCGGACCGCTGTTGGAAGACCAGAACTACCTGCATCGGACCCAGTCCTGGCTCGACGCCGAGCGGCCATGGTTCCAGCGTGAGCTGGAGGCACTGGAATTGCGGGTGGTGCCCTCCCGCACCAACTTCCTGCTGCTGCAGGATGGCGCGGCGCGACCCATGTCGGCGCTGCTGGAGCATCTGGCGCGCTGCGGTATCCTGGCGCGCCACACCCACAACTTCATCGGCCTCGATGGCGCCTGGCTGCGCGTCGCGGTGCGTACCCGGCAGGAGAACGAACAGCTGAACGAGGCCATCGCCCGCTGGAGAACGTCATGATCGCCTTCATCAGCGGTGGGGCGCGTTCCGGCAAGAGCACCCATGCCGAAGCGCTGGTGCGGCGCTGGCAGGCCGAGCGAGGTGGGGAGCGCTACTACCTGGCAACTGCCAGGAGCAGCGGCGATGCGGAAATGCTGGCGCGCATCGGCCGCCACCGGCAGGCACGCGGAGAAGGATGGCTCACGATCGAGGAGCCATTCGATTTGCTGGCCGCCCTCGACCGGGTAGCGCCTGGCAGCACGCTGCTGCTCGACTGCCTGACGCTGTGGGCCAGCCAGTTGTTATACGCCAGCCCGCTCGACGAGGCGCTGGGTATCGCCATGGTCGAGCGGACGCTGGCCACGGCCAGGCAGCAGGATATTGCGTTGGTCATCGTCTCCAACGACGTCAACGAAGGCATACCCCCCGATGACGACGAGGTCTGGCGCTACCTCGCCTTCCTGCAGCAGGTCCACTGCCTGGTCGCCCGTGAGGCGGACGAGGTGATACAGGTCGTCGCCGGCCTGCCTCAGGTATGGAAGTGCCAGGGGAGCCGTCAGCCATGAGAGATGCGGTCTACGGCCTGGTATTGGCCGTGCAGTTCCTGACCCGCCTGCCGCTGCCGCTCGCCTGCCCCTGGAACGCGACCACACGGCGCTGGGCGATACGCTGCTACCCCCTGGTGGGTATGCTCATCGGCGCTCTGCTGGTCACAGTGGCAGCATTGCTCGAAGGCGTGCTGTCCGCGCCGCTGCTCGTGCTGACGCTGCTTACGCTGTGGGTGGCGCTGACCGGCGGGCTGCACCTGGATGGCGTGATGGACGTGGCCGACGCACTGGGCAGCAATGCGCCGCTGGAGAAGCGCTGGTCGATCATGAAGGACCCGCACGTGGGCAGCTTCGGCATTCTGGCGCTGGTGTTCCTGCTGCTGTGGAAGGTGGCGCTGCTGTTCGTGCTGCTGGAGGCCGGGGCGAGCCTGGTCCTGCTGGTGGCAATTCCGGCGCTGGGGCGCCTGGCGGCGGTCGCATTGCTGGTGCTGGCACCAGCTGCCCACGCGGAGGGGATGGCTGCCGGTTGGAAGCGCGACCTGACACCGTCCGATCTTGCGCTGGCGGCGTTGCCGCTGTTGCCGCTTGCCATACTGGTGCCGGGCGGCGTGTGGCTGTGCCTGGCGCTGGTGCCGTTCCTGGCGCTCTATGCCTATGGGGTGCTGCGTGCGTTCAAGGGAATCAACGGCGATATCGTCGGAACCGTCATCGAGGGAGGAGAGCTATGGCTGCTGCTGGTCGCCTGGAGCTGGTGGTCGTTCGTCACGGCCTGACGCAGTGGAATCGCGAGCGTCGCTACCAGGGGCAGCGCGACATCCCGCTGCTGCTGCCTGATGCGGTGCCGGGGCTCGACCGGCTACGTGTAGCGCTGGAAGCGCACGAGTTCGACACCGTGCACTGCAGCGACCTGACCCGTTGTCGCCAGACCTTGGCGCATGTGATGGAGGAGCGAGCGGTGCTCCAGTCGGCACGCTTCGATGCGCGCCTGCGAGAACTCCATTTCGGCGACTACGAGGGCTGCACCTACGACGAGCTCGAGTCGTTGCCCCATTATCGCGCCTGGATCGACAGTGCGGGCGCGCAGGCCCCGCCGGGTGGCGAATCCACCGCCGAGCTGCGCCAGCGGCTCGAGGCATGGTTCGCCGACTTGTTGGCCGGCTGCATGCCGCAGGGCCAGTACCGTACCCTGGTCGTTACCCACGGTGGTGTGATTCGCGAGCTGCGCCGTCGCTTCGAGGGCATCGGCTTCTGGGAGGGCGGGGTCAGTCAGGCCGAAGGACGCATATTCACCTTCATTCATGAGCGAGAGTGCTGGCAATGCAGCTCTTCATCGGCGGTGCCTGTGCCGGCAAGCGTTGCATCGTAAGGCAGCGTTTCGACGCGGCCGTCTGGCATTCGGCTTACGCGGGATGTCGGCTCGAGGCGTGGCACACGGCTGCCGCCTCGTCGGGCTGCCTGGTGCTGGAAGGCTGGGAGCGTTGGCTGGCCGTGCGAATGGCAAACGAGCCCGATGACGACGGGCTGCGCCAAGCCATGGCTGGCGAGCTCGATGCGCTGTGTGAATGGGAAGCACGGAGCGGCGGGGAGGCAGTGCTGATCCTGCTCGAAATGGGCCGTGGCATCGTACCGCTTCTGCCTGAGCAACGCCGCCTGCGCGACCTCAACGGCTGGCTGGCCCAGGATGCCGCGGCGCGCTGCGAGCGGGTCTGGTGCGTCTGGCACGGCATGCTGCAACAGCTAAGTTCTTGATCTACCTCAGGCTAGGCGCAACGATGCGTTGACGTCCAGCCTCGCTATTGCTAGTTTACGCCCACTCTCAGGTGCCTCGCTGTAGTTCGAGGTTAAACGGGAAGTCGGTGACCTTTCTTCTAAGTTGAGGAAATGAGCATTCCGACGCTGCCCCCGCAACGGTGATCGAGTCTGGGTCCATCATCACGCCACTGTGCTCCGGCATGGGAAGGCGATGGCCCCGAAGCGCGTCATGGCGACGCTGCTTCGCTCGTCAGCCCGGAGACCGGCCCGAGAACCCAGGAAACACCGACGAATGTGTTCGGCGTTTCCCTCATGCCGGGTTGCGGTGGGTAACCTCGAGGCAGGGCAGACGCCTCACTTCTCTCCCTTTCTCGATCTCCCAAGCCGCCCCGGTTTTGCATAGAAGACCGTGCGGGCAGGCACGGCGAGCAAGGGAATCAGAATGAAAACCAAGCATCACTTGGCCGTGCAGGGCCTGGCCGCCTGCGGCCTAGCAGCACTCCCTCTGGCCGTTCAGGCTCAGGCCACGATCAGCGAAAGCGCCGACGCCGTTGCGCTCAACCCGATGATCGTCACCGCCACACTGGCGCCGCGCACCGCTGACGAAACGCTCTCCTCCGTTACCGTGCTCGACGAAGCCACCCTGCGCCGGCAGGACCCGACCAGCATCACCGATCTGCTGCGTGGCCAGCCTGGGGTGGATGTCAGCAACCGCGGGTCGTTCGGGAAAGAGAGCAGCGTCTATCTGCGCGGAACCGGTAGCGAATCGGCGGTGTTGATGATCGACGGTATCCGGCTGCGTTCCGCCACCTCGGGTGGTGCCGCCTGGCACTATCTCGATCCGCGCATGTTCCAGCGCGGCGAGATCGTGCGCGGTCCCCGCGGCAGCCTGTATGGTGCCGATGCGGTGGGTGGGGTAGTGCAGCTATTCACACGAGAGGCGGAAGAAGGTGGCCCGCATCCCTGGGTTTCGGCGGGCGTCGGCAGCTTCGACTCACGCCGCCTTAGCGCCGGGCTCTCCGGTAGCGGTGGTGGCACCCGCTACAGCTTTGCCGGCAGCCACTTCGCCACCGACGGCACTCCGGTTCGCCGCGGCGGCGAGAACCTGGGCTACGACAATACTTCGGCCCTGGCCCGAATCGCCCACACCTTCGATGGCGGCGCCGAGATCGGCGCCCTGGCCTTGCGTGCGCGTGGCAACAACGAATTCGACAGCGGAGAGAGCGATTTCGTCCAACAAGTGGCCGGCATTTATGGTGAGCTGCCGGTGACCGAGCAGTGGATCAGCCGATTGACCTTGAGCGAATCACGCGACGAACTCGACAATTTCAACACCGACTTTCCCTCGATCATCAACACCCGCACCCAGACCGCTCGTTGGCAGAATACCTTGAACTTCGGCCTGCACGAACTGATAGCGGGCGCCGAGTACAGTGAGGACAGGGCCTCGGGTACCACCGATTTCGATGTCTCCAGCCGCGGCAATGCCGCCGTTTTCGCCCAGGGATTGCTCGATTTCTCCCCCGTCGCACTGCAAGCCGGGCTGCGATACGACGACAACGAGGCCTACGGTGAGGAAGTCACCGGTAGCCTGGCGCTGGGCTATGACCTGGATGGCTCCCATACGCTGCGAGCGAGCTACGGTACTGCCTTCCGCGCGCCGACGTTCAATGATCTCTATTGGCCGAACTCGGGCAACCCCGAGCTCGACCCTGAATCCTCCAGCACCGTCGAGATGGGCATGCGCGGCCAGTATCGACGCTGGTATTGGGACCTCGCGACCTACCAGACCGACCTCGTTGACATGATCGACTGGGCACCGACCGAGGGCGGCCTGTGGGCGCCGCAGAACGTGGCGGAGGCGCGTGTGCGTGGCATCGAGCTGTCGGGTGGTGCCGAGCTCGGCGACTGGACGCTGGCTGCCGCGCTGACCTGGACCGATCCGGAGGATCGTGAAAGCGGCAACCGCTTACGCCGTCGCGCATCCAAGAGTGCGCGTTTAGACGTGGACCGTGAGCTGGGCGAATGGTCCCTGGGCGGCTCCTGGATCCTGCAAGGACATCGCTACGACGATGTGGCCAACCAGGAGCGGCTGAGCGGCTTCGGCTTGGTCAACCTGCGTGCCGGCTGGCAGTTCGCCCCGCTGTGGTCGGCTCGCCTGACGGTGGAGAACGCGCTGGACAAGGAGTATGCGACTGCCAGGTTCTCCAATGGCGATGACTACCTCAACGCCGGCCGAGCGGCCTTCCTCAGCGTCAGCTACGGTGCCCAGTGATGGCGCCCCACGTCATGGCCTGGCGGTTGGTGATAGTCCTACTGATGCTGCTGCCGACGCTTGCGTCGGCAGCCACCGTGGTGGGCATCGTCTCCGAGCGCTCGGCGGCCGAGCTCGCTGCTGGGGCACATCGCTTCCTCGACGCCTATCCCGAGCATGACGTGGTGCTGCGCACGCCGGAGCAACTGGCGAGCGCAAGCGACAGGGAGCTTGCCACGCTATTCGGCGAGGCCGATGCCGTGCTGCTCGCCGCGGTCTTCGGCGATCAGGTGGGGCGGATCGGCGAGCTCATTGAGCGGCAGGTGGAGCCGTTGGTGCCCGTGCTGGCCATAAACGGCGATCGGCGTCTGACGCGGCTTTCCCGGCTCGATGGCAAGCAGCTGTTGGCCGGGCTGAGCGAGGAGACGCTGGGCGAACTGGCGGCCGGTCCCGAGCCCGGCGAGACGGCGCTCGAGCACTATACCGACCAGCGCGAACGCTTTGCGGGGCAGCGTAAGTGGCTGATGGGGCGTGCCTACTACCAGGGGCGCAGCCCGGCGCACCTCGACGGCCTGCTGCGCTGGTTGCTGACCCAGGCCGGGCACGACCTCGACGTGTCCGAGCCGTCTCCACGCGAGGCGATTCGCTACCTGCGCCCAGCGCACATGGACGAGGCCAGCGCCGAGCCGGCCGACCTTCGCCTGCAAGGCGGGCCGGCGGTGGTGCTGCTCGATCTCGACAGCGGCGACCGCCCGGGCGACCGGGCGCTGCTGGAAACGACCTGCGAGGCGCTGGAACGCAAGGAGATACAGTGTGTCGCGGTACTGTCGCGCTGGGGAGGCGCGACTCGGGAGGCGGTGGAAAGGCTGCCCGAGACGCTGGGTGATGCCAGCCTGGCCGGTATCCTCAGCCTGCAGGACTTCACCCTGGGCGGTGGCGAGGGGAGGCGCGGTGTGACCGCGACGCTCGAGGCGCTCGACGTGCCGGTGCTCAAGGGCATCCGCCTGGCCGATCGCAGCGAGGCCCAGTGGCGCCTCTCCAGCGACGGTCTGCCGCGCGATGCGGTGCACTACCAACTGGCCATGCCGGAATTGCAGGGAATCAGCCAGCCGCTGGTCATGGCTGTGGCGACGCCGGTGCGCATCGACGAGGCAACCGGCGTGGCGTTGCGCCTGAGTGAACCGCTTCCCGCACGGGTGGCAGCCATGACGAACCGCCTGGCGCGCTGGCAGCGCCTGCGCGAGGTCGACAACGCCGACAAGAAGATCGCGCTGATCTATTACAACCACCCACCGGGGCGGCAGAACGTCGGCGCCGACAATCTCGACGTACCGGCCTCGCTGTTTGAGATGCTCACCCGTTTGCAGGAAGCCGGCTACGATACCGGTGAGCTGCCCGAGAGCCCCGAGGCGCTGCACGAGCTGATCCAGCAGCACGGCGTCAATCTGCCGGAGGATCGGGGGGCGCTTGCCGAAATGGCGGATCGAGTTGCCTCGCTGAGTGGCGACGAGTATCGCGCCTACTTCGAGACGCTGCCGACGACGATCCGCGCCGAACTCGAGCACGGTCCGCTGGGCTACATGCATGCCCGCCTGCGCGACGCCGACGACATGGGTGAGCCCGATCTCGTACGCGAATTGCTCGAGCGCAGCGCCGAGGACCTGCGGCACCTGCTCGAGCAGCACGAACATCCCGCTCGGGCACGTGCATTGGACCTGCTCGATCAGTACGTCGAAGGTTGGCGCCATCAACTCGCTCACGAAGGCGAGCCAGGCGAGCTGGAGGCGCTTCGCGATGCCCTTATCGCTACCGGCATTCCCGGCCTTTCGGGCTGGGGCGAGGCGCCGGGGCGCTCGATGGTGCACGAGGGGCGCATGCTGTTCCCCGGGTTGCGCTTCGGCAACGTCTTCATCGGCCCGCAGCCGCCGCGCGGCTGGGAAGTCGACGAAGAGCTGCTGCACGCCAACACCACCTTCCCGCCGACCCATCAGTACGTCGGGTTCTATCATTGGCTGCGTGACCGCTTCGAGGCCGACGCTCTGGTCTATCTCGGTCGCCACTCGACGCGGGAGTTCCTGCCTCGCCGCCGCGCCGGCTTGAGCGAAGACGACTATCCCGACCTGCTTGGCGGCGACCTGCCGCTGATCTACCCCTACATCGTCGATGGCGTGGGCGAGGGCATCCAGGCCAAGCGTCGTGCGTTGGGCGTGATGATCAGCCACCTGACGCCGCCGCTCGCCGCCACCGAGCTCTATGACGAGTTGCTCGAACTGCGCCAGTTGGTGGAGACCTTCGAGTCGGCGGTCTCGCCCGACAGCCCCACGCGCCGCCGTGCGGTGCAAATGTTGCGTGAGCGTATCGAGAGCCTCGACCTGGTCGATGAGTTCGAGCGCGAGATCGCCGGCGACCTGGGGCTCAATGCCGACGAGGTGACGCTCGACGAGGTTTCCGAGGAGCTGCTGGTGCATGAGGCGGGTCACTACGTGACCGATATGCAGGAGCGTTTCATGCCGCTCGGTTTGCACGTGTTCGGCCGCGATTGGTCCGCCGAAGCCATCGATACCATGCTCGCCTCGATGAGCGGCGACAGGGAGCTCGAGGCCGAACTCGCGACTGAACGTGAAAGCGAGCGGCGCGATTTGCTCGCCGCCTCGCCGGGCCACGAACGCGACGCCTTGCTGGCCGCCCTGGAAGGCCGCTTCGTCGCGCCCGGCCCAGGTAACGACCCGCTACGCACTCCCGAGGTGCTCCCCACCGGACGCAACTTCCACGCGCTCTCCAGCGACCTCATCCCCACTCGGGTGGCCTGGTCGTTGGGCCGCGAGCTGGCCGCAAGCGCACGTGCGCGCGACTCGGATGAACGACAGGCCGATGGCGAAGAGAGCGAGGCGGTGGTGCTTTGGGCTTCCGATACCGTACGCGACGAGGGCGTCATGATCGCCTTCGGCCTCGACATGCTGGGTGTACGCCCGCAGTGGAACTCGCGTGGCATCGTGCAGGGGCTCGAGCGGTTGCCGCTGGACGAGGCATATCGCCGTCGTCGCGACGTACTCTTCACTACCTCGGGGCTGTTTCGCGATCTCTACGAGGACCAGCTGGTATGGCTAGATCTGGCCGTGCGTCTGGCCCTTGACGGGGCCAGCGAGACGATTCGTGACGAGCATCCCCAGCTCGCCGATGCGCTTGAGGCTGCTCTTGCACCGCTGCCCCACGACCTGCGCGACCCGGGCGCCGAAAGCCTGGCCGAGAACCGCGTCGCTGCACGCTGGGTAGCGGATAGCCGGACGCTGCTGCAGAGCGGCGCATCGGCGCAGCGCGCCGGGGAGGAGGCTGCATTGCGGGTGTTCGGTACCGCTCCGGGAGCCTACGGTGCCGGCGTCAATCGCCTGGCCACGCGCTCGAGCGCCTGGGAGAGCCGCGACGAGCTGGGCAGCGCCTACCGCCGACGCATGGGCCACGCCTACGGCAGCCGGCAGAGCGGCGAACCGGCCCATGCCGCCTTCGACGCCAACCTGGCGCGGGTGGGACGCACCTACCTGGGCCGAGCCAGTCACCTCTACGGCCTGCTCGACAATGATGACGGCTTCGACTTCCAGGGCGGCCTTTCCAATGCCGTGGAGCAACTGCGCGGCCAGGCACCCGACAACCGTGTGCTGCAGCATGCTGATATCGACAATCCGCGAGTCGAGAGCCTGGAGCGGGCGCTGCTCGGTGAGCTGCGCGCACGCAACCTGAACCCCCAGTGGCTGCGCCCATTGATGGATCACGGCTACGCCGGGGCGCGTACCATGGCCAGCGATTTCCTCGACAACCTGTGGGGCTGGCAGGTGACCAGCCCCGAGGTGGTCCGCTCCTGGGTGTGGGACGAGGTCGACGCCGTCTATTTCCAGGATCGCCACGACCTGGGGCTGGACGATTTCCTGGCCGAGTCGCACAACGCTCACGTCAAGGCGCATATGCAGGCGATCGCCCTGCTCGCCGCCCAGCGCGGGTACTGGGATGCCGAAACGGCAACCGTGGATCGCCTCGCCGGTGAATTCGCCGAGCTGGTGGTGGCCAACGGTCTGCCCGGCAGCGGCCACGCCCACCCGGACCATCCATTGTTGCCCTGGGTCGCCGAGCGACTCGACGAGGAACTTCGTGAAGCCTTCGAGGCGGTGGTCGAGGCCGCCCGCATGGAACGCAGCGAAAATCCGGCGGTACCCGCAAGCATTCGCGAGGTGCAGCCGCTCGAAGCCCAGGCCCAGAAAGCCAGTGCTCGGGGCGATGCGACCGCTGAGCCCGATCCGGCGGCGGGACAGAGCGGCGAAACGGCGCCAGACATCGCTCAGAATGCTCCGACTGGTGACGCCGATGTCTCCGCCGAGGGTGGAGTGAATCTGCTACCTTGGGCGCTGGCCGTGCTGACGCTGTTGTTGCTGTTGGGCGGGTTTGGCCACGGGAGAAGAATGCGATGAATCATTTCCTGACTGCTGCCACGCTGGAAGTCATGGACGCCGTCGTCGGCTGGTTGCTGGCACCGGTGATGCTGGCCCTGCTGGCCCTGGTGGCATTGTCGCTGTGGGAGCTGGGACTCGCCATCGGTGAGCGCAACGGAGGGATTCGCGGGTTGGTCGAGGCGGACAGGCGCGACAGGCTGGCGAGCCGGGCGCGCCGTGCTATCGATCGCGCCGACCTGCTGGCGCGCATCGGCCCCATGCTGGGACTGATGGGTACGCTGATTCCGCTCGGGCCGGGACTGGCCGCGCTGGCAAATGGCCATCTCGACGTGCTGGCTCAGGCCGTTACCGTCGCCTTCAATACCACCGTACTGGGGCTGTTCATCGGTATCCTCGGCTACCTGCTCGGTCGCCTGCGCCGCCGCTGGTACGACGCCGCCATGGCGCAGCTGGAGAGGAGGGCGCGATGAGCGTGCCGGAGTATCGTCGCAGCCGTTTCGACACGGCCGACGAGGAGCCGATGGGGCCGCTGGCCAACCTGGCGGATATCATGCTGGTGTTTGCCGTCGGCCTGATGGTGGCGTTGGCAGCCGCGCATGAAGGGAAGGCGGAAGGCGCCGATACGAGCGGCGGCATGGACGTCGAGACCGGGCGCGAGATGCCGGAACTGCCCGCCGGCATGGGCGAGGCGGGTAGTGGTTTCGAGAGCGTCGGCCGGGTCTATCGCGACCCCGAGAGCGGCCGCCTGATACTGATCGATGACAACTGAATCAATGAGGAGCCGCAGGTGACGAACCCGCGCCATTCGAGCTTGAACCTCCTGTTCGGCGTGCTGGGCATGCTCGCGCTGCTGCTGCCCCAGGCGGCAAGGGCCGAAGTCTGTGCCATCGACGACCGCGACCGCGAGGTGTGCCTCGAGGCGCCGGCCAGCCGCATTGCCGCGCTCTCGCCGGGAGCGACGGAGCTGGTCTATGCGGCCGGGGCGGGGGAGAAGGTGGTGGCGGTGGTGGCCTACAGCGACTATCCGCCAGAGGCCAGGGCGGTGGCGTCGGTGGGCAGCCATACTCGCATGGATCTCGAAGCGCTGGTCTCGCTGCGCCCGGACCTGGTGATCGGCTGGACCACCGGCAACCCCCCCGAGCAGCTAGAGACCATCGAATCCCTCGGCGTACCGGTGTTCTATATCGAACCGCGTGAGTTCGAAGACGTCTCCAGCGCCATCGAGCGGCTGGCCCTGCTTGCCGATACCAGGGATGAGGGGGACCGCGTCGCCGCCGAATTTCGCCAAGGCATGGCCGCGCTCGCCAAGCGCTACGCCGACGCCGAGCCGGTGCCGGTGTTCTACCAGGTGTGGGACGAGCCCCTGATGACCATCAACGACGAGCACCTGATCGGCAAGGTGCTGACCCTGTGCGGTGGCGTCAACGTTTTCGGCGAGCTGACGAGACTGGTGCCGCGCATCGATGACGAATCGGTGCTTGCCGCCGATCCCAAGGCGATCCTGGCCGGCGGCATGGGCGAGGAGAACCGCGACTGGCTGACTCACTGGGAGCAGTACCCGAACCTGACTGCGGTCGAGCGCGACAACCTCTACTTCGTGCCGCCATCGCTGATACAGCGGCCCACGCCGCGGCTGCTGGAGGGCAGCCGCCTGTTCTGCGAGAAGCTCGACGATGTCCGCGGCAAGCGCTGAAGCGATGACGATTCCCCGTCGCCGCTCGCTGTGGCTGCCGCTGGGCGTGCTGGCCCTGCTGGGGCTGGCAGCGCTGCTGCTGTCGGTCACGCTGGGCAGCGCCGCGCTGTCGTTGGGCGATGTCTGGGCAGTGGTACGCGGAGAGGGTAGTCCGCTGGCGAGCACGCTGATTCTCGAGCTACGCATTCCTCGCTCACTCTCGGCTTTCGCCGTGGGTGGCTTGCTTGCCGTGGCCGGCGGCCTGATGCAGGTGCTGCTGCGCAATCCGCTGGCCGACCCCTATGTGCTGGGGTTATCCGGTGGTGCCTCGGTTGGGGCGCTGGCGGCGATGCTTGCCGGGTTGGGCGGGGCGGTGATCAGCGGCTCGGCTTTCGCCGGGGCCTTTCTCTCGACGCTGCTGGTTTTCGGCCTGGCCCATGGCACCGGCAGTTGGACGCCATCCCGCCTGCTGCTCACCGGCGTGGTGGTGGCAGCCGGCTGGGGCGCGGTGATCACGCTGATGCTGGCGATAAGCCCTGCTGAACGCCTGCCCGGCATGCTCTACTGGCTGATGGGGGATCTCTCCTATTCACGCTCCCCCTGGCCGCCGCTGGCGCTGCTGCTGCTCATCTGTCTGCTGCTGGCGCCGCTCGGACGCAGCCTCAACGTCATGGCCCGCGGGCCGCTGCAAGCCGCAGCCCTGGGCGTCAACGTGCGTCCGCTGGAGTGGATGATCTATCTCGCTGCCAGCGTACTCACCGCGATGGCTGTGACTACCGCCGGCAGCATCGGCTTCGTCGGTCTGGTGGTGCCGCACATGCTGCGCCTGGTGCTGGGCAACGACCAGCGCCTGATCCTGCCGGCCTGCGCGCTGGCCGGCGGTATCCTGCTGGTGCTGGCCGATACCCTGGCGCGCATCCTGATCGCGCCCGAGCAACTGCCGGTGGGGGTGATCACCGCGCTGCTCGGCGTGCCCACCTTTCTGTTCCTGCTGTATCGGAGCCGCTGATGAACCGCCTCGAAATCAGCGGGCTGGTGGTCGACGTGCCGGGGCGTCACGACGGTCGCCCGTTGTCGCTCAGCGTCGAACCGGGGCAGGTCTGGGGCGTGCTCGGCCCCAACGGCGCCGGCAAGACGACGCTGCTGCATACCCTGGCGGGGTTGCGCGCAGCGCGGGCTGGCCGGGTGCTCGTCGATGGCCGCCCGCTGGCCGCGCTGGGCCGGCGGCAAGTGGCGCGTACCCTGGGGCTGGTGTTCCAGGAGCGCCACGATGGTTTTCCCGCCACGGTACGTGAGACCGCGCTGATTGGCCGCCACCCCTGGCTTTCCCCCTGGCAGATGGAGGGTGGCGAGGACCTGCGCCTGGCCGAGGCGGCGCTCGAACGTCTCGATGTCGACCATCTGGCCGAGCGGCTGGTGAGCACACTGTCGGGCGGCGAGCGGCAACGCCTGGCCATTGCCACGGTGCTGACCCAGGCGCCGAATATCTGGCTTGCCGATGAACCCACCAACCATCTCGACCTGCACCACCAGACCGCGGTGATGGCTCTGCTTTCCGAGCAGGCCGCCCAGGGCAAGGCCGTCATGATGTGTCTGCACGACCTCAACCTGGCGGCACGCTGGTGCGATCATCTGCTGCTGCTCTACCCCGATGGCGAGGCGTGCTGGGGGGCGGCCGAGCGAATGCTGGTGCCCGCCGCCCTGGAGCGGCTTTACGGTCAACGCCTGGCCACCGCCGAGATCGATGGTGCCCCCGTTTTCGTACCCGTGAGGTGATATGACGACTTCGACGATTCGCGGCGAGGCCCATGCCGCCCTGATCACCGCTCCCGGCTCAGGCCAGGGCAAGTCCATGGTGACTGCAGCGCTGGCGCGGCTACACCGCAACGCCGGGCGCCGCGTGCGAGTTTTCAAGCACGGCCCCGACTACCTCGACCCCATGGTGCAGGAGGTGGCCTCGGGCCAACCGGTCTACCAGTTGCACCCCTGGATGACAGGCGCAGACGAGTGTCGCTGGCGCCTGGCCGAGGCTGCCCAGGAGGCCGACCTGATCCTGGTCGAGGGCTCCATGGGCTTGTTCGACGGCGATCCCTCCAGCGCCGACCTGGCGATTCTCGCCGGGCTGCCGGCGCTGCCGGTGATCGATGCCTGGGGCATGGCCCAGACCTTCGGTGCCGTGGCCCAGGGGCTGGCCAACTTTCATCCCGATCTCGCCATTCACGAGGTGATCGCCAATCGCGTCGGCAGTCCCGGCCACGGCAAGCTGCTGGCTGGGAGCATGCCGGCGGGACTCTCGCTGCTCGGCGCCATCCCGCGCAGCGCGGCGATGAAGATCCCCGATCGCCATCTGGGTCTCGTTCAGGCCGGCGAACTGGCCGGGCTCGATACCCAGCTCGACGCCGCCGCCGACGTGCTGAAGGAAGCCGGGCTCGACCGCCTGCCGGCGCAGGTGATGCTCGAGGCCGAGGCCCCCGAGCCGCCGCCCCGCCTGCTCGAAGGCGTGCGTATCGCGGTGGCTCGGGACGACGCCTTCGCCTTTCTCTACCGTGCCAATCTCGACCTGCTCACACAGATGGGCGCCGAGCTGCGCTTCTTCTCACCCTTGGTCGATGACGTCCTGCCCGAGTGCGACGGCCTGTGGTTGCCTGGCGGCTACCCGGAGCTGCATGCGGCGAGGTTCGCTGCCAATGCGACGATGCTTGCCACGATCCGTGCCCATCACGACGCCGGCAGACCGATCCTGGCCGAATGCGGCGGGCTGATGGCATGCATGGAGCGTCTGGTGGATGGAGAGGGGGTCGAGCACGCCATGCTGGGGCTGCTGCCCGGCACCGCGCGCATGGCTGGAAAGCTCAGCGCCTTGGGACTGCAGAGCCTGACCACCGAAGCGGGTGAGCTGCGTGGCCACACCTACCACCATTCGCTGCTGGAAACGCCGCTCGAGCCAATCGCCCATGCCCGTCGCCTGGCCGGAAGTCCGGCCGAGCCGGTCTATGTCGAGGGTCGATCGGTTGCCAGCTACTTTCACGGCTATTTCCCCTCGGCGCCGCGGTTGGTGGCCGCCATTTTCCGCGGCGAGCCGGTGCGCTTCACTGAGTAAAAGGAGATCGTTTATGCGGGAGAACGCCAAGGATCCCCGGCGCCATGCCCAGCGCATGGCCGCCAAGCAGAAGATCATGCGGGAGCGCATTGCCGCTGCACAGAAGGAGCAGGGCCTGCTGCTGGTGCTCACCGGGCCCGGCAAGGGCAAGAGCAGCTCCGGCTTCGGCATGCTGGCCCGCGCGCTCGGCCACGGCATGAAGGTAGGGGTGGTGCAGTTCATCAAGGGCACGCGGGAGACCGGCGAAGAGGCGTTCTTCCGCCGTCAGCCGGGCGTGCAGTACCACGTGATGGGTGAGGGCTTCACCTGGGATACTCAGGATCGCGAGCGTGACATCCAGGCCGCCGAAGCCGCCTGGGAAGTGGCGCGGGGCATGCTCGGCGACGCCAGCTTCGACCTGGTACTGCTCGATGAGCTCAATATCGCCCTACGCTACGAGTACCTCGATCTCGACCGGGTGCTCGATGACCTGCAGGTACGCCCGGAGATGCAGCATGTCGTGATCACCGGTCGCTACGCCCCCGAGCAACTCATCGAGCTGGCCGACACCGTTACCGAGATGCGTGTGGTCAAGCACGCCTTCAAGGAGCAGGGAATCAAGGCGCAGAAGGGCATCGAGCTGTGATTCCCGATCACGCTTTTCCCCGGGCGCAGCGGGACGCTGTCTATCGCGCCATCCATGAGCGTCGGGATGTGCGCGCCCAGTTCCTGCCGGACCCGATTCCCCCGGAGGTGCTGGCACGCCTGCTGGCGGCTGCCCATCATGCCCCTTCGGTGGGTTTCATGCAGCCCTGGGACTTCCTGCTGATCGACAGCCTCGAGGTGAGGCGCCGGGTGCATGGCATCTTCGAGCGTGAGAACGAGAAAGGGGCGCAGCGCTTCTCCGAAGAGCGGCAGCAGACCTATCGCCGCCTCAAGCTCGAGGGAATTCTGGAGAGCCCCCTCAACCTGTGCATCACCTGCGACAGGGCACGAGGCGGCGAGCATGTGCTGGGGCGCAACAGCATCGTCGACACGGACCTGTTCAGCACCTGCCTGGCGGTGCAGAACCTGTGGCTGGCGGCCCGGGCC
This sequence comes from Billgrantia sp. C5P2, assembly GCF_051062895.2. Taxonomy (NCBI): domain Bacteria; kingdom Pseudomonadati; phylum Pseudomonadota; class Gammaproteobacteria; order Oceanospirillales; family Halomonadaceae; genus Billgrantia; species Billgrantia sp. C5P2. The sequence continues at coordinate 1,550,300 of NZ_CM128542.1, forward strand.
GAGGGTATTGGCGTGGGCTGGGTCAGCATCCTCGATCAGAATGAGCTGGCGCAGGTGCTGAGCCTGCCGGAACGGGTCTACCCCTTGGCCTACCTGTGCCTGGGCTATGTCAGCGAGTTTCTGGAGCAGCCCGAGCTGGCGCGTAAGGGTTGGCGTCAGCGCCTTCCCCTGGCGGAGCTGGTACATGGCAATGGCTGGGGGCACGCCCTGGTGGATGAAGCGCTGCAAGAGGCACTGGCCGAGGTGGCACGGCCATGACCACCCTGATGATCCAGGGCACCACCTCCGACGCCGGCAAGAGCACGGTGGTGGCGGGACTTTGCCGGCTGCTGGCGCGGCGGGGCGTGTCGGTGGCGCCGTTCAAGCCGCAGAACATGGCGCTCAACAGCGCGGTGACCGTGGATGGCGGCGAGATTGGCCGCTCCACGGCGCTGCAGGCGCTGGCCGCGGGGGTGGAGCCTCATAGCGACATGAACCCGGTGCTGCTCAAGCCGGAGAGCGACCGCGGCGCCCAGGTTATCCTGCGCGGCCGAGTGCACGGCCATCTGGACGCGCTGGATTATCACGCCTACAAGCGTACGGCACGTGAAAGCGTGCTGGCGGCCTGGCAAGCGCTGTCTTCCCGATATGACGTGATCATTGCCGAGGGGGCGGGCAGCCCGGCGGAGATCAACCTGCGCACGAACGACATCGCCAACATGGGCTTCGCCGAGATGGTGGATTGTCCGGTGATTCTAGTCGGCGATATCGACCGCGGCGGCGTCTTCGCCCAACTGGTCGGCACCCTGGAGCTGCTCAGCGAGAGCGAGCGCTCACGTACCCATGGCTTCATCGTCAACCGCTTCCGCGGCGATATCGCCCTGCTCGAACCGGGCCTCGACTGGCTGGCCGAGCGGACCGGCAAGCCGGTATATGGCACGCTGCCCTATCTGCAAGGATTGCTGCTCGATGCCGAGGACAGTATCGGCCGCAGCGGGCGGATGGGGCAGGGGGACACGCTCAAGGTGTCGGTGCCGGCGCTGCCGCGCATCAGCAATCACAACGATCTCGACCCGCTGCGCCTGCATCCGCAGGTCGAGCTCAGCTTTATCGGGCCGAGTCAGGTCGGGCCGGGGCGGCCCCTTCCCCCTGCAGACCTGATCATCCTGCCCGGGAGCAAGAGTACCCGTAGCGACCTTGCCTGGCTGCGTGCCCAGGGCTGGGAAGCGGTGATACAGCGCCATCTGCGCTATGGCGGCAAGGTGCTGGGCATCTGCGGTGGCTTCCAGATGCTGGGGCAGGCGGTGCACGACCCCGACGGGTTGGAAGGGCCAGCCGGCTCGACGCCGGGGCTCGGCCTGCTCGACTTCGAGACGCGCATGGTAGCAGGCAAGCAGCTGCGCAACGTGAGTGGGCGCTTGCTACCCGAAGGCGTGGCGATCAGTGGCTACGAGATCCATAACGGTGTAAGCGAAGGACCTGGCCTGGAGCGGCCACTGGTGGAGCTGGAGGAGAGGCCTGATGGCGGTGTTAGCCCGGACGGCCAGATCATGGGCACCTACCTGCACGGCCTGTTCGATCGCCCCGAGGCCTGCGCGGCGCTGCTCGCCCGCTGTGGGCTCGACGCGCCGGACGCGGCGGTGGACTACCACGATCATCGTCAGCAGGAACTCGATCGGCTGGCCGACTGCCTTGAAGCGCACCTGGACATGGCGGCCATCGAACGGCTGCTAGGGCTGTGAACCCGATTGGGTGGGGTTGTCTGGCATACGGGCCGACACCTGAGTGTCGGCCCGTTGTCTTTTGGGGATGAGGTGGATGTTCAGTCTGGAGCAATTGGCAACTGGCGCTTGTGCGTGGTGCGACGGTAGGTGGTGAGGATGGTATCGAAAGCACGCTCGGACACGTCCCGGTTCTCCAGGAAGTCGTCGATCTCCTCGTAAGTGACACCCAGGGCCACCTCGTCGAGTTTCTGTGGCGCGAGCGATTCGAGATCGGCGGTGGGGGCCTTGTTCACCAGCTCTTCCGGGGCTCCGAGGTGTTGGCCAAGCAGGCGCACCTGGCGCTTGGTCAGGCCGGTCAGGGGAGCGACGTCGCAGGCCCCATCGCCGTACTTGGTGAAGAAACCCATGAGTGCCTCGGCGGCCTGGTCGGTGCCGATGACCAGGCCACCGCGAGTACCGGCCACGGCATACTGGGTGACCATGCGCTGGCGCGCCTTGATGTTGCCCAGCACGAAATCGCGCTGGCCGGCATCCTCGAACGCCAGGCCGCCGCTTTCCAGCGATTCCAGCAGCGCATCGCTGGCGCCCTGGATGTTCACATCGAGCACTTCGTCAGGCTGGATGAAGGCCAACGCCTTATCGGCATCGTCGGCGTCCTGCTGCACGCCGTAAGGCAGGCGCATCGCAACGAAGGTCGCCTGTTCGCCCTGTTCGCGGCGTTTCTGCACGGCCAGTTGGGCCAGGCGGCCCGCCACGGTGGAGTCGACGCCGCCGCTGATGCCCAGCACCAGCGTCGTCTGGCCGCTTTCCTGCATGATGTTGCAGAGAAAGTCGCGACGGCGCTCGATCTCATGCTGGACGTCGACGTCAGCCCGGGCCTGCAGCTGCACGCCGATAGCGCGCTGAACGGCCTGGCGCGAGCGTGTTTCTTCCGCCGCTTCCGTTGTGCTATCGAGACACAGTCGATGGTAATGGGGCAGACGTTCCAGCGCGTAGTGGGCCGCGGCCAGGCGCACTTCGTCGCGTTCGCCGTCGAAGCGGCGGGTTTCGCAATAGTGGTGATGATCACCGTTGTGGCGGAATGCCCAGGCGAAGCACACGGTGCCGATAGGCGTGTCGTCGTCACCGGGGGTAGGGCCGGCAATGCCGGTATTGGCCAGGGCCACGTCGGCATCGTTGTTGTTCAGGGCGCCGGCGGCCATCTCGCTGGCCACGGCTTCGCTGGTCAGGCCATGGCGCTCAATGGTGTCGAAGCTGACGCCGAGGTAGCGGTTCTTCGACTGGGGCGAATAGACCCCGAGACCGCAGTCGATACTCTGGCCGCTTCCCGGCACCCTCGCCAGCTCCGATATGATCAGGCCAGCGGTGCAGGACTCGGCGGTGGCGAGCTTGAGGTCATTGTCGATCAGATAGTCCGTAATTCGATCCAGCAGTTCCATTGCCATTTCTCCTGTCAATGCGTCCTCTTAGGCTAGACCAACCGAATAGCATGTTCCGGTGGCATGTCCCAGTCAGGCCGGCGGCGGGGCGATACCGGCAAACAGGGCGGGGTCATCGCTGATCGCGCTGTCGACGCCCCATTCCCAACGCCGAGCGAAGGCGGCCGGGTCGTTGGGGGTATAGCACAGCAGGCGATAGCCGGCGGCCTTGATCTCCTGTGCGCGGCGAGGGGTGAGCCGAGTCCAGTCGGTATGGATGCTGTAGGCATCGAGCGCCTCGCAGCGCGACTGCCATCTCTCGGGCACGCCCTCGGTGAGCACGCCAATGGGCAGCAGGGAGGCATCGGCCAAGGACCGGGCGTGCTGCAGGGCGGGCTGGTCGAAGGAGGAGAGGATCAGCCGCTCCGGCGGCAGTGCCTTGAGCAGGCGAGGAACCACCACCTCGGCCAGTTCGGTGCCGCTACGTTTGCTGGTCACCTTGAGTTCCATGTTGACGCCCATGTCCAGCTCTACCAGCAATTCCAGCATGTCACTCAGGGTGGCCATGCGTTCGCCGCGAAAACCGTCGCCGAACCAGGCGCCGACATCGAGCTTGCGCACCGCGGCGAGATCCAGCGTGGCGAGCCTGCCATGCCCATCGGAGCAACGCTTGAGCGTGGCATCGTGCCAGATCACCGGGGTGCCGTCGCCGAGCAACTGCACGTCGAGTTCCACCCACTGATAGCCGGCATCGTGCGCGGCCCTCACGGCCGTTAGCGTATTCTCCGGGGCATGGGCGGAGAGCCCGCGGTGTGCGATCAGTCTGGGCAGCGCAATAGCGGGGTGCGATGGGGGCATGTCTGGGCTCCGGTGGAGGATCTGGTCAGGCTAGCCGATAGTGATGACAGAGTGGCGACCACCCACTAGCGGCACGCGTGGAATCGACCGCGACTATGCTAGGCTTGCAGCCTTTGACGATGCAATGAGGCAAGGCATGAAGGTGATGACCCCCGAGCGTGACGAGCAGCGTGATGCCTGGCTCGCCCGCCTGTGCGCCGATATCTATGGAAGGGAAGCGGGGCTATCGCCGTTGGTCACTTTTACCGGCACGCGACAGGTGTTGTTCACCCAGGAGGCCGCCCGTCTCTGGGCGCTGGTGGACGATCAGGGCAGGCCCGGTGCGCTGGCCCTGCTGGCGCTCGATTCATCGGGCTCGGGCATGGCACTGCGGCTGCACGCCTCGCCCGGCGGTGACCGTGAAAGCCTGCGTCGGTTGATCCGCGAGCTGGCCCAGAAAGCGCCGCTGAGGGTCGACGCGGTGGATCAGGAGGAAGAGGCGTTCTTTCGCCGTTGCGGCATCAATCGCTGGTTCGCGGCTCCCGGCGGCCAGCGTGTTGGCCTCTCGTCCCATCACCCCGCGGGTGGCGTGAATGAGCTGGAGCCGGCGCTGGGCTTCGACGATGAAGCGGTGCTGCGACGCTTCAAGCACGACCCGCGCTTCTTCGAACAGGAGAAGGCGCTCTTCGTCGAACGGCTGGCAGCGTTCCCCGGCTGAGCGCCGTAGTGGTACGACTCGCTTGACCGCATGGGCCAACAGCGGTTGGATGGTGTCACTCTATCGTTAGCGAACAAAGGGAAACGACATGGCCAAGCGCATCCAGTTTGCTCGTACCGGCGGCTCCGAGGTGCTCGAGCTCCTCGAGGTGACACCGGCCGATCCCGCTTCCGGCGAGGTTCGGGTCAGGAACGAGGCCGTCGGGCTCAACTTCATCGACATCTATTTTCGCACCGGCCTCTATCCCGTCCCGGGACTGCCGTCGGGGCTCGGTACCGAGGGGGCCGGCGTGGTCGATGCCGTGGGCGAAGGCGTGAGCCACCTGAAGGAGGGCGACCGGGTCGCCTATGCCCAGGGGCCGCTCGGCGCCTATGCCGAATATCACGTGTTGCCGGCCGACAAGGTCGTGGTACTGCCTGACGGCATCGAGGCGGAAACCGCTGCGGCCAGCATGCTCAAGGGCCTGACCGTGCAGTATCTGCTGCGCCAGACCTGCCCGCTCGAGGGTGGCGAGACGATCCTGTGGCACGCGGCGGCGGGCGGGGTCGGCTCCATTGCCTGCCAGTGGGCCAAGGCGCTGGGAGTGAAGCTGATCGGTACCGTCAGTTCCCCCGAGAAGGCCGAGCTGGCGAAATCGAATGGCGCCTGGGCGACCATCGACTACACCCGCGAGGATGTGGTGGCGCGGGTTCGGGAGCTGACCAACGGCGAGATGTGCGACGTGGTCTACGACTCGGTGGGCAAGGACACCTGGATCACCTCGCTGGACTGCCTCAAGCCGCGTTCGCTGATGGTCAGCTTTGGCAACGCTTCGGGGCCGGTCGATGGGGTCAATCTCGGCATCCTCAACCAGAAGGGCTCGCTGTTCGTGACCCGTCCCAGCCTCAACGGCTATGCCGACACCCGCGAACGGCTTGAGATGATGTGTCGCGATCTGTTCGACATGCTGGGCAGCGGCAAGGTCACGATCGACATCGGCCAGCGCTTCGCCCTGGCCGACGCAGGTAAGGCCCAGGACGCCCTGGCCGGCCGCAAGACCACCGGCTCGACCATACTGTTGCCCTAAAAGCCGCACCGGCATGACACGACGCCCGCCTCGAAGAGGCGGGCGTCGTCGTTTTGCCCGGCAAGTGGCAGTGCTAGGCATACTCCTGGGGCGATTCGATATCGAGCTGCGGCAGAATGGCGTCGAGCTCGAACTGCGAGCGTGGCGTCAGGGAGCCGCTGCGGGATTCCCCGAGCGAGGGTGAAGCGAGTTCAAAACCGTCGGCATGGGTATCGAACTGCATGATGTCGCCGTCGAACTCGTCGAGCGTGTTGTGCAGGTTGTCGCGCAGCGCGGCGAGCATCGTCGTGCCATTTTCACCCTCTGCAATCGCGTTGATCCACTCCACGGTCTGCTCGGGCGAGAGCCCATGGAGTTCGCCGTAGCGGATCAGCAGGGGCACCGCGCTGTGCCCCCCGCCGCTCTGATCGATCAATACCTGGGCTGCCTCCTCGCTGAAGCCGGCATGGGCGAGGAAATCCGCCGTGGCCTGGGTCTCGAAGCGGCTGTTGTGCTGTGCGTTCAGATAGGCGTCGCGGCCGAACTGGACCAGGGTGGCCAGGGTGGCGATGCCGAAGCCGACTGGGCCTGCCAGCGACGAACTGCCGAATACCGCATAGCCGACCCCGCCCGCCACCGCCGCGTTGAGACCGGCACCGACGACATCGCCCTCGTTCAGGCGCACCAGCGCATCGACACCGGCCAGCCCGGCACCGAACAGATGCACGAATTTGCCGCCCAGCTTGAGGCCAGGGGTGACCCGGGAGCCCTCGCCGCCGGTGAGCAGGGCATCGACCAATTGAGCGCCATCCACGCCGACCCGCGCCGTCTCGATGGAAACCTGCAGGGCGCTGCGCAGCGAAGGATCGTCGCCGTAGGCGTCGATGGCGTTGGCCAGCCCCGAGCCGACGATGGAGAGGGCAGAGGCGCGGAAGGCGCGATTGTAGGGCGAGTCGCGGAAGATCTCGTTGGTCTTGTCCAGGGTGTTGTTGAGGTTGCGCGCCACGTCGATGCCGTAGCGCTGCGGATCGAAATCATCGGTGAACTCAGGTATCAGGGGTTCGAAGGCATCGGCGAGCTCGTCGAGTTCGTCGGCCGTGGTGCCGAGCAGTTCGGCGAGTCCCGGGTTGTTGCGCAGTGTCTCGTCAAGCCGAGTCCGGGCCTCCTCCAGCGACTGGGCGTCACTGGGGTCGATGTCGCCGGCCGGCAGGATCACGTTCTCGCGCAGGTAGGCGCCGGCCAGGCTCACCGCGAGGGGGTGGTCGCCAGTGATGCCCAGTTCGTTGAAGGTTTCGATCAGGGCGTCGCCCGACTCCCCCTTCACCAGTTCGGGTCTCTCCTGGAGGGCCGTCGAGACGGCCAACTGGGCGTTGGGGTCGTCGAGCAGGGCATCGATACGTGCCTGATGATCTGCCCGCACACCGTCGGGCAGCGCCTGCAGTTGCTCGATCTGTTCCAGCAGCCCGGCACCGCTGTCGGCCAGTTGTTCCTGCAACGCCTGGAACTCCGCTTCCCAGTCGGGATTCGAGGCGATGTAGTCGTCGATGGCCGCTTCGAGCTGTTCCTCAGTCATCGCTGCGCCGCCGTTGAGGATGAGGAAGCTCAATTCGTCGAGATGTTCGTGATAGTCATCGGCCTGCTCGGCGATGGTACCGTCGCGGAAATGCTCCACCGCGCTGAAGACCTCGTCACGAAAGCCCTCCACGCCTTCCAGCGAGGCGATCGCCAAGGCCAGGCTGGGAATGGCCTCGCCAGAGGAGACCGCCTCGTTCATCTCGTTGCGCACCGTGTTCATGTCGACCGGGAGCTGCTCGGCGAGCCGGTTCACCGCGCGGTCGCCCGCTTCCGTTCCGGCGATGCGGTCAAGGATCTCCATCAGCATTGCGGTGCCGTTCGGCCCGGCCATCGCCCCGCCGTAATCCTGCAGGTCGCCCTGGTTGGCCACTTCGATCTCGTCGACCAGGGCATCCACCACCTCGCTGGCAAGTTCGGCCCCCAGTCCCTCGGTCAGGGCGTCGAGGCGTTCGATCGTCTCGAGGGTTCGACGTTGCGGGGTATCGGTACCTTCCAGCTCTCCGTCAAGCGGCTCGGCTGCCCAGGCGGCGGCATCATCGATGATCGCCTGGGCGTCGCTGGAGCGGTCGAGAGCGTTCTGCACCCGTTCGGGGGCATCGGCTCGTCCCGCTTCATAGGTGCGCAGCGCATCGGCCGGGTCGTCCTCGGCGCGGGCGTCGGCGATGATCCCGGCCCCCGCTTCGGCGGCAATCTCCCGAGTGTCGCTGGAGCGATCCAGGGCCGCCCGTACCGCCGAAGAAGCGTCCTCATACCGCTCTTCGAGCACGTCGAGTGCCTCTTGCGGATCGCTGTGCTCACGGGCTTCGGCAATGATCTCGCGGGCTTCCGCTTCCGCTTCCGGCCCGGTATGGCTACTCGGCTGGAGCGCCAGGCCGCTGTTCTGCGCGGCCTGCTCGATCGCCATCTGGGCGGGGCCGGCATCCACCCAGTCGTGATCGTAGATACGCTGCAGGGCGGCCTGCCGCTCATCGGCCGGCAGTGCCGCCAGGTAGCGTTCGATGTCCTGGGAGATGGCATCGATCTCGGCGTCGTAATCGACCGCTGCCGGGTCATCGGCATATTCGAGGTCGTTGCCTCGCTCGCGCAGGCCGTCGATGAAATCGTCTTCGCCGATGGGAACGCCCTGGGCATCACGTGGCGACTGGGCCGCCTCCTCGGGAGAGGTATGCGGAACGAACACGACGTCGCCGGGGTCGATCTCGGCCGGATCGGAGATGTCGTCGCGCTCGTTCAGGGCGAGGAACTCGTCGAAGTCGAGGTGGAGCTCTTCGGCGATCTCCCACAGGCTGTCGCCTTCCTCGACGATGAAGACCCGCTCCGTCGTGTCGTCGATTTCGCCTGGTCCGCCTGCCGATGCTCGGGCACTGAGGGCCTCTTCGACGGCCTGTTCGAAGCGCCGGCGTTCCGCCTCGGTCATGGCCTTGGACGTCACGCCGTCGGCCTGGTAACGGCGCAGCGATTCGATATCGATCCGGTATGACATGCTCCGCTCCTCCCTCCGTGAAGGCTTAACCATAGGGAGGAGCGAAGGCCTGGTGTCTTAAGCTTTGTTGAATTTTTTGTGGCACTTCCTCAGGGGCGACCGGGCGAGATCACAGGGAAGCGCCGAGCTCGGCGATCATCGTCTCGCGATGCTTGAGCGCCGCCAGCCCCGCCTCGCCCAAGACGCTGGCCACTTCACTCAACAGGCCTTGGGCGAGCAGCATGAAGGCACACATGCTGTTGCTGTAGAACAGGCTGTGATTGGGCACCGGGAAGCTGTGACGCGCGACCCGGGCCAGGGGAGAGCTCTCCGAGTCGGTCAGGGCAATGACATCGATACCGTGGCGGGCCGCGACCTCGGCCGTGGCCAGCACGCTCGGGGTGTAGGGGAAGCAGCTTGCCACCACTAGTACGTCGCCGGGGGCGAGCTGGGCCAGGGCATCGGCGACGCCTTGCCGGCCCGCGTCCAGGGGGGCGACGTCGGGGCGCAGCATCCCCAGGCCATAGGCCATGAACAGCGCCAGGGAATGGAACTGGCGCATGCCGTGGACGCGCACCCGTCGGGCCGTCGCCAGCAGCGTCACCGACTGCTCGAAGGCCGCCGGATCGATGCGCTTCAGCAGGCCCGCCATGTTGGCGCTCTCTTGCCGAACCAGCCGGCTCAGCCGGGCCAGCTCCCCCGTGTCGCCGCTCGCTTCGAGGAGGCGGGAGGCCTGGTCGCTGTAGAAGCTCTGGCCTTCGGTGACTTCACGGCGGAAGACGGCCTGCAACTGGCCGAATCCCCCATAGCCCAAGCGCTGGGCCAGGCGCGAGAGCGTCGAGGCATTGACGCCCAACTGGACCGCCAACTCGCTGATGGTGGAGACAGCGGCCTGTTGCGGTGCCTCGATAAGCAGCGCAAGTGTGTGCCGGGAGCGCTTGCCCAGCCGGATGCCCGCCTCGCCGGCTTCGATGGCCTTGAGTCGTTGCTTGAGGCCGTTCAGCGTCTGCGGGGGTGTGGTGGGGGGTTCCGTCATTGCATCGATTCACTTCTCTCGGGGCGTCGGGAGAGCATTGTAGCCTTTGACCTGCTGGGGATGCTGGGTTGGAAGTTTTTGCAAATATCAATTGCAAATTATAATAGAGCATTTATATTTTGCGTATTGTCAACCCGGAGAATTCCATGAGCCACGTCTTCCATCGCAGCCTGACGCAGGATTACCCCACAGCCGTCAAGGGCGAAGGCCCTTACCTGATCGACGATCAGGGGCGGCGTTACCTGGATGCCTGCGGTGGAGCCGCGGTCTCCTGCCTGGGGCATAGCGATGCCGCCGTCATCGAGGCCATTCGCGAGCAGGTGGGCAAGGTGGCCTACGCCCACACCGCTTTCTTCACCACCGAGCCGATGGAAACCCTGGCCGACTTCCTGATCGAGCGCGCACCCGCAGGGCTCGAGTCGGTCTACTTCGTCTCGGGTGGCTCCGAGGCGATGGAGGCGGCCTTGAAGCTGGCGCGCCAGTACTTCATCGAGATCGGCCAGCCGCAGCGTAGGCACTTGATTGCGCGCCGCCAGAGCTACCACGGCAATACGCTGGGGGCGCTCGCCACCGGGGGCAACGCCTGGCGGCGCCAGCAGTTCGAGCCGCTGCTGATCGACGTGAGCCATGTCAGCCCCTGCTATGCCTATCGTGGCCTGAAGGAGGATGAGACCCCCGAGGCCTATGCGGTGCGCCTGGCCGATGAGCTCGAGGGCGAGATCCTGCGACTCGGGCCGGAGAACGTGATGGCATTCGTGGCCGAGCCGGTGGTGGGTGCCACCATGGGTGCGGTGCCCGCGGTGTCGGGGTATTTCAAGCGGGTCCGCGAGGTGTGCGATCGCCATGGTGTGCTGCTGATCCTCGACGAGGTGATGTGTGGCATGGGGCGCACCGGCACCCTGTTCGCCGCCGAGCAGGAAGGCATCACCGCCGACCTGATCACCATCGCCAAGGGGCTCGGGGCCGGCTACCAGCCGATCGGTGCCACCCTGGTCAGCGGGCGTATCCGCGATGCCATTGCCAATGGCTCGGGCTTCTTCCAGCACGGGCATACCTATATCGGCCATGCGACGGCCTGCGCTGCGGCGCTGGCGGTACAGACGACCATTCAGGAGCGTGACCTGCTGCCGCGGGTGCGTGAGCTGGGCGAGGGACTGCAGCGGCGCCTGACCGAGCGCTTCGGCGAGCATCCCCATATCGGCGACATTCGCGGCCGGGGGCTCTTCCAGGGCTTGGAGCTGGTAGCGGATCGCACCACCAAGGCGGCATTCGAACCCGAGCGCAAGGTGCATGCACGCATAAAGAAGGCCGCCATGCAGGCGGGGCTGATGTGCTATCCGATGGGCGGTACCATCGACGGTCGTCAGGGCGATCACATCCTGCTGGCGCCGCCCTTCATCCTCGCGGAAAGCCATCTGGATGAGATCGTCGACAAGCTCGATATCGCCCTGCGCAGTGCGCTGGGCAGCCGATAGGAGATACGCATGGCCATCGAATCCCGCCTGAGCCCACTCGACGAGGCGCGCCTGGACGCAGAGCAGCGTCGCGTACTGGAGGAGATCCTCAGCGGTCCACGCGGCAACCTGGACGGCCCCTTCCTGGCATGGGTCCATAGCCCGGGCCTGGCCGATCACGCCCAGCGTCTGGGCGCCTTCTGCCGCTACGGCACGCGGCTGGAGCTGCGCCTGACCGAACTGGCGATCCTGGTCACCGCTGCCTGGTGGCGGTCCCAGGCCGAGTGGCAGATCCACGAGCCCATCGCCCGCGAGGCCGGGGTCAGCGACGCGGTGATCGAGGCGCTGCGCACGGACCAGGAGCCGGTCTTCGAACGGGATGACGAGCGCCTGATCTATCGCCTGGGCAGCACGCTCTATGCCACCCGGCGAGTCGACGAGGCGCTCTATGCCGAAGCCGTCGAGACCTTCGGCGAACCCGCGGTGGTCGAGCTGGTAGGGGTGTTCGGCTATTACGCCCTGGTGGCCATGACCCTCAACGTCTTCGCGGTGCGTCGCGACACGGATGCTCCCCTGCCGTTCAGCGAGCCGTAAGGCCGGCGCGTCGTGTTTCAAGGCATTGCCACTACGTACCGGAGCATCTCGAGGCGGTCAACGCCATGCTCGAGAGGATGGCGAAGTAAGCGTTCGGCAGAAGTTTATCAGCACTACTGAACCCGGCCACGGCCGGGTTTTTTCATGGTGTGGCCGAAGTTGCAGAAAAGGCTGGATTTTTTTGCGTGCGACTGTTGTGCTGAGGCCAAAGAGCCACAACAGGGAGCGGTTGGAATGGCCGATCATACGCTGGTATTCATCGTGCTGGGCCTGACGCTGGCCGCCTTCGTCTGGGGGCGCTTCCGCTATGATCTGGTGGCGCTGACGGCCCTGCTGGGGTCGGTTCTGTTGGGCCTGGTGCCGGGCGACGAAGCGTTTCTGGGCTTTGGCCATCCTGCGGTGATCACCGTTGCCGCGGTACTGGTGCTGAGCCGCGGCTTCGAGCGTTCCGGGGTCGTGGACGTGATCGCCGAGCAGGTGCTCAAGGTCGGCGACCGCCTCTTCCTGCAACTGGTGGCGCTGAGCGTTACCGTCGTAGTCCTCTCCGGCTTCATGAACAATGTCGGTGCCCTGGCGCTGTTGTTGCCCGTGGCCATGCGCCTGGCGCGAGAGCACGACACCTCGCCCTCCCTGCTGTTGATGCCGCTGGCCTTTGGATCGCTGCTGGGTGGACTCACCACCCTGATCGGCACGCCGCCCAATATCATTATCGCCAGCTATCGTCGCTCGGTTTCTGGCGAGGCTTTCGGGTTGTTCTCCTTTTCGCCGGTCGGTGTGGCCGTGGCCGTGGCCGGGCTGGCTTTCATACTGCTGATCGGCTGGCGGCTGGTTCCCCAGCGCGCCGGCAAGGCTTCCACCGAGGCGATGTTCGATACCGCCAACTACCTGGTCGAGCTCAAGGTCGGCGAGGACTCCAAGGCCAACGGGCTGACCCTGCGTGAGCTGCAGCGGGAGCTGGAAGAGACCATCCCGGTGCTGGCGGTAGTACGCGATGACAAGCGCCGCGCCGGCCACGCCTTCTTCGGCGTACTCAGGGAGGGCGATATTCTCATGCTGGAGGCGGGCCCCGAGGAAATGAAGCTGCTGGAGGACAAGGCTGGGCTGTCTCTCGGCGTCGAGCCGGAGGACCCGGCAGAAGAAGCAGCCGATGATGTTAGCGGGGAGCGTGTCGATCCTGTCCAGCATCAGCCGAGCAATGACAGCAACGACCAGCGGACGGAGAGGAAAGATAAGAAAGATAAGGAGAAAAAGGAAAAGAAAAAGCGGGTCGATACCGAGGGGCTCGAATTGGTCGAGGCGGTGGTGCGAACCGACTCCATGATGGTTAATCGTACCGTGAGTCAGTTACGCCTGCACAACCAGTTCGGGCTGCACCTGGTAGCGGTAGCTCGGGACGGGGGCCGGCTCAAGCAGCGCCTTCGCGATATCCGCTTTCGTGCTGGCGACGTCCTGCTGCTACAGGGTGGCGAGAGCGAGCTCTCCGAGAGCCTGGCGACGCTGGGGTGTCTGCCGCTGGCGAGCCGCAACCTGGCGCTGGGTCAGCCGCGCATGCTGCTGGTCTCGCTGGGCATCTTTGCAGCAGCCATCCTGGCCATTCTGCTGGGAGCCCTGCCCGCGGCGATAGCGCTCTCGAGTGCGGCAGTGGTCTCGCTGTTGGTGGGAGTGCTGCCGCTGCGTGACGGCTACGAGGCCATCGACGGCCCGGTGATCGTGCTGCTCGCCGCGATGATTCCGGTGGGGCAGGCGCTCGAGACCAGTGGCGGCGCGGCGCTGATCGCAGAAGCGATGCTGGTATGGGGAGGGCAGTGGCCCGCAGTGGTTACCCTGATAGTGCTCTTCGTGATCACCATGATGCTATCGGATGTCATCAATAACGCGGCAGCGGCGGTGCTGATGGCACCCATAGCCGTAAGCCTGGCCAACGGTTTCGATGCATCGATCGACCCATTCCTCATGGTTGTGGCTGTCAGCGCCTCCTGCGCTTTCCTGACCCCCATCGGCCACCAGTCCAATACCCTGGTGATGGGACCCGGTGGCTACCGTTTCGGTGACTATTGGAAGATGGGGCTGCCCTTGGAACTGGTGGTACTGGCGGTTGCGATACCGATGATTCTAATTGTGTGGCCTCTATAAGAGAGTGAAATAAGAGCCCCGGCACGGGGCCGGGGCGGAGGGTTGCTGCAGTCGAGATGAGGCGTCAGGCTGCGTTATGGCGCAGGATATTGGCCTTGTCAGTGGCGAACTCGTCGTACTCGAAGTCGTCGACGCTGAGCAGTTCCAGCACCTCGGCCTCGAAGCGGCGCATGAACTCGGCATCCTCCTCGCTGACCAGACCCTTATCCCGGGCGGCTTCCAGGCGTGCCTCGGGGTGCAGCGCCTGGCGCGGTAGCTCGCCCTTGGCATAAGCCTTGTTGACCGTGCGATAGAGCACTTCGGCGCGGTCGTAGTCGGCCAGCAGGGCGTTGTAGTGCGCCAGCGGGTTTTCCTTGACGCCATCGTCGTTCTGCCAGGTCGCCTCGATCAGCTTGGCGCGCAGAGCTGTATCGCGAGATACCGCCTGGGCGATGTCCCTGGTCAGGTGGTCGGCGGGGCGCTTCCAGCGGCGGCCCAGCGGCATCACCACGGCCCGCAGCACGCCGGCCAGGGTGCGGTTGGGCAGGTTGTCGAACAGCTCGTCGAAGGCCTGTTCGGCGCGCTGCAGCAGGTGAATGCAGCTGTAGTGCAGCAGGGCGGCTTCACTCTCGACCTTGTCGCCTTCCTGCCAGTGCTTGAGCACCATCGAAGCGAGGTAAAGGTTGGAGAGCACGTCGCCCAGCCGTGCCGAGATCATCTCGCGCTGCTTGAGGGCGGCACCGAGACTGGCCATGGCGGCATCGGCGCACAGGCTGAAGCCGGCCGACAGGCGCGCCATGTCGCGAGCGTAGGGCGCGGCGACCGCATCGAAGGGTACGCTTGGCTTGCCGATGCCGAGCCCCATGGTGAAGGCGCGGGCAGCATTGCCGAAGACCAGGGCGGCGTGGCCAAAGAAGGCGCGATCGAAGGCCGGTAGATCGTTGCTGTCCGAGGCGGCCAGCTCCTCCAGCACGAAGGGGTGGCAGCGGATGGCGCCCTGACCGAAGATCATCAGGTTGCGGGTCATGATGTTGGCACCCTCGACCGTGATCGCGACCGGGTTGGCGCTGTAACCGATGCCCAGGTAGTTGCGCGGCCCCAGGGTCACCGCCTTGCCGCCGTGGATGTCCATGGCGTCGGAGAGGACAATGCGCTGGAACTCGGTGAGTTGGCTCTTGAGGATCGCTGAGGGTACCGCCGGCTTCTCGCCGCGGTCGATGGTATTGGCGGTCTGGTAGACCGCGGCCTGGGCGATATAGCCCAGGGACGCCATGCGGGCGAGCGGTTCCTGCACACCCTCCATCTCCACCACGGGGACGTTGAACTGGCGACGAATACGGGCGAAGCCGCCGGTCCAGCCCAGGGCGTAGCGCGAGGTACCGCTGGCGCCGGAGGGCAGGGTGATGCAGCGGCCGATGGAAAGGCACTCCACCAGCATGCGCCAGCCCTGGCCGATCATCTCGGTGCCACCGATGATGGTGTCCAGCGGTACGAAGATGTCCTTGCCCTTGATCGGGCCGTTGAGGAAGGGGCTGCCGATGGGGTGATGGCGGCGGCCGATCTCCATGCCGGCAGTGTTGCGCGGCACCAGCGCCAGGGTAATGCCGCGGTCCTCCTCTTCGCCCAGCAGGTGGTCGGGGTCGAACAGGCGGAAGGCCAGGCCCACCACGGTGGCGATCGGGGCCAGGGTAATCCAGCGCTTCTCGAAGTTGAGGCGCAGGCCCAGCACCTCCTCGCCGTCGATCACCTGTTTGCACACGATGCCGGTGTCGGGCAGCGAGGTGGCATCGGAACCGGCGCGCGGGCCGGTAAGACCGAAGCAGGGGATGTCCCGCCCGTCGGCCAGACGCGGCAGGTAGTGATCCTTCTGCGCCTGGGTGCCGTACTTGAGCAACAGTTCGCCCGGGCCCAGGGAGTTGGGCACGCCCACCGTGACCATCAGCGTCTCGCTGATCGAAAGCTTCTGCAGCACCAGCGACTGCGCCTTGGCCGAGAAGCCCAGGCCGCCGTACTCCTTGGGGATGATCATGCCGAAGAAGCCTTCCTTCTTCAGGTATTGCCACAGCTCCTCGGGCAGGTCGGCGCGCTCCTTGGCGATCTCCCAGGCGTTGCACATACCGGCGGCCACGCTGCACTGATGCTCGAGAAAGCGCTGTTCCTCCTCGCTCAGGCCATCGTCGTGATAGCTCATCAGCTTGTCCCAACGCGGGCGGCCCGAGAAGAGTTCGCCATCCCAGGCCACGGTGCCGGCCTCCAGCGCGGTGCGCTCGGTATCGGACACCTTGGGCGAGACGCGCTTGAACATGGCGAACAGGCGCGGCGTGAGCCATTGGATACGCAGTGCCGGCAGGCCGGCCACGGCAACCGCCGCCGCACCGAGCAGCAGCAGAACGCCAAGCACGGGGGAGACCAGCAGACTCACCAGGCCAAGGCCGCCGAGCATTACCAGGATTGGCATGGCGCCAGCCTCTCGCCGCATTAACGCCAGCAGGCCAGCGACGGTGAGGATGAGCAGTATGAGGGTGAGCATTTCTTCAGCGCTCCCTTGGTTCATGTTTAGAACAGTTGTTTGAATGTGTCAGCCTAGCCCATCTTGCGACAGGTGGCCAGCCCAGTGAAAGGCACGAACGAAGGCGCCCCGCTCGAGGGCGGGGCGCTGTGTGGCGAGACAAAGAGCCTTAGGGAAGCGCTGAACAAATCGCCGAGCGATTCGCTCGCGCAGGCATTTGTGCAGTGTTTCCTAGGTCAGGCGGCGTTGGGGCTCGCGTCTGGCTGGGCTGTCACCGGATACGTAGTAGGGCGCATCGGAGGGCGGCAGCGGCTCGCGGCCGCAGATACGGTCGGCGATCTTCTCGGCCAGCATGATGGTCGGCGCGTTGAGGTTGCCGGTGGGTATCGCCGGGAACAGCGAGGCGTCCACCACGCGCAGCCCTTCGAGCCCATGCACGCGACCCTGGCCATCGACCACCGCGTCGTCGCCTTCGCCCATGCGACAGCTGCCACAGGGGTGGTAGGCAGTCTCGGCATGCTCGCGTACGAAGGCGTCCAGCTCCTCGTCGCTCTGCACGTCCGGCCCCGGCGAGATCTCGCGGCCGCGGTAGGCGTCCATGGCCGGCTGGGCGATGATCTCGCGGGTCAGGCGGATGCCATCGCGAAACTCCTGCCAGTCCTTCTGGGTAGACATGTAGTTGAACAGGATGCTCGGGGCGGCGGCCGGGTCACGCGAGGTCAGGCGAATGCGCCCGCGGCTCTCGGAGCGCATCGAGCCCACGTGGGCCTGGAAACCGTGTGCCTGCACCGCGCTCTTGCCGTTGTAGCTGATCGCGATGGGCAGAAAGTGATACTGCAGGTTGGGCCAGGGCTCCTCGTCGTGGGTGCGGATGAACGCACACGACTCGAACTGGTTGCTGGCGCCGATGCCGCTGCCACGCAGCAGCCACTCGGCGCCGATCTTGGGCTGGTTGAACCACTTCAGCGCCGGGTAGAGCGTGATCGGCTGCTTGCACTCGTACTGGATGTACATCTCCAGGTGATCCTGCAGGTTTTCTCCGACACCGGGCAGTTCGTGCACCACGGGGATGTCGAACTCGCGCAGGTGCTCGGGGTTGCCCACGCCCGAGCGCAGCAGGATCTGCGGCGAGGCGATGGCACCGGCACATAGCAGTACCTCACGGCGGGCACGGACCTGGTGGGTCTGGCTACGGCGCAGGTAGCGCACGCCCACGGCGCGCTTGCCCTCGAACTCGATCACGTCGGTGGTGGCGTGGGTCTCGATGGTGAGATTGTCGCGCTGCTTGGCCTGGTCGAGGTATCCCCGGGCGGTGGAGGCGCGCCGCCCCTTGGGCGTGACGAAACGGTCCATGGGACCGAAGCCCTCCTGCTGGTAGCCGTTGACGTCCTCGGTCTCGGGGTAGCCGGCCTGCACGCCGGCATCGATGAAGGCGCGATAAAGCTCGTTGTTGCCTTCCTTGGGCGTGGTAACGCTGACCGGCCCGTCACCGCCGTGGTAGGCATTGGCACCGCTGTCGCGGCACTCTGACTTCCGGAAGTAGGGCAGGCAGTTGGCGTAGCGCCAGTCCGAGAGGCCGGCCATGCCGGCCCAGTTGTCGTAATCCAGGGCGTTGCCGCGGATGTAGCACATGCCGTTGATCAGCGACGAGCCGCCGAGCCCCTTGCCGCGACCGCACTCCATGCGGCGGCCGTTCATGTGCGGTTCCGGGTCGGTCTCGAAGGCCCAGTTGTAGCGCTTGCCCTGCAGCGGGTAGGCCAGGGCGGCGGGCATCTGGGTACGGAAGTCGAAGCGGTAGTCGGGGCCGCCGGCTTCGAGCAGCAGCACGCTGACCGCCGGGTCCTCGGTGAGGCGGGTGGCCAGCACGTTGCCGGCCGAGCCGGCACCGATGATGACGTAGTCGAATTCACGAATCTGGGACATAACGATCTCCCCAAGGCTGAAACGGAAGTGGAGCTTCGGACTGCCGCAGCCTAGCCCGCGGCTGATCCGCGGACAGGTCTACGAGGGGGCGCTGTGAATCCTTCCTTGGACGCTACCGATGCCATCCATGGCATCGGACCCCCTCTACGACCTGTCCCCGGCGCCGCTCATCTTGGTGGCCGCAGCACATCTCACGGCCCGTAGCTCGAGGTATGTGGCTTAGAAGACCGACTCGAAGGGGCCCATCTCCACCTGCACCGATTTGGTCTGGGTGTAGTGGGCCAGGGTCTCGATGCCGTTCTCGCGGCCGACGCCCGACTGCTTGTAGCCGCCCACAGGCATTTCGGCCGGCGACTCACCCCAGGTGTTGATCCAGCAGATGCCAGCCTCGAGACGATGGATGGTGCGGTGCGCGCGGGCGAGGTTCTCGGTGAATACGCCGGCCGCCAGCCCGTAGTGAGTGTCGTTGGCACGCCGGATCAGCTCCTCCTCGTCGTCGAAGACGAGGATCGACATCACCGGGCCGAAGATCTCCTCGCGCACGATGCGCATGTCGTCGCTGCAATCGGTGAAGACCGTGGCGGGAGCCCAGGCGCCGCTGGCGAAATCGCCCTCGACAAGGGGCTCTCCACCGACCAGCACGCGTGCGCCGTCCTGCTTGCCGTATTCGATGTAGTCGAGCACCTTGGCCTGGTGCTCGAAGCTCACCAGCGGGCCGAAGTTTATGCTGGGGTCGAGCGGGTCGCCCGAGCGGATGCGCGCTACGCGCTCGGCGATCCTCTCCTCGAAGTCCTGCTTTACCGAACGCTCGACGAAGACCCGCGTGCCGTTGGTACAGATCTGCCCGCTGGAGTAGAAGTTGGCCATCATCGCCGCATCGGCGGCGCGGTCCAGGTCGGCGTCGGCGAAGACGATCAGCGGCGACTTGCCGCCCAGCTCCATGGTCACGTCCTTGAGGGTCGAGCCACCTGCCGCTGACATGACTTTCTTGCCGGTGCCCACTTCACCTGTGAATGACACCTTGGCGATGCCTTCATGGGCGGTCAGCATCTGGCCGACCCGGGCGTCGCCATGCACGACGTTGAACACGCCGTCGGGCAGTCCCGCCTCGGTCAAGATCTCGGCCAGCTTCATGGCTGTCAGCGGCGTCACCTCACTGGGCTTGAACACCACGGCGTTGCCCGCGGCCAGCGCCGGCGCGGCCTTCCAGCAGGCGATCTGGATCGGGTAGTTCCAGGCGCCTATGGCGCCGATCACGCCCAGCGGCTCGCGACGGGTGTAGACGAACGAGGACTCGCGCAGGGGAATCTGGGCGCCCTCGATGGCCGGGGCGAGGCCGGCATAGTATTCGAGCACGTCGGCGCCGGTGACGATGTCCACAGCGGCGGTCTCGCTGATCGGTTTTCCGGTATTGCGCGTCTCGAGTTCGGCGATCTCCTCGTTGCGCTCTCTCAGCAGCGCCACGGCCCGATTGAGAATGCGGCCGCGCTGCATGCCGGTCATGGCGGCCCAGCGGCGCTGGCCCTCACGCGCGGTGGTGACGGCGCGGTCGACGTCGGCCTGGCTGGCCTGCTCCACTTTGGCCAGCAGGCTGCCATCATAGGGATTGACGACGTCAAATGATTCGCCGGAGGTTGCTGGCTCCCGGCGGCCGTCGATGTAGAGGGTCTCGGTGTCGAAAGCTGTCATGCGGTCTCCTTCGAGGTCGCGGTGGAGGTGTCGTAACCGACGAGGAGCTGGTCGAGATAGCCGTGGGCAATGCGACGAGCACGCTCGGTATCCAGCCCTTCGGGACTGAGGGTGCCACGCAGCCACAGGCCATCGA
Source organism: Billgrantia sp. C5P2 (assembly GCF_051062895.2). NCBI lineage: Bacteria > Pseudomonadati > Pseudomonadota > Gammaproteobacteria > Oceanospirillales > Halomonadaceae > Billgrantia > Billgrantia sp. C5P2. Next base: position 1,570,511 of record NZ_CM128542.1, read on the forward strand.
TCATGGCGGCCAGGCCGCGGGCGGCATCGCGCGCCGCGTCGTGGGGCATCAGGCGGCGGAACTGGCAGCACAGGTTGGAGTAGAGCCGCTGGTCGTTGACCTGCTGCAGGCGCTGCAACTGGGTCTTGTGCATGCTGCTGGCCCAGAAGGCGAGCCAGGTCTTGGCTGCCGGACCGGAAATCTGGCTACGATCGAAGTTGCCATCGATGATGGCACCGAGGTGGTCGCGTGGGGAGCCGTTGGCCAGCTTGCACCGTCGTGCCGCCACGGCCTGCCCCAGATCGGAGAGGACCTGGCGCATGGTGGCTTCGAGCAGGCCATCCTTGCCGCCGAAATAGTGACTGATGATCCCAGCCGATACCCCGGCATGACGGGCGATACGCAGCACCGTGGCGTCCGCCAGACCGACTTCGTCGATGGCGGCCATGGTGGCCTTGATGAGCTGGCTACGCCGGATCGGCTCCATACCTGTCTTGGGCACCCGCTGACTCCTCTTGATGCGACTGATGCGACACCACTGGCATTTTCAGCAAGCATGGCATTTTTTTATTGAACGTTCAATCAATAAAAAGGCAGACGGCTTTTGGCTTGCTTGCGCGTCTCGCTTCGTGCATAATCCTGCCGCGTTGAAGGGGCAGCGTTCCCCTGAAAAAAAGGCTACGTAGCTCAGCCGGTTAGAGCACATCACTCATAATGATGGGGTCCCCTGTTCGAATCAGGGCGTAGCCACCAGACTCTCTACACGACGCCCGCACAACTTCCCGTTGCGCGGGCGTCGTGTGTCTGAGGGCATGTCCAGGCGCGGCCTCGGGCTCAGAATCCGCCCTTGACCTTATGTGAGCGATCCGTATACTACGCACCGTGTTCAGGGCCATTCCCGGATAGCTCAGTCGGTAGAGCAAGTGACTGTTAATCACTGGGTCGCAGGTTCGAGTCCTGCTCCGGGAGCCAAGAACACAAGCTGACCCTGACGTTCGTCATTCCTCGATAGCTCAGTTGGTAGAGCAAGTGACTGTTAATCACTGGGTCGCAGGTTCGAGTCCTGCTCGAGGAGCCATCAGCTAGTTGATGCAAGCCATCAGTTGCCCCGCAAGAGGAAGTGCCCCACTTCCTGACCGCACCGTTCCCGGATAGCTCAGTCGGTAGAGCAAGTGACTGTTAATCACTGGGTCGCAGGTTCGAGTCCTGCTCCGGGAGCCAACATCTATCGCCTCACCTCGCATTTTCCCTGCGTTGTTTTCCCCCCGCATTGTTTCCCCTTGGCGCCGTACTGGCTTGTCCTGCCTTTCAGCGTGTCTCGGTCGGGTCGTGACGAGTGCCTCGTGGCGTCACGAACGCCAGGTGGCGACGCTCGATCTCGCAGGCTTCGCATGCGGGACTGAATAGGTAACCTTGATAGCCCCCGCACCCCTGATGTCGTAGGAATGCCAGCTCCTCTTCGGTCTCCACACCTTCGGCAATGGTCTTCAGGCCCAGGGTGTCGGCCAATGTGATGATGGCCCGCACGATGCCTTGGTTCTTCCTGTCTTCGTGTATCCGCTTGATGAAGCTCATGTCGATCTTGACAGTATCGATGGGAAAGTCGCGCAGGTAGGCGAGCCCCGAGTAGCCCGTGCCGAAGTCGTCGATCGACAGGGCTACGCCGAGGCGTTTCAGTGCCTGCAGCGTGGACAGGGTGTAGTCCAGGTCGAACATGGCCACATGCTCGGTGATCTCGAGTTCGAGGTCCTGTGCCGGTACTTGCCGCTCGCTGAGCCAGCGCGTCAGTTCGAGGACGAAATCGGAGCGCGAGAACAACGAAGCCGAGACGTTCACCGCTACCGGCAGTACGCGACGCCCCTCGCGGCGCCATCGCGCCAACTGGTCGATCACCGCCTTGAGCATCCAGCGGTCGATGGCGGCGATCTGTCCGCTCAGTTCGGCGACGGGGATGAAGTGTCCCGGCGGCACCAAGCCGCGCTCGGGGTGCTGCCAGCGTACCAGTGCCTCGAAGCCGACCACCTCGCCACTGGCAATGCCGAGCTTGGGTTGGTAGTGCGCCCGTAGCTCATTGCGCTGCATGGCACTGTCGAGTTCCACCCGTAGCGTCAATCGACTCTGTGCCTGATGCTGCATCTCGCTGGAATAAAACGCATAGATGCCGCGCCCACGGGCCTTGGCCTGGTACATGGCCGTGTCGGCAGCCTGGATCAGTTCATCGAGACTGGTGCCGTCGCGAGGGGCCTCGGCGATACCGATGCTGCAACCGATGTGCACCGGTTGTTCCTCGAGCCGGTAGGGCTGTCGCACGCTTCTGATCAGACGCTTTGCGAGTGAGCGTGCCTCCTGACGACGGCCGGACAGCAGGACGACGAACTCGTCGCCGCCGAAGCGGGCCAGCGTATCGCCATCGCGCAGTTCGCCGTGCAGCCGGGCGGAAACCAACTGCAGCAGGAGGTCGCCCTGCTGGTGGCCCATGGCATCGTTGACGTGCTTGAACTCGTCCAGATCCACGAACAGCACGGAGAGGGTCAGCGGCCCATTGCCCGCCTGCTCGACCGCGTGTTGGAAGCGATTCTCCAGCAACAGACGGTTGGGCAGTCCCGTCAAGGTATCGTAGTTGGCGAGATTGAGGATCTTCTGCTCGGCCCGTACCTGTGCCGAGACGTCTTCCATTACCGAAATGAAATGCTCGATCTGGCCGTCCTCCCCCCGAACCGCGGTGATGGTGCCGCGCTGGGGGTAGTGCTCGCCATCCTTGCGGGCGTTCCAGAACTCCCCGGCCCAATGGCCCTCCGTCAGCAGACTGCGCCACAGCGATTCGTAAAAGGCGCTATCCTGCCGGCCTGACTGGAGCATGCGGGGATTGCGACCGACGACCTCCTGTCGGCTATGGCCCGTGATCCGCGTGAAGGAGGGGTTGACGTCGAGAATATGGCCACTGGCGTCGGCGATGATGATGGATTCGTGGCTGTGCTCGAAGACTTCCGAGGCCAGCTTCAGGCGTTGACGATCCGACTGCATGTTCAGGGCAAAGGCGATGTCACCGGCCAGTTCGTCGAACAGACGTACCATGTCGTCATCGAGGCCATCGCGCTGCCGGCTGAATACCGTCAGCACGGCCTGGACCGGCTTGCCCTCCGGTTTGATGGGGAATGCGGCCATGGCGCCAGGCTCATTCTGCAGAGAAGCCGGGGACGCATCTGGCCGCCAATCATGCCGAATGACATGACGGTTATCCGCCAGCGCCTGACGTACCAGGTCATGGTCGGGGTGGCAACTCCCCGCCGCTAACACGCCGCTTCCCTTGCGTGCACAGATCGAGTTGGCAGGTTGGCCGCCGGCGCCCGTTCGTGCGGCGTGTACCGGCGTGATGCAGGCCAGGCGGAAGCTGCTCTCGGCAACGATGATTTCACACATTCGCCCATAGAGCTGGGTCGGCGTCAGCTTGAGGTTGATCAGCGCCTGATTGGCGTTGCTCAGCATCTCGTACATGTCGCGCATCTTCTGCACCCGGATCAGAACGCGTCGGCGCTCGTCGATCAGGCTGCCGAGCAACCAAACGACCATCTGGTTGATCAACAGGAACACCGACAGGGCAGTCAGGCTGCGCTGAGCGCTACCGGGGGTATCGCCGGCTCCCAGGGCATCGGCCACGCCTGCGACCAGACTTGCCGACAGGACCACGAACAGGCTGGCCGTCAGGGGAAGCCGTATGGCGGCGATCAGCAGGAGAGGGGTCAGCAGGAAGCTGTAGGTGGCCAACGTCCTGTCGGCTGGGTTGTTCACACTGAAGATCAAGGCCGATGCCAGGCAGGTGAGCGCCCAGAGCGTCGCCGATTCCCAGTTGAACGGGCGGGCGCTGGACTCGGGCCCACTGCTGCGGGGGAGGTGGAAGAGCAGCACCAACAGGGGGGCGAAAAGAAGCAGGCCGTTCAGGCGCTGGATGAACCACCACAGCCACTCGGAAATGAAAGGTTCATCGGGGTCGGACAGGCCCAGCGCCGTCAGGCTGGACGACAGCGTTGCCGGCAGCAGGCAGCCCCATAGCAGGAAGTGCAGTATGCCGCGCTGCGTACTGGGGCCAAGCCCTTCGGGGGCGAAGTGCAGCAGCAACTGGGCGCCGAGCCAGGCCTGTGCGACCAGGGGCAAGCTGATCCAGAGGGCGGTGAGAGGCGGCGTACCCAACAGGCCGATGCGCAGGCCGAGATCGAGCAGCAGGACCGTACACGAGAAACGCAGCCGTTCCCGGGCGTGAGGGAGTGGCAGCACGAGCAAGGCAGCAAGCAGAATGCCTCCCTGCGGTAGCATCAAACTGAATCCGTGGTTTGGATTGCGCAGTGCATAAGCCGCCAGCGAGAGCACCGTATAGGCCAGCAACCAGCCCGCCCAGTGACGGCTTGCACTCCGGGCCGAGCCAACCAACCGATGAATCACCATACGAAGTCTTCCCATGGAGGCGTAGGCTGGCAATTTGGGGGCTGGGAGCGGGCGGATGGCTCGCCAGCCATTACCAGGGACATTCTCGTCGATCTGGTGCCCCACGCCATCAACGCAGCGTGGACGCGCCCGGCTGGGCTGCCCGCAAGCTTGTCGCGAAGTTCCGTATCGTGAAAGGGGCCGAGCCTCCCATACCGGGTGATACTACTAGGGAAGCGGGTGAGAGTTGATGACGCATCTCATGATTATGCTTGGGCGATCGCTCAAGCATCCTGTGGGGTGCAGGGAGAGTGAGCTCAGGGAGGGGAGGGCTGTGAGACGACGAGGGGCGGGTCCCTTGCGAGGACCCGTCCCGGGAGGGGGGCTTAGTAGCGGCCGGCCAGGCGGCGTTCGGTCAGCTCGGCGTAGTCGGCAAGGATGGCCGCGGCTTCGACCATCTGGACACGCTCAACCGGCTCGTCCTCGGTCTCCTCTTCTTCGCCTCGGGCGTCGATCAGCTCGTCCAGCGGCTCCAGGCCCAGGGCCTTGCGCCGGCGGTTTTCCAGCGCCAACTGCTCGGCATCGCGGCTCTCCACCTCTTTCTGGCGCTGCTCACGGTCGAGGCTGACGCTGGTGTGTTCTTCACGCAGCCGACGCGCCAGGTCCACACGCTCCTTCAGGTAAACGAAGTTGGGATGGGAGTCGGCCCTTTCGCGGTGCCGGGAGCGCAGGGTCTCGAGATACTCCCACGGCTCGCCGTAATGGCGATACTGAACGGCCTGGACGGTATCCCACTCCAGCGCGTTGTCCAGGCTGCTCTCGCCGATTCGTTCCGGGTCGACCATGTCGGGAAAGAGAATGTCGGGCTCGACGCCCCGGTTCTGGGTGCTCTCGCCCGAGATGCGGTAGAACTTGGCGCGAGTCAGTTTGATCTGGCCGTGGCTGAGGTCGTTCAGGGTCTGCACGGTACCCTTGCCGAAGGTGGCGCTTCCCAACACCAGGCCGCGACCATAGTCCTGGATGGCACCGGCGAAGATTTCGGAAGCCGAGGCCGACAACCGGTTGACCAGCACGGCCAGGGGGCCGTCGTAGATGGTGCCGGTCTCGGTATCGCCATACAGGCTGATGCGCCCGCGTGCATCGCGCACCTGGACGGTGGGGCCGCGGTCGATGAACAGACCGAGCAGTGAGTTGGCTTCCTGCAGGGCGCCGCCGCCGTTGTTGCGCAGGTCGAGCATGATGCCGTCGATGCCTTCCTGCTTGAGCCGTTCGACCTCACGTGCCACGTCGCGAGTGGTGCTGCGGAATTCCTCTGCGCCGGACTGCCAGGCGTCGAAATCGACGTAGAAGGTGGGGATGGTGATCACGCCGATGCGCTTGACCCCATCATCGCGCTCCACCTCTATGATCTCGCCCTTCGCCGCCTGGTCCTCGAGGTTGACGGTATCGCGGGTGATCTTGACCTCGTGCGAGCGTGTCATGTCCACGGCTTCTGCCGGCACGACATCGAGACGCACCACGGTACCCTTGGGGCCGCGAATGAGGTCGACCACTTCGTCCAGTCGCATGCCGACGACATTGACGGTTTCTTCCTCGTCATCCTGGCCCACACCGACGATACGGTCAGCGGGTTCGAGCACGCCCGCGCGATCCGCCGGGCCGCCGGGTACCAGGCTGGTGACCTTCACGTACTCGCCATCCGACTGCAGCATGGCGCCGATGCCTTCCAGCGACAGACGCATCTGGATGTCGAACGATTCGCCCTGGCGCGGGGAGAGGTATTCGGTATGCGGGTCGATGCTGCTGGTCACCGCGGCCATGAACAGGCCGAACACGTCCTCGCCGTTGGTCTGGCGCAGGCGCGTGAGCTGGCCCTCGTAGCGCTGGCGCAGGTTGTTCTCTATCTCCTCCTCGTCCTGACCGCTGATATCCAGGGTGAGGGCGTCGTTCTTCAGGCGCTTGCTCCACAGTTCATCGAGTTCGGCTTCGCTGTTGGGCCACGGCGCCTCACGGCGGTCCAGGTCGAGGCGCTTGTCAGTTTCGTAGGTGAATTCGAGGCCTTCATCCAGGGCGTCGAGCAGCCATTCGAAGCGGCTTTCCGCGCGATCGTGATAACGCTGGTAGAGCTGGTAGACGGTAGCCAGATCGCCTTCGAAGAGCATGTCGTCGATGCGCTCCTCCAGGTGGCGAAATTCCTCGACGTCGCTCTCGAGCAGGAAGGAGCGTTGACCGTCGAGAATGTCGAGATAACGCTCGAAGGCCAATCGCGACCAGGTGTCATCGAGAGCGGTGTCGGCATAATGGCCGTAGCGCAGTGACTCGGCCACTTCGACTGCGGCGAGACGCTGGTCTTCGCCGGGCTGGATCTGGGCAAGCGCCAGTTGAGCGCACGACAGCAGCAGCGCCAGCGTCAGGACCGCTGTGCGCCGAATAACGACAAACTGGCTCATCAATGAAGCACCCCTGGTTTCGTGTACACTTCCTTCCCTAGACAAGCGTATGCCCTATGAGTTGCCAAAGGCAGACATCGCATTGTAGCAGTTCTTGCCTCAACCACGACCCCTGATGAGGATCCTCATGTCTCGGGAAGCCCGTCTCGAGCGTCTGCTCGATTTTCTGCACCGTTCCCCCACGCCCTGGCATGCCGTCTCGACCATGGCCGAGCGGCTCGATGCCGCCGGTTTCCGGCGGCTCGACGAGAGCCAGGCCTGGCAGCTCTCGCCGGGCGAGCGGATCTACGTCACGCGCAACGACTCCTCTATCGTGGCTCTGCAGCTGCCCCCTGCGGGGCTCGAGACGCTGCGCATGATCGGCGCTCATACCGATAGCCCCGGCTTGCGGCTCAAGCCGCATGCTGCCCAGGCGGCAGCAGGCTGGCTGCAGCTCGGCGTCGAGCTCTATGGCGGCGTGCTGCTGGCCCCCTGGTACGACCGCGACCTGGGGTTGGCCGGGCGCGTTCACGTGCGCCATCCCGACGGTCGCCTCGAGGGCGTGCTGCTGAACGTGGACCGGCCGGTCGCCATCATTCCCAGCCTGGCAATTCATCTCGACCGCGAGGTCAACAGCGGAAGGGCGATCAACGCCCAGACCCAGATGCCGCCGGTATTCCTGCAGGGCGGGGAGAAGGCCGACCTGCAGCGGCTGCTGCTCGAGTGGCTGGAGAACCAGCACGGCATTACCGGTGCCGAGATCCTGGACTTCGAGCTGGCGCTATACGACGTGCAGCCGCCGGCGCGGGTCGGCGTCGAGCGGGAGCTGGTGGCCAGCGCACGCCTCGACAACCTGCTCTCCTGCTTCATCGGTCTCGAGGCGCTGCTGGAGTGCGATGGCAGCCAGGGCGTGGTGCTGGTCGCCAACGACCACGAGGAGGTCGGCAGTGCCAGTGCTTGCGGCGCCCAAGGGCCGTTCCTCGGCGACGTGCTGCGGCGAGTCAATGGACAGCTCGGCGAGCCGGGTGACGAGGGATTCATTCGCTTGATCCAGGCCTCGCTGATGATCTCCTGCGACAATGCCCATGCCCTGCACCCCAACTTCAGCGAGAAGCACGACGCTGCCCATGGGCCGGCACTCAACGGCGGCCCGGTGATCAAGGTCAATGCCAACCAGCGCTACGCCACCAACAGTGCCACTTCGGCGCTGTTCCGCGACGTCTGTCGCGAGGCCGAGGTACCGGTGCAGACCTTCGTCACCCGGGCCGACATGGGCTGCGGCAGTACCATCGGCCCGATTACAGCCACCGAACTCGGCGTGCCGACGCTGGACGTGGGGGTGCCGCAGTGGGCCATGCACTCGATCCGCGAGACGGCGGGCAGCCACGATGTCGAGTACCTGACACGGGCGCTGGTCGCCTTCGCCAACCGTCCGCGGCTGGCCTGAGTCGCCACCACGAAAAACCCGGCGCCAGTAGGCGCCGGGTTTTTTTCGATCTCTGGTGGCTACGCCCTGACTCGAACAGGGGACCCCATCATTATGAGTGATGTGCTCTAACCAACTGAGCTACGTAGCCAATCAACGGAGGCGAAGTCTACGGATTCGGCTCTTCGAGGTCAAGGTTTCTGGCTACACATTGAAGCGGAAGTGGATCACGTCGCCGTCCTGGACCACGTATTCCTTGCCCTCCAGGCGCCACTTGCCGGCATCCTTGGCGCCCTGTTCGCCGCCCAGGGTGACGAAGTCGTCATAGGCGATGACTTCGGCGCGGATGAAGCCCTTCTGAAAGTCAGTATGGATCACGCCCGCCGCTTCGGGGGCGGTGGCGCCGACCTTGACCGTCCAGGCGCGGACTTCCTTGACGCCCGCGGTGAAGTAGGTCTGCAGGCCGAGCAGCTCGTAGCCGGCGCGGATCACGCGGTCGAGCCCCGGTTCTTCCATGCCCATCTCGCCGAGGAACATGGCGCGTTCGTCGTCGTCCAGCTCGGCAATTTCGGCTTCGAGCTGGTTGCACACCGGCACCACCACGGCGCCTTCCTCGGCGGCGATTTCGTTCACCACGTCGAGGTAGGGATTGTTGTCGAAGCCGTCCTCGTTGACGTTGGCGATATACATGGTCGGCTTGAGCGTCAGGAAGCCGAAGCTCTTGAGCTGGCGCTGCTCGTCGCCATCGAGGCCAAAGCTTCTCAGCGGCTGGCCCTCGGCCAGATGGGGCTGGATGCGCTCCAGTATTGCCTTGGTGGAGATGGCGTCCTTGTCGCCGCCCTTGGCTACGCGGACCAGGCGCTGGATGGCCCGCTCGACGGTGTCGAGGTCGGCCAGCGCCAATTCCATGTTGATGATCTCGATGTCCGCGCGCGGATCGACCTGGTTGGCCACGTGAATGACGTTGTCGTTGTCGAAACAGCGCACCACATGGGCAATGGCCTGCGTCTCGCGGATGTTGGCCAGGAACTGGTTGCCGAGCCCCTCGCCCTTCGAGGCGCCCGCCACCAGGCCGGCGATGTCGACGAACTCCATGGTGGTGGGGATCACCTTCTGCGGCTTGACGATCTCGGCCAGCTTATCGAGCCGAGGGTCGGGCATCGGCACGATGCCGACGTTGGGTTCGATGGTGCAGAAGGGGAAATTCTCGGCGTCGATGCCGGACTTGGTCAGGGCATTGAAGAGGGTCGACTTGCCGACGTTGGGCAGACCGACGATACCGCAGTTGAAACCCATGATGGTGTCCTAGTGAGATATGGCGGGTGGCGCTCGCAACGGGCGCTATTCTAGTTCACCCTTGGAAACTGTGCAGCCGGCTCATGGCGCGGGCCCAGTCGCCTGACACGGCGAGCGGCAGCGTGGCCAAGCACTCATTGAGCGCGGCGCCGATGGCCTTGAGCTCCGCCTTCCCGGGGCGCCCCAGCACATAGTTCGTGACCTGGCGGGAGTCGCCGGGGTGGCCGATGCCGATGCGCAGCCGATTGAAGCCCTTTTCGCCCAGCGCGCTGACGATGTCGCGCAGACCGTTGTGTCCGCCGTGGCCGCCACCCTGCTTGTAGCGGGCGGTGCCGGGGGCGATATCCAGTTCGTCGTGGGCTACCAGCAGCTCGTCGGGGGCGATCTTGTAGAACTGGCACAAGGCTGCGACGGCGCCACCGCTGCGATTCATGAAGGTGGTGGGCTCGAGCAGGTGCAGCTCGTTTCCGTCGAGCAGAACCTTGGCATAAAGGCCGAGGAACTTCTTCTCCGGGCGCAGCTCTGTGCCGGCCTGGCGAGCCAGGATCTCGACCAGCCAGGCGCCGGCATTGTGGCGAGTGGCGGCGTAGTTGTCACCGGGGTTGCCCAGCCCGATGATCGCCTTGATCTGGGGCATGCGGGGCCTCCAAACAAAAACAAGCGCCGCAGCGCTTGATTGGGTTGGGGGCTGCCCCTGGGCAGCCCCGACAGCGCGGTTTACTCGGCGCTGTTCTCGCCTTCCTCACCTTCTTCGCCTTCGTCCGCTTCGCCGCGAACTTTCGGCTTGGTGATGCTCAGCACGGCGTTGTCGTGGTCGGCGCCATGGGTCAGTTCGACCAGGGTGACGCCAGCCGGCAGCTTGAGGTCGGAGAGGTGCAGGGTAGTGCCCAGCTCGACTTCGCTGATGTCGACTTCCAGGAAGTCCGGCAGATCCTTCGGCAGGCAGCTGATCTGGACTTCGTTGGAGAGCACGTGCAGCTCGCCGCCATGGTCCTTGATGCCCTTGGACTTCTCTTCGCCCACCACGTGAAGCGGTACACTGATGGTGATCTCGTGGGTGGCATCCACGCGCATGAAGTCGGCATGGGTGATCAGCGGCTTGTACGGGTGACGCTGCAGATCACGCACCACGACCTGTTCCTTCTGGCCGTCGACGACGAGGTTGAGCACCGAGGAGAAGAAGGTTTCGTCTTCGATGGCCTTGTAGAAGGCGGCCTTCTCGACAGAGATCGGCTGGGGTGCCTTCTCGCCACCATAGATGATGGCTGGCACTTCGAGGTTCGCACGACGCAGGCGGCGGCTCGCACCTTTCCCCAGGTCGTTACGAACGCTGGCATTGAGTGTGAAATCGGACATGTTGTTGCCTCTTGCTGAATGTAAGGGAGACGTGCGACCCGCGACCTGATCGCGACGTTCCCGAAAGCCCCCGTGGGGGCGCTACTCCGGCGCCCTGTTCATGCTGAGAGCCGTTGAGAATCTCAGTGGAACATGGCGCTGACGGATTCTTCGTTGCTGACCCGACGGATCGCCTCGGCGATCAGGCCGGCCACGCTGAGCTGACGAATCTTGCCGCTGCGACGGGCGACGTCGGACAGCGGAATGGTGTCGGTGACCACCACCTCGTCGAGTACCGAGCTGGTGATGTTCTCCACCGCCGGGCCCGAGAGGATCGGGTGGGTGGCATAGGCCACCACGCGACGCGCGCCGTGGTCCTTCAGCGCGTCGCCGGCCTTGCACAGGGTGCCGGCGGTATCGATCATGTCGTCCACCACCACGCAGGTGCGGTTCTCGATCTCGCCGATGATGTGCATCACCTGGGCTTGATTGGCCTGGGGGCGACGCTTGTCGATGATGGCGAGGTCGGCATTGAGCTGCTTGGCGATGGCGCGGGCGCGAACCACGCCGCCCACGTCCGGCGACACCACCACCAGGTCGTCGTAGTTCTGGCGCTCGATATCGTCGAGCAGGATCGGCGAGCCGTAGACGTTATCCACCGGCACGTCGAAGAAGCCCTGAATCTGGTCGGCGTGCAGGTCCATGGTCATCACCCGGTCGACGCCGGCCTTGACCATCATGTCGGCTACTACCTTGGCCGAGATCGGTACCCGAGCGGAACGCACCCGACGGTCCTGGCGCGCGTAGCCGAAGTAGGGCACCACGGCGGTAATCCGGGTAGCCGAGGCCCGGCGCAGGGCATCCACCATCAGGATCAGTTCCATCAGGTTGTCATTGGTCGGTGCGCAGGTGGACTGCAGGATGAAGACATCCTTGCCGCGAACGTTTTCATTGATCTCGACCGCGATTTCGCCATCGCTGAACTGCCCGACTGTGGCATTGCCCATGCGAGTATCGAGACTCTCGGCGATTTTCTGGGCGAGTTCGGGATTGGCATTCCCGGCAAAAACCATCAATTTTGACACGCGCATCCACCTATGCAGTGTTGGGGAGCTCTGTTGGTGATGAACCTGGGGCCGCAAGCGCATCGAGTCGGATGCTTGCTGGCATGTTCATCGACCTAGAGCAGCATGTAGCGGGGAGAGATTCAGGCCGCGGGCAGTGAAAGCAGTATAGCGGCCCGGCAGGTCGGCCAGTAGACGCCTCGCCGTGGCTTCCGAGTCCAGCCGGGCGAAGAGGCAGGCACCGGTTCCCGTCAGCATGGCGGGTGCCCGGCTGCCTAGCCAGTCGAGCGCTTCGGCGACTTGCGGATAGAGTGACCTGACCGTTGGCTCGCAGTCGTTGTGCCAGCTGGGCGCTCCCCCCTGCAGTGCGCGCGCCATGGTAATCGGGGGCGTGTTACGTGTCAATTGCGCCGCCCCGAACACCGCGCCGGTGGCGACCTCGATACCGGGGTGGACGACCAGGAACCACGGGGTATCGAGAGCGACCGGCGTGAGCTTCTCTCCCACGCCTTCGGCCCAGGCGGCGTGGCCGCGGACGAACACCGGCACGTCGGCGCCGAGGCGCAGGCCTAACTCCGCCAACCGGTCGAGCGTGAGATCGAGCTGCCAGAGCCGGTCGAGGCCGAGCAGGGTGGTGGCGGCGTCGCTGCTGCCGCCGCCCAGGCCGCCGCCCATGGGCAGGCGCTTGGTCAACTGGATGTCGGCACCCAGCTGGCAACCTGTCTCGGCCTGCAGCAGCCGAGCTGCCCGTACGACCAGATTGTCGCTATCAGCCAGCCCGACAATGGGTGGGGTCAGCCGTATTTCTTCATCTTCTCTGCGCCGCAGCCGCAAGGTGTCGCCATGATCGAGAAACTGGAACAGCGTTTGCAGTTCATGGTAGCCGTCGGCTCGGCGGCCGGTGATGTGCAGCATGCGGTTGAGCTTGGCCGGCGCCGGCAAGACGAGCTCGTCCAACGATTCCATCAGCGATTCACTCGTCAATCGTGGGGCGCCACTCCGTGACCACCAGCGTGACGTGCAGGTCGTCGTACTCCATGACCAGGCGGCGCGGCAGCCACAGCGACTCGACCTGCATCCAGTCGCGATAGACGATCTGCCAGCCATCCTGTTCGAGCCGCTGGGGAAAGCCGCGTTCGTCCTCTTCCAGGCGGTAGCGGCTATGGTCGGCGGGCAGGCCGCGAATCCAGTCGGCCAGTGAACTGACCGGCAACGACCAGCCCAGTTGCTGCTGCATCAGGGCCTCGGGGGTGGCGGCCTCGAAGCGCCCTTCGGCGTTGGTCAGCGAGAAGCGTCCTTCGCGACCTTCCAGCAGGTTGCGGCCACTGCCGAAGGGGCCGCTGATCAGCATGCGGTAGTAGTGGGGGTGCTGGCTCCAGTCGAGGTTGGCGCTGGTCGTTTCCCGGGGAGTTCGCAATCCCGCCTTGCCGATCAGGATCCAGGTGTCCAGGGCTTCCAGGCGTTCCTGTTGGGCTCCCCACTGATCGGTCGCACGTTCGCCATCCGGTGTCGTGCCCGGGGTGGCGCAGCCGGCCAGCAGGGCAAGGGCGAGGCTCACGGTAAACCATCGTATCGCGGAAGAGGGGCATCTCATGGCTTCGTCTCGTTGACAGTGGGTGATCGTCAGGGTGCCAGTTCGGGGATGCGCTCGAGGAGCTCATCGATCAACGGATGTTCGTCGTAGCGGTCTCGCGTTTGCGCCACGATGCGTCGGGCGTCGTCATGTCGCTCCAGCGCCCACAGAACCTCGGCCAGGTGGGCGGCAATCTCTTGGTCGGGCATGCCGGCGTAGGCGCGCTCCAACCACGCCAGGGCGCGCTCGGGGTCGCCCAGTCGATAGTGAACCCAACCCAGGCTATCCATGATCGCCGGGTTGCCGGGTTCGAGTTCATGGGCGCGTTCGATGAGCTCACGAGCCTCCTCCAGGCGCTCGTCGTCGTTGAGGTCCGCCAGCGTATAGCCCAGGGCATTCAGGGCTGAGGCGTTCCTCGGGTTGGCTTCGATGATGCGGCCCAAGTCTCGTTCCATGGCCTCGAGGTCGCCACGTTCCCAGGCACGCATGGCACGCAGGTAGAGTAGCGGCTCATCGTTGGGTGTGCGCGAGAGTTCGCGGTCGAGCAGGCTGTCGGCTTCGGTGTGCAGCCCGGCTTCGTCGAGCAGCTCCACCTCCAGCACGATCAGGTCGCTGAAGTGCGATTCGTGGCGCAGGCGCTCGATTCGCAGGAAGGCACGGGCATCGAGAAGGCGCTCGTCCTCGATCAGCATCTGGGCGGCACGCAGGCGAGCGCGCAGGAAATCGCTGCCGGGTGCCACCTGGCGGTAGTAGAGCAGGGCGTTGTCGATTTCCCCTTCCTCCTCGGCGATGGTGCCCATCAGGTAGAAGGCCGTGGGAGGGGGCTCGTCACTACTGACCAACGGCAGCAGCAGGCGCCGGGCCGCCTCCAGGTGACCGCCCTCCAGATAGAGGCGGGCCAGCGAAAGGTGCAGCTCCTGATTGCCGACGTGTTCGTCCATCAGGGTCGAGGTGTGCTCCTCGGCGGCGGCCACGTTGCCCAGCATCAGCTCGGCTTGTGCCAGCAGCAGCAGAAAACGTGGATCGCCGGGCGAGATCTCGAGTCCTCGGCGGGCGGCCTCGCGGGCCTCGCGCGGATTGTCGGCTTCCAGGGCCAACTGGGCGCGCGTCAGCCACAGGGCGGGCAGCTCCGAGTGATTGCGCTCGAGCAGGGTCAGGCGTCTCTCAGCCTGCTGGCGCTGGCCCGTGGCGGCTTCGAGGATTGCCATGGCCAGCACGGCGTCGTGAAAGTGGGGGTGATTGCTGGCCCCGGTGCGGTCGAGATACTCCCGCAACCGCTCGCGCAGGGGCAGCGGGTCGGTGCCCGACTCCAGGGCCAGTTCGGCGAACAGTGCCAGTTCGGCGTGCTGACCCTGCTCGGTCAATGCCAGGCGCAAATCGAGTGCCTTGGCCCAGTCGCCGCGCTGCAGGGCCAGGCCGGCAAGCAGGCGCAGCGGGGCTTCCGCGGCCGGGTCGAGGTCGTGCCAGGTGCCAACGGCCTGTTCGAGCAGCAGGATGTCGTTACTGAAGCGCGCGGCGAGCGTGCCCCGCTCCGCCAGCGGCGCGGCTTTATAGCGTTCGGCCATGGCCAGGTAGCCCAGCGTGGCACGGCGATAGTCGCCGCGCTGCCCTGCGAATTCGGCCGTCAGCAGCGTAGCCAGCCCCTCTGCGTCCAGCCCGTGCTCAATGGGGGGCGCCGAGGCCATGGGGTCTTCATGAGACGTGGCAAGAGGGGAGGTGGTCAGGCCTTGGCAGCCGCCCAGCAGGGCAGTCAGACCAAGCACTGCCAGTCCATGGCGTGAGGAGCGTATCAGCGTCGAGGGCATGCGTATCTCATCCGGTGTCCCGAGCTGCCAGCATACCGGCTAGCAGCCCATGGGCAAAGGGATCGCTGCGTCGACGATGCGGCTTGGCGAATGAGTTCCACCTTGTCGTGCGTCAATAGCCGGAGCCGCGTGCCTGGCGCCGAGTTCGGAAGGCTGTGATAGAATGCAGCGCCGCAGAGACGATTTTTTTCATTTACGGTGCCGCTGGCCGACATCACCGAAGACGCTTAACGCATGACGCTTCTTGCCCTTGGAATCAACCACAGGACGGCCACGGTCGCGGTGCGCGAGCGGGTCGCCTTCAGCCCGGCTCAGCTCGAGTCGGCGTTGACCGAGCTGCGCCGCCTGCCTCAGGTGCACGAAGCGGCGGTGCTCTCGACCTGCAACCGCACGGAGCTGTATTGCGTCACCGAGCCGAGCGGCGAGCGTACCATTCTCGACTGGTTGAGCCATTTCCATGGGTTGGCGCTCGACGAGCTGACACCCTGTGCCTACCACTACCTTGACAACGATGCCGCGCGTCACTTGATGCGCGTTGCGGTGGGGTTGGATTCGATGGTGTTGGGCGAGCCGCAGATCCTCGGTCAGCTCAAGGAGGCCTACCAGTCGGCGCGCCAGGCAAGCGGGTTGGGCGGTGAGCTGGAACTGCTGTTCCAGCATACCTTTGCGGTGGCCAAGCAGGTGCGCACGCGCACCGGCATCGGCCAGAACCCGGTTTCGGTGGCCTACGCCGCGGTGAGTCTGGCCAGCCGGATCTTCGATGACTTCGGCCGCTCGCGGGCGCTGCTGATCGGTGCCGGGGAAACCATCGAACTGGTGGCGCGGCACCTGCGCGAAGCCGGTGTGCGCAACATGATCGTGGCCAACCGTACGCGTGAGCGTGCCGAGCTGCTGGCCAGCGAATTCAATGCCGAGGCGATCTCGCTCAACGAGATCCCCGATGCTCTGGCTCGCGCCGACATCGTCATTTCCTCCACTGCCGCACCGCTGCCGATCCTGGGCAAGGGCATGGCGGAGCGGGCGTTGAAGAAACGCCGCCACCGGCCGATCTTCATGGTCGATATCGCGGTGCCGCGGGACATCGAGCCCGAGGTCGGTGAACTGGACGACATCTTTCTCTATACGGTCGATGACCTCAACGAGGTGATCCAGGAGAACCGGCGCCACCGCCAGGCGGCCGCCGACCAGGCGGAAGCGCTGATCGAGCATGGCGTGCACGTCTGGCTGCACGAGCGTCGCATTCGCAGCAGCGGGGAGTTGATTCGGCGCTACCGTGACCAGGCGGCCGAGCTGCGCGAGCACTCCGAGCGCCAGGCACTGGCAAAGCTGGCGCGCGGAGAGGACCCCGAAGAAGTGATTCGCCTGTTGGCGCACCAGCTCACCAATCGCTTGCTGCATCGGCCCACGGTGGCCCTGCGCGAGGCGTCCGGCGGCGAGCGGCGCGACCTGCTCACCGCCGCCGAGGCGCTGCTGCTGGACTCTCCATCAACGAAACCCTGACAGGACACGCCATGAAAGCGACCCTGCGCCAGCGTCTCGACGGCTTCGTCGAACGCTTCGAGGAGCTCGCCGCCTTGCTGGCGGAGCCCGAGGTGATCAGCGATCAGCCTCGTTTCCGCGACTACTCCCGCGAATATTCCGAACTCGAGCACCTGGTCGAGGCCTGGCGCGACTACCGGGCGGTCGAGAGCGACCTGGAAGACGCCGCGGTGTTGGCCGAAGACAGCGACGCCGAGATGCGCGAACTGGCCCAGATGGAGCTGGAAGAAGGGCGGGAGCGGCTGGAGACGCTGGAGGTGCGGCTCAAGCAGTTGCTGGTTCCGCGTGACCCCGATGACGGCCGCAACGTCTTCCTCGAGATTCGCGCCGGTACCGGCGGCGACGAGGCGGCACTGTTCGCCGGCGACCTGTTTCGCATGTACTCCCGCTATGCCGAAAAGCGGGGCTGGAAGGTCGAGGTGATCAGTGCCAGCCACGGCGAGCAGGGCGGTTACAAGGAGATCATTTCGCGGGTGAAGGGCGAAGGGGTCTATGCCCGGCTCAAGTTCGAGTCCGGCGCCCATCGCGTCCAGCGCGTGCCGGCCACCGAGTCCCAGGGGCGCATCCATACCTCCGCCTGTACCGTAGCGGTCATGCCGGAGGCCGACGAGCTCGTCGACGTCGACATCAATCCCGCCGACCTGCGGGTGGATACCTTCCGCTCCAGCGGCGCCGGCGGTCAGCACGTCAACACCACCGACTCGGCGATCCGCATCACCCACCTGCCCAGTGGGGTGGTAGTCGAGTGCCAGGAGGAACGCAGCCAACACAAGAATCGGGCCAAGGCGATGTCGCTGCTGGCTGCCCGGCTCAAGCAGAGTGCCGTGGAGGGGCGTCAGCGTGAGCAGGCCGATACGCGCCGCAGCCTGGTCGGCTCGGGCGATCGAAGCGAGCGCATTCGCACCTACAACTTCCCCCAGGGGCGGTTGACCGACCACCGCATCAATCTCACCCTCTACAAGCTTGGCGAGGTCATGACCGGCGAGCTCGACGAGATCCTCGATCCCCTGGTCCACGAGCATCAGGCAGACCAGCTCGCGGCGCTGCAGCAGGAAGCCTGATGCGTCTCGACGTGCTGCTGGCGCGGGCGGCCGGGCGTTTGACCCGGTCGGGTTCGGCCAGTCCGCGGCTCGATGCCGAGGTGTTGTTGTGCCATGTGCTGGGCGTCGATCGCACCTGGCTCTATACCTGGGGCGACAGAACGGTGGCGACATACTCGTGGGCTCGCTTCGAGGCCCTGGTGGCGGCCCGCGCGGCGGGCCATCCCGTGGCCTACCTGACCGGTGAGCGGGAGTTCTGGGGGCTCGCCCTGGCTACCTCGCGGCATACCTTGATCCCTCGGCCCGATACCGAAACCCTGGTGGAGGTGCTGCTCGAGCTGGCGCATGAGCCGTCGGGCCGTCTGCTCGACCTGGGGTCAGGTACCGGCGCCATTGCGCTGGCCTTTGCCAGCGAACGCCCCGGCTGGGAAGCGTTCGGCGTCGACCGGGTGGCCGAGGCGGTGACGTTGTCCGAGTCCAACGCTCGACGGCTGGGCATTGCCAATGCGCGCTTTGCGTTGAGCGACTGGTTTGCCGCCCTGGCCGGCGAGTGCTTCACCCTGATTGCGGCCAATCCGCCCTATATCGATGCCCAGGATCCGCACCTGGCGCAGGGCGACGTGCGCTTCGAGCCCAAAAGTGCGCTGGTGGCAGCGGATGCCGGGCTGGCCGACCTGCGTCACCTCGCCGAGCAGGGCATGGCCCATCTGGAGCCGGGAGGCTGGCTGGCCCTGGAGCATGGCCACGACCAGGCGGCCGCCGTTCGCAGCCTGCTGAAGAGCGGCGGTTATGTCGAGGTGGCCAGCCGGCGGGATCTGGGTGGGCAGGAGCGGGTCACGTTCGGCCGGCGGCCTGGTCAGCGTTGAGTGGGCGTATTGGAGGGGTCGGGGTCGCTGTGGTACATCTGTTCAGGAAATAACACCAAATGTCGGCATGTTTGTGTGACCGAACACCAGCGCCGCGCCTGATTCCCGCGCTTTTTCAGGTCGATTTGCTGCCATGGCGACGCTTCACTCACTCTGACTCGGCTTCCCGCGACACGATAATGAAAACCAAGACTCGCTCGCTCGACCGTATCGATCTCAAGATCCTGCGCTGCCTGCAGGACAACGCCCGCATCTCCTACGTCGACCTGGCCGCTCAGGTCGGGCTCTCTACCACGCCCTGCCTGGAGCGCGTCAAGCGCCTCGAGAAGTCCGGCGTCATTCGCGGCTACAAGGCGATACTCAATCCGCGTTCGCTAAAGGCCAACCTGCTGGTGTTCGTCGAGATCAGTCTCGAGACCCAGTCGCCGGCGGTGTTCGACGAATTCCGCCGCGCCGTCTCCCGCCTGCCGCAGATTCAGGAGTGCCACCTGGTCTCTGGGCAATTCGACTACATTCTCAAGTGCCGGATTCCCGAAATGTCCGCCTATCGCCAACTGCTTGGCGACGTGGTGCTGACACTTCCCGGCGTCAAGGAGTCGAAGAGCTACGTGGTGATGGAGGAGGTCAAGGAGGAGTTTACGCTCTACGTACCCGACATCGAGGAGCTCGAAGACAAGTAATGGCAATGGACGACGAGGCGCTGCTGCGCTACAGCCGGCAGATCATGCTGGAGCCGATCGACATCGCGGGGCAGGAGCGCCTGCTGGCCTCGCGCGCTTTGGTGGTGGGCGCCGGTGGGCTGGGTTCGCCGGTGGCGCTCTACCTGGCCGCCGCCGGGGTGGGGCATCTGATCCTGGCCGATGCCGACGAGGTGGAACTCTCCAACCTGCAACGCCAGATCGCCCATGGCATGGACGACCTGGGGCGCAACAAGGCGTGCTCCGCCCGCGACTCCGCTGCGGCGCTCAATCCGGGCTGTGAAATCCGCGTGATCGAGGAGCATCTCTCCGGCGAGGCGCTCGATGCGCTGGTGGCGGAGGTCGATCTGGTTCTCGATTGCACCGATCGATTCTCCAGCCGCTACGCGGTCAATGCCGCCTGCCAACGCGCCGGAGTACCGCTCGTCTCGGGTGCGGCGATTCGCTTCTCGGGGCAGTTGGCGGTGTTCGATCCGCGCGACCCCTCCTCGCCTTGCTACGCCTGCCTGTATCCTCCGGGAGAGGGCGGCGACGAAGAGTTGCGCTGCGCCGAGAGCGGCGTGGTAGCGCCCCTGGTCGGGCTGATCGGCTGCTTCCAGGCGCTGGAGGCGGTCAAGCTGCTCAGTGGTGCCGGTGTGGCGCACCGCGGGCTTTCCACCTTCGATGGTCTCAACGGACAGTGGCGCCACTTCCAGGTGCCACGTGATCCTGCTTGCCCGGTCTGCGCCTCACGCTGAGGCGTCAATCGTCCTTCCCTGACTTGTCACGCCGGCTGCTTGTCAATCATTGACGGCATGGCTTCCTCGAGCCCTCTGCTTCGAGCACCATCCGGCAGTTTGCTGTAGCTCGAAGCAGTGTGATGGTCATTAATTGACATTTTTGGCTTTAGGCCTAGGGTGGGAAACCATGGCGAAAGCCGATGGTGTAGGGGGTATCAGGCATGGTTGTGCCATTCCTGCTCTTTTTCGAGGGTTCCTTTGGTGTGGTGGAACGAGTAAAGTCGTTATTGAATACTTGACATGTCCTGGCGGTTTGATGCCAGACTGATTGCCTCCGATGAGACGGTTCACCGCTTCAGGAAGACGCTGCATGGCCACTGCCGCCCAGACCGACAGTCCCGCATCCTACTACCGCGATTCGATCTCGGTGCGGCTCGAACGGGCATGCCCACCCTTGGTCGGGCAGCAGCGGGTCGATGTCTGTGTGATCGGGGGGGGGATCACTGGCTGCTCTGCGGCGCTTCACCTGGCCGAGCGCGGTTACACGGTGGCGTTGCTCGAAGCCCAAGAGATCGGATACGGCGCCTCCGGACGCAGTGGCGGCCAGATCCTGCCCGGTCTGGGTACCGATATTGCCACCGTGGAGCAGGCGCTCGGTCGTGAGCGTGCCCGGGACGTCTGGGAACTGAGTCGCGAGGCGGTGCGTCTGACCACGGAGCTCATCGAGCGCCATGCGATTCCGTGCGACCTCGCCTGGGGTTACCTGCATGCTGCGGTGAAGCCGCGCCACGTACGCGAGTTGCAGCAGATGCAGGAGCGTCTGGCTCGTGATTACGGCTACGAGGCATTGAGCTGGCTCGAGGGCGAGGCGCTGCGCGAGAGGGTGGCGACCGAGGCATACCCGGGCGCGCTCCATGAGAGCGAAGGCGGTCATCTGCACCCGCTCAACTATACCCTGGGCCTGGCGCGGGCGGCACAGCGAGCGGGGGTGGCGGTCCACGAGCACAGCCCGGCCCTGGCCATTCGCCGCGGCCAGCCCGCCACTGTGGTGACGGCGCAAGGAGAGATCAGCGCCGACTTCGTGGTGGTGGGGGCCAACGCCTACCTGGGGCGCCTGCTACCCGAGTTGGAGGGGCGCATCATGCGCGCGGCCAACTATATCGTTGCCACCGAGCCGCTGGGCGAAGAACGGGCGACTCAGGTGCTGCCAAAAAACGATGCCCTGTCCGACGCCAACTTCGTTCTCGACTACTACCGCCTTTCTGCCGACAGGCGGCTGATCTATGGCGGTGAAGTCAGCTACGATGGCCGGGAGCCGCGCGGCTTGCAGCAGCGCATGGACGCCAAGATCGCACGCCTGTTCCCGGTGCTCGAAGGGGTGCGCATCGACTACCGTTGGGGCGGCGACGTGGCGATCACGCTCAATCGAGCACCGGACTTCGGTCGCCTTGGCCACAATGTCTACTATGCCCAGGGTTACTCGGGGCACGGCATGGCGCTGGCCGGGTTGGCCGGCAAGCTGGTCGGCGAGACCATTGCCGGGCAGAGCGAGCGTTTCGACATCTTTGCCGCCATGCCTCATCGTCGCTTTCCCGGCGGCGAGCGCCTGCGTACGCCGCTGCTGGTGCTGGCCACCGCTTTCTACAAGCTGCGCGACCGACTATAACGAACGTTACGCCCGGGACGGGCCGCAATGAGGTTCCCATGAAAGACCTGGAAAGCTGGCTGAAGGAGCGACGCATCACCGAGGTGGAATGCCTGGTCAGCGACATTACCGGCATCGCCCGCGGCAAGATCACGCCGGTTTCGAAGTTCATGGCCGAGAAGGGCATGCGCCTTCCCGAAAGCGTGCTGCTGCAGACCGTGACCGGTGACTACGTCGAGGACGAGCTCTACTATTCACTGCTCGATCCTGCCGATATCGACATGCTGTGCCGGCCCGATATCTCCGCGGTCTATCCGGTGCCCTGGGCGCTCGAGCCCACCGCCCAGGTGATCCATGACTGCTACGACAAGATGGGCAATCCCATCGAACTCTCCTCCCGCAATCAGCTGAAGCGGGTGCTGGCGCTCTATGCCGAGCAGGGATGGAAGCCGGTGGTGGCGCCGGAGATGGAGTTCTACCTGACCAAGCGCTGCGAGGACCCGGACCTGCCGTTGTTGCCGCCCATCGGCCGTAGCGGGCGGCAGGAAACCGGCCGGCAGTCGTTCTCGATCGATGCGGCCAACGAGTTCGATCCCCTTTTCGAGGACATGTACGACTGGTGCGAGGTCCAGGGGCTGGACATCGACACCCTGATCCACGAGGAGGGGACCGCCCAGATGGAGATCAATTTCCGTCACGGCGATCCCCTGATGCTGGCCGACCAGGTGTTCCTGTTCAAACGCACCCTGCGCGAGGCGGCGCTGAAGCACGACGTGGTGGCCACTTTCATGGCCAAGCCGATCACCAACGAGCCCGGCAGCGCCATGCACATCCACCAGAGTGTGCTGGACGCGACCACTGGGAAGAGCGTGTTTGCCAATGAGGACGGCTCCATGAGCCAGCTGTTCCTCCACCATATCGGCGGCATGCAGCGTTTCATTCCCGAGGCGTTGCCGCTGATGGCACCCAACGTCAACTCCTTCCGCCGTTTCCTTCCTGACACTTCGGCGCCGGTCAACGTCGAGTGGGGCGAGGAGAACCGCACCTGTGGCCTGCGCGTACCCGACTCCACGCCACAGAACCGGCGTATCGAGAATCGCCTGCCCGGCGCCGACGCCAACGCCTATCTCGCCATTGCCGCCAGCCTGCTGTGCGGCTACCTCGGCATGATGCAAAAGCTCAACCCCTCCGCCCCGGTGCAGGGCCGTGCATTCGAGCGCCGCAACCTGCGCTTGCCGTTCACGCTGGAGCAGGCGCTGGAGCGCATGGAGCATTGTGCCGAGCTGGAGCGCTACATGGGCCACCGCTTCGTGACCGGCTACGTCGCGGTCAAGCGGGTGGAGAACGAGAACTTCAAGAAGGTCATCAGTTCGTGGGAGAGGGAGTTCCTGCTGTTGAGCGTCTAGTTTCCTGAGTCCGGGCCCGCGCGAGCCCAGGCTCAGGACACTGGAGTGTTTGGAGGCGGCGTGATGCGCCGTTCGGCCCGATGTCCCCCATGACGGGCCATGAGATGGGCGAGGAGAAACCTCCCGGCCGGCTGTTGCGGTCGGGCTGACGAAAACAATGCCAACAAGAGGTGCCACCATGTTCTGTCAACGCAAGAAGCTCTCTCTGGCCATTGCGCTGGGTTCCCTGGCCTTGGTCGCAGTCGCTGCGCAGGCCAACGAGGTGCGGGTCTACAACTGGTCGGATTACATCGCACCGGACACCCTGGAGAAGTTCACCGAAGCCACCGGTATCGAGGTGATCTACGACGTCTACGACAGCAACGAAGTACTCGATGCGGCGATGCTGTCGGGGCGTTCCGGCTATGACGTGGTGGTGCCCTCCAACCACTACCTGACCCGCCAGGTCAGCGCCGGGGTCTACATGGAGCTGGATCACGACAAGATCCCCAATATGGAGAACCTCAATCCTGAGCTGATGGATGACCTGGAGTCGATCGACCCCGGTAGCCGCTACTCGATTCCCTACATGTGGGGCACCAACGGCATCGGCTACAACGTCGAGCGGGTCACCGAGATCCTCGGTGACGACGCGCCGCTCGACTCGTGGGCGCTGATCTTCGACCCCGATGTCACCACTGCGCTGAACGAGGGCGGCTGCGGCATCGCCATGCTGGACACAGGTGACGACATGCTTTCCGCCGGCATGGCGTACTTGGGGCTGTCGCCGCTTTCCAGCGAATCCGCGGATATCGAGGCGGCCGGCGATCTGATCGCCGCGGTGCGCGACAACATCACCTATTTCCACTCGTCGCGCTACATCTCGGATCTCGCCAACGGCGACATCTGCGTGGCGGCGGGCTACTCCGGCGACATCTTCCAGGCCGCCGACCGTGCCGAGGAGGCCGGACGCGATTTCACCATCGACTACATCATTCCCAAGGAGGGTGCGGCGCTGTGGTTCGACATGATGGCAATTCCCGCCGATGCGCCCAACCCTGACAATGCTCACGCCTTCATCAACTTCATCCTCGAGCCCGAGATTGCCGCTGGCATCACCGAGTACGTGGTCTATGCCAACCCCAATATCGCCGCAAATGAGTATCTCGACCCCGACATCCTCAACGATCAGGCCGTCTACCCCGACCAGGAGGTGATGGACAACCTGTTCGTACAGGAGGAGAAGCCGCTGGCCGTACAGCGCGTTCGTACCCGTGTCTGGAACCGGGTGAAGTCCGGCATTTGATCTCCGCGCCGGCCCCGTGGGGCCGGCAACGAATGACAAACTCTTGTTTGCCACAGGAGACGCTGTGATGCCGCAAACCCGGATACAAGCCTCGGAATCGCCGCGACGCCCCGCCGATAGCGCGGAGCATGCCGATGAGGCGCTTGGTAAACCGCGCCCGGCTCGCGAAGAAGGGTTGATGGAGATCCGCCGTGTCAGCAAGCGCTTCGACGGCGTGCTGGCGGTGGATGACGTCAGCCTGTCGATTCGCCGCGGAGAGATCTTCGCTCTGCTGGGCGGCTCCGGCTCGGGCAAGTCGACGCTGCTGCGCATGCTGGCCGGCTTCGAGAAGCCCAGCGAAGGGCAGGTGGTGCTCGACGGTGAGGACATTACCGCCATGCCGCCCTATGAGCGCCCGATCAACATGATGTTTCAGTCCTATGCCCTGTTCCCGCACATGACGGTGGCGCAGAACATCGCCTTCGGTCTCAAGCAGGACAAGCTGCCGCGCCGCGAGATCGACGAGCGCGTGGCCGAAATGCTCAAGCTGGTGCACATGGAGGCCTTCGCCCGACGTAAGCCCCACCATCTCTCCGGCGGGCAGCGCCAGCGCGTGGCCCTGGCGCGCTCACTGGCCAAGCGGCCCAAATTGCTGCTGCTCGACGAGCCGATGGGGGCGCTGGACAAGAAGCTGCGTACCGAGATGCAGCTCGAGGTGGTGCAGATCCTCGAACGGGTCGGGGTGACCTGCATCATGGTCACCCACGACCAGGAAGAGGCCATGACCATGGCCGACCGGGTGGCGATCATGGCCGATGGCTGGATTGCCCAGGTGGGCACGCCGATGGACGTCTACGAGAGCCCGGCCAACCGCATGGTGGCCGAGTTCGTCGGTACGGTGAACCTGTTCGCGGGTGAGATCGTCGTTGACGAGGCGGATCACTGCGTGATCGACAGCCCGACGCTGGGACGGCCTATTCGCATCGATCACGGCGTCAGCACCCAGGCCGATGAGCGCAGCGTGTGGGTTGCCGTGCGCCCGGAAAAGACCTGGCTGACCCGCGAGCGTCCAACGAGCGAGGACAACTGGGCAGCGGGCATCGTCGAGGACATCGCCTACCTCGGCGGCTTCTCGGTCTACTACGTGCGCATCGAGAGCGGCCATCTGGTCAAGGCCAGTATGGCCAATACCGAGCGGCGCGGTGATCGGCCGCGCTGGGACGAGCCGGTGTTCATCCACTGGGACGCGCATAGCGCGATCGTTCTGCACGATTGAACGAATGTCGTCGGGAGACCTGCATGTCTAACCTCACCGTTCGCCTGCAGCGGCTGCTCAAGCCCGGCCGTGGCTGGGTCATCGCCGTGCCGTTGCTGTGGTTGACCCTCTTCTTCCTGCTGCCGTTCGGCATCGTGCTCAAGATCAGCCTCTCCGAGGCGGCCATATCGATACCGCCTTACGGTCCCATCTTCGACTACGCCAACGAGACGCTGAACGTCATCGTGACGTTCAGCAACTACCTGTTCTTGACCACCGACACGCTCTACGTCTCGGCCTACTGGGGCTCGGTCAAGATCGCACTGCTGGCCACCGTGCTGTGCCTGGCGCTCGGCTACCCCATGGCCTACGCCATGGCTCGGGCGCCGGCCCACTGGCAGCTGGTGCTGCTGCTGCTGGTAATGCTGCCCTCGTGGACCTCGTTCCTGATCCGCGTCTACGCCTGGATGGGCATTCTCAGCAACAACGGGCTGGTCAACAACCTGCTGATCTGGGCGGGGCTGATCGACTCGCCAATCCGCATGCTCAATACCAATTTCGCCGTGATACTGGGTATCGTCTATGCCTACCTGCCGTTCATGGTGCTGCCGCTCTACGCCAACCTGACCCGACTCGATGGTTCGCTGCTGGAAGCGGCTTCGGATCTCGGCTCGCGCAAGCTCAACACCTTCCTCAAGGTGACCCTGCCGCTCTCAAAGGGCGGCATCATCGCCGGCTCGATGCTGGTGTTCATTCCGGCGGTGGGGGAGTACGTGATCCCCGAACTGCTCGGCGGCCCCAACACGGTGATGATCGGCAAGGTGCTGTGGGAGGAATTCTTCCACAACCGTGACTGGCCGGTGGCCTCGGCGCTAGCGATGGTCATGCTGGCAATCCTGATCGTGCCCATCGCCCTGTTCCATCGCTACCAGTCGCGCGAGCTGGAGGAGTGATCATGCGCAAGCCAACCTTCACCACGCTGATGCTGATTGCCGGGCTCGTGTTTCTCTACCTGCCGATGCTCATCCTGGTCATCTACTCGTTCAATTCGTCGCGGCTGGTGACCGTATGGGCAGGCTTCTCGGCGCGCTGGTACGTGGAGCTGTTTCGCGACCAGCAGATCCTCTCGGCGGTCTGGACCAGCCTGCGCATCGCCTTCTTTTCCGCCTCCATGGCGGTGTGCCTGGGCACGCTGGCCGCTTTCGTGATGGTGCGCTTCGCCCGTTTTCGCGGCAAGACGGCGCTCTCCAGCATGGTGACCGCACCGCTGGTGATGCCCGAGGTGATCACCGGGTTGTCGTTGCTGCTGCTGTTCGTGCACATGGCGCAACTGATCGGCTGGCCGGCGGATCGAGGCATGATGACCATCTGGATCGCCCACACCACCTTCTGCAGCGCCTACGTGGCGGTGGTAGTGGCCTCGCGCCTGCATGAGGTGGACATGTCCATCGAGGAGGCCGCCATGGACCTTGGCGCCAGGCCGGTGCGTACCTTCTTCCAGATCACCCTGCCGGTGATCGCGCCGGCGCTGGCAGCGGGCTGGCTGCTGGCCTTCACCCTGTCGCTGGACGACCTGGTAATCGCCAGCTTCGTCTCCGGGCCGGGCGCGACCACGCTGCCCATGGTGGTGTTCTCCTCGGTGCGCCTTGGCGTTTCGCCCAAGATCAACGCCCTGGCCACGCTGATCATCCTGGTGGTATCGCTGGCCACGTTCCTGGCTTGGTACCTGATGCGGCGCAGTGAGGCGAGGCGGCGGCAGGCGATGCTGCAGGACATGACGGCTGGTAGGTAAACCTATTTCTCGAATATGAGGTGACACTATGTCGACCCGTGCTGCCACCGAGCATGTGGCGTCCTACTATGCCGCGACGGCCAATTCGTCGCCCGAGCGTCCCGCCCTGGAAGGCGAGGTCGAGTGTGACGTTTGTGTGGTCGGGGCAGGCTTCACCGGCATTTCGTCGGCACTGCACCTCGCCGAGCAGGGCCATCGAGTGGTGGTGCTGGAGGCTGCCCGGGTCGGCTTTGGCGCCTCGGGGCGCAACGGCGGGCAGATCGTCAACAGCTACAGCCGCGACATGGACGTGATCGAGGCCAGGTACGGCAGCGAGACCGCCCGAGCGCTGGGAGACATGGCCTTCGAGGGCAATCGCATCATACGCAGCCGGATCGAGACATATGGCATCGAGTGCGACCTCAAGAACGGCAACCTGTTTGCCGCCTGCAATCGCAAGCAACTCGAGGGGCTGCGCGAACACAAGGCGCTGTGGGAACGCTACGGCAACCGCGAACTCGAGCTACTGGAGGGCCAGGCGTACAAGCGCGAGGTGGGAAGCGAGCGCTACGTGGGTGTGCTGGTGGATCACTCCGGCGGGCATTTGCATCCGCTCAACCTGGTGCTCGGCGAGGCGGCGGCCTGCGAGTCGCTGGGTGGCATCATCTACGAGCAGACGCCGGTCACCGGGGTGCACCATGGCGATACGGTGACGCTCTCCACTCCGCGCGGTAGCGTACGCGCCCGGCGCGTGGTGATGGCCGGCAACGCCTATCTTCAGGGGGTGCTGCCGGAGCTGGAGAGCAAGTCGATGCCCTGCGGCACCCAGATCGTCACCACCGAACCGCTGGCGGAGGCACTGCGTCGCGAGCTGATCCCCCGCGACATGGCGGTGGAGGATTGCAATTACCTGCTCGACTACTACCGCTTCACCGCCGACGGTCGTCTGCTCTACGGTGGTGGGGTCAACTATGGCGGCCAGGATCCGGCGGACATTGCCGCGGTGATCCGCCCCAAGATGCTCAAGACCTTCCCGCAACTGGCCGATGTGCGCATCGATTTTGCCTGGAGCGGCAATTTCCTGATGACTCTCAACCGCCTGCCGCAGTTCGGTCGCCTCAACGACAATGTCTATTACGCCCAGGGCTATTCGGGCCATGGGGTAACCTGCTCGCACTTGGCGGGAAAGCTGATCGCCGAGGTGATGCGCGGCGAGAGCGAGCGTTTCGACGCCTTCGCCGGCCTGCCACACCTGCCGTTTCCCGGTGGTCGGGTACTGCGTGTGCCGCTCTCGGCGCTGGGGGCCTGGTACTACGCGACGCGGGATCGGCTCGGTTGGTGAAGTGTCGCCAGCGGCGGACACCGGGTCATAAAATGTGGAAACCGCTTCGCTGCGCTTAATGAGAGCCAAGCGCAGCGTATACTGAGATCATCCATTCGGGTGGCACGGAATCGCCGCTCACCACGTCTCTTCTCTTGCACATCGTATCGAGCCGAGTCTTATAAGCCCGGGGCGGCATATCGCCCTGCAGGAGGAGTGTCATGAACAAGTCGATCGTGATCGGAACGACATTGAGCGTGCTGGGTCTTGGCGGTCTGGGCTTCGGTGCCTGGCAGGTGCAGCAGGAGCCAAGGGAGAGTGGGCCGCAATTCGCCGAGGTCGTCGCGGTGCAACCGGTGACCAGGAGCGTCGAGACGCCACGCGAGGTGTGTGAGGATGTGGTGGTGCACCAGCAGACTCAGGCGCCCAGCCGCGATCCGCATCGCATTGCCGGTACCGCGGCGGGGGCCGTGGTGGGTGGTCTGCTCGGCAATCAGGTGGGTGGTGGCAGTGGCAAGACGCTGGCCACCGTGGCAGGCGCGGTCGGGGGTGGCTTTGCCGGGCGTGAGATCCAGGGGCGCATCGAGGCCAACCAGACGCAAACCTATGCCACTACGCAACGCCAGTGTCATACCGTCATGGATAGCTCCGAGGAAACCATCGGCTATGACGTGACCTGGCGCCACGGCGAGCTCACTGAAGTTTCTCGACTGGATCACCAGCCCCAGGGTAACCGCGTACTGCTCGAGGAAGGGCAACCGCGCTGGGACCTGCCGCTGGCCAGCGCGGACGGCTGACAATCAACCCGCATCTACATCGCCCCGGCTCATGCCGGGGCGATTCGTTTGGCCTAGAGACGGTGCGTCAAACGTGGCGCAGGTACCAGGCATACTCGAGCTGGCTCACCGACTGCATGGCCTGTTCTCGTTCGGCCCGCCGGTTGGCGATGAAGACGTGTACGAAGTCACTGCCCAGGGCGTTCTTCAGCGGTTCGCTCGCCCCCAGCAGATCGAGAGCCTGGTGCCAGCTGTTGGTCAGCGTGGGCTCGAACTGCTCGTAGGCATTACCCTCGACGGGAGGTGGCGGGACCAGTCGCTGGCCGATGCCATGCTCGATGCTTGCCAGCAGCACGGCCAGCAAGAGATAAGGGTTGACGTCCGCGCCGGCGACCCGGTGTTCGATACGCCGTGCATCGTTGCCGCCCGAAGGTATGCGCAGCGCCACCGAGCGGTTGTCGAAACCCCAGGTGGGTGTCATGGGCACGTAGAGGCCAGGTTGGAAGCGCCGGAATGAATTGAGATTGGGGGCACAGATCGCCATTGAGGCCGGCATCAAGTCGAGCAGTCCGGCGATGGCCTGGTGCAGGGTCTCGCTGCCGAGCGGATCGCCGTTCTCGGCAGCGAAGACGTTGCGACCGCCGTCATCGAGCATACTGAGGTGCACATGGGTACCGTTGCCGGCCTCGCGACCGTAGGGCTTGGCCATGAAGGTGGCTTCGAAGCCATGATTAAGGGCCACGCCCTTGATCAAGCGCTTCAGCAGCACGGCACTGTCGCAAGCCTTGAGCGCATCGTTGCAGTGGCCGAGCGTGATCTCGAACTGGCCCGGGGCGCACTCCTTTAGTGTCGTGTCCAGCGGCAGGTTCTGGCAGAGTGCCGAGCGCTGCACGTCCTCGAGGAAGTCAGCATATTCGTCGAGCTCGCCGATCGAGTAGAGCTGGCTCTGAGTTGCACGTTCGCCGCTGCGAGGGGAGCGTGGCGGCTGGATTTGCCCCTCGGGGGTGCGTTCGCGATCCAGCAGATAGAACTCCATTTCCACGGCCGCGACGGGCGTCAGGCCACGGCGGCGCAGTCGCTCCAGTTGGCGCGACAGCACCTGGCGGGGGTCGGCGAAGAAGGGCGTATCGTCGGGTTCGAACATGGTCAGCAGCAGCTGCGCCTGGCGTCCGTCGCGCAGCCACGGCGTCGGCATGAGCGAGCCTGCCAAGGGCCGGCAGATTCGGTCGCTGTCCCCCGTGGCCAGCCCCAGCCCGGTGGCTTCGACGGTATGGCCATTGATGTCCAGGGCAAAGACCGAAGCCGGCAGATTGATGCCCAGGCGGCAGGCCTTGTCCAGGTTGTCGCGAGGGATGCGTTTGCCACGCATGACGCCATTGAGGTCGCTGATCAGCAGGTCGATGCTGTCAATGTCGGGATAGCGCTCGAGAAACTCCCGGGCCTGGTCAGCGCTGAGCGACGGCATGGTGGCACCTGTTAGGTTGTCAGTGGGTTTTGCGTTGACTCCTATCTTTCGATGACATCACTTTGTTGTCAAATCCTTTACGTATGGCTTTCATCTCTGGTGCGGGTTTGGCTGTAATTCCGCAGGAAATATGGGATAAAGTGGATGTTTTGCCGCTATGGACTGGATTTTTCTGGCTTCATGCTGGAAAGTTTAATCAACACTTTTTGGTTTCGTTCACGATTCAGGAGTTGCTATGCCGAGCCGACCCTTGGTGGGTGTCATCGCTTGCCGCCGAGAGGTGGAGGGGCATTCCGCCCACGTGGTGACCGACAAGTACCTGAGCGCACTTCGCTCCTATGGCCTGGCGCCGGTGGTGTTGCCGGTGTGGCAGGATGCCGTCGATGGCGACCTGCTCGCTCATCTGGACGGCCTGCTGCTGACCGGCAGCTATTCCAATGTCGAACCTTCCCGCTACGGCGCCGAGCGAGCGCCGGAGAACAATCGCGATGACCTGCATCGCGATGCCGCCGCGCTGGCCTGGATTCCCGCCGCCATCGCGCGTGGTCTGCCGCTGCTGGGTATCTGTCGGGGCTTTCAGGAGCTGAACGTGGCCTATGGTGGCACACTGCACCAGGCGGTACAGAACGTGCCAGGTCTCATCGATCATCGCGAGCCGGAAGCCGACTATGCGACCCGCTATGCGCCAGCGCACGACATCGCGCTTCAATCCGGTGGCCGCCTGGTGGCGCTCTATCCCGAACCGCATGCTAAGGTCAATTCATTGCATCAGCAGGGCATTGACCGACTGGGCAATGGACTTGCCGTGGAGGCGCTGGCGCCGGATGGCCTGGTCGAGGCGGTGTCGGTGGCCGAGGTCTCAGGGTTTGCCCTGGCAGTGCAGTGGCATCCCGAGTGGCGCCCCCAGGAGCATCCGCTTTACCACGCGATTTTCCAGGGCTTCGCTACGGCTTGCCGAGAGCATCGCGTGCGTCGGGCCTCAGCGCCGGACACGCAATACCTCAATGATGATCTCATACAGGAGTCCCGATCGTGAGCCGTTCGCCATCCCCCCGTACCCGTGACGACTGGCAGGCCCTGGCTGAGGACCTGTCCCTGGAGAGCCGAGCCTTCATCGACGACGCCTTCGTCGACGCCTACAGCGGTGATACCTTCGAATCGCGCAATCCGGCCACCGGCGCGATCCTGGCTCAGGTGGCAAGCTGTGACGAGCCGGACGCCGAGCGCGCCGTGGCGGCGGCGCGAGAAGCCTTTGCCGGCGGCGAGTGGTCTCGCCTGGCGCCTGGCAAGCGCAAGCGGGTGCTGCTGCGCCTGGCCGATCTGATGGAGGCCCACAAGCACGAGCTGGCGCTGATCGACACCCTCGACATGGGCAAGCCGGTTTCCAGCTCGCTGGGCGACATGGCCGGCGCCATCGCCTGCATTCGCTACCAGGCCGAGTGCATCGACAAGCTCTACGGCGAGGTGGCGCCCACCGGCGAGGACTCCCTGGCGCTGGTGTTGCGCGAACCCATCGGCGTGGTGGCGGCCATCGTGCCATGGAATTTCCCGCTGATGATGACCGCGTGGAAGATCGCCCCGGCGCTGGCCGCCGGCAACAGCGTGATCCTCAAGCCCTCGGAGAAGTCGCCGCTCTCGGCGCTGCGACTGGCGCAGCTGGCCAAGGAAGCCGGCCTGCCCAAGGGCGTGTTTCAGGTGCTGCCCGGCTTCGGTCACACCGTGGGCAAGGCCCTGGCCCTCTCCATGCAGGTCGACTGCCTGGCCTTCACTGGCTCCACCGCGGTGGGCAAGCAGCTCATGCAGTACGCCGGCCAGTCCAACCTCAAGCGGGTCTACCTGGAGTGCGGCGGCAAGTCGCCCAATATCGTCTTCGCCGACTGCAAGAACCTTGACCAGGTGGCGAGCCACGCCGCCGCCGCGATCTTCCACAACCAGGGCGAGGTGTGCATCGCCGGCTCGCGGCTGCTGGTGGAGAACGCGATTCGCGAGGAGTTCGTGGAGCGCGTCTTGAAGGCGGCGGAGAACATGCAGCCCGGTGATCCGCTGGATCCGCAGAGCTTCATGGGCGCCATCGTCGACGAGACACAGCATCGGCGTATCCTCGACTATATTCGCCAGGGCGTGGAAGAGGGTGCGCGGCTGCGAAGCGGAGGCAAGGCCATCGACGGCCCGGGGCTGTTCATTCCGCCCACGGTGTTCGACGGCGTTACCCCACAGATGACCATCGGTCGCGAGGAGATATTCGGCCCGGTGCTGGCGGTGTTCGGCTTCGACACGGAAGAAGAGGCCATCGCGATGGCCAACGACACGCCCTACGGGCTTGCCGCGGGGCTGTGGAGTCAGGACATCGATCGCATCATGCGCGTGACGCGGCGGCTGCAGTCGGGTCAGGTGTTCGTCAACAACTGGGCCGGAGGCGACCAGACCATGCCCTTCGGCGGGGTCAAGCAGTCGGGCAACGGCCGCGACAAGTCGCATCACAGCCTGGAGGAGTACTCCGAGCTCAAGAGTGTGTGGATCTCGCTCGCCTGACAGGCGTACCGGTAACACGACAAGGCCGGCCCCATGGGCCGGCCTTGTCGTAGGGCGTCAAGCGCGGGTGAAGGGCTCAGTTGCGGCCGCCGGCCCCTCCGGCTCCACCACCATTGCCGCCGGTGCCAGCGGCTCCACCATTACCTGCAGCTTCGGCGTTGCCCACGCCGCTTCCAGAGGCGCCTGCAGCGCTTTCACTGCTATGGCCCGGCGCCGCGCCCAGATTTCCACTAGCGCGACCGTCGCTGGCCGTCTCGCTGACCGCTTGGCCATCGACCCCGCCCTGGGTCACCGCCTCGCGGGCGGTCTCCAGACCAAAGACCGCGGCCTCAGGGTTCTGCTCGATGGCCGCGTCGAGGTTGTCTTGAGCCTGTTCGCGGGAAACCGGCTCGCTCTCTTCCACGACGACCTCACCGACCAACTGCTCGTCCGTCGTGCCGTCCTCCTGGGCAAGCACGCTCAACGGCAAGGCGCCAGCCACGAGGGTCAGGCCGATCAAGACTCTTGCAAACATCCTGTACTCTCCTTGGGGTCACGTTTCATGCTTTACGCTTGCCCTTCGGATTCCTGCGTTCGGCCTCTTGTGAGAGCGGACCTTCCCCTAGCATGCCCCAAGGACCGAAGGTCGACAAGCCGATGACTCACCGCGGCGAGATAGCGCGGGGCTGCTGCTGGGTGATGCAATGGATGTTGCCACCGCCGAGCAGGATCTCCCGGGCCGGCACGCCGATCACACGCCTGTCGGGAAACAGTCCCTGTAGAATGAGGCGGGCCTGCCCGTCGTGGACCGGGTCCAGTAGCGGCATGACCACCACCGAATTGCCGATATAGAAATTGACGTAGGAGCCCGCCATGCGATCCCCGGGCCGGCGCGGATGGGAACTGTTGAGACGGTCCAGGCCGCTGGCCTCGTCCTCCTCGATGAAAAGCGGACCCGGCTGGGGCAGCTTGTGCACGCGTAGTCTGCGGCCCCTGGCATCGGTGGCGGACTCCAGCACGGCCAATGCCTCCCGGCTGATGGCGTGCTGGGGGTCGTCCTCGTCATCGCACCAGGTCAGCACCACCTCGCCGGGGGCGACGAAGCAGCACAGATTGTCGACGTGGCCATCGGTCTCGTCCAGGTGGCAGCCCCGCGGCAGCCAGATGACCTTCTCGATGCCTAGGGTGTCCTGCAGTACCTGCTCCATCTCGGCGCGACTCAG
Source organism: Billgrantia sp. C5P2 (assembly GCF_051062895.2). Taxonomy (NCBI): domain Bacteria; kingdom Pseudomonadati; phylum Pseudomonadota; class Gammaproteobacteria; order Oceanospirillales; family Halomonadaceae; genus Billgrantia; species Billgrantia sp. C5P2. Next base: position 1,605,336 of record NZ_CM128542.1, read on the forward strand.
GCCCGGGTTGCGGTTGGGGTTGAGCAAACACTCTTCCGTGGTCAGCAGCGTGCCTTCGCCGTCGACGTGGATGGCGCCGCCCTCCAGCACCACTGGCGCCTTGAAGCGCTCGATGCCGAGCATCTCGGCGATCTTGGTGCGGATGCGCTTGTCCTTGTCCCAAGGGAAGTAGAGCCCTCCCTTGAGGCCGCCCCAGGCGTTGAACTCCCAGTCCACCATGGCCAGACGACCGTCCGGGTGAGTCAGGAAGGTGGGCCCCACGTCACGCATCCAAGCGTCGTTGCTGGAGAGTTCCACCACCCGAACGTGGGCGGGCAATTGATGGCGGGCATTCTCGTACTGATCATCGTTGACCCCGACGTAGACCGTCTCGCTCTCGGCGATGGCGGTAGCCACCTCGACGAAGGCCTGCTGGGCCGGCTTGGCGCCATAGCGCCAGGTGTCGGGCCGCTGGGGCCACAGCATCCAGCAGGCGTCGTGGGGGGCGAACTCCGCCGGCATGGCGAATCCGTGGACCAGGGGGGAGGATCCAACAGCGGGAGAGTCAATGAGTGGCTGGTTCATGATGATTTCTCACAGGTGGCCTGCGATCAAGAAGATTGCGGCGGCGATAGCAGCGGCGATCAGTACATAGGGAAGCTGGGTCAGCGCGTGAGCCATGGGCGTGCAGCCGGCCCCTTGTGCGGAGAGCACCGTGGAGTCGCCGTAGAAGCAGGCGTGACTGCCGAAGGCGCTGGCCGAGATCAGGGCGCCGACCACCAGCGGCATGTGGGCATCGAGGCTGGCCGCCAGCGGCAGCACGATGGGCATGGCCACGGCGAACAGACCCCAGAAGGAGGCGGTGGCGAACGCCAGGAAGGCCATGGTGATGAAAACCACCGTCGGTAGCATTCCCGGTGTCATCAGCGGCTGCACGGTACTTATCACATAATCGGTGAGCCCCAGGGCGTCGTTGACCTCCTTGAGGGCGAAACCGGCCACCAGGGTGCCCAGGGGCATGATCATCGACTTGAAGCCTTCGAGTGCGGTGTCGAAGGTGTCGTGGAAGCTCAGCAGCCGTTGGCTGGCGATCAGTACCAGGGTCACGGCGAGCGCCACGATCACGCCGCGCAGGATGTCGATATCGTAGTACCAGGTGAAGAAAATCAGCGTGACGATGGGCAGCAGGAAGTTGAGCAGGTGCGGCCGCTTGCGTCCGTCGTCCGCCACTTCCAGGGCGCTGTCGTCGACCCCGCTCGGAATCGGCTGGCCGGCGGCGGCGCGGGCCTCGGCGGCCTTCATGGGACCGAGATTGGGGATCCAGCCGAGGGCCACCAGGGGGACCAGGGCGGCAGCCACCCAGGCGTAGAACATGAAGGGAATCGCCTCGATGTAGAGGTTCATGCCGTTGCCGGCGATGTCGTTCTCCTCCAACAGGCCGGCGAAGAACACCGCCCAGGTGGAGAAGGGCACCAGGATGCAGATCGGCGCGGCGGTGGAGTCCACCACGTAGGCGAGCTTCTCGCGCGAAATATTGAAGCGATCAGTGATCTTCTTCATCGACGCGCTGATCGCCAGGGCGTTGAGATAGTCGTCGACGAAGATCACCAGGCCCAGCAGCCAGGTGGCCAGCAGGCTCTGGCGGCGGCTATGGATATGCTTGGTGACGGCATCCCCAAAGGTCAGCACGCCGCCGGTCTTGACCAGCAGGGCGATCAGGCTGCCGAACAGGCCGCAGACCAGGATGATCCAGGTGACGGTATCGTTGCCCAGCACCCCTAGCAGGATGTCGGAGCCCTGGGAGACCACGCTGGTGGGGTCGACCATCAGCAGGCCGACCAGGGCACCGGCGAGCAGCGACTCGATGGTGCGTCGCGTGAGGATGGCCATGCCCAGCACCACTGCGGTGGGCAGCAGGCTGTAGATGCCATAGTCGTCGCCGTCGAACAGTGCGAAGCCGCCGAGGCTGGCAATCAGCACGACACCGAGAAACAGCAGGCAGCCCTTGGTGGCGCTGCCGAAGCTTTGGGGGTGGGCCGTCGGGCCCGAAGGAGAGTGTGACATGGTTGTTCACCTTTGTTGTTGTACATAGCACGATGGCTGGACCCGACGGGAAATGCCGGGCCATGCATGCGGCGGCTGCCGGCGGGTTACAGGTAACCGTCCTTGCGTAGCGATGTCGTGGTCGCGGTGTAGGCCTCGTCGAGGATCGCCACTACACGATCCACCACGTCACGATCCCAGATCAGCGGCGGCGAGATGATGTTGAGGTGGCCCACCGGGCGAATGATCAGGCCGCGCTTCTGGGCCTCGGCGGCGACCCGGTCGCCGACCCGTGTCTCTACCGGCAGCAGCTCCTTGGTGGCCTTGTCGGCGACGTTCTCGATGGCCAGCATGAAGTGGCTGCCCCTCACGTCGCCGACGGTTTCATGATGCGAGAGCGTCTTGAGCTGCCGCTCCAGGTAGGGGCCTACCTCACGCACGTTGGCGCAGATACCCTCGCGCTCCATGATCTCGATGTTCTTGAGCGCTGCGGCACAGCTTACCGGATGGCCTGAATAGGTGAAGCCGGTGCTCAGTACGCCGCCCTTGCGCTGGGGCGTGCCCAGCACCTCGTAGATCGCGTCGGAAATCAGGGTGGCACCCAGCGGGGCATAGCCCGATGACAGCCCCTTGGCGCAGTTGATGATGTCCGGCTGGGTATCGAACACCGGCTCGGAGGCGAAGAAGTGACCCAGGCGGCCGAAGCCGGTGACCACCTCGTCGGCGATATAGAGGATCTCGTGGGCGCGGCACACCGCCTGCATGCGGGCGTGGTAGCCTCGAGGCGCCATCAGCACGCCGCCAGCGCCCATGATCGGCTCGGCAATGAAGGCGGCGATGTTCTCGGCGCCGATGCGCTCGATGGTCTCCTCGAGTTCGGTCACCAGGTGATCGCAGTACTCCGCTTCGCTCATCCCCTTCGGCCGGCGATAGAGGTTGGCTTCGCTCAGGTGAGTGACCAGATGGTCCAGGGTGTCGAAGCCCCAGTTGTTGCTCTCGATGCCGGTCAGGCTCGCTGCCAGGTAGGTGGTGCCGTGGTAGGCGTTGTTGCGCGACAGGATACGCTTCTTGCTCGGCTTGCCCAGGCGGTTGAAATAGTAGTGCACCAGGCGAATGGTGGCGTCGTTGGCCGCCGAGCCGCCGCAGCTGTAGAACACATGGTTGAGGTTTGCCGGGGCCAGCTCGGCGAGCTTGGCGGCGAGCTCCGCCGCCGGGGCGTTGGAGAGATTGTTGAAGGTGGAGAAGTAGGCCATGCGGGTGGCCTGCTCGGCCATGGCCTGGCCGATCTCGGCGCGGCCGTGGCCCACGTTGACGCACCACAGGCCGGCGATGCCGTCGATGAAGCGGTTGCCGTGGATGTCCTCCACGTAGATTCCATCGCTGTCGGTGATCAGGTCACAGCCCTTGTCGTGGAACAGGCTGAAGTCGGTGAAGGGGTGGATGAAGTGGTCCCTGTCCTTCTGCCACAGCGACTGGGGGTCATAGCGCCGCATCGATTTGGCGGGGCGCGCGGAGGTCGTTGTCGTTGTCATGAGCTGGCTCCTCTCTCGGTGTCTCGTGGTAACCGACAGGGTCAGCCTAATCAGGGCGAGGGTGCCGCCGGTATATCCTGATTGGGGTATATCGCCGCTGTGACCTTCCCGCCTAGGGTGGCAGGGGACAATCACAAGGGAGGCACCCATGACGGTTTCCATCGACGGCCAGCGGCTCTGGTCGAGCCTGATGGCCATGGCCGAGATCGGCCCCAGCCCCAACGGCGGTAGTCACCGCTTGGCATTGACCGAAGAGGACGCCGCCGGGCGTCGCCTGTTGATCGAATGGTGTCAGGCGCTGGGTTGTACGCTGCGCGTGGATCGGGTCGGCAATATGTTCCTGCGCCGCGCCGGCAAGCGCGATGATCTCGATCCGATCGGCGTTGGCAGCCATCTGGATACCCAGCCCAAGGGCGGGCGCTTCGACGGTGTGCTAGGCGTGTTGGCCGGCCTCGAGGTGTTCCGTACCCTCGACGATCACGGCATCGTCACCGAGCGGCCGCTGGAACTGGTGGTATGGACCAATGAAGAGGGCAGCCGCTTTGCCCCGGCCATGGTCGCCTCCGGTACCTATGCCGGGGCGTTCAGCGTCGAGTCGACCCTGGCGCGCCGCGACCGTGATGGCGTGACCCTGGGCGAGGCCCTCGCGGCCACCGGTTTCGCTGGCGAGATGGCGGTGGGCGAGCCTCATCTGGCGGGCTTCCTCGAGCTGCATATCGAGCAGGGACCGGTACTGGAGGAGAGCCACGAAGCGGTTGGCGTGGTGACCGGCGTGCAGGGCATGCGCTGGTTCGACGTCACTCTGCGCGGGCAGTCCTCGCATGCCGGGCCCACCCCGATGCGCTACCGCCGCGATGCCCTGGCCGCCGCGGCACGCCTGATCGATCGCCTGCAGGCTCTGGCCATGGCCGATGACAGCGGCGACACTAAGGTCACCTTCGGTACCCTGGAAATCGACGCGTCATCGCGCAACGTGGTTCCCGGCGAAGTGACTCTCTCCGTCGATCTTCGCCATGTCGACGAGGCTGAGCTGGACGCCCTTGAAGCGCACTTCGAGCGTGAGCTGGCCGCTGCCGGCGAGACCTTTGGCATCACGGCGCACAGCAAACGCATCTGGGCCTCGCCGGTGGTGAGCTTCGATAGCGGCTGCATCGATGCCGTGGAGAGAGCCGCCAAGGCCCGCGGCGTTCCTTACCGGCGCATGATGAGCGGCGCCGGCCACGACGCCGTCTATGTGGCCCGGGTCGCGCCGACTGCGATGATCTTCATTCCCTGCCGCGACGGGATCAGCCATAACGAGGCGGAGTATGCCTCCCCGGAACACTGCGCTCTGGGGGCTCAGGTGCTCTTTGATGCCATGGTGGAACGGGCCAATATCCTGGAGGCGGGCCAATGAACGTCACGATTCCCGCCACCAAGGCCGACTGGCAGGCCTTGGCCGAGACGCTGATCCCGTGCCTGGAGAGCCGCGCCTTTATTGATGGCGCCTTCGTCGATGCCACCAGCGGCGAGACCTTTGCCACTGTCAACCCGGCCACCGGTGAGACCCTGGCCTATGTCGCCAGCTGTGACGCCGCCGATGCCGAGCTCGCCGTGTCTTGTGCCCGGGCTGCCCACGCCCGGGGCGAGTGGGCGCGGCTGGCACCGGGGCGGCGTAAGCAGACGCTGCTCAAGCTGGCCGAGCTGATGGAGGCGCATCAACACGAATTGGCGCTGCTCGACACCCTGGACATGGGCAAGCCGATCTCCAGTTCGCTGGGCGATATCAATGGGGCCATCGGCTGCCTACGCTATACCGCCGAGGGCATCGACAAGGTCTACGGTGAAGTCGCCCCCACTGGCGAGGATAGCCTGGGCCTGGTGCTTCGTGAGCCCCTGGGCGTGGTGGCGGCCATCGTACCGTGGAACTTCCCGCTGATGATGACCGCTTGGAAGATCGCCCCGGCGCTGGCCGCCGGCAACAGTGTGATCCTCAAGCCCTCCGAGAAGTCGCCCCTCTCGGCGCTGCGACTGGCAAGCCTTGCCCGTGAGGCGGGCATTCCCCGCGGCGTCTTCCAGGTGCTACCTGGCTTCGGCCACACTGTAGGCAAGGACCTGGCGCTCTCCATGCAGGTCGATTGCCTGGCCTTCACCGGCTCCACCGCGGTAGGCAAGCAGTTGATGCAGTACGCCGGCCAGTCCAACCTCAAGCGGGTCTACCTGGAGTGTGGCGGCAAGTCTCCCAACATCGTCTTCGCCGACTGCAAGAACCTGGGCCAGGTGGCCCGACATGCCGCCGCGGCGATCTTCCACAACCAGGGCGAGGTGTGCATCGCCGGCTCGCGGCTGCTGGTGGAGAACGCGATTCGCAAGGAATTCGTCGACAAGGTGGTGGAGGCCGCCAAGACCATGCAGCCTGGTGACCCGCTCGACCCGCAGAGCTTCATGGGTGCCATGGTGGACGAGGCCCAATATCGTCGGGTGCTCGATTATATCGAGCAGGGGCGCGAGGAGGGCGCGCGGCTGCGTAGCGGCGGCCAGGTGCTGGAGGGCCCGGGGCTGTTCATCCCGCCGACGATATTCGACGGCGTGACCCCGGCCATGGCCATCAGTCGCGAGGAGATCTTCGGCCCGGTACTGGCGGTGTTCGGCTTCGACAGCGAGGAAGAGGCCGTGGCCATGGCCAACGACAGCGACTACGGCCTGGCGGCGGGACTTTGGAGCCAGGATATCGACCGCATCATGCGTGTGGCGCGGCGGCTGCAATCGGGCCAGGTGTTCGTCAACAACTGGGCGGGCCCCGACATGACGGTGCCCTTCGGTGGCGTCAAGCAGTCCGGCAATGGCCGCGACAAATCCCTGCACGCCCTGACGGAGTACACCGAGCTGAAGACTGTGTGGATGTCGCTAGCGCCCTGACGACGCATCCGAGATCAACGCTTACGCATGAATTCGATCGCGCTGTCTTGCCGACTCCCTCTCGTCTCTGGGGTCGGCCTTGCTACCCTATTCCTTACCCAGCCCGCTGTCTCGATACCAAGGCCACATGGTCGAGGAACTGCCGGAACAGTTGCGACTGGCTGGAAACCTCGAGCCGCTGGTAGATGTGCTTGCGATGCACCTTGACCGTGCCGTCGCTGATATCGAGCTCTCGGGCGGCCGATTTCGTCGAGTGGCCGGCCAGCAGTAGCCGCACGATCTCCTGCTCGCGCGCGGTCAGCACGCCGGCGCCGAAGCTGGCAAAGGCCGCTTCCACCGGCTCCTGCTCGGCCAGACGCTGCTGGAATTGGCTTCCCTGCCATTTCCAGTACTCGACGAGCAGGGCTTCCACTATCGGCGAGAGGTGGCGCAGTGCCTGCAGGGCGCGGCGGGTCAGTGGCGGCGACTTGACGCCGAAGCCGAGCGATACGGCAATCACGACATCCTCCTCGACTCGGCAGAAGAGACCCACTTCGTCCTGCAGGCCCAAGGCACGATAGTAGTGGGCGTAATAATCGCTGGCCTCGAAGCGATCCGGGGCCAGCTCGCGCAGGCGATGGGCGCCTTGATCGAGGCCGTCGCTCACGGCGGCAAAGAACGGGTCGAGTAGATACGCCTCGCTCAGGTAACGCTCGATGCCCTGCTCGCGGCGATGTGGGGGGTAGTCGTCGTGGATCAATAGCGGCCGGCGGCGCCCACGGTAGGCATTGATCAGCACGGTTTCATGACCCACGAGTTCGCGCAGACAGTGGTCGAGCCGGCCGGGGAAATCGGCCGCTCCGGCACTACGAAGCAGGCGCGCCAACTGCTGGTGCCAGGCGAGGCTTTCGGGACGGGCAAGGAAGTCGAGCATGGCGGCATCGGGGTCGGGAAATAGGGATTCCAACATATCATGTCCCAGCGTTGGCGCCCGTGTGCCGTCGCATCGGAATGCAGTGGACAACGGCGTGGCGCGCTGGTAGCAGGGCGTTTACCGGTAGGCCGTGACAAGCCGGCCCATTTTGAGGAGACTCTGGCTCGATCCTTTCATGCCGTCGTTGGAGTCTGCCCCTTGACTGATCTTTTGCCGCTGCTGGCTGCTCTTCCCGTGGGATACGCCATGGCGCTTTCGGCGCTGGCGGCGTTCCTGTTCGCCTTCGGCTTGGTCGGCCTGCTCGCCGCCCGCCGCCAGCGCGCCGATACGCAGCATCATGAGGTGGCACTGGCGGAGCTACGTGAGCGACTCGCCGAACGCGAACGACGCCTCGATGAACTGCAGCGCACGCTTGGCGAGGTACAGGTGCGCGAGGCGCGGCTGGCCACGACCCTGGAGCAGAAGCAGCAGCACTTCGACGCCCAACTGGCTCTGCTGCGCGATAGTCGCGACCAGCTCAAGCAGGAGTTCGAGAACCTCGCCAACGAGATCCTCGAGCGCAAGGGGCGCGCTTTCTCCGAGCTCTCCCAGCAGCGCATCAGCGGACTGCTGCAACCGATCCAGGCCGAGATGAAGGGCTTTCGCGAGAAGGTCGAGACGATTCACCGCCACGACACCGAGCAGCGCGCCGGTCTGCGCGCCGAGCTCAGGCACCTGCAGGCGCTCAACCGCGAGATCACCGACCAGGCCGAGCGCCTGACCCAGGCGTTGCAGGGCCAGAAGAAGGTGCAGGGCAACTGGGGCGAGCTGATGCTGGAGAACGTGCTCGAGGGCTCAGGGCTGCGCCCCGGCAAGGATTACCAGCGCGAGCTCAGTTTCACCACGGCCGACGGGCGGCGCCGGCCCGACGCGGTGGTCTACCTGCCCCAGGGGCGACACCTGGTGATCGATGCCAAGACCTCGCTCGCCGCCTACGTGCGCTACGTCAATGCCGAGGACGAGCGTGAACGCGAACTGGCCCTGGCCGCGCATGCCACCGCGGTGAGCGATCGTATCAACGAGCTTGCCGACAAGCACTACTATGACCTGCCGGGGCTCAACTCGCCGGACGTGGTGATCATGTTCGTTCCGGTGGAGTCGGCCTACGTCGAGGCATTGAAGTACGACGAGACGCTCTATCAGCGTGCCATCGAACACAACGTGCTGGTGGCCACCCCTACCACGCTGCTGACCAGCCTCAATATCGTGCGTCAGCTTTGGCGCTTCGAGGACCAGAGCCGCCACAGCGCCGAGCTGGCCAGTCGCGCCGAGAAGTTCTACAACAAGCTGCGGCTGTTCCTCGAAAGCATGCAGGAAGTGCAGGCCCGGATCGACGGCGCGCGAGACAGCTACGACCGCGCCATGGGCCAACTGGTCAACGGACGCGGCAATCTGATCAAGCAGGCCGCCGAGTTCCAGGAGCTGGGCGTGGCGGTGAAGAAGGAGTTGCCCGCCGAGCTGGTCGAGCGGGCGGGGCTGGAGCTCGAAAGCGAACGCCCCCACACGGCATTGCCGGATGGGGGCGGTCGAGGCTAAGGGCTCCCCCAGCCAAAGCAGAGGCGGCTTAGAAGCTGGCCCACTCCGGTTGGCGCTCCCTGGCGGGCAGCTTCAATTGAGCCATCAGCGGCTGTGACTCGCTTTCTTGCCTGCTATGGGTCTCTCGGTGGCCTTGGGAGGGCAGTTGGAAGGCCGCCATGGCGCCCATTAGTTGACGTGCATGCTGGCGCAGGTTGTCGGCTGCCGTGGCACTTTCCCCTACCAGCGTAGCGTTCTGCTGGGTCACCCGGTCCATCTCGGCCACGGCCGTACCGGCTTCCTGCACTCCGGCACTCTGTTCGACGCTGGCCTGGCTGATCTCATGCATCAGCTGACTGACCCGTGCGATGGCCTCGACAATTTCCTCGGTGGCCTGGCGAGCCTCGGCAGCCCGTGCGTTACCGCTCTTCACACGCTCCACGTTGCTGGTGATCAGCTCATTGATCTCTCTGGCAGCATCGGCGCTATTCTGGGCCAGCTTGCGCACCTCGGCGGCGACTACGGCAAAGCCGCGGCCGTGCTCGCCTGCCCGTGCCGCCTCCACCGAGGCGTTGAGCGCCAGGATATTGGTCTGGAAGGCGATGTCATCGATGGTCGAGATGATGCTGGCGATTTCGCCGGCACTCTTGTCGAGCTCATTCATGGTGGCCGCCATCTGCTCTACCGCTACGCCGCCCTGACGTGCCGTGTACGAAGCGCTTTCCGCTTCTCGGCTGGCCTGGCCGGCGTTCTCGGTGTTCTGTACCACGGTGCCGTTGAGCTCCTCCATGGCCGAGGCTGTCTGCGTCAGGGCACTGGCCTGCTGCTGGGTACGCGAGGCGAGATCGGTATTGCCCTCGGCGATTTGTTCGCTATTGCTGGCCACGGCCTCGGCTGCAGCTCGTACCTGGGCGACGATGTCCTGTAGCTGGCGTGCCATGCCTACCTGGGCGGCCATGATGCTGTGCTCGTCGTTTTTGCGCAGGCGCCCGGCCGTGGCCAGTTCACCACGGCCGATCGCTTCGGCGAAAGCGCGCACCTCATGCGGCTCGGCACCCAGCTCGCGTAGCAATTGGCGGGCGAGAAGATACGCTATGCCCCCGCCCAGTAGCAGGGCCGCCAGGCACAGGGCCAGCATCAGCATCTGAAAGCCGGCAGCGGTATCGCGTGCCAGGGCACTGTCGGCGGCGCTTTCGGCCTCCTGATGGTCGATGAAGGCATTGATGCTGTCGAGCCAGGCGAAGAAGGCCGGGCCGGCAGCGTTCAGCAGGTGCTCGCGGGCGCCGATGAGATCGCCCTGTTCACGGTATTCCATTACCTCGCCGGCCAAGCGTCGAGTGGTATCGGCCTGGCGTTCCACGGCAGCCAGCAGTTGTCTTTCACGGGAAGTGGTACCTTCTCGCATCACTTCGTTCATGCCCGAATCCGCCTGCCGATAGTCTTCGGCCAACGCTTGGTAGTCGCGCTCGAGAGCGGCGAGGGCAGACGGTGACTCTGCCAGGGTCATGTCGCGCAGCAGGATGGCACGGTCGTGTACGCTGCCACGCCAATCGATGGCGTGGCGCAGCTTGACGCCATTGACGTCATTGATGGTGGTGAGGCTGCGATCGATGCGGTTGACCTGGACGATGCCGATGGCGGTGAGCAGGACGATCAGGGCGAGTACGGCGGAAAAACCGCCGAGCAGGCGGGTGCGGATGCCGAGTCGGGAGAGGCCTGACGGGAGTGCCTTCATAGTTGTCTTTCCTTCTGCGTAGCGTGGGAGGGCGGGCCTCAACGGAGTTCATTGTTATACAACGGCACTCTAAAACTTGTACAATAAATGTACAAATGATTTGAGCCTATACGCCCGATAGCCTAGATAAAGGGTCTCCACGCTCTATTCGGAAATGGGAGCGAGCGAAAGAACCTGCCGCATGGGCAGGTGATGTAAAACTTGTACAAGGGGGCCAGGAAGAGGCTGGAGAGGTCGCCTAGAAGGTTCGCGCCGGCGTGCAGCAGCTCACCAGCCGGCAGGGCTCGCTGGCGGGGTTGCGGAAACGGTGGGGCACGTTGGTATCGAAGTAGTAGGCCTCGCCGGGGCCGAGCACGCGGGTTTCGGCGCCAATCGTGATCTCGATCTCGCCTTCGAGTACCACGCCGGCTTCCTCGCCCTGATGGGCGATCATCTCGCGACCGGTGTCGGCACCAGGCGGGTAGGTCTCGATCATGAAGGCCAGTGCGCGACTGGCCCGGTTGGCGCCGACCAGCTTGTAGATGACTTCGCCGCTGCCGACGTCGGCCAGTTCCTCGGCCGCGTAGAAGACCTGGTTGCGGCTCTCCATGTCCATGGTGAAGAAATCGCCGACGCTGATGGGGATGGCGTCGAGAATTTTCTTCAACGAGCTGACCGAGGGGCTGACCTTGCCCTGCTCGATCAGCGACAGGCTGGAGTGGGTGACGCCGCAGCGCTTGGCCAGCTCGCGCTGGGAAATGCCACGCAGGGTGCGCAGGGCGCGCAGACGTGTGCCTACGTCGTCCGACATGCCGGTTTCCTCGTCGTGGGGAGTCGGCGCGGTCGCTGGCGCGACAGCGCCTCGTTACCTAGCAGAGCGCGTCCAGTTTCTCCTTCAGCAGCTGATTGACCTGCTGAGGGTTGGCCGTGCCCCGAGAGGCCTTCATCACCTGGCCGACGAAGTAGCCGATCATCTTGCCGCGTTTGTCCGGCTCGGCATCGCGGTACTGGGCCACCTGGGCCGGGCTGTCCGCGATGACCTGGTCGATCATCGCCTCGATGGCGCCGGTATCGGTGACCTGCTTGAGGCCCTGGGCCTCGATGATGGCATCGGCGTTCGCCCCCTGGCCGTTCCACAGCGCCTGGAACACCTGCTTGGCGGCCTTGCCGTTGATGGTGTCGTCGATGACCCGCGCCACCAGCTCACCTAGCTGGCGCGCCGATACGGGGCTGTCGACGATGGCCAGGCCCTCACGGTTCAAGGCCCCCGCGAGTTCGCCCTGCACCCAGTTGGCGGCCTGCTTGGCATCGCCGCAGACGTCCTTCACCTCCTCGAAGTAGTCGGCCATCTCGCGGGTGGCGGAGAGCACGCTGGCGTCGTAGGCGGAAAGCCCCAGTGCCTTCTCGAAACGGGCGCGCTTGTCCGCGGGCAGCTCCGGCAGGTTGTCGCGCAGGTGATCGATATAGGCCTTGTCGAGCACCACGGGCAGCAGGTCGGGGCAGGGGAAGTAGCGGTAGTCGTTGGCTTCCTCCTTGGTGCGCATGCTGCGGGTCTCGTCGCGTTCGGGGTCGAACAGGCGGGTCTCCTGGACCACCACGCCGCCCTCCTCGAGCAGCTCGACCTGGCGTTCGACCTCGTAGGCGATGGCGCGCTCGACGAAGCGGAAGGAGTTGACGTTCTTGATCTCGGCGCGGGTGCCGAGGGTTTCCTGGCCCTTGGGGCGCACCGAGACGTTGACGTCGCAACGCATCGATCCCTCGGCCATGTTGCCGTCGGAAATGCCGAGGTAGGTGACGATCGAGTGGATCGCCTTGAGGTAGGCGGCGGCCTCTTTCGCCGAGCGCATGTCGGGCTCGGAGACGATCTCCAGCAGGGGAGTGCCGGCGCGGTTGAGGTCGACGCCGGTCATGCCGTGAAAATCCTCGTGCAGCGACTTGCCGGCATCCTCTTCCAGGTGAGCGTGATGCACGCGAACCGTCTTGGTGGAGCCATCCTCCAGCGTGATCTCGACCTCACCGGCGCCGACGATGGGCTGGTACATCTGGCTGGTCTGGTAGCCCTTGGGCAGGTCGGGATAGAAGTAGTTCTTGCGGTCGAATACCGAGACCTCGGGGATTCCGGCATGGATCGCCAGGCCGAACTTCACCGCCATGGCCACGGCGGCCTCGTTGAGCACCGGCAGCACGCCGGGCAGGCCCAGGTCGACGGCACAGGCCTGAGTGTTGGGCTCGGCACCGAAGGCGGTGGAAGCCCCGGAGAAGATCTTCGAGCGAGTGGCGAGCTGGACGTGCACCTCCAGCCCGATCACGGTTTCCCATTGCATCAGGCGTTCTCCTCGGCGAAGGCGGGACGTTGACGATGCCAGTCGGTGGCCTGCTGGAACTGGTGGGCGACGTTGAGCAGGCGTGCTTCGGTGAAGTGGCTGCCAAGAATCTGCAGCCCCACCGGGCGCTGGCCGACGAAGCCGGCCGGCACGCTCATGCCGGGGATGCCGGCGAGGTTGATGGCAATGGTGTAGATGTCCTGCAGGTACATCGACACCGGGTCCTTGTTGGCGCCGAGATCGAAGGCCGGGGTGGGCGACGCGGGACCCATCAGCACATCGACCTCCTCGAAGGCGTCGAGGAAGTCCTGGCGGATCAGCCGGCGTACCTGCTGGGCCTTCTTGTAGTAGGCGTCGAAGAAGCCTTCGGAGAGGGTGTGGGTGCCGATCAGGATGCGGCGCTTCACCTCGTCGCCGAAGCCCTCCGCACGGCTGCGCTTGTACAAGTCGATCAGGTCGATGGGATTGTCGCAGCGATGACCGAAGCGCACGCCGTCAAAGCGCGACAGGTTCGATGAGGCCTCCGCCGGGGCGATGACGTAGTAGGCCGGGATCGCGTAGTGGGTGTGCGGTAGGCTCACCTCGCGCACGCTGGCTCCGAGCGATTCGAAGACCTTGATCGCCTCGCGCACGGCGGCTTCCACCTGCGGGCCGAGGCCGTCGCCGAAATACTCTCTGGGCAGGCCGATCTTGAGCCCGCTAAGGGCGGTGCCGAGCTCCTCGGTGTAGTCGGGCACGCCGCGCTGCACGCAGGTGGAGTCGCGCAGGTCGTGGCCGGCCATGGCGTTGAGCAGCAGGGCGCAGTCTTCGGCGCTGCGGGCCATGGGGCCGGCCTGGTCGAGGCTCGAGGCGTAGGCGATCATGCCGTAGCGAGACACGCGGCCGTAGGTGGGCTTGAGCCCGGTGATGCCGCAGAAGGCGGCAGGCTGGCGGATCGAGCCACCGGTATCGGTGCCGATGGCGGCCGGCACCAGGCCGGCAGCCACCGCCGCGGCGCTGCCGCCGGACGAGCCGCCCGGTACCGCGGTGAGATCCCATGGGTTCTTCACCGGGCCGTAGTGGCTGTTCTCGTTGGATGAGCCCATGGCGAACTCGTCCATGTTGGTCTTGCCCAGGCTCACGGTGCCGGCGATGGCAAGCTTCTCGACCACGGTGGCGTCGTAGGGCGCGATGAAATTGTCGAGCATCTTCGAGCCGGCGGTAGTCTTCACGTCGCGGGTGCAGAAGATGTCCTTCAGCGCCAGGGGCAGGCCGGTGAGAGCGCCCGCTTTACCCGCTGCGCGGGCGGCGTCGGCGGCGTCGGCGGCAGCCAGGGCCTGATCGTAGGTGACGGTGATGAAGCTGTTCAGTTCACCGTCGAGGCGGTCGATGCGGCCCAGCAGGTGCTGGGTCAGCTCGCGGCTGGAGAACTCGCCGGCTTCGAGCGAGCGGGTCAGTTCGGCAAGGGTCTTGTCATGCATGCGGCATGGCTCCATGAAGGCGTGCCGTTATAAAGAAAGCGGAATCCTGCGGTGGCCGGTGGGCCTCGCGTGCCGCCGGCCAGGGCTCATTCGACGACGCGGGGAACCAGGTAGAGCCCGTTCTCCACGGCCGGGGCGCAGCGTTGGAAGCGGCTGCGTTGGTCGCTCTCGGTGACTTCGTCGGCGCGCAGGCGCTGGGTGACGTCGAGCGGGTGGGCCAGCGGTGCGACCCCTTCGGTGTCGAGAGCCTGAAGCATGTCGACCATCTCGAGAATACGGCCTAGGTCGTCCACGTAGCGGGCGGCTTCGTCGTCGGTCAGGCCGAGGCGGGCCAGATGGGCGGCCCGCTGCACGTCTGCGTGTTCAAGCGCCATGAGCTGAGTGTCCTCGCACGGAATGGAGTGTTATGCACAGCAGGAAAAGGTACCATATCCGACGCGTGGCGGGCACTCTTCTCGCACCCATGGCGGCGCCATGCCGCTTGCTGCACGGGGGCCGCGATGGTACCGTTTGCCTCCGCACTGGTCCCCGGTCTGCACTAGGTAACGACGTCCATGTTCAAACGTTTGAGGGGGCTGTTCTCCAGCGATCTTTCCATCGATCTGGGTACGGCCAATACACTGATTTATGTTCGCGGTCGCGGTATCGTGCTCGATGAGCCGTCGGTAGTGGCCATTCGCCAGTCCGGCAACATGCGCAGCGTGGCTGCGGTCGGCGCCGATGCCAAACGCATGCTGGGCCGTACGCCGGGCAACATCACCGCCATTCGTCCCATGAAGGATGGCGTGATCGCCGACTTCACCGTTACCGAGCAGATGCTGCAGCACTTCATCCGCAAGGTTCATCAAAGCACCTTCCTGACGCCGAGCCCGCGAGTCCTGGTATGCGTGCCCTGCATGTCGACCCAGGTCGAGCGCCGGGCGATCAAGGAGTCCGCCGAGGGTGCCGGCGCCCGCGAGGTGTTCCTGATCGAGGAGCCCATGGCGGCTGCCATCGGCGCCGGACTGCCGGTCGATGACGCCCAGGGCTCGATGGTGGTCGACATCGGTGGCGGTACCACCGAGATCGCCATCATCTCGCTCAATGGCGTGGTCTACTCCGAGTCGATCCGCGTCGGCGGCGACCGCTTCGACGAAGCCATCTCCGCCTACGTGCGTCGCCATTACGGCAGCTTGATCGGTGAAGCCACCGCCGAGCGCATCAAGGAGGAAATCGGCTGTGCCTACCCCGGCGGCGAGCTTCGCGAGATCGATGTGCGTGGCCGCAACCTGGCGGAGGGCATCCCGCGCAGCTTCACGCTCAACTCCCATGAGATCCTCGATGCTCTGCAGGAGACGCTTTCCTCGATCGTTGCCGCGGTCAAGAGCGCGCTGGAGCAGTCTCCGCCCGAACTGGCCTCGGACATCGCCGAGCGCGGCCTTGTACTGACAGGCGGTGGCGCCCTGCTGCGCGACCTCGACAAGCTGATTGCCGAGGAGACCGGGCTGCCGGTCATCGTCGCCGAGGATCCGCTGACCTGTGTGGCGCGCGGTGGCGGCAAGGCACTCGAGATGATCGACCGTCATACCTTCGAGCTGCTCTCGAGCGACTGACGCTGGCGCAAGACCGATTACCAGTGCGAATCGACGTATGAACAGGCGCGGCCGGTTGGCGTGCTGCGCCCGGTGCGGGGGAGACGTCTATTAAACCGCTGTTCTCGCACGGTTCTGTGCCTGGTTACCGCATGCTGATTTGTGCGGTGGCCGCTTCTGCCTTGATGTTCGTCGACCACCGTTTTACCCGTATGGAAGAGGTGCGTGCGCAGCTCACCACCGTCGTAGCGCCGATCCAGTGGCTGGTCGCGGTGCCCAGCGACATACTGGCCTGGGGCTCGTTGGCGCTTTCGGATCAGCGTGGCCTGGTGGAGGAGAACCGCCGCCTGCGCGAGCAGATTCTCCATCTGTCGCATCGTGTGCAGCACATGTCGAGCCTGACGGCGGAGAACGTGCGCCTGCGTGAGCTGCTGGGTGCCGCACCACGCCAGGAGGCGGAGTACATCACTGCCGAACTGCTCTCCCTGGATTCCGACCCGTTCACCCATCAGATGGTGATCGACCGTGGGCGTCGCAATGGCGTCTTCGTGGGTCAGCCGGTGCTTGACGCCTCCGGGCTGGTAGGGCAGGTGACGGCCGTTTCGGCCTATTCCAGCCGGGTGCTGATGGTGGCGGATGCCAGCCATGCACTGCCGGTCCAGGTCAATCGCAACGGGCTGCGCTTCGTGCTGCAGGGCAGCGGTCAGTACGACACCCTGCGTGTCGTGCACGTGCCCGACACGGCCGATATCCGGGAAGGAGACTTGCTGGTGACTTCTGGTCTGGCGGGTCGCTTTCCACCGGGCTATCCGGTGGCGAGGATCACCGAGGTGGTTCATGACCCCGGGCAGCCGTTCGCCCGGGTGTCGGCCGAACCCGTGGCGCGCCTGCAGCGCTCCCGTCACTTCCTGCTGGTCTTTCCGCCCGAGCCGGCGCCGGTTCCAGACGACGAGATGTGGGATCTTGAGCTGCCCGATGAGCTTGCTTCCGACGCCACGTTGGTAACCACCGCGGAGGAGCAGGACTGATGCCGAGCGGACCGCGAACGCCTCTGGCCTGGGTGTGGCTTACGCTGCTCTTGGCGCTATGCCTGCAAGTCATGCCATTGGCCGAGGGCTGGCAGATCTGGCGCCCCGACTGGCTTGGCCTGATGCTGATCTACTGGTGCATGGCCACCCCCGATCGAGTCGGGGTCTTTCACGGCTTCGTACTCGGCATCATGCTCGACCTCATCGAAGGTGCACCACTGGGACAGAACGCCTTGACTCTGTCGTTGCTGGCCTTTCTCTCGGCGCTGGTCTATCCGCGCTTCCGAACCTATTCACTGCTGCAGCAGGCGCTACTGATCCTGGTGCTGCTGGGGCTGGTGCAACTGGTCGAGCAGTGGCTGCGTACGCTATTCGGCCCCTTCTCGATGCATCTCGCCTTCCTGTTGCCGTCGTTGATCGGCGCGGTGCTATGGCCGTGGCTGGTTACCATGTTCCAGGCCTTCGAACGTCGCCTGGCGAGTAACGACTGAAGGAGCAACGGGCATGACCGAGACGTCGAGCACTGCCGTCCTTTGCCTGGCATCGGCCTCGCCGCGACGTCGCGAGCTGCTGGACGACATCGGTGTGAAGGTCGAGGTCAAGCCAGTGGATATCGACGAGACGCCGTGGCCCGATGAATCGCCGGAAGCCTATGTGCTGCGCCTGGCCCGCGAGAAGGCCTTGGCGGGAGGGCGCTCCTCGGCGCTGCCGACGCTGGGGTCGGATACCGCCGTGGTGTGCGATGACCGGATTCTCGGCAAGCCGGCCGACCAGGCCGAAGCCGTCGCCATGCTGCGCCTGCTGTCGGGGCGTGCCCACGATGTGCTCACTGCCGTGGCCGTGACGGGACCTGCCGGGTTGCTCGACGTGTGCGTGGCCACGCGTGTCACCATGCGTGAGATCGGTGAGGAGGAGATGGCGGCCTACTGGGCGACCGGCGAACCGGCCGATAAGGCGGGTGGCTACGCCATACAGGGGTTGGCGGCGATCTTCGTCGAACGCATCGAGGGCAGCTACTCGGCGGTGGTCGGGTTGCCACTGTTCGAGACGGCTCAACTGCTGGCGCGACAAGGGGTGCCGCTGTGGCACGCGGTCGGAAATGCTGTCTAGCCGCATCACTATGTCATAATGCGGCGAAGACTTAACTGGACAAGGATTTCCGCATGAGCGGCGAAGTACTGATCAACCTGACGCCGATGGAAACCCGGGTGGCGGTGGTGGAGAACGGCGTGCTGCAGGAGGCGCTGATCGAGCGTACGCGCCGCCGCGGTATCGTGGGCAATATCTACAAGGGGCGCGTGGTGCGGGTACTCCCCGGCATGCAGGCGGCCTTCGTCGACATCGGCCTCGATCGTGCCGCCTTCATCCACGCCCACGAAGTCATGCCGCCGGGCACCCCGCCCGACGAGCAGGCGTCGATCGGGCAGCTGCTCCACGAGGGCCAGGCCCTGGTCGTCCAGGTCACCAAGGACCCCATCGCCTCCAAGGGCGCGCGCTTGACCACGCACCTGTCGGTGCCTTCGCGCTATCTGGTCTACATGCCCGACTCCCCCCATCATGGCGTTTCCCAGCGCATCGAGGACGAGCGCGAACGCGAGCGTCTGCGCGAGCTGCTCGAACTCTGCCAGAGCGAGCAGGAGATCGAGATCACCGGTGGATTCATCGTGCGCACGGCGGCGGAGAACGTGGGCAAGGACGAACTCTTCGCCGACATGCACTTTCTTCTGCGGCTATGGCGCAAGGTCGGCGAGCGCAAGGTGACCGCCCCGGCACCCAGCGTGATCTACGACGACCTGCCGTTGTTCATTCGTACCCTGCGCGACCTGATGCGCGACGAGATCGAAAAGGTGCGTATCGACTCGCGGGAGAACTACCTCAAATTGCTGGAGTTCGCCGAGGAGTTCATGCCGGATTCCTCGGCGCGCATCGAGTACTACCCCGGGGAGCGACCGATCTTCGATCTCTACAGCGTCGAGGACGAGATCCAGAAGGCCCTGGGGCGCAAGGTACAGCTCAAATCCGGCGGCTACCTGGTGATCGACCCCACCGAGGCGATGACCACCATCGACGTCAATACCGGCGGCTACGTCGGCCATCGCAACCTCGAGGAAACCATCTTCAAGACCAACCTCGAGGCGGCCAACGCCATCGCTCGCCAGCTGCGCCTGCGCAACCTGGGCGGCATCATCATCATCGACTTCATCGATATGGAGGACACGGAGCATCAGCGTCAGGTGCTGCGTGTGCTCGAGAAGGCGCTGGAGCGCGACCACGCCAAGACCAAGTGTACCGGGGTCACCGAGCTGGGGCTGGTGCAGTTGACCCGCAAGCGGACCCGCGAAAGCCTCGAGCAGACCCTGTGCGAATCGTGTCCCACCTGCGGCGGCCGCGGCACCCTGAAGACCGCCGAGACGGTGTGCTACGAGATCTTTCGTGAAATTCTGCGCGAAGAGCGCGCCTACAACGCCGAGACCTACATGGTGCTGGCCTCTCAGTCGGTGGTGGATCGGTTGCTCGACGAGGAGTCCGCGGCGGTCGCCGACCTGGAGATGTTCATCGGCAAGACCATTCGCTTCCAGGTCGAGGGCCATTATTCCCAGGAGCAGTACGACATCGTGCTGATGTGAGCGGTCGATGCATCCTCTTCGTCAAGTAGGACGCTGGACCCTCACCCTGCTGGCCGTGCTGCTGGCGCTGGTCGCCATACTGCTGCTGGCGTTGCGCCTGGCCTTGTCCCAGGTCGATCAGTTGGCGCCACGCGTCGAAAACCTGCTCGAGGCGCGCTCGGGGGCGGCGGTACGGCTGCGCGAGTTCGAGGCCAGCCTGGAGAGCTTCGACCCGGTAATGGAAGGTGGCGGCCTTACCATCGCTACCCGAGAGGGTGACGCCGGCTTGCCGTTGCTCGTGGTCGAGCATGCGCGCCTGCAGCTCGATACCGCAGCGAGCCTTCGCAACGGTGTGCCTGTGGTGGGGGATGCCCGACTGAGCGGCTTGACGCTGCATCTCTATCAGGACGAGCAGGGTGGCTGGGATTGGCCGGACCCGGCCAGGATTCCTCCGGAGCTACTGCAAGGCGAATTCGATCTCGAGCGACTCGATTTCTGGATCGGGCTGCTGCTGCGTCAGCGGGCCTGGGTGGAGAACGTGCGGCTGGTGCTGCACGGTCGCCAGCGCCGGGTCGAAATGCTGGCACCGCGGCTGCTGCTCACCGGTGACGAGCGGCGTGCACACCTGGAGGGTGAAGTCCATCTGGAGGGGCAGGAAGAGGCCACGCTGGAGGCCGTGCTGGAGGTCTTCCCCGGTCCCAGCGGCCTACGCGACTTCAGCGCCGCCCTTCAGGCCGAAATGAAGCTCGGCACGTTGATCGACCTGGTCGAGGTCTTCACCCCCGATGACCCCCTGCGTCTGGAGGATGCAAGCGGCGACGTCACTCTCTGGGGGCGTTGGCATCGTGGCGCACTGGCCGATGCACGAATCGATGTCGACGTGCCCCGGCTGGCGCTGCGTCGCGATGACGAGCCGATCGTACTGGAGCCGTTCAAGGCGCGTGGCCAGTGGCTGCGTAGCGACCAAGGCGGGGAGGCGTGGCTTCAGGGCGATGCCTCCACAGCGGACTGGGCGGAGCCGCATGAGTTCGAGCGTGAGCGGGAACCGGCACTGCCGCATTTCTGGCACCTGCGTCACGATGACGAGGGTTGGTGGCTGACCACCAGCCGTTTCGAGCTGGCTTCGCTAGCGGCCTGGCGCGAGAGAATCCTGTTACCAGAAGGGCTGGTACGCACCATCGATACCCTGGAGCCTCGTGGCCTGGTTTCCGGGCTCGGGGTCGGGCGGCGCGATGGGCATTGGATTGCCCAGGCCGCCGTGCACCAGGTCGAAGTGGAGCCCTGGGACGAGGTGCCGGGAGGCGGTCCGCTCGATGCCTGGGTCGAGGCGCAGGACCTTTCCGGGCGCGTCGAGTTCGTTGGTGTAGGCGAGCCGGCTTTCAAGGTACCACAGCTCTATGATGCGCCAATGGCGCTCTCTCATGCCAGTGGCGAGGTGCGCTGGACCTATGAGGGGCCGCGCACTTTCGTCAGCGGCCGCCAGCTCAAGGCGGGCTGGCAAGGTGCCGAGGTGGAGGGAAGCTTCGGGCTGTCGCTTGGCGGCGGCGTGCATGGTGGTCTGGGGCTAGACCTGCGCTTTCGCGACGTCGATGCCCTGGAGCGCCCCTTGGTGGACTGGCTGCCCGGCGATGCGCTGGGAGAGGAGCTCCACGCCTGGCTGGCCGCGGGGGTGGCCGGACGAGTGCCGACTGGCGAACTCAAGCTGCACCTGCCGCTGCGGCGCGGTGGCAGTGATATCGAGCCGCGCCTGCAGCTCGACCTGGAGGTCGAGGAGGGGCGGCTGCTCTTCGATCCACAGTGGCCGGTAATCGAGTCGCTGGAGGGACGGCTCAGGGCGGGCATCGGTACCCTGGAGGCTGAGGTGCGTCATGCCGAAAGTCTCGGTGTCGAGGGCAGCAGTGGGCGGGTCGTCGTCGAAGATGAGGTGTTGCGGGTGACGGGCGAACTGGCGACCGACGGTGATGCCCTGCGTCGCTACCTTCGTGCCGTGCCCATCGAAGGAATGGAGCAGGTCGACGACTGGCGCGGTGAGGGGCACGCCAGCGGCCGGATCGATCTGGCCACGAAGCTCGGAGAAGAGGAGGGCTTTCAGCTCGATCTCGACACCGACGTGGCCATGGAACGGCTCGTCTACCTCCCGCTGGGAGTGCCGTTTCAAGATGTCAGTGGCCCACTTGCGTGGCGTCAGCGCGACGATGAAGGCGGGCTCGTGGGTCGGTTGGAGGCACGCCTGTTCGGTGGGCCGCTCAATGCCGACATCGATACTCCGGCGGGTTACATCGAGCTCGATGGCACTGCCGAGGTGGAAAGAATACTGCAGCGGTTCGATGTCGCTGCCCTTGGCGCCGGGGTGTCGGGTCGCCTGCCCTGGCGGGGGCGTTTCACGCTCAGCGAAGCGAACAACAGCTTCCGCTTCGACAGCAGCCTGCAGGGCGTGGCCATCGATCTGCCGCCGCCGCTGGGCAAGGCAGCCGGTGAGGCGCGACCGCTGTGGGTTCAGGCCGATATCGACCAGCAGCGGGTCGAGGCCGAACTGGGAGGCGACGCTCGCCTGCGCTGGCGAGGCCTGCCGTGGTCGGACATGGGGCAAGGGCAGTTCTGGCTGGGGCGGCTGCCGGAGGCCCCCGCCTGGCCCGAACAGGAAGGCTGGTCGGGTACGATCTTCCAGTCCCGTCTCGACCTGGTGGAGTGGGGCGAGGCGTTGGCGCCGCTGTTGGGGAGCGAGACGACGGGGGCAGCCGACGCTTCTTCGCCGCTGCGGCGTCTACGGGTAGAGACCGCCTGTCTCGCTGGCCCGCAGGATTGCCTGGGCGTCATGTCTGCCGAGGCACGGCCGCACACCAGCGGCGGTTGGCGCGTCGGACTGCAGGGCGGGCTGCTGGAAGGGGTGCTCGATTATCGGCCGTCCCTCGCCGATCCGCTGGACATCTCGCTCGACCGCCTGACCCTTGATGCCTTGTTCCCGGCCCAGACGGAAGGTGCCGGCAATCTGCTCGAAGAACTCGACACGCCACCCGATCCGATGCCACTGCCGGATTGGCTCACCGAATTACCCGATGGCCGCCTACGAATCGCCGACATACTCTACCAGGGGCGCCAGATCGGCCCGCTGACCGCGCATTGGGAGGGGGGGGCGCAACGATTGCGGGTGGCACCGCTGGGGATGACCTTGGGCCAGGTCACGGCGCGAGGAGAGATCGTATGGGAGGCGGCCGGCGCCGGTGACAGCCTGACCCGTTCACGGGTCGATCTCGATGGCCGCGACCTGGGCACTGCGCTGGAACGGCTCGGCCAGCCGGTCTCGATTCGCAGCAACGAGACCCGTGTGCGCAGCCAACTGGCCTGGCCGGGGGCGCCCTGGCAATTTGCCCTGGCGCGCTCGCGCGGGAGCATCGAGGTCGAACTGCGCGATGGTCGTTTCGCCAATCTCGAGTCGCCTACGGCGCGGCTGGTGGGCCTGCTCAACGTGGACAATCTGGTCCGCCGCCTACGCATGGACTTCTCCGACGTGACAGGCCAGGGCACGGCTTTCGATCGTGTGAGTGGGGCTGCTACCCTGTACGAGGGCGTCCTCGAGACCAATGGCCCGGTAACGATAGACGGTCCGGCCACCTCTTTCACACTGGACGGCACCGTCGACCTCGTCCGGCGGGAACTGGATCAGCGCTTGGGCGTCACGGTGCCCGTCAGCAGCAGCCTGCCGCTGGCCGCTGTGATCGCCGGTGCGCCGGTGGTGGGCGGTGCGCTGTTCATCGCCGACCGACTCTTCGGCAGAGCCATCGACAAGGTCACTCGAATTCATTATCGCGTGCGGGGTCCCTGGATCTCGCCGGACATCACACTGGAAACCGCCGAATGACGACATCTTCACCTCTTTTGCTCGACACCGCCGCCGAGATCCTGCTACACCCCGGCGGGTTGGATCTCGACGCGCTCGATGCCGGCCTCGGTCATGTGCTCACGCCCGGCGTCGATTATGCCGATCTCTATTTCCAGAGGAGCTGGCACGAGAGCTGGGTCCTCGAGGATGGCGAGGTCAAGGAGGCTGGCTATAACATCGACGGTGGTGTCGGCGTGCGTGCCATGGCGGGAGAGAAGACCGGTTTCGCCTACTCCAACCAGATCACCGTCGATGCCTTGGCCGAGACGGGACGTACGGCTTCCGGCATCGTGCGTAGCGGTGCCACCCAGCCGGTCGGCTCACGGGTCGTGAGCCAGGCTGCGCCGCGCTATGCCTCGATCGATCCCTTGTCGGGCATTTCGGCCGAGGAGAAGATCGCCCTGCTCAAGCAGGCCGACCGCGTGGCCCGGGCTGCCGATCCGGCGGTCAGTCAGGTCAGCGCGTCCCTGACCGGCGTGCACGAAGTCGTCCTGGTGCGCGCCAGCGACGGCACGCTGGCGGCCGACATCCGGCCGCTGGTGCGTTTCAACGTCAGCGTCATTGCCGTGAAGAACGGTCGGCGTGAGCGCGGCAGCGCCGGCGGTGGTGGCCGCTATGCCATGTCACGGCTACGCGACGACAACGTCGCCGAGCGTTTCGCCAAGGAAGCCGTGCGCCAGGCGCTGGTCAATCTCGAGGCGGTCGATGCCCCGGCCGGCCAGATGCCGGTGGTGCTCGGTCCCGGCTGGCCCGGCATCCTCCTGCACGAGGCCGTGGGCCATGGCCTTGAAGGCGACTTCAACCGCAAGGGCAGTTCGGCCTTCGCCGGGCGCATGGGGCAGCGGGTGGCGGCGCCCGGCGTCACTGTGGTGGACGATGCCACCCTGGCTGATCGTCGCGGCTCCATGAGCGTGGACGACGAAGGCACACCGGGGCAGTACACGCCGCTGATCGAGGACGGCATCCTCACCGGCTACATGCAGGACAAGCTCAATGCCCGGCTGATGGGCATGCAGCCCACCGGCAATGCCCGACGCGAGTCATTCGCGCACATGCCGATGCCGCGCATGACCAACACCTACATGCTGGCCGGCCAGGATGATCCCGCAGACATTCTCGCCAGCGTCAAGCGAGGCATCTACGCGGTCAGCTTCGGTGGCGGCCAGGTGGACATCACCTCGGGCAAGTTCGTGTTCTCGGCAAGCGAGGCTTACCTGATCGAGGACGGCAAGATCACCGCGCCGGTCAAGGGCGCAACCTTGATCGGCAACGGTCCGGAGGCGATGGGCCGGGTGTCGATGATCGGTCACGACCTGGAGCTCGATACCGGCATCGGCGTATGCGGCAAGGAGGGGCAGGGCGTACCGGTGGGCGTGGGCCAGCCGACGCTCAAGCTGGATGAGCTCACCGTCGGCGGCACTGCTTCATAAAGGAACGTGCCTGCGCTCGACCATACTGTGTTGGCGCTCGGCTACGTTCCGCTGAGTGTGTGCGTGAGGTATTAGGCAATGAAGACGTGTTTATAAGCCAGCCGTATCGCGTATCAGCTTGAACAGCTTGCGCGCATTGGCCGGGGGCTTGCCGCGTTCGCGCTCGCTCTTGGCGTTGCGGATCAACTGGCGCAGTGCCTGGCGGTCGACGTCGGGATGCTCCTCGATGAAGGCCTCGATGGCCGAGTCGTCCTGTTCGATCAGGCGATCGCGCCACTTCTCGAGGCGATGGAAGGCAAGGTCGCGGCGACGACTCTCCTGCTCGATCTCGTCGAATACGGCCTGGATCGCTTCCAGGTCCTCGCGCCGCATCAGCTTGCCGACGTACTGCATGTGGCGCCGGCGCCCTTCATGGGAGCGAATGCGGGAGGTTTCCTCGACGGCGGCGAGCATGTCTTCGGACAGCGGGAAGCGTGAACGCTCGGCGGGACTCATGGCGATGATCTGTTCGCCCAGCGCCTGCAGCGCATGCATCTCACGCTTGAGCTGGGACTTGCTGGGTCTTTCATCGGAGAAAGAGGGAATATCCTGGGGCATGCCGAATCCAAGTAATGAGAGGGCCAGTGCGGGTCTGGCCATCGAGAGATGAATAGGTTCGAATGACAGCAGTATATCAGTCCGTCGTGCCACGGCGGGAACAGACACGTACGGAGACCGGCGCGGCCGGTGAACGAGGGAGAGACACATGAGCAAGGCTTTCGATGCCGCCGCCCAGCAGGCGCTGCTGGAGTCGCGTGCCGAGCAGGCGTTGGCCCTGGCGAAGCACCTGGGGGCCGACGCCTGCGAGGTGGGGGCCAGCGTCGATCAGGGGATCGGTATCAGCGTGCGCGAAGGCGAGGTGGAGTCCGTCGAGCTTTCCCGCGATCAGGGAATCGCCGTGACGGTCTACCTGCGAGGTCACAAGGGCAGTGCTTCCTCGACCGATGCCAGCGATGCCTCGATCCGCGAGGTCGTGGAGAAGGCCATGGCCATTGCGCTCTATACCGGCGAAGACCCTGCTGCTGGGCTGGCCGACCCCGAACTGATGGCCACCGATCTGCCCGATCTCGACGTGCATCATCCTTGGCCGCTTTCCACCGAGCAGGCCATTGAGCTGGCGCTGTCCTGCGAAGCGGCTGGGCGCGGCGAGCCCGGCATCCGTCAGTCGGAAGGGGCCTCGCTCTCCAGCGGCGAAGGGGTGCGGATCTATGCCAACAGCCACGACTTTCTGGGCAGCCAGCGTGGCAGTCGCCACTCGCTCTCCTGCATGTTGATTGCCGAGGACGAGAACGGCATGCGGCGCGACTACGACTACACCAGCGCTCGCAATCCGCAGGACCTGCTGGCGGCGGATGTGGTGGGCAAGAGAGCCGCCGAGCGCACCCTGCAGCGCCTGGGGGCTCGACGCCCGGCCACGGGGCGCCTGCCGGTGCTGTTCGATGCCACCGTCGCCAGCGGGCTCGTCGGCCATTTGATGAGTGCCATCGCCGGCGGCTCGCTCTATCGCCAGGCTTCTTTCCTATGCGACCGCCTGGGCGAGCCGCTGTTTCCCGACTGGTTCACTCTCGGCGAGCGTCCTATGGAGCGCGGTGCCATGGCCAGTTCGGCCTTCGACAACGATGGCGTGCAGACGCGCGACAACGTATTCATCGAGCAGGGCCGTCTTGCCAGCTACATGCTGTCGGCCTACAGCGCGCGGCGCCTCGGCATGCAGAGCACCGGCAACGCCGGCGGCGCACGCAATCTGCGCATCACGGCGCCGCTCGCCTCACGCAAAGAACTGCTCGAGCGCATGGGGCGTGGCGTGTTGGTCACCGAGCTCATGGGCCAGGGTGTGAATGGCGTGACCGGCGACTATTCTCGCGGGGCGGCGGGCTTCTGGGTGGAGAACGGGGAAATCCAGTATCCGGTGGAGGAGTTCACCATCGCCGGCAACCTAGAGGCGATGTTCAAGGGGCTATTGGCCGTCGGCGACGACCTCGACACCCGTGGCAGCATCCACACCGGCAGTTGGCTTGTCGACGAGATGACAGTGGCCGGCGGCTAAACCGAATAGACGTCTAAGTCTCATCATTCCATTAAGTTGGTGGGAATGGCCGAGAGCAGCCATTCCCCTAATTATCCTCTTCGAAGCGGGCATCGAATAACGCCTCGATGGCTTCCAGTGCCGCTTCGGCATCATCTCCTTCGGCACGGACCTCGAGTTCGGTACCGCAGGGGGCGCCCAGCATCAGCAGTGCCATGATGTTGCTGGCATCGGCCTGCTGCTGGCCACGGTTGACGAATACGCGGGCGCGAAAGGGCTGGCAGCACTGCACCAGCTTGGTGGCAGCACGGGCGTGGAGGCCACGCTTGTTGGTCAGGGTCAGCTTGCGGCAGGGCACACTCAGGTTTCCTTGCGTTCGGACGTCTCTACGGTCGTGTCCTGGGCGGCGATGACCGGTGTGTGGATGCCGAGTTCCCGATGGCGCAGGCGCACGTCGGGCTGGTGCTGGGCCAGATGTCTGGCGAGGCGCTCGGCCAGGTACACCGAGCGGTGCTGGCCGCCGGTACAGCCGATGGCGACGGTCAAGTAACTGCGGTGTGTGTCGCGATAGGCCGGTAGCCAGCGTTCGACCCAGGCAACGATGTCGTCGAGCATCTGCTGGACCAGGGGGTACTGTTCCAGGAACTCCACGATGCTGGGCTCCCTGCCGGTGGCGGAGCGCAGGCGCGGGTCCCAGTAAGGGTTGGGCAGGCAGCGTGCATCGAAAACGATATCGGCATCCAGCGGCACGCCGCCCTTGAAGCCGAACGACTCCACGGTCAGGGTCAACTGGTCGGCGCGATGGCTGGCCACCTGCTCGGTGATGCGTCCTCGCAGGTCATGCACCGACAGCCGCGAGGTGTCGATGATCAGGTCCGCCAGGTTGCGAATGTCGCTCAGCGTCACGTCTTCCGACTCGATGGCCTCGCCAAGGGTCATGTCCCGGCCGCGGGTCAAGGGGTGTCGACGCCGGGTCGCGGAGTAGCGTTCCAGCAGGATGCGCGCATCGGTGGTCAGGTAGATGATCTGGCAATCGACCTGCTTGGTGCGCAGCTCTTCCAGCAAGCGCGGGAAGCGCTCCAGGGCATGGGGCAGGTTGCGCGCATCGATGCTGACGGCGATGGATGTCTGGATCGTGGGGGAGCTGCGCAGCTCATCCACCAGGGGGCCAAGCAGCATCGCCGGCAGGTTGTCGATGGCGTAAAAGCCGATATCTTCGAGCGCTTGCAGTGCGATCGACTTGCCGGAACCGGAACGGCCGCTGATGATCACAAGCTGCATGATGGTTCTCCTGATCAGGGGCCGGCCGAACGGCGAAGGGGGAGGTCAGGCCGAGGACTGTCGTCGAATCGCTTCGATGAGACGCTCGTGGAGTTCGCGCTGGCTTTCGCACTTGCGCAGACGTGCGCGCGTTTCGGCATCGTTCATGACGCTGGCCACCTGGCTTAGCAGCGACAGATGCGTATCGTCGGCCTCCTCGGGCACCAACAGCACGAAGACGAGGTCGACCGGCTCTCCGTCGATGGCGTCGAAGTCGATGGGCTCGGCCAGTTTGAGAAAGGCAGCCACTGGGCTATGGCAGTGAGGGCTACGGGCGTGGGGGATGGCCACACCATTGCCGATGCCGGTACTGCCCAGCCTCTCGCGACCGACCAGTCTGCCGAAGACTTCCTGGCTGTCGAGGCTCGGAGTGTTCTGCGCAATGAAGGTGCTGAAGAACTCCAGCACCCTCTTCTTGCTACCCCCGGGAACGTCGAACAGCGCGCGTTCCGGGGGCAGGATGGTTTCCAATGTCATGGCAGCTCAGCGAATGCCGGCGCCCTGGGCGCGAGCCTGGGCTTTTTCCTTGTGTTTGACCAATTGACGGTCGAGCTTGTCGGTCAGCGCATCGATGGCGGCATACATGTCCTGATCGGAGGCTTCGGCATGAAGGTCGGCGCCGGCGGCGTGCAGCGTGCAGGCGGCCTGCTGGCGCTCCTTCTCGATCGAGAGCGTGACCTGCACATTGGTGATGTTGTCGTAATGTCGCTGGACGCGGCTCAGCTTCTCGCTCACGTAGTCACGCAGTGAATCGGTCAGTTCAACATGATGGCCGGTGATGTTGACTTGCATGACAAGCTCCTTCGTCCTTCGAGTGGTAGCTCGATTGTAACCCTTTTTCCTGCCCTGCATACCCCCCTCTGGCGGTTGGATTGCCCGGGGTCAGCGTTATGTCGTGGCGTCAACGAAAACGCTTGCGCTCGCTGGAGGAGGGGATTCCCAGAGCTTCGCGGTACTTGGCAACCGTGCGGCGGGCGACCTGGATGCCATCCTCGGCCAACAGCTCCACCAGGCGGCTGTCGGAGAGCGGTTTGCGCGGCGGTTCATCGGCGACGAGCTTGCGGATACGGGCGCGGATCGCCGTGCTGGAGTGAACGTCCCCGTCACCGTTTCCGCCGACATGGCTGGAGAAGAAGTACTTGAGCTCGAAGACGCCACGTGGGGTGTGGATGAACTTCTGCGTCGTCACTCGCGAAATGGTCGACTCGTGCATCTCGACGGCCTGGGCGATGTCGGCCAGCACCAGGGGTTTCATGGCCTCTTCGCCCTGTTCGAGAAACTCGAGCTGACGTGCCATGATCTCCCGCCCCACTCTCAGCAGGGTGTCGTTGCGGCTGGCGAGGCTCTTCATCAACCAGCGGGCTTCCTGCAGATGATCCTTGAGGAACTGGTTGTCTTGGCTCTTGTCCGCACGCCGCACCAGCGCGACATAGTCGGGCTGGATGCGTAGCCGCGGCAGCGCTTCGGCGTTGAGTTCCACGCGCCAGCCGGATTCGTCGTGGTAGGCGACCAGGTCCGGTGTGACGTAACTGCTGCTCACTTCGGCGTAGGCACTGCCGGGGCGGGGGTCCAGCGAGCGAACCAGGGCGATGACATCGTCCAGCGATTCGTCGTCCAGGCCCAGGCGGCGTTTCAGCAGGCGGCGGTCATCGGAGGCCAGTGCCTCGAGGAATTGGCGTACCAGGCGACGGGTCTGGGGCAGCAGTGGCGTATCGTCGGGCAGCGCGGCCAATTGCAGCATCAGGCATTCGCGCAGGTCGCGGGCGAATACGCCGGTGGGTTCGAACTGCTGCAGGCGCAGCAGGACCTGTTCGACTTCCCGGGTGGGCAGGCCCTCCAGGCCCTGTCGGCGCAGGCCGTCGCGAATGTCCTCCAGGGATTGTGCCAGGTAACCGGCGCCATTGACGGCATCGATCAGGCTCTCGGCAATGAGGCGCTGGCGGTCGCTCAAGTCGGTCATCGCCAATTGCCAGATCAGATGGCCGGTCAGCGTCTGCACCGAGGCCTGGCGCTCGAAATCCGGCCCTTCGCCGGTGGCGCCTCCGGAGCTCGTGCCATGATCGGGATAGGTGTCGGCCCAATCGCTGTCGGTGGACAGCTCGTTGGGTATCTCGTCGGCCCACTCATCGCTGGGGGTTTCGCTGACAGCCTGTTCGCCGAAGTCGTCATCGAGTTCCAGCATGGGATTGGATTCGAGTGCCTGCTGGATCTCCTGGCGTAGATCTAGGGTCGAGAGCTGCAGCAGGGCAATGGCCTGCTGCAGTTGGGGAGTCATGGTCAGCTGAGTGCCGACACGCAGTTGCAGGGATGCTTTCATGGCCATGAGGTAATGGGGCTCATCTGCCGGAAAACTCTACCCTAGTCGGGTCGACGATCACTTGCAAGATAATTCATTGCAATAAACATGCCATCGGCAATATTCATGCCTGTTTATGCAGTTGCAATAAGGATCAGGTGCTTGCTTGATGCGCGGGATTATACTACAGACGGAAATCCTCGCCCAGATAGACTTCGCGCACCCGCTGGTTGGCCAGGATGGCTTCGGCGTTCCCTTCGGCAATGATCTGGCCGTCCCCGACGATATAGGCCGAGTCGCAGATGTCGAGGGTCTCGCGAACGTTGTGGTCGGTGATCAGCACGCCGATGTTGCGTGCCTTGAGCTGGCGGATGATGCCCTTGATCTCGCCCACCGAGATCGGGTCGACACCGGCGAAGGGCTCGTCGAGCAGAATGAAGGCCGGCTCCGTGGCCAGCGCACGGGCGATCTCGACACGTCGGCGTTCACCGCCCGAGAGGCTCATGCCGAGGTTGTCGCGAATGTGGGTGACATGGAAGTCTTCCAGAAGTTGCTCGAGTCGCGCATGTCGTCCACGACGATCGAGATCCTTGCGCATCTCGAGGATGGCCATGATGTTGTCGGCCACCGACAGCTTGCGAAAGATCGAGGCTTCCTGAGGCAGGTAGCCGATACCCGCCCGGGCGCGCTCGTGCATGGCGCTTTGCGAGAGATCCAGGTCGTCGATATGGACCTCGCCGGCATCCGCCTTCACCAGGCCGACGATCATGTAGAACGAAGTGGTCTTGCCGGCCCCATTGGGCCCGAGCAGGCCGACCACGCAGCCCTGCTCGATGGAGAGGCTGATGTCGTGCACCACGCGGCGGCGCTTGTAGCTCTTGGCCAGGTTTCGGGCGTACAGGGTTTTCATTGGCACCTCAGCGCTCCGGCTGCAGGGTCATGCGGATACGCTGGCTACCTTCGACACCTTCGCCCTGGGCGCGTGCCTGAACCACGCGACGGTCGAGGAAGTATTCCAGGTAGCCACCGTCGAAGGTATCGCCACCCTGGTGCAGTTCGGCGCGATCGATCAGTTCCACTCTTCGCTCGGCCACGTGATAGACGATGGTACGTCCCCAGCCGCGCACCACGGGTTGGTCGGGGTCGGGCTGCTGTTCGATGTAGGCACGTTCGCCGCGGGCCGTGGCGCGCGAGAGTTCGCCGGCGGCATTGCGCTGAAACTCGACCCGGTCGCCGGTGAGTCGCATGCTGCCCTGGCGAATGTCGACGTCGCCGAGATAGACCGCGGTACCGGCACGATCGTCGAGGTCGAGCTGGTCGGCTTCGACCTCAATGGGCTGCTCGGCGTCACGCTGCTGTGCCATGGCCGGACCGATGCCCACCAGGGTGATCAACGCCACGCCAGCCAGCGCCAGGGGGAATGGCCAGTGGAGGGTCGGGAGCCTGCATCGCTTCATGGCGTGAAATCCTCTAGGTTGACGGCGTCGGCTTGCCCCGGCTGGGCGCCTTCCGGGATATGGTGGCCGCGCACATTGTCGGTCAAACGTGCCCGATTGTCATGGATCCAGGCGTCGAAGTGATCGCCGCGCATGCGCTGTGGCGGTTGTTGCAGCAGGGCGGGCGTGTCGCTCCAGGCGTGCCCCACGTTGGCATCGAAGTGCAGGGTCTCGGTGTCGAGCTGCCAGCGCTCTTCGGGAGCGAAGAGTCGTGCATCGCCCGAGAGCGTCAAGGGATTGCCGCCCGGGCCGAGGCGGCCTTCCGTGCCGCTTGCCACCCATAGCCGTCCCTCGCGGTCGATCAGGTGGGCCAGTGGCGTGACCGCGCGAATAACGTCGTCGTGGGGCGTATGCACCAGACGCGGGCTCTCCAGTCGCTGGTGGGCCCGACCGTCGGCATCGAAGCGGGTCAGTTGCGCCTGTTCCAGATAGAAGTCGGGTTCGCCGGCTTCGTCGGTAGGTACCGGGCCGGGGGCGGGTGCCTGCCACGGGTCCAGCCAGGCGATCAGCCCGCCGAGCGCCAGCAATATCAGGAACAGCCAGACACGAAACGAGGGGCGAGGTAGCCGACGCAGCATGGCCGGACCGCCTCAGCGCTTGCCGTGGAGGTAGGTGTCGACCAGCGCATCGCGATGCCCCTGCGCTTCGAGCAGCATGTCGCAGATTTCACGCACTGCACCATGACCTCCGCTGCGTTCTGTGACGTAGTCTGCCAGGGCGCGTATGTAGGTCGGGGTGCCGGGAACGGTGATACCGATGCCGGCACGCTGTATGGCCGCCAGGTCGGGTAAATCGTCGCCGCAGTAGGCGACCTGCTCGAGCTCGATTCCCTGGCGCGTGCATAGCTCGCGCAAAGTGGCGAGCTTGTCTTCACAGCTCTGGAAGATATGGTCGATGCCCAGCGCGGCGGCGCGATGGCTGACCATGGGCGACTCGCGTCCGGTCAGGAAAGCCACCTGCAGGCCGGCGCGTCGCAGCAGCTTGAGGCCCAGTCCGTCCTGGGTGTGAAATGCTTTGATCTCTACGCCGTCGGCCTGGAAATAGAGGCGACCGTCGGTGAGTACGCCGTCCACGTCCAATGCCAGCAGGCGAATCTTGCGCAGGCGATCGACGAGGCGCGGATCGAGGGTAGGGGTGGCCAGAGCCATGGGCTCTCCTTGGTCAGAGTGTTGTCAGATCACGCCGCTTCGCAGCAGATCGTGCATGTGCAGTGCGCCGATCGGGTGACCGGCTTCGTCGACGACGGCAAGCGCCGTTATCAGATTGTCTTCCATCACACGGACCGCTTCGGCGGCCAGTATGTCGGGAGAGATGCGCTTGCCGGGACGGGTCATGACGTCGTCCACCGTCAATTGGCTGAGGTCCTGATACTGGTCGAGCGTGCGGCGCAGGTCGCCGTCGGTATAGACACCGATCAGACGATTGTGCTCATCGACGACGCAGGTGAAGCCAAGTCCCTGGCGGGTAATCTCGAGCAGGGCGTCGCGCAGGGGGCTGCCCAACGGTACGCTGGGCAGTCGCTCGCCCTGATGCATCAGATCGCTGACGCGCAACAGCAAGCGCTTGCCCAGGCTGCCGCCAGGGTGCGAGAGGGCGAAGTCCTCGGCGGTAAAGCCACGTGCCTCGAGCAGGGCCACGGCGAGAGCGTCACCCAGTGCCAGTGCGGCGGTGGTCGAAGCCGTCGGCGCCAGGTCCAGCGGGCAGGCTTCGCGCTCGACGCCGGCGTCGAGGTGGGCGTCGGCATGGCGGGCCAGCGTCGAGTCGGGGCGCCCGGTCATGCTGATCAGCGGCGTGCCGATGCGCTTGAGCAGCGGCAACAGCGCGGTGACCTCGGCGGTCTCGCCGGAGTTGGAGAGGGCCAGTACCACGTCGCCCCGCGTGATCATGCCCAGGTCGCCGTGGCTGGCTTCGCCGGGATGCACGAAAAAGGCCGGCGTGCCGGTGCTGGCGAGCGTGGCGGCGATCTTGCCGGCGACATGGCCCGACTTGCCCATGCCGGTGACGACCACGCGGCCCTGGCAGGCGAGCATCAGCTCGCAGGCGCGGTCGAAGTGGCTGTCGAGCCGTTCGAGGAGCGCCGCAATGGCTTGCTCCTCGATCTTGAGGGTGCGGCGTGCGCTTTCCCTCAGCGGCGAGGTGCCTGGGCTGGCATTGTTGGGGGGCGAAGTGGATTCGTCTGAGCTCATGGCGATGATTGTTGCCCGATGCGAGGTTTCACTCAAGAGTGGCACCGCCGCTGAAGCCGAGCCAGGCCAGGTAGGCGGCATAGGCGATCAGAAAGGCGGCACCGATGGGACGGCCGAGGTGCCCCTGGCGCCGCCACAGCAGCAGAATGGCCAGGGCCAGGGTCAGCAGCAGCATGACGCGATAGTCCCGTCCCGCGGCATCCGGGTGAGAGGGGCCGGGGGCGAGGAGCGCGGGTATCGGCAGCACCGTCAGCAGATTGAACAGGTTGGAACCGATCACGTTGCCGATGGCCAGGTCGTGGTGTCGCTTGATGGCGCTGGCGACGCAGGCGGCCAGCTCCGGCAGGCTGGTGCCCACTGCCACTACGGTCAAGCCGATGACGAGCTCGCTGATACCCAGGCCACGGGCCAGTTCGCTGGCCCCCCACACCAGGGCGCGGGAACTCAGCGACAGCAGCAGCAGGGTGACGGCCAGCCAGGAAAGTGCGCGGCTCAGCGTCATCTCGGGAATATCACGGGTCGGGGTGGCATCGGGGCTGTCGGCGCGTATCAACCACCATACGCTGAAGATCATCAGCGTCAGCAGGACCAGGGCGTCGAAGCGTCCCAGGATGCCGTTGGCCAGCGCATAGCCGGCGACCCCGGTCGCACCGAGCAGCAGTGGCAGCTCGCGGCGCACCAGCGAGAAGGGCACCGGAATGGGGCGCGCCAGTGCCGTGGCACCCAGAACCAGTCCGATATTGGCGATATTGGAGCCCAGTGCATTACCGGTGGCCAGGTCAGGCAGGCCATCAAGGGCGGCAAAGACGGCGACCACCATCTCGGGGGCCGACGTGCCCAGCGCCACGACGGTCATGCCGATCAGCATCGCGCTCAGCCCGGTACGACTTGCGGTGGCGGCGGCGGCATTGACGAAGCGATCCGCGCTCCAGGTGAGTACGGCAAGACCCAGGGCGACCGTAATGAGAGGAAGCAGCATGGTATCGATCAGAACGGCGAGTGAGGCCGCACATTAGACGTCTTCGGTGGTTTGGGTGCAAGTGGCGGTGTGGCTCGGGCTGGCGCCGGGCAAAGAAGTTAGGATACGATGTTCGATAATTTTTCCTGGACCTTGCGGCATGATCGATTCCCCCTTCGTGGAGGTGGAGAGCCTGCATTTCTCGCGCGGCGAGAAAGCCATCTTCAACGGCGTCGAACTGCGGGTTCCCCGCGGCCGGATCACGGCCATCATGGGCCCCAGCGGTACCGGCAAGACGACTCTGCTCAAGCTGATCGGCGGCCAGCTGACGCCCGATGCCGGCCGCGTTTTGATCGCGGGGCAGGACGTGCACGCCTTATCGCGCAAGGCGCTGTTCACGCTGCGCCGCCGCATGGGCATGCTGTTCCAGAGCGGTGCGCTCTTTTCCGACCTCAGTGTGTTCGAGAACGTGGCGTTTCCTCTGCGGGTGCATACCGACCTGCCCCAGGCGATGGTGCGCGACCTGGTGCTGATGAAGCTGCAGGCAGTAGGGCTGCGTGGGGCGCGCGAGCTGATGCCGGCGGAGCTGTCGGGAGGCATGGCGAGACGCGTCGCGTTGGCCCGCGCGATCGCTCTGGACCCTGATCTCGTGCTCTACGACGAGCCGTTCGTGGGCCAGGATCCGATCTCGAAGGGTGTGCTGGTACAGCTGATCAAGAAGCTCAACGACGCGCTCGGCCTGACCTCCATCGTGGTGTCCCACGACATTCAGGAGACGCTGTCGATTGCGGACTACGTCTACGTCATAGCCGATGGCCAGGTCATGGCTCATGGAACCCCCGATAGCCTCGACATCGACGACGACCCACGTGTCAGCCAGTTCGTGCACGGCGAACCGGATGGCCCGGTACCCTTTCATTATCCGGCGCCGGACTATTTCCGCGATATCCTCAACCTGGAGGGTGGGGCATGATCGGGCGCATTCTGAGCCTCGGGCGGCGTGGCTGCGACTTGCTCGAGGCCCTGGGGCGGTCGGGCATGTTCCTCGCCCAGTCCGCCGTCGGCATTCCATCCCGCGAGGGTTGGTACCTGTGGCTGCGGCAGATGCACTTCGTCGGCGTGTTGTCGCTGGCCATCGTGCTGGTGTCGGGGCTGTTCATCGGCATGGTGCTGGCGCTGCAGGGCTACACCATCCTGGTCGACTTCGGCGCCGAGCAGGCCCTGGGGCAGATGGTGGCGTTGTCGCTACTGCGCGAGCTTTCGCCGGTGGTGGCGGCGCTGCTGTTCGCCGGGCGTGCCGGCTCGGCACTGACCGCCGAGATCGGACTGATGAAAGCCACCGAGCAGCTCACCAGCATGGAGATGATCGGCGTCGACCCGTTGCGCCGGGTGGTGGCCCCGAGGCTATGGGCCGGCTTCGTGGCACTGCCGCTGCTGACCATCGGCTTCAGCGTGGTCGGTGTCTATGGCGGTTACCTGGTCGGGGTCGAGTGGCTGGGTGTGTTCGAAGGCTCCTACTGGGGCAACATGCAGGCCAGCGTGGCCTTCGTCGAGGACATCGGTAACGGCCTGGTCAAGAGCCTGGTGTTCGCTCTGGTGGTGACCTGGATTGCGGTTTTCCAAGGCTACGACCTGGTGCCGACCTCGGAGGGGATTTCCCGCGCCACAACGCGCACGGTGGTCTACTCCTCCCTGGCGGTGCTGGGCCTCGATTTCGTGCTTACCGCGGTGATGTTCGGAGGGTTTTCCTGATGATTGAGCGGCGTCTAGCGCTGTATGGAGAGGCAGGATGAAGCGCAGCAAGACGATGGAGCTGGGGGTCGGACTCTTCATGCTGGCCGGTATTCTGGGATTGCTGTTCCTGGGACTCCGGGTCAGCGGGTTGACCTTCGAGATGCCGAGCGACAGCTTCCGCCTCGAGGCCAATTTCGCCAATGTCGGCGGTCTCAAGCCGCGTGCGCGGGTCACCATGTCTGGCGTCACGGTGGGGCGCGTCAGCGCCATCGAGCTGGATACCGAATGGTACGATGCCCGTGTCGTGCTCGAACTCGATGCCGAGCTGGAGAATCGGCTGCCCCGCGATACCACGGCAGCCATCCTGACCTCTGGCCTGCTGGGTGAGCAGTATGTCGGGCTTACGGTCGGCGGGGACCCCGAGACCCTGAGCGACGGAGATACCATCCGCGACACCCAGTCCGCCCTCGTGCTCGAGGAACTGATCCAGCAGTTTGTGTCCAATATGGTCAATGATTGAGCGTTCTCCGATCAACAAGCCTTTACTTTATTCATTATTCATTCGAGGTCGATCCATGAGCCAGATGACACTCTCCCTCGCCCTGTTTCGCCGCTTGCTTCTTGGGTTGTGCCTGGCCCTTGTCAGCCTGTCGGCATCGGCGGAGCCGGACCGTAGCCCCGAGCAAGTCATTCGCGACAGCATCGACGAGCTGATGAGTCAGGTCGAAGGGCGCAAGGATCATTACGCCAACAATATCGACGAGCTCAAGGCGCTGGTGGACGACAACCTCGACGATATCGCGGACTTTCGCTACATCGGCGCCAGCGTGATGGGGCGCTACTTCCAGAATGCCACTCCCCAGCAGCGTTCCCGGTTCGTCAACGTCTTTCGCCAGA
Source organism: Billgrantia sp. C5P2 (assembly GCF_051062895.2). Classification (NCBI taxonomy): domain Bacteria; kingdom Pseudomonadati; phylum Pseudomonadota; class Gammaproteobacteria; order Oceanospirillales; family Halomonadaceae; genus Billgrantia; species Billgrantia sp. C5P2. The sequence continues at coordinate 1,643,220 of NZ_CM128542.1, forward strand.
CCCTGATCGATACCTATACCAAGGGGCTTGTGACCTTCGACTACCGCGAGCTGCGTGTACTCGATAGCCAGCGTGCGTCGCGTCATGAAGACCAGGCTTCCGTGGCCATGGAAGTGGTGGCAATGGACGGGGCCGTCTATCCGGTCAGCTATACGCTGCGTCAGACCGACGGTCAGTGGAAGGTGGTCAACGTCATCGTCAATGGCATCAACCTGGGGCTGACCTTCCGCAATCAGTTCGACCAGGCCATGCGCGAGCAGGGGCGCGACTACGATGCGGTGATTGCCAACTGGTCTCCCGAAATTGCTGCGGAAGAGCTGGAGGAGGGTGGTAACGCATGAGCCGGCTGTTCGAGCGCAGCGATGTGCGGCTGGAGGCCGGCCCGCAGGGGTTGGCCGTTAGTGGCGATGTCGATTTCGAGGTCGCCGCGCCGCTGGTCGAGGCGGGTAGTGCCTGGCTGAACGAGCAGCCTGCCGGTGCGCGCCTGGTGCTCGACCTGGGCGGTGTCGAGCAAGTCAGCAGTGCCGCGCTCAGTGTATTGCTCGAGTGGACGCGTCAGGCGCGCACGGCTGGCGTCGAGATCCGTCACGTCAGGCTCTCGGCGCCACTGGCTCGGCTGACGCAGGTGGCGGGGCTCGACGAGCTGCTGCCTCTTTCCGGCGAGGCCTGATCGCCTCCGGCAAAGCCCGGTTCCGGCATCGCCAAGCGCGATGCTTTTCTTTACCATGTAGGAATTCTTGTTTCCGGCAGCGACCCTGGTTGGGGTCGCGTGCCGCTCCATTCGTGCCACAGGAGTTCCATCTTTCATGCAACCCAGTGACGTCAAGGCACTGCTCGAGGCGCGCCTCGAGGATTGCGATTTTTACATCCAGGGCGAAGGCTGCAATTTCCAGGTCATCGCCGTGGGTGATGTCTTCGACGGCCTGTCGCCGGTCAAGCGGCAACAGTTGATCTATGGCGCCCTTACCGAGGAGATCGCCTCCGGTGCCGTGCATGCCGTCAGCATCAAGACCTACACACCGGCGCAGTGGGCTAGTGCGCCGGAGAATGCGGCTTCACCTGGCCAGGGCGCCTGACACTCGGACACTCATGGACAAGCTGATCATTACCGGCAATGGACCCGTCGATGGCGAGGTCTGGGCCAGCGGTGCCAAGAACGCGGCATTGCCTATTCTGTGCGCTACCCTGCTGGCCGACGAGCCGGTCACCATAGGCAATCTGCCCCATCTCCAGGACATCACCACCACGCTCGAGCTGTTGGGTCGCATGGGCGTCGAGCCGGTGATGGGTGAGAAGATGACCATCCAGCTCGACGGCTCCCAGGTGCGCGACTGTCACGCTCCCTACGAGCTGGTCAAGAAGATGCGAGCCTCGATCCTGGTGCTGGGGCCCTTGCTTGCGCATTTCGGCCATGCCGACGTGTCGCTTCCCGGCGGCTGTGCCATCGGCTCACGGCCGGTGGATCTCCACATTCGCGGCCTCGAAGCCATGGGGGCGGAGATCCACGTCGAGGGTGGCTATATCCGTGCCCGTGTCGACGGTAGGCTCAAGGGTGCCACCATTTTCTTCGATACCGTCACCGTCACGGGTACCGAGAACCTGCTGATGGCGGCAACCCTGGCGGAAGGCACCACGGTGCTGGAAAACGCCGCCCGCGAGCCCGAGGTGGTGGATCTCGCCGAATGCCTGATCAAGATGGGCGCGAAGATCCGTGGCCACGGCAGCAACAACATCACCATCGAGGGCGTCGAGCGGCTGCATGCGGCCTATCACGACGTCATGCCAGACCGCATCGAGACCGGTACCTTCCTGGTGGCCGCTGCGCTGTCGCGTGGTCGTGTTCGGGTACGCAATACCCGCTCCGACATCCTCGAGTCAGTGCTGGCCAAGCTCGAGGAGGCCGGTGCCAAAGTCACCGTCGGCGATGGCTGGATCGAGCTGGACATGGAAGGACGGCGCCCGCGCCCGGTCAACATCCGTACCGCACCGTACCCGGGCTTTCCCACCGACATGCAGGCCCAGTTCGTGGCGCTCAATGCCGTGGCAGACGGCACCTCTCATGTGGTCGAGACTATTTTCGAGAACCGCTTCATGCATGTGCAGGAGCTGAACCGCATGGGAGCGCAGGTGGCGCTGGAGGGCAACACCGCCATGATCACCGGCGTCGAGCGCCTTTCCGGTGCCCCGGTGATGGCAACCGACCTGCGCGCTTCGGCCTCGCTGGTGATCGCGGCGATGATGGCCGACGGCGAGACCCTGGTCGATCGTATCTACCACATCGATCGCGGTTACGAGTGCATCGAAGAAAAGCTGCAACTGCTGGGGGCTCGGATTCGCCGCATTCCCGGTTGAGCGGGACAGGTGAAGCCCGCGATTTCCGATCATAGGCGAGATCATGAGCAAGCAACTGATTCTGGCCCTGTCGAAGGGCCGCATTCTCGACGAGACCCTGCCGCTACTGGCGGATGCCGGTATCGTACCGGCCGAGGACCTGGGCAAGAGCCGCAAGCTGCTCTTTGACACCAACCTCGACGACGTCAAGCTGGTAGTGATCCGTGCCACTGACGTGCCGACCTACGTGCAGCTGGGTGCCGCCGACCTGGGCGTCGCAGGCAAGGACGTGCTGATCGAGCATGGGGCCGAGGGGCTCTACGAACCGCTGGACCTCGAGATCGCCAAGTGCAAGCTGATGACCGCCGGCATCGACGGCGCCAAGCCGGCCCGTGCGCGACGCCGGGTGGCGACGAAATTCGTCAACGTGGCGCGGCGCTACTACGCCGAGCAGGGCATCCAGGCGGAGGTGATCAAGCTCTACGGGGCCATGGAGCTGGCACCATTGATGAACCTGGCCGACGAGATCGTCGACATCGTCGATACCGGCAACACCCTGCGTGCCAATGGCATGTCGCCGCGTGAACTGATCGCGACGATCAGCACGCGCCTGGTGGTCAACAAGGCGGCCATGACCATGAAGCATGAACGCCTCAAGCCGCTAATCGCACGGCTTGCCGTCGCGGTGGAGCGTCGGCGGGCGAATACCGAGTCAACGGCTCGGTAGCCATCCTGCTTGATGTCAGCAACGAGACTATTTCCACTGACTATTTCAACTGGAGGCGTAGGCGACCATGAGCGAAACCCTTGTTGAATCCGTCGACATTACCCGGCTGTCGACCGTTGATGCCGATTTCGAGACGCGCCTGGATGCGCTGCTGGCTTGGGAAGGCGTGTCGGATGCCGAGGTTCAGGGGCGTGTGGCCGAGATCATCGCGGCGGTACGTGAGCGGGGCGATGCGGCCCTGATCGAGTATACCCAGCGCTTCGACCGGCTCGCGGTCGCGAGCATGAGCGAGCTGACGCTGGGGGCGGCCCGGCTCGAACAGGCGTTCAACGGCCTACCCGACGTTCAGCGTGATGCCCTGGCCCAGGCCGCCGAGCGCATACGCGTCTATCACGAGCGCCAGAAACCGACTTCCTGGTCCTACGTCGAGGCGGACGGCAGCGTGCTCGGCCAGCAGGTCACGCCGCTGGACCGAGCCGGCATCTACGTGCCGGGCGGCAAGGCGGCTTATCCTTCTTCGGTATTGATGAATGCCATTCCGGCGCATGTGGCGGGGGTGCGCGAGATCGTCATGGTCGTACCCACTCCCGATGGCGTGCTCAACGAGCTGGTGCTGGCGGCGGCCCACCTGGCCGGTGTGGATCACGTCTTCACCCTGGGCGGCGCCCAGGCGGTGGCGGCCATGGCCTATGGCACCGAGAGCGTGCCTCGTGTCGACAAGATCGTGGGGCCCGGCAACATCTACGTGGCAACCGCCAAGCGTGCGGTTTTCGGCCAGGTGGGCATCGACATGATCGCCGGACCCTCCGAGATCCTGGTGGTTTCCGATGGCGCTACCGATCCTGAGTGGCTGGCCATGGACCTATTCTCCCAGGCCGAGCACGACGAGGATGCCCAGGCGCTGTTCGTCAGCTGGGACGAGCGCCACCTGGCCGAGGTCGAGGCGGCCATCGCACGATTGCTGCCGACGCTCGAGCGACAGGAGATCGTGCGCCAGTCGCTGGCGCGTCGCGGTGCCTTGATTCACTGTCGCGACCGCGACGAGGCCGTACGCCTGATCAACCGTATCGCCCCGGAGCATCTCGAGCTTTCCATGGCCGACCCGGAGGCGCTGCTGCCCGAGGTGCGCCATGCGGGTGCCATCTTCATGGGGCGCTACACGGCCGAAGCCCTCGGCGACTACTGTGCCGGCCCCAACCACGTGTTGCCGACTTCCGGCACGGCGCGCTTCTCCTCGCCGCTGGGTGTCTACGACTTCCAGAAGCGCTCCTCGATCATTCACTGTTCCGAGGAGGGGGCGTCGACGTTGGGCAGGGTGGCCTCGGTGCTGGCACGCGGTGAGTCGCTGACGGCCCATGCTCGCTCCGCCGAGTACCGCATCAAGGAATAGACCCTGCCTTCCTTCAGCGCTCGAACTGTCGCCCAGGCGGTAGCGGGCGCTCCCCTACCTCCAGGTCGACGGTGAACTTCTCGCCGCTGCGCACTACGGTCAAGGGAAGCGTGGCCCCGGGCTCGATGGCTGCGATGTCGCTCATGGCGGCGCGGGCATCGAGAATGGGGCGGCCATCGACCTCCAGCAGCACGTCGCCAGGACGCAGGCCGGCCTCGGCGGCCGGCCCTTCGGGCACCACCCCGGAAATGACCACTCCGCGCGGCGCCTGCAAGCCGAAGGAAGCCGCCAGGTCCTGCGTCATCTCCTGTGCTTCGATGCCCAGCCAGCCGCGGATCACGCGTCCCTGGGTCACCAGGGCTTCCAGAATGGAGCGCGCCAGACGCGTGGGAATGGCGAAGCCGACCCCTTGAGAGCCCCCCGAGCGGGAAAAGATGGCGGTGTTGATCCCCACCAGGGAGCCTTCGGCGTTGATCAAGGCGCCCCCGGAGTTGCCCGGGTTGATGGCGGCGTCGGTCTGGATGAAGTCTTCGTAGGCGCTCAGTCCCAGGTGGCTGCGCCCCGTAGCGCTGATGATGCCCATGGTGACGGTCTGGCCCACGCCGAAGGGGTTGCCGATGGCCATGGCAATATCCCCCACTGCCACATCCTCGGTATCGGCGAGTTGAATCACCGGTAGCTGGTCCAGGTCGATGCGCAGCACGGCCAGGTCGCTCTCGGGGTCGGTGCCGATCACCTCTGCAAGCGTTTCCCTGCCGTCGCGCAGCGCCACCTGAATCTCGTCGGCGCCATCGATGACGTGATGGTTGGTCAGCACGTAGCCATCCTCGCTGACGATGACGCCGGAGCCCAGGCTCGACAGCAGGCGCTGCTGGGTCGGCAAGTCGTCGGCGAAGAACTGGCGAAAGAATGGATCCGACATCAACGGATGCTCCTCGCGCGCCACGACCCGCGACGAGTAGATGTTGACGACTGCCGGCGCGGCCTTTTCGACAGCGGTCGAATAGCTGACCGGCCCCTGCTGGCGCGCCAGTGGGGCGGCCTGCTGCAGCTCGGGGGAGGGTCGCGACACTGGCTGCACTTCGGTTGGCAGCGCGGGTTGCAAGGGGCTGTCCGGTGTCGATGGGCTTCGCAGCAACTGCGGAAAGGTATTCAGCAAGACAATGGCCAGCAGCACGCCGATAAAGACGGGCAGGGCATAGGCAATGAGAGAACGTCGCATGCGGCGTTTCCTGGTCGGCGGGCGGTCGATGGCTTTCCGCTCAGTCGTTACAATGGGAGCAATTGTAACATCGACTGCGAAGCGCTGTCCGGGAGGCGGAAATGATTTTGCGAGACGAGTTGGTGCGGGCCTGCGATACCTTGCTCGGGGCCTCCGCTTTCAAGGACTACACCGTCAACGGCCTGCAGGTGGCGGGACGTGACGAAGTGCGGCGCGTGATGAGCGGGGTGACCGCCTGCCAGGCGCTGCTCGACGAGGCGGTGACGTGGGGGGCGGACCTGCTGCTCGTGCACCACGGCTACTTCTGGAAGAACGAACCGATACCCATCACCGGTATCAAGCAGCGGCGCATACGTACGCTGCTGCTCAACGACATCAATCTGCTGGCCTATCATCTGCCGCTCGATGCCCACGCGGAGCTTGGCAACAACGCCATGCTGGCGCGGCGGCTCGACCTGCGCGTGGAGGGCTGTGCCGATGGAGAGCTGGGGCAGGGTCTGGTGTGGCTCGGCAGCCTGCCCGAAGCCGTTCCGGCAGCGACCCTGGCACGCCATGTCGGGGAGCGCCTGGCACGCGAGCCGTTGCTCGTCGAGGCACCTGGCGGCGGCGAGATACGTCGCATCGCCTGGTGTACCGGTGGCGCCCAGGACATGATCACCCAGGCCTGGGAGGCCGGTGCCGACGCGTTCATCTCGGGGGAGATATCCGAGCGCACCACGCACTTGGCGCGGGAACTCGGCATCCACTATCTGGCTGCGGGGCACCATGCCACCGAGCGCTATGGCGTGCAGGCGCTGGGGGCATGGCTGGAGCAGGAATTCGCTGTCGAGCACCGCTTCGTCGATATCGACAATCCGGCCTGACGGGTGGTCCGGCGGGCTTCGGGCGGTCAGTAGCGAGGGGGCTGAGGCGTCTCGCTCTTCTCTTCGCTTGGCTTGAGCCCGAAGTCCTCCGACAGGGTGCCGCCGGAGCCATCGGCGTAATCGCGCGGTGCCGGTATGTCGTCATCACCGCCGGTCAGGGCCGGCCGGTCGGCCGACTTGAGCTGATTGGCCGACGTCCGCTGTTGGTTGAGAGGAGCATCGCAGTGCAGCGTGCTGGCATCCTCGGTCAGGCGGTGCTCGAGGGTGCGCATTTCGCGCTGGATATTGCTCACCATCATGCCTACCTGGCTGAAATGCTCGTTCATGCCTTCGCGAAGCACGTTCAGCTCGCGCTCACGTTCGGCCGCCTGGCGCCGCAGCTCTTGCGTACGGGTTGCCGATGCGCCAAGTGCGCGATAGCCGATGGCGCCGATGCCAAGGCCGACCAGCAGGCTGACGATAGCCACGATCCAGTTCACATTGCCGTAATCCACGAAGTTCTCCTGATGCTGATACACGCCGGTGCCTAGCCTCTGCCCGGTCGGGCCGCGAGCCATGCCTGGCGGCCCATTATAGAAGCGTTGGCCGTCGACGGGTCAACGATCGGTGGCATTCCATTTTTCTGCGCGCAGCGCGCTGGATGCGTATAATACGGGGCCTGTAACGATACGAGCCATGATCAGCAAGGAATCTTCCATGTGCGCGACCGTGACGCCTGCGAGTTCCCACACGGCTGCTGCCGGTACGCCGCTGGCGCGTTATCGGGCCGACCTCGAGCGCGATGATTTTCACTACGACCCGGCCCAGGAGCTGGCCGTCGAGCACCTGCAGCGGCTCTACGACCAGCTCGTGGCCTCGCCGAGAACCGAACCGCGGGCCGTGACCACCGGGCGTGGTCTCAAGTCCCGGGTGGCGAGCCTGTTCGGCAAGCGCGACAAGGGGGAGGAGGAGCCGGTATTGCCCGCCATCCAGGGGCTCTACTTCTGGGGTGGGGTGGGGCGGGGCAAGACCTATCTCGTCGATACCTTCCACGAGTCCCTGCCCTTTCCCGATAAGATGCGCACCCACTTCCATCGCTTCATGCAGCGGGTGCACAACGAGCTGGAGCACTACAAGGGCGAGAAGAATCCGTTGACGCTGATCGCCGGCAAGTTCGCCGCCGAGGCGCGGGTGATCTGCTTCGATGAATTCTTCGTCAAGGACATCACCGACGCCATGATCCTCGCCAACCTGCTCGAAGCGCTGTTCGAGCGCGGCGTGGTGCTGGTAACCACCTCGAACATAGTGCCCGACGAGCTGTACAAGGATGGACTGCAGCGTGCGCGCTTCTTGCCGGCCATCGATTTGCTCAAGCGGCACTGCCAAGTCGTCAATGTGGATTCGGGCGTCGACTACCGATTGCGTGCCCTGGAGCGCGCCGAGATCTTTCACGCGCCACTGGACGAGGCGGCGGAGCAGGAGCTGGCGCGCAGCTTTCGTGAGATCGCCAGTCATGACGGTGAAATCGACGTGCCGATCGAGGTCAATCATCGTGTGCTGAGGGCGCGACGTCTGCATGACGACGTGGTGTGGTTCGAGTTCCGCGAGCTGTGCGACGGGCCGCGTAGCCAGAACGACTACATCGAGCTTGCCCGCGAGTTTCACACCGTGCTGGTTTCCAATGTGACCCGAATGGGTGCGGCGACCGACGACCAGGCGCGTCGCTTCATCAACATGGTCGATGAATTCTATGACCGTGGCGTCAAATTGCTGATGTCGGCCGAGGCGCCGGCGGAATCGTTGTACGCCGGCGGGCGCCTCGAGTTCGAGTTTCAGCGCACCCTGTCGCGGCTGCAGGAGATGCAGTCGCAAGAATATCTCGCCTTGCCCCACAAGCCGTGATCGAAAGCCAGATTAAGACTTTAATCCTCGTGCGCACTTCCTGTAGAATATGCGCTTCTCGACCGTTGCCACTGCTCGAAGGGCAGGGCAACCAAGAAAAATAGGGATGATCCCGATGACGCCATGAGTGCTCGGGGTCCAATGCACTTGATTGATCTTGTGGTGATTTCTCCATGAAAACGTTCACTGCTAAGCCGCAGAGCGTGCAGCGCGACTGGTATGTCGTCGACGCGGCGGACAAGACGCTCGGCCGTCTGGCCACCGAAATCGCTCGCCGTCTGCGTGGCAAGCACAAGCCCGAGTTCACCCCTCACGTCGATACCGGCGACTATATCGTCGTGATCAACGCCGAGAAGGTGCAGGTTACCGGCAACAAGGCCAAGGCCAAGACCTACTATCGCCACACCGGCTACCCGGGCGGTCTTCGCTCCATGAATTTCGAGAAGATGATTGCGCACGCACCGGAGCGCGTGATCGAGTCTGCCGTCAAGGGCATGCTGCCGAAGGGCCCGCTGGGGCGCGCCATGTACTCCAAGCTCAAGGTCTACGCCGGCGCCGAACATCCGCACGCCGCCCAGCAGCCGCAAGAACTGAACATCTGAGGGGATCATCACCATGGCACAACAGTATTACGGTACCGGGCGCCGCAAGACATCGACTGCCCGTGTTTTCCTCAAGCCGGGCACCGGCAAGATTACCGTCAACAGCCGTGATCTGGACCAGTATTTCGGTCGCGTTACCGGCCGCATGGTGGTTCGCCAGCCGCTCGAGCTGACCGAGACGACCGGTCAATTCGACGTCTATGTCACCGTCAAGGGCGGTGGTGGCTCTGCCCAGGCTGGCGCCATTCGTCACGGCATTACCCGTGCCTTGATGGAGTACAACGAGGACTTCCGTCCGGCGCTTCGTGCCGCTGGCTACGTCACTCGCGATGCACGTCAGGTGGAGCGCAAGAAGGTCGGCCTGCGCAAGGCGCGTCGCCGCCCGCAGTTCTCCAAGCGCTAATTGCATCAAATCGCAACAAAAAACCCGGGCGGTTGCCCGGGTTTTTTTATTTTTATTTCAAGTGATTGCGTTTTGAATTCCACCTTGGTCAGGACTGTTTCGCCTTGTACGAAGCGACTCGATTCCTTAATATGTGGCGGATTTGGTATCCGTGGCTACGGAACTCATTCCGTGCGGTTCAACGGGTAAGCTGATGGGAGAAACCATAAAATGGCAGACAACGGCGTGAACAAAGGGCGGCGCCGTCTCCTCCTTGGTGCCACCACCGTCGTAGGTGCGGTGGGGGCCGTGGGAGTGGCGGTTCCCTTTGTGGCTTCCTGGCAGCCGAGTGCCAGGGCAAGGGCGGCGGGGGCGCCAGTGACGGCGGATGTCTCGAAGCTGGAGCCGGGGCAGCGCATGACCGTCGAGTGGCGTGGGAGGCCGGTCTGGGTTGTTCGACGCACTCCCGAGATGATGGAGCGTACCGAGAACTTCGATCCTTCCCGTCTGGCCGATCCCGATTCCGACGAACCGCAGCAGCCAAGCTACGTCACCGGTCCGTTGCGCTCGATCAAGCCTGAGATCGGAGTCTTGATCGGGATCTGCACCCACCTGGGCTGTTCGCCGCTGTTCCGCCCCGAGCCGAATGCCGAAGGCGTGGGGACGGACGATTGGCCGGGTGGCTTCTTCTGTCCTTGCCATGGCTCGCGTTTCGACCTGGCGGGGCGCGTGTTCCGCAACGTGCCGGCTCCGACCAATCTCGAGGTACCGCCGTATCGCTTTGAAAGCGACAGCGTGATCGTTGTCGGCGAAGATGAGGAGGCTGCCTGATGGGTAACCCGAACCGTGTCAAGGCAGAGAGCGGGTTCATGCGCTGGGTGGACGACCGCTTCCCTGCCACGCAGATGTGGCAGGAACACCTGTCAAAGTACTACGCGCCCAAGAATTTCAATTTCTGGTATTTCTTTGGCTCTCTCGCCCTGCTGGTGCTCGTCAACCAGATCCTTACCGGCGTCTGGCTGACCATGAGCTTCAACCCCTCCGCCGAGGGTGCTTTCGCTTCCGTCGAGTACATCATGCGCGATGTGGAGTGGGGTTGGCTCATCCGCTATATGCACTCCACCGGTGCTTCCGCCTTCTTCGTTGTGGTCTATCTGCACATGTTCCGTGGACTGCTCTACGGCTCCTACAAGGCGCCACGCGAACTGGTGTGGATCTTCGGCATGGCGATCTACCTGGCGCTGATGGCCGAGGCCTTCATGGGCTACCTGCTGCCCTGGGGGCAGATGTCCTACTGGGGGGCTCAGGTGATCATCTCGCTGTTTTCGGCGATTCCCGGCATCGGCCCGGACCTGGCCCAGTGGGTGCGCGGCGACTACCTGATCTCCGGTATCACCCTCAATCGTTTCTTCGCCCTCCATGTGGTGGCGCTGCCCATCGTGATCCTGGCGCTGGTGGTGCTGCATATCATTGCACTGCATGAGGTCGGCTCCAACAATCCGGACGGCATCGACATCAAGGCCAAGAAGGACGAGACCGGCAAGCCGCTCGACGGGATCCCCTTCCATCCGTACTACACCGTCAAGGATGTATTCGGCGTGGCCGTGTTCCTGTTCGTGTTCTGTGTGGTGGTGTTCTACTTCCCCGAAGGTGGCGGCTACTTCATCGAGAAGCCCAACTTCGAGCCGGCGAACCCGCTCAAGACGCCGGACCATATTGCCCCGGTGTGGTACTTCACGCCTTTCTACGCCATCCTGCGGGCGATCAACTTCTCGATCCTGGGGTTGGACGCCAAGTTCCTCGGTGTGATCTTCATGGGAGCGGCTATCGCCGTGCTGTTCGTGCTGCCCTGGCTCGATCGCAGCCCAGTGAACTCCATGCGCTACAAGGGCTGGATCTCCAAGGTGATGCTGGCGCTGTTCGCCATCAGCTTCGTGATTCTCGGCGTGCTGGGCGTGCTGCCGGCTACCGATGGGCGTACCGTGCTGGCGCAGATCTGTACGGCGGTCTACTTTGCCTTCTTCCTATTGATGCCTTTCTACACAAGGATGGAGAAGACGAAACCCATTCCGGAGAGGGTGACTGGCTAATGAAAAAGCAACTGTTCGCACTGCTCTTCGCGCTGGTGCCCTTCACCGCGATGGCCGCGGGTGGCGAGAGCGTGCCTTATTCGATGACGCCGGATCTCCACGACAAGGCATCGCTGCAGCGGGGCATGAAGCTCTTCGTCAACTACTGCATGGGGTGTCATTCGCTCGAGCATCAGCGTTTCGCGCGTGCCGCCGAAGACCTCGACATTCCTCAGGAACTCATCGAGGAGAATCTGATTTTCTCTTCGAGCCTGGCCTTCAACGACCAGATGCACAACGCCATGAGCACCGAGGACGGGGAGAGCTGGTTCGGGGCGCCGCCTCCCGACCTCACCCTCGAGGCGCGCCTGCGCGGCACCGACTGGATCTACTCGTACCTGCTGACCTTCTATCGCGACCCCGAGCGTCCCAATGGGGTCAACAATGAAGTGTTCGACCTGGTGGCCATGCCCAATGTGCTGGAGCCGCTGCAGGGCGTGCAGGAGAAGGTGTGTGCCGAGACGGATCGTCCCGTCGACGGAGCCGAGCTCGACCCGCTGACCGGCAAGTACCAGTCTTGCGAGGTGCTGCAGGTCACGCAGCCTGGGGCCATGGAGCCGGAGGAGTTCGAAGAGGCCGTCTACGACTTGACCAACTTCCTGGCCTACGTGGGCGAGCCGACCAAGCTGCATGCGCAGGCGCTGGGGCCGAAGGTGTTGATCTTCATCTTCATTTTCGGTGTGCTGGCGTACCTGCTGAAGCGCGAGTACTGGCGCGATATCCACTGATTCGCTCGAATCGGTATGTTGTGCTGCAGGGGGCGTATGGCCATCGTGCCATGCGCCCCCTGCGTGTTGTTCCAAGTTCGAGAGCGCGAGCCACCCCGCAGTTTGGGGTGCGTGCTATCATGCTGGTTCGAATTGATGCGAGGATTGTTACATGGGTGTAGTGGCCAAGCGGTCGTCGATGATCTTCTACTCGGGAAGCGATGATCACTTCAGTCATCGCGTACGTATCGTGCTCGCCGAGAAGGGCGTGGCGGTCGATATCGTCGAGGTCAATGGCGACCAGCGTCCCGAAGAGCTTGCCGACCTGAACCCCTACAATAGCGTGCCGACACTGGTCGATCGCGATCTGGCGCTCTATGAATCCAAGGTTATGATGGAATACTTGGACGAGCGCTTCCCCCACCCGCCGCTGTTGCCGGTGTATCCTGTCGCCCGGGCTCAGAGCCGGCTGTGGATGCACCGCATCGAGCGCGAGTGGTGTCCGCTGGTCGAGCAGATCGAGAGCGGTGGCAAGAAGGAAGTGGAAAAGGCGCGCAAGGAACTGCGCGAGAGTCTGGTCGGTATCTCACCGATCTTCGAGGACGTGCCTTTCTTCATGAGCGAGGAGTTCTCGCTGGTCGACTGCTGTATCGCGCCGATACTCTGGCGCCTTCCGGTGCTGGGGATCGAGCTTCCGGAGAAGCAGGTAAAGCCGCTCGTTACTTACATGGAGCGCTTGTTCGAGCGGGAATCATTCGTGTCGGCGCTGAGCGAGAACGAGCGCGAGATGCGCGCCTGAACCCGGCGTCGGGCTCGCCCGACGCCAACAGACTGGAGGGCAGAACGCCATGTTGTCGAGCCGCCCCTATCTGGCCCGAGGCCTCTACGAGTGGCTTCTGGACAATGATCAGACTCCCTACATCGTGGTCGACGCCGAGCAGCCTGGCGTAAGTGTGCCGCGCCAGTTCGTGCAGAATGGCCAGATCGTGCTGAACGTGGGGCCTTCCGCGGTGCGTGACCTGCATATCGAGAACGATGCCATCAGTTTTCACGCCCGCTTCGGCGGGCAGCCCATGCAGGTGGTCGTGCCGATGCCGGCCCTGGTGGCCGTCTATGCCAGGGAGAACGGTGTGGGTATGGTGTTCGGCCATGAGCCGACCATGCCGATGCCCCGGGAGGAAGAAGCCTCCGCGGACAAGCCCGGGCTGAGTAGCGTCGACAGTAACGAAGGTCGAGACGATGATGGCGTGACACCGGAACGCGACAAGGTGTCGCCGACCGGCAAATCCTCTTCGTCCAAGAAGCGACCTTCATTGCGAGTCATCAAGTGACGGCAGGCGCCATGTCGGCCAGAACGCAAAACGGCAGGCCCAAGGCCTGCCGTTTTGCGTTTTATGCGCTGAGCTGAGTGTTCAGTCGAGGTAGTCGAAGACCTTGACGATGCGCTGTATGCCGCCGACGTCGGCAACCGCATTGACGATGCGATCCGCTTCGGCCCGCCTGACCATGCCCATGATATAGACCGTGGCATTCTCGGTGATGAAGCGCAGCCGACCCGTGTCGATGCTTTCGTCGGCCGCCAGGGTGGTGCGGATGCGGGTGTTGATCCAGGTGTCCGAAAGTCGCTGGCTTGCCGGCAGGTTGGCAGCAACCGACAGTTCGTTATGTACGTCGCGTACGTTGCGTACCTCCAGCGCCACTTCGTTGGCCTTCTGCTTCAGCTCTTCGCTGGGAACCTGGCCGGTGAGGAGCACGATGCCGTTGTAGCTGTCGACGTTGATGCGGGCATCGCCGAGGCGCGCATCGCTGCGGCGAAGGTTGTGGGCGATCTTGGTCTCGATGCTTTCGTCTTCCACCTGGGCACCCAGGGTGCGCCTGCCGTAGTTCTCGTCGATGGTGCCGGGATTGGTGACACCGGTAACCGTGGTGCAGCCGCCGAGGGCCAGGATCAGGGCGGCCATGAAACAAGCGAAGAGTCTGGTTGAAGTCATTGGGATTACTCGCTGCTGCCGAAGAGTTGTTCATCGATGAGGTCGCACAGGCAATGGATCACCAGCAGGTGAACCTCCTGGATGCGCGCCGTGGAAGTGGCCGGGACGCGTATTTCGCAGTCGTCCTGGCCAAGCAGGGACGCCATGTCGCCGCCGTCGCGGCCGGTCAGGGCAATCACGGCCATGTCGCGGTCATGAGCGGCCTGGATTGCCTGGATGACGTTGCCTGAATTGCCACTGGTCGAGATCGCCAGCAGGATATCACCGGGCTGGCCGAGCGCCCTGATCTGCTTGGAGAAGACCTCGTTGTAGCTGTAATCGTTGGCGATCGACGTCAGCGTCGAAGTATCGGTGGTCAGCGCCAGCGCCGGCAGGCTGGGGCGCTCCCGTTCGAAGCGGTTGAGCAGTTCGGAGGAGAAGTGCTGGCTGTCGCCCGCGCTGCCGCCGTTGCCGCAGGCCAGTATCTTGCCTTCGTTGACCAGGCATTGAACCATCATCTGACTGGCGACCTCGATGAACGGGGGCAGGACCTCGCTGGCATAGGTCTTGGTGTCGATGCTGGCGTTGAAGTGGCCGAGTATGCGTTGCTGAAAATCCATTCTGTCGAGTCCTGTCTCGGAACGAACGATAAGGTCGGTCAGAACGCTTCGAAGGCGCCCTGTACCCATTCGAAGTCGAGCGCGGGCGGGGTGCCAGTCACGGCCAGCACGTCGAAACGGCAGGGACATGATAGCCGGTTACGTGCCAGATAAAAACGCGCCGCATGGACCAGCCGTCGCTGCTTCGTGGCGGTGACCGTCTCCAGCGGGTGACCATGGCGGGTGTCGGCACGATGGCGCACCTCCACGAAGACCAGCGTCTCGCCGTCTCCCATCACCAGGTCGATCTCTCCGCCCTTGAACTGCTGGTTGCTGGCGATGAGCCTGAGCCCCTTCGTGGTGAGCCACTCGGCGGCCACTCGCTCGATGCGGGCGCCACGGGCGCGGGCGTCAGCGGAGCTGGCCATCGTTCTGGGCATCGTCGAGCAGGTCGAAGCTCAGGATCGGGCGCGGCACTCCGCGCTCGAAGCGCGCCCAGGGCAGTCGTCGCTCGATGCGACCGTCACGCCCGGGTACCAGCAAGCCGGTGGCACCGAACATTTCGCTCTCGGGTAGCAGCTGAAACTGCGGTAGCCGGCGCGCCAGTTCGTAGGCGTCGACACCCATGGCCATCAACCGGAAGGTGGAGGGATCGGCATCCCGATGCAGTTCCTCAAAGCTGGCGAGATAGGGGAGCGCTTCCACGCCGCCTACTGCGGCATCAGGGATCTGCCAGGGAATGTCTACGAAGTTGACCTCGTCGAGGTCATGGTCGAGCAGTGGCTGCGGACGTCCCTCGTAGAGATGCGACGTGGCGTAGATGGGCAGATTGGCGGCATTGTAGTAGTCGAGTGTCGGCGGCACCTGGCGCGCGTAGCTGGGCAGGGCGAGCAGGAACAGCATGTCGGGACGGCCGCCGCTGAGCACCCGGCGAGTGCTCTCGGTGGCGGAACCGCGGGGGTCATAGGCAACGGCATTGGTGATGGTGCCGTCGCGGTTGCGCCATTCCTCCTCGAAGGCGCGGCCGACCCGTGCGCCCCACTCGTTGTTCGGCACCAGCAGGGCGCTGCGGCGATGACCGTCCTCATAAGCGCGTCGGGCAACCTGGCGCGCTTCGTCCTCGGCCGACAGGCCGAACTGGAACAGCCCCTCGGCCTGGTTCGACGAGCCGGCGCCGTAGTTCAGCGCCAGCGTCGGCAAGGGAACGCTGTCGCGGGCTTCGAGTTCGCTGACCTGGTCCTTGTCGAGCGGGCCGATGACCACCTGGGCACCGATGTTGCGCGCCTCGGTATAGAGGGCGTCGAGGTTGCCCTGGCTGGCGTCGAGGAACGAGAGCCGCACGCCGCCATTGCGCTCGACGCTGTTGAGGTGATGGATGCGGATGCCGGTGCGAATCGATTCGGCAACGCCGGACAAGGGGCCGTTGTCGGGCAAGAAAACGGCGATATGACGCACTTCCTTGCCGCGCAGTTCGCGCAGGGCCAGGAGTTCTGCGGGTACGCTGCGGGCTGCCGGGTGCTGAGGGTTGCGCTCACGCCAGGATTCCAGGCGCGTGAACAGGCGCTCGATGTCGCCGTCGCTCTCGCGTACCAGGCCGGCAAGTTCCAGCCAGCCCTGGGTGAGTTCGTCGGCTCCCTCGCGCAGACTGGCCAGTCCGTTACCCTCGAGGCGGGAGAGCGAGGCCCAGATGGGATCGTTGAGCGCTTCCCTGTCGGTGCGTGCCTGCACATACATCAGCATCGCCGCCGCGGCGCGGTGCTCGTCGACCTGCACCAAGGCGCGCCCCATGCGCTCGCGCAGTATCAGGTCGGCATCGCGCGGCATGTCGATCTCGTCGAGCAATTGGCCGGCCTGGATCACGGCCCAGGGCTCCTCGAGTTCTTCGCCGAGTTCCGACAGCAGCATGGCCCAATGCAAGCGGTATTCGGCGGACAGCTGGGCATCGTCGATCTCGCGGGTGATCTCCAGCGCCTGGGTGCGCTGGCCGCGGCGTGCTAGGATATCCGCCGCCTCGAGCCGGCTGAGTGCGGCTTGCTCGGGAGCTTGCTGCTCGGCGCGCTCGAGAAGTTGGCCGGGGTCGTCTTCGGGCACGCGCTCGACGACACCGGGAGGGGCGCAGCCGGCCATGAGGAGGGCGAGGAGCAGGGTGGCCAGCAGGCCGCGGGGCATTTTCAGCATGTATTCTTCCTTGTCTGCAGGCTCAGAGAGGCACGGGTCTATCTCTGGGCGCGGCAATCATCTCGTTCGGCCAAGCCCGACAGTCTCGCTGAGGAACCGCCATGTCTGACACTGATCTGGGCACATTGTACGTGGTCGCCACGCCGATTGGGAATCTGGAGGATTTGAGCCCCAGGGCCGCCAGGTTGCTCGGCGAAGTGACGCTGGTTGCGGCGGAGGATACCCGCCACACCTCCCGGCTGCTGCGTCACCTGGGGCTCTCGCCCGCCATGCTCTCGCTGCATGAGCACAATGAGGCGGCACGGGTCGAGCAACTCGACGAGCGACTGCTGCGTGGCCAGGACATTGCCTTGGTCAGTGACGCCGGTACGCCTTTGATCAGCGACCCGGGCTTCGTGCTAGTGCGCGAGCTGCGTGCGCGAGGGCGGCGCATCGTGCCGGTGCCGGGCCCTTGCGCCCTGGTAGCGGCGCTGTGCGCCGCGGGCCTGCCGACCGATCGCTTTCTGTTCCAGGGCTTCCTTCCGGCCAAGACGGGGGCGCGATGCCAGCGGCTCGAGGGGCTCAAGGCAAATCAGGAGACGCTGGTCTTCTACGAGTCGCCACACCGTATCCGCGACACCCTGACAGATCTCGCAGCGGTATTCGGCGAGCGGCGGCTGGTGCTGGCCAGGGAGCTGACCAAGTCCTTCGAGACGTTTCTCGACGGCAGCGCCTCGGCACTACTGGCGCGCATGGAGGCCGACCCCGATCAGGCCCGCGGCGAGTTCGTGATCATGGTGGCGGGCGCCGAGACGCGCGAGAAGGCGGACGCCGCCACCCTGGAAGCCGATGCCGTGCTCGCGGCGCTGCTTGCCGAGGGCGTTGGGGTCAAGCAGGCCGCGGCGGTGGCAGCGCGCCTGCTGGGCGGCGCGAAGAAAGTCTGGTATGGCCGAGCGCAATCGCTCAAGGAGACGCGCTGACATGGTGTGGAAAGACATTGAGAGGCCACGGGTGCGCTGGTATTCTTGCGCTCGGAGTCGGCCAGACAGTCGCCGCCGGATCGATCCTTGGATCGGTTCGGGGGAGGAAAGTCCGGGCTCCATAGGGCAGGGTGCCAGGTAACGCCTGGGCGGCGCGAGCCGACGGAAAGTGCAGCAGAGAGCAGACCGCCTACGTCTCCCCCGGGAGGCCGGCAAGGGTGAAAGGGTGCGGTAAGAGCGCACCGCGCGCCTGGTAACAGTGCGTGGCAAGGTAAACCCCACCCGGAGCAAGACCAAATAGGAACCCAATGGCGTGGCCCGCGTCGGGTTCGGGTAGGTTGCTGGAGGGCCGTGGTGACGCGGCCCCTAGATGAATGGCTGTCCTCGACAGAACCCGGCTTATCGGCCGACTCCTCCTAATCGATCCCCCGCGGCCGGTCATGCCGGTGCGCCCATACAAGCCCGAGACTTCAGGAAAGCGCATGCCGCCATCCGCAGCTGAACCGAGCCGACATGGCTTTCGTCATGCCAGCGTGCTGCTCGACGGAGCCGTGGATGCGCTCGTCCACGACCTCGACGGGGCCTATCTGGATGGTACCTTCGGTCGTGGCGGTCACTCTCGCGCCATCCTGGAGCGGCTGGACGGCCAAGGCAGTTTGCTCGCCATCGATCGCGATCCCCAGGCCATCGCCGAGGCCCGCACTATCGTCGACCCCCGCTTCGTCATCGAGCAAGGCGAGTTCGCCAGCCTGAGCGAGATCGCCCGGCGCCATGGCCTGCATGGAAAGCTGGCTGGCGTGCTGCTGGACGTCGGCGTCTCTTCGCCACAGCTGGACGACCCCGAGCGGGGGTTCAGCTTCCTGCGTGACGGCCCGCTCGACATGCGCATGGACCCGACCCACGGCGAGAGTGCTGCCGATTGGCTGGCCCGTGCCCGCGAGGCCGACATCGCCCATGTCTTCAAGGCCTATGGCGAGGAGCGCTTCGCCAAGCGCCTGGCACGAGCCATCGTCACGCGCCGCGCTGAGGAGCCCTTCCTGCGTACCGGCGACCTGGCCGAAGTGCTCAAGGTCGCGCACCCCGCCTGGGAGAAGGGCAAGCATCCTGCAACGCGTGCTTTCCAGGCGCTGCGCATCCATATCAATGGTGAGCTGGAGCAGTTGGACCTGGCATTGTCGGCAGCACTGGAGGCGCTGGCCCCGGGCGGCCATCTGGTGGTGATAAGCTTCCATTCGCTGGAGGACCGCCGGGTCAAGCGCTTCATCCGCGAGCATGTGCGCGGCGATACCGATCTGCCACGCGGTGTACCGGTGCGCGATGAGCAGCTCGCCAAGCGCCTGGAGATGCTGGGCAAGGCTCGGCGGCCCACGCCGGAAGAGGTCGAAGCCAACCCGCGTGCGCGCAGCGCCGTGATGCGCGCTGCGCGCAAGCTGATTTGAGGAACGGCATGGCGCAAGGACGGTTGTCTCCCCAAATGCTGCGCACGGCCTGGCGACCGGCCCGGTTGCCGAGCTGGCGCCTGCTGCTGGTCCTTGGTCTGCTGCTGGCTTGTCTGGTCAGTGCGATGGCGGTGATCAACGCCAGCCACCAGACCCGCGTGCAGTATGTGCGGTTGCAGCAGCTCGAGCGCGAGCGCGACCAGCTACAGACGGAATGGGGTCAGTTGCTACTCGAAGAGAGCGCCTGGTCGTCGCCGGCGCGTATCGAGCGCCTGGCCGTCGAGCGGCTCGATATGCGCCTCCCCCACGTCGACGAAGTCGAGGTCATACGGCCATGAGCACTGACGTTCGCAGTGGCGTGATGCCGCGTCGTCGGCCGCCGATGGCGCCGATGGGTGGGTTGCGGTATGGCGTGGTGCTGGGCGCGGTGATCCTCGGCTTGCTGCTACTGGCCGGGCGTATCGTGACCCTGCACGTCTTCGACCGGCCTTTTCTCTTGGGGCAGGGCGATGCGCGTACCCTGCGCACCGAGTCGCTGACGGCTCATCGCGGCATGATCACCGATCGCAACGGTGAGCCGCTGGCCATCTCCACGCCGGTGGTAACGCTCTGGGCCAACCCTCAGGAGGTTCCCGAAGATCGTATCCAGCGGCTGATGCTGTCGCAGGCGCTGGGCGTGGGCCTGGAGGATCTCGATGCCAGGCTGGAGCGCTTCGCCGAGCGTGAATTCATGTTCCTGCGCCGTCAACTGACACCGGTAGCCGCTCAGCGCGTTCTCGACCTGCGCGTGCCGGGGGTTTACGCCCAGCACGAGTACAAGCGCTACTATCCGGCCGGCGAGGTGGTGGCCCAGTTGCTGGGTGTGACGAACGTGGACGACCTGGGGCAGGAGGGCGTAGAGCTGGCCTATCAGCCCTATCTGGCCGGCACTCCGGGCCAGCGCCGGGTGATCAAGGATCGGCGTGGACGACTGGTGCGCGACCTGGCAATCCTGCGCGAGGCGCAGCCGGGTGGTGAGCTGACGTTGGCCATCGACCAGCGTTTGCAGTACATGGCGTACCGTGAGCTCAAGGCAGCGGTTACCGAGCACGAAGCCGATGGTGGCATCGTGGTGATGATGGATGCGCGCACCGGCGAGGTGTTGGCCATGGCCAACCAGCCCTCCTACAACCCCAACAATCGTGCTGGCATCGACCCACGCGGCCTGCGCAACCAGGCCATCGTCGACGTCTTCGAGCCGGGGTCGGTGGTGAAGCCGCTGGCCATGGCGGCGATCATGGAGAGCGGTATCTTCGACAGCGACGTGGTGGTCGATACCTCGCCGGGCTGGATGCGTATCGACCGCTTCACCATTCGCGACATTCGCAACTACGGCCGGCTCGACCTGGCCGGTATTCTCGAGAAGTCGTCGAATATCGGTATGTCCAAACTGGTGCTCGAGCTCGACGACCCACTGGTCCCCGATCTCTATCGGCGACTCGGCTTCGGTCAGAGTGCCGAAACCGGCTTTCCCGGCGAAGCCGTGGGACACCTGCCGGCGCCGGTGCGCTGGTCGCGTAGTCAGTGGGCAGCGCTGTCGTACGGTTATGGCCTGTCGGTCTCGGCCCTGCAACTGGCGAGCGCCTATACCGCGCTGGCCAATGGCGGTGTACGCATGGCGCCTTCACTGCTCAAGTTGGACGAAGCTCCCCAGGGAACGCCGACCATCGATCCGCAGGTGGCTCACGAGCTGTTGCGAATCATGGAGGAGTCGGTGCAGCCGAGCACGGGCGGCCGTCGAGCGGCTGTGCCGGGCTACCGGGTGGCCGGCAAGACCGGTACAGTACGCAAGACGTCGGTGCGCGGTTATGAAGAGAATGCCTATCGCAGCCTGTTCGCCGGTATTGCCCCTGTCTCCGATCCGCGTATCGTCACCATCGTCATGATCGATCACCCCAGGGCGGGAGACTATTACGGCGGGGCCGTGGCGGCACCGGTATTCTCACGCGTTACCGGTAGCGCACTGCGATTGCTCGATGTGCCGCCGGACCAGCGTGCAAGATGAATCCTGCCTTTTCCACGACAGAGGTGTGTCGATGCAGGTAAGTGCTTCTCGTCTCCAGGCGGCGCTTCGCCGCTGCTGGCCCAGCCTGACAGAGCCGGGTTTCAGCGGCGATGCGTCGGTTCGCCTGGTACTCGACAGCCGCCGTGTCATGCCGGGCGACGTCTTCGTCGCCGTGCCCGGGGTGAGCTTCGACGGCCGTGATTACCTGACCGAGGCGCTCCGCTCCGGTGCCGCACAGGTGCTTTACCACACCGAGCCGGGCGAGCCCCTTCCCGACTCGGCACAGGACAGGCCTGTCATCGCCCTGCCTTTCCTGCGCCAGCGCCTGGGCGAGCTGGGGCGCTTGCTCTTCGAGGTGCCCGATGCGCTGGAATTGATCGGCGTCACCGGGACCAACGGCAAGAGCTCCGTGACCCACTACGTTGCCGAGCTGAGCGAGGCACGGGGTCGCAAGGCGGGCCTCGTCGGCACGCTGGGTGTGGGGCGGCCCGGAAAGCTCGAGGATACCGGGCTGACGACGCCGGGACCGCTGACGCTACAGGCAACCCTTGGCGAGATGGCGGCGGGCGGCATCGACCGGGTAGCTATGGAAGTCTCTTCCCATGCGCTGGAGCAGGGGCGCCTCGACGGTTGTCATGTCACCGCGGCCGTATTCACCAACCTGAGCCGCGACCACCTCGACTACCACGGCAGCATGGCGGCCTATGCCGCCGCGAAGGCGCGCCTGTTCCGCCGCTCCGAGCTGAAGCTTGCGGTGGTCAACGCTGCCGACGCCCTGGCTCGCCTGATGCTGGCAGGGCTGCCGGAAGGCGTGCGCGTGCTGGCAATTGGCGACGAGCCGGCGGCCACGCTGCGGGTAATCGACTGGCAGCCCAGCCGCAATGGTCAGCTCGCCCTGGTGGCGACGCCGCAGGGTGAGCGTTCGCTCGAGCTCCCGCTGATGGGGCGCTTCAATCTAGATAACGTCCTGTTGGCCATCGCCACGCTGTATGGCCTGGGTGAGCCGCTCGATGCATTGTTCGATGCGGCTGCGCGGCTGACCCCGGTGCCGGGGCGTATGCAGCGAGTGGGAGGTGCAGGCCGGCCGGCCGTGATCGTCGACTATGCGCATACCCCGGAGGCGTTGGAGAATTCCTTGGGTGCGTTGCGCGAGCACCTGCCCGGCGATGGCCAGTTGTGGTGCCTGTTCGGCTGTGGAGGAGATCGTGACAGCGGCAAGCGTCCGCTGATGGGGGCTGCTGCCGAGCGCCATGCCGACCGGCTGGTGATCACTGACGACAACCCCAGGAGCGAGGATCCTGCCGAGATTCGCCAACAGATCCTTGCTGGTGTGCCGGCTGAGGCCACGCAGCGCTGCGAGGTTGTCGCCGGACGCAGCGAGGCCATTGACCGTACCATCGCACAAGCCAGCGCCGACGACGTGATACTGATCGCCGGCAAGGGCCATGAGCCGTATCAGGAAATCGCCGGCGTGCGCCATGCCTTCAGCGATGTCGCCGAGGCCGAGGTCGCCCTGAGACGACGCGAGGAGAGGCAATGAGCGGGTCCGGCTTGCAGACCCTGGGTGCCGTCGCCGAAGCGCTGGGCGTAACGGCGCCGGACCCTGATATGCCATTGGGCGATATCGCCAGCGACACGCGCCAATTGACGCCGGGCAGCCTGTTCGTGGCGCTGCGCGGTGTACGCTTCGATGCCCACGATTTCATTGCCCAGGCGCGTGAGGCGGGTGCCGTGGCGGCGCTGGTCGAGAAGTGCGTCGATGACCCGCTGCCGCAGCTGGTGGTGCCGGACACTCGCCTGGCGCTGGGGCTGCTGGGGCGTGCCCGTCGTCGTGCCTGGGGCGGCCCGCTGGTGGCGGTGACGGGCAACAGCGGCAAGACCAGCGTCAAGGAGTTGCTGGCCCGGCTGCTCGACCAGCGCGGCAAGACCCTGGCCACGCTGGGCAACCTCAACAACGACATCGGT
The DNA here is from genome assembly GCF_051062895.2 of Billgrantia sp. C5P2. Classification (NCBI taxonomy): domain Bacteria; kingdom Pseudomonadati; phylum Pseudomonadota; class Gammaproteobacteria; order Oceanospirillales; family Halomonadaceae; genus Billgrantia; species Billgrantia sp. C5P2. The sequence goes on from NZ_CM128542.1 coordinate 1,666,608, forward strand.
GCGCCGCTCACGCTGCTCCGGCTCACCGACGAGCACCGCCAGGCGGTAGCCGAGCTGGGGGCCAACCACCTCGGCGAGATTGCCTGGACCACGAGCCTGGCCGAGCCGCAGGTGGCCATCATCACCAACGTCACCGGTGCTCATGTCGGCGAGTTCGGCGGTATGGGGCAGATTGCCCAGGCGAAGGCCGAGATTCTCGCCGGGCTGGGCGCCGACGGGGTGGCGGTGCTCAATCGCGACGACGCCTATTTCCCGCTCTGGTCTCGGCTGGCCGCACCGCGGGAGGTACTGGACTTCGGTTTTGCCGAGGAGAGTCGTGTGCGGGCCACCGAGCTGGCCTGCGACGCTCAGGGACGCTATGCTTTCACGCTTGTCGTGGATGGTCGCCGGGTCGGTCGGGTGCAGCTCGCCCTGCTGGGGCGTCATAGCGTGGCCAATGCTTTGGCGGCTGCGGCGGGTGCGTGGGCACTGGGGCTGGGCGACGACCAGTTGCTGGCCGGGCTGGCGGCGGCGGCACCGATGCCGGGGCGGCTGAGTCCGCTGCAGGGCATCCGCGAGTGCCGCCTGCTGGACGACAGTTACAATGCCAATCCGGGAGCGGTCAAGGCGGCGCTTGCGCTGCTGACCGAATTGCCCGGTCCCAGGTGGTGCCTGTTGGGTGCCATGGGAGAGCTGGGGGAAGGCTCGGACCGGCTGCATGCGGAAGTCGGCCACTACGCACGGGAGCTGGGGATCGACGTGCTGATGACCTGCGGGGATGCGGCATGGGCCGCGAGCCAGGCTTTCGGCGACGGCGGGTATCATTTCAACGATCACGAGGCGCTGACGCGCCATGTCCTGAACCATCTGCCCACCGGTGCCAGCGTACTGATCAAGGGTTCGCGCAGTGCTGGCATGGAACGGGTAGTGGCGGCGCTACGAGCTGACGCACCAAGGTGAACGCAACACATGCTGCTTTTTCTGGCTGATTTCCTGGCGCAGTACCAGAGCGCCTTCAACGTTTTCAATTACCTGACCCTGCGCATGATCCTGGGCACCATGACGGCCCTGTTGTTGTGCCTGTGGCTGGGCCCGTGGATGATTCGCCGCCTGGTCGAGCGGCAGATCGGTCAGGCGGTCCGCGACGACGGTCCGCAGTCACACCTGTCCAAGGCCGGTACGCCGACCATGGGCGGTGCCATGATTCTGATGTCGATCGCCGTCGGCACGCTGCTGTGGGCGGACCTGAGCAATCGCTTCGTGTGGATCGTGCTGGTGGTGACGCTGGGTTTCGGCGCGATCGGCTGGGTCGACGATTACCGCAAGGTGGTCGAGAAGAATCCCCGCGGGTTGCCGGCGCGCTGGAAGTACTTCTGGCAGTCGGTGATCGGCCTCGGTACGGCTCTGATGCTCTACCTGACGGCGACCAGCCCGGCGGAAACCAGTCTGATCGTACCGCTGTTCAAAGACATCGTGCTGCCGCTGGGCGTGTTCTACGTCGTGCTCACCTATCTGGTGATCGTCGGCAGCTCCAATGCCGTCAACCTTACCGATGGCCTCGACGGCTTGGCCATCATGCCCACCGTCATGGTCGCCATGGGGCTGGCGATCTTCGCTTACGCCAGTGGTAACGCCGTATTCGCCAACTACCTGCAGATTCCCAACATTGCCGGAGCCGGGGAGCTGGCGGTGTTCTGTGCCACCATCGCCGGTGCCGGTCTCGGTTTCCTGTGGTTCAACACCTATCCGGCCCAGGTCTTCATGGGCGATGTCGGTGCGCTGGCGCTGGGTGCGGCGCTGGGCGTGGTTGCCGTCATCGTGCGCCAGGAGATCGTGCTGTTCATCATGGGCGGCATCTTCGTGCTGGAGACTATTTCGGTGATCCTGCAGGTCGGCTCCTACAAGCTGACCGGGCGGCGCATCTTCCGCATGGCACCGCTGCATCACCATTACGAACTCAAGGGCTGGCCGGAGCCGCGGGTCATCGTGCGCTTCTGGATCATCACCGTGGTACTGGTGCTGGCCGGCCTGGCCACGCTGAAAATCCGCTGAGCCAGGGGACGCCGATCCCACCGCGCGAGGAGGCCGCAATGCCCAAGGTGGCGAAGGGGGAGACACTGGTGGTCGGGCTCGGGATATCGGGCCGGGCAATCTGCCGGCACCTGGCCAGGGAGGGGGTGCCCTTCATGGTGGCCGACACTCGCGAGGCGCCGCCTGGGCTCGACGAGTTTCGCGTCGCCCATCCGGATGTCGTCCTGCATTGCGGGCCGCTCGCGGCGCTCGACATGAGCGAGGCGCAGGAAATCGTGGTCAGTCCCGGGGTCGATCCCCATACGCCGGGCCTGGCCGAGTGCCTGGGTCGCTGCCGCGACACGGGGGAGCCGCTGGTGGTCGGCGAGATTGCTCTCTTCGTGCGCGCGGCGCGAGCGCCCATCGCCGCCATCACCGGCTCCAATGCCAAGTCCACCGTGACCAGCCTGCTCGGCGACATGGCACGGGCGGCCGGCAGGCGCGTGGCCGTCGGCGGCAATCTGGGCACGCCGGCCCTGGACCTGCTGGTTGATGTGCCCGAGGCGGAGCTCTACGTGCTCGAGCTTTCCAGTTTCCAGCTCGAGACCACGCCTTGCCTGAGTGCCGAAACCGTCGCCTTCCTCAATCTCTCCGAGGATCACCTCGACCGGCACGGCGACATGGCGGGGTATCGCGCCGCCAAGCTGGGCATCTTTCGCGGTGCCAGGCACGCCGTGGTCAACGCCGAGGATGCCATGACCTGGCCGCTCGAGCCGCTCCCGGCCCTGGATCGCTTCACGACCTTGCCTCCCGAGTCGGGCGAGTGGGGCATTGCCAGGCAGGATGGCCGCGATTGGCTGATGCATGGTGACACCGCATTGTTGGCGACCGACGAGCTGGGGCTGGCGGGGCGCCACAACCAGGCCAATGCGCTGGCGGCCCTGGCCATGGGCCACCATCTCGGCTTTCCGCTCGAGACCATGTGCGCGGTGCTGCGCCGATTCAAGAGCCTGGCCCATCGCAGCGAACCGATCGGCGAGATCGGCGGCGTTCGCTGGGTCAACGACTCGAAGGGCACCAATGTCGGTGCAACGCTTGCCGCCATAGCGGGGTTGGGGCCGACGTTGCCGGGGCGGATCGTGCTGCTGGCGGGCGGGGTGGGCAAGGGGGCCGATTTCGTACCGCTGGCCGAGCCCATGGCCCGTTACGGGCGCGAGGCGATTGTGTTCGGCGCCGACGCTTACAAGCTAGCCGAAGCACTGGAAGGAAGCGTGGCGGTGACCCGGGTCGACGACCTCGAGGCCGCCATGCAGCATGCGCGGAAGATCGCCGAGCCCGGCGACTGCGTGCTGCTCTCGCCGGCCTGTGCCAGCCTCGACCAGTTCCCCAACTACCTGGCGCGTGGCGAGGCATTTCGGCAGTGGGTCCAGCAACTCGTCGAGGAGGTTGGGCATGGCTAGCACCAAGGCGTCATCCACGCGCAAATTCGCCCGCTTGCGTCGGCTGCGCGCGAAGCTCTCGACCCGGGATCAGCCGTTCGACGGCTGGCTGCTGTTCGCTGCGCTGGCCCTGATCCTGACCGGCTGGGTCATGGTTACTTCGGCCTCCACCGAGGTGGCGGCCAGCCTCACCGGCAACCCCTGGTATTTCAGCCAGCGCCATGCCCTGTTCGTCGCCATGGCACTGCTGGCGGCGGCGGCGACGTTGCGGTCACCGCTGGCCTGGTGGCGTGCCAATGGACCGCTGCTGTTGCTGGTCAGCATCGCGCTGCTATTGCTGGTGCTGCTGGTCGGGCGCGAGGTCAACGGCAGTCGACGCTGGCTGTCGATCCCCTTGCTGCCTTTCAACCTGCAGATATCGGAAGTGGCCAAGCTGTGCCTGATCGTCTATCTCGCCGGATACCTGGAGCGTTTCCTTCCCGACGTGCGCCGTAACTGGGGCGCCTTCTTGCGCCCGCTGATGGTGATGGGCGTCGTTGCCGTGCTGCTGATTCTCGAACCGGACTACGGTGCCGTGGTAGTGATGACGGGTTGCGTGATGGGCATGCTGCTGCTGGCGGGAGCGCCGTGGGGACGGTTCGTCTTCATCCTCGTTGCCGTGGGGCTGCTTGGCTTCTACGTGGCTATCGCCGAGCCCTACCGGCTGGCGCGCCTGACCAGCTTCTCCGATCCCTGGGCCGATCAGTTCGCCAGCGGCTACCAGTTGACCCAGGCCCTTATCGCCTTCGGGCGCGGGCACTGGCTGGGCATGGGGTTGGGCAACAGCGTGCAGAAGCTGTTCTACCTGCCGGAGGCGCATACCGACTTCGTCTTCGCCGTGCTGGCCGAGGAACTGGGCCTGTTCGGCGCCATCGCTGTGGTGGGTCTGTTCGCACTGCTGATCTGGCGGGCGCTGGCAGTGGGCCGGCGTGCCGAACTGGCGGGGCTGGCCTTTGCCGCCTACCTCAGCTATGGCATCGCCATCGTGATCGGCGCCCAGGCCTTCATCAACATCGCCGTGAGTACCGGCATGCTGCCAACCAAGGGTTTGACCCTGCCGCTGCTCAGCTACGGCGGCTCCAGCCTGCTGGTGAGTTCGGCAATGGTGGCGTTGCTGCTGCGCGCCGACATCGATACTCGCCTGGCGCTGCGACGTGCCAGCTCAACCGCGCCGCGCGAGGCGCCGGGGCGGCGTGAACCCAGGATCAACGGACAGGGAGTCATGAAGTGAAGCAGGCGGCAGCGCGGCGCGTTCTGATCATGGCGGGCGGTACCGGTGGACATGTCATCCCGGCACTGTCACTGGCTCGTGGGCTGCAGGCCGAAGCGCTGGAAGTACACTGGCTGGGCAGCCCGCGGGGCATCGAGAACCGCCTGGTGCCGGCAGCCGAGTTGCCACTGCACCGCATTTCGGTGGCTGGCCTGCGTGGCAACGGCCTGGCCGGCTGGCTCAAGGCGCCTTTCAATCTGACTCGCGCCGTGTGGCAGGCGGCGCGCATCATTCGTCAACTGGACCCGGCGCTGGTGGTGGGGCTTGGCGGTTTCGCCAGCGGTCCCGGTGGTCTGGCGGCCTGGCTGTTGCGCCGCCCACTGGTGATCCACGAGCAGAACGCCGTGGCGGGTTTGACCAACCGTGCCCTGGCCCGGCTGGCCCGGCGCGTCTACGCCGCCTTCCCGCAGGCATTCGGTACGCGGGGAGAAGTGGTCGGCAACCCGGTACGCAACGACATCGCCGCCCTGGGCGAGTCGCCGCGAGAGGCCGCGACGATGCGCGGGCGGCGACTGAGGCTGCTGGTGGTGGGTGGCTCGCTGGGGGCACTGGCGCTCAACCAGCGCCTGCCCGAGGCGCTCGCGGCGCTGCCCGAGGCAAGCCGACCCGAGGTACGCCATCAGGCCGGCCGCGACAAGGACATGGCCACTCGCGAGGCCTATGCGGCGCAGGGCATCGAGGCCGAGGTGAGCGCCTTCATCGACGACATGGCGGCAGCCTACGACTGGGCCGATCTGGTAGTCTGCCGGGCGGGGGCATTGACCGTTTCCGAAGTGGCTGCCGCGGCCAAGCCGGCCCTGTTCGTGCCCTTGCCCCATGCCGTGGACGACCACCAGACTGCCAATGCCCGTGCCCTGGTGGCAGCGGACGCGGCGCAATTGTTGCCGCAACAGGACATGACCGCAGCGACGCTGGCCGATAACCTGACGACGCTGCTCGACCCCGACACTCTCGCCATCATGGCCCGGCAGGCGCGCCGCTGTGCGCATCTCGATGCCGTCGAACGCCTGGTGGCCGGTTGCATGGAGACAGCGCTTGAGCGATAGCACCTTGAGACCGGTTCCCGGTCAGGCAACGTTGCCCCGCCACGGGCGAGGCCTGGGCATGCGCCGCATTCGACACATCCATTTCGTCGGTATCGGTGGTGCCGGCATGTGCGGCATCGCCGAAGTGCTCGCCAATCAAGGCTACCGGGTCAGCGGCAGCGACCTGAAAGCCTCACCGGTGGTGGCCCGACTGCGCGAGCACGGCATTCGTGTGACCATCGGCCATGCCGAGAACAACGTATCAGGTGCCGACGTAGTGGTGGTCTCCACCGCGGTGGACTCATCGAATCCGGAGATCCGCTGGGCCCACGAGCATCGTGTGCCGGTGGTGCGCCGGGCCGAGATGCTCGCCGAATTGATGCGCTTCCGTCATGGTATCGCAGTGGCAGGCACCCATGGCAAGACCACCACGACCAGCCTGACGGCCACGTTACTCGCCGAGGGTGGGCTCGATCCGACCTTCGTCATCGGCGGCAAGCTGACCAGCGCCGGGACCAACGCCCGACTGGGCGAGGGCGACTACCTGGTGGCCGAGGCCGACGAGTCCGACGCCTCGTTCCTGCACCTGCAGCCGATGGTATCGATCGTCACCAATATCGATGCCGACCACATGAGCACCTACGGTGGCGACTTCGAGCGGCTCAAGGTCACCTTCATCGAGTTCCTGCACAACCTGCCTTTCTACGGACTGGCCATTCTGTGTATCGACGACGAGCACGTGCGCGGTCTGCTCGATCGCATCCATCGACAGTTCGTCACCTACGGTTTCAGCGAGGACGCCGACTACCGGGTCGTTGATTTCACCCAGCATGCCGGCGAGGTTCACTTTACCGCCCTGCGCCCCGACGGCTTGGCGCCACTGGATATCCGCCTGAGCATGCCGGGGCGGCACAATGCGCTCAACGCCTTGGCGGCAATCGCCGTGGCCACCGACGCCGGCGTCGATGATGCCGCCATCCTGCGAGGCCTGGCCGGTTTCGCCGGCGTGGGACGCCGCTTCCAGGTGCACGGCCATTTTGCGCCTCCCGGCGGCAGCGGTGAGGTCATGCTGGTGGACGACTACGGGCATCACCCGCGTGAAGTGGAGATGGTGATCAAGGCGGTGCGGGCCGGCTGGCCCAAGAGACGGCTGGTGATGATTTATCAGCCGCATCGCTACACCCGCACCCGCGACCTTTACGAGGACTTCGTGCGTGTCCTCGCCGGAGTCGACGTGCTGCTGCTGCTCGATGTATACAGCGCGGGAGAGACGCCGATTCCCGGCGCCGATGGCAAGACCCTGGCAGGGTCCATCCGTCAGCGCGGCACACTCGACCCAATCTTCGTGCAGCACAAGTCGGAACTGCCGGTGCTGCTGGCCAAGGTACTGCGGGCCGACGACATCCTGATCACTCAGGGCGCCGGGGATGTGGGCGGCATCGCTCTTGGGTTGGCCGAGAGCCGTTTGATTCTCGACGAGGTGGAGCTATGACGCAGGCGAGCGAGTTTGGGCGGGTCGTGGTGCTGTATGGCGGCAATTCCGCAGAGCGCGAGGTCTCTCTCAGAAGCGGGGCGGCGGTGCTGGCGGCGCTCGAGCGCAGCGGCGTCGACGTGATCGGCTACGATCCGGCCGAGGGTGGCCTGGCCGGGCTCGAAGCACTCGCCCCCGACCGTGTCTTCATCGCCTTGCACGGGCGAGGAGGAGAGGACGGGACCCTTCAAGGGGCTCTCGAGCTGCTGACCATTCCCTATACCGGCAGCGGCGTGCTGGCCTCGGCGCTGGGGATGGACAAGCAGCGTACCAAGCTCGTCTGGCAGGCCTTGGGGCTGCCGACCCCGGAGTCGCTGATGCTGTCGGCAGATGCCGACTGGGACGGCATCGTTGCCCGGCTGGGGCTGCCGTTGATCGTCAAGCCGGTGCACGAGGGCTCGACCCTGGGCATCAGCATCGTCGACAGCCGGGAAGCCCTGGAGGCGGCTTATCACGAGGCGGCGCGCTTCGATGCACGAGTCATGGCCGAGCGCTTCATCCGTGGCGAAGAGTACACCGTATCGCTGCTGGGCGAGCGCGTGCTGCCGGCCATTCGTGTCGAGGTGCCCAGCGGCTTCTATGACTACGAAGCCAAGTACAACTCCAACGATACGCGCTACCACCTGCCCTGCGGCTTGGATGCCACGCAGGAAACGGCACTGGGTGAGCTGTGCCGTCAGGCCTTCGAAGCCGTCGGCGGCGAAGGCTGGGGGCGCGTCGACGTGATGCGCGACGGCGAGGGTTGCTTCTGGCTGATCGAGGTCAACACCTCCCCGGGGATGACCGACCACAGCCTGGTGCCCCAGGCTGCCGCTCATGCCGGCATCGATTTCGATGCACTGGTGCTGGGAATCCTCTCTACCACGCTGGAGCCGCACCAGGCATGAGCACCCGAGGCTCGACGCTGGGCATACTGTTACTGCTGATTCTGTTGGGAGCCGGAGGTCGCGCCCTGTGGACCTGGCTCGATCGGCCCATCGAGCGTGTGGCGATCCGCGGCGAATTGCATCATGTCAGCGCCGACTACCTGCGCTCGCAGCTGGCGCCGCTGCTGCAGGGCCAGACCTGGTTGTCGGCCGATCTCCCGGCGCTACGTCGTCGGGCGCGCGACATCGACTGGCTGGCCGAGGTCCGGGTAGCGCGGGAATGGCCTTATGCCCTCGCTTTCGAACTGGTCGAACAAGTGCCGGTGGCGCGCTGGAACGACAACTACCTGCTCAACCCCGACGGAGAGCCGTTTGCTTTCGCTCCGGTGGAGCCACCCGAAGGGCTGCCCGATCTGGCCGGGCCGGTCGGCAGCGGTGCCGAAGTTCTGGCTTACCATGATCGATTGGTGCCGCGCTTCGAAACGCTGGGGCTGGCCATCACTCAGCTACGGCTGGAGCCGCGTGGTGCCTGGCGGTTCCAGCTCGACGACGGCGTCTGGGTGATGCTGGGCCGCAGCGACCGTGAGGCTCGGCTGGCCAGGTTGGCTGCCGCGTGGCAGCGACAGCTGGGCCCTCAGGCGACCCATATTCGTTACATCGACCTGCGCTACCCCAACGGAGTGGCCGTGGCCTGGCATGGCGAAACCGACATCGAAGAGGAGGATGACGGTACGGGTTGAAACCTTTTGTCACGTACCGGCCTCATCTTGCAGCCATTGCGCTATTTTCTTTGTCTTCAATAACCCGTATCGTGAACCAGGTTTTTCGTAATAGACTGGTGGTTTAACGCCAGTTGTTTCTATAATGGGCGCAATGACCATTTATCAGAATAATGGGATTCCCAGCAGGTCAAGTTTCAGGAGACACTCCGGCGCATGGCAGTCACTTCCAACTCATCTAATATGGTAGTCGGACTGGATATTGGAACGTCCAAGGTAGTGGCCATCGTCGGACAGCCTACCGATGACGGCGGCATCGAGATCGCCGGTATTGGATCGCACCCCTCTCGTGGCATGAAGAAGGGCGTGGTCATCAACATCGAGTCGACGGTCCAATCGATCCAGCGTGCCGTGGAAGAGGCCGAGTTGATGGCCGGCTGCGATATCCATTCGGTGTATGTCGGCGTGGCGGGTAGTCATATCAGTTCGATGAATTCGGATGGCGTGGTCGCGATAAAAGAGCGCGAAGTGATGTCTACCGATATCGATCGTGTCATTGATTCGGCGCGAGCGCGTGCCATCTCCGAAGGGCAGCGTGTTTTGCACGTATTGCCTCAGGAGTTCGCCATCGACACCCAAGGCGGTATTCGCGAGCCGCTCGGCATGTCGGGGGTGCGTCTCGAAGCGCGTGTACATCTGGTTACCGCCGCGCTCAATGCAGTACAGAATATCGATAAATGCGTGCGCCGCTGTGGCCTCGAGGTCGATGCCATCATTCTCGAACAGTTGGCTTCCAGCATGGCGGTGTTGACCGAGGACGAGCGCGAGCTCGGCGTGTGCATGGTCGATATCGGTGGCGGTACCACCGACATCGCCGTCTTTACCGAGGGGGCCATTCGCCATACGGCGGTGATCCCCATCGCCGGCGACCAGGTCACCAACGATATCGCCATGGCGCTGCGCACCCCGACCCAGTACGCCGAAGAGATCAAGGTCAAGTACGCCTGTGCCCTGACCCAACTGGCCGCCAGTGATGAAATGATCAAGGTGCCCAGCGTCGGCGATCGTCCTGCTCGCGATCTATCGCGTCAGGCATTGGCCGAAGTGGTCGAGCCGCGCTACGAGGAGCTGTTCACCTTGATTCGCGACGAGCTGCGGCGCAGCGGTTACGAAGACCTGGTGGCAGCCGGAGTGGTGCTCACCGGCGGAACTTCGCGCATGGAGGGGGTCGTCGAGCTGGCCGAGGAGATCTTCCACATGCCGGTGCGCATTGCTTGCCCCCATAACGTGCGCGGGCTTGCCGACGTGGTGCGCAACCCGATTTATTCCACTGGTGTAGGTTTGCTACATTACGCCATTCAGGAGGCTCGGCAGGGGCATGGCCGTGAGGGCAGGGTAGTGGCAGCGCCGCCCAGGCGCGAAGACGTCTCTCAGCGTGGTGGATGGGAAGGGATTCCGGCGCTGGCAAAACTCAAGGGCTGGTTGAAAGGAAATTTCTAATAGGGCCGCGGCGCGGTCCAGGAGACGGGGCTTATGTTCGAACTCGTAGATAGCGCACCCTCGAGCAGTGCGGTCATCAAGGTCGTCGGCGTAGGTGGCGGCGGCGGCAACGCCGTTAACCACATGGTCGAGAGCAATATCGAAGGCGTCGAGTTCATCTGCGCCAATACGGATGCTCAGGCGCTCAAGCGGGTAGCCGCCAAGACCGTACTCCAACTCGGCAACGAGATCACCAAGGGGCTCGGTGCCGGTGCCAACCCCGATGTGGGTCGCCAGGCTGCCATGGAGGATCGTGAGCGCATCGCCGAGCTGATCAGCGGCGCCGACATGGTCTTCATCACCGCCGGTATGGGCGGCGGCACCGGCACTGGCGGTGCCCCGGTCGTGGCGCAGGTGGCCAAGGAGCTCGGGATTCTCACCGTGGCCGTCGTCACCCGCCCGTTCCCCTTCGAAGGGCCGAAGCGCATGCGCGTGGCCGAAGAGGGGATGAGGGAGCTGTCGGAACACGTCGACTCACTGATCACCATTCCCAACGAGAAGCTGCTCTCGGTGCTGGGCAAGAACGCCAGCCTGCTGACCGCCTTCAGTGCCGCCAATGACGTGCTGCTGGGGGCCGTACAGGGAATCGCCGAGCTGATCACCAGTCCCGGCATCATCAACGTCGACTTCGCCGACGTGCGCACCGTGATGTCCGAGATGGGCATGGCGATGATGGGTACCGGTGGCGCCACCGGCGAGAATCGCGCCCGCGAGGCTGCCGAGAAAGCCATTCGCAGCCCGCTGCTGGAGGACATCGACCTGCATGGCGCACGTGGCATTCTGGTCAACATCACGGCCGGGCCGGATCTGTCGATCGGCGAATTCAACGACGTCGGCGCCACCGTGCAGGAGTTCGCTTCGCAGGATGCGACCATCGTCGTGGGCACCTCGATCGACATGGACATGACCGACGAGCTGCGCGTCACCGTCGTTGCTGCGGGTCTCGAAGGGCGACAGGCCAAGGCGACAGGGCGCGAAACCGTCAAGCGTAACGAAGGTAGCGAATATCGTCAGCGTGCCCAGCCGGCCATGCGTCAGCAGAGCGCCATGCCCAAGGCCGAGCCCCAGGAGGCGGTCAAGCCGCAGCCGGAAAAGCGTCGCTCGCCCCAGGAACTGGACGATTATCTCGATATCCCGGCCTTTCTGCGTCGACAAGCCGATTGACAGAAACTATTGCGAGCATAGGCAGGGCCAGGAGATGTTTTTTTTGTTGAAACGCACGTTCGGTGTTATAGTGAACGGTGTTTGATAACTTACAACGGCCTGGCTACTGCCCATGATCAGACAACGCACCCTGCAAAACACCATCCGCGCCACCGGCGTCGGTCTTCATTCCGGGAAGAAGGTGTACCTGACCTTGCGTCCGGCCCCGGTCAATACGGGTATCGTGTTCGTGCGTACGGACCTCGAACCCGAGGTGCAGGTGCCGGCCAGTGCCGCCCTGGTCACCGATACCACCCTGTGCACCGCGCTGTCGCGCGGTGACGTCAAGGTGGCGACCGTGGAGCATCTCATGTCTGCGCTGGCCGGCCTGGGGATCGATAACGCCTACATCGACCTCAGCGCTCCTGAAGTGCCGATCATGGACGGTAGCGCCGGTCCCTTCGTTTTCCTGATTCAGTCGGCGGGTATCGCCGAACAGGAAGCGCCGAAGAAATTCATCCGCATCAAGCGCGAAGTGGTGGTGCAGGATGACGGCAAGGAGGCGCGCTTCCTGCCGCACCAAGGCTTCAAGGTGACGTTTGCCATCGAGTTCGATCACCCGGTCTTCGAGGATCAGAAGCAGACCGCCGTGGTGGACTTCTCCACGACCTCATTCGTCAAGGAGGTTTCGCGCGCCAGAACCTTCGGTTTCATGCGCGATCTCGAGTACCTGCGTGCCAACAATCTGGCCTTGGGCGGCAGCCTCGATAATGCCATCGTGGTCGACGAGTATCGCATCGTCAACGAAGGTGGCTTGCGTTACGAGGACGAGTTCGTCAAGCACAAGGTGCTCGACGCCATCGGAGATCTCTACCTGCTCGGCCATAGCCTGATTGGTGAGTTCCGCGGCGTAAAATCGGGGCATGCACTGAACAACCAGTTGTGCCGGGCGCTGCTTGCCCAGCCCGATGCCTACGAGATCGTCACCTTCGAGAACGAGCGCGAGCTGGCGCCGATCTCCTACGCTCAGCCTATCATGGCCTGATCGCCCAGGCGGCTCGGCCGCCTGTGTGACGCAGCGAAATGCGCCGCCCTCCATGAGGGCGGCGTTTTCTTTCAGGTGAACCCTACCTTCATCGTGTGGGTGATGCGGCGCATCTCCTCGTGCGACGTGATATAGGCGGGCATGGTGTAGAGCCAGCGGCCGAAAGGGCGTAGCCAGACGCCCTGAGCGCGTGCCAGTGCGGCAACACCCTCAAGGTCTTTGGCATCGTTGACCTCGATGACGGCGGTGGCGCCCAGCACCCTGACGTCACGCACCCGAGGGTGGTGGCGAAGCGCCGGGTCGGCGAGCAGCTCTTCGTGCAGCACTCGGTTGAGGCCCGCAATCCTTTCCAGGTAGTTTTCCTCCTCGAACACGGCAAGACTCTCCAGCGCTACGCGGCAGGCCAGGGGATTGCCCATGAAGGTGGGGCCGTGCATGAAGGCGTGCAGCGGTGTATCGCCGACGAAGGCCTCGTGCACACGGTCGGTGGCAAGGGTTGCCGCATGGCCCAGGTAGCCGCCGGTCAGCCCTTTCGAGAGAACCATGATGTCGGGAGTAATGGCGGCGTGGTCGGCGGCGAACATCTTGCCGGTACGGCCAAAGCCGGTGGCCACCTCGTCGAACACCAGCAGTACGTCGAACTCGTCGCAGAGCTCACGCGCCCCCTTGAGATAGAGCGGCGAGGTCATATTGAGGCCGCCGGCGGCCTGCAACAGCGGCTCCATCAGCAGTGCGGCGATTTCATGGTGATGCTGCTCGAGCACAGCGCGCAGGGCAGCGAGATCCTGCGCTACGGTTTCTGGCTCGGCGTCGTAGGGGGCGGTGGGCGCTGGGGCAAAGTGGTGCCTGGGCAGGTAGCCGGCAAACAGGCTGTGCATGCCCTCTTCGGGGTCGCATACCGCCATGCAGCCGCTGGTGTCGCCATGATAGGCCTTCATCAGCGACAGCATGCGATGCTTGCCGGGTTTGCCGCGTAGATAGTGGTATTGAACCGCCATCTTCATGGCTACCTCCATGCCCACCGAGCCGCTATCGGAGAAGAATACGTGCTCGAGTCCGGGTGGGGTGACCCGAACCAGTTCGCGCGCCAGGCGATCGGCGGGATCATGGGTCAGACCGCCCAGCATCACGTGGCAAAGGGTGTCGGCCTGCTCCTTGATCGCCGCCACCAGGCGCGGATGCGCATAGCCGTGGATCATGCACCACCACGAGCAGGTGGCGTCGAGCAGCGTCTCGCCGTTCTCTAGAGTGAAGCGGGGGCCTTCGCCTCCGATGACCTTGGGAGCGGCTTGCTGAGTGAGCAGGTGGGCATAGGGATGCCAGACGGGCGTTGCCATCATGCCTCCGTGAGTGCATTCGTGAGTACGAAGAGGGGGATTGCGAGCGTGCGTAGCTGGTACGCGTCTACGTGGCGGCGATGCGGTGCCGTCGCAGGAAGATGGGAAGATGCTGTCGCTGGGAACGTCACGAAGCTCGGCGAAGGCGAGCCGTGATGGTGCGGATGGGGAGACTTGAACTCCCACGCCCGAAGGCACCAGAACCTAAATCTGGCGTGTCTACCAATTCCACCACATCCGCAGGGCTGGGCAGGCGTCCACATTGTACGGACCCTCGGTCGCAAGTCAATCGCCTTCGGGCAGCTCGAGATGGGCGACGGTGGCGTCGGGTCGCCTTGCCGCGGCAACCCGGCGCAGACGTGGCACCACGCCGAGGCAGGGGGCTTCGAGAGTGCGCCGCAGCGTGGCCAGATTATCGGCATAGAGCGAGGCGTCGCGGGCGAAATCGGCATCGAGCAGGTTGCCGACCCAGCCGGCCAGCTTTGCCCCGTCTGCACGTATGGCTTCGGCCGTCAGACGCGCATGGTTGAGGCAGCCGAGCTTGAGGCCTACCACCAGGATCACCGGCAGGCGCAGGCGCAGGGCCAGCCCCGAGAGGTCCTCGCTGTCGCTGAGGGGGACGCGCCAGCCGCCGGCGCCCTCGATGAGAATGAGGTCGCGGGGGGCGTCCAGCAGGGGGGCGACATGCTCGCATAGCCGGGCAAGGTCGACCTGCACGCCGGCCTGGCGGGCGGCCAGGTGCGGGGCGATGGCGGGCTCGAAGGCGAAGGGGTTGATCTGGTCGTAGGCCACCGCTGGCACGCTGCGTGCCAGCAGGGCGAGGGCATCGTCATTGCGCAGCCCGGCGTCGGTGCGACGGCACCCCGAGGCGATGGGCTTGAGCCCCAGGGTGGTCAGGCCCCGTGAGCGTGCCAGCGCCAGCATGCCGGCGGTGACGAGGGTCTTGCCGGCATCGGTGTCGGTACCGGTCACGAAATAACGGGTCATGCGTCCGCCTCCTTGTCGAGCACCAGGGTCAGTCGTCGATAGCTGACCGGCAGTCCTGCAGGCTCGCGCAGCGATTCGTAGCGGCGCTTGGCACCGGCCAGGTCGGAGCGGGTGAGGCGGGAGGCGGGGCGCGGGGTCTGGGCGCCGACTCCCTTGATCGAGGCCATCACCGCCGCCAGGTCGGGATAGAAGAAGCGCTCCGTGACGGCATTGCACTGAACGTGCCGGAAGCCGGCAAGGCGTGCGCTGGCCAGGTGCCGCTCTCGCGAGCGGAAGTCGAGCAGGGCATCAGGCGACGACCAGGCATGGCTGATCTCGTGCAGGGTGCCGGGCCCCAGGGTATTGATCACTGCCCGGCCACCGGGGCGAAGCACCCGGTTGAGCTCCGCCATCACGGTGTCGAGATCCAGACACCACTGGATGGCCAGGTTGGAAAACACCAGGTCTACCTGCCGGTCAGCCAGGGGCAGGGCGGCGGCATCTGCGCACAGCCAGTCGATGCCTCTCGGGGCTTCGCGATGGGCAACATCGAGCATGCCCGGGGCCAGGTCGAGTCCGAATACACGGCAGTCCGGGCCGAAGCGGGCCGCCAGGCGGCGGCACCAGTGTCCCGGGCCACAGCCCAGGTCGAGCACGCGATCTGCCCGATCGGGCAGGAGTGACCACAATGCTTCGCCCATCTGCAGCTGGGCTTGAGCCAGGCGTGCGTACTGGCCCGACGCCCGGGAAAAAGCGCGGGCAACCTGTCGCCGCCATACGCTTGGCGCATTTGTTTCGTGGTAGGCGGCGGGTACGAGGGAAGGGGTCATGAGGCGACCTCACCTTGGCTGGTGCGGTCGAGGTCGATCTCGCGCGCCAGTGCGACGAGGTGGTTCGCCAAGGCCTCCGGACGGGACAGCATCGGGCAGTGGCCGCTATCGGTGAGGATCCGGTCGGCCGCCTGGTGTGCCGCCTTTCCCATCAGCCTGTCCCGTTCACCGGCGAGCCGATGGATCGGGCAGGGCGGTGAGGC
The DNA here is from genome assembly GCF_051062895.2 of Billgrantia sp. C5P2. Classification (NCBI taxonomy): domain Bacteria; kingdom Pseudomonadati; phylum Pseudomonadota; class Gammaproteobacteria; order Oceanospirillales; family Halomonadaceae; genus Billgrantia; species Billgrantia sp. C5P2. The sequence goes on from NZ_CM128542.1 coordinate 1,682,549, forward strand.
AAGCACGTGGGTAAGGTCGAGACGCGCCAGTTGATCGAGACCCGTGGCCAGGGTCTGACTGGAAGCGCTGGGATACTGGCCTTGAAGATCGAGCAGGCGACGATGTGCTATGCGGACGGCAGGTTCCCCCTGCAACTGCCAGCGCAGGAAGTGTTGCCAGGTTGCATGTGGGTCACGATCGAAGGCACGGCGAAAGGTTGCCAGCTCCGCAGGCCTGACGCCATCCTCGCTACAGAAGCGCGCTCCTGCCCCCACCAGCACCAGGGCACGGGGAGGCGGCAGATGAGACAGCAGCGCGCCGGCCAGCAGTCCACCGAGTGACCAGCCTACCCAGATGCTGTCGCAAGACAGATCGCCGCGCATCTTGGCGGCCAGAGCCGGGAGAGTCGTCGGCAAAACATCGTGGATCCGCTCACCGTAGCCCGGCCAGTCGGGAGTCTGTATCTCGGTGTCATCTGGCCAGTAGGGAGAGAGCGGCTGCCAGATACGCGCATCGATGCCCCAGCCGGAGAGCAGGACCAGCTTCGTCAACTCTCTTCCCCCCTGTGCAGGCGTGCCAGTGTCTCGAGCAGGCGGTCCAGGTCTTTCCGGCCGTGGGTGGCGCGCAGCGTGATGCGTAGACGGGCCTCGCCCCGTGGAACAGTCGGAGGGCGGATGGCGCCGACCAGTAGTCCCGACTCGCGCAGCCGAGCGGCCCAGTGCATGACATCCTGGCTCGCTCCCAGGGCCAGCGGCTGAATGGGGGTGAACGAGTCGGCCAGCGGTAGGTTGAGCAGCGCTGCCTCGTGGCGAAAATAGGCGATGGTGCTCCGCAGGGATTCGCGGCGTTCGGGTTCGGCGGCGAGGACGTCGAGCGCCGCGAGGGTAGCGGCCGCCACGCCGGGCGGCTGGGCGGTGGTATAGACGTAGGGGCGGGCAAACTGGATCAGGTGCTCGACCAATGCCTCGCTGCCGGCAACGAAGGCCCCCCCGGTGCCCAGCGCCTTGCCCAGTGTGCCGACCAGTATCGGAACGCGATCGACCCCGTGGGCACGACCGACGCAGCCGTCGCCATGAGCGCCGAGCACCCCCAGCCCATGGGCATCGTCGACCATCAGCCAGGCAGCATGCCGGGCGCTGATCTCCGCCAGGCCGGCGATATTGGCCACGTCGCCATCCATGCTGAACACGCCGTCGCTGACCACCAGCTTGGCCGAATCGCTCGGCGCCCGACCGAGCAGGCGGTCGAGATCGTCGAGGTCACGATGATGGAAGCGCCGCGAGCGCGCGCCGGCAAGCTCGGCGCCATCGAGCAGGGAGGCATGGTTGAGCCGGTCCTGAAAGACATGAGTGTCGCTGTCGCACAGCGCCTGAAGCGTTCCCAGGTTGGCCATGTAGCCGGTGGAGAAGAGTAGTGCCCGGGGACGTCCGACGAGTTCGGCCAGGCGTCTCTCGAGGGCTTCATGAACCTCCAGATGACCACTGACCAGGTGCGAGGCGCCGGCGCCGGCACCGAACTCGCGTGCTCCCGCGGCCTGAGCTTCGGCCAGCCGCGGGTCGCCGGCCAGGCCAAGGTAATCGTTACCGGCAAAATCGACCAGCCCGGGCTGAAGCGTGTGACGCTCACGCCAAAGCCCCTGGGCATGGCGCCAGGCGGCGGCCTCACTGAGACGCTCGGGCCAGGCGTGGAGGGGGGGCGACATCGCGTTCAGGCCTGGGTGGCGTCATAGGCCAGCGCGGCGCTGCGGGCCTGACGCTCCTGTTGCGCCAGGGCACCTGCGAGCGCGGCTTGCTGGCGGTCGTCGTCATGGCAGGTGTCGCGCCGCTCGGGATGCAGCCCGAGCTTGTCGAATAGGGCGCGGTCGCGGGTGGCCTGCGGGTTGCCGGTGGTCAGCAGCTTGTCGCCGTAGAAGATGGAGTTGGCCCCGGCGAGGAAAGCCAGCGCCTGGGTCGACTCGTTCATCTGCTCGCGACCGGCCGACAGGCGCACATGGCTTGCCGGCATCAGGATGCGGGCGACGGCGATGGCGCGCACGAACTCGATGGGGTCGAGATCTTCCACGTCTTCCAGTGGCGTGCCGGGGACCTTGACCAGCATGTTGATCGGCACCGACTCGGGATGCGGCTCGAGCCGGGCCAGCTGCTGCAGCAGGGCGGCGCGGTCGCGGGGGGCTTCTCCCATACCGAGGATGCCACCGGCACAGACCTTCATGCCCGCCTCGCGCACGTTGGCCAGGGTCTCCAGGCGGTCGGCATAGGTGCGGGTGGTGATGATCTCGCCATAGTATTCCGGCGAAGTGTCGAGGTTGTGGTTGTAGTAATCGAGGCCGGCCTCGGCCAGGCGACTGGCCTGATCGCCGTCGACCATGCCCAGCGTCATACAGGTCTCGAGCCCCAGCGCCTTGACCCGGCTGACCATTTCCAGCACTACGGCGAGGTCCTTCTCGCGCGGGCTGCGCCAGGCCGCACCCATGCAGAAGCGGCTGGCACCGGCCTCCTGGGCGGCCTTGGCCTGGGCAACCACCTTCTCTATCTCCAGCAGCTTCTCCCTGCCCAGCCCGGTGGTGTAGTGTCCCGACTGGGGGCAGTACTTGCAGTCTTCCGGGCAGGCACCGGTCTTGATCGACAGCAGCGTGGAGACCTGCACGGCATTGGCATCGAAGTGGGCGCGATGCACCTGCTGGGCGCGAAACAGCAGGTCGTTGAAGGGCAGGGCGAAAAGGGCCTCTATCTCGGCCAGCGACCAGTCGTGGCGGATGCTGGGGGTAGCTGGGGTGGTCTGGCCGCTCGGGCTGGCGTGCAGGGCATCGGACATGGAGAGGGCTCGCCTTGGTCAACTCGGTGGTTCTTGAATGTTGACTGTGAGCCTACGTGAAATTGGATTTCTGTCAACCTGGTCTGATGTGGAGGTTGACTAGGTGGTGGCAGGCGAATAATGACCTCGCAGGCGGTGTTAAGCTCCACCGCAGTGACACGACAAGGACAAACATCCAATGGAACCGGAGCTGAAGCGCGCGCCGCTGCGAGATGGGATGCCAGGAGGCTCACGATGGTTCGATTGGCTGCGGCCGCTGTGGCAGGGTGTCGACCGCGGCCTGCGTCGAGCCCTGGCTGGGCGCTGCGGTTTCTGCCTGGCGCCTGCCGAGCCCGAACGCCCTTGGTGCCAGGCCTGTTTCGAGGCGCTGCCGTGGAACCTGCCGGCCTGCCCGAGCTGCGCCGAACCGCAGCCGTCGGGCTCGCTGGCGGGAAAGCGCTGCGGCCACTGCCTGACCCGGCCGCCGGCTTTCGTTCGTGCGCGGGCGCCGCTGCGCTACGAGGATGAGGTGGTAAGGCTGGTGCAGCGCTTCAAGTTCCATGCCTCGCCGCGTGCCGGCAATGTGCTGCTCGAGCTGCTGGAAGTCGGCCTGCCGCCTGGGGCCTTGGCCTGGCCCGAGGCGTTGATCCCGGTACCGCTGCATCCCAGGCGTGCACGGGAGCGCGGCTTCGATCAGGCCGACTGGCTGGCCCAGCGCCTGGCGGAGCGCCATGGCCTGCAGCTTTCACAGGCGCAGCGACGCCAGCACACACGCTCTCAGCGCGGCCTCGATCGCGCCGAGCGCTTCCGCAACCTGCGCGGTGGCTTCGAGGTGAAGGGCCAGTTGCCGTCACGCGTGGTCCTGCTCGACGACGTGATGACCACCGGTGCCACACTGGATGCACTGGCTCAGGCCTGTCTGGCGTCCGGTGCCCGGGAGGTGGAAGCCTGGGCAGTGGCGCGCACGCCGCTGCTGATCGAATGATCCGCTGTTGCACCCAGGCTGTTACCATGGGGGCTTTCGTCAGCCGGTGAAGCACATGCACAGCACGCCACATCCCTTCGCAGCCCTGTCGCCGGCCCGTGTCGTGGCGGCCATCGAGTCGCTCGGCTTCTGGTTGCCGGGTGAGCCGTTCGCCTTAAACAGCTATGAGAATCGAGTGTACCTGCTGCATGACGACGAGGGCCGGCGCTGGGTGGCAAAGTTCTATCGTCCCGCCCGCTGGAGCGACGCGCAGATCCAGGAGGAGCACGACTTTCTGGATGAGCTGGCCGCGGAAGGCGTCGCCGTGGCGCCACCCTGGCGCAATGAGGGCGGCATTAGCCTGCATCATGCCGAGGGCTTTCGGCTTGCCCTGTTTCCCCAGCTGTCGGGCCAGGCTCCGGAGCTGGAGAACCCTTCCCACCTGTTTGCCCTTGGCGAACTGATCGGTGCCGTGCATGCGGTTGGCGAGCGTGGCGAGTTCCAGCATCGGGTCAGACTCGACCTGGATGGCATGGTGCGAGAGGCGCGGCAGCGCGTGCTGACGGCACCTTGGCTGGATCGTCGCCAGCGCCAGGCCTACGAACGTATCTCCGAGGCGCTGCACAAAGCGTTGCAGGCTCATGCCTGGACGCCGCAGCAGACGATCCGGGTGCAGGGCGACTGCCACATCGGCAACCTGCTCGGCCGCGACGACGCCTTCTCCCTGGTCGACTTCGACGATGCCATGATGGCGCCCGCCGTGCAGGACCTGTGGATGTTTCTCACCGCCGAGCACGAAGCGGAGTGGCACATGCAGCTCTCGGAGGTGCTGGAGGGCTACGAACAGCACCGTGAGTTCGATCGCCGCGAGCTGGCGCTGATCGAACCCTTGCGTACGCTGCGCCTGATGCGACACAGCGCCTGGCTGGTGGCGCGCTGGGACGACCCCGCCTTTCCCCCGGCTTTTCCCTGGGTTGCAGATGCGGGTTATTGGGACGCGCACATTCGCCAGCTGGAGCAGCAGCGCCTGGTGCTTGATCGTTCGCCGCGCTGGCTGTCTTGAAACTGGAGGGATGCGCACCCGCCGGGGGTGCGCAAAGCCGAGAGAACTCAGTTGCTGTCGGGGTCGGGTCGCTCGGCGGGGACCGGGTTGGCCACACCGGCCCCGTCGGCCTGGCGGCGTTGCTCGTTGATGCGTGCGGAGGGGTTGTCCTGCTCCTCGATCTCCAAGGAGCTGGCGAGCTTGAGATGAAAAGCATGATCCTTCGACAGTTCGCAGTGGCCGGCATCGCACACTGCCAGCCCGTAACTACCGTCCATTTCGTACGCGGCAGCGGAGATATCACCGCTATAGATGTCGCTGTCGCCACCATCAGTTTCGACGCAGGTCAGCGCCTTGGCGGCAATGCGCAGGCGGTCGCCTTCCTGGCGAGCGTCGCCCACCACGACGCAGTATTCAGGCAACTCATGGGTGGCGTCGTCAAGGCTGCTGACGGGGCGAAGCAGAATATCGTCGCGGCGTCCGTTCTCCTCTTCGAGAACGAGATCGTCGATGACCTGGAAAGCAACGACGGCATCCTTGGGTACGGCAAGGGTACCAGCCGAGGCGTGCAGGGGCATGAGGAGAAGGGCCAGTCCGCTGGCGGTCAGTATCGCGTCTGAAATCTTGCTCATATCGGGCTCTCGGGGGACCAGGCTGCGCGTATCGGCAGTTTCAAGGCCGTTATTTTACCATAGCCACCTAGGGGTGGCAGCGGAACGAATGTCGCAGGATGTCGTTTTGAGGCATACCGCCTGCGGCGGATCTTCGGTTACGGTAGAATATCGTCCAGAGGCGCTAAAAGTTATACAAGCAATATTTTTGTGCACACCTATTGTATGAATTCACGACGATGGCCGGGCCATCGCGAGACGAACGGTACACTGAGTCGCAGGGCCTGACCATGAACGAAGAGCTTGCCAACTTCTATCGCCAGATCATTCTCGAACTGGGCGAGGACCCGGACCGGGAGGGCCTGCGGGATACCCCGAAACGTGCCGCCAAGGCGATGCAGTTTCTCACCCGAGGCTACTCCCAGACTCTCGAAGAGATCATCAACGGCGCCGTTTTCAAGAGCGAGACCGACGAAATGGTGTTGGTCAAGGACATCGAACTCTATTCGATGTGCGAGCATCACCTGCTGCCCTTCATCGGCAAGTGCCATATCGCCTACCTGCCGAATGGCAAGGTGTTGGGGCTTTCCAAATTCGCTCGCATCGTCGATATGTACGCCCGGCGCATGCAGATCCAGGAGAACCTGACGCGGCAGATCGCCGAGGCCGTGCAGCGGGTCACCGGTGCGCGCGGCGTGGCGGTAGTGATCGAGGCCCGGCACCTGTGCATGATGATGCGCGGTGTGGAGAAGCAGAATTCCAGCATGACCTCTTCCGTGATGCTGGGCGCTTTCCGCGAGAACCAGCCCACACGGCAGGAGTTCCTCACCCTTGTCAACGGCCGCTGACGGGGCGGGCCCCGTGTCGACGACCGTTCCTTGCCCGGAGCCACGCCATGACGCTGCATGCCCTGGACGATCAGCATCTCGATCACGATATGGCCACGATTCGCATCAAGAATCTGCGCCTGCGTACGTTTATCGGCATCAAGGAGGAAGAGATCAACAACCGACAGGATGTGGTGATCAACGCCGTGATCCGCTATTGGGCCGATGAAGCGGTGGCGTTCAACCTTATCGAGCAGGCGCTCAACTATCGTACGATCAGCAAGCAGATTATCGAACGAGTGGAAGGGGGCCGCTTCCTGCTCCTGGAGCGCATGACGCGCGAGGTACTCGACCTGATCATGAGCCATGAGCAGGTGCTAGCGGCGCAGGTCGAGATCGATAAGCCTCATGCGCTGCGTTTCGCCGACTCGGTTTCCATCACGCTTTCGGCAAGCCGGGAGTCGCGTCAAGATCGCTGAGGATGCCCGCGTCTCCTCGTGGGCCCGTCTGGATTTGGTGGCAACGGGGCTTTGCGCTTAGCATGAGGCCCTATTGCCTAGCCGACAGAGAGACGATCGTTTGGAACGCGACAGCTCCTCCCGGGATTCGCCGCGCCGGCGCCACGCCCCCTGGGCCATGACGGCCATCGTCACGGCACTCGTTGCCCTGTTGTTCCAGGGCAGCCTGCTGCCACTCAATCTCGCTGCCGCCCTCCTTGCCGTGATGGGCCTGCGTCAGATTCATCGTCAGCCCGAGCGCTACTTCGGCCGTGCGCTCTGCTGGATTGCCATCGCGTTGGTCCTGATACTTGCCATACTTAACGCTATGCTTCAGCCGCCAGGACAGGAAGGCGTTCCCGAGGACGTACCCGAGCAGCGCAGCACTGAGGCCCTGTGAGACGGGGCAGGGCGCGGCATGAATTCACCCATACTCGGTACAGGCCCCGCGAGGCCAGGAGAGACAACATGGAAGCCCTCAAGGAAACACAACTCTATTGCCCTTTCGCCTACATCGACGGCAGTTGGGTTGCGGCCGAAAGCGGCGAACAGATCGAAGTCGTCAATCCGGCCACGGGAGAGACCTTCGGCACCGTGCCAAGGCTAGGCCGGAGCGAGACCGAACGAGCCATCGCCGCCGCCGATACGGCGCTCGTCGGCTGGCGAGCGCTCACCGCACAGGAGCGTGCCGATATCCTGATGAAGTGGCACGACTTGATGTTCGAGCACCAGGACGACCTGGCGATGATCATGACCCACGAGCAGGGCAAGCCGCTCAAGGAGGCGGCTGGCGAGATCGCCTATGCGGCGAGCTTCCTGCGCTGGTTTGCCGAGGAGGCGCGGCGGGTCTATGGCGAAACCATTCCCGCGGCCAAGCCCAACCAGCGCATCGTGATCACCAAGCAGCCGGTCGGTGTGGTCGGTGCGATTACGCCATGGAACTTCCCTGCGGCCATGATCACGCGCAAGGCCGGCGCGGCATTGGCGGCGGGCTGCACCATCGTCATCAAGCCGGCTAGCCAGACGCCGTTCTCGGCGACTGCCATGGCGCTGCTGGCCGAGCGTGCCGGGGTGCCCCGCGGCGTGTTCAACGTGGTGCCGGGGCGTGCCAGCGAGATCGCCGCGGCAATGACCGAGTCGCCCCTGGTACGCAAGATCACCTTTACCGGTTCCACCGAGGTGGGCCGTGAGCTGATGTCGCGGGCCTCCCAGCATATACAGAAGATCTCCCTGGAGCTGGGCGGTAACGCGCCGTTCATCGTCTTCGAGGATGCCGACCTGGACGCAGCGGTAGAGGGCGCCATGGCGGCCAAGTTCCGCAATGCCGGCCAGACCTGCATCTGCACCAATCGCTTCCTGGTGCAGTCGAGCGTGATCAATGCCTTCTGCGAGAAGCTGGCAGTGGCGATGAACAGTGAATTGAAAGTCGGCGATGGTACCGAGCCGGACATCAACATCGGGCCGCTGATCGACGAGAATGCGGTGACCAAGGTCAGCGAGCACGTGCACGATGCCGTGGACAAGGGAGCGGAGCTGCTATTGGGCGGCCACCCCCATCCGCTGGGCGGGAACTTCTTTACCCCGACGCTGATCAGCTTCGCCACTGGCGACATGAAGGTCGCTCATGAGGAGACCTTCGGCCCCTTGGCGGCGGTGTTTCCCTTCGAGGACGAAGAGGACGCCGTGCAGATGGCCAACGACACCCAGTATGGCCTTGCCTCCTACTTCTACTCGCGTGACCTGGGACGCGTGTGGCGAGTCGCCGATGCCCTGGAGTACGGCATGGTGGGCATCAATACCGGCCTGATCTCCAACACCGCGGCGCCGTTCGGCGGCGTCAAGGCCTCGGGCCTCGGCCGCGAGGGCGGCCACCAGGGGATCGATGAGTTTCTCGAAACCAAGTACCTCTGCATCGATCTTGGTTAATAAACGGGCTGCGCTCGGTCATACGGCGTTGAAAACTGGCTTAGAATGCTCACTTACAGCAGTAAGCTCCGCTTCTTCGCCAGTTTTCGCCTTGTCTGACCGTCGCTCGCACCGTTTCTCGAGGTAGAGAAGCATAACGCGAAAACCCCACACGGGCGTCTAGCCCAGGTGGGGTTTTGCGTGTGACTTGCTCCTTGCGGCTCGGCGAGCGTCAGTGCCTGAAGTGGCGCATGCCGGTGAACACCATGGCGATTCCCGCCTCGTTGGCGGCGTCGATCACTTCCTGGTCGCGCATGGAGCCGCCGGGCTGGATCACCGCGGTGATGCCGGCCGCTGCCGCGGCGTCGATGCCGTCGCGGAAGGGGAAGAAGGCGTCTGAGGCCATCACCGAGCCGGGCACCGAGAGGTTTTCATCGGCGGCCTTGATGCCGGCGATCTTGGCCGAATAGACGCGGCTCATCTGGCCTGCGCCGACGCCGATGGTCTGGCCGCCCTTGGCGTAGACGATGGCGTTGGACTTGACGTACTTGGCCACCTTCCAGGCGAAGGCCAGGTCGCGCATCTCCTGCTCGGAGGGCACGCGTTCGGTGACCACCGTGAGCTCGTCGCGGCCAACCATGCCCAGGTCGCGATCCTGGACCAGCAGCCCCCCGGTGACGCGCTTGAAGTCGTGGGCGTGCTCGCGCTGGCCGGGCCAGTTGTCGCCGACGTCGAGCAGGCGCACGTTCTGCTTCTCGGCCACAATGGCGGCAGCCGCCTCATCGACCCCGGGGGCGATGATCACCTCGACGAACTGGCGGTCGATGATGGCTCGGGCGGTGTCGGCGTCCAGCGGCTGGTTGAAGGCGATGATACCGCCAAAGGCGCTGGTGGGATCGGTGGCGAATGCCTTGTCGTAAGCCTCGCGAAGAGTCGCGCCGACCGCTACCCCACAGGGGTTGGCATGCTTGACGATCACGCAGGCGGTGTCGGTGAAGCTCTTGACGCACTCGAAGGCGGCGTCGGTGTCGGCCACGTTGTTGAACGACAGTTCCTTGCCCTGCAGCTGGCGGGCGGTGGCGACGCTGGCCTCGCTGGCATCGGCCTCGACGTAGAATGCCGCGCTCTGGTGCGGGTTCTCGCCGTAGCGCATGGCCTGCTTCTTGACGAACTGTACGTTGTAGGTGCGCGGGAAGCCATCCTCGCCGCCCGGTACCCGCTGGCCCAGGTAGTCGGCAATGGCGGCATCGTAGCCGGCGGTATGCTCGAAAGCCTTCACCGCCAGGTCGAAGCGCGTGGCGTCGCTCACGGCTCCGCCGTTGGAGGCGATCTCCGTCAGTACCCGGTCATAGTCGCCGGCGTCGACCACGATGGTGGTGTGGGCGTGGTTCTTGGCGCAGGCACGCACCATGGTCGGGCCGCCGATGTCGATGTTCTCGATCGCATCCTCGAGGGTGCAGTCCGGCTTGGCCACGGTCTGGGCGAAGGGGTAGAGGTTGACCACCACCATGTCGATGGGCGCGATGCCATGCTCGGCCATCACGCTGTCGTCCTGGCCGCGACGTCCCAGGATGCCGCCGTGGATCTTGGGATGCAGGGTCTTGACGCGACCGTCCATGATCTCGGGGAAGCCGGTGTGCTCGGACACCTCGGTCACGGCAATGCCGTTCTCCTGCAGCAGGCGGAAGGTGCCGCCTGTGGAGAGCAATTCGACGCCGTGACCGGACAGGCTGCGGGCGAAGTCGACGATGCCGGTCTTGTCGGAGACGCTGATCAGCGCGCGGCGTACCGGGGTGGGGAAGGCTTGGGCCATGATGAGGTGCGACTCTATATTGGGAAGTGGAGGTAAGCCGGCTTGAGCAGCGCCTCGCCGCCCCAGCCGGCCGATTCAGATCAGGTCGTGCTGCTTGAGTTTCTTGCGCAGCGTGCCGCGGTTGAGGCCAAGCATCTCGGCGGCGCGGGTCTGGTTGCCCTGGGTATACTCGAGCACGCTGGCCAGCAGCGGCGCCTCGACCTCGGCCATCACCATGGCGTAGAGGTCGGTTACCGTACCGCCATCGAGATGGTCGAAATAGCGTCGCATGGCGGTATCCACGGCTTCGCGTAGAGGCTGCTCCGCCAACGTGGCCGATGGCAGGGCGAGACTGTCCAGTTCCGGTAGGCCAGTACAAGCGCTGGCCTCGAGGCCTGGCAGATCGGCGTTGCGATTGAAGGCTTCACGATTCATGCGGCACTGATTCCATTCGTTGCCCAGGAGAGGTCGGCTTTACCCTCCGGGCGAAAGAGGTCGTCGATGAAGTCATACTGTTCGTCGGGCTGCTCCAGAGCATTGAAGGCTGCCCGCAGATCGCGCTGTCGGTCGGCGTCGAAACGACGGTCGCAGGCGAGGTACCAGCCGAGGTGCTTGCGCGCGATTCGCACCCCCATGTAATCGCCATAGAATTCATGCAGGGCGTGCAGGTGCCCACGCAAAACGCTAGCCCTCTCGCCCGACTCGGGCGGTGGGCAGCTGCGACCATGCCGCAGGTAGTGGTCGATCTCGCGAAAAATCCAGGGATTGCCTTGGGCGCCGCGACCGACCATCACCGCATCCGCACCAGTATAGTCCAGAACCTGGGCGGCCTTGCGTGGAGAGTCGATATCGCCGTTGGCGAATACCGGGATACGCACGGCCTGCTTGATGGCGGCGATGGTGTCGTATTCGGCTTCGCCCTGGTAGCGCTGCTGGCGGTGACGGCCGTGCACCGCGAGCGCCTGGATGCCGGCGGCTTCCGCGAGCCGCGCCACCCTCACGCCGTTGTTGCTCTCGGCACACCAGCCGGTACGGATCTTGAGCGTTACCGGGATGTCGACCGCCGCCACTACCGCTTCGAGGATCTCGGCCACCAGTGTCTCGTCGCGTAGCAGGGCCGAGCCGGCTGCCTTGTTGCAGACCTTCTTGGCCGGGCAACCCATGTTGATGTCGATGATCTCGGCGCCCTGATCGGCGTTGAGGCGTGCCGCCTCGGCCAGCATGGTGGCGTCGCCGCCAGCGATCTGCACGGCCCTGGGGCCGGGTTCGCCGCGGTGGTCCATGCGCTGGCGCGACTTGCGCGTATGCCACAGCGCGGGGTCCGAAGTGACCATCTCGCCTACCACCAGCCCCGCGCCCAGGCGACGGCAGAGCTGGCGGAACGGGCGGTCGGTCACGCCGGCCATGGGAGCCAGGATGACTCGATTGGGCAGGCGGTAGTGGCCGATCTGTGGCAAGGGGCGACTATCGGGCATGAGACGGATCATCGAACTTGGGGCTGCATATCATACGCCCCTGAAGGGGCAGGGTGAAGGTAGCAAAATTGCCGAGATTCAGGCCGGACGGTACCCGCTGAGCCTGACCCAGCCTTCACGAGTCCTCGGCTCATCCATCGTCAGGCCCTGATCGCGATAGGCGTCGAGCACCTCGTCGGCTTGGCGCTCGAGAATTCCCGACAGAGCCAGCCGGCCGCCGGGGGCCACATGGCCGGCAATCATCGGTGCCAGTTCCACCAGCGGGCCTGCCAGGATATTGGCGACCACGACGGGGAAGCGGCGTGCGTCATCCAGTTGTTCGGGATAGCGCAGCGCGAGTTCGTGCTCCGCGATGTCGTTGCGCTCGGCGTTGTCGCGGCTGGCCTGGAGTGCCTGGGGGTCGATGTCGGTGCCGGTGGCCAGCGCCGCTCCCAGTTTGAGTGCAGCGATGGCGAGGATACCGGAGCCGCAGCCCACATCGAGCAGCTCGACACCGTCGAGATCGCCTGACAAGGCCAGCGCATCCAGCCATTCCAGGCACAGCGCCGTGGTGGGGTGGGTGCCGGTACCGAAGGCCAGGCCAGGATCCAGGTGAAGGTTGACGGCATCCGGGTCGGGCGGCTGGTGCCAACTGGGCACGATCCACAGCCGCTGGCCCATGCGCAGCGGCTGGAAATCTTCCATCCACTCACGTTCCCAGTCGCGATCGGCGAGCAGCTCGTGTTCGATGATCGGGCAGGGTTCGTCGGGCAGAGTCTCGGCCCAGGCCGCGGCCAGGCGTTCGAGCATCGCCTCGAGCCCCTCGAGGTCGTCATACAGGCCGGTCAGCACCGTCTCGTTCCACAGTGGCGTAGTGCCGCGCTCGGGCTCGAATACCGGGTCGTCGTGGGCGTCCTGCAGAGTGATGGCGGTGGCGCCTTCGGCCAGCAGCAATTCCTCGAGCAGTTCGGCCTGCTCCGGGGCGATACGGGCCTTGAGTTGCAGCCAGGGCATGGCAATCTCCTGTGCATGACGCAGGCGGGGTGGCCGTGGCCACCCCGCAGGGAGCGATGCTCGGATCCGGAACGTTCTAGGAGCCGAGCTTCTTCTCCAGATAGTGAATGTTGACGCCACCCTGCTGGAAATGACCGTCGCGGACCAGGTCCTTGTGCAGGTCGGTATTGGTCTTGATGCCTTCCACCAGCAGTTCGTCGAGACCGTTGCGCATCCGCGTCAGCGCGATCTCGCGGCTATCGCCCCAGGTGATCAGTTTGCCGATCAGCGAGTCGTAGTGGGGCGGTACCGTATAGCCGGTATAGAGGTGTGAATCCATGCGCACCCCAAGCCCACCCGGCGGATGGTAGAGAGTGACCTTGCCCGGCGAAGGCATGAAGGTACGCGGATCCTCGGCGTTGATACGGCATTCGAAGGCATGGCCGTTGACTTTGACGTCCTCCTGGCGGATCGAAAGCGGCAGGCCCGAAGCGATGCGTAGCTGCTCGCGTACGATGTCCACGCCGGTCACCATTTCGGTGACGGGGTGCTCGACCTGCACACGAGTGTTCATCTCAATGAAGAAGAACTGGCCGTCCTCGTAGAGGAATTCGAAGGTGCCGGCACCGCGATAGTCGATCTCGATACACGCCTCGCGACACGCCTCGAGCACCTTGGACCGGGCATCGGGGTCGATGCCGGGGGCGGGAGCCTCCTCGAGTACCTTCTGGTGGCGCCGCTGCAGCGAACAGTCTCGGTCATAGAGGTGGATGGCATTGCCCTGGCCGTCTGCCAGCACCTGGACTTCGACGTGTCGCGGCCGCTCGAGGAACTTCTCCATGTACACCGTGCCGTCGCCGAAGGCCGAGTGCGCCTCGGTGCGGGTCACGTTGATTGCCGACAGCAAGTGGCCCTCGGTATGCACCACGCGCATGCCGCGGCCGCCACCGCCGGCGGCGGCCTTGATGATCACCGGGTAACCGATGCGCCGTGCGGTGGCGATGTTGTCGCCTTCGTCGTCTCCCAACGGGCCATCCGAGCCGGGAACGGTGGGTACGCCGGCCTTCTTCATGGCTTCGATGGCACTGACCTTGTCGCCCATCAGGCGAATGGTCTCGGCGCGCGGTCCAATGAACACGAACCCGGAGCGCTCCACCTGCTCGGCGAAATTGGCGTTCTCGGAAAGAAAGCCGTAGCCGGGGTGTATGGCGCTGGAATCGGTGACTTCCGCGGCACTGATCAGGGCCGGAATGTTGAGGTAGGACTGGGCCGAAGAAGCGGGGCCGATGCATACGGCCTCGTCGGCCAGGCGCACGTGCATCAGTTCACGGTCGGCCTTGGAGTGCACCGCGACCGTCTTGATGCCCAGCTCCTTGCAGGCGCGCAGGATTCGCAGGGCGATCTCGCCGCGGTTGGCGATGAGAACCTTGTCCAGCATAGGGAGTCCGCCAGTGTCGGTGAAAGTTCAGGAAATGATGAGCAGCGGCTGGTCGAACTCGACCGGCTCGCCGTCCTCGACCAGGATCGCCTCGATCACGCCGTCACGATCGGCTTCGATCTGGTTCATCATCTTCATGGCTTCGACGATACACACGGTCTCGCCCTTCTTGACGCTCTGTCCCACTTCCACGAACGCCTTGGAGCCCGGGGCCGGGCTGCGGTAGAAAGTGCCGACCATCGGCGAGGTTAGGGCGTGGCCCTGGTAGCTGGTCCCGGGGGCTTCCTCGGCGGGGCCGGCGGCAGGAGCCGGTGCTGCCTGACTGGGCGCTGCCTGCGGGGCGTACTGCGGCATGGGGGGCTGGGGCCAGCTGACGCCATTGGGGTGGCGGCTGATACGCACCGATTCTTCGCCTTCCTGAATCTCGATTTCGCTGATGTTGGATTCTTCCAGCAGCTCGATCAGTTTCTTGACCTTACGGATATCCATATTGAGTCTCGACCGGTGGATAGATGGCGATGGGCAAGGGCGCAGTCAACCCGAGCCAACTTTCGATAGATCGCGGCAAGATGACGAACATTGCCGTCGCTATCGGCCTTGATGAGCGTTGTTGGCGGAGTGTGCCTAAAATTGCAGGGGATGTCCAGCCGGTGGGGAACACTGTTCGCTCTGGTTGCCGCTCGCAAGAAGACGGCAGAAAATCAGCTGCGCTGCTGCTCGAGCCAGGCGAGCAGTTCCTGCAGGTGGCTGGCGAACTCGCCAACCCTGACCTCACCTTGGATGCGGGCTTCGCGGATCTCCTCTTCCCCGCTGAAGAATAGCAGGCTCGGCGGACCGAACAGGCCGAAGTGATCGAGCAGTTCACGGGTAGCGGCGTCGCTGCGCGTCACGTCGACGTTGATACGGGTGAACCGAGATAGCGATTCGGCGACCTCAGGGGCGGGATACACTTGGCGCTCCATCTGCTTGCACGAGATACACCAGTCCGCGGTGAAGTGCACGAAGGCAGGCTGGCCTTGATCTGCACGTTCTCGCAGCGTGTCCCGCAGTGCATCGAGACCCTCCACCGTCGCGATCTCGGCGCTCTCGACGTTGCTTGAGCCTGTGGTAAGCGATGCCAAGGGGCGCAGCGGGTCGCTACCGCCCATGGCGGCGCCGAACACGAGGGCGATACCCCAGGCCAGGAGCATCAGACCGACGGCCTGGCGAACCCGAGGCCACCCCTGGGCCAGATTGAACGAAAGGGCGCCTAGCGCCAGGGCGCTGCCAATCGCCAGTGCCGCCCACAGCAGCAGACTGGCCGCGGCGGGGAGCAGGCGTTCGACCAGCCAGATGGCCACGCCGAGCAGGAGGATGCCGAAGGTGATCTTGACGCCGTTCATCCAGGCCCCGCTGCGGGGCAGCGCGGTGGCGCCGAAGGTGCCGACCAGCAGCAGCGGCACGCCCATACCCAGGCCCAGGGCCAGCAGCGCGGCGCCGCCCATCAGCGCATCGCCGGTAGAGGAGATGAACACCAGAGCGCCGGCCAGTGGAGCCGACACGCAGGGCGAGACCACCAGTACGGAGAGGGCGCCTGCGGCGGCCAGGCCTACGGGACCGCTACGCTGGGCACGGGCCTGCCAGGCGTCGACGTGTCCCGCCAGGCGTGGTGACAAGCGCAATTCGAAAGTGCCGAACATGGCCAGTGCGAAGAGCACGAAGAGCAGGGCGAAGACGATCAGTACGGGGGCAGACTGCAGGTGCGCCTGAAGGTTGAGGCCGGCGCCGAATAGACCCATCAGCACGCCGACCAGGGCATAGGTGAGCGACATGCCGCCGACGTAGCTGGCGGAGAGGGCAAAGGCGCGCAGTCGGGTCGGCTTCTGACCGACGATGATCGACGAGAGGATCGGCACCATCGGCAGCACGCAAGGAGTGAAGGTCAGGCCCAGCCCGGCGAGGAAGAACAGGCCCAGGGCCAACGGCAGGCTGGCCTCGCCGATCAGACTGCTGAAGCGGCCATCCTGACTCCGGATGGCGGGAGGGTCCGCGGCAGATGAAGCGGAAGCATCCGTCGCATTGCCATTCGATTCGCCGCCGTCACGCCAGCCTGTGAAGGCGGCCGGCATGGCGCTGGCGCGAGCCTGCAGTTCGACCCGCTCGGGGGGGTAGCAGAGCCCGGCGTCGGCACAGCCCTGGAAATTGACCGCAATATCCAGCGGGCCATTGGCACCGCCCTGCAGAGGCGCCTCGAAGACCACGCGATCGTAGAAGACGTAGACGTCGCCGAGGAACTCGTCACTCTTGAATTCACCCTCCGGAATGGTCGGCTCGCCGACCTCGAACGCATCGTCGCGACTCTCGACGCCGAGCCGGTGGCGATAGAGATAGTAGCCCTCGGCGTTTTCGAAGCCGATGTACAGCGTCTCGCCATCGTGCCAGGCGCTGGGCTGGAAGGCCTCCTGTACCGGCAGGAAGTCGCTCTGGTTGCCGGAAGATGAAGAGAACCATTGGGCTTGAGCGCTCAGCGGCAGCCACAGCAGCAGGCAGCAGACAAGGCGTATGGCGAGATGACGGCTAGTCACGCAGGGTTTCCCTCTGGCAAACGTAAGCGGTCGATAGTCAACGCTCATGAAGGGGCGCGGTACTCATCGGAAATGTCTCGCGAGCGAAACGCGGCGTTACCGCAGGGTCCAGGTACGCATGACGCTAGAATAACTCAGTCGACGGTGGCGTTAGAACCTTACAGGTGCGCCCCGGTGTCGCACGAAAGGAAACGGGCCGCCCGGTGGGCGGCCCGTGCAGGGAGGGGGAAGCTCGTTCAGGCCTTTTCGTAGGCGGCAATGGCCTTCTCGATGGCCTTGTGCGCGGCATCGGCGCCTTCCCATGATTCCACCTTCACCCACTTGCCCTTTTCGAGATCCTTGTAATTCTCGAAGAAGTGAGCGATCTGCTGGCGCAGCAGTTCGGGCAGGTCGGTGACCTCCTGGACGTCGTCATAGAGGGTGGTCAGCTTGGCGTGAGGTACGCAAACCAGCTTGGCGTCCTCGCCGGCCTCGTCGGTCATGTTGAGGATGCCGACCGGGCGAGCGCGAATGATGCTGCCGGCCTGGACCGGATATGGCGTGACCACCAGGGCGTCGAGCGGGTCGCCGTCGTCGGCCAGGGTGTGGGGAATGAAACCGTAGTTGGCCGGGTAGAACATCGGCGTAGCCATGAAGCGGTCAACCAGAAGAGCACCCATCTCCTTGTCGATCTCGTACTTGATCGGAGCGTGGTTGGCAGGGATCTCGATGGCGACGTAGACGTCGTTGGGAAGATCCTTGCCGGCAGGGATGTGGTCGAAGTTCATCGTCGCTTCCTTCGTTGGGCGAAAAGTGAGACACCGCAAAATGGCCAGAATTATACGGACCGGGCCAGGGGATTACCAATGCGACATAGGTGAGGGTGGCCGTTGGTCGGTTGGGCTTTGGTTGACAGGTTGAGGTCGCTGCAACCGTGTATGATGGCCGACGTCAGGCGGTTCGGCCAGCCATGCGGAGCGAGCGGTGATCAGTGGCGATATCTTGAAGGAGCGTGTCTTGCCATCCAATCGACTGTCGTTGAGTGTCGGGCAGGCGTTCGTGGCGCCGGATCGGCGCCATCACCGCAGTTCCATGTCGGTGCGCATCCCCAGTCAGGCTGCCCAGTCTGCCGCCAAGGGCGCCTGCGCGGTGATCAGCGATACCAGTTCGCGCAATGCCATCGCCAAGCAGGCCGGTGATCTGAGTGTAAGGGGTTTCCTCGCCGACTACTTTTCCACGCCGGATCATTGGGACGTGAAAACGTCGGCTACCCGTGTGCTGCGGGCGCTCAACGGCTGGTGCTACAGCCAGAGCACTTTCGTCGAGGGTGGCAGCTACGTCGCCTCCCTTTCCGCCATGGTCTACCGCGGGCGTGAGGCCCACCTGTTTCATATGGGCGATACCCTTGTCTTTCGCCTTCGCGGTGCCGAGTTCGAGCAGCTCACCCGCGATCACGTGACCGATCTGGGCGGCTATCGCTACCCGTCTCGGGCCCTGGGGCTGGATGGCAGCATCGACATCGATTACATGCAGATGCCGCTGAAGCAGGGCGATCTCTTCCTCTTTACCACCCAGGCGGTGCGCGGCACCCTAATGCCATCCGATTACGTGCGCTTGATACGCGAGGATGCCAGCGATCTCGATGCGGCCTGCGAGCGGCTGTCAGCGGCGGCGCGCGAGCGGGCCCAGGAACGCGGCTACGGTTCCGACCAGTTCTGTTTCCAGTTGGTCCGTATCGACCAGTTGCCCGAAGAGGAGCAGGACCACCCAGGCCGAATCTATGGTGACCTGCCGATTCCGCCCGAACTCTCCCCGGGCGAGCGTATCGACGGCCTGGAGGTGCAGGAAGTGCTCTCGCGTACCGCCCAGTCACGAGTCTACCGGGTTCGCGATAGCCGCACCGAGCGTGAAATGGTGATGAAGGCACCGAGCCCCGAGCTTTCCAACCGCAATGCCTACCTGGAACACTTTCTGCTCCAGCAGTGGGTGGTGGAGCGGGTCAAGTCACCGTTCGTGGCGCGGGTCATGGAGTCCTCCCGCCCGCGACGCTACCTCTATTACCTGATGGTCTACGTGGAAGGCGTGACGTTGACCGAGTGGGCCCTTCGGCACCCCCAGGCCAGCCTGGCCCAGCGTCTCGATATTGCGGTGCAACTGGGCAAGGCCGTCCAGGCCCTGCATCACCGTGAGGTGTTGCACCAGCGCATCCATCCCGACAACGTCCTGATCGACACCCACGGCCAAGTGGTGCTGACCGACTTCAGCGCCTGCCACATGCGCGACCTGGACGGCCATCGGGGCTCACGAGAACTGGCTCGGCAGACCGGGCTGTCCGAACACAGTGCGCCGGAATATGCACTGGATGACGGTGTCGGCCGGCGCAGCGATCAATATTCGCTGGCCTCGACGATCTACTGGCTGCTGACCGGTGAGTTGCCCTACGAGCTGAACCCGGATCGACTGCGCAGTCATACCGACCTCGAACAGCTGAGTTACCGCAGCGCCAGGCTATTCAATCCCGAGATCACTCCCCAGCTCGACGATACCCTGCGACGGGCACTTGACCCTCAGCGTTCGTTGCGCTTTCGGCGCATGTCCGAGCTGCTCTATGCGCTTCGGCAGCAGGATGGCCGAGCCGAGCCGAAGCGTCGCGACCCGCGCCGCTTCCTGCGCGAGCCGGCCAACTTCTGGCAGGGCGTGGCCGGCATCCTGCTACTGTTGCTGGTGCTCTCCTGGTTGCTGCGATAACCAAGGGTTGCGCTGAGTGGTAGCCAAAACGACGAAGCCCCCGCCGGGGCGAGGGCTTCGTGTTAGCTAGGCTGCACGACTCAAAGCTTGAATTCGGGCAGCTTGCGTTCGACCTTGGCCAGCTTGAGGTTGGCCACCTTGGGCAAACCATTCTCGAATGGCGGGTAGTCTTCGCCCTGGATCAGCGGTGACAGGTAACGGCGACAAGCGTCAGTGATACCGAAGCCGTCCTCGCGGATGTACTCGCGCGGCATAAACTTCTCGCGATTGGCCACCTCGGCCAGGGGGGCGGGCTCGATACGCCATTCATAGGGCTCGTCGCTGACACGCTTGATGGCCGGCATCATGGCGTTCTTGCCGGCAACGGCCAGCTCCACCGCCTCTTGTCCCACGGCATAGGCCTGCTCCACGTCGGTGCGTGAGGCCAGGTGGCGGGCCGCCCGCTGCAGGTAATCGGCCACTGCCCAGTGGTATTTGTAGCCGAGGTCCTGCTTGACCATGCCAGCCAGCGTCGGGGCCACGCCGCCCAGCTGGCGATGGCCGAAGGCGTCGGTGTTGCCCGAATCGGCGAGGAAGGTGCCATCCTCGTAGCGAGCACCCTCGGAAACCACGATCACGCAGTAGCCGTACTTCTTCACGCACTCCTCGACGCGGGCCATGACCTTGCCGCGCTCGAACGGCACCTCGGGAAAGATCACCAGGTGAGGAGGCTGGCCTTCGCCTTCACCGGCCAGTGCCCCGGCAGCGGCGATCCAGCCGGCGTGGCGACCCATGACCTCGAGCACGAAGACCTTGGTCGAGGTGGCACACATGGAGGCGATGTCCAGCGACGCCTCCAGCGTCGAAGTGGCGATGTACTTGGCCACGCTGCCGAAGCCCGGCGAGTTGTCGGTGATCGGCAGGTCATTGTCCACGGTCTTGGGCACATGAATGGCGGTCAGCGGGTAGCCCATCTTCTCGGAGAGCTGCGAGACCTTGAGGCAGGTGTCGGCGCTGTCGCCACCACCGTTGTAGAAGAAGTAGCGGATGTCGTGGGCCTTGAACACCTCGATCAAGCGCTCGTACTGGGCACGATGGCTCTCGATGTCCTTGAGCTTGTAGCGGCAGGAGCCGAAGGCGCCGCCGGGCGTATGGCGTAGGGCAGCGATACTCTCGTCGGACTCCTGAGAGACGTCGATCAGGTTCTCGGTCAGGGCGCCGATGATGCCGTTATGGCCGGCGTAGACCTTGCCGATGCGGTCAGGGTGTCGGCGGCAGGCTTCGATCACACCGCAGGCGCTGGCGTTGATCACGGCGGTGACACCGCCAGACTGGGCATAGAAGGCGTTATGCTGGGCCATGGGGCTTGCGTGCTCCTGGTCTCGTACAGGGAAGTGTCCGTTTCGTGTTTCACGACAAGGCGAAACATTTTAGACGAAAGGCGGCGAACCTGCACGCCGCTGGAGGGGCGCCGCCAGGCCGTGCTAGTCTGCCGATTCCTTTCCGGCGGGCATGGCCTGCCAGCTCTACCTGGTAATAAGGGTCGGAACTCCATGCACCTTCATATTCTCGGTATCTGCGGTACCTTCATGGGTAGCCTGGCCCTGCTGGCGCGCGATCTGGGACATGCCGTCACCGGCTCGGACAGCGGCGTCTACCCGCCGATGAGTACCCAGCTCGAAGAGGCCGGCATCGGCCTGTATGAGGCCTACGCCGCCGCCAACCTGTCGCCGCGCCCCGACCTGGTGGTGGTCGGTAACGCCATGACGCGCGGCAACCCGGAGATCGAAGCACTGCTCGACCTCGGCATTCCCTATACCTCAGGCCCGCAATGGCTGGCCGAGCACGTGCTGCCCGGACGCAGAGTCATCGCCGTGGCCGGTACCCATGGCAAGACCACCACCGCCAGCCTGGTCGCCTGGCTGCTGGAGTCGGCCGGTCTCGAACCCGGCTTCCTGATCGGCGGCGTGCCGCGCAACTTCGGTGTGTCGGCCCGTCTCGGCGCTGCCGACGGGCCCTTCGTGGTCGAAGCCGACGAGTACGACACCGCCTTCTTCGACAAGCGCTCCAAGTTCGTCCACTACCGGCCCGAGATCGCTATCCTGGGCAATCTCGAGTTCGATCACGCCGACATCTTTGCCGACCTGGCGGCCATCGAGCGTCAGTTCCATCATCTCGTACGTACCGTGCCTGGGCGTGGCCGGCTGCTGGTCGCAGACGGCGAGCCGGCGCTGGAGCGCGTGCTGGAGATGGGCTGCTGGACGCCGGTGGAGCGCTTTGGTAGCGCCGCGGCGAGCCCTTGGCGGCTGGCGCTGGAGCGTGACGACGCCTCGCGCTTTCGGGTGGTGCACCAAGAGGGCGAAGTGAACGAGGATGCCGTGGTCGACTGGGCACTGACCGGCGCCCACAATGCGCGCAATGCCTTGGCGGCCTTGGCAGCGGCGCATGTCTGCGGTGTCGACCTGGCGCGAGGCTGTGCCGCTCTGTCGCGCTTCGAGACGCCGCGCCGCCGTCAGGAGGTGCGCGGCGAGGTGGCCGGCATCCAGGTCATCGATGATTTCGCCCATCACCCCACGGCCTTTGCTGCCACCCTCGAGGGGCTGCGCGCCGCCACGCCGCGCGGGCGGCTGCTGGCAGTGATCGAGCCGCGCTCCAACACCATGCGCCTGGGTACCCTGCGCGAACGTCTGGCGGCCAGCGTCACTGCGGCCGACATGGCCTTCTGGTACCAGCCGCCGGGCCTCGACTGGTCGCTTGGTCCGGTGCTGGCTGCCAGTCCCGTGCCGGCACGACTCGAGGAAGACATCGACACGCTCGTCGCGGCGCTGGTGGCCGAAGCGCGCCCGCTTGATCGCATCGTGGTGATGTCCAACGGCGGCTTCGGCGGCATCCACGAGAAACTGCTGGCGGCGCTCGAGGTGGCCCATGGGTGAGAGCACTTTGCATCCCCCGGTCACGGTGGCGATCACCGGCGCTTCCGGAGCCCAGTACGGCCTGCGCCTGATCGAGGCGCTGATAGCGGCGGAGCACGAAGTGTGGGTGATGGTTTCCAAGGCCGCCCATCTTGTCATCGAGACCGAGACCGACGCTGCCTTGCCGGCGCGGCCCGAGCGGCTGGCCCAAACGCTCACCGAACGCTACGGGGCGGCGGCGGGGCAGATCCGCTGCTTCGGGCGTGAGGAGTGGATGGCGCCGGTGGCCTCGGGCTCCGGTGCGCCTTCCGCCATGGTGATCTGCCCCTGCTCCACCGGCACGCTGTCGGCGGTGGCCACCGGCGCCAGCAACAACCTGATCGAGCGTGCCGCCGACGTGGCGCTCAAGGAGCGCCGCCAGCTGATCCTGGTGCCGCGCGAGACGCCGCTGTCGGCGATCCATCTCGAGCACATGCTGTCGCTGACCCGGATGGGGGCGGTCATCCTGCCGGCAGCACCCGGCTTCTACCATCGGCCTGCGAGCGTGGACGACCTCATCGACTTCATCGTGGCTCGGATCCTCAACCAGCTCGGTATCGAGCATCGCCTGTTGCCGCGCTGGGGAGAGTGAGCGTCGTACCCGCCTGAGGCCACCTGAATGTCATCGAATCCTGGCAGGCTGAAGTGCCAGGGCGAGACTCGAGATCCTTCTCATGATCAAGCTATCGCTGCTGTCGGTGTTCGTGCCGACCTTTTTGTTCGTCTCTTTGACACCGGGCATGTGCATGACGCTGTCGATGGTGCTGGGCATGACCCAGGGGGTCAGGCGCACGCTATGGATGATGGCGGGGGAGCTCGTCGGCGTCGGCCTGGTGGCCGCCGCTGCCGGAGCCGGGGTGGCAGCATTGATGTTGCGCCAGCCCGAACTTTTCGCTTTGTTCAAGTGGGTCGGTGGTGCCTACCTCGGCTACCTGGGGGTGATGATGTGGCGTTCCCGGGGGCGCATGGCCATTCCGCTCGACAGCATCGAGCTGGTGCCGGCTTCGCGTGGCCAACTGGCGCTGCAGGGCTTTGTCACGGCGGTGGCCAACCCCAAGGGCTGGGCCTTTTTCGTCGCACTGTTGCCACCCTTCCTCGATGCGTCGCGCCCGTTGGGTGGACAGTTGGCCGTGCTGATCGCCGTGATCCTGACCATCGAATTCCTGAGCCTGCTGCTGTATGCCGCCGGTGGGCGCGGTTTGCGGCGAGTGCTGGGTGAGAGCGGCAATGTGAGGCTGCTCAACCGCGTTGCCGGTACGTTGATGATCGGCGTTGGTTGCTGGCTGGCCTTTGGTTGAAGTACCTCACGCTCTATCAGATGGCGGGCAGCAATGCCACTCGTGCGCTGAGCAGCACCAGCGAGGCGACCGTCAACCAAGGCCATGGACAGGGCGAGAGCGGGGCATGGGGCCGGTGCTGCCAGGCCAGGCGTACCAGGGCGCAGACCACCAGCCCGAGCAGGCCTCCGCCAATCAGGTCGGTGAGCCAGTGTACGCCGATGATCAGGCGCGACATTGCCATGGGCAGGGTCAGTGCGATGGCCAGCCAGTACGCCCAGAAGCGCCGCTGCGGTGGCAATTCCTGGGCCACGAAGGCGGCGGCCAGGCCGTACAGCACCACGGCGGACGAGGCGTGGGCGCTGGGATAGGCCAACGAGCCGGCCAGATAATCCGGTGTGTCCGGGCGGGGCCGGCCGATCAACGCCTTGCCCAGGATGTTGAGCACTGCGATGCCGCCGAGCCCGGCGGCGACATGGGCCAGGGCGGCCAGGTGTCGGCGGGCCAGCAGCCAGATACCCCAGGGCAGCACCAGGGCCAGGATGCCGATGATGTCTCCGACACGTGCCAGAAGCTGGCCCGCTTCGGGCAGCATCGGCACTACCAGGACATCGAAGAAGGCGTTCACCTGGAGGTCGATTGGAAAGGGGCCGCGCTGGCGGATGACCGCAATGGTGAGCCCGGAAAGCCCGCCTAGAGAGAAGATCAGCAGCAGCCAGCTTGCCAGCGGGAACTCACCGTGCCCGCTTCGCTTCAGCCAAGTCCGTCGCAGAAGGGGGTGGCGCCTTGCGCCTCGCGCCAGCATTCGGTAGGCGCGGCCGGAGCGACTCACCTGGTGGCGCAGCCAGGAGAAGGCCACTGCCAGAGCCACGACGATCGCGGCCAGCGTGACCAGGAGCGCTTCCAGTCCCGCTGGAATCGTCAGCAGTTGCTGCCAAGTCTGTCCGAGCAGATATCCCGGTAGCACATAGGCTGGCGCCCACAGGGCAGCCGAGGCCAGGTTGGCCCACAGGAAGGCGCGCGGCGACATATGCAGCATGCCGGCAATCAGTGGGATGACGGGGCGAACCGGGCCGACGAAGCGTCCGAAGAACACCGACAGGCTACCGTAGCGTTGGAAGAAGCGTGCGCCGCGAGCCAGCCACTCTGGATGACGCGACAGCGGCCATAGCCGAGTGACTCGCTCGCGCTGGGTATAACCCAAGGTGAAACTGAGCCCGTCGCCGAGTACGGCGCCGCCGAAGGCTGCCAGCAACAGGGACGTCACGGCCATGTCCTGATGGCCGGCCAGCGATGCCGCTGCCGTGATCAGGATCACTCCGGGCAGCAGCAGGCCGACCAGAGCCAGTGACTCGAGCAACGCGATGGCGCCCACGATGAGCAGCAACAGTTCGGGGGAGGGGGCGAGTTGCAGCAGGGTTTGGGTCAGGCTCAAGCATCGACTCCTTGGTTACCAGCTCTTTGTGAGTCCCTTCAGGTGTTACTGAGATGTCGCGTCATGGTCAGCAGGCGCTGTTCGAAGCGTGGCCAGCTTTCCCCGGGAAGGCGTTGGCAGTGGGCAATCTTTACCTGGAGGGGGCCAGTGTCCACCAGCACCGTGGTTTCCAGCGCCTGCCCGATACGTTGCTGCACCATCTGGGCACCGCTCTGGCTGGTGTCCGGCAGTACCAGCCAGAAGGTGGAAGCGCTCTGTCGACCAAGAAAGTCGTGGCGCCGTGAGAAGCGACTGAC
This sequence comes from Billgrantia sp. C5P2, assembly GCF_051062895.2. Classification (NCBI taxonomy): domain Bacteria; kingdom Pseudomonadati; phylum Pseudomonadota; class Gammaproteobacteria; order Oceanospirillales; family Halomonadaceae; genus Billgrantia; species Billgrantia sp. C5P2. Next base: position 1,708,074 of record NZ_CM128542.1, read on the forward strand.
GGTCAGGCAAAGTGCATCGAGCAGGGCCTGGCGCGCCCGGTTGCCGAACTGTTCGCTTGCCATCTCCAGTTGAGGCAGGTGAAGCGACAGTACGGCAAAGGGTTGGCCGAGGAACTGGGTGCGCTTGTATTCACTCGCCAGCAACTCATGCATGGCTTCGCGCGCCAGGGCGTTGCAGTGAGGATCGCGAGGATTGGTGGCGTCCAGCAGCGTCTGTTGGCGGCGCTGCTCCCAGGGCACCAGCGCGGCCACCAGCGCCATGGCGACATAGCTCAGCGCCAAATGGGCATCCAACTGGGTATCGCTGAGCAAGAGCCATATCGGGGCCAGCAGCAGATTGAGCAGCATGGCGGAGGCAAAGGGCAGCAGCAGCACCGTGAGCAGGGGGGCGAAGCCGATCCACATGATGCCTGCTTCGTCCAGCCATGGCAGCTCCAGGGCCAGCATCAGGTAGCCGACGATCAGCGCCAGGTAGGCCGATAGGCGGGCCTGGCTGGTGCTCGCGATGCCCATCAGGCAGGCGACCAACATGACCAGGGCGAGCGATGCCGGCAGCAGGATGCGATGGTAGTCGCCCATCAGATAGCGCCAGATCGAGTATCCGCCCAGCAAGAGAGCGGCAAGGGCATAGGCAACGACGATGCGAGTGGCATGAATGCGGGTATCGTCAGCCATGGGCGCTCTCCGACTCGACCTGGAGATCCTCACGCTGACGTTCGAAGCGCTGAACCGCCTCCTCGAGCGTACCCAGGGCGCTCAACGAGGCGAAGCGGACCTTGGCGTTGGGCCTCAGCCCCTTGAGCAACGTATGACGCCGCTCGCTGGCTTGTTTGTCGTCCCGGCTCAGCAACAGCGTGGCCAGGGTGCGGTGATCGAGGCGGTAGCAGTTCTCGAACTCGTAGGTCAGGCGGCACAAGTCCTGGGCCTGCGGCCAGAGCTGGCGTCGCGAAGTGCGCAGCAGCATCAGTTCGGCATGAACCCCTTCGCGCCGGCAGCGTGCGCGCTCCCGGCGCAGGTCGGTAGCCAGCTGCTGGCCACTCCACAAGGGGAGCCCCGGCACCAGGCGCATGCGCTGACGCGCGGCGGAGCGCGTCGGCAGCAAATGTCGGTTGCGGGCCAGGCCGAGCAGCATGAGTGGCAGCAATACCAAGCCGGAGAACAGGGTCTGCTCGATCCCCAGCAGATCCGCCAGCATCCACCAGGTCAGCACTGCCAAGGCACAGGTGAGGGCCAGTACCCACCCGGGCTGCGGCAGCATCAGCAGGGCGGGCCAGACCCACAGCCACAATGCATGACGTTCCGGATCGGCAATCAGCAGACCTGCCAGCAGCAGACTGGGCAGCAGTTGCCAGGGCACGGTGGCAGGCCGCCGATGGCTCATTTCGAGCAGGCTGGCCGTTATCATCAGCCAGACGCTGGCCAAGACCAGCAACAGGGCGCTGGACAGCCGTTCCGCCAGGTACGCCAGCAGGATCAGCAGTAGTGCTGCAGCCCATAGATTCAGGCGCATCAGCCCGACTTTGTACTTGCTCTGCATGGTGCCTTACTATGGAGTTCGTCGTGGTGTCGCGCCAGTATAACGCCCGCAGCGCCTTGTGGCGCTCTGCCCAGGAGAACTTCGTTCAGCATGTCCGCTCACGCCTCTCAAACCGAATGCACCGAAGCCGCGGCGGTTGATGTCGTCGCCTACATGACCCGCCTGGGTCAGGCGGCGCGTGTCGCTGCCACCCACATGCGCCGTGCCGTCACGGGCGACAAGAATCGTGCCCTGTTGGCAATGGCCGAGCAGCTCCAGCATCGCCGCAGTGAGGTGTTGGCCGCCAACGCCGCTGACCTCGCGCGTGGGCGCGACAACGGCCTGGAGCCCGCTCTGCTGGATCGTCTGGCGCTCGACGATGCCCGGCTCGATGCCATGGTGGAGGGCCTGCGGCAGGTGGCGGCATTGCCCGACCCTGTCGGCGAGATCGACGGGCTGCGCTTTCGCCCCAGCGGCATCCAGGTGGGCCAGATGCGTGTTCCGCTCGGTGTGATCGGCATCATCTACGAATCGCGGCCCAACGTGACCCTGGAAGCCGCCAGCCTGTGCCTGAAGTCGGGCAATGCCAGCATTCTGCGCGGCGGCTCCGAGGCGCGGGATTCCAATGCCGCGATTGCCGTCTGCATTCGTGAGGGATTGCGTGTGGCCGGGTTGCCGGAGAGCGCCGTGCAGGTGGTGGCCACCACCGACCGTGCGGCGGTAGGGCAACTGATCGCCATGCCGGAATACGTCGACGTGATCATCCCCCGCGGTGGCAAGTCATTGATCGAGCGCATCTCGCGTGAAGCGCGGGTGCCGGTGATCAAGCATCTGGACGGGGTGTGTCACGTCTATGTCGATGCCACGGCAGACCTCGAGAAGGCGCTGGCGATAGCCGTCAACGCCAAGACGCAGCGCTACGGCACCTGCAATACCATGGAGACGCTGCTCGTCGATGCCCCCGTCGCCGCGGAGCTGTTGCCGCAACTGGCCGAGGCTTATGCCGAGCACGGCGTCGAACTGCGGGGTTGCGAGCGCGCCCGAGCCATTCTCCCCGGTATCGCCTCTGCGACCGAGGACGACTGGTACGCCGAATATCTGGCACCCATCCTGGCGGTTCGTGTGGTCGACGGTATCGATGCCGCCATCGAGCACATCGAACGCTGCGGCTCGCACCACACCGACGCCATCGTCACCGAGGACTACGGGCTGGCACGTCGTTTCATGGCCGAGGTCGACTCCAGTTCGGTGATCGTCAATGCCTCGACCCGTTTCGCCGATGGCTTCGAGTATGGCCTGGGGGCTGAAATCGGCATATCCACCGACAAGTTGCATGCCCGCGGGCCGGTGGGGCTTGAGGGTCTGACTACCCGCAAGTACGTGGTGATGGGCGACGGACAGGTTCGTCGGTGACCTCGCACCAGACCAGTGCGCTGCCGGCCCAGCGGGCCACGCTCCCCCTGGAGCCGCCGCGAGTGGCCATGCTGGGCGGTACCTTCGATCCCGTGCACCTGGGGCACCTGCGCAGTGCCGTGGAGTTGCTCGAGGTGCTGGGGCTGGACCGGGTCCACATGGTGCCGGCCAAGGTGCCGCCTCTGCGCGGGACCCCCCAGGTCACGCCCGAGGAGCGCCTGGCGCTGCTGCGGCTGGGCATAGGCGATACGCCAGGGCTCGTCGCCGACCCTCGGGAGCTGGAGCGCGACGGGCCATCGTACAGCGCCGATACCTTGGCCAGCCTGCGCAGGGAGTATGGCGCCCAGGCAAGGCTCGTCATGGCGCTGGGTCATGACGCCTTCCTGCGCCTGGCCGACTGGCACTCGCCGCAGCGCCTGTTCGAATTGGCCCATCTGGTAGTGATCGATCGTCCCGGTTTCGAAGCCCCGTTATCGGCTGCCCTGGCCGAACTGATCGAGGGGCGCGAGGTCTCTACCCCCGGTGCCTTGATGCAGCGTCCAGCGGGCAGCCTGTTGCGCCTTGCACTGCCCACGCGCATGGCGATATCGGCGACCGAGATTCGCCAGCGCCTGGCGTCGGATCGGAGCGTCCGCTTCCTGCTGCCCGAAGCCGTTGAGGAGAGAATTCTCGCCAACTTGCTTTATCGACGCCGTTGAGCGCTGCCAGCGGCTGCCCAAGAGGCTACAATGGCGCGACCAAGACTTCCCGTTGATGAGGGGCTATGCACAACGATTCGCTCAAGACTCTGGTGGTAGAGGCATTGGATGATCTCAAGGCCAAGGACGTTGCACAGCTGGACGTGTCCCGGCTGACCAGCGTGACCGACCTGATGATCGTGGCCAGCGGCACCTCCACGCGCCATGTTGCCGCGCTGGCCAATCACGTGGTGCAGCAGGCCAAGGCCAAGGGTGTCCAGCCGCTGGGGGTGGAGGGGCAGGCCGGGTCCGATTGGGTCCTGGTGGACCTGGGCGATCTGGTCGTCCACGTCATGCTTCCTGAAACCCGCCAACTATACGACCTGGAACGGCTGTGGGCCGATTTGCCGAGCGATTCGGAGCAGCAGCAGGAACATGGTGGCGCATGAGGATCCGCCTGCTGGCGGTCGGTACGCGCATGCCTGGCTGGGTCAACGACGGCGTCGAAGAGTATCGCAAGCGCTTGCCGCGCGACTTCGCGCTGGAGATCGAGGAGATCGCTCCCGGCCAGCGAGGCAAGAATGCCGACACGGCCAGGGCCATGGCACTCGAGGCCAAGCGGATTCGCGAGCGGTTGCGCGGTGATGAGCTCACGGTCGCGCTCGAGGTCGGCGGCAAGGCCTGGAGCACCGAACGCCTGGCGCAGGAGGCCGAGAGCTGGCGCCTCGAAGGACGCGATGTGGTGTTGTTGGTAGGCGGACCGGACGGACTGGCGCCGGAGCTCTCCGCCTCTGCCGATCGGCGCTGGTCGCTGTCGCCGTTGACCCTTCCGCACCCGCTGGTCAGGGTGATCCTTGCCGAACAGCTTTATCGTGCCTGGACCCTGATGGTGGGACATCCCTACCACCGCTGAACGGCGGCTTTACGACAACCAAGAGTCGAGACCATTTCCGGCATGCGCGACCGCCGTGAGACCCTGAAGAACCCCGAGCAGGAACTGCGTATCTTTCGTGTGCGCGCGTTCCTGGCCGTTTTGACGATCCTGCTCTTGACCGGCCTCTTGGCCGGGCGGCTGGTGTACCTGCAGGTCGTCCAGCACGAGGTCTATACCACCCGCTCCGAGAAGAATCGTGTGCGGGTGGAGCCATTGCCGCCGACACGAGGGCTGATCTATGACCGCAACGGCGTTCTGCTGGCCGAGAATCGCCCCACTTATAACCTGACCCTGACGCGCGAGAGGGTCGACGACCTCGATGCCACCCTGGATCGGCTCGAGGAGCTGCTCGAGCTGACGCCGGAAGAGGCCGAAGGTTTTCGCATTCGCGCACGACAGCCCCAGCGGCCGTTTCAGCCGGCGCTGCTGATGAGTGATCTCGACGAAGCGCAGATCGCCCGGCTGGCAGTCAACCGGCATCGCCTGCCGGGGGTCGAGGTCGAGGCCCAACTGCTGCGCTACTACCCGGATGCCCATATCATGGCCCATGCCTTGGGCTACGTGGGACGCATCAATGCCGAAGAGGTCAAGACGCTCGACCCCGGCCGTTATGCCGGCACTCACTTCATCGGCAAGACCGGGGTGGAGCGCTTCTACGAAGACGTGCTGCACGGCGAGGCCGGGCTGCGCCAGGTCGAGACCAATGCGCGGGGACGGGTGTTGCGTGAGCTCGGCCGCACCGACCCGGTGCCCGGTCAGAACCTGACCCTGACGCTCGACAGGGAGCTGCAGAATCTGGCCTACGAGCTGCTCGATGGCAGGCGCGGCTCCATTGTCGCCATTGCCCCCCGAACCGGCGAGATCCTGGCCATGGTCTCGACGCCCGGGTTCGACAGCAATCAATTCGTCACCGGCATCGATTTCGCCTCATACCGTGCGTTGCAGGAGGACATCGACCTGCCGCTGTTCAATCGTGCGATTCGCGGCCAATATCCGCCAGGCTCGACGATCAAGCCGTTCCTGGCGCTGGCCGGCCTGGCCGAGGGGGTCATCACCCCCGAGAAGACCATCAACGATCCCGGTTTCTATCAGTTGCCCAACGACAGCCGTCGCTACCGCAACTGGCTGCGCTGGGGACATGGTAGGGTCGACATGGAGCGCGCCATTGCCGTCTCCAACAACACTTATTACTACTCATTGGCGCATGACTTGGGCATCGATCGCCTGCACGAGCAGATGAGTGCCTTCGGTTTCGGCCAGCGCGTCGGCCATGACGTGTACGGAGAAAGCGGCGCCCTGATGCCGTCGCGGGATTGGAAGCGAGCTCGCTTCAACCAGCCCTGGTACCCTGGCGAAACGCTCTCTGTCGGTATTGGCCAAGGCTACTGGCAGGTCACCCCGTTACAGTTGGCAACGGCCACCGCGGTGCTTGCCAACCGTGGCCAATGGGTGAGGCCGCGTCTGGCGAAGCTAGTCGGCGACGACCCGGTACCCACGGAACTGCCCGACACTCCCGCGGATATCGTCATCAGCAACGAAGGCTGGTGGGACCGAATCTTCACCGGCATGGAGAAGGTTCTCAGCGGTCACGAGGGCACGGCCAGGCGCACCGGAGTGGATCTCGAATACCGCATGGGCGGCAAATCCGGCACCGCGCAGGTCTTCTCACTGGGACAGGACCAGCGATACAACGCCGAAGAGCTTGCCGAGCGGCTGCGCGACCATGCACTGTTCATGGCCTTTGCCCCGCTGGAGGATCCGCAGATCGCCGTCGCCGTGATCGTGGAGAATGCCGGCGGTGGGAGCACCCATGCCGCACACCTGGCGCGAGCCATGACCGACGCCTGGCTGCTCGAAGAGGAGGCCCCCGACGTCGAGGAAGTGCGTGAGGTGATGGAGAATGACACCGGCAGCGTGGCGGGGAACTGAGCGATGGCATTGATGGGATTGACCAGAGGGCTTCGAGCGCGGCCGGTACGGGCGCCGGAAAGCGGTATTTCACGGCGCAAGAGCATTTGGGAGCGAACGCATCTCGACCCCTGGCTGCTGGTGCTGCTGCTGATACTGCTGGTGGCGGGTTCGGCAGTGCTCTACAGCGCCAGCGGGCAGCGACTCGAAGTCGTCATGGCCCAGGGCACGCGTTTCCTGGTGGCGACCGTGGTGATGGTAGGGCTGGCCCAGCTACCTCCTGCGACCCTGCTGCGCTGGGCGCCGCTGGTTTATGGCGTTGGCCTGCTGATGTTGGTCGCGGTGGAACTCGTCGGCGACGTTGGCATGGGCGCCCAGCGCTGGCTGGAGATTCCCGGTGTCATTCGCTTCCAGCCCTCCGAACTGATGAAACTGGCCATGCCTCTGATGTTGGCGGCATGGCTGGGCCGGCGCGCACTGCCGCCGCGCTGGAAGGATCTGCTGGTGTGCGCGGCGCTGCTCGGCTTGCCCATCGTGCTGATCGCCAAGCAGCCGGACCTGGGGACTTCCCTGCTGGTGGGGTGTGCCGGGGTTTTCGTGGTGCTGCTGGCAGGGCTCTCCTGGCGCTTCATTGCCTTTCTCTCCGTTGTCGCCGCTTCGGCGCTTCCCCTGCTGTGGATGAACCTGCACAACTACCAGCGTCAGCGGGTATTGACTTTCCTCAACCCGGAAAGCGACCCCCTCGGGGCCGGTTGGAACATCATTCAATCGACCACTGCCATCGGCAGCGGTGGCCTGTGGGGCAAGGGGTGGCTCCAGGGGACCCAATCCCAGCTCGAGTTCCTGCCCGAGCGGCACACCGACTTCATCGTGGCGGTACTCGGTGAAGAGTTCGGTCTGGTGGGCATGCTGCTCGTGCTGCTGCTCTACCTGCTGATCGTGATCCGTGGGCTGTGGCTAGCCGCCGCAGCGCACGACACCTTCGGGCGTCTGTTGGGTGGCAGCATCATTCTCACTTTCTTCATCTATGTGTTCGTCAACGTGGGCATGGTCAGCGGCATCCTGCCAGTGGTCGGGGTACCTCTGCCATTGGTCAGCTATGGTGGGACCTCCAGCGTGACCTTGATGGCGGGATTCGGTATTCTCATGTCCATTCATGGGCACCGTCGCCTGCTGCCGCGCTAATGGCAGATGCAGCGTGGCACGGGCCCGGACGAAGTGGCCCCAGTCAGGGAGTGGCGCAAGCATGAAGCCATCGAGAAAGTGGAAAGGGGCCGGCGGTGCGGTGGCCGCGGCCCTAGGGTTGCTGGTGCCGACGCTGCACGCCGCGGACTTTGCCCCTGCCGAGCACGAGGGGGCCAGGCAGTTATTGGAGGAACTCGCCGAGCGCGGCATCGAGCGGGATTGGTTGGAGACGGCACTGCATGACGCCGTCTTCCAGCAGGGTGTGCTCGATGCCATGGAAGGGGCGGCGGAGCGTCGGTTGCGCTGGGACGAGTACCGCGAGATATTTCTGCAGCCGGAGCGAATTGCCCGTGGGGCCGCTTTCATCGAGGCCCACGACGACGCCTTTTCACGTGCCCAGGCCGAGTACGGCGTGCCACCGGAGATCATCGCCGCCATCATCGGTGTCGAGACCAGCTACGGCCGTTTCACCGGACGACACCGCGTCATTGATTCGCTGGCCACGCTGGCCTTCCACCACCCGGTTCGCGGCAATTTCTTTCGCGGTGAACTGGCCGCCTTTCTCGAGATCAGCCATGAGCAGGAGGTCGAGCCCGGCAGCCTCAAGGGCTCCTATGCCGGTGCCATGGGCTACCCCCAGTTCATTCCCAGCAGCTACCGTGCCTATGCGGTGGATTTCGACGGCGACGGCCAGCGTGACCTGTGGACCAACCCGGTCGATGCCATCGGTAGCGTAGGCAATTATTTCGCCAAGCATGGCTGGCGCCGCGACGAACCCATTTATGCCGAGGCCGAAGGGCCCGGCACGCCCCCCGGGGCAATTGAATTCAATCGAACCCAGCGGCCGTACCTCGCTGTGGGCGAGCTGGAGCGGGCGGGAATCGTGCCCCAGGCAGAGTTCGATGAGGAGTCGCTGGTTATTCCGCTGGCATTGGAAGTCGACGACAAGACGTGGCGCTATCGCCTGGGGCGCGAGAATTTCTACGTCATTACTCGCTACAACCATAGCCACCTGTATGCCATGGCCGTGACCGAGCTGGCCGAGGCGATAGCGGATCTGCGTGATCTCGAACCCTTTCCGTTGTCCGCTTCGGTGGCTGCCGAGCAGGAGGAAGTGCAGTGAAAATGCTGTGGGTGGTTCTGGTCGTGACGACGTTGGTGGCAGGCTGTGCCGGCAGCGGTTCGAGCGTCCCGGCACAGCGAAACGGCCAGGCAGCGGCGCCTGCCGCGGCGTCGGGGGAGCGCTACGCTTTGAGCGGCGACGCCTACCCGCAAGACCCGCCCGACGTGAGCCAGATCCCTGATGCCGTGCCGCGCGTGGAGTCGCCCTCGCGGGGGGGCAATCGACCGGTCTACGAAGTGTGGGGCAAGACCTATCGTGTGCTGCCGGATGCGCGTGGCTACGCACGGCAGGGTACGGCATCCTGGTATGGCGAGAAGTTCCACGGTTATGCCACATCCAATGGCGAAATCTACGACATGTACAAGATGAGTGCGGCGCACCGCTCATTGCCGCTGCCGACTTATGCGCGTGTCACCAGCCTGGACAACGGCCGCTCGGTGATCGTGCGGGTCAATGACCGCGGCCCCTTTCACAGCGATCGTGAAATCGACCTCTCCTATGCCGCTGCGGCAAGACTCGATATCCTTGACCGCGGCACCGGTCGGGTGAAGGTCGAGGCGATCGACCCCGTGGTCTGGCTGGCGGAAAATGGCGGCAGCGAAACGAACCGGACAGCCGCGACCGCTGTCCAAGCGCCGGCTGCATCGACGCCCCGTGCTGCGGTGACGCCAGCGAATGACTCGGTGGCGAACGCCAACGCGACTCCCGGCAATGCCGCGCGCAGTGGAACCGACCAGGCTGAGCGCGATGTGCCGATCTTCCTGCAGATAGCAGCACTGGGTTCGGCAGACAATGCAAGAGCGCTCAAGGCGCGTCTCGAGCGTGAGCTGTCTCACCCCGTGCGTGTCGCGGATGGCACCGGCATGTACCGCGTTCAGGTCGGCCCCCTGGCCCATGCAGGTCAGGTCGAGCCCGTCCGCGACGAACTGAGGCGTGCCGGTTTTGATCAAGCTTTTATCGTCAACGGTGCCGACTGATCGGCGCGCTTACCTTAGACCCTTCTCGACGTAGCGATGAGATCCATGCCCATGCAAGTGCTGCATTCCCGTTTCCGTTCGCGGCTTCTGACCTTGGCCCTTATCGGCCTGCTGGTGGTCGTCTCCCAGGCTCTGGCTCAGGCGGTGCCGGCCCCCCAACCCCAGCCTCAACCCCAGACCATGATACCGACGCCGCCGCAGATCGCGGCCAAGTCCTGGATTCTCATGGATGCCGACAGCGGCAGGGTACTGGTGGAACACAACGCCGACGAGCGCCTGCCACCGGCGAGCCTGACCAAGCTGATGACTGCCTACCTGGTCGAGCGTGAACTGAATCGCGGCAACATCGGCATGGACGACATGGTACGCATCAGCGAGAACGCCTGGCGTACCGGCGGCTCCAAGATGTTCATCGAGGTCAATACCGACGTCGCCATCCGTGATCTGCTGCATGGCATCATCATCGCCTCGGGCAACGATGCCAGTGTGGCCGTGGCCGAGCACCTGGCGGGTGGGGAAGAGCCCTTCGCCGACATGATGAACCAGCATGCGACGCGCCTGGGAATGCTCAATACCAACTATGCCAACGCCACCGGCCTGCCGCATCCCGAGCAATACTCCTCGTCACGCGACATGGCGATATTGACGCAGCACATCATCAACGACTACCCGGAGCACTACGCGGTCTACTCCGAGAAATACTTCACCTACAACGATATTCGCCAGCCCAACCGCAACCGCCTGTTGTGGCGCGACCCTACCGTGGATGGGCTCAAGACGGGCTGGACCACCGAGGCCGGCTATGGCCTGGTGGCATCGGCCAAGCGTGACGACATGCGGCTGATCTCGGTGGTGATGGGGACCAGCTCCGAAGAAGCGCGTGCGCAGGAGACCCAGAAGCTGCTCAGCTATGGATTCCGCTACTACGAGACACTCAAGCTCTACGAGCAGGGAGCGGTATTGAACACGCCGCGTATCTGGGGCGGCGAAAAAGACGAGCTGCGTGTCGGCGTCGACCACGACGTTGCGATGACGCTGCCGCGGGCGCGCAACCAGGAGCTCAATGCGCGCCTGGATATTCGTCAGGATCTGACCGCGCCAGTCAGCCTCGGCGACCGGGTGGGCACGCTCGAGGTGCGTCTCGGTGACGAGATCGTGGGCGAGCAGCCCCTGGTTGCCCTCGAGTCGATCGAGGAGGGCGGGTTGTTCAAGCGACTGTTCGACCAGGTGCGTCGCTTCTTCAGTAACCTGCTCAGCGGCTGGTTCTAGGTGCGATGCACGCTTGGTCGACGGGAAATAGTTGAGTAAAATGCTCGGAATCTTCTTCGAGACCTTGTAGAGAGCCATGTCAGACAACGAACTGCACGATCTGCGTCAGCCAGCGGCTGCGGGGGCCTCGGCGCCGACCATCACCTTCCCTTGCGATTATCCGATCAAGGTGGTGGGCGATGCTGCCGAGGATTTCACGGCTTGCGTCTGTCAGGTGGTGTTGCGCCATGACGCCAGCTTCGATGCATCCGGCATCGAAGTGGTGGAGAGCCGAAATGGCCGCTACCAGTCGGTGCGGTTGACGCTGCGTGCCACCGGGGAAGCCCAGCTCAAGGCGCTGTTCGTCGAGCTCAAGGCCACCGGGCGCGTGCACATGGTGGTGTGAGTTGAGCGGCCAGGAGGCTGACGTGCCCATCGCGCTCCTATGTCTGGGGCGGCGACCCTACCTGCCGGTATGGCAGGCCATGCGGGAACTGACCGACAGTCGAGACGAGTCGACGCCGGATCAGTTCTGGCTGGTGGAGCACGATCCGGTTTTCACCCAGGGACAGGCTGGCAAGCCCGAGCATCTGCTGATGCCGGGCGACATCCCGGTGGTGCAAACGGATCGCGGTGGCCAAGTGACCTATCACGGACCCGGGCAAGTCGTGCTCTATCCGTTGCTCGACGTGCGTCGGGCCCGGCTGGGCGTTCGTGACCTGGTCTCGGCGCTGGAGAACGCCGTCGTTGCCGTACTGGCAGAGCACGGGGTCGAGGCGCATGCGCGCCCGGACGCCCCCGGGGTCTATGTCGACGAAGCCAAGATCGCCTCACTGGGCCTGCGCATCCGGCGTGGCGCGAGCTATCACGGCGTGGCGCTCAATGTCGATGTCGACCTGGCACCGTTCCAGCGCATCAACCCCTGCGGCTACGCCGGTATGGCCATGGCGCGCCTGGCCGATTTGAGTAGTCGGCCGCTCTCTACCGAGCGCGTCGGCATGCGGCTTGCCGAATGCCTGGCGCAACAACTTGGGCGTGGCCTGAAGCCGGTCGAAGAGGCAGCACTGGCGAAGCGGCCAGTCATCACCGAGGCGAGCGCCGATTGATCAACTGCCGTTAACTGCGGCGGGATAGGGCAACAACGACGAAGGCGACCCGATGGGTCGCCTTCGTCGTACTGGCAGTCCTTCGTTCTTGAGTCACATGGGGGCGGGCTGGGTTCAGCCGACGTTGACCGCCTGGATGCGGTTGGGGTCGGCTTCCTGGCCCGGCACCTCGGCCGGCGCGGCCAGGCCCAGGTTGTTCTTCTCGAACACGCGGTCGGCACGATAACTGGAGCGCACCAAGGGGCCGGAGGCAACCTCCATGAAGCCCTTCTCCAGGCCCAGCCGGCGATAGCGCTCGAACTCATCCGGTGTGACCCAGCGCTCCACCGGCAGATGGTTGCGGGTGGGGCGCAGGTATTGACCGAGAGTGACGATATCCACGCCGATGGCGCGCAGGTCGTCGAAGGTGGCGAGGATCTCCTCGTCCTTTTCCCCGAGTCCCAGCATCAGGCTGGTCTTGGTCAGTACATCGGGGCGGTAACGCTTGGCATGGGCCAGCACGTCGAGGGTCTTGCGGTAACCGGCGCGCGGGTCACGCACGTAATGAGTCAGCCGCTCCACCGTTTCGACGTTCTGGGCGAATACTTCGAGACCGGAATCGACCACTCGCTCGATGGCGGCCGGGTCGCCATCGAAATCGGGCGTCAGGGCCTCGACCACCACCGCCGGGGTATTGGTCTTGATCGCCCGGATGCACTCGGCATAGTGGGCGGCGCCACCATCGTCAAGGTCGTCGCGGTCGACCGAGGTCAAGACCACGTAGCGCAACCCCATCAGCTCCACCGACTTGGCGGTATTGGCCGGTTCCTCGCTATCCAGCCAACCACGCGGGTTGCCGGTATCGACGGCACAGAAGCGGCAGGCGCGAGTGCATACCGAGCCCATCAGCATGATGGTGGCGGTACCGTTGCTCCAGCACTCGCCCATGTTGGGGCAGTGGGACTCGGCGCACACGGTGCTCAGGCGATGCTCGTTGACGTTGCGCTTTACCGCCTCGAAGCGGCCGCCGCCGGGAATCTGGGCGCGCAGCCATGGCGGTTTGCGCCCCGGCTCGGGGCGTTCCTCGGCCTGGCTGCGCTGCTTGATGCCATCCTTGATGGCGGCAAAGCCATGCTCGGTGCGGAACTTCGCGCCGCTCGGCACGCGCTTTGAGGTGTTGTCGCTCATAGGGTGTGAGCCCCTCCACTCGGCGGCTGCCACAACCATGCCGTGGTGCTGGGAAGCGTCATGTTCCGGGGCAGCACCAGCCCGCATGGCCAGCAATTGATACGATGGTCGCAGGCCCGTAATCTATCATACCCGCGCCTGCCTGGCACAGCGGCGGGAGCTGGGGTTCGGTAGGGAAACCCTCAGTCGGGAGGTATCGGCAGACAAACCACGCCGTGATCGGGCATCGGCTGGGGCGGCGCCTTGAAATGCGCCTGGATCTCGCCCAGCCGCTCGCGTACGAAGCGCAGGAACAGCTCGGTCACCGGCGTGGGGAAGCGATCCCTGGGGTAGACCGTGCACCAGGAGCGGCGCATGGGAAAGCCCGGCAGGGACAGCTCGGCCAGCAATCCCGCACCGATCTCCAGGCGCACGGCCAGCCGCGGCAGTACCGTGACGCCAAGGTGCGCCATGACGCCCTGCTTGATCGCCTCGTTGGTGCCCAGCTCCATGGTATGCTGGAGCGCAACGTCCTGCTCGGCGGCGAGTTGCTCGAAGGCGGTGCGCACACCGGAGCCCGACTCACGCATCAGCAGGTAGTGCCGCGCCAGGTCTTCCAAAGTGGGAGAGTGAGCCTCGAGCAGTGGGTGGCCGGGCCAGACGATGGGTATCAGCTCATTTTCCAGGAACGGCATGAACACCAGGTTGTCATCGTCTTCGGGCACCATCGCCATGATCACCAGGTCGTCGCGGCGAGCGGCCAGCCTTTCCAGAGCCTGGCTGCGGTTGCATACCTGCAGTCGCACCTGGACGTTGGGGTAATGGGCCCGGAAGCGGGCGATCAGGTGTGGTACCACGTACTGGGCCGTCGAAACGGCCGCCAGGTTCAGCTCCCCGGAGATCGTGCCGTCCATGTCCGACAGGGTCATCTGCAGGCGCGAGACCTGGCTGAAGATGGCCTGGGTCGAGGCTGCCAGGGCATCGGCTGCCGGTAGTACGTGCAGGGTCTTGCCGGTGTACTTGAATAGCGGCTGCCCCAAGGCCTGCTCGAGCTGACGAATCTGTGCGCTGACCGCGGGCTGGGTCAGGCCCAACTGTTCGGCAGCGCGGGAGTAGGACTGCTGGCGATGCACGGCCTGGAACACCTGCAACTGGCGAAAGGTCAGGCGGTTCAGCAGGCTAGGCGTCATCATCGATCAATCCGCTACAGGGGTCGGGGAGGCCCGTTGAAAAAGCCCTTTCATGCTATCACTGCCGGCGGCCAGGGTCATGCCGGGAGCCTTGGCAGGCAGCCGCAGTCGCCGCCCCTGCGCCAGGAAGGCTGGCGTGGTGTCATGCTGGCGGGCAGCGGGCTGGCTGCGTTGCGCGCCGGCCAGGCCTGCACCGAACTCGAGCTGGTCTGGCACGACAGCGGCGGCGCGGTCGGCGATGCCCTGGTGGAGCGAGCCCGGCAACTGGGCTGCGACGCATTGCACCCGGGTGAGGCGGTAGCCGAGGAACAGTGGCGTCTCGCCCGTGCCTGTGCGCGGGCCGGTCTGGCCTTCATCGGCCCGCGGGAGGGTCTCGTCGCCGCCATGTGCAATGACGATGCCATGCGCCAATTGATGCGTGAAGCGAGGTTGCCCTTGGGTGAGACGTCGGCGCAGGCGGTGCGGGTGCACCTGCCGGTATTGGCCGACTGTCGCGGCCAGGCGGTGGCGCTGGTCGAGCACGAGCTGCTCGGCGAGAGATTCGTCATGGCGCCGAGCGAGCGCCTGACGCCTGAGCAACGTGCCTATCTTGGACAACTTGCCGTGCAGGGTGCCCGTTCGCTTGGCTTGGTCGGCCTGGCAACGCTGAGCTTCTCGCTGGCCGACAACCGGCTGGGTTTCGTTGGCATGCGCCCTGGCTTGACGGGCTACGAGGGTCTGGCCGAGGTTCTGACCGGTCTCGACCTGGCAGTGGAGCAGATTCGTCTGGTGGCGGGGGAGCGACTCCGGCGCCCCCGGGTTGGGCACATGGGTCATGGTCCGGGACGGCCGGGCCAGGCCCGCTGGCGCCTGCTTCCGTCGGTGGCGGGACAGTTGGGCGGTGGCCCGGGGGTCAGGCTCGACCGGCCCTACCGGGCCAACGCTGAGGACGAGGTGCGGCTATTGGTCTGGGGGCGAGATGGCGCCGAGGCCAGCCGCCGCGAACGTCGCGCGCTAGCCGAGTGGCAGGGCAGTCCCGGACGCATGGATGGCGATGCCGTGAGAGAATGACCGAGCGAGCTCGCGCTTCAGTCACAAAAAATCGACAAAACGGCTGCGCCGATGTGATGCAGGGCGTACTATGCTTGTTGCATTGCAGCATTTTTACTCCTCCCGATGTCGATGTGTTCGGCATCGAGAAACCTGGAGCCGAACATGAACTCACTCTTGCCGACACCCTCCAAAGAAGCCCTCGGCTTTCTGGACCCATTTGGTTTCGGCCGTGCCGCCTTCGACTACTGGCGAGACGCCGTCGAACGCAGCGTGCTGTACATGGACGTGATGCGCGAGCGAGGCAACCAATATCTCGAGCATATCGAGAAGACCAAGCCCAACGTGCTTGGCTTCGACGCCGAGGTGGTAATGGACGGCCGCAGTCTGCCACGGCCGGTCAACTACGAACTGATGCGCATCCTGCCTCCACCCGACGTCGAGGTAGATCTCCAGGCGCGTCCCTTCGTGGTCGTCGACCCGCGAGCCGGACATGGTCCCGGCATCGGTGGCTTCAAGCCGGACAGCGAAATAGGCGTTGCCCTGCGTGCCGGTCACCCCTGCTACTTCATCGGTTTTCTGCCGTATCCCGAGCCTGGCCAGACGGTCGAGGACGTGGTGGAGGCGGAAATCGCCTTCCTGCGCCGGGTGATCGAGGATCATCCGGAGTCGTGCGAGAAGCCCATGGTAGTGGGTAACTGCCAGGCGGGCTGGCAGATCATGATGGCGGCCTCGCTCGAGCCCGACTGCTTCGGGCCGATCCTGATCGCCGGTGCGCCGCTCTCCTACTGGGCTGGCGAGCGGGGCAGGGCTCCCATGCGCTATACCGGCGGCATGACCGGGGGCAGCTGGATGACGACCCTCGCCAGCGACCTGGGCGACGGCCTGTTCGACGGTGCCTTGCTGGTGCAGAACTTCGAGCGCCTCAACCCAGCCAATACCTGGTGGGGCAAGCAGTACCGTCTCTACGCCAACGTCGATACCGAGGCCGAACGCTATCTCAACTTCGAGCGCTGGTGGGGCGGGCATGTGGTGCTGGGTGGCGAGGAGATCCAGTACATCGTCGACAACCTGTTCGTCGGCAATCGGCTCTCCACTGCGCAGTTGGTGACTTCGGACGGCCGTCGCATCGACCTGCGCAACGTGCGTTCGCCGGTGGTGGTGTTCTGCTCCCAGGGCGACGACATCACGCCACCGCCACAGGCGTTGGGCTGGGTACGCGACCTCTATGGCGATACCGACGATATCGTCGCCAGCGAGCAGACCATCGTCTATTGCGTGCATGACACTACCGGCCACCTGGGCATCTTCGTGTCGGGCAGCGTGTCACGCAAGGAGCACGCCGAGTTTACCGCCAACATCGACTATATCGACGTGTTGCCACCGGGGCTCTACGAGACCACGGTGACCAGCGCCAAGGAGCGGGACGACGCCGAGCTGCTCGAGCGCGACTACCTGCTCGAGTTCAAGGCGCGCTCCATCGAGGGGCTCAACCGGGACGTGCTCCATCATCGCGAAGAGGACGACACTCGCTTCGCCACCGTGGCGCGAATCTCGGAAATCAACCTGGGGCTGTATCGACTGTTCGTGCAGCCCTGGATTCGTGCGGTGATCACCCCTGAGGCGGCCCGCTTGATGCGCCGCATGCATCCGATCCGCCTGGGCTACAAGCTGCTGTCGGATCGCAACCCCTTGTCGGTGCCGCTCCCGGTACTGGCCGAGTGGGTCCGCGAGGATCGCCATCCCGTCCCCGAGGACAACATCCTGCGCACCATGGAGAGGGCCGTTTCCGAGCAGATCACCCGTGGACTGGATACTTGGCGCGAGATCCGCGACCAGAGTACCGAACACCTTTTCCTGGCGGTATATGGCCAGCCGCTGCTGCAAGCCATGGTCGGCCTGGGCGGTGACGCTCATGTACATCGTCGTCAACCCGGCAGCGAGCCGGAGCATCGTCGCTTCCTCGAACGGCGCCAGGACGAGCTGCGCCACCGTGTGGCCGAGGGCGGCATTCACGAGGCGGTGATGCGCTCGGTGATCCACGTGCTGGGCGGGGCGCCCACGACCGACGAACGCAACTTCAAGCGTTTGCGGGCCTCGCGCGCCGAGCTGGAGCCGGGCAGCAGCCTCTCCGACTTCAAGCATCTAGTGCGCGAACAGTTCTTCATCCTCAAGCTGGATCGTGACGCGGCGCTGGCGGCGATTCCCCAGCTTCTGGCGCAAGAGCGAGCCGAGGCGATCCGTGCGTCGCTTGATCATATCGACCATGTGCTGGCAGCCAGCGGTGAGCTTTCCGAGCACGCCAGCAAGCGCTACGAGCACATTCGCGAGCTTTTCGGCGAGGCGCTGGAGCGCGTCGACCCCGCGGAGCGTCGTCAGGCGCTGGCCGAGCTTCATGACGAGGTGGCGACCGGGGCCAAGGCCGAGGCAGCCGCCCGTAGCGAGGTGGCGAACTTGCTCAATGCCGAACCCGAGGCTGCCAAGCCTGACCAGGCCAGTCGTTCCGCCAAGGTGAAGTCGCCAGCCTCGAAGGCGCGTAAGCGAACCGCCGCCGCTAGCCAACCCGACGCTACCAAGAGCGAGGCTAGCAACAAGCCGGGCGCTTCGCGCAAGCCGCGCAAGCGCTGAGCGAGAGGTTTCGTCAGGTCGCTTCAGCGCCCCTGCCGCTTTCGGCAGGGGCGCTGGCCGTTTGGCAATCGCAGCGTGGCAACGACGGTATGAGCGACTTGATGCTACTTTCACATTGTTGCTTTACTGCCGCCATGGTGGAAGCGACTGGCGTGAAACGGGTTGCTGGGGTAGGGTAAGCGGATTTTTCACCCCGCGAGGATCGTCCGCCGAGGACAGGCGGGCCGGAACCGTTCAGGTGGGGCTCCAGAACCCCGCCGTGCAGAATGTGGAGCACTATGGGCAAGTCATTGGTCATCGTCGAGTCGCCGGCCAAGGCCAAGACGATCAACAAATATCTCGGCAGCGAGTTCATCGTGAAGTCGAGCGTGGGTCATATCCGTGACCTGCCGACCAGCGGCTCGGGCAAGGCGGCTTCCGATCCCAAGGAGCGCGCACGTCAGGCAGCAGCGACGCGCAAGATGTCGCCCGAGGAGAAGGACGAGTACAAGAAGCACAAGGCCAAGGATCAGCTCATCCGGCGCATGGGTATCGACCCGGAGCACGGCTGGAAAGCCCAATACGAGATTCTGCCCGGCAAGGAAAAGGTCGTCTCCGAGCTGCAGAAGCTCGCCGAGAAGGCCGATACCGTCTATCTCGCGACCGATCTCGACCGGGAGGGGGAGGCGATTGCCTGGCACCTCAAGGAGACCATTGGCGGCGATGATGCACGCTACCGCCGCGTGGTGTTCAACGAGATCACCAAGAACGCCATCAAGGAGGCGTTCAAGGAGCCCGGCACGCTCAACATCCCGCGCGTCGAGGCGCAGCAGGCGCGGCGCTTCCTCGACCGCGTGGTGGGCTTCATGCTCTCGCCGCTGCTGTGGGCCAAGATCGCCCGTGGCCTCTCCGCTGGCCGGGTGCAGTCGGTGGCGGTGCGTCTTATCGTCGAGCGTGAACGCGAGATACGAGCCTTCGTTCCCGAAGAGTTCTGGGACGTGCACGCCGATCTCGTCTCGAAGGATGGCGAGCCCGTGCGTTTCGAACTGGTGCGCCAGGACGGCAAGGCCTTCCGGCCCACCTCGGAAGCCGAGACGCTCGAGCGTATCGAGCGCCTGCGCAAGGCGAGCCTGGCCATCACGGCGCGGGAGGACAAGCCCACCCGATCGAAGCCGAATGCCCCCTTCATTACGTCGACATTGCAGCAGGCTGCCAGCGGGCGACTCGGTTTCTCGGTGAAGAAAACCATGACACTGGCCCAGCGCCTCTACGAGGCGGGCTACATCACCTACATGCGTACCGACTCCACTAACCTGTCGCAGGATGCGGTGGCCATGGCGCGCGAGCATATCGAGCAGGAGTACGGCAAGCGCTACCTGCCCGAGTCGCCCAACCGCTACTCGAGTAAGGAGGGGGCCCAAGAAGCCCACGAAGCGATCCGCCCCTCCGACGTGAATCGCCGTGCCGTCGATCTGGCCGGCATGGAGCGCGACGCCGAGCGTCTCTATGACCTGATCTGGCGCCAGTTCGTCGCCTGCCAGATGACGCCGGCCGAGTATCTGTCCAGTACCCTGACCGTGGAAGTCGATGGCTATGAGCTCAAGGCCAAGGGGCGGGTGCTCAAGTTCGACGGTTATACCCGGGTGATGAAGCCGGCCGGTAAGAACGAGGACCAGGTGCTGCCGGACCTCGCCGAGGGCACGCCCATGCAGCTCGAAGCGCTCGACCCCCAGCAGCACTTCACCAAGCCGCCGGCCCGTTACACCGAGGCGAGCCTGGTCAAGGAGCTCGAGAAGCGCGGGATCGGCCGTCCCTCGACTTATGCTTCGATCATCTCCACCATCCAGGATCGCGGCTACGTCAAGCTGGAGAATCGGCGTTTCTATGCCGAGAAGCTGGGTGACATCGTCACCGAGCGGCTCAAGGAGTCGTTCCCCGACCTGATGGACTTCTCCTTCACTGCACGCATGGAGGACAGTCTCGACGAGGTCGCCGAGGGCGAGCGCAACTGGCGCGAGCTGCTTGACGCGTTCTACGCCGAGTTTCGCGAGGAGTTGGAAGCCGCCGAGAGCGAAGCTGGCATGCGTCCCAACCAGCCGGTGCCCACGGACATCGATTGCCCTACCTGCGGTCGCAAGATGCAGATCCGTACGGCGTCTACCGGTGTGTTTTTGGGCTGCTCCGGCTACAACCTGCCGCCCAAGGAGCGCTGCAAGACCACCATCGACTTGCTGCCCGGCGACGAGGCAGTACCCGCCGATGCCGGTGAAGAGGCCGAGACCCAGGCGCTGCGAGCCAAGCACCGTTGCCCCAAATGCGGTACGGCGATGGACAGCTACCTGATCGATGAGAAACGCAAGCTGCATATCTGCGGTAACAGCCCCGACTGCGATGGCTACGAGGTCGAGCACGGCAAGTTTCGAATCAAGGGTTACGAGGGGCCTACCATCGAATGTGACAAGTGCGGCAGCGAGATGCAGCTCAAGTCGGGACGATTCGGCAAGTATTTCGGCTGTACCAACGAGTCCTGCAAGAACACTCGCAAGCTGCTGCGCAGCGGCGAGGTGGCTCCGCCCAAGATGGACCCCATTGCGATGCCGGAGCTGCCCTGCCAGAAGGTTGACGACCATTATGTGCTGCGTGACGGCGCCAGCGGCCTGTTCCTCGCCGCGAGCAAGTTTCCTCGCAATCGCGAGACCCGCCCCCCGTTGGTGCGTGAGCTACAGGCCCACTCCCAGGAGCTGCCTGAGAAGTACCATTATCTTCTCGAGGCTCCGAGTGAGGACCCGGAGGGTCGTCCGGCCCAGATCCGCTACTCGCGCAAGAGCAAGGAGCAGTTCGTCATGACCGAGGAAGAGGGCAAGGCAACCGGCTGGCGGGCGACCTATGATAACGGCAGGTGGCAAGTGGAGGACAAGCGCAAGTGAGCCCACGAGCCCGCACCAATCAGCTGCTTTATCAGGCCGAACTGATTCTGGAGAGCGTGCCGGGCGACGATGAGCACGCCGAAGCACGGCGCATGGCTGCCGAGGAAGCCGCACTGGCGCTGACCGAGCTGGCGCTCGAGTCGCTATTGCGTGAGGTCACCGAGCATGCTCGGCTGGAGCGACACGACTGGCGCGAACTGCTGGGCCCAGAGGGAGCCGGCGTCGCCGAACTGCATCGCCTGCGCGAACTGGCAGCACGGCCGGAGAGCTGGCTTGCCTGGCTGCTCCAGCGTATCGAGGCCCTGCATGAGAGCGGTGGCGTGGCGCGCCGACGCAACCCATCCCAGCCAGGGCTCATCGCGGTAGGCAGCAGTGCTGCGCTGGGGGACGAATTGAAGGCTTGCCTACGTGAGGCCAAACGAGAGATAGCGTCGCTGCGCGAAACCAGCGAGGAGTGGTAGCTGCGCCACGCAAGGTCTTCCTTGTGAGCTAAGGCGGGCTGTCTGGCAGATCACCTTTGATTGATATACGTCAAGCGGCAATGACGAGCTTTGGCTAGGATGAAAGCAAACAGCTGGCCATCGAGGCTGGCAGAGTGCCATTGGGGAGGCTCGCATGCGCTTTCATCAAGTCAAGGAGCTGGTGGATTGGGCTGCGGATTACCATGCCCGCCTCGCCGACCAGTATGCCCGCCTGGCCGCAGCGGGAACTGACGAACGGCTGCGTATGGCGCTGGAATACCTGGCAGAGCGGGAGCGCAAGCTGCAAGCCGATCTGCTGGGCTATCTCGATGATGGCAGCGACCATGATAACGTACTGAACACTTGGTTCGACGACCCGAATGACTTCCCCCACCCCCCGGTGCTCGAACGTCTGCCGGAAGGCATCGAAGTCGAGAGCGTGCAGAGCGTATTGGCAACGGCGCTGACCGCACACAGGACCCTGCAGGATCTCTATGCTCATCGGGCCGAGCTGGCCGGCGGCAATCATGAGAGAGAGTTCTTCGAGGCGTTGACCAAGGGGCATGAGGGGGAGGTGCGCCGCCTCGTGCGTGACATGCAGCGGCTCGAAGACTATTGAGTTTATGTGCCAGACTGCAGATAGACCCTGCGATCAAGGAGACCGTCATGCCGGAACGATTCATGTTGAGCTCCATCTCGAACGATCTTCTCTCCCCCCAGATGCTCGGTTACTGGAGCGACGAGTCGCTGCGTGAAGTGCCGGACGACTCCGGCATCTATTGCGTCTTTCGAGCAGCCAAGGATCCCGAGACGAATAACATGGAGGTTCAGCAGCTGCTCTACGTGGGCGAGCATCGCAATGTGCGTTACGGCTTGCAGCATCACCCCGACAAGGAGCGCTGGCATGCCTTCCTGCAGCCCGGCGAGGAGCTCTGGTACTCGATGGGGCTGAGTGGACATGTGAACCGTGAGCGCCTGGCGGCGGCCATGATTCATGCCCACAAGCCCCGCTTCAATGGCTCCAGCGAGTATTTGGATCGCTTTCCGTTCCCCGAAACCACAGTGCATATCTACGGCAAGAAGGACAAACTGCAGAGCATTTTCACCGTGGAACCTCGCCCTTAGCGCGATGGGCGCGCCTGTCTCGCGATCGAGTGTCGCGACGAGTGCCCCCGGCAGGCTTGCCTGTCGGGGGCACTGTGCTTGGGGTACTGCTACGCAGCGCTGAGCTGCGCAACGCTGCTCTTGAGCTAAACTGCTCCCCATCGTATGCACCGCCGGTGCGCCGAGAATCACTCAGGGAGGAGCAGATCATGTTCGAGGCGTCCTACCAGCGCCACTTGCTGCCATCACTGTCGTCGCTGCTGGAGACGGGGCAGGCAGGGGGCGGTACCAGGCTCGAGGCATACGCGCTACTCGGCGATGCCCTGAGATCCAGGGCCACCGATGTGCACTTGGATCCCGGGCCCGAGGCCTACCGCATTCGCCTGCGTATCGATGGGCGTATCGTCGATGCGCTACGGGTCGATGCGGCTCAAGGCGCGCGCCTGGTGAACCAGTTCAAGGTACTGTCCAAGCTCAATCCAGTGCCCTCCCTGGTCACCGCGGAAGGCAGTTTTCGCTGGTCGCGTGAGGAGAGCGACGAAGAGGTCACCCTGCGCGTCACTGCAGTGCACTGCATGGAGGGAGAGAAGCTTGCGATTCGCTTTCTGGCGCCGCCGCAGACCTTCGACGATGTCGTGGCGCTAGGTATCGGCGAGGAGGGTGCGCTGGGTATCAGGCGCTGGATGGATGCCACGGGCAGCATGCTGCTCGTGGCCGGGCCGACCGGTGCCGGCAAGACCACTACGCTCTATACCCTGCTCGGCCAACTACAGCTGACCGATAGCCACGTGGTCACCCTGGAGAATCCCGTCGAGTACAGCATTCCCGGTATCAACCAGATTCAGGTGGACCTCGATCATGGGCTGGATTTCGCCAACGGCACCCGCTCCCTTCTTCGGCTCGATCCTGATTATGTGCTCATCGGAGAAGTCCGCGACCGCGAGTCGGCTATTGCAGCGCTGAGCGTGACCAGTAGCGGCCGTTCGCTGATGGGGACTCTGCACAGTCGCGACGCCGTGGGCGTGGTGACCTCGATGCGCCAACTCGGCCTTGCCGATAGCGAAATCAGTGCCAACCTCGGCTTGATCATCGCACAGCGGCTGGTGCGCCGGCTGTGTCAGCACTGCCGTGAGCAGACACCCCTCGACCGGCACGATCGCGAATGGTTGGAGGCAATCGGTCTCGTTCCGCCGACGCAGACCTGGAGCGCCAAGGGCTGTCCACAATGCGATGGCCTTGGCTTTCGCGGCCGCATCGGCGTGTTCGAAATCTGGCAGTTGGCTGCCGAGGATCATGCCCGAATTCTGCGTCATGCCGACGAGTCCGAACTCCGCCGCGGCCTGATCGAGCGCGGCGTCGAGCTGATGCTGGCCGACGGTCTGGCCAAGGCGGAGGCGGGCATCACCAGCCTGCGGGAGGTGTTCCGCATGGGGGCCATCCTGACGGCTTGAGACTGGGCGCTTATGCAAGTGTCGCAACCTGGAGGTTCGCAAAAAGTTGGTGCGCAAGTAAATTGTTGGCGAGCATCGGTTCGGCAAGGCTACGGAATTGTTGGCGTCCGACTTCTCGGCGTTGATGGCTTGCTGCGTGGGCTGGGCTGAGCAAGGTCGTCATGCGCGATCGAGGCTCGGTTACGTTAAGCGAACTGACAGTCGTCAAGCGATACGTTATAAAGCGCCTGTAGCGTACCGATCTGCCCGTGAGGAGCCGATGAGACCCGTTTCCCGCCGCCGCTTCGGCCAGCTTGCCCTGCTGGCGCCCTTCACACTGTTGATGGGTCATGAAGCTCAGGCCAACCTGATAGAAACCATGCTGGCGCGCGCTCATCTGCCTCGTCACGCTGACGAAGTGTGGATCCTCGTCGATGATCGCGAATCCGCGTTGAGCCTCTATCGTGGCGATCTGCTTCTCGAACGCTTTGCTCCCATCTCGCTGGGGCGTTCGGGGGCAAGCGTGATGCGGACCCAGGGTGACAACAAGACACCGAAGGGTGAGTTTCGAGTCAATCGGTTCAATTGGGAGAGCGACTGGCACATTTTCATCGGTCTGGACTATCCAACGCCCTCCCATGCGCGCATGGCGTTGGAATCAGGACTTTACACGGAGCAGGATTACGCAGATTATTTCGCCTACTATCGGCAACACGGTTATCCGCCTCAGCGAACCGTGCTGGGGGGCTTCATCGGTATCCATGGTGTCGGTAGGGGGGACCCGGAGGTTCATGCGAGCTATCACTGGACCCAAGGGTGCGTGGCGGTGACCGATGAGCAGATCGAAAGGCTTTCTGAGCTAATCGGCATTGGCACTCGCGTCGTCATCCGCTAGGCTCAAGATACGCAAGGGACGTTTCGAGCTATGGACAAGCGCCGTCTGGTATTATAAAACAGCGTTTGACTCCTGTGCTTGGCAGCAGTCGCTGCAAAAGAATCCTGCACTGAGCAGGGGAGCCTGGATCACAGGCAACATCAACGCCGCTGTACTAACTTGTGCAGTACCAAGGAAGACTCAAGGAGAACATCATGACTCTGAAGACCACCCTGAAGCTGACCGCCGCTGCTGCTTCTATGGCCATTCTGGCTGGTTGTGCCAGCAACGCCGCTCTGGATGAAGTTCGCCAGACTGCTGAAGCCGCTCAGGCCGACGCTGCAGAAGCTCGCAGCATCGCCACTCAGGCTCAGAACACTGCCAACCAGGCGCAGCGTGACGCCCAGGCGGCTCTGCAGATGTCCGAGCAGAACCGCGAAGAAATGAACCGTATGTTCCAGCGTTCCATGCAGAAGTAATTCTGCCGGAGCGCCGCATCGCTCTTGGGCGATGGCGGTTCTGCAACGAGAAAACCCCGCCTTGGCGGGGTTTTCTCGTTAGGCCGGGCGATGGCCGCCACAACGGGGAGAGTCTCGAGCGATACCTCCGGTCCCCGCTGTGGCAAAAGCTGAAAGCTAGAGGTGGCCGACCTCCAGCTCCGAGAACAGTCCTGTCCGCTGGCTGACCTCCAGTTCGGAGAACAAACCGCCATCGAGTTCTTCCTCCTGTGCCTCAGGCGCCGGCTCTTCCTCGGCGACACGCAGCAGCGAAACCAGGCGACCGTTGGGTTGTTCCACTACCTGGCGCAACTGGGCATAGTCGATCGGTGCCGGCTCTTCGCCGAAGGCATTGGCCACGATTTCCATGGCGTTGAGGATCGGCTCGAAGGTGCTCTGGTTCTCCTCGAGGAGAGGGAAGGATTGCGCGAAGAGCACGCCATCTGTCGACCAGGCAACCTTGAACGGCTGGTCGATGATATTGACCTGGGTGCCGCTCGGCACACGCTCGTAGAGCGATTCGATGTCCTCGGGGAACATGCGGATACAGCCACGGCTGGCGCGCATGCCGACGCCGTCGGGCCTGTTGGTGCCATGAATCAGGTAGCTGGGCAGGCCGAGCAGGATGGCATGACGACCCAACGGGTTGTCAGGTCCGGGGGGCACGATGGCGGGAGCCGGTTCGCCGCGTGCGGCGGCTTCCTCACGCATCGAGCGAGGGGGTGACCAGTGGGGGTCCTTCACCTTGACGGTGGTGCGGGTCACACCCACGGGGGTCGCGAAGCCGTCGCGGCCGATGCTGATGGGGTAGGTCTCGACGATGCCGGGGCGCGAATAGTAATACAGGCGCAATTCGGAGAGGTTGACCACGATACCTTCCCGCGGTGCGTCCGGGAGGATGTACTGGGCGGGAATCACCACCTCGGTACCCGGGACGGGCGCCCAGATGCTGACGTCGGGGTTGGCCATGCGCATCCCCTCGTAGCCCACGTTGTGGCGGCGCCCGATGTCGAGCAGGGTCTCGCCTTCCTCGACGGTCACGGTGTATGCCTCGCCGATCAGGTTGCCCTCATCGGGCAGGTGGAAGTGGCCTCGGGGCAGCTCCTGGGCGGCTTCGGCGCCGTCTTCCTCGGCAAGGGTCGTCGTCGCCAGTATGGCGGCAAGGCCGAACAGGGCAGCGCCAAGACCGATACGCCTGGCCAGTGTCGGGTTCTTCATCTACGTCAGGATCTCGTCTCAAGGTCGCCTGAAGGACGCATGTCGACATGCATGCTCACTCGGCGACGGTCATGCGCCCTCCGGTTCGGGGGCGCCGGGTTCGTGTCACAGTTGCGATAAGACACTTGTGTATAGTATAGCGTTCCCGGGTCTTGCGGGAGTCCCCTCCGTGCCTCGCGAAGGGGCAGTCCCGCTCCACTCAGGCTGCCTGGGCCTTGAGATTGAGAGCATCGAGCAACTGCTCCACGGCTTGAAAGCGGTCCTCTTCCTTCTCCATTTCCGCTTCGAAGCGCAGGGTATCGGCTCCATCGAGCCGATATCGCTGCGGTTCCGTCTGGATCATTTTGACCAGCGTCAGCGGATCGACCCGGGTCTGGCTACCGAAAATGACTCGACCGCGTGCGGCGCCGGCCTCCAGGCGCATGATGCCGAGACGCTCGGCGCGCTGGCGCAGTCGGGTCTGGTGCATCAAGGTCTTGACCGCAGACGGCAGCAGGCCGAAACGGTCGATCATCTCAACCTGCAGCTCCTTGAGTTCGGCTTCGTCGGTGGCGCTTGCGATGCGCTTGTACATCACCAGGCGCTGCTGAACGTCGGGCAGGTAGTCGTCGGGGATCAGTGCCGGTAAATTGAGACTGATCTCGACGCCATCGCTGAGCGGGGATTCGATGTTGGGGGTCTTGCCGGCGCGTATGGCGGCCACTGCGCGGTCCAGCATCTCCATGTAGAGGGTGTAGCCGATGGCTTCCATCTGGCCGCTCTGCTCCTCGCCGAGCAGCTCGCCGGCACCGCGAATCTCCATGTCGTGGCTGGCCAGGGTGAAGCCGGCACCGAGGTCTTCGGCGCCGGCAATGGCTTCGAGGCGCTTGACGGCATCCTTGGTAATGACCCGGGGCGGCGGAGCGAGCAGGTAGGCATAGGCCTGGTGGTGGCTCCTGCCCACTCGGCCGCGCAATTGATGCAGCTGGGCCAGGCCGAACTTGTCGGCACGCTCGATGACGATGGTGTTGGCACTGGGAACGTCGATGCCGGTTTCGATGATGGTAGAGCACACCAGCACGTTGTAGCGCTTGTGGTAGAAGTCGGACATGACCCGCTCCAGGGCGCGCTCGGGCAGTTGTCCATGGGCCACCGCCACCCGTGCGTCCGGCACCAAGGTGCGGATCGTGTCGGCAGCGGTCTCGATGGTCCTGACCTCGTTGTGCAGGTAGTAGACCTGGCCGCCGCGCAGGATCTCGCGCAGGATCGCCTCCTTGATGATCGATTCGTCGCGCTGCTGCACGAAGGTTTTCACCGACAGGCGGCGAGCCGGTGGCGTGGCGATGATCGACAGGTCGCGAATGCCGCTCATGGCCATGTTGAGCGTGCGCGGGATCGGCGTGGCGGTGAGGGTGAGGATGTCGACCTCTGCGCGTAGCTCCTTGAGGCGTTCTTTCTGGGAGACGCCGAAACGGTGCTCCTCGTCGATGATGAGCAGCCCCATGTTGGGCAGCTTCATCGACTTCGACAGCAGCTTGTGGGTGCCGATGACGATGTCGGCCTGGCCGTTTTCGATGCGCTTGAGCGAGGCCGCCTGGCCCTTGCCGGCGGTAAAGCGTGAAATCAACTCGATCTGTACTGCAGTATCGGCGAAGCGGTCGCGAAAATTCTCGTAATGCTGGCGCGCGAGCAGGGTGGTGGGCACCAGGACCACCACTTGTCGCCCCGAGTGCACGGCCAGGAACGCCGCGCGCATGGCGACCTCGGTCTTGCCGAAGCCGACATCGCCGCAGACCACGCGATCCATGGGCCTAGGCGCGGTCATGTCACCGATCACCGCATTGATGGCGGCGCGCTGGTCGGGAGTCTCCTCGAACGGGAAGCTGGCGGCGAAGCGAGCGTACTCCTCGTCGGGCGGTGCGCAGGCAAAGCCTTCCCTGGCCTCGCGGCGGGCGTAGACGTCGAGCAATTCGGCGGCGGTGTCGCGGATCTTTTCCGCTGCCTTGCGCCGTGCCTTGTCCCATTGCTCGGAGCCGAGCCGATGCAGCGGGGCGAGTTCGTCATCGACACCGGCGTAACGGGAGATCAGGTGCAGGTTGTCGACCGGTACGTAGAGCTTGGCGCCGTCGGCATACTCCAGGGCGACGAACTCCGCCGCCTGGCCGCCGGCCTCCAGCCGTTCCAGGCCGCGATAGCGTCCGACGCCATGGGTCTGATGTACCACCGGGGCGCCAGGGCGCAACTCGGCAAGGTGGCGAATGGCCAGCTCGCTCATGTCGGTGGCCTTTTCGCGGCGCCGGCTCTGGCGCACCACGTCGCCGAACAGCTCCGACTCGCTGATCACGGCCAGGCCGGGTTGCTCGAGCCATAGCCCGGCGCTGACCTCCCCCTCGGTGAGAGCCATTCGCAGCTCGCCCTGCCGAAAGGCGTCGAATCCGTCCAGATGGGGAAGCTCGAGGTGCAACGGGGCCAGCATCTCCTCCAGCGCTTCGCGGCGGCCTCGAGACTCGGCGACGAACAGCACGCGAGTGTCGCGGTGCTCATCGAGGAATTTCCCCAGCGCTGCCAACGGCTGCTTGGCACGGGCATTGATCGCCACTTCTGGCAGGGGTTGGGCGGCGGCCACGTGGGCATGCGGATGCGCCGCGTCGCTGGTCAACTCCACTCGGGGGTGGCGCTTGATGGCGGCGAACACCTCGGCGACTGGAACGAAGGCGCGGTGCGGCGGCAGGAGCGGCCGGGTAGGATCGACGCCGAGGTTCTCGTAGCGGCTCTCGGTGGCTTCCCAGTGGTGCTCGGCGGCTACGTAGGCGCCGGGCAGTAGCGCCACACGGGTGCCTTCGGCCAAGTGCTCGAACAGTGTCGCCGTCTCTTCGAAGAACAGCGGGAGGTACTGCTCCAGCCCGGGTGAGGGAATGCCCTTGAGGGCATCGACATACAACGGGCATTGGCGCGGGTCGACGTCGAACAGGGTCTCGAAGCCTTCACGGAAGCAGGCGATGGCCGAGCGCGACAGCGAATATTCGTGTGCCGGTAGCAGTTCCACCCGCTCGACCTTGTCCTCGCTGCGCTGGGTGTCGGGGTCGAAGCGCCGCAGGGTATCGATCTCGTCGTCGAACAGGTCGATGCGCAGCGGACTGTCGCTGCCCATCGGATAGAGGTCGATCAGTGCGCCGCGCAGGGCGTACTCGCCGGGCTCGTAGACCGTCTCGACGGCGCGGTAACCGGCACGTGACAGGCTCTCGCGAAAGCCTTCGCGATCCAGCCGCATGCCCACTTCAAGCGTGAGCACGCGCCCCGCGATGTAGTCCACCGGTGGCAGCCGCTGCATCAGGGTATTGATCGACACCAGCACGATGCCGTGCTCTCCGTCCTGGAGCCGGCGCAGGGTGCGCAGTCGTTCCGAGACGATGTCCTGGTGCGGCGAGAAGCTGTCGTAGGGTAGCGTTTCCCAGTCGGGGAAGGGCAGTACCGGTACGCTGGCGAAGAAGCGCAGGTCGCTTTCCAGCCGCTGTGCGTTGGCGGTGTCTGGTGTGATGACCAGCAGCGGTGCGTCGTCGGCCAGGTGAGCCAGCGCCAGGGCAGCCGAACTGCCCGGCGGTGTCTGCCAGTAGAGGGTGTCGCGAATCCCCGTTGGGCGGGGCGGTTCGAGCGGCGAGAATTTGGGCATGGTGTCGTCGGGCGTATTCGTCGGTCGTCGTGTGTGCTGCCGTCAAGGCCGTTCGCACAGGCCTGTGATAGAGACGTCGGGGTAGGTGAGGGATCATACCAGCCCGACGCAATGCTTGTAGTCAAACTGCGATTTCTGTAATCCCCCTACAGCGCCTGCGACTATCCTGCGATTGCCCCAGCGAAGCGCGAACGGGATAATGACGGCGAATTTACGATACCCAGAGAGGCTTCACGTGAGTCAGCAACCCCTCGAGACCGTCTTCCAGGAATGGCACGACAATCAGGCGCTGGCCGAACAGATGATCCCGCTGATCGGCAGCCTTTATCGTCACAACAACGTGGTCACCACCCTTTATGGGCGCTCGCTGTTCAACCGCTCGGTGATCCGGATCCTGAAGGACCACCGTTTCGTCAGGAAGGTTGAGGGCACCGAACTCTCGGTGCAGGATACCCTGCCCCTGGTCCAGGCCATGACCGAGCTCAATCTGGGACCGGCTCATGTCGACGTAGGCAAGCTGGGCGTGGCCTTCAAGAAGCGCGGCGGCGGCGATGCCAAGGCCTTCTTGCGTGAAGAACTCGCCGAGATCGTCGACACTCACGACCCAAGCGGCAGCAACGGGCAGTCCAAGGACGTGGTGCTCTACGGCTTCGGTCGCATCGGCCGCCTGCTGGCGCGGGTGCTGGTGGAGAAGGCCGGCGGCGGCAACCTGTTGCGCCTGCGCGCCATTGTCGTGCGTGGCCGGGGCGATATCGCCAAGGACCTGGAGAAGCGGGCCAGCCTGCTGCGTCGCGATTCGGTCCATGGCCCGTTCGATGGCACCATCAGCGTCGATACCGAGGCGCGCACCATTACCGCCAACGGCAATGTCATCCAGGTCATCTACGCCGACAAGCCCAGCGACATCGACTACACCGCCTACGACATCGACAATGCCGTGGTGGTCGACAATACCGGCATCTGGCGCGATGAGGCAGGCCTGGGCCAGCACCTGGAATGCAAGGGTGTCTCGAAGGCGCTGCTGACCGCGCCGGGCAAGGGTGACATCAAGAACATCGTCTTCGGTATCAACCACGGCGACATCGCGGCGGACGACAATATCCTGTCGGCAGCCTCATGTACGACCAACGCCATCGTGCCGGTGCTCAAGGTGCTCAACGACGAGTATGGCATCGAGTGTGGCCACGTCGAGACGGTGCACGCCTACACCAACGACCAGAACCTGATCGACAACTACCACAAGGGCGATCGCCGCGGGCGCAGTGCGCCGCTCAACATGGTGCTGACCGAGACCGGTGCCGCCAAGGCGGTGGCCAAGGCGTTGCCGGAACTCTCCGGCAAGCTGACCGGCAACGCCATCCGCGTACCGATCCCCAATGTCTCCATGGCGATCCTCAACCTGACCCTGGGGCGCGAGACCGACGCCGAGGCGCTCAACGACTACCTGCGTCGCATGTCGATCGACTCCTCCTACCAGAAGCAGATCGATTACGTCGATTCGCCCGAGGTGGTGTCGTCCGACTTCGTCGGCAACCGCCATGCCGGAATTGTCGATGCCAAGGCGACCATCGCCAGTGGCAAGCAAGCGGTGCTCTACGTGTGGTACGACAACGAGTTCGGCTACAGCTGCCAGGTGGTGCGCATCCTGCAGCATATCTCCAACGTGCATTTCCTGAAGTTGCCCCGCGCTCACGCCTGACCTCGTGCTGCCGGTCATTCCCGACCCGTGGGGTCGGGAATGGCTGATCCAGGTCATCTTCATGCCATTCCGAACGACGCATGCATGCTGTCGGCCCGCTCCGTCAGGGCCTGCCTAGCCCTTGATACAAGCGCCTTTCAACGCCTGTTGAACTCTATCGAAGCCAAGCGTAGAGCGGTTTTATACTCCCTTTTGCGACCTTAGGCCGTGTGGTCTTTGGTCGCGCTTGTCTTTATAATACTGTGGATTTTTTCGGGGTGGTCCGAAGCGCCTTCGGGCCTGACTGGTAACGTACTGACCCAACAAGAATTCGAATCCATTCGAACCCCTTTCCTTCGCATTTCCGATCCATCAACTGGGCGAGACTATGATCGAAGTCAAGAAAGGCCTGGATCTCCCCATCATGGGGACGCCCGAGCCGCGCATCGAGGATGCGCGGCCCGTGCGTCACGTGGCTGTCCTGGGCACCGATTACGTCGGCATGAAGCCGACCATGGAGGTCCGGGAAGGGGACAAGGTGAAACTGGGCCAACTCCTCTTCACCGACAAGAAGAACCCCGGCGTGCGCTTCACGGCGCCGGCTGCCGGCGAAGTCGTCGCCATCAACCGTGGCGAGAAGCGCAAGCTGCTCTCGGTCGTGATCCAGGTCGACGAGAACGAGGACGCGGTCGAGTTCACGGCCCATGGACGCGACAAGCTCGGGTCCCTCGAACGCCAGGTCGTCGTCGATCAACTGGTCGAGTCGGGGCTGTGGACGGCGCTGCGCACGCGCCCCTTCTCACGCAGCCCGGCCATCGACAGCGAGCCGGCTGACATCTTCGTCACGGCCATCGACACGCACCCACTTTGCGCGAATCCTGCCGACATCATCGCCGAGCAGGCCGAAGCCTTCGAAGATGGGCTCAAGGTTCTGTCTAATCTAACCCAGGGCAAGGTCTTCCTGTGTACTGCGCCCGACGCGCGGATTCCTGGTGGCGACGTGGCGGGTGTCCAGGTCGAGACCTTCGGCGGCCCGCATCCGGCCGGCCTGGTCGGTACGCATATCCACTTCCTGTCGCCGGTCGCCTTGCACAAGCGTGTCTGGCATATCGGTTACCAGGACGTGATCGCTTTCGGCAAGCTGTTCGCCGAGGGCCGGCTCGACATGGCGCGGATCGTCGCCGTGGGTGGGCCGCGGGCCGAGAAGCCACGCCTGCTGCGCACGCGGATCGGCGCCAGCACCGAGGAACTGTTGGCGGGAGAAATCCTCCAACCCGAAGATACGCGTGTGATTTCCGGCTCTGTGTTCTCCGGCTTCACCGCGGAAGGCAGCCTGCGCTACCTGGGCCGCTTCCACAACCAGCTCACTCTGCTCGAAGAGGGCAACAAACGCGCTTTCCTGGGCTGGTTGTCGCCGGGCAGCAACCGGCACTCCGTGCTGGGGATCTACCTGTCGAAGTTCAAGGGGCTCACCAATTATGCGCCCAACACCTCTACCAACGGTTCCGAGCGGGCCATGGTGCCGGTAGGTGTCTACGAGGAAGTGATGCCGTTGGACATTCTGCCGACCCAACTGCTGCGCACGCTGATCGTCGGAGACATCGAGGCGGGCATGCAGCTTGGGTGTCTGGAGCTGGATGAAGAGGACCTGGCGCTGTGCACCTACGTGTGCCCGGGCAAGTACGAATACGGTCCCATCCTGCGTGACAACCTCACCATGATCGAGAAAGAGGCCTGATGATGGGTATCCGACAGACACTCGACAATCTCGAACCGCACTTCCACAAGGGTGGCAAGTACGAGAAGTGGTACCCGCTCTTCGAAGCGGTCGACACCATCTTCTACTCTCCGCCCAGCGTGACCAAGACCACGGCCCACGTGCGCGACGGTATCGATCTCAAGCGCATCATGATCACCGTGTGGCTATGTACCTTTCCGGCCATGTTCTTCGGTATGTGGAACGCCGGCTGGCTGGCCAACAGCGCCATCGCCGACGGTTATGCCTCCATGGACGGTTGGCGCGAAGCCATTCTCATGGTGCTTGCCTCCGGTCATGATCCGGACAGCCTGTGGGCCAACTTCGTGCTCGGTGCGACCTACTTCCTGCCGATCTATCTGGTGACCTTCGTGGTCGGTGGCTTCTGGGAAGTGCTGTTTGCCGTCAAGCGTGGCCATGAGGTCAACGAGGGGTTCTTCGTCACCTCCGTGCTGTATGCCCTGGTCCTGCCGGCCACCATTCCGCTGTGGCAGGTGGCGCTGGGCATCACCTTCGGCGTGGTGATAGGCAAGGAAATCTTCGGCGGCACCGGCAAGAACTTCCTCAACCCGGCACTGACCGGCCGTGCCTTCCTGTATTTCGCTTACCCGGCGCAGATTTCGGGCGATGCGGTGTGGGTGGCTGCCGACGGCTACACCGGTGCGACCCCGCTCTCCATCGCCTTCCAGGAGGGCATGGCGGACCTGACCTCGCAGTACAGCTGGTGGGATGCCTTCATCGGTTACCTGCCCGGCTCTGTCGGTGAGGTTTCGACGTTGGCCATCTTCATCGGTGCTGCGGTGCTGCTGTGGACCAAGATCGCTTCCTGGCGAATCATGCTGGGATGTCTGCTCGGCATGGTGGGGACCAGCCTGCTCTTCAATCTGGTCGGCTCCGAGAGCAACCCGATGTTCGCCATGCCCTGGTACTGGCACCTTGTCATCGGCGGCTTCGCCTTCGGCATGGTGTTCATGGCGACCGATCCGGTATCGGCTTCCATGACCAACCCGGGGCGTCTGATCTTCGGCATCCTGATCGGCGTGATGACCGTGCTAATCCGTGTGGTCAACCCGGCGTTTCCTGAGGGGATCATGCTGGCGATCCTGTTCGCCAACCTGTTCGCGCCGCTGATCGATCACTTCTTTGTTCAGGCCAACATCAAGCGCCGTATGCGGCGTGTCGGTGCACCGGTCGAGGAGGGAGTCTGATGGCTCAGAGCAATAACTCCATCAAGAAGATTCTCACGGTGGCGTTCGCACTCTGTATCGTGTGTTCGGTTATCGTGTCGACCGCGGCGGTGGCGCTGCGGCCCAAGCAACAGCTCAATCAGGAGCTTGATCGCAAGACCAACATCCTGAGCGTAGCCAACCTGTACGAGCCGGGCATGGATGTCGAATCGGCATTCGGCGACGTGACTCCGCGCGTCGTGGATATGCGTACCGGTGAATATACCGACGAGTTCGACCCGGAGACCTTCGACCACTTTCAGGCAGCGCGTGATCCGGCTACAGGACGTACTCTGTCGGGCGATCGCGATATTGCCGGCCTGAGCCGTGTCGAGAATTATGCCACCGTCTATCTTGTCGGCGACCCCGAAGATCCGGACCAGATCATCCTGCCGATTCGCGGGCAAGGCCTGTGGGGATTGATGCGCGGTTTCCTGTCGGTGGAAGGTGATGGCAATACGATCGTCGGTATTACCTACTATGACCATAGTGAAACCCCGGGGCTCGGCGCGGAGGTCAACAACCCACGCTGGCAAGCCCAGTGGGAAGGCAAGCAGATCTACTCCGACGAGGCAGAGCTGGCCCCGGCCATCCATCTGACCAAGGGCGGCGCCAACGACGAGACCGAGATCGATGCGCTGTCCGGCGCGACGTTGACCAGCAACGGTGTCACCAACATGCTGCAGTTCTGGTTGAGTCCGGAGGGCTTCGGTACTTACTTGGCGCGCTTCCGTAGCGGAGTCGACCAGGAAGAAGTGCAGGAAGCCGACGTCGAACTCGAAGCTGAAGCTTAAGGAGCCTGAAAATGTCCGCTGTGACTCCCAAGGGCGTCCTGACGACCCCGATCTTCAACAACAACCCCATTGCCTTGCAGGTACTCGGTATCTGCTCGGCGCTGGCGGTAACGACCAGCATGAGCGTTTCGCTGGTCATGGCGCTGGCCGTTATCTCGGTAACGGCCTTCTCCAACCTGTTCGTGTCGCTCATTCGTCACCATATACCGTCCTCGATTCGAATCATCGTGCAGATGACGATCATCGCCTCGCTGGTGATCGTGGTGGACCAGGTGCTCAAGGCGTATGCCTACGAGATGTCCAAACAGCTCTCGGTATTCGTCGGCCTGATCATCACCAACTGTATCGTGATGGGGCGTGCCGAAGGTTTCGCCATGCAGAACTCGCCCGGGCTGTCGTTCCTGGACGGTGTCGGCAACGGGCTGGGCTATGGTGTCATTCTGATGACCGTCGGCTTCGTTCGCGAACTGCTCGGTTCCGGTAGCGTGTTCGGCTTTACCATCCTGCCCACCGTGCAGGATGGCGGCTGGTACGTGCCCAATGGGCTGCTGCTGCTACCGCCGTCGGCGTTCTTCATCATCGGTCTGATCATCTGGGCGCTACGTTCTACTCATCCGGAGCAGGTCGAGGCGAACGAATTCAAGATGAAGGAAAACACCCAACCGAAGGAGGCGGTGTAACATGGAGCACTATATCAGCCTGTTCGTTGCCTCGGTCTTCGTCGAGAACCTGGCATTGGCGTTCTTCCTGGGCATGTGTACCTTCCTGGCGGTTTCCAAGAAGGTCTCGGCAGCCATTGGTCTCGGTATCGCGGTGATCGTGGTGCTGACCATCTCCGTCCCCGTCAATAACGTCATCTACAACGCGCTGCTGGCGGAAGGCGCGCTGACCTGGACCGGTATCGAAGGCGCCGAGAACATCGACCTGTCGTTCCTGGGTCTGCTGTCCTACATCGGCGTTATCGCCGCTCTGGTACAGATCCTCGAGATGTTCCTCGACAAGTACGTACCGGCGCTCTACAACGCCCTGGGCGTGTTCCTGCCGCTGATCACCGTGAACTGTGCCATTCTCGGCGGCGTGCTGTTCATGGTCGAGCGTAACTACGGCTTCGGCGAATCCGTGGTCTATGGCTTGGGGTCCGGCGTCGGCTGGGCACTGGCCATCACCGCGCTGGCGGGGATTCGCGAGAGGCTCAAGTACAGTGACGTGCCGGCCGGCCTGCAGGGCCTGGGCATCACCTTCATCACCGTGGGTCTGATGTCGCTGGGCTTCATGTCCTTCTCGGGCATACAGCTCTGAGCCAGGGCGCGTTTCCGGCGGTGATCGCGCCGCCGGGAAACAGGTTACACAGCAAATAGGAAACCGACATGGTTGGAACATCTATCATCTTGCTCGGTGTGTTCATGTTCACCGTGGTCGTCATCGGCCTCGTCGTGGTGATCCTGGCAGCCCGCAGCAAGCTCGTCAGTACCGGCGACGTTTCCATCGAGATCAACGGCGACCCGGAACACACCATTACCACCCAGGCGGGTGGCAAGCTGCTCAATACCCTGGCGGCCAACGGCATCTTCCTCTCTTCCGCCTGTGGCGGCGGCGGCTCTTGTGCTCAGTGCAAGTGCCGGGTTGAGGAGGGCGGCGGCTCCATCCTGCCCACCGAGGAGTCCCACTTCACCCTGCGTGAGAAGAAGGAGGGTTGGCGTCTCTCCTGCCAGGTGCCGGTGAAGCAGGACATGAAGATCGAGGTGCCCGAAGAAGTTTTCGGCGTCAAGAAGTGGGAGTGCGAGGTCATCGCCAACCCCAACGTGGCGACCTTCATCAAGGAGCTCAACCTCAAGCTGCCCGAGGGCGAGGAAGTGGCCTTCCGCGCCGGCGGCTATGTCCAGCTGGTGGCACCGCCCTACGACATCAAGTTCTCCGACTTCGACATCGAAGAGGAGTATCGCGGCGACTGGGAAAAGTTCGACCTGTTCAAGCTTTCCCACAAGAACACCGAGGAAGTCATTCGCGCCTACTCCATGGCGAACTATCCCGAAGAGAAAGGCATCCTCAAGTTCAATATCCGTATCGCCACACCGCCTCCCGGCACCAACCATCCGCCAGGCCTGATGTCGACCTACGTCTTCAGTCTGAAGTCGGGCGACAAGGTGACGGTGATGGGGCCCTTCGGCGAGTTCTTCGCCAAGGACACCGATGCCGAGATGGTCTTCGTCGGCGGTGGCGCGGGCATGGCGCCGATGCGCAGCCATATCTTCGACCAGCTCAAGCGTCTTGATTCCAAGCGCAAGATCACCTTCTGGTATGGTGCTCGTTCCTGGCGCGAGACCTTCTACAACGACGAGTACGACAAGCTGGCCGAGGAGCACTCCAACTTCGAGTGGCACCTGGCTCTCTCCGACCCACAGCCCGAAGACAACTGGACTGGGCCGACCGGGTTCATCCACAACGTGCTGTACGAGAACTACCTCAAGGACCATCCGGCTCCCGAGGATTGTGAGTACTACATGTGTGGGCCGCCCATGATGAACGCATCCGTCATCAAGATGCTGCTCGACCTGGGCGTCGAACCCGAGAACATTCTGCTGGACGACTTTGGCGGATGATCCCCTTCGCCCTAGGGCGACTCTCCGGGCTGGCTCCCAGTGGGCCGGCCCGGCTCCTTCTAGCGCTGTTGGCGGCCGTGGCTCTCAGCGCTTGCCGTGACCACAGCAACGAGCATCTCATCCAGGGCACGGCTCTGGGAACGGGATACCACATCACCCTGTATGCCGACCTGGATCAGGAGCAGGTCGCTGAACTCGAAGCCGGCATACAAGGTGAACTGGCAACTCTCGAACGGCAGCGAGACGGGCTCCTTCGCGCGCTGGA
Organism: Billgrantia sp. C5P2; assembly: GCF_051062895.2. Taxonomy (NCBI): domain Bacteria; kingdom Pseudomonadati; phylum Pseudomonadota; class Gammaproteobacteria; order Oceanospirillales; family Halomonadaceae; genus Billgrantia; species Billgrantia sp. C5P2. Next base: position 1,746,612 of record NZ_CM128542.1, read on the forward strand.
TGCCGCCTTTGGACGGTTCTGGCTACCCTCGTCAAAGCTTCGGCATGAAGCGGATCGTGTGGCGCATTCGCTGGCCGTCGATCGCTTGGCGCTATGGCTCGGCGAGAATCGTTTCGCCGCCGTGATGGTCGAGGTCGGGGGCGTGATGCGCGGCCTGGGTGTGCCACCCACGGGTGGCTGGCGCCTGTCGCTTGAGCAGGCCGGGCTGTCCGCGCCGGATGGGGCCCGACACGTGCGTCTTGAGAATGCCGCGCTGGTGCACCGCTTCGCACGCCAGGATGTGGTTCCACTGGTCACGTTGGCGACTCCGCTGGCAGTGAGTGTCGTCGCGCCAAGTGCCAGCGAGGCCATGCGGCAGGCAACGCAGCTGCTGCATGCCAATCCAGAGGACGCGGTGTTACTGGCCGAGGCCATGGATAGTGCTGCCAGGGTTGTTGTCAAGACACCACAGGGTATCGAAATCCATCATACCGCGGCTCTCGAGCCCTGGCTCGAGCCCTAGCCGCCTGGGAGGTAACCCAATGACCACTTTTCTCGTCGTACTGGGCTTCATGCTGTTGATCATGGCGGCCATGGCCATCGGCGTGATCATGGGGCGTAAGCCCATCGCCGGATCCTGTGGCGGACTCAACAAGTTGGGCCTCAAGGAAGGCTGTGACATCTGCGGGGGCAAGGACGAGATATGCGAGGAGGAGAACCGCAAGCGCAAGGGCGACCCGGTCAGTGCGCGTCGTTCGAGCGATGAGAGTCGTGGTGCCGACCTGGGCTATGACGCCACCCGCCGCTAGGCCCTGCAATGTCTTGCGCATAATGCCGTGCCGCAGGTATAGCCCTGGGAGCCGAAAACCAACATCGACAAGGGAAAGGAGACGCAAGAGCCCATGGCAGTCCATAACTACGACGTGGTGGTGATCGGTACCGGGCCCGCCGGAGAAAGCGCCGCCATCAACGCCGCCAAGCACGGCAAGCGGGTTGCTGTCGTGGAGAAGCAGCCGGTCCTGGGGGGCAATTGCACCCACTGGGGCACCATTCCCTCCAAGGCGCTGCGGCACCAAGTCAAGCAGATCATGCAGTTCAATACCAACCGCATGTTCCGCGACATCGGCGAACCGCGCTGGTTCTCCTTTCCCAGGGTCATGGAGCGTTCGCGTATCACTATCGACCAGCAGGTCGAGATGCGCACCAAGTTCTACGCTCGCAATCGCATTGACCTCTATAGCGGTGTGGCACGCTTCAAGGACGAGCATACCCTGCTGGTGCGTGACCGGCAGGAGGCGCTGGAGGAACTGGTCGCGCAGACAATCGTCATTGCCACGGGCTCGCGTCCCTATCGTCCCGCCGACATCAATTTCCGCCACCCACGAATCTACGATTCGGACACCATACTCAGCCTATCGCATACGCCGCGTACGCTGGTTATCTTCGGTGCGGGCGTTATTGGCTGTGAGTATGCGTCGATCTTTTCGGGGCTCGGGGTCAAGGTCGATTTGATCAACAATCGGGATAGCCTGCTCTCCTTTCTCGACGACGAAATCTCCGATGCGCTCTCCTACCACCTGCGCAAGCATGGCGTGCTGATCCGCCACAACGAAGAGTACGAGCGTGTCGAGGGCGACGAATCGGGTGTCGTGGTCTATCTCAAGTCCGGCAAGAAGTTACGTGCCGATGCCTTCCTGTGGGCCAACGGACGGACCGGTAATACCGACGAGCTGGGCCTGGAGAATATCGGGCTGGAAGCCAACGGCCGCGGCCAGCTACAGGTCGACGACCATTACCGTACCGCTATCCGCCATATCTACGCCGCAGGTGATGTCATTGGGTGGCCGAGCCTGGCGAGTGCCGCCTACGACCAGGGGCTCAATGCCTGCGATGAATTGCTCGAACGGGACTACCGCTTCGTCAACGAGGTGCCGACGGGTATCTACACCATCCCCGAAATCAGTTCCTTCGGTCGGACCGAGCGAGAACTCACTGAAGCCAAGATACCCTACGAGGTAGGCCAGGCCTTCTTCAAGGACACTGCCCGCGCCCAGATCACCGGCGACACGGTGGGCATGCTCAAGATCCTGTTCCATCAGGACACTTTGGAGATCTACGGCATCCACTGCTTCGGCGATCAGGCCTCGGAGATTGTCCATATCGGCCAGGCGATCATGCAGCAGAAGGGCGAGGCTAATACCCTCAAGTACTTCGTCAACACTACCTTCAACTACCCCACCATGGCCGAGGCCTACCGGGTAGCGGCCCAGAACGGGTTGAATCGGGTGTTCTGAGCCGCACGTCCTTTCATTAATTCCATCCCTATTTAACCGAGTAAACTGCTCTCATAAGAGGGCAGTTTTTTTTCGTCTCCAGTTTTACTGCGAGTGCCTTCACTGTGTTTCGGAACAATCCTCACTAGTATAAAAGTACCAGATTTTTAATAAGGTCAGAAAAACCCTTCCGATAGGATGACGCCAGCTTAGCGCCGAGTATGGCAAAAACCAACTACGCAAATGGCAAGTACGTTTAGTAACATTCTGTAGGAAAATATAACAAAGCAAGTGATCCATAGGAACGGAAAGGGAGGTCCACCATGAACTCCTCTGGCGGTAGCGTGGCCTGTGATAATCCACCCTGAAAATTAATCCTTGAAAATTCTGAATGGAGATCGAAATCACACATTATTATTTTAGATAAGTTGCTAAGTCGCATCGAGGATACAATGACGACTCACTACAGGCCTGAGATAGATGGGCTAAGAGCCGTGGCCGTTATACCTGTTATATTGTTTCATGCTGGCTTCGAAACTTTTAGCGGAGGGTATGTCGGAGTTGATATTTTTTTCGTCATAAGTGGATATTTAATTACTGGGATTATTTACAATGAAATAGTCGAAGGAAAGTTCTCAATTGCGAATTTCTACGAGCGGCGGGCGAGACGAATTCTTCCGGCGCTGTTTTTTGTCAGCATAGTTTGCATGGCTGTGGCATGGGTGTGGATGCTGCCGGAAGAGTTCGCGAGTCTGAGCCAGAGCTTGATAGCAGTAAATTTGTTCATCTCTAATATTCATTTCTGGCAGGATATGGATTACTTCGCCGGACCAGCAGAGATGAAGCCCTTTCTGCATACTTGGAGCCTGGCCGTGGAGGAACAGTTCTATCTGTTCTTTCCACTGTTCATGCTATTGGTAGGCTGGGTCAAAAAATGGCTGCTTATAGTAATTCTTACTCTATGCTTCCTCGTCAGTCTTGCCTTATCGGAGTACGCTTCCACTCATCATCCTTCAGCCAACTTCTATCTGCTACCGACCCGCGCCTGGGAACTTGTGGCTGGAGGAATCATTGCAGTCTTTTTGCATCGACACAGAGTTCAGCCTCCCCTCTGGGTGAGCAACGTGGGAGGAGTGGTTGGGGTAGTAATGCTCCTGTATGCGATATTGGTATTCGATCAGAGTATTCCTTTTCCCGGTATGTGGGCACTGATACCCGTTCTTGGAACCACTCTCGTGATACTTTTCGCCGGCGAAAGAGACATTACAGGAAAAGTCTTGTCCTTCAAGCCCATGGTAGGAATCGGTCTAATCAGCTACAGCGCCTATCTCTGGCACCAGCCGGTGTTCGCCTTCGCTAGAGAGCGTAGCTTCGGGCCCATCTCCAATATCGACTTCATCCTGTTGAGCATACTCTCCCTGCTTTTGGCATGGTTTTCCTGGCACTATGTCGAACTACCGTTCAGGAATCGCAAGAAATACACTCGGCCCCAAATCTTCAAGGCGGCTTTGGCAATGTCGTGTCTGATGATAGGTGTGGGTTCCTATGGCTATTACTCACAAGGTATCCCCTGGCGTTTTGACGGGGAGCTTGAGAATCTAGTGATGGTGCGTTCACAGAAAAACATTAACGCAAACTGTCAGAGCACGCCGGGAAACCTGATACCGCTCGAAGAGACCTGTGTGTACAACGAGAGCGGAGATAAGACGGTAGTCATATGGGGTGATAGCCAGGCGACGCCGCTAGTCGGACCGGTAGCCGAACGAGTCGATGCGCTTGGCATGAAGGTGAGACAATTCATTTACACAAATTGTTTGCCAATTGCGGGCTATACCAGAAGCGACGAACCGGAATGTGGCCGCCATAACGAGCAAGTGCTGGAGTACGTTCTGGAAGATGATAGTGTCGAGTTGGTCATCATGCTGGGTAGATATCCGCTTCAATTCGAAGGCGTCTCTTTCGATAACGGGGAAGGGGGAATAGAGCACGATGAGGCCGTGCGTGCCGTACCCATGAATCGCCTCGACATGGCTGATGACAAACTCCGCGTTGACGAGGTTGGCTCACTGCTTCAGGAAACAGTCCAGAGGATGGTTAGCGCCGGCAAGCGGGTCATTCTGCTCTATCCGGTACCTGAGGTGGGCTGGGATGTGCCTTATTTGCTGGTCAAGGAAAGAATATTCGGTATCAAACGATTTGCCCCACTTTCGACCAGTTACGACGTTTTTAAGCAGCGTACTGCATCGGCTTACGAGCAAATGTCAAGAGTCGTGGAGCACGATAATCTAATAAAGATCGAGCCGGCCAGGCTGTTTTGCGATACCTACCTGCCCAGTCGTTGCGCTACCCAGGTCGAAGATGAACTTCTCTATTACGACAATAATCATTTGAGCGTTTCCGGTGCTTCGATGCTGACATCGCAGATATTTGATGAAATGAAAAATAAGGGCTGGGTAAGTGAAGAAGAGCTCAAGTTGAGCATGCTGGGAGGTGGTTCTACTGGTGGTGCCATGCAACAAGACGATTCTGAATATGTGCAACGGGAGGCGGGGCAATGAGAATATTGATCCTGGGAAACATGGGATATGTTGGACCTGAAGTCACCAAGGAGCTGAAGCGAAGGCATCCTGAGTCTGTGTTGCATGGTTATGACAATGCTTACTTCGCACATTGCCTGACGGGCGTAGACCGAAGTCCTGAAATTTATCTGGAAAGGCAATATTACGGGGATATTCGCCATCTTCCAGAAGGCATGCTGGAAGGCTATGACGCTGTGGTGCAGCTTGCCGCCGTTTCCAACGATCCCATGGGTAATCGCTTCGAGACGGTTACTCAGGAGATCAACCAAGAAGCCACAGTAAGGGCTGCCAGGCAGGCGGCTCAGGCCGGAGTGAGGCATTTTGTCTTCGCGTCGAGCTGCAGTGTCTACGGCCTAGCGAGTGGCGAGCCCCGCAAGGAGGCAGACCCGCTCGCGCCGATGACTGCTTATGCCAGGTCCAAGATCGGCTCGGAGGATGCGCTTGCAGCTATCGAAGGAGACATGATCATAACCAGCCTGAGGTTTGCTACCGCCTGTGGTATGTCGGCACGCCTTCGCCTGGACCTGGTTCTGAATGACTTTGTGGCCTGCGCTCTGTCACAGAAAAAGATCACCGTACTCAGCGATGGAACCCCTTGGCGTCCCCTAATCGATGTCAGCGACATGGGGAGAGCGATCGACTGGGCCATTCAACGGCAGGCAAGCAATGGGGGGCGCATTCTCAGCGTCAATACCGGCTCAAACCGTCGAAACCATCAAGTGCGAGAACTGGCAGAAGCCGTCGCTGATGCAATTCCAGGAACGAGCGTGCATATCAACGAAAAAGAAGCAGTCGATAGCCGATCATACAAGGTAGATTTTAGCCTCTACGAGAAGCTTGCTCCGGAGCATCAGCCATTGATGACTCTCAAGGATTCAATCCAAGGATTAGTGGCGGGATTGTCTCGCATGAAATTCTCGGATGCGAGATTCAGGGATTCGCACCTGATGCGATTAAAAATCTTGCAAGATCATGTTGAGCAAGGGCGACTGACAGCGAGTTTAATGTGGGCAGAGAAATAGAAAATTGGTATCAACATAAATTATAAGAAATAGTTTAGTTTCTAAAGGGAGAGATATCATGAAAGTTGTGATTCTTGCTGGTGGTTTTGGAACTCGCCTGAGTGAAGAGACATCTATTCGTCCCAAGCCAATGGTGGAAGTGGGGGGGCGGCCCATACTTTGGCACATCATGAAAATTTATTCACATTACGGCTTGAAGGACTTTGTAATACTAGGCGGTTACAAGGTCGAATATATTCGTAATTATTTCCTTAATTATCGCGGCAGGCAGACAGACTACACGATCGATCTCAAAACGGGGCGAGTCGAATGGCTGAACGGTGTCAACGAAGACTGGAATGTGACGGTCCTCGACACCGGAGCGGAATCGCTAACGGGTGGAAGGATAAAGCGAGCTAAGCATCTCATCGATAATGAACCCTTCTGTTTGACATATGGTGACGGTGTAAGTGATGTGGATATAGGAAAACTGATCGAAAGCCATAAGCAATCAGGGTGCTGGTGCACGCTCACTGCTGTTACACAGCCGGGACGCTATGGTGCACTCAGGTTGGACGAGGATAGCAGCCACGTCATGGCATTCCGGGAAAAGGGAGCCGTAGACGGAGGTTTGATCAATGGCGGCTTTTTTGTGTGCGAGCCCCAAGTATTGGACCTGATCGACGATGACCGTACGACTTGGGAGAACGAGCCCATGGAGCGCATGGTACAGATGGGCAAGCTGGGTTACTACCATCATGAGGGCTACTGGCAGAGCATGGATTCGCTGCGTGACAAGATGGTGCTCGAGACAGCCTGGGCCGATACTCCACCATGGAAAGTTTGGAAAGATTGAGCCGACAGCGTTCAAATTTTTTCTACCAGCCGGGAAGCAAAAAAGCGATGATCATCGTAGATACGGCATTAGCCAAGCGAGAAGCGGAGAATAAACCGATACGTGTGGGTATGATCGGAGCGGGTTTCCAGGGCAAGGGCATCGGCTTACAGATCATGACCGCAACACCTGGCATGACCCTTTGCGCCATCGCAAATCGCCATCTTGAATCGGCCATTACGGTGTTTGAGCAGATAGGGATTGCACCAGAGCGATGCGATACGACAGTGGAGATCGAATCGGCAATCGCCAGGGGGCTGCCCGTGGTTACGGAAGATGCCCGCGCTATGGCCGCTTCTGACGGTCTGGATGCCATCATTGAGGTCACGGGTTCTATCGAATATGCGGCAGAGGCGATATTGACAGCCATCTCCAGCGGCAAACACGTCATCCAGATGAATGCGGAACTCGATGGAACGATCGGTCCCATCCTGAAGCGCAAGGCGGAACAAGCTGGGCTAATCTATACTTTTTCGGATGGTGACCAACCGGGTGTGCAGATGAACCTGCTTCGGTTCGCCGAAGGTTTGGGAATCAAACCTGTACTCAGCGGCAACATCAAGGGATTGCATGATCCCTACCGGAACCCAGAAACACAGCGCGCATTTGCGGAGCGATGGGGTCAAAAGCCCGCCATGGTGGCTTCTTTCGCTGATGGTACGAAGATCTCATTCGAGCAGGCGATTGTGGCAAATGGTACGGGAATGCAAGTTGCCCGCCGCGGCATGCTTGGCCCCGATTTCTCGAACGGCGACCCCGGCTCACCACTGGTACCCATCGAGGAAGTGCTATCCAGCTTCGAGCCTTATCTGGATGCTTCAGGACCTGGACTCGTCGACTACGTGGTGGGAGCCCGGCCGGGCCCTGGCGTCTTCGTTATCGGCACCGTGACAGATCCGCGCAAGCAGCACTACCTTGAACTCTACAAACTGGGAAAGGGCCCATATTACTGCTTCTATACACCCTATCATCTTTGTCATTTTGAAGTGCCGACCTCGGTCGCACGAGCCGTGTTGTTCAACGATCCTGTGTTAACCCCTCGCGGAGCCCCGATGGTTGGCGTCGTAGCCATGGCGAAGAAAGACCTCCAAGAGGGGACAATTATTCGTGAGTTTGGCGGCTTTGAAGTATACGGAGTTGCCGAGAACATTGAGGTTATTCGTAGAGAGAGGCTTTTGCCCGTTGGTCTGGCGCTCGATTGCGTCGTGGAAAAGCACGTCGCAAAGGATGCGCCTCTGACTTTCGATGATGTCCGGTTTCCTGAGGGACGCCTGGTTGATCAGCTGTATCGGGCGCAGGAAGACGTTTTCTTTGAGAAAATCGAGGAATAGGGGACCAAGTATGCAGTTCATCCAGACAGATCTCAAGGATGCCTACCTGGTGGAGCTTGAGCCTCGGGGTGATGACAGAGGCTTCTTTGCAAGAACCATGTGTAGAGAGGAATTCTCAACGATAGGAATTAACAACAATTTCGTTCAACAAAATACCTCCTTCTCGGCTCAGCGCGGCACCCTTCGCGGCCTACACTTTCAGAAGGCCCCGAATGGAGAGGATAAACTGATTCGCTGCATCCGCGGTGCCATTATTGACGTCATTGTCGATATTCGACAGGACTCGCCAACTTATATGCAGCATCAGATGTTCGAACTCACCAGCAGAAACAGGCTGCAACTTTTAGTACCTAAGGGATTTGCCCACTCTTTTATGACATTGGAAGATGACGTAGAAGTCAGTTATCTAGTGACAGCACCCTATACACCGTCATCTGAAGATGGGTTACGATACGATGACGTGGCCCTCGGCATCGAATGGCCTATGCCAGCTTCGGTAATATCCGCTAAGGATGCTAGTTGGCCACTGATTAGCGAACGCTCATCTCGACTTTATTGAGATTAAATATATTAAAAGCGATGACGCAGGGAGAAGAAAATGAAAAACAAGGTGATCGGCGTTATCCTTACTTACAATCGAAAGGAACTTCTCAAACGCTGCCTCAAGGCGGTTCACTCCCAGACCCGTCCATGTGACATGGTTCTGGTGATAAATAACGCAAGCGCCGATGGAACGCTTGAATACCTGACAAGTGGTAAGTATCCGAACATAAAAGTTTATACGATGAAAAATAATGTTGGCGCAGCCGGTGGTTTCAATGCTGGATTTCGATTGGCCTACGATAACGGAGCAGACTATGTATGGATGATGGACGATGACGTTATCCCGAATTCGGAGGCCTTGGAGAAATTACTGCAGGCCGACGAATTCTTAGATAATAAGGGGATGAAAAGAAGCTACCTTCTCTCAACCGCCTATACCGAGCATGGCCAAGTGTGTAATACTCCTCAAGTTAGTAATGCGAGGAATGAGGCAGGGTATTTCGATTGGCCTGAACAATTAGAACAAGGTTTAGTGGCGATCGGAAGTGGTACGTTCGTCTCGATCTTGGTGCCACGATCGACTTTGGAAAAATACGGCCTTCCCATTTCGTCGATGTACATCTGGGGAGAGGATGCGGAGTTCACCTTGCGAATCACCCAAGAGCAGCCAGGATATCTAGTTGGTAATAGCCACGTAGTTCATTTACGGCATGGCGGTGGAACGATTAGTATCGTCGCCGAGTCCAATCCAACGCGAATCAGCTATTATAAAAACTTCATAAGGAATAATTTGTACACTTCCAAGGTTTATAAAACCAGGCGCAGAACGATATCGATATTATTTAATAATGTGCTTCTGGTTTTAAAAATGCTCGCAAGAAGAGAAAATCACAAGGCATGGGTCATCACGCTCGGGTTAGCTCAAAGCTTTTGGTATAAACCCAAGGTGGACTATGTAAATAGCACGTACGATTATTCATGCGTTAGCGTTTCCTTTCCCAAGTCGGATCTTGCCGATACGGAAGATAAAACAAAAATGACATGCAGTGGAATTTATCAGCAGGGATATGCGCGTTCAATATAAAAGCTACTGCCAGGTAAGCATAGTGGAGAAGGATAGATTGTGGCCGGGAATATTCTAGTTTCTTGAGTTTAATCGATCTCGTTGTGTTCGGCATAAGGAATATAGCATGCTAAGGAAACTAAAGGACCTATACATTTTGCTGACCAGGGAGCAGCGTATAAAACTCTTGAAGCTGCAAGGCCTTATCATCGTAATGTCCTTTGCTGAGATAGCAGGCGTCATGTCGATTGGCCCGTTCATGGCGTTGGTAGGTGACATGACAATACTGGAAGAATCCCAAGGCATTGCCTCGATGCTGTATCGTATGAGTGGTATTGAAACTCCTAGCGATTTTCTTTTCTGGCTGGGCATTATGGTTTTAATGGTGCTGGCAGCAGCCTCCTTCATATCGATGTATACGGTTTGGCGGTTGTCGCTATATGGCGCAAAAGTAGGCGCAGAGTTGGGAAATAGACTTTATCGGTACTACATGTTCCAACCATGGTTATATCACGCCACTACCAGTAGCAGCCACCTTACTAAGCAGATTTCTCAAGAAACCTTGCGGATGACGAATTTTGTCATTAGTCCTTTGCTGCACTTGAATGCCAAGCTTGTCATGGCTTTTTTAATGAGCATAGTGATTTTTATCTATGACCCGATGGTAGCGTTAATCGGAATCTCGATCTTCGTGGCTTCCTACTATCTTCTTTTCGTCACAGTGCGCCGGCGGCTCGTCAAAAACGGTAAGGCAATTTCCGAAACCCAATCAGAGCGCTTCAAACTGATGGCGGAGGGTTTTGGTGGCATCAAGGACGCGCTACTGTTGGGCAACCAAAAAACCTTCATCGAGCGGTTCGAGAAGCCTAGCATGCAATTTGCAAAAGCGGCTGGCAGCAATCAGGCCATCAGTCAGGTGCCACGCTACGCAATGGAGCTCGTCGCCTTTTCCAGTGTGATTTTTTTAGTTTTGTACTTACTGGCTACCCATAACGGCAATCTGGGAGCCATTTTGCCCATACTTTCGATATATGCAATGGCCGGCTTCAAGTTGTTACCAGCGCTGCAGAAGGTGTACTCCTGTTTATCGCAGATACGAGGTAACCTTGCTTCCTTCGAAGCGGTGAGAGACGACCTTTATAATAGTTCTGAACCAAGAGGGAAGGAACCGAGCTTGGCGGTGAGAAATAATATAGTCGGAAATATCACCCCTAAAGACGTCATTCGACTGGATAATATTGTGTTCAGTTATCCCGGTTCACGGGAATTCGCACTTAACGGTGTTAGCATGGAAGTCCCGGCCAATCGTATGATTGGCATAGTAGGCGCCTCGGGATCGGGGAAATCTACGATAATTGATATATTACTTGGGCTCATTGATCCGGATCAGGGCGAAATCAGCATCGACGGCGTTCGTATCGAAACACATAATAAGCGGCAATGGCAGAATACACTGGGATTCGTGCCACAAAGTATCTTTCTTGCGGATACCAGTATCCGAGAGAACATTGCTTTTGGCGTAGAGCCGGGAAAAATTGACGAAGAAAAATTAATACGTGCCGCCGGTATGGCAAATCTCCACGAGCTCCTCGAAGAGCTGCCCAATGGGCTAGATACTTGCGTAGGTGAAAGGGGGGTTCAACTTTCAGGCGGGCAACGCCAGCGCATTGGCATCGCCCGCGCTCTGTATCACGATGCCAAAGTGCTTATTCTGGATGAAGCAACCAGTGCTCTGGATGGAATTACAGAAAAACTTATCATGGAAGCCATCCACGACATTATGGGGAAGAAGACCATTATAATGATTGCACATCGGCTCGCAACGGTTCGTCAGTGCAACCGAATCTACCTGATGAAAGAGGGGAGGGTGATTGATTCGGGGAGCTATAGTGAGCTGTCCAGCCGCAATGAAATCTTTCAGCGCATGGCGGCGCATAGCTGAACATACAGGAAGGGGGCCGAATCATGTCACTTGGATCGGTTGGAAGCATGGCTAACACTTCTCAAGCTGCCTCAACAGCTGGCATGAGAGCTGCAGTCAATGGCCAAACAGGCAGTATGTCTCGAAAAAGAAAATGTCGACCTGGCAGCATTACCACCAGTGAAATGAACATGGCACCTTCGGGCGATCCTATCCGTGACCAGCAGCAGCTACAGACTTTCCTGGATAACATTGCCACCGATGGCATAGTGGGTATCATCGAGGCGGGTCACTGGTTTCTTTACCGCAAACTGCGCTTGCATGACGGTACTCGTCTCAGAGGGCAGGGCATGGAAAGAACCATTCTTGAAGCCAGGGCAGAGGACTGGCGTCAGGATGATTATGTCGCAATGCACTTGGATGTTGGTCAGAGCCTTCATCCGCACGGCATCTTTCTGTCAGACTTCTGTATGATTGGCGCTGACAAGCACGCAACGGATAATGGCCCTCTGATTCGCCTTGAAGGAATGTCAGATTTTTTGATTGAGCGAGTTAGGACGGAGGATGCATCAAGCTACGGGATCTTCGTTACTGGTTATGGCATTGGCCGCTTTACCAACGACATACATAGTGACTTTTGGAATTCGACTCACCGCGGCATTATACGTCAATGCCGTGCTCTGCGTGGTCAAGTCGGGATAGGTTGTGAAGGAGGGGCTCAGAACATTCTGATCATGGGTAATCATACCGATGGCCAGGTTCTGCACGGCTTTCGCCTCGCCTCGGCCTATGACACTCAGCTCATAGGCAATAGTGCAATAAAAACAAGGAACGCGTATTGGATTGACCGGCACCGAGGTATTCACGTTTTGCATAATACGGCAGCCCAAGTTGAGCGCGGGTGTGTATATGGCGGATTTCACGTGAGCCGCGACAGCGAGATTTCGACGGGCTTATGGATAATGGGGAATCAATTCAAAACAACTAGATCGGCGATAACAGATGCCTATCAAGGGAATGCAGATAAATTTACCCGAATCGTAAAAATTAAGGACAATTATTTGCAAGGGGGGAATATTCGCCTTCTCTGGTCCAAGCAAGTTGACGTCCAAGGTAACGATGGCGATGGTAACAATGCTATCGTTATCTCTCATCAGGTCACAGGCATGATAGGTAATAATTTTATGAGATTGATAAACAGATCAGACGGAGTAGTAGACATTGGAAGGAATATTGCAAACATTTCGTAATGAGCTTGAGGATTATTGAAATCCATTAATAAAAAGCCTGCTATCATAATTTTTATAGTTTCGCTTAAATATAACTTAATCTCTTGCCCGCTATTTTGGTTGGTAATGTGTTCCTCTTTCTTCATAATAGCCTGAAAGCTTTGGATAGGCTATCCGCATCAATAATATCACTGCTGCCAAGAGCTATAAAAATAACGATTGCAAGGTCATTGATAAGAAACCATAGATCATGACATATAGAAAAGACATAGATGGTTTAAGAGCTATAGCAGTGCTTTCAGTGATTGCTTTTCACTCGGGGCTGGATTTTACTTCTGGTGGATACGTCGGGGTGGATGCATTTTTTGTGATTAGTGGTTTTATCATAACAAACATGATTTATAGGGAGGTTAAGGAAAATGAATTTAACTATATTGATTTTTATAAAAGAAGAGCCGCCAGACTTCTTCCAGCCTTCATTATAACATTGCTGCTAGTATTTGCTTTCGGATTCTATTTCTATACAACCAAGTCGTTCGACAAACTCGGGAAGGAAATATTTTTTTCTTCACTTGGAGCTGCAAATATTTTGTTTGCCCAAGGAGCCAACTATTTTGCTGAAGATTCTGCTTACCAGCCTTTAATGCATTTGTGGTCGCTTGGTGTTGAAGAGCAGTTTTATCTTGTGTGGCCCACTTTGTTACTGATAGCTTTTAGGATCTCTGATGTAACAGTTATTCCTTTGACGGGAATTGCCTTGGTTATAACAACTTTAATGGTCATTTCGGCAACTAATGATGGTAATAGCAAGGCATATTTCTTACTTCAATATCGGGCAAACGAGCTGTTGATCGGATCTCTTACGGCGCTTTTTCTGGCAAAATACCAAAATAATAAAGTGAAAGATAACTACAAGAGATATCTAAGTTATTTGGGTTTGTTACTCATGATTGCGCCCGTACTGCTTTATGACGAAAACACTGCTTTTCCAGGTTATAATGCTCTACTACCTTGCATTGGCGTTGCGCTCATCATTGCTTTTCCGAACAGAGGGATCGTCACTAAAATACTGTCTCACGGGATATTGGTTTTAATGGGATTAATATCCTATCCATTATATTTGTTTCATCAGCCATTAGTTTCATTCGTACGTTACTTCGAACTGGAAATGCCGGCGTATATTATTTTTATAACTATAGCTACTCTATCATCCCTTATGGCTATGGCAACCTATCATTATATAGAGAAACCGATTAGAAATATTGCACGGTCAAGCTCCATAAAGTCTTCAGTGACGATAGTAGGGCTATGTCTTTTTATCCCGGCCTTGGCTGCCGTAGGTTTTATTGTTGCTAAATCCAATGGCCTGCCTGAACGATTCAAGTATTTAAACAAATTTGCATTGGAAGTTACTAAATTTCACTCGTCTACTTTTCATGATAATCACGAGCGAGGTTTAAATATAAAAAATACTGAATACGGTAAAGTTTTATTCGTTGGTGACTCAGTATTGCAGCAATATGTTTTACCTTTTAGCATCGCTATCGGGCTTGGGGCAGCCGAAGTGGATACAGTAACGAGAGGCGGTTGTGTGCTTCTGAAAGGAGTAGAGTTTAATGATAAATACGCAGATATATCCTGCAATGATTTAAGAGAGAGTTTATATAATTCTCAAAAAAAATACGATTATGTCGTAATTTCCCAGTCTTGGGAATTGTACCAAGAGTCAGTCACAAATTTTCCTATCGGTAAAGAAATTTATGATAGATGGGCTGATTTTATAAACCAGACGATAGAGCATTTCTTACAGTATGCAGATGAAATAATCATCATTGGAGCCCATCCAAGGGTCTCTGGAACTACGAGCTTGCAACCTTCAATAAGACTTACCAAAGAGTCCTACCTGCACGGGTTGAGGTCGCTTGAGATAGTTAATGTTTCGGGTATAAATTCAGCAAGTCGCTTTTTCCATGAGTTCGAGAATATTAGTGGCGTTACCATTTTGGAGCCGCACGAAATTTTCTGCTCACCCAACTGTACACTCAGTAGTGATATCTGGTCTTACTACAGAGATAGTCAGCATATCACGAGCGCAGCCACAAATTTTGTTGTCGAGCGAATAAAACATACGCTGGCGACAAGGGCTGGCGAGTGATGAACGGAATTTCTGGGTGTAAAGCTAAAGAAAAGGAAAGTCACTATCCAGGCGGTGAAACCATTTCTAAGCCAAAAAGGGTTGAGTGGCTTAATTTTTTCATACCGATCATGGCTCCAAGCGTACAACTGCTGGGCGCGGATAGCATATTAACCAAGTCATAATTCACACCCTAGTAAAAATATTAGAATATCAATTGCTTAGGTGTAATCAGCCTGGTAGTCACTGACATTCTATCATGCCTCGACTCAACCTGGAGGGATGAAGAAATCCATGCTATTTCAGGTTCGTATTTTTTGTAATCTTGTGTAATGGTTATTGTATTCATGTAAAAAATGGCTGAATGACTGATGTACTAAAGCTTTCAGCTAGCAGGCAGTAGGGAAACTAGGAAAAGGATTCGATCTCTATGCAGCACCCTAGAGTTTGGCTGCTTATTAGGGGGGCGCATGTTAGGGGAAACTGCCATGAGCACTCGGAATGTCTCGAAAGCAAGGGAGAAGACAATGAACAAATTTGCACGTGGTGCCTGCTTCGTAGCTGTATTGCTGCCACTAGGCATGGCAGGTGGCTGCGCCCTTGCGCCTGGAGGTCACATCGACTATGAAGCGCAGGAAGTTTCATTGGATGAACAAATCGATATCGTTACGATTACTCCCGAATTGATTTCGGGGTATCGCATGGATAACGATACAAGCAAAGCACAAGGCGTCACTCCGGAGTTAGCGAGTGAAATTGAAAATTATGTATACCGTGTTGGCCCAGGTGACGTACTGAATATAGTTGTCTATGAGCACCCAGAACTTACCATCCCGGCGGGTGGGGAGCGTAGTGCGGAGGAGTCTGGAAATATAGTTCACTCCGATGGGACTATCTACTATCCCTACATAGGAAATTTAAAAGTCGAAGGACGCACGGTAGGTGAAATTCGGCAAATGATTACCAGCCGTCTTTCAACTTACGTTACCGAGCCTCAAGTTGAGGTCAGGGTGGCTGCTTTTAACTCCAAAAAAGTTTACGTGAGCGGCGAGGTCAATACGCCTGGGGCACAGCCTATCACAAATGTCCCGATGACAATATTGGATGCGATCAGCGCTGCTGGTGGAGCAACGGAGAATGCGAACTGGCATAATATAATTTTGAGTCGGAACGGTCAGGAGAAAACTTTTTCTCTTTATGAAATGCTGAAAAGAGGGAACCTGGCACACAATTCGCTTCTGCAGCCAGGCGACGTACTTCATATTGCTTCTTCGGAAAACCAGAACATATCGGTAATGGGACAAGTAAGGAATCCAGGTAATATCACAACGGGCAGGGAGCGTATGAGCCTGACCGACGCACTAGGGCGCGCGGGTGGGGTTGTCGAGTCTAGGGCTGAACCTTCAGGTATTTTCGTTATTCGTGGTAATCCTGCCGGAAGTGAAAAAATGGCGACCGTATACCAGCTCGATATTTCCAATGCCGTCGCGCTTAATATGGGTTCCTATTTTCCTCTCGAACCACATGATG
Source organism: Billgrantia sp. C5P2 (assembly GCF_051062895.2). Classification (NCBI taxonomy): domain Bacteria; kingdom Pseudomonadati; phylum Pseudomonadota; class Gammaproteobacteria; order Oceanospirillales; family Halomonadaceae; genus Billgrantia; species Billgrantia sp. C5P2. The sequence goes on from NZ_CM128542.1 coordinate 1,763,090, forward strand.
TCGTTTACGTAACCTCGGCTCCGCTGGCGCGCTGGAATAATGTTATTAGTCTGCTTTTGCCGTCCATATCGTTGCCCGGTAATGTGGCGTCGACCTCCAACGAAATTGGCGATCTCTAAAACAGCGAAGCTCTTGTCTATGGCGGGCACATTATAATAAGTACGAAAAACTATTGTGCCCGCCATTGTTGAGATTCTATCCAAGTCGCTATTGATGCGCGTGCTCAGAGGGATGGTTGACGATGAATAGCTTGAGTTCAAATAGCCCAGTTCTCAGTACCGGTTCTGGTATGGCGCCGGCCGCCAGCCTACCTGGGGATGAGAACGTTGACCTAGGGCGCATGCTGGGCATGCTCTTAGATAATAAATGGAAAATTATAATATTGACCTTGCTATTCGGATTTGTGGGGGCTGTATATTCGCTGTTGGCCACACCTATTTATCAAGGAGATGCGCTTGTTCAGGTTGAAAAGACAGGTCCTAGAACGGGTGCAGATGAAATCGCTGCGATGCTACTGCAAGAAGAGCCGGTAACCGGCGCCCAGATGGAAATTCTCCAGTCACGGCTTATTGTCGGGCAGGCTGCAAATAGGCAGAAATTGGATATCAGTGTGGCTCCAGTGGTATTTCCATTTATTGGTAATGCGATTATCCGCTACGATATACCTCGCCCCGGTTTCGCGCAGGGTAGACCGGAAATTTGGGGCGGCGAGCATATTTATGTAGAGTCATTAAGCGTTGCTCCCGAGCTGGAAAACAAGCCGCTAACGCTTGAGGTTGCTGAGGGCGGGTATCGAGTTCTTGGTCCTGAAGGCGAGGAATTACTGTTTGGTCGTTCTGGCGAGCGCTCCGAATCAAGCAATCCTTGGCTGGAAATATACATAAGCGAGATACAAGCGCCGATTGGAGCTCAGTTCGAACTGCGAAAGCGTAGCCAGCAGGCCACTATCGACTACCTCAGAAACCGTTTTGTCGTCACTCAGAAGGGTGAGCGCGACACAGGTGTTTTACAGCTTATTCTAACAGGGCCCGACAAGGATGAAGTGAAGTCCTCACTGGATGCGATTTCAGAAGTATACTTGGCCCAAAATATTGCCAGGCAGGCAGCTGAAGCAGAAAACAGTCTTGTGTTCCTAGATGAACAACTGCCTAAAGTACGTGAGCAATTGGTTGAGGCGGAGAATCGGCTTAATACATATCGAATGGAGCAGGAAAGCGTGGATCTCACCGAAGAAACACGCAACATGCTTGCCGGCATGGTGGACATTGAGAGTCGCTTAAACGATCTTGAAATGCAGGAAGCTGAATTGTCACGTAGGTTCACTCCCAATCATCCTGTCTATGCTGCATTGCTTGAGAAAAGGGCTCAGCTACAGCGCGAACGTGCAAACATGGAACAGCGCACCAGCAACCTGCCGGAAACCCAGCAGCAGATCCTGCGCATGAACCGTGATGTCGAAGTCACTCAACAAATATATGTCCAGCTCTTGAACCGTATGCAAGAGCTCAACATTGCCAAAGCTGCAACCGTTGGCAATGTAAGAATCATTGATTTTGCTATGACTCGGTCAATTCCCATTAAGCCTAAATCTAGCTTAATCGTAATAATTTCACTTTTAGTTGGGTTCTTGCTGGCTGTAAGCTTTGTATTGCTGCGTGGCTTTTTAAGCAAAGGTGTCGAGAGTGCTGAGCAGCTGGAAGATATCGGGCTTCCTGTCTATGCGACGGTTCCCCGCTCGGCAGACCAGATGAAACTGGTAAAACGAGTCAAATATCGTAATAACAAAGCAAGCCAACATGCCATTGGGAGTTTTCTTGCCAAGTTGTACCCGACGGACATGGCCGTCGAGGCTATTCGCGGACTTCGTACCAGTCTCCACTTCGCCATGATGGATTCGCGCAATAATGCAATTATGATTACGGGCCCTAGCCCTGGCATAGGCAAGAGCTTTGTTACCATCAATCTAGCCTTTGTTTGTGCTCAAGCAGGACAGAAAGTCTTGGTCATTGATGCGGATATGCGCAAGGGTAATTTGCACTTTACCTTCAACGACAAGTCAGAAAATGGTCTCTCCGAAGTGCTCGCCAGCCAGCTGCCTGTCGAGCAGGCGATCAGGCGCTCGGATGTGCCCGGGCTGCATTACATGACCCGTGGTGTGGCTCCGCCTAACCCATCGGAACTTCTGATGCGCCATAGTTTCGCTGAGGCGATTGGCAAGGTCGGGCAGGAGTATGACCTTGTACTTATTGATACTCCTCCTGTTCTGGCGGTCACCGATGCGTCGATCATAGGCAAGGTTGCCGGAACGTCTCTTCTGGTTGCTCGCTTTGGCGTCAACCCGATAAGGGAAGTGAGAGTTGCGTCACGCAGGTTGGCGAATACAGGCGTGCATGTACAGGGATGCATTCTAAACGCCATCGAGAAAACGGCAGCCCTTAGCTATGGCTACGGCTATTACAGCTATTCATATAAATAAAATGCCCGCCACAGCCTGTTGGGCAAACCACCAGGCTTTGGGAGCTTATCTTCTACATCCATGTTGAAGGTGGCATGCCGTGAAGTATACAACCAAGACAGCAGATGTTGATAGCATTCGCGGTGGGCTCCGTTATATACATGGGGTTAGCTCTGCGTATATCTGCTGGATAACTCTATTCTTATATCTTTACCTTCTGAGCCCATATTTCGATCTTCGAGCTGCTGTGCTTCACGGCGGGATGCTGTCGATTGCACTGTTACTGGGGTCCCATCCGGCCATTTCTCTCAAGGCAGTGCAGCAAGTTCCCTTGTTAGTAACTCTTATTGTGCTTTGCTTATTTTGTTTATATAACTTAACAGTTTTTATTTTTTACACTGAGGTTTTTGCTACGACCTTCTTGACATACATGATACAAGTTGCTCTGTACATTCTGCTGGGATATGTGCTGGCTTTATCACTAATGCGAAAATCACTGGACATGGATCAGGTCTTGACTTTGTGCTTCAAGCTTGTGGTTTTTATCGTGTTCATAAACTCTTTGATTATCCTTGTAGAGTATAACTTTCCGGCGTTTAGAAATTTTATTGAATCGATGCTTTATCAGCCGGAGAATTCTAATATTGATTATCTTACGAGAGAATTCCGTCTCCGAGGAATCGCTTCTGGCGGGGCGGCAAATCTATCACTGTTTCATGGCACGTCTTTGATACTTCTTCAGGCGCTTTATGTCAAGAAAAAAATAGGATTCCTTTATTTTGTTACAGCTTCGGTAACCACTTTTACGTCTCTCTTGTTTATTGGGCGTACAGGGATAGTGGTGGCAATTATTGGGATCACATTATTCCATGTTCTTAATTTTTTATTTTCAAAGGAAAAGCTGTCGCTTCGTCGTTTCCTCCTCTATATCACTATTGCTGGTATCGTCATGGCTGTTCCACCTGTCTTCGCCTTTCTCTTTCCAGAAAACGTTCTTTCTTATTCTATAAGTTTCTTATATCAAGGTATAGAGGGCGTACAGCAAGAAGGAACCACTGCGGCTTTGGCAAGAATGATAAATATTCCTACCGAATGGCCTAAGCTGTTGTTCGGAGTTGGTGTGCATAGCGGTGACTTTAGTTTAAGGCGAAGTGTGGACCTAGGTTACATGAGAATGTTCACTGCTTTGGGAATTCCCGTGGCGATCACATTCTACTTTTTTGTAGCCTTTCTTGGAAAATGCGTATATAGCGTAACGCATTACAAAAGTTTCTGGATCGTATTCATGATTATCATGTTTATTGCTGAGTACAAGGAGCCCTTTATTTTCAAAGGATATTCGGCAAGGCTTATGTGGTTGATTATTGGAGTTGGGCTCTGTTACAGATATTCTTCTTGGCAGTCTATTGATAAGAAAACAGCCTCCGATTCCGCGCGGTGATTTGGCGACTCTATATTTTCGTATGCACAAATGGAGATAGTCATGCGGCCCCTAATTTCCATTGTGGTACCTGTATACAATAAAGAGAATTACGTTTCACGAGCGATTAAATCAGTGTTGGACCAGACTTACACTGAGTTTGAAATCATCGTCGTCGACGATGCTTCCACAGATCGCAGCATGGAGAAGGTGGCGGAATTCAAGGACTCCAGAATCCGTGTTCTTCACCGTTCGCAACCCGGACCGGGCGGATATGCCGCTCGTAACTATGGCATCCGCGAAGCTCGGGGAAGCTGGATTGCTTTGCTCGATGCCGATGACGCTTGGTTTCCTGAGCATCTCACTCAATCGATGCGAATAGCTAGCGAGTTTCCAGACATTCCCATTATCAGTGCCGCCCGGATGAGCGAGGTGAATGGAACTCTGAAGCTGGATCCTTTTGCAAAACGATTTATTTCTCAAGGTTCTCAGATACTTTACTTATCTGACTACCTTGAGTTCGCTTGCAAGGGGTTAAGGGCAATGGGGACAAACTCGATACTCGTAAAGCGGGATTCACTCTACCGAAATTCTATCTTTCCGGAGGGGCGTGCCGAGCGCTCAGGGGACCTTTATACCTGGGTAATGCTAATAGCAAGAATGAAGCGCATGATTTGGTCTCCTCATGTTGCTTCTATCTCTTATCGTCAAGCCTCTTTCGTTTCTCGAAATAGTGTACCTTCGATGCGTTTGTTTCATGAAATGGTGAGCGACTTGGAGCCCTATATTGATGAAAGACAGTCTAAGGCATTAAAGAAATATGCGAATAAAATGGTGAAATATGCTTGGCTTGAAAATAAAAAGGCCAGTTCCTCCATAGAGACTTCTGAGCTCTGCAAGTCTTTCTACTGGGATGTTGATTTTATCTATTGCTGTAAGTGGTTTCTGGTTTCTCTGTTGCCTTTTGAGGTTCTTGTATCTCTTCACAAGCACCATTCGTCATCTCGTTAGTCTGGATCCTACTTCCTTTTAGGGACGGAGTGTATCATGAAAAAAATCTATCGCCTGGTTCCCGTTGGTCTTCGTGAAAGAGCTGCCTTCATGTTACGTGCGGGTTATTACCCTCAGTTTAAAAAGCCTGTTACGTATAACCAGAAAGTAAACTATAGAAAATTATATTGGAAGAATCCTCTATTTGTCACATGCTCCGACAAAATTGCGGTAAAAGAATATGTGGCGGATAAGATAGGTCGTGAACACATCATTGACAGTGTTTTTGTTGGCGACATGATCACGCCCAACCAAGCCAAGCAGCTAATGGAAAATTATGGCTCTTTGGTTGTTAAGGCAAACCACAACTCCGGTCCCGTTCAGTTCCTTGATAAAGATGATGGCGAAGAAACTATCCGGAATGTTTGTCACAATATCAATCAGCAACTAAAGGAAGACTACGGTAAGGTAAAACAGGAGCCTTGGTACAGTCATGTAAAGCCAAAGGTTCTTGTTGAGCGAAAGTTGCGCATGGCAGATGGTTCGGACCCTTGTGACTATAAGTTTCATGTTTTTAATGATCCTGATAGGTCTAGGCAAACTGTAATATTACAAATGGATTACGATCGACATAAGATGTTGCATCGCTCCTTTTTTAACGAGTCGCTAGATTGGTTGCCCTTTTCCTGGAAGCAGCCTTGTCTTAGAACCAGTATTGTTCGTCCGCCTGGGTATGACAGGATGCTAGAGATTGCGAAATTACTGGCGCTTCCTTTTTCACATGCCAGGATTGATCTTTACAATATTGATGGAAGTATTTATTTCGGCGAAATAACTTTTGCTCATGCCTCAGGGAGAGGTAAGTTTTCCTCTATTATTTATGATAAATGGTTAGGAAAGCTGTGGGAACTTGATCCCGCTATTTAGAAAAAAGCATCTGATTACCCATGAAGGTGGCTTTCCTGTCATGCATATCATGCACATTATTACAAGTCTCTACCCTGGCGGAGCTCAGTCGGCACTGTACCGCCTATGCATGAGCGACACGAGTAACAAGCATACTATCGTTGCAATGATCGGAGGTGGGGAACTAGAGAAAAGGTTAGCCGACCAAGGCATCGTTGTTGAGACGCTGGGTTTCACCCGACAGGGTGGTCTATTCAAGGGTTTTTTGGCTCTCTGGAGACTTTTGAGATCGCTTCGCCCAGATATCGTCCAGACATGGATGTACCACCCAGATCTGATTGGCGGCATTTGCGCTCGTCTTGCCGGGATTCGCCATGTCTGTTGGGGTGTTCGACATACCGCACTTGAACGCGGTAAGAGTTCACGGTCATCAATGTTGACTGCACGGCTGTGCGCTTCGTTGTCCGGCTTTGTGCCCACCAGAATCGTCTGCTGTGCACACGAGGCGGCGCGAGTACATGAATCACTTGGGTACCGGTCCGACAAGTTGGTCGTGATTCCCAACGGTTACGACCTTTCTGATTTTTACCCCTATTCCGAGGATAAGAATGAGCGTCAAATATTTCTTTGTGACAGCGAACAGCTTTTACCCGTTTTGGGAATGGTTGGCCGTTTCAATGTACAGAAGGATCACGAAAATCTACTGAGGGCTTTGGCAGATCTCAAGTCGCGCGGTGTGGGTTTTCTCTGCCTGTTGGTAGGGGCCGATCTCGATGCTGAGAATAGCACGCTAGCCAAGTGGATTGAGGAGTTTGGGCTTCAGCATAATATTAAATTACTTGGATTGCGGTCGGATATCCCTGCAGTCATGAACGTTATCGATCTTCATATCCTGTCGAGCTCATTTGGCGAAGCCTTTCCTAACGTGATTGCTGAGGCCATGGCATGTGGGACCCCCTGTGTCGGAACAGACGTTGGAGATACATCAGTGATTATTGGTAAGTGTGGTTGGGTTGTCCCTCCTCGGGACTCCAAAAAGCTTGCCGATGCCATATCTGCGGCAATCCATGAGCGCGAAACATCCCCTTTGCTGTGGGCTCAGCGTCGCCATTCTTCGGTGGAGCGTATAAGGACACATTTCACTATCGACCGAATGGTAACTGCTTTCAATGACTTGTGGTCAGACTGCATGGAGGCGAAAAAATAGTATGAAATTCCTTATCGTTGCCGGCGCGCCAGGATCACTGATAAATTTTCGTGGCCAGCTCATCAAGGATCTTATAGCAAGCGGGCTAGAAGTGCATGCTGCCGCACCGGATCTCAGCAAAGACGTCCTGACGCATACGCAGCTGGAACAAATAGGGGCAAAGACGCATGATGTCTATATCAGTCGTACCGGAATTAATCCCTTCCACGATATCCGCACGCTGGTAGAGCTGGTGCGGCTCATGTGGTTTATCAAGCCCGACTACGTAATGGGCTATACGATAAAACCTGTAATATTTGGTACTTTTGCTGCTGTGCTAATACGTTGTCCAAGACGTTTTGCCCTGATTACAGGGTTGGGGTATTGCTTCTCCAGCTATGGCCAAACCGTTAAAACACGCTTTATTGGCAGTATTGCAGCCAAACTCTATCGTCATTCGCTGCGTTTTTCCAACAAGGTTTTTTTTCAGAACCCTGACGATCAGGCTCTCTTCCGCGATCGGAATATAATTAATGATTCTGTTCCTTCGGTAGTAGTCAACGGCTCCGGCGTTGATATCGATCACTACATGCCGTGTGCTTACCCTCGGCAAGTCGTATTTATACTGATTGCTCGGCTATTGATCGATAAGGGGATTCGTGAATACGCTGAGGCGGCCTATAACCTCAAGACCAAATATCCCGATGTCGTTTTCACGCTGGTCGGCGATCTCGATAGTAACCCAAACTCCATCACCGCTCAGGAACTCGACCGCTGGGTTAAGGATGGCGTCATCAACTATTTGGGCAAGCTGGATGATGTACGCGATGCCTTGGGCAACGCTAGTGTCTTCGTACTGCCTTCCTTCTACCGCGAGGGAATTCCCAGAACAATTCTTGAAGCTCTGTCAATGGGGCGTCCCGTCATTACCACGAACACTCCTGGATGTCGCGAGACGGTCGTCGACCAGGAGAACGGCTATCTTGTACCACCCAGGGATGCCCCCCAACTGGCGAACGCCATGCGTAGCTTCATTGAGTCACCGCAGCTCATCGCCACCATGGGGAAGCGCTCACGCGAGCATGCACTTCGTAAATATGATGTAAGCAAGGTCAATGCCACCATGCTCAAGGAGATGGGGATTTCATGCTCAAACGTCTCTTCGATATCAGTGTTGCCGCGGTCCTGTTGATCGTCCTGTCGCCGCTCATGCTTGCGATTGCCGCCCTGGTTAGGCTCAAGCTCGGCGCACCCGTGCTATTCAGCCAAGTGCGTCCCGGGCTGCAGGGGCGGCCTTTCCGGATGTTCAAGTTCCGCACCATGCTTGATTCGCGCAATGCCGGTGGTGAATTACTGCCTTCGGGCAGGAGATTGACACGCTTTGGCAAGAAATTGCGGGCGACGAGTCTGGACGAGCTGCCGGAACTCTGGAATGTACTAAAGGGCGAGATGAGCCTTGTCGGACCCCGTCCGCTACTCATGGAGTATCTTCCTCTCTACAGCCCCGCCCAGTTCCGTCGGCACGATGTGCGGCCGGGCATTACCGGCTGGGCTCAGGTCAATGGACGTAACAATCTGAACTGGGAAGAGAAGTTCCGCCTTGATGTATGGTATGTCGAGCATCATTCGCTGTGGCTCGACATCAAGATTCTCCTCCTGACCGTTACCAGGGTGTTGGCTCGGGAAGGTATCTCTCCCAGCAGCCACGAGATCACCCCACGTTTCAACGGCTCCCGCAATGCTCGTTCATTGGACAGAAACCCATGATGCGTCACAACATTCTTCTTCTATCGGCGGGGCGACGCGTCGAGTTACTGGAGTCCTTTCGCAAGTCGCTGAGCTTCCATCTGCCGCTGGCCAAGGTGTTCGCGGCCGATACAGCAACTCGCTACTCTGCTGCCTGCCATGTGGCTGATGCTTGTTTTGACATACCGCGAGTGTCCGATCCCGGTTATATCGACGCTTTGCTAGCGCTGTGCCGAGAGCAGCAGGTTGGGTTGTTGATACCTACGATCGATACTGAGCTAATGGCTCTTTCGCGGTACCGGAATCGATTTCTCGAAGAATCGGTGCAACCCGTCATCTCAGATGCAAGGTTGATTGCGCATTGCCGGGACAAGCGACTCACCGTCAAGGTGTTCAAGTCGATCGGGATCGATACGCCTGAAGTCTATCCGCGCGACGCCCTGGCGTTCCCTTGCTTCTGCAAGCCTTACGATGGCAGCAGTGGCAAGGGTGCCTTCCTGGTCTCCGGACCGGATCGCCTCAGTCGTTCCATGCTCGAAGACGAGCGAAACATATTCATGGAGTCGATCGGCAATGATTACAACGAGTATACCGTCGACGCTTACTATGACCGGCATGGAAGTATGCGCTGCCTCGTACCGAGGCAGCGTCTCGAGGTTCGAGGCGGTGAAGTCAGCAAAGGGATAACCCGCAAGGGGTACGTTTACGATTATCTAACCAAGCGGCTAAAGCAGTTGAATGGCGCACGCGGCTGCATCACTGTGCAGTTCTTCTACCAGCCCATTACCCAACGCATCAAAGCGTTCGAAATCAATCCGCGTTTTGGAGGCGGCTTCCCCCTGGCTGATGCTGCCGGGGCCAATTACCCTGATTGGCTGATTCGTGAATATCTCCTGGGACAAGAGATCGAGAGCTTCGACCGATGGCAGCAGGATCTCTTGATGCTTCGTTACGACGCCAAGGTATTGGTGCCGCTCGACAAGTAGCGGCGTTGCCGGCACTCATGAATCGAAGGGGTTTTACTTATGTTGAATACCCATTTTTCCCCATGGCCCTCCTTTACCCTTGAGGAAGCCAAAGCGGTTGAGCAGGTACTCCTCTCGAACAAGGTCAACTACTGGACCGGTGAGGAGGGGCGGGCTTTCGAGCAGGAATTTGCCATGGCAACTGGCTGTGAGTACGCCATCGCGGTCAGCAATGGCACGGTCGCCATGGAACTGGCGCTGCGCGGACTGGGTATCGGCTCCGGTGACGAAGTCATCGTTACCTCACGCACCTTTATGGCTTCTGCTTCCTGCATCGTCGCGGTGGGAGCGACTCCGGTCTTTGCCGACATTGATCGTGACTCCCAGAACATCACTCTCGCCACAGTTGCCGCCAAGATTACTCCTCACACGCGCGCTATAATCGCGGTTCATCTGGCAGGGTGGCCTTGCGACATGGACGGGCTCATGTCACTGGCGCGCAATGGTATCAATGTGATCGAGGATTGCGCCCAAGCCCACGGGGCACTATATCGGGGCCGCGCTGTCGGATCCATAGCGAAAGTTGGTTGCTGGTCCTTCTGTCAGGACAAGATCCTGACGACAGGTGGTGAGGGCGGTATGGTGACGACCAACGACCCGGAGCTCTGGCGGCGCATGTGGTCCTACAAGGATCATGGCAAGAGCTGGGACGCCGTATATCAGGAAAGGCATCCCCCCGGGTTTCGTTGGCTGCATCACCACTTCGGTACCAACTGGCGGCTCACCGAGATGCAGGCGGCCATCGGAAGGTTGCAGCTGCGTCGCTTGGCGGAATGGTCGGAGAAGCGTCGGTACAATGCACAGCGCATCTGGGATGCTGCCAAGGAGTGCTCGGGGTTGCGGGTACCGACACCTCCCGAGTACATTCAGCATGCTGCCTACAAATGCTATGTATTCGTTGAACCGGAGACGCTAGCCGGGGGTTGGGACCGGGATCGCATCATCGATCAGATCGTATCCCGCGGCGTGCCATGCTACAGCGGTTCCTGTTCGGAAATTTATCTGGAAAAGGCCTTTGAGGGAACCGGTTGGCAGCCGCCGGGGGGGCTTCCAGTGGCCAGGGAGTTGGGCAGAACCAGCCTGATGTTTCTCTGTCATCCTACGCTAACCGAGGTGGAGCTTGATCTCACTTGCCGAGCTCTGTCCGAGGTGATGTCACTTGCCGTTGATTGACTGGTATCGTATCGCACCCTGAGCTTACAGGAGCTCCATGTTCTCCAACTTGAAGGAACTGATCGCCGTCTACGCGATGCCGCTACCTCTCTTCTTTATTTTTCTTGGCCTCGCTGCACTGCTATTTTTCAGCGGCCGACGGCGAGGGGGGCTCGGGTTGGGTGTGCTGGCTACGGTCATGCTTCTATTGGCGGCTTGTAGTCCGTTGGCCGATAAGTTACTGGAACCCCTTGAGAGTCGTTACCCGCCGCTGCAGATATCCGGTGACGAAACATGGGTGGAAACCATCGTGGTACTGGGAGGAGGTTGGCAGCCCGAGCGCGGAGGCTCGAGCCTGTCGCGTTTAAATGAAAGTTCACTCTTTCGGCTGACCGAAGGATTGAAGTTGTTGCAGGATTTCCCTCAGGCTCGCTTGGTGGTTAGCGGCGGCAGTCGGCTAGAGAGCATGCCCCCCGTGGCAGAAGCTTATGCTCAAGCGGTGAGCGAGCTTGGCGTAACTGCCGTGGAGCTGGTGGTTCTCGATTGGCCCACCGATACAGCAAGCGAAGCCCGGGCAGTACGTGACCTGCTCGATCGAGGTAGCCAGCTTTTGCTGGTTACTTCCGCCTCCCACATGCCCAGGGCCATGGCCCATTTCCGAGCGGTAGGTCTCGATCCTGTGGCGGCTCCAACCCATCGGCTTGTAAACCCCGGAGTGGCATGGAACCTGGCTTACTGGCTGCCAACCAGTCAGGCATTGAGCAAGACCGAACGTGCTCTCCACGAGTACATGGGGCTGGTCGCTTTGGTATGGGAGCACTGAAAGTTTCCCGCCACTTCTCACTGATTCTCTATAACTCTCACGTCGAAAGGCCAGACGCCCGGCTCTGGCTTTGCTGCTCTCGATCATTGTATGAGCGGCTGCTACTGTTCATCCCTTCATTGAGGGAGAGGATATGAAGGCAGTGGGAGCTGCCTCTCGCGAATCCGGCACCTTTGCCGGTCGACTCCCGATTTCGATGGGGAGATCCAGCGAGCGCTGCCTCGAAGGAGCAGGGATCCGGCCTAGCCACACCTGGTCGACGATCTCATCTTTAGGAACATAACCTGTGGGGGCCGCCATCAGCAGTTCCCGAATCCTCTCAAGCTCAAGATATTCGACAGCTTGCAACAGCTGCCCCAGATAAGCTTCCATACGTGACCAGGGCCAGTAGTGTTCTCTGGCTGTACTGATGCGCGGATGGGCTGTGGGCGCCACGTTCTCTCCTATCAATAGCTCCTCGAAGAGCTTCTCGCCGGGTCGCAGGCCCGTATGACGGATCTCGATGTCACCTTCGGGATTCTCCTCGCTCAGCACTTCCAGCCCTGATAGCCGAACCATCTCCTCTGCCAAGTCAGCAATGCGTACCGGCTTGCCCATGTCGAGTACGAAGACGTCGCCACCGCTACCCATCGCACCCGCCTGAATCACTAGCTGGGCGGCCTCGGGAATGGTCATGAAGTAGCGTGTCACTTCTGGGTGGGTCACGGTAATGGGGCCCCCTTTGGCTATTTGCTCACGGAACAGCGGAACCACTGAGCCGGAGGAACCAAGAACGTTTCCGAAGCGGACCATGCTGAAGCGCGTGTGAGACTGATGGTCGGCCAGCGCCTGACAGATCAACTCGGCAATCCGCTTGGTAGTCCCCATCACGTTGGTAGGGCGCACCGCCTTGTCGGTCGAGACCAGCACGAAGGTTTCCACTTTGCAGGCCACGGCTGCCTGAGTAGTGGCCAAGGTGCCGAAGACATTGTTGAGGATGCCCTGGGTCACGTTGTGCTCTACCATCGGAACATGCTTGTAGGCGGCGGCGTGGTAGATGGTTTCCACGCCGAAGGTACGCATCACGGTGTCCAGGCGCTGCCGATCCTGCACAGAACCCAGCAGTGCCCTCACCGACACCTTCAGCCTTTGTTCCTGCATGCGCTGTCGCAGGGCGCGCTCAATGGTGTAGAGCGCAAACTCGCTGAGCTCATAGAGCAGCAATTCTCTGGGGCCCTGCTGGAGCACCTGGTGACACAATTCCGAACCGATGGATCCCCCCGCGCCGGTGACCATGACCACCTTCCCCCGCACATTGGCATCCAAGAGCTCCTGGTTTGGCGGCACTGGGTCGCGCCCCAGGAGATCTTCCACGGTAACGTCGCGAATTTCGTTGAGACGGGCATGACCGGCGATCATTTCTTCCATGCTCGGAAGGGTCTGAACGGGAACGGACAAGGGCTCCAGGATACGCAGGATCTCCCGTCTGCGTGAGCGTGGAGCGCTGGGCATGGCCAGCAGGATTCGTTCGGCTCCGTAGTGCTTGAGCAGGCGTGGCAGCATTTTGGGGTTGTAGACTTGCAGTCCCTCGACGAAGGTGCCGTGCATACCCCGCCAATCGTCGACGAAGGCAACTGGCGCATATTCAGAACCCTGCCGAAGGGTGTTCACCAGTTGCGAGCCCGCTGCTCCGGCACCGTAGATGATGACCCTGGCCTTGTAGCGGATCATGCTGTGCATGTTGAGCGAGCGTAGTAGATAACGCACCCCGCCTAAGCTGAGCAAGGCCAGCATCGGATAGATCAGGCAAGTTGATCGTGGCAGGGGGATGGAGGACAGGCTGGAGATGATGGCGAGCAGAGCAGCGGAGGCCGAAATCCCGATTAATAGCGTTTTCATCGCCTTGACGCTGAGGTAGCGAATCACAGCGCGGTAGAACCCCAATCTCGCGAACATTGCCAGGCTTATCGGCAATACGATCAGCCACATGCCCCAGGCGCCATGGTCCAGGAGCGGTTCAATGTTCTCGAGGCGCAGCCAGATGGCCGTGACGAAGCTAAGGGTCAGCAAAATGGCATCGATGAAAATTTGTATCATTCGCTTGTAATGGCGAGGCAAGCGAAAGAGACGATAGAGAATCATCAACATGTCGAGTCCTTTCTGCAAGTGATATCTAAAATATCTTGAAAAGGAATGGCTGACAGACCAACATGATTCTTTGCAAGCAATCCCTTTTGTTAATCAATGTTACGAAGCATATGAAAGGAAAAGGGAATGCCCAAGTTGATTTTCCTAAGCAGGGACTCGATATGGATACGTTCAGTTACAAAGAAAAAAGAGTAAAGTATAAAACAGGCATAACGAGATCTGTAATACTCCAGGGGCGAGTAGGGGACTAATTATCTGTGTAGAAATAAATGGTTAAGTACACTTCTCTGTTTGATAACTAGGAGCGAAGAGGGACTGTTCTAATGCTCGGTTTGTGAAAAATCGCAATTCGAGTGAGGAAAAAAATAGTAACATTCTTCTCAGGAGAAAATTTCTCCAATCTATTTTTGGTAATGCGGCGTGATACCGTGGAGTCATTGTTCAGGCTCATCCCTTGAGGGGTGCTGTGTGCGGAGCAGACCTAAACCTGGCTAATCCTGCCTATGTCATCATCGAGGCGTTATGTTTCAACGAATCCTAATACTTTGCACCGGCAATATCTGCCGTAGCCCTGTTGCTGCAGCGATGCTGGAAGCTCGACTACACGGCAAGCAGATCGAGTCAGCGGGCTTGAACGCGCTGGAAGGTCAGGGGGTAGAACCTACGGCCCGATTATTGGCCGAGGCCGAAGGTTTGAACGTCAGTGCTCACCAAGCGCGGCAAGTCAGCTTGGAGACCCTGTTCAAGGCCGACCTGGTGCTGGTGATGTCCGATGGCCAACGCCTTGCTGTTGGCCAGATGGCTCCCTCCGTGCTGGGTAAGACAATGCTCTTCGGACGCTGGCTGGATGGCGGTCAGGGGCGCGAAATTCCCGATCCCTACCGCAAGAGCGACGAAGCTTTTCGGCAAGTACACCAGCTGCTCCGCGAGGCAGCCGATAGCTGGGTCGGCAAGTTGTGAAGCGAGCCGGGACTCGACGTGGTTGGCTCGCGTCAGAGCATGCCGGTGAATGAATGGTCCGGAGGGTAGCTAATGTCTCAAGCCACGTCGGGATCAAGGATCGTCGAGCAAGGCGACAGCTCTTGGCGATGGGTGCATACGATCCTGCTGGGGGCCTTCGTGTCTCTATTGCTTCTAGTTCCCTGCGGATACAAGGCGGTATCGCTAGCGGCACTGATGCTGGCTCTGGCGGGGGCGATGCTGCGCCGTGACCCGATAAAGGGGGCGCGGCAAAGGATGGATAGGGAGGATCGGCTCTGGCTGTTGTCTCTTATTGCTTTCTCTGGGCTGTGGTGCATGGACGCAGCTCGCAGCGGCGTATTCGCTAGCGTGAAGTCAGATGACGAAATGATGCCGTTATGGTCTCTATTGGCGGCAGGGTTGATGATGTGGTGGCGTCGATACCCACCCTCACGGGTGGGCTTGTGGCTAGGCTTGGTTGTAGGAGGGGTGGGAGTCGGTGTCATTGCCTTGTACGAGCGCTTCGTGCTCGGTGCTTATCGCGCGGACAACGGTATGAATGCCATCCCTTTCGGTAATCTCTCACTGCTGCTTGGCGTGCTGGCGCTAGTGGCCATGCTGGGTCGCCTTGACCGTCCGTTTTCCTCCTGGTCCTGGCTCACTCCTGCACTGGGGCTCTCTGCGGTGGCCGGTCTTGCTGCCTCCTTCCTGTCCGGCACCCGCGGCGGCTGGGTAGCCGTACCCCTGCTTGCCTGGATGAGCTACGGAGCCTTTTACCCCTTTCTTCCTCGACACCGGTTACTCCAGACGGCCGGAGGGGGCTGGCTTCTGGTGGTGGCATTGGTAGCAATGACTACTATCACGGGCTACGGCGTAACCCAGCGGGTAGAACGCGCCATAGATGATGTTCGGGACTATGTGATTGAGGGGGATGGTGGTAGCTCCGTGGGACTGCGGTTGGAGATGTGGCAGGCCGGAGGACGTATGTTCATGGAGAAGCCGCTGCTGGGATGGGGAGATGAGGGGCTCAAGGAGGCACGCGATATGATGGTGAATCTCGGTTTGTTGCACCCCGGGGCGATACGCCACGATCAATTGCACAGTGACCTGGTGGATACCGCAGCACGACGCGGCCTGCTGGGAGTCCTGGCATTGCTGGCATTTTATGGGGTGCCGGCGGTGTTGTTCGCGCGTCACCTCCGCTGCTCTCGCGACATTCATGCGAGAGTTTTAGCGTTGTCAGGCCTCCTGATTGTCACCGCCTTCATAGGATTCGGACTGACGCAGTCGATGCTGAGAGACGTGAGAGGGCTGAGCGGCTACCTGGGATTGTCAATGACTTGCTGGGTGCTACTCAAGGCACGCCTGGCTGAGTTGGGAAGAACGCCAAACGTGGGAACCGGTGCGGCTCTATAAGATAACCTCGATGAAGAGTTCAAATGAGTTGCGGTATAAGGGATGTGTGTTACTTTCTGTATCTGTGTTATATTGCGTATTGAGATGGTCGAAGCTGACGGACAATGGCATAGCCGAATCGGGATAAAATGCTTGTGGCTATCTCATTCATGACAATGGCTGCTGACAGTAGTGTACCAGCATTAAAAGGTGCCATGAACGAGTACGAGATCCCTCAGGTAAAGGAAGTTTGGTATGACCAAATGCTTCTTTAGATCTGGTGGTTTTGATGATCGTTACTACGCATTTTTTCACTGCTGATGCTGCTGAAAGCAACTCATCAAGAACCCGTTTTTCTGATGAGGTGCTTAAATGAACAAGATGAATACTGTACGCCTCCCCATCGCTAGAACATCCAAGGAACTGCGCAGGGAAATGTTGCGGGCCAATCGGTTCCTGGGGAAACACCAAGCATGGTGGGGGTTGGTGCTAACCCCCGTTATTCTCTTTGTGTTCGCGCTGTTGACAGTCAGTGGCTGGAATTGGTGGTGGCCATTCTCCGCCTTCATGCTGGCCTGGGGAGCAGTCGAGCTATGCTTCCTTCCGCGTCGCTTAGCGATCCAGCGGCTCGCTGCGATTGAGAGCCGTGCCGAAGTGGTAAGGCTGGCCTGGCTGCATGGCGTCGCCTTGCGCGATGTCATCCGTGAGCGGCATCGAACCTGACCTTAGTCATGACCATTCTTCCCATTCCGGTTCTGTAACCCCAAATAACAAGGAGGAGAAGAGGGCGAGGCATCCTCGGCGTCTTCCTGCTGCAGCGCGTCTAGAATCATCTGGCGCAGGAGGGGCAGGTGCGACGCTTCCAGATTGCGCATCGCAGAAAGCAGCGTAAGCTTGTTCCGCCGGGCATGACGCATGAGAGGAAGCAGGTTGTCGGGGGCGTCACGTAGCTCCCCCCGGTAACGAACGGCAAACACCGCACTGCTAATTTCTCCCCTTCGGAGCTGCCGGCTCAGGGCGAGGGATGGCGAGGCATCACGATACCAGTCAGTCAGTTCCAACCGCTCCCTTGGCATACCGCGTGGCCAGAGCCTGTCCACCAGGATACGGGCGCCATCGTTGGCGTCGGGCTCGGCATAGATTCTCTTCAGTGCAATGTCGTATGACATGGGCACCTCCAGTCCTTGTCCGGGGTGACTAGTTTCGTCATTACACCGACTGGAAGCAACTCATACCTGATTGGTTGTCTTTTTGGCCTGTCGTCACGTCGCATGAATTTGTCTGGGCGCTTGCCCTGTTCGTTCCCGATGTCGCCGCTCGGGCGGTAGCAAGGCGGGGTTGGACGCCGCGATGCTGGTGAGGTGTACTGACATGGATTTCGTTAGGCTCGGGCATCGACGAACCCAATCCTTGGAGCATAGTCGGGTCCGCCATCAATGCGAGGGATTGTATGAGCGATTTCCTGTTCAGCTCCAGGCGCCTTCCCCCAGGCCGCCTCGCCAAGGAGCTGGAATCGATTTATCTCGAGGATCCCGTTTCTGCCCGGGAGTTTCATGGCGACTGGGGGTCCTTGGCCGTAACCCCATCTCGTTATTCCGGTTTCGCTCCAGTCGAGAACGGAACCCATTTCTGTGTGATCATCGGGGGGCCGGTGCTGTATTTCCATGACAACCACTTCCTGACAGGCAACGATGACCAGGCAGGGACGAGAGCCATACTCGCTCACTTTGAAGGGGGGCAGGTGGACTGGAGCGAAGATCTCAGTGGTCCCTTCGTAATCTTGATCATCGACAAGGCCTCGCGTCGTGTCATGTGCATCACCGATCTCATGATGTTCATTCCCGTCTATCGATACCAGCGGGAGTCCTGGCTGGTATTGGGGACCCATGTTGATGCTCTAGCGGGAGCATGCGGCCCGGAGGTGGATTTCGATGAGGCTTCACTCGTCGATTTCATCCTTCACGATGTAGTTACCTTTCCATACAGTGCTTATCAACATATTCGTCAATGCCATCCAGCCACGAAACATGTCTTTAGGCTGCGGCATGAAGAGGCTCCTTGCTTGGAACGTATGGCCTACTGGCTGCCCGATGAAACGGGGCCTTTCCGCAATCTCAAGGAGGCGGCCGAGGTCTTGAAGGAAGGGCTCAATGGCTACATCGAGCGGGTTACGGGCCCGATGCGGCGGGTGGCTCAGTTCATCAGTGGTGGAGAGGACTCACGTGTACTGGCAGCTATGTTGCCGCCGTGGCTGGAGCGGGACAGCTTCATCTTTCTCAATAGCATGACCCGGGAGGGCCACATTGCCGAGAAGGTGGCATCCGCTTCAGGGGCTCGCTTCCTTCCCGATTATCGAGACGAACTCCATTACTTGGACATCTTGCCGGAAGCTTCGTGTCTAGTAGGTAGTGGACACCAATACATTCATGCTCATGCCTTGGGTTTCCACCGGCGCCACGGGCTTGCGGATTACGATGCCGTTTTTGGAGGCTACGTCAGCGATTCCCTGCTGAAGTCACGCTCCGCGCGAAAGCTTCCGCTGTCCAGTTTCTTCAGCTTCCTGCCGCAGTGGCAACTATCGGGTGAGACACGGACCCAGGCGGTAAAGAATTCCCTGTTCCCCGACCAAATGCTGCAGGAGGTGACGCGTCGGCGTCGCGAGCATTTTCACCGTGTGAGAGCCATGCGACCGCAAAGCGCTCATGAGTGGTTTTCGCTATGGCCGATGACGATGCGGCTTGGGATTTCCAACCTCTACAGTAATCGTCGCCTATTCAGGAGCTACGAGGTGTTCATGGCCAAGGAGGCGGTGAAGGTCAGTGCTGCTTGTCCTACGCGCTGGAAGCTGAATCGACGATTGTTCCTAGCCGCGTTCGGACCGTACCTGAAGCGGACCCGCTTCCTGTTCCATGCGGACGGTCGGCTGCCGGCCTTCCCTTGGTGGGTGAACTTTCCCGTGCATACCATTCTGTGGAGCGCGCGGGAGCTGGCAAGACGCTTGGGGGTGCAGACGCACTATCAAGGTTCCTGGGCCGATTGGAAGACGCTAATGGCCAGCCAGGAGTGGGCTATGGCAAGGGACGGTGTGAGGCCTGAGCATGTGCGGCTCCAGGCGTTGAGAGCCGCAATAACCTCAGATGCTCTGGGGGAGAAAGGGCTCAATAACATTCAGCGAATCAATCTCCTGCAGACCTGCCATCAGGTCAGCAAGTCGGGCCTGCGTCGACAAGAGAAATGGCGGGACACCTCCGTCCGGGTGTGCTGAAATCGTCGCGCTACGTTTCCAGCGCATCCTGTGCGCGTTTCTGCCATGGCCCCGGCAGCTCGGCGGCACGTGACAGTGCCCGCCGGGCTTCGCCATCCTCCCCTTGTGCTTGCAGCAGCAGGCCCAGATTCAACCAAGCCGCCCCCAAGTCGTCGCGTTGCCTCACAGCGTTCCGCAACGCCTCGATGGCACCCGCTGCATTTCCCGCCGTATAACGGGCATTGCCCAGGGCAAAGTAACCCATGCCGGAGCCGGGGAAGCGTTCGACGAAAGCCTCCCAGGCGGGTAGGGTTATTTCGGCACCCTGGACCTGCTCGAAAGCAGCGATCGCCTGCAATGCGCTTTGTTCGCCGACACCGCTCGGCAGCTCACCGGGGGGCAAGGCTACGAAGGCCCAGCGTTCGCTGCGCGCCCAGGTGGCGTCGAAGCGTCGAAAGGACTCGATGCGTTCCGCTTCCTCCCCGCTGTGCAAGGTCATCTCCTCGGCACCCAGATCGTAACCGATGGCCACGGCGTAATGCCACATCGGCCACGCCGGCAGTGAAAGATTTTGCATGACGACAACCGGATGGCCGGCAGCGATCTCGGTCAGCAGCGCATCGAAGCTGTTGTCCAGTACGAACGGAATGCGTCCGTGGCGCCTCACTGTGGCAAGCATCTCGGGCTGTACGCTACCTTCGCGTTCCGGGATGAACACCTGGGGAATCAGGCTCTCCATGGCCACGTCTACGTCCCCGTGGTTGAGTACCATGGCCAGTGAGGCGGGGCCACACTGATAATCGCGCTGGGCATGGAAGGGGACGCCGTCTATCGAGGCTTGGCGCGGTAACGTCTGTTGGGTGCTTTCGGCCAGGCGTGGCGTGGAGGCACAGCCCGTCAGTATCAGCAGGCAAAGGCCCAACAGCAGAACGCCCGCTAAGCGGGCGTCCTTTAGGGCTGGTTTGAAACGGCTTTGCATGACGTTTCTCATCAGCGCGTGAAGGGGAAGACGTTGGTCAGACCCAGGATATCGGTGACCAGCAGGACGAGGAAGATGAGTACCAGTGCGCCGACGACACTGGCACCGGCGGGCATCTGATCCAACTGCTCGGCCATCTGGCGTGCCTCCTCGTCGGATAGCGCCGCCACACGGGCCTCGACTTCGGCAAGATCGACGCCCTGGGCGACGAGCTGCTTCTGAACGTCCTCTCGGGAGAGAATCTCGTTGATGCGCTCGCGGTCGGCATCGGCACGTTCGGCCGAGAGAGCCGCCTGGGTGGAGACCAGCTCGCTGGCAGGCAGCGGGGCGGCCGAAACCGAGACGCTGCCGAGCACCAGGGCCAGGATCAGCAGGGGGTTGAGAAAGCGGCGGAGTGTTTTCATGATCAGTGTTCCTTCTTCTTGGGGAAAGGCTTCCGGCTCTTGAATGATCGAACGCTCCCGGGTAGGTGAGCGCAGTCGTCCACTTGCTCCAACGATGCTGTATAAGTATAAGCAGAAAGCGTGTGAAATTTCATGCCCTTGCACAATTGATACGGCGGAACTCCCAGTGGCGGCTGCGACCCTACCCCACGCGGTAGGAAGATGGCAGTTCGGCCAGCAGGCCACGGCCACCTGCCAGCGTCAGTGCCAGATCATGAAGGCCTTCCCAGAGCGGCAGGGGGGCCGCGCCCTTGACCGAAAGATCGAGGCGCTGGGAAAACAGCAGCAGCTTGTGCAGGCGTTTCCTTGGCAAGCGCGCAATGGCTTGCTGGTAGGCGGGGCGGCGCTTGTCGAAGATGGCCGGCTTCTGTGCCTTGCAGGCGTGCTCGAAGCTCTGCCCCTGGTCGAGGTGCTGGTGCAGGGAGAGCAGAGTGCGCAGCTCGCGGGTCAGGGCCCACAGCACGATGGGGGCCTCGACTCCCTCGCCGCGCAGGCCGCGAACGATACGCGAGACGCGCTCGCGTTCACCCTTGAGGCAGGCGTCGGCCAGGGTGAAGACATCGTAGCGGGCGCTGTCCTCGACGCCGCCGGCGATCTGGGTTGGGCCGATACGGGTGCCGGGTGGTAGCAGCAGGGCGAGTTTCTGCAGCTCCTGGTCTGCTGCGAGCAGGTTGCCCTCGGTGCGCTCGCCCAGCAGGCGGGCGGCATCGAGGTCGAGCGAGAGGCCATGACGTTCGGCGCGATCGCGCAGCCAGAAGCCCAGCCGCGAGACATCGACCGGCCACACGGGGACGAACAGTCCGAGCTTGTCAAGCGCCTGGAACCAGGCGCTCTTCTGCTGGCGGAAGTCGAGCTTGCCCATACTGATGAGCAGGACGTTGTCTCCGGTTCCCGGCGCATCGGCATATTCCTTCAGCGCCTTGGCTCCTTCCTGCCCCAGGCTCTGCCCGCCCAGGCGCAGTTCGATCAGCTTGCACGAGGCGAATAGCGACAGGCTGGCCGCGGCCTCGCGAAGCCGCCCCCAGGCAAAGTTGGCCTCCACGTGGAGTATGTCGCGCTCCTCGATACCGCGCTCACGGGCTGCCGTGCGCACAGCATCGCAGGCTTCCATGTGCTGTAGCGGTTCCTCGCCGGCCACGATCACGACAGGTGGCAGCCTCTTGGCCAGCGCTTCGGGCAGTTTGTCGGCAAAGACCTTCACAGACGCACCTTCACGGGATCACCCTCATGGCTGAGCGTCATTCAACGTGCGCAGACGGTCGAACAGGCGGCGCATGGCCTCCTGGCGCAGCTCCTGGCGTGCTTCCTCGCGCAGCTCATCCTGGGCCAGCAGATTGTCATCGCTTACGGTGAAACGCGTCGCTACCTCAAGGCGCTGCTCGGACAGGCGATAAGCGCCATCGCTGCGGCGCTGAACCGAGAAGGGCACCGAAAGTGCCATTTCCCGCTCTTGCGGGCCGCTGTCGAGAACGCTCAACTGACGATCTTGGAACGTCTCCGGTCCGAGGTTGAGCACCAGTGGGGCATTGTCGTGTACCCGAGTGCCGACCGAGGTCAGGCGCTCGCTCACCAGTCGGGTCAGCTCGCTGTCGTCGCCCGCCAGGGCGAGTTCGTCGATGGCCAGCCCCGGCGTATCCAGGCCGCGCAGGCGAAAGCCGCAGCCAGCCAGTGCCAGTGCGGCACCGGCCGTCATGGCGAGATTGAGGAATCTGCGTCGCTGCATGTGTGCTCCCGTTCGATCTGCGTCAGCTCACCACGATATTGACCAGCTTGCCCGGCACCACGATTACCTTGCGCACTGCCTTGCCCTCGGTGTGGCGCTGGACGTTCTCGGCGGCGAAGGCCTCGGCCTCGATGATTTCCTTGGGCGCGTCGGCAGCCACTTCGATACGGGCACGCAGCTTGCCGTTGACCTGCACCACCAGCTCGAGGGTGTCACGCGCCAGGGCCGTGTCATCAACCTGCGGCCACGCAGCGTCGATGGCCGGCTCGGCGTGGCCCAGCTCGCGCCACAAGGTGTGGCAGGCGTGCGGCGTGATCGGTGCGAGCAGCAACACACAGGCCTCGATGCCCTCGCGAGCTACGGCCAGGCCCAGCGGCGAGGTATCGTCGAATTTCCCAAGCGCGTTGGTCAGTTCCATCACTGCGGCGATCGCGGTGTTGAAGGTGGTGCGCCGGCCGATGTCGTCGCTGGCTTTCTTGATCGTTTCGTGGGTCTTGCGGCGGAGTTCGCGTTGAGGCTCATCGAGCGCCGTGGTGTCCAGCGCGCCTGGTATGCCGGCCTCGAGGTGCTCTGCCACCAGACGCCACAGGCGCTTGAGGAAGCGGCTGGCGCCCTCGACGCCGGAATCGGACCACTCCAGCGACTGCTCAGGCGGGGCGGCGAACATCATGAACAGGCGCACGGTGTCGGCGCCGAAGCGGTCGATCATCGACTGCGGATCGACACCGTTGTTCTTCGACTTGGACATCTTCTCGATGCCGCCCATCTCGACCGGCTGGCCGTCCTTGATCAGTACCGCGCTGACCGGACGACCCTTGTCGTCGCGCTTGACCTCCACATCGGCCGGGTTGAACCACTCCTTGCCGCCGTTGGACGTCGAACGGTAGAAGGTCTCGGCGATTACCATGCCTTGGGTGAGCAAGCGCTGGAACGGTTCGTCGACCTTCACCAGGCCCAGGTCGCGCATCAGCTTGGTGAAGAAGCGCGCATAGAGCAGGTGCAGGATGGCATGTTCGATACCGCCGATATAGAGATCCACCGGCAGCCAGTAGTCGGCGCGCTCGTCGAGCATGGCCTCCTTATTGTCGGCGCAGCAGAAGCGGGCGAAGTACCAGGAGGACTCCATGAAGGTGTCGAAGGTATCGGTCTCGCGCACCCAGCCGTCGCCAAGCTCGTAGAACTCGGGCATCTTCTTCAATGGCGAGCCGCTGGCATCGACGGTGACTTCCATCGGCAGGGCCACCGGCAGCTCGTCGTCGGAGAGCGGCACGGTCTGGCCTTCGGGGCCGTACTTGACCGGGATCGGTGCGCCCCAATAGCGCTGGCGGGCCACGCCCCAGTCACGCAGGCGGTAGTTGATCTTCACCTCGCCGCGACCCAGCTCGGCCAGCCTGCCGGCGATGGCCTCGAAGGCGGCATCGAAGTCCAGGCCGTCGAACTCACCGGAGTTGATCAGCCGGCCGTATTCCACGTAGGCGCCCTCGGAAAGATCCGGGGCCTGGCCACTCTCGTCGCTGATCACCGCTTCGATGGGCAGGTCGTACTTGGTGGCGAACTCCCAGTCGCGCTGGTCGTGGCCGGGAACGGCCATGACCGCGCCGGTACCGAACTCCATCAGTACGAAGTTGGCGACGTACACCGGCACTTCGCGACCGGTCAGTGGGTGCACCGCCACCTGGCCGGTGGCCATGCCTTTCTTCTCCTTGGTGGCGAGTTCCGCCTCGGAGGTGCCGCCGCGGGCGCACTCCTCGCAGAAGGCGGCCAGCTCGGCGTTGCCTTCGGCAGCCGCCTTGGCCAGCGGATGGCCGGCGGCAACCGCCACATAGGTCACGCCCATCAAGGTGTCGGGGCGGGTGGTATAGACCGACTGCGGCTCGGCGGCGCTGCCGTCCGCGTTCCTGATGTCGAAGCTGAGCTCCACGCCGCGCGACTTGCCGATCCAGTTGCGCTGCATGGTCTTGACCTGCTCGGGCCACTCGATCTTGTCGAGATCGGCCAGCAGCTCATCGGCGTAATCGGTGATCTTGAGGAACCACAGCGGGATTTCCTTGCGTTCCACCAGCGCGCCGGAGCGCCAGCCGCGCCCTTCGATGACCTGCTCGTTGGCCAGCACCGTCTGGTCCACCGGGTCCCAGTTGACGGTGGACATCTTCTTGTAAACCAGCCCCTTGTCGACCAGTTTGGCGAAGAACCACTGCTCCCAGCGATAGTAGTCGGTGTCGCAGGTGGCGAACTCACGGCTCCAGTCGTAGGCGAAACCCAGCGCCTTGAGCTGGTTGCGCATGTAATCGATGTTGTCGTAGGTCCACTTGGCCGGCGGTACCCGGTTCTGGATCGCGGCGTTCTCGGCCGGCATGCCGAAGGCATCCCAGCCCATGGGCTGCATCACGTTTCTGCCCTGCATGCGCTGGAAGCGCGAGACCACGTCGCCGATGGTGTAGTTGCGCACGTGCCCCATGTGCAGCTTGCCGCTGGGGTAGGGGAACATCGACAGGCAGTAGAACTTCTCGCGGCTGGCATCCTCCACCGCCTTGAAGCACTGGTTCTCGTCCCAGAATTGCTGGGCGTCGCGTTCGATTTCAAAGGGCTTGTACTGTGCGTCCATCGGCTTTCGAAATGACCTTAGAGTGTTCGGGCACGGAGCTGCCGTGCGCTTGCGCAGGAAATTGTCCGCCGTCAGTCCATGCTGCATCGTGGCGATAAAACGTTGAACTGACGGCGTGATGGCGTCTAAATGGTAACCAAGGATACCCCAGTAGGGCATGCCCGGCCATGCCCGGCCCATGCTGAAACCGCTTCGAGGAGATGACCATGAGCGAACATCCCGACTCCCATCGCGAACATCGGCTGCGCGAAGGCTATGAGCGCATGCTGGCCAGGCTGCGTGAGGGCGCGGATGACTTGACCTGGGAGAACCTGCAGCGGGAGCTGGACGAGGCGGTCGAATTCGAGGCCGATCTCGAGGAGTTCACCAAGGACGAGCTGGCTTTGCTGCGCGCCTGGGTAGAGCGCGACCTGATCGACATGCGTCGCTACCTGCGGGCGGGTGGCCGTGGCGTGGCTGCCTGGCTGGGTATCGACCTCGACCAGCTCTCGCGCAAGGTGGTCGATTCGCTGTTCTCGATTGCCGATCGCAGCATCGTCGAGAACGCCCGGCTCACTGAGGATCTCGAGGCCGCCCGTGCCGACTATTGCGAAGGCGAGATCGCCGCGCCGGGACGTATGGCCTGCGTGCATTGCGACGCGATGGTCGAGCTCGAGGGCGTGACTCGTATCGAGCCGTGTCATCAATGCGGCCATCGTTACTTCGCTCGCGCTCCCAAATAACGGCTCTATCCCGTTATCCTGCCACAGGAGCTTCGTATTTTCCTTGATGCGAAGCTCCTGACAGCAAGATCACCGCTCTACCGCTCGATAAAGGAGCGTCTATCCTTGGCGTAATCCTCTACTGCATCTCCTTTTCACAACTTCGAGATTTCGCCTGAAGTGGCCGACTGGATATAAGGGTGTTTCTAAGTTTAAGTTTCAGAAAGTATTTTTCTGTAACATGATTTTTGTTGGCTGTAGTTAAACGTTTTGCTTGTGCATGAGCTTCCCGCCTTAACAACCATAAGCCTATAGAATCTTGTCGAGGATGGTGTGACAAAATCCCTTATCGTGATGAGAAAAGGTTGGTTAATAAGTATTAATTTAATCTCCAGCGTCATTACCTTCCATTAGATTTTTCAGCCTTTTTATTCCGTGATAAATATCGTAACAATTACTAACCTAAAGAACGCTTTCCATCCTGCCGCCAACGTCGTCGGTGCTGACAGAGATAATGCGATGAAGAAAATACTTTTTCTGGGTGCAGGAGCCCATCAGCTGCCTCCCATTCTCTATGCCTTGGAGCAGCAGCATCATGTGATTACCTGTGATATGGATATGACCAAGCTTGGCCATGAACTGGCCCATGAGGCATACCCAGTTTCCACCACCGACAGAGAAGGCATCTTGGCCTTGTCTCGGCATCTGAATATCGACGGTATCGTAGCTTACGCAGCTGACTCTGCTGCCCCTACCGCTGCCTATGTCGCCGAGCAGATGGGACTGCCAGGCAACCCGTATCAGGCTGCACTGACGTTGACACGCAAAGACAAGTTTCGAGCTTTCTTGGCCGATAATGGATTCAATACTCCCAAATCAAACTCTTTCGAGGATATCAACGACGCCAGGGTCTGGTTGGAACAGTTGAAGCTGCCAGTGTTTGTCAAACCGGTCGATGCTTCAGGTAATCGTGGGATTTCTTTCATCGATGCTGTTGATCAGCTCGATGCGGCATTTGGCTATGCGTTGAGTTTCTCAAGAATAAAGAAAGTAGTCCTCGAAGAACGCATTGAGAAGGTCGGCTACCAGATCGATAGCGATGTTTTCATGCTCGACGGCAAGCTCAAATTCTGGCTCTGGGCCGATGCCCACTTCGATCCCGCCTGGATGCCGCCTGCTCCCGCTGCCAATAGCTACCCTACACTTCTGGACTCGAATATTGGCCTTAAGGCTGCAGGTGAGCTAGAGCGGCTTTTGCGTCTGCTGGATTGCCGCATCGGCCCTTTCAATGTTGAGTATCTGGTCGATGCCAAGGGGGAAATATGGTTCCTTGAAGTGGGCCCAAGAAATGGCGGTGATGGAATACCCGATGTCATAAAGCATGCCACCGGGGTGGATCTGGTCAAGTATACCGTCGATGCTGCTCTTGGCCTGGAGTGTGCCACTCTCCAGCAAGTCGCACCCAGCGGATTCTGGTCTAATTATATCATTCGGGCCAAGGAGAATTGCCGACTCGTCCATATTGAAATGTCACGTCAACTTGAGTCCAAAATTATCAGCCGCCACATGTGGGTGCGACCCGGTGAGCCCGTCAGTGCTCCTTTAGGTATTCTGATACTGCGCTTCGACAGCAGCGAAGAAATGCACAATATGTTATCGAGGATGCCTGAGCATCTTGCCATCGAGACGACTCCATTGCAGGGCGTGTCCACGGCTCGATCTGCCGATGGCACTGTCATTGAATGAGAGCCGAATAGTTATAGTTCCTTTAAGGATAATGTGGAGGAATAGGCATGGTCAAGAGGTGTATGGATTTGGTCTTGGCTGCTCTTGGGATCGTCCTGTTTGCTCCCATACTGGTTATTGTATCGCTACTTGTCTATTTATTTATTGGTCCTCCTGTTCTGTTCCGACAGCTACGCCCGGGTCTGCATGGAAGGCCTTTTGAAATAATTAAATTTAGAAGCATGCGTGAGGCTTATGACGAAGAGGGCCAACCATTACCGGATGAAGAGAGATTGGGAAGGTTTGGTACCATGCTTCGGTCCACCAGTCTGGACGAATTGCCAGAGTTATGGAACGTGCTCAAGGGAGACATGAGCCTGGTCGGTCCGCGTCCTCTGTGCATGGAGTACCTGCCACTCTATAACGAAGAGCAGGCAAGGCGCCATTGCGTTCGGCCGGGAATAACAGGGTGGGCTCAGGTTAATGGGCGCAACAGCATAACTTGGGAAAAAAAATTCGAGTTGGACGTCTGGTATGTGGATAACGGAACCGTTCTATTGGACATCAAGATTCTTTTTTTGACCATAAGGCAAATTTTAAATCGTCGCGGAGTCACAAGCGAAACCTGCGTAACGATGGAGGATTTCAATGGCAGCTGAGAGCATTATTGAGATTTTAAGTTGAGTGGCTTTGCGTTTGAATTGCCGGCCCTGGGGGGGAATGATGTCTCATTGTGATCTTTACATGGGCGATAATAAAGACCAGTTTCTTCAGCGCGATAAGTATTCTTTTCAAGTAAGTACTGAAGAAGATGGGTGGAGGAGGGCGCTTCAGGATGTCGGAGAATATGATTGTTATCATACATGGGATTTTCATGAGCTCAGCCGAAAAAATAGAGAAGGAAGCCCTTTGCTGTTTACGTATAAGGGGCGCGGTGGTGTTATTGTCTGGCCGTTACTGCTGCGTTCTTTTAAGGCAAACGGTAGACAGTGGAAAGATTTAACTTCTACGTACGGTTATCCGGGGCCTCTAACAAAGGGGGGTGTTAGTGATTTCGATAAAAAAATATGGTCACGTTGTATCGAGAGGTGGTGTGGCGAGCACGGCATTGTTTCTATCTTTGCACGGTTGAACCCTTTTCTGGATACTGCTTCGGTTCTGACTGGTCTTGGTGAAATAAGAACGCTCGGCGATACCGTTCCTATTGATCTTCGCGAGTCTATGGAAGGACAGAGGTTGAATTACAGAAACAGCTTGAAAAGAGGAATAAAGAAGCTGGAAAAAATGGGGGCGGAGTGCAGGGAGGTGGATTCGGAATCATATCTCGATGAATTTATGGCGATTTATAAAGAGACCATGAGCCATCGAGGAGCGAAAGAATATTACTTCTTCGGAAGGGAGTATTGCGAGGCGCTTTTTTCCGCCAAGGACTTTAGTGCAAGAATGTACGGGGTCTTTATTGAGAATCGCATGGTTTGTGCTGGCATCTTTATGCATACCGGCAAGTTCGTCCAGTATCATCTGGGAGGAACCTTGCCAGGATTTTACCGTTTTGCCCCTAGTAAACTACTTCATGACAAGGTGCGCATATATGCCACTGAGCAGGGTGCCGAGTGGCTCATGCTGGGGGGGGGGGTGGGAGGATGCAACGACGAGTTGATGTATTTCAAAACAGGTTTTTCACCTTTGAAGTTACCTTATAAAGTTGTGCAGATCATCATCGACCCTGGCGCTTACGAAAAGTTGGAGAAATATGCTGCGGCTGTCGCAAATGAACGAGGCATGGCCCTCAATCCCCATTTTTTCCCAAGTTATCGAAGCGTAAAGGATGTTGTCCAAGATTACGCCTGAGTGCCCATGGTTTGTTTCATTCGGGAAAAACTTCGGTCGCTGTTCGACCTTATGATACCGGTTCAGCTCATGCCGATATGCTGCCCATGATCATGATGACGATCACCACCAGAGTACTGATAGCGAGAGCATAGCCAAGGTTATGGCGCATCATGCGGTAGCCGCTGACGCCGTAGCGGCCCTGCAGCGACAGGTTGATGCCCGACAGTGGCCCCACCGAGGTGCCCACCGCCCACGAGGCAAGGGCGGTGAAGGCGAACAGGGTTTGCTCGTTGCCGCTCAGGTCGAGTGTCGAAGCGAGTACCGAGACGCCGATGATCGGATGCAGCCCCGTCACGGCACTGGCCACGATCGCGAGGAAGCTGATGACTGCCTGAGCGGGGCCGAAGCGGGCGAACAGCGTCCACTCACTGCCCGTGGCGGCGGCCACCAGGGTCGAAAGCCCCAGAGTTAGCAGTCCGGCGGAGAGGAACAGGGCGATCTCGCCGCGCATGGCCGGCAGGCGTATCAGTGTATGCTGGCGCACGCGTCGCAGTGTCCAGCGGGCTCCCGCTGGCAGGTTGCTGGCCAAGGCCACCGCCGGCAGCAGGAAAGTTATGATGCTGACGATGCCAAGCGCAGGCGTGAGCTGGTAATGGAACAGCATCACTAAAGCCGCCATGGCGACCGGCATCAGCAGGCTGCGCGGCGAAAGCGAAAAGCCCGCCACATCGGCGAGGTCGAAGCGGCGCGACAGTTCCAGCGTGGTGAGAACGCCGCTGACAAGCGCCAGCGGCAGCCCCACTGCGAGAATGCGCGAGTACTCCATGCCCGGCGCCAGGGTCATCACCACACCCATGGAAGCGAAGAAGGGCGACCAAAGCGCAGCGCTGGAAAGCCCCCGGTTGAGTGCCAGCAGCTGAGGCGTCGTCAATGGGCCGCGCCGGGCGAGGCGGTCGCCGATCATGAACACCGTCGACAGATTGAGAATGGTGCCGAGCAGATGGACCCCGAGCCAGGTGCCGAGGGTGCCCCGGCGCCCCGTTATCGGCCGACCGAGCGGGCGCGACGAGCCGCTGCGGTTGCCGATCAGTCCGATGAAACTGACCCCTACCAGCATCGCCACCACATAGGTGTTACCGCTGGTCACTGCGGGCCAGGCGATCTGCGCGCCATAGTGCCAGCGTGCAATCACCAGCAGCGCCAGACCAATGACTGCCAGCGCTCCGGCTTGCCAGCGGGTGCGGTGTGGAATGTCCCGCCACAGCAGCAGAGTCGCCAGCCACAGGGCGTAGCCGACCCCGTGCGGAAGAGGTAACGCCCCGGCAAAACCGAGGATCTGCTGCACCAACCCAAGCAGAATCAGCACGCCCGCCAGGGCATGGCGTGTCGATGTGGCGGGAGAGTCGGGAGAGGACACGATGGTGTAGGGCTCCAGGTGGAGTCGAAAATTATTGTGAGCAGTCTAACAATGTTTCCTCATGTTCGGCGACTCGCTGTATCACGCGCCTCTTCCAACAGTGCCAGCATTGCCCGTGCGGCATTGGAGAGGGTGCGACTTCGGTGCACCAGATAGCCCAAGGAGCGATGGATGGGCGGATGTTCCACCTCTAGCTCGTGCAGTTCGCCAGCCACCAGCCGCTCTGGCAGCAGACTCCAGCCCAGGCCAATGGAAGTCATCATCTTCAGGGTTTCGAGATAGTTGGTGGCCAGCGCCACGGGTAGCGTAAGGCCGGCGGCCGCGAAGCGCGACTCGATCAAGGTACGAGTGAAGGTCATGGGGCCGGGCAGCACCGCATCGAAGGTGCACAGCTCGTGAAGAGTGAGGCGCCCGCGACTCGCCAGCGGGTGGTCGTGGGCGCACACGAAACACATCCGGTCGTCCCATACCGGCACCACGACGAGCTGAGGGTCCGGGTGTGGCGCCAGCGTGACTACGGCGATTTCCAGTTCTCCGTCAAGCACGCCTTGATAGGCCTGTTCGGAGTCGAGGAAGCGCAGGTCCATGCGCACCTCGGGATGGGTGCGGGTGTAAGCCTTGAGCAGCGGCGGCAGGCGATGCAAGCCGATATGGTGGCTGGTGGCGAGGGTCAGGCTACCGCCGACATCACCCGTCAGGTTGACCAGAGCGCGGCGACTGTCATCCACCATGACCAGGATCTGCCGCGCCCGGGGCAGCAGTACCTGGCCGGCCTCGGTCAACGTGACGCGGCGACCGATGCGGTCGAACAAGCGGGCACCGATCTGATCCTCCAACGTGGCGATGCGCTTGGAGACCGCCGGCTGGGTCAGGTGCAGCTGCTCCGCGGCGCGCGAGAAGCTGGCGCTGTCGGCCACGGCGAGGAAGGCTTGCAGGCTTTGGGTGTCCATCTCTCGTTTGTATTCCTTTATGGAATCCAATGAATAAATAACATGAATTGCTTTTATGGGCGAGTCGCGCAAGACTGCAATCACTCGGCCATGGCGTGCAGGAAAGGCGCAGCCCTGGCATGTCGGGGCTTTGCCGGCGACAAGGTCTTCGAGGAGACGCTGTGAATCCATCCCTGGACGCTACATTTGCCATCCATGGCAAAGACCTCCTCTTCGACCTGTCCTCGGCGCCCCTCGGCAAGCCCTGCTGCAATGGCCCTTTGAGACAAAACGTACTAGATCGGCAGAACATGGACCGGACAGGCAAAGGGCCATAGAGCCCGGGGAGAACGACATGGCAGGCCAAACGCTTTACGACAAGCTGTGGTCGCAGCACCTGGTGAAGGAGCGCGACGACGGCACCGCACTGATCTACATCGACCGGCAACTGCTGCACGAAGTGACCTCGCCGCAGGCCTTCGAGGGGCTGCGCCTGGCCGGTCGCAAGCCATGGCGGCTCGATGCCAACCTGGCCACGCCGGATCACAACGTGCCGACCACCGTGAAGGAACGTGCCGAGGGCAACGCCGGCATCAAGGACCCGGTGTCGCTGATCCAGGTGCAGACGCTTGACGACAACTGCGTCGAGTTCGGCATCGAGGAGTTCAAGATCAACGACCCGCGCCAGGGCATCGTCCACGTGGTGGGGCCTGAGCAGGGCGCTACCCTGCCGGGCATGACCGTGGTCTGCGGCGACTCCCACACCGCCACCCATGGTGCCTTCGCCGCGCTGGCCCACGGTATCGGCACCTCCGAGGTCGAGCACGTGCTCGCCACCCAGTGCCTGCTGGCCCAGAAGATGAAGAACATGCAGGTGCGTGTCGAGGGCAAGCTCGGCACCGGCGTCACCGCCAAGGATGTCGTGCTGGCCATCATCGGCCGCATCGGCACCGCCGGCGGTACCGGGTACGCCATCGAGTTCGCCGGCAGTGCCATTCGTGACCTCTCCATGGAGGGGCGCATGACGGTGTGCAACATGGCCATCGAAGCCGGCGCCCGAGTCGGCCTGATCGCGGTGGACGATACCACCATCGAGTATCTCGCCGAGCGCCCCTTCGCCCCGAAGGGCGAACAGTGGCAGGCCGCCGTGGCCGACTGGCGCAACCTGGTTTCCGACCCCGATGCACAGTTCGACAAGGTGGTGACGCTGGACGCCGCCGAGATCGAACCCCAGGTGAGCTGGGGCACCAGCCCCGAGATGGTCACCGGTATCTCCGGCGCAGTGCCCGACCCGGCCGAGCAGGACGATGACACCGTCAAGCGCGGCTACACCCGTGCACTGGAGTACATGGGCCTCGCGCCCAAGCAGAAGATCACCGACATCAGGCTCGACAAGGTGTTCATTGGCTCGTGCACCAACTCGCGCATCGAGGACCTGCGCGAGGCGGCCAAGGTGGCGCGCGGCAAGAAGGTGGCCGACTCCATCAAGCTCGCCATGGTGGTACCAGGCTCCGGCCTGGTGAAGCGGCAAGCCGAGGCTGAAGGGCTCGACAAGATTTTCGTCGAAGCGGGCTTCGAGTGGCGCGAGCCGGGCTGCTCCATGTGCCTGGCGATGAACGCCGACAAGCTCGGCGCTGGCGAGCACTGCGCCTCCACCTCGAACCGCAACTTCGAGGGGCGACAGGGCTACGGTGGGCGTACCCACCTGGTCAGCCCGGCCATGGCCGCCGCCGCCGCCATTGCCGGTCACTTCGTTGATGTACGTAGTTTCGGCGCCCAGCCCGTCGCAGAGGAGGCTTGAGCCATGAGAAAGTTCGAACGCACCCAAGGCATCGTTGCACCACTCGACCGGGCCAACGTCGATACCGACCTGATCATCCCCAAGCAGTTCTTGAAATCGATCAAGCGCACCGGCTTCGGCGTCAACCTGTTCGACGAGCTGCGCTATCTCGATGAAGGGCAGCCGGGGCAGGACTGCTCGCAGCGCCCACTCAATCCCGATTTCGTGCTCAACCAGTCGCGCTACCAGGGTGCCAGCGTGCTGCTGACGCGCCGTAACTTCGGCTGCGGCAGCTCTCGCGAGCACGCCCCCTGGGCACTGGAAGACTTCGGCTTCCGCGTGGTGATCGCGCCGAGCTTTGCCGACATCTTCTACAATAACGCCTTCAAGAACGGCCTGCTGCTGATCACCCTGCCGGAGGAGACGGTGGATCGCCTGTTCCGCGAGGTGGAAGCCAGCGAAGGCTATCGCTTGGACGTGGATCTCGAGAACCAGCGGGTGATCACGCCCTCGGGCGAGATCCTCGAGTTCGAGGTCGATGGTTTCCGCAAACACTGCCTGCTCGAGGGGCTCGATGACATCGGCATCACCCTGCAGGATGAAGATGCCATTCGTGCCTTTGAACAGCGCCATCGCGCCGAGCGGCAGTGGCTGTTCCGCGATAGCGCTCAGGTCTGACCGCTCTTAACTTTGCATCTGTCACTGGAGGGGCTGATCCGGGAACGGATTGACCAACCGTGAATTGAAAGGCGTAGGGGACAGGTCGGAGAGGAGGTCTTTTGCCATGGATGGCAAAAGTAGCGCCCAGGGATGGGTTCACAGCGCCTCCTCGCAGGCCTGTCGCCGTACAGCCCGCCGCCATCGCTCGAGAAAGGCAAGCACAAGGATTGAACAACACATGATACGCAAGATTCTGGTACTGCCGGGTGACGGCATCGGTCCCGAGATCACCGCCGAGGCCCGCCGCATCCTCGCCGCCTGCCAGGCCCGCGGTCTCGATATCGACATCGAGGAAGGGCTGGTCGGTGGCTGCGCCTATGACGAACACGGCGAGCCGCTGCCCGCCGTTACGTTGGACAAGGCCAAGGCCGCCGATGCCATCCTGCTCGGCGCCGTGGGTGGCCCCAAGTGGGACAAGCTCGAAGACCTCACCAAGCGCCCCGAGAAGGGCCTGCTCGGCCTGCGCAAGAACCTCGGCCTGTTCGCCAACCTGCGCCCGGCCATTACCTACCCGCAACTGGCTTCTGCCTCCAGCCTCAAGCCCGAGCTGGTGGCCGGCCTCGACATCATGATCGTGCGCGAGCTCACCGGCGGCATCTACTTCGGCCAGCCTCGCGGCATCGAGGTGCGCGACGGCCAGCGCGTCGGCTTCAATACCTATGTCTACTCCGAGAGCGAGATCGAGCGCATCGGCCGGGTCGCCTTCGAGCTGGCCCGTAAGCGCGGCAAGCGCTTGTGCAGCGTCGACAAGGCCAACGTGCTCGAGGTCACCATCCTGTGGCGCGAGGTGATGGAGCGCCTGGCACCGGAATACCCCGACGTCGAACTCTCGCACATGTACGTCGACAACGCCGCCATGCAGCTTGTCCGCGCGCCCAAGCAGTTCGATGTGATGGTCACCGGCAACATGTTCGGCGACATCCTCTCCGATGCCGCCGCCATGCTCACCGGCTCCATCGGCATGCTGCCCTCGGCCTCGCTCAACGAGAGCGGCCAGGGCATGTACGAGCCGTGCCACGGCAGCGCGCCAGACATCGCCGGCAAGGGGATCGCCAACCCGCTGGCCACCATCCTCTCGGTGGCCATGATGCTGCGCTACTCGCTCTCCGAGTCCGAACTTGCAAGCCGCATCGAGGACGCCGTGGGGAAAGTTCTGGATGATGGCCTGCGCACCGCGGATATTGCCTCGGAGGGCATGCGCACGGTTTCCACTCGTGAAATGGGAGACGCCGTGCTGGCGGCTTTCGAGGCACGGTAGCCAGCTGCGCCGGCTTGGTTCATGCTGTTGGCTGAGGTTTCCTCGGAGACGGCAGGTGCAACATGAAGACACTTCGGCGCTTCATCACGTTACCCTGGGCCAGAAAGCGGCTGTATTTGGAAGCCGCTGTCTGGCTCCTGCTTTCCTGGGGCTTGGTCAGGGGTTTGCCCTTCCGCTTCTGGTCCCCCTGGCTGGGTGAGCAGCGGCCGGCCGACGCCGAGCCCGTAACGGAGGAGGGCAAGGACCCCCGGGTTGCGCCCATCTGCCGCTGCATTGAGTCGATCAACGCCCGACTGGGGGGGCACTTGACCTGCCTCATGCTCGCCATGGCGGCCCACTGGATGCTGCGCCGGCGACATATCGCCAGCAGCCTGGTGCTGGGCACCCTGGCCGCGCGGGCACCCGACCAGAGCCTGCAGCTCAAGGCGCATGCCTGGATTCGTCACGGGTCGCACATCGTGCTGGGTGGTGAGACCGGGGAGGAGTATTCACCGATCTCCTGTTTCGTTCATGCAGGTCCCCTGGCGCGAGGTCATGCCCGGTGAGTGCGATTGTGGGCTGTGTGCACTTCGACGGGGCCCCGGTCGATCCCCAGGCGTTCCAGGCGGCGCTTTCCGCGCTGGATCACTATGGCAACCGCGGACGATCCGCGACGCTGCTCGATGGCTGTGCCTTTGGCCATCAACGGCTGGCTATCACAGCTGCCGCCGCCTTCGAGAGCCAGCCGCTCGAGGAAGACGGGCTCGTGCTCGTCGCCGATGCGATCCTCGACAACCGCGAGACACTGTGTGACCAACTGGGCATCGAGCGACGCTATCGCGACACACTGCCGGACAGCCGGCTGATCCTGCAGGCCTATCGCCGCTGGGGGGCCGACTGTGTCAGGCGGCTGGTGGGCGACTTCGCCTTTGCGCTGTGGGATACCCGCGACCGCTCGCTGCTCTGCGCTCGGGACCATATCGGCGCGCGCCCCCTCTACTGCCTCCGGCAGGGCGACCGCTTCTGCTTCGCCACCGATCAACGCGCCTTCAGGGCATGGCCCGGTCTCTCCGTGACGATCGACGAGTCAAGCGTGGCCGCCTTCCTGCTCTCTCCTGGGGATTGCCATGACCTCAGCTTCTTTCGTAACGCCTTTCCGCTGACGCCCGGCCGGGTATTGCGCGTCTGTCAGCAGGGCCTGACCCTTGATGCTTACTGGTCGCCCGAGGATGTCACCCCCGTGCGCTACGCTCGGCGCGAGGACTACGTCGAACACTTTCGTGAGCTGCTACTGCAGGCTGTGGGCGACCGCCTCGATGTCACCGTCGGGGTAGGCTCACACCTCAGCGGTGGCCTCGACTCGAGTGGCGTAACGGTCCTGGCCAGTCGACTGATCCAGGATCGGGGCCATCGCCTCGACAGCTGTTATACTTGGTCCCCGCCCGTGTCGGCCCAATACCCCCTGCCGGGAGCCGGGCGACGCGACGAGCGTGAGGTCATTGCGCGGATCTGTCGACAGGAAGCGCTGGAGTGCCACTATGGCACCACCAGCGGTGCCGACTTCCTGGCATATCTGGAGCGGGACCTGGCGGTGGATGGTACCGTCGATGTCTTCGAGGAGCTGGGCGTGATGCGTGTGGCCGCAGCGCGCGGCACGCGGGTCATGCTGTCGGGCTGGGGGGGGGACGAGTCGGCCACCTTCGGGATCCGAGGCTACCCGGGTTACTTGCTGGCACGCGGTCGGTGGGGAAAGCTGCTGGCGCTCACCCGGGAGGCGGCGGGAGGCATCAAGCGTCCGCGCAAGATGGCACGCTTCCTCTGGCAGCAGGGTGTCGTGCCCTGCCTTCCCGACGACCTCTTCGACCGCTATTCACCCTATGCCGATTCAGGGCGGCTGTCGCCGCTGTATCGCCAGGCGTTGATCGAGCGCTTTCCGGAAGCCGCGGCCCGGCGCGGGCCGGCCTGGCGCCTTTATCCCGATCCCGGGCGCATGCAGTGCCTGCTGATGCACCATGGGCACCTGAGCAGCCGCATGTCGACCTGGGCGCACTGGTCGGCCGAACATGGACTGATTTATCGCTACCCCCTCACCGACCGCCGCCTGCTGGACTTCACCCTGGGGCTTCCCCCGGAGCTTCTCTGGGAGCAGGGCCAGCCTCGGCGGCTTTATCGCGATGCCATCGGCGAGCGCCTGCCACTGGGCCTGGGCAAGAACGACAGCGCCAACGAGAGGAAGCGCATGGCGATTCGTGAGGAGTGCTGGCGGCTCCTGTCATCGGCCGCTCGGCGGCAGGCGTTTCAGCTGCCTTGCGAGTGGCTGGACATGGCGGCGTTTCAGGAGCGCCTGGTTCAGGCGCCCGAGGAGGGCATGAGCGACGACCAGCTAGCCGGCTTCATCTCACTGTGTTCGGCGGTTCAGGCCTGGCATCTGTGGCGACGATATCTGCCATCTTCTCGATGACCAGGCATTCACATGCTTTCTTACTATGACTTAAGCGCTAGTCGAAAGGCGTTGACCGCCTGCCGCCGACTTACGATAGTTAACACAGCCTTACGTATTCTCGTGAAATGGTGCGTTCGGCTGTTTGAGTAGTCGCGTGGCCGGCGAGTTGGCCAGGCGAGTGCAGGCTAAGGGCAACGATGGAGTGGCATGCGATGAAGCAAACATCGGATGTACCGCAAGAAACCGCCGGAAAAAGCGAGTGGGTAACGCCGGAGCTATCGTGCATGAGCGTCGATCAGACCCTGTCCGGGAATCGCAATATACCGGCAGAAATGATGTCGGGGCAATCTCATGTTCCGGGTGGCGGTGGTTCCTGATACGGGAATTGGACTCATGGACAGGGATGTCATCATTGGCTATGACCCGTTAGTTCATGATCAGGTGCCGTGATATGCAAAATCAGTTGGATATCAACAGCCAGTTAAATATCAAAAGCCGCGTAAAGCGATCCCCGTCGCCCCTTGCCTCCCGCGTGGGGGATGACCTCGTTCTCTTCAGTGTCAACAGAGGAATGTACTATGGGGTGCCGGTCGTCGGAAGGCGAATCTGGGACCTGATAGAAGATCAGATCACCGTGTCGGCGGTCTGCGATCAGCTGATGCGGGAGTTCTCGGTGGATCGTGATGCCTGCGAACAAGAAGTGCTCGACTTCATCGGCCAGCTGGAGGCCGAAGAGCTGGTGGTGAGACTGTAGAGTTGGCCTTGGCTTGGAGCCGAGAGACGGGCGTTGAGTTTGTCTCCCGGCCTTCACAACCCGCTGGGGCGCCTGCGGCGCAACTCGCCGAGGCGTCGGACCGTAGGGAACCCGAGCTCATACCGGGACCATTTCCATTTACTTGGACCATTCCACACCAGTCTTCGAAGAGCCTTGAGACAGGGGCTGCGCATGGGCCGGCCTCGCCAGGTTGACCGTGCCGCGGCATCCCTGTCCTAGGCTTCGGCATCCCGATAATGAAATGCCTGCTTCTTGAACAGCTTGCAGTAGGTGCCTCGCTTGCGGATCAGCTCCTCGTGGGTGCCGCTTTCACAGATCCTGCCTTGATCCATCACATAGATATGATCGGCCATCCTGACGGTGGACAGGCGATGGCTGATCAACAGGACGCCGCGATGATCGATGCGCTCCCGGAAGTTCTCGAACATCTCGAACTCGGCCTCGGGGTCCAGCGAGCTGGTGGGCTCGTCGAGTATGATAAACATTGATTTTCTCAGGAAGGCGCGTGCCAGAGCGAGCTTCTGCCATTGTCCGATGCTGATCTCCTGCCCCTCGTCAAACATTCGGGTAAGGGGCGTGTCATAGCCACGTGGTAGCCTGCCGATGAAACCGTCGGCGCCGGCGTTGATAGCTGCCGTCATGATCGAGGGTTGCTCACCGGAAGAGTGAATGTCTCCGAAGTGGATATTCTCCTTCACGCTGGTCGCGTACTGGGAGTAGTCCTGGAAGATGACGCTGAACAGATTTCGGTACTTCTCTGGACTGTACTGCCGAATATCGACGCCATCGAGGGTGATGTGGCCCTGGGCGGGGTCGTAGAGCCGGCAGAGCAGCTTGATCAGCGTGGTCTTTCCCGACCCGTTGACGCCCACCAGCGCAACGACCTGGCCGGGGCGGATGCTCAGGTCGATGTCGCAGAGGGTCGGTTCAGGCGATCCGAGGTACTTGAAACCAACCTTTTCGAAGCGGATTCCTTCGCGAACGGTCGCTGGCACCGCCACTGGCTGGCTCGGCTCATCGATCTCGGGACGAATATCCAGGAACTCGAACAGCAGCCCCATGTAGAGGTGGTCCTCATAGAGCTTGGACAGTTGCTGCACCAGTTCCTGCCCCATGATCTGGGCGCGCTGGAAAATCAGCATGAACAACACTAGGTCACCGACACTGCTGCGTCCTTCCGCGGTCTGCGAGGCCAGGTAGGCCAGGCTGGCGAAAAAGGCGACGGCCGCGGCGCTGCCCACGGCCACTTCGAGACGGGTACGTCGCTGTGTGATCAGCAGGCGCTCCCGGCGAATTCGGCCCCGTAGCTTGGAGTATTGAGCCCGCAGGTGGTCGCCCAACTGGTAGATGCGCAGTTCCTTGGCGTGCAGGTTGGAGGTCATCAGCCAATCGAGGTAGCTGGCTTTCCGCTCCATCTGCGTCCGGCGGCGCTGCCAGTCGTAGAGGTGTCGCGTGAAGTGAAGGCGCACCAGCAGCCCCGGTAGGATGGCCACCAACAGGACGGGCAGCAGCAGCCAGTCGATCGAAACAATCAGCACTACGACTGCCGCCAGCATGAGGCCATTTCTCGACAGCATCATCAGGTTGCCAATGACCTGGGCGGGGCGCTGGTTGCCTGACTCCCGCGCCCTCTCCAGGGTGTCGAAATAGCGTGGGCTCTCGTAGAAGGCCAGGTCGGCACTGACGGCGCGCTCATGGACCTTGCCGTCGATGTAGTCAGCCACCAGCAGGGCCTGCGCTTCCTTGGCCAGGTTCGACAGGGCGCGGGTCACCATGAAAGCCAGGGTCGCCCCCCCCGTGAAGGCAACGTAGCGCAGGACTTGCGCCATGCCCTGGGCTGCGGTGGCCTCATTGCTCAGCAGGGTCGTGACCAGATCGACCAGTTGCTTGAGCAGATAGAGCGCCGCCAGGCCGAAGCCGACCTCGAGCACCATG
Organism: Billgrantia sp. C5P2; assembly: GCF_051062895.2. NCBI lineage: Bacteria > Pseudomonadati > Pseudomonadota > Gammaproteobacteria > Oceanospirillales > Halomonadaceae > Billgrantia > Billgrantia sp. C5P2. The sequence goes on from NZ_CM128542.1 coordinate 1,803,764, forward strand.
AGGAGGGTGGTGAGCAGGGTGCACTTGCTGCTGCTGGCCCAGAGCAGTGGCACTACCCGGCGAAGGGTGCCGAGTGGTTCCAGGACGGCCCGCGGTGAGGGAATCATTGTGCTGGCCACCTGATCCGGCTGTGTTTGGCCAGGGCCCGGTAGGGCCGAATGGCGTAATAGAACCATTGCCAGCGGGGTGGCAATGGGAGGAACTGGTAATCGATATAACCCGGCCGTAAGGGGCTGACCCATTCCCTGATGCGGCTCGCCCAGCGATAGGTCGGTGTCGTCTGCCAGGCGAAGCCGAACTCCCGGGCGGGGCGCTGGCTGCGCAGTGCCAGTTCGGCCTCAAGCCCGCCCTGCAGCGTGGTGAAGCAGGCCTCGAGCAGCTCGCGGCTGCGCGGGCTTAGGTGTGTGGAATGTTCGGGCTCAGGGGCGGCGAGTGCCCGGTAGAATTCAATGCAAGCGTCGAACGTAGATGTCAGGCCCCGGCGATCTGCGCAGGCGTAGGCAGCTGTAACATCGAAGTCAGGATGCCGCTGGATGGCATCCAGGTCGACCAGCCAGTGAAGGTGTGACCAGTAGTGGCGTGTGTGATGCAGGCAGATGTAGACAAACAACTCGTTGGTCGGCATGGCATACAGCAGGGTGTCGCCGGCCCGGAGGGCGACCCGGCTGTCGAGGAGGGCATCGGTTCGGTAGATCCGGGCGCCTCGGTCGATGTCATGATGGACCTCGATGCAGACGCCTGAGGGGGAGGCGAGGGTCACCACGGCTTTGGCCTGGAGGGCAAAGGCGAGACCCTGCCTCTCGGGCGTCAGGGTCGCCGGGTTGAGGGGGCGATAGCCGTGCTGCAGGGCGAACTCCAGCAGCTCGATACAGCGGTGGCGTGGCACAAGCAGGTCGATATCCCGGCAGGAGCGCATGGCCGGTTCATAATAGTAGCGGGCCGCCAGGGCCGGCCCCTTGAAGAAGAGATAGGGGATGTTCAGGGGATCGAGTATCTCGGCAACCAGGCGCTGCTGTTCACCGGCGACGAGCAGGTTACGCTGAACGAGGCTCAGGGCCCGCTGACGCAGGAGAGCCGCATCCGCTGGTGACAGCGTCGGTGGCGCGAGTTCGTGCAGGTGGCGATACACCAACGGCAGTATCAGTTGGCGTTCCGCCTGGCTTGCCACGTTATGCCATGTCTCGATGCGGTTGCACAGGATCAGGGCGGCCTCTCGCTGAGCCTCGGACAGCTCCAGCCGGGCCAGCAATATCAGCAGTCGGAGTGTGGCATCCGGTGGCTGGGGCTCAGCTGGCATGTCCCGTTCCCTCATGGATCTGTTGAATCAGCGGGGCCAGGCTCTCCTCGACCTTCTCCAGCGACCAGGGCCGCCGGTAGCGATAGACTCGGATCTGCCGCGCCAGGTTGGCGCCATACTGCATCAGCCTGGCAGAACCATTGAAACGCTGCCCCCACTCCGGCAGGTACAGGGCCGACATCACGATTCGGAAGGCCTTGATCCCTTCCACCGGCTCGATGGAGGCCAGTTCATCGGCGGACACTCGCTCTAGCATCACGAGCGCCTTCAACTGCTCGCTGTCGTGAGTGAAGCCCAGGTGCCCGTTCAGATGAAATTTTTCCGTGCGGGTTCGGTCCCGGACCAGGCCCTGGTGCTCGATTTCCAGGTGTTCCAGGGCGTCCCTCCAAAGCTTGAGTCGTGGGGGGCCCGGGTAGAGGGTGGGGTGGGTCTCCTCGGGCTTGATCACTCCAACATCGTCGCTGACCAGCTTCCAGCCGTATCGATAGTGCAGCCAGGCGGCAAGGGTGGACTTGCCTGCCCCGGAATCTCCCGTGAAGCCCCAGATACCGGCAGGGGTCTGGACCGCGCTGATATGAAGCGGCAGCCAGTGTCGCTGGTGAAGCAGGGCGCCCAAGGCGCTTCCCAGCAGGTAGAGGCGCAGATCACCCTCGCCAGCCGTCGAACCGCTGGCGAGTGCCAGTCGGCGATCGACGCGAATACTCAAGCCCTGCTCGACGCGATAGCGAGCGATGCGATCGAGGAGAAATTGGCAGCGGTTACTACTGCATTGGAGCCATGGCGTGCTGAACTCGGCATCTTCCAGCTGGCCTGGCAGTTCGCCGAGCTCGATTCGAATGTCGGGGCTGGCGTCCGGCGGCAGCGATTCGAGTTCGGGAAGCTCGAGCTGTGAACCGATTTTCAGTCCATAGGTAGAGTAGTTCCGGTAGGCAATGGCGGCGGGGGCATTGCGGAGGCGCCTATCCATCCCGTAAGGCGGGGACAGTACCGGTGCGGTGTCCTGTGCAGGGAGAACTCTGATGCCTGGCATGATCGGTCTGCGCCTCAGCCCCACCGTTGTGTAAATACACTGTAAACGGTATGCCCGCCGTGCCAAGCATGAAAAAAATCAACCCTAGGGGGTGAGTGCCTAGATACCATCTCTCCTAACCGGTCACAAACCCAGCATCAAATGGTTGTGACCGATATTCGGTTTGGGGCTTGAGGCCACCATCTTGCTTTTGCCCGCCCACGCACCGAGTTACCCGATTTCCAACTGACGGGCACAAGAACCGCAAATGCAGCAGCCTGTCGGGCGCTCTCGAAAGCTCGGCTACGCAGCATCGCCAACCTAGTCCCGGCGCGCGGCTGCCCGAGCGAGGAGGCTCGTGTATAATGTCCCCCACACTCGCTTATTGGAGGACTTCACATGTTGAAAGTCGGTTTCGTCGGATGGCGTGGCATGGTGGGCTCGGTACTCATGCAGCGCATGCAGGAGGATGGAGACTTCGACGGCATCGAGCCGATCTTCTTCACCACCTCCCAGGTCGGCAAACCCGGTCCCGACATCGGCGTGGACGTACCTCCGCTCAAGGATGCCACCGACATCGACGAGCTCAAGGCGCTGGATGTGGTGATCACCTGCCAGGGCGGCGACTATACCAAGCAGGTCTACGGTGACCTGCGCGGCGGCGGCTGGAAGGGTTACTGGATCGATGCCGCCAGCACCCTGCGCATGGAGGACGAGGCGACCATCGTGCTCGATCCGGTCAACCGCAAGGTGATCGACGATCAACTGGCGCGCGGTGCCAAGACCTTCGTCGGCGGCAACTGTACCGTCAGCTTGATGCTGATGGGCCTGGGTGGCCTGTTCGAAGCCGACCTGATCGAGTGGATGACCTCCATGACTTATCAGGCCGCCTCGGGCTCCGGCGCCAAGCACATGCGTGAACTGCTCAACCAGATGGGGGCGCTGCGCGATAGCGTCGCCAGCGAGTTGGACGATCCCGCTAGCGCCATTCTCGATATCGACCGCAAGGTCACGCAGGCCATGCGTAGCGGTGACTTCCCGGTCGACAACTTCACCGCCCCGTTGGCCGGCAGCCTGTTGCCCTGGATCGACACCAAGCTGGATAACGGCCAGAGCCGCGAGGAGTGGAAGGGCAGCGTCGAAACCAACAAGATCCTGGGGATCCAGGGTAATCCGGTTCCTATCGATGGCATCTGTGTCCGCATCGGTGCGATGCGCTCGCACAGCCAGGCCTTTACCATCAAGTTGAAGAAAGATGTGCCGATAGATGAAATCGAGGAGCGCATCGCCAAGCACAACGAGTGGGTCAAGGTGATCCCCAACGACAAGGAAGCGACCATTGCCGGGCTGACGCCTTCGGTCGTTACAGGCACCTTGAGCGTTCCGGTGGGTCGCCTGCGCAAAATGAACATGGGTGGTGAGTATCTCTCCGCCTTCACGGCCGGCGACCAACTGTTGTGGGGGGCGGCCGAGCCACTCAAGCGCATGCTGAAGATCCTGCGCGAGCAGTGATCCTCTCGCAGTTGCCATTGACGGGGCATCTCCTGCGGGGGGTGTCCCGTTTTGCATTTTAGGCCTGGCGACAGCAAGGCTGAGGCGGGTGCTGAGCCAAATGGCTGCTACGGCATCGGGCAGTTCACGCGAGGATATGTTACATATTTGATCATGTTCTGAATCCAGCACTTAAGAAACGGACGCTTCAACAAGAAAGCGGAAAAGCAAGGGAAGTCGATGAGACGTGAATTGTCATTTGCCCTGCTGTTGGCACTGTCGGCCGCGAGTCCGCAAACGCTGGCGCTAGGGGTTGGAGAGGCTGATGTGCGCTCTACGCTCAATGCACCGCTGCGCGCCGTCATTCCGCTTACCGATACAGCCGGGCTCGAGCCCGAGCTGCTGCGTGTCAGCGTGGCCGGGTCTCGCGAATTTGATTCGGCGGGACTCGTTCGCACGCCATTGGCGGCCAGTGTGAAGGCCGAAGTGGAAGTGCGCCAAGGGCAATGGGTGGTGACACTTGCCAGCGAGCGGCCTGTACGCGAGCCCTGGATGGACCTGCTGCTACGCTTCGATTGGCCCTCCGGCCGCCAACTGCGTGAGGTGACGCTGCTGCTGGATCCACCCGATTACGACAGCATGCCGGTGCTGGTCAACGGCTCGAGTCGCCAAGCCGAGTCCACAGTGCGGCCCTCGGCTACGTCACCTGAGCCTGTATCCCAAGCCGCCTCCAGGCCAGTCGTCACGCGCACGAGCGGCGCGCAAGCGGATAACCGTGCCTGGGTAGGCAGCGGCGACACCCTATGGTCGGTAGCCGGGCGGCTGCGGCCCGACAGCGGTATCGGCATGAATCAGATGATGGTGGCGCTGGTCGAGGCCAATCCGGATGTCTTTCCCTCGGGTAACATCAACGCCATGCGCGCCGGCCATGCCCTGGTCGTGCCGGCTCGGGAGGCCATCGCCGCGCGCTCGGCCGCCGAGGCCGAGCGCATCGTTCAGGCCATGAATCAGGCCTGGGCCAGTCGTGGCAGTGGCACCCCCGCTCGTGTTCCGTTGGGGCCTTCCACGCCTGTCGACATGGCAGCGATATCCGCCGCTGGCGAGGCTGCTCAATCCTCGTCTTCCCTGGTAGAACTGGCTGATCGAGCCGAGTTCGGGGCCAATGCCGAGGCTAACCTCCCCGGTGATGATTCCGATGCGACGCCACGGCTCATGCTGCTCAGCGACGAAGACCTGGTTACCGAGGCGAGTAGTCAGGTGGCCGCGTCGGTCGGGGAAGAGAATGGTCGCACCGCCGGAGCGCTCGATGCCGACGTGTTGGCAACGTTTGGTGCCGGTGAGCTGGCCCTTGGGGAGAGCGATCCACGCTTCGCGTTGTTCGAGCGGCGCTGGCAGGAGAGCCGTGCCGCGCTGGAAGAGGTCCAGGCCGAACGCGATGCCCTGCAGCAGGAGATTGGCGGGCTGCGTGAGGAAGTCGAGGCCATGCGCGAGCAACTGACCGCGCTGCTGGCAGATGGTGCCGGCACCGAGGGTGTCGCACCTGGCAACGCGGTGGTGCAAGGCGGGGGCGAGCCGCCTGCCGATGCGCCCTGGTGGGGGGCGGTCTACCCGGCGTCCATTGATCGCAATCTCATCCTGGGCAGCGCAGGACTGGCTGCTCTGCTGGGCCTCTGGTTATGGCTTCGCCGCCGTCGGCGCGAGGATGTCGCGCCGTCAATGGGAGGTGGAGCCATGCCCAACATGGTTCACGGCACGCCTCCTGTCGGCGACACGGCGCCGCCACCAGGAACTCACACTGCTCCGATTCCGCCCATCGCCGCAGGCATGACCGTCAGTGAAGGCTTCCATCAGGAAGAAGTGCCGCGTACCACCATGCCGCAGGCCGAAGCGATCAGCGAAGCAGACATCTTCATGGCCTATGGTCGTTTCGATCAGGCCAGGGAGCTGTTGGAGGCGGGCCTGGCCCGGAACCCCGAGCGGCACGATCTGCGCCTCAAGCTGCTCAACGTACACGTGGAGCAAGGCAACCAGCAGGCGGCAGAGCATGAAGCGCAATTGCTGGCCGAGACAGGCGACTCCACGCTGGTGGCCGAAGCAGGTCGGCTAATGGCCAAGCATAAGCCCATGCCGCCCAGCAATGGCTCCCTTGCGAGCAGTGATGGGCCGCTACAAGATGGCGTCCAGCCAACGGGACGGGAGGTCGTTGAACCGAAGGGGGACGCTGCGGAGCAGGGGGCGCCTTCGGCTCCGACCGAGCAGCCACAGGTCGACTTCCCCCGCATTGATGCAGTCGATCGCGAGGACACGCTGTCGGACAAAGTGACGTCCCAGGAGGAGCCGCGACGGGACGAAGCGTCGAATGAGCTTGACGACGAGGAGCCGCCAACCGAGGTTCCGAGGCAGGCCCCGCTCGCCGAGCGTAGCGAGACGACAGAGTGGCGCACGATCGATTACCAACCTCCTGCCCTGGAACCGGAACCACGGCCACGCGAAGAGACGCCCATGCAGCCCAGCGTCGAATTCCCGCTAATGGATGATATCCAGGATGCCAAGCAGGGCCCTGAGCATTCGGGCGCTCGCCCGGCCGAGCGGGAGGAGGAAGCCGAGTGGGAGGTGGAGGAGGTAGCCTTCCCACCGCTGGATCGCGATAATGGCGCTGTTTTGGACTCCTCCAAGCGCAACGATCTGGAACGAGCTCGCCAACTACTCGAGAGCGGCGACGTGGAGCGGGCTCGTCCGCTGTTGCGGCGGCTGCTGGAGGATTCCAGCGATCCGCAGGTGCACGATGAGGCCCGGGATCTATTCACTCACTATCGGCTCTGATGGCGGCATGACCCTGTTTCGACTTCTCGATGATCGTCAACCACTGAGCGGCCGCTTGGCGCTGGGGGTGGAATATGACGGCAGCGCCTACTGTGGTTGGCAACGGCTCAAGCATGCCCCGTCGGTGCAGGCCGAACTGGAGCGGGCGCTCTCCAAGGTGGCGAGTCAGCCGATAACGGTGCATGCCAGCGGCCGAACCGACTCCGGCGTGCACGCCACCCGCCAGATCGTGCACTTCGATGCACCCGCGCCGCGTTCGCCGAAGGCCTGGGTGTTCGGGGTCAACGCCAACCTGGCTCGCGACATCGCGGTGAGCTGGGTGCGCGAGGTGCCCGACGAGTTTCATGCGCGCTTCAAGGCGCTGGCGCGACGCTATCGCTACATCATCCTCAACCAGATGAGCCGGCCGGTGCTGGAGCGGCACAACGTGACCTGGTGCCGCGACCCGCTGGATGCCGACGCCATGCACCGCGCGGCACAAGCGCTGGTGGGTGAGCACGATTTCTCAAGCTTTCGTGCTGCGGGCTGTCAGTCGAAGACCCCTTGGCGCCATCTGCACTTCATCGAGGTGCGTCGCCACGGGCCGCTGGTAGTGATCGACGTGCAGGGCAACGCCTTCCTGCACCACATGATCCGCAACATCGTTGGTGCGCTGGTCAGCGTGGGGCGTGGTGAACAGGGTGATGCCTACCTGGCCGAACTGCTGGCGCTGAAGGATCGCACCCTTTCCGACGTCACGGCGCCGGCCTGTGGCCTGCATTTCGTCGATTCGCTCTACGATGGCTCCTGGGGGCTGCCTCAGGAGCCGCTGGGGCCGAATCTGCTGGCTTTCCTGGGCGAGTGGACCGGCGAGCGCGAACTACCGGCATGCCCCATGGTCGAATTTCGCCGAGGCCGGCCAGTGTCCGAAGCAACGAGTGGCGATTCCATGGTGAAGGAAGGTGAGTCATGACACCGTCGAAGCCAATGCGTACCCGCATCAAGTTCTGCGGCCTGACCCGTGAGCGGGACGTGGCCGACGCCGTGGCGGCGGGAGCCGATGCGCTCGGCTTCGTGCTCTGGCCCGGCAGCCGGCGCCACGTCGACGCGGATCGTCTTGCAGCGCTGAGTGCCGGCGTGCCGGCCTTCGTCACCCGGGTGGGCCTGTTCGTCGATGCTTCGCCAGAGCTCGTCCAGAAGGCCAGCCGTTACCTCGACCTGCTGCAATTCCATGGCGACGAGACGCCGTCTTTCTGCGCTCAGTTCGACCGACCATGGATCAAGGCACTACGTATGCGCGACGACCTCGACCTGCACGCTGCGGCAGCGGCCTACTCTGGTGCCCAGGCGTTGCTGCTGGACGCCTACCGCCCGGGGGTTCCGGGTGGCACCGGGGAGACTTTCGACTGGTCGCGAATCCCCGCAAGTCTGGAAAAACCTGTTATCCTCGCGGGTGGGCTGAGCGCGGAGAATGTAGCCGGCGCCATCGAGCGTGTGCGCCCCTTTGCGGTGGACGTTTCCGGCGGTGTGGAAGCCGAACCCGGTTGCAAGGATCCCCGCCTGCTGTCGGCTTTCGCCGCGGCGGTGGCCCAGGCCGATCGCAGGCGCCTGAGCTGATTGCTTTGCCCAAGCCCGATTCATTCCCTGTCCCTTATGGCGACCCTATGAGGTGTCTTTAGTGAGCAAGTTCAGTGACCTGACCCGACTGCCGGACGCCCGCGGCCATTTCGGCCCCTACGGCGGCCGGTTCGTCTCGGAGACCCTGAGCTTCGCCCTGGACGATCTGGAGAAGACCTACATGCGTCTTCGCGACGATCCGGACTTCCAGGCCGAATTCGACTACGACCTGGCCCATTACGTGGGCCGTCCCTCTCCGCTCTACCACGCGGAGCGATGGTCGAAGCAACTCGGTGGGGCACGGATCTGGCTCAAGCGCGAGGACCTCAACCACACCGGCGCGCACAAGGTGAACAACACCATCGGCCAAGCGCTGCTGGCCAAGATGAGCGGCAAGCCACGGGTGATCGCCGAAACCGGCGCCGGTCAGCACGGCGTGGCCACGGCCACCGTGGCGGCACGCCTGGGCCTGAAGTGTGAGGTCTACATGGGGGCCGAAGACGTCCAGCGCCAGAAGCTCAACGTTTATCGCATGCGCCTGCTCGGTGCCAACGTGATCCCGGTGGAGTCCGGCACCCGTACCCTCAAGGATGCCATGAACGAGGCGCTTCGCGATTGGGTAACCAACGTCGACGACACCTTCTATATCATCGGTACCGTGGCCGGTCCGCATCCATATCCCATGCTGGTGCGTGACTTCAACGCTGTTGTCGGCCGCGAGGCGCGTCGCCAGTCGCTGGAGGAGTTCGGCAAGCTGCCCGATGCGCTCATCGCCTGTGTCGGAGGTGGCTCCAATGCCATGGGCCTGTTCTATCCCTTCGTCGAGGACGACGAAGTCGCCATGTACGGTGTCGAGGCCGGCGGCGACGGTATCGATACTGGCCGCCATGCCGCGCCGTTGGCGTCGAACGCACCGCGCGGCGTGCTGCACGGCAACCGCACCTACCTGATGTCAGACGAGGGCGGCCAGGTCTCGGATACCCATTCGATTTCGGCGGGCCTCGACTATCCGGGCGTGGGCCCCGAGCACGCGCTGTGGAAGGACGTGGGGAGGGTGCAGTACGTGACCGCCAATGACGATGCCGTGCTCGAGGCGTTCCGCGAGCTGACCCGGGTGGAAGGCATCATGCCGGCGCTGGAGTCGGCCCATGCGCTGGCCCATGCCAAGGTGCTGGCGCCGACCATGCGGCCCGACCAGAACCTCGTGGTCAACCTTTCCGGCCGCGGCGACAAGGACATCATGACGGTCGCCAAGATCGACGGCCTGGAGTTCTGATGATGAATCGAATCGATAAACGCTTCGCCGAACTCAAGGCCCAGGGCCGCCGGGCGCTGATTCCCTACATCACAGCCGGCGATCCGGCGCCGCAGCATACTGTCGGTTTCATGCACGCCCTGGTGGAAGCGGGCGCCGACGTGCTCGAGCTGGGCGTGCCATTCTCCGATCCGATGGCCGACGGCCCGGTGATCCAGAAGGCCTGTGAACGTGCGCTCAAGCACAACGTGCGCTTGAGCCACCTGTTCGAGATGGTGCGCGAGTTCCGCAGTCGCGACCACGAGACGCCGATCGTGCTGATGGGCTATCTCAACCCCGTCGAGCGCATCGGTCTTGCCGCTTTCGCCGAACAGGCTGCCGCAGCCGGGGTCGACGGCGTGCTGACCGTCGACATGCCTCCCGAGGAAGCCGACGAGTTCGGCCCGCTGCTCAAGCAGCACGGCCTGGCCTCGATCTTTCTCGTCGCCCCTACCACTTCGCGGGAGCGGGCCGCTACAATATGTGCCCATGGCGAGGGCTACCTCTATTATGTTGCGCTCAAGGGCGTGACCGGGGCCGCCACGCTCAATGCCGGCGACGTGGCAGAACATCTGGCGCCACTGCGGGAACTGACCGAGCTGCCGCTGTGCGTCGGTTTCGGTATTCGCGACGGGGCCTCGGCGGCCGAGGTCGGCAAGGTGGCCGATGGCGTCATCGTCGGTAGCGCCCTGGTCAGTCGTATCGCCGACAACGCCGAGCAGCCCGATGTGATTGCCGGCGAGCTCAAAGCGATACTCGGCGAGATGCGTCAGGCCCTGGATGCGTTGCCGGCTCGCTGAGCTTGCCCTCGTTCAAGTTTCGATTCATGACACCCTGCGTAGCCGGGTGCAACAGCATACGGAAGCCTTTCTGACATGAGCTGGCTCGACAAGATTGTTCCCTCCATGGGGCGGATTCAGCGCAAGGACCGGCGGGCCAGCGTGCCCGACGGCCTGTGGCGCAAGTGCCCGAAGTGCGAGGCAGTACTCTATCTGCCCGAACTGGAAAAACTTCACAACGTCTGCCCCAAGTGCGATCACCACATGCGTCTGACCGCACGCAAGCGGCTCGACTGGTTTCTCGACAAGGAAGGGCGGAGCGAGATCTCGGCCGACCTGGAGCCGGTGGATCGTCTCAAGTTTCGTGACTCAAAGAAGTACAAGGACCGCCTCAATGCGGCACAGAAGGAGACCGGCGAAAAGGATGCCCTGGTGGCCATGCGCGGCACTCTGGACGGCTTGCCGGTAGTCGTGGTGGCCTTCGAGTTCACCTTCATGGGCGGGTCCATGGGCGCCGTGGTGGGCGAGAAATTCGTACGTGCCGCTGCCTTGGCGCTCGAGGAGGGCATTCCGCTCATTTGCTTCTCCGCTTCGGGTGGGGCGCGAATGCAGGAAGCGCTGTTCTCGTTGATGCAGATGGCCAAGACTTCGGCTGCGCTTGAGCGTTTGCGCGAAGCCGGTGTGCCCTATATCTCGGTACTGACAGACCCCGTTTTCGGTGGCGTCTCGGCGTCGCTGGCCATGCTCGGCGATCTCAATGTGGCCGAGCCCAACGCCTTGATCGGTTTCGCCGGACCTAGGGTCATCGAACAAACCGTGCGCGAGAAACTGCCTGAGGGCTTTCAGCGCAGTGAGTTCCTGCTAGACCACGGCACGGTGGACATGATCGTCGCCCGTGGCGAAATGCGCGACCGCCTGGGTGCCGTGCTGCGCAAGCTGACTCACCAACCGCCTAGCGGCCTCGATGAGGATATGGTCCACGAGCCGGACCTGGTCGACGAGGCCGAGCGTGCGGTAGCGGAGGAGGGCGAATACATCGACACCGTCGAGCCCGAAGCGCCGGAGAAATTTTCGCCCTCGGGGTCATCCGAGGAGACCGACCGCTTTGATTCGGCGCGCTGATCGCTCGTGATGCCTTCGACGCCATCACGCACGCTGAACGACTGGCTCAGCTATCTCGAGCAGGTCCACCCGGTGGGCATCGATCTTGGCCTCGAGCGGGTGGCCGAGGTCGCTCGCCGCATGGGGCTGCTGGAGAGCCGCCTGGCGCCGCGTATCATCACCGTGGCCGGTACCAACGGCAAGGGCTCGACAGTTGCCATGATCGAGGCGCTGGCCCGTGCGCATGGTCTTGCCACTGCGGCTTATACGTCGCCCCACCTGTTGCGTTACAACGAAAGGCTGCGATTCGACGGCAGTGAAGCGGATGATGCCACGCTCGTCGCCGGCTTCGAGGCCGTGGAGGCGGCGCGTCTAGCTGACGAGCCCGTGAGCCTGACCTACTTCGAGGCCGGAACCCTGGCGGCACTGTGGGCCATCTTTCGTCACCGGCCCGACCTCGCCGTGCTCGAGGTCGGCTTGGGTGGCAGGCTCGATGCGGTCAACGTGATCGATGCCGACGTTGCCGTCATCACGACCATTGCACTCGATCATGCCGATTTCCTCGGCACCGATCTCGAAGGCATCGGCCGTGAAAAGGCCGGTATCATGCGTGCCGGCCGTCCCGTCATCCTGGGCAGTGGCGAGCTGCCGGCGAGCGTGCACCAGTGCGCCGAGGAGCAGGGAGCAACGACCATGCGGCTGGTACATGACTTTCGCTGGGAGCCCGCCGGCACCGGTCGCTTCCACTGGCGGGGAACCGCTGTCGATGGGACTTCCTCCAGACTCGAAGGCTTGCCTGATCCTGGGCTGCCGCTGGACAATGCTGCTACGGCACTGCAGGCCCTGATTGCGGCCGGTGTTGCGCTCGATGAAGTGAGTTGCCGGCTGGCCTTGCGCGAGTTGCAGGTGCCCGGCCGTATGCAGTGGCTGGGACAGTGGTGCCTCGATGTGGGCCACAATCCGCATGCCGCCGCTTACCTGGCGGGAAGACTCGCTGAGCAGCCATGCCGCGGTCGTACCTGGGTGCTGCTCGGCATGCTGGGTGACAAGGACGCCGATGGTGTCATCGGGGCGCTGGCCGGTGTGGCAGATGGCTGGGTCGCCGTGACCCTGGAAGGTGGTCGTGCACGTAATGCCGAGGATCTGGCGGGACGCATAGAGGCGTATGGGGGACATGTCGCTTACCAGGCCCCGACGCCCGAGGACGGTGCAGCATGGTTGTCCGGGCGGCTGGCGCCCGACGATCGCGTGTTGGCATGCGGCTCCTTCTTCACGGTAGCGGCCATACTGACGTGGAAGCTGGCGCAGGCGGCTTAGCGGGGGCAGGAGGGATGATGAAGTACGGAATGCGAGAACGAATCAGCGGTGCGATCATTCTGATTGCCCTGGCAGTGATCTTTGTGCCGATGCTTTTCGATGAGCCGGCGCCGCGTGACGAACGCCCCCAGCCGATGCTGACCATTGAGCAACCGGTACCGGTGGAGCGCCGCAACGTGCCCGATCCGCAGCCACCGGAAAGCCTGGGGCAGATCCGCTCACCCGAAGCGAGCCCCGCACTGGTGGAACCGCAGCCGCCGTTGGAAGACGTCGAGCCCTCACCCAGTGAGGCGGCCCAAGTGGAAGCCGCACCAGCCGTGGCGGTGCAACAGGGCGAGGCAGATAGCGCCGCGCCTCGACAGGACCCCATTGCGGATCTCGCCCAGGCGGCTTCCGAGCGGACCGAGAACAGCCCGCCCACGACGCCGAGCCCCGAGGCCGATCGTCAAGCCTCGACGGAGGGTTCATCGCCGAGCGGGGAATGGGCCGTGCAAGTGGGTAGCTTTGGCGAGCCGGGAAATGCCGAACGCCTCCAGGCGCAACTGCAGGAGCAGGGTTTCCCCGTCTACAGCCGGCGGCGTGACAACAACATGACCACGGTCTACGTGGGGCCCTTCGAATCCTCGGATTCCGGTGAGCGCGCCATGAGCGCAGTGAAGGAAAAGATCAACCTGCAAGGACTGCTGGTCAGAGTGAGAGAATGAGGTTATGACGCTGACCTGGCTCGACTGGGGCTTTCTCGCCGTGCTGGCCATTTCGACCCTGGCTGGCTTCATGCGTGGGCTGATCCGTGAAGGACTTGGGTTGGCGGCCTGGATCATCGCGCTGTTGGCGGCACGGCTGCTGGCCGAGCCGGTGGCCGATCTGCTTTCCGGGCTGATCGACAGCCCCGACGGCCGGTTGGTGCTGGCCTTCGTGCTGGTGATTCTCGGTGTGGTGCTGCTTTGCGGCATCATCATACGCATGGTGCATGCCGCCGTGGAGTGGGTCGGCATGGGCTTCTTCAACCGCGTCGCCGGGGCCTGCTTCGGTGTCGCGCGTGGTGCGGCCGTGCTGGTGGTGGCGACCATCCTGATCAGCCTGACGCCGCTGTCGCAGTTGCAAGCATGGCAGGACGCCGAGCTGCGGCCGAGCTTCGAGCAACTGCGCGACTGGGCCGTGAACCAACTCGAAGCCTGGGAAGGCCGCGTGCCTGAGGCCCCCGAAGCGTGGCGGAACCTTCCATTACCCGAACGTCGCGACGGCGGGACCCCTGAGCCCGGTGCGCTGTAAGTCCAATTGCCATTATCAAGCCGGCCTCGGTCGGCGCCCCTGCAAGCGAGGTAAGGTGGAATGTGCGGTATCGTAGGCCTTGTGGCCAAGCAGACCGTGAACCAGGCGATCTATGACGCCCTGACGGTGCTTCAGCATCGCGGCCAGGATGCCGCGGGCATGATGACATGGAGCGAAGGGCGCTTTCTGCTGCGCAAGAGCAACGGCCTGGTCCGTGATGTGTTCCACACCCGTCACATGGCGCGGCTGCAGGGTAACCTGGGGATCGGTCATGTACGCTACCCCACTGCGGGCTCGTCCAGCGAAGCGGAGTCGCAGCCGTTCTATGTGAATTCCCCTTATGGCATCGCGCTGGCCCACAACGGCAACCTGACCAATTCGGACCAGCTCAAGCAGGAGCTTTTCTCTTCCGACCTGCGCCATATCAATACCAGTTCGGATTCCGAAGTGCTGCTCAACGTGTTCGCGCATGAACTGGGCAAGCAGGGGCTGCACCTTTCTCCCGGCGATATCTTCGACGCGGTGCGACGGGTGCACCGTCGTTGCCGCGGCGGCTACGCCGCGGTGGCGATCATCAACGGCGTCGGCCTGGTTGCGTTCCGCGACCCCAACGGTATTCGCCCGGTAGTGTTCGGCACTCGCGACGAGGGCAAGGGGCAGGAGGTGATGATCGCCTCGGAATCCGTGGCGCTCGATGTGGGTGGCTTCGAGTTGCACCGCGACCTGGCGCCAGGCGAGGCGATCTTCGTCGACATGGAGGGGGAGTTCCACACCCAGCAGTGCGCCGATACGCCCACGCTGTCACCCTGCATCTTCGAGCATGTCTACCTCGCACGACCCGATTCCATTCTCGATGGTGCCTACGTCTACGGCACGCGCATGCAGATGGGGCGCAAGCTTGGCGACCGTATTAGCAGCGAATGGCCGGAACACGACATCGACGTGGTGATTCCGATTCCCGACACCTCGCGTACTTCGGCATTGGAGCTCGCCCAACACCTGGGCGTGACCTATCGCGAAGGCTTCATGAAGAACCGCTATATCGGTCGGACCTTCATCATGCCGGGGCAGACCCAGCGCAAGAAATCGGTACGCCAGAAACTCAACGCCATAGGCGTCGAGTTCAAGGGCAAGAACGTGTTGCTGGTCGACGATTCCATCGTGCGCGGCACCACCTGCAAGCAGATCATACAGATGGCACGTGAGGCCGGTGCCAACAAGGTCTACTTCGCCTCGGCGGCACCGCCAGTGCGCTACCCTAACGTCTATGGTATCGACATGCCGGCGGCCGCAGAACTGATTGCTCATGGCCGCAGCGAGGCGGAGGTCGGTGAGCTGATCGGCGCCGACCGCATCTTCTACCAGGACCTGGACGACTTGAAGGCTGCCTGTCGCGAGGTGAACCCCGAGCTCGAGCAGTTCGACTGCTCAGTCTTCGACGGTCGCTATGTGACCGGGGATATCGATGCCGGCTACCTGTCAGCGCTGGAGGCTTCGCGCAACGATGCCGCCAAGGAGCAGCAAAGTGTCGGCGCTCACGCACTGGTGGGCATGCATAATCAAGACGACGACATCGACGACTGAGGTGGCCGAGCATGCATGACGAGACACCCCCCGACGACAGCTGGGCGCTGGAGACCATGGCGATTCGCGCCGGCCACCTCCGCACCCACGAGCAGGAGCATGGCGAGCCGATCTTCCCCACCTCGAGCTTCGTCTATGGCAGCGCCGCCGAAGCGGCGCGCAAGTTCAAGGGAGAGGAGCCGGGCAACGTCTATTCGCGCTTCACCAACCCCACGGTGCATACCTTCGAGCGTCGACTGGCGGCCCTCGAAGGGGGAGAGCGCTGTGTGGCGACGAGTTCCGGCATGGCGGCAATTCTCTCGACGGTACTCGCCCTGCTGCAGGCCGGCGACGAGATCGTTGCCTCGCGCTCGCTGTTCGGCTCCACCGTCAGCCTGTTCGACAAGTACTTCGGCAAGTTGGGCATCACCACACGCTATGTGGAACTCTCCGACCTGGCGGCCTGGGAGGCGGCAATTACGTCCCGGACGCGCCTGCTGTTCGCCGAGACGCCCTCCAACCCGCTCTCTGAAGTCGTCGATATCGCGGCGCTCGCTGAGATCGCCCATCGCACCGACGCACTGCTTGCCATCGACAATTGCTTTCTGACTCCGGCGCTGCAAAAGCCGCTGGCGCTGGGGGCGGACCTGGTGATTCACTCCGCCACCAAATATCTGGATGGGCAGGGACGAGCGGTCGGTGGCGCCGTGGTGGGGCGTGACAAGGAGCTCGAGGAGGTATTCGGCGTGGTACGCACCTGTGGGCCTTGCCTGAGCCCGTTCAACGCCTGGATCTTCACCAAGGGGCTGGAGACGCTCAACCTGCGCATGCGCGCCCACTGCGAGAACGCCCAGGCACTAGCCCTGTGGTTGCAGGCGCATCCGGCGGTGACGAAAGTTCACTACAGCGGCCTGCCGGACCACCCGCAGCATGAGCTGGCCAGTCGCCAGCAGGGCGGTTATGGGGCGGTGTTGGGTTTCGAGGTGAAAGGAGGGCGCGAGTCAGCCTGGTCGGTCATTGATGCCACCCGTATGCTGTCGATCACCGGCAACCTGGGTGACGTCAAGACCACCATCACCCATCCCGGTACCACCACCCACGGGCGCCTTTCCGATGCACAGAAGGAGGCGGCCGGCATTGGCGAGGGGCTGGTCCGCGTTGCGGTGGGGCTCGAGGCATTGGAGGACATACGCGCCGATCTGGCGCGTGGGCTCGATGCCTTGGCCTGATCCCGATTCGGGAATTTTTACGAACGTGACGTTCGGTTTTTTCAGCGCATCCTGAGCATTCGTTACGGTATGCTGCCTCCCATCGAGAACGAAGCTCAACGGGAGCGAGAAATGTGGTGCAACACCCGCTCAGGCTGGGGCCTGGTCAGCATTATGCTTCATTGGATCAGTGCCGCGGCAATCGTGGGCTTGTTCATTCTCGGTTGGTGGATGACGGACCTGGGCTATTACGACCCCTGGTACAACCGTGCTCCATGGTGGCATCGTTCCATTGGCATGCTGCTGCTTTTCGCCACGCTGCTGCGCGTGCTCTGGCGTCTGTTCCAGCCCACGCCAGTCAGCCACGGTAGCCGCCTGGAACGTGTCGCGGCTCACCTTGGCCATATTGCCCTTTACGTGCTGATGCTCACCGTCATGATCAGCGGCTATCTGATTTCCACTGCCCGCGGGCGTGGCATCAGCGTCTTCGACTGGTTCGAGGTGCCCGCGCTCCTCAGCCACTTGCCCGACCAGGCCAGTATTGCCGGAGAGATTCACTGGTACAGTGCTGTGGCTCTGCTGTTGCTGGCGGCAGGGCACACACTGGCGGCGCTGAAGCACCATTTTCTCGATCGCCACGATACCGTCACTCGCATGTTGAACCCGGCACGTACGCGTCGCCGTTGAACGCCAGCGCCTGCGGGCGCTTCAATCAAGGAGAGACTCATGTTCAAGAAAGCCGCACTCGCCACTGCCCTCGGTGCCGTTTCCCTGGCCGCCACCGGCCTGGCCCTGGCCGACGACTACGTGGTGGATACCGAGGGGCAGCACGCCTTCATCCAGTTCAAGATCAACCACCTCGGCTTCTCTTATATCCTTGGCAACTTCGAAGAATTCGAAGGTCGCTTCCACTATGACCCTGAAGACCTCGAAGCGTCGAGCGTGGAAATGGAGGTTCAGGTGGGTAGCCTGAACACCAATAATGCCGAGCGTGACAAGCACTTCACCAGCAGCGATTTCCTGGATGCAAGCGAGTATCCGACCGCCACCTTCGTCTCCACCGGCTTCACGCCCAATGGTGACGATGAGGGCGTGTTGACCGGTGAGCTGACCCTGCATGGCGAGACCCGTGAGATCGAGATGCCGGTAACTCTGATGGGTGAAGGCGAGGACCCCTGGGGCGGCTATCGCGCCGGCTTCGAGGGCAGCACCATGCTGACCCTGGCCGACTTCGGTATCGACATGAGCGACTTCCCCGAAGCGATGCATGAACTCGAACTCTACGTTACCTTCGAGGGCGTACGTCAGTAGCAGCACTCTTTGGCGTGTTGACACCCTCGGCGCAGCCGAGGGTGTCCGTTAAGCAAGTCGTTAAGGTGCTGTAACTGAATTCCAGTACCATGCAGGCTTAACTCGGTCTTGGAGTCTGCCGGTGCGCTATTTATTCAGATCTCTTCGTTGCCTGTGGCCATCATCACGGCGCCGGCTACGCTCAGGCAGCAAGGCTTGCCAAGGTGATTCGCGTTTCAGGCTGCTGCTGGAAAGCCTGCCGAATGTCGCGGTCCAAGGCTATGACCGCAAGCGGCGGGTGATTTACTGGAATGAGGAGAGTGTTCGACTGTACGGCTATCAGGCCGAAGAGGCAGCCGGTCGCTACCTCGAAGAGCTCATCATTCCCGAGCCCATGCAAGCGCAGGTGATACGAGATCACTCGGCATGGTTGCGTGAGGGTAAGGCAATACCACCAGGGCGCCTGGTACTGCGGGACAAACAAGGGAATCCGGTGCCGGTCTACTCCTATCATGTGATGCTCGACGAATTTTCTGAAGATCCCGTCATGTTCTGTGTCGATGTCCGTCTCGATACGGATCTGGAGACAGTGTCATAGTGATACCGCATGCTTCTCGCGATGCCGCCATATTTCGGTTGGGCCCGGCGCTCTGGCGTCAGACCTGGCCGATGGCCATCGGGGTGTCGGCACTGCTCGGCTTCCAACTGGTGGATAGTGCCTTCGTTGCTCGCCTGGGTACGGCGCCGCTGGCGGCGCAGTCGTTCACCTTTCCACTGACCTTTCTCATCATTGGCGTGCAAGTAGGGCTTGGCATCGCCATCGCGGCGTTGATCTCGCGCGCACTCGGTGCCGGCGAAGCGGGCAGGGCGCGGCGTCTTGGCTCGCTGGTGCTGATGGCGGGAGGTTCCATCATCGCCATGCTCGCGTTCGTGCTGTGGTGGGCCCAGGCGCCCATTTTCTCGCGCCTGGGTGCCGACGCGGCAACGCGAATACTGATCCGCGACTACTGGGCCCCACAGCTACTCGCCGCGTGGCTGGGAGCGGTTCTCTACTTCGTCTACAGCCTGTTTCGTGCCCATGGCGATACGCGGCTGCCCGGCAAGTTGATGGTGATGACCAGTCTCGTCAATCTACTGCTGGATCCGCTTTTCATCTTCGGCATTGGCCCCTGGTCCGGGCTTGGTCTCCCGGGAGCGGCGTGGGCCACGGCGGTGGCCTTTGCCAGCGGCCTGCTGCTGGTCGTCAAGCGACTGCGTCAGAACGATTGGCTGGCGCGAAGCGGGCTCAGGCGGGAGCTGGCTGTTTCGTCGCGCCCCTTTGTAGCGATTGCCGGGCCGGCCATGGTCAGCCAACTGATGCCACCGCTGGCGGCCATGCTCGCCGTCTCGGTGGTAGCGAGCCTGGGGGAGTCGTCAGTGGCGGCATGGGGCCTTGCGAGTCGACTCGAAACCCTGGTTCTGGTCGTGGTGCTGGCCATGACCATGTCACTGCCGCCCTGGCTGGGGCGTTGCTATGGCGCTGGCGACTGGGCGCAGATCAGGGAGTTGGTGCGTCTGGCGCTGAAGATCGTGGTGGGATGGCAGCTCGTGCTGGGCACCCTCTTGGCGCTGCTGTCGCCTTGGGCCGCTGAGCTGCTGGCGGGCAGCCCCGACGTGCGTGACGACCTGGCAGTGCTGATCCGTTTTCTGCTGCCGAGTTACGCAGCGCTGGGTGTCTGCATGCTGGTGGTGTCCGCTGGTAATGCGCTGGGTTGGCCGCTGCGTGCCATGCTGACGTCCATGGCAAGGCTTTTCCTTTGCTACCTGCCGTTTCTCTGGTTGGGGGCTTTGCTTGGCGGCCTGTCGGGGCTCGCCATGGGGGCAGCGCTCGGCAATGTGCTGGCCGGAGTGATCGCCTGGCAACTGATGCGCCGTATGTTGGCGCGAAGAGAAGCCGATACCCGTTCCGAGTCGAAACTTTTGCCTGGGGAGCGAACCTGACGCCTGTTCCGCTGTCAGGGTTAGGACGTAGTGACTCGACAGTGTCGAGTCATGAAAGCAACTCTGATGGAATGGAGTAAGTAATGAAGCTCACCAAGTTTCTGGCAACGATCGCGCTCACCTTGGGTATTGCTGGCGTAGTGTCGGCTCAGCAGATGCAGGCCCCGCCCCAGGGGGATCAGGTGGATCAGCTCGATCAATTGCTCGACCTGGACGAGAACCAGCAGCAGGAGATCCGTAGCCTGCTGGACGAGGCCGAGCGTCAGCTGGCACCCAAGGAGCAGGAAGCCCAGGCGCTTCAGGCACGTCTCGGCGATTATGTCGGACCCGATTACGATGAAAACGTCATTCGTGAGGATGCGTCACGGCTCGGCGACTTGACTGGCGAGATCACGGCCGAGACGGTCTTGCTGCAGTCTCGCATCGAGTCGGTGTTCACCGAGGAGCAGCGTCAGCAGTTGGATGAGGCGATTGCCCAGCAACAGCAACAGATGCAAGACCTGCAGAATCAGATGCAGCAGCAGGAGGGCCAGCCGGCCCAGCCCGCGCAGTAAGTTCGGTCTCGGCAGCGGCTTCCTTTCTGGGAGCCGCTGTACTGCCCGTCGCTTTGCTTCTCGTCCCTAAATTCGTGCGTTATCCCACCATCGAACCCAAACGGCCTGAACGTATCCCGTTACGCTGCGTGACATAGCGCCCAGGCTTGCATCGACAAGGCCCTGCCGAATTCTGGTAGGGCCTTGTCACGTCGGAGAGGCAACAGGCCCTGTCGTAAGATGATTCCCGCCTATTCGTGTCGTGAAAGGCAGACAGGGGGATTTTTCGTCAAGCCGTCATTCTGCGCGATCTCTCTCTGGTTGCTGTTGCTTCGTTGCGACAGTTAACGCCGCGAGGGCGAGTTGCAAAAGCTATTAATAAAACGGCGTTCTTTTATAACTGCATCTTTTCTCAACACTTTGTCTTTTCGTGGCATGTCTCTCGCTAGGTGAAGGACGAGCGGTATCGCTGTTGAGCCGCTCGTGAGGAGTCTCACCGGAATAGCCCAAGGAAACGGGCCAAGGAGGCACTATGAAGCTCAAGACACTGACTGCCAGTATGGCTCTGATTTTTGCCGGTCTGGCCGGCGCGACCGCTCATGCCGAGACGGAAGAGTGGCAGAGCGGCAATTTGTCCGCGGTAGGTATGACCAGTGAGTCTTCTACCATGCTGCTGGCCCAGGCCGGCGATGCCGATGGTGGCCTTGATGGAGGTGCCGAGGGCGGCGTCGACGGCAGTACCGATGGTGGCCTTGATGGAGGTGCCGAGGGCGGCGTCGATGGCAGTGCCGAGGGTGGCCTTGATGGAGCTGCCGAGGGCGGCGTCGATGGCAGTGCCGAGGGTGGCCTTGATGGAGCTGCCGAGGGCAGCGTCGATAGCAGTGCCGAGGGTGGCCTTGACGGTGATGCCGAAGGCGATGTCGATAGCGACGCCGATGGTGACCTTGATGGCGATGCCGAAGGTAGCCTTGATGGGGATGCCAATGCCGAGAGCGATGTGGAGGTGGAGTCCACGGAGGACATCGGCGTCGAATCAGAGGTTGAGGCCGACGCAGAGACGGAGACCGAGGTCGATGCCGACAGCCGTACGAAAGCCCCGGGGCTGGACCGTGCGATGGAGCGAGCCGCTGAGCCTGCCCAGGATCGGATCGAAGCAAATCGTGATCGTATCAGGGGGACTGCCGAGAGTGAGACGGAAGCCGAAGGCGCCATCGACGCCAACTGAGCCCTGATACGGCAACCGAGGGTGTTGCAGAACGAGGAACCGGGGGGCGCTGCTGCGCCCCCCGGTGCTTGTCAGCTCAGTCAGTGGCTGGCGGTGATGTGACCGCAGCAGGCTTCGATGACGATACGTGCGGTGCTGCCAGCTTTTCCTGCTGCCAGGCAAAATAAAGAAACAGGGCGCCCATCACCAGGTAGCCGAGGGTAAAGTCCCAGGCAGCGTTCAGGGCCAGTTCCGGTGCATGCATCAGTCCGACGAAGGAGAAGGCGGCCGCTACCGCAGCGAAGATGGCGGCGCGCCGGAACTGATGGTCGATGACCGAAACGGTCATGGCACCGATGAAGATGGCCATGAACATGGCGCCTTGGCCCATGGCGACGATGCCGCTCGAGATGTCAGCCACTACATCACCGGCGCCACGATTGAAGCGAGTCATCACGTAGTTGGCAAAGTAGGGCAGCATGGCCAGCGCCACAGCAGGGTAGTATCGGGTGTCGTTGCTCTGAAAGGCCGTAGCGATCATCGACATGCCGACGAAGACGAGGATGGGGGCAACGACAGAGACCGGGATGATGGCCGCCAGGGCGGCGATCAAGCCGAACATGGTAGCCAAGGCATAGACCGCCCCGTTGAGAATGCTGTAACCGCGGCCCGCTCCCATCCACTTGGCGCCTACGGTGGCGATGTACACCGTGGTGGGGAAGACGCCACCAAACAAAGCGCCGAGCATGGTGCCGGCGCCATCCACGGCCTGGCATTCGCGCACATCATACTTGTCACCAGCGGCTTCCATCGCCTCGACGTTGTTCATGGTCTCGATAGCGTTGTACAGGGTGATGGGCAGCACCACGGTGAGTACCGCCAGCATGCCGGTGAACAGCAGCCCCAGCCCCTCGAGCCAGGCCAGGTTGGGCAGCAGTGGGTAGAAGCCGAGGTGGGTGAAGGCGTCACTGAAGCGCTCTCCACCGGCATCGCCGATCAGGTAGGCCATGGCGGTACCGATGACGATGGCGAACAGCGACGTGGGCAGCCGGAAAGGCATGCTGACCCGAGCCACCAGGCCGACGATGATGATGGCGAGTACCAGCAGGCCGATGACCGGCATCTCGAGGGTCTTGAACAGCATCTCGCCGGCGATGAAGGTCAGTGCCACGCCGGCTACGGCACCCAGCATGGCGGCACGTGGCAGATGATACTGGACCCAGCGGCCGATCAGGCTGACGGCGGCCTCGATGGCGCCGCTGATGAAACAGGCGGCGACAGCTACCTTCCAAGCCAGTTCGGCATCGCCGGTAAGCTGCTTTGCGGGTAGCAGAACGCCGAACAGGAAGACGAACATGACCGGCGTGGAAATACCATAGGAGAGGGCGGTGACGTCGGCGCGGTTCTCCTTGCGTGCCAGGCGCGCCGCGCTCCAGGCATAGTAGAAGTTGCCCACCATGACCGCTACCGCGGCCCCCGGCAGTACCTGGCCGAATACGATGGAGGCTGGGAAACCCATGCCCAGCATGCTGATGGCAATGATGACGAAGTTCGCGATATTGTTCTGGAAGAGGGCGAAGAAGGCATCGGTATCCTCCTTCTTGTACCACGGGTAGTGCACTGGGGAAGCCGCCATGATGAGCCTCTTGTGTGTTGGGGTTGTAGTCAAGGCAGGCTCAGTGTGGCCGTTTCCTGACTGATTGGTCAAGCCTGCCTTTGTCGTATACTGGCATTGTCAATTTAAGTATCGCTGTGTACATGGGCTTGCATTCCGCATCGAGAGGAGAGCATCGATGAGCTCAGAGGAGAGCTGTATTGTTCGCCACTTCAACTATTTTCATTCGGTATCGAATGAGGATAAGGAGCTGCTGGCGCAACTGGAGGACAGCGCCACGCGTGCACGGGCGGGCACCATCCTGTGGGAAGAGCAGGATGAGGCTGCTGAGTTCTGTACCCTCAGGCGCGGCTGGGCGTTTTCGTATCGTGAACTGGAAAACGGCACTCGTCAGATTCTGGAAATCTATCTGCCTGGCGATATTATCGGCTTGCGGGAGTTCGCCTTCTCGCAGCGCCTGGCCGGGGTGCAGATGGTCGAGGACGGGGAAATCTGCTTCTTTCCCCATCGAAATCTCGTCAATATCTTTCGGCGCTCGTTTACCCTTACCTCTATCCTGTTCGCCGTCGCCAGCCGACAGCAGGTACTGTTGACCGAGCGCCTGGTCAACCTGGCGCGCCGCAACGCGCGTCAGAAGCTGGCTCATTTTCTGCTCGAGATGTGCCAGCGTATCAAGCAGACCAACTGCGACGGCTGCGAGAACTTCCGTCTGCCACTATCACAGGAGGTGCTGGCAGACCTGCTCGGGCTCAGCACGGTGCACATCAGTCGAACCTTTACTGCGCTGAGCGACGACGGACTGGTTTTCCGCGATCGCTACAACGTGACGATACCGGATCTGGAAGCCCTGAAGCAGGAGGCCGGGTTCGATGACCGCTACCTCATCGAGAACATGCGTCCGCTTTTCAATGGCGCGGAAGCATGAGACGAATGGCGGCCGTCGAGCCAGCCATAACGCGATGCCCCGGCCATGGCCGGGGCATCTACTTTGCCGACAAGCGAGATCAGTTGACTGCGGCAATGGCCTTGGCCAGGTAGGGCAGGTTCTCATGGGAGAAGCCGGCCACGTTGGCCCGGCCCGAACGCACCATGTAGATACCGAACTCGTCGCGCAGGCGGTCGACCTGCTCCGGCTGCAGGCCGGTGTAGGAGAACATGCCGCGCTGCTCGGCTACGCAGGCATACTTCTGATCGAGCCCGTAGGGTTTCAAGGCCTCGACGAAATCACGGCGCAGGGTGTTGATGCGATCGCGCATTTCGGTGAGCTCCTCGCGCCAGAGGGCGGCCAGCTCGGCGGAGTGCAGGATCTCGCTGACGATGGCACCGCCATGAGCCGGCGGGTTGGAGTAGTTCTCGCGGGCGACGATGGCCACCTGTGAACGAATGTTCTGCATCTGCTCGTTGTTCTTCGCCACCATGATCAGGCAGCCGGTGCGCTCGCAGTAGATGCCGAAGTTCTTCGAGCAGGAGCTGGTGATGATGACCTCGTCGAGGTTCTCGGCGAACAGGCGCACGCCGTAGGCGTCCTCGTCGAGGCCCTCGCCGAAGCCCTGATAGGCAAAGTCGATCAGGGGCAGCAGGTTGCGCTCACGGACCACTTCCAGGATTTGCTGCCACTGCTCGCGGGAAAGATCGAAGCCGGTGGGGTTGTGGCAGCAGGCGTGCAGCACGATGACATCGCCGGCGGGAATCTGCTTGACCGCCGCCAGCATGCCGTCGAAGTCGAGACGGTTCTCGGCGTCGACGTAGGGATACTTGTGCAGCTCGATGCCGGCGGCAGTGAAGATGCCGTGATGGTTCGGCCAGGTGGGGTTGCTGACCCAGATTCCCTTGCCGGGAAGCTGGGAGCTGATGAAGTCGGCAGCCAGGCGCAGCGCACCGGTGCCGCCCGGCGATTGGGTTGCGCTGGCGCGACCGGCCTCGAGTACCGGGGAACCTTGACCCAGTACCATCGGCAGAACCACGTCGCCATACTCGGGTGCCCCGTGGGAGCCGATGTAGGTCTTGGTGGTTTCGTTCTTGAGCAGCAGGGCCTCGGCTTCCTTGACGGCGCGCATCACCGGGGTGTTGCCCTGGGCATCCTTGTAGACGCCGACGCCGAGATCGACCTTCTCGGGATTGGTATCCTTCTTGAAGGCCTCGATCAGGCCGAGGATGGCATCCCCGGGAACCCGCTCAATATGTTCGAACATTTATTTCGCTACCTCGTCGGTTCTAGCGGCAAGAATGAAGTCGTCGCGATGCAGGCCCTTGATCTTGTGTCCACCAAGTCACGGTGACGTTGTTCCATTCGGTCAGCAGCTCGGTTTGGTGGCCCGCGGCTTCGGCAATTTCACCCATAGGATTGATAAAGCCAGGGCTTGCCGGAAACCGGGAAAGATAAAGACCCTCTCAAGTCTCATGATGCCATTGCGCTCGACAATCTGCCACTCGGGAACCGCGGGTTCGAACCGTCCGATCTCGGCTTCCGTGACGGCAGGTGATCTCGTGGCAGGCTGCTCAGGGCTGGCATGGTGGGCTTGTCAGGCAGGCTTCCTCATGGGCTAACGACTTATGACGCGATTGCGCCCTTGATGCTTGGCCGCGTAGAGGCTGCGATCGGCCCTGTCGATCAAGGTGTCCCTCGACTCGCCCAGGCGATACTCGGCGAGGCCGATGCTGGCCGTGACCTGGCCGGCATCGATACCGAAATCGTGCTCGGCGATGGCACGGCGTAGCCGTTCGGCCAGCGGATGGCTGGCTACCTGGGGCGTCAATGGCAGCACCACGGCAAACTCTTCGCCGCCGAGCCGGCCCACGACGTCCTCTTCCCTCAATAACTGGTGGCAGAGGTTGGCGAACTCGGCGAGAACCTGATCGCCTTGCAGGTGCCCCCAGGTATCGTTGATACGTTTGAAATGGTCCAGATCGATCAACATCAAGGAGAGCGGGCTGCCATGTCGGTTGCTCTTGGCAATCTCTTCATCCAGCCGAGTCATCAGCCTGCGGCGGTTGGCCAGGCCTGTCAGGTCATCGGTATCCGAGAGTCGGCGTAGCCTGGCTTCCTCGGCCATCTGCTCGGTGATGTCAATCATCAGGCCGTACCAGAGCACCCCGGTCGAGGAGTCTTCCGGCTGGGCCCGAAGCGCCACCCAGCGACAGCGACGGCTCGACAGACGTATGCGGAACTTGGTGGCGATGGGTATGCGCCAGCGAGCCGAGCGCTCTATGGCCGCCATTACTCTTGGGTAATCCTCCTCATCCAGGCGGTCGAGCATATGACGAGCGTCCTGGCTCAAGGCGTCACGGTCGATTCCTGGCAGGCTGGTGCCGCTTCCGGCCAGGTAGGGGAAATGCATGTGTCCGTGATGGGCACGATGAAACTGAAAGACGACGCCAGGCAGGCGTTCCGTGAAGTCACGCATGCTTATCGGCTCGTTCAGCTCCCCTCCCGTCATGGCATTCTCATCAGGCATGCGGGCATCCCTTGTGGCCTGCTGCGTACAGGCATGAGTCCTGGTGTTGTTATGTAACGGCTCAGTGCTACGTCACGGGCATGCGTGGCTTTTGCGAGAAGCCTAGCTGCCTTCTGAAGGAAGCCGTTGAGAGAATGCCTAATATACGTTGTAACGATGCGTAAAGCATCTAGCTAACGCTGTAAGAGATTGTCCATGTCGCGTGTAAGCATAAGCCGAATGCGGTAATGGAACTCACCGCGGGGCGTCGTAGCGAGCTCGTCTTCCGCGAGAGAAGACGACCTGCCAGAGCTGCAGATCGCGAGCACGAAAGGCACCGGCGCACACCGACAGGTAATAGCGGAACATGCGCTCGATGCGCTGACTGTAGCGGTCGGCGATCTCGTGCCAGTGAGCATCGAAGTTTTCACGCCAGGCCATCAGGGTCCTGTCGTAGTCGGGGCCGAAGTTGTGCCAATCCTCCATCAGCAGCAGTCCTTCGCTGGCGTCGGCAATATGTCGTGCCGAAGGGAGAACCCCGTTGGGGAAGATGTAGCGATCGATCCACGGGTCGACGCTGATCTCGGAGCTGTTCGAGCCAATGGTGTGCAGCAGGAACAGGCCGTTCTCGGCCAAGAGTCGCTCGACGGTCTGAAAGTAGGTCTCGTAGTTGCGATGACCCACGTGCTCGAACATGCCGATGGAAACGATACGATCGAAGCAGCCGGTCAGTTCGCGATAGTCCATGAGTTCGATTTCGACGGGCAGGCCGGCGCAGCGTTTCCTGGCCAGCTCCGCCTGCTCGCGGGAGATGGTGATTCCGGTGACCGTGACACCGTAATGGCGGGCTGCGTATTCGGCGAAGCTGCCCCAGCCACAGCCGATGTCCAGCACGTGCATGCCGGGGCGCAGTTCGAGCTTGCGACAAGCCAGCTCGAGCTTGGCAAGCTGAGCTTCGTGGAGCGTCCTGGCTTCCTTCCAGTAGCCGCAGGAGTAGCACATGGTGGGATCGAGCATACGCTCGAAAAGATCGTTGCCCAGATCGTAGTGGGCTTCGCCGACGATATAGGCGCGGGCCTTGCTTTGCAGATTGAGCAGCCCCGCCTGAAGGCGATACATGATGCGATCCGCAGGGGGGCGGGCCCGCTCTCCCAGGCCGTGCTGGAGCAGGCGGCAGGCCATCTCGTCGATCTGTTCGCACTCCCACCAACCGTCCATGTACGACTCTCCCAGCCCCAGGGAGCCTTGGCGCAGAATTCTCGAGCAGAAGTCGGGATGGTAGATCTGCGGGTCCCAGGCGGCCTCGCCGTTGAGCGTCACTCCGGACCCCTCAAGCAACGCACTCAGCACTCGTTGGGCGCGGCTGTCAGGCAAGGCAATGGGACTTATGCGCTGTTCGCTTGTCATGGAGTCCTCCCGGTCCATCGCTTCAAGGGCGTAGCACTGCCGTTATCGATCATTGTTGGCCTAAGGCGTGAGTACATCGGGCGTGCCTAATGGCGTGCTCATATTAGGTAAGAGCATAGTTCAGGCTGAAGAGAACGGTGAAACCGTCAGTGGCTGGTATAATCGGGCTACCTGACCACGCAGCCGGAGCCCTCAACGTGTCTAGTGATTCGCCACTGATCATCGCTCTCGACCACCCCTCTCTCGATGCCGCCCTGTGCCTGGCCGACCGGCTCGATCCCGAGCGCTGTCGCGTCAAGGTGGGCAAGGAACTGTTCACCCGCAGCGGTCCGGAGGTGATTGATGCGCTGCATGGGCGCGGTTTTCAGGTCTTTCTCGATCTCAAGTTTCACGATATCCCCAACACCGTGGCCGGGGCCGTACAGGCGGCCGCTGAGCAGGGCGTGTGGATGGTCAACGTGCACGCCAGCGGTGGTGCGCGCATGATGGAAGCGGCGCGTGAGCGGCTGGATCGCCACGGTCTGGCCACTCATCTGATCGCCGTGACGGTACTGACCAGCATGACGGCGAGCGATCTTGCCGGTGTGGGCATCGACGCAACTCCGGCACAGCACGTCGAGCGGCTAGCCGTTCTGGCGCGCCAATGCGGTATGGATGGGGTGGTGTGTTCGGCGCAGGAGGCGGCTCGCCTGAGCCAGCTATGCGGTGACGGCTTCCTCAAAGTGACGCCGGGTATCCGGCCCCGCTCTGCCGAGCATGGCGATCAGCGCCGCGTGATGACGCCGGCCGAGGCGATAGTGGCGGGAAGCACGCATCTGGTGATTGGCCGGCCGGTGACCCAGGCGGACGATCCAATGGCGGCCTTGACGGCTATCGAGCAGGAGCTGGCTGCGGGCTGAGCCCTCATTCTCCTTCGATACCGGTAATGGGGCGGGTGGTACCCCAGCTTCGACAACTGGGGCACTGCCAGTGGAGCGGTTGGCCGGCGAACCCGCAGCGTTGGCAACGGTGCCTCGGTCGTGCCGTCAGCAAGGTGTGGGTGTGTTGCTTGAGTAGCTGCAGCCGGTTGTCCGGCGCACCCTGCTGCTGCTGCTGGTGCTGGTAGAGATCCAGCAGGTAGTCGAGCGCCCCCAGGCTCGGGGCCCGGTTGAGCTGTTCGCTGACAAGCTCGATGGCCACCTGCAGTCCATGTCGCTTGCGCTGGGTCTCGGCCAGCAGGATGATCAGGCTGGTTACATGAGCCCGTTCGAGCAGTTGCTCCAGGCAATCCACCAGTCCCGCTTCGTCATCCAGCATCACATAGGCGTGGTGCAGCGGTTCCAACACGATGGGCATCATGTCCAGGTCTTGATCGGGGATGCGCATGAGGATGCGGATGGCCTCGCGGTAGTGCCCGGTATCCTGAGCCAGGGCCGCCAGCAGCAGGTTGGCGCGCACACAGCGAGGGTCAATGGATAGCGCCCGACGCAAGTGCTTGCGAGCCAGGCCCGGGCTTGCGGAGTGACGCTCCTGGTCGGCCATTTCGCAGAGCCAGTGGGCCGCTGCCCGACGGATGTCCTCGTGCTGGCGAATCAGGGTGGGGTAGGCCACGTCGAAGGCGGCCTGCCACTCCCCTTCACGATCGAAGAGGTCCGCCAGCAGGCGTTTGGCGGCATGACGAAAGTCGTCATGGCTGGAGTCGTGTATCAATTGCTGGAGAAGTCGCTCGCTGCGATCGAACAGACCCAGCTGGAAAAAATCCCGCGCGAGTTCAAGCTGCACCTGTTCACTCTGCAGCATCGTCAGGGTGGGACGAGCCAACAGGTTCTGATGGATCTTGACGGCGCGGTCGGCTTCTCCCCGAGTTCGGAATAGATTACCCAAGGTAATATGGGTATCGATGGTCTCGCTGTTCACTTCCAGCGCACTGACGAATGTCTCGATGGCGCGATCCGGCTGCTCGTTGAGCAGGTAGTTCAGGCCGACGAAGTAGTCACGCGACAGCGTATTCGGTGGCGGGCGTTCGTGGCTACCCTGGCGCTCACGGCGGCCTAGCCACCAGCCAATGGCAACGGCGGCCACCAGCAGCACAAGCAGCAGGGCATCAGGCATTTACGGCAGTTCCTTGAGCTCCTGAACGCGAAGCCGGTCGAGTTCCTTGCGTTGCTGGCGATTCAATCGCTGGGCGCGGGAAAGCGCGGTGCGCAGCCTCAGCCAGACTCCTGTCATCGCCAGCATGCCCAGCACCACGCCGCAAACCAGGGCGGCCAGGAGCCAGACGGAGAGCGATATGGGCGGTAGCTCCATCCAGATCAGGTTGAGCGGTACCGTCTGCTGGTTGTTGACGGCGAAGAGTATGCCGACAAGCAGCACCGCCAGCAGAATGATGGCCAGGATCAGGCCTTTGAGCCAACGCATGTTTCTATCCCTTGTGAATGACGAAAGTTAGTAGCCGAGGGCACGGCTGGCATTGACCTGCTCGCGAAGCTCCTTGCCAGGCTTGAAGTGTGGCACGAACTTGCCCTCCAGTGCGACAGGATCGCCGGTCTTGGGGTTGCGGCCCACCCTTGGCTCCCGATAATGCAAGGAAAAACTGCCGAATCCCCTGATCTCGACTCGCCCTCCCTCGGCCAGCGTATCGGTGATGTCGTCGAGAATCAGGCGAACCGCGGATTCGACTTCCTTGATCGAAAGTTCAGGCTGGCGCATGGCGATCTGTTCGATCAACTCGGATTTGGTCATCGGGTCATCTCCAGGCATTGCCCGGTCCGGTGGGACCTGGGTGGCATTCTTGTTCTTCCGTCAGCATACTGCTCAAACCGAGATAAAACAACGCACTACGACCATGGTCAAGAAAAGTGGACAAGGCGGGCCGAAGCACTGCCCCATTTTCCCGGCTCCGGTATACTGAATGGCTCATTCTCCTTACCATCGAGGTCGACGTTGAGCGAAGCGAATACCCCCGATGCCGCTGCCCTGCGCAAGCGGCTCTATTGGCACTCCCGCCGTGGGATGTGGGAACTCGACCTGTTGCTTATCCCTTTCCTCGAACACTGCTACGACCAGTTGGGGGCCGATGATCAGGCAGCGTATCGTGCCTTCATCGAAGGAGAGGATCAGGATCTCTTTGCCTGGCTGATGCAGCGCGATGAGCCAGCCCCCGAGTTTCGTCGCATCGTGGCGCTGATTCAGGCACATGCCGAGAACGCCGACAACGATCCGCATCGTCCCGTCTAGGCTGGCATGGGGCTGCCAGTGGCTGCTGGCGCTGGCAGTTACCGGTAGCGTGCTGATCCATGTGCCGGGCTGGCTGGCGATGCCGGCCCTGGCGTGGCTCTTGCCTCTGGGCTGGTGGCTCTGGCACGGGCAGGCCCGCGGCGAACTTCATATGCACCCGGAAGCCGGAGGGAACTGGCGGTGGCTATGGCGCCCGCTGGCTACCGCCGAAGCCGTTCCGGTCGAGCTGCGCTGTGCCTACCTCGGCCCTTGGTTGATTGCGCTGGACATCGATCGCCGTCGGATCTGGTTATGGCCCGATAGCGCTTCGCCTGCTGCGCTTCGACAGTTGCGGCGCATCCTGGTTCGTTGACCCAGCCTCGTTGATTCAGCTTCGTTGAGCCAGAAAGCCATTTCATGCAGAAGACGACAGGGCGTCCAGATGAAGCCTCGAGGGCTGAGGCGGCAAACGATGCGGACAGTCCGGATTGAAGTGCAGGCCACGTGACTCACGGCGCTGACGAGCTGCCAGAACCGTCAATCGGGCCAGCCTGATGGCATGCCATAGGCTCGCCAGCGCCGCACTGGGCGCGGCATCCTTGTGCGCGGCCTCAATCTCCCGGCTCAGCTCGTTCAGCTCGCTTGCCGCTGTATCTAGGCCGGCATCGCGGCGGACGATCGCCACGTGGCGGCTCATGATGTCTCGCATTGTCGTGCGCCACTGCTGGATGCGCTGGGCTTCCACTGGCTTCTCGCCCAGATTGTTCGCCGTCAGCGCAGCCGCGGCTGGTGCACGGCCAAGTGCCAGCCTGGCGGCACAGCTGCGCGCGTAGACCAGGCATTCGAGCAGCGAGTTGCTGGCCATGCGATTGGCGCCGTGCAGGCCCGTGCAGGCGACTTCACCAATGGCGTACAGGTGCGGCACGCTGGAGTTGCCGTCGAGGTCGGTGGTAATGCCGCCGCAACTGTAGTGTGCTGCGGGCACGACCGGGATCGGCTGGCGGGAGATGTCCAGGCCGCGGGTAAGACAGTGATCGTGAATGGTGGGGAAGTGGTGACGTATGGCCGCTTCACCGAGGTGGGTCACGTCCAGCCACACATGGGGTGAGCCAGTGCGCTGCATTTCTGCGTCGATGGCGCGGGCGACGATATCGCGTGGCGCCAGTTCGGCACGCGCGTCCAGCTCGAGCATGAAGCGACGTCCGTCGGTGCTGTAAAGACGCCCACCTTCGCCGCGGACGGCCTCACTGATCAGGAAGGGCGGGCCGTCCGGATCGTAGAGACAGGTGGGGTGGAACTGCTGGAACTCCAGATTCATCAGTTCGGCCCCCAGCTCGGCGGCCATCATCATGCCCTCGCCGCTGGCTGGATGGGGGCTCGTGGTGTGGCGATAGAGTCCGCTGGCGCCACCGGTGGCCAGTACCGTATCACCGGCCAGCAGCTCCAGCAGTTCGCCTCTTTCGTCCAGGCAACGGGCGCCGCGACAGCGCTTCTCGCCATCGGCCAACAAGCCGATGGCAACGAGGTCGTCGCGTATGGTGATGGTCGGGCTTGCCTGGACGTGGGCCTTCAGGGTATCGAGTACGGCACGCCCGGTGGCATCCTCGGCATGAATGATGCGACGGGCGCCGTGTCCGCCTTCTCGGGTCAGGTGATAGGGATAGCTGGCGCTCGGGCTGTCGTCACGCGTGAACGGTACGCCGAGCGACAATAGCCACTCGATGGCAGCGGGCCCTTGCTCGACGGTGAAGCGCACGGCGCGTTCGTCGCACAGTCCATCGCCGGCCACCAGCGTATCCGCTACGTGGGCATCGAAGTCGTCCTGAGGGGAAAGCACGGCGGCAATACCGCCTTGAGCCCAGCGGCTGGCGCCTTGATCGTCGCTGGCGGGACGTACCAGGGTGACGTGACGTGTCTCGGCAACGTGCAAGGCCAGGGTCAGGCCGGCAACGCCTCCGCCGATCACCAGTACATCGTGTTCGCTACGAGTCGAGGTGCTAGGAGCCATGCGTGTTCTCGCTGAAGCCTACTATGCGACAGCCAGCATGCCGCAAAGCTGTCCGGCTGGATAGGAGCGAGAGGATAGCGAAGAGCCTGGTGCCCGGAGCCGGGCTCGAACCGGCACGGTGTTGCCACCGAGAGATTTTAAGTCTCTTGCGTCTACCAATTTCGCCATCCGGGCGGCACGGTTTCGAGCAGGCAGCTGAAAGGGGTCAAGAAATGGAGGCTGGAGTCGGAATCGAACCGGCGTACACGGAGTTGCAGTCCGCTGCATGACCACTCTGCCATCCAGCCTCAATGAGTCGTATGGAGCGGGAAAGGAGATTCGAACTCCCGACCCTCGCCTTGGCAAGGCGATGCTCTACCACTGAGCTATTCCCGCTCGACTCGAGTGCGAATTATAAGGATAAGCTCGTTAATGTCAATCACTTGATGGCGTTCGGTTGCCGGCTGCTACATAGCGCGCGACAGGTGGGGCCAGGCCGCACGCAGGTACATCAGCATCGACCAGAGCGTCATTATCGCGGCGATATGCAGGGTGGCGACTCCTAACAGGGAAAATTGCGTGCCCGGTGCGAAGGCCAGCAGCAACAGCAGGGCAATCATCTGCAGGGTGGTCTTGAACTTGCCGAGCCAGGAAACCGCCACGCTGCCGCGCTTGCCCATCTCGGCCATCCATTCGCGTAGCGCCGAAATCACGATTTCGCGCCCGATGATGACCAGGGCGGGCAGTGTCAGCCAGATGCTGTCGAAGCGCTCGATAAGCAGTGCCAGGGCCACGGCCACCATCAACTTGTCCGCTACCGGGTCGAGAAAGGCGCCGAAGGGAGTGGACTGGTTCCAGCGCCGTGCCAGGTAGCCATCGAGCCAATCGGTGACAGAGGCCAGCGCGAACAGGCCGGCGGCTACCGGCATGCTCCAGGAAAAGGGGAGATAGAAGAACACCACCAGCAGCGGAATGAAGGCGATTCTGGCCAGCGTCAGGATGTTGGGGATGTTCATGTGACGGGGGGTCCTTGCCTTGGTCAGGAAAGCCGAAGTGAGCCCCTATTCTATCTGTACCGGGCGCCATCATCCATGCAGCGAGCGATGAATCGTCTCCGCCAGGGTGGCGCTGATGCCGGGAACGCGGGCGAGCTCCTCGCGGCTGGCCTGCTTGACGCCCTGCAGGCCACCGAAAAAGCGCAGCAACTCCCGGCGACGTTTGGGGCCGATGCCGTCGATGTCCTCCAGCGCGGAGCTGCGGCGGGCCTTGTCGCGACGGTTGCGGTGTCCGGTAATGGCAAAGCGGTGGGCCTCGTCGCGCACGTGTTGGATCAGATGCAGGGCCGGCGATGCCGTCGGCAGATCGAGGGTGCGATCGACGGTTTCGA
Source organism: Billgrantia sp. C5P2 (assembly GCF_051062895.2). NCBI lineage: Bacteria > Pseudomonadati > Pseudomonadota > Gammaproteobacteria > Oceanospirillales > Halomonadaceae > Billgrantia > Billgrantia sp. C5P2. The sequence goes on from NZ_CM128542.1 coordinate 1,838,546, forward strand.
TGAACAGTGTCTCGAGACCGGCCTTGCGTGTGGTTCCCTTGGCCACGCCAAGCAGTCGGATCGTGTCGAGCCCCAACTCGCCGAGAACATCGCGCGCCAGGTTGAGCTGTCCCTTGCCGCCATCCAGTAACAGGATGTCCGGCATCATCCCTTCGCCTTCGGCGAGACGGCGAAAGCGTCGACTCAGCGCCTGGCGCATGGCGGCATAATCGTCACCGGCAGTCACGCCCTCTATGTTGAAGCGCCGGTAATCCGACTTTCGCGGGCCGTTGCGATCGAACACCACGCATGAGGCCACTGTCGCCTCACCATGGCTGTGACTGATGTCGAAGCATTCTAGCCGCTCGATGTGCATTTCCAGCGCCAAGGCTTCCTGCAGCGAGTCGAAACGACGGTCGAGTTCGTTCTGGCTGGCCAGGCGGCTGGCTAACTGCTGTTCGGCGTTGGTACGTGCCAATTCGAGCCATTGGCTGCGGTGACCGCGCACCTTGTGGGTAACGCGCACGCGCCGCTCGGCACGGCTGCTCAATGCGCTTTCCAGAATGTCGCAATCTGGGAGCGGTAACGTGGTGATCACTTCGCGAGGGATTTCGCGTTCCTGGCCAATGTAATACTGGCTGACGAACTCCCCCAGCAGCTCGGAAGCCTCGAGGCCCAAGCCGTTATCGGGGGAGTGATGGCGAGCCCCCAGGAGTCGCCCTTGACGTACTGCCAGGACCGAGATGCACAGGGCGCCTTCGCGCTCGGCCAAGGCAAAAGCATCGGCGTCGCCGCCTTCAGTGTCGACGAACTGGCGCTGCTGGAGCTGACGCAGGTGCTGGATCTGATCGCGCAAGCGGGCTGCATCCTCGAAGGCAAGGTCACGGCTGGCGGCCTCCATGGCGTCGGTCAGTTCCTGAGTGACCTGTTCGCTGCGGCCTTCAAGACACATTACGGCGTGCTCAAGGTCGCGACGATAGTCGGCTTCACTGATATATCCCACGCAGGGTGCGCTGCAGCGCTGAATCTGATACTGCAGACAAGGGCGTGTGCGATGGGAAAAGACGCTGTCTTCACAGTTGCGAATGCGAAAGATCTTTTGCATCAGCGAGAGGCTTTCCCGTACCGCGCCGCTGCTCGGGTAGGGGCCCAGGTAGCGTCCATCGTCGTGACGCCTGCGGGCACGCTTGTACTCGAGAGCGGGGTAGGGGTGTCGATCGCTGGCAAAGACGAAGGGGTACGATTTATCGTCGCGCAGCAGGATGTTGTAGGTTGGCCGCAGCTCCTTGATTAAGGTCTGCTCGAGGAGCAGGGCCTCGATCTCGCTACGTGTTACCGTAACCTGGACGTCAGCGATGCGAGACACCATGGCCTGGGTCTTGGTGTTGAGCGCACCACGAAAATAGCTGGCCAAGCGGGCCTTGAGCCGCTTGGCCTTGCCTACATAGAGGGTATCGCCGCGCTCGTCCAGCATCCGGTAAATGCCGGGGGCTTGTGTGAGGTTGGCAAGGAACTGCCTCGGGTCGAAGGTCATGGCGCTCTGGCTGTCTTGCATGAAAGCAACAGATTACCAGAAGCGTTCGTTCAGTTGGTGGTATCGAAACCTTCGATCAGGCCATGCTTCAATCCCAGGTGCGTCAGTTCCACGTCGGTCTCGACACCAAGCTTCTCGAAAATCCGGTAGCGATAGGTGTTGACGGTCTTGGGACTGAGGAACAGTCGGTCGGAAATTTCCGAGACCCGTTGGCAGTTGACGATCATCATGGCCACTTGCAGCTCACGCTGCGAGAGCTTGTCGAAGGGATTCTCTTCCGAGTCGAAACGCGAGAGCACCAGGCGCTGGGCGATGTCGGGGCTGATGTAGCGATGCCCGGCAAATACGCTGCGGATGGCGTCGACCATGTCCGGTACGTGAGTATCCTTGCTGATGAAGCCGCCTGCGCCGGCGTCGAGCATGCGCTGTGCGAAATTGTCTTCCATGAAGCCGGTCAGCGCCAGGATGCGCACGTCGGTATTGTTGCGCATTATCTTGCGGGTCGCTTCGAGACCGCCGATGCCCGGCATGCGCAGGTCCATCAGAATGACGTCCGGCTCGAGCTCGCGACATAGCGTGATGGCTTCTTCGCCGCTGGCGGCTTCGCCCACCACATCTATGTCCTCTTCGTTCTCGAGCAAGCGAGCAAGACTGGTGCGAACCAGATGATGATCGTCGACAATGAGCACCTTGATCAAGACTGACATTCCTCGTCATTGCGGAAAGCTGGCAGCGAACGAACAGGCAGTCGCGGCGGAGCTTGAACTCGGGGCTAGGCTCTTGATCGCCGAGCCTTCGGCATATTTAGGTGCAAGCTTGCCATACTCGTGGAGCAAGGGAAATTGAACGAGCATCCCATTTCCCGCTTTCTATCAACGAAAAGGAGGTTCTCGCACAGCGCTATTGACGAGGCCTGCCGCCATAGGTACGATACGCCTCGTTCTCGCAGGTCGAGGACATGTGGGGCCTTAGCTCAGCTGGGAGAGCGCAACACTGGCAGTGTTGAGGTCAGCGGTTCGATCCCGCTAGGCTCCACCAACAAGTTTTGAAGAATCAGCCGCTTGGCGCATCGCGCCAAGCGGCTTTTTCATGTGCCATCACTGTCGCACTAGCGTCCCGTGCACCATTGCGTATAAGTGCCCTGTTCGTCGGGATGGCCGAGACGCCACTTGGGCGCGACATCGAGCATTTCCTCCCGGTACCACTGCTCGACTTTCTCGCAGTAGCGCTGCTGGTCCGGCGTCAGGTCATCCGGGTTTACCGTTTCCGCCTGATCCCTTGCATCGTTGAGCAGATGGATGCCAGCGCCGATGCTGACCACGCAGGCGGCAGCCACCAATGCCTTGTTCATTTTCATTTCCTTGCCATTGTTCGTATCTATTAACCAAGGTTAGCTCCTTGATACATGAAGATACAAAGTTGGCTGCATTCGCTCCGTCATTCTCGCGCTTCGTCGTCTACGTTATGGGCACGAACGGACATGCCGCGACTCCGTGCTGGCTGTTGCCGGATCGGGAGTCGTGATCAGGGAGGAGGCGTGATGCGTACCCATGATTTGCGCCATGCGGTTATGCCTGGCTGCTTTTAGAGCGACAGGAGGATTCGCTCTGTCTGGCGCTAACCGATGGGAGGCGCCCTCCACGTGTCGGTCGCCCAGTTTGCTCAACTCGGCTTTTCTTTCCCACACTCGTAGGAGGTCTCACTGGAAAAACGGAGGTTCTTGTGAGCGACACCGATCTCGGCACCATGGATGCAGGTCAGCTTCGCCAGCTTTTCGAAAGCGGCGCGGCTTCTCCCTTGGAGGCAACGCGAGCTGCACTCGAGCGTATCGATCGCTTCAACGCTAGCGTCAATGCCTACGTCGTGGTCGACAGGGAGGGGGCAGAAGCGGCCGCAGAGGCTTCGACCCGACGCTGGCGCGAAGGGCGTCCATACAGCTGCATCGATGGCATTCCCGTCTCGTTGAAGGATCTGACCGAATCTCGCGGCCTGCCGGCGCGCAAGGGATCGCTGACGGAATCGGACGCCCCCTGTGAGCGGGACTCCCCGCCGGCGCGTATGCTGCGCGAGGCGGGTGCGGTAATCCTGGGCAAGACCAATACACCGGAATTCGGCTGGAAGGCCATTACCGATAATCGAGTCTTCGGCGCGACGGCCAACCCATGGGACACTGGTCTGACGCCGGGCGGTTCGTCGGGCGGTGCGGCGGTCGCGGCGGCGCTCAATATGGGAGTGCTGCATCAGGGCGGCGATTCAGGCGGCTCGATCCGCATACCCGCGTCATTCTGCGGCGTGTTCGGCTTCAAGCCCACCTTTGGCTGGGTGCCGGAGTGGCCGCGTTCCAAGGAGGCCTCGCTCTCCCACCTGGGGCCATTGACTCGAACCGTAGCCGATGCGGCAAGGATGCTGAACGTGATCGGGCGGTACGACTATCGAGACCCTTACGCCTTGCGTGGGCAACCCCATGATTGGGGAGAAGAGCTTGGGCGGGGGATCGAGGGCATGCGAATCGCTTATTCGCCCACGCTGGGCTATGCCCGGGTGGAGCCGGAGGTGGCCGAATGTGTCCGCAAGGCAGCCTGCCGGCTTGCGGACCTCGGGGCCGAAGTGGAGGAGGTGGACCCCGGCTTCGAATCGCCCATACGTATTTTCAATACCCTCTGGTTCACTGCGTCACTTGCGCTGTATCGCGAGCACGGCGAGCGCCAGCGACGGCTGCTCGACCCCGGCCTGGTGGCCGATGCGAAGCGGGCCGAACAGCTGAGTGCGCTGGACATGTTCTACGCTCTCAAGGAGCGGGCGCGTCTGACGGAGAGGCTCGAACACTTCAATCAGCGTTACCACCTGGTCATGACGCCTTCAGTGGCAGTGAGTCCCTTTCCTCTCAATCTCGACGTGCCGCCATATACCGGCATGCGCGACTGGGAGGAGTGGGCGCCGTTCTCCTATCCTTTCAACCTCAGCCAGCAGCCAGCGGCATCCGTTCCCTGCGGCTTTACGCCGAATGGCCTACCCGTGGGTTTTCAACTGGCAGGCGGCAAGCATGACGATGCCAGGGTGTTGCGGGTCAGTCACACTTATCTCTCGGCTTTTCCGCCGCGCTTTCCCGATGAGCTGGACCTGGCGCGAAGTGGCTAGGTCGTCTAGTGACGACTCCCGGCCGGCTCGCGTCTTGTCATGCGTCGGCTGGTCCATGCTCTTCGAGCCATGACGTCAATGCCTCCGCCGTCATGGCCGGGCCATACAGGTTGCCTTGCACGAGCCGTGCGGAAACCGCCTCCAGGTTGGTTGCCACGCTTTCATTGTCGATACCGACGATCACGGGCTCGATATCGAGGGCATTGAGCATGCGGCACGATGCTTCCACCAGGCGCCGCCCATCATGGTGAATACCGGCCAACTGGGCATCGATGGTGGCTTTGCAAAAGGGCAGGCGAGACAGCCACGAAAGATCCACGGAGTCTTTGCCGAACCCCTCGACGGCGAGGCGGATACCGAGCCGCTCGAGCCGCTTCAGCAGATGGGTGGCCTTGTCGAGGTCGCCGCCAAGGCCCTGGGCGGGAACTTTCAGTGTCAGCCAGTCGAAGGCGCTCACTTCCTGATGTCGCAGGAAATGGTCCAGTGGCCGATGGTCGAAGGTGTCCTGTGCCAGGTGCGATTCACACAGCTGAATGGAAACCGGCAGCCTTCCCAGCGGTGAGTCGGTGTCGTGCCAGCGGCGATGATCGGCTATCGCCGTCTGGATCATCCAGCGGTTGAGACGTACGCCAAGCCCCAGGCGGGCGAGAATATCCAGATAATGCCCGGGTGGATGTTGCCAGCGCTTGGGGCGTCTCCAGTGCAGCACGGCTTCCATGCCGGTACAGCGAAGGCTGTGCCGATCAAGCTCCGGCTGGTAGTGCAGCTCGAAGTGTTGATTCGGCATATGGACGGCTTCGCTGAGCAGGCTTTCGAGCCGGTGCTTCTCCTTGAGTTGCGCCGTCAACCGATGGTCGACGAAGGCGAGGCGGCCTGGTCCCTTCTTGCGGGCAATGAACATGGCGCTGCGCGCGGCCGCCAGCAGCGACTCGACATCCTCCGCATCGGTAGGGTAGAGCGCGATGCCGATCGATGCCGTCATCAGCAGGTAGCGATCCCCTGACGTGAATGGCGGTTCCAGGGCTTCCTGCAGGCGTTCAGCAACCAACTGCGCCGACTCGGCGGTTCCATCCTTCTCCAGCAGCACCACGAACTGGTCGCTACCGAGCCGCGCCAGGGTATCCTTGTTGCGCACCTCGCGCTGCAAGCGTTGGGCCAGCTCGCCCAGCAAGCGGTCCCCCTCGATATGTCCTATCGTATCGTTCAGGTTCTTGAATCGGTCGATATCGATGAACAGCAGCGCAAGGGTGGTGTCGGCGCGCTCGGCCTGGGCCAGCGCGTGGCTCAGGCGGTCTCGCAGCAGCAGCCAGTTGGGCAGGCCCGTGATGGGGTCGATGTGTATCCAGTGACGATCGTCGAGAATTTCACCGTTAGCGCTGGTGAGCTGGACGAAGGTATGCAGAAAGTGGCGTGGCTGCTGGTGTTCGTCGAGCAGGGGGTCGACCGTCATCAAGACCGGTAGCGACTCACCGTCGGCGCGACGGCAGAGGACTTCTTGTTGCCAGGAATGGGTCAGGCCCGGTGCCGTGTCAGCGGTGACAGGCAGCTGTGAAGGCGTGCGCCGGGAAAGATAGAAATGTTCTATCGGCCACCCAGTCGTTTCGTCACCGTCGCTCCCTGCGATGCGACAGAAGGCATCGTTGACCAGCATGATGATGCCATCGCCATCGGTGATGACCATGCCGGTTTGGCTTTGCTCGAAGGCGTGTTGCACCAGCCGGGCCGGATGCTGGGCCAGGACATGCAAGTGCTTGCCCGGAGGGCGGTTACCTTTTTCGGTCATCTGGGCGGCTTCGGTAAGTGGAATTCGGATCGCTTCAGGTCTATATCGTCCTGTCTCGTCAGGACTTGAGCAACGGCGCCCTCCTGGCTTGTTGCGTTGAGGAGTGGGAGCGTTCAGTTGGGTAACATGCTTTGATGCCTTTGTAAGGCTCAAGTTCGCTTCGGTCGTGCCGATAACGAAGTTAGTTCCGCTCTCTGTGGGACAGCCAGGGAAAGGTAGCATGCAACTGCCAAACCGAAGCCGACAGGCTATTTTCTACCTCTACCCAAGGGGATCGTATTTCACGTGATGGCACCTATCGCGTCCCTGGCTCGCTCGATCTGCTCGCTGCAGGGGCGCCTCCTTGCTGGACTGGCCATGACTTGGCTGGTGATCGTCGGCGTCGTTCTGGTACTGGCCTGGCTGTTCGGCAAGGGGCTCGTCGACGAAGCCAATCTTTCACATCTGCGCTATGAGTCGCGGCTGATCGCCGATGACCTGACCCGGCAGGTCGATCGCAGGTTGGGTGCGCTCCGGCGCCTCGAACGGGCTCTGCGCGATGCCGAAGAGGATGAGCTGCCGTCCCGGTTGACGAATAGCCAAGTGCTGATGGAGTGGTTCGAAGGGTTGATGGTGACCGATGCTGAAGGCCGCGTCGTTGCGGATTGGCCCGTTGTGCCGGGACGAGTGGGACTAGAAACCGCCGATACGGAATATTTCCGCATGGTTCGGCATTCACCATGGCCCTACGTGAGCCGCCCTTTCATCGGCCGGGCGAGCGGCGATTCCCTGGTGCTCATGCTGGTGCCGCGCTTCGATGAGCAAGGGCGCTTTGCCGGTGTGGTCGGCGGTATGATCAACCTTGCTCAAGGTGGACTGTTTCGCCGGCTGGAGACGATCCGCTTGGGCGAGGATGGCTACGTATCGGTATACACCGCAGAGGGCGAGCGTCTCTTTCATCCGCGCCGCCAGCCGCCGGCGGAACAAGGGTATGTTCCAAGCGATCTGCCCATGCTGCAGCTCGCACTGGACGGCTGGCAGGGCGAGACGGTCGCCAAGGGAAGTAGCGGTACTCCGGCTCTCATGTCGTATCGCCAGATCTGGCCGGCTAACTGGGTCGTCAAGGTGGCGGTGCCCCAGGCCCAGGCTCGACAGCCCTTGGGCGATTTCCTGGGCCGCCTGTGGTGGGCCTGGCTGATACTGGCGGGCATGATGCTGGTCGCCATGCGTTTGCTGGTCAGGCGATTGCTGCGTCCCTTGCATCGGCTCGAGCGGCAGATCGCCCAGGTCGGGGCGGGCGAGAGGCGCTATCTGGAACTCTCCACCAACATGCATGAGCTGCGTCAGGTCGCCAGTAGCTTCAACCGGCTCGAGCACGAGCGACTGGCGGCGCTGGAACACCTTCGCGATCGCCAAGCGTTTCTCGACGCTGTGCTCGGCTCTACCCCTATTGGCATGTTCGTGGCGGATCTGAACGGTCGCCTCAACTATCTAAACCCGGCGCTCCTCGAGCTGCTCGGACTCGATGCGCTGCATAGCAACAAGGAGTGGTGGGAGCGCATCCACCCCGCTGATCAGCGGGGTGCCGAGGACATGTGGCGCCATACCCTGGCGACCGGCAACGACTTCGTGCGTCAAATGCGTTTCCTTCACCCGAACGGGGCTACCCTGTGGGTCGAGGTGCATGCCAGTCAGGTGCAGGGCAACGAGCAGTCGCTGGGCTTCGTGGGCATGGTCAAGGACATTACCGAGCGACGGCAGCAGGAGGCGCTGCAGCGCTGGGAAGCCGAACACGACCCCTTGACCGGGCTGCTCAACCGGCGTGGTTTCGAGCGACGCCTCGAGGAGGCGTTGGCGGAGTATTCCAAGACCGGCACTCCCTCGGTGCTGATCCTGTTCGACCTCGACCACTTCAAGCCGATCAACGATGAGGGTGGACACGCCCTGGGTGACGAGATGTTGCGGCGAGTCGCCCAGGTTGTGGCCTGGGAAGTGCGACGCAGCGACCATGTTGCCCGTCAGGGTGGGGACGAGTTCGCCGTCCTGTTGCCCAGCTGTACGCTCAAGCAGGCCGGCGAAATTGCAGAGTCCTTGCGGCGTGCCGTATCCGAAGTCACCGTGACCAGTGAGGAGAAGACCTACAGTATCACGCTCAGCATGGGGGTCACGGCGCTGCAAGAGGGGGATGAATCGGCGGAGGTCGTGCTTGCCCGCGCCGACGAGGCGAGCTACCAAGCCAAGGCAGATGGGCGCAATACCGTGGTGATTACGACCTTCGACGATGATCTGATCGACAGCCTCTGGTAGAGGCTCAAGGTCAGGCGATAGTACGCTTGCCTTGATGAACGGCAAGCTACTATACGAGGAGTTTCTGGTTGCAGCAGGGGAGCTTGAGCGATCGGCACACGGCGTGAAAATTGCCGCCAGCGATGCGCAAAGGCCACAGGCGTTGGTTGCCCGCCAGATAGACAGGGAAGCGAAAAAACAAGAGAAGAGGCGGAGTGCTGGGGACGGTACTAGACAGAAGCGTTGATGCGCCCCGATTGGGCGGCAACACGCCCGCTGGCGCGATATACGGTCTTCTCGGCGGCCTGATGCATGAACGTCAGAAGGCGGGTGTTCTGCTCCATGCGCAGTTCCACCAGTTTTCCGTTCAGCGTATTGAGGCGCTGGGCTTCACGGGTCAGCTCCAGCGTGTGTGTCCAGGCGCGCTCGCAGCCGGCATCGGCTGCCGCCTGGCGAGCGCCTTCCGCCCCATTGGCATAGCCCAGACGCTGCTGTACGCCTTGGCGTAGCGTTTCGCTGGCCTCGAGCTTCGCCAGCAGCGTCTGTTTGCGTTCGGCGATCTCGCCGAGCGCGTTGCCGTCGATTCTTGCCTCGGCCAGCACGGAACGTTCCTGCTGAAGCAGTTCAATGACGCCGCCCAGGCGCTGCTGCTGTTCCTGAAGAAGCTTCGTCAGGCTCATTCCCCGCGGCTCTCCGCTGCCAGGGATTCGATCAGGGCGTCGGCGATGCGGTCGGCACGAATTTCCAGCCGCCCATCGCGAATGGCCTCGCGAATCTCCTCGACCCGCGCCATGTCGACGTCACGTGAAGTATCGGCAGCCTTCTGGCTGAGATGGGTGGCGGCAGACGGGCCGGGCTCCTGCTGTCCCGCAGAAGAGGCGCCCTTGACTGGCTGAGTCTCCTCGCGCGGCGTCGTCTGGGCCGGGCGAGTCAGGGGGTTCTGGCTGTTGATTTTCACGATAATGGCCTCATGACCGAATGCTTTCCTCTGCTATCGGCAACGCGCTGGATAACTTTAGGCCTTTTTTCGGCATAAGTTTCCCGGGCGGACATGCCTTTGCTTGTCGGACGCACTCGTCAGCTTGTTGCGGTCGGTTTCAGAAGTCTACGGCAAGGGTGCCCTCTCCGACTACCTCGGCGGTCACAACCTCGCGGCTATCGAAGCGAACCCTTATGCGGTCGCCCAAGGCCCCAGGCTCCAGGGCCTGACCCTCACGGGATACACGGAACGACGACCCTCTGGCTTCGACCACGACACGCTGGTTTCTCTCCACCAGCGGCAGGCTGCGAAACTGGTGGGCCTGCAGAGGCTGGCCGGGAGCGAGTGGGCGTGTCGCCACCTGACCGACGATCTCATCAATATCGAGCAAGGTGCGGTTCGGCAAGTCGGCAAGATTTCCCGATCGCATCTCCAGGTGGTCGCGGCGTACGGCCTCACCCGTCGACAGCGGGGTGGCGAGCACCGGATATTCACCCACCACGCCAACTTCTGCTTGCAGGTAACGTACCTGGCGGCCGTCGGTGCCGCAGCGTACGCCCACGGAAACACGCCCCAGAGGGACTTCTCCCGGGCGCGTGAGGAACGGCTCGGGGAATTCACAGGCCGGTAGCCTGGCGGAGGGCGGGTGCAGTTCGATGACGAGTTCGTCGCCCAAGGCCCGAGCTTCCTCATGCAGGAAGCCGTGCACTGTCTGCAGTAGTTCGGTGTCGTCGGCCGAGGCTGTCGCAATCGTCATGAAACCGAGCATCGATAGCGAGAGCTGCAGGGCGAAGCGGGTCAGGCGCATGGGGCAAGGCCGTCCGGCATGAGGGTAATGGCTGGATTCTAGCTGGCTCCTCCGGAGTGAAACAGCGGAAATGAACGAGGAAAACGGGCCTGTTCCTGCCATTGAAATGACAGTGGCGTGGCTATTCTTCAACCTCAAGAAGTTCCGCATGTCATCCACTGGGTTCGTACGGGGAGTGCCGGCATGATCGACCAGCTCGAGGCCGCCTTTAATTACCATCAGCAGGCGCTGGGCCTGCGTCAGCAGCGCCACCAGGTCCTGGCGAGCAATATCGCCAACGCCGATACGCCGAACTACAAGGCGCGCGACATCGATTTCGCCAGTGAACTGAAGAAGGCGGTCGAACAGGGGCGTTCGGCGGGCGGTGGGCTGTCGCTGGCGCGCACCGCCGAAGGGCACCTGTCGGGCCGTGCCGTGGCGACGCCCAGGCACGAGCTGCTCTATCGCATTCCCGACCAGCCGAGTCTGGATGGCAATACCGTGGACATGGACCGCGAGCGGACCCAGTTCGCCGATAACACGGTGCGCTACCAGGCGGCCCTGACCCTCATGAACAGCCGCATCCAGGGGCTGAAGAACGCCATGCAGCCGGAATAACAGACCGGATCAGACGAAGAGAGATCTTACCATGTCGATGTTTTCCGTGTTCGATATCGCCGGCTCGGCCATGAGCGCCCAGTCGCAGCGTATGAACGTCACCGCCAGCAACCTGGCCAACGCCGACAGCGTTGCCGGGCCTGACGGCGAGGCCTACCGGGCCAAACAAGTTGTGTTCGAGTCGCGCCTGCAAGGTGGGCAAGGCATTGGCGGTGTCGGCGTGCGTGAAGTGGTCGAGGACCCCTCGCCACTGCGCATGGAGTACCGCCCCGAGCATCCGCTGGCCAACGAAGAAGGCTATGTGTCGATGCCCAACGTCGAGCCGGTGCATGAAATGGTCAACATGATTTCTGCCTCGCGCTCCTACCAGGCCAACGTCGAGGTCATGAACACGAGCAAGCAGATGATGCTCAAGACACTCACGCTGGGCGAGGGCTGATCGTCATGTCCAATACCATCGATGCGAATGTCGTCACGCGCCTGAACCAGGGGGGGCCAGCCGCTCGCGATGCCAGCCAGTCCGCTGACTTGCGCAACAACTTCATGACCCTGTTGATTGCCCAGATGAAGCATCAGGATCCCCTCGAGCCCATGGACAACCATGAGATGACCAGCCAGCTGGCGCAGATCAATACCGTCAGCGGCATCGAGGATCTCAACAAGACCTTGAGCGGCATCACCGACCAGATGAATGCTGGCCAGACACTGCAGGCCACCGGCTTGATCGGCAAGGGGGTGCTGGTCCCTGGAGATCGAGTGCTGCTAGAGCATGGCGAGGAGGGTGAGCTGCACACTACACCGTTCGGCATCGAGCTGCCCCAGTCGGCCGACAACGTGAGAGTAGTGATCACCAATGCCAGTGGGCAGGTGATCAACCGCTACGACATTGGGCCGGCCAAGGCGGGAGTGGAGTCGTTCACCTGGGATGGCCGTACCAGCGAGGGCGAGGCAGCCGCCTCGGGCTCCTATCGCGTGCGCGTCGAAGCCACCAGTGGCGACAAGACGGTGAATGGCACCACGCTCAACTACGCCGTGGTCGGTGGGGTAACGCCCCCGGGCCAGAACGGGGGAGTGAAGCTGGACCTGGGTGCCGTCTATGGCCAGGTCGGCCTCGATCAGGTCAAACAGATTCTTTGACTCTTCATCCATTGATACAGCATACGCAGCATAAAAGAACCGCGCATAGCGGCACTTTCAGCGGTAGGCAGAGGAACGAAAAATGAGTTTTTCACAAGCATTGAGCGGCCTGAACTCCCAGGCTCAAAAGCTGGGCGCGATCGGCAACAACATTGCCAACTCCCAGACCGTAGGGTTCAAGGGCTCCAACGTCCAATTCTCCGACGTGTTCGCCAACTCAAAGGTGGGGCTGGGCACGCGGGTATCCGCCGTGCTGCAGAACTTCAGCGAGGGCAATATCGAATCCACCAACCGTAACCTGGACCTGGCGGTAGCCGGTAACGGCTTCTTCCGCTTCATGGACAGCAGCGGTGAGGTGGTCTACTCGCGCAACGGCCAGCTCTCGATGACCTCCGACGGCAACCTGATCAATGCTCAGGGCTTCCGGATCATGGGCTACGGCCTCAATGCTGCCGGCCAGGTGCAGGTGGGTGGCCAGCCGGTGCCGCTGAACGTCTCGGCTGAGGAACTGGCTGCGAGTGCTACTACTCGTGTCGGCACCACCATCAACCTGGACGCGCGCAAGGTAATCGGTGATGACCTCAGCACGGTCGAGACCGCAGGTGGTGACATGATCGACTACCACTACTCCAACAACTTCACTATCTACGATTCACTGGGTAACCCGCGCAATATCACCGTCTATTACGAGAAGGCCGGTGCCAACCAGTGGACTGCCAAGATGACTCTGGATGGCCAGGCCCTGATGAATGGCGCCAACCCCGAAGAGTTCAATCTCGAGTTCAATGCCAACGGTCAGTTGATCACTCCTGCGAACGGTACCTTGGGGGTCACGTTCGACTCGGCAACTTATCTTGGCGGTGGGACGGATGATCTAATTTTTGACCTCAACCTGGCCGGTTCCACTCAGTTCGGCAATACCTCCACCGTCAGTAGCCTGACCCAGAACGGCTACACCTCCGGCACCTTGGTGGGTATCACCATCAACGAGAACGGCACGATCATGCGTAACTACTCCAACGAGGAGTCGCGCCCCGCCGGTCAGATCGCCCTGGCTACCTTCCGCAATCCCGAGGGCTTGACGCCGGCCGGCGACAACGTCTGGCGGGCTTCCAACGAATCGGGCCAGGAGCTGATCGGTGCTCCGGGTACCGGCTTGCTGGGTGGAGTCGTCTCCGGTGCGGTTGAGACTTCCAACGTCGACATGGCACGTGAACTGGTCAGCATGATCGTGGCGCAGCGGGCCTACCAGGCCAACTCGCAGACGATCAAGACCCAGGACGAACTCCTGCAAACCGCGATCAACCTGCGCTAAGCGCTTATACCAAGCGCTAGGGGAGCCGAGTCATGGACCGCATCCTTTATACCGCCATGAGCGGGGCCAAGCAGAGCATGGACCAGCAGTCGGTGGTCAGCCACAACCTGGCCAACGTCTCAACCAGCGGCTTTCGTGCCCAGCTGCATGCCATGCGCGCCGTGCCGGTACAGGGCGACGGCATACTACCAACCCGCGTTTCAGTCGCGGCGACCACCCCGGGTAGCGACTTCAGCCCGGGGCCGATCACCCATACCGGACGCGAGCTGGACGTGGCGCTGGAAGGCGACGCCTGGCTCGCCGTGCAGGCGGACGACGGGACCGAGGCCTATACCCGCCGCGGTGATCTCCAGGTAGACGGCAACGGTCTGGTCACCGTGGTGGGGCGCCCTGTCATCGGCGACGGCGGTCCCATCATCGTGCCGCTTGGCTCGAGCGTCTCCATCGGTGCCGACGGAACCCTCAGCGCCATTGGCGAAGGGGAGGGCCCCGAGGCCTTGGTCGACGTGGGCCGCCTCAAGCTGGTTTCGCCCGAGCGGAACCTGCTGCGCGGTGACGACGGCCTGTTCCGTATGCCGCCCAACGCCGAGGGCGAAATCGCAGCGCTGGAAGGCGACGACGAAGCCCGTCTTGTCAGCGGTTCGCTGGAAGGCAGCAATGTCAGCGCGGTGGAGGCCATGGTCGCCATGATCGACGTGGCCAGGCGCTACGAAATGCAGATGAAAGCGATCAGCACCGCCGACGAAAATGCCCAGCGGGCCAACAACCTGCTTTCCATCCAGGGCTGATGACCCATAGGGTCGAGGAAAAAGTATCATGATCAAGTCACTATGGACGGCCAAGACCGGTCTGGAATCCCAGCAGGTCAAGCTGGATGTCATCTCCAACAACCTGGCCAACGTAAGTACCAACGGTTTCAAGCGCTCTCGGGCGGTGTTCGAGGATCTTCTCTATCAGAACCTGCGTCAGCCCGGCGCGCAGAACGACGTGCAGAACCGGCTGCCTTCGGGCATGCAGGTCGGCACAGGCGTGCGCCCGGTAGCCACCGAGCGCCTGCACAGCCAGGGTGGGCTCGAGCAGACCGAGAACTCGCGTGACCTGGCAATCAACGGTAACGGCTTCTTCCAGGTGCTGATGCCGGACGGTTCCACTGCCTACACCCGCGATGGCAGCTTCCAGCTCAACGAGAATGGCCAGATGGTGAACGCCAACGGCTATCCGCTCGAGCCGGCCATCATCATCCCCGACAACGCATTGTCGATCTCCATCGGTGAGGACGGCATCGTCTCGGTGACCCAGCCCGGCGTCAACCAGGCGCTGGAAGTGGGGCAGATCACCGTCTCCACCTTCGTCAACGCGACCGGCCTGGAGAGTATCGGTGGCAACCTCTACCGGGAAACCACCTCTTCCGGTCCGCGTAACGAGGCCATGCCGGGCATGAATGGCGCCGGCAGGCTTTTCCAGGGCTACGTGGAGACCTCCAACGTCAACGTGGTGGAGGAGATGGTCAGCATGATCCAGACCCAGCGGGCCTATGAGATCAACAGCCGTGCCGTGCAGACCAGCGACGAGATGCTGGCGCGGCTGAGCCAGCTGTGATCGACGTTCAATGAAACATCTTGGCCTGAAGCGTTCGGCCGGAAGCGAGTAAGAATGAAAGGTACGGGTATTAACTCGGGGTGGAGAGTGGTCACGGTGATCCTCGCTATCGTAATGCTGGCTCTGGGCGGTTGTGCCCAGGTGCCGCGTGCCTCGGTGGTGGGTGAGCAGGAGCAGATCAACATCGTCGAGCCGCCGCCGCGGATGGCCAATGGCTCCATCTACCAGGCGCATCGCGGGGTCCAGCCGCTGTTCGAGGACCGTCGCCCGCGCATGGTCGGCGATATCCTGACCATCGTGCTCGATGAACAGGTCAGTGCCAGCAAGAACGCGCGTTCGAGCATGGATCGCAACGGATCGGCCGGCCTCGACCTGGCCGGATTGCCCGATGCCCTGGAGCGTCTGGCTGAGTATGGTTTCGAGCTCTCGGGCGAGAGCGACTTCTCGGGCGGCGGCGGCTCCCAGGCCAACAACAGCTTCACTGGCACCATTACCGTCTCGGTACTCGAGGTGATGCACAACGGCAACCTGCGCGTGCGTGGCGAGAAGCAGATCGCGATCAACCAAGGCGTCGAATTCATCCGCTTCTCTGGTGTGGTCAACCCGCGCACCATCACCGGCCAGAATACGGTGCCCTCCACGGCCGTGGCCGACGCCCGTATCGAGTACGTCGGCAATGGTTACATCAACGAGGCGCAGTACATGGGCTGGATGCAGCGCTTCTTCCTGAATATTTCGCCTTTCTGATGGAAGCGCACGGGGGCGAACAATGAAGCAGATCGGGATGAACCGGGATATGAGGCATATGACCGTGTTGGCGAGAGTGCTGCTGCTGTTGGGGCTCTTCATGCTGGCGTTGCCGGTACAGGCCGAGCGGATACGAGAAATCGCCAGCTTCGCCGGCGTACGCGACAACCAGCTGGTTGGCTACGGCCTGGTGGTCGGTCTCGACGGGACCGGCGACCAGACCATGCAGGCTCCCTTCACCGGACAGAGCCTGACCAATATGCTCTCGCAGCTCGGCATCACCGTGCCGCCGGGCACCAACATGCAGCTGCGCAACGTGGCCGCGGTGATGGTAACCGCCGACCTCCCGCCGTTCTCGCGTCCGGGGCAGCGTCTGGACGTCAATGTCTCCTCGATCGGCAACGCTCGCAGCCTGCGTGGCGGCACGTTGCTGATGACGCCGCTGAAAGGCGCCGACGGCGATACCTACGCCATCGCCCAGGGTAATCTTCTGGTCGGGGGGGCCGGGGCGGCGGCGGGAGGTGCTTCAGTACAGGTCAACCAGCTGGCAGGTGGACGCATTGCCGGTGGTGCCATGGTCGAGCGGGAGGTGCCGCTCGACCTCGGGAGCAATGGCGGGCTGCTCGAGCTGGAGTTGAAGGAGTCCGATTTCGGCACCGTGCAGCGCGTGGTCAATGCCATCAACAACGAATTCGGCCGGCCGGTGGCGGCAGCGATGAACGGTCGCGTCATCGCACTCGACGGGCCGATGAATGCCAACTCCCGTGTCAACTTCATGGCCCAGGTGGAAAATATCCAGGTCACGCCTACGGAAGCATCGGCCAAGGTGATTTTCAACGCCCGCACGGGCTCGGTGGTCATGAACAGTGCGGTCAAGCTGCATCGCGCGGCGGTCGCCCATGGCAATCTCTCCATCGTGATCGACCCGCGCTTCCTGGTCAGCCAGCCGGCTCCCTTCGGCCAAGGGGAGACGGTGGTGGTACCCGATACCGAAATCGAGATCCAGGAGCAGGACGCTTATCTGCGAGTGGTCGAGGGGGCCGACCTGGTGGATGTCGTCAATGCGCTCAATGCGCTTGGTGCCACGCCCTCTGACCTGATGGCGATACTCGAGGCGCTCAAGGCGTCCGGTTCGCTGCGCGCCGACCTGGAGATCATCTGATGAGCATCCAGGACGCCACCGGCCAGTTCGCCCTCGATGTACAAGGGCTCGAGCGGCTCAAGCACACCGCGCGTCAGGATAGCGCGGCCGGCCTGCGCGGCGCGGCCCAGCAGTTCGAGGCGCTGTTCCTGCAGATGATGCTCAAGACCATGCGCGACACCGTTCCCTCCGGTGGCCTGCTCGATAGCCAGCAGGGCGAGTTCTACCAGTCGATGCTCGACCAGCAATGGGCGCAGACCATGGCGGGGCGTGGCATCGGTCTGGCTGATCATCTCGTCGCGCAGTTGGAAGGGCAGATGGGCATTTCGCCTTCCCGGTCCGCTGTGGCCGACCGGGAACTCGGTGAACTGATCGCCGGTATTCCTCGCGGTACGCCAAGGGTGCTACAGGATGCCCTGCAGCCGGCGAGCGAAGAGGAAGCGAGTGGTGATGAGCACGAAGCGACAGTGCGTGAGGCCGAAGCGATAACGACGCCGGCCAGCTTCCTCGAAGAACTCGAGGCGGTGCGTGGCGGCTTCATGTCGGCGCTCGATGCCGAGTTGCCCGACGCAGCACCTGCCGCGCAGGCAGCGCTGTCGGCTCAGGGCAACTTCGCGGCTCCCCAGGCGTCTCGCACGAATGCAGCGGCAGGCGAGCACGTGCAGCGCTTCATGGAACGCCTCTCGGCGCCTGCCCAGGCCGCCAGCCGCAAAACCGGCGTGCCGGCCGAACTGATCCTGGCCCAGGCGGCGCTGGAAACCGGCTGGGGGCGCCACGAGATCGCCACTGCTGACGGTGGCAACAGCTACAACTTGTTCGGCATCAAGGCGGGAAGCAGCTGGCAGGGACGCACTACCGACGTGGTCACCCATGAGTACATCAATGGCCGGCGCACACGAGTCGTCGATACCTTCCGCGCCTACGGCTCCTTCGAAGAAGCCTTCACCGACTATGCGCGGCTAATCGGCAACAATCCCCGCTATGCGGCAGTCACCACCGCAGGCAATGCCGAACAGGCTGCCAGGGCGCTACAGACGGGCGGCTACGCCACCGACCCGGCCTACGCCGACAAGCTGATCGCGGTCATGAACAGCATGGGACCGATGCAGCAGCGCGGCGATTCGCTGGTCTTTTTCAGCTATTGAATGATTAAAGTTCTGACCTGACGGGCCGATATCAAAGGCATTGGCGAAAGGAAACGACACGATGAGTACCATTTTTTCCGTCGGCCTGAGTGGCTTGAATGCCGCGCAGAACGCGCTGAACACCACCAGCAACAACATCAGTAACGTCTATACGCCCGGCTACAATCGGGAACTGACGATTCTCGGCCAAAGCCGCGCTGATGCCGGCGTACAGGTCAATGTCATTCAGCGCCAGTTCAACCAGTACGTGGCCGCGCAGCTCAACGCCGCGACGAGTTCCTCCAGTGCGCTGAAGACCTACGAGAACCAGATCAGTCAGATCGACAATCTGCTGGCCGACCGTGACGCGGGCCTGTCGCCGCTGATGCAGAAATTCTTCTCGTCGCTGGAAGACCTCGCCGGTGCGCCTTCCGACCCGGCGGCCCGTCAGGGCGTACTCGGCACCGCCGATACCCTGACCGCCCAGTTCCGTGCCTTCGACAGCTACCTGCAGGACATGCAGGAGGGCATCAATGGTCAGATCAAGGACGAGGTCACCCAGGTCAACAACATGACCGAGCAACTCGCGACCCTCAATCGCGAGATTGCCTTGGCTCGTGCGCGCAGCGGTGAGGCGCCCAACAGCCTGCTCAACCAGCGCGACCAACTGGTGGCCGAACTCAGCGAGCGCATGGACATTCGCCTCGATATCCAGGACGGCAAGAGCTACAACATCAGCCTGCCCAACGGCCAGCCGCTGGTTTCCGGCACCAATCACTATCGCCTGGAGGCGATGGATGCCCCCAACGATCCGCAGCGTACCGTGCTGGGCTATCGTGATTCCGGTGGCAATCTGGTGGCTCTGCCGGAGAATACTATCAAGGGCGGCACCCTCGGCGGTCTGATGACCTTCCGTGCGGAAACGCTGGACAAGACCCAGAACCAGATCGGCCAGCTAGCCGTATCGCTGGCGGTCGGTTTCAACGAGCAGCACCGTCTGGGCCAGGACCTGAACGAGAATCAGGGTGCCGACTTCTTCAGCATCGGCCAGCCCCAGGCATACTCCTACCCGCGCAATACCGGCGGGGCGGAGGTCGTGGGTACGAGCTTCGATGTGGCAAATATCGATCAATTGCGTGCCACGGATTACACCATTCGCTTCCAGAACGGTGAGCCTCAAGTCACCCGCAAGGACAATAACCAGGCGCTTCCGGCCGATGAGGTCAACTGGGAAGGCAATGTACTGAGCTTCGGCGGGATGATCTTGGAATTCAGTGCTCAGCCCAACGACGGCAATCGCTATGAGGTGCAGCCGGTGCGTCGTGCAGCAGCCAGTTTCGAATCGCAAATCAGTGATCTGGACAAGATCGCGGCGGGCAGCTTCGTTGCCTCATCGGGAGACCTCAGCGTTTCCGGCTTGCGAGCCGAGTCGGGCGCTTTTGCCGACGCCAACGCTCATACCTTCACTCTATCCACCGCAGCGGGTCTGACGACCGTCTCAGCCCCGGCGGACCCGAATGATTTCACGGTCAACGGCGAAGCGTACGATCCTGCCGTCGGGGTTGTGGCCGGGGATCGTATCGCCATCGATGGTATCGAGTTCGTGGTGGAAGAGGTTCCGGCGGAGGGGCAGGATGCGAGCCTTTCGCTCTCGGTCGCTGCTTCCGGTACCGGCGACAACCGTAATGCCCTTGCCCTGCAGAACCTGCAGAGCAAGGCATTGGTGGCCGGTCGCTCTTCGTTCAGCCAGGCTTATGCCGGCATGGTCAGCGATGTGGGCAACCGCACCAACATCGTCAAGGTCAATCTCGATGCCCGCCAGGGGCTCACCGATCAGCTCAAGGCTGTTCAGCAATCCGAATCCGGCGTCAATCTGGACGAGGAAGCGGCCAATCTGATTCGCTACCAGCAATTTTACATGGCCAACGCCCGGGTTATCGATACCGCTTCCACGGTATTCGACACCATCCTCGGCTTGCGTAACTGATCTTCAGGGAGTCCAGTACGATGCGTATCAGCACCGTGACCATGTTCGATCAGAGCGTGGCATCCATGAACCGCCAGCAGAGCGACTTCCTCAAGGTTGGCCAGCAGATTGCCAGCGGCCGCCGCGTGGTGAACCCCTCCGACGATCCGCAGGCGGCTTCGCGGGCGGTCGGCGTCTCCCAAGCCAAGGCGGTGACCCAGCAGTTCGCCGATGCGCGCGTGTCGGCGCGCAACTCGCTGGCTCAAGGCGAAAGCGTGCTCAACAGTGTCAGCGACGGTATCACCAGCGCCAAGACGCTGCTGGTACAAGCGGCAAGCGATACCCTGAGCGACGTCGATCGTCAATCGGTGGCCTCCGAGCTGCGTGGTATTTATGAGTCCCTGATCGGCCAGGCAAATGCCACCGATGGAAACGGGCGCTATCTGTTCGGGGGTTACAAGGATGACTCGCCACCCTTTGCGCGCACCACAGGTGTGGGTATCTCAGGCGCCAATTATGTCGGCGACGAAAGCATTCGCGAACAGCGCATCGACGCCTCACGGCTTATGCCGGTGGCGGATAATGGCAAGACTATCTTTCAGAGCGTGCCTTCTGGCGCAGGCTATGTTGCGCGGGCGGAAAAAGAATCAGCGGGCAATATCAGTATCGGCACACAGTCGGGTTATGTGCGTAATGAAGGCTCTGTCACCTTCACTGGCCCGAGTCGTGTCGACCCGGATAATGCGCATTTCGGCAAGCCGTTTGAACTTGAGTTTGCCACCAATGTGGATGGCGACCCGATCTTCTCCGTCAGCGCTATAGAGGCAGACGGTACACGGACGCCCATCGTCACCGATGAGGCTTACGAATCCGGCAAGTCGGTCAGCTTTGGTGGTGTCAGTATCACGTTGGAAGGCACACCGGTAGATGGTGACCAGCTTCAGCTACGTCCGGCGAACCATGAGGATGCCAATCAGGATGTATTCAAGTCGCTGAAGGATGCTATCGACCTGCTGGAGCTCGACCAGGAGGGAGCTGACGAGAACCGGGCGCACTTCCGCAACACGATCAATACAGTGATGCGTGAACTCGATAACAGCCTCGACAATGTCCTGACCGTGCGTGCCTCTATGGGGGCAAGGCTCAATGAACTGGACGTGGTCGATGCCGTCAGCACCAATCGCATGACGAACTACGAGAAGACCCTTTCCGACCTGGTCGACCTCGATTACAGCGAGGCAATCGCCGAGTACAGCCTGCGTCAGGTGGGGCTGCAGGCAGCGCAGAAGGCCTTCGTCGACGTCAAGGGCTTGTCGCTGTTCAATTATCTGTGAGCTCATCGGCAGGGATGCCGCGCTCCTGATGTTTGACGTTTCCCTGCAGACCGCATAGGTGCAAAACCCATGGGGTCTCTTTCGCCGTTCCGGCTTGCCGGAGCGGCTTTTTTTGCCTCAGTTAAGTGGGGCCAGCGCCTCGATGAGAGAGAAGAGGAACTGGATGCCGTTGCTGAACAACCGTTGCAGGAAACGTGACATGTCGGTCATCAGTACCATCAGCAGCACAAGGCCGATGGTAAGGGTCATGGGGAAACCGATGTTGAAGACCGTCAGCTGTGGGGCCGAGCGATTGAGGATGCCCATCGCCAGGTTGATGATCAAGAGCGAGCCCACCAGCGGTAATGCCAGCGACATGCCCGCCACGAAGATGGTGCCGCCGTAGCGCACCAGCATCTCGAAGGCCTCAGGGTTGAATGAGCCAATGCCGATGGGCAAGCCATGGAAGCTCGTGACCAACGCTTCCAGCACCATCAGGTGTCCGCCCAAGGCGAGGAACAGTAGCAGGGTGATCATGTAGAACACCCGAGAGAGGATCATGGTATTGGTGCCACTGCCGGAGTCGAAGAACGTGGCGAAGGCCAGGCCCATCTGCAGGCCGATGAACTCGCCCGCAGCTTGCACCACGGCGAAGGTCACGTGCATCACCAAGCCCATGGCGATGCCGATCAGCATCTGCTCCACCATGATGCCGAACCCTGCCCAGGACATGATCGGCACGTCGGGCATGGGCGGAAGCACCGGCGCGATGACAACGGTGATGAGGAATGCCAGCCCGATCTTGGCCTGCCTGGGTACGCTGGAGTGGCCCCACAGCGGGGCGGCGGAAAAGAAGGCAAGCAGCCGCACGAAGGGCCACAGCAGCACTACCAGCCAGCCATGCAGCTGGGCGAAGGTCACTTCGACCATGCGTAGCTCACCTCAAGAGTGTGGCTCACATCAACATGCTGGGTATGCTGGTGAAGAGGTTGCGGGTGAAGTCGACGATCAGGCCGATCAACCACGGGCCGGCGAGAACCAGTACGGTGAACACGCCGAGGATCTTGGGGATAAAGGAAAGCGTCATCTCGTTGATCTGGGTGGCGGCCTGGAACAGGCTCACGATCAGGCCGGTCAGCAGCGCGGTGATCAGCAACGGGCCGGCCAGGTACAGCGTGACGCGCATGCCCTGGTAGGCAATGCTCATGACCATTTCCGGTGTCATATCGACTCCTCGCCGAGCCTGGCTCGGTCTTGTTACGTCGGTCTAGATGAAGAAACTTTCCGCCAGCGAGCCGATGATCAGCTGCCAGCCGTCCACCAGCACGAACAGCATCAGCTTGAACGGCAGTGAGATCGTCGCCGGCGGTACCATCATCATGCCCAGCGACATCAGCGTACTGGCCACCACCAGGTCGATGATCAGAAAAGGAATGAAGATGGTGAAGCCGATCTGGAACGCCGTCTTCAGCTCACTGGTGACGAAGGAGGGCACCAGGATGCGCAGTGGCACGTCCTCGGGGCCCTGCATGGGACCGACCTCGGCCAGGCGCGCAAACAGCGCCAGGTCGGGTTCGCGGGTCTGGGCCAGCATGAACTCGCGGAAGGGCTGCTGGGCCAGTTGCAGGAACTCGTCGAAGTTGATCTCGTCCGCGGTCAGCGGTACCCAGGCGGATTCGTAGACCATGCCGATAACCGGCGACATCACGAAGAAGGTCAGGAACAGGGCCAGGCCCAGCATCACCTGATTGGGCGGCGTGGCCTGGGTACCTATGGCGGTACGCAGCAGGCTGAGTACGATGATGATGCGAGTGAAGCTGGTCATCATCAGCAGCGCCGCCGGCAGGAAAGCCAGCGAGCTCAGCAGCAGCAGGGTTTGCAGCTGAATCGACCACTGCTGTCCACCATCCTCCAGGGGCTGGCTGACGATGCCGGGAATCTGTTGGGCATGGGTACCCAGCGGCAACAGGGCAAAAACCAGTGCGGCAAGCAGGGCGAGCAGGCGCAGCGAGCGAGCGGAACCGATCATGAATCCCCTCGCCCGCGACCGCCCAGGCCGGCATTCTGCTTGAGTGCACGTGCGAAGCGAGCCGCGAATCGCTCACCCTCGGGTGCCGAGTGCGGAGCATTCTCGCCTGACTCGACGGGGGCTTTTAGTTCGTGCAGCTTGTTGACCTGGCCGCCGCCGACACCCAGCACCAACCAGGTGCCTTCGACCTCGACGATCACCACCCGCTCGCGGTTGCCCAAGGCAGCGCTGCCGATGACCTGCAGGTGGCCGCCAGCCGCACGCTTCTGGGGGTTCCAACGTCGCAAAAGCGCCGTGCAGACAAAGATGATGGCAATGACCAGCGCCAGGGCCGCGGCGGTCTTGCCGAGGGTGGCCATGCCCACCAGGGCATCGCCACCGACGGCGAGCGACTCGAGCCCCGAAGCGGTTTCGGAAGAAGCGGTATTGCTCATCGGTTGAGTTTCTGCACCCGCTCGGAGGGGGTGATGATCTCGGTGATTCGGATGCC
Organism: Billgrantia sp. C5P2; assembly: GCF_051062895.2. Classification (NCBI taxonomy): domain Bacteria; kingdom Pseudomonadati; phylum Pseudomonadota; class Gammaproteobacteria; order Oceanospirillales; family Halomonadaceae; genus Billgrantia; species Billgrantia sp. C5P2. The sequence goes on from NZ_CM128542.1 coordinate 1,862,490, forward strand.
GTACTTGTCGTCGACGACGACGACTTCTCCCTGGGCGATCAGGTAGCCGTTGATCAGGATGTCCATCGGTTCGCCGGCCAGGCCGTCGAGTTCGACGACGGAGCCCTGGGTCAGCTCCAGCAACTGCTTGATGGTCAGCTTGGTCCGGCCCAGCTCCACGGTCAGCTTGACCGGGATGTCCATGATCATTTCGAGATCGCGGGCGGTACCGCCTTCCTTGCCCTTGTCGAGCGGGCGGAACACGCGATCGCCGGCCGATTGGGGCGCAGGGGCGGGCGCGCTTGCCGTGGGCTCGTCGGCCGCGGCTTCAACGGCTTCCTGCTCGGCCAGGGCTTCGGCCCAGGGATCGTCCTCGGCGCTGGGAGCGGATTCGGCCGCTTCCTGCTCGGCCATGGCTTCGGCCCAGGGGTCGTCGTCGGCCGCAGGTTCGTTGTCCTGCTGCTCGGACATGGCCGAGGCCCAGTCGTCGTCGGAAACGTTCTGATCGGGTTTCTTGGGATCAGTCATGCTTGAAGTCCTTGGCTTGAGGCGCTGCGCCCTTGATGAAGGCGTCTTTTGACACCGGATTCTGTGCACCATGGTCGATGATGCGGATGACACGCAGCGCGCGTTGCTCGTGCTGGCTACCGTAGTCGCACTCCATCACCGGCACGCCGTCGACGCTGGCGGTGACCGTCTCGGGTAGCTCGAGAGGGAGGACGTCGCCCACCTTGAGCGCCATGACATGGGCAATCCGGGTGGGGACGTCGGCAAAGTTGGCGACCAGCTCCACTTCGGAGCGACGCAGTTCGCCCGCCATGCGCTTGGTCCAGGAACCATCCTGATCGTGATGGCCATCGCTGAGCGGGTTGGCCAGCAGATCCCGCAGGGGCTCGACCATCAAGTAGGGAATGCAGATCTGGAAGCTGCTGGAAAGATTGCCGACCTCGATGTTGAAGTTCGTGTTCACCACGATCTCGTTGGGCGAGTTGGTGATGTTGGCGAACTTCGACTGCATTTCCGAGCGCAGGTAGCTGATCTGCAGCGGGTAAACCGATTTCCACGACTCCTCGTAGGCGTCGATGGCCAACTGCAGCAGGCGCTGGATGATGCGCTGCTCGGTGTTGGTAAACTCCCGTCCTTCCGACTTGGTCAGGAAGCGGCCGTCGCCGCCGAACAGGTTGTCCACCACCATGAATACCAGGTTGGGCGGGAACACGATCAGGGCCGACCCGCGCAGCGGCTTCATGCCGATGATGTTGATGTTGGTCGGTACCGGCACGTTGCGAGAAAACTCGCTGTAGCTCAGGTAGCGTACCGAGTCGACGGTGATATCGGCACTCCGGCGCAGCAGGTTGAACAGCCCCATGCGGAAATGCCGCGCGAAGCGTTCGTTGATGATATCCAGCGCCTGCAGGCGCTCGCGAATGACACGATGCTGAGTTGCCGGGTCATAAGGGCGTACGCGAGAGTCACCGTCGCTTCGCGCAACGGGCTCGTCGTCGCCGCTGACGCCCTTGAGCAGGGCGTCGATCTCATCCTGTGACAGCAGGTCGTCTTGGGACATGGTGGCCAGGGCCCCGTTTATTGCACGATGAACTCGGTGAACAGCACGTCCTGGATCTCCAGGGACGGCTGGGGCTCGGTCAATGGCTCTGAAAGCATGGCGATGACTTCTTGGCTCAAGTGGCGCTTGCCATTCGGCGTAGTCAACTCGCTGGCCTGCTTACCTGAGAACAACATCAGCAGCCGGCTACGGACCTGTGGCATGTGCTCATTGAGAATCTCACGAGTCTCGTCGTTGCCTACCTTCAGCGAAATGCCGGCATAGAGCAGGCGCGAACCGAAATTGTCGTCGGCAAGATTGACCGTGAACGGGTCGATCTTGACGAAGATCGGCGCCTGTCGCTCTACTTGCTGGGTCTGGAGGTTACCCTCGTCGCCGCCGTTGCGATTGTTCATGACCATGTAGATGGCCGCTCCGGCAGCTGCCGTGGAGAGCAGTACCAGCAGTATCATCAGCCACAGGAGCTTGGAGGAGCCACCCGTCGATTTCGCCATTGCCTTGCCTTTATCAGTGTTGGTCTAGCCGTTGAGGAGAGTATGCCGAAGGCGCGCGGCCCCTGATGACAGGAACAAGCCGCGCGAAAGGGCTTATCTTGGCTTTTTGTCTCAAGCGTAGAGGTTCACGCGGCCATCCAGCGAAAGCGTGGAGGAGGAGGCTACGCCCGCGTCATCTCCCGCCTGGGGCAGTTCGTCATCGGCCAGTGCCTGCGCTCCCTGGCGACGCTGTCCGTCATTGCCGGCGAATTCCTGGGCGTCCTGCCGGCGCTGCTCTCCCACTGAGGTTTCGCCCAGGCTGATGCCCTGCTCGGCCAACGCCTCGCGAAGTTGCGGAATGGCTTGCTCGAGCACTTGACGTACCTGCGCATGGGCAGACAGGAACTGGGCCTGAGCCCCCTGTTCGGTCATCTTGAGGGTGACGGAAAGCGGGCCGAGTTCGGCTGGGTTCAAACGCATCTCGACCTGTTGTTCACCGCCTTGACGGGCGAACTGCACCAGCTGCTGGCCCAACTGGCCGGGCCAGGCCGGGCTCTGGAGTGGCGCGGCTAGACTGGCCTGGGCGAGCTGAGGCTGGGCCGGTGCGTTGGCCGGCGCTGCCGTACTGGCAGAGGGCGGTGCCATCGGTGCGGATTCCGGCACGAAGCTGCCACGCGGAGCGTCGGTTGACGCTCCTCTCAGCTCGCCACCGGTCTGTGGTGTGGAAACCCTGGCGAGGGCCGTCGTGAAATCCGTGGGGCGTGCGGTCGCGGTGGCGTCGTCACTGGCTTGCTGGGTGGCGGCCGTAGCCGACGCAGCCAATTGAGCCTTCAATGGGTTGCCAGGGACAGCCTGGTTAGGCACGGCGGGCATGTCGGGACGTGCGGCGCTTTCTCCCCCGACGCGCAGGCCGGAAATGGCAGCGCTCGGGCGCTGAGTCTCGGCTGCGGCGGTCGCCACCAGGGCGGCAGCCTGGGGCAGTTCGCTCAGCTCGACTGCCATTTCGTCAGCGGGTGGAGCCGGTTGCTGGCCGGGCAATGGCGGCAAGTCGGCCATGGCCGGCTCCTGATGGCTGCCTTCGATCAGCGCGAGCCGCGCCATGATCTCGCTCAACCCGGTGTCAGGTAGGGTAGGCCCGGCCTCGACATCGAGCCGCTGGCCGGCGTGGGCATTCAGTGCCTGAAGCAGTGCCTGCTGTGCCGCCATGGTCGGCGGCGGCAGGCCCTCGACCGAAGTGGCGCTGAAGGCGGCCGGGAACGTGGCGCTGCCGGCATGACCGGGAGCGTTCTGGGCGGCTTGGTTGAGCGCCAAGGCGAACTGGCCATCGCCAGCGCCGGGTTCCGGCTTGCCGGAGAGTGGCGTCGGCAGGGCGGACAGTATCATTTGGATATTCATGGTTATCTCCTTTGCCGAATCACGATGCGTATCCGGCATTCAGGCGCAATAGCCGTCCGGCTGCCATCTCGTCACTGGTACGTTGTTCGCGGCGCTCCTCCTGGCGCTGCCGCTCGACGTCCCGACGCGACACCAGGGTATCGTAGGCCGAGAGCCGCTTCTGTTCCTGTTGCCACTGCTGCTGGCTCTGCTGGACCCGCTGCTGCTGGGCATCGAGAGCCTGCCTGGCCCGCTGAAGCGCCATGTCCAGCGAAGCCAGGAACTGCTGGTAGTTGTGCATGCTGGCCGGGTCGATGCCTTCGCGCATGGCTTGCTGCAGGCGCTCGGCGTATTCGAGCCGATAACGGTTGAGCGACTCCAGTTGGGAGGCCACCTGACGTTCGCTCTGACGTTCTCCGGCCAGCAGTTGGCCCGCCTGATCGCGGGCATCGCGGGCCAGATCACTCAGCATGGCGAGTTGGGACGATGCACTCATTGTCTGACTCCTAGGGTTTCAGCCAGAACCTGTCGAGAAGCCTCTATCGAGGCGTTTTCATTCATGCCCTGTTGGAGAAAGTGCTCCAACTGCGGGTAGCGCTGAACGGCTTCGTCCAGCTGGGGATCGTGACCGGGGCTGTAGGCACCGACGCTGATCAGGTCTCGGTTGCGCTGATAGCGCGAGAAGAGTCGCTTGAACGCCTGGGTCATCGACAACTGCTGGTCGTCGATGATGTGCGTCATCACGCGGCTGATCGAAGCCTCGATGTCGATGGCCGGATAGTGGCCGGCCTCGGCCAGGTTGCGCGAGAGCACGATGTGGCCATCGAGAATGGCGCGTGCCGAGTCGGCGATCGGGTCCTGCTGGTCGTCGCCTTCGGTGAGTACGGTATAGAAGGCGGTGATCGAGCCACGGCCACGTTCGGCATTGCCGGCACGTTCCACCAGACTGGGAATCTTGGCGAATACCGAGGGTGGATAGCCCTTGGTTGCCGGAGGCTCGCCGATGGCGAGGGCGATCTCGCGCTGGGCCATGGCGTAGCGAGTCAGTGAATCCATGATCAGCAGTACGTTCTTGCCCTGGTCGCGATATTCTTCCGCCAATCGCGTGGCATAGGCGGCGCCCTGCAAGCGCTGCAGCGGAGAAGTATCGGCGGGAGCCGCTACCACCACGGCACGGCGACGCCCCTCGGGGCCGAGAATATTGTCGATGAAGTCCTGCACCTCACGGCCACGCTCGCCGATCAATCCCACCACGATGACGTCGGCCCCGGTATAGCGGGCCATCATGCCGAGCAGCACCGACTTACCTACGCCGGAGCCGGCGAACAGCCCCATGCGCTGCCCGCGACCGACGCTGAGCAGGGCGTTGATGGCGCGAATGCCAACGTCGATCTGTTCATTGATCGGGGCTCGCTTCAGCGGGTTGAGCGGCGGCGTGGAGAGCGGGGCGCGAGGGGCGTCGTCCAGCGGGCCGAGGCCATCCAGCGGTTCACCATTGCCGTCGACGACACGACCCAGCAGCGATTCGCCGAGCGGAAAGCGGCGGGCGGCATGATCCGGGCCATCGCCCAGCGGAAAAACGCGGGCGCCAGGCATCAGGCCGGCAATCTCCGTGAGCGGCATCAGTAGAAGGCGCTCGCCGTTGAAGCCGACAACTTCGGCCTCGGCGAAACGGGGCTGCTCGCTGCCGCCGGACGAGAGCAGCTCGATACGACAGGCGTTGCCCAGGGCAACGCGCAGACCGACGGCTTCGATGACCATGCCGGTGGCGCGAAGCACCCGTCCGCTGGCGCGATAGCCGGGCACCGTTTCCACGCGCGCGCGGACATGCTGCAGCGTCTGCTGCCAGCGTGCCTGATGCGTGTTGGTTGGTGTCGCAGCTTCGCTCATGTCCTGCCTCTTACTCATCGTTATCGTCGGCGGAGGTCGCCGAGCGCCGCCGCCTGACTTGCGCCTTGACGGCTTCCCAGCGGCTCTCCCAGGTGGCGTCGAGCTCGCCGTTGGCACTGGTGACACGGCAGCCGCCGCGGGTCAGTTGGGCGTCGGGCTGCAGCTTCCAGCCTGCCGCGACCAGTTCATTGCCCAGGTGCTCCTCGACCAGCTTCAGGTCCTGGGGGTTCAGCCACAGGCGTTGTTGGCCGACCAGCGGGGGGTCGGTGTGCAGCAGGGTCTTGATCAACTCCAGCACTTGCTTGGGGCGCGCCTTGAGCGCTTCGCCGGCCAGTTGATGAGCTGTCGCCATGGCCAGTTCGACCAGGTCGTTGGCGATCTCTTCGTCGAGCTGCTCAAGCGCGTCCGCGAACTGTTCAGCCAGTGGCTTGAGCGGTGTCACGACTTCATGAAGGCTTTGCTTGAGCTCACGCTGTGCTTCCTGGCGTCCTTCCTTCAAGCCTTGTGCATGGCCTTCGCTGCGCCCCGCTTCCAGGCCGGCCTGATAGCCTTCATCGCGCGCTTCCTGCATGACCTTGTCGCGCAACGCCTTCAGCTCGGCCTGGCGCTGGAAGGCGGCACGCCGCCTGGCCTGCTCGGCCGGGTCCAGCTCCTGGCCAGGGTGCTCGTCCGCACTCTCGGCGTGCAACTCGCCCATCTGCCAGCGCTGCCAGGGCGCATGACGTTCGGAAGAGGAGGGCGCCCGCTCAGACATAGGTGTCGTCCCCACCGCTCAGTACGATCTCGCCGGAATCCGCCAGGCGGCGTACCACCTGAAGAACGGATTTCTGCTCGGCTTCCACTTGGGAGACGCGAATCGGCCCACGCGCCTCCATGTCCTCGCGCAGGAGGTCGGCGGCACGCCGCGACATGTTGCGCAGGAATTTCTCCATGAGGGCTTCGGGGGCGCCCTTGAGCGCCACCACCAGCGAGTTGGTGTCGATCTCCTTGAGCACCAGCTGAATGCTGCGGTCGTCCAGGTCCATGAGGTTCTCGAACAGGAACATCTCGTCGATGATCTTCTGGGCGAGGTCTTCGCTGTGGGCGCGTACCGTTTCGATCGCGGTCTCTTCCAGCGAAGAGTTCATCAGGTTGAGGATCTCGGCCGCGGTCCTCACGCCGCCCATCTTGCTGCGCTTGAGGTTCTGGCCGTCGAGCATGCCGGAGAGCACCTCGGTGAGCTCCTGCAGGGCGGCCGGCTGGACGCCACTGAAGGTGGCGATGCGCAGGACCACGTCGTTGCGCAGCTTGTCGTCGAACAGCTCGAGCACGTCGGCGGCCTGATGACGCTCCAGGTGAACCAGGATGGTGGCGATGATCTGCGGATGTTCGTCGCGGATCAGCTCGGCCACCATGGAGGCTTCCATCAGGTTCAGCGAATCGATACCGCTGCTGGTGCCGGTGGACTCCAGGATGTCCTCGATCAGGCTGGTGGCACGTTCGCTGCCGAGCGCCTTGGTCAGCACCGAGCGGATGTGCTCGCTGGAGTTGAGGTTCAGCGCGATGAACTCCTCGGTCTCGCGATGGAACTCCATCATGACCTGCTGCATGTCCTCGTGGGAGACCTGGTCCATCTCCGCCATTTCCATGCTGAGCTGCTGAATCTCCTTGGGCGCGAGGTACTTGAATACCTCCGCGGCACTGTCCTCATCGAGAGCCAGCATCAGGATGGCGCTGCGGCGTACGCCGCTCATGGTCTTGGCACTGCTCATTCTTTATTCATCCAGCTGCGTACGATCATGGCGATCATGCGTGGATCCTCCTGGGCGAGCTCACGGAGTTCGGCCAGGTGGTCCTCATAGGCCGAGGAGCGGCGCTTGCGCTTCGGCTTCTGGTAGGGGCGCAGTTCGTCGTCGTCTTCCCGGGCCGTTTCGAGCTCGCCTTCGCTGGCTTCCGAATCGTCACCCACGCGAACCTGCAGGCCGGATCCCGGGGCAGTGGCCAGAACGGGTCTCTCGGTATGACGCTTGATCAGCGGACGCAGGATCAGCAGGTAGCCCAGCAGGATGCCCAGTGCCACCAGTAGGTAACGGCCGATGGTGAGCGCCAGAGCATGCACTTCGGGCGACTGCCACCATTCGAGTTCCTCGCTCTCCTCGACGATACGGCTGAACGGGCTGTTGACCACCTCGATGGCGTCGCCGCGGGCCTGGGAGAAGCCGATGGCCTGGCGCACCAGGCGCTCGATCTGGGCGATCTCGGCTTCGCTGAGTGCCACACGGTGCCACTCGCCTTCTTCGTTGCGCTCTTCCCGGTAGTCCACTACCACGGCGGCGCTCAGGCGAGTCACCTGGCCCTGGCGGTGCTGAATATGCTGAATGTTGCGGTCGACCTCATAGTTGATGACGTCGTCCTGGTTCAAGTTGTTCAGTGCCTGGAGGCCTTGCTGAGCCTCTTCGGTGAGCTCTCCATCCTCATCGGTGGGAAGTTCTTCGATGGGGGAGGGAGCGACGCCCGGCGGTGTGTTGCTCAGTGCACCGGGAATGCCCAGCGCCACGCCGTCGCCACCGTTATAGGAGAGGCTGGATTGACGGCTGCGCACCGCGGCTTCGTTGGGCGGCTGGTTGGGGCCATAGCGCTCGCTGGTTTCCTCGCGACGCGAGAAATCGATCTGGGCAGCAACCTGAGCACTGATGCTCTCACGGCCGAGGATCGGCGCCAGGATGTTCTCGATGCGTTGCTGGAAGGTGCGTTCCACTTCGGCGATGTAATCGAGCTGGGTCGCGTCGAGGCCACGGCCCTGGCTGTTCGGCGTCGACAACATGCGGCCGTTCTGGTCGACCACGGTGACGTTCTCGGCGGCGAGGTCCGGCACGCTGCTCGATACCATGTGAACGATGGCGCTCACTTGACCCTCGCCCATGACCCGGCCCGGCTCCAGGGTCACGATGATCGAAGCCTTGGCGGGTTCACGATCGCGTACGAAAACGGAAGAGCGGGCCATGGCCAGATGAACGCGGGCGCGTGAAACCGGCCCGAGGGATTCGATCGAGCGCGACAGCTCGCCCTCGAGGCCGCGCTGGAAGTTGACCTGCTCGGCAAACTGGCTGACACCGAAGGCCTGGCCGTCCATCAGTTCGAAGCCGACATTGCCACCGCGCGGCAGACCTTGCTCGGCAAGCTGCAGGCGCAGGCCGTGTACGGAGTCGCCCGGGACCAGCAGGGCGGTGCCGCCCTCGTTGAAGCGATAGGGAACGCCGCGGCTTTCGAGTTCGCTGATGATGCGTCCGCCGTCGGCTTCGGTGAGGTTGCTGTAAAGGACGCGATACTCGGGCTCACGTGCCCACATCAGCAGGGCCACCACGATGGCGATCATGGCGGCGCCGCCGATCAGAACGGCGAGCAGCGGGTTTCCGCGAAGCTGTTGCTGAAGTCGCTCCAGCAGCGCAGAGGAAGACACGCTGGCCGAGGAGTTCTGACGCTCCTGCGTCGTGGCACCGTTGCTCATGCGCCCCCCCGTAGGAGAACGCCATCGGCTGCTTTTAAGATGTTGCTGGAAGATGGCATCGACTGCATCCGTTCACCGCGTTCTGGCTGCCCCACAAGGGGCGCAACTGTGATGGAAGCTATTATGCGAGCCGCCTTCCAGTCCAAAGGCGGGAAAAGCCCCTTTTTTACCTGCCATTTGGCAGTTTGGTTATTTTTCGTAAGCTGTTAGCCTTGCTCTACATTCGCCGAGGGTCGGATTCAGCGGCCAAAGGCGGTAGCAGGCATTCAATGGCGAAAGAGGGCGCGGATCATGAGTTCACCGGCCATCCAATCGGCGCTGGCACAGATGCAGACCCTGGCGGCCCAGGCCGGCAGCCAGGTTGGCAAGGGGCAGCAGGTTTCCACTCAGGTGGGACAAGGCGGCTTTGCCGGCGAGCTGCAAGCGTCGATACAACGTATCAACCGCTTGCAGCAGGCGTCCGCCGCCAAGAGCATGGCGTTTCAGGCCGGCGATCCCAATGTCGAGCTAAACGACGTCATGGTCGACATGCAGAAAGCCAGCGTGGCATTCCAGATGGGGCTGCAGGTTCGTAACCGCCTGGTGACGGCCTACAAAGACGTCATGAATATGCAGGTCTAAAACACTGTACAAATGGCTGCGCGAGCGAATTGCTTCGTTGCGCGGTACGCGGAATCCTCACATATACCCCATATGCTCCGGTTCCTGTGCTCCGTGCGCCTCGCACTCCATCTCGCTCGCCGATTTGTTTCAGCGTTTTCGTATCACACCTTCAGACTGATCAAGTTCCCCTGCAGCTCTTCCAGCCGTTCGGCGATAGCCAGCACTTCCTCCGAAGGAATCTGGCGCAGTACATCGCCCGTTTCACGGTCAACGATGTGGGTAATGACCCGTGAGGTATCGTTGAGTTCGAACTCCACGCCGTACTGGCGAAGCACTTCATTGATGCGTTGAATGGGCTCGACCAGATCGGCTGGGCTGGGCGACTGGCCGTGGCTCGCGGCCTGGGCCAGCATGGTGCCGGCCGAAGGTAGCGTGGCGAGCACGGTTTCCTTGCGCTGGCGCGGTGTCAGGTCGTGCAGTGCCGACGTACTCAAGGCGTTGGTGGCATCGGTCAGTGGCGAAGACATGTCGTGTTTTCCTTATGTATGCCCTTGCTGAAGCTTTCTTCAAGCCTTCTTTCAGCATCCCCCCCAAGGCCGCCTGACAGGCAGCCTCTCCCATAAGCACTATCGGCCGTTCCGACGACAACTTTAGATCTTGGTGCATTTTTTTACGTTTCTATTGCGGAGCGTTGGTCTTTTTTTGTCTTCGTTGATGCAAAGTGGGGCCAAGTGGATAAAATGCAGTTACGGATTGGCTACATTCCGAATATTTCAGTTCCAACAGGCAGGGATGGTGGACAGGGCAGGGAAGCGTGCAGGTTGTTCTTGGGTGCGAGATTGACGAAGACTCAAGCGGCAATATCCAGCCAGCGAGGCGCCATGAGCCAAGAGTTACCTATCGAACGCATCATGCAGTCCGGGCTTCTGACCTGCGAACCCGAGACGCCGCTGTGGATGGCCGCCGAGCGAATGGCGGCACGCCAGTGCAGCTCGATAATCGTGGTCAAGGCAGGGCAGCCCCTGGGCATCTGGACGGAACGCGATGCGCTTTCGGTCAATTTCGCCGACCCCGATGCCGTTCGCCTGCCGATCTCCCAAGTCATGAACCAGCCGGTCGCGAGCCTGAATCGTTCGACCCCGGTCAGCGAAGCCGCGTTGCGCTTCAATGCCGAGCGGCGGCGTCATTTCCTCGTGGTGGATGACGGTGGGGCTCCGGTGGGCATTCTGTCGCAGACCGACGTTGCCCTGAACCAGGGGCTCGAGCCCTACTTGCGGTTGCGCGAAGTCCAGGCGGCCATGCGCCAGCGAGCGCTGGTGCTGGAGGGCGGGCAGCGTCTGGCCCAGGCGGCACGCTCGATGCGGCTCTCCGAGTGCGATGCAGTGGTGGTCAAGTGCGCGGACGGTGAGCTGGGCATTCTCACCGAGCGTGACCTGGTTCGGTTCGTGGCGCGCCACCCCGGGAACACGCCAATCGATTCCCTGGCCAGTCGCCCTCTGCTCACGGTGCACCAGAGCGATACCCTGATTGCCGCGCGGGACCTGCTGATGAACCATCGCGTGCGCCACCTGGCAGTGCTGGACGAGGCCGAGGAGGTGGTGGGGCTGCTGGGGTTTCGCGACTTGCTGGCCGGCGCCGAACACCTCTACATGCAGGATCTGCGCAATGCGCTGGAACAACGCGATCGTGCCCTCGCTAAATCGCGGGAGAATCTACAGCTGGCCGAGCGGGTAATCGATTCCTCCCTGGAAGGCATCATCATCACCGATGCCGGCAACCGTATCGAATTCGTCAATCGCGCCTTTACCCACATGACCGGCTACACCTCCGAAGAGGTGATCGGCAAGACCCCGGCATTCCTGGCTTCTGGGCGTCATGATGCCGCTTTCTATCGCCAGATGTGGGATGCCCTGCAGCGCAGCGGCTACTGGCGTGGCGAGATCTGGAACCGCCGCAAGAACGGCGAACTCTACCTCGAGCTTCTGACGATCACGGCAATCACCGACGACAGCGGTGCCGCTACCCATTACGCTGCGTTGTTCAGCGACATCACCCACTTGCGCGACAATGAAGAGCGTATTCGCAAGCTGGCCTACTACGACGCCCTCACCGGGCTGCCCAATCGCCGCCTGCTTGAAGACCGGCTGGAGCTGGCAATACGCCATGCCCATCGCAACCAGAGCCGGCTGGCGGTGATCTTCGTCGACCTGGACCACTTCAAGGAGGTCAACGATGCGCTGGGCCATGCTTTCGGTGATGAACTGCTGGTGATGATGGCCGAGAGGCTGCAGCTGCGCCTGCGTGAGGACGATACGCTAGCCAGGCTCGGGGGGGATGAATTCCTCGTGCTGCTTCCCGATCTGGAAGAGGTGGACGAAGTGGCCCGGGTGGCCCAGCGCCTGGTGGAAGCCGTGCGAGAGCCCTGCGTGATCGAGGGACAGGAGTTTCGCGTCGGCTGCAGCCTGGGCATCAGCCTCTACCCCGACGATGCTTCGACGGCGGAGTCGCTGGTGCACAGTGCCGATGCCGCGATGTATCGTGCCAAGCAGGAAGGGCGCAACGGCTACCGCCTCTACCGCAACGAGATGAACCTGCAGGATGACCGCCAGCGTGCGCTGGAATCCGCCCTGCGTGAGGCGTTCGTGTCGGGGGAAGGCCTGCAACTGCACTACCAGCCCATTTTCGAGCGGGTAAGCGGTAATCTGCATAGCGCCGAGGCACTCTTGCGCTGGCATCACCCCCTGCTCGGCACCGTGCCGCCGACCAGCGTCGTCACCTTGGCCGAGCGGGCAGCGCTGCTGCCACAGTTGGAAGAGTACATTCTCGAGCAGATCTGCACGCAACTGGCTGCTTGGAGTGCCCTGGGGGCCAGGCCGGTTCCCGTCAGCATCAATCTGTCAGCACGCCAGTTCTGGCAGCATGACCTGCCCGTGCGGGTGGCCACCAAGCTCAACGAGCACAAGCTGCAACCGGGCTTGGTGGGCTTCGAGATCGCCGAGCGTACCCTGCTGGAAAAGCCCCACCAGGCGGCCATTGTGCTCAAGCGATTACGGCGGCTTGGTGGAGAGGTCGCCATCAACGATTTCGGTACTGGCTATGCCTCGTTCGGTTATCTCCAGGAGCTGCCGATCAGCATGCTCAAGATCGACCGTCGTTTCGTGCAGCGCCTGGACAGCGGGCAGCGAGGCAGTGCGGCGATCGTGGCCGCAGTGGCCGGGCTGGCCCGCGAGATGGAGCTGTGCCTCGCCGCCGTCGGGGTCGAGACCGACAGCCAGCGCGAAGCCCTGGCACGGCATGGCGTCGAACTGATCCAGGGTTATCTCACCGGTCAGCCGGTACCGGCCGACCTCTTCGCCAAGCGCTATCTGGTCTCCCAAAGTGGGGTGACACCACAGGACGCCTGAAGTCAGCGGCCTGGCAGCAAGGAGATAGCCTCGACGGGCGCTTTTTACGGTTTCACCCGCCTCCATGACCCGTTAGGCTAGGCATCTTTCCGCGTCCATCATCCCATGCTCCCAGGTCAACTGCCGTTTCGATGAGCTCCCTCCATGCCAGCGGTGGCGATCATCGTGGTCCCATGCGCCACGAGTCGCTGATGCCGACCCACCACGATCACGACCAGGACAGCACCTGGATGATCGGCTACCTGGATATCATGACCCTGCTGGTGGCGCTGATGGTGCTCATCTTTACGCTTTCCAGCTTCGGGGAGCCTGACGACGAGGCAACTCCGCTCACCACGCACGTCCCCTTTGCGATACCGCTGCCCAGTGAAATGACCCAGGCGCTGCCTGAGCCGATCGTACCTCGTCCGGCTGGCGGCCAACTGAGCCAATCCGCCATCGCGGCGGCGCTGGGCGTGGCTGGGCTACCGCGGCCGGCACCAAGCGAAAGGGTGGCCTTTACGGCTCCGCCCGCTCCGTTGGCCCTGCTGGCGAAGCGTGAGCCATCGCCACTCGTGCTGCCGCGGCCGATGCTGATGGCAAACGGCACGCTGCCGATGTCCCCGGCCGATTTTGCACTGGTGCTGACCGATCGACCTCCGAACGGCGCCCAAGAAATCGACCCGCAAGCCATGGCCGCGACTGAAGCGCTGCAAGGGGCGATGAGGGATCGTCTTGACGATGCCCCTTATCTGGCCGATCTCGAGGGAGTGGAAGTTTCGCGGGTGGCCGAAGGCATCAAACTGCGCGTGGAGGATCGGCTGCTGTTCCCCACCGCGACGGCCGAGCTGACCGATGACGGCGAGGCTCTCGTACAACGCCTGATGGAAGTGATTCAGCGCCACGACGGAGAGGTCGCCGTGGAGGGGCATACCGACAGTCGGTCGATTCAGACCGAAGAGTTCCCCTCCAACTGGGTGCTCTCCAGCGCCAGGGCGATCGCCATCGTTCATGCCCTGGAGCGGTCGGGCGTCGAATCGCAGCGCCTGCGCGCGGTGGGCCTGGCTGACACTCGCCCCTTGGCGAGCAACGAGACGGGAGAAGGGCGTGCCCAGAATCGTCGCGTCGAGGTGATCATTCACGCGCGTTGAAATCCGCCTAAAGTCTAGCTTCTCGCAGCCGATATGCGGATAGCTCCGGCGCATGGACGTGTCCGGCACCGCATCCCGTTACAAGCGAGACCTTATTCATGCTTACCTCTCTGCGACTGCGCCTGCTGTTGGCCACGGCTGCCGTCATTGCCGTGTCGTTGCTCGTCAATGCCGCTATCAATTACTTCACTCTCCAGCGCCATAACGACCAGCAGGTGGCGCGCAACCTGGCGGCTGAAGCCCAGGGTAATGGGCTTGCAATCAGCGAGTGGATCGAGGCCCGTGCTGGCATGCTGGAAGCCCTTGCGCCGGCTGCACGGAGCGAAGACCCTCTTGACGCACTGCTGCAGCTCGAAGCCTCGGGCGGCTTCATGTCCACCTACCTGGCGAACCCGGCGGATGGACGTGGGATCTTCTCCGATGGCTGGAATCCGCCGGCCGACTATGATCCGCGCCAGCGCCCATGGTATCTCCAGGCCGTCGAGGCTGGTGATACCATCATTACCCAGCCCTATGTAGATGCCAGTACCGGCGGTTTGATCGTCACCATCGCCACGCCCTTCCAAGACGATGGTCGACTGGTTGCGGTTGGCGGTGGGGACATTGCCATCGACACTATCGTGGCCAACGTGGGCGCCATCGCGCCAACACCGGAAAGCTTCGCCTTTCTCGTCACTGCCGACGGCACGTTGGTGGCGCATCCCGATCCTGAGATGACACTGGAACCGGCGTCGCGACTGTCCGCAGCCTTCGATGCCGGTTATTTCTCCTCTCCGATCGGCATCGAACAGCCCGTGCGACTTGCCCTTGAGGGGCGCAACAAGTGGCTGCGTAGCGTGCCCATCCAGGGTACCGACTGGCAACTGGTCGTGGCATTGGACGAGCGCGAAGCCACGGCCGGCCTGCGCGCCGCATTGGGAACCTCTTTGGTCACCCTGGTGCTGGTGGTGCTGGGTGCCGCTCTGGTGCTTGGCACACTACTCAAGCTGATGTTTCGACGGCTGGAGGCGGTACGCGATGCCATGGCTGACATTGCCAGTGGCGATGGCGATCTCACGCGGCGCTTGTCCGAGAACGGCCGCGATGAAGTGGCCCAGATCGCAGGCGCCTTCAACCAGTTCGTATCGCGCATCGAGAACGTCATGCTGACCATTCGAGACGCCAGTGAATCGGTCACCGTGGCGGCTGGCGAAATTGCCACCGGTGGCCAGGATCTCTCCCGGCGTACCGAGAACGCCGCATCGAGCCTGCAGCAGAGTTCGGCCTCGATCGAAGAGATCACCAGTACCGTCGAGCACACTGCGGATTCGGCCCGCCATGCCAGCGAGCTGTCGCAGTCTGCATCCGAGGTGGCGACCCGTGGTGGCGAAGTGGTGGGTCAGGTCGTGACTACCATGGAAGAGATCACTGCCTCCTCCGAGCGCATCGGCAATATCGTCAAGGTGATGGACGGCATCGCCTTTCAGACCAACCTGCTGGCGCTCAATGCCTCGGTTGAAGCGGCCCGGGCCGGCGAGCAGGGCAGAGGCTTCGCCGTGGTGGCGGGCGAGGTGCGCCAACTGGCAACGCGTAGCGCCGAGGCATCGCGAGAGATTCGTGGCCTGATCGATGCCTCGGGACAGAAGGTCGCTTCGGGTACCGAGCTGGTTCGTCGCGCGGGCTCCACGATGGAGGAACTGGTGGCGGGCGTGAACCGGGTGGCCAAGGTGCTGGGTGAGATCAGCGTGGCGGCGGGCGAGCAGAGCGACGGGATTGGCCAGGTCAATGTGGCGGTGGCCGAACTCGACCGCATGACCCAGCAGAACGCAGCGCTGGTGGAAGAATCTACCGTCGCTGCCGAGCAGCTCAAGGATCAGGCCGATCGCCTGGCCGAGGCCGTGGGGGGCTTCAAGCTCAGCGAGCGCCGGTTGGCCCACGCCTGAATGTGACGCAAGCTAGACTGACCGCAGGGAAGCGGCCTTTCGCCCTCAGCTGTTTTTTTTCCCGAAGCCTAAAGTTATTTGCTCGCCGGCCGAGGTAATAGAAATCAGGAGGCAAATACACCGACACAAGGCAGTTCCTCATGGCCAGTATTTCATCGCTTGGCATCGGCTCCGGGCTCGACCTCAATGGTTTGCTCGACCAGCTCAACGAGGCGGAGCGCGGCAAGCTCGAGCCCATCGAACGGGAGATCGAGACCCAGCAGGTCAAGATCTCCGCCTACGGCGAACTGAAGGGTGCGCTTTCCGCCTTCCAAGACGCCACCAATGCGCTCAACGATGCCGCGCTCTACCAGAGCCTTTCTACCTCCGTGAGCGGCGATTCCGTTCAAGCCGCCGCAGGTAGCGATGCCGCCATCGGGCAGTACGCCATCGACGTGGAGCAGCTGGCGGCCGCCGGCAGCCTCGCCACACAGCGGGTGGATAGCCTCGACACCGTGCTCAACGATGCCGATACCACGCTCAATCTCACCTTCGAAGATGCTGCCCTCGACCATGGTGTTGCCATTGCCGCCAACAGCACCCTCGAAGACGTGCGTGACGCCATCAACGCCGATCCTGATGCAGCCGTTACAGCATCGATCGTGAACGATGGTGAAGGCTACCGGCTAGCCTTGATGTCGAAGGAGACCGGAGAGCAGGCGGCCATCACGGGCACCGATTTCGCTGCGATGGCCAGCCAGGCCACTCTGTCGGATGCAGATATCGTTCAGCCTGGGCTGGATGCGAAGCTGGAGGTCAACGGCATACCCATCGTCAGCGCCTCCAACCAGGTGGAGGGTGCCATCCAGGGCGTCACTTTGAACCTCAATGACACTGGCAGCAGCA
Organism: Billgrantia sp. C5P2; assembly: GCF_051062895.2. Taxonomy (NCBI): domain Bacteria; kingdom Pseudomonadati; phylum Pseudomonadota; class Gammaproteobacteria; order Oceanospirillales; family Halomonadaceae; genus Billgrantia; species Billgrantia sp. C5P2. Next base: position 1,879,204 of record NZ_CM128542.1, read on the forward strand.
CCGTAGCCGTGGAGCAGAATACCCGGGCGGTGCGCGAGGCCGTGACCGGCTTCGTCGAGGCCTTCAATACGCTTAAAGGCACCATTGGCGAGCTGACCGCCTTCAGTAGCGAGGGAGGTGAGGTCGGCGACCTGCTCGGAGACAGTGCCGTGCGCAATGTCGAAGGGCGCCTGCGCGGGGTGCTGGCGGGCGGTGTGTCGATGGAGGAGAGCGGCTTTGCCATGCTCAGCGATATCGGTATCTCGCTCAAGCTTGATGGCACGCTGGAGATCGACGAGCAGCGTCTCGATGAGGTCGTCGCCAATGACCAGGATGCGCTGAGCGCTTTCTTTGCTAGCGATAGCTCAGCGGGCGGCCTGGCCGGACAGCTCAGCGCGACCGTTACCCAACTGAGCGGCAGCAGCGGTGCCCTGGGTGGCGCCATCAGCGGTGCCGAGAGCCGTATCGAAAGCCTCAACGACCGCCATGCACGGATGGAACAGAGCATCGAGGCCACCATCTCCCGCTATCGTACCCAGTTCGGCCAGCTCGACGGCATGATCGCCCAGATGAACCAGACCAGCGATTATCTCTTTCAGCAGTTCGAGATGATGAACGCCCAGCTCGGGCGGGATTGATCTAGTCGTGGGTATGCTTAAGAGCGCCGCCAGGCATCGCCTGGCGGCGCTTCTCTTTGTTTGGATCCTGATGCCAACGCTTTGTGCTGACCGCCTGTGCGGCCACTAGTGCGCTTTCAGGCCCGTGCACTGGGCGACGCCCGGGCAAAGCCTGTCAACGCCAAATGAAATTTTTTTCACTCTCGCCCTAAAGTCCTGCCGCCAGGTGCCGTTAAACAGGGTAACGGCCAACGGCGCCGTTGAGGTAGGCCCTAGATGCTGGGCCAAGAAACTAAAGGTTCAGTGGGCCCGCCAATGGAGCCCTCAACGAAAAGAAGGAATGACCCATGTCAGTCATCAATACCAACATCACTTCGATGATCGGCCAGTCCAACCTGCAGAAGAGCCAGAACGCTCTGCAGACCTCCATGGAGCGCCTCTCCTCCGGCCTGCGTATCAACAGTGCCAAGGACGACGCCGCCGGTCAGGCTATTGCCAACCGCATGACCGCTCAGATCACCGGTCTGGCTCAGGCCCAGCGTAACGCCAACGACGGTATCTCTGTTGCTCAGACCGCTGAAGGTGCACTGAACCAGATCAACGACAACCTGCAGCGTGTTCGTGAGCTTTCGGTGCAGGCTCAGAACGAAACCAACTCAAAGGACGATCTTCAGTCGATCCAGGACGAAATTGGTCAGCGCTTGAGCGAAATTGATCGTATCTCTAAGGAAACTAGCTTCAACGGTGTTAATGTCCTGGCCTCTGATCGTGCTCTACAGATTCAAGTGGGTGCTAACGATGGTGAGCAGATTAGTGTGAATTTGAAGGAGATCACCTCTGCAACACTGGGGCTGAGTAACTTCAATGTCACTAACAAAACTCTTGATACTGGTAAGCTTTCACAGACTCCGGTCACAGAGACTATTGCTGAGCAACCAGCATCTATTTCCACTACTGCTCTAACATTTGCAGATTCAAATAGTGCTGGTACCTATGAGCTGGTGTATGATTCAGATGATGCGGATACGCTGCTCGTTAAGGATACTGTCTCGGGTAATTACTTTACCGGGACTTATGATTCTACCACCAACACTGTCGGCTTCGATTCAAATGAGAATGCTGGGGCTGGTGTAACGCTTTCCGGCTCTGAAGTCACAGCTACTCATGTAAACGATGGTGACCAAATCGTCGATGTTAATGACATCGGTGGTTATGACGATAGCAATGTTGCTGCCGGTATGGAAGTGTACGGCGGCGTAAGTGCTGGTGGCGGACAGCAGTATTTCGTTTCAACGGATGGTGGCACCACGCTGTTTAGTGCCAGCATTGATTTTGATACCGGCGTAGTGACTTGGGACTCAAGCGAAACACATAACGCGGGGGCTGATGCAGGTACTGATCCTACTGGTATCGACGTAACTGCTACTGCACTTGAAGAAGTGGTTAATTTCGATTCAGGTTCCCCTGCAGTCGCTATCGATACAAGTGGCTTGGAAAGCAGTAAAGTAGGTGCTTCTCCTGAGGTTTTCGCCCATGAAGGCGGTGGCTATGTAGTTAAGGGAGAAGTTGATGGTCAGTCTGTCTACTTCCAGGCTGAAGTCGACACCGCGACTGGTGCGGTTACCCTGGGTGATCAGCTGAATGCCGATCCGCTGGCTTCACTTGACGCGGCCCTGAATCAGGTCGACAGCCTGCGCTCCGAGCTGGGTGCCGTTCAGAACCGCTTCCAGGATGCCATCACCAACCTGAACACCAACGAGACCAACCTGGCTGCCGCCCGCTCGCGCATCCAAGATGCCGACTACGCGGTGGAAGTGGCCAACATGACCCGCGCGCAGATCTTGCAGCAGGCCGGCACTTCCGTACTGGCCCAGGCCAACCAGATCCCGCAGAACGTGCTGTCTCTGCTGGGCTAAGGTTAGCTCCGGTCAAGTTCTCGGGGAGGGCCTCCTTCCCCCTGGACTACCTCGAACCGGCCCCTCGGGGCCGGTTTTTTATGATGCTCTTTATGAACCAGCGCGAGGTGCGTCATGAACGAAGCCGAGTATCAACAGGTCATTGATGAGCTCGATCGCGTGATTCGCGATGCCCGCGATACGATGGATCGCTTCGAGGCTGCCGGTATGGACGAGAAGATGGCGGATGATTACGCCAAGCTCCATGAGATATATACCAAGGCCGTAAGCGAGCAGCGAAGCTATACGTGGAAGATGCTTGATCTCTGATTTTTGGGTGTTTTAGTCCAAATTTACGCAGCAATGTGCAATCGTATAACGCTATGTCCGAAGATCAGACTGCTAAATTTTCCTGCGGTGGGCGCCCGCAAGCGGCCCACCGTGAAAACCAGTAATCAGCGGGTCGGGTTCAGCTCAGTAATTTTCAGGGTCGCCGACTGCATCTGGTTGTTGCCGTGAACGCCCACCCAGATGTTGTACATGCCACTGGGCGGATTCTGGAACATGACTACGGGGTCGAGGCCGTTGAAGTCGTCGTTGCAATACCAGCGGCCGTCAGGGGCGTTGATCACCAGTGTAGTGTCGCTGCCGGATGTGGCGGTGACATAGAGCGGCATGCTGCCGGCTGAGTAGTGCAGGTCGACGTCCGGGGCGCTCGCCATGATGTATCCGGTGCAGTTGGGACCTAGCTTAGCGCTTACTTGATTGGAGCCGCCGGCCTGCAGACTCTGGGTCCAGGGGTCGGGAGTAAAGCCGGCTTGAAGGTGTACGCTGCCGTAGCTGGGTTCGGCGCTCCAGTCCGGTTCCTGGGCAAGTGCGGTGGGAACGGTGGCAGCCATGCTCAAGGCGACGAGCCCGAGCCATGCGTTGTGCATGGCGCTTGTTTGAGTTTTTCTCATGATGTTTCCTGCGTGAACGAGCAAATGCTCGGGCATAGGCACTTCGGTTACGAAACGTAAGCAAGTGCCGGGTGCAAGCGAGAGGGTATGCCGAGTGGGGCTCCATGAGAAGACACTACTGTTAGGAGATAGCTTGCGTTATTTCCACGCAGAGCACGCCACGCAGAACTTGCGGGTCGCGAGCCGTCAGGCCTGGCTACTGAGCCTGGTATTGCCGCCCTGGCTTTGCACCGCGCGGGAAACGATGTCGTATTGGCTTAGCGAAGGTACGGTATTCAGCGTCCTCTGGGTTGCCATGGCTTGACTCGCGCCTTGGTCGTCCGTGGTTTGCTCGGAGCGTGAGCTGGTGTTGGGGGCAGGTCGCTGGCTGGCATGCAGTTCACTGGCCTGGCGGGCGAGATCCAATTGGGCGGTCAGCAGGTACTGGCGCGCCTGGGCAGCAACCTGATGGTCCTTGGGTGAAGGATCGGCAGGCGCCAGGGCGGCGCTGATCACCTGCTGCATCTTGCCGATAGTGGCTCGTGGGTCGCCGGGAACGGGACCGTAGTCGATCGGCACCTGTCCAGCGACGACATAGCGTTCGCCATCCGGCCCCCGCTCGTATTGATAGCTGGCCGCCCCCGTGTAGTGTCCGCCGGCGATCTGGTGTGCCAGTTCGTGTTGGCGCACCTCGCGGTCAGTGGTCTTCATTTGTTCCAACTGACGCAGTTCCTGCTCGGTGAGTGACTCGGCGTTGGGTTTCTGAGGAGCTTCGGCCTGGGCCACTTTGCCCTGAGTTGCCGCTTCGGCCGCTGTTTCCTGGGTATTCGAACTGCCGGCTTCGCCAAGGACGCGTGCCTGCTCATCACGTACCGAGGATTGAACCAGGCCAGGCGGATGGGCGGCAGGACCGATAACGGTGGAAGCGAACATGGTGGCTATCCGTTCGAGAGACTGGATCGGGTAAAGTATTGGTGCATCCATCGTTGATGGCAATTCCGAAGTCAACGCATGCCCTGTCGTACCAGGAGTCAACTGCATAGTCATGCCCAGTATCGATGTCGTCTTGGATCTCTCCGCAGAGGCCTGCCTCGCCCATTACGAGGGTCGAGTCGGGCAGGTAATGGCGTATAGCCTGGATGGCCGGCGCGTGATGTTTCCGGCCGAGGCGCTGCGCCGGGTGGTGGCCCGGGATGGCGTTCATGGCACCTTTCGTCTCTTCTTTACGCCGGAGGGGCGCTTCCAGTCGATAGCCCCCTTGCAACGAGACGTTTGAAATGGCGCTGAAATGGCGCGATGTTCGTCGTATGCCGTACCCGGGAGTCCCGTTACGTTGAGCTTGCTTTGATAGGACGACGAATCGGCACGGTTACCCTTTCGTTCAGGCATTGCGCAGCGTTTCCGTTACCGGCCATTTCGATGTGCGGCCACTCTACAAGGCCAGGCCATGCTCTTCAGCAAGTCGAATGAACCCACCGATTACCAGAATCGCCGCCTGGATGCGCTGGCCGAGCCACCCGAGGTGGGGCATGAACTGTTCGTCGGCTTGAGCGCCCTGCGCGATACCCTGAGCAGCCGACATCATTCGCGCGACTTCGCGTTCGCTCATGCGCGCTATCTGCGCAGCCGTGTACTGGCCCTTGGGCTGATCTTCGCGCTGCTTTCACCGCTGTGGATCGTGGTGGACTCCCTGGTGCTGCCGAGCGAGCTCCTGCGCTACACCCTGGCGGGAAGGGTGGGGCTATTGCTGGGGCTGGTGGGTGTGCTGGCGCTGGCGTACTTCAGCCATGAGCGGATACGTCGTATCCGCTTCAGCGCCGGTATGCTGCTTGCGTTGCCGGCAGGGTTCTATCTCTTCGTTTTGGTCATGTTGCCAGCGGAGCAGGTACGCCACCTGGTGGGATATGGTTTCATTCCCTTCCTGCTGGTGGCGGCGTTGAGCGTCTTTCCCTTCACCTTGTTGGAATCGATCGCGGCCGGTCTGGCCATGCTTGGACTGCTGGCGTACTCGCAGGTGATCGATGGCAGCTGGCTGACCGGTCGCGGCCTGGAAAGCGTCTGGCTGCTCTCCAGTCTGCTGGTCGTTTCCCTGGCGGCCAACCATTTTCAGCTCAGCCTGCTGCTACGGCTCTATCGACAGGCCACGCATGACCCCCTGACGGGGCTCTTCAACCGCGGTGCGCTGGAGGTGCATCTGGAGAAGATCCAGGCCTGGCAGCGCGACACCGAAGGCCAGGACAGCCTTGGCAGCGTGCCCTGTTCGTTGCTGATGATCGATCTCGACCACTTCAAGCGTATCAACGACAGCTACGGCCACTCGGTCGGCGATAGCGTGTTGTGCCAGTTTGCCGAGCTGCTGGTGAGTCAGACGCGTCGGCATGATTGTGTCGCGCGTTATGGCGGAGAGGAGTTCGTCATCATCCTGGTCGGCAGCGGCCAGGCCAGGGCGCTGGAAGTCGCCGAACGCATTCGGTATGCCGTGGAGAAGACCGAATTCAGCGGCCATGCTGACGAGCCCATTCCGGTCACAACCAGCATCGGCGTGACCCGGCTGGAACAGGACGAGCCGGCACAGGAAGCGCTCAAGCGTGCCGACGAAGCGCTCTATCTGGCCAAGCGCGAGGGGCGCAACCAGGTGGTGGCGGCCCTGGCCCCGACGACGCCCGAAGACGCACGAACCCCCCAATAGCGAATCGCCGCGTACCCATAAGACTCCTTCGAGGCAGTCGATCTCAGCGGCGCTTCGAGCCACATGTTCCCTGCCGAGTTCCTCAAGTCCTGCGGCTCGCTGCCGATAAGAAACTCAGAAGAATTAGCGAGCGGGGATCGCATGCCCAACAATTCACAGCAAGTGGCGCTCCATACCTGGCTGGTGCTGGTGCCGGTATTGCTGCTGGTCATGGGTATCGTCAACGGACTTGCCACCTGGCGACTGCCAGTCGAATGGCAGCCGCCAGGAATCAGTCTGCCCATCATGATGCTGGTTGGCGGCGGGCTGTTGGCAACGCTTCTGGGCCGGGTGTCAATGGCGCAGCTCTGTGGGGCGCTGCTGTTGCCGATCGGTCTGTACGCACCGTTGGTGGCATGGTTACCCTCTGAGGTGGCTGAAATCTTTCCGTTTGGGCAGGAACCGCTTACCCCGGCTACCAGCATCGCGGTGCTGATCGCCGCGGCCTGCCTGATGGCAAGCAACCGCTCTGTACGTGCTCGCCTGTTCTGGTGGCTTGGCGGTGTCGCGCTCTTCCTGGTTGGGGGAGTGAGCGTTGCGGCGGGGCTACGACCTGATCTGGTTGTCACTACCCCATGGGGTACCGCCTTCGCCACGCCCTTCACGGCCTTGCCGGCGCTGCTGTGCGGCACCGCCATGATGCTGATGGCGCGCCATCCGACCGTAGCCCCCGCGCTGAATCGCGCGATGATCCTGGCGTTGATTGGTGGCGTGTTTGCCAGCGGCATTGCCTGGTATGCGCTGACCTGGCAACAGTATGACGCCCGGCAGCGGCAAGCCACGGAGCTCTTCTTCACGTTCAAGGTCAGCGCCGAGCGGGTAGTGGACGACAAGCAGCGCGAGATCCAGCGCATGGCGGAGCGCTGGGTGGAATTTGGCGGTTTGCCGCCGCAACGTTACCGGGAGGTGGAAGTCGAGGGCTTCTTCCGCGACATGCCGAGCCTGGTTGCGCTTCACTGGCAGTCTGGGCTGGACGAACGGTTCCGCTGGGGGCAGGAGAGGGATAATTTTCTTTTCTCGGACTGGGTAGAGAAACACGACTGGTTGCTGGATTGGCTGGCAGTAGGCGGCCCCTACCCACGCTGGGTATTGCCGGACGAGGAGCGCCCGGAGCTCGCCCTGGTATCTGTGCCGTTGCCATTGCCCGCGCATGGCAAGTTGATTGCCGTGCTCGATCTCACGCGTCTGTTTCGCGAAGAGGTGAATGCACTGGTCACGCCGCTGCGTCTCTCCTTGCAGCGTGATGTGAACCTGTTGGCGATTAATCACCTGAACGATACCGAGGGTGTGGAGCTGCGTCGGGGGCTGGTGATGCTGCCCGGTGGGGCTGCCATGGAGATGCGCATCCATGATGCTGGGCCGCTGTTGGCCAGCCTGGCGGGACTGATGCCGTTGGGTGTTGCCGTGGGCGGGCTGGTGATGAGCTATCTGCTGGCCTTCAGCCTCGGGATGGCCGGCCTGAGCCGGCGCCGCTCGATGGCCTTGGCGCGCACCCAGCGTCACTTGCGAGCGCAACAGCGCGTGCAGACGTTGATTGCGCGGGATCAGCCCCTGGAGGACACCCTCAAGGCGATCTGCCGGATCGTCGAGGCCCAGGTGCCGGGGGGAATCGCATCCATCATGCTCTGCGACGAAGCCGGCTTGCACCTGGTGCGTCTCTACAGTGTGAGCTTGCCGCAAGCCTATGGCGATGCGATCGAGGGGGTGGCAATAGGCCCCGAGAACGGTGCCTGCGGCCGCGCGGCGTATATTCGCGATTTTGTCATATGCGCCGACATCGCCCACGACCCGCGCTGGAATGGGTACCACGAGTTGGTGGCAAGCCATGGCCTCCGGGCTTGCTGGTCCTATCCGGTGACGAGCAGTAGTGCTCGTGTGCTGGGTACCTTTGCCATCTATTATCGCCAGCCTGGCGAGCCCACGCGAAGCGATCGCCGGCGCGTGATCGAGGCGGCCGAACTGGTATCGCTGGCGGTGGAGCGGGAGCGCAACCGCCAGGCGTTGGTGGAAAACGAACAGCGCTATCGCTCGATGTTCACTTACCATCCCGATGCCGTTTTCTCCCTCGATCTGGAGGGAAATTTCACCACGGCCAATGCCGCCTGCAGTACCGTAACCGGCTATCCACTCGAACAACTGCTCGGCTTGCATTTCTCGAAACTGCTACAGCCGAACGATCGGGAGCGCATCGAGGCGCTCTATCTGAATGCCGACAAGGGCGAGGCGTTCCGTTATACGGCCACCATCCGCCACCGCGAGGAACGCAGCGTCTATCTCGACGTGACCAACCTGCCCATCGTGGTCAATGACCGGGTGATCGGTTTCTACGGTATCGCCAAGGACATGACAGAGCGGCATCGACGCGAGACGGAGCTTCGCATACTGCAACGCAGCGTAGAAGCCAGCATCAACGGCATTGTCATTACCGATGCCCGGCAGCCCGATAACCCCATCATCTACGTCAATGAGGCCTTCGAGCGCATTACCGGCTACGGACGTGACGAGGTGCTAGGGCACAATTGTCGTTTCCTGCAAGGCAGTGAGACCGACGCGGAAGCCATGGCGCAGCTGAGGCAGGCGATTGCCGGGCAGCGTGAGCTCAACGTCACCCTGTGCAACTACCGCAAGGATGGCACGCCGTTCTGGAACAATCTCTACCTGGCACCCGTGAAAGACGACAAGGGCATCGCTACTCATTTCATCGGTATCCAGCACGACATTTCCGAACGCAAGTCCTACGAGGCGAAGCTGTCGTATCATGCCAGCCACGATGCGCTGACGGGCCTGGCCAACCGCTCGCTGTTCGAGGACCACCTGGTGCATGATGTGCTGCTCGCCCAGCGGCACGGCTGCCACCTGGCGGTACTGTTCCTCGACCTGGATGACTTCAAGCCGATCAACGACAGCCTTGGGCACGAAGTGGGCGATCAGGTCTTGATCCAGGCCGCCCAGCGCCTGGGTGAGGAACTGAATCCGGGCGATACACTGGCTCGTTTCGGCAGCGACGAATTCGTCATTCTGCTGCCGGAACTGGAACGCGAGGAAGAGGCTATTCGCCTGGTCGAGCGGCTGCTCGTCTGCGTTCGCCGTCCTTATCGGGTCGGCGAAAACGAGCTCTACATTGGCGCCAGCGTGGGCATTGCCTTCTTGCGAGAGGCGCTGGAGAGCCCCGTCGAGCTGATTCAGCAGGCCGACATGGCGATGTACCGTGCCAAGCAGAAGGGGCGCAACGCCTGGGAGTGCTTCACCAGCGACATCAACGACGAAGTGAATGAGCGCATGGCGCTGCGCAACGACCTCCAGGAGGCGATCGAGGCAGAAAACTTCGAATTGCACTACCAGCCCCTGCTCGGCGCCAGGAGCGGGAATGTGGTCGGCTTCGAGGCGCTGGTGCGCTGGAAGCATCCGGTCAAAGGGTATCTCTCCCCGGCGCTCTTCATTCCGTTGGCCGAGGATACCGGCCAGATCGCGCCGATCAGCGAGTGGGTGCTACGACAGGCGTGCCGCGACATGTGCCGCCTGGCCGCAGAGGGATACGGCCGCTATCGCGTATCGGTCAATCTCTCGCCGCTTCAGTTCCGCCGCGCCAATTTTCTGTGCAACTTGCAGCAGGCGCTACGGGAAACCGGCCTGTCGGCGGATTATCTCGAGCTGGAACTCACCGAAGGTATTCTGATGACCGATACCGCGGCGGCCATCGAGACCCTGCATCGCCTGCGCGACATGGGGGTGGAGGTTTCCATCGACGACTTCGGTACCGGATTCTCGAGCTTGAGCTATTTGAAGCAGTTGCCGATCGGCAAGATCAAGATAGACCGCAGTTTCGTGCGCGATGTCACTACCAACCGCCATGACAGTGCCATCGTCCAGGGCATTATCTCCATGGCGCATCACCTGGGGTTGATAGTGGTGGCCGAGGGTATCGAGGAAGCACCGCAGCGTGACTTCCTGGCGGCTCATGGTTGCGACGTCTTTCAGGGCTTCTTCTTTGCGCGTCCCATGCCGCTCGGGAAATTGCGCGACTACCTGAAGGAGCGGGCCGATGTCGCCGGGCAGCACGGCAACATGCCTGTGCCGGCCGAGAACGAGGCGCTGATGTCGGGCGCCCAGGCGTTACCGGACGATAACCATAAATAACAGTTGAAGGGGCAGGATAGCGAGGATGGCGCAGGTTCAGGATGAGTTTCTTCGAGTGGGAAGCCCGAGCGAGGTCGAGGTGCTGCTGGAGCGGTTGATTCAGCCGGGCGGCGCTTCGCTGATGCTAGATAGGCCCGACAGTACACCCATGCCGGTGGTAATGATGGAGCAGGCACCGGCGCAGTCGCTGCTGCTCGACATCACCGCCGTGCGGGAGATCGTCGGCGAGCTGAAGCGCGGTATCGGTTTTCGCCTGCTGGGCCAAGTGCAAGGCAAGATGATTCGCACACCGGTACTGAAGTCGCTGCAGGTCGATACGGCGGGCGGAAGGGTGCAATGCCAGTGCGAATACCCGCATTACCTCGAGGAGCTGCAGCGGCGCGAGGCCTTCCGTGCCCGCTTGCGCCTGGGCATGGAGGTGGGTGCCATCGTGCGCGGCACCGAGGGCGAGACTGCTGTGCAGGGGGATCTCAAGGATCTGTCCCAGCAGGGCTGTCAATTGGAGTTGCCTTCCTCCGCTGCCACGCTGCTTGCCGAGGCCGTCGTGGTCGAGGTCGAATTCTGCTTTCCCAACGATACGCGCTTCACGGTTCAGGCGGTACCACGTCACACGGTTGCGGATAGCGACCGCCAGGCCCTGAAGGTGGGGTTTCAGTTCGAGAACTGTACCGCCGAGCAGGAACGCAAGCTGTGGTTCTTCGTTCGCGAGATCGAGCGTGAGTCGTCGCGCTACGGCGACGATGCCGATGTCGGCCGCTTGCCGTCGATGCTGTTCCAGAGCCACTCGGCTGGCGCTGTTGCCCCAGTCGGCCGGCGCAACCTTCAGGCTTATCCCACGCCGATGGCGCGCCGGCTGGCGCGGGTGGCAGGTTACCTCGATGCTCAATTGCTCGAGTTGCAGCAGGGCGACGAGGTCGACTCCGTTCAGCTGTCACGCCATGCCGACATGTTGCTCCAACTGGCCGAGGAGGACATCGAGGCGTTGCTCTTCGCCACTCGCTGCCTGGGGCAGGAGCCGCTGCTGGTCCGTCATGGGCTGGGCGTCGCCGTGCACCTGCTGGCGCTGGCCGGTAGCGGTTCGGTGCCGCGGGATGTACGCAAGGCATTGGCTGCCAGCGCCATGGTGCATGACCTTGGCAAGGGGCTCCTTCCTCCCGGCTTGCTGGCGACCGAGTCGCTGGGTCCCGAGGGGCGCGAGCGTCTCAGGGAGCACGTGGCATTGCTGCAGCAGCGCCTGGGTAGTTGCCAGTGGCTGGCCGTGGAGGTCATGAATTCGGTCGTGTCCGGTATCAATGAGCGGCTCGATGGGAGCGGCTATCCGACCGGGGCAACGAGCGATGGCCTGACCGAGCTGGCACGCATGAGTGCGGTGGTGGACGCGGTGGATGCCATGCGGCGCGATCGCCCCGATCGACCCGCCTGGCGCATCGATGCGGCGTACCGACACCTGCTCAAGTCGCCCCACCAGTTCGACCCACGCTGGGTGAAGCGTTACCTGGAGCGTTTCGGGCTGCGCCCGGTGGGGTCGCTGGTGCGCTTTTCCAGTGGCGCTCTGGCTTGGATCCAACGGCTCGATCAACAGGGCAAGCCCTTCCAGGTGCAGTTGACCCAGGAGGTCGTTCCTCCCGGCGAAGGGTTGGGCGAGGTGCTGCGCGGGGATGTCACGGCGCGCCTGGGCGAGATGGTCGAGGAGGTTCCCGTCTCGACATGAGGTGCCGGACTCAGGGGCAGCGGGGCTGGCGCATCTAAAGTTGACGCACTTTGAGCCGATAGTACGAAATAACCCCATGGTCGCGGGCTTTTCACCGGAATCGTTGGCGCGAAGCCTGCCACAATAGCTGCATGAAAAAGGAAGCGTCATGGCTACGATAAGCTCGCTGGGCATTGGTTCCGGGCTGGACCTCAACAGTCTGCTCGATCAGCTCAACGCGGCCGAGCGCAAGAAGCTCGCACCCATCAAGCTGCAGCAGCAGGGCCATCAGGCCAAGATTTCAGCCTATGGCAAGCTGCAGAGCGCTCTGACCAAGCTGCAGGAAGCGGCTGCGAAGCTCAACGACCCGAAATTCTTTCAGAGCGTTTCGAGCAATGTGACCGGCAGTGGCGTCAAGGCTGCGGCCAAGTCCGATGCGCCGCCAGGAAGGTATTCGGTGAACGTTACCGGACTTGCTACTGCTCAAAGCATTGCGGCGAGCGGCGTGGAGAGCAGGACCGCTCAATTGGGCGGCGGGAGTGTCAACCTGACGCTCGGCACCGGCGAGCCGATCGACATTGCCATCGACTCAGCCAAGAGTACGCTCGAAGATATCCGCAAGGCGATCAACGACAGCAAGTCGGGGGTCACAGCGACTATCGTCAACGATGGCTCTGGTAATCCCCACCGCCTGGTGATTACCTCCAACAAGACCGGAACCGAAGCGGCGGTCACGGCCTCATTTTCGGGGGGGCTGGAGGCGCGTCTGGGCGCCACTCCCGAGACAGTGGTCACGGCGAAAAACGCTTCGCTCACCGTTAATGGCATCGCCATCACCAGCCAGACCAATCAGGTGGAAGGAGCGATCCAGGGCGTAACCCTCGATCTTGAAGAGGAAACTGCTGAAGGCGGAAGCAACATCGTCGTGGTTGAGCGCAACACACTGGCCATTCGCGAGGCGGTGAGTGGATTTGTCAAGGCTTACAATGACCTACGTAGTACTAACAGCGAACTGACTCGCTTCAACTCCGATACTGGCGTGGCTGGCGAGCTGCTGGGCGATAGCACTCTGCGTACCGTCGAGTCGCGCCTGCGCGGCGTGCTCAGTGGGGGTGTCGGCGGAGGCGATTTCCGCATGCTGTCGGATATCGGCATCACCCTGCAACGTGATGGCACCCTCAAGCTCGATGAAGAGAAGATGAGCGGGATTGTGGCCAACGAGCCCCAGGCTTTGGCTGCGTTTTTTGCCGGTGAGAACAAAGCGGGCGGCCTGGCCGGCAGGTTGGGCGAGACGCTTGATCAGGTCCTGCGCGATCGTGGTCTGCTGGACAATGCCAAACGCGGTCTGGAGTCGAGGATCACCAGCCTGAAGGATCGCCACGAGCGAATGGAGCGCAGCATCGAGCAGACTATTCAGCGCTACCGGACTCAGTTCGGCCAGCTCGATGCCATGGTGGCCAACATGAACCAGATGAGCGACTACCTGTTCCAGCAGTTCGATATGATGAATGCCCAGCTTGGGCGCAAGAAATAAGGGCGCATGCGCACGGCCAAGCCGACAGCGTGATGCTGCAGTAACCAAGTCATGAACTAGGGGAGTTTCGCCATGACTGTCATGCGAGGAGCAGCCGCTTACGGCCGTGGCGCCGGAGCCTATGCGAGGGTTGGTGTGGAGAGCGGCGTGATGTCGGCCAATCCGCATCAGTTGATCGTGATGCTGTTCGACGGTGCACAAGGCGCCATTCGTGCGGCACGTATTCACATGCAGGCCGGCAACATCGCGGAAAAGGGTAAGGCCATCTCCAAGGCGCTCGATATCGTCAACAACGGTCTCATGGCGGCACTGGACATCGAAAAGGGTGGCGAGATTGCCGAGCGCTTGGGTTCGCTGTACGACTACATCGGAAGGCTGCTGTTGGCTGCCAACCTGCACAGCGACCAGGAGAGCCTCGACCAGGCCGAAAAACTGCTGGACGACATTGCCTCGGCATGGCGAGAAATAGGCGGCACAGGAGGACAAGGCTGATATGGCCATGTCGACCACTCGTGCCGTTCTGGACGGCTATGCCCGGCTCAGGCAACAGGTTGCCATCATGCTCGAGCTGGCTCGGGCCGGCGAGTGGGACGCGCTCATCGAACGGCAGTCCGGCTATCTGCAGCTTGCCGATCATCTCAGGCAGCTCGACAAGGAAGCCGTACTCGACGAGGACGGCAGGGAGTGCAAGGCCGCACTGCTGGAAGCCATTCTTGCCGATGATCTGGAAATTCGCGAGAAACTGATGGCGCGACGCAATGAGCTCGGTCAACTCATGGATAGCAGCCGGCGCCAGCGAGACTTGCATCGCAGTTATGGCAAACAGGCGGCATCCGTGGTCGATGCTTCCGACAAGTTTGGCCCGGGGACGTCGTGAGTGGCATCACGCCACTGCTCGATACGCTGCTTCACCAGGTGTTGGGCAAGCGTGTGGATACGGCTCCGGCGCGTGATCTGACCGAGCCGGTTCGGCCGGTCGACCCAGGCGAGGGGCCGCGGGCACTGCACAGCGACTCGCGCCTGGAGGGGCGCCGTCCGGGCATGGCGCCGTTGCAGGGTACCGGTATGCCAGCCCAGCGTGGCGATGCCTTGGCGCCGCGCAGCGATCCTGCCCAGCCTCCCGCTTCCTCTCAGACCCATTTCAGCCCCTCGGCACGTACCATCGCCGACCTGCTGGTACGTTTTCCTGCCCCGCCATCGGTGCTGAGCACGAGTTCACCGCTGATGGCGGCGGGTGAGGCACCGAATGCCACGACCCTGGCCGACCGATTGCAAACCGGTGTGCGCGACAGCGGATTGTTCTACGAATCGCATCTCTCGCGCTGGTATCGCGGCGAGATGAGCCGCCAGCAGTTGGAAGGCGAGCCGCAGATGCTGCGTACGCTGCGCTTCACTCCGGCTCCTGTAACGCCGGGGAGTGCTCCTGCGACAGCGCCGAACGTTGCCACAGCACCACCAGCGCCTGGTGCGCATCCATTGCCGCAAACGGGGCAGGCCCCGCCGGCTCCGCCCGTGCCCGGACAGGCGTTGCCGGGGCAGGCGGCTTCGGCCGCCAATACCTATATCGCCACCGAAGCGTTGTATCCCGCGGCGGCACGTGGCGAGAGGGCCGGAAGCGAGATGCCGGCCCCGGCCTCGGGCCAGTTGCGCGATACGGTAGCGGCGGGTGCGCTGCGTGGCGAAGGACCGGAACAGGCTGGGCGCGAGGCCACCGATCAGCTTGCACGAGCGCGCTCCGTTGGGGGAGAGCCGGTGCACGATAGCCTCCAGGGGCTGGTGCGGCATCAGCTCGAGATGCTGGTGACGCCGATTTTACGCTGGGAAGGGGATGTCTGGTCCGGCATCTTCATGGCGCTGATGATCCAGCTTCCGGCCGGCGCTCGGCATGAGCAAGAGGGCGCGACACAGGAGGAACAGGATTCGCAGCAAGAGGCCTGGCACTCCGAACTCCAGCTCACCGTGCCAAGCTTGGGTGAGATTCGGGTGGCGATGTGGCTGCAGGAAAAGCACGTGCGCCTGCAACTGCTGGCCAGGGATGACGCTACCCTGCACACCCTTGAGAGGGGCGTGCCACAGTTGGAGCAGCGACTGCGGGATGCTGGGCTGTCGACGGTACTGATCGATGCGCGCCCTTGGGACACGGATAGTGAGAGAGGGGGGGCGGATGACGGAATCGAAGCCTGAGCGGCGACGGCAGGCGGTGGCATTGGCCTATCGTGATGGCGACGATGCCCCGCGGGTGCTGGCAAAGGGCTACGGCGACATGGCTGAGCGAATTCTGGCCGAGGCCAAGCGGCAGGGGATCTACGTGCATGATGCCCCTGAGCTGGTATCGCTGCTGATGGGGCTGGATCTGGATGAGCGGATCCCTCCGATGCTGTATCAGGTGATCGCCGAACTGCTCGTATGGGTGTATGAGATTGCCGAAGCGCAAGAGCTTCGTTGAAAAAGCAGGGGTTTGTTTTGTAAATTTTTGTAAAGCAATGCGCAATGTGTGAGTTTTGTCAAGATATGTATGTGTATTTTTTTATGTTCGCACACAATGCGTTAACAAAATAGTCGGAAAGGCTTAGCTGACTCACCTTTTAGTCTGAGTAGGTCTTGCGTTGAGAGAGGTTGGCAGGTATCAAAACAGTGGTCACAATGCATGTGTGTGAGATATGTCCTTAATCAGGTGCTGCCTGGTCGACTCGTTGCGTTACACGACGTATCTCTAGGCCGTGATCCTGAATAAGTGCGTTACAAAAAAACAAAGGACACGCGAATCAATAGCGTGCAGGGAAACTGAAATGACGAACACGAATCACCTGGATGAAATCCAGGAGCTGAATCTTGCCTATCTGTTGCTGGCGCAACGTCTGCTCAACGACGATCGCGCGGCGGCCATGTTTCGCCTCAAGATCGATGACGAAACCGCCGATCTGCTCGTGTCGCTCGGCGCCGCCCAACTGACCCGCCTGGCGCGTACCAATCAACTGCTCTGCCACTTCGGTTTCGATGGCGCCGAGCAGCTGCGTCAAGTGATCGATAACCCCCGTGACAATGGATTGTCGCAGTTCCACGCCTCGCTGCTGATGGCAGGCCGTGGAACCGTATCCATGTCGCGGGGGGTGTGAGCGATGTCACAGAAAAGCCTCGTCGAGGAGATGCAGCAGGTTCAGCTTGCCATCGAGCTGATCGAACTGGGGGCGCGCCTCCAGGTGCTGGAAACCGAGACCGACCTGAGTCGTGCCCGCCTGATTCGCCTTTTCAAGGAAGTGCGTGGCATGTCTCCGCCCAAGGGGATGCTGCCTTTCTCCACCGACTGGTTCATTACCTGGCTGCCGAACGTTCACGCTTCGCTGTTCTATAACGTCTATCGCAGCCTGGTCGTGGGGCAGAAGTGCGAGCGGATGCAGGCGTTCGTCACGGCCTACCGGCTTTACAACGAACAGGTCAGCATTGATCAGGCCGAACCGGTGCTGGGCCTGACCCGCGCCTGGACCCTGGTCAGGTTCTTCGAGAGTGACCTGTTGCAGTTGTCTACCTGTACCCACTGTAGTGGTCACTTCGTCGCCCATGCGCACACGCCGGACCATGACTACGTCTGCGGAATCTGCATGCCGCCCTCGCGTGCCGGCAAGACCCGCAAGCGCCGTGAACGTGAAGCGGAGGAGGCCGTCAGCCGTGAGGTCTCGCTCAAGCGAGTCGGTTGACCTCCAGCGCTTTCACTCCATCATGCCTGCTTAGCAAGACGCCGCCTTCGGGCGGCGTCTTGTCGTATGGGCGAAGCTGCTGGTGCACTTGCGAGAGGACACTCTCTTTTTGGCTGCCAGGCCTCAAGTGTGGCCACGCTTGGCCGATATGCAGTGATAACGACGGCTTACACCAATAAAGGGTATCGGTTGTGCTGATTCTTCTGGGTTACCTCGTAGTCATGTTGTGCGTCTTCGGCGGCTTTGTGCTGGCCGGCGGCTTCCTTGGACCGCTCTATCAGCCGACCGAGCTGCTGATGATCGGTGGGGCCGGGGTCGGTGCCTTCATCGCCGCCAACAATGGCAAGGCGATCAAGGCGACCTTCAAGATCATCCCCAAGCTGCGGCGGACCAAGAAGTACAACAAGGAGTTGTACATGGAGCTGTTGGCGGTGCAGTTCAAGCTGCTGAGCAAGGTTCGCCGCGAAGGCATGCTCGGCATCGAGCGTGACATCGACAGCCCCCAGGAGAGCGCGCTGTTCCAGGAGCACCCCAAGGTGCTGGCCGATCCGATGATCATGAACTTCCTGACCGATTACCTGCGCCTGATGGTGGCCGGCGGCATGGATCCCATGGAGATCGACGAGTTGATGCTCCACGAGATCGAGACCTTCGAACAGGAGGCGCACATCCCGGCGGATGCCATTGCCAAGGTGGGCGATGCCATGCCTGCCTTCGGTATTGTCGCGGCCGTCATGGGAGTGGTGAAAGCGTTGACCTATGCCGATGCCGGCCCCGAGCAGATGGGGCAGATGATTGCTCACGCCCTGGTCGGTACTTTCCTCGGCATCCTGATGGGTTACGGCTTCATCAACCCGGTGGCCAGCAGCATCGAGCGCCAGATCAAGGAAGCGGAGAAAATGTTCCAGTGCATCCGCATCACCCTATTGGCGAGCCTGCATGGCTATGCGCCGCAGTTGGCAGTCGAGTTTGGCCGCAAGGCCCTGCATACCGCCGAACGCCCCGGGTTTACCGAACTCGAGACCTACGTGCGTAACGCCAAGTCGGGTGCGGCAGCAGAATGAGCGCAGGCGGCGACAAGCGCCCGATCATCATTCGGCGCAAGAAGGTAGTCCACGCTCACCATGGTGGAAGCTGGAAGATCGCCCTGGCCGACTTCATGACGGCCCTGATGGCGCTGTTCCTGGTGATGTGGATTCTCTCGGTGTCGAGCGAGGAGCAGCGCGAGGGTGTAGCGGAATACTTCAGCGCGCCGCTGGCCAGTGCCATCACAGGGGGAGATCGTGCCGGTAGCACCAAGGTCATTCCCGGTGGCGGCCCCGACCCGGCTCACAGCGAAGGGGAGCGGGCCAGAATCGACACACGGGAGTTCTCGCGCCCGAGCGAGCAACAGCGTCGCTTCTTCATGGATCTGCAGCGGCGTATCGAGACAGTGATCGAAGCCGACCCCGAGTTGCGTGAACTGCGCCAGCAGATGCGCTTCGATCTCACGCCCGAGGGGCTGCGTATCCAACTGCTCGATACCGAGCAGCGGCCGATGTTCGCCATCGGCAGTGACCGCGTCGAGCCCTACATGCGCAATCTGCTACGGACTATCGCGCCACTGCTCAACGACCTGCCCAATGACCTGAGCATCGGCGGTCACACCGACAGTCGTCCCTATGCAGGTGGATATCGGGGCTACAGCAACTGGGAGTTGTCCAACGACCGGGCCAATGCCTCTCGCCGCGAGCTGGTTGCAGGTGGATTCGATTCGGACAAGCTGCTGCGGGTATCCGGCTTCGCCGATCGCGTGCTGCTGCCCGATACCGATCCGTTCGATGCGGACAACCGTCGGATCGAGCTGCTGGTGCTGCTGCCGGAGGTGGCGGAATACATCCGTCGACCGAACATCCTGAACGGTCCGGGCGTGCCGAGCCCGATGAGTACGCGCTCCGATAGCGAAGTCGATCTGGCACCCGTGCAACAGTTTACAGAAGGCCTGCGCCGTGCTCTCAATCCCGAATAGGGAACAGAGAGTCACAGGCGCCAGACAAAACCAATTTGACACCAGGTGGTGAAGCGCATGGATATCACAGATTTCTATGACACTTTCTTCGAAGAAGCCGAAGAGCTGCTGGCCGACATGGAGCGCTACCTCCTGGAGCTCGACGTCGACGAGCCGGATACCGAGCAGCTCAACGCCATCTTTCGTGCGGCCCATTCGATCAAGGGCGGTGCCGGCACGTTCGGCTTCGACGTGCTCCAGCGAACCACGCACCTGTTCGAGAACCTTCTCGACCATACCCGCAAGGGCGAGCTCAAGCTGCGTCGGGATATCGTCGATATCTTTCTGGAAACCAAGGATATGCTCAGTGATCAGCTAAACGCCTATCGCAACAGCGACGAGCCCGATCAGGAGGCCTTCGAGCGCATCTGCGAGACGTTGCAGCGGCTGGCGCTGGAAGAGATCGGCCAGGATCTGGATGGCGGTGCCGCGGCGACACCGCCACCGAAGGCCGAGCCTGTTGCCGAGGCAGTCCCTGACAACCTGCCTGAAGCGGTTAACCCTGCCGGTGGCGAGCAGCGTATCGTGACGCTGCTGAACGTGGGTGAGAAGGATCGTCAGTTGCTCGTTGAGGAACTGGGTCAGTTGGGAGAGGTGGTCTCACACCAGGGCGACGAGCAGCGCTACGAAGTTGTGCTCGTCTCCAGCGATAGCGACGACGATATTGAAGCCGTGATGTGCTTCATCATTGATGGCGATCAGTTTCAGATCAAGCCTGCCGCCTCCGGTCAGCCCGAGGTGGCAGCCGACACTCCTCTCGTCGCCGGTGAAGGGGAGCGAGTCGTCACACTATTGAACGTGGGGGAAAAGGATCGTCAGCTTCTCGTCGAGGAGCTGGGTCAACTGGGCGAGGTGGTTTCACAGCAGGGTGACGAAGCCCGCTATGAGGTTGTACTGGCCTCCTCAGTCAGCAATGACGATATCGAGGCGGTGATGGGCTTCATTATCGATGCCGATCAGTTGCAGATCAGCTCCGCCGGTGCCGCCATTGAAACGGCAACTGTGGAAAAAACAGCCGTGATGCCGGCATCGACGGATACCGTCAAGGTGGCCGACACGCCCAAGCCTGCCGATAAGTCAGTAGGTCGGTCGACCCCGAAAGCGACCAACGATGACGCTTCGAAGCCTGCACGCGGCAAGGCCAAGACAAAAGGGCCCGAAAGCTCTTCCATTCGTGTATCCGTCGACAAGGTCGACCAGATCATCAACCTGGTGGGCGAGCTGATCATTACCCAGTCGATGCTCGACCAGACCGTCAGCGAAATTGACGGAGTCGCCGACAGTGCGCTGCTCAATGGCATGAGTCTGTTGCAGCGCAATGCTCGGGACCTGCAGGAATCGGTGATGTCGATCCGCATGATCCCGATGGATTTCGTCTTCAGCCGCTTCCCTCGGGTAGTGCGCGAGACCGCCGGAAAGCTGGGCAAGGAGATCGAGCTTACCACCGAAGGTGAATCCACCGAGCTCGACAAGAGCCTGACCGAGCGCATCATCGACCCGCTGACGCACCTGGTGCGCAACAGCCTCGACCACGGCATCGAGCCGCCCGACGTGCGTGAGGCGGCCGGCAAGCCCCGCACCGGCAAGCTGGTGCTGTCGGCCAAGCACCAGGGTGGCAACATCATCATTGAGGTGATCGATGATGGCGCCGGCCTCAACCGCGACAGGCTGCTGGCCAAGGCGCGCGAGAACGGCCTGCCCGTTTCCGACTCCATGAGCGACGACGAGGTGTGGCAGCTCATCTTCGCCCCTGGCTTCTCTACGGCGAAGGAAGTGACCGACGTCTCGGGTCGCGGTGTCGGCATGGACGTGGTCAAGCGCAATATCCAGGGCATGGGCGGTCACGTGTTGATCATGTCCAGGCCAGGCGAAGGCACCACCATTCGCATCGTGCTGCCGCTGACGTTGGCGATTCTCGACGGCATGTCGATCAAGGTCGGCGACGAGATGTTCATCCTGCCGCTGTCCGCCGTACTCGAGTCGCTGCAGCCGGCCAAGGAGGATCTGTACGCCATGGCCGGTGACGACGTGGTGCTCAAGGTCCGCGACGAGTACCTGCCGGTCGTGGCGGTGCACGAGGCGCTGGACGTACCGAACGCCAAGACCAAGCTCACCGAAACCATCGCCGTGATCGTGCAGGGCGAAGGGCGTCGCTATGCCCTGCTGGTGGACGACCTGGTCGGCCAGCAGCAGGTGGTGGTAAAGAATCTGGAAACGAACTACCGCAAGGTGCCGGGAGTCTCGGCCGCGACCATCCTCGGTGATGGCAGCGTGGCGCTGATCCTCGATATCACCGGCTTGCATCGCCTCAGCCGTGCCAAGAAGGAAAAGCGCCGACCCGAGCGCGAACTGCAATCACTCGAAGCTCTTACCGACAAAGCGCTGGAGACCTGATCATGAACCAGATGAAAGATGCAACATTGGCCGCAGCCGAAGCTCATAACCGTGAATTCCTGGTGTTCTCGCTGGGCGACGAGGAGTATGCCGTCGACATCCTCAAGGTGCAGGAGATCCGTGGCTACGAGAACGTCACGCGAATCGCCAACGCGCCGGACTTCATCAAGGGCGTGACCAACCTGCGCGGAGTGATCGTGCCCATCGTCGATCTGCGCATCAAGTTCCATCTCGACAAGGTGGAATACGGCGGCCAGACGGTGGTCATCGTGGTCAATGTCGAGGACAGGGTCGTCGGCATCGTCGTCGACGGCGTGTCCGACGTGATGACTCTCTCGCCCGATCAGATCAAGCCGGCTCCTGAGTTCGGCGTGACCCTGTCGTCGGACTTCCTTAGCGGGCTGGGTAGTCTCGAGGACCGCATGCTGGTGATCGTCGATATCGACAAACTGTTGACCAGCGACGAGATGGAACTGGTCGAACGCGTGGCCGAGTGAAACGAGGCTGAACTAAAGTTCGCCTCGCCCTTGCCGATGTCCGTAGGGAAGGCGGCCTTTCCGTACGCCGCTCATTAAGGGGATGACGTGAAGTATCTCGACAACCTGACAGTCCGGGCCAGCTGGTTTCTGGTGCTGCTGTTCTTCGGCGCGATGCTCGTCGTGCTGAGCTTCCTGGGTCTCTATGCGCTGCAGCAAGGCAGTACCGCCGTTGCCGCCATGGCGCCGCATGCGGGGGAGTCGGGCGCGGCCTATCAGGCCTCGTTCGCCGCCACGGCCGACCTGATGCGCCTGGCGATCGTCGTCGTGCTGGCAGGATCGGCAGCGGTCATGGGCATCGTGGTATGGGGTATCAGCGTCAATGTGCTGCGGCCGCTCGCCCGCCTGGTCGGGTACTTCGAGGGCTTGGCGCAGGGCAATCTCTCCCAGCCGGTGGAGAGTCGCGGCAACAACGAGATTGGGCGCCTCTTCATCTCGCTGAAGCACATGCAGGACGGACTCTCCGAAACCGTCGGGACGGTGCGCAGCAGCAGCGAGGGCATCTATGTCGGTGCCCAGGACATCGCCGAGGGCAATGGCGAGCTGTCGTCCCGCACCGAGCAGCAGGCCGCCTCGCTGGCCGAGACCGCTTCCAGCATGGAGGAACTGGCCTCCACCGTGGAGCAGAATGCCGACAATGCGCGTCAGGCCAGTCAACTGGCCGCCGAGGCATCCCGCACCGCCGCCCAGGGGGGCGAGGTGGTCGGCGAAGTCGTCTCGACCATGCATGACATCAGCGAAAGCTCGCACAAGATGTCCGACATCATCAGCGTCATCGACACCATCGCCTTCCAGACCAACATCCTGGCGTTGAACGCCTCGGTCGAAGCGGCACGTGCCGGCGAGCACGGGCGTGGCTTCGCCGTGGTGGCCCAGGAGGTACGCAACCTGGCGGGACGCAGCGCCTCGGCCGCGGGTGAGATCCGGGTACTGATCAAGGCCTCGCTCGAGAAGGTGGACGTCGGTACCGCCCGAGTGGACCAGGCCGGCCAGACCATGGGCGAGATCGTGGCAGCCGTCCAGCGGGTCAGCGACATCATGGACGAGATCGCCTCGGCCTCGCTGGAGCAGAGCAACGGTATCGGCCAGGTCAACCAGGCCGTGACCCAGATGGACCAGGTGACCCAGCAGAACGCGGCGCTGGTGCAGCAGGCCGCCACGGCGGCGACCCAGCTCGAGGCCGAAGCCGCTCGCCTGCGCGAGGCCGTGCTGCGCTTCCGGCTGGCCGGGCAACAGGACGAGCCGGCCCCGGCGTCTCGCAAGAGCCAGGCAGGCGTGGCCAGGCAACTGTCACAGCAGGATCCCCTGCCCGCCAAGCGTCATCAGAACGTGAAGCATCGCCAGGGCGAGCAGTCGCAAGAAGAAGAGTGGGCTTCATTCTAGGGTCCCAGCACCGTTTGAATCGAGGGACCCATTGTCATGCAGGGACGGCGTCATGCCAGCTCCGTTCCGCCTCTGATCGAGCCGAGTCGGCAAGGAAACTACAATGCGCAACAACCAGCCGGTGACACAGCGGGAATACAAGTTGGACGATCGGCAACTGCTGATCACCCGCACCAATCTCAAGGGGCAGATCACCTACGCCAACGACGCTTTCGTCGAGGTGAGTGGCTATAGCCGTGATGAATTGCTCGGCTCACCGCATAACCTGATTCGCCACCCCGACATGCCATCGGCGGCCTTCGCCGATCTGTGGCAAACGATCAAGCGTGGTGACACCTGGCAAGGGGTGGTCAAGAACCGGTGCAAGAACGGCGATCACTACTGGGTGAAGGCCACGGTTACGCCGATCATCGAGAATGGCCAGTGTCTGGGGTATACCTCGGTGCGCACGGTAGTCGAGCCTGGCGTCGTCGCGACGGTTGAGCGTGTCTATGCGCGTCTTCGCGAAGGGCGCTCCGGCTTTGCCGTTCGCCAAGGGCAGGTGGTGCGTCGCGGCCCGCTGGGCTGGCTGGCGCGTATCAATTTTCATTCGATCCGCGCACGCCTCTCCATGCTCACCATTGCGGCGCTGCTGCTGCTGGCCTTCAGTGGCGGTGTGGGGCTCTACGGCCTGGAGGCATCAGGGCAACGCCTGGCGGAACTGAACCGTGACGGCTTGCAGGACGTGATTCGGCTTCAGCAGCTCGGCCAGCTCGTCAACGAGGGGCCGCAGGGCCTCACTGCCGAACAGCGCATGGATATCCTGGGCGAGCGGCACCAGCGCGCCGAGGAGCTCTCTCGCATCGCCGGGCAGCTTTCGGCGCTGTGGGACGAGTACCTGGATCGTGACGTCAACCGTACGCCGGTGGCGATGGAGTTCGATGCCTCGTTGGCGAGCTTCCTCGATGATGGCTTGGCATCCATAGCCGATGCGCTGGGTGGAGAGGAAGCCTTCGATGCCATGATGGCGCTGAACAACCAGACGGCGCCGCTGCGTGAAAGTGCGGAAGCCTTGACTGTTCAGATCAACCAATTGATTGAACAGCAACGCCTGGCGGCGCTGGGCATGGCCGAGGACGCTGAGCAGGGGCAGCAGCAGATGCTGGTTGGCCAACTGGGCTTCATGGCACTCGGCTTCGTGCTGCTGATCATCATCAGCGTATGGATCATGCGGGCGATTACCCGGCCGGTGCGCCGCGCGGCTGATTTCACCTTGCAGATCGCCTCGGGCAACCTGGCGGTGGCGACGCCGAAGCAGACCCGTGACGAGATCGGTGCGCTGCTGGGCTCGCTCGATACCATGCGCAAGAGCCTCTACAGCACCACCGCGAGCGTACAGCAGGGCATCGACGTCGTGACCCCGGCGTCGCGCTCCATCGCCCGCGGCAACGAGGATCTCTCGGCGCGCACCGAACAGCAGGCCGCCTCGCTGCAGGAAACCGCCTCCAGCATGGAGGAGATGACTACCACGGTGCAGCAGAACACCGACAACGCCCGCCAGGCCAGCGGGCTGGCGCTGGACAACGCCGGCCGTGTGCGCGATACCGGCGAGCTGATGCATGGCGTGGTGCAGACGATGGCCCGCATCACGGCCGGCGCCGAGAAGATGAAGGACATCATCAACGTGATCGACTCGATCGCGTTCCAGACCAACATCCTGGCGCTGAACGCCTCGGTGGAGGCGGCGCGGGCGGGCGAGCAGGGTCGCGGCTTTGCCGTGGTGGCCGGCGAGGTGCGCAACCTGGCCGGACGCAGTGCGGACGCCGCCAAGGAGATCCGCCAACTGATCGACGGCTCGGCCAGCGAGATCCACGAAGGGGCCAGCCAGGTGCAGCGTGCCGAGAGCGCGATGGCCGAAGTGGTGGCGGCCTCGCAGCGGGTCAACGACATCATGGGCGAGATCACGGCGGCGTCCGAGGAGCAGAGCAGCGGCATCGGCCAGATCAACCAGGCCATCACCGAGATGGACCAGGTGACCCAGCAGAATGCCGAGCGCGTGCAGCAGAGCGCGCGGGCGGCAAGCGACCTGCAGCATCAGGCGGAGCAACTGGCCCAAGCCATTCGCGTCTATCGCCTGCAGGGGGCCGGCCCCGAGAAGGTGCCCGGTTCGCAGGAAACCGAAGAGCTGCGCTCAGCCGGCACGTCGAGGAAGCCGACGAGCACACCAGTCTCGCAGCAGGATCCGCTGCCCGCCAAGCGGGTGCAGGCCAAGGCGCGCCAGACGGCATCCGATGAGGAGTGGGAGACGTTTTAAGGTTATGGCAGGGGACTCACTCACACGAGGCTGCAAAGGATAATAACGATGCGTGACAATCAGCCGGTAACACAGCGGGAATACAAGTTGAGTGATGAGCATCTGCTCATCAGTCGAACGGACCTGGAAGGGCGGATCACCTACGCCAACTCCGCGTTCGTCGAGGTCAGTGGTTATTCTCACGAAGAGATGATCGGGGCACCCCATAACCTGATTCGCCATCCCGACATGCCGCCTGAGGCCTTCGATGACCTGTGGAAGACCATCAAGAAAGGGAATACCTGGCAAGGGGTCGTCAAGAATCGGCGCAAGGATGGCGACCATTACTGGGTGCAGGCGACGGTCACGCCGATTCTCGAGGACGGCAAGTGCCAAGGCTACACCTCGGTACGGGCTCCGGTTGAGCCGGTCGTCGCCGAGGCGGCGGCTCGCGCCTATGCCCAGCTTCGTAAAGGGAGTCGGAAACTGTCAGTCAAACAGGGCCAACTGGTGCGCCGCGGGCTGCTGGGTGCGCTCTCGCGGCTCAACGTCCATACCATTCGGGCCAAGCTGGTTACCCTGACCCTGATTCCGGTGTTGCTGCTCATGCTCAGCGGCGCCGTGGGGCTCTATGGCCTCAAGGTATCGGGAGACCGCGTTGCCTACCTCAACGACAACGGTGTGCAGGATATCGCCGACCTGCAGCGTATCGACCAATTGCTGAGCCAGTTGATGACCGACCTGGAGCGCCCGGTGCGCAACCCCAGGGCGTTGCGTCTGGAGCAGATCCAGGAGCTGGCCAATCAATCCGAAGGTGTCGTCGAGCGCATCGATGCCTCCTGGGAGAGCTTCCTCGACGGCGAGGATACCGCGCGTGGAGAAGTGGCTGCCCTCGACGCCCAACTTGGCGTCGCCATCGCCGACGGCATCCGCCCGACGCTGCAAGCGCTGATCGACGGCAGCGGCTTTGCCGCCTACGAGGCCTACAACGATGTGCTGCGACCGGAAGTTGATGCCATCAGCGAGAGCATCAACGTACTGGTCGAGGGCAAGCTCGACTATGCCAATCAACTGGCTGAAGAAGCCCAGCGCGGTCAGGTCGTGATGCTTACGGGCCAGATTGCGGCGCTGTCGATCGGCATCCTGTTCCTGATCCTGCTGGGGGTCTGGACCATGCGAGCGATTACCCGGCCGGTGCGCCGCGCCGTGGATTTCACCTTGCAGATCGCCTCGGGCAACCTGGCGGTGCGCTCGCCGGATCGTACGCGCGACGAGATCGGCTTGTTGCTCGGTGCGCTGAACACCATGCGCAAGAGCCTCTACAGCACCACCCGCAGCGTGCAGCAGGGCATCGACGTCGTGACCCCGGCGTCGCGCTCCATCGCCCGCGGCAACGAGGACCTCTCGGCGCGCACCGAACAGCAGGCCGCCTCGCTGCAGGAAACCGCCTCCAGCATGGAGGAGATGACTACCACGGTGCAGCAGAACACCGACAACGCCCGCCAGGCCAGCGGGCTGGCGCTGGACAACGCCGGCCGCGTGCGCGATACCGGCGAGCTGATGCATGGCGTGGTGCAGACGATGGCCCGCATCACGGCCGGCGCCGAGAAGATGAAGGACATCATCAACGTGATCGACTCGATCGCGTTCCAGACCAACATCCTGGCGCTGAACGCCTCGGTGGAGGCGGCGCGGGCGGGCGAGCAGGGTCGCGGCTTCGCCGTGGTGGCCGGCGAGGTGCGCAACCTGGCCGGACGCAGTGCGGACGCCGCCAAGGAGATCCGCCAACTGATCGACGGCTCGGCCAGCGAGATCCACGAAGGGGCCAGCCAGGTGCAGCGTGCCGAGAGCGCGATGGCCGAAGTGGTGGCGGCCTCGCAGCGGGTCAACGACATCATGGGCGAGATCACGGCGGCGTCCGAGGAGCAGAGCAGCGGCATCGGCCAGATCAACCAGGCCATCACCGAGATGGACCAGGTGACCCAGCAGAATGCCGAGCGCGTGCAGCAGAGCGCGCGGGCGGCAAGCGACCTGCAGCGCCAGGCGGAGCTGCTCGACCGTGCGATTCGCGTCTTCCGGCTGCGTGGTGCCGGGCTCGAGCAGGTTGCTACCCAAGAGCAGGAGCGAACCTCGGAGGCTTCCTCCGAGCGTTCGCGGTCCGCCACCCCCGCCTTGTTGCATGACCCGCTTCCCGCGAAGCGTGCTTCTGGCAAGTCAAGCAAGGCGACAGCCGATGAAGAGTGGGAAACATTTTGACGAAGTCACAAAGCCCCGGGATGGAACCGGGGCAATGGTCCGGGCTGGGTCATCTCGAGCGTGATCTGGTCCTCACCGACGAAGACTTTTCCCGGATTCGCCAGCTGATCTATCAGCGCGCAGGTATCGTGCTGGCTGAACACAAGCGCGAGATGGTCTACAGCCGTCTGGCCAAGCGCTTGCGCCATCACGGCCTGACCCGCTTCAGCGACTATCTGGAGAAGCTGGCGCGCCAGCCCGATGCGCGAGAGTGGGAGGCGTTCACCAATGCGTTGACGACCAACCTCACGGCCTTTTTCCGCGAGATGCATCATTTTCCCCTGCTGGCCGAGCATGCTCGCAAC
Organism: Billgrantia sp. C5P2; assembly: GCF_051062895.2. Lineage (NCBI taxonomy): Bacteria > Pseudomonadati > Pseudomonadota > Gammaproteobacteria > Oceanospirillales > Halomonadaceae > Billgrantia > Billgrantia sp. C5P2. Next base: position 1,907,649 of record NZ_CM128542.1, read on the forward strand.
TCCAGCGGGCCGGTACGCGTCTGGAGCGCAGCCGCCTCGACCGGTGAGGAGCCGTATTCGATCGCCATGACCCTGCTCGAAACCCTGGGGCCGCGGGCGGCGGACGCTCGAGTGGTAGCCACCGACATCGATACCGAGGCGCTGACGCGTGCTCGGGCCGGTGTCTATCCCGTCGAACAGGTTCGCAAGATCGATGAGGAGCGCGTCAAGCGTTTCTTCCAGAAGGGGCGTGGGCAGCACGAAGGGCTGGCCAGGGTACGACCGGAGGTGTCATCGATGGTGGAGTTCCTGTCGATGAACCTGCTGGCGCCGCAGTGGCAGATCAAGGGACCCTTCGATGCCATCTTCTGTCGCAACGTGATGATTTACTTCGACAAGGAGACTCAGGCGCGTATTCTCGAGCGCTTTGCCCCGTTGCTCAAGCCCGATGGTCTTCTGTTCGCCGGCCACTCGGAGAATTTCTCCTATATCAGCAAGGTGTTCCGCCTGCGAGGTCAGACGGTCTATACCTTGGCGGATCGTGGCGGCGCGAAGGGGTGACGACGGCTCGCGCCGCGATCTCCCCTGCTGTGTCGTCCATCGCCGGCGACCTGCCACGGCCGAGCCCGACAGACCATCCGGGCACTGCGGCTATCCCGACGCGAGGCTAAAGTTTTCACCGCCCGGGCCGATTAATCACATTATTGAAAAGCCATGAGTCGCAATGACTTCCTCATGTACAAGGAGATTTGCCTTGGGCTCGAACAGGATCAAGGTGCTGTGTGTCGATGACTCGGCGCTGATTCGTGACCTTCTCAGTGAGATCATCAACTCGCAGCCGGACATGGAAGTCGTGGCCGTGGCGCCGGACCCTTTGGTGGCGCGCGACTTGATCAAGCGTCTCAACCCGGATGTCCTGACACTCGATGTCGAGATGCCACGCATGGATGGCCTCGACTTCCTCGAGCGATTGATGCGCCTGCGGCCGATGCCGGTGTTGATGGTGTCGTCGCTGACCCAGGCCGGTTCGGAGATCACCCTGCGCGCATTGGAGCTGGGGGCGGTGGATTTCGTCGCCAAGCCGTCGCTGGGTATCCGCAACGGCATGTTGGAGTATGCCAACGACATCGCCGAAAAGATTCGTGCCGCGGCCAAGTCGCGCCCGCGCCAGGCCCGCCAGGCCCCAGCGACGCCGCGGGCGGCCTTGAAGGCACCGCTGGTATCGAGCGAGAAGCTGATCATCATCGGGGCCTCCACGGGAGGCACTGAAGCGATCCGCGCCGTGCTCGAGCCGCTGCCGGCCAACAGCCCGGCCATCCTCATCACCCAGCACATGCCCGGCGGCTTCACTCGCTCCTTCGCCGAGCGGCTGAACCGGCTCTGCAACATCACCGTGAAGGAAGCCAGCGACGGCGAGCGAGTATTGCCGGGCCATGCCTATATCGCGCCGGGCGACGCTCACCTGAAGCTGGCGCGCAGCGGGGCGAACTACGTGGCCCGGCTCGACGACGGGCCGCCGGTCAATCGTCACCGCCCTTCGGTGGACGTGCTGTTTCATTCCGCTGCCACCCAGGCGGGGCGCAATGCCATCGGAGTGATTCTCACCGGCATGGGCAAGGACGGGGCTGCAGGGCTGCTCGAGATGCGGCAGGCGGGTTCGTCCACCCTGGCCCAGGACGAGGCAAGCTGCGTGGTCTTCGGCATGCCTCGCGAGGCGATCGCCCTGGGGGGAGCTGCCGAAGTGGCAAGCCTGGACGATATTCCCGAGCGCTTGATGGAGCTGGTAGCGGCTTCGGGCCGTGCACAGCGAGTCTGATGGACCAGAAGAAAAACGAACAATAGCAATCGCCACCTTACGCAAGGAGCCGCCTGGTAATGAGTCGCCTGATTCGAAATATCAGTATCAACGTTTCCGTGATTGCCGCCTTGGTCAGCTTCGCCGTGCTGATCGGCGTGGTGGCACTGCTCTCGTTCCTGTCGGAGCGTCAGGCGGAGCGGGTCATGACGGACCTCGACCGCATCAATGCCCAGCAGCTCAACGAGGTCAATCGTGCCGATGCCTTGCTCAACTTGGCGCGCGTCAGTCTCGAGATTGCCTCCAACCAGATCATGCTGGGGCGCATGGCCGATGCCAATCAGCAGCTCGATGTCGCGGTGGATCGCATGGACCGGGCCGAGGCGCGCTTGAGCAGCTTCTCCGCGTCTCCCAAGTCCGATGAATCATTGGAAATGGCCCAGCGGCTCGAACAGAACTTCACGACGGTACTCAGCCTCGTTCGCGAACAGCACGAAGCACTCGATCAGCTCAATACCCCGGGGTTCGGCAAACTGCGTGACGAGCTGATCGAGCCCAGTGCCGCCCTCGCTGCCAGCATGACCGAGTTCGTCCATTACGGTTTCAGCACGGGACAGGCGATGACTGCCGAGTTCCGTGCCCAGGCTGACCGCTTCGCTATCATCAAGCTGGGCGCACTGGTACTGGCCGCACTGGTGTTGGTGCTGGTGTATGTCGGCCTGCGTGCGACGGTGATCCGACCGCTCAACTCCGCGGTCAAGCACCTTCAGACCATTGCCAAGGCCGACCTGACCAGCAAGATTCCCGAGGGCAGCCGCAACGAGATCGGCAAGCTGTTCAACGCCATGCGCAACATGCAGCAGAGCCTGACCCGCATCGTTGGCCAGGTGCGCGACGGTAGCGGGTCGATCCACATCGGCACCCGCGAGATTGCCAGCGGCAATGCCGATCTGTCGTCACGTACCGAGCAGCAGGCGGCTTCGCTGCAGGAGACCGCGGCGAGCATGGAAGAACTTACCGCCACGGTACGCCAGAACGCCGACAATGCGCGCCAGGCCAGCGGGCTGGCCCTGGACGCCTCGACGACAGCCGAACGTGGCGGCGAGGTGGTGGATCGCGTGGTCAAGACCATGGGCAGTATTTCCACGAGCTCCCGGAAGATCAGCGACATCACCAGCGTGATCGACTCCATCGCTTTCCAGACCAACATCCTGGCGCTGAACGCCTCGGTCGAGGCGGCGCGTGCTGGCGAGCAGGGGCGCGGCTTCGCCGTCGTGGCCGGCGAGGTGCGCAACCTCGCCAGTCGCAGTGCCACCGCGGCCAAGGAGATCAAGGATCTGATCGACGGCTCGGTGGCCCAGGTGAAGGAGGGCTCGACCCTCGCCGAACAGGCCGGCGAGACCATGGACGAGGTGGTCAAGGCGGTGCGCCGCGTGACCGACATCATGGACGAGATATCGGCGGCTTCGCAGGAACAGAGCGATGGTATCGAGCAGGTGAGCCAGGCGGTGGGCCAGATGGATCAGGTCACTCAGCAGAACGCCTCGCTGGTCCAGCAGGCCACGGTTGCCGCTGCCTCGCTCGAAGAGCAAGCCAGCCGTCTCGAGCAGGCCGTCGCGGTGTTTCGCCTGACGGGAGACGCGCAACAAGTGTCCCAAGCCGGTGCGAGCCAGCGCCGAGGCGGTGCTTCTCCGGGCGAGGCGACACTGGCGCAGCGTACAGGCGTGCCAGCCCTGGCCAAGCCGACAGGTGGGGCGCAACCCACTACGCGCCAAGCGGCCGAGATCGATCCCAAGCCGAAGCGCAAGACCCAGGCCGAACCCGTCGCCGAGGGCGAGTGGGAAGAATTCTGAACCACGGCGGCAATCACTGCCGTCAGATGACCGTTACCTGAAAGAGAAGAGGAATTCCCGATGGCTGACAAGAACATGAGCTTTCTGGTGGTCGATGACTTTCCGACCATGCGCCGGATCGTTCGGAGCCTGTTGAAGGAGCTCGGCTACACCAATGTCGAAGAAGCCGAAGACGGACAGGAGGCGTTGAGCAAGCTGCGCTCGGGCTCCTTCGAGTTCGTGGTGTCCGACTGGAACATGCCAAACCTCGATGGCCTGGAGATGCTCAAGCAGATCCGCGCCGACGATGCGCTCAAGCAGTTGCCGGTGCTGATGGTGACCGCCGAGGCGAAGAAGGAGAACATAATCGCGGCAGCTCAGGCCGGGGCCAGCGGCTACGTGGTGAAGCCGTTTACCGCCGCCACGCTGGAAGAGAAGCTCAACAAGATTTTCGAGAAGCTGGGCAAGTGACGCTGTTAGCCCCGCTTGCGAAAGGAGAGTACAAAATGAGCGCAAACGAGCAGCCAGGCCAGGCTCAAGCGGCCGGTGCCGCCGGCGAGGAACTGGTCCAGCGTATCGGACAGTTGACCCGCATGCTGCGTGAGAGCATGCGCGAGCTGGGTCTGGACAAGGAAATCGAGAAGGCGGCCGAGGCGATTCCCGATGCGCGGGACCGGCTGAGTTACGTGGCTACCATGACCGAGCAGGCCGCGGAGCGTGCCCTCAACGCCATCGATCGTGCCCAGCCGCTGCAGGACGCGATCAGCAGTGGCGCTGAGTCGCTGGACAAGCGCTGGGCCGAGTGGTTCGCCGAACCCAAGGAGCTCGACGAGGCGCGCGACCTGGTCAAGCAGACGCGCTCCTACCTGGCTGAGGTGCCCGACAAGACCCAGGCCACCCAGAAGGAGCTGCTCGAGATCATGATGGCCCAGGACTTCCAGGATCTGACGGGGCAGGTGATCAAGAAGATGATGGACGTCATCCGCGAGATCGAGCACCAACTGGTACAGGTATTGATCGACAACGTCCCCGAGGAAGTGGCCCGCGAGAGCATGCAGCGCAAGGCCAACGATCAATGGGAGACAGAAGCGCGCCGCCGCGAGGAAAGCCTGCTCAACGGTCCCCAGATCAAGCCGGGAGCCGACGTCATGACGAACCAGGATCAGGTCGACGATCTACTGGATCAGCTCGGCTTCTGAGCCCTCCTAACGCTTCGCGTTCCTCACTGCAATCCCTTCCGCGTCGTGGGTCGTGGCCGATAAGGCCACGATCATCGGCGCTTTTTGGCGTATCGCCCCCTCACCGTTGACGCCACAATGGCCACCGTGCAGAAGAGTGTCTGGTAGCCATGGCCGACGAAAGCAGTGATCAGGAAAAGACCGAAGAGGCCACGCCTCGACGCCTGGAGAAGGCGCGCGAGGACGGCCAGGTCGCCCGTTCCCGGGAATTGACCACCTTCATGCTGCTGTTGGGCGGCGTGGTGGGTATGTGGTCGATGGGAGCGATGCTCTACGATCAGCTCGGGCTGGTGATGGAGCAGGCCTTCCTGTTCGAGCGTCGTCAAGCCTTCGAAACCGGTCCCATGCTGAGCAACGTGCTCGACCTGGGCAGCCGTACGCTGGTGTCCATGATGCCGCTGTTCCTGTTGCTGACGTTAGTGGCGTTGGTGGCGCCGGCGCTGTTGGGGGGCTGGCTGATTTCGGCCAAATCGCTCAAGCCCCAGATGTCGAAGCTCAACCCTTTCAAGGGTCTGAAGCGCATGTTCGGTACCCAGGCACTGGTCGAGCTGTTCAAGGCGGTGGCCAAGTCGGTGCTCATCGGTGGGGTCGGCATGGCGTATCTCTATTTCAAGCGCGGGGAGTACCTGTCGCTGTTGGATCAACCGACGACCCAGGCATTGGCACGAGCGCTGATGATGGCGGCCGAGGCCTGCGGCTTGATGGTGCTGACGCTGCTGGTGGTGATACTGATCGACGTGCCCTACCAGCTTTGGAACCATGCCAAGAAGTTGCGCATGTCGAAGGACGAGATCAAGCGCGAGCACAAGGAGTCCGAGGGCGATCCGCACCTCAAGGCACGGATCCGCTCCCAGCAGCAGGCAATGGCGCGCGGTCGCATGATGAGCAAGGTGCCCGAGGCGGATGTCATCATCACCAACCCGACGCACTATGCAGTAGCGCTACAGTATGATGAGAAGGGCATGGGGGCGCCGAGGGTAGTAGCCAAGGGCGCCGACAGGGTGGCAGCGCGTATCCGCGAACTCGCCGAGGAAGCGGGTGTACCGCTTCTGCAGGCCCCGCCGCTGGCTCGTGCCCTGTATCACCACGTCGATCTCGAGCATGAGATTCCGTTTGACCTGTATACCGCCGTAGCGGAAGTCCTGGCCTGGGCCTTCCGTCTCAAGCACGTGTCACGAGAGGGGGGAGAGGTGCCGCCTACACCAGAGAATTTGCCCATACCGGAAAACCTGGAAGTGCCAGCCGCCGATGCGGTCGCTGGCGACGCTGACCAGGATACCGCCGGGCCCGGCGGAGAGCGTCGATGAAGTCACTCAGCCATATCATCGGGCGGCGCGACTGGATGGGCGACGTGCGCATGAAGCTGCTGGCCGGCCCGATCCTGATCATCATGATCCTCGGCATGATGATCGTGCCGCTGCCGCCGTTCGCACTCGACCTGCTCTTCACCTTCAACATCGCCTTGGCGGTGATGGTGCTGCTGGTCAGCATGTTTACCCAGAAGCCGCTGGATTTCGCCGCGTTTCCGGCAGTGCTGCTGTTCACCACGCTGCTGCGCCTGTCGCTCAACGTGGCCTCCACCCGAGTCATCCTGATGGAAGGGCACCAGGGCGGAGATTCGGCCGGTAAGGTCATCGAGGCGTTCGGCGAGTTTCTCATCGGCGGCAACTTCGCCGTCGGTCTGGTGGTGTTCCTGATTCTCGTCATCATCAATTTCATGGTCATCACCAAGGGCGCGGGACGCATCGCCGAGGTGGGGGCGCGCTTCATGCTCGATGCCATGCCGGGCAAGCAGATGGCCATCGACGCCGACCTCAATGCCGGCCTCATTGGCGAGGAGGACGCCCGCAAGCGTCGTTCCGAGGTTGCCCAGGAGGCCGATTTCTATGGCTCCATGGACGGTGCCAGCAAGTTCGTGCGCGGCGATGCCATGGCCGGTCTGGTGATCATGGTGGTCAACGTCATCGGCGGTCTCCTGATCGGCATGCTTCAGCACGGCATGGGCTTCGGCGATGCCGCCAGGACCTATACCTTGATGACCATCGGTGATGGCCTGGTGGCCCAGATTCCCGCCCTGGTTATTTCCACCGCCGCTGGCGTGACCGTGTCGCGTGTCAATACCGAGCAGGACGTCGGCCAGCAGATGATCGGTCAGCTGTTCGTCAATCCCCAGGTAATGGTGCTGGCGGCGCTGGTCATGGGCCTGCTGGGCCTGGTGCCGGGCATGCCCAACATGGTGTTCCTGCTCTTTACCGGCCTCTTGGCCGGCCTGGCCTGGATGCTCACGCGGCAGCGTGAGCAGCGCCTGGTGGAGGAGGAGCTTCACACCGAACCGCCACCACCACCCGAAGCGCCCGAAGCCAGTTGGGAAGACGTCCAACTTGTGGATACCCTGGGTCTCGAAGTCGGGCATCGTCTCATTCCGCTGGTCGACCAGCGTCAGGACGGTGAATTGCTGGGCCGCATCAAGAGCGTGCGCAAGAAGTTCGCCCAGGAGGTCGGCTTCCTTCCCGCCGTGGTGCATATACGCGACAACCTTGAATTGGGTGCCAACACCTACGTGATTACCCTGAAAGGGGCGGAAATCGGCCGCGCCGAGGCCTTCCCCGGACAGTGGCTTGCCATCGACCCTGGGCAGGTTACCGGCCAGTTGCAAGGCACGCCGACCACCGACCCCGCCTTCGGCCTGCCGGCCGTCTGGATCGACGGCGGCCAGCGCGAACACGCTCAGGTCTACGGTTATACCGTGGTCGATGCCGGTACCGTGATCGCCACCCACCTCAACCACTTGCTGCATCGCCATGCGTCCGAAATGCTGGGGCGACAGGAGGTCCAGAAGCTGCTCGACAAGTTGGGCGAGGAGCAGAAGTCGCTGGTCGAGGACGTGGTTCCCAAGGCCATCAGCCTGACCGTGCTGCAGCGTATCCTGCAGAATCTGCTCGACGAAGACGTCTCCATTCGCGACATGCGTACCATCTTGGATACCCTGGCGGAGTACGCGCCTCAGCAGCAGGACACCAACGAGCTGACGGCATTGGTGCGGATCATGCTGGGGCGGGCGATTACTCAGCAGTGGTTCCCCGGACGCGATACGCTGAACGTGATAGGCCTGGATGCCCAGCTTGAGCAGGTCCTGATGCAGGCGATGAACGGCAATGGGTCGCTCGAGCCCGGACTGGCGGAGACCTTGATGAGTCAAACCGAACAGGCCGTCGAGCGCCACGAGGCGAGCGGCGAGCCAGCGGTGCTGGTCGTGCAGCATAGCCTGCGACCGTTGCTGGCCCGCTTCCTGCGCCGGCGCATGCGCCACCTTGTGGTCATGTCGCAGGCGGAAATTCCCGATGATCGCACCCTGCGCATCGTGACGCTGGTGGGAGGTCGATAAGCGATGAGTGTCATGCGTTTCTTGGGCGCCAACAGTCGCGAGGCCATGCGCCAGGTGCGTGCTGCACTTGGCGATGAGGCCCTGATACTGGCCAACCGACACACCGAGCAGGGTGTCGAAATCCTGGCCATGGCCGAGTCGGCGGCGACCGACGGTGATGCCAGTATCGGCAGCGTCACGCCGCCATCCGCCGAGTCGGGCCGCCCGGCAACCACGCCGGCCACGCCAGTGGGGCCGGACCCGGCCCAGGCCTTCGAGGCCATGAGTGCAAGGCTGCTCGAAGAGATGCGCGACATGCGCGCCCTGCTTTCCCGCGAGCGTGGCCAGCCGGAATCGGCCGATACGCTCGGCGAGCAGCTCGTGCGGACGATGCTGGAGGCAGGTTTCGGCCAGGCGTTGGCCGAAGAGGTGGTGTCGGCCCTGCCCGAAGAGTTGGCGGTCGCAGGCGCGCTGGATGAGCGTGCATTGGCCTGGCTGGCGCGCCAGTTGGCCAAGCGCTTGAGCGGCCTGGACGACGAAGCCGCCTTCATGGACCGTACCGGTATCGTGGCGCTGATCGGTCCCACCGGGGTGGGCAAGACCACCACCACGGCCAAGCTGGCGGCGCGTTATGTCATGCGTCACGGCACGCGTCCGGTGGCGCTGGTGACCACCGACAGCTTCCGTATCGGCGCTCATGAGCAGCTGCGCATCTATTCGCGGCTGCTTGACGTGCCGATGTACGCGCTCAACGCCGACCAACCGGTATCGGATCTGCTGGAGCGTGTGAAGGGCAAGTCCTGGATCATCATCGATACGGTTGGCATGAGCCAGCGCGATCACCGCGTGATCGAACAGGTCAGTCATCTGCACGGCGGCGATTCCCCGGTGCGCCTGGTGCTGCTGCTCAATGCCGCCAGCCAACCCGAGACCCTCGAGGAGGTGGTGGTGCGCTATCGCCAGGCGGCCCAGGCGGCCGGTGGCGAGTTGTGCGACTGCATCATCACCAAGCAGGACGAAGCAGGGCGGTTGGCGCCCGTGCTCGACATCGTCATGCGCCACGGGCTTCGTCTGCTGTTCGTCTCGCATGGCCAGCGTGTGCCGGAGGACATGGCGCTCGCCGAGCCCGATACCCTGATCGGACAGGCATTGGCCGATCGCACACCGCTGGCAAGGCCGGCGCGACAGGCCGTGGAGCCTGCCGCCCGAAGTTCCGGCAACCTGCTGGGCCAAGGGCGCCGCCTGGCCGTCGTGTTGCAGGCGCTGCGCCAGCGCCTGCCCGGCTTCGAGCGCCTCGAAGAGGTGTGGAACCTGCTGGGGTTACCTTCAACCGTCCAGCAGCAGCGCCTGGAGCAGTTGCTGGCAGACTATCCCCGTTCCGACCAGGCGCTGGGCATGATGTGGAGCGAACGCCGCCGTGTGCCGGGCGAGAACTGGTCGATGCCCGACGTGGCACTCAGCCCCGAGGGCACCTGGCTGGCGCTGCCGCTATTGCAGCATCGCCAGGTGGCGGGACAGCAGGGGCGTCTGGCGGCGGCGCTGGAGCGGCACGATATCGGCGTACATCTGCTGAACGGGCTGCCCGATGGCGAGGCGGGAGAGTGGTTGGAGCGTCAGGAGATGAGTTGGTGCAGCCAGGTGCGCGGAAGCCAGCGTGTCGACTACTCCGGCGAACGGCGCACCCTGGCGTCGCTCGAAGGTACGGGCGAAGCCATGGGTGAAGTGCGCTGCCGTTTCCGCGGTGCACCGGGACGTCTCGGCCTCTCTACCCTGCCCGTCGAGGTGGTCTTCAAGGGTGGCCGGCGCGACCAGCAAAGCCTGAGTGCGCGGGCCTGGCTCGGTGAGGTTCGTGATGAGGAGAGTGGCAAGGTCCTTGGCAAGCGCTATTGGATAACCCCGGCGCGGCTGGGGCGCGAGCCCAAGCCACTGTTGCTCACACTGTTGCAGGGCGACGTTCTGCCGCAGCTTGCCCGCCGTGCCTGGCAGCGCCTGGACCCGGCCGAGCTAGGGGAACTACGTGCCGATCAGCGTCTGTTGATGGCCAGTGGTCTGGCGACGGTGGCGGCTCACCTGGACCTTGCCGAGGACGAGGCGGCGATGGATCTACGGGCGGAGCTGCTGGGGCTTGGCGGTGGGCGTCGCCGACGCCGCGACGTTGCGCTGCTCGAGTCGTTGGTACAACTTTTCATGGTGCGCGATGCCATTCGCCACCTTGGTCTCGGTGAAAGGGAGACAGGTTAGATGGGATGGGACCAGGCCGCAGGGCTGCGCCAATGGGCGAACGGTGAATCGCAGGATTGCCCGGCACATGTGGCCGAGATGCTGGTCGAGCTGGCTGCTGGCGGAGGCAGCAGTGAGGCAAGATCGCAGGCTGCCCCCCGGCCATCGGCCAAGCCGGCATCAACGAGTGCCGCCGTGACGCCGCCGCGCAAGGCGGGCAGTGCTCAGCCAGTGACGTTGATGGTGCTGGGCCTGCCGGGCACCGCCGAACGGCACACCACCAGGGTGAGCGAACTACTGGAAAGTTGGGCCGGGGAGGGGCGGCGCTGGATAGGCGATCCGCGGTCCTGGCGCATCGTGGCGTTGCCCATCGACAGTCCGCACTTGCCACTGCTGGTGACACAGCAATCGCACTGGGCGCTGTGGGTGGATGACGATCTGGAGGCGTTTCGCCGCGGCTATCGCATGCTCAGGCAGATCTCCGAACAGGGCGGCCCGCAGCGTTTGATCGCCGTACATCCGCGGGGGGTGGGGCGGCAGGGTCTATTGGCCAATCTACAGTATGTGGCGGACGCTTATTTCGGCATCGAACTGCTGGTATTGGCGAGATGATACGTCGTACGGGGCCTTGGCTTGCGGGTGTCGCACTCTGTGCCGTGTGGATGGGTATCGCTCATGCCGCCGGCAGTTGGGTCGCCAGCGCTCCTTCGCTGCTGGTGACCATGGCCGACCGCCCGAGTTCATCCGCTGCCTTGCTGCCACCCTCGCCTGAACTGGCGCGCGGCCAGGTGATGCGACGGGTTGGCTGGCAGTATCAGCCACCAGCCGGCAGTGAGGTGAATGCCTGGTTGTGCCACCCGGGGGGCTGCATACCGCTACCGGGGCCACGTGGGCAAACCGATGTCATGGCGGGCCTGCCGGCCGATACGCCACTGTATTTCCAGTTTTCACTGCAGGATCGCCGGCAGCGTGCCACGACCCTGCAAGGGCTGCAGGTGATCGTCGACCATGAGCATCTGCAACGACCCTGAGCCCATCGAGCGTTCGAGTCGACGCCCGGGGGATTGTTAGCCGTGAGAGCAAGCGCATGTACACAGCACGAGGCAAGATTGAACAAGCAGACCTGCTGGACGAGTACCTGCCGCTGGTGAGGCGGCAGGCACTGTCCATGCAGGTTCGGCTGCCGGCAAGCATCGAACTCGACGACCTGATTCAGGCCGGCATGGTGGGGCTGCTCGAGGCCATGGGCCGCTTCGATTCGACCCAGGGCGCCAGTTTTGCCACCTTCGCCAGCCAGCGTATACGCGGTGCCATGCTCGACGAGTTACGCAGCCGCGACTGGCTGCCGCGCAGCGTCAGGCGCAACGCACGGGCGGTCGACGAGGCGGTGCGGCGCCTGGAACAGACGCTGGGGCGCTCGGCCGAGGAGACCGAGATCGCCGCCGAACTCGACATGGGGTTGGAGGAGTATCGGCAATTGCTCAACGATACCAACAGCGGGCATCTGCTCCCCTTCGAAGCGCTGATGGCCGAGGGTGTCGAGCCCGGGATCGAGGATGCCTCGATCGACACTCCCTACCGTATGCTCATTGACGAAGAGAAGCGCCAGCGTCTGGCCGAAGGCATCGAGGCGTTGCCCGAGCGTGAGAAGTTGCTGATGGCGCTGTACTACCAGGAGGAACTCAACCTCAAGGAGATCGGCGTCGTGCTCGGCGTGACCGAATCACGGGTCTGCCAGCTGCACAGTCAGGCGGTGAGCCGGCTCAGGGCGCGCCTGACCGAGCACGCTTAAAGATTTTCCATCAGGGACTTGGTGCTCCCGAGGGCATTCATGTAGCAGTTGTGGAGCCGATCGGCAGGCACGTCGTCGATGGCTTCTTCGACCTGCCGCTCATGGTTCTCGCACAGGGTCAGCACGGCACCCAGGGGGCCTGAGCGGTGCTTGAGGGCATCGATGATCGGCTGCCCCAATGGCAGGTGTTCGAGCAGGGTCTGGCGGTCCTCCTCCAGCAGGGCATCCATCATCGAGAACAGGCCGGTGGTGAAGGCATCCTCGGGGTCGAGGGAGGGGAAGGGAGCCGTCAGGTTGCGGCACATGAAGGCACGGATCAACGCCATGCGCAGCACGATGCGCGACGAGGGTTGCAGGCTGGCGAGTGTCAGGGTCAGGATCAGCCGGCGAAGCTCGATGAGCCCCAGGAGCTGTACCGCGCGATGCAGGTCGACCTCCTTGCCGCCGCGGTGGAAATAGCTCGAGTTGGCCCGGCGCAGGATGGCCACGTGCAGGTGTGGCACCTGCACCACCAGCTCATGGAGCCGGTTGAGATCGTTGTTGTCCTCGTAGAGGGCGCGGATCAGGCGGATCTGGGCAGCACGGTTACCGTGGCGACCTCGCGGGGCCGATGCGATGAAGCTGGGTTTGGCGAGATAGTGCCCATGGTAGTAGTCGCAGCCCAGCGCCTGGTAGCGCTCCAGCTCTTCCCGGCTGTCGAGGTTCTCGACCAGTAGCTTGACGTTGCGTGCGGGAAGCCGTTCCAGCGTCTCGTCGTCGAGATCCTGTGGCGAGGTGAGCATGATGATGTCGCAGCGATCGAGCATCGCCTCCAGGTCCTGCTTCAGCAGGCGGGTCGATACGATGACCCGGTAGCCGCGCTCGCGGATGTCGTCCAGGCGAGCGAGCAGCTCGGCATCGACCGTGTACACTTCGGCAATGCCAAGTGCCAGGCGCGGTGCCGGCGTCGGCAGCAGCTCGGGACGATCGAGCCACTCCAGTGGCAGGTCGAGGAACAGTGTCCTGTCGCCCAGCAGGCCGCCATCGCCGAGTTCATAGACGGCGCTGGCCAGCGCCCTGGCCGTGGCGGCCATGACGTCCTCGGTTTCGGTGTCGGTGTGCCGGGTGTAGACCAGGCGATCCGCCACATGGTGATGGCTGGCATCGTGAATCGGATGCAGAGCGACGGTGAAAGGATCGTGGTCCCTTTGCTCAGGCATGCTGCTTGGCTCCGTGCTGAGTGTGATGCACTCGGAATATTCTCAAGTTGCAGGTTGTCGTGATCGTGATCGAAGCGTTTTCTTCAAATGGCCCGCTGCAATGCCATGAGAGCCGGCTCCAGGCCAGGAGTCAGTTTCTCGAGGCCGGGACGGGCATAGAAGAAGCCTTGCTGCTGGGTAATGCCGCTGCGGGCCAGCCACAAGGCTTCCGCACGGGTCTCCACCCCTTCCGCCACCAGGTCGATGCCGAGCTCCCGGCCCAGGCCGATGAGGGCACGCAGTATGGCCTGGCGGCGCGAATCGCTGTCGCAGCCCATCACCAGGGCGCGGTCGATCTTGAGCCGGTCGGGGTGCAGTTCCACCAACAGGTCGAGGTTGGCGAAGCCATTGCCGAAGTCGTCCAGTGCGGTCACGAAGCCCATGCTACGGTAGGCCTCGATGATGTTGCCCAGATGCTGTCCCTGAACTCGCTCGGTCTCCGTAACTTCGAAGATCAGTCGCTCGACCGGCCAACCCACCTGCTCGGATATCGCCAGCGTTGCCTGGATGCATGCCATGGGCTCATAGACCGCGTTGGGCAGGAAATTGATCGACAGGTTCTCGCGCATGCCAAGGCGGCTGGCGAGTTCGATGGCGCGGATTCGACAGGCCTGGTCGAAACGGTAGAGCAGGCGAGGGGTGACCTGCGCCAGGATACTGCCAGCGGATTCGCCACCCGGCCCCCTCACCAGTGCCTCGTAGGCGGTGATGCGGGCCGAGGCGAGATCGACGATGGGCTGGAAAGCCATGGTGAACGCGAAGGGCAATGGACCCTCGCAGCGTTCGCAGTGTCCTTCCTTTTCGGCGCATCGATGCATGGCTACTCCTGTCTGGTCGCTATCGGCCAGCGGCTTGTCCTCCTGCGCGCCAAGTCCGCTGCAGGAATCACTCATTGGCAAGGCATAGGCAACACGCCTTCGCCATCGTCCATCATGGCAGGCTGGGTCGAAGGGCCTGCTGCCGACAAGGATCTCATGGCTATCGTATCGGCCGGGACCGAGGAAACTTTAGCGTGTTACGGAAAGCATGATCTGGGTCAACCGGATGCCGTCCTTTTCCGGTCATGGTTAAAGTGTCCCCGTTCCAAGCCGATAGTACTCTATAGATGCCATGCCCCGTATTTTCAGGAGCTTGAATGAATCCATCCACCATTATCGGCATGTGCGCCAGTATCGTCCTGCTGGTCAGCGTACTGTTCTTTACCGCCGAGTCGCCACAGAGCTTCATCAACCTGCCGGGCCTTGCCATCGTGCTGGCCGGAACCATGGCGGCCACCTTCATCAGCTATCCGCTCAAGGAAGTGCTACGGGTAGTACGCCTGGTGGGCCTGGTGTTTCGCCGCGAGAACACCTATATGCGCGACGACATCAAGGAGCTGGTGGACATCTCTCGGCTCTGGTTCAAGGGCGACGTGCGGGCCGTCGAAGCGGCCTTGGAAAAGGCGCGCAATCCCTTCCTGCGTACCGGCATCCAACTGGTCATCGCCAATACCAAGGAGGACGAGATCTTCGACCTGCTGCGCTGGCGCATCGCCCGGCTCAAGGCGCGCGAGCACGCCGAGGCGCAGATCTTCCGCACCATGGCCACCTACGCCCCGGCCTTCGGCATGATCGGAACGCTGGTGGGGCTGGTCAACATGCTCGAAGTGATGGAGTCGGGCGACTTGCACGTCATCGGGCCGCGAATGGCGGTGGCGCTGTTGACCACCTTTTACGGGATCCTGCTGGCCAACCTGGTCTTCAAGCCCATTGCCGTGAAGCTCGAACGGCGCACCGAAGAGCGGCTCATCGCGATGAACATGGTACTCGAGGGCATCTCGCTGATTACCAAGCGCCGCCTGCCGTCCTTCATCGAGGAAACTCTCAACTCCTTCGTCGTCAACTATCACGACGAGATTCGCGATCCGGAAGTGGCCAAGCGCGACGCCCCGGACGGAGAAGCGCAGAATGCTTGATCGCAGCACGCGAGACGTGCTGCATCCTCCCGCCATCGATGCCGGGGAGGGTGAGGGCTGGCTGGTGAGTTACCTGGATGTGCTGACCCTGCTCATCACGCTGTTCGTCCTCTTGCTCTCGCTGGCTGGCAACGGTACGGCCATCCAGGAAAGCCGTCAGAGCGGTGAGGCCAGTGCCACTGTCACTGTCACGCCGCAAGCTGAGGCCGTCGAGCGCATGGTGGCTGGCGCGGGGCTCAAGCCTCGCCACGATGGCTTGCAGCCGCGCTTCCCGGGTCTCGATATCGAAGGCGTGAGCGTGACCGAGGGGCAACAGGGTATCACCCTGCGGATCGACGACAATCTCCTGTTCGACAGCGGCCAGGCCGTCCTCACGGGGCAGGGGCGTGAGGTGCTGAGCCGGTTGCGCGAAGTCCTCGCGACATTCGAAGGAGACATCTCCGTGGAAGGGCATACCGACAGCGTTCCCATCGCCAGTGCCCGTTTCCCATCGAACTGGGAACTCTCATCCGGACGAGCCATCGCCGTATTGCGTTACCTGTCCGACCAGGGCCTGCCGGCCGAGCGGTTGCGAGCAGTGGGCTACGCCGAGACGCGCCCATTGGATAGCAACGAGACTCCGGAAGGGCGCGCCGCCAATCGTCGCGTCGAGCTTCTGTTGCATCAGGACGTGACAGCTGGCAGCTAGGCTTTATTGCCTGACGACCGAGCCGTGAGCGGGTAGAGTCACCGCCGAGATGAATCCCGGCGGTGCGGCTTGGTGCCAGGTCTCAGTGATCGACCCGCCCCAGCAACAGGAATTCGATCAAGGCCTTCTGGGCGTGCAGGCGGTTGCCGGCTTCCTGCCATACCACCGCGCGTGGGTCGTCGAGGAGGGTTTCACTGATCTCCTCGCCGCGGTGTGCCGGCAGGCAATGCAGGAACACGACGTCGGGTTTGGCGCGGTCCAGCATGCCCTCGGTGACCTGGAAGCCGGCGAAATCCGCTTCGCGCTTGGCCTGCTCCTCCTCCTGGCCCATCGAGGCCCACACATCGGTCGTCACCAGGTCCGCGCCGACCACGGCCTCGGCAGGATCGTGCAGCAGAATGACCCGGTCGCCGGCGGCTGCGAGGATGTCCTGGCGCGGCTCGTAGCCCTTGGGGCAGCATACCTTCAGTTGGAAGTCGAACTGGCGCGCGGCGTTGATCCACGAGTGGCACATGTTGTTGCCATCACCAATCCATACCGCCGTGCGTCCACGCACACTGCCGCGCAGCTCGGTCCAGGTCATGACGTCGGCGAGTAGCTGGCAGGGGTGGTAGTCGTCGGAGAGCGCATTGATCACCGGCACCGAGCTGGCGCCGGCGTAGGTCTCGAGGCCGGCATGGGAGAAGGTGCGGATCATGACGATGTCGACCATCTCCGCCAGCACCCTCGCGGTATCCTCGATCGGTTCGCCGCGACCGAGTTGGGTATCTCGTGGCGAGAGGAATAACGCATGACCGCCGAACTGCGCCATGGCCGTCTCGAACGAAACCCGTGTGCGCGTCGACGATTTCTCGAAGATCATCGCCAGCGTGCGGTTGGTGAACGGAGCGTAGGTCGGCCCCTGGGCCCGCAGGCGGTTCTTGATCGTGATGGCGCGCTGGATGAGGTAGTGCAACTCTTCGGGGCTCAGGTCCAGCAGGGTCAGGAAATGGCGTGTCGCCATGGCGATCTCTCCGCGCGAAAAAACCACCATCCTAGCCAGCCTACGGGGGATGCGCAATTCGCCCGTCATCAGTAGAATGGGGCCATGAGCTAAAGGCTGAGTATCGCACTCGGGTATTGTCCGTCCCGACACCCTCGGCATCCATCTCTTCCAACAGGAGCGCACATGAGCACTACCATCGAGAACATTCAGCGCCAGATCGGCGAGAATCCCATCCTGATCTACATGAAGGGCACTCCCCAACTGCCGCAGTGCGGCTTCTCTGCCCAGACGGTGCAGGCCCTGATGGCCTGTGGCGAGCGTTTCGCCTTCGTCAACGTGCTGGACAACCCCGATATTCGTGCAGAGTTGCCCAAGTACGCCAACTGGCCCACCTTCCCCCAGCTGTGGGTGGAAGGCGAGCTGGTGGGTGGCTGCGACATCGTCGCCGAGTTGCACCAGAGCGGCGAACTCGAGAAGCTGATCAAGGAGGCGGCGGCGCGCGCCAAGGCCAACGAAGAGGGTGGTGACGCCTGATCCTCCTTTCGCAACGCACGCTTCAATGACATGGGCCCGCGAGCTTCCGCTCGCGGGCCCATGTCATTGAAAGAACCGCATAAATGCTCAACTTCTCGAGGCTTCTACAGCTCGTCGAGGCCCTGTTCCCGCTGCGCCAACGCCCAGCCGCCCAGATCCTTGTAGCGATTGACGATGGCGCAGAACAGCTCTGCGGTTCGCTCGGTGTCGTAACGTGCCGAGTGGGCCTCCTGATTGTCGAACGGAATCCCCGCTGCGCGACAGGCTCGGGCGAGGACCGTCTGGCCATAGACCAGGCCCGCAAGGCTGGCGGTATCGAAGCTCGAGAAGGGGTGGAAGGGATTGCGCTTGATGCCGCAGCGATTGACAGCGGCGTTGAGAAAGCCGTGGTCGAAGGCTGCATTGTGGCCCACCAGCACGGCTCTGGTGCAGCCATGCGACTTGATCGCCTTGCGCACGGGGCGAAAGATCTCGCCCAAGGCCTCGGCTTCGGAGAGTGCCACCCGCTGGCGTAGCGGGTCATCGAGTTTTATGCCGGTGAAATCGAGCGCAGACTGCTCGACGTTGGCTCCCGAGAAGGGCTGTACGTGGTAGGCGTAGGTTGCGTCCGGCATCAGGTTGCCTTCCGAATCCATGGTCAGCGTCACGGCGGCGATTTCGAGAATGGCGTCGCGTTCTGCGTTGAACCCTCCGGTTTCCAGATCCACCACCACCGGCAGGAAACTGCGAAACCGCTGCGCCATCATCTCGCGAGTGATCGCCTCGCTCATGCACCTCTCCTCATCACGTGCCTCTCACGCCAGTCATTACGGGGACGGCTCCTTGCCAGCGAACGACTGCGTCGCCAGGCTGCCTCTCATGGGCGAAAAGTCTAACAGCTTGGCCGCGATACGTCCCGCGGCCGGTATTCGCCAGGCAGCAGCCACGCTATACTGCACGTCTTGTGACGTTTACCTGAGAGGAGCCCCCGAATGTCCGATGTCAAGAAGGTCGTGCTTGCCTACTCCGGCGGCCTGGACACGTCCGTCATCGTCAAGTGGTTGCAGGAAACCTACAACTGCGAGGTGGTGACCTTTACCGCCGACATCGGTCAGGGCGAAGAAGTGGAGCCGGCGCGCACCAAGGCCCAGGCCCTGGGCGTGAAGGAAATCTACATCGAAGACCTGCGCGAAGAGTTCGTGCGCGACTACGTCTACCCCATGTTCCGCGCCAACACCATCTACGAGGGCGAGTACCTGCTGGGTACTTCCATCGCTCGCCCGCTGATCGCCAAGCGCCTGATCGAGATCGCCAACGAGACCGGTGCCGATGCCATCTCGCATGGCGCCACCGGCAAGGGGAACGACCAGGTGCGCTTCGAGATGGGTGCCTATGCGCTCAAGCCGGGCGTCAAGGTAATCGCGCCGTGGCGCGAGTGGGACCTCACTTCCCGCGAGAAGCTGATGGCCTACTGCGAGCAGCACGACATCCCCGTCGACTTCTCCAAGAGCAAGAAGAAGTCGCCGTACTCGATGGACGCCAACCTGCTGCACATCTCCTACGAGGGCGGCATCCTCGAGGACCCGTGGGCCGAGGCCGAAGAGGACATGTGGCGCTGGAGCGTGGCGCCCGAGGCCGCACCGGATGCGCCCACCTACGTCGAGCTGACCTTCGAACACGGCGACATTGTCGCCATCGACGGCAAGGCGATGAAGCCCCACGAGGTGCTCGAGACCCTCAACAAGCTGGGCGGCGACAACGGCATCGGCCGTCTCGACATCGTCGAGAACCGCTACGTTGGCATGAAGTCCCGCGGCTGCTACGAGACCCCGGGGGGCACCATCATGCTGCGTGCCCATCGCGCCATCGAGTCGATCACCCTCGACCGCGAGGAAGCGCACCTCAAGGACGAGCTGATGCCCAAGTACGCCAAGGTGATCTACAACGGCTACTGGTGGAGCCCGGAGCGCCGCATGCTGCAGGCCGCCATCGACGAGACCCAGAAGAACGTCTCCGGCGTGGTGCGCATGAAGCTCTACAAGGGCAGCGCCACCGTGGTGGGCCGCAAGTCCGAGCAGTCGCTGTTCGACGAGTCGATCGCCACCTTCGAGGACGATGCCGGCGCCTACAATCAGAAGGATGCCGAGGGCTTCATCAAGCTCAACGCTTTACGTCTGCGTATTGCGGCCGGCAAAGGCCGCCAGCAGAGCTGATTGCCTGTCGATTCGCTCCAGGACGCGCCGGCCCAAGGGCCGGCGCTCTCGTTTGGAAAGCTCGTAGGGAAGAACTGTAGGGGAGAGAACAATGCTGAAGAAACTGTTGGGTGGACTGTTCGGTAGCGGTGAAGCCAAGCCGGGCAATGCCAAGGCCGCCGAGCCGGTGGAGTACAACGGCTACCAGATCGTTTCGGAGCCCGCCGAGCAGGGCGGTCAGTTCCGCGTCAGCGGCTGGATCCGCAAGCCGGGAGCCGAGGGCGAGATCCTGGAACACCGCTTCGAGCGCTCCGACCTGGTGCCGGGTCGAGACGCCTGCGACCAGTTGATGGTGAGCAAGGCGCAGCGCTACATCGATCAGGTCGGCGACGACATGTTCAAGCCGCGCTGAGACGACAGGCCGCTGCCCGGGCCCATCCGTTCAGAAACGCGAAATGGCCAGGGCGGCTTCGGCGGCCAGCGGGAAGAATCTGTCGCGAAAGGCCTCTTCGTGCCAGTCGCTCAAGGACCCTGCGATATGAATCGCGCCGCAGGGTCTTCCGTCATGCCCTATGATCGGCACTCCCAGCGCAATTTCACCGATGAGTATCTCTTCGCGGGCCAGGGCAAAGCCCTGTTCTCTTGCCTCATGGACCTTGCTCATCACCCGCTCGGGGTCAGTGATGGTGCGAGGCGTCAGCGGGGTCCGGTCGGAGCGGGCAATGATGTCCCGTACCTCGTCGTCGTCCAGCTTGGACAGGATGGCGCGGCCGCCCGAACTGCAATAAGTCGGCACGCTGTGGCCCACCAGGGTGGCGAAGAACGTCTCCCGCTTGCTCTGCATCCGCGCCGCATAGACGACGCGAACATCGTCGAAAAGGCTGAGATCGACCCGCTCCTGGGCATTGCGCCTCAGTTCGAGCAGCACCGGCGTGGCGTTGCGGACGATCGGGTTCAGGCTCAGGTAGTCCAGCGTATGGTCGAGAATGCGGATATCGGGCAGGAAGCCGCGTCCATCCTTGTCCAGCCGCAGGTAGCCCAGTTGACGCAGGGTATGCACGATGCGCTGGGCAGCGCTACGGTCGATACCGGCCGCTTTGGCAATCTCGGCCAGGCTTAGGGCGCTGTCCACACCGTGGAATGCCGAGAGTACCTGCATGGCGCGCGCCACGGACTGGACGAACAGCGGGTCGTTGCGCTGTGCCTCGGTAACGATCCTGCCGCCAGGCACCGATTTCAACACATGTCGCGTCATGCTTCGGGGATTCCTTCTGGATTTGCGCCAACCGGTATGTCCGACTAGCTTGCTATAAGCAGCAAAAAAACAATACAGATGCATTGTCATGCGATGCAACTGGCTTCTCAAGTGATCCAGCACGCCACCGTTTCAATTGCAGCTCTCCACGGTTTCATCGATCAACTTTCGTGATGCCAGGGAGCCGGCTGCACAGCGTGTGGAAGGGAGCACGACAATAATGACGTATCGTGTTGCGATAGGTGGGTTCCTTCACGAAACCAACACCTTTGCACCCAGCAAGGCGACCTACGAGGACTTCGTCCAGGGCGGTGGCTATATGCCGCTGGCACGTGGTGAGGCGCTGTTGAGCGCGTGCCGAGGCATCAACCTCGGCATCTCCGGTGCGGTGGCGCATGCACATGAGGCAGGTTGGCAGGCGGTGCCGCTACTGTGGGCGGGTGCCATCCCTTCCGCCCATGTCACGCGTGAAGCCTTTGACCGCATCGTCGAGGAACTGCTCGAGCGACTGAGTCGGGCGGGCAGGCTCGATGGCGTGCTGCTGGATCTGCATGGTGCCATGGTGTGTGAGCATCTCGATGACGGTGAGGGGGAGCTGCTCGCCCGAGTGCGCCAAGTGGTCGGCCCCGAGACGCCCATCGCCGCCTGCCTGGACCTGCATGGCAACGTCACTGCGCGCATGGTCGAGCAGGCCGACGTGCTGGTGGGGTTTCGCACCTATCCCCACACCGACATGGCCGAGTCGGGACGGCGCACGGCACTCCTCCTCGAACAATTGATGAGGGTCCGAGCGCCGCTGGCCAAAGCACTTCTTCGCCTCCCCTACCTGGTCCCCATACCCTGGCAAACGACCGACCTCGAGCCGGCCGCGGGCCTTTATCGCCTGGTGGCCCAGCAGGAGCGCGAGGAGGTGCTGAGTACCTCGCTGTTCATGGGCTTTCCCGCTGCCGATTTCCCCGAATGTGGTCCTGTCGTCGTCGCTTATGCACGCTCTCAGGCCTTGGCCGAGGCCGCCGTAGAACGAATCGGGCGGGCCTACGCCGAGGCGGAAACCGGCTTTGCCGGGCGTGTCTTCGAGGCCGCGGAGGGCGTCGCCGAAGCGCAGCGCCTGCTGCGTGAAGGTAGCCGGGGCCCCATCGTACTGGCCGATACCCAGGACAACCCCGGAGCGGGGGGCGATTCCAATACCACCGGTATGCTGCGTGCCTTGGTCGAGGCCCGTGTTCAGGGGGCGGCGCTGGGACTGATGGTAGATCCGGCTGCCGCGGCGAGCGCACACCGGGCGGGCGAGGGCGCCGTGGTCGAGGTGGCCCTGGGTGGAACATCCGGCACTGCCGGGGATAGTCCCTATGCGGTCAGCGCGAGCGTAGAGCGGCTTTCCGACGGCCAACTGCTGGCCAGCGGCGATTTCTACGGCGGCGCGCGGCTGGACCTGGGGCCATCCGCCTGCTTGCGCATCGATGGGGTGCGTGTCGTGGTCACCAGCCACAAGGCCCAGATGGCCGACCGGGAGATGTTTCGCTTCGTGGGGGTGATTCCCGAGGAGGCGGGCATTCTGGTGGTCAAGAGCTCGACCCACTTCCGCGCCGATTTCGCATCGATTGCCGCGGAGATCCTGATCTGCAAGGCGCCGGGGCCGATGCCCTTCAGCCCCGCGGATCTCGCCTGGCGCCGCCTGGCGCCGGGTATGCGCTTGAGCCCGCTGGGCAGAAGCTTCCAACCTCCCGGGTAGGCGCCGGCAGGCCATCGGGCACTGGCAAGTACTCCTATAACAACGCACAAGAGGAAGGACGAAAATGAGTAAACCGATACCGACGAGCTCGGTTGCCAAGATCGCGAAGTGGCAAGGGGGGCTGGCCGTGGCGATGGTCGGCGCCCTGTCGCTGCCGGCCACGGCTCAGACCGATGCCGATACCATTGTCGCCGTCATGCATTCTGGCCTGCGCGTGCTGGACCCGATCATCACCACGGCGCATATCAGCCGCAATCACGGCTACATGATCTATGACGTGCTATTGGCCTCGGACGAGGAGTTCAACCCCCAGCCGCAGATGGCTGACTGGGAGGTGTCTGACGATGGGCTCGTCTATACCTTTCGGCTGCGCGAGGGTCTGACGTTCCACGATGGCGAGCCGGTAACGGCAGCGGATGCGGTGGCCTCGCTGCAGCGCTGGGGAGAGCGCGACTCGGGTGGCCAATTGATCTTCGACGTGACCGAGAGCCTCGAGGCGAGCGACGACCGGACCGTCACCTGGACCCTCTCGGAGCCCTTCGCACCTCTCGTCGAGGTGTTGGCCAAACAGTCGGCCGTGCCGCCCTTCATCATGCCGGCGCGCATTGCCGAGACCTCATCGGACAGCTCGATCAGCGAGCACATCGGCTCAGGACCCTTCCGCTTCGTCGAGGAAGAGTATGAGCCCGGCGTTTCCGTGACCTACGAGCGCTTCGAGGATTACGTGCCCCGCGAGGAGGAGCCGAGCTGGATGGCGGGCGGCAAGGTGGTGAACGTGGAGCGCGTCGTGTGGACGACGATGCCCGATGCCCAGACCGCGGTGAACGCACTCTCGGCCGGTGAGATCGACTATATCGAACAGGTGCAGGTCGACCTGCTGCCGATCCTCGAATCCAACCCCGACTTGGTGGTGGAGACGCGCGATCCGTTCGGTTACCAGGCCATAGGGCGGCTCAATTTCAAGCATCCTCCCTTCGATGACAAGAAGATTCGCCAGGCGGCCCTGAAAGCGCTTAATCAGGAAAATGTATTGGCTGCCATGATGGGTAATCCCGATTACTACGAGGTGTGCGGTGCCATCTTCGGCTGCGGCACCCCATTGGCCGACGATACGGGGTCCGAGACGCTTACCGGCGGCGGTGACCTCGAGGGTGCGCGCCAGTTGCTGGAGGAGGCTGGCTACGATGGCACTCCCATCGTGTTGATGCAGCCGACCGACGTCAGCAGCCTGACCGCTCAGCCTGTAGTGGCAGCCCAGGCGCTGCGCAATGCCGGCTTCGAGGTCGACCTGCAGCCCATGGACTGGCAGACCCTGGTGAACCGCCGCGCCAGCATGTCGCCACCGTCGGAAGGGGGCTGGAATGTCTTCTTCACCAACTGGATGGTTCCCGAGATCACCTCGCCGTTGATCAACGTGATGCTCAATGGACGTGGAGAAGAGGGTTGGTTCGGATGGCCCGATGACGAGCGCCTGGAGGAGCTGCGTGCGGAGTTCTTTGCCGCCGAGAGCCTCGAACAGCAGCAGGAAGTGGCGCGCAAGCTACAGGCGCATACCCTGGACGAGGTGATCTATATCCCGCTCGGCCAATACCAGATGCCTCAGGCACGACGCGACAGCCTCACCGACATGATTGCTTCGCCGGTACCGGTGTTCTGGAACGTCAAGAAAGAGTGAATGGTGGGTGACGGCGGGC
This sequence comes from Billgrantia sp. C5P2, assembly GCF_051062895.2. Taxonomy (NCBI): domain Bacteria; kingdom Pseudomonadati; phylum Pseudomonadota; class Gammaproteobacteria; order Oceanospirillales; family Halomonadaceae; genus Billgrantia; species Billgrantia sp. C5P2. The sequence goes on from NZ_CM128542.1 coordinate 1,932,120, forward strand.
GCGAGCGTGCGCCCGCCGACTCGCTCTTCGTCGCTTGCGCAAACGACGCGAAGGAGTGACCCATGTTGGGTTATATCGCCAGGCGGGTATTGGCTGTCGTGCCGGTCATGATCATCGTGGCCTTGTTCGTGTTCCTGATGCTGAGGCTGACGCCCGGCGACCCTGCCGCCATTCTCGCCGGCGACTCGGCCACCCCTGCGCAGTTGGAGAGGATCCGCGAGAACCTGGGGCTCAACGATCCCCTGCATAGCCAGTTCATCAGTTGGGTAACCCAGTTGTTCCGCGGCGACCTGGGCGTCTCGCTGATTTCCAATACGTCGGTCAGCACCATGATAGGCCAGCGTATCTGGCCGACTCTCAACATTGCCGTACTGACCATCACGCTATCCGTGCTGATCGCCTTACCCATGGGCGTGCTCGCGGCGTGGCGACACCGCAGCTGGATCGACTATGCCGTGATGACCTTCTCGGTGCTGGGCTTCTCCGTTCCGGTATTCGTGATCGGCTACATCTTCATCCAGATCTTCGCCATCGAACTGCGCTGGTTTCCCGTCCAGGGGTATATGGCACCGACGCGCGATTTCCTGGGCTTCCTGCAGCGAGCGGTGCTGCCGGCATTCACCCTGGCCACCATTTACGTCGCCCTGATTGCGAGGATGACCCGGGCCAGCATGCTCGATGTGCTGGGTGAGGACTACGTGCGCACCGCCAGGGCGAAGGGGCTGCGCGAGAACGTCGTGCTGTTCCGGCATGCCCTGCGCAACGCCGCGGTACCGATCATGACCATCATCGGCACCGGCTTTGCCCTGCTGATCGCCGGCGTGGTGGTCACGGAGAGCGTCTTCAATATCCCCGGTGTGGGCCGGCTGACCGTGGATGCCATCCTCGCTCGGGATTATCCGGTGATACAGGCGATGATCCTGCTCACGGCAGGCCTCTACGTGCTGGTGAATCTCGTCATCGATATCTCCTATACGCTCATCGACCCGAGGATCCGTTACTGATGGCTCATGCAACGCAACCCACCTCGGCGATGCAGGCGGTTCTCGGAGCGCTCTCCTTGCCCAGGCGTTGGCGGGTCGGCGCCGGGCCCGTGATAGCGGGAGTGGTGCTGTTGGCGATCGTGGCGTCGGCGCTGCTGGCGCCCCTCTACGTGCCCTACGACCCGATGCAGATGAACTCGCTCAACCGCTTGCAGCCCGCCTCGGCCGATCACCTGCTGGGTACCGACCAGTACGGCCGCGACCTGTTCAGCCGCATCATGATCGGCGGCCGGGTATCGCTGCTGATCGGTATCGGAGCGGCTCTCTTCAGTGTGCTGACCGGGATGCTCATCGGCCTGGTATCGGGCTTCTTTCGCATGGCCGATGCCATCATCATGCGCATCATGGACAGCCTGATGGCCATTCCGGCCATCCTGCTGGCGATTGCCCTGGTCGCACTCAACGGTCCGAGCGTATGGTCAGTCATCGTTGCCATTACCATTCCCGAGGTGCCGCGAGTGGTGCGGCTGGTACGTTCAGTGGTGCTGGGTGCCCGCGAGGAGCCATACGTAGAAGCGGCGATTGCGCTGGGCAGCGGCATGTTCAAGATCCTCGGCAAGCACCTGATGCCCAACACCCTTCCGGCTCTGATCGTCCAGGGAACCTACATCTGCGCCTCGGCGATCCTTACCGAGGCGCTGCTGTCGTTCCTGGGGGCCGGGGTCAGCACTGAAATTCCCACCTGGGGCAATATCATGGCGGAAGGGCGCACCTACTTTCAGGTCCATCCGGGACTGATCTTCTGGACCGGGGCGGTGCTGTCGCTGTGCATCCTCTCGATCAATCTGCTGGGCGATACGGCACGCGACATGCTCGATCCGCGGCTCAAGAGACGGGAGGTCTGAGATGCATTTCAAGAGTGCCGACTTGAGCGCTTCACCCGTGGTATTGAGCATACGTCAACTGTCAGTGGGGCTGACAGGGGAGACGACCAAGGTATTGGATGCGATCAGCCTGGACGTGCGTGCCGGCGAAACGGCCTGCCTGGTTGGCGAGAGCGGTTCGGGCAAGTCGGTCACGTCGCTGGCCGTGATGGGCCTGCTACAGAAGGGTTCACTGGAAGTAACAGGTGGGAAAGTCCTGCTGGATGACGAGGATCTGCTGACCTTGACGCCTTCGCAAATGCGCCGGATTCGGGCACGGCGCATCGCGATGATCTTCCAGGAGCCGATGACGGCCCTTAATCCGGTGATGCGGGTGGGCGAGCAGGTCGCGGAAGTGCTGAAGACCCATACCGACATGCCGGCCAGAGCCTGCGAAGCCAGGGTGCTCGAGATCATGGAACAGGTTCACCTGCCCGAGGTGCGGCGGATCTACCGTTCTTACCCTCACCAACTGTCCGGCGGGCAGCGGCAGCGCATCATGATCGCCATGGCGCTGGTACTCGAACCCAAGCTGCTGATCGCCGACGAACCCACCACGGCGCTGGACGTAACCACCCAGGCCCAGATACTGGCGCTGATCGCCGAGCTGCAGCAGCGCCATGGTACGGCGGTACTCTTCATTACTCATGACATGGGGGTGGTTGCCGAAGTGGCCCATACCGTGCACGTGATGCAGCACGGCAGGATCGTCGAGCAGGCCCCCGTCGAGACGCTGCTGCGTCATCCTCGCGAGGAGTACACGCGCACGCTGTTGAGTTCCGTGCCGAGCCTGGTGCCGCGCAACGTGCGCACGACGAGTCATCAGGAGGGCGTGCTGGAAGTGCGCGGCATGAACAAGGCGTACAGCGACGGAGGCTGGTTCCTTCGTCGCCCAGGCACGCTGGCGGCTAGAGACATCGATTTTACCGTGGTACGCGGCAGGACGCTTGGCATCGTCGGCGAGAGCGGTTCGGGCAAGTCGACGGTCGCCCGTTGCATCATGCGGCTGGTCGATCCCACCTCGGGAAAGGTTCGCGTCGCAGGTACCGAGATCGCTCGGCTGTCGCGCCGCGCGCTGCGTCCGCTTCGCAAGCATTTCCAGGTCGTCTTCCAGGATCCTTTCCGCTCGCTCAACCCCCGCTGGACCATCGCCATGAGCCTGATGGAAGGGCCGCTCAACTATGGAGTGAGTGGGCCCGAGGCACTTTCACGCGCTGAAGAGATGCTTGAGCTGGTCGGGCTGCCACGTGACGCTCTACACCGCTACCCTCACCAGTTTTCCGGTGGGCAGCGCCAACGGATCGCCATCGCTCGCGCGATCATGATGCGTCCGGATGTGCTGGTGGCGGATGAGGCGGTATCGGCTCTGGATGTCTCGGTCCAGGCCCAGGTGCTGAAGCTGCTTGGCGACATCCAGCAGAAGCTGGGCATCGCCATTCTGTTCATTACCCACGACCTGCGCGTGGCCGCGCAGATCTGCGATGACGTCATCGTGATGCAGCGCGGCGTCATCGTCGAGCAGGGGCCGGCCGGGGAAGTGCTTGCCTCGCCCCGCCACGACTATACGCGGCAGTTGATCGAAGCCGCACCCGGGCGTCACTGGGACTTCGCCAATTTTCGCGAACTCGACATCGCCTGAACCCAACGCTAACGAGGTGGAACATGTCTGTCCTGTCACGCATCGCCGAGTACGAAGAGGAACTTGTCGCCATTCGCCACGACATCCACGCGCATCCCGAGCTTGGCTTCGAGGAGACGCGTACCTCGGCGATCGTGGCGGAAAAGCTGCACGGCTGGGGAGTCGACGAGGTCCATACCGGAATAGCCGGCACCGGAGTCGTCGGCGTGCTGAAGGGGCAGGGCGAAGGGGGGTGTATCGGCTTGCGCGCGGACATGGATGCGCTGCCCATCGAGGAGGCTTCCGGCCTGCCCTATGCCTCGCAAAATCCTGGCAGGATGCACGCCTGCGGCCATGACGGCCATACCACGATCCTGCTCGGGGCGGCACGCTACCTGGCCGAGACGCGCAACTTCGTGGGCACCGTGACCCTTATCTTCCAGCCCGCCGAGGAGGGCCTGGGCGGGGCAAGGCGAATGCTGGCCGAAGGGCTTTTCAAGCGTTTTCCCTGCAACGAGATTTACGGTCTTCACAACGACCCGCTGAGTGAGCCGGGCCAAGTCTCCATTACACCCGGGCCGGCGATGGCAGGCGCCACCTTCTTCGACATCAAGGTGGAGGGCACCGGCAGCCACGCGGCCATGCCTCACCAGTCCGAGGACCCCATCGTCATCGCTACTCAGCTGGTGCAACAGCTCCAGGCGGTGGTGAGCCGCAATTCGCCGCCGACCAGCCCGCTGGTGCTTTCGGTCACCCAGTTCCATGCCGGTTCCGCCTACAACGTCATTCCCGACACGGCCACGCTCGCGGGCACGATTCGCTATTTCGACGATGAACTCTGCGAGCAGGTGCACGAGCGTATTCACCGGCTCTGCCGTGGACTGGAACTCGCCCATGGCGTGCGCATCAGCGTTGAATTGCGCAACATCTTCAACGTGCTCGTCAATGATCCGAAGTGCTCGCAGACCTATATCGAGGCGGCCAGGGAGGTCGTGGGCGATGACCGGGCCGAGCTGGTCGACAGGCTCGTCACCGGCAGCGAGGACTTTGCCGACATGCTCCAGGTCGTGCCCGGTGCCTACTGCTGGGTGGGACACGCGGGATCGATACCGCTGCACAACCCGGGTTATGTCCTCGATGACGGCATCCTGCCGATCGGCGCCAGCATCATGGCAAGGCTGGTCGAACGTCGACTGCCCCGCTGAGCCACATTCCGAATCGCTAGGTTGGCGCCGCCGGGCGGCGCCATAACCGCTGTCGCTACTCCAGGATTCGCCATGACCATCACCGTCTACCGCGCGCGGCACATCCATACCATGAACCCTTCGCAGCCGAGCGGCAGTTGCCTGGCCGTGAAGGATGGACGAGTGCTGAGCCTGGCGAGCCTGGACCGGATCAGGGCCTTCGGTGATGTCGTCGTCGACGATCGCTTCGCCGACAAGGTGCTGATGCCCGGCTTCGTCGAAGGGCATAGCCATGCGCTCGAAGGAGCGATCTGGGACCACCTCTACCTGGGCTGGTTCGACAAGGTGGCCCCCGATGGGCGGCGCTGGGATGGGCTGCGCGACGTCGAGTCGATCCGGCAGCGCCTGGTCGAGAGGCTGCGGCGACATCCGCCCGGCCAGCCGTTGATTGCCTGGGGCTTCGACCCGATCTACTTCGCCGGGAGCCGGCTCGACAAGCGGCTGCTCGATGCGGTCAGCAGCGAGGTGCCCATCATCGTCATGCACGCAAGCTTGCATGTCATGACGGTCAATTCGGCCGTGCTGCGTCAGGCCGACATCGACTCGAAGCGCATCGACGGCATCGTACGCAGTGCGACCGGCGAGTGTCTCGGCGAACTGCAGGAGATGCCGGCCATGCATCTGGTCTTCGACCGCTACGGCATCGATTTCTTCGAGGAGGCAAGCAAGCCGCATGCCCTGAAGCAGTACGCCCGTGCAGCGCGGCGCGAGGGCATCACCACCATCACCGACCTGCTCAACCCGCTGAGCGACAGCGCCATCGAGGCCATGTGCCAGACGACGGAGGCCGCCGATTTCCCCGTGCGCCTGGTGCCGGCCCTCAATGCACTCGCCTGGGAGCCAGAAACTGGCAGTGAGCGCGTCAGGCTGGCCATGCAGCGCAATCACGACAAGCTGCGCTTCGGCATCGTCAAGCTCGTGACCGATGGGGCCATCCAGAACTTTACCGCGCGGTTGATGTGGCCCGGCTATCTGGAAGTGGATGGCAACGGCGTATGGAATGCGCCGCCGGCGACCTTTCATCATCTGATTCAACACTACCATCAGGCGGGCCTGCAGCTGCATATCCACACCAATGGCGATGAGGCGGTGGAGATCGTCCTCGATGCCTTGGAAGAGGCTCTGAGCCTGTGGCCTCGGCCGGATCATCGCCACACGCTGCAACACGTCCAGTTGATTCGCCAGAGCCAGCTCCATCGCGTCAAGGCGCTAGGGGCTTGCCTCAATATCTTTGCCAACCACATCTACTTCTGGGGCGACATTCACCTGAGCCGCACGCTCGGCTTCGACCGCTGCCAACGCCTGGAGCCCACGGCCAGTGCCGACCGGCTGGGCATCACCTTCGGCATCCACTGCGATGCGCCGGTCACGCCGCTGTCGCCGCTGTTCACCGCGCACTGCGCGCACACTCGCCAGACCGCATCCGGTGAGATACTGGGCAGCGCCGAGGCCATCAGTCGTGCTCGGGCCCTGGAAGCGATCACCCTGGGTGCGGCCCGTACGCTGCACATGGACCACTGCATCGGTAGCCTCGAACCGGGTAAATGGGCCGACGTGGCGGTGCTCGATGACGATCCGCTGGATCCTCAGGTGCCACTCTCCGAGGTGAAGGTCCACGCCACCCTGCTGGCTGGAACCCCCACGCAATGAGTGGCCAGGTGACGCCGGCCATTGCGGTACATCTGCTTTGCGGCTTTCTCGGCAGCGGCAAGACGACTCGCATCAATACACTGATCCGTCGCGGCGAGCTTCCTGACACGCTCTTCTTGATCAACGACTTCGGTAGCCTGAATATCGATGCCGAATTGATCGAATCGAGCACTGGCTCGAATGTGGGCCCGGGCGAAGTGCTGCGGCTGAGCAATGGCTGCGCCTGCTGTGGGATTTCGGGCAACCTCTCGGCCCAACTCAGTGCCATCAGGCGCTGGCAGCGCCCGCCGCAACGCCTGGTGTTCGAGGCGAGCGGCGTTGCACGCCCGCGCTCATTGATGCAGCTGTTCGATGCCGCCGGCGGCTACCGTCTGGACAGAACGGAGCTGTTGGTCGATCTATCGTCCCTCGATGTCCTGCTGCGCGATGCAAGCGTGGGCGATATGGTCGCGGCGCAGCTTGGTGACGTCGACGATGTGCTGCTCAATCGTTGGGGTGGCATGGCGCTGGCGGAGAGACAAGAGATGGCGCGGCAAATCGTGACGTTGAATCCCAAGGCACGCTTGCAGTGGCTCGCCTCTCCGGCCGAGGAGCCCTCTGTGCGGGCCGCTGCGGCTGAAGCTCTGCCCATCGAAGCTTTGCCCACCTTCCCGTGCGATGCCGGAACGGGGCTGGCGTCCCTCTCGGTTGGGCTGGCCAGGCCCCTGGATCCCAACCGGTTGCTGGCGCTGCTCGACGTAGCCTGCCCAGTGCTGCTGAGAGCGAAGGGATTTCTCAGGAGCTGCGATGCACCTGAACGGATACAACTATTGCAGTGGACGCCAGGGCAAGCCAAGTTGACCGCCCAGCCGCGGGAAAGAGCTGCGGTACTGGTATTGATCGGCAAGGGAAAACTCAACCTGGAGCGTCTGGCGGCGATGATCGAGGCAGAGGCAGCCACCTCCAGGCTAGCGTAATCCCTTGGCCCAAGTGTCTCGTTTCCTCTCTCTCGTTACACTCGCTTGACGTGCATACGATGGGAGACGATATGCGAGTGCTGCATCGGGCTTCACCCTGGCGTGAGCTGTTCGCCGGCGACGGCCAGCCTGAGCTTGCCAAGCTGCTGGCGCCGCTGCGCGAAGCATTGGACGAACTGGGGCCGAGCCCCGACCTGCCTGTCTCCCACGCCTGGCAGCTGCGGCTGGCCGAGGCCCTGCAGCGGCTCGACCTGCCCGCTTGGCGTATCAGTCAGCTGATCAGCGACCATAACGACCAGCTTTACCGCCGTGCGATCCAACTCTCGCTCAGCGAGATGCAAGGGCAGGGTTGGGGCAAGCCGCCGGTGGGGTTCTGTGTGCTGACGCTGGGCTCCGCGGGCCGGCACGAAAGCCTGCTGGGTCCCGATCAGGACAACGCCATGATCGTGGCCGACTACCCGGATTCCCGCCATACCGAGATCGACGGCTTCTTCCAGGCGCTCGGTGAGCGCTTCACTGCACGACTCGATGAGGCAGGCATACCGCTATGCAATGGCCATGTGATGGCGCGCTGGCCGATGTGGCGCAAGCGGCTCTCGGAGTGGTGCGAGCAGCTGAGCCTGTGGACCCGGGAGCGCCGGGTGAAGCGGGTGCAGCAGAGCAATATCCTGCTCGATTTTCATCCCGTGTTCGGCGATGCCGGCCTGGCCGAGGCACTCGCCGAACACGTCGCACGGCTTATGCCCAGGGCGGGACTGTTCCTGAACGAAATGGCGCAATTGCTCGACGAGCTGCCGGTGGCGCTGAACCGCTTCGGTCGGCTTTCCGCTAGCGATGAGGACGCGCCTCATGAAAAGGCCCTCAATCTCAAGCGCCAAGGCCTGTTACCACTGGTCAATGCGGTGCGACTGCTGTCGCTTCGCCATGGCGTCAGCGTGCCGGATACGCGCTTGCGGCTATCGGCGTTGGTGTTGAAGGAGGCGCTCACAGCACGCCAGGCCAGGGCAGGAATTTCGGCACTGGATCGCCTTCAGGAGCGACTGCTCGCGGCACAGCTGGCGAGCCTGAAGGTCGGAGGGGCCGCCGATGGCTGGATCGACATGGTCCGGCTGGAGGATGACCAGCGCCTGCTGTTGCGCCACGACATGCAGGCGATTCGCAGCCTGGTCAGGTTGGCGCAGGGGAGCGTCGGTGGCAGGTAGGAGGCCCTTCATTCAGGCTGCGCTTGCGTTACCAGGGCGCTTGGCAACTCCATGACCAGGCAGGCACCTTGCAGGGTCGGGGCATCGTCGACCCATAGCCGTCCGCCCAGGTGAGCGACGATGCCGCGGCTGATCGGCAAGCCCAGACCGCTGCCGCGCGGGCGGCCGCGGGCCTTGCCGCTGGCGGCGCCGTAGCGCTTGACCTGATGGAACTTCTCGAATACTCGTTCACGTTCATCAGGCGTTATGCCCGGACCGTTGTCTTCGACGCTTAGCCTGAAGCTCTGCTTGTGTCGGGCCAGATGGAGGCGCACGCGCGGGTTGTCGTCGTCGGCGAATTTGCCGGCATTGTCGAGCAGGTTGATGATCACCTGCTCGAGGCGGTCGGAATCGCCGATCACCGGCGCCTCATCGAGTTCCAGTTCGACCTCGAGGGCAACACCGCGGTCCTCCTGCAGCCGGTGCACGGCATCCACGCTGTGGCGTACCAGCGCCACCAGGTCGAGCCGCTGGGGATTGAGCGTCAGGCGTCCGCTCTCCAGGCGCGCCAAGTCGAGAATCTCTTCGATCAGGCGCGAAAGCCGCTGGCTCTCGAGCACCACCACTTCGAGAAAGTGCACGCGCTTCTCTTCCGGCAGGTCCTTGCTGTCGCGCAGGATCTCGGCGAAGGCACGGATCGAGGTGAGCGGCGTTCTCAATTCGTGGCTGACCATGGCGACGAACTCATCCTTCAGCCGGTCGAGTTCGCGCAGGCGCTCGTTGGCGGCTCGCAGCTCCTCGCCGATGCGGGCCAGCTCGTTGGACTTCTGCTCCAGGCGACGGTTGTACTCCAGCGTCTGCGAGGTGGTGTCGAGAATGCTGAGGATGGACTCCAGGTCCAAGGCCTCGCCGCGGACCACCGAATTGATCAGCACCCTCGCCGATGCACTGCCCAGGGCTCCCGACAGGGCCTGTTCGGCGCGGGCGATCAGTGCCGGCGGGGCGGGGGTCTCATCGGCTTGGCTGCCCTGTGGCGCGTTCAGTATCCGGGTCGTGGCGCCGGCCCCCAGGTAGCGGTTCAGCAGGCTCTTGAGTTCGCCGCAGGTGGTCTGGCCGCGCCACAGCGAGGTGTGTTGAAGCCCGGGGTTCATGGCCTCGGTGAAGAGTGCCGCCTGGGTTTGCTCCACCGGACTCTGGCGCGTGAACAGCGACACGCCGACCAGAAGTCCGACGTTGGCCAGCAGGCTCCATAGCAGGGCGTGACTGTAGATGTCGAACCCTTCCAGGCCGAACAGCGCGTAGGGGCGCAGCCATTCCAGGCCCAGCAGGCCTTGCTCGAGAAGGGTGGCATCGAGCCAGCCCGACTGGGCGAATCCCGGTATCAGCAGGGTGTAGCACCAGGTGAGAAAGCCGGCCAGCAGGCCCAGGGTTGCGCCGGCTTGGGTCGCCCCGCGCCAGTACATGCCGATCAGCATGGCCGGAGCGAACTGGGCCGCGCCGACGAACGACACCAGCCCGATGGTCACCAGGCTGTAGGAATCGCCGATCAAGGCGTGGTAGAGGTAGCCAAGCAGCAGGATCAGTACGATCGCCACGCGGCGGATGCCCAGCAGCCAGCCGGCCAGCTCCCCTTGGGAACTCAGGTGGAGCCGGCGGGAGCGCAGCAGCAGCGGCATCATCAGCTGGTTGCTGACCATGGTGGAGAGTGCGATCGTTTCGACGATCACCATGCCGGTTGCCGCCGAGAGCCCGCCGATGAAGACCAGTAGCGGAATGCCCTCGATGCCGGCCGAGAGCGGCAGGGTGAGCACGAAGCTGTCGGGATCGCCGTTGCCCATCGGCAGCAACAGGCCGGCCATGGCGATGGGAATCACGAACAGATTGATCGCCACCAGGTAGAGCGGGAACAGCCAACTGGCGCGCCTGAGGTGGCGCTCGTCGACGTTCTCCACCACCAGTACCTGGAACTGGCGCGGCAGGGTGAGGAAGGCCAGAAAGGCGAGCACCAGGGTGCCGACCCAGCCGATGGTTCCACCGGGGACCGCCGCCAGGCTCAGAGCGCCGGCCAGCTCGGGTGTGTCGGCGACTTGGCGAAAAAGATCGCCAGGCCCGTTGAACAGCACGAACGTCACGAAGATGCCGACGGTGAGAAACGCCACCAGCTTGACCAGTGACTCGAAGGCGATGGCGGCGACCATGCCCTCATGGCGTTCGCTGGCGTCCAGGTGTCGGGTGCCGAACAGGATGATGAAGACGGCGAGTACCAGCGCCACCCAGAACGACTTGTCGGTCCAGAAGCTCTCCTCGGCGAGGCGGAACTCGGCCGCTTCCGGGTAGTTGACCAGCACCGCGTGACTCAGGGTGATCGCCTTGAGCTGCAGGGCGATATAGGGCGTGATGCCGATCAGCGCGATCAGCGCCACCAGCGCGCCGAGGCTCGAACTCTTGCCGTAGCGGGCGCTGATGAAGTCGGCAATGGAAGTGATGCGCTGGGTGCTGGCAATCCGCACCATCTTGCGGATCAGCAGGGGGGCCGTCAGCATCGCTAGTGTCGGGCCCAGGTAGATCAGCAAGAAGCTAGGGCCGAATTCCGCGGCCCGCCCCACGCTGCCGTAGAAGGTCCAGGCGGTGCAATAGACCGCAATGGAAAGGGCATAGACGGTAGGCGAGCCGATCACCGAGCGGCCCTGTTCGGCGCGACGGTCGCCCCAGGCGGCGATCACGAACAGCAGCGCCAGGTAGCCGAAGGCGACCGTCAGCACTACCGGATCGGTTCTCATCGCGTCAACTTTCCTCCTGCCGATGCTCCATCAGCCAGGCGGTCAATCCGATAACGGCCAGCCAGGCCACGAACAGGTAGAGCGGCAGCCAGGATGGCCCGGCAGGCGCGGGTCGATCGAAGATCAGTACCAGCGGCGGCGAGAAGAGCAGGGCGGCCACGCCGATCAGTGCTATCAGCCTGGCACGGTGGTTTGAGGCGTTCATGTGCAGGCGTCCTCGCGATCCAGGGCGGTGGACTGCAGGGCCAGCACCTGCTCCAGGGTCTCGATGCCGCGGGCTTCCAGGCGTGGCAGCAGTGCCAGCCACAGCTCGGCCGTCACTCGTGCATCGCCGAGCGCCGTATGACGGGTTCCCGGGGGGAAGCTGAGGTCGTAGCGCTCGGCGAGGGTATCCAGGTCATGCCCGTCCAGACTCTCGTCCAGGGCGCGGGAGAGCAGCAGCGTATCGAGCACCGGCATTTCCAGTGACATTGCGCTGCCGGTGGGCTGCAAGGCCAGCAGGTCGAAAGCGGCATTGTGGGCCAGGATGACGGCCTCGCCGATATAGTCACGGAAGCGCGGCAGGATCACCGAAAGCGGTGGGGCGCCGGCAACCTCGGCGTCGGTAATGCCGTGGATCGCAGTGCTGGCGGGTGGAATCGGCCTGCCGGGATCGACACGCACGTCGAAGGTGTCGCTGGCCAGCAATCGGGCATTGACGATACGGCAGGCGCCGATGCTGATCACACTGTCACCACGACGCAGCTCGAGCCCGGTGGTTTCGGTATCGAAGGCCACGATTTCCAGCGCCCGTAGCGGGCAGCGCGCCAGCTCGGCATCCGGCGGCGGCAGATCGGCAATACCGAAGTCATGGAACTCGGGGCGTGGCGGCAGCTGTCTGGGTGGCGCACCGACGCGATCCACGGCGGGTAGCGGCAGGCGCAGGCGGGCATATTGCCCATCGCCGTCCGCCAGGCTCCAGGCATCGCTGGCATGTTGACGCAGCAAGTCGCCGACTCGCGGTGAAAGCGGCAGCGCCTCGAGGCGCTGTTCGCACCATGCCGCCAGCTCCCGTTGCGGCAGCGGTTTGCCGGGCCAGATCAGGTCGAGGTAGACGCGACGATTGCCGAGCAGGATCTCGCCCTCGAAGTACGTGGTGCCGGCATGCTTGCTCAGCCGCTCCAATAGTGCGACGAGCATGACCAGCAGCGCCGGGGCGTCGCCCTTGAACCAGGCGGGCATGCCGATGGGCAGGACCTCGATGGAGTTGTCGCCGAGTCGCTCGTTGAGCGACTGCCACAGGTCGTTTGACCAGAGAGGTACCAGGCGCTCGCCCTGCCGCTGCATGTCCTCGATCAAGCGTCCGAGATTCTCGATTTCGCTGCCCAGGGCACGGCTCTCCTCGTCGATGACTGCTTCCAGGCGCCGGCGCAGCGTATCGTCGATATGCCTCGCATGGCGTACGCTGCCCAGCGCTTCGGCGGCACTGGCCAGGCTGGCACCGTGCCGACGCAATGGTCCCATGTGTTCCGCCAGGCCGGCACGGGCGCCCATCTCGCTGGTCCAGGCGGCGGTGGCATCGGTCAGGGTCAGCAGGGTCTCGCCGTTACTCTGGGGCACGCGGCGCATCACCATGTGCAGCCAGCGCTCGTCGCAGGGAATCAGCAGCTCGCGTGGCGAACCGTCTTCAGGCAACTGTCCCAGCGCATCCTGCAGGCTCGATATCGGCAGCAGGGCATCCAGGCGTTTACCGAGCCCAAGTCCGGTATGCTTCTCGAACAGGGCCTCGGCGGCCTGATTGAACAGCAGCAGCCGACGATGCTGGTCGCACAGCAGCAGCGGTGTGTCGAGTACCTGCAGCAGCGTCTCGAGCTCCTGGCGAATGCGGGCCGCACTGCGTGCGCCTTCGGCATGGGCCGTGGCCAGGCGTTGTCGGTCGCTGCGCCAAGCTTCCCGCACACGCACCAGGTCGGGCCCCAGGCCGCGCAGCCAGCCTTCGGGAGGGTAGTCCTCACGGGCGTCCGGGTTGGCCACCAGACGCGCCAGCTGTACCTGCAGGTGGCGCAGCGGAGTGAACAGCATGCGCTCGAGCAGCAGACCGACCAGAAAGATGGTACCTCCGCCGGAGAAGCAGCCGAGCCACAGCACGAGGCGGGCGAAACCCTGGGGGTGGAACAGGCTGTCGAGCCAGGCGGCGAAAATGGCGCCGCCCAGCAGGCTGACACCGCTGAGCAACAGCCACAGGCCGATCAGGCGCTGACGCTTGGGCAGCTTGCCCCCTCTCATCAGGCATCCTCTGCCAGCAGGGCTTTGACCTTCTCGACCAGTGCCTGGGTCGAGAAGGGCTTGGTCACATAGTCGTCGGCGCCGAGCGCCAGCCCCTTCTCGCGCTCCACCTCGCGTCCATGGGCGGTGAGCATGATGATGGGCAGCCTGGCGTGGCGTTCATCCTGCCGCAGCTGTTCCAGCACATCGAAGCCACTGATGCCTGGCAGGCTGATATCGAGCAGGATCAGGTCGGGTGAGGATTGCTCGACCTTGGCCAGGGCGCCTTCGCCATCCTCGGCCGTGTCCACGTCGAAACCGGCCTGTTGCATGAGGAACTCCAGCGACAGGACGATGTTGGGCTCATCGTCCACCACCAGCACCTTGGCCATTCATGACTCCTTGAGATTTGTTGGTATCTTGTTGTTTACCAGTCTAGTGAACATGGCGGAGGCGGCAAAGACGACCTTGGCAGAAGGTGTATGAATGCGAACTGGCAGCCGGGAGGACGGCCGCGCGTGCGCTCAGCGCGGTTCGTCGCCGTTCTTCTCGAGTCGCCGCAACTTGGGCCCCAGCGGGCCCAGCCACAGCCACACCTGTAGCAGTACCAGCAATGGCAGCAGCCAGGCCGGGGCGCCGGTGGTGCGGGTAAGAATGTAGAAGATCAGATAGGCGGTGATGCCGGCGATGAGGCCCACCAGCGTGAACCTGAAGGCGCTTGCCTGGCCGGGTTGGCGGGTAACGCGAAACAACAGGCCGACGAAGGCACCGAAGGCGGCGGCCATGGCGAGTTGCAGCAGAATTTCTTGCATGGGGTTCTCGTCATCCGGAGGCTGGCTATGCCAGCAGCGTAACGTGCGTGCAACCCTGGTGCTGTACGACCTTGGAACAAAGCCTCGAAGCGGGCATGCTCCGGTCAACGCTACGACTTTAGGATCAAAAGCCAGGCCGGAAGTTGGACTTGTCACTTCGCTCTGCTCATCCTTGGCCGAGCAGGGCCAAGCGCGCTGCCGGATCTGACCCTTCGCGTAACATGCGAGTCGTCAAAGAAGAAGGAACTCATCCTCAAAAAGGAGCCGACCAGAATGAGTGCCATCATCTTGCTGGTTCTAGGTCTTGCCGGGATGGCTGCGGGGTACGTCTTCTACTCCCGTTTCATAGCCACGAAGATCTATCGTCTCGATCCCGATTTCAGAACCCCTGCCCATGAATTCGAGGATGGGATCGATTTCGTGCCGACCAACCGCTTCATTCTCTGGGGGCACCACTTCACCTCGGTCGCTGGTGCCGCGCCCATCGTGGGCCCGGCCATCGCGGTCATCTGGGGCTGGCTGCCGGCCTTCCTGTGGGTCGTGCTCGGTACCGTGTTCTTTGCTGGCGTACACGATGCAGGGGCCATCTGGGCCAGCGTGCGCAACAAGGCCAAGTCGGTCGGCGCCTTGACCGGAGACGTGGTCGGCGCCCGGGCGCGCAGCATATTCATGATCGTCATCTTCCTCGTGCTGCTGATGGTGAACGCGGTATTCGCCGTGGTCATCGCCGGGCTGATGATGAATTTCTCCAGCGCCGTGGTACCGGTGTGGGGAGCCATCCTGGTGGCACTGGTCATCGGTCAGTTGATCTATCGCCGCATTCTGAGCCTGCCGGTAGTGTCGATTCTCGGTGTCATCGCGCTCTACGCCTTGATCTTCATCGGCCCGTCGGTGCCGATCCAGATGCCGGCCGAAGTCGGGGGGCTCTCGGGCAATGCCGTATGGATCCTGATCCTGTTCGGCTATGCCGCCATTGCCTCGATGCTGCCGGTGTGGGTGCTGCTGCAGCCGCGCGACTACATCAATGGCCTGCAGCTGTTCATCGGCCTGATCGTGCTCTACGGCGCCATCGTGCTGCTCAACCCCAGCGTGGTGGCCCCGATGATCAACGACGACCTGCCGGCAGGCACGCCATCGATGCTGCCGCTGCTGTTCGTCACCATCGCCTGCGGCGCCATCTCCGGCTTCCATGGCCTGGTTTCCTCCGGCACCACTTCCAAGCAGTTGAACAAGGAGACCGATGCCCGCTTCGTCGGCTACTTCGGTGCCGTGGGCGAGGGCATGCTGGCGCTTGCCGCCA
Organism: Billgrantia sp. C5P2; assembly: GCF_051062895.2. Classification (NCBI taxonomy): domain Bacteria; kingdom Pseudomonadati; phylum Pseudomonadota; class Gammaproteobacteria; order Oceanospirillales; family Halomonadaceae; genus Billgrantia; species Billgrantia sp. C5P2. Next base: position 1,947,811 of record NZ_CM128542.1, read on the forward strand.
TCCTGGCCGCCACCGCCGGCTTTGCCACCTTCGCCGACTGGCAGGCGGTCTATACGGCCTTCGGTGCCGGCGGTGTCAACGCCTTCGTCGAGGGTGGCGCCTACATGATCCATAACGGCCTGGGCCTGCCCGAAGCCACCGCAGCGACCCTGCTGACGGTAATGGCGGCCCTGTTCGCCGGCACCACCATGGATACCGGTCTGCGCCTGCAGCGCTACATCTTCCAGGAGTGGGGCGCGATCTATCACCAGAAGTGGATGACCCGCAACGTGCCCGCCACGCTGCTCGCCGTGGGTAGCTGCCTGCTGCTGGCTTTCGGCGCCGGCGGTGCCGACGGCACCGGTGGCATGATCATCTGGCCGCTGTTCGGCACCACCAACCAGTTACTGGCGGGCCTGACCCTGCTGGTGGTCACGGTGATGCTGGTGCGCCTCCGCCGGCCGATGTGGTACACCCTGGCGCCGCTGTGCTTCCTGCTGGTGATGACCATCGCCGCGCTACTCATCCAACTGCGTACCTTCTTCAACGAAGGCAACTTTTTCCTGCTGTTCGTGGACATCGTGGTGCTGGTCGCCGCCATCCTGGTGGCGATGGAGTGCGCCTCGGCGCTGAAGCGTTCGCGTGCTGAAATGGCCAGGCAGGAATGAGCCTCGGAGGCTGACATGAACGACGATCATGACAAGTCGCATGATCCTCGTCTCGAACGGATTCGGGCCTGGCTGAGCCAGGCTCGTTTCTTCACCGAGGAGATGTACAGCGCGCGCTATCGCGGCGCCATCGCCCGCGCGCGGCGAGACGAGGACGACCTGTTCATGCTGCTGGTGTTCTCCGAGATGATGGGCGTGCCCAATCCAGCTGCCTACTACACGCTGGAGCTGCAGCCACTGCTGCTCGAACGCTTTCACGACTGGCATCGGCGCATGGGCATGGAGCGTTCGCCGCTCGATCATTTCAGATGTTGTTAGCGGCCGGATCTTGAGCGCGGCGCCGAATTAGCCGCGCAGCAAGCCATGCTTCGTGGGATGTGACATGAGAGAGTTACTCGATAAACGCCTGCTCTGGGTGGGCGGCAAGGGCGGGGTGGGCAAGACCACGGTGGCGGCAGCGCTTGCCGTGCTGGCCGCGCGACGCGAACGCCGCGTGCTGGTGGTGTCCACCGACCCGGCCCACAGCCTGGGCGACGTGTTCGACCGCGAGCTGGGCGATGCGCCGCGGCGCTTGTTGCCCAATCTGGATGCCATGGAGATCGACCCCGATGCCGAGGTCGAGGCGCACCTGGCCCGGGTCACCGAGCAGATGCGCCGTTACGCCGCGCCGGAAATGATGGCCGAGCTGGAACGCCAGATGCGCCTGACCCGCCAGTCGCCGGGCACCCAGGAAGCCGCGCTGCTGGAACGACTGTCGCGCATCGTCACCGATGACGGTGCACCCTACGACCTGGTGATCTTCGATACCGCACCGACGGGACACACCCTGCGCCTGCTGACCCTGCCCGAGGCCATGGCGGCCTGGACCGACGGACTGCTGGCGCACAACCGCAAGTCCGAAGAACTGGGCAAGGTGCTCTCCCACCTGACGCCCAAGCGTGGTCGTGACGTCGACACGCCCTTCGATGACCCCCAGGAGGACCCCCTCAGCGACCTCGATGAACGCACTCGCGACGTGGCACGAACCCTGATCGAGCGTCGGCGCCTGTTTCACCGTGCCCGTCGCCGCATCGAGAACGCCGAGGAGAGCGGTTTCCTGTTCGTGATGACACCGGAGCGGCTGCCGATCCTCGAGACGGTGCGTGCCGTCCAGGCGCTCGAGGCGGTCAAGGTCCCGGTAGCCGGAGCCGTGGTCAACCGGGTGATCCCCGACGACGCCGACGGTGATTTTCTGCGTGCGCGACGTATGCAGGAGGCCAGCTATCTGACGCGCATCGACGAGCAGCTGGCGCACCTGCCGCGACCGCGCCTGCCGCTGCTGCCGAGCGACGTGCAGGGTATCGCGGCCCTGGAGGATCTGGCCAACCGGCTCGAGAGCCTGGGCTTCTGAAGCGAGCTCGTCCTCTGCGGTCATTGCTGTATGGCAATGGTCAAATGCATGCCGGCAGACTAACGTCGCCTGGCCGGGGCGTTTACACTCACGCCCCAGGAATTCACCCAGGAGAGCCTGCCCATGTCCGAGAGCGTGCAACTGATCCAGCGTTACTACGATGCCTTCAATCGCGGCGACTGGGACACCATGCTCGATTGCCTCGATGCCGAAGTGGCGCATGACCTGAATCAGGGGCCACGTGAGACGGGGCGCGACGCCTTTCGTCAGTTCCTGGCTCGCATGGAGCGCAGCTACGTGGAGCGTCTGGAGAATATCGTGGTCATGTCCAGTGACGACGGCCGCCGGGTCGCCGCCGAGTATGTGGTGCACGGTGAGTACCGCGCCACCGACGAGGGCTTGCCGCCGGCCAAGGGGCAGCGCTACGTGTTGCCCGGAGGTGCCTTCTTCGAGGTGAACGGGGGCCTGATCACCCGTGTCACCAACTACTACAACCTCGAAGAGTGGTTGCGCCAGGTGGCCGAAGCGTGATGTCGGCTATCTCTACGAACACGAGGGAGGGGTAGCGATGCGCGTGGCCGTGGCCAAGTACCCGATCGGCATGCCGGCGAGTTTCGGCGAATTCGCCCAGCGCCAGACAGCCTGCCTGCGGCAGGCCCGCGAGCTGGGAGCCCGGATCGCGGTGTTGCCCGAATACCTCAGCCTGGAGCTCGCAGCCAGCTTCTCCCCCGAAGCGCGCGGTGACCTCAAGGCCTCGTTGGCCGAGCTGCAGCCGTGGCGTGGCGCCTGGTGCGAACTCTACCGGCGCCTGGCTCGGGAACTCGACATGTACCTGGTGCCCGGCACCTTTTTGCTCGACGTCGGCGGCGGGCGCTACCGCAATCGGGCCGACTGGTTCGCCCCGAACGGAGTTCATGGCTGGCAGGACAAGCTGCAACTCACCGGCTACGAGAAGCAGAGCGGTGTCATCGAGCCCGGCGACGCCCTTCACGGCTTCGACTGCGACGGCCACCGGGTCGGTATCGCGGTCTGCTATGACGTGGAGTTCCCGCTGCCGGTGCGTGCTCAGTACGAAGCCGGAGTGCGCCTGCTGCTGGTGCCCAGTTGCACCGATACCCCTGCCGGCGCGACCCGCGTTAGGGTCGGCTGCTTGGCCCGTGCGCTCGAGAATCGCTTCTTCGTGGCCCAGGCGGTGACCGCCGGCGAGGCACCATGGAGCCCGGCGCTTGATATCAACACCGGCGAGGCGACTCTCTACGCACCCATGGATCATGGCTTCCCCGCCGATGGCATGCTCGCCACTACCGAGGGCGACATGCTCTGGGCCTGTCACGACGTCGACATAGGCACATTGGAGCTGAACCGCGTTCACTCCCAGGTGGATAACGACCGCGACTGGCCGCACCAACTCGTCGCCACATTGCAGCCCTGGCCCGCTGCTTCGGACGCCAAGCCGACGCAGTGCGAAACGGCATCGGCTTGAGAGACAAGCATGTCCCCCTGGCTGGTGCTGAGTGAGCGGGACTGGAACTAAGGCAGCAATTGACGGAGCGACAGGGCGGCACGCCCCAGCCATTCGTTGAGGGCTCGCGTGCTCTGGTTGAGATGATAGGCGCGCGGCAGCCAGGCTTCGAGCCCTTCGGGCGGCGGGCTGGTGAATTCGGTAGGGGCGGGCACCACGACCAGGCCCTGTGCCTCGAACTCCGCCACCGCCCGCGGCATATGCCAGGCCTGCGAGACCAGGGCGACCCGCCCTATGTCGTCTGCACGCAGCATCTCGGCACTGAGGCGGGCATTCTCGGCGGTGCTGCGGCTTTCGCCTTCCAACCACTTCACCGGTATGTCGAAGATGTCGCGCAGGGCGGCTGCCATCAGGCTCGCTTCTGCGGCTTCCTCACCATGCACCCGGCCGCCGCTGACCAACAACGGCAGTTCGGTCTGGCGATGCAGGTAGGCACCGTAGGCTAGCCGGCGCCAGGTGGGGTTCGCCGGTGCATCGCCCCAGCCGAACTCGGGGGCCATATAGTCGCGCCCACCGCCGAGGATGACGATTGCCTCGGCGCTCTCCAACTGGGTGCGGGCCGGAGTGGGGTGAGGTTCCAGTCCCTGACGCAGGGCATGGCTGGCCATCGGCGTGGCGAGCAGCAGCAGGCCGAACAGCCCCAGCATGATCAGCAGGGCACCAAGGAATCGCCTGGGACTGAGCATCAGCCCCAGGAGTACCAACAACACGTTGAGGGTGGGTGGCAGCAGCAGGATCTTGAGCAGCGTCATCGTTGCGTTCCGGTCAAGCGCGTTCGAGAAGTTCCAGCCTGCGGCTGGGCCAATGGACAATGGCCGTGCGAGAGACCATGCCGGTGGACAGCCGGGGATGTTCCCGTGCGATGACCCGGGCGGCGAACTCAGAGAGGAAACACGACTTCAGTTCGGCCCGGGCTCGATCCACTCCGACCGTTTGATAGGGGGTCGAGGCCAGCAGCAGGAAGCCGTCATCGGGAATGCGCCCCGCCTTCATGTTGGCATCGATGATTGCTGCCGCGGTGCCGATGGGTTCGGAGAGGTTGGGGCTGTAGGGCCCCACGATCAGGGCGGTGTTGGGCAGGTGCAGGAAGTCGAAGCCTCGTCCAACGCAGATCACCCATTCGCGATGTTCGATGTCGAGTTCGCGAGCGGTGCCGCGCAGCGAGTCGACATGCTGCAGGTTGCCTTTCAGCAGCGGTAGCAGGTCGCGGCGAATGTCGGCCGGCATGTCGGGACACAGGCTGGTGACGTGGCGTACGAGATCGCCTTCCTCGTCAGGGGTCAGCTCGCTGATGTCGAGAGTCCTGTCGTCGGCACCGTGCACGATGAGCGCATCGGTATCGGTTTCGAAGCCGCACACCAGTGGATAGACGTGACCGTGATCGCGACCGAAGATGCGTTCGGCCTGGCGACGTATCTCATGGGCATGGGCCAGGGCAGCGTCCGCGTCGCAGGCGAAGCCGGCACAGCCGCGCGCCCGCTCGCCACGTGAGAAATGGTAGCTGATGATCAACAGCACGCCGTTACCGCCACGGATGGCTTCATCGACGGCATCGGTGAGCATTTCGCCGAGGTAGGGCCAGCCCAGGTGGAAGATGCCGCCAAGGTTACGGAACGGAGTGATGATACCCAACGGAGTACGGGTGACATGGGGTAGGTGAATACGCCCGTCCATGCACTTCATGGCCAGGATACGCGTGGGATGGTTGGCCAGGTAGCGCTCGCGAGCGAGCCATGCCGAGGGGCTGCAGAAAGTGTCGGCGTGCTCACGCGAAAGGGCGAGTAGCGCCTCGATACGCTCATCGATGGGGCGGTCGTGCAGTGGCATGGTGCGCATGCTGCGGCTCTGATTATTGTTGTCTACCGCTTATCGTCCATGACTGTGCAGGAATATGCAAAACCTGCATTAGTCGAATAAAATACTCCACGAAAATCTGTGTAGTGCTTTCTAACCAAGCTCCACCTTTTCCTTGTACTCGCACAGATCCTCGATCACGCAGCTACCGCAGCGCGGCCGGCGTGCCACGCAGGTATATCGGCCGTGCAGGATCAGCCAGTGGTGCGCATCGCGGCGAAACTCCCTGGGCACGTGGCGAAGCAGTTTCTGCTCGACCTCGCTCACGTTCTTGCCAGGGGCGATGCGGGTGCGGTTGGAGACGCGAAAGATATGCGTATCCACGGCAATGGTGGGGTCGCCGAAGGCAGTGTTGAGGATCACGTTGGCGGTCTTGCGCCCAACCCCCGGCAGCGCTTCGAGCTCGGCGCGGGTGCGTGGTACCTCCCCGCCATGCTTCTCGACCAGCATGCGGCAGGTCTTCATCAGGTTCTCGGCCTTGGTGTTGTAGAGTCCGATGGTCTTGATGTGTTGTTTGAGCGCATCGAGGCCGAGATCGATGATGGCCTGAGGCGTGTTGGCCACCGGAAACAGCCGTGCGGTGGCCTTGTTGACTCCCACGTCAGTGGCCTGGGCGGAGAGCAGCACGGCAGTGAGAAGCTCGAACGGCGTGCTCCAGTTCAGTTCCGTGGTCGGCTCGGGGTTGTGTTCGCGCAGGCGGGCGAAAATCTCGTAGCGTTTCTGGGCGTTCATCCGGGCTCTCGTTGCGAAGGGGCTCATGGCGAACCGGGCGCCAGGGATGCGCGGGCTTCCTCTAGCAGGGCGTTGGCGCGCTGGAGCTGGGTTTCGGCCTGATGACAGGCTTCGTTGTCATGGCATCGCTGGGCGTGCTCGAGCTGTTGTCGAGCTCTTCTTACCGCCTGTTCGGCTGCTTTCACGGCCATCTGGCGCTGACGCTGCGGCGCCGGGCCGCTGCGCGAACCGCGGGTCTCCTGCCGGATCACGCGGCGCTGCCGCTCCAGGCGCTTCTCCCGCTCAAGGCGTGCCAGGCGCTGCAGGCGTGCCTGATACCGCCGGCGGCCCAGTTGCGCCCGCCGTGCCAGGTACGCTTGGCGATCGGCCTCATCGGCGGCAGCCTGCCACTCGGGATGCGGCACCAGGTCGATGCAGTCGACGGGGCAGGGCGCTACACACAGTTCACAGCCGGTGCACTCGGCGGTGATCACGCTGTGCATGCGTTTGCTGGCGCCCAGGATGGCATCCACCGGGCACGCCTGGATGCACTTGGTGCAGCCGATGCATTCCGCTTCGCGAATGACCGCCAACAGAGGCAACTGAGCCGGCTGCTCGAGGGGCTGGGATGGACGACCGGTCAACTCGGCGAGGCGTTTGACAGTTTCCTCGCCGCCGGGCGGGCAGCGGTTGATCGGTTCGCCCGCGTCGATGGCCTCGGCGTAGGGGCGGCAGCCCGGGTGGCCGCACTTGCCACACTGGGTTTGCGGCAGCAGGGCGTCGATGGCATCGATCAAGGTGCTGTGGCCCGTCACGTCGTCTCCTGGTTGGGCGCAGGTGAGGTGCCGGCACGAGGCTGGCAGCCGACTATTATACGCTGCAGGGCTGGCCCGGGCATACCGCCCGGGTCAGCGTTGGCCTCGATGGGACTAGGCTTCGCCTGATAAAGAGGCGAGTAATGGTATCTATCGGTCGATGGTGCTGAGCCGATCGCTGATGCAATAGCCTTCCACCCGGTTGCGTCCGCCCGATTTGGCCTGGTACATGGCCTGATCGGCGGCACGCATGATATCGCCCGGGGTCGCCAGGTCCGCTCGATACGCGGCAACACCAATGCTTACGGTCACGCTGGAGCTGGTCGGTGAATATTCGTGCGGCAACGCCAGCTCGTTGACCGCCTGGAGCAACTCCCGGGCATGGGTGAGGGCGGCCTCGAGAGAGGTGTCCGGAAGCAGGACGCTGAATTCCTCACCGCCGGTGCGTGCCACCAGAAATCCATGCTTGCCGAGCTGCTGCTCCATGCACTGCGCCAAAGCTATCAGACAGGCATCGCCCGCCTGATGGCCGTAGTGGTCGTTGTAGAGCTTGAAGTGATCGATATCGATCATCATCGCGGCGGTTCGGTGATGCTGGCCGGGGCGCCTCAGCACCTCGGCAAAGCGCTCGTCGAACAGGCGCCGGTTGGCCACGCCCGTCAAGGGGTCGTGCAGGGTCAGTTCCAGCAATTGCTCGGACTGTTGCTGCTGGTGTTTCAGCAGGTTGCGAAACTCACGGGCCAGGGTGCCGATCTCGTCACGACGAGTCACCAGACGGGTTGGCATCGGTGGTGGTATAGCCTCCTGATGGAGGCGCTGGGTGTAGTGACTGAACTGGCGCAGTGGCAACAGCACCATACGTTCGAGCAGCCACAATACGAGCAGTAGCGTGACGATCAGCACGCCACCGGTCCAGTAGAGAGCGAAGCGAAACGTCTCCAGGCTTGCCTGATAGCGTTGACGGGGCAGCAGGGCATCGATACGCACGGCTCGGCTGGCGGGAACGGCGGCAACGCTGCGGCTGGCGGCCATATGGGTGGGCGAGACGCGTTCGAGCTGTTCGCTGGGAACGCTACCCGCAATGACGGTATCGAGTGCGAGATCGATGCCGGTGGTATCGCGTAGCTGCTCGATCCAAGGCTCGGAGAGCGGACGTACCATGGCCAGCCAGCCGGCCGACGGCGATTCTTCCCTGTTCTGGTAGATCGGCGACAGGGCGCCCATGGCCAGTTGCGGCAGCGACAGCAACCAGGTATGTGTGACTTCCTCGAGCCCACCATCGATTCGCTCGCGAAGGAATTTCACGGCGGGGGCGGCCCAATCGCAGGGAGGCTGCAAGCCGGGGCAGGAGGTGAACTCACCCTCTTCATCAAAGCCTACTACCCAGTAAGGTTCGTAGCTGTCATTGAGAAAGAACATCAACTGCAGATCGAGAGTCAACAGGGTGTCTTCGTAAAGGTTGGAGTCAACGTACTCGGGCTTCACCCCACTGACGAAATCGTAGGTATCGTCCCAGTAGGCCCAGTCTTCCACCAGGCGACGCATGTGATTGAGTTCGCTGCCAAGGGCACGTTCGGTCCTATCGAGCTCGGCGCTGGCGAAGGCCTCCTCGTCTTCCAGCAGGATTGGCATGATCTGGTAGCGTGCGATCAACACCAGCGCAAGCAGGGCCAGGCACAGCACGGTGCACAATGACAGCAGGAAACGATTACGCAACGAATTGAGCACTGTCGTCATTGAGGCATGCCTGTTTCATGTGTCGCCACCCACGGTGTCAGGGGTACCGGCACCGGTGTAGGTAATTGCTTACAAGATATATCGGCTTTGGATTACAAAGCTTTAATGAGACCAGGCTTTTGATTGAAAAGTGCCATTCCCAGCCCATGCTACGCCAAAAATTGGCTCTAAGAGCTCATTTGACAAAGAAAAGCGCGACCGAGGCCGCGCTTTTTCCGTGCCGAAGCCGTTTATCTGATTCGTTGACCGGGCTCGGCACCGGAGTCCGGTGATAGCAGGTAGATGCCGCCGTCATTTCCCGCCGCCAGCACCATGCCTTCCGAGACACCGAAGCGCATCTTGCGCGGGGCCAGGTTAGCTACCATGACGGTCAGCCGGCCTTCCAGCGCCTCCGGGGCATAGGCCGAGCGGATGCCGGCGAAAACGTTGCGCGTCTCGCCACCTAGATCGAGAGTGAGTTGCAGCAGCTTGTCGGCGCCCTCCACGTACTCTGCCTTGGCGATACGCACGATACGCAGGTCGACCTTGGCGAAGTCGTCGAAGGCGATCGGCTCGGCGATGGGGTCTTCGGCGAGCGGCCCGTTGGCCGCTTCCTTGAGTTTCTGTTCTTCCACCAGGTCCTCCTTCGACGCCTCGATCATGGCATCGATCTTCTCCCGCTCGACGCGGGTCATCAGCGGCTTGAATTTGGCGATTGCGTGGTCCAGCAGGACTTCCTGGCGGCTCGCCCAAACGAGCGAGTCCAACTGCAGGAACTGGCGTGCCTGCTCGGCCATGGCCGGTACCACCGGGGCCAGATAGACCATCAACTGGCGGAACAGGTTAAGGCCTACCGAACAGATTTCCAGTACTTCCTGCTCGCGGCCCTCCTGTTTGGCCAGCACCCACGGTTCCCTGTCGGCGATATAGGTGTTGGCCTCGTCGGCCAGCTCCATGATCTTGCGTACGGCACGCCCGAACTCGCGGGCCTCGAAGTCCTCGGCGATGCCATCTCCCGCGGCGATGAACCGTGCCACCAGCTCCGGCTCGATGCAGTGGGTCGAGAGCTTTCCGTCGCCCAGCTTCTTGACGAAGCCGGCGCAGCGACTGGCGATGTTGACCACCTTGCCCACCAGGTCGGCATTCACCCGGGCGGCAAAGTCCTCGAGGTTGAGATCCAGGTCGTCGACCCGCGAGGTGAGCTTGGCGGCGAAGTAGTAGCGCAGGTACTCCGGGTTCAGGTGCTCGGCGTAAGTCGCCGCCTTGATGAAGGTTCCGCGGGACTTCGACATCTTGGCCCCGTTGACGGTGACGAAGCCGTGGCAGTTCACCGCCGTGGGCGTGCGGAAATCGGCACCGTGCAGCATGGCTGGCCAGAACAGCGCATGGAAGTAGACGATGTCCTTGCCGATGAAGTGGTAGACCTCGGCTTCGCTATCCTTCTTCCAGTAGCTGTCGAAGTCGATGCCGGTGCGTTCGCACAGGTTCTTGAAGCTGGCCAGGTAGCCGATCGGCGCATCCAGCCACACGTAGAAGTACTTGCCCGGAGCATCGGGGATCTCGAAGCCGAAGTAGGGTGCATCGCGGGAAATGTCCCATTCGTTGAGGCCGGACTCGAACCACTCCTGCAGCTTGTTGCCGATCTGGGTCTGCACGTGGCCGCCGCGGGTCCATTGCTTGAGGAAGTCAGCGAAATCGGGAAGCTTGAAAAAGTAGTGGGTGGAACTGCGCACCTCGGGTGTGGCGCCCGAGATTGCCGATACCGGGTCGATCAGCTCCGCCGGGGTGTACGTGGCGCCGCAGGCCTCACAGTTGTCGCCGTACTGGTCGGCAGTCTTGCACTTGGGGCAGGTACCCTTGATGAAGCGGTCAGCCAGGAACAGGCCCTTCACCGGGTCGTACATCTGCTCGATGTCGCGGGTGGCGATATGACCGCGGTCGCGCAGGCGAGAGTAGATCAGCTCGCTGAAATGGCGGTTCTCCTCGGAATGCGTCGAATGATAGTTGTCGAAAGCGACGCCGAAGGTGGCGAAGTCGGCTTGGTGTTCCTTCGACACGCGCTCGATCAGGGCTTCCGAGGTGATGCCCTCCTGCTCGGCCCGCAGCATGATCGCGGTGCCGTGGGCGTCGTCGGCGCAAACGTAGTGACACTCATGGCCGCGGCTCTTCTGGAAGCGCACCCAGATATCGGTCTGGATGTATTCCAGCAGATGGCCAAGGTGGATCGAGCCGTTGGCGTAGGGCAGGGCACTGGTGACCAGAATCTTGCGCGGGGCGCTTGCGTTGTTCGACATGTCGGCTCTGATATTCCCGGGAAAAACAGACCCTCGATTGTAGCCGTGTTGGGACATGACTGCACCCGGTGAGGGGGAGTCGGGGCGTTTCGTCTGATGGGTGCGGCCTGGTATGCACGTCGATGCCCATGTACTGCTACCTTGCACTAGGCCGACACTGGACTCGCTGATATGGAGGCTTGCTTGGATCCGATCTTCTTCGACTCTCTTGCCGCCTTGCTGCGCACGGCGTTACTGGGCGTGCTGGGCTATGTCAGTCTGGTGTTTCTGCTGCGGGTATCAGGACGCCGCACGCTATCGAAAATGAACGCCTTCGACCTCGTCGTGACCGTGGCGTTGGGCTCGGTACTTGCCACCGTGATGCTCAGCAAGGACGTTACTCTGGTACAGGGAGCCTTGGCCTTCGCACTATTGGTCGGGATGCAATACTTGGTTACCTGGGCCAGCGTTCGCTGGCGTTGGGTACGGCAACTGGTGACCGGTGAGCCGGCGCTGTTGTTCTTTCAGGGGGAATATCTGCCGAGTGCGCTGTTGAAAGCTCGTGTGACCAAAGACGAAGTGAGAGCGGCAGCCCGCGCAGCCGGGATGGCTGATCTGAGCGAGATCGCAGCCGTCATACTGGAAACCGACGGCTCATTCAGCGTGCTGGGGCAACGGGCCCGGGGCACTGGATCGAGCCTCGACGGGGTGAAGGCACCAGGGCGGGGAGAAGGGGAAGTCGAGACCAAGGATTGAAGCCAGGTTGGCGGTGCGCCCTGCGCTCCTTTAGAATGCAGTCATGCGGTGGAGGGCAAATGGATTGGCCCCCGCGGCATGCTCTCTCATTGCCCGTTACGCATCATCCGAAAAACGAACGAATGACTGATACCTTTCGTGAGGATGATACGATGAAACTGCGACTCGCTCTGCCCCTGCTGCTGATTGCCGCCCTGCTGGTAGGCTGTGGCACCAACGCCTTGGCGCCGCGCTATACCAGCGAAAACCCCGATATCATGCGCATCAGCGAGGAACAACCCGCCAACCCCGAGAAAACCATCGAAGACCTCGGTTCCTACTGTGTCGAGGTCACCGAGACCTGGAACGCTCACGGCGAAACGCCGAATGGACAGACCCTGTGGGCCAAGGACACTCAGCGCGCTGTCGTACCATGTGACTGAGCCCCTGCCAGGGTAAGGAACCAGAGGTAGATTCAGCCGGCCCATGCATCTGCATGGGCCGGTTTCGTTGGAGCGAGTAACCCGTTCAAAGATGGAAAGCAGTCTAACTTTCCTTAAAGTTTATGCTCGCCAAGCCGACAATTCTTTCAATAGGCTCGACTCCGGGGCGGAGACCATGGAAGTTTGGCGTTTCGATATCACCGACCCTTCGCTGGGCCCATTGCTGGAAAGCAGCTACGATCCCTTGCTGGTCACGCTTTCCATTGCCATCGCCTGCTTTGCGGGTCTCACTGCGTTGATGCTGGCCGATCGCATGGTCGCCTCGCCTTCGCCCACGAGCAAGAACTGGTGGCATGTTGGTGGCGCGGTGGCCATGGGCTGCGGCATTTGGGCGATGCATTTCAGTGCCATGCTGGCCTTCTCCGTGGAAGGGCACGAGCGCATGGGGTACACCTTGAGTTTGACGGTGCTGTCCCTGATACCGGCGATACTAGGCAGCGGTGCGGCCCTGCATTTCATGGCGCACCCGAGCCTCAAGGTACGTCAGCTTCTCATAGGGGCGCTGCTGATGGCAGCGGGCATCGGCAGCATGCACTACACCGGCATGGAAGCCATGCACATGGAAGGGCTGCGCTACCACTTTCCCTTCTTCGTTCTCTCCATTGCGGTAGCCTTTCTGCTGGCCCTGGCATCACTTTACCTCCATTTTCGTGTACGCAGACTACCGGCATTCTCGGAAAGCGGCATGACGCTGGTAGCCGGGGTCTTCATGGGCTTTGCAGTGGCCGGCATGCACTATACGGCGATGGGAGCCTCTCGCTTTTACCATAGCTCTGTAACCGTCGCGCATGACTCACTGCTGTCACAGGATGGCATGGCCGCAGCCATTAGTGGCTTCGCCGGCCTGATTCTGGGTCTGAGTCTGCTGGTGACTTGGGTCGATCGGCAGAAGGCGATCCAGCGAATGCTTGAGCACCTTGCCAACACCGATACCCTGACCGGTCTGCCGAACCGGGCATGTTTCCGGCGACGTCTTGGGCAAGCGCTCTCGCATAGCCAGCGGCACAGCACTCGCCTCGCCGTGATGTTCATGGACCTTAATGACTTCAAGACGATCAATGACAGCCTCGGTCATGCTGCCGGTGACAGGGTACTTCGGGAATTCGCTCGGCGGCTCACCGGTCCCATTCGAGGTGAAGACGCGGTAGCACGTTTCGGCGGCGATGAGTTCATTATGCTGATCCAGGACCTGGCCATGCCGGAGGACGCAATCCAGACAGCAGAGCGTTTGCTGAGGATCATGGATGCGCCGATCGAATTCGAGGACTGGAAATTTCATGCCCAGGCCAGCATAGGCATAAGCATCTATCCCGATGACAGCGAACAGGCCGACGAGCTCATTCAGCAGGCTGATGCCGCCATGTATCAGGCCAAGCGCCATGACTCGGGCTATCACTTCTTCGACCCAAACATGACCGATCGGGCAATGCTGCGAGTACGATTGGGAAATGATCTGCGGGATGCTCTGGAGCAGGATCAACTGTTCCTGCACTACCAACCCCAGGTCAACCTGCAAACGGGGAAATGGATAGGGGTGGAAGCCCTGGCACGATGGCACCACCCTCAGGAAGGGGATATTCCTCCGTCCGTCTTCATTCCCTTGGCAGAGCGCATCGGCTTGGTAGTACCTCTCGGTGAATGGGCGCTGCGGCGGGCCTGCCAGCAGGGGCGGACATGGCTGGATGCGGGCATGGCATTCGGTCGCATTGCCGTCAATGTGGCGGCTCCCCAGTTGGCGCGGCCGGAGTTCGTGAAACGGCTTCGACATATCCTGGAATCTGCCGACCTGCCTGCCAGATACCTCGAGCTGGAGATCACGGAGTCCTCTCTGATGAACTCGGACCAGAGCACCATCAATAGGCTGCAAGAGGTACGACGCATGGGGGTGTCGCTGGCGATTGATGATTTCGGAACGGGCTACTCGTCGCTGAGCTACCTCAAGCACTTGCCTATCGACAAGTTGAAGATAGACAGCAGCTTCGTAGATGGCGTCATGGCTGATCCTCGGGACCAAGCCATCATTCGGGCGGTGGCCGATATGGGTGGCAGCCTGGGATTCATAGTGCTCGCCGAGGGGATCGAAACCGAAGAGCAGGGGCAAGCCGTGTTGCAACTGGGATGCCGCCAAGGGCAGGGGTTCTTCTTTGCCCGGCCCGCAGATGCCGAGTCGATCGACCGTGCGCCGAATGAGGCCCAGTGGGATGATGCCAGCGATGACACCATGTAGTTTCTTCCTGTCATCTCGGCGGCATAGTCACAGGCTTCGCGGGACGGGGACAAGGGGGCACCGAACCTGCGCTCAGCCGTGCGGCGACTTTCCAGCCGACACCGAGTAACATTTCCACTGGGATCAAGCAGGTGAGAGGTCGTGGTGGAACAACAGCAGGGGTTCGTGCTGACCCGGCACTGGCGTGAGTCGGCTGCCGGCACCGAGGTCACGTTCTGGCTGGCCACCGATGAAGGCCCTCGGCATGTGCGCTTGCCGGTGCAGCCCTCGGTGGCGTTCCTGCCCGCCGAACAGCGGGAGCAGGCCGAGGCGCTGCTGTACGGCGAGCGTGACGTCGAGCTGCGCCAACTAGACCTGCGAGACTTCCAGCATCGCCCCATGCTCGGCCTCTACTGCCGCCAGCATCGTCAGTTGATGAACCTTGCCAAGCGCCTTGGCGATGCCCGCATCGATATCTACGAAGCCGACGTACGACCACCGGAGCGCTACCTGATGGAGCGGTTCATCACCGCACCGGTGTGGTTCACGGGAAGCGTGAATACCGATGGCACGCTGATCGATGCCCAACTGAAGCCAGCGCCCGATTATCGCCCCCGGCTCGTACTGGCCTCGCTGGATATCGAGACCGATGCACGCGGCGAGCTCTACTCCATCGCGCTTGAAGGCTGCGGCGAGCGCCAGGTCTACATGCTGGGGCCCGCCAACGGGCAGGGTGGCGAGGCCGATGCTGCCCGCGATTTCTCGCTCGCGTACTGCACCAGCCATGAGGCACTGCTGGAGAGTCTCAACGCCTGGATCGCCCGGTACGACCCGGATGCCATCATCGGCTGGAACCTGGTGCAGTTCGACCTGCGCATCCTGCAGCGGCACGCCGAGCGTCTCGGCGTGCCGCTGCTGCTAGGACGCGGTGGTGAGCCGCTCGGCTGGCGCGTCCATGGCAGCAATACCAACCACTTCTTCTCCTCGGCCCCCGGCCGGCTGATCATCGATGGCATCGAAGCCCTGCGCCAGGCCACCTGGCGCTTCGCCTCGTTCAGCCTGGAAAACGTCGCTCAGGAGCTGCTGGGCGAGGGCAAGGCGATCGACAACCCCTACCAGCGCATGGACGAGATAGACCGTATGTTCGCCGAGGACAAGCCGCAGCTTGCCCGCTACAACCTCAAGGACTGCGAGCTGGTAACGCGAATCTTCGAGAAGACCGAGCTCATCGACTTCTTGCTCGAGCGGGCCAGCGTCACCGGGCTTCCTGCCGATCGCAGCGGTGGCTCGGTGGCGGCCTTCTCGCATCTCTACCTGCCGCGCATGCACCGGCTGGGCTTCGTGGCGCCAAACCTTCCCCAAGGGCGGGACGGGAACGAGGACAGTCCAGGCGGGTTCGTCATGGACTCGCGGCCCGGCCTCTACGACTCGGTACTGGTGCTCGATTTCAAGAGCCTCTACCCATCGATCATCCGCACCTTCCTGATTGATCCGGTGGGGCTGGTAGCAGGGTTGGAGGAGCCCGAAACGCAGACCGTGCCGGGTTTTCGCGGTGCCCGCTTCTCGCGAACCAGGCATGCGTTACCCGACATGGTGGCGCGGGTATGGCAGGGACGCGAGGCCGCCAAGCGCGAGGGCAATGCGCCACTCTCCCAGGCACTGAAGATCATCATGAACTCCTTCTACGGTGTACTCGGCTCACGCGGCTGTCGTTTCTTCGATCCGCGCCTGGCATCGTCGATCACCCTGCGCGGCCACGAGATCATGCGACGCACCCGAGAGCTGATCGAGGCCGAGGGTTACACGGTGATCTACGGCGATACCGATTCCACCTTCGTCTGGCTGGGCAGCGCCCACGAAGAGGCCGAGGCTCATACCATCGGGCAACGCCTGGCGGAGCGGGTCAACCGCTGGTGGGCGCAGCACCTCAAGGTGGAACATGGACTCGAGAGTGCGTTGGAACTTCAGCTCGAAACCCATTTCCGACGCTTTCTGATGCCCACCATCCGTGGCGCGGAGGAGGGCAGCAAGAAGCGCTATGCGGGGCTGGTGCGTGACGCACAGGGAGGGGAGCGCATCGTCTTCAAGGGACTGGAGACAGTGCGTGCCGACTGGACGCCACTGGCCAAGATCTTTCAGCAGGAGCTGTACCGGCGTATCTTTCTCGGCGAGACCTATCGCGACTACGTGCGCGACTACGTGAGTCGCACCCTGTCCGGCGAATTCCACGAGCGCCTGGTCTATCGCAAGCGGCTACGTCGACGGCTCGATGATTACCGCCGCAACGTGCCGCCCCATGTACGCGCCGCGCGCATGGCTGACGAGCTCAATAGCCAGCTAGGACGTCCGCGGCAGTACCAGCATGGCGGCTGGATTCGCTACGTGATCACCGTGGCGGGGCCGGAGCCGCTCGAGGCGCGGCGCTCCGCCATTGATTATCAACACTATCTCTCCCGGCAACTGCAGCCGGTGGCCGACGCCATCCTGCCCTTCCGCGGCGACGACTTCTCCAGCCTGATCGATCGCCAGCTCGGTCTGTTTTAGCCCGACGTGGCGTTGTGAGCTGTGTCGAGCGACTGCCCGTTCATGAATTGGCGGCGCCAGGCCCGAACCCGTTCTTCCGGATAGGCCATGTCGCAAGCTTCGAAAAGCTCTTCGAGGAAGCGCTTGCGCCTGCCCCTGCATCTCCCGGCAAGCACGGTAGCGGTAGTCAGCAACTCCAGTACGCGGCGTTTTTCTCGGCGTTCCAGACGATTGAGCGCGAAGCGTTGCTGAGGCCAGTCCACGTCGATGCTGTGCTTACGGCTGCCGAAGGTCTCGAGCAGACGAGAAAGCAAGTAGACATGGTTGGGGTGCGCATCCTGATTGGCCATGACCAGAGCGCCAAGCGCATGCAGTGCGACGCGACGAGCTTGCTCGCTCAGCGGATCGCGCTCGAGCTGAGCGACCTGTGCCTCGATGATGAAGGGACCCAGCGCCTGCTCACGGGCCTTGATCAGGATTCGCCAGGTAATGATGGCATTCCACACGGCGTAGAGCGGGCCAGTGACCAGCGGCAGCAGGCCACGCAGCGCCACGCGGCCCAGGATGCGGCGCAACAGCACCCGTAGCAGGAAGCTGGTGACGCCCACCTTCATGCGATACATCACCGCCATGGCAGCCAGCTTCCAACGGCTCATTCGGGCATAGGGGTCGATGCCATAGATTCGATGCCGCGGGTTGGGAAACTCGAGGGCAATGCGGGTCAACCCGAGCAGAAGCAATCTGGCCCGGGGGCTGTCGCGAAGTGGTACGGCGGCAAGACGGCTGGTAGTGGCCACGCCGCGCAGCGCATTCCAATAGAGAAAAGCAATCTCGGCGGCGCTGACCACCCCGGCCACGGCAAAGAAGCCGGCCCAGTAGGGCAGCTGTCCCCGCAGGCTCATGTCCTGCATGCCATCGAGCATGCCCTGGCGCATGTACCACTCCATGCCGCCAATGACCCCGCCTGAGACAATGCCGGCCAGGGCGGCCCAGGCAACGGTTCGACGGAATACCTGGCGGATGCCGTCAATCTCCCGGCTGCCATGCGCCTGTCGGGAAATGACGTTGCCTTGGTTATGATGCCGCAGGTAGCGTGCGGCCCAGCGTTCGAACACGCTGGGTGTCGGGGAGTATTCCTGGTCCGGTCTTGCTTCGGCCATGAAACGTCGTCACATCCTGACCTGTGTCTGGTACCTTCAGCGTAGCGCGGCTAAGGGATCAGTACGAATTGCCAACTTTACACGCTATCGTAGCCTCAAGAGCCAGATTGGCTCTCGCATCGACACGTTCTGACCATGAACGGACATATGTGGCTTCAAGCAATGAGGTTATCTTAGGTAGGCTTTGGAAGAACGCTGTTCGAAAAACATTGACGGCCTCGAAAGCGGATGATATCTAGCGCTACCGGCAATGCCTGCCGGTGCGTCATCGACACTTTCGAGGGTTTGTGAACATGCCTTTGCGCCGCTGTTTGCCCGTAGTACTGGTAGCTGCCGCCCTGATTACCGGCTGTGCCAGCAATTCCACCATTGCTCCTCGCTATACCACCGACAATCCCGATCTGCTGCGGATTGGTGGCGAGCGTCCTTCCAACCCCGATGTTCGTACCGAAAACGCCGGTTCCTTCTGCATGGAAGTTACCGAGCGCTGGAACGAACACGGCAAGACGCCGGACGGCCAGATGCTGTGGGCCAAGGATACGCTGCGCAAGGTCATACCCTGCCAGTGATCTCTTGATGAAAGCTCCCTGACAAGGCCCGGTGCAGTTCAAGCACCGGGCCTTGTCGTTTACGGCCCGGTGGCATACTCAAAGACTCACTCAACGACTAGCGCAGGGCGAGGTTGGGCGACGAGGGTGAGTCGTCGCCAGCGTCATCCGACGGATCCGCTTCGGCATCTTCGGCGAAGTGGTATTCACCCCGGGGCATGGCGGGACAGTTACCCGCGCCGGGTTCGAGGTAGGGACGCAGGATTGGCTCCATGCCCTTGAGCACCTGCACCGGCAGGGCCGATGTAAAGCGGAAGTCGTCCGAAGCCGTACCCGCCACATAAGCGGTGAGGGTGCCGAAATGGTCGTCGCCGAGATAGAAGACAAAAGTGGCGGTGCGGTTGAGTGCGCGTGAACTGGTGACCTGTCCGCCGCGACCCACCGTTTCGATGCGATTGTTACCGGTGCCGGTCTTGCCGCCCAGGACCAGCGGCGTGCCATCCTCCAGGGTGAAACTGCCCTGCAGGCGTCTGGCAGTACCGCCTTCGACCACTTGGGACAGCGTGTCGCGCAGCACCGCAGCCACCTCAGGAGCCATGACCCGTTGGGCTCTCCCTGGGGCGGGCAGAAAGCGGGTTTCGTAGGGCGTGTCGGCGGCGAAGTGCAGCTCATCGATGCGTAGCGTAGGTTGCCTTATGCCATCGTTGAGGATGATACCCATCAGCTCGGCCAGTGCCGCCGGGCGATCGCCCGACGAGCCCACCGCAGTGGCCAGCGAAGGCACCAGGTGTTCGAACGGGTAGCCCAGGCGCTGCCAGCGCTCATGAATGTCGAGGAACGCTTCGACTTCGAGCATGGTGCGGATACGCACGTCGCGAGCGCTGCGATGGCGTGTCCGGAACAGCCAGCCGTAGACCTCCTGGCGCTCCTCGACGCTGGCCGAGGCAGCTTCGGCGAAGCTGGCATCCGGATAGTCGAGCAGATAGCCCAGCAACCACAGCTCCAGTGGGTGGACCCGGGCGACGTAGCCCTGGTCGGTGAGCGAGTAGCTGCCGGGCGCGTAACGTTCATAGAGCGTGTCGGTCTCGCGCTCGCTCGGACGACTCGCGTCGGGCAGCCAGTCGCCGAGAAAGCCGGCGAACTCGTCGCGGCTGGCTTCCGGGAACAGGTAGCGGTGTACCGCGGCAAGGCGTGGTGCGGAGACACGAAGCCCCTCGAGGAAAGTGGCGAGGCGCTGATCGCTGTTCATGTTGCGGTATTTGCGCCAGAAGCGCAGCAGGAAGGTACGCCCCTCGCGGTCGGCAAACAGGCGCAAGTACTCCATGCGCCGGGGGTCGCCGTCATCCTCCAGGAGTTGGGTCCGGTGCTCGTTACGATGCGTGCTGTAGCGCACCAGGTCCCGCATCACGCGAATGAAGGGCAGGTTGAGCGACTCCCGCATGGCTTCGGCTAGCGTCGGGTTGCGGCCATTGTCCTCGCGGCGGAAATTGCTGAAGGTATGCCGTCCGCCTCCGGTGAAGAAAGCCTCCCCCGGGCTTGCCGAATACCGCCGCTCCATGGCCATGGACAGAAGCCCGTCGAGTGGCAGATTGGGCGCTTCGATGAGCCGGTCCAGCACCCAGCGGCTGAGTACGTCCTGGCGGTCGGTTTCGACCGCGCGCAGCTCCTCGACACTCTTGTTGCCATGGCGTGCGTGCAGTTCGGCGATTACTTCCAGATAGGTGGCCAAGACTCGCAGCTTGGCGGTGGAGCCGAGTTCGAGTTTGCTACCCTCGTTGATATCGAAGGGCTGGTCGGTATTGTCGGTCTGGACGCGCACCATGAAGCCGTCTTCACTGCGCTCGAACAGGGTGAAACTGTAGCGCACGTCCTGGGTTCGGTCGGGGGAAAGCAGGCGCTCTCCCAGCAGACCGATCTCGCCGGCGAACTCGGGGTCCGCCAGGCGATGCAAATAGGCTGTGACGTCGCTCTGGAGCCTGGCGTTGAGCGTCGTGCGTGCAGTGAGGTCGAGCCGGTCGAGATCGTAAAGTGACATGCCTAGCATGCCTCCCAGGCGCTGGCGTGCAACCTGGACCCCTTTGTCCGGTTCGATGCGCAGGCTGAAGGGCGTTTCGGTGTAATCGCGAAAGCTCAGGCGCCGCTCCAGCGCCGCCTGGGCGAGGGAGTTCGAAACCACCCCTTCTTGACGAAGCAATCGCAGGTAGCTGTCTGTCAGCTCTTCCAGTGATCTGCGGCCACCAGCCAGATACCAGGAGGGGCGCCGCTGCGCGATCATCAGTGCCACGACCTGGCGCAGGGCCAACCCCCGTTCAGCAAGGCTGTCGATCTCGTCGAAGCCGATCGCGAGCAGCCGATTGAACGTATCGAAATCGGCACCGAACCAGGCCCACAGACCGTCGCCGATGCCATGCACCTCGCCGTAGCCGGGGGCGGCCGAAAGCGGCACGGTATTGAGGTAATCGAGCGCCACGTCCTGGCGAGCGGTCAACGTCTGGGGGCCATGCTGGTAGCTACGCACGCTGGCCGAGACCATCTGGCGCAGCTTCTCCCGGGACGAGTAGGTCAGGCCTTGAGGGGAATGACGATACTTCTCGAGCTGGGTAGCCAGGGTGCTGCCTCCCGCTGCCTGCCCGGGAAGATCCAGGGCGCGGCCGACCTGCGACAGGGCCGCCTTGGTGAAGCGTGGCCAGTCAACGGCAGGATTGGCGTAGGGCGTGCTCTCGTCCAGCAGCTGTCGATTCTCGATGAACAGCAACGTTTGCAGTACGACCGGGGGGATGGTGTCGAAGCTGGGGTAGTGCCGCTGGGGATGACGGAACTGATAGAGGGTATCGCCCCGGCACTCCTCGATATACAGGCCAGCTTGCGCCTTCTCGGGGTAGGGAGGGAAAAAGCCGCGGCGCGTATAGTCGAGCAGGGCAGGTGAGAAGCGTGCCTGCTCGGTGATCTCGTAACCGCGCGACAACAGGCGTGACTCCAGCTCCGGTAGCTGGGTATAGCCCAGGCGCTTGTCGAAGGGGCCGTGGCCAGGGAACTGGATCCGGTTGCTGCGTCCGGGCTCCAGCGTATAACGCAGGGTCGCAGCGTAGCGCGAGAGTTCCTGGGCCTGAAAGTGAGATGTCTTGGCCTCGGCCACCAGCAGCGTGGCGAGCGTTACCCCAAACAGTAACAGCAGTATCCCCAAGCCCAGGTAGAGATAACGATGTGACGACGCTTCCCGAGGAGCCGGAGCGAGCTTCGGTTCCTGAATGAAAGGCGAGCGCCTCTCGAACGACTCGCCGTTGCCGAGCCACGACCCGGTAGACGAATTCCGGTGTGACGAAGACCTGCGCGCACCCATACGTCACCCCCACCGACCACGGCCTGTTAATTTCGTTGTAGCGCAGTCCAGCGGGGCGATAAAGAGATTGCTAAAAAAGAATTTGTAACCGTCACCGATCGTCAAGAAGTGCGATAGACCCCGAAGTGCCTGAACCCCCGGTCGTGCAAGTGCATGGCCTGCATGCGGCTCATCACGCCCTGGTCGCAGTAGAGCAGGTAGCGGCGGTCATCGGGCAGCGACTCGGCACGCGACTGGAGTTCGAAGAAGGGAATTTCCAGGCACTCCACCTGATCGAGCATGAGCGGCGCGGCCTCGCGCTCAGCCGCAGGGCGGATGTCGATCACGCTGACGATGGAGTCGTTGGCTGCTGCCTGCAGGTCGGTTACCACTTCCAACTGCGGCTCGCTGTCTGGCTGCGGCTCCAGGAGCCGGTCGGAGCGAGTCAGCACGGCCAGCTCTACGGCTGCCTCGAGCACGCTGAAGTCGAAATTCTCCTCGGCGTCGGCGACCTTGTCATGGCGCGCCTGGGTATTGGGCCGCTGGGAGACGGCGCCGCACACCTCCGGCATGCCTTCGGCGAAAGCGGCGGTGCCGATCTGGCGGGCGGTATCGATGATCGTCTGCTTATCCTCGGCAATCAGCGGGCGCAGGATCGGCACGTCGCTGGCTTCATCGATGAGCACGAGATTGGTCAGGCTCTGGCTCGACACCTGAGCGATGGCATCCCCGGTCACCAGCATGGGAATGCGTGCGCGCGATGCGATGCGGTTTGCTGCCCGTACCATCATTCGCTTGAGTACCACGCCGATGAGACCGTCGGGTATGCTGCGCTGCAATTCCGCCACCACGCCTTCGAACGGTACCGAGAAGAACTTCACCCGATGCGAGCGGCCGTAGGTCTCCCACAGGTGGGACGAAACCTCGCGCACGGCGGCCTCGTGTCCGGCTCCGCCGAGTTCGAAGAACAGGAAATGCGTCTTGATGCCGCGTCGCATCATCTTCCAAGCCGCCACCGGCGAGTCGTAGCCGCCCGAGATCAGCGCCAAGGCCTGGCCCTGCAGCCCCAAGGGGTAACCGCCCAGCCCCGGCCAGCGCTGGCGCACCAGGCGCAGGCGGCTTTCGACCACATCCACCCTCACGTCGACATCCGGCTCCTTGAGCCGAACCCGGGAGCCAGGCGCAGCATCGAGCAGTTCCCTGCCGAGGTGGCGCTCAAGGTCCTCCGAGGTGAAATCATGCACTCCCCGTCGCTTCACCGTGATGCGGAAGGCTCTTCCGGCGATGGCATCTCGCCAGACCGGTAGCAGCCGCTCGGTCGTGTCGGTAAAGGAGCGGAAAGGGACTTCTTCGACACACTGCACCTCGTGAATGCCGGGGATGCGGCACAGCATCTCTTCCAAACGGCTGCGCCACTTCGTCGAGGCGCCGTCGGGTATCCGCACCTTCAAGGCATCCCAGCCGCCCTGTACGTGCACGTCATCGCCCAGCGGACGCAGCACGTTACGGATGTTGCCGACCAGACAGCGTGTCATCTGGCGGCGCACGGAACGTGACTTGATGGTGATTTCGGGAAACAGCTTCAGCAGGTAATACATGGCAAGTTACTTGTAAAAGATTTGGAAAACAATTGCTTGCCATTATACCAGAGCAATGGTGTCGACGTGCGTCCGGTTAGCAGTCAGGGCGGTTGCAGCGGGCGCCAGGGGCACCCGCTCGGATCATTGCCGGTTCAGTAAAGGGCTTGCTCCTCGCTGACCACTTCCTTGAGCAGCTCCAGGAACAGCTTGTCGGCTTCAGAGTGCTCCTGCGGGTCCTCGGGAATGTGCACGCTGGTGGTATCGGAAATCTCATTGGCGATGCGTGCCTGGGCGCCCTCAGGGTTGCCCTCACCGTAATGGCGGCGCGCGATCTCCAGGGAGCGATCCAGAATCTGGGGCTCCTGGAGCAGTTTCTTGATGAAACCGCGCAGCTCGTTGATGACGCGCGTTTTCTGGATCTCGGATGAGGCAGACATGATGTCTCTCCTTGTGCTGATGGCTCATGTCGATCATGGGCTGACGATAGCATGTTTGCCGGTCGCCGGGAGAGCGTTGCCGCTAGGCGAGGGATCTGGTCGGGGTATGCTCACGTACAGTCGGACTCATCATAATTTATGTCATGCCAAAGGTTGAAAAAGGGTGACGAGAAACTATTGGACTTTTCTACCGCCTCGGTTACGCTAGCTTACAATTATGTAACAACTATGCCTGACGGGTAACCAGGCAGAACAAGCAACTCCTGACGGCCGGAAAAAAGGATTATTGGGTTACAATATTGTTACACGAAACGATGCCGGCCAGGCAAGTCAAGGTAACCAACGAAGTATCCAAGGGAATCGGGAATGGATGCACCATCCGGCTACTCCGGATGAGCCCCGTAATAACAAGAATATGTCTTCACAACTCGACGGATTGCCTGTGCAGACGGGGCATCCGAATCATGAAAGGGAACACCCATGACAAATGCGATTGACTTTTCTCGTACTCATCGACTGGCCAAAGCCATGATGGTGGGTACCTCCCTGGCACTCCTTCCGGTAGCCGCTGCGGTGGCTCAGACCCTGCCGCCAGGCCTGGCGGCGCCGGGTTCTGCCGATATCCAGCAGGTGGTGCGCCAAGCACTGACCACCAACCCCGAGGTCAAGGCCGCCCTGAACGGGTTGAGCGCCGCCGGGCATGATGTCGGCGTGGCGCGTGGCAACTATCTTCCGAGCATCGACCTGGCCGCAGGCATCGGCCGCGAGGAGCGGGAGGGCGACGGGCGCGGCAGCTACGATACCGATTTCGCCGAACTGCGTCTGTCACAGATGCTCTACGACGGCTTCGCCACCCGCAGTGAAGTCGAACGCCTCGATCGCGCCGAACTGGTGCGCTACTACGAGCTGCTCGGTGCCAGCGAGAACGTGGCGCTGGAAGCCACCCAGGCCTATCTCGACGTCAGCCGTTATCGAGAGCTGGTACGCCTGGCCCAGAGCAACTACGCCGACCACCTGCGCGTTTTCAACCAGATCGAAGAGCGTGTGCGTTCCGGTGCCGGACGCGGTGTCGACCTCGAGCAGATCAGCGGTCGTCTGGCCCTGGCCGAGTCGAACCTGATGACCGAGGCTTCGAATCTCCATGACGTCACGGCGCGCTACCAGCGCATCGTCGGCAGCCTGCCGGCCGAAAACCTGGCTCCGGCACCGCAGCTCGACGACCGACTGCCCCCTTCGGTGGCCGAGGCGGTCAACCTGGCATTCCAGGGCAACCCCGATTTCCACGCTGCCATCGAGAACATCGAAGCGGCAAGGGCGGAACAATCCGGTAGCAAGGCCGGATTCCAGCCGCGCCTGGACCTGCGTGGCCGTACCGGCACCAACAACAACGAGAACGGCTACGACGGCTTCGGTCGGCGCGATCGCCACAGCATCGAGCTGGTCGCCAGTATGAACCTGTACCGTGGCGGCAGCGATCTGGCCTCGTTCCGCGCAGCCAGTGACCGTGTCGAACAAGCGGTCGATCAGCGCGACCTGGCGTGTACCAACGTGCGCCAGACCACCCAGATCGCCTTTAACGATACCCAGCGTTTGCGCGAGCAGATTCGCTACCTCAACGAGCATCGCCAGTCGATCGACCGTGTTCGTGGTGCGTATCAGCAGCAGTTCGATATCGGTCAGCGCACCTTGCTCGACGTGCTCGACAGCGAGAACGAATACTTCGAGGCAAGCCGGGCCTATACCAATGCCGAGTACGACATTGCCTTGGCCGATGCGCGTACGCTTGCCGCCATGGGTCAGCTGATGCAAGCCCTGGGCGTGATGCGCGACGACATGCCGACCCTGGCCGAACTGGGCAGCGACGGGGTGGCACTTGACCCCAGTATTCTCTGCCCGGTCGAAGGTCCGAGTGGCTATACCCTGGCGGATTTCACCCGCGGCATCAGCGCGCCGGCTCCGACCCGAGCTCCCGATATCACGCTCTCTGCCGATGCCCTGTTCGCTATCAACAGCGCAGAGCTCGGATCCGATGCACGTCAGGAACTCGCCGAGCTGGCGGGTCAGATCCGCAATCGTACCGACCTGGCGCGGGTGTTCATCGCCGGCCATGCCGACAGCACCGGCAGCGATGCCATCAACGACCCGCTCTCTCAGCGTCGTGCCGACAGTGTGGCGGAGTACCTGGCCAGCCAGGGTGTCGATCGCGGCTTGATCCAGACCCGCGGCTATGGCTCGCGGCAGCCCGTTGCCACCAACGACACGGTGGAAGGGCGTCGCCAGAATCGCCGCGTCGAGGTCACCCTCGAGAGAGTGGGCGAAAACCTCGACCTGGGCGCCGTGCAGCAGTGGCCTCAATCGAACGCTGCCTCTGTCTGGGCCGAGACCCAGCCCGTGGCCAGCGTCTATGGCGAGCTGGAAGCCGTGGCGCAGGTCGAGCGGCAGGTGGAGAGCATTCAGCAGGGGGCCTATCTGCAGGTGGTAGCGCTCAGTAACCCCGAGCGTGCACAGAATGTCGGCCACCAGCTCAGTGACACCTTTGCCCAGCCGATGCGATTGGTCAGCACTTCCGACCTGCATCGGGTGCAGCTTGGCCCCATCGGCGACCCCGGCGAACTGGCGGCACTGCGTGCCGAACTGAAGCGCCTTGGCTATGCCGATAGCTACGTCGTACAAGGCTGAACGACCTGGGGTAAATGCTGCCTGTCGCGGGTTCGCTCGACACGGGCAGCGATCGTTGTATAGCGCCATCCCGTCCGGCAGTGCCGGACGGGCCTCATACCCGAGGTCCCTGTGACACAGCAAGAAGTACTGGATTCCTCCCTGGGTGCCGCCCGCTCCGCCGTTCGCGACGAGCTGCTCGAGTGCCTGCAAACCATCGCTCTTGCCCATGACCATGCGGTAACGTCCGATTCGTTGACCGCTGGCCTGCCGTTGGAAGAGGGTCGCCTGACGCCTGGCGTTTTCCCACGAGCTGCTGCTCGGGCCGGAATGACGGCACGCATCGTCAAGAGTCGTATCGTACAGCTCAACCCCGCACTGTTCCCTGCCGTACTCCTTCTGGAGCCGGGTCGTGCTTGCGTACTCGTGGCGCTCGATCTCAAGACGCGCCGCGCCAAGGTGATCTTTCCCGAGCTTGGTGATGCCGCGAGCGAGGTCGATCTCGATGGCCTGACACAGAGCTACAGCGGCCAGGCCATCTACGTACGCCCGCGTTTCCGCTTCGATGCTCGGGGCCCCGAGGTCGACAAGCAACGTTCTCGCCATTGGTTCTGGGGCGTCATACGTGAGAACCGTCGGCTCTATCGCGATGTGATCGCCGGCTCAATAGTCATCAATCTGTTTGCCGTGGCCATGCCACTGTTCGTGCTGAACGTCTATGACCGTGTGGTGCCCAATCACGCCACCGAGACGCTGTGGGTACTGGCTGCCGGTATCTTCATCGTGCTCTGTTTCGATCTGGTGCTGCGCCTGATGCGCAGCGCTTTCATCGACTTGGCCGCGAGCCGGGCCGATGTCAAGCTGTCGTCGAAGATCATGGCCCAGGTGCTGGGCCTGCGTATGGAAGCCCGTCCCGCCTCGACCGGTTCGTTCGCCTCGACCCTGCAATCCTTCGAGTCGGTGCGCTCGTTCATTGGCTCGGCCACGGTGGTGGCGCTGGTGGACCTGCCTTTCGTCCTGTTTTTTGCCGCCATCATTGCGTTGATCGGTGCGCCGTTGGCGCTGCCCGTGCTGGCCGGCATCGTCATCGTGCTGCTCTATGCCATGGCGGCTCAGGGCAAGTTGCACGAACTTTCCGAGACCACTTGGCGAGTCAGTGCCCAGCGCAATGCCAACCTGGTGGAATCCCTCTCGCAGCTGGAAACGGTCAAGACGTTGCGCGCCGAGAGCCGCCTGCAGGGATCCTGGGAGAAGGCCACGGCCTTTCTCTCACGTACCTCGGCGCAACTGCGCCTGGTCAGCACCTCGGTTTCCAACGTGGCGATGTGGGCCCAGCATACCGTCGCGGTATGCGTGATCCTGATCGGCGTCTACCTGATCATCGACGGCAATCTCACCCAGGGTGGGCTGATTGCCGCCTACATGCTGTCGTCACGCGCCATGGCACCGGTTAGCCAGGCTGCCGCGTTGTTGGCCCAGTACCATCAGTCGGCTACTGCGCTCAAGTCCCTCGACGATGTCATGCAGCGCCCAGTGGAGCGCCCCGAGGGCAAGTCGTTCATCACTCGGCCGGTCATTCGCGGCGAGCTCCGCTTCGACAAGGCCTCGCTGCGCTATCCAGACGAGGAGCGAGATGCACTGCGCGACATCTCGCTCAAGATCGAGCCCGGCGAGAAGGTGGCCCTGCTGGGGCGCGTCGGTTGCGGCAAGACCTCGCTCAACAAGCTTTTGCTGGGGCTGTATGCCCCCACGGCGGGCTCGGTATTGCTCGATGGCGTCGATCTGCGTCAGTTCGATCCCGTGGAGCTGCGGCGGCACATCGGCTACGTGCCGCAGGACGTCAGCCTGTTCTTCGGTTCGTTGCGCGACAACATCGTGGCCGGTGGCGGTAGCGATGGCGTCGATGACGAGGCGCTGCTGCGGGCGATCAAGCTCAGTGGCCTGGAAAGCCTGGTCAATGGCCATCCGCAGGGCGTCGAGCTCCAGGTGGGCGAGCGCGGCCAGATGCTCTCCGGTGGCCAGCGCCAGGCCGTGGCCATCGCTCGGGCGCTGGTTCACGATCCGCAGATTTTGTTGCTCGATGAACCCACCAGCTCCATGGACCATGCCAGCGAGGAAGCCTTCAAGGTCAGCCTCAAGGAGTACGGGCAAGGCAAGACACTGGTCGTGGTGACCCATCGTACCTCGCTGTTGTCCCTGGTCGATCGCATCATCGTGATCGATGCCGGCAAGGTCGTCGCCGATGGGCCGCGCGACAAGGTCGTGGAAGCCCTGCGCAAGGGCCAGATCGGGAGGGCCAACTGATGACCGTCACGTCTCCCAAGGCCAAGGGCAAGAGTGCAGAGCAGCAAGGCTTCGAGGCAATCGGGCGTTTCACCGACGTCGGCGGCCGGCCATTCCGCCCCTTCATGGATCGTCTGTTCTCCAAGCGGGTGACTTCCGCCCACCTCAATCGCGACTGGGCCAGCGATGCCGACTGGGCGCGCATGCAGCAGGACCCGATCCGGGCACGGCTCTTCCTCTACACCGTGTTGCTTGCCTTCGGCGCGCTGATCGCATGGGCCTACTTTGCCTCGATCGACGAGGTGACGCGTGGAACCGGGCGAGTGATTCCCTCCAGTCAGTTGCAGAAGGTTCAGTCCTTCGATGGCGGTGTGGTGCAGCAGATCATGGTGCGTGAAGGGGAGATGGTCGAAGCGGGACAAGTGCTGATGCGCATCGACCCCACTCGCTTCGTTGCCAACTTCCGTGAGAATCGCGCACAGGCATTGGCCCTTCGCGCCCGTGCCGAGCGGCTCAGGGCCCTGGTCACCGACACCCCCTTCAATCCCGACGACGACCTACGCAACGAGGCGCCCGATATCATCGCCCAGGAGCGTGAAGTCTACGAGAGCCGGCGCGAGGAGCTGCGCGAACAGGAGAGTATTCTGCGCGACCGCATCCGGCAGCGAGAAGAAGAGCTCAACGAGGCAAAAGCGCGGCGAGACACTGCTCAGCGCGAGGCCAACATGTCCAGCCAGGAGCTGAACCTGACGCGGCCCCTGCTGGCCTCAGGGGCGGTTTCGGAGGTCGACATCCTGCGCCTCGAGCGTGAAGTTTCGCGTGCCACCGGCGAGCGCAACCAGGCCGCGGCTTCCGTCGCGCGCCTCGAGGCCGCCGTAGAAGAGGCGCGTACCCAGCTACGCGAGATTGGCGCCGAACGGCGCAGCGAATGGCGCAACGACCTGGCTCTGACCATCGGGGATCTTGGAGCGCTCGATGAGTCCAGTGCCGGCCTGCAGGATCGAGTGCGCCTCGCCGAGGTTCGTTCCCCGGTGGATGGCATCGTGCAGCGCCTGGGTATCAATACCCTTGGCGGTGTGGTGCAGCCTGGGCAGGACGTGGTGGATATCATACCCAGTGACGATCAACTGCTGGTCGAAGCACGAATTGCGCCGCAGGATATCGCCTTCCTGCGCCCCGGCCAGCCGGCGACCATCAAGCTGACCGCCTATGACTTCGCCATCTACGGTGGGCTCGAGGCCCAGTTGGATCACATAAGCGCCGACACCATCACTGACGACGACGACAACACCTTCTACCTGGTGCGTGTGAGAACGGTCGAAGGAGAAAACCTGGGCAGCGATATTCAGGTCATGCCCGGCATGACGGCTCAGGTCGACATCATGACCGGTAAGCGCACCGTGATGCAGTATCTGCTCAAACCCGTACTGCGGGCATGGAGCAACTCCATGGGGGAACGATGATGGCAGTCCTGTTCGTTAGTCAGAGGCGTGCAGAGATTCCACGGCTGCACAGCGCCTTTCCCGATGTTCGGCGCATCAATCCGGACCAGGCTCGGGTCATGGTCGACAGTGGGGATCGTATCTGGCTGATGACGGATCATCCGGATTGGCCGGCATTGTCAGTCGTGCTAGCTGCTCAGGGTGCCATCATTGTCGTCATGTCATTGGCGCCAAATGAAGCAGAAGCCCTCAAGGCGCTACAGGCCGGTGCGCGTGGCTATGTTCATGCGCTTTCCCCGCCTGAACTGCTGGGGCAGGTGGCCCTGGTTACCGCCAACCAGGGGATATGGGTCCCGGCAGAGTTGCTCAGCAAGGTGGTTGGCGTTGCATTCGTCACGCTGGGGGGGCGTGAAAGTCTGCCGCAGGAGAGCTTGTCCACGCTGACGGAGCGCGAGCGTGCCGTGGCACTGGCGGTGGCGGAAGGCCGCACCAACAAGGAGGT
The DNA here is from genome assembly GCF_051062895.2 of Billgrantia sp. C5P2. NCBI lineage: Bacteria > Pseudomonadati > Pseudomonadota > Gammaproteobacteria > Oceanospirillales > Halomonadaceae > Billgrantia > Billgrantia sp. C5P2. The sequence continues at coordinate 1,978,635 of NZ_CM128542.1, forward strand.
TGCTCGACAGCTCGACATCACCGAGCGCACGGTCAAGGCACATCTCGGGGCGGTATTCCGCAAGCTTGGCGTTCGCGATCGCATGCAGCTGGTACTCCGGCTGGCGAAGCAGGGCGAGAACGTCACTTAGTCAACGAGTTGTCTTTCTTTTAAAAATAACGGCTTGCCGAATATTCGCCAAGCCGTTATTTCGTATGTGTCCGGCTTTATTCCCGACTTGTCCATCGGTCCAATATTCATGTTTCCACTTGTAACCTAATGTGTGTCGTCATGAGTAAAAGTACCGGCTGTACCCCTTGAACAAATAATTGAAAAAAACACAGACGACACAGGGAGCCATGTCATGGCCATCGCCACAGTTATCTCGATTACCGGCCAAGCCTGGGCGCGCGACGCCGAGGGCAATCTGCGCGAATTGCGCGTGGGAGATACCCTTCAGGAAGGTGAAGTGCTGGTCACCTCCGATAACGGAAGCGCCCAACTCGACTTCGCCGACGGAATCGATCCGGTACTGGTCGAAGGCGGTGAGCAAGTGGTCATGACACCGGAGCTCGATGCCGATGAGGCGGTCGATGCCTCCGAATTCGCTGCCCTGGACGAAGATCTCGAAGCCCTGCTGACGGCGCTGGACGACGACAGTGTCGACCTGCTCGATATACTCGATGCCACCGCAGCCGGTGCCGGCCCCGGTGGTGGCGCCGACGGTGGTCATAGCTTCGTGCGCCTGGCGCGAATTGCAGAGGACGTCAACCCGCTGGCGTTCGAGTTTGGTCTGGGGCAGGAGAACGATCTGCCTGAAATCGAAGGCGCCTTCTTCGATATCGTCGAGCCGTCCGCCGGCATTCTCGATGCTCCACTGTTCGATGCACAAACGCTGAGCGAAACGGGATCGGTCGTCACCGGCGTATTGCCGTTCTCCTTCGGGACTGGCGTCAATGGCAGCGTCACCTTCGCTGACATGGACGGCGTGCAGGCGCAGGTAGGCCAGGAAACCATCATTTACAGCTGGGATGCCTCCTCAAACACGCTGACTGCCTTCTCGCCTGCCCGTGACCTGAATATTTTTACCATTCAGGTCAATCCCGGAACCGGAGAGTTCACGCTCACGCAGTTGAACAGCTTGCTTCATGAAGAAGGCATGGACGAGGCGCTGGCCAGTCTGGTCTACACCGTGACCAGCACCAGCGGCACGGCGACTGGCACGCTGAATATCACGATTCTGGATGATATGCCGAGCCTCGAACTGGGCAGCGTCGACCTCGGTGACGTGGCCCTCGAGACCCAGGACAGCGAGACCCTCGACGGCACGTCCGTCGCCACCGGTAGCGTGGCCGCGGCCTTCGAGGCCGCCGTCACCGCCCAGTACGGCGCCGACGGTGCCGGCAGTACCGTCATCGACGGCTACACCCTGACCCTGGGCAACGTCCAGCACAGCCTCACCAGCGGTGGCGAGCCGATCGTCTTCACCCTGGTCGACGGCGTCGTCATCGGCACCGCCGACGGCAACGAAGTGCTGCGCATCGAACTCGACGCCGCCACCGGGGCGGTCACCGTGACGCAGTCCGGCCCGGTGGATCACCCCGAGCAGGGTGTGGACAGCGTCGGCCTGCCGGCCGGTCTGGTGGGTGTCACCGCCACGGTCACCGTGACCGACGCCGACGGCGACGTGATCAGCGACAGCCTGTCGGCGGACCTGAGCGGCAGCATCACCGTTGTCGACGACATGCCGAGCGTCGAGCTGGGCGACGTCGATCTGGGTGACGTGGCCCTCGAGACCCAGGACAGCGAGACCCTCGACGGCACGTCCGTCGCCACCGGCAGCGTGGCCGCGGCCTTCGACGCCGCCGTCACCGCCCAGTACGGCGCCGACGGTGCCGGTAGTACCGTCATCGACGGCTACGCCCTGACCCTGGGCAACGTCCAGCACAGCCTCACCAGCGGCGGCGAGCCGATCGTCTTCACCCTGGTCGACGGCGTCGTCATCGGCACCGCCGACGGCAACGAAGTGCTGCGCATCGAACTCGACGCCGCCACCGGGGCGGTCACCGTGACGCAGTCCGGCCCGGTGGATCACCCCGAGCAGGGTGTGGATAGTGTCGGCCTGCCGGCCGGTCTGGTGGGTGTCACCGCCACGGTCACCGTGACCGACGCCGACGGCGACGTGATCAGCGACAGCCTGTCGGCGGACCTGAGCGGCAGCATCACCGTTGTCGACGACATGCCGAGCGTCGAGCTGGGCGACGTCGATCTGGGTGACGTGGCCCTCGAGACCCAGGACAGCGAGACCCTCGACGGCACGTCCGTCGCCACCGGCAGCGTGGCCGTGGCCTTCGACGCCGCCGTTACCGCCCAGTACGGCGCCGACGGTGCCGGTAGTACCGTCATCGACGGCTACGCCCTGACCCTGGGCAACGTCCAGCACAGCCTCACCAGCGGCGGTGAGCCGATCGTCTTCACCCTGGTCGACGGCGTCGTCATCGGCACCGCCGACGGCAACGAAGTGCTGCGCATCGAACTCGACGCCGCTACCGGCGCGGTCACCGTGACGCAGTCCGGCCCGTTGGATCACCCCGAGCAGGGTGTGGATAGTGTCGGCCCGCCGGCCGGTCTGGTGGGTGTCACCGCCACGGTCACCGTGACCGATAGCGACGGCGACGTGATCAGCGACAGCCTGTCGGCCGACCTGAGCGGCAGCATCACCGTCGTCGACGACATGCCGAGCGTCGAGCCCAACCCCAGCGACTTGGCTGAGCTTGGAGTCGATGAAAGCGCCTTCGGCGAGCCGGCAACAGCCGACTTCTCCGGAGCCTTTTCCGTCGCCTTTGGCGCCGATGGTGAAGGAAACGTCAGCTACAGCCTGAGCATTGACGGCGATGGCGTGACTGGCCTTGCAACGACAGACGGTGGCCAGGCCATTACCCTGATCGACGATAACGGCACCATCATCGGCCAGGCTGCCGATGGCCGTGTGGCTTTCACCATTACCGTCAACGCTGCTACCGGCGAGGTCACCCTGACCCAGCACCTCGCCCTGTCACACCCTGACGGCACCAATCCGGCCGATGTGTTGGGCTTGGCAGGCAGCGGCCTTACGCTCAATGCCACGGCGACTGACAGCGATGGCGACACCATCACCGCCGGTATCGACTTGGGCGGCCAGCTCAGCTTCGTCGATGACGGCCCGCAGGCCAACAACGACTTGTCCCTCGTACAACTGGGCCGCTTCGAGAAGTCCGGCAACGTCATGAACAATGACGAGCAAGGTGCGGACGGTGCGCAGGTGACCCACATCACGTTTGATGGAGAAACTGTCGAGCTGGTCGATGGCTCCGCCACCATCCAGGGTGCCCATGGCCTGCTGACTATCAGAGCAGATGGTAGTTACACCTATGAGCGCACATCGACACCGGATCACCAGGGCCTGTTCCTGGACAAGTTCACCTACACCCTGACCGATGGAGATGGAGATACAGACACGGCCACGCTGAGCGTCAAGGGCCTGGATATGCCGGTATACATCGTCAACCCGGTGTCTGGTCAAGGGGCGCATCTCGTCGTCGACGAGGCGAATCTGGCGAATGGAACGAATCCCAACGCCGGTGAGCTGACCCAGAGCGGCGGTTTCCTCGTCAACGCGGTGGACGGTCTCGAGCAGCTGACCATTTCCATCGGCGAAGGCGACGACCAGCAGACGCTGATCGTGACGCGCAACGAAGATGGCAGCTTCAACTTCGACGGCGCCTCCATCGACGTACCGGACGGCTACAGGCTCGAGGTCACCGGCATTACGCCGCTGCCCCTCGGTGGATATCTCGTCAGCTATGCGTACACCCTGCAGGGTAACAAGACCCATGCCGGCAGCGAAGATGACGCTCTGATCCGTAACTTCTCCATTACGATCACGGATCGTGACGGCGACACCGCAAGCAGCAATTTGAAAGTGAAGGTCATCGACGATGCGCCAGAGGCCGACCTGGCTGGCGCTCGTGGTGCTATCGAAGGTGGCGAGGCTGTTACCGGTACCTGGAGCACCCAGTCTGGCGCCGACAGCGAAGGCGCTCAGCAGCTCATCTCCATCAACGGTGGTCCCGAGCAGGCGCTGCAGATCGGTCATGCATATGAGCTGCCTGAAGGTACGCTGACTATCAATGAGAACGGCACCTGGACCTTCGTGGCCGGCACCAATCTTGATCACAGCAACGGCAAGGTGCCGGTGAGCTTTGAACTGATCGTGATCGACGGAGACGGTGACCGGGCCAGTGATACTCACCGGATCAAGATCAAGGACGGTGAGGGTCCGACGCCGGGTGGCGAAAACGGTGAGGGCGGCACGGTTGACCTGGTGGTCGACGAGCGTGGCCTGCGCGAGGATGGCGACACCGAACTGGCGAATGCCCAGGCAGAGCTCACCTTCACTGCTGGTAGCGACAATATCGTCGACTTCGCCTTCGTCAATCCGGGCGCCATCAGCGTGAGCGGCCTCGAAGAAGGCATCGAGCTGACCTGGGAAATCAACGAAGCGGGTGAGCTGATCGGTAGCCTCGACGGCGAGCCGGTGCTCAAGCTGACCCTGAACGGTGACGCAATCGCCGCGGGTCAGTCGGGAACGGTGTCGGTCAATGTCGAATTGATCGGCAACCTGCCGCACCATGTCAACGTGGATGAACTCACCATCGGTGGCGTACAAGTCGTGGCCTCCGACAGCGACGGTGACGTCTCCGCGCCTGGTAGCATCAGCGTGCGGGTCGACGATGACCTGCCGAGCGTCGAGGGTACCGATCCCTCCGGTCATGAAGTCGTCATTACCAACTTGAATAGCCTTGCCGGCTACAACAACAGCTTTGGCTACTACATCAAGGACGAGAACGGCAACCCGACGATCGGTATGGTCATCTGGGGCAACGTCAAGCATGACAAGGGCGCCAGCTATGTTCTCGAAGGTTACGCACCTGGCGAGGTCGGCTACTTCATCATTCCCAATGGGGCGAACCTGAACCCGGGGCTGGAGAATGAAACCGACGTCAATTTCGTCCAAGTCAACGGCGTCTGGGTAGCGGTCACCCAGAATGGCGACCAGTTGAACGGGCAGAATGACAATGCTCCCGTACTGTTCAATGATCCGTCGTTGAATCCGGGCGGCGCTTCCCATGTCGAGAACAATGCCGAAGAAGGCGATATCAACTGGGAAGACGTCTATGGTGGCGGCGACAAGGACTACAACGACGTCAATATCAAGGTCGAGTGGACGCCTGCCAACCTGACCGTGGACGAGTCGAATCTCGATGTCGACGCTGAGTTCGACTTCTCTGGTTACTTCAGCGCCGAGTACGGTGCCGATGGCCTGGAAACTCGTGATTACAGCCTGGGCGTCGTGGCCGATGGCGCCAACTCCGGCCTGGTCGATACGCAGACCGGTGAAGCCGTCCTCGTCAAGGAAGTGGACGGCGAAATCGTCGGTTATGTCGTCATCGACGGCGTGGAAGTGCCTGTCTTCACGCTGAGCGTCAACGCCGAAACCGGCCTCGTAACGCTTGACCAACTCAGGGCCGTTGCCCACCAGGGAGCTGGACAGACCGGTGCGAGCGATGCCGCCAATATCCTCGCCAACGTCATCTCCCTGACCAAGACCGTGACCGACAGCGATGGCGATGTGGCCCATGCCACCATCGACATTGGCAAGGTTATCTACTTCCTCGATGACGGTCCCACCGCAGTAAACGACCTCGCCGAGACCGCGGAAGACACCCCCATCACCTATAACGTGATGGCCAACGATACGGCCGGTGCCGACGGTGCCACGCTGACCGCGGCGAGCCTGCGCAACCCGAGCCAGGGCAGCCTGAGCTTCGACGCCAACGGTGAGGTCACCTTCACCCCGGCAGCGGGCTTCGAAGGCGACGCGGTGATCGACTACACCATCACCGATGCCGACGGCGACACCGCCAGCGCCACCCTGACCGTGACGGTGGCGGAAGACTCCGAGCCGACGATCGAGGTCGGTGGGCCTAACGTCAACGACGGCCTGGCCAGCGTCGACGAAGCCGGCCTGCCGAACGGCAGTGCGGCGGGTGACGGCTCCCACGCCACCAGCGGTACCCTTGCCATCGACACCGGCAACGACGGCCTGGCGAGCCTGGTGATCAACGGCGAGAACGTCACCGGCGGCGGCACGGTGCAGGGCACGCACGGCACCCTGGTCGTCACGCTCGTCGACGGCAGCTACAGCTGGACCTACACCCTGGACGGCGCCACCGACGGCGATACGACCAGCGACAGCTTCACCCTGGTTGTCACCGACAGCGACGGCGACGAGGCCAGCGATAGCCTGACCATCGCCATCGTCGACGACGTGCCGCAGGCAGTGGACGACACGGCCAGCCAGGCAGAAGAGAACGCACCGGTCACTATCGACGTGTTCGGCAACGACACGGGCGGTGCCGACGGCGTCGACCTGACCAGCGGCGTGGCGCTGGTGGCAAACAGCCTCACCGGTACCGGCACGCTGGCCTACAACGCCGACGGTACCTTCACCTACACCCCGGCGGCGGGTGAGGAAGGGGTGGTGAGCTTCGAGTACACCATCACCGACGCCGACGGCGACACCAGCACGGCCACGGTGACCCTGACACTCAAGGATGATTCCGAGCCGACGATCGAGGTCGGTGGGCCTAACGTCAACGACGGCCTGGCCAGCGTCGACGAAGCCGGCCTGCCGAACGGCAGTGCGGCGGGTGACGGCTCCCACGCCACCAGCGGTACCCTTGCCATCGACACCGGCAACGACGGCCTGGCAAGCCTGGTGATCAACGGCGAGAACGTCACCGGCGGCGGCACGGTGCAGGGCACGTACGGCACCCTGGTCGTCACGCTCGTCGACGGCAGCTACAGCTGGACCTATACCCTGGACGGCGCCACCGACGGCGATACGACCAGCGACAGCTTCACCCTGGTTGTCACCGACAGCGACGGCGACGAGGCCAGCGATAGCCTGACCATCGCCATCGTCGACGACGTGCCGCAGGCAGTGGACGACACGGCCAGCCAGGCAGAAGAGAACGCACCGGTCACTATCGACGTGTTCGGCAACGACACGGGCGGTGCCGACGGCGTCGACCTGACCAGCGGCGTGGCGCTGGTGGCAAACAGCCTCACCGGTACCGGCACGCTGGCCTACAACGCCGACGGTACCTTCACCTACACCCCGGCGGCGGGTGAGGAAGGGGTGGTGAGCTTCGAGTACACCATCACCGACGCCGACGGCGACACCAGCACGGCCACGGTGACCCTGACCCTCAAGGACGATTCCGAGCCCACCATCGAGATCATTGCAGACGGTGGTGAGGGTGTTGTCTGGGAGGCCGCGCTGCCCAATGGTTCCGGTGGTGGCAATGTGTCGACCTCGGGATCGATGAGCATCGAGACCGGCGGCGACACATTGGCCAAGATCGAAGTTCAGGACAAGAACGGTACCTGGATTTCCATCGACCTTACTACAGGCCAGACCACCAGCGTCGAAGGCAAGTACGGCATACTTGTTGTCGACGCCGATGGCAACTGGAACTATACCCTGCAAGCGGCCTCTGACCATCCGGAAGAAGGCCTGGTCGGAGCAGATGACCAGAAGGCAGAGAACTTCTCCGTACGTGTCACTGACAGTGATGGCGACACGGCCGACGCCAGCCTGGCGATTACCATCAACGATGATGGTCCTGGCATCGGTGAGGTCGCCGACTCGACCATGCCCAACGAGGCTGGAACGGTGGAGGGCGTACTGGAGTTCGAAACGGGTGCCGACGAGGAAGGTGCTTCGCTGACGATTACTGGAATCACTGGTCTACCGGAAGGCTGGACGACGAGTGATGCCGGTGGGGCATCCATTGATATTAATGCGCCGGATGGCACGAAGATCTTTACCGTTACGCTGAATGACGATGGCAAGACCTATACCGTCGAACAGCATGCTGCCCGCCCGGGAGAAACTGCGGAATTCGAACTGGCGCAGGCGATTGGCAATTCACCTCAGCCCGACTATGACTTTGGTTTTGCCACGCTGACCCTGCTCAATAGCAATCAGCAGGATCAATTCAATGCCAATACATTCGGAGCTGGGCATGCATTCGGTATCGGAAATACCTGGTTCGATTCGGGCGAAAGCTTCGAGATAGAATTTGCCGGCATGTTGTCACACTTCAGCTTGGGCATTGCTGTTGTTAACAAGGCAGGCACGTTGACTGTAACGCTGGATGATGGCAATGAATCCGTGGTGATCGAAGTTCCGGTCTCCGCTGGTATGTCTGCCCTCGAGATTACTGCCGACCAACTGCTGGCAGCCGCGCAGGATCAGGGCGTGGATATCACCGGTTTCAGCACCGTGACGATAACGGGTACTGATGGCATCAAGGTATCCTTTACCGACATCTCCTATACGGACACTGTCCCTGCCGACTCCATGGAGTTCACGGTACATGTTGAAGGTGTGGACGGTGACGGCGATTCCGTAACGGATAGCTTCACCGTGACCTCCGAAGCGGATGCGCCCGCCCCGATCCTTGGTGTCGGCAATAACTTGGATAACGCTCTGCAAGGAGGTAACGGCTCCGATGTCCTGATCGGCGACCGCGGCGGCAATGTGACCATCACCGAACCCGGCGAGAATTATAATATCTCGTTGATTGTCGATGCGTCCGGCAGCATGGCGGATGCTTCGGGGAGCGGCAGCCTGAGCCGGATGGATCTCACCAAGCAGGCGCTGCTGAACCTGGCCAACCAGCTCAAGGACCACGACGGTACGGTCAACGTGCAATTGGTCGCCTTCTCGTCCCACGCCATCACCTCGGCCAGCATTCAGAATCTGAGCGCTGGTAATGTTGGCCAACTCATCGCGGCGATTAATGCACTCTCGGCGAATGGCACGACGAACTACGAGGCGGCTTTCCAGCAGGCTGTTTCCTGGTTCAACACCCAGAATGCCAACGGTGCTACAGCCTCCGATGGTTTCAAGAACATCTCGTACTTCCTGACAGATGGCGACCCGACGGTTTATTACGATTCAAATGGAAACCTGCAGGGGCCGCGAACTAGTACCAGCTACGAGGTGTTCAAGGAATCCGTCGAGGCATTCGAGGCTCTGAGCAACATCAGTCAGGTGCACGGGACCGGCATCGGGAATGGGGTCAGCGAGAACTACCTGAGATTTTTCGACAACACGAATGACTCAGGTGAGGGATCCGAGACCTTCTTCGTTGGGTATCCTTGGTGGGATATATTTGGTCAGTATCCTCAATATGAAAACGTCACAGGCCCCGTTGGCGAAGTCGATATCGTCAATACTGCCGAGGATCTGGCCGCCGCGCTGCAGGGCGGCTCCAGCAGCGATGAGCTGGCCGAGCTGGGTGACGACGTGCTTACCGGCGGTGACGGCAATGACATCATCTTCGGCGACAGCGTCAATACGGATCATCTGGAATGGACCAACGGCGATACCGGTGAATCGTTCACTGCGGGCAGCCACGATGGGCTGGGCTATGCGGGACTGGTCGAGTACCTGCGTTGGGCGGAGGGCACTCCAGGTGAGGCGCCGAGCGACGCCGAGGTACTTGCCTTTGTGAAATCACGCTGGGAGGAGCTGTTGGATAGCGCCCGTCCCGATGGCGGTAACGATACCCTAAGCGGTGGCGCCGGTAATGATATCCTCATCGGTGGGGCAGGTGACGACACCCTCATCGGCGGCACGGGTGACGACATCCTCCTTGGCGGCCTTGGTGCCGATACCTTTGTCTGGAACCTTGGTGACCAGGGCGAGGAAGGCAGTGCCGCGATCGATACGGTCAAGGACTTCTCGCTGGAAGAGGGCGACCGGCTGGACCTGAGTGAACTTCTCAGCAACAACAGCGGCCCCGAGCATCTGCGCTTCGAAGCCGAAGAGGGCGGAAGCACGACGCTCTACATCAGCACGAACGGTGGGTTCGGAAATGCAGATGGCTTCGACAGCTCGCTTGCCGATCAGGTTATCGTACTGGAGAACTACAGCGGAGACCTCGAGGCACTGAAGTTGAGCCTCAACATCGATTGATTGTTCCATAAGGAAACGGACGCCCGGCTTAGGCCGGGCGTTTTTTATTGATAATCACTCACATCTTATTTATTGACCGACCCCAACTTTTTTCTTCACCCTGTACTACGGTCCAATATCGCGTTGTAGGCTTTGGCTCATACTCAGCATTAAGCACGCCCCTCCAGGCACGGACCGTTTGGCCGTGGCGAGCCTCGTGAAAAGTTCTTCCACTTTGCGGGGTATACCCTCATGTCTATTGCAATCGTTCTGTCCATCTCCGGTCAGGCCTGGGCTCGTGATGCCTCGGGCAACCTGCGTGAATTGCGCGTCGGAGACGCGCTGCAGGAAGGAGAAACCGTTGTCACGTCCAATGGAGGGGATGTGCAGCTCGACTTTGGCGATAACCTCGACCCCACCCTGATCGAGGGTGGCGAGCAGGTCGTCATGACACAAGAGCTTGGTGCCGACCAGTCGGTCGATGCGAGTGAATTCGCTGCCCTCGACGAGGATCTCGAAGCGTTGCTGGCGGCGCTGGATGACGAGTCGATCGATCTACTCGACGTGCTCGATGCCACGGCAGCCGGGGCTGGCCCCGGTGGTGCCGCCGACGGTGGCCACAGCTTCGTACGACTGGCGCGCATTGCCGAAGATGTGGATCCTCTTATATTCAACTTCGGCTTGAACGATTTGGGTGGGCCGCCGGAAGAACAGGGCGGAGCCTTCCTGCTGGCGGAAACGGAAGTGGAAGAGCCGGAAGTACCCGTGGTCATTGCACCGACTGCGGAAAGCTTCGATGCCACGCTGCTCGATATAGAAACGTTGAACGAGCCGGGTTCGGTAGCCAGCGGCATACTGCCCTTTACCTTTGGTTCCGGCAGTGGCGGCACGGTGACTTTCGCTGCCATGGATGGAGTGGTACTTCAGGTTGGCGGCGAGACGCTCACGTTCAGTTGGAATGCCGGCACCAGTACGTTGCAGGCGGTTTCCGAAGCTCGTGGTATCACCATCTTCAGCATCGAGATCAATCCCTCCACCGGTGCCTTTACCGTGACCCAGGTCAACAGCCTGCTGCACGGGGAGGGGATGGATGAAGCGCTTGCCAGCTTGGTCTATACCGTGTCCAGCAGTAGCGGCAGTGCTACGGGCACGCTCCAGCTTACCATCGTCGATGATGCGCCCCGGGCCCTTGATGACTCCGCCAATACCGGCGAAGACACCCCCGTCACCGTCAACGTGATGGCCAACGACACCGGCGGTGCCGACGGCGCTACCCTGACCGCGGCGAGCCTGCGCAACCCGAGCCAGGGCACGCTGAGCTTTGCGGCCAACGGCCAGGTCACCTTTACCCCGGCGCCCGGCTTCGAAGGCGACGCGGTGATCGACTACACCATCACCGACGCCGACGGCGACACCGCCAGCGCCACCCTGACCGTGACCGTCGCGCCCGACTCCGTACCGGTCATCGCCATCAACGCCGACAGCGACAACGTCGACGAAGCCGGCTTGCCGAACGGCAGTGCGGCGGGTGACGGCTCCCACGTCACCAGCGGCACCTTCAATCTCGACACCGGCAACGACGGCCTGGCGAGCCTGGTCATCAACGGCGTCAACGTCACCGCCGGCGGCACGGTGCAGGGCAGCCACGGCAGCCTGGTCGTCACGCTCGTCGACGGCAGCTACAGCTGGACCTACACCCTGGACGGCGCCACCGACGGCGACACGACCAGCGACAGCTTCACCCTGGTGGTCACCGACAGTGACGGCAGCACCGCCACGGACAGCTTCACCGTCGACATCGTCGACGACGTGCCCGTGGCGCGTGACGACACCGCCAGCACCGGTGAGGACACCCCCATCACCGTCAACGTGATGGCCAACGACACCGCTGGTGCCGACGGCGCCACCCTGACCGCGGCCAGCCTGCGCAACCCGAGCCAGGGCACGCTGAGCTTCGCGGCCAACGGCCAGGTCACCTTCACCCCGGCGCCCGGCTTCGAAGGCGACGCGGTGATCGACTACACCATCACCGATGCCGACGGCGACACCGCCAGCGCCACCCTGACCGTGACCGTGGCGCCTGACTCCGTACCGGTCATCGCCATCAGCGCCGACAGCGACAGCGTCGCCGAAGCCGGCCTGCCGAACGGCAGTGCGGCAGGTGACGGCTCCCACGTCACCAGCGGCACCTTCAATCTCGACACCGGCAACGACGGCCTGGCGAGCCTGGTCATCAACGGCGTCAACGTCACCGGTGGCGGCACGGTCACGGGCAGCCACGGCAGCTTGGTGGTCACGCCGGGAGCGGGTGGCAGCTACAGCTGGACCTACACCCTGACGGGCCCCACCAGCGGCGACACCACCAGCGACAGCTTCACCCTGGTGGTCACCGACAGTGACGGCAGCACCGCCACGGACAGCTTCACCGTCGACATCGTCGACGACGTGCCCGTGGCGCGTGACGACACCGCCAGCACCGGTGAGGACACCCCCATCACCGTCAACGTGATGGCCAACGACACCGCTGGTGCCGACGGCGCCACCCTGACCGCGGCCAGCCTGCGCAACCCGAGCCAGGGCACGCTGAGCTTCGCGGCCAACGGCCAGGTCACCTTCACCCCGGCGCCCGGCTTCGAAGGCGACGCGGTGATCGACTACACCATCACCGACGCCGACGGCGACACCGCCAGCGCCACCCTGACCGTGACCGTCGCGCCCGACTCCGTACCGGTCATCGCCATCAACGCCGACAGCGACAGCGTCGACGAAGCCGGCTTGCCGAACGGCAGTGCGGCGGGTGACGGCTCCCACGTCACCAGCGGCACCTTCAATCTCGACACCGGCAACGACGGCCTGGCGAGCCTGGTCATCAACGGCGTCAACGTCACCGGTGGCGGCACGGTCACGGGCAGCCACGGCAGCTTGGTGGTCACGCCGGGAGCGGGTGGCAGCTACAGCTGGACCTACACCCTGAACGGCGCCACCAGCGGCGACACCACCAGCGACAGCTTCACCCTGGTGGTCACCGACAGCGACGGCAGCACCGCCACGGACAGCTTCACCGTCGACATCGTCGACGACGTGCCCGTGGCCGCCAACGACAACGGTGGCACCGTCACCGAAGACGCCGCGGTGAATGAACTCAGCGGCAACGTGCTCGTCAACGACAGCTTTGGCGCCGACGGCCCCGTCGGTGGCACTGCCAGCGTGAGCTGGAACGTCAGTGCCGAAGAGCTGGCCGAGATTGGCAAGTACGGCACTCTGGTGCTGAACACCGACGGCAGTTGGAGCTTCACCCTCGACAATAGCCTGGCCGCGGTACAGGCGCTGAATGCCAGCGACCTGCTGAATTTCAACCTCGGCTACACCATCACCGATGCCGATGGCGACACTGCCAGCGCGACGTTGTCCCTTGCCATTCAGGGCGCCAACGACAGTGCCCAGGTGACGGTCAACGTCAGCGGAGCCGACAGCACCGTCCATGAAGCCGGCCTGACCTCCGAGGCGGATACTCGCGAGAGTGCCAGCGGCAGCTTCCAGGTGGCGGCGACTGACGGCATCACCAGCGTCACGGTGGGCGGTCAGTCGTTCACCTTGGCTCAATTGCAGGGCTTCACGGCCGCCTCACCCTCGGTGGGCATCGTGACCTCCATGGGCATGCTCTACCTGACCGGCTACAGCGGATCAGCCACGGCGGGCACCGTCAGCTACACCTACACCCTGAGTGAAGCCCAGGCTCACGGCGCCCCCGGCAGCAGCACCGATGGCACCCTGATCGACAGCGTGGCGCTGGGCGTAAGCGGCGTGGGAGGCAGCAGCGGCGGCGCCAACCTGTCCATTGCCGTCATCGACGACGCCCCGGTACTGAATGTCACCAATGCCGTCTCGCTGAATGCCATCGGTGTCAGCTTTACAGGCACACTCGCCGATATCGGCGCCGACTTCCCCGGCAGCGTGACACTTTCCGGCACGCCGCCGGCAGGGCTTACATCGGGCGGCAAGGCAGTTACCTACCAACTGTCGGCTGGCGGTAGCGTGCTGACTGCAACGGCAGGCGGTCAGGCAGTGTTCAAGCTGACTGCACATCCGGACGGCACCTACACCTATGAGCAGTTCCAGCCCCTGGACCTGGCCATCCTCAACTCCAACCTCCAGGGCTCGGTAGGGGCCAGCGGTCCGCAGCTTGCCTACTTCATCTATGAAGACGGCACCTTTGGCTCGAACGCAAGTGCCAAGGCTTGGTCGGTCAAGATCACCGGGAGCGGCAACGTCAACCCCAGCACCCAAGGGATGGGCATTGGCAACAACTTGTTCGAAACAGGCGAGAAAATGCGCCTCGACTTCGACAACGAGGGCGCCAGCGGCACGGTGAACCTGGCCTACGTCGCCAAGATCGGCATCAACGGTCTGGATGGCAGTGAAACCGTAGCGTATACGGTGAAACTCAGCGATGGCACCAGTCTGACGGGTATTGCAACATCCGCCTCGCTGGTGGATGGAAGCCTGTTCATCACTGCCTCGCCCGGCACTTACATCGACTATGTCGACCTCGTCGCTGGGCATAGTACCTCGGTACGGATCACCTCGATATCGACCTTCACGTTGGACGACGGGGTGCCGAAAAACCTGGAGTTCGGGTTTACCGCAACGGATGCGGACGGCGATAGCGTGACTGGGTCGCTGAGCGTCACGGTGCAGAACAGCAATGAGCTGAGCGGGAACGCCGATGACAACATCATTGCGGGTGGTGCGGGTGCGCAGACCTTATCGGGCGGCGCGGGCAACGACACACTCATCGGCGGGGCGGGCAACGACACCCTGATCGGTGGCGATGGCGACGATGTGTTCCAGTGGAACTTCGGCGATCAGGGCACGACGAGCGCACCGGCCATCGATACCGTGAAGGACTTCGGCCATGGTGAAGATGTACTGGATCTGGCGGACCTGCTGCAAAATGAAGGAGTCGAGACCATCGACAGCTTCATCGTCGCGGCTCAGCAGGGCTCGGATACCGTGCTCTACATCAACCACGAAGGCGGTATCAACGTGGACGGCAGCAATGCCACCCAGGTGATCGTGCTGGAGAACTACAGCATGGGAGAAGTCAGCTCAGCGGACTTCCTCCAGGAAATGCTGGAGAATGGCCAGTTGCACATCGACCAGTGACATGTCGTTGAGCTAGACCCTCGC
Source organism: Billgrantia sp. C5P2 (assembly GCF_051062895.2). NCBI lineage: Bacteria > Pseudomonadati > Pseudomonadota > Gammaproteobacteria > Oceanospirillales > Halomonadaceae > Billgrantia > Billgrantia sp. C5P2. The sequence goes on from NZ_CM128542.1 coordinate 1,993,876, forward strand.
CCTGCCTGGAGACACCGGGCAGGGCGTTTGTTACTCTACGTAAGGATCATTCAAGGGCAAAACCATGTACATCAAGCGCAACGAATCGGGGCAGGTCGTGCAGGTGAGCCGTGAGGCGACAGCAGAGTGCCGTGAATTCGTGCCGCCGTCTTCACCCGAGCTGCAGAGCTTCGTCTCGGAAGATGGGGATGCCGAGAACCTGGCACTGTCGAAGTCCGACCTGGCCTTCGTGCGGGTACTCGAGGACGTGATCAACGTGCTGATGGACAAGGGTGTGATTAGCTTCACCGATCTGCCCGAGCCGGCCCAGCAGAAGCTGATGGAGCGTCAGTCGCTACGTAAGCGCAGGAACAGCGTGGGCCTGATGTCCGATGGTGACGATGGCATCATTTGACGCTTTGCATGGAAACGGCAAGATTGAAACGACGAGGCCGGCTTCTGCCGGCCTCGTCATGTCGCACAGTTGTCAGGCCCCGCTCTCGCCGCTGCCTTCTCGATGGCGTATCCCCGGTCCCGTGACCCCGTCCAGCCCCAGTTCGAAGAGGGTCTTTGCGGCTTCCTGGCTCTCGACACCTTCCGCAATGGCCATGATGCCAAGGGAGTGGGCCAGCGTAGCCATGCCGCGCAGCAGGCTCTGCTGATCGTTGCGGCTCTCGATCTCCTGACTCAGTGCACCTTCTATCTTCAAGAAGCTCAATCCCAGGTCCTGCAGCCCTTCGATTTTGCCGAACTGGGTGCCGACATGCTCCAGGCCAACCCGGCAGCCTAGTCCCAGCAGGGCATGGCAGAGCGTCTTCAGCGCCTGGGGTTGCTGTATGGCAGCGGACTGCGGCAGTTCGAACCACAGCTTATCGGCAATGCTTTGGTGCGCCCGTACGCGGGAGAGCAGCTCGCCGACGAAGTGGCCATCGTTGAGCGAATCGGGAGAAAGGTTGATCGCCACCGCTTTACCGCTAGTCTCCACATCAGAAATTGCAGCCGTAATTGCGGCCAGATCGAGCGAGGGCGCCATGGCCAGGCGCGATACCCAGGGCAGGAACACGCCCGCTGGGCGCCATTCGCCCTTCAGGCGCAGGCGCGAGGGCACCTCGTGGTGAATCAACTGGCCCTGCGCATCGAGTACGGGATAGTGGGCCAGGAATACGCCTTGTTCGAGGGCTTCCGTCAGCGCTTCGCGCCACTCGTCATGGTTCGTGAAGAGTACATTGCTGGCAGGCTGGTCGATGATTTCCTGGCTGTTTCCGCCGCGGGCTTCGGCGGCGGCCAGCGCACCGTCGAGACTGGCCAGCAATTGGGTGCGGCTCTCGCCCTGATGGTATTGGCATAGGGCGGAGGGCATAGCCACAACAGCCCCAAGCTCCTCGCCTAGGCTGTGCAGGCGCTCCGCCAGATCGTTTCCGAGTGCTTCAAGATCGTGATGACGTGGTAGGGTCAGGGCGAAATCGCTGCCGTTGAGGCGTCCCACCGTGCCGTATCCGTATAGGTTGGCCAACTGATCCAGGCGCCGAGCGACCCGAACCAGTAGCGTATCGGTTGCCGCATGTCCGAGCTGCTGGTTGAGCTCGGCCAGGCGCGCGACACGCACCAGGGCCAGGGTGCCGCTGGCATCGTCCTTCTCGCTTTTCAAGTGCGCCTGCAACTGGTCCAGGAAGGGCGTGCGGGTGAGCGTATCCGTCACAGGGTCGTGCTGCATGCGGCGCCGTAGCTGGTCGAGCTTGTCGCTCTCTTCGCCGAGCATCTGGCGCACGGCGTATGAGAGCTGGTTCATGGCCTGCACCACCTCACGCAGCTCCCGCGTACGCGGCTCGCTTGCCATCATGAAGCGGCGCTGGCCGATGGCCTGGGCCTGGCTGACCACGTTTCGCAGCGGGCGACGAATGGTACTGACGATCCAGCTTGCCAGCAGCAGGCTGACGACGCCGGCAAGGGCGAACCAGCCGGCCAGCTCCAGGGTGCTGCGCCATAGCGAGCGGTAGGCGAAGCTGTGCTGGCTTTCCAGTTCCAGGGTGCCGTACTGTTGCCAGCCGTCCTGTACCACCGCATGGCCCGCAGGCACGTCGAAACGAACCAGCTCGACGAACCAGGCAGGCACGTCGTCGACATGTTCGCCGGCGGTGCGCTGCTCGATGATTTCTCCCTCAGCGTCGCGCAGCTCGATGCGCTGATAGTGCCCGGTGTCGAACTGGGCGGCCAGCAGCAGCTCCAGGATGACGGGGTCCTTCTCCATCTGGCTCATCGACAGCGCCAAGGCATTGGCGTTGTCGTTGTTCTTGATCTCTATTTCCTGCTCGATGTAGTGACGGCTGCTGGTCACGCCGATGAGCAGGCTGCCGACGAAAGCCAACAGCAGCAGGGTCGTTATGGTCAGCCAGAGCTGCTTGATCAATGACATGTCTTCGTTCCCCCCGGGAATGAACGCCCTGGTTCGTTCCGTTGCGTCGATCGTTTCTTGTTGTGTGGCCGTATCATCAGATGAATCCTTGCTGCTGCATGCGTTCGATCACGTTGCGCCAGCGCGACAATCGTGCCACCGGATCGGCACGCGACTGGCTGGAGCTGCCGGCCCACAGGCCCTCGCTGTTGAAGCTGAATACCGGGTCAAGATCGGTACGCTGAGTGGCGGGGGTAATCGAAGGCACGAGGTTGTCGAGTATCTGGGGCACCGCCGTCGGCGTTTCGTAGTAGCCCAGCACCATATGGGCCTGCACGATCTGGCTGCGGCCAAGGCGGGCACGAACGTAGATCATGCGTAGTCGAGAGCCGGGTACGCCGAGCTCCTTGAGCGTCACGTACTTGGCGATCGAATAGTCCTCGCAATCGCCCTGGCGTTTGCCCATGGTTTCCAGCGGAGTGGCCCAGTAGTCCTCGGCGCCCCAGATCTGGACGTCCTCGAGCCAGCGCACCCGGCGATTGAAGAAATCATTGACCTCGCGCAGTTGAGTGTCGAGGCCGGCACCCTGCAGCCGGTCGAGCAGCGCGAACCACTCTTCGAGAATGGCGAGGCCCGAGCTGCCATACAGGCGCTGCATGCTGTCGCGCAATCGCGCGCGATCGATCCTTGCTTCGAGCGTCGCCGGCGAAAACCCCAACCCTGCGGCCAGCAAGAGCCCTCCCAGGCCGGCCAAGAAGCGGCGGCGGCTGGGCCTGGGGCTGAGTCCATGTGGGGTAGGGCGATGCGTCATCAAGCGCGCCGAAAGCGTGTTAAGGAATGTAAGCTATTCAGCGAGTATAGAGGAGCACGATGCCAGTACGATAGAGATGACGTTTCACGTACTGAATAGTGGAGCGCGGCTTAAGACTTGGCGGGCACAGGGCAGGCGAGACTGCCTAGCCCTTACCCGGCCCCTGCCACACTCGCAGCCTGCCCACCCAGGTCAGCTCCCGGGAGGCCCCGCGTAATTCGCGGGCGGCATCTTCCAGGCTCTGCTGGGGCGGTAATTCGTGCACGTAGACCGATACATCGATCTGTTCGGCGAGATAGTGCAGGTCGAGGGCAACGCGGTTCTGCCAGGCGCTGCAACCCTGCCATGCGGTTTCGAGCATGCCTTCCACATCCTGGCGCAGGGGGAGGCCGGGGCGCAGGCTGTGTTCGATCTGCTCGGAGTCGTCTTCGGGGTCGATATGGAAGGTGACGTCGGCCAGTTCGGGGTAGGCGTTGCGCAGCTTCCGGCTCACCGCATTGCCGATCTCATGCGCTTCGGAAACGGTCAGTCGCGGCGGCACCACGATGTGCAAGTCGAGTACCACATGGCTGCCCACCGAGCGGGTGCGCAGGTCGTGCACGCTGTCCACGCCGGGCACCGCCTCGGCAATGACCTTCATCTTCCCCTGGTCGCTTTCGGGCAGGGCGGTGTCGATCAGCTCGCGGCCGGATTCCCACAGCAGCCGCCAACCTACCTGGCCGACCATGACGCCGACGATGATGGCGGCCACGGCATCGACCCAGCCGGCGCCGAACTGGGCGGCCACCAGGCCGATCAGTACCACTCCGGTAGAGAGCGCATCCGAGCGTGAATGCCAGGCGTTGGCTTCCAGCAGCCGCGAGCGCACGCGCTTCGCCACGGCGAGGGTGTAACGGTAGATCCACTCCTTGGCGAGCAGGGAGCCCACGGCCACCGCGATGGCCCAACCGCCAGGGGCGGGAATCGGCTCGCCGGCCATCAGCCGGGTCAGGCTGGCCCAGGCAATACCGCCGGCGACGAAGATCAGCACACTGCCAAGCCAAAGGGTGGCGAGCGTCTCGATCCGGCCGTGGCCGTAAGGGTGATCGCTATCGGGTGCCTGGCGGCCGAAGTGGGTGGCCGCCAGCACGAAGGCATCGGTCACCAGATCGGAGAAGGAGTGGATGCCGTCGGCGATCAGGGCGGCGGAGCCGACCAGCATGCCGGTCACCAGCTTGAGCAGGCCAACCGCAAGATCGACCACGGCGCCGATCAGGGTGACCCGATGTGCCTCTCGCGTCTGGGCGCCGCGATCGGGTGGCCGGTGAGTGTGCGTGTTCACGATGACGTCAGGTCGTGGCCGGCGAGCTTCGCCGCCTTGTGACGCACGGGGTTGGCATACTGGGCCAGCCACCAGGGGCGCAGCTCGGCTGGCACCTCGTTCAGGCGCGCCTGGAAGCGTGCCCGGTCGACGTCGCTGACCTCGCTCATGTCCAGCAGCTCCGGGGCATCGCCCAGCGCCTCCAATGCCAGGTAGTGGCTGGGGAAGAGGTGATAGCCACCGACCACCTGGCGGTCGATCTCGTCGGCTACCGCCTCCGGGGTGTCGAAGCCGGTACCGAGTGGCTCGCCGAAGCGCAGCTCCACCCGCCCCTTGTGGCCGGTGATGCCGGCGACGATGGAGCTGATGTCCTCGAATTCGCTCTTCTCGTAGCGCCCCTCGCTATGGATGGCATGCAGTTCGCGTGCCTTCTGCAGATCGCAAGGGTCGTACTCATAGCTGATCGACACCGGCACCATGCGCAGCTCGGCGATGGCATCGCCGATGGGGGCGCTGCGGTCCTCCTGGCGCCTGGCCATGGTCAGCATCTTGATGATCGCCGTGTCGGTACGGTCGATGCCGTCCTTGGCGCGCCCTTCGCGCTGGGCCATCCAGATCGAGTGGTTGTCCTCGGTGATCGAATGGCGAATATAGCTCGAGAGATTCTGGTAGGCCGCCAGCATGGCGCGCTTGCCGCGCAGGGCACGTGGCACGATGAAGCTCTTGTTGAGCCGCATCAGGTCGGTCACGTAGGGCTTCTTGAGCAGATTGTCGCCGATGGCGATTCTCACCGTATCGCGCCCCGCCTGGTGCAATGCGTAGTTGACGAAGGCCGGATCCAAGGAGATATCGCGATGATTGCCGATGAACAGGTAGGCGGTGTCCGGATTCAGGTTCTCAAGCCCCTCGACGCGAAAATCGTCGGTGGAGGTGCGAATCATGCGCGCCATGTAGTGGGCCACGCGCATCTGGAAGTCCAGCACGCTGGCCACGTCGCGCGTTTCTCGGCGAATGGCATAGGAGGCCAGAGCTCGTGCCAGCCAGGGCAGCGTTCGGCTCAGTCGTGGCAGCCGGTAGCGGGTCAGGGCATCGAGAAGCTCCCGGTTGGTCGCCAGGTTCTCCAGCACTGCCGCTACCTCGTCGTCCCGATAGGGGCGGATGTCGGCCCAGGGATCCGTTGAGGTCATACCTGTCGCGGTGTTAGTCATCGGTGTGTCTTGGTTGCCGGGTTGGGTCATGCACTAGCCTGGGGAGCGGCATTGGCCTCACCGCCCAGCCAGGCAATCAATTGTTCGACTTCTTCGGCCAGGGCCTGGGCCATCAGCATGAAGTCGGCTTCGAGACGCACGATAGCATCGCCATCGTCCTCGATCTCGCCTGCTTCGTCGATCAGGGCATCACTGAATCGCAGCGACTTGAGCGTCAGGTCGTCGTGCAATACATAGGCGAGCCGGCCTTCGACCTCCACCGCCAGGCGGCTGGCCTGCCGGCCGGTGGCGAGCAGCTGCTGGATCTCGTCGCTGTCCAGGTCAACCTGACGGGCGCGCAGTACGCCGTCGTCGCCCTTGGCCTTGAGTTCGACCTGGTCGCCAAGCTGCAGCGAGGCGGGGCGAGAGTCCTCTTCGGCAAGCCACTGGGTCATGGCGCGCATGGGCAGGGTCTGGGTCGCCAGCGGCGTGACTTTCAGGCTGCCCAGGGTCTCGCGCAACAGGTCCAGTGCCTCCTCGGCGCGCTTGCGCGAACTGGTATTCACCGCGATCAGGTGGCGCCGCGTGTCCCACCACAGGTCGACCTTCTGGCTGCGGATGAAGGCGCGCGGCAGCAGCTCTTCGTAGATCTGCTCCTTGAGCTCCTGCTTTTCCTGTCGGCGCAGCTTGCGGCCCTCGCGGGCTTCGATCTCGGCGCCGCGCTCTTCCAGCTCCTCGCGTACCACGCCGGCGGGCAGCAGCCGTTCATGGCGCAGCATGGTCATCAAGCGTTGCCCCTGCAGCTCGTGCAGCAGTGCGGTGCCGGCGCGCCCGGCGGGCGGGCACCAGCCCACGCGCCTGGCCTCCTGGCTGCCGGGCGTGCGTGCCGCCTGCTCGGCCAAGGCGGCTTCCAGGTCGGCTGCGGGAATCTCCGCTGACCCGTGCAGGCGGTAAAGGTGCAAGTGCTTGAACCACATAGCGCATTTCCTGAGCGTAAAGGACGCATATTATGGCGAAGGGGACCCGTGGGTTCCAGTGGCAAAAGCTCGACCTGGCATAGTGGAAATTCAAACTGTTGTTTGAATTCGGCGCGATGACCGGCCTAGAATCGAGCGGGATCATCCCCTTGAGAGATTAAGAGAAGAGACAGCACCCATGGACAACCGCATTTCCCGCGTCACTCTGCGTGTACGTGGCTACCATCTGGATGGCTACGGGCACGTCAACAACGCCCGCTACCTGGAATTTCTCGAAGAAGGGCGTTGGGGCTACTTCGACGACCGCCCCGAGCTTGCCCGGCACTTCGCTTCCGGCAACCCGGCGCTGGTGGCGGTCAACCTCAACATCAACTATCGCCAGGCGGCGGTGGCAGGCGATGATCTCGAAGTGCTCACCCGTGTGGCAGAGCTCGGCAGTCGCAGTGCACGCATGTACCAGGAGATTCGCCGCATCGACGACGGCCAGCAGGTCACCGATGTCGATCTCACCTTCGTGCTGCTCGACGTGCGAGCTCAGCAGTCCATGGCCATCGAAGGGGAGATTCGTCAAGCCCTGGAGCCGTTGATCCTGCCTAAAGAAACATAAGCAACAACAATATCTCGCGGGCCATGATCTGCGCCTTTGCACGTTCCAGCACGCTGCCTTTGTGTTGTCGAAGTGGTATGATGGCAGGCTGTTAATGGCGCTCCGTATCAGGAGAAACGCTGCACGAAACGACGAGCGAGATGAAGCGCAAGGCGCCCGGAGCGCAGAACCGAGCATAGCGACAAGCATCCGTAGGATGACCCCGGAGGGGCGAGAAGCCGAAGGCTTCGAGTCAAACAGAGCATATGGGGTATATGTGAGGGTTCCGAGCACCGCGTAACGCAGCGATTCGCTCGCGCAGGCATTCGTGGAGTGTTTCTTGGCGCCAAATCGCTGTAGCGCAAAGGACTCGACGACCCATGGGTGACATCGCCAGAGAAATTCTGCCAGTCAACATCGAGGACGAACTGAAGCAGTCGTACCTCGACTACGCGATGAGCGTGATCATCGGCCGAGCACTGCCGGACGTGCGCGACGGCCTCAAGCCGGTGCACCGGCGCGTGCTGTTCGCCATGCACGAGCTCGGCAACGACTGGAACAAGCCCTACAAGAAGTCGGCCCGTGTGGTGGGCGACGTCATCGGTAAGTACCACCCCCATGGTGACAGTGCGGTCTACGACACCATCGTGCGCATGGCCCAGGATTTCTCCATGCGCCACGTGCTGGTCGACGGCCAGGGCAACTTCGGTTCCATCGACGGCGACAGTGCCGCGGCGATGCGTTACACCGAGGTGCGCATGGCCCGGCTCGCCCATGAGCTGCTGGCCGACCTCGACAAGGACACTGTCGACTGGGTCGACAACTACGACGGCACCGAGCGCATTCCCGACGTGCTGCCGACCAAGGTGCCCAACCTGCTGATCAACGGCTCCTCGGGTATTGCCGTGGGCATGGCCACCAACATTCCGCCGCACAACATGGCGGAAATCATCGATGGTTGCCTGGCGCTGATCGACGACTACACCCTGACCGTCGACGACCTGATGGAGTACATCTCCGGGCCCGACTTCCCCACGGCCGGCATCATCAACGGCCGCGCCGGCATCCTCGAGGCCTACCGTACCGGCCGCGGTCGCATCTACGTGCGTGCCCGCCACACCATCGAGCACGACGACAAGACCGGCCGCGACCACATCATCGTCACCGAACTGCCGTACCAGGTGAACAAGGCGCGGCTGATCGAGAAGATCGCCGAGCTGGTCAAGGACAAGAAGATCGAAGGCATCGCCGAGCTGCGCGACGAGTCCGACAAGGACGGCTTGCGCGTGGTCATCGAGGTCAAGCGCGGCGAATCCGGCGAAGTGGTGGTCAACAACCTCTTCGCCCAGACCCAGCTTCAGAACGTCTTCGGCATCAACATGGTCGCCATCGAGAACGGCCAGCCCAAGATCCTCAACCTCAAGGAGATCCTCGAGGCCTTCATTCGTCACCGCCGTGAAGTCGTCACCCGGCGCACCCTGTACGAGCTGAAGAAGGCCCGCGAGCGTGGGCACATCCTCGAAGGCTTGGCCGTTGCCATCTCCAACATCGACGAGGTGATCGAGCTGATCAAGGCCTCGCCGAGCGCCGCCGAGGCCAAGGAGAAGCTGCTCGACAAGGTATGGCCGCCCGGCCAGGTCACCGCCATGCTCGAGCGCGCCGGTGCCACCTCGTGCAAGCCCGAGGAACTGGAAGAGGGCTTCGGCCTCAATACCAGCGGCACCGAATACCGCCTCTCGCCGGCCCAGGCCCAGGCCATCCTCGAGCTGCGCCTGCATCGCCTGACCGGCCTCGAGACCGAGAAGCTGCTCGACGAGTACCTCGGCATCCTCGAGAAGATTGCCGAACTGATGGCGATCCTGGCCTCAAGCGAGCGCCTGCTCGAGGTGATCCGCGAGGAGCTCGCCGCGGTGCGCGACCAGTTCAGCGATCCGCGTCGTACCGAGATCCAGGCCAGCCACCTCGACCTCTCCATCGAGGACCTGATCGCCGAGGAAGACATGGTGGTCACGGTCTCGCGTACCGGCTACGCCAAGACCCAGCCGCTCTCAGACTACCAGGCCCAGCGCCGTGGCGGTCGCGGCAAGTCGGCCACCTCGATGAAGGACGAAGACGTCATCGAACACCTGCTGGTGGCCTCCACCCACGACACCGTACTGCTGTTCTCCAACAAGGGCAAGGTCTACTGGCTCAAGGTCTATGAGATGCCGGCCGCCAGCCGCGGCTCGCGCGGCAAGCCGCTGGTCAACCTGCTGCCGCTGGATGAAGGCGAGGCGATCAACGCCATCATGCCGGTGAAAGACTACAGCCCCGACTGCTACATCTTCTTTGCCACCGCCAAGGGCACGGTCAAGCGCACCAGCCTCGACCAGTTCTCGCGTCCGCGCAGCGTCGGTCTGATCGCCATCGACATCGAGGAAGACGATCGCCTGGTGGGCGCCGCCATCACCTCGGGCAATGACCACGTGATGCTGCTGTCGTCCAATGGCAAGGCGATCCGCTTCGAAGAGACCAACGTGCGTGCCATGGGCCGTACCGCCCGCGGTGTACGCGGCATGCGGCTGCTCGGTGGGGCCGAGGTGATCAGCCTGATCATCCCCCAGAGCCAGCAGATCGATGCCGACGCCGACAGCGAGACGGAAGCCGAAGAGGGCGCTGCGCTGGAGAACGGCAATGGCGGACAGATCTACATCCTCACCGCTTCCGAGAACGGCTACGGCAAGCGTACCCGGCTCGAGGAATTCCCGCTGCGCGGGCGCGGCGGCCAGGGCGTGATCGCCATGCAGACCAGCGAACGAAACGGCTCCCTGGTGGCGGCCATGCAGGTCTACTCGGCCGACGAGATGATGCTGATCACCGACCGCGGCACCCTGGTACGTACCCGTGTCGATGAAGTCTCGATCACCTCGCGCAACACCCAGGGCGTGATGCTGATCCGCCTGGGCAACGACGAGAAGCTGGTCAAGACCGTGCGCATCGACGAGCCGGAGGAGGTCGAGAGCGAAATCATCGAAGGGGAGGGTGAAGAGGCAGCTCCGTCCGATGGAGCGGATTCGCCGGAGCAGGGCGCGGATGAGAATGGCGCCACGGACGAGTTCCGGAACGACGAATAAAGGCTTGCCGCACCATGCCGAGCGATGAGCACCGGGGGCCAGTCGAAGCGAGGGTCTTTTGCCATGGATGGCAAAAGTAGCGCCCAGGGAGGGGTTCACAGCGCCCTCGCGCAGGCTGGTCGCCGGGATAGCTCATCGTCTGCTAGGGCGCTCACTTCGCCTAACGCATGGCTATGACATGAGAAGAACGGAACCACGACGCTGATGACACGCCACTATAATTTCTGCGCCGGTCCTGCGGCGCTGCCCACCGCGGTGCTGGAGCGCGCGCGGGAAGAGATGCTCGACTACCACGGCCGCGGGCTGTCGGTGATGGAGATGAGTCACCGCTCGCCCGAGTTCGTGGCCATCGCCGAGCAGGCCGAGGCCGACCTGCGCGAGCTGCTCGCCGTGCCGGCGAACTACAAGGTGCTGTTCCTGCAGGGCGGCGCCAGCCTGCAGTTCTCCATGGTGCCGATGAACCTGCTGGGGCAGGGCGGCACGGCCAATTTCTTGTACACCGGGATCTGGGGCAAGAAGGCGCTGGCGGAAGCCAAGCATCTTGGCTTTGCGGTCCACATGGCGGGTTCCAGTGAACCCAGCGGTCACAGCGAGGTGCCGGCCCAGGCGGACCTGGTGCTGTCCGATGACGCGGCCTACCTGCACTACACCGCCAACGAGACCATCGGTGGGCTCGAGTTCGACTACATTCCCGACGTCAGCGTGCCGCTGGTATGCGATTACAGCTCGAGCATCCTGTCCGAGCCGCTCGACGTGTCACGCTTCGGTGTGATCTACGCCGGGGCACAGAAGAATATCGGCCCCGCGGGCCTGACCCTGGTGCTGGTGCGCGACGACCTGCTCGAGCGGCGCTGCGAACGCATTCCCAGCCTGTTCGACTACCAGGCCGTGGCCGAAGCGGGCTCCATGGTCAACACCCCGCCCACCTATGCCTGGTACCTGGCGGGGCTCGTGTTCCAGTGGCTCAAGCACGACATTGGCGGGCTCGATGCCATGGCCACGCTCAATGCGCGCAAGGCGGCCAAGCTCTATGCGGCGATCGATGAAAGTGGCCTCTATTCCAACCCCATCGCGCCGCGTAACCGTTCACGCATGAACGTACCCTTCGTACTCGCCGACGATCGCCTCGACAAGCCGTTCCTGGCCGAGGCCGACGAGGCCGGGTTGCTCAACCTCAAGGGCCACCGCAGCGTTGGCGGCATGCGGGCGAGCCTCTACAACGCCGTGCCCGAAGCGGCCGTCGATGCGCTGATCGACTTCATGGCCGACTTCGAGCAACGCAGGGGATAAGCCATGACCGACGAAACCCCCACCAATCTCGACTCGCTGCGTGAGCGTATCGATTCGCTCGACAACGAGATCCTGCGGCTGATCAGCGCTCGCGCCGAGTGCGCCAAGCAGGTCGCCGAGGTCAAGACCCAGAGCGACCCCGGGGCCGTCTTCTACCGTCCCGAACGCGAGGCCCAGGTGCTGCGCCGCATCATGGAGCTCAACCCCGGGCCGCTCAACAGCGAGGAGATGGCGCGGCTGTTCCGCGAGATCATGTCCGCCTGCCTGGCCCTGGAGCAGCCGACCAAGGTGGCCTACCTCGGCCCCGAGGGCACCTTCACCCAGCAGGCCGCGCTCAAGCACTTCGGCGAGAGCGCGGTGAGCATGCCCATGGCCGCCATCGACGAAGTATTCCGTGAAGTGGAGGCGGGAGCGGTCAACTACGGCGTGGTGCCGGTGGAGAACTCAACCGAGGGCGTGGTCAGCCACACCCTGGACTCGTTCATGGACTCCTCGATCCGCATCTGCGGCGAGGTGGTACTGCGTATCCATCATCATCTGCTGGTGGCCGACACCACGCTGCGCGACAAGGTCTCGCGGGTCTACTCGCACCCGCAGTCGCTGGCGCAGTGTCGCAAGTGGCTCGACGCCCACTATCCCCGTGCCGAACGGGTGCCGGTCTCGTCCAACGCCGAGGCGGCGCGCATGATCAAGGGCGAATGGCACAGCGCCGCCATCGCCGGTGACATGGCGGCCAAGCTCTACGGCCTGGAGAAGGTGGCCGAGAAGATCGAGGACCGCCCCGACAACTCCACGCGCTTCCTGATCATCGGTAGCCAGCACGTGCCCATGTCCGGCGAGGACAAGACTTCCATCGTGGTGGCCATGCGCAACCAGCCCGGTGCGCTGCACGATCTGCTCGAGCCGTTTCATCGCCATAGCATCGATCTCACGCGCCTGGAGACGCGTCCCTCGCGCACCGGGGTGTGGAACTACGTCTTCTTCATCGATTTCAAGGGCCACGTGGACGAGCCCCGGGTCGCCGCCGTGCTCGAGGAAGTGCGCCTGCGTGCCTCCGAGGTCAAGGTGCTCGGTTCCTACCCAGTAGGTGTGCTGTAAGCGTGGTGGGCGGTACGACACCTCCGAGTGACGCGCGCATCCTCATCGTCGGCCTGGGGTTGATCGGCGGCTCGCTGGCAGCAGCACTGCGGGCCGCTGGCTATGGTGGCGACACTACCGGCGGCTTCGGGTCGGTTAAAATAGCCGGCGGCTTCGGGCCGGTTGAAATAGCCGCATGCGACCCGGACCCCAGCGAGATCGAGCGCGGCATCGAGATGGGCCTGATCGATCATGGCGACACCCGGCTCACACCGCTGGTGGAGGGCGCTACGCTGATCGTGCTGGCCGTGCCGGTACTGGCCATGCAGGGTGTGATGGCCGAACTCGCCGCGGCACTGCCGCGAGAGGCGCTGGAAGGCGAAGCCCCGCGGATAGTGATCACCGACGTAGGCAGCACCAAGGCCGCGGTGCGCGACTGCGCCCTGGCAGCTTTCGGTAGCCTGCCCGCCGGCCTGGTGCTGGGTCACCCCATCGCCGGTTCCGAGAAGAGCGGTGTGGCGGCGGCCGATCCTCGGCTCTACGTCAATCACAAGGTGATCCTCACCCCCAGCGCCGAGACCGCTTCCTCCGCCGTAGCCCGGGTTCGGGCACTGTGGCGTGCCTGTGGCGCCGAGGTGCTGGAGATGGAGGTCGACAGGCACGACCAGGTGCTGGCGCGTACCAGCCATTTGCCGCATCTGCTCGCCTTCTCGCTGGTGGATACCCTGGCGCGTCAGGACGAGCGGCTGGAAATCTTCCGCTACGCCGCCGGCGGTTTTCGCGACTTCACCCGCATTGCCGGCAGTGATCCGGTCATGTGGCGCGACATTTTCACCGCCAATCGCGATGCGGTGCTGGCCTCCCTCGACGACTTCGAGGCGGGGCTCGGCCGGTTGCGTCAGGCAGTGGAAGCGGGCGACGGCGATGCTATGCTCTCAATTTTCGACCGTGCCAGCCACGCACGGCACTATTTCGACTCTCTCCTGAACCAGACCAGTTATCAGGCGGAATACCAGATGCAAGAACAAGGCAAACTCACCTTCCGGGCCACGCCCGGTGGCCGTGTCGCCGGCCGCATCCGCGTGCCGGGCGACAAGTCGATCTCCCACCGCTCGATCATGCTCGGGGCGCTGGCCGAAGGCGTCACAGAAGTGAAGGGGTTCCTGGAAGGGGAGGACAGCCTCGCTACCCTGCAGGCGTTCCGCGAAATGGGCGTGGCCATCGAAGGGCCTCACCAGGGCCGGGTCACCGTGCACGGCGTGGGCATGCACGGGCTCAAGGCGCCTTCCGGGCCGCTCTACGTGGGCAACGCCGGTACCGCCATGCGCCTGTTCGCCGGATTGCTGGCGGGCCAGCGTTTCGACACCCAGCTCATCGGCGATGCCTCGCTGACCAAACGCCCCATGGGCCGCGTGGCCGATCCGCTGCGGCTGATGGGTGCCAAGATCGATACCGCCGATGGCGGGCGCCCGCCGCTCAATATCCACGGTGGCCAGAAGCTCCGTGGCATCAGCTACGACATGCCCATGGCCAGCGCCCAGGTGAAATCCTGCCTGCTGCTCGCCGGGCTCTATGCCGAAGGCGAGACCCGTGTGCGCGAGCCGGCGCCCACTCGCGACCACACCGAACGCATGCTGACCGGCTTCGGTTATGAGGTGCACCGCGAGGGCGATACCTGCTGGCTGCGCGGTGGTGGCAAGCTGACCGCCGCGCCCATCGACGTACCATCGGACATCTCCTCCGCCACCTTCTTCCTGGTGGCCGCGGCGATCACGCCGGGCTCCAACCTGATGCTCGAGCATGTCGGCATCAACCCCACGCGTATCGGCGTGATCAACATCCTCAAGCTGATGGGCGCCGACCTGCGCCTGACCAACGAGCACGAAGTGGGCGGCGAGCCGGTGGCCGACCTGCACATCCGCTATGCACCGCTCAAGGGCATCGACATCCCCGTCGATCAGGTGCCGCTGGCCATCGACGAATTCCCGGCACTGTTTATTGCCGCCGCCTGCGCCACAGGCACCACCCGCCTGCGCGGCGCCGAGGAGCTGCGGGTCAAGGAATCCGACCGCCTCCAGGCCATGGCCGATGGCCTGGCGACCCTGGGTGTCGAGCACACCTTGCGCGAGGATGGCATCGACATTATCGGTGCCGGCGATCGCGAAGTGGCCTACGGCGGCGGACGCATCGACAGCCTGGGCGACCATCGCATTGCCATGGCCTTCGTGGTGGCTTCGCTGCGCGCCGGCGAAGAGATCGTCATCGACGACTGCGCCAACGTCGCCACCTCCTTCCCCGGCTTCACGGAACTTGCCCGGGTGGTGGGTCTCAGGGTCCACGAGGAGAAAGAGGTGGGGGCATGAGCGAAGCGGCGAAGGTATTGACCCTCGACGGGCCCGGAGGCGCCGGCAAGGGCACCATCAGCCGCCTGGTCGCCGAGCGGTTGGGTTGGCACCTGCTCGACAGTGGTGCGCTCTATCGCCTGACGGCGCTGGCCGCCATGCGCCGCGGCCTGGTGCTGGATGACGAACCGGCGCTGGAGCGGGTGGCCGCCGAACTCGACGTGGTCTTCGTGGCCGAGGAGGACAAGACTCGTGTGCTGCTCGAAGGCGACGACGTCAGCCACGAAATCCGCACCGAGCAGGTAGGCGACGCCGCTTCCCAGGTCGCCGCGCTGAATGGCGTGCGCCAGGCGCTGCTGCAGCGCCAGCGAGACTTCAGGAAGCCCCCCGGGCTGGTGGCCGACGGGCGAGACATGGGCACCGTGGTCTTCCCCGATGCCGAACTCAAGGTGTTCCTCACGGCCAGCTCCGAAGAGCGTGCGCGCAGGCGCCACCTTCAGTTGCAGGAGGCGGGGGTGGATGCTAGTCTATCGAGTCTTTTGAAGGAAATTCAGGCACGCGACGCACGCGACATGCAGCGCAGCGTGGCTCCTCTCAAGCCGGCCATTGATGCCATAACGCTTGATACCACGAGCCTGAAGATACCGGAAGTGGTGGAACGGTTGACGGAGTGGCTCGCCGAGCGCGGCCTCGTCCCCGAGACTTGATCTCCCTTGCGGCGCCCTCGGACGGATGTCATGGCATGGTCGGGCAATTCACTCTTGCAAGCCCGGCCAGGTCCAACCAGCGCTAACATCGCCGGGGGTTTGGTAAATAAGGCCCGCACTCGCTGGTGGTGCGGAGAAGGCGGCAACGCCTCAACACCGTTGATCACGTAGGAAAATCATGAGCGAAAGCTTTGCTGAACTGTTTGAACAGTCACTGCAGGACATCAACATGGAGCCGGGCGCCATCGTCACGGCTACCGTCGTCGACATCGAGGGTGACTGGGTCACCGTCAATGCCGGCCTGAAGTCTGAAGGGCAGATTCCCGCGGCGCAGTTCCGCGACGATAACGGCGAACTCACCATCGCCGTTGGCGACGAAGTCAGCGTCGCCCTGGAAGCCGTCGAAGACGGTTTCGGCGAGACCCGTCTGTCTCGCGAGAAGGCCAAGCGCGCCGAAGCGTGGAAGATCCTGGAAGCGGCCTTCGAGAAAGAAGAAATCGTCAAGGGCGTGATCAACGGCAAGGTCAAGGGCGGCTTCACCGTCGACATCGACTCCATCCGTGCCTTCCTCCCGGGTTCCCTGGTCGACGTGCGTCCGGTGCGCGACACAACGCATCTCGAGCACAAGGAACTCGACTTCAAGGTCATCAAGCTCGACCCGAAGCGCAACAACGTCGTCGTTTCCCGCCGTGCCGTGCTCGAAGCCGAGAACAGCGCCGAGCGTGAGGCCCTGCTCGCCACCCTGCAGGAAGGCCAGCAGATCATTGGTATCGTCAAGAACCTGACCGACTACGGTGCCTTCGTCGACCTGGGCGGCGTCGATGGCCTGCTGCACATCACCGACATGGCCTGGAAGCGCATCAAGCATCCGAGCGAGATCGTGGCCGTGGGCGACGAGATCAACGTCAAGGTGCTCAAGTTCGACCGCGAGCGTAACCGCGTCTCCCTGGGCCTGAAGCAGCTGGGCGAAGATCCGTGGGTCAACATCAAGGACCGCTACCCCGAGGGTACCGTGGTTCCGGCTCGCGTCACCAACCTCACCGACTACGGCTGCTTCGCCGAGCTGGAAGAGGGTGTCGAAGGCCTGGTTCACGTCTCCGAGATGGATTGGACCAACAAGAACATCCACCCGTCCAAGGTCGTCAACATCGGCGACGAAGTGGATGTCATGATCCTCGACATCGACGAAGAGCGTCGTCGTATCTCCCTGGGTGTCAAGCAGTGCACGCCGAACCCGTGGGAAACCTTCAGCGCCCAGTACAACAAGGGCGACCGTGTGTCCGGTTCCATCAAGTCGATCACCGACTTCGGAATCTTCATCGGTCTGGAAGGCGGCATCGACGGCCTGGTTCACCTCTCCGACCTCTCCTGGTCCGAGACCGGCGAAGAAGCCGTGCGCCGCTTCAAGAAGGGCGACGAAGCCGAAGCCGTCATTCTCTCCATCGACCCGGAGCGTGAGCGCATTTCGCTTGGTATCAAGCAGCTCGACTCCGACCCGGTGGCCGAGTACCTGGCCGTCAACGACAAGGGCTCCATCGTCTCCGGCCGTGTGGTCGAAGTCGATGCCAAGGAAGCCCACGTCGAGTTGGCCACTGATGTCGTTGCCGTACTCAAGGCATCCGAGATCAGCGCCGACCGCGTCGAAGATGCGCGCAACGTGCTGAGCGAAGGCGACACCGTCGAAGCCCGCATCGTCAGCGTCGATCGCAAGAACCGCGCGATCAACCTGTCGATCAAGGCCAAGGACCAGGACGACACTCGTCAGAACCTGAAGAAGCTGCGCGAGCAGGAAGTCGAGACCGGTGGCCCGACCACCATCGGCGACCTCATCAAGCAGCAGATGGGTCAGGACTGATCGTCCTTCGGGCTCCGTTCGCGGAGCCCGAACCAGGCTTTACAGCCAAGAAAAACGCCACCCTAGGGTGGCGTTTTTGCGTCTGGCTATCGCTTATGCCGAGTAGAAGTCCATGAACTTCACCGGTTTCTCTTCTTCTATGACCTCTGCCCAGAGATCGTATTCATCGGCGTTGGTTACGCGTGCTCGGACGACATCTCCCGGGCGCACGGTGCGCTTGGCATCCAGGAACACCATGCCGTCGATCTCGGGGGCATCTGCTTCGCTGCGGCCGATCGGGCCTTCCTCGTCGACCTCGTCCACCAGCACTTCGATCTCGCGGCCGATCTTGCGTTCGAGTCGGGCGGCGGAGATCTGCTGCTGGTGAGCCATGAAGCGCTCCCAGCGCTCCTGCTTCACTTCATCCGGTACCGGCTCCAGGCCCAGCTCGTTGGCCGGCGCGCCCTCCACCGGAGAGTATTGGAAGCAGCCCACGCGGTCGAGCTGGGCTTCGCTCAGCCAGTCGAGCAGGTACTGGAAGTCCTCCTCGGTCTCGCCGGGGAAGCCGACGATGAAGGTCGAGCGGATGGTCAGTTCGGGGCACAGCTCGCGCCAGCGCTTGATGCGCGCCAGGGTCTTGTCCTCGAAGGCGGGGCGCTTCATCGCCTTGAGCACCTTGGGGCTGGCGTGCTGGAAGGGAATGTCCAGGTAGGGCAGGATCTTGCCCTCGGCCATCAGCGGGATCAGCTCGTCCACGTGAGGGTAGGGGTAGACGTAGTGCAGCCGCACGCGAATGCCCAACTCCGAGAGCGCCTCGCACAGCTCGGTAAGCCGTGTCCTGACCTCGCGGCCGCGCCATTCGCTGGGGGCGTAACGCAGGTCCACGCCATAGGCGCTGGTATCCTGGGAGATCACCAGGAGCTCCTTCACGCCGGCCTTGGCCAGCCCCTCGGCCTCGCGCAGCACATCGCCTACCGGGCGGCTCACCAGCTTGCCGCGCATGGAGGGAATGATGCAGAAGCTGCAGCTGTGGTTGCAGCCCTCGGAGATCTTCAGGTAGGCATAGTGGCGCGGAGTGAGCTTCACGCCTTGGGCCGGCACCAAGTCGAGGTGCGGGTCGTGCCGATGGTTGTGTGGCGCCGCCTCGTGCACGGCACCGACGACTCGTTCGTACTGCTGCGGGCCGGTCACCGCCAGCACGCTGGGGTGAACGTCGCGAATGGCGCCTTCGTCCACGCCCATGCAGCCGGTGACGATCACCTTGCCGTTCTCGGCGATGGCCTCGCCGATGGCATCCAGCGACTCGGCCTTGGCGCTGTCGATGAAGCCGCAGGTGTTGACCACCACCACGTCGGCGTCGTCATAGCTGGGCACGATCTCGTAGCCGTCGGTGCGCAGCTGGGTCAGGATACGCTCGGAATCCACCAGTGCCTTGGGGCAGCCTAGTGAGACGAAACCGACCTTGGGTGTGGGCATGTACTACCTCAGAGGAAAAATGTGGCGCTTCATCTCGCTCGGCTATTTGTTCGGAACTGTCGATATACTCAGAAAGTGTCGAATTGCTGAGCGCATCCGAACCAATGCCTGCGTAAGCGAAGATTAGCTATTCGCGTTAGCTATCGATCAGCAGGACGAGTAACCTGCGGAATGAAAGTGGAGCATTTTAGCGTCGTACAGCAGTATAGGGAACCGCATGGCCACGATCGAACACAGCGCAATTCTCAAGGCCCCGCCGGAGCGGGTATTTGCCCTGCTGGAACGGGTCGAGGACTTCGTCGACTACTCCGACCTGATCAAGGCGATCGAGCCGCTCGGCGGCGAACGCTATCGCTGGCATGTGCATGCCGTGGGCATGGACTGGACCTTCGAGGTGGCCATCACCGAGAACCGGCCACCCGAGATGCTGGCCTGGGAATCGGTGGATGGCGTTCACAACCAGGGCTGCTACCGGCTCAGCCCGGTGGAGGCGGGTACCGAAGTCCACTTCACGCTGACGTATGCCATACGCAACCGCCTGGTCGAAAAAGCCGTGACCAAGGCGGCCAAGCCGCTGGTGCACAAAGTCAGCCGACAGATTCTGGAGCGGGTGGAAGAGCGGCTCTGGCGGTAATAAAAAAGTTAGGCGCCTATCTTCTGCTTTTCCCGGGCCAGGACTACACTCGATTCGACGAGGCCGCATTGGCCTCTGATGAGGAAAGCTGTCGTGAGCGTAGTCAAAGGCGTCATCTGGTGTCTGGCCATTCTCTTTGCCCAGCTCGGGTTGTTGCGTTACGTGGACAAGCGTGTGGCCGCCATGCCGCGAATGCAGGAGCCGCCCCTGGAACCCGGCGATCAAGTCGCTAAGGAATGACCAGAATCGGCAGCGGAACCCTGCCGATAACCTCGCCATCCTCCTCCAACAGGCTTGCCAACTCGCTGCGGCGCAACAGCAGCCCGCCGGCATGGGCGTTGGCCAGCGCTCGCTCCAGCGCTCCGGCATGGCTGACGGGCAGGGGGGCGGCGCCGTCGAACAGCGAGGCTAGCCATCCCGGTATCGTAGGGGGGGCCTCTTCCTGAACCCGGTCGTCTTCGCGTGTCGCCAGCCAGTGCAGCGGGCCACGCCGAAATGGGTGTGTCTCGTCCCACAGCAGCACGCTGCAGGGGGCTTCCAGGATCAGGCGACGGCTGGTGGAGCCAAGCCGCTTTTCCCAACGCTCGCTGGTGCCAGCCTTGCCGAGTACCAGCACGTCTCCCGGGCCGGCCTTGGTCAAGGCCTCGACAGCAATCTGCCCGCGGCTGACCTCGAGCCGGTGGCGCAGGTCGCGCCCGGCCACCGCCTCGGCCAGCGCCTGCTGCACGCGCTGCAGCTGGTGGGCGATGCTGTTTTCCAGCGAATCGGGTGTCAGCGGGCGCGTCAGGCCCGACTGGGCGCCGATCTCGCAGGAAAAGGGGAAGGCGGCGCAGCGCAGCAGATCGAGATCCTCGACGTAAAGCGCCACCAGCTCGACGTGGCGTTGGCTGGCCAGATCCACCGCCGCGGCCAAGGCCGCCAGGCTGTGGCGAGAGGCATCGAGCAGGGCCAGCACACGCGCCACATCCAGCAATGGCGTCTGCGAGCCGTTGCCCTGCGGGGCATCGTCACTGATCATCGCTGCGCTCCTCGTCGGTGCTGCCGGCTTCGTTCTCCTTGTCTTCCTCCTTGTCGTTCACCTTGACCTTGCTTCTCTTCACTGCCTGGTGAAAGGCCTCGAGCCGCTCGTGTACCTTGGCATTGAGGCTTCCGGCTGGGTAGAGGCCTTCGTCCGTGCGTTCGCCGGGTGTCATCCCGGTGAGCAATTCGAGCGCCTGGTCCAGGTACTCGATGGCGTAGACCTTGAACTCGCCGGCGGCGATGGCATCGCGCACCTCGAGCTTGAGCATAAGATGTTCCACGTTGGTGGCGGGCAGCAGTACTCCATGTCCCTTCACGCCGCCGCGCGCCTGGCAGATATCGAAGAAACCCTCGATCTTCTCGTTGACCCCACCCACGGCTTGCACGCGGCCGTGCTGGTCGATGGAGCCGGTCACCGCCAGGCGCTGGTCGATACCTACGCGGGCGATGGCCGAAATCAGGGCGCAGGCTTCCGCCACCGAGGCGCTATCCCCCTCGATACCGCCGTAGGATTGCTCGAAAGCCAAGCTGGCGGAGAGCGAGAGCGGCGTATCCGGGGCATAGCGGCTGGCCAGGCAACGCGACAGGATCATCACTGCCTTGGAATGAATGCGTCCGCCCAGGCGCGCCTCGCGCTCGATATCCACCACGTGGCCAGGTCCGGGCCGGGCGGTGGCCGTGATACGGGTGGGCTGGCCGAAGGCGTAGTCGCCCAGGCTCATCACCGAAAGGCCGTTCACCTGGCCAACCTGAAAGCCCTCGAGCTGTATCGCGACGATGCCGCGGGCGATGGCCTCATGGCTGCGCTCGTGAATGCGGCTGGCGCGCCACAGCTGCTGCGCCACGGCTTTCTCCACATGGCGGCGCGACATCACCTTGGCGTCGTCGCGCTCGGCCCAGTGGTCGGCCTCTTCCAGCAGGTCGCTCAGAGCCCGATGGCGGGCGGTGAGCTTGCCCTGGTCGTCGGCCAGGCGGCTGGCACGTTCGATCACCGCCGCCACGCCGCTGCGGTCCAACGGGCGTAATGCCGAATCCCGCGCCAGGGTGGCCACCATGCGGGCATAGAGCGGCTGATTGCCGTGGTTGCGCTCGAGCTCGTCCTCCAGGTCGGCCTGCACCTTGAACAGCTCGAGAAAGTCGGGGTCCTGCTCGCACAGCAAGTAGTAGAACAGGCGCTCGCCGAGCAGCACCACCTTGAGGTCCAGCGGCACCGGCTCGGGATCCAGCGTGGTGGTGCTGATCAGGCCATAGGCCTGTTCCAGCGACTCGGTGCGGATCTCGCCGGCACGCAGCACCCGCTTGAGCGTCTCCCAGGCGCCGGCATGCATCAGCAAGGCGCGCACGTCGATCACCAGGTAACCGCCATTGGCCCGGTGCAGGCCCCCGGCACGAATCAGCGAGAAATCGGTCAGCAGGGTGCCGTTGTGAACGTGGTGTTCAATACGCCCCACCAGGTGCTGATGGGTCGGCAGGTCGAGATAGACCACCGGGGCACCTTCGCAACCGGTGTTGTCGACGATCAGGTTGATCGGGAAGCGGTTGAAGATCGCCTCTGGCGGCATCTCGGGTTCGTCGGCGATGAACGAGTCGACGTGCAGCAGCATGGCGTCGCGCAGCGCTTTCAGGTGATCCAGAATGCCGTCGTGATCGGCGTAGCGCTCTTCCAGCTCGGCCAGCGGCGCGTCGATGGCCGTTTGCAGCATCTCGCCGTTCAGCGTGGAGATGTGCTCGCGCAGCTGCTTCGCCAGGCGCGGCATGTGGCGAATGGCCTGGGCCAACTTCTTCTGCAGGACCTGTACAGTGCCCTCGATGCGCTCGCGATCGTCCTTGTCGAGCTTCTCGAACTCTTCGGGCGACATGATCTTGTCGTCGTCGCCGGCCGGCGCGAAGGTGAAACCGTTGGGTGTGGAAAGCAACAGGATGTCGTGCTCGCGCGCCTCACGGCGCACCACTTCGATGGCATCGCGCTGGCGCTCGCCCATGGCCTGCTTCATCTCGTGCAAGCGGTTCTGATACTCATCACCCTCGAACACGGCGGGAATCGCCGAGCGCAACTCCTCGGCCAGCTGTTCCAGGTCGGCCCGCAGCACCCGGCCCATGCCGGTGGGCAGCAGCAGGCACAACGGCTGGGTATGATCGTCGAAGTTGTAGCGGTAAGCGATGTCCGGTGGAGTAGGCTCGTCGCGGGAGCGTTCGGAGAGAAAACGTCCGACCAACTGGTGCTTGCCATGCCCGGGATGGCCCAGCACGTAGAGATTGAAACCATCGCTGCGCATGGAGGTGCCGAAATCCAGTGCATCGCGCGCGCGGGCATGGCCGCTCAGCATATCCAGCGACTCGAGCTCGCTGGTGATCTCGAAATCGAAGGCGTCCTCGGGGCAGGCGCGATAGACCTGCGTGGCGTTCAAGGGCTGCAGTGGATTCACCAACTGTTCTCCTTATTCTCTAATACAGTCCAGTATGGAGGAGAGGTGACAAGCCTGCATGATGCAGATCAATATGACGGGCGGGCTAGCACGGCTGCCGACAAGGAGACCACCACCATGACCTTTACCTTCTGGTTCGATTTCGCCAGCACATACTCCTATCCAGCCGCGATGCGGCTCGAGCACGAGGCCGCCGAGCGTGACATCGAAGTGCGCTGGCAGCCCTTCCTGCTGGGGCCGATTTTCCAGGCCCAGGGCTTGAACGACACGCCCTTCAAGCTTTACCCGGCCAAGGGGCGCTACATGTGGCGGGATGTCGAACGCCTGTGCGACCGTGATGGCATCCGCTTTCACCGTCCCTCGCAATTTCCCCGCAGCGGCCTGCTGGCCGCGCGCATCGCCAACTGGCACGTCGAGGAAGAGTGGGTGCCGGCGTTCGTACGCAGCGTCTACCGCGCCAATTTCGAACACGACCAGGACATCGCCGATCCCCAGGTCATCGGCAACTGTCTGGCGGAGCTCAAGCTCGACGCGGCCTACCTGCTGGAGGAAGGCCAGCGCCCCGAAGCCAAGGAAGCGCTGCGCGATGCCACGGCCCAGGCCCAGGCGTTGGGTATCTTCGGCGCGCCGTTCTTCATGGCCGGCGACGAGCCGTTCTGGGGCTACGACCGCATGGAGCAGGCACTGGAGTGGTATGAGTCGTCACGCCTGGACTGATACTGTCACCTGGCCATGCCTCGTTCCGTAAAGAACCGGCATGGACCTTCGTGTTGATTCCTAGGGAGAGAAATCGATGAACGCCAGCAAGATCTTGCAGCAGCTGATGCAGCAGGCCGGTGGCCAGAGCGGCAACCGGAATAGCGGGGGAGTGGACGTGAAAGGCATGCTCGAAGGCCTGTCCCGCCAACTGGGAGGCGGTTCGGCGGGCCAGGCCTCGGCCGGCGGCAGTGGCCTGGATGTGAAGAGCCTGCTGGGTGGCGGCGCCATGGGGCTGCTGGTGGGCTCCAAGCGTGGTCGCAAGCTCGGCGGCAAGGCGCTCAAGTACGGTGCCATTGCCGCGGTCGGCATGCTGGCCTGGAAAGCCTGGCAGAACTCGCAGAACGCCAAGGGCCAGAGCGGCCAGCCGGCGGCCAGTGGTGGTGAAGGCGAGCGGGTCGAGGTGTTGCAGGGCGAGTTGCAGGAGCGTCGCAGTCTCGAACTGCTGCAGGCCATGATCATGGCCGCCCGCGCCGACGGCCATATCGACGCGCAGGAGCGTGAACTCATCACCCAGCAGATCGACGCCCTGGGCGCCGATGACGAGCTGCACCGCTGGGTCGAACAGCAACTGAGCGCCCCGCTGGATGCCGAAGCGCTGGCGCGGCAGGCCGACTCGCCCCAGGCGGCGCGCGAGATGTACCTGATCAGCGTGGCGGTGATCGACGAGCAGAATCCCATGGAACGGGCCTGGCTCGATCAACTCGCCAAGGCGCTGAAGCTCCCGGCCGAACTTGCCGGTGAGCTGGAATATCAAGCACAGCAGGCCGGCTAGGTTTTCTAGCCTTTTTCATTCACCGCGAATCAGCGGTAGCGGTAGATCCGCAGGCTGGGCAGGTAGGGCGTTTCTTCCAGCTTCTCGTCGCTGCGCCGTGCCCGGGTGCGGTTCGGCGGCGGGGTGGCCGGGGGCAGGTTGTGGTCGGGCAGGTGACCGCGCGGCGCGGGTAGGAACAGCGGCAGCGCCACGTTCATGGCGCGGCGGGTGCGGCCGTCTTCCAATGGCTCGCAGTAGAACAGGTTGGCGCGCATCAACGGCGCCTGGCTCTGCACCTGGGCCAACGGTTCGCTCGAGGGTAGCGCCGCCAGCTTGCGCAGCTGAATGCGCACATGGGGTGCGTCGCTATCCAGCGCCAGCAGCTTTTTCTCGACCTCTTGCACCGTCAGCCGCTTGATCGAGCGACCGCTCGAGTACCAGGCCAGGCGTACCCGGGCCACCGGCGCCTCGGCCATGGGGATGGCTCGCCAGCACTGCTTCAGGTGCAGCCGGGCGAGGCCGCTGCCGCGCAGGTGGTCGTGCAACTGTGGGTGGCGAAACGGCAGCACCGCCTTGGCCTCGGCCAGCAGCGGTGGGTCCTCGGCCTTGATGCGAGCCAGCCGCTCGGCGAATTCGGTCTTGGCTGCATTCACTTCGGCCACCCTGGTCATCAGCGTGTCATCGGCGGCAATCAAGCCGACATGGCTGCGGGTGGCGCGGCCGTCCTGGCCGTCGGTGTACCAGAAATCGAGCAGGGCGCGGCGCAGCCACTCGGTGCTGGCTTCGACCCGAAAGGCCCAAGCCTCGGCGGGCGAAGCGGCATAAGCCTCGAGCAGCGCCTCGGTGCGCTCGATCAGCATATCGAAGGCGACCTCCAGTTCGGCCAGTAGCCGGTAGGTCGGTGCCGGCGCCAGGCTCACCGATCGTCGCCCTGGTCGGCGCGGGTCAGCCACTCCTCGATATTGGTCTCGTCGAGTGCCGGCTCGCCGGCGATGCGGTGCGATTCGTCGGCCCAGGCACCCAGGTCGATCAGTTTGCAGCGCTCGCTGCAGAAGGGGCGGTAGGGATTCTTCTCGCTCCACACCACCTTCTTCTGGCATTGCGGGCAGGCGACGGTCAGGGGGCGTTGGTTGTGTTGGCTCATGAATCCGCAAGGGTTGGTGGCTTTCCGCCCATTCTAGCGCTTATGGGCGATCATGTGGGCTATCGACTGGCCGCCATTTCACGGTAGCGTCGATCCAGCTCGGCGACCTGAACGGCGAGATCCTGCTCGTTGCCACTGTTGTCGATCACGTCGTCGGCGCGGCTCAGGCGTTCACTGCGCGGCATCTGGGCGGCCACGATGGCGCGGGCCTGTTTGTCGTCCACGTCGTCGCGGGCGGCGGTGCGGGCGAACTGCAGGCTCTCCGGCACGTCGACCACCAGGCAGCGGTCCACCATTTCGCTCTGGCCTGATTCGAACAGCAATGGCGAGACCAGCAACACGTAAGGCGCGCCCTCGGCTTGTAACCGTTCCAGGTGTGCCACGATGCGCTGGCGAATGCGTGGGTGGGTCACCGATTCGAGCCAGAGGCGCTCGCTCGGGTCGGCGAAGACGATATCGCGCAGCGCGCGGCGGTTCAGGCTGCCGTCGGCCAGCAGTACCTTCCCGCCGAAGCGCTCTGCAATCTCGGCCAGCGCCGGCTCGCCGGGCTCGACCACCTCGCGGGCCACGTCGTCGGCATCCACCCAGGGCACACCCAGCGACGCGAAGGCCCGCGCCACGGTGCTCTTGCCGGAAGCGATACCACCCGTTACGCCAACGATCAAAACAGGTACTCCCTCACAAGCCCTCACTCAGAGTGTCATGCCGACATAAACGGCCATCAGCGGCTCGCCCACCAATAGCGCAATCCAGCCGGCGCTGGCCAGGAAAGGGCCGAAGGGCATCGGCGCGCCGCGCATCCGGGGCAGGGCAAGCTGAATGGCGATACCCACGATGGCGCCCACGCCGGCGGAAAGGATCAGCACCATCGGCAGGTACTGCCAGCCCAGCCAGGCGCCGAGGGCCGCCAGCAGCTTGAAGTCGCCGTAGCCCATGCCTTCCTTGCCGGTAATCAGCTTGAACAGCCAGTAGACGCTCCACAGGGCAAGATAGCCCGCCATGGCGCCGATCACCGCGCTGGGCAGCAGCAGGGGCTGGAACAGCAACTGGTAGAGCAGGCCCGCCCACAGCAGTGGCAGGGTAACGACATCCGGCAGCAACTGGGTGCGCAGGTCGATCACGGCAAGTGCCAGCAGCGCCAGGCAGGCACCGAAGACGAACAGGCCCTGCCAGGTGACGCCGTACAGCGCCACCACGGCCAGCGCCAGACAGGCGCCGGCCAGTTCCACCAGCGGATACTGAGGGCTGATGCGTGCTTCACAGGCAGCACAGCGGCCGCGTCGCTTGAACCAGCCGATGACCGGCAGGTTGTCGTGCCAGGCAATGGGCGTTTCGCATTGAGGGCAAATCGAGCGCGGCACCAGCAGGTTGAAGCGGGGCGACGCCTCCTCTGGCAGTTCCAGTGCCTCGCGTGCCTCGGCCCGCCAGCCCAGCATCAGCATGACCGGCAAGCGCACGATCACCACGTTGAGGAAGCTACCCAGGCAAAGGCCCAGCACGGCCGCCAGCAACCACACCATACTCACAATACCGTGCCTAGCTCGAAGATCGGCAGGTACATGGAGATGACCAGGCCGCCGACCAGAATCCCCAGCACCACGATGATCAGCGGCTCCAGCAACGAGGTGAGGGCGTCGACCTTGTTGTCGACCTCCTCCTCGTAATAGTCCGCCACGCGGTTGAGCATGGCGTCCAGCGCGCCGGATTCCTCGCCGATGCCGACCATCTGCACCGCCAGGGCGGGGAAGCGCTCGGTCAGGCGCATGGCGAAATGGAGTTGCTGGCCGTTGGACACGTCTTCGCGGATCTGCCGTGTGGCGCGTTCGTAGACCAGGTTGCCGGTGGCCCCGGCGGCAATGTCCAGCGCCTCCACCATGGGCACGCCGGCGCCGTAGGTGGTCGCCAGGGTGCGCGAATAGCGCGCCACGGCGGATTTATCGAAGATGTCGCCCAGCACCGGCACCTTGAGCAGGAACGCATGCACGCGATAGGCGAACGCAGGCGAGCGCTTGATGCCCTGGCGCATCAGGTAGACGAAGGCGATCAGCCCGGCCAGGCCCCACAGCCAGTACTGCTGGGCGAATTCGGAAAGGGTAATGGTCATGCGGGTCATGGCCGGCAGTTCGGCGCCGAAGCCGTGGAACAGGCTCTCGAACTGGGGCACCACCTTGATCAGCAGCAGTGCCGTCACGCCGACCCCCACCAGGATCACCGCGATGGGGTACCACAGCGCCTTCTTCACCCGGCCCTTGAGCGATTCCACCTTCTCCTTGTAGGTGGCGACACGGTCGAGCATGCGGTCCAGCGAGCCGGAACTCTCGCCCGCTTCCACCAGGTTGCAGAACAGGCTGTCGAACTGATCGGGGTGATTGCGCAGCGCCTGGGAAAAGCTCGAGCCGGCCGAGACCTCGTTCATCAACTGCTGGACCACCGCGCTCATGGCCGGCTTGCGGATACTCTCGGCCACCACCTGGAACGCTTGCAACACCGGCACGCCGGCGCGAATCATGGTGGCCATCTGGCGGGCGAAAAGCATTATGTCCCTGGGCTTGATGGTGCCCATGCCGCCGGTGAGCCCGCCTTTGCGACGCACGTTCTTGACAATGATGTTCTGGTTGGCCAGCTCGCGTTCCACCTCGAACTTCTCGGCGGCCACTACCTCACCGCTGACCAGACGCCCGCCGGGGCCCTTGCCGGTCCAGCGCCAGCGGTACAGTCTCAGTTTCTTTGGCGCTCTTGCGGTTCTGGTTGCCATAGATTCCCTGCTGCTTGGATGCGTCTCGATTATTATCGGCGCTAGCTCATGAGGCTTGAGGCCGTATCAATCCTTTGTGACCCGGTTGACCTCGGTCAGGCTCGTGATCCCCTGCATCACCTTCAAAAGCCCGCTGCGACGCAGGTCCGGGTGGCCCTCTTCCCGTGCCAGTTTATCGAAATCCATGGAGTTGCCGTTACGCATGATCAGTTGGCTCATGGCCGTGCTGATCGGTACCACTTCATAGATCCCTACGCGGCCCTTGTAGCCATGGGTGCAATGCTTGCAGCCTACTGCTTCGTACACGGTAGCGCTATCCACTTCCTGCTCCGTGAAGCCCTCTTGCAGCAGCGCCTCGCGGGGAATCTCCGCCTCCTGGCGGCAATGCTTGCACAGCCGCCGCGCCAAGCGCTGGGCAATGATCAGGCTCACCGAGCTGGCAATGTTGAACGGCGGCACGCCCATGTTGGCCAGGCGGGTGAGGGTTTCCGCGGCGGAGTTGGTGTGTACCGTGGAAAGCACCAGGTGGCCGGTCTGCGACGCCTTCACCGCAATTTCGGCGGTTTCAAGGTCGCGAATCTCACCCACCATCACCACGTCCGGATCCTGGCGCAGGAAGGCGCGCAGGGCACTGGCGAAATCCAGGCCGATCTTGGGTAGCACGTTGACTTGGTTGACCCCAGGCACCTTGATCTCCACCGGATCCTCGGCGGTACAGATATTGCGCTGCACCTCGTTGAGAATGTTCAGCCCGGTATAGAGCGACACCGTCTTGCCGCTGCCGGTGGGGCCGGTGACCAGGATCATGCCCTGGGGGTGGTCCAGCACGCCCTCGTACAGCGCGCGCTGCTCCGGCGTGAAGCCCAGTGCATCGATACCGATCTGCGCCGAGGCGGGGTCGAGAATACGCAGCACGATCTTCTCGCCGTACACGGTCGGCAGCGAGTTCACGCGGAAATCGATCGAGCGGGTCTTCGATACCTTCAGCTTGATCGCGCCATCCTGGGGCAGGCGGCGTTCGGAGATGTCCAACCGCGCCATCACTTTCAGCCGCGCGGCAATGCGCGCGCGCATGGCGAAGGGCGGCCGGGCCGATTCTATCAGCATGCCATCCACGCGCATGCGTACCCGGTAGCTCGTCTCGTAGGGCTCGAAGTGAATGTCCGAAGCGCCACGGCGAATGGCGTCCAGCAGGATCTTGTTGACGAACTTGACGATCGGCGCATCGTCGGCACCGCTCGAGGCGGCATCATTGGCGCGCTCGTCGCTGATATCGACGCCTTCGTCGAACTCCAGTTCGCTGACGGCGTCGTCCACCCCTGCCAGCTCGTCCATCATGCTGGACTCGTGCTGGGCCAAGTAGGCCTCGAGTACCGGCAGCAACTGGTCCACCGGGCACAGCACGGCTTCGATGCTGAGGCCGGTGGCGAACTGCAGCTCATCGAGCAGGGCCAGTGTGGAAGGGTAGGGTACCGCGACCGTCAGCCGGTGGCCGCGGCGGCTGAGCGGTACCACGCAAATCTTGCGCAGCAGTTTCTCGGGATAATCGTTGGCCGGGGGCAGGCTCGCCAGGCGCAGCGCATCCAGGTCGACCAGCGGCAGGCCATACTCCCAGGCGGCGCACAGCGTGCCTTGGCGGGCCGTGACCAGACCGGCATCGATCACGTGCTGCAGCAGGCTGGTCTCCGCCTCGCGTGCCTCGTGTTCCGCCCGCTCGGCCGCCGCGCGCGAAAGCAATCCGTACTCCACCAGCCTTCGTGCGAATCCGTGCAGGCCCTCGGTATCGGCCGAGCGCTGCTGGCTGGCATCCCCACTGGTAGAAGCGTGGGCACCCGTCGGTGCCGTTCGATAGTCGTTCATGGCGCCTCAGGCATCGGCCCGCAAGGGCGGTGAGCAATAGGGTTACCCGCATTCTAGACCGTTGATACGGTTGATCACAGCAGGCTGACAAACGCCATGCCAACTGGTATTAACTTCATCATGGCTTATGCTGAGGTTAATCACCTACCTACGTAGGTAGCGCTTGCGGGGTAGAGGCTGAGTCATCTAATGTAAGCTTCAAGGCTCTCGATAGCCGCGAAGAAGGGTGCGAACTCAGGCATTTACGACAAAAAGCTTGAGAAGGCCCAGCAAGGGGGATGAGCAAGGCCGAACGGCCTGGCCACGACGAAAGCGGCGCTACCGCGCCGCAGGTGCAAAACCGCCCAAGGCTGCCGTAAGCGGCCAACAGGCACACTAGAGCAGGGGACGACTGCGATGAGTATGAAGAAATTGATGCAAGAACGAGCAGCCGCCAAGCAAGGACAGGGCGGTTTCACCTTGATCGAGCTGCTGATCGTGGTCGCGATCATCGGGATTCTGGCGGCGATAGCGATTCCGCAGTATCAAAACTATACGATCCGTGCGGCTGAAAATGCCTGTCTGGCCGATGCGCGATCATATGCAACTGCAGCTGCGGTTGCAGCAAGCGAAGGCTCCACCACAGCTCCAACTCTTACAGATGTGATTTCTGGAGATTCTGCTTGCGCTACTATTACTATTTCTGGATCTGTAGTTACAGGTACGCCGCATAATACAAATGCCAGCGCGCAGACGGTCGATATCGGCTTTGGCTCTTTTTAACCGGGTTTAATTTGGAATGGCCGGTTTCAAGCCGGCCTTTTTTATGCTTCAAGTAGATTTTTTTCGTCTTGTTCTAATTCTGTTTTTTTTGCTCTCCTTTGGTTTTTGTGGATGGTGCTGGCGTGATCAATTTGCTGGAAAATTAATCTCCAGTTGCAATGATGGGAAAATACTCTGTTGCACTATTCTGGTAATGGCACTATTAGCTGTTCTTCTTAGTCCTGCGCCGTTTGTAGCATTTCTGGAGTTATCTTATATCGTTGGCTTGTTAGTATCCTCTTGGCTAGTTTCTTTTGCTTCAATTAAAATAAAGTCACTTATTGCATGGAGAGTAATAGGTGGGCTGCTTATCTTGTTGATCCTGATGCACTCTGTGTACGCTATGGACATAATATCGTTACGCCATGCTTTCATGACTCGACATGATGCGACTCCTGGATTTTCTCATGATAGGCTTTTCTCAGATTTGGCAGCCGGAGTTATTCCACTGGCAGTACTGTATTCGGTTTCAAGGAGGAGGTTGTCTGTATCTGCTATATGTTTGAGCGTACCACCACTGGCAGTTTGGTGGTACTTGCTTTTTATTAGTGAGGGCCGTTCTGGGATTCTTTCTCTGGTTCTGGCTGGGTTGGTAGTGGCCGTACTGTATCGCAAGGCGGTGCTAATCCCAATTTTTGTTCTCTTGCTTTCGTCAGTTGTAGGTCTGGTGGGTTGGTTTATTTTTAATCCGATGGTTAAAAGAAGCTCAGGAGAAGTTTTTCAACGCGATATTAGAAGTGGTTCGGGCCGTTGGGAACTGTGGCGAGATGCAATTTCATACGCTTCTGATAACTTTCCATTCGGTATCGGTCCGATGCAGTATGCTGGTGATGGAATAATGCGTGGTGGCAGTGCGCATAATTTGATATTGAATACAGCCGCAGAGTGGGGGGCTGTTCTTGCTGTGATTTTGGTTGCAGTTCTGGTAAAAGGCGGGTTAGAGGTATTGCGTCGGGCAGTAGTGCTTCCAGATGCAGAGAAGCCGATTTACGCATGCTTAATCATGTCATTCTTCGCCGTGATGATTAATCTTCAGTTTTCTGGTGCGCATATAGCGCCTTCCAGCGCGTTAGTTATTATTGTGTCAGCAGGTTTTGTGTTTGGCTATCGAGGCGAGGAGATGAATTATGCCCCGCACTTAAAAATGCAGTACAGAAGTTATGGTGCGATAGCTTGGGCTGGGGTTATGCTTGTTCTGGCATATTTATTTTATGCCGGGCTGGAGATGTATTGGTTATCTTTAGATTCTCAGTTACTTTGCATGCAACAAGAGGGGAGGCTACATTTATTTCCTCGCTTTTGGGCTCAAGGCCGCCTGGAATGCATGCAAATGGTCGCTCCAGATCATTGGCTGTTCTGGTCGTGGCGCTAAGGGGGTGAGTTCGACTAGTCCTTTCATCGCGTTATTGTCTCCGACTCGAGCGTGACGCTCGTCTTCTTTTGATGTAATGTTGTGTATCAGAAGCGTAGCCAAAAGTCACTGGGGGTGGCGATGGCGGGTACACAACATAGGCAACGTGGCGCGGCGCTCGTCCTTGTGCTGGCTATGCTGAGCATGGCGCTGATGCTGGGCCTGTCTGGTATCAGCAGCAGCTTGGTCAACGAGCGGCTGGCTGGCAACTACCGAACTGCCACCCAAGCTCAGATGGCTGCCGAGGCCGGGGCAGCCACAGGAATGGCCGATCCTGATAAAAATTTCCTGGGGCCGGGGCCGGTCACGAATGGCGATGATATTTGGTCGTCGTGGGTCCAGAGCGATGATGGAAGGTTTCGCCGTCGCTACACCATGCTGAATCCCGCAGGGTTGCAAGCCGCTATGGATGAGGGGCTAGTGCCTGTTTTCGACCTGCCTGCTGGCTCCAGATTCCTCATCGGTCAGGGTCAGGTGAACGACCGCGTTGGCGATATCAATCGATACATCCTTGTCAGCTATGCAAGTGGTGGTGCCCCCAATCTCGATGCCGTTTTCACCTGCTTTGGGCTCGAATGTTCTCATAATGCGGATGGCCACCTTCATGGTGAAGACCATCCGCTCCCAGATAGCTTCAACTGCACGGGGGCTTCTTGTCGAACTACGCCGGAGCCGGATAGAGACACGGACCTGGATGTGCCCGCTTTCGCTCACTTTGCGCCCGATCATGAAGAGTACTCTGTTAAGAGAGACTTCTGGGAAGCGTTCATTGCTGAACTACCTGCACCCGATGCCAGCTTCTCCAGTGGAAGTATTAGCTTCGACGGTTCCCGCGATGCGCCTTCGGTCATTGAAATCACGGGTAACGTGAAAATGAACGGTAACCAGGCCACGGCCGGTATCATCATTGTGCGTGCTGGGGCGACACTGGATAAGGCCAATGGCACGGCGCACCACGAAGGGCTGATTCTCGTAGAGGAGGGTGGCAATGTGAGCATGGCAACGGGAACGTTCAACCTCTACGGTGGTATCGTCATGCTCAAGTCCGAAGACGCTTCTGGCGATGGTGAGGGTGGCGGGAAAGGTAAGGGCAACGACAAGAAGGGCTCTGACCTTGATGCGAAGGGCAACTCTGCCCTTAGATACAGTACGGCAGCAGTATCGCTGCTCGATCAACTGTTACCTGGCGGGAGCGGGCCGACTGGTTGGCGTGAGTTATAACTTGAGCCGCCTCAATGAACGATAGAGCCGTATAGCCACTTTTGCGGCAGGACGTCTTTCCAGGCCATGACATGCCGGGTGCGCAATGCCCTGGCGTATAGCAGCAAGTACGACATGTCCTGCGCCATGTGGGCACTCTCCTGCATTCGGAGGGCGTTCTGCGTCAGCAGGAACAGGAAGCCGGCCTGCTGCAGCTCCTGCCTGAATTCCGTTATTTCCGAACCTATACCGTGCTCGGCAAATGCGAGGAAAGCTCGGCATTCCATGGTCCAGCGCTCGCTGTACCGCGAGCTCTCATGACACGCCCAACCTAATTCGTGCCCCTTGGCGATGGCACGGTGATAAGTCTCGCTGCCATAGGCTGGTAGAGAAAACAGCGATGCCAGCGCAAGGACGATAAAGGCGCGGACTCTCTTGCCGTGGAACTGCATGGCTATGCCCTTTTATTTTGTCGATTTGTCTGTTATCGGCGACTACCTTTCAAACTTGAGTAAAATTCATCCGTAACGCTGCACAATGCGCCGAAAAATGCCGTTTCGTTGCACGCTAACTGCGCATTTCCTGCCTAGGCTGGAAGCAAGCTGGCTTCAGGAGGAAACAACCATGCTGCATGCCAAACGCAAGCTGCTCGTAGGCGTTTCGATACTTGGACTAACGCTCGGTGGTGCTGGGCTACAGGCTCAGCCGTCAGATAACCGCGGCCAGGGTCAAGGCCAAGGTCAATGGCAGAACCAGGGCGGCAACCCAGGAAAGGGGCAGGGTGCAGCGCAGGCTCAGCCAGGCCGTGGCCAGGCGGGTGAGCCAGGGCGTTGGCACCGCAGCAACGAGCACGAGCACGAGCATGGCGAGGGGCGAGGGCGAGCGGAAAGGCATGATGTTTCCCACGGCCCGCGTATCGACGAGCGCGAGATCCGCCGCCTGCTGGTCGAGCGCCGCGACTGGATCGAGATCGACCGCAGCCGCGAAAGCCTGCCGCCGGGCATTCGCATGAACCTCGAGCGCGGCAAGCCGCTGCCCCCCGGCATCGCCATGCAGATGGACGAGCGAATCCTGCGCGACCTGCCGCGTTACGACGGCTACGAATGGCGCCGGGTCGGCCCCGACGTCATCCTGGTGGATGCGGCCAACGCCATCATCTACGAGATCCTGCGCGATATCTTTTGAGTCAAAGCCTGGCCTCTGGAAACCGTTCCAGGCTCAGAGTGATTACAGACAACGCTGAGCTCAGCCATGCCTCATGGCACCGCTTGCCTTGGTGTGAACTATGGTTCACAATTGTGGTCATGAAGAGTATCAGCCAAACCGAAACCTACTCTGCCTGGTTCACCAAACTGCGAGATCAGCGAGCCAGGGCCAAGATACTGGCCAGGATTCGCCGAATCGAGCTTGGCAATTTCGGAGATTGCGAACCGGTGGGAGAGGGGGTGTCGGAGCTGCGTATTCACTATGGCCCCGGCTACCGAGTGTATTTCGTGCAGCGAGGATTTGAGCTGGTGATTCTTTTGGCTGGTGGCGATAAGGGCAGCCAGGCCAGAGATATCGAGATCGCGAAGCAGCTTGCACGCGAGTTGAAGGAGGTGCCATGAGCTCTCTACAGAAATGGGATGTTATCGATCATTTGGGTTCAGAGGAGGAGATGGCCCTCTACCTTGAGGCCTGCCTTGAGGAAAACGACCCCGCGCTAGTGGCCGCTGCTCTAGGCGATATCGCCCGCGCGCGGGGAATGGCGCAACTGGCCCGCGACACCGGACTTACCCGGGAGGGCCTCTATAAGGCGCTTTCCGCTGATGGCAATCCCAGCTTTGCCACGATCATGAAAGTCATGAATGCTCTCGGATTCAAACTTCACGCTGAAGCGTCCTGATCTAATGGCCCGGTAGACCCAGACCATCGCCCTGGCATGTCCCGCCAGGGCGCTGTTCATCTAGGCGCCAGGCATAGCGCGTAGCCCTTGGTTGTTACCCGTCTTCCCTTGTTCTTGTGAGCAGCGGAATACTGACCCCGGTCAATCAATAGGCATGTACTTATAAAAAAACTTGCCTTCACTTTTGTGGTGCGCTTTGCGAGACTCCTGCACCTATTTTGTGCAAGAGCCGGACATGAAGACCTATCTCGCCAAGATGCGTGCCGAACGAACGCGAGCCCCCAGTCCCGATTGGCAGGATGCGCTGTGGTCGTGGCTCGGCGCGTTCAGCGGCATGGGCGCCATCTGCTGGCTGAACGCACACTGGCTATCCCATCATCTTTTGATTGTGGCTTCTTTCGGGGCCACCTCGGTACTGATCTACGCCGCACCCGATAGCCCATTTGCCCAGCCGCGCAACGTCCTGTTCGGCAGCATGCTCTCGGCCCTGGTGGGGGTAGCCTGTTTCAAGCTGCTGGGCAGCACGGCGCTGGCGGTAACGCTTGCAGTGTCGCTCTCGGTGCTTGCCATGCAGCTCAGCCATACCGTACACCCACCTGGCGCAGCAGCGGCACTGGGCGCGGTGATCGGTGGAGAGGCGACAGCAACCCTGGGCTGGTGGTATCCCCTGATGCCGATCGGCATTGGCTGCAGCGTAATGCTCGTAGTGGCTATATTGGTCAACAACCTGGCCCGCCATCGGCGTTATCCGCGTTACTGGTAGTGGTTGAGCGCCAGTCCATGACGACGCTCACCCATGCACTCAAGTCAGAAATTTGCTCATGATGCTGTAGGAAATCGGCCATAGCGCTGATCTTTACAATTTGGATACCCTAATAAACATTGCCAATCTGAAACCAGGGACAGGAGACAGGCAGTGTTCTGGAAGCTCATACGTCGCTTTGACGTCAGGGATGTCGATCTTCCCTTCATCGAGTCGCCCAGCCTCGCCTCGAGCAAGGTCAAAGAGAAGTTGTCGAGGGAGTCCAGCCGGGAAGAGCTCTCGCAGCTGTATGCCAAGGCAGGCGGCATTGGTTGGGCGCCGGACAAGGAAGTGGCGATCCGTACGATCGTCAAGGCGGTCGAGCTGGGTGGCTTGCTACTGGTCCTGAACGACGGTTTCGACCGCCCCTTCCTTCCTCTGGTCAAATGGAATGGCGAGCAGTGGCGCTCGAACGCTCGTGGGGTGTTCGGCGGAAGCAGCCTGGTCGATTCCTTGCTGCCACGGTTGAATGCCAGGGGCCTGGGGCCACAAGCCATGGCCACGCTACAGCGGCACGGTGACTGGGGCGTCACGCGCCCTGCGCCGACTTCCGAGCCGCGGCCTTCCACCCCGCCACCCGTGCCGGAAACGCCTCCCGCCCGGCCGCGTACCCTGCAGATCGGCATATTCTTCGATGGCACTGGCAACAATATGTATAACGACCGCCACTTGCCCGATCGAGATATTACCAATGTGGCCAAGTTGTATGATCTGTATCGCTTCGATGGTGTCGATGGGGATTATCATCGAGTCTATATTCCCGGCGTAGGTACCATAACCGGCCGGGAGGGCGAGGATGGCTTCGTAGCCCCCGAAGACGCAATCGGCATGGGCACTGGCGTCGGCCCTGAGGGCGGTCATGCCCGTATCGAGCAGGCGTTGAACGAGGTCCGCGAGATTTTGGAGGCCAACCCCCGCGACTCGCTGGTGACCTTCGATGTGTTCGGCTTTAGCCGCGGCGCAGCCTTGGCACGACACTTCGTCAACCTCATCCACCGCTGGCCGGAAACCTTGATGGTGCCGGACTTCCGGCTCGGTGGAGCGGAAACCGTGACGGTGCCGGATTTCCGAATTGGCGAATACCGGCCGCCGCTGCGCCTCATCCAGGCCTTTCCGCCCTCGCCGATTCCCTTTCCGCAGGTGCGTTTCGTAGGGCTGTTCGA
The DNA here is from genome assembly GCF_051062895.2 of Billgrantia sp. C5P2. Lineage (NCBI taxonomy): Bacteria > Pseudomonadati > Pseudomonadota > Gammaproteobacteria > Oceanospirillales > Halomonadaceae > Billgrantia > Billgrantia sp. C5P2. The sequence goes on from NZ_CM128542.1 coordinate 2,031,558, forward strand.
TACCGTGGGCAGCTTCTACTGGCCCGGCAACGCCGAAAACCTCGATTTCGATCTCTATATCGCGTCGGGCAGCGCCGCGCGCGTGGTGCAGCTTACCGCCCACCACGAGATCCGCCGCAACTTCCCGCTCAACAGCATTGCCGATGCCCAGGGCAACCATCCCGGCAATTTCGCCGAGATCGCCTTGCCGGGAGTGCACTCCGATGTGGGCGGCGGCTACGAGAACCCGCGACACGAAGCGGACTTCGCCAATCTCGAAGAATTGATCGTGCGCCATCGCGGCGGGGTTGGCGCCAATGGGGAGACGATTCGCCGGGCTCAGGCGGAAGCGGAGGCAAGAGGGCTCTCCATACGCGTGGAGGGCATGGACGTGCTCGAAGTCGAGCGGCGCGCCACGCGCAAGGAGCTGGCGATCTATGCCTTGCACCAGATGCACGACGAAGCAAAGCGAGCCTGGGTGCCCTTGCGCGATCTGGATGACACCGATCCTGATCATGTCATTCCCGCCGAGCTGCAAGCTCTTATCGATAGCTGGTGGCAAAACGGTAGGCGACACGGGCGGCAGTGGATGCTGGAGATGTCGCACGAACACTTCACCGGCTACATCCATACGTCTCACCGCCAGTACCCGTTCACTTTGAGAGACCGCTTCGCCCACGCCCCAGAGCCTAGCGGCAAGCGCCGGGTATTTCCCAATCACCACAGTGCGCCGGTGGCGGCCCCGCAGGAGCCTCAGGATGCCTAGGTCATGGATGAACCGCCTGCGCCCTGTGCTGCTGCTGATGCTGCTTTTATTGACCAGCGCCTGTGAGGCGGAGCCCCGGCCGGAGCTGCGGCGTTATGACTTTGCAGTACAGCTCAATGGTGGCCCCACGGGTTGGCCGGTGTGGGTGGAAGAATTGACCTTCGATCATACGTGGTGGTCGCCGGGTGGGAATCTGGGCGGCGGGTTCGACAAGCGGCCTCCTGCAGGGGGCGCAACTGCTGTTTTGTCTCGCCCCATGCCCGCCCCGTCTTCAGTGCAGGCACGCTGGTTCTCCTACCGCACCCAAACCTTTTACGAGATCGATTTGGCACTTTCGGATACTGATGCCCAGTTGCAGCAGTGGTATCGAGATTATCCGCCGCCGGATTACCGCCATTATCTTATGGCCGGTTTCTCCGGCGAGGGTGAGGTCTACGTCTGGTGGCGAGCACGCTGTACGGTTTGCGGACGCGACCGTAGCCGGGATTTCCATTCGCCGATTGTGGAGTCTGCGTGGGCCGAGGAGGCCGAGGGTGATCCGAACCGCTACCGCAATCGCACTCAGGAATACGTTGATGAGGGCGTTATTCCCTCGCCTTGGTAAGTGTGGGGTGGGCGGGTGGTCCGGCTATTGTGCTTGTTTCGCCGCAGGAGTGTAGGCAGTCAAGCGGTGAGCTCGAGATCTGCGTGCTTGAAATCACCCAGCGTAGCCAGGCCACGCCAGTTCTTGATCTGGATCTGCTTGTTCTCGCAGTTCTCGATCAGCCCCTTGCGCTTAATCTTGCCGATCGAACGGCTGACGTGAACGCTGGAAAGACCCAGCACGTCGGATATTTCCGTTTGCGTGAGTGGGAAGTAATATCTTCCCTTGTAGGTCAGCCCGGCAGCGTAGGAGCGGGCATAGCATTCGCACAACAAGTTGGCGATTCGCCCCTCGGCACTACGCGCCGAGACATTGATGATCCAGTTCAAGGCCACGCTATGGCTGATGTGCCCGGAAACCTTGAACAGGCGAAGTATCCTGGGGCGCTGGAACAGCCGCTCGGCGCTTTCCGAATCGATGGTCATGAAGCGAAGCGACGTAATGGCCTTGATGGAGAACTCCAGCCTGCTGTACAGGCCTTGGCCACTGTCGCTGATATCGCCAGGCAACAGTAGCGAAGTAATGGGCTCACTGCCGTCGCGCAGCATCTTGTAGCGGCAGGCCCAGCCCCTTTCGATGACGTGCAGGCACTCGAGCGTATCGCCTTCGCGGGCCAAGTGGCTTCCTTTCTGCACCTCCCGCATGGGGCCAATGTGGCTATTGAAAATACGCTTGTCTTCGGGGCATAAGTCGTTGCGTGCCTTGAAGTTATGGAACAAGTACATGACATCCCTTTCGTCGTGTCTCTCGATCTCATCCAAGGTGAGGTTCCTTGGAAAGTGTAACAAAGGGAGGTTGGAGTGCAACTCGCTTGATTAGGGATGCGTGATGAAAATGCCGTGTTGGCTCCTCCTGTAGCCTGCGTGCACGCCACTCCATCCGCCTTTTTCATGCAAGTTTGCCGGCCCTTAAGTGGCGTTTTTAGAGTAGGTTGGCAACTGAGCGACGCGTAAAAAGCCGGCCTTGGGCGCTGGTCCGTCGTAAGCCGCTTCGCAATGGATATGCCATGGTGTATCAGTCATTGCAGCATAACTTGGATGATTGACAAGACGAATGCTTTCAGTTTGTGTATAGCGGTAACGAAGAGCGAGCTTACTCTACGTGGCAATAGGCTTAGCTGTTTGACGCAGGCGATGTGAGTCGACTAAAACTAGTCTGAAGTATTGTCATTTGGTTCGGGTTGTTGTATTTATAGGCGGCATCCCAAATATCCTCCCAATTTGCAAGGACCGTGTATATGTCTCTTCTCAGCGAATTCATGCAGAAAGAACAGCAGCTCAAGCAGCTTCAGGCTGAAATGGAGCGGCTGCAGAACGATGATCGCCTGAAGGCCGAACTGCAATTCAAGGACAAGCTCGAAGCACTGATGCGTGAGTTCAACAAGAGCTCCGCCGACGTAATCGGCCTGCTCGAGCCACAAGGCGGAAAATCCGCGCCGGCCAAGGCGGCAACTGCCTCCGGTGCCGGGCGCCGCAAGCGCAAGCTGAAGATCTACAAGAATCCGAAGACCGGCGAAGTGGTGGAAACCCGCGGCGGTAACCAGAAGACGCTCAAGGCGTGGAAGGACGAGTTCGGCTCCGACACAGTGGAAGGCTGGCTGGTTCGCGTCGAGTCCTGATCGACGAGCCCCGAACGACTCGCTACGGGCCGAAGAGTTCTAGCGAAGGGCTCTCGGTGAATTCGAGCGATAAGTTCGAATTGTGGTGAGTTCGAACAATGGGGCTTGAGCGAGAAGAGGGCGCGCGCCGATTGCGCGCGCCCTCTAGCAGGAGCCATCAAGCCTGCTGAACAGGAAGCCTGACAAGGACGCCATTCTCGTCCCATTCCACCTGAACGGCTTCGCCACTGGCGTGAAGCCTCTGTTTCGGAAGGCCTTCGCAAACCAGATACTGAATGACGTCAGGTATATCTTCCAGCGATTCCAATTCCACGCACGCGTGCTGCTGGGCTGGCAGTTTCAGCAGGCGAAACGACGCGGGGATGGCGATTCCCGGTGCCTCGTTGCCATTGACGATCGGGCCGACATCGATACGTTCCACATCGCTGGGCAGTGGAATATTGTGCATCAAGGCGATGGTTTGACCTTGTCGCAGGCGATCGGGAAGACTTTCGACTCCTTTGGCATGGTGGGTCCATTTGCGAAGCACTTCGAGAGGGTGGCTATGCTCCTTGCGGTACAGGCGCGTTACAAGGGCGTGCCGTGAAGGTGCCTTGCAGATCGTGTATCGAGGCGGGTCGCCGCCATGGCCTTGGCAGTAGGGGTTATGGTGAAGTTTCAATCGCAACGCCTGACGGTATTGGCGTGGCGTTTTATTGTGGTATCGTTGGAAAGCGCGGCTGAAGGCGGAATGGTTCCGATAGCCACACCGGGTCGCAATGAACTGGATGGAGAAAGGGGTGAACGCCAGCAGGCGTGCTGCCTTCTCCAGTCTCAGGGTGTCGCGATAAGCGCTAGGGGACAGGCCGAAGCACTGCTTGAACCTGCGCCGGACCTGTGAGGTCGAATAACCGAGTCGGCTGGCGAGGTCTTCTATTCCCTGCTGGCTATCCAAGTGCTCCTGCAGCCAGATCTCCGCCCGCATCATCTCGTTAAACATAACTGTCCCTTGCTCGATCCCGCAGCAAAACGAAGGTTGCTGCATCCATATCAACGCTGGCGGCCTCAATGATGCCCAGGCAATGCAATGCTAGGCAGGCATATCGCCTCTGGTTTTTATGGTTTTTATGCATCTCTTTATGCGCTTTAGCAGGAGGCAAAGGCAAGTTTGGTTAGCATGTTTGACCGTTTGTGCATAATTGTAGCCCAGGTCGATACGATGCTCCTTGTTCGCTAGCCCATGTGTCTTTCAGGGTAGCGCAAGGGCCTGCCTTCGCTACCACACGGTTTGGCGGTATACTCGGGCCGGTCACCATCGAGTGCCGCCAGGTACTTGAGCAATTACGGATACAAATGAGAAACCAGAAACCCAACCGTTCCATGGACGAGCGCGAAAAACTGCGCAAGTTTCGTGAGCTCGATGATGCCTTCGCCCAGGCGCTACGCGAGCTGGAAAAGCCCAATTCACGCCTCGATATTCCTACCGGGCCGCCTGTGCGTAGCCTGGCGGAGATGGAGGAGGAAGAGCAGCAGCGCCGCCAGCAGGCGTTCGAAACGCGGCTCCAGTCCCTGATGAGCGAATACGCCCAGCCCAGGGAGAGCGTGACCTTGCTGCTCCGCACCCTGCAGATGCTAGGGCGTATTGCCTGATTTACTCATGACCTGTCTGCGCCGATGACCTATTTCCTGGTAATGGGCAGCCTGGTGCTGTCCGTACTGTTCACGCTCGGCTGGGCCCTTTCTCGCTTGTTGCGCTGGATGGCCGGTGGCCTGCCGGGCGGTAGCGGCAAGGCCAAGCGCAAGCCCACCAGGCGCAGCGGTGCAACGCGTCAGGCGCGGTCTGTCAAAGACACCCGCAGTTCGAACGCCAGCGCCAAGAGCAAGGCCCAGGCCGTTGCCAAGCCGCCCAGCGAGCCCTGGCGCATCACCCGGCGCTTGGCCGGGTGGCATTCCAGTACTGCGCTTGCGCTGGTGGTGGCGCCTAGCTATCTCGTGGCGCGCCTTGTCGAGCACGGCATGAGCTTTCGGCCGCCGCACACCGTACCCGATGGGTTCACATCACTGGTGGTCGGCCTCGGCTGGCTTGCCGCCGGCTTGATCCTGTGCGCCCTCATACATCGTCTGGCCGTTTGGCGCTGTCGTTGACAGAGCGTTACCAAAAGTTGTTCTCAGTAGTCTGTATTACGGCCTGTCATATTTTCGTCAGATTCAATCAAGCTTTTGACGGTCCAGAGTTATTTGCCCCCACTCCACGGTAGAGCATCGCTCCCGAGTGCCGTAGAATTGCGTCATTCCTATAACGATACCGGCAGGGAAGGGCAGTCGAGCGCCAGCTCGGCGACGGGCCGTGAGCAGTGGCGCCAAGGGCTGAACCTGGCCTGAGGCTTGCCGTGCGCATTCTCGCGACGTTCCCTGGCCCAGGTATCGCTTCGCAACAGGGCCAGGGAACCGCCCGGAACAATCCCCGGGCGGTAGCGTGTCTGAAAAGGCGCGCTTGGGCAGAACCATACCCACGACATGAGATGAATCATCTCGCGGCGCCTGCAGCTTCCGTTAGGATTGGTATCGAAATACATCATTTGTGTAACGGTGCGTTGCAAAGAGAAGCGTGGGCTTAATGTGAAACTGCTTATTACCGGTATCGCTGGGTTTATCGGCCATGCAGTGGCCAAGCGCCTCAGTGGGCAGGGCCACGAGATCGTCGGTATTGACAACCTCAATACCTACTACGACGTCTCGCTCAAACAGGCGCGCCTGCACGATCTGGCTGACTGTCACGACATCCGCTTCATCCATCTGGACCTGGGCGACCGCGAGGCCATGGCCGCACTGTTCCGCGAGAACGAGTTCGACCGGGTGATTCACCTGGCCGCCCAGGCCGGGGTGCGCTACTCGCTGGACAACCCCCACGTCTACGCCGACTCCAACCTGATCGGCCACCTCAACGTGCTGGAGGGGTGCCGGCAGCACAAGGTAGGACACTTGGTGTACGCCTCATCGAGTTCGGTGTACGGCATGAACGCCAAGACCCCATTCGATACCGGCGACAGCGTGGATCATCCTGTCAGCCTCTACGCGGCCACCAAGAAGGCCAACGAGCTGATGAGCCACACTTACGCCCACCTCTACGGCGTACCGATGACGGGGCTACGCTTCTTCACCGTCTACGGCCCCTGGGGCCGGCCCGATATGGCGATCTTCAAGTTCGTCAAGGCGATGTTCGAAGGCCAGCCGATCCAAGTGTACAACCACGGCGACATGTCACGGGATTTCACCTACATCGACGACATCGTCGAAGGTATCGTGCGCATCCAGGACGTGATCCCTCAGTCCACACCCGATCGCGTCGCCGCCAGCGCCCGGCCCGACCGCAGCACCGCCCCCTACGCGCTGTACAACCTCGGCTATGGCGCGCCGGTCTCGCTGATGTCATTCATCCGTGCTTTGGAAGCCGCCACTGGGCGTGAGGCCATCTGCGAATACCTGCCCATGCAGCCCGGCGATGTGCCACGCACCTGGGCCGACACCGAAGCACTGCTGGAAGCTACCGGCTACCGCCCACAGGTGCACGTGGAAGAGGGGGTGAAGCGCTTCGTGGCGTGGTACCGCAATTTCTACGGCGTCTGATTCGCAGGGCAAGATCCAAAAGCAAAAGGCTCACAGAACAAGAAGTAAAGGACGACGACTTGAACATACTCCACCACGGCGGCGGGGCGGGCGTAACCGGCAGCTGCCACCGCTTGCAGATCGCGCCGGACCGGGCGCTGCTGGTCGACTGCGGCCTGTTCCAGGGGCAGGATGCCGACCATCTCGATAGCCTCGAACAGCACAGGGTGCGCTTTCCGGTGGAAGACGTGCTGGCGCTGGTGGTCACCCACGTGCATATCGATCACATCGGCCGGCTGCCCTATTTACTGGCGGCGGGCTACAAGGGGCCGATTCTGTGCTCGGTGCCTTCGGCACGCCTACTGCCGCTGGTGATCGAAGATGCCCTCAAGATCGGCTTCACCCGAGACCGTGCCCTGATCGAGCGCTTCCTGGCCGAAGTGCAGGGGCGCCTGGTGGCGCTGGACTATCAGACCTGGCACACCGTGCTCGGCGACGAACGCCACCACGTACGGGTCAAGCTGCAGCGCGCAGGGCACATCCTCGGTTCCGCCTACGTAGAGGTGGATATCCAGGACAAGTCAACCGACCAGAGCCAGCGTACCGTATTCTCCGGCGACCTGGGTGCGCCCTACGCGCCGTTGCTGCCCGCGCCCAAGCCGCCGTATCGCGCCGACGTGCTGGTGTTGGAAAGCACCTACGGCGACCGCCGGCACGAAGACCGGCGCCACCGTCGTGAAAGGCTCAAGGCCGCCATCGACAGCGCGCTCGAAAACGGCGGCACCGTGGTGATCCCCGCTTTCAGCGTGGGCCGCACTCAGGAACTGCTCTACGAACTGGAAGGGCTGATTCATAGCGCGCGCAGCGAACGCTGGCGCGACCTCGAGATCATCGTCGACTCGCCCCTGGCCGCCCGCTTCACCGAGGTGTACCGCGAACTCAAGCCGTGGTGGGACGCAGAAGCGCACAAGACGCTACGCAGCGGCCGCCATCCGCTCAGCTTCGAGAACCTCTACACCGTGGACAGCCACGAAGAACACGAGCGCACGGTCGAATACCTGGCAGTAAGCGGCAGGCCCGCAGTGGTGATCGCCGCCAGTGGCATGGTCAGCGGCGGCAGGGTGGTGAACTACCTCAAGCGCATGCTCGGCGACGAACGCCACTGCGTGCTATTTACCGGCTACCAGGCGGCCGGTACACCGGGGCGGGACATTCAGCGCTACGGCCCGAAGGGCGGCTGGGTAATGCTGGATGACCAGCGCATCGACATTCGCGCCCGGGTGGAAACCGTAAGCGGCTACTCGGCCCACGCCGATCGGCACGACCTGCTCAACTTCGTGCGCCGCATGCGCCAGCTGCCCAGGGAAGTGCGCCTGGTACACGGCGACCCCCAAGCCCAGGCCGCGTTCAAGGCTTACCTGCTGGAGTGGGCCGAGGGGGTAGGACACCCGCTTCGGGTAACCCTGGGTGGCGATTTTCTCGTAGCAAGTATTGATATAAAGAAAGAGACCGCCGAGGCCTTGGCATGAACAGGCTCATGCTCAAGCGCAACCAGGCCGGTTACTGCGACGTCATCATGCAAGCGCATACATAAAGGGATGGCAATGAACGTTACCGTATTCGGAACCGGCTATGTGGGACTGGTACAGGGGGCGGTGCTGGCCGACGTGGGCCATCATGTGGTGTGCGTTGACGTGGACGCCGTCAAGGTGGAGCGCCTGAGCAAGGGCGATATCCCCATCTACGAACCGGGGCTCGAGCCGCTGGTCAAGGATAACTTCGCTGCAGGACGGCTCAAGTTCACCACCGATGCCGCCGAAGGCGTCAAGCACGGCCAGGTGCAGTTCATTGCCGTGGGAACCCCGCCAGACGAAGACGGTAGCGCCGACCTCAAGTACGTGCTGGCCGTGGCCGAGACCATTGCCCAGCACATGGAGCGCGATCAGGTCATCATTAACAAATCCACCGTACCGGTAGGCACCGCCGACAAGGTGTTCGCCAAGGTGGACGGCGTGCTGGAAGCCCGTGGCCGTAAGGACCTGCGCTTCGACGTAGTCTCCAACCCCGAATTCCTGAAGGAGGGCAGCGCGGTAGGCGACTGCCAGCGGCCGGACCGCATCATCATCGGCACCTCCAGCCGAGTGTCGGAAGATATGCTACGTGAACTCTATGCGCCCTTCAGCCGCCAGCAGGACAAGATGATCGTGATGGACGTGCGCAGCGCCGAGCTGACCAAGTACGCCGCCAACTGCATGCTGGCCACAAAAATCAGTTTCATGAACGAAATGGCCAACCTGGCCGAACGCCTGGGCGCGGATATCGAGATGGTGCGCCAGGGCATCGGCTCCGACCCGCGCATTGGCTACCACTTCATCTACCCCGGGGTGGGCTATGGCGGCTCCTGCTTCCCCAAGGACGTACAGGCGCTGATCCGTACTTCCGACGCCATCGACTTCGACGCCAAGGTGCTCAAGGCAGTGGAAGCGCGCAACGAGGAACAGAAAGCCACCCTGTTCCAGAAGATCCACAAGCACTACCAGGGCAACCTGGCCGGCAAGACCTTCGCCATCTGGGGCCTGGCCTTCAAGCCCAACACCGACGACATGCGCGAAGCCCCCAGCCGGGTACTGATGGAAGCGCTGTGGGAAGCGGGTGCCAAGGTGCAAGCTTTTGACCCGGAAGCCATGGAAGAAGCCCAGCGGCTCTACGGCAACCGCGACGATCTCTCCCTGTGCGGCACCAAGGAAGCCACTCTGCGCGGCGCCGACGCCCTGGTGATCGTCACCGAGTGGCAAAGCTTCCGCGCGCCGGATTTCGAACAGATAAAGCAACAGCTCACAGAACCGCTGATCTTCGACGGGCGCAACATGTTCGAGCCGAAGAGAATGGCGATCAAGGGATTCACCTATCTTTCCGTTGGGCGGTAAGTCGTTCTCTTGATGCCAGTTGAAGCGTTATTCACGTTAGGAATCGTCGTATCGGTACTGCTCGCCCTGGCTACGAGCCGGGTCGCACCGGATACGATTCTCATGGCGGCCCTGGCCGTGCTTGTCATCTCGGGCATTCTGACTCCCGGCGAGGCCCTGGCTGGCTTCGGCAACCCCGGTGTCATGACCATTGCCGTGCTTTACGTCGTGGCTGCGGGCCTGAAGGAGACCGGCGCCATCCAATGGCTGGCGCACCGCATGCTGGGGCAGCCGCAGCGGCTGCGACAGGCGCAGCTACGCGTTCTGCTACCGGCTGCGGGGCTGAGTGCCTTCATGAACAATACCACTGTGGTGGCCATGTTCATTCCGGCCATTCAGGAATGGGCGGGGCGCCTAAGGCTGCCGCCATCCAAGCTGCTTCTGCCGCTCAGCTACGCTGCCATCATTGGTGGCACCTGTACGCTGATCGGCACCAGCACTAACCTGGTGGTGGACGGCCTCCTGCAGAGCGAGCAGGGCATCAGGCTCACCATGTTCTCGCTTGCCTGGGTTGGCATTCCCATCGTTCTGGTGGGGGGCACGTTTCTCTACCTCTTCGCCGATCGCCTGCTGCCGAACCGGCAGGGTGTGCTGGAACAGCTCGAGCAGGCGCGCGAATACTCGGTCGAGGTAGTGGTAGACGAGAAGGGCCCATTGGTGGGCAAGAGCATTGCCGATGCCGGGCTACGCCATCTCAGCTTTGGCTACCTGGCGGATATAGAGCGGCATGGCCGCCTGCTCACCGCTGTGCCGCCGAGCACCGAATTGCAGGCCGGCGACATTCTCATCTTCATCGGGGCGCCCGAGTGTGCCCGCGAGCTGCGCCGCATTCACGGTCTGAAGCCGGCCAGTGGCGACGTTCACAAGCTGGATATTGCCCACCATCAGCGCTGCCTGGTGGAAGCCGTGATCGGGCCCGATTTCGGCGGGCTTAATCAAACGGTACGTGAATCGCGCTTTCGTTCGCGCTATCAGGCCGTCATCCTGTCTATTTCCCGCCACGGCAGGCGTATGCCAGGCAAACTCGGTGATCTGCGCCTGCAGGTGGGCGATACGCTACTGATCGAAACCGCCCAGGACTTCGTCGACCAGTATCGCTACCGCAAGGATTTCCTGTTGGTCAGTGCGCTGAACGACTCCACACCGCCGGATTTTCGCAAGGCACCGGTGGCGCTTGGCATTCTCGCGGCAATGGTAGCTGTCAGCGCCATGGGTCTGCTCAGTATTCTCGAAGCGGCACTGCTGGCCGGTGGGGGCATGCTGGTCACACGTTGCGTGCCGGCCAGCAAGGCGCGCCGTTATGTGGATCTCTCCGTTCTCGTGGTAATCGCCTCCTCCTTTGCGCTGGGGGCTGCCATGACGAAAACCGGTGCCGCCGCACAGGTGGCCCAATGGCTGCTGCTGATAGACAATCTGGCGCCCTGGCTGGCGCTGGCCCTCGTCTATCTCATGACGGTGCTGTTCACCGAGCTGATCACCAACAACGCGGCCGCCGTGCTGATGTTTCCTATCGCCGTTGCCGTTGCCGAGCAGTTGGGCGTAAGTTTCATGCCCTTCGTCATCGCCATCATGTTTGCCGCCTCGGCCAGTTTCATGACCCCGCTGGGCTACCAGACCAACCTGATGGTACTGGGCCCCGGTGGCTACCGCTTCACCGACTATCTGAGGCTGGGCGCTCCCTTGAGCCTGATCGTAGGTATCACCGCCGTAGCGCTGATACCGTTGGTCTGGCCTTTCTAGCCGAGAGCAAGGCTGCCAGCCCGAAGCCAGAAGGAAACACTTTTGACCGATTTTGTAACAGCCGATATGCGTGCTCGCCTTATCGAAGGTATTCACGCCGCGGGCCGTGAAGTCATCTCGATCTACGAGCGTGATTTCAGTATCGAGACCAAGGATGACAAGAGCCCACTGACCGAAGCGGACATGGCCTCCCACCATGCCCTGGTGGACCTGCTTGAACGCATGACTCCAGAGGTACCGGTTCTCTCCGAGGAATCCGCGGAAATTCCTTTCGCCACGCGCCAGGCCTGGCAGCGCTACTGGCTGATCGACCCGCTCGACGGCACCAAGGAGTTCATCAAGAAGAACGGTGAATTCACTCTCAACGTAGCGTTGATCGAGGATGGCGTGCCGGTGTTCGGTGTCGTCCATGCACCTGTGCTGCGCACCACCTGGATCGGCCAACAAGGGCAGGGCGCATGGAACCAGGTGGATGAGGGGCCGTGCCACACCATCAAGGTGCGTGCTCTGCCCGATCCAGAGCAAGAGGCCTGGCAGGTAGTGGGTAGCCGTACCCATGGTTCGGAGGAATTCGAAGCCTTCTGTAGAGAGCTGCCAAATCACGAACGTGTCTCCATGGGCAGCTCATTGAAGTTGTGCCTGGTAGCGGAAGGCAAGGCCGATCTCTATCCGCGCCTGGCTCCTACCAGCGAATGGGACACGGCGGCGGCGCAGGCAGTGGTTACCGCGGCGGGTGGCGAAGTGCTGAATGCCCACACTCTGGAACCGCTGCGCTGCAACCAGCAGGAGAGCGTACTCAACCCGTTCTTCATCGTTGCCGGCGAGCGGGACCCACGCTGGGAATCGGCCCTGCGGGCTAGCCTCTAATTTGCCGCTATCTTTTCCAAGGTACCTTTGATGTCAGATATTTCTGCTGAGCGACAGACCCACCTCAAGCAACTCGAAGCCGAGTCGATCCACATCATTCGCGAGGTGGCGGCCGAGTTCCGCAACCCGGTTATGATGTACTCCATCGGCAAGGACTCCTCGGTGATGCTGCACCTGGCGCGCAAGGCCTTCTATCCCGGCCCGCCGCCGTTTCCGCTACTGCACATCGACACCACCTGGAAATTCCGCGAGATGATCGCCTTCCGCGACCGCATGGCCGCCGAGGTGGGCATGGAGCTGCTGGTGCACACCAACGAGGAGGGGCGCGCCGCCGGCATCAACCCCTTCGATCACGGCTCCAGCGGTTATACCGACGTGATGAAGACCCAGGCGCTCAAGCAGGCACTGGACAAGTACGGCTTCGATGCCGCCTTCGGCGGTGCCCGTCGCGACGAGGAGGCCAGCCGCGCCAAGGAGCGGGTGTTCTCGTTCCGCGACAAGTTCCACCGCTGGGACCCCAAGAGCCAGCGCCCGGAGCTGTGGAACCTGTACAACGCGCGGGTCAACAAGGGCGAATCGATCCGCGCCTTCCCGCTCTCCAACTGGACCGAGCTGGACATCTGGCAGTACATCTACCTCGAGCAGATTCCCATCGTGCCGCTCTACTACGCCGCCCCGCGGCCGGTGGTGGAGCGTGACGGCATGCTGGTGATGGTCGACGACGAGCGGCTGCCGCTGGCCCCCGGCGAGGTGCCGGAGGAGAAGTGGGTGCGCTTCCGCACCCTGGGCTGCTACCCGCTGACCGGCGCGGTGGAGTCCAAGGCCGACACGCTGCCCGAGATCATCCAGGAGATGCTGCTGACCCGCACCAGCGAACGCAGCGGCCGGGCCATCGACCACGACCAGGCCGGCTCGATGGAGAAGAAAAAGCGCGAGGGGTACTTCTGATGGCACACCAGTCGACATTGATTGCAGACAACATCGAGCAGTACCTGCACGAGCACGAGAACAAGGACCTGCTGCGCTTCATCACCTGCGGTAGCGTGGACGACGGCAAGTCGACCCTGATCGGCCGGCTGCTGCACGATTCCAAGATGATCTACGAAGATCACCTGGCCGCCATTACCCGCGATTCGAAAAAGGTCGGGACTACCGGCGAAGAAGTCGATCTGGCGCTGCTGGTCGACGGGCTGCAGTCGGAGCGCGAGCAGGGCATCACCATCGACGTGGCCTACCGCTTCTTCTCCACCGACAAGCGCAAGTTCATCATCGCCGACACCCCGGGGCACGAGCAGTACACCCGCAACATGGCCACCGGCGCTTCCACCGCCAACCTGGCGATCATCCTGATCGACGCCCGCTACGGGGTACAGACCCAGACCCGGCGGCACAGCTTCATCGCCGACCTGCTGGGCATTCAGCACCTGATCGTGGCGATCAACAAGATGGATCTGGTCGACTACTCCCAGGCGCGCTTCGACGAGATCGTCAAGGAGTACCAGGCCGTTGCCGAGAAGCTCCACGCTCGCGACATCCGCTTCGTTCCCATGTCGGCGCTCAAGGGCGACAACGTGGTCAACAGGAGCGAACACATGGGCTGGTACCAGCAGCCGGCCTTGCTGGAGCTGCTGGAAACCGTAGAGATCAGCCACGACCAGAACCTTCGCGATCTGCGCTTCCCGGTACAGTATGTCAACCGCCCCAATCTCGACTTCCGCGGCTACTCCGGCACGCTGGCTAGCGGCATCGTGCATCGTGGCCAGGCCGTCAGGGCGCTGCCCTCAGGCAAGGTTTCCAAGGTGGGGCGAATCGTCACTTTCGATGGTGACCTGGAAACCGCCTGGCCGGGCCAAGCGATTACCCTTACCCTGGAAGATGAGATCGACATCTCCCGCGGCGACTGGATCGTGGCGGAAGAGGACAAGGTGCCGCTTGCCAATGGCTTCGAAGCGGATATCGTGTGGATGCACGAGGCCCCGCTGGAGCCCGGCAAGCTCTACGATCTCAAGCTTGCGACCCGCGCCGTGGCAGGCAAGGTCACGGCGATCGACTATCAAGTCGACGTCAACACCCTCGAGCAACGTCACGCCGAAAACCTCGACCTGAATGTCATCGCGCGTTGCCATGTCGAGCTCACCGCCCCGGTACCGGTAGACGATTACCGCAGCAGTCCGGGCACCGGTAGTTTCATCATCATCGACCGCCTCAACAACATCACGGTTGGGGCTGGAATGATCCATCAGCCGCTGGATAGCGAGCTGCCCTACGAGTTCCGCGAACACGACAGCAAGGCCAATGTGGTATGGAACCGCACCAGCGTGACCCAGGCCATGCGCGAGCAGCTCAATGGTCATAAGGGCAAGTGCGTGTGGTTCACCGGTCTATCAGGTGCGGGAAAATCCTCGCTAGCCAACGCCCTGGAAGTGGAACTGAACCGCCGCGGCTATCACACCATGTTGCTGGACGGCGACAACATCCGCCACGGCCTGAGCAAGGACCTCGGCATGAGCGAGGAAGACCGCGCCGAGAACATCCGCCGCGTGGGCGAGGTGGCCCGTCTTTTCGCCGAGGCTGGCATCATAGTGATTACCGCCTTTATCTCGCCGTTTCGCAGCGAGCGGGACGCCGCGCGCGAGCTGTTCGGCGAGGGTGACTTCATCGAGGTTCACGTCGATACACCGTTGGACATCTGTGAGCAGCGCGACCCCAAGGGGCTCTACCAGAAGGCACGGGAAGGCAAAATCAAAGATTTTACGGGTATCAGTAGCCCCTATGAGGCGCCGAAAGCCGCAGAATTGACTGTCAACACCGCTGAACTGAGCCAGCAGGAGATTATTGGGCTGTTGCTCAAGCAACTTTCATTTTAGCGGAACAATGCCTTTGTGAGGGGCTCTTAATTTACACTGATATGTTTTACCGCTCCTCCTCAACATATACCCTAGCTAGTTAGCTAGCACTTGCAGGTGTCGTAGCTGAAAGTAGGCTATGGAAGTGGCAGCTAGGAAGGTTCTGCGGTAACTTTACTATTATGGCAGAGCATCGTTGAAGGGTGGAAGTAACATCAATGAGTGACATAGCTCGCAAAACAACTAGGAGCACTGGTATGACGAGCACGGCCGCCGAGCCAGTAGGGGGAGGCAATAAGGGGGAAGCAGGGCGTGACCAACTGGTCATGGTGAACCTCTCTGCTAAGCCTTGTACAATTTGGCTGAATGCAATGCGTGAGGCGGGGCAGCCGTGGTATGGGGAAGTGATTGATGACTTGGTGAAGGCCAAGGCTATGCTGCAAAAACAGCCCTACGCCCATTTCCTGATATGTTACGACACGCCAGAGAGACAGATAGCCAACGATATTGGAAATGGCCGTTTGCCCTCCCAAGCATTAGCGAGCTGGCAGAACCAAGTAAAGCTCCTTCTGGACCTTTATCATCAACATTACCAGCGCGTAACCTTAGTGGTGCACGAAGCGCTTTTCAATCGGCAAAAGGCACTTTTTGACCAGCTTACTGCCCGTAGCGGCATTGCCCTTGGCCGGGTCTCCCTCAACGGCAATGCTTCGGTTGCCGGCAGCGAGCTGCTCGAAGAACAGCACGTAGTCTTACACCGTTTAATGGGGCTCCAGGCGCTGCAGTACCCACCAGCCAAGCGCTTGGCCCAAGAGCTGGAAGCGAGCTCGCTGCCACTCTTAGAGCCGGAAGACCTGTTTGATTTTCTAGATCAGACATATAGTGTTGTAAATAACTCCGAGACCAAGATAAATCTGGACGATCTGCAGCAGGAAAACGACTTGTTGATCAGGCAGCTTCACATGGTCCAGGAAGAGCTAGAGCAATATCTGCAGGAAAAAGAAAAGGACGACACGGAGATAATTAAGCTAAAAAATGAGATTAAGCGTAAAAAAGAAGAGATGCTTAATCTGACGCAAAAAAACAATAATATGTTAGCACAGCTTAAAGCGATAAGAAGTTCAAAATCGTGGAAATTGACGGCACCTCTGCGCCGAACCATGATGATGCTGGGCGGCAAGAAAGGCGGAGGAGCCTAATGGAGCAACAACCGATTTCAGCGTTGCAAGAGGTAAATGGCACCATCCTACACCTTGGGGCAGGTGAGTGCCGTGAGCTGGAAACCTATCTAGCAACAGAAGCAGAGCAAATTGTATTAGTAGAGCCAGCTCCCGAGGCTGCTCAGGCATTGAGGCAGAGAACCGCCGATGAGCCGCGTGTAAAAGTGATCGAAGCTGCTGTATCTAGCCTAGCGGGAGGCGCCACTCTCTACTACTACAACCTTCCTGGTCTAGCCACCCTTCATCCCCTCAAGCCCTTGCCTACCAAATGGCCAGGGTTGCGCGAAATTTCACAGGTAAATGTGAAAGCGTACAGCCTGGACCAGCTTATGGAGCAGGTGACTATGGCGGAGGGGAGAAAGCACTGGCTGGTTATCGAGACCCCCGGTGAAGAGAGTCATGTCCTGCGTGCTATCAGGGATTATGAAGTTCCGCTATGGATTTCGCACCTTTCCTTGTATATCGGAATTCTGACACCGCAAGTTGACCAAACACGGCCAGCGCTACTTAAAACTTTGGAAGAAGCCAGCTATCGCTTAGTAGATGTTGTCACCCAGGCGGATCAGTTTATTTTCCATGCCAAGGCAGGAGCGCTAAAAGTCCATCAGGAAGAGTTACATAGGCTAAAACCTGTACAGCTGCTTAAAGAGAATCAACGGCTACAGAATGAAAATCAAGCGTTGAGCGAAAAAATGGCTCAAGCCGAAGCACAACTGAATCTTATGGAAGAATTAATTTTGCACGGGGTCATACATGAGTAAGGGGACGGACCCTCATGCCGAGCATGTAATGCATGAAATGACGCTGTACTGGCAACTGGGAAAATGGCGTGACCTAGTCGCACTATATCAGCAACAAGACATGAGTGTCTGTACGCATCGAACCCGCCTGACAGTGCTTGCATCTGTTGGCTTATGCCAACTGAACAGGCATGAAGAGGCGCGCCATTGCTTGGTCCAGGCATTACAATGGGGCGCTCGTCCCGCCGAGGTATTAGCGCTACTTGCTTCTGGGGTTCATAATACCTTAGGGTTGGCCAGTCTCATAAGAAATCAGGCGGAACGTGCCCACATGCATTTTAGGCAAGCGGTATCTGAGCAGCATGATGCCGCGCCGGGACAAGCAACAGCACGTGCTCGCGCACAAACTGATTGGCTTATTGAATCTTGTCCAAGGCTGGGATACTCGGTCGAAATGCTACGAGAAGCAGCCCATTACCAACCTCTTGATTATAGCTCGGACGCGGATCGACGTTCGCTGGCGCATGCTTGGCAGTACTGGATCAAAGGGGAATGGGGAGCGTTGGTCAAGGTGGATAAAGCTATGCTCGATCAGCACCCTGACCGTGCAGAGTTAATAAGCCTGGCTGCGGCAGGCTATCAACAGCTTGAAGATGTCGATAATGAGCAGCGTTGCATACAATTGGCATTGGATTGGGGCATCGCTAAAGCTTGGTTAAAGGCTCTGCTCGTGTCGGGCATTCAGAACCGTATGGCACGGGCCGCGACCTTGGCGCGGCGGTATGAGGAAGCTAGCTACTATTTCAGCCGAGCTATGGAGGTTCGATCCATGACACATGCTCCGGAACTTAACTTAGCGCTGGAAGAAAGAATCAAGTATCAACTAGCGGATCTGGAGGAAGGTGATATTGATCAAGTCAGATCTGCACTTAATTTACAATATTGAAGCTCCGCAAAGCCATCAAAGAATCATGTCAGGGAATTATATTAGATGAATCGTTTCAAAGAGAAAACCGTATTGGTCACTGGAGCCTGCGGTACTGTAGGAAGCGAGTTGGTAAGTCAGCTGCTCAGAGTTTTTGGTGTCAAAAATTTGATTGGTATCGATAATAACGAATCCGAACTCTTTTTCCTTCAGCAGCGCTTCCAGGCTTACAGCAATGCAAATTTCTATCTTGGTGATATTCGCGACCGAGCCAAGCTCACACGCTTGTTCAGAGAAGTTGACATTGTATTCCATGCTGCGGCTTTTAAGCATGTAGTGTTGTGTGAGAGTTCGCCTTTCGATGCCGTGCAAACCAATGTCAACGGTGTGCAGAACGTGATCGAAGCGGCTTACGATGCCGGTGTGGAGCGTGTAATTTTTACAAGCTCCGACAAGGCGGTGAATCCCACAAATGTTATGGGTACCTCAAAACTGATGGGCGAGCGGCTGATGACGGCAGCTAATAATGCTTATCGAGGACATAGCACACTGTTCAGTTCTACACGTTTCGGTAACGTCTTAGGTTCGCGTGGGTCCGTAATCCCCATCTTCCGCGAGCAGATTCGCAAGGGTGGGCCAGTAACCTTGACAGATCCTGCCATGACACGATTCATCATGACTATTGAGGAAGCTACGCGCTTGGTCATTGACTCCAGCCTACAGGCCAAAGGAGGCGAAGTATTCGTTACCAAAATGCCAATCATCCGCATCCAAGACCTGGCTGAATGCATGATCGCGGCCTTAGCACCCCGTTATGGTCACAATCCGCAAGATATTAGCATCAAGGTGATTGGTTCGAAAGCAGGCGAGAAGCTATATGAAGAGTTGATGAGTAGCGAAGAAACGCGCCGTACCTGTGAACTAAAAGATTATTTTTCGGTGCTCCCTGCCTTTGGCAATGTGACCGAAGAAATCATCTACGACTATCCAGACAAGATCTGCGAGGGTATCGACAAACCCTACAACTCCGAACTGGAGCCAGCGATGACAAAGGCAGAACTTGCCGTTTATTTGGAAACCCACGGTTTGCTCGAAGACTGAGCATGATTCAAACTTCTCTATCGTAGCAAAATTATTTGTAATAAGGAGTTATCATGTCCTCACACGTTCTGATTCTCGGTGGCGACGGCTATCTCGGCTGGCCCACGGCAATGTACTTTTCTCAACGTGGCCACGAGGTCACGGTTGTCGACAACTATTTTCGGCGCAATGCTTGCACCGAGCTGGATGTCGGCATGCTGTATAGTGTGCCCACATTGCAAGAACGGGCTAAGATCTGGCATGAAAAGACAGGCAAGGAAATCAAGGTCGTAATCGGGGATCTGACCGATGCCGAGGTAATGCGTTCTCTATTTAACGGAACCGTGAATTATCAATGGGCAGTGGATGCCAAGTTTACTGGTATACCGGAGACCATAGTTCATTATGCCGAGCAGCCATCCGCTCCGTACTCGATAATGGACTACAAACACGCCAATATCACGCTGTCCAATAACCTGCTGGTAACCAACAACCTGATGTTTGCAGTGCGTGACTTTGCTCGCGACGCTCACATCATCAAATTGGGCACCATGGGAGAATATGGCACGCCAAATATCGATATCGAAGAGGGCTGGCTGGATATTGAACACAAGGGCCGCAAGGGCAAGTTTCTCTTCCCGCGTCAGGCCTCATCGCTCTATCACACCACCAAGATCATGGATACCGACTTGCTGTGGTTCGGCGTGCGCATGTGGGATTTGCGCGTGACGGATCTCATGCAAGGGCCTGTGTACGGCAACGAAACCGATGAATCTGCCATTGATGAACGCTTGAAGACCATCTTCAACTACGATGAAATCTTCGGCACAGTGGTCAACCGCTTCGTGGTGCAAGCGGTTGCCGGCTACCCACTGACTGTCTATGGCCAAGGCGGGCAGACTCGCGGCTATCTCAATATCAAGGACACCTTGCAGTGCGTAGGCAAGTCGCTGGAAACCCCGGCCATCAAAGGGGAGCTTCGAATTTTTAACCAAATTATGGAAACATTCAGTGTCAAGGAGTTGGCCGAACTGACTCAGAAGGTAGGTGAGAAGCTGGGGTATGGCATTGAAATCAAGAGTATCGACAATCCTCGTAAGGAAGCCGAAGAGCATTACTACAACCCGACCTACCAGGGGCTGATCAACATTGGCGTCGAGCCTCACTACCTGACCGAAGAAGTGATGGAACAGATGATTCGAGTAGCAGATCGCCACAAAGAGAATATTCGCAATGACGTTATCTTCCGTGGTGTTCGCTGGTAGGCATGCCTGATATGAGCGCCGATAATCAGATTGCGCTAACGGCTTTTCAGAAGGCGAGGGCGCACTTTACGCAGCGATGTTTTTCACAAGCCCGTCTTGCCTTGGCGGATTATCGGCATCTCATTCGGTATGAAGCTTTTCAGCATGAGGATCGACGTTTATTAGGTGGCTTACCGAGCTGTTCGGTTATTATCGTTAGCTATGCGGCTGGGCCAGGCTTGCTAGAGTGCCTCGATACTCTCTTGGCCCAGACGCACCCAGCCTTTGAAGTCATTTTAATCGACAACGGCGGTAATGAGTCCCTTCAGTCAGCTTTGAAGCACAGGCCTATTTTGCATGTGCAGTGCCCGATGAATCTGCTGCCATCCGAGGCGCGCAACATCGGTGCCTACTTTTCGCGTGGCTCGGTGCTGGTTTTCGTTGATGATGATGGCCAAGTATGCGAGGACTACTTGCATCAAGCCGAGCAGGCGTTGCACAAACCGAATGTCATCGGCGTCCGGGGGAGGATACTGCCACTCACCGCGAGTGGTGCAAGTATCCCTCACTATGATCAAGGTGAGGAAACGGTACCATCAGCTTTCACTCTGGAAGGCAATATGGCCATTAGGCGAAGTGTCTTTCGCGCCGCTGGCGGTTTTGACCCACTAATGTTTGGTCATGAGGGTAAGGAGCTGACCGAGCGTTGCCAGCGGCTCGACCCTGCATTCCAAGTTCTCTATTGGCCAAAGCTTCTTCTCTATCACGACTATGCGCAAGGCGCTCGTCTACAAGCCAAACGTGAGCGTCAGCAACTCGGGGCAGACTATCGAGTATATTTGGAAAAACTACGCTCCAAAACTTTCAAGTGCTTTATCAGTGAACCTAGAATTGGGGACGACAACGTGAGCCAGGCAGGCATTTCCGTTCTGCTCCGCGCCGGCAATGATGCGCAGGCGGCTAGAAAATTTCTTGAACAGTTTATTAAGATCAATACTTATAAGCCGGTGGAAGTATTTGTACTGTTCAATGAACCACGAACCAGCCATCTTAACTTAGTGCGTGAATTTGCTGGAAGACTATCCGTGATTGTGCTGTCAGTAGAGAAGCGCACTTTTTCCAGCTTGCTTCCTAAGTTGCGTTACGATTATGCACTTATTGTTTCGACGCCAACTGAAATTGGAATGGACGTACTAGGACAAGCTATAGTTGCATTAGCAGGTGCTGCTAGTGGCTTATATATGAGTTTTAATAAGCAAGTTTTAGGTAATTCTCTTCTGTTAGGAAAACAAGAGCTATTAAGAATAGAAAGTAAATATCTACAAGCGAGCAAAGACGATATTGAAGAAGGCTTAGGTAATAAAAAAAGATTATTTTTTCCCCCTGAGTTGGAAAAAAATACAAAATCTCAAGAATTGAACGGCTCAAACTCTATGGAGCTAAAAAGCGGGAAAGTTTCGAGTCCCGAGAAGCTACTGAATGATGATGAAAATTACTCAAACAAAATTATTCATGAATGTAATTATTTTGTAGAAAAAGATATAAAGCCACACACTGCGAAAAGAGCGCTTGGATTAAATGTCGCTTTTTTTGGCAGCAATCAGCTTTGTGATCGTATTCAGAAAGTCTGTGATATAATAGACTTATCGAAAAGGATTAATAGTGGATTTCCAACGGAAGACATTGACTTTCTTTTAGTTGAGTCAACTCTTGAATCCTCGCTAAACCGAAATCAAGAAGAAAGTCTAAAAGAGCTTTTTCTTCAGTTTAAAGAGAGAAAAGTGCCGACGGTGTTTTGGTACACTGAAGCCTATGAGCACTGTTCTTTTTTCTTAGATATTGTTGACTTATTTGATTTTATTTATGTTGCAGAAGAGCAGGCAGTGCAATGGTTTAAGAGTCAAACGAGCAAGCATATTGCGTATGCACCTTTAGGTATTGTACCTGAGATCAACAATCCTGTTAAGACAAAGATAGCAACAACTTTTACAAATTTGTATGTTATGTATGATGGCTGGGCGGACTTGATTGAATATAAAGAAAATAGGGATCTTTTAACTTCACTGAATAGGGATGATCTTCTTGTATTTGACTCGAATTGGAAGTTTAAGAAAAATAAGCTATTAGATTTTCCGGATTATAAAGAAAATATCATAGGTTGCATTACTTACAAACAGCGTCTACAGGCGCTTAAAGAATTTAATGTTCTTCTAATAACATCAAAGACATTAAAATCCTCAGCAAAACTTCGGAAGGAGATTGTTGAGGCCTTGGCTGCAAAGTCACTTGTTATTTGTTACGGCGAGATGGATTTAGGTGATATTGGGAAATGGGTAGAGTTTTATAATGATTTTGAAAGCCTTAACAAGAGATTAGACTATTTAAAAAATAATCCATTAGAGCTTAAGTCGAAGGCACAGAACGCTTGGAGAAAAGTTCATTCCGAGTACACAGTTAGCCAGAGATTAAAACAAATGGCAGTTGATGTTGGTGTTGAAGTAAAGGACAAGAACATCAGGATTAGCTGTATTACTATCACAAAGCGCCCTCACCACTTAGATAACATAATTAAAAATTATTTAGCTCAATCATATGTAGAAAAAGAATTGATTGTAATAATAAATTCTTTTGTGGAAGACTTCTCAGGGATAGTTAAATATATAAAAGATAGCGTGCCGAATGCGCAAGTGTATCAAATTGGTTGTGAGAGAAATATAGGTTTTTGCTTGAACTTTGCTATCAACCGTTCTTCTGGTGACTACTGGGCAAAAATGGATGATGATGACCAATATGGAAAAAACTATATATTTGACTATCATTTGTCATCAAGATATCTTCCATGTGACTTAATTGGTAAGAAAATGGGATACACTTATTTCGAAGCTTATAATGCGGTTTTCCTACGTAACCCGTTGGCTATTGATAAAAGTGATATACTTTGCAGTCGGGAGCACTCCGTACATATGTCTGGCGCTACTTTTTTCGGAAGAAAGGAGCTTATAGAAAGTGTTCCTTTTGCAGAGAATGTACGCTCTTCTGTAGACTCCGATTTTTATATTGGCTGTTTGGAGAAGGAGCATACGGTTTTAATTACGGATGATTTTAATTTTGTTGTGTTTAGGGCGAATAACAAAGATCACCATACTTGGAAGCAGAATGACGCCGATTTAATTAAAAGGTCGATCAAAATCTGTGATGGCTTTGATTGTGATTTTTTTGAATCTTAAACTTCATGGAAAATTACATATTGGTCTTTACTCATATCAATGCATGCTTAGCAGATGAGCTAATATCAAAATATTCTTTATGCTCCTAGTTCCTCGGGATACGGACTGACATGAATCAATTAAATATAGGTAAAAAAATTATTATTGTTTTGGGACCCGGGCGTTCAGGCACTTCGTTGCTTATGCAAATTCTCGAACATCAGGGCATAGCTTTATCAGAGAAACTAAATCAACCAAGTGCAGCGAACAAATATGGTCCAAAAGAAGATAAAGATATCTTTGAGGTTCATTCAATTTTACTAAAAGAGTTAGGAAGTAATCCTCTTATTCCACTTCCTGATGGCTGGATGAATAAGGAGGCTACATTAAGGGCCAAGAAAAAGCTTAGAGACATTCTCTTAGATAGGCTAGAGAATAACTCTGTTTTTGCGCTGAAGGATCCGCGCATGAGCTTTTTTTTACCGCTATGGAATTTAATTTTTAATGAACTAAAAATTACACCTGTATATCTTTTTGCCATTCGTGAATTTAAAGCGACTGCCGGCTCACATCTTCGACAATATAACCTTTCACCTGAAGCTGTGGAGTCTAGTTGGTTATCAAGGACAATTGATGCGCTGAGGTATGTCGGCACCGAATGTTTCTTTGTACATTACGAAGACTGGTTCTCTTCCCCTGAATCAACTTTGGAGGGTCTGCGTGAACATTTGCGAAATCATAACATTGCTTTGACTAAGAACTGCGACTTAAGTGAATTAGTTGATAAGTCGGCTGATCGATCCAAAAAAGACGATATTATTATCTCAAATATTTGTGTGCAGGAATTAAATAATTTTCTTGCAGATTTCCGTGGTTATGATTATGACCGGGAAAAATTAATAGATAAGATTAACTATTGCCAAGGAATCATGCAAGGTTTCATGGCATGGTGTAATTTTGCGCACATAAACATTGCAGCTCGCGAGAAGGCGCAGCAGCAGTTACGAAATGCAAGGAAAAAAATCCAAGATCTGTCGGACTGTGAATCTCGGAAAGAGTATTTAGAGGCTGAGTTGCTTCTGGCTAATAAAGCAGGTAAGGAGTTTTTCACAACTATGGCTATGATGAAAAGAATTGATGATATTTAACCATATTAAAAATTTAAAGTTAGGGATAGCTTTAACAACTCTCAAATGATAATTGCCGCATATTAGTCTAGCTACTTTACCTGTATACAGCGCATGCAATACATGCCTAATATTTTTTATGCGTTAGAAGCTTTTTTATTTGTTACCTCTCTCGCCGACGTTATTAGTAGTTGGCTACCAGGGGTGTGCAGTACCTACCTGCTATTGTTACTTGGCTAGCACGGATAAGGCTACCGCTGGCATGCTTATCCCGGCGCGTTGCAGGCGTGATAGGCGAGACGGTGTCTAGCGCCAAAGTAGGGAGAGGCGGATTAGTGATCTGGGCCGTCTATTCGTCGTAAGCGCCTAGCCAAGTGCCGGCAACCACATGTGTCATATTTGCACGAGACATAACTGAAGGGGACAGGAATTAAAACGGCAACAAAAGTTGGGCACTATAAAAGACGAATGAGTGCTAACTCGCTTGATATGAGGGATGTGCTTACGAACAACAGATATCTATAATAAATAAAATATTTAAAGAAGAGTTTTCAATTTTTGGCTATGAAATGCTGCATCCTTAATATCTGTAAACCCGCTGCGCTATGCCCGCCGCATCCTAAGTCATCGGCCTGATGGCACAGCTGCCCTACGCCTTCATGCCGCGAGCCTCGGATGCCTTCGTATGATTTAATAATTTTATGCTGCAAGTGATAACCTGGCTGTTCGCAGCCATCCACTTCTGACTTTAGGGACGTCTTACGATCCAATGGTGGATTGGCTCAAGCTGGGCCAAGGTTGTAAGCCAGCTTTGTTTTTGTTTCACCCGAGTCGACCAGGCTCTGCGCTTTGACTTCGGCTCAGCAGGCTGATCTGGTCTTGCGACCGAGGCTGCACGAGATCGTACTCACCGTCGAGTTAGTGGGGCACTCTCTCAATAAAAATTTTGTCGTGGGTTGTGATTTTGTGGATGCGTCTTTTAGTAATTCTACCAGCCGCTAAGTTGGTGGTGTATTTTTTGCTTTGTACTGCTAGTCGGGCCAAGTATTAGGGATGCCATCGGACTGATCTTGCCTAGCAGCAGCTAACACTTTGATAACATAAACACTGGACGAAGCGAGAATTTCGAGTACATCTAGACTGATGTAATCACTCCGGATCTGAGACTCTTCCTTAAAAATTCCGCAAATATACGTAACCACTGGCGTGATCGTTAAGAGGATCGCATGGGCGCAGGGCTTGTTTTTGGCTGCATTGGTGAGCAGTTGCTAATTCTTGTCGATTGAGTTATCAGGGGGAGGAAGTTTCTTGCCATGCTTGAGTCGAGAACCTAGCCAATATCATGTCTACAAACATCGGCAAGGCATTGGGGGGAGCATGCAGGTAACATATTTGGATTTGTTGGAACGCAGAGAGCGATTAGGAAGAAATGTTGGAGCGCTGGATTTTCTAATAGAGTATGTTAGAAAGAAAAATTTTCTTCAGTCTCATGATCAAGTCTATTATTACTGCTCGGAGAAGTCTAATAAGTATATCAAGGCTAAAGTTACGAATTCAGGAGTCGGGCATCCGCAAAAATCTCAAAAACTCAACAATTTAGTTGATTGCGCTGCAGCGTTACGAAGTGTCCAAATGCTGCAATCATATCTTGAGTTGATTAGTTTATTGATAGACAATATTAATGCTTTAGAAAGAAGAAAGCAATTGAAGTTGTTAGGGCATATTAAAATAGCATTTCTATTAAGTGCAGACCAAGATTTCTTGGTTCGGCTAAGAAAAAAAAATGAAGCTTTTTTTAAAAAGATCCACTTGCCCGAAGAAGTTATAAAAACCTTGGATGATGATCTGGGTGGCTTGGTAAGAAAGGGTGATTCGGTAAACGACTTAGTATTTGATGCTCATGAGGATGCAAAAAAAATCGAATTTTTTTTAAGGTCAGAATACATTGATCATGCACTTTTTGAGCAGAAATTTGGTCTCGAGTTAAACCTCGCTGCACTAAAGAGAGATTCTGATGCATATTTGAAGACATTAAATCGCCTGTTCTTTGAAAGTGGATTAAAAGGCATTGGTCAAGTTGATCTCTGCTCTGAAAATGTTCTGTCAACGCTAAATGTTGACATGGCTGAGGAAAAAACAAGTCAAGAACGTGGTTTAGTCTCTATCATTGTATCTTGTTTCAACTCCGAAGATACCATAACCTATGCATTACGCTCCTTATTATGCCAAACATACAAAAATATCGAAATTCTTGTATGTGATGACAGAAGTGAGGATGACAGTTTGAATGCTATCTTGGCGCTGGCTGAAAAAGACAAAAGAATAAAGGTTTTTAAATCAAGATTGAATCAAGGTACTTATAATATAAGAAATGCGCTACTGAAAATTTCCGAGGGTGAGTATATTTCTTTTCATGACTCCGATGATTGGGCACATCCTCAAAAGCTAGAAAAACAGTTAGAATTTATGTTGAGAAATGATGTACCTGTTTGCAGTACCCGCTGGATACGAATGGATCCGAAAGGAAGAGCCATCTTCTTTGTGGATGGAAAAATTTATCGTTTCTGTGTAGTTTCAACCATGGTGAAGCGGGAAGTTTTTTCGATAATACCTAAGTTTAGACAGAGCGTGGTGGCTGCTGATACGGAGTTTCATGAGGCATGTATCCAGCTTCTTGGTGAAGAGAAGGTTAAAGTTCTCGATAAACCTTTGGTATTGGGTTTATGGGGAGATAATTCACTGACTAAAAGAAATGGCTTAGAAGCTGAGAATACTGGCCATGTGGCGGAGCGTCGCAGAAAATATTCGGAAATAGCTGCAAGGCAGCGTGTTTTTGGCTCAGGGATCGTTACAGATAACGATGTACGCGATGTTCTCGTTGAAAACGGGATCTATCGTGAGTTTTCGGGGGTAGATGAAGTTAAGGTCTAGAAGATTATCGGTGTGCTCGGATCAAGGGTTCCGATATGGATAAGCCGCGTAACCTGAGAAGTCAGTAACCGTCGAGTAAATAGCGTAAACCAGTTGCTCATTCGATTTACCATTCACGAAATATACAAATTTATGCCTATCAAGACTCTATGCGTGTTCGGCACGCGCCCCGAAGCCATAAAAATGGCTCCTTTAGCCCTGTCTCTCGCTGGCGATACGCGTTTCGACGCCCAGGTTTGCGTGACCGGTCAGCACCGTGAAATGCTAGACCAGGTGCTGGATCTGTTTGAACTCAAGCCTGACCATGACCTGAACATTATGAAGCCGGGACAGGATCTCACTGATGTGACCACAGCGATCCTGCAGGGCATGAAAGGGGTACTGGCAGAGGTAAAGCCCGATATCGTGCTGGTTCACGGCGATACCTCGACTACGCTGTCTGCCACACTGGCTGCCTATTATCAGAAGATTCCCGTTGGGCACGTGGAAGCGGGGCTGCGCACCGGCAATATCTACTCGCCCTGGCCGGAAGAGGCTAACCGAAAGCTCACCGGCGCCCTAGCCGAGCTGCACTTCGCCCCCACGTATCGCTCCCGGCAGAACCTGCTCAATGAGGGTGTGGCCCCAACCAAGGTGCACGTGACCGGTAATACAGTGATCGACGCACTGCTCGACGTGGTGCGTAAGCTCGATGCCAGCCCGGTTTTCCAACAGCAGTTTGCCGAACGATTCGATTTCCTGGATGCCGAGCGCAAGCTGATACTGGTGACCGGCCATCGTCGCGAGAGTTTCGGTGGCGGCTTCGAACGTATCTGCCAGGCCCTGCATGATACGGCCGCTCGCCATCCTGAGACCCAGATCGTCTACCCGGTGCATCTCAATCCCAACGTGCGCGAGCCGGTCAACCGCCTCTTGTCAAATATCGAAAACGTTCACTTGATCGAGCCGCTGGACTACCTGCCGTTCGTCTACTTGATGAACCGCGCCCACCTGATCCTCACCGATTCCGGTGGCGTGCAAGAAGAGGCCCCGTCACTCGGTAAGCCGGTGCTGGTGATGCGCGACACCACCGAGCGTCCCGAGGCCGTGGATGCAGGCACCGTCAGGCTGGTGGGAACCGATGTGGAGCGCATCGTCAGCGAAATGCACACCTTGCTGACTGACACCACCGCCTATGAAGCCATGAGTTACGCCCATAACCCCTACGGCGACGGCAAGGCGTGCCAGCGCATACTCGAGACCCTAGCCAGTACCTCCTTCTAGGGCGCCGAGTCACTAGACGATTAACGCTGTAGACGCTCCTGACATTCATTCAAAAGTACCCTTCCTCACCGGACATACACACATGGACTTCAACACCATCTCCGTCATTGGCCTAGGCTACATTGGCCTGCCAACCGCCGCTGTCATCGCTTCTCGTCGCAAGAAAGTTGTCGGCGTGGACATCAACCAGCATGCGGTTGATACCATCAATAAGGGCGAGATCCATATTGTCGAGCCCGAGCTCGATATGATCGTGCATGCCGCAGTAAAAGAAGGGTACTTGCGTGCCACCACCAGCCCGGAGTCGGCTGATGCGTTCCTGATTGCTGTACCCACCCCCTTTAAGGCCGAAAGCGGTGATAATCATGTGCCGGATCTGAGCTATATCGAAGCGGCCAGTAAGGCCATCGCCCCGGTACTGGAAAGGGGCAACCTTGTCATTCTGGAATCCACCTCTCCTGTGGGGGCCACCGAACGCATGGCAGCATGTCTTGCAGAAGCGCGCCCGGACCTCAGCTTTCCGCAAACCCATGGGGAAGAATCGGACATTCGTATTGCCCATTGCCCTGAGCGAGTGCTTCCCGGTCATGTGATACGAGAGCTGGTTGAGAACGATCGATTAATTGGGGGTATGACGGAGAAATGCTCCAAGGCGGCCACCGGTCTCTACAAGATTTTCGTGCAAGGGGAGTGCATTGCCACCACCGCGCGCACCGCCGAGATGGCCAAACTCACCGAGAACAGCTTTCGCGATGTGAACATCGCCTTTGCCAATGAGCTTTCCATTATCTGCGATAAGCTCGATATCAACGTGTGGGAGCTGATTCGCCTGGCCAACAGACACCCACGAGTGAATATCCTGCAGCCCGGTCCAGGCGTAGGCGGTCACTGCATTGCGGTCGACCCTTGGTTCATTGTCAGCGAGACGCCGGATGAAGCCCGCCTGATCCGTACCGCGAGGGAGGTTAACGATGGCAAGCCGCAGTGGGTAATCGACAAGGTCAACGAGGCGGTGGGTAAGTTCCTGTCAGCCAATCCCGACAAGACTGCGAAGGATGTGACGATCGCCTGCTTTGGCCTGGCCTTCAAGGCTGATATAGATGACCTGCGGGAAAGTCCCGCCTTGAAGATCGCGGAGGCCATTGTAGCGGTGCATCCGGGCCAGTTTCTGGTAGTGGAGCCAAATATTAAGGTCTTGCCTGAAGGCAAGCTTGTTGGCGCCAGGCTGGTTGACCATCCGAATGCCTTGGAGGCTGCCGATGTGATAGTGCTTCTAGTGGATCACAGACCCTTCAAAGCAATTCTCGCCGACAAGCTTGATCAGACTTATCTTGTGGATAGTCGTGGCGTATGGGAAAGCTATGCTCGTTTTAAGTAAGCAATGTACAGCCTAAATATAGGGAAGGCGGGATATGAGAGGGAAATACAGGCTGAAGAAGCTATTAAAAAGGATTGGCATATATGAGTCTTTGGTAAAAGCAAGATTTGGAATTAAGGGCTTGGTCCAGCCCCTAACCTCTCCTTCTCGGCTGGTGGAAAAATTACGGAGGTATATAAATAAAGCAGAACTGAATGAGGCCAAGGAGGCGTTCTATAGGTATGGCTGTATTTCAGGCTCTTTATCCATGCTAAAGAAGTTAGAAGATAATGGCTTGAAGCTCAATAGCAAAGAACTAGAACTTCTCAACCAGCTCAATGGGCTTCTTCGGTTGAAAGGAGGTTGGTTTATTCCTCCTCGCCAGCCTAATCCCGGCCTCATGACTCGCCACAAGCATCTTCTCTACTGCCTGCATCAGTCGGTGCCGCATGCCACAAATGGCTATTCGACACGTTCCCATGGTGTTGCGGTGGGTCTACAACAGGCGGGTTGGCAGGTACGCGCCACCACGCGTCCTGGCTTTCCCTGGGATGAAGGAGCTAACTGTCTTAATGCGGGCTACCATGAGGCCGAATTGGAAGGCGTATCTTACGCTGCCATTGCGGGCTGGAATCTGGCTACGACATCACTGGACTTCTACCTGGCCCAAGCCGCTGATCATTACGTGCGAGAAGCCCAGACCAGTGGATCCGAGATTATCGTCGCCGCCTCCAATCACATCACCGCACTGCCGGCGTTGATGGCTGCCCGCCGTCTGGGGCTGCCGTTCGTGTATGAAGTGCGCGGTCTATGGGAGGTTACGCAAGCTTCCACCCAGTCCGAGTGGGCGGGCTCTGAGCGCTATGAACTAATGCGCGAACTTGAGCAACAGGCCGCCCGCGAGGCGGATCTGGTCATTACCCTGACTGAAGAGCTGGCCGAGGAGCTGGCCAACTGGGGCGTTGCCCGCGATCGTATCGTGGTGGTGCCCAACGCTGTCAACGCCGAGCGCTTCCAGCCCATGGGGCCGGATGCCGCGATCGCCAAAGAACTCAACCTCAAGCCCGGCGTGCCGGTCATCGGCTATGCAGGCAGCGCTGTAGCCTACGAGGGCCTGGAACTGCTGATGGAGGCCTTGGCACAGCTCAAACAGAAAGGCCAGGCCTTCACCTTCGTGCTGGTGGGCGATGGTAAGGTTATCGATACAGTCAAAGCTAAGGCCAAAGAACTGGATATTGAGGGGGAGTGCCGCTTTACTGGCCGAGTGCCCTTCGATCAGGTGCCGCGCTACCTCTCCTGCATGGATATCATGCCCGTTCCGCGCCTTTCATCAGCGGTGACGGAAATGGTCTCTGCCCTCAAGCCGCTGGAAGCCATGGCGATGGGCAAGGCCGTTGTGCTCTCGGATGTGTCGCCCCACAAGACCATGGCCGGGCCCAACGGTGCGCGTGCTAGCCTGTTTAGGAAAGACAGCGCCGAGGCTCTGTCTGCTGCGCTGAAGCAGCTCATCGACAGCCCCGAACAGCGCAA
The DNA here is from genome assembly GCF_051062895.2 of Billgrantia sp. C5P2. Lineage (NCBI taxonomy): Bacteria > Pseudomonadati > Pseudomonadota > Gammaproteobacteria > Oceanospirillales > Halomonadaceae > Billgrantia > Billgrantia sp. C5P2. The sequence goes on from NZ_CM128542.1 coordinate 2,063,191, forward strand.
GCGCCTGGGACAGGCAGCCCGTGCCTGGATCGAGCAGGAGCGCACCTGGAACCATGTCACCTGCCGCTACGCCAATGCTCTGGAGCGTGTACGCCGTGATACCGCAGTGGCTACGGCCAAGGCCCAGCCTGTCGCTGCCAAGCGCTTGGAGCAGATCACCCTGGGCTTGATCGCCGATAAGTTCACTACCGATACGCTGACGAGCGCCGTCAAAATAGTGCCGCTTTCTCTGGAGAATTGGCGGGAGGAGCTGGCCAGTCAGCCCATTGACGCCATGTTCGTGGAGTCCGCTTGGAAGGGCAACGATGGGCAGTGGCACCGCAAGGTCGGCTACTACAGCGAGGAAGAGTTCGCGCCGGTCACCGAGTTGCTGGCCCACTGCCGCGAGCAGGGCATCCCCTCGCTGTTCTGGAACAAGGAAGACCCGGTTCACTTCGATCGCTTCCGCAAGACCGCCGCCCTGTGCGATCACGTCTTTACCACCGACAGCCGGCGAATCATTCCCTACTTGGCCACCCCCGGTGCGCTGACCCTAACCGCCAGCAGCTGCCCCTTCTACGCCTCGCCGAAGATCCACAACCTTCTACCCTCAGCCCGTGAATGGCAGCCAACGGCGGCCTATGGCGGAACCTACTACGGCAAGCGCTACCCCGAACGCACCGAGTACATGGACAAGATCATGAGTGCTGCGGCCCCGCTGGGCCTCACGATCTACGATCGCCAGCACGACGACCCCGAATCCCCTTACAAGTACCCAGGCGGCCTGGACGGATATGTGGTCGGCAGCCTGAGCTACGAAGAAATGATCGAGGCCTACAAAGCCCACCCGGTCCAGATCAACGTCAACTCGGTACTGGATTCCCCTACCATGTTCTCGCGCCGGGTGATTGAAGCTGCCGCCTGTGGCTCGCCGATCATCTCTGGCCCAGCACTTGGTATGAATCGTTATCTGGAAGGAGCGGGGCAGATCGTGCGCATCGAAAGCGATGCTGCCCAAGTGCTCGAAAACCTATTGCACCACCCAGCGTACCGTTGGCGGGTGGCGCTAAGGGGGGCTCGAGCAGTAATGCGAGCGCATACAACCGAGCTTCGCCTGGCACAGATGTTGCGGACCGCGGGCATGATGATTTATGCCCCTCAGCCGCCCCGCCTGCAGCTAGTCACTAGCGATATATCGGACGCTGCCGTAGATCGCCTCTTGGCTCAGACGCTACGCCCCCTGCGCGTAATCGCCAGCCAGTGGCAAGCTGGCACCCAGGCACGGCTCGATGCCGCAGATATCGCATGTGCCACCTCTGAGGGGGAGATCATACAAAGCGATTCACTATGGGTACTGGCCGATCCACATGTGCTGGAAGACTTGGAGCCCGAAGATCTCGAAGACTTGGCCTGGCCCACTCGTTACGCTCCACAAACGCGCATCGGCTTTGTGCGTCGCGATAGTCCAGATGAAGGCGAGTGGCCAGGCGTTGCTCTGGAAAGCCAGGCCATTGACCCTGGCTTACAACTGCTCTGTCCCCCAGCAGACATAGCGCTCAAGGAACTGAGCGACTGGGCTGCGTTACAGCCAACGCTGGCCTTGCGCAAGCCTGCCCAAGCCCATGAGCATCCACCCAGCATTCCGCCGAAGAAAACGGTAGTGATCGCTGGGCATGACCTCAAGTTCATCAAACCATTCTACCCCTACTTCACCCAGGCAAGCATTCGTCTGCTCCTCGACTTCTGGAGCGGCCACAACCAGCATAACGAAACCGCCAGCAAACGACTGGTTCGCCAAGCTGATACGGTATTCTGCGAGTGGATGTTGGGCAATGCCATCTGGTACGGCAACCATAAGCGGGAAGGGCAAAAGTTAGTGGGCCGGCTGCATGCCCAAGAACTGCGTAGTGCGCTGTTTGACGAGGTGCCCTTCGAAAAATTTGACACGGTGATCTTCGTAGGGCCGCACATGTTGCGCAAGGCTGAGAAGCGAAACTCGGCATTAAAATGCAACGGTATCGTGATCTTCAATGGCGTGGATATAGACGCAATGCGGGCTATACCGCGGAAACAAACGAATGGTAAGGTGCTGGGCCTGGTGGGCATGGTGCCGCAAAGCAAGCGTCTGGATCGCGCGCTGGATATTCTCAAGGAACTGCGCAAGGAGGATGGTGGTTACACCCTACGAGTCAAGGGCAAGCGTTCTGAAGACTATCCCTGGATGGCGAAGCGCACCGAAGAAATGGCTTGGTACGAAACACAATATCGTCGCTTGAAAGAGGATCCGCTACTCAAAGGGGCGGTATTCTTCGACTCTCACGGAAACGATATGCCGGAGTGGTATTCAGGCATCGACTACGTGCTGTCCGTTAGTGATCACGAAAGTTTCCATTTAGCAGTCGCAGAAGGCTCTGCTTCTGGAAGCCACCCCATTATACTTCCTTGGGAGGGTGCTAGTGAAATATATCCAGCGGATTGGATTGCGAATGAAATTAAGGGGGCGGTTAAAAAAATAATTAGTTATGATTCAATCAAAGTTGACGCAAAAATAACGGTAAGTAATTTCGATATTAAAAAGGTCGCCATTAATTTAATGAAGTGTTTCTAATCGATTGTGTATGTTTTTTATATCTTATTTCTTATGCCTGGATAAATAGGCGAGTATTTACTTGCGCATTGATGAAATTAAATATCTATAAGCTTAGGCGATACTATGTCTATCAGTGGTAATGTTTCAATATTAATATTAGGAAGTTGTGTAACTCGAGATGGTTTCTCATATGCAAGCAATGATGATTTAAAGCTTGCTGGTTACATGGCCAGAACTAGTCTTGCTTCGCAATCGAGAAGATCATGGTTTGATGAATCTATCCTTGTCAATATTGATTCCCCCTTTCAAAAGAAAATGGTGGAGTTTGATATGAAAAAAAATATGACAAAAAAAATACAAAACACAGATTTTGATTTATTAATTGTAGACTTGATCGATGATAGATTCGATCTCGTAGAACAGTCAGAAGATTGCTATGCTACTCGATCGGTTGAGTTTTTGAAAGGGCTTAATGGCAAGCCGGTTGGTCGGATTATTCCACATGGCAGTGAGGAGTATGAAGTATTATGGAGGCAAGGTTTTGAAAAGTTATTAAGTTGTCTTGTGAATTGTGGAAAAAAAGAAAAAATAAGGGTTAATGAAGTTTATTGGGCGACTAAAACCGATCATGGAAAATCAATCCAAGGTTTTGCCGCGGATCGCATAAAGGAAGAAAATGATTTGCTCTCTCAGCGCTATGGCTATATGCGCCGCATTCTTGGTAAAGATCAATTCTATTCATTTGAAGATAAATATTTCGTAGCTGATGAGAATCATAAATGGGGAGTCTCTCCTTTTCATTACACTTCGTTTTATTACAAATCGCTGATGGATAAAATTAAAGGCGATTGTAATTATAATTTATTGTGCTGAATGTGGATAAAGATATGATACCGCTGATCGTAATGGGTATGGGTCGGTCTGGAACAAGATATTTTGCAGATATTTTATCATCGCATGAGTCCGTTCTCCTTTATGGTGAGATTCCCCATTCTGCAATGGCTAGGTTCATCTCGCTTTTAGATACTTTAGATAAGGAGCACAGTAGGGACGCGGCGAGAAAGCAAAGGTGGGATGAAAAAAAACTTTCTTTTATTTTTGAAGCATTTAAAAGCATGTCGATGGGGAGGGCAAAGAATAAATCTGGGCATCTTTATGTTGGGCATAAGACGCCCAGAAGCGAATTCTTTTTTGATGCTTATGAGAGACATTTTAAGGGCGCTGGTGTACAGGCTTGTTATTTTTATTGTTTACGTAACCCCTTTGATGTATGGTCTTCATTTCAAAATATGCCATGGAATGCTTTTGAAAACGTTAATGCTTTCATAGAATGTTATAATGAATCATACCGCAGATATGTTCAGGCGTCTTCCAGAGCTAAAGGGCGAGTGCATCTTTTAAATTTGGACGTCTTAAGGCTGGGTGGTGAGCCCCGAAAATTCTTTCAAGAAAAGGTTTTTCATCCGTTAGAAATAAATGCTGATGACGACTTTCTTGATTCTTTGATTGGTAAGAGTAACACAAATTCGTCTCAAAATGCCGTAGGCCGAAAACCTGAAAAAATGTCCTCTTTAGATTATGATAAAATTATGGGAAACAAAGAGATTTCCCTGATTATTTCCGAGCACTTTGCGTGGCTAGTCTAGCATTGTATTTATGAAACATATAGAGATTTTAGTATTGCTAATCCTTTCAGATTTGTACTTGGCGCCCTCTTGCTAACTACGGAGCTTATGAATTGTTAAGCCACATCATGACTACTATTAGGTGGTCTTTCTCTATCGGCAATAAGTTTTTTAAGGTTGTGCCGTGGGATACGTTTGTGATAGTTATGGCTACTCTAGTATCTCAGTTTTCGATACTGTTAGCGTTCTTGCTGCCTTTGAAAATTATCATGTTGCTAGGTTCAGGTGGGGTTCCTCGCTACTTTCCCTCTTTTCTTGCTAATTATAATAAAGATGTTCTTGTTATAGCTCTAAGTATAGCGGCTATTGGTTTCTATATAGCTTACATGGTTGCCGAAAAAATCATATCATTTGGATCGCATCGTGGTGCTAATTATTTGTTGTTAAAAAGCCATAAAGTGACATTGTTTGAAAACCAAGAAGGAATTGCTCGTCGAGGTTTTCAACGCTATTCAAGTAGTTTGGCAAGTAGTGTGTTTTTATTTCTGGTCGCTGTAGCGCTTTTTTGGCTGTATCCTGAGCTGTTAATATTCATTGCTTTTTATGTTGCGATGGCTTTTTTAGTGGTGGCTTTGCTCTACTCTAAAGTCGAGAAAATAAAGACTGGCTTGGACACGGCGCCTGGAGCTATTGTTACCACTTTGACCAATATAGGCTTTCTTTTAGCATTCGCATTTATGGTAGGCCAGTTTCTTGCCGGCGATCCTCCAGGTTTATTTGTTGCTATCATATCTTTAATAATGATGCGTCAGGGATTTTCGAGAATCACCGGGATTGTTAATGACCTAAGAGGCTTATATATACAACGGTTTAAGCTCAATGCTTTGTTTTTTCATGGGCATGTTTTGGTCAATGAGCCAAAGCAGCATGAGACAAATTTTTGGACACTGTTTCGTTCACCACAGCTGGAAGAGTGGCTTTCAAATGTATTGCAAGGTGTAGTTTCTAGACCGATTGATGAATTAAGAATCCAGTGGTTTAAGCTTGGCATGTCAGATATAGTGGCGTTGCATGTCCAGGTGTATGGTCCTGATAAAAACGTTCACGGTGCGTATCTTGTTAAACTGTATAACGCCAACCGGAGCTCCTTGGCTAAGCATGAAGCCACATTGTTGGCTGAGGATACTAATCTGCCGGCTTTGAAATTGCTTAGTGTTAATGAGGTCGAGGGGTTTCAGTGTAATGTTATGCAATGGAATTCGGAAAAACGGTTGTCGCAAAAAGAATTTTTGAGAGTGAGGGATCGCGTTTCAGCTCGACTAATGTCAATTGAACCAGAGAAAAAAATCCTTTCTCGATTTACTCGTTCACGCCCCCTTCTGTGGCAGCGTATTAATACTGTAATGCTGGAACGTCTCCATACTGTAGCTGAGCTGCTGGGGCGTGAGCATGTTGATTATTTAGAGCGGCTTGGTAAGGAGTTGGAGGCCATTAAATGCCGGCTTGGCGAGTTGCCTTTAATCATTGTCAATCCTGATCAAGAAGCTGATTTAATTCTAAAAGCAGATAATGGTAAATTTGTTATGATACATTGGGGACGTTGGGCATTGGAGCCTATAGGCGCAAATTGGCCGACGCAGACCAGCCAGTTCGAAAAATTGGGTAGTGCTCTGGAGGAAGCGAAATCAGCCCGCCCTGCTTTGCATAATGTCTCTATTGAAGATGTGAACCTTTCTGCATTGATGTATGCGTTTGAAAAGATGTATGCTCGCCAAAATTTTGTTGGTGCTTTGAAATTAATTCCTAGGATTTTGAGGTGTCTTGATGTGGCGCCTGAGACGTCCAGGGCTTCAACCTGACGGTGCGAGGAGAATGATTTGCCAACTGTTTCCATGATTGTCTGGAACGAATTTCTTAATGACGCGCGAGTTTTGAAGGAGGCGCAGACCCTCCAGGCAATGGGACATCAGGTTGTTGTGCATGCCCTGCATACCCCCGGTGTGACGGAAGAGCGGGAAACTCTAGCCTCTGGTGTTCAGGTGGTGCGTGTTGCTCGCAGTCCATTGTGGAAGCTTCGCAAGCGTAAGCGCCTCGAAGCCGAACGCAATGCCGCCAAGAAGAGTGAGAAGACAAAGCCACAATCACAGAAGGCTGCTGCTCCGCCGCCTGAAACCTTTGTACGGCAGTTGCTCAAGCTGGTGGCTAGGCTCTGGACCCATGCTGGGCTCGCCATCCAGCTCATGCGTTCCCGCCCCGATGCCATCCATGCCCACGATGTGAATGTACTGCCAACTGCCTGGATAGCGGCCAAAATCGCTCGGGTGCCGCTGGTTTACGATGCCCACGAGATCAGTACCGACCGTGAAGGGTACAAGGCCTTTCGTGGCGTGGTTGGCTGGTTGGAGAAGAAGCTCATGCCCAGGGCCGCCGGCACCATTACGACGACGGACGCTCGTGCCAAGTTCTTTGCCCGCGCCTATGGCATACCTCGCCCACTGGTGCTGCAGAATCGCCCTCGGCTGGTCAAAGTGAAGGGATCGAACCGCATTCGGGAGGAGTTGGGGCTGGTCGAGCCTTGGCCGATCGTGCTTTATCAAGGCGGGCTGCAGCCGGGCAGGGGGCTTCCCCGTTTGGTGGAAGCGGCCGCCAGTGTGTTGAATGCCTACTTCGTTTTCATTGGTGGGGGCCGGCAGGCCCACGAGCTCCATGAGCTGACGGCCAAGCTGGAGCTGAAGGAGCGGGTACGGTTCATTCCTACCGTGGCGCTCAGTGAGCTGCCGTCCTATACCGCTTCTGCGGATATCGGCGTGCAACCCATCGAGAACACTTGCCTCAACCACTTCACTACCGATTCCAACAAACTGTTCGAGTATGTGATTGCCGGTTTGCCGGTAGTGGCTAGCCAGCTGCCCGAGATTTCTAAGGTAGTGCGTAACCATGATCTGGGTTTGTTGGTGCCTCCTGGCGATACGGAAGCCTTGGCGGGTGCCATCCGGCAGTTGGTGGAGTCATTGGACCTGAGGGTCTATTACCGTAGCAAGGCGGAGCAGGCCGCCGAGTCGCTCAATTGGGAGAGCCAGGAACAAGCACTGGTCGAGCTGTATGAGCGGGTACTGCCTGCTTCTCGGGTCGCCAAGGCAGGGCGTTGAGCTCCGTGCGGGTGCTTCTGCTTGGTTTCTATTACCCACCGGATATCAGCGCCGGTGCCTTTCGTGCTGAAGCCTTGGTAGAAGCGCTGGCCTGTCGTTTGCCTGCGCATGGTGAACTGCATGTGCTTACGACCAGGCCCAGCCGGTATGTCGCTGAAGGAACTTCACCTCCTGCAGTGGAAACGCTCTTTTCAGGTAAGGTGAGAGTCGTACGGCTGCCTGTTTCGGGCGGGGGACGTGGCATGGCCTCCCAGGCTCGTGCATTTGCCTCCTATGCACTTCAGGTGCGTAGGCTGGTTAAACAAGAGCGTTACGACCTGGTGATCGCCACTTCGTCCCGCCTGATGACGGCGGTACTCGGCGCCTGGGTTGCGCGCAGGAAGAAAGCACGGCTCTATCAGGATATACGCGACAATTTCGTCGAGAACCTGCCCTTCGTGCTGCCCGGGGGCACCGGCAGGCTTGTGGCGCCACTGTTTGGCATGCTCGAGCGTTGGGCGCTGGGTCGCGCCGACAGGATCAACCTGGTTTCGCGGGGATTCGAGCCCTATTTCCGGCCACGCTATCCCCGTCAACGCTTTGCCTGGCACACCAACGGTATCGATCCCCCTTTTGTCGAGGCGGCGGAATCTGGTTTCTTTGATCAGAAAATTCATGCCGATGAAAGCCAGCCCCTGCGTGTACTCTATGCTGGCAACCTGGGGGCCGGCCAGGGAATGGAACTCATCCTGCCGAACCTGGCGGAGCGGTTGAGTACGCGGGTTGCCTTTACCGTTATTGGTGCGGGGGCGGGGCGGGAAGCTTTATGCCGCGCACTGTCGGAACGAGGCATTGAGAACGTGCAGGTGCGAGATCCCGTACCACGCGAGGCGCTGCTCGAGGCTTATTACGCTGCCGATGTGCTTTTCCTGCATTTGAACACCTTGCCTTCGCTGGAGAGTGTTCTTCCCTCCAAGCTGTTCGAGTATGCCACGACGGGCCGGCCCATCTGGGCTGGATTGGCGGGCTTCCCTGCTGATTTCGTCAAGGAGGAGATAGAAAACGCTGCGGTGTTCGCACCGGGCGATGTCGAAGCGGCTGTCGCTGCCTTGGATCGACTTGAGTTACACTGCCGCCCGCGACCGGCATTCGTAACGAAATGGCGGCGTGACAAGATCATGGCGAACATGGCAGATCAAGCTTTGGCTCTGGTGACGAATGAAGCGTAAGTACGAGCGCCGGCATTCCCGGTGGTATGAGGTGTTGCTGCTGGGGTTGGGTATCCATGTCCTGGTGGGGCTGCCGTTGGTTATTCTGTTACCTTCGCTGGAGCGCTGGGGCTGGGAATTCTGGCACTACTTGCCGGACGTGCGCAGCAACACAATTATTGCCGTTGGGGGGGCTTTCCTGGCTTCCGCACTGACGCTTCGGCGTCTAAGCGATTACCCTGGCACCCAGTTGGCAGCCTACATACTGCCTACGGTTTCCATCGCCTTCTTGATTACCGTGGCTTTGCTGTTTTTCACCCGGGAGGGGTATACCCGCCAGGTACTGTTCAGTGGCTATATCGTGAGCCTGGCGTGGTTCTACCTGGGTTACTCCATTGGCCGCCGCTACCGCATGTTGAAGTTGGCGTTGGTGCCTTTCGGCGATACCAAGCGTTTGTTGCACCACACCCGCCGCTTAGACCTGCGTTTGCTGGACGAGCCCGACCTGCAAGGGGTTCGCGTCGATGGCGTGGTGGCCGACCTGCGAGCGGAGGACCTACCGCCGGAGTGGGAGAAGTTTCTGGCGACCTGTACGCTATGCCATATTCCCGTTTATCACATTCGCCAGATCCATGAGTCGCTTTCGGGCAGGGTGCAGATCGATAGCCTTTCCGAGAACGAGTTCGGTAGCCTGCTGCCCTCGCTGATGTACCTGCGCTTCAAGCGCTTCGTCGATACTCTTGGTGCCATACTTCTGTTGCCGTTGTTGTTGCCGATCATGTTGGTCACGGCCGTGGTGATCAAGCTGGATAGCCCCGGCCCTGTGTTCTTCATGCAACCGCGCATGGGCTACCGCGCCAGGCCGTTTTTGATGTACAAGTTTCGCAGCATGTACCACGACATGAGCGGTGAGGACTTTACCATCTCGGAAGACGACCCGCGTATTACACGGGTAGGCAAGGTGATCCGAAAGTATCGCATCGACGAGCTGCCGCAGATTTTCAATATTTTGAAGGCACAAATGAGCTTCATCGGCCCTCGGCCGGAGTCGGTGTCTCTCTCCGAGTGGTATGAAGAGGACGTACCGTTTTTCAGCTATCGTCATGTCGTGCGCCCGGGGATTACTGGCTGGGCGCAGGTAGAGCAGGGTTATGCGGCCGAAGTACAGGGTATGACCAAGAAGCTGCAGTACGATTTCTACTACATCAAGCACGTATCACTATGGCTGGACGTGCTGATTGCTCTCAAGACAGTGCGTATCCTGTTTACCGGTTTTGGCGCCCGATAGAATTTTATTCAAACTTGGCTTGAACATACGGTTTATATGAAAATTCTCATTACAGGCGGAGCGGGTTTTATCGGTTCGGCCGTGATTCGCCATATTATTCAACACACCGCTGACAGCGTGGTCAATGTCGACAAGCTGACTTATGCAGGCAACCTTGGCAACCTCAACGAAGTTAGCCACTCGGATCGCTATCGCTTCGAACGAGTTGATATTTGCAATCAAGGCGAGCTGGAGCGGGTGTTTGACACTTATCAGCCTGGTGCGGTGATGCATCTGGCCGCAGAGAGCCATGTGGACCGTTCGATCGATGGCCCTGCAGATTTTATCCAGACCAATATCGTGGGAACCTACACCCTGTTGGAGGTGGCGCGACATTACTGGCTGGGTCTCACGGCGGCGCGCAAGGCCGAGTTTCGCTTTCACCATATCTCTACGGATGAGGTTTACGGGGATTTGCCACACCCGGATGAGGAGAGCGATGCGCTGTCGTACCTTTTCACTGAGCGTACCGCTTATGCGCCTAGCTCACCCTATTCGGCCAGCAAGGCCAGTTCAGATCATCTGGTGCGGGCTTGGCAGCGTACCTTCGGCCTGCCAACCCTGGTGAGCAACTGCTCCAACAATTACGGGCCTTATCACTTCCCGGAGAAGCTGATCCCCTTGATGATCCTCAATGCCTTGGAAGGCAAGGCTTTACCGGTATATGGCAAGGGCGACCAGATACGAGATTGGCTCTATGTGGAAGATCACGCCCGCGCGCTCTATCGGGTTGTGGCGCAAGGGAAGATTGGGGAAACCTACAATATTGGCGGCCACAACGAAAAACGGAATCTGGAGGTGGTTCAGACTCTCTGTGACCTGCTACAAGAGTTGGCACCGCCTGCTGGGCGTGGCTTGTCTCTTGAGCACTATCGGGACCTGATTACCACCGTAGAGGATCGTCCTGGCCATGACCGGCGCTACGCCATCGACGCCGGCAAGGTCGAGCGCGAACTCGGTTGGGTACCGCAGGAAACTTTTGAAACCGGGCTGCATAAAACGGTCCAATGGTATTTGGATAACCAGGCGTGGTGCCAGCGGATCAGGGATGGCAATTATCGAGGCGAACGGCTGGGCAATCGGATCTAGGTGGCACTGGATGCCACAACAATGCATGGTTGCTGTTGCAGTGCTTGGAAGCTAAACAAGTGATGGAGTCAATCAAATGAAAGGCATCATTCTTGCCGGAGGTTCCGGTACTCGTCTTCACCCCATCACCCGCGGTGTCTCCAAACAGCTCCTGCCGATCTACGATAAACCAATGATCTACTATCCGATCTCGGTGCTGATGCTCGCTGGCATTCGCGAGATCCTGATCATTTCCACGCCTGAAGATCTGCCCCAGTATGAGAATCTCCTGGGTGATGGCAACGATTTCGGTGTGCGCTTTGAGTACGCCCTCCAGCCCAGCCCCGAAGGTCTGGCTCAGGCATTTATTATCGGTGAGGAGTTCATTGGCGACGATTCGGTCTGTCTCGTGCTCGGTGATAACGTTTTCCACGGGAACGGTTTCAGCATACAGCTCCAGCGAGCAGCGGCACAAAAGAGCGGCGCTACTGTCTTTGGCTACCTGGTCAAGGATCCCGAGCGTTTCGGCGTGGTGGAATTTGATGTAGAAGGCCGCGCGATCTCCATCGAAGAGAAGCCAGTGCAGCCTAAATCTCCCTATGCTGTCACCGGCCTCTACTTCTACGACAACGATGTCGTGGAGATTGCCAAGCAGGTCGAACCCAGTCATCGTGGAGAGCTGGAAATTACCAGTGTGAACAACGCCTACCTGCAACGCGGTGACTTGCGCGTGGAACGGTTGGGGCGTGGGTTTGCCTGGCTGGACACAGGCACCCACGATAGCCTGTTGGAAGCTAGCCAGTATGTGCAGACCATCGAGCATCGCCAAGGCCTGAAAGTCGCCTGTCTGGAGGAGATAGCCTGGCGCAACGGTTGGATCACAACCGAGCAGCTGATCGAATGCGGCAACGCGCTGAGCAAAACAGGATATGGGCAGTACTTACTGCAAATTGTGAAAAGCCAGTAGGGGCGTGCCTTTTGCTTGGAGCTATTGAGCTGAGGAGTTCCTACGATGTACCGTTGCGGCAAGCCGCATCAATGGGTACGCACGGTTGGTGGCTAAGCACACGCTAGGTGTTGCCCTTTTTTGGTAATTCCATGCAAATGAAAATATTAGTGGTAGGTGGCGCTGGCTACATCGGCTCGCATATGGTGAAGCGACTTGCGCTGGGGGGGCATGAGGTCGTGGTGCTCGACGACCTCTCGACGGGGTTTGCTTCACAGGTGAAGTGGGGCCGGTTGGTGGTAGGCAGTACGGCAGACACCGAGCGATTGGCCTCGCTCTTCGGTGAGAACCGCTTCGATGGCGTGATGCACTTTGCCGGCTCCAGCCTGGTGGGTGAGTCGGTTGCCGCACCCGCGCGGTATTACCGCAACAACGTCGCTCACACGCTCAACCTGTTGGATGCCATGGTCAGTCATGGCGTACGCCACTTCGTCTTCTCTTCTACGGCAGCGGTCTATGGCGAGCCAGTGGCGGTTCCTATTGGTGAAGCTCACCCACGTTCACCCATCAACCCCTATGGGGCCAGCAAATGGATGGTCGAGCGCGTCTTGCAGGATTATGCGGCTGCCTACAGGCTCAACTCGGTAAGCCTGCGCTACTTCAATGCCAGCGGGGCTGATCCGGACGGCGAGCTGGGGGAGTGCCATGACCCCGAGACGCACCTTATCCCCTTGGTCCTACAGTCGGCATCCGGCCGGGGCGGGCCAGTGACGGTGTTTGGCCGCGACTATCCTACGCCGGATGGCACTTGCATCCGCGATTACGTCCACGTGACTGATTTGTGTGAGGCACACGCTTTGGCCTTGGAGGCCATGGCTTCGGGCAGGTGCAAGGGAGCCATGACCTTTAACTTGGGAAACGAGGAGGGGGCGAGCGTGCATGCGGTGATCGACGTGGCACAGGAGCTGGTAAGACAGGATGGCTACGAAATTGCCGTGCGGGAGGGTTCACGCCGACCGGGCGACCCGGCAGTGCTGGTTGCCGATTCAAGCCTGGCCAGGCAAACGTTGGGTTGGCAACCGCAGTTTGGCCGATTGAGCCAGATCGTTGCCCATGCGTGGCATTGGGAGAAAGCATTGGCCAGGCAAGACGGGTAACTTTCAGCGTTGCTCTGACAGGAATGGCCCGTGCGGGAGAGCCACGAGGCTTCGATAGCGCCGCACGGGGTCGAAAGTGATATGATTTGCGCGAGCGCCTTTAGGCGCTCGTTGTGTTTATGGCTCGCTTGGTAGAGGAAGTGCAATGAAAGGCGTGTTCATGCGAGAGCGAGCTTTGCTGATGAATCAATGGGCGTTGCTACTGGTACTCGTGCTCCTCATTGCGACCCCGGTACGTAGCCATGCTGTGGTAGCGGTATTGCTGCTCTATTCCGTTGGCTACCTGACGGTCAACCGCCATACGTTGTCGATGTTGCCTTTCGATTGGCTAGTGATTGGGCTGCTGACGCTGTACTTGTTGTCACGGTTACCTATCTTCTTACTGGATGGTCAGCAGTCGCGCTATCTGGCCCCTGGCGCGCATATGGCCGCTTTGGTGCCTATCTATCTGATGCTTCGCCACTTATTGGCGCCTGTCGACCTACCAGCTTTCAGGCAATATATGGAGGTTGGTGTTGTGCTGGGTTGCCTGGGTGCTCTGGCAGTAGCGCTCTACCAAACCCTGGTATTGGGCAGTTATCGCGCCGATGGTTTCTTGTTCAGCATCAACTTGAGCTACCTCAGTTGTGCCATGGCGTTCCTCGCCGCTAGCCTGATACGAGGCAGCAGCCATAAAACATGGCTGCTACTCGCAGCTCTTGCCGGGGCCCTAACCTGCATACTGACCCTCGTCCGGGGCGGGATCCTGGTGCTGCCGATCCTGCTGGTTCTGTTGCTATTGCTTAATGCCAACACAATCGGCTGGAAGGTAATTGTGGCTGCTTTGGTTGCTCTCCTGATGCTGGCGTTGGTTAGCTATGCCACGTTGCCTAACGTACAAAACCGCATTGACTACACTACCGCTGAAGTCACTAACTTGATGGAAGGTGATATCGAAGCCGCCGTTTCGAGCGGAGGACGCCTACAGCTTTGGACGGCAGCGTATCATGCCTTCATGGCACGACCGCTGATCGGGCTTGGTTATGAAGAACGTGAGGCGCTCAATGCCGAGCTGGTGGAGCGAGGCGTACTCACCGAATGGGTGCTGGGTGTAAACCGTGGTCATGCCCACAACCAGTATTTCGAGATGGCTGCTACAGGCGGTCTGCTGGCGCTGCTGGCGCTGGCTGGCTATCTTGTGGTGCCGGGGGTTTACCATTGGAAGGTTTATCGGAGAGATCGAGATAATACGTGGGCACAGGCAGGCTTGGTGTTCACGGTGGGGTTCGCCTTCTACAATCTGACCGAGGCGGCTATTCATCATGAAATGATGACCACCTTCTACACGTATATGCAAGTGATGTTGGTAGTGATGGGCAGGGTAGAGCTAGGATACAAAGGTCTGGGGCTGGGGACTGCAAAAAAATCTTGTCCTCAAGGGTAAAGGACTCCTAAAGGAAGGGTGAGAGTATGGCGTATTATTCGCATGCCGAGCTTCAGGAAATGGGTTTCAAGAAAATTGGAAAGAACGTAAAGATAAGCAATAAAGCGAGTATTTACGAACCTGAAAAAATAACCATAGATGACTTTTCAAGAATCGATGATTTTTGTGTTATTTCTGGAAAGGTTACCATAGGTAAATATTGTCATATTACTCCAATGTGTCTTGTGGCTGGTGGCGAACCTGGTGTGTTTCTGCACGACTTTAGTTCGTTGGCTTATGGAGTTAAAGTTTTTTCTCAGTCCGATGATTACAGTGGCCGGACGATGGTCAATTCATTGATCCCCAGAAAATATAAGGCGGAATTTTTTAAAAGCGTTGAAATATGTCGCCAGGTTGTGATAGGGGCAAATGCTGTGGTTCTTCCGGGAGTCACCATAGCCGAAGGATGCTCGATTGGCGCTTCCGCGCTCGTATTGAAGAGCACAGAGGCCTGGGGAGTCTATGCAGGAGTACCTGCAAAGCGAATAAAAGAGAGGAGTAAAGAATTACTTCAGCTCGAAAAGCAGTTTCTTGACGAGGTGCGTAATGATCCCATTCAATAAGCCACCTTACACAGGTCGAGAAAACGAACATATTTTGACTGCCTTGGCAAGCGGGAAATTATCCGGTGATGGAGCCTATACGGCAAAATGCCATGAATGGTTCGAGCACCGTTTGCCTTGTCATAAAGCTTTGCTGACCCCTTCGTGTACGCAAGCATTGGAGATTGCTGCCCTCCTGATTGATATTAAACCGGGGGACGAAGTCATTATGCCGAGCTATACCTTTGTCAGCACGGCCAATGCGTTTGTATTAAGAGGAGCGAAAATCGTTTTTGTCGACATACGTCCTGACACAATGAATATCGACGAAAATAAAATTGAAGCAGCCATAACCAATAAAACAAAAGCTATCGTTCCCGTTCACTATGCCGGTGTCGGTTGTGATATGAAAAAGATTATGTCACTTGCCGATCGTTACAGTCTCTTTGTCATTGAAGATGCTGCTCAGGGAATGATGAGTCGGTATGAGGATAAAATGCTAGGTACGATAGGGCATTTGGCTGCGTATAGTTTCCACGAAACTAAAAACTATACGAGCGGTGGGGAAGGGGGACTACTGATAATAAATGACCTTTCTTTTAAGGAAAGGGCGGAAATAATCCGTGAGAAAGGGACCAACCGCAGCTTGTTTTTCCGTGGTATGGTGGATAAGTACAGCTGGGTAGATATTGGCAGCAGTTATCTGCCAAGTGAGTTGCAAGCGGCTTACTTATGGGGGCAGCTTGAAGAATCAGACAATATTAACAATAACCGACGCTCTATTTGGGAAAAGTATTACTCACGGCTTTATCATCTGAAAAAGAAAGACTTTATAGATTTGCCCTTTGTGCCTGACAATTGTGTCCATAATGCGCATATGTTCTACGTCAAGGCCAAGGACTTAGAGGAAAGGGATGCATTAATAAAACATCTTAAAGATAATGGCATTGCGGCTGTCTTTCATTATGTGCCGCTGCATACGGCTAAAGCAGGAGTCGTTTATGGAAGATTTGAAGGCTGTGATGAATTTACAACAAAAGAATCTGAGCGTTTATTAAGACTTCCTATGTGGTATGGTATGCCTGACGAGTTTGTGGAAAAAACTGTGGTAGGTATAACGGACTTTTATCATTGAATATCAGGAAAATTGCCAGCTTTTCCCTTGGGCCAGTACTTGGTGCCTTTTTGGGATTTATAACGCTGCCGTTAATTGCATGGATATTTCCCAAGGAAGATATCGGGCGGTTCTCGATGTATCAAGCTGTCTTGGGCTTTGGTGTAATGCTGTTTAGTTTGGCACTGCACCAGGCATATGTGCGAGAATATCAGGAAATGGACAATAAGGGGCTTTTGTTAAAGCTAACCATATTGCCTGGGGTCCTTCTCTTCGTGTTGGTAAGTTTGGTATTTTTTGTTTTTCCTTTGAGCTTGTCGATTTGGGTATTTGATCTCCAGTCAGTCGAGCTGGATATGTTGATCATGCTTGGTTTGTTATTCTCTTTTTTAATCAATATATTGAAGCATGTTTTAAGAATGCAGGAGCGAGGAATGGCGTTCTCCGTAGCAGAAGTAATGCCGAGGATAAGTCATTTAATATTTATCGTTATTTTTGTGGTCGCGTTTTACGAATATGGGTTTAAAGAGCTGGTTTTGTCCAATGTAATTGCGCTTGCAATCACGCTGACGGCTTTAGTCTACCTGGTAAGAGCGGATATAAGGCAGGCGCTGTCGGCAGAATACGATAGAAAAACAATGCAGGCAATGCTGACTTTTTCACTACCCTTGGTGGCGGGAAGTTTAGCCTATTGGGCTTTGACGACAATGGATCGTTTTTTTCTTCGGATACTGGCAGGATTCGATGAACTTGCCCTCTATTCTGTTGCAGTAAGCATTGCTGCTGTAGCGGCAGTTTTATCTACCATTTTTTCTAACTTGTGGCACCCCGTTGTATACCGTTGGGTTAGTGAGGGGGTGCAGATGGAAAAAGTACAAGCAGTAATTGATTTTATGCTTTTGGGTATCTTGGCAGTTTGGTCTCTGTTTGGTGCTTTTTCCTGGGTGATAAGTTACCTTCTGCCTAATGAATACTTGAGCATCCAATATCTTGTTGTTGCATGTGTTTCAATGCCGTTGCTGTATATGCTTTCGGAAGCTACGGTCATTGGGGTGGGAATTACCCGGCGCTCAGTTTTTTCTATGTCGGCCTCATTGTTGGCCCTGTTTGCCAACCTGTTACTAAATTATTTGCTGATACCGAAATACGGAGCTGCTGGAGCGGCTATCGCTTCTGCCTTGTCATTCTCACTTTTTTTCGCAATAAGAACGGAAGCTAGCTGCTACGTATGGAGGCCAATTCGAAGATTGCATATGTATATATTGGTCATCTGCTATTTGTCCTTCACAATACTGTTTGCTCTTCAAGAAGTCCAGTATCCAATCGTTGCGGTGGGTTTGTGGCTTTTTTTGCTTCTGTTAACAATGCTTCTGCTTAATAACCGAGTGCGCCAATTATTTGACATCGTTAAGGATAAGGTGGCTTCAAAATGCTGATCATCTATAGTGCATTGCGGTTAGGAGGGATCGAGACGTTCTTTGTCAGGCTGGCAAGAGAACGGCACAGGCAGGGGAAGTCGACGAATATTCTTCTCCTGGATAAATATTCTGAGAGTGATTCGGAACTTTTACAAAAAATGAGGGCTGTGGCAAACGTTTACACGTTTGAAGATGTTTTTTACGACTACCCTATTCTTGTGCGTCGCTTTCCTTTGTTGACTCCTATGAAAAAAACAGGCGTCGATAAAGTACTTGAATTTGCCACTCAAATTCACGTGACCAATGGAAAAAATGCACTTCTTGCTGATCGGTTAAACAACGTAGCGAGCAAGAATTTGCCAATAACCGTTGGGGTGTACCATTCATTGGAATTTGCATGGGGCGGTAAACAGTTGCCATATTTTGAACGCATCAATCGTGAGTTTGTTCTGAAGCATCAACCAAGCGATAATTTGCTGTGTTTTGCGAGCTCTACAAAAAATTTTTTACAGGATAGACTTTCAGTACAAATAGAAAATGCTAAAGAATTCCGTCTTGGTGTGATAGAAAGCACGCATCGCCATGCTCGGCAGCCACATGAACTTAGGAGGACGAAAACTTCTGATGCGGTGTTAAAAATATGTGCTGTGGGGCGCTTGGTGGAGTTCAAAAGCTATAATTTGTGGATGCTGGACGTTATAAAGACTCTGAGAGAAAGAAATATTCCTGTACTATTTGACATTTACGGCGATGGGCCGCTTACGAATAAGATTCAAGCTAAGATTGATGCATTGGGCCTGACGGATTTGGTCACCATGCGTGGTTCTTTTGAATATTCGAAATTTGATGATGTTGTCTCTGGATACGATATATTTATCGGTAGTGGCACGGCTATTATACAAGCAGCGTTCTGTGGTGTTCCCTCTATCATCGGAATAGAATCCTTGGAGAATCCTGTTTCCTATGGATTTTTTAGTGACTATTCAGAATATGAGTATCACCATCCTGCTTTGAGTTTCCCAAAGCGACCTGTGGTTGAGTTGATTGAAGAGTTCAAGGATATGAGTCTTGAACAGCGTGAGGAACTTTCTCGACAGCATGTTGAAGCAGCCGAAAAGTTTTCAATGACCGCTGTGGCACAGAATTTTGATCAACCTTACCTTACTGCTGTTGATAATTTTAATTATTCAAGAGTTGCTTACTCTCTTAGCGAAAAGATTTTTAGTTTGAAGCATAAGCTTATGGGGCGAAGAGTTGAATATACTAAAAGAAAATTTGATAAGGTGGAAGTCGACAAGAGGTGAATAAAAGTGGATGCGAGTGAAAGAAAGGTCACTTTTATCATTACCGCCCTGGAAGGTGGCGGTGCTGAAGCGGTATGCGTGAATGTGGCGAACGGATTAGCCGAGAGGGGATGGGATGTCACTTTAGTGATTTTGCACCTTGGTAATGCTGCTTATGTGGACCGCATAAGTGATCGCGTTAATTTTCAAGTGCTGGGGGCGGCATACGTTCGTCATGCATTCTTTTTATTGCTGGGCTATATCAGGAAGCATAAAGTTCGCAAGGTGGTGGTGTTCACTTATCAGCTGGCAGTTATGATGGTTTTGGTGCGTGCTGTTAGCTTCCAGCGTTTTAAACTTGTGGCCAGGAATATCAATACGCTTTCCGAGGTACGTGCCCGCGCTAAGGGTTGGTGGCGAAATTTGGTTGCTCGCTTGATCGACGCTTTTTATTGTAAAGTAGATTATATTATAAACCAGTGCAAAGACATGCAGCGGGACCTGGTCGATCTATATGGTGTGAATCCGGAGCGCGCCCCAGTTATTTACAATAGCGTTAACCAGCGTATTGAGCAGTATGCTGCTGCCTTGGATTGGGAGGCTATCGAAAAGAAGAACTACTATTTATGCGTGGGGCGTCTGGACGAGCAGAAAGCATTTCATTATGCAATTGAAGCTTTTTCCAAGGTGGCGGATGAATCCCCAGGCTTACGTTTGAAGATAGTCGGGCAGGGTCGCCTTGAAACTCAATTGAGGGAAACGGCCGAGGCCCTCGGGGTCGCGAGTCGAGTCGACTTCGAAAAATTTCAGAAGGATATCATTCCCTTTTATCTGGGAGCCAAGGCGACACTGTTGACTTCGTTGTACGAAGGCTTCCCTAACGTGCTTATCGAATCGATCACGCTCGGTACGCCAGTCATTGCCTTCGATTGCAAGAGTGGGCCAAGAGAAATCGTCGATGATCGCAATGGTTATCTGGTTGAACATCTTTCGGTGGAAGGGTTGGTGGCTGCAATGCGAAATGTCGATGGCCGCTTCGATCCGGCTACGGTACATGAATCTTCGGCACCCTATGCCACGAAGTATGCACTGGATGCTTATGAGAATTTGTTGCTAAAACCATGCATCGCTTGAACGGAAGTAGAATATGCGAGTTGCCATAGTCGTAACCCAATACGAGGCTGGTGGCGCGCAGAAAGCGGCCATCAACTTGGCGAACGGCCTCGTCAGGGCAGGGCATCAGCCTACCCTGGTGTTTCTGTACAAGAAAGCAGAGGCCGATTTTTACATTGAGCCCGGCGTGGTTGTCGAATACTTGCTAGCCCAAAAGCAACCCGTTTCGCTGCTGCTGCTTTCCTTACCACGCCTGGTCAGTGCGCTGCGCAGGGCTGGGGCTGAGTGCGTCATTGCGTTTACGCACTATGCCAATCTCTATTCGGCGTTGGCGGGCAAGCTGCTCGGCGTGCCGGTGGTGATTTCGCACCGCAATCCACTGTTCTCGTATGGTCGTTTGGCTCGCTTGGCCGACCGGTGGCTAGCCCGGCTGGGCTGCTTGAGTACGGTCACCTACGTTTCCGGTGCGGTACAGGATTCCTTTAGTTCGCACTATGCCGGGCAATCGCTGGAACACAAGGTGATTTATAACTGTGTGGAACAGCGCAACGGGTTGGAAAGCCTGCCGCCAATTCAGGGCGATTACATTCTGGCGGTCGGCCGGCTGAGCGAACAGAAGAACCATGAACTGCTCATCAGGGCGCTGTCTCGATCATGCTATACCGGCAATCTCGTCATTCTCGGTGAAGGGGAGCGTCGAGAGGCGTTGGAGGCGCTTGCCAGGCGGCTTGGCGTTGATTCGCGCATCGAAATGCCAGGAGTCAGGAGTAATGCTGAAGTTAACGCTTGGCTGCGTGGTGCCAGGGCCTTTTTCATGCCTTCACGCTACGAAGGGATGAGCAATGCGTTGCTGGAAGCCATCATCAACCGTACTTATACCGTTGTTTCAGATGTTGCGCCGCAGGTCGAAGCCGTGACGTTCGAGGGTGAGACCTATGGTGAGGTGTTGGCGATCGGTGACGTCGAGGCTTGGGCGGCTTCCATGAGCGAGTTGGAAGATGGGAACAAAATTCCATGCCCCAGGGTGTATGATGCGCTTGCCAAGCGTTACTCCTTCGAGCGCTTCATGAACGACTTTCTCTCGCTTCTACCGGCAAAGACCCGGTAGCAGTGAGCCTCACGTGAGCTTTGCATGATTGAATTGTTAAGGGAGCGAGTCTCAGGAAGTGGCGATGGCCTGCCCAGGCTCACCACCTTCCTGAATCCCTACTCATACCGCGTGGCCAGGAGGCGGCAGGAGATCTTCCGGCGCTTCGATACTATCCACTACGACGGGATAGCGCTGGTGTTGCTGATGAAGCTGGCTGGTGTGAGGGCGAGCCGCAAGAGCTTCGACATGACATCCATGGCTCTCGAAGTGCTGAGCACGGCAGCACAACAGGGCCGGCGAGTCTACTTCGTGGGCAGCGAGCCGGGGGTGCCTGAGCAAGCCGCTACGAGGCTGAAAGATCGCTTCGCGGGTTTGCAGGTGGCCGGTATCCGTCATGGCTTCTTTGCCAATGAGGCAGAGCGGGTGGAATTTATCCAGGAGCTCACCTGTTTGGCGCCGGATATCGTGATCGTTGGAATGGGGGCGCCACGGCAGGAAAAGCTATTGCTGGACCTTGCCGACGCGGGGTGGCGAGGTGAGGGCTACACCTGCGGTGGTTTTCTACATCAGACAGCAAAAGGTGGCACCCAGTACTATCCGCCCTGGATGGATCGAATGAATCTGCGCTGGATGTATCGCATCTTCGATGAGCCAAAGCTGATCAAACGCTACACCGTCGATTACTCCGTCTTTGTATGGCTGTTTGCATATGATCTGCTGTCCTTCCATGCGAGGCGTCGCAGAAAGGGCTGAGTGAGCCGTATGGGAAGGCCGGGCGCACCGGCTGATCTTTTTCTTGTTTTGGGATTTTACGATGGCAGGACCATCCAGGTTCAGCAAGTATGAGCCCTTCCAGATGCTCGGGCCGCTTGTCGATTTCCTTGGCGTTGTAGCGGCTGGCCTTTGCGTGCATCGCCTGCGGTTTGGCGAATGGCAGCTAGACGACCAGTATGGGGCAGCGCTGCTGGCCATCGCTCTACTGGTAGTCTTGGCCAATGCGCTGAACGGTGCCTATCAGAACTGGCGCAGCTCCAGCTTTCCCCAAGTGCTGCTGCAGTTGCTCATGGTCTGGTTGGGCATCGCTCTTGTCGTCATGTCTCTTCTATTCCTTGCCCACGTGGCGGAGCGTTATTCGCGGCTGTGGGTGGGCTTCACGTTATTGGGCTCGTTCTTTCTCTCTTTTGCGATGCGGGTAGTGGCCTATCAGGCGGTGAAGGTACTGTACCGGCGGGGCCGTTTGCGTCGGGGGGTATTCCTGGTGGGGCCTGAAAGCCAATTGTTGGATGTGGGCAAGGACATGCGCCGCTATGCCTCCGAAGGGTTCAGCATCGTTGGGGTGCATCGTCTCAAGCGAACGCTGTGCGAGGAGGAGCTGGAAAAGCTGGTGAAGCGGGTGGAGCTTTCTGGAACAAGGGAAATCTGGATCTGCGTGCCGTTGGAAAGAGGGCATGAGGCTCAACTGCTCTTCCGTGCTCTGCAACAGCTTATGGTAGATGTGCGGCTGATTCCTGGCCTCAAGGACATGCGCTTGCTCAATCATCGTGTCAGCCAGGTGGCAGGGCGCTACGCCTTGGATTTGAGCGTGAGTCCGATGGCGGGCATGGCACCAGTGATCAAACGCCTCGAAGATATCGTGTTGGGCACGCTGATCAGCGTGTTGATTCTGCCGGTTTGCCTCGTGCTGGCTGTCGTCGTGAAGCTGAGTTCGCCAGGGCCCGTGCTTTTCAAGCAGTACCGCACTGGCATCAACGGCAAGCGCTTCAAGGTGTACAAGTTTCGCTCGATGGCTATGCATCAGGAACCAGAGGGGCAGGTCACCCAGGCGAAGCGGGGCGATGCTCGTGTCACCCGAGTGGGGGCATTCATGCGGCGGACTTCGCTGGATGAACTACCACAGTTCTACAACGTGCTTCAGGGGAGGATGTCGATCGTAGGCCCCCGGCCCCATGCGCTGGCTCACAATGAGCACTACCGTGAGCTCGTGGAATCCTATATGAGGCGCCACAAGGTAAAACCTGGGATTACCGGCTGGGCGCAGGTGAATGGCCTGCGTGGCGAAACGGATACCCTCGAGAAGATGGAGCAACGGGTCGAGCATGACCTTTGGTACATTGACAACTGGTCGCTCGGGTTGGATCTGAAAATCATTTTCTTGACGGTTTTCAAAGGATTCGCCGGTTCGAATGCTTACTAATGCCGTCGCGATTCTTGATTTGGCATCGACCGATGGGCATCATGCCGCACAATTCTTGAACAATCGTCAGGATACGCTTTGTGAATGTAATGACGGCTAGCCCCATGACGGGCGCCATGCGCAATTATACCAGCCTTGCTGCCTTTCTTCTGATGGCCATTGCACTGATCGTACCCAGCGGCTATTCGGCTGGAGCGGTCATGCTGCTGTTGGGCAGTGCTGTACTACTGCTCGGCCGAGGGAAGCTGGCTCTTGAGCGACGAGATTGGTGGATTGTCGCCGTTTTTCTTGCAATTGCGTTGGTGTGGATGGCCGAAGCCTGGTGGGATGGCCAGGGCTCGCGGGGGATGGACAAGCCTGTCCGCTTCATCCTGGCGGTGCCGGCTCTGTTTTTGGTTTTGGCGTATCCTCCGCGTGCAGGTGCTTTCTGGGCCGGATTGGCCGTGGGGGGCGTGCTGACAGGGGGCTGGGCCATATGGCAGAAGATGGCCCTGGACGTTGAGCGAGCCAGCGGTTACACCTACGTGATTCAATACGGCAACATCAGTATGTTGACCGGCATTCTATGCCTGGCAGGTATGGGGTGGGCCATGTGCCAACCTCGTCGTGGCGTGTGGTTGACGTTGATGACCTTGGGGTTCGTTGGCGGTGCCTTGGGGTCGTTGCTTTCGGGAACTCGGGGCGGTTGGATAGGCCTGCCGGTTGTTTTCTGGGTGCTTTACAAGGGCTATGGTGCCGGGCTGGCTGCCAAATGGAAGGGACTGGCACTGCTTTGCGTTTTCATTTTCGCCTCGCTGGCGTATGCCATACCGCAAACGGGCGTGCAGGAGCGCGTGGAGCGGGCCGTTATCGATGTGACCAGCTATGCCGCCCAAGCGGGGAAGACGACCTCGATTGGTGCTCGATTCGAGATGTGGAAGGGCGCTGCACACATGTTCGTGGAGCGACCCTTGCAGGGCTGGGGAAACAACGGATACAACGAACGCATGGAGGAACTGGCTGACGCGGGCATAGTGCATTCTCATGCTGCAACGTTCGGTCATGCCCATAATGAATTTCTCGATGCTGCGGCCAAGCGCGGCATTATTGGTTTGCTGGCGGTGTTGGCCCTGTACCTTGTGCCGATGCGTCTGTTTGCCCAGCGCCTGAAGGCTTCCAACGTTGAGCTGAGATCCTTTGCGGTGGCTGGCGTGCTGTTGCCGGTAGCATTCTTTGATTTTGGGCTCTCCCAGGTGTTTCTTGCCCATAATAGCGGCGTGATGGTCTATGCTTTCCTATTGCCTGTGATCTGGGCATTGTTTCGTCATGCTGAGCAAGAGCCTGGCCTGCACGTAGGCCAGGCTTGAGATATTACCCCGGCAATGCTGCGATTATGTTTTCCAGCGTTCTTGTTCCCTGTTCATTACCTTTGTGCTGCTTCCACCAGAGTTGGTGAACGGCTCTTACCCGCATTGTGGCGTGCCGGATTCCCAGGGTTTGCGCCATCGCCAGCCTATGCAAACCCTTGTTGATCTTGATCATGCCTCCATGCCGGTCGATGGCTATACCGAGCGGATCCTTTCCAAGGCCGATCTTGAAACCGAAGCAGCTCATGTCTTCCATATAGAAGAGATAGCGTTCCAGGTAGGTAAGAATGCGTGCTTCGGTGTCAAGCAGAATGCCCTGATGATGCAGGCGTAGTGGGCCGCGCTGTTCGAGTCTGTTCATCAGGTTGGCATAGCTATCGCTTGCGGTCAGGTCGAGTCGGTGGGCCCAGATATCGCTAATGAAATGGTGTCGCTGGGTTTCTACAAGGGCCGGTGTCTTCAGGTCCCAGTCCCCCGGCCAGATAAAGAAATTGGAGATCTTGCGTCGCTGAGCTCGATTCGGGAACGAAATGGGATAGTCGAGACCTCGGCTTAGCACACGAGGATCTATCTCGAGATCGAGCCTGTCACCAAGATACGCTTCGACGCTACGCCGCGGCAGGCCCTGGTTTTCCAGCACCGCACCGCCTGCCTTGTTGTCTAGCCAACGTTCGAACAGCTTGTCTTCGAACGGGCGCCCCAGGCTGCGCTTGAAGCTTTCCTTGAGGAGAAAGGCAGCTCGAGAGCGAAACATGCGGTAGCGCAGGGCTGGGTCGTACAGCGGCGGGTACACGCGTTCGCCGGTTGGCGTCAGTGGAGCGTTGCGTTGGACGATTTCTGCTGTTATGAGTTCGTTCAACTCACCCATGAGCCGGCCGGAGGGTGCCGTAGGAGGCTCCTGTTGCGACATCGCCAGTAGCCTTGTGCCGCTGAGCAGTGCGGGACGGGGCCCTGTGGGGGCAAGTACCGTTGCCGTGTCCTCGGCTGCCAACACGCTTACTTGGCGCATCATGGCTTGCTGTGAGCCGTGCAGCGCCAATAGCTGGTTATAGAGGCGGCTGGCGAGTATGCCGTACAGCCACAGGCTGGGCATCGTGCTGGTGTTGAGATCTGAAAAATTGCGCCACGCAAGCAGCAGGGTGTCGCGACATACCGCTTCTCGGTGCCTTGGCTGCTCGAGAAAACGTCCCGACACGCTGAGCAGGCGTGGTAAACAGGCGCTTGTCAACTGTTCAAACGCGTCTGTATTAGCCTCGGTGCAGTCACCGTTCAGTGAATTTTCGTCGACGCTGGCTGTAGGGGTGGTCTCGTTGTCGTTGTTAGCCACGGCTGGTCTCGAAATGACGATGAAAAACCGGCATTCTATGCGAATGCGAGCGTTCTATGGGTACAGCTCAACGAGCTGCAAAAAGTATCGACTAAAGAGGCAGGTGAAGGCATTGCCTCGGTTTGGGTGTGCGCTGCTCCGTTCTACTCGCCTGAATAAGTGCAGTCAAGCGCTTGAGCGTTACAAAGCAATAATTAACAATAGCTTACGGCAAGGCTTGCAGTGGGAAATGATTGGGAGCGCTGAGTGAAGATCACGGCAGTGGAGATTGCAGGCCACAGACGTAACTACCTTTTGTTCGAAAGCGGAAATATGCAGGCTCCCTTGAGTTTGGCTAAGGATGATCGTTCCCGCTTGATGGAAGAGAAGGCCAGCAGTGAGTTCTATTTTGACAAGGCAACGGGTGTGCTGGCCAAGGTCAAGAGAGACAAGTATGGCTGGCGACAGCGACCGTTGCGATGGTTCATGCGCGATTTTCTTGACAAACGCTTCTTCTTCCAGTTCGAGGCGCGCAAGGAAGTGCGAAGCAAGAAGATCCTTCGGCAGGCTGGGCTGTGTACGCCTAGGTGCTTGGCCTGGGGCATATCGCTGAATCCCTTCAATCATCAAGGGTCGCTATTGCTGATCGAACATGTCAATGGCGTGATGACGGGGGAGCAGTATTTTGAAGGCCTGAACGAGCCCGGGCGTGACCGCTTTTTGGTAAGATTGGGCGACGACCTGCTGAAGCTGGCCGTTGCCGGCTATGTGCATCGTGACCTACATATGAACAATTTCCTGTGTGCTTCCACGGGCGAGATTATCTGGATCGATACCCATGTCAAGCCACTGCCGATAAGCCAGCGTGGCAAATGGCGGGCTCTTTATCGCTCGATCAGCCAGCAGCATTTGCTTGATGAGCGGTACCGCGAATCCCTGCATCTCTACCTGAAAGAGCGTTGGCGCTCGGCGTAACAAGCTGGCGCATACAGTAGCCGAAGACATTCAAATTTTTTCCTTATGTAAACCCCTTGACGATGGGGCTGGCTCTTTTGAACTCTCCTGCCCGAGGTGAGTCGTAGCAGGGGTATCCGGACGAGTCATGCCGGTATGGCCTCATACTTCGACAAGGGGAAGCAAGTGAAGAACATCGGTGTGCTGGTATTCGCCAGGGTCGTGAAACTGCTGGCCAACGTCACCAAGCTGGCTTCCTATGGTTTCCACTATGCATTTCCCGACAAGCGCTTCACCATCCCCGAGCGGGCCTCGCCGTGGTGGCCTTCCAGCCGACCTTCCAAGGTGCCGCGCATCATCTGGCAGACCAACTTCACCGACAAGGCCACGCTGCCGGTTTACCTGAACTACCTGTTCAACCGCCTGATGGCGCCTGGTTTCGAGTATCGCTTCATGATCACCGAAGCCCGGGAAGCATACATTCGCGAGAACTACTCACCGGAGATCCTCGCGGCCTATTCACGCCTGCAGGTGGGGGCGGCCCAGGCCGATTTCTGGCGGGTGCTGGTGCTGCAGAAGCACGGCGGTGTCTACATGGATATCGACGGCCATGCGGTGTGGCCGCTGGCGCGGATCGTCAAGCCCGGGATGGATGAGCTCTACATCACTACCCGCCGCGGCGAGATCAGCAACTACTTCATCGCCAGCAAGCCGGCGAACCCTCACATCGTGCGTATCGGAGAGGCCATTCTCGCCAACATCGAGGAGGCAACCGAGAAGAACATTTTCGAGCTGACCGGGCCGGGAGTGTTCAACAAGGTATTGCCCCGCGACGAGGTGCCTACGGCCTGCTACCGCACCACCTGCAACCAGGGCAACTTCACCAACGAGTACTTCCAGTACATCGACAAGCCCCAGGGCAAGTGGACCCGGCAGCAGCACAGGGTCGATGTTGTGCGCAAGCGCGAAGCGGCGGAGTAGGCTGCTGGCACAGTCTGTCCATCTCTAGCGGTGCCCGGAGCGCTGAGGCAAACTCCAGCGCAGCGGCCAGAAAACAGGGGAGATGGCATGAATTTTCGCAGCCTGGAGACATTTGTCTGGATTGCGCGTCTGGGCAGCTTTCGGGCCGCGGCGCAGCGGCTCTATACGTCACAGCCCTCCGTTTCCGCCCGGATCTCGGGGCTGGAAGATGAGTTGGGGGTCGAGCTGTTCGAGCGAACCGGCCGTCGCGTGGTGCTGACGGCGAAGGGGCGCGAGCTGCTCGCCTACGCCGAGAGACTGCTGCATCTACAGGGTGAGATGCTGCAGGTCGTGGCCAAGGCGGAATGCCTGCAGGGCAGCATTCGCCTCGGCGTGGCGGAAACCATCGCCTACACTTGGCTGCCGCGTTTGATCGAGCGCGTCAGCGAGGCCTATCCGGCCATCAACCTGGAGCTGGATATCGATATTTCGGTCAATCTGGCCGACAAGCTGACCAACCATGACATCGACATTGCCTTTCTGATGGGGAAGGTAAACCAGCCCGGTTTCACGAACGAGGACTTGTGTCGCTATTCGCTGGTATGGGTGGCGAGCCCGAAACTGGCAATACCCACGGGGCCAATTACCCTTGCGGAGCTGGCCAAGTGGCCGATCATCACCTATCCGCGTCGCAGCGAACCGTATACCGTGATTCGCTCCCTCGTCGATCCGATGAACCACTCCACACGGATCCATTCCAGTTCTTCGCTCTCAACCATCATACGGATGGCGTTGGATGGTATCGGGGTGAGTGCGCTGCCCCGTGAAATCGTCTCCCAGGAACTCGAGAGCGGCACTCTCCGACAATTCAGCGTCGAGGCAGCACTGCCCGACCTGGCCTTCAACGTGGCCTACAGTACGGCCCCCGGTGCCAACGTGGTGAGGGCGGTGGCAGAGCTTTCGCTGCAAACCGCTTCTCGTGGAGGGTTTCGAGCCTCTCGGCATGCCTGATGTCACTTCTGATCCAAAAAGCTGATCAATTGTGATACTTAATTTCGATTTGTATTAATCATCGCTTCTGCCTTAACTGAAGGGAAACGTCAGTTGAGGTCGATCGATGACGATTCCCCGCCCGGACGACTCCATTCTTCCTACGGCCCATTCCTCTCCTGCCGAGGTTCGCTGGGCGGCGAGAGAGGGCCGCTTGCAGGCGCCCACTGCTGGGCTGGCCTATGGCTTCGTACAAGCCAATCTCGTCATCCTTCCCGAGCCGCAGGCAAATGGCTTCTTGCGTTTCTGCCAGGCGAACCCGAAACCTTGCCCCTTGCTCGCCGTCAGCGAGCCGGGCGCACGCAGCTGCGCCACGCTCGGTAGCGATCTCGATATCGCTCGCGATGTTCCCACCTATCGCATCTTTCGCGAGGGCCATTTGCAGGCAACCGTCAGCCACGTCGATGCGGAGTGGCGCGACGATCTCGTGACCTTCGCCCTGGGGTGTTCGTTTACCTTCGAGCATGCCCTGCGGCAGGCCGGGTTGCCGGTTCGGCACATCGAGGAGGGGCGCAACGTGCCCATGTACCGGACTTCGCTTCCTCTGGTGACCGCGGGGGGCTTCGCTGGAAACCTGGTGGTATCGATGCGCCCAATGAAGGCTGCTGATGCCATTCGTGCCATCCAGGTCACGACACGCTTTCCCCAGGCTCATGGTGCCCCGGTGCACCTGGGCGATCCTTCCCGGATTGGAATTGCGGATTTGCGCTCCCCGGACTACGGGGACGCGGTATCGGTGGGTGAGGGTGAGTTGCCGGTTTTTTGGGCCTGTGGGGTAACGCCTCAGCAGGTTCTGATGGATGCCGGTATCGAACTCGCCATTACCCACAGCCCGGGCCACATGCTGGTGACCGACATTCCCGACAGTGAGCTGGCCCTACTATAACCATCACGACGCAGATAAGTGAGGAAACCATGCTGACTACAAGAACAAGTCTCGTCTCAGCCATCGCGGCTGGTCTATGCGTTTCGGCAGGGCAGGCTGCAGCTCAGGAACTGGATCAGGCCAGCCTTTCCTATGTGGGTAGCTGGAGCAGCCTTTCGCTGTTCCAGAATTTCGAGCGACCCTTTTGGGAGGAGCACCTACCGGAAGCCTCCGAGGGGCGTATTACCACAGAGGTGACGACCTTCGACCAGATGGGGCTCGACGGGGGCGAGGTCTACCGCCTGATGGCCCGCGACGTGGTGGAGGTAGGTTCCACCGTTGCCGATTACGCCGTTCAGGACGCTCCCGAGCTCGAAGGGCTCGACATGCCGATGATTGCGCCGGATGTGGAAACGGCGCGCGAAGTGGCCGAGGCCTACCGTCCGGTATTGGCGGACGCCTTTACCAAGCGCTTTTCGGGGGCGCAACTCCTCGCGGTGGTGCCCTATCCGTCACAGATGGTGTTCTGTAATGCCGAAATCGAAGGCCTGGGCGATCTTGCCGGCAAGAAGGTTCGCGCCAGCGGACGCACCACGGCCGAGTTTCTCGAGGCCCTCGGTGCCGAGGGCATCACCCTCAGCTTCAGTGAGGTGCCCGGCGCCCTGCAGCGGGGCGTGATCGACTGCGCCGTAACCGGTTCGCTTTCCGGCTACAGCTCCGGCTGGCATGAAGTGTCGACGCACCTCTATCCGCTACCCGTCGGCGGTTGGGACCACGTGGTAACGGCCATGAACGGAAACAAGTGGAACTCGCTCTCCAGCGATACCCAGGAGTGGCTGCTGGAGGAGATTCGCGAGAACTACGAGGCGCCCGTATGGGAGTCGGCAGTGGAAGAGACCCGCGAAGGCATCGCCTGCCTGACCGGCGATGGCGACTGCTCGCGTGGGGAGCCGGGCGACATGGTGCTGGTGGAAGCGACCGATGAGGACTTCCAGGAGGTCTCGCTCCACCTCGAAGAAACCCTGCTGCCCAACTGGGCCAACCGTGTCGATCAGGAATGGGTGGACCGCTGGAACGAGACCGTGGGAGAAGTCACAGGCTTGAGCGCGTCTCGCTAACTTACTGGACTTGACCGTTGCTAGCGGGCTGGGCATGACCCGGCCCGCCTCGGAGAACGTTATGTTTCAGCGGGTAAATGATGGGCTCGACCGTGCGCTGGGTATCGTGCAGGTGGGGTCGCTGTGGCTGGCGCGTGCCGGCGGTGTACTGATTCTTCTGACGGTAGCCATGGTAACGGTGGAGGTGCTGTCTCGCCGCCTGATGGGTCGGTCGGCGGTGCATGCCACGGAACTCACCGGCTACATCATGGCGATCAGCTCCAGTTGGGCGTTTGCCTACACCCTGATGCGTAAGGCGCACATTCGTATCGATGCCCTTTACGTGAACCTGCCTATTCGCATTCGCGGCGTGCTGGACCTGCTGGCGCTGCTGGCAATGGCGCTCTTCTGCGTCCTGGTGGTCGGAGCGGCATTCGACATCGCCGCAAGCTCCTACGCCGGCGGGGCGCGGGCCAATACTCCCTTGGGAACGCCGGTCTGGATACCCCAGGCGCTGTGGCTGCTTGGGCTGGCGTGGTTCGCTCTGGCGGTCGGCTTGGTGTTGCTGCGTGTGCTCTTCGCGCTGCTGAATGGAGACACTGGGCGCATTCAGCAACTGGCCGGGAGCCCCACGCTGGATGAGCGGCTGGAAGAGAACAAGGAATACGCCTCATGATCCTGATGGCTTTGCTGGTTCTGCTGCTGCTATTGGTGCTGAGCGTGCCGGTGGCCGCCACGCTCATCGCGCTCGGCTTGTTTCTCGACGAATTCTTTTCTCCTTTCCCTTTGGTCAGGGCTCTGGGCGATGTCCTGTGGTCGGCTTCGGACAGCTTCCTGCTGATCGCGATTCCCCTCTTCATCCTGCTGGGGGAGATCCTGGTGCGTACCGGTATCGCCAAGGGGACCTACCGGGCGCTGGAGAGCTGGCTGTCGTGGCTGCCGGGCGGTCTGCTGCATGCCAACATCGGTACTGCCACGCTGTTTTCGGCGACTTCCGGTTCGAGCGTGGCCACCGCGGCGACCATCGGTACCGTGGCGATCCCCCAGGGCAAGGAGATGAAGTACGACCAGCGCCTGTTCACCGGTTCGATCGCTGCCGGCGGCACCTTGGGCATCATGATCCCGCCTTCGATCAACCTGATCGTCTATGGGTTCTTGACGGAAACCTCCATTCCCCGGCTGTTTGCCGCAGGGTTGCTGCCGGGCTTGCTGCTGGCCCTGCTGTTCATCCTGGGCACGGCGCTGATCTGCCTGTGGCGGCCCAGCCTGGGCGGGCCCAGCCGCCGCCACAGCTGGCGGGAGCGTTTCTCGGGCCTGCGCCATCTGGTGCCCGTGCTGCTGTTGTTTGGCGTCGTGGTGGGGTCGATCTATGCCGGCTGGGCGACACCCACCGAGGCCGCTTCGCTCGGAGTTATCGGGGCGCTGCTGATCGCCGTGACGATGCGCAAGCTGTCGCTGGCGATCATCGTCGAAGCGCTGGACGGCACGATGCGAACTACGGGAATGATCATGTTGATCATCATCGCTTCGTACTTCCTCAACTTCGTGCTGGCGTCGGCCGGCATCACACGGGAGCTGAGGAGCTTTCTCGAGACCGCTGGCCTCGGGCCCTATGCCACGCTGCTGATGGTGATTGCCCTCTATATCGTACTCGGCTTTTTCATCGAGACGCTCTCGCTCATGGTGATCACGATTCCGATCGTCGCCCCGATCATGATCGGCCTGGGGTTCGACCCGGTATGGTTCGGCATCCTGCTGATTTTGCTGATCGAGATGGCGCTGATTACGCCGCCCGTCGGTCTCAATCTCTATGTGGTGCAAGGCGTGCGCCAGGGGGGATCGTTCAACGACGTGATGGTCGGCGCCATTCCCTATGTCGGCATCATGCTGCTGATGGCCGTGGTGCTCGTGCTGTTCCCGGCCGTCGCCCTCTATCTTCCCGAAGTGCTGAATTGAGCCTCCCAACGACAAGTGCCAATGGAGCCAGAGAATGTTGATTTTCCATGTATCGGAGACCGACAAGGCCCTGAAGGTCGATATTCAGGAGCTGATCATCGCCGGGTGGGCCGGGCGCGAGCAGGCAGCCATCGATGAGCATATCGAAGAACTCGAGGCGATCGGCGTGAAGCCGCCCTCGGCAACGCCGCTGTTCTATCGCGTTGCTGCCAACCAGTTGACCACCGAGCCGACGATCCAGGTGCTCGGCGAGGCCTCGAGCGGTGAAGTGGAGGTCGTGCTGATCGGCACGCTACAGGGCACGCTTGTCGGTATCGGCTCCGACCATACCGATCGCGAGGCGGAAGCCTGGTCGGTGGCGCACTCCAAGCAGGTCTGTGCCAAGCCGGTCAGCCGCAAGGTGTGGCGCCTGGAGAGCGTGCTCGACCATTGGGATGAATTGCAGATGACGTCTTACGCTACGATCGAAGGGCGGGAGGTGGTCTATCAGCAGGGCGGGGTGACGGGCTTGCTCCACCCTGCCGAGCTGCTGCGCCGCTTTGGGCTCGACGAGGTGCGTCTGGCGCCGGGACAAGCGATGCTCTGCGGTACCTTGCCGGTCATGGGCGAGGTACGCGCCGCCGATGCATTTCGCGTGGTGCTGACGGATCCGGTCAGGGGGCAGGAGCTCGAGCACCATTACCGTATCAAGACGCTACCGGTGGTCGCATGAAGACACAGGAGACATTGACGCTTGCCGCTGAACTCTCCGCCGGGCTCACGCTTCGCCAGCTCATCGATGACCTGGAGGAGGGCAACCTTCAAGCCAGAGCGCTGCTCGAGGCCTGCTGGGTGAACAGCGACGAGAAGGACGATCCTGAGGCACGGGTGTATACGGCTCGCTTCGATCAGACCGCATGCGCCGAGGCCGAGGCGGCGAATGCCTTGCGTCGGGCCGGCGTGCCGGTGGGCGAGCTCGCCGGCCTGCCGATAGCGCTCAAGGCGCTGTTCGATGTGGCCGGCGAAGTGTCTCATGCCGGCTCGCGCTGGTGGAGCGAGCCGGCAGTTGGGGATGCCTGCATCGTCACACGGCTGCGTCGGGCCGGGGCGGTGATCACGGGGCATACCAACATGACCGAGTTCGCCTATTCCGGCCTGGGGTTGAACCCGCATTTCGGTACGCCGGAAAACCCGCTGGCGCCGGGGCGTATCCCTGGCGGCTCCTCGTCAGGTTCCGCGGTGGCCGTGGCCCAGGGGATGGCGGTAGCGGCAATCGGCACCGATACCGGCGGCTCGGTGCGTATCCCCGCGGCCTTCTGCGGCCTGGTGGGGTTCAAGCCTTCGCAACGGCGCATTCCCCGCGATGGCACCTTCCCGCTCTCGGACAGCCTGGATTCGATTGGCCCCATCGCCCGTAGCGTGGCCTGCTGCGCCCGCCTGGACGCCGTCCTGTCGGGCCGCGCCTACCGCTCCTTGGCGCCCTATGATCTGAGCGGGCGCCGCTTCGTGGTGCCCGAAACCTACATGCTCGACGCTATGGACGACACGGTGGCGCAGGCCTTCGACCGAAGCCTGCGTCAACTGCGTGCGGCCGGAGCGGTGATCGTCGAGGCGCCCGTGCCGGTGCTTGGTGCACTGCCTGAGCTGATGGAGGGGGGCGGGTTCACGGCGGCCGAGAGCTATTTCCTGCATCGTGAGTGGTTGGCAGAGCATGCCGGGAGCTACGACCCTCGAGTGCATTCCCGGATCGAGAAGGGCGCCAATATCTCGGCGGCCGATTACCTCGAGCTCTGCAAGCGACGGCAGGCACGGATGTGCGAGATGGATGCGTGGCTGCAAGGCTACGATGGCCTGCTCGCGCCCACTGTGCCGATCGTGCCGCCTCGCATGCAGGAATTGGAGAGCGACGAAGGGTACGCGCGGCTCAACTTGCTGGTGCTGCGCAACCCGACCGTAGCCAACCTGTTGGATCTTTGTGCGATCACACTGCCTAGCCACGCCGCGGGTGAACTGCCTAGCGGCATCATGCTGGTAGGCCGCAACGGCCAGGACGATACGCTGCTGCGCCAGGCGCAGGCCATGGAGGACGCACTGCGCCACCCATGCTGAGCATGCTGCTGACCAAGCTGGTTGCAACCGCCTTGGTGGTGATAGGCGTTTCCGTGACGGTGGCCAGACTTGGCCCCCGCCTCGGCGGGATTCTTGCCGGGACGCCCATCGTACTGGGGCCTGGCTATTTCTTCATGCTGCAGGAGCAGAGTGCCGAGTTCGTCCGGTCGGCGGTGCTCTCGACCCTGCATGCGCTGGTGGCGACCCTGCTGTTCAGTAGCTGCTACGTCATTGCCGCCGCCAGGTTGGGTGCACTAGGCAGCCTTGGCTTGGCGACGCTCTGCTGGATTCCGGCAGCCTTCCTGTTCTCGCTGCTGCCGGGAGATATCTGGGCCGCGGTGCTGCTGTACATCATCGTATTGGCAATGGCCGAGGGAATTCGGCGCGCGCTCGACCTGAAGCAGCCTGTCGTGGTGGCCGGTTCGGGTTGGTTCGATCTGCTGTTGCGCGGCCTATTGGCTGGGCTCGTGGTGGGCGTGGCGACCACGCTTGCCGCACGCTCGGGGCCGGTGCTGTCCGGTGTGCTGGTGGGCTTTCCCGTGGGGCTGTTCACTATCGGCTGGACTCTGCATCAGCGCTACGGGGCCGAGGTCGCCCGCTGTACGGTATCCGTGGCCCAGCATGGCATGTTGAGCCTGGTTGCCTTCGCTGTCGTCACGGCGCTTATGGTCGGTTCGGTGCCTCCCATGGCCACTTTCGTCTTGGCGCTGCTGGCGTCCATCAGCGTCAGCATGGCGCTCTTCATGCTCAGTCGGTGGCGGGTCCGGTCGGTGCTTTCCCGTTGATCGGCCTTTACTGTCTTCGAAACGGCCTGCGTCCGCGAGAACTACTCGCCGGAGATCTTTGAGGCTGATTCGCGCCTGCAGCCACCGAGCGAGAGGTTGGTCGGAACAGGCTTGGGCGAGGCCGGTTGAGTCAGTGGCCTTCACCCACATGCTGTTTCCGCTCCTGGGGGCTCACCTTTTCTATGACCACTTCGGGGTGGTGGCTCTCGATCGCAGTTCTGAATGCTTCTTCTCGTTCGTCGGGAACGTCTATGATCAGCAGCATTGCGCCTCTCTTGATCGCTTTATTGAACTTGCTGACCTTGATGTCGCGCACGGAGACGCCGACCATCGTGCTGGTCCAAACGCCGAACAGCGCCCCGAAGACCGTCATGCCGAGGGCCATCCAGACGATGTTCGTATCGATCAGGACGTAGTGCGCGATCAAGCCCAGCACAAAGCCTAGTACTGCCCCGACGATGGCGCCGCGCTTCGCGGCATTGACGACATCGCTTGTCTGGAGCAGGGTGGCGATCGGTACCCCCTCCTTTTCCAGGGGTTTCCAATCCTTGCCCATGACGTGCAGGTTGTCTTTAGTCAACCCCATCATGTTCAGCTCATTGACGATGTCGGTCGTGGTCTCCTTGTCGGGTATCAGAAAGTACAGGCGCTGCATGGTGTCCTCCCTGCCCCCAGGCCCAAGGGCCCTGTGTGTTTTCCTCTTCGTCTCCTCTTTCTATAAGGTAGGTGTAGCAGCCATGCGGCGCGCCTTGCCAGGTCCTGCCGCTCGGCCTTGTCTGGCTGGTGCATACCTACTGCTCGAGCGCCCGCTCCAGCAGCGCCCGCTGACGCGGCAGCAAGCCCACCCTCAGGCCCAGCGGGCGGTAGACGCGGTTCATGGCGTCCAGCGTCATATTGGCGCGGTTGCGTTCCAGGTCGGACAGGGTGCGGCGGCTGATGCCGACCAGCTTGGCATAGGCGTCCTGGGATAGCCCCAGCACGTCCCGCCTCAAGATGCGCAGGGCTTGGCCCTCGCTGATCTCCTCGGTAAGCAGCTGGCGCGCCACGTCGAGGAGCTTCTGCTCGCGTTCGTCCGGCGTCAGCTCGTGCTTCTTCATGGCGTGCTCCAGGTCATAGCAGGCTCCAGCGTTTCAGGCGGCTTTCCAGGGTGCCGAGGCCGACCGCGGGCATGGTCAGGATGCGCTCGGGAACGCCACGCTCACGCAGCCGCTCCTGTAGCCCCACCAGTTGGCCGGCCAAGGTTCGCAGCTCCTGCATGAGTTGCGGTGCAGGTGCCAGATCGTTCAGTTCCTCGGCAATGGCCTGCCAGTCGAACTCGCCCCCTTCTTCGAAAGGCGAACCCCAGCGCGTGGTGCGGGTGACTCCTTCCGGGTCGGCCTTCATCGGGGCGAAGTCGTAAACCGGTGCGTGCCAGATGCCTTCAGGCCGCTTGAGCAGGGCGGCATTGCGGCCATGGTTGTCGGAGTTGCCGAAGGCCACGTTGAACAGGTCGCGCTTGACCCACTCGCTGACGAAGGCAGCGGTATCGAAGGGCTGCTTGCCTTGTGTGACGCGATTCTGCCGTTCGAGTCTTTCGACCAGGCCGCGGATCACCTGGAAATGGTTGAGATGCGCACCGGGTGCAGCACCGAAGATGGCGTAGATGGATTCCAGTCCAAAGCGTGCCTGGCCGTTTTCATGCATCGCAATATCGAAACGTGGGAGCCACAGCGAAGGATAGCGCTCGCCCTCGATCAGTTGCATGGCGCCGGTATCGATGGTGTCGATGCCCAGCGCAGCCAGCTCCTGGTAGTAGTGGTATTCCGCCCGCAGGATGTCGCAGTCGTCCTGGCTACGCTGGCCGCGGGGAAACTTCACCAGATAGGCGCGATCGTGGTTGCCAGGGTCGTCCTGCCAGGTGTCGATCCAGACTTTGTCATCAGTGGTACGACGCAGCAACAGCTTGGGCGCTTCGCCGCCGGCACCGGTGGCACCGCCGCTCGCCGCGCCCATCTGTTGAGCGTATTCCAGGAAGTCGGCGTGGCGTTCCACCACGTCTTGCAGGGTGAAGCGATGCGCTTCCAGGCGTGAGCCGGCGAGGCGCTGGGGTAGGGCCTCCTTGATGCGTAGGTTGCCTACCGGGGCAATGGTGCCATGCCGCAGCAGGGCGCTGTCTTGCTCGCCGGCAGAGGTACCCTGCATTCCCAGGTGGGTTACCCAGTAACGGCGGCTGGCGCCGGCGGGCATGATGTCCTCGAGGAAACCGAACCAGCGCTCGGCGCGATGTTTCATCATCAGCTCGACTGGCAGTGTCAGGCTGCAGGCGTGCTCGTCGTCGTGAAACAGCCAGTCGATGGCGTAATCCTGCAGGTAGCTCAATTCGGCGGCACCATGAACGCCCCGTTCGGGATCGGGGATGTCCAACAGGGCGGCATCTTGCCAGCGCTGGTCATGGTAAATCTGAATCGTGAGCTGCATGTCCGGGACCGTATGAGCATAACATTGCTCAATTATAGCTTATTATCATAATTCTGAGCATTATTTTGCTCCATTTGTGTTTTGCTTCTTAAATGTTGAGCAGTAAATTTCTCATAAATTGAACGACTGCATTGTTGCGAATGGACCAATGGCAGGACCAATAGCAATAAAGCGCCGGGCTTATGCCTGGCGCTTTGCTTTGTACTGGTCATTCAGTCATGGCCACCGGTCTGGCTAGCCGGGGCCAAGGCCGGGGGGCGCCAGCCTGGGCAGGTGCGGTTCGAGCAGGCGTGCTGCGTGGATCACCTTGATGTCCTGGAACTTGGGGCCGACCAGGTGAAGGCCGACGGGTAGCCCATGGGCATCGAGGCCGCAGGGCATCGAGGCGGCCGGCTGCTGGGTCAGGTTGAACGGGTAGCTGAAGGGGGTCCAGTCCACCCAGGAGCCGTAGCCGCCTTCTGGAGGTACGTCGCGGCCGGCTTCGAAGGGGGAGATCGGCAGGGTGGGTGTGACCAGCAGGTCGTAGCGCTGGTGGAATTCGGCCATGTGGGCGGTGAGCCGCTCGCGCTCGCGGCAGGCCGCCAGGTAGTCGCTCAGGGAGACGTCCTGGCCGCGACGGGCAATGGTCAGAAGCCCGGGGTCGAGCTGCCGTTGCTGCCGCTCGTCCAGCCGTTCCAACAGCTGCGAGGCGCCGGCGAACCAGAGAGTGTCGAAGGTGCGGCGGGGGTCGTCGAAGCCGGGGTCGAGCCGTTCTACCGTGGCGCCAAGCTCGCGCAACAGCCCGACGGCGCGTTCGACCTGCTCGGCAATGTCCGGTGCGACCTTGGCGTAGCCCAGGTCGGCGCTGTAGGCGATGCGCCACCCTTTCAGGCTTGGCGGCGGTGGGCACAGCCAGTCGCAGCGAGCGGGGTTGCCGAGGTGGCCGTCGCGCGGGTCCGGCTGGGCCATGACGCTGAGCATCAGGGCGCTGTCTTCGGCGCTGCGGGTCATGGGGCCCAGGTGTGAGAGGGTGCCCATGATGCTTGCCGGCCACT
The DNA here is from genome assembly GCF_051062895.2 of Billgrantia sp. C5P2. Classification (NCBI taxonomy): domain Bacteria; kingdom Pseudomonadati; phylum Pseudomonadota; class Gammaproteobacteria; order Oceanospirillales; family Halomonadaceae; genus Billgrantia; species Billgrantia sp. C5P2. The sequence goes on from NZ_CM128542.1 coordinate 2,102,333, forward strand.
GCGGTACCCAGCCGAAGGTGGGCTTGATGCCGAAGGTGCCGGTGAAGCTGCAGGGTATGCGGATCGAGCCGCCGGCATCGCTGCCCTGGTGGAGCAGGCCGAGGTTGAGTGCCGCCGCGGCTGCCGCGCCGCCGGAGGAGCCGCCCGGGGTCAGGCGGGTATTCCAAGGGTTGCGCGTGATGCCGTGGAGCGGGTTGTCGGTCACTCCCTTCCAGCCGAATTCCGGTGAAGTGGTCTTGCCGATGAGCACGGCACCGGCTTCGCGCAGGTGTCGGCTGACAGGAGCGTCGGAATCCCATGGCCCGTCTGAGTCGCTGGTGCTCGAGCCCAGCCGGGTCGGCATGCCGCGGGTCTGGGTCAGGTCCTTGATGGTGGTGGGAATGCCGTCCAGCGGGCCGCAGGGTGTACCGGCCAGCCAGCGGCTTTCCGAAGCGCGGGCGGCTTCCAGGGCCTGCTTGCCCGCCACATGGGCGAAGGCGTTCAGGCGGGGCTGGTGGCGTTCGATACGGGCCAGGCAGTCTTCGGTCAGCTCGACCGGTGAGAGCGCCTTGCGCCGGAACAGGGCCAGCGCCTGGCTGGCCGTGAGCGTGGCAAGATCGCCGGGAAGGTGGGCGTGCGTCATGTCGGCTCACTCCTCGTCGGCGTCGACGACCCCGGCGGCTTCCAGCATGGCGTGGAGCAATACGTTGCAACCGCTGTGCAAGTCGTGGGGGGTGGCGTTCTCGATCTCGTTGTGGCTGATGCCGTTCTCGCAGGGCACGAAGATCATCGCGGCCGGGGCAACGCGATTGACGAAGATCGCATCGTGGCCGGCGCCGCTGACGATATCCATGTGCGGGCAGTCGAGCCGTTGGGCGGCCTGGCGCACGGCGCCGACGCAGCGCTCGTCGAAGTGCTCGGGAGCGAAGTCGGCAGTGGGCGTGAGTTCGGCGGCAAGGCCGTGGCGCTGGCCGATCTCGGTGATCGTCGCTTCGAGTTCAGCAGCCATGCTATCGAGCGTTGCGGGTTCCAAGTGGCGCAGGTCCACGGTCATCTGCACCTGGCCGGGGATGACGTTGCGCGAGCCGGGGTGCAGGTTCATTACGCCCACGGTGCCGCGCCCGTGGGGCTGATGCGCGTTGGCGATGCGATTGACGGCCAGGGTCACTTCCGCGGCGCCCATCATGGCGTCCTTGCGCAGGGCCATGGGCGTGGGGCCGGCGTGGGCCTCGACACCGGTGAGGGTGAGGTCGAACCACTTCTGGCCCAGGGCGCCGATCACCACGCCGACGGTGTTGCCGGTGTCTTCGAGAATCGGCCCCTGTTCGATATGGGCCTCGAAGTAAGCCTTGATCTCGCTCGGCGTAACCGTATCGCTGCCGCGGTAGCCGATGGCATCCAGCGCGTCGCCGGCCGTGGTGCCTTCGGCGTCGGTCTGGGCGAGCATCTTGTCGAGCGAAAGCTGATCGGCGAACACGCCCGAACCCATCATGCAGGGGGGGAAGCGGCAGCCTTCCTCATTGGTCCAGGCGACGACTTCGATCGGTGCGCGGGTCCTGATGCCGTGCTGGTTGAGGGTACGAATCACCTCCAACCCGGCCAGCACGCCGAAGCAGCCATCGTACTTGCCGCCGGTGGGCTGGGTGTCGAGGTGGCTGCCGGTGACCACTGCAGGGGCATCGGCGTCCTGGCCGGGGCGGCGGGCAAAAATGTTGCCGATGTTGTCGATGCGGATGCGGCATCCTTCGGCGCGGCACCATTCGATGAACAGGTCGCGTGCTTGTCGGTCGAGCTCGGTGAGGGCCTGGCGGTTGACCCCGCCCTTGGGCGTGGCGCCGAGCTTGGCCAGGTCCATCAGGGCCTGCCACAGTCGGTCGCTGTCGGTGCGCAGCTGATCGAGGCTTGGAGCGGCCTGAACCTGAGCTTGCGTATGAGCTTGAGTCTGAGTACGTGTCATGTCGCTTCCTTTTTTATCGCTTCCTTCGTCGTGCTTGTATCGGGGCTAGCGGGCGGGGGTGTACTGGCGCAGCGGCGACTCCTCGGAGCGTTCGCCGAAGGCGCTCTGATCGACGAGCATCTGGTCCGCCATTTCGGCTTCCAGCGCAGACATGTGGTGTTCGGCGTCTTCCATGTGCTCCTGCATCAGGGCGCGGACACGCTCGCTGTCCTGCGCCCGATAGGCGTCCACCAGTTCGCGGTGGTAGCAGTGGTTGGCCTCATCGAACTGCTTGCGCTCGGGAACGTAGGCCTTCTTGACCACCACCAGGTCGCGCAGCATGTCGTTGAGGAAGCGGCACATGAAGGCGAGCAGGGGGTTGGGGCAGGCCCGGGCCAGCAGGTTGTGAAACTCAAGCTCGAGGAAGCGCTGGCGGCGCTGGTCCTCGTCGCCTGGGTGGCTGTGCTCGCAGGCCGCCATGTTCGCCTCGAGGTTGGCCAGGTCCAACTCGCTGAGCCGCCCGACCACCGATACCGCCAGCTCGACTTCCAGCAGCTTGCGCAGTTGGTACACCTGGTGGCCGTCCAGCGACTTGAAGTGCAGGAAGTTGCGCAGCATGCGGCTGGCCGGTTCCATGGTCGGCATGTTGATCACGGCACCGCCGTTGGGGCCGGTCTTGAGGGTGATCAGCCCTTCCACTTCGAGGATCTTGAGGGCTTCGCGCACGGTTCCCTTGGCGCAGCCGTAGAGCTCCATCAGGGTCTTCTCGTTGGGCAGGCGTTCGCCCTCGGTCAAGCCTTCGGTGGCAATCCAGCGCTTGATGTCGTCGCTGATCAGTTCCGCCAGCTTCTGGCGGCGGCGGGGCGGTGCGGCCATGTGTTATCTCCCATGCGTGGCCGGGGCCTGACGCGGCAGGCCCCGGTTCTTCGTGTCAGCGAATCGGCGATGTTTCGGTGGTCGGGCTGGCGCTGCCTTGTTTACCTTCGAGGCGCTCGGGGTGGTATTCGGCATCGTAGTCGTGGCGTGCCTGGGCGAAGCGTTCCACCACGTCTCGATCCTGGCGTCGCAGGGCCAGGCTCAGGCCGATGAAGACACCGGCATTGAGCAGCAGCCCCCAAATACCGGCATGCAGGCCCAGCGGAGCGCTGGTCAGCGGTGTGTAGGTCAGCACCAGCACGCAGGCGACCCCGGCCAACAACCCCCAGAGGGCTCCCATGGGGTGCGCGCGCCGCCAGGTGATGGCGCCGAGGGTGGGCACGATCAGCTGCGCGGTACCGGCCAGGGCGGCAATGCCGATGGTAACCAGTACGCCCGGCACGGTCAGCGCCATGATGTAGGCAACCAGGGAGAAGCCGACCAGCGAGAGACGGCCCACGCCGACGATACGCGCCTGAGTGGCCTCGCGGTTCACGTAGCGCTGGTAGATGTCCATGGTCACCACGGTGGAGACCGCATGGATCTGCGAGTTGGCGGTGGACATGGCGGCGGAGGCGCCGGCGGCCATGATCAGCGAGGCCAGCAGGTAGGGCGCGTAGTTCATCAGCATGATCGGCAGGATCTGGTCGGGGTTCTCGACGCCCGGCTCCAGCAGTACGCCACTGTAGCCGGAGAGCACCGAACCGAAGTAGGCGAAGGCGGCCAGGCCGAGCAGGAACGGCATCAGGTTGAACAGCCGACCGCTCTTCACCGAGTACATGCGCAGCCAGATCTGCGGCCCCATGAAGGCGCCGATTGCCACGATCACGAACAGCGAGAACCACATGCTGTAGCCCATGTTGCCGTTGGGCCCCGGCATGGTCAGGTGTTCCGGCGAGGTTTGCTGCAGCTGGGCGAAGAGCGCGCCGGGCCCGCCCACGTGGGACGAGATGTAGTAGCCGGCGTACATCATGCCGAAGAACAGCAGCGCACCGTAGATGACGTCGGTCCAGGCGATGGCGCGGATGCCGCCGATCCAGACGTAGACGATGATGATGAAGTAGAACAGCAGGGCCGCCAGCCAGAAGGGGATCACGCCGCCCGAGGCGACTTCGATCAGGTAGGCGCCGCCGGTCAGTTGGATCTGCAGGTAGGGTACGGTGAAGACCAGGGTGATGATGGCGACCACGATGCGCAGGGCTTCGCTGTTGTAGAAGTCGCCCATCAGGTCCGATGGCGTCAGGTAGTTGAAGCGCTTGCCCAGGAACCAGACGCGCTTGCCGACCCAGTAGTACATGAAGCCGAACAGCAGGTTCCAGGCCAGGGCGGTCAGGTAGACCGGCCCGCCGGTGTAGAAGGTGGCATTGGAGCCGAGGAAGGCGAAGGCGCTCCACCAGGTGGCGGCGACGGTGAAGAACACCGCCACGCTGCCCATGGCCCGGCCCTGGACGAAGAAGTCTTCACTGGTTTCCTGTGACTGACGCGAAGAGACCACCCCGACGATCAGCGGGATGATCATGAAAGCGGCAATGATGAAGATGCTGCCGGTCATGGTCGGCCTCCTCAGCGGGCGCTGTCGTTGGTGATGGTTCGGCTACCCCAGTCGGTCAGGTAGGCCACCAGGAACAGCAGCGTGATGAAGGCCCACCAGGCCAGGTTCCAGACGAAGAGGAAGGGGATGCCCAGCAGCATGGGCTCGATCTGGTTGGCCATCATGATCGCTGGGCTTTCCAGCATGATGAAGCCGAGGAGGATGCCGCCGTAGAGGGCGAGCTTGATGGGTGGCAGGTTTCTCAGCATCGTCTATCCCCTTGTTTTGTTTGGTGGGGGAGAATATCCATCACCGGAGTTCCGGCGATGGCGTGATCGTGTCTGCGTGTCCAATTATTGTATTTATACGAATAAATATAATGATTAGTTCATCGCGCAGCGGCTTGTCAAGTTCTCGTGGGATCCGCTAGGGGCTTGCGTGGGAGGAGGGTGGACACGTCTGGAGCTGCCCTGTTGGCACGTTCGGTCTCTCTGAGCGGGAATTAGGAAATAAATGCACCAAAACGGCTATGGAAGCATTTTCCATGCGCTTGATCGGTGCAGAGACGAGAATCATGACATACAGTGGTGTATCTTTGCGCCAAGGGGGCAAACTGTCGGAAAGCTGATGAAATGTCGACAAAGCTGCGGCATGATGATTCTCGATGTCACACAGGAGAAACCTCATGTCTACACAACTGAACACGGGTATCGCGTGCGAAGTGCTGAATCACTGGGTCTCCCATGCATTGGCCCAACAGGCCGCTCACAACGCTCTCGTTGCCTACATTCCCTGATCTCATTCGTTCTGCCTATTGGACCAGGGAGGGTCCAGACCCAATCTCCTGTTAGTCGTTGCGCCGCTTTCCTCTCGTTCCGTTCTTGTTCTTCTTATTACTAGCTTCTCGCTTCCGCGTATCGCTACGCTGCTCCTTCTCATCTTTCTGCACTGGCGTGATACGCCCGATAGGCATGTGTTTATCGAGGGCGTGCGAACACCTGCGTCCAGAAGGGTGAATAGCGCGACTCTTCGGCCTCGACCGAAGCGGCACCCATCTCAGTGAATTTATCGCTCATGATGTTGGCGCAGTGCCCTGGGCTGTCCAGCCAACCGGCCATGACGGCCTCCATATCAGCCTGGCCGGCAGCGATGTTCTCGCCCACGACCCTCCATTCGTAACCCGCTTCGCTCACTCGCGTGGCAACCCCTTCGTCATCCTCTCCGGTATGGCCGAAGAATTCCTCTTCGGCCATCGCTTGGGAATGGGCCTGGGCCGCCACGGCCAGGCGACAGTTCCACTCCAGCGGTTCGGCCGCTTCATATTCGTCATCGCCGCACTGGCGCGCCTCACTGCGGGCTTCGTTGACGCGTTCGAGCATGGCTTGCTGCTGCTCGTTCGGCTCGCACTCGGCAGCGTGGAGCGGGGCGGCGGCCACAACGAGGGCGAGGGGCATGAGGAGCTTGCTTGATGCTGGGATTGGCGGTTTCATCGACCTTCCTCTGGTCATGGGCTCCATTTCGCAATGTAGTCGCGGGGCGGGCCTCGTGCAGGCTCTCAGTGGCGTGGTGGCAGGATGCGCCCCGGGTTCATCAATCCATCCGGGTCGAACAGCGCCTTGATGCCTTCGGCCAGTTCGCGCTCCACCGGCGAGAGGCGGGCCAGGTAGGCGGGTTGCTTGGTACGGCCGATGCCGTGCTCGGCGCTGATGCTGCCGCCGAAGCCGTCGAGCACCTCGAACAGGCGTTCCTCCAGGGCATGCAGGTGACCGTGCTTCTCGGCCTCGGGCATGGCTTGCGGCGGCAGGATGTTGAAGTGCAGGTTGCCATCGCCCACATGGCCGTAGGCGATGATCTCGCACTCCGGCGAAGCCTCCATCACGATTCGGCTGGCCTCGTCGACGAAGGCCGGGATCGCCGAGATGGGCACCGAGATGTCGGTGCGCAGGTGCTCGCCGCGGCGCCGCTGGCCTTCCAGCATGCTCTCGCGGAACTGCCACAGCTGGCGCGATTGGGCTTCGCTGGCGGCCAGCGCGCCGTCGAGCACCAGGCCGCGGGCCATGCCTTGTTCCAGCAGGTGTTCGAGCATGGCGCCGAGGTCCAGTGGCCCGCTGGCGCTGACTTCCAGCAGCACGTACCAGGGGTAGCTGCTGTCCATGGGGTCGCTGAGCGACGACGTGGCCTCCATGGCGAGTTCAATGCAGCGGCGCGGAATCAGCTCGAAGGCGCTGAGCAGGTCGCTGCAGTCGCGCCGGGCGAGGCCGTAGAGTTCGATCACCGCTTCCAGGGAGTCCAGCCCGAGCAGCGCCGTGCGGGCCTGGGTGGCGCGGGGCGTGAGCTTGAGCACGGCGCCGGTGACGATCCCGAGCGTGCCTTCGCTTCCGAGGAACAGCTGCTTGAGCGCGTAGCCGCGGTTGTCCTTGTGCAGCTCGGTCATGCCGTTCCACAGGCGGCCGTCCGGCAGCACGACCTCGAGCCCCAGTACCAGCTGGCGCATCATGCCGTGGCGCAGTACGTTGAGCCCCCCGGCATTGGTGGCGATGTTGCCGCCGATCTGGCAGCTACCCTGGGCGCCGAGGGCCAGCGGGAACTCGCATTCATGCTCGGCGGCGGCCTGCTTGACGCTTTCCAGAATGCAGCCGGCGTCCACGGCCATGGTGAAGTTGATCGGGTCGATGGCGCGGACCCGATTCATGCGCTCCAGGCTAATCACCAGTTCGCCGCCGTCGGCGGCGGGCAGGGCGCCTGCCACCAGGCCGCTGTGACCGCCCTGGGGCACCATGGGGACACCGTACTCACGACACGAACGAACCGTGGCGACGACCTCCTCGGTGGAGGCGGGGCGGGCCACCGCCAGCGGCAAGCCGAGCCGGTCGCCGGCCCAGTCCGCCACGTAACGGGCCATGTCGTCGGGCTCGCGCAGCAGGCCGCGCTCGCCCAGGCGTGCGGCGAGTGCTTCGAGAAAAGCCTCTTGCTGCATGTCAGCTCTCCTCCTGCCAGGCAGCGCCATCCGGGAAACGATGCCGGGCCAGCGACTCGGGAAGCATGGTGATGCTGTAGCCAGGAGCCTCGGGTACGCGGTAGCGCCCGCGCTCGATGACTACCGGGTCGACGAAGTGCTCATGTAGATGGTCGACGTATTCCAGCACGCGCCCCTCCAGGCTGCCCGAAACGGCGATGTAGTCGAACAGCGAGACGTGCTGGACGTATTCGCACAGCCCGACGCCGCCGGCATGGGGGCAGACCGGCACGCCGAACTTGGCGGCCATCAGTGTCACCAGGATCACCTCGTTGAGCCCGCCCAGGCGAGCTGCGTCGAGCTGGCAGTAGTCGAGGGCCTCGGCCTGGAAGAACTGCTTGAACATCACCTTGTTGTGGCAGTGCTCGCCGCTGGCCACGCCGATGGGGGCGACGCGGTGACGGATCTCGGCGTGGCCGAGAATGTCGTCGGGACTGGTGGGCTCCTCGATCCACAGCGGATCGAACTCGGCGAGGCGGCGCATCTTGGCGATCGTCTCGTCGACTTCCCACACCTGGTTGGCATCCATCATCAATACGTTGTCCCAGCCGACCTCCTCGCGCAGCAGGGCGGCGCGGCGAACGTCCTCCTCCTGGTCGCCACCGATCTTCTGCTTGAAGTGGGTCCAGCCCTCGGCGAGCGCTTCCCGCGCCAGGCGGCGCACCTTGTCGTCGGTGTAGCCGAGCCAGCCGGCCGAGGTGGTGTAGGCGGGGAAGCCGTCGCGCTTCATCTCGGCTTCACGCTCGGCCTTGCCGGCCTCTCGCCTGCGTAACAGGGCGATGGCTTCCTCGGGAGTGAGGGCGTCCGTGACGAAGCGGAAGTCGAGGCAGCGCACCAACTGCTCGGGGGGCATGTCCACCAGCAGCTTCCAGATGGGCTTGCCCTCGCGCTTGGCCCACAGGTCCCACACCGCATTGACCAGGGCCGCGGTGGCTAGGTGGATCGCGCCCTTGTCGGGGCCAATCCAGCGTAGTTGGCTGTCGCCGGTGATCTCGCGCCAGAAGGCGCCCATGTCAGCAGTGATCGAGGCCAGCGTTCGGCCTTCGACCAGGTGGGCCAGGGCATTGACAGCGGCGACGACGATCTCGTTGCCGCGGCCGATGGTGAAGGTGAGGCCGTGACCTTCGGCACCATCGTCGTCGGCGCGCAGGATGACGTAGGTGGCGGAGTAGTCCGGCGCGGCGTTCATGGCGTCCGAGCCGTCGAGGTTGCGCGAGGTGGGAAAGCGGATGTCCTGTACGTCGACTTGGGTAATGGTGGTCATGCTGCCTCCTTGCGAGGATTGCCTGGCGTTGCGAGGGGCCTGGCGTTTGGCCGGGAGTCGTCTAACATGCTATCTGTGTCGTGTTGTATGACAGGTATGCCAAACCAATCTCACTCTAGCGCAAGGTGCCGAGTCGGGTCGACAGCCGGTCGCATCGGCATGAGTGAACGGATCCAATCGACAGGGGAATTCAGCAATGCTCGAGGAGTGGAAAGGCAAGCGGGTACTGATCACCGGGGCCAGCCGTGGTATCGGCGCCGCCGTGGCGCGGCAACTGGGCACACTGGGTGCCCGGGTAGCGGTGCACTACCACGCCAGCGCCGACAAGGCCCAGGCGGTGGCCGAGGACATTCGGGCGGCAGGCGGCGAGGCCGTGGTCGTTCAGGGCGACGTGAGCCGTTCCGAGCAGGCCCGGCGCGTGGTCGACGAGGCCGCCGCGCAGTTGGATGGGCTGGACCTGCTGATCAACAACGCCGGCGACATGCTGGGTCGCGTCGCGCTGGGCGAGATCGACGACGAGCACTATGACCGCGTGCTGGACCTCAACGTGCGCTCGGTGGTGATGGTCTCCCAGGCCGCGCTGCCACACTTCAAGCGCGCCGGTGGCGGCAACATCATTCATACCAGCTCGATCGCAGCGCGTAATGGCGGCGGCCCGGGCGCGGGCCTGTACGCCTCGGCCAAAGGCTTCGTCAGCACGCTGACACGCAACATGGCCAAGGAGCTGATGAACGACCACGTCCGCGTCAACGCCGTGGCGCCGGGCGTCATCGCCACCGATTTCCACGCTCGCCACTCCTCCGAGGAGCAGCTGGCCGCCATGTCCGCTTCCATTCCCATGGGGCGCACGGGGACCGCGGATGAGTGCGTAGGCGCCTATGTGTTCCTGGGCACCGATAGCATGAGCGGCTACATGACGGGCCAGATCATCGAGGTCAACGGGGGCTTGCTGATGCCATGAGCGAGGTGGGGGATGCCAGACTTTGGTCGAAAGCCTGGCCGCTCGGTTGCAGCACATCAGACGAGGGACTAGGTTTCCTTATGATGGTATGACACGTATACAAGAAGCCATCGGCCGAAGACGGCAAACGACCGTCATCGCACCGCTTCACTTACGAGGAGAACAACAAGATGGTCAAGCAGAGCAACCGCCAGTGGAATCGTTGGCTGTCGATCCCGCTGCTGATAACGGGGTTGGGCGCGGCGGGCGCCGCCAGCGCCGAATCACTCACCTTCGCTCATGTCTACGAGACCTCCGAGCCCTATCATGAGTGGGCGCTGTGGGCGGCCGACGAGATCGAGGAGCGTACCGACGGGCGCTACACCATCGAGGTGCATCCCGCCTCGTCGCTGGGCAAGGAGGAGGACATCAACGAGGGCCTGACCCTGGGTACCGTGGACATCATCTATACCGGAAGCCAGTTCGCCGGCCGCGCCTATGGGCCGATCGGCATTGCCGGCGCTCCCTACATGTTCCGCGACTTCGACCACTGGCAGGCCTATGCCGAAAGCGACCTGTTCCAGGAGATCGCCCAGGGCTACCAGGATGCGACCGGTAACGTGCCGGTGGCGCTCAACTACTATGGCGAGCGTCACGTGACCTCCAACAAGCCCATCACGGCGCCCGAGGACATGCAGAACCTGAAGATCCGCACGCCCAACGCGCCGATGTACATGATGTTTCCCGAGGCGGTAGGGGCCAACCCGTCGCCCATCGCCTTCGATGAGGTCTACCTGGCCCTGCAGCAGGGTGTAGTCGATGCCCAGGAGAACCCGCTGCCGACCATTCGCGCCAAGGCGTTCTACGAGGTACAGGACCACATCAACCTCACCGGCCATATCACCGATTCGCTGCTGACGATCATCGGCGGGCCGTTGTGGGATCGCCTCTCCGAGGAGGATCGCGAGATCTTCCGCGAGGTGTACCAGGAGGCGGGCGAGAAGATCACCGCCGACATCCAGCAGCAGGAGCGTGAGCTCGTGGCCTGGTTCGAGGAGCAGGGCGTGACGGTCAACGAGGTCGACCGCGAGCCTTTCCGTGAGGCGGTGATGCCCGAGCACAACGGTGACGACGCCACCTGGGACCAGGAAACCTACGATCGACTGCAGGAAATCGGTCAGTAACCGTCGAGGCGTGCCGTCTCGTGCGGGGCGGCACGCCGGGAGGGCAACCATGTCTCACGATATCCTGCCGCCTGAGGCCGTACCTGAGGCCGTCGGCATCGATCCGGTTGGCGAAGACGACTTCGATTTCAAGGAATATGGCTGGGAGGATTGGCCGACGCTGGTGGTCTTCTGGGTGTTGGCCGGGGTGGTGTTCCTGCAATTCTTCAGCCGTTACGTACTTGGCAGCTCGGTGGGCTGGACCGAGGAGATTGCCCGTTACCTGCTGATCGTGGTGGGCTTTTTGGGCAGCGCCATGGCGGCACGCAAGAATTCGCACATTGCCGTGGAGTTCTTCTATCGCTACATGCCGGGCGGCGTCGGCCGGGCGATGTCGATGATGGTGGATATCGGTCGCACCGTCTTCTACGCCGCGGGCGTATGGATCAGCTACGGCCTGGCGGCCAAGACCAACGCGATGATGGTATCGATCGACGTGCCCAAGGACGTCATCTACTACATCGTGATGGTCGGTTTCCTGCTGATGCTGGTGCGTTCGGTCCAGGTGACGATTCGCCACTGGCGCGAAGGGGAGAGCGAGCTGACCACGGCGAAGGACCGATGATGACAACGACAATCAACCGGAGAGCTCGCCATGCCTGAGGTATCGATCCCCCGGCGCAAGGGTTCTGTCGTCCCGCCGCTGATCGCCGCCCTGGCGGTCGCTTTCTGCGTGCTCATGGCCGTCATGGGCTACTACCTGACGTTCCTGTTTGCCTCGATGTTCACCCTGCTGGTGATGGGATTTCCCATTGCCGTGAGTCTCGCGGGCTCATGCCTGATGTACGTCTACCTGACCGGCCGGGTGCCCGATATCGTGGTCGCGCATCGCATGATCAACGGCATCGACAGCTTTCCGCTGCTGGCGATCCCGTTCTTCATCCTGGCCGGCAACCTGATGAACCATGGCGGTATCACCACGCGGATCTTCGATTTCGCCCGCGCCTTGATGGGCTGGATGCGCGGTGGACTGGGGCACGTCAACGTCGGCGCCAGCATCGTGTTCTCCGGCATGTCCGGGGCGGCGGTGGCCGATGCCGGCGGGCTCGGCACCATCGAGATCAAGGCCATGCGCGATGCCGGCTACGATCAGGAGTTCGCGGTGGGTATTACCGCGGCTTCGTCGACCATCGGTCCGATCATCCCGCCCAGCCTGCCGATGGTGATCTACGGCGTGATGGCCGGTGCCTCGGTGGGCCAGCTGTTCGCCGCAGGGCTCATCCCGGGGCTGCTGATGGGTGCAAGCCTGATGATCATGATCGCCATCCTCGCGCGGCGGCGCGGCTATCCGCGGGATGCCTCGTTCTCTGTGCCGCTGGTGTGGCAGACATTCAAGCGCGCTTTCCTGTCGCTGCTGACTCCGGTGATCATCGTTGGTGGCATCATCACGGGTGCCTTCACACCGACCGAGTCGGCGATCGCCGCGGTGGTCTATGCGCTGATCCTCGGTACCGTGGTCTACCGCATCCTGACCTGGCGGCGGTTGCTCAAGGTGAGCATGGAGACCATCGAGACCACCGCCGTGATCCTGCTGATCGTCGCTGCCGCGTCGATCTTCGCCTGGATCCTGACCAGCAACCAGGTCACCCGACACGTGATGGAACTGCTGGGGCCGTTTTCGGACAACCCGATTGCCATCCTGCTGCTGATCAACCTGGTGCTGATCGTGGTCGGCTGCTTCATGGAAACCATCGCCGCCATCACCATCCTGGTGCCGGTGCTGCTGCCACTGGCCGTCAATGCCGGGGTCGACCCGGTGCACTTCGGCGTGATCATGGTGCTCAACCTGATGATCGGCCTGTTGACCCCACCGGTGGGCATGGTGCTCTACGTGCTCTCACGGGTGTCGAACATCTCCTTCGAGAAGTGCATGCGCGGCACGCTGCCGTTCCTGGTGCCGCTGGTGATCGCGCTGCTGTTGGTGACCTTCGTGCCGGCCATCTCCATGTGGCTGCCCACGCTCGTTTATCGTTGAGGAGCGTCGATGTCTGGATCCCACGAGCCCGCCTTCCGGGTGGCGAGCACTGAACTGCAAGCCTTCATGCAGCGCGCCCTGGCGCGTTGCGATGTCGACGAGGCCTCGCGTAATGCGGTCGCCCGTGCCCTGGTCACCGCCTCGCGGATGGGTACCGACAGCCATGGGCTGCGCCTGTTGCCGCACTACGTCGAGGCAGTGCAGGGCGGGCGTATCAACCCGCGTCCCGCCATGCGTTTCACCCGGCGCCTGCCGGGAACCGGCTATCTCGACGCCGACGACGGCTTCGGCCACTTGGCCGGTTACACCGCCATCGAGCACGCCATCGCCATGGCCGACGAGATCGGTACCGGCGCGGTGGCCGTCGGTGGCTCCTCACATTTCGGGGCGGCGGGTTGCTATGCCCTGGAGGCGGCCAGGCGTGGTTACGTCGGGCTGTCGTTCAGCAACGCCGATGCCCTGGTCAGCCTGCATCACGGGCAGGGGCCGTTCCATGGCACCAACCCCATCGCGTTCGCCGCGCCGGTGCCCGGCCAGTCACCCTACCTGCTCGACATGGCGACCAGTTCGATTCCCTGGAACCGGGTCAAGCAGTATGCCGCCATTGGGCGTGAGCTACCTCCCGGCGTGGTCGTCGACGCCCAGGGAGAGCTGACCGTCGATGCCGCCCAGGCCACGTCATTATTGCCGCTGGGCGGTGCCGACTTCGGTTTCAAGGGAGCGGGGCTTGCCGGCGTGGCGGAAGTGCTCAGCGCAACCCTGACCGGCATGGTCCACGGCTTCCGCATGATACCGATGAGCGGCGAGGACATGAGTACGCCCCGGGGGGTGGGGCATTTCTTCCTGGTCATGCGCCCCGACGCCTTCGTCGAACGCGATGCCTTCGATCGTGGCATGTTGGATTACCTGGCGGACCTGCGTGCGCAGCCCGCGCTGGAGGGCAGGGAGGTGTTGGCGCCCGGCGACCGGGAGTGGCGCTGTCAGGCGCATCGCGACGCCGAGGGCATCCCACTCGATACAGCCAACGTGGTGGCCTATGCCGAGCTGGCCAAGGCGCTATCGATAGCCGCGTTAATAGAGTGGCCGTAAGAAAGTGCACGGATGCAGTAACATAGTAGCCGGGTTCGCATGGGGTCCGGATTGGCTGGCCAGGAGTTGCATTGCATGAGTCGATACAAGGTGGAGCGCAAGACGCTGTCCGAACAGGTGGCCGAGCAGCTCGAGGCGGAGATCCTCGAGGGGCGTTTGAAGGAGAACGACCAACTGCCCTCGGAGCGCGAGCTGATGGAACAGTTCGGCGTCGGCCGCCCGGCGGTGCGTGAAGCGTTGTTCTACTTGCAGCAACTAGGCCTGATCGCCATCAATAGCGGTACCCGCGCGCGAGTGATTCGCCCCACTGCCGAGTCGGTCATGGCGCGCCTCTCCGGGGTGACCCGCCAACTACTGTCAAAGCCGGAAGGTCAGCAGTACTTCCAGGAAGCGCGGGCCATGTTCGAGATCTCGCTGGCGCGCTACGCGGCCCGACATGCCAGCGAAGAGGATCTCCAGCGCCTGCGCGACGCCCTGGCGGACAACCGCGATGCCGTGGGCGACGAGGCGCGCTTCAAGCGTTCCGATAACGACTTCCATGGCGTGCTGGCGAGCATCGGTCGCAACCCCATCTTCGACGCCATTCACGTGGCGCTTTCCGAGTGGCTCGACGATCGCCGCGCCCAGGTGTTGCAGCAGAAGGACGAGGACAAGGCGGCGCTTTCCGCGCATACCGAGATCGTCGAGGCAATCGAGTCGCGCGACCCCGATGCCGCCGAGGCGGCGATGCGCCGCCACCTCGACCGGCATTATGGGACCTATATGAAGCTCAAGAAGCGTCTTGCAGATTAAGCGATGAGCCACATACCTATAGAACGTAGGCGAGCGAAGACCAGACGAGGCAAAAATCGACGAGAGGACGGAGTTTACTTGCTGTAAATGAGTACCTTGAGCCGATTTTTAACGAAGTATGGTCGAGCGCAGCCACGTTATTCTACAAGGAAACGCCGCGCTTCCAGGGAATGAAATCATACTGCGCCAACCCCACGGCCTTGGGCGTATAGCGCCCCGAGGCAGCATCGATGCACAGTTGCAGGAGTTCATCGGCAAGCGCCTCGATCTGCGCTTCCCCGCGAATGATCGGTCCGGCATCGAAGTCGATGACGTCGCCCATGCGGCGGGCCAACTCGCTGTTGCTGGAGATCTTCAGCACCGGAGTGACGGGGTTGCCGGTGGGCGTGCCGAGACCGGTGGTGAACAGGATCAGGTTGGCGCCGGAACCGGCCAGGGCGGTGGTCGATTCGACGTCGTTGCCCGGGGTGCAGAGCAGGTTGAGGCCCTTGTGGCGTAGTGGTTCGGTGTAGTCGAGTACATCCATCACCGGGCTGTCGCCGCCTTTCTTGGCTGCGCCCGCCGACTTCATGGCGTCGGTGATCAGGCCGTCGCGGATATTTCCCGGCGAGGGGTTCATCGAGAAGTCCGCTCCAACCCGGGCGGCGTGCTCCTGGTAGGCCGCCATCAATGACTGGAAGCGCTCGGCCACTCCGTCGTCACGGCAGCGGGCCAGCAGTTCGTGCTCGACACCGCAAAGTTCGGGAAATTCGCTCAAGATGCCGCTGCCGCCCAGGGCGACCAGGCGGTCGACCACGGCGCCCACCAGCGGGTTGGCCGAAAGCCCCGAGAAGCCGTCTGAGCCGCCACACTCCACCCCCAGGGAGAGCGCCGAGAGCGGGGCAGGGGAGCGTTCGACGCGATTGGCCGTGGCCAGGCCGTCGAAGATGGTGGTCAAGGCCTCGCGAATCAGCGCTTCCTCACTGGTACTTGCCTGTTGCTCCAGGTAGTGAACGGGACGCAGCCCCTGGGGGTCGCGCGCCGCCACGGCGGCCTTGAGCATCTCGATCTGTGCTTTCTGGCAGCCCAGGCTGAGCACGGTGGCACCGGCTACATTGGGGTGGCAGACGTAGCCCGCCAGCAGTTGGCAGAGCGCCTGGGCGTCGTCGTCGGTGCCGCCGCAGCCCAACGTGTGGGTGAGAAAGCGCACGCCGTCGACATTGGGAAACAGTCGTTCGCGGGCCGGCGAGTCGCGCTCGGTGGCGTTCTCTCCGAGCAGCAGGGTACGGGCCATGCGCTTGTAGTCGCGGTAGGGGTCTTCGCCCAGGGCGTCGGCGACGCACTGGCGCAGCACCTCGATGTTGCGGTTCTCGCAGAATACCAGCGGTACCACCAGCCAGACGTTGGCCGTGCCGACCTTGCCGTCGGGGCGGTGGTAGCCCTGGAAGGTGGCACCGGCAAAGGCCGAAATATCCGGGGCTTGCCACTCGCCGCGCTTCGCCTGCGGTGCGGAGGAGGCAGTGCTGTGTTCGGTGTTGTCGACCGTGATGGCCGTACCTGCCGGAATGGGACGCGTCGCTCGCCCCACGGTGACGCCGTACATGATCACGGCGTCGCCGAGGGCCAGGTTCTCGAGGCTGAACTTGTGCTTGTGACGGATCGGCTCCGCCAGCGTCAATTCACGACCGGAGTCGACGACCCGGGTGCCGGCCGGCAGATCCTTGAGTGCCACACGAACGTTGTCGGCGGCGTGAACGCGCAGGCTCTGCAGTTGGCCGCTGTCGCTGGCAATGGTTTCGCTCATCGGCTGAGGCTCCAAGTACAGGGCGCTATACGTTGCCCGCAGGTTCGGCGATCACGCCTTGGGTCTGGGTGCCCAGGCCTTCTATGCCCAGGCGCATCCGCTGGCCCGGCCGCAGGTAGACCGGCGGGTTCTGGCCCATGCCGACCCCCGGTGGGGTGCCGGTCGAGATGACGTCGCCGGGCGCGAGCGTCATGAAGCGGCTCAGGTAGCTGATCAGGAAGGGGACACGGTAGACCATGGTGCGGGTGGAGCCATCCTGGTAGCGGTGGCCATCCACCTCCAGCCACATCGACAGGTCGTGGGGGTCGGCCACTTCATCCGGCGTCACCAGCCACGGGCCCAGCGGGCCGAAGGTGTCGCAGCCCTTGCCCTTGTCCCAGGTGCCGCTGCGTTCGAGCTGGAATTCACGCTCGGAGACGTCGTTGACTATGCAGTAGCCAGCCACGTGGTCCATGGCATCGGCTTCGGCAACGTAGCGCGCCTGCTTGCCGATGACCACGCCGAGTTCGACTTCCCAGTCGGTCTTGCTGGAGCCGCGGGGGATGATGACGTCATCGTCGGGCCCGCAGATGGCGCTGGTCCACTTGTTGAAGACCACCGGCTCGGGCGGCACTTCGGCGCCGGTTTCGGCAGCATGATCGGAATAGTTGAGTCCGATGCAGATGAACTTGCCAACGCGGCCCACGCAGGGGCCGAGCCGGGTGTCGGCGGCGACCTCCGGCAGGCGTGAGGTATCGAGCCGGGCCAGCTCCGCCAGGCTGTTTCGCCCCAGGCGTTGGCCGTGGAGATCGTCGATATGCGCCGAGAGGTCGCGAATCACGCCGTCGGCGTCGAGCAGGCCAGGTTTCTCATGGCCCTTGGGGCCGAAGCGCAGCAGTTTCATGTCGTCTCCTCTCTACAAGTTCAGCTCGGGTTCAGATCAGCCAGCCGCCGTCGATGACCTGGGCGGTGCCGGTGGTATAGGCGGATTCGTCCGCGGCGAGATAAGTGGCCAGGGCGGCAATCTCCTCCGCCGTGCCGAGCCGGGCCAGCGGCTGGCGGGCAAGGAATTCCGCATGCACTTCGGCCTCGGGACGCCCTTGCTGGCGAGCCTGTTCGCGAATGCGTTGGCGCAACGAAGGGGAGTCCACGGTGCCGGGGCAAATGGCGTTGCAGCGGATGCCCCGGTCGATGTAATCGGCGGCGATCGACTTGGTCAGGCCGAGCACAGCGGCCTTGGTGGTGCCATAGGCGCAGCGGTTGGGTACGCCCTTGAGGCTGGAGGCCACCGACGCCATGTTGATGATACTGCCACCGCCATGCGCGATCATGCCCGGCAGCAGGGCTCGTGTCAGGCGCATCATGGCGGTGACGTTGAGGGCCAGGGAAAGTTCCCAGTCGTCATCGCTACCGGTCAGCAGCGAGCCGCTGGCGACGAAACCGGCGCAGTTGAATAGCACGTTAACGGGAGGCAGCTCGCTGGCGAGGAGGTCGATGGCCGTTGAATCGAGTACGTCCAGCCGGCGTATCTCGATGCCATCGATGGTCGCCAGGTCGCCGAGTTTTTCCCTATCGATATCGGTGGCGATGACCCGAGCCCCCTCGGCGGCGAAGTTCAGGGCGGTCGCACGCCCGATTCCTTGCCCCGCGGCCGTGATCAGCGCTGTCTTGTCGCGCAGTCGCATAGCGTTCCTCGTTGCTGTTCTCGTTGTGGTTATCAGCGGCGGAGCCTGTGTCGAGACGGGGTGGTATGACAGGATACTAGCCTGACATTTGTCCCGAGTATGGCGCAGTCCGGAGGAAATGCAACTCGGCACCCGGGCATGCCTGATTCAGCGGGCGAGCCAACCGCCATCCACCACAAGGGCGTGGCCGTTGACGTAGCTGGCGGCATCGGAGCAGAGGAAAATCACGGCACCAGCGAGGTCTTCGGGGGTGCCCCAGCGCCCGGCAGGAATCCGGCCGAGGATCTCGGCGTTGCGGAACTCGTCCTCGCGCAGCGCCTGGGTGTTGTCCGTGGCCATGTAGCCGGGAGCGATGGCGTTGACCGTGATCCCATGAGCGGCCCATTCGTTGGCCATCAGGCGTGTCAGCCCGAGGATGCCGCTCTTGCTGGCGGTGTAGGAGGGTACCCGGATGCCGCCTTGGAATGATAGCACCGAGGCGATGTTGACGATCCGCCCCGGCGCCTGGCGATTCACCAGATGACGCGCCACGTGCTGGCTGAGGAAGAAGGCGGCCTTGAGGTTGACGTCCATCACCTCGTCCCAATCCTCCTCGGTGAACTCCAGTGCCGGGGCGCGCCGGATCGTGCCCGCATTGTTGACGAGGATGTCGATGCGCCCCAGCTCATCGACGGCCCGGGTCAGGATCTCCTCCTCCCGGTCTTGGCCCAGTCGGGCTTCGAGGTTGACGTAGCGCCGGCCGAGCGACTCGATGCGCTCACGAGTGTCGTCGGCGTCGCGGCGATTGACCCCGACGACTTCGGCACCCGCTTCAGCCAGGGCCACGGCGATACCTTGCCCGAGCCCCTTGTTGCAGCCGGTTACCATGGCGACTCGTCCGTCCAGACGAAAGCGAGACATGCGACTCCTCCTTCCTGTGATGGCGGTTGTGCGTGCACGGTGAAGATAGCGCCTATTGCCTCTGGCAGGAGAATTCACAGCAACAGGCCGATGCATCGGCAAGCGTGATGGAGCTGGATCCCACCTGCCGCACAAAGGCAACCAACTGAAAGGAAAGTACAAAAGAGGCTTTCCATTTGCGCGCTAACGCGCTAGTATACGCCTCGTTCTCGGGGCGCCGGCAAGGTCGGTCAGACCCGAATCACGGGGTTTCGGCATATGCCCGGTGTGAAGAACAGTCGGAGCGTGGCGCAGCTTGGTAGCGCGCTGCAATGGGGTTGCAGAGGTCGCAGGTTCGAATCCTGTCGCTCCGACCATTAGATTCATGAAAAACCGCCACTGACGGGTTCTCCCGGGTGGCGGTTTTTCGTTTTGGCGTCCGTCCGTCCGTTTGCTCTGCTCCCCCCTCTGGCTCGTTCAGAGCTCTTCCCAGATGCGCCGCCTGAATTCATGGGGCAGGGTGGCTACCTGCTTGAGTCGCTGCATGTGTTGGTCGGCGACCTCGCGGGCGATTTCCTCGTAGCACTCCTTCATTTTTTCCGGATCGGTTCCGTGGGTCTCGTAGCACTTGCCGAGTTGCTCCCCGGCGGCGGAGAGGGCGGCGAAGAAGCGCGCCTCCTGCTGCATCATGTCGGTCAGGCTCTCCATCCAGGCAAGCTGCAGGCGTGTCATCGGCGTAATGCCCTGGACCCATTGTTGCGCCCACCACTCCATGAGCGGCTGTGAGAGGCCGATAGCCGGGTTCGGGTTCGGGGTGGCGCTGGCCATGTCTGACTCCTTTGGTGGAAGGGTGTCGTAGGTGAAGGATAATTATCCTCTTGAGTGTAGCCCAGCCATGGGGTGGTCCCAGGTTTTTTGCTGCGCTGCGTTATGAATATTTTGCGTTTTCCTGGCATGTTTCTTTACGCCCGGTTCATGGCATGCTTCCCTTGTGTGGGCTGGCTGGGGTGAGCTGACTGAGGTGAATGGTTGGGTCAGCCTTTGGCATGTGGGCCTTGGCTTTGAGAGGGAACCCTTGCATGTGGGAAGTCATCAAGTCCGTGCTTGCCGCCTTCCTCGGCGTGCAGCGGGAACAACAGCGACTCAAGGACTTCGAGAAAGGCAATCCGATCGCCTTTATCGTCACGGGCATCGTGCTGGGCGCGGTGCTGGTGGGGCTGATTGCGCTGGTGGCGGTTCTTGCGGCTGGCTGAAAGAGCCACGTTGCGTTGATTGGCGCGTTAGCCAGAAGGCGTAGGCGAAGGCAGTGACTTTCAAGATGAGATCTCTATACTCGATGAAGAAGCGGCTAATGTTCTCCATGGATGAGGACCCCCGACCCCTGACACTCGGGGCTGCCGTTCTCTACAACTACAAATTTCGGGAGGCGTCGATGCGGACTCTGCTCGTATGGCTGGCAGGGGTCTTGATTCTTGCTGGCTCGAGCCAGGTGGCTCTGGCTAACGGCTGGAACATGCCCGTTGGGGTTTCGACCCTCAGTGGCGAAATCTACAGCCTGCACATGATCATCTTCTGGATCTGTGTGGTCATCGGGGTGGTCGTGTTCGGGGCGATGTTCTATTCCCTGTTCCGCTATCGCCATTCGAAGGGCGCCAAGTCTGCCAACTTCCACGAGAACACCACCGTCGAGATCATCTGGACGGTGATTCCCTTGCTGATCCTGATCGGCATGGCGGTGCCGGCCACGGCGACGCTGCAGAAAATCTACGACCCTTCCGATGCCGAACTCGATGTCATGGTCACGGGGCAACAGTGGCGCTGGCGCTACGAGTACCTCGGCGAGGATGTTTCCTTCAATTCGAATCTGGCCACGCCCAGGGCACAGATCAATGGGGATGAAGAGCGGGGCGAACACTATCTGCTCGAAGTCGACGAGCCGCTCGTTCTCCCGGTCAATCGCAAGGTTCGTTTCCTCTTCACCTCCGATGATGTGATTCATGCCTGGTGGGTACCGCAACTGGCCGTCAAGCAGGATACGGTGCCGGGTTTCGTGACCGAGAACTGGGTGCAGATCAACGAGCCTGGAATCTACCGCGGGCAGTGTGCCGAGCTGTGTGGCGTCGATCACGGCTTCATGCCCATCGTGGTGCGCGCCGTGGAGGAGGAGGAGTTCGATACCTGGCTTGCCGAGCGCAAGGAGGCGGCCGCCGAGGAGGCCATGGGCATCGATCGCGAATGGGAAATGGATGAGCTGATGGAGCGTGGCGAAGGCGTCTTCGGCAGCATCTGCGCTTCCTGTCACCAGCCCGAGGGCCAGGGCTCGCCGCCCGCCTTCCCGGCTCTGGCCGGCAACCAGCAGTTGATCGAGGATGCCGATTGGCACATCGAGACCGTCATCAACGGGGTTTCAGGCAGTGCCATGCCGGCGTTCCGCAGCACGCTCAACCCCGTCGAGCTGGCTTCGGTCATCACCTATACGCGTAACGCCTGGGGCAACGAGACCGGCGACGTGATCCAGCCTTCCGAAATAGCCGAGCGGCTGGAAGAGTGATCGCGGGCACGGCCCCGAGGGCCGTGCCCCCTGACGTGACGCGCGATAACAAGACATTGTTTATGGAGTTTTCCGATGGCCCCAAAGGTACCTCCTCAACCGATTCTCGAGCAGAGCAGCACCGCCGCGGAAGCCGGGCATGGACATGCTCATGACACCCCACCGAAGGGCATTCTGCGCTGGCTGCTGACCACCAATCACAAGGAGATCGGGACCCTTTACCTGATCTTCTCGCTTACGATGTTCTTCATCGGCGGCATCTTTGCCCTGGTGGTGCGGCTCGAACTCTTCCAGCCTGGCTTGCAGTTCGTCAGGCCCGAGTTCTTCAACCAGATGACCACCATGCATGGCCTTATCATGGTGTTCGGGGCGATCATGCCGGCGTTCACTGGCTTGGCCAACTGGATGATCCCGCTGCAGATCGGCGCCCCCGACATGGCCTTGCCACGCCTCAATAACTTCAGCTTCTGGTTGCTGCCGGTGGCCTTCGGCCTGCTGCTTTCCACGCTGCTGATGCCCGGTGGTGGGCCCAACTTCGGCTGGACCTTCTATGCGCCGTTGTCGACCGTCTACTCGCCGCCGTCGACGACTTTCTTCATTCTGTCGCTGCATATTGCCGGCATCAGTTCGATCCTGGGTGCGATCAATATCATCGCCACCATTCTCAACATGCGTGCGCCGGGCATGCGCATGATGGACATGCCGTTGTTCGTCTGGACCTGGCTGATCACTTCCTTCCTGCTGATCGCGGTGATGCCGGTGCTCGCGGGGGTGGTCACGATGATGCTGATGGACATCAATTTCGGCACCAATTTCTTCAATGCCGCGGGCGGCGGTGACCCGGTACTGTTCCAGCATTTGTTCTGGTTCTTTGGGCACCCCGAGGTCTACATCATGATCCTGCCGGCGTTCGGTATCGTTTCAGCGATCATTCCGACCTTCGCCCGCAAACGCCTGTTCGGCTATGCCTCCATGGTGTACGCCACCGCCGCAATCGCGATTCTCTCGTTCGTGGTGTGGGGACACCACATGTTCGCCGTGGGGATGCCGCTGGTCGGTCAGCTGTTCTTCATGTACGCCACCATGCTCATCGCCGTGCCCACCGGGGTGAAGGTCTTCAACTGGGTGGCGACCATGTTCCGCGGCTCGATCAGCTTCGAGCCGCCGATGCTGTTCGCTCTGGCCTTCGTGGTGCAGTTCACCATCGGCGGCTTCTCAGGCTTGATGCTGGCCATTGCACCGGCCGACTTCCAGTACCACGACACTTATTTCGTGGTGGCGCACTTCCACTACGTGCTGGTGCCGGGGGCTCTCTTCGCCATCCTGGCGGGGGCCTACTACTGGTTGCCCAAGTGGACCGGACACTATCCCAACCTGCGCCTTTCCCAGTGGCACTTCTGGCTCTCGGTGATCGGCGTCAACCTGACCTTCTTCCCCATGCATTTCTCGGGGCTGGCCGGCATGCCGCGGCGGATACCCGACTACGCGCTGCAGTTCGCCGACTTCAACGTGGCTTCCTCGATTGGGTCGTTCGTCTTCGGCTTTTCCCAGCTGCTGTTCATTGCAGTGATCGTGCTATGCGTGCGGGGTGGCCAGAAGGCACCGGCGAAGGCCTGGGGCGAGCACACGGACGATCTCGAGTGGAGCGTGCCGAGCCCGGCCCCGCTGCATACCTTCGAGACGCCGCCGACGTTCCATCGTCCGGCGCATTGAGCGTGGGTTTCCGGTCGAGTGCGCCATGGTCGGAGACGAGAGCAGGAGTGACGCATGATGCGTAACGAGTCGGATGAGCGTCAGGCAGGGGTCAAGCGTACGGTCTGGCGTAGCGTGGCGGCGCTGGCCGGCATGTTCGCCTTCGCTTTCGCCCTGGTGCCATTGTATGACGTCTTCTGCAAGGTGACGGGCCTCAACGGCAAGGTCGACACCACTGCGCAGGCGCTCGTTCACGAGAACGTCGATGAATCTCGCACGGTCACCGTGCAGTTCATCACGCGCAGTGGGTCGGGGCTGCCATGGCGAATGGAGGTGGAGACCCGCCAGGTTCGCTTGCACCCGGGGCAGACCTCGGAGGTGAACTTCACTTTCGTCAATCAGAGCGATGCGGTGAGCTGGGGGCGTGCGGTTCCCAGCGTCTCGCCTTCCAAGGCCACGCGCCACGTGCGCAAGGCAAGCTGTTTCTGTTTCGAGGAACAGCAGTTGCAGGCGGGGGAGCGGCTGGAGCTGCCGTTGGTGTTCCAGCTGGACCGCGACCTGCCCCCCGAGGTCGGTACCGTCACCCTGGTCTATACCCTCTATCCGATCGAGGGCAAGAATGAACCGCTTCAGGCGGCTGTCCAGACCATACAAGGAGAAGAGGCATGAGTGGCAGTTACTATGTCCCGGCAACCAGCAAGTGGCCCGCGCTAGGCTCTCTGGCCCTTGGGGTGATGATGATCGGCGCCGGCATGATGCTGGTTCATGACCGCGGCAGCATCGTCATGCTGCTTGGCCTGGCGGGGGTCCTGGCGGTAATGGCCCTGTGGTTCCGCGACGTTATCGCCGAGTCGCGGAGAGGCCTCTACGACACCCAGATGGACCGCTCCTTCCGTTGGGGAATGGGCTGGTTCATCTTCTCCGAGGTGATGTTCTTCGCCGCCTTCTTCGGAGCCTTGTTCTACATTCGCTTCTTTGCCATTCCCTGGTTGGGTGGCGAGGGGACCAAGGGAGCCACGGCGCTGCTTTGGCCCGAGTTCACCGCTCACTGGCCCCTGCTCAGTCCGCCTGACGCCTCCATTACCGGCCCGGCTCAGGTGTTCAGCCCCTGGCAGCTTCCGCTGGTCAACACGCTGATCCTGATCTCCTCCAGCATCACCTTGACCGTTGCCCACGAGGCGCTCAAGGAGGGGCATCGCCAGGTCTGCCGTAACTGGCTCGCCGGCACCGTGCTGCTGGGTCTGTGCTTCATCGTCATACAGGGTGTGGAGTATTACGAAGCCTATACCCACTACGGCATTACGCTGGAAGCCGGTATCTACGGCGCGACTTTCTTCATCCTGACCGGCTTCCACGGGCTTCACGTGATCGTCGGCACGATCATACTGATCGTGATGCTGGCGCGGATCGTGCGCCGGCATTTTACCCCTGAAGAGCATTTCGGCTTCGAGGCGGCCAGTTGGTACTGGCATTTCGTCGACGTGGTCTGGGTAGGCCTGTTCATCACCGTTTACGTATTCTGATGGCTGGCGCGTAGGCGCTAGCCGTGGTGGCCTGGGGTCATGCTTCACCCAGGCTGCCGAAGAAGAAGCCGTAGAACAACAGGGCGAGAAGCAGTGCGGCGAGCGTGACGCGGATTTTCAGCGACACCAGCAGCCGACGTGATTGGCTGTCGTCGCGCAACAGGAAGCCGACGCCAGCTGCCAGGCTGGCCAACATGGCCAGGAACACGACGGCTATCAAGGTCTTGAGAAACATGGGTTACTCCGTTGGGGGTCAGGGGGCGAGGCGTGACAGGCGTCTGCTCGGCTGGCGGTTGAGTATATGGTACCTGCTCTGGTCGCTGCTGACGGTGTTGGGGTTGTTCCTTGGACTATGGCAGTGGGAACGGGCCGACGACAAGCGCGACTATCTGGCCCGGCTGGATGCAGCGCCAACGCTGGAGTCGCCCCGTGAGACACCGCCGGAGGGAGCCCGTCTGACCTTGCATGGCGAGTACCTGGCGGACGAGACCCTGTTCCTCGACAACCGCACCCATGAAGGGCAACTGGGGGTGGCCGTGCTTACTCCTCTACGCGACGAGGAGGGCCGGCTGTGGCTGGTGCAGCGCGGCTTTCTGTCGACAGGGCCGACCCGTGCGACACCCGAGGTGGAGACACCGTCGGGCGAGGTCAGGCTGCGGGGGCGTTGGCAAGCTGCCGGTGATGCTCCTCCGCTCTTTGGGCCCAATCGGGAGGGGATGCGCCTGCAGCGCATCGATCTCTCCGCCTGGGAGCTGCCAGGCGGCTTCGCTCACGATGGATGGTTGCATCTCGAGCAGGGCCCCGGGCATTTGGACTCGTGGTGGAAACCCAGTGTGGTGCCGCCCAGCCGCCATGTCGGCTATGCCGTCCAATGGTGGGGGTTGGCTCTGGCGGCCTTGGCGGTGATGATCATCGGGGGGCGCCGGCTGGCCAGTGACAGACGGCACGCGCCAGGCGGCTCTCCTGATGCAGGTGACGAATGACGAGTGAGACTCACGGGGGATTGCAGTGCAGGAAGCCATGAACGCCCGCTATCAGCGCTTGAAGCTGCTGGCCTTGATCGCCGTCTTCGCCCTGCCGATGCTCTCGGCTTGGGTCATGCTGCATTGGCGCATCGGCATCCCCGACCAGCACACCGCCCATGGTGAGTTGGCCCCCCCCGTACCATCGCTGATGGAATGGCCGCTGACCGAGCGGCAGGCCTCGTTTGATGGCGGCGACTGGGTGCTGGCCTTCGACTGTACCCGCGACTGCGAGGCCCACGCCGACCGCTGGTGGCGCATGCATCGGGCGCTGGGCCGCGAGGCGCCGCGTGTCACGCGCTTGCGAATCGGCGGCGACGCCGAAGCCCTGCCCGGAGAGGCGGTCACTCATTGGCGGGAGAGGCCCGAGTGGCAGGCGGCGGGCGCAGTCTGGCTGCTCGACCCGCAGGGGCGGGTGGTGTTGCGCTACGATGGTAGCGTCGCGGAGCGCGACGTGATGGACGACCTGAGTCGTCTGCTGAAACGGAATCCCGATCCGCGCGAGGCCGAGGAGTTCGACGGCGCCTAGCGTTGAAGCCGTCCCACCCCGGCCATCTCGCGGTTAGACGAGCGATATGACATGGTCGATTAAGACATGACAGGATCAAGGACGCCATTCATGCAGGGTTTGTCGATGCCAACTCTTCACGGCCAGGCGCATGTGCGCCGGTTACGTCTGCTGTTGACCCTCAGCCTGGTGGGTGTCGTCTTTACCAGTGTCGTGATCCTCATTGGCGCCTGGACACGACTGGTCGATGCCGGCCTCGGGTGTCCGGATTGGCCAGGCTGCTACGGTGCGCTGGTGGTGCCGGATGTCGAGCGCGCGTCGCTCCATTCGCCTCATGCACCGCTGGAGGCTTTCAAGGCTTGGGTCGAGATGATCCACCGCTACCTGGCGTCGACGCTTGGGCTGCTGGTGATCGGTATGTTGTTGTTGGGGGCAGGGCTGCGCCGCAAGCCCGGTTATCCGTGGAAAACCAGTGTGGCCCTGTTGGGCGTGATCCTGCTGCAGGGCGCCTTTGGCGCCTTTACCGTGACGCTCAAGCTATGGCCACAGGTCGTGACCCTGCACTTGCTGGGAGGGCTCTCGGTGCTGGTGCTGTTCCTGTGGCTGCATCTCGGGCTGCGCCGTTTCGCCAAGGGTGCCGAAACCGCTGTGCCGAAAAGGCGGCTGACGCCG
This sequence comes from Billgrantia sp. C5P2, assembly GCF_051062895.2. Lineage (NCBI taxonomy): Bacteria > Pseudomonadati > Pseudomonadota > Gammaproteobacteria > Oceanospirillales > Halomonadaceae > Billgrantia > Billgrantia sp. C5P2. The sequence goes on from NZ_CM128542.1 coordinate 2,129,287, forward strand.
CTGTGGTTGGCGGCCGTGGCATTACTGGTTCTGCAGTTGGCGCTGGGGGGGTGGGTATCGAGCAACTACGCCGGTATCGCCTGCCAGGGTTTTCCTACGTGCAATGCGCAGTGGTGGCCCGAGATGGACTGGAGCGAGGGGTTCCACTTGACCCAAACGGTCGGCCCCAATTATCTGCATGGACAGCTTCACGCCGATGCGCGCACCGCCATTCATCAAGGGCATCGCATCGGCGCGCTGCTGCTGGGTCTGGCGCTGCTGGCGCTGGCGGCGCGCTACTGGAGCCAGGCGCACATGCGCCTCTGGCTCGGTGGGTTGGTCATCGCTTATGGTGTTCAGCTCGGGTTGGGAATCGCCAATGTACTGATGTGGCTTCCCTTGTGGCTGGCGCTCCTGCATACGGCCGGGGCCTTGTCGCTCGTGCTGTTGCTGGCGTTGGCCGTGTGGCATTGGCGTGAGCCGGCTACGGAAGTCGATGATCCGACACGAAGGGAGAAGGAGTGGGTGCATGTCTAACGCACTGACCAAGCGTGAGGGGGGCAAGGGCGCGCTGTTGATGCAGCTGGGCTTGCACGAGTCGGCCACCTGGACGTGGCAGGACCTGCTCACGCTATGTAAGCCCAGGGTGGTCGTGGTGATGCTGGTGTGCGCCCTGGTGGGAATGGCGCTGGCGACACCGACCCTGCCATCGTTAGCCACGGTAGTGTTCGGCCTGGCCGGGATCGGCATGGCGGCGGGCGGAGCCGCGGCCTTCAATCATGTGGTCGACCGCAGGCTCGATGCGATGATGCTGCGTACCTCGCAGCGCCCGCTGGCGACCCGGCGAATGCCCACCGTTCTGGCGCTGGGCTGGGCGTCGTTGCTCTCCATTGCCGGCATTGTCCTGCTGCTGTGGCAGGTCAACGCGCTGACGGCGTGGCTGACGCTGGCGTCGTTGATCGGTTACGCCCTCATCTATACGGCATTCCTCAAGCGCGCGACGCCGCAGAACATTGTCATCGGTGGTGTGGCCGGGGCCGCTCCCCCCATGCTCGGCTGGACGGCGGTGACCGGACAGTTGGGGCCGGAACCGCTGCTGCTGGTGCTGATCGTCTTCGCCTGGACGCCACCGCATTTCTGGGCGCTGGCGATTCACAAGCGTGACGAGTACGCGCGGGCCGGCGTGCCGATGCTGCCCGTGACCCATGGCGAGGCGTTCACTCGGCTGCAGGTATGGCTGTATGGCTGGCTGACCGTTGCCGTGACGCTGCTGCCATTCGTCATCGGCATGAGCGGTGCCGTCTACCTGCTCGGTGTCATGGCGTTGAACCTGCGCTTCATGTACTGGAACTGGAAGGTATGGCGCGGCGCGGACCCCAAGGCGCCCCTGGCGGCCTTCTGGTTCTCGATCCGTTATATCCTGGGGGTGTTCGGCGTACTGTTGCTGGATCACTATGCGGGACTCTGGGCAATGTAGCTCTGGCGTGCCTATCATGTTCTTCATGCTTGCAAGCGCCCGGTATCTCATGCCGGGCGCTTGTCGTTGCGTCAACAGCAACGGTCAGCAGGCTCATCCAACGCATTGTGTCGGTCCGATCGATATTTCCTTGCTCAACAACCGCTTCCTGACTGCAGCGCTGCGGATCTTGCGTGCTGAATCGTCCGGGGCCTGTGCCAGCGCCCGGCTTGCGTTACAATTCCGGGGCTCATTCGTCAGCCTGGAGATTCGATGACAACGACAACGGCATTGATCCTGCTCGCCGTGGGCCTGGCCATCGTGGCCGGCCTGGCGGCTTATGCCTTTACCCTGTGGCAGGAGGTAAAGCGTCGCAGCGCCTTTCGCGAGGAGGAGCTTCGTCGTGCCCACGAGAATTGCCTGTCCAACCTGGAGATTGTCGCCTCATCGCTGCTTCAGGAGCAGGTGGACATCACGGAGGGCGCCTGGCGCTGCAAGCTGTTGCTCGATATCCTTGACCCCGACTTGATCGAAAGGCCCGGTTTCCAGGCCATCGGTGAGGTTTACGCCCGCACTCAGCATCTGCATACTCATTCCGCGCGCAAGCAATTGGCGCCGCGCGACCGGATGCGTGAGGACCGCGAGCGCCTCGAGGTAGAGGCGGAGTGGCGTCAGCCGGTGCTGGAGGCGGCGGAGGAGATATTGAGGTTTCGTCGCAGCTGGCCGGATGGCCTGCATTAAAGCTATACAAATACTTTACGCCAAGGTATGTTGGCGACGCTTATCACACTCCCAAAAAGCTAATCAATGACCATTCTTCGGGTTTTTTCTGGCAAAATTCGGCACAATGGTCCACGAATGGAGTGTGAAGGCGCTTTGAGCGAGGCCGATAACGGCCTACACTTGGAGCCGTTGGGTCAATGAGTGTCCTGACCTTCGGGGAGTTCGCTTTGCATAGCCCCGAGATGAAATCAAGAAGGAGTCTTGCAATGAAAAAATCAACGACTGGCTTGCTGTTGGGTTCTGCACTGGTAATCGGCCTTTCCGGCTGTGCCTCGGATTTCCAGCGGGGCGGTGAGAGGGCTGGCGGCGCCACGACGGCATCGTCTGGCAATGCCTGGTATCAGCAGCCCCTGGTGTGCGGTATCGCTGGCGGCCTGATCGGTGGCAGCATCGGCTATGCAACCAGCGGTGAATCCGATGAGGAAAGCGGTGCCGCAACGGGTGCTGTCGCAGGTTCCGCGATCGGTGCCCTGCTGTGTGCCGACCGTACGCCGGAACCGAAAGTCGAGCCCGAGCCGATGCCCGAGCCCGCACCCGAGCCCGCTCCGGTGACCGAGTTCGAGCCGGTAACGCTGGATAGCGAAGTCACCTTCGCCTTCGACTCTGCCGAGATCCGTCCCGGCGCGCATCAGACCCTGGATCAGGTGGCCACCACTCTGCGTGAAAACCAGAACCTGCGGGTGCGCATCGAAGGTCATACCGACTCCGTGGGCTCCGATCAGTACAATCAGGGGCTGTCCCAGCGTCGTGCCGACTCCGTTCGCGACTTCCTGGTTTCTCGCGGTATCGCCGAGCATCGCATGACCACGCGTGGTTTCGGTGAGTCGCAGCCGATCGCGACCAACGACACTGACGCAGGCCGTGCGCAGAACCGTCGTGTCGAGATCCTGAACTGGGATTGAGGAAGCGTTTCGGGCAATTCGCCCGCTAGCGTCTTCGGCAGGGGCACCTTCGGGTGCCCCTGTTGCTTTCTTGGAGCCTGCCTGGCGTGGCGCAGAAGGGCTCGATTCTGTTAGTCTTGTCGGCTGCCGCGACGTGCAGCGAGGCCGTTTGGCACGGTACTCGTATCGCCCAGGGTAATGGGTGGGCTGCACTCCGGATTGATCACCTATTTTCGAATCTGCTATTAACCGCGACACGTGATCCCTGGTATGGATCACCACTGCGCAAAGGACGCTTAGATGCCCATCGTGACCCTGCCGGACGGCAGCCAGAGAACTTTCGACGAACCCATCAGCGTGATGCAGCTTGCCGAGTCCATCGGACCTGGGCTGGCCAAGGCCTGCGTGGCCGGCAAGATCGACGGCGAACTGGTGGACGCCGCCGACCTCATCGACCGTGACGCCGAAGTGGCGATCATCACCGCTCGTGATTCCGAGGGGCTGGAGGTCATTCGCCACTCCTGCGCTCACCTGATCGGGCACGCCGTCAAGCAGCTCTACCCCGATGCCAAGATGGCCATCGGCCCGGTGATCGACGACGGTTTCTATTACGATATCGACTTCGGCCGTTCGGTGACGCCGGACGACCTGGCCGCCATCGAGGCGCGCATGAAGGAGCTGATCGACACCGAATACGACGTGGTGCGCGAGTACGTCGATCGTGACAAGGCAATGGCTACCTTCGAGGAGCGCGATGAGCCCTACAAGCAGGAGATCATCGGCGACATCCCGCAAGGCGAGACCATTCGCCTCTATTACCACAAGGAATACACCGACATGTGTCGGGGGCCCCACGTGCCCAACACCCGGCACCTGAAGGCCTTCAAACTGACCAAGCTGGCCGGCGCCTACTGGCGTGGCGATGCCAGCAAGCCAATGCTGACCCGCATCTACGGCACTGCCTGGGGCGACAAGAAGCAGCTCAAGGCTCACCTGCAGCGGCTCGAAGAGGCCGAGAAGCGCGACCACCGCAAGCTGGCCAAGCGCATGGACCTCTTCCACCTGCAGGAAGAGGCCCCGGGCATGGTCTTCTGGCATCCCAATGGCTGGACTCTCTACCAGGCACTGGAGCAGTACATGCGCCGTGTCCAGATCGAGCACGGCTATCAGGAGATTCGCACACCACAGGTCGTCGACTTGTCGCTGTGGAAGAAGTCGGGTCACTGGGGACACTACAGCGAGTTGATGTTCACCACCGAGTCGGAGAAGCGTGAGTACGCGATCAAGCCGATGAACTGTCCCTGCCACGTCCAGGTGTTCAACCAGGGGCTCAAGAGTTACCGTGACCTGCCGCTGCGCCTGGCCGAGTTCGGTAGCTGCCACCGCAACGAACCTTCCGGCTCGCTGCACGGCCTGATGCGGGTGCGCGGCTTCACCCAGGACGATGCTCACATTTTCTGCACCGAGAAGCAGATCCAGAGCGAGGCCGAGGCTTTTATCGCGCTGACCTTGAAGGTCTACAAGGAACTCGGCTTCGATGACGTCGAGCTCAAGCTCTCGACCCGCCCCGAGGACTTCATGGGCGAGCCGAAACTGTGGGACCGTGCCGAAGCCGGCCTCGAGGCGGCGTTGAACGCCACCGGTCTCGATTGGGAGCTGCAGCCGGGCGAGGGGGCCTTCTATGGACCCAAGATCGAATTTGCCCTACGTGACTGTCTCAATCGCGTGTGGCAGTGTGGTACTCTGCAGCTTGATTTCAACCTGCCGGGTCGCCTGGGTGCCCAGTTCGTCGATGAGGATGGCGAACGCAAGACACCGGTAATGCTGCATCGGGCGATCCTGGGCTCCTTCGAGCGCTTCATCGGAATCCTGATCGAGCACTATGCCGGAGCCATGCCGCTGTGGCTGGCGCCGGAGCAGGCGGTGGTATTGACCATCACCGACTCCCAGCGCGATTATGCGGTCGAACTCGAGCGTCGCTTGCAGAAAATTGGCCTTCGCGTCAAGGCGGACTTGAGGAACGAGAAGATCGGCTTTAAAATCCGCGAACATACGTTGCAGAAGGTTCCCTATCTCCTGGTCGTAGGAGATAAGGAAGTTGAAGCCGACTCGGTTGCCGTGCGCACGCGCACCGGCGAAAACCTGGGCACCATGACCGTTGACGTCTTCATTGAGCGGATACGGGCAGAAGGCTGGTGAGCACAGGTTGGTAAAGACAGGTTGGTAACGACATCGTCAATTACCGGAACGGAGACGGAACGATCAAGCGAAGCAGCCAGCGCGCACGTCCTCAGGACAAGCGCCCCCCAATGAACGAGCGGATAACCGAGGATCAGGTTCGCCTGATCGACAGCGACGGCGAGCAGCTGGGTGTCGTACCTACCAGCGAAGCGCTCGAGCGTGCCGAAGCGGCCGGTCTTGACCTCGTCCAGATTTCCAATGCCGATCCGATCGTCTGCAAGATCATGGATTACGGCAAGTTCGTCTTCGAGCAGAAAAAGCAGAAGGCTGCCCAGAAGAAGAAGACGAAGCAGATTCAGGTCAAGGAAGTCAAATTCCGGCCTGGCACCGACGAGGGCGATTATCAGGTGAAGTTGAAGAACCTGATCCGCTTCCTCGAAGGTGGCGACAAGGGCAAGGTCACGCTGCGGTTTCGCGGTCGTGAAATGGCGCACCAGGACCTCGGCCGCAAGCTGATGGAGCGGATCGCCGCGGATCTCGATGAGATCGGGACCGTGGAGGCCTTCCCCAAGATGGAAGGGCGCCAGATGATCATGATCATTGCCCCCAAGAAGAAGTGATCCGAAGGCCAGTCCAACGGATGGTCGGCGCAAGCCGACCATCGGCCCCGGATTTTCTGAAAAATCTCGAGCGGAGTTATTCTCATGCCGAAAATCAAGAGCAACAGCGGCGCTGCCAAGCGCTTCAAGAAGACGGCCAACGGCTTCAAGCACAAGCAGTCGTTCCGTAGCCACATCCTGACCAAGAAGTCGACCAAGCGGAAGCGTCAGCTGCGGGGTATGAAGCAGATCCACGACGCCGACAAGGCACTGATCCAGCGCATGCTGCCGAATCTGTAAGCCTTTGGTTGCCCAATTTAACGTCAGGAGAAAGCTATGACTCGTGTCAAGCGTGGTGTCGTCGCTCGTCGTCGTCACAAGAAAGTCCTCAAGCTGGCCAAAGGCTACTACGGTGCCCGTTCGCGCGTCTTCCGCGTGGCCAAGCAAGCTGTCATCAAGGCCGGTCAGTATGCCTATCGCGACCGTCGTCAGCGCAAGCGTCAGTTCCGCGCCCTGTGGATCCAGCGTATCAACGCCGGTGCCCGTCAGCACGGTCTGTCCTACAGCCGCTTCGTCGGCGGCCTGAAGAAGGCGGGTATCGAGATCGATCGTAAGGTGCTGGCCGACCTGGCCGTTCACGAGAAGGCTGCCTTTGCCGCCATCGTCGAGAAGGCCAAGGCTGCCCAGTAAGTGACATCGGCCGGTGGCGTCGGGCCGGCCCAGGCCGGTCCGCCACGATGCCAGACCGTCGCAGGGGAAGAGCAGCCGCTCTTCCCCTGTTTTTTTGTGGCCACCCTCCATGGCGGCCACTCTAGGGGCCGTCGCTGGCGCGACGCCAAAAATCGCTCCTGGCGTTTTTTGGCCTCATGCCACTGACGCGTTAACCGTAGAATCAACGATTTCGGAGCTCAGCGGATGGACCATCTACCGACATTGGTCACCGAGGCCCGTCAGGCCATACAGGCCGCCGAGAGCATCGCGGCGCTCGATGAGCTGCGGGTGCGCTACCTCGGCAAGAAAGGCGAGATCACCGCCCAGCTCAAGGGGTTGGGCAAGCTGCCGGCGGGTGAGCGCCCGGCAGCGGGGGAGCGCATCAACCAGGCCAAGCAGGCCCTGGCCGATGAGCTGGATGCTCGCCGCCAATCGCTTTCCAAGGCTGCCCTCGAGGCACAACTGGCGGCGGAGCGCATCGACGTGACCCTGCCGGGGCGCGGCCAGGCCAGCGGAGGCCTGCATCCGGTCACCCTGACCCTGGAGCGCATCGAGGGACTGTTCAGCCGCATCGGCTATGATGTGGCCGTGGGGCCGGAAGTCGAAGACGACTATCACAATTTCGAGGCTCTCAACATTCCGGCGCACCACCCGGCACGCGGCATGGCCGATACCTTCTATTTCGACGCCACGCGCCTGCTGCGTACTCACACCTCGCCGGTGCAGGTGCGCACGATGAAGGAGCAGGCGCCGCCGATCCGCATCGTCTGCCCGGGACGAGTCTATCGCAGTGACTCCGACCTGACCCACACGCCGATGTTCCACCAGGTCGAAGGTCTGTTGGTGGACGAGGACGTGAGCTTTGCCGACCTAAAGGGCACCATCGAGGACTTCCTGCACGCCTTCTTCGAGCGTGACGACCTCTCGGTGCGTTTCCGCCCCTCCTATTTCCCCTTCACCGAGCCTTCTGCCGAGGTCGATATCCAGTGCGTGATGTGTTCGGGCGAGGGCTGTCGGGTCTGCTCCCACAGCGGCTGGCTGGAGGTCATGGGCTGCGGCATGGTGCATCCGGAGGTCTTCCGTCACTCCGGCATCGATTCGGAGCGCTACAAGGGCTTCGCCTTCGGCATGGGCGCCGAGCGCCTGGCCATGCTGCGCTATGGCGTCAACGACCTGCGCATGTTCTTCGACAACGACCTGCGCTTTCTGCGCCAGTTCGCCTGATGCGGGTTCCGTACGAACCCGGGCGGCGTGACATGAACTTCGGCCGAACACAGGATTGATCATGAAATTTTCCGAACAGTGGCTGCGTGAATGGGTCTCCCCGCAGCTTGGCGTACAGGGGTTGGCCGACCAGATCACCATGGCCGGCCTGGAGGTGGATGCCGTCGAGCCCGTGGCGTCGGCCTTCAGCGGCGTCGTGGTGGCCGAGGTCGTCGACAAGCAGCAGCATCCCGATGCCGACAAGCTCAACGTCTGCCAGGTGGTCGATGGCAGTGGCGAGTCGGTGCAGGTGGTGTGCGGCGCTGCCAACGTGGCGGTAGGGCAGAAGGTGCCTTTCGCCCGAGTCGGTGCCTTGCTGCCCGGCGACTTCAAGATCAAACAGGCCAAGCTGCGCGGCGTCGAGTCGCGCGGCATGATCTGCTCTGCCTCCGAATTGGGGCTGGCCGAGGAGACCTCTGGGGGCATCCTGGTGCTACCCGCCGATGCCCCGACCGGAGAGGATTTCCGCACCTGGATGGGGCTCGACGATCATACCGTCGAGGTGGATCTGACCCCCAACCGCGGTGACTGCCTGAGCCTCAAGGGGCTGGCGCGGGAAGTCGGCGTACTCAATCGACTGGCGCTGACGCCGCCTGCCATCGAGCCGGTAGCCGCCAGCCACGACGAGACCTTCCCGGTGCGTGTCGAGGATGCCGAGCGCTGCCCGCGCTATATCGGCCGGCTGATCAAGGGCGTCGACGTCACCGCGGCGACACCGTTGTGGATGGTCGAGCGACTGCGGCGCAGCGGGATCCGTTCGATCGACCCGGTGGTCGACGTGACCAACTACGTGATGCTCGAGCTGGGTCAGCCCCTGCATGCCTTCGACCGTGAGAATCTGCACGGCGCAGTGGTGGTACGGCTGGCGCGGGAGGGCGAGCAACTGACCCTGCTCGACGGCCAGGAGATCACCCTGGAGGCTTCTACCCTGGTGATCGCTGACGAGCGCGGTCCGTTGGCGATTGCCGGCGTGATGGGCGGCGAGCATTCCGGGGTGAGCCCCGCGACCCGCGATATCTTCCTCGAGTCGGCTTTCTTCTCGCCGCTGGCGGTGGCCGGGCAGGCGCGCTCCTACGGCTTGCATACCGATGCCTCCCATCGCTTTGAGCGCGGTGTCGACCCGCAGCTCACTCGTGACGCGGTGGAGCGTGCCACGGGGCTGCTGCTGCAGATCACCGGCGGTGAGCCGGGGCCGCTGGTGGAAGTGGCAAGCGAAGCGCATCTGCCGGGCGAGCGTGAGGTCACCCTTCGCAGCGCGCGTTTGGAGCAGGCGCTGTGCAAGGCGCTGCCCGGCGAGGAGGTGCAGGAGATCCTCGAACGACTGGGCATGCAGGTGCGTGCCGTCGAGGCTGGGTGGCAGGCACGGGTGCCGAGCTGGCGCTTCGACATCTCCATCGAGGAAGACCTGATCGAGGAGGTGGCGCGCATCCACGGCTACAACCGCTTGCCGGTGCGTCGCCCAGCGGCGCGCCTGGCGCTGCGCCCTGACCACGAGGCGCGTACGCCCCTGGCGCGCCTGCGTCGCCAGATGGTGGCGCGCGGCTACCAGGAAGCCGTCACTTACAGTTTCGTTGCTCCCGAGCTGCAGCAGACGCTGCTGCCGGATGCGGTATCGCCGCGGCTGGCCAATCCCATTTCCAGCGACCTCGCGGTAATGCGGGCGAGCCTGTTCCCGGGACTGGTGCGCGCCCTCGAGTACAACCTCAACCGTCAGCAGACCCGTGTGCGCTTGTTCGAAACGGGCCTGATCTTCCGCGGCGACCTGGATGAGCTGGAGCAGACGCCGATGGTCGGCGCGCTGGCCTGCGGCGAGCGCTTTCCCGAAGGCTGGACCGGTAGCCGTGAGAAGGTCGATTTCTTCGATCTCAAGGGCGATCTGGAGAGTCTGATCGCGCTGGGTGGCGAGGAGGGCGCGTGGCGCTTCGAGCCCGGTGAGCACTCCGCGCTCCATCCGGGGCAGAGCGCCCGGATCCTATACCGTGGCGAGCCGGTGGGCTGGATCGGTGCGCTGCACCCTGGCGTGAAGGCCGAGCTGGGGCTCAAGGTCGAGGTGTTCCTGTTCGAAGTGCGCCAGGATGCGCTGACCCACGGCGTCTTGCCCAAGTTCGAGCCGCTGTCACGCTATCCGGAAGTGCGTCGGGACCTGGCCTTCCTGCTGGGAGAGGATCGTCCCGTGCAAGCGCTGCTGGATTGCGTTCGCGAGCAGGCGGGGGAGTGGCTGCAGGAACTGAGTCTGTTCGATGTCTACCAGGGCAAGGGCGTACCCGACGGCAGCAAGAGTGTTGCCTTGGGCTTGACCTGGCAGCATCCTTCGCGCACGCTGAATGACGATGAAATCAATCAGTTGGTCGATGCCATCGTCGCCGAGTCGCATCAGCATCTGGGGGCCGAGCTGCGCGGATGAGCGCACGAGGGGCGGATGCCATCAAGGCGGCGGGCTGGACCGCCATTCTGAGGAGGTGACATGGGAGCGTTGACCAAGGCGGAACTGGCCGAACATCTTCACGCCGAGCTGGGGCTGACCAAGCGCGAAGCCAAGGCCATGGTAGAGTCGTTCTTCGAGGAGATCAGGGCGTGCCTGCGTGAGAACGAACAGGTGAAATTGTCTGGATTCGGCAATTTCGACCTGCGCGACAAGCGTGAGCGCCCCGGCCGCAACCCGAAGACCGGCGAGGAGATCCCCATCTCGGCACGTCGTGTCGTGACGTTCCGCCCCGGGCAGAAGCTCAAGAGCCAAGTGGAGCGCTATGAAGGTTCGGCGCCCAGCTAGGGTTCGCCACCAACTGACGGGCAGGATGCCGCTACGGAGAGGGCATCCTGTACGCTACACGCCTCCGCCGCTCTCCATCAGCCAGGTGACGACCACCTTGAGGATGTAGCCCATCATGCCCGCTCCAAGCACCACGAAGAGCATGATGGTGCCAAAGCGGCCGGCCTGGGATTTTCTGGCCAGGTCCCAGATGATGAAGCTCATGAAGAGGATCAGCCCGCCGATGAGCAGCGGAGTGATCCAGGCTTCGAACGTCTGCGTCTGCAGCATGTCGCCTCCTCGAACGAAAGGCCGACTATTATACTCGGGCATGACCCGAGCTGCATGCGACACCTCGCCGCCCTGCGGCGGGGCTCGCTGCCGAACTGCGTCAGCAGCCTGCGTCGTGATATTATCTCGTTGAATAGTTCAGGTTTATCCCCGACATGCCAATGCTGAAGATCTTCGTAGGAACCATGTATGGCGGTGCTCTCGATGTCGCCGAACAGGTCGCACCGCTGTTCGAAGCGGCCGGCTACGACACCGCCATCTTCGAGCAGTCGACGCTTGAGGACCTGACCGAGGAGTGGCCCGATCTGGCGCTGTTCTGCGTGTCTACCACCGGTAGCGGCGATTTCCCCGGCAACTTCGTCCCCTTCGCTCGGGCGCTTGACGAGAAGAGCCCATCGCTGGTGGGGTTGCGTTACGGTGTGATCGCTCTGGGCGACAGCTCCTATGGCGATACCTTCTGTGGGGCGGGGCGCCGCCTCGACGAAATGCTCGAGGGGCTTGGTGCCACTCGCCTGGGGGAGCGGCTGGAAGTCGACGCCATGGAAACCTTCATGGCCGATGATGCCGCGCTGCCCTGGGCCGAGGAGTGGATCGAAACCCAGCAGCTCAAGGTAGCCTGAGATGAATGCCGCGCCGACTGCGGAACGGCTGAGCCTGATGGCGGGCCTGCTGGTGCTGATGTTTGCCACCGTGCCGCGTTACCTGGCCGGCGGGCACGACAACCGCCTCACTCTGATCGTCATCGCCATTGCAGTGGTGGCGGTGGTGGCGGCCATGAACTGGCGCATGCTGCAAGCCGGTGAGCGTGCCCGGCTGCCCCGGCTGGGCAAGCGGTTGGCGGCGTCGCTCGTGGTCGGCCTGGCGTTGATGGGGCTGTGGCACGCGCTGTTCACCGCCTGGATCAGTTGGCAGCTGCTGATCGCCCATGGCGCTACCCTGGGGCTGCTGCTGCATGCCCTGTGGCTATGGTGGCGTCCCGTCAGTCCGCAGGATTGACGAAAATGGCCGGGCGCGGTTGCGCCCGGCCATTTGCCGGTACTTTCTTCCTTTACTTTCTTCCTTCCGATCACACCAGTCGATAGCAGGGCTCGTATTCGCGCCCCGGCAGCTTCATGCGCCCCTGGGCGACGAAGGAGCCGAGCAGGTCGTCCAGGCGACGCATCAGCTCCGACTCGGCGTGCAGCTGGAAGGGACCGTGCGCCTCGATGGCACGCAGCCCATGCTCCTTGACGTTGCCGGCCACGATACCCGAGAACGCACGGCGCAGGTTGGCCGCCAATTCATGGACCGGCTGGTTGCGGTGAAGGGCCAGTCCCGCCATTGCCGCGTGGGTCGGTTCGAAGGTTTCCTGGAAGTTGCGCGCGATGGTCAGCCGCCAGTTGTAATGGAAGGCGTCCTGCTGGGCGCGACGGAACTCGGTGACACTGTCGATACCTTGGCGCATGGTGCGGGCGACCTCGACGGGGTCGTCGACGATGATGCGGTACTTGCTGCGTGCCGCCTCGCCGAGGGTATAGACCAGGAACTCGTCGATGCGCTGGAAGTAGTCGGCCGAGTTGGCGGGGCCGGTGAAGATGACCGGCAGTTCCATGTCGTGGTTGTCGGGGTGCAGCAGGATGCCCAGGAGATAGAGGATTTCCTCGGCCGTGCCGACCCCGCCGGGGAAGACCACGATGCCGTGCCCGAGGCGCACGAAAGCCTCGAGACGCTTCTCGATGTCGGGCATGACCACCAGTTCGTTGACCAGCGGGTTGGGCGCTTCGGCGGCGATGATGCCGGGTTCGGAAATACCCAGGTAACGGCCATCGCCGATGCGCTGCTTGGCATGCGCCAGGTTGGCCCCCTTCATCGGCCCCTTCATGGCGCCGGGTCCGCAGCCGGTGCAGATGTCCAGTTCACGTAGGCCAAGCTGGTAGCCGACGTCCTTGGTGTACTCGTACTCCTCGCGGGTGATCGAGTGGCCGCCCCAGCACACCACGATGCCGGGGTCGCGGCCGGGTTTCAGCGTGCCGGCCTTGCGCAGGATGTGGAACACCGCGTTGGTGGTACCCTCGCCGGTGCTGAGGTCGAAGCGCTGATGGTGTTGGATCTCGTTGTAGACGTAAACGATATCGCGCAGCACTGAAGAGAGGTGCTCGCGAATGCCGCGAATCATCTTGCCGTCGACGAAGGCCTCGGCCGGTGCATTGCTGACCTTGAGCCGAATGCCGCGGTCCTGCTGGATCACTTCGATATCGAAATCGTGATAGGTCTCCATCAGCACCAGGCTGTCGTCAGTCACGCTGCCGGAGCTGAGCACGGCCAGCGAGCAGCGACGCAGCAGGTCGTGCAGGCCGGCCTTGGAGGTGTCGCGCAAGCGGTTCACCTCGTGCTGAGAGAGCACTTCCAGGCTTCGCAGGGGGGAAATGGTGGCGGAGATGGTGTCGGGCATGAAACGATCCTTGTGGAGTCGGCTTGCGGCCCTGTCGAACGCTGGACAGGGGATCGTGCAATGTTCATCGAGTCGTGGTCATCGAGTCGTGAACCGATGCTATCATGCCGGCCGCCATGGCGCAGCGCTGCGCCGCCGGGCTTGCAGTGGTAGGATGACAGCAACCGGTCGCGACCTCGACCGCACCTGCAAGCGATGCGCCATGTTCAACGCCCAGTACTTCCGCACCTTCATTACCCTGGTCGAAACCGGCAGTTTCACGCGTACCGCACATCACCTCGACATGACCCAGCCGGGGGTCAGTCAGCACGTGCGCAAGCTCGAGCAGTACCTCGACAAGCCGCTGCTGGAGCGGCAGGGGCGGCGCTTCACGCTCACTGAGGCCGGGCGTCGGGCCTACGACTATGGCCTGCGCCTGTTCGCCGAGCATGAACAGTTCCGCCATTCGCTCGATGACGATGCGCTCGATACCGGTGAGTGTCGCATTGCGTCGCCAGGCAGCGTCGGCCTGATGTTCTATCCCTACATTCTCGGCCAGCAGCAGATGTCGCCGGGGTTGACGGTCAACTACAGCTTCGCCTTCAGCCATGAAATCGTCTCGGACGTATTGGCCGGTCGCCATGACCTGGGAATCGTCACCGAGCCGATTCGCCATCCGGAGCTGGACTGCAGGCTCTGGCACCAGGAACCGCTGTGCTTGGTGGTGCCGGCCGACTTCGCCGGTACCTCGCTGGCCGAGCTGATGGGCATCGGTTTTCTCAATTATTCCGATGGGGTCAACCATGCCGGAGCTCTGCTGCGCAGTAACTTTCCCGACGAGTTTCGCTCCATGAGCCAGTTCCGGCGCCAGGGCTTCACCAACGAGGTGGGCATGGTGATGGATGCCGTGGCCCGCGGGCTTGGCTTCACCGTGGTGTCGCGGCTGGTGCTGGAAACCTCCCCCTGGCAGCGCCAGGTCAAGGAGCTCGACCTGGCGGTAACGGAGCACGAGACGCTGCATCTGGTCACCCGCTCTGGCGCCAAGATTCCACGCCGTTATGCGCGGTTGCTGGATGGCTTCCGCGAGCAGCGCATGCGCGAGCGCTTCGGCTACGGGGAAGTCGTTTCGCCGCTGTAGTTGCCGGCTAGTTGTCGGCTCGATACCCGCCAAGCAAACGGCCCGCCGAAAGGCGGGCCGTTTGCGCTGAGGCAAGACGCTGCACGAATCAGTCGCGGTACTCGTCGATGCTGGGGCAGGAGCAGATCAGCTGCCGGTCGCCGAAGACGTTGTCGACGCGGTTGACCGCCGGCCAGTACTTGGCGGCCTTGACCGCTGCCGAGGGGAAGGCGCCGGTCTCGCGGGAGTAGGAGCGCTCCCAGGCAGGGTCCATCAGGTCGGCCATGGTGTGCGGCGCGCTGACCAGCGGGTTGTCGTCGGCCGGCCACTCGCCACCTTCGACCCGGGCGATCTCCTTGCGAATGGCGATCATGGCGTCGCAGAAGCGGTCGATCTCGTAGCGCGATTCCGACTCGGTGGGTTCCACCATCAGCGTGCCGGGCACCGGGAAGGACATGGTCGGGGCGTGGAAGCCGTAGTCCATCAGGCGCTTGGCGATGTCCTCCTCGCTGATGCCCGAAGCCGCCTTGAGCGGGCGGATGTCGATGATGCACTCGTGTGCCACGGTGCCGTTGACGCCGCGATAGAGCACCGGGTAATGGTCCTCCAGGCGCTTGGCGATGTAGTTGGCGTTGAGAATGGCGAGCTCCGTCGCCTGGCGCAGCCCGCGCGCGCCCATCATCTTGATGTAGGCCCAGGAGATCGGCAGGATCGAGGCGCTGCCGAAGGCCGCCGCGGAGACGGCGCCGCAGTGCTCCTTCACGCCTGCAATCGGCGTTACCACGTGGTTGGAGACGTAGGGCGCCAGGTGTGCCTTGACGCCGATGGGGCCCATGCCCGGGCCGCCGCCGCCGTGGGGGATACAGAAGGTCTTGTGCAGGTTGAGGTGCGATACGTCGCCGCCGAAGTCGCCGGGGCGTGACAGGCCCACCTGGGCGTTCATGTTGGCGCCGTCGATGTAGACCTGGCCACCGTGGCGATGGACGATGGCGCACGCCTCACGCACGCCCTCTTCGAACACGCCATGGGTGGAGGGGTAGGTCAGCATGATCGCGGAGAGCGCGTCGCTGTGCTGTTCGGCTTTGGCGCGCAGGTCGTCGAGGTCGATGTTGCCCATCTCGTCGCATTCGACCACCACCACCTTCATCTGGGCCATGGCGGCGGAGGCGGGGTTGGTGCCGTGGGCGGAGCTGGGAATCAGGCAGACGTCGCGGTGGCCCTGGCCCTGGGCGGCCTGATAGCGGCGGATCGCCACCAGGCCGGCATACTCGCCCTGGGCCCCGGAGTTGGGCTGCATCGAGATATGGTCGTAACCGGTGATCTCGACCAGGAACGCTGCCAGCTCGTCGATCATCTGCTTGTAGCCGACCGCCTGCTCCTGCGGCACGAAGGGGTGCAACTGACCGAACTCGGGCCAGGTTATCGGGATCATCTCGCTGGTGGCGTTGAGCTTCATGGTGCACGAGCCCAGCGGGATCATTGCGTGGGTGAGCGAGAGGTCCTTGTTCTCGAGGCGCTTGAGGTAGCGCAGCATCTCGGTCTCGCTGCGGAAGCGCTCGAAGGTGGGGTGGGTCAGGAATACGGAGTCGCGACGGCAGGCGGCGGGAATGCCGTTGATGCCATCGGCTGCAATCCTCTCGTCCAGCGTGGTGACCGAGAGCCCGTGCTCTTCGCCGAGCAGCACGTCGAACAGGGCGTCGAGGTCGTGGGCCGTGGTGGTTTCGTCCAGGCTGACACCGATGTCGCCATCGTCGAAGTAGCGCAGATTGATTTCATGCGTCAGTGCCCGGCCGTGGATCTTGCCGGCATCGACGCCGGTCAGGCGCAGAGTATCGAACCAGCTGTCATGCACCAGTGACACGCCCTTGGCCTTGAGCCCTTCGGCCAGGATAGTGGTCAGGCGGTGGATGCGGCTGGCGATGTTGGTGAGGCCCTCGGCGCCGTGGTAGACGGCATAGAAGCCGGCGATGTTGGCCAGCAGCGCCTGGGCGGTACAGATGTTGGAAGTGGCCTTCTCGCGGCGTATGTGCTGCTCGCGGGTCTGCATGGCCATGCGCAGGGCGGTGTTGCCGCGGGCATCCTTGGACACGCCGATGATGCGCCCGGGGATGGAACGCTTGAGCTTGTCGGTGGTGGCGAAGTAGGCGGCATGGGGGCCGCCGTAGCCCATGGGCACGCCGAAGCGCTGGGTGTTGCCGACAACGATGTCGGCACCGAGTGCACCCGGCTCCTTGAGCAGCACCAGGCTCATGATGTCGGCGGCGACACAGGTCATCACGTTGTTCTCGCGGGCGGTCGCCAGCAATGGGGCGAGGTCGTGCACGCGGCCGCTCTCGCCGGGGTACTGCAGCAGGGCGCCGAAGACGTCATGCTCGGCCAGGCTCTCGGCCGGACCGACGATCAGCTCGAAACCGAAATAGTGGGCGCGGGTGCGCACCACGTCCAGCGTCTGCGGCAGCACGTCGTCGGCCACGAAGAAGGCGTTGCTCTTCGACTTCTTGTTGGCGCGCTGGCACAGCGCCATGCCCTCGGCGGCGGCGGTGGCTTCGTCGAGCAGCGATGCGTTGGCCAGCTCCATGCCGGTCAGGTCCATGACCATCTGCTGGAAGTTGAGCAGGCCCTCGAGGCGACCCTGGGCGATCTCCGGCTGATAAGGCGTATAGGCGGTGTACCAGCCTGGGTTCTCCAGCACGTTGCGCTGGATCACGGCCGGCACGTGGGTGTTGTAGTAACCCTGGCCGATATAGGTCTTGAACACCTTGTTCTGGCGCGCCAGGCGCCTGAGGTAGTCGAGCGCCTCGGCTTCGCTGCGCGGCGGGTCGAGATCGAGTTCGCGGCCCAGGCGAATTTCCGCCGGTACCGTGCGTTCGATCAGAGTATCGAGGCTGTCCATGTCCAGCGCCGCCAGCATGGCGGCTACATCTTCGGCTCCGGGGCCGTTGTGGCGACGGATGAAGGCGTCATGATCGGCCAGTTCGGCCAGGCGGCGGTTGTCGTAAACCATGGAGAACCCTGTAAGTCGATGTGGAATGCCCGGCGATGCCGAATGCAGTCACCGGGCCGGGGAGCGTCGCTGTGTCGTGATCAGGAGTCGCTGTCGACCACGGCCTGGTATGCCTCGGCATTCAGCAGGGCTTCCACGGCGGCCGCATCTTCGACGCGAACCTTCATGATCCAGCCACCCTCGTAGGGCGCTTCGTTGACGGTCTCTGGGGCGTTCTCGAGGATCTCGTTGACCTCGACGATCTCGCCGGCCAGCGGCGCGTAGAGATCGGAGGCGGCCTTGACCGATTCGATCACGCCGAACTCCTCGCCTTTCTCCAGGGTGCGACCCACTTCGGGAAGCTCGACGAACACGACGTCCCCAAGGGCTTCCTGGGCATGGTCGGTGATGCCGATGGTGACGGTACCGTCGCCGTTGTCGAGCACCCATTCGTGGCTGTCGTTGTAGCGCAGGTTGGCAGGAATCGAGCTCATGATGTTTTCCTATAAGAAAAAGGTTTTCTGACTGGGCGAATGCTAACGCCATTGACGTCGTTTGGCGAGCCCGAGGGGCCGCCTTCGATGGATGGGATCAGGCCTGTCGCATCGATAGCGTGGCGCGCAGGGCGGCAGGCGTCCAGTGCAACTTGCTCATATGGGGTAGGCCTCCCACGGTCAAGGCCTCATTCGACACCGTCGGCTCGGCTCACTAACCTGTGAGGCATGCCGCTTGGCGGTGACGCTGTGTCCGGGGCGTGTCGCCAAATTGGAAGTCAGCGGTGTCGTGACGTTTGTTTCCGATACGAAACACGCGCTAAGCTTGCGCGGTTGAAAGCAGGACGAACGAATCGCAGCAGGCATTACGACCCAGGTGGCGCCTTTCTGGAGTTTTCCGCTATGGTACGCCGTCTGGTCGTGTAGATCTCTCGAGAATGTCCTTAAAAACAGTCCATACAACAGAGGGAAACGTTCGTGGAAACATTGACAGCAATATTCAGCGCTATCAACGGTGTGGTCTGGGGGCCGTTGATGCTCATCCTGCTGTTGGGGGTGGGTCTCTACCTGCAGATCGGCTTGAAGCTGATGCCCATCCGCAAGCTGGGCACCGGCTTCAAGCTGATGTGGCAGGGTCGTGATGCCAAGCCGGCACCTGGCGAGGCGAAGAAGCTCGAAGACGAAGGTGAGATTTCCCCCTTCAACGCCCTGATGACGGCACTGTCGGCCACCATCGGTACCGGGAACATCGCCGGCGTGGCAACGGCCATCGCCCTGGGCGGTCCGGGTGCGGTGTTCTGGATGTGGATCACAGCACTCGTCGGCATGGCGACGAAGTTCGCCGAGGCGGTTCTCGCGGTGCGTTTCCGGGAAACCGACAGTACCGGGTATCACGTCGGCGGGCCGATGTTCTATATCAAGAACGGCCTGGGCAGGAAGTGGCTGTGGCTGGGTGGCGCCTTTGCCTTCTTCGGCGCCGTGGCTGCCTTCGGCATCGGCAACACCGTGCAGTCGAACTCCGTGGCCGACGCGCTCGATTCGACCTTCGGTATTCCCCATTGGCTGACGGGTGTGGTGATCATGGTCCTGGCGGGCGCCGTGATCCTGGGAGGTATCAAGCGTATCGCCAAGGTGGCCGGCAAGCTGGTGCCGATCATGGGTATCGCCTACGTGGCGGCGGGGCTGGTGGTGCTGATCGTCAACGCCGGCGAAATCGGTGAGGCTTTCCGTCTGATCTTCTACTATGCCTTCAACCCCGTGGCGGCAGCAGGGGGCTTTGCCGGGGCCGCGGTGATGGCGGCGATTCGCTTCGGCGTGGCACGCGGTATCTTTTCCAACGAGGCGGGCCTGGGCAGTGCGCCCATTGCCCACGCTGCCGCCAAGACGCGCAACCCGGTGCGCCAGGGCCTGATCGCCATGCTCGGCACCTTCATCGATACCATCATCGTGTGTACCATCACCGCGCTGGTCATCCTGACTTCCACCGTGTGGGTGCAGGGGGAGCAGGGTGCTTCGCTGACCGCGCTCTCCTTCGATGCGGCGCTGCCCGGCTGGGGCAACCAGATCGTATCGCTGGCGCTGGCGGTATTCGCCTTCACCACCATCCTGGGCTGGTCGTTCTACGGTGAGAAGTGCTTCCAGTTCCTGTTCGGCACGCGCTCGATCATGCTCTATCGGGTGCTGTTCGTGCTGGCGATTCCCTTGGGTGCCATGGCTCAGCTCGGCTTCATCTGGCTGATGGCCGACACCTTCAACGCCCTGATGGCGATTCCCAACCTGATTGCGCTGGCGCTGCTGTCGCCCGTGGTGTTCAAGGTGACGCGCGACTACTTCGACGGCAAGGAGGTGCTACCGGGCGAGGATCTGGACCACGACAAGTCCTGATCGACCCTGCCTGGTGGCTCGAGGCGCCCTTGGGAGCGCCTCGTCTTCTCCTGATCGAGCCTCCCTTGCCTACACATGCCACGAGGAAACCTCATGAGCCAACTCAAGCACACACCGCTGTACGACTTGCATCTGGAGCTGGGGGGCAAGATGGTGCCCTTCGCCGGTTACGAGATGCCGGTGCAGTTCCCACTCGGCGTCAAGAAGGAGCACGAGCATACCCGTGCCGCCTGCGGCCTGTTCGATGTCTCCCACATGGGCCAGATTCTGCTGCATGGCCCACGTCCTGCCGAAGCGCTGGAAACGCTGGTGTGCGCCGATATCGTCGGCCTGCCCGAGGGCATGCAGCGCTATGCGCTGTTCACCGGTCAGGAGGGCGGTATCCTCGATGACCTGATGGTGGTCAATCCGGGGGGTGGGTTTCTCTATCTGGTGGTCAACGCCGCTTGCAAGGAGCAGGACGTGGCGCTGCTCGAGACCGGGCTCGTCGACGATGAGCATCGGGTCGAGGTGCTGGATCGTGGCTTGCTGGCCCTGCAGGGGCCCAAGGCGGCGGAGGTCATGCGCCGGCATTGCCCCGAGGCCTGCGAGATGGTGTTCATGCAGCATGGTCGTTTCGAGATCGATGGCATGCCTGTCTGGATCAGCCGAAGCGGCTATACCGGCGAGGATGGCTTCGAAATCTCGGTGGCGGCCGACCAGGCAGAGGCGCTGGCCCGCCGCCTGCTGGCCGATGAGGAGGTCGAGCCCATCGGCCTGGGGGCGCGGGATTCCCTGCGCCTGGAGGCGGGGCTGTGCCTCTACGGTCACGATATCGATTCCGAGACCACCCCGGTGGAGGCGGGACTGATCTGGGCCATCGGCAAGGCGCGTCGTCACGGCGGAGAGCGTTCGGCGGGATTCCCCGGGGCCGACCTGATCCTGCATCAGGTCGATGCCAAGGATCACCGTCGCAAGCGGGTCGGCCTACTGGGTGAAGGGCGTGCCCCCGTGCGCGAGGGTGCCGAACTCTACAGCGAGGACGGCCGCCACATAGGCCGGGTCACCTCCGGTGGCTTCGGGCCCAGTGTCGGCCAGCCGGTCGCGATGGGCTATGTCGATATCGAGCATGCCGGGATCGGCTCGACCGTCCATGCCGAAGTGCGAGGCAAGCGCTTGCCCATGGTGGTGAGCAAGATGCCTTTCGTGGCACCAGGCTATTATCGCGGTTGACCATTTTTATACCGTTATCTTCCAATCAGACCACCGCATGCAGATGCGGTGGTCTGATTGCTTTCGTCGGCATGCCGATGCTCAGCGCATCAGCTCGGCCTGGTCGTCCCAGTAGCGTCCCATGCTGCGCTCCTCGGTCATGTCGTAAAGTGATTCGCGACGAGCCAGGCGGGCGCCGCCGTCGCGCGTGAGCGGGCTCCAGGCGAGCTGGGCGCGCTGTCGGGTGGAGTGTACGAAGAAGGCGTCCAGCGGCAGCGAGAGATAGATCCCCTTGTCGAAGCTGCCTTCACCGAAGGCATCGCCGGCATTGGTAAAGGTGGCCCAGCCGCCGAGGCGGACACCCGAATCGAACTCCCGTGATACATCGAAGGTGACGCCGAGGTCGCCGGCCAGATAGCGGCCCACGCTGACCTTGGCCAGCACGTCTTCGTAGTCGGTCTGCCAATAGCCGGTCAGGTGCCCCGTCCAGGTGCTGTAGTCGCGCATGCCGAAACGCTGGTCGAAGTCGCGCTGCTTGACCCAGTTGAGGTCGAGGCCGAGGGCCACGTCGCTGTTGAAGGGGCGGTAGAGCAGTTCTGCTCCCGCCCCGGCGAACATGGTCTCGAGCAGGCCACCATAGCCCATTGCATACCAGTCGTTGCCCAGTTGGGCGGTACGGGTGTACTGGAGATTGCTGATGCCGATATCGGTCTCGGCCAGGTAATCGCCGATATGCGTACGTACCCGTGGCAGGTCCGAGGGGCCCATATAGCGATACTTGCCGAGGTTGTCGTCCAGCGTATAGGTCAGCGCGCCCGACACCCAATGGTTGGGTCCCAGCCGATACTCGCTGTCGAGGTTGGCCGAGAGCCGGTAGAGGTAGCCGTCGGGGCCGCCGAAGTTTTGCTCGAGCTGCGGCTCTAGACTGTAGAAGAACCCGCGGGGTGGGGATTCATGCAGCACTTCGCCCTGGCTCGGGGTCAGCGCGGCGTGAGAGTAGATCCCGTGGCGATACGTCACGGCTTCGTCGCTGGTAGATGCCGCGGCCACCAGGGCCTCGCGTTGGTGCACGCTCTCGCGCAACGCCATGCCGCGCTCGTGCCAGCGGAAGCGGAAGGTCTCCACATCGCTGCCTAGATGGTTGTGCAGCAGGCGGCCTGCTCGCAGTTCGCTCTCGGCGAGGGAACGATAACGCGTGGGCTCGCCTTCGACGATGACGCTCGAGCCATCCTGTCGGATGCGATAGACACCGATGCCGGCGTTGGCACCCAGCTCGCGGCTGAGCCCGTTCCAGTCACTGGTGTGTTCGGCGGGAGCCGGCGCCAGGTCGACGGGAAGCGGGTCGCGCTTGGCCTGGGAGATGCTGCCCAGGTTGGTCGCGATGGTGATCCCGAGCATGGCGGTGTTTCCCCGCTGCCAGCCGGCCTTGAGCTCGATGCTGTCGGTCAGGCGCAGCCGAGCGCCCAGGTTGAGGCGTGAATCCTGCTCCTGGTCGTTGCGCTGCGGCTCGTGCTGATAGTCGTTGCCTTCCAGCTCCAGTTGAAGCACCAGCGGATCCCATGGCGTCTGGTACTCGATGCCGCCAAACAGGGCACTGCGGCCGCTGAACAGGCTGCCCAGGTTGAAGTCGCCTCCGTCTCCACCCGAGCTGAACCCGGAGCGTCGTTCGAAACGCTCGTCAAGTCGGGCCAATGGGTTGGTGAAGTCCTCATTGTTGCCCAGGTAGCCCCAGCCGATCCCCAGGGTAAAGTCGAAACTGTGCCAGCGCTTGCTGGCGACCAGGTACTCACTGGAGAAGAGGCCGGTGCCGCCGATGTCGCGAGCGCCGAGGGCTATCTGTGGCCAGTAGCGATCTTCCTCATGTAGCCTCACCTTGAAGTCGATGCCCTTGTCCAGGTTGTTGCGATCATCCGTAGCAGCCAGGTAGCGCCTATTTTCCACCTCGACGTAACGGAAGCCGGCTTCCAGCCACTCGGTGGGCTGGAAGAAAACGCCATAGCGCCGGTAGGGCGCAGTACGCGAAAGCGAGAAGGCGAAGCCGCCGAGAGGCGCCATGCGTGCGGTGGGGGTCTGCATCAATCCCACACCGCCGAAATCTCCCTGCCCGCTGCCGAGGCGTGGCTGGGTCGGCTCGGCCATCGCCGATCCGGGAACGGCCAGGGCGATGGCAAGCGTCAATGGGGCAAAGCGTGGCGGTAGGGGGTTGGGCCGCTTCATGTGGCAGGTCCTCCCGAATCGGCTTGACCCGCGGTGTCAGGCAGGGCGACGGCATGACACGCATCGCCGGGAAGGCGGGTCGACAGGAAGCCGGACAGGGCGCGGTTGACCCAGTCGGCTTCCTGAACCGGTTCGGGCAGGGCGAGCGCGACGCGACTACCGGCCACCAGGGGAGCATCGCCAGCGTTCCAGGCTGCCACGCCGATGCGGCGAGGGGGGCTCTGGGGGGTGATCACCCAAGCCTCGTCGGCGCTGGACCACTGCGAGCTCGGTTGCTTGCGCAGCAGGTCGCGCAGGCTCATGCCTGGGGTCCAGGGATGCCGAGTCACGCCGCCGAAATGCCACAGCTCTACCCATTCGGGCACGTTGCAATGACCGACGTCGGCCAAAGAGGTCAACAGGGGATCATGGCGCGGTGAGGCGAGCAGGGCGGCAAGATCGGCCCTGGCCGCCGTACGTCCCGGCGTCGACTGCAACTCGGCGAGGGTGGCCTGCCATTGTTCCAGCCCTCGGGCCATGTCGGTGTGTCCGGCCAGCGAGTACCAGTCGATCAATGTTGCCAGCTCCTCTTGCAGGCGCCTGGCCTGGCGCTGCTGGGGCTCCTGTTGTCGCTCTAGCAGGTAGTAGCTGTAGGCGGGTGGTTCGGGCAACGCCTGTTGCTCGAGCCACAGGTCCGAGAGCCGGAGGGCGTCAGCCTGGCCGTCGAGGGGCAGAGCCAGCAGTGCGCCCAGGCAGACAGTGTGCCAGCGCCCGGCAAGGGGGTGGTGACGTCGGGTCATTCTCGCTCTCTTTGTCACGACGATGGCGCGTCGTCAGGCAGGGTTGTCTGCCCGGCGTCACGCCCGGTGTCCTCGGCATCGCTCCACCAGGGTCTCGCCACCTGCCAGCGCAGGCGTGGACCGTCCGGCCAGAGCACCATGTCACCCCCCCAGATCCGCAGGCTGCCGGGCTCACGCCAGTACACCCCACGGCTATGCGTGTTACTGCTCTTCCAGTCGAGTTGCTCGGTACAGCGCTCCAATGCCAGTTGGGTCAACGGAAGGTCGACGGGCTGAGCCGATTCGCAGGTGAGGCTTGCCATTGCCACGTCCTGCCACTCCTGACCATTGGCATCGCGCCAGTGCACATGCACTCGGTAGTGGCTCGAGTTGGCCTCTGTCGAACGCCAGCGCCCCAGCAAGAGCTCTTCGAAGCCGGCCGTGCTTGCGGGAACTCCGTCTCGTAAATGCAGCGTGGCGCGGTCGCCTGCCTGCCAGTAGGTGTCGCGACCGTGCTCTCCGGTACGATGCGCCATGACCAGTAGTGCCTGGCTGCCCTCGGTGCGTGCCACCAGGGTGGCGTAAGGCAATGCCTCGGCCTGTGCAGCCGGATCCTCACCGCGACCCCCGCCCATCAGGGTGGCCCCCATGGGGGTCAACTGGCCGCCCTGAGTGCAAGCCGTTAGGCCTGTGACAAGGCATCCCAGCAGCAAGTGAAGCAGGACCGCCTTGCGGCGGCCCTGTGTCGGCACACGCATCTTGCTGCACCGTCTGTCGCGGCTCATCAGCGCGTTCCGGTGCCGGTTCCAGTTCCGGTGCCGGTACCGGTGCCAGTGGCTCCGATCGCCACGCCAATTCCCGCAGCGCCGCGGCTAACGGCGCCGGCCAGCGCCTGGCCGGAGTTGCCCGGTGCTTGGCCGGCGGCGCCGCCGCCAGTGGCTAGCCCGCCACTGGACACCGCGCCTGGCGCAGGCGTGTTGGCTGAATTGCCTGGCGCCCCGGGCGTGCCCTGGGGCAGCGTGGCCTGCTGAGCTAGCGCGAATGGCGCCAGGCCCAGCAGGGTCACGCCCGCCAAGGCGATGACGCCTCGTCGTAACTTCAATGGTTCAAGCATATCGATATGACTCCTTTATTGCGCCGGATACCTCCGGCGGGGGCGATTGGCCGGATAGTGTATCCTCATAATGGTTCTGGATTACTATCTGGCCGGCCTGCCATTGGCAGGCAATGCAGACAGGCTTACATGCGTTCGCCCCCGTGACGATTTAAAGTCATGGGGGTTGATTCGAGTGGTGAATTGATAACCTAATTCCAGATAACAGGAAAGAAACTTATCTTGTTTCAGGGTGTCCGTGTGTATATAAGGGTAAAAAAATGTATAGAATCTAATAAGGGGTAGTGGCGAGCACGAAAAAGGTTTATTCTGGCCCCGTCTACTTGGCGCCTTGCACGGAAGCAGAGGCCCTGTCTTGTCAGTTTCCTCAAGTTTGCGTCGTGTCGCGGTCCATGCCGCGGGACATTTTGTGCCTTGAAATCAAGGTAGTGCACGTGGCTTCGGGGATTGTCGTCTAACCTCGTGGCGGTAGCGTGCCTGACGCCGGTGGTGATTCCGTCTAATAAATGTCGAAGGTGGAATAAAGTATTCTTCGGTTCGTATTAAAAGCGCTGGTGTCGAAATTGAGAGACAGTTTAAATTGGCTTGTGTCGCCGAACGACAACGAAACTGTCTTATTGCAGTGTCAGAATGAGAAACCCGGGTGCAGTTGGTGTTATTTGTTCGTTTATTCCCGTGTCACCCGGTGGCGACATTAATGAATAATAAAAGCGACAAGGAATGGCTGCTTGAGGCGACAGGGTTCAGGTTAATAATGACACGCGAGTGAAAAGTCGATGAATTACTACTTTCTGTGGCCCCGGGCGGGTCGCTTTCTCTGCATGCTTGGGCTGTTCGTCCTGGGTGGGTGCGCCTTCGCTCCGGGGGGGCACATCGATTACCAGGCGGATTCCGCCCCGATCGACGATCTGGTCGATATCGAACCCATCACCTTCGGCCTGGTGCGTAGTCAGAGCCAGGATGTCAAAGGAGCTGAGGATATCGGCGAGGTGAGCGAGGCTCTGCGCGAGGGCATCAGCGGCTATGAATACTACATCGGCAAGGGCGATGTGCTCACCGTCATCGTCTATGGCCATCCAGAACTGACCATTCCTGCGGGAGGTGAGCGTAGCGCCGCGGAGTCGGGCAATGCCGTGCATAGCGACGGCACCATCTTCTACCCATTTATCGGCCGCATCCCCGTGGAAGGGAAGACGGTGCGCGAGGTGCGAGAGATCGTCGCCCGCGGCCTGGAGCCGTATGTGGCCATGCCGCAGGTCGAGGTTCAGGTCGCCCAGTACAACTCACAGAAGGTAAACGTCACCGGCGCAGTGGAAGAGCCCGGCCCGCTGCCGATTCGCAACGTGCCGTTGAGCGTGCTCGATGCCATCAACCTTTCCGGCGGCCTGGCGGAGCATGCCAACTGGCACGACGTCCTGCTGACGCGGGATGGCGAGGAGATCCGCTTGTCCCTGCATGACATGCTCAACAGCGGTCGGCTCGACCAGAACATGCTGCTGCAAGCTGGCGATGTATTGCACGTGCCCGACAACAGCAACCAGAAGGTCTACGTCATGGGCGAGGTGCGCGATCCGAAGAGCCTGCCGATGGGGGCGAGCCGGCTCACGCTGACCGATGCGCTTTCCGAGGCCGGTGGCATGGAGGAGAGCAATGCCGATGCCTCGGGCATCTTCGTTATTCGTCGGGCGCCGGCCGACAGCGACAAGCTCGCTACCGTCTACCAGCTCGATGCCCGCAATGCCGCGGCGCTGATGCTGGGTGCCGAATTCACCTTGCAGCCGACCGACGTGATCTATGTCACCACCACGCCGCTGGGGCGCTGGAACCGCGTCGTGCGCCAGCTTCTGCCCACGGTCAGCAGCCTTTACCAGACCACGCGTACCGGGCGTGAGTTCGAGCGAGTCGGCCAGTAGAGGGAAAAGAATGTTTCAGGAAGTACTCGTGGTGTGCATCGGCAATGTCTGTCGCAGCCCGGTCGGAGAGGCGCTGCTCAGGCAGGCCTTGCCCGGTCACCGCATCTCATCGGCGGGCCTGGGGGCGCTGGTTGGCCATGGTGCCGATCCTACGGCCGTCAGTCTTGCAGAAGCCGATGGGCTCGACCTCTCCGGGCATCGGGCGCGCCAAGTCACTGCCGAGATGGTTCGCGAGGCCGATCTGGTGCTGGTCATGAGCGAGGGTCAGCGCCTGGCGATTGCCGAGCAATTCCCGTTCGCTACCGGCAAGACCATGCGCTTCGGACGCTGGCTGCCGGGGGAGACGGGCAACGGGGTGGATATCCCCGACCCCTACCGCAGGAACGAAGAGGTCTTTGTACGCGTACATCGTCAGCTTACCGAAGCGGCGCGGCTGTGGCAGGCGCGCCTCGGTAGTTCACGAAGCTGAAGCGAACGACCACCTTTTCACGCCAGGACCCTATCAATGGTGAAAGAGATCAAGACGGGCTCGCGCCCAGGCTATGACGATATCGATCTGGGCAGGTTGTTCGGCGTATTGCTGGACAACAAGTGGCTGATCATGTCGGTGACGGCGATCTTTGCCGTGGCGGCCGTGATTCATGTGCAGTTGGCCACGCCGATCTATCGGGCCGATGCCCTCGTGCAGGTTGAGGGCAAGACCGGGCTCAGCAATCCGCTCGCCGAGGTGCGCTCGATCCTCGGTGAAGAGCCCAAGGCCGAAGCCGAACTCGAGATTCTGCGCTCCCGTATGGTGCTCGGGCAGGCCGTGGACCAGGAGCACCTCGACATCGAGGTAATTCCTACCCGCCTGTCGTTCGTGGGAAATTATCTGGTCAGGCTCGGCATCGAGCGCCCCGGTTTCGCCGAGCGCAGCGTCTGGGCCGGCGAGTACCTCAACGTGGGCGAGCTGCGCGTCGACCATGAGTGGCTGGGACGTGCGCTGCGCCTGGTGGCCGACGACCCCGGAAGCTACCGGCTCTATCATGGCGAAGAGTTGCTCGGCGAGGGGCGCGTCGGCACCACCGAAAGCTTCGACGACGGCCGCATCGAACTGCGCGTGGCCGAGCTGGAGGCTGGCAAGGGGGCGGAGTTCACGGTGGTGCGCCGTACCCGCCTGGCCGCCATCAACAGCCTGCGCTCACGCTTCAGCGTCGGTCAGCGCGGTCGCGACAGCGGCGTGTTCAACATGACACTGCTCGATGAGGATCCTCGCCGCGCCGAGCGCACCTTGAGCGTCATCTCCCAGATTTACCTGACTCAGAATGTCGAGCGTCAGAGTGCCGAAGCGGAGCAGAGCCTCAAGTTCCTCGAGGAGCAGGTGCCGCAGGTACGCAGCGATCTGGCCACAGCCGAGGATGCCCTCAATGCCTTTCGCATGGAGCATGAGAGCCTCGACCTCAGCCTCGAGACACGCTCGGTACTGGATCGGGTCGTCGAGCTCGATACGCAGCTCGGCGAGCTGGAGATGGAGCAGGCCGAGCTGAGCCAGCGCTATAACAGCTCGCACCCGCTCTACGCCGCCATGATGGAGAAACGCAACAACCTGGAGCGCGATCGCGAGCGGCTCAACGAGCGTATACAAGGGTTGCCCGAGACCCAGCAGCAAATCCTGCGCATGTCACGTGACGTCGAAGTCACCCAGCAGGTCTACGTGCAGTTGCTCAACAAGATCCAGGAAATGAGCATCACCAAGGCCAGTACCGTGGGCAACGTGCGCATTCTCGACGATGCCGTCGCCCAGCCGGGGCCGGTGGAACCACGCAAGCCGGTCACCGTGGTCATGCTGACCCTGGTCGGCGCTTTCCTGGCGGTGGCATTCGTCATCGTACGCAGCATCTTCCATCGTGGCGTGGAGAGTGCCGATCAGATCGAGGACCTGGGCCTGCCGGTGTATGCCACCGTGCCGCTCTCCGATGATCAGGAGAAACTGGTAAGGCGGGTCAAACGACACAACCGGCGACATGGTCGCACAGTCTCCAACGGGGTGCTGGCCCAGAACGCCCCCGACGATACCGCCATCGAAGCTCTGCGAGGCCTGCGCACGTCACTGCACTTCGCCATGCTCGAGGCCAATGACAACCGCCTGATGATCACCGGACCGAGCCCGAACATCGGCAAGAGCTTCATTTCCATCAACCTGGGGGCGGTCATCGCCCAGAGCGGCCAGCGCGTCCTCATCCTGGATGCCGACATGCGCAAGGGGCACATCCATACCGCCTTCAATGCCGACAGCAAGGGCGGGCTGTCCGAGGTGCTTTCCAACAAGGCCGAGCTGGACGAAGTCATTCGGCAGTCGCCGATCAACGGATTGAGCTACGTGGCGCGCGGCAAGGCGCCGCCCAACCCCGCCGAGTTGCTGATGAGCGAGCGCTTTACGCGAATGCTCGATGCGCTGAGCGAGCGCTTCGACCTGGTGATCGTCGACACCCCGCCGATCCTGGCCGTGACCGATGCCGCGGTGATCGGCCACCACTGCGGTACCACGCTGCTGGTGGCTCGCTTCGGGCTCAACCCGCCACGCGAGGTCGACGTGGCCATCCGCCGCCTCGAAACCAGTGGCGTCACGGTCAAGGGCGGCATTCTCAACGCCATCGAGCGCAAGGCCGCCACCAGCTATGGCTACGGCTATTACCACTATGCCTACAAGACCACCCAGACCTGAGCGCCGCATGCGCCAAAGACTCTGTCCGAGCCTGCCCGTGCAGGCCGTTCCCTGGCGTGAGGCCAACTGGCCGAGCGCCGATCACTATCACTCGAAAATCATGGAAGCGTCATGACCACTATCAAAGATCGTCTGATTGGCCGGCTCGAGCGCAAGGAAGCCGTGATAGGAATCGTCGGGCTTGGCTATGTGGGGTTGCCCCTGATGCTGCGCTACAGCGAAATCGGCTACCGTGTGCTGGGTATCGACATCGATGCCGGCAAGGTGGACAAACTCAATGCCGGGCGCAGCTACATCGAACATATCGCCTCTGAGCGGGTCGCCCGGGCCAAGGATGCCGGGTTCGAGGCAACTACCGACTTCACCCGTGCGGCGGAAGTCGATGCGCTGATCCTGTGCGTACCGACACCGCTCAACAAGCATCGTGAACCGGATATCAGCTTCGTCATCAGGACCGTCGATGCGCTCAAGGGACATCTGCGTGAAGGCCAGGTGATCTCGCTGGAGAGCACCACCTATCCCGGCACCACCGAGGAGGAGCTGCTGCCTCGAGTCGAGGAGAGCGGCCTTGAGGTCGGCGAGGCGCTGTTCCTGGTCTATTCGCCTGAGCGTGAGGACCCGGGCAACCCCGACTTCGAGACCCGTACCATTCCCAAGGTGGTCGGCGGCCATACGCCGGCATGCCGGGACGCTGGTGTGGCGCTCTATCGTCCGGCCATCGATCAGGTGGTGCCGCTGAGTTCGACCCGTGCCGCCGAGATGACCAAGCTGCTCGAGAACATCCACCGCGCGGTGAATATCGGCCTGGTCAACGAGATGAAGATCGTGGCCGACCGCATGGGCATCGACATCTTCGAGGTGGTCGATGCCGCCGCCACCAAGCCGTTCGGCTTCACTCCTTACTACCCGGGGCCGGGGCTGGGCGGCCATTGCATTCCCATCGATCCCTTCTATCTGACCTGGAAGGCCCGCGAGTATGGACTTCATACCCGCTTCATCGAGCTCTCCGGTGAGATCAACCAGGGCATGCCGGACTATGTGGTGGGCAAGCTGATCGAGGGGCTGAATCAGCATGGACGGGCGCTGAAGGGCAGCCGCGTGCTGGTGCTCGGCATTGCCTACAAGAAGAACGTCGACGACATGCGCGAATCGCCTTCGGTCCACATCATGGAGCGGATTCGCGATCGTGGCGCCGAGGTGGCCTACAGTGATCCCCACGTGCCGTCCTTCCCGCCGATGCGCGAGCACCATTTCGACCTGGAGAGCGTACCTCTCTCACCGTCGACCCTGGCTGAATACGACGCCGTCGTTCTCGCTACCGATCACGACCGCTTCGATTACGACATGATTCGCGCCCACGCCCACCTGGTCATCGATACCCGGGGCATCTACCGCGGCGTCAACGAAGAACGAGTGATAAGGGCCTGATCTCCATGTCCAACGTACAGGTAACCGCCATGAAATACTTCGCTCTGATCGGCGCCGCCGGCTATATCGCTCCACGCCACATGAAGGCCATCAAGGAGACCGGCAACCACCTGGCCATGGCCTACGACATCAATGACTCGGTGGGCATCATCGATTCGATCTCTCCGGAAAGCGAGTTCTTCACCGAGTTCGAGCGCTTCGTTGAGAGCGCCTGGCAGCGCAAGCGCGACCCTTACACGGCGCTCGACTATGTCTCGGTGTGTTCGCCCAATCACCTGCACCACGCCCATATCGCCGCCGGCCTGCGGCTGGGCTGCAACGTGATCTGCGAGAAGCCGCTGGTTCCGACGCCGGCCCTGCTCGAGGAGCTCGAGAGGGTCGAGCAGGAGACCGGCCGGCGCGTGTTCAACATTCTGCAACTGCGCCACCATCCGGCCATCGTCGAGCTCAAGGAGCGGGTCGCCAGCGAGCCGCGCGACGACAAGTACGACGTCGAGCTCACCTACATCACCTCGCGCGGCAAGTGGTACCACGAGAGCTGGAAGGGCGACCCGCGCAAGTCCTTCGGGGTGGCGACCAACATCGGCGTGCACTTCTTCGACATGCTGCACTTCGTGTTCGGCGATCTGGAGCGCAACGTCGTCCATTACCTGGACGAGCATCGCGCCGCGGGCTATCTCGAATATCAGAAGGCGCGGGTTCGCTGGTTCCTGTCGATCGACAGCAACGACCTGCCGAGCAGCGTGCAGGGACAGCAGACCACCTACCGTTCGATCCTGTGCGAAGGTCGCGAGATCGAGTTTTCGGGTGGTTTCACCGACCTGCATACCGTTTCCTACCAGGAGATCCTGGCCGGACGCGGCTTCGGCCTCGACAGTGCGCGCCACTGCATCGAGACCGTCGATACGATTCGCAATGCTTCCCTGGAAATACCTGCCCGCAACGAGGCGCACCCCTGCCTCAAGCGGCACCTGATGTGAGGCTCGCCATGGACAGCCCAATGCTCGATAACCGTTACCCCGGCGTACAGATCCATCCCAGTGCCATCGTCGACGACGGTGCCGAGATCGGCGAATCGTCCCGCGTCTGGCATTTCGTTCACGTCTGTGGTGGTGCTCGCATCGGACGTGGCGTCTCGCTGGGACAGAACGTCTTCGTCGGCAACCGCGTCGTCATCGGCGATCGCTGCAAGGTGCAGAACAACGTCTCGGTGTATGACAACGTCACGCTCGAGGCGGGCGTCTTCTGCGGCCCGAGCATGGTCTTCACCAACGTCTACAATCCGCGCTCGCTGGTCGAGCGCAAGGATCAGTACCGCGACACCCTGGTACGCGAGGGTGCGACCCTCGGGGCCAACTGCACCATCGTCTGCGGAGTGACCGTGGGGCGTCATGCGTTCATCGGCGCCGGCGCGGTGATCAATCGCGACGTGCCCGATTTCGCCTTGATGCTGGGGGTTCCCGCCCGCCAGCAGGGCTGGATGAGCCGTCACGGCGAGCGTCTCGACTTGCCGCTGGAGGGAGAGGGCGAAGTGGTCTGCCCTCACACCGGCGATCGCTATCGGCTCGAAGGGAGCACCCTGAGCTGCACCCCCGCGCAGGAAGGCTCCACCTCCGACGCCAAGGACACCCGTCGCCTGGACTTCATCGATCTCAAGGCACAGCAGGTGCGCATTCGCGAGCGCATCAACGCCGGCATCCGCAACGTGCTGGAGCACGGCAAGTATATTCTCGGCCCCGAAGTGGACGAGCTCGAGGCGCGCCTGGCCGACTATGCCGGCGTGCGCCATTGCATCACCTGTGCCAACGGTACCGACGCTCTGCAGATCGCCCAGATGGCATTGGGGATCGCTCCAGGGGACGAGGTCATCACCCCGGGTTTCACCTATATCGCCACTGCCGAGACCGTGGCCCTGCTCGGGGCACGGCCCGTCTACGTCGACGTCGACCCGCGCACCTACCTGCTCGACCCGGCGAAGCTCGAGGCCGCCATCACGCCGCGCACCCGTGCGATCATCCCGGTATCGCTCTACGGCCAGTGCGCCGACATGGATGCCATCAACGAGATCGCCGCTCGACACGGCATCCCGGTGATCGAGGATGCGGCTCAAAGCTTCGGCGCCACCTATCGCGGCCGGCGCTCCTGCAGCCTGTCGCAAATTGCCACGACTTCGTTCTTCCCCAGCAAGCCGCTGGGCTGCTACGGCGACGGCGGAGCCCTGTTCACCGATGACGACGAACTGGCCAAGGTGCTGCGTCAGATCGCCCGTCACGGTCAGGGACGGCGTTACTACCACGTCAGGATCGGCGTCAACAGCCGCCTGGACACGCTGCAGGCCGCGATCCTGCTGCCCAAGCTCGACATCCTCGACGAGGAGCTCAGGCTGCGCGAGCAGGTCGCCGAGCGCTATGGTCGCCTGCTGCGTGCGCACGGCTTCGCGTCGCCCCATGTCGAGCCCCACAACACCAGTGCCTATGCCCAGTACACGGTGGAAGTGGATGACCGCGAGGTGGTGATCGCACGGCTGGCAGAGGCCGGCATTCCTACCGCCGTTCATTACCCGATCCCGCTCAACAAGCAGCCGGCGGTGGCCGACCCCGGCGTCGACCTGCCGGTCGGCAATGCGGCCTCGCGTCGGGTGGTCAGCCTGCCGATGCATCCGTACCTCACGGCCGAAGATCAGGAGCGCATCGTCACGGCGCTCGGGGAAGCGGTGGCCTGAG
Source organism: Billgrantia sp. C5P2 (assembly GCF_051062895.2). Taxonomy (NCBI): domain Bacteria; kingdom Pseudomonadati; phylum Pseudomonadota; class Gammaproteobacteria; order Oceanospirillales; family Halomonadaceae; genus Billgrantia; species Billgrantia sp. C5P2. The sequence goes on from NZ_CM128542.1 coordinate 2,163,116, forward strand.
CCAGCTGTCAGGGAGAGACATCACGTGCTGAATCGGCTCGTCATACCGGCAAGACGTCTGCTACCGACCCAGGGGTTCGCCCGTGGGGTCAGTGTATTGGTAGGTGGCACGGCGGGGGCGCAACTGCTGACAATCGCCGCGGCACCGCTGCTGACCCGGCTGTATACCCCGGAGGATTTCGGTTTGCTGGCAGTATACGGCGGCCTGCTGGCGCTGTTCACCGTGGTGGCCAGTGGTCGCTATCAATTGGCGATACCGCTGCCGGAGACGGAGCGCGAGGCGGCCGAGGTGCTGGCGTTGAGCCTGGCGGTGGTGGCCTTTACCACCCTGGTCGCGCTGCTGCTGGTGCTGCTGGGGGGAAGGGCGTTGGCCGAGGCGCTGGGCGTGCCGTCGCTCAGCCCTTGGCTGTGGCTGCTGCCGCTGGGCGTCGCGTTCGCCGGGGGCTACCAGGCGGTCAGCCACTGGGCAGTACGCACGCGCGCATTCACCGCGCTGGCCTCGACGAGGATCAAGCAGTCGCTGGCCCTGCTGGCGATTCAGCTCGTGGCAAGCCCTCTGGGCGGGGGCGGGCTCTTGCTCGGCCATGCCGCGGGCCAGGGGGCCGGCACGTTGACACTGGCGCGCCCGGCGCTGCGCGCCGTCGGCCAGCATCGTGTCACCGCGGCCGGCGCCTGGGCGGCGGCGCGTCGCTACCGCAAGTTTCCGCTGTTCTCCTCCTGGTCGGGGCTGTTCAACACCCTCGGCAAGCAACTCCCGCCGCTGCTCTTCGCCGCGCTGTTCAGCCCCGTGGCTGCGGGTCTCTATGCCCTGGCGCATCGCGTGCTGGCGATGCCCATGACATTGATCGGCGAAGCCGTGGGCAAGGTGTTCTTCTCCAGCGCCGCCGAGGCGCACCGGCGGGGCGAGCTGGGCCCGCTGGTGGCTAAGGTGCACGCCACGCTGGCGCAGATCGCCATGCCGCCGGCGATCGTCCTGGTGGCGATTGGCCCGGACCTGTTCGCCCTGGTCTTCGGCGAGCGCTGGCGCGAGGCCGGTGAGTTCGCTCGCTGGATGGCGCCCTGGCTCTACCTGGTGTTCATCACCTCGCCGCTGAGCCATCTGTTCTCGGTGATGGAGCGCCAGGGCCAGGGCCTGGCGTTCCAGGCGCTGCTGCTCGGCGTGCGCGTGGCGGCCATCGCCATCGGCGCCGCCCTGGATGATCTGCTGCTGACGGTGGCGTTGTTCTCGCTGGGCAGTGCCGCCTGCTGGGTCGGCTTCCTGGTCTGGATCGCTCACTTGACCGACAACCGGCCGCGAATCATGGCGATATCCACGCTCTCGGCGTTGGGGTGGGGGCTGGCACTGCTGGCGCCACTACTCGTCGTCGAGTGGCTGGCTCCCGCGTGGCTGCCATGGAACGCCGCGCTGCTGCTCAGCGCCGCTCTGGTGGGATTGCGTTATTTCCTCCTGTTCCGAAGGGCCTACCAATGAGTTCGATACATTGTCATTTTTCTTCCTCGCGCTGGCAGGAGTGCGAGCTGCCGGACGGACGTGGTCATGTCTGCGGCAGCGTGTGGCTCGACGGGCAGCGCCTGTCGCCGGGCTCCGCCCTGAAGCAGTTGGAACTGGCCGACGACATCGGTGCCTGGCGCCAGCACATGGGGGAACTCAACGGTTTTCACGCCCTCGTGCGCCGCACGGGGAACGGCATGGTGGCAGCCGTGGATCGCGTGCGCTCGATTCCGCTGTTTTATGGCATGCGCGGCAACGAGTGCTATCTCAGCGACGATGCCGACTGGGTACGCCAGCGGACCGACGAGACGCAGGTCGACGATGAGGCCACGGCCGATTTCGAGTTGGCCGGCTATGTCACAGGCCGCGACACGCTGTTTCGCCGCGTCAAGCAGCTGCGCGCCGGCGAGGCGCTGATCGTGGGCGATTCCGGCCAGGGCCTGGACCTGTCATTGGAGCGCTATTACCGCTTCGACTATCACGCCGTGGCGGAGCGTGACGACAGCCGCCGCCTGGCCCGGCTCGAGGAAGTCCTCGATGCCGCTTGCGATCAACTGGTCAAGACAGCCAACGGGCGCCAGATCGTGGTGCCGCTCAGCGGGGGCTATGACTCGCGCTTGATCGCCACGCTGCTGGCGCGCTGCCAATACCCGCGCGTGCTGACCTACGCCTATGGATATCGCGACAATCATGAGGCCAAGGTGAGCCGGGAGGTGGCCCGTGCCCTGGGGCTGCCGTGGACCTTCATCGAATACAGCCAGGAGGCGTGGAGCCGCGTTGCCGATAGCAAGGAGTACTGGCGCTACCAGCGGTGGTCCTCGGGTTGGAACGGCATCGCCAACATGCAGGATTGGCTGGCGGTCAAGCTGCTGACGGAACAGGGCAAGGTCGAGCCGGGCTCGCTGTTCGTACCCGGTCACTGCTGCGTGACCGGCTTCGTGCCGCCGAGCGTCTTCGAGGCCAAGCGGGCAGGGCAAACGATGCCGCCAGGCGAGCTGGCCGAAGCGCTTCGCCAGCGTCATTTCACGCTCAATGCCAGCGATGAGGGCGATGCGCTCTTTCGCGAGCGCGTACTGCCTCGCCTGGCCCTCGACTACCCGCTGGACGAGGCCCTGGAGCCCGATGAATTCATCCGTCAGTTCGTGCTGTTCGGCTGGCAGGAGCGCCAGGCCAAGTTCATCGTCAACTCCGTGCGCAGCTTCGAGTTCTTCGGCCATGACTGGTCGATGCCGCTCTACGACCGCGACTTCATGGCCTTCTGGCAGTCGGTGCCGAACCATTGGCTGGAGAGCCGTTCCGGCTACGTCTCCTTCGTCGAGGAGCTCTTCGCCGAGGTCAGCGGTCATCAGGCTCCGCTGGGCAACGCCGCGCAGCAGTCCCGACAAAGCCTGCGCGCTCGCCTGAGCCGCCTGGCGGCCTTCCGGCGCGGCCCCGGGGCAAGCGTCAAGCGCCTGGCAAAGCGGCTGATGCCGGGGCTGGCACGCGGCAACACACTGGCTTCCACCGGGCGCTTCCCTCCTGAAGCCCTGGAGCGCCTGCGCTCACAGGGGTATTCGCATAACGGAGTGGCGGCGCAGCTGTTTCTCGAGAGGTTCTGTCGATCATGAACGTCAACGCACCGAGTCGATACCTGCGCGTCGCTCTCGAAGCGTTCGCGTCGATCGCTCGCAACCTGCGCCGCTCACGGGGATTCGCCACCGTGCCGCTGCGCCACTACAACGGCTACCGGCTGTGCGCCATGCGACGGGCGCATCTGGACGGGGCGCTGGCACTGTACGCCAAGCTGCACGATGGCAGGGCGATGGACTTGCCCCGGCGCTGGCTGTATCGCCTGGCGGGGAATCGCCTCGGCGTGGTGGCCCTCGACACCCAGGACCGCGTCGTGGGAGCGGCCTTCTATGGCTTCAGTCGTCGTGACCTGCTCGAGGGCAGGGTGCACTCGAGCTTCAGTGGGGTAGATCCGGCCCACCGCGGGCAAGGGCTCGCCACCGAGCTGCGGCGTACGGCCATTCTGCATTTCCGTGCCAACGGAGTGCGGGGCTACTCCTCACGGATCTCGGCGGACAATGTTGCCTCGCTCAAGCCCAGCCTGCGTCTCGGCTTCCGCATTGCCGAGCGCTACCACGATCCGATCAGCGGCGAGCTGCGCTACTACCTGGTGTGCGACTTCGACGACGACTACCTGGATGACGCGACGCAGGGCCAGACCCCGGAACCCCAACCGCAGCCTCCGGAGACGGAAAGGAAAGCCGTACCATGATGAACGATCCCCTGTTCCATCCCGGATGGATCCGGTTCAACGAGCAACGCTGGGGCCTGACGGCCGAGCCATTGGCCTTCACGCCCGACAAGGGTGACGGCTGGCGGCTCGATACCGTGCTCTACCGCAACCACCATGGCCGCTTGGTGACGCCGCCGCGCAATCCTCACCTGCCGATCGACTTCCAGTGTGCCAGTGAGCGGCCCGCCGCACGCAACCGGCGCAAGCGCCTGGCCCTGACACGCCTGGCCGAGTACCTGCAACAGTGCGAATTCGGCGGCAGTCTGAGCCTCTCCTCGGTGGCGGACGACGTGCGGCCCTTCGAGTGGGCCAACATGGCGGCGCGTCCGCGCTTCACCTATCACCTCGACATCGCCACACGCGAGGAAGCCATCGACCCCAACGCGCGCAAGAAGGCACGCAAGTGCGGCCGGCTCGGCTATCACTGCGAGGTCACCGAGGACTACCACGCGGTGGCCGACTGCCTGGCGGGCCCGGAAGCGCGCAAGGGCTTCGACTATCGCCTCGACGCGGCGGAGCTCGCGCGTCTGGCCGAGCTGATGGGGCCGGAGCATTTCGTCTGCTTCCTGGCGCGCAACGCCGAGGGTGAGGCGATGGGGACACGAGTCTGTCTGTTCATGCCTGGTGGCCATGCCCTGGCATGGTCGGCGGGCATGAAGACAGAAGCCATGAAGGATGGCGTCAACAACCTGGTCGCCGAGGAGGCATTGAATTTCTTCGAGCGTCAGGGGTGCACCGTCTTCGACTTCATCGGCGCCAATATTGCGCCGGTGGCGGAGATGAAAGAGGCATGGGGCGGGCGACTGGTCTGCCACTACACGATCAGCCAACGAGGCATTCGTCAGCTGGCGCGTGAGGCGTACGTTACGGCCCGCACACTGATGAAGAGGGAATCCAAGTGAATGACATGACTGCACTTTACGATCGGAATTCCCATGCGGGGCCGAACGCCTCGCTGAAACCGTCCTGCGTGCCGGGTAACCTGTCCGTCGTCACGCCGACCGCAACCTCGGGTGAGCCGGTGCTTGTCTGGCTGGAGCGGATCCTGCTGGAACGCTTCGGGCTGCCGTTGCAACTGGAACGCGATGGGCCGGAACGGCTCTATCTGCGCCACGCCGAGGCGCCGGGGCATATCCTTTTCGACTGTCTGCAGCCGGAGTTCTACCTGACCGGCGGGGATCTGCCGCACTGCCAGTGGGATGCGACGACCGAGGGGTTTCGAACGCCCCTCGATCTGCCGTTGCCGGCGCCGGGGGCCGCCAGCCTGCCGCAGCCGCTGGTCGAGCCGGTAGCGGGAGGGCTGGCTATTCACTACGACATCCTCGGCCTGACCTACTGGATGTTGTCGCGGCAGGAGGAGGTCGATGCCCAGGTACTCGACCGCCACGGTCGCTTTCCTGCCAGCGCCTCTCATGCCGGTCGCCACGGCTATCTGGACAGACCCGTAGTCGATGAATGGCTGGCAGTGCTTGGGCAGGTCATCCAGCGCCAGTGGCCGCAGGTAGAGCTGCGCCGGCATATGTTCACGCAGCGTGCGACCCACGATGTCGACCGACCCAGCCGCTATGGATTTGCCCGCGACATCAAGCTGGCGCGGGTCATGCTGGGCGATGTCCTGCTTCATCGCCGCCCACAGGCACTGGTGGTGGGGCCCTGGATTCGGCTGTGTACCCGCCGTCGGCTGCATTCGCTGGATCCGCTCAACACCTTCGACTGGCTGATGGATGTCTCCGAGCGTCACGGCCTGAGCAGTGCCTTCTACTTCATCTGCGGCCGAACCGACCCGCGCAAGGACGCCGACTACGAGCCGGAGCATCCGGCCATACGTCATCTCATGCGGCGCATGCACGAGCGCGGCCATGAGATCGGCCTGCACCCCAGCTATCACACTTTCCGCAACCCCAAGGAGTTGGCCAACGAGGCCGGGCGCCTGCGGCGTGTATGCGCCGAGGAGGGTATCGAACAGGCGCAGTGGGGCGGGCGCATGCATTACCTGCGCTGGCAGATGCCGTTGACACTGCAGGGGTACGCACAGGCCGGACTGGACTACGACACCACACTGGGTTACGCCGAAGCGCCCGGGTTCCGCTGTGGCACCTGCTTCGACTACCCGGCCTTCGACCCGGTCAAGGGTGAGTCGTTGGCGCTGCGCATCCGGCCGCTGATCGCCATGGAGGCGTCGGTGATCTCACCGCTCTACCTGGGGCTCGGCACGGGTGAGGAGGCGTTCGAGTGCTTCAGCAGGATAAAGGCGCGCTGCCGTGCCGTGGGTGGCGTCTTCACCCTGCTGTGGCACAACTCGGAACTGACAACGTCGGCCCAGCGCGAGCTCTACGAGCGCGTGCTGGCCGACTGAGCGACGCAGGGATATCGGCATGGTCCTGTCCGGTGATGCGCTGACGACACGCGTCTCAGCCATCGGTTTCTTCGTGCTGTTCCCGGGGTTCATCCTCTATCACACCCTGGTGGCGATGGGGGTGATCCCGGCATTGCTGGGCGGCCTGTTCGGGGTGGTGTCGGTGCTGATGTTCATCGTCTACTGCGCGCTGTTGCCGTCCCAGCTGTACCTCCTGCTGACCTCGACGCGTGGCTATGCACTGGTGACGTTGTTCTTCTTCGTCTATGTGCTGCTGTGGTCGGTGGCCAACTACGGCTTGATTGGAGGCAGCGTGATGCAGGCGGCGCTGACCCAGACCGTCGAGACGCTGGTGCTGTGGCTGGTGCTGTTCATGTTGGGCTATCGCGTCCCGCTTGCTTCGCCGCGGTTGGCGCGCGCCTTCTGGATCGCCTTCGTCCTGATCGCCGGCTATCTGATCTTCCATGTTGCCACCACCGGCCAGTGGATGTTCTTCGCCCGACGCATGATCGAGGCCGAGATAGAGGGTGACAGCGTCTCTACCTATCAGGGCTATGCTCGCAGCGCCCTGGTACTGCTGCTGTTTCTGATAGCGGTCAGCGAACGGGCCATGGTGCGTGCCGTTCTGATCGTGCTCGGGGCCTTCGTCATGTTCGTGCTGGGTGCGCGCTCGGAGCTGTACGCCTTCCTCTCGCTTTCGGCGCTGCTGCTGATGCTATGGGCGGGCATGAGCGTCAAGTACATGATCACCCTGCTAGCAGTGGTCGCCGCCCTGATCGCGCTGGTGGTGAGCCAGTTCGAGGCTCTGGCCGGCAGTCGTCAGTTGCAGATCTTCGACTTGTCGGGAACCAGTTCGTGGCTGGCGCGCCAGAACCTGGGTCAGCGTGCCGTGGAGCAGATCCTCGACAGCCCGTTGCTGGGTCGCTTCGGCGGGCATATCGCTTCGGCGCAAGTGACCGGCGGCTATGCCCACAGCATGCTCTCCGCCTGGGTCAATTACGGGCTGCTGGGCTTCATTCTCTATATCGGCCTGACGCTCTTCGCCTTTGTCGGTGCCGGCTACCGCTTGCTCTTCGTTGGCGATCGCGCCGCCAGGTGGGTGTTCGCCTTTTCCATCAATTTCGTCTGCCTGCTGCTGATGGTGTTGGCCAAGCCGGTGTTCTGGCCGCTGCCGGCGCTCGGCTGGGGCGCCTTCGCCAATGCCATTGTCGCTAGCCGTCAGGAGCGCGACGACGATGATACGCAGCCGGCCGGCACGGACGACTCCCATCATGACGAACCGGGGCAGCCTGACGCTGCAAGGGATATACAAGGACGCAACGATAATGAAAGTGGTACACCTGACTTCCGCCCATCCGCGCTATGACACTCGCATCTTTCACAAGCAGTGCCGGTCGCTGGCCGCCGAGGGTTATCCGGTGACGCTGGTCGTCGCGGATGGTGAGGGAGACGAGGAGCGGGATGGAGTATCCATCGTCGATGTCGGGCATTTACCCGGGCGCCTCAATCGTGTCGTGAAAACCACGCGTCGCGTCTTTGAGCGGGCCAGGCAACTGGATGCCGATCTCTATCACCTGCACGATCCCGAGCTGATGCCGGTGGGGCGGCGTCTCAAGCGGCTGGGCAAGCACGTGGTCTACGACGCCCACGAGGACCTGCCGCGCCAGATGCTGGCCAAGCACTATCTGGGCAAGGTCACGCGGCAAGTGCTTTCGCGCGGCGTCGATGCCTACCAGCGGCGAATCTGCCGCCATTTCGACGTCATCGTCGCGGCGACACCCTACATTCGCGATCGCTTCAGCGAGTTCCATCCCGAGGTCGTGGACGTCAACAACTTTCCCATGCTTGGCGAACTCGGCGGTGCGCTCGAAGCACGCCTGACCGGCGATGCGGGCGAAGCCCTGGCGGTCTGCTATGTCGGTGGCATCGCCGAGGTTCGCGGCATTCGCGAAATCGTACGGGCGATGGAGAGGGTCGAGCCGGGGTGCCGGCTACAGATCGCCGGTGATTTCAAGACGCTCGCCCTGGAGCAGGAGGTGATGACTTACGCCGGCTGGGCGCGGGTCGAGGCGCACGGCTACCTAGATCGAGCCGGCGTGCGCCGGGTCATGGCCAGTTCGGTTGCCGGCCTGGTCACGCTCCATCCCATCATCAACTACCTCGATGCTCTGCCGGTGAAGATGTTCGAGTACATGAGCGCCGGGCTGCCGGTGATCGCCTCGAACTTTCCGCTCTGGCGCGAGATCGTCGAAGGCAGCGACTGCGGGTTGTGCGTCGACCCTCTCGATCCCGCCGCGATCGCGGAGGCCATCGATTACATCGTGACCCATCCCGAGCGTGCTCGTGAGATGGGCAAGAACGGCCAGCGGGCCGTGATCGAGCGTTACAACTGGCAGCAGGAGGAACGCAAGCTGCTGGACACCTACAACGCCCTTTCCCGCTGACCGAGGACTGCATGAGACACGTCTGGATCCTGAATCACTATGCCAAGCACCCCGATGCGGCCGGCGGGGCCCGTCATTATCAACTCGCCCGGCACCTGCCGGCACACGGCTGGAGCGCCACGTTGATCGCCTCCAGCGTCGATCACCCCAGCGGTGAGCAGCGGCTCGCTAGCGACGAGGCCTGGCGGCAGGAGACCTGCGGCGACGTGCGCTTCCTGTGGCTGCGCACCTCCAGCTACCGCGGCAACGGCGGCGGACGAATGAAGAACATGCTGGAGTACACCTGGCAGGCGTTGAGACCGTCGCGCCTGGCCGGGCTCGAACGTCCCGACCTGATCATCGGCTCGAGCGTGCATCCCTTCGCGGCCCTGGCCGGCTGGTGGTTGGCGCGTCGCCATCGAGTGCCGTTCGTGTTCGAGGTGCGCGACCTGTGGCCTCAGACCCTGATCGACATGGGGCGGTTGCGGGAAGGTGCGGCGATGACACGAGGGCTTCGCGCGCTGGAAGCCTTCCTCTATCGTCGCGCGCGCCGTGTGCTCACCTTGTTGCCGCGGGCGGTGGACTACATCGCCCCGTTGGGCGTGCCCGAGGAGCGTGTGGTGTGGCTCTCCAACGGGGTCGATCTCGCCGAGTTTCCCGAGCCCGATCCGCCCGCTCCACGACCACCCGAAATGCCTTTATCGCTGATGTACTTCGGCAGCCATGGCGATGCCAACGGGCTCTCCGACCTGCTGGAGGCCATGGCGATCGTCAAGGAGGACTGCCGCAATGGCGAGGTGCCGGTGCAGCTTCGCCTGATCGGCGACGGGCCGGCCAAGCAGGCGCTGATGCGTCAGGCCAGTGGGCTCGGGCTGGATGGGCGCTGGATACGCTTCGAGCCGCCGGTGTCCAAGCGAGAGATCCCGGCGCTGGCCCGCGAGGCCGATGCCTTCGTGATCACGGTGCGTGACCTGCCGCAGCTCTACCGCTTCGGTATCAGCATGAACAAGTTGTTCGACTACATGGCCGCCGCGCGTCCCGTGATCATCGCCTCGGCGGCGGTCAACGACCCGGTGGCCGAGGCTGGGGCCGGCATCACCGTTCCCCCCGAGGATCCGCTTGCGCTGGCCGAGGCGATCAAGCGTCTGGTGGCGCTGGCGCCGGAGGAGCGTGCCCGCATGGGACGGGCGGGGCGGACCCATATGGAAGCCGTATACGACTACCGGATCCTGGCCGAGCGCCTGGCCGGCATCATGAACGACGTCATGGATGAGAAGCAATGAAGCGACTGTTCGATATCGTGGTTTCCCTGGTGGCGCTGGTATTGCTCTCGCCGCTGATGCTCACGGTGGCGCTACTGGTGCGGCTGAGGCTCGGCTCCCCGGTGCTGTTCCGCCAGACCCGGCCAGGGCGTCACGGCCGCGCCTTCGAGATGATCAAGTTCCGCACCATGCGCGACGCCGTCGACCGCGACGGCAAGCCGCTGCCCGATGCGGCGCGCCTGACACCGCTTGGGCAACGGCTGCGTGCCAGCAGCCTCGATGAGCTGCCGGAGCTCTGGAACGTGCTCAAGGGCGACATGAGCCTGGTCGGCCCGCGTCCGCTGTTGATGGAGTACCTGCCGCTCTATACGCCACGCCAGGCCCGGCGTCACGAAGTCCGTCCGGGCGTGACCGGCTGGGCCCAGGTCAATGGCCGCAATGCGCTCTCCTGGGAGCAGAAGTTCGAACTCGACGCCTGGTACGTCGATCACCGCTCGCTGTGGCTCGACCTGCGCATCCTGCTGCTCACGGTGAAGAAAGTGCTGGTTCGCGAAGGCATCGCCCACGACGGCGATGTCGCCATGCCGAGGTTCCGCGGAGGTCATCATCATGAGTAATCGCCGTCGTCTCGCCATTCTCGGCGCCAGCGGCCACGGCAAGGTGGTGGCGGACATTGCCATCCAGGCCGGCTGGCAGGACCTGGTCTTCTTCGACGATGCTTGGCCGGAGAAGACGCGTCACGAGCACTGGGACGTGGTGGGTACCTTGCCGATGCTGCTTCACGACCTGGCGAACTTCGAAGGCGTGGTGGTGGCCATCGGCCATAACGCCATCCGCGAAGCCAAGCTCGACGCGTTGCTGTCGCAGGGGGCCAGGGTCGTCTCGCTGGTGCATCCACGCGCCACGGTCAGCCCGATGGCCCGTATCGGACCGGGGAGCGTGGTCATGGCCGGGGCGATCGTCAATGCCTTTGCCGAACTCGGCATGGGCACCATCGTCAACACCGCCGCCACCGTGGACCATGACTGCCGGCTGGGCGCCTGCGTGCACGTCTCCCCGGGGGCCAATGTGGCCGGCGACGTGGAGATCGGCCGTACCAGTTGGATCGGGGCCGGCGCAGTGGTGCGTCAAGGGGTCGCCATCGGCGAGGGCGTGATGGTGGGTGCCGGAGCGGCCGTGGTCTCCGACATCGATGGCCATCTCGTCGTGGCCGGCGTACCGGCACGGCCGCTGTCGCCAACGCAGAACGACGACGATGATCCGCCTCCCAACGCCTCGAACGTGCTGCGCTTCAACCTTATTTCACCGCAAGGAAGAACCTGATGCTCAACGGACCCTTTTCCCCGTGGCCTTGCTACACCCGCGAAGAGGCCGATGCGGCGGCCCGCGTGCTGCTCTCCAACCGGGTCAACTACTGGACCGGTGAGGAGTGCCGTCAATTCGAGCGGGAGTTTGCCCGCTTTGCCGGCAGCGAATACGCCATTGCCGTGGCCAACGGTACCGTGGCGCTTGACCTCGCCCTGCGCGGGTTGGGTATCGGCGAGGATCCGGCCGACGAAGTGATCGTCACGTCACGCACCTTCCTGGCCTCGGCTTCGAGCATCGTCACCTCTGGTGCCAGGCCGGTATTCGCCGATGTCGACCGGGACTCGCAGAACGTCACTGCCGCGAGCGTGGCCGAGAAGATCACTCCACGCACCCGGGCGATTGTCGCCGTGCACCTGGCCGGCTGGCCCTGCGAGATGGATGCGCTCATGGCCCTGGCCGAACGCCACGGGCTCTACGTGATCGAGGACTGCGCCCAGGCACATGGGGCGCGTTACCGGGGGCTCAGCGTTGGCAGTATCGGTCATGTCGGCTGCTGGTCATTCTGCCAGGACAAGATCATGACCACAGGTGGCGAGGGCGGCATGGTCACCACCAACGATTCCGGCCTGTGGCAGCGCATGTGGGCGTTCAAGGACCACGGCAAGAGCTGGGAGGCGGTGTACGAGCGCGAGCATCCGCCGGGCTTCCGCTGGCTGCACGAGAGTTTCGGCACCAACTGGCGGCTCACCGAGATGCAGGCGGCGATCGGTCGTATCCAGCTCGACCGCATGCCGCAATGGAAGGCCGCACGGCAGGCCAATGCGGGGCGCATCTGGCGGGCAGCGGCCAGATGCCCCGGCCTGCGCGTGCCCGAGCTGCCGCCTCATTGCGACCACGCGGCATACAAGTGTTACGTCTTCGTCGAACCCGAACGGCTGGGGCCGGGCTGGGATCGCGACCGCGTCATGGCCGAGGTCAATGCTGCCGGGGTGCCGTGTTTCTCGGGTTCCTGTTCGGAGGTGTATCGCGAGAAAGCCTTCGAGGGCACCGGCTGGCGCCCCGAAGAGCCTCTTCCCGTGGCTCGTGAACTGGGCGAGACCAGTCTGATGTTCCTCTGTCATCCGACGCTGACGGAGAGTGAGATCGCGCGAACCTGCGCGGTGCTCGAAGAGGTCATGGCACAGGCCAGCGCCTGAGGCTCGGAATCGGCGGGCGCGTCGGCGCCCGCGGTCATGGAGAGACGATATGCGAAATCTTCTGCAATCCCTGTTCCGCCTGCCAAGACGGCAGAAGCGCACCATCCAGTTGGTGGTCGACTGCGTGCTGATCGCGGCGAGCTTCCTGCTGGCCATGCTGCTGCGCCTGGAGGACTGGGCGCCGTTGGTGGAGGTGCGCACCTGGATGGCGCTGGTGGTCATGATCCCGCTGAGCCTGGCCATCTACATCCGCCTCGGCTTCTATCGCGCGGTGATCCGCTACCTGGGGCCCAAGGCGATCCGTGCCGTGGTGATCGGGGTCGTGGTGTCGGCGCTGTCGCTGCCGCTGGCGAGCTATCTCTTCGCCCTCGGGATTCCCCGCAGCGTGCCCTTCATCTACGCCATGCTGGCGCTGCTGACCATCGGTGGGGTGCGTTTCGGCCTGCGTGCCATCTATCTGCGCAGCCAGATTCGCCACAAGCCGCGCGTGGTCATCTACGGGGCCGGTTCCGCGGGGCGCCAACTGGCGGTGTCGCTCAGCCATGGCCAGGAGTACCTGCCGATCGCCTTCGTCGATGACGCCGTGAGCCTGCAGAACACCTACATCGAGGGGCTCAAGGTCTACCCGCCACGCCAGCTCGGGTACCTGTCCGACACCTATGGTGCCGAGCGGGTGCTGCTGGCGATGCCCAGCGTGAGCCGTGAACGCCGCCGCGAGATCCTCGCCGAGCTCGAGCCCCAGGGCTTCCCTGTCCAGACGATTCCCGGCGTGGCCGACATGGTGACCGGGCGCGCCAGGATAAGCGAGGTGCGCGACGTGGCGGTCGAGGACCTGCTCGGGCGCGATCCGGTGCCGCCCAACCCCACCCTGATGGATGCCAACATTCGCGACAAGGAAGTGCTGGTGACCGGGGCGGGAGGCTCCATCGGTTCCGAGCTCTGCCGCCAGCTCCTGCGTCACGGCCCCAAACGGTTGCTGCTGCTCGATATCTCCGAGTTTGCCCTCTACCGTATCGAACAGGAACTGCGCCGCATCGCCAAGGCTGAAGGGCTCGAGGTACGCATCGAGGCGCTGCTCGGTTCGGTGCAGCATTGCAAGCGCTTGACCGCGGTGATGAAGGCCTATGAGGTGCAGACCGTCTATCACGCGGCCGCCTACAAGCATGTACCGATGGTCGAACACAATGTGGTCGAGGGCGTGCAGAACAACGTCTTCGGCACGCTCTCTGCCGCTCGTGCGGCGATGGAGGCCGGGGTCGAGACCTTCGTGCTGGTGTCCACCGACAAGGCGGTACGACCGACCAACGTGATGGGTACCACCAAGCGTCTGGCCGAACTCGTCTGTCAGGCCTTTGCCCAGCACCAGGATGCCACGCGCTTCTGCATGGTGCGCTTCGGCAATGTGCTGGGCTCCAGCGGTTCGGTGGTGCCGCTGTTCCGCGAACAGATCCAGGCGGGCGGGCCGATTACCGTGACCCACCCGGACATTACCCGTTTCTTCATGACCATTCCCGAAGCCGCCCAACTGGTGATCCAGGCCGGCGCCATGGCGCGGGGCGGCGACGTCTTCGTGCTCGACATGGGGGAGCCGGTGCGCATCGCCGACCTGGCGCGCCAGATGGTGCGGTTGTCGGGGCTGAGGGTGCGCGACGAGTACAGCCCCGATGGCGATATCGCCATCGCCTACAGCGGCCTGCGCCCAGGCGAGAAGCTCTACGAGGAACTGCTGGTGGGCGACGATGTCTCGGCAACCTCGCACCCACGCATCATGACGGCCCAGGAAGTGTTCTGGGAGTGGCCGCGCCTTGAGGCCTATCTCGACCGCTTGTTCGAGGCGTGTCGCAACTTCCATCACGACGGCATTCGCAGCCTGCTGCTGGAAGCACCGACGGCGTACCGGCCGGAGGGGGAGATCGTCGACCTGGTATGGCTGGAGAAGCGCCGTCGCGAAGCACGGATGGCGGGCTCGAAGATGACGGTGACGCCGTTGCGACCGGTGTTGGAGCGGCACAAGTAGACAGCAGCATTCGATGACCAGCCGGCCTGGGATGGCCGCTGGCCGGCCCTCATCGCAGCCGGCGCATCGCACCGCGAATTCATTGCCTTAGCAAGTGCACCACGGCGCAAGGTCGTGGCACCGTTCATGGAGAAGAGAACATGTGTGGCATCGTAGCTGCTGTGGGGGCGGACAATGTCCTGCCCATCCTGATGGAAGGTCTCAAGCGCCTCGAATACCGAGGCTATGATTCAGCCGGTGTCGCTCTGGTTGAGGCTCCTGGCAAGCTGGGCCGTGCCCGGGAGGTGGGCAAGGTGGCGGCGCTGGAGCGACTGCTGTCGTCGTCGTCGCTGACAGGCATGACCGGGGTGGCCCACACCCGCTGGGCGACGCATGGCGAGCCCAGCCAGGACAACGCCCATCCTCACGTGTCGGGGCGTGTCGCCGTCGTGCACAACGGCATCATCGAGAATCACCACGCGCTCAAGACCGAACTCGCCGCCGACGGCTACGTTTTTACCTCCCAGACCGACACTGAGGTCGTGGCTCACCTGATCGAGCGTGAGCTGAAAGATCATGGGGAGCTGCTGATGGCGGTCGAGGCGGCGGTCGCGCGGCTCGAAGGTGCCTATGCCCTGGGCGTGATCGACGCCGACAGGCCCGATCGCGTCGTTGGCGCGCGTCACGGCAGTCCGCTCGTGGTGGGCATCGGCGAGCAGGGCTGCTACCTGGGGTCCGACCCGCTGGCGTTGCTCACGGTGACCGATCGCTTCGTCTATCTGGAGGATGGCGATCTGGTGGAAGCTACGCGGGAAGGCTGCGTCGTGCATGGGCTCGACGCAGCGGGACGGCGCGCTCCGGTGATTCGCGAAGTGCTGCGCTACGAGCACGACGATCAGGCGGTCGGAAAAGGGGAATTCGAACACTACATGCTCAAGGAGATCCATGAACAGCCGGTCGCCGTGGCCAACGCTCTGGAAGGGCGGCTGGGCAGCGATCAAGTGCTGATCGAGGCTTTCGGTCCCCAGGCGCGCCAGCTCCTCGGCAAGACCCGTCAGATCCATCTCGTCGCCTGCGGTACCAGCTATCATGCCGGCATGGTGGCACGCTACTGGATCGAAGCGTTGGCCGGTGTGCCGTGCCAGGTGGAGATCGCTTCGGAATACCGCTATCGCGACGTGGTCGCTCCCCCGGGCACGCTGCTGCTGACCCTGTCGCAATCGGGTGAAACGGCCGACACCCTGGCCGCCCTTCGCCACGCGCGCAAGCGCCAGGGCGACAACTACGTCGGGGCGCTGGCGATCTGCAACGTGCCGGGCAGCTCGCTGGTGCGCGAATCCGACCTCAGCCTGATGACTCATGCCGGCCCCGAGATCGGCGTGGCTTCGACCAAGGCCTTCACGACCCAATTGACCTCACTGATGCTGGTAACGCTGGCACTGCGCCAACTGCGTGGCGGCGATCAGGACCTGACGGCCAAGTTGGTGCATCGCCTGCGCTATCTGCCGACACTGCTGGGCGACACGCTGCAGCTCGATGCCGAGATCGCGGCTCTGGCTCCGCGCTTCGTCGACTATCGCCATACGCTGTTCCTGGGGCGCGGTGCGCAGATGCCGATCGCCCTGGAAGGGGCGCTGAAGCTCAAGGAGATCTCCTACATCCATGCCGAGGCCTATCCCGCCGGAGAGCTCAAGCATGGCCCCCTGGCGCTGATCGACAACAGCATGCCGGTGGTTGCACTGGCGCCGAAGGATGAGCTGATCGACAAGCTAAAGTCCAACCTGCAGGAGGTGCGCGCACGTGGCGGCCAACTGCTGGTGTTTGCCGATCCCGAGAGCGGCCTGGAGCAGGAGGAGGGCATGACGGTGGTCAAGGTGCCTGGATGCTGCCGCTTCCTGGCCCCCATCGTCTACACCTTGCCACTGCAGCTGCTGGCTTATCATGTGGCCGTAGCACGCGATACCGATGTCGACCAGCCGCGTAACCTGGCCAAGTCCGTCACCGTCGAGTGAGAGAGCAAGGGAACCGTTCGGGGGGCGTCGACTCCACTATTCTATGAGAGGTGTTTTTCAGTACGGCGCCAGGGGAGCCAGGAGGGCAGTTCCTCCGGGCGTCGTTGACGGCAGCGTATCAACGGATGAGCCATTGCCATGATCGAAGAAAATTCCTGTCGACCGCTCCCCAGGGCCATGTCGCGTAACTTCAAGGGGCTGTGTCAGGCCTGGCTGTCGGCGCTGGCCATGCTTACCCTGGGGGCGTCGATGCTGGTGCTGCCGTGGGGGGTTCTCGTCGTTGTGCCACTGCTGTTACTGACGGCAGCCTGGCTTGGCGAAGAGGGGCAGGTCGATGCATTTCCGCGGCGCGAGGATCTGCTGCTCGTGGCCGCCATGGGCCTGCAGGGCCTGATTTGGGCCGGCATGCTCTGGCTACACGGCGAAGGGGCCTCAGGGTTGTTCAATGCCTGGCCCTTCGCCCTTGCCGTGGTCGCCCTGATGGCATTCGCCAGGGTCAGGGTTCCTGCCACCTGGCTATGGGCCGGCCTGGCGCTGAGCAGCCTGGCGGCGAGCACTTGGGCGCTCTGGCAGCGCGTGATCGAGGGTACGGCGCGAGCCAACGGCCACGAGCCGCTGCACGCCATCCTGTTCGGCAACCTGGGGCTGTTGATGGGGCTGCTGTGCTTCGCGGGTTTGAGCTGGTCGTTTGCCCGCCGTGAGCGCTGGCCCTGGTCGTTGCTGTTGATCGTCGGTGGCCTGGCGGGCCTGCTCACCTCGGCCTTGTCCGGTTCACGTGGAGGCTGGATCGGGCTGCCGTTGGCCATCTGGGTGCTCTATCGGGGACACGGTCGCCGACTGTCCTTGGGCTGGCGGGTCACCTTGGTGGCGGCCTTGATGGCGCTGCTGGGTAGCCTGTATGCCATGCCGCAGACCGGCGTGGCCACGCGGGTCGACAACGCGGTCAACAGCCTTCGACAGTACGTGGCGGGCGATGACGAGATGACCTCGGTCAGTGCCCGGCTGGAGATGTGGCGGGGCTCTTCGCAACTGATACTGGAGCGCCCGTTGCTTGGCTGGGGCGCCAAGGGCTACCAGACCGCCATGCGCGAGCGCGGCGCAGAAGGGGTGCAGGACCCGGCACTTGGGCGCTTCTGGCACGCCCATAACGATATTCTCGATGCCTGGGTCAAGCGAGGGGTGCCGGGGCTGCTGGCCTTGCTGGCGCTCTATTTCACCCCGCTGTGGCTGTTCGCTCGCGGTGTCGGTGCGGGTTCGGGCGAACAACGAGCACTGGCGGTGGCGGGTACCCTGGTGCCGGTCGCCTTCATCGACTTCGGCCTGACTTACAGCTTCCTCACATATCCTGTCGGCGGGCTGGTATATGCCCTGCTGATCACGATTCTGTGGGGACTCTATCGCCAGGCGCGCTGAGTCTGGCCTCACTATCGCTCGGCAAGCGGCAAGACGCGGCGAAAGGTGAGGCTGATGCGCAGCCCGGGGATGCGTCGGGGCAGCAGGGCGTGTTGCAGGCTCGCCTGGCAGCCGGGCCCCATCAACAACAGGCTGTCATGGGGTAGCCAGACGTTGAAGGGTTCGCCGTTGCCTTGCTTCCAGCGAAATCGCAGCGGCCGTTCGCTGCCCAGCGTTACGGCGGCGATGACGGGGGCCTGGCCGAGTTCGGGTTCATCGTCGCTGTGCCAGCCCATGCGTTCGTCACCGTCGGCATAGCGGTTGAGCAGAACACTGTTGAAGTCGGCGGCGATACCCTGTGATGCCAGCAGGGTGCGGATTCGCTCGCGTATGTCGGCGACATCCGGGTGCCAGTCCTGCGGCTGGAAATCACGTCCCGAATAGCGATAACGCGCCTCGGGCTCACCCATCCATACCTGACGCCGGGGAATCGGATGCTCGCGTCCGTACAGGCGCAGGCTGGGGCGCTGCCAATCGAGCTCTGCGTCCAGCCTGGCCAAGGCCTCGCTGGCCGCAGGTTCGCCGAGGACGCCCCGGTAGCGAGACAGCGGTGGCTCCGCCAAGAGTCGTTCCCATGCCGATGTCATGGCACTAACGCAGCACGCGCCGGGGGTCGATCGGCTTGCCGCCGAGCCGCATGTCGAACAGCAGGTCGAAGCGCTCCGTGGCATTGCTGAAGCCGACTTCACAGAGCGGTGTGCCACGAGCGACACGTGCGCCATCGTCTACCAGCAGCGTATCGCACAAGGCATAGACGCTCTGCAGATTGTCGGCATGGTGCACGATCACCACGCGACCGAGCTGGCGCATGCTGCCGGTGAAGCGTACGTCTCCGTCGGCGACGGCCTTGGCTCGAGCGCCTCGGTTGGTGGCCAGTAGCATCGGCTGCAGGGTGCCATGGATATCCGTGCCGTAGGCGCGCACGATGCGGTAGTCGTCCAGCGGCCAGGGCCAGTTGCGCGCCGAGTTCGGCACCGCACTGGGCGCGGGCGGTGGCGTGGCGGTGCGCGCCGGAGCGCTGGTCGAGTTGCCGCTCGAGCGGTTGCCCGAACTGCTCGGGGTCGATGCCGCCACTGCGGTAGCACCGCGCAGGGGCACCTGAATGACCTGGCCCACACGCAGCCGGGTCGGTTCGACTCCGGGATTGGCCGACTGGATCCGCGCCGGCGTGGTGCCAAAGCGCCGGGCAACCGCCGAATAGGTATCGCCGGGTCGGATCTGGTAGCGATAGGGGCCGCCGGACGGTGCGCGTTCCTGCTGTGACGGTATCAACAAGCGCTGGCCGACGGCCAGCCGGCTGGGGTTGACGTCGGGATTGAAGCGCTGCAACCGGGCGAGCGGCACGTCGGCGCGGGCAGCGATGCTGCCGAGAGTGTCGCCGCGCTGTACCACGACCCAATTGCCGGCGATGCCGGCATCACCGCTGCGCTGGACCTCGCCACCAGGGGAGGCACAGCCGGCGAGCGACAGCAACGTCAGTACGCAAATCAGTGTCAGCGCGATGTGAGCGCCTGGTCTTTTTCCTGCCACAGGGCGTTGAGCCATGAGTGGAAGCGTTCCTTGTAGTGCGGGTCGTCATGGTAGCGACTGTCGAGCATCCAGCCCGGTACCTCGAGACGGCGAGCCTCGAGCGTTATCGATCCTTCGCGTCCGCACAAGAAGCCCCAGAAGGTCGGGTCCGGGTTTGCATAGTGCAACGTGACGTCGAGGATACCGTCGAGCTGGTCGCCGAGCTGACTCAGCACCTGCGCGACACCGCCGGCCTTGGGGCGAAGCAGGTGGCGGAAGGGGCTATTTTGCGCGTCGCGCTTGGCCGGGGTAAATCGCGTGCCTTCAACGAAGTTGAAGATGGCCAGCGGCATTTCTCGGGCGCGCTCGCACATGCGCTCTGTCGCCTTGCGATCGATGTGCGCAAGCCGTGGGTTGCGTTCGACCTGCTCGCGGCTGTAGCGGCGCATGAAGGGAAACTCGAGTGCCCACCAGGCCAGCCCCACGATGGGGATCCAGATCAGTTGCTGCTTGAGGAAGAAGCGCGGCATCGGTATGCGCCGATGCAGGACCATGAGCAGCATGAAGATGTCGGTCCAACTGCGGTGATTGGAGATCACCAACCAGCGCTGATCGGGCGACAACCCTTCGGGCAGGGTTACGCTGAGCTCGGGCTGCAGCCAGTGGCGCATCCACCACAAATTGCAGCCGATCCAGTTCAGGGCAACGCCATTGAGCCCGCGCAGTACGACCAGGCGCAGGGTACGTGTCGGCGTGATCAGCTTGAGCAAGGTCAACAGGATCAGGGGAACCGACCAGAACAGGGTGGTGATCACCAGTAGCAGTACGCTGACGAGCCCTCTCAGGGTCGACATTCCTGACTCCTCGACATAGCGACAACGACGTCGTGACATTTCTTGACGATAGCCGCACATGCTAATGGATCAGGCTCAGGCTGCCCAGTGCCAGCACTCACGCTGAAGTTTCGCACAGGGTTGTCTGCAGCACCTCGTGCATCGCCCGCGCGGCGATCGAGAGCTCCTGGCCGGCGCCCAGCACCACACCCACGGTGCGCCGTATCTGCGGGTCGTAGAGCGGTACGCAGCGGGCGCCGAGCTCATGCATCTGCTCGCGGCACAGCGAAGGGACGGCGCTGACGCCCAAGCCGCTTGCCACCATGCGGCCGACCGTGGCGAGCTGGTGGCTCTCGAACGCGACCGGCAGCTCGGTGTGCTGGCGTGCCAGGGCCTGCTCCAGCAGGATGCGCACCATGGAGGGGCGCTGCAGGGTGATGAAGTCATGCACCAGAAGGGCCTTCCAGTCGACCGACTCGGCGGAGGCGAGGGGCGAGTCCGGGGGCAGCACGGCAACGAAGGTGTCGTCGAACAGCGGCAGGAAGTCGATTCCTTCGCGGGTTTCCGGCTCGAAGGCGATGCCCAGCTCGACCTGCTGGCGGCGCACCATGTCGATAACCTGTTCGTTGATCACATCGTGCACCGTCACGTTGACCCGTGGGAAGCGCTCGCGAAAACGTCTCAATGCCCGGGGCAGTCGATTGCAGGCGATGGAGGGCATGGCGGCCAGCGCCACCCGGCCGAGCTGGAGGGTAAAGCGCTGACGCAGCAACTCCTCGGCGTTGTCCCAGTCGGCCAGCAGGCGCTTGGCCAGCGGTACCAGGATCTCGCCCTCCGGAGTGAGGCGAACGCTACGTGTGCTGCGAATCAACAACGGGCCGCCCAGGGTCTCTTCGAGCCCCTTGATGGCAAGGCTCAGGGCCGGTTGCGACAGGTGCAACCGCTCGCAGGCCTGGGTGAAGCTGAGGGTCTGGGCCACGGCGAGGAAGGCGCGAAGCTGCTTGACGGTCATGGGAGTGGCTCGTTTTATAAATGATTCATATCAATTGATAAAAAAAACAAACTTAACAAATATATTGGGCAGGTCAACACTGATCAGGTACCGTCATTTCCGTACCCATTCACAACAAGACGAGGCTTTGCGATGTCCGGATTCGACAAGCGCGTGTACTCCTACGAAGACGCAATGGCAGGCATCGAAAGCGGCATGACCGTGGTTGCCGGTGGCTTCGGCCTGTGTGGCATCCCCGAGAACCTAATCGCCGAGGTCAAGCGCCGCGGCGTCAAGGACCTGACCGTCATCTCCAACAACTGTGGTGTCGATGGCTTCGGCTTGGGCGTGCTGCTGGAAGACAAGCAGATCAAGCGATTCTACGCCTCCTACGTGGGCGAGAACGCCCTGTTCGAGCAGCAGATGCTCAACGACGAGATCGAGGTGATCCTGACGCCGCAAGGGACCCTGGCCGAGAAGATGCGCGCTGGTGGGGCCGGCATTCCCGCCTTCTATACCGCCACCGGTTACGGCACGCCCATCGGCGAGGGCAAGGAAGTGCGCGAGTTCAACGGACGCCATTACATTCTCGAGGAGGCGTTTCACGCCGATTTTGCCATCGTCAAGGGCTGGAAGGCCGACCGCTACGGTAACGTGATCTACCGCGATACCGCCCAGAACTTCAACCCGCTGGCCGCCACCTGCGGCAAGGTCACCGTGGTGGAGGTCGAGGAGATCGTCGAGCCGGGCGAGCTTCGCCCCGATCAGATCCACACCCCGGGCATCTATGTCGACCGCATTATTCAGGGCACTTTCGAGAAGCGTATCGAGAAGCGCACCGTGCGCGAGGGTTGAACCCGACGCCGCTTCTCACGCCGGCTGAGGCCGGTCTCGCTTCTCCACCGAACACAAGAGGCAAACAAAGATGGCACTGACTCGTGAACAGATGGCACAGCGTGTGGCGCAAGAACTGAAGGACGGCTTCTACGTCAACCTGGGGATCGGCATTCCCACCCTGGTGGCCAACTATGTGCCGGAGGGCATCGATGTGATGCTGCAATCGGAGAATGGCCTGCTCGGGATGGGACGCTTTCCCACCGAGGACGAGGTCGATCCCGACATGATCAACGCCGGCAAACAGACCGTGACCGCGCGCCTGGGGGCGGCCATCTTCGATTCGGCCCAATCCTTCGCCATGATCCGTGGCGGCCACGTCGACCTGACCGTGCTCGGCGCCTTCGAGGTCGATCAGGAGGGCAATATCGCCTCCTGGATGGTGCCCGGCAAGCTGATCAAGGGCATGGGCGGCGCCATGGACCTGGTGGCCGGCGCCGAAAACATCATCTGCACCATGACCCATGCCTCCAAGCATGGCGAATCCAAGCTGCTCGAAAAATGCACGCTGCCGCTGACCGGTGCCGGTTGCATCAACCGGGTACTCACCGATCTCGCCTACCTTGAAATCGAGAACGGCACTTTCATCCTCAAGGAGCGTGCCCCGGGGGTCAGCGTCGAGGAGATCGTCGAGAAGACCGCCGGCAAGCTGATCGTGCCCGATCACGTGCCGGAAATGACCTTCGCTTGAGGCAATCAGAGGTAGAGCAAAGGCCCGGGTTCTGCCCGGGCCTTTACGTTTCAATACGTGATGGTTTTATGATCAGCGTAAAGTGAAGGGCGTCGTTATTGGGGCCGCTGGCGCTTGTCACGGTGTCTTGCACAGCGTTATCCACAGTTTCTGTGGATAACGCCAGCAGATCGGTTCAGGTGAGCTCGCAGCGTGTATGATGGGGTAACAACAGCTCTACGGCACGCTCGTGGTCGCTGCTCAGGCGCTTCTGAATCAGGGCCAGGCCGCCCAGGCAGATGCGATGCTCATCCCCCTCGGAGAAGGCCAGGCGCTGCGAGCAGGTGGGGTAGAAGCGATACTTGAGCAGCGGCGATACCGGGAAGACCCCCTGATGACGATCTTCGCTGCCCTCGAGGCCGGCAGCCGCCAGGGCGGCATCGAGGGCTTCGAAGCTGCTGCCGAGGCGTTCGCAGTCGAAGCCGGCGTGATGCACGCTCGGCCCCATGACGGCGAACCAGGCCGCCAGAGGGTGGGCATCATATAACGAGCGATAGACGTTCCAACTGGGCATGGGCCAGGGGCGACCGCGGCTCAGCAGGTTCTTGCCGCGGGTATCCCGGGGGTGGGTGCGGCTCACCAATTCGGCGAGTTCGTCATGCGGCACTCGCGACAGGCTGCTGAGCTGCAGTTCTGCCAGCACCAGCCAAGTGCCACTGTCGGGGGGCGCCAGCAGGGACACCAGCAGCCCGCGGTCGGCCATGGCGTAGCGGTGCACGGGACGATAGCCGAGATGGCCCAGCGTCGGCAGCAGGTCGTCGGCGGCAAAGGGAGGCTGATTGAGGGTGAGAAGCGTCAGATACTCTGCCGGTGCATCCGTCGGCCACAGGCGCAGCATCCCCACGTCCGGGTGCTGATGGATGTAGTCGAGCCAGAGTTGCTGAAGGAATTCTTCCCTTTGCATCGTGCCGTTCCTTTTGTCCAGATGCGCTTGCGCATTAGACCTCAGTATAGGGGCTGGCCGAGAACGGCTTTCAACGCGGGAAGAACGTTAAACGGGAAATGAACGATGACGGCAGGCCGAGGCAGCGCCCCGGCTCAGGCAGGCGGTGCGGGTCATGCCATGAGGGCATTCTCGCGGACATATTGGTCGAACTCGGTGAAGCCACCGACGTGGGTCTGGTCGATGAACACCTGCGGAACGGTCGAGACCGGCTTGCCAATGGTCTTCTCCAGATCGGCCTTGCTGATACCTTCGGCCCAGATATCCACGTAGCGATGCCCTTCAATGACATTGGCACGTTCCAGGCTCTCGGCGAGCTGCTGGGCACGAACGCAGAAAGGGCAGCCGGGACGACCGAAGATGACCACGAACATAAAAACTCTCCTGAAGATATTTTCCTGGCGCTATTGTGACGGATGGAAGGACAAGGGGCCAATAGCAGGCTGCTAGGGGGCCGATTGGGGGATGCTATCGCGCTGCCGCCGAATGAATCAGTACGACCTGAGTTCGTTGGCATCGGCCGCGCGCAGCAGGTCGCCGAGCTCGGCATGTATCTCGGGGGCGCTGACCAGCAGGTTCTCACCGTAGAGATCGCCTGGAATGCCCTCCGGGCAAGGGTACAAATGTCCGGTACGGGCGCCGGCCTCGCGTGCGATCAGCACCCCGGCGGCGAAGTCCCAGGGCGACACGCTTTCGTAGTATGCATCGAGGCGGCCGCAAGCCACGTCGCACAGGTCGAGGGCGGCCGAACCGTTGCGCCGTACATCCTGGCAGTGTTCCAGGATGGCCACCAGGCGGCGCATCAATGGCGGGCGGCTGTCGCGTCGGTAGGGGAAGCCGGTGCCCACCAGGCACCGCTCGAGGTTGGTGGTACGGCTGGCGTGAATCGCCTTGCCGTTGCGCCAGGCCCCTTGTCCGTAGAGAGCGGTGTAGGTCTCGCCAAGGAAGGGGGCATGCACCACCCCCAGGCGGGTCTTGCCCTCGCTGACCCAGGCGATGGATACGGCCACATGGTGCAAACCATGGGCAAAGTTGACGGTGCCGTCGATCGGGTCGATGACCCAGAGCGCATCGGCCGTGCGCATCACTTCGCGGTCCGGTGCGAGCTCTTCGCTGAGGCGTTGCTCACCGGGCAGGCTGGCCTCCAGGCGTTCACTGATCAGGGTGTCCACGGCCACGTCCACGTCGGTGACCAGTTCCTGGCCGCTCTTGAACTGCTGGTTGAAGGTCTGGCTCTGCCTGGCCTCCACGATTCGCTCCCCGGCTTCCCGGGCGATGGAGACGGCCAGCTCTAGGCGTCGCTGGGGCAGCATGGGCATTCCTCGTCGCGCATGGACCTGCCAGAATAGCAGTCGTGGGGCGTCATGCCGAATGGATCCCTGCTCATTAGCCTAGAAGGAGTGTGTCATGCTGGCTCCGACGCCCGAGCAGTACCGGCGCCTGCTCGAGATGACCCAGGCCTGGAAGCAGCGGTTTGGCGCTGCGCTCGAGACCTCACCGAACGCCAACCCCCATCTCGATGCCGATGCCCTGTGCTTTCAGGCTTGTCCCGACGATGGCATCGGGTCGGCGGGGCGCGACTACCTGGTCGGTGCCCTGATCAGTCCCGTTTCGCTGTCGCTGGTGCTGTTCCCGATCTTCGGCAGTGCGGCGGCACCCGCCGAGGGGGAGCGACGCGCCTTCGCGCTGCCCTCGGGCCGTTATCCCTTCGTCGCCGAAGTGCTGGAGGAGGGCCTCTGGCTGTGGCGCTGCGAACTGCTCGACGATCTCTCCGATCTCGAGTCCCGCGAGGAGGGAAGCCGTCTGGCACAGCGCTTGATGGATAGGGTCATGACGCCGGAAGGCGCAATGTGAGGCCATGGTCTGGCTGGCTCTGGTCGCCGCCCCGGGCTTATGCTGGAGGCGGCTTTCCCAACGTCGTGTAGAAGGATTTACCCATGACCAATGCAACGAACTCCGTGCCACGCGTCGCTCTGGTGACGGGAACCGCCAGCGGTATCGGCGAGGCAGTGGTTCGCCAGTTTCGCGAGCTCGGCCATCAAGTGCTGGGCGTCGATTTCAACGATCAGGCCAAGGAGAAGGCCGATGCCGTCGGTGCGGCGTTCTTCCAGGCCGATCTCACCGACGGCGAGGCATGCAAGGCCGCCGTGGCGGAGGCCATCAAACGCTTCGGCCGGGTCGATATTCTGGTCAACAATGCCGGCATCCAGCACGTGTCGCCGATCGAGGATTTTCCAGAGGCCAAGTGGCGCCAGATCATCGACCTGATGCTGACGGCGCCTTTCCTGTTGACCCAGGCGGCGTGGCCCTCGATGCGCCAGAATGGCTGGGGGCGGATCGTCAACATCGCCTCGGTGCATGCCCAGGTCGCTTCGCCGGGGAAGTCGGCCTACATCAGCGCCAAGCACGGCATGATCGGGCTGACCAAGACGGCGGCGCTGGAGGGCGGTTCCCAGGGGATCACTGCCAATGCCATCTGCCCGGCCTACGTCAAGACACCGCTGGTGGAGAACCAGATATCCGATCAGGCCCGGCTGCACGGCATGAACGAACAGGACGTGGTGGAGCAGGTCATGCTCAAGAACGCCGCGGTCAAGCGCCTGATCGAGCCCGAGGAGGTGTCGGGGCTGGTCGCTTACCTGGCCTCTGACGCGGCGGGTGCGGTGACCGGCTCGAGTTGGAATATCGATTTGGGCTGGACAGCTCAATAATTACCGCCGCACCGGTCGCTTCTGCAGCTTGCGCTGAAGGGTGCGGCGATGCATGCCCAGGGCACGCGCGGTGGCGGAGATGTTGCCGTCGTGCTCCTGCAGTACCTTCTGGATATGCTCCCAGGCGATACGGTTGATCGACGGCGGGTTGTCGGCCACCTCGGCTTCCGGGTCGCCCTCCTCGCGTCCTAGTGCGACAAGAATTTCTTCGGCGTCGGCGGGCTTGCACAGGTAATTGACGGCACCGAGCTTGATCGCTTCGACGGCGGTGGCGATGCTCGAGTAGCCGGTCAGCACCACGATGCGACAGCTTGGCACCACTTCGAGCAGTTCCGGCAGCAGCTTCAGGCCCGAGCTGTGTTCCAGCTTGAGGTCGAGGGTGGCCAGCTCCGGGCGGTGACGCCGAGCCAGCGACAGGGCCTGCTCCGCGTCATTCGCCACCAGCACCTCGTAGCCGCGCCTGATCATGGCGCGCGAGAGTACGTGGCAGAACATTTCATCGTCGTCGATGATCAACAGGCGGGTATCGGCGTCTTGCATGGCAACCTCGTCGCGTCGCTCAGGGCTCACTGTGCGGCAGGATCACTTCGGTCAGCGTCCCCCCATCCGGATGATTATACAGGCTCACGCCGCCGCCGAAGCGGTTGATCGTGGCATGGGTGAGGAACAGCCCGATGCCGAGCCCCTTGCTCTTGGTCGAGACGAAGGTTTCCCCCAACTGATCGGCGATATCCAGGGTGACCCCAGGCCCATGATCGCGGATGTCGATCACCACATCCTGGGCATTCCAGTCCAGCCCGATGCTGATGTCGTCCGGGTTGGCGTCAGCCGCGTTGTTGAGCAGGTTGGTAATGGCCTGGTCGAGGGTCGTGTCGACCTTGAGCCAAGGCGTGCCGCGCTGATTGGCAATCTCGAGGCGGTGGCTGACGTCCGGCCGCAGCACCAGCCAACGTTGCACCACGCCCTGCAGCCAGTCGCGGGCGTCGCGCACTTCCGGCTCGGCCATGCGCCGCCGGTCGGCGCTCTCCACCAGGTAGCGTAGGCGGGACTTGCACACATCGACCTGACGGCGCAGCAGATCGATGTCCTCGAGCAGCTCGGGATCGTCACGTGCGTCCTGGCGCATCTCGCTGAGCAGTACCGCCATGGTCGAAAGGGGCGTGCCGAGTTCGTGGGCGGTACCGGCCGCCTGGGTCGCTACGGCGACGATCTGTTCGTTGCGCAGTGCCGACTCGCGGGTCTGGGAGAGTGCTCGCTCCCGGCTGCGCAGCGCATGGGCCATCTTGTAGATGAAGAAGGTCACCAGTCCGGCCGAGAGGCCGAAGTTGATCCACATGCCCAGCACATGCAGGTTGATGCCGAATCCCTCGTGATAGTGGGCGAACTGCGGTACCGGCTGGTAGTCCCACATCAGCAGCGTATACGACGCCATGGCGGCCGAGGCGACGATCCAGGCGTAGCGCCAGGGCAGGGTGGCCGCGGCGATGGTGACCGGGACCAGGTAGTAGTTGATGAAGGGGTTGTTCGAGCCGCCGGTAAGATAGAAGAGTAGTGTCAGGCCGAAGATATCGATGAGCAGGTGGATCACGTACTCGATGTGACTGACCGCCCATTGGCGGCCGAGGCGCCACCAGGTGACCAGGTTGACCAGCCCCATGCTGACGATGACGCCGATGACCGCGGTCACTTCGAGCTCGAAGTGAAGCAGCTCGATACCGACGATGACTGCCGCCAGGAAGCCGGTCCAGGTGATGCCGCGCACGATGGTCAGGCGAACCAGGTTGCGGCTGGGGGTCGAGAGCGGCAGAGGCAGGGCGGTGGGCATGACATCTCCTGGGGCGTTCGTACCGCCATGATACCGTCTCGGGCCCTTTCTCGCCGCTGCCCTACAACTGTGCGGGGCAAAGCCGTAGAATGCGTGCCAATTCACCATTCACGCACCGCTAGCGGTGCCACACGACGAATTCGAGACTGATGTCAGCTGCCGATCTGGCCCGCGAAGTCGGGCTGCGTAGGACCTTCGCCATTATCTCGCACCCCGATGCGGGCAAGACCACCATCACCGAGAAGATGCTGCTGTTCGGAAACGCCATCCAGCTCGCCGGCTCGGTGAAGAGCAAGCGCAACGACCGCCACGCCACCTCCGACTGGATGAAGATGGAGCAGGAGCGGGGTATCTCGGTGACCACCTCGGTGATGCAGTTCCCCTATGGTGGGCGTATCGTCAACCTGCTCGACACCCCGGGGCACGAGGACTTTTCCGAGGATACCTACCGCACGCTGACGGCGGTGGACTCGGCGCTGATGGTGATCGACGGCGCCAAGGGCGTCGAGGCGCGTACCATCAAGCTGATGGAGGTGTGTCGCCTGCGCACCACGCCGATCCTCACCTTCGTCAACAAGATGGACCGCGACATCCGCGACCCCATCGAGGTGATGGACGAGGTCGAGACGGTGCTGAACATCGAGTGCGCGCCGATGACCTGGCCGATCGGCATGGGGCGCCACTTCAAGGGGGTCTACCACCTCTACAACGATGTCATCCACCTCTACACCCAGGGACAGGGCAGCCGCATTCCCGACGACAAGCGCATCGAGGGGCTCGACAACCCGGAGGTCGATGCGATACTCGGTGCCGAGCAGGCCGAGGAACTGCGCATGGAGGTCGAGCTGGTGCGTGGCGCCTCACATGAGTTCGACCTCGACGCCTACCTGCGCGGCGAGCTGACCCCGGTCTACTTCGGAACCGCCATGGGTAACTTCGGCGTGCGCGAGATGCTCGATGGCTTCGTCGAGTATGCGCCGCCGCCCCAGCCGCGGGAGACCGATACGCGTACCGTGGAAGCCGAGGACGATCGCTTCACCGGCTTCGTGTTCAAGATCCAGGCCAACATGGACCCCAAGCACCGCGATCGCATCGCCTTCCTGCGGGTCTGCTCGGGCAAGTACGAGAAGAACATGAAGATGCGCCACGTGCGGATCGGCAAGGACGTCAAGATCGCCGATGCCCTTACCTTCATGGCTTCCGATCGTTCCCACGTGGAGGAGGCCTGGCCCGGCGACATCATCGGCCTGCACAACCATGGCACCATCCAGATCGGCGATACCTTCACCATGGGTGAAGACATGCGTTTCACCGGCATTCCGCACTTCGCCCCAGAGCTGTTCAAGCGCGTGCAGTTGAAGGACCCGCTCAAGCTCAAGGCATTGCAGAAAGGCCTGCAGCAGCTCTCCGAGGAGGGTGCTACCCAGCTGTTCCAGCCGCTGGACAACAACGACCTGATCCTGGGCGCCGTGGGCACCCTGCAGTTCGACGTGGTGGCCCATCGCCTCAAGGAAGAGTACAAGGTCGACTGCATGTATGAGCCGGTCAACGTGCAGACCGCACGCTGGATCTATTGCGACGATGCCAAGAAGCTCGATGAGTTCAAACGCAAGGCGAGCGCCAATCTGGCGCTGGATGGTGGCGGCTACCTGACCTACATTGCTCCCACGAGGGTCAATCTTCAGATGACCCAGGAGCGCTGGCCGGAGATTCGCTTCGCCGCCACCCGGGAGCATTGACCTCCGGGCGCCGACCAAGCGGTATGAGCAAGCCGTAAGAAGCTGCCAAAAGGGGATGGGGGCATGGCATCGAAGATGCTGAAGGAGTTCCGTGAATTTGCGGTCAAGGGTAACGTCGTCGACATGGCGGTGGGGATCATCATCGGCGCCGCCTTCACCTCCATCGTCAACAGCCTGGTGAAGGATATCTTCACCCCGCTGATCGGTCTGGCGACGGGAGGAATGAACTTCACCAACCAGTTCCTGGTGCTGCGCGACGGTCCTGGTGAAGAGCTCTATCACACCCTGGAACAGGCCCAGGCCGCGGGGGCGGTGACACTCAACTACGGCCTGTTCCTCAACGCGCTGCTGTCGTTTGTCATCGTCGCCTTCGCCACCTTCCTGCTGATCCGCAACATCAACCGGCTCAAGAACCTCGCCCATCGCCCCGAGACGGCTGCTGCACCCACGATCAAGGATTGCCCCTACTGCCTGAGCAAGATTCCCATTCCGGCCACCCGCTGCCCGGCCTGCACCTCGCAGTTGCCTGCACCGCAACCCGCGCCGGAGTGACTCGGGCACCAACGTGGCCGCTACCACGCAAGGGAGCACGACACGGATGTTGATAGACGCTCACTGCCATCTCGACTTCGAAGCCTTCGACGACGACCGCGAAGCGATGTTCGAACGCGCCAGGGTGGCCGGGGTCGGCCATTTCATGGTGCCCGGCACCACCCGCGCGCGCTGGCCGGCGGTGCTGGCGCTGGGCGCACGCAGCGATGTTCACGTCAGCCTCGGCCTGCATCCCTATTTCATGCATGAGCACGGTGAAGGCGATGTCGAGGCCTTGGGTCACATGCTCGACGAGCATCCCCAGGTGCGAGCGTTGGGTGAGTGCGGCATCGATGCACGCTTCGAGGAAACCCTCGACGACCAATGGACGCTGTTCAACGCTCAACTGCGCCTGGCCAAGTCGCGTCATCTACCGGTGGTGATCCACTGCGTGCACGCCAACGACCAAGTCTCCAAGCGGCTGCGCCAGCTCGATCTGCCGGCGGGCGGGCTGATTCACGCCTTCGCCGGCTCGCCGGACCAGGCATGGAAGCTCCTCGACCTCGGTTTCGTGGTGGGACTGGGCGGCGCGGTCACCTACGAGCGCGCCCAGCGCCTGTGGCGCGCGGTGAAGAGCCTGCCCGAGGATGGCTTCGTGCTGGAGACCGACAGCCCCGACATGCCGCTGTGCGGCCACCAAGGCCAGCGCAACGAGCCGGCGCGCATCGCTCAGGTGTGCGAGATGGTGGCGAAGCTGCGGGGGGAAACGCCCGAAGCGATCGCCGCGCAGAGCACGGCGACCGCGAAACGCGTGTTCGGCATCGATTGAGGGCTTCGAGCCGCCTCAGCCGGCCGCCTGCGCCAGGATTTCGGGATCGAGTCGCTCGATGGGATAGGGCAGTTTCAGCAGCTTGACGGCCTGGCCATCCACACTGAGCGGGCCAGGGTCGTCGCGGGTACTCAGCACTGCCAGAATCTCGGCCTGCCCATAGGCGTCGAGTTCCGCGGCGACTACTTCGCCCAGGCTCTTGCCACTGTCATCGACCACCGCCGCGCCGAGTGCGGGCAGGCGATTTCCCTCGAGCTGTGCCCGCATCAGGCGTTTCTTCACCTGGCCGCGGAAATGCGCGCGCGCGACCACTTCCTGGCCGGTGTAACAGCCTTTCTTGAAGCTGACTCCGCCCAGTGCTTCCCAGTTGATCATCTGCGGCAGCAGGGCATCCTGATGGGCGGGCGTGAGCCAGGCGAGCCCGGCCTGGATGTCATGCAGGCACCATATCGCATTGCCCACCGGGAGCGCCTGCTCGACGAGCCGGGAGAGGGTGGCTTCGGCCAGCTCCAGCGGTAGGCAGGCCATCAGGCGGTGTTGCGGCCCGGGATGGGCCAGCAGTTGGAATTCGTCGTTGCCGGACTGGTGCCAGACCCTTGGGGGAGCGACATCGAAGCGCACCTCCGCCAGGGCGGGGGCCTCCGAGCCGATCAGGCCCAGCAGCGCCAGGTCATCGCGGATGGTGAGCTCGCTCTTGTAGAACGGTGCGAACTTCTTGAGGTGATCGCGCAGCGGCTCGAGCAGGCCGCGATGCAGGATGAGGCGGTAATGCTGGGTGCCGACGCGCAGCAACTGGGCGTTGGCCAGCATGCGCCCCTTGGCGCTGCAGAAGCAGGTCAGGGGGGCGAATGTGCCATCGGCGAGATCGACCTGGGCGCTGGTCTGGCCTTGCAGCAACTTGCCGGCACCGGGACCGATCACATCGAGTATGCCAAGATGCACCAGAGGCGTGACGACGGTGCGTTCCACGGCCTGACGGGCAGGCTCGGGGGTGTCGAATTCCACTCGCTCATCGCTCACTCGTCGCCCCTCCAGGGCGGTTATCCAATCGCTCATGCCTGTGTGGCTCCGGGTCGTCGTCGGGAACTGTTCCTGTCAGGTATGCGGGCGCGAGCGGCCGATTGCAAGCGGTGTCGCTCCCAGAGGGCCATGATAGACTTGGTTTTTTCTTGTTCCATGCCCAGGAGTCTTGCATGCCGCAGCAGTCGCTCAGTTTCAGTGGCGTGGAGAGCGCCGACCAGGTCAACCGTATCACCACGGCCCTGATGATGGTGGATGGCGTGGAGAGCGCCGAAGTGGGCCGTCATGGAGCGGACGTGGAAGGGCGAGTGAGCCGTGAAGCGCTGATTCGCGCCGTTCAGGCCCTCAAGTTACCCATTGAGGTCAAGTAACCAGGCGGAGTCGTCCATGAACAAGACCATCGAGATCGTCAGCGAGCGCAACAGCATCTTCCGGCAGCGGGTTCAGATAGCGGGTTTCGAGGATCTCCATGTGGACGTGCCCAAGGCCTTCGGTGGCGAGGGCAGTGCACCGGATCCGCACGACTATTTCGACCTTTCCCTCGGCGCCTGCAAGGCGATCACCGCGCAGATGTACGCCCAGCGCAAGCAGTGGCCGCTCGAGGGGGTCAGCGTCAGAGTCAACCGCGACGACAGCGAGGAACGCAAGGGCACTTATCGACTCGAAGTGGTGATGACCTTTCACGGCATCGAGGACGAAGTGCAGCGGGCCCGGCTCGAGGAGATCAGCCACAAGTGTCCGATACATCGCCTGATGACCAGCGCCACCGTGGAGGTTACCACGCGCACCGCCGATGTCGCCGAAGCGTAACCCGGGAATCGGTCTTATACTGTTTTCCCGCTATCGGTACGTTCCGCCCAGGCGCCGCATGGCGCCTGTAGTTCGTCTGGAGTCGTCATGAGCAAGCCGTTTCGCCTCAATGCCAATTTCGAGCCCGCCGGCGACCAGCCTGCCGCCATAGAGAGCCTGATCAAGGGACTGGAATCAGGACTGGCCCACCAGACGCTGCTCGGCGTGACCGGGTCGGGAAAGACCTTCACCATGGCCAACGTGGTCGAGCGGTTGCAGCGACCAACCATCGTCATGGCGCCCAACAAGACCCTGGCCGCGCAGCTCTACGGCGAGTTCAAGTCCTTCTTCCCGGACAACGCCATCGAGTACTTCGTCTCCTATTACGACTACTACCAGCCGGAGGCCTACGTACCCTCGTCGGATACGTTCATCGAGAAGGATGCCTCGATCAACGACCACATCGAGCAGATGCGTCTCTCGGCCACCAAGGCGTTGCTCGAGCGGCGTGATGCGCTGATCGTGGTCTCGGTGTCGGCGATCTACGGTCTCGGCGATCCCGACCAGTACCTCAAGATGCGCCTGCACTTCACCCGCGGCGAGCTGATCGACCAGCGCTCCTTCCTGCGCCGCCTGGCGGAGCTGCAGTACACCCGCAACGACATGGACTTCAAGCGCGGTACCTACCGGGTGCGCGGTGACGTGATCGACATCTATCCGGCCGATTCCGACGAGGAGGCGGTACGGGTCGAGCTGTTCGGCGACGAGATCGACTCGATCCGTCTGTTCGATCCGCTGACCGGTGAGGTGCGCGGCCACGTGCCGCGCATGACCATCTATCCCAAGAGTCACTACGTGACGCCGCGGGAGACGATCATCT
Organism: Billgrantia sp. C5P2; assembly: GCF_051062895.2. NCBI lineage: Bacteria > Pseudomonadati > Pseudomonadota > Gammaproteobacteria > Oceanospirillales > Halomonadaceae > Billgrantia > Billgrantia sp. C5P2. The sequence continues at coordinate 2,197,117 of NZ_CM128542.1, forward strand.
CGGCTGCCGATCGGATCAAGGCCGAGCTGATCGAGCGGCTGGAGTGGCTGCGCAAGAACGACCGCCTGGTGGAAGCCCAGCGCCTCGAGCAGCGCACGCTCTACGATCTCGAGATGATGAACGAGCTGGGCTACTGCAACGGCATCGAGAACTACTCGCGCTACCTTTCGGGGCGAAACCCTGGCGAGCCGCCGCCCACCTTCTTCGACTACCTGCCCGACGATGCGCTGCTGTTCATCGACGAGTCACACGTCAGCGTTCCCCAGGTGGGCGGGATGTACAAGGGCGACCGCTCGCGCAAGGAAACCCTGGTCGAGTACGGCTTCCGCCTGCCCTCGGCGCTGGACAACCGGCCCATGACCTTCGAGGAGTGGGAACGCATCTGCCCGCAGACGATCTTCGTCTCGGCCACACCCGGCCCCTACGAGGCCGCGCACGCCGGGCAAGTGGTGGAGCAGGTGGTGCGCCCCACCGGCCTGGTCGATCCCGAGATCGAGGTGCGCCCGGCCTCGACCCAGGTCGACGACCTGCTCTCCGAGATCCGCCTGCGTACCGAGGTGGGCGAACGGGTACTCGTCACCACCCTGACCAAGCGCATGGCGGAAGACCTTACCGAGTATTTCGACGAGCACGACGTACGGGTGCGCTACCTGCACTCCGATATCGACACAGTGGAGCGGGTGGAGATCATTCGTGACCTGCGCTTGGGCAAGTTCGACGTACTGGTGGGCATCAACTTGCTGCGCGAGGGTCTCGATATTCCCGAGGTTTCTCTGGTGGCGATCCTCGATGCCGACAAGGAAGGCTTCCTGCGCAACGAGCGCTCGCTGATCCAGACCATCGGCCGGGCGGCGCGCAACGCCCACGGCAAGGCGATTCTCTACGCCGACCGCGTGACCGACTCCATGCGCCGCGCCATCGACGAGACCGAGCGGCGCCGCGCCAAGCAGGTCGCCCACAACGAGCAGCACGGCATCACGCCCACCACCGTGACCCGCTCGGTGGCCGACATCATGGAGGCGGCCCAGGCGCCGGGGCGCAAGGGTAAGGGCCGGCGCGGCGAGCGCAAGGTGGCCGAAGGCGCGGCGATCTACGATCTCTCCGAGCTATCTCCGAGCGAACTGGTCAAGGAGGTCGCGCGAGTCGAGGACGCCATGTTCGAGGCGGCCCAGAACCTGGAGTTCGAGGAGGCAGCACGGCTTCGCGACCGGCTGCATGAGCTGAAGGAGCGGCAGCTGGCGCTGGGGTAGGCATCGTTGATTGCCTGCTGCGCCCGCCACGGAGCGAGGGGCGCCGGGGGCAGGCCGAAGAGGAGGTCATTCGACATGGATGTCGAATGTAGCGTACAGGGAAGTATTTACAGCGCCTCCTGGCAGGCCTGTCCGCGGATCAGCCCCGAGCGGGCTATGATAGCCGGATTCGTTGCTGAGATCGTAAGGAAAAGGGATGCCCGAAGGCCCTGAGATTCGCCGTGCCGCCGATCGCCTGCACGAGCAACTCGCCGGCAAAAGGCTGGAGTCCGTGTGGTTCGCCTTCCCCGAGCTGGCCGCAGCGGCCGATTCGCTGGTGGGGCGTGAGGTCACGGCGGTGGACAGCTGGGGCAAGGCGCTGTTGACCCGCTTCGACGACGGTCGAGTGCTCTATTCCCACAACCAGCTCTACGGCGTATGGAAGCTGCACGACGCCGAGCGCGAGCCGGACACCCAGCGCTCGCTGCGGGTTCGACTGACCGCGGAAGGGCGTTCGGCCAGTCTCTACAGTGCTTCCGACGTCTCGCTATGGCCGGCCGACAGGCTCGATGAGCATCCATTCCTCTCCCGGCTTGGCCCCGATCTTTTGACCCATGGCATCACTCCGGAGCAGGTCATGGCACGCCTGGCCGAGCCGCGTTTTGCACGGCGCAGGCTAGGCGGGCTGATGCTCGATCAGGCGCTCTTCGCCGGCATTGGCAACTACCTGCGCTCCGAGATCCTGTTCTTCGCCGGCGTCTCCCCCAGAGAGAAGCCCGCGGAGCTGGGGGAGGAGCGTCTGGCGCTGCTGGTGCGCGCCATTCTCGACGTGACGCGGCGAGCCTACGACCAGGCGGGCGTGACCAACCGGGACGAATGGGCCGCTGCCGCACGCCGCCGAGGCGAGAGCCGGCGATTGTGTCGCTTTGCCGTCTACGAGCGCGACGGGCTGCCATGCCACGACTGTGGGAGCTTGGTAATACGGGAGAGCATTGCCTCGCGGCGGCTGTATCGATGCCCGCGCTGCCAGCCAGGCTGAGGCTCTGGATTTATACCGTTATCTTCCGTCATGTTGCCATCCATTCGACCTTGGCGGTACAACCCTGTCGAACAGGACCCGATACGGTATAATTCGCCACCGTTCGAGCCCGCCGCTTCGCTCTGCGAATCCAGAAGCGGGCATGCCGACACTGCCGAGGAGTTCCTTTCACATGACCGTGATCCGCCAGGACGATCTGATCCAGAGCGTCGCCGATGCCCTGCAGTACATCTCTTATTACCACCCCAAGGATTTCATCGACGCCATGGCGGCGGCGTACGAGCGGGAGGAGAACCCGGCGGCGAAGGATGCCATCGCCCAGATCCTGATCAACTCGCGCATGTGTGCCATGGGGCACCGGCCGATCTGCCAGGATACCGGCATCGTTACCGTTTTCGTGCATGTGGGCATGAACGTGCGCTTCGAGGCTGACATGAGCCTCGACGACATGATCAACGAGGGCGTACGCCGTGCCTACCAGTTGCCTGACAACGTGTTGCGGGCCTCGGTACTGGCCGACCCGGACGGCAAGCGCAAGAACACCGGCGACAACACGCCGGCAGTGATCCACCACAAGCTGGTACCTGGCGACACCGTCGAAGTGCACGTGGCGGCCAAGGGCGGTGGCAGCGAGGCGAAGTCGAAGTTCGCCATGCTCAATCCCTCCGACAACGTGGTCGACTGGGTGATGGAGCAGTTGCCCAAGATGGGGGCCGGCTGGTGCCCGCCCGGCATGCTCGGCATCGGTATCGGCGGTACCGCCGAAAAGGCCATGGAGATCGCCAAGGAGGCGCTGCTCGATCCCATCGACATCCAGGAACTGCAAGCGCGTGGCCCGTCCAATCGCGCCGAGGAACTGCGTCTGGAGCTGTTCGACAAGGTCAACAAGAGCGGTATCGGCGCCCAGGGCCTGGGTGGCCTGACCACGGTGCTCGACATCAAGGTCAAGGATTACCCGACCCACGCCGCCAACAAGCCGGTGGCGATCATCCCCAACTGCGCCGCCACGCGACATGCCCATTTCACCCTGGACGGAACTGGCCCCGCGGCGCTGCCTGCTCCCAAGCTCGAGGACTGGCCGGAGATCACCCGCGAGGCGGGCGACAACGTCAAGCGCGTCAATCTCGATACGGTTACCCCGGAGGATGTCCAGAACTGGCAGCCGGGCGACACCCTGCTGCTAAACGGCAAGCTGCTCACCGGCCGCGACGCTGCCCACAAGCGCATGGTCGACATGATCGCCAAGGGTGAGGAATTGCCGGTCGATCTGAAGGGGCGCTTCATCTACTACGTGGGCCCCGTCGATCCGGTACGTGACGAGGTGGTCGGCCCGGCGGGTCCCACCACGGCCACGCGGATGGACAAGTTCACCCGCACCATGCTGGAGGAGACCGGCCTGCTGGGGATGGTCGGCAAGGCCGAACGCGGGCCGGCCGCCATCGAGGCGATCCGCGACAACAAGGCGGTCTACCTGATGGCGGTGGGTGGTTCGGCCTATCTGGTGGCACAGGCGATCAAGAAGTCGCGCGTGGTGGGTTTTGCCGACCTGGGCATGGAGGCGATCTACGAGTTCGAGGTCGAGGACATGCCGGTCACCGTGGCGGTCGACAGCCAGGGCACCTCGGTGCACCAGACAGGCCCCGCCAAGTGGAAGGCGATCATCGCCGAGCGTGCGTAGAGGAGCTCGGGCTTGGCCGGGGCTGGCTTGATCCCGGCACGCCTCGCTTCAACTGTTGGCTTTCCCGACGGCCCCGCCAACTGGCGGGGCCGTCGTCGCTTAGGGTATGCTGCAGACCGCTGTTTTTTCAGGGAGAGATCATGGCATCCTGGCTAATGGGCCTGGCAATCTTCATGGTACACCTGCTGGGTTTCCTCTCGGCGATACTGGCGCTGCTCTCCAGTCGCACCTCGCAGGGGGCCGTGGCCTGGATCATCTCCCTGGTGACGTTTCCCTATGTCGCCGTACCCGCCTACTGGATCTTCGGCCGACCGCGCTTCTACGGTTACATTTCCGCCCGTGGCGAGCGCGATACCGTGCTGAGGCGTATTCTTGCCGACCAGCGCTGGCGCCTCGATCCTTTTCTTGCCGACGTGCATAGCCCTGACGTGAGGGCCGTGGAGCGCCTTGCCATGATGCCCCTGACCAGCGGTAACCAGGCTGAGCTTCTCGTCGACGGCAAGAGCACCTTCGACAGTATCTTCGCCGGTATCGATTCGGCCCAGCGCTACGTGCTGGTGCAGTTCTTCATCGTTCGCCACGATGCGCTGGGGCAGCGGCTCAAAGAACATCTGCTGCGCGCCGTGAGGCGGGGCGTGCGGGTCTATTTCCTCTATGACGAGGTCGGTAGCCGCAAGCTGGCCGAAGGCTACCTGAGCGAGCTCGGAGATGCCGGCGTCGAAGTCAGTCCTTTCCGCTCGTCACGCGGTTTCAAGCATCGCTTCCAGCTCAATTTTCGTAACCATCGCAAGATTCTCGTGGTGGATGGAGGCCAAGGCTGGCTCGGCGGATTCAACGTCGGTGTCGAATACCTCGGGCAGCACCCGCGACACGGGCCCTGGCGCGACACGCATCTGAAACTGACCGGCCCCAGCGTCCTGGGGCTCCAGGAGGCCTTCTGGGAAGATTGGCACTGGGCCACCGGTGAAGTCATCAACCTGAGCTGGGAGCCGCAGGTGGTCTGCGACGAGTGCCAGAACGTCGTCATCGTGCCATCGGGACCGGCCGATCGACAGGAAACCGCCAGCCTGCTGGTACAGCACGCCATCCACAGTGCCCATGAGCGTTTATGGGTTACCAGTCCCTACTTCGTTCCCGATCAAGGTGTGCAGGATGCCCTGCGCCTGGCCGCGATGCGCGGGGTGGACGTCCGGATCATGATGCCCGAGCATCCCGATCACCTGCTGATTTACCTGTCGGCTTTCTCCTTCCTGCCCGACCTGGTGCGCGCGGGGGTCAAGGTCTATCGCTACCAGCCCGGCTTCATGCACCAGAAGGTGATCCTGATCGATGACGTGGCGGCGGCCGTGGGCACGGTGAATCTCGACAACCGATCGTTTCGTCTCAACTTCGAGATCACCGCCTTCATTCCCGATCGGGGCTTTGCCGACGAGGTACATCGCATGCTCGAGCGCGACTTCGCGGTGTGTCGCCGTATCGGTTACGAGGAGCTGCACAACCGGCCGCTGTGGCGCAAGCTGATCTCACGCGCCGCCTACCTCACGGCACCGATCCAGTAAGGCATAGCGACGCTTGGGTTCGGGCAGCGGCTAGGGTACATTAGGCGCTGCCTGCAAAGGCCGCGCACCGCGGTGCGCTTACCTCAAACTGTGATGGCTGTCAGCGGGAGTCGCGGTGAATCTCGAAACCAAGTGGCTGGAAGATTTCGTGGCCCTGGCCAGCACCCGCAGCTTCTCTGCCTCCGCCCGGCAGCGTCATGTCACCCAGCCGGCCTTCAGTCGTCGTATTCGCGCACTGGAACAGGCGGTAGGGGTGATACTCGTCGATCGATCGACCACCCCCATCAATCTGACCCCGGAAGGCCAGCTGTTCCTGATCACGGCACGCAACCTGGTGGAACAGCTCAACGAGTGCCTGGGCCACCTGCGTGGCGTCTCCATGGCGCGCGAGGCACTGGACATCGTCGCTGCCCACTCCCTGGCGCTGAGTTTCTATCCCGAATGGATCTCGCGGTTGCAGGAGGGGCTCGGGGAACTGCCGACACGGCTCGTCGCCATGAACGTGGGCGAGGCCATACACGTGCTGCGCGAAGGCAACTGTGACCTGATGCTGGCCTATCACGACCCCTACGCCACCATGCAGCTGGATGCCGAGGTGTTCCCCTCGTTTTCCATCGGCCAGGTCAAGATGCTGCCGGTCAGTCTTCCCGACGCAAAGGGCAAGCCGCGGTACAGCCTCGAGAGCAAGGACACCATTCCCTACCTGGCCTATACCCAGGGCGCCTTCCTCGGGCGCAGCGTACGCATGCTGCTGAAGAACGATCCATTGCGCCTGCGCCTGCGCACCGTCTATGAGACCGCCATGGCCGAGGGCCTCAAGGGCATGGTACTGCAGGGCGTGGGACTGGCCTGGATTCCCGACTTCTGTGTGCGCGAAGAACTCAAGAGCGGCAAGCTGGTACGCGCCGGCGGCGAGAAATGGGATGTGCCGCTGGAGATTCGCCTCTATCGCTGCTCGCTGGTTCACAAGCCGGGAGTCGAGAAGCTGTGGAGGCAGATGATGAAGCTGCCGCGCGACTTCCTGCAGGCTTAGAAAAGCACTCCACGAATGGCTGCGCCGCGCAATCGCTGCGCTATAGCCGCCGTCCCTGGCGGCTACCCTTCGGGCCAGCCTGAAGGCTGTTCAAATTCGTTCCCGACGAATTTGTACGCGGTGCTCGGAGGCGTCACATATACCCCATATGCTCCGCCTCCTGTGCTCCGGGCGCCTTTCGCTTGGGCCGCTCGCCGATCCGTGAAGCACTTTCATATCCCGCCGAAATCGGCCGGCAGGCCGAGAAAATTCTGGATGATGAAGAAGTGGTCCTCGAACAGGCTATCCGGTTCGAGTTCGGCCAATGGCACCCAGCGCGCGTGGTCGCCGCCCTTGACCGGCTTGAGCCGGGGTAGTTGCTGGTCGGGGCGCAGGGCGAAGTAGAAGGCTTCGGCCAGGGTTCGGCCGCGCCAGCTGCGATGGGGCTCGTCGAACAGGCGCTGGCCACGCAGCGAGCCCTTCAGCACCGGTTCCGGTACCTTGAGCCTTACCCGTTCGCGTAGCTCGCGCAGGCAAGCGTCGAGCAGGCGTTCGTGCGGGTTGACGAAGCCGCCGGGCAACGCCAGCAGTCCCTTGCCGGGTGCCGCGGTGCGGCGCACCAGCAGCACGTGACCCGACTGCACCACCACGGCGTTGACGGTGACGAAGATGGGTGGGTAGGGCGCATTGGCCCAGGCCTGGCGATACTGGTCGAGCAGCTTCTGTTCCTCCATCAGTTGCAGGTGGGCGTCGCTGCCCGCGAAATCGCGAAGTGCCGTGCATACCCCGGGTGGCAGATCGTGGGTCGCCCCGGTGCTGAGGTAGTCTTCGGTGGAAGAGGGCGAGCGGAACAGGCGCTCGCGGATCTGACTGGCCGAGATACCGTCGACCAGCGGTACGCTGACCGACTCCCACTGGGGAAACAGCGTCAGGTAATAGCTCGACTGGCCGCGGCTGGCGCCGATCAGGCCGATGCGTGGCAACCGTGCATGATGATGGCCGGCGATGTCGCGCACCTTTCGCTGTACGTCGCGCACCCAGACATCATTGTTGTAGAGCGCATCCAGCAACGGCACGATCTCCAGACGTGCGTTCTCTTCCTCGTCGAAACAGCTGCGCAGCTGCTCCTGTCGCTCGTCGAAGCGCCACGGATTGCGCAGCGAACGCGCTTGCCAGGCGGAGCCCACCAGAACGATCACCTGACGTGCATGGCGCAGGGCCTCGTTGATCACTGCCAGATGGCCAAGATGAGGGGGCTGGAAACGTCCGATGAATACGAGACAGTCAAATTCATGATGGGTATCGTTCATCGGCGTATCCTTCGCTGGTGGCTCGGGGGCTACATTATGGGCGTGGGCTGAGGAGGGCTGCAATGCAAGTCTTTGGCCGACAGGAGCATTTCGATTGCGTATGCTGAAAAAAAGGAAGCAGTCGGCCAAGGAGGTGTCGTGTCTCGTCTCTCATTCAGATTCTGGTGGAATACGGTCAGTCAGGCATTCAGCCTGTGGTTGGAGCGCAATGCGTTCAGCTATGCCGGTTCGTTGGCTTTCTACACGCTCTTCTCGCTTGCCCCTACGATGATCATTGCCGTTGCCGTGATCGGCGTGGTGTTCGGCGATGAGGCTGCCCAAGGTCAGATCGTCGCGCAGTTGCAGGGAGCGCTGGGCGAAGAGGCGGCAAAAGCGGTCGAGCAGGCGGTGGCGGCGTCGCGTATCGAGGAGTCGGGCATCTTGCCGACACTGCTCGGGTTTGGGGGCCTGATGGTGGGGGCGACCACGGTGTTCGCCCAGATGCAGTACTCGCTCAACATGATCTGGGGCGTGACCGCCAAACCCAGCCGCAACAGTATCCTGGTCTTTCTCAAGCAGCGATTATTGTCCCTCGCGGTGGTGCTCGCCATCGGTTTCATCCTGCTCGTATCGTTGCTGATCGGTGTGATGCTGCGTGGCATGCTACAGGCCGTCGACGATGCTACCCCGCTGATCGGTCCGGTGACGGCGGGGGCAGAGTTCCTGATCTCCCTGGCGGTGATCGCTGCCTTGTTCGCCACGATCTTCAAGGTACTGCCCGATGTGGTGCTGAGCTGGCGAGACGTGCTGCTAGGGGCACTGGTCACGGCGTTGTTGTTCGCCATCGGCCGCAGTGTCATCGCCTCTTATCTGGCTTATACCGCCACGGCGTCGACCTATGGTGCTGCAGGTTCGTTAGTGATGATCCTGCTGTGGGTCTACTACAGTTCGCTGATCTTGCTGTTCGGTGCCGCCTTCACGCGAAGCTATTTGCTGGCCAGGGGACGCGAGGTCGTACCGCGCAACAGCGCAGTTCTCGTCAAGCGCGAGCTGGTGATGTAACGACACAAGGCGCCGAGAGGCGGCAGGCAGACCGGACGGCTGATCCGCCCGGCCTTGGTGTCAGCCTTCGAGACGCTCGCGTGCCAGTTGATCGGCGACCTCCGCCGGGTTTCTGTCTTCCCTTCTGGCGCGGGTGAGGATCTCGTCGACGGTGGCGGTGATCCGCTCCACATGGCGCATCACCGCATCCCGGTCGTAGCGGTCGTGACGTTGGGCTTCCACCTCGATGACACCCCCTGCGTTGGCGACATAGTCGGGGGCATAGAGGATGTCGCGGGCATGCAGGCGTCCCGCCACCTCGGGAGTGGCCAACTGGTTGTTGGCCGCCCCGCAGACCACCTTGGCCTTGAGCCGGTCGGTCACCTCCGGGGTCAGCACCGCACCCATGGCGCAGGGAGCGAAGATGTCGACCTCGGCATCGAAAATTGTCTCGGGCGTCACGCTCTGCGCACCAAGTTCCTCGACCAGTATGCCCAGGCTGTCGCGGTCGACGTCGGTCAACACCAGGTCGGCCCCCGCCGCGTGCAGCTCTCGGGCCAGGTGCGCCCCGACGTGGCCAACGCCCTGAATGGCCACGCGCAGCCCCTCGAGTTCGTCGCGACCGAAACGATGGCGTACGGCGCTCTTCAGCGCACAGAACACGCCATGGGCGGTGAAAGGTGAGGGGTCGCCGGAAGCGCCACCCTGGCCCAGTCCGCTGACGTGAAGGGTCTCCTGGCGAATGAGGCGCATGTCCTCTTCACCGCTGCCGGAGTCTTCGGCGGTGATGTAGCGTCCGCCCAGCGACTCCACCAGCCTGCCCATCGCGCGCAGCATGTCGGGTGTCTTGTCACGCCGGGGATCGGCGATGATGACCGCCTTGCCGCCGCCGAGGGGCAGGTCGGCCAGGGCCGACTTGTAGGTCATGCCGCGCGAAAGACGTAGCACGTCGGTCAGGGCATCGTCTTCGCTGGCATAGGGATAGATGCGCAAGCCGCCCAGGGCGGGGCCGCGGCGGGTGTCGTGGATGGCGATGATGGCGCGCAACCCGCTGGTTTCATCGCAGCCGAAGACGATCTGCTGATGATGGTCGAACTCGGGGTGGTCGAAGACCCGCATGGCGTTATCTCCCTCGTGAGGATCCATTGTTGTGGTCTGGAAGGCGATGGGTGGCACCGCTCCATCGGGGCGGCCATTGCTTGTGGCGAGGCCGCATCCCTATTATCAAGATTAGAGCATTGCGCAGGGGGCTGGAATCCCGCTTGCGGGTCCTGTGCGTTGATTCCGGTGCGCTGTCCAGGCTTGACGCAAGCGACCACACTGGAAAGAACGAGTACGTACTGACGGAGCGAGGAGGGAAGAATGAGCAAGCGCTGCGTAAAGGCACTGGTGGCCGGCAAGGTCCAGGGCGTGTGGTATCGCCGGGCGGTGCAGGAGCAGGCGCTCCAGCACGGCCTGACCGGCTACGCCAAGAACCTGCCCGACGGGCAGGTCGAGGTGTTGTTGTGCGGCAATGGCGAGGCGGTCAACCAGGTGGCCAATTGGCTATGGCAAGGGCCATCGAATGCCCGGGTCACCCACGTCGAGCTGGAAGCACTGGAGTGCCGCGACCCGGATTGTTTCGTTTGCCTTTGACCTCCGCTCAGCTCAGGGTGTCGGCAATCCACTCGACCACTGCCTCGCCGTCCACTTCGAGGCACACTTCTGCCAGGGGTGTCTGCGACCAGCGCTCCTGGATGAAGCCGCGGCCCTCGGGAGCGAACAGGGTCTGACCTTCGGCGATGCCGTCGGTGACGACGGATAGGTGCCCCGGGGCGGTGGTGAACAGCTCCGGGCGCAGCAGCCAGGCCAGCGCGCAGCTGTCGTGCGGGCAGCAGCCGTCGATGCCGAGGAATTCGCGATAGAAGTCACGGTAGAAGGCGTAGCTGCCGGCCAACACCTTGCCGAGTTCGCCCTGGCCCGCCTCGATGCGCTGCATGTGCGCCTGTGTGAGCACGCAACGATGGGTGACGTCGAGCCCTACCAGGGTCAGCGGCCAGCCGGCGGTGAGCACGCGTTGGGCGGCATGCGGATCGTTGAACATATTGGCCTCGGCCACCGGCGTGACGTTGCCGCCCTCGCGGATCGAGCCACCCATGATCACCACATGCTTGACCTTCTCGATGAGCGCGGGGTCGAGCTGCAGGGCGGCGGCCAGGTTACCCACTGGACCGACCGCGACCAGCGTGACCTCGCCGGGGCGGGCATTCACAGTATCGACGATGAACTGCGCGGCACTGCGCGGGTCTTTCTTCCCCTTCACGTCGGGCAGCTCGATATTGCCCAGCCCGTTGGCGCCGTGGATGTGTGCCGGCGCGGGATGACGCGGCTTGACCATGGGGCCGGCGGCACCCTGGGCGACCGGTATTTCACGGCTGGCCAACTCACTCAGCAGCAGGGCGTTGTGGGTGGCAGTTTCGATGTCGACGTTGCCGTAGGTGGTGGTCAACCCCAGCAGTTCGATCTCGGGGTGGCGCAGGGCGATGGCGATGGCCTGGGCGTCGTCGACGCCGGGGTCGGTATCGAAGATGATCGGATGCGACACGTTGCCTCCTTGTGGGTGTCAGGTACTGGATTGTCGGGTGAGATACCGCTCGACCTCGTCGCGCGGCGGGATGCTGTCGGCGGCGCCGGGGTGCTGCACGCCCAGCGCCGCGGCATGGGCGGCAAGCGCCAGGCAGTCGGGCACGTGGCGTCCCTCCTGCAGTGCCGCGAGGAAGTAGCCGATGAAGGTATCGCCGGCCCCGGTGGTGTCCACCGGCTCGACCGGCAGGGCGGGCTGGAAATGCCGCTCGTCGCCCGACTGGTACCAGGCGCCTTCGCTACCCAGGGTGAGTACCGTGGCCGTGCTGGGCAGTCGCTCGCGCAGGCCTTCGAGCAGCACCTGGGCGTCGCTTTCCTCGGGTAGCCCGGTCAGCCAGGCGGCTTCGCCGCGGTTGACGAACAGCAGGCGGCAGGCCTCCAGCGGCAGTGCGAGTACCGTGTCGCTCATGGGCGCGGGGTTGAAGGCGATGGCGAGGCCCTGCCGACGGGCGCAATCGAGCAGCTCAGGCAGCGCGTTGCATTCGTTCTGCACCAGCAGCCAGTCGCCGGGGCGAGCCGCCTGGCACAGGGCGTCGAGATGCTGTCGGGTAAAACCGTGATTGGCGCCCGGATGCAGGATGATGGCGTTCTCGCCAAGGTCGTCGACCTGGATGAGGGCGTGGCCGCTGGCTTCGTCGACCAGCTCGACATGGGTAACGTCGACACCGGCGCGGGCCAGCCGATCGCGGGCCCAGCCGTCCTGTCGGCCCAGGCGCCCCCAGTGACACACCCGGCCTCCCGCCATGGCCATGGCCAGCGACTGATTGGCTCCCTTGCCGCCGAGGCCGACATGGTAGCTGCGGCTGGCCAGCGTCTCGCCGGGGTGCACCAGGTGCGGCACGCGGTAGAAATGGTCGAGGTTAATCGAGCCCAGGTTGTGCAGCATGGTCAGGTTCCGCTCCGTTGAGCTTTCCAGTCGCGCAGGTTGTCGGCCGTGAGCGAGACGATGCGTTGGCGTGCCTCGGGAGTGATCCAGGCACTGTGCGGCGTCACGACCAGATTGAGCGGCTCGGATAGAGCGTCGAGCAGAGCGTGGCCCTCCCGCGGCGGTTCCGCCGGCAGCACGTCGACACCCAGTCCGCCCAGGCGCCCGCCGCGCAGCGCTTGTAGTGCCGCTTCCTCGTCGATGATGCCCCCGCGGGCGCAGTTCACCAGCAGGGCGCCGGGCTTGCAGGTGGCGAGCAGGTCGGCGTCGACCAGGTGGCGGGTGGCCTCGGTGAGCGGGCAGTGCAGGCTGATGACGTCGGCCTCGGGGACGAGCTCGGCGAGGCCGGGGCGGCTGTCATTACCTTCGTTACCCGGCCGAGCGGCAAAGCTCACGTGCATGCCGAAGGCCTCGGCCAGGGCCGCCACGCGGCTGCCCAGCTCGCCCTGGCCGACGATGACCAGGTGCTTGCCCTCGAGCTGCAGCGTGCCGTGCTCCATCAGGCAGAAGAAGGGGCTCTCGTTCCAGCGTCCGGCTGCCACGTCACGCTGGTAGAGCGGCAAGCGGTTGGCCAGGGCCAGGATCATCATCAGAGTGTGCTGGGCCACGCTGGCGGTGCCGTAGGCCGTGACGTTGCGTACCCGGATGCCCAGGCGCTCGGCCGTTGCCATGTCGATGTTGTTGGTGCCCGTGGCCAGAACGCAGATCAGCTTGAGCTCGGGCAGGGCCTCGAGGGTGGCGGCATCGAGCACGACCTTGTTGACGATGGCGACCTCGGCGTCCGCCAGGCGCTCGCGGCTCTGGGCGGTGGTGCTGGTCTGGTGAACGTCCAGCGCATCGACCCGGTCGCGAATGGCGGCGAGATCGACGTCGGGGCCCAGGCTGGCGGCATCGAGTATCACGGCTTTCATGCTGGATTCCTTGTGTTGGTTCGCCGCGGCAAGGCTGGGACAGGCCTTGCCAGGCACGTTATACTATCGGGCTTTCACGGCAGGCTTGGAAAGTGCGCCGCTCGACCCTATATCGCCGTTGGTTGCGCGCTGTCGAATCAGGAGTGAATTGAACCATGCCCATCTATGAATATCAGTGCAAGGCCTGCGGCCATCGTCTGGAGAAGCTCCAGAAGCTCAGCGCCGCCCCCCTGACCGACTGTCCCGCCTGCGAAGCACCGGCGCTTGGGCGCCTGGTTTCCGCGGCGGGCTTCCGTCTGGCCGGTGGCGGCTGGTACGAAACCGACTTCAAGTCCGGCAGCAAGAAGAACCTGGCCGGCGACTCGGGAAGCAGCGGCGGAGAAAGCAAGGAGAGCAAGGCGCCGGCGAAGGACGGCGCCGCGGCCTGACCGCGACCCATACCGATCTTTTCACAGACAACGCTTAACGAAACAGGATACGACATGCGCAGCCATTATTGCGGCCAGCTCAACGAGACCCTGGTGGACCAGACGGTCACCCTGTGCGGCTGGGTTCACCGCCGCCGTGACCACGGGGGCGTGATCTTCCTCGACATGCGCGATCGCGATGGCATCGCCCAGGTCGTGGTCGACCCCGATACCGCCGAGGCCTTCGCCACTGCCGACCGCGCTCGCAGCGAGTTCGTGCTGCGCGTCTCCGGCCGTGTGCGGTTGCGCCCCGAGGGCACTCAGAATCCCAAGATGCCCACCGGGTTGGTCGAAGTGCTGGCCAAGGACGTCGAAGTGCTGAACACGGCGGCCACGCCGCCGTTCCAGCTCGACGAGCATGGCAAGGTTGGCGAGGAGGTTCGCCTCAAGCACCGCTACATCGACCTGCGCCGCCCCGAGATGATCGAGAAGCTGCGCCTGCGTTCGCGCATCTCGCACCATGTGCGTGCTTTCCTGGAAGGGCAGGGCTTCCTCGACATCGAGACGCCGATCCTGACCCGCGCCACGCCCGAGGGCGCCCGCGACTATCTGGTGCCGAGCCGCACCCATCCGGGTAGCTTCTTCGCCCTGCCGCAGTCGCCGCAGCTGTTCAAGCAGCTGTTGATGGTGGCGGGCTTCGACCGCTATTACCAGATCGCCAAGTGCTTCCGCGACGAGGACCTGCGCGCCGACCGTCAGCCGGAATTCACCCAGATCGACATCGAGGCCTCCTTCGTCGAAGAGGAGGACATCATGGGCGTTACCGAGACCATGATCCGCGAGCTGTTCCAGGACGTGCTCGACGTCGAACTGCCCGAGTTCCCGCGCATGACCTGGGCCGACGCCATGGATCGCTACGGTTCCGACAAGCCCGACCTGCGCATCCCGCTGATGCTGGTCGACGTCGACGACCTGATGAAGCAGGTCGATTTCCAGGTCTTCTCCGGCCCGGCCAACGCCGCCGATGGCCGCGTGGCGGCGTTGAAGGTGCCGGGCGGGGCCAGCATGTCGCGCAAGGTGATCGATGACTATACAAAGTTCGTCGGCATCTATGGTGCCAAGGGCCTGGCCTGGATCAAGGTCAACGAGCGCGCCAAGGGTCTCGAGGGCCTGCAGTCGCCGATCGTCAAGTTCATGGAGAACGTGATCGAGGAGCTGCTCGACCGCATCGGCGCCGAGGATGGCGATATCGTCTTCTTCGGTGCCGACAAGACCAATGTCGTCAACGAGGCGCTGGGCGCGCTGCGCGTCAAGCTGGGTGAGGACCTCAATCTCTACACCCGCGACTGGGCGCCGCTGTGGGTGGTCGACTTCCCGATGTTCGAGGCCGACGACAACGGTCGCCTGAGCCCGCTGCACCATCCGTTCACCTCGCCCTCGTGCAGCCCCGATGAGCTCAAGGCCAATCCGGCCGCGGCGCTCTCGCGTGCCTACGACATGGTGCTCAACGGCACCGAGCTTGGCGGCGGTTCGATCCGTATCCACGACCAGCAGATGCAGAGCACCGTGTTCGAGATTCTCGGCATCGGCGAGGAGGAGGCCCGCGAGAAGTTCGGCTTCCTGCTCGACGCCCTGCACTATGGTGCGCCGCCCCATGGTGGCCTGGCCTTCGGCCTCGACCGCCTGGTGATGCTGATGGCGGGTGCGCGCACCATCCGCGAGGTGATCGCCTTCCCCAAGACCCAGAGTGCGGCCTGCCTGATGACCGACGCCCCGGGCGAGGTCAGTGGCGATCAGCTGCGCGAGCTCAACATCCGCCTGCGCCAGAAGGCCAAGGTGGAAGGGCAGGAGTGACGCTCCCGCCTTCTCGTTGCAGTATGTACCGGACCGGCGCCCTCAGGGCGCCGGTTTCACGACGATTCCACAAGAGCGGTGTCCGATGACCCTGGCCATGAATCCCTCGATCGAGCATGCGCCGTGTTGATTCTCGGCATCGACCCGGGCTCGCGTACCACCGGCTACGGTGTGCTCGACGTGAGTATGCCTACGCCGCGCTACGTGGCCAGCGGCTGCATCCGCCTGCAGGACGTGGCACTGCCCCAGCGCCTGGCGCGCATCTACGCCGGAATTGCCGAGCTGATTGACCTGCATCGCCCGGGAGAGCTGGCCATCGAGCAGGTGTTCATGTCGAAGAACCCCGACTCGGCGCTCAAGCTGGGCCAGGCGCGCGGCGCGGCGATCGTCTGCGCGGCCAACCATGGCCTGCCGGTGAACGAGTACGGACCGCGCCAGATCAAGCAGGCGGTGACGGGTAGCGGCGGGGCGACCAAGGCCCAGGTGCAGCACATGGTGGTCGCGGTCCTGGGGCTGGACGGTACTCCCCAGGCCGATGCCGCCGATGCGCTGGCCATCGCCCTGACCCATGCCCACGCAAGGCTCGGTTTACTCAATCAAGGCAGTTTCGGTGGGCATCGTTCTCGCCGCCGTGGAGGCTCCTGGCGCGATTTCCAACCTTGAAAGCGCGTTGGCACCTTCGGCAGAATAATTCTCGAACACCGTTTACCATAGACTGGTCAGCCGCTTGAGCGACCAGTATAGTGGCGCCAGGAAGGCCTTGAGCCTGGATGTATTCGGATCGGGATATCGAACTCCATGATCGGACGCCTGCGTGGCACCCTGCTCGATAAACAACCGCCCTGGCTGGTCGTGGACGTGGCCGGGGTCGGCTATGAACTCGAAGCCTCGATGACGACCCTGGTGGCGTTGCCTGGGGTAGGGGAATCCGTTTCACTTTTTACGCACCTCACTGTGCGCGAGGACGCCCACCTGCTGTTCGGCTTTGCCCGCGAACAGGAGCGAGCGCTGTTTCGAGCGCTGATTCGCGTCAACGGCATCGGTCCCAAGCTGGCCCTGGCCATCCTCTCGGGCATGGATGAGACGGCCTTCATCCGCTGCGTGATGGAGGATGACGTCAAGTCACTGACGCGCCTGCCCGGGGTCGGCAAGAAGACCGCCGAGCGTCTGATCATCGAGATGCGCGACCGCTTCCCTCACTGGGAGCATCCGGGCGCGACCGACCTGACCGGTGTCGCGACAGTGCCCAGCGCAGGGCAGGAGCGTCAGGACCCACTGGCAGACGCCGAAGCCGCGTTGGTGAGCCTGGGCTACAAGCCCACCGAGGCAGCCAAGATGCTCTCCGGGGTCGACGAGGGTCTCTCGACCGAGGCCATGATCAAGGCGGCCCTGACCAAGCGCATGGCCGGCTAGGGCGAAGTCCTGCCACCTGCCTCAATTAGTCGTCTGCTGACCGGTGATAGAGGGATCGCTATCCAGAATGTTCATGAGCGCCGCGAGTATCCGACATGATGCACAATGACCGCTTGATCGCCGCCGACGAGCGAGATGGCGAGAGTCGCGTCGATCACGCGATCCGCCCCAAGCGTCTGGCCGAATATATCGGACAGCCGCGCGTGCGCGAGCAGCTGGAGATATTCATCACTGCCGCGCGGGGGCGCGACGAGAGCCTCGACCATACACTCGTATTTGGCCCACCGGGGCTGGGCAAGACCACCCTGGCCAATATCATTGCCGCGGAAATGGGGGTAGGGCTGAAGTCCACCTCCGGCCCCGTGCTCGAGCGTGCCGGCGATCTCGCTGCGATGCTCACCAACCTGCAGCCGGGCGACGTGTTGTTCATCGACGAGATCCATCGCCTCTCGCCGGTGGTGGAGGAGATCCTCTATCCCGCGATGGAGGACTTTCAGCTCGACATCGTCATCGGCGAAGGCCCGGCGGCACGCTCCATCAAGCTCGACCTGCCGCCTTTCACCCTGGTGGGTGCCACCACCCGTGCGGGGCTGCTCACTTCGCCACTGCGCGACCGCTTCGGCATTGTCCAGCGCCTGGAATTCTACGACATCGACGAGCTCACCGAGATCGTGACGCGCTCGGCGAGGCTGCTCGGCGTCGAGGCAGACCGCGAGGGCGCACGTGAGGTGGCGCGGCGTT
Organism: Billgrantia sp. C5P2; assembly: GCF_051062895.2. NCBI lineage: Bacteria > Pseudomonadati > Pseudomonadota > Gammaproteobacteria > Oceanospirillales > Halomonadaceae > Billgrantia > Billgrantia sp. C5P2. Next base: position 2,214,837 of record NZ_CM128542.1, read on the forward strand.
CGCGCGGCACCCCGCGCATCGCCAACCGCCTGCTGCGGCGGGTGCGTGACTTCGCCCAGGTACGCGCCGATGGCAGGGTGGATGCCGCCATTGCCGATCAGGCGTTGAACATGCTGCACGTCGATCACCACGGGCTCGACCACATGGACCGTCGCCTGCTGCTGGCCATGATCGAGAAGTTCGACGGTGGCCCGGTCGGGATCGATTCGCTGGCGGCGGCGATCGGCGAGGAGCGTGACACCATCGAGGATGTGATCGAACCCTACCTGATCCAGCAGGGGCTGATGATGCGTACCGCTCGTGGCCGGGTTGTCACGCGCCAGGCGTGGTTGCATTTCGACCTGGTTCCGCACGAGCAGTCACTGGATGCGAGCGGCGAGGTGCGACCGTGAGTGAGTTTCGCTTGCCGTTGCGCGTTTACATCGAAGATACCGATGCCGGCGGCATCGTCTATTACGTCAACTACCTCAAGTTCATGGAGCGGGCACGCAGCGAGTGGCTGCGCCACCACGGCTTCACCCAACGCGAATTGCTCGACGCCGGCATTCAACTGGTGGTGCATCGCCTGGACTGCCGTTATGCCAAGCCCGCCCGGCTCGACGACGACCTTTCGGTCACGGCGGCCGTGGAATCGAGCGGTCGCTGCCGGCTGAGTTTCGCTCAGTCGGTGCAGCGTGGCGGGGAACCCTTATGCGAGGCGCGGGTCGACATCGCCTGTGTGGATGCCGCGCGTTTCAAACCCACACCTTGGCCGCCGGCACTGGCCGCGGTTCTCAACGGTTAACTGCAAGATCAGCGAGGAAGCCCGTGAACGACTCCATGTCAATACCGCACCTGATCATGAGCGCCAGCACCGTGGTGCAGCTGGTCATGCTGATCCTGGTGATAGGCTCGATACTCTCCTGGGTGGTGATCTTCCAGCGCACCTTCGTGATGCGCCGGGCACGCCGCGCGCACCAGGCCTTCGAAGAGCGCTTCTGGTCGGGGGTCGATCTCAACGAACTCTACCGTGATACACCGTCGGAGCAGGAGACCCAGGGCGCCGAGCACGTCTTCCGTGCCGGCTTCCGCGAGTTCAACCGCCTGATGGCCAAGACCAAGAGCGCCGAGGCCATTCTCGACGGCGTTCAGCGCAGCATGCGCGTGGCCTGGTCTCGGGAAGAGGAGCGCTTGACCCTGCACCTGGTGTTCCTGGCCACGGTGGCCTCGGCGAGCCCCTATATTGGCCTGTTCGGTACCGTATGGGGCATCATGGGTTCGTTCCAGTCCCTCTCCATGGCCCAGCAGGCCACGTTGGCAACCGTGGCGCCATGGATCGCCGAGGCGCTCATCGCTACCGCCATGGGCCTGTTTGCCGCCATCCCCGCGGTCATCTTCTACAACCGCCTGTCATCCGAGTCCGATCGCATGCTGGGCAAGTACGAGGACTTCGCCGAGGAGTTCCACTCCATCCTGCATCGCAATCTGCAGGGTCGCAGTGAAGCCGGCGCCGCCTGAGGGAGTCGCGACATGCATGGACCGTTCAACCGCAGTGGGCGCCGCAAGCCGATGGGGGAGATCAACGTCGTTCCCTTCATCGACGTCATGCTCGTGCTGCTGGTCATCTTCATGATTACCGCTCCGATGCTGACTCAGGGAGTGCAGGTCGAGCTGCCCCAGGTCACGTCCGAGCCGATCGAGGCCCAGGAGGACCGTGATCCGATCATCGTATCGGTAGACCGCGAAGGAGGTTACTTCCTGTCGATCGGTGGTGAGGAGATGAACGTCGATCTCGACGAACTGGCCGATCGTGTGATCATTCTGCTTGAGCGTCAACCGAATACGCCGGTCATGGTGCGTGGCGACCGCTACGTGCCCTATGGCGAGATCGTGACCCTGATGAGCACCCTGCAGGTGGCCGGTGTGGCCAACGTTGGGTTGATTTCCGAGCCGCCGCCGCGTGATTAGGGGCCTCTAGATGAGGAAATTGAAAGACGTGATGGCCCAACGCCGGCAAGGCCCTGCCCACGTAAACGACCGTCCGGTCGGCTATGGCGTGCCTGCACTGCTGGCCATTGGCCTGCACGTGTTGGTCGTGGTGCTCAGCGTGGTCAGCTTGCCCCAGCGGCAGCCGGAGTCCGAGACGAGTTCGATCGTCCAGGCCACGCTGGTCAGCACCGAGACCACCACCGACCAGGCCCAGCGTGCCGAGGAGGCTCGTGCGCGTGCTGCGGCTCGCCAGGCGGAGGAAGAGGCGCAACAGGCCGAAGCTGAGGAACAGGCGCGCGAGGAGGCCGAACGTCAAGCGGCCGAAGAGCAGGCGCGTCAGGCCGAGCAGGAGCAGGCGGCGCGAGAGGAAGAGGCTCGCCGCCTGCAGGAAGAGAGACAGGAAGCCGAGGCGGAAGCGCAGCGGCGCGCCGAGGAGGCGGAACGCCAGGCCCGCCTGCGCGAGGAACAGGAAGCCGAGCGCCAGCGTCAGCAAGAGGCCGAAGCGGAAGCTCAACGCCAGCGCGAGGCCGAAGCGGAAGCTCAACGCCAGCGTGAGGCCGAAGCGGAGGCTCAACGCCAGCGCGAGGCCGAAGCGGAAGCCCAGCGCCAGCGCCAGCGCGAGGCCGAGGCGGAAGCCCAGCGCCAGCGCGAGGCCGAGGCGGAGGCTCAACGGCAGCGCGAGGCCGAGGCGGAAGCTCAACGGCAGCGCGAGGCCGAGGCGGAGGCTCAACGGCAGCGTGAGGCCGAGGCGGAGGCCCAACGGCAACGTGAGGCCGAGGCGGAGGCTCAACGGCAACGTGAGGCCGAGGCGGAGGCTCAACGGCAACGTGAGGCCGAAGCGGAGGCCCAGCGCCAGCGCGAGGCCGAGGAGCAACGTCGCCGTGAGGAGGAGGCTCGTCGTCAGCGCGAAGAAGAAGCGCGGCGCGCGGCCGAGGCCGCGTCCCAGGGGCTCGACCGGGCCATCGAGGGCGAGTCGGATGCCGTGGCCGATGCCCGGCAGGGCCAGGAAGCGGCCAACAGTTTCATCAACCTGGTCCGCCGCGCGGTGGAACAGGCTTGGGTAATCCCGCCTGGGGCCAGCAATGCACTGAGTGCTACGGTTCAGGTGCGGTTGGGCCCCTCGGGTGAGTTGTTTGGCGCTAACATTACCCAGAGCAGCGGAGACAGCAGCTTCGATCGCTCCGCGGTTCAGGCGGTGGAGGCTGCTGCACCGTTCAACGAATTGCGCCAATTGCCGCCAGCGGCGCAACGTGACTTCCGCCAGTTCAATCTGCGATTCACACCGGGAGATGTACGCTGATGAAAGCCCTGATGACTACCTGGCTGAGTGCCGTGCTGTTGATGTTCGGTGCGCTCGCACATGCCCAGGATAACCTGACCATCGAAATCACCCGCGGCAGCGATCGGGCAACCCCCATCGCCATCGTGCCGTTCGCGGCCGACGGCGAGGAATTGCCCGAGGACGTGGCCCAGATCATCAGTGACGATCTGCAGCGCAGCGGATACTTCGAGCCACTGCCACGCGATGCCATGTACGATCGGCCCAGCTCCGGCGACGAGGTACGCTACGGTCAGTGGAGTGCACTCGACGTGCGTTACCTGGTCGTGGGCCAAGTCAGCCGTGGGGCCGACGGCTATCGCATACGCTATGAGCTGATGGACGTCAGCGGTCAGCGTCGCATGATCGGTGAGAACGTCAGCGCAGGTGGCAACGAGCTTCGCGCCGGCGCCCACTACATCAGCGACCAGATCTTCGAGGCCGTTACCGGCATTCGCGGGGCGTTTTCGACCCGGATTGCCTACGTCACCGCCCAAGGTACCGGGGACGACATCCAGTTCGCCCTCTACGTTGCCGATGCCGATGGCCACAACAGTCAGCAAGTGCTGAGTTCGCGCGAGCCGATCCTGTCTCCGGCGTGGTCGCCTGATGGCCGCCGGCTGGCCTATGTCTCCTTCGAGACCGAGCGGCCGGCGATCTACGTGCAGGATGTGAATACCGGGCAGCGGACCAGTATCGCTTCGTTCGAGGGGATAAACGGCGCGCCCGCCTGGTCACCGGATGGGCGTCGCCTGGCCATGACCCTGTCGAAGGATGGGCAGCCGGATATCTATGTCATGGACGTGGGGTCACGCAATCTCGAACGTATCACCAACAGTTCGAGCATCGATACCGAACCCTCCTGGGCACCTGACGGGCGCAGTCTGGTCTTCACCTCGGATCGCAGCGGTGGGCCTCAGATCTATCGCTACAGCTTCGGTGGCGGCGAGGCCGAGCGATTGACGTTCACAGGCAATTACAATGCCCGGGGACGTATTTCCCCGGACGGTGAAACGCTGTTTCTGGTCCATCGCAGCAACAACGGCTATCAGGTGGCGCGACAGGATCTGGGGTCCGGTCGCCTGGTCGTCCTCAGCGACACTCGTGGAGATGAATCCCCTAGTGTTGCGCCCAACGGGACCATGGTAATCTTCGCCACCCAGCAAGGTAACAGCGGGGTGTTGGGGGCCGTGTCGGCCGATGGACGAGCGTCCTATCGGCTGCCTTCGGCGCGGGGTGACGTGCGCGAACCTGCATGGTCACCATTCCTGAACTAACGGTACGTGTCACTCGAATCCTGTGAGGAGTTTGACGATGCAATTCAAGTCGCATGCCAGAACCCTGGCAATTGCCCTGTCCCTGGCTCTGGTTGCCGGCTGTTCGAGCACCGGGGGAAGCCGTGATGGGTCCATGGATGGCACAGGCGCCAATGGCGGTGCCGGTACCGGTACCGCCGGCTCGGGCCAAGTCAGTGGCTCCGGCGTCAGCGGCGATCGCGCCGGCCAGCAAGCCGATGGGCGCATCCCCGATGTCCGCACCATCTACTTCGATTTCGACCGCGACAATATCCGCCCGGAATTCGAGTCGGTACTGGTCGCTCATGCCCGTTTCCTGCGCTCCAACGGCAATGCTCGTGTCGTCCTGCAGGGCCACACCGACGAGCGTGGCACCCGCGAGTACAACATGGCCCTCGGTGAGCGCCGCGCCAACTCGGTGAAGCGCTTCCTCGAGGTGCAGGGCGTCTCACCGTCACAGCTGGAAGTGGTCAGCTATGGCGAAGAGCGTCCGGCGGTGCGTGGCAGCAGCGAGGATGCCGGTGCCCAGAATCGCCGCGTTGTGTTTGCCTACTGAGCGAACTGGCGCAATCGTGCGCCAATGGAGTAAAGCATGAGACACAGTCTGAAAAGGCTGTGCGGCGCGGGAGCCCTGGTGCTCCCGCTGTCCGTGATGAGCCTTGTAGAAGCCCAGCAGCGCCCGATCGTCGAGGACCGCACCGCACAGCCGCGAGGATTTCTCGAACAGGCCGAGGTACGTGAAGAAGCCGGCGGCAGCCTGGTGATGTACAACCAGTTGCAGGAGCACCAGCGCGAGATCCAGCAGTTGCGTGGCCAGATCGAGGAACTGCGCCACCAGCTCGAGCAGTTGCGCAACCAGACCCGCCAGCAGTACCTCGACCTCGACGAGCGGTTGATGGCCGGCAGCGCCGGTATCGAGGCCAACCCGGCGGTCGATGAGGAGTCGGCTCGGCAGGTGGCGCAGACTCCCTCGCCGAGCGGCAACAGCCCCGACGCCCAAGGCGCCTACCAGGCTGCCTTCGCCAAGGTTCAGGCGCGTCAGTTCGACGAGGCAATCGCGGCCTTTACTGCCTTCGTGCAGGACTACCCCGATACCAGCCTGACCGCCAACGGCTATTATTGGCTGGGCGAGCTGCATTCGGCGGAAGCCAACCTGGACCAGGCGGAAGCCGCTTTTCGCCAGGTCATCGATAACTTCCCGCAAAGCAGCAAGGTGCCCGACGCCCTGTACAAGCTCGGCCTGATCAAGGCGCGCCAGGGTGAAATCGAAGAGAGCCGCGGGCTGCTCGAGCGCGTGCGTGACGACTACCCCGACAGTAGCGCTGCCGGGCTTGCCAACGATTTCCTGCGCCAGTCCCTGTAAGGGGCTGGCATCGTCCAAGGAGTCAAGATGACCTGCAAGATCGACTATGCGGCGCCCGCCGACCTGCTCTCCGATCGCATCATCCTCGTGACGGGGGCCGGTGATGGCATAGGCCGTGCGGCTGCCCTGGCCTTTGCTCGCCATGGCGCCACGGTGATTCTGCTAGGCCGTACGATCGCCAAGCTGGAAAAGGTCTATGACGAGATCGAGGCCGCAGGCGGTCCGCAGCCGGCCATCTTCCCGCTCAATTTCGAAGGCGCCACGCGCAAGGATTACCACGACATGGCCGAGACCTTGGACAAGGAGTTCGGTCGCCTCGACGGTATCCTGCACAATGCCGGGTTGCTTGGCCGCATCACGCCGTTCGAGCAGTACAATCCGGAGCTTTGGGAGCAGGTGATGCAGGTCAACATCAATGGGCCGATCTGGATGACCCAGGCCCTGTTGCCACTGTTGCAGGCCTCGCCCGATGCCTCGGTGGTCTTCACTTCATCCAGCGTAGGACGCAAGGGGCGGGCGTTCTGGGGCGCCTACGCAGTGTCCAAGTTCGCCACCGAAGGCTTCATGGAAGTGCTGGCCGATGAGGTCGAACATCTGGGCACGCTGCGCGTCAACTCGCTCAACCCCGGGGCAACCCGCACGGCGATGCGCGTCAATGCCTATCCGGGGGAGGATCCGAATACCCTTCGCACGCCGGAGGAGATCATGCCCACCTACCTGTGGTTGATGGGGCCGGATAGCAAGGGGCATAACGGCGAGCGTTTCGACGCCCAGCCGCCCAAGTAAGCAATTGCAGCCTGCCTGGTAACTCAGGCGGGCTGCAGCAGGGCCTCGACCAGCGTCTCGCAGGTCTCGAACCACAGGTCGGCCGGCCACTCCCGGTAGTCGTCTCCCTCCTCGATGTAGCCGTAGCCGACGGCGACGGCGACCATGCCGGCGGCGCGTGCCGCCTGCATGTCGCGCACATGGTCGCCGATGTACCAGCATCGCGACGGAGATACGCCGAGCTGTTCGGCGGCCGCCCATAGCGGCTCAGGGGCCGGTTTGCGCTGCGGCAGGTCATCGGCGCACAGCAGCGCTCCCGGTGTCAGACCGAGCGCCTCGACGAGGGGCGCTGCATAGGCGCGGGGCTTGTTGGTGACGATTCCCCAGGGCCGGTTCCTGGCTTCCCAACGACCCAGCAACCGCTCGAGGTGAGGGAACAGGCAACTTTCCACGGCCAGCGCTTCACCATAGGCCTCGAGCAGGAACTGCCGGGCTTCATCATGGTCCTGGTGTTCCTTGTCGAGCCCCAGCGCCAGGGTGACCAGGGCACTGCCGCCGTTGGAGACCTGTGCGCGGATCAACGGGTAGGCTAGCGGCTCGAGCCCATGGTGGGCGCGCAGGGCGTTGGTCGCCCGGGCCAGGTCCGGCGCGGTGTCGACCAGCGTGCCGTCGAGATCGAACAGCAGCGCCTGCGGCTGGGATGTCATGCCGGCTCCCGGCGGCAGTGCATCAGGTAGTTGACCGAGACGTCTCGCGACGAAAGGCGATAGCGGCGTGTCAGCGGGTTGTAGACCAGGCCGCTCTGCTCACGCACGGAAAGCCCATGCTCGCGGCACCAGCCGGCCAGCTCGGCGGGGCGGATGAACTTGCGATATTCATGGGTGCCGCGCGGCAGCATCCGTAGCAGGTACTCGGCGCCGACGATGGCCAGGGCATAGGCCTTGGGGTTACGGTTGATGGTCGAGAAGAACAGATGTCCGCCCGGCTTGACCAGCGTGGCGCAGGCCAGGATGACCGAGCCGGGATCGGGGACATGCTCGAGCATCTCCATGCAGGTCACCACGTCGAACTCGCCGGGATGCTCTGCAGCCATGGTTTCGGCGCTGGCCTGGCGATATTCGACCTCGACGCCGCTCTCCATGGCATGAAGGCGTGCGACGCCGAGCGGCGCCTCGCCCATGTCGATGCCGGTGGCCTGGGCGCCGCGATGTGCCATGGCCTCGGTCAGGATGCCGCCACCGCAGCCCACGTCGAGCACCTTGCGGCCGGCCAGCCCGCAGCGGGCATCGATGAAGTCCAGGCGCAGGGGGTTGATGTCATGCAGCGGCTTGAATTCGCTGTGCGGGTCCCACCAGCGGCTGGCCAGGGCCTCGAACTTGGCGATCTCGCCCTGGTCGACGTTGTGGTGGAAGGTTGCGCTCATGTGGTCTCTCCGTGTCAATTGGTCTGGCACCCTGGCAACATTCTTTACCTTCGGTATCATGCACATTGTACCCGTAGCTGCCCGGGCTTTCCCATGATGGAATCTAAGGACAGGCCGGGGAGTCCCATTCACCGACCGATCGTTCACCTACCGACAAGGAAGGCACCATGATTCGCAAGGCCGTACTGCCCGTGGCTGGATTCGGCACCCGCTGCCTGCCAGCCTCGAAGGCGATTCCCAAGGAAATGATCACCATCGTCGACCGTCCCGTGATCCAGTACGTGGTCAATGAGGCGGTAAAGGCGGGTATCCGTGACATCGTGCTGGTGACTCACGCCAGCAAGAGCGCCATCGAGAACCACTTCGACACCCACTTCGAACTCGAAGCCACGCTCGAGGCCAAGAACAAGCAGGAGCTTCTCGACGAACTGCGCGCCATCGTGCCCGCCGACGTCAACATCATCAGCGTGCGTCAGCACGAGCCCCTGGGGCTAGGGCATGCGGTGCTCTGCGCCCGCCCCGTGATCGGCGATGACGAACCCTTTGCCGTCCTGCTGCCCGACGTGCTGGTGGACGACGAAGGCCTCGAGCGCAACGACCTGGCCGGGATGATCGATGCCTATGAGACCACCGGGCGCTCGCAGCTGATGGTCGAAGAGGTGCCCTGGGAGAACGTCCACAAGTACGGCATCGTAAGCCCCGAGGGCGAGCCGCCTGCCGCTGGCAAGTCCTGTTCCCTGGCTGGCGTGGTGGAGAAACCTGCCCGCGAGGAGGCGCCTTCCAACCTGGCAGTGATCGGCCGCTACGTGCTGCCGGGCAGCATCTTCCCCTTGCTGGCCGAGACGCCCCCCGGCGCCGGTGACGAGATCCAGTTGACCGACGCCATCGAGACCCTGCGACAGCGTGAGGGTGTCGATGCGTGGCGGATGCGCGGCAAGACCTACGATTGCGGGCACCAGCTCGGCTACCTCGAGGCGACGCTGGTCTACGCCCGTCGTCACCCGCGCTTGGGCGAAGGGTTCCGCGAACTCCTCGAACGCTATAGCCAGGTGAGGTAAGCGCCATGCGCATCGAGATACACGGAAGTGAGCTGGCGGCGGCGACGGCCGCCGCCGCCCTCTCCTGGGTGGGACATCAGGTGCGTTGGGTGCCGCATGAAACGATGCGCTGGCCATCGCTCAAGGCGGCCGACTGGCTGCGACGGGAACCGGACCTGCTCGATCGTCTCGAAGAGGGGTTGGAGCAGGGAACCTTGCGCCTGGCCAACGGCGAAGGCGATATGTCCCCGCAGGGTATCGATATCCTCTGGCTTGCGCTGTCTCCTGAGCAGCGCGAGGAAGCTGGCGACCTGGCGGCCCGCGTGGCCGCGCGGCAGGAGAACTCGCTGACCCTGGTCAACAATTCGACCTTTCCCGTCGGCGAGACCGAGCGGCTCGAAGCGCGTCTGGGGCCTGGCCAGCGCCGCGCGGTGGCCCTGGTCGACATGATCGAGGAGGGGCGGGCTTGGGCCAGCTTCACTCGTCCGGGTCGCTGGCTGCTGGGCTGCGACGATGATCGGGCCGAGGCCCAGGTCCGCGAGCTGCTGCGAGCCTTCAACCGTCGTCGCGACGTGATCCAACTAATGCCACGCCGCGCCGCCGAGCTGACCAAGCTGGCGACGATCGGCATGCTTGCCACGCGAATCAGCTACATGAACGAGATCGCGGGACTCGCCGACAGCCTGGGGGTCGACGTGGAATACGTGCGTCAGGGCATGGGCGCGGATTCGCGCATCGGCTACGAGTACCTCTATCCCGGCTGCGGCTTCGGTGGCCCTCACTTCTCGCGGGACCTGATGCGCCTGGCCGATGTGCAGGAGGCCAGCGGTCGCCACTCGGCACTGATCGAACAGGTGCTGGACATCAACGAGCAGAAGAAGGAGACGCTGTTCCGCAAGCTCTGGACCCACTTCCACGGCCAACTCGAAGGGCGCACTCTGGCAATCTGGGGGGGCGCCTTCAAGCCGGGTTCGGCGCGCATCGATCATGCGCCAGTGCTTACGCTGCTCGAAGCGCTCTGGGCCCAGGGCGTGCGCGTGCAGCTACACGATCCGGCAGCGACCCCGGCACTGCGCACCGAAGTCGGCGATCACCCGCTGCTGACGCTGTTCGACGGTGATCCCTATGCTGCCTGTGATGGGGCCGATGCCCTGATGCTGGTCACCGAGTGGAAGCACTATTGGAACCCGGACTGGCCACGGCTGGCCGAGCTGTTAGGCGAGCGTCTGTTGCTGGATGGTCGTAATATCTACGACCCAGGCCACGTGGCCAGCTGGGGGCTGACCTATCGTGGCATCGGTCGCCGCGCCGACGCGCAAGAGCGCTTGACGACGCGTTGAGGCAGCAGTGTGCGCGCAGGGGCTTGACCTGCTTACAATGGACGGGCGCCTGCCGCATCTGCCCAGAAGGAGTTTGACATGCCCGAAGCGCGTCCCTCCGAGCGACGTCCTATCGTGCCCGATCCGGATTCCAGCCTGACAAGGCCGCGCCGTTCTTCGCCACCGCAACCGCGGCTATGGCCCCTGAAGTTTGCCGTGCTGTTGCTGCTGGCCATGTTGCTAGCGGTATCCTGGCTGGGCTGGCAGGAGCGCGAACGCATGAATACCCAGATGCAACAAATCTCCGCCGAGATGTCTAACGTTCATGCCCGCTTCGATGCGGAAGAGGGGCGTGGCGATCGCCTCGAAACCATCGAGTCGCGCATCGCCTCCACGGAGGAGCATACCGAATCGATCGTGGCGCGCATGGCGGGCCTGGAGGTCGAGGTGCAGCAGGTCGGGGAAGGAGATGCCTCTCGGTTCGAGGCGCTCGATGAACGAGTTGACGACGTGTCGGCAAGACTCGAGCGGCTCATGCAGGAGGCCGAGAATCGTGACGCTTTGCTCGCGGCGATACGCACATCCCTCGACTCGTTGGAACGCGTCGGCAACGAAGGCCGTGAAGCCTTGGCCGCAAGGATCGAGACGCTCGCCGAGGCCAGCGAGCGCCAGGGGCAACGGCTTTCCGAATGGCAATCGCAACAAGATGAAGTGGCACAGCAGCAGCAGAGCGTGAGAGCATCGTTCGACGAGCGACTCGAGGCCGTGGACCAGCGTTTCCAGCAGCTCATGGAGCAGGAACTCGCAGCTCTGGAAGAGAGCATGGAAGCACGGGAAACGGCAATGGAAGAGCGCCTCGACGCTCTGTCCGCCGAGATCGAGGCGACCGCCGAACGCGACGATGCCTCACAGGCCGTCGACAGCCTTCGGGGACGCTTGACGTCGATGGAAGCCGAGTTGCGGGAGCTGCGTCAGGAGCAGCTGTCGCTTAGCGCAGGACTGGAAGCCCTGCGGTAATTTTGCCTGACCCCGCCGTGGGTCGGGCAAGAGTCAAGTCGGGAAGCCGTGAATATGGGAAGAGGCGTGATCTCACGCATGGGGGCGGCGGCCCTGTGTCTCGGCATGGCGCATGGAGCGCTGGCATTGGAGGCACGTATTGATGGACTGGAAGGCGATGTTGCCGATAACGTCCGCTATTACCTGAGTGACCTGGACGCTGCTCAGTACGACCGCCGTCGCCTGGAAGGCGAAGCGGTGCGTCGTACGCGCGAAGCCGTGCGGGTGTACGGCTACTATGAACCGCGCATACGTTCACGCCTCGATGAGCAGGATCCACCTCGCTATGTCACTCTCGCCATCGATCCCGGACCGCAGGTGGTCATCGAGACCCTCGATATCCGGATCGAAGGCGAGGCTGCCAAGGACAAGCCCTTTCGCGATACCGTCGACGCCTTTCCCTTGGCAGAGGGTGATCCCCTGGTGCATGCACCCTGGGATCGCATGCGCAGCCGGTTGGCCAATCTCGCCCTCGAGCGCGGCTATTTCGACTGGTCCTTCACCGACCGGCGCATGGAGGTGCGGCCCTTCGACGAGAGTGCCAGGCTCTACCTCACCCTCGACAGTGGCCAGCGCTACGATTTCGGCGACATCGCGATTCGCGGTAGTCATATCGTCAAGGATCGGTTGCGCAACATGGCCCCGTTCGAGCCTGGGGAACCCTATCGGGCCGGCGAGGTAGCACTTTATGCGCAGCGTCTGGGCCAGACCAACTGGTTCAGTTCGGTCAGCGTGCGCCCCCGGCTCGATGCCCGGCGCGAACTGGCCCTGGCGCCACCGACATTGGGCTGGTGGAACCAGGTGTCAACCGAGGGCGACGCCACGCTTCCACAGGCTCCGTCCACGCGCACGGCAATGGTCACCGGACCGCGGTTGTCGGCCTCGGCTCTGTCTGCCGTCGCCAGCCTGAATGTGCCCGAGCGTCCCAATATGCCGATCGATGTGGTGCTGGCCCCGGCCGACCGTCATCAGTTCGAGACCGGCGTCGGCTACGCCACCGACGTCGGGCCGCGTCTGCACTTCGCCTGGAACCAGCCGTGGATCAATCGTTACGGACACAGCCTCGAACACGACTTCTTCATTTCCCAGCCGGAGCAACACCTGACCGGTACCTACCTGTTGCCACTGGATAACCCGTTGCGCGACCAGTACCGCTTCCAGTATGGCTTGCGTCATCGCGACAACGAGGATACGCAATCCAACGAGGCGACGGTCGAGCTGGCACGGCGCTGGGAGTTCGACAACCGCTGGGTGCAGACTCTGTTCGTGCGTGCCACCTTCGAGGACTTCACCCAGGGCGGGGAGGACGCAAGTGTCTTCATTTACTACCCGGGAGTGAGCTGGTCGCGGACGCGGACCCGTGATCCCCGCTTCCCCACCTGGGGTGACCGCCAGCGCATCACCCTGGAATACTCCGATACCGTCTGGGGCTCGGACGCCGACTTCCTGCGCGTGACGGGCAATACCGAATGGATACGCATGCTCGGCGATGACCTGCGGTTCGTCACTCGGCTGGGTCTGGGTGCCATCGAGACCAGCGACTTCTCCCAGGTGCCGCCCTCGTTGCGCTTCTTCGCCGGTGGCGATCGCTCGGTCCGAGGCTACGGCTACGAAACCTTGGCACCACGCAACGAGGAGGGGTTGTTGCGCGGCGGCCAGCAGATGCTGGCCGGAAGCGTCGAAATCCAGCGCCGCGTGACCGGAAATTGGTGGGGGGCTGCCTTCGTCGACAGCGGGGACGCCTTCGATGACTGGTGGCCGCAAGACCTCAATACCGGTGCCGGCCTAGGCGTACGGTGGATTTCCCCCGTCGGACCGGTGCGTTTCGATATCGCCCACCCCTTCGATGACGAGGAGAACTCGTGGCGCCTGCACTTCGCCATCGGCCCGGAATTCTGAGAATGCGGCGTCTGACCCTTGCCATTCTGAAGCTACTGTTCGTGCTACCCGTGCTGGCAATCGGCGTCGTGCTTCTCGTGCTCGGCCTCGCACTGTCACCCTGGGGGGCCGGCTTGCTGCTGGAGGAGGGAGCCAAGCGCGGCTTCTACCAGTTGGAGCGCGTCGAAGGGGCTCCGCTGGATCGCCTGGTGCTGCATGGTTTCCAGATCGAAGCGGGCGCGGTCGAGATCGCCGCCGAGCGGCTCGAACTCACCTGGGCGGATGATTGCCTGCTGCGTGGCCGGCTATGCATCGAGCGACTGGCCATGCAGGGCGGTCGTGTGCGGTTGCAGGCGAGCGCTACGGCGGAGTCACAAGATCAATCGCAGGCAGAGACGGGCGGCCCCATCCGTTTGCCGCTTCCCCTGGAAGTGCGTGAGCTGGTGCTGGAGGATACTCGGCTACGCTTGGCCGACGGTACGCGGATCGCGCTTGCCCACCTGACGATGGCAGCCCAGGCGGAGAGCTCGCGGCTGCAGCTGGCCACTTCTCGTGCCGAGGGCCTGCGTGTGGTCCTGCCGCTCAGCACCGAGACGACGTCCGAATCAGCAGGAGAGACGGAAGAAGCGGAAGAACCACTTTCTCGCCCGTCGTTGGGGACATCTGACGGGGCACCGCAGGACATTGCCTCGCCGTTCCGCTTTCCGCTCGACATCTCGGCGCCGGAGCTCGAAGTGGAGGATGTCGAGCTTCGGCTCGCCGACGGCACGCGTATCGCCTGGGATATGCTCCATACCGGCATCGAGGCAGAGGGGGAGACGCTGTCCTTGCTGCCCACGCGGCTCATTCAACTGCAAGTCGCCATTCCGCCACCCGGGGCGGCGCGCCTGGCCCTGGAGGCAACAACGGACGCCGTCGTGCTGAGCGAGCAGGCTCTCGCTGCCGTTGAAGCCGTGCGGGCTCCGATAGCCGAGCCTTCGTTGCCCTTTGAGGAGCGCGAGCGCATCGCGCTGCCCGAGGTCGTGCTGCCGCTGACAGTGTCGGCGCCACGTATCCGCCTCGAGGGTATCGAAGTGCGAGGCCCGGTGGACTACGACCTGCGTCATCTTACGCTCTCCCTCGAGGCGAGCGGCCAGCAGGTCGACGTCACCGCTCTGGACGTCGCCAGCCTCGATGTCGATGCCCGCTTGACCGCGCGTGTCGAGCTACGTGATGACTATCCGCTCGAGGCGCGGTTCGAAGCTGCCCTGTGGCTACCCGAGCTGGCCGGCCAGCGCCTCGACCTGAGACTGGATGGCAGCCTGGGCGAGCTGCGCGCGCAACTCGACGCCCGTGGGCCGGTGGATGCCAGCCTGTCGGCCCAAGCCGATGTACTGGACCCCAGCGTGCCATTCAATGCCTCGCTGCAGAGCGAATTCCTGCGCTGGCCGCTACCAATGACGGCGGAATTGTCGCAGGAGGAGCTCGCCGAGCCCTACGTGGTCGAAGATCTCGCCCTACGGCTGTCAGGCAGTCTAATCGATTACAGCGCGGCGCTGACGATGCGCCTGGAAGGCCCCGACATTCCCCTGACCCGGGTCGCCCTGTCGGGAAGCGGCGATTTCGAGCACTTCGCCTGGACGCCGCTGTCACTTGCCCTGGGCGATGCCTCGGTGGTCAGCCGCGGGCGGGTCGAGTGGCAGGATGGGCTCGACGTCGAGGCCACGGCACGGCTCGACAATGTCGATCCCGGGCTGTTCACCGATGCCATGGAAGGCCGCCTCGACGGCAACCTGGACATCTCCTTCAGCCAGACTCCTCAAGGCTGGCAGCTGCGCGTGCCACGGTTGGCCATCGACGGCGAACTTCAGGAGCTGCCGTTGTCGTTGCGTGCGCGCCTGGCAGGGAACAGCGACATGCAGTGGCAAGTCGAGGAATTCGATTTTCGTCAGGGCAACAACCGCGTCACGGCGAGCGGTGCGATTTCCGACAGGCAAATGGACCTGAGTGGAGATCTCTCGCTCACCGAGCTTGGCAGCCTGCACGATGAACTGAGCGGAAGCCTGACCGGGCGCTTCCGCACCGAGGGCACCCCGGAGCGGCCAAGGTTGAACCTCGACCTGCAGGGGCGGGAACTGGCTTTCGCCGATAACCGCCTCGAGACGTTGCGGCTCAGTGGCAGCGTAGAGGGCCTGGGCGATCCCGAACTCGACATGAGTCTCGATATCGAACGCCTGGTCGCGGGCGGGCAGCGTTTCAGCGATGTGTCGCTGGACCTGACAGGGCGACTCTCGTCGCATCGGGCCGAACTCACCGCCATCGCCGGGGTCGGCATGCCGCTGTCGAGAGCGTCACTGGTGCTCGAGGGTGGCCTTGCCACCGAGCGGCAGCGCTATACGGGGCGTATCGACCCACTGGAAGTCGATAGCGATTATGGCGAGATGCGCCTCGACGAACCGATCGTCTTCAGCGCCGATCTGGCGAGCGGTCGGGCTCAGGTGCAGCCGTTCTGCCTGCGCCGCGAGCAGGGCGGTCGTCTGTGCCTGGACGATACGCTACAGGCCAGTGCCGACCAGGGGGAGTTATCGCTGTCGGTGCAAAGCCTGCCCATGGAGTTGCTCGCCGAATTGCTGCCGGAAGAGTGGCGCGCCAGTGGTGAGACCAACCTGGAGCTGCAGGCGCGCTGGCGGCAAGGGGGGCGCCAATGGGACATCAAGGCGGACCTGGCAAGCGAGCTGAACCTGGAAGGTGCCGATATCTACGGCCAGCCCTGGTCGATGCCAGATACGCGCCTGAACGCACGAGTGGAGGCCAGCCAGGCACGTACGACGCTGGAACTCGAGCTGGAACTCGGCGACGCGGGCCGCCTCGACCTCGACATCGGCCTGGACGACCCGCTGGGAGCCGGTGAGCTGAACGGCGTGCTGGTCCTCGACGGCCTGGACCTGTCGCGCTATCGCACCCTTACCGAGGGGCTCGACATGCTGGAAGGCATCGTCGCCGGCCGGGTCGGAGTTTCGGGAACGCGGGACAACCCGAGCCTGAACGGTGCGCTCGAACTCACCGGCCTGCGTGCCTCGGGGCTCGATGTGCCGTTGATCGTCGAGGATGGCCGCATACGCGTCGAGTTCAATGGCAACAGCGCGCGACTCGTGGGTTATGTGGCGAGTGACGAGGGGCGTCTGGTCATCGATGGCAATGCCAGTTGGCCGTCTCTCGACGAGTGGCGCATTGCCGTGGATCTGGACGGCACCCGGAGCCCGTTGCTGGTGAGCCTGCCCCAGTTCGGCCGCCTGCGCGTCGCGCCAGAGATTGCCGTGCGGATCAATCCGCAAGAGCTACGCGTGCGTGGCGACGTCCAGGTGCCCTGGGCCAGGCTGGAAATTGGTGAAGCCCCACCGGCAGCCGTCAGCCCAAGCCCCGATGAGATCATCATCACCCGCCGTGACGAGGCGCGTGCCCAGCAGCGCGACGAGCTCGAGGCGACCGCCGGTACCGATGAAGCGGCCGCGGTGGCCCTGCGCGAAGCGGGCATGCGCCTCGACGTGCGCATCAATCTTTCCCTGGGGCCCGACATGAAGCTGGAAGCGATGGGCCTCGAGACCGAGCTGCTCGGCACCCTTCAGGTGCGTCAGCAGGATGGGCCGGTACAGCTGTTCGGTGACGTCAGCCTGACCGACGGACGCTTCCGTGCCTTCGGCCAGGACCTGCTGATTCGCCAGGGGGAGCTGTTATTCAGCGGTCCTCCCGACCAGCCACTGCTCGACTTCGAGGCAATTCGCAATCCTGATGCCACCGAGGATGGCGTGGTGGCGGGGCTGCGCGTGACCGGCTTCGCCGCCGAGCCGACCCTGACGATCTTCTCCGAACCGGCCATGGACGAGGCGCGGGCGCTCTCCTATCTGCTGCGCGGCCGCGCCCCGAGGGACGGCGACGCTGATGGTGCGCTGACCTCGGCACTGGTCGGCCTCACCCTGGGGCGCACCGGCGGCGCCGTGGGAGCAATCGGTCAGGCGTTCGGTATCGACGATCTGGCGCTGGAGACCGCAGGGGCCGGCGACGACAGCCAGGTGGTGGTCAGCGGCTACCTGACAGAGGATCTGCGCATCAGCTATGGTGTCGGTATCTTCTCGCCGATCGCCGAACTGACGCTGCGCTACACCCTGTGGCGCAACCTCTACGTGCAAGCCGTCTCGGGGGCTGCCCAGGCCGTTGACCTGGTGTACATCTTCACCCGGCCGGGCAGTCCGCCGAAGCTTGACGAGACGCCATGATCGACCGCCCCGTGACCGATGTCGCGGGGCTCCAACCGCACCCGTTCACAGGAGAATCGTCATGACCATCGAGCCTTCCCATGCCTTGCCGGGTCGCGATACGCCAGTGCATGTCTCGGGTGTACATGCCGTCAACGGCCGCTCGATGCTGCCGCCTTTTCCCGAAGGGTGCGAGACGATCGTCTTCGGGCTCGGTTGTTTCTGGGGCGCCGAGCGCCTGTTCTGGCAGCTTCCGGGCGTATACGTCACGGCGGTTGGCTATGCCGGCGGCGTAACGCCCAACCCCACCTACGAGGAGACATGCACCGGACGCACCGGCCACGCCGAGGTGGTCCGGGTGGTTTTCTCTCCCCAGGAAGTGAACGTCGAGACGTTGCTCCGGGTGTTCTGGGAAGCGCATGACCCGACCCAGGGCATGCGACAGGGCAACGATGTCGGCAGCCAGTATCGTTCGGCGATCTATACCACCAGCGATGCACAGCTCGTCGCCGCACAGCGCAGCCGTGACGCTTATCAATACTCGCTGGCCCAGGCCGGGCGGGGACGGATCACCACGGAAATCGCGCCTCTCGACGTCTTCTACCTGGCGGAGGAGTACCACCAGCAGTACCTGCACAAGAACCCGGGTGGCTACTGCGGCCTGCGGGGGACCGGGGTCAGTTGTCCGATCGGCTGAGATGTCGACCCATGGCCGACTGCCAGGAGACGCCGGTGTCGGCCCAACAGGCCAGCTCGTGCGCCAGGCGTTGCCTCAGCCACGGCTGCAGGCGACGGTTGCGCCACTCCATGAAGCCGACATGGCCGCCGTGTCGGGTGATCTCCAGGCGCACCGCATCGGCTGGCTCGGGTAACCGCTCGAAGAGTGCGGCGGGCATGAAGGGATCGTCGTCGGCGTGCACGATCAGGGTGGGCAGCTCGACCTCGCCGAGCAGGCGTCCGGCGGAGGCGCGGCGGTAGTAATCCGCGGCATCGCGGAAACCATGCAGCGGCGCGGTTACCGCATCGTCGTAGCCGCGCAGGCTGTCGATTCGCGCCAGCGCGTGACTATCCAGTGCCAGGGGCAGCTCGCCCCGCGCGAGCCGTGGCGCCACCTTGCGTTTCAGCGCGTTCAGCAGGTGACGTTCATAGATTCGCGAAAAGCCGCGATGCAGCCTCTCCGCGCTTGCGGCGAGGTCCAGCGGCGCACTTATCACGATCGCGCCGGCGAGGTCGAGGCCACCGCCGCCCTGTTCGGCAACGAGCTTGAGCAGCATGTTGCCACCCAGCGATACGCCGGCAGCCACTTTCAATGCCTTGGGGTAGCGCCGCGACAGTTCGCTTATCAGCCAGTAGGCGTCGGCAGTGTCGCCGCTGTGGTAGGCCCGGGGCAGGCGATTCGGCCGGCTGCCGCAGCCGCGGAAATGCATCAGCAGCGCCCGCCAGCCCATGTCGCCGGCGGTTGCCAGTAGCCAGCGGGCATAGGGCGACTGAAACGAGCCTTCGAGGCCATGGAACAGTACGAAGACCGGCGCCTCCGGGCTGGCAGGGGCTGGTCGGATCCAGTTGAGCTCGACGAAATCGCCATCGGGCAGCTCGAGGGTCTCGCTTTCGCATGTGAGCCAGGGCCGAGGGAGCAGGCGAGGCAACAGCGTCTGCACGTGCGGGTTGGTCAATCCGCGCGGGGGAGCGAAGCCGACCTGCTGCCACCGTTCACGCATGGGGTCACTCGATCTCTGGGGTGAGGTTCCTGGCTGCGTTGGTTGTGACATGCACGTTATCTTCGATGCGAATGCCGCCATGGAAAGCCAGGCGCTCGATCAAAGCCCAGTTCAGGTGCTGCCCCGCGGGGCCTGACTCGAGCGGCTCGAGCAACATCGGGATAATGTACAGTCCCGGTTCTATGGTGACCGCCATTCCCGCTTCCAGTTCCCGTGTCAGCCGCAGCGCAGGATGTTCGGTTGGCGGTGGCTGCGGAGAGCCATCGCGTGCCGTGCGGCCGGCCACGTCGTGAACCTGAATGCCGAGCAGGTGGCCGAGACCATGCGGGCAGAAGGCGCGCGTGATGCCGCTTTCGACGGCGGCTTCCGCGGAACCCTTGACCAGTTCGCTCTCAACCAGCAGCTCACCGAGCAAGCGATGCATTCGCTCATGCAGCTCGACGAAGGAGGCGCCGGGAGCGACCGCGGTGACGAGTCGCTGCTTGATGTCGTGCATGCGTGAAATCAGCGCGGCGAAGGTGGGGTCGGTGTTCGTCCCCGGCCAGGTACGGGTGATGTCGGCGCAATAGCCGCGATAGCGGTGGCCGGCATCCACCAGCAGGCTGTAGCGCTCGCGGGGCGTTTCCGTGTCGTAATGCTGATAATGCAGTACCGCGGCGTGTGAACCGATGCCGACGATGTTGCCGTAGGGCAGCTCGCTTTCACGCTGGTGCGATGCCTGGAGATAGGCCAGGTGGATGTCGAGTTCGCTGCCTCCGCTCAGGAAGGCCTTCCGGGCGGCGCGATGCCCGAGAGCGGCCATGCGATTGGCCTCGCGAAGGCAGGCGAGTTCGTACTCGCTCTTGCGCACGCGCCCTTCGTCCAGCGCGGCAAGCAGGGCGGGTGGGTTGAGTTCCGCGCTGAGTGCGGCGGACGTCGCGGCGGAGACATCACCGATCACAGCAAGGCGCCCATCGGCGGCAATGGGGGGCGCCTCGTCATAGCGGCCGGGAATTACCTCGAGCCTTTCGGTCCAGGCCTGCTCGGGCAGTTGAGGCGGCAGGTGCCAGAAATCGTCTGGCGCATGGAAATAGCAGGTGGGCCGTTGCCCGGGACGGACCAACAGCCAGCTATGGGTCAGGCCGGTCTGGCCGGTCCAGTGCTGAAAATGCCCATAGCTGTTGAAGCTGGCATGCTGGTCGTCGCCGAAGTGAAGGGCAGGGTGGCCGCTGTAGATCAGTACGCCATCGTAGCCCAAGTCTGTCAGTGTCTCTGCGTAGCACCGTTCGAGGGCCTGGAGATGGTCACGCTGGAGCGTGGCGAGTGGGTCGGACATGAGGTTTCCCTGCGGTGGACATCACTCGCAGTGTAAGCGGCACTGCGCGCGGTTTCGAGCCGGCCCGAGTCAGCTGTCGGGGGCCGCCTCTATGCGCTCGATGCGGTAGAGCGTGGCCACCTGATCGAGTCCCAGGACGCTGCAATCGAGGTCGCGAATACGACCATTGTCTAGCCCGTAGATCCAGCCATGAATGGCCAAGGGCTGGCCGCGCTGCCAAGCGTGCTGGATGGTCTTGTTGTGACACAGATTCTTGATCTGGGCTCTGACGTTCAATTCGCACATGCGGTCCACCTGTTCGTCCAGCGACAGCTCGGCCAGTTCATGGCGGTGCTGGTTGTAGAGTTCGCGTACCGAATGCAGCCAGAGATCGACCATGCCGTTGTCGCCGCCGGCAACCGCGGCCCGCACGCCACCACAGCCGTAGTGGCCGACGACCATGATGTGTCTAACCTCGAGCACGTCGACGGCGTACTGCAGTACCGATAGCGCATTGAGGTCATTGTGGTGGACAAGATTGGCGACGTTACGGTGTACGAAGACTTCGCCGGGGGGCAGCGAGATGATCTGATTAGCTGGCACACGGCTGTCGGAGCAGCCGATCCAGAGATAGTCGGGGTTCTGCTGGTTGGATAGCCGGGCGAAGAAGTCGGGGTCTTCCTGCTGCATGCGCTCGGCCCAGGCGCGGTTGTTATCCAGCAGGGCCTTGATTTCCTTGTCCATGGTCGAGTCCGTATGGCGAGGGGCTGTTGTCGTGCGCCTCTTTTACCGCCGCTGGCAGCGGTGGTCAACTTGACACAGCCACAACAGGAGTGGCTCTACACGTCGGGGGCGGCGCTGGTAAAATCGTGCGATTCGACCGGGCCGTCATCCAACACCCGGCAAGACAAGGAGAATCGAGTGTCTGACTTCGACTATGACCTGTTCGTCATCGGGGCTGGCTCCGGTGGGGTGCGTGCCGCTCGCACCGCGGCGGCAACCGGCGCCAGGGTGGCCGTTGCCGAAGATCGCTACCTGGGCGGGACCTGCGTCAACGTGGGCTGCGTGCCGAAGAAACTCTACTCCTACGCTGCACACTTTCACGATGCCTTCCAGGATGCCCGCGGTTTTGGCTGGAATCTGCCCGAAGCCCCCGTCTTCGACTGGTCCACGCTGCGTGACAACAAGGTCAGGGAGATCGCGCGGCTCAATGAGATCTACGGCCGCCTGCTGGACAACGCTGGTGTACGCTTGATCAACGGGCGCGCGCGAGTGGTGGATGCGCATCGCGTCGAGGTGGCAGGGGAGAGCTTCACTGCCGCCAAGATCCTGGTGGCCGTCGGCGGCTGGCCCTGGGTGCCCGACTTTCCTGGTCGCGAGTTGGCCGTGACCTCCAACGAAGTGTTCGATCTGGAGCAGATGCCGCGGCGTTTCCTGGCCCTCGGCGGCGGCTATATCGCGGTAGAATTCGCCAGTATCTTCAACGGATTGGGGAGTGAATCCCATCTGGTCTATCGCGGCGAGCTGTTCCTGCGCGGTTTCGATCGCGAAGTTCGCGAATTCACTCGTGAGCAAATGGCCGCCAAGGGGGTCAACCTGCATTTCGAGACCAATATCGAGAGTATCGAAAAGGTCGAAGGGGGCCTGCTGGTAACGCTCACCAACGGCGAGTCGCTGGAGGTCGATGCGGTGCTGGCCGCCACTGGCCGCAGGCCCAATCTGGAAGGCGTGGGGCTCGATACGCTGGATGTCGAGCTCAATGCCGATGGCACGCTCAAGGTGAACGATCGATTCGAGACCTCGATTCCCTCCATTCTGGCACTGGGCGACGTGACCGGTGGCCTGGAATTGACCCCCGTGGCGCTGGCGGAAGCGATGCATCTCGTACAGCAGCATTTTGGCAACGCACAGCCGGCCCCCATGGACTACCGCAACATCGCCACCGCCGTGTTCTGTCATCCCAACATCGGTACGGTCGGGCTCTCGGAAGAGCAGGCGCGCAAGCAGCACGAGGCGATACGGGTCTACCGCACCGATTTTCGTCCCATGAAACATACGCTTTCCGGCAGCGAGGAGCGTTGCCTGATGAAGTTGATCGTGGATGATGCCAGTGATGTGGTAGTTGGCGCGCATATGGTGGGCGAGGAGGCCGGGGAGTTGATCCAGGGTATCGCCATTGCCGTGAGGGCCGGTCTGACCAAGGCGGATTTCGATGCCACGGTCGGCATCCACCCGACAGGAGCCGAAGAGTTCGTCACCATGCGTACGCTTTCACGCCGCTGAAACGACCTTTGCCTAATCTCATCGGGCCGCCTTTCCGGGCGGCCCGATGTCGTTCTGATGTATGTCTCGTCTCATGGACTAGACTTCACCATGATATTCGGCAACGGACGATAATTTTTTGTTATGCAACTGTGCCGATATCATAATGCTGGTTTTGATTTGAAGATGAGCCCTGTTATCATTACGAGCAACATCGCGACAACGAAGCCATACCATGAACGTGACACCGCAGCCTTTCACACCCTCCGCCGACCTGGTCCGCCCAAGCGTGGCCGATGCCGTGGTCGGCAGCGATGCCGCACCCCTGTTCATTCGTAAGCCCAACCCCGACGATGGTTGGGGGGTCTACGAATTGGTCAAGTCGTGTCCGCCGCTCGATGTGAATTCGGCCTATGCCTATCTGTTGCTGGCGACCCAATTTCGCGACACCTGCGCCGTTGCCACCAACCAGGAAGGTGAGATCGTCGGCTTCGTGTCCGGCTATGTGAAGAGCAACGCGCCGGATACCTATTTTCTCTGGCAGGTGGCGGTGGGCGAGAAGGCCCGCGGCACCGGCTTGGCCCGACGCCTCGTCGAAGCCGTCATGACTCGTCCCGAACTGGAAGACGTCCACCATCTGGAAACCACCATCACGCCGGACAACCAGGCATCATGGGGGCTCTTCCGTCGCCTGGCCGATCGCTGGCAGGCGCCCCTCAACAGCCGTGAATATTTTTCGACGGACCAGCTCGGCGGTGAACACGACCCCGAGAACCTCGTGCGTATCGGTCCCTTCGACACCCGGCGCATCTGATTCCCGCCCGATTCGCTGGATGGTCGAGGCCTTCGGCCGTCCATGCTTTCCTACGCTTGACTATTCCGACAGGAGGTCGATATGCAAACCCAGACTCTTGAACGTCTCGAATCCAATGTGCGGACCTATTCCCGCTCTTTCCCGGTGGTCTTCACCAAGGCCAGGAATGCTCGGCTGACCGATGAGGAGGGACGCGAGTACATCGATTTTCTGGCCGGTGCCGGCACCCTCAATTACGGCCACAACAATCCGCACCTCAAGCAGGCGCTGCTCGACTATCTGGACAGCGACGGTATCGTGCACGGTCTCGACTTCTGGACCGCTGCCAAGCGCGATTACCTCGAGACCCTCGAGGAGGTGATCCTCAAGCCGCGTGGCCTGGAGTACAAGATCCACCTGCCGGGACCGACCGGCACCAATGCCGTCGAGGCCGCCATCCGCCTGGCCCGAGTGGCTCAGGGGCGACACAACATTGTCAGCTTCACCAACGGCTTCCACGGCGTAACCATGGGCGCGCTTGCCACCACCGGCAACCGCAAGTTCCGCGAGGCCACCGGAGGCATCCCGCTGCAGGGCAGTGCCTTCATGCCCTACGACGGCTACCTGGGCGAACACACCGATAGCCTGGACTACTTCGAGAAGCTGCTGGGCGACAACTCCAGCGGCCTGGACTTGCCAGCGGCGGTGATCGTCGAGACCGTTCAGGGCGAGGGCGGCATCAACGTGGCTGGTCTGGATTGGCTCAAGCGCCTCGAGGGCATCTGCCGCGACAACGACATCCTGCTGATTGTCGACGACATTCAGGCCGGCTGTGGACGTACCGGCAAGTTCTTCAGCTTCGAGCACGCTGGTATCAAGCCCGACATCGTGACCAACTCCAAGTCGCTGTCCGGCTTCGGCCTGCCGTTCGCTCACGTCCTGATGCGCCCCGACCTCGACAAGTGGAAACCGGGTCAATACAACGGCACCTTCCGCGGCTTCAACCTGGCCTTTGCCACGGCGGCGGCTGCCATGCGACAGTACTGGCGTGACGATACCTTCGAGCGCGATATCCAGCGCAAGGGCAGGGTGGTCGAAGACCGCTTCCAGAAGATCGCCGCCTGGATCAGCGAGCAGGGTGTACCGGCCACCGAGCGTGGCCGTGGTCTGATGCGCGGGATCGACGTCGGTGACGGTGAGCTGGCCGACAAGATCACCGCCAAGGCGTTCGAGAAGGGGCTGGTGATCGAGACCAGCGGCCAGGCCGGAGAAGTGGTCAAGTGCTTGTGTCCGCTGACCATTCCCGATGAGGACTTGCTCGAAGGGCTGGATATCCTCGAGGCAAGTGTCAAGGAAGTCATGGCCTGAGTGGGTGCCGCCATTAGCTGATACGGCGCCCCAAGGCATTCATGTTACCGGCCGGCTGTCGTTGTCGATGTCGCGGCAGCCGGTCAGTCTATGGATTGAATGGAGACCTGGAAGATGATCGTTCGCAATCTCGAGGAAGCGCGCAAGACGGACCGTCTCGTCAAGGCGGAGAGTGGCACCTGGGACAGTACGCGTCTGGTGCTGGCCAATGACGGCGGTGGTTTTTCCTTCCACATCACACGGATTTTCGAAGGCACCGAGACACATATCCATTACAAGCATCACTACGAGTCGGTGTACTGCATCGAGGGTGAAGGCGAAGTGGAGACCCTGGCCGATGGCAAGATCTGGCCGATCAAGCCGGGCGACATCTACATCCTCGACCAGCACGACGAGCATCTGCTGCGGGCTCACAAGACCATGCATCTGGCTTGTGTGTTCACGCCGCCGATCACCGGCAAGGAAGTGCATCGCGAGGATGGCTCCTACGCGCCGCCTGACGAGGCGTGAAGGCGACGGACCACCGCGTCAGCGGAAACACGAACCCCGGCCGACGAGTCGGGGTTCGTCGTGTGGATTTCGCCTACGCGACGGTCGATTTCGGGATAGCTGACCGTGCGAGCCTTGTGCAAGCTGGCCTGAGCCATTCTCAGCCATAGATTCGCATAATGTATATTATGTTAAATCAAGGTTCGGTCACGGCGTTGGACAACGCCACCTCGAAATCCTTATCATCCTCCGTCATGTTTCGCCGCGACGAAACGTGCGCCCTTCAAGCCACGCCTAACTGCCGCTACGCCTGATCCGTAGCCCGACCGGAGGCTGTCGATTCCAATGCGACCGAGAACGCTATCCGCACCCATACCCTGGTTGCTGAGTTCATTGTTGATCAGCGGATGCGCCCTCACACCTGACTCAGAGCCCGAGCCCACGCTCAGCCCTGCGGCCTTCGAGGCACGCATCGGCCAGCTCGAAGAGCAGATCGCGCTGAGCTGCGATCGTCCCGATACTGATACTGCCATGGATCAGCGCCAGGCCGAGCTACTCGCCGAGCTGCGTGATGCCGGCGTCACGCTCCGTCACTTGCGCGGCGATATCGAGCGGCTCGAGCAGCGTGGCGATGAACCGCTGGTGGTCCCGGCAGAATGCAACAATGAGCTTAGTGAGACGCTGTCGTCCAAAGCGATGGTAGGACGCTCCGAATGGATCGGCCTGCCCGACGTGGGCACCTACCTTCGTGCGCGGGTCGATTCGGGCGCCAACACCTCTTCCCTCTCCGCCACCGACATCACGCGTTTCGAGCGCGATGGCGAAGACTGGGTTCGTTTCAAGCTGGGCCTCAACGAGGACGATGTCGTCGTCGACGGCGTGCGTGGCGAGTGGATCGAGCGCCCGGTCGAGCGTCGGGTGCGTGTCATGCAGGCCGCCGGCAGCACCTCGCGCCCTGTCGTCAGCCTCCTGATGACGCTGGGGCCGATTCGTGAAACGGTGGAGTTCACGCTCAATGATCGCACCCATCTCAACTATCCGGTCCTGCTTGGCCGGCGCTTTCTGATGGATATCGCCCTGATCGACGTGGCGGAAAACTACATTCACCCCCGGCCTGAGTTCCCCGGCGGTCGTCCGGCCTCCGAGGCGCCGGAGGACGAGATCAACGACCGGGACGAAGAAGAAGGCTGATACCGAGCCTGACTGCCCTACATGCAAGGATGATACATGTCGCGACTGCCCTTCTATCTCATCGTGGGTCTGCTGATGGTGCTCGGTATCGGCACGAGCCTCCATCGCCATATCCAGATGGAGGTTCCGTGGACTCCAGGTGAACAGCGCCAGGTCTGGGAGGTCGAAGCCGTCGTCGATTTCACCGCCCTGGGCGAGCCCGCACGCGTCGAACTGGCACTGCCCTCGCATCAACGCGGCTACCGGATCCTGACCGAAAACACCGCCTCGCCGGGTTTCGGTCTGTCGTTCCTGCAGGACGAGGCCGGTCGTCGTGCTCAGTGGTCGATCCGCCGTGCAACGGGTAGCCAGCAGCTCTACTACTCCGTGCGCCTGCAGGTGACCGATGACCAACGGCAGCGACAGATTGCTCGCCCGCCCTTGCGCGAAGTCAGCTGGGAGCGTCCCTATGACACGGCAGCAGCCCAGGTGATCGAGCGCGCCTGGATGCGCAGTGCCGATCCCTACACCTTCACGCGAGAGTTGATTCGTGACTTCAACGAAGATCGTCAGGGTGAGAATGCTCGCTTGCTGCTGACTCAGTTCGAGCGCACGCCTCTGCTGGTGCGCCTGCTGAATCAGGCCGGCGTGCATGCCCGCGAAGTGAGCGGGCTGATGCTCGAGAACGGGCGTCGACGGCAGGCGCTGACCTCCTGGATCATGGTCTTCGAGGACGAGGAGAACTGGGCGCTGTTCAACCCACGTACCGCCGATCAGGGGCAGCCTGAAAATCTCCTGCTGTGGGAGACTGCAGGGCGTGCGGTACTCGAGGTTCAGGGTGGCACCAACTCACGGGTCACCTTCTCCATGCTGTCGCGCAGCCAGCCCGCCGCTGCGGCCGTGCGCAGCCAGTTGGCCGACGACACCCTGCTCAACTTCTCGATCCACAGCCTGCCGCTCGAGGAACAGGCTCTGTTCCAGACCATTCTGCTGATTCCCATCGGCGCGCTGGTGGTCGTGTTCCTGCGCATCCTCGTGGGGATCAAGACGTCGGGTACCTTCATGCCCGTGTTGATTGCGCTGGCCTTCATCCAGACGACCCTGCCCACCGGACTGGTTGGTTTCCTGCTGGTCGTATCCGTTGGGCTGGTGATACGCAATTATCTCTCCTATCTCAACCTGCTACTGGTCGCCCGAGTCTCGGCGGTGATCATCACGGTCATCGCCATTATTTCGATCTTCTCCGTGCTGTCTTATCGCGTTGGGCTCAACACTGGCCTGACGATCACCTTCTTCCCGATGATCATTCTGGCCTGGACCATCGAGCGGATGTCGATACTGTGGGAGGAAGAAGGTCCCAAGCAGGTCTTGATTCAGGGTGGCGGAAGCCTCATTACTGCGGTACTGGCCTATCTCGCCATGAACAATCCGTGGATACGCCATATCACCTTCAATTTCCTGGGCGTGCAGCTCATCATCATGTCGTTGATCCTGCTGCTGGGTAACTACACGGGATACCGGTTGCTCGAGCTGAGACGCTTCAAACCGGTCACCGAGGACTGAAATCATGTGGGCACGGCCGAGCCAGCTCCTGCGTCGCGGCATCATCGGCATGAACCGGCGCAACATTCGCTACATTGGGCGCTACAACAGCCGGCGGCTCTATCCGCTGGTGGATGACAAGCTGAAGACCAAGCTGCTGGCCGAGAAGCACGGCATCACCACGCCAGCCCTGATCGGAACCGTGACCACTCAGTTCGGCATCAAGGGCTTGCAGGAAATGATCGCCGGACGCCCGGGCTTCGTCATCAAGCCGGCCAAGGGCAGTGGCGGCAAGGGTATCCTGGTCATCGAGCGCGTCGACCAGGATGGCTTCGTCAAGCCTAGCGGCGCCAAGCTCAGCATCGGTGATCTCCACCGCCATGTCTCCAACATTCTGTCTGGGCTCTACTCTCTGGGTGGCACTCCCGACGTGGCGATGATCGAGGGTCTCATCAACTTCGACGAGCAGCTTTCCGAGTACACCTACGAGGGCGTTCCGGACATTCGCGTGATCATCTTTCGCGGTTACCCGGTAATGGCCATGATGCGCCTCTCCACGGCGGCTTCCGACGGCAAGGCCAACCTGCACCAGGGAGCGGTCGGCGTGGGGCTCGACATCGCCACGGGCACGGCGGTTCGCGGCGTGCAGTTCGACCGCTCGCGTCGTGACCATCCGGATACCGGCCATGAGCTCGCCAGCTTGCGCATCCCCGACTGGACCAACCTGCTGGAGCTGGCCGCCGGTTGTTATGAAATGACCGGGCTCGGTTATCTCGGCACCGACATGGTGATCGACCGCGATCGCGGCCCCATGTTGCTCGAACTCAATGCCCGCCCGGGGCTGGCCATCCAGATGGCCAACGGAGAAGGCTTGCGTTCGCGCCTGGACCTGGTGGAGAAGCAGCCCGATGGACTGGGTGTCAAGGAGCGGGTCGCCTTTGCTCAACAGCATTTTGCCCGCCGGGGCGAACTCAAGGGGCTGCCCGAACCCGAGCTGGTCCAGCCTTGCCTCAGCACGTAGAATGAACGCTACTCCAGAGACATCGGGTCGCCCATGACCGACGCTAACGCCCTGCTCGCGCAGGCCGAAAGACAATGCCAGCTTCGCGGGGTGCGCTTCACCCCGATTCGACGACGTGTTCTCGAGATGATCACCGGGGCCAGCGGTGGCCTGAAGGCCTACGAGCTGCTCGATCGACTGGCCGTCGAGCATGCGGCGGCGCGCCCGCCGACCGTCTATCGTGCACTCGACTTTCTCATCGAGCAGGGTTTGGTGCATCGCATCGAGTCGCTCAACGCCTATGTGGCCTGCCCTTGCCCCGAGCATGCCCACGGCTTCCAGCTGTTGATCTGCCGTCACTGCGGACGAGTCGAGGAGCTGCATCTGGACGACGTCAACGCGCAGCTCAGCGCCCAGGCACGCGACTTGGGCTTTCGCGTCGAACGCCAGACGATCGAGCTGCTGGGCAGCTGCGATCTGTGCCTGACGGCTGCGGCGCGGGCCTGAACCAGTCATAACGGAAACGCCATGACCGATCTCTTCAAGCAACTCGAGCGTGCCGAACTCGGTGCCCGTCTACCACTCGACCGGATACTCCCTGCCGTTCGCTTCAACGACGACGGCCTGATCCCGGCCATCGCCCAGCAGCACGACAGCGGCGAAGTATTGATGATGGCGTGGATGAACCGCGAAGCGTTGGAGGAGACGCTCGCCAGTGGGCGCGTCTGCTATTGGTCGCGCTCGCGGGGCAAGCTGTGGCGCAAGGGCGAATCCTCGGGCCAACAACAGCACCTGCGTGGGGCCAGCCTGGATTGCGATGGCGACACCCTGCTGCTCAAGGTCGAACAGACCGGTCCGGCTTGCCATACCGGGCGGCGCAGCTGCTTCTACCTGGCGCTGGATGGCAACGAGGCGCGTATCGACAGCGAGCCGCTGATCGATCCCGACACCCTCTATCGCAAGCCTTCGGAGGGGCGCTGACGCGTGGCCGCCTGGCTGCAGCGCTTGGGCAGGCTGCTGCGAAGCGCCTTGGGCCTGGCGATGATCGGCCCGGTCAGGCTCTACCAACTGGTGGTGAGCCCCCTGCTGGGGCCACGCTGTCGCTTCTGGCCCAGCTGTTCGCACTACACCGTCGAAGCCATCCAGGTTCATGGCCCGTTGCGCGGCGGTTGGCTTGCCGCCAGGCGCATCGTGCGCTGCCACCCAGGCAGTGATGGCGGCATCGACCCCGTGCCAGGCGGCCCTAGCGAACGCCTGTGCCAGAACGACCCCGAGCTCGACGAGCACTTTCGTTGCCGGCGCGGACAATGTTCCAGGCACTGACCTGCTCTGTCCAACCTCTCTTGCCGTGCGGGTGTAGTAGCCCGCTACCACCCTCCTCCGGTTCGCCCGTGCCAGACTGATCCGTGGTACACCCACCACAACGAGTCGATGAGGAGACACGTCATGTCCGCCAAGCGACTGCTTTTGCTGTGCGGCGATTTCGCCGAAGACTATGAAACCATGGTGCCGTTCCAGGCCCTGCAGGCCGTGGGCCACCGTGTCGATGCGGTATGTCCCGACAAGCGGGCCGGCGACAGCATTGCCACCGCCATTCACGATTTCGAGGGCGACCAGACCTACAGTGAAAAGCCCGGTCATCGTTTCACGCTCAATGCCGATTTTGCCGCAGCCGATCCTGCCGACTACGATGGCCTGGTGATCGCCGGCGGACGCGCCCC
This sequence comes from Billgrantia sp. C5P2, assembly GCF_051062895.2. NCBI lineage: Bacteria > Pseudomonadati > Pseudomonadota > Gammaproteobacteria > Oceanospirillales > Halomonadaceae > Billgrantia > Billgrantia sp. C5P2. The sequence goes on from NZ_CM128542.1 coordinate 2,245,848, forward strand.
GGAGTATCTGCGCCTGAACGACAAGGTCATCGCGCTGGTACGGCACTTCTTCGAGGCCGACAAGCCGGTGGCGGCAATCTGCCACGGTGCCCAGCTACTGGCTGCCGCCCGGGTGCTGGAGGGGCGCACCTGTTCGGCCTATCCCGCCTGTCGTCCCGAGGTGGAACTCGCCGGCGGCCGCTACGCCGACATCGCGGTGGACGATGCCGTGACCGACGGCAAGCTGGTCACCGCACCAGCCTGGCCCGCCCATCCGGCGTGGATCGCCCAGTTCCTGAGGGTGCTGGACACGAGGATCGAACTCTAGCCGCTACTCGAAACCGCCTTGCCCTGGCCCGCGACCGGCGCCATGATGAAAGCGTCGGTCGGGCCAGCAAGGGAGGAAATGGTATGTGCAGGCTTTTCATCGGCGCCGAACCGGGCCTGTGGGAGCCTCAGACCCGCTCCATGCGTCTCGACGGCGTCTCGACCAGCGTACGCCTGGAGGGATTTTTCTGGGCGGTGCTCGAGGAAATCGGCAGACGCGACGGGCTTACGCTCAGTCAACTGGTGGCGAAGCTCTCACGGGAGTGCGCCGAGGCCGGGCACGACCCGGCCAATTTCGCTTCCTTCCTGCGCGTCTGTTGCGGGCGTTACCAGGCGCTGCAACTGGCTGACGAAATTCCCACGGCGCGGGATGTCACCATCGCCAGCCTGGATGCCGAGAGCATTCTCGCCCGGGAGCGTCAACGGCATGCCGTCTTACGGCCTTCGGGACGGCATCAGGCGGAGGCAGCCTCTTTCTCGGCGACTTCGTAGATCTTGCCGAGCATGGCGTGCAGGCCATTGCTGCGCGTGGGGGAAAGATGCTTGTCGAGCCCCAGGTCCTGCAGGAAGTGGGGGCTGGTGTCGCGAATCTCACCGGCCGGTCGGTCGTTGTAGATGCGCATCAGCACGGCGATCAGGCCGGAAACGATGGCCGCATCCGACACCGCATCGAAGTGCAGCACCTCGCCGTCGCGCTGATGGTGCATCCAGACATTCGACTGGCAGCCCTGAATCTTCAGCTCTGGCGTCTTCCACTCTTCGGGAAATGCCGGCAGTTGCTTGCCCATGTCGATGATGTACTGATAACGGTCCATCCAGTTATCGAACATCTCGAACTCTTCCCGCAGGGCCTGCTGGGCCTGTTCGGCCGTGGCTTCGGTGGTCATGTTGCCTCCCGTGTTGACGTGGTTCTCATTATACCGGTTCGGCCCCGGATTCGTCCGCCCTGCCGGGCAAGCCGTGGGCGGATTGCTGGCGATGCCACTCCTCGTCCTCGCTGTGTAGGTACTGGGCGGTGGTATCGAGCCTCGCGTGACGTGCGGTACCGGCGAGATAGCGCAGCTCGACCCCGGCCTGTGCCTGATGCGTGAGTGCGGTGTGGCGCAGCCAGTGAGGTGTCGCGGCACGCAGTCGGGACACCTGCGACCTCGCCTCCTCGCCGGCCTCGGTTTCCAGGGCGTCGGCCGCCTGACGGAAGGTGTCGCGAATCAATCGGTAAAGCTGGTTGTCGCCGAGGCCGCGTTGCCCGTCGAGCCCGCGCAGCACCGCGCCCTCCTCACCAGGCCGCGGTTCGGCGGCAAGGCCCAGCGTTTGCCGCCAGTCGCGTAGCAGGGCCAGCATGTCATCGGGTACCGGGATGCGCGCCGTCTTGCCGCCCTTCCCCGTCACGCGCCACCACCAGCGCCCTTCCCGCGGGAAGAAATCCCCCATTTCGGCGGCGGCCATCTCGCTGATGCGCGGCGCCAACAGGTAAGCGAAGCCGAAGATCGTGCGCCGTCGCTGCCAGAGGTAGTCTTCGCGGGTGCTGGCGTTCTCGGCAGGCGGCTCGCTCAACCATCGCCATAGCCATTCCCACAGCGGGCGCTCCAGGTAGCGGTCGATGCCAGGCTGTCGATTGTCGAGGCGGCGGCGCTTGTCGCGCATCAGGCGGAATGGATTGTGGCTGACCCACCCCGCTTCCACCAGCCAGGCAAACATGCCCTGCAGGATCACCAGGCTTTGCCGGCGGCTGGCCGGCGACAGCGGGCCGCGAAACGGACGCCAGTCCGGTGAATGGCGCGGCCGTGGCGGCCCTACCCAGAGGTGGCGGGGCGTGGGAGACGCCAGGAAGGCCTCGAAGGTATCCAGGTCCTGGCGGCGCAGCTCGCCGAGGCCGCACTCCTGGTGCCCCAGCCACAGCAGCAGGCGCTCTGCCTCGCGGCGGTAGGCGCGTAGCGTCTGCGGGCTGGCACGAAACTCGGTGAGCCACTGCGCCACCGCCTCGGCGTCGCTCCGGGCAGCAATGCGTGCTGCCCCGTGCGTGCTCGTCGCGGGTAGTGGCATATCCAGTGTCGGGGTGTGCGTATTCGCTTCCTGCCACCCACTGGGGAGAAGAGCATTGCCGCCCTCCTCGCTCGGTACCCTCATTGTGACCACCGCTCTTCGCTATCGAATAGCTCGAGTCTCGCCTGTATCGACTGGTTATTCAAGATAAGACGGGTAATCATGAATTTAAGGTCGCGTCGTTACGTATTTTACGTAATTACGTATAACGTAATTTCCTTTTCGCTTTGGACGAAAGTCGCTATGCTTAGGAATCCCGAGCGGGCGCACGGAAACAGCAAGAACAAGCGACGCCTGCCGCGTGAGCAAGGATCCGCCGCCACACCACACAAGGAGATCGTCATGGCACGCAGCGGTGTGCAGTACGAGGACGTTCAGCAGGCCATCGAGACCCTGCTGGCCAAGGGAGATGCCCCCAGTGTCCAGAAGATTCGAGACGTGCTGGGAACCGGCAGCTTTACCACCATCAGCGATCACCTGCGCGAGTGGCGCTTCCAGCGCGAGGCGAACCGTGACCTGCCCGCCTCCCACGCCATGCCGGAGCCGGTGCTGAAGCTGGCGGAAAGCCTGTGGCACATGGCTCAGGAGTCTGCCGGCGAGGCCTTGGCAGGCTACCGTGAGGAGGCTGACCGGCGCGTGGCCGAGGCCCAGGCAGCGATGCAGGAAGCGCAGCGCCAGGTCGAGGATGCCGAGCAGCGCGAAGCTGCCCTGTCGTCGCACCTGGCGGGGACGGAGCAGCGTCTCGAACAACGCAGTGCAGCCCTGGCACGGGTCGAAGCCGAGCGCGACCAGTGGCAGGAGCGTGCGCGACAGATGGAGGAGCGGCTAAGCCGTACCCTGCAACAGCTCGACAAGCTGCAGAAGGAGAACGAGCAGCAAGGTCAGGCCCACCAGCAGGCGTTGGCCGACCGCGATGCCCAGCACCTGGCGCGCCTGAATCAGGAGGAACAGCGCCACGAGGCGGCCGAGGCGCGGCTCATGAGCCTGCTCGACGAGTCGCGGCAGGAGCGGGTATCGGCCGAAAAACGGCATGATGCCATCGTTGCACAGTTGGAGAAGCGCCAGGAGAACCTGCAGCGGCAGTTTCACGAAACGCAGGCTGCGCTGGGGCGCGAGGAGAAACAGCACCGCGAGACCCAGTGGGCCAGGAGTCGCGCCGAGGAGCGCATCGATACCCTGCGCCATGAACAATCGCTGCTACAGGCGCGCATCGACGATCAGAAGCGCCATATCGACGAGCAGGCAGCGCGCCTGCGCACGCTCGAAGCCGAGCTGATGCGGCGTACCTGGCAGCCTGGCGAGGGAGGGGTGGCATCGTCGCGTCGTGCGGAAAGTGGTGGGGAAACGCAGGAAGGCTCCACAGCGGTGGAGCCTTCCGAGAGCGTTCGCTGATCCTCGTGCATGCCCTGCGGGGCATGCCTGGGCGATTGGGAGCTCGAATCAGCGATGAAGAGGTCGTTGATGCGTCAGCGATAGTAGGCGTTGGTGGTGTCGGTGTGGTCGGTCACGTCGCGGATGCCGGCAAGCTCGGGAATACGATCCATCAGCGTCTTCTCCACGCCCTCCTTCAGGGTCAGGTCCACCGCGGCACAGCCCTGGCAGCCACCGCCGAAGGCGAGCACCGCCACCTGGTCCTGGGTCAGCTCGACCAGCTTGATTTCGCCGCCATGGGCGGCCAGGCCCGGGTTGATCTCGCTGTAGAGGATGTAGTTGACGCGATCCTCCAGCGGGCTGTCAGCGTTGACCTTCGGCATCTTGGCATTGGGTGCCTTGATGGTCAGCTGGCCGCCCATGCGATCGGCATTGAAGTCGACCACCGCCTCCTCGAGGAAGGGAATGCTGTTCTTGTCGATCAGTGCCGTGATCTTCTCGAGCTCCAGGCGCTCGTCGCTGGGCTCTTCCTCGCCAGGCCGGCAATAGGCCAGGCACGTCTCGGCATAGGGCGTACCCGGCTGGGTGATGAAGATGCGCACTGCAATCCCTTCGACGTTCTGCTTCTCGAGCAGCTCGGCGAGGTAGTCCTGGGCGCTGTCGGTAATCCGGATGATCTCGCTCATGGTGTTCTCGCTGGTCGGGCCTGGTCCTCGTCGGGCCGGCCATATGTGACATACCATCATGGTAAGCAAAAGCCCGCCTGGAGACAATCCCGACTGTTTTGGTCGGTTTTTGACCAGCCCTGCCCTCAAGCGGCTGGTTTTGCTACCATGGCGGGCCGACACGACCGCCCCTGCCCAGTAGCCGACAAGAATCAGCGGGGCGGCTTGGATTCCCTGGACGTGACTTTCGCTGGAGACCGACCCGACCCATGGCCGCCCTACCCTCTGCACTGACCGCTACTCTCACCGAACGGCTCGGCGAGCGCATCCTCATGCTGGATGGCGGCATGGGTACCATGTTGCAGAATGCCCGGCTCGACGAAGACGATTTCCGCGGCGAGCGCTTCCGCGACTGGCCCTCCGAGCTCAAGGGCAACAACGACCTGCTGGCACTGACGTGCCCCGAGCTGGTGAGGCGTATCCATCGCGACTACCTCGAGGCCGGTGCCGACATCATCGAGACCAACACCTTCAACAGTACCCGCCTTTCCCAGGCCGACTACGGCATGGAGGAACTGGTACCCGAACTCAATCGCGAATCGGCGCGCCTGGCGCGGGCAGTGTGCGACGCGGTGGCGGCCGAGACCGGCATCCCGCGTTATGTGGCCGGCGTACTGGGGCCGACCTCACGCACCGCCTCGCTGTCGCCCGACGTCAACGACCCGGCCAAGCGCAACGTCACCTTCGACCAGCTGCGCGAGAACTACTACGAAGCCGCAGAGGCGCTGATCGAGGGTGGCGCCGACCTGATCCTGATCGAGACCATCTTCGATACGCTCAATGCCAAGGCGGCCATCTTCGCCCTGGAGACGCTGTTCGACGATCGCGGCGAGCGGTTGCCGGTAATGATCTCCGGCACCATCACCGACGCCTCCGGCCGCACCCTCTCGGGCCAGACTACCGAGGCGTTCTGGAACTCGGTGCGTCATGCCAGGCCGCTCTCCATCGGCCTGAACTGTGCGCTGGGTGCCGAAGAGCTGCGCCCCTACCTGGAGGAGCTTTCGACCAAGGCCGACACCTTCGTCTCTGCGCACCCCAATGCCGGACTGCCCAACGAGTTCGGCGAGTACGACCAGACGCCGGAGGAGATGGCTGCCATCGTCGCCGAGTTCGCCGAGAGCGGGTTGGTCAACATCATCGGCGGTTGCTGCGGCTCGACGCCGGAGCATATCGCCGCGATCCACGCTGCCATTCAGGGCCTGGCACCGCGCCAGGTTCCCGAGCGCCCGCGGGCCTGTCGTCTGTCGGGGCTTGAGCCGTTCAACATCGAGAAAGGCTCGCTGTTCGTCAACGTCGGCGAGCGCACCAACGTTACCGGCTCTGCGCGCTTCAAGCGCCTGATCGTCGATGAGGACTACACCACGGCACTGGAGGTGGCCCTGGAGCAGGTCGAGAATGGCGCCCAGGTCATCGACATCAACATGGACGAGGGCATGCTCGAGTCGCAGGAAGCGATGGTGCGCTTCCTCAACCTGATCGCCGGTGAGCCCGACATCGCCCGGGTGCCGATCATGATCGACTCCTCCAAGTGGGAGATCATCGAGGCCGGGCTCAAGTGCGTGCAGGGCAAGGCGGTGGTCAACTCGATTTCGCTCAAGGAGGGCGAGGCGGCCTTCCGCGAGCAGGCGACGCTATGTCGACGCTACGGCGCCGCCGTGGTGGTGATGGCCTTCGACGAGGCCGGACAGGCCGATACCTTCGCGCGCAAGACGGAGATCTGTCAGCGCGCCTATACCTTGCTGGTGGAGGAGATCGGCTTCCCGCCGGAAGACATCATCTTCGACCCCAATATCTTCGCCATCGCCACCGGCATCGAGGAACACGACAACTACGCCGTCGATTTCATCGAGGCCACCCGCTGGATACGCGAGCACCTCCCCCACGCCATGGTCTCCGGCGGCGTCTCCAACGTGTCGTTCTCGTTCCGCGGTAACGACCCGGTGCGCGAGGCAATCCACTCGGTGTTCCTCTACCACGCCATTCGCGCCGGCCTGACCATGGGCATCGTCAACGCCGGCCAGTTGGCGGTCTACGATGGCCTGCCGGCCGAACTGCGCGAAGCGGTCGAGGATGTCGTGCTCAACCGGCGCAGCGACGGTACCGAGCGGCTGGTCGACCTGGCCGACAAGTACAAGGGCGACGGCAGTGGCGCGGCGAAGAAGGAAGACCTCGAGTGGCGCAGCTGGCCGGTGGAGAAACGCATCGAGCACGCCCTGGTCAAGGGCATCACGGTGTTTATCGAGGAGGACACCGAGCTTGCCCGCCAGCGTGCTTCGCGCCCCATCGAAGTGATCGAGGGGCCGCTGATGGACGGCATGAATGTGGTCGGCGACCTGTTCGGTGCCGGAAAGATGTTCCTGCCCCAGGTGGTCAAGTCGGCCCGTGTCATGAAGCAGGCGGTGGCCTACCTCATCCCCTTCATCGAGGCCGAGAAGAACGAGCTCGCGGCGGAAGATCAGCAGGCCAAGGGCAAGATCGTCATGGCGACGGTCAAGGGCGACGTACACGACATCGGCAAGAATATCGTCGGCGTGGTCCTGCAGTGCAACAACTACGACGTCGTGGACCTCGGCGTGATGGTGCCGGCGGAGAAGATCCTGCAGACGGCCCGCCAGGAGAACGCCGACATCATCGGCCTCTCGGGCTTGATCACCCCGTCGCTGGACGAAATGGTGCATGTGGCCAAGGAGATGAAGCGCCAGGGTTTCACGCTGCCGCTGCTGATCGGCGGCGCCACCACCTCCAAGGCGCATACCGCGGTCAAGGTCGAGCCGCAGTACGACGAACCTGTCATCTACGTGACCGATGCCTCGCGCGCGGTGGGCGTGGCCGGCAAGCTGCTGTCGCCGACGCTCAAGCCCGCCTACGTGGCCGAGATCAAGGCCGAGTACGAACTGGTGCGCGAGCGCAACGCCAGGCGACGGCCCAAGGCCGCCGACCTGAGCTATGCCGAGGCCCGCCAGCGCAAGCTACCCATCGACTGGGACGTCTACACGCCGCCCCGGCCCGCCTTCACCGGGCTCAAGACGTTCGACGGCTACGACATCGAGGAGCTGGTCGAGCGTATCGACTGGACGCCCTTCTTCATGAGCTGGGAGTTGGCGGGCAAGTACCCCAAGATCCTCGACGATGCGGTTGTTGGCGAGGCGGCCCGCAGCCTGTTCGACGATGCCCAGCAGATGCTGCGCAAGCTGATCGACGAGAAACACGTCCAGGCTCGCGGCGTGATTGGTCTGTGGCCGGCCAACAGCGTCGATGACGACGTCATCGAAGTGTATGCCGACGAGTCGCGCAGCGCGGTGATCGAGCGGTTGCATCACATTCGACAGCAGACCACCAAGAACCGTGATGGCGTCTGCTATAGTCTGGCCGACTTCGTGGCGCCCAAGGAGAGCAGGAAGCCCGACTGGATCGGCGGCTTTGCCGTGACCACCGGGCACGGCGTCGAGGCCTTGGCCGAGCACTACAAGGCGGCTGGCGACGACTACAGTGCGATCATGGTCCAGGCGCTCACCGACCGCCTGGCCGAGGCCTTCGCCGAGCGCATGCACGAGCGGGTGCGGAAGGAGTTCTGGGGCTACGTGCCCGACGAGACGCTGGATAACGACGCCCTTATTGCCGAGAAATACCAGGGCATTCGACCGGCGCCGGGCTACCCTGCCTGCCCCGATCATACCGAGAAACGCACGCTGTTCCGCTTGCTCGAGGCCACCGAGAACGCTGGCATAGAGCTAACCGAGAACTTCGCCATGTGGCCGGCCGCGGCGGTATCGGGCTGGTACTTCTCGCACCCTCAGTCGAAGTACTTCTCCACTGGCAAGATCACCCTCGACCAGGTCGAGGCATTGGCCGAGCGCAAGGGTATGTCGCTTGAGGAGATGGAGCGCTGGCTCTCCCCGGTTCTCTCTTATGACCCCGCCTGATACCAGAGTCAGGCGCGTCCACACCCATGGCGTGGGCGCCTGGCAGAACCTGCGATAGACGGATGCTACCCGACTCGATTCGCCGCCGGCGTATTCTGAACCTCGCCGTGCCGATCATTGCCGCAATGCTGACCCAGAGCCTGATCAACCTGGTCGATGCGGCGCTCGTCGGCTCGCTCGGCGAAGTGCCGTTGGCCGGCGTGGGTATCGGCGGCTATGCCATGTTCCTGATCACCGCGCTGGTGTTCGGGCTCTCTTCCGGCGTGCAGGCGCAGACCGCGTGGCGACACGGTGAGCGTGCCTGGCACCTGCGAGCCCTGCCGCTCAATGCCGGGCTGGTCATCGCTCTGCTGGTGTCGCTGCCCATCACTCTGCTCTGCCTGTGGCAGGCCCCGCTGCTGATGCTATTGCTCAATCCCAGCGCAGAAGTGAACGACGTGGCAGCAGAGTACTTTCGTTGGCGGGTGCTGTCGCTCATTGCCGTAGCGATGATCTTCTGCTTTCGCGGTTACTGGAACGGCATCGAGCAGAGCGGCTTCTACCTGCGCATCATGCTGGTGATGCACGTCGTCAACGTGGCGGCCAGCATTGGCCTGATCTTCGGCTATGCAGGCCTGCCGGCCATGGGGGCGGCTGGTGCCGGCGCGGGCACCAGCCTTTCGCTGTTCGTGGGCCTCGGGCTCTGGGTGCTGCTCAGCTTCCGCCGTGCCGTGCCCAGTGGATTCCTCGTCAGCCTGCCGCGGCATCCTACCCTGTTGGCCACCCTGCGCCTGGCGATGCCGCACTCCTTTCAGCAGCTGTGGTTCGCAGCCGGCTATGCGGTGCTGTTCTGGATCCTGGGCCGGATCGATACCGCCAGCGTTGCCGTCGGCCACGTGCTGGTGAATCTTTCGCTGTTGCTGATCTTGCCCGGCGTGGGCCTGGGCATGGCGGCGATGAGCCTGGTGGGTCAGTCGCTGGGCCAGCAGGCCCATGGTGATGCCCATCGCTGGGGCTGGGACGTGGTGCGTCTGGCCTGGCTGTGCCTGGCAGTGCTGGCACTACCCATGGCCCTGTTTCCCGATGGGATACTGGGCATTTTCCTGCACGACCGCGAACTGATAGCCTTGGCACGCCTGCCGTTGCAACTCACCGCAATCATGATCGTGCTGGATGCCGCCGCCCTGGTGCTGGGACAGGCCCTGCTCGGCGCCGGTGCCAACCGCACCGTGATGACCACCACGCTTACCTTGCAATGGCTGGTCTTCCTGCCGCTGGCGTGGTGGGTCGGCATAGTCATGGAGCAAGGGCTGCTGGGCATCTGGTGGGTGCAACTCGGCTACCGTGCGTTGAACTCGCTGTGGTTTGCCATGATCTGGCAGCGCCGCCATTGGTTGCGGTTGCAGCTTTGAGCCACGTGACTTGACGCTTTATATGCTTTTACGTATAAAAAATATAAATATTTATTCTTTCATAGAATATGCCAGGGGCGTTATGGTGCCCCCTGACGCTTCGCCAATCCCCTAGCAGCAGGACCGGCTGAATGTATCGCTACGACACCCATGATCAGACTCTGGTCAATGAACGCGTCGCCCAGTTTCGCGACCAGATGAATCGTTATCTGGCCGGCCGGATCAGCGACGAAGAATTTCTGCCGTTGCGCGTGCAGAATGGACTCTATGTCCAGCGTTACGCACCCATGCTGCGCATCGCCATTCCCTACGGCATGCTGGCTTCGTATCAGCTGCGCAAGCTGGGTGACCTGGCGCGCGACTACGACCGTGGTTACGGGCATTTCACCACTCGCACCAACCTGCAGCTGAACTGGCCGAAGCTGGAAACGGTCCCCGACATGCTGGCCGAGCTGGCCAGCGTGCAGATGCACGCGATCCAGACCAGCGGCAACGACATCCGCAATACTTCTTCCGACCAGTTCGCCGGCATTGCCGAGGATGAAGAGGTCGATCCGCGCCCCTGGTGCGAGCTGATTCGCCAGTGGTCGACGTTCCATCCCGAATTCACCTACCTGCCGCGCAAGTTCAAGATCGCCGTGACCGGTTCCGCCGAGGATCGCGCCGCTATCCAGGTTCACGACGTGGGCTTGCGCCTGTGGCGCGACGACCAGGGCGAGGTTCGGGTCAAGGTGCTGGCCGGTGGCGGCCTCGGCCGCACGCCGATGATCGGCGAGGTGGTACGCGACGACTTGCCGTGGCAGCACTTGCTGACCTATCTGGAAGCGCTGGTGCGCGTCTACAACCAGTTCGGCCGCCGCGACAACAAGTTCAAGGCGCGCATCAAGATCCTGGTCAAGGCATTGGGCGTCGAGGAGTTCCGCCGTCGGGTCGATGCCGAATGGGCGCACCTCAAGAATGGCCCGCAGACGCTGACCCGCGAAGCGGTCGAGGCGATGCAGTCGCATTTCGTCGATCCGGAACGCCGCGCCGTCAGCGAGGAAGCGATTGCCGACTTCGAGCGCCTGCGTAGTGAGAACCGAGCCTTCGCCCGCTTCGTGACCAACAATGTGCATGGCCACAAGGTACCGGGCTACAAGGCGGTCACCCTGTCACTCAAGCGCCGTGGCCACTCGCCCGGTGACCTGACCTGGGAACAGATGCATCAGGTGGCCGATCTTGCCGACGAGTACAGCCATGGCGAGATTCGCGTCACCCACGAGCAGAACCTGGTGTTGGCCGACGTGGCGGTGGACCGCCTGGAGGAGCTCTGGCAGCGCTTGCAGGAACTCGGCCTGGCCAACCCCACCGTGGGTACCCTCGCGGACCTGATCTGCTGCCCCGGTGGCGATTACTGCTCCCTGGCCAACGCCAAGTCGATCCCGGTCGCCCAGGCCATCCAGGAGCGCTTCGAGGACATCGATTACCTCTACGACCTGGGGCCGCTGGATCTCAATATCTCAGGCTGCATGAATGCCTGCGGCCACCACCACGTCGGTCACATCGGCATCCTCGGCGTCGACAAGAAGGGCGAGGAGTGGTATCAGATCTCGCTCGGCGGCGCTCAGGGTAACGAGTCCTCGCTGGGCAAGATCCTCGGCCCCTCGTTCGATCGCGAGAGCGTGCCCGAGGTCATCGACAAGGTACTGCAGGTCTACGTCGGCGAGCGAGCCGAGGGTGAGACCTTCATCGAGACGTATCGCCGTATCGGCCTCAAGCCTTTCAAGGAGCGGGTATATGCCTGATCAAGACGCTTCAGTACGCCCCTTCATTCGCGGCGGCAAGCCGGCCGAGGATCGCTGGGTACTGGTTCGCGACGAGGAGGCGGCACTGCCCGACTCCCCTGCCATCGTGCCCCTGGCACGCTGGCAGGCGTCGGAGCGTAGCCATGAACTGGCGCCCTGGCTGTCGAGCGATACCGAGCTGACGCCGGAACTGGCCGAGGAACTGGTTGGCGCGCCGCTGATCGCCATCGACTTTCCCAAGTTCACCGATGGTCGCGGCTACAGCCTGGCACGGCTGCTGCGCGAACGCTACGGCTACGATGGCGAGATCCGTGCCGTCGGCGACGTACTCATCGACCAAGTCTTCTTCCTCACCCGCTGCGGGTTCGATGCCCTGTCGCTGCGTGAGGACCAGTGGCTGGAGGACGCCCTGCAGGCTCTGAATGCCTTCAGTCGTGCCTATCAGCCGGCCGTCGACGTGGCCGAACCGTTGTTCCGTCAACGCATGCGCGAAGCCTTGGAGCGTGAGCCGGCCCTGGCCTAGCCTGGGCTTGCCGCAACTCGGTGTTGAAAGAAAAAGCCGGCCACGTGCCGGCTTTTTGTCGTTCTGAGGATCAGCCGCGCCGCTTCTGCTGGCGCTCGCGGTTATCCGCCCTCGCCCGCTCGCTCTTGCGCAGCATGACCCAGGTCGCCCCCAGTCCGCCGTCGGCCTGCTGGGCCGACACGTAGGCCTGCACCTGGTCGAACTGCGCGAGCCATTTGGCAAGGTAGGAGCGCAGCACGTTGGCCGGACTGTCGATCTCCTGACCCCGGCCGTGCACGATCAGCACCGAGCGCAAGTCATGGGCGTAGGCCTCGTGGATGAAGGGAGGCAACGCCCGCCGGCACTCGGCCAGTGGGCGGCGCAGCAGATGCAGGCGTGACTGAGCCGCATAGCCACCGTGACGCAGGCGGTCGACGACACCCTGCTGGATGCCGTCACGGCGAAACACGATGGGGTCGAACGGCGGCAGCAGTTCGACGAAGTCGTCCGACAGGAAACTGTCCCGGGCGAGCTCTTCCTGAGCGCTCTCGCGCCGCGCCAACTGTGCCTCGGTGGGGCGCGAGCGGCGCGGGCCCGGGTCGGCTCGATTGGCGCTCCTGCGCACCGGCTTCACGTCTCCCATCAATGCCCTGAAGTCCTTGTCCTCGTGCGCTGACTGATTCATGGGGCATCCTCCGCTGTGTCGAGCCTTGCTTTGCATCCTAGCAAGCCTTGCTCCGGCATTGAACCGGACTCACCCCCTTCTGCCATGGCAGGATGGCAGCAGCCCAACGACAGGAGATCGCATGCATCGTCGTTATCTTGTCATCACCGCGCTGGTCGTCATGCTGGCCGTGCTGGGATGGCTGTGGCTCACCATGCTGAGCCCTTTTACCTATGAGCGTCCCGATCACTTGCCCGACATCGAGGAAGGCGAGCATGCGGTATTCGTCTATGGCACGTTGCGCCTTGCGCCGATCCGCTGGGTGGTGATGGGGCGGGCCGGGGAAACCGAGCCGGCCTCCCTCGAGGGATTTCGACGTGATGGGCTGGATCTGGCCGAGGCGCCGGGAGAGCGGGTAGAAGGCGAAGTCATCGTGGTGGATGCTGGCGAGCTGCAACGTTTGGATCGCTACGAGCGTCTGGGAATTCGCTACGAGCGCGTGCCCATGCGCCTTGAGGACGGCCGTATGGTCTGGGTGTATCGTCGCCTGAGTGAACTGCAGCGCCCCGCTATCGGTGGCGCAACCATCTGATCGAAGCGGGGATTCGGGATGGCTGCGGTTGTGGCCGACACGGCCGCCCTTCTACAATATGGACCAGTCTTCCAAGGATCTAGGAGTCTCGCATGGCCATTACGCTTTACCACAACCCCCGCTGTTCCAAGTCGCGCCAGGCATTGGCTCTTCTGGAGGAGCATGGCGCCGAGGTAAAGGTGCGCCGCTATCTCGACGAGCCGTTGAACGAGGAGGAGTTGCGCGATCTCATGTCGCGCTTGGACGCCGATGGAGAGGCGCTGGTCCGCACCCAGGAAGCGGAGTGGCAGGAAGTCGAGGATACCGACCTGCAGGATCAGGAACAGGTGATCGCGGCCATCGTCAGCCATCCCAAGCTGATGGAGCGGCCAATCGCCGATGACGGCAAGCGCGCCGTGATCGGTCGTCCGCCGGAAGACGTACTCGCCCTGCTCCACGCGAACGACTGATTCCCCGCCTCTCTGACTGGAGCCACGATGCGCGACTCCCTTCCCTACGTGTTGATCCTGTATTACTCACGACATGGCGCCACGCGCAGCATGGCCGAGCAACTGGCCGCCGGTGTCGAGTCCTGTCCCGGCATCGAGGCACGGCTGCGTACCGTGCCACCGGTCTCGCCGACTTGCGAGGCCGTCGCCCCCGAGATTCCTGACGAGGGGGCTGTTTATGCCGATCTGGATGACCTGCGCCATTGTGCCGGCCTGGCGTTGGGCAGCCCGACTCGCTTCGGCAACATGGCGGCGCCGCTGAAATACTTCATCGATTCGACCAGCGCCCTGTGGCTCAACGGAGCGCTGGTGGACAAGCCTGCGACTGCCTTCACTTCCACCTCGAGCCTGCATGGCGGCCAGGAGACCACCCTGGTTTCCATGCTGCTGCCGCTGCTGCATCACGGCATGGTCTATGCCGGCCTGCCCTACAGCGAGACCGACCTGATGACCACTACCGCCGGTGGCACCCCCTATGGGGCCAGCCATGTGGCCGGTCAGCGCAGCGACCAGCCCCTGGCCGATACCGAGCGTCGACTGGTGCGCGCCCAGGGCAAGCGTTTGGCCCGGCTGGCCCTGGCTCTTGGCAGCCATAGGGAGAACTCATGAGACGATGGGTCGAGGGGCTCGAGGCGCGCCACGGGCTGGATCTGCTCACCGAGCGCAGCCGCCAGTTGGTTCTCACCAGCTATGTGGTGCTACTGGCCCTGCTGGTCTGGAGTGGCTTGGCGATGCAGGCAGGCAGTAACCCGCTGACACCGATTCTGATCCGTACCCTGCCGCTCATGCTCTTTCTGCCTTCGATTCTGGGGAGGCGAGCCAGGGGACACGCCTGGCTGTCCTTCGTCAGTTTGCTGTACTTCGTTCAGGGCGTGATGCTGGCTACGTTGCCAGGCCAGGGGCTGTTGGGCGTTGCCGAGTCGATGGCCGCTCTGGCGTTGTTTGCCGGGTGCATGTTCTATGCCCGCTTTCGCAGTCGCCAGATCAAGGCGGCGCGCGGTGGGTGAAGCGCAAGGACATGCCGGCGGTGTGCGGATGTCGAAATAAGTGATGTTGGTCAAGCCGCAGGTGTTGTGCTGTTGCCCCACAGCGGCGACCATTGAGAAAAAGGACGAGGAGTACGCCATGACACGCAACATCGCCGACATCCGGCGCGACTACGAGGGTGGCAGACTCGAGGAAGGCATGGTGCCCGCGGCACCCATGGTGCTGTTCGACGAGTGGCTGACGCTGGCGCTGGATGCCGAGGGCGAGGACGGCAACGTGATGACGCTGGCTACCGTGGATAGCCAAGGCCTGCCCCATGCGCGCATCGTGCTGCTGAAAGGCTATGACGACCGCGGCTTGGTGTTCTACACCAATTACCACAGCCACAAGGGCAGCGAACTGACCAATGTGCCGCATGCCGCTCTGGTGTTCTGGTGGCCTTCCCTGGGGCGTCAGGTGCGCGTCGAGGGCCGGGTCGAGGCGGTAAGCGACGAGGAATCGGATTCCTATTTCAACAGCCGCCCCCGCGCCAGTCAGTTGGGTGCCTGGGTGGCTACTCAGAGCGTGGTGATCCCCGATCGCCACTGGATCGAGGAGCGTCAGCACCGCTTCGAGCAAGCCTACGAGGGCCAGGAGATTCCGCGTCCCGGGCATTGGGGCGGGTACCGTGTGATCCCCGACATGATCGAGTTCTGGCAGGGGCAGCCAAGCCGGCTACACGACCGAATCCGCTACGAGTTTCGCGACGAAACTTGGCGCTCCTTCCGCCTGGCGCCCTGAACCGTCTCGCCGCTCTTCTGAATGGGTGCCGTATTCGGCACCCATTCCCGACGTCTTCAGTCCGGCAGGCTCTCCAGCCGATGCCGCTGCCATTCGCTCTCAGGCTCGTTGAGACGCAGCACCGCATCCACCACCTGTTCCTCCATGTTGTAGCGGCAGCGGAAACCCAGGTGCTTCATCAGTGCCCGCATGGGGTGGTTGTCGACCATCACCTTGCCGATCATCTCCAGCGTGCCCACGCTCTTGCAGTAGGCGATCATCTTCCTCATCAGCAGACTGCCGAGCCCCTGTCCGGCCATGTCGTCGCGTACGATGATGGAGAATTCGGTGCGGATGTTGTCGGGATCGTTCCACACCCGCACCACGCCGAGCATCTCCTTGCTGCCGTCTTCATTCTGGTGCTCGGCGATGAAGGCCATCTGCCGGTCGTAGTTGATGTGGGAGAGAATCGATAGATCGCGCTGGCTGAGGTCGGACTTGTTGTGGAAATAGCGAAAGCGGATGCTCTCCTCCGACAACTGGCTGTGGAAGCTGGTGATCAGCGGCGCATCCTCGGCGCGGATGGGGCGCACCTCGACCTGCATGCCATTGTTCAACGTCACCCACTCACGCAGCTCCTCGGGGTACGGCATGATGGCAAAGCGCGCTGGTGTGCCCAGGTCGAGGGCGAAGTCCACCGCCAGCATGCCGTCGCGATTGAGCAGCAAGGGGTTGAGCTCCAGCCCGCGCAGCTCGAGCAGGTCCGAGGCCATCTGCGACAGCTTGACCAGTAGCTGACACAGCCTTTCCAGGTCGCGCTCGGGATCGCTGGAGTGCTCCTGAATCAGCCGCGCGGCGTGGGTGCGCCCGACCACGTCAGCAGCCAGGGTCATGTTCAGCGGTGGCAGCGCCACCTGTCGGTCGGCCAGGATGTTGACCTTGTAACCGCCGATGCCGAACACGATCAGCGGGCCGAATACCGGATCACGGGTAATGCCGGCGCAGAGCTGCATCGATTGCTTGCCGCGCTGCATCGGCTGCAGGCAGTACTCGCGAATTTTCACCGGCGGGAACTTCTCATGCACCTTGTCGCCGAGTCGGGAGAGCCCTTCGGCGACCTGGCCCGGCTCGTGGAGGTCCTGCAGCAGACCAGCCGAAATGCGGTGAGGATGCTTGCGATAGCGGAACGGACGGCAATTGCCGTCGTGGACCACCTTCAATGCCCAGGGGCCCTCTCCCGCTTGCACTGCCGCCGCGGCCTCCTCGGGTGTGTGCACGTAGCGGCTCGGAGCCACGGGAATACCGTAGGCCTCGAGGACCTGTGCCGCCTCGGAGTGCGACAGGGTCTCGCGTCCTTCGGTTCTGGCCTGCTCGATCAGCGTGTGGCAGCGGGCGCGAATGTCCGCCGTGGTACTGAACGGTAGGCTCGGTGGCGTCTCCTGTAGCAGCGCCTGAACGCGCTGGTAGTCGACCATGTGCATGAACGCCTTGACCGCCTTTTCCGGCGAGACATAGGTGGGGATGCCCGCCATGCTGCACTCGTGGCGCGCGTAGAGGGCGCCCTCCAGTCCCATCCAACTGGTCAGCAGGTTGCGCCTGAAGCGCTTGCGGTTGGCGATCAGCGCCTGGGCGGTGATCTTCGACGGCGCCAGGCGCGTGGGGGCATGCACCACCAGCACGGCATCGACCCCGGGGTCGGCGGCGACGATCTCCAGTGCGTCGACGAAGCGCTCCGGTGCGGCGTCTCCACCCAGATCCACCGGATTCTCGCCGGGCTTGCTCATGTCGAACTCGCCCTGACGCAGCGCACTGCGTGTCTCCTCGCTGAAGCTTGCCAGCCGCCCGCCGGCATTGATCAGCTTGTCGATGGCGAGCATGGCGGGCCCCAGGCCATTGGAGACGATGGCCAGCCGGTCGCCCTTGAGCGGTTTCATCTGCGACAGCGTCATCAGCGCGTCAAACAGTTCGTCGGAGTCGTTGACTCGTACCACGCCGGCACGCGAGAAGGCGGCATCGAAGACTACGTCGCGGTTGGCGATACCCGGTGTCGGCGGCATACCGGAGAGATCGGACTGCGGAGTGCGCCCGCTCTTGATTGCCAGGACCAGGCGGTGCCGCGAGGCGTCGCGCAAGGCGGTCATGAAGTGCTGGGCGTCATGGATGCGCTCCAGGTGCAGCAGGATGGCCTGGGTCGCAGCGTACTGGTTGATGTAATCGATCAGGTCGGGAAGCATCACGTCGACGCTGTCCCCTACCGTGATCAGGTGCGAGAAACCGATGCCGCGTCCTGCTGCCCAGTCGATCATGGCGTTGCCGAGCATGCCCGACTGGCCGAGATAGGCGACCTTGCCCGCCTTGACCGGCTGACTGGAATAGGAGGCGTTGATATGGCGGCCCGGTACGATCAGGCCCATGCACTCCGGCCCCAGCACACGGATGCCCGATTCGCGCGCGGCCGTCAGCATGCGCTCGCGGATCGAGCCCTTGCTCCCTTCGGCCTCGTCCAGGTGTGCGCCGCCGGAGAGTACCAATGCCGCCTTGACGCCGATTCGCCCCAGGCGCGTGATCACCTTGGGCAGGGTGTCGGCCGGGGTACAGACGACGGCGAGGTCGGGCGTCTCGGGCAAATCGCTCACGCGCGAAACACAGGGTTGGTCGAAGACCGCCTCGTAGCCCTTGCGGTTGACCGCCCACAGCGTTCCCGGAAAGCCAGCCTCCTGCAGGTTGCGAATCACGATGCCACCGATGGAGTGGGGCTTTTCCGAGGCGCCGATGACCGCGATAGTGCGGGGTTCGAAGAAGTGGCGCAGGAATCGGGTGCTCAAGACGTCACCTCAGCAGAGCAGTGGATGCCTCCTTGTGTACGACTTATTGACACTGTTGTGCAAGGGCTTGCGCGCATTAAGGTGACTTCAGTCACTCTGGAGTTCCATATGATCACGGCGTTCATCTCGCACCCGGACTGCGACCTTCACCATATGGGCCCGGAGCACCCCGAAAGCCCCCTGCGCCTCGAGGCCATCCGTGCCCGCCTGGCCCTCAGTGGGTTGCTGCAGCAAACCATGCAATCGGAAGCCCGCCCCGCCAGCGAAGAAGAACTCGCCCGCGTACACCCACTGGGCCACCTGCGCGCGCTCGACAAGTGCCTGCCCGAGTCGGGCATCATCAGCCTTGATGGCGACACCCTCATGAATCCCGACAGCCTGGAAGCCGCCCGGGTGGCGGCAGGTGCCGTGATCCGCGGCGTCGATCAGGTATATCGCGGTCAGGCCGACAACGTGTTCTGCGCCGTGCGGCCGCCCGGGCATCATGCCGAAGCCACCGATGCCATGGGCTTCTGTTTCTACAACAATGTCGCCGTCGGCGCGGCGCATGCTCGCGCGCGCTACGGGGCACGCCGTATCGCCATCCTCGATTTCGATGTGCACCAGTGCAACGGTACCATCGATATCTTCAAGGACGATCCGGACATCCAGATCTGCACGAGCTTCCAGTACCCCTTCTACCCTTGGCGCTACTTGCGCAGCGAATGGCAGAACGTGGTCAATACGCCACTCGAGGCCGGTACCGACAGCGCCGCCTTCCGCCGCGCAATCGAGGACGACTGGCTGCCGGCGTTGCACGCCTTCAAGCCCGAGCTGGTACTGGTCTCGGCCGGTTTCGACGCCCATCGTGACGACCCCCTGGCCGAGCTGTGCCTGGAAGACGAGGACTACTACTGGATCACCCGGCTGGCCTTGGACATCGCCGCGTTGTATGCCGACAATCGACTGGTCTCGGTGCTGGAGGGCGGCTACGACCTGGACTCTCTGGGGCGTAGCGCCGAGGCGCACGTCAAGGCGCTGCTCGGTCTGCCCTTCGAAGGTTGAATCAGAGCCGGCAAGTGTCGGTTACACGCATCGCGAAGGCGCCTTCCGGCCGGTGCGCGGCCCCCTTCTGTGGTACGCTTCGGGAAACTCTGTTTCCTATAGTGAACTCATCAATGTCCACCACTACCGACCAGCAGGCCGCACTGCGCATCGCCTCGGGACGCAAAGCGTTCGTCGAGCCGCTGCGTCTCGGTGAACGGCTCAAGGAAATACGCCTGGCCAACCAGTGGACGCTGGAAGATGTCAGCCAGCGTACCGGCCTGGCGCGTTCCACACTGTCCAAGATCGAGAACGATCAGATCTCGCCGACGTTCACCGCGGTGCAGAAACTGATCAACGGCCTGGGCATCGACCTGCCGCAGCTGTTGACACCACCGAAGGCGCAGCCACGCACCATGGGCCGCCGAGACCTGACCCGCCAGGGCGATGGGCAGCGCCACCCGACGCCGACCTACGAGCACGAGCTGCTCAGTTGCGAGCTGGCCCAGAAGCGCATGATTCCCTTCAAGACGATCGTACGGGCGCGCAGCTTCGATGAGTTCAGCGAATGGGTGCGCCACGACGGCGAAGAGTTCCTGATGGTGCTGGAGGGCGAGATACAGCTTTACACCGAATTCTACGAACCGCTGCAGCTGTCACGTGGCGACAGCATCTATTTCGACAGCGACATGGGGCACGCGCTGGTCTCGGTGAGCGATGAGGATGCGGTGGTACTCTCGGTCTGTACGCGCGGGGACACCGCCTGATTCGTCAAATGGTTGCATCTTTTTGTTATCCTGAGTCGACTCAATCAGGAGCCAATGTCATGCAGCATCTCGACGACGCCACACGCACCCAGCTCGAGGCCGCCGCCTTCCGTCGCCTGCTTCAGCATCTGGACGCCAACAAGGACGTGCAGAATATCGACTTGATGATTCTTGCCGACTTCTGTCGCAACTGCCTGTCCAAGTGGTTGGTGGCCGCCGCCGACGACCAGGGGGCCGAACTCGACTACGAGACCGCGCGCGAGTACGTCTATGGCATGCCTTATGCGGAGTGGAAGGCCAAGTACCAGCGCGAGGCCACTCCGGAGCAGCAGGCCGCCTTCGAGGAACGGCAGGCGCGCAAGCGGGAGTCGCAATCATGAGCGAGGCCATGATCCCGCTCAGGATTGCGGTACTGACCGTCTCCGATACACGCGACTTCAACAGCGACCGTAGCGGCGCCCTGCTCGCCGAGCGGCTCACCGAGGCGGGACATCAGTTGGCCGAGCGACGCATCGTCATCGACGATGTCTACCGTATCCGTGCCGTGGTCTCCGAATGGATCGCCAGCCCTGAGGTCCAGGTGATTCTGACCACCGGCGGCACCGGGTTCACCGGCCGGGATTCCACCCCCGAAGCGGTATCGGTGCTGCTGGACAAGCGTATCGAGGGTTTCGGCGAGCAGTTCCGCCAGCTTTCCTGGCAGGAGATCGGCAGTTCGACCATCCAGAGCCGCTGTCTCGGCGGGCTGGCCAACGCCACCGCGGTGTTCTGTCTGCCGGGATCGAGCGGTGCCTGCCGCACGGCCTGGGACGGCCTGCTCGCCGAACAGCTCGACAGCCGGCACAAGCCATGCAACTTCGCCAACCTGGTCATTCCCGAACGAGGTCAGCATGTCTGAACTGCAGTCCATCGAGGCGGCCCTTGCCGCCCTGCTCAAGGACCTCGCCCCGGTGGAAGCGGAAATCGTGGCCTGTGAAATGGCCGGACGGCGGATTCTGGCCGACGAGGTCGTTGCCCGGCTCGACGTGCCGCCGTTCGACAACAGCGCGATGGACGGTTACGCCCTGCATCATGATGATGCTGGACGACGCCTGCCGATCAGCCAGCGTATTGCGGCGGGCAGCCAACCACTTCCTCTCGCTCGGGGCACCTGCGCGCGGATCTTCACCGGTGCCCCGCTGCCGCCCGGCGCCGATTGCGTGGTGATGCAGGAAAAAGTAGAGGTCGACGGTAGTGAAGCACTCATGCCGGTACAGGTGCCGAAGGACAACAACGTACGCCATCGTGGTAGCGATGTAACGGCGGGAGGTGTGCTGCTCGACAGCGGGCAGCGCCTGGATGCCGCAGCGTTGGGGCATCTGGCGAGCCAGGGCATCGTCGAGGTGTCGGTGCGTCGACGGCCGCGTGTCGCCCTGCTCACCAGCGGTGACGAAATCGTCGAGCCTGGCCAGCCGCTGGCCGCCGGCCAGATCTACAACAGCAACCGGCCCATGCTGCGGGATTTGCTGGAACGGTTTGGTGCCGAGGTCTCCTTCAGCGCCTCGATGCCCGATGACGCAGAAGACACACGCGCCATGCTGGCGCTGGCGGCGGAACAGGCCGACGTGGTGGTGACCACTGGCGGCGTCAGCGTCGGCGAGGAGGACCATGTCAAGGCTGCCCTCGAGGCCATCGGCCAGCTCGACCTGTGGCGTCTGGCTCTCAAGCCCGGCAAACCCCTGGCGCTGGGGAGGCTCCCCGCCAGAGATGGGCGCGAAGTGCGCTTCGTCGGCCTGCCTGGCAATCCCGTCTCCAGCTTCGTTGCCGCCTGGCTCTTCCTGCGCCCTCTGATGGGCGCCCTGCTCGCCTGCCCTCGCCTGGCCAGCCTGCCGACGCTGCCAGCGAGTGCTGCATTCTCCACCCACACCGGGCCTCGGCGGCACTATATGCGTGTCCGACTGAGCATGGATCAGAGTGGCATCGTAGCGCACGCCTTTCCGGATCAGGGCTCCGGTGTGCTCTCCTCCTGCGTGGATGCCGATGCACTGGCGGTGATTCCGGCGGACTCTCACATCAAGGAGGGAGATCCGATCGATTGCCTCTGGCTCTGGGGCGATTGAAGCCGGTCACTACAGCGAAAACACTCTCCCAGGGTTGAGCAGATTCTTGGGGTCCCAGGCACGCTTGAGGGTACGCATGAGCTCGACCTCGGTCTCGCTTCGGCTCCGGGCAAGCCAGGCCTTCTTCTCGACTCCGATGCCATGCTCGGCCGACACCGATTCACCCACGTCGAGCAAGGGCGCGTAGACTGCCTCGTCGCTTGCCAGGTGATCGGCATCCTCGCACCCGGGCTGTATGAAGAGGTGCAGGTTACCGTCGGCGATATGACCGAACTGGATACAGCGCGCGGCGGGCCAGCGAGCGACGATTCGCTGCCTGACGGCTTCCGCATAGCTGGCCATCTGCCGGATCGGCAGGCTCACGTCGTAGAGGAAGGTCGTTCGCCCCGCGAGCATGGCCTCGAAATTCTCGCGCACATCCCACAGGGCGCGACGCTCGGCCTCGGATTTCGGGATCACCGCATCGACGATCACGCCGGTTTCCAGCGCGCCCTCGAGCAAACGCTCGAAGAGGGCCGCATCGCGCTCATAGTTGCTGGATGCGCGACGTGCCATCGAGCTGCGTATCGTGGAGTTGGCGGCAGTGAGACGCAGCGAGGCCGAGGCGCGTGAGCTCTTGGATCTGGTCGACCGGATGCGGCTGGCGCGCGACGAGGTTGAGGAAATGACCGAATCCGACATCGCGTTTCACATAGCGATGGCACAGGCGACACGGAATCCATTGTTTCCGGTACTGGTATCGGCCCTGACTGCCACCATGCGCGACACCAACGCCATCGTTTGGCGCTATCGCACCTCGGAGACTGCGCGCGAGGAGGTCATGGCTCTGCATGCAGCGATCGCAGAGGCGATCGCTGCACGTGATCCCGGTGCGGCTCGCTCTGCTCTCGAGAAGCACTTCGACGTTGACTCACGAGGGCTGCTCCTCGCCGGTTTCAACTAGTGGGCCAGCAGCGACTCCTCTATCGAGAACACCGAGATGCCGGAAGCCAATCAGGACATCAAGCGATTCTTCAAGCACGTGTTGAAACTCAGGCACCTGCGCACGATCGCCATGCTGACCGAGATGGGACAGGTCAGTCGCGTGGCGCAGGAACTGAATGTCACTCAGCCCGCGATTTCCAAACAGATCGGCGAAATCGAGCGGGCCCTGGATGCCCCCATCGTGCAACGACAGGGCAACCGCATCGTCCTGACCCCCATTGGGGAAAGGCTGGCCACTGGCCACGCATGCGAGGGAAGTCGTGCAGCAGATCGAACGGGCCGAGTTCGACGTCGATGCCCTGCATCGAGGACTGGGCGGCCGAGTCGTGGTAGGAGTCGTCACTTCGCTTGCCCCGACTCTGCTGCCGGAGGCGATAAGATTGCTGAAGGTCACTGCACCGCCAGCTGCAGGATTTCCACCAGCCGCGAACCTGGGTAATTACCGACAAGATGCCGCCGTGGTGACGAGTCCGGAATTTTGGAAGATGGTGTCGGCTCGATCGAGCCGGGCGGGTCAGGGGGCGGGAACTTCAAGGGCGTCGGTGACTGTCGGCCACAATTGCCGGAAGTCGCGTTCGAGGCCGTCATAATCCTCTTTCAGCCAGGGTACCAATGCCGCCAGACGATTGGGGCCCGAGAGGCGCTGGCCGATACCGCGTACCGCATCGCAGGTGAAGCCGAAGTCGGCATAACGGTGCAGCCAGTCCTGGGCGACCAGCGCTGGAACCATGCGCTCCAGGCGGGCCGGGGCGGGATGGCGGCCGAGTACCCGGTAGCTGCGTAGTACCAGGCGGGATTCCTGCCTGTCGAGTGCGAGCTCCCGTGCCACGAAGTGATCCCACGCCAGGTCGAGGGCGATACCTGCGTAGCGCCGATACTCCTGAGGTGCACGCCTGCGTGCCGCGAGTACCACCGGGTGCGTATCGACGAAGGCGTCGACACGGCGGTGATGACGAATGCCATTGGCAACCTCGTCCGGCCACGCCGACAGATCGCCCCCCTTTACGCCGTCTGCGATCAGGTTGCCATAAAGGAAGTCATCGCTTCCTCCACGGGCAAGCCAGGCATGGGCGAGGAAATTCATGTCGCGGCCATCACAGGCAGTTGGCGGGCTTCGGCAACCCGGCAAGGCGAGCCGCCACCTTGGCGGGGCTGTCAGGGAAGAGTTTCATCAGGTGCAGCGAACGGCCTTTTTCCGGCCCCAGGGCTTGGCCTACCGCCTTGACCAGCGGGCGCATGGCCGGCGACGCCTCGTAGCGTGAATAGAAACCGCGAATCACCTCGATCACTTCCCAGTGCTCCGCTGTGAGCTCCCTCCCCTCCTCTGCAGCAAGGGCCTCGGCCACGGCTGGAGTCCATATCGTCAGGTCGACGAGATAGCCCTCGGGGTCGAGCGCGATAGGCTCATCGCCGACGTGCAGGTAGCGATCGATCTCGGTTGAAGCCATCAGAACCAGCTCACTGTCTTGTCGGCCTCTTCGGTCAGGGTGACGAAGCCATCCACATCGACGACCTGAACGCTCGCGTCGCACTGGCCCAGAAGCCCGCGCGCGCTCAGATCTTCGCGCAAGGCGAATAGGTGTCCATCTATCGCCTGGAAGTGGCGCACCTGTGCCGTCATGGCGCCCAGGACGCCATCCTCGATCAGTAGCAGCCGGTCCCCGCTGCCCATCGCGGCGAGCGCGTCGCGATAGACCAGGCTCGAACTGGGCGGTCGATTGAGAATGTGCAGGATCATGGGCATCCTCGCAGATAGGGGGCATTCAGAATGTCAGGACCAGCCGATGCCCGGCGATCAGCTGTGGAATCGAACTGGCATCGACCCCAGCGGCGGGGAGCTGCAGGTCCTGCTGGGTTAGCCCGAAACGCTCGCATGCCTCCAGGTCGAAGTGCAGCGACTCGATGTCGTACATCTCCAGCATGTCCAGGGTGGCCGCAGTGCCCTTCTGGCCCAGGGGGCCAACCTGCTGCTCCCTGGCCAGGGCCAGGATACCGTCGCCTTGGAACAACAGGCTTACCGACTGCCCGAAGGCGGCGGCCACCAGTGCCGCATCGAGCCCCTCGCGCAGCCAACTGCTGCCGTGTGGCGCATGCCGCAGGATGACCAGTAAATCGCCGTTGACACTCATACGGGATGTCATCGTCGCTTCCTCAGGGGGCAAAGGTCACCAGCCGATCGACCGCTTGCCCCAGATCGATCAGTTGGCCGAGCCCCGTCAACTCGAAGGGCGCTTCGACGCTATGGTCCAGCTTGCCATGACGGTCGGCTTCCCGTGGATCGAGTAGCCCACGTCGCAGTGCGGCGGCGATACAGACTTGCAGTTGAGTGCCGTGCTCGGCATTCAGCGAGCACCACGCATCGTACAGGTGCGGCTCGTCCTGGGGTGGTGCGGCAAGACGTGCCGCATTGTACACCCCGTCATGGTAGAAGAAGACGCCCTCCAGTCGGTGCCCTTTCGCGATCAGCGCCGAGGCAAAGCGCAATGCGGAATGGGCAGCCTGGCTGCTGTAGGGCGCTCCCTCGACGAGTAGACCATAGCGCATGGTAGTTCCTGCTTTCTCAAACACGCAGGCCCCGCATCGGCGGGGCCTGGCGATGCCTGACCTGTCGGTTTTCAGTCGCTGCTCATGATACCAAGCAGCGACAGCAGGCTGATGAAGAGATTGTAGATCGAGACGTACAGGGTGATGGTGGCGAGGATATAGTTGGTCTCGCCGGCGCGATGCACGATCTCGCTGGTCTGGTAGAGAATGGCGGCCGAGGAGAACAGCACGAAGCCTGCCGATACCATGAGCATCAGGGTGGGGATCTGGAAGACCAGGCCCGCCACCATGGCCAGGATCAGCACGATGGCACCCGCCATGAGGAAGTTGCCCAGGAAACTGAAGTCCTTCTTGGTTACCAGTGCCACGGCGGAGAGACCAATGAAGGTCAGCGCGGTCATTGCCAGGGCATTCATGATCAGCGCGGCACCGTTGGGCAGGGCCAGGTACGCACTGAGGATCGGACCGAGGGTAAAACCCATGAAGCCAGTGAAGGCGAAGGTTGCCAGCAGGCCCATGGCCGAGTTGGCGGTCTTGTGCACCAGGAACATCAAGCCGTATGCACCGACGAAGAAAACCAGGATGTTCATCCGCTCGATGCCCATGGCCATGGCGGCACCCGCTGTGACGGCGGAGAACAGCAGTGTCATCGCCAGTAGCGCATAGGTGTTGCGCAGCACCTTGTTGGCACTGACAGCCTGTGACGAGTGCTGGGCCACATGTGTGTCGTGATAGGCCATTGATCCAGAGCTCCCTGTGATTGATCTTGGTTTGATCTCTGCTGTTGACCAAGGATGCCGTTGGTTGGTTCCCGGCGCAAGTCCTTAGTTCTACAAGACTCAACGAACCTTCATCGTCTCGATGTCTCTGCGAGCACCTCGAGGGCGATACGCCTGGCGCTGGCACAGAGGCTCGATTCGCAGCCAATCCGAGCGATGTCGAGCCATTGAACCTCACTGGCATCGTCACCCGCGATAGCGGTTCCAGCGACCCAACGACAGATCACCACCACGATGACGAAGTGGCTCAACAGGCAACCTTCGTCGTCGTACTGGAACTGATCGATGGCCGTCAGCACCCGTTCTGGGTCGGCCACGATGCCGGTCTCTTCACGCAATTCGCGTATGGCAGCCTCCATCAGCGGCTCGCCCGGTTCCACTCGCCCTCCCGGAAGCGCCAGCATGCCGGCATTGGGTGGGTTGCGCCGACGCACCATCAGCACCCTCCCCCGGAGAACCACGGCGGCGGCCACGGCGGCGGATGGCCGCACTGGCGAACTGGCATGAGATGACATCCGGCCTCCTTGGCTGGGACGCTTGACCTTATGAGCATAACTGGTAATATTCGCCCCCGTGAGCCGGAGGGATGGCAGAGCGGTTGAATGCACCGGTCTTGAAAACCGGCGAAGGTGAGAGCCTTCCCAGGGTTCGAATCCCTGTCCCTCCGCCACTCACCCTTATTTTTCAGTAACTTAGTCGCACTTCGCTAAGCTACCCAACGAACCGCCCATCAAGCCTGAAATGGTAGAGATGAGGCGGTTTTTGTTTCTCAGGGCGATACTGTTCTCTCAAGCTCATTGAGTGGACAGCAATCATGTCAGATCCCACCGCCCCCGACGACCTCACCGAAGGCCACAAAGCCATCATCCGCCTGCTGGCAAAGCAAGGGGTCGAGGCCTACCTACAGAACCGTGTAGAGCAACGCCCGCTACGCTTCCTGAAAACCCGCGAGGTATGCGAGAAAATCGCCTGCTCAAAGGCCAAGCTCTATGAGCTGCGAGAGCAGGACGAGACGTTTCCCAAGCCGTTCAAGGATGGTGCTGCACGTAGTTCGCAGAACTACTGGTTCGAGCATGAGATTGAGGAGTGGATGCAGCGGTGGGCAGAGGCTAGGCGCGATAAAGCTTCACCCTTGAGTTAGCGGTTGCTAGACCAGCACAACGCCTTCTATGGGCTTACACAACGATGCCGCGAGCGCCAGTGGCCTGCCTGCTGCTCATCCGGGATCGCGTAGCGGCGTAAACGCGTTGAGAGGAATCAGTCACGCTTCGTCGTATCGCTCTCCTCGCCAGAGGGTTCAGGCTTCCTAACCCCCAGGCTGATTCGCGGGAGGAGCTGATTCAGCCAGAAATGTATCTCTTCAACGCCCATACGCCTTGCAAAAATCAACAGCGCGAAGAGCTCTATGATCCCTACGACGATCGGCAACGTCCAAGTGGTGACGCTCTGTAGAGCCCAAACATCGAAAATCACAACTAGGGCAACGACGAAGAGAAAGCGATCTTCCCGACGTCCGTCTCGCTCTGTGGCAAGATCATTTTCCAGCTCAACCTCCGCCGTGCTCCTGGCATGATAGTGAGATTGAGCGCTCATTTTGATTTTTTGGAAGCGATCCTGCTGATCAGGATTCGGTTTCGGGGAATCGCTGTCTGTACTCATTCAGGATGGCATCTTGGTCAATGGGAACATGGCGCTCCCCAGGAATGTAGCAATGTGCCCATGCCGAGATCGGCTCATGGGTGATATCCACGAGACGGAATGGCTCCATATCCCCCAAAGATTCCACTGCATCAACGATGGTGTGGTATTCGTCAGAGGTCGGATCCGCATCAGGCACGTGGTTGAAAATGTTTCGTATGCTGGAGCTGCCGTAGCTTGAGGCGTAGCGGTACACCGAGGGCAGTACGGGGCCATAGGCCCATGCCTGAAACCGCTCGTCACCGATAAGAGGCTCTTCGTGACTGCCGGAGTACACCATATGCGCGATGTACAGGATCTTATGGAGCTGAAGGTTGCTCAGCGTCCAGCCAGATGCCTCGCAGGCGATCTTGGCGGCTTGCATCGCGGAGATAGCCATGCTTTCTCCTCTCCTGTGTGAGGTCGCGATTCTACGACCTTGTCTTCTTATTGTATATGCGCCTTCAACAACTTGAGATCAAGCCTACCAGCGCTTTCCAGGGTGTCCAGAGCATACGCATGTCTGCGCGGGGACGCCAATTTACAGCCTGTCACTCCACGAGGGCCTCCGCGGAACTGAGAACCCTCCGGTCGAAGCTGACCAGATCAGTCCATCCGCACGCACGGCACGCCACGATGCGATTGCTTCCCTGCGTCTGCGCCTGGAAGGTCGCCCACTGCTGATCACGCCGAATCTCGGAGTTGCCACAGCTGCAGTACAGTGCGTGTGAGCCCAGCGTCGAAAAGCGGTAGTGGATTGCGTGGAGCGCCATGTCCGTGGCCTTCTGCCTGGAGCTGCTTCGGAGATACAAAAGCTTACTCGGGTTCGCGACTCGGCACTGTAAGCCCTCGCTCATAGTTACGTGAGACATCGCTTACAAAGGTTGCAGTGATTGACCATGGAGGCCGGGCCGCATGGCCGTTAACCTTGGCCTTGCCATGAACCCTTCATCTCATGGCATTTCCTCGGCATGGAAGCGCGTTGGGCCAAGGACCGGCCCATTTTCGCTACACTGCAGGCATGTGTGGACGATTCGCGATCTACAGCAAAGCCCCCGCCCTGTCTCGAGCTCTCCGTATCCCGCTGGAGCTCAGCGACGTCGTGCCACGATTCAACGTGGCGCCCGGCACCTGGGTCATGGGGATCCGCCAGCTTGAGCACGACGAGCCACCTGAGCAGCTCGAGTTCTGGTGGGGCTACCGGCCGAAGTGGGCGAAAGGCAAGGCTGCCCAGCCGATCAATGCCCGGGTCGAGACTGTGGCCACCAGCGGCTACTTCAAGAACGCATTCGCGCGTCATCGTTGCCTCGTTCCCGCTGACGGCTGGTTTGAATGGATCGCCACAGAGACCGGCAAACAGCCGCACTACCTGACCCGAACCGACCGTGAGCCGTTCGCGTTCGCCGGCATCTACGCCTCGCGCGAGGATGGGAGCTTGGGCTGCGCGATCCTTACTGAGCCAGCCCGCGGCAGCGCCGCCGAGGTCCACGACAGAATGCCGCTGATACTCGACGAGGCGAGCATCGAGCCATGGCTGGACCCTGACCTGACAGACCGTGAAACCATCCGCAACGTAGTCCGACACATCGATGCAGGCCTGATCGAGCACTGGACGGTGAGCCGGGCCGTCAACAAACCTGCCGAGGGCCAGGGCACGGAACTGATCAACCCGGCCTGACTATCGCGCCTTCGCGACGAGCAACTCATCCCACCTGGTGGAATAACGTTGAGTGAGGTTTGCGCAGCGCAGGTGCCAGGCAGCGCCAGGCGTCGGTCGGCCGAGGCTGACGGTACCGCGCCCCATTCGCTGGTTGAGCTCGTCCATAATGCTCATCACCGTCGCACTTCGCTGCCGATCAGCGTCGCTCTGTGGTGTGTCGAGTAGCGAAAGCTGCTGTCGATCAGCGTCGATCAGGTCGAGCAGCATCACGCCTCCCTTCTGGTACAGGTACCCACTGCGGTAGATGCGCTGTAGGGCGAAGCCGGCGGCGCGCAGAATCTCTCGACTGTCATCAGTGGGCCGCGATAGCTCAACCACAGCGCTCGGCGTGTACTGCGGCAGATCCTGCCTGAATGGGTTGGTCTTGAGAAACACGAGCACAGCCCGGGCGAGACTGCCCTGGCTGCGAAGCTTCTCGGCACCGCGCTGTCCGTGCTGTCGCATTGCCTCGCGTATCTCGCCGATGTTGTCGGTGAGCTTGCCAAACGATCGGCTGGTCATGATGCGCTGCCGTGGCTCATGGAAATCGTTCATTTCGATGCAACTGATGCCGCGCAGCTCCAGTGCCGTGCGTTCGAGCGTGACGCTGAACTGGCGGCGGATGCGCTTCGGGTCGACCTGGGCGAGATCCCAACCGGTGCGGATGCCCAGCACGGCAAGCCGCTCCACCAGGCGCCTGCCGACCCCCCAGAGGTCGCCTAACTCGAAGCGTTGCAACAGCGCTTGGGTTTCCGCCGTGTTGTCCTGTAGCACGCATACGCCGCGGTAAGCAGGGATCTTCTTGGCCGCCCTGTTCGCGAACTTGGCCAGCGTTCGGGTAGGTGCGACGCCGACGCAGACAGGAATACCTGTGTATTGACGCACGCGATCATGAAGCTGCCGGGCATGCTCGAGCATTTGCTCGCATGAGAAGCCATCGAGCCTCACGAACATCTCGTCAATGCTGTAAGGCTCGACGCCGGCAGAGAATTCCTGGAGCACCTCCTGCACCCGAGCCGACATGTCACCGTAGAGTTCATAGTTAGACGAGAGCAGGTTGATCTGCCCCCGGCGTACCATGTGCTGAAGCTCAAATGCAGGTGTGCCCATCTTGATGCCGAGGGCTTTGAGTTCAGTGGATAGCGCGATGACGCAACCATCGTTGTTGGAGAGCACGCCGACGGGTCGGCCGATCAGTCGAGGCTGGAACACGCGCTCGCAGCTGACGTAGAAAGAATTGCAATCCACCAGGCCGATCATGCTCACACCATGTACTCATGGATGACAGACCTGACAACGCCCCAGACCTGGCAGTCGAGGTTCTCGAGGGGGATCGGGGCATAACGTGGGTTGCCGGAACAGAGGCAAGGCACGTCCCCGCGCAGCTCGTAGCGCTTGACCGTAATCTCGCCGTCGACGAGGGCAACAAGGATGTGGCCCGGACGAGGATCGATGGAGCGATCAACGACCAGTGTGTCGCCCTCATGGATGCCCAGCCTGATCATGCTGTCGCCGGTGACTGAGAGGAAGAACGTCGCCGCCGGCTTCTTGATAAACCTCTCGTTGAGGTCGAGCGTGCGGCCTTCGTAGTCCTGCGCTGGACTGGGGAAACCGCTGAGGCCAGCTCGTCCCAGGGCCAGAGGGTACGGCAACGGCATGAGGGCAGCGCCCTCGTCGAATCGTCCAAGTATCTCGAGTTGGGGAATCATAGCGCCTCCCCTGCCGGCCAGCAGATCAGAGCACTGCCGTCAGTTTGGCGTGTGACGGTAGCCTTTCCGCAGCTAGTGATGGCGGCCAGCGTTTGCTCCCAGGCAGCTAGGGATTCGTCAGGCTGTCGTTCAAGGACGATCTGCCGGCCTTTGGCAGGCAGTACGGTCGGACTGGGGTTCTTTGCCATGGCGTAGGCCTCCCTGTTCACTGATACTGATATTTATACAGTATCGTGATGAACGAGGGCCAACGCTGTAAGCGATTTCGCACAATTCAGAGAGCCGATGGCTTACAGATTCCATCTGTCCTGCCTGGCCTCGACAATGGCAGGATGAGCGTGTGCCAAGGAAGGTATGCCAAGGACGAGGGAGTGCAGTAAGGACGCGCAACGAGGGGCCCGGCCGGTTATCGGCCGGGTCCTTTGCGTGAATGAGGCCAGGCCACCACCCGCGCCAAGGCGGGGCGCCCTGCCCCTCTTGGAACGTTTGCCTGCATCGATGAACCACTGCTCTGCTGCCTGCTGGCGTCCGTCGAGATATTGACGTGTAGTGATGCCACAAAAATCTTCCCTCGCGTGACGACTGGGAAAAAATCTTTACCCTCGTGCTTCACTCGGTGGCCCATCTTCGACATGGGTCAGAGAAATGTGACTGTTTGTGAGCTATGGTCTGCATGTGGCGCCGATTCTCTCGGCCTATCTTGAAGCACGGCCGTTACCAAGAACTGCTCCGCGTCACGCCAAAATAAATAAAGGGGAACGAAGATGAAGAAACTGATGATGAGCCTGCTCGTGCTGGGCTTCCTGGGTGGTGCTGCGTCTATCCAGGCGAGCGTACCTGCTTCCGAGACTATCGTTGATAGCCACTCGGGAGGAACCAATAGCGCTGGCTGCCATAACGACACCAAGCGTGGCACCTACCACTGCCACTAACCGGCAAGCGAGCGGAACCGCCCTGCTGGGCGGTTTCAGCCACTCCCCGCGCGTAATGACTTCGGAAAAACCTTTCTCCTCCTGTCGTCGTCGCCCCGGCTCGAGTGATGGGCATGGTATCGAAGCGCTATCCGCAGGATGTTGAGGAATGTTGAGGTCGGCAGTGGGTACCTGCAACGGACTGAGCTTGTCAAAACTTGTACTCGGAACCTGATAAAACCTGAAACGCTGATGCTTGGCGTGATGTCAGAACAGCGTAGCGTAAGCCCCCTTTAGCCCTTACCTGAACCTTACCTAAGCCTTGTCTGAACCTTGCCCATTGCGGGGCCTGGCTACCCGCTAGAGTTGCTGCGTATCTGATCCTGCTAAACCTCTGTGCCGATCCACAGACGCCCGTACGGATGGCTCCGCTGCTGCAGGTCCGTTGACTCACCCGCGGGCTAATAGGCTGGGCTTGTTCGACAATGCACAACACAACCAAGGGAACGAGGTACAAGGTATGTTTTGCCCACAATGTCGAGCTGAAGCAGCCCCGGGAGCCAGGTATTGCCACGCCTGCGGTAACGAGATGCCCCACCAGGTAGGCCAGCCTGGTGCAGACAGTGAGCCAGCGGACAGGACGCGCATCTGCTCGGAGCTGAAGCCTTCTGGCATTGGTGGGTGGCTGCTCGTCTTGATTGGAGTGCTGATGGTAGTCGTGCCACTTATCGGTGTTGCATCGCTGCTGAGTCACTTCGCTGTTCTGAAGTACCTGCATCCGTCATTGGTCGGAGAGCCCGGTTGGCGGGAGTATCGGCTCTGGATGTGGCTGGCAGTGGCGGCTACTTCCTTGCTGAGCATATACGGCAGCATACGGCTGCTGTGCGGAAGATCGGCGAAGGACGTGGAGGCGGTATCAACCATCATCTGGGTAATCGGCCCCATCTCTGCCGTTGTGGTCCACGCCCTGATTCCTTATTGGCTGCACAGCGCGGAGAAGCTGATGTATGACTACATCGGGCCAACCGGAACTCCCTTGGTGGGCGCCATCATAGGGGGCGCCCTCTTCTCTTTGATCTGGGTCTCCTACCTCAACCGGTCAACCCGTGTATGCAACACCTACGGCCGACCGAAAATGAACCCTCGTCGACCTGTCGAAACCTGACATTTCATTCTGCTGCTGGATTGCCCGTTTGCTCAGAAACGCTCAGGTTGCCACCTCAGAAAACCTAAGTTCAGGATAGGTGCCGTTCAGGGGCAGGAGAGGTAGGCCGGACTGCAGCGCGCGTCACGCCCTCTCGCGCTGGCGCTCCAGCATGAGCTGCAAGGCATCAGGCTTCAACGGATCGTGCTGTAGTGAATACCCTTTGAAGGCCGGTGGAGGAGATGGCGGAGCGATACCAGCAGTCTCGAGCAATTCCCTAGTCAGTCGCCGCGAAAACCAGGTTCTCGCCTCGTTCCAGGCCTCGTCTTCGGTCAGCTCAGGATCCTGAGGCGGCATGGTACGCAGGCTCATCCCCTCGTGATTCATCATCCATCGCGCCATGGCAAGCCAATGTCTGCTCTTGCTGTCCCGTACCATGGAGATTTCTACGTCGATCCCTGATTGGGCAAAACTACATGTTCTCATTGTTCTTCCCTTCGTAGATTCCCAGCGGGACTAGATTAGCAGTCGCCGATGGTCGGTCTTGTAAGCCAAGGAAGGGTTGAGCTGTAAGATATTTCTTACTTCGTTGTCAGTAATAGGCTGCTGCTGGCCTGGTCTGCGGGGATGGCCGGCGGGATCGTCAGGGGTTTTCGGAGTCCGTAAAAAAGGGCAAGACGGCAGTTGGGCGGCCGCTTCGATAGCCTTGGCGATGTCAGCATTTGTCAACAGGTGTTGCCCTTGGGCGCGGGCGTGTACTGCCTTGCTCATGAGGAGTTTTGTCACCCCTTAAAGGCCCGCTTCTCGCCCGCGTGTACTGGTCCGAAAATGGCCTGGGTCGCTACTCCTGCGAAAGCAGGTACCGCTCTTCCGCGATAGCCATCTCTACGCGCTGCTTGCCCTTTTTTATAGTGACAAGAAATTCGTCCTTGGCCTGGTAGTCGCACAGCGCCTGGATGCTAACCCTTGCTAACAAGCGGGCCGCTGTGGCTTCTGGGCCGAGCGGGGTAGCCACCCGCACCTGGTTGGGTGCGAATGGCTAGCTGAGCTGGCGAGCCTGCTTTCCTTTCTCGTTTCGCTCGACCATGGATAACTCTTTGGCCATGTCGAGGGAGAGGTGATATTCCTTGCTGGGACGCCCACCATTCGGGGTTTTGCTCAATTCTGAGCAAAAGTCCTGACCCTCAGCGAAGCCGTAATGGGAGCGGCTCGAGGCTACTGACCAAGGTTGAGGGGAACGCCGGCGTCCTGAAGACGAACCAATCGTTCCGCGATCCATCTCTTTTGGGTCTCAGAAACATTAGCGCGCGACCCTACGGCAACGAGCTCCTCGGCAAGTTGCTGGGCTTCGTTCAGCGTCTCAGGGCGAATACCTCCAATGCCAGCCGCTTGATTGATGTCGGACAGCAGCCCTCTAGGTGTTGCGCCTCCCGCATTTTCACGCTCGATACGACTCAGTAGTGCATCCGCCTTTTCCTTAGCCTGCGTTATCACCCGGCGCGCTTCGGTGGCTTCCTGGGAATTGCGCCTGCTGGAGATCTCTTCATTGAATAGGTCGACGACCGACAGAGATTCACCGCCACCCCTTGGGTCACCGCCTGGATTGTAATCGCCCGGTGCTGGAGCTGGCCCTCCCCCTCCACCCTCTCCTGCAAGCAGCTGATCTAGGACCGAACTGCCTCCCCCGTTGCCAAGCAG
Source organism: Billgrantia sp. C5P2 (assembly GCF_051062895.2). NCBI lineage: Bacteria > Pseudomonadati > Pseudomonadota > Gammaproteobacteria > Oceanospirillales > Halomonadaceae > Billgrantia > Billgrantia sp. C5P2. The sequence continues at coordinate 2,281,242 of NZ_CM128542.1, forward strand.
CCTCTCATAACGACCCCGAAGACGGGCGTACTCAAGCTTTTCTTGTGCGGAGAGATCCGTCACGCTGCGGGGAAGCCCAGCTTCGTTTTCCAACATCCTTTCCATGCGGCTCTTGAGATCATCAAGTTCGTATTTGTCTCGGTCGGTTAGAGCCCCTGCGCTCCCTCGCGCCCCAATCTGCATGGAGGTACGCCGGTTGGCCCCGGCCTCGCGCATCTCGGCCAGGCTGGTGTCGTGCTGCCGATTGGTTTGGTTTTCTCCAGCCGTGAACTCTTGGCCTTCGATACGCTCACCGCGCCGGAATTGCTGATCGTGCTCTTGCCGTGCCATGGCTTGGCCATGGGACAGTTTTTGCAGCGCCTCTTGGCGGAGCTGGTCGATTCTGCTCATGGCATTTTGCTGTACTGCCTGACCGCCGCCAGCAAGGCCACCGGCAACGGCGCTGAGAAGTCCTCCAGCCATCACACACCTCCTTGCAGTTGTGGGCCAAATTGCTCATTCGCGCCGACGGCGAACCTGCCCTTTTTTATCGTCGCAGAAAATTCAGTGGAAAGTTGCTGGGCGTGGCCCATGCCTTGCTGATGTGGTTCTGTCATGTTTATCGCCTCCCGGCGAGTGTTAAGCGAAGAACTGTTCGGCATAACTGGCGTAGCCGGCGAAGTCGATAGGCCCATGGTCAACGGCAGCGGGGCCTGGCTGGCCATAAAGCGAAGGCGCGCGGCTGGTGGCTACTGCTGTTCCCCCTCCACCGCCGTATGCATCGCCTGGTGAGCTCGGCGAGGTAGTGCCCGATGGCTGGCCTTGGTCAGTGCTTGTCGAGGGCCCCATGGCAGTATTACGGCCGTATTGACCGCCTACTATGCTGCCGGCCATGGCCCCGACTACGCCGCCATATGGGCCAAGGCCGGCGCCTGCCCTTCCACCTAGAAGCCCGCCCATTCGGCTGCCTGCAAACCCACCTATGGTTCCTTTGGCTTGCTGTCCGAAGCTGTTACCGAAGCTGTCATCCAGCGATGTGCCGAAGGAGTCGTTGATCGAGCCAAGACTGCGAGAGGCGGTGTTAGCCCGGGCGGCTGTGTCAGCAAGAAGGCCCGCAATGGGGCTTCCAAGCAAGGAAACGCCAAGGACTGCAGCCCGGCTAAGAAGCCCCGGCCGTGCATTCGCCTGGATGGTTTCCGGTACGCCTGCCCGCACCATTGATCGCGTGTGCTGGTCGCGGGTCATCTGTGCGGCCTGGGATGCATTGGACACAGCGCTGTTACCTGAGTACGCCGTATTGCCGTAGCTGACATTCTCGGGCCCCATTTGCGTGTCCGCCTGCTCGGCAAACGTCCCATACCGCCCCTCGGGTTCCAGATTATCCATAAAGGAGGCGATCGCTCCGTCCGTCAATGCACCGACCGAGACGCCTGCTACATCGCGCGCAGCACTGACGGCTTCTGGCGAGACGCTGCGACTACCGGCCATGTCTGAACGGGAGTTGCTGGCGCTGCTGCTGGCGTTCCCGCCGGCACTGCCCCCACCTCCTGCTCTGCCGCCATCCAGCCCCATGCTCGACCCACGTCGACCGTCTGCCGCGTTCGGCGCCCCAGGAGTGTCACGGCCATCAAATCCGCCACCATGCCCACTTCCGGTATTGCTGCTGCCGTACCCTCCCCGGCCTCCAGTGGCGCCATCAGCTGCTGAATCCGCCCAACTCATATCAAACCTCCTGGACGCCGGTTTTCATCGACGCAGTTTGTGAAACAGCATGCAGCTCAATAAGGTGCCGGGCAGCGGTTACGTCGCCCTCGTCCGCGGCTTCACGCAGCATGCGGTAGTAGCCGCGAATGGCTTTCTTGCTCGGCATCACGTTTGGCTTGCCCTTCGGACGTGGCATGGATATATCCTCAGCTTGGGATTTCATCCAGTATAGGCAATAAACGTAAATTTATGTGGGGTATATGGAGGGATAAACGGTTGTGGTGCGAATAACTACTTGATAAAACATAAAGTAATGCGGAGGATGTCTCCGCCGCATGGGTGAATGACGCCGTGCCTTGAGGAATGGATCTGCAAAATCGAACGAAACAACGCATCTCTATCGATTTCACTCATGAGGCAGAGCTTCACGTGGCCGTTCTTGCTTTATTCTGAACGCAGGCAAAAGAAAACCCGCCTCGATAGGCGGGCTTGCCTCGGCGGGAAAGCTGTTAGTCAAAGCTCCAACCGCTGTATGGCTGGCCTCTAGAGTCTCTCCCATTGTGGAACGTCTGGTTACCGATACGCTGACTGGTGCCGTTCCAGGTGTTTCCGCTGGCGGACCTGCCGTTGTGGAAGGTGGTGTTGCCTATTTGCTGGCTATTCTGGCTCCAGCTAGAACCGGTGCGAGGATTGGAGCCTTGCATGTAGGTCTGGTTGCCGAATCGTTGGATGCTGTATGAGTTGCCAGACTGCGCGTCATAGCAGGTTTGGAAGCTTCCCGTACCTGTGCAGTTTGCTGAGGCCGCTCCTGCCCCGGCCAAAGACATGGCGCTTAGAATGATAGTGAAAATCCACTTACCCATGCCGTCCCCCTTCTTCACAGTGATTTGTAATGCTACGTAACCAGCATAGCAAAAGCCCCGCTCAATGGCGGGGCTGATCGTTTCTTAGCGACACCTGTTCACAGGCGGGGCCACTGAACGGTCTTCTATCCACCTATGCTCGCTTCGATGATGAACTCTCGAGCGATTGATAGCTCGTCAATTGTTCGAGACGGCGCAACAGGAGCAGGCGTTCGTTTGCAGGAACAGCTGCGGTGAAGCGGTCTAGAAACTGAGCAAATATTTCACGGCGCTGTTGGTTATGACGGGTCTTGCCCAGTAGGTCCAGCAGTGCCTCCCATGCATACTCACCCTTACGGACAAACCATCTTTTGGCTGAAAGCCGGCGGTATAGTATGGCCATACGAGGCCGCACCAGATCGGCCGGGTGGGATTCCATACCCTGACGCCACTTCTCCCGCGCCTGAAGCATGACATCCTGTTTTGTCGCGCCTGTCGTTGATTGGATCTCGCCTTCCCCGCCTCCACCGAGCCAGGCGGCTGCATAGACACCTGTGCTTGTGATGCGCAGAATCACGAAGCAGGGCTCCGGCATGGCTAGGCGGAGCGCTTCCTGCCAGCTGCGGGCGCTGATGTAGGTAGGCGATGAGCGTTCCACCTGTAAGGAATAACAAGCAATGACTATGAGGCCATTGTCGTGGCTTCGTGACAGGTTTTTGCAAGTGAGGGTGTTCATGCCTGCGCCCCCTTATGCGTCGCGGCGCCGATGGCGTCCAGGTTTTCCCAAATGTCCATCAGCGTTTCGTTCATCACTTCGGGGCTAGGTTTGTCCGTTTCTTGATTGACGTATGTGATCAGCATTGATGTGAGCGCCCAAGCGCGGCGCGAATGAACCTCGATCTCTTGAATGTCTACGGTGGTATCATGGTTCTGCATGTCGGCGTCTCCTAACAGTTGTTGCCGATGTGACACGCCCTCGGACTGTTGGCGCAGTCGCGGGGGCAATTTTGTTCTACGAATTGTGGCGCTTCACGTATTCCCTGCGTGCTGCGCGGAGCAGGTCATAGGCGCGAGCCATGTTCTCACGGGCTGTATTATGCCGCCTCTCCCATGAAGGCGCGGCCCAGCTCCTCAGGTGGCTGGGCCTCGAACTCACCGGCATCGAAGCGGGCACTTACCCATGTGGCGCGGGTCGGGCCGTAGAACCACGCTGCCGGCTCAGCATCGCGCTTGCGGATCCGCTCCTTTGCCTCGCGCATGAGTTGAATACGCTGGTCTTTGGTCAGGTTCGATACTTGCTTCAAGACAAGGAACGTGCCTTGCAGAAAGACGCGATTCTGATTTGCGTTGATGTGGCTGGTGGTGTCGAGCCTGTAGCCCCTGGCCTGTTCACGGCGAAGTGTGTCGTAAGCAAGGGCGATGTTGTGACGGGTTTCAGTGTTAAGATGTGCTTGCATGTCGGCCTCTCCTCAGTGGTTGCCGATGTGTGATATGCCCCCGGCCTGTTCCAGCAGGTGCGGGGGCGCTTCGTTCTACACGGACTGCAAGGTGCCGTGCAGCTTCTTCACGAAAGCGCGTAGGCGCTCCGTTCGTGAATCCTTTTCAGCGGTTACGCCAAGGGTCAGGGCCAAGTCCTGCGCATCCTCGATGCCTTGCCGCTCGGCTTCGTTGGCCAGCCCCTCCAGTGCGTTCAGCACGATGGTGCCGAAGTCGTACTCATGGTCACCGAGCGCCTGAAAATCCAACTGTCGGTTTGCCTGCTGATTGTCATCTCCTGCCGTCAGTTTCTCCAGGGCTTCCCGCACCAGGTCGGCACGGGTAGTCATTTCACCTGTCTGCATACGGCGCTGCTTGGCAAGGTCGTCCAACTGCTCTATCACGATGGCGGGAACTCGCACTGGCAGATGTACCTTCGGCCCATCCATTCTTTACTCCGTGTCACGTGTGATACACGTATGACAATAGTCCCGCCATAAGGGTTGTGCAAGCGCTTTTTGCCGGTGACGATAGGGCGGGCTGGCCCGGTGACGATCAGGGTCTCTTGTCGCTCCCGCCATCGCCTCGCAACGGTCCGATAACCACTCATCTGAGCAATACCCCCTGGTAACTTATAAGGGTCTTCAAAAATTGAAGTCACAAAACCTCGAAAAGTCGGGATAAGGCTGCAAATTTTGATGCCTTATCGGGTGAAAATCCGGCATTCCTGACTGGAAGGCATCATTTTCTGATGCCTATGACTTCAATTTTTGAAGCTGGTAATAATCGAATTGCATGGTCTTACCCTCCTGACAGCTTTCGTGGTGCAGCGATTGTGGGATGAACCTCAAGCATCTTGCCTGGACACTCATCGATCGGAGCCCATGTAAGCGCGTAGAGGGCGCAGCGAGCCCCGTCACGCCCTTTGTAGTTCGTGCGTGTCTTGGTGATCAGGTTGCACTCCTGAAGCTCTCGTAGCGCCTTGGAGAGCGTTGCTTCTGCCATGCCGCCCCAGTCCTGCATCATCTTGTGGGTGGCTGAGAGATCCCCGTTATTCTTACCGTTGTACTGATAGCCCAGCACAAGCAGCACCTTGAGCGCTGAGGGTGAAAGGTTGCGGAAGTCTTCATGTCCCATGAGAAATCTGGGTATAGCGAGAGCGCCCCCAGCCCCCCAATGGACCTTGGGTTTCTTCTTCGCCATAGGATTACCCTGCCTTGGGCACGGCCCCCCTAAAGGGGGCCGCTAGGTTGCTGGCGCTCGGCTGGGAATGTCGGCTATCATTCAAGGGCTCAATCATGAATGACGCCTCGACACCGGCAGCCGCTGTGTCGGGGCTTTGTTTTAACCGGCCTGGCATAGACTCTCTCCCCATTGCTGCCTGAACATTTCGCAACGCGCCTTGAATGCGGGGTCAGCGGCGAAGCAAGCTGCCATGAGATCCGAGTCTAGCCAGTAGTTCATCACCCGACGCGGCTCGCCGTTGAAGTCGCGCGTCAGATGAAATTCACGCTCGATGGGCCAGCCATTCTTGAGGGTTAGGTTGCTGATCCGGGTGCGGAAGTCCACCAACGGTAAACCGGTTCGAAGGTGATAGACGAACTGGTCGACACGCCTGCCCTCCAGAAGGAGGGCCAGCGCAGCCCGGCAGTGGGTGATGTGCTTGCCAGATGTGGGGAAGGTGGGAAGCTGGTTCATTGCGCCACCTCCCGACATGCCTCCCATGCTTCCAGGTCGGAGAGGCGCCAGCGGGTGCATTTGCCGCCGAGCTTTACCGGCTTGGGGAAGTCTCCTTCACGTGCCCAGCGCCAGGGAGTAACGCGGCCAACGCCGTAGCGCTTGGCTACCAGCTTGTCGCAGAGCCACTGCTCAGAATTTGAATGTTTCGCTGCTTCCATCTGATCCACCTTGTATCAATGTGTACAAGATGAATCCTGAGCAATTTCTCTGTCCTTATGTCCCAAATGGGAGCATCACCTTACCCATTTGGGGCTCTATAAGTCTTTGATTTCTTTTATAACGCTTACGACAGTATCTTCTTTCATCGACAAACCATGCTTATCCAAGATGGCTTGGACACTTGCGGCAGCTTTGTAAGGCTGTTCTGGAATATCCCCACCCAATGCCTCAAGCATGAGCGCCTTGATGAGCCTCAAATATGTGTTCTTCCTTTTTGGGTTGAGGGTCGTAGGCTTGCACTCTAACGCCTGAGTGCCTTTCGGCTCTTCAAGCCCAACCCGGATCGCGGGGGGGATACTTTCGTCAGGAATGCCTTGCGAATTCAGCCAGCGATACAGTTCGCGACGTTCAATGCTGAATATAACCGTACGAAGGTTCTCTTCAATCACCTCATCCAGCGTCACAGCACGATCGAGCGCCCTTCCCTCGAGCGGACCATGGGTAATCACTCCATCAGAGGCAGCATAAATATCTCGGATCTCAAGCTCTGAGCGAATGGCGGCATCCAGCATTCTCTCGCACCAGGTGCCAATGAGCGCAAGGTCGACTTTAAACCATCCATCCGTGTGCGGATTGACTTCTGCATAGCCAGCCAATATGGCTCCCGCCTCACTGCCCCTCAAGACTGGCGTTACAAACCAAGGTGAAAGTGCCATTTGCGTTACTCCTCACGCACTCCATTTGAAGAGGCTGGCCAGTGCGTTGGAGTATCCGCACGTTCGGGAGCTACCCTAGGCCAGCCAACACGGTGCGGCTGTACCCGCTTGTGTTCCTAGTGGCTTATGATGGGGCATTCGTTGGTTACGCCTGAAAAACGCTCATAAGCCGTTGCATTTGTTTATTTGCCGCAGATCACATCTCCGCCGATCGCAGCGGGACAACCTCACCCTTAGGCTGGGGCTTGTCGCAGAATTTCGCCCAGTCCTGCATGAGCTTCGCTCGCTTCTCCATCAGATCTCCACGGCGATACGCTGCCTCGGCTGCATTCTTGATCGTGTGGGCTAGGGCCATCTCGCAGACGTGATGCGGGTAGCTGGTACGTTCGGCAGCCCAATCGCGGAACGTCGAACGGAAGCCATGAACGGTGGCGCTCACTCCCATACGCTTGAGCAGGTTGGTCATGGCGTTCTCGCTGAGCGGACGCCCTCGCAGCGATGGGAATACCAGTTCTGCATTCCTGGGCATGTTCTCGAGCAGAGCGATGGCTTCTTTGGATAGGGGTACCCGGTGCTCCTTCTCCGCCTTCATGCGGCTGGCCGGAATGACCCATACACTGTTAGCTAGGTCTATTTCGCTCCAGGCGGCGCCCCTGGCCTCGTTGGAGCGTGTGGCGGTCAGCACGACGAACTCCAGGCAGCGGGCTGCTGTGCCCTGCTGCTGGCGTAGGTTGGCCATGAATTCGCCCATGTCATCGATCGCTAGCGCCTTGTGGTGCTGCACCTTGGTCACTTTGGAAGGCTTCGGAAGGATCGCGTCAAGGTTCCCTTTCCAGCGTGCTGGGTTGTCGCCTGACCTGTGGCCGTGAACCGTAGCCCAGGCCAGAACAGCCTCGATGCGCTGACGAACACGGGTCATGGTCTCCGTCTTGCTCTCCCAGTGGGGCTCTAGCACTTTCAGGACGTGGGCAAGATCAATATCTGAGACGGCCATCTTGCCAAGGATGGGGTATGCGTAAGTGCGAAGCGTGTTCTCCCACTGCTGGGCGTGCTTCACGTTGCGGGATTCGGCTTGCTTCTTCCGAATGACCTCGGCGGCGCATCGCTCGAAGGTGATGTCGCGTACCTGCTGAGCGAGCAGAGAGCTTCGTAGAGCGCGGCGCTCGGCAACTGGGTCGATACCATGCCGGATCTTGTCTTTCGTCTCACGTGCCCTTTCTCGTGCCGCTGCAAGGGGGGTGTCTGGATAGCCACCAAGGCCAATGTCTCGACGCTTGGCGCCAACGGTTGCGCGAAGCACCCAAGACTTGGCGCCTGACGGTGTGACTTGGAGATGCAGGCCGGCGACGCCGCCCACGGCATGCAGGCCAGGCTGCTCTAACCGCTTCACCTCGATAGCAGATAGCTCCCGCGCCTTCTTAGGCATGCCGCGCCCTCCTTTCCAACAATCTACCCAACAAAAACCGCTGTTATGGCATGATAGCTTGTGACACCACGCAGCACAAGAAAATAGAAGGAATGAGACTATGTCGGCGTAACTTACTGATTATTAGTGAAGAGATGCTCCGTAAAGAAACACATTGGCTCTGATGTGAGCGGCTTGTTAGGCGGGCTGTCCCTCCGCCACCCTTTTCGACCCCCTGACTCGTCAGGGGGTCTTTTCGTTTTCTGGGCACATTTTCTACCGTCTTCTTAGCCATTTGGCGACCTACTGCGCTGCAATAAGCCGTGCTAAAATGCGGGCGTTTTTTAACCCTTCCCGCAAATTAATAAACCAGGACTCGATCCATGCCTATTGGCTGCTTCACACTTCCCAGGCTACGGGGTATAACCCGCTGGCCGGGCGTGCTATTGCTCGCTTTTGGTATCCTGCTGTTCAGTCCCTCCGCGCTGGCGGTGACTGGCAGCCTGGATCTGACTAATTCGGCCGTCGGCTACATTGCCGTGGCCATCTTCGTTCTCGCCTATATGCTGGTCATGGGCGAGGAAAAACTGCACATGCGCAAGTCCAAGCCGGTACTGGTGGCCGCCGGTTTGATCTGGTTCATGATCGGCTGGGTCTATGTACAGTCCGGCATGCCCGACGATGCCGAGCACGCCTTTCGCGAGACGCTGCTCGAATTTGCCGAGCTGATGCTGTTCCTGCTGGTGGCAATGACCTATATCAACGCCATGGACGAGCGACGCGTCTTCGATGCCTTGCGCTCCTGGATGATTCGCAAGGGATTCAGCTACAAGCAGCTCTTCTGGCTGACCGGCGGCCTCTCTTTCGTGATCTCGCCGATTGCCGACAACCTCACCACGGCCATGCTGATGTGCGCCGTTGTCACCAAGGTAGCGGAAGGCGACAAACGCTTCATCAACCTGGCCTGCATCAACATCGTCGTGGCGGCCAATGCCGGCGGCGCATTCAGTCCCTTCGGCGACATTACCACCCTGATGGTCTGGCAGGCTGGTATCGTGCAGTTCTATGAGTTCTTTACCTTGCTGGTACCGTCGCTGGTCAATTTCCTGATCCCGGCGATTCTGATGACTTTCTTCATCAATAACCGCAAGCCGGAAGGCGTCTATGAAGATGTCTGGCTCAAGCGTGGTGCACGGCGTATTGTCCTGCTGTTCCTTCTTACCATTACGACCGCCGTGGCCTGCCATACACTGCTGCACCTGCCGCCGGTGCTCGGCATGATGACCGGCCTTGGCTATCTGCAGTTCTTCGGTTATTTCCTGCGCATGACCCTGCCCCGCTCGCTGGAGAAGAAGCGCATCCGCTATACCCAGCGCGGCGACGAACGCAAGCTGCGGCAGTTGGGTAGCGTGGTCCCCTTCGATGTCTTCAATCGCGTGGCCCGCTCCGAGTGGGATACCTTGCTGTTCTTCTACGGCGTAGTCGTTGCCGTTGGTGGCCTGGGTTTCCTGGGATATCTCAGCCTTCTTTCCGAGGCGCTCTACGTCGGCTGGGACGCCACCTGGGCCAACATCGTTCTGGGTGTGGTTTCCGCGGTGGTCGACAACATTCCGGTGATGTTCGCCGTGCTGACCATGGAGCCTGAGATGTCGCATGGCCACTGGTTGCTGATCACCCTGACGGCCGGCGTAGGCGGCAGCCTGCTGTCGATCGGATCTGCCGCTGGCGTCGCACTGATGGGCCAGGCGCGCGGCAACTACACCTTCCTGGGGCACTTGCGCTGGGCTCCCGCTATCGCTCTAGGCTATGCCGCAAGCGTTGCCACTCACCTCTGGCTCAATGCGGGCAGTTTTGCCATCACCGGCTGAATCGCCGCCTGCATCTGAGTTTTGCGCCCGGCTTCGGCCGGGCGCACGCTTTTAGCAAGCTTGTCTCTACGCTCGCCTTGAGAGGTTCATCTTCCCAGCATCACGACACTGGCCGGCGCGAAGAAGATCACGTAGCCGACGACCATTCCCACCGTCGCGCCTTGTCGACTGTGTATGCGCCCTATCAGCGCACCGACGAATGCCAGAAGCGTCGCGACCAGCATGCCGCCGAAGGCCAGGAAGAGGTCATGGTCGGCAGCGGGAGGCCACCGCAGTACCATGAAGAGAAAGGTGCCAATCACCTGCCCTGCCATCAGAGCGAGCCACTGTCGAGGCGAGAACAACATCGCAAGCTCCAGTCGGTTTCCTTGCTGCCTTATCTACATACTAGTGAAAGGAAGCCTGGTCTTGCGAAGGGGACACTGCTGCCCCGGCATTGGGCGCCTCTCAGAAGATGAGCATCAGCAGGCCGATGACGACGGCCAAGCCGATGAGAAAGATGATCCCGACGGTGCTTGCCAAGAACTTGAGCATATCGAGACACTCCCTTGTCGTTGTGAGACCTGCTCCTGCTGGAGCGTGGTGATATCGACGAAGATAGTGGTCACCCATGAGGATGACAAGCGAGGCGGCTGCTCATCAGTAAAGGCGCAAGCCGACCCGGGTGACACGATTGCCGTCCATTTCGCTGACGACCCAATGAATGCCGTGCCAGTCGACGTCATCGCCGACCACCGGATGGCCGCCAACACGCAGCGAGACGAAATCGGCCAGCGTCATTTCGCTCTCGCCCGGGCTGAGCGTGAGGCCATAGACATTGGCAATATCCCTCATCAAGGCATCGCCATCGAAAGTGAAGGTGCCGAAGAAGGCGCGTTCGCGCTTGAGCTTGGAATCGCCACTGAATAGCCGATTGAGTGCCGGCACGTCTTCACTGCGGCCGATGACGCAAAGAACGTCCCCCGGCTTGAGCCGGGTGCTGCCCTTGGGGTGCAGCATGGCATGTTCGCGGAAGAGTGCCGAAATCACCGCGCCGGAGGGAAAGCGCAGCAGGCGGATGGGAACATCTTCGAGGTCCTGGTTATCTACCTTGTAGACGAACATCTCGTAATCGTTTTCCGGCAGGATCCCCAGTGGCCCCCGATGATCCGGGGTGACCCCCATGGGGATTTCCACCTTCGTCCAGCGTGCCATCAGAGGCAAGGTGCCGCCCTGAATCAGCAGGGACAGCAGCACTACGGCAAAGGCGACATTGAAATAGAGCGCGGCATTCTCCACCCCACCAATGACGGGAAAGATTGCGAGTACGATGGGAACCGCCCCCCGTAACCCCACCCAGGAAATGAAGCCTATCTCCCGCCAGCGGAAGCGGAAGAAGGGTTTAACGGTGATCAGTACCGCCAGCGGCCGTGCGACGAAGATAAGGACTAGTGCGACCAGCGAGGCCGGCAGGGCGAATTCAAACAGGCCCGAGGGGTTGACCAACAGGCCCAGAATCAGGAACAGGCCGATCTGGCTCAGCCAGGCCAGGCCATCATGGACGGGGAGAATGAAGTTGAGGTGCCGGCCCGGTTGGTTGCCGATCATCAGCCCGGTCAGGTAGATCGCCAGGAAGCCGCTTCCTCCAAGGAAGCTGGTGGCACCGAAAACGCAGAAGCCCAGGCCCAGGGCCAACAGCGAATAGAGCCCGGGCGCGAGGTCGAGCCAGCGCAACAGCTTGGCGCTCAACCAGCCGCCGCCCAGGCCGATGAGTGTGGCGAGGCCGAATTGCAGCACCATGAACATCACTAACTCGAACGGGCCTCGAATATCTCCCACCAGCAGCTCGACCAGCAGCAAGGTCAGGAAGATGGCCATCGGATCGTTGGTGCCGGATTCGATCTCGAGCGTCGCGCTCACGCGCTCGTTGAGGTGTACGCCACGCCCGCTGAGCATGGAGAATACCGCCGCCGCATCCGTCGAGCCGACAATGGCGCCCACCAACAGCCCTTGCACCAGGGTAAGGTCAAAGACCCACATGGCGAACAGCCCCACCACGCCGCTGGTGACGAATACGCCCAGCGTGGCCAGTGACAATGCGGGCTTGAAGCCGACGCGAAAGGTCTTGAGCCGGGTCCGCAGGCCGCCATCGAGAAGAATCATGGCCAGCGCAAGGTGGCCGATCAGAAACGCCAGCGAGTAGTCGTTGAACTGAATGCCCAATATGCCCTCTTCACCTGCCAGCATTCCCAGGCCCAGGAAGATCAGCAGCAACGGCAGCCCCACCATGGAAGAGATGCGGCTGGCCACGACACTGAGGGCAATCAGAAAACCGGAAAGCAGAAAAAGGGTATTGATGGTGTCCATGCATGACCTCGAGCTGGAATGGCTCCATTATGCCACGGGAGCCAATGGCGAGCAGGCTGCGCCTCGGCTAGCCATGACAGGCACGACAACGATAGACTGGCCGCTTACCGATGTTTACGTATTTCCCGGAGATTTCCATCCATGGCCAAGCCCCACCGTAGCCGCATGGCGCGCGCCTTGGCTGGAACGATCGTCATTCTCCTCATGTCGTTTTCACCGCAGCTTCCTGCTGAAGCCGACAGGGAAGCCGTGCCGCTTCCCGCTCCCCCGCTGCGGCTCGATACCATCGTCAAGGTACCCTCCTTGCTGCTGCGGGATACCGAGGCCTTGGCGCCAAGCGAAGCCACGCCGGTGATAGAGGTGCCGCCGTCGATCAAGGACTCTGGGCACCGCGAGCGCCGACCGTCGATCGAACCGCATGAGCGGCGGCTCACCGAGCCGGAGCGTTTAACCGGGCCGGCGCTGGATGTGCCCACGATGGTCAGTGAGCCTGCCGATCCCATCGTACCGCCGCCGACGACCCGCCTGACCGTCACCCTGGACTGGTATCTCAATCCCCAGCATGCCTCCCTGCTGGTGGCGCGTGAAAAAGGGATGTTCGCTCGTCGCGGGCTGGATGTGGCGTTGGTCGTGCCAGCGGACCCCAGCGTGCCTGCCAAGCTGCTGGCGGCAGGCCGTACCGACTTGGCCCTGGGGCGGCAACCCCAACTGCACTTGTTGGCTGACAAGGGGCTGCCTCTGGTACGCGTGGCCACCCTGGTCGCGGCCCCCGTTTCAGGTCTGGTGTTGAGCGATAGCCTCGAGAACGAGAGGCGCGAGATTTCGCTCGAGGGGCTGCATATCGGTTTTATCGGTGTCGACGGGCGCGATGCGCTGCTGGCAGGCATGCTCAAGGAGCTGCTGGGCGTGGCCAGTGGTCTGGAGCTTGTGGAGCTCGAGGACGTCGGCTACTCGGTCCTTGATGCCATGCGAGAGCAGCGTATCGATGGGGTGCTGGTGCATCATCGCTATCTGCTCCCACGGCAACTGGCCGATGAGGGGGTAATGACACGAATCTTGCCAAGCGAGGCGTACGGGCTACCCGCATACGATGGCTTGATCATGATGGCCAATAGGGACCAGCTCAATGGCAAGCGCGATGCCGTGCGGCGGCTGATATCGGCTCTCGAAGAGGCCACTCTATGGATCGTCAATCACCCGCAGGAGGCCTGGCAGCTGCTGGAGAGGGCTGAGCCCGCACTCGCCGACCACAGCAGCCGAGACGCCTGGGATGATATCTTCCCTCGCCTGGCACTGCAGCCGGCAGCCGTGGATCGGGGGCGCTACCTGCGCTTCGAGCAATTCCTCCTCGATGCAGGCGCGGTCGAGGCTGCTACGCCGCTGGAGCGGCTCGCCATCGATCTCGGGACGGCCGCTCCCTGACACTCCTCAGGCAGCCAGCGAATCCAGAAAATCGTTGACCGCTGACTGGAAGGCCTCGGGCTGCTCGGCATGCAGCCAGTGGCCCGCCTCTTCGAGAGTGACCAGGCGTGAGTTGGGAAGCACTTCGCGCAAATTCGGCAAGGCCGAATCCGGAACGTAGTTCGATTTCCCTCCTCGTAGCACCAGCACCGGTCCTTCGAAGGCTCCCTCTCCGGCCGGCCCCTGCATGATGTCGCGGTAGCCGGCTTCGATCTGGTCGAGGCCGATTCGCAGCCCGAGGCCGCCATCTTCCCCTCGCTCCAGGTTGGTGGCCAGAAACAGCCGGGTGGCACGCTCCTCGACATGCTCGGCCAGCAGCTCATCGGCTTCGCGCCGGTTGGTGGGATTGCCACGCTGGAGATGCCTGAGCCCGGCGAATACGGCGTCATGGCCATGCCCATAGGCCTGTGGCGCAATATCCGCCACGATCAGCGATACCACCCTCTCTGGCGTCAGTCGCGCCAGGCTGATGACGACCTTGCCACCCATGGAATGGCCGAGCAGGTGCGCCTTCTCGATATGCAGGCGATCCATGAGTGCCAGCAAGTCTTCGGCCATCTCGCGGTAACTCATGCCTTCGGCGTGCGGCGAGCGACCGTGGTTGCGCAGGTCGACCGCTACTACACGTCGCTGCGCCTGCCACTGCTTGACATGAGAGCGCCAGTTGTCGGCGCTGCCCAGCAGGCCATGGATCACGATGAGAGGCGTGCCATCTCCACCGGTGTCGTGATAGTTGAGTTCGACGCTCATGCTTCTCCCCCTTGGTTGGCTTGACGATGCCTGCCGATCAGGAACGTTGTGGAGCCAGGTCCTGCTGTCCGGTGAACTCCACCAGCCTGCGGCTCAGCCAGGCCAGCAACACGCCATAGAGCGGCAGGAAGAACAACAGGCTGATGGCGAGCTTGATCACGTAGTCCACCGTTGCGATCTCGACCCAGTTCGCCGCCATGAAAGGATCGGGACTGCGATGGAATGCCATGGCGAAGAACGCCGCGGTATCGGCAAGGTTGCCCAGTACGGTGGAAACCGCAGGCGCTATCCACCAGGCCCGCAAACCGCGCAGGCGGTCGAAGACCTGGACGTCGAGCAACTGGCCCAACACATAGGCCATGAAACTCGCCAGCGCGATACGAGCCACGAACAGGTTCCCCTCTCCCAGCGCTTCGAGTCCGACGAAACTACCGCGCGGAAAGATGACCGAGACGACATAGGAGATGACCAGCGCTGGAAGCATGACCCGCATGATGATGGCTCGGGCCGGCCCTTTGCCGAACAGCCTGACCGTGAGGTCGGTTGCCAGGAAGATGAAGGGAAAGCTGAACGCTCCCCAGGTGGTGTGAAAACCGAACAGGGTAAAAGGCAGCTGCACGAGATAGTTGCTGGCGGCGATCACCAGGATATGAAATGACACCAATAGCAACAGGCAGCGGCGCTGCTGCGCTTCCGACAAGACGAACATGAGCGAATCCTTTTTGGCGGCCTTGGTGTGGCCATGTCGACAGATGAGGGGTGAGGGAACCCTCGCCGGCGCCCGACAGAATCGGTTACCGGAATGAGGCGGCGATTATACGCGGCACCGATGATACTGGCCAATGTGTGATTGCCGGCATCAACGAAGCGCGCCGCCAGGAGGCGGCGCGTTGCAAGTTTCCGAGTCGGCCTGGCTCAGACCTGGCGGGCCTCCTGTGCGGAGCCGACGTCACGCTCCTTCATGGCTTCATGCACATCCTGCAAGCTGGCCGGATCGTCGATGGTCGAGGGTACGCCGTACTCCTTGCCGTCGGCGATATTGCGCAACAGCTTGCGCAGGATCTTGCCGGAGCGGGTCTTGGGCAACCGATTGACCACCAGCACCTGCTTGAAACAGGCAACCGGACCGATTTTCTCGCGTACCAGGGCGATCAATTCGTTCTCGAGCGTGACCTCGTCGCCGTCGAAGCCATCCTTGGGTATCACCAGGCCGACAGGGACCTGCCCCTTGAGCGCATCGTGGATGCCGATGACGGCGCACTCGGCCACTGCCTTGTGCGCGCCGACTACCTCTTCCATCTCTCCGGTCGAGAGTCGGTGACCCGCCACGTTGATGACATCATCGGTACGCCCCATGATGAACAGATAGCCATCCTCGTCGAAGTAGCCGCCATCGCCGGTCAGGTAGTAGCCGGGGAAAGCCGCCATGTAGGCGCTGTGAAAGCGTTTCGGATCGCCCCATATTCCCACCAGGCAACCCGGTGGAAGGGGCTGCTTGATGACCACGCTGCCCTGCTCCATCGGCCCGGCCTGCTCGCCCTCGCGATCGAGAACCTGCACGTTGAAGCCGGGCACCGGCACGGTAGCGCTGCCGGCCTTGGTGGGCATCGCCTCGAGCCCCTGCAGGTTGGCGGCGATCGGCCAGCCGGTCTCGGTCTGCCACCAGTGATCGATCACCGGCACCTCGAGCAGATCGTCGAGCCAATGGAACGTCGGCGGGTCGAGGCGCTCGCCGGCTAGATACAGCGCCTTCAGGCAGGAAATGTCGTATTGCTGCAGCAGCTTGCCGTCGGGGTCCTCCTTCTTGATTGCACGGAAGGCCGTCGGTGCGGTGAAGAAGCTCTTGACCCGGTACTGGCTAATCAAACGCCAGAAGGCGCCGGCATCCGGCGTTTTGACCGGCTTGCCCTCGTACACCACGCTGGTACAACCACGCAGCAGCGGTGCGTAGACGATATAGGAGTGGCCGACTACCCAGCCCACGTCCGAGGCGGAGAAGAATACGTCGCCCGGCGCCACGTCGTAGATGGTCTCCATCGAGTAGTGCAGCGCCACCGCGTAGCCCGCGGTATCGCGAACGACGCCCTTGGGTTTGCCGGTGGTGCCGGAGGTATACAGCACGTATAGCGGATCGCTGCCCTTGACCGGCACGCAGTCGGCTGGCGTCGCGTTCTGCATCAGCGTCGCCCATTCGTGGTCGCGAGCGCCTAGCTCGGCACGCTGCTGCTCGCGCTGCAGATAGATGCAGGCATCGGGTTTGTACTCGCTTTGCTCGATGGCTCTGTCGATGTTCGGCTGGTAAGGAATCACCCGGTCTATCTCGATGCCACAGGAGGCGGCGACAACGACCTTCGGCCGGGCATCGTCGATTCGAACGGCAAGCTCGTGCGGGGCGAAGCCGCCGAAGACCACGGAATGCACTGCCCCCAGTCGTGCGCAGGCGTACATGGCCACCAAGGCTTCCGGCACCATGGGCATGTAGATGACGACCCGGTCGCCCTTCTCCACGCCGAGCCCCTTCAAGGCCCCGGCGAACAGCGCCACGTCGTCGCGCATTTCGCGATAGGTCAGGGTGCGCTTGGCGCCTGTCACCGGCGAATCCCAATAGATGGCCGGCTGGTCGCCACGCCCCTGAGCTACATGATGGTCCAGCGCCGCATGGCAGATGTTCATCTCGCCGTCGGTGTACCAGCGGGCATGGCCCTGCTCGTCGTATTCGAGAATGGTCGTGGGCGGCGTGAACCACGGGATCCGGCGTGCCTGATCGGCCCAGAAGGCTTCCGGTTGTTCGATGGAGCGTTGGAATTCGGCATTGTAGGTTGTCATGAGCGTCTTGTCCGGCATCGCCACTTGGATTGTTGACACTTTAGAGACTTCCACCGAAATTTCCTTCATACCATCGGCTAATTCGGCGCAAACAATACACCTCAGCCTTATTTATGAGAATTATTGTCGACAATTAAGGGTGCTTGGCGATACGAAACGTTGCTAAGTTGATTCTTCGTTTGACAGTCGCAGAGTCACTATCAATGATGACTAAATCAGCAATGCCATGACAAAAACTGGGCACTACCAGATCGCACTGCCTGCGACAGGTAATCTGCGCTCTCTGTCGTTGGCTGAGGTAGCCGCCTGAAGCCGCCTGCTCGTAGCCAGACCTGGCCCGGGCAGCAACACGGGGAGATCATCATGAGCACCTCGCACAGCGCTGCATCCCGCCTTCTCCAGGCCGGCAATCCGGCCATCGACCAGGCCACCGCGCTACTCAAGGCGCTGGCGAATGACAACCGACTACGCATCCTGTGTCTGCTGGATGGCTCCGAGTTATCGGTGACCGAGCTCAACCAGCGGCTGGTCTTGAGTCAATCGGCACTGTCCCAGCACTTGGCCATCCTGCGCCGCGAAGGCCTGGTTTCGACGCGCCGAGCGTCGCAGACCATCTACTACTCGCTACAGGGGGAACAGGCGCGCCAGATGATCGGGGCGCTAGTGCGGCTGCAGGAAGCGTGACGAAGCCCGGGTCCGGGTAGCCGGCTCAGCGCTTCTCCCAACGGCTGGCATCGAGTCGTTCAAGCACTCGCTCGACTCCGCCTTCCACGCCCTCCCTGACGGCCAGGCCGAGCCGTTTTCCCATCGGATGCCGAGTTTCCAGGCACACGCGGACGACCCGCGCCTCCTCCATCCGCGCCACCAGATAGGCCTCGCTGGTACCCAGGGCATCCACCAGCCCCTTCTCGAGCGCGTCGTGCCCGTACCACACCTCGCCCGTCGCCACTGCCTCGATGTCCAGGGCTGGACGACGCTCGGCCACATGTCGCTTGAACAGTTCGTGAATGTGGTCGAGGTCCGACTGGAATTTCTCGCGTCCTTCTTCCGTGTTCTCACCGAATACGGTCAGGGTCCGCTTGTACTCACCTGCTGTGAGTAGCTCGATATCAACGTCGTGGCGTTTGAGCAGGCGATGGACATTGGGCAGTTGAGCCACGACACCGATCGAGCCCAGAACGGCAAACGGTGCGGCACGAAGCTGGTCCGCGGCGCAAGCCATCAAGTAGCCACCGCTGGCCGCCACCTTGTCCACGCAGACAGTGGTACTGAGCCCCGCTTCGCGCAGCCGGTCGACCTGGGCGGCCGCCAGGCCATAGGCGTGCACCAGCCCTCCTGCCGATTCCAGGCGGATCACGACTTCATCCCCTGCGTCAGCCGCCGCCGTGACCGCGGAGATCTCCTCGGCGAACCGCCCCGCCCCCGTGGCCCTCAGGTCACCGTGAAAATCCAGCACCCATACCGTGCAGCGGGAGTCGTCGGCCTGCTTGCGGCCAACCCTGGAGCGGCTCTTGTCATCGCGTCGAAAGGCCTTGGCCAGGCGCTTGCGAGCGCTCGGCTCGGTAGCGGCCAAGGCCAGGCGACGCCGGCGGTATTCGTGACGAGCGTTCAGCTCCTCGACCCGCAGTCGAACGCGCTCACCCGCCTCGCTCTTGATACGAGCGATCACCATGACCGCAACCACGACCAGCAGGGTCAGAATCGACATTTGTACGACGAAACGCCCCATGTCCATCAGCCATTCATTCACGTCGCCACTCCGTTTTGGGTTGATCGCCCAATCGTGACCTCGTACGGCGCCACTGACAACGGGCTTGATTGAAACAACCGTTTGAAATAATCTCTACCAGAAGGGCCTCCAACTCACTCGACCAATCATGAAGGAAACATCCCATGTCCACCTCGACATCGACACTAGACAAGCTGCAAGAGCGCTTCGACCCCCAGGCTGCCCAGGGCATGGATGATGTCTTTCAGTTCCACTTCAGCGACAACGGCAGCCACTACCTTGTGATCAAGGATGGCACCCTGTCGGTCGAGGAAGGCGAACATGACGACCCTTCCGTATCGCTCTCCATGAGCAGCGATACGCTGAAAGGCATCATGACCGGTGAAGTCAATGGCATGACGGCGTTCATGACCGGCAAGCTGAAGGCCACCGGAAACGTGATGCTGGCGACCAAGCTGACTAGCCTGTTCCCGAATCGTTGAACGACGGACTTGCCGCATGCAACGAGCCGCCTCCGGGCGGCTCGTTGCATTCCGGTCAGCGTAATGGGTCGATGCCGTCGGCCACCTCGGCAAGATGGGTTTCGATCAGTGCGCGTGAAATGGAATAGAGTGGTGGCAGTTGCGGTAGTCGCTTCGGGTGAAACCAGGCCGCATCGGCAATTTCGATACCGTCGATGCGGATTCGACGGCTGGCCGCTTCGGCAAAGAAACCCAGCATCAGGGCATGAGGGAAAGGCCAGGCCTGGCTACGGTAGTAGCGTATCCGACCCACACTGATACCCACTTCTTCATACACCTCTCGATGCACCGCCTCCTCGGCCGACTCACCCGGTTCGATGAAACCCGCCAGTGTGGAATAGCGGCTAGGCGGAAAGCGTGGGCTGCGAGCCAGCAGCATGGCATCACCATGCGTCACCAGCGTAATGATGCAGGGAGATATCCGGGGATAGTTACGGTGTCCGCACTGCTCGCAGTGCATGGCGAACTCGGCGTCGAGTCGCGAGGCAGGCGCCCCGCAGCGGCCGCAGAAGCGATGGTCTCGCAACCAGGCCGCCACTTGCAGGGCCGTGGAGATCAGCGGAAACCAGGATTCAGGGAGCCGGGAAAGCCATTGACGACCGTCGGGCCAGTCCTCCCCGGCCTGCTCTTCCACCGATAGCGCAACCGGCTCCCCATGCCAGTAGGCCAGTGGTTGAACGCTGTCCGGCCAGGGCTGTTCGGCCTGCAATGGGTTGTCGTCGGGGCCGGGCGCTATTCGCCCGGCCGCGACTCGAATCAGCCGCCCATGGTTGGCTTCGAGCGGCAACTCACGGCGCAGCATCGCCGTTCCCTTGGGGCTGGCTCGCCAAGGCATCCCACTGACAGCTTCCTGCTGCCTGGCGAATTTGCTCGAGTTTGGCCTGATGCGCTGCAAGCTCGTCGTCGCCAGGACGCAGCACGCGAAGACTGCCGGCGGGAAGCGTCATGCGCCTGATCGAGAGGCCACTGGCCATGGCCTGGCTATTACTCCGCTCTTCCGCATCCAGTGACAGCGCCGTCTGTCCTCCGGTCATGGCCAGGTAGACATCGGCCAGGATCTCGGCATCGAGCAGTGCGCCGTGCAGCACGCGGCGACCGTTGTCGATCTCATAGCGCTTGCACAGCGCATCGAGGCTGTTGCGCTGCCCCGGGTGGCGTTCGCGAGCCAGCTGCAAGGTGTCAAGGATGCGGCAGTGCTCGGCCACCGGGCCCAGGCGCGGCTCGCCGCGGGTACTCAGCAACAGCGTGAACTCATGGTCGATGAAGCCGACGTCGAACGCGGCATTGTGGATCACCAGCTCCGCGCCGCGGATGAATTCCCAGAAAGCATCGGCGACTTCGGCGAATACCGGTTTGTCGACGAGAAATTCGTTGGTGATGCCATGCACGCCGATGGCTTCGGCTTCGACCTCGCGCTGCGGGTTGATGTACTGATGGTACGTGTTGCCGGTCAGGCGCCGGTTGACGAGTTCAACGGCACCGATTTCGATCAAGCGGTGGCCCTCGCGAGGATCGATGCCGGTGGTTTCGGTATCCAGAACGATCTGACGCATGATCTAGGACTCAGGTTGGGTAGTTTGCGACGTGCCACGGCTCCAGTGGGCATCGATGGCGGCGTTGGCCAGCGCATCGGCTCGCTCATTGCCCGGATGGCCGCTGTGCCCCTTGACCCAGTGCCAATGGATGCGGTGACGGTGAGTCTCCTCGAGCAGCTCCCGCCACAGCTCGGCGTTCTTGACCGGCTGCTTGCTTGCCGTTTTCCAGTTGCGCTTCATCCAGTTATGGATCCATTCGGTAATGCCACGCCGCAGGTACTCGGAATCGGTCCACAGTTCCACTTCGCAGGCCTGTTTGAGCGCCCGCAGCGCCATGATCGCTGCCATCAACTCCATCCGGTTGTTGGTAGTGGTCGCCTCGAAGCCGTTCAGGGTCTTCTCATGCCGGCCACTGCACAGCACGGCCCCCCACCCTCCTGGCCCGGGATTGCCACGACAGGCACCGTCGGTATGAATGATGACTTTGGGTAATGGCTTGTCGGGGTCACTGGCACTCAACTTCGGTGGTCCTTCTGCTCGGTTCCGGTGCGGTACTGCCGACACGCGTGGCATGACCCAGCGCACCACCGCCCAAAGAGCCCTGCAGCCTCAGCCTGGGACGCTGGCTCTGAGCGAGTCGGTTTCGGCGGCGGGCGTGAATGATATAGCTGTCGCCCAGCGGCACGTTATGGCGTCGCCCCAGCGTTTCCAGGGCGGCATTGTTGGGCAGGCTGCCGGGCAGGTGAAAGCCGCAGTAGTCTACCCGCTCGACGCGGAAGTCGACAAATGCGAGCCACTCACCCAGCTTGGATGGCGTACGCCAATGTCCACGCCAAGGCAAGCGACTCCGGCGCCCGGGCGAGAGTCGCGCGAGACCGCTCAAGCCCAACGGCATCCAGCCGAGCACGATCAGGCAGCCGTCGTCAGCGGTGACCCGGGCTGCTTCCTGCAGCAGCCGATGGGGCTCGTCGACGACCTCCAGCAGATGATGAACGATGACCAGGTGAAGGCATTCATCGGGCAGTGCGAGCGCATCCAGAGGGCACACCAGGGCGGAAGCGGACTCGGACATCTCAATCGTCGGTGCCCAGCGTATGTTATGGCGGATGGGCGACATGTCGGTAAGCGAAGGCCCAATGCCGAGTTCCAGGCTATGGCCGCCGTGCAGATTCTCGCAGATCGGTCCCAGGCAGGCTCGCTCGGCGCGCCAGTGGGCCTGCCCGTCTTCACTGGACCAGTAGCGGCGCCCTTCTCGACACAGCCGTGCCAGGGCAAGCGCTTCATGCGGGTTTGACATTGCTGATCAATACCTCCATGATCACCGGTTTTGCAGGCCATTTCTGGCTTTTTGCCGTGCTCGACCCACTGCGAGCGAGCACCCACGGTGGCGCCCTGCTGTGCCGCCGGGGGTGAGGAACGGACCAACGACCGCCACTCACTTCGGTTGACGACGCGACGAAGGACAGACCGCCTATGCTGAGCGTGACACCGATTCCCGCTTTAAGCGACAACTATATCTGGCTCATGCGTCAGGATACGACCCCGGAAGTCTGTGTCGTGGATCCAGGGGATGCAGAGCCGATTATCCATATTCTGGAGCAAGAGGGGCTCACGCTCAGCACCATTCTCGTCACCCACCATCATCCCGATCATATCGGTGGCCTGCCGAAACTCATCGAGCGCTACTCGCCGCAGGTGATCGGCCCCGACAACCCGGACATCGACGGCTTGACGGAGCGTGTCGGGGAAGGCGATACCTGTCGAGTCATGGGGCGACGCTTCGATGTCCATGAGGTGCCGGGCCACACTCTCGATCATATCGCCTTCTTCACCGCAGGCATCCCGCCGCTGCTATTCTGCGGCGACACCCTCTTCTCCGCAGGCTGCGGCCGCTTGTTCGAAGGGACCCCCGAGCAGATGCACCGCTCCCTGCAGCTCCTGAGCGGCCTGCCGGACGACACGCTGATATTCGCTGGACATGAATACACTCTGGCCAACCTCAGGTTCGCCCAGGCAGCCGATCCGCACAACCGGGACGTTACCGATGCCATTGTCGAGGCACAGCGCGCTCGCGATCTCGACCGGCCCACCCTACCGAGCCATCTGGCCCGCGAGAAGCGAATCAACCCTTTCTTGCGCTGCGGTGAGCCCGATGTACGCGCCACCGCTGCACGGCACGGCAATACCGACACCGACCAGGCCACTTTCGCCACCCTGCGTGCCTGGAAAGACAGTTTCTGAGATTTGACGCATCCCATGGGCAGCGTGCACGACACCTGTCCTGAAGGAGTAAGCATGACCTACCGAACGACGCGGCAATGGACCTTGGCCCTTGCCGGTGGTATCGCCTTGATCGGTGCACTGTCGGCGACCAGCCCGACGCTACTGGCAAGTCCTCATCCCGGCACTGGGCCGGTCTCGTCGACCCATCATTTCTGGGATGACCTTAACCTCGAATTTCTCCCCGGTGATGCCTGGGAACGGTTGCGAGACAATCTGGAATGGCACGATCGCCGCCATGACGCACGGGTACAGGAGTGGATCGACCACTACCGTGCCAACCCGGGCAACATTGCCGAGATCATCGAACGTGCCCGACCCTGGATGGCCTGGATCACCGAGCAGGTCGAGCTGCGGGGACTGCCGGGCGAGATCGGCCTGATTCCCTTCGTGGAGAGTTCCTACGATCCCCTGGCCCGGAGTCATCGAGGTGCCGCCGGCCTGTGGCAGTTCATGCCCGGTACCGCCGATGCCCTGGGGCTGCGTCGCCGCAACGGCTACGACGCTCGCCTTGATGTCATCGCCTCGACCCAGGCGGCGCTGGACTACATCGAGTTGCAGGCCGAGCAGTGGTACGAGGGGGACATCGAACTCTCGCTGGCGGCCTACAATGCCGGCGCCGGCACGGTCAATCGGGCTCGTCACGCCGCAGCCGCACGGGGTGAGCCCAACGATTACTGGCATCTGCAATTGCCCAGCGAGACGATGAACTACCTGCCCAAGCTCAACGCCATCGCCGCCATCATCGATGATCCCGAAGCCCATGGCATCGCACTACCCGAGATCGACGACGCTCCCGCTTTCGCCAAGGTCCCGGTCACAGCGCCCATCCAGCTGTCGCAGCTGGCCAACGTGGCGGGCGTGGATCAGGCAGAACTCGTCGCGTTGAATCCCGGACTGACCAATGGCAATGCCAGCCCCGCCACGGTTGACGTGGTACTGGTGCCGATCGAACAGGAAGAGGCTGTGCTGGCAGAACTCAGTGCGCCGGCTCCCTCGGCTCCCGTCGAAGGCGAGCAGTACTTCGTCCAGCGTGGCGACAGTCTCTCTGCCATTGCCGGCCGTCACGGCATCAGCGTGGCCGAACTGCGCCGGCACAATGGCCTCAACGGCGATGTCATCCGCACCGGCCAGCAGCTCGAAATTCCTCGCCGCAGCCTTGCGGCACGTTGAATCCGGCAGTGACCATCCGTCGCACATCGAGGTTTACAAGCGGCGGATGGCCTGACACCTTATGGCGGTAACGCCCGGGATGCCGGGCCAGCCTCGACCAAGGATGTCAGTGATGCGGTTCGTCTTGCGTTCCACCCTCTTCTGTTGCCTGTTGCTTGGCTGGGGAGCATCGTCATTCGCCACCGAAGCGGACAGAGTATCGACTGATAGAGCATCGACTGATGGAGTACCGGCTGACGAAGTGCCGACCGTGCATGGCCTGGCGCTTTACGATGAGCCGGCTTTGCCTGCCGACTTCAGCCACTTTCCCTACGTCGACCCGGAAGCGCCCAAGGGTGGCAGCATGACTCAGGCTGCGGTGGGCA
The DNA here is from genome assembly GCF_051062895.2 of Billgrantia sp. C5P2. Lineage (NCBI taxonomy): Bacteria > Pseudomonadati > Pseudomonadota > Gammaproteobacteria > Oceanospirillales > Halomonadaceae > Billgrantia > Billgrantia sp. C5P2. Next base: position 2,306,117 of record NZ_CM128542.1, read on the forward strand.
GCAGTTTCGATTCGACCAATCCCTTCATCATTCGCGGTACGCCGGCCATCGGCGTCGGCCAGATCTACGACACTCTGCTCACCGAGAACGTCGACGAGCCATTCAGCGTCTATGGTCTACTGGCCGATGGGATTCGCCTGGATCCGGATCGCCACTGGATCGAATTCGATCTGCGCCCCGAGGCGCGCTTCCATGACGGCGAGCCGGTAACTGCCGAGGATGTGGTGTTCAGCTTCAACCTGCTGATCGAGGAAGGCAATCCCTTCTATCGCGGTTACTATTCCGACGTGGAGAATGTGGTGGCGCTGGACCGTCACACCGTACGCTTCGAGTTCTCCACCAACGAATCACGCGAGCTGCCATTGATCGTCGGCCAGCTGCCGATCCTGCCCAAGCACTACTGGGAAGAGCGTGACTTCAGCGCGCCGACACTGGCCCGCCACCCCGGCTCAGGCCCCTACCGCATTGCCAGCGTCGAGCCGGGTCGGCGCATCGTCTATCGTCTCGACGAGGAGTATTGGGGACGCGATCTGCCCGTCAACGTGGGGCGGCACAATATCGAGCGGCTGATCTACGATTACTATCGCGACCGGGACATCGCCTGGGAGGCCTTCAAGGCCGGAGTGATGGACTATCGCATCGATGCCCGAGCTTCGACCTGGGCGATCGGCTACGATTTCCCAGCCTTTCATGAAGGCCTGGTCAAGCGCATCACCGTGCCCGACGGCACTCCCTCGCGCATGCAGGCTTTCGTCTTCAACCTGCGGCGTGACAAGTTCCAGGACCCACGGGTGCGTGAAGCCCTCAACCTGACCTTCGACTTTCCTTGGCTCAATGCCAACCTCTTTTACGACTCCTACCACCCTACCGAAAGCTATTTCCAGAATTCCGAGATGGCGGCCGAGGGATTGCCGAGCGAGGCTGAGCTCGGATTGCTCGAGCCGTATCGTGAGGAGCTGCCCGCGCGCGTATTCGACAGCCCAGTGCCCATCGACCATCCTGACGACCTGCGCGAACGCCTGCGGCTCGCCTACGACCTGCTGCTTGAAGCCGGCTATGAGGTACGCGACGGCACGTTGGTGGATGAACGCGGGCGCCCTCTCACCATCGAGGTGATGCTGTACGACAGCGGCATGGAGCGAGTCGTGCAGCCGATGCTCCGCAACATGTCGCGGCTCGGCATCCAGGGGAGATTGCGCATCGTCGACATCAACCAGTTCCTCAACCGCCTGCGCAGTTTCGATTTCGACATCGTCGTCGGTCAATTCCCGCAGTCCAACAATCCGGGCAACGAGCAGCGGGAATACTGGACCAGCGAATTTGCCAATTCTCCCCAGAGCCGCAACCTGATGGGGCTAGAGAGCCCGGCCGTGGATGACCTGGTGGAGCGGCTCATTCGCGCCGACAGCCGCGAGGAGCTCAATACCGCTACCCGCGCGCTGGACCGTGTGCTGCTGTGGAGCTTCATCACCATTCCCCAGTACCATTCCGGGGAGACGCGGATAGCGGTATGGGACAAGTTCGGCTACCCCGAGCCTTTCCCCGAGTACGGCTTCGACCTTTCGGCCTGGTGGGTGGACACCGACCGCGAGGACGAGCTGAACCGTCGTCTACGACGCAGGTAGGTCGTCGCCATTCGTCACCACGTTTCCACAAGGATGATCTATCGTGAGTCGCTACATCCTGCGCCGCCTGTTGCTGATGATTCCCACCTTGATCGGCATCATGTTGCTCAATTTCATCATCGTCCAGGCCGCACCAGGTGGACCGATCGATCAGATGCTGGCTCGCTTCGAGGGTATGGACGCCATGGCCAGTACGCGCCTGGACGCCGGGGGTGGCGACGTGGTGGTGCAGGACGAGTCGCGCGGCGCCCGGGGGATCGACCCTCGTTTCATCGAACAGCTCGAGCAGCAATTCGGCTTCGACAAGCCGGCCCATATTCGATTCCTGACCATGATGCGTGACTACGCCACCTTCGACTTCGGTAACAGCTTCTTCCGCGATCGACCGGTGGTGGAGTTGATGGTCGAACGCTTGCCGGTGTCTATCTCACTGGGACTATGGACCACGCTGCTGGTATACCTGATCTCGATTCCGCTGGGGATACGCAAGGCACTGCACCACGGCTCGCGCTTCGATGTGTGGACCTCAGGCTTGGTCATCGTCGGTTATGCCATCCCCGGTTTCCTGTTCGCCATTCTGTTGATCGTGCTGTTCGCCGGCGGCAGCTACTGGGATCTCTTCCCCCTGCGCGGGCTGACCTCGCCGGATTTCGATGAGCTTTCCGCCTGGGGCAAGGTCAAGGATTACTTCTGGCACATCACCCTGCCGGTCACGGCCATGACCATTGGCAGCTTCGCCACCCTGACCATGTTGACGAAGAACAGCTTCCTCGATGAGATCCACAAGCAGTACGTACTGACGGCACGCGCCAAGGGGGCCAGTGACCGCCGTACCCTCTACGGTCACGTGTTCCGCAACGCCATGCTGATCATCATCGCCGGCATGCCCGGGGCCCTGGTGACGATCTTCTTCACTGGTTCTTTGCTCATCGAGGTGATCTTCTCCCTCGAAGGGCTCGGGCTGCTCGGTTTCGAAGCGGTGATGCAGCGCGACTACCCAGTGATCTTCGGTACGCTGTTCCTCTATACCCTGATCGGGCTGATCCTCAAGCTGATTTCCGACCTCACGTATGTGTGGGTGGATCCGCGCATCGACTTCGAGACGAGGGAATCCTGAGCCATGGCCTTTGCCTTCACTTCCAAGCTCTCGCCAATTGCGCGGCGCCGCATCGACGTCTTTCGCAGCAACCGTCGTGCCCGGATCTCGCTGTGGATCTTCCTCGCCCTGTTCGTGGTGAGCCTGGCGGCCGAGCTGATCGCCAACGATAGACCCATTGTCATGCGCTACGACGGCCAGTGGTACGTGCCGTTGCTGGTGGATTACCCCGAGACGGAATTCGACGGCTTCCTGCCTACCCGTACCGATTATCACGACCCCTTCATACGCGAGCAGATCGATGAGCATGGCATGGCCGTCTGGCCGTTGATCCCTTTCTCCTACCAGACGCTGGACATGCAGATCATGCGCCCCTCGCCTTCGCCTCCCGACTCACGGCACTGGCTGGGCACCGACGACCAGGGTCGCGACGTTCTGGCACGCGTGATATACGGCTTTCGCCTGTCGGTATTCTTCGCCCTGGTACTGACCGGGGGCTCGCTGGCCATGGGCGTGATCATCGGCGGCATCCAGGGCTACTTCGGCGGCAAGACCGACCTGATCGGGCAACGACTGACCGAGATCTGGTCGGGACTGCCGGTCCTGTTCCTGCTGATCATCCTGGCCAGCTTCGTCCAGCCCGGTTTCTGGTGGCTGCTGGGAATCATGCTGCTGTTTTCGTGGCTCGGCCTGGTGGACGTGGTGCGTGCCGAGTTCCTGCGCGCCCGCAACCTCGAATACGTGCGTGCCGCCAAGGCCATGGGGTTACCGTCGCGATTGATCATGTGGCGCCACGTGCTTCCCAACGCCATGGTAGCGACCCTGACTTTCATCCCTTTCCTGTTTACCGGCGCCATCACCACCCTCACGGCGCTCGACTTCCTCGGTTTCGGGCTGCCCCCAGGTTCGCCTTCGCTGGGTGAGCTGGTCGCTCAGGGCAAGAACAACCTGCATGCGCCCTGGCTCGGCATCACCGCCTTCGTCAGCCTGTCACTGATGCTCTCGTTGCTGGTCTTCATCGGCGAAGGGCTGCGCGACGCTTTCGACCCCCGACACATTCAGCATGCATCCAGCGCCACGCCGCTGACCAGGACCCAGCCCAATGCCTGATACTCGCTCCCAAACCTTGCTGCGCCTCGACAAGTTCTCGATTGCCTTCGACGGCAAGCCGGTTCTCCGCGAGCTGACCCTGGAAGTACGACGTGGTGAAACTTTGGCACTGGTCGGTGAATCCGGTTCCGGCAAGTCCGTCTCCGCCCTCGGCGCCATGAACCTGTTGCCGGACAACGCTCAGGTCACGGGCGACCGCTGGCTGGGCGATACCGACCTCACCGCGCTGAAGGGACGCGATTGGCAGGCGCTGCGGGGCGGTCGCGTCGGTTTCGTGTTCCAGGAGCCGATGACCTCACTCAACCCACTGCACACCGTGGCCAAGCAGATCGGTGAGACCCTGCGGCTGCATCAGGGATTGTCGGGCCGTGCGGCGCGTGAGCGAACCCGTAAGCTGTTGGAGCAGGTCAAGCTGCCACGTGCCGATGAACTGCTCGATGCCTGGCCGCATCAGCTCTCGGGCGGCCAGCGTCAACGCGTGATGATCGCCATGGCCATCGCCAACGACCCGGAGCTGCTGATTGCCGACGAGCCCACCACTGCACTCGATGTCACCGTGCAGCAGGAGATTCTGGCCCTGCTCGCCGAGCTGCGCGATCGTCATGGCATGGGCATGCTCTTCATCACCCACGACCTCAACCTGGTGCGACGCCACGCTGACCGGGTCTGCGTGCTCTACGACGGCCAGGAACAAGAGACGGGCCCCGTCGGTGAGGTCTTTGTATCGCCACGCAGCGCTTATACGCGGACGCTGCTGGATGCCGAGCCGACCGGTCGGCCAGTACCCGTCAGCTCGACTCAGGTGCTGCTCGAGGCGCGTGGCGTGGCAGTGAGCTTCCAGCGCCCCAAGCGTCTATTTGCCAAGCGCGCCCCTGCTTTCGAGGCGGTCAAGCCGATCGACCTGCACCTGGCCCCAGGCGAGACGTTGGGTATCGTCGGCGAATCCGGCTCGGGCAAGACTACTCTTGCCATGGCATTGCTGAGGCTGGTGGAAAGTCGCGGCGAAATCGAGTTCGGCGGCGAACGTCTGGACCGGCTGACCGGCAATGCCCTGCGCAAGCGTCGCCGCCGCATCCAGGTAGTATTCCAGGATCCGTACGGCTCGCTTTCGCCGCGCATGCCGGTCTCCGACATCATCAGCGAAGGCCTGCGCTTCCACTATCCTGACCTTACCGATGCGGAGGTGGAGAAGCGCGTGCGGGCGGCGATCAAGGAAGTTGGCCTGCCGGAAGACTGTGCGGCACGCTACCCGCACGAGTTCTCAGGCGGTCAACGCCAGCGGATTGCCGTCGCCCGTGCCCTGATTTTGGAGCCGGATTTAGTGGTACTCGACGAACCCACCTCGGCACTGGACCGCACCGTACAGAAGCAACTCGTCGAACTTCTACGCGATTTGCAGGCCCGCCGGGGGTTGAGTTTTCTCTTCATCAGCCACGACCTGGCCGTGGTGCGTGCCATGGCTCACCGCGTGCTGGTGTTGAAGGATGGGGAACTGGTGGAACAAGGTGAGTGCCAGGCACTCCTGGCCGAACCTACCAGCGATTACACTCGTGAGCTGGTGAAGGCAGCAGGACTTGTTGTGCAGACTCAGTAAATGCCTCAGCCGGGTGGATGTTGTGTTGAATGCCAGATGAAAGATAACGGTATAAGACCCCGTGTATCGGTTAAGCACGCTGAACGCGCCCTATATCCGGCTATGTTTTATACTGGGGCTCGTCAGGAATACAGGAACGCCCAACATGCGCAGCCTCGTCACCCCTCTGCGGCTATCCACGCTATTGGCGCTGTTCTTGCTTCCCATCGTGGCGACGGCATCCTCCGTGGCCCTCGACAAAGGATGGACCTACCGCTGGGGGGACTCACCACGACTTGACGACGGTACGCCCGTCTGGCTCATCGAATCGGATTCTGAGGAGGACTGGAAATCCATCGATTTCCCGTCCAACCCACCCGGCCGAGAGGCAAACCATCATGTGTGGTTCAGAACTACTCTCCCTGCTGGCGAATGGCGCGATCCGATACTCTATATCTACAGCATCGACCTGATTGCCCAAGCCTATCTGGATGGCGAACTTATCTACCAGCACGGCAGTTTCGACGACCGAGGCGAAGGTCCTTTCATCGGCTGGCTCTGGCACGCAATCAGCCTTCCCGAAGATTTCGCCGGCAGGCAGCTCACCTTTCGAGTCTACTCCAACTACACCGATATCGGCCTTTGGGGCGAAGTTCGCCTGATGGATCGCCCGGAGTTCTTCCGCATGATCTTGAACCGTTCGGCGCCCGACCTGGCGGTAAGCGCCTTTTGCCTGCTGCTCTCACTGTTGGCCGGCAGCTTCGCGCTGATCCATCGGCGCCGCCAGACCTTTGCCGGCATCGGGCTCTTTTCTCTTGCCTCCGGCGTGATGATCCTTGCCGAGACCCAGGCCAGCCAGCTGCTGCTGGATAAGCCACTGTTATGGAACTACCTTGCGGCGGCGGGGTATTACGCGCTGCCGGTAGGCATCGGCCTGCTGCTCGAGCCTTGGTTCAAGAGCCACCATTCGCGCTGGATTCGTCGACTGTGGCAGTTCCACCTGGGTTATCTTGTCCTGGCGTTGGCATTGGCTCTCAGCGGTATCGTCAATCTCTCCAGCACCTTTCCCGTCTACGACCTCCTGCTAGCCATCAGCCTGCCGCTGCTGTTTGCCCTCATTGCCGTACACCTGAAGCAACTCAATGGGGAGCAACGGCTCATTATCGCGGCCTATGGTTTGTTCGGCCTGCTGCTGCTGCTCGACATGGCGGTAGCCCATGGCTTGTTACCGTGGCAGCGAGTTCCGGTCAGCCTGGGAGCGCTGGGCTTCAGCCTTGCCATAGTGGCGATCTCGCTGCGCCATTATGCTATGACCCAGCGTGAACTGGTCGAGCTGAATCAACACCTTGAGCGTCAAGTGGAGGATCGCACCCAGGATCTGCAGCACATGGTCGAGCAGCTTCGAGCCTTCTCCTACCAGGATCCCTTGACCGGTGTGAAGAACCGTCGCCACTTCGACGAGATCTTCGCTCACGAGGCGGCCATCGCCAGGCGTGGCTCGGCACTTGCCTTGATCATGCTCGATATCGATCACTTCAAACATTTCAATGACCTGCACGGGCATGAGGCTGGCGATGCGGTACTGATAGCCACGGCAAGCCTGATCGACGAGCATTTCCGCGAGGCCGACGTGGTGTGCCGCCTGGGTGGTGAGGAGTTCGTCGTGGTGATGCCCGGAGCCACGGCGCTGCAGGCCAATGAAGCCGTCGAGCGGCTGCTGGATTCGATGCGGCGACAGTGTTTCCTGCACGGTGGCGAAACACTCGGCTGCGTCAGCCTTTCATGCGGTATCGCCAGCTATCCAGCTCATGCCGACGACCCGATAGAGCTGATTCGCCTGGCCGATCAGGCACTCTATCGGGCCAAGCATAGGGGTCGCGACCGTAGCGAAACCTATGAGCCTTCCGCCTGACTCAGGCGAACATGGCGACCTCGTCGGGACTCAGCTCGCGCCACTCGCCGAGTTCGAGAGAGCCCAACGTCAATGGCCCTACCGATTCCCGGTGCAGCGCCGTGACGTGGTTGCCGATGGCGGCAAACATGCGCTTGACCTGATGGTAGCGCCCTTCGTAGAGGGTGAGTTCGGCCTCGTAGTCATTGCGCATGACGAGCCTGGCCGGCAGCGTCGGTTTCTCTTCGCCCTCGAGTAGAATACCTTCCTCGAAGCACTTGACGGCCGCGGCCAGCGCCTCGCCGGCGAGAGGTTCCGCCAGGGTGGCCCGATATACCTTCGCACAGCGCTTGCGCGGCGCCGTCACGCGGTGTGACCACTGGCCGTCGTCGGTCAGCAGTACCAGCCCGGTAGTGTCGACATCGAGCCGGCCCACGGCTTGCAGACGTTCGGCCTTGGGCAAGTCGATGAACTCCACTACCCTGGGGTACAAGCCGCGGCGCGCGCTGCACTCCACGCCGGTTGGCTTGTTGAGCATCACGTAGCGTAACCCGACCAGGACCAGCGGCTGGCCGTCCCATTCCACTCGATCGGATTCTCCCACTTGGCTGGCTGGCTGTTTGATAACCTCCCCATTGACGCTGACCTCGCCACGATGCAGCGCCTTCTTGGCAAGGCTGCGGGTCAGTTCGGTGGTCTCAGCCAGAAAACGGTCGAGCCGCATCAGAACCCGACCCCATCGGACAATGTGAAATGATCGGCGTCGCGCCAGGCGGGAAACTTCTCACGGAACGCCACGAGGTCTGCATGAGAAAGCGTTGCGCTCTTGATGAAAGCCGTATCGGGCGGCTCGTCGATGATTGCCTCACCCTTGAAGTCCACCAGCATGGAATCGCCGGAATAGCGCATGCCATTGGCGTCCTCTCCGACGCGATTGACGCCGATGACGGGGCACAGGTTCTCGATCGCCCGGGCTTGCAGCAGGATGCGCCACGGATGCCGCCGCGGCGCCGGCCAGTTGGCCACGCACAGCAATGCGTCGTACTCGAAGTGCTCGCCGGGCCCAGGGCTCTGGCGCAGCCACACGGGAAAGCGCAGGTCGTAGCAGACGCTGAGCAGGATACGGAACCCCTTCAGCGTCACGATCACCCTATCGTGGCCCATGGAATAACGCTCGTGCTCGCCAGCCATGCGGAACAGGTGTCGCTTGTCGTAGCAGACGCGGCTGCCGTCCGGTCGTGCCCAAACGAGCCGGTTGAAATAGTGGCCATCCTCGACGATGGCCACGCTGCCGGTCATGACGCAGTTGCGCTTGCACGCCTGCTCGGTCAGCCATGCTACGGCACGGCTCTGCTCCATGGGCTCGGCCATCTCGCGGGAGTTCATGGTGAAGCCGGTGGAGAACATCTCGGGCAACACGATGAGGTCGGTCTCGTCGCCGCCGAGCCCGCCCAGCTGCTCTTCGAGCATCCGGCAGTTGGCCTCGGGATCTTCCCAGCGCAGGTCGCACTGAACCAGGGTCGTACGCAAATCGCTCATGGATGGTTCCCTTGCAGTCGCTCGTCTATCGCTTCAGCCTAACCCAGGCAGGCAATGACGTCAGCCCGGACCTTGCTTTGCGTCACGAACGTCACCGAGGCCATGGAGGCGAATTCAATAGGCTGCTAAATTACAGCTCTACGTCACCAGAGTAACCGGCAATGCCCTTGCAGTCCTTGAGCGATCGTGAAGCCGCACGCGGCGTCGGCTTCGGCCTGGCCGCCTACGTCATGTGGGGCTGCTTTCCACTGTTCTTCGCCTTGTTCGAAGGCGTTCCCGCCTACGAGATACTGGTTCATCGCGTCATCTGGTCGTGCCTGTTCCTGGTCGTTCTGGTCACCCTGCTCAAGCGCTGGGATCCCATCCGCAAGGCACTCGCCGAACCCAGGCGCCTGGGCCGTGTGCTCGGCTGCGCACTGCTGATCGCCATCAACTGGGGGCTCTATATCTACGCCGTCGAAAGCCGTCAGGTGTTCCAGGCCAGCCTGGGCTACTTCCTCACGCCGCTGGTGAACGTGGCGCTGGGCATGGTGGTACTGCGCGAGGCCATGACCGGAGTGCAACGAATTGCCGTCCTGCTGGCGGGTTCGGCCATTGCCATCCAGTTGCTGCTGCTCGGCGAGTTGCCGTGGATCAGCCTGACGCTGGCGCTGAGTTTCGGCACCTACGGTCTGCTGCGCAAGCAGGTGCCTCTCGACGGGCTCTCCGGCTTGTTCGTGGAGACTCTCTTGCTGCTACCGCTGGGGCTGATGGCACTGGCCTGGCTCAGCGCCGCCGAACTCTCCCATTTCCTGGGTGAATCGGGCATCACACTGCTGCTGATTGCCAGCGGCGTGATCACCGCCCTGCCGCTGTTGGCCTTTGCCGGGGCAGCTCGGCGGCTGCGGCTCGCTACGCTGGGTTTTCTGATGTACCTCAACCCCACCATTCAGTTCTTCATCGCACTGCTGGTGTTTCGCGAACCACTCTCGCCAACGCAACTCGCCACCTTCCTGCTGATCTGGGTCAGCCTTGCGCTCTACTCCTGGTCGGCCTGGAATACCCGGACACGTTCGCCGCTGGCGCCGGCCGGCACTCCATCCTCGCCGGAGCAGCGCTGACGAGGCGAGGCCGCGCCAGCGCTCGAAGGCTTACGCTGTCTCGGGCTTGTAGCCGACGCGGAAGCCACCCCAGTGCTTGCCGCCCACATAGATCGGCACCGACAAATCGTGCATCACTTCGCCGGTATCGCGCTTGTAGGTCTGCAACAGCAGGGTCTCCTCGTGGGTCCCGCAGCGCTGTCCGGTGGTGTCCTCGTAGATGCGCCGGTTGCGGCAGAACTTGAGATCGTGCTCATAGTCGCCGGTGGGTGGCCGGCTGGAGGCGACGTTATGAGTGGGAATATAACCACGCCGATCGATGCCGATGGCATAGGCGACACCGAGACGCTCGAGCAGCGGTTCCTGGATGGCGGGGAAGTTTTCATCCGTGTAGTTGACGTACCCGGTCTCGTATTGCTGCGGGTTGGTACCGGGAATCGGCGTGTACTGGGCATGAAAGAGGGTCTGCTCGTCGAGTTCACCGCGTTTGATGGCCGATTCGAGCAATGCGCCTATTTTCGCTGCCGCCTGGCGTGCGGCCTCGAATACCTGCTGATGACGCCCTTCGAGGCGCTGCTGAGCGAGCGCCGCATCGACCGCCTCGGCACCGGCCATCAGAGCACGTGCCTGGCTCGCCAGGCCGTGCATGTCGCGGTTGCCCTGCTCTGCGTCCTCCTCCAGCGTGCCCAGGGTCCCGGCCACGCGCTGTGAGTGTCGATTGGTGTCCTCCATGGCCTCGGCGATGGAGCGAATCTCACCTTCCACCTGGTCGAAATGACCGGTCATCTCGGTAAGCTGCTCGCCGACCTTGCTCATCTCCTTGGCCCGGTCGCCGACGCGCTGCATCAAGTGACCGATGGTGTCGACCACGCGATGGCTGCTGTCGCCGATATCGCCGACCAGCGCCTCGACATTGCGCGTGGCATCGGCGGTGCGCCCGGCGAGCTGACGCACCTCTCCTGCCACCACCGCGAAGCCGCGGCCGTGCTCGCCGGCACGCGCCGCCTCGATCGAGGCATTGAGCGACAGCAAGTTGGTCTGCTCGGCGATTTCCTCGATCAGCGAGGTCACATGGCGCACGCTGTCGGCCTTCTCGCTCAGCATGTTCAGCAACTCGAGCGCCTCTTCCGAACGTTCGGCGAGTGCCTGCATCTCCTCGATGACCTGCCCCAGCGATTCCCGGCTGACATGGCTGGCGTCGCGCGAGCGACTGGCCAGAGTGGCGACGTTGGCGGCACTGGCGGCAACCTGCTCGATGGCCGACGTGATCGCGCCCATGCTCGACGACGCTTCGCGCACGGTCTGCTGTTGGCGCTCCAGGCGCTGATCCATTCGATCGGCGTGATGGGATACTTCGGCGGAAGCGATCGCCGTGGTGCTGGCCTGCTGGATCAGACCATGCGCCATGCGCCGCAGGGAGAGATAGTCGCGCGAAGCGGGTAGCCAGACATGGAAACGATCGTTGGCCAGCGAATCGGCACCCGCGCGATGAATCGCAGCCAGCCCGCTCAGTGCGAGCAGAGCGCCCGCTGACGATGCCAGCCCCACCGAGAGGAGCGCCTGCCATTCGGCGCCGCCGCGGTAGCCGATCAAAAAGCCGGCGGCAAGCGCAACCGCGGCCAGCAGGAGCATCAGTATCCGCATGCGTGTCGTCTCTTTGTTATAGGTGTTTTGGGAGCTTAACGTTAAGTAACCGACATTCGCATCACCACTTTCGCCTGACAGACGAAAGCGCTACTCAAGTGCCACCTGGAATGGCCGATAGCTCTTTTTCCTGTATCTCCGATTCGACTGTTTTTTCGTTGGCGGACACCGGGTGCCTCGCCTTGCGAGACGCCCGGTGTATTTTCAGGCCTGGCTGGCGGCCAGTGCCTGCTCCAGGTCCGCGATGATGTCGTCGACGTGCTCGATGCCGATGGAGAGCCTGACCATGTCGGACGTCACACCGGCGGCCACGAGTTCTTCGTCATTGAGCTGACGATGGGTGGTCGCAGCCGGAATCGACGAGCAGGTCTTGGCATCGCCGATGTTCACCAGCCGCAGGATCATGCCCAGGGCATCGTAGAAACGCGCTCCCGCCTCGCGCCCGCCTTGGATACCGAAGCTGAGAATGCCCGAGGCATGGCCATTCATGTAGCGCTTGGCCAGGGCGTGATCCTTGTGACCCGGCAAACCGGCATACTGGACCCAGTTAACCGCTGGGTGTCCCTCCAGGTATTCCGCCACCTTGAGTGCGTTGGCACAGATGCGTTCGATGCGCAGCGCCAGCGTCTCGAGCCCCTGCAGCAGGTTCCAGGCCGCCTGGGCCGAGAGCGCCGCGCCCATATTGCGCAGCGGCACCACACGGGCCCGCGCGATGAAGGCGGCTTCACCGACGTCGCGGGTGTAGCTCACCCCATGGTAGGAAACGTCCGGCTCGTTGAGCAGCGGGAAACGCTGGGGATGGTCGGCCCAGGGAAACTTGCCCGAGTCGACGATCACGCCACCGATCGTGGTGCCATGGCCGCCGATGTACTTGGTCGCGGAATGGATGACGATATCGGCACCGTGCTCGATGGGGCGCCACAGGAAAGGCGTGGGCACGGTGTTGTCGACGATCACCGGAACGCCGTGGCGATGCGCGGCTTCTGTCAGTCTTGCCATGTCGACCACGCTACCGGACGGGTTGCCGACGCTTTCGCAGAACACCGCCTTGGTGCGTGCGTCGATCAGTGACTCGATGCCTTCGATGTCGTCCTTGTCGGCGAAGCGCACCTCGATACCCTGGCGCGGCAAGGTATGCGCGAAGAGATTATAGGTACCGCCATACAGCTCGCTGATCGAGACGATGTTGTCGCCGGCCTCGGCGATGGTCTGGATGGCATAGGTGATTGCGGCCATGCCCGAAGCGACCGCCAGGCCGGCGATTCCACCCTCCAGCGCGGCGATGCGCTGTTCCAGCACCGCACAGGTTGGGTTCATGATGCGCGAATAGATATTACCCTCGACCTTGAGGTCGAACAGGTCGGCCGCGTGCTGGGCATTGTCGAAGGAGAACGAGGTGGTCTGGTGGATCGGCACCGCGACGGCGTGCTGGTCGTCGGGAGCGTAGCCGTGATGGAGGGCGATGGTTTCGGGCTTCATGGCGTGTCCTGTCGGTCGTTGTCGTTCTGCAGCAACTATTTCACCTGATGCTAACCAACACTCAACTCAACCACCAATATCGTTTAGTCTGGTGTTCCCAAGCCCCTGCCATCTAAGAGACGGGATGCTCAGACGCTACTTACCGATCCTCACCTGGTTGCCTCACTACAACAGGCGCCTGGGCGGCGCCGATCTCCTGGCGGGCCTGATCGTTACCGTGATGGTGATACCCCAGTCACTGGCCTACGCCGTGCTGGCTGGGCTGCCGGCTGTGGTGGGCCTCTACGCCAGCCTGTTGCCTGCCATCGCCTATGCCCTGCTGGGCACCAGCCGAACCCTGGCCGTGGGGCCGGTCGCCATCGTTGCGCTGATGACCGGAGCGGCATTGTCGGGGGTCGCCACACCGGGCACGCCCGAGTACCTGCAGGCGGCGCTGGTGCTCTCCCTGCTCTCCGGCCTGATCCTGCTTGTCATGGGGTTGCTGCGCATGGGCTTCGTGACCAATTTCTTGAGCCACCCCGTCATCGCAGGATTCCTGACCGCATCGGGCATTCTCATTGCTGCCAGCCAGATGGGTTACCTGGTCGGCGTCGAACTCAGCGCTCGCGAGCTGCTGCCCAGGCTGGCGGAGTTTGCCCGTGGCCTGCCCGGCCTGCACCTGCCCACGTTGATCATCGGAATCGGCAGCCTGTCGTTCCTGCTCCTGCTGCGTCAGTACGGCCGGCCGACCCTGCGCCGCCTGGGCCTCCCTCAGCCTCTGGCCGACCTTATTACCCGTGCAGGTCCTGTCTTCGCCGTAATAGCGACCACGCTTGCCACCTGGTATTTCGAGCTGGCCGAGATCGGTGTCGCCGTCATTGGCGATATTCCCCAAGGGCTGCCACCGCTCACCGTGCCCGGTTTCGAGGCCTCCCTCTGGCAGGCGCTGCTGGTACCCGCCCTGTTGATCAGCGTGGTGGGCTTCGTCGAGTCCGTCTCCATGGGGCAAATGCTGGCCGCCAGGCGTCGCGAGCGCATCTCGCCGAATCAGGAACTGGTCGGCCTGGGCGGCGCCAATGTCGTCGCCGCTTTTTCCGCGGGGATGCCGGTCACCGGCGGACTGACCCGCACCGTGATCAATCACGATGCCGGGGCGCAGACCCCGCTGGCAGGACTCTTCGCCGCCATCGGCATCGGCGCGGTGACGCTGTTTCTCACGCCGACGCTCCAGCACCTTCCTATCGCCACCCTGGCGGCAACGATCACCGTATCGATCATCACCCTGATCGACATCCCCATGATCCGACAGACCTGGCGCTACTCGCGCAGCGATTTCTCGGCCATGGCGGTCACCATCCTGCTGACTCTGGTGGAAGGCGTCGAAGCCGGCATCATCAGCGGTGTGGCACTCTCCATCGGCCTTTTCCTTTACCGCACCAGCCGTCCACACAGCGCGCTGGTGGGTCGCATACCCGGCACCGAACACTTTCGCAACGTCGAACGTCACGAAACCGAAAGCGTCAGCCACGTGGCATTGCTGCGTATCGATGAAAGTCTCTATTTCGCCAATGCTCGTTACTTGGAAGACACCGTCTACGACCTGGTGGCCACTCGTCCGGAACTCGAACACGTGGTGCTGATCTGCTCGGCAGTAAACCTGATCGATGCCTCGGCGCTGGAAAGCCTCGATGCCATCAATGCCCGCCTCAAGGACTCTCGCGTCACCCTGCACCTGGCCGAAGTAAAAGGGCCGGTCATGGATCGCTTGAAGTGCAGCGATTTCCTCGACGACATGACGGGGCGGGTCTTTCTCAGCAGCTATGCTGCCTGGCGCGAACTCTCCCGCCCCTCTGAGTAGCCGGAACGTCTATACCTTGGTCGAAGCGGCTGTTTTCCTGCCCAGCCCGTTCTTTGGCAAGCCTTTCTTTTGTAAAGTGTTTTTACCCCTTCTTAAGCGACATTCCGCCTAGCGGAAAGCAGATGGCGACCCAACGGCAAGCATGCGTTGACACTGCAGCGGGGTCTTCCTAGTATCGAGTTCAGTTTCGGAATCAAATACCGCATAGCAAAACAACAATCACTTTTTACAGGAGTTGCACCATGCGCCAGTTGTCTCGCTCCCTCATTGTTGCCGCTGTTCCTTTCACTTTGATCTCCATCGGCACGGCCCAGGCTGCCGAAGTCGAACTGCCGCGTACCATGGCCTGGACCGCCTACGGCACCAATTCAAGCGGCTACGCCCAGGCCGTGGCCATCGGCAACATGCTGCAGAATCACTACGGCACCTCGGTGCGCATCCTGCCCGGCGACAACGATGTCTCGCGCATGACGCCGCTCAAGCAGGGACGCGTCGACCTGTGCGCCTGCGGCATCGCCAGCTACTACGGTGCCGAGGGCGTAATGATGTTTGCCGATCGCGACTGGGGACCCCAGCCCATCCGCGTGATTACCACCTCCACGGCCTCCTTCGGCCTGTCGCTGGCGGTGGCCGGCGACCTCGACGTCGAGACCCCGGCCGACCTGGCCGGCAAGCGCATCGCCTACATCCGCGGTGACGACGCCTTGAACAAGGGCACCGAAGCCTACCTGGCCTTCGGTGGTTTGACCTGGGACGACGTTGAACGCGTCGACTACCCCGGCTATGCGCGTTCGTTCGACGGCATCATCGCCGGCGATGTCGACGCCTCCTTCACTACCACCGTGACCCCACCCGCACAGCAGCTCGCCAGTAGCCCCCGCGGCATCAGTTGGCCGGTGCTCGACCCCGACGATGCCGAGGGCTGGGAGCGCATGCTGGCGGTGGCGCCCTACTTCCAGCCGCATGAAGTCACCGCCGGGGCGGGCAACGTCAGCGCCGACAACCCCGTACCGAGTGCCAGCTATCCCTATCCGATCGTGGTGGCCAACCAGGATCTCGACGACAAGGTGGCCTACGGCCTGATCAAGGCGCTGCAGGAGAACTATGACGACTACAAGGACGCCGCACCGGGCGCCGTGGGTTACGCCTTCGAATACCAGGACCTGACCTGGGTGCTGCCCTTCCATGACGCCGTGGTCGAGTACTACAAGGAGATCGGCGAGTGGACCGACGCGATGCAGGCCCACCAGGACGAGTTGATCGAGCGCCAGGAACTGCTGCTCGAGACATGGGACGGCTTTCTTGCCGACGCCCCTGAGGACGAGGAGGAGTTCCGCGAAGCCTGGATGCAAGCGCGCGCGCAGGCACTCAGCGATGCCGGTTTCGATCCGGTCTTCGAGTGACTCACCCGCAAGAGCCTGCCCCCGGGGCGGCCATGCCGCCCCTTTCCCGATCCACGGACGCCGCCATGACCACCGCCACTTCGCCCCCCGAGTCGCCACGCCAGCTCAAGGAAAAGGTCACTCACGTGCGCCCGCTGCCCGTCGCCCTGCGCTGGATTCCCGGCGCCGTGACGGTGGTGTTGATGCTGATCACTCTGGATTACCTGTTCAACCTGGGCTGGCTGCGCTTCGTGACCGGGCTGGAAACGCAGTTCTACTATGCCGTGGTGGCCCTGCTGCTGCCGCTGGTCTACCTGCTTTGGCCGATCAAGGCATCGCTGCAGTATCGTCCGGTACCGTGGTATGACTATGCGCTGAGCCTCGTGACGCTGATCGTCGGCGGCTATTTCGTCTACCACGCCGAGTCGATCCTCGAGCGCGGCTGGGCCTTCGCTGCTCCCGATACTGCCATCATCGCCAGCTACGCCTGGTGGCTGTTGATCATCGAGGCGGCGCGTCGAGCCGGAGGGTGGCCCATCGCCGTCATCGCCGCGACGTTTTCGCTCTACCCGCTGGTCGCCGATATCGTGCCCGGGCCGATCCAGGCGTTTCCCTCCACCCTGGAGGAGACCGCCATGTACCACACCATGAGCACCGAGAGCATCATGGGCGTGCCGCTCCAGGCCTTCGCCGGATTGGTCATCGGTTTTCTGGTCTTTGGCGTGGTGCTGCAGAAGAGCGGCGGCGGCAAGTTCTTCATCGACCTGGCCTTCGCCCTGCTGGGTCACGTGCGCGGCGGGCCCGCCAAGGTCTCGATCTTCTCCAGCGGGCTGATGGGCTCGATGAGCGGCAGCGTGATCAGCAATGTGCTCACCACCGGCGTGCTGTCGATTCCCGCCATGCGCCGCATCGGCATGGGCCGTTCGTTCGCCGGCGGCGTCGAGGCCTGCGCCTCGACCGGCGGGGTGTTGATGCCGCCCGTCATGGGCGCCACCGCCTTCGTCATGGCGATGTTCCTCGACGTGCCCTACGCCGCCGTGGCGCTGGCCGCGATCATTCCCTCGATCCTCTATTTCCTCGGTCTGTTCATCCAGATCGACGCCTACGCGGCGCGCCACGGCATCAAGGGCCTGCCCGCCGAGGAGTTGCCTTCCCTGTGGCAGACCCTCAAGCAGGGCTGGTACTTCATCTTCGTCTTCGCTCTGCTGGTATGGATGCTGTTGATCATGCAGCGTGAAGCCGTGGCACCGTTCTACGCCACCGCCCTGCTGCTGGTCCTCAATCAGTTCTCGCGCCGTAATCGCTGGGGGCTGCGCGAGCTGGGCGAGTCGCTCTCCTCGGCGGCCAAGCTGTTCGCCGAGTTGATCGCCATCCTCGCCGCCGTCGGTATGCTGGTCGGCGCACTGTCGATGACCGGGCTCTCCGGCACCATCGCCAATGACTTCATCCACATCGCCG
Organism: Billgrantia sp. C5P2; assembly: GCF_051062895.2. Lineage (NCBI taxonomy): Bacteria > Pseudomonadati > Pseudomonadota > Gammaproteobacteria > Oceanospirillales > Halomonadaceae > Billgrantia > Billgrantia sp. C5P2. Next base: position 2,323,830 of record NZ_CM128542.1, read on the forward strand.
GGGGTAGCGTGCCGCTGCTGCTGATCATGGGTGCGCTGACCAGCTTCGTGCTGGGTATCGGCATGACCGTCACCGCCGCCTATATCTTCCTCGCCGTGGCACTGGCACCGGCGCTGATCCAGGGTGGCGGTCTCGATCCCATGGCGGTGCATATGTTCATCCTCTACTGGGGCATGCTCAGCTTCATCACGCCTCCCGTCGCACTGGGCGCCTTCGCCGCTGCCACCGTGGCCGGCGCGCGCCCCATGGCCACCGGCCTTCAGGCCATGCGTCTGGGCAGCGTGATTTACTTCATCCCGTTCCTGTTCGTGCTCAACCCGGCGCTGATCATGCAAGGCGAGCCGCTGCAGATCGGTCTGGTATTCATACAGGCGCTGGTGGGCATCGTGCTGTTCGCCTCCGCCATGCAGGGCTACCTGATCGGCGTGGGCCGGCTCGGCATCGGCGCTCTGCATGAAATTCCGGCCCGCGGCCTGGTGCTGGTGGCCGGCCTGCTGTTCGCCCTGCCCGGCGGTGGCATGGTACCGCTCAGCCAGATCGAACTGCTGGGTAGTGCGATGGCCGCCCTGCTGCCTGCCGTGCTTCTGGCGCGCTGGAGCCAGCGCCACGCGGGACCGCGTACGGCGAAGATGGCGCCTCCCGTCGATTCATGAGGTAGCGTACATGTACCATCCATTCGAACCGAAGCCTGACACAGGGAGCCATACCGCATGACGTCCCCCGTCGCCTACCAGCGCCACGACGATATCGGTGTCATTGCCATCGACAACCCACCGGTCAATGCCCTGGGCCAGGCCGTGCGCCAAGGTCTGGTGGAGGCCGTTACCCGAGGAAACGAAGATCCCCAGGCGCGCGTCCTGGTGCTGGTGGCACATGGCAGAACCTTCATTGCCGGGGCCGATATTCGCGAGTTCGGCAAGCCGCCCCAGGCGCCGATTCTGCCCGAGGTGATCGCCTTTCTCGAAACCAGCGCCAAGCCCATCGTCGCTGCCCTGCACGGCACGGCGCTCGGGGGCGGGCTCGAGGTCGCGTTGGGCTGCCAGCTGCGCGTGGCATTGCCCGGCACCAAGGTCGGCCTGCCCGAGGTCAAGCTGGGGCTGCTGCCAGGTGCCGGCGGCACCCAACGCCTGCCGCGTCTCGCCGGCATCGAGGCGGCGCTGGACTTGATCACCAGCGGGCGTTTCGCCGATGCCGACGAAGCCTTGGCGCTGGGTATCGTCGATGCCGTGCTCGATGTCGACGACCCGCTCGAGGCCGGGCTGGCAGCGGCACGCGACGTGCTCGACGGCAGGCGGACGCCGCGCGTCACCGGTGAACTCCCGCCCCCCGCGGCCGCCCCCGAGGCCATCGCGCGCTACCGCGCCAAGCTGGAAGCCGAAGTACCCCAACTCTTCTCGCCCTTCCGTTGCATCGAGGCGATCGCAGTCAGCAGCGAAGGAAGTCTCGCCGAGGGCCTGCGCCGCGAACGCGAGCTGTTCCTCGAGTGCATGGAGTCGCCCCAGCGCGCCGGGCTGATCCACGCCTTCTTCGCCGCCCGTGCTCCGCACAAGGTGCCCGATGCCGGAGAGGCTCTCACCCTCACACGACTCGCCCTGCTCGGCGAGCATCCGCTGTTCGCACATCTACAGAGCAAAGCCGAGCGGGCCAACATTGAATTCACCGCTCGTTCGGACGACAACACCCAGGCCTGCCTGGTCGCCGCCGGAGTCGACGCGACCTGTCCGACCCACTGCCTGCGCATCGCCCTGCTTTCCGTGGAAACGGCGGTCGATCTCGAAAGCATCGACGCCGATCTGGCATTGGTCGTATCGGCCGAGGGCGGCATGGCGGAGCTGGTCGCTCTACGCGCCGACGCCAACCAGCAGCAGGCCGCGGCCAACGCGTTGAAGTCGCTGCGTCAGGCAGTCGTGGTGAGTCGCGAGGGCAGCCTGTTAGCGGCGCTGCACAAGGCGGCCCGTGACGACGATGCCAACCCACACGCCGCCATGGAGGCGGCCAGCCTGATGCTGGCCGAGCGCGGCTGGGCCTATCGCGCCAGCGACATCGACCTGCTCGCCATCGAGGCGTTGGGCTACCCGCGTCACCTGGGCGGTCCGCATCGCCAAGCCACCTTGGCCATGGATGGCAAGCACCGCTGAAATCACTCACTGGCGTAGAGCTCACCGTCACCAGGGTGCGAACAGGAACCAACCGGCCAGCAGCGGAATGCAGGCCAGCAGGAAGCGGGCGTTCCAGCGATAACCGATACGGGTCGAGGCAACGCCGGTGAAGCGCGACAGGATCAACATCGAGGCCGTCATCGGCGAGGACATCAACGCCAGTGCCCAACCCACCATCAACGAGGCACCGATCAGCGCCGGTGACAACCCTTCGATGGGCAGTGTCGGCAACAAGCCGACGAGCAGCGTCACGGTGACGATGGGATTGATCCCGACCTGGGCCAGCCCCACCACCAGCAGCATCGCCAACACGGCGTTGGCCGCTCCCAGCGGCTCCACGATCACCATGAGTGGACCGAGACTGGAGATCGGAAACAGCGCCACGCACAGGTGGCCCAGATAGCCTGCCGCACCGAGCACCACCACCTCGTTGGCGCTCGGTGCCAGCAGCCACGGCAACTGTCGATGCAGGCTGACGAGCGCCGCCGGCGTGCCGAGCATACCGAGGTGACGCCGCTGCCAGGCCAGCCAGGTGATCGCGCCGAGCGGCGCTCCCATCAGGGCAGCGATGGGTAGCCGAACCTGCAGCGCCCAGGCCAGCAGGAATACCAGCGAGACGATGCCCAGCAGCAGCAGGCAAAACAGGCCGAGCGGCACCAAGGAAGGCGCCGGCAACGTCGCCTTGCGATTGGCGGGATGCGGGCCGGTGAGGTGATCGATGCCCCATCCCACCAGGAAGATGACCAGCGCCGCGCCGATCACATAGGGAGCAAGGTCGAGCCAGCGCAGCTCGGGCAGGTTGGAGAGCACCACCGCCACACCAATACCCATGGGCGAGATCAACGGTGCCAGCGAGAAGCCACGCAGCAGGGCCAGCATCATCCGCCGCTGGCGCGCCCGCTGCACCCAGGCGCGCCCTTGCGCTGCCGCCAGGGTATTGCTCTTCTCGATCATTCCGGCAAACAGGTTCAGCACACCGATATTGAGGATGATGCCGAACAGGGCGGAGCCGATGGAAAGGATCGGATAGCGCCGCCCCGGCGGCTGCAGCAGCATGGCCCGGCCGCAGCGACGCACCAGCCGCGAGCGATAGGCAGGTAGGCGCAGCAGGCTCAATGCCACCACGAAGGTGGCGAAGAAGGCGAAACGGCCGGCCGCTTCGAACAGCAACCGGCCGGGAGCCTCGACGCGCCACAGCGCGACCAGCGTGGACACGACAGCCACAATGAGAAGGCCGCGAGCCATGGGCGTCAGCCTGCCGCGCAACGAGACCAGGTAGACCGCCAGCGCCAGCACGCCGACGCCCTGCAGGACGGTGCTACCGGTGACGAGGTGGCCCAAGGTGGCCAACGTGACCAGCGCCAGCAGGCCGGCGCGTTGCCGCGCCGCTGTCACTCGGCGACGCCCTCCGGCGATTCGCTACCACCGCGCCGACGAAACGCGCCTTCGGCCATGGCCAGCAGCTCGCCACTGGCATCTACGACCTCGCCGCTGGCCATGTAGACCTTGCGCCCGCCGCCGCGCACCCTGCCGGTGGCACGCAGCAGGCCTGGACCGGCAGGCCCGACGAAGGTGGTCGTGAGCGACAGGGTCATGCCGCGGCGCACCCGCCCGGGAAGCTCGCAGTAGAGTCCGGCGAGACTCAGAGCGCTGTCGAGCATCGAAGTGAGCACCCCGCCGTGCACGATGCCGCTGCGGTTGAGGTGACGCTCATCGGCCACGAGCTCGACCACAGCAACCCCTTCCGACCACTCCACCACCCGCATACCGAGCAGTTCGTGGTAGCCCATCAGGGGTGATTGGTTGGATTCACTCATGCCGTCCCCTCGCGGTTGGCCAGCTCACGCAGGCGTCCCTTGAGGATCTTGCCGCTGGCGGTGGCCGGCAGCGCATCCATCAATACCAGTTGCGTCGGTCGCTTGTACGGAGCCAGGCGTTCGGCGATGAAATCGCGCAGCTCCACCTCGCTGACAGTGGCGCCGGGTTCGCACTGGATGAAGGCAACGACCTCCTCGTTGCCGGCCACCTGTCGCCCCACGACTGCCGAGAGGGTGACGTCCGGATGCTCGTTGATTACCGCCTCCACGTCCGGCGGATAGATGTTGAAGCCGGAGCGAATGATCAGCTCCTTGCTGCGACCGACGATATAGAGTTGCCCGTCCTCGTCGAAGCGGGCGATGTCACCGGTATTGAGCCAGCCCTCCTCGGTGAGGCTGGCGCGGGTGGCGGCCGGCTGGCGGAAGTAGCCCTTCATCACGTTGGGGCCCCGCACCCACAGCTCGCCGGCACCTGCATGGTCCGGTTCGTCCTCGCCGGCCTCGCCCAGCGGTTCGAGGCGATACTCCAGCAGCGGCAGTATGCGCCCCACGGTATTGCTGTCGAAACGATCGTCGATGCGGGTCTGGCTGATGGTCGGGCTCGCCTCGGTGAGACCGTAGCCATTGTGCAGGGTGAGGCCGAACAGCGCCTCGACACGACGCTTGAGGTCGCCGTCCAGCGGCGAGCCGCCGGCGGAGATATAGCGCAGTTCGGGCGCAACGAGGCGGCGTCCTTCACGGCGCAGAAACTCCAGCGTACGAGCGAACATAGCCGGCACACCCTGCAATACTGTGATGCGCTCATGCTCCAGCGCTGCGAGCATGGCGGCGGCATCGAAGCGCGGCACGGTATACAGACAGGCGCCGTTGTAGAGCGACCCCATGCACACCGACGACAGGCCGAAGACGTGGGACATCGGTAGCACGCCGTAGACCCGCTCGCCCGCGCAGAGGTGGCGCATACCGCCCGAAAGAGCGGCGATGTACAGGATGCCTCGGTGGGTGAGCATCACTCCCTTGGGCGTGCCGGTGGTCCCGGAGGTGTAGATCATCGCCGCAACCTGATCCCCGCCGCCGGCCGCGACCGGCTCGGGCTCGACTTCTGCCAGCGGCGAAAGCCTCAACCGGCCCAGGCTGGGGTGGTCGTAAGCATCCGCGCCATGCCGCTCGCCGTGGGCCTCGGCGTCCGGCGATGCCGCGCTGGTATAGAACACCCGGCGCGGCTGGCAGTTGTCACGAATGGCATCGACCTCCTGGGCCAAGAGGCGTGAGTTCACGATAGCCACCCACACATCGCGTTCGCTCGCCGCCAGCAGCAGCACGACCAGCGCCCGGCAGTTTTCGCTCACTGTCATGATGCGATCGCCGGGGCGTATCCCCAGCGTATCGAGCCACTCGGCGGCGGCACGTATCTCGCGCCCCAGCTCGGCATAACACCAGCGCACCTCGCCGTCGACCAGCGCCAGTTCGTCGCCGAGGCGTTCGGCGTTCTCGAGCACACGTGTACTCAAGCGCTCCGGCAGCTCGGCCACCAAGTCGCTTGCCAGGCGGCCGAAGATCTCCTCGTCCGGCGCCCGGCGCGTCACTGACGGAGCCTTCAGCTCAGTGCCAAGCGCCTTTGGCTCACTGCCAAGAGCCATCAGCTCACCTCCCGCACCATGTTGCGTGCAATCACCACCTGCTGAATCTGGGTAGTACCTTCGTAGATACGGAACAGGCGTACATCGCGATAGAAGCGCTCCACCGCATACTCGGCCATGTAACCGGCTCCCCCATGTACCTGCACCGCGCGATCGGCGACACGCCCCACCATCTCGGCGCAGAACAGCTTGCAGCACGACGCCAGCGTGGAGACGTTCTCGCTGGCGTCCTTGCGCCGCGCGGCGTCGAGCACCATGGTGCGTCCGGCATAGGCCTCGGTCTTGCTGTCGGCAAGCATCGCCTGGACCAGTTGATGCTCGGCCAGCGGTACGCCGAACTGCTTGCGTTCGATGGCATAGTTCAGCGACTCCTCGACCAGACGCTCGGCCACACCCACACATACCGCCGAGATATGCAGGCGCCCGCGGTCGAGTACCTTCATGGCGGTCTTGAAGCCCTGCCCCTCGCGGCCGCCGATGATGTTCTCGGCCGGCACCCGGCAATTCTCGAAGATGATGTCGCAGGTATGAGCGCCCTTCTGCCCCATCTTGTTGTCCGCAGGACCTCGCTTCAGGCCAGGTGTATTGCCCTCGATGATGAAGGCGGTGATGCCGCCGGCGCCCTTGTTGGCGGGGTCGGTGCGCGCCATCACAGTGAAGATGTCGGCCTCGGGGCCGTTGGTGATAAAGCGCTTGGTGCCGTTGAGCACGTAGTGGTCGCCATCGCGTATCGCGGTGGTCCGCAGGCTGGCGGCATCGGACCCAGAATCGGGCTCGGTGAGGCAGAAGGCGCTGAGCAGCTCACCTGTCGCCAGGCGAGGCACGTACTTGGCCTTCTGTTCCGGGGTTCCATCGATCAGGATGCCTTGGGCGCCGATACCATTGTTGGTGCCGAAGACCGAGCGAAAGGCCGGCGAGGTCTTGCCGAGCTCCATCGCCACCAACGCCTCCTCCTCCATGGTCAGGCCCAGGCCACCGAACTCCTCGGGAATCGACAAACCGAACAGTCCTATCTCCTTCATTTCCTCCAGCAGCTCGGGCGGTACGGCGTCCTCTTCCGCCAGACGCGCTTCATTGGGAATCAGGCGCTCGCGCACGAAGCGGGAAATGGTATCGATAAGCTGATCGAGCAGTTCGGGATCGCGAATCATGACGGTTCCTCACAGATGGTGACGTCTGACCCTGAAACGGAAGACGGGTCTTGAAATGACAGGCGTCATCTGCCCTTATTTCGCTTGGCAGAATGAAGGCCCGCATTTGGTTGTCAGGCACTGTTGCATAGCCTAGGATGTCAGTCAATAAACGAAACTTGATTCCGCCTTGCGGAACAAAGATCAATGCAGTCAGGAGAACGTCACCCTATGTCGACCACCCCCGCTTCTCCCAACCTCATCCCCCCCTTTCGCACACTGGGCATCGTCGGTACCGGTGCCATGGGTCGTGGAATCGCCCAGATCGCCGCCCAGGCCGGCTTGACCGTCTACCTTCACGACCTGCGCGAGGGGGCCGTAGCCGAAGCCCAGGCATTCATTGGAGGTATGTGGTCACGCAGCGTCGAGAAGCAGCGCTTGAGCGAGGCCGATGCCGAGCGCTATCGGGCCAGCCTCAAGGAAGCCGTCAGCCTTGCCGATCTCGCCGGGTGCGACATCGTCGTCGAGGCCATTGTCGAAAAGCTCGAGGCCAAGCAGTCACTCTTCACCGAACTCGAAGAAATTCTCGACGAGCAGGCGGTGCTGGCCACCAATACCTCGTCGCTGTCGGTCACCGCCATCGCGTCGGCCTGCCGCCGCCCCGAGCGCGTCATTGGCTTTCACTTCTTCAACCCCGTCCCGCTGATGAAGATCGTCGAAGTGATTCCAGGACTACGAACCGACTCGGAAGTGGCCGAACGGGTGGAGGCGTTGGGTCAGGCGATGGGGCACTTCACCGCCCGCACCACCGACACGCCGGGGTTCCTGGTCAATCACGCCGGCCGCGCCTTCGGCACCGAGGCGCTGCGCATCCTCGGCGAGAGCGTGACCGACCACGTCACCATCGATCGCATCCTGGTCGACCAGGGCGGCTTTCGCATGGGGCCGTTCGCCCTGCTCGACCTTACCGGGCTCGACGTCTCCCATGCGGTGATGGAGTCGATCTATCACCAGTACTACGAGGAGCCGCGCTTTCGCCCCTCGCCGCTGACCCGCCAGCGGCTGACCGCGGGCCTGCTCGGGCGCAAGAGCGGCGAAGGCTTCTACCGCTACGTCGATGGCAAACCCCAGGTGCCCGAGGAACCCCCGCTGCCCACATCCGAACCGCTTGCCGTGTGGATTGGCGCCGAGGACGATGACGCCCGCCGACAGCTCACCGACCTGGTACGCAGTGCAGGCTGGCCGCTGGAGAGCAGCGCGGCGCCCTCGGCCGTGGCCCTCTGCCTGCTCGCCCCGCTGGGCGAGGACGCCACCGGCTGCGCCCTGCGCCTGGGCCTGCCGGCCGAGCGCTGCGTGGCCGTCGACCTGCTGGCCGGCCTCGGCAAGCGTCGCAGCCTGATGACCACCCCGGCGACTCGCAACGAGATACGTGACGCCGCCATGGCCCTGCTCGGCCACGACGGCACACCGGTCAGCGTGATCAACGACAGCAACGGCTTCGTGCTGCAGCGGGTGGTGGCCTGCATCGTCAACGTCGGCAGCGAGATCGCCCAGCAGGGCGTGGCCGAGCCACAAACCATCGATCGCGCCGTGGAGCTGGGTCTGGGCTACCCCCTCGGGCCACTTGCCATGGGTGACCACTACGGCAGCCGTCGGATCCTCACCATCCTCGACAACCTGCTGGCCGCCACCGGCGACCCGCGCTACCGTGCGAGCCCCTGGCTGCGCCGCCGCGCCAGCCTCGGCCTGCCGCTGACCGCGGCTTGATGCCTCCAAGGAGCTTTTCCATGCAAGACGCCTATATCTTCGACGGCCTGCGCACGCCTTTCGGCCGCCACGGCGGCAGTCTCGCCGCGGTGCGTCCCGACGATCTGCTCGGCCAGGTGCTCAAGGCATTGGTCGAGCGCAACGGCTTTGCCGCCGAGGCCTATGAAGAGGTATTGGCCGGCTGTACCAATCAGGCCGGCGAGGATTCGCGCAACGTCGCCCGTCATGCCGGGCTGTTGGCGGGGCTGCCCGTCGAAGTCGCGGCGCAAACGGTCAACCGATTGTGCGGCAGCGGACTCGCCGCGGTGATCGATGCCGCCCGTGCCACGTGCCTCGGCGAGGGCGAGCTGTTCCTGGCCGGTGGCGTGGAGTCGATGTCCCGCGCGCCCTATGTGCTGGGCAAGGCCGAGTCGCCTTTCGCCCGTAATCAGCCGCTTTACGACACCGTGATCGGCTCGCGCTTTCCCAACCCCTGGATTGCCCGCGAGTACGGCAGCCACAGCATGCCTGAGACTGCCGATAACGTGGCCCACGACCTCGACATCGGCCGCGACGCCAGCGACGCCTTTGCTGCTCGCTCCCAGGCGCGCTACTCCGAGGCGCTGGCCCGGGGCTTCTACGACGACGAACTAATGTCCGTCGAGGTGCCCCAAGGGCGCAAGCAGTCACCCCTACTGGTGCACCGCGACGAGCATCCGCGCCCGGGTACCGATATCGACAAGCTGTCCCGGCTCGGCCCGCTGTTCGAGGGCGGCGTGGTTACCGCGGGCAACGCCTCCGGGCTCAACGATGGCGCCGCGGCACTGATCGTCGGCAGCCTGGCGGCTGGCGAACGCGCCGGAATCGCCCCCCGAGCACGCATCGTCGCCAGTGCCGTGGCCGGCGTTCCACCCCGCGTGATGGGCCTTGGGCCGGTGCCGGCCAGCCACAAGGTGCTGGAGCGTGCCGGCCTTGGCCTGGAGCAGATGGACGTGATCGAGATCAACGAGGCTTTCGCCGTCCAGGTGCTGGGCTGCGCCAAGCAGCTAGGCCTCCATCCCGACGACAGTCGCCTTAATGCCAACGGCGGCGCCATCGCCATTGGCCACCCGCTCGGTGCTTCCGGCGCACGACTGGCCCTGACCGCGCTGCGCCAGCTAGAGGCCAAGGGCGGCCGCTATGCGCTGGTCACCATGTGCATCGGCGTCGGCCAGGGCATCGCCTGCATCCTCGAACGCCTGGACGCCTAGCCGGTCTCGTGCCCGAGCCAGCGCCGCCAACGGACCCGACACGGGGCGTTATGTAATACTGCCCCGCAACGCTTTGCCACAGGGAATACATCGATGAACAAGCCTGCCCCCCTGGAAGATGAGCCGGACACTCCGGCCAAGGATCGCAACTTCGTCACCGCCCTCGCCCGTGGGCTCGAACTGCTGCGCGCCTTCGGCACCGGCGAGGAGTACCTGGGCAATGCCGAACTCTCCAGCCGCACCGGCATTCCGCGCCCTACGGTGTCACGTCTGACCTACACGCTGACCCAGCTCGGCTACCTGCGCCACAACACCCGGCTGGAGAAGTACCGCCTGGGCCCGGGCATCCTGGCGCTGGGCTATCGCTTCCTGGCCAGCCAGGGCATTCGCGAGATCGCCCGCCCTTTCATGCAGCAATTTGCCGAAGCCACCGACTGCAACGTCAGCCTGGGAGCGGCTGACAAGAACGACATCATGTACATCGAGAGCTGCCATGGCAGCGGCCCGCTGATCGTGCGGCTCGACGTAGGGTCGCGGCTGCCGATGGCGACCACGGCGATCGGGCGTGCCTGGCTCTGTGGTCTTCCTGAAGCGCGCCGCGAAGCGGTTCTGGAGGAACTCGCCAAGGCGCATGGGAGCGACTGGCCTGCTCTCGAAAAGGGCATAAGGCGCAGCCAGGAAGATTATGCCCGCTACGGCTTCTGCCTTTCCGAGGGCGACTGGCAATCGCAGATCAGTGCCGTCGCCACGCCACTCATCCTCGAGGATGGCGCCGAGGTCATGGCCATCAACTGCGGTGGTGCCGCCCACCGACTCGGTCATTCGATCATGGTCGACAACCTGGGCCCACGGCTCAAGGAAGTGGCGAGGCGCATTATTGGCGAACTGCAGCACGGCATCGGCCGCTAGCGAACCGGGCTCACTGTCACCTAACGGCGTATGACGATATAGTGATGGCGAGACGCCCCATGGGCGCCATTTTCAGGGGGAGATGGAACTCGCCATGCCCGTCACCGCATCTCGTCCCGGCATGCTGGAGCAGGATGCCCATCGTCTGAGCGCCGTTGGCGACTGGACACTGCCACACTATGCCAGGCTGCGGGAAGCCGTGGCCAAGGTTCACGAGGCGGAATCGGTCGACTTGCAGCAACTCGGAGAGCTGGATACCGCCGGAGCCGCCCTGCTGGTCGACCTGCTGGGTCCCGACAGCGTGCGCGACATCGCCCAGTGGGCGCCAAACTTGCCTGTCGAACGACAGGCACTGCTCAAGGCCGTTGCCGAGGCCACGCGGACCCCTTCGTTTGCCCCACCGGCGCCCCGCAGCAGCCCGCTGGAGACCCTGGCTGGGCTCGGGCAGGTCGTAGAGTCGCTTGCCCGTCAGCAGCTCAAGCTCGCCGCCTTCATCGGGCTGACACTGAGTACGCTGCTGGCCACACTGATCACGCCCTGGCGCTGGCGGATCACATCGCTGGTGGCGCACGTCCAGCAGTCCGGTCTCAACGCCATTCCCATCGTGGCCCTTCTCACCTTTCTCGTCGGCGCGGTAGTGGCCTTCCTCGGCGCCACGGTGCTGCGCGATTTCGGCGCGACCGTCTATACCGTCAATCTGGTGACCTACTCCTTCCTGCGCGAGTTCGGTGTACTGCTGGCAGCGATACTGCTGGCCGGCCGCACCGCCAGTGCCTTCACCGCCCAGATCGGCTCGATGAAGGCCAACGAAGAGCTCGACGCGCTACGCGCACAGGGACTGAACCCCATAGAACTGCTGGTGCTACCCAGGGTGCTGGCAATGATGGTCAGCCTGCCTATCCTGTCCCTGGTCGGTATGCTCAGCGGCATGCTGGGCGGGGCGCTGGTATGTGCCATGGCGCTCGACATCACCTCCACCCAGTTCCTCACCATCCTGCAGCGCGACATTCCGCTGCGCCACTTCGCGGTGGGGATGGGCAAGGCCCCGCTGTTCGCCTTCGTCATCGCCGTGATCGGCTGCTTGGAAGGCTTCAAGGCCGGCGCCAGCGCCCAGTCGGTCGGGGAGCACACCACTTCGAGCGTGGTTCAGTCGATCTTCATGGTGATTCTGCTTGATGCGCTGGCGGCGCTGTTCTTCATGGAGATGGGCTGGTGAGTCGAACGGGCGAGGTGATCATCGAGATCCGCGGGCTGGTCAACCGTTTCGGTCATCACGTAGTGCACGAGGGGCTGGACCTGGACATCCGGCACGGTGAGATTCTCGGCGTGGTGGGTGGCTCCGGCACCGGCAAGTCGGTACTGCTGCGCAGCATCGTCGGTCTCAAGCGTCCGGATGGTGGCAGTGTTCGCGTCTTCGGTGAAGATCTGATGCGCCTCTCTCCGGCCCAGCGGTCGCGACTGGAACGCCGCTTCGGGGTATTGTTTCAGCGCGGCGCGCTCTTCTCCTCGCTCAATCTGCAGGAGAACGTCGCCCTGCCATTGATCGAGCATGCCGGCCTGTCGCGTGCCGACGCCGAGCGCCTGGCGCGGGTCAAGCTGGCGCTCGCGGGGCTGCCACCCGATTCCGCCCGGCTCAACCCGGCGGAGCTCTCCGGCGGCATGGTCAAGCGCGCCGCGCTCGCTCGCGCCCTGGCGCTGGACCCCGAGGTACTGTTCCTCGACGAGCCCACGGCCGGCCTCGATCCTATTGGCGCCGCCGCCTTCGACCAGTTGCTCATGACCCTGCGCGACGCGCTGGGCTTCAGCGTATTTCTGGTCACGCACGATCTCGATACGCTGTACTCGAGCTGCGACCGGGTTGCCGTGATCGCCGACAAGCGAGTCCTGGTCGCCGATTCGCTGTCCATGGTAGAAGCCACCGACGACCCTTGGATACGCGACTATTTCCACGGGCCACGCGGGCGAGCCGCCAGCCAGGCGGCACAACGCCACTCACCACCACAGGGAGGGGAACGCTGATGGAGACCCGTGCGCACCACGTCGTTATCGGTCTGTTCATCGTGCTGGCGGCCGTCGGCGGGACGCTGTTCGCCCTCTGGCTCAATCAGAGCGCCCGCGACCAGGGCTATAGCCAGTACGAAGTCCTCTTCCATCATGGCGTCAGCGGTCTGTCGGAGGGCAACGCCGTGGAGTACAGCGGCGTTCGGGTCGGCGAGGTCACTGGCCTGCGCCTCGACCCCGTCGATCCTCGCAACGTCCTGGCGTTGATTCGCGTCGAAAGCCAGGTGCCGATCCGTCAGGACACCCGCGCGCGCCTGGCCCTGGCCAATATCACCGGCAGTATGTCCATCCAGTTGCAGGGAGGCGACCCGGACAGTCCCCTCCTGGTTACCCGAGGCGACCAGCCACCACGCATCACCGCCGAACAATCGCCGTTGAGCGCCATGCTCAGCGACAGCGAGGAACTGCTGGGCAATGTCAATCGCGTGCTGTCGCGACTGGAGGCGGTGCTTTCGGAAGAGAACGTACACAACGTCGAACGGATACTGGCCAACCTGGAGCGTACCACGACCCAGCTAGCCAACCTCGGCGACGCGCCCGGACGCCTGGCCGAACGCCTGAACGAAGTCTCCCAGGAGGCCGCCCGCGCACTCGCCGAAATCCGCGCGCTGGCCAATCGCACCGGCGGCATGATGCAAGGCCATGCGGAAGGCATGCTGGCGGATGCCCGTCAGGTCACTACCAGCCTGGCACGTACTGCTCAGAGCCTCGAAGCACTGCTGGAAGACAACCAGGGGGCGCTGGAGAGCGGCCTGCGCGGCGTGCAGGGCTTGGGGCCGGCCACATTGGAACTGCGCAATACGCTCTCATCACTGAACCGCCTGATGCGTCGCCTGGAGGAGAACCCGCGTGCCTTCCTGCTGGGGCGCGATCGCATCGAGGAGTTCAGCCCGTGACGTATCGTTCGTCCCTGCCCGTTGTGATGGCAGTCGTCCTGTCGCTGGCCGGCTGCAATCTGGTGCCGGAGCGGACTCCGGTCACCCTGTATGAACTCCCGGCTCATAGCCTCGATCTCTCCCGCCATACGGAGCAGCGAATCGAAGCGACCCTGCGCCTGGCAACGCCGCGTGCCAGCGGCCTGCTCGATGGTTCACGGATCCTTGTCGTGCCGTTGCCCAACCAACCCCGGGCTTACGAAGGCGCGCGCTGGGCCGACGGCATGCCGCAATTGATCCGCAATCGCCTGCTCGATGCCTTTCAGGACGATGGGCGCATCACGCGCCTGGTGCATGACGACAGCGCGGTCTCCGCCGATGTGGAGCTGCTCAGCGACCTCCGTACCTTCCACAGCGAGTACATCGACGGCCTGCCCGTGGCAACATTGCGCCTCGACGCCAAGCTGATCGACACCCGCTCGCAACGACTCGTGGCCAGCCAGCGCTTCGTCCAGCAACAGCGGGTGGAGAGCGAAGCCATCCCCGATGTCGTCGAGGCCTTCGGCATGGCGGCGGACAGACTGGCACGCGAACTGGTCGACTGGACCGCAGCGCAGATTGACCGGCGCTGAGCTCAGCCAGACCAACCGCAGGAATACAAAGGCTTGGCATGAATGCCGAACGGTTACCCGCAACGGTAGCGATTGGTTATCATGCTCGGCAAATACAACGGAACAGCGACAATGACGATGGATACGCCACGCCAGAATCTTGGTATCAGTGCCTACAGTTGGCTCAAGCACGATATTATTCGCGGCGTGTTCCAGCCCGGCGAGAAGCTGCTGATGAGTCGGCTAAAGGAGCGCTACGGGCTGGGTATCGGCCCACTGCGTGAAGCCCTCTCCCAGCTCGTCGCCGAACGCCTGGTCGTGGCCATCAGCCAGCGAGGCTATCGGGTCGCCTCCATGTCGCTGGCCGAACTCAATGACCTCTACGATGCACGTGCCCAGCTCGAAGGGCTGATGCTCAAGCTCGCCATCGAGCGCGGCGACGACGGCTGGGAGGCCAACATCCTGGCCAAGGCACACACCCTGTCCAAGGTCATGGAAGTGAACTCCCCCGACGAGCTGCTGGATGTCTGGGATGCTCGGCACAAGGCCTTTCATACGGCGATCGTCAGCGGCTGCCGCTCGCCCCACCTGCTGCAGGTGCGTGACAGCCTGTTCGATCAGGTCGAGCGCTACCGTCACCTGTGGCTACGCGAGACGGTGTTCTCCGAGGAGGCGCTGGAGCGCAAGCGCCAGGAGCATGCCGCCTTGGTCGAGGTGATACTCGAACGCCAGGCCACACGCGCCGCCGACATGATGCGCGAGCACCTGATGACCCCTGTTCCCATCATCACCCAAGTCATGACCCGCCGCGGCCTGGCCTGAAGCGCACGACCTGGCGGCCCTGCCTTCCGTCACCATCCTGTCATGCACGGCCCCCAGAATGGGAGATGACAGGCCGAACGCAACGGCTTATGTTGAGAGTAAACCAGAAGAGCCGGCCCGGTTGACGCAGGGCCAAGGGAGGGTGACATGCCACATCTGCTGCGGTTTTCCCGCGATATCGAATCCCGCCTCGAGAGACTTGCTCAGCGTACCGGCAAGAGCAAGGGGGAGTTGATCGAGAGCTGCCTTGCCGTCGGCATGCATGACCTGGAAACCCAGTTTCTGCTGGAGGAGGCCGTCAGTTCTCCCCTGCCAAGCAATCGCCCCGCCCTCGACCAGTTGCTGCGCGAGAGCGGGCTGGGCGCCTGATCATCCGTTTCGGCGGAACTCGTCCAGGCAAACTCGGTGGGCCGCCAGCGCCCGCTCGCGGGACGTCGCCACCAATCTCACTTCCTCACCGGGCAGGCACTGCGCCAGGCGCGCGGCTGCCAGCGGAGTCAGCGCCCCCAGGCGCGGATAGCCACCGATGGTCTGACGGTCGTTGAGCAGCACGATGGGCTGCCCATCCGGGGGCACCTGTACCGCCCCGAGAGGAATTCCCTCCGAGATCATGCTGCCCAGCCGGCAGTGCAGTTCGGGCCCGCGCAGCCTGATCCCCATGCGATCGGCGCGGTCGTCGATACGCCATGGCGCATTGAAGGCACGGTAGAGGCTGACGCCGGTGAAATGGCCGAACTGGGAGCCGGGTACCAGCGCCAGCCGATTGCCTCGAAGCGTCATTCCTTGGGCCGGCTCGAACGGCAGTCGACGTTCCGGCGTCTGCTGCCCGCTCCATTCGAGCCGATTTCCGCTTCTCAACGCACTGCCATCTCCCAAGTGCCCGCCCAGTTGCTCCCGCGGTGTGGCGCTGCGACTGCCCAGCACTACCGGTGCATCGAATCCGCCTGGCACGGCCAGATAGGCCCGCAGGCCCTGACGCGGCTGGCGAAAGGTCAGGCGCTGCCCGGCGCCGATGCGAAAAATCGCGCCGGGTGCGAGCGGGCGCTCGTCGAGATGGGCCTCGAGATCCGCTCCCACCAGAGCCAAGGTAGCGTCCTGCTCCGCCTCCAGCGTCAGGCCGCCGCCGATCACGATCTCAAGTGCCGCGGCGTCCAGCGCATTGCCCAACAACCAGTTGGCCCAATGGAAAGAGACCCAGTCGGCGGCACCGCCCTGGGTCACGCCCAGGTGACGCACACCGAAACGCCCGCCGTCCACGACCAGCGCCAACGGGCCCGCCTGAACGACGCGCAGGGCGTGAAGCACGTCACGCTTCATGAAACGCTCTCCAACGGTGTGGTATCGCCGCCCTGCCGCTCGAACTCGTCACGGGAAATCGCCGCAAAGCGTACCCGGTCACCCGGCAACAGCAGTGGCTCGCCGCGGCGAGCATGTTCGAACAGCGGCACGGCGGTGCGGCCCAGAATGTTCCAACCACCCGGCGAAGGCAGCGGGTAGATGGCAGTCTGCCGTTCAGCGATGGCGACGCTGCCGGCAGGCACCTTGCGACGCGGGGTATCCAGGCGCGGCGTAGCCAATGCCTCTTCCACCAACCCCATGAAGCCGTAACCCGGGACGAAGCCAAGAGCGAAGACGTGGTAGTCGCGACCGCAGTGACGCCGCACGACCTCGTCAGTGGTGAGCCCCGCCCGTTCGGCCACGCGCGCAAGCTCCGGGCCGACACTCGGGTCATACCAGACCGGGATTTCGTGGCACTGCCCGAGTTCGGCGCCGGCCGGCTCGAGCCGTTCGAGCACGCGCTCGATGCGCTGCAGCGCCTCATAATGCGTCAGGCCCAGGCAGTCGTAGTGCAGCATCAGCGTGGTATAGGAAGGCACGAGGTCGATCAGCAACTCCCCAAACGCCTCGCGAAGCGCCCGATCGGCAGCGAGGATCCAGGGCATGTTCCCCTCGTCGATGGTGTCGAACAGGCGCACCATGAGCACGTCCATGGAGGCCAGTTCGATGCGCGGCCGGATCATCACGTCGTCTTCAACGCCTCGAAGGCCTCGCGAATCGCCCGTACCGCTGCCACCGATTCGGGATTGTCGCCGTGAACGCAGAGCGTGTCACAGGGCAGTTGCAGAAGCGTTCCGTCGGCGGCCTCGAGCGGCTCGCCGCGGGCCAGGCTGACGGCCTGGGCGACGATGGTTGCCTGGTCGTGGTGCACTGCCCCCGGCAGGCGGCGGGAGACGAGATGGCCACGGGCATCATAGGCGCGATCGGCAAAGGTCTCGAACCAGATGGCGATACCCTCTTCCTCCGCCAGACGCTGGCTGGGATCAGGGTCCGCCGTGGCCATCAGCATCAGCGGCAGGTTCGGATCGTAGCTGCGCACCGCCCGCATGACGGCACGCAGCAGCTCGGGATCGCGCGCCATGTCGTTGTACAGCGCACCATGAGGTTTGACATAGCTGACAGTGGTGCCTTCTGCCTGGCAGATGCCGGCCAGCGCCCCAACCTGGTACAGCACCAAGTCTTCGACCTCCTCGGCGGAGCAAGCCATGGAGCGACGGCCGAATCCCATCAGGTCGGGATAGGCCGGATGCGCCCCCACCCTCACTCCATGCTCCACCGCAAGCCGTACCGTGCGGCGCATCACATGAGGGTCCGAGGCGTGAAATCCGCAGGCAATATTGGCGCAATCGACATGGGGCATGACCTCGCTGTCGAGCCCCAGCGAATAGTTGCCGAAGCTTTCGCCCATGTCGCAGTTGAGCAAGGGAACGGCCATGACGACTCCTGTGTCAAGCGGTGTCAAACGTCTATTCTTGTAGCGTATTCCACTATATGAAGTGCCATTTTTCATTGCCAATCGTTTTTCACGATACTCCGTATCGGCATCTTCTATCGTATTGTTATTTGGTGGAAAAACGGTTGACCTCGCTCCTTTCACGGATTATCAATGAAAGGAATCGAGGCCATATAACGTCAACAAAAGGAGTTTCCCTCATGGCGGTCAAAGATCCTTTTCACCTGGCCATCCAGGTACACGACATCGAAGAGGCGCGCCGCTTCTACGGCGACTTCCTCGGCTGCCCCGAAGGGCGTTCATCGAGCAGTTGGGTGGACTTCGATCTCTTCGGACATCAGTTCGTCTGTCATCTCAACCCGGCCTTGAAGGACAATCCGGTTTCCAGCCACAAGAACCCTGTCGATGGTCACGGAGTGCCGGTGCCGCATTTCGGTGTGGTGCTGGAAATGGAGGCCTGGGAAAACCTGGCCCAGAAGCTGCGGGATCACGGCGTGGAGTTCGAGATCGAGCCCTATATCCGCTTCAAGGGCGAAGCCGGCGAACAGGCCACCATGTTCTTTTACGATCCTTCCGGTAATGCCCTGGAATTCAAGGCATTCAAGAACCGCGAAGAACAGCTGTTCAAGAAGGCCTGACGGGCTCCGTCATGCTTGATTTCAAGGAGCTGGAAGCATTCGTCTGGGCGGTCAGGCTGGGCTCCTTCCGCAAGGCGGCGGAACGCCTGCACCTGACGCAACCCTCGATCTCGGAGCGCATCTCGCGCCTGGAGGGCAGCGTCGGAGAGGTCCTGCTGGAGCGCTCGGCCAGGCCCATCCAGCCCACCATGCGCGGGCGCGAATTCTTCGTACACGCGGAGCGGCTGCTGCATCAGCGCGACGAAGCGCTGAGACTCTTCGACGACGAGGAAACCTACTCCGCCCCCCTGCGCCTGGGCGCCATCGAGACCATCGCCCATAGCTGGCTGCCCGATTTCATGCGCGGCCTGACGCAGCGCTATCCGCGGCTCACCATCGAGTTGAGCGTCGACTATTCTCCGGCGCTCAACCAGCGGCTGGCCGGTAACGATCTCGACATCCTGCTGGCCATGAACGGTTATCTCGACCCGGAGCGCGTCGACCAGGTATCGCTCAGCCCCTACGAGATGGGCATGTTCGTCTCACCGGATCATGTCGAGATGCTGACTGCCGGTCCCGACAGCTGGCTGGTCGGGTTGCCGTTCATCTCCTTCGGCAAGAAGGCGCGGCCCTATGAGGAACTGATCGAGTACCTGGCCCGGCAGGGGCTGGAACAACCGCGCATTCACAGCGTGAGTACCCTGATGACCATCGTGCGCATGACCATGGAGGGGCTTGGCATCGGCGCCCTGCCCGTCGCCACGGTGCTGGACGAATGGCGTAGCGGCAAGCTGTACCGGCTGGAGCTGCCGTGTGCGCTGCCCGACATGCACTACGACGTGATATGGCGCCCGGCCAGCCATCCACGCTTCTGTCGCAGCGTTGGACTTCTGGCCCAGGAGTGCGCCGAACGCTACGCAAGCTCGCGCCGCGACGACATGGCGCAAAGCGATTTTCCCGGCCGTTGGGTGCGGCCAGAACGTCCCACGACACACCCGCTGGCAACATGAACGAAACCCGTAGAAAACCAACAAGAGAGAACGTGATGAACAAGATACTGCCTCGCTCCCTGCTGCTGGCGACCGCCTGCAGCCTTTCCGTCGCGGCCTCGGCCGCCGAATGGACCATGGCGACCCCCTATGGCGATGCCAGCTTCCACACCAAGAACGCGAAGCAGTTCGCCGAGGATGTCGCGGAAGCCACCGGAGGCGAACTGACCATCAACGTCCACAGCGGCGGCTCGCTGGTGGCGCACGGCGAGATCAAACCCTCGGTGCGCCGCGGCACGATCGAGGCCGGCGAAGTCTTTCTTTCCATCCTTTCCAACGAGGACCCGATCTTCGAGGTAGATACCCTGCCCGGCGTGGCGGGCAGCTACGAAGAAGCCTACCAGCTGTGGCAGACCACCAAGCCGCTGATCAGTGAGCTGTTCGCCAATCAGGGCATGATGCCGCTCTACGCTGTCGCCTGGCCGGCCCAGGGCATCTATACCGACTTCGAGCTGAACGACCCCGAGCAGTTCAAAGGGCTCCGGGTACGTGCCCCGAACATTAACACTCAGCGTTTCGTCGACTACTTGGGCGGCAGCCCTACCGAGACCGAGGAGTCGGACATCCCCACTGCCTTCAGCACCGGCCGGGTGGACGCCATGATCACTTCGAGCTCCACCGGCAACTCGATGACGGCGTGGGACTATGTCTCCCACTACACCGACGCCAACCTGTGGCTGCCGAAGAATATCGTCTTCATCAACCAGCGTGCCTTCGACCGCCTCGACGAAGCGACCCAGGAAGCGCTGCTGGAAGCGGCCGCACGGGCCGAGGAGCGTGGATGGCAGATGAGTCGTGACGACAGCCAGGCCAGTCTCGAGAAACTTCAGGAGAACGGCATCACGGTCTCCAATCCTAACGAGGAAGTCGCCGCCGCCCTGCAGGAAGCGGGCAACCAGCTGTTCTCCTCATGGCAGGAGCGCGCCGGCGAGCAATCCATGCAGGTACTCGAGGAGTACCAGCAGCAGCGCGGCAACTGATTCCTGCAAGAGACAAGGCGTGGCGGATCGCCGCCACGTCTTTCCCAGTTCGCCTCGAGACACAGCCATGACTTTCAAGTTCAACGTACTTTACCGCCTGGGTGCCTGGGGCGCGGCCGCCTGCATGGTGACGATCTGCGCCCTGGTTGCCCTGCAGGTCACCTTTCGCCTGGTCGATGCCCTGCTCGTGCTGGTCGGCATGCGTCGCCTCGGTTTCGGTATAACCGGCCTGTCGGAGGTCGCCTCCTACCTGCTGGTGGGAGCCACCTTCCTCGGGCTTGCCTACACCTTCGTCCACCATGCGCATATCCGTGTCACGCTGCTGATCTCCCGGCTGCCGTCGGCGCTGCGCGCCTGGTTCGAAGTCTTCTGCCTGCTCGTGGCACTGGCCATCAGTTTGCTGCTCGGCTACGAGCTGGTGGAGCTCGCTCGTGAGAGCCTCGAGTTCAAGGACGTTTCCTCGGGCTTCCTGTCGATTCCGCTATGGATTCCCCAAGCGGTGCTGATCGCCGGCGTGGTCCTGCTGTGTCTGGCACTGGCGGAAGCCCTGGTGATAACGCTGCGGATCGCCATTCGTGAACCGGACAGCTTCCGTGAAACGACCGCTACCGATGACAGCGACATTCAATGAGGCTCGCCTCAATCACACGGAGTAGCATGACGTGCTGACACTCAGTCTGGCTACCATCGCCGCGCTGGCAATTCTGCTTGGCAGCGGCGTATGGATCGCCTTCGCGCTGATCGGTACCGCCTGGATCGTGCTGACCTTCTTCAGCGCTTTCGATCCGGGTCCGATTCTCGCCTCCGACTTTTGGGGCGCCAGCTACGGCTGGGACCTGACCGCCCTGCCGATGTTCATCTGGATGGGCGAGATCCTGTTCCGCTCGGGCCTGGCCGACAACATGTTCCGCGGCCTGTCACCCTGGCTCAATCGCCTTCCCGGCCGCCTGCTGCACACCAATATCCTCGGCAGCGGCATGTTTGCCGCCGTGTGCGGCTCCTCGGCGGCCACCTGCGCCACGGTGGGCAAGATGACCCTGCCGGAGCTGGAGCGTCGCGGCTACGACAGCAACATGGCCATCGGCACCCTGGCCAGCGCCTCCACGCTGGGCCTGCTGATCCCGCCCTCCATCGTGCTGATCGTCTATGGGGTGGTCACCGAGCAGTCGATCTCGCGGCTGTTCATGGCCGGCATCGGCCCGGGGCTGATGATCCTGGCCCTCTTCATGACCTATCTCATTGCCTGGTCGCTGCTCAGGGGCAATCGCCGTGGCCTCACCGGCCAGGACGAATCCGGCCTGCCGCTGGCCAAGAAGCTGCACCAGACACTGGAACTCGTGCCCATTCTGCTGCTGATCGGCGGCATCATCGTGTCGATCTACGGCGGGCTGGCATCGCCCACCGAAGCGGCCGCCGTCGGGGTGGTGCTATCGATGGTGATCGCCCGCTGGAACGGCAGTTTCGGCCTTGCCGTGTTCCGCGAATCGCTGTTTGCCGCCATCCGCACTGCCTGCATGATCGCCTTCATCATTGCCGGCGCCTCGTTCCTGACCTCGGCCATGGGCTTTACCCAGGTGCCGATGCAGCTCGCTCGCGCCATCGGCGAGATGGGGCTATCCCCGACCATGCTGCTGGTGGCGTTGACCCTGCTGCTGCTGGTGATGGGCTGCTTTCTCGACGGTATCTCACTGATCCTGCTGGTGACGGCCATCATCATGCCGCTGGTGAGCGCCGCCGGCTTCGACCTGATCTGGTTCGGCATCTACCTGGTGATCGTGGTGGAGATGTCGCAGATCACGCCGCCGGTGGGCTTCAACCTGTTCGTGATACAGGGTCTGACGGGGAAGGACATCGTAACCATCACCAAGGCCACGCTGCCCTTCTTCCTGTTGATGCTGGTTGCGATCGCGCTGATGCACCTGTTCCCCGAGATCGCGCTCTACCTGCCGCAGACCATGACCCGCTAGCTACGCCTGGGCGCTGCCGTCCCGCGCTTCGCCACGAGGATTGCGCGGGTAGTAGCGCTCGGGCTGGCGCTCGACATGGGCGAAGAAGCGCGTGTCCTTGTAGGGCATTTTCATGAAGCCGGAGACACCAAGCCCCTCGATGAGCCCCACCGCAGCGAGGATGTCCTCGAGGCGGTCGCGGAATTCGACCTCTCGGGAAGGATCGAGCAGGCGATAGTAGCTGTGGATCTTGAGGTGCTGGGGCAGCGCCTCGAAGATGATCATGCCGGTGTGGTGGATCTCGTTGAGCGCCTCCAGCGAGGTGATGATCGTCTCCGGCAGCACCAGGAACTCCTCGGGGTCGGGCCCGTCCTCGAAGTAGCTGTGCAGCCGGCTGCGATCCTCCAGTTCGGGTACCGCACTGACTTCGTAGCGCAGCCGCATGCCGGGCTCGACCGCGAAGGGGTGTGCCGGGCTCTCCCGATCCAGGTGCAGGGTATCGCGGGCATTGAACAGGCAGCTCTTGAAGATGCCCTGGCGGTAGATCGCCCGGGCCAGGTTGACCATGTTGTTCACGGCGGCGACGAAGGCCGGCTTGAGCCTGGTGTCGTGCAGATTCAGCGAGGTGTCGATGTAGACGCCATCGGCTTCCCAGCGCACGGCGAGCCCGCCCACTACCGGATACTTGCCCAGCCGGCTCACCGCGGCGAGGAACGCCTTCTCGGTCTCGCCCATGCCCTGCATGAAGTTCTTGTAGTACCGGTCGAGCTGGACGTCGTTGACGTCGTTGAGCGTCTCGCGGCCCCCTTCCTCGCGCAGGAAGGCCTTGCGCGAGCTGTAGACCACGGTATCGATCTCACGCGCCGAGGGCCGTACCCAGGTCGGCACCAGCGGGGTTTCCGGCGCTTCGGGCAGGTCGATCATCACCACCCGCGCCAGGCGCGGCATCTCGCGAATGAAGTGATCGCCGGCACGCAGGCGCACGCGAGGGTCGGGGTCGAGCATGCCGTCGAGCATGCGAGCGAACTCCATGGGCAGGCCCAGCGAGGTGGCGGGAATGGCGCGATGACCAAAGCGGCACGACTGGGCCGATGCCAGCGCATAGAGCGTGCCGGCGGTGCCCTGTTCGTCGAAGCGCGGTGACGACAATGCGCCGTTCAGTTGCTCCTCGCCGATGAAGTAGACGTCGCCAAGACGCGCATTGGTCTGCTGCAGATTGTCCGACATCAGTTCCATCACGTTGGACGAAACGAACTGCTGGTTGGCGTCGAGCTGGGCGAACACCGACGAGCCCCAGTCGATCAGCGCCACCGCCTCACGGCGCGCGTCGAACACCAGGTTCGACGGCTTGATGTCGCCATGCACGATGGGCCGACCCGCCAGCCCCGATTCGCGGCGCAGGCTGCGCAGGATGTCGGCGAGCTGGTCGGCGATACGCACCACCAGGCGCGGCGGGAGGCGCCCTTCACGCAGCGAGACCTCCTCCAGGTTGATGCCCGGGGCGCGCTGCATCACCAGGATCGACTGGTTACGCACGCGCTGGAAGGCGATCAGGCGCGGCACCCGCGGGTGGTCGACCTGCTCCAGCATGAAGGCCTCTTCCTCGAGGCGATCCTGCAGTTGCTGGGGCAGGTTGACCCGGGTGAACTTGAACACGTACTCCTCGTCGTGGGCGGTGATCCCGGCGAAGACGAAGCCGTAGGCGCCCTTGCCGATCAGTTCGGTATCCCGGTAGCCCAGCTGTTCGAGCTGGGCCTGACACAGCGCCACCCACTCCTTGAGCTTGCGCGCATCGTCGTGGCTGAGCAGATAGATCGACTGCTCTTCCGGGATATAGAACTGCTGCAGCGGCGCCTGGGACATGAACCGGCCTCAGCCTAGGTGAAGTAGCATGGTCTCCGGCGCTTCGAGGTATCCCTTCCAGGCATTGCAGAAGCGCGCGATGGTACCGCCGTCGATCACCCGGTGATCGCCCGCCCAGGTAGCGGTCATGATCGCCCGCCTCACCACCTCGCCCCGCTCGTCGAAGCGCGGTAGCCACTGGCTCTTGCCGATGGCCACGATGGCCAGCTCCGGCGCGTTGATGATCGGTGCCGCATAGGTACCGCCGAACGCGCCGATGTTGGAGATGCTGATGGTACCGCCTTTTAGGTCTTCCTGTGCCACCCGGCCTTCGCGGGCATCCGCGGTGAGGCGCTGGATCTCGCGGGCAACGTCGAGCACGCTGCGCTGCTCCACGTGCTTGACGTTGGGCACGATCAGCCCCGACCGGCTGTCCACCGCCATGCCCACGTTGACCGAAGGCAGATAGTGGATCTCGGTCACCTCGGGATTGAGCCGTGCATTGAGGATCGGCTCCTCGCGAACCGCCAGCGCCAGCGCCTTCATGAAGAACGGCATCAACGTCAGGCGTGCCTGCTGCGCCTCGGCTATCGGTTTGAGCCGCTCACGCAGGGCCAGCAGTTCGGTGACGTCGATCTCTTCGCCATACTGGAAATGCGGGATGGTGCTGGCCGACTCGACCATGCGCCGCGCCATTACCGCGCGAACGCCGCGAATCGGTTCGACGCGCACTTCGCCCTCTTCACGTACCGGCGCGGTGACCTCGGTGCTGCGCCGGGAAACCTCGGAGCTGGCGCCAGAGACCGCCGGTGCGGGCTGCGCCTCGCCGTGCTCGCCACCGTCCAACTGACCGTCTTCCAGGAAGCGCAGCACGTCCTCCTTGAGTACGCGGCCGTCCTTGCCCGAACCGGCGATCGCCTCAAGGGCCACGCCGTGCTCGCGAACCAGTCGACGCACCGCGGGACTCGCCGGGATACGCCCATAGGGCCCACGTCCGCCGCTCGCCACGGGGGTAACCGCACCCTCTTCCGCCTTACCTTCCGCCTGACGCGACGGGCGAACCGAATCCGAGTCGGTGGCTTGAGCGTCACCCGCCTCGACGTGATCAGGCACATAGGCGAACAGCGGGGCATGAACCTTGGCGATGTCGCCCTTGGGTACGTAGAGCTTGCTCACCGTCCCCGCCTCGGGAGCGGTGATCTCCACCAGCGCCTTGTCGGTCATGACATCGACCAGCGGCTGGTCCTCCTCGATGTGCTCGCCCTCGGCCACGCGCCACTCCACCACCTCGCATTCGACGATGCCCTCGCCGATATCGGGCAGGATGAAGTCCTTCGCCCTGGCCGGAGCGCCGGCGGAAGATACAGACGCTGCACTCGTCGCGGGCGGCGTGCCGGGAGCAGGTGCCTCCGCGGCTGGGCTTGCCACTTCGTCCTCTTCCCGCGCAGCAGGTCGCGGTGGTGTCTCCAGGCCCACTTCTCCCGTTGCCTCGTAGGCATACAGCGGCGCGTGGACCTTGGCGATATCACCCTTCGCCACATATAGCCTGGTGACGCGCCCGGCCTCCGGGGCGGTGATCTCGACCAGCGCCTTGTCGGTCATCACCTCGACCACCGGCTGGTCCTCGGCGATCTCGTCGCCCTCACTCACGCGCCATTCGACCACTTCGCACTCCACGATACCTTCACCGATATCGGGCAGCATGAAATCGCTCATTGTCTTCTCCTGTCCTGATATCGGGCGTCAGAACGCCACGGATGCCTTGATCGCTTCGAATATCTTCAGATGATCGGGCATGTACTCCTTCTCCAGCGTCAGCGGAAAGGGAGTATCCAGCCCGGTCACCCGCTCGATGGGCGATTCCAGGTACAGGAAGCAACGCTCCTGGATAGTGGCGGCAATCTCGCCGGCAAAGCCGCCGGTGCGGGGTGCTTCATGGGTGATCACCAACCGACCGGTCTTGAGTACCGATTCGACCACGCTGTCCTCGTCCCAAGGCAGAATGCTGCGCAGGTCGATCACCTCGCAGGAGATTCCCTCCTTCTCGGCCAGCTCCACAGCGCGATCGATCAGCTCCATCTGCGCACCCCAGCCGAGCACGGTGATGTCGCTGCCCTCCTTGATCACCTCGGCCTCGCCGATGGGCAACTGGAAATCCTCCTCGGGCACCTCACCGACCGAGGCGCGATAGAGACGCTTGGGTTCGAAGAAGATCACCGGATCTGGATCGCGGATGGCCGACAGCAGCAGGCCCTTGGCCTGATAGGGATTGCGCGGCACCACGATCTTGAGCCCCGGGGTGTGGGCGAAGTAAGCCTCGGGTGACTGGGAGTGATACAAGCCACCGGAAATGCCGCCCCCGTAGGGGGTACGGATCGTCAGGCCGCCCACGTTGAACAGGTCGCCGGAGCGGAAGCGGAACTTGGCCGTTTCGTTGACGATCTGGTCGAAGGCCGGAAAGATGTAGTCGGCGAACTGGATCTCTGCGACCGGCACCGAGCCCTGTGCCGCCAGGCCGTTGGCGAAACCGATGATCCCCTGCTCCACCAGTGGCGTATTGAAGCAGCGATCACGGCCATACTTCTCCTGCAGGTTGCTGGTGGCGCGGAATACCCCGCCGAACACCCCCACGTCCTCGCCGAAGCAGAGCACCTTGTCGTCTTCGGCCATGGCGATGTCCAGCGCGTTGTTGATTGCCTGAAGCATGTTCATCTTGGGCATCTCAGGCTCCCCCCTGCTCGTCGCCGGTCTTGCGGTCACCACCCGGCGCCTTGACGTCGGGATCCAGCGAGCTGGCCCCTCTCGGATAGGCATCGGGATGCTTGCGAATATGCGTCTTGAGGGCATCGAGTTGCCGCTGCAGCGCCGGCGTCACGTCGGCATAGACGTCCGTGACCAGGCTCTCCAGCGGAGGCGGTGGCCGCTTCTCCGCACGCTTCATGGTTTCGAGGACCTCGCGCCGCAGGCTGTCCTGCAGTTCCTTCTCCTGCTCCTCGCTCCACCACTCACGATCGATCAGCCAACGCTGCATGCGCAGGATCGGATCCTTCTCGCGCCAGGCTTCCTCCTCCTTGCGCGAGCGATAGCCGGAAGGGTCGTCGGAAGAGGAGTGAGCCGCCAGCCGGTAGGTCATGGCCTCTATCAGCACCGGCTGGTTCATTTCGACGGCGATCTTGCGCGCCTCCTGGGTGGCGCGATACACCGCCAGCACGTCGTTGCCATCGACACGGATCACGTGCATGCGATAGCCGAAGGCGCGCGGGGCGATGCCGTCGGCGGCGAACTGCTCGCTGGCCGGCGTCGAGATCGCGTAGCCGTTGTTGCGGCAGAAGAAGATCACCGGCACCTTGTGTACCGAGGCCATGTTGAGCGCGGCGTGGAAGTCGCCTTCGGAGGCCGCCCCCTCGCCGAAGAAGGTAATGGTGCAATGCCCCTCGCCGGCCAGTTTCTGGCCATAGGCGTAGCCGGTGGCCTGGGGAATCTGGGTCGCCAGCGGCGAGGAGATGGTCATGTAGTGCAGCTTGCGCGATCCATAGTGGATCGGCATCTGCCTGCCCTTGCCGTAATCGAGCTCATTGCCGAACAGCTGGTTCATGAACTCGTCATAGCTGAAACCACGATAGACCAGCGCGCCCTGCTCGCGGTACTGCGCCATGATCATGTCGGCATCGTCCAGCGCCGCGGTGGCGCCGATGACTGCCGCTTCTTCACCGGTGCACTGCATGTAGAAGGACAGCCGACCCTGACGCTGCGCCGCCATCATGCGCTCGTCGAGCACCCGCGTGACGAGCATGGCGCGATAGATTTTCAGCGCCTTCTCCTCGTCCAGCTCGGGTGCCTCGGCACCCTCGAACAAGGAGCCGTCCTGTTGCAGCAGGCGGAAGGTGGGAATGTGGAACTCATCGCCGGTCATGAAACTCGGCGTGTAGACATCATGTGTTGTTGTCATCTTCCTGGTCCTTGGTAATGGCAGGAGGAATACCGCCCCTCGTGAGGGCAGTGTTGACGCTAAAGTCGTCAGCTGCCAGAGGGTCACTCCAGCAGATCGCCAACGCTGGAAGGTTGACGTTAACGTAAGATGAACCTAAACGCACCTATTTTGCTAGTCAATCGCTGTTTATGGGGCGAATGAACTGTCAGGCCCGGCATCAACAGATGAACCTTCCACCCCAGGCCTAGCTGGTCGGAATGAGCCGTTCGAAAACGCTATCCACGCTTATCGCCAGCAACCCGATCAGCAGCGCTCCCTGAAGGATATAGGCCGCATTGCCGTTGACGATGCCGGAGATGATCGGGTCGCCCAGGTTACTCGCGCCTACGGTCGCTCCCAGCGCGGCAGTGGCGATGTTGATGGTCACCGAGGTGCGGATCCCGGCGAGTATGACCGGGGCCGCCAGCGGCAGCTCGACCTGACGCAGTACCTGCCCGGCAGTCATGCCCATCCCACGGGCCGCCTCGTGTACGTCGGGGTCGATGCTGCCGATCCCTGCCAGGGTATTGCGTACGATCGGCAGTAGGCCATAGAGCAACAACGCGACGATGATCGGTAGGGTGCCGAAGCCCAACGCCGGCACGGCCAGCGCCAGCACGGCAACCGGAGGAAAGGTCTGGCCAATCGAGGCGAGCTGCGACACCAGCGGCAGGAAGTCCCTGCCTGCGGGGCGAGTAACGGCAATGGCGCCGCCCACTCCCAGCACGACCGCCAGCAGCGAGGCAACGCCCACCACCAGGATATGCTGCCCCAGCAGTGCAAAGAACCCGGCACGCTGATAGATCACTTGCCGCATGTCCGGCTCGATTAGGCGGAACAGCCACTCGAGCTGACCCATGCCGGCTGACAGCAGCAGGAGCAGCCCCAGCCAGGCGAGCGGCGCCAGCCAGTTACGCTGTCGACTCAGGGGCGCGATACGGCTGCCGTTGAACAATGCAGGCTTCATGACGCCTTGGCCCCGAGCAGGCGACGCAGCGACAGTTCGCCAATGGGAATGTCCTCCTCGTCGACCACCGTCAGGCGATCCACCTGGTGCCACAGCATGACCGAAAGGGCCTGGCTCAGCGACGCCGCATAGGCAATCCGCTCGCTGGCCAGCAAGCGCGGCCCCAGCGGCAACATGCGTTCGCCGACCTGGATCAGCGCCGCCTCCTTGAGGCCGCGGTCCATGCCACCCAGCAGCGACTCGACGAAGGGATTGACCGGATTGTGCAGCAACTCGATCGGCTTGCCCTGCTGCACGATCCGGCCCTGGCGCATCACCACCAGCCGGTCGGCCAGCGCCAACGCCTCGTCCATGTCATGGGTGACGAAGACGATAGTCTTGTGCAGCCGCGCCTGAAGCTCGCGCATTTCATGCTGCAACGACTCTCGTGTGATCGGATCCAGTGCCCCGAAGGGTTCGTCCATCAGCAGGATGTCTGGGTCCGCGGCCAGCGCCCGGGCAACGCCCACACGCTGCGCCTGACCGCCGGAGAGCTGGCGCGGGTACTTGTCGGCGAACTCGGCTACCGGCAGCCCCAGCAGCTGCATCAGTTCTTCGACCCGCTCACGCACCCGCCCCTTGGGCCACTTGAGCAGTCGCGGCACCAGGCCGATGTTGCGCGCTACCGTCCAGTGGGGAAACAGCCCGGTACTCTGGATGACGTAGCCGATGCGCCGGCGCAGCGCCACCTCGTCGAAGTTACGCACCGGCTGTCCGTCCAGGTGGATTTCGCCACCATCATGTTCGATCAAGCGATTGATCATGCGCAGTGTGGTCGACTTGCCACAGCCGGAGGTGCCGACCAACGCACACAGTTCGCCCTTCTCGACCCGCAGCGAGATATCGTCGACGGCGGTCTCGTTGCCGAAGCGCTTGGTCACGCCGAACAGTTCGATCATGCTGCCCCTCCAGGGCGAAATCGTTCACTCAGGGAGCCGAACAGTGCATCGGCTATCAGCGCCAAAGCGATGATCGGCAAGGCGCCGAGCAGTACCATATCCATGGCCGCCTGTCCCAATCCTTGAAAGATGAAGATACCAAGCCCTCCGGCACCGATCAGCGCCGCCACCGCCGTGAGACCAATGGCCTGGACCGTGGTGATGCGTATGCCCTCCAGCACCACCGGCAGCGCCAGTGGCAGGCGCACCTGCAGGAAGACCTGCCGTCGACTCATGCCCATGCCGCGGGCCGACTCGATTACCGCGGGATCCACTTCTTCGAGCGCCACGTGGATGTTGCGCACCATCGGCAGCAGGCTGTAGCCGAGCAGGGCGAGAAACGCCGGCGCCCAGCCGATCCCGCTGACGCCGACCGCGGCAAGCCCATCGATGCGCGAACCGAGCCAGGCAAGCGGGGCCAGCAGCAGGCCGAACAGCGCCAGGCTGGGAATGGTCTGCAGGAAGTTGAGCACGCCGAATCCGACTCGTCGAACCCCGGGATGCCGCCGCATGACCAGCGCCAACAGCGAGGCCAGCACCAGGCTGGCACCCACCGCGGCCCCCACCAGTACCAGGTGCGTAGCCAGGGCGCTCATGAACTGGTCGCTGCGGGCCTGGTACTCGCGCTGCAGTGCCAGCGGCTCCAGCCATAGCGTGAGCGCCAGCCACCAGCCCGCCATCATCGGCACTAATAGCAACCAGCCCATGGGCCGAGACAGCCCCAGCCGCGTGCGCAGCTCGATCAGCGCCAGCAGCAGCAGGAAAAGCACCAGCCAGAGGGAAGCACCGATGCCGACACGCGCCTGGGGCATGTCCGGCTCGACCAGAACCGCTGTCGCCGCCGAGAGCCACAGCGGCAACAGTGTCAGCAGCGCCACCACGGCGGCCAGCGACAGCCTCAGGCCCTTGTGGGTCGGCTGCCAGGCCAATACCGCCACGGTGAGCATCGGCACGGTCAAGAGCACAGCCGGCCAGCCATGCATGACGTCCAAGGCCGAATAGGGAGAACCGGGCACGATCCGATTGGGCGCAACGTTCACCGCATCGAGCGTGAGCCATGCCGCCACGCCGGCCAGCATCAGACTCAGCAAGACCCAGTTGGGAGTGTACCTGCCCTCACCCACGCGTCAGTCCTGTAGCCCGGCCAGATACTCCTCGGCGACCTGGCGCGGGTCGAGCCCCTCCACCGCCACCAGGCCATTGAGCTCCTGCAGCGTCTCGAGGTCGAGCGACTGGAACAGTGGCTCGAGCAGATCGGCGATCTCGGGGTGTGCATCGAGCACCTCCTGACGCACCACCGGTGCCGGCTGGTAGACCGGCTGCACGCCAAGCGTGTCTTCCAGCACCACCAGGTCCAGCGCATTGAGGCCGCCATCGGTGCCGTAGGTCATGGCGCCGTTCACACCGCTTGTCTGCTGGGCGGCCGCTCGCATGGTGGCGGCGGTGTTGCCACCGGACAGCACCAGCAACTGATCCGACGAGAGCTCGAAACCATAGGCTTGCTGGAAGGCCGGCAGCGCCTGTTCCGACTCGACGAATTCGGCGCTGGCAGCGAACTTGAACTCGCCACCCTCGTTGAGGTACTCGGCCAGGTCCTCGAGAGTCTCCAGGTCGTGCTCCCGGGCCAGGTCGCCGCGCACACTCATGGCCCAGGTATTGTTGGCTTGGGCCGGCGTCAGCCACGCCAGGCCATTCTCGGCATCCCGCTCGCGTACCGTCTCATAAGCCTGTTCGGCATCGTGCCAGACGTCGCTGTCGGTCATGTCGAAGAAGAAGGCACCGTTGCCGGTATATTCGGGATAGAGGTCGATCTCGCCGCTCATCAGCGCCTGGCGCACGATGCTCGTGGCCCCCAGTTGCAGCCGGTCCTCGGTCTCGATGCCGCCCTGCTGCAGGCGTTGAATGATCAACTGGCCCAGTACCGAGCCCTCGGTGTCGATCTTGGAAGAGACCGTTACCGCATCGTTGGCCTGCGCGCCACCGGTGAGCAGCAGTGAAGCGGCAGCCAGTGCCGCCAAGCCGGGCAAGGAGCGTTTCATATCACCACCATCCGTTGTGTATGTCAGTAGAGTATAAGGCGTGTACAGTTTGGCTGTCAGATCCCGATCTCAACGCGGAGCCCCACGCCCACCATGTCCGAGGACGATGCCGCCTTGCTCGCCCGATGTCATCATCCGCTGGTACGCGACCTGGCCTGGATCCTGCTGGCCCCTGATCTCATCGCCACGCCCTGGCCCGGACGCCCCACCTGCGCAACGCTCGGCCTGGGAGCGGAACATCGCCTGCACGGCTACCTCGACGAACTGGAGGCCAACCCCCATGCGCTGGAACGACGCGTGGGAAATACCCTCGATGGCCGCATGGGTCATTACCACGAGCGCCTGTGGCAGTACCTGCTCGATACTGCCCCGGGCACTCGCCTGCTGGCCAACAACCTGCGCATCCATCAAGGCAAGCGCACGCTGGGCGAACTCGACCTGCTCTATCGCCGCCTCGACGACCCGACGCCGGTACACCTCGAAGTGGCCATCAAGTTCTATCTGGGATTGCCGGAAGGCCCCGGAGCGGCCAATGACCAAGCGCGATGGATCGGCCCCGGCGGCGCCGACAGCCTGGCCACCAAGCGCGAGCATCTCGACCGCCACCAACTGCGCCTGACCGAGCGGGCCGAGACCCGCCTGACGATCCGTCTGCATACCCAGCCACGTGACATCGGCCCCACCCCCGAGGCCACCTTCCAGCGCCAGTTGGCAATACCGGGCGTACTCTTCTACCCTTGGCATTTGTCCATGACCGAGCCTTACGAGGCGGCACCCGGCCACCTGCGCGGCCATTGGCTGCATTGGCGCGACTGGCGGCGCCTGCGCGATGGCCTGACACGCCAGACCCGCGCAGCCTGGCTGGTAAAGCCCCACTGGCTGGCGTTGCCGCGAGACGAAGCGTTTCTGCCACTGCGTGACGTCGAGGCGCGCCTGGCTCAGCATTTTTCGCGCCCCGCCTCTCCGGTCCAGATAGCGCTGCTCGTGCCTGCTCAATCGGCTCTCCGTCGCCGTCGTCTCTTCGTCGTGGACGACAGTTGGCCATTGCAGGTACCACTGCCGCCCCGCCCACGTCCTCTCCCTTGAACAGAAACGAAAACGCCCGGCCGAGGCCGGGCGATGGTCGGTACAGGCGAACTTACTGCCCGGGCGATTCGAAGACCCAGCTCGTGCCCTCACGCGAATCCTTGAGCACGATGCCAAGAGCGGCGAGTTCATCGCGAATGGCATCGGCAGCGGCGAAGTCCTTGGCTTTCTTGGCCTCGCTCCGTTGGACAATGCGCGCCTCGATTTCCGCTTCGGACAGCGGCAGTGCTGCCTGGCCGCCCTTGAGAAAGGCCTGTGGGTTCTGGCCGAACAGTCCCAGCACGCCCCCCAGACGGCGCAATTCCCGCGCCAGAGCAGGCGCCCTCTCGGGCATCTCCTTCCTGGCCCGGTTGAGCTCGCGTGCAAGGTCGAACAGCACCGATAGCGCTTCGGCCGTATTGAAGTCGTCGTCCATGGCGACGGTGAAGCGTTCGGCGAAGCGGCCTTCGGCCTCACCTGGGCCAGACTCTTCCCCACTCTCCAGGTCCAGCCCTTCGAGAGCGGTATAGAAACGCTCCAGCGACTTGCGCGCCTCGGCCAGCGAATCCGGCGCGTAGTTGATCGGGCTGCGATAGTGGCTCGCCACCAGCAGGTAGCGCACCACCTCGGGGTCGTGGACCTCGAGCACCTCGCGAATGGTGAAGAAGTTGCCCAGCGACTTGGACATCTTCTCCTGGTTCACCCGCACCGCGCCGGCGTGCATCCAGGTATTCACGTAGGGCTTGCCGGTGGCCGCCTCGGACTGGGCGATCTCGTTCTCGTGGTGCGGGAACGTCAAATCCGGCCCGCCGCCGTGAATGTCGAAAGTATCACCCAGGCAGCAGGTGGACATCGCCGAGCACTCGATGTGCCAGCCGGGCCGCCCCTCGCCCCACGGCGAGGGCCAGCTCGCCTCGCCCGGCTTGGCCGCCTTCCACAGTACGAAGTCGAGCGGATCCTCCTTGTGCTCGTCGACCTCCACCCGGGCACCGGCGCGCATCTCGTCCGGGTTGCGGTTGTTGAGCTTGCCGTAGCCCTCGAACTTGCGCACCCGGTAGTAGACGTCGCCATTCGCCGCCGGGTAGGCATAGCCCTTGTCGATCAGGGTCTCGACCATGGCGATGATCTCGGCCACGTGACCGGTGGCACGCGGCTCATGGTCGGGACGCAGCACGCCGAGGCGCGCCTCGTCCTCGTGCATGGCGGCGATCATGCGCTCGGTCAGTGCGGCAATGCTCTCGCCGTTCTCCTCGGCGCGCTTGAGGATCTTGTCGTCGATGTCGGTGATGTTGCGCACGTAGGTGACGTCGAAGCCGCGCCAGCGCAGGTAGCGAGTCACCACGTCGAACGCCACCATCACCCGGGCATGACCCAGGTGGCAGTAGTCGTACACAGTCATGCCGCAGACGTACATGCGCACCCTGCCCGGCTCGATCGGGGTGAACGTTTCCTTGCGCCGCGTCAGCGTATTGTAGATCTGCATGTCAGCCCTTCTTCTGTATCTTTGCCCAACTGTCCTTCAACCCGACGGTGCGGTTGAATACCCGCTTGCCGTCGCGACAGGCGTGGCGGTCGGCACAGAAGTAGCCTACGCGTTCGAACTGGAAGCGCGACTCGGGCGCCGCATCGGCCAGGCTCGGCTCGCCCATGGCCTGGCAGACCTGCAGCGACTCGGGATTGAGGTGCTCGAGGAAGTCGGCATCCTTGTCCTTGTCCGGCTGCTCGACGAGGAACAGGTTGTCATAGAGACGTACTTCCATCGGCACCGCATGGGCTGCGCTGACCCAGTGGATCACGCCCTTGACCTTGCGCCCTTCGGGGTTCTTGCCCAGGGTGTCGAAGTCCACCGAGCAGCGCAGCTCCTCGATCTCGCCGGCGTCGTTCTTGACCACCTCGTCGCAGCGAATCACGTAGGAGTTGCGCAGGCGCACCTCCTGACCCGGCGCCAGGCGGAAGAACTTCTTCGGCGGCTCCTCCATGAAATCTTCCTGGTCGATGTAGAGCTCACGGGTGAACGGTACCCGGCGCATGGCCATGTCCTCGCGCGCAGGGTGGCCCGGCACATCAAAGACCTCTTCAAAATCTTCGGCCACGTTGGTCAGCAGCACCTTGAGCGGGTTGAGCACGCACATGGCTCGCGGGGCGTTGTCCTCGAGGTCGGAACGGATGGCGTGGTAGAGCATGGCAATGTCGACCAGGCCGCCATCGGCACGGGTGACCCCTATCATCTCGCAGAACTTGCGGATCGATGCCGGAGTGTAGCCGCGCCGGCGCATGCCGGAGATGGTCGGCATGCGCGGGTCGTCCCAGCCGTCGACGATGCCCTCGTCCACCAGCAGCTTGAGCTTGCGCTTGGAGGTCAGGGTGTAGTTCATGTTGAGCCGCGCGAATTCGATCTGGCGCGGCTTGGCCGGTACCGGCAAATTGTCGAGGAACCACTCATAGAGCGGCCGATGATCCTCGAACTCCAACGTGCAGATCGAGTGGGTCACGCCCTCGATGGCGTCCGACTGGCCGTGGGTGAAGTCGTACGAGGGATAGATCTTCCACTTGTCGCCGGTCTGGTGGTGGTGGGCATGGCGAATGCGGTAGAGGATCGGGTCGCGCAGGTTGATGTTGGGCGAGGCCATGTCGATCTTGGCCCGCAGCACCCGCTCGCCCTCGTTGAACTCGCCGGCACGCATGCGCTCGAGCAGGTCGAGGCTCTCCTCCGCGTCGCGGTCGCGCCACGGGCTCGGGCGACCCGGTTCGGTCAGGGTCCCGCGATACTCGCGAATCTCGTCGGGCGACAGATCGTCGACATAGGCCTTGCCTTCGCTAACAAGATGCTGCGCCCAGGCATAAAGCTGATCGAAGTAGTCGGAGGCATAGCGTACCGAGCCGGCCCACTCGAAACCGAGCCAACTGACATCCTCCTTGATGGCGTCGATGTAGGCCTGCTCCTCCTTGGCCGGGTTGGTATCGTCGAAGCGCAGGTGACAATCCCCACCGAACTGCTCGGCCAACCCGAAATTCAGACAGATCGACTTGGCGTGTCCCACGTGCAGGAAACCGTTGGGTTCCGGCGGGAAGCGGGTGACGACCTTGTCGGCACGGCCGGCCTCGATCTCGTCACGGATCTGGTTACGGATGAAATTCGGTGCACTGGCGTTTTCGGTGCTCATGTCGTTGCGGCAAACCTCTGGTTGGATCGCGAGTCTGGAGGAGCCTCGGGATATAGATGATCCGACGCGCTTCGCGCGTCGATGCAAAACCGCTATTATAACGCCACGCCCATGCATGGCGCCAAGGCGCGCTCCTTTTGGACAGGAAAACTTCGATGATCATTCTCGAGACCAGCTTCGGCGACATCACCGTCGCCCTGAATCACGAACAGGCGCCCAAGTCAGCGGCCAACTTCGAGCAGTATGTGCGCGACGGGCACTTCGACGGCACGCTCTTCCACCGCGTCATTCCCGGTTTCATGATCCAGGGCGGCGGCTTCGACCAGGATTTCAACCAGAAGCCCACCCGCGACCCGATCGAGAACGAGGCTGACAATGGCCTGAAGAACCTCACCGGCACCTTGGCCATGGCCAGGACCCAGGATCCCCACTCCGCCACCGCGCAGTTCTTCATCAACGTGGCCGACAACGATTTCCTCAACCACAGCGGCAAGTCGATCCAGGGCTGGGGTTACTGCGTCTTCGGTGAAGTGGTCGAGGGCATGGATGTGGTCGAGCGCATCACCGCCGTGGACACCACGCGTCGCGGCATGCATGCCGACGTTCCCGCTGAGGACGTCGTCATCAAGCGTGCCTACATCAAGGATGAAGCCGGCGACAGCTGATCTCGCCCAGCCGGCACGCCCGCCCTTGCGGGCGTGCCTCTCTCGCCCTTCCGTTCGACCCGAGCCTGCGAGATACGGCCATGACCACCACCCTGCTGATATCCGATCTGCACTTGCACCCCGACGCCCCCGCTGTCACCGAGGGCT
Source organism: Billgrantia sp. C5P2 (assembly GCF_051062895.2). Lineage (NCBI taxonomy): Bacteria > Pseudomonadati > Pseudomonadota > Gammaproteobacteria > Oceanospirillales > Halomonadaceae > Billgrantia > Billgrantia sp. C5P2. The sequence goes on from NZ_CM128542.1 coordinate 2,361,069, forward strand.
TCCTCGACTGGCTCTCTCGGCGCGCCAGCGGCGCCGATGCGCTCTACATCCTGGGTGACTTCTTCGAGGCCTGGATCGGCGATGACCTGCTCGATCATGTCGAACAGGACCCCACCGGCAACGCTGCGCTGGCCATCCGTGTCGCCGGCGCGCTGCGCCAACTGGCCAATGACGGTACGGCCATCTACCTGATGCACGGCAACCGTGACTTCCTGCTCGGCCACCGTTTCGCCGCGGCGGCCGGTGCCAAACTGGTCACCGATCCCGCCGTGTTGCGTTTCGCCGACGAGCCGGTCCTGCTGATGCACGGCGACAGCCTGTGCACCCGCGACGAAGCCTACATGGCCTTTCGCAGCCAGGCACGCAACCCGGCCTGGCAGGAGCAGATACTCGCCATGCCGTTGGCCGAGCGCATCCAACTGGCCGCGACACTGCGCCAGCAGTCGGGAGATGCTACGTCCAACAAGGCCGAGGACATCATGGACGTCACGCCCGAAGAGGTCGTGCGCGTCATGCGTGACCATGGTGTCACGACACTGATACACGGGCATACTCACCGACCCGCCGTTCACGAACTCGAAGTCGACGAGCAACCCGCTCGTCGTATCGTGCTGGGCGACTGGCACCCGGCCCAGGGATGGGAAGTCGAGATCGGCCCCGACGGCGACCCGGTACTGCGACAGTTCGCGCTGCAGCCTCATTGACCTACCACTTCACCTCGCTCTTCTGACCCTGCAGACAGCACGCCTGCAGGGCAGCAAGAGTCTCTTCGGTCGGCGGCATGTGCTCCGCCTCCGCGATCAACTCGAGGCGTGAGTCCTTGCGCCAGGCACTGGTGGACACACTTGCCGCCCCATCCCCACGGTTGTACAGCTTCCAGCCGGCATCGGTGTGCAACACCCCCTTCACCCGCAGCTTGGGTGGCAGGCGGTCCAACACCCGAGTCAAGCAGTCGAGATCGAAGACATCCTCGGCGCTCCAGCGCCAGCTTTGGGTACGATAGCCAAGCGCCATGCCGCTCTCCTGCTGCGGCTTGCCTGGCTGCGGCACGGCCTCGTCGAAGCCATCCAGGACCACCACCTGCCGAGCCGCATCGCGAAGCGAGTCATGCCCGCCGCTGACCCTGCGCGCCGTCTCCGCTCGATGACGACCGCTCTCCAGCAGCAGTGAAAGCGGCAAATCGCCGTGGGAAACTTCGGCCACCCATTTCTTGGGCGGCCACAGTGCTTCGGTGTGATGCCGAGCGGCGACCAACTGCTCAGGTGTTGCCCGATCGCTCATGGTCAACGCCACGGCATCGGCCATGGCCAACTGGTCGTTGAACGTCTCATGCTCGCGAGCACGCGGGTCATCGAGCCTGCTGGGATCGAGCAGCACCACGATGTCGCGCAGTTGCAGGATGTCGGCAAAGGCTTCGCCTCGCAGTACATCGAGCAGACCGGCCGGATGACCGAGCCCGGACGGCTCGATGATGAGGCGGTCGGGCCGATGTCGATGAAGCAGGTTGACCAGGGTCGCCTGCAGCACGAAAGCGAGTTGGCAGCATAGGCAGCCTCCGGGCAATCCCTTCACGATCACATCATCGCGCGCCTCGAACATGGCCTGGTCGATTCCGACCTGGCCAAATTCATTGACCAGAACCACCCAGCGCTCCTCCTCCGGCTTCTGTTCGATCAAGCGACGGATCAGCGTGGTCTTGCCACTCCCGAGGAAGCCGGAGAACAAGTGAACGGGGATGGCTGCGAGAGGGGTCGTGCTCATGATGATTCCTGCTGAACATAACTGTTATAGAGTAACATACGCGACCCTCGCCACCAGCCGCTCGGCCTGTCGATTTTTCTCAGGTAGATAACGGTATAACGCCAGAGAAAGAAAAGAGGGGGCAAAGGCCCCCTCTTTCATGACCTGCAGAAGGGTCAGTAGCGCTCGATTTCGGCCGTCTCGCGCAGATGGTTTCTCAAGCCCTGGATCGAAGCCTGGGTACGCAACTGCTCCGCCATGCGCGCCACGAAGGCCTCGGTCTGCTCGTCGGGCTCACCCGCTTCGACGCTGTCCAGCGCGATCAAGGTAACCCGCTCATCGTCACCGACATGACCGAAGACAGCTTCCTCCCCTTCCGGACGGGGAAGCCTGAAGGCGGCCTGCAAAACGGCCCTAGGCACATTGTCCTGCTGACGTGTCGCCTGCTCGACCTGCCGCCAGTCGAGTTCGAGTTCCTCGCCGGCGCGCAGGCTCTCGACCCGCTGACGAGCCACTTCGAGCAGCGCCTCGCGCTGCTTGCGCTGTTCGACGGAAGCCGCCACACGCTCGCGCACTTCATCGAGCGGCAATACCGTGGCCTCTCGATGCTCGGCCACGCGCAGCACCATGCGGCGATCCTCATCCAGCTCGATGACTTCGCTATTGAACCCTTCGACCAGCACGTCTTCACTGAAGGCTTCGTTCATGACACCGGGTTCGGAAAGCACACCACTACCGCCCTCACGCGACACCCAGTCACTTTCATGCAATTCGAGCTCCTGGCTCTCTGCCACGCTCGCCAGATCATCGGCCGCAAAGCTCTCGTCGATAAGCGCCTGAACCCGACGGTTGAACTCGTCGGCCACTTGGTCGAGCGCAAGCTCACGCGCAAGATCATCGCGCACCTCCTCCAGGGGAGTCTGGTCCAGTCCCGTCACCTTGACCAAGTGCAAGCCGTTATCGGTCTCGACGATGCCGGACACCTGGCCCGGAGAGAGAGCGAAGGCCGCATCGTCGAAGGCATCGCCGAAGAAACCGCGGCTGATCACGCCCAGGTCGCCGCCCTGCTCGGACGTCGATGGGTCGTCGGAATACTCCAGGGCGAGTTCCTCGAACGACTCGCCCGCCGCCAACCGCTCGCGCACCTCTTCAAGACGCTCCTCCGCCTCGTCGCGGCTGCGCTCACCGTCGAACGTGACCATGATATGCGAGACGCGGCGGTCGGCATCCCGACCACGCTCCTCCCATGCCTGGCGGATGGCCTCTTCGCTCACGTCGATCTGCTCGGCCATTTCCTGGCGGTCGACGATCACGTACTCGAGGCGAACCTGTTCGGGACGCTGGTAGCGCTCACGATTCTCCTGGTAATAGGCTTCGAGATCCGCCTCGCTGACCTGTACGGGTTCGGCGAGATCCGCTGCCGTCAGGACGTGATAGCGGAAGCTACGCGTCTGACGCTGCAGCGCTGCCAACCTTTCGCGCTCGCTTTCGAGGACGAAATCGCTGACCGCCAGCCCCTGCTGGAGTTGCTGGCGCTTGAGGTCGACACGCAGTGCCGCCCGGAACGAGGCCGGCGTGAAGCCGGCACTGGCCAGACGATTACGAAACAGGTCGGTATCGAAGCGCCCGCGCTGGTCCTGGAACTCCGGCAACGTCACGATCACCTGATCGAGCTGCTCATCGGAGAGATAAAGCCCTCCGTCCTTGGCGAAAGCAAGCAACAGACGCTCGCCGATCATCTCGTCGAGCACCTGGCCACGCAGAGCCCGCTCCTGCTCCGGCGGCACCTGGCCGGAACGGATCGCACGCTGCACCTCCATTTCAAGTTCCTGGCGGGTGATGGTCTGGCCATTGACCTTGGCGACCTCGTCACCACTACCGCCGAACAGGCCCACCAGGGATTCGACCCCGAACAGCGCCATGGTCACTACCACGGCGGCCACGATGATCTTGGCGCCCCAGCTTCTGGAACGATCACGAATACTTTGCAGCATGCAGGCCTCGATTGCTGATTGTTGGCTGGCTGTGGCGCCACATTATACGGTGACGGGACGCTGCGGGCCATCGCGAAGCCCTGCGCGCCCCGATGAGGACGGAGCTACCAGAGCAAAAAAGAAGGCGCACCGCCGAAGCGATGCGCCTGATCGTTTGCTGCCGAGTTGCTTCGCCCGCGTTCGGACTTCGGCGCAAATAACCCGTTGACTCAGTTAACGGAGTCCTTGAGCGCCTTGCCAGCCTTGAAAGTCGGCACCTTGGCTGCACTGATCTGGATCGGCTGGCCTGTCTGCGGGTTGCGGCCGGTGCGGGCGGCACGCTCCTTCACCGAGAAAGTACCAAATCCGACGAGAGACACACTGTCGCCCTTCTTGAGACTTTCGGAGACGGTGTCGACCATGGCATCCAGTGCGCGAGACGCAGCGGCCTTAGGAATATCGGCAGACGCGGCGATGGCTTCGATCAGCTCGGATTTGTTCACACTTCACCCCTTGACTGTTTCAGAAAATGGCTCTAATCGGCGTGCCTTTCGCCCGGCAACTCGATCACAGCATGGCTGCCAGTTTATAGCAATGCTGTAAAAGAGGTGTCAAGCAACTGCGGCGCCAAACCGCGTCATACCCGGGTTTTTCTCCAAGGTATGACACAGCAATTATCGTTAATGCGTACTGATCATGCTGGAAGAAGAAGCCGAATCTTCCGTTCGTGATTCTTCCCCATCATTGTTGGTCCTTGCGGCAAGGGCCGACTCCAGCACTTCGTCGATCCAACGAACGGGCCGGACATCCAGCGCGTCCTTGATATTATCCGGCACCTCCTTGAGGTCCCGGCGGTTCTCTTCCGGAATGAGCACGATCTTTATACCACCGCGCCGTGCCGCCAGCAATTTCTCCTTTAGCCCGCCGATCGGCATCACCTCGCCCCGCAGGTTCACTTCGCCGGTCATGGCGAGATCGCAGCGAATCGGTCGGCCGGTATAAGCCGACACCATGGCGGTAACCATGGCGATACCTGCGCTGGGGCCGTCCTTGGGCGTGGCCCCCTCGGGCACGTGGATGTGCAAGTCCTCTTTCTCGAAGCGCTCCGGATCGATTCCCAGGGCCGTGGCACGGGCACGCACGACGGTATGAGCCGCACTGACGGACTCCTTCATCACGTCACCGAGCGAGCCCGTCTTGTTGATCCGCCCCTTGCCCGGGGTGACCACCGATTCGATGTTGAGCAGCTCGCCCCCCACCGATGTCCAGGCCAGTCCGGTCACACGCCCCACCTGGTCCTCCTTGTCGGCCAGGCCATAGCTATAGCGGCGCACGCCGGCATAGGTCTCGATATCAGCCGCGGAGAGCAGCGCGGGCGCCTGAGCCCCCTTGCCCTCGTACTCGAGCCGCTCGCGCAATACCTTGCGGCACACCTTGGCAATCTGCCTCTCGAGCTCACGAACCCCTGCCTCGCGGGTGAAGTAGCGGATCAACTCGAGCAGCGATTCGTCGGAGAACGCGAGCTCATCTTCCTTGAAACCGTTGGCTTTGAGCTGCTTGGGCACCAGGTAGCGCCGGGCAATGGCAAGCTTCTCGTCCTCGGTATAGCCGGGCAGGCGAATGACTTCCATGCGATCGAGCAAGGGTCCCGGGATGTTCATCGAATTAGCGGTACAGATGAACATGACCTCGGAGAGATCGTAATCGAGTTCGAGATAATGGTCGTTGAACTTGTCGTTCTGCTCCGGATCGAGCACCTCCAGCAGCGCCGAGGCGGGATCGCCGCGATGGTCCATGCCGATCTTGTCGACCTCGTCGAGCAGGAACAGCGGGTTCTTGACCTCGGCCTTGCTCATGCGCTGGATCAGCTTGCCGGGCAGCGAGCCGATGTAGGTACGGCGGTGCCCGCGAATCTCGGACTCGTCCCGCACGCCACCCAGCGCCAGTCGCACATACTTGCGATTGGTGGCGCGGGCAATCGACTGGCCGAGTGAGGTCTTGCCCACCCCTGGCGGCCCCACCAGGCACAGCACGGGGCCCTTGAGCTTCTTCACCCGCTTCTGCACGGCGAGGTATTCGAGGATGCGCTCCTTGACCTCGTCCAGCCCGTAGTGATCTTCGTCCAGCACCTTGTGGGCATGCACCAGGTCGTGCTTGACCCGCGTGCGCTTCTTCCACGGCACCGAGACCAGCCAGTCCAGGTAGGAGCGTACCACCGTGGCTTCGGCGGAACTGGGGGACATCATCTTGAGCTTGCCCAGCTCCTGGACGGCCTTGTCACGCGCCTCCTTGGGCATGCCCGACTCCTCGATCGCCTGCTCATACTTCTCGGCTTCGTTGGGCACGTTCTCGAGCTCGCCCATCTCCTTCTGGATGGCTTTCATCTGCTCGTTGAGATAGTACTCGCGCTGGGACTTCTCCATTTGGTCCTTGACCCGGGAGCGGATGCGCTTTTCCACCTGAAGCAGGTCGATCTCCGACTCGATCAGCGCCATCAAGTGCTCGATACGTTCGCGCACGCGGTCCATTTCCAGCAGTTGCTGCTTGTCCTGGATCTTGAGCGAGAGATGAGCGCAGATGGTGTCGACCAGGCGGCTCGGGTCCTCGATTCCGGAGAGCGAATTGAGTACCTCGTTGGGCACCTTCTTGGAGAGCTTGACGTATTGCTCGAACTGATTGAGCAGCACTCGGACCAGCGCCTCCTGCTCACGCTCGCTCAAGGGCTCGCTGTCGCGCAGCACGGCCTCGGCCATGCTGTGGCCGTCGGTATGATGGACTTCTCGCAGATCGGCGCGGGACACTCCCTCAATCAATACTTTGACGGTACCGTCGGGCAGCTTGAGCAGCTGCATGATCTCGGCCACGGTGCCGATGGTGAAGAGATCGTCGGTGCCGGGGTCGTCCTGCCCGGCCTCACGCTGGGCAACAAGCAGCACGCGCTTGTCGGCTGCCATCGCGGCATCGAGCGCCTGGATCGACTTCTCGCGCCCGACGAACAGGGGGATCACCATCTGCGGGTAGACGACCACGTCGCGCAGAGGGAGTAGGGGCAGACTCAAGGTCTGAACGGCGTTCTGCTGCATCGCAGACGTTCCTCAAACAGAAATCGGTGGATACAGGAGGGGATGGGGGCGCGGCCCCCCCATTGCAAGGGGCAAGCACTGGCAAACACGGAAAGGGGCCGCCCGAGCGACCCCTTTCCGAGATGGGCAGGACAGCGGATAGCCGCCTCGCCTCAGCCGTCCGTACCGTCGACCCGCTGGTCCTGCTGCGAATAGATCAGCAGTGGCTCGCTCTCGCCCGCAATGACCGAGGCATCGATAACCACCTTGGAGACCCCCTCCATGGAAGGAATTTCATACATGGTGTCGAGCAGCACCGACTCGAGGATCGAGCGTAGCCCACGAGCGCCGGTCTTGCGCGCCATGGCCTTCTTCGCCACGGCACGCAGGGCGTCTTCACGGAACTCCAGCTCGACACCCTCCATGTCGAAGAGGCGAGCGTACTGCTTGACCAGGGAATTCTTGGGCTCGGTAAGAATCTGGATCAGCGCATCCTCGCTGAGCTCGGTGAGCGTGGCAATGACCGGCAGGCGGCCGACGAACTCGGGTATCAGGCCGAACTTGACCAGATCCTCCGGTTCGACTTCGGCAAGCAGGTCTCCCACGCCCTTGGTCTCATCCTTGCTCTTCACTTCGGCACTGAAGCCGATGCCACCCTTCTCGGCGCGGTCCCGTATGACCTTGTCGAGACCGGCAAAGGCGCCGCCGACGATGAACAGGATGTTGCCGGTGTCCACCTGCAGGAACTCCTGCTGCGGATGCTTGCGCCCGCCCTGCGGCGGCACGGAGGCCGTAGTGCCCTCTATCAGCTTGAGCAGCGCCTGCTGCACCCCCTCACCCGAGACGTCACGGGTGATGGAGGGGTTGTCCGACTTGCGCGAGATCTTGTCGATCTCGTCGATGTAAACGATGCCACGCTGGGCCTTCTCCACATCGTAGTCGCACTTCTGCAGCAGCTTCTGGATGATGTTCTCGACATCCTCGCCGACATAGCCCGCCTCGGTAAGCGTGGTGGCATCGGCGATGGTGAAGGGAACGTTGAGCAGTCGCGCCATGGTCTCGGCCAGCAGGGTCTTGCCGCTGCCGGTGGGACCGATCAGCAGGATATTGGACTTGCCGAGTTCCACATCATCGCCCTTGATGCCGGCGCGAAGACGCTTGTAGTGGTTGTAGACGGCCACGGACAGCACCGTCTTGGCGCGGTCCTGACCGATGACGTACTCGTCCAGGGTGCGACGAATCTCGCGGGGAACGGGCAGACGCTCCTCATCGCTCTCGGCATCGGCATCGAGAACTTCCTCGCGAATGATGTCGTTGCACAGGTCGACACACTCGTCGCAGATATAGACGGACGGGCCTGCAATCAGCTTGCGCACCTCGTTCTGATTCTTGCCACAGAACGAGCAGTAAAGCAGCTTGCCGCCTTCGTCCTTGCCTTTGCCGTCGGCCATTCGCGTACCTCTGTCACTTAGGCGGCCGGGCCGGCCGCCGCTAATCACGTAGTTGAAGCGTGCCTGATTTTCACGCTATCAGGATGTGGGCCGCTTATCCAGTACGGCGTCGATCAAGCCGTACTCCACCGCCTGCGTACCGCTCATGAAGTTGTCGCGGTCGGTATCCCGGGCGATGGTTTCGATATCCTGCCCGGTGTGGTGAGCCAGGATACGGTTCAGCTTGTCACGGATCCCCAGTATCTCACGAGTATGGATCTCGATATCTGCCGCCTGTCCCTGATAGCCGCCCAACGGCTGATGGATCATCATCCGCGAGTGGGGCAGCGAGTAACGCTTGCCTGCGGCGCCCCCTGCCAGCAGCAGCGCTCCCATGCTGGCTGCCTGACCAATACACACCGTGGAGACATCGGGCTTGATGAACTGCATGGTGTCGTAGATGGCCATACCCGCGGTCACGGCACCGCCGGGTGAGTTGATGTAGAGGTGGATGTCCTTGTCCGGGTTTTCGGACTCGAGGAACAGCAGCTGCGCCACGATCAGGTTGGCCATATGGTCTTCCACCGGCCCCACCAGGAAAATCACACGTTCCTTCAGCAGCCTGGAGTAGATGTCATAGGCCCGCTCGCCGCGTGCGCTCTGCTCTACCACCATCGGCACCAGGCCGCCGGCGTTTCGGGTCTCGAACTCGTTGCTCATCAGTGTGATGTCCTTGCATCCGATGAATGGAAGCGCCCATACCCGCCGGTCGCCGCTTGACGACCGGCAGGCATCAGGTCAGCCGGCGAATCAGCCGTTGGCCTGTTCCTCGCCTTCTTCGGCTTCGCCCTCTGCGGCCTGCTCACCCTGCTGGGCAGCGGCAAGCGCCTGCTGATAGCTCATCGCCACGTCCTTGACGGTGGCCTGATCCAACAGCTTGTCGACGGCCTTCTCTTCGAGAATAGCCGACTTGACCTGGGTCTTGAGTTGATCGTTGCTCATGTAGTAGTCAACGACTTGCTGCGGCTCCTGGTACTGCTCGGCCAGCTCCTCGACCTTGGCGCGAATCTCGTCGTCGGTGGCATCGAGCTCGCCCGCCTTGATCACTTCGGCCAGCAGCAGACCGACCTGCACGCGACTCCTGGCCTGCTCGGCGAACAGCTCATTGGGCAACTGGGAAACGTCGAAGTCCTCGCCCAGGCCGAACTGCTGGGCCGCCTGGCGCTTGAGGGCATCGGTTTCCTGCTGTACGAGGGACTGGGGCACCGGAACGTCGTTGGCCTTCTTCAGCGCCTCGAGGACTTGCTGCTTGACCCGGTTGTCGACGGCCTGCTTGGCCTCGCGCGCCATGTTCTTCTTCACTTCAGCACGGAATTTCTCGATGTCGCCGTCTTCCACGCCAAAGCGCTTGATGAACTCCTCGTCGACTTCCGGCAGGGCCTGAGCCTTCACCGCATGCAGTTTGACCTTGAAGGTTGCCTCCTGGCCGGCCAGGTGTTCGGCCTGGTAGTCCTCGGGGAAGGTAACCTTGATCTCCTTCTCCTCACCCGCCTTGGCGCCGACGAGCTGCTCCTCGAAGCCGGGAATGAAGTTGCCCGAGCCCAGCACCAGTTCGTGCCCTTCGGCGCTGCCGCCATCGAACGGCTCGTCACCGAGGAAGCCCTGGAAGTCGATCTTGACCTGATCACCTTCTGCAGCAGCGCGGTCGACCTCTTCCCAGGAAGCATTCTGCTTGCGCAGAGTCTCGACCATTTCCTCCAGATCGGCGTCGCTGACTTCGACGACCGGGCGTTCCACCTCGGCGCCTTCGATCGAGGAGAGCTCGATTTCCGGGTAGACTTCGAGGGAAGCCACGAACTCGAGATCCTGACCCTCCTCGTCGACCTTGGGCTCGATGCTCGGGAAGCCGGCCGGGTTGAGGTTCTGCTCGGTGATAGCGCGCACGTAGCGCTCACGCATCAGCTCGCCCACGACCTCGTCACGCACGCCGCGGCCATAACGCTGGCGCACCACGGACATGGGTACCCGGCCCTTGCGGAAACCGTTGAGGCGAATGTTCTTCGCCGTGTCCTTGAGGCGGGCTTCGACGGCCTCGTCGACCTCGGCGGCCGGCACTTGGAACGTGACACGGCGCTCGATCTGGGAGGTCGTTTCGACGGAAACTTGCATGAATGGTCCTCTACCGACTGGGGGCGTTCTTGAAAAGCGCGGAATGAAAAAAGAGATTCTAAGAATCCCGCCCTACGCTGGCAAGCGTTACGCCCATAGGATGGGGGCGATTGGGCATTTTACAAGGCCACTTGGTGCTGCCTGCATGATGCGCCGTCAACCTGGATGACTCAGGAGCACGGCCTCACAAACGAACGCCATCCGGACGAGAGGACTCGTTCGGAAAGCAGGGAATGCTGAGGAAACGGGACAATCCGCGGAGACAGCGCGCAGACACAGCGCAAGAACTGGTTGCAATGGGGTGGATGATGGGGATCGAACCCACGACCACCGGAGCCACAATCCGGGGCTCTACCACTGAGCTACATCCACCATTGCAAACAGGTACCACCAAGACATCGATTGGGGTGGATGATGGGGATCGAACCCACGACCACCGGAGCCACAATCCGGGGCTCTACCACTGAGCTACATCCACCATATCGACTCGACACTGCTCGAACCAAGGTCCTTCTACCCACCAGGCCTTACGCCAGACTGGCACGCCCAGCAGGACTCGAACCTGCAACCTACGGCTTAGAAGGCCGTTGCTCTATCCGGTTGAGCTATGGGCGCATTCTACGTTCCATGGCGTCTGACCGCAACCTTGCGCACGCTATTTTCATAGCATAAACAAAAGGTTGTGGTCGGGGTGGAGGGATTCGAACCCCCGACATCCTGCTCCCAAAGCAGGCGCGCTACCAGACTGCGCTACACCCCGCCGGCCTTCGCACGGCCCCGGCGCCCAAACGGGCCTCGCCGAGCGCTGCGTATTCTACGCGAGAATCGACCGTGGTCAATAGCTTCCTGACACGGCGAGGCTTTTGCGCTTTGCCTCGCGGGCGCGTCATGCGAAAATCGGCACCCTTCGGAATCCGCAGCCGGCCTCACGAGTGCCGCTCACAGCATACACCATGGGGGAGACACGATGACCGCCCAACTCATCGATGGCAGGGCCATTGCCGCGCAGGTCCGCGAACAGGTTGCACGCCAGGTGGAGCTGCGTCGCACCGAGGGCAAGCGCACCCCCGGCCTCGCCGTCGTCCTGGTGGGCGAGGATCCTGCTTCCCATGTCTACGTCAGCCACAAGCACCGCGCCTGCGAACAGGCGGGCATCCTCTCCTTCCGGCACGCGCTGCCGAGCGACACCAGCCAGCAGACACTCGAACGGCTGATCGACGAACTCAATGCCGATCCTCGTATCGATGGGATCCTGCTGCAATTGCCACTGCCGGCCCACCTGGATTCACGTCCGCTCCTCGAGCGAATCCTGCCGCACAAGGACGTGGACGGTTTTCACCCCTACAACCTGGGCCGGCTGGCCCAGCGCCTGCCGGTGCTACGCCCGTGCACGCCCAAGGGCATCATGACCCTGCTGCAAGCCAGTGGCCTGAAGGTCCGTGGCCTGGACGCCACGATAGTCGGCGCTTCCAACATCGTCGGCCGCCCCATGGCCATGGAACTGATGCTGGCGGGTTGCACCACCACCGTCTGCCATCGTTTCACGCGCGATCTGGAGGCGCACGTGCGACGCGCCGAGCTGCTGGTGGTGGCAGTGGGCAAGCCGGGGCTGGTCAAGGGAAAGTGGGTACGTGACGGCGCCATCGTGATCGACGTGGGCATCAACCGTGAAGAGGACGGCCGCCTGGTCGGCGACGTGGAGTTCGGCCCGGCCGCCGAGCGGGCCGGCTGGATCACGCCGGTACCGGGTGGTGTCGGGCCGATGACCGTCGCCTCACTGCTGGAGAACACCCTCTATGCCGCCGAACGTCACGACGCCATGGAGCAGGAGGTTTCTCTGCTCTGAACCGTGGCCTGACATCGACGCGCCACTCGGCTAGAATGCGCGCCTCCTTCTTCACCATCCCCTGCCGCGAGACCGCTCATGAGCGACAAGATGAACGTCGAAAGCTTCAACCTTGATCACACCAAGGTGAAGGCACCCTACGTACGCCTGGCCGACATCAAGACCGGGCTCAACGGCGACCGCATTCACAAGTACGACATGCGCATCTGCCAACCCAACCAGGCGCACATGGAGATGCCGGCACTGCACTCCCTGGAGCATCTGCTGGCCGAACTCTCGCGCAACCATTCCGACCGTATCGTCGATATCAGCCCCATGGGCTGCCAGACCGGTTTTTACGTAGCCTTGATCAATCACGACGACTACGACGACGTGCTGAACCTGCTGCAGAAGACACTGGAAGACGTGCTGGAAGCCAACGAAGTGCCGGCCTGCAACGAGGTCCAGTGCGGCTGGGCGGCCAGCCACAGCCTGGAAGGGGCCAAACGGATCGCCCGCGACTTCCTGGCCAAGCGCGACGAGTGGACGCAAGTCTTCGCCGGCGCCTGAACCGTACGCACGGCGGCCTAGCGTCGCCCAATCGGAGCAAGTAACACAAGATGAAACGCATCGGCATCATCGGCGCCATGGCCCAGGAAGTAGAACATCTCGCCTCTCTGCTGGAAGACCGCCGCACTCGAACCCACGTAGGCTGCACCTTCCACCACGGCAAGATGCACGGGGTCGACGTGGTGATCCTGCAGTCGGGGATCGGCAAGGTGAACGCCGCCATCGGCACCACATTGCTGCTCGATGTCTACCACCCTGAAGCGATCATCAACACCGGCTCGGCCGGTGGCTTCGGCGAGGGGCTAGAGATCGGTGACGTGGTGGTCTCGAGCGAAGTACGCCACCACGACGTGGATGCCGTGGTGTTCGGCTACGAACATGGCCAGGTGCCGCAGATGCCTGCCGCCTACCTCCCCGATGAACGCCTGGTCACCCTTGCCCGGGAGTGCGTCGAGGCATTGGGCGAAGTCAAAGTGGTGGAGGGGTTGATCGCCACCGGTGATGTCTTCATGGCCTGCCCGGAGCTGGTCACGAAGACCCGGTCGCGCTTCCCGACCATGCTGGCGGCCGAAATGGAAGCCGCCGCCATCGCCCAGACCTGCCACCTCTACGGCTGCCCATTCGTGGTTATCCGCTCGCTGTCCGACATTGCAGGCGGCGGCGACAACCACCTCTCTTTCGAACAGTTCCTCGAACAGGCTGCCGTCCACTCGGCACGCATGGTCGAGGCCATGATCGTGCGACTCGCCGAAGCCGCCCCCCAAGTCAAGGCTGAACTCGCTGCTGACTGACCCCCTCGCTTCATAATGACAACGGCCACCTTCTCGGCGGCCGTTGTCTTTAAGCCAAACGACTTAGTCGCGCAGCTTCCACCCCAGGGTTTCACCCGCTTTCAGAGGCACGATTCGCTGCCCCTCGGCGTAGGGCAGCGATGCCGGCAGCGTCCACTCCTCGCGCACCAGGGTGATGGTGTCGCCATTGCGCGGCAGGCCGTAGAAGTCTGGGCCGAAGTGGCTGGCAAAGCCCTCGAGGCGCTCCAATGCGCCAACCTGCTCGAAGGCCGTGGCATAGAGTTCGATCGCCGCCGGTGCCGTGTAGGCTCCGGCACATCCGCAGGCCGACTCCTTGTCGCCCTGGGCATGAGGAGCGCTGTCGGTGCCCAGGAAAAACTTGCCGCTTCCCGAGGTGGCGGCCGCCAGCAGTGCCTCGCGGTGGCGTTCACGCTTGAGAATCGGCAGGCAGTAGTAATGGGGGCGAATGCCGCCAACCAGCATATGGTTGCGGTTGAACAGCAGGTGGTGCGCGGTAATGGTCGCCGCCACGTTGGCCGGAGCCTGGGCGACGAACTCGGCCGCATCGGCGGTGGTGATATGTTCGAACACCACCTTGAGGCTCGGGTGGCGCTCGAGCAGCGGCTTCATCACGCGCTCGATGAACACGGCTTCGCGATCGAAGATGTCGATCTCGGCATCGGTGACTTCACCATGAACCAGCAGCGGCAGGCCCAGGCGCGCCATGGCGGCAACCGCTGCCTCGCAGTGCGCCAGGTCGGTGACGCCGGAGTCGGAGTTGGTGGTCGCCCCGGCCGGATAGAGCTTCACCGCGTGAACCAGGCCGCTGGCTACGGCGCGCTCGATCTCCTCGGCGGGCGTATTGTCGGTGAGATAAAGCGTCATCAGTGGCTCGAAGGCCGATCCCTCGGGGCGCGCCGCCAGGATCCGCTCGCGATAGCTGAGGGCCTGCTCGGTGGTGGTGACCGGTGGCTTGAGATTGGGCATGACGATCGCCCGCCCCATCTGCCGGGCGGTCGCGGGCACCACGGCCTCGAGCACCTCTCCGTCGCGCAGGTGAAGATGCCAGTCGTCGGGGCGGGTCAGGGTGATAGCAGTCACGGCATGTCCTGTCGTTCAGCATGAATGTCGAGACCGGATTATAACGGGGGGATGAGGGGTAACGTCGAGAAAGTTGCCCCAGCGGCAGCAACAGAGGCCGATTTGCCGTATCATCGACGCCGATTTTGCCGTGAGAGACGCTGCCAATGCCCCGGGTTCGCCACTACGCCGATATTGTCGCCATCCTGGCCGGACTGATGTGGATCGTCTTCTTCTGGTCGATCAGCGTCTCGGCCAGGATGGACAGTGTCGAACCCACCCTGGCCACCATGCTGGCGCTGGGCGCCATGATTTTGGTCAGTTTCATGCATCGTCCGTTTCGCGTTCACCTCAGCCGCTACCACGTACGCAAGCGTCGCACCGAGATGTGGATGCATATCCTGGCCCTGCCCATGGCGCTGGCCCTGGTGCTCGGTGTACTCATCGAAACCCTGCTCGCCCCCATGAGCGGGCAACAGAAGATGCTGCTGTTCAACGTGCTCGCCACCGCCGGCTGGGTGGTCTATGTGATGACCCTGGTGTTCAAGTTCTTCCACCACCAGTGGCGCCAGCGCCGCAGCCGACCCTGATCCGGGAATCAGAAGCGATCCGCTCGAAACGGCGCCATGTCCACCGCCGTCGGCTCCCCTTCCATCATCTCCGCCATCAGCCGCCCCGTCACCGGCCCCATGGTAAAGCCTTGATGACCGTGGCCGAAAGCGAGCCATAACCCTTTGTGCCGTGGCGCCGGTCCAATCACCGGCTTCATGTCCGGCAGGCAAGGACGCGCCCCCTTCCAGGGTTCCGCTTCCAGGCGCTCGCCCAATGCCGGGTAGAGTTCGCGCGCCTTGCGCTCGGCGGCATTCAATTGGCCCTGGGAGGGAGGCGCATCGAGACGGGCAAGTTCGGCACCCGTGGTCAGGCGAATGCCGGCGCGCATCGGGGCCAGGATATAGCCGACATCGGCATCGGCGATCCAGTGGCGCAAGCGTTGCCCCTCCGCAGCGCCATAGTGCATGTGATAGCCACGCTTGACGAAGGCCGGCAGACGGTAGCCGAGCCCTTTGAGCCATTCCCCCGCCCAGGGCCCCAATGCCACCACCATCTCCTGAGCATCGAGCCTGCCCGCATCGGTATCGATTCGCCAGCCTTCCCCGTCCTGGCTCATGTGGTGGACGCCTGCTTGCAGCAGCTCGCCCCCCTGCTGCTGGAAACTGGCGGCGTAGGCCGCGACCAGAGCGCCGGGGTCGGCCACGCTCCATGAGTTGGTCCAATGAATCGCACCGGCCAGATCTGCCCCGAGATGGGGCTCCCGGTTCGCCAACCCCTTGTCGTCGAGCAGGTCGTGAGTCACCCCGAAGCGCCTGGCGGCATCCTCGGCCTCGTGCTGCCGGCGCGCGAGTTCGGCCTGGCTGCGATGCACTTCCAGCCAGCCCTCCTTGCCAATCAGTTCGGCCGCTCCAGCCGCCTCGATCATGGGCTCATGCTCTTGAGTCGAGAGCATGATCAACGAGGCATACTCGGCAATGATCTGCTCATAGTAGCGCGGCGCCGAATGGCGCCAATAGCCGAACAGCGGCCCGGCGAACTGCAGCATGCCGCTCAACCGGTAGCGCACGTCCACTCGGCGGTTGGGCAACGCGCTCAACAACTTGCCGAACTCGCGGGGAAACGTATAGGGTCGCACCGCCTCGCGCTGAATCAGCCCACCGTTGCCGTAGGAGGTCTCCTGTCCGGGCGGTCGCCGATCCACCAGCAGCACCGAGCGGCCGCGCCGGGCCAGGTGCCAGGCGATGGAGACGCCGACCATGCCGGCACCCAGAACGACGGTTTGACGAGACATGCCACTCCTCCGGTTGGCCAGGTCTTCCGGCACATTACCGGAACGAGCGCCAAGTCTAGCAGTACGGTACAGCCGGAGCCGCTCAGATCCCTCGTTTCATGTCCCGAATCAAGGGATCTATTCGGCCTTGTCCTGTACCTGCAGCTTGGTGCGGATGAAATCGGAGTGGCTGACATGCAGCAGCTCGGCCAGGCGCCGGATACGATGCTCCTCAAGGTGATGCGATTCGCCATCGGCATAGGCCAGGGACCACATCATGCGCACCAGCTCGCAGCGCTGCGGGTAGTCGTAGTGTTGCTTGATCAAGCTGACGAATTGGTAATGATCGACCGAGGTCTCGATCTCCTCGCGAGCCAACTCCATCAACTCCTGGACTTCGGCGTCGGAGAGGTGGAAATGTCTCTGCAGCATCTCCCGCAGCGCAGCGAGCTCCGCCTCGTCGGTGCGGTAATCGGCTCGCACCACTTCGCACAGCAGGGCCGCTGTAGCGCGTTCGAGCGTCGGTACGCTCCTGTCCGAACCCTCGGGTTCGGACAGGGCCTGCTGGAAGAAGCGCTGAATGGTTGCAAGCATGATCGTCCCCTAGCCGTCTATCGCCTCTGACCCAAGGCAGTCCCGCTTGTTCCGTGCCGCGTCAGGTATCGCCGATCCCCTTCACCACGTAGTGCTGCGCCACGCCGATATGGTAGTCGATAGCTTCCCGGCAATGCCCGGGATCTCCACTGGCCAAGGCGTCAAGCAGCGCCCAGTGGGAGGTCGCTATGCTGTCGGGTTCGGCATGGGTCTTGCCGATCAGCGCGATGCACAGCCGCAACTCGTGAGTGATGTCGTCAAACGCCTTGAGCAGGCGTCGGTTGCCGGCAAAGGCGATCAGCATGCGGTGAAAGACCAGGTCCTCCTCGATCTTGCGGCTGTCACTGTCCTTCAGGGCCACTTCGCACATGAGCTCGACTTGCCGGCGCAGGGCGAGTTCTTTCTCGGTATCGTAGGTCTCGATCAACCGCGCCAGTGCATGGCGCTCCAGGCACAGACGCAGGTCGAATACGTCGTTGAGTTCGGTGGCGTCCAGGGCGCGCACGAAGAAGCCGCGCCGCGGTTGCGATACCAGCAAGCCGCGACTTTCCAGCAGACGCGCCGCCTCGCGGACCGGCGCCCGACTCACCCCGAGATCGCGCGCCAACTGCATTTCCGATAGCCGCTCGCCGGGCGCGTAATGCTGACGGATGATGGCCTGGGTCAGGAAATCGGCCACCTGCTCCACCAAGTTGCGCTGCTGTATGACCATGCCCTGCCCGAATTCCTTGGAAGCTGTCATTCACCGAAGCTCTCGAAGTTGACTCCGCTACAGTATGACGCAAAGCGATACTCTGTCGACCGTCGATTGACGACTGTCGACAGTTTGGGAAGGCGCTGCTAAGGTCAATAAGGTTCATTAGCGGCATCCAACGCAAACAAAAGCCGAGACAACAAGAAGGAACCGACAATGAGAAAGACGCCCTTGGCCGCGGCTCTCGCTGCTCTGGCCTTCACTGCCACCTTCGCCACTGCCGACGAACCCAAGCGTGGCGGTGTCATCGATACCATCATCCAGCCCGAGCCTCCCGGACTGGTGCTGGGCATGGTCCAGAACGACCCGACCCGCAAGGTCGCCGGCAACATCTACGAGGGGCTGCTGCGTTACTCCACCGACCTCGAGCCGACACCGCAGTTGGCCGAATCCTGGGAAGTCAGCGACGATGGCCTGACCTATACCTTCCACCTGCGCGAGGGCGTGCTATGGCATGACGGCGAGCCCTTCACCGCCGAGGACGTGGTGTTCTCGGCCGACGTCTTCCATCGCGAGCTCAACCCCAGTGCCCGCGCCGTGCTGCAGCACGTGGAGAGCATCGAGGCGACCGACGATCATACCGTCGTCTTCACGCTGGCCGAGCCCTTCGGCCCGTTCCTGATTTCGTTCGAGGCCGGTACTTTCACCATGGTGCCCAAGCATATCTATGAGGGCACCGACTTTCGCGACAACGAGGCCAACAACCACCCCATCGGAACCGGCCCGTTCAAGTTCGACAGCTGGGATCGCGGTACCGTGATCCAACTGGTACGCAACGACGACTACTACGAGGAAGGCCTGCCCTACCTCGATGGCGTGAACTGGCACATCATTCCCGACGGAGCCTCCCGCGCGGTGGCCTTCGAGAACGGCACCGTCGACGTACTGCCCAACGGTACGGTGGAGAACTTCGATATCCCCCGCCTCTCGGAAATGGAAAATTCCTGCATCACTGACAAGGGCAACGAGTACTTCAGCCCCTTCGCCATGTTATGGATGAACAATCGCGAAGGCCCCACAGCCGACAAGCGCTTCCGCCAGGCGGTGATGTACGCCATGAACCGTGAGTTCGCCCGCGACGTGCTGTGGAACGGCATGGGCCAGGTACCGCTCTCGGCATTCGGCTCGAACGCCAAGTTCCAGCACGACGGCCTCGAGCCCTACGATCACGACCCCGAGCGCGCCCGCGAGCTGCTCGACGAAATGGGCTACGACGGCGAAGAGATACGCCTGCTGCCGCTACCCTACGGTGAGACCTGGACTCGCTGGGCCGAGGCCGTGCAGCAGAATCTTCGCGAGGTCGGCGTCAACGTGCGCACGGTCGCCACCGACGTGGGCGGCTGGAACCAGCGCCTCGGCGACTGGGACTTCGATCTCGCCTTCACCTACCTCTACCAGTATGGCGACCCGGCGCTGGGCATCACCCGCTCCTATCGCTCGGACAACATCGAGAAGGGCTCGCCCTGGAACAACGTCGAGGGCTACGAGAACGAGCGTATCGACGAGCTGTTCGACGAGGCCGCTACCGCCTATCCCGAGGAGGAGCGAGAGGCGCTCTACCATGAGGCTCAGGAGATCCTCCACGAGGACGTACCGGTGGGCTGGCTGATGGAGCTCGGTTTCCCGACGATCTACCGCTGCGACGTGAAGGATCTGATCACGTCGGGCGTCGGCATCAACGATGCCTTCCGGGACGCCTGGCTTGATCGCTGATCGCTCTCGCGTGACAGGGGCGGCCCTGCCGGCCGCCCCACTCTTTCGACCCCAGAGGCTTGCTGCATGCTCTATGCCCGCTTGATCGTGATGCGGCTGCTCAAGGCCGTCGTCGTGCTGTTCTTGATCATCATCTTCAACTTCATCCTGATTCAACTGGCACCGGGAGACCCCGCCGCCATCCTCGCCGGCGAGGCAGGCGCCACCGATGAAGAATTCCTGCGCCAACTGCGCGAGCGCTTCGGTCTCGACCAGCCCCTCTACGTGCAACTGTGGCGCTACGTTTCAGGTATCGCCACGCTCGATTTCGGCTGGTCCTACCGCCAGGGCATGCCGGTACTCGACCTCATCCTGGCGCGGCTGCCGGCGACACTGCTGCTCACCGGCACCGCTTTCGTGCTGTCGCTGGGGTTGGGCATCCTGGCCGGTTCCATGGCTGCGGCCCGGGTCAAGAAACCCTCGGGCTCGCTGATTATGGCGCTGGCGCTGATCTTCTATGCCACGCCGCTGTTCTGGGTCGCCCTGATGTCGGTAGTGCTGTTCTCGGTCTATCTCGACTGGCTGCCCGCCTATGGCATGTATACGGTGGGTGCAGGTCATAGCGGACTGGCCCTGGTGCTCGATATCGCCAAGCACCTCGTCCTGCCCGCCACCACCCTGGCGCTGTTCTTCATGGCCATCTATACCCGCATGACCCGCGCCTCGATGCTGGAGGCGAGCCAGCAGGACTACGTCAAGACCGCCCGCGCCAAGGGGCTCTCCCCGCGAGTGATTCAGCGCCGTCATATTCTGCGCAACGCCTTGCTGCCGATCATCACCCTGGCCGGCCTGCAGGCAGGCCAGATGGTCGGCGGCGCCATCCTCACCGAGACCGTCTTCGCCTGGCCTGGCATCGGCCGCCTGATGTTCGAGGCGCTGCAGCAGCGCGACTACAACCTTTTGCTCGGTATCTTCTTCTTCTCCGCCGCCCTGGTCATCGTCTTCAACATCATTACCGACCTCGTCTACCGCCTGGCGGATCCGCGCATCAAGGAGGGCTCATGAGCTTCTTTGCACGCTTCGCGCAGAATCGAGGTGCCCTGGTCGGCCTGCTTATCCTGATCGTCATCATCGCTATGGCGATCCTGGCCCCGCTGCTCTATCCCGAGTCGCCCTGGCGCATGGTGCAGCGGCCGTTTCTCGCCCCCATGGAGGCAGAAGGCTTCTGGCTGGGTACCGACACCATGGGCCGCGACGTTGCCGCCGGCCTGATGCATGGCGCCTGGGTGTCGCTGCTGATCGGCCTGGTCTCGACCACCGTGGCACTGTTGATCGGCGTGCCCCTGGGCGCCGTCGCGGGCTACTACGGCGGACTGATCGACGACGGCCTGATGCGCTTCACCGAGTTCTTCCAGACCATTCCCAACTTCGCCCTGGCCATCGTGCTGGTGGCGATCATGCAGCCCAGCGTGACCTCCATCGTGCTGGCCATCGCCATCGTCAGCTGGCCGCCAGTGGCGCGCCTGGTGCGTGCCGAGTTCATGTCGCTGCGCCATCGCGAATACGTGGAAGCAGCGCGGCTCGTCGGCCAGACCCACCGCACCATCATCCTGCGCCAGATCCTGCCCAACACCCTGTCGCCGATCATCGTGCTCGCCTCGTTGATGGTGGCCACTGCCATCCTGCTGGAGTCGGCGCTCTCCTTCCTCGGCCTGGGCGATCCCAACGTGATGTCGTGGGGCTACATGATCGGCGCCGCCCGCACCGTGATCCGCCAGGCCTGGTGGCTGAGCTTCTTCCCCGGCGTGGCGATCCTGCTCACCGTACTGGCGCTCAATCTGGTCGGCGAGGGGCTCGACGACGCCCTGAATCCCAAGCTCGCACGTGAACGCTCCTGAGGAGACGAAAGATGACAGACACGACTCCGGTACTGAGCATTCGCGACCTGACCCTGGCCCTGCCCAAGGGGGCGGATCGCGACTATGCGGTCGAGGAGGTCAGTTACGACGTGGCACGCGGCGAGATCCTGTGCGTGGTAGGTGAGTCGGGCTCCGGCAAGTCGATGGCCGCCAACGCGGTGATGGGCCTGCTACCCAAGGGCGTACGCCCGACGTCCGGCGAGGTACTGTTCGATGGCCAGGACTTGCTCACACTGAGCGAAAAACAGCACCGCCAGCTACGCGGCCTGCGCATCGGCATGATCTTCCAGGAACCGATGACGGCGCTCAACCCGCTGATGCGTGTCGGCGCCCAGATCGCCGAAGTGTTCGAGGCGCATGGCAAGTACAACGGCCGCGAACGACAGGACAGGGCACTGGCGCTGCTCGAGGAGGTAGGCATTCCTCAACCCGACCGAGCCATCCGCGCCTACCCTTTCCAGCTCTCCGGCGGCCAGCGCCAGCGCGTGATGATCGCCATGGCGCTCGCCCTGGAGCCGGAATTGCTGATCGCCGACGAGCCGACTACCGCGCTCGACGTCACCACCCAGGCGCAGATCCTCGAGCTGATTCGCGACCTGCAGCAGCGCCGCGGCATGGCGGTGATGTTCATCACCCACGACTTCGGCGTCGTGGCCGAGGTCGCCACACGTGTCTGCGTGATGCGCCACGGCCGGATCGTCGAGCTCGGCACGGCGGCAGAGGTGCTCGGCAATCCCCGTCACGAATATACCCGGGCCCTGCTCGAGGCCATTCCCAGCAACGTCATCCCCGACATCCGTGAAGGAGAAAGACCGCAGCCGCTACTGGAGGTGTGCCACCTCGACAAGGTGTTCCGCTCCCGTGGCGGCCTGTTCAGGCCGGCCCGCGAGGTCCGCGCCCTGGACGACGTCAGCTTTACCCTGGCCAGGGGCGAGACAGTAGGAATCGTCGGCGAATCCGGTTCGGGAAAGTCGACCCTGGGGCGCTGCGTGGTGCGTCTGGAGCGTCCGGACAGCGGCTCGCTGAGCCTGGCAGGCACCGATCTTTCTGCCCTGCGGGGAGATGCGCTGCGCCGGGAGCGTCACCGCGTGCAGATGATTTTCCAGGACCCCTACGCCTCGCTCAACCCGCGCCATCGGGTGGGCTATGCCATCGCCCAGGGACCCATGGCCAACGGCGTGCCTCGCGTCCAGGCCATGCGTCAGGCCGAGGAACTGCTCGAGTTGGTGGGGCTCGGCGCCGTGGCCGTGGACCGCTTCCCCCACGAGTTTTCCGGCGGCCAGCGTCAGCGCATCGGCATTGCCCGGGCCTTGGCGCTGAACCCGGAGCTGATCGTCGCCGACGAGGCAGTCTCGGCACTCGACGTGTCGATCCAGGCCCAGGTGCTCGAACTGCTCGAGGAACTCAAGCAGAAGCTATCGCTGTCGTTGCTGTTCATTACCCACGACCTGCGTGTCGCGGCTCAAATCTGCGACACCATCATCGTCATGCAACATGGTCGCATCGTCGAGCAGGGTACGGCCAAGGAGGTATTCCTCAATCCCAGAGAGGCGTATACCCGGCAGTTGCTCGATGCCATTCCCGGTCGGGCGCATGAAGCAGCCATGGCCTGAGACACGACGACGAAGAGAAGGAGGATCGATGCAAGCGTTATTGAAGGAAATGGCCGCCGTCGTCGGCGCGGGCAACGTGCTGACCGGAGAGGATGTGAGACAACGCCGGGTCGACTGGATGACCGGCACCCCCTGCCGTGCCGGCGCCATCGTGCGCCCCGGCAGCACCGGCGAGCTGGCCGAGGTGATGCGCCTGTGCCATGCCGTCGGCCAGCCCGTGGTCACCCATGGAGGACTCACCGGACTGGTACATGGCGGCGCAGCGGAGCCCGATGAACTGGTCGTATCGCTCGAGCGCATGAGCGCCATCGAATCGATCGACCCCGTCGGAGGCACCATGACCGTTCAGGCCGGCTCACCGCTGCAAGCGGTCCAGGAGGCCGCCGAAGCCCATGGCATGGTGTTTCCGCTCAATCTGGGGGCACGCGGTTCCTGCACCATCGGCGGCAATATTTCCACCAACGCCGGCGGCGTGCGGGTGATCCGCTACGGCATGATGCGTCAGCAGGTACTGGGACTGGAGGCGGTACTGGCCGACGGCACCGTGATCAGCTCGATGAACCGCATGCTCAAGAACAATGCCGGCTATGATCTCAAGCAGCTTTTCATCGGCAGCGAAGGCACACTGGGCATCGTGACCCGGGCGGTACTCAGGCTGCAGCCCAGGATGGCAAGCGAACGCACCGCGCTGGTCGCCTGTCCCGACTTCGACGGGGTCACCGGCCTGCTGCGACACCTGGGCCGCGAACTTGGCGGCAACCTGGGCACCTTCGAGGTAATGTGGCGCAACCACTATTCGTTGCTCACCGAGGAGAGCGGCCGCAACACGCCCCCGCTGCCGGTCCGCTGGCCCTACTACGTCATCGTCGAATCCCTGGGCAACGACGACGCGGTCAATGCTGCTCAGTTGGGTGCCGCCCTGGAGTCGGCGCTCGAGGCTGGCTTGATCGAAGACGCGGTGCTCGCCCAGTCCGATGCGCAGCGTCAAGGGATCTGGGGTATTCGCGAGGACATCGAGGGGCTGATAGAGCAGCTCGCCCCGCTCTTCACCTTCGACGTCAGCCTGCCGATTCCCGACATGCCGGTCTACGCCGAGGGGCTGGAGCACGCCATACGCGAGCGCTGGCCCCAAGGACGCATCGTGGTGTTCGGCCACCTGGGTGACGGCAACCTGCACGTCTCGATCGGCGTGGGCGACAGCGGAGCCGACACCCGGCGCGCCGTGGAACAGATCGTCTACGGACCGCTGGCCGAGCTGGGCGGCTCGGTGTCCGCCGAGCACGGCATCGGTCTCGAGAAGCGGGACTATCTGGCGCTGTCACGCACCGCGGAGGAGATTGCCCTGATGCGTACGCTCAAGCGAGCCCTGGATCCCCAGAGCCTGCTCAACCGGCACAAGATCCTGGTCGCGGAAGGCTGAACGGCATGTCGACCCAGGCCCCCTCTTCCGCCTCGACGCTGCGACGCCACGACGTCGTCACGTTGGTGCTGATCGCCGCGATCGGGCTGTTCTGGGGCGGCAACTGGCCGGCGGTACGTTTCAGCCTGATGGACATCCCTCCCTTCAGCCTGCGCGCCATCGGCTTCAGCGTGGGCGCACTCGTACTGCTGAGCTGGGCGTGGCTGAAAGGCTGGCCCTTGATCATTGTCGCGAGTGAACGTGCATGGCTGGCCGCAACCGGCCTCTTCACCATTCTCGGCTTCAACCTGGGTACCGCCTTCGGCCAGCTGCACATGCCGACGTCCCAGGCCGCCGTCGTCGCCTTCACCATGCCCTGCTGGGCCCTGCTGCTGGCGATAGGACTGCTCGGCGAACGGGTCACTCCACGACAGTGGCTCGGCCTTGGCCTCGGCCAGGCCGGGCTGCTGGTTCTGCTTGGCCCGGCTGCCTGGCAGGCCGGCTTCGCCGGCCTCACTGGCCCGCTGTTCGTACTCGGCGCGGCGCTCTCCTGGGCACTGGGAACCGTGCTGACCAAGCGCCGCGGCGGCTGGCAGGGTCACCCCGTGGTCATCACCGGCTGGCAGTTCGCTCTCTCCGCACTGCCGATGGCGCTGCTTGCCGTCCTGATCGACTCGCCGAGCGCCCCCGGCACCTGGCGCTCCTCGACCTGGTTCGGCCTCGGCTACCATCTCGTCTTCGCCATCTGCCTGGCGCAGATGCTGTGGTTTCGCAACGTCAATCGCCTCACCATCGGCCAGTCCACCATCAGTACGTTGATCATCCCGGTGGTCGGCGTGGCAAGCGCCGTGGTACTGCTTGACGAGCCGCTCACGCTGCGGCTGCTATTGGCCTTGTGCCTGATACTCTCGGCGGTGGCCATCGTCATGACCCAGCGCAAGCCGCCGGCTTGAGCCAGTCTCTGCCTCCTGCGACGATCGCTCATATTGATTACCAGTACTGGAGTCTTGAATGCCTCGCTTCCCCACCCATTTGACCGGCTCCGGCCCCAGCAACCCCTTTCCCGGCATCAAGGTGCTGGAACGACGCATAGGCCGCGAGATTCCTCACCGCCTGGGTTCCAACGAGGGCCTCGACATGCCCCATCGGGCACTGCGCGAACGCTTCGGCGACGCCATGGTCGAGCACGTCTACTGCTATGGCGACTCGGAGGCACTGGGCGTGAGACAGCGCCTCGCCTCGCTCTATGGGGTGCCGCTGGAAGCCACCCTGGTGGATGCCGGCGCCGACAGCCTGATCGCGCTGGCGCTGCGCACCGTGGCCACGCCGGGCTGCACGGTGGTGAGCGCCAGCGGTACCTATCCCACCTTCGGCTACTTTGCACGAGGCCAGGGCTGCCAGCTCGTCGAGCGGCCCTATCGTGAGGCTCCGGGGCTGCTCTCACCGGATTTCGATGCCCTGCTGGCCTCCGCCCACGAGCATGGGGCCCGGCTCGTCTACGTTGCCAATCCCGACAACCCCAGCGGCCATCTGCACAGCAACGATGAGATCCACCGACTGCGTGCCGACCTTCCCGAAGATTGCTGGTTGCTGATCGACGAGGCCTACCACGACTTTCGCGACGATGCCGACTCCGCCTTCAGCCGCGAGGTGATGCCGGGGGTGATCCGCCTGCGCACGCTCTCCAAGGCCCACGGCCTGGCGGGGCTGCGCATCGGCTATGCCATTGCCGAGCCAGAGACGCTGGCCATGATGATGAAGGTACGCATCCATTATGCCGTCTCGACCCTGACCCAGGCCGCCGCCGAGACCGTGCTCGACCATCACAGCGAGGTCGAGGCGCACATCCATGCGGTGAAGCAGCGCCGCGAGCGGCTGGCCTCCCACTTCCGCGACCTGGGCGGCGAGGTGCTGCCCAGCGCGACCAACTTCATCGCCCTACGCCTGCCCAGCGCGGAGCTGGCAGGGCGGTTGAATCAAGAGCTACTCGAGGCCGGCCGGCTCATTGCCCGTCCCGCTCACCCGGACCTTGGGCATGTGCTGCGCATCACCGCGGTGGAGGACGCCCTGATGCCCGGCCGCTTCGAGATCCTCGAGCGGGCCATCATGGAGAACTCGGCTCAGCGCTGAATTTTGAGCCCGTGCCGCTTCAACTTGCGCACCACGCTTGGCTGGCTGATACCCAGCCGTTCGGCAATGGCGTAGGTGGTGGGAAGCGAACGGCACAGCGCCTGCAGCACACCGCACTCGATCCGTGCCAGGTAGGCGGGCAGTCCTTCGTCCTCGGCCAACTCCACCTGCGCCGAGGCCGCGACCGGTGGCGCCTGCGATGCCACGCCCGCGGTATCGCCCGGCGTGGGCGAGTAGATCAGATCCCCCGCCGACGAGAGCCAGGCACGCTCAAGCCAGTTCTCCAGCTCGCGCACGTTGCCCGGCCAGTCGCCGCCCATCAGCTCCGACCACACGCTGCCATGCAGCAGCTTCTGACGACCATAGCGCTGGTTGAGTCGCTCCAGGCATGCCTCGACCAGTGCCGGGATATCCTCGCGGCGCTCGCGCAGTGGTGGCAACGTAACCGGGATCACATTTAGCCGATAATAGAGGTCGAGGCGGAACGCGCCCGTCTCGACGCGCTTGGCCAGGTCCTGGTTGGTGGCAACCACCAGGCGGAAATCGACCTGCCGCTGGCGGGTGTCACCCAATCGGGTGACGCTACCGTCCTGGATCACCTTGAGCAGCTTGGTCTGCATCAGTAGCGGCAGCTCACCGATCTCGTCGAGAAAGAGCGTGCCGCCCTGGGCCTGCTCCAGCAGCCCCGCCTTGCCCTGACGCGCCGCGCCGCTGAAGGCGCCTGGCTGGTAGCCGAACATCTCCGACTCGAACAGGTTCTCGGGGATTGCACCGCAGTTCACTTCGAGGAACGGACCCTCGCAGCGTCGACTCCAGCGGTGCAGCTGACGGGCGAAGGCGGTCTTGCCGACGCCGGACTCGCCCAGCATCAGCACGGTGGCATCCGAAGGCGCCACGCGCTTGAGCAACAGGGCGAGCTCGCGCATCACCTGGCTGCGGATCTCCAGGCTCTCCAGCACATCCTCGAGCTGGCCGTCCTCGCCAGAGGTTCCGCCCTGGCTGCGCTTGAGGTGCTCGCTGAAGCGCTTCTGCAAGAGCGCGTACTCGTCCTGCAGCAGTTGCAGGTCGGTGAGGTCGCGCGAGCGGCTGACGATACGCTCGAGCCGGCCATTGACATAGACCGGATGCGCCTCGGCGATCACCCGCCGGCCCGTGCCGGTCACCTGCATCAGTTGTGCCGGCTTGCCACTGCGAATCACCTCGAGGCTGATGGAAGGCTTGAGCACGCCGTCCGCCTCGAGGCGCTGCACCGAACTGCCGATCAAGCGCTCCCGCGCCATGCCATAAACCGCCACGGCTCCCGGACTCACGTCGAGTACGCGGCCCGAACCGTCGACGATGAAAAAGTGGTCATTGGCCGTCTCGACGATGGTTCGCACCACCTCCTGGTCGATCTCGCTCATTTCGCTCACGCTGCTCAAGAACCGGGATTCATTTTTGTATCGCGATGCATGAGTGTATCAACCCGCGGTCGACTCGATCCAATTATGAATTGTCACGCTGCTCTCAAGCCCATGAAATCGGCACTCCAGGGTTGGCACGGAAACTGCAACTCGTCATGACAAAGTAAAGCAGATCATGACAAAGCAAAGCAGAGGCTACCCATGACCGACTACAACCAGCCGCTCGGCGGCAACGAGATGCCCCGCTTCGGCGGCCCCGCCACCATGATGCGCCTGCCCACCCAGCCCACTGCTGAAGGGTTGGATGCCGCCTTCATCGGCGTGCCGCTCGACGTCGGAACATCCAATCGCCCGGGAACGCGCCTGGGGCCGCGCCAGATACGCGACGAGTCGCGCATGCTGCGTCCCTACAACATGGCCACACGCGCCGCCCCCTTCGACAGCCTGCAGGTGGCCGATATCGGAGACGTACCGATCAACACCTTCCATCTGCCCAAGACGGTGGACATCATCAGCCGCTTCTACGACGAGGTGCTCAGCCACGGCTGCATCCCGCTCACGCTTGGCGGCGACCACCTGATCACCCTGCCGATCCTGCGCGCCATCGCTAACAAGCATGGTCCGGTGGGGCTGATCCATATCGATGCCCACGCCGACGTCAACGAGCACATGTTCGGCGAGCCCCTCGCCCATGGCACGCCGTTTCGCCGCGCCCAGGAAGAAGGGCTGCTGGCCAAGGGCAAGGTGGTGCAGATCGGCCTGCGCGGGACCGGCTACGCCGCCGAGGACTTCGACTGGTGCCGCCAGCAGGGTTTCCGCGTCGTCACCGCCGAGGAGTGCTGGTACCGATCACTCGAGCCGCTGATGTCGGAAGTTCGCGAGCAGATGGGCAATACCCCTGTCTACATCACCTTCGACATCGACGGGCTGGACCCCTCCGTCGCCCCCGGCACCGGCACCGTCGAGATGGGTGGGCTGACCTCGGCCCAGGGGCTCGAGATCGTGCGTGGCGCCGCCGGGCTCAACATCGTCGGTGGTGACATGGTCGAGGTCTCGCCGCCCTACGACACCAGCGGCAACACGGCGCTGATGGGCGCCACCCTGCTCTACGAAATGCTGTGCGTCTTGCCGGGCGTCAAGCGCCGCGACTGACATGACATTGCATGACACTACAACGACAACCCAAGGGAGAGCCCATGTCCACCACTGACACCACCCGCCGAAGCGCCGCCGTCCCGGCGCCTTTCGAACGCGGCAACCTGCTGAAATTCATTATTCCCTCGGCCATCGGCGTCGGCCTGTTCCTGGTGCCGTTCCAGGTCGGCGACACCATCAACATTGGCATGGGGCTGATGGCCGACGGGCTCAAGGCACTGCTCGGCGGCGCTCTGCCGGCCATTGCCGTGATCGTGCTGGTGCTCTCGGTGCTGGCGACCTCCTGGGTCAAGCTCGTACGCCCTCGCTGGGCCGATCAAGGGGTGCTGCACGACATGTTCCACGTCGGCCCGGTGTGGTTCGGCATGCGCCTCCTGGGGGCGGCCTTCGCCCTGATGACCTTCTTCCAGTTCGGACCCGAGTTCGTCACCGCCTCCTTCACCGGTGGGGTGATGCTCAACGACCTGGCACCCGTGCTGCTGACCTTCTTCTTCTTTGCCGCCCTGCTGCTGCCGTTCCTGGTCGAGTTCGGTTTCATGGAGTTCATCGGCAGCCTGGTACGCAAGCCGTTCCGGGTGATCTTCAACCTGCCAGGCCGCAGCGCAATCGATGCCACCGCCTCGTGGATGGGCTCGGGCACCGTGGGCGTACTGATCACGACCCAGCAATACGAGCAGGGTTACTACAGCCGCCGCGAAGCCTCGGTCATCGCGACCAATTTCTCCATCGTGTCGATCGCCTTCAGCCTGCTGATCACCAGCTTCGTCGACCTCAACCACATGTTCGTGCAGTTCTACTTCACCGTGGTGGTGGCCGGGCTGATCGCCGCGGTCATCGTGCCGCGCCTCCCACCCCTGTCACGCAAGCCCGACACCTACTACGAGCCGGTCGGCTGCCAGCTGGCCGAAAAGCGCACCGACGAGATGGGCCTGCTGCGCTACAGCCTGACCCAGGCGGTACGCCGCGCCGAGCACGCCCCAGGCCCCAGAGAGCTCGCCCGCAACGCGCTGTTCAACGTGGCCGACATCTTCCTCGGCCTGCTGCCGCTGGTCTTCGCCATCGGTACCGTGGCGCTGATACTCGCCGAGTTCACGCCGCTGTTCACCTGGCTCTCCTACCCCATGGTGCCGGTGCTCGAACTGCTGCGCATTCCCGAGGCCGAGGCGGCTGCCCCTGCTACCCTGGTGGGCTTTGCCGACATGTTCCTGCCGGCGGTGCTGGCCACCAACATCGAGAGCGAGTTGACCCGCTTCGTCATCGCCTGCCTGTCGCTGACACAGTTGATCTACATGTCGGAGATCGGTGCGCTGCTGCTCAAGTCCAAGATCCCCCTCAAGCTGTGGGAACTGGTAGCCATCTTCCTGCTACGCACGGCCATCACGCTGCCGATCATCGCCTTCATGGCCCACACCTTCTTCTTCTGAGGTTCGACGATGGCCAACCAACCAACGATGACCTGCGCTCAGTTGCTTTTGACGCTCTTGAGCAAGCGCTATGGGGTCGACACCGTGTTCGGCATCCCCGGCGTGCATACGGTGGCGCTCTACCGTGGGCTGGAGGACGGTGGCGTGCGCCACGTCACGCCGCGCCACGAACAGGGCGCCGGCTTCATGGCCGATGGCTACGCCCGCGCCACCGGCAAGCCCGGCGTCTGCCTGATCATCACCGGGCCCGGCATGACCAACATTGCCACCGCCATGGGCCAGGCGCTGGCCGACTCGATTCCCATGCTGGTGATCTCCAGCGTCAATCGCCGCGACACCCTGGGCCGCGGCCAGGGCCGATTGCACGAGCTTGCGAGCCAGCAGCAGCTGATGGCGGGCGTCTCCCGCTTCAGCCACACCCTGCTCGACCCCGCCGCCCTGCCCGAAGTGCTGGCCCGTGCCTTTGCCGTGTTCCAGGGCCAACGCCCCGGCCCGGTTCACATCGAGATCCCCATCGATCTGTTCGACTCGCCAGTGGAGATGACAGAACTGCAGCCGCCGGCGCGGCTGTACCGCCCGGCGCCCGACCCCGAGGGGCTGGCACTGGCTGCCGAATGGCTGCGTGAAGCAAAGCGCCCACTGGTGCTGCTGGGCGGTGGCTGCGTGGATGCACCCGAGGCGGCCAGGGCGTTGGCCGAAAGGCTCGATGCACCCACCGTGACCACCATCAATGCCAAGGGTCTGCTGGGTCGCAATCATCCTCTCGATCTGGGCGCCAACGCGGCGCTGCCGGCGGTGCGCGAGCTGGCCCGTAAGGCCGACGTCATCCTGGCCGTGGGCACCGAACTCGGCGAGACCGACTACGACGTGGTGTTCGACGACGGCTTCGAGCTGCGCGGCAGACTGATTCGCATCGACCTCGACGCCCAGCAGCTGGTGCGCAACCAGCAAGTCGCGCTGGGCCTGGTGGGCGATGCCGGACGCAGCCTGGCCTTGCTCGCCGAGTATTTTACCGAACCGCTCTCACGCGACGGCGCCGCACGCACAGCCGCCACGCTTCTGGCGCTCGGACTCGAAGCAGATCCTGCCTTCGCTCCCTTCGTGCCGCTCTACGCCGCCCTGCGCGAAGCACTTCCCGAGGCGATCCTGGTCGGCGATTCCACCGCCCCGGTCTATGCCGGCAACCACCTCGTCTCGCAGCCCGCCCCGCGGCGCTACTTCAACGCCTCCACCGGCTACGGCACCCTCGGCTATGGCCTGCCGGCGGCACTCGGCGCCCAACTGGGCCAGCCGATGCTGCCCGTGGTGGCATTGGTCGGCGACGGTGGCGTGATGTTCACCCTCAGTGAACTCGCCACCGCCGTGGAGCAGAACCTGCCGGTGGTGATCGTGCTGTGGCACAACCAGGGCTATGAAGAGATCCGCCGCTTCATGGATGCCCATGGCGTGGCTCGCTGCGGCGTCGACATCCAGGCGCCGGACTTCCAGACCGTCGCCGCCGGCTTCGGCTGCCTGGCCACCCGGATCGGCAATCCCGCCGAGCTGGCCCGAGCCCTCGCCATTCGCCCCAGCGACGGCCCCTTGCTGATCGAAGTGGACGCCAACGCCTGGCAGAACGGCCTGAACTGAGCGCATTTAGAACAACAACAAGATCACGGGCGCACGCCAGCCTCACGCGCCCCTGCCAACTTCCAAGGACACAACATCATGAGCCATGAACCCACCTTCCTCGGCCATGACACCCTGTCAGCCGATGACGTAGAACGCAGCCTTGGCATCCCCGGCACCTTTGCTCTGTGGCTCGGAGCCAATGTGGTTGTCACCACCATCCTGACTGGAATGCTGCTGGTTCCCGACCTGACCTTCCAGCATGCCATGACCCTGGTATTCATCGGCTCGGCCATAGGCATCATCCCCCTGGTGTTGATCGGCGCCATGGGGCAGCGTACGGGCATGACCACCATGGTCCTGGCCAGAGGCACCTTCGGCCGTCTCGGCGCCGCATTTCCCGCCTGGGTCAATCTGCTGGCGCTCATCGCCTGGAGCTGGATCCAAGCACTCCTGGCTGGCATGAGCCTCGATTATGCCGTCTCGACACTAACCGGCTACTCGAACGTGGCACTCTTCACGGTCATCTGTGAAACCTTGGTGGTGGCCATTGCCCTGCGCGGCCACCTGAGCATCGAGAAAGCCGAGAAACTGGCCGCCGTGCTGATGTTGGCCCTCTCCGCGGTCGTCCTATTCGCCCTCAATCGGCACTACGACCTGCCGACGATTACCGAACTCGATGCCACCGGGGTGCTTGGTGCCGGCGTGGCCTTCGACATTGTCATCGCCACCGCTTTCTCCTGGATTCCCCTAGCCGCCGACTATAACCGTCACTGCCATAGCCTCAAGGCCGCCGTTGTCGGCACATGGGGCGGCTATGTGACAGCCACCCTGATTGCCATGGGCCTCGGTGCGACCGTCTCGGCACTGTCAGTAGCCATCGGTTTCCCGCAGACCTACGACCCCACGGAACTGCTGAGCGGCTTCGGCTTCGGCCTGCCGGCGGCACTGGTAATCTTCTTCTCGGTGCTGACCACCAATGTCATGTGCGTCTACAGTGCCACGCTCTCCTTCATGAGCGTTCGGCCCGCCACTCCGTTCTGGAAACCCGCCTTGATGATTGGCGTGGTCTCCATCGTGGGTGCGCTTATCCCAGGTATTCTCGATCAGTTCCAGACCTTCCTGCTGATCATCGGCAGCGTCTTTATCCCGGCCTTCTCGTTGATGATCGTCGACTACTACCTGATCGACAGGGAACGCTATACAGCCGCGCGTCTGATCCACGGCCATGACTCCCTGCCCGCCATCAATGGCAAGGCCTTGGGCAGTTACCTGCTAGGTGCCGCCCTGGCCTACTACTGGAACTGGGTAGCCCCACTGGAGTTCGGTGCCTCCCTGCCTGTCTTCCTGATCACTGGCGCCCTCTACTATGTCGCCAGCAAGGTCTTGGCCCGTCCATTGCCAGCCTGATTCATTCAACGAGGAAAGAACATGCAACAGTTGGATCACCAGTTCATCGCCAATTGCTGGGTACCCTCACGGGGAGAACGCCGCCTGGCAGTGATGAACCCCTATCGCGAAGAGGTGATCGCCGAGGTCATCGCCGGCCACCCGGACGATGTCGACGATGCCGTTGCCGCAGCACGCCGCGCCCTGCCCGCCTGGCGTGCACTTTCCGGTGCCGAGCGCGCCGTTTATCTCGAAGGCTTCGCCGAAGGTCTCGCCCGGCGCCGCGACGCGCTGATTCGGCTCTCCTCGACCAACAACGGAAAGGTGCTGGCCGAAGCCGGCATCGACCTCGACGATGCCATCGCCTGCTACCGCTACTATGCTGGCCAGGCACGGGAACTCGATAAACGCCAGGGCCGCCTCGTCGAGCTTGAAATGGAAGGCGTCGAGGCGCGCTGCTATCACGATCCGGTGGGCGTGGTCGGCCTGATCACCCCGTGGAACTTCCCGCTGGTGACCAGCGCCTGGAAGCTCGCCCCGGCGCTGGCCGCCGGCTGTACGGCAGTGCTCAAGCCCTCTGAGGTGACGCCGCTGCCCGAGCGGACGCTGGCCGAAATCGCCCAGGAGATCGGCCTTCCCGCCGGCGTATTCAACCTGCTGTTCGGCGACGGCGAAGGCATCGGTGCCCCACTCGCCGCTCACCCCGCTATCGACAAGGTCTCCTTCACCGGCAGCAACCGGGTTGGTGAGGCGGTCATGCGCGCCGCCTCCGAGCGCACCGCCGACGTTTCGCTGGAACTCGGCGGCAAGTCGCCGATCCTAGTGATGGAGGATGCCGACCCCGCGCAGGCGGCCGATTGGGTCATGGCCGGCATCTACTTCAATGCCGGGCAGATCTGCTCGGCCACCTCGCGGCTGATCGTGCATGAAGCCGTCGCCGAGCCGCTTTACGCCGCCCTTGCGGAACGCATCGATGCGCTGACGCTCGGCGATCCGCTGGACGAAGCGATCGACATGGGCCCGTTGACCAGTGCCCGCCAGCGCGAGAGCGTTCACGCCTATCTCGCCGTCGCCGAACGGGAAGGGCTTAGAGCAGTACGCGATGCCAGCCATCGAAAGTTGCCCGAACGGGGCTACTTCGTCGCCCCTACCCTCTATCGCGACGTACCGTCACATAGCCGGCTATGGCGCGAGGAAATCTTCGGCCCGGTTCTCTGCGCGCACAATGTGGCCAGCGAACAAGAGGCGATTGACCTGGCCAACGACTGCGACTTCGGCCTGGCGGCAACCGTCGTGAGCGGCGATGGCGAGCGAGCCCGACGCATCGGACGCCAGCTACAGGCAGGCAGCATCTGGTTCAACAGTGAGCAACTGGTGCTGCCCGAAACCGGCTGGGGCGGCTTCAAGCGCAGCGGCATCGGACGCGAACTCGGTCCATGGGGGCTCTCGGCGTACTTGGCCGTTAAACATATCGTTGGCCCAGCTTGAACAGGAGGAATAACCTTTTCACGCAGTCATGACATAGAATCGAGGGCCGATGCCAGGTATCAAGGAGGACACCGATGATTCGCATCCGCCCCTACCAGTCGGGCGACTGGCCTGCCATGTGGGCCTTCATCGCCCCGGTACTGCACGCCGGCGACAGCTATGCCGTGCCCAGCCGGATCAGCGAACCCGATGCCTATCGCATGTGGGTGGAGCTGCCGCGTGCAGTACGTGTGGCCGAGGACTCCGCCGGCAACCTGCTCGGCGTGTACTACCTCAAGCCGAACCAGCCAGGGCCCGGCGATCACGTCTGCAATTGCGGCTACCTGGTGGCCGAGAAGGCGCGCGGACAGGGCATCGCCAACAAGCTGTGCGAGGATTCCCTGCGCGTCGCCCGCGAGCTCGGTTTCACCGCCATGCAGTTCAACATGGTTGTCTCGACCAACGAGGTGGCGATCCGCCAGTGGCAAAAGCACGGCTTCGAGATCGTCGGTACCCTGCCCTGCGCTTTTCGCCACCCACAGCAGGGGTTGGTCGATGCCCACGTCATGTACCGCCTTCTGTAGGAAAATGCCGGCGCGCGTGAATCGCTGCGCCATGGCCGCCAGCTCGTTAGTTAGCCTATTACTTGATGCTGGTCTGAGGAAGCGCTGAACAAATCGACGAGCGAGATGAAGCGCAAGGCGCACGGAGCACAGGAACCGGAGCATATGGGGTATATGTGAGGATTCCGAGCACCGCGCAACGCAGCGATTCGCTCGCACAGGCATTTGTGCAGTGTTTCCCTATCGATTGACCCTGTCGGGTTGGCTGGGGCATCCTCTCAACGGTTTGACCCGACAAAGGAAAATTAAAATGAAAACGTTTGCACGCCGCACGCTGGCACTCGGCATCTCCCTCGCGCTGACCTCCGCCGCTCAGGCTTCCGAATTCGAGGACATGGATCCGGTCACCCTGCGCCTGGCCCACGTGGTAAACGAGCAGGACGGCTTCCACATCGCCGCGGTCAAGTTCCAGGAGCTGGTCGCGGAGCGCACCGAGGGTGCCGTTTCCATCGATATCTACCCCAACGCCTCGTTGGGCGACGAGCGCACCCTGCTCGAGGGCATGCAGATCGGCACCGTCGACATGGGCGTTATCACCAATGGCCCGGTGGCCAATTTCGTCGAGGAGATGGCGGTGTTCGAACTGCCGTTCCTGTTCCCCTCGCCGGAAGCCGCCTACGAGATCCTCGACGGCGACATCGGCCAGGAGCTGCTCGACAAGCTCGCCGACGTCAACCTCAAGGGCCTGGCCTATGCCGAGCGCGGCTTTCGCAACCTGACCAACAGCGAGCGCACGGTGACCAGCCCCGACGACATCGACGGCCTGCGCATCCGCGTGATGGAAAACCCCGTCTACACCGACACCTTCCGCGAACTCGGCGCCAACGCCATTCCCATGGCCTGGACCGAAGCGCTCACTGCCATGCAGCAGGGCACCATCGACGGCCAGGAGAACCCGGTCAACGTCATCCACTCGTTCAAGCTCTACGAAACCCAGGACCACATGACGCTGTCGCGCCATACCTATGCGCCGGCGATCTTCGTCATGGGGATGCCGGCGTGGAACGAGTTGCCCGAAGCCGCCCAGGAGGTGCTGGTGGAAGCCGCCCAGGAAGCCGCCGAGCACGAGCGCCGCATGAACGCCGAGATGGAGGCCGAGCAGCTCGACGAGCTGCGAGCCGCCGGCATGGAGATCGTCGAAGAGCCCGATCTCGAAGCCTTCCAGGCTGCCGTGGAGCCGGTCTACGAGAAGTACGGCGAGCAGTTCGGCGACTATCTCTCGCGCATTCGGGAGGCACTGCAGTAAGTGAGCTCCCTGCCGCATGTCCTGATGGGCCTGCTGCAGCGTAGCGAACGTGCTCTCGACGCCGTCATCCAGCCCATTGTGTTCCTGGGCATGGCGGCGTTGATCGGCGTGATCACGCTGCAGATCGTCTCCCGGGTCTTCTTCACCGCGGTGGGCTGGACCGAGGAGGTGGCCCGCTTCCTGCTGATCTGGGTCACCTTTCTCGGTGCCACCCTGGCCTTCAAGCGCGGGCGCCATATCGCCGTGACCTTCGTCGTCGACGCCCTGCCCCTGCGCCTGGCCCAGTTGGCGCGGATCGCCGCGGTGCTGGTGGCACTGGGCTTCCTGGTCGCACTGATCGTGATCGGCTATCGCTACATGCAGGTACAGAGCTTCCAGCGCTCTGCTTCGCTGCGCCTCTCGATGACCTATGTCTACGCCGTGATGCCGATTTCCGCCGCGATCATGGCCTGGTATGCGCTGGTCGATGTCATCGAACTCATCGTCGAAGGTCCCCGGGCGGTTGATACCGACAGCGACAACGCCGAGGAGCCACCGGCATGACGGCCCTGCTCTTCATCCTGTTCTTCCTCTTCATGCTGCTCGGCGTGCCCATTGCGCTAGCCATCGGCGCCAGTACCCTGCTCGCTCTCGATGCCCAGGGCGTGCCGCTGATGGTGGTCACCCAGCAGATGTTCCAGGGCATCAACTCTTTCGCCCTGGTGGCGGTACCCATGTTCATCCTCGCCGGCGACCTGATGGCGCAGGGCAAGGTCAGTGCGAAGCTGGTCGACTTCGCCGACTCGCTGTTCGGCTTCCTCAAGGGCGGCCTGTCCATCGTTTCGGTCGGTGCCGGCATGTTCTTCGCCGCCATTTCCGGCTCCGGTGCCGCCACCACCGCCGCCGTCGGTTCCAGCCTGGTGCCGGAACTCAGGCGCAAGGGCTATGACCCCGCCTCGGCGGCGAGCCTGATCGCCGCCAGCGGTACCATTGGCGTGGTGATCCCACCCTCGGTGCCGATGATCATCTATGCCGTGATCGCACAGCAGTCGGTATCGAAGCTGTTCCTCAACGGCATCGTGCCCGGCATCCTGATGGGCATCGGGCTGGCCGCCATCGCCATCGTCCAGGCCTACCGGCGCAACTACCCGCGCGGTACCGCGCTGTCGCCGGCCACGATATGGCGCACCTTCAAGGGAGCCAGTTGGGGCCTGATGACCCCGGTGATCATATTGGGTGGGATCTTTTCGGGCATTTTCACGCCCAGTGAAGCGGCCGTAGTGGCGGTCAACTATGCCCTGCTGGTATCGCTGTTCGTCTATCGCGACCTGAGCCTGGGCGACGTCTACCGCATCCTGATCCGCTCGGCGATCACCACGTCCGTCATCATGCTGGTCATCGCCACCTCGGCGGTGCTGAGCTGGACGCTCTCGAGCTGGCAGGTTCCGAGCGCCATCGCCCAGGCGGTGCTGTCGCTCTCCACCGACCCCTACGTGATCATGCTGCTGGTGGTGGCGGTGATCCTTCTCACCGGCGTGTTCATCGAAACCGCCAGTGCGCTGATCATTCTCACTCCGGTATTGCTGCCGCTGGTACTGCAGCTCGGCATCAACCCGATCCATTTCGGCATCATCATCGTGATGGGCCTGGCGATCGGCATGATAACGCCGCCCGTGGCGATCAATCTCTATGTCGCCTCGTCGGTGACCCAACTGCCGCTGGAGCGCATCACCCGCGCCATCCTGCCCTATCTGTTGGGGCTCATCGCGGTACTGCTGCTGGTGGTCTATGGACCGATCCTGCTGGGCCTCTCCGGCTGAAAGAAGTTACGCTTGACGACCGTGCGGCCCGGCCTCAGGCTGGCCGCATGATCGCCACCTGACGAAGGGATTCCCCGTGACACTCATGTTTCGCATCGCCATTCCCCTGACCCTCGCCCTGCTCGCCGGCTGCACGACCTACACCTACGAGGACGGCAATCGCCAGACATTATGGGGAGTACCTGCCGAAGAGGAGACCCGGCGCTTTGAAGACGACCGCCAGGCCGAAGGCGTGCGATATCGCGTTCCGGGCCAGATCGAGGAGAACCGCAGCGAAGCGGAGCAGTAACACTACTACTCAGGCATGCAGGCGCAGCACCACGCTGAGGTTGTTGGCCGGCATCTCGATGGTTCGCTCCAGCATGAAACCATGCGGCTGCGCCTCGGCCACGACGCTTTCGAGATCGCGTACACCCCAACGCGGATCGCGCGCCTTGAGGTCGGCATCGAAGGCAGCGTTGCTCTCCGCCGTATGCCGGCCGTCACGGCGATAGGGGCCGTAGAGATAGAGCATCCCGCCCTCCCGCAGGCGCTCGGCGGACCTCGCCATCAGCGCCTCGGTAACGTCCCAGGGCGAGATATGCACGAGATTGATCGCTACCACGGCATCGAAGGGGCCGGCAGGCCATATTCCGGCCACATCCAGCGGCAGCGGCTCGAGTAGATTGCCGAGCCCCGCATGCTCACGCCAGGCGCTGATGGAGTCTCGGGCATCCGCGTTGGGATCGCTGGGCTGCCAGGTCCAGTCAGGTCGGGCTTCGGCCATGTACACGGCGTGCTCACCGCTGCCGCTGGCGACCTCGAGGATTCGAGCCCGCTCGGGCAGCATCGCATTCAGGACATCGAATATCGGCTGGCGATTGCGAGCCGCGGCAGGGCTCTTCATACGGCGACTCATGCGCTCGGTCTGCCTCGTTCGGGTAAGGATCGGTGTGTATGCTAAAGGCCCCGGTACATGCCCGGGGCCGATCATTCAAGGGTGACGGCGGCGCTCGTGTTCCGTCGTTGTCCGGGCCTGGCGCCCGCGAAAACCATCCAGCATCTGCTTGCCCTTGCGCTTCAACCTCGCGCGATTCTCCGGCTTGCGCAACCACCAGGCTGCTGCGAGTCCTATCAGTTTCTTCATCCTGACCTCCAACTGTCGGGCTGATGACTCTTCCTGTATGGACGTTGCCATGGGCCAGGTCAAGCGCAGCGTGGCTTCCGACGCGATACGGCCGTTAGCCAATCCAGGCATCCTCTGCCATGGTTACTGTGGATTCAGCCACCATGGAGGTTGCCATGACACGAACCGCACGTGTCGAGCCGATCAGGGAAGAAAACCATGAGGCGATACTGGTGAGCGGCTGGCGGGTGGTCGACGTGACCGACCCCGACCAGCCTCAAGAGGTTTCGCGCCACGACAGCGAGCCGGAGGCAATTCGCGCCGCCCGCGAATACGAGCATGAGACATCGCTGGAGCCAGGCTCTCCGCCCGACGACACCCAGGATTACGATGCCTCCGATCCGCAGGGAGGCAAGGATCTCTCATGACTGACCGCCCGGCGTAGCCGCCTGACGGCACGCCGGGCCAGTGCATGGGGACGAGTCTCGGGCTCAGGAAGCTGTTGATTGCTCGTTGCCGGCTCCCGCTTGAGACTCCATGGCCTCGGCCATGAACGCCTCGCTGCGGCGATTGGCCGGACGATCCTTCAGACCCGCCCAGTAGGCTTCGAACTCGGGCCGCCTTTCCAGCGTACCGAACTGCATGCCCCAACCGATATGCGAACCGACATACACGTCCGCGGCGGTAAAGGTATCGCCGGCGATGTACTTGCGGCCCGCCACCGCGCCGGCCAGGGTCTCGACCACCGTCTCGTACTTGCCGCAGCCGAACTGCAACTCGTGCTCCGGCGTTAGCGAGAAGCCGGCATGCTTGAGCGACAAAGCCATTTCCATGGGCCCGGCGGCAAAGAACAGCCAGCGGAAATAATCTCCACGCGCCTCGGGGCTCGGCAGCAGCCCCGCCTGCGGAAAGGCCTCGGCCAGATAAGCGCAGATCGCTGCGGCCTCGGTCACTACGGTATCGCCATGGCGAATTGCCGGCACCTTGCCCATCGGGTTGACGGCCAGATACTCCGGTGACTTCATCGAAGTCCCGAACTCGAGCACCTCCATGCGATAGGGCTGCCCGATCTCCTCCAGCATCCAATGAACGATGCCGGCCCGCGACAGGGGGTTGGTATAAAAGACGAGTTCCTGTTCCATTTTCGACTGCTCCTTCTCTCGGCTTGAGGTGGGAACAGGATAGACCGTGGTAGTGACAGAACATGGCAGCAGTGTTTTCAGCCACTCCTTGTGAAGCGTGTGCCGGCGCCGCGGATAGCGCTGGCCTGTCCTCTCTGCCGCTTCAATGCGATCGGCACGAAAATGACGATACTCTTCGCGCAGCTCGCACCAGGCGGCAACGATCCGGGTCGATTCGAAGAAGGCGATCGCACAAGGCCAGATGATACGAGAAGAGCGTCGCCCCTGCTGGTCGCGATAGCTGATCTCGAGCTTCTGCTCGTCGCGTATCGCCCGACGGAAAATCTGCAGGTCGACGGCCTGCGGCCGCTCCCAGCCGGGGCCGATGAGGAGCGCCGACTCCTCCAGTTGGTGACGCTGTTCACCGGGCAGCACGGCCGCAACCTTGGCCAAGGCTTCGCCGGCGGCCACAGCCAGCCCGTCGTCGGCTCGGCTTTCCACCCATTTCAAGCCCAGGGCCACGGCTTCGAGCTCCTCTTCGGAGAACATCAACGGCGGCAGTAGCAATCCCGGCTTCAGCACATACCCCAGTCCCGCCTCTCCCTCGATCTCGGCACCGATGGCCTTG
The DNA here is from genome assembly GCF_051062895.2 of Billgrantia sp. C5P2. Taxonomy (NCBI): domain Bacteria; kingdom Pseudomonadati; phylum Pseudomonadota; class Gammaproteobacteria; order Oceanospirillales; family Halomonadaceae; genus Billgrantia; species Billgrantia sp. C5P2. The sequence continues at coordinate 2,402,600 of NZ_CM128542.1, forward strand.
AGCGCCGCAATGTCCCGATACAGCGTCCGCAGCGAGATTCCCAGCTCATTCGCCAGCACCATACCGCTGACTGGCCGTCGGTGATGTCGCAGGGATTGCATGAGATCGAATAGCCGCGTCGTCCGGGACATGAGGTGGCCTATCTGGCATTTGTTGTCGATGAAAATGCAGGGTCTTACCTGCCCGGCTTGGCCCGACGGGGCTTTCCTCCGCTTCCTGCCTGGCCTCGGGTCGGCTTGGGCTTCCCCTGCACTGGCTTGCCTCGCGCCTTGGCCGCCTGCTTCGCTCCGGCCCCCTTGCCGGCGGTTGCGCTCTTTGACGTCTTGGCCTTGGGCGCCTTGCCCTTGGACGTCTTGCCCTTGGCATTGCCGCTCGAAGATGACTTGCCTCTATTGCCCTGCCTTCCCGTGGCCTCTGCCCCTTTTGCGAACTTGGCCGTCTTGCGCTTGCTTGGTGCCCTGGATGGCGATGCCTTCCTGCCTTCGGCCGGAGCGTCGGACCTCGATCCCTCGGTCAAGGCGATGATGGTGTCGATCTCCTTGCCGGTCAGATCACGCCAGTCGCCGAGTGCCAGCCCCTTCAGGGACACGTTCATGATCCGTATTCGTTCGAGCCTGGTGACTTCATAACCGAATTTTTCACACATCCGGCGGATCTGGCGATTCAGCCCCTGCACCAGTGTGATATTGAAAACGAAGGTCGACTCCTTGACCACGGTACATCGCTTCGTCACCTCCCCCAGGATGCGCACGCCGGAACTCATCCCCACGATAAACTCATCGGTGATCGGCTTGTTGACGGTGACCCGATACTCCTTCTCATGATTGTTGCTGGCCCGCAGGATCTTGTTGACCAAATCACCGTTGTTGGTCAGGAAGATGAGACCCTGGGAGTCCTTGTCCAGCCGGCCGATGGGGAAGATGCGGGCGCCATGCTTGACGAAGTCGACGATGTTGTCCTTCTCACCCGGCTCGGTGGTACTGACAATGCCTACCGGTTTGTTCAGGGCGATGAAAACCAGATCTTCGGCTTCCTGGGGTTCGATACGCTGCCCATTGACCTTGACCACATCCCCCGGATACACCTGATCTCCCGTCTTGGCACGCTTGCCGTTGAGGAGCACATTGCCCTGCTCGACATAGCGGTCGGCCTCCCGTCTGGAACACATGCCGCTTTCGCTGATGTACTTGTTGATGCGTGTAGAAAAACCGAAGGCCATAGTGCGCTTACCAGAATTTAGGACGGGGTATCTGCCAGGCATTCAAGCATGCTACGCCTGATCGGCGAAAGGCCAAGGCGGCGCTGGAGGCAACGTAACACCTCGAAGCGCTGCTGCAGGTACTTGGCGGCAGGTGCCTTGTCCTCGTCATCCGGCTAGACTGTATAGACAATTCGTTCGTTGCCAGAAGGATTCAGCGCAGCATGGGGAGCACGATTCCACTCTACCTGCAGATTCAGCAACACCTGCTGAAGAAGATCAATGACGGCGCCTGGCCGGCACATCACCAGATACCACCGGAAGAGCAACTGGCGCGGGATTTCGGTGTCAGCCGCATGACCGCCAACAAGGCGATCCGCGATCTCGTGCAACAGGGCTACCTGACGCGACAGCCGGGCCTCGGCACCTTCGTCACCGATCGCAAGGTGGAATCTTCGCTGGTCGACGTGCACAACATTGCCGAGGAGGTTCGCGGACGCGGCCATCTCTACAGCAACGACGTGTTGCTCGCCGAAGCCATCGCCGCCGACGACGAAGTGGCGCTACGCCTGGGCGTTCGCCTCGGGACCCGGGTTTTCCATACCCGCATCGTGCATCGCGAGAATGGCGTACCGATCCAGCTCGAGGAGCGCTTCGTCAATCCCCGCTGGGTACCCGATTACCTGGAAAACGATTTTCGCCAGCGTACCCCCAACGAGGTGCTGGTGGCGGCATGCCCCATCACCGACATCGAGCACGTGGTCGAAGCGGTACTGGTCGACGCCGTCACCGCCGAGCGACTCGAGACCGAGGTAAGCCGCCCCTGCCTGAGCATGACGCGACGCACCTGGTCCGGCGAGCACTTGATCAGCTATGCCCGGCTGATCCACCCGGGTGAGCGCTACAAGCTGCGTTCTTCCTTGCACCGAAGCTGACAAGCGGCGTTGAAATCATCGTTGTCTTACTATTTTTTTAAGCCTACCGCCGCCGCAATGTCGCAAGATATACTGACATCGATCGCCTGAGCCGCCCGGTTCAGTTCGAGCAAGAGAAAATCATCCTTCCATACCCATGTTGACGTTGGCCACCCTTAAATAAAATGAGAAAAATCTGAACGATTCGACTCTCGGGGATGCTTGGCTTTTCAAGTTGGTCAAGGAGAGAGCCGCATGGCTGAGAAAACACAACGCATAGTAGTCGAGCATGCCTGAAACTTCGTCTCCCTCACCCAAGCCCGGCTCTTCGATCGAAGGCTATATACGCTCCATTGGTCGTTATTACATAGGCATCGCCGTCATCATGACACTGCTCATCGGGGCTACGTACCTGACGGTGAAGATTGCCCTCGACCGCCACGCGATCCAGCAGGAAATCAGCTTCCTGACCAACCAGAAATTCATTCGTTTTCAGCAGCTTGTTCAGCAAACCCGTGCCATCATGAGTGCCTCCGCCGATTCCTCGCTACCGGTGGGTGTCATCCAGCCGATGCTTGACGAGGTAGAAACGGCCATCATCGATATCCGAGCCGTCATGAAACGGCTCAGGACCGTACGTAGCCGCCTCGACAGCAATCTACTGGAGCGGGCAAGTCGCCAGAGCCCGGCGACCGAAGCGCTCTACGTCGACCTCGATCGACGACTCGAGGATTTTCTTTCACGTGCCGAAAGTATCGTCGCCGCCAACCATGAGGATCGACAGCGGCGCTATACCTATTGGGGGCCGATCGATTTTTCCGTCTCGGCCGACAGCCTCCTCATGCGCCAGTTCAGCAGTATCATCCAGCACGCCAACAATCGCAGCGAAACCAGTATCGGCAATGCCGTTTCGATAAGTACTGCGCTTTTACTCATGCTTGCCGTACTTTTCATTCTGGCAAGCGTACTCCTGTTCTTTCCGTTGTTGATGAAACTGCGCAGCGAACATCAGCGCAAGATGGAGTTCGAGCACAGACTCACCCATCTCTCCCAAACGGATCCGCTCACTCGACTCAAGAACCGCGCCTATTTCAGTTCTGCACTGAACGGACTTCTCTATCGCTACAGGAAGAGTGGCACCGGTTTTTCCATGCTGCTGATCGATCTCGACAACTTCAAGTCGATCAATGACGGATTTGGCCATCCGGCTGGCGATGCCACGCTTCTCCACGTCGCTCGCGCCTTCCAGAACGCTTTCCAAGCCAACGACGTCATTGCCCGGATCGGAGGTGACGAGTTCGCCATCCTGCTGCCCGATATCGACGATGAAGTACGCCTCGACACCATCGCCAATCGAGCCATCGAGGCACTCTCGGTGGATTTCTCCTACGAAGGCAAGATTCTGCGGACATCGGCAAGCGCAGGCGGTGCCATCGTTCCCATCCATGCAACCGATGAGGCCGGCCTCGTACGTGTCGCCGACCTGGCGCTGTATGCCGCCAAGGCCAGCAATAGCGACGCCTTTATCTTCGACGAGGAAACTCTCGCTGCGCGGCTCGAACAGAATGAACTGGCCTTGGCCCTCGCCGACGCCGCACAGCGTGACGAGTTCGTCGTGCACTATCAGCCGAAGGTCGACCTCGCCTCGGGCAGCCACTTGGGATTCGAGGCGCTCGTCCGCTGGAACCATCCCACGCTCGGCCTGTTGGCGCCGGGAGCCTTCCTGCCCTTGATGGAAGGTCCGCAACCGATTGGCGACATGACCCTCGCCGTCATCCGGAACGTATGTCGAGACCTCAAGGCTTGGAAGGCAGCAAATCTTTCCCCCGGCCCGGTTGCCATCAACCTGCCGGAGGCACTCCTCATCAACGAGCATGGATTCGAGATGCTCGCTTCCACGCTCAGTGAGTGCGGGCTCGACTGGCACGACCTGACCATCGAAGTGACGGAAGACGTTTTCCTCAACCGCCAAGCCGAACAGATGCGCGCCTCCATGACACGCTTTCGCGAGCAAGGCGCATCCGTTTCGCTCGACGATTTCGGCACAGGCTTCGCCTCGCTGCTGCATCTGCGTGACTTCCCCTTCGATGAGTTGAAGATTGATCGCGGTTTCGTCGCCGATATCGGCCGGGACAGCCGCTCGGAGCAGATCATCAACGCGATCATCGACCTGTCGCGGAATCTGGGTAAAAGCTGTATCGCGGAAGGCATCGAGACGGAAGCGCAGCGACAGTTCCTGCTCGAGGCAGGCTGTACGACTGGCCAGGGGTATTGGTTCGCCAGGCCGATGCCGTCCAGCGACGTCACGAAGCGATGGTTGAAGCAGCACTCTGCCGTGGAAGCCAATTGATCGCACGATGGAAGGATAAGCCGATGAAACCGCTGTTGAGAGGGCTTTGGCTGGCAACAGTCGTATCAACCGCAAACGCTCAAGAGCCCGTTGTCGCCCCGGAGCTGGCAGTCGATGTCGTGCACTACTGGCTATCCCAGAGCGAATCCGCGGCGGTCGGCGTGTACCGGGATGCCTGGATCGCTGCCGGCAATCGCTGGACCGACTTGCCCGTGCAGAACGAGGCCGCCTTGAAGAAAGTCGTCAGCAAGCGAATAGCCAATGGCTACCCCCCTACGGTGACACAGTGGAATCTCGACGCCAGGGCTACCGAGCTACCCGATTTCGGGGTCGTTCAGGACATCGAGGCACTCGCCCTGCGGGACGGCTGGCGCGACCTGCTGCCTGCCTTCGTGATCGATCTCGTCAGTTATCGTGACAGGGTGTATTTCGCGCCATCGAACATTCACCTGGAAAATTGGCTCTGGACCAGCCAGAAGATCTTCGACGAACTCGGTCTCGCTCCCCCTGAAACCTGGGAGGAGATCCTTGCTGCCGCCGAACGAATCGAGGCGGCAGGCTATCCGGCCATTGTCATCGGCTCGGCTCCGTGGGAAGTGGCCTTGATCTTCCACAACATCATGTACTTCGCGCTGGGCGCCGAAGGGTATGCGGCCGTCTTTCGTGGCGATATGGAGGCCGTCCCCGGCTCGCAGATGCTGGAGGCGCTCGACCTGTTGCGTCGCGTATCGCGCTTCGTCGAGCCACTGTCTGCTCGCGCGGGCAGAACCTGGGCGGACGCCACCCGGATGATAGGGCGCGGCGAGGCCGGCATGCAGCTCATGGGCGATTGGGCCAAGGGGGAGCTCGCTTCCCTGGGCTATACGGCGGACCGGGACTTTGGCTGCGCCTTCACCCCGGGCACCTCCGTCTCACATTTCATGGCGATCGACGGTTTCGCCTTTCCACTGACCACCCGAGATGGGGCAGTGCATGCTCAACACAACTTTGCCAGCATGGTACTCGAACCGGAGAATCAGCTCGCCTTCAGTCGCCGGAAGGGATCGCTGCCAGTCAGAACCGACATCGACCCCGCGGAGCTGGATCGCTGCGGCCAGTTGGGCCTGCAGCGAATCCGGGACGAATCACACCACGGCGGTGTGCAGTCGAGAGCATTGCCCTCTCATGTCATGGCAGCCTGGATCGACACCCTCGCCGAATTCTTCAATGACGACGCCATCTCCAGCCGCGTCGCCCAGCAGCGCTTGACCGAAATCGTTACCCAAGGCTGAACCTCTCGGGCGCGATTCCCTTGAAGCCAACCTGGATGGCTTCATCGCCTACCCGCCACTCAGCGCCTGCGCCAGGTACCCTGCCGGCACGGCCAGCATCAGGCTGAGCGCCACGCGCAGGAACCACACCGCCACGATCCGTCCCACCGACAGCGGAATGCTGGTGGCAAGAATGCAGGGAATGGAGGCGGAGAAGAACAGCACTGCGGACACCGACACCACACCAGCAGCGAAGCGGGCGACGAACTCGGCCTCGCCCATCAGCAGCGCCGGCAGGAACATCTCGGCCAACCCCGCCGCTGATGCCTGGGCCAGGGCCATGCCATCCTCGAGCCCCCAGATTGCCACGAAGGGATAGAACAGCAGGCCCAGCCACTCGAACAGCGGTGTGTACTTGGCGACGAGCAACCCCAGCAGCCCCACCGACATGATCGACGGCAGGATGCTGATCGCCATCAGCAGGCCCTCGCGCACGTTGAGCGCCACGCTGCGATGCAAGGCCGGTGCCTGACCGGCAACGTCCAGTCCGGTGCGCCAGGCGGTCGCCATGCGCTTGCCCGCAAGGGACTCGGGCTCGCCGTCCGTCTTGGCATCGTCCAAGCGGGAAAGCGGTGGCAAGCGCACGGTAATGGCGGTCACCAGGAAAGTAATCGCCAGCGTCAGCCAGAAGTACAGGTTCCATACGCTCATCAAATCGAGCGTGCGTGCCACGATGATCATGAAGGTCGCCGATACCGTGGAGAAGCCGGTGGCGATGATGGCCGCCTCGCGTGCCGAGTACTGCCCCGCCTGGTAGACCCGATTGGTGATCAACAGGCCGATCGAGTAGCTGCCGACGAACGATGCCACTGCATCGATGGCCGAGCGGCCCGGCGTTCGCCAGATCGGTCGCATGACGGGCTGCAGCAGCACACCGACGAGTTCTAGCAGGCCGTAACCGATCAGCAGCGCCAGGAATACTGCACCGATCGGCACGATCAGTCCGACGGGAATCACCAGCTTGTCGAACAGGAACGGCAACATGTCCGGCTCGTGCAGCAGTGCCGGCCCCCATCCCGTCAACGCCATTACCGCCACGGCCACACCGGCCAGCTTCAGCACGGTGAATATGCGCTCCGTCACGCTGCGCCTCCAACTTCCTACCACCAGCGGATAGGCGGCCCCCGCCACGATCAACGCCAGCGCGTAGAGACCAGCAGCCTCGCCCAGCAAGCCACGGGCGGCGGTGACCATGTGGTCGAGCAGGATGGTCTGTCTCCCACCGAGGGTGACGGGGACGAAGAAGATCAGGATACCCAGCAGGCTGGGCACGAACAGCTTGGCCGCCGTGAGCCAACTGCCATTGCGAATATTGCGCGTGGCCGGTTCCGGTATCGCCATGGTGCTTACCTCGCATTGTGATTGTCTGCGACTTCGATGACCTGCATCGACGTCATGTCGGGGCGCCTTATTTGTATATACATTAAGGGATATCCGGGCGCCACCCTCCGACCCTCGACAGGGCTTATACCTTGGTCTAATTCTGATTGCTGGCACACCAATATCATTCATCAATAATTTTATTTAACTACTTAAATAACAATAAGATGAAAGAATTACGAAACTGGCGAAGCGACTTCGACTCCAGAAACGTCCCGTGATCGACTTGACGCTGACACCGGGACCGCTTAAATGTATATACATTACGGTGACAACGAGATGGAGACCACAATGCCAGCACAGCCCTACCAGCCGCGCCGACTGTGGCGAGACGTCACCCTCTTCGATGGCCACGACACCTTGCCCGAGCCGATGGCAGTGATGGTGGCGGGAGAGAAAATCGAGCGCGTCATACCCATGCGCGAACTCGACCGCGCCACAGCGGAAGCCTGCGACACACTGGGCCGTGGCGGCGTGATGACACCGGGCCTGATCGATTGCCACACCCACCTGGTATTCGGTGGCTCGCGTGCCGGGGAGTTCGAGAAGCGGCTGGAAGGCGTGAGCTACGAGGAAATCGCCCGCCAGGGCGGCGGCATCCTCAGCACCGTTCACGCCACCCGGGGCGCCAGCGAAGAGGAGCTCTTCCGGCTGGCTCGGCCACGCCTGGAGGCGCTGCTGCACGATGGCGTCACCACGGTGGAGATCAAGTCCGGCTATGGCCTGACCGTCGACGACGAGTTCAAGATGCTGCGCGTGGCCCGACGACTGGGCGAAGCGCTACCGGTGCGGGTGGTCACCACGCTGCTCGGCGCTCACGCCCTGCCGCCGGAGTACCAGGGCGACAGCGATGGCTACATCTATCTGGTATGCCGCGAGATGATTCCCGCTGCCGCCGAACAGCGCCTGGCCGATGCAGTGGACGTCTTCTGCGAGAAGATCGCCTTCTCGGTGGCGCAGTGCGAGCGCGTGTTCGAAGCCGCCGAGGCCCATGGCCTGCCGATCAAGGCCCATGCCGAGCAGCTCTCCAATCTCGGTGGCAGCGCCATGGCGGCGCGCCATGGCGCCCTCTCCGCCGATCATATCGAATACCTCGACGAGGCCGGTGTCGCCGCCCTGCGAGAGGCCGGCAGCACGGCGGTGCTGCTTCCCGGCGCCTTCCACACCTTGCGCGAGACCCAGCGCCCGCCGATCGTCGCGCTGCGCGAGGCTGGCGTGCCCATGGCGGTGGCCACCGATGCCAACCCCGGCAGCTCGCCGTTGTTCATGCCCACGCTGATGCTCAATCTCGCCTGCACCCTGTTCCGCCTGACACCACGCGAGGCCTTGGCCGGCATGACCGCTCACGGCGCACGTGCCCTGGGCCTTCACGATCGCTCGCTGGGTCGCATCGTGGAAGGGGCGCCGGCGGATTTGTGTCTGTGGGACGTCGAATCGCCCGCCGAGCTGGCCTACGCCGTTCAGCCGGGCCGCCTGCGTCAGCGCATTTTCAAGGGGGAGCCGAGCCATGGCTGAAACCAATACCGACCTTCACTTGGCCGACCCGGCCATCGACATGTCGCCGTGGGCCGGACGCGAAGACCCGGAGCCCGACAGCCAGCGCTGGCACCAGGTCGTCACGCCGCTCAAGCGCGACGCCAGCCCGGGTGTCGCCCTGCTCGGCTTTGCCAGCGATGCCGGCGTGGCACGCAACCAGGGACGTGTCGGTGCCGCCGCAGCCCCCCGTGCGCTGCGCCACGCCCTGGCGCCGCTGGCCTGGCATCGTGCAGCACCGGTCTTTGACGCCGGCGACGTGGCCTGTCACGGCAACGACGATCTGGAGAAGGCACAGCAGCGTCTGGCCGAGCGCGTAAGCGTCCTGCTGGAAAGCGGCCACCTGCCGCTGGTGCTAGGCGGTGGCCATGAGGTCGCCTTCGGCAGTTGGTCGGGCCTGGCTCGCCATATGGAATCGCGTGGCGCAACCACGCCGCGGATCGGCATCATCAATCTCGACGCCCACTTCGACCTGCGCGACCCCGGCCAGGTGCGCTCATCGGGCACGCCCTTCGCCCAGATTGCCGATGCATGCCAGGCTCGCGGCTGGCCGTTCCGCTACGCCTGCCTGGGTGTCAGTCGGGCCAGCAATACCCGGGCACTGTTTGCTCGCGCCCGCGAACTCGGCGTACTGGTCAAGGAGGACCGCGAGTTCCTGCCGCACCGCCTCGAGGCCATTCAGCGAGAGCTGGAGCGCTTCATGGCGCACTGCGACCACCTTTACCTGACCGTCGATCTCGACGTGCTGCCGGCCTCCGAGGCGCCCGGCGTCAGTGCTCCCGCCGCGCGCGGCGTAGCGCTGGCCATGATCGAGACGCTGGTCGAGACCGTGCGCGACAGCGGCAAGCTGCGCCTGGCCGACATCGCCGAACTCAACCCCAGCTTCGATATCGATGGCCGTACCGCCCGGGCGGCGGCGCGCCTGATCCACCAGCTCACGCTGGATAACTGATCGAACGCCGAACGGCATGCCGACACGGCAAAGCCGACGACATAGCTGCAACAAAGAGAGAACACACCGATGAACAGCCATACTCCCCTCGCCGACACCCGCCACGACCCCAGCCGCCGGATCGCCGCCCCTACCGGCAGCGAACTCAGCTGCAAGAGCTGGCTGACCGAAGCGCCGCTGCGCATGCTGATGAACAACCTGCATCCCGACGTCGCCGAGCGGCCCGAGGACCTGGTGGTCTACGGCGGCATCGGCCGTGCCGCCCGCGACTGGCAGTGCTTCGACACCATCGTCGAGACCCTCAAGCGCCTGGAGGACACCCAGACCCTGCTGGTGCAGTCCGGCAAGCCGGTGGGCGTCTTCGAGACCCACAAGGACGCCCCGCGGGTGCTGATCGCCAACTCCAACCTGGTGCCAGCCTGGGCCAACTGGGAGCACTTCAACGAGCTGGATAAGAAAGGCCTGATGATGTACGGCCAGATGACCGCCGGCTCGTGGATCTACATCGGCTCCCAGGGCATCGTCCAGGGCACCTACGAGACCTTCGTCGAGTCTGGGCGCCAGCACTACGACGGCGACCTGAAGGGACGCTGGATCCTCACCGCCGGCCTCGGTGGCATGGGCGGCGCCCAGCCGCTCGCGGCAAGCCTGGCCGGCGCCTGCTCGCTCAACATCGAGTGCCAGCAGTCGCGCCTCGACTTCCGCCTGCGCACCCGCTACCTGGACGAGCAGGCCGATGACCTGAACGACGCCCTGGCCCGTATCGAGCGCTACACCGCCGAGGGCAAGGCGGTCTCCATCGGCCTGTGCGCCAATGCCGCCGATGTGCTGCCGGAAATGGTGAAACGCGGCGTGAAGCCGGACATGGTGACCGACCAGACCAGCGCCCACGACCCGCTGCACGGCTACCTGCCATCCGGCTGGACCTGGGACGAGTATGTCTCGCGTGGCAAGAGCGAGCCCGAGGCAGTGGCCAAGGCCGCCAAGCAGTCCATGGCGGTGCACGTGCAGGCCATGCTCGACTTCCAGGCCATGGGCGTACCCACCTTCGACTACGGCAACAACATTCGTCAGATGGCCAAGGAAGAGGGTATCGCCAACGCCTTCGACTTCCCCGGCTTCGTGCCGGCCTACATCCGCCCGCTGTTCTGCCAGGGCATCGGCCCCTTCCGCTGGGCGGCGCTCTCCGGCGATCCCGAGGACATCTACAAGACCGATGCCAAGGTCAAGGAGCTGATCCCCGACGATCCGCACCTGCACAACTGGCTCGACATGGCCCAGGAGCGTATCGCCTTCCAGGGCTTGCCGGCGCGGATCTGCTGGGTCGGCCTCAAGGATCGCGCCCGCCTCGGCCAGGCCTTCAACGAGATGGTCAGAAGCGGCGAACTCAAGGCTCCTGTCGTCATCGGCCGCGACCACCTGGACTCCGGCTCGGTGGCGAGCCCCAACCGCGAGACCGAAGCGATGCAGGACGGCAGCGACGCCGTTTCTGACTGGCCGCTGCTCAACGCCCTGCTCAACACCGCCGGCGGCGCCACCTGGGTCTCACTGCACCACGGCGGTGGCGTGGGCATGGGCTACTCCCAGCACGCCGGGGTGGTGATCGTCGCCGACGGCACGGACGACGCCCATGCCCGCCTGGGCCGGGTGCTGCGCAACGACCCTGGCACCGGGGTGATGCGCCATGCCGATGCCGGCTACGATATCGCCAAGCAGTGTGCCCGGGAAAACGGGTTGGACCTGCCGATGCTCGACAAGGAAAGCGAATGATGGAAGAAATGACGATCCACCCCGGCAAGATGACCCTGGCCCAGGCACGCCAGGTCTTCGAGGCGCCGCTGCACGTGACGCTGCCCGAAAGCGCCGACACCGCCATTCAGCGCGCCGTCGACTGCGTCAATCGCGTCGTGGCCGAGGATCGCACGGTCTACGGCATCAATACCGGCTTCGGCCTGCTGGCCCAGACACGCATCGACCACGATCATCTGGAAGACCTGCAGCGTTCACTGGTGCTGTCGCATGCCACCGGCGTCGGCCAGCCCATGGAAGACGCCCTGGTGCGCCTGATCATGGTGCTCAAGGTCAACAGCCTGGCGCGTGGCTTCTCCGGTATCCGCCGCGAGGTGCTCGACGCCTTGCTCGCCCTGGTCAACGCCGAGGTCTACCCGCACATTCCCCTCAAGGGCTCGGTGGGCGCTTCCGGCGACCTGGCGCCGCTCGCGCACATGAGCGTGGTGCTGCTCGGCGAAGGCAAGGCCCGCCATCGCGGCGAATGGATACCAGCCCGCCAGGCGCTCGAGATCGCCGGGCTCCAGCCGCTCAGCCTCGCGCCCAAGGAAGGCCTGGCGCTGCTCAACGGCACCCAGGTCTCCACCGCCTACGCGCTCAAGGGCCTGTTCGAGGCCGAGGACCTCTACGCCGCCGCCACGGTGTGCGGCGCATTGACCGTGGAGGCCACGCTCAGCTCGCGCGCGCCCTTCGATGCCCGCATCCACGATGCCCGCGGCCAGCGCGGCCAGATCGACGCCGCCGCGGCCTATCGCCACCTGCTGGGCGAGCGTAGCGAGATCAGCGACTCCCACGCCCACTGCGACAAGGTGCAGGACCCCTACTCGCTGCGTTGCCAGCCCCAGGTGATGGGCGCGGTGCTGACCCAGATCCGCCAGGCCGCCGAGGTGCTGGCCGTCGAGGTGAATGCGGTATCGGACAATCCGCTGGTATTCAGCGAGGAAGGCGACATCCTCTCCGGTGGTAACTTCCACGCCGAGCCGGTAGCCATGGCCGCCGATAACCTGGCCCTGGCGCTGGCCGAGATCGGCTCGCTCACCGAGCGTCGCGTGTCATTGATGATGGACACTCACATGTCGCAGCTACCGCCCTTTCTGGTGGAGAACGGCGGCGTCAATTCCGGCTTCATGATCGCCCAGGTCACCGCCGCCGCACTGGCCAGCGAGAACAAGGCCCTGGCTCACCCCCACAGCGTCGACAGCCTGCCCACCTCGGCCAACCAGGAGGACCACGTCTCCATGGCCCCGGCCGCCGGCAAGCGGCTGTGGGAAATGGCCGACAATGTGCGTGGCATCGTTGCCATCGAATGGCTGGCGGCTTGCCAAGGGCTCGATTTTCGACTCGATTCGAATCAGCAGCGCATGAAGAGCACGCCGCGCCTGGAACAGGCGCGGCGTGCCCTGCGCGAGCAGGTGTCCTACTACGACCATGATCGCTTCTTCGCCCCGGACATCGAGAGTGCCATCCAGCTGCTCGCAACGCGGGCGCTCAACGAGCTGATGCCATTGGAGCTTCTGCCAAGCCACTGACCCGACGGGCCGGCTGAGGTAAGATACGCTGCCCCGGCGCTTCGGCCCGGGGCTTTATTCTGCCCGAAACGCTACTGACACTACCTTTCCTGCCTCAGTGAGCCAACATGAATGCCATCGTTCTGGCCATCCTGGTCATGGTCACCCTCAGCCTTGCCCGCGTCTCCGTCGTTTTCGCCCTGATCGCCGCCAGTCTGGTGGGAGGCCTGGTGGCAGGCCTGCCCATTGGCGACATCATGGACGCTTTCAACCAGGGGCTGGGCAACGGCGCCACCGTCGCCCTCTCCTACGCCGTGCTGGGTGCCTTCGCCGTGGCCCTGTCGCGCTCCGGCATCACCGAGCTGCTGGCCGAGCGTGCCATCCGCGGCCTGCATATCGATGACCAGCCGGCGAACCGACGCTGGGTCGCCTTCACCCTGCTCGGCGCCCTGCTGGCCACGGCGGTGAGCTCGCAGAACCTGATCCCGGTGCACATCGCCTTCATCCCGGTGCTGGTGCCGCCCCTGCTCAAGCTGATGAACCACCTGCGCCTGGATCGCCGACTTGCCGCCTGTGTGATCACCTTCGGCATCACCGCTCCCTACATGTTGCTGCCGGTGGGCTTCGGCTCGATCTTTCTCAACGACATCCTGCTCGCCAACCTCAACGAGAGCGGCGCAGAACTCGGCCTCGAGGTCACCCGGGGGATGGTGCCCATGGCCATGTTGATCCCCATCGGCGGCATGGCGCTGGGGCTCGCGGTGGCGGCACTCCTAAGCTACCGTCGGCCGCGCCATTATGAAGACCGCGACCTGGCCCACGGCGACGAGACGCCGGCCCAGGCCGCCCGGCATCTGGCGCCTTGGCAGATGGCGGTGCTCACTGCGGCGCTGGTAGGCACGGTCGTCACCCAGTTGCTCTCCGGCTCGATGGTGCTCGGCGGACTCTTCGGCTTCGCCCTGCTCTCGGTCAGCGGCGTGTTCCGCTGGCATGAGCAGGACGGTATCTTCACCGAAGGCATGCGCATGATGGCGCAGGTAGGTTTCATCATGATCAGCGCGGCCGGCTTCGCCGGGGTGATGCAGGCGACCGGCGAGGTGTCCGCGCTGGTGGAAGGCTCGGCCGAGCTGATCGGTGACAACAAAGTGCTGGCGGCATTGATCATGCTGCTCGTCGGGCTCTTCATCACCATGGGCATCGGCTCGTCATTCTCCACCGTGCCGATCATCGCCTCGCTCTACGTGCCGCTGGCGCTGAGCTTCGGTTTCTCGCCCATGGCCACTATCGCCCTGGTGGGCACCGCCGCCGCCCTGGGCGACGCCGGCTCGCCGGCCTCGGACTCGACTCTCGGCCCCACCGCCGGGCTCAACGCCGACGGCCAGCACGACCACATCTGGGATACCGTGGTGCCCACCTTCCTGCACTACAACGTGCCGCTGATCGGTTTCGGCTGGCTGGCAGCAATGATGCTCTGACGGGTCTCAACGACAGGACTCATCTGACTGGGTCAACCCAGGCCGCAGCAACTCTTGAACTTGCGCCCGCTGCCACAGGGGCAGGCGTCGTTGCGGCCGGGCTTGATGCGTTCGATGACGGGTTTGCCATCGACATAGAACCAGCGCCCGGCCTCCTGCACGAAGCGGGAGTTCTCTTCCAGTACCGCCCAGCGACGACCTTCCTGAAAGGTGGCGCGAAAGTGCACACGACCCTTGTCGCCGTCCTGCCTCTGGTCAAGCACCTCCAGCCGCACCCAGCGTGTCGACTCGTCCAGCTCCAGCGCCGTCGGTCGAGTACTGGCGTGCCAGGTCGCCAGCAAGTAGTCGTGCAGGTCCAGGGCGAAAGCGCTATAGCGGGAACGCATCAGCGCTTCCGGCGTCAGTGCCGGCACACCGCCATGGTAACGGCCGCAACACGCCGAATAGTGCTGGCCACTGCCGCAAGGGCAAAGCTTCCCGGCGCATGAGGAGGTATCGGCGGATGGCATGGGAATCTCCCTGTCAGTCGTAGTGCCGGCAGCATACCCGGCTCGCCAATGCCGAGCATCCCTCAATCCTCTCTCCGTATCAGCTTGCGGCTCGATTCTTGTCCTACATCACCGCACTGCAGCATCGGCCATGCTAATAACAAGGGTATCGTTCTGCGGAGATATGGACATGCCCACCCAACCCCCACGGCTTTCCTGGCACGCCCTCTCTGCCGATGAGGCGCTGACGAGGCTCGAGAGCCGTCCTGAAGGTCTCGCCACCGAGGCTGCCGCTGAACGTCTCGCCGAGCATGGTCCCAATCAACTGCGGGAACAGGCCGCGCGACCCTGGTGGAAGCGCCTGCTGGAGCAGTTCAACAACCTGCTCATGATGATCCTGATCGTCGCCGCTATCGCCAGCCTGGCACTGGGGCACCGTCTCGATGCCCTGGCCATCGTCGGCGTGGTGACGATCATCGCGCTCATCGGCTTCGTTCAGGAAGGCAAGGCCGAGCATGCCCTGGAGAGCATTCGCGGCATGCTCTCGCCGCAGGCCAAGGTGCTGCGCGACGGGCACCGCCAGACCGTCCCGGCCGAGACACTGGTGCCGGGCGACATCGTGCTGCTCGAGAGCGGTGATCGGGTGCCCGCCGACCTGCGTCTGCTCCAGGCCAACCGGCTGCGAACAGAGGAGGCCGCCCTGACGGGCGAATCGGTCGCCGTCGACAAGCAGACCGCGCCGGTCGCCGAGGCGACCGATCTGGCCGAACGCAGCAGCATGGCCTACGCCAGCACCATCGTTGCCCAGGGCACCGCCCAGGGCGTCGTCGTGGCCACCGGAATCGAGACCGAGATCGGGCGCATCTCCGAGATGCTGCGCGGCGTGGAGAAGCTCAAGACGCCACTGCTGCGTCAGCTCG
The DNA here is from genome assembly GCF_051062895.2 of Billgrantia sp. C5P2. Classification (NCBI taxonomy): domain Bacteria; kingdom Pseudomonadati; phylum Pseudomonadota; class Gammaproteobacteria; order Oceanospirillales; family Halomonadaceae; genus Billgrantia; species Billgrantia sp. C5P2. The sequence continues at coordinate 2,418,416 of NZ_CM128542.1, forward strand.
ACCGCGCCGGTCGCGTGCTGGCCATCTTCATTCTGGGCGCTGCCGTCGTCACCGCGGCGATCGGCGCGTTCGTCCATGGCCAGCCCGCCAGCGAAATGTTCATGGCGGCCGTAGGGCTCGCGGTGGCGGCCATTCCCGAAGGGCTACCGGCCATCGTCACCATCGGCCTGGCGCTGGGTGTCCAGGCCATGGCCCGGCGCAATGCCATCATTCGCCGCCTGCCCGCCGTCGAGACGCTGGGGTCCATCTCCACCATCTTCACCGACAAGACCGGCACACTGACCCGCAACGAGATGACCGCCCAGGCCATCTGGCTACCGGAGGGTGAGATTGCCGTGACCGGCGTCGGCTTCGCTCCCGAGGGCAGTTTTCTGCCCGCCGGCGATGGCATTGCCGCATGCGAACCGCTGGACCTGGACAACCATCATGCCCTACGCCACTTCCTCAAGGTGGGCGTGCTCTGCAACGATGCCGAACTGGCCAGGGACGAGACTGGGCTCTGGCGGATCCACGGCGACCCCACGGAGGGCGCCCTGGTCGTGGCGGCGGCCAAGGCGGGTCTGGATGCCGGCACGCTGCGGGGCCGCCACGACCGCCACGATGCCATCCCCTTCGAGTCCGAGCGCAAGTACATGGCCACCCTGCACGAGGTGGACGGCCAGCCCACGCTGATGGTGAAGGGGGCGCCGGACCGGCTGCTCGAGATGTGCCACCGAGTACGCACCGAGGCTGGCGATGCCGAACTCGATCCGAGCGAATGGGAGCAGAGGATCCATGCCCTCTCCGCCCGCGGCCTGCGCGTACTGGCACTGGCAGAGAAGCCGATCCATGCCACTTCGGAACTTGACGAGACACATGCCGAGGAAGGCCTGGTCCTCCTGGGTCTCGTCGGCTTGCTCGACCCGCCCAGGGAAGAGGCGATACGGGCGGTCGAGCGCTGCCTCTCGGCCGGCATCCGCCCGATCATGGTTACCGGGGACCATGCCGTCACGGCGCTGGCCATCGCCCGGCAGCTCGGCTTCGCCAATACCGAACGCGCCCTGACCGGCCGCGACGTGGAGGCCATGAGCGACGCCGAGCTGGAGAGATGCATCGACGAGGTGGACGTGTTCGCCCGTGCCGCCCCCGAGCACAAGCTGCGCCTGGTCAGGGCGATGCAGGCCCGCGGCGGCATCTGCGCGATGACCGGTGACGGTGTCAACGACGGTCCGGCGCTCAAGCGCGCCGACGTCGGCGTGGCGATGGGCATCCAGGGCACCGAGGCGGCCAAGGAAGCCGCCGAGATGGTATTGGCCGACGACAACTTCGCCACCATCGTCGGCGCCATCGAGGAGGGTCGCAAGGTCTACGACAATATCCGCAAGACGGTGACCTTCCTGCTGCCCACCAACGGTGCCCAGGGCCTGGCGATCATGCTCGCCGTGCTGGCCGGGACGCAGCTGCCCATCACTCCGCTGCAGGCGCTGTGGGTCAACATGGTGGTCGCCGTGACCCTGGGTCTGGCGCTGGCCTTCGAGAAGGGAGAGGAAAACCTGATGCGGCGGCGTCCACGCGACCCCACCGCCGCCCTGCTTGATCTGTTCCTGCTCTGGCGCGTCGCTTTCGTCTCCCTGCTGCTGCTCATCGCCGTGTTCGGCATGTTCAGTTGGCTTCTTCACGTCGAAGGCGACGAACCCGTCGCTCGCGCCGGTGCCGTCAATACGCTGGTCATGGGCAGTGCGGCCTACCTGATCAACAGCCGGTACCTGCTGCGCAGCAACCTCTCCGTGCAGGGACTTTTCGGCAGCCGTCCGGTGTGGATCGCCATCGGGCTCGTACTGGTGTTGCAGCTCGCCTGGACCTACCTGCCCTTCATGCAGGCGGTATTCGATAGCGCTGCGCTCGGTCCGCGCCATTGGTTGCTCGTAGTCGGTTGCAGCATCGCCCTGTTTCTCGTCGTCGAGCTGGAGAAGCTTCTGTTACGCAGGTGGACGAAAACCGGGACGAGGAAGCGCCCTTCCGATAGCGCACGAACGCGAGGCAGCACGCCCAGAACACAGTGAAATTACACTACGATCACGAGCGGCGCTTGGTCCGCGCCGTGGCTTCAGCGGCTAGAGGATCCTCCGGCCAGGGGTGCTTGGGATAGCGACCGCGCATCTCGCGACGCACTTCGGGGTAGCCGTTGGCCCAGAAGCTCGCCAGGTCCGCGGTGACCTGCAGCGGCCGCCTCGCCGGCGAGAGCAGATGCAACAGAACCGCGACCCGCCCTTCGGCAATACGCGGCGAGTCGCGCCAACCGAAGGTTTCTTGCAGCTTCACTGCCAGTACCGGTGCCCTTCCGTCCAGGCACGGCGTGTAGTCGAGCCTGATCTGCGAGCCGCTGGGCACCGCGAGCCGCTCCGGCGCCAATTCGTCGAGCCGAGCGCGCAGCGGCCACTCGAGGCTGTCGATCAGCAGGCGCCCCAATGGTAGTCGCGCCACCGCGTCGAGGCTTCTTATACCGTCGAGGTGCGGCCCCAGCCATGTCTCGAGCGTATCCAGCAGCACCGGCACTGACCAATCGGGCCAGGTGTCGCCCAGTTCTCGACGCAGCAGCGCCAAACGCCCACGCAGTTGCTCGTCGTTGTCGCCGAAGGGCAGCTCACCGCGACGGCGAAGTGCATCCAGCAGCGCCTGCCGTACCGCTTCGGGCGGCAGCGTCTGCAAAGGCTTGCGTTCGAGCACCACAGCCCCCAGGCCGCGAACCTGCTCGCCGACCAGGCGCCCCTGCTCGTCCGACCACTCCAGGCTGGCCTGCCATTCACGCGTTTCGGGGAACAGCGCCTCGAGCCGCTCCCGCTCGATGGCCACGCCGCGAAAGATTCGCGCACCGCTGACCTGACCGTCGAGGTCGGCGGCCACCAGCAGCTCGGCATGGGCCAGCGGATGTCGCTCAGGCAAGGTGGCGAGGCCGCCGGCCGCCAGGCGGAAGCGCCCCGGCCCGAACTGATGAGCAGTTCGCTGCGCCACGCGCTCGGGGTAAGCCAATGCCAGCAATTCACCCAGCGGGGCCAGACTACCCACATCGAGGCGTACGCCGGCGAGGCGGGCCAGGCGCTGGGCCTCACGCTGCCACTGCGGATGAGCACGCGGGTTCGCCAGACGCGCTTCCAGCCCACGCTCGAGATCCTGCTCGTCGTCCAGGTCCCGGGTCTCCAGCGCCGCGACCAGTGCACAGGCCAAGGGCCGCGCGTCGAGTCCGCCGGCCCGCTCCAGCATCACTGCCAGCCGCGGATGGGTGGGCCAGCGAACGCACGCACGTCCCAGCGCAGTGAGCAGGAAGGCCTCGTCCAGCACGCCGAGCCGCTGCAGCAGCTCCCGCCCCGCCTCCAGCGCGGCGGTTGGCGGTGGCGTGACCCAGGACAGATCAGCCGGGTCGACGATGCCCCAGCGGGCCAGCTCGAAAGCCAGCGGCGCCAGGTCGGCCTGGCGGATCTCGGGTTCGCCATGAGGCACGAGCGGCTGCTCCTCGGCCCACAGCCGCAGGCACAGCCCCGGGCCCTGGCGCCCGGCGCGGCCGCGACGCTGATCGGCGCTGGCACGATTGACGCGGCGGGTCTCAAGACGCGTGAGACCGCTGCGAGGCTGAAACACCGGCACGCGCTCCTGGCCGGCATCGATCACGATACGAACGCCATCGACGGTGACGCTCGATTCGGCAATGGCGGTGGCCAGTACCACCCGCCGCCTGCCATCCGGCTCGGGACGCAGTGCGCGACGCTGCTCTTCCAGAGGCAAGCGGCCGTGAAGCTCGCGAATCGCCAGCTCTGGCATTCGTTGACCAAGCTCCCGGGCCAGGCGGCGAATCTCGGCTACACCGGGCAGGAACACCAAGGCATCACCCTCGGCATGGGCAAGCGCCTCGCCCACCGCCGCGGCTTGCTGGCGAGCCGTGTCCTCGCGTGAATTGAGGGAAGAGCCGAGCGGCCGGTAACGGGTGTCGACCGGGAATTGACGTCCCTCGCAGTCGACCAACGGCGCATCCTCGCCCAGCACGCCAAGCAGGGCCTCGACGTCGAGTGTCGCCGACATCACCAGCAGGCGCAGGTCATCGCGTACCGACTGGGCGTCGAGCGCCAGCGCCAGGCCCAGGTCGGCCTCCAGGCTGCGCTCATGGAATTCGTCGAAGACGATGCCGGTCACCCCGTCGAGCAGCGGATCGTCCTGCAGCATGCGCGTCAGCACGCCCTGGGTAATGACCTCGATGTGCGTGGTCGGCCCTGTCCGGCTCTCGCCCCGCATGCGGTAGCCGACCGTTTCCCCCACTGCTTCGCCCAGCAGTTGCGCCATGTAGCCGGCCGCCAATCGCGCAGCCACACGCCGCGGCTCGAGCAGCAATAGCTTGCCGCTCCCGCTCGGTCCTGAACACCAGGTCTCGCCGAGAAGCGCCAGCGGCACGCGAGTGGTCTTGCCCGCCCCCGGTGCGGCCACCAGCAGAACGCGCGCATGCCGCGCCAGGGCGCAGCGCAACGCGTCCAGGCGCGCTTCGATCGGCAGCTCGGCCATTTTCATGGGAAGGTCATCATACGAACATAATGGGCAAGGCCAAGGCGGCGGCCGTGCAGTTGCCGCGGCAAGCCACGGTTCTAGTCCTTCCGTGACTGTACGCCGCAACCCTTCAGGATCACCTGGGTCAGGAACTGGGTGATCCGTTCCACGTCGGCATCGGATATCTCATCCTTGCCGGTGATGCCGAGAACCTGGGCCTCGAAGTCGGCGTAGTGCTGCGTTGCCGACCAGATCAAAAAGATTAGCCATACCGGGTCGACTGGATCCATCAGTCCACCTTCCGCCCACTGCTCGAAGACCTTGGCACGGGTCTGCACCCATACGCGCAGCTCGCCGCGCAGGTACTCCTGCAAGAATGGCGCTCCGCCGAGGATCTCGGCCGCGAACAGCCGCGAGCCCTCGGGGTGGCGGCGGGAAAGCTGCATCTTGCTGCGGATGAACGCCTCGAGCACTTCGGCCGGGTCGTCCTCCACGCTGATGTCGTCGAGCAGGGCATTCCAGCGCGCCATCATGCGCTCGAGCAGGCGCACGTAGAGGCCACGCTTGTTACCCATGTAGTAGAGCACGTTGGACTTGGGCAGCCCCGCCTCCTCGGCAATGGCCTGAACGCTGGCGCCGCGATAGCCGTACTGGGCGAAGACCCGCTCGGCGGCTTCGAGAATCTCGCGCTCGTTGCGCTCGCGAGTGGCGCCATTGCTCTCGCCCCCCTGCCGCGCTGGCGGCAAGGTCTCGGTTTCGGTCATGTCGGTCATCGACAGGCCCCTGCCCTGTGAATGGTGGTGGGAAGCCAAGAGAGTGCCCCACCGCAGCGGTTCCTGCAAATGAGACCATCGGCGGCGCCTCAAGTGGCGTGCGGCCGACACGACCATTGCCACCTACCCTTATCGCCATATGGCGCTTGCAAAGTGCGACATTCTGGCCCATGCTGAGATCATCCTGACCATTTGGTCAACTCGCAGTGATCCGGTCGAGCGCCGACCATTCGTTGCGTGGCGACCGGTCAGTTATCACAACGTCAACAAGAGACAAGGCGATGATCGACTTCATGCTCAACGGGCAGCCATGTCGGAGCGAGGCCTCTCCCGAGACCAGCGTGCTCGAGCTGCTGCGCGAAACCCTGGCTGTCACGGGTACCAAGGAGGGCTGCGCCTCGGGTGACTGCGGTGCGTGCACGGTAGCCATCGGCGAGCCCGGCCCCGACGGCGAGCTGCGCTATCACAGCGCCAATGCCTGCATCACACCGGCCCATCAGCTCAATGGTCGCTACCTGGTCACGGTGGATGGCCTGGCACAGGGCGAGGCACTGCACCCCGCCCAGGCGGCCATGGTCGAGTGCCACGGCAGCCAGTGCGGCTTCTGCACGCCGGGCATCGTCATGTCGCTGTTCACCCTGCACGAACAGCAGCGCCAGGCACCGGCACCGTTGACGCCCCAGCGCCTGGAAGCCGCGCTGGGCGGAAACCTGTGCCGCTGCACCGGCTATCGGCCGATCCGCGATGCCGCCTTGAGCATGAATGCCCACCCGGACAATCGCCCCCTGTGGCTTGATGCTGCAGCACCCCGTGACAGCGAAGTGAGCGAGCAACGCCTCGACCTCGACGCCGCCTTCCTGCAGCCGACAACCCTCGCTGAATTGACCGACTGCCTCGCGCGGCATCCCCAGGCACGCCTGGTGGCCGGCGCCACCGACCTGTGGCTCGAAACCACCCAGCGCCTGGCGCGCTTCGAACGTGTCATCGACGTGACCCGGGTGGCCGAGCTCAATGTCATCGAGGAAGCCACGCTGGAAGACGGTCGCGAAGGCTGGTGGATCGGCGCTGCCGTCAGCTATACGCGCCTGGAGCCGCTGCTCGAGGAGCACTACGACGCCTTCGCCCACCTGCTGCACCGCCTGGGCTCCCAGCAGGTGCGCAACCGCGGCACCCTGGGCGGCAACGTTGCCAACGCCTCGCCCATAGGCGATACCCCGCCGGTGCTGCTGTCGCTGGGCTCGCGCCTGCGCCTGGTCGGCCCCAATGATGATCATGGAGTGCGCGAGCGCGAACTGCCGCTGGAAGACTTCTTCCTCGACTACAAGCGTACCGCCCTGCGCGAGGGCGAGGCCATTCGGGCGCTCTTCCTGCCTCGCCCCATCGAGGGCCAAACTCTCAAGGTGTGGAAGCTGTCGAAACGTCGTGAGGATGACATTTCCGCAGTGCTGGGCGCCTTCGCCTGGCGCATGGAGAACGGCGTGATGCGCGACGTGCGACTAGCCTTCGGCGGCATGGCGGCGATTCCCAAGCGCGCCGCCCGTGCCGAGGCGGCGCTGGAGGGTCAGGCCCCCGATGCGGCAGCCTTCCTTGCCGCACGCGAGGCCCTGGCCGAGGACTTCCAGCCCATGTCCGACGTGCGCGGCAGCGCCGAATACCGCCGGCTCTCCGCCGCCAACCTGCTCGAGCGCCTGCGCCTCGTGATCGCTCAGGCCGAGTCCGATAGCCCCCGGGAGGTGATGCTCCATGCGTACGCTCACTAAGCTGAATAAATCGACCGCACCTGACGTGAGCGCGGAGTCGGAAACTGCCCGCCACGAGCTCGACGGTCGCATCAAGGGCTCAAGCCCCTTGGCGCGGGATACCGTGCATGCGGCTCCTCATCCACATGCACAGGCCCATGAGAGCGCGGTCAAGCACGTCACGGGGCGCGCCGCCTACATCGACGATCTCAAGGCGCCCGCCGATACCCTGCACGTGGCACTGGGCCTCTCTCCCGTCGCTCACGGCCGCCTGACGCGGCTCGACCTGGACAAGGTGCGGACGATGCCGGGCGTCGTCGACGTGATCGGCTTTGGCGACGTACCGGGCCATACCGATATCGGCCCCGTCTTCCCCGGCGACCCCATCTTCGTCGATGAGGAAATCAGCTACGTCGGCCAGGTGATGTTTGCCGTGGCCGCCGAGAGCCACCGCGCCGCGCGCGAGGCGGTGCAGGCCGCCGTCGTCGAAATCGACGAACAACCGGCCTGCCTCGACCCGGTGGCCGCCGCCGAGCGCGGCGAGTTCGTGCGCCCCACCCACGTGCAGCAGAGCGGCGACTGGGAGCAGGCACTGGCCAATGCCGCTCACGTGGTCGAGGCCGAGCAGTTCGTCGGCGGCCAGGAGCACTTCTACCTAGAAGGCCAGGCCTGCCTGGTGCAACCCACCGAGGATGAGGGCGTGATCGTCCACACCTCTAACCAGCACCCCAGCGAGACCCAGAAGCTGGTGGCCGAAGTGCTGGGCATTCCGTTCCATGCCGTGACCGTGGAGGTACGGCGCATGGGTGGCGGCTTCGGCGGCAAGGAGACCCAGGCCTCGCCCTGGGCCTGCATTGCCGCCCTGATCGCGCGGCGCACCGGCCGCACCACCCGCGTCCGCCTGCCGCGTGCCGACGACATGCGCGTCACCGGCAAGCGCCATCCGTTCCACAACCGCTATCGTCTCGGCGTGGATGAACAGGGCGTGATCCAGGGCGGCGAGATCACCGTGATCGGCGACTGCGGCTACTCGCCCGACCTGTCGGACGCCATCGTCGACCGCGCCATGTTCCACAGCGACAACGCCTACTCGCTGGGCGAGGCCCGCGTGACGGGCCATCGCGCACGCACGCATACCGCGTCGAATACCGCCTTCCGCGGCTTCGGCGGCCCCCAGGGCATGATGGTGATCGAAGCGGCGATGGACGACATCGCCCGGCGCATCGGCGAAGACCCGCTGACGGTGCGCAAGCGCAACTTCTACCGCCCCGGCCGCCAGATGACCCACTACGGCCAGCAGGTGGACCAGATCGCCCTGCTCAAGGAATTGGTCGAACAGCTCGAGACCAGCAGCGACTACTGGGCGCGGCGCCGCGCCATCACCGAATTCAATGCCGAGAGCCCGATCGTCAAGCGCGGCCTGGCACTGACGCCGGTGAAGTTCGGCATCTCCTTCACCGCCAAGCACCTCAACCAGGCCGGCGCGCTGCTGCACGTCTATACCGACGGCAGCGTCATGATCAACCACGGCGGCACCGAGATGGGTCAGGGCCTGCACACCAAGATCTGCCAGGTGGTGGCCCGTGAGCTAGGGCTCGATACCGACGAGGTGCGCATCACCGCCACGCGTACCGACAAGGTGCCCAACACCTCGCCCACGGCGGCTTCCAGCGGCGCCGACCTCAACGGTCAGGCCGCCCGCGACGCCTGCCTCAAGCTCAAGCAGCGCCTGTTCGATTTTGCCCACGAGCACCTCTACAAGGATCAGGGGCTCGATCGTGAAGACATGCGCCTCGAGTCCGGCCATCTCGTTGCCGGCCACGGCGAGAGCGAGCGTCGCATTCCTTGGGGCGAGCTGGTGCAAACCGCCTACCTGAACCGAATCTCGCTTTCCGAGAAGGGCTTCTACGCCACGCCGCTGATCCACTACGACCGCAACGTCGGCCAGGGCCGCCCCTTCTACTACTACGCCTTCGGCGCCGCCGTGGCGGAGGTCAGCGTCGACACCCTGACCGGCGAGTACCAGGTCGATCGGGTCGACATCCTGCACGACGTGGGCGACTCGCTGAACCCGGCCATCGACCTCGGCCAGGTAGAAGGCGGCTTCATCCAGGGCATGGGCTGGCTGACCAGCGAGGAACTGAAGTGGAACGAGGCCGGGCGCTTGATCTCCGACGGCCCGGCGACCTACAAGATCCCCACCTACGGCGACCTGCCGCCGGTGTTCAACGTCAAGTTGATGGAGGGCCACCCCAACTCCATGGCCAGCATCTACCGCTCCAAGGCGGTGGGCGAGCCGCCCTTCATGCTGGGCATGGCGGTGTGGTCGGCGCTGCGCGACGCCCTGGCGAGCCTGACCGATTACGCCGAGGCCCCGCGACTCGATACCCCGGCCACGCCGGAGCGAGTGCTGATGGCCGCCGAAGCCCTGCGCAGCCGCTATGATGCCGCACAGGCACAGGGAGCGGTGTGATGAACGCGCCGCGTCCGCAGGCCTGGCACGAGGCGCTGCATCGGCTGCAGAGCGAGGGGCTGCCCCATGCGCTGGCCACGGTGGTAACCAGCGCCGGCTCCACGCCCCGTGAGCCCGGCGCGCGCATGGTGATCACCCAGGATGCCGTTTGCGACACCCTCGGCGGTGGCACCTTCGAGTTCCAGGTGATCGATGCGGCCCGGGAAAAGCTGGCCCGCGGCGAGAGCGGCATGAGCCTCGAGGCCTTTGCCCTGGGCGGGCGCAGCGGGCAGTGCTGCGGCGGCTTCGTCAACGTACTGCTGGAAGTGTTTCCCGGCAGCGCGGCGACACTGGCCCTCTTCGGTGCCGGCCATGTCGGCACCGAACTGGTAAGCCTGGCCGCCCCGCTGCCCTGGCGGGTGCTGTGGCACGACAGCCGCGAAGGCGCCTTCCCCGCCTGGGCCGCGGATCAGCCACGGCTGGACTGCCGCCACGCCGCCGACCCACAGGCCGCTGTGGAGGCACTGCCGGCCGGCAGCCACGCACTGGTACTGACCCACGACCATGCCGAGGATCGGGTACTCGTCGACGCCCTGCTCAAACGCGGCGACATAGCCTCCATCGGCCTGATCGGCTCGAAGAGCAAGTGGGCCAGCTTCCGCTCGCGGCTCAAGGATGCCGGACACGACGACGCGGCCCTGGCCCGGGTGCGCTGCCCCATCGGCATGGCCAATGGCGGCACCGGTGGTGACAAGACGCCCTATGCCATTGCCATCGCCGCCATGGCCGAACTGCTGCCGATGGTGGGCTCTGCCGAACGGCCCGACCAGCGCGGCCTGGAGCCGGCAAAGCTGCGCGCCCTGTTCTAACAAACCGGTGCAAACAAATTTCCTGAACACGACGCTGGCTATCGGGCGCCGGGGGCAGGCCGAAGAGGAGGTCATTTGCCATGGATGGCAAATGTAGCGTCCAGGGAAGGATTCACAGCGCCTCCTCGCAGGCCTGCCGCCGGAACAGCCCGATGATTGCAATCAAAGAGCCCCAGATATGACGAACAACGACTCCCGCGTGATACGCGCCGAACTGCTGAGCTTCGATGCCGACCCCGGCGAGGGCGACAAACCCGCCGAAGGCAGCGTACGCCACATCGAGGATGGCGCGCTGTGGCTGGAGAACGGCCGCATCAAGGCCATCGACGACTACGCGACGCTGGCGCCACGCCTGCCCGAAGGCATCGAAACGGTGGATCATCGCGGCAAGCTGGTGATGCCCGGCTTCATCGACAGCCACGTGCACTACGTGCAGCTGGAGATCATGGCCTCCTACGGGCGTCAGCTGCTGGACTGGCTGAACGAGTACACCTTCCCCGAAGAGTGCGCTTTTGCCCAGCGCGAGCGGGCCGAGGTGATCTCCAATGCCTTCCTCGACGAGATGCTGCGGGTCGGCACCACCACCGCCCAGGTGTTCTGCTCCAGCCATCCCACCTCGGTGGAAGCCTTCTTCTCGGCCTGCCGCGAGCGCGACCTGCGCATGCTGGCCGGCAAGGTGCTGATGGATCGCAACGCCCCCGAGGCGCTGTGCGATAACACCTACGGCGGCATTCGCGACACCGAACGGTTAATCGCCGAATGGCACGGCACCGCACGGCTGGGCTACAGCCTGACCCCGCGCTTCGCGCCGACCTCCACCCGCGAACAGCTCGACGCCACCGGCGGCGTACTGCGCAACGACCCCAGCCTGTGGCTGCAGACCCACCTCTCCGAGAACCCCGGCGAACTCGACTGGGTAGCCGAGCTGTTCCCCGAGAGCCGCGACTATCTCGAAGTCTACGAGCAGTCTGGGCTGGTCGGCCCGCGCAGCACCTTCGCCCACGGCATTCACCTCGACCAGGAAATGCGTACCCGCCTGGCCGAGCGCGGCGCCAACCTCGCCTTCTGCCCAAGCTCGAATATGTTCCTCGGCAGCGGCCTGTTCGACCGCCTGGCGGCACGCGAGGTCGGCCTCAACATCACCTACGCCAGCGATGTGGGCGGCGGTACGGATCTCTCCGGCCTCGCCACGCTCAAGTCCGCCTATCAGGTAGGCCAGCTGCGCGGCCAGCCGCTGACCGCCTGGCAGGGCCTCTACGGCCTCACTCTAGGCAACGCCAAGGCGCTCTCGCTGGACGACAAGATCGGCCGCTTCGCCCCCGGCATGGAAGCCGACTTCGTCGTGATCGACCCCGACGGCTCACCGCTGCTAGGGCGTCGTCACGCACGGTGCAAGACCCTCGGCGAGCGCCTCTTCGCCCTGATGATGCTGGGCGACGACCGCAGCATTCTGGAAACCTGGGCCAGCGGACGCTGCCAGCATCGGCGCGACCAGGCCTGAAACAAAAATGGCGAGTGGTTCTCGTGAATCCGCTGCTCCGGCAGGAACAGGATTCATGAGGACCACTCGCCATGATGGTGATGTTGCCGCTGTACTGGAACACAGCCGGTCTTGGCTGGCGCGTGTCTACAATTTCCCCTAATTCTTGAGTGTTATGCTATTTCTAAATGCGAGTTTTTCTCGGCTCACAATCTCGTTATCTACCATCGTAAGATCAAGCCTCGTGCGCTGGCCAACGGAAGAGATCGTCGTTATGTGCAGCGTCTCTCCTCCAGCATTGACAACCCCTGTTAAGACTACCTGACCACCAATCGTACTGCTTCTGTCGACAACGACGCTGCTTACCGACACCCCTCTTTGCGTAGCCAGCATTTCCATATGCTGTGCAAATTGCTCCAATGGCGGTTGTTCTTCATATGACCAACACTCCGCAGCAAAGAAAGCTGAACTGCCCACTTGTGCCGTAGCTCCAGCACCAAGTTCCCCGCCAACTACCACCTGTTTTTCTTCGTACGCAGTCGGGAACTCAACAGAGAATTCACAGAAATCCGGACTAAACCACCAATCTTCATCAGCGACAGAAGATAGAGGCAGCATCAGTGACACGATAGCGATTGACCATAGATCTATTTTAAACCACATATTAGCTCTGCCTTTCAACACTCAGATTGGCAATACACTCCTCCGCACTTAACGACTTGCCATTGCCAGGCGAGAAGCCAAGGTAAGACGAGGCGACACAATTCTCTTATTAAGCGACTAGACTGCATCCCACTCATGCACCGACACTTCGGAGGATCCGCTAGTATGAACCGGGTCGTTAAATGCAATTGCCTGCGCCTCTTCTAGATCCTTAGCCGAAATGACGTATGCGCCACCCGACTTATCGGTGAACGGGCCTGCGAGCTCAAGGGCACCCTCCGCTTTGAGCTGGGCCAAGTATTGCTTGTGAGCATCAACGACCGACTGCTGAAACTGAGGCGTACGCATAGCCATAATTAGGTACAGCACTAAAATCTCCTTGGTTTGCCTAGCAGTGATTAGGATTGCACGTCCTGATATTGGATGAGTAATTCTTAAAATTTCGCGTGCAAGCACAGGGTTAAGCGCGGTTTGTTACGAAGCCAGGAACAGCAACACAAGGCCAAGCGCGGCGGGAACGGCTTGAATGAGGAGAATTTTCTTGTTCGCAGTCAACCCGCCGTAGATCCCGGCGACGAAGACACAGAGCAGGAAGAAGACTTTAACGGAGAATCCTGCCTGGCCAAGGGAAAGGCCCCAGAAGAGGCCAGCAGCCAAGAAACCATTATATAGACCTTGATTTGCCGCCAATGTCTTTGTCTGCGCTGCGAAGTCAGCGCTCAAACCAAAGGCCCTCCTCCCCAGCGGCTTGTCCCATAAAAACATCTCCAAGACGAGAATGTAGACGTGCAAGATTGCGACAAAGAACACAACGATGTTGGCGGCAATGGTAAGCAATCGGTGCTACTCCTAGAAGTTGGGTTGAAGAGAGCGTGGGACTACTAACCATCAATGCGACTTCGATAACGCTTGAATTAAGCCGCGCCACTAAGAGGCGTCGGCTTGAATAAATTGTCAGGCCACACTTTCTGCGCTATATCTATGTCGCCTCGGGACTGCGGGTCGAACCCGAAGACGCGAAGCTCTTGGTCACAGCGACATGCCTTCGCGATGCGCGCGGCCCACTCGGTGACCTCCTCGCGTGAGGGTAGTTCGAGTACAGTGAAGCCGCCGTCCCATCGCAGCGCTGGGGAAGGAGATCAAGTACTTGGCCATGGCACTATTTCCTTTGTAGATTGATGTTGGTCGTGGAGCGAGCGTGCGACCTAACACCTGAATTTGCAGGCTGGTTTGGAGCGCAGCGGAAACCAGCCTGTCAACATGCGCTTGTTATATGCGTACATGAACCTAGTCATAGCATAGCTCTATAGCTCCTATTACACATAACACTTGAATTAACGGGCGCCGTCAGGCGTCCCGTTGAATGAGTGGTTAGGTGCGGCTTCATGGATGCGCCGCCACCTTTTAGCAAGAGCAAATGCCTTGTGCCTACTTGCTTGGGAATAGTGCTTTTTGGAAGCAAAACGCTCAAGTGCTACCGCAACCTCGCTATCAACCTCAACTCCTTGCTCCAGCCACTCCAAGGCCTGAGGCGCCCAGCCATCAGTTGGCCAGTTGAGTGCAGCCAAAACGACCTGCCGTGGAGATATTTCCGAGGTATCTAGCTCAGCCAGCGGTTTGATGAGTTTTGATACGAGCTGGCTTTGATTCACTTTGAGCACCTAACGCCAAGCACAGCGGCGGCCCGTCAGGGACGTCCGGCGGCCACCGGCCGCGTACTGATGCGCCTTGTTAAGAGGCATTGCGCTGCCTCAATGACTTTAAAAATCGTAAAAAAGCTAACCGATGCTGGCACTTAGAGCAACGGTAGTCCGTGGCCGGCACTGGGCTTTGTATTTTACTGACCGACTCAAGTGGATAGTTGTGTACAATAGAACCTAGGAAACCAAGGTATTCCGGATAATAAGAATCAAAATCTGCGTCGCAGAAGTCACACAGTACTATTTGCTCACCAAGAACTTTGAACAGATGATATTCATGCTCACCGTTTTTAAGCTCCTCCAACTCACTAGGTTCATGGCCACAGTCAAAGCATGGTGCAACTTCGATTTCCGTCATCGCTTCGCTACAAATGGGGCACTGCATTTCCTAGCCTCTTAACAGTGATTGGACTGCACGCCCTGATATTGGATGAACACCGCTGCGCGTTCAACATTATTATCTAGCGCACTTTACCCTACCTAACCTATTGATTCCTATAACTCCAAAGCATAGCTCGGCCACCTATGCAGAATTCGCGCGCATGCACGTTTTGTCGGAACCAATATGCTGTATGCATATCTGCTTATCTAAAGAAGCCGGTTATAAAAGCACACAACTGACCCCAAGCTTATGGAGGTGAAAGCACTACGCATGAAGTACTACAGCGCCCGGACCGAGAAGATCTGCGATGGAACGCATGTGCTGAAGAAAGGGTTTGCTGTGGTACGTAGCCCGCTGGGTTGAGCCGGAATTTCAGGGACGCTACCGCCCTGCTGGCAAAATGGATGACGTTTTCCATCATCCCTAATGCGGCATCCCTGAGTACGTCTTGGTTACGTAAGCCATCTTCTGCAGCTTTTTACCTACCGTAACCAAGCGAAACGTTGAGGGCAACGCCTGCGCACAGGAACAGCCTGCCGCACCTTGGCACGACCGCGGTGAACTGAACCTGAGTCTTTCCCCTCTCGCGTCTTGTCCCATCTCCTGCTTCTCTTCCACCCGCCACTACGACCTTGGTCGCAATGCACCTGTCCAATCGGTCAAATATTGTCTAGGCTGTGCCTGGACATGCTTGACCATTCGGTCAGAAATGCCGAATAGACACCGACAACGCATCCAACAACAACGGACACCGACTATGGAACCGACCTCCTCCCTGGCCGATAGAGCTGAAGACCAGTCCCCCGCGAGGGCCTCGGGACAAGGCAACTGGCTGGATACCTACTTCGGCGCGAGCCGACGCGGCTCAAGCGTCAAGACCGAGATTCTGGCCGGCATCGCTACCTTCCTGGCCTCGATGTACATCATCGTGGTCAACCCGGCGATTCTCTCCGATGCCGGCATCCCCTTCTCCGCTGCGCTTTCGGCGACGGTGCTGATCAGCTTCATGAGCAGCCTGGCCATGGGCCTGTATGCCCGCAACCCGATCCTGGTGGCGCCGGGCATGGGCATGAACGCGCTGTTCACCTACACCCTGGTGCAGGGTGCTGGGCTGTCGTGGGAGGTGGCGTTGGGCTGCGTGTTCTGGTCCGGCGTGCTGTTCGCCACGCTGGCGATGTTCAACGTGCGCGAGGCGATCATCGACGCCATCCCGCCTTCGCTGCGCTATGCCATCACTTGCGGCATCGGCCTGTTCATCACCTTCATCGGCTTCAAGAATGCCGGTTTCATCGTCGGCAGCGACGCCACCCTGGTCACCCTGGGCAGCATGGATGCCTCGCTGATCACCTTCTTCATCGGCATGATGGCCACCGCCATCCTGGTGATCATGCGCTTCAACGGCGCGCTGATCCTGGGCATTGCGCTGACCACCCTGCTGGCCACGCCCATGGGACGTCTGTGGGGTGGCGACGTGGTGGTGCAGTGGAGCGGCTTCGCCGCCTGGCCGGACTTCAGCGCCGTGATGCAGGTCGATATCTGGGGCGCGCTGAAGGTCGCCTACCTGCCGTTCATCTTCGTCATGCTGTTCACCAACTTCTTCGATGCCCTGTCGTGCTTCATGGCGCTGTCTGAGTCGGCGGATCTCAAGGACAAGAACGGCAATCCGCGCAACCTCAAGCGCTCCATGACCGTGGATGCCTTCGCCTCGATGATCGCCGCGCCGCTCGGCACCAGCGCCGCCCAGACCTTCATTGAATCCGGCGCCGGCGTGGCTCAGGGCGGGCGTACAGGCCTGGTGGCGGTGACCATCGCCTTCCTGTTCCTGCCGTTCCTGTTCCTCTCGCCGTTGCTGTCACTGGTGCCGGGTATCGCCACGGCGCCGGCACTGGTGCTGGTCGGGCTGTTCATGCTGGCCCCGATCAGCAAGATCGACTGGTCGCGCTTCGAGCAGGCCTTCCCCGCCTTCCTGGCGATCATCCTGATGCCGTTGACCTACTCGATCACCCTAGGCATCGCCTTTGGCTTCCTGAGCTTCGTGCTGATCAAGCTCGCCACCGGCAAGCTCTACGACATCAAGCCCGCCATGTGGGTCTCGGCTGCCCTCAGCGTGGTGATGCTGGTGACCACCCACTGACGAAACGGGGCCGGCACAAGCCGGCCCCGTTTCCAGTCACATTGGAGGGCTATCCGGACTCACACTCAAGAGGCTATAGACAAGCATTTGTTGGCACGGTGAAGACAAAACGAATCAAACTTTGACTCACCTCAAGGAGCGCTCCATTCCGACCATTTCACTTGGTTGATACGGCTCAAGACGTGTCCGTAACCTGATGTTGCAAAACAGGCTAAACCGTCTCTAGCTTGCAACCCAGGGGATTCGTCATGACACATCACGCTCTCGCCCGGCCGACTCGGCTTGCCTCCGCGGTATCGTTGAGCGCCGCTCTGGCGGCAACCGGCGTACTTGCCGACGATGGTCTCGGTAACTACCGCGACCGCTTTCAGCCGCTGCCCCACCTGCCGCCTATCCCGGCGGGAAACTCGCTCACCAAGGCAAAGGTCGAGCTCGGCAATATGCTGTTCTTCGAACCGCGCATCTCTTCCAGTGGCGTGATCAGCTGCGCCACCTGTCATAATCCGGCGCTGGGCTGGAGCGACCGCATTCCGCGCGCGACAGGTCACGAAGGCCAGATCGGCGAACGCAATACGCCCACCGTGCTCAACTCGGGCTTCCTCGGCGCCCAGTTCTGGGACGGTCGTGAGCCGGATCTCGAGGGTCAGGCACTCGGTCCGATCCAGGCCGATATCGAGATGGCCATGGCCCTCGACATGGCGCTGGAGCGCCTGGAAGGGTTCCCGCTCTATCAGGAGAAGTTCGCCGAAGCCTTCCCCGGGGACGAAAATCCGATCAACAACGATAACCTGGCCATGGCGCTGGCCAGCTTCGAGCGGACGCTGAACACACCGAACTCACCGTTCGATCGTTATCTCCGCGGTGACCTGAACGCCCTGAATCAGCAGGAAAAAGATGGCATGGTAGCCTTCGCCGACAACGGCTGCATTGCCTGCCATAGCGGCCCCGCGTTCACCGACAGCAACTTCTACGCCATCCAGGTGCCCGGCTCCACCGACGTCGGCCGCTTTGACGTCACCGGCGACGAAGCCGACATGCACAAGTTTCGTACTCCCACGCTGCGTAATGTCGGCGTGACCTACCCGTACATGAACAACGGGGCCACCGAAACTCTCGAGGAAGCCGTGGCCATCATGGGCCGGGAGATGCTAAACCGCGAATTCGACGACGCCACCATCGCCGACATTACCGCCTTCCTGCACACGCTGACCGGGGAAATGCCCGACTTCGAGGTACCCGCTCTGCCCTAAGCCTGCCCAGAGCAGGGCTCATTCAAGGAACGGCCAACCCTCGCCCCCGGCTGCTCGCTGGGGGTTTGCGTCTCAGGCGCTGGCAGCCAGTTGCCGATGCAGCTCGAGTCGGCGCACGTCACTCATGAAGGCGGACTCGATGGCGGTGCCGGCGAGTTGGATGAAGGTCTCGCGCGACCAGCCGAAGGCGTCGTGGCAGGCCACGAAGTTGTCCAGCATGCCACCGCCGAAGTAGGCCGGATCGTCCGAGTTGAGCGTCAGCCGTAGACCGGCATCGAGCAGTTGGGGCAAGGGGTGCTCCTCGATGCGCTCCACCACCTTGAGTCGCACGTTGGATAGCGGGCAGACGGTAAGCACCACGCCTTCATCGCGCAGCCGCGCGACCAGTTCGGGGTCCTCGAGGCAGCGCACGCCGTGGTCGATACGGCACACGTCGAGCAGGTCGAGCGCCTCGCGGATGTACTCGGGCGGCCCCTCTTCGCCGGCGTGCGCGACCCGGGGAATGCCCAACATCCTGGCGCGCTGAAAGACCTCCACGAACTTGGAGGGCGGGTGGCCGCGCTCGGCACTGTCGAGCCCCACGGCGTCGAGCATCTCCCAGTAGGGGGCAGCGCTCTCGAGGACTTTCATCGCCTCGTCGGCGGGCCGATCGCGCAAGAACGCCATGATCAGCCCCGTCGACATGCCCAGTTCGCGCTCGGCCTCGCGCCGCGCCAGGCTCAAGCCCTCCATGACGACGTCGAGTTCGATACCGCGGGCAAGGTGGGCCTGGGGGTCGAAGTGCATCTCCACGTGCACCACGCCTTCGGCATGGGCGCGGCGAAAGTAGTCCATGGCCAGGTCGTGGAAATCCTCGGCACGCCTGAACACGCTCATGCCCCGGTAGTAGAGTTCGAGAAAGGATGGGAGGTCCTGGAAATCATAGGCGGCTCGCACTTCCTCGACAGAGCCGAAGGGCAGCTCGACCCCGTTGCGTCTGGCCAGAGCGAACATCAGTTCCGGCTCCAGTGAACCCTCGATGTGCAGGTGAAGTTCGGCCTTCGGCAGCCGCTTCAGGAAGTCGCGCATGGTGCACCTCTTTGCCTTTATCCCTTTATCCTGATGGATACACGGAATTTGCGCAAACGGTCAATCCTCCCTGCTCCAGGCGGCATTCCCGGGTGATCCCCGGCGGATCGAATTCGCCACCGTCGAGCTGATGTACCAGGTAGAGTACGCTGCGCCCCACGAGCCATTCATCGAGCCGCGACGCCACCCGGGACACGGTAGCGGCATCCAGGCCCGCGAAGGGCTCGTCGAGGATGACAAGCCCGGGGTCGCGCAGCCACAGCCGGGCCAGTGCCAGGCGTCGCGCCTGCCCTCCCGAAAGCGCGCGACCGCCCTCACCCACCCGGGTGTCCAGCCCCTGCGGCAGGCTTTTCGCCCACACTTCCAGTTCGACCCAAGCCAGGGCCTGCCACAGCCGGGGTTCGCTGGCATCCGGCGCCGCCAGTCGCAGGTTCGCCGCCAGGCTGCCCTGGAACAGGTCGATGCGCTGGCCGAGAATCGCGACACGCTCACGCAGCGAACGCTCGTCGACCTGCTCGAGCGGCACGCCGGCGAGCGTAATCTTTCCCTGGCTTGGGGGAAGCCGCCGGGTCAACAACGCCGCCACGCTGCTCTTGCCCGCGCCGGAAGCACCGGTCAGTGCCAGCCTCTCGCCAGGCATCAGCTCCAACCCGATATTTCGCAGCGCATGCGTGAGCGCACCGGGATAGTGCAGGCCGACCGCTGTCAGCCGGACGGACAGGGCGCCGACGGGCAGTACGACGTTGCCACCCTCGGGCATCCTCGCACTCGCACGCTCCACTGCATTGAGCCGTTCGGCCGCGCCACGGGTCGCCCCCAGTTGGGTGAAGGCAACCGGCAACAGGGCCAGCGCTTCGCCGATGGCGAGCACCGCCAGTGGCATCATGACCAGGATGGGCCCACTAACCACCTCCTGCTGCCAGGCCGACGCTACCAGCCACAGCGCCGCCACCATGCCCAGCCCGACCATCAGATTCACCAGTGCGGTGCCGAAGCCGGCCAACCTGCCGGTGCGACGCTGGTCGCCCCGTAGTGCCTCCTCACGCTTGTGCAGTTCACGAAGGTGCCAGGCTCGGCTACCGTAGGCCTCGAGCTCCGCCATCCCGGCCAGATACTCGATGGCCTGGCTGCGCAGGCGCTGGAGATGCTCGACCTGGCGCCGGCTCGCGGCCATGCCGAGCCACGCCTGGCCAGCCGTCAGCCAAACCCAGGTGGGCAGCAGCAGCGCCGCAACCGCCAGCCCCGCCGCCGGAACCCACAGCGCCAGGAAGGCAGCGACCAGCACGACCGCCATCAGCGCCACCACCGGCGGCGCCAGCAGGCGCAGGTAGAGGCTGTCGAGGGTATCGATGTCGGCGGTCAGACGGTTGAGCCAGTCGCTGGCACGCTGCCGGGCCAGGCTGCGGTCATCGAGCCGGGCCATGGCCATGAACAGATGACCGCGCAGGTCGGCAAGCAGGCGCAGCACGGTGTCGTGGTTGTAGAGCCGCTCCAGGTAGCGTGCCACGGTACGGCTAACGGCGAAGAAGCGTATCCCACCGCCGGGCACGTAGACGTCCAGGCTCGCCGCGAGCCCCATTGCCAGGGCAATACCGGTGAGCGCGCTGGCGGCGATGAACCACCCCGACAGCGCCAGCAGACCGACCGCCGAGAACACCGTCACCACCAGCAGCAGCACGCCGATGGCAAGGCGTCGCCGTCGGCGCCCGAGCAAGCGTAGCCAGGGAGCAAGCGTCGCTCTCAGCGATCCTTCACTCATCGATACGGGCTCCCGTCGCCTGGTCCTGGATGATTCCTTCGCCGAGTTCTAGTCGCCGATTCGCCATGGCCATCAGGGCGGGATGGTGCGTGGCAATGACCAGCGTCCTGCCCTCTTCCCTCAGCCTGACCAGCGATTCGATGACCCGTGCTTCGGTCGCTTCGTCGAGACTCGCGGTCGGCTCGTCCAGCAGAACCAGGTCGGCGTGCGAGAGAAACACCCGGGCCAGTGCCAGGCGCTGCGCCTGACCGCCCGACAGGCCCGAGCCCCGCTCTCCCAGCTGGGTGTCGATCCCGTGCGGCAGCGTGGCCAACAGTTCGGCCAGCCCGGCACGCTCGAGTGCTCGCTGCAGGTCGCTCTCGCTCGCCGCGGGCGCCGCCAGGCGAAGGTTGTCGGCCAGGCTGCCATGGATCAGCACCGGGCGCTGGTCCATCCAGGCGATCTTCAGCCCCGCCTGGGAGTGCCGCGAACCTTCGTCGGGTGCCACGAAGCCCGCCAGGAGTTGCAGCAGCGCGGACTTGCCGGCCCCGGAGGGCCCGCTGACGACCAGCGTTTCACCAGCGCCTACCGCTAGAGTGAGCGGCCCCAGCACCCGACCGCGCCCAGGATGAGCCAGCGTCGCACGCTCCAGCTCCACCAACCGCCACGTCGGCAGCGACTGCGTCTCGTTCCCTGTTGGCGAACGCACCGGCTCGGCAAGAAGCGCCAGCATGCCATCCGCGGCACCCAAGGCAGCCGCTCGGTCGTGATAGTGCTGTGCCAGGATTCTCAGCGGCTGGAAGAATTCCGGCGCCAGCAGCAGGATCAGCAGGCCACTGAACAGCGTCAGTCGATCGGCTGGACCGTAGTCGATGTAGCCCAACAGGCCGAAGCCGACATAGATCGCGACCACGGCAATCGCCACCGAGGCGAAGAACTCGAGTACCGCCGAGGAGAGAAAGGCCACCCGCAGCGTTCGCATGCTCAAACGCCGGTAGCGGTCGGCCGCCTCGTGGACTTCCACGCTGGCTTCGCGGGTCCGGTAGAAGAGCTGCAGCGTGGCAATCCCACGCACACGATCGAGGAAGTGGCCCGAGAGACGGCTGACGGCGGCAAACTGCTCGCGGTTGAGCCGCTCCGCCCCCATACCGACCAGGGCCATGAAGAGCGGTATCAAGGGGGCGGCAAGCAGCAGGAAGAGCGCCGCCAGCCAGTCGAGCCATGCAACCACGAGGAAAATAGACAGCGGGACGATCACGCTGAGCCGCAATTGGGGCAGGAAGCGAGCGAAGTAGCCGTCCAGCGCCTCGACCTGCTCCACCAATTGGTTGGCGAGCGCGCCGCTATGCCTTGCGCCGGCCCGAACCGGCCCCATGGCGGCAAGATGGTCCAGTAGCTGGCCACGAATCGCGTGGCGGATGCGCAGGCTCGCTTCCTGGCCGGCCACTTCCTGGCCCCACTGGCACAGCGCCCTCGCGAACAGTACGCCGACCAGCGAGAGAAAGGCCCAGGTCAGCGCAGCCAGGGAATCGCCACCGACCAGCAGGCGGCTGACGATCCAGGCCAGCAGCGCCATCTGGGTGATCGTCAGTGCACCGACGGCGACCCCGGCCGCAGCCGCCAGCCCCAGCCAGCGGCGCTGGCCGACGGCATGGGCCGCCAGCCAGTGACGCGGTGAAGAGGCCGAATGGGTGTCGGGCATCATCGGCTCAGTGGTAGCCCTCGCCGACCCGCACCTTGCCGCGGAACACCCAATAGGACCAGAAGGTGTAGACCAACACGAAAGGCAACACGAAGAGCACGCCGATCAGCAGGAAGAGCTGTGACTCCGGCGCCGAGGCGGCGTCCCAGATGGTGTAGTTCGGCGGCACGATCCAGGGCCATTTGCTGACCACCAGGCCCAGGTAAGTGAACAGGAAGATGCCCAGCGTCGCGATGAACGGCAACACCTCGTGGCCGCGGCGCGAGGCCCAATACACCGTGAACATGCACAGCAGAGTCAGCGCCGGCAGTACCCAGATCACGTGCAGGTGGCCGAACCAGCGCTCCCACACGATGACATTCATCAATGGCGTCCAGATGCTGATGATGCCGAAGATCACCAGTACGGCCAGCAGCAGCGGCGTGGTCAGCCGATAGGCCCACTGCTGGATGTAGCCCTCGGATTTGAGAATCAGCCAGGTGGTTCCCAGCAGCGCGTAGCCGATCATGATGCCGACCCCGGTCAGCACCGTGAACGGTGTCAGCCAGTCGAACGGACCGCCCACAAAGACCCTGTTCTCGGTGGCGAAGCCCTGGATGTAGGTGCCCACCACAGCCCCCTGGGCGAAAGCCGCCACCGCGGAGCCGCCGCTGAAGGCGAGGTTCCAAAGCCGCCGGCCGCGCCGGTCGCGGCTCGACTTGAAGCGCAGCTCGAAGGCCACACCGCGAAACACCAGGCCCGCTAGCATCAGGAACACACCGATGTACAGTGCCGGCAGGAACACCGAATAGACCAGAGGAAAGGCACCCAGAAGCCCGGCCCCGCCCAGCACCAGCCAGGTCTCGTTGCCGTCCCACACCGGGGCGACGGAATTCATCATGACGTCGCGGGCATCCTCGTCGGGAGCGAACGGGAAGAGGATGCCAAGCCCCAGGTCGAAGCCGTCCATCAGCACGTACATCATGATGCCGAAGCCGATGATCAGCGCCCAGATCAGCGATAGATCGAACATTTCCATGATCAGGCCCTCTTCTCGGTCGGGTCGTCGTCGAACGGCGTGTGGGTCGCCGACCAAGGGCGCTTGGGCGTCTCGAAGTCGTCGATCACCTTGTCGTCGTCCTTATCCTGCATGCCGTAGCGGATGACCCGTGTCAGGTAGTAGGTGCCGGCATAGAAGATCACCGCATAGACCGCCATGTAGCCGACCAGCGTGAACAGTGCCATGCCGCCGGTCAGCGAGGGGGTCACCCCCTCGGCGTGGGTCATCATGCCGTAGACCAGCCACGGCGCCCGGCCCGACTCGGTAGTGATCCAGCCGGCGAGCACGGCAACGAAGGGCGTGACGGACATCAGGCGCAGCATCTGGAGGTAAGGACGCGCCTGGTAGACACGCCCACCACGCCGCAGGTAGAGCCCCACCAGGGCGACCGCGATCATCAGCAGGCCGAGCCCCACCATCACGCGAAACGCCCAGAACACGATCGCCACCGGCGGCTGCTCCTCTGGCGGCACCTCGACAATCCCCGGGATCTCCCCGTCCAACTCGTGGGTCAGGATCAGGCTCGCCGCATAGGGAATGCCGATCTCGAAGCGGTTCTGCTGCGCCTCCTGGTCAGGCAGCGCGAACAGCAGGAACGGCGCACCGCGGCGGGTCTCCCAGTTGCCCTCCATGGCGGAGAGCTTGACCGGCTGGTGCTCGAAGGTATTGAGGCCGTGAAAGTCACCCACCAGCGCCTGGGTCGGCGTCAACACCAGCAGCATCCACAGGCACATGGAGAGTGCCTTGCGGTTGGCTTCGACGTCACGACCGATCAGCAGGTACCAGGCGCTCACCCCGGCGACGACGAAGCCACCGGTGATGAACGACGCAATGGCCATGTGGGCGAAGCGATACGGGAATGACGGGTTGAAGATCGCCTCGGTCCACGAGGTGACCCGGAAGGTGCCGCCGGTGAAGTCGACGCCGGCGGGAGTGTGCATCCAGCTGTTGGCCGCCAGGATCCAGAACGTGGAAATGAAGGTTCCCAGCGCCACCATGATCGCAGCGAACAGATGCACGCCCTGGGGCACCCTGTCGCGCCCGAACAGCAGCACACCGAGAAACGCAGCCTCGAGGAAGAAGGCGGTGACTACCTCGTAGCTCAGCAACGGCCCGATGAAATTAGCGGCGGATTGGGAGAAATTGCTCCAGTTGGTGCCGAACTGGAAGGACATGACGATGCCGGACACCACCCCCATGCCGAAGGCGACGGCAAAGACCCGGGTCCACAGCAGCGCCAGGCGATCCCATGCCGGGTTCTGGGTCTTGTAGAAGAGCCCACGCAACACGGCGATGTAGGATGCCAGGCCGATGGTGAAGACCGGAAAGATGGCATGGAAGGAAACGACGAAGGCGAATTGCAATCGCGAAAGCAATACGGGATCAAGCTCCATGACGTACCTCTCGGCTGCGAAGAGTCAACGTCTCAAGGGATGCGAAAGCACACGGGGTGCCGTTGTTGTGCTTCCGACCACGTCCTTCCTGGACATGTCGTGACGCATTTCACCTCGATACACGGCTGGGGTTCCAAGAGCCTAGAACACGGAGGCATGCAGGGCGTCGATACTTACAAAACCCTACATGCCATGGCGCTGCCCTGGATCAATACTCGTCACTGCATTCTGTGCTTGCCACCAAGCCTACTAGAGCGCGCGAGCCGGGTCCCCGTCT
The DNA here is from genome assembly GCF_051062895.2 of Billgrantia sp. C5P2. Classification (NCBI taxonomy): domain Bacteria; kingdom Pseudomonadati; phylum Pseudomonadota; class Gammaproteobacteria; order Oceanospirillales; family Halomonadaceae; genus Billgrantia; species Billgrantia sp. C5P2. The sequence goes on from NZ_CM128542.1 coordinate 2,443,585, forward strand.
CTTGCTGTGTCGGGTTGTCGCAGCCAGCCCTAGAGCGCGCCGGCGCTACGCAGGACCAGGTGCACCATGAACGCGGTGTAACCGACGAACAACGCCAACAGCATCGCACCCTCGAGCCGGTTGATGCGCCCCGGCCGCCCCTTCCAGCCAATCGCGAAGACGGTCATCAGCAGCGTCATCACGGTCATCAGGGACCAGTCACGCAGCAGCACTTCGGTGCCTACCTCGATGGGGTGAATGACCGCGGCCAGCCCCACCACACCGAGCGTATTGAACAAGTTGGACCCCACCACGTTGCCGACCACCAGGTCGTGCTCGCCCCGGCGCAGGGCGCTGAAGGAGGACGCCAGCTCCGGCAGTGACGTACCGACGGCAACGACGGTCAGCCCGATGATCAGGTCGCTGACACCGAAACCGACGGCAATCTCCACCGCCCCCCACACCAGCACGCGCGAACTCAGCACCAACAGCGCCAGCCCGACGATCGTCCAGATCACGCCGGCACGCAGCGTCATCGGATGCGCCTGCAGGCTCTCCTCGGTCTCGTCGGCCAGCGGGTCGGGGTCGCCGCGCCGCGCCTGCCAGATGCTGTAACCGATCATGGCCGCCAGCAAGACGAGCAGCAGGCTGCCCTCGACACGACCGATCAGCCCGCCCCACATCAACAGCGCCGACAAGAACGTCACCGCAACCAGAACCGGCAGTTCACGCCGAATCACGCTGGAGTGCACCGCCAGCGGCGAGATGACCGCCATGAGACCCAGGATCAGGCCGATATTGGCAATATTCGAGCCGTAGCCGTTACCTAGCGCCAGCCCCGGATTGCCCTGACTCGCCGCCAGCGAGGAAACCATCAGCTCGGGCGCGGAGGTGCCAAAGCCAATCACCAGCATCCCCACCAGCAGCGGTGACACCCCGAGACGCCGGGACGTTGCCGCCGCACCGTCGACGAAACGTTCGGCGCTCCAGACCAGCAATACAAGACCCGCGACAACGGCCAACAGGGGAAGTAACAATGTCGTCTCCTCAAGGGAACATTCAGGGGCGAATGTTTGTATATGGTATGCGCGGCGTCAACATGCCACACTTTGATACAGCCGACACGGCTTTCCAGTTTCAGGGTGAGGACAGCCTCGCTCCATCAGCCTTCGAGTCGACTCGTCAGTGCCTTACAGGTTTCAACGCCCATCGCTCGTACCGACCACCCCCATGGTCGATCAGGTTCCACCCGAGTCACGCACATCGCGTCGGCGCCTGCGCGCCTGCCACGAATGCGATTGGCTCGTGGCACTGCCGCCACTGCAATCAGGGCAAAGGGCGGACTGCCCACGCTGCGGACATACCTTGGCCATCCGCCACCATCGCCCTGCCCAGCGCAGCATGGCGCTGGCCATGGCATCGATGGTCGCCCTGCTACTGGCGATCTCCTTTCCCTTCGTCAGCTTCAGCACCGGCGGTTTCGGCAACCGCATCGAACTCACCCAGACGGCAACCACCTTGATCGGCTTCGATCAGCCACTGGTGGCGATTGCGGTGATCATGACGATCGTCGTGCTGCCGGGGATCTATCTGCTCGGCGTGATGTGGCTGCAACTGGGCCTGCTCCAGGGTCAGCCGCTACCGGCCAGCCGCGGTATCGCCCGCGCACTGGCTCACCTCAATCCGTGGATGATGGCTGACGTCTTCATCATTGGCGCGCTGGTGAGCCTGTTCAAGGTGGCGGACCTGGCGCAGGTCGAGCTGGGGATATCCTTCTGGGCCTTCTGCGCCTTCGCGCTGCTGCTGCTGGCCACCACCCAGTCCATCGACTCGGACTGGATGTGGTTCTCGCTGGCCGGCGAGCCGCTAGCCCCCGAGGGCGCCCACACGGGGGCGACAGCCGCCAGCCAGGGGCTTACCGGCTGCCCTACCTGCGGGCTGGTCAATCGCCTGGAGTCGAACCGCAAGGGCCATTGCCGACGCTGTGGCGAACGGCTGCACGCGCGATTGCCGCACAGCCTGCAGCGCACCTGGGCGCTGCTTGCCGCCTCCGCCATCATGTACATTCCTGCCAACCTCTACCCCATCATGACCACCACCAGCCTCGGTCACAGCGCCCCCTCCACCATCATTGGCGGCGTGGTGGAGCTGATCCAGATGGGTTCATGGCCGGTAGCCGCAGTGATCTTCATGGCCAGCGTCATCGTCCCAGTGGGCAAGCTGGTGGCGCTGGCGTGGCTCTGCCTGGTGGTAAAGCGCAGCAATGAACTCAACGCAGGCAATCGCACGCGGCTTTACCGCCTGACAGAATTCATCGGGCGTTGGTCGATGGTCGATGTCTTCGTGGTCGCCATTCTCGTGGCGCTGATTCGCGCCGGTTCGCTGATGTCGATCACCCCTGGCCCCGCCGCCCTGGCGTTCGCTGCCGTGGTGGTACTGACCATGCTGGCGGCCATGACCTTCGACCCTCGACTGATCTGGGATACGCCCCTGCCGCGTGACCGACACGAAACGCAAGGAACCACTGGATGAGCGACACCCCTCGCGACAACGAGGCCTCACGCGACTTGCACCGGGCCAAAGCCACGCCGCAACGGCGCCTGTCGCCGATCTGGATCGTGCCCATCGTGGCCATGCTGATCGGGCTGTGGCTGGTCTACGACAACTACCGCAGCCGAGGTCCGCTGATCACCCTGACCATGAGCAATGCGGAAGGCATCGAGGCCGGCAGCACCCTGATCAAGACCCGCAATGTCGAGGTTGGCCGGGTCGAGCGCGTGCAGCTCTCCGACGATCTGTCGCATACCGTCATCACTGCGCGGATGTCTCCCGATACCGAAGCCATGCTGACCGAAGGCAGCCGCTTCTGGGTGGTCAAGCCGCGCATCGGCCGCGAGGGTATCAGCGGCCTGGGCACCGTGCTCTCAGGCGCCTACATCCAGCTCCAGCCGGGTAGCGGCGAGCCCGGCCTGCGCGAATTCGAGGTCAGTGACCTTCCCCCCGTGGCGCCGGCCGATGCCGCCGGGCTACGTATCAATCTGGTCAGCCAGCTCGGCAACTCGCTGCGTGCCGGCGACCCCGTGACCTACCAGGGCTATACCGTGGGTCGCGTCGAGGAAGCCAATTTCGACGCCGACACCCGACGCATGAGCCAGCGCATCTTCATCGAGAGCCCCTACGACCGCCTGGTCACCGACAGCACCCGTTTCTGGTCGGCCAGCGGCATCGACCTGCGTCTCGATGCGGACGGCATCCGCGTCAATGTCGAGTCGCTCGAAGCCCTGCTCGGCGGCGGCGTCACCTTCGGCGTACCCGAAGACCTGCCGCGCGGCGGCCCGGTGGAGAACGACACCACCTTCAACCTCTACCCCGACGAGGAGAGCGCCCGCCAGGGCACCTTCAGCCGCTACCTGGAGTACGTACTGCTGGTGGAGGACAGCGTGCGCGGTCTGTCGCGTGGCGCCCCGGTGGAATTCCGCGGCGTGCGCATCGGCACCGTGGCGGCCGTGCCCTGGGAGTTCACCGCCGAGCAGCCGGAGACGCGCAACGGCTTCGCCATCCCGGTGCTGATCCGTATCGAGCCTCAACGACTCGGCATCGAGAACCAGCAGATCGACCTCGAAGAGTGGGACGAACGCTTCAAGCGCCTGTTCGGCATCGGCCTGCGCGCCTCGCTCAAATCGGGCAACCTGCTTACCGGCTCGATGTTCGTCGACCTCAATTTCTATCGTGAGGAAGCGGAGGATTACCTGGCGGAGAGCTTCAGCGAGCGTACCGTCTTCCCGACGACATCGACCGGCTTCGCCCAGATCGAAGCCCAGGTCACCACCCTGCTGGAGAAGCTCAATGCACTGGAGATCGAGCCGATACTGACGGGCCTGGACCGCAACCTGGCCGCTTCCGAAGCCATGCTGGGCGAGGTGCGCGAGCTCAGCGCCTCACTGCAAGGCATGCTCGACGACCCGGGTACTCGCAATCTTCCGGCCAACCTCAATGCCTCGCTGGAGGCGCTGCGAGAAACGCTGGAGGGCCTGTCCCCCGATTCCAGTGGCTATCGCGAGCTGACCGCCACCGCCGAACGGCTGGAGCGCTTGATGCGCGACCTGCAACCGGTCACGCGCACGCTCAACGAGAACCCCAGGGCACTGTTGTTCGACAGCCTCGACGCCGAGGATCCGACACCGCGCGCCCCGCAACGCAACTGATGAGGTTCGCCTAATGAATCGCTATGCTGTAATGATTGCGTCGAAAGGGAGTGCTGCATGAGGTGGATGATTTGGCTTGCCCTGCTGGCAAGCATACTGCTTGTCGGCTGCGCCTCGCCCACTGCACCGGCCAATCGTTACATGCTGCCCGATAGCGGCACCACGCTGTCGGATGGCAACCCCGCCCCCAGCCACCTGCTGGTGGTACAGCCACCGCGCCTGGCGCACTACCTGGATACCGACGGCATCGTACTGCAGCTCGACGACATCACGCTCAACGCCGCCCGCCAACATCTCTGGGCCGAGCCGCTGGGGCGCCAGTTGGAGCGCGGCTTGCGCACCAGGCTGGCCGAGCGCCTGCCCGACACTCGGGTCATGCGCGACGAGACCAGCCTGGGTCGCAGCGAGGCCCTGCGCTTGCGCCTCGAAGTCGATCGCTTCCAAGGCCGTCATGACGGCCTGGCCATCGCCAGCGGCCAGTGGCAGCTGCTGGCCCCCGACGGACGCCTGATGACCATGCAACGCTTCCATGTGGAGACGGAGCTCGACGATGACGGCTATCCCGCTCTCGTCCGCGCGCTGGGGAGCAGTTGGGATAGAGTGGCCGCCGACATTGCCGCGGGTATCAGGCAAGCACGCTGAGCCCTACCTGCGCGGCCATCCTGGTCTAGTCTGATAAGCGAACTGACTACAAGGACGCCACATGCCGGCCAGCCCTACTCCTGCCGCGAAGAACCGGACAGTGCCTGATCGCGCGACCGCCCTGGCGCTGCACAGTCTCGCCCAACGACTCGAGCGGGAACTCCTCGCCGCGCTGGAGTCGGATTCTTCCCAAGCTGCCGTCGATCGGCTGGAAACGATCAGCGCTTGCTGCGATCAGCTCGCGGATGCGCTCCAGCAGATCGACTCCCAACTGGCGCAGTCCGTGCTGGAAAGCCTGCGCCTGGGCCTGGATCGGTACGCCTGCGATCTCTATCAGCGTGGGGGCTGGGAACATCTGGACGACGCCCGGCGTACCACTTTGCTCTCACGCCACGCCATCAGGCTCACCCAGGCCAAGGGCGTCGGTCCGGCGAGCGCTCAGGTCCTCTTCGTTAATGGCATCAGCGATCCGGAGCGGCTCCATCAACTGACACCGGAAGTGCTCGACGAGATCGAAGGCTTGAATGCTGCCGTGCTTGCCCGCCTCAAGAGCGACCTCAAGGCCACCCGGGGTAAAGAGGCAGGAGCTCAAGGAAAGCTGCAGCGCGGTAAATAAACTGGCATAATGCCCCAACGCGGCGATTCGTGGTCCCTCCTGCCGCGCCCCTGAACCGAATTTCTCACGTCTTGGCCCGGGACTGGTCATGTGCATGACGCACACGACAAGGCCAGGACGTATCTGCGGAGACCGCATGACCCTTTTTTCCGAACTCGGCCTGCGAGCCGAACTGCTGCGTGCTGTCGAAGCGCAGGGCTATACCACGCCGACCCCGATCCAGCTCCAGGCCATTCCTGCCGTGCTCAAGGGCGGCGATCTGCTCGCCAGTGCCCAGACCGGCACCGGCAAGACCGCCGGCTTCACCCTGCCGATGCTGCAACGCCTGGCTGACGGCCCACGCCCCGGCCAACGGCAGGTACGCGCGCTCGTGCTGACGCCCACCCGCGAACTGGCTGCCCAGGTAGGCGAGAGCGTCGCCGACTACGGCCGCCACCTGACCCTGAAGAGCCATGTGATCTTCGGCGGCGTTGGTCAGCAGCCCCAGGTGGACGCCATTCGTCCCGGCCTCGACGTGCTGGTGGCGACCCCGGGTCGCCTGCTCGACCTGCATCAGCAGAAGCACGTGGATCTGTCACGGGTGGAGATCCTGGTGCTCGACGAAGCCGATCGCATGCTCGACATGGGCTTCATCCACGACATCAAGAAAGTGCTGCGGGTACTGCCCGCCAAGCGCCAGAATCTGCTGTTCTCGGCCACCTTCTCCGACGAGATCCAGACGCTGGCGGCCAAGCTGCTCGACAACCCCGCGAAGATCTCGGTGGCACGCCGCAACACCACGGCGGAAACCGTCGACCAGGCGGTCTATCGCGTCGACCGGGAGAAGAAGCGCGAACTGCTCGCTCACCTGATCACCCGGCACGCCTGGCATCAGGTGCTGGTCTTTACCCGCACCAAGCACGGAGCCAACCGCCTGGCCGAGCAGCTCTCCAAGCAGGACATCCCGGCCATGGCAATCCATGGCAACAAGAGTCAGTCGGCACGCACCAAGGCGTTGGCGGCCTTCAAGGGCGGTGACCTGCAGGTGCTGGTGGCAACCGACATCGCCGCCCGTGGCCTGGACATCAGCGAACTGCCTCACGTGGTCAATTTCGAACTGCCCAACGTCGCCGAGGACTACGTGCACCGCATTGGTCGCACCGGTCGTGCCGGTAGCGAAGGCCAAGCCGTCTCACTCGTCTGTGTCGACGAGCACGGCCTGCTGAAGGGTATCGAGCGGCTGATCAAGCGTGACCTGGACAAACACATCGAACCCGGCTTCGAACCCGACCCCAACGCCAAGCCCGAGCCGATCGAGAACGGCCGCAACCGGCGTGGTGGCCAGGGCGGCCAGGCTCGCCAGGGTGGCGCCAATCGTGGCCAGTCGGGGCAGCGCAGCGGCAACTCGGCAGGTGGCGATGCCCAGGCACCGCGTCGCCGGCGCAGCCGCGGGCAGGGCACTCGCCGGGCCTGAGTGCCCAGGCTTGGTGGTTGGCGAGTAGTAAGGAATGGTATACGGTTTGTCGTGCTGCCATTTTCACGAGCAGTTCGACTCAAGCGACTGAATACTCATTGAATCTCGCCACACCGCGCAAGGAGGCTCGAGCATGCTCAAATGGCTGACCGGAAAGCAACCCATTCCGGTCTGGGTCATCAAGCAGATCGATGATGGCCTGCTGCATCTCTGCGGCCAGGGCAGCATCGAGCCTCGAGCCAAGCGCAGTAGCGTCATCGAGGCCCTCCACGCCGGACGCTACGAAGGTGCCATCCACATGACCAGTGGCGGCCTGGTGCTGAATGCACGGCTGTTCGCCGCCCTGGTACCGCTCGAGGCCCTGCAACTCGATGCGCAGGGTCATGCCCACTGGCAAGGCCGCAGTTGGCTCGTCGCTCAAGCACCGCAGCGTTGCTGGACCTACGAGGGACGCCTGGTGACCCAACGCCAGGTAATCGGCCATCAGGAGCAGTTGGTCAGCGTCGAGGACGTTTCGGACATCCGTCGCCAGTTGCAGGGTTCCGCCGATCCCGGACGCGTCGAGTTCGATTCCCGCGGTGTCAATGAACATCCCTTGATCGCCCGCCGTGAGCAGGACGACGCCTCTTCCACCAGACATGACACCAATCGGCGAACCGACAAGTGGCGAGGCCATGACGACTGACCCCCGGCCCGATCCACGACGTGTCGCTCTCTTCCTTTTACTGATGGTGCTGGTGGGGCTCAATCTCAGGCCCGCCCTCTCCTCGCTTGCCCCCCTGCTACTGCGTATCAAGGCCGAGACCGGCCTGACGCCACTCGCCATCGGGGCCTTGACCACGCTGCCGGTACTCTGCCTGGGAATCTTCGCGCCCTTGGCGCCCTGGCTTGCCAAGCGCATGGGCCCGGAGAGCACCCTGACCCTGGCACTGGGCATGCTGATTTTCGGCCTGCTGCTGCGCGGGGTTCCCGCCGTGCCGTTGCTGTTCATCGGCACGCTGCTGGTGGGTGCCGCCATCGGCATCGCCGGCACCCTGCTGCCGGCGCTGGTCAAGCGAGAGCTTCCCGGTGGGGCGGACCTCATGACCGGGGTCTATACCATGGCCCTGTGCCTGGGAGGCGCTCTCGGCGCCGGCCTGAGCATTCCCCTAGCCAATATGCTAGGTAGCTGGCGTTTCAGCCTGATCAGTTGGGGGGCACTGGCCGGCCTCGCCTTGCTGGCCTGGATAGCGCTCATGCCACGTACGCCGCGGGCCATTGCCACGCCCCCCGCGGGCGGCAGCATGCGCGAACTGCTCGGGCAGCCGCTGGCATGGCAGGTCATGGTGCTGATGGGCTCCCAGTCGTCGTTGGCTTATATCGTCTTCGGCTGGCTGCCGACTCTGCTGCAAGCACGCGGTTACAGCGAAGCCGAGGCCGGCTGGATGATGGGCGCTTCGGTAATGGTGCAACTGGTCTCGGCACTGGGTGCGCCGTGGCTAGCGCGCTTCGGTCGTGACCAGAGGCCGGCCCTGCTACTGGTGCTGGGCTGCGTGGGAGCCGGTCTGTGGCTGTTGCTGCAGGCCGACGAGAACTGGCGCTGGCCCGGAGTGGTGCTGCTGGGACTGGGACAGGGCGGCAGCTTCAGCCTTGCCCTTACCCTGATCGTACTGCGCACGGCCAATTCACGCCTGGCCGGCAAACTCTCCGGCCTGGCCCAGGGCGGAGGCTATACTCTCGCCGCCATGGGGCCACTGGCGGTGGGGATCCTGCTGCAGTTGGAGGTCGGCATGGCCACGATGACGAGCGTCCTGCTGTCGATCGTCGCCCTGGCGGCCGGCTTCGCCCTGCTGGCCGGGCGCAACCTGCGCCTGGACATCGGCGAAGATGGCCGGCTCCTCACACGCTAGGCTTCTGCATTACTGTTGACTTCGATCAAGCATGCCAGGGCATTAGGGCATGCTAGCCTAGCGGGTAGCCCCCTTCGTCAGGTCACTTGTCATGCCAGAAATCGTGTTCCAGGCTCGTGATCTGAAGCGCTTCTACCAGATGGGTGAAATCACCATCCAGGCGCTCCGTGGCGTCGACCTGGAGCTGTACCAGGGTGAACTGGTGGTAATGCTGGGCGCCTCGGGCTCGGGCAAGTCGACGCTGCTCAACATCCTCGGCGGCCTCGACAGCCCCAGCCAGGGTTCCCTCGTCTACTTCCCTGGCTCACGAGACCCAGCCGTTTCGCAGCCTGCAGCCGAGCCGCGTGAGCTCGACCTGGCAGCGGCCAGCCAGCGCGAGCTGACGCGCTTTCGCCGCCACCATGTGGGCTTCGTGTTCCAGTTCTACAACCTGATCTCGAGCCTCACCGCGCGGGAGAACGTCGCCATCGTCACCGACATCAGCCGCAACCCCTTGTCCCCCGAGGAGGCCCTTGCCCTGGTAGGTCTCGAGCACCGCCTCGACCACTTCCCCTCGCAGCTGTCGGGTGGCGAGCAACAGCGGGTGGCCATCGCCCGCGCCGTGGCCAAACAGCCCGATGTGTTGCTGTGCGACGAGCCCACCGGGGCTCTCGACTTCCAGACAGGCATTCGCGTGCTGGAGGTACTCGAGAGAATCAATCGCGACACCGGCACCAGCGTGGCGATCATCACCCACAACGAGGTGATCGGCGAGATGGCAGACCGCATCATTCGCTTGCGGGACGGCAGGGTCGACCAGTTGCAGGTCAACGCCGAACGCCGCAGTCCCAAGGCGTTGCGCTGGTAACGTTCCCCATGCAGACACTCGACCGGAAGCTCTATCGCGACCTGTGGCGCCTCAAGGGACAGGTGCTGGCCATCGCAATGGTCATCGCCAGCGGCGTCATGACCCTGATTCTTTCCGTGACCACCCTGGAGGCCCTGGCCGGGGCCCGGGAGCGCTTCTACGCTAGCCATCATTTCGCCGAGCTGTTCGTCGAGGTCAAGCGCGCGCCGCTGGGGGTGATTGAGCAACTGCAGCGGCTCGAGGGCGTCAACCTGATCGAGCCGAGGGTCCGAGCCACCATACGCCTGGCGGTTCCCGGCTACGGCGACCCCGTGCGTGGCCAGTTGCTTTCGCTGCCCGACGGACGTCAGCCGCTGCTTAATCAGCTCCATCTGCTGGCGGGCGGCCTGCCGGAAGCCGGCCGCGACGATCAGGTCGTGGTGTCGGATGCCTTCGCCGAGGCCCATGGCCTGGCGCCTGGCGACACGCTGGAAGCGATCATCAACGGCCGGCGCACTCGCCTGACCCTTGCCGGCGTGGCCCTGAGCCCAGAGTTTCTCTTTCAAGCCGCCCCTACCGACCTGATGCCGGACTATCGGCGCTACGCCGTACTGTGGATGAACGGGCGGGCCCTTTCGAGGGCCTACGGCATGGATGGAGCCTTCAACAGCCTGACGCTAACCCTGCAGGCAGGAGCCCGCGAAGCCGACGTCATCGAGGCGCTCGACCTGGCCTTGGCGCGCTATGGTGCACTCGGCGCCCAGCCGCGTCACGACCAGCAGTCGCATCGCTTCATCGAGGAGGAGTTGAACCAGCAGCGCATCACGGCAGTCGTGCTGCCGGTCATCTTCCTGTCGGTGTCGGCCTTCCTGCTCAACGTCGTCATGGGACGCATCATCCAGACCCAGCGTGAGCAGTTGGCGGTACTCAAGGCCTTCGGCTACCGCAATAGCGAACTGGCTCGGCACTTCGGCTTGCTGGCGGCCTCGATCGTGCTGCTCGGCTGGGCGCTGGGCGTGGCGCTGGGGGCCTGGGCGGCAAGCGGTATGGCAGGGGTCTACCGGGATTATTTCCGCTTCCCCGAGATGCGCTTCGGCGTGCCCGCCTGGGCATTGGCCCTGTCACTGCTGGTGACCCTGGGTGCCGCCCTGTCCGGCACTTGGCTGGCGGTATGGCGGGCGGTCAATCGCCCACCCGCCGAGGCCATGCGCCCCCCTGCGCCTCACCGCTTTCGCCGCCATTGGCTGGAACGCCTGGTTCCGGCATGCCTGCTCGGCAACGAAGGACGCATCGTGGTACGCAACCTGACCCGCCACCCGCTCAAGGCCGGCTTTTCGATGCTGGGCATTGCCCTGTCGGCGGGGTTGTTGATGATCGGCGCCTACCAGCTCGCCGCGGTCAACGAGATGATTGACCAGCAGTACCGAGAGGTGCTGCAGATGGATGTCGAGCTTACCTTCAACGAGCCCACCTCGGCCAGTGCCGCCGGAGAGCTGCGTCATCAGCCCGGCGTGCTGGCAGTGGAGACCTGGCGCCGGATCCCCGTGACCCTGATCCATGGCCACCGCCAGTACCGCACCAGCCTGCTGGGAATGGAATCCCCACCTCGATTGCGCCGGGTCCTCGACCATAGCGGCCGCCCTCAATCCCTACCCGAGACCGGGGTCATGCTGACGCGTCATCTGGCCGAGCTGCTCGACGCCAGGGTCGGCGACGAACTCGAAGTCGCCATTCTGGAGGGGCGGCGCGAGCGCGTGACACTGCCGCTGACGGCTATCGTGGACGAACCCCTGGGGGTCGGCGCCTATCTACGCCGAGACACCCTCAACACCCTGCTGCGCGAGGGCCCCACCATCAGCGGCGCCTGGCTGTTGAGCGACTCGTCGCGGACGGACGAACTGCATGCTGCGCTATGGGAGATGCCCACCGTGGCAGCCATCGGCCTGCTTTCCCAGGCCGAACGGGGTATTCGCGACTATATGGATGAGACGCTGCTGGTGGTCGCGGTGATCTTCGTCGGCATCGCCTCGTCCATCGCATTCGGCGTGGTCTACAACAACGCCCGAATCGCCTTCGCCGAGCGCGCCCGTGAGCTGGCGACCCTGCAGGTGCTGGGCTACAGGCGTGCAGAAGTGGCGCGAATACTGCTCGGCGAGACAGCGCTGCTCACCCTGGCGGCGATTCCGCTGGGATGGGCCATCGGCATCGTCTTCATTCGCCTGCTCCAGAGAGCTTTCAGCAATGACCTCTACCGCATGCCACTGGTCTTCACCCCGCAGATCTTCGGCTTCGCCGCCGCCGGGGTGATCGTCGCTTCGCTACTGGTTGGCGCACTGGTCTTCCGGCGGCTAGGCCGGCTCGACAAGTTGCGGGTCCTGAAGGCAGTCGAGTGACGAACCATGACGAGTACACCGGAGGAAAGAACCATGAGGAATCGCCGCATACCCCGTCACCTGGCCTGGGTGGTCCTGGGGGTGGGGCTGCTCGGGCTGCTGGTCTGGGCGCTGCGCCCCTCGCCGGTACCGGTCAGCGTGGCCCGGGTGACGGTGGGCCCGTTCGTCGATTCAGTCACCGAAGAGGGCCGTACGCGCCTGCGTGATACCTGGAATGTCTCGGCACCCATCGACGGCTACCTCCAGCGAGTCGTCCTCGAGGAGGGGGACAGCGTCGAGCAGGGCCAGACGCTGTTCCAGCTCGAGCCGAGCCCGGCGCCGGCGCTGGACGTACGCACCCGCCAGCAGGCCGAAGACAATTTGCAGGCGGCCCAGGCCCGGTTGCAGGCGGCCCAGGCGAACCTCGACACGGCGCGCGCCGACCAGCGCTTCGCCGAAGCGGAATATGAGCGCTACCGGCAGCTGCACCAGCGCAACCTCATCTCCGCCGCCGACCTGGACCAACGTCAGAACCAGCGCGACCGCCAACGCGCCCTGGCCAGTTCCGCCGCCTCCGGCGTGGAGGTTGCCCGCTTCGAGGTGGAAAGCGCCAGGGCACTGCTCGCCGTGACGAGCGGACAGCGCAGCGAACCGGACCAACCCCAGCTACGGGTCCGCGCCCCAGTTACCGGGCTGGTGCTGAACCGCTACCGCTGCTGCGAGGGCAGTGTCGCCGCCGGCGACCCGATCCTCGAACTGGGCAGCCTCGACGACCTCGAGATCCAGGTCGATCTGCTCTCCATGGACGCCGTGAGGTTACGCCCGGGAATGGCCGTCAACCTCACCGGCTGGGGTGGCGAGCCGCTGAGAGGCGAAGTCAGGCGCATCGCCCCTTCCGGCTTCACCCGCACCTCGGCGCTCGGAGTGGACGAACAGCGGGTACCGGTGATCGTGGACTTCTCCCGTGAACTGGATCTGGCTGCACTCGGTCTTGGCAGCGGCTTTCGCGTGGATGCCGAATTCCTGATCTGGACCGCCGACGACATCCTGCAGATCCCCACCAGCGCGCTGTTCCGTCACCAGGGCGAGTGGACGGTCTACGTGATCGAGGAGGAGCGGTCCAGTCGGCGCCAAGTGGAGCTGGGGCGACGCCAGGGTCTCGTCTCCCAGGTACTCGCAGGCCTAGACGAGGGCGAGACGTTGATCACTCATCCCGGCGAGCGGGTCGCCGAAGGAGTTCGGGTCAGGGTAGATGAGTGAGATCCACGGCATCTCCCGTTATCATTGGCGTTCACTGCGCGCCGTTCGGCGCCCACCCTCGACGCTTCGAAGACAGGAAACGCCATGAACGAGTCTCCCTTAGCCGATCGCCCCGTGCTGGTGCTCTACACCGGTGGCACCCTGGGCATGGTGCCCAGTGCCGAGGGGCTGGCCCCGGGAGGCAATATCGAGGCACGGCTCAGACAAGCCCTGGGCGGCTTGCCCCCAAGTCGCCAGGCGCAGCTCCCACGGTTCACGGTTCAGTCCATCGAGGCCCCCATCGACTCCAGCGCGGCCGATCCTCGCGACTGGCAGTGGCTGGGAGAGACCATTGCCGGGTGTGTGAGCGAGCATTCCGGCATCGTCGTCCTGCACGGTACCGATACCCTTTCGTGGACCGCCTCCAGCCTTGCCTACCAGCTCCAGGGGCTGGATCGTCCCGTGGTCGTCACCGGTGCCATGCATCCCCTCGAAGCCGAAGGCAGCGACGCACTCGGCAACATCGAACTGGCCCTGCGTTACGCCGCCAAGCCGGAACTGCAGGAAGTCGCCGTGGCCTTTGCCGGGCGCCTGCTGCGCGGCATTCGCACGCGCAAGACCCATAGCGAAGCCGACGATGCCTTTGCCAGCCCCAACTACCCGGTGCTGGGCGAGCGTGTCGACGATGACGTGGTTCTTTACCCCGGCCGTGGGCTCGAGGCTCAGCAGCGCGGGGCACCGCGCTTCGAACTGCCGGATTACTCGACGTTGGCCGACGGCGGCATGGTCAGAATCGTACTCTGGCCCGGGATCCAGGCCTGGCAGTTGGACGCCTGGCTCAGCGACGACCGCGTCCGCGGCGCGCTGCTCGAGGTCTGGGGTGGAGGCAATGTCCCACCTGCCCCCGAGCTGATCGGCGTGCTGGCCAGGGCCAGCGGTGAGGGCAAGCTGGTCGCCGCGATCAGCCAGTGCCCTATCGGCGGCATCGCCCCCGGCCATTACGCTGCCGGACAGGGGCTGCTGCAGGCCGGCGTCCTTTCAGGTGACGCCATGACCCCGGAGGCCGCCATGACCAAGCTTGTCCATCTCCTCGCTCAGCCACTGGACGAGCAGGAGCGCCGCCGCCGCTTCCTCACCCCACTGGTGGGAGAGCGCTGACCGCCGCTGTCGCCGGTTCGACAGACCTATAGAATCGGCTGACTTCCCGCGACGGCCGGGCTAAGTTGAATGTAACCCACCGAAACTGCAGGCGTAAGGAGTAGCGACATGGAGCATCCCGTGCATCCCTTCAGCGAACTCTTCGAGCAACTGGGCCTTCCCGCCGATGACGCTTCGATCAAGGCCTTCCTCGAACGACACGCTCCGCTACCCTCGACCATGGCGCTCTACGAGGCCCCCTTCTGGAACCCCTCGCAGGCCGAGTTCCTCGAAGCGGCACTGGAAGAGGATGCCGACTGGGCAGAAGTCGTCGACCATCTCGATACATCGTTGAGGAAGCAATAAGCAATCAAACGTTAAGCCAACGGCCGTTCTGCTAGGCTTGGCCGGGGACAACAAGAACAGCATGGGCGGGGAAAGATATGCCGATCGATAGGATATCGGTAGAGGAATCATCTGGCGTTGCCGGTCTCGCCAATCTACAACTACCACCCTTGCCCGAAACGCTGAGCCAGCGCCTGGCCGAATGCCGCTCGTTGCCTAGCCTGCCGGCGGCAGCGGCTCGCGTGATCGCCATGGCGCGCTCTGCCGAGCCGTGTCTGGCCGACTATGCCCGCGCCATCGGCCAGGACCCCGCGCTCACCCTGCGACTCCTCTCGATGGCCAATAGCGCCTCGTACTCACGGGGCGGGAACCCGGTCTCCACCTGCCTGGACGGTGTCTCACGCATCGGCCTGGATGCCACCCTGGCGATAGCGCTGAGCTTCGGCCTCCCCCGCCCGGGCGCCAACGCCGTACTCGATCACGAATACCTGTGCCAGCGTGCCATCATCGCAGCCACAGCCACTCAGGAGCTGGCCCAGAACCTCTGCCCGCACGAAGCTCCGCAGCTGTTCACCACCGCGCTGCTGCAGGATATCGGCATCTTGGCCTTCGAAGCCCTGGATGGCGATGACTACGCCACGCATATCCCCGGTCTTCGTCAGCACCAGAAGCTGAGCGAGGCCGAGAACGAGCGCTACGGCTGCGACCACGCCCTGGTCGGCGCCTGGCTGGCGGCCAGCTGGGGAGTGCCCGGCCCCATCGCGGCCGGTATCATCGACAGCCATGGCCCGCTCGTCGACGGCGATCCGCGTAAGCTCTGCCTGCGTCTTTCCTGTCGTATCGCCGACTGCTGGCTGGCGGCCGACTCGGCCTCTGCCTTCAGCGCCCTGCTACGCCAGCTTGCCTCGGTCGCATCGCTGGACATCGTCATGCTGATGACGGTAATGCAGGAGCTCCAGCATCGCCTGCCCTCGCTGGCCCGCCTGTTCGAGATCACCTGCCCACCGGCCATCGACAGCACCCACTTGCTGGCCGAGGCCAAGGAGCTGCTGTTCGAGCAGAACTTGAAGATGACGATTCGACTCGCCGAGCAACAGCGCGAGCTGGAAGCCTTGCATGCCAGCCACGTCATACTCGACGAGCAGCACCGCACCGACCACCTGACACAACTGGCCAACCGCCCCTGGCTGGAGAAGCGCCTCGAACAGCACTTCGAGTGCGCCAAGCGTGCTCGCCAGCCCCTGTCGGTCATGTTCATCGACCTCGACCATTTCAAGCGCATCAACGACCGCTTCGGGCATCGTTTCGGCGACGAGGTGCTGATCCACTTCGCCGCGGCGCTCAGCAACATGGTCCGCGAAAGCGATATCGCCGGACGTTACGGCGGCGAGGAGTTTCTCGTCATCATGCCCAATACGCGTCGCCAGCATGCCGGTATCCTGGCCGACCGAATCCGCGAATACCTCGCCACCCAACCCTTGGCCCAGGCCGACGGCCAGCCACTTCACGTGACCGCCTCCATCGGCATCGCCGACATGGAAGACGGCGAATTCGAGAGTGCCACCGGCCTGGTCGACGCTGCCGACCAGGCCATGTACAGCGTCAAGCACGGCGGACGTGATGGCGTCGGACATTACGAGGAGCCCGACCCCTCCACCTGAGCTTGCTCGTCAGCAAAGAGGGCGACCAAGTGGCCGCCCTCTTGATACTACCGAGACATGTTACCGAGTCGGCTCGATACACCTGTACTCGCTCGAGCCGTGTTAACCCTTCAGGTCGCGCATCAACAGCGCGAATTCGATTCGCTCCGGTGAAATGGTCTCGCCCGGCACCGGGATGCGCACCACATGGCCCGAGCCCGGCGCCGCCTGCACCGATTCGCCGCGCTTGTTCTCGATGTGCTCGAGGGTGAAACGCCGATTGCCGCCGGGCAGCATCAGCTCCATGCCATCGCCCACCTCGAAGCGGTTCTTGACGTCCACTTCCAGCACGCCGCGCCCGGGATCGTAGCCGATTACCTCGCCGACGAACTGCTGATGCACACCGACCGAGTTGCCGCGCTCGTAGTTCTGGTACTCGTCGTGGACGTGGCGGCGATAGAAACCTTCCGTGTAGCCACGGTTGGCCAGGTTGTCGAGTTCGTCCATCAGGCGCATGTCGAAGGGGCGACCGGCCACGGCGTCATCGATGGCGCGACGATAGACCTGGGCGGTACGCGCCACGTAGTAGTGCGACTTGGTACGCCCCTCGATCTTGAGCGACGTCACGCCCATTTCAGTGAGCCTGGGCACGTGTTGTACGGCACGCAGATCCTTCGAGTTCATGATGTAGGTGCCATGCTCGTCCTCGAAGATCGGCATCAGCTCGCCCGGCCGGGTGGCGTCCTCGATCAAGGCGGAAAGCTCGTCCTGCCCCTCCACACCGCCGGCCGTCGCCGTGCTGTGGGTGGTACTGCCGCCGCCCGAGGCGATCAGTCCTCCCTGGCCGGGGGTCCACACGCCGCTTGCCGCATGTGCCGCCGCCGAGTTGGCCGGCACCAGATCGCCGGTCTCGTCCTGGGCCGCGGCCACGGTGTTGTACTGCCAGCGGCAGGCGTTGGTGCAGGTGCCCTGGTTGGGGTCACGGTGATTGAAATAGCCGGAGAGCAGGCAGCGGCCGGAGTAGGCAATGCACAGTGCACCGTGGACGAAGGTCTCGATCTCGAGTTCGGGGCATTCGGCACGGATCTCGGCGATCTCCTCCAGCGACAATTCCCGCGACAGGATGATGCGGCTGATACCCTGCTTGTACCAGAACTTCGCCGCCGCCCAGTTGACCACGTTGGACTGCACCGAGAGATGGATCACCTGGTCGGGCCAGCGCTCGCGAATCATCATGATCAGACCCGGGTCGGACATGATCAACGCATCGGGGCCGGCCTCGATCACCGGCTCCATGTCGCGCAGGTAGGTCTTGAGCTTGCTGTTATGCGGTGCAATGTTCGACGCTACGTAGAACTGCCTGCCCCGCTCGTGGGCGTAGGCGATGCCGCGGTGCAGGTTGTCGAGCTTGAAATCGTTGTTGCGCACCCGCAGCGAATAGCGCGGCTGGCCGGCATAGACGGCATCGGCGCCATAGGCGAAGGCATAACGCATGTTCTTGAACGTCCCCGCCGGGGAGAGCAGTTCGGGAGCTTTCATGTGAGGTCACCGTTGTCAGGACGATGGCGAGGTCACTGCCTGAAAACTGGTTGCGCTCGGCCATACGGCGTTAAAAATCGACTCTAGGTGCTCATTTACGTCCCGTAAACTCCGTCCTTTCGTCGATTTTTGCCTTGCCTGGCCTTCGCTCGCCGACTTTCCAGACAGCGCCTGGGCGCTGATATGGGGCTGGATTATAGCAGCACGAGGGCTTTGCCAGCACCACCAAGCCACGTGCACTTGTTTTTCCGCTCAAGTAGAATGACGCGCGCCGGACCGGATCCCGGCGACCGCCCATGGCGGGAACGAAAAATTCTCCGACTCAGAGTCCCACTATGCCCAATGCTTCCTCCAACGCCACCGTGGTGATCTACTCCGGCGGCATGGATTCCTTCACCGTCCTGCACCGCGCCCTGCGCGAGGGGCGCGAGGTTCACGCACTCTCCTTCGACTATGGCCAGCGTCACGTCCGCGAACTCGAAGTGGCCGCCAGGGTCTGTGGCATGCTCGACATACCGCACCAGGTGGTCGACATCCGCGCGATTCACGGCCTGATCGACAACTCGGCGCTGACCGATGCCAGCCGCGACATGCCGGAAGGCGACTACGGCGAGGAGAACCTCACCGCCACGGTAGTGCCCAACCGCAACATGGTGCTGCTGTCGCTGGCCATCGCCAAGGCGGTGAACATCGGCGCAGGAAGGGTCGATTACGGCGCTCACGGTGGCGACCACATGCTCTACCCCGACTGTCGCCCCGAATTCGTCGACGCCATGAACAGGGTGGCGGGCATCGCCAACTTCGAGCCGGTCGAGATCCATGCGCCCTACTTGCGCTCCAGCAAGGCGGAGATACTCGCCGATGGCCTGGCCATGGGGCTCGACTACGCCAACACCTGGACCTGCTATCGTGGCGAGGCGCTTGCCTGCGGCCGCTGCGGCAGCTGTCGTGAGCGGCTCGCGGCCTTTGCCGCCAATGGCGCGGTGGATCCTCTCGGCTATTCACCGCAGCCCGATGCTGCCGCCATACAGCGGCCCGATACCCATACCGGCGGCGCATCGGAAGGTGAAGGCTGATGTATCACGTCAAAGAGGCCTTCTACTCACTGCAGGGCGAGGGGGCGCAAGCCGGACGCGCCAGCGTCTTCTGTCGCTTTTCCGGCTGCAACCTGTGGTCGGGCCGCGAGCAGGACCGGACAAGCGCCGCCTGTCGCTTCTGCGATACCGATTTCGTCGGTACCGATGGTCAGCATGGCGGACGCTTCGTCGATGCCGACGCGCTCGCCGTCCACCTGACGGCGCTATGGCCGCAGCAGGACGCTGCGGCCACACCCTATGTGGTGTTTACCGGCGGCGAGCCGCTGCTGCAGCTCGACGAGGCACTGATCGAGGCCATGCATTCACGTGGCTTCGAAGTGGCGGTCGAAACCAACGGCACCCTGCCCGCACCTGCCGGCATCGACTGGCTCTGCGTCAGCCCCAAGGCCGACACGGCGCTCAAGTTGACCCGCGGCGATGAACTCAAGCTGGTCTACCCCCAAGCGGAGGCTGATCCCGAACGCTTCACCGAGCTCGACTTCCGGCATTTCTTCCTGCAACCCATGGACACCACGCCGCTGGTTGACGGAGCCAACTACCTGGACGCGACCGTGGCGTACTGCCTGGCTCATCCACAATGGCGCCTGTCGCTGCAAACCCACAAGATCACGGGAATCGACTGATGACCCTATTCGTCAACCGGCTGACCCAGCTCGACGCTTCGCTCTGGTGCCCTCAGCGCGGCCTGATCGGCGTCAGCTGGTACGTCGATGCCGAACTCGACGGCGAGCTAGGCGAAGATGGCATGTTGTTCGATTTCGGCCGGGTCAAGCCATGGATCAAGTCGCGCCTGGATGCCGATGCCGACCATACGCTGCTGGTGCCGACCCGGGCTCCCGGCCTCAGTATCAGTGAATGCAGCGAGGGAATCTGCGTACGCACCTCGCTGCCCTATACGCTGGAGGTGCGAGCACCGCGCCAGGCCTTCACCATGCTGCCCTGGCAGGAGGTCACGCCCGAACGGCTCGCCGCATCCCTCGCCCGTGAGCTGATGAAACGCCCGCCGCCGCGGGTCAGCGACATACGGCTGCGCCTGCGTGACGAGGTCGTCGACGGCGCCGTCTATACCTACAGCCACGGGCTCAAGCACCACACCGGCAACTGCCAGCGCATCGCCCATGGCCATCGTTCACGCCTGCACATCTGGCAACGCGGCGAACGCTGTCCGGAGCTGGAAGCCCAGTGGGCCGGCTATCTGGACGATCGCTACCTGGTCGACCAGGCCGACATCGTCGACCAGGCCGAACCCGAGATATATCCCAGCCTGACTAGCCGCTACCGCGCCGAGCAGGGCCGCTTTCAACTTCGGTTGCCACGGGAACGCTGCATCGTGCTCGACTCACCGACCACGGTCGAACACATCGCCGCCTGGCTGGCACGACAGATTGCGGAAGAAACCGGAAGGTCAACGCGAGTGCAGGCGTTCGAAGGGATCGACAAGGGTGCGATTGCCGAGGCCCGGCCGTGAGCACCGATACCGCACGCCGGGAATGCACGAAGAGTACGCCCGCACCAGCGGGCTGCCGTCCGGGCTGTGGCGCCTGCTGCATCGCCCCATCGATCAGCTCGCCGATACCCGGCATGCCCCACGGCAAGCCGGCCGGAGAACGCTGCGTGCAGCTCGACACGAACAACCTTTGTCGCCTGTTTGGTGATGCGCGCCGCCCCAAGGTATGCGGACAATTCGCTTTCGACCCCGAGCTATGCGGCAACAACCGCTCCGAGGCACTGGAGCGAATCGCCCTCCTGGAGAGCGGCACGCTCAGCGCAGAAGACTAGCCGTTGCCGACGGCCACGCGCCCTTCCGGACTGCTCACTTGAGGAAGTTGACGCTCGAGCAACATGCGCCAGCGAATCAGCACCGGGGCATCGCTGTGGCTCACGCTGTCGAGCAGGCTGCGGAACTGTTCGCGCACGACTTCATCCTGGTTGTCGATCAGCGTCAGCCATGCCTCGAGTGCACACAGCTCCTGATGCCGGTTCTCGTGCAGACGCGCACACTCCAGCGCCTGCTCGACCAGTAACCGCACCTCCTCCTTGGGCCGGCCCAACCGATCGCGGACACGGGCGAGCTGTACCGCCAGTTCGGAGACGAACAGCGTACTGCGCTCGCGGGCTATCATCAGGCACTGATCCAGATAATCCTCGGCATGACTGAGCTCGTCGAGCGCCAGGCAGGCATCGCTGTACCATAGCGTCGGGCGATGATAGCGGTCGCGGCCGGTGATCTCGCCCAGCTCCTCCTGAGCCAGCTCCATCATTTTCAGGCCATCTCGGTCGCCGGAGAGTGCGCGACGCCAACCGAGGATAGCCTGCGCCGACACCTGCCATAGATGCAGATCGGGAGTCTCGGTCAGGGCAACGGCCTGTTCGGCACGCCTGGCCGCCAAGTGAACATGGCCGAGCTGACGATAGAGCGCAGCGGCAAACAGCAGCGCCATGGCCAGCGATCCGGGATGGCCGATGCGCTCGGCCAGGCGGATCGCCGCCTCGACCTGCTGCTCGGCGCGCCGGTAGTCGCCGCGCAGACAGATGGCCCAGCCCTGGAAACAGGCCGCGGCCACCTGGGGGTGCTCGGAGAACGGCAGCCACTCGATGATCATCGGCTGTTCCAGCGGCGCGATCTCGTCGAGGTGCTCAAATGCCTGCCGGATGCGTCCCGCCCAGTACTCACAGTTGGCCCGGGCGTAGTCGGCCAGCCGCTGATAGCGTGGATCCTCGAGCCGACCGGCAATGGAAGCCAGGCTGGCGGCGAGCGAGAAGGCATCGGCATGGGCATGGCGCTGGCTGCAACCTACCCACAGCCCCCACTTGACCAGAAAGGCCTGTTCGAGGTCTTCGGCGTCCTCGGCATGACAACCCCCGTTTTCCACCAGCAGCTCGCGGGCGCGTACGAAGCTTTCATGTGCGGTAGGCGAACCGTGCCCCTCGAGGGCGAAGGCGGCCTGACCGCGCACGGTCAACAAGCTGATCTCGCGCTCCGCCTGGTTCTCGACGTGACGAAGGCTGGCCAGGCCGAAATCGGCCATCTTCAGCGCGGTGCGGTTGGCGCTGACCTTGAGCGCCTCGCGTGCCGCCAGCTCGAAGTAGCGTGCGCCGCGAGCATAGTGCCCGCTGCGCCGCAGGTGGGTAGCAAAATCGCCCGGATGCCGGCCGATCCACATCGGGAAACGCTCCTCGATCAGGCTGACGACCTGACGATGGATACGCACCCGCACGTCACGGGGACAGGAAAGATAAGCGGCCTCCTGCAGGAGCTGGTGACTGAACTGATATTCGCGGCAGCCGCCCTCGCCCCCGGCAGGCTCGATGATCTCGAGCCGTCGCATCTGCTCCAAGGCGCGGTTGAGCTGGGCCATTTCCCAGCCGCTGCATTCGGCCAGGAAGTCGAGACGAAAACGACGCCCCAGCACCGCGGCCACGTGCGCGACCTCACGGTCGCCATCGAGCTGGTCGATACGCCCGGCAAGCAGCCCGAGCAATCCTCTGGGCAACTCATCGAGCTGCACGCTACGCCCTTCACGGCGATCCATCTCCAGACGCCGGCAGATCTCCTGCATGTAGAGCGGCACGCCGTCGCAGCGTTCGATGATCTGGCCGCGCAGGCGCGGGCTGAGGTGCAGCCGGTAGCGCCTGGCCAGTTGCGACAATAGCCGAGACGACTGCATCGCATCGAGATGGCTCAGGGTGACCTGCTGGTCCCAGTGCAGACGTGTGGGCAGGGTCTCACGACCATGATGGCTAGCCACCAGCAGGAAAGCGCAGTTGATCGGCAGACGCGCCTGCAGGCCCGCCAGGACACGAAACGATGGTTCATCGAGCCATTGCAGGTCGTCGATCATCAGCACCTGGGTACGCTCGGCGGCCTGCCGTTCGATGGCCTTGCAAAGCAGTGCCACCACCAGGTCCACTGCCTCGCCGTTCTTGGCCAGTTGCGCCACTTCGGGCGATTCCTTGACGCCCAGCGCCTCCCCCAGCAAGTCCAACTGATCCGGACTCAGCGCGAGCCCGCATTGCCCGATCAAGTCCTCGAGCCCTTGCTTGTCGAGCTTGCCATCGAGCCGCCAGCGCAGCAGAGCTCGTGCAACGCCATAGGGCTCCAATACCGACAGGCGAGTGGTGGGCTGCCAACAGATGGCGGCGTCGCGGCTCAGCTCGAGCTGACGGAATCCGACCATCAGGGCCGACTTGCCCATGCCGGAAGCGCCCCTCACTAGCACGCTCTGACGCAGGCCGATGCCGGCGCGCGCCAAGGCATCGCGCAGTACGCGCAGCGATGCCTCGCGACCGACCAGACTCGGCGGCATGGCATCACGACCGCCTTCGTTGTGCCCCAGCACCAGTGCACGCAGCCGCACGCGGCCGTCGCTCGCCACCAGCCGCGAGGAGAGACGCGGCTGCAGGTCCAGCGCCGGCGGCATGTGCTGGCTGGCCTCCTGAGAGATGACCAGCTCGCTGCCTTCGGCAGCACACATCAAATCCAGCGAGCCCTGGGTCACTTGCCCCAGCGGATCGACCAATTGGCGCTCGGGTAAGTAGACGACACGACCACTGTTGAGACCGGCCGCCAACTCGATGCGTGGGGCCTCGTCTTCACCGCTCCAATGGCGCGCCACTTCGTCGGGCAGCACACGCCGGCAATGTTCATAGAGCGCCACCAGCTCGGCCAACTGGTGTGCCGGGCCATGAGTACCGAAACAGGCCAGCCCCAGGCCACCGGTCGCCCCGGGCAACCAGAAACCGCCCAGATGATGGCACTGCTGCTCCAGCCAGCGCATCAGTTCGATCTGCAACGACAGGCAGGCACGGATCTCGTCACGGGCCGAGAACTCACCCTTGACGCGCAGGCGAATGGCCATCACCGATAGCTGGCGCTGCTCGATCTCGTCCTCGCGCAGCGGTGAACTTCCGGCCGCCAAGGTGCGCGAGAAGGCACCCTGCGGCGACAGGCTCTGCAGGTCGGGGTTGCCATCCGACCAGTAGCGCGCCAGCTGCAGGAAATTGGGCTCGGGCTGCTGGCCGGAGAGCGCCAGCAACTGCAAGTAGGCGTTGTACTGCTCGTGGGCGGCGGCCAGTTGGCCCTGCTCGGCGAGCTGCCGCACCAGGCGCTCATGGAACGGCCCATAGCCGGAGAAACGACTCACCAGGGTCTGCAGCAGCGCGTCCGGTACCTCGTCGTTGCGCTCGAGCACACCTTCGGCAAAGCGGATCACGCGCTGGCGCCACTCGTTGCGCAGTTGCACCAGCCAACGCTGGAACTCGGTGCAGGCCGGCAACTGCAGCTCTTCCACCAGGTCGCCACGGTAGCGCCGCAGGAGCTGCTCGAGGGTCGCCACGTCCTGCGCGCCCTCCAGCAGCTGCTGGAGTTCGTGCAGATCGAAGCGCCAACCATCGGGCCGCCGGAAGGCAATGGTCTGGCGTGAAACGACCAGCACGCGCTCGGCTTCCTCACCCAGCGACTGTCGCAGGCAGTGAAGCGCGTGGCGCAGGTTGGTGCGTCCGGAGGAGAGCCCCTGATCGGGCCACAGCAGCTCGGCCAGACTGGCTCGGTTGACCGGCTGGTGGTGCAACAGCAGATAGACCAGCAGCGCCTTGACCTTGTCATAGCTGAACTGGGTCAGTACATCATCACCCAATGCCAGCGAGAACTGGCCGAACAGCGCCAGATGATCGCCATCGTCACTGTTATGCTCGGTTACTGAAGCGTCCTGCATGACGGAACCCTGCATGGCAAAGTGGCGGTATCAAGCCGGCACGCCACTATGGAAACGAAACGCCGTGTCCGGCGTGACTATTAGTTGTGCTTCGCATTCGGCAAAGAAAACCACCCGCTTGTCAATGGTATCCGACGAAAGATACCGCGCCAGCATGAGATAATCTTCGTAGTGGCGGCCCTCCGACTTCACCAGCGAGCGATAGAATCGGGCCAGCTCGGCATCGAGATGCGGGATCAGCCTGGCGAAACGCTCGCAGCTTCTCGCCTCGATGTAAGCCCCTATGATGAGAATATCGACCAGGCGCTCCGGATCTTGAGGGCGAACGTGACGGCGCAGCCCCTCGGCATAGCGCGAAGCGCTGAGATGGCGGTATTCGATGCCCCTCGCCTCCATCAACTTCACTACCTGCTCGAAATGCAGCAGCTCCTCGCGCGCCAGTTGCGACATCTTGGTCAGCAGCAGCGGCTGGTCGACATAGCGGTAGAGCAGACTCATGGCGGTCGAGGCGGCCTTCTTCTCGCACTGGGCATGGTCGATCAGCAGCAGGTCGGGGTTCTGGAGCGCCCACTCGACCCAGGCGTCGGGCGTGGGGCAGGCAAGGAAGGCGAGCAGGTCCGCTGGTAGCTCGACGTCGTTGAGGGTCGCTTCTAAGGTCTCTGGCATGGTTCAGGCTCGGTATTCTGGATCGTGCAGTCAACGGTTGGAGACCGGCACGCGATCGGCGCGTCGGCGTTCGTTCGCCTCTGCCAACAACTGCTCGCTGAGTCGCGCATGCAACTCGGCGGCGCTGAGCCCGGCGGCACTCCCCAGCGGCACCAAGCCATAGCGCTGCAGCTCGCGAATACGGTCGCGCCCGACCCGCAGCAGTTCCACCGCACGTGACAGCGACGGCTGCTCGGGTCGGAAGCGAATACGGTGTTGACGCAGTTGCGCTTCGAGGCAGGCTTCGTCGGTGACGCGCAGAAAGCGCGCGGCGACCCGCTCACGCAGGGCATCCAGTTGCGCGATGCGGCGGCTGCGCTGCTCGTCGGAAAGCGCCATCCACACGCAGATCTCGTCATCCGTTCGCTGGCAGCCCCGGCACACCGGATCGCCCAGCGTTGTCGAACAGAGCCCCACGCAGGGCGAGGCGATACGTGCGCACATCCCACTCTCCCCGTTGGTCATTCAGCCAATGGTAACGCGCCCCGCCCTGGCAGGCACCCTGTAGTGCAGCAAACATTGCGACGACCAAAGTCTAGGCCGTGGCTCAAAGGGTCAACTTAACATTGTCGACAGTTTCCCGTAGAATCGCGCCACCCAGTGACTACGGTTGTTTCACCCGCCAGGGCAGTCCTTTCGCCGATGTTCGTCGCCGTATCGAACTGCTTTGGGCAACACACCAGATGAGGGCCCCAACGTGCTTGAAGCCTATCGCCAACATGTCGAAGAACGCGCCACCGAGGGCGTCCCGCCGAAGCCCCTGAATGCAGAGCAGGCCGCCGCGCTGATCGAGCTGTTGAAGAACCCGCCCGCTGGCGAAGAAGAGTTCATCCTCGATCTGCTGACCAATCGCGTGCCGCCGGGCGTCGACGAGGCCGCTTATGTCAAGGCCGGCTTCCTCACCGCCGTTGCCAAGGGCGAAGCCAAGTCTCCGCTGGTCGACAAGGTGCATGCCGTCAAGTTGCTGGGCACCATGCAGGGCGGCTACAACATCGCCACTCTGGTCGAGCTGCTGGACGACAGCGAGCTGGCCAAGGAGGCCGGCGAGCAGCTCAAGCACACCCTGCTGATGTTCGATGCCTTCCACGACGTGGAAGATCGCGCCCGCGCCGGCAACGCCGTGGCCAAGGACGTCATGCAATCCTGGGCCGACGCCGAGTGGTTCCTCTCCAAGCCCGCCCTGGAAGAGAAGATCACCCTCACCGTCTTCAAGGTGACCGGCGAGACCAACACCGACGATCTCTCCCCCGCGCCTGACGCCTGGTCGCGCCCCGACATCCCGGTGCACGCCAACGCCATGCTCAAGAACGAGCGCGACGGCATCCATCCCGAAGTGCCCGGCACCACCGGCCCGCTCAAGCAGATCGAGGAAGTGAAGGCCAAGGGCTTCCCGGTCGCCTACGTCGGCGATGTGGTCGGTACCGGCTCCTCGCGCAAGTCCGCCACCAACTCGGTACTGTGGTTCTTCGGCGACGACATCCCCTACGTGCCCAACAAGCGTGCCGGCGGCTTCTGCTTCGGCGGCAAGATCGCCCCGATCTTCTTCAATACCATGGAAGACTCCGGCGCCCTGCCCGTCGAGATGGACGTCTCCAAGCTCGAGATGGGCGACGTCATCGACGTCTACCCCTACGAAGGCAAGGTGTGCAAGCACGGCACCGATGAGGTCGTCAGCACCTTCGAGCTGAAGACCCAACTGATCCTCGATGAAGTCCGCGCCGGCGGCCGTATTCCGCTGATCATCGGCCGAGGCCTGACCACCAAGGCGCGCGAGTCCCTGGGCCTGGCCCCCTCCAATGTCTTCCGCCTGCCGGAGCAGCCCGCCGACACCGGCAAGGGCTACACCCTGGCCCAGAAGATGGTCGGCAAGGCCTGCGGTCTGGAAGGCGTGCGCCCCGGCATGTACTGCGAGCCGAAGATGGCCACAGTGGGCTCCCAGGACACCACCGGCCCGATGACCCGCGATGAGCTCAAGGACCTGGCATGCCTCGGCTTCCAGGCCGACCTGGTGATGCAGTCCTTCTGCCACACCGCCGCCTACCCGAAGCCGGTCGACGTCGAGACCCACCACACCCTGCCCGACTTCATCATGAACCGCGGCGGCGTCTCGCTGCGTCCGGGCGACGGCATCATCCACAGCTGGCTGAACCGCATGCTACTGCCCGACACCGTGGGTACCGGCGGCGATTCGCACACCCGTTTCCCGCTGGGCATCTCCTTCCCGGCAGGCTCCGGCCTCGTCGCCTTCGCCGCCGCCACCGGCGTGATGCCGCTGGACATGCCGGAGTCCGTGCTGGTGCGTTTCAAGGGCAAGCGCCAGCCCGGCGTCACCCTGCGTGACCTGGTCCACGCGATTCCCTACTACGCGATCAAGCAGGGGCTGCTGACCGTCGAGAAGTCGGGCAAGAAGAATGCCTTCTCCGGCCGCGTGCTGGAGATCGAGGGCCTCGAGGACCTCACCGTCGAGCAGGCCTTCGAACTTTCCGACGCCTCCGCCGAGCGCTCCGCCGCCGGCTGTACCATCACCCTGTCCGAGGACAGCGTGAGCGAGTACCTGAAGTCCAACATCACCCTGCTCAAGTGGATGATCGCCAACGGCTACGGCGACCGTCGTACCATCGAGCGCCGCATCCAGGGCATGGAGGCGTGGCTGGCCAACCCGAGCCTGATGCGCGCCGACAAGGACGCCGAGTACGCCGAGGTCATCGAGATCGACCTCGAGGCGCTCAAGGAGCCGGTGCTCTGCGCCCCGAACGACCCGGATGACGCCCGCCTGCTCTCCGAAGTGGCCGGCGAGAAGATCGACGAGGTCTTCATCGGTTCGTGCATGACCAACATCGGCCACTTCCGCGCTGCCGGCAAGCTGCTCGAGAAGCAGCCCGCCGGCAGCCTGAAGACGCGCCTGTGGCTCGCGCCGCCGACCAAGATGGACCAGCACCAGCTCACCGAAGAGGGCTACTACGGCATCTACGGCCGCGCCGGTGCACGCATGGAGATGCCGGGCTGCTCGCTGTGCATGGGCAACCAGGCCCGCGTCGCCGCCAAGAGCACCGTGGTTTCCACCTCTACCCGCAACTTCCCCAACCGCCTGGGCGACGGCGCCAACGTGTATCTGGCATCGGCGGAACTGGCGGCGGTGGCCGCGGTGGAAGGTCGCCTGCCGAGCGTCGAGGAGTACCAGCGTTACATGGGCGAATTCGACGCCATGGCCGGCGAGATCTATCGTTACATGAACTTCCATGAAATCGAGGAATATCAGAACGCCGCTTCCAACGTGATTCCGGTCGCCCAGGAAGCCTGATACCTCGGGTCTGACAAGATCAGGTTCGACTCCGATGCTCGCAACATCGATGGTGCCTGGCGACAGGTGCCGGAGCCGATGAACGAAGCGCCCTCCTCGGAGGGCGCTTTTTTTCCAAGTGCCTATGCAGCCTGCATTTACGTCGCCAGTTGGCGACGTCTCGCTACGTTTTTTTACCCGCTCCGCCTTGAGAGCATTTCCCGCCGAGACTAAGTTTAAGAAGCCTTCATGTACTGGATCGGTCGGGGGACCGAAGACAGCGCATGCAAGAATGAGGGATTCAAGGCCAAGGGACATTTCAAGGAGTCAGAACATGTCGAACAGAATGCTCCTCACCACAGCACTGGCTTCCGCCTCGCTACTCGTTGCCACCGGCGCTCAGGCACAAGCCGGCCAGCCCCATGAACAGTATGCCTATCTGGGCTTGGGCACCGGCTTCAGCTCGCTGGAGAACGATCGCGAAGACGTGGACAACTTCATCGAGAGCGGCAGCAGCGACTTCGACCTCGACGACGACGACAACGTCTGGAAAGGCTTCGCCGGATACCAGTTCAACCGCTACCTTGCCGGCGAAGTCTTCTATGCCGACCTCGGCCGTGTACGCCTGCGCGGCACCGACGGCGCCAGCACCAACCTGGAATCCAATGCCTACGGCGCCAGCCTGGTCGGCCAGTTTCCGATCACGACCTGGTTCACCCCGTTCGCCAAGATCGGCGCCGCCAGTTGGGAAACGGAGGTGAAAGGCAACCTGGGTGATGCCGAGCTCGACCTGCAGGACAACGACGGCTTCGACCCGGTCTACGGCCTCGGCGCCCAGTTCAACTTCAACCCGGTGTTGATCCGCGCCGAGTACGAGCGCTACGATTTCGACAGCGACTACACCATCGATACCTTTACCGCCTCGGTTGGGCTCCGCTTCTAGCTTCCCTACTGCTTCGACCTGCGACACCGGGCCCTGCCCGGTGTCGTTCCAGCCTGCGACGAATCGACGAGGGCCGGAGCGAACGAACCATGGCATCATCCACACCATCTCCCTCCCTCTGGCAAGGAATCTTCGATGAGCGCGATCATCACGCCCGATATTTGCGATGCCCACCCGGACGTGCAGGTACTCGATCCGATCTTCGTCAGCTTTGGCGGCCGCGAGGCGTTCTGCGGGCCGGTGCGTACCGTCAAGTGCTTCGAGGACAATTCCCTGGTCAAGCAGGCCGTCGGCGAGCCTGGGGAGGGTGCCGTGCTGGTGGTCGATGCCGGCGGCTCTCATCGCTGTGCCATGCTTGGCGACATGCTCGCGGAGCAGGCAGTGGACAATGGCTGGTCGGGTGTCGTCATGTATGGCTGCGTGCGCGACGTCGACGTCCTGGCCGAGACGGACCTGGGCGTCCAGGCGCTCGGCGCGCACCCTCGCAAGAGCGAGAAGCGCGGCGAGGGAAGCCGCGACATTCCAGTCACTTTTGCCGGCGTCACCCTGCGCCCGGGTCAGTGGCTCTACGCCGACAACAATGGCATCGTGGTGGCCGAAGAGCGCCTGCCTCTCGACACTTGAGCTTCCGCTCGAATCCTCTTTCGAATTCACGGGCACCTCAGCGCCACTTGCCCACACGGCATCCCCGGTGCCACGCTAATGGCATGAATCTACACCGAGAGCTTCCATTTCGATGACGTCGCTAGGCGTGGATGTGCTGCGCAGCCTGCGAGAGCACCTGCGTCCGCTGGTGGCGTATCATCTCTTCTTCACCCTGCTCGCCTCGAGCCTGCTGCTGCCGGCCGTAGCCTGGACCCTGACCGGTCTGCTCAACCGGTTCGACCGCCCGGTCGTCACCAATGCCGCACTGCTCGACCTGCTGCTCAGCCCGGGGGGGATCTTGTGGCTGCTGGCGGCCATCGGGTTGACCTTCCTGATTCTCTACCTGCAGCAGGCCGGCATGATTCTGGTGGCGGTCAAGCGGCGCGACAACCATTACCAGTTGGCGTTCATCGCCCTGTGGCAGACCCTGCGCCGGCTGCCCGTCCTGGCCGGCCTGGTCGTACTGCAGGTGGGCGCGCACCTGCTGATGTTGATACCCGTTGCGCTGCTGCTGGGC
The DNA here is from genome assembly GCF_051062895.2 of Billgrantia sp. C5P2. Classification (NCBI taxonomy): domain Bacteria; kingdom Pseudomonadati; phylum Pseudomonadota; class Gammaproteobacteria; order Oceanospirillales; family Halomonadaceae; genus Billgrantia; species Billgrantia sp. C5P2. Next base: position 2,474,368 of record NZ_CM128542.1, read on the forward strand.
TGGCTCTACGACATGATCATCGGCGGGCTCGACCCGTACTACGTACTACGTATGCGCCCGCCTGCACTGTGGCACTTCCTGGCCACCGCGATACCGCTGGTCCTCGCCTGGGCCCTCTCCGCGGCGTGGCTCTACGTGCGCTGGATATTGGCACTGCCGGTGGCCACGCTGGAAAATCTCTCAGCGCTTGCCGCCCTCAAGCGCAGCCGTGAACTGACCCGCGGCCATCGCGCCAAGGTTGCCCTGGTCGTGATCTCCGTGCTGCTGGTCATCGTTGCCCTGCCCCTCCTTGCCAGTACGCTCTTCGACCGCGTCTTCACCCCTCTGCTGTGGTGGCTACCGGAACGCAATGCGGTGCTGATTCCGGCCATGCTGGCCTACGTGACCGGCTACGTGCTGACAACGCTTGCCATCACCTTTATCGGCATCGCGGCGAACGCGCTGCTCTCGGCCTGCCTCTACCTGCGCCTGGCGCACCGTGAGCCGCGCCCCGCCCCACCGCCGCCCGATGCCCATCCGGGCCGGCTCGCCTGGGGGGTCGAGCTCGCCGTGCTGCTGTTCGCACTGGCCCAGGCATGGTGGATCGTCAACAGCTTCGAGCTACGCGATGACGTTGCCATCATCGCCCATCGCGGCAGCTCGATAGCCGCGCCCGAGAACACCCTGTCGGCAATTGAGCGTGCGAATGAGGATCGTGCCCACTACGTGGAGATCGATGTCCGCCTGACCGCCGATGGTGAAGTCGTGCTCTACCACGACCGCAGCCTTCAGCGCCTGACCGGCGACCCGCGCAACTTGCAGGACATGACACTCGATGAGCTGCGCGAATTCGATGTCGGCAGCTGGTTCGGCGACGCCTTCGTCGGGGAACGCATCCCCACCCTCGACGAAGCCTTTGCCGCGGTGCGCGGCAAGAGCGCCTTGATGATCGACATGAAACCGGACCCAGGCGCGGAAGACGCCCTGGTGGAGGCCGTGCTCGACGCGCTGGAGCGGGAAACCGAGGCGCGGCGTGAGTGCCTGGCCCGAGTGACGCCGGCGCAGGCCGCCCGTTGCGGCAGTCCGGACGTCAGCGGTGAGACACGGCTGGCGGTGATGTCGACCCGCGTACTGGACATGATCAAGGAGCGCGAGCCGGACCTGCGCGTGACCCTGCTGGCTCAACTGGTGATGCCGGGAACCCTCGATCGGCGCAGCTTCGACGCCTTGGGGCTACGCCACAACCGAATCACCGACAACGAGATCCGGCTGGCGCGCGAGCTCGGTTACGAGGTGCATGCCTGGACGGTGAACGACCGGGCGCGCATGTCGCAGATGATCGACCTCGGCGTGGACGCCATCATCACCGACTACCCGGATCGCCTTGCCGAACTGATTCGCGACCGCCGCGAGTCGAGTGACGGCGCAATCCTGCTGGTGAAGCTGCGCAACTGGCTACGACGTTGACGGTGGCGCCCAGACGGGCGCCACCCGGGCAGGCTGGCTAGTCGCCCATCACCACGCCTTCACGACGCGGATCGGCACCGCCGAAGAATCCATCCTCGGTACGCTGGATTGCCTGCAGTCCGCTCACCAGCTCGCGCTCACTGGCCTCGTGGCCGAGTTCGTTGAGCGCCTCGATCACGTGGGCCGGGAAACGACCCTCCTCGAGGTAGGCAGGCCCCCCCAGGGTGATGGCGTGGGGCAGGTCAAGCGCTTCCTGGGCATCCAACCCCCAGTCGAGCATGGCTACCAGCGCCTTGGCGGTATAGTGAATGATCGCAGCGCCGCCCGGCGAGCCGAGGCTGGCAACGAGTTCATTGCTTTCGCGGTCGAACACCAGCGTCGGGCTCATGCTCGAGCGTGGCCGTTTGCCGGCCTCGACGCGATTGGCGATCGGCGAGCCATCGGCATCCAGGGGGCGGAACGAAAAATCGGTCAGCTCGTTGTTGAGCAGGTAGCCACCCGCCAGCCCGGTGCCGCCATCGGCCAGGATGCGTGACCCGAAAGCGGCCTCGATGGTGGTGGTCATGGCCACGGCATTGCCCTCTTCATCGATGATGCTGATGTGGCTGGTGCCGTATTCGGGCTGGATGGGCTGGATGGCCCAGGCAGTTTCCACGACACCGGGATTGCCCGCGTCGGCACCATCCGGCCCCATGCTCTGCTCGCCGATCAACTCGGCGCGTTCGGCCAGGTACTCTTCGTCGAGCATGCTGTTCCAGTCGCCGCCCGGAGGGTTGACGAAGTCCGGGTCGGCGATGAACTTGTCGCGGTCGGCGAAGGCCAGCCGCGACGCCTCGAGGAAGCGGTGCAGCCATTCGGTGCCGGGACGATCCTCTTCCATCGGCTCGTCGAGCGCCGGCAGCTGCTCCAGGATGCCGAGGATCTGCATGATGGTGAGATGACCCGAGGACGGTGGAGGGAAACCGCAGATCCGGTAATCCTGCCAATCGGTACACAGCGGATCGCGTTCCTTAGCGACATAAGTGGCCATGTCCTCCAGGCTGATCGCCCCCGGCCGCTCGGAATGACCCTGCACCCGCTGGACGAGATTCTCGGCAATCGGCCCGGTGTGCAATGCCTTGCTGCCGTTTTCGGCTATGTCGCGCAGGATCTCGGCGAGCGCCGGATTCTGCAGGAGATGCCCCTGAGGCAGCGGTTCACCCTCCTCGGTGTAGTAGAACTCGCTGGCAAGCGGATCGTCGCGCAGCCTCTCCTCTGCAGCAAGGCTGGTATGTAGCCGCGGGCTGACCTCGAAGCCCTCCTCCGCCAGGGTAATGGCGGGAGCGAACAGCTCCGCCCAAGGCAGTTTGCCGTGCTTCTCGTGGACCATCTCCAGCATGCGCACGGTTCCCGGTACGCCAACCGAAAGACCACTGGCCGCCGCGTCCATGAACTCGAGAGGCTCTCCCTCGCCGTTGAGGAACAGCGATTCGCTGGCGGCACGAGGCGCCGTCTCGCGACCGTCGTAGGCCTTGACCCCGTTGCCGTCGTAGTGCATCAGGAAGGCACCGCCACCGATACCGCTCGACTGGGGTTCCACCAGGGTCAGGACCATCTGCACGGCAATGGCGGCATCGACTGCCGAACCGCCCGCCTTGAGTACCTGGTAACCCGCGTCGGTCGCCAGCGGATTGGCTGCCGCCACGGCAAAGCGCTCGGTCGCCCAGCCGGGTTTTTCGTTATAGCCGGACGCGGCCTCCGGCTCGATGGCCGGGGCTTCGTACTGAAAGGCCACCTCGGCTGGCGCCATCAACGGCGCGCTCAGCACGCAAGCCGCGGTAACGGTAACTAACCAGTATCGACGAACAGAAACTGATTTGATGTCCATGAGTGGGCCTCTCGGTAACTCCATGTAAGAGTTGTACAGCATAGGCGAAAAAAAGCCCGATTAAGAGACATCAATCGGGCAAGTTTGTAAACCTAATAAAACTTAACTACGAGAGTGTTTCCCCCGCCAGCATGAACCAGGTTTCAAGCACCGCGTCGGGATTGAGCGATACGGAATCGATGCCTTGCTCCATTAGCCACTTGGCGAGATCGGGGTGATCGGACGGCCCCTGCCCGCAGATACCCACGTACTTGCCTTGAGCCTTGCAGGCCTGGATCGCCATGCTCAGCAGCTTGAGCACCGCTGGGTTACGCTCGTCGAACAGGTGCGCCACGATACCCGAGTCGCGATCCAGACCCAGCGTCAGCTGCGTCAGGTCGTTGGAACCGATCGAGAAGCCGTCGAAGTGCTCGAGGAACTCCTCGGCCAGCAGCGCGTTGGCCGGCAGCTCGCACATCATGATCACCTTGAGCCCGTTGTCACCACGCTTGAGCCCGTTGGCGGCCATCAGTTCGACGACCTCACGGGCCTCTTCGGTGGTACGCACGAAGGGCACCATGATCTCGATGTTGTCGAGCCCCATCTCGTCGCGCACGCGCTTGAGCGCCTGGCACTCGAGTTCGAAGCAGGGGCGGAAGGCATCGGAGATATAGCGCGAGGCGCCGCGGAAGCCGAGCATGGGGTTCTCTTCGCCCGGCTCGTAGAGCTTGCCACCGATCAGGTTCTCGTATTCGTTCGACTTGAAGTCGGAGAGCCGCACGATCACCCGTTGCGGATGGAACGCCGCCGCCAGGGTCGAGATGCCCTCGACCAGCTTGTCGACATAGAAGTCCACGGGGCTGGCGTAACCGGCGGTGCGCAGGTTGATGGTCTGCTGCAGGTCCAGCGGCAGGGTGTCGTACTCGAGCAGCGCCTTGGGGTGCACGCCGATCATGCGATTGATGATGAACTCCAGGCGCGCCAGGCCGACACCGGCATGCGGCAGGCTGGCAAAGCTGAAGGCGCGGTCGGGGTTGCCCACGTTCATCATGATCTTGAACGGGATCTCGGGCATGGAGTCGACACTGGTGACACGACAGTCGAAGTCCAGCAGCCCCTCGTAGACATGACCGGTATCGCCCTCGGCACAGGAAACCGTGACATCGCGGCCCTCCTCGAGAGTCTCGGTCGCGTCGCCGCAGCCCACCACGGCGGGAATGCCCAGCTCGCGGGCGATGATCGCCGCATGGCATGTCCGTCCACCGCGGTTGGTCACGATCGCCGAAGCGCGCTTCATGATCGGTTCCCAGTCGGGATCGGTCATGTCGGTGACCAGCACATCGCCGGCGTTGACCTTGTCCATCTCTTCCGGCGTGAAGACGATCTTCACCGCGCCGCGGCCGATACGCTGGCCGATGGCGCGACCAGTGACAAGGGTGCGCCCCTTCTCCTTGAGGTGGAAGCGCTCGAGCTTGCCACCCTCCTGCTGGGACACCACCGTCTCGGGGCGAGCCTGGACGATGTAGAGTTCCCCGTCGTCACCGTCCAGCGCCCATTCGATATCCATGGGACGCCCATAGTGCTGCTCGATGGTCACCGCCTGGCGAGCCAGGGCCATGACCTGGTCGTCGCCGATGCAGAAGCGGGCACGATCCTTGAGCGGTACGTCCACGGTGGAAACCGACTTGCCGGCGCTGGCATCGTCGCTGTAGATCATCTTGATCAGCTTGGAGCCGAGATTGCGGCGCAGCACCGCCGGCCGCCCGGCGGCCAGGGTCGGCTTGTGCACGTAGAATTCATCGGGGTTGACCGAGCCCTGCACCACGGTCTCGCCCAGCCCCCAGGAGGCCGTGACGAACACCGCATCGCGGTAGCCCGACTCGGTATCGAGGGTGAACATCACCCCCGAGGCGCCGGTCTCGGAGCGCACCATCTTCTGGATGCCCGCCGACAGTGCCACATTTTCGTGAGCGTAGCCGCGGTGCACGCGGTAGGAGATGGCGCGGTCGTTGAACAGCGAGGCGAATACCTCGTGGACGGCGCGCTTGACGTTATCGAAGCCCTCGATGTTGAGGAAGGTTTCCTGCTGCCCGGCGAAGGAAGCATCGGGCAGATCCTCAGCCGTGGCCGAGCTACGCACCGCCACCTTGAGGCTGTGATGCTGGCTGGCGAGCTTGTCGTAAGCACCGCGCAGGTGCTCCTCGAAAACCGGCGGCAAAGGAGTGTCGATCACCCACTGGCGAATCTCGGCCCCGACGCGAGAAAGCTCGGTAACGTCGTCGACGTCGAGCCGCGCCAGCGCCTGGTTGATACGCTCGTTGAGCCCTTCATGAGCGAGGAATTCGCGATAGGCATGGGCAGTGGTGGCAAAGCCTCCCGGCACGGTGACGCCGGCTCCCGAGAGGTTGGAAATCATCTCGCCGAGCGAGGCATTCTTGCCGCCTACTCGTTCCACATCGTCCATGCCGAGCTGATCGAACCACAGGATGTAGTCTTCCACGTAACCCCCTACTGATGTCCGTTGCCTAGACTTCAGGCGAAAAGCGCAATGCTGCCCACCTTAAACGCAAGCGGCCATATTCGCCATTGGTCTAACATCGAAGTCACTGGAGGTTTTTTACAACAATGGGGCGATTTCCGCGTTTCCTGTAGTCGGGAAGCGTTCGGAGCCCTGCAAGCCACGCCTTGCCGCCAGCGCCACGAGCCCTGACAATGAGCAACCAACCCTCACGGATACCGTCGACGCCATGCCCCGTACCGCCTTCTTCATTTCCGACGGCACCGGCATCACCGCCGAGAGCCTGGGCCGCAGCCTGCTCGCGCAGTTCGAGAACGTCGAGCTGCGCATGCTCACCAAGCCCTATATCGACTCCATCGACAAGGCACGCACCCTGGTCGAGATCATTACGGGCGCCGCGGCGCGCGATGGCGAAGAGCCGATCATCATCGACACCATCGTCGACGAAGCGATCCGCGAAGTGATACGCAGCGCGCCCGGATTCAAGATCGATATCTTCTCGACCTTCCTCAAGCCGCTGGAGAAGGAGCTCGGCACCCATTCAAGCTATACCGTTGGTCGCACCCACTCCATCGGCCAGGATGAGGTCTACATGGACCGCATTCACTCTGTTCACTTCGCCCTGGACAACGACGACGGCGCGCGCACCCACCAGTATGACCAGGCCGACGTCATCCTGGTCGGGGTATCGCGCTGCGGCAAGACACCGACTTCGCTCTACCTGGCCCTGCAGTTCGGCATCCGCGCCGCCAACTATCCGCTCACCGAGGACGACCTCGACGAGGACGGCAGTCTCAAGCTGCCGCGAGCCCTCGCCCAGCACCGCCACAAGCTGTTCGGGCTGACCATCGACCCACGCCGGCTGGCCGCCATTCGCCATGAGCGACGCCCCAACAGCCGCTACAGTTCGCTGGACCAGTGCGTCCAGGAAGTGGAGCAGGCCGAAGGGCTCTACCGTCAGATGCACATTCCCTACATCGACACCACGCGCTTCTCGATCGAGGAGATATCCACCCGCATGATCGCCGAGACGGGACTGACGCGGCGCTTCTCACCGCGCTGAAGGAGCCCGCCATGCTCAAGCTGCTCGTTGGCGTGGTGATCATGATATTGCTGCTGGCCGGCGGGCCGCTCTACATGTGGGGTTTCGGCGGTATCGACACACGGGGTGACTGGCGCAGCGCCGATCGCAGCAGCCTGGGGCTTGCACCCGACCCGGGCCAGACCCACCAGGCGGTGGTACAAGTCTACTCGGCCCGGGCCTTCAACTGGCGCGGCATCTTTGCCGTGCACGCCTGGGTGGCCACCAAGCCGGAGGGAGCCGCGCACTATACCGTGCACCAGGTCACCGGGTGGGGGCATCCTGCCCTCACTTCACGTATCGGCGGCCCCGACCGCGCCTGGTTCGGCAGCCGACCCACGGTGCATGCCACCCTGTGCGGCAGCCAGGCCGAGCGCGCCATCGAGCGCATCGACGCCATCCTGCCCGACTACCCCTATCGTGACCGCTATCGCGCCTGGCCCGGCCCCAACAGCAATACCTTCGTCGCCTGGTTGATCCGCGAGGTACCGGAGCTGGACGTGGCACTGCCCTCCAGCGCCATCGGCAAGGACTACCTGGGCGACAGCGTGCTGGCACGCACTCCCAGCGGCACAGGCATGCAGGTTTCGCTAGGCGGCGTGCTGGGTGCCGCTGTCGGGTTGCGTGAAGGGGTCGAGCTCAATCTCGCCGGCCTGGTACTGGGCATCGATCCGGCCGCACTGGGGGTCAAGCTCCCGGGCGTCGGCACCCTGGGGTTGCTGGCGCCTGCCTACGGTCAGCCGCAGGGTGAGTGTCCCGACGTGGCGGCCGGCTAAGCGGCTCGAGCTCCAGGCTAGCGGACGATGCCCTCGCGGCGCAGCCGCTCGATATCCTCGGCTGTCAGGCCCATCTCGGCGAGTATCGAATCGCTATCCTGGCCCAACCGGGGCGGTGCCATTTCGCTCATGGCTGGCTGGCTGTCGAAGCGCAGCGGACAGGCCACCTGGGGTACCTCGAGCTCGCCGCGCTTGAGCGTACGCTGCATGCCGCGGTGCTTCACCTGGGGGTCGTCGAAGACTTCCGCGATGGTATTGATGGGGCCGGCGGGTATGCCGCGGGCCTCCAGCTCGGCCAGCCACTCGTCGCGCTGGCGAGTCATGAAGATTGTCTGGATCAGCGCCACCAATACGTCGCGGTTGCCCACTCGTGCGGCATTGGTAGCGTATGCCGGGTCCTGGGCCCATTCGGGATGCCCCAGCAGTTCGGCCAGTCGCGAGAACTGGCTGTCGTTGCCGACGGTCAGCACCAGATGGCCATCGGCACAGGCGAAGGCCTGGTAAGGCACGATGTTGGGATGGGCATTGCCATGGCGTTCGGGCGAGACACCGCTGACCAGGGCATTGAGCGCCTGGTTGGCGAGTGCGGCCACCTGTACGTCGAGCAGTGCCACGTCCACGTGTCGCCCTTCGCCGGTACGGTTGCGCTCATGCAGCGCCGCAAGTACGCCGATGGTGGCGTAGAGCCCCGTCATCACGTCGGTGATCGCCACACCGGTCTTCATCGGCATGCCGTCCGGCTCGCCGCCGATGCTCATCAACCCGCCCATGGCCTGGATCATGAAGTCGTAGCCGGCGCGGTGCGCATAGGGACCATCCTGGCCGAAGCCGGTGATGGAACAGCCGATCAATCGTGGATTGAGCGCCTTCAGGCTGGCGTAGTCGAGGCCGTACTTGGCCAAGCCGCCGACCTTGAAGTTCTCCAGTACGATATCGGCACCCTCGGCTAGCTGGCGGATCAGCGCCTGCCCCCTATCGCTTGCGATATCCACCGCCAGCGACTGCTTGCCGCGATTGGCGCACAGGAAATAGGCCGCCACTCGCTCGAGGTCGTCGCCTCCAGCCTCCAGGTCTTCGTCAAGCCACGGCGGCCCCCAGCCGCGGGTATCGTCGCCGCGTTCGGGATGCTCGATCTTGATCACCCGCGCCCCGAGGTCGGCGAGCAGCTGGCCGGCCCAGGGGCCGGCCAGCACGCGCGACATGTCGAGCACAGTGATGCCTTCCAGCGGCCCGCTCATGCTTGCTCTCCTTGTCGCCAACTCAATTCGCGAAGGCCTGGATACCGGTCTGGGCACGCCCCAGGATCAGGGCGTGCACGTCGTGAGTGCCCTCGTAGGTGTTGACCGCCTCGAGGTTCATCATATGGCGAATCACATGGTACTCGTCGGCGATGCCGTTGCCGCCGTGCATGTCGCGGGCGACGCGGGCGATGTCCAGCGCCTTGCCGCAGTTGTTGCGCTTGATCAGCGAGATCGCCTCCGGCACCAGTTGGCCCGCGTCGATCATGCGGCCCACTCGCAGCGCTGCCTGGAGGCCCAGGGCAATCTCCGTCTGCATGTCGGCCAGCTTCTTCTGGATCAGCTGATTGGCGGCCAGCGGGCGGCCGAACTGCTTGCGATCCAGAGTGTACTGGCGCGCGGCGTGCCAGCACGCCTCGGCGGCCCCCATGCTGCCCCAGGCGATGCCGAAGCGAGCGCGGTTGAGACAAGAGAACGGCCCCTTGAGCCCGGTGACGCCCGGCAGACGCTGCTCATCGGACACTTCCACGTCCTGCATGGCGATCTGTCCGGTAATGGAGGCACGCAGGCTGAACTTGCCTTCGATCTTGGGTGCGGACAGCCCCTTCATGCCCTTCTCGAGAATGAAGCCGTTGACCACGCCCTCCTCGTCCCGTGCCCAGACCACGAACACGTCGGCGATCGGCGAGTTGGTGATCCAGCTCTTGGTGCCGTTGAGGCGCCAGCCGCTATCGGTGCGCACGGCACGCGTGGACATGTTGCCCGGGTCTGAGCCGTGGTCCGGCTCGGTGAGCCCGAAGGCCCCCACCCATTCGCCGCTGGCCAGCTTGGGCAGGTACTTCTCGCGCTGGGCTTCGCTGCCGAAGGCATGGATCGGATACATCACCAGGCTCGACTGCACGCTCATGGCACTGCGGTAGCCGGAGTCGACGCGCTCCACCTCGCGGGCGATCAGGCCGTAGCTGACATAGTTCATGCCGGCACAGCCATAGCCGTCGATGGTGGCGCCGAGCAGACCCAGCTCGCCCATCTCGTTCATGATTTCGCGGTCGAAGCGCTCATGGCGATTGGCCTCGAGCACCCTCGGCATCAGCTTGTCCTGACAGTAGTCGTGAGCGGTCTGCAGGACCATGCGCTCGTCTTCGTCAAGCTGGTCGATCAGGCGGAACGGGTCTTCCCAGGTAACGGCGGTGATCTGACTCATGGTGGCTCTCCTGAATAAATTTCTACATTTTCACAGAATGTAGACCAAACAGGGCCCGCTGCCAACCCTTGATCACGCTTTTTTCTCGAGGGAACCGCTCGATTCGTCCTTGGGCTCTGCCTCAACGGCATGCATTGCATCGAGCCGTCGGCGCAGGGTACGCCATGCCACCAGCCCCACCAGCACGTTGGCCAAGAACAGGCCGATGAAGACGCCCCGGGGCCCTCCGGCAATGCCACCCAGCCAGGCCAGCGGCACCGTAAGCAGGAACAACCGGATCACCGAGAGTCGCATGGCCCGGGAGGGTTCGTGCAGGGCATTGAACGAAGACACGGCCAGAATCACCACGCCCTGAGCGCCAAGCCCCAGCGGCACCCACCACAGGAAGTGACGCAGCACCTCGCCCATCTCACCGTCCGCGGTGTAGCCGGCGACGAGCCATGGCGCCAGCAGTTGCAGCAACAGCCATACCCCGAGCTGCCACACCAGCACGAAGACGAAGCAACCGAAGATGGCGCGCCTCACCCGCTTGTGCTGGCCTGCCCCGACGTTCTGGCTGACCAGCGGCGGCAACGTCATCGAGAGCGCCAGCACGCCGATCTGGGCAATGGCCTCGATACGCGTGCCGACGCCGTAGCCAGCCACGGCATGATGGCCATGGCCGGCGACGATGCGCGTCACCAGCGCCAGAGCCAGCGGCGTGAATACACTGGTAATGGCTGCCGGCAGGGCGATCCGCGAGAGTTCGCGCCAGGAGGCCATCAGGCCGCTCGGCGTAAGTCGGCGCAGGTCGAGGCAGTCGCGCAGCTCGCGCTGCCAGAACAGCGCCGCGGTCATGGCCGCCCAGCTCAGTACCGTGGCCAGGGCCGCGCCCTGCACGCCTAGCGCCGGGAATGGCCCTGCACCGAAGATCAGCAGCCAGTCGAGCAGCCCATTGAGCAGCGCGGCCAGCGCCATCATCAGCCCGGGGATGAGCGTATTGCCCTGGGCGCGCAGCACGCTGTTGAGCACGCGCGGCACGATCACCGCTGCCGCGCCCAGGTACCAGATGCCCATATAGTCGTGGATGTGCGGCATCAGCACCGTATCGGCACCCAGCAGCCGAAACAGCGGCTCGAGCGTGGCCAGGCCCAGTACGCTCAGCAGCACACCGACGGCCAGGGCCAGCAGCGCGGCATCGGTGGCACGCCGCCGCACGGTCTCGATATCGCCCTGACCCAGGCGCCGGGCCACCACTGCCGAGGTGCCGATACCCAGACCGATGGCCAGGCTGATCACCGCGAACACCACCGGGAAGGTGAACGACACCGCCGCCAGTGGCGCCGGCCCCAGCCTGGCGATGAACCAGGTATCCACCAGGTTGAAGCTCATCATGGCGACCATGCCGCCCACCACGGGCAGGCACTTGCGCAGCAGGGTCAGGGCGATGGGGCCTTCGAGCAGTTCGCGGCGCATGGGGCGTCGCGAGCCGCCTTCAGCCGAGGAAGGTGACGTTGACATGGGACCTCGAAACGAGAAACGGGCACCCGATTGTGCCCGTTTCACGCCAACCTGCCAAAAGGAGGCTCAGCTTTTCTCGCCCGCCCGATAGAGCTTCTGAATACTGGAGAAATCCAGCCCGCCATTGCCTTGGGCCGCGTGCAGGGCGAACAGGTTACGCGCCTGGGAACCCATCGGTACCGTGGCCTTGCAACCCAGGGCCAGTTCCCAGGCCAGCCCCAGGTCCTTGGCCATCAGGTCGGTCAGGAAGCCGCCCTGGTAGTCGCGCGAGGCGGCAGACCCCTCCATCACGCCGGGCCAGGGATTGTAGACGTTGAGCGCCCAGTTGCCGCCGCTGCTCTGCTTCATGATCTCGGACAGCACGGCCGGGTCGAGACCGTTCTTGACGCCAAGTGCCAAGGCCTCGGCGGTACCGCTCATGAGGATGCCGAGCAGCATGTTGTTGCAGATCTTGGCCACCTGACCGGCGCCGATCTCCCCGGCATGGAAGATGTTCTTGCCCATGCCCTCGAGAACCGGTTTGGCCTGCTCGAAGCCGGCCTGGCTGCCACCGACGATGAAGGTCAAGGTGCCGGCCTGGGCGCCGCCCACGCCGCCGGAGACCGGCGCATCGAGGTAAGTCAGGCCGCGCTCGGTGGCTGCGGCACCCACGACTTGAGCATCTTCCGGCGAGATGGTGGAGGCGTCGATGATCAGCGGCTTGCCTTCCAAGGCATCGAACAGCCCCGGCGAATCCTCACGGCCGAGATAGAGGCGGCGCACATGCTGGCCGGCCGGCAGCATGGAGATGACCACCTCGGCCCCACTGGCCGCGCTCTGGGCGCTGGCGCAAGCGTGGGCTCCGGCCTCTTCGAGGCGTTTCATGGCGGCATCGACCAGGTCGAAGACGCTGACCTCATGCCCGGCCTTGACCAGGTTGTGGGCCATCGGGGCGCCCATGTTGCCAAGGCCGATAAAGGCGATTTTCATGCGAGCTGCTCCTGATTGTCGTTATCGAAAGTGAGTGACTTGGAGTAAAGCGTTCAGTGGATTCGTTTGCCACTGCCGAGGTCTCGCAACGGGTGCTCCTCTTCGCTCCACAGAGGTTCCAACAGCGCCTGCAGGTCCGCCTCTGGCACGCTGGCAACACTCTCGTGCAGCCACTTGGGGCTCTTGTCCTTGTCGATCAGCAGCGCCCGCACACCTTCGGCGATATCGCCTTGGCGGCAGCACTGCACCGAGAGGTTGAGCTCATCACGGAAGGCATCGGCCAGACTGGTATGACGGTGCCGCTCGAGCATGCGCCAGACCAGATGGGCACTCAGCGGACTGCCGGCCTCGAGCCGCTTGCGGTTCGTAGCAAGCCACGCATGGTCGCGGTCGTCCTGCAGGATACGCCTGACCGCCGCGGGGGCGTCGACCTGACCGCTGAGGGCTTGAATATGATCGAGCAGTGGCCAGACCTGGGCGGCTGGTGCCTGCGAGCGATCCTCGAGTTCGTCGAGCACTCGCTGCACGCCTGCCTGGAGTTCGCGGGGGGTACGCGAGCCGTAGTCGGCTTCGCCGAGGGCCTCGAGCAGCGAATCGCGGCGCTCGCGCGGTATGAAGTGGTCGGCCAGCCCCAGGTCCAGTGCATCCCGGGCGTTGAGCTGAGCACCGGTGATCCCGAGATAGGCCCCCACCCCCGGCGGCATGCGGCTGAGGAACCAACTGGCGCCGATATCCGGGTAGAGGCCGATAGTGATCTCGGGCATGGCAATCAGCGTGGTCTGCGTTACCAAGCGCCGCGAGGCACCGGCCATCAGGCCCAGGCCGCCGCCCATGACGATACCGTCGCCCCACACCAGGACCGGCTTGGGGTAGGTGTGGATGCGGTAATCCAGCCGATATTCCGTGGTGAAGTAGGTTTCGGCGTAGAGGCTGTCGCGGCCAGCACCGCGATTGTCGCCCTCTTCGGTCATCGAGCGGTACAGCGCCACCACGTCGCCACCGGCGCAGAAGGCTTTCTCGCCGGCCCCCTCCAGCCACACCGCGACGATGCTGCGATCCACTGCCCAGGCCTCGAGCTTGGCATCCAACTGTCGCGCCATATCCAAAGTCAATGCATTGAGGGACTTCGGCGAGTTGAGGGTGGCGACACCTATTCTCCCCCCGTCGCGGGTCGGCAACTCATCGAAGATGACCGCAAGATCCGTCATGCCACTATTCTCCTTCTGTTTATTGCAGCGCTTCGATCACGCCGTCCGCAAGCAGGCGGCGGGCCACGATTACACGCATGATCTCGTTGGTGCCCTCGAGAATCTGGTGCACGCGGGTATCGCGCACCATGCGCTCCAAGGGGAACTCCCTCAAGTAACCATATCCGCCATGCAGCTGCAGCGCCTCGTTGCAGACGTGGAAACCCATGTCGGTGGCAAAGCGCTTGGCCATGGCGCAGTAGGCGGTGGCTTCCGGGTCGCCCTGGTCGAGCCGCCAGGCAGCCTGGCGTACCATCAGCCGCGCCGCGGTGAGTTCGGTGGCCATGTCGGCCAGCTTGAACTGCAGGGCCTGAAAATGCGCCAGCTCACGGCCGAACTGCTTGCGCTCCTGCAGATAGTTGCGCGACAGCACCAGGGCGTGCTGGGCCGCTCCCAGCGAACAGCTGGCGATGTTCAGGCGCCCACCGTCAAGCCCCTTCATGGCCAGCTTGAAACCTTCGCCCTCCTCGCCCAGGCGATTGCCAACCGGCACGCGCACCCCATCGAAGCTGACCAGGCGCGTGGGCTGGCTCTTCCAGCCCATCTTCTCCTCGTTCTTGCCGTACTCGATGCCCGCGGCATCCGCCGGCACCAGGATCGCCGACACCCCACCGGCACCGCTGTCGGGAGCACCGGTGCGCGCCATGACCACCAACACGTCATTGGCGCCGGCGCCGGAAATGAACATCTTGGAGCCGCTGATGACATACTCATCACCCTCGCGCACGGCCTTGGTCCGCAGGCTCGCCGCATCCGAGCCGGAACCGGGCTCGGTCAGGCAGTAGCAGCCCAGGCACTCGCCGCTGATCAGCCGCTCGACCCAGGTCTCGCGCAGCGCCTCGTTGCCCCAGCTCGCCACCATCCAGGCCACCATGTTGTGGATGGTAAGATAGGCGGTCGTGGAGATGCAGCCTTGGGAGAGCTGCTCGAAGATCAACGAGGCATCCAGCCGCGACAGCCCCAGGCCACCACGCTCTTCGGGAATGTAGATGCCCAGGAATCCCGCTTCGCCGGCGCGACGAATGACCTCGACCGGAAAATAGGAGGTGGCGTCCCATTCGGCGGCATGGTCGGCCAGCTCGGCCCGAGAGAAATCTGCGGCAGCCTGGACGAGCGCCTTCTGGTCATCGGTAAGAGAGAAATCCATCGGGTAACCTCGTGTGTTTTGTATGTCAGGCCGCATGTCGAAGCGCGACTCAGCCTCCTCCGCTTGAGCGGGGCAACGCAAGGCGCTTGATGCCGACCAACCTAGCACTTGCTAGGTTTTACCGCACACATCCCTTGGTCGACAACCACTTTACGTTAACGTCAACGTCGTCTAGTGTTGCGATTACGTGGCGAGACACCGCACGACGGCCCGCCCTACTCATAGGAAGGTAGCAATGAGCACACCCAAACCGGAAGCCACACTCGCGGTCAACGGCAGCCTGCCCCGGCACCGCCGCACCTACTCCATCGGTGAATTGGCCCGGATGTTCGAGGTGACGCCACGCACCATCCGCTTCTACGAACAGGAAGGATTGTTGGCACCGGAGCGACGCGGCCAGACCCGCATCTATCATGAGAAGGACCGCGTTCGCCTCAAGCTGACCCTGCGCGGCAAGCGGCTGGGTTTCTCACTCGCCGAGATTCGCGAGGTCATCGAGATGTACGACGCCATGCCCGACGGCAACGCGCGTCAGCTCAAGCGCCTGCTGGAGATCCTCGCCGACAAGCGCAGCAACATGGAGCGTCAGTTGGAAGACATTCGCCTGATGCAGCGCGAACTCGACGACGTAGAGATGCGCGCACGGGAAGTCCTGGAGCGTCTCGATCAGGGTTGACCCAAACGCCAAGGCCTCTTGCAGCACCAGCCACAGTGGTCGGCATTCCAGCGGCAAATCGACTATTACAAACTGCCACAACAAGACGGGTAACACGATGACACGCCAAGCATTTCAAGACCGCGTCCCGAACAGTTACGTCAGCGGTATCAGCGACACGCCGCTGAAGGGCGAAACCATTGGCGACTGCTTCGATTCTACGGTCGCGCGCTTTCCCGACGGCGATGCCCTGCTCAGCCTGCACCAGGGTCTGCGCTACACCTGGAAGGAACTGCAGCAGGCGGTCAACCAGGCAGCCCGCGCCATGCTCGCCTTGGGCGTGAAGAAAGGCGATCGGGTGGGCATCTGGTCGCCCAACTGCGCCGAGTGGACCATCACACAGTTCGCCACAGCCAAGATCGGCGCCATCCTGGTCAACATCAACCCGAGTTATCGCACCCACGAACTGGAATATGCGCTCAAGCAGTCCGGCACCTCGACGCTGATCCTGCAGGGCCAATTCAAGACCTCAGACTACGTCGCCACCCTCGCCGAGCTGGTGCCCGAGATGCGCGACGACGCACCTGACAATTTTTCTGCCGCCAAGCTTCCCGAACTCAAGCGCGTAGTGTGCCTCGACGCCGGCCGTGCGCTGAGCGGCATGTACAGTTGGCAGAGCATGCTGGCCCACGCCGACCAAGTCTCGGAGGAGCAGTTGGCCGAGATCCAGGCCACGCTGCAGTTCGACGAGCCGATCAACATCCAGTACACCTCGGGCACCACCGGGGCGCCCAAGGGAGCGACGCTCTCCCACCACAACATTCTCAACAACGGCTTTTTCGTCGCCCGCACCATGGGCTTCACCGAAAAAGACCGCCTGGTGATCCCGGTGCCGCTCTACCACTGCTTCGGCATGGTGATGGGTAACCTGGGCTGCATGACCCACGGTGCCACCATGATCTACCCGGGTGACGGCTTCGAGCCGGAAGCCACCCTAAAGGCGGTCTCCGACGAGAATGCCACGGCACTGTATGGCGTACCGACCATGTTCATCGCCGAGCTGGAGCATCCCAACTTCTCCCAGTACGACCTCTCCACCCTGCGCACCGGCATCATGGCGGGCTCGATCTGCCCCATCGAGGTAATGCGCAAGGTCATCGAAAAGATGCACATGGAGGATGTCACCATCTGCTACGGCATGACCGAGACCAGCCCGGTGAGTTTCCAGACCCAGATCGACGCCCCGCTGGAGAAGCGTGTGACCACGGTGGGCACCATTCACCCCCACCTCGAGGTCAAGCTGGTCAGCCCCGAAACCGGCGCCGTGGTACCGCGTGGAGAGACCGGCGAGCTGTGCACCCGCGGCTACAGCGTGATGCTCGGCTACTGGAACAACGAGGAAGCCACCGCCAAGTCGATCGACAGCGCCGGCTGGATGCATACCGGCGATCTCGCCACCATGGATGAGGAAGGCTACGTGGCCATCGTCGGCCGCATCAAGGACATGATCATTCGCGGCGGCGAGAACATCTATCCGCGAGAGATCGAGGATTTCCTCTACACCCATCCGGCCATTTCCGACGTGCAGGTGATCGGCGTGCCCGACGAGAAGTACGGCGAAGAAGTCATGGCCTGGGTCAAGCTGGCGGACGGGCAGCAGCTCAACGCCGACGAGCTCAAGGAATTCTGCAAGGGCAAGATCGCCCACTACAAGATCCCGCGCTACGTGAAGTTCGTCGACGAATTCCCGATGACCGTGACCGGCAAGATCCAGAAATTCAAGATGCGCGAGGAAGCCACCCACGAGCTGGGCCTGGCCTGACGTCTAGCGACTACTCTCTACCTTCCGCTCCTTACCGCGCCCCTGCTCCGCCAGGGGCGCTTGCCGTTTACCCTCTCGCCATGCGCTCGCCAATCCAGTCGATGAAGGCCCGCACCTTGTAGAGCTCGGCCATGTGCTCGGGATAAGCCATGTAGTAGGCGTCCCGGCTCTTCAGGCTGAAGGACCAGGGAACCACCAGCTTGCCCTCGTCGATCTCCTCCTGGGCAAGAAAGCGCGGCACCAATGCCACCCCGCAGCCGGCCTGCGCCGCCCGCAGCGCCATATAGAAGGTATCGAAGCGCGGCCCATGGTAGCTGTGCTCCGTGTACTGGTCCTGGGCAGCGAACCAGTCGTGCCAGGCTTCCGGCCGGGTGGTGCTCTGCAGCAGTACCAGCCGGGTCAACGCCAAGGGCTCCTCCACGCTCATTCCCTCCAGGGCCTGCGGGGAGCAGACCGGCACGATCTCCTCGTCGAGCAGCTTGATGCACTCGGCCCTGGGCCAGGCGCCATGTCCGAAGAAGAAAGCCACTTCCACCCGTTCCTGTTGCATGTCAAATGGCTCGACGCGATTGCTGATGTTGAGGTTGATGTTCGGATGCCGAAAGCGGAAGCCGTTGAGCCGCGGTATCAGCCAGCGCGCGCCGAAGGTGGGCAGGGTCGCGACGTTGAGCACGTCGGCCTCACCGCCATAGGACTGCATGTAGCGCGTCGACATCTCGACCTGGGCGAGGATCTTGCGCGCCTCGCTCAGGTAGATCGCCCCTTCGGGTGTGAGATGCAGACGGCGTCGGATCCGCCGGAACAGTGGGTGCTCCAGGATCGATTCCAACTGCGCGACCTGCTTGCTCACGGCGCTCTGGGTCAGACTCAGCTCGTCCGCCGCGCGGGTGAAGCTCAAATGACGGGCTGCCGCTTCGAAGCACTGCAGCCCGGCCAGGGAGGGGAGATGTCGTCGACTCATGTAGCCTACACAGCATGAAATTAAGGAATGATATATGTCGTAATCATCGCTTGTTGCCGCTTGCCGACGCTAGCAATACTTGGCGCCATGACATTCATTGACGATAACGATAGGAGAAAGAATGATCGAATCCCTGATGCAACGTCTCGGTGTGGCGCCCGAACAGTACCAGCACGGAGAGATCGCGGTCTCCACTCCCATCGATGGCAGCGAAATCGGTCGCGTGCGCATCGCTACCCCCGATGAAGTCGACACGGCCATCTCCAACGCCCAGCAGGCGTTCGAGGCCTGGCGTCAGGTACCTGCCCCGCGCCGCGGCGAACTGGTACGCCTGTTCGGCGAACAGCTGCGCCGTCACAAGGAGGACCTTGGCGCCCTGGTGACCTGGGAGTGCGGCAAGATCCTCCAGGAAGGGCTCGGCGAAGTGCAGGAAATGATTGATATCTGCGACCTGGCCGTGGGTCAGTCGCGCCAGCTTTACGGCCTGACTATCGCCTCCGAGCGCCCCGGGCACCACATGCGCGAGAGCTGGCACCCGCTCGGTCCGGTGGGCCTGATCACCGCCTTCAATTTCCCTGTCGCACCCTGGGCCTGGAATGCGGCGCTGGCGCTGGTGTGCGGCGACAGCCTGCTGTGGAAACCCTCCGAAAAGACGCCGCTCTCGGCCCTTGCCTGCCAGGCGCTGCTCGAGCGCGCCATGGCCGAGTTCGGCGACGACGCGCCGCAGCACCTCAGCCAGGTGATCACCGGCGAGCGTGCCGCCGGCGAACAGCTTGCCGACGATCCCCGCGTTCCCTTGATCAGTGCCACCGGCAGTACCCGCATGGGTCGCGAGGTAGGTCCACGCGTCGCCTCTCGCTTCGGCCGCAGCATCCTCGAGCTCGGCGGCAACAACGCCATGATCCTGACGCCCAGCGCCGATATCGACATGGCCGTGCGCGCTATCCTCTTCTCGGCGGTGGGTACCGCCGGCCAGCGCTGTACCACGCTGCGCCGCCTGATCGTGCATCGCTCCATCAAGGAGGATGTCGTGGCCCGCCTCAAGCAGGCCTATGCCGGCATCAGCATTGGCGACCCGTTGAAGGGCAATCTGATCGGCCCG
Organism: Billgrantia sp. C5P2; assembly: GCF_051062895.2. NCBI lineage: Bacteria > Pseudomonadati > Pseudomonadota > Gammaproteobacteria > Oceanospirillales > Halomonadaceae > Billgrantia > Billgrantia sp. C5P2. The sequence continues at coordinate 2,493,880 of NZ_CM128542.1, forward strand.
CTGATCGACCACCAGGCCTTCGATACCATGCAGCAGATGCTGACCCAGGCCCGCGAACAGGGTGCCACGGTATTCGGCGGCCAGCGCGAGCTCGCCGAACAGTATCCCGAGGGCTACTACGTGGCACCGGCCATCGTCGAGGTCGACGGCCAGAATGACCTGGTGCGGCACGAAACCTTCGCGCCGATCCTCTACGTCATCGGCTACGAAGAACTCGGTGAGGCCATCGCGCTGAACAACGACGTGCCCCAGGGGCTTTCCTCCTGCATCTTCACCACCGACGTGCGCGAGGCGGAAACCTTCGTTTCCGCGGTGGGCAGCGATTGCGGCATCGCCAACGTCAACATCGGTCCCAGCGGGGCGGAGATCGGCGGCGCCTTCGGTGGCGAGAAGGAAACCGGCGGCGGCCGCGAATCGGGCTCCGACGTGTGGAAGAGCTACATGCGTCGCCAGACCAATACCGTGAACTACTCCCGGGAGCTCCCCCTCGCCCAGGGCATCAAGTTCGATTGACCCTGCTGCGTCACGGCCTCGGCGCAGCGGCTCGCCGAGGCCTTCCCAACCGCTCCAAGCACGGGAGGCACCATGAAGGAACGCTGTCTCTGGCACGATACCTCACCGGAGCCGCTTCTCGATCTGGGCACACTGCAGGGCAACCACACCACCGATGTGCTGGTGATAGGCGGTGGCATCACCGGACTCAGCACCGCCCTGCACCTGGCCGAGGCCGGCGTCAGCGTGACCCTGATCGAAGCGGGCGACGTGCCCAGTGGCGCTTCGGGGCGCAACGTCGGGCTGGTCAACGCGGGCTTGTGGATCCCGCCGGATGACATCCTCGAGGTTCTTGGCGAGGAGGTGGGCGAGCGTGCCAACACGATCCTCGGCGGCGCACCAGCGGTCGTCTTCTCGCTGATCGAGCGACATGGAATCGAATGCCAGGCGACCCGCACCGGCACGTTGCATCTGGCCCATAGCGGCAGGGGCGACCAGGAATTGGCACGCCGCGCGGAACAGCTTCAGCGACGCGGCGCCCCAGTGGAACTGCTAGATGCAGATGACTGCCAGCGGCTCGTGGGTACCCAGCGCATCCGTCGCGCCCTCCTCGACCACCGTGCCGGCACGCTGAATCCTACTGCCTATACCCGCGGCCTGGCACGTGCCGCCAAGGCGGCCGGCGCACACCTCTACACGCACAGCGCCGCCACCGGGGTCAGCCGAGCGGGTGAAGATTGGTGGGTCACCAGCACCCACGGCAGCGTCAAGGCTCGACGCCTGGTACTTGCGACCAACGCCTACACCGAGGATCGCTGGAACGAAATCCGCCATCACTTCTTTCCCGGCTATTTCTTCCAGGTCGCCTCCCGGCCGCTCCCCGAGGAACTGGCCGACGACATCCTGCCCGAGCGTCAGGGCGCCTGGGATACCCGGATGGTACTGAGCAGCATGCGCCGCGACGCCGAGGGCCGCTTGATCCTCGGCAGCTTGGGCAAGGGAGACGGCAAGCCCGCCGCCTTCCTGCGCTGCTGGGCCAACCGCATCCAGCGTCACTACTTCCCCCAGTTGGGCAACGTCGAGTGGGAATGTAGCTGGAGCGGGCGAATCGGTTTCACGCCCGACCATACGCTGCGCCTTTTCGAACTCGCCCCTGGCGTATTGGGAGTGTCGGGGTACAACGGTCGCGGCATCACCACCGGCACCGTGGTGGGCAAGGGCTTTGCCCAGTACCTGATCACCGGGGATGACGATGCCCTGCCCCTACCGCTCCGCACCCCCAGGCCGATACGCGCCAGGTCGCTGCGAAGCTCCGGCTACGAAGGGGGTTTTACGCTCTACCACACCGGGCAGTGCCTGCGGGTACTGATCTAAGAGGGACATTGCCTCTGGCGAGACACCGGAAAGAGACCGAGCCGGCCGGCAATCGCCCTTCTATCGCTCAAGGAAAGGCATCGATGGGAACCGGCACCGTGACTTCATCCTTGACGAGTTCCATCACCACGAAGGAGTGCGTCTGATGAACATTCGGCAACCGGCCAATCTGCTGCACGAGTACGGCACGGTAATGAGTGATGTCGTGGGTTCTCACCTTGAGCAGGTAGTCGAAATTCCCCGCCACCATGTAGCAGCCCTGCACTTCGGGAATGAGGCGCACGGCCTCGTTGAAGCGTTCCAGGGCGTCCTCGCTGGTTTTCTCCATGGTAACGAGCACCACCAGCACATGCCCTGCGCCGAGCTGCGCCGGGTCCAGGTCGGCTCGATAGCCGCGAATGATCCCGGCCTCCTCGAGCCGACGCACGCGCTGGGCACAGGGAGTCTTGGTGAGGTTGACCCGACTGGCCAGTTCCACGATGGAAAGACGCCCATGCTCCTGCAATTGGTACAGGATACGGCGATCGATGCGATCCAGCTTGGTAGCCATATTGCCTACTCATAAGGTTTTCAAAGGACAATAGTAAATGAATCTAGCGTTATTTAGAGCCTATTCCTAGTCATTTTGACCAATACTGAGCCTGTAAGACCTGCCGATGGCAGGGGCGCATTATCTGGAAAATAGGGGAGGAAGCGACTGCCCGATCACGAGGATATCCGGCGATTCCAGCCACCGAGTCGTACCGATCCCTGAGATAACGGGATCGCCAGGCTGGACATCGATCAAACAACGAGATGAGAAGCAACACGTATCAACCCCAGGGTAATGACATGACAAGTCCAAAAGATCCAAAAGCTTATAAGCAGCCAGGCCTGATGCTGGCGCTGACCCCCGTCGTCCTGACACTGCTGGTACTGGCGGTGCAACTGTTCTATTTCGGTGATTTCACCCCTCACATCCCCCTGGCCATCGGTTTGGCGATTACGGCGCTGGTGGGGGTCAAGCTCGGCTTCCGCTGGAAACAGATCGAAGAGGGGGTCTTCCACGTCATCCACGTGTCGCTGCCCTCCGTCTCGGTGCTGATCTGCGTCGGCATGATCATCGGCGTTTGGATCGCCAGCGGCACCGTGCCGACCCTGATCTACTACGGGCTGACGATACTCTCGCCGACCATCTTCCTGGCAGCGGCCATGCTGCTCTGCTCGGTCGTATCGCTGGCGCTGGGCACTTCATGGGGTACGGTCGGTACGGTCGGCCTGGCCCTGATGGGCATCGGCGCCGGCTTCGATATTCCGATGTACTGGACCGCCGGCGCGGTGGTATCGGGCGCCTTCTTCGGTGACAAGGTCTCGCCGCTGTCGGATACGACGAACCTGGCCCCGGCGGTCACCGGCACGGACGTTTTCTCCCACATCAAGAACATGATGCCGACGACGATCCCGGCAATGCTGATCGCCTTCGCCATCTACCTCGGCGCTGGCTTCACCCTGATCGACGATAACTCCGCCTCCTTCGACCGGATCGATGCCATCACGGCGGCGCTGCAGGCGAACTTCACCATCTCGGCCTGGCTGCTGCTGCCGGCGGTGCTGGTCATCGTGCTCGCGGTCAAGCGCATGCCGCCCATCCCGTCGTTGTTCGCCGGCGCCCTCGCCGGTGCGGTTACCGCCATGGTCGTGCAGGGGGTCGGCGTACACGACGTATTGACCTATGCCAACAGCGGCTATTCGATCGACACCGGCGTCGCGGCCATCGACAGCCTGCTCAACCGCGGTGGCATCCAGTCGATGATGTGGACCATCTCGCTGGTGCTCATTGCGCTGGGCTTTGGCGGTGCGCTGGAAAAAACCGGCTGCCTGGAAGCGATCATCCGCGCCATCATGACCAAGGTGCGTAGCTTCGCCGGGCTGCAGACCTCGGCCGTACTGACCTCGGTTTCCACCAACCTGGTCGCCGGCGACCCCTACCTCTCCATTGCCCTGCCCGGCCGCATGTATGCCCCCACCTACCGCGGCATGGGCTATTCGACCCTGAACCTGTCGCGCGCCATCGAGGAAGGCGGCACGCTCATCTCACCCCTGATTCCCTGGAACGCCGGCGGTGCCTTCGTGATCAGCGCCCTCGCGCTCGGTATCGCCGACGGCAACGTCGAGAACCTGCTCTACATCCCGCTGGCCTTCGCCTGCTGGCTGTCGCCGGTAATCGGCCTGATCTATGCGCAGACCGGCCTGTTCTCACCGCGGGCCAACGAGGAAGAGCGCCAGCTCTGGCAGGAACAGGGCGAGGCCGTCGCAACCGACCTCGGCGCCGCCGCTGGCGAGGCTGCGACAAGCACCGCCCCAGCGCGGGCAAGCTGAGTCAGTGCCCCGGCGTCGACCGGGGCCATACCATCAACCCAGCAGGCTTGGCCTGCTGGGTTTCATATTTGTGGAAGGGGGTAACTGCAATGCCTTGGTCGCATGCGCTGCATACAAGCGCATCAATCAGGAAACGGCTTGTGCGCCGGTAATCTCAACAGCTCCGCCGCACAGGAAGGGTGCCTCATCGGACCCCAGGAAGGCCACGAGCGCGGCGACCTCCTCCGGCTTGCCGATCCTGCCGAAGGGCACGAGCCTCTCGAGCTCCTCAACCGTCCTGCCGGTCTTCTCCAGGCCCGAAACGAGCATGGGCGTGCAGATCTCGCCCGGGCACACTGCGTTGACACGAATGTTGTGGCAGGCCACGTCCCGGGCAAGGCTCTTCGTGAACGACACCACGGCAGCCTTGGTCACGTTGTAGGCGATGTGGCCAGGGGCGGGATGAAGTCCCCACTGAGACGCAGTGTTGACGATCGCCCCACCCCCCGCATCGCACATGTAGGGAACTGCCACGCGGCAGAGGTAGAACATTAAGTGTAAATTCACATCGAAGCTCGTGTGCCAGTCCTCCACCGAAACTTCCGTGATGTCTCCACGGCGATTGAGACCGGCATTATTGACCAGCACATCTATCCGGCCGTAACGTTCCACGACACTGCCGATCAGACGAGTGCAGTCGCCCTCTTCGGCAACGTCGGCAACCATCTCCACCGCAAGCCCCCCACTCGCCTCGATCTCCTCCCTGACGACTGCAGCCAGCTTTTCGTCGCGATCGGCCACGACGACGACAGCACCCTCGGCAGCCAAACGACGACAGATGGCACTCCCGATCCCGCCACCTCCTCCAGTTACCACCGCGACCTTGCCCTGAAAGCGTGACATCAACGTGTCTCCTTGTGATCCGATATGCAGTACAGCCTGTTTTCTCAACGGATATAGCTGCCACCGTTGACGTCCAGGGTGGCGCCGTTGATCGAACGCTGGGAAGGGTTCAGGCAGAACGCTACGAGTTCAGCGACCTCTGCGGGGGTGGCGATGTCACCCAGGGGAATGTCCGCGACGGCGGCTTCGAAACCGTGCTTGGTAATGTAATTTTCAGCCATCTCGGTCCTGACCCAGCCCGGAGCGATACAGGTGGCAACGATTCCCCTATTGCCGAAGGAACGGGCGATGGATTTCGTCAGGTTGACCAGCGCCGCCTTGGTGACCCCATAGGGCAGCGCCTCGGCGCTGTAGCCACGCTGAGCGGCCCGGCTAGCCATGCTGATGATCTTGCCGCCGCCGTGTCGAGAGAAATGCTCAATGGCAAGGCGGCTCAGGTCGGCCGCCGCCTGTACGTTGATCTGGAACTCCCGGCTCCAGGCGGCATGCCATTCGTCCCAGTCGGAATCGATGCTGACCTCCGTGCGAACGCCGGCATTGTGAACCACGGCATACAGCTTCGAGACTTGCTGCAGGCAGCTCTCCCACAGCTCCCTGGGGCCCTCACGTGAAAAGAGATCCGCCTGGACCATTGCTCCCCTGCCCTCGATGCGCTCGAGCAACTGCTCGGCAGCTCGCCGATTGGCCCCGTAATGGATAACGGGGAAGCCACCCTGATGAGCGATCTCCTCGACAATGGCACTGCCGATACCGCCCGATGCCCCGGTAACGAGCACATTCATCCCATCGAGACTGGAACCCATTGTGTTCCCCTCGCATTATTGAATCGTTGTGAAAACGCGCCGCTAACTCGTCTTCACCAGACCTTCAGGACCTGGCCGTTGACGAGGGACTCGACGCTGCGGCTGTAGGCAAGGGCGACATCCTCGGCCGCTACCGGCTTGAAGCCGCGAAAGAACGGGCCGTATTTGCCGAGGGACTCGCGCAGCACGCTGGGGCTGACGATGTTGATGCGCATGCCGCGTGGCATCTCCATGGCTGCGGCCCTGACGAAGGCGTCGAGGGCACCGTTGACCATGCTGGGCGAAACACTTCCGGGCACTGGATGCTCGTTGAGAATGCCGCTGGTCAATGTAATGGAGCCGCCATCCACGAGATGGTCCCGGGCGCACTGCGCCACGTTGATCTGCCCCATCAGCTTGTTCTCGATGCCGATCCGGTGTTGGGAACTTTCCAGCGGAGCCGCCTCCAGTTCTTCGAATGGAGCGAAGGTGGCCTTGCCCAGTGTGGTGATGACGGCATCAAGTGGGCTCAACTGCTCGAACGCACGCCGGATTGATTCCGGGTCGGTGATATCCAGTTGGACGTCGCCGCTCTTGGTGCCAGCCGTGACGACATCATGGCGCTGCAACAGGTTCTCCTTCACAGCAGAGCCGATCGTGCCACTGCCACCGATGACGAGGATCTTTAGCCGCTTGGAACTCATACCTCCAACTCCTCTCTATTATCCAGCCAGTCAAGGCTCAATCCATTGGTGTGGCTCTTGTTCAGGTAATCGATGAAACGCCTACGGAAGAGCTCCGTATGTTCATGCGCAGCCATTTCAGCCTTTTTCATGTCCTTCTCAGAAATGGCTGTGATGATGTCTTCGTGATCGTTGCCGATGGTGCGTGCAAGGTCGCTGACAATGAAATTCAGCTGCAGATGAATCAGCCGCTGCCCCTCATCGAGCAGGTTTTCGTAATACTGCGTCAGGTAGGGATTTCCAGCCGCCCGGGAAATGCACAGATGAAACTCCTTGTTCTTCTCCGACATCAAGCAGAAGTCGGAGGCATCGACCGCAGCCATATATTCCTGGTTCTTGGCGCAGATCTCTTCCAACTGGGCATCGCTCCTGAAGCCTGCCGCCAGCCGAGTCACGGCCCGCTGGATGAGATCGAGCGCGTCCAGGTAGCGCGGCAGGCCCTCGAAGTCGATCGGCTTCACGATGACGCTCCTGTTGCTGAGAACCGTCACCAGACCTTCGCTGTGCAAGCGGGCCAGGGCATCGCGAACCGGTGAGCGTGACAGGTTAAAGCTCTCGGCCAGAGAGACTTCATCCAGCGGACTTCCCGGCTTGAGCTCGAGCGTCAGAATCTTTCGCCGCAGCGTCTCGTAAACGTAGCGACCGCCATGTCTTTTCGTTGCGCCAGCCATATACGTCTCTCTCCATAACGGTAATTTCTTATTTCATTATCAGGTTATCACTCTTTCCCCCAGGTATCGGACAGGGTAAAGCCCTCTGCCAGGGGATCGGCCGGGTCGACACCCAACTGATGAAAGCCATAGATCCAGGCACGCCCGGTCACGCTGGGCAACACCGCCTGCCTGCCGGCAATCGAAGTAATCTCACGTGCCTCGATCTGGAACTCGCTCCCGATGATGGAGCGGGACACGAGCCGGTCGCCCTTGCTGACGCGCCCTCTCGCCAGCAGGGTCGCGAGGTTGGCCGAACTGCCTGTCCCGCACGGTGAACGATCCACCCGCCCCGGCGGAAGCGTGGTGCAGGTCTGGTAAACCTTCTCTTCCAGGCGATTGCGAAACATGACGTAGGCCACGCCGCGTATCGAGTCCAGCACTGGGTGCTGTACGACGATCTCGCGATTCACGACCTTCCTGATCATGGCACCGAGTTCCGCAAGCCTGTGCGCATTCTCCGGCTCGATCTCGAGCCCGACCTGATCCACGTCGACCAACGCATAGAAGACCCCGCCAAAGGCGATATCGAGCCTGATGCTGCCCAGGCCCGGTACCTCGACGATCCGGTCGAGGGTATCGACGAAGGCCGGTACTATATCCAACTTGACGCTGGTGCAACGCCCGTCGGAGCAGTACGCCTCGGCCGCAACGAGACCCGCCGGCGTATCGATGACGACCCGAGTCACCGGCTCCTCCATCCTGACCATGCCCAGCTCCAGCAGGGCCGTGACCACGCAGATACAGTTGCTGCCGGACATGGGGTGCGCCTTGTCGGCCTGAAGCACGATCATGCCGGCATCCGCCTCGGGCAGGCGCGAGGGAAGCAGCAGGTTGACCGACATCTGCAGGCAACCCCGCGGCTCCAGGGTGACGAAGCGCCGCAGGGAGTCGTCGACCTCATTGATGTAGTTCATCTTGTCGAGCATCGACTCACCGGGCAGGTCCAGCACGCCCCCCGTGATGACCTTGCCGACCTCTCCTTCACAGTGTACGTCCACCAACTGCAGTGTTTTCTGCCAGCGCATGATGTCCTCGACTCGGCGATGCTCATGATCCGCGCGCGGCGGCGCGGAAAGATACAAGTTACTTGATGAACCAGCCCCAAGGCTTGTCGCTCACGTAGCTGGTGATCTGCTTGGTCTCGAAATAGTTCTCGTAACCCCATTCGCCAAGCTCGCGACCGATACCGCTCTTCTTATAACCGCCCCAAGGGGCCTCGACGAAGGTAGGCTGCGAGCAGTTGATCCAGATGATGCCCGCCTCGAGATTGCGCGCGACGCGCTCGCAGCGCTCGAGATCCTTCGACATCACCGCACCGGCCAACCCGTACTCCGAGTCGTTCGCCAGGCTGACGGCTTCCTCTTCCGTGACGAAGCGTCGAATGGCCACCACGGGACCGAAGATCTCCTCACGCCAGAGTTCGCTCTCCACCGGCACGTCGACGAAGATGGCGGGTTCGAGGAAATAGCCCCTGTCGAAGCCGGCAGGGCGGCTGCCGCCATAGGCCAGCGTGGCGCCCGCCCGCTTGCCCGCCTCGATGGCGCCGGTCACCTTTTCGTACTGTGCGGCATTGACCAACGGGCCCAGCAGCACGCCCTCTTCCATGCCATTGCCGATCCTGAGCTTGCGAGACTCCTCGACGAGTCGCTCCAGCAGCCGTGGATAGAGGTTCTCCTGGATCAGTACCCGCGAGGTGGCGGAACAGACTTCGCCCTTGTTCCAGAAGATGCCGAACATCAACCACTCGACAGCCGCTTCCAGGTCGCAATCGTCGAAGATGATCAGCGGCGACTTGCCGCCGAGTTCGAGGCTGATATTCTTGATGTCCTGGGCGGCGACCTGCATGAGCCGGCTTCCGGTCGGCACGCTGCCGGTGAAGGCGACCTTGTTCACCAACGGGTGCTCGGCCAGGGGCGCACCGGCCTCCTTGCCCATACCGGTCACGATGTTGACCACACCGGGTGGAAGTCCGGCTTCGTGACAGATGTCGGCGAGTTCGAGCGCCGTCAGGGAGGTGACCTCAGAGGGCTTGAGCACGATGGTGCAGCCTGCCGCGATGGCGGGCGCCACCTTCCACGAGGCCATCAGCATCGGGAAGTTCCATGGTGTGATAGCGGCCACCACGCCGACGGGCTCCTTGACCGCCTTGGAGACGAAGCCCTCCATGGAGAGCTCGACGCTGCGCTCCGGCACCGCATCGCTGCGCTCGGCAAGTTCGGCATAGAAGTCGAAGCAGCCGGCGGTATCCTCGATGTCCCAGACGGCCTCCGGCAGAGGCTTGCCGTTGTCCCTTACCTCCAGTGCCGCCAGGTGGTCTAGACGCGCCCGGATGCCCTCGGCGATGCGGCGCAGGTAGCCTCCCCGCTCCCTTCCGCGCAGTCTTGGCCAGGGGCCATGATCGAAGGCCTCGCGCGCCGCCTTGACGGCTGCATCGATATCTTCGGCGCTGGCCGCCCCGACCCTGGCGACGACCGACTCGTCGCTGGGGTCGATGGCCGGGAAGGAATCGCCTTTCGAAGGCTTGACCCACTCCCCATTGATATACAGCTTGTCGTAGGAATCCATTGGTCCTCTCACTTTCTTGACGTTCCTGCTTCACGCTCTTTCTCGAGCTAGAACCGTGAAGCACGGAAAGGCGTAATGTCCTCGGCGCTCTTTCTACCCTGCAGCAGGTCCGCGATCAGCCGCCCCGTAGTCGCACCCAGCGTCAGGCCGAGCTGACCGTGACCGAATGCCATGGCGGCATTCGTAAGCTTCGGAGACTTGTCGATGACAGGCTTGGTATCGGGCAGGAACGGACGGAAGCCGACGCCGAACTCGACATCGGAGATATCGAGCGACGGCAGTATCCGCTTCGCCTTCTCCAGGATGATCCTGGCTCGCTCGTAGTTGGGCTCGGCATTGTCGCCGGCGAACTCGATGGTGCCGCCGATCTGCAGCCCTCGGGTCATGGGCACGAAACCGAAGCCGCCATCGGCATAGACCGTCGCGTGCCTCAGCTCGACGCCGGCATTGCGTACCACGGCCTGGTACCCGCCGATGCCCATCAGCGGCACCTTGACCCCCAGCACCTCGAAGAAGCGCTTGCTACCGTTGCCCGCGGCAACCACCAGTTGGTCCAGTGCGATGGCGCGGCCGCTCTCGAGACGAATGCCGGTTGCCCTGCCCTGGCTCGCTTCGATGCTTTTGACCGATTCCTGCAACCTCGTCCCGCCCTGGTCGACGAAGCTCTTCGTCAACGCGGCGATAAAGCCTTCCGTGTCTCGCACCGTGCGCCAGTCGGAGAGCAGCAGTCCGTGGGAAAACTTTCCCGCCATTGCCGGCTCGAGCTCACCGATCTCGTCCGCTCCCAGCGACTCCACCTTGAAGCCCAGCTCGCGCCGCAGCGCTATGTAGGCCTGCTCATGCTCCAGGCCAGCACGAGTATCGAAGACTTCCAGCGTCGGCTGCGACCCAAGCAGGTCCTTGTCCTCGCACCTCTCGAACAAGCTTGCGTAATCCTGGTAGACCTTGCTCGTCAGGGTGGCGAGCTCCTCGGCGATAGTGTCGATGCGGGAGCGGCGCGCATTGGCCAGGAACCGCATCATCCAGGGCAGCAATGAGGGTATCGCAGTCGGCCTCAGCGCCAGGGGCCCCTTCTGATCCAGCATCCAGCCCGGTATCTGCTTGAGGATACCCGGCTTGGACAGGGGCACGATTTCGCTGACGGCCATCTGGCCACAGCTCCACTTGGCCGTGCTTTCTCCAGGTGCCTCAGGATCCACCAACATCACGCTATGGCCTTCACGCTGGAGATACAGGGCACAGCACACTCCCACAATGCCACCACCAATCACCACAGTGGACGGAGCGACGCTCATCGAATACCCCTTGAGTAGGGGCAGGAACGCACGGTTGCGAACGCTCCTGCCAAGTCTTTGATCAAACGAGTTCGTAGGCCTTTCTGAACTCGGCCTTCTCGGCCTCGCTGAGAGGCTGAAGCGGCATTCTGGCCTTGCCCACCGGGAACCCGCTGAGCTCGCAGCCATACTTGATCTTCTGAATGAACTTGCTCGTCTCGAGGCTATTCATCACCGGGAAGATCTTCTCCGAGATGCTCTTGGCACCTTCGAGGTTGCCAGCCTTGAACTCATCGTAAAACTTGATGATATTCTCCGGCATGATATTGGCCGGCGCACTGATCCAACTGGTGGCGCCCCAGACGAAGAAATCCAGTGCGATATCATCCGAACCGCAGCAAAGGTCGATCTTGCCCTTGTACTTCGTGCCGATGTCGATGGCCCGCATCAGCTCACCGCTGCTCTCCTTGATCGCAATCACGCGCGGATCGTCCTGCAGGCCATCCAGGACACCGTAGCCCAGCTCGATGGCCACCCGCATTGGATAGTTGTACAGCACGACCTCGACATCGGGTACGGCTTCGAGAATGGCGCGATAGTGGCCAAGCAACTCCTCTTCCGAGGGAACCGAATAGAAAGGCGGAGCGATCAATACGGCATCGTAGCCCGCATCCCGGTTCTGCTTGACCTGTTCGATGACTTCTCGCGTCGAGGGCGCGTTGGCCCCGGCGATCAGCAAGCCACGATTGCCGACCACCTCTCTCACTGTCTTCAGCACTTCACGACGCTCTTCGTTGGTCAGTGCATAGGACTCGCCGGTCGAGCCAAGCGGCACGAAACCGCTGGAACCGAGTTTCAACTGGTGCTCGACCAAGTCAGCCAGCACCTGGTGATTGACACGATCATTGTCATCAAAAGGAGTGACGAGTGCGGGGAGAATGCCTTCAAGCTTCATTATAAAACCTCCGGTTCAAGCGTTATCAATCGGATTCAGGTAAAGCGGAACAGCAGCCGCTGTTCGACCAGGTCGACCAGACGGGTCATGGGGAAAGCAACGATGAAATAGATGATGGCCGCCGCCGTCAGGAACTCGACGGGGCGAGCCGTGCTGGAAGATATGTTGGAGCTGACGAACATCAGGTCAGCGATACCCACCGAGGAGATCAGCGCACTCTCCTTGAAAAGCGCAACGTTGTTTGACATCAGCGGCGGTATAGAGCGCAGCAGCGCTTGCGGGAAGATGACATTCACGGCCTTGACTCGAAAGTTCAGGCCCAGGGCAACACAGGCATCATGCTGCTCTCCGGAAATGGACTTGAGCGCGCCACGAAACGTCTCACTGGTGATCGCCGCCATGAACAGCACCATGGCCAGCAGTACCGACACATAGGGGTGAATATCCTGGCCGATGACCAACGGCAGGCAGAAATAGATCCAGAACAGCTGAATCAGCATTGGCGTACCGCGAAAGAATTCCACGTACAGCCGCGCCGGCCACTTGAGCGCACGGAAAGGCGACACTCTCATGAGGCTGATGACAAAGCCCAGCAAGGTGCCAATCAGGGCGGCACTCACCGTGAAGAGCAACGTAATGCCGAGGCCATGCAGCAGGACATCCCAATAGCTGAAGACGCGCAAGAAATCGAAGCCCATGTTGTTCTCCTCAACGCTCTACCGAGGCATCCTGCCGACGCTCAAGATACGTTACGACTTGAGAGATCGGCAGCGACATAAGAAAGTAGATAACAGCGACAGCCGTAAAGACCTCGAGCGGTCGATAGGTATCGGTCGCCAGCATCTTTCCGGCGTACATCAGATCGGCAACCGCCACGATGGCAACCAGCGCGCTCTGCTGCAGGATGGTGATGCCGTTGGTCATCAGCACCGGCACCGCATTCCTCAGCGCCTGAGGAAATATCACGTAAATCGTCTTGTGCCAGGACCCGAGCCCCAAGGCGACACAGGCATCATGATGCTCCTTGGGTACGGCCTGTATACCTGCACGATATGCCTCGGCATTGAAGGCAATCAGGTTGAGCCCGAGCGCCATCACTCCCATGGTGATGGGATCGAGGAAGACGTTGAAGATGATCGGCACGCAATAGAAGAACCACACTATCTGTATGAGCACGGGCGTGCAGCGAAAGAACTCGATGAACATCTTCGCCGGTAACCGCAGAATCCAGAGCGGTGCCATGGCAAGCAGGCAGACAAGGAAGCCGAGCGTCAGACCGAGCGCGTTGGCACCCAAGGCCAGCAGGAAAGTCGTCTTCAGCCCTTCGACAAGCGGCCCGAAGTTCCCCAGCAGAACGCTGAAATCAAATACGTAGTTCATTGCTGGTCACCTCACTTAAGATGCAAGACCTTGTCGAGGAAGTCCCGGGTTCGCTCCTGCTTCGGATCATTGAACATGATCTCGGGATCGCACTTTTCCACGACCTTTCCATCAGCGATGAAGACCGACTCAGTAGCGATCTTCTTGGCAAAATACATGTCATGCGTGACGATCATCATGGCCATTTTCTGCTTCGCCAAGTCCAGCATTACCTTCTCTATCTCGGCCACCATTTCCGGGTCCAGCGCAGACGTTACCTCATCGAATAGCATCAGCCGAGGCTCGAGCATCAGTGCACGGGCTATGGCGACACGCTGCTTCTGGCCACCGGACAGCTTACCGGGATAGCTATACAGCTTGTCCTCCATCCCGAGTCGGGCGAGGTACTCTCGGGCCCGGTCCTCTGCCTCTGACCTGGCCATGTGACGCACCTTGATGGGCGACAGCGTCAAGTTGCTCATTACGGAAAGATGCGGGAAGAGCGTGTAGTGCTGGAAGACCATTCCAATCTTTCTACGAACGGCCATGTCCGTGCATGTGTGCCCTTTTCTGTTCACGGTGATATAAGGCTTGGAATCGAAGTGGATCTCTCCATGGTCGATCTTCTCCAGCCCCATCAGCACGCGCAACAAAGTGCTCTTTCCGCTGCCGCTCGGACCGATGATGACCAACCGGTCCCCGGCCTTCATCTGCAGATCCATCTCGTCCATCACGCAGGTGTCGCCAAATCGCTTGGTCACACCCCTGAACTCGATCAACGGACTGGCTTTATCGCCACTCTGGTTGGCGGCAGTCATTTCTGCCTCTTGTTTGTCGATAGCCTTCGCCATATTCATCTTCGTCTCCGAACCGCTTTGTCTATTGTGTCAAGGAGATGCGCAAGTAGCCGGCGCTACCCATTGATGGCTGGAGTTTCTGGCCACACGGCCTGGGGGTTGAGAACCATGAGCCCTCCCTTGTTCTTGTTGGGGTTGTGATTTTCTACTTTCTGTGTGCAATTCTGCATACAACTCTAGGCAGCGTCTCATGAGCGTGTCAAGACGGGCATCAAAAAAATAATTGGAGCCTCCTCGATCGATTGAAAATGCGTTTGGACAGCTACCTGTCTCAAGGCTCCACAGCCCATCCGCACGGGGCCAGGCGGACAATTTCATGTGCGTGTTGACTTGCCGAAATCACGACCCTACAGTTGTATGCAGGTCTGCATACCAATGATTAGACCTACCTGTCGGCGAGCAATGACACCGACAAACCTACTCCTCGGCATGACCCGTGAACCTGCTACGGATTTCATACATTTTAAAAACAAGGGTTTATGAAATGAGAAAGTTCAACAAACTGCGTCTTGTCACCGCTGCCTGCTGTACCGCTGTCTTGGGTTTTAGCTACGCCTCTTCGACTATCGCGGCGGAAACCACGTGGGAACAGGTCAAGGAAGCCGGCTCTCTCCGGTGTGGCGCGGCCATTGCGGCCCCCTACGTAATGAAGGACCCGAGATCCAACTCCTATAGCGGCTTCTTCGTGGAGATGTGCCGTGAATTCGCGGATCACCTAGGTGTCGAAGCGAACTTCGTTGACACTAACTGGGACAACATCGTCGCGGGTGTTCAGAGCGGCCGCTGGGACCTGGCGATGGCTCTCAACGAAACACCGGAGCGGGCCAGGGCTGTCTCGTTCTCCGAACCGGTCTCCTTCTACGAGGTTTCCTTCCTTTACAACAAGGACAACCCCAAGCTCTCCGGGGACGTAGCCAATCTGGAGGACATCGACAAAGCGGATATAACGATTGCCGTGATGTCCGGCACCGTGCAGGACAAGGCAGTCAGCGAGAGCATGGAGAACGCCAATATCATGCGCCTCCCCGGAATGGATGAGACACGACTGGCGGTCATGTCCCGACGCGCCGATGTCCTGGCGGATGCCAACGACACCAACCTTCTCTTCCACCATGCCAACCCTGAGTGGTCGGTGATCATGACTCCCGACCCTTCTCTCGCCGCACAGGGCGTGGCCTTCGGTATGAACCAGTCGACTCCCGAGGCAGATGTGCAGGAGCTGAATGCGTTCATACTGGAGAAGCGTGAGGCTGGCGAAGTCGATAGAATGATCGACGATGCCGCAGCACTTGCCGCCCAACAGATGGACTGACGCGGTACTGCCCTACTCTCCCGGAATAAGAGGCTCAGCGGCGTCGGCACTGAGCCTCTTCTTTATGCAACAGGGAATTACGTGCCGCCGCGCCAAAGGCGCGGCCTTGCCAATCGAGCATGCGAGGGAGTCATTCGCGTATCAGGTACCTCAGCTCCTCGAGATAGGTTTCCAGCACCAGGTTGGGCGGGGCCCCCTTGCGGGTAATGGCGCTGTAGTGGGTGAGGTAGTGCCATCGCTCGGGGTTCAGGGCGCGCATCCTGCCACTGCCCACCCAGCGCTCGGCGTAATGGGTGGGCAGGTAGCCGATATAGCGATTGGAGAGGATGAGAAAGGCGATGCCCTCTCGGTCCGTCGCCGAGGCGGCGGCCCTGAGGGGCTCATGCAACGCCTTGACCTCCGCCGTCTGGGCATAGGCGGGCACCACGGCGTCGCAATTCGCCAGTTGCCGCTCGGTCACTGCTTCGCTATCGAACAGGGGATGCTCGGAGGCGCAGTAGAGCTGCGAGGTCTCCGCATACAGCGAAAGATAATCGAGCCCCGGCAAAGTCTTGAGCGCGGGTATCACCCCGGTATGCAGGCGGCCGTCCAGTACGGCCAGCTCTATGTCGCTGGGCGGGATCATGCGAATGTTGATACGCACGTCCGGACCGCGCTCCTTGAGCGCGCTGAGAGCATTGGTGATGTGCATCTGAGGCATGGTCACCAGATTGTCGGTGATGCCGATGTTGAGTTCGCCCTTGAGCCAGGCATGCAGGCCGTTGACGCGGGTGCGAAATCCTTCCACCGCGGCCAGCAGTTGCATGGTGGCTTCGTAGACTTCCGCCCCCTCGTCGGTCAGCGAGAAGCCACTGCGCCCACGCTGGCATAACCGCAGGCCAAGCCGCGTCTCGAGATCGTTCATCGCCATGCTGATGGCAGCACGACTGATGTTCAGCTCCACTTCGGCGGCGGAAAAGCCGCCGCATTCGACCACCTTGCGGTAGATCTTCAGCAGGCGCAGATCGGCATCGCTGGGCTGGGCCGACAGGGCCTCCTTGCGGCGTGACATGAGCGTTTCCCTTCCTTCATGAGGTACTGCTTCGAGAGTATCGCCGCCGTGGAAGAAAGTTAAGCAATCACTTGCATGAGATTAAAAACATCTGGATTTAACTTAGCACCGACCCGGACTAGCCTGCTTGCATAGAATCAATAACAGCAATGCCAACAGAGGGTGCTGCCATGACAGTTCGAGAGACTCTGCGCGCTGGCCTGAGCCAGGAGCAGTTGGACGCCTACTGGATGCCCTATACCGGCAACCGCCAATTCAAGCGTGACCCGCGGATCATCGTGGGCGCCGAGGGTAGCTACTTCACCGATGCCGACGGTCGCCGCGTCTTCGACGCCCTCTCCGGCCTGTGGACCTGCGGCGCCGGCCATGGCCGGCCCGAGATCACCGAGGCCGTGGCCCGGCAGCTGCAGCAGTTGGATTACGCCCCGGCCTTCCAGTATGGCCATCCCAAGGCCTTCGAGCTGGCCCACCGCATTCGCGGGCTGACCCCGCAGGGGCTCGACTACGTGTTCTTCACCGGCTCCGGCTCGGAGAGCGCCGACACCTCGCTGAAGATCGCCCGCGCCTACTGGCGCAAGAAAGGCAAGCCGACCAAGACCAAACTGATCGGCAGGGCCAAGGGCTATCACGGCGTCAACTTCGGCGGAATCAGCCTGGGTGGCATCGGTGCCAACCGCGTACTGTTCGGCCAGGGCGTCGATGCCGACCACCTGCCCCACACCCTGCTTGCCGAGAATGCCTTCACCAAAGGCATGCCCGAGCAAGGCGCCGAGAAGGCCGAGGAGCTGCTGGAGCTGATCGCCCTGCACGATGCTTCCAACATCGCCGCGGTGATCGTCGAGCCCCTGGCCGGATCGGCCGGCGTGATCCCGCCACCCAAGGGCTACCTGCAGCGGCTGCGAGAGATCTGCGATGCGCACGACATCCTGCTGATCTTCGATGAGGTCATCACCGGCTTCGGCCGCATGGGCTCCATGACCGGCGCCGAAGAATTCGGCGTGGTGCCGGACATCATGAACGTGGCCAAGCAGCTGACCAACGGCGCAGTTCCGATGGGCGCGGTAATCGTGCAGGGCGAGATCTACCAGACCTTTATGGATCAGGGCGGCCCCGACTACATGCTCGAGCTACCCCACGGCTACACCTATTCGGGCCACCCGGTGGCCTGTGCCGCGGCGCTGGCGGCCCTGGACGTGCTCGAGAACGACCGCCTGATCGATCGCGTGCGTGAGATGAGCCCAGTGTTCGAAGCCTCGCTGCACGGCCTCAAGGGCACTCGCTATATCAGCGACATTCGCAACTACGGGCTCGCCGGCGCCTTGCAGATCGAGAGCTACCCCGGCGAGCCGGCCCGGCGCCCCTTCGAGATCGCCATGAAGTGCTGGGAGAAGGGCTTCTACGTGCGCTACGGCGGCGATACCATCCAGCTCGGCCTGCCCTTCATCGTCGAGCGCGACGAGATCGACCGGCTCGTGAATGTACTGGGTGAGACCCTCGGCGAACTCGACTGAATACAACAGACACTCGTTTCATCTAGAGGTAATGCAATGACTACGCTCGGCCACCTGATCAACGGCGCACGCATCAACAGCGAAGGGCGCACCCAGGACATCTTCAATCCCTCCACCGGCGAGGTCGCCGGCCAGGTCAGCCTGGCCAGCAAGGCCACCGTCGAGGAAGCCATCGCCGCCGCCCAGGCCGCCTACCCGGCCTGGCGCAACACGCCGCCGGCCAAGCGCGCGCGCGTCATGTTCCGCTTCAAGCAGTTGCTGGAAGAGCATGCCGACGAGATCTGCCGCCTGATCGGCCAGGAGCACGGCAAGATCGTCCACGACGCCCAAGGCGAACTGCAGCGCGGCATCGAGAACGTGGAGTATGCCTGCGGCGTGCCGGAGCTGCTCAAGGGCGAGCACAGCAAGAACGTCGGCCCGGGCATCGACTCCTGGAGCGAGTTCCAGCCGCTGGGCGTGGTCGCCGGTATCACGCCCTTCAACTTCCCGGCCATGGTCCCGCTGTGGATGTACCCGATGGCCATCGCCTGCGGTAACACCTTCGTGCTGAAGCCGTCCGAGCGCGACCCGAGCTCGACGCTGTTCATCGCCGAGCTGGCGCTGGAGGCGGGCCTGCCCGCCGGCGTGCTGAACGTCGTCAACGGCGACAAGGAAGCCGTCGACGCCCTGCTCGACGATCCGCGCGTGCAGGCCGTCAGCTTCGTCGGCTCCACGCCGATCGCCGAATACATCTACGGCCGCGCCAGCGCCAACGGCAAGCGCTGCCAGGCCCTCGGCGGCGCCAAGAATCACGCCATCGTGATGCCCGATGCCGACATGGACAACGTCGTCAACTCACTGACCGGGGCCGCCTTCGGCTCATCGGGCGAACGCTGCATGGCACTGTCCGTAGCCGTCGCCGTGGGCGACGCCGCTGCCGACGCCCTGATCGCCAAGATGCAGGAGCAGATGCAGAGCCTCAAGGTCGGCCCCTTCGCCGACGCCGGTAACGATTTCGGCCCGGTGATCACCAAGGCTCATCAGGAGAAGGTCTGCGGCTACATCGACAGCGCCGAGACACAGGGTGCCGAGATCGTGGTCGATGGCCGCGGCGTGCAGGTGCCGGGCTTTGAAAACGGCTTCTATGTCGGCGGCACCCTGATCGACCGCGTGACCCCCGAGATGACCTGCTACCAGGAGGAGATCTTCGGCCCGGTGCTGCTGGTGGTTCGTGCAGGCTCCATGGAGGAAGCCATGAAGCTGATCGACGATCACGAGTACGGCAACGGCACCTGCATCTATACCCGCGACGGCGAGGCCGCCCGCTACTTCAGCGACAACATTCAGGTCGGCATGGTCGGCATCAACGTACCGCTGCCGGTACCGGTCTCCTACCACAGCTTCGGTGGCTGGAAGCGCTCGCTGTTCGGCGACCTGGCCGCCTATGGGCCGGATGCCGTGCGCTTCTACACCAAGCGCAAGACCATCACCCAGCGCTGGCCGTCGGCTGGGGTCCGTGAAGGGGCACAGTTCTCCTTCCCCTCCTGACGCCAGGCAATAGCATGATGAAGCCGAACCAGGTCTCCTGGTTCGGCTTTTTCATTCATTTTTGCTCCTTCCCTCGGAGCGGCGGCCATTCAACCGACCAGTGCCTTCAATACCGTTTCGCGAGAAACCCGCTCACGCTCGGCATACAGCGCCAGCTCGTCGGCGACCGGTGCCCCGAGAGCCTGCTCGAAGGCTTCGCGATTGGCACTACCGGCATAGGTGCCGCTGTGCCCACCGCCCAGATTCGACTGGAAGATTCCGGCCGCACTCACCGGCAGGAAGTCCTCATAGGTCAGCGGCCAGGCCGTGACCAGGCCACGCTCGATCAGCTCCTCCAGGTTGCCGCTCTCCACACGCCCGGCGGCCTCACCGGCTTCGGTGAGGCGGTAATGGCAGAACGCCAGGCCCTCACGCCGCAGGGTCTTCTCGTCATCGGGGAAGTCGGCGAAGATCTCTTCGAGTACGCTCTGATGCGCCGCGTTGTCGAGGCCGGCGGTGCGGCGCCGTGCATCGCCCAGCAGGCTGTCGTAAAGCTCACGCCCCCTGGCGGTCAGCGCCATGCCGCGCTGCTCGACCTCACCGAAGCGGGCGGTATGTGTGCCCTGCCGCTCGCCGGCAAAGCGAATCTCCTCCTCCAGGGCCTTGAAGCTGGTCTGGCGCAGCAGTATCGGGCAGGCGCGACGGGGCGGCCCTTCGATAACCGCCTTGGGATTCATGCCGGCATCGGGCATGCGTCGCTGCGTCTCGTCGATGTTCAGCGTGCGCGGCGTCAAGTGGTTGATATGCGGCCCGCGAAAGCAGACCACGTCGGCGATCAGGCGATGCTCGGCGTGCAATGCTTCGTAAGTCTCCAGATCCACCGTGGCATCGCGATGCCAGCGGAAGGTCTCCAGGGCCTCGGCGATGAAGCGCTCGGCCTGCTCCTCGTCGAGCCCGCCCTGCGCTTCGTGCAGTTCGATCGACGCCCGACAGCCGTCGGTGAAGATGTCGCGCCGGGCCAGAATGGCGGCGGCGCGCTCACGCAATGCCTGGCTCTCGATCAGCTCGAGGCGCAGCAGCGAAGTGAAGATCCGGAACGGGTTACGGGCCAGTGCCGCATCGTCGATCGGGCGGAAAGCCGTGGCGTGTACCGGCACTCCGGCCGCGGAAAGATCGTAATAGCCCACCGGATGCATGCCCATGACCGCGAAAAGGCGGCGCAGCACGGCCAGCTCCCGTGCCGTACCCACGCGGATGGCACCATGGCGCTCGGCACCGAGGCGTTCCAGCTCGCCGTGAGCGGCCAATCGCGCGGCCAAGGCGGGGTCGGCCTCGAGTGTTTCCCGATTCACTCGCTCGACCAATTCGAGCAGGGTCCCGTACTGAGGCACCTCGGCCTGGTACATGGCCGACATGGCCCGGGCGAAACGTTCGCGAATGTCATCGGAACAGAGGAAACGGGACGCGGGCACTTTCATGCCTCCTTGATATCGAGTTGAATGAGTGACTCCAGGGCATGCTCGATGCATGCGAGCCCTTCCGTCATGATTTCGGGTTCAGCAGTGAGTGGCGCCAACAGGCGCAACACGTTACGCCGACGGCCGCTCGGCATCAGCAGTACACCGGCCTCACGCGCCGCCGTCAGCAGCGTGGCTAGATGCTCGCCGCCGCTGGCCCGGATCGTATCCTCGAAGACGATCCCGCGCATGGCTCCTATCCCGGTGAGCTTCCCCACCATCGGAAAGCGCCCGCTTGCCTGCCAGCGCCGATGAGCCTCGACGATCAGCGCCTCCTGGCGCGCTCCCCAGGTGGTCAGGGCTTCCTCGCTCATCAGCGCCATCACCGTCCGCGCCGCAGCACAGGCCATGGCATTACCCGAGTAGGTGCCTCCCAAACCGCCCTTGGGAACGGCATCCATGAGTTCCGCCCTGCCCGCTACCGCGGCCAATGGCAGCCCCGCCGCCATGCTCTTGCCCATCAGCAGCAGATCGGGCTCGACCCCCAGGTGGGAGAAGGCGAAGCGGGTCCCGGTTCGCCCGAAACCCGACTGGATCTCGTCGAAGATGAGCACGATGCCGTGACGATCGCACACGTCGCGCAGCCGCATGGCGAAGTCACGACACAGCAACCGGAAGCCACCCTCGCCCTGGACCGGTTCGACAATGATGCATGCGACCTCATCGGCAGGCGTTGCGACCTCGAAGAGGCGCTCCAGGGCGGCCATGGCCTGGTCGGCATCGACACCGCTATCGCCACTGGGGAAAGGCACGTGGTACACCGGACCCGGCAAGGCGCCCAGCCGGTTCTTGTAGGGCTTCACCTTGCCGTTGAGATTCAACGCCGCCAGCGTGCGCCCATGGAAGCCGTCATCGAAGGCGATGACCGTCTGCCGTCCGGTCGCCGCGCGCGCCACCTTCAGTGCGTTTTCGGTGGCCTCGGCCCCGCTGTTGGTCAACATGCAGGAAAGCGGATAGGAAACGGGCACGAAGGTGGCCAAGGCTTCGGCAACCTCCAGATAGCCGCGGTGCGGCACGGCATTGAACGCCGAATGCATCAGCGTATCGACCTGCGCCTTTACCGCCTCGACGATGACGGGATGCGAATGGCCCAGGTTGAGTACGCCGATGCCGCCAACGAAGTCGATGTAACGATTGCCGCGCTCATCCCACACCTCGGCATTGCGCCCCCGCTCGATGCAAACGGGATGCACGACACCCAGGGCCTGGCTGATATGAGGAAAGTCCATGTCGAATGCCTGCACTCGTCAAAGGTCAAGTGACCTCAATGAGAACAGACGGCTGGCCCGCTCCACAAACGAAAAAAAGACGCCTATGCATTCCCAAAAGTCATGCTGAAAGGCGTCTTTAACGTACTCGGGCGGGTTTTCAGGTAGATGGAGGTACGACAAAACCCACCCATTCCTGAATGTATGAATCAAAGCCCTTTGGGAGCGAAGATGCCCGGCGCGTTGCGCCAGTAGCCCTTGTAGTCCATGCCGAAGCCGAACACGTAGCGGTCGACCACTTCGAGGCTGCAGTAGTCGGCCTTGAGGCCGGGTACCGACTTGCGGTCGTGGCGCTTGTCCACCAGCACCGCGGTGGAGATGCTGGCCGCCCCCGCCTCGCGGCAGTAGGCGAGTATCGCCGCCAGGGTGGCGCCTTCGTCGAGGATGTCGTCGACGATCACCACGTGGCGATCGGCCATGGGTATCTCCGGCGAGACCCGCCAGAACAGCTCCCCTCCGCGCAGGCCGCCGCGATAGCGGGTGGCGTGGAGGTAATCGACCTCCAGCGGGAAGCCCAGGCGAGTCAACAGGTGGCCGGTGGTGATCAGGCCACCGTTCATCACGCAGTAGAACACCGGTAGCTTGTCCCCCAGGTCGGCAGAGATCTGCTCGGCCATGCGGTCCAGCGCGCGCTCGACCTCCTCATGGCTGATCAGGCAGTCGGCGTTCTCCATGACGTCGCGCATGGAGGCAAGAGATTCGTGAAAATCGGCTTCGAGCTTGGGCATGAAGGACTCGTATCAGTACAGGTAATCGAATGGGTTTCGGTCAGGCAGTTCAGAACGAAGCCATGGCCTCGAGCCGTGCATGCACACGACGCCAGCGCCCCAGCGCCTCGATCGCCTCGATGTCGGGACGGGCCCGGCCGTAGCGCAAGCGCGCCGTCAGGCGTGTGGTCCGTCCTTGGCAGGCTTCCAGCGCCTCGAGCGCAGCGGCGCGGTCGTTGCACACCAGCACCATGTCGCAACCGGCGTTCAGCGCCGCCAGGGCTCGCTCACCCGGCGTACCGGCGAAACCGGCACCTGCCATGCCAAGGTCGTCGGAGAAGATGGTGCCCTTGAAGCCAAGCGACTCGCGCAGCAGGCCCAGCCAACTGCCGGAGAAGCCTGCCGGACGCGAGTCGAAGGCAGAATAGATGACGTGGGCCGGCATGACGCCATCGAGCCGAGAGGCGAGTTCGGCAAAGGGTATCAGGTCGTGCTGACGCAGCGCTTCGAGCGGGCGCTCATCGACCGGCAGCTCCAGGTGCGAATCAGCCGCCACCCCGCCATGTCCGGGAAAGTGCTTGCCCACCGCCGCCATGCCGGCTTCGTGCAGGCCACTGATGAACGCACCGCCCATGGCCGCGACGGCCTGAGGACTGGAGGAGAAACTGCGATCGCCAATTACGCTGGAGATGCCGGTATCGACATCGAGCACCGGGGCAAAGCTGAGATCGAGCCCGCAGGCCGCCATCTCCATGCCTAGAAGCCAGCCGGTATCCAGGCACAACCTCAGGGTCACTTCCGGAGTGGCCTCATAATCCCGGCCGATCCGACCCATGGCGGGTAGACGAGTCACTCCTTCACGGAGCCGCTGAACCCGGCCACCTTCCTGGTCGATGGCCAGCAGCAGTTCGGGGCGAACGCGCCGAATGCTATCGCACAACTCCCGCACTTGCCGCGCATGCTCTACATTGCGGCCGAACAGGATGACACCTCCCACCTCGGGACGCTTGAGCAGCGCGCGCTCTTCTTTGCGTAATGCGGTGCCTTCCAGATCGAGCATCACCGGGCCAAGGGTCTGGGTCATGTTCGGTGTCCTTGGGGCATGAAAGGGAGCTGATTCTAGACTAAAGCCGCCTACGGCAACAGCCATCCATGACACACCTGAACCGAACCTCAGTGGAACCGGCATGCCTGCGCCTTATCTCGTCATTCGTGCAGCCAGACGGGCGTGCCGGGCAGTGCCAGTGCGAAGACCTCCAGCAGTGCCTCGTCACGCATGCGGATACAGCCATGTGAACGAGCCTCACCCATCGGCTGATCCGGCGGTGTGCCGTGTAGATAGATATAGCGCCTCTGTGAGTCGACGTCGCCGCCACGATTGAAATCACGCTCGAGCCCGCACAGCCAGAGGATGCGAGTCAGGATCCAGTCGCGCCCCGGGTGAGCGGCCGCCAGCGCCGCGCTGTAGATCTCGCCGGTGGGGCGCCGGCCCCGAAACACCGTGCCAGCCGGCTGACCGCCGCCGATCGCCGCTCGCACGTAATGCCAGCCCAACGGCGTGCAACCGCTGCCCTCTTGCTGGCCCGTTCCCGCCAGTGCCGTCGACACCGGCCACTCCGCCAGGGGGCGCTCGCCTTGCCACTGGACGAGGCACTGGCGACCGACATCGATCTCGAACCAGTCCCCATCCCGGGGCGGTAAAGCGTCCAGCCGAGGGGTGCGCATATCAGCTCGCCTTGGCCGGCTGCATGGCGGGAGGCGGAGGCAAAGGAGCGTTCATGGCAGCTACCACCACGGGACGCAGACGACGTATCAGGTCGCGCACCGAGACGTGCTCATGGTAGTCCTTCTCCGCAATGTCACGCAGTGCATCGAGGCCGGACAGTGTGAAGATAACCGTGCCGAGGACGAAATGCAGGCGCCAGAACCGCTCGGCATCGGGCAACTCCGGGGTGGCGAGTCGCACCAGCTCGGTAAAGCGAGTGAAGACGCTGCCGTACTCCTCCTGGATATGGCGGCGCAGATGCCCCTGGGCCTGGCTGTAAGCCAACCCCAACAGTTTCATGAAAACCTTGAGGCTATGTTTCTCGGCGGGCACTTCGAGCACGGTGCGTGCCATGGTCTCAAGTAGTTCCTCCAGCGGAATGACACCGCCCGCGTGGCGTGCTTCGAGTTCATCGAGGGCATGATGAAAACGCACGGTGAAGGGATCGAGATAGCGCGAGAAGACCGCCTGTATCAGTGCCTTCTTCGAGCCGAAGTGATAGTTGACCGCGGCGAGGTTGACGCGAGCCTTGCTGGTGATGGTGCGCAGCGAGGTCTCGGCGAAGCCGCGCTCGGCGAACAACACCTCTGCGGTGTCGAGAATGCGCGTGACGGTATCGGTTTGGGCCATGATCAGTTTCCACTGAAAACATCTGTTTTAAACATTACAAAAGTCTACGACATTACGCTTTATCCCTCAACATATGGCGTTCCAGATTCGTTTTAAACATCTTCTGAGCGACTGCCGAGGCGGAACATCACCTTTTACTGTATGGGCTTCCATGCTGTATACTTGACCAATACGGCAGTCGCCACTGGAGTTCGCCATGACACGCCCACTGACCTCGCGCCAGCAGAACGTTTATGACTTCATCGTCAAGACCATGAACGAACTCGGCTATCCGCCAACCCGTGCAGAAATCGCCCGAGCGCTGGGCTTTCGTTCGCCCAATGCCGCCGAGGAACATCTGCGCGCACTGGAGCGCAAGGGCGTGATACGGGTGATTCGTGGCACCTCGCGCGGTATTCGCCTGCCGGCTCAGGAGGTCGATAGCACCCTCAGTGAGCCAGGCAACGAGGGACTGCCCATCATCGGCGAAGTGGCTGCCGGCAGCCCTGTTCTTGCCGCCGAGCACATCGATCGCTATTGCCCCCTGCCCCCGGACTTCTTCACCCCTCGCGCCGACTACCTGCTCAGGGTACGTGGCCTGTCGATGAAGGATGCCGGCATCCTCGAAGGCGACCTGCTGGCGGTACATCGCACCGATCGCGTACGCGACGGCCAGATAGTGGTGGCGCGCCTGGAGGACGAAGTCACGGTCAAGCGCTTCCACCGCCAGGGGCACCATGTGGTGCTGGAAGCCGAGAACGCCGATTTTGCGCCCATCGAGGTGGATCTGCGTCATCAAGAGTTGGAGATCGAGGGTATCGGGGTGGGAGTTATACGCGGCGGCAGCGGCCAAGCTTTGGGTTGATCGCTTCCTGAACTCGACCATACGGCGTTGGAGCTCTCCTCGGAATGCTCATTGACTACAGTCAACTCCGCTTCCTCGTCGAGCTCCGCCTTGTCTGGTCGTCGCTCAGAAAGCGCTCTAGCTGAGCGGAACGACGCCCCCATGAGCCGCAAGATCCTGCATGCCGATTGCGATTGCTTCTACGCCGCGGTGGAGATGCGCGACAACCCCTCTCTCCGTGAGGTGCCGCTGGCGATCGGCGGCAGCGCCGAGGGGCGCGGGGTCATTGCCACCTGCAACTACCCTGCCCGTGCTTACGGCATTCATTCCGCCATGCCGACGGCGCGGGCGCTGCGCCTGTGCCCTCACCTCACTCTGTTGCCCGGCGACTTCGACCGTTACCGCGAGGCTTCACGGCAGCTGCTGGCGATCTTTCACGAGCTGACGCCGCTGGTGGAGCCGCTGTCGCTGGACGAGGCTTTCCTCGACGTCACCGACGTGACCCGCTTTTCGGGCAGTGCCACCTGGATGGCACGCTGGCTGAAGGAGGAGTGCTTCAAGCGGGTGGGTATCACCGTCTCGGTGGGCGCCGCCCCGGCGAAATTCCTGGCCAAGATTGCCAGCGACTGGGAGAAGCCGGACGGCCTTACCGTCATCGCCCCCTCGCAGGTAGACGACTTCCTGCGCGAGCTTCCAGTCACGAAGCTGCACGGCGTTGGTCCGGCCACGGCCAAGCGTCTGCAGACCCTGGAGATCGCCACCTGTGACGATCTGCAGCGCATTCCACTGGAGCGCCTGCTGCAGGAGTTCGGCAAGTTCGGACGACGCCTGTTCGAGCTGGCACGGGGCATCGACGACCGGCCGGTGCGCATCGAGCGCGAGCGAAAGTCGGTGAGCGTGGAGACCACCTTCGCCACCGACCTGCCCGACCTGGCGCACTGCCACACTCAGCTGTCGCCGCTGTGCGAACGCCTCGAGGCGCGCCTGGCTCGTCATGGCCACCCCCCGATCGCCGGCACCTTCGTCAAGGTGCGCTTCGACGACTTCTCCCTCACCACCCTAGACTCCCGGGGCGGCCTGCCCACTCTCGACATCTTCGCCTCACTGATGCAGCAGGCCTGGGCCAGACGCCAGCGTCCGGTACGCCTGCTGGGCGTCGGGGTACGGCTGGTATCGGACGATGCACGGCGGCAGCTCAGCCTGCCGCTATAGGCCTACTTGGTATCGATATAGCGATGAGCGTTGAACGTCGCAACCCAACTGGGGTGATAGACCATCAGCACGCTGAGCAGCATGCCGGTGAGGAAGGCTTCCGAGGGCATCAGCAGTGGCAGGAAAAGCGCGTACTCCTTGGCCAGATGGACCGCCTCGGGATCGATGGCGCCGAGCAGGACCAACCCCAGGCCCGCAAGCCCAGTCCCCAACGTCGCCAGCGCTGCTCCGAAGAAACCGCACAGGAACAGGAATATCATCAGATTGTCGGGCAGGTAGCGGTCCACGATACGCCATATCGTCACCATGATCGTGACCGGCACCAACCCGGTGATCAGCACGTTCACGCCAAGCAGCGGCCAGCCTGCCTTGCCCAGCGCGAGCAGCGAGAGATTGGCCAGCAAGTTGGTCACAAGCGCCAGCGGCGCCTTGAAGATCAGCGTCATCAGCACCGTCATCATCAGATGCAACGACAGCCAGTCCACCGACTGAGCCCTGAGCTGCCACAACAGTACGACCGCCACGCTCGCCGCCAACCAGCGATGTTGCAGGCCGCGATCGGACAGCAGGGCCTGCCAAGGACGCTGCATCAGCGCCAGGGCCAGTCCCGCCAGTGAGATCAAACCGCTGACGATCAACAGCCACGAGGCCAGAATCGGCTCGGAAAAGGTCATGGCGTACTACCTGCGAAGATCAACTGCCGGGATCAGGCGAAGACCACGGTCTTGTTGCCATGAATCAGCACCCGGTCCTCCAGGTGCCAGCGCAGACCGCGTGCCAGTACCGCCTTCTCCACATCGCGTCCGAAACGGACCAGGTCCTGTGGCGTATGGCAGTGGCTCACGCGGTGTATGTCCTGTTCGATGATTGGCCCGGCATCCAGTTCCTCGGTCACGTAGTGACAGGTGGCACCGATCAGCTTGACCCCTCGCGAATGCGCCTGGTGATAGGGCCGCGCGCCGGCGAATGAAGGCAGAAAGCTGTGGTGGATGTTGATCACCTTGCCGGCATAGCGCTGGCACAGCCGCGGCGGCAGGATCTGCATGTAGCGAGCCAGCACCACGGTATCGGCCTCCATTGCCTCGACATGACGCTCGACTTCGGCGAAGGCTGCGCTCTTGTCGTCGCCTCCAACCGGCACATGGTGATACGGCAGGTCATGCCACTCGACCATGCTGCGCATGTCGTCGTGATTCGAGATGACTCCGACGATATCGCCCTCCAGCTCCCCGGCCGTCCAGCGATACAGCAGGTCGACGAGGCAGTGCGACTCGCGAGAGACCATGAGCACTACCCGCGGTCGGCGGCGCGTATCGCGCAGCGCCCAGTCCATGTCGAACTCGCGGGCCACGGGCGTGAAGGCTTCCCTCAGCTCGGCGGCGGTCATGCCGATGGAGTCGGCAAGGATTTCGTAACGCATGAAGAAACGCCCGGCCTCGAGGTCGGAGTGCTGGCTGGCTTCCGTGATGGAGCCGCCGTGACCGGCAATGAAGCCGGAGACGCGGGCCACGATCCCGCGGCGGTCGGGACAGGAAACGACGAGACGATAATAGTGAGACATGGACCCAACCTGATACGAAACGATATTCGGAGAGCACGCATTGTAGCGAACTCGGCAGACTGGGACACGTCTACCCCACTCAGCACCGGCATCGCATTTGTGGAGGGTTGCGACGTTCCCGTATAGTGAAGTTTCCATTGTCTGGTCATGTTTTGCCGATGCATTCGACTCAAGTCACCATTCGTCCCCGCCGCCGTTCCCCGCTTCACTTCCTGCCACTGGGGGGCTGCGGCGAAATCGGCATGAACCTGGGACTCTACGGGCATGAGGATGAATGGATTGCCGTCGATTGCGGCATGATGATCCGTCAGGACCTGCCGGACACGCCGCTGCAGGTGCCCAGCCTCGAAACACCTGAAGCACTCGGCATTCGTCCCACGGCCCTGATCATTACCCACGGGCACGAAGACCATATCGGTGCCGCCGCCTGGCTATGGCCCAAATGGCAATGCCCCGTATACGCCACACCGCTGGCTGCCGGCCTGCTCCGCGGAAAATTCCTCGAGCGCGGCCTCGCTGTCGATGCCATCCGGGTGATCGAGCCCGGTGAAGCGCTGGAGAGCGGGCCCTTCACCCTGCGCTACCTGCCGTTGACCCACTCGATACCGGAAAGCTGCGCGCTGCTGATCGCCATCGGCGACTACAGAGTGCTGCATACCGGTGACTGGAAGCTCGACCCGGAGCCCTTGATCGGACCACCGGTAAAGGGCTCGCTGTTTCGCGCCCTGGCGCCCGTGGACCTGGTGGTCGGCGACTCGACCAACGCTCCCATGCCGGGTCATTCGCGCAGTGAGGGCGAAGTGGCAAGGGCGCTCGAGCACCGCCTCGCCCAGTGCACGGGGCGCGTCGTGGTGACCTGCTTCGCCAGCAATCTGGCTCGGGTATTGGCCGTGGCCCTGGCCGCCGAGCGCTGCGGCCGCCGGGTCAGTCTGATGGGGCGGGCCATGGAACGCATGGTGGCGGTGGCCCGAAGTCTCGGGTACCTGGACGACATGCCGCCGCTGGTACCGGTCGGCGATCTCGGCTACCTCCCGCCATCGGAAGTCCTGGTCATTGCCACCGGCAGCCAGGGCGAGCCTCGTGCCGCCCTCAGTCGACTGGCCTATGGCCGGCATCCCAGCTTCGAGCTGATGGCGGGCGATACCATTCTCTTCTCGGCCAAGGCAATTCCAGGCAACGAGCGTCAGATCGAGCGCCTCAAGCATGCCCTGAGACATCTTGATGTGGCCGTGTGGGACGAGTTCAACCACCCCGAGCTTCACGCTTCGGGCCATCCCGCCCAGGACGAATTGCGCATCTTCTATGACTGGATAAAGCCACGACATCTGCTGCCGGTACACGGGGAGCGCCGCCACCAGCAGGCACACCAGGAGCTGGCGGAATCGATGGGGATTCAGGCGCCGCTGGCGCCGGTCAATGGCGATCTGATTCGACTCGATGGGGAAGGACTGAGCCTGGAGTCACGTCACCCTCAGCGCCCCTGCATCGTCAGCCAGAATGCCGTCACGCCTCTGCCTGGACTTACGGCGGAGCGAGGATCGTCACGCCATGGCATTCTGCATCTCGCGCTGTCGGTCGCCCCGACCCAGACTGGCTGGACACGAATAGGCCGCTTGATGCTGGATGCCCACCGCGTCAGCGCGATGGATGAAGACAGTTTTACCGAGTGGCTCGACGAACGCCTGGTGGAAGTCGAGGCGGAAACCTTGGCCGAACTTCGTATCGCCCTGCAGCCTCTAATCACCTCCTGGCTGGGGCAGCACTTGCGTCAATTACCCGACGTACATCTTCAGTTGATCGCCGTGGAGTCGCTCGCCTACCGGTAAATCCGATCGGATGTCATGGCTGGCCGAACGCGGCGGAGAATGCATCAGCAGGACGGGAATGACACCTCATGCATCATTCCCGTCCCGAGTTGCGCAAGCAGACGATTCGCGTCCGGCTGGCTCACGAACCGCTGGCATTCTTGGGTGGACGTCCACGCCGACGGCGAGGCTGTTCACCCACGAGATCTTCCACGGAGAGACCGGCATCACTCATGGCCTCACGGATCTCAGCCAGTTTCTTCTCCTTGTCCGCTTCTTCCTGTTTGCGGAGCTTCTCCTCTTCATTTTTCTGCTCGATGACCTCGCCGATCACATCGGAGAGCTTGTGCAGCTGCTCCATGCTCAACTGGCGAGCCGCAGCCCGAGCCACGTTCTTGTTACGGGCGATGCGCTCCAGGGTTTCGCTGGACATTGGCCTCCTCCATGCAAGAAAACGACGAGTCAGCCTTGAGGCTCACTCGTCGAAAGTATATGCCGATTTGCCGAATTGGCAAGAAAAGCCCGTTCCAACGCAAGGCCGAATATCGGGAAAGAACATGGAGAAAAGAGGGCTACTGCCAGCGCTCAGCCGCCGGTCATGTTCATGAAGCGGACGATCTGGACATCACCATCGGTAGTGAAATAGTGACGCTCGGGCTTGAGCGGCAGAGCCGCGACGATAGCCCGCTTCAGGGCATCGAGGTCGCCCGGGTTCTGGCGCAGCACAGCGCGCAAATCCACTGAGTGCTCATTACCCAAGCACAACAATAACCGCCCTTCCGCCGTGACACGCACTCGATTGCAGCTGGCGCAGAAGTTATGGCTATGGGGAGAAATGAAACCAATGCGGCTGGCGCTATCGGTCATTCGGTAATAGCGCGAAGGGCCAAGTGTTGATTCGGCGGTGGGAATCAACTCGTGGCGCTGTTCAATAAGGGCCTTTACCTCATCGCTCGAGCAGAAGGTTTCGGCGCGTGAGTGGTCGGAAACATCCCCCAGCGGCATCTCTTCGATGAAACTCAGGTCTACGCCTTCGGTTCGGGCAAACTCGACCAGGTCGAGCACTTCGTCGTCATTACGCCCCTTGAGGATGACGGCATTGAGCTTGATACGCTCGAAGCCGGCTTCCCGTGCTGCACGCAGCCCATCCAGTACCTGCTCGAGATTGCCGGTGCGGGTCAACTCGCGGAAACGCTGCGGGTCGAGCGTGTCCAGACTGATGTTGAGCCGGTCCAGGCCAGCCTCGCGCAGGCGCCTGGCATGCTTGACCAGCCCGGCCCCGTTGGTGGTCATGGCCAGCTCGCGTAGTCCAGGCAGGGCACTGGTCTGCTCGATGAGTTGATCGAGGCCACGACGCACAAGGGGCTCGCCGCCGGTCAGGCGAATCTTCTCCACGCCCATCTCGATGAATGCCTGCGCCACCATGCTCAGTTCCTCGATCGTCAGGATCTGTGCCCGGGGCAGGAAGGTCATCTCTTCGCTCATGCAGTAAACACAACGAAAGTCGCAGCGATCGGTGACGGAGATCCGCACATAGCGAACCTTTCTGCCGAAGCCGTCGATCAATTCGGCTGGCAAGGTCTCAGGGGATTTTGTCATTGTCGCTCTCCCAACGATTGGCATCCCGGTGGTCCGATTCGCGCTCGGCAACCCAGTAGTCTCCGGTAATGCTATGCTCCTTTTTCCAGAAAGGCGCACGGGTCTTGAGGTAATCCATGATGAAGTCGCATGCTTCGAAGGCTGCGCGGCGGTGGGCACTGGCGACCACTACCAATACGATAGGCTCCCCGGGCGAAAGACGCCCAACCCGGTGAATGACACGCACCCCCTGGAGCGGCCAGCGCGATTCCGCTTCTGCCACGATCTCACTCAGGGCGGCTTCCGTCATGCCGGGATAATGCTCGAGCGTCAGCCCGCTGACGTCCGGACGTTCGTTGAAATCGCGTACCAGCCCGGTGAAGCTGACCACGGCGCCAATGTCCGAACGGCCTTGCAGCAGTTGCCGCTGCTCGTCGCCTGCGTCGAAGCACGCCTCCTGCACCCGGATCATACCGCTCAGCCTCCCGTTACCGGTGGGAAGAACGCCACTTCATCGTCATTGGTGATCGGCGTCGGATCCAGCGCCATGACCTGATTGACAGCGCACAGCACCTTCCCTTCACTCAATCGTGCAAAGCGCGCATCGCTCTTCAGCAGCGCGCTCTTCAATCCCCCGACGTCAGTACTAGGCAGGGTGTCGAGCGGCAGGGTGAGTTCACTGACACCGAGCCGTTCGCGCAACTCGGCCAGGAATTTCACCCTGACACAGGGCGAGTCGATATCGCAGCGGCTGCCCACCGACACCTGGCCAGTAGTACCTTCCCCCGTAACGATCGGAGCCGCCGTAGCGCTCGGCTGGCGCTGGTAGTCACCCGATTTTCCGCCACGCTTGGCGTCGAGATGGATGGCGCCAATCTCCATGTCCTTGTCCACTGCCTTGCACATGTCATAGAGCGTCAGGCAAGCCACCGAGACCGCTGTCAATGCCTCCATCTCCACGCCGGTGCGACCGTTGAGGCGGCAGGTGGCAACCACTTCGACCCGGAAATTCTCTTCGTCCAGGTGAAAGTCGACCGCCACCTTCGACAGCGGCAGCGCATGGCACAGCGGGATCAGCTCATGGGTACGCTTGGCGGCCTGAATACC
The DNA here is from genome assembly GCF_051062895.2 of Billgrantia sp. C5P2. Taxonomy (NCBI): domain Bacteria; kingdom Pseudomonadati; phylum Pseudomonadota; class Gammaproteobacteria; order Oceanospirillales; family Halomonadaceae; genus Billgrantia; species Billgrantia sp. C5P2. Next base: position 2,527,587 of record NZ_CM128542.1, read on the forward strand.
GGCGATACGCGCCGTCGCCAGCACGTCGCCCTTCGGCAGCCCGCCTTCGATGAGTAGCGCCAAAGTCTCCGGTTTCATCTGGATATGACCGGAAGCGGTCGCCTCACGGCGACTTTCGGCCTTGTCGGCGACGTCGACCATATGGGCCTCGCCGCGCTGATTGAGATGGGTCAGACTCATGTGAGGCAGCCTCGGAATCGGTTATTTGGATACATGTTCCAAGCAGAGGAAATACGCTCAAGCCAAGCCACGCGGGGCCCGCTCTGCCGGCCATCTCAATGGCCAGGCGGCGACCCACTCGGCGATGGCGTCCAGGTCATCCAGGTCGAGCCAATCAACGCCGGCAGGCACATTGACTGATGGATGGCTGGCCACCGCCTTGACCCAGGGATCCTCGGCCACACGCAGCGTCTTGCCTAGCGCTTCGCGATACAGCTCCAGCTTGGGCAAGGGCCAGGACTTGAAGCCTTCCACCAGCACCAGGTCCGGACGCTGGTGCCGTATCGTCTCGATCAACTGAGCCAGGTCGGCTTCCTCCTGCCCTGGCGTTTCCATCATCATGGCCCACCTGGCACGAGAGGCAACCAGCATCGGCATGGCTCCCGCCTGGCGCAGGCGATGGCTGTCCTTGCCCGGCTGATCGACGTCGAAACCGTGGTGAGCATGCTTGATCACCGCCGTGCGCAACCCGCGTGCCGCCAGGCGTGGCAACAGGCCCTCGAGCAGCGTGGTCTTGCCGGTTCCGCTCCAGGCGGCTATGCCGAGCAGTGGCGGTGTATCGTCGAGGCTCAGTGAGCCGTGCTCCGGTCGTGACATCAGGTTCGGCTCTCCTCGTTCAGGCGCATCTCCAGGCGTCGCCTGTCTTCATCGGTATTGAGATTGTCGAAGGCCTCGGGACAATCGCTGAAATCCACAGCGGTCCAGGCGTGGCGCTCGAACCAGCGACCGACCTTGCGTTCCCCTTCTGCGAGGGCGGCATGCAGGTCATCGGCCAACGCTCGCTCCAGGAGCACCACGACCGGATGCAGACGCTCTCCGTCATGGGCCACGGCAATACGGTGGCGGCCGATACCCGCCGCCATTCTCTCCACCAGATCCGGTGGCAGGACCGGTGTATCGCAGGGTACAACCAATACCCATGGTGTGGTGGCGGCACATAGCCCACCGTAAATACCCATCAGCGGTCCCTGAAAGCCGCCCACCGTGTCGCTCACGACACGATCGGCCAGGCTCCGGTAGCGTTCGAGATGGCGGTTGGCACTGATCAATACCTCAGCTACCCTGCCCGCCAGGCGCGCCCGGACATGACTGACCAAGGCAACCCCACCCAATAGCTCCAACCCCTTGTCGCGCCCGCCCATGCGGCGGCCCTGGCCGCCAGCCAGGATCAGGCCGGTGATATCGGTCAGTGGGTTCGGAACGGTGACGGGGCGATCGGACATATCCACCATGATGCCTTAGCCGGCACGCCGGTGCCATGGCCTGAGAGCCAATTGCTTGCCTGCCATGATCCGGATCATCTTATGCACGACGCCTGCAACGGGTATCATGTGTCAAACAAATCGAACGACCTGGACCTGACAATGGAAGGATTTGATGTGGGGACTCGTCTGCGCGAGTTGCGCAAAGCGCGCAAGCTGTCCCAACGCGAGCTGGCCAAGCGAGCCGGCGTTACCAACAGCACCATCTCGTTGATTGAACAGAACAGCGTCAGCCCTTCGGTCAGCTCACTGAAGAAGATCCTCGATGCCTTGCCGGTATCGATCAGCGCCTTCTTTGCCGGCGACGAACCCTCCCCACCGCGCGCCTTCTATCCTGCCGAGGAGCTCACCGAGATAGGCGACGGGCATCTGTCGTGGCGCCTGGTGGCGGCCCGCCGTCCGGATCGCAGCATGTCGATCATCCATGAGCGCTACCCTCCCGGGGCCGACACCGGTGATGAAATGCTCGAGCACGACGGCGAGGAAGGCGGCGTGGTGGTGGCCGGCGAGATCGAACTCACCGTGGCCGGCGAGGCGCGGTTGCTTCGCACCGGCGACGCCTACTACTTCGACTCACGCCTGCCCCACCGCTTTCGCAACGTCAGCGATGAAGAGTGCGTGATCGTCAGTGCCAACTCCCCACCGACCTTTTCTGAGGGCGGCAGGGAGATGCACCACACCTAAGCTTTGTCCGAAACTGGCTGCGCTTGGCCATACTGCGTTAAAAATCAGTTCAAAGTACTCATTTACACCGCGTAAACTCCGTCTTTTCACTGATTTTTGCCTTGTCTGGCCTTCGCTCGCCGACTTTTCAAACAATGCTCAAGGCTGTACGTTACTCCTCTTCGGCGCGAGGCAGTACCCAGTTCAGCACGATGCCCACCAGGGCTGCCAGGCTCACGCCCTGCAGGGTGAACTGACCGCCGCCGAACTGCATGCCACCGATACCGAACACCAGGATCAGCGACACCACGACCAGATTGCGCGGCGCGGTCAAGGAGTGGCCGGCGCGTACCAGAGTATTCATCCCCACCACGGCAATCGAGCCGAACAGCAGGGTCATGATGCCGCCCATCACCGGACCGGGAATGGTCTGCAACAGTGCGCCGAGCTTGGCGACGAAGGCCAGCCCGACGGCGAAGCAGGCGGCCACCACCATGATCCTGGGGTCGAATGCCCGAGTCAGCGTCACGGCCCCGGTCACCTCCGAATAGGTGGTATTGGGCGGACCGCCGAACAACGCCGCAGTAGAGGTTGCTAGCCCGTCGCCCAGCAGGGTGCGGTGCAGCCCCGGCTTCTCCAGGTAGTTCCTGCGCGTCACCGAGCCGATGGCAATCATGTCGCCGATATGCTCGACGGCCGGCGCGATGGCCACCGGAATCATGAACAGGATCGCCGCCCAGTGGAAACTCGGCGCGGTGAACGAGGGAATGGCCAGCCAGGACGCCTCGCGTACCGGCGTGAAATCCACCAGCCCCATCAACAGCGCCAAGGCATAGCCCACCAGGATGCCGCCCATGATAGGCACCAGCCGCAGCAGGCCACGGCCGAAAACGGCCAGCACCAAGGTGACCAACAGGCTTGTCATGGAGAGGAAGATCGCCGGGCCATAACCGATATGGTCGCTGGTCTCGCCGGTGGCCATGCTGACCGCCACCGGGGCCAGCGCCAGGCCGATCACCATGATCACCGGCCCCACCACCACCGGTGGCAGCAGGCGGTGCAGCCAGGCGGTGCCCTTCATGCGCACCGCCTGGGAGATCGCCACGTAGACCAGCCCCGCCGCCATCAAACCACCCATGGTGGCGGGCACGCCGAAATTGGCCACAGAGCCCTGGATCGGGGCGATAAAGGCGAACGAGGAAGCCAGGAAGACCGGCACGGTGACCTTGGTCACGCCGTGAAACACCAGGGTCCCGATCCCGGCGGTGAACAGGGCTACACTGGGGTCGAGCCCGGTCAGCAGCGGCACCAGCACCAGGGCGCCGAAGGCGACGAAGAGCATCTGCGCCCCGGTCAGGAGAATCCTCGGCAGGGAGTCGGTCGGCGCCTGCGCAGTCGCCACGTGTTCGCTCATGGGTAGCAGCCCTTCTGTGTGTCGTTGGTCGAATGAAGGCATCCTGCCCAGAAAAACGCCCCTGGATCGCAATCTCAGGGGCGTCTTATCCGTATCGTGCAGCTCATCTTGTGCCGAAGATCTTGTCTCCAGCATCGCCGAGACCGGGAACGATATAACCGTTCTCGTCGAGGTGATCATCGACGGCAGCGGTATAGATCTCGATGTCGGGATAGGCATCCTGCACCCGCTTGATGCCTTCGGGTGCCGCCACCAGCACGATCACCTTCATCTGCTGGCAGCCGCGCTCGCGCAGCATGTCGAGCGTTGCCACCATGGTGCCACCTGTCGCCAGCATGGGGTCGATGACGATGGCCATGCGCTCGTCGAGGTCGCCGGCGAACTTGGCAAAATAGGGTACCGGCTGCAGCGTCTCCTCGTCACGATAGAGCCCCACCACGCTGATCCGTGCGCTAGGGATCAGGTCGGTCACGCCGTCGAGCATACCGAGCCCGGCACGCAGGATCGGCACGATGGTCACCTTCTTGCCCTTGAGCAGCTTCACCGGAATCGGCTCGCCGCTCCAGCCGTCGATAGCCTGTTCTTCCAGCTCCAGGTCCTGGGTCGCCTCGTAGGTGAGCAGCTTGGCCAGCTCGCCTGCCAGCTCGCGAAAGCTCTTGGTACTGATGCCCGCTTCACGCATCAGACCCAGCTTGTGCTGGACCAGCGGATGGTGGATGGCGTGGACGCTCATGACGGACCTCTTGGCATGGGGGGGGGGGTGAGTGACTAATCATTGCCGGGACGAATCGCGCGCCATTTTACCCTCATCCCGCACAGAGGTTAAGGCACAGCTTCAGGTGTCGCGGGAAGCTGCCAGTCGATCGGCTCGCGCCCGTTCGCCTCGAGGAAGGCGTTGGCCCGAGAGAAGTGACGATTGCCGAAGAAGCCCCGGTGCGCCGAGAGCGGCGAAGGGTGTGGCGACTCCAGCACCAGGTGTCGCGACGTATCGATCAGTGCCTTCTTCTGCCGGGCATGGCTGCCCCACAGCAGGAACACGCAGGGCTCGGCATGGGCGTTGACGACCTCGATGGCACGGTCGGTGAAGGTCTCCCAGCCCTTGCCACGGTGCGAACCGGCATTGCCCTGCTCTACCGTCAGCGAGGTATTGAGCAATAGCACGCCCTGGCGCGCCCAGTACTCGAGATTGCCATGATCGACCGGCCGGAAGCCGACGTCGGCGACCAGTTCCTTGTAGATGTTCACCAGCGACGGCGGCGTCGCCACGCCGGGGCGCACCGAAAAACATAGGCCATGGGCCTGGCTGGGCCCGTGGTAGGGGTCCTGCCCCAGAATGACGACCTTGACTCGCTCCAGTGGTGTCAGCTCGAAGGCCCGGAACCAGTTCGAGGAGTGCGGATAGACGATTTTCCTGGCCGCCTTCTCGGCTGCCAGGAAATTACGCAGCGCCTGCATGTAGGGGGCTTCGAACTCGCTTCCCAACCAACGCTGCCAGCTCTCGGGCAATGGACAGTTCATGGCGTACCGCCCCGTTTATCGCTTCACTTGATCGACCAAGGGTTCCACGTAGGCGACCCCCATGTCCCACGGAAACTGGATCCAGCAATCCTGGGCCACCTCGGTCAAGTACTGATCGACCAGCGGCCGCCCTTCCGGCTTGGCATAGATGGTGACGAAGTGCGCCTTGGGCAGCATCTCGCGCACCTTGCGCGCCGTCTTGCCGGTATCGACCAGGTCATCGACCAGCAGCCAACCGTCGCCATCGTGATCGACGCCCTTCATGACATCCAGCCCGCCCTGGTCCATGTGGTCGTAGCTCTTGATACAGACGGTATCGATCAAGCGCACGTTGAGCTCGCGGGCGATCAGCGCCGCCGGGATCAGGCCACCACGGGTGATCGCCACGATGCCCTTGAAGTCACGCTCGACCAGGCGGTGACAGAGTTCGCGTACGTCGCGATGCAACTGATCCCACGAAACGGTGAAGTGCTGGTGATAGCGGGCGTTGCTCATGATGATGTCACTCGTCCTCTGTGAAGGAGCAGACCGCAAAGACGCCGAAGCCGGCCTCGCGAATCCTTGCCGACCCGCCGATCTCCGGCAGGTCGATGATGGTAGCGGTCTCTACCACCTGCCCCCCCGAGCGGGTGATGAGCTTGGCGGCGGCCAGCATGGTGCCCCCGGTGGCGATCAGGTCGTCCATGATCAGAATCCTGTCGCCCTGGCGGAAGGCATCGGAATGCAGTTCCACCTCGGCCTGGCCGTACTCCAGCGTATAGGTCTCGCTGATGGTGCGAAACGGCAGCTTGCCCTTCTTGCGCACCGGCACGAAGCTGCAGCCCAACTCGTAGGCAACCGGCGCACCGATGATGAAACCGCGCGCATCGATGGCGGCAATCGCATCCAGCTCCATGTCCTGGTAGCGATGCACGAAGCTGTCGATCAGCTTGCGGAAGGCCGAACTGTTCTGCAGTAGCGGGGTGATGTCGCGAAAGTTGACCCCCTGTTGCGGCCAGTCGGGGACGGTTCGGATCACGGACTTGATGTAGTCGCCGTAAATGCTCATCGCAGCTCTCGGTGAGAAAATGTCAGTCTAGGAACAGGAACTTCAACACGAACAGGATCGCCAGCACGACCACGGCCGGGTTGAGGTCACGGAAGCGGCCGGAGAGGGTCTTGATAGCAGCGTAGCTGATGAAGCCCAGCGCAATGCCCTCGGCGATGGAGAAGGTCAGCGGCATGGCCAACGCGGCGATCAGCACGGGCGCGGCGTCGGTCGGGTCGTCCCAGTTGGCGTGGGCCAGGCTGCCGGCCATCAGCACCGCGACGTAGAGCAGCGCGCCGGCGGTGGCGTAAGCCGGGATCGAGCCCGCCAGCGGCGCGAAGAACAGGCTGATCAGGAACAGCGCGGCCACCACCACGGCGGTCAGTCCGGTGCGCCCGCCCGAAGCGATACCGGCAGTGGACTCGATATAGCTGGTGGTGGTCGAGGTACCCAGCACGGCACCTGCCATGGAGGCGCCGCTGTCGGCCATCATGGCGCGCCCCAGGCGCGGCAGCTTGCCGTCCTTGTCGAGCAGGCCACCCTTGTGTGCCACGCCCACCAGCGTACCGGAGGTGTCGAACAGATCGACGAACAGGAAGGCGAAGATGACGCTGAGCATGGCGATGTCCAGCGCACCCCACAGGTCCAGCGCCATGAAGGTCGGCGCGATCGAAGGCGGCATAGACATCAGCCCGCCATACTGGTTGTGTCCCAGGATCATGGCCAACACGGTCACGCCGAGGATGCCGATCATCACCGCTCCGGTGATGCGCAAATAGGCCATGGCGGTGATGGCGAAGAAGCCGAGCAACGCGTAGATGGCGGCAGGCTCGGAAAGATCGCCCAGCGCCACGTAGGTGGCCGGATTGGATACCACGATGCCGGCATTCTTCAACGCGATCATGGCCAGGAACAGGCCGATGCCCGCAGCGATGCCCAGGCGCAGGGAGAGCGGAATGGAGTTGATGATCCACTCCCGGATCTTGAACACACTGAGCAGGAAGAAGCAGAAACCGGACAGGAACACGGCGCCCAGCGCTGCTTCCCAGGTGTAGCCCATGCCGAGCACGACGCCATAGGTGAAGAAGGCATTGAGCCCCATGCCAGGCGCCTGGGCGATGGGATAGTTGGCCCACAGGCCCATGATCAAGCAGCCGACGGCCGCGGCAAGACAGGTGGCGACGAACACCGCACCGTAATCCATGCCCGCTTCGGAGAGAATGCTGGGGTTGACGAAAATGATGTAGGCCATGGTCAGGAAGGTGGTGATCCCGGCAATGACCTCGGTCTTCACGCTGGTATTGTGCTCAGTCAGCTTGAAGTGTCTTTCGAGGAGGTTCTTCATTTTTGGCATTCCTGCGCACTAGGGCTGATTATCGGCCAGGGAGCGAGAAAAGCCGCACATGGTACCCAAAGGCCGCCGGTGATGCGAGACCGACCCTGGACGCCATGCCGCGGCACGGTTCGCTCTGTATAAGCAAACTCTGCGCCATGCGCCAGCGCGGCTACCAACGCAGACTTGACGAAACGGTCATTTGAACCGTAACTCAGACACCGCGTGAGGCAAGCACACGCTCGACCGTTTCGACGATGGCCTGGGTCTGGGGATCGACCTCGATATTGACCCGGTCGCCCGGGACGCGATCCACAAGGATGGTGCGCTCCAGCGTCTCCGGGATCAGGTCGACGCAGAAGCGCGGGCCGTGATCAACCGTCGCACGCCGCACCTCGCCTATCGTCAGGCTGATGCCATCGACCCCGATGTAACCCTTGTCGAACAAGAAGCGCCCCAGCGCATCGGGTACCTCGAACCAGAGCCGGCGGTTGTTGGGTGCCTGGTCCAGTTCCACCAGTTCCGCCATGGCCATGACGTGCCCGGACATCGCATGCCCGCCGATCTCGTCCCCGAAGCGCGCCGCCCGCTCGATATTGACGCGGTCGCCCTCGCGCAACGCACCGAGATTGGTCACGCGTAGCGTCTCGCGCATCAGGTCGAAGCTGACCCGCTCGCCCTCGACAGCAGTAACGGTCAGGCACACACCGTTATGGGCCACCGAGGCCCCCAGCTCGAGCCCTTCGCGCAGTTGTTCGGGCAGGCTCACCACGTGGGTACGGAAGGCCTCCGCTTCCTTGATGGCGACGACTTCCGCCGTCCCCTGAACGATGCCTGTGAACATGACGCCTCCTGGGCAGCCTCCGACAGGGAGTTAGAGCAGATGGGTTTCGCAGTGTAAGAATTCGGCAACGCAACGTCCATTGCCAGCCAGCGAACGCAGCGCGAAGAGTTCGAGATGAAACCATGCGATTAGTCATGAATGCAGCAAGATTTATCGAAGCCAGGCGGTAGACACCCGATCATCCACCATACGCATTGACAGGGTACGCCTTTGATCCTAATATGCCGCATCACATTTCAGGCGCCGATTTGTACCCGGATTGCGGGCGCCCACGCCGATGGGGACGTTCCATTTCCCCGACGACGTGAAGTGCAGCTAAAAGGGTGTGTCCAGCGTTGATGGCCACCCGTCAGGGTGGCCTTTTTTCGTTTCGGCCATCCATTTCGGCTATCGCTGCGCCCGCCCCTCCGGGACGGCCCGTAGGAAGCCAGATGATTACGCTACGCAACGTTTCCAAGACCTACCATCTCACCGGCCCCAGAAGCCGGCTACCGTTCACTGCCCGCCGACACGACACCTCGTCCCGGACGATCGAGGCGCTCAGGAACGTCGACCTTCATGTCCCGCAAGGCAGCATCCACGGCGTCATCGGCCTGTCCGGTGCCGGCAAGTCGACCCTGATTCGTTGCGTCAACCTGCTCGAACGCCCCACGAGCGGCAGCGTCGTTGTCGACGGCCAGGAGATGACTGGCCTCTCTTCCGCCGCGCTCAACCAGGCACGGCACCGCATCGGCATGATCTTCCAGCATTTCAATCTGCTGACCACGCGCAACGTCTTCGACAATGTTGCCTTGCCCCTCGAGCTGATGGGTATGAAACGCAGCGCCATTCGCGAGCGCGTGCTGCCGCTGCTCGAGCTGACCGGCCTTTCCGACAAGGCGCGCCAGTACCCGGCACAACTTTCCGGTGGCCAGAAACAGCGCGTGGCCATTGCCCGGGCACTGGCCAGCGAACCCCGCGTGCTGCTGTGCGACGAGGCGACCTCGGCGCTGGACCCGCAGACCACCGGCTCGATTCTCACCCTGCTGCGCGAGATCAACCAGAAGCTCGGCCTGACCATCCTGCTGATCACCCACGAGATGGAGGTGGTCAAGTCGATCTGCCATCGGGTCAGCCTGATCTCGGACGGCGAACTGGTCGAGGAAGCCGAGGTCGGCGACTTCTTTACCGCCCCCCGCACCCGGCTCGGCCGCGAATTCCTCAATGATTTCCTCCAGCTCGAGCCGCCCAAGGCCCTGGTGGAAAGGCTCGAGGACGTACCGGGCGAGCGTACCCACCCAGTGGTGCGCCTGGCGTTCTCGGGCGATGCGGTCTCAACCCCATTGATTTCCCGGCTGGCCAGGGAATGCGGTGTGGACGTGAGCATCCTGCAAGCCAAGGTGGAGTCGATCCAGGAGCGCACCCTGGGGCTGATGATCGCCGAGCTGCTCGGCACACCGGAGCAGACCCGCCGCGCCATCGACTACCTCGAAACCCATGATCTTCACGTGGAGGTGCTCGGCCATGTCCAGCGCGATGATTGACCTGATTCTCCAGGCGACCCTGGACACGCTCTACATGGTCGCCGTATCGGGCGTGATCTCGGCCCTGCTCGGCGTGCCGCTGGGCGTGATGCTCTATGTCACCCGCCCACGCCAGATTCTCGCGCGCCCCGTGCTGAACCAGGTTCTCGGCATGGCAACCAATATCGGTCGTTCGATTCCCTTCATCATCTTGATGGTGGCGATCATTCCCTTCACACGTATGGTCGTGGGCACCTCCATCGGCACCAATGCCGCCATCGTGCCGCTGACCCTCGCCGCCATTCCTTTTGTCGCACGACTGGTGGAAGGCGCGCTCAACGAGATACCACCGGGACTGGTCGAAGCCGCCCAGTCGATGGGTGCCACACCCCGCCAGGTGATTACCAAGGTACTGCTGCCGGAGGCCCGCGGCGGCATCATTACCGGGTTGACCATCACCATCGTCACACTGGTGAGTTACTCGGCCATGGCCGGCGCCGTGGGCGGTGGTGGCCTGGGCGATCTCGGCATCCGCTACGGCTACAACCGTTTCAACCCGACCGTCATGTTGATCACCGTCGCCATCCTGGTGGTCATGGTGCAGGGCTTCCAGAGCCTGGGGGATTATCTGGTACGCAAATCGGATCGCAAGTGACGCAACACCCAAGGAGAACGACCCAATGCAAGCAAGCCTGACCCGTCTGCTCGGCGCCGCCACCCTGCTCGGCGCCACCCTGATCGCCGGCTGCGGCAACGACGACGCCACCGAGACCCGCTCGATCAAGGTCGGCACCATGTCCGGCCCGGAGTCGGAAGTCATGGAAGTGGCGGTACAGATCGCCAAGGATCGTTATGATCTCGAGGTCGAAATCATCGAATTCACCGACTACGTGTCGCCCAATGCGGCGCTGGCCGACGGCAGCCTCGACGCCAACGCCTTCCAGCACGAGCCCTACCTGCAGAGCATGATCGACGACCGCGGCTACGACCTGACCGTGGCCGGACGCACCTTCGTCTATCCGATCGGCGCCTACTCCGAGAAGCACGACAGCATCGAGGAGCTGCCGGAGCGTGCCATCATCGCCCTGCCCAACGACCCCACCAACGGCGGTCGTGCGATGATCCTGATGCACAACGCCGGCCTGATCGAGCTGGACGATCACGAGAACCTCGAGGCCACACCGGTCAACGTGGTCGAGAACCCGCGTGATTTCCGCTTCCGCGAGATCGAGGCGGCCCAGCTGCCGCGCGTGCTGCAGGACGTCGACCTGGCCTTCATCAACAACACCTTCGCCCAGCCGGCCGGCCTGAGCCTGGACGACGCCTTGATCAAGGAGGGGCCCGAGTCGCCCTACGTCAACCTGATCGCGGTGCGCGCGGGCGACGAGGAGCGCGAGGAGATCCAGCAACTGGTCTCGGCCTACCAGAGCGAAGAAGTTGCCGCCAAGGCCCAGGAGCTGTTCGACGGCGGTGCAGTACCCGGCTGGGAGTGAAACCGGGGCTTGTCGCCGTCTGAACGTCAACGGGCCGACGCCATGCGTCGGCCCGTTCGTGTCTGAGTCACTCCCGAACACTCATTGAGGAGATGTCATGGCATATCCCGACTATTCACTGCTGGCCCGACAGCTCGAAGCCCTGCTCGACGATAGCGACTGGCTGGTCAATGCCGCGCAGACATCCGCCTTCATCATGCAGCAAGTGCCGGAGCTCAACTGGGCGGGCTTCTACCTGCAACGCCAGCCCGAGCTGCTCACCCTCGGCCCTTTCCAGGGCAAGCCCGCCTGCAACCCTATTCCGTTCGCCAAAGGCGTCTGTGGCGCCGCCGCCCGTAGTCGCCGGACCCAGCGTATCGACGACGTGCACGCCGTCGCCGACCATATCGCCTGCGATGCCGCCTCGAACGCTGAGCTGGTGGTTCCAATCGTGAGAGAGGGAGCGCTGTGGGGCGTACTCGACCTGGATAGCCCTCAACCCGGCCGCTTCGTCGAATCCGATCAGGCCGGCATCGAGGCGCTGATGCGCGTGTTCGTGGCACGCACCGACCTGCCCGACTTCCTGGCCTCGCGCTGACGAATGGCGCAAAGCAGAACGCCCCGTGACATTTGAGCCACGGGGCGTTCCGGGATACTGGTAGGACCAAGCGGATTTGAACCGCTGACCTCCACGATGTCAACGTGGCGCTCTAACCAACTGAGCTATGGTCCTGGAAATCGCAGGGCAAGCTGGTAGGACCAGGCGGATTTGAACCGCCGACCTCCACGATGTCAACGTGGCGCTCTAACCAACTGAGCTATGGTCCTGCTCCCGGCTTTTTGCGGCTGTTTCCATTCTTCCGAATGGCGGCAGCCCGCCTGTCACCGACAAATCTTCGCTGCGGCAACGGATGCATATCTTACCGATATCGCTGCTTTTTGCAAGCTTCAGGCAGTGCTTTTTACACGCCCCACCGCTTCGAGCCAGCCCTTGTAAAGCCGCTCGCGCTCGGCTTCGGGCATGCTCGGCGTGAAGGTTCTCTCACAACGCCACAGCTCGGCGATTTCCTCAAGGTCGCGATACCAGCCGAAGCGCAGCCCCGCCATGTAGGCAGCGCCCAGCGCCGTCGTCTCGAGTACCGTAGGCCGGTCGACCTGCACTCCCAGCATATCGGCCAGGAACTGCACCAGCCACGAATTGGCCGCCATGCCGCCATCGACGCGCAGTGTTCCCGGCGGCACGCCCATGTCATCGCTCATGCAGGCCTGCAGGTCGCGCGTCTGGTAGCAGACCGCCTGTAGCCCTGCGGCTACGATCTCGGCGATACCGGTATCACGGGTCAGGCCGAAGATCGCCCCCCTCGCCTTGGGATCCCAGTGCGGCGCGCCCAGCCCGGTGAAGGCGGGGACCAGGTATACGCTATGCCCGTCGCGGGTTTGCTTGGCCAGAGCCTCGGTTTCGGCGGCCTCCTTGAATAGCTTCAGCCCGTCACGCAGCCACTGCACGGCCGCGCCGGCCACGAAGATACTTCCCTCCATGGCATAAGTGGTCTTGCCACCCAGCCGATAGGCCACGGTGGTCAGCAATCGGTTGCGTGAGGTCGCCGGCGTGTCGCCGGTATTGACGATCATGAAGCAGCCGGTGCCATAGGTGCTCTTGCCCATGCCCGGCTCGAAGCAGGCCTGCCCTACCAGCGCGGCCTGCTGGTCGCCGACTACCCCGCCGATCGGCAGTTCGGCCCCCAGCCACTCGGCTTGCGCGGTACCGAAGTCACCGCTGCTGTCGCGCACCTCCGGCAGCAAGCCCGAGGGAATGTCGAAAAGACTGAGCAGTTCCTCGTCCCACTGCTGGGTATGGATGTTGAACAGCATGGTACGCGAGGCATTGGTGGCGTCGGTGGCGTGAACCTGGCCGCCGGTCAGCCTCCACAGCAAGTAACTATCCACCGTGCCGAAGGCGAGCTCACCGCGCTCGGCGCGCTCCCTGGCACCTTCGACGTTATCCAGCAGCCAGGCCAGCTTGGTTGCCGAGAAGTAAGGATCGATCAATAGCCCGGCGCGCTCCTGGACCAGTGCACTCCCCCCCTGATCACGCATCTGCTGGCAGAGGTCGGCGGTGCGCCGATCCTGCCAGACGATGGCATTGTAGAGCGGACGGCCCGTGGCCCTCTCCCACAACAGGGTGGTCTCGCGCTGGTTGGTAATACCGATACCGGCGATAGCATCGAGCGCAACGCCCGACTCTTGCACCACTTCGCGACACGTGGCCAATACCGTGTCCCAGATGTCCTGCGGGTCGTGTTCGATCCAGCCGTCGCGGGGAAAGTGCTGGGGAAACTCCCGCTGCGCAACGCGGACCACATGGCCGCCACGGTCGAAAAGAATGGCACGTGAGCTGGTGGTGCCTTGGTCGATGGCGAGAAGATAGTCGGCCATGTTGAATCCTGTCGTTGTATGTTCGTTTATGATCATCAAGAGTACTTGAACATGTTCGCAATGCTTTACGACTTTCGTAGCACAAAGGGCTGAACGCCTGCCGGCGGCGGGCCGAATCGCTTACACTCGCGTGATCGAAAGGGAGCCGACATGAACCAGCAACAACGACAAGATGCCATCGTTGACCTGGTACGCCGCCAGGGCTATGCCAGCATCGAGCAGTTGACGGAGCACTTCTCCGTCACCCCCCAGACCATCCGCCGCGATCTCAACGCGCTGGCGGAAGAGGGCATGATTCGCCGCGTGCATGGTGGTGCCGGGCTCGAGTCCAGCACCGTCAACACCGCCTACAGCACGCGCAAGAACCTCAATCTCGACGCCAAGCGCCGCATTGCCACCCTGGTTGCCAGGCATATCCCCGATCACGCCTCGCTGTTCATCAACATCGGCACCAGCAACGAAGTGGTGGCGGAAGCCCTGCTCGACCACCAAGGCCTCGAGGTGATCACCAACAACCTCAACGTGGCGGCCATCCTCCAGCACAAGGAAGATTTCAATGTCATCATCGCCGGCGGCCAGGTTCGCTCCCGGGACGGCGGCATCATCGGCGAGGCGACGATCGACTTCATCAACCAGTTCAAGGTCGACTTCGGCATCATCGGCATCAGCGGCATCGACGAAGACGGCTCACTGCTGGAGTTCGACTACCAGGAGGCGCGCGTTGCACAGGCGATCATCCATAACTCTCGCCAGGTCTACCTGACCGCCGACCACTCAAAGTTCCATCGCAATCCCGTCGTACGCCAGGGCAACATCGCGCAACTGGATGCCCTGTTCACCGACCGCCAGCCACCCGAGCGCATCGTCCATCTCATGCAGGTCAACGACGTCGCCCTGCATATCGCCTGAGCCGTACCCTCAGCCAGACCGCTCTGCCGACACCCGAATGTCGGCATTGTCGTGCCCGAGACCTTGATGTTCGATTTCGATTGCTATATGTTCGTTTTCAAACATCAGCGTTGGATCGGTTCCGCTCCGCGGACCGTCAGTTCGGAGCCTTTTCCCCATGGCGCAAACGTCTCGCAAGCTACTCGACATATTCATTATCGGTGGCGGCATCAACGGTACCGGCATCGCCAACGATGCCGCCGGCCGCGGGTTGGCGGTAGGCCTGTGCGAGCAAGGCGACCTGGCCGGCGCCACGTCATCGGCAAGCAGCAAGCTGATCCACGGCGGCCTGCGCTATCTCGAGCACCGAGAGTTCCGCCTCGTCGGAGAAGCCTTGCGCGAGCGCGAAGTGCTGCTGCATAAGGCACCGCACATCATTTGGCCGTTGCGCTTCATCCTGCCGCACCGTTCCCACCTTCGCCCCGCCTGGATGATCCGCGCCGGGCTGTTTCTGTACGACCATCTCGGCAAGCGCAAGAAGCTGCCCGGATCGCGAAGCGTTCGCTTCGATGCCGCCTCGCCGCTGAAGCCCGAGATGATGCGCGGTTTCGAATATTCGGATTGCTGGGTGGACGATGCCCGACTCGTGGTGCTCAATGCGTTGCAAGCCCGTGAAGGCGGCGCGGAAATACTGGTGCGCACGCGCTGTACGGGGGCGCGGGAAGAGGACGGGATCTGGCGTATCGAACTGGAGGACGTGCGCAGTGGCAAGCGCTTCGAGCGTCATGCACGAACCCTGGTCAATGCTGCGGGCCCCTGGGTCGAGCAAGTAGTGCGCGAGCAAGCCGCGCGCCCTTCGCGTTATTCCATCCGCATGATCCAGGGCAGCCATATCGTCGTGCCACGCCTCAACGCCGACGACCGTGCCTATATCCTGCAGAACAGCGACCGCCGCATTGTCTTCGTATTACCCTACGAGGATGACTTCAGCCTGATCGGCACCACCGACCGTCGCTATCAGGGCGATCCGACACAGGTCGCCATCAGCGAGGAAGAAATCGACTATCTGCTCGGCGTGGTCAACGAGCACTTCCGTCGTCAGCTCGACCGTCGCGACGTCATCACAAGCTTCTCCGGCGTGCGCCCGCTGTGCGACGACGAATCGGCCGATCCTTCAGCCATGACCCGCGACTACACCCTGGCCCTGGACCAAACCGGCGCCCCGTTACTGTCGGTGTTCGGCGGCAAGATCACCACCTACCGCAAGCTGGCGGAAGCCGCGCTGACACTGCTAGCGCCTGCCCTGCCCGGCATGGGGACGAGCTGGACCGCCACCACCGCCCTGCCGGGAGGCGACATCGTCAGTCATGAGCACTTCATGGCGCACCTGCTTGGCGATTACCCCTGGCTCGGTGAGGAACGTGCGCGACGCTTCGCCCGTAGCTACGGCAGCCTCTGCCTGCGCTTTCTCGAAGGTGCCAGGGGGGCGGACGACCTGGGGGAGGAGTTCGGCGCCGGCCTCACCGCTGCCGAAGCCGACTACCTCATTGATCAAGAGTGGGCACTTGGCGTCGAGGACATCCTGTGGCGACGTACCAAGCTGGGCCTGCGCCTGACACCGCGCCAGGTGGAACGCCTCGCCGCACACGTCGAAGCCCACCATCAGGCGCTGGCTGCCTGAGGCTGACATGGCGTAGTCTCCTGAGGGAGGTATTGCCCGATTCAGGGCCTAGCCTCAGGAGACTCCGTGATTATCTACTCCCTTGCACTGGGCAGCGCGGTCGTGCTGCTGCTCGCTGCCACACTGATCGCCAAGTTGCCGCTGCGTTGGTGGTGGATACGAGCCTGCGAATTCCCCCGGTTGCAGCTGGCCTTTGCCGCCCTACTCACCGCCCTGCTTTCGCTTCCACTCGAATCACCCTGGCGCTGGCTACTGCTCGTAGCGAGCCTGCTGGTCGTTGCCCTGCAAGCCCGCTTCATTCTCCCCTGGACTCGCCTCTGGCCGCTTCAGGTGCAGGATGCCGAGCCGGGACACCAGTCCCGCTGCATCACACTGCTGATTGCCAACGTCCTGACTACGAATCGTCGGGCCGCACGACTCCTGGAAATCATCCGCCAGAACGACCCCGATGTCGTGTTGACTCTCGAGTCCGACGCCTGGTGGCAGGAGCAGCTCGACGCCGAACTCGACGAGAAATGGCCCCATAGCGTCAAGATTCCTCTCGACAATCTATACGGCATGCATCTGTACTCACGGCTTTCCCTCAGCAACACCCGTGTCGAGTGGTTGATCCAGGACGACATCCCTTCCATCCACACCGAGGTCACGCTCGAAAGTGGCGATACGTTGCGGTTGCATGCTCTCCACCCACGCCCGCCAGCCCCCAACGAGAGCGAAGAGACGCTGTGGCGCGACGCCGAGCTGCTCCTGGTCGGCAAGACCATCCATCGCGAGCCTGCTCCCACCATCGTCGCCGGCGACCTGAACGATGTGGCCTGGTCGCGTACCACGCGGCTGTTCTGTCGCATCAGCGGCATGCTCGATCTCCGCAGAGGCCGAGGCATGTACAGCACCTACCATGCTCGTTATCCCCTGCTTCGTTGGCCGCTCGACCATGTCTTCACCAGCGAGCATTTCACCTTGAAAGCACTGAGAAGGCTGCCCTATTTCGGCTCGGACCACTTCGCCATCCTGGTATCGCTCTGCTTTCGGCCCTCGCGCAGCGATGAGCACGACTGCCCCGAGGCGGACGGAGACGAGCGCAAATGGGCGCGCGAGACCATTCGTGAAGCTCGCTCTCGCGATCAGCAGGATTGAAAGAGCTCAGTCGGGTAATCCCCCCTGGGTCAGCCTGACAGGATCGAGCAGGCGCTCGAGCTCGTCCCGCCCCAGGTCGGTCTGCTCCTCGGCCACTTCGATGATAGGTCGCCCGGCCTGGTAGGCCTGCTTGGCGATGGCGGCAGCAGCGTCATAGCCGATCACCCCGTTCAAGGCTGTGACCAGTATCGGGTTGCGCGCCAGCGGCTCGGCCAGGCTCTCCTCCCGCACGCGAAACGTGGCAATGGCCCGCTCGCCGAGCAGCCGTGCCGTATTGCTCATTAGCTTGATAGCAGTCAGCAGGTTGTTGGCAACGAGAGGCAGCATCACGTTGAGCTGGAAGTTGCCGCTCTGCCCTGCCACCGTCACTGCCGCGTCCAGGCCAATCACCTGGGCAGCGGCCTGCGCCGCCGACTCGGGTATCACCGGGTTGACCTTGCCCGGCATGATGGAGCTGCCCGGCTGCAGCGCCTCCAGCTCGATCTCGCCCAGGCCGGCCAGAGGGCCGGAATTCATCCAGCGCAGGTCGTTGGCGATCTTCATGATCACGCAGGCCAGGCCCTTGAGCTGCCCCGAAAGTTCCACGGCGGCATCCTGGGAGCCAAGACTGGCAAAGAAGCTGTCGTTGGGGCTCAGCGAAAGGCCGGTTTGATCGCTTAGTTCCCGCGCCATGCGTTCGGCGAACTCCGGATGGGCGTTGATACCGGTACCCACCGCCGTACCGCCCTGGGCCAACCTGGCGAGGCGCACCATGGCACTATCGATACGCTCGATCGCCTGCCCGATCTGGCTCGACCAGCCTCCCAGCTCCTGCCCCAGGCGCAGCGGCATGGCATCCATCAAGTGGGTTCGCCCGGTCTTCACCACCCTGTCCAGCTCGAGAGCGCGCTCGTCGATGGTGGCGCGCAGCTGCACCAGTGCCGGACGTAGCTGTGCGGTGACCTCCAGCGCCGCGGAAAGATGGATCGCGGTGGGGATGACGTCATTGCTCGACTGGCCCATGTTGACGTGGTCGTTGGGCCCCACTTTCAATCCTTCGCGGCTGGCCAGGTGTGCGATGACCTCGTTGACATTCATATTGCTCGAGGTGCCCGAGCCGGTCTGGAACACATCTACGGGAAACTGCTCATCGTGCTCGCCATCGACGATCCTTTGCGCGGCCGCCATGATGGCTTCGGCCCGTTTCTCGTCGAGTAGCCCCAGATCCCGGTTCACCTTGGCAGCAGCCAGCTTGATGCGGGCAATGGCGTGGATGAATGCCGCAGGCATCGGCTGACCCAAGACCGGAAAATTCTCCACCGCCCGCTGGGTTTGGGCGCCATAGAGCGCTGCGGCCGGCACCCGAAGCTCGCCCATGCTGTCGCGCTCGATACGATGTTCGCTCATGTCACTCCCTCGCTTGTCGACTCTTCCTTCACCATGGTGCCAAGCCTGGTGTCACGCAAGCCAGGCACAGGCTGCGTGTGCCTGAAGCAGTTTTTGACAGTTATCAAACCTGCGCACTGATTCGGCGTTATCGAAGCGGAACATGATAACTGTCGTTGCAGCGCAAAAGCCCCTTTCCCTAAGATCGCTTTGCCTACCCACTCCAGGCAATTCCGATAACGGCTCTAGAGCAAAGCGGACGAAACATCTCATGACCTCTACCCTGCTGCTGCCCCATGAACAGCTTACTCTCGCCAATGCGCACGAGGCCGCCGAACTCCAACGCTACCGCCGGCTGGCGCTCAGCTTTCTGCCGCACGCCCCGCAAACGAGCCGCTTGATGGCCACCTTGGGCCTGCAGAGCGAGAAGCGCCTCGACATGCTTCGCCAGGCGGCCAGGTGCCTGGAACTCGAAGCTTGCGTCACTGAAGTGCCGTTGAGTGCTTCGAACTTCACGCTGGACCAGCGGCATTTCTTCGTCATTGACGACATCATGGGTAACCAGATCATCGAACAGGCCGTGCGCTCGGCAGCGGAATCGAAGCACTTCTTCGAATGGCTGTTGAACACCAATGCCACCCCGGAGTTGCATCAACCACTAGTGAACTTCGTCAGGGAGAAGGAAGGCGAATGTCGCGTTCTGCTCGAGTACTGGGAACAGCACCGAGCTTCCATGATGGCTCAGCGAGCTTGATCGACAGGGCGACCCTGAGGCCTCTTCTGCCGCCTGCCGGTGGAAGAGGCAAGTCGCTCGAGACGGGGAAGATCGAGAAGATGGTATTCACGCCCATGCACGCGAAGCAGCCGTTGGTTCTGGTAGGTCGCGAGCGTCCTGCCGACCGTTTCCTGAGTGAGTCCCAGGTAACTGCCGATGTCGTTGCGCGTCATCGGCAAGCGAAAGTGCGAGGCCGAGTAGCCGCGGCGATGAAAGCAGGACGATACGCTCAACAGGAAATAGGCCAGGCGCGCCTCGGCAGTGCGACACAGCAATTGATGCAGGCTCAACCTCTCTTCATGCATGGCTCGACTGATACTGCGTTGAAGGTGCCGGCGTAGCCTGGGCATCCTCTGTGTCAGTGCCTCGAACTGATCGAAAGGGAGCTTGCACAACGTTGCGGTCTCGAGCGCGCTTACGGTAGCGGGATAACGCCCCAGGCCGATGGCGTCGCAGCCGACGATATCCCCGGGAAGCCAGAGTGCGGTCAGCAGGCTCTCGGCGCCTTCGACAGCCGTCTCCTGTTTGAGGTAGCCGGTGCGCACGACATAGAGGTTATCGAACGACGCCTCTTGGACGCAGAGCACTTCGCGCTTTTCCAGGCGGATGGGAGGGAAGATGAGTTCATCCAGCAACGCAATCTCCTCGGGAGACAACCCTTGTGGAACGCACAGGGCTTTGAGATAGCACGAAAGGCATCCGGCGGCTTCCGTCGCACGATGTTCGTCGCTGCCATGGCTCGGCATAGGGCGGTTCTCCTGTCCATGGAACGTTCAGACAGTATAGGAGTGCATCACTTCACTGCAGTTTGAGTTCCATCATGCTGAGAATGGGTGAGCTCAAACCCTACCCTCCAATGTCATGACGAAAATCATGCTGCGCAAAGAATTGCCGCGACCTAGTGTTAATGCTGCAGTGCCGCAGGCTCAACGTTACCTCTGGGACAAAGAGGAACGCCACTAAAGGGAACCTAGCCATGCATCAGACCCCCTGGATGACGTCTGACATTCTCAGCCGGCTCAATGCCAACGCTGGCATGCTGTTGGTGCGCAGCCTCTGGGAATATTGCCCCGAGCACATGTTCATCGTTCGCGTCGAGGGCCCCACCGACTTCGTGGTCGAAGCCATGAATCCAACGCGCCAGGCCATGCTCGGCAATGACACCATTGCCATAGGCAAACGCATCGAACAGTTACTCCCGCCTCACATGGGCCATGGCGTCATCGCCAACCTGAAGCGCTGCGTCGAGTGCCGCAGCCCCATTCGCTATGAAGAAGAAGGGGGGTACATCGACCGCAACGGGATCTGTCAACAAGGCCACTGGCAGACACTGCTGGTGCCGATCACCAATCAAGAGGGTTACGTTACCCATCTGTTCGGTGTGTCTCGCGACATGTCGCTGCTCTCTAATCAGCCTGGCGGAGCTTACCCCAACAGCAAGGAATTCGAACGACGGGTACACGAACGTACGGCGGAACTCATAGCCGCCAACGAACACCTGACTCATCTGGCGACGCATGACCCCCTGACCGATATCTACAACCGCCGCTACCTGCTGGAGCTGGCTGAACTGGAGCTTCGCCGCGCCTTTCGCTATGAGCAGCCGCTTTGCCTGATGATGCTCGACGTCGATCATTTCAAGGAAATCAACGATGTCGAGGGCCATCTCGCGGGTGACGAAGCGCTGCGGCGCGTTGCCCATACCATACTGGCCACGGTCAGGGAGTGCGATCTGGTTGGGCGCTATGGAGGCGACGAATTCATCATTCTGATGCCTGAAACCACAGCCGCCGGGGCAAGCGAGATTGCCGAACGCCTGCAGCGAACGCTATCTCAGACGACTCCGCTCACCATCAGTATCGGTATCGCCAGCCTGGAGCCCGCCGACCGCTTCGTCGTCGACCTGATCCATCGCGCCGATGCCCTGTTGCTACAGGCCAAGCGTAACGGACGCAATCGGATCGAATGCGCCGCCTGAGGAAAGCTCTGAAAGCTCTGACAGGACGCTACAGAGGCTTACCGAATCTTATATTGCGGCGCAAAAACCACTCTGCTATGCTGCAATGCAGCAGGACGGATTCCCGTTCGTTATCTATCGCGAACCAGGAGGTTCACAGGAAATGATGAAGACATTCAGCTTCGACACCAAGCCGTTCGAAGCCATGCTTCTCGGCCCGGCCCGTGCCTATGCCGCTCTGAGCATCGACTATACCGAGAAGCTGCTCTCCGCCCAGTTGGACACCGCCAAGGCATATGCCGACACAGGCCTGGCCCAGGCCCGTGGGCTGCTCGACGTGCGCGATGCCGATGGCCTGCGCAGCTATTTTGAAGGTCAGCAGCAGGTCGCCAAGGACATGACCGAGCGGCTCAAGGGCGATGCCGAAAAGGTCGTTTCCCTGAACCAGGACTTCCTGCAGCAGAGTCAAAAGCTCGCCGAGAGCAGCCTGAAGCAGACACAGCAGGCTACTTCCAGCCAAGCTGCCAAGGCGTAACGCGATAGCGTCACAACGTCTTTCTGAAGGTCCGCCGAACTCGCTTCGGCGGACCTTTCGTTTTTTGGCCTGTCCCCCGGCTTCCTTCATCGTTTATGCTCGCTGGGTACGGGCATAGCCATGAGGATGCAAGCGAATGAAAGTCTGGATACCCGTAGCCCTGCTGGGCCTGTTTCTCGCCGGTTGCCAGATGATGGAGCCGGGCCCGCCCCCTGAACGCATCGAAATCATCGAGATCGGCGAGCCCCAACGTCCCGATACCGAGCGTCCCGATGAGCAGCGCCCCGCTCCGGCTCCAAGCCGTATCCCTCGTCAAGTTGCCTTCCCCGCCGAGGAGTATGCCGCACTGCCAAAGTCAGGCACCGCCGCCATTGCCGGCCGACTCAGCCTGAACGGCACACCGGGCGCCGGGGAGACCATTTCCGTCGCTCCCGTCACCACCTATTCGGCCGAAGCCGCGGAGCACGCCCTAGCCGGCCAGGCCGTCGAGCCTGCCGACCCGCGAGCGCGCGAGTACACCCACACCACACGAACCGACGGCAATGGCAACTTTACCTTGCAGGGACTCCCGCCGGGGGAATTCTACGTTTCTGGCAGCGCGGTCAACTCGCGCGGGCAGCGCCAGGTGATCCTGCGTCAGGTGTCGCTGCGCAACGGCCAGCGCCTCGAGGTCAATCTGAGCCGCTGAACCGGCATTACCAGCCCAGCGCCTGCTTGACGAAGGGGATGGTCAGTTTGCGCTGAGCGGTAAGCGAAGCACGATCCAGAACCGACAGCGCCTCGAACAGTTCCTCGAGACGTCGTGGGCCGCGATGCAGGATGTAACGTGCCACCTCGTCGGGAAGCTGGATCCCACGCATCCGGGCACGAAGCTGCAGGGCCTGTAGCCGCTCGCCATCGTCGAGTTGTTGCAAATGGTAGGTCACGCCCCAGGTCAGGCGCGAGGCCAGGTCGGGAAGTCTTACCGGCAACTGGCGGGGCGCCACGGCAGCGGACACCACCAGCCGCTTGCCGGCATCGCGCAGGCGATTGAAGGCATGGAAGAGCCCCTCTTCCCAACGACGCCGCCCGATGACACTGTCCACGTCATCGATAGCCACCAGGTCGAGGCGCTCGGCATCCTCGAGCATCAAGGGAGGAAAATGGCCGAGGTCCCGTAGTGGCAAGTAGAGCGCACGCAGGTCTCGGTCCGAGGCCGCGTGGCAGGCCGCCTGCAGCAAGTGACTACGACCACTGCCGGACGCGCCCCACACATACAGGAACGGCTCGCCGTCGGGATCGAGCTGACGCGAGAGATGTTCGACCAGACTGGCGTTGGCTGCCGGCAGGAAGCTGTCGAAAGTCGCATCGTCGCGCAACCCCACTCCCAACGGCAGCTGCGCAGGCGCTCGGCTCATGGTAGATCCTCGTGGCGATGCTCCGGCCCATCGACGTCGTACAGCGTGCTTCGCCTGTAGCGATCGTTGAGTTCCCGCAAGAGTACCATGATCACCGCAGCGGCCGGCAGCGCCAGCAGCACGCCGGTGAAACCGAACAGCTTGCCCCCTGCCAGCACGGCGAAGATGACCGCCACCGGGTGAAGCCCGATGCGATCCCCCAGCAGCTTGGGCTGAAGCAATACGCTCTCCAGTACCTGGCCGGTGGCGAACACCGCCACGACGCCGATCAGCACCAACCAGCCCTCGAACTGAAAGAACGCCACGACCAATGCGACGCTGAGCCCGACGATGAAACCCAGGAACGGTACGATACTGGCCAGCCCCGCCGCCATGCCGATCAACAGCCCGAAGCGCACGTCGATCAGCGTCAGGCCGATGGCATAAATTGCCCCGAGGGACAGCATGACCAGTAGCTGTCCGCGCAGGAAAGCCGACAGCACTTCATCGCAGCGCTGGCCGAGACGAACCACATCCGGCTCCCAGCGGCGTGGCAGCGTGTCGTGCAGGTTGGCCACCATCCTGTCCCAGTCGAGCAGCAAGTAGAAGGTCACCACCGGGATCAGCGCCACATAGGTGATCCAGGTGATGAACGCCATGCCCGATCGACCAACCTGACCCAGGAACTGAGCCGCGTATTCGCCGGCATTCTGCCAGTTCTGTCCTAGCGTTTGCTGTATGGCAGCGAGATCAGCGGTCAGGTCGAGCCCTGTCCAGCCCTGTACCTGAGGGGCCAGTACCGTCTGCACCCAGGTGAAGATCCCCGGAATCACCTGATTGAACTGACGGATCTGCTGCATGAGCAGCGGGATCAGGATCAACAGGGCGATGACCAATACGATCGACATGACCAGGAACACGGCGCATACCGCCAGCGTACGCGACAACCCCAGGCGCTCGAGCCGATCGGCCAGGGGATCACACAGGTAAGCCAGGATCATGCCGGCAATGAACGGCATCAACATCGCTTCCAACTGGAACAGCAGCCACACCACCGCTACCACGCCGACCAGGATCCACCATTCTCTGCGCATCACACCTCCCTGCGTTTGTCATTCACGGCAATGCGAGCCGTGTTTCGTGATGCTACAATTCCGGCCCGACCTTGCCCACTGCTCCGGACATCAGGCGACATGTCGTCTGGCGCCAGTCAACGAACCACTACTGCGTTTACTTCCTACAGGACAGGCCATGACCGATTCCACCTCTCCCGACAATGCCAAGGCTTCGCTGAGCTATAAGGATGCCGGCGTCGACATCGATGCCGGCAATGCCCTGGTCGACCGCATCAAGGGCGTTGCGAAGCGCACTATGCGCCCCGAGGTAATGGGCGGGCTGGGTGGCTTCGGCGCCCTGTGCCAACTGCCCTCCGGCTATCGCGAGCCGGTGCTGGTTTCCGGCACCGACGGCGTGGGCACCAAGCTGCGCCTGGCCATGGACCTGGGTCGCCATGAAACCATCGGCATCGACCTGGTTGCCATGTGCGTCAACGATCTGATCGTCGCCGGCGCCGAACCGCTGTTCTTTCTCGATTACTATGCCACGGGCAAGCTGGACGTGGATATCGCCGCCGACGTGGTAACGGGTATCGGTGAAGGCTGCGAACGGGCCGGCTGCGCGCTGGTGGGCGGCGAAACCGCCGAGATGCCCGGCATGTACGAAGGCAGCGACTACGACCTGGCCGGCTTCTGCGTCGGCGTGGTGGAGAAGTCCGAGATCCTCGACGGCAGCAAGGTCGGCGAAGGTGACGTGCTGCTGGGCATCGCCTCCACCGGGGCGCACTCCAACGGCTACTCGCTGATTCGCAAGATCCTCGATGTCAGCGGTGCTTCGCTGGACACCGCTATCGACGGCCAGCCGCTCGGCGACGCCCTGCTCGCCCCCACGCGCATCTACGTCAAGCCGCTGCTGTCGTTGATCAAGGAGAGCGGTATCGCGGTCCATGCCCTCTCGCACATCACCGGCGGCGGCCTGCTGGAGAACGTGCCCCGTGTACTGCCGGAGACGCTCACCGCCCGCATCGACGTCAAGAGCTGGACCCGGCCAGCGCTGTTCGACTGGCTCCAGCAGCAAGGCAACGTCGCAGAGCAGGAAATGTACCGCGTGCTCAACTGCGGCATCGGCATGGTCGTGGTCGTGCCAGCCGACAAGGCCGACCAGGCCCGGGCCCACCTGCAGGCCCAGGGCGAGACAGTCTATCGCATCGGCGAGATCGTCGCTCGCGGCGAGAACGAAGATGCCGTGCTGCTGGAGAACCTCGAGGCATGAGCGAGAGCTACGCGGACACGCTCAACGACTTGACGCCCGAGCCGACAGGCGCGCGCCGGGTGGTGGTGCTGATCTCCGGCAACGGCAGCAACCTGCAAGCGCTGATCGACGAACAGACCCACGACCGGCTGGGCGGGGAAATCGTCGCGGTGATCTCCAACGTGGCGGACGCCTACGGGCTGCAGCGCGCCCGTGACGCCGGCATCGATGCGGTGGTCCTGCCCCACGGCGAGTACGACAGCCGTGACGCCTACGACATCGCCCTGATCAAGGTGATCGAGCGCCACGAGCCCGATCTGGTAATCCTCGCCGGCTTCATGCGGATCCTCAGCTCGCGCTTCGTGCAGCGCTTCCATGGCCGCATGCTCAACATTCACCCTTCCCTGCTGCCTGCCTATCGCGGTCTCAACACCCACGCCAAGGCGCTGGCCGACGGTGTGGCCGAACACGGCTGCAGCGTGCACTTCGTCACCGAGGAGCTCGACGGTGGCCCGGTGGCCATCCAGGCCGTGGTGAAGGTGAGCGAGGGCGAAACCGAAGCCAGCCTCAAGGAGAAGGTGCACGCCCGCGAGCACCTGATCTACCCCATCGCGGTGAAGTGGTTCCTGGAAGGGCGCCTGCGCCTCGAGGGCGACGCCGCCATTCTCGACGGCACGACGCTGCCACCCCATGGGCTGCGTCTCTCCCACGCCGACGCCGCCGAGGAGTTGGACGAAGAGTAGAGGTCAAGTACGGGGCAAGGTGACTCCCCTCTGCCCCATGTATTTCCCACCGCGATCCTTGTAGGAAACCTCACACACTTCATCCGACTCCAGGAACAGCATCTGCGCCACGCCCTCGTTGGCATAGATCTTGGCCGGCAGGTTGGTAGTGTTGGAGAACTCCAGGGTCACATGCCCCTCCCACTCGGGCTC
Organism: Billgrantia sp. C5P2; assembly: GCF_051062895.2. NCBI lineage: Bacteria > Pseudomonadati > Pseudomonadota > Gammaproteobacteria > Oceanospirillales > Halomonadaceae > Billgrantia > Billgrantia sp. C5P2. Next base: position 2,554,233 of record NZ_CM128542.1, read on the forward strand.
CAGCGGCGTGACGTTGACGATGATGCCGCAACGCGCGTAGGTCGACTTGCCCAGGCAAATGGTCAGTACACTGCGCGGGATACGGAAATATTCCACCGTGCGCGCCAGGGCGAAGGAGTTCGGCGGAATGATGCAGACGTCACCCTTGATGTCGACGAAACTCTTCTCGTCGAACGCCTTGGGGTCGACCACCGCGGAGTGGATATTGGTGAACACCTTGAACTCGTCGGCGCAGCGTACGTCGTAACCGTAGCTGGAGGTCCCGTAGGAGATCACCCGCTGATCGTTAACGTAACGCACCTGGTCGGCTTCGAAGGGTTCGATCATACCTTCCCGCTCGGCCATGCGGCGGATCCAACTGTCGGGTCTGATGCTCATGGGACGTCCTGAGAAGAAGTTGTACCGAAGAATGAAGAAATAGGCTTTGGCTGAAAAGTCGGCGAGCGAAGGCCAGACAAGGCAAAAATCAGCGAAAAGACGGAGTTTACGTAGTGTAAATGAGTACTTTGAGCTGATTTTTAACGCCGTATGGCCAAGCGCAGACAATTTTCAGACATAGCCTAGGGCCGCTATCATAGCGGCCCTGAATGCAGCCGTCACGGCCCTGCGGCTAACGGGGCCAGACAGACCGAGGGATTCAGTCGCTGAACGAGATGCTTGGCCCTTCGTCCGCCGACTTACCCGCGAGCGCATCGGCGATTTGCCGTGCCATGTCACGGAAGATTCCGGTCACTTCCCCCTCCGGTTCGGCGACCACCGTCGGCCGCCCACCATCCACCTGCTCTCGGATCGACAGTGTCAACGGCAGCCGGCCCAGCACACGCGTCTCATACTCGGCGGCAATGCGTTCACCGCCCCCTTCGCCGAAAATCGGCTCGGCATGACCGCAGTGTGAGCACACGTGCAGGCTCATGTTCTCCACCACGCCCAGCACCGGCACGTTCACCTTACGGAACATCTCGATCCCCTTGCGGGCATCCAATAACGCAATGTCCTGCGGCGTGGTGACGATCACCGCCCCGTCCACCGGCACCTTCTGCGCGAGGGTCAGTTGAATGTCACCGGTGCCCGGGGGCATATCGATGAACAGTACATCGAGATCCTGCCAGGCGGTCTGGGTCAGCAACTGCTGGAAGGCACCTGCCACCATCGGCCCGCGCCATACCATGGGCTCCCGGGTATCGACCATGAAGGCCATCGACATGGCCTGCATGCCGTGCGTCTCCAGCGGCCGGAACTTGTTCTCGCCGGCCTGCTGGGGCCTAACACCTTCCGACACGCCCAGCATCTGGGCCTGACTCGGGCCATGGATGTCGGCATCGAGAATCCCCACCCGATAACCTTCGGCCACCATGGCCAGCGCCAGGTTGACGGTAACGGTGGACTTGCCCACCCCACCCTTGCCGGATGCTACGGCCACGATATGCTTGACCCCTTCGATCACGACTGACTCCTTGTATCATTGCGTAAGGCAGCGAGCGCCGATTCGCCTGTCTCGACAGTATACGCGCCGATGCCGGCGACTGGGTGGCAGATCCGACAACCACGTATGCCTGAAACGGCGTGCGGCGAGCCTTGGCCCGCCGCAACGATTCCCGAGAGTGCGTCAGCTGCGTTCGGCATCGGCCCTCTCTTCCTGCGGATCTTTCTGCTGCTGGCCTTGCTGCTGGTCTTGCTGCCTATCTTGCTGTTGCTGGTCTTGCTGCTGCCGGCCTTGCTCGGCCGATTCGGTGCGCAATTCGAGTTCGGCCAGTGTATCGCGCCATTGTGCCAGCTGTGCCTCGAGTTGCTGCAGCTGCCCTTGCCGGCGTTCGATCTGGGCTTCGGTCTCCTCGAGGCTGCTGCGGCCGGACTCGATCTCTTCGTTCAACCGGTCGCGCTCCTGGCGAATCGACTCGAGCTCGGACATGGCGGCGTCGCGCTCGTTGCGGATCTCGCCTATTTCGTTTTCGACCTCGTCACGCCTGGCTTCCAGCGCTTCGATATCGCTCTCCATTGCCTCGAGTCCCTGCTGGCGCTCTGCCAACGCCTCGTTGAGGGTCGTGAGCCGCTCTTCGGCACTAGCCGCCTCTTCCCGCATCTGGCCCAGTTCGCTGGTAAGCTGCTCGAGCTCGGCCTCGGCCTGCTGATGTGCCTCTTCCGCCTGCTGGCGCTCCTCCTCTGCAGCCTGACGCGCCTCTTCTGCCTCCTGCCGGGCACTCTCCGCATCCTGACGTGCCGCTTGTGCATCGGCGCGCGCCTGATCCACGGCCTGATAGTTCTCCTGCAGCGCAGTGAGGCTCTCTTCCATCTCGGCCTGCTCGCCGCGGCGGGCTTCCAGCTCACTCTCCAGCGTCGAACGTTCTTCCTGTAGCGCCTCTAGACGAGCCTGCGCATTATCGGCCTCGGCCTCGAGCCGCTCGATCTCGCCGCGGATGGCCTGCTGCTCCTCGCTCATGGCGGCCTCTAGCGACTGACGCTCTTCCTCGAGTTCGGCTAGCCGTGCCTGCTGTGTCTCGATATCCTCCCCGGCCTGATTGCGTTCGTTGAGTTCCGCGAGCAGATCCTGATGCTCGCCCTCGATTGCCGCCAGTTGCTCTTCGAGGGCTTCGCTGCGGTCGCGGTGATCGGTGGCGCTGTTGTGAGCAAAGATTGCCCAGATGATGGCGAGCACGGCCACGGCCACCAAGGCCATGACGCGCCTATCCTTGTAAAGTGGACTCTCGGGTGTCTCCGGCATGGACTAGACCCTCCAGGTGGTCCCTTTGAGCCGCCGCCGGAAGGCGACAGCCGCGTATCGCTCCTTCCTCAGCATACATAGCGATTCTTCCAGGCGAAAGGAAGTGTCTATCGATGGCTCAGCGCCGCACAATGCGTCGAATTGGTGAGGTCATTCAGGGCGTGTCGACTCGCCAATTTGAAAACCAGGGGCTGCCATGCACGTCGACATCCAGTGCAAGCAACCAGCGCGCAACGACCAGATTCGACTGGTGGACGGCGGAGTACCGCCGCGGATAGGGAACGAACTCCAGCCCGAACTCTTCGCTCGGCACCGGCTCACTAGCGGCCTGCTCGAAATGCTCATCGAGCCGTCGTCGCAGGGCCAGCACGCGCGCCGCTTCGGCTTGGAATGCATGAACATCGGTCAATCCCTCCGGAGCCAGCCGATGGAACTGGCCGGGTGAACTTATCTCAGGGTAGACGCCTCGCCCCAGCCCGGACTTGGTGGGCCAAAGCATGGCCGCGGCTCCGGCGGGCAAATGGCGGCGCCCCTCTACGTACCAGCGCCATTCACCGTAGCTGTAGCGCACCACGCCGCCCTCCTCGCGTGGCAGCACCAGGCTTGAGTGGCGTCCATGGTCGAGCAGGTAGACATCGACGGGCTCAGCGAGCGATCGAGGCTCGGGTGGCAAGACACGACCTACGCAACCGGCCAGCAGCAGCGCGCCCAACCCAGCCCCCAGCCAGCGTAGCAGGTAGAGTCGATGTTCCATGTCCTGCCTCCTGCGTTGGGTTTGGATAAGCCTGTCGCATTCGGAACCTCCAGCAACTCGTGGTTCTCGAAGAGAAGAACGAAATTGCGAGAGAGGACAGGCATGTCGACTATCCTAGCTGCCATGGCGCGGGTCCTTCACCATCGCTGGCTCCCGGCCATGCTACCGTTACTGCTGTGCCTGTTCCTGCTGAGTTCGCCCTCGCAACGGGCCCAGGCGCAGCAAGGCGCACAAGCTGGCGTAAGCGAGCAGGCTCTGGCGCAACTAGCCAGCGAGGCGGAGGACATCTCCCGACTGCACGCCATCGTCGTCGCCGAACGGGGCGAGATCGTTCTGGAGCATCGGCTGGATGGTCCCGCCACCGACCAACCAGTCAACATCAAGTCATTGTCCAAGACCGTACTGGCAGCCCTGGTCGGCGCAGCCATCGAGGCAAACCTGATCGAGGGCGTCGACCAGCCGATCGTAGCACTGCTCGGGCCACGGGTTCCTGAGCAGGCCGATCCGCGTATCGACGAGATCACGGTGGAACATCTGCTGACGCTGCAGGCGGGACTCGAACGCACCTCCGGCAACAACTATGGCGCCTGGGTGGCCAGCGACGACTGGGTGGCCAATGCGCTGAGCCGCCCATTCGTCGCCCGACCCGGTGGCGAGATGCTCTATTCCACCGGCAGTTCCCATCTGCTCTCGGCCGCCCTCACCGAGGCAAGCGGCGAAAGCACACTGGCACTGGCCCGACGCCTGCTCGGCGAGCCACTCGATATCGTCATCCCGCCCTGGCCACAGGACCCGCAGGGTATCTACTTCGGCGGCAACGACATGGCACTCTCGCCCAGGGCACTGATCCAGATCGGCGAACTCTATCGCCATGACGGCGTGGTCAATGGCGTTAGAATACTGCCCGAAGGGTGGGTCGAGGCGTCCTGGCAGGCACACGGTACCTCACGCTGGACGGGCGACGGCTACGGATACGGCTGGTTCGTCACCACGCTGGCGAACGAGCGTGTCTACTACGGGCGGGGTTTCGGCGGGCAGGGGCTGTATGTGATTCCATCGCGCAGCCTGACCATCGCCATCACGGCCGATCCGACGCCAAGCTCGGACGGCAACCGTTTCAATCAGGAGCAGCTTCACAGCCTGGTGGAAGGGTTACTCGCAGGAGCATGACGGCCTGTCGATGGATCACGACCGGCGAGATGATGCCGGCCATGACCTCGGGATCGTCACCCGGTCCTAGCGCAGCCCCAGCATGGACAGGATAAACAGCACCACCACGATCAAGCCGATGATATAAATGATATTGCGCATACAGCTCTCCTTGCTGCCCAGTTCAGGATGGTCGACACGGTGGCTACCAAGCCTCCGTCAGCCCCAGTGTAGCGGACCTGTGCGAAGCATCCAGCGAAGCGACAGGCTTGTAGCCGCCGGCCAGCACGAATACCTTGATCAGCAGGAACCCCCAACCGGCACCAGGAGCAATGCTCACCATGCCTCGAGACCGCAGGTCGCAGCGCGTCATGTTCGTCCTGATTCCACGGACCGGCGCCTTCCTGTGGCGAGTTCTGGCTGCCTTCCTACGCAATCGCGGCATCCTGCTGGCCGGTGGGGTCGGCTACAACATCCTGCTCTCCATCGTTCCGCTTTTTGCCTTGCTTGCCGTACTGCTGACGCGAATCGTGGATGAGAACGTGTTGCTCGACGTGCTCAGCGTACAGTTGATTCACCTGGCTCCCGCCCATGCCGATGGCCTGATGGAGGCAGTACGCGCCCTGCTGGAATCGCGCGACGTGATCGGATTGTTCGGCATTCTGATGCTGCTGATCTTCAGCTCCTTCGTTTTTCGCATGCTGGAAGATGCCTTGGCGATCATCTTTCATACGCCGGAAGCCCATCCCAAGCGCAGGATCTGGGTCTCGGTGCTGCTTCCCTATCTATTCATGCTGGTGCTGGGTGCCGGCCTGGCTGCTCTCACCCTGATGGTGACCCTGGCCGAAGCCATCGGTACCCTGTGGCAGGTGGCGCTTGGGCGCAACATGCCCCTCGCAGGCCTCTCCGGCCCGCTGATGAACCTGTTCAGCTTCATTGGCGTCTTCCTGCTCTTCAGCGCCATTTACAAAGTGCTTCCGGTCGTCAAGATCGCACTGAAGAGAGCGTTGATAGGTGGCTTCGTCGCGGCACTTCTGTGGGAGGGGGTTCGCTTCCTGCTAATGTTCTATTTCCTCAACGTCTCGCTGGTCAACGTGGTCTACGGCTCGCTCGCCACCCTGATCGTGGTACTGCTCACGCTCGAAGTGGGGGCCATGATCGTGCTGCTCGGCGCCCAGGTGATCGCCGAACTCGAGCACAATGCCCGTCGTGGCCTGCCGTGGTACGTCGATCCACGACGCGCAGCGGTAACGCATGTGGATTGACCTCAAGAGCGCGAACGGCGAGTGCGTAGGCGAGCCAGCAAGTGGAATAGAGCCTTGCCACTGACCATACCCAGTACGTAGATCGCCAACAGCAGCAGCGCCAGCGGCATCCGCGCGCCCCAAGCCAGGAAGCGTACCTCGACCAGGACAATATTCTGCACGAAGAGAATCGCGACCAGCAGTGTGATGAGGATCTTTATCGCCAGCAGTAGCGTATCCATGCGCCCTCCTTTCCCGAATCGGCTCCCTTCAAGCTGGGCGGCGGCGCGTTTCCTGTCAATTATTGCTCATACGACACACCCGGCCGGAGCCGGGCGTGCCGCTGGCCTGCTCGCGCTACTCAACCAAAGGCGAACAGCGCACCGGCGGCGGCGATCGCCACGCCCAGAGCCCTCAGGATGCAGTTCTCACGCGCCATGAGGAATGCACCCGCCGCACGGCCCGCGTAGCTGATGGCAAGGGTCGCCAGGGTGAAGCCGGCCAGATAAGCCAGCATGGAGGCGCCATGCGGCATCTCGCTGCCGTGGGCATGGCCGTGGAACAGCATGAACAGCACCACCACGCCGGCACCGATGGCGGCGGGTACCTTAACCAAGGCGGCAATCATCACACCGGCCAGCAGCACCGTCATGGCGATGCCGAACTCCACGCCCGGAAGCGCAAAGCCGGCCCATGCCAGCCCCGCCCCCAACAGCATGCCGCCTGCGGCAAGCAGCGGTGCGGCAAGGCTGAAGGCGCGGCTTTGGCGCAGGCTCCACAGCCCCACCGCCAGCATGGCCAGCAGGTGGTCGAAGCCCAGTAGCGGATGAGACAGGCCAGCGACGACGCCGCCGTGGGGGTGTTCATGCCCAGGGTGGGCCATGGCCAGGCCGGCAACGAGCAGCAAGGCCGGCGCAGCAACCAGGGCCAAACGCGAGGTAGTAACGTAGCGATGGATCATGGGACGATCTCCTTTCCGATGACTAGCGAAGGCACGAGTGGTCAGGCGTTGGCCGGCCGGGCCTGGAGCCGACGCTCCGGCAGCATGCCGCGGTCGAGAATGAACTGAATGATCGCCTCCAGGCCGACGCCGTCGTAGAGGTTGGTGAAGACGAACGGACGCTCGCCGCGCATCTTCTTCGAGTCACGCTCCATCACCTCCAGCGAGGCGTGTACCTGCTCGGCAATATCGATCTTGTTGATGATCAGCAGGTCCGACTTGGTGATGCCCGGCCCGCCCTTGCGCGGGATCTTGTCGCCTGCGGAGACGTCGATCACGTAGAGGGTGAGATCGGAGAGTTCTGGGCTGAAGGTGGCCGAAAGGTTGTCGCCGCCCGACTCCACCAGCACCAGCTCGAGGTTCGGATGACGTGCCTGGAGTTCGTCGATGGCGGCCAGGTTCATCGAGGCGTCCTCGCGAATCGCCGTGTGCGGGCAGCCTCCGGTTTCCACGCCGAGGATACGGTCGGCCGGCAGCGCCTCGTGACGCAACAGGAAGTCGGCGTCCTCGCGGGTATAGATATCGTTGGTGACCACGGCAATGTCGTAGTGGTCGCGCAGCGCCAGGCAGAGTTGCTTGAGCAGGGCCGTCTTGCCGGAGCCCACCGGGCCGCCGACGCCGATACGTAGGCAATGTGTCATGTCGTTCTCCTGGTTATTGAGCACTAACTGCGAAATAGCCGTGAATACTGGGTTTCGTGCAGGGCACTGGCCAAGGCCAGGCCGGGCAGTGCCGGGCCGAGTTGGTCGTCACCAAGCTCGAGCGCTTCATCCACCGCGGCCACCAGCACCGGGCGCAACCGTTCAACCAGACGCTGGGCGGCGGTATGCCCCAGCGGCAGCGCCTTGCAGGCCACCGCCAGTTGGTTCTCGAGCCAGGCCCAGGCGAAGCCGAGCATGGCCTGGCGCGGCGCCACCCCACGCACCTGGGCGGCCCAGGCGTATACGGTGACGTAGCCGGCCCCCGGCGGCATGGGTACGTCTACCGGCATTAATGACAGGCTGCCGAGCAAACGGGTCAGAGACGCCCCCAGGCGTGAGTCCTCCGCCGCCAGCTCTGCAGTTTCGCGGTTGGCGGCAAGCCACTGGTCCCATTGGACTATCGCCTCGCCATCTTCTGCTGCCCAGGCTTGCTGCAGGCGCGCCAGGGCCGGCAATTCACAGCGCGTCGGGCCGTCGTCGAGCACGCCGATCAGCCACTTGCCGAGGCTTTCCTCGTCGCTGACCCAACCCAGTTCGAAGGCGCTTTCCAGGCCTTGGGAGAAGGCGAAGGCGCCGATGGGCAACGCCGGGCTGACCAGTTGCAGCAGCCCGAGCAGCGCCAAGTCGCCACCCTGCCCGACCGGCTCAATGGGCATGACTGTGGCCATGTCCATGGAGGTGGCTGTGTTCATGCTCATGCGAATGCTCGGTGTCATGGTGATGAGCATGGGCATGAGCATGGGCATGAGCATGGGCATGGCCGGGCTGGTTGTACGCGCCGGGCTCGGGGTCGAAGGGAGCCTCGTGCCGCTCAAGGATCGCCCCCAGCAGCTCGGCCAGCTCTTCCAGCACGTGGTCCGGCGGGAAGCGTACGTAACCTCCCCGCTCATCCTCCCCGAGCGCCAGCTGCACGTGGCGGTTGCCCAGGTGATAGGCGAGCCGCGCCAGCGGCAAGCCGGCGGCTACGCGCGCCGTGACCACCGGCTCGACGGCCGCCCGGATCCGCACGATCTCGCCGCTCTCGGCGCGCAGGCCCTCGCCGTCGCGCAGCACCGGGCCGCGGTCGAGGAACAGGCCCAACTCACGGCCGGCGTCGCTCATTGCCTTCAGCCTGCCGCGAATACGCAGCTCATAGGGCAGCGTCAGGGTATCGGTGGCCTGGCTTGCCTCGATGGGCCCCAGGCGTTCGATCAGTTTCAGCATTGCTATTGCCTCGTTGAATTCAGGCCATGAACCGTGCCGGCGACAGGCCGGACCCCGCTGGGCCACCTCGCGCGACCGCTGGCAGCCCGGTCGAGACGACGCGGTCGATCTTCAGGGAAGAAGATCGAGGAAAGCCGGCACAGGGATGTGCCGTCTTTCCGACCGCGGGAGTCCGGCCGGGATGCCAGGGTTTCGGGCGCGTGGCGTGGCGAGCGCGGGGTTCCGGCCATGACGCTTTCCTCAAATGCATCAAAACAGGTGGTAACGCTGCGCCAATGGCAGCTCGGTGGCCGGCTCGCAGGTCAGCAGCTCGCCATCGCAGCGCACCTCGTAGGTCTGCGGATCGACGCTGAGCTCGGGGCAGGCGTCGTTGAGCTTCATATCGCCCTTCCTTACGCCCCTGACATCTCGGCAAGCCGCCAATTGGCTCTGCAGGCCCAGGGTTTCCTTGATGCCGGCGTCCAGCGCCGCCTGGCTGACGAAGGTCAGTCGCGTCTGGCTCGCCGCCCGGCCGAAAGCGCCGAACATGTAGCGGTAGTGCACCGGCTGCGGCGTGGGGATCGAGGCATTGGGGTCGCCCATGGGTGCAGCCGCGATCATCCCCGCCTTGAGGATCAGCGCCGGCTTGACACCAAAGAAGGCCGGTTTCCACAGCACCAGGTCGGCGAGCTTGCCCACCTCGATGGAGCCTACTTCATGGGCGATGCCATGGGTGATCGCCGGGTTGATGGTGTACTTGGCGATGTAGCGCCGTGCGCGGAAGTTGTCGACGCCGAGTGCTTCGTCCTCGGGCAGCAGGCCGCGCTGCACCTTCATCTTGTGGGCGGTCTGCCAGGTGCGGCACACCACCTCGCCGACCCGCCCCATGGCCTGGGAGTCCGAGGCGATCATCGAGATCACGCCCAGGTCCTGCAGGATGTCCTCGGCGGCGATGGTCTCGCGGCGAATGCGTGAGTCGGCGAAGGCCACGTCCTCAGGAATGTTGGGATCGAGATGGTGGCACACCATCAGCATGTCGAGGTGCTCGTCGATGGTGTTGACCGTGTAGGGCCGCGTGGGGTTGGTCGACGATGGCAGCACGTAGGGCTTGGAACAGGCGGTGAGGATGTCCGGCGCGTGGCCGCCCCCGGCGCCCTCGGTGTGGTAGGTGTGGATGCCGCGCTCCTTGAAGGCAGTCAGCGTATCCTCGACGAAGCCCGACTCATTGAGGGTGTCGGTATGGATGGCGATCTGCACATCGTAGCGCTCGGCCACGCTCAGGCAGTTGTCGATGGAAGCCGGTGTGGTGCCCCAGTCCTCGTGCAGCTTGAGACCCATGGCGCCGGCCTCGAGCTGGGCTTCCAACGCCTCGGGCAGGCTGGCGTTGCCCTTGCCGAGAAAGCCGATGTTCATCGGCAGCTCGTCCACCGCCTGAAGCATCTTGCCGATGTGCCAGGCGCCCGGCGTGCAGGTGGTGGCGTTGGTGCCGGTGGCCGGCCCCGTGCCACCGCCGAGCATGGTGGTGATGCCGCTCATCAGCGCCTCCTTCACCTGCTGGGGGCAGATGAAGTGAATGTGCGCGTCGATGCCGCCCGCGGTAAGAATCTTGCCCTCGCCGGCGATCACTTCGGTACCTGGGCCGATAACGATATCCACGTCGGGCTGTGTATCCGGGTTGCCGGCCTTGCCAATGGCTGCAATGCGACCGGCCTGGATACCCACGTCGGCCTTGACGATGCCCCACCAGTCGAGGATCAAGGCATTGGTGATCACGGTGTCCATCACCGAGTCGTCGAGGCGCTGGCTCTGGCCCATGCCGTCGCGAATCACCTTGCCGCCGCCGAACTTGACCTCATCGCCGTAGTGGGTGGCATCGCTCTCCACTTCGATCCACAGTTCGGTGTCTCCCAGACGCACCCGGTCGCCCACCGTGGGGCCGTACATATCGGCATAGGCCTGCCGGCTGATGCTGGTACTCATGCCTCACCTCCATCCAGCGATCCCATCACGTCGCCGCGAAAACCGTAGATATGGCGCGTGCCGGCGAAGGGGATCAGCGCGACTTGCCGCGCCTGGCCCGGCTCGAAGCGAATTGCCGTACCCGCCGCCACGTCCAGGCGGTAGCCACGTGCCTTATCGCGGTCGAAAACCAGTGCCGGGTTGGTCTCGGCAAAGTGATAGTGGGAGCCGACCTGGATCGGCCGGTCGCCGGTATTGGCGACCTCGACGGAGATCCGCTCGCGACCGGCGCAGAGTTCGATCTCGCCGTCCTGCAATTGGTACTCACCGGGGATCATAGGGCTCTCCTCACACAATCGGTGTATGCACCGTCACGAGTTTCGTGCCGTCAGGAAACGTGGCCTCTACCTGCACCTCGTGCACCATTTCGGCCACGCCCTCCATCACCTCGTCGCGGCCGAGAATCTCGCGACCGTAGCTCATCAACTCGGCCACGCTGCGGCCATCACGAGCCCCCTCCATGATCTCGAAGCTGATAAGCGCCACCGCTTCCGGGTAGTTGAGCTTGAGGCCGCGGGCCCGACGTCGCTCGGCGAGTTGCGCGGCCGAGAACAGCAGCAGCTTGTCCTTGTCTCTTGGTGTCAATTCCATGCAAGTCTCCTGGTCAGTCAGGTAAACCAGATACGGGGAGGATGGGCAGGCACACCGGAAAGCAAAGGCCTGAGGCAAGTCCAGGCCTGCTGACACAGCTCCCAGGCCTCATTGCGCTCATGCCCCAGGTAGCGCAACAGCATCACGCCATGGCGAACGGTCACGGCCCAGCGCGGGCTCGCCGCCATGGCGTCGCGAAGTACTTCGATGGCGCCAGCCTCGTCGGCCAGCCCCACGGCCCACAGCGTGGCCTGCACGCTGGCTCCGCCCTGCCCCCAGCGCCCCATGAAGCGCGGGTGGCCGGGATCGAGCGGCTGGCGCTCGAGCCACAGCGGCTTACCGTCGCGGAGCAACTGGAAGCGCTGCTCGATGCGGCCCGAAGCGTAAGGCAAACGGCTTGCCGGGCGGCCCAGGGCCAGTACTTCCCAGCCCAGGCAACGGGCAGCGCCAGCGAGATCGATGTGCGTCGTCTGCTCGCCACGCGAACCGTCGAAGGCGATGGTTTCCTGGGGCAGCCATTCGAGAACGCCGCCGTCCTCGACCCGGAGCCTGGTGTGCTGTGCCCAGGCCACGCCATGACTGTCGGCACGGTAGAGCTTGTTGGCAGCGGGCGTGGTCAACAGCGCATGAGCGCCGGCTTCGACCCTTGCCGAGATAGCCAACGCATCGCCACTGACCAGGCCACCCGGGGGGTGCAGCATATAGACGTGACAGGCTCGGTCGCGCCCCTCGGGATAAAAGGGACGCTGCACTCGCAGCGGGCCGACATGGCGAGCCATCACCATGCGAGTCACGTCCTGCTGCAGGGCAAAGCCAAGCTGGAGCGAAGCTTCCCAGCGACGGCCGGCATCGAAGCGGTGACCGGAAGCGCAGGGAGGCTGTAGCGTCGTGGCGTCGAAGCGAGCCGTCATCGGCAGCGGCCTTCTGTCTAGGGTTTTGCCTCCTCTCGAGGCGTTGCCCTATTCTTGGCAACCGCTGTACCAGAATGGTGGATGACCGAAAAAAACAAGCATATTCATGCGCTTATTTTGTATACACAAGCGCTCTTGGCCCGAGTGGACGCACCATCATGGCGCAAGGGAACCAACAGCATGCACTGCCACGGCGCACCGGTCCTTTCCCTGGTTAGCACAATGGTGCAAAGGCTTGGTCGCAGGACACCTCAGCGAATGATTACACCGTCAAGTGCTCCTTGATCAGCGCATCGGTCAGCTCGCCGATCTCGCCCTTGGCTACCGGTCGGCCGCGATCCATGATCGCGAAACGGTCGGCGTACTTGCGGGCGAAGGGGAGCTTCTGTTCGACCAGCAGCACCGTCAGGCCGTCCTCGCCGATCAGCTTGCGGATCACCTCGCCGATGAGCGTCACGATATTGGGCTGGATACCCTCTCCCGGCTCGTCGAGAATCAGCAAGCGCGGCTCGAGTACCAGCGCCCGGCCAATCGCCAATTGTTGCTGCTGTCCACCGGAGAGATCACCGCCGCGGCGCTGCTTCATCTCCTCGAGTACGGGAAAGAGTTCATAGATGCGCGCCGGAATGGTGCGTCGACCGTCACCGCGCGCCGCCAGCCCGGTCCGCAGGTTCTCCTCCACCGTAAGAAGCGGAAAGATCTGGCGCCCTTGGGGCACGTAGCCGATACCCAGGCGCGAGCGATCCTCGACCCGCTGGCGGGTCAATTCCACGTCGTCAGCGTAGCGAATGCTGCCAGAAGTCACTGCGACCTCACCCATGATGGCCTTCATCAAGGTGGTCTTGCCCACCCCGTTGCGCCCCATCACGCAGGTGCACTGCCCCGCCGACACGCTGAGATCGAGGTCCCACAGGGTGTGGCTCTCGCCGTAATATTGATTGAGCTTGTCGATCGAGAGCATCAGACCGTCTCCTCTTCGGCTTCGGCGCCCAGATAGACCTCTACCACGCGTGGATCGCTCGAGACCTGGTCCATGCTGCCTTCTGCCAACACGCTGCCCTGATGCAGCACCGTCACCTTGCGCGCGATGGAGCGCACGAAGCCCATGTCGTGTTCCACCACCACCACAGACTGCTTGCCGGCCAGACCGGTGAGCAGTTCGGCGGTGCGCTCCATCTCCTGCTCGGTCATGCCGGCCACCGGCTCGTCCACCAGCAGCAGCCGCGGCCGCTGCATCAGCAGCATGCCGATTTCCAGCCACTGCTTCTGTCCGTGGGAAAGTATGCCTGCCGGGCGCTGGCGCAGCTCGCTCAGCCCGATGTTGGTCAGCACCTCGCCGATACGGTCACGAATTTCACCGCTCATGCGGGCCGTCAGCGTGGGCAGTATGCGCTTGTCGGCGGCCATGGCCAGCTCCAGGTTCTCGAATACCGAAAGCGCCTCGAACACCGTGGGCTTCTGGAACTTGCGCCCGATGCCCAGGCTGGCGATCTCCGGCTCGTTCATGGTCAGCAAATCATGACGACTGCCGAACCATACCTTGCCGCTGTCGGGTCGGGTCTTGCCGGTGATGATGTCCATCATGGTGGTCTTGCCAGCGCCGTTGGGCCCGATGATGCAGCGCAGCTCACCATCGTCGATCGTCAGGTTCAGGTCGTTGATCGCCTTGAAGCCATCGAAGCTGACCGTGACGTCCTCGAGATAAAGAATCGGCCCATGGCGTACGTCGACGGGCGATTCGGCCGGCACCAGGAAATCGAAGACACGGTCACGATTGGCCAATGAACCCAGGATGTTCATGCCGCCACCTCCTTGCCGGAAAGCGAGCTTTCACCGTCATGGCGGCGATGAAGCCGCAACGCCAGCAGCCCCGCCACACCCTTGGGCAGGAACACCGTGACCAGCACGAATAGCCCACCCAGGGCGAACAGCCAGGCGTCGGGCATTACACCGGTGAACACCGTCTTGGCGTAATTGACCAGTATCGCCCCGATCACCGCACCGTAGAGGGTTGCCCGACCGCCCAGCGCCACCCACAGCACGATCTCGATCGAGAACAGTGGTGAGAACTCGCTGGGATTGATGATGCCTACCTGAGGCACGTAGAGCGCCCCGGCCAGCCCCGCCAGCATGGCCGAGACCACGAACACGAACAGCTGGAAGCGTTCGACCCGGTAGCCGAGGAAGCGCGTGCGCGCCTCGGCGTCGCGGGTCGCCACGCAGACCCGCCCCAGTTTGCTCGTCACGATCGCCCGACACAGCAGGTAGCCCAGCGCCAGGGCCACGCCGGTGGCCAGGAACAGCCCAAGCCGGGTATCACCGCTACGCAGGTTGAAGCCGAGGATCTCGCGAAAATCGGTCAAGCCGTTGTTGCCGCCAAAACCCATCTCGTTGCGAAAGAAGGCCAGCATCAGAGCGAAGGTGAGCGCCTGGGTGATGATCGAAAGGTACACCCCGGTGACCCGCGAGCGGAACGCCAGGAAACCGAATACCAGCGCCAGTGCTCCCGGTGCCAGCAGCACCATGAGGAAGGCGAACCCGGCCATGTCGAAGCCCAGCCAGTACCAGGGCAGGCTGTCCCAGTTGAGGAACACCATGAAGTCGGGCAGCACCGGGTGGCCGTAGACGCCGCGGTCGCCGATCTGACGCATCAGGTACATGCCCATGGCGTAGCCGCCCAGGGCGAAGAAGGCGCCATGGCCGAGGCTGAGGATACCGAGATAGCCCCACACCAGATCCACCGCCACCGCCAGCAGGGCGTAGCTCAGGTACTTGCCGAACAAGTTAACGGTATAAGCACTGACATGGAGCGGATGCCCAGCCGGTACCGCCACATGCAGCAGCGTCACCGCCGCCATGGCGGCCAACAGCACGCCGAGGAAGATCAGCGTCGAGCGCTCGCCGAACGGCCGCAGCAGCCAGAATCGAGAAGAATCCATGGATCAGCCCTCCGCCGCCCGGCCCTTCTGCGGAAAGAGTCCACGGGGGCGCTTTTGTATGAACAGAATGATGAATACCAGCACGATGATCTTGGCCATCACCGCACCGGCCCACGGCTCCAGCACCTGGTTGATCACACCCAGCGAAAGCCCCGCCACCAGGGTGCCCCACAGGTTCCCCACCCCGCCGAACACCACCACCATGAAGGAATCGATGATGTAGTTCTGGCCCAGGTTGGGGCCCACGTTGGTGAGCTGGGACAGTGCCACCCCGGCGAGCCCCGCC
The DNA here is from genome assembly GCF_051062895.2 of Billgrantia sp. C5P2. NCBI lineage: Bacteria > Pseudomonadati > Pseudomonadota > Gammaproteobacteria > Oceanospirillales > Halomonadaceae > Billgrantia > Billgrantia sp. C5P2. The sequence goes on from NZ_CM128542.1 coordinate 2,569,728, forward strand.
ACCCCGGAACCCAAGGCAAAGGTCATGATGTCGACCCGGGTGGCGCGGATGCCCATGGAGCGCGCCATGGCACGGTTCTGGGTCACCGCCCGCACCTCGAGACCGAGCCGAGTTCGGCGCATGATCAGCATCAGCACGGCAAACACCACCAGGGCAAAGCCGAGCACGTACATGCGGTTGAGCGTGAGAGAGAGTGCATCGTTGACGGCGAGCGAACCGCTCATCCATTCCGGCGTAACCACGGTGCGGTTGAGCGGCGAGATCGCGGTGCGCACCAGTTGCTGCAGGATCAGGCTGACACCGAAGGTAGCCAGCAGTGTCTCCAGCGGACGTCCTTTGAGGAACTGAATGACGCCGCGCTCGATGGCGATGCCGGCCAATGCCGCGACGAGGAAACCGGCGGGAATCGCCAGAATCAGCGCCAGCCCCGGCTGGCCAGGCAACAGTTGTTGCATGGCCCAGGCGGTGTAGGCGCCGAGCATGATCAGCTCGCCGTGGGCCATGTTGATCACGCCCATCACGCCGAAAGTGATGGCCAGGCCGATGGCGGCCAGCACCAGCACCGACCCTAGCGACAGGCCGAAGTAGAGCGTCTCCACGGCACGGTTGACCTTGAGCATCTGCTCGATACTGTTCAACGCCTCGCGGGCGGCATCGGCCACCATCGGATCATCACCGTTCATGGCGCGATTGAGAGCCACTCGCACACGGGGATGCAGGCTGCCGCGCAGGTCGCCTATCGCCTCGATCTCGCCCTGTTCGAGCCGATGAATGGCCAGGGCCTGCACCAGGCGCTCGCGCACTTGTACATCCGGCTCTTCCTCGATTACCTCGGCCAGCGGCCCCGCCAGGTCGTCATCGACTTCACCCAGCAGCCGCTCGGCGGAAGCCCGCCGCAGCCCGACGTCGGCGGCATAGAGATCGACCACGGCAATGGCGCTGCGCAGCTGGTTGCGCAGGGCATTGTTGATACCCACTCGCTCGAGCTCCCGGCGCGACATCTTTCCCAGCGCCTCGCCGGTCAGGGCATCCTGTACCGGCCATTCGCGACCTGTGTTCTCGAGCACCACCACGAAGCGGCCTTCGTCGGTACGCTGCAGGCGCCCGTCGAGCAGTGCTTGAAGCCAAGCGCGGGCGCGGGAGTCGTCGCTACGCACGATGGCCTCGATGGCCTCACCCTTGGCGGAAAAGGAGGATACTTCCAATGCCTCGAGCAACTCGATCGTATCGTCATCGCCGGCAGCAGGCTCACCCTGCGCCGCAGCGGGAGTGGCCAGCGTCAGGCCAAGTGCGAGCGCGAGGGCAACAGCGAGGACAAGCAACCACGAGCCCATCGTCACGGACACGCGATCACCGCGGGAGGCAGCGCTGCCGGCCCTCGCCCCGGCCGCCGCTGGCCCGGGCATGGGGGGATATCTCATCGGAGAGTTCCTCGTGATCGGTAGAGAAGGCGTGCTCCCCCGCTGCCACATGGCAGCGGGGGATGGGTCTTTACTCGGCCAGCGCCGCTTCGGCTTCTTCCGCAGCGGTACTGCCGCCACAGCTGCCATTGGCCACGTTGAAGTTGCCGCACTCCATGGGCTTGCGCCAGTCGGCGATCAGGTCACGCGAACCCGGCAGGTAGTCGGACCAGGCATCGCCAGCCACGCTGGAAGGCGTCTGCCAGACGATGTCGAACTGGCCGTTGTCCTGAACCTCGCCGATCAGCACCGGCTTGGTGATGTGGTGGTTGGGCATCATCGCCGCATAGCCGCCAGTCAGATTGGGCACAGTCACGCCGATGATGGCGTCCTTGACCGCATCGACGTCGGTGGTGCCGGCCTTGCGCACCGCCTCGGCCCACATGTTGAAGCCGATGTAATGCGCTTCCATGGGGTCGTTGGTCACAGCTTCCTCGTCGCCGACGTAATCGATCCAGGCGTCGATGAAGTCATAGTTGGTATCGCTGTCGACGCTCATGAAATAGTTCCACGCCGCCAGGTGACCCACCAACGGAGCGGTATCGATGCCGGAGAGCTCCTGCTCGCCCACCGAGAAGGCAATGACCGGAATGTCGGCGGCATCGATGCCCTGGTTGGCCAGTTCACGATAGAACGGCACGTTGGCATCGCCGTTGATGGTCGAGACCACTGCCGTCTTCTTGCCCTCGCTGCCGAAGCGGCGCACCTCGGCGACGATGTTCTGCCAGTCGGAGTGACCGAACGGCGTGTAGTTGATCATGATGTCCTCGTCGGCGAGGCCGTGCTCCTCCTTGAGGAAGGCTTCGAGGATGCGGTTGGTGGTGCGCGGGTAGACATAATCGGTGCCGAGCAGCACGAAGCGCTCCACGCCCACCTCGTTGATCAGGTACTCCACCGCCGGGATCGCCTGCTGGTTGGGCGCGGCTCCGGTATAGAAGACGTTCTCGGAGGACTCTTCACCCTCGTACTGCACCGGATAGAACAGCAGGCCGTTGAGCTCTTCGAACACCGGCAGCACCGCCTTGCGCGACACCGAAGTCCAGTTGCCGAACACCACATCCACCTCGTGCTGCTCGAGCAGCTCGCGGGCACGCTCGGCAAACAGCGGCCAGTTGGAAGCCGGGTCCACCACCACCGCCTCGAGCTGACGCCCCAGCAGGCCGCCCTGCTCGTTCTGCTGCTCGATCAGCATTTCGACGGTGTCCTTGAGGGTCGATTCGCTGATCGCCATGGTGCCGGACAGCGAATGCAGGATACCCACCTTGATCGGATCCTCCTGGGCCAGCGCCTGGCCGGCCGCACCGAAGGCGATCGACGCAAGCAGCGCTGCAGCAGTGGGACGAAGCGGGAAAGGCATGATGCGACGGGAAGCGTTCACTCGAACCTCCTTGCGCCCTCCTGCGGGAGGGACTTGTTGTGAAGGTCCTGCACGGCCGACATTGGCCGTGCAGCACTCGGCTCCCTGCCTTTGCAAAGCTTGCGCCATCATGCGGCATAGTCCGAAGAACGCTTTATCTACAAACCATTACGGATACCTTACAGAATTGGGTAAGCGTCCTGGCGCACCGCTGTCGTGCAAACCAGTGGCCAACCTTGCGCCGGGAAAGATCGCCTGCACCTCAAGGTCGCACCAAGCCGGTGCGTCTCGCCCGCCCTGAACGAAGCTCCCTAAACGAAGTCAGGGGCGCCGATCGCTCGGCGCCCCTGACGGATGGGTTGGTATTGTCGACTCAGTCGCCTTCTGGATTACCGCTGGCGACGGCTGTCGTCACTTTCATGCGACGCCGCAGGATGGGTCCGACGATGTAGGGCAGGATCAGCCCCACGCCGGCGAACACCCACAGTCCGATGGCCAGGCCGCTGTTCCACAGGATGGTCCAGTCGCCGTCGGAAATGTCCATGGCGTGGCTCAGGTTCTTCTCCATCTCCGGCCCCAACAGCAAGCCGAGGATGACCGGCACCAACGGGATCTCGAGCTTGCGCAGCACATAGCCGGCGACACCGAAGGCCACCATGAAGTAGAGGTCGAAGGTGGTGTTGCTGATCGAGTAGATGCCGACAAAGGCGATCATCGTCACGCACGGCAGCAGGTACATCGGCGGCACCGACAGCAGCTTGACGAAGATGCCGACCAGGGGAATGTTCAGTATCAGCAGCAGGAAGTTGCCGATCAGCAGCGCCGCGATCACGCCCCACACGATGTCCGCGTTCTGGGTGAACATCAGCGGCCCGGGGGTGATGTTGAGCGAGATCAGCAGCGCCAGCAGCACCGCGGTGGTGCCGCTGCCCGGCACGCCCAGCGTCAGCATGGGCACCAGGGCGCCGCTCGAGGCACCATTGTTGCCCGCCTCGGGGCCGGCCACGCCGCGCGGGTCGCCCTGGCCAAAGAAGCCCTTCTTGCCCACCACCTTCTTCTCGAGGGTGTAGCCGATGAAGCTGCCAAGCGATGCTCCGGCACCGGGCAGAACGCCGGCGATGAAGCCGAGGACACCGCCGCGCAGACTCGACGGCAGGATGTTGCGAATGTCGGCCCAACTGAGCTTGAGCTTGTTGACGACCATCTTCTTCTTGCCGCCGCCGGCACGCTCCTCGATGAAGAACAGCAGCTCCGAGATGGCGAACAGACCGACGATGGCGATGATGAAGTCGATACCCTCGTAGAGCTCCAGGGTACCGAAGGTGTAGCGCTGCACGCCGGTGGAGTCGATACCCACGGTAGCCACCATCAACCCGAGGCAGGCCGCCACCACCGTCTTGACGGGGTTCTTGCCGGTGATGCCGCCCAGGGTGGCGAACGCCAGCAGGAACAGCGCGAAGTACTCGGCCGGCCCGAAGGTCAGGGCGAAGCGGGCCAGCACCGGTGCCAGCAGGATCAGGCCCACCGTTGCAACCAGGCTACCGATGAAGGAGGCGATGGCGGAGATCGCCAGTGCCTCGGCGGCCTTGCCCTGCTGGGCCATGGGGTAGCCGTCGAGGCAGGTCATCATGGCCGGCTCGTCGCCGGGAATATTGAGCAGAATCGAGGAGATCCGCCCGCCGTACATGGCCCCGGCATAGACCGCCGTGAGCATGATCATCGCCGTTTCCGGCGCCAGCCCCAGGGAGAAGGCCAGCGGGATCAGGATCGCCACCCCGTTGGCCGGCCCGAGGCCCGGCAGTGCCCCGATGAGGGTCCCGAGGAAGGCCCCCATCAGGGCGAACATCAGGTTATGCGGGGCGAGCGCCACCCCGAAGCCATCGATCAGAAAGCCGAGGGTTTCCATCAGCTCACCTCCAGGAACGAGAGCAGACCCAGCGGCAGCGCGAGGTCGAGGGCGAAGTTGAACAGCAGGAAGACCACCACGCCCGCTACCGCCCCGACCAGGTAGGCGCGCAGCGGCTCGGCCCCCATGCGCCAACACAGGGTGCCCACGGCCAGCGTGGTGCTGATGATGAAGCCGAGCGGCTCGAGCAGCATGGCGTAGAACACCAGCACGACCACGGCGACGACCAGCTCGACGCCGGTACGGCTCCAGGGCCAGGCATTGTCCGGGTCAGGCCGTACGATCAGGTAGAGGCTCGACAGCCCCAGCACCACGGCCAGCAGTGTAGGAAAGGTATCGGGTCCGATCGCCTCGGACCCACCGAACGGTTCGGGAAACTGGCTGGCGCCCCAGCCGTACGCGACGGCCAGGGCAATCAGCAGAACACCGAAAATGCGGTCGTTGAATGTCATTACTGAATCAGCCCGATATCCTTGGAGAGAGTCTCGATGTCGTTGATCTGCTCGGTGACGAAGGTCTCGAACTCACCGGCGCTCATGTGGAATGGCATCAGCCCGTTGTTCGTCATGATGTCCTGCCACTCCTGGCTCTCGTAGATGGTGTCCATGGCGTCGACCCAGTACTGCTTGGCCTCGTCGGAGATATCCGCGGGCATGTAGAAACCGCGCCAGTTGGGGCCGACGGCATCGATACCCTGCTCCTTGGCGGTGGGAATGTCGGCGAAGTCGCCGGGCAGGCGCTCGTCGGACAGCACCGCCAGCACGCGCAGGTCGCCCGATTCCAGGAAACCCTGAGCCTCGCTGATGTCGCCGGTGAAGGCATCCACGTGCCCGCCCACGACCTGAGTCATGGCCTCGCCGCCGTTGTTGTACGAGAGATAGGCGATACGCGGCAGATCCTCGACGCCTGCGGCGTCCGCAGCGATCAATACCTTGAGGTGATCCCAGCCGCCCTTGGCGCTGCCGCCAGCGAACTTGACGCTGCGTGGGTCTTCCTTGAGCGCCTCCATCAGCTCGGGCAGGTCGTCGTAATCGGAGTCGGCAGCCACGGCAATGACGCCGTAGTCGGCGCCCAGCGCTCCGATCCAGTTGACCATGTCGGCGGTCATGCCGGGAAACTGACCCTGGGCCAGGCGGGTGGTGGTGGCGGTGGAAGCGGCCACCAGCAGTTGCTCGTCACCGGCGCGCTTGGACACGGTATGGGCGAAGGCAACACCGCCGCCGGCACCCGCCATGTTGACGGTTTGCACGCTGCGCGGCACCAGGTCCAGTTGCTCCATCACGTTGCCCACGCTGCGGCAGGTGAAATCCCAGCCGCCGCCGGGATCGGCCGGGGCGAGACATTCCACTTTACCCTGTGGCTCGAAAGCCATGGCGCTGCCTGCGCTCAGTGTGAAAGCGGCAATAGCGATGAGTTTGAGTGGCGTTTTCGTGGACATTGTTGTTGTCCCTCCGGTCTTGGCGTGTTGTGGGAATGTGACTTGCAGTCTTTCATGGGCTACCTTACAATTCTGTAAGGCAGAACAACGTTCTTCAGGGTAGAAACTAGGCGCGTCGACAGGCAGCGTCAATGGACGGGATCGCAATTGCGACCAAAGTTCAATAATGCCTCAAGACCCAGGAGACCCATGACATGGCCCAGGATCGCGTCGAGGCCGTCGAGCGCGCACTGACCGTACTGGAAGCGTTCGATGTCGATCAGGAAGCCTTCACCCTGGCCGAACTCGCCCAGGCGACCGGCTACTACAAGAGCACCCTGCTGCGCCTGCTCGGCTCATTGGCCCGTTTCGATTACGTGCAGCGCAGCCGCGATGGACGCTGGAGCCTGGGTAGCGCACCGCTTCGCCTGGCGCGACGCCATCCCCCCAGCCGTCATCTGACCACCCGCGTCCAGCCACTGCTCGACCGCCTGGCCGCCGAAACCGGCGAGACCGCCGCCCTGCTCGAGAACCAAGGGCGCCATGTCGAATGCCGCCTGGTTGCCCTGCCCGACACTGCGCTGCGACATGAACTGCGCCCGGGTAGCCAGTGGCCTCTGGCCGCGAGCGATGATCCTCGCCCCGAGCTGCCTGGCGGCGACATGCTGCTGCATGCCCTGCCCAGCGTTCCTGGCGAGCCCAGGCGCTGGTTGACCCTCTCGGGCCCGACGAGCCGCCTCGACGCGCGTAGCGAGGCCGCACTGAGAGCGGCACTGGATGAATTGGCGGCCGTGGGCGAAGTGGAGGCCATGACATGAACCTGCTGCTCGTGGAGGACGACCACCTGCTGGCCGAAACCCTCCAGGACGCCCTCGCCCTGGAGGGTTACGTGGTGACGCATCTGGCCGACGGCGACGCCGCGCGCCGACACCTGGAGAGCCCCCAGCACGACCACGCATTGGTTCTGCTCGATCTCAACCTTCCCGGTGCCAGTGGGCTCGAGGTGCTCGAGACGCTGCGGCGCCACGACCGCGACACGCCGGTGCTGATACTCACCGCCCGCGGTGCGGTGGAGGATCGCGTACGAGGGCTCGACCTCGGCGCCGACGATTACCTGGCCAAGCCTTTCTCGCTCGAAGAACTCGAGGCCCGCGTGCGTGCGCTGTTGAGGCGTCGGGCAAGAGGACAAGAGCTGCGCGTCGGGGCACTGCATTTCGACGGTCTGGCACAACGCTTCACCCTCGCCGGTGAAACCTTGGCCCTGCCACCCCGCGAGCAGCGCCTGCTCGGCTGCCTGATGCGTCACGCCGGCGAGCCCGTCGACAAGGCGCGCCTCGCCGACGAAGCCTTCCAGGGCGAACCCATGGGTGAAAACGCCATTGAGGTCTACGTGCATCGGCTGCGCAAGCGGCTGGACGGCAGCGACGTCGCCCTACGCACGGTTCGCGGGCTCGGCTACCTGCTGGAGGCGACGTGAAACGCGGCGACAGCCTCTATCGCAGACTGCTGGCCTGGTTGCTGCTGCCGCTGTTGCCATTGGGCGGCCTGATGGTATTCCAAGCCTGGGTGGATGCGCGCCACACTGCCGACCGCGCCTTCGACCGACTGCTCGAAGCGGCCAGCCTGGCGATTGCCGAACAGGTCCAGTGGCAGGACGACCGGCTGTGGCTCGACCTGCCCCCGGCAGCCCTGGATATGCTCGCCACTGACGCCGAGGAACGGGTCTTCTACAGCCTGGTGGATCGGGATGGACGCTTCATCACCGGCAACGCCGAGCTGCCAGGCGACGAGCGCGGCGACAGCGAGGAAGGCGACACCCTGCTCTACCGCAACGTCGAATGGCAGGGCATGACGCTACGCCAGGGTGTGCGCCGCTCCCGCCTGGAGGACTGGCGCCTCAGGGAGCGCTTCGAGATTCGCGTGGCGCACAGCCGAGAGGGTCGCGATGCGCTGACCCACGAGCTGCTGCGCGCCAACCTCGCCTACATTCTCGCCATGGCCCTGGTTGCCGTCGTGGTCCTGCTGGTGGCGATCCGCTCAGCACTGAGGCCGTTGACGCGCCTGAGGCGCGCCATTCGTGCCCGCGACCCGCGCACCCTGGAACCCCTCGACCTCTCACTGCCCCGCGAGTTGGCCGAGCTGCGCGAGACCCTGAACGAACTGCTGGCACGCATGCGCCGGGTGCGCGCCAACCAGGAGCGCTTCATCGGCGACGCCTCGCACCAGTTGCGCACCCCGCTGGCGGGGCTCTCGGCCCGAGCCGAACTGGCCCTGCGCCACGACGACCCCGCCCGCTGGCGCGACGCCCTGAGCGCCATGCAAGCGACCAGCGCACGCACTGCTCGGCTGGCCATGCAACTGCTATCGCTGACTCGGCTCGACAATCCCGAGTACCGCCCCGAACTGACGCCCCTGGATCTCAACGACCTCGCCCGCCAGGCGATTCGGGACCACTGGGCCGGATGCCATCGCCAAGGCATCGACCTCGGTGTCGAGTGTGCCCCTCGGCCCGTCCGGGTCCATGGCATCGACTGGCAACTGCAGGAGGCCTTGAACAACCTGATCGACAATGCCTGCCGCTACGGTGGCCGGCGCATCACGGTGCGCACCCATGTGCAGCCGCCCATGCTGGAAGTCGAGGACGACGGCCCGGGCATTCCCGAATCTCGCCGCCTGCTGGTGCTACGCCCCTTTCATCGCGGCGAGGAGGGAAGTGAAGGTTCCGGGCTAGGCCTGGCCATCGTCGACAGCATTGCCCGCGCCCACGGCGCACGGCTCGAGTTGGCCCAGGGCTCGGACGATCGCGGACTCATCGTACGCCTGCGCTTCAGCGAGGAGGACCCATGATCCGCTTCCTGTTCTGGTGGCTTGTCGCCCTGTGGAGCCTGGCCGCCGCGGCCGAGGAAACCCTGCATTACCCTGCCGAGCCAGAGGCCGGGGCGCCCCAGCCGTTGGTCATCCATGCCGCCCTCGACCTGCCACAGGTACGCCCCGTGCTCGAGGCATTCCATCGGAGCCACCCGCGCATCGAGCTGACCTATCGCAACCTGACGACCCTGGAACTGCATCAGCGCTTCCTGGACGCCCCGGATGCCGCCGACGTGGTGCTCTCGTCCGCCATGCCCTGGCAGTATCATCTCGCCAACGACGGCCATGCCCAGCCGCTCGAAAGTGACGTGGCGCGGCGCTGGCCGGCGTGGGCCCAGTGGCGCGGCGAATTGTTCGCCTTCACCTTCGAACCGATCGTGATGGTAGTGCATCGCGACCTGATCGAACGCTTCGGCGAGGTGCGCAGTCATGGCGACCTGCTCGAGCTGCTGAGCGACCACGCCGACGCCTTGGCAGGCCGTATCGTCACCTACGACCCGGTACGCAGCGGCGCGGGATATACCTATGCCATCGAGGAGTCGCGACTCTCGCCGCGCTACTGGGATCTGGTCTCGGCCCTGGGACGCGCCCGCACGGTGCTCACCGGCACCACCGGCGAGATGCTCGACGGACTCGAGGAGGGACGCTACCTGCTGGGCTACAATCTGCTCGGCAGCTATGTGCGCGATGCGGTGGCCGACAACCCACAGCTGATCATGGTGGTACCCGAAGACTATGCGCTGGTCACCCAGCGCCTGGCCTTCATTCCGCGATTGGCGCCGCACCCCGAATCGGCCGTCCTATTCATGGAGTTTCTGCTCAGCGAAGACGGCCAGCGCGTGATCGCCGAACAGACCCACCTGGGGGCCATGCACCCCGCCCTGTCAGGCCCGGGCACCGCCGATGCCCTGCGCGACGAAGTCGGTGACGCCCTGCGCCCGATAGCGATCGGCCCCGGCCTGCTGGCCACCCTGGACCGGCTCAAGCGCGAGGCCCTGCTGGCCCGCTGGCGTCGCGAGTTTCAGCGCGAGGTGCCGCCGCTTCGCTGAGCGCCATGGCGAGCCCCACCACTGCTTTCTCCATCAGGGACACGGCGTTGGGAGAACACGCACCGGGTGAGGTCGCTTCACTCAGGTGACAGCCGCACCTCCGCCACCCCCTGCCCGAGCATGTTGAGTTCTTCGGCCGCACGTCGAGAGAGATCGATGACACGACCGCGCACGAAGGGTCCGCGGTCGTTGATGCGCACCACCGTCTCGCGGCCGTTGTCCAGCCGCGTCACCCGGACCCGGGTGCCGAACGGCAAGCTGCGGTGCGCCGCCGTCAGCGCGTTGCGATCGTGGGCTTCGCCACTGGCGGTGCGCCGGCCATGGTAGCGGTCGGCATAGAACGAGGCCTGCCCCTGCTCGCCGTTCCAGCCCGAAGGCGCAGATACCCGCTCGCCGCCGCGGCTCCCATCGCGTCCGGCGCAGCCGGCAATCAAGAGCAGCATCATGAGCGTCAATGCGCCTCGCAGCAGACGAGGCGCAACCGGGCCGGTACCGCAAACCTTGTATGAGATCATTCTCTTGTCTCGATTAAACGTCCCGGCCCGACATTAGCGGCTTGCCCCGGACGGGGCAAGCCGCTAGCTCAGCCGGCCAGCGTCCGCCGCAGGCGCGGGCTGGCCAGCTCGCCGATCAGGGTGATCAGCACCAGCACGCCCAGTAGCCACGGCCAGTGCAGGCCGAACTGCAGGCGTGCAATGCCCAGCGCATCGACGAAGATCACCAGGATGCCCAGCGGGCTGACGTAGCGCACCATGAACAGCCACAGCGCATGCCAGTGTGGCGCCAGGCCCAGCTCCTCACGGAAGGTCTCGCTCTTCAGCACGAAGCCGGCCAGCAGCACCATGCCCAGCCCGCCCAGCGGCATCATCCAGCGCGAGGTGAGATAGTCGAGCCAGTCGAAGAAGTGCTTGCCCGCCAGGGTCCAGTCGGCGCCGACGTTGAACGACAGCATCGCCAGGGTACTGACCAGCCACAGCACGATCCCGGTGCCCCAGGCGGCAGTACGACGGGTAATACCCTTGTTGTCGACCAGCCAGGAGACCGTGGCCTCGACCATGGAGATCGACGAGGTCAATGCCGCCATCGAGAGCATGATGAAGAACAGCACGCCGAAAAGCGTACCCATCGGCATGGCCTGGAAGGCCAACGGCAGGCTCATGAACAGCAGCCCCGGCCCACCTTCGGGACTCATGCCATTGGCGAAGATCACCGGGAAGATCGCCAGACCGGCCATCAGCGCCACAAGCGTATCGGCCACCGCCACGCCGAGAGTGGTACGTGCGATCGAAGCGCCGGCGGGCAGGTAGCTGCCGTAGGTGAGTATCGCACCCGAAGCCAGTGACAGGGTGAAGAACGCATGACCCAGCGCGGCCAGCATTCCTTCACTGGACAGACTGCCGGTATTGAACGAGAACAGGAAGCTCCACGCATCGCCGAAGCCGCCCGAGAACACTCCGTAGCCGATCAGGATCAGCAGCATGATCACCATGCCCGGCATCATCCAGCTCACGCTCTTCTCGATGCCCGCCTGCACGCCCTTGCCCACGATCAGCATGGTCGCCAGTGTCACCAGGGTGCTCCAGAAGCCGAGGTTCAAGGGGTTCTCGTTGTTGGCGACGAAGATTGCCGCCATGTCGTCGACGCCGGAGCCATTCAGGCCGCCGCTCAGCATCTTCCACAGATAGGAGAACGACCAGCCGGCCACCACCACGTAGAACGAGAGGATCATGAAGCCGCACAGCATCGCCATCCAGCCCAGCAGCGACCAGACCGAGGAGCGCCCGGATTCGCTCACCACCCGCCGCACGGCATCGATGGGGCTGCCGCGGCCGCGCCGACCGAAGGCGATTTCGGTCATCATGACCGGCACGCCCACCGCCAGGATGCACACCAGATAGACCAGCACGAAGGCGCCTCCGCCATGCTCACCGGTCATGTAGGGGAATTTCCAGATATTGCCCAGGCCGACAGCGGAACCCGTCGCCGCCAGTACGAAGCCCCAGCGGCTGAGCCACTGGACACGGGGTTGTTGTTGAGTCGTCATCAGATCACCAGAGGAAATCGTTGTTATCGCTCGACGCAGCAATATGCACGCTGCAATCCATGCGATGCAACGTTATTTTTGTAGAAATGGCTTGTTTTCAGTCGTTTCATATCGAATACGAAACGGCCCCGCCCATGGGGTATGGGCAGGGCCGGCGGCAATTAATCCGCCTTGAGCACACCGCGACGGATCTGATCCTCCTCGATCGATTCGAACAGGGCCTTGAAATTGCCCTCGCCGAAGCCGTCGTTGCCCTTGCGCTGGATGATCTCGAAGAAGATCGGGCCGATCACGGTCTCGGTAAAGATCTGCAGCAGCACGCCCTCGCCTTCGCCACCATCGATCAGCAGGCTGAGTTCACGCAGCTCCTCGACGTTCTCCTGGTGGTTGGGCACGCGCGCGTCGACCTTCTCGTAGTAGGTGTCCGGCGTGGAGAGGAAGGTCACGCCATTGTCGCGCAAGGCACGTACCGTGGCGTAGATATCGTCGGTGGCCATGGCCAGGTGCTGGATGCCCTCGCCATTGTACTCGCGCAGGAACTCGGCGATCTGCGAGGTATCGTCGGCCGACTCGTTGATCGGGATGTGCATCTTGCCGCACGGCCCGGTCATGGCCCGGGAATGCAGGCCGGTCTTCTTGCCCTTGATGTCGAAGTAGCGGTTCTCGCGGAAGTTGGCGATCTCGGTATAGAAATCGGCCCATACGTCCATCTGGCCGCGGTCGACGTTGTGGGTCAGGTGGTCGAGCACCTTGAGGCCCACGCTGTTGTTGTTGCGCGAACGGCCGGGAATCGCCTCGAAGTCGATGTCGTAGATGGTACGTCCTTCATTGTCGACCTTGTTGTCGACGAAGTAGAGCAGCGAGCCGCCGATGCCGCGAACGGCGGGAATGCCCACCTCGCCGGGTCCGACTGGATTCTCCATCGGCTCGGCGCCGTGAGCCACGGCGTAATCGAAGGCCTGCTTGGCGTCGGCCACCTTCCACGCCATGGCGCAGGCACAGGGGCCATGTACGTGAGCGAACTCCGCGGCATGACTGTTCGGCTCGGCGTTGAGCACGAAGTTGACGTTCTCCTGCTGGAACAGGAAAACCTGCTTGGAGCGGTGCTTGCGCGTCTCGGTGAAGCCCATGCGATTGAACAGTGCACGCAGCGCCTCGATGCCTTCGGCGGTCGGTGCGCTGTACTCGACGAACTCGAAGCCGTTGGTACCGATGGGGTTCTCTTGGCTGATCGGGGATACGGTCTTGGCGGGTGCGTTCATGCTTACCTCCAGGGGATTTGCCCTTGTTATGTCGTGCAGTCATGGATGCCGAACTGGTGCCCCCAGCCTAGTGCGCACGGTCCCCCATCGAAACGCTCCTTTACGACCTGGAGCGTGGACGGCAGAGGTCCCTTCTCGCCCTTATCGTAAGAAAAACCTTACGGCCCTCTGAACTCCATGAAACCAGCCCTGCTCGTGGTGCGTCAGCCTGACACTTCGTAAAGATATCTTTACAACTGTCGTCGCTCCCCTAAGGCATCATGGCGCCACTCGCCAACCGCCACGCCACCCACGCCAGGATAAGTCCGATCACCAAGTCGATGGCGCGCCATACCCGTGGGCTCGCCAGCCGCGGGGCCAGCCAGCCGGCCGCGGCCGCCAGGCCGAAGAACCAGCCGAACGAGGCCATCGCCGCGCCGATGAAGAATCCCAACGGACTCGGCTGCACCGCGCCGATGGCTCCCAGCAGCACCACGGTTTCCAGATAGACCTGAGGATTGAGCAGGGTCACGGCAAGTGTTGCCGCCAGCGCCGCCTGCCAGGATTGCACGCTGCCTCCACCGGCTGTCAGTGCCTGGCCGGTCAGGACCCGGCGCAGGGCCAGCCAGGCCTGCCACGCAAGAAAGGCAGCGCCGGCCCAACGTGCCACTTCCATCAGCGCCTCCTGCTGGGCAATCAACACACCAAGCCCCAGCACGCCCAGTCCCACCAGCAGCCAGTCGCACAGCGCGCAGACGCCGGCCACCAGCCAGGCGTTCTGGCGGCGCAGGCTCTGTTGCAGCACGAAGGCATTTTGCGCCCCGATGGCGACGATCAACCCCGCACAGATCAAGAGTCCATTGAGCCATGACAACCACATACTGTTTTTCTCCCTGGCAAGTCGTAGTCACCAAGGCTAAGCTCGCCATGAAAATTAAAGAAATGAATAAAGCGACTGGGGGATAAGTAGAATCGATGCTCGATTACAAACTGCTGGAGGCACTGGTAGTCGTGCTCGACCAAGGTGGCTTTGAACGTGGCGCTCGCCATCTGGGCCTGACCCAATCGGCGGTTTCCCAGCGCATCAAGCTGCTTGAGGCACGCCTGGGCCAGCCGGTGCTGGTGCGAAGCCCGCGCCTAGCCCCCACGCCACTGGGCCGACGCCTGCTCAACCACGCCCAGCAGGTACGCCTGCTCGAGAGTGACCTGCTGGGCGAGGTGCCCGCACTAGGTGGCGGCGAGCAGCGCCTGCGTCTGGCCATCAATGCCGACAGCCTGGCGACCTGGTGGCCAGAAGCCATTGGGCGTTTCTGCGAGCACTACCGGGTATTGTTCGAACTGGTGGTGGAGGATCAGGAGGTAGCGCTCAAGCGCATGCGCGATGGCGACGTGGCCGGCTGCATCTGCGATTCACCCACGCCGGTACAGGGGGCGCGCAGCCACGGACTGGGCAGCATGCGCTATCGCGCCCTGGCCAGCCCCGCCTTCATGGCACGCTATTTCGCCGATGGCGTGACGCCGGAAGCGCTGCGCCAGGCACCGGCCATCGTCTTCGGCCCCGACGACCGCCTGCAACATCGCTTCCTGGCCATGTATGGCGTGGAGCCCCCCTTCCCCCACCACCTGTGCCCTTCGTCGGAAGGCTTCGTCGGCCTGGCCCTGGCAGGACTCGGCTACGGCATGGTGCCGGAGCGCCAGGCCGAGCGCGAACTCAGCGAAGGGCGGCTACAGGAGATCGACCCCGGCCCGCACCTGGCCGACGGTCGCCTGGTCGACCTGTCGCCGGGCTATGTCATCGACGTACCGCTCTACTGGCACCACTGGCGCCAGGGCGGCAAGATCCTCGACGCCCTCACCGACCACCTGTTGCGGCTGGGCGACGCCTGGCTGGCGCCGCTGCCGACCTGAACGATGTTGCGTGATGACGGCTCAAGAGTTGCGCAGTTTGTTCTCGACGCTCGACACCTTGTCGGCCATGGACTGCTCGCGGTCGGTGCGTGTACCCAACTTGATGGTGGTAGTGATGCGCGGTGCGCCCATCTCGTGCACCACTTCGTGACAGCGTTTGACCACCGCCATCACCTCGTCCCACGGCCCCTCGATGTTGGTGCCGTAGGCGTGCATGTGGTGCTCGAGGCCCGAGGCCTCGATCACCCGCTGGCAGGCGGCAATCTGCGGCGAGACCGATACCCCAACACCCAGCGGGACGACGCAGAGATCGATGATGACGTGCATTGCGCCTCTCCCTTTATCGATTCCATCCTTAAAAAACTTTCAAGCACATCAGAGGTGGTCAAGATAAGCTGCAAGACTTTCGATCTCGGATCGGAGCCGAACCGTAAGGCGCCCGGCATCGATACGTTGAGCAACTAGTCGTATAACGTCCTCACCTGAAGCACCATCCAGCATAACATCGCGGACCAACCCTAGCTTCTCAGGAAAAGGTATTTCTCTCCATTCACGAGTGGCGTTATCAAGGATCATACCGCGGAATGACATGACGCTCTGCGGAGCCATACCAGCAGGCCAAAATACCGTATGTTCATCAGGAGTTCCGACATGAGCCCGGTGTTCATGAATGGCACGCCAGATTGTCTGACGAATCTGTCTACCCGTACGCTGAAAACCATGCGCCCTAGCGATACAATCTCCAATCCGCTTGAACGTCACCGGCCCCTCGCGATCAATGATATCGAGGGCAATGGCCCGGATCCGTGACTGATACGTAGTCTCATGAAATTGATCTGGGGCGATCTCCTCGGCGGCTTCCTCTAAAGAAGTATCCTCGAAGCCCCCCCCTAGGAACGGCCCCTTAGCAATGCGACGCGGAACTTCGGGCTCAGCCGGACCGGCTAGCGGTAGCTTCGTAGAGTCAAATACTTCTCCTTGAACTTTCGTCGGGTAGTCCTCGACATTAGCCTCGTCCTCTGAGATGCCAATCTCGTCCTCCGATTCGACTTCCGTGTGCTGTACTTCCTTCCCCGCACAACGTCCATCTTCTTCTGCTACGCGCTCCCGATCCGTTTTGAGAAGGTCGGCAAGCTTGTCATTAAGCAGCGTAATAGCGGTGCCAGGGTCCTGAAAAAAATCAGTCGACCAGACCCGAAATAACCGCCAGCCAAGATTCTCCAGAATTATCTGTCGCACCCGGTCGCGGTCCCGCGCCGAGGGAGAGCTATGATAGGTCGCCCCGTCACACTCGACTCCAGCCAAGAATCTTCCTGGCTCGTCGGGATGAACAATGCCTAAATCGACTCGAAACTTGGAAACACCGATTTGCGTTCTGACCGACCATCCGTAGCCACGAAGCTGCTCGGCTACGGCCATTTCAAAATCGGAATCATAGGCATGATCGCCGCCCACCGTTTGTATCGCTTCGCCGATGGCCACAGGACCACGCGCGGCGAAGTCGATATAGTGCTTGAGGTCCTTGACCGCCTCGGATGAGGTCCGGGTGAGATCAATCATGGAGGCATCAAAGCTAGCAAAGATCACGACCTCTGTCGTGGCGCGGGTAATCGCCACGTTGAGTCGGCGCTCTCCTCCCTGTTTGTTGAGCGGGCCGAAATTCATCGACATGGTTCGTGCACCCGGTTCGCTAGGACCGTAGCCAACAGATAGCAGGATCACATCTCGCTGGTCACCCTGTACCGTTTCAAGGTTCTTCACGAACACAGGATCCTCACAGCTGGGGTCGAAGAAGGGCTCGAGATCGGGATCGGCGCGACGCTCCTGGTCGAGTAAGTCCTCGATGAGGCGCTGCTGCTCGGAGTTCAACGTGACCACGCCGACCGAGAGCTGATTACGTGTTGGATCGCGTAACCGGGCAACGATTTCTTTAACCACACCTCTCGCTTCGACCTCGTTGGTGCGCGCCTTTCCCTTGGCATAGACGCCATCGACACGACGAAACGACACTGCACTTTCGGCGGTCTCAGCCGAGGGAAAGGTCACCAGTTGGCTGCCATAATAGGCGTGGTTTGAGAAGGTGATCAGACTTTCGTGCCGGCTGCGGTAGTGCCCCGTAAGCCGGTGATGTGGCATGCGCGCAGCGAGCGCCTCATCAAGTATGCTCTCGAGATCGCGAACCTCCTCATTATCGCTATCTTCGGCACCACGCGAGAAGAAGTTGGTAGGTGGCATCTGCTTTGGATCGCCTACCACAATACAGCGCTTACCGCGTGCAATCGCTCCCACGGCGTCTGGAACCGTGATCTGACTGGCCTCATCGAAGACTACCAGATCGAAGGCCTTCTCTGCCGGCAGGAATTGCGCTACCGAGAGTGGCGACATCATAAAGCACGGTGTAAGCGTGGTAAGTGCGTCGCCCATCTCCGAGACGAGTTGGCGCACCGGCTTGTGGCGCATCTTCTTCTGCAACTCGCGGGATAGCACCCCGTAACCCGGATCGGCGCCACCAGCGTCACGCTTAGGCACGCTGCCGGAAAGCTTTGCGCGAATATAGGAAGAGGTCAACTTGGCTACTTCTCTGTCGAGCTCGCGGAATGTCCGGATCAAGTCGTCGTGGCGGACTGAGGAGAAGCGCCTCAGTTCAGATCGAGCGTCAATCAGGATTGGCGCGAGCCAGCAGGCATACGCTGTGCGCAGCATCTCTACGGTCTGGCTTGGCTCGACGCTGCCCGATTTCAGCGCGGTGACTAGCGTATCGAGCCCAGCTTGGCGTGCCTCGCGGCTGATCGCGATCCATTGGCACCATGTATTGAGTCGCCGTTCACGCTCAATGATCGCAGTGCTGCTTTTCGCGAGTATGTCCAAGTCGACAGGGCCAAAGTCGATGCCATCACTCGAGACAGCCCGATACGCCTTGAGCTGCGTATCGAACTCCTCCTGGGCTCTCACCAGTTCTCTCGCCGTTGAGGCTAGCGGCATGCCGGGCTCGAGCATGTCTCGTCCTTGGCAAAGAACGCGGGCAAGAGCAGTGCGAGTCTCGACGTAATCGCGCCCGAAGCTCGCGAGATTTGCTACGGACTCGCGAAGACGGCAGCCTGCATCAATAGCGTGACGCAAACGTTCGGGATCGGTATCAAGACCTTGCCAAGGCGTGCCGGTGGGCAATGCCTTGACGGTCTGTTCCATCTCTCCACGCAGCCGGGATAGATTCGACAACACAGGGATGTCTTTCTCCGGCTCTGTCAACTGACGGGCATCGAGACTGAACGCCTTGCGCAACTCTTTGCGCAACTTTCGGCGTGCCATTGTACTCAATGGCCAAGGCTTTTTCTCGATCTGGTCGACCCTAATCATCCAGCTATCGTACGGCTGCTCAGGAATTCTCACGTCGGGATAGTTAGCCGAAAGACTCTTTCGATCACTAGTATATTTATCGAGGCTCTCTGCGAGGGTATCGAGTGTCTTCAGCGCTTCGCGTCCATCTGCCGTTAGGGAAAAACCAAGATCCTGGCGTGCGCAGTCAGGAACAACAGCCGCGACTGTGGCAAGAGCTGCACTCTCCAAGGGATCCTCTCCAGCGTCCGCAATCCCGAGCTTGTCGGCGAAAGACTTTCTACAACTCTTGAGATCGGCAATGGCAATACCCAGAGAGCGTGCCTCTTCGACTATTTCCTTAGCCCAGGCATAAGACCAGTCGATATGGGTAACCTCGCTGAACGTCTCAACATCCTCGGGCTGTAGCTGCTCGAATTGCTGACCGAGGCGCTTAGCGATCTCCTCCAGGTTCGCGAGGGCTTCCGGCGTCGAAATATAGCCCGCCCCTTGTGGATCTCGCTCCCAGTTGAGACGAAATCGATGGACGTCCCCATAGCGCATGGCACGTCCAATCGCTTCCCGTGGGCTCATGCCACCCGGCCCCGGGTGGTGGAGGGCCTTGACGAGGCCGTTTAGTTCAGTGCGTATCTCGCCAAGCTTGGCTGTCTTTTGCTGCCACTCCTCGGCCGACCGGACGCCCCGGTTCTCCCAAGCCGCGCCAAGCTGGCTGAGAACAGCGCGCTTGTTGGCCTTGGCGGAGTGCAACTCGAGGCAGAAATCGCCCAGGCCACAGGCGTTAAGACGCCGATAGACGACATCGAGCGCCGCCATTTTCTCGGAAACGAACAGCACTCGCCTGCCGAGACCGAGATTGTGTGCAATGATGTTGGCAATGGTTTCCGACTTGCCGGTGCCTGGCGGCCCCTCTAGAACGAAGTCACCCTCGCCGCCGGAGGCATGGATGGCAACGATCTGGCTGGCATCGGCATTGAGAGGGGCGAGAACCTCGGTGGGATCCACCTTTTTGTCTATCTCGCGCGGCTCCATAAAGCTCGCACCGTTCTGGTAGGGCTCGCGCGGATGATCGATGATATGTTGCACGAAAGGCGCTGCCTTAAGTGCGTCAGTGCGATCGGAAAGATCTTTCCACATGAGGTATTTGGCGAAACTGAAGGTCGACAGCACGACCTCCTCGACGACCTCGAAACCAGAAACATCGCGAACCTTCGCGCGAACCTGATCCCAGACCCGGCGCACATCGATTCCGCTTTCGTCGGCAACGAGTTCGCCGTCGAGGCCGGGGATGTCGATATTGTAGTCCTGGCGCAGCATCTGCAGTAGCGTCAAATTGAAGACCGGCTCGTCCTCGTGGCGCGATAGGTAGGGGCGCGATGCGGCGCTTGCACGGTCGATTTTCACCGGTAGCAGGATCAGCGGCGCCCGGAATGTGCGTTTGCTGTCGCCGGTGGGGGACCAGCGCAGTATGCCGAGGGCGAGGAACAGCGTGTTCGAGCCGCCTTCTTCGAAGTCAGCCTTGGCCTTGCGGTAGAGTTCAATCGCGCCCTTCTCGAGACTCCGCGCATCGACATTGGCGACGATCTCGTTTCGGGCCAGCGCTTCTTCGGCGAATTTTTCTGCAAAATCCTCACCGGTCCGCAAATGATAGAGATTCTTGTCCGACTGATCGCCTCCCCGCGACTGTTCGGGAGGTGTAATGATCTTGATCTTCTTTCCTTCGGCTATCTTGTCCTCGAGATGTGCCGGATCGGGACAGAAGATCGGGATCGTGGTGTTCGATATCTGGAGGTTAAGCAGTCGGTTGCGCTTGGACAGATCGAGCAGGCTGCGCTTCCAGCGGTCGAGACGCTCCTCAGGGGTTGCGTTGACGATATCGTCCTCGACGACGACTTCCTCGAAAGGCGGTAGGTCGGGCGCCTCATCGAGCGGCGGAGCATCGCGCACGGGTGCCGTCCCCTCTGTGGCTGTTCCTGCCGAGAGTCCCGCCAGGCTGGAGAGCGGTTGCATATCGCGACCGCGTGCTTGACGGATGTCTATCGCGTATATGAAGTTATCCTCGTTCTCCTCTGCAACCTGGCGCCGACCCTCGGCAATTGCACGGGAGAAGGGTAGAGGGTGTCCCGACGTGGCCATCGTGGTTTCGAATAGGACCAGTTCCTCCTGATCAATGGCCTTTCGAATCTCCATCGGGTCTTCAACCGTTAGTGATGGAAGGCTCTGCGGCTGCAGCCAGGCACCAGTCAGAGCATGGCCTTCAGTGAAGACGACGACCGGATAGAGTCCAGCCTGCTCGATTGCCGCCGCGAAAAGCAAGGCAGTATCGAGACAGGTGGCCAGGCCGTGCTCCTCGATCATCGACGGGAAGCGGATCTTCTGGCCGTTGCGCTCGAAGCTCGCCGGTGGGTCCGCATAGGTGATGTTGCGGCTCGAAACTGCGGCCCAAATCCCTGACAGGATTTCCCAGCTACGTTTGCGAGACTTCGATTGGTAACCCTCAAGTGATCCACGCTTACCGGAGCTTTCGAGGATTGTCGCGGCTTCCTTGAGAACGCGCTGAACCGCTGTGTCGTTGGGCATCACAAAGGCGGCAAGGAGCTCGGGCATGTATTGTGATCCACCCCACTCATTGCGTGCCAGTGCGTCGATCCGATAGCGGTCCTCAGCTAAGATTTTTTCGCCCTGCCGAAGCTCAAGATGAATCTCTCCGCGCGTTCGCTCGGTTAGGCTGTCAAGCATGCCGCCTGAGATCGTCACGCGGCGATCCCGCGGACGGAATTCCGACTCCGGCTCGATCCGGTCGATCGTCCAAGCCCGGTCGCCAAGAATCTTCGGCTCGCAGGACAGGTGCAGCATCAGATCTTCAAGAGGGTGATCGAACGGGTTCGATAGAACCAAATCGGCAATGACGGCGATATCGCATTGGTGGCTTGCAAATGTGACTCGGCGTGCAATCTCAGCGCGAATTTCACACTTAGGCTCGACATTGATGATGTCGTTCTCAACGGGGTCTGGATCAGGCGTGGGGACGGTATCGTCATGGTATGAGTTCATTGGCAACAAAACTCCTTCAAGCGAACTTTATTAGTTGGAAACCATGACGAAGTAACTGATTACAACTCTGCTTTGGTAAAACGATACTACAGCAACGCATAAAGACCAATTTAGATGAGTTACGCCAGCTTTCGATAACCCCTCTATTCTTTCCTGTTCTCAGCTTAGATTTGTTTCGTTATGTAACCAACACTTAAATCATAATGTAAACGGATGCAAGCGCGCCAGGGTCCTTTCCTCTTGCTCGGCACTGAGCACTTGCCCAGCGAAGGAAAGGCACAAGCCATCCGGTAGCCACTCTTGGTCCAAGCCGCACCGCCAAGTTTCGGCCGGGCGCTGGCCACCTTTGCCCATTAGATGGTCCAGGGGGTGGCTTAGCCCCTCCTCCATAGCCTGAATCATGGGTGCATAGAGTGCAGACAGCCTCAGCTTAGGTTCCCGTGCCTTGAGGCGCTGGTATATCCGCAGCCCTTCGGGGTCGAGATCACCCCAGTAGGTGGAGCTGGGTAGAGCCAGTAGGTCCGGCAGGGTGACGCCGGCTGCACCCTGGCCGACCAGGCGCACCCAGTCTCCACTTTCCAAGGCGTTGGCCAGCGAGAGGCCATAGCCGAACGTGCAGATCAAGGCCAGGCGCTTGTCACACCCCACACGGCAGGCCTGACTGAAACTCTGCGCGTTCTCGATCAGCAAGAGCCCCTCGGGCTGTTCGGGCACACTGGCCAGCAGCCAGGTCTCGGCGGGTTGGAAGCGGGTCGGCTCGATATCGAACGCGCGCACCAGCTCGGTGGGCAGCGCCTCAAGCAGCTTGCTGCTTCCCAGCAGATAGCGCGCACTGGCCACGTAAGGGCTCAGTTGGTAGACCCCCGGCAGATCGTTGGCCAACCGCCTGAGGCCCTCGGCCAGTGCCAGTTGGTCCTCGATGCTCCATTCACGCAGCTGAGATTCTAATGCTCGCCTCCAGGCCTGTTCCTGCGCAGCGCTCAAGCCAAGCCGATTATCGACATCAGGCAGATCGGCCTTGAGCTGCTCTATACGAGCCTCAGCGAGCAATATCGTGGCGTTCCATCGTTGATGCGGGGAAATTCTTCCGCCCTGTCTCAGTGAGATAGCACCTGCATCCAGCAGTTTTTCAAGAACCTCCCAAGCCTGATGCTCCGTCTCGCAGATTCCCTTCCGCTTGAGGGATCTGACAAGGGGTTCGGCTTGCCAGCCTTTTCCCTTACTACCATTCGCATAGACTCGCTGCCACACTCTCTCTAGCTGGGCCAGGACTTTCCTGGCCGCCTCGTTGAGCATCAGAGTGGCATCGTGCATCGCTTACTCCTGGGTCGCCGGCTCGCTGACATGGATGCCGAACAGGCTGGCCTCGCCGACGCTGCGTCCTACCGTTTCCGGTGGCGTTATGCGGCCGTCGCGCACCATCACGTGGCCGCCCTGCCCCTGGGCGCCGCCGATCACGCTGCCCACCAGGTAGGTGGGGAAGATATCGGGGTCGTTCTCGTAGTTGGGGTTGTGGATCAGGCCGATCATCTGGAAGCGCCCACGGGTGTTGCGCAGCGACTCCAGTGAGTCCTGGATCAGGCGGCGATGCGAGAGCTTGGAGAACAGGCCGTCGAGCAGGATCACGCTCTCGCGGCTGGTGCGTGCACGGCGACGATGATGCCCCGGCAATTCGCGCAGCTCGCGTTCGATGGCGAACTCCGAGAGCTTGACCAGCCACATCAGCGACACCGCCTCGCGCTGCCCTTCCGACATCTCCTCGTTGAGCGAGAACAGCCGCCCATGCGGGCGAATGGCGTCGTGCTTGAGGCGGATCGCCACATCGTGGAACAGGCCGCGATAGATGCGCCGGCGAATCTGGCGCAGCAGGTCGTCGTCGCGCCTGCGTGCCTCACCATCGACCATGCCGCCGTCACGCTCGGCGCGGCGGCGCATGGCCGCCTGGTGCTCGTCGATGTCGGCCAGCAGCGTGGCGATCAGGTCGCGCAGCTGGTCGGGGCCGATCAGCGAGGCCTTGACCTCGAAGAAGGCGCCGCCTTCGCCGCTGCTCTTGGCCACGCGCTTGAGGATGTCGAGATTGCCGGCGGCGTCCGAGATGATCGAGCTGAGCCGCTCCACCAGGGTGCCCTCGATCTGCTCGCGGGAGGCATGCAGCCGCTCGACCCGCACGCGATGCTCGTCGAGCTGGCCGGCGAGCTGGTCGTGCAGCCGCGAGAGGTCGTCCAGGGCCTCGGCGCTGGCATGCGTCAGCCCGGCCAGGCGGGCACGCTCGGTGTCGCTGAACAGCCGGCTGTGCGCCGCCTCGGCGAGTGCCTCGGCCAGCTTGCGCTCGCCGGCCTCGACCTGGCGCGCCTGACGTTCGCGGTTGCGCGCCCGCTCGCCCAGGTTGAGCTCGCCCAAGGCATCGACCAGGGTCTGCTGACAGGTTTCCAGCGCTTCGACGTCGAGCTCACCCTGTTCGTTCCTCTCACCAACCATGGCATGCCAGGCGTCGAGCGCTTCATTGCGTACCTCGAGCTCAGCCGTGTCGACGGGCCAGCGGCTGGCCTCATCGAGATCGACCAGTGCAGCCAGGCGTCGCGGCCAGCCCTCGGGCAGCTCGCGCAGTACCCGCAGCCACTCCACGGCCAGTTGGTCGACGCAGGCCAGCGCGCGGCGCTGCTCGGCCAGGCGCGCCTCCAGCACATCCCGCTCTGCCGAAAGCATCTTGCGCTTGTCGCGCAGTTCACCCAGTTCACGCTTGACCCGGGCTATCTCGCGTTCGAGCTTCTGGCTGCCGCCGCCGGCGTCGCGCACTTCCAGATAGGCGCGAATACGCGTGAAATCGAAGTCGGCGCGCCGGGTCGCCCGCGACTGCGACGCTTCCAGTTCGGCCTGCACCTCACCTGCGCTGGCCATGAAGTCGACGCCTCCATCGGCCTCGAAGCGCGCCAGGGCACGCAGCCGATCACGCTCACCGTCGCTGAAGATGCCGCGCAGTTGGGCCTCGGTCTCGACGACTTTCCGTGCAAGCGCCTCTTTCTCTTCCTCCGCGCTGGCCAGCCTGGCCGCGGCCTCGGCCAGGTGACGCTCGAGTTCGGCAAGGCGCGTCTCCAACGCCTGGAGCCGCTCGACGCCGCCGGCGTCGCTGAACTGCTCGGCGGCCAGCCAGGTCGGCCCGTGCGCCTCCAGCTCGCGGGCGGCCCGCTCGCGCTGGGGCGTAAGCTCGGCCAGTGCCGTCTCGGCCTCGAGCCGCGCCTCGGCGGCTTCCTGCTGGGCGATCTCGCCGCCCTCCTGCAGGTAGCGCTGATAGTCGTCGATGCAGGCCAGCGCGGTGTCGCTCAGCCGCGGGGCTAGCTCGGCCTCACGTTCGGCCAGCGCCGCCTGTTGCTCAGCCACTGCCTCCAGCGCCACCTCGACGTCCGCCTCGTCGGCTTCGCGGGCACGCAGCGCCAAGGCGAATGTCTCGCCATGGGGATCGAGCCGTTCGCACTCGATGGCCAGCGCCTTCTGCCGCTCGCGGTCGGCGGCCAGCCGCTTCTCGGTGGCCTCGCGCAGCGCCTCGAGATAGCTCGGGTCCAGCGCGGCCTTGACCGCCAGGGTTTCCACCCCGGCCACGGCACCCAGCGGCGGCTCGCCCAGGGCCAGCAAGCCGGCAAGCGCCTCAGCCTCGAACACCGGTACCGCCAGGCCTGCCTCTATCAGCGCGGCGGCGGCGGACTCAGCCGCCTCGCGCCCGGCCACCACCGGCGCGAACAGCACACCGGCGGCCTGCACCAGCCATTCGCGGCGCTGCTCGGGGGTATGCGTCTCGACGTTGAGTACCGCATGCAGCGGCTGCCAGGCGATGCCGGTATCGTCCAGGTGGCGATGGGCCTCGGCCTCCACCACGCGCCGCTCCAGCGGGTCGCCGGAGAGGCTCTCCAGGTAACGTTCGCGGGCGGCGATATCGGCTTCCAGCGTCTCCGCTTCCCGCAACAGCCGCGGGTAACGGCGCCGGGCATCGGTGAGCCACTTCTCGGGCACCAGCTCGCTGCGCTCGGCGAAGTCGAGCCGCGCCCGGTGCAGCGTGCGCAGGCGGCTCTCTTCCTCCGTCAGCCGCTGGCGCTCGTCGGCCAGTTCGCGTTCGCGCTCGCGCAGTCGTGCGCGCAGATGCACCGGTTCGTCGTCGCCGTGCAGCTCGCCATAGCGGCGTGCCGCTTCGGCCAGCGGCGCCAGCCGTTCCAGGATGCGCTCGGCATCCTGGCGGCGCTGCTCGGCCTCGCGCGAGTTCGTCTCCAGCTCGGCCAGCGCCGTCTTGCGCCGCGACCAGAAGCCGCCGACTTCCTCGCCCGGCCAACCCTCGACGAAGGCGCGCCATGGCGCCTGGCCACGGGCCAGCAGGCCCTGTTCGCCGGTCAGACGTTCGCGCTCGCCGTTGAGTCGCTCACGCTCTGCGCGCGCGGTCTCGAAGGCGGTGGCCACCTCGTCGCGACGAAGCGTCAGCTCATCGAGCGCCTCGGCCAGCTCGGCCTCACGATCGAGTTTCTCCTCCAGCCGCTCGGCCGGTGCCGTGCCGGGGCACTCACGGCGGAAAGCATCGTGCCAGGCGGCGACCTGCTTGAGCTCGCCGACGCGGCCCAGGTGCGCGTTGAGGGCGCAGCGAGCGTCGGCGGCCTCGGCCTTGGCCGCCTCGGCGCTGGCCTCCGGGGTTTCCAGCTCGGCTTCACTGAACAGCCCCTCGGAGAGGGCCTGGGTGTAGAAACTCTGGTTGTCGACGAAGTCGCGCTGCTGGGATTCGAGCCGCTCGCGCTCCTGCTCCATATCGTCGCGGCGCTCGTCGAGGGCCGTCAGGTCGCGGGTCAGTTCCTCGAGATAGACGCCGTCGCCGATCACCTCCTCGCGGAAGCGGTTGCCGTCGGCCGCCTCGAAGGCGTCGGCCCCCTCGTCCAGGGCGGAAAGTGCCCGGTCGCGGGCCGCATCGTCGGCTAGAGCGTGGCTTTCGGCTAGCCACTCGCGGGCGGCCTTGAAGCTGACGTGACCCACATCGCGGTTGAGCGGCCATGCTGCTTCGGGCAGGTGGATCAGGCGCCGATGCACGTCGACCCGGGCGCCGCGCTCGGAGAGCGCCTGGCGCACCGCCCGCTCGGAAAGGCCGGAGAGGGTGGCCAGTAATGAGGTGGAGACCCGAGGGCGCGACGTATCGCCGGCGATCCAGGCAAAGCCATCCAACGGAGCGGCCCCGCGCTCTTCGGCGTCATCCTCAGAAACGGCGCGGGGCAGCCCGGGCAGGCCCAGCAGCGCCTGGCCACCCAGCAGTGCTTCGCTGGCCGCCAGCCCCTGGTCGAGTTCCTCCAGGCGAGAACGCGCATCGCGAAGGGTCTCGCCCTGCTCGCGCAGCTCGGCCAGGCGCACCACCTTGTCGCTGGCGCGGCGCTGGTCGCTCTCGGCCTCCTCCAGGCGATGGCGCAGCTCGGTGATGTTGGTGCCGGAGTTGAGGATGACCTCCTCGATCAGTTCCTCGCTCTCGTCGGTCTCGCCGCGGGTGGCGCCGGATAGGATCTCGGGCGCCAGCACCTCGAAGAAGAAGGCCTGGTCGGCCTTCTCGCCGGCGCGGGGCTTGATGGCGTTGAAGATCTGGCTCTTGTCGGCGCCGCCCTCCTTCTGGAAGGCGGCGAGCTGGGCCAGCTCGCGGCGCGACACGTGGGCGCCCACCGCCTCGAGCCACTCCTCGCGGTTGTGGGTCAGGCGCACCCCGCGCTCGGCCATGACGGCCTTGACGTCGCGGTTGGCGTAGAGCGCCAGCTTGCCGTCGAGGGTGAGGTGATGCACCGGCACGTCCTCGAGACGCCCGGCGTAGTGATAGAAGGAGAGCCCGCTGCCGTCGCTGTAGCCGTAGAAGCCGAACACGAAGGTCTCGCCGGCCACTTCCTCTCCGGCCACCGCCAGCATGTCGTCCTGGCGCTCGAGCCCGCTGCGCGAACGGAACTCCACCCGCAGGTGACTCCAGCTACGCCCTTCGCCACCCACCGACGAGGGCGAACACTTGCGCCGGGTGCGCGAGAGCAGCGTGCGGTCGCGCGACAGCAGGCCGATCAACGCCTCGGCCAGCGTGGTCTTGCCGAAGCCGTTTTCCATGCTGATGGCGCTGGACTGGCCACGCAGGTCGAGCAGTACGTGGCGCATCTTGGCGTCCCAGGGCGAGGCGACGTCACCGTGCTTGTTGAGCAGGTTGGCAACCTCGATACGGTTGATCACGCTCATGCCTGGGTCTCCTCGCGCTCGTCGATGGGCGCTTCATCTTTCTCTTCGGCATGCCGGCTCGCCACGCGGCCCTGGGCCAGCGCATGCAGGTGGGCGAGCTGGTGGATGCCGATCTGCTCACTCTCCAGCGCCCCGAGCAGGGTCTGCTGCCAGACCTCGCCGCCGCCCTCTTCGCTGGCCGTTGCGGAATCGGCCTCGCGCAAACCTTCGAGCAGGCCGGCACGCACCTGCAGGTCGATGAAGGCGCGCACCCGGCGGCTGATGTCCTCGCCGCGCTCTTCGAGCAGTGCCCGGCTTGCCTCCGGCGCCTCCTCGCCCAGGGCGCGCAATGACTCGAGCTGGTCACGCATCAGCTCGACCAGCTCGGCCCCGGCGAAGGTGGCCTCCTGGTAGCGGCTGACGTCTGAGAGAGCGCGGTTGTAGCGGGTATAGAGCAGCGTATGCATCAACAGCCACAGCTGCAGGTACCACTGGGCCAGTTCGGCGCGGCTCTCCTGGCGCAGCTTGAGCGCCTCGAATACCGGCTCGCGGGTGTAGAGCGGCGGCTGTTCCAGTTCCGGGTCGGGCAGCAGCGCGTAGTAGCGCGAGCCCGGCGCGATACCCGGATAGTCACCGGCCTCGAAGGCCTTGAGCCTCAGCCCTTGTCCGCCCAGGAAGTCGCGCAGCGCCTCGCGCTCGGCCTCGCTGGCGTCGTCGATCAAGGCGCAGACGTCACGCTCGGAGAGCTGGCCTTCGCGGGCGGCACGGCGCTTGCGCCCGCCGCCCGGGGTGCGTTCGGCGCTGCGATAGCGCAGCAGGTAGGCGACCACCTCGCCCATCTCGGTCATGTTCATACAAGTTCTTCCTTAAAAAAGCCGAGGGACGGGGTCACGACCCCTTCGATGCGACGGCCATCGTCGAGCCGGAGCTCGAACGGCGTGGCCTCGATACCCACCGCCAATCCAGGGTCGAGCAGCTCGGTGTCGACGAAGGTGTTGAGCAACTGGGCCAGGCAATCGCCCTCCTCGAAGCGGTGCCAGCCCTCGGCCAATGCCTCGGGCAACGACAGTGGCGCCTGCTGGATGCGCTTCCGCAGCGCCGGGCCGCGCGCCTCGAGGAAACGCGCCAGCAGCGGATCCTCGGGGGCGGCGTCTCCGGCTTCGTCGAACACCAGCGCCGAGGCGCTGGCTTCGGCGCGGCGGCTCTCGAGCAGCGGCACCAGGGGTGCCAGGCGCGGAAAAGTGGCCTGTACGTGCAGTGGCATCATGCGCGCCACCACGGCATCGCGAAGCGCGGCCGCGGGCGGCGCTTCGAGCAGTTGGCGCGCCATGTCCTGGAAATCGACCACGCCCATGGCCTGGATGCGCCCCTCGGCGATGTCGGCAAGCAGCTCCGAGAGCCGCCGCGAAAGGTTCTCAATGGCGTTGAGTACCCGGCCGAGGGCGCTGGAGAGCACGCGCAGGTCCCACTCCTCCTCCTGCGCTTCGCGCCAGCTCTCGAAGCGCTCCATCAGCCGCGGGGTGGCGAGCTGGGCGCGGGCATCGAGCAACGTCTGCTGAATATTGGTCAGCGCGTTGTGATAGTGCCGCTCGTTGTCGAGCAGCGCGGCCAGCTTGCCCTCGCGGGTGGGGTTCTCGCGCACCCGGCGCAGCTCCTGGGTCAGGGCGCGGATCGCCAGCAGGATCTGGTTGGTGATGTCGGGAATGCGGGCGAAATCGCCCCGCGCCAGCGCGGCCAGCACCTTGGCGGCGTCGTACTCGGAATAGAGCAGGTCCTCGACCTGGCTGGCCAACGTCACCGCCTGGCGGCCGCTCGGCGTGAGCCGCACCTGGCCGGTCTGGCCCTGCTTCTCGACCAGCGCCGTACGCTTGGTGCTGCGCCGGGCGCGACTCTCCCCCATCACGCTCGCATCCGCGCTCGGGGTCGCCTGGCGCGCGGCCGGGGACGACTGCCGAAAGTGAATCTCGCTAGGCGTGGCCAGCAGGTTGATGACGAAGCTCAGGTCGTCATGCGGCAACTGCGGATAAATCTCGCGCAGGTGATTGAGGCAGCGGGTCTGCGAGACGAAGGCGCTGTTGGTGGCGAAGTCCTCGTCGAGCAGGTAGTCGAGCAGCAGGCAGCCGAGGTCGAGCCAGTAGCCGTCGCGCAGGCCGCGACGCTGTTCCTGGCTGACCTGCACGAAGGGCGAGCCGGGTTCATGGGCGCTGTCGTGCAGGTCGATCAGCCGCGTCGTGGCTATCAGCAGCTTGCTCCAGGCGGTCATGAGGTCTTCCCTGCGGGCGAAGAAAAGAGGGGGCATTATGCCAAGCTCGGCCTCTCGGGTCATGGCACTAGAGCATTGTGTTTTACACGCAGCGATGAATGAGACGAATCAGACCCGTCCGCTGCTCTCCCCCGTGGTCACGCCGCCGGCGATCAGGTGCGCCACGCGCAGCGGCTCGGGCACGCTGCCGTGGGGCGTGGTGGCGCGAAGCACGTGTTCAGCCTCCACGCGGCTGAGACCCACGCGCTGCACATAGACGCCGGCGAGCAGCTCCATCTCGCCCAGCCGCTCGACCAGCGCCCACTTGCGCGCACCGCCGGGAATCCGTTCGAGCAGTGCCCGACGCATCGCGTCTTTGCGTGGCGCCCGGCGAGCCACCACCAGCACCGGCAGGCCCAGCTCGGCGTGCAGGCGCACTGCGTCGACCACATTGAAACCGGCAAGTGCCACGCCCTGCAGCATGACGAGCTGCAAATGCGCGGCAAAACGCGTGCCGCCGGCGAGGCGAATCAACTCGCGGGTGCTGTTGACGCCATCCCGACGTACCTTGCCGGAGAGCACGCCTTCCAGGCGCAGCCCGGAGAACACCGCGCCGACGATGGCCACGTCGCCGCGGTGCCCGCGCGGGAACGGACAATCGTCGAAGCCGACGATATGCGAGAATGTGCGCTCACGCCTGGTGGTTGCCATGGCCTCCGCCTCAAGTCGATAGAATTCAGCGTTTAGAACAACAGTGCAGGGAGTGCCTACATGATCGATCAGACGTTACAGCGGGTCTTCGGCTATGACGACTTCCGCCTCGGGCAGCGCCCGGTCATCGAAGCAATCACGGCGGGCCGCTCGGCGGCGGCGATCTTCCCCACCGGCTCGGGCAAGTCGCTGTGCTACCAGCTGCCCGCCCTGCACCTGCCCCACCTCACGCTGGTCATCTCTCCCCTGCTGGCACTGATGCAGGATCAGCTCGCCTTCCTTGCGCGCCACGGCATCGCCGCCGCCAGCATCGACTCGAGCCAGAGCCGCGAGGAAGCAGCCGCGGTCATGGAAGGCGTCAAGCGCGGCGCGATCCGTATCCTGATGATCTCGGTGGAGCGGCTCAAGAACGAGCGCTTCCGCGCCTTCATCCGCCGCGTACCGATCTCGCTGCTGGTGGTCGACGAGGCCCACTGCATCTCGGAGTGGGGCCACAACTTCCGGCCGGATTACCTCAAGCTGCCCCAGTATCGCCGCGAGTTCGGCATTCCCCAGGTGCTGCTGCTGACCGCCACGGCCACGCCGCGGGTGATCGCCGACATGCGCGAGCGCTTTGACATCGCCGAAGGCGACGTGACCGCCACCGGCTTCTATCGCCCTAATCTCAACCTGGAGGTGTCGCCGGTACCGGCCGAGATGCGCCCACGCCGGCTGGTGGATTGGCTGCGACCCAAGCTAGGCGTAGAGCCACCCGAGCCCACTATCGTCTATGTCACCCTGCAGCAGACCGCCGAGCGCCTGGCGGCCTACCTGAGCAAGGCGGGCATGGGTGCCATCGCCTACCACGCCGGGCTCGACGGCGAGACGCGCGAGCGCATCCAGCGCGACTTCATGGCCGGCCATACGCCCTGCATCGTGGCTACCATCGCCTTCGGCATGGGCATCGACAAGTCCGACATCCGCAACGTGGTCCACTTCGACCTGCCCAAGTCGGTCGAGAACTACAGCCAGGAGATCGGCCGCGCCGGCCGCGACGGCCAGACCTCCGACTGCCTGATGCTGGCCGGGCGCGATCACGTCAACGTGCTGGAGAACTTCGTCTACGGCGACACCCCGGAGCCCGATGGCATTCGCCGCGTGATCGACGAACTGATCGAAGCTGCCCGAGGCGGCACGATGCGCCAGTGGGAACTGGTGCTCAATTCGCTCTCCCAGCACAGCAATATCCGCCCGCTACCGCTCAAGACGCTGCTGGTGCAGCTCGACCTACGCGGCATCATCGCGCCGCGCTACAGCTATTTCGCCGAGTACCGCTTCCGCCTGCACGAGGAGCCCGAGGTTCTGGTCGCCCGCTTCGCGGGCGAACGTGGCGCCTTCGTCCAGGCGATCCTCGACGCCTCGCAGCGCGCGCGGACTTGGTTCAACCTCGACTTTGCGGCGCTCGAGGGCCTGGGTGGCGAACGCGGCCTCAACGTCGAGCGTGCCCGGGTGATCACCGCCCTGGACTACTTCGTCGCCCAGGGCTGGATGGTGCTCGAGAGCAAGCAGATGACCGAGGTCTTCGATGTGCTGCGCGACGACCTCGACCCTGTCGCCCTGACCGAAGAGCTGTACGCCTATTTCCGCGACAAGGAACGCGCCGAGGTCGAGCGTCTTCATGCAATGCTGGCGCTGTTCGAGAGCGAGGCCTGCCTCAGCCGCCGGCTCGCCGAATGGTTCGGCGATGACCGGGTACCACAACACTGCGGCCACTGCTCGGCCTGCCGCGGCCAGGTCGCGCGCCTGCCCGACCCCGAGCCACTCGAGCCTCTTTCAAGCGAGACCATCGAGCGACTCACGGGCGAGCTGGTCCAGCAAGTGATCGGCAACGGCGAAGCCCACCCCGTCACCCCCGACCTGCTGGCACGTTTCCTGTGTGGCCTGACCGGCCCCCTGCTGACCCGCCTCAAGGCAAGGCGCCTGCCTGGCTTCGGCGCATTGGAGGCCTATCGCTACGCGGAGGTGCGTGACCTTGCCGCCCGTACCACGCTGATCAACGATCAGACGTCGGTGGAACCGATGCCGTAACTGCGCAATTTGTTGGCCACGGTGGTGTGCGACACGCCGAGGCGCTTGGCCAGTTGCCGGCTGGAGGGGTACTGCGGATAGAGGGCGGCAAGGACACGCCGCTCCACGTCGCTCATGATGCCGGCCAGGCTGCCGTCGAGATCGATGCCGGAGAGACCCGGCGCCGCGCCCACATCCGGCAGGCGCAGATGAGCCGGCTCGATGGCATCGCCCTCGCACAGCGACACCGCCTGGAACAGCACATTCTCCAGTTGGCGCACGTTGCCCGGCCAGTGGTAGGTGGATAGCCGTGCCAGCGCGGCCGGCGACAGCCCGGGCATGCGGCAACCGATCTGGCGCGCGGCACGATCGATGAAGTGCAGTGCCATGGCCTCGATGCCGTCGAGGCAGTCGCGCAGCGGCGGTACCGCCAGCGACAGTACATTGAGACGGTGGTAGAGGTCCTGGCGGAAAAGGCCCTCGGCGCAAAGCTTGGGCAGGTCCTGCTGGGTGGCGCAAATCACCCGCACGTCGAGGTAGGTCTCCTCGTCGCTGCCCACCCGGCGAAAGCCGCCGTCCTGCAGGAAGCGCAGCAGCTTGACCTGCAGACGAGGGCTCATCTCCCCCACTTCATCGAGGAAGATGGTACCGCCCGCGGTCAGCTCCAGCAGGCCGAGCTTGCCCTCGGGGCGGGCGCCCTCGAAGGCGCCCGGCGCATAGCCGAACAGCTCCGTCTCGGCCATCGACTCCGGCAGCCCGGCGCAGTTGAGCGCCATGAAGGGCGCCTGCCCGCGAGAGCTGGCCAGGTGACATGCCCTTGCCAGCAACTCCTTGCCGGTACCGGTCTCGCCGTGAATCAACAGCGGAGCATCCAGCGGCGCCATGCGCCTGGCCTCGCGAATCAGAGCGGCCAACCGGGGGCTCGCCTGGAACAGCGCATCGAAGCCGCGCAGTTCCTGGCGTTGGACCTGGTAGATGCGCTCGCCGATGCGATCGGCGCTGTGCAGGGTCACCACGGCACCGGCCAGGGAGGCCACGTCGTCGTGGTGCTCACGGTGCAGCGGGGCGATGTCGGCGAGGAAGGTGGCGTCACGCAGCTTGATACGAAGGCCGTTGACCCGCGCATTGTTGCGTCGAATCAGCGCCGGGAGATCCACATCGGGCAGGTAGCGGTTGAGCGACAGCCCCGGCACCTCGTCGATGCGCACCCCAAGCAGCTGGCCGGCGGCACGGTTGGCGGCGACGATGTGCCCCTCCATGTCGATGGACATCACCGGGTCGGAAAGGGAGGACAGCAGCGCATCGAGCTCCAGGTGGCGTCGCTCGCTAGGCATCAGGCTGACCCGCCGCACGCCGAATACGCCGGGCACCGCCTCGAGCTCCGGCTTGAGCGTGGCCAGTTGGGCATTGAGCAGATTGGGGATGTGGAGGTAGATGGCGTTGCCATGCTCGCCCCCGACTTCGCCACGCGCGACATTGAGGCCGTAGTCGACGAAGTGCGAGACGATATCGCGCAGGATGCCGATACGGTTCTGGCAGTGAAACCTCAATCTCATGGGGCTTGGCCTCTGGGGCGTGATAGGAACGCAGTGGAGCGAGACCGTCGTCAAAATTACGTCAAGAGGACGTGACTCGGCTGTAAAGATAACGTGACACCCCGATTGACTCAAACTCAACCATGTCATGCTTTGGCGAAAGGTGGCTTGGGCGTGCAGGAAGTCGTCAGGTTTTCTTTACGACAGGATGCATTACCCGCCGCCGACGTGCCTTGAAGAGCAAAAAATTCGGGGCGTCACAGCCCTAGACTCTGGGTCAAAAGGTTCGCAAGACAAACACAAGACCAGCCGACCGGAGTGACCCATGACGTCATCCAACCCGCATCTCAGCGATATCGCCAGCAAGACCGGCTATCGAGCGCGTCTGCCCGACGACAACGGCTTCATCGACTGGCCCGAGCAGGACAACGCCACCTGGCAGACCCTGATGCAGCGCCAGCTCGGCATGCTCGAGGGTCGCGTCTGCCAGGAGTACCTCGATGGCCTGGAGCGACTCGCCCTGCCCGTGGACCGGGTTCCCCAACTGGCC
Source organism: Billgrantia sp. C5P2 (assembly GCF_051062895.2). Classification (NCBI taxonomy): domain Bacteria; kingdom Pseudomonadati; phylum Pseudomonadota; class Gammaproteobacteria; order Oceanospirillales; family Halomonadaceae; genus Billgrantia; species Billgrantia sp. C5P2. The sequence continues at coordinate 2,604,650 of NZ_CM128542.1, forward strand.
GACATCGACCGCGTGCTCGAGGCCAGCACCGGCTGGCAGACCGCCCTGGTCCCGGCATTGATACCGTTCGACACCTTCTTCGAGCTGCTGGCCAACCGGCGCTTTCCGGTGGCTACCTTCATCCGCACGCCGGAAGAGCTCGACTATCTCAAGGAGCCCGACATCTTCCACGAGATATTCGGGCACTGCCCGATGCTCACCAACCCGGCCTTTGCCGAGTTCACCGCCACCTATGGCCGCCTCGGCCTTGCCGCCGAACCCAAGGAGCGGGTCTACCTGGCCCGGCTGTACTGGATGACGGTGGAGTTCGGCCTGGTGGACACGCCGGACGGTCGACGCATCTACGGCGGCGGCATCATCTCCTCGCCCAAGGAGACCCTGCATGCGCTGTCGGATGCGCCGGTGCACCAGCCATTCGACCCCATCGAGGCACTGCGCACGCCCTACCGCATCGACATCCTTCAGCCGCTCTACTACGTGCTGGACGATCTCTCGACCCTGCACGAGCTTTCACAGCAGGACATCATGGCCATGGTGCACCAGGCCATGGAGCTGGGCCTGCACGAACCGCGCTTCGAGCCGGCTCCCAAGGCGGCAAAGGCCTGAAGGCCCTTGCTCGACCATCCTGGCCGACTACCCTGACCCAAACCAACAACACTTCGACGAGGAACCAACAATGAGCCAGCTTTCCGAACAGCAGTGCGAAGCCTGCAGCTGGGATGCCCCCCACGTCAGCGATGCTGAGATCGAAACCCTCAAAGCCGATATTCCCAACTGGAGCGTGGTGGAGCGCGACGGCGTCAAGCAGCTCGAACGCGTATTCAAGTTCCGCAACTTCAAGCAGGCCCTGGCCTTTACCAACCGGGTCGGCGAGATCGCCGAGGAGGTGGGTCACCATCCCGCCCTGCTGACAGAGTGGGGCAAGGTCACCGTGACCTGGTGGTCCCACGAGATGAAGGGGCTGCACAAGAACGACTTCATTCTCGCCGCCCGTACCGACAAGGCCGCCGCAGAGGGCTGATGATTTCTCTGACCTCGCCCGATGCCGTGGGTGTCGGGCGTAGCCGCTTCAGCGCAAGCTCCACCGCTTTCATGTAAGAAATCTCACAATGGAATTGGGCAATTTCTCCCAAACATTATCGGCTTTTTCTTACATAGCGAATGGCGATATACCACTCTTTTTCCCTGCCTGACTCGTTTAGCTTGAAGGGCGAGACCTAACCGCGTCTCGAGCAATTCAAGTAGAAAACTTCCACAAACGAGGAAAACAAGAGATGAAGGGAGTCGTTCAAGCTGCCTTTCTGGCGCTGACACTGAGCTTTGCCTCGCTGGCCATGGCTCAGGATGTGGCACCGATCAACGTCAATACCGCTGATGCGGAATTGCTCGCCGAGCTGCCAGGCATCGGGCCGAGCCGTGCCCAAGCAATCATCGAGGATCGCGAAGCCAACGGAAACTTCGAAAGTGCCGACGACCTGACCCGGGTCAGCGGTATCGGATCAGCCACCGTGGACGGATTCCGCGACCAGGTCGCTTTCTAGAGTGGCGTAGTAGTGAAACGCAGCGAGGCCGGCATCACATGCCGGCCTCGCTGTCGTTCTGGGTAGGGGGTTTCTTGGGCTTTCTTCTTGACTGTTATAAACGCAGGCCACCGTCGCACTCGATTACCCGACCAGTGAAATAGTCGTTCTCGATGATGAACGCCACGCTCTGGGCGATATGGTCGGGATCGCCAAGCCGTCTGAGCGGCACACCGGCGGTCAGCTTCTCGAGCATGTCGTCACGCATCGAGGCGGTCATATCGGTCTCGATGAAGCCCGGCGCCACCGCCCCCACGCGAATCCCGTAGCGCGCCAGCTCCTTGGCCCAGGTGGTAGTCAACGCCACCACGGCCGCCTTGGCGGCCGCATAGTTGCTCTGGCCCATGTTGCCGGCTCGCGAGATGCTGGAAATATTGACGATCACCCCGTCATGACCCGCCTCGACCATTTGGCTGGCGGCTTCACGGCCACACAGGAACACACCGGTGAGATTGACATCGATGACGGACTGCCACTGCTCCAGCGACATGGTCTTCTCGACCTTGCCGTCCTTCGCCTTGACCAGCAGCGCATCACGCAAGATACCGGCATTGTTGACCAGGCCGCTGACAGGGCCCAAGGTGGCCGCCACGTCACCGAAGGCCTGCTTCACCGATACCTCGTCCGCCACGTTGACGCGAAAGGCTCCCGCCTCGATGCCTTCCGCATGCAACATGGATACCGCCTTGTCCAGTGCGTCGCTGTCCATGTCCAGCAGCGCCAGCGTAGCGCCCTGACGACCCAGGCGGCGCGCCATGGCGAAGCCAAGGCCCCGGGCGCCGCCGGTGATGGCAATCACGGTCTTGTCCAGTTTCATTCGCTGTCCCCTGTTAAGTAGTGAGCCGGTTCGTTGCCCGCTCGATTCAGGAGCAAGGGCATCCGTCCCGCTGTTCTCATATTCTTCTCGCCATGCTGTCTTTTCGGCAGAGAGCTCAATCGACTTGAGGGCGGAACCGATCTTGTGCACTGCAGCACAAGAATATCATGAACTCGCGCAAGACGACCAATACGCTTGAATTTGCCCCAATCGCCCCCATGATCTGCAGAACGCCACCCCCGGAGACGACATGCCGTTACTGATCTTCTTTGCGCTTTTCACCCTGCTCGACTTCATCGTGCTGTTCTCCGTTGGCAGCCACATCGGGCTCCTGCCCACCCTGGCACTGGTACTTGCCACCGGCTTCATCGGGCTCCACCTGATTCGCCGGCAGGGCACCGCCACCCTCGCCCGCGCTCGCCAACGCATGGCGCAAGGCGAGCTGCCCTCCAGCGAGCTGTTGACGGGCGCGGCGCTGATCTTCGGCGGTGCCCTGCTGCTCGCCCCCGGCTTTCTTTCCGATGCGCTCGGCCTGCTCTGTGTCTTGCCCGGCGCACGCCGGCTGCTCGCCCGCCTGCTGGCGCTGATCAACCTTCGCCTGCTTGGCGTGGCCCATCGCGGATCGCAAGCCAACCCGGGGCGCAGCGACGATTGGCACCGCCCCGAGAGCGATACACATGATCGCAGTGCGAATGAAGAACAACCGAGTGGCAATGACGGTCAGCCACTGGAAGGCGATTTCATCAGTCGCAACGAGCCGCGACGCTAGTCCGCATCAGCGAATCGCCCAGGCAAAAAATTTTACCGCTGGCCCTTGAAAGGGATTTGCCCGGCCCCATTTCTCGGTCAGCACAAGGCTACGGTGCCGAGTGGAACTCGGCATCTTCAACAAGGAAGGCGTCCTCGCCCTCCACCTTCCGGCTCGACCGGGAGGAAATGATGAACCGCCATGCATGCCATGGCACCACTGACCATCAGGAGAACGTGAGCAATGAACATCCGTCCCTTGCACGATCGCGTCGTCGTCCGTCGCGTTGAAGAAGAGCAAAAAACCGCTGGCGGCATCGTGCTTCCGGGCAACGCCCAGGAAAAGCCGACTCGTGGCGAAGTGCTCGCCGTCGGTAACGGCCGGATTCTCGACAACGGTGACGTTCGCCCGCTGGACGTCAAGGTCGGCGACACCGTGATTTTCAAGGAAGGCTTTGGCGTCGAGAAGCAGAAGATCGATGGCGAGGAAGTCCTGATCATGAGCGAGTCCGATATTCTCGCCGTGGTCGAAGGCTGAGCCAACGCACCTACTCCGTTCCCATAAGACGTTCACGAACTGACAGGAAGTAACGAAAAATGGCAGCGAAACAAGTCAAATTCTCCGACGACGCCCGTAAGCGCATGGCCCGTGGCGTTGACGTTCTGGCCAACGCCGTCAAGGCCACCCTGGGTCCGAAGGGCCGCAACGTGGTGCTGGAGAAGTCCTTCGGCGCACCGACCGTAACCAAGGACGGCGTCTCCGTCGCCAAGGAAATCGAACTGAAAGACAAGTTCGAGAACATGGGCGCACAGATGGTCAAGGAAGTCGCCTCCAAGACTTCCGACGTTGCCGGTGACGGTACCACCACCGCTACCGTGCTGGCCCAGTCCATCGTTACCGAGGGCATGAAGGGCGTAACCGCCGGCATGAACCCGATGGACCTGAAGCGCGGCATCGACCAGGCCGTCATCGCCGCGGTCAAGGAAATCGAAGCCCTGGCCGTGCCCTGCACCGATTCCAAGGCCATCGCCCAGGTCGGCACCATCTCCGCCAACGGCGACAAGCGCATCGGTGAGATCATCGCCGAAGCGATGGAAAAGGTCGGCAAGGAAGGCGTCATCACCGTCGACGAAGGCCGTGGCTTCGAGGACGAGCTGGAAGTCGTCGAGGGCATGCAGTTCGACCGCGGCTACCTGTCGCCCTACTTCGTGACCAACCAGGACACCATGGCGGTCGAGCTGGAAGACCCCTACCTGCTGCTGGTCGACAAGAAGATCTCCAACATCCGCGAACTGCTGCCGGTGCTGGAAGCGGTCGCCAAGTCCGGCAAGCCGCTGGCGATCATCGCCGAAGACATCGAAGGCGAAGCGCTGGCCACCCTGGTGGTCAACAACATGCGCGGCATCGTCAAGGTCGCGGCTGCCAAGGCGCCCGGCTTCGGTGACCGTCGCAAGGCCATGCTGCAGGACATCGCCATCCTGACCAACGGCACCGTGATCTCCGAGGAAGTGGGTCTGACCCTGGAGCAGGCCAACCTGGATCACCTGGGCAGCGCCAAGCGCATCACCATGTCCAAGGAGAACACCACCATCATCGACGGCGCCGGTAACGAGGGCGACATCGAAGCTCGCGTCAACCAGATCCGCGCGCAGATCGAGGAAACCTCTTCCGACTACGATCGCGAGAAGCTGCAGGAGCGTGTCGCCAAGCTGGCCGGCGGTGTTGCCGTGATCCGCGTCGGTGCCGCCACTGAAGTGGAGATGAAGGAGAAGAAGGCTCGCGTCGAAGACGCCCTGCACTCCACTCGTGCCGCGGTCGAGGAAGGCGTGGTGCCTGGCGGCGGTACCGCCCTGGTGCGTGTCCTGACCAAGATCAAGGACCTCAAGGGCGAGAACGAAGACCAGACCCATGGTATCGCCATCGCTCTGCGCGCCATGGAATCTCCGCTGCGCCAGATCGTCACCAACGCCGGCCAGGAAGCTTCCGTGATCTGCAACGAGGTGAAGGCAGGCGAAGGTAACTTCGGCTACAACGCCCAGACCGGCGAGTTCGGCGACCTGTTCGAAATGGGTGTGCTGGACCCGGCCAAGGTGACCCGTACTGCGCTGCAGTCCGCCGGTTCCGTGGCTGGCCTGATGATCACCACCGAGTGCATGATCGCCGACGACCCGGAAGAGAAGGAAGGCGGCCCGGACATGGGCGGCATGGGTGGAATGGGTGGCATGGGCGGCATGATGTAAGCAGCCCCACCCTTCGGCCTTACGGCCTGTAGGAACGAGCAAGCCCCGCCATCGTGCGGGGCTTGTGCTTTTTGGGCTACCATCACGCTTTTCCCGACAAGCAAGCCGACCATGCTCGCCAATATTCGTATCGTCCTCGTCCAGACCTACCACCCCGGCAATATCGGCGCCTCGGCGCGGGCCATGAAGACCATGGGCCTGACCGACCTGGTGCTGGTCAACCCCCGCTGCTTTCCCGATAGCGAGGCCTCGCGCCTGGCTGCTGGTGCCGAGGATATCGTCGACCGCGCGCGCGTCGTCGAAACGCTGCAGGATGCGGTGTCCGACTGCGTGCAGGTGGTAGGCGCCAGCGCCCGGCTGCGCAGCCTGCCTCTGCCCCACTTCGACGAACCCGAGGCAATGGCCCGCGAGTTGGTCGCCAATGCCGCAGACGACCCGGTAGCACTGGTATTCGGCCGCGAACGCTTCGGCCTGACCAACGATGAGATCCGCTGCTGCAGCCATCAGGTCAGCATTCCCGCCAACCCGGACTATGGCATTCTCAATCTCTCCCAGGCGGTGCAGGTATTGGCCTACGAGACGTTCAAGGCATGGCGCCAGCGCCCCGAGAGCCTGTATCGTCAGCCACGCCCCGTCGAGGAGCGCCAGCCGACCCGAGAGCAGCTCGATCATTTCCACACCCATCTTGGCCGCGTGATGCAGATCAGCGGCTTTCTGACCCAGCCCCATGCCCGCACCGAAGCCCAGTTGCAGGCACTGTTCGCCCGGGCACGGCCCAGTCGCAAGGAACTGTCACTGCTGCGCGGCCTGCTGCGCTCACTGGAAGAGTCAGCGAAGGAAGACTAATCTTGGAATTGCCTTTATCCGACCGTTTTTCACCACGCCGTCACGGCAATGTCACCTGCTGATGGGATAAAGGGTCATGCCCCGCAAGGGGAGAAGACAAGGGATACTGTCGAGCTGCGACACGGATGCGACCGGGCAGGAAGCCGGTGCAGGAATGTCGGCATGAAGGATCATGCCCAGGGAGACATGCGCCACGTGGCTTCACGCCCGTGGCGCTCTTTGTTGCTCGCTACTCTGCCGGCGCCTGCGACTCCCTGCCCAGCGCTTCCCAGCCCGGCACTCCCTGGCGGATGCACTGCGAGAAATCGGGAGCGCGATGCACCCGGCGCGCCTGCTCGTCGATTCGCCCGCCCTCTTCCAGCTCAGGCAGGGTATGCCCGGGCCACAGCCCACCGACCTTGAAGGCATAGCCCGGCAGCCTGTCGGTCACCAGCAGGCGATAGTCGAAAGGCAGGCGCGCCCCGATGCCGCGTGCCATGCCAAAAATCAGCGTGGTGCAGTTGGCGGTGATGGTGTTGTAGAAGCGCGGCGACTCGGCCAGTGCATTGGCCTCTTCGACATAGGCCAGCAGCAGCGAACGCATGGCGCTCGGCGACATGCGCAGCCGGAACAGCGAGACCCGTTCGCCGCGCACCTTGGTGCGCAGACCCACCGCGTCACGCTCGTCGGCGGCCACGATGGCAAGCTCGTACTGGCGGAAGAAGCCGCCGATCTCGGAGAAGCGCTCACCCTTGAGGCGACGCACCTCCACCGAGAAGACCACGAAACTCTCACCCTCGAAGCCGAACGATACCATCACGTGGGCGACTCCCGGTCGCCCCCAGCTCGAGACGATCATGTCGACCGAATCGAGCCTGTCGAGATCGTAGCTTCGCTCTTCCCAATGCACCGAGGCATCGTCGCGGGTCCGCCAGTCGAAATCGCGCACGTGATGCAGCGTAAGTCGGTTGTCCCGCACCTCGCCGGTGGCCAGGTAGCTCACGTCGTCGGACCAGGGACGGTCATGGGTCGGCTGCAGTCGAAACCACCAGAGGAACAGCGCCGTCAGCAGCAACAGCTGGGCCACGTTCGCCAGCCACTGCCCGCGCACACCCAGCAGCAACAGCGCCACGGCCACCATTCCCCACCCGGCCACGACCAAGCGTCGTCGTGTTCGTGACCCGGGCAGGCGAAACCACAGCGCGGCAGCTCCCCACGCCATGACCACGGCCAGCAAACCACTCACCAAGAAATCTACGATCGCCTGAGTCATTACGCCCCACTATCTTCGAGTTGCGGCCATATTAGCAGCCTGCATATGGCGATGCGCGTCTCGAAGTATCGGGCACACTCAGACGAATGGCTTAGATCGGGGTCAGCCAGTCGTGGAAGGTAGTCAAATCATCGCCCAGCTCTCCACGCGTAAGCCGGCGGTAGAGGCGTTGCAAACGAGCCGTCACGGAGTCCCCGGCGATAGGCTGCCCCGGGCGTGGCGCCCCAGCGCGCGCGCCGATATGACGCCCGTCGAGCTCACGTAATGGCAGGATCTCGGCGGCGGTGCCGGTGACGAAGGCTTCGTCGGCGATATACAGCTCATCGCGTGTGATGCGCCGCTCGCGCACCTCCAGCCCCAGCATGTCGCGAGCCAGGCGGATGACACTGTCGCGGGTGATGCCCTGCAGGCAGGAGGTGACCTCGGGCGTGTGCAGCACACCGTCACGCAGCAGGAAGACGTTGGCGGCGGAGGCCTCGGCCACGTAACCCTCGGGGTCGAGCATGATGGTCTCGTCGAAGCCCGCCTTGACGGCGGTATTGAGCGCCAACATGGAATTGACATAATGGCCGTTGGTCTTGGCCCGACACAGGCTGATGTTGACGTGGTGCCGCGCCCATGAAGACGTCAGCGCCCGCAGGCCCAGTGAGGCGGCTTCGGCCGAAATGTAGTCGCCCAGGTCCCAGGCGGCGATCATCACGTGCACGCTGAGGCCCTTGGCACGCAGGCCGAGCCCTTCCGCACCGAAGAAGATGGTCGGCTTGAGGTAGGCGTTGCTCAGCTCGTTGCGCACCAGGCACTGGCGCTGGGCCTCGATCAAACCCGCCTCGTCGAAGACAACCGGCATGTCCAGGGCGTGGGCGCTGTCGAGCAGGCGCCGAGTGTGCTCGGCCACACGGAACAGGTGCGTCCCCTGTGGCCCGGCATAGGCTCGTACGCCCTCGAAGCAGCCCATGCCGTAATGCAGGGTGTGGCTCAGTAAATGGGCCTGCGCCTCGCGCCACGGCAGCCACTCGCCATCCAGCCATATCCAGCCATCTCTATCGTAGAGCGGAGTCATGTCATCCTCGTCGATTCACAATAGCGCCACACGCCGCCAACACTCGCACCAGCCATCGATCAAGGCGCGCTGATGAGGCTGCAGCGACTGGTAAGCCCAGCCAGCGATCTCGTCGTTCTGCGGGTCGGGCACCGCGGTGCGGCTGCCTGACAGCACCTGGATCACCGCATGGCCACACAACGGCACGTAGCCCTCGGAGTAGCCGCCTTCGTGGATCATCACCAGCTTGCCGCCGCTGATGCGCTCGGCCAGGGCCTTGATCTGCTGGGTCATGGCGGCAAAGGCCGCGCTGTTGAGCATCATCTTGCCCAGCGGGTCCTTGGCGCAGGCGTCATAGCCGCAGGCCACCACGATCAGATCCGGTGCGAAACCGCCGATGGCAGGCAGCACCAGCTCCTGCATGGCATAGCGATAGGCGCCGATGCCACAGCCGGGCGGCATCGGCAGGTTGAGGTTGGCACCGTACCCCGCCCCCTCGCCCAGTTCATCGAAGTCTCCACTGTCCAGCGGATAGTTGCCGGCTTGGTGAATCGACACGGTCAGCACGTCGGGGTCGTCGTAGAAAGCCGCCTGCTGACCGTTGCCATGGTGCACGTCCCAGTCGAGTATCGCCACGCGCCTGGCCTGCCCCAGTGCCCGGGCCCGCATGACAGCTACCGGAATATTGCCCAGCAGGCAGAAACCGCGGCCGCGGTCGGCTTCGGCATGGTGCCCCGGGGGGCGGCACAGGGCATAGGCGTTGACCAGCTCACCGGTGGCCACCGCTTCCACCGCGGCAATCGCAAGGCCTGTCGACTGCCTGGCCGCCGCCAGGCTGCCTGGTGTGAAGGGAGCGCACTCACCGGCATCGCCGCCGCGGGTCATGTCGCCCTCCTCCAGCTCATCGAGGTAACGTCCGGTATGGAAGCGCGCCAGGTCTTCGCGGCTGGCCGACGGTGCCTTGCGTACATCGAGCTCGTCGATCAGCCCCGACACCTCGAGCAGGTTCTTGAGCCTTCGCTTGCTCTCCGGGCTCTCCGAGGCCGGCTGGGGCTGCAAGTACTCCCCCGGCTCCGAGAACACACCGATGGCGCCGGGGTCGTGCCAGAAGCAGCGCTCGTGCCAGAAGAACCCCGTCCTGCCACGCTCCTTCATGTTCGCTTCTCCAACTGTTCCCAAACCTCGATGGCGGCCGCCAGGTCCTCCAGCGACGCTCCTACCGACTTGAACACGGTAATCGCCTCGTTCGTGCTGCGACCGGCCTTCTCTCCGCTGACGAGTTCCGCCAGCTCGGCGGCGATATCGTCGAAGGCAAAGGCCCCTTCGTCGATGGCCTGCAGGATGTCGCCCGCCTCGCCGCGGGCGCCGGCGTAGGTATCGACAAATACCTCGCCACGGCGCAGGCACTCGGCGTCGGTTTCACGCATGCCGGGGCGAAACGCCCCGATCAGATCGAGATGGACACCCGGCGTGAGCCACTCGCCGCGAATAAGCGGCTCGGAGGAAAGCGTCACGCAACTGATCAGATCCGCTTCGCGAACCGCCGTCTCGAGGTCCTCTGCCGCCTCGCAATCGAAGCGGTCGGCGTATTCGGCAGCCAGGCGCCGCGCCTTCTCCGGGTTGCGACCCCAGATCCGAACGCGCTTGATCGGGCGCACCGCGGCGTGGGCCTCGATCACCATGGGGGCCAGCTTGCCGGTGCCTACCACCAGCAGCGATGCGGCATCCTCTCGGGCCAGCTCACGGGCTGCCAGGGCGGAGGCCGCCGCCGTCCGCCGCCGAGTCAGCTCACTGCCGTCGAGACAGGCCAATGGGCGCCCGTGGGCGCCCTCGCTGAGCAGGTAAACACCGGAGATGGCAGGCAGGCCGTGGTCGGCATTCTGAGGAAAGACGTTGACCATCTTCACGCCAATGTAGCCGGCCCGTTCCCAGGCCGGCATCAGCAGCATGGTGGCCTCGCCATCCGGCCGATGCATGGCGTGGTGATGGCGTGGAGGTGATTCCACCCCTTCACGGAACGTCAGCGCCAGGCGCTCGACCAGCGCCGACCAGGGCAGCGCGCCGGCGACTTCCTCGGCTGTGACGATGCGCATCTCAGGCCTCCGGCAGCGCCGCGACCACCATGATCTCGACCTTCCATTCAGGCTTGGCCAGCTTGGCCTCGAGCGCGGCGCGCACCGGCGGGCGACCCGGCACCACCCAGGCTTCCCAGGCCTCGTTCATCTGGCCGAACTCCGCCATGTCGGTGACCCACACCTGAGCCGAAATCAGGTTCTCCTTGGAGGTGCCGGCCTGGGCCAGCAGCTCGTCGATGCGGGCCAGGACCTGCTCGGTCTGGCCGCGCATGTCAGCCGTGGCATCGCCCGGCACCTGGCCCGCCAGGTAGACGGTACCGTTGTGCACGGCGATCTGGCTCATGCGGGCATTGCTTTCATGGTAATGAATGGTCATGTCGCTCTCTCTTGAAGGGAATGGGTGGATCAAGCCGTGGATGATTGCACGTTGGCGCTTTACCGTCAGCCGCCGGTGAAGCCCTGCATGAAGGCCGCCAGATTGCCGCCCAGGTGCTCGGTAGGATAACCACCCTCCTGCACCAGCACGGTGGGAAGTCCCAACCGACGCAGGCGTTGGCCAACCACGATGAAATCGTCGGTTTCGAGGGTCATGCCGGCCAGCGGATCGTCACGATGGGCATCCAGCCCCAGCGCAATCACCACCGCGTCGGGGCGGAAGACTTGCATGCGTTCGATCAGCGTCTCCAACGTGTCGAGGAAGACGGCGCCGTCACTGCCCAACGGCAGCGGCAGGTTGACGTTGGCACCGAGCCCTTCTCCCATGCCCTCCTCGTTGGCACCGCCCCAGAAGAAGGGATAGAAGTCGGTCGGGTCGACATGCAGCGAACCGGTCCAGACATCGCCCCGGTAGTAGAAGATGTCCTGGGTGCCGTTGCCGTGGTGCAGGTCCACGTCGAGGATCGCCACGCGCGTGAACTGCTCGCGCAGCACCGTGGCGGCCAGCGCCGAGTTGTTGAGGAAGCAGAAGCCTCCGGCCCGCTCCGGCCCGGCATGGTGTCCCGGCGGGCGGCACAGCGCATAGGTGGTACCGTGGCCGCCGAGCAATGCCTCGGCTGCCGCCTGGGCGGTAGCCGCACTGGCCAGGATGCCGCGGAAGCTGTCGGCGCCGATGGGACATGCCATGTCGTGCAGGTGCCAGCCCGCCTGGCCTACCGGATGGCGCGGGTAATGGTGGCCGCCGCCACACGGATGGATGTTGGGCATCACCAGCTCGGAGGCTCCGGGCAGCTCGCGCCAGCGAGCGTGGATCGTCTCGAGGAAATCCAGGTAGCGCGGCGTGTGGATCCTGGCCAGGCGGTCGCGAAGGCGAGGGCTGTCGACTTCCTCCGGCTCGCTCAAGGAGAATCCCGCCGCGGCCAATCCCTGGGACAGCATCTCGGCACGCACCGGCCCCTCCGGCGAGGCCGTGAGCTGGCCACGCACCAGAAAGCTGGCAGGTGCGTGGTACCCCTGGTCGGGGTGGTAGAAGAACTTCATCGTATCGTTCCTTGCATTCTGCATTCCTTAGTCGAGCAGCGAAGGGATCCAGGTGGAGAGCGCCGGGAAAGCCGCGAGCAGCACGATGACCACCAGGAACGCCACGTAGAACGGCAGCGAAGCGATGATCGCCCGTTCGTACGGCACATTGGCGATGCGCGCCGCCGTCATCAGGGTCATTCCTACCGGTGGCGTCACATTGGAGATATTGAGCACCACGATCATCAGGATGGCAAAGTGTAGCGGATCGAACCCCAACTGGATCATCGCCGGCACCAGTACCGGTGCCACCACCACCAGAGCCGGCAGCACGTCCATCACGGTGCCGACCACGATCAACAGCACGCAAACCAGCATCAGTTGCAGGAAGGCCGAGTCGCTGAAGGTGGTAATCAGGCCCGCCGCATCTCGCGCGATTCCTGAGCGCGTCACGAACCAGCCGAGTACCGCCGAGGTGGCAAGCAGAAAGAACACCACACCCGAGAAGCGCACCGTCACCACCAGCGAGTGCCAGATCTTTTGCCAGTTGAGATTGCGATAGAGCAACACGCCGATCGCGATGGCATAGACGGCGGCGAAACCGGATGCCTCGGTAATGGTGGTCAGTCCCGAGAGAATGCCCCCCAGGATGATAAGCGGCACGATCATGGCCGGCAGCGCGGCCAGGAACGAAAAGACCGCCACCTTGAAGGGCGTCGACGCCTGCTTGGGATACCCCCGTTTCCAGGCCAGGAAGAAGCTGACGCCAAGCAGCGCCAGTGCCATCAGCAGCCCGGGTATGATGCCACCGGCGAACAGGTCGATCACCGAGATGTCGCGCAGCAGCGTGGCATAGACCACCATCACCACGCTGGGCGGGATGATGGGTCCGATGATCGACGAGCAGGCGGTGATTGCCGCCGCGTACTCGGCGTCGTAGCCCTGTCGCTTCATCTCGGGAATCATGATCTTGCCGATGGCCACGGTATCGGTGATCGCCGCCCCGGTCAGGCCGGCGAAGAACACCGACACCGAGACGTTGACGTGGGAGAGCGCCCCGCGCACGCGCCCGAACAGGGCATTGTTGAAGGCGATCAGCTTGTGGGTCAACCCGCCCTGATTCATCAGTTCGGCGGTGAAGATGAAGTAAGGAACGGCAATCAGCAGGAACCCCGAAACGCCGGAGAACATGCGGTCGGCGATGATCCCGAGCATGCGCTCGCCACCCATGGCAAAGCCGCCGGCCAGGCCGGAAAGCGCCATTACTACCGCCACCGGCGCACCGATCAGCAGCAGTACGACGAAGGTCACGATGGCAGGCGTCATGCGCGTGTCTCCGTTTCGACGGTTTCGGTGTCGATGGTCTCGATCAGCTCGTCGATGACCGTTTCGTCGTCGATGAAGTGCTCGAGCAGGGCGAAGCCTTGCACCAGGTGAAGCAGGATGATGGCGCCGCTGACAGGCATCACGATAGCGGTGAACTTGCCGGGGATCTGGATACGATCCGAGACCATGTAGACCTGGGTGGCACCCAGGAAGTAGTCCCAGCCGTACCACAGCAGCAGCGCACCGAACAGGCCGATCACCGCCAGGCACAGGCCCGCGGCAAACTGCAGCAGCGCCCGTGGCAGGCTGCGTACCAGCAGCGTCATGGCTACGTGCTCACCGTAGCGCAGCGAGATAGTCATCGAGAGAAAGCCGATCCAGGGCAGGAAGAGCCGCGCCAGCGAATAGGTCCAGCTCAGCGAGCTGCCCGTGACCAGCTTGTAGAGAAACGCCGTGAACGAAATGCCCAGCATGATCAACACGCAGGCCACACAGATCACGATCGCCACCTGATTGACCACGTCGCTCAGGCGGCGCAGGGGCCGAAGGAGTTGCATCGGTTCACCTCGAAAGGCCCTCGACCGGCCGTGCCGGTCGAGGGGCGACGTTGGGCACGCAAACGAACCGCGGGCTACTGGCCGTAGACCGCCGCGTCCGACTCGGCCACTTCCTCCCCGACTCGGGACACTTCCGCGAGGAAGGCATCGACACGCTCTTCCTCGATGCCGAAGTCACCGACGATCCACTCCTTCCAGGCCGGCCGGGCGATGTCAGCCATCCGCTCACGCTCTTCCGTGGGCATGATATGGCACGCCTCGAAACGCTCGCAGGACTCCTCCCAACTGGCGGTGGCCAGTGCCCCCGACATGCCGTGGGAGAGCTCGATGGCCTCGCGCGCCGAGGTGACGATGGCCGTCTGCTGCTCCTCGCTCAGTTCCTGGAACCAGTCTTCGCTGATCAGCCAGGCGGCACTGTTGTAGACGTGGCCGGTGAGCGTGGTGTAATCGGTTACCTCATCGAAATTGAAGGTAGTGTTGAGCACCGGCGCATTGAACTGGCCATCGGCCAGGCCGGTCTCCAGCGCCGTGATCAGCTCGCCCCACGGCAGCGGCGTGGCCGAAGCGCCCAGCGCCTTCATGATGGCGACGTGCCCCGGGTTCTCCTCGGTGCGAATGTTGAGCCCTTCCAGGTCCTCCACCGTCTCGATCAAGCGCTCGTTGTTGGTGAACGCCACGAAGCCGCCGCCGTCGTCGAAGGTGCCTAGGTAGCGCATGTTGGCCTCTTCAATGGTGCCGGACATGAAATCGGCGAACCACTCGCTGTCGAAGAAGGCCCAGGCCTGGCGCCAGTTGTCGAACAGGAACGGGGCAGTCATCAGCTGGTAGTCGTCGTAGAAGGACGACATCGCCCCGGTGGTGATGATGGTGGACTGCAGGGTACGCCCGCCCTGCACTTCCGAGGCGGTCTCCACTTCGGAACCGAGCTGACCGCCACCGAAGATCACCACCTCCACCTCACCGTTGGTGCGGGTCTCGACCAGGTTCTTGAAGTGCACCAGCGCCGGGTAGACCTCGTTGTTGCTCATGTCCTCGGGCAACAGCGTGGCGATGGCCATTTCGTGGGATTGCGCCAGTACGTTGGCGCTGGCAACGGCCAGCGGTAGTGCGGCGAGCGCTGCCAGACGGGTCAGCGACGGGGTCATGATCCACCTCATTATGATTGTGTTTTATGGATTGCCACACCAAGCCTAAGAGGAGACCTTGCGCCCCGCTTGCCCCTGACTCACGTCTTCTTGCCCCAGGCTCAGCGATGGCCACGCTCGCTGGAAGGGGAAACTTCAAAATGACGCCGATAGGCGCGACTGAAGCTGCCCTGATCGCAGAAACCGACCAGGCTGGCGATATGCCCCAGGCTCAGGCGGCTGTGCCGAACCAGCGCCCGGGCATGCTCGAGCCGGCGCTGCTGCACATAGGCCAAGGGTGTGACGGAGGTGAGTTCACGAAACAGCGCATGGAAATGCCCTGGGCTCAGGGCACAGAGCGCCGCCAGTTGGTCGACCCGGATCTCGTCGGCAAGATGCCGATCGATCCAGATGTCGAGGCTGTCGAGGTCGATACGCGCGGTGGCGTGACGGCCGAATGAAGTCGTGCTCGGCGCCTCGTCCTTGAGCTGCAGGTAGAGCGCACGCAGCAGCAGCGCAGCGATCTCGCTGTGCAGGGCCGGGAACTGCTCGAGCTGAGCCATCAGTGTGACGGCAAGCTGATTGAGGCGGGTCGATACGGGAAAGAAACACGGCCGCTCGAACAGACGCTGCAGCTCCTCGCCGTCGCGCATGTCGCCCAGCGCAGCCAGCGGCACGTCGAGTACCAGCGTACGATTGCGTCCGTCGCCTTCGTATTCGTGGTGGCTCGCACAGGGAATCAGGCAGCCACGCCCACTGGTCACTCGATTACCGACGCCCTCGATATCGAGTTCGGTGACACCGCAAGTCGCCAGGATCAACTGGTGGTGCGTATGGGCATGGGCCACATGCTCCTGGCCCAGGTTGGAGGCACGCAGATCGAGTAGAGACATGACGGTTTCTTGACGCCCGCTCGGTCAGGGAACCTCCTACACTACCCTGCCGAGCGGCATCATGAAACGGCCCGTTGGCTCAGCAGCGTCCCTTCATGCTCTGCCCGGGCGGGCAGAAGCCGCCACGGTGACGGTGGCGGTCCCGATAACGGCGATCGTCGTAATAACGATGTCCGTCACGGTAGTGGCGCTTCACGTAGCGCTCGCGGTGATGATGATGCCTGTCGCCGTGATAGTGACGATGGGAACCATCGACCACGACCAGCGGCTCGGGCGTGATGCGCGCCGGCGAATAGCTGCAGCCGGCCAGGGCCAACATGAGGGGTAAAATGGCCAGGGTGAGCAAGCGCAGGGACGTTTTCATGGCATGTACCTCGCAAGGGCAAGAACTCCAGACGCCCCTTCCGGTTCCCGTTCGCAGTCGTTATGGGTACGACTCTAGTCAGTCTAGCGCGCCTTTGGGGAGCGCTTATTCAACAGCGTCCCTTCTTGGCCTGTCCCGGAGGACAGAAGCGGCCACCATGATGCCCGCCATGGCCATCGTCGATGACGATCAGCGGCTCGGACTTGATACGTGCCGGCTGGTAGCTGCAGCCTGCCACCAGCATGGCGGCAAGTATCAGGACGAAAGGAAACAACAGGCGCCGTGACATGACGTATCTCCAAGTTGACGAACAGTGTTCATGATAGCGAAGTACAGCGCCTTTACACATGTGGCGCATTAGCTACAAGGAAGTCGCCAATCGGCGACATTGCCAGCCCATGGAGAAAGCGCGATAGTGCATTCTCGTTAGTCTGCAAACGGGATAATCACCATGGACGCCCTTCGCCGCCACACGTTGCTGTTGATCCTGCTCGGCAGCCTGGTCATCTCGCTGGCCATGGGGCTGCGTCATGGCTTCGGTCTGTTCCTCGAGCCAATGAGCAGCGAGCTCGGCTGGGGGCGCGAGGTATTCGCTTTCGCCCTGGCATTGCAGAATCTCATCTGGGGGTTCGCCCAGCCCTTCACCGGGGCGTTGGCCGACCGTTTCGGTGCTGCCCGGGTGGTGGCGGTCGGCGGTGTGCTCTACACCTTGGGCCTACTGTTCATGGGCCTTTCCGAATCGGCGCTGGGCATGTCGCTCTCAGCCGGGGTGCTGATCGGCCTGGGGCTTTCTGGCACCACCTTCTCGGTAATCCTCGGCGCCGTGGGCCGTGCCGTGGCGCCGGAAAAGCGCAGCATGGCCATGGGCATCGTCAGTGCAGCGGGCTCGTTCGGTCAGTTCGCCATGCTGCCGGGCACCCTGGGCCTGCTCGGCTGGCTCGGCTGGTCGGCCGCACTGCTGGCGATGGGCGCCCTGGCGGCAATGATGGCACCGCTCGGCGCCATGCTGAAGGACCGTCCCTCCGCACGCCTGGCCACCGACCTCTCGCTGCGCGGAGCGCTGGACGAGGCCGCCGGGCACCGCGGTTTCTGGCTGCTGTGCCTGGGCTTCTTCGTCTGCGGCTTCCAGGTGGTTTTCATCGGTGTGCACCTGCCCGGCTATTTGTTCGACAACGGCCTGGCCGTCCACGTAGGCAGCACCGTCCTGGCCCTGGTGGGCCTGTTCAACATCTTCGGCACCTACGCCGCCGGCTGGCTGGGCGGCATCTACTCCAAGCCGCGCCTGCTCAGCTGGCTCTACCTGACCCGCGGTGCGGTGATCGCCGCCTTCGTGTTCCTGCCGCTGAGCCCGGCCAGCGCCTACCTGTTCGGCATCGCCATGGGCCTGCTGTGGCTCTCCACGGTGCCGCTGACCAACGGCATCGTCGCCGCAGTATTCGGCGTGCGCCACCTCTCCATGCTTGGCGGTATCGTCTTCCTGTTTCACCAGGTCGGCTCGTTCACCGGCGTGTGGCTGGGCGGCATGCTCTACGACCTGCATGGCGACTATGACGTGGTATGGAAGCTTGCCATACTGCTCTCGGTGATCGCCGCCCTGCTGCACTGGTTCATCAGCGAGGCACCGGTCAAACGCACCGCGCCCCTGGAGGCTCAGGCATGAGACGGATTCACCTGGTGAAACTCGCCGCGTTGCTGGCCCTCGGCGCTGCCCTGTCACTGGCATGGTGGGGCTGGCAAGCGGCCGACGCCTCGCAGCTGCTGCTCGGCTCGCGACTCTGCTGAACTTTTTTCTGTCAGCGCTTGCCCGCCTTGGCGCGTAGCGCCGCCGCGAAGGCGCCACCCGCCCACTCCGCCGCCAGCTCCTGATCCTCGAAGATCGCCTCCGGGGCGCGGTAGTAGGACATCCTCACCTCGCGGCCCGCCTTGTGGTACAGGAACGGCTCGAGCCCCTCGCGCTCGAAGTCGCCCACGTTGCCGTCGTCCGCCTTCAGGTAGAGGGTATCGTCGGCCACCAGGGCGAACATCAGGCCCTGGTGATAGAGGCCATGACCGCCAAACATGCGGCGGGCGGACACCGGCCCGAACCTTGCGAAGACATCCTGAAGATAATCCGTGTAGTCACCCATGTAGCCAGCCCCATCCTTATCCTTAATTAGCGGCGTCTCGAGACTCGCTTACGCCGTGCGACGGCGCCCAGGCGGTTTCGCTGGTGAAATCGATCTCGTCGATATTCTCGGCCAGGAAGTCGAGCAGCGCACGCACGGCGGGCAGGACACCCCGTCGCGAAGGGAATACGGCGTGCAGTATGCCGCCCCGTGGCTCCCAGCCGGGAAGCACGTCGACGAGGTGCCCCGCCTGCAAGTCTTGCCCCGCCACGAGTAGGGCCAACTTGGCTACGCCGAGGCCGGCGAGAGCAGCCTGATGCAGCGTCTCGGCATGATCGGTCACCAAGCGTGGATGATGACGAATCCGGGCGGTGGCTCCGTCCGGTCCGTCGAGTACCCAGAGGTGCTGCCTGTCGACCTGGTCGAAATCGAGGCTGGGCAATCCCGCCAGGTCGCCTGGTGCTCGCGGCTTCGGCCGCCCCTCGAGTAGCACTGGCGCAGCCAGCAAGCGTTGAGGGCTGCGCGACAGTACCTTCATCGAGAGATCGCTGTCCTCGAGTGGCGGAAAGCGAACCCGGATGGCCATGTCGAGCCCCTCCTTGATCACGTCGACCCGGCGGCTGGTTGCCTCTACCTGCACTTCCACATCGGGGCACTGCGCCATGAAGCGAACCAAGAGTGGCGTGATCAGATAGTTCAGCAGGCTCGGCGGACAGCTAAGCCGCACCGTTCCCCTCGGCTGCTGGATATTGGTCTTGATCAGCTCCTCTGCCGCTTCGGCCTCGACCAGCATCGCCACGCAGTGTCGATAGTAAGCCTGTCCCAGTTCGGTAACCGACAGGTGGCGCGTCGAGCGGTGAATAAGCCGTGTGCCGAGCCGATCTTCCAACTGTGCGATGCGCCGGCTCAGTTTCGACTTGGGCAAGCCCAGGGCGCGACCGGCCGGGGCAAAGCCACCATGATCCACCACCTGCACGAAGTAATAGAGGTCGTTGAGATCTTGCATGGTCACTCACTCTCATCGTTCTACTCATGGAACGCAGAGTGTGCATTATAGCCTCTACCGCCAAGATCGTTGCATCTCTAGGCTTTCTGTATCGGCCAAGTAGCCAATCAAGCAGGAGCCAGACCATGAAGAAGATCCACGGCATCTACGGCGCCCCCCGCGGCCATTGGGTTGGCGACGGTTTTCCAGTGCGTTCGCTGTTCACCTACGACCGCCTGGGCGCCGATCACCTGAGCCCTTTTCTGTTGCTCGACCATGCCGGCCCTTACGACTTCCCGCCGGCCCCTCGGCCTCGCGGCGTCGGTGCCCACCCTCACCGCGGCTTCGAGACCGTGACCCTGGTCTATCGCGGCGAGCTGGAGCATCGCGACTCGACCGGCAGCGGTGGGCGCATCGGAGAAGGCGACGTCCAGTGGATGACCGCCGGGGCGGGAATCGTGCACGAGGAGTTTCACTCGCGGGCCTTCACCGCTCAAGGCGGCACGCTGGAAATGGTACAGCTCTGGATCAACCTGCCAGCCCGGCACAAGTCGACCCCCGCGGCCTACCAGACGCTGCTCGATGCCGACATTCCCCGGCTGGCGCTGCCTGGGCGCGCAGGAGAGCTGCGGGTCATTGCCGGTGAGTACCAGGGCCATGCAGGGCCGGCCCACACCTTTACCCCGATCAGCGTCTGGGACCTGCAGCTCAACGCCGGCGCAGAAACGACGCTGCGCGTACCCGAGGGCCACACCACCCTGCTGGTGGTACTCGAAGGAACGGTACAGGTCAACGGCGATGCCTTGGTACGAGATGCCGGCCTGGTGTGCTTCGAGCGCAAGGGGGAGGAGATACGCCTGGAAGCCAACAACGATGCCCGGCTGCTGCTGCTCGGCGGAGAACCCATCGAAGAGCCCGTGGTGGGCCAGGGCCCCTTCGTCATGAACAGCGTGGATGAGCTTCACCAAGCGTTCACCGATTTCCAGGCCGGCAAGTTCGGCCGCCTGGAGGGCTAGCGGCCCCGCCGCAGCCGACCGCGCCCGAGCCCTGACCGGGCGCACTCACCCAACCATGGAGAAAAATCCCATGTCTTATACCTACAACCGACTGAACAAGGACGATGTCGCCCTGTTGATGGTCGACCATCAAGCCGGCCTGCTCTCGCTGGTGCGCGATTTCAGCCCCGACGACTTCAAGAACAACGTGCTGGCCCTGGCCGACATCGCCAAGTTCTTCGAGATCCCCACCATCCTCACCACCAGCTTCGAGGACGGCCCCAACGGGCCCATGGTGCCGGAGCTCAAGGAGACCTTCCCCAATGCCCCCTATTTTGCCCGCCCCGGGCAGATCAACGCCTGGGACAATGAGGAGTTCGTGGCAGCGATCAGGGCCACCGGCAAGAAGCAACTGCTGATCGCCGGCGTGGTGACTGAGGTGTGCGTGGCCTTCCCGGTACTCTCGGCCCTGGAAGAGGGTTATGAGGTATTCGTGGTCACCGATGCATCCGGCACCTTCAACCAGACCACCCGCGACGCCGCCTGGGACCGCATGTCCCACGCCGGCGCTCAGCTGATGACCTGGTTCGGGGTGGGTTGCGAACTGCACCGCGACTGGCGTAACGACATCGAAGGCTTCGGTGGCCTGCTGGCCGCCCACCTGCCTGCCTACGCCAACCTGATCCAGAGCTACGAGCAGCAGAGCCTGGCGCACAAGCGTTGAGGTGAAAGGGCCCGGCTTGCCGGGCTCTACCCTGCTGGTCACCCAACCGCCATGGAGGCTCACCATGCCCATGTCCGTCTCCGACCCCGCCGCCTCGGTTCACTGCGAGGGGGCAACCATCCAGATCCACCATCGGGTCAGGCCCGAGGCCATGGATCGCTACGAAACCTGGCTGCGCCAGATCATCGAGGCGGCCGGCCGCTTTCCCGGTCATCAGGGGGTGCACATCCTGCGTCCTTCCGAAGGTCATCATGACTACGAGATCGCCGTGCGCTTCGCCAGTGACGCCGATGCCCGGCGTTGGCGGGAGTCCCCCGAGCGCCGCGAGCTGATGGGAACCATCCAGCCCGACCTGCAGCAGGCCGAGCGAGTGGAGATCGTCAGCGGCATCGACTACTGGTTCACCCCGCCTACGCCCGCCAGCAAGCAGCCGACGCGCTGGAAGCAGTGGCTGATAACCACGGCGGTCATCTGGCCTCTGACCATGATCGTGCCGCTACTGTGGCTGCCGCTCCTCCAACTGCTACCGGCACTGGACACCTGGGGCATCCGTCATGGCCTGGTCGCCGCCACCATCGTGGGCCTGGTGGTCTACGCCATCATGCCGCGGGTGGTGAAACTGGTGGCGCCCTGGCTGTTCCGTTGAGGCATGGCCAACCCCGACAGGCAGTGCGGCAAGCGAGAACCTATGCTGAAACAAGCCTGACCGCCCATCCCACTTCGTTCTTCCTGGAAAAACGACAATGAGCAATCTCGTCAACGACACCGACCTCACCTCCTCGCTCGATTGCCCTGTGGTCGAAGGCAAGCGCCAGGTTCAGCATGTGGCGCCACGCACGGCCGATGTCGGCGGCATTCCCGTCAACCGTGTGCTGCCGTCGCGCCAGCGACGCCTGATTGGCGCCTGGTGCTTCCTCGATCATGCCGGCCCGGCGGTATTCAAGGGCGACTCGCGAGGCCTGCGTGTCGGTCCCCACCCGCACATCGGCCTGCAGACCTTCACCTGGATGATCGAGGGAGAAGTGCTGCACCGCGACAGCCTGGGCAACGAGCAGGTGATCCGTCCCGGCCAGGTCAACCTGATGACGGCCGGCCGCGGCATCAGCCACACCGAGGAGTCGGTGCCGGGAGAGACGCACCTGCATGCCGCCCAGCTCTGGATCGCCTTGCCCGAGGCCCAGCGCCGCACCGATCCGCGCTTCGATCACTATCCGCAGCTACCGCAGTGGCGCGAGGAAGCCTTCGAACTGACCCTGCTGACCGGTGAATTCGCCGGCCATCGTGCACCGACACTGGCCTTCTCACCGCTGGTAGGCCTGGATCTGTTGGCGACGTCGGCCGGCTCGCTGACCTTGCCGCTGCGTGAGGACTTCGAATACGGCCTGCTATCGCTGGAAGACGAACTCATTATCGAGGGGGAGCGCTTCGGCGCCAATGAACTGGCCTACCTGGGACGCGGGCGCAACCAGGTCGCGCTCGAACTGCCGGAGGGAGGACGCGCCATTCTGGTCGGTGGCGAGCCGCTGGGCGAGGAGATCCTGATCTGGTGGAATTTCGTCGGCCATAGCAGGGCCGAGATCATCGAGGCCCAAAACGACTGGGAAGCCGGCAGTGAACGCTTCGGCAGCATCCCCGAGTTTCAGGGGGAACGCCTGATGCCACCGCCACTGCCCTGGCGAAACTGACAGCACTACACGGATCCAGCGACCAACTGACGAGAGGGACTATTGCCCATGACGCTACATAAGCCACCACGCATCCTGGTCTTCGCCGGCAGCGCCAGAGAGGATTCCCACAACAAGCGCCTCGCCCGCCTGGCCGCCGAGCGGCTCGATCGGGTCGGCGGCCAGGCGACTTTCGTAGACCTGCGCGACTACCCGCTGCCCCTCTACGACGGCGACCTGGAAAGCCGGGAGGGCCTTCCAGCCAGCGCTCGTAGCCTGCAGGGCTTGCTTGCCGAGCACCAGGGTCTGCTGCTGGCCTCGCCTGAGTACAACGGCTTCATCACGCCGTTGATGAAGAACACCCTCGACTGGCTGTCGCGTTCGGATGGCGAGCGCAGCGGCCTGGCACTGTTCGCCGACAAGCTGGCAGCCGTGGTTTCCGCTTCGCCGGGCGCGCTAGGCGGCATGCGCAGCCTGGCGCTGATCCGCCAGTTGCTCGGCAATCTCGGTGTGACCGTACTTCCCAACCCGCTGGCCGTTCCCCGCGCCGCCCAGGCCTTCGGTGAAAGCGGTGAACTGGTGGACGAGAGCCAACAGCAGCGGCTCGACGCGCTCTGCCAACGGCTGGTGACTACCCTGGTCAAGCTTCAAGCTACCGATTCCACGAGCGGCTCCTGAACGGCAAGTAGTCAGGCACTCTGTAACGTAGATAACCAAGACGCCTGTATCGGGCTCGCCCACAAGAGGTCTACACTGCGTTGCAGCATGAATGACACAGGAGATGGCATGCCCAAGGAAGAACGCAAGCACATCGATCTCGCTCTGCAGGGCGGCGGCTCCCACGGCGCGCTGACCTGGGGCGTGCTGGACAGGCTGCTGGAAGATGAACGCCTGAAGATCGACGGCGTGAGCGGTACCAGCGCCGGTGCGATGAACGCCGTGGTACTGGCCGACGGGCTGCACCGCGGCGGCCGCGAAGGGGCGCGCGAGGCGCTCCATGATTTCTGGCACGGCGTCAGCGATGCGGCACGTTTCTCGCCCATTCAACCGACGCCCTGGGACTGGCTGACCGGTAGCGGCAGCCTCGACCACTCACCCAGCTACCTGATGTTCGAGAGCCTGACCCAGCTCATCGCCCCGGCCAAACTCAACCCCCTGAAGATCAATCCGCTGCGGGATCTGGTATGCAAACTGGTGGATTTCGAGCGCGTCAACGCCTGCCGCAGGGCCAAGATCTACGTCACTGCCACCAATGTCAGGACCGGCCGGGCCAAGGTGTTTCGCCAACCGCAGATTTCGGTAGATACGGTGATGGCATCAGCCTGCCTGCCGTTCATGTTCCCTGCTGTGGAGATCGATGGCGAAGCCTACTGGGATGGCGGCTACAGTGGCAACCCGGCACTATTCCCACTGGTGGACGACATGGATTGCCAGGACCTGTTGGTGGTTCAGGTCAACCCGCTGGTACGTCAGCGGCTACCTGACAGCGCCCGGGACATCATCAACCGTATCAACGAGATCACCTTCAACACCAGCCTGATCAAGGAACTGCGCAGCATCCAGCTGCTACAACAGCTGATCGATGCCGAAGGCCTCGAGGTGGAGCGCTACCGCTCCATGCGCCTGCACCTTATCCACGCCGAGCAGGAGGTGGAGAAACTTTCCGCCTCGAGCAAGTTCAACGCCCAGTGGGACTTCGTCTCGCGCTTGTACCGCCAGGGCCGAGGCTGGGCCGATCTGTGGCTCGAGAAAAACTTCGATGCCTTGGGTCATTACTCCACTTTCGACCTGGATGCCGTGTTCAGCGACACTTTTCGCCCGCTCGTCAGGCCGGGCCAGGAGGAAGAGGGCAAGGCATGACCGAAGTCCTGGCCATCGTCGTTGCGCTGTTCCTGCTGATATACCTGGCCTACCGTGGCCTTAGCCTGCTGATCCTGGCCCCGGCGCTGGCCGCCTTGGTGGCGCTGGCCTCGGTGGATGCTCCGCTGCTGGCCAGCTATACCCAGGTATTCATGGGATCGGCGGGCAACTTCATCGTCAGCTATTTTCCGCTGTTCTTGCTCGGGGCGATCTTCGGCAAACTGATGGAGGATTCCGGCAGTGCGGAGGTGCTGGCCGGTGCCATCGTCGAACGCCTCGGCGAAAGCCGGGCCATCCTCGCCGTGGTGCTCTCCTGTGCGGTCATGACCTACGGCGGCGTGTCACTGTTCGTGGTGGCCTTCGCCGTGTTCCCCATCGCCGCAGCGCTCTTTCGCAAGGCCGACCTGCCCAAGCGGCTGATCCCCGGCACCATCGCGCTGGGCGCCTTCACTTTTACCATGACCGCCCTGCCCGGCACGCCGGCGATCCAGAACGCCATACCGATGCCCTTCTTCGGCACCTCGCCCTTTGCCGCACCGGGGCTTGGCATCATGAGCGGGCTGATCATGCTGGGTCTGGGACAGAGTTGGCTGAGCTACCGCGCCAGACAGGCCCAGGCGGGCGGCGAAGGTTACGGTGAACAGGGAAGCGAACCCACCACCACCCACGACCACTTGCGCGAGCGCGCCGCAGGCGAAGGCTTCGATCTGGCCGAAGTCGAGCCGCAGCAGCGCCACGGGCTGCCTTCGCTGCCCCTGGCGCTGCTGCCCATCGTGTTGGTAATCGCGCTGAACCTGCTCTTTACCACTGTGGTCATCCCGGCCATGGACACTGGCTATCTGTCGGATCCGATCTACGGCGCCACCAGCATCGAATCGGTGCGTGGCTTGTGGTCGGTCATTGCCGCACTGGTACTCTCCATTCTCGTGCTGATCGCACTGAACTGGCCACGGCTACGGCAACTGACAGCCTCGCTGGACAGCGGCGCCAATGCCTCGCTGCTGCCGATCTTCAACACCGCAAGCCTGGTCGGCTTCGGCTCGGTCATCGCCTCGCTCGCCGCGTTCGATGCCATCAGCGCCTGGGTCACCACCGCCGGCGGCGACAATCCGCTGATCTCGCTGGCCATCGCCGTCAACCTGCTGGCCGGCATGACCGGTTCCGCCTCGGGCGGCATGAGCATCGCGCTGGCGACCCTGGGCGATACCTACCTGGCCATGGGCCAGGCGGCAGGCATCTCGCCGGACCTGTTGCACCGGGTCACGGCGGTGGCCACCGGTGGACTGGACGCCCTGCCCCACAACGGCGCGGTGATCACGCTGCTCTCCATCTGCGGGCTGACTCACCGCCAGGCCTACCTGGACATCGCCGCGGTGGCCGTGGTCGGGCCAATTATTTCCTTGATCGTACTTGTCGTTGTGGGGTCGCTGGTCGGCTCGTTCTGAGCGGCTCGCTCTAGGCAACCTCCGCGCGCCGCCACCTCCCGCGAGATCGGGGCGCGCCGGAGTCTCCCGCTTCCTGCGTCGCACCAGCGCACCGCTGCCGATCAGCATGCCCAGGGTGATCACGCCGGCTGCCAGCGCCAGCAGCGGCGTGGCCTCGGCATAGCCGGCCACGATCAGTACCACCGTGGAGAGCAGCGGCGTGGCGTAGGCCAGTAACCCAAGCAAGTGCAGGTCGCCGTGCTTGACGCCGACGTCCCAGGTGAAGAAGGCGCTGCCCACCGGCCCCAGGCCCAGGCCGATCACGCCCAGCCACTCGATACCCTGGGGCCAGCGCGTCGCTTCGAACAGCCCATGGCAGGCGAAGGCCAACAGTGCCGTCACCAAGCAGAAGCCGCCCACCGCGGCCGTGGGCACCGTCTTCTTGGCCCGCGACAGCACGGAGTAGCCGCTCCACACCAAGGCACAGGCAAAAGCGGCCCCGTAGCCCAGCGCACTACCGCCGCCGCCCAGGTCGCCGCCGATCAGCAGCGCCGCCCCGGCGAAGCCCAGCAGCCCACCGACCACGTGCCTGGCCAACAGGCGCTCTCCCGGTAGCATGCCGACGAACAGCACGATCAACAGCGGCCACAAGTAGCTGATCAGTCCCGCGTTGGCCGGCGGTGCATTCTGCTGGGCGACGAAGTAGAGCGCGTGATAGCCGAACAGCCCACCAACGCCCAGCGCCCAGACCGAAGGAGCCTGACGCAGCGGCGCGATGAACGACTCGCCCCGCCCCAGGGCCCAGGCGAGAAAGCAGAGGAAGGCGATGCCGAATGCCAGGCCGGTGAGCAGAAACGGTGGCACCGGGCCCGAGAGCTGGGTCAGGGTGGCGAGCAGCGCCCAGTTGAGAATGGTGGTGGCCCCGATGGCCGTGGCCTGGCGTCGGGTCAGAGCGGACATGATGAGACCTCGTCAGCATTGTCGAGGTCACAGCATGTGCTTTACGTAGGGACGCGGCTTGTCGAATCCTGACCTCTTTCCGAGGCGCCGCCCGCGGCCATCAGCCGCCGCCACTCACTCGGCGAGACACCATGCCGCCGGCGAAAGCTGTGTGAGAAATGGGCGCTGTCGGCAAAGCCGCAGGCCAGGGCCACCTCGGTGAGCGAGGCACCACCGACCCGGAGCAACTCGCAGGCGTGAGCCAACCGCTGCCGTACCAGCCACTCGTGGGGCGACAGGCCGGTCAACGCGCGGAACTGACGGGCGAAGACGGCCTCGGCCAGGTGGCAGCGCACTGCCATGTCGGCAACACGCCATGGATGCGCCAGGTCGGCGCGTACGGCGGGCAGCAGCTCGAGCAGCTTCAGCCGCGGCGGTACGGCGCGCCGGCCCCCGGCTGCTAATGCCAGTTCAAGCCAGCGCCCCAGGGACTGGCCCGTTCCATCCAGCCTTTCGCCGCAGGCCACCAGCTCTTCGGGCAGACGCCGAACCTGGCCTTGCAGTAGCCCCTCGAAGGCCAGCGCCTCGCACCATGCCTCGGGCAGGTCGAGTACCAGCACGCGGTTATCGCCCGGTGCCAGGTAGTGGTGCACGTCACCGCTCGCCACCGGGGCCAACATGCCGCGGGTCACATGCGTGAGCCGGCCTGCCGACTCGAGCTCCAGCGCACCATCGAGCCCCAGCAGCAGTTGGTGGTAGCCATGACGGTCGCTCAGCACGCGATCGGGATAGCATCGCGCCTCGATGACCGGACGTTCCAGTGTGTCGGACATGCTAGAACCAGTGCTTGCGCTTGAACCACACCACCATGCCGATGGCAACGGCGACCATCAAACCCCATACCATAGGATAGCCCCAGTACCAGCTTAGCTCGGGCATGGCGAAGGGGCTGGTGGGGTGGGCGAAATTCATGCCGTACACGCCGGCAATGAAGGTCAGGGGCATGAACACGGTGGCGACGATTGTGAGCTTACGCATGCTCTCGTTGAGCCGATGGCTCATGCTCGAAAGATAGATGTCGAGCAGGCTCGCCGTCATGTCGCGATAGCTTTCCACCAGGTCCAGCACCTGTACGGTGTGGTCGTAGACGTCTCGCATCCACAAGCGCGTGTCGGGCGTGAACAGGTCGTCATGGTCGCGCAGCAACTGGTTGATCACCTCGCGGGTGGGCCACAGGTAGCGGCGCAGCATGATCAGTTCGCGCTTCAGCCCGTGCAGGCGCTCCAGCGTCGAGCTGTCAGGTTGATTGAGGATCTCCATCTCGAGTTCCTCGATGCGCTCGCCCACTCCATCCAGCACCGGGAAGGCGTGGTCCACGGCGGCATCGAGCAGGCCATAGAGCAGGTCGTCCGGCTCCCCCAAGGCGCGCCCACCACGCTCCTTGAGCCGGCGCCGCACCTCGACGAACGGATCCAGCGTCTCGGCCATGACGCTGGCGACGATATTGCCGGCCATGAACAGGGTCAACTGGTAGAGGTGCAGGTTACCTTCATCGTCTACCTCGGGGATGCCGAGGGTGACCACCAGCGATTCCTCGAAGCGCTCGACCTTGGGCCGCTGGCCGCCGTTGAGGATGTCCTCCTGGGCCAACGGATGCAGCCCCACCCGCTCGCCGAGCAGCTCGAGCTCCTCGGACGTCGGCATGCCCTGCACGTCCAGCCAGCACAGCACCCCCTCCTCCGACACCTCGGGAATCGCCTCGGACACGATCTCGTGCATCTCGCCCCAGCGGCCGCCTTCGCGTCGTGCCAGCAGGAACGTCGCCGGCCCCTGCAGGGCGACTTGTTCGAGGGACAGGTCGCGCAGCGTACCGGGCGCCGTGCCGGCCGGGTGATAGTGCTTCTGGAACAGTCGGGTCATGAATGGCTTCCTTGGCAAGAACGGCCAGCTCCAATACTGGCATGTTCGGGCCATGCTGCGCATCCGCCTCTCGCGCTCGCCATGGCCATCGTTGCTTCGGCGCTGCTCGGGACAAGAACGGGATTCGTCTACGCTGAGACGAGTTGCCCCGTGTGGCACCCAGACAGTCCAAGGAAGGAGCCGGTCATGTCGTTTTCCGTAGGCGAGCTGTTCGTCGCGCTGATGTTGATCTCCCTGGCATTGCTGGCGAGCAATGTCGTCCTGTCGCCTGATACTCACCGTGGCCTGGCTGGCCTACGGGCTGATCTACTTCGGCCGCATGGTGCCGGAGCGAGGGCGTGACAGGTGGTGACGGCGAGTACTCTGGTGCCTGCCAGCCGCTTGGGCCATAGTGTCGGTTAGGCCCCAGAACGAACTCGGAACGCCATGCTGCCCATCCAAGGGATCGATCATCTGGTACTGCGCATCCGCGACACCGATGCCATGCTCGCCTTCTACTGCGAGGTATTGGGCTGCACCGTGGAAAAGCATCAGGAAGAGATTGGCCTGATCCAACTACGCGCCGGACGCAGCCTGATCGACCTGGTACCCGTGGAAGGCCCGCTGGGGCAGCGTGGCGGCGCAGCCCCCGGAAGCGAGGGGCGCAATCTCGATCACTTCTGCCTGCGCGTGGAACCTTTCGACGCAGGGGCGATTCGCCAATACCTTGCCACCCATGGCATCGAGGTCGGTGAACTCAAGCAACGCTACGGCGCCGAAGGCCCGGGCCCCTCGATCTATCTCGAAGACCCCGAAGGCAATACCATCGAACTCAAGGGGGCGCCCGCCTGAGCGACAGCATCGCCCTAGTCGCGCCGTCGTTTTGATGTACAGAAACCATCAGAGCGCACAAGAAACTGTAGAGCGTCGCACTACCGGCGTTATCAGGTTTGAAGGAACAGCACGTCAGCTCCTCACTCCCTGCAGCCACGCCATCACGAGGTCCGCCATGGCCTCGTCGCCAAGCCCCTGCGCCTCCAGCGATGCCCAGGTGGTAAACGCCAGGGCATGACGCAGCGTAGTGGTTGGGAGCGAATCCTCCGCCCCCCCGAAGCCCTTACCTATCGTCTCGCCCAACGCATTCAACTGGCCGCGAAAACTCTCCATGGGTCCCTGAAGCGCCGGCACCTTGGGCTCGTCGCGAATAGCGGCCCGCCACATTCGCTGGGTATCACGATAGTAGCGATAGAAGGCCACCAGCGCGGCGCGGGCCTGGTTCTGCCCCACTTCGTGGGAGGCCCAGGCGGCAGGGTCCGGCGGCGGGTTGAGCTCGAGCCAGTGACGGGTACAGGCCGCGAAGACCGCAGTTTCGTCAGGAAAGTGACGATAGACGGTCAGACGCTGCACGCCGGCCCGTTGGGCGATGGCACTTATGGTGGTGGCACTCGGGCCGATCTCTTCATGCAGCGCCATGGTCGCCTCGACGATGCGCAGGCGGGTCTCTTCGCGGTCGGCGGCGCGCTTACGTTGGGTATAACGTCGTGTCTCGGTCATTAAGTGAACATACATGTTCACTCAACTCTTGACAAGCGCCGTCCCTGAGTTTTCACTTGCGACGTGAACAATGGTGTTCACTGAAAACAGATCAAGACCCCGGAGCCTGACGATGACCGACAATAATCCTGTAATGCTGACCACCCGGGAGACCGGAAACGACTGGTGTGTGCTACCCGCCTTCCTGCCGTTGCCCGGCATGGGCGGCC
This sequence comes from Billgrantia sp. C5P2, assembly GCF_051062895.2. NCBI lineage: Bacteria > Pseudomonadati > Pseudomonadota > Gammaproteobacteria > Oceanospirillales > Halomonadaceae > Billgrantia > Billgrantia sp. C5P2. The sequence continues at coordinate 2,635,324 of NZ_CM128542.1, forward strand.
TGGCGGTCAACGCCTTCCTGCACAAGGGCCAAGAGCCGGTACTGGTAGACACCGGCCTGGCCGCGCTCGGCGACGCGTTCCTAGAAGCTCTCGAGGCGGAAATCGACCTCACCGACCTGCGCTGGATCTGGCTGAGCCACACCGATGCCGACCATATCGGCAACCTGGCCCGGATCCTGGAACGCGCCCCCAGGGCAAGGGTCGTGACCAGCTTCCTCGGCATGGGCAAGATGGGCCTGCTCGGCCTCGACGTCAGCCGCGTACAGCTGCTGGAGCCGGGTGCACGGCTCACGCTTGGGGACCGCGAGCTGGTGCCGCTGCGCCCGCCTTACTACGACGCACCGGAGACACTTGGCTTCCTCGATACCCGCTCGCGCACCCTGTTCGCTGCCGACAGCTTTGGTGCCCTGCTTCCCCAACCGGCGGAAAACGTAGCGGAAATCGAGGCGCAAACCCTGCGTGCCGGGATGGTGACCTGGTCATCGATCGACGCCCCCTGGCTGGCCACGGTCGACCGAGCAGCCTTGGGCCGATCACTGCATGCCCTGGAGCGCCTGGCGCCGACCACGGTGCTCTCCGGCCACCTACCGCTTGCCGAAGGAAACCTCTCGACGCTCACGGCGCTGGTGCACGAGGCTTGGTGCCTGGCCCCGGCCACCGAGACTGACCCACAGACGATCGAGGCCGTGGCAGCGCAATTGGATAGCAGCATGGAAATCCGACAGGAGGCATGAAAGCAGTCAGCCATGCTCGGCACTTCCACATGACGAAAAAGGCCCGACGCCGTGAGACGCCGGGTCTGTCCGTCACAGGGGCGCCTTCAGACGTGCATGATCTCGTCCTTGAGCGAATAGGCGATGCCGAGCATCTCCTGGCGCGTCTGGGGGTCAACTCCATGCTTGTCGAGCACTGCGAGGATGTCGTCGATGGCGGCCATGTACTCCGCCTCGCTGATGTTCATGCCGCGATGCGCCTCCAGCATGCTCTTGCCGTGGTATTCACCCGGCCCCCCGCCGCCGAAGGTAAGAAACTGCCGCAGGTGGCCCTTGACTGTCTCCAGGTACTCCAGGTCGTCCCGGTAGGGCAGGAATCGCGCCTGGATTTTCGGGTTCTGCATATGCGCCTCGACGATATCCTCGACCAGGCTAGCGATGCCGACTTCCCCGCCCAGCCGCTCGTACAGTGTTGTTGTGTTCATGTCTCGCCTCCCGGGTCGGATGTCATCCGACCCTTGCCTCCGGTTTCGGACCGGCCTTGTGGTCGATCCGGAAATAGACCGGTCGGTTCAGAGCCCGGGTAAAAAAAATTCTACCCGGCGGCGGCAGAGAAGTAGAAATCGAGCATCGCCTCGAGGGGAGCCGGATCGCCACGCAATCGACTACGTAGCGCTGCGCCTTCCCAACAATCCACCAGCAGGTCCGCCATCTTGCGTGGCTCGCTGCCGGGGGGCAGTTCGCCCCGCTGGCGCGCCTCTTCCAGGCAACCTGCGATACGCTCGGCGATGGTAGCGAAACAGCTGGCGATCTTGCGACGAAACACGTCGTTTACTCCAGACAGTTCCTGCCCCACCCCTCCTAGCAAGCATCCCAGGTAGCCCTCCTCGCGGTACTTCTCTCCCGATAGTTCAAAGAAGCGTCGAACCCGGTCCAGGGGCGGCAGGTCCTGGTTGCCCAGCGTCAGATCCAGCCCCTGGTGAACCTCGACCATGTAGCGGTCGATCACCTGCAGGGCGAAGTCCTCCTTGCTCTTGAAATGATGGTAGAAGGAGCCCTTGGGCGTCTTCGTCTCATCGAGCAAGGCCTGGATACCCAGATCGTTGTAGCCGCACCGTAGCAACATCCCCAATCCCGCATCGAGCAGGCGTTCCTTCGTCGTATGGGCCATAGACACTCCATCCAGACCGAACGGTCTAGTTTCAATATGGTTCAACGCAGCGTTACGTCAAGGACTATCGGCCGGCCCGCATTGAAGGGCCAAAAGAAGCACAGCGTTGACATGAGCCAAGGCACGGGCAGGGAAAAGCCCACTATAGTGGAAACCGTTCATCGCATCTTTACGGCAGGCACGCAACGCGATGCGATGAAAGTTCTCCACGTGCTTCAGGGAGTTTGCATGAGAAGAACAATCAACGTTTGTCCAGGCCCACCCGTCAGTAACCGAGCTGCAAAAGGCCGGAGGTTGGCACGGCCCAGCCACTGGCGTACTTCCTGACGATTGCCGCAAGCGACCACATGGCACTTGCCCTCGTCATCCTGCTACCGCTGCTGGGCGCGATGCTGCCCGTATTTCGCCGTGGCGGCACGTCTCGACAGCTCGCCTGTCTCGCCGCCCTGCCTGCCGTTTCGTGTTTCGCTCTGCTGCTGAGCTGGCTGCCGCGGGTCTCGAGCGGCGAGACCGTCATTTACGAACTGAGTTGGCTGCCCTCTCTGGGGTTGAACGTGGCGCTGCGCCTGGACGGCCTGGGCCTGCTGTTCGCCCTGCTGATCACCGGCATCGGCTGTCTGATCCTGCTATATGCCCGTTACTACTTCGAAGGCAGCGCTTCGGCCGCACGTTTCTACACCCTGATGCTGCTGTTCATGGCGGCCATGCTGGGCATCGTGCTATGCGAAAACCTGCTGTTCATGCTGGTGTTCTGGGAGCTGACCAGCCTGGTGTCGTTCCTGCTCATCGGCTTTCACAGCGACCGCCATGCCTCCAGGCTGGGAGCAAGGATGTCACTGGTAATCACCGGCGGCGGTGGATTGCTGCTGCTGGGGGGCATCGTGCTGCTGGGTCAGGCCGCCGGCGGCTATGAACTCTCGGTGGTGCTCGAGGCCGGAGAGCGAATCCGCGCTCATGAGCACTATGCCCTGATGCTCAACCTGATCCTGCTCGGAGCCTTCACCAAGTCGGCCCAGTTCCCCTTCCACCTCTGGCTACCTCACGCCATGACCGCGCCGACACCGGTCTCGGCCTATCTGCACAGCGCCACCATGGTCAAGGCGGGGCTGTTTCTGCTCGCCCGGCTGCATCCGGCCCTGGCGGAAACCGAACTGTGGTTTTACCTGGTCACCCTGACCGGCATGCTGACGCTGATGGTGGGCGCCTTCGTGGCCATGTTCATGCACGACATGAAGGGGCTGCTGGCCTATTCCACGGTGTCCCACCTGGGGCTGATCATGCTGTTGCTGGGCCTGGGAACGCCCATGGCCGTGGCGGCGGCGCTCTTCCACCTGGTATGCCACGCACTGTTCAAGGCACCGCTGTTCATGATGGCGGGCTACGTGGACCGCGCCACCGGCACTCGCGACATGCGCCATATCAACGGCATGTGGCGATTCATGCCGGTGCTGATGGCGCTGTCGGCGATTCCCGCCGCCGCCATGGCCGGTCTGCCGCTGATGAGCGGCTACCTGAGCAAGAAGATGCTGTTCGGCGAGAGCCTGCTGGTAACGACGCCCAGTTGGGCGACCCTGGTGATCCCCACCTGGGTGACGCTGGCGGGGCTGTTCTCGGTGGCCTACTCGATTCGTATCTTCCACAACGTCTACTTCAACGGCAGGCCCATCGATCTGCCCATCTGGCCACCCCGGCAACCCCGCCTGGCGGCCTTGACGCCCATCGCGCTGCTGGCCCTGGCCACGCTCTACGTGGGCCTGGCACCGGCGGGGCTCAACACGCTTCTGATCCACCCGGCGTTCCTGGCGTCTCGCCAGGCCGACCTCTCCGCCTACGACTTCGCGGCGCTGGGTGGCCCCCTGCCCATGATCATGAGCCTCGTCGCGCTGGCGGGCGGCGCGCTCTTCTACATGATTCGCGATCCGCTGTTCCGTCTTCACGCTCGGCTGCCCGAGGTGGATGCCAAGGAGATCTTCGACTGGATCATGCTGCGTATCATCGCTTTCTCCCAGCAGCGAGTCTTCCAGCTCGAGAACGGTTCGCAGCAGCGCTATCTGGTCTTCATCATGATCACCGTCGTGGTACTGGTCGGCGTGGAACTGCTCGCCGTGGCACGCTGGAACGGCGGCGTGCCGCTCGCACCTCTCGATCCGCTGACCTTACTGGCCGCCATCCTGCTCTGCCTGGCGTCCATCGGCGTGGTGGTCTTCCATCACTATCGGCTGCCGGCGCTGTTGCTGCTCGGGGTGACCGGGCTCTTCGTCACCGTCGCCTTCGCCCGCTTCTCGGCGCCGGACCTCGCCCTGACCCAGCTGATGGTGGAGGTAATGGCGGTAGTGATCATGATGCTTGCGCTCTCCTTCCTGCCCCAGCAATCACCCCGGGAATCCTCGCGCAGGAGGACGGCACGCGACCTCGCCATCGCCGGCCTGATGGGCGGCGGCGTGGCAGCCTTCAGTTTCGCCATCCTGACCCGGCCGCAACAGAGCATCTCCGACTTCTTCCTCGCCAACAGCCTGCCCGGTGGTGGCGGCACCAACGTGGTCAACGTGATCCTTGTAGACTTCCGCGGCTTCGATACCCTCGGCGAGATCACCGTGCTGGGTATCGCGGCGGTGGCTGTGTTCGCCTTCACCCGCGACCTGCACCTCAAGGAGCGGGTAGTCGACACCAACCCTGCACACTGGGTCGCCGAACCGCACCCGATCATGCTCGGCACCGTGGCCCGGCTGGTGCTGCCTATCGCCCTGCTGGTCTCGGCCTATATCTTCCTGCGCGGCCACAACCTGCCGGGCGGCGGCTTCATCGCCGGGCTGATCACTGCCGTGGCGCTGACGCTGCAGTACATGGCGGGCGGGCTGGTGTGGGCCCAGGCGCGCATGCTGACCGCCTTCCGGCCGCTGATCGGTGCCGGCATCCTGATCGCCGTGCTCACCGGTCTCGGCAGCTGGCTGTTCGGCTACCCCTTCCTCACCTCGGCCCATGGCCACATGCACCTGCCGCTGATCGGCGATTTCGAGCTGGCCACCGCGATGCTCTTCGACCTCGGCGTCTACGCCACCGTGGTCGGGGCCACACTGCTGATACTGGCCAACCTCGGCAAGCTGATGACCGTGGCGGGCCCCGGCAAGGAGATCGGCTGATGGAACTGCTCTATGCGATAACCCTGGGCGTGCTGACCACCTGTGGGATCTACCTGTTGCTTCGGGCACGCACCTTCACGGTGATCCTCGGGCTCACCCTGCTCTCCCATGCCGTCAATCTCTATCTGTTCGCCTCCGGCCGTCTGGTCGCCGGCGCGCCGGCCATCGTCGGCTTCAGCGAGCGCTCGGCGGACCCTCTGCCCCAGGCCCTGGTGCTCACCGCCATCGTCATCGGCTTCGCCATGACCGCCTTCGTGGTGGTGCTGGCGCTCAAGGCGGCGGTGGAGCTGCGCAACGACCACGTCGACGGCGAGAACCCGGACGAGGACCTTGCATGAACCACGCCCTCATCCTGCCGATACTGCTGCCGCTGGTGACAGGAGCAAGCCAGCTGCTGCTCTATCGGCTGCCTTTCGGCGTGCAGCGCCTGGTGGGTGTCGCCAGCACCCTGGGCCTGGTGCTATTGGGCGTGTGGGGATTGGCCATGGCCGGCTCGGGGGAGTATCAGCTCTACCACGCCGGCGACTGGCCCGCGCCCTTCGGCATCGTGCTGGTTCTCGACCGCCTCTCCGCCATCATGCTGGCACTTACCGCCGTGCTGGGCTTCTGCTGCCTGCTCTACGCCAGCAGCGGTAGCAGCACCGACAAGCGCGGCGCGCACTTCCACGCCCTGTTCCAGTTCCAGTTGGCCGGCCTCAACGGCGCCTTCCTGACCGGCGACCTGTTCAACCTCTTTGTGTTCTTCGAGATCCTGCTGATCGCCTCCTACGCCCTGCTGCTGCACGGGGGCGGCCGCGCCCGCAGCCGCGCCGGGCTGCACTATGTGGTTATCAACCTGGCCGGCTCCGCGCTGTTCCTGATCGCCCTGGGCACCCTCTATGGCCTCACCGGCACCCTCAACATGGCCGACCTGGCCTTGCGCGTGGCGGAGGCACCGCCGGAAGATGCGCCGCTGCTCGCCGCCGCCAGCCTGATCCTGCTGGTGGTATTCGGCATCAAGGCCGCCATCCTGCCGCTGCTGTTCTGGCTGCCCCGTGCCTACTCGGCCTCCAGTGCGCCGGTGGCTGCGCTCTTCGCCATCATGACCAAGGTCGGCGTTTACGCCATCCTGCGGGTTTTCCTGCTGGTCTTTGCGCTCGGCGAATCGCCGGTCAACGCGACCGCCTGGCTCTGGCTGTGGCCGCTGGCGCTGCTGACCCTGGCGCTGGGCGGCGTCGGGGTACTGGGCTCGAACAGCCTGCGCACCCTGACCGCCTATCTGGTGATCCTCTCGGTGGGCACCCTGCTGGCCACCATCAGCTTCGTCACCCCGGCGGCACTCGGCGCCGCACTCTTCTACCTGATCCACAGCACCGGCATGACCGCCGTCTTCTTCCTGCTGGCCGACCTGCTGGGCCGGCAGCGCGAGGAAGGCTACGACCGCTTCTCGGCGATCGGGCCCATCGGTCATCGTTGGCTGCTGGGCACCCTGTTCTTCGTCGCCGCCATCGCCATGGCGGGCCTGCCGCCGTTCAGCGGCTTCGTCAGCAAGGCGTGGATTCTTCAGGCGAGTTCGCAGGAGCCCCAGGGCCTGTGGCTGTGGGGCGTGCTGCTCACCGCCGCGCTGTTGACCCTGATCGCTCTCAGCCGCACCGGCAGCAACTGGTTCTGGCGCCCCGCTGCCATGGCCAAGCCGTACCCGCTCGAACGCGGTCCGCTGGCACTGGTCTCCACCATGGTCGGCCTCAACGGGCTACTGGCGGTGTTCGGCGAGCCAGTGATGGGTTACCTCGAACTGACCGCCGAGCAGTTGCTCGACCCACAGGCCTATATCGCCGCCGTGCTGCCGCAGGCCATCGCTTCGGCACAGGAGATCGCGCCATGACGCCCTCACCGTTCCGCTCCCGGCAGTTCTGGCTGCCGCATCCCCTGTTCTCGCTGTTCCTGGCGCTGCTATGGCTGTTGATGGTCAACGACTTCAGCGTGGCCCATGCCCTACTGGGGCTGGCCCTGGGCGTGGCCATTCCCTTCGTGACCCACGCCTTCTGGGCCGAAGAGGCGAAGATCAAGCGACCCCTGCCGTTGCTGCGCTACCTGCTGGTGCTGCTGGTGGACATCCTGCGCTCCAACCTGGTGGTGGCCATTCGCATCCTGCGCCCCGCCCGGCATCTGCAGCCTGGCTTCTTCCTCTACCCCCTGGCCCTGGACGACGACTTCGCCATCACCATCCTGGCCAGCACCATCTCGCTGACGCCCGGCACCGTCTCGATCCACCACGATGCGAAGGCCAATACCCTGCTGGTCCACGCTCTACACCTGGAGGACGAGGCCGAGGCCATCGCCACCATTCGCGAACGCTACGAACAGCCACTCGAGGAGATCTTCCGATGATCGCTACCGTCATCACGGTCGCCATGACTCTCTTCGCCATTGCCGCCCTGCTCAATCTCTATCGGCTGGCCGTCGGCCCGGACATCGTCGACCGGATCCTGGCGCTGGACACGCTGATGATCAACAGCATCGCGCTGATCGTGCTGGCAGACATCCGGATGGGGCTGGGCGTGCTGTTCGAGCTGGCCCTGCTGATAGCGCTGATGGGCTTCGTCAGCACTGTCGCCATGAGCAAGTACCTGCTACGAGGAGACGTGATCGAATGACCACTATCGACATGCCATGGTATCTGGAGCTCGTCGTCGCCGTCTTCCTGCTGTTCGGTGCCCTGGTGGCGCTGATCGGCTCCTGGGGGCTGGCCAAGCTGCCCGATTTCTACACGCGCCTTCACGGCCCCACCAAGGCCAGCACCCTGGGCGTCGGCTGCACCCTGATCGGCTCGCTGATCTACTTCAGCTACCAACAGGGCGGCGTCTCGTTCCAGGAGGCCTTGGTGACGATCTTCCTGTTCGCCACCGCACCGGTCAGCGCCCATATGATGGGCAAGGCCGCTCTGCGCCGGCGGCTCCCGGGTGTGGCGCGCACCCGCAACATGCCCGACATGTCCGAACGATAGCCCCCTGATCCGTTTCGACGCCGTTTACCGCAGGTTCAGGTCCGCGCTGCGTCAAGTGCTATCGGCCTGCCCACGCTGAGCGGTTCCACCAGCCCGGGTGGGAGCTCGCGGAAGGCGGCGTCGGCCTCGGCCCCTAGGCCGTCGAGAATACGGGTGAAGAAGGCGCGCCCCGCCACTACGGCAACGATGTCGAAGATCTCGTCATCGGCGAAGCCGTGAGCCCGCAGCGCTTCGATATCCTCGGCGCCGATTTCCTGGGCGCGGCAGGCCACCTTGGCGGCGAAGGTCATCATCGCACGCTCGGCCTCACTGAGCGGCCCCACTTTGCCCGCCACCATGGCCTGGGTCTCTTCCATGCCCAGCAGACCCGACAGGACCTTGGCATGCGCCAGCGAACAGTAGGTGTTGCCCAAGGCACGGGCGGCAGCCAGCGTCACCAGTTCGTACCGGCGCGGCTCCATCGGCCGGCGGATCGTTGCGATCAGCGCCGCCCAGCACTTCATGACCTCCGGGCGATGACAAAACACGCGGGCATAGTTGGGCAAGAATCCGAAGTGGGCCGCTTGGCGCTGGTACATCTCCTTGACCTCGCCCTCGGCCAGTTCCGGGTCAATCGTTTCGATGTAGCTCATGTTGGTTTCCTCCGTATCAGGCCGTGGTGGAGCGTGGGTGCAGCCAGGTCGGCAACAGGAGTTCAGGGTCGATCCTCGCCTCGCTGTCGTAAGCGACGCCGCACGCTGCCAGGCGTTCGCCGAGGCTACCGTCGGACCAGGCCTCGAACAGCTCACCGCAGCCGCCGAGCGGCTCGCCGCCGATGAATATCTGCGGAATGGTCGGCGCCCCGGTGCGCCGCGCCAGCACCGGTCGCAGGCGCACGCCCATGTCGTCGGCCTGACACGCCGGAGCATCCAGCTCCACGCTCACGAAGTCGACGCCCAGGCGGTCGAACAGCTTGCGTGCAGCCCAGCAGAACTCGCACCAGGCCAGGGCGAACATGACCACCGGCGCCTGAGCCAGGTAGTCGTCGAGCCGACGCTCGGCCTCCATATCGTTCGGCGATTCCTGCACTGCGGCCACACGCGCCACGGGCATGGTCGCCGGCTGGGGAGTGGGAGTATCGAAGCGACAACCGGGCGTGGAACGCGACAGCGCCAGCTCTTCCGCGTTCATCTCGTCCTCGATGCCTTCGAACAGCGGCGTGGACTGGTAGCGCTCGCCGGTGTCGGGCAGCATGCAGACCACATGGCTGCCGGCCGGCGCCCGCCGAGCCACCTGCAAGGCAGCGGCCAGGGTCGCACCCGCGGAAACGCCGACGAAGATGCCTTCCTTGCGGGCCAGCTCGCGGGCCAGTCGCAGAGCGTCCTCACCCGCCACCGGCACGACTTCGTCGACCATACCGGCGGCTACCGCCTGCTGGGCGAGCGGCGAGATGAAATCGGGGCTCCACCCCTGCATCAGGTGGGGGCGGAAACGTGGGTGGCTCCTGCCTGCCGGCTGCGCCTCGCCGCTGCCCAGCAGCGGGGCATTGTCGGGCTCGGCGACCACTACGAGGGTCGACGGATCGGCGGCTTTCAGCACCCGGGAGACACCCTTGAGCGTGCCGCCGGTACCGAAGCCGGTCACCCAGGCATGGATCGGCTCCCCTTGCATGTCCTCGAGGATCTCCTGCGCCGTGGTGCGGCTGTGTACCTCGGCATTGGCCTCGTTCTCGAACTGGCGGCACAGGAAGTAACCGTGGGTCTCGGCCAGTTCAACCGCCTTGGCCAGCATGCCGCTGCCCTTCTCGGAAGCCGGCGTGAGCACCACCCGGGCGCCCAGGAAACGCAGCAGCCGACGCCGCTCCAGGCTGAAGCTCTCGGCCATGGTCACCACCAGCGGATAGCCCTTGCGCGCGCATACCATGGCCAGGCCGATACCGGTATTGCCGCTGGTGGCCTCGATCACCGTCTGGCCGGGGCGCAAGGCGCCGCTGCGCTCGGCCGCCTCGATCACCGCCAGCGCCATGCGGTCCTTCACCGAGCCCATGGGGTTGAAGGCCTCTACCTTCACGTGCACGTTGACATCCGGCGGTGCAAGCCGGGAGAGCCGCACCAGCGGCGTGCGGCCGATGGTTTCCAGTATGCTGGCGTAGCGGGTCATGGTGAGTCTCCTCGGGGTGGGTAGACCAACAGCGTTGGCTCGTGCCGAGGAAGCCGGCGTGTAAATCAGCGTGGTTTTTCCTGCCAAAGGAGTAAAAAAATGGGCGGTCGGCCCGGTGGGAACGCGGACTATACTGCTAACGTTCTCCCATAGGGTCCTGACATGAATGCGCTGACCCTCAACCTGCTCGGCGATCTCGAAGTAATACGGGACGGGCGGGTATTGGCGCTGCCTCCCTCCCGGAAAACCCGTGCGCTGCTCGCCTACCTGGCGCGCCACTCCCGCCCCCTGAGCCGCGAACACCTGTGTGACCTGCTGTGGGAACTGCCCGACGATCCGCGTGGCTCGCTGCGCTGGAGCCTGTCCAAGCTGCGCCGGTTGGTGGACGATTCCGACAGGAACCGGCTCAAGGCGGACCGATTGGGCGTGAGCCTGGATACCACAGACATCGACATCGACGTGATCGGCCTGCATGCGCTATGCCACGGCGGCTTGGCGACGGCCGACACCGAAGTGCTCGCACAGACCGCGAGCCGCTACCGTGGCCCTTTCCTGGAAGGCCTGGAGTTGGACCGGTTTCCCGACTTCCACGCCTGGTGCCTGGCTGAGCGAGAAGCCGCCATGCGTGCCCAGACGACCCTGCTGACGACGCTTGTCGGGCGGTTCGCCGATACCCCGGATCGCGCCTTGCCCCATGCCCATGCCTGGGTGCGCCTCGCCCCCTTCGACGAGGCGGCACGCGCCTGGTTGGTGCGCCTGCTGCTGGCCCTGCACCAGCCGCGCGAAGCCGAACGACAGCTGCAGTTGGGTACGCGACTCCTCCGCGAGGCGGGCCTGCCGCTCAACGGCCAGTTGCTGCGTGCCTGGCGAGAGGCCAAGCAAGCCCAAGGCCCATCGGCATCAAGTGCCGAAACGACGATACCGCCACGCCCAACTGATGCTGAACGCCCCTTGGTCCTGGAGGGCGATACCCTCGAAGTGATGCGCTGGGCGGCGCTGCTTGCTCCCGACCCCGACCCAGCCACCCTGGGCCAGGTCTCGGGGCTCGACACCAACCGTATCGGCATGGCCCTGGAGGTGGCCGAACGGCACCAGTGGCTCTCCACCGGCCCCCAGGGGTTGCTGCGCTTCACACGCAGCGAGGTGGCCACCGAGCTGTACGAAGCAATTTCCCCGGCCCGCCGCCAGGCCATGCATCGGCGCGTTGCCGAATGGCTGACCGACGGCCCCCTGAACGACATGCGCCAAGCCAACAGCCTGGCCTACCACGCCCACGCCAGCGGCGACCTTGAACTGGCTGCCCGGGCGATGATCGAGGCCGGCCGCTTCTGCCTGCGCATCTTCGCCAACAAGGAAGCCCAGCACTTCGCCCAGCGAGGCCTGGCACTGATCGACGACATGACCGGTGTCCGGCGCGTGTGCCTGGCCCTCGAGCTTAACGACCTTCTCTACAGTGCCGCGCCCCTGGCAGATTGGGAGGCCGGCGCCGGCGAAGTGGTCGCACTGGCCGAGCAGGCGCTGGAGCACGGTGCCCTGGCCCATGCGCGGCTCGGCTATCAGTTGGCCAGCCATATTCGCTGGGCCCATGGCCAGTGGAGCGACGCCCATGAACAGACCCTGCAGGCGGAGCGTGCGACCCGCTGTTGCGAAGGCCGCGAGCAGGTCATCGCCATGGCCGAGACCGCCCGCTGCCTGGCCATGCTGGAGCGCGACCTGCACCAGGCAGCCGAACTGCTCGCCCAGGCACGCGAACTGGCCATCCGGCAGAATATCGGCCACCCCGCCATTCCGCTGGCCCAAGGCCTGCTCAGCCTGCACGAGGACCGTTTCGACAAAGCGGAAAGCTACTTCAAGGAGGCCCGCACCCTGTGCAAGGCCATGGGCGACAAGCTGGGCGAGTTCCAGGCCCAGGAGACGCTGTTGCTGATGGACTTCGAGCGTGACGATTATGCGCAGGCCCGAGAACGCTGTGCCCAACTGCGTGAACTCGCCAAGCGCCTGCGCGACGGCAGCGAGGCGCCCTATGCCGCCGCCGCCGAAGCCTTGTGCCACTACGCCCTCGAGGACGACCCCGACCCCTTCGACGTCGCTCTCGTCACCCTGCGCCACGCCGACGCGCGCCATCGCCTGGCCGTTCTGCTGCTGCAATCGGCACGGCTCGACCTCGCCCGCACGCGCGCCGAAAGCACCAGGCACCGCGCCAGTGAAGCCCTGGAGCACGCCCGGGTGCTCGAACGCCCCAGCGAGCAGTTGCTGGCCCATGCCCTGCTGGCCGAATGTGCCCGGCGCCTTGGCGACACGGTCGGCAGGCACCAGCACGCCCAGGCCGCAGAAGCGCTGGCAAGTGGGCCCGTCGCCGGCTGGGCCCGACGCCGCTGGCAAGCGCTGCTGGCCCAGCCCACAGCCGAGGACGAAGCATGATCGACGTCATCCTGGAACGTGGCTTCGACCGCCCTCTCGCGCCGGAGCTGGTTCGCTCGCTGAGCGAGGCGGCCCAACCGTGCTTCGACCTGCACCGGATTCAATGGCAGGAGAGCCTGCTGGCCCGGGATGGACGCCGCCTGGTCTGCCATTTCCTGGCCCCCGACGTGGAATCGGCACGTATCGGCCTGCGCCATGCCGGCGCCGACATCAGCTCGCTATGGGGCGGCAGCGTGCACGATGCCCCCGGCCTGAAGGCCACGGATCTGATAGCCGCCAACGTCATGGTGGAGCGCCGCTTCGCCGCGGCGGTGACCTTCGAGGCGATCCAGGCCCTGGAAGACGCTGGATCAGCGTGCCTGGACAATCATCAGGTGCGCTTCCTGCGCACTCTCTTCTCGCTCGACCGGCAGCGCATGCTCTGCCTCTACCATGCACCGGATGCCGAATCGGTACGCCTGGCCCAGCATCAGGCCGGTATGCCGGTCACCCACGTCTGGGCCTTCCAGCGCATCGCACCCGTGATGGATTCCACGCAACCCCTCTGAAAAAACCACGCCCTCTCCCACGCTGGCTCACACCTAGCCCGCCGAATCTCGCTGTTGACCGCTGACGGTCAACCCATGACGAGACACAACAACATTAAGGAGAGTCTAGATGCACACCGCCACCCAACAGATCGACAACGGCGTCAACGTCACCGCCTTGCTGGGCGCCCGCGAAGCGCTGTCCCAGGCCCCACAGGCCGCCCGCTTCACCTGGCGCGCTCACTGCGACTGGGTTCGTGGCACCCATAGCCAGATCGTCGTCGAGGACTTCCATGGCCTCGGCGAAGCCCAGCAGCACCGCTCACGCTTCACCTTCGAGGCAGACCACCCCGAGGTATTCGCTGCCGAAGATCACGGCCCCACCCCGGTGGAATACGTGCTGGTCGGCCTGGCCGCCTGCCTCACCGCTGGCGTCGCCGCCGTGGCCCAGCATCGCGGCATCCAGCTGCGCTCGGTCAAGGCCACGGTGGAAGGCGACATGGACATCCAGGGCATCCTCGGCATGGACCCCGACGTCCGCAACGGCTTCGACGATATCCGTGTGACGTTCGAGATCGACGCCGACGCCAGCCGTTCCGACATCGAGGCGCTGGTGGCCCAGTCGCAGAAGCGCTCGGCGGTCTACGACCTGCTCACCAACCCCACTCACGTGAAGGTCAGTGTGAAATGACCGCAGGGCTTCAACGCCCGCTGCACCGCCCGGCCCGCGCCGTGACCACCGTGGTCATCGGCGCGGGACACGCCGGGCTCGCCATGAGCCACCACCTGGCGCGGCGCGGCATCGACCATGTGATCCTGGAGCGCGGCGAGGTGGCCAATGCCTGGCGCAAAGAACGCTGGGACTCGCTGCGCCTGCTCACACCCAACTGGCAGACACGACTGCCCGGGCAAGCCTACAGCGGGCCGGAACCGGAAGGCTTCATGAGCGTGACGGAACTGGTCGCCTTGCTCGACCGCTACGCACGCGGCCTCTCGGCCCCGCTGCATACCGACACCGAGGTGAAAACGGTATGGCCCTCTGACGGCGGCTACCGGGTAGTCACGAATCGGGGCGACTGGCGCTGCCGGGCGGTGGTGATCGCCACCGGCGCCTGCCAGCTTCCCGTCGTGCCCGCCATGGCCGCAGCCCTGCCGCCCTGGATCGAAAGCCTCACGCCCCATGAGTATCGTCGCCCGGAGCAGTTGCCGCCGGGCGGTGTGCTGGTGGTGGGCGCCTCGGCCACCGGCGCGCAACTGGCCGACGAAATCCAGCGCAGCGGCCGCCCCGTGACGCTTGCCGTGGGGCAGCACCTGCGACTGCCGCGACGCTACCGCGGCCGCGACATCCAGTGGTGGCTGGAACAAGCGGGAATGCTCGACCAGCGCTTCGACGAGGTGGAGGACCTGGCCCGCGCCCGGCGCCAGCCCTCCCCCCAGTTGCTGGGCAGTGACGAGCCACAGGACCTGGACCTAAACGCCCTGAGGGAGCGCGGCGTACGCCTGGTCGGCCGCCTGGCGGGGCTGGCCGGCACCCGGCTGCAGTTCTCGGGTTCGCTTGCCATGCACGCCACGGCTGCGGACCTCAAGCTGGTGCGGCTGCTCGAGAACCTGGATGCCTGGGCCATCACCCACGGCTGGCACGACGCCCTGCCTGCCCCGGAGCACCTGCCACCCACGCGGGTACCGCAGCGGCCCTGCCTCGGTCTCGACCTCGCCAGCGGCGAGATCCGCACGGTGCTGTGGGCCACCGGCTTCCGGCCCGACTTCAGTTGGCTGGACGCGCCGGTATTCGACACCCGCGGGCGCCTGCGGCACGAAGGCGGCATAGTGGCGCCAGGCCTCTACGCCATGGGCCTGCCCTTCATGCGCCGGCGCAAGTCGGGCGCCATACACGGCGCCGACGATGACGCCCGCGATCTCAGCCACCACCTCTCAGGCTGGCTGGCCACGGCAGGACGGCGTCACGACTCTTTTGCCTGATGAATGCTCTGAAGCAGGCGAATGTGCTGATGCAAAAAGACCCAGCCGCTCCTACTGAGCGGCTGGGTCCTCTTTTCATAATGGCGCCAAGCGGAATGCTATAGCTCCGCTCCCACCTCCAATAGCCCCAGCATCGGCTCCAGCTCGTTGGCCAGGAAGCGCGGTTCCACGCATTCGTCGAGATGCCCCGCGGCAAAGCGCAGGAACCCCATAGCGGCATGGGGCAGGCGGCGGTCGCGGCGCACGATGAACTGCCAGTGGCTTTCGATGGGGAAGTCGACGACAGGCAGGATCGCGATATCGGGGTGCTCCGGCGGCAGCACGTGCTCGGAGAGTACGGCCAGGCCCAGCCCGGCCGCCACGCCAACGCGAATCGCTTCGTTGCTGGCCATTTGCAGTGTGGGGCCCAGCGAGAGGCCGTGCTCCTGCAGCCAGCTCTCGAACATCATGCGTGTCGCCGAGCCCGGTTCGCGCAGCAAGAAGCGCTCACGCAGCAGCTCTCCCATGGAAATGCTTTCGCGGTGCGCCAAAGGGTGCCCCTGTGGCGCGACCACCACCAGCGGGTTGCGCAGGAAGCGTCCGGCCAGCGCATGTGCCAACGAGGGAGGATGGCTGAAAACGTAGAGATCGTCGTCCTGGCGTTCGAAGCGGGTCAGCATCTGGCGGCGGTTGCCGATGTGCAGGGTCACGTCGACGTCGGGAAAGGCTTGGCTGTAGGGCCCGAGCAGGCGCGGCAGCACGTACTGGGCGGTATTGACCAGAGCGATGCTGAAGCGCCCCCGTTCGCCGCCACGCAGCGCCTCCAGGTAATCCTCGAAGTCGTCGAAGCGGCCGAGTACCTCGCGGCTGGCCCGGTAGAGCTCCCGGCCCGCTTCGGTGGTGGTCAGCCGCCCATGACCGCTGTGCAGCAACGGTTCCCCCACCGCCTCGCCCAAACGCTTGAGCTGCTGGGATACGGTCGGCTGGGTCAGGTGAAGCTGCCGCGCGGCCTCGCTGACCGAGCCCGTTCGTACCACGGCAACATAGACCTGCAGCAGACGAAACGTCAGGTGGCGTACGTTCATGGTTGGCTTCACTGCAGCATCATAGATAAATATCTATACTATTTGGCATCACATTCAATTGGAATCAATACCACTCACTCCTCACAATCCGCGCCACCTGTCATCGCGTTCCAGAAGAAGAGAGCCCATGCCCGACATCGTCGTGATGTTCTTCCTGCTCGGCCTGCTCGCCGGCGTCGTGAAATCCGATCTCACCATTCCCAAGGCCGCCTACGATACCCTGAGCCTGCTGCTGATGTTGACCATCGGCCTAAAGGGCGGCATGTCCCTGTATGGCAACCTCAACTGGTCGCTGATACCGGAACTGCTTGCCGTGGCCGCCCTGGGCGGGCTGATCCCGCTGGCCCTGATGCCGGTGCTGCGCCGCCTGGTTCGGCTATCGCCCGCCGACAGTGCCAGCATCGCCGCCCACTACGGCTCGGTCAGTGCCGGTACCTTCGCCGTGGCGCTGGCCTTCGCCGAGAGCCGTGCCCTGCCCATCGGCGCCGAGGTCACCCTCTACCTGGTGATGATGGAGCTACCCGCGATCATGGTCGCCATCGCACTGTTCCGCCGCCATTCGGGCAAGGATTCCAGCGAAGCGCTGCAAGGCATCTGGCACGAGACACTGACCAACCGCGGCGTGATCCTGCTGGCCGGCGGTGCGGTGATCGGCGCCATGTACGGCCCGGCCGAAGGCGCCAACGTCACCGACCTGCTGACGGGCGCCTTCCATGCCGTGCTGGCCCTCTTCCTGCTGCAGATGGGCCTGACCGCGGCGGAAACCCTGCGCCCGATTCCCTGGTACCACTGGCGGCTGCTCACCTTCGCCCTGGTAGCGCCGTTCGTGCTGGCCATGGCCGGCCTCGCGGTCGGCCTGATGCTCGGCCTGCCCACCGGCTCGCTGATGATTCTCACGGCACTCGCCGCCAGCGCCTCGTACATCGCCGCCCCGGCCGCCATGCGCACTGCCATCCCCCAGGCCAACATCGGCCTGGCCATGCTGGCATCGCTCGGCTTCACCTTCCCGCTGAACGTGATCGTGGGCATCCCCATCTACCACCAGCTCGCCATGTGGCTGGGCTAAACCGGCTTAACCTGTCGCCACGCCACCGGCCATACCGGCCGGTGGCGCTCATTCCAACCTTCTGCCACGCTTCCCTCTAGCCCTGTTTTACGTTCCTCTCTCGTACCCATCTTCGACATTCGTCGCACCCTTGGAAGCTGCACTTTACGTTAACGTAAACCTCGCCTAGTCTAGTACCATTCGTAAATAGCACTGCGGATTGCGCCTGCGCGGCCCGCATCACCAGACAGCTGGTCTACCACTGACACTAGGAGTTCCGCCGCCATGTTCACGTCCTACAAGCCCCTCGACTTCGGCCTCGATGACGAACTCAACATGCTGCGCGACCATGTGAACGCCTTCGCCCGCGACGAGATCGCCCCGCGCGCCGCCGAGATCGACGAGAAGAACGAATTCCCCAACGACCTGTGGCGCAAGTTCGGCGACATGGGTCTGCTCGGCATCACAGTACCGGAAGAGGACGGCGGTAGCGGCATGGGCTACCTGGCGCACTGCATCGCCATGGAGGAGATCTCCCGCGCCAGCGCCTCGGTGGGCCTCTCCTACGGCGCGCACTCCAACCTGTGCGTGAACCAGCTCAAGATCAATGCCAGTGCCGAGCAGAAAGCCAAGTACCTGCCCAAGCTGATCAGCGGCGAGCACGTCGGCGCACTGGCCATGTCCGAGCCGGGTGCGGGTTCCGACGTGGTCTCGATGAAGCTGCGCGCACGCCGCGAAGGCGACCACTACGTGCTCAACGGCAACAAGATGTGGATCACCAACGGCCCCGATGCCGACGTGCTGGTGGTCTACGCCAAGACCGACCCGGAAGCCGGCTCCAAGGGCATCACCGCCTTCATCATCGAGAAGGACTTCAAGGGCTTCTCCACCGCCCAGAAGCTCGACAAGCTGGGCATGCGCGGTTCCAACACCTGCGAGCTGGTGTTCCAGGATTGCGAAGTGCCGATCGAGAACGTGCTGGGCGAGGAAGGCAAGGGCGTGCGCGTGCTGATGAGCGGCCTGGACTACGAGCGCACCGTGCTCGCCGCCGGCCCCATCGGCATCATGCAGGCCGCCATGGACGTCGTGGTGCCCTATATTCACGAGCGCAAGCAGTTCGACCAGTCCATCGGCGAGTTCCAGCTGGTGCAAGGCAAGATCGCCGACATGTACACCACCCTGAACGCCTGCCGCGCCTACCTCTACGCCGTGGCAGCCGGCTGCGACCGCGGCCAAACCTCCAGGAAGGACGCCGCCGGCGTGATCCTCTACTGCGCCGAGAAGGCCACCCAGGTGGCGCTGGACGCCATCCAGTTGCTCGGTGGCAACGGCTACATCAACGAGTACCCCACCGGCCGCCTGCTGCGCGATGCCAAGCTGTACGAGATCGGCGCCGGAACGAGCGAAATTCGCCGTATGCTGATTGGCCGCGAAATCTACGCTGAATCCAAGTAAGGGGAGCCGGCAATGGCGATTCTGAACACCCAAGTCAATCCGCGCAGCGACGGCTTCCAGGCCAACGAAAGGGCCATGCGCCACGAGGTAATGAAGCTGCGCGAGCTGACCGCGGCGATCAGCCAGGGGGGTGGCGAGAAGGCCCGCACCCGCCACGAGTCCCGCGGCAAGCTGTTCGTGCGCGACCGCATCGACCACCTGATCGACGAAGGCTCACCCTTCCTCGAGTTCTCGGCGCTGGCGGCCCACGAGGTCTACGAGAGCGACGTGCCAGCCGCCGGCGTGGTCACCGGCATCGGCCGTGTGAGTGGCGTGGAGTGCGTGATCGTCGCCAACGACGCCACCGTCAAGGGCGGCACCTACTACCCGCTGACGGTGAAGAAGCACATCCGCGCCCAGGAGATCGCCCGCAAGCACCGCCTGCCATGCATCTACCTGGTCGACTCTGGCGGCGCCTTCCTGCCCCGTCAGGACGAAGTGTTCCCCGACCGCGACCACTTCGGCCGCATCTTCTACAACCAGGCCACCCTCTCCGCCGAAGGCATCCCGCAGATCGCCGTGGTGATGGGCTCCTGCACCGCTGGCGGCGCCTACGTGCCGGCCATGGCCGACGAGTCGATCATCGTCAAGCAGCAGGGCACCATCTTCCTCGGCGGCCCGCCGCTGGTGAAGGCCGCGACCGGCGAGAGCATCAGCGCCGAAGACCTGGGCGGCGCCGACGTGCACGCCAAGATCAGTGGCGTGGCCGACCACTACGCCGAGAACGACGCCCACGCCCTGCAGCTCGCCCGCGGCTGCGTGTCGCGGCTGAACTGGCAGAAGCGCGGCCAGCTCAAGATGCAGGAGCCGAAGCCCCCGCGGCTGGACCCCAGCGAGATCTACGGCATCGTCGGCACCGACCTCAAGAAGCCGTTCGACGTGCGCGAAGTGATCGGCCGTATCGTCGACGACTCCGACTTCGACGAGTTCAAGCGCTACTACGGCGACACCCTGGTCACCGGCTTCGCCCACATTCACGGCTATCCGGTGGGCATCGTCGCCAACAACGGCGTGCTGTTCTCCGAATCCGCCGTGAAAGGCGCCCACTTCATCGAGCTGTGCGCCCAGCGCAAGATCCCGTTGATCTTCTTGCAGAACATCACCGGCTTCATGGTCGGCTCCAAGTACGAGCACGAAGGCATCGCCAAGCACGGCGCAAAGCTCGTCACCGCCGTGGCTTGCGCCAAGGTGCCCAAGTTCACCGTGCTGATCGGCGGCAGCTTCGGCGCCGGCAACTACGGCATGTGCGGCCGCGCCTACGACCCCAACCTGCTGTTCATGTGGCCCAACGCGCGCATCTCGGTGATGGGCGGCGAACAGGCCGCCGGCGTGCTGGCCCAGGTCAAGCGCGAGCAGTACGAGCGCGAAGGCCGCGAGTGGAGCAAGGAAGAGGAAGAAGCCTTCAAGCAGCCCACCCGCGAGCAGTACGAGCACCAGGGCCACCCCTACTACGCCAGCGCACGGCTGTGGGACGACGGCGTGATCGACCCGGCCCAGACCCGCGACGTGCTGGGGCTCTCGCTCGCCGCAGCGATGAACGCGGAAGTCCAGGAAACCAAGTTCGGCGTGTTCCGGATGTGAGGTCGCCATGACACAGACATATTCAAACCTGAATATCGACGGCCGCGGCGTCGCCCGGCTGACGCTGAACCGTCCCGAGGTGCATAACGCCTTCGACGACAGCCTGATCGCCGAGCTCAACGAGCACCTCGCCAAGCTCCACGACGCTGCCCGCCACGGCGAGGTACGCGTGGTGGTGCTGGGCTCCGAGGGCAAGAGCTTCTCCGCCGGTGCCGACCTGAACTGGATGAAGCGCATGGTGGAGTACGATTTCGAGGGCAACCTGGCCGACTCGCGCAAGCTCTCGCAGTTGATGCACGGCCTGGACACCTTGCCCTGCCCCACCGTGTGCCGCGTGCAGGGCGCCGCCTTCGGCGGTGCCGTTGGCCTGGCCGCCTGCTGCGACGTGGTAATCGCTTCAGAGAAGGCCAAGTTCTGCCTCTCCGAGGTCAAGATCGGCCTCTCGCCTGCGGTGATCAGCCCCTACGTGCAGCGCGCCCTTGGCTCGCGCCAGATGCGCCGATTCGCGCTCACCGCCGAGGTGATCGACGCCGACCAGGCGCTGGAACTGGGCCTGGCTCACCAGATCGTCGGCCATGATCATATCGACGAGGCCGTGAGCGAAATGATCGAGACCCTGCTGGCCGGCTCGCCCCAGGCCCAGCGCGCCACCAAGTCGCTGCTGGCCGAAGTGGCCCGCGACGCTGACAGCAAGGCCACCCGCGAGCACACCTGCCGGGTGATCAGCGAGCTGCGCGTCAGTGCCGAAGGTCAAGAAGGCCTGACCAGCTTCTTCGAGAAGCGCCGCCCCGCCTGGGCCGACGACAATACGAATTCCTCGGAGCGCCGCTCATGAGTCAGACCCACGATTCCCGTACCACGCCCTTCGACACCCTGCTGGTGGCCAACCGCGGCGAGATCGCCTGCCGCGTGATGCATACCGCCCGCGCCATGGGCCTGCGCACCGTGGCTGTCTATTCCGACGCCGACGCCGAGGCCCGCCACGTGCGCGAGGCCGACGAGGCCGTGCGCCTGGGCCCGGCCGCCGCCCGCGAGAGCTACCTGAAGGTGGAAGCGGTGGTGGAAGCCGCCAAGCGTACCGGCGCCGGCGCCATTCACCCCGGCTACGGTTTTCTCTCCGAGAACGGCGCCTTCGTCGAAGCCCTGGACGCCGCCGGCATCACCTTCGTCGGCCCGCCCGCCTCGGCGATTGCCGCCATGGGCGACAAGTCCGCCGCCAAGGCGCGCATGGCCAATGCCGGCGTACCGCTGGTGCCGGGCTACCACGGCGACGACCAGGACGACGCCCTGCTCAAGTCCGAGGCTGACAAGATCGGCTACCCGGTACTGCTCAAGGCCAGCGCCGGCGGCGGCGGCAAGGGCATGCGCGTGGTGGAAAGCGGTGAGCAGTTCCAGGCCGCACTGGACGGCTGCCGTCGCGAATCACAGGCCGCCTTCGGCGACACCCGTATGCTGATCGAGAAGTACCTGACTCAGCCGCGCCACGTCGAAGTGCAGGTGTTCTGCGACAGCCACGGCAACGGCGTGTACCTGTTCGAACGCGACTGCTCCGTGCAGCGCCGCCACCAGAAAGTGCTCGAGGAAGCCCCCGCCCCCGGCATGACCGCCGAGCTGCGCCGCGAGATGGGCGAAGCCGCCGTGCGCGCCGCCAAGGAGATCGGCTACGTGGGCGCCGGCACCGTCGAGTTCCTGCTTGATAAGGATGGCTCGTTCTACTTCATGGAGATGAACACCCGCCTGCAGGTGGAGCACCCCGTTACCGAGATGATCACCGGCCAGGACCTGGTCGAATGGCAGCTGCGCGTGGCCATGAGCGAGGCGCTGCCGCTGACGCAGGACGAGCTGACCATCACCGGCCACAGCTTCGAGGCACGCCTCTACGCCGAGGACCCGGAGCAGGACTTCCTGCCCGCCACCGGCACCCTGACCCGCTTCGCCATGGACCTGGAAGGCGCCGGACTCGACCCGCGCCAGGTGCGCCTGGACAGCGGCGTGGAAACCGGCGACGTCGTCTCCATGCACTACGACCCCATGCTCGCCAAGCTGATCGTCCACGGCGACGACCGCGACCAGGCGCTCTCCACCCTCAACCGGGCGCTGGCCGCGCTGGACGTGCAGGGTGTGGTGACCAACCGTGCCTTCCTGCAGCGGCTGGCCACGCACCCGTCGTTCAAAGCGTGCGAGCTGGATACCCGCTTCATCGAGAAGAACGAAGCCACCCTCTTCGCCCCCAAGCAGTACAGCATCGAAGAGTACGCCGGTGCCGCGTTGATCGGCCTCAACCAGCTCGCCCGCGAGTGCGAGAGCGACTCGCCGTGGGACCGCCACGACGGCTTCCGCCTCAACGCCCCGCACACCATCCGTATCTCGCTGTGCGATCCGGCCCACGTGCAGGACGACGAGAACTCGGAAAACGTGGTGGTCGTGGAAGGCACCCGTGCCAGCGGCGCCGACCCGTGGGACCTGACCATCGGCGGCGAGACCCTCACCGCCCGCCTGCAGCACCTGGAAGGCGACGCCGTGGCCGTCACCCTCAACGGCCATCGCCGTCGCCTGCAGGCCCGCCGCGACGGCAACGTCGTCGTGATGGTCGACCCGCGTGGCGAAACCCGCCTGTTCTGGCGCCGTATTGACGCCATCGACCACGGCCACCACGAGGCCGAGTCGACCCTCACCGCGCCGATGCACGGCACCGTGGTCGCGCTGTTGGTGGAAGCCGGTCAGAAGGTGGAGAAAGGCATGCCGCTGATGGTCATGGAAGCCATGAAGATGGAACACACCATGACCGCCCCCGCCGACGGCCACGTGGAAAGCTTCCACTTCAATGCCGGCGATACGGTGGGACAAGGCGACGTGCTGCTGGAATTCGCTCCCGCGGAGTAAGCTGGAAGCAAATCTGAGAGCGCCAAGGTGAGCGGCGCGGGGGTAAGCCGCGGTTCATAACCTCGGCCGAGAACAGGAAGGAGTGTAGAACATGGCATTTCCCAAGCGCGTACGCCTGGTCGAGGTCGGCCCCCGCGACGGGCTGCAGAACGAACCCAACCCGATCGATACGGCCACCAAGCTGGAACTGATCGACCGCCTGGGCGCCGCCGGCCTCACGTACATCGAAGCCGCCAGCTTCGTCTCGCCCAAGTGGGTGCCACAGATGGCCGACCACCGCGAAGTGATGACCGGCCTCAAGCGTCGCCAAGGCATCACCTACGCCGCCCTCACCCCCAACCTCAAGGGGCTGGAAGCGGCACTGGAGTGCGGCGTGGAGGAAGTGGCGGTATTCGGCGCGGCCAGCGAGGCTTTCTCGCAGAAGAACATCAACTGCTCAGTGGCCGAATCCCTCGAGCGCTTCGCCCCCGTACTGGAACGCGCCCAGCAGGCCAACGTACGCGTGCGCGGCTACGTCTCCTGCGTACTCGGCTGCCCCTACGAAGGCGAGATCGCCCCGGCCAAAGTCGCCGAGGTTTCAAAAGCACTCTATGACATGGGCTGCTACGAAATCTCGCTGGGCGACACCATCGGCGTGGGCACACCCCTTGCCGCCAAACGCATGCTCGAAGCCGTGAGCGACGCGGTGCCCATGGCCCATCTCGCTGCCCACTTCCACGACACCTACGGCCAGGCCCTTGCCAACCTCTACGCCGTGCTGGAAGAAGGCATTAGCGTGGTGGACAGCTCCGTCGCCGGCCTTGGCGGCTGCCCCTACGCCAAGGGTGCCTCCGGCAACGCCGCCAGTGAGGACGTCGTCTACCTGCTCAATGGCCTCGGCATCGAGACCGGCATCGACCTGAACAAGCTCGCCGAGACCGGCACCTGGATCACCCAGACCATCGGCCGGCCGAACCGCTCGAAGGTAGGAGTGGCGCTGGCGGCGAAGTAATTAGGTGATAGAAATGGAAAGCCCCTGAGCCAGGAGGTTGGCTCAGGGGCTTTCATCTTTTATTGCTGCTTAACACCAACATCATCAATCTTCCAAGAAGGCCGTTAGCGACGCTTTAAATAGAAGCTCACTGTGTCCGCGCGCATTAATGACTATTTATTAAAAACCTAACCGAAACCTCTTCAGGTGTTGCTAGGACACCTAACCACTTCCCATCTTCTTCTCGCCCGTTTAAAAAAAGCAAAAACTTAACTCTCCCTTTGACGACACCAGCTGTTTTCAACAAAAAACTTAAAGAATGCTGAGGAAGACCTCTCACAACATAGTTTTTCCCGTCAGCCAAGCTTGAAATAAATGTGCTAGCATCTGATTTAGAAATAAATAAAGGAATAATACTCCTCTCAAAAAAACCACCATCCTTTTTCGCCCAATAACTACCTGTTAACCTTCCATCTTTACTCTCCATTATTGCCCAGAAAGGCTCACCAATATAAGTTTCATCAGGAAGTGCAACCGCTTTAATCCTGTTCCCAACCAGTATATTTAATGTTGGCAAATCCTCTAGCTCCAACAACTGAACACCATAATGCTCAGCATATTCCAGCGCTCCAGACTGGTAACCACTTTTACTTACAAATATACCTTGCAGATTCCCTACATCTTGCAGCTTAGCATGAAAATCAAGCACATCTGATTTTTGAACTTTACGCCCAGTGAACTTGCACTCGAAGGCCACTCGATGAACCACGCCTGACCTTTCAAACTGGTAGAATACATCTATTTCATGTTTCGCACCCGACCTCCCTATCAAAATCGAATTGCTTGCAACCACGACCCCTTCATCTCTCAGATTCAAAAGAGTCGAATAAACGTACTGGACATAACTTTCCAGATCCCTTGGTTTTTTCACAAGCTCATGTCTAGACATTTTAAAAACCTATCAAATATGCGACCCACACGAAGATCGATCACAGTGCGTCAGGACAGGGAAGGAACCATTGCGATAGCTATCGTAAAAAATCAGGGAATCTCCCGCCGATATAGCGAGTAGCCCGAGACTCGCCAACGGGTGCCGGTGTGCGCGTCGTAATAACCGCCTTGGGCGCTGCGCCCCTCATCTTCGATTTTCCAGTTACCGCCCCCGTCATAACTCACCGCGGTAACGTCACTGCCCAACAGGCTCGATTCGTCGACTCCGTCAAACAGCAGGCCTTCTTCCGGTGTCAGGTACAACGCATAGCCCTTCAGCTTGGAGGGAAGCTCATGCAGTCGCTGCAAGGTGTCTCCATTCCAGCTCCATACGACACTCGGCCGAGGTGCTTCTCGTTCCTCCGCGGGAAGTGAGAAATAAGGTGCACCTTGGGTGGTCAGCACATAAACGTTGCCTTCGCTATTGGTGGCGATATCCATCACCACATGGCCGGGGATCGTGAAGGTCTGCTGGGAGATCTCTTCTCCCCAAGGCAGCGCATGAATCCGGCTGGCATCGGCAGCGTGATCATAGAAAGCCATGCGCAGCACATTGTCTTGCCCTAGTGCTACCAAATCGAACTGTTGGCGGGGGTTCTCAGGGTTGCGAGAGCCTTCGGGTACCGGCAACTCATCCCAATGCTCACCACCATCCCTAGTGCGCCAGATCCTTGGTCCCCAGCCGATGAGATAGCCGCACTCAGGATCGAGAAAGCGCAGGAAGGTTAATGTTCTGGTCTTCGGGCCAGCGGAGCTTTTCCCACTCTTGTCCCTTGTCGGTGGATTTGAAGAGCTGAGTAAGCTGTGGGAGATAACGCTGCCCGGGAAGACTCTCCTGGGTGCGATCCGTCCAGCCGGTGGCCAGGTAGATAGTGTCCCAGTTTGGCGATAGCCACCAATCAGCTTGCTGTGCTGTCTCCTCGAAGCGCAAGGAGAGTTGGCTATCCAATTCTCCAGCGAGAATACGTACTGCACGACGATTAGCTCTTTCATGGACATTACCCATCCATTCTTCGGCGAACTCGGCCTTGGAATCAGGGTCGTCAAGCTGCTCCTGAGTCATTGGCTTAAACGTCAACTCCGGCTTGGTCAGCTTCATCGAAACAACATTTTCACCATGAACTCGAAAGTCTCCCGGCCCATAAGACTGGTCCTCACTCATGAAGCCGTTACTCACTCGCTCCCACTTTTCATTGCCACCCACGACATAGCCGACAGCCAGAAATAGTAACAATGATATGACAACCCATCGCGAGCCATGTCACGTTCCTTGGTGACAGTTTCGACTGTCAAGCGAATACTATCACTGTACATCCGAAAGAATAGCAATAGAAATCAAAGCCCGGCATGATACACGCCATCGCTCAAAAATCCAAAAACTACGACTTCACCCTCCAAGACTCAACCCTTTCCCTGAGATGATCTCTAATCTCATCTATGAGATGAAGATTCTGCCCAGACACATAAAATTCAACTGCGATATCATCGTAGAAAATATATGTCAGGCACCTTTCCCTCATCCCCGTCTCTGTTACAGGACTATTGCTGTATCGGCAGTCCGCAACCCAAAAATCTAGAGGATCTTTAGGCGCGCCCCCCCCAAGCCTCGGAAGCTGCCTAACCACTGACCAGTTACGACTACTGGTCCGAGGATAAATTTTATACCATCCATCCACATGGTGTGCTTCAATAACTTCCTCTTTCCCAGAATTTGCCTTCTCCCAAAGATCACGGTATCTATCCGGATCTTCATACCGTGCTACCTCATATGGTTCCAACACATGAAGAACTGCGCGTATAACTTCGATATAATCCCCGTCCCTGACTTGGTAGCCTGGCGCTGCTTCTGAAAGCCCTTCCGCAGAAAACTCCAAAACAAACGCCTTAGAGCCATCATCCAAACCAGGCAAGTTAGCAATCCAGCTAGGCATACTCCCCTGACGAGAATTTACTTTTGGGATCTCAAAAGTGTCGTCTCCGAGGTTGACTTTAACGGTGTCGGACATAAAGACCGAAGCCGAATAGCCAATTACGCATGCTGACAGCAAAATAACTATTATAGATCTCATATTACGACCAGTAAGCTTCATTTCCAATCACATCCGCCACACCACACGACGCGGGTCGCATCCGCCTCCCAGACAGAGCCAGTCAATGGTGTTCCACCAAAAGCAGTCGACGGCAAGCCATACTCAGCGAACACTTCGTGATGATAGACTGCGATCTGCTGAGGATTAAGGAGGCCTAAAACACCTGCCGTATCGTTGTTTACCGCATCAATATGCGCATTCATAAGATCCAGCCGGACACTATCAATATCTATTGAGGTGCCTGCATAAACTCGTGAAAATGCCTCCAAACGATTGTTAATACTAGTGCCGCCAAACAGATAATCTGCGACCCCGCCGGATGGGTTCAGTGATGCCAAGCCCGCTCTAGCAACGGGGTCTCCCATTTCTAGTCGAGATTCCCAAAATCCTTGTACATTTCCTACATCGGCCAGTTGTTGTTGCTCAGCTGTTATCCTCAGGTTCTCATGCGACTGGCAACTATGCATTCCCTCCAACCCCAGCGGATCCACCATCCCTGTCGGGTTGCTGACATAGCCATACAGGTTCCTGCCACCCTTCAGACCGATCGGGTCTTGGCTGATGTACCTGCCCTGTTGCGGGTCGTAGTAACGGTGGCGATTGTAGTAGAGACCACTCTCTTCGTCGTGCCACTGGCCCTGGAAGCGGATGGGCTGGGCGGTACGGCCCTGTTCGTTGGTGACCGCTGCCCAGTCGTCGGGCTGGGCTTGCCACAGGGTGTCGCCCCGGGGCGTGACGAGCTGCATGGGTGTGCCCAAGGCGTCGGTGATGTAGGCGCTGATCTGCTTAGGCGCGTCGGGGCCGGCCTGGTCAACTCTGAGCATGGGTACGAAGCTGCCTGGCTCATAGACCACGGTGGTGCGTTGGTTCTCTTTCGCTTCGTGCACAAGCCGGTCGCCATCCCAACCGTAGTGGGTGGTGGCGGTGGTGGCGGTGGTGCCGTTGGCGTGATGGACAGTCTTGCTGATGCGCCGCCCCAGGGCGTCGTAGCGGTAGCGGGCTTCTTCGGTCGCTCCCTGGGCGCTGGTGCGGATCAACCGTACCAGGCGGTTGGCACCGTCGTAGCCGAGGCTGAGCCGCTCGCCATTGGAAGCCTCGCGCTCGATCAGGTTGCCGGCACCATCGAAGCGAT
The DNA here is from genome assembly GCF_051062895.2 of Billgrantia sp. C5P2. NCBI lineage: Bacteria > Pseudomonadati > Pseudomonadota > Gammaproteobacteria > Oceanospirillales > Halomonadaceae > Billgrantia > Billgrantia sp. C5P2. The sequence continues at coordinate 2,663,650 of NZ_CM128542.1, forward strand.
AACGGCTGCCGTCGAGTTCGCTGAGCTGGTTGGCGGCGTTCGGGCGTGTGGGTTCACCCGGCTGTGCGTTCAACCGGTTGCCGGCGGCGTCCACCGGGTAGCGGTGAGCGCGGTCGCCGTGCTGGCTGGCAATCAGCCGCCCGGCGGGGTCGTAGGTGTAGGCGATGATCGGGCTGCTACTGCCCTGCCCTGAGCTGCGGAAACTGAGCCGGCCCAAAGCGTCGTAGCGGTAGTGTTGCTCGTCCTGGGCACTACCGGGGCCACGCAGGCTGAGGCGATCCACTTGGCCGAGTTCGGTATAGCCACGCTCGAGGATCAGCGGTTGGGGCTGATCGGCGCTGCTCAGGCGGCGCTGGGTCTCGCGGTGCAGAGCGTCGGGCTCGAGGGCAATTTCGAGGCCCAGCCCGGGCGCGCTGAGGCCGTGCAGGTGGCCGCTGCCATAGGTGTGCCAGGCGAGTTCGGGCAGGTCTCCGTAGCGGCTGGTTTAGCCACGCTACCGCTCAGGAAGACAGCAAGTGTCTTCCCAAGCAGTGGGAGAGTAAATTAAGGCGCATGCATCTAAGGCGTAGGAAACAGCCATTGAGAGGGCTTTCTAGACCCCATTTAGGGAATCTCGCGTCGATAGAGCGAATATCCTTCCACTCGCCAACGGGTGCCGGTTTGCGCATCGTAATAACCACCCTGGGCGCTACGCCCCTCATCTTCGATTTTCCAGCTTCCGCCCCCGTCGTAGCTCACCGCGGTAACGTCGCTACCCATCAGACTAGACTCGTCGACACCGTCAACCAGAAGGCCTTCTTCCGGTGTCAGGTATAGCGCATAGCCCTTCAGCTCGGGCGGAAACTCATGCAACCGCTCCAAGGTATCACCGTTCCAGCTCCACACGACGCTAGGTCGAGGCGCTTCTCGTTCCTCCGCGGGGAGTGAGAAGTAGGGCGCACCCTGGGTGGTCAGCACATAAACGTTGCCTTCGCTATTGGCCGCGATATCCATCACCACATGGCCGGGAATCATAAAGGTCTGCTGGGAGATCTCTTCTCCCCAAGGCAGCGCATGGATCCGGCTGGCATCGGCGGCATGATCGTAGAAAGCCAGGCGCAGCACATTGTCTTGTCCTAGTGCTACCAAATCGAACTGTTGGCGGGGATTTTCAGGGTTGCGAGAGCCTTCGGGTACTGGCAACTCATCCCAATGGTCTCCACCATCCCTCGTGCGCCAGATCTTCGGCCCCCAGCCAATCAGATAGCCGCGTTGGGCATCGAGAAAGCGTAGAAAGGTAATATTCTGGTCTTCAGGCCAGCGGAGCTTTTCCCACTCTTGTCCTTGGTCGGTAGATTTGAAAAGCTGGGTGAGTTGCGGTGTGTAGCGCTGGCCCACTGCAGGCTCATCGTAATAATTGGTCCAGCCGGTTGCCAGGTAGATAGTGTTCCAGCTAGGTGACAACCACCATTCTGCTTGTTGAGCGCGCTCTTCGAAGCGCTGCTCAATACCATTTACCAAGTGCCCTTCTAGAATACGCACAGACCTACGATTAGCTCTTTCATTAACGTTACTCATCCACGCTTCAGTAGGCTCAGCCCTACTTGGATCACTTCGCTCCGCTCGTGGTTTGAATGTTATCTCCGGGTTGGTCAGTTTCATTGAAACCACCTGCTCGCCGCGAATTCGGAAATCACCTGGGCCGTAGGGATTATCCTCCTTCATAAAATCATTGCTAACGCGCTCCCACATCCTTCCTCCCCCTATCCCGTAACTCGCTATCAATACGATCAGCACAGCTAGTGGCCAACGAATTCTACGCATATCCACTCCTAACGCAGGTGATGCATTAAACGTGAAAGCGCTTGTTCTACAGCACTAACCCCTTCATTGACATGCGCACCGACAGCTTCAGCCGCCGCCCGCGCACCGGCTGAGATAGCATCTCTCGTACCGATAATTTTTTCACGCCCCACCTCCATACCGCTATCAAAGGCTTGGTTCCATGTCTCTCCATCCAGCCACTCCTCGACATTTGGCTGAGTACCGATGCGCATCAAGTCACTGATCGGAAGGTCGGCAAGACCAGCATCCAGGTAGGCCGGGACATGAGTATTAAAAGCAAAGGTTTTAAATGTATTCTTATTCAGCTCCAATTCATACTGAGGCACAACCATCTGAACGCTACGATTGGGATACCGGCGACTTACAACATTAACTTCCTCGCCTATCATATTATCCTTCAATCCATCTTCAATATTACTTTGCAGAAGATAGCGCGCGTCGTCTAACCAAGCCCCCCCTGACTCACTTAGCCTAGGCCGTAAACGCTCTCCATATGTGTAGCAGTAATAGTAGCCATAACTGATGTAATAATCTGGCGGCTGATGCTCACAACCAATATGGCGCATCATAAAATTGGAATGGCGTGACCAGTGTTCATGCGTACTGCTGGGAGCAACTAATATATCGCGATTCGCCAGAAGCCGACGTACCACTCCAACATCATCAAAAGGATTCCACCTTGTTGCCCAAGCCCGAATAACTTCCCACGTAGCCACCCCAGTCTTGTCGATAAACTCATCGTGAAGCGGCCGATAATAAAATTCACAACGCCCCAGTAGGCTTTCTGCAGCAGGCGGCACCTGCTTGTCACAAATATGCAGTGGCACCTCAACACGGTCCGTATCGTCCGCTGGGGTATAAGATGCATCCGCCCCGCCCAGTACGCGTTCAAGCGACGTCATAACTCAATCCTCCAGAATATCGATATGAAGCCGCCCCGGCCTTTGGCTTTGCGCCATCTCGGTTTCGCCAAGTTCGTTAGTACGCCCCTCCTGGACGACTTTGCCCTGAGCGTCAGTCATTCGGTAGCGCATGTTGGCAGCAGGAATATTGGTACCCGCCCAGGTGATGACGAACGCTTGATCGTAACTGCCCATGGCAAGCCCTTCTGCACCTACCGGTAACAAAGGTTCTGCCGCCCCCTGCCCACTCCCCGAGCCGGGGCTGCCGCCGGAGTTGATCTTGACCTGGGCGCCGACGATGGTGATGCCGCTGGGGTCGAGCTTGAGGAAGCTGCCGCCGGCCTTGAGGGTAATCTCGGCGCCGGCGTCGATCACGGTCTTGCTGCCGGCCTTGTGGTGCACTTCCTGGCCGGCTTCGACGAGCTGGGCGCGGGCGGTCTTTTCGTGGCGGGTGGTGCCGACGATGAGGTGGTCGTCGCCGTCGACCTGGAGGTGGCGCTGGCCGTGCACGGTGAGGTGGTCGTTACCGTGAATCTCGCTGATGCGGTTGCGGTGCACGGTGAGGTGGCTGTCGTTGCCGATCTCTTCGGTGCGGTCGTTGTTGGTCAGCAGTTCCAGGTCTTTCTGGGCGTGGAGCCAGATCTGCTCCTGGCCGGCCTGGTCTTCCAGGCGCAGTTCGTTGAAGCCTTCACCCTGGTGGCTCTGGGTGCGGATGACGGTGCGGGTCTTGTTGGCCGGGAGTTCGTAGGGCGGGGTGTTGACGGCGTTGTAGATGCGCCCGGTGATCAGCGGCTGATCGGGGTCGCCTTCCAGGTAGCTGACTAAAACTTCATGGCCGATCCGCGGGATGGCGAGGCTGCCGTAGCCGCCGCCGGCCCAGTCCTGACTGACCCGGAGCCAGGCGCTCGCCGTTTCGTTGGGTTCGGCATAGCGATCCCAGGGGAACTGCACCTTGACCCGGCCGTGCTCGTCGCAGTAGATCTCCTCGCCTTCGGGCCCGACGACGAAGGCGACCTGGGGGCCATCGACCCGGGGCTTGGGGTTGGCCTTGGGGCGCCAGGCCAGGTCGGCGGGCATGAGCACGAGGTCGTTGTGGTACGTGGTCATGCCGCCACTGTTCCCGCCCTCGGTCTGGCTTTGGACGATACCGTCCTCTTCCAGGGCCTGGGGCTGCTTGCCGTAGTGGACCACGCCGAGCACTTGCCAATCCTGGTTGAGCTCATCGAGGTCGTGGTCGGTCAGGGTGAAGCGCACGCCCGGGGCCAGCTCGGGCAGGTCGCTTTCGGCGTCGGCGGTGCTGGCACTCTGGCGGAGCGATTCGAGGCGGATGCGGGTGAAGGCCTGGCCGGAGGCGTCGCGCTTGTAGCGGCCGGGGTAGTCAAAATGCTCGTAGTCGACACGCTGGGCGTGTTCCTCCAGCCCGTCGGCGAGGTGGTCGTGCAACTGGCCGTAGGCCGGGCGCTTGAACGAGTAGTCCTTGAGCGTGGTGGATGCCGGGGCGACCCGGGCGAACTGCTCAAGCTTGCGCACGTGGCGGGTCGGTGGCGTGCCGCCGGCGCGGCCGTGGTAGGTACGGCTGCCCAGATGAGTGAGCACCTGGGGCGCGTCGGCGAAGACCAGGCGATGAGCGGCGCGGGGTGTCTCACCGCCCGTCTCAAAGAACTCATGAAAGTAGAACAGGCCCTCTTCGGCGGCCAGACGCTCGACGAAGGCGAGATCGTGCTCACGGTACTGAACGCAGTACTCCCGCGTCTCGGGTTCGCGGGTGGCGGCGAAGGCGACATCGGTGAGGCCGTGTTCGTCGCACAGGGTATTGAGTACGGTGAGCGGCGAGACCTCCTGGAAGATGCGCGAGTTGTGGCGCAGCCCCAGGCGCCACAGCGCGGGCTGGATCTTCACGTGATAGAAGGTGCGGCGATGGCCGCGGTCGCCACGGCCGAACTCGCTGACGATGCCATGGACGCGGCGCAGCGCCTCGCCCTTCTGCCAGATCGTCAGGGTGGCCTCACGGTCGAGAATGTCGGTGGCGGAGAGGCTGCCGTCGCGGCTGGCGAAGTGCACCGTCAGCTCGAAGGGCGCGGAGAGCTCCTCGCGGTGAGTGAACTCGACCACCGCCAGGTCGTCGGCCCCGGCCAAGGCCAGGGTGAATTGCCATCCGCTTGCATCGGCCATGATGCCTCCCTGCGTGAAAGATGCTGCTTTTATTGGTTAATTAGGGGAATCGCAATTCCTCGCGCAGAGAGCATACCAATCGCAGCGGCGGGTTTCTGTGGCACATCGCCGATTCTGATGTAAGAGATAGCTTACAAATGAGGCGGACAGCTCCCTGGCTGGTCTCGGGGGCTGCCCCTGCGCCGTTGGCGCCAAGGCGCCAACGGCGTGGCGAGTAAAGACGTGGCCTAACTGCCAACGGCCTAACCGACCGAAGGCGGGCATGACGCTGGTGGCGAAGTTATGATGGAATAAAAACCAAGAGCCCCCGAGTCAGAAATCTGGCTCGGGGGCTAAGAAAATATTAGACAAACTGCCCGGCATAATGGTTTAACGTTGCCAACAAGAGCAGCTTTGCAGTGGAAACGGAGCCGCAACAAAAAACTGTCGCAGTGCTTGGCCGAGTTAAGAGGTTCACACACCTCTGTTTGTGGCCACCCAAAATGCGATGCCCATAACAGCCAGGGGGATACAGCTCGTTACAAGCCCAGCAAAAGAAGAGACTATATTCTGACCTTTAACCAACAACTGTATGCTGATTAGGAGAGCACACACCCAGCAGCATAACCCCAAGATACCAGCCGGCGAGGCGATTATAAACGAAGTCTCAACAGATAACCCCAGTGCGGTAAAGATACCAACCAGCAAGTACATGCTTGGGAAGCAAACCCACCCCAAAACACTGACTAAAAATGGCTTTGTCTTTAATCCTAAAACTAAATGCATATTGATGCTGACCTATAACGTTGCCAGCACGCGCTTGTCGCGCGCATGGCCTTGCTAGCAATTTCATGCGAAGTATCGACGGTAAACCAGGAGGAACGCTTCCGGGCAGACAGGAACCTCTTATGCGCAAACGCAAACGCAAACACAAAGCACACTGCGACAAGCCGAGCAGCGGGTTGGCGTCCTAAGCGTCTTGTTACGCAGATAGCATCCTTTTGACCTTGCCCTCAATTTTCTTGATGATGCTTGGTCCTGCATTACTCAAAAGCTCACTAGATGCATTGAAATCAGAGATGAATCTCTTCTCCCATTCTGCGTTTCTAAGGTCACTCTGCTTTTTTGTGACTGGTTCGCGGGGTATTTCAATCGGATCGATCTCTACGCCCATGAAATTTGCTATATCATTTATCGACCGAACGAGATCATGACGAACATCATCAAAGTTCATTTCGATGTAATTACAGCCGTTAGCAGCTAACGTGTACCTCCACGAGGCGTTGTTCAAAATGGTCTCGCGAAGGCATTTGTCAATATGGGCGAATTCATAGTGCGGATCATCGCTTACCGCCTTTTGGCCAGCAATCCAGACCCCTGTTTGACTGGCTATCGACAGTGATACGGCCTGTTTCAATAGATCCTTTCGCGACAAGAGAATGTAATACGCATCTGGAAAACACTTGGCCACATTATCGAAACCACCAAACAGCTTGATGTGCGGATAATGAAGCTTTATTCCAAACACGCCGTTAGGCGATGTCCTTCGTCGCTTTATTTCCGCCATAACCGCTTGCAACTCATCTTTTTTTAGTCGCCTCTTCCATTCCAAAAGATTTGCAGGGTTCGCATACTCCAGTGGGAAACCAAATCTGTTGGTTTCATGTAATGCATGTCCAAGCATATGACTGCCGCACCTTCCCGTGGATGCGATAATCAACACCTTGGAAGGGGCTTCCACTCTTGGGTAGTCATGACTTTCTGAAAATTGTTCTTCATATAGATGCATTGGATCACCTCCATATGCAAGACAGATAGACGCTACAGCCCCTGCCCCGCAGTATGGATGATAATTCGCATCTTCCCTAGTGATCCCCAATCACATGATTCGAGGGCGCCGAAGCGCCCCCGGTGTTGGCCTACTGAAGCCCAAGTGATCACTCAGTGCCAGCTACCTTTGCCACCGCCGACGCCGGTGACGATGGAGACTGCCCCGGATTGGAAGTGGCCCAGCAGGTTGCTGTGGCTGTCGAAGTACAGAATGCTCAGGTAGACCGGCGTGGCCTGAAACTCGAAGCTCACGGTATCGCGATAGAGCCGGTCGAGATCGTTGGTATAGACGTGCCCGAAGAGTGCGCCGCCGCCCGGTGAGGAGGCGCCGCCGGCGTGGCCGTCGAAGGTCTTGCCATCGGTGATGTTGACCTGGAACTTGAGATAGAAGACCAGGCTGGCCACGCTGCCATTGGCGACGTGATGGGTGACCGCATCACCTCGGTATCACCACGAACGCTGGAAACGGCGCCACGAAGCGCAACGGATCACTTCGGTATCAGCTCATCCCAGGCCCTTGGAAGCGACGTCCTCTTGGCGGATTCTTGGGGAAACAATTACTGGGGGGCACCATCATGGACCTAAAACCGCTACGGATCGCCATCATCGGCGGCGGCGTCTCCGGCCTGTCGCTGGCTTACTACCTTCAGAAGTTCGGTAGCGAGGCGGCCCGACAGCTCGAGGTCACCATCTTCGAGCGCAAGGCCACCCTGGGCGGCAATGCCGAGACGGTGTGGGTCGACCTTGGCTGCCGGCGCTATCCGGGGAAGCCCGACTCGCCCTATCGCCGCTGGGCCGACCTGGGCGTGAATGACGTCAACCTGGCCACCTACCACCGCCTGCGCACGATACTCGGCGAGATCGGCGAGCTTGAGCGCATGAAGCCGCTGGAGAATACCGAGAGCTATTTCAGCCGCGACGGAAGCATCGCCCTGACCGACGACAAGGACTTGTTCCGTGGCGTCAGCGACCCGGCCCATGAGCTGAGCAAGGTCGATGGAGGCCGGCTGGCACTACTGATCCCCGTGGTTCACCAAAGCGCTATCGCCCTGGTGGAGAATCATCGCGTTACCCCGCGCTATACGGTGGATGACTTCTTCGATGCCTGTATCGCCGCGCCCGCCGATATGCTGGCCGCGGCAGCGGAGCGCTTGAGCGTTACCATCGACTGGCAGGACCCCGAGCTGCCGGCGCGGCTGGAGCGTATCCGCCAGAGCATCTACTACCCCCGCATCTCGGCCATGTACTTCGCCGACGATCGCGGCCCGGGCGGCATGCCGCTCCAGGCCCCCTTCGAGTATTACCGCATTCAGGAAGGCGGCTCGCCCCCGGACCGCCGCTACTTCGAGCATGGCGCCCAGCACTGGCTGGAAGCCCTGGCCGCGCATATCACCAACCCGAATACGCCGGGCCCCCGCGTTCAGATCCTGCGCGGTATCGAGGTGGAGGCCAGCCTCTCGACCCAGGGCGTGACTCTGACGGAGTGTGCTCCCGGCGAACGCCGCTGGGACGCCGACCTGCTGATCATGGCCACTCATGCCGAAGACGCCCTGCCACTGCTGACGTTCGGCGACGGCTTGAGCGACACCCAGCGGGAGCTGCGGCATATCCTCGGCAAGGTGCGCTACACCCGCAGCTTCAGCGTCTGCCACACCGCCGCCGCCCGCCTGCCGCCCAATCGCAACCTGTGGCGCACCTATAACATCGAGGTGCGCAATCCCGAAGACACCTTCTTCCCCTACCGTATCGACTACGTGGCGAACCGCCACCAGAACGATGCCGAGAACCCCGCCTACAACCAGGCCGGCCTGCCGCAGTACTTCGTCTCCCTGGTGGATGACCTCAACCGGATTCCCCGCAGCGAGATGCTCGAGCGGCAGTCCTCTCCCCTGGACACGCCCGTAGCGCTGGCGAACACCGCACCCGGCGAGGCAGGCTACCGGGACCGGCTGCCGCCACTGGACAGCGCCTTGGAAGCCAAGGCCTGGACCCTGTTCAAGCACAACGTGTTGGATGCCAACTGCCTGGAGGCGCAGGCGGAGATCGAGCGCTATAACCAGACCACCGCACGACAGAGCGCCGAAGGCCAAGAGGGTTGCCCACTGCTGTTCGCCGGCGGCTGGACGCGCGGTGCCGGCCTGCAGGAGCAGTGCCTGGAGCAATCGGAGCACCTCGTCGCCCTGCTGCTGGAGGCACCGGAGCGTCGGATCGAGGGTCCCCTGCGGTTAGCGTCGACTAGCAGCAAGGCGAGGCAGCGTCATCACCAGGCCAGCGGCTTCGCCACGGTGCCAGCACGCCCGTAGGGCTTGCAGGGTGCTCACCTCGCTGCCCTTGTCGCCTTCCACCTGCCCGCTCTCCAGCCAGTCGGCATGGGCCTCGATCAGGGCGCGGTGGTGCTCGCCCCAGGCACAGGGCTCCGCCGCCATCAGCTGGGTCAGGCGCCGGGCATAATGGCGCGCCGCATCCGGGCGCCCGTCGAGCAGGCTGACCTCCGCCGCCGCGATCAGGAAGCGATAGCCGTTGTGCCCCACGCAGCCGGCATCCAGCAGCGCTTCGCCCTGTTGCAGGGTCGCCAAGCGAGCCTCAGGCTCCTCTTCCAGCAGTGCCCGGGTGCCCAGCACCCAAGGGCCGATAAAGGCCTTCAGCCCATGCTGTTCGACCAGCTGCCAGGCACGCTCGATGCTGGCGCGCGCCTCGGCCAGCCGCCCGGTGATCAGCTCGACCCGGGCACGGCTTTCCAGCAGGAAGGCCTCGAAGCGCCCCGAGCCCAGGCCGCGAGCCACCGTCAGCGCCTGTTCAATCTGCTCGTCCGCCGCCTGGGGGTCGCCCTGGGAGATCAGAATCCACCCCGCCGTGAGCCGTGCGACCACCTCGGCACGCCGATTACCGACCCGCTTGCCCAGCTCGGCGGCATCGAAGCAGTCGGCGAGCGCCGCCTCGGTCTGGTTGGCGTAGATGCGCGCTGTGCCCAGCATGAATAGGTTGGAGGCCTCCAGGTCGGCGTGGCCGTGGGTCCGGCAGAGCGTTACGCAGTGGTCGAACATCTCGAGGGTGCTGCGCATCTGCCCCTCGGCATAGTGCGCATCGCCGAGCCCGCTCATGGCCTGGATCTCGGTGCGCACATCGCCGCCACGGCGGGCCTGCTCCAGGGCCCGGGTGTGGTAGGCGCGGCTGGTGGCGAAATCGCCGCGGGGGAAGTAGAGGTTGCCCTTGAGATAAAGCGCCTCGGCCAGGGGCAAGGGATCCTCCAGCGCTTCGGCCAAGGGCAGCAGGCCATCAAGTATCGCCTCCTCCGCCTCCAGCGCATCGAGCATGTTCAGCACGCGAGCCAGCCACAGGTCGGCGCTGATGCGCTGACACTCCTCCCGGGCGAACGCACGGGCCGCCTCGAAGAGCTCCCTCGCCGCCTGGATACGCCCGGTGGCCATCGCCACTTGGCCCTGCAGCAGCATCAGCCGGTACTCATCCTTCGGCGCATAATCGATGGTGCGGCACTGCTTCAGCAGCGCCAGGGCTTCCTCATGCCGGTAGCGGCCCATTTCCGCCGCCACCGCCTGCAGGAACGCACTCGGCGCCTCCAGCGAGCGCGCCCGATGAAGGTGGCGCGCCCGCAAGCCCGGTTCCGCCTCGCCGTAGAGTTCGGCCAGGCGCAGGTGCAGGCGGTCGCGCTGAATCTTGGGAATGCCTTCATAGATCCCTTGCAGGATCAGGTCATGCACGAAGCGGTAGCTGCCCTCTTCCAGCGGGCGAACCAGGCTGTAGCGCTGGGGCAGTTCGGGTTGGTAATCGGCCTGCCCCAGCACCTCCTGCAGCGACGCCAGGGAGAAGCGCTGCCCCATCACGGCGGCGATGCACATGGCCCGACGATCCAGGTCGGTGAGCTGGTCCAGCTTGGTCTGTACCAGGTTGGCAAGGCTGGCCGGCAAGCTGCGGTGAGGATGGAACAGCAGCAGCTGGGTCAGGAACAGCGGGTTGCCCTGGGCCTGGGTCACGCAGCGGGCGGCGTGCTCGGCGGGCACCGTGCCGAAGCTGGCCACCAGGGCCTCGGCCTCCTGGGCGCGCAATGGCGGCAGCTCGATCAGCGTGAGCGGCAACTCGGGCAGCTGTGGCCGCAGGCGGGTCTCCAGCGGGTCCTGCTCCAGGCGCGAGGTAAACAGCCAGATCACCGGCGCATCCTGGGTCTCCTGCAGCAGCCCGGTGAGGGTCGCCAGCAGCGCCTCGTCGGCCCAGTGCAGATCCTCCACCACCAGCAGTTGGGGGCGATGGATGGAGCGCGCCAGGAGCACGTCGCGCAGCGCCTGTACCAAACGCTGGCTGCGGGTCGCGGGGGTCATGGCCGCATAGAGCGACTGCGCCTGCTCCGGCTGAGGCAAGCCCAGCAGCGGACGCAGCAGCATGGCATGGTCCACCGGCAGGCGCAGCGCCGAGAGGCGGTCAAGCAGTTGAGCTTCGTCTATTCCCTCACCCTGCACCTCGCCGGAGGCTTGCAGCAGCGAGCGGGTGAGCTGCATCAGAGGGCCTTCGTCGGCGCGCGTGCCGAAGTCCAACACCTCGGCCTGGTGATGATCGGCATGGGCCGCGGCCATCTCGGCAAACTCAGCGCTCAGGCGGGTCTTGCCGATGCCCGCCACACCGCGGATGTAGACCAGATGGCCGGCCTGGTAGGCTCGGGTACTCTCCAGGATGGCTTGCAGCTGCCCCAGCTCCACCCGGCGCCCCACCAGATCGAAGCGGGCCTCGTGCGCCTCGTCCCGGGGTTGGCGATAGCGTAGCCACTCCCCGCCTTCATCATCGAAAACGAAACGCTCCGCCAACTGCACCGCCACCCCACGCTCGACCCAAACGCCGCTCGCATCCTTCGCAATCACAGGAGACTCAGAAGCCGGCCAGTGGCCGGCCTGAAGATAAACGCCGCGGGCCACCCCCTGCTCCACCAGGGTGGCGGCACACAACAGGCCGCGCTGCGCATCGCTGCGGTAAGCCCGGGGCAGCCCGAACAGCGCCGTGCTCCCTTCCGCCAGGCTGCCGCCGAAATGCTGAACCCAGCTCGCCAGCGCCGAGGGATCGGCCGCCACGGCATGCAGTTGGATCAGCACGCGGGCGCTCTCCATCTCCTCCACATCGGCGGCGGACACGGCGGAAGCCTCTTCGGCCTCCACCGACAGCGCCTCGACCTCCACCTCGTAGATCTCGGCCAGATGGCGAGCGGTACGATAAAGCACCGCCTTGCCGCTCTCGGCCCGCTTGATGGAAGCGATAGAGACGCACAAACGACGATCGAAACAGTACTCGGCCAGCGCCTCCTGACTCAGGCCCAGCCGCTTGCGATGCTGCTTCAAGCGCTCACGATCCAGCCGCAAGCGCCCGTCTTGGGGGATGATCACTGTTGGCTTCCTTTGCCGCGTAGGTGGAGTATGAAGGACAAACGAGATTTTTTGGTCTTTAGGAAGAGGCTAAGCCTAGCAGAGCACGGACATGTAATGACTCGCTGGCTTTGCGGTCAGTCACGCTCCGATTTCTCCAGTTTTTTTAACGCAAAAAGCCCCTTTTCGGATACGGAGCGGGATTTATCCGATGAGAATTTTTCAGCCAATTCCTTCGCGAGGACACCTAGACTATCACGTTCCCGAATAAGAACTTCGGCTGAAACTCGTCTTACAAGAGACGACCGGTCCTCGGCTGATCTTTTCAACAAGGCGGGCAATGAGGCCTGGACGTTTAGTTCTCTCTCATGAATTATTGGCTTCTCCCGCCCTTCGCAGTAACGAATATCTGTCCACTCCCATTTCCAACCGACCATCCATGCTATTCGGCCTTCAAATAGGCTGCGGTAAGCTTTAGCTCGCACTGAGGGTTGGATAGCCAGGCTAGCAATATCTTCCATTTTTTCATCAAGAATCGGCGTACGTCCAAGCTGAGTAAAGAGAGTTGGCATGGGTCCAGATGCCGAAGAAATCAACTTGGACCTTAGCAATTCAGCCACCTGATTATCACATACAAGCTGAAGGACAACCTCTTTGTCCTCTTGCTCAAGCCGCCCCCATGAACCCCAATTGGAAAGAACAATACATCGCACTTCAGCCACAATTTCTGGGTCCGTCGCCTTTGCCATTTCTGGCAGCTTTTCTCTTGCAGCCTTACGAACTTGTGGCACCCAATCATTAAGCCTTCGAACAGCAAGGCCAAAAAAGAAGGCGTTTGGTGCCGCACCAGTCAGAGAGTGCAAAGTTTTCTCGCGCGTGTAACCATCCCGACTTACAATATCTAACCATGTTAATGTGACATTATGCCTTGCCCACACCTTCCACTTTGGCGGCGTAGATTCACTTAGGGCCAGAGAGAACTCAGAACGAATCAATCGCTCCCAATATTCAAAACTCGAAAGAGGAAGTTGACATGTCGCATCAACAAGTGCAGACATATCGGCTACGACTCTCCCTCCCGAGTTTAACGAGCGAGCAAATTCCCTTACCGCCGCTATAACTTTATCTTCCGTAGCTTGAGATTGTTTCACTTTCTAATTCTCTATTAATACTTCTTCCTAGCAAGCTTCCGGGAGAGCAAAGAAAAAAGCAACCAATGATGAGGGCAAAGCCTCCTCGGCCTCCGTCGACAGCTCCTCAACCTCGACCTCGTAGATCTCGGCCAGGTGACGAGCGGTACGATAAAGCACCGTCTTGCCACTCTCGGTCCGCTTGATCGAAGCGATGGAGACACACAAGCGCCGATCAAAACAGTACTCGGCCAGCGCCTCCTGACTCAGGCCCAACCGCTTGCGATGCTGCTTCAAGCGCTCACGATCCAGCCGCAAACGCCCGTCTTGGGTGATGATCAATTTGGGGTCCTTTGTTGGGCGGTGGATATGTCAGGTGAATACCATCACTGTACACCTGGTGACTCCACTCAACTGCTTTGACTTTGAACTCGATGCTATAGCGTTGCGTTTTCTTCCCCGTGACCATCTCGGGCATCGGTTCTCTCCTGTTAGGGAGTTATCGATGCGTGTCCACTGGAGTGGGGGAACTCCACGTCGTTCTGCCTGCATTTGTTAGGCCTTATCTATTTCGATTCGAGCTCGAAGCTTAGCAACATCTCTACCGATCTGTTCCATAACAACCTGCATGTGCTGGTCAGTATTGGTTGCAAATTTTTCATAAACAGTCCTCAAACTTTCATTTTCCCACGGTGGTTCGTCCTGCGTGTAGGTATGTGCTTCTACAAGATCGGCATCCTTAACATACCTAGAAGCTTCGGATCTAAATATTTCAAAGCATTTATCGAGATCGTTGGAAACGTAAATTTGCTTCTCAATAATTAGTTTTCGGAGTTTCGTATAAGTTGCGTGGTAGGTAGAGCCCCAGTCTTCGTGCACCTCCGTCAGGAACTCTTCCTCCATCGAGGTTATATACTGGTTTTTTAACTCCAACAACTTAAGGTACGTACCGACCCGCTCAGAAAAGAAATTCTCGTAGAAACTTGCGGATATGCCTGCAAAATATTCTTGTTCTTTCAGTGCCCTGGACGAAGACGACTTGAACGTTTCCAGAGCTAACTGATGCTGGGCCTTAGTCGTTTCGAGCTCCGAGTCGAATCTTGCTTTCGTCGACCTAGCGATTCGATCTGTCCATATTGTCCCAAGGAAGTGAGCGAACGCTGCTACTATGAAGGTAGCTCCACCCAGAGATGCTAAAACAGATGCAACAACTTCGTTGACCATAGAATCCCCGATGAGAAAAGAAGCCTTACGCCGCGTTAAGAAGTTAGCAACACCACCACATAACCTAAGCTATAGTGCTATAAACACCAAAGTCGATTCAAAGCAAAAGTTCAGAGTGATGCGAATCTGAATTAAACGCTTTGTTGTGGAACTTCACCCTTAATTTCAGACATATAACTCTTTAACAAAGATCCCCAGGTGTGATATACGAAACCGTTATAAACTGAGTAAAAACCAGCGCCCTCAGTTCTATGTGCTTGATTTACCAATGCCCTTTTGTATTCATTTTTTCTCTGTTGCTCTAACTGTTTGAAATCTTCTGGCGTCATATGGTACAAAACCATGTCGATTTGCTCATCTGGTAACAGCCTAAGCAAACCAATTCCATTTGAACGAGAGTAGTTTAAAGCTCCACGCTGATAAGCGGAAGAGGTTGCAAAAAGCCCTTTAACGTTAACTCCCGCCATTTGATTGAGTTTTGCTTTAAACTCCTCAACGTCATCAACTGGAACAGGCTTGGAATAGTCTTTACATTCACAGACCCAAAGCATTGACCAAGTGTTTGCACCTGGCATCCAAATTTCAATAGAAATATCTACGACAATGCTGCTGTCTCTATCCTTCGAATAATACCCCTTATTCTGAAATAGACGACAACAACTGGGATTTAGCCCCAAATAACCAGAGCTTACGAGACCCTTTATATTAGCGAAGACCTTATCTTCGAATCTGTCGCCTTTTGCTACTGTGTTCAAACCCACCTCCAAGTTTCATAACAACAAAATCAGGTGCGTTATAGGCGTCACCTAAATTTTTTTGTTATGCCATTATCGCCAATTGAAATCAATTCCAAATTAGAGTTCTCAATCTCATCCCCCTCTACTACAAGAGCCAGCTTTAAAGAAACCGGTCCAGAGAAACTTGTACAAGCATAGGGCGCGGGGTATTCCGTACCTTCATCAAGCAGCCGTTTTACTTCATAATCCCTTTGATATTGCTGCCAGTCAGCACAAACTTCGCATGAGACGCCGGCATTAACTGATAATTCAACATATCTTGTGGCATCACCAATCAATCGAACATCATGAGCAATAATATTTTTTACCTCATAGACCTCTGTTAGGTGCATGTCACAGTTTTCAGTTTCTAAACCTATTAAAGCTCTCGCCGCATTCCTAGCGTCAATTAAGTCAAACAAGCCATCCTCCAGCCAGCTTTCAAAATCAAATTCTTCAAAATCACAATTATTTATTTTATTCAACAACGATTCTGAAAGCTCCAAATGGGGCAATATCTTCACATCAGTAAAACTTTTCAACAAAGTGTGACAACTGATCTTTTTAGGATCAAGCCCGCGCTCTTTCAAATCCAGGATTAACTCTGTATGAAGATTTTCTTTTTCAATAAAATCCTTTGAATTATTTGTTATAAAAGCCACTGAATCACACTCAGAGCGACTCATTAATAGGATGATATTTTCCCAAATCAAAGCATCACAATAACCTTCACCATTATCTTTAAATGGCTTTTTCCGCCTCATCGCCTTTTCAGCAATTACCCTATGCCGTACATCTGGATAACCAATGACTTCGATATCAAATTCGAGAATGAGATTATCGAAAAACTCTCGATATGTGTTGAGCTTTTCCGAAAAACCAATCAGCTTTTCTAAATTTAATTCTACTTTTAACTGAGACTCAATTTTTTTAATCGGATGCTCTATTTTGGCGTATTGCTCTTTGTATTTCTTTTCAAACTGACTGATTACTTCATCTCGGACGACAGCTGGAACAACAAGCTGCTCCGCCACAACCTTATGGTTTTTTAGTAAAATTAAGAAAGAACTACTGTCCATCCAAAAATTCTGAACAAATACATTTGTATCTAAAACAATATAATTCATAGACTATCGCCATATTTCGCAAAAAGCATAACATCTCCAACACGCGCAGCTTCGTAGTAGTGCAAGATTATGGAGGCGAAGCCGAAATAAAAAGCTATCGCTGTGCTTGGCATTGTTATGCTCCTAGCTCATCAGCCTAAACCAGTCGCGAACACTTAAAGTTAGCCGCAGAACTTCATCTTCAGCTAACTGACTACAATGCGCAATTGGTCCTCGCAGAGTATTCAGACTTGCCAAAACCCTTTCGACGCCCTTTGTACTATTAAAGATTGAGCCGAATGTATCCCAGTTTTTCTTTATAATTTCACCCAACTCACCAAAATTAGTGTAATCTATCGGCTCATCTGATCGTCGGCTTATCCCGGAGTCTAATTCCTTCTTTATTCTTCCACTCACACCATCTTGAACTACCTTCGGTACTATTTCTTCATTCTCCCACCATGTCGCACCAGCCTTTTCTTCCAGCATCTCAGTAATTAAAATTCTTATCGACACTTCGAGGCAGTAGAATGTTTCATAATGTTGCGCCATTTCTCTAGCTTTTGCCCTAACTTCTGATTCAAACTGCGGATAATATTTTTCGTCTTTTTCGGTGGCCTTATCTACTTTATGACCAAGTACCACATCATGATCTGCTTCAACCTTGTCCAATTCGTGCAGCATGAGCTGGTTGGACATCCCAAATAATTTTAACAAGTTGCTTGGTGTATCCACTTTTTAATCCTTCAACAAATGCTCTTTAAGACTTTTGAATATCGCATCAAATACCGCAATGTCGGAGGTTGCAGGGAGGTTCAAGTTTATGTTATAGCCAATATTCAAGCCTACGCTTTCTCTGCCATTTGAAGGAGGTATATTATTTTTGTGTGTATTTTCCTGATAGGAATCGGCTTCACCCGAAGTGATAACGGACGTCGTGAAGGCAGGCTCTTCAAAAGTAGCAAAGCTCTTGAGCGTCTTAAATGTAGCGACTATATATGTAATTATCGAATTGTCATGATCTAGACCAGTAACTTGGGCAACTATCCCCTTTAGATCAGAATCACCCTTTTTGTGTATGCTTTCATTTACATCAAAAAGGTCGGAATATCCGTACTTAAGCGCTTTAAATGCTGCCTGCCCTGCCAAGGTTGGATTTCTGAACTCCCTATACCATTCCGTCGGAGTCCCATCAGATGCTATAAAATTAATTCTTTTTAAATAAGGCGGAAGAGTCCTTGCTGATCCGCCTTTCATATCGAGCTTTTCATTTAGAAATTTCTCATTAAAAAGCTCTGGCGTACTTGCTTCCTTTATCTTTTCCAAGCAGCTTTTTAATCGTTTTTGAGAGGTCATATAGGGAATGTTGTGGGCCATCTACAGTTCCTTTTAGTAGGTTGATGCATAACGCCATACGCAGCGGCTGGTTTGTGTAGCAAGGCGAAACAGACCGGTCCGACTGACTCTACTGGTTATCTTGTTGGTAGTTCGTATATAGCATACAAAACGTGCTGATTTCTGCGCACAGGCAAAGTAACGGACGACCTAATTCCAGCACTCTCAATTACACCTTTCAGCTTGTCCCAAGATGCTCCGGAATCCCAATCATATGGATGGTCCCACCATTCCTTATTCGCAGAGCTCGTGGTTATCGCCAGCAGAACACCATATTTAATTACATCAAGGCCATCATCTTGTTGAAGTCGGTCCTGAACAAAATGGAACCGGCAGATTTTCTCAAAATCTGAAACAAGCTCTAAGGCTTTCTCTGATGAAAATAGCTTCTTAGCTTCTACAAACACTATAATCTTGGTCTTTTTAGCTTTACGGAGCAGAAGCAGATCCACTCGGCTGTGGCCAGTTTGAATATTTGCGTTCGATGCTTGTGGATACGCATAAAAGCCGGATATGAGTGCCTGATGTGCCAGGTGCGTAGTAAGGTTCGCCTCTTGCAATCCATTTTTATCAGGATTAATGACCGGCCAATATTCCTCAAGCCCTTCCTCCAAGGACTGAATTGCAGCCATTAATAATTTCTCGACTTCTTGTAGATCGCTCACACAGCTCCCTTAGAACATAACGCCAGAATAACCCGCAAAACCTGGAGCGGCGAAGCCGCGAAAGATTTTGTTGGGTTCATCCCGGGTTCATTCATTCGTTAGGAAATCCAATAAAGCAGCCTACAGCCGTGCTTTACACTTTAAACTCAGTGGCCAATAAAAAGTTCTACTTAAAAAAGACACGCCTCGGACCAAGCGACGCCAAAACATTGAGACGCAGACACTCGTCAGTGGAAGCCACTCGCACACACCAAGCCACTAGTTGACATTTAGCAGGGAGAACCGACGGAACCGACGGATATCACGGGTTATAAATTTTTCGAACCGGTCAATACGCTTGCAACCCGACTGAGTCAAAGTCCAGTAGTAATAATCCAGAACCCACTCATGCTTTGCAATAACCCCGGCATCAGTCTCCCGCATTTTCTTCTCATATATTTCTTGCATCTCAGCCAAGATAATATCTTCATTACCCCCATCCCTATTAATTAGTTGCGGGGCGAAGTGCAAGACAAACTCCCTACCATCCTTTATGACATAGTCTTCACCACCACCAATCAATGACTCAATAATAGAAGAGTCAATCACAATTCTTGGAAAAATGGCTTTGGTGCTATCGAGAACATACGCCCTCTGAAGCGCAACCGATGAGGTAAACGAAAACCCATACTCGTTATCTACAACGTCTTTATGCAAGCCTTCAGAAATTCCGCCCCGGAGAAAAAGCCCCTCGAAACTCAGATGTGCAGACAACACCCTGCAAAAATGCAAAAGTCCGATCAACCCTCCGTCGGTCGACTTATCCTTCGGGATCGTCAAAATTACACTATCGGAGAAGAATTTGACGTCCAGCCCACTAACATCCCATAACAGAGAAGAGATTTTTTGAACTTCAATCGCATGCGAAAGAGCCCGCCTAAACCGACCGTACAAGTTGTAGCTGCCAGAAAAGTATTCTTCGGACTTCTTCTTGTAACCAAGAATATCGAGGAAAGCACAGTAATGCTCCGTTGCTTCGTGGTCATAGATATCTATTGCTTGCCAATCGGGGGTCGCCATGCAAAAGCCTCTATCACTGTCACATAAACTTAAATTATTCACGTACACATTGACCCAAGAATCCCACCTGTGCGGAGCATGGTTCTTGGGGTTTCCCATCGTACTGACGTTGACACTTGACCCGTTTCATGGCGAACTGTCCCTCTAGGTATTCCTTTCGCCAGCGTGACAGCATGAAGGGGTGATATCCAGTGCTTCGGCAACGCCTTTGACTCTCCAGTGAGCCTGGTGCCTCCATTCCACCGATTTGACTTTGAACTCGGTGCTATAGCGTTGTGTTTTCTTCCCCGTGATCATCTCGGGCATCGGTTCTCTCCTGTTGGGGAGTTATCGATGCGTGTCCACTGGAGTGGGGAAACTCCAACGTCGACTGGAACCTGTTGTTATACAGTTCCCGCCTGACGCTGCTCAGCTTGCCAGGTTCGAAAATATTCCTTCTTGTAGGACTCAAGCATCTTGTTTGCGGCTGCTCGTGCAAAAGCATAGTTCACCGTTGCCCCTGCAAAAAACCCAACTACTGGAATGAACTTTGCGGCCTGTTTTGAAGTGATTTCTTTTCCAAGCTTTCCCGCGACAAGCACAATAAGCTTAATAACTGGATTGCTATAGGCACCGCGCTTTCCAGCAATAGAGCTGGCTTTTATAAGCTGAGACTTAATTGCCGCCTGCGCTGCGCTATCGAACCCAAGCGCGCATAGATATATTTCAGTATTTTTTTCATTTTGAAGCGGATCGTTAGGATCAAATCCGTTCAGAATAGATAGCCTTTGCCCTAATCTGTAAAGTTGAGCCGCCATGTTGGCGACATCAACACCACCTAAAGAAATTGCTGTTACTACACCACCAATCCCCGCCGTGGCACCGCTCATTGCACTGTACCGCGCTGCCAGCCCCGCGTAGGCGTGCATTACGTCCTCGATTCTCCAGTAATTATGGGCCTGCGTCCTAAAATCCGCAATTTCAGAGACGGGAAGGCCCGCTGAATTGGCGTCACGAAACACCGACTTAATATCCACGTCCAAGACAATAGTCTTTATCTTGTCGATGACCTTCAGATCCGTCGTCTTGCTCATGAGGTTTTCTCAGATTTAACTATATACGCCCAAATATGTGGCGTCCGACGCAGGAGGGCGTCTGGCGCGTGAATCGCGCGTACATGATTTGCTTGTTAGCCCTTTTCCGCCACATCAAACACTGGTGACTTGAGAAGGCCGAGAGCTACCCGGCTGCAGATAAGACTAGCTATATATTCATTGTTGTAATCGCACATCTTGGACTCTGATTCCAGGTCTTCGTAAACTAGACCGCCGGCCCCGACATAGAAACGGGTTACCTCATGCTCTTCGTCTTCGAATCTGACCAGAAAACGATATTCCATGTAGAAATCATCGCCGACTCTCACAACTCGTGGCTTCGATAGAATCCTATAACCGAAGACGTCAACGAATACATCGTCGCTCCCAAATTCTAGCTTGGTCGGTATGTCTCGCGGCACAGCATTGGTGCGAGCGTTTTCAAGGAATCCGTCGTTCGTCTCCAGCACAGCTTCAATACGGCGCTTTGCTTTCGCTATTGTTACTACTTCGTCTTGGCTCATTCGATACTCCTTTGTACGAGATTTAGGGCTAACGCCCTTGTTCAGCAGCCTGCGGTGAAACCGCGTCTAGGCTGTCCGATGGAGGCACCGAAGGTGCGGAATGTACCGAAACAGCTTGTTAGCTGTGCTTGTCACGCGACCCCAGCCCATCTTGTATTGCTAAAAAATGTTTGGGAAAGCCGCAGACAGCATTAATTGTTCTTATCGGGCCAGGTTTCCATGCTATCGCCAATGAATCTGGTTCCACACGCCTTACAGACGTAAAAGTACTCGTCATCTCGATTGCCATGATAGCCGACCCTCTTCGATAACCCGGATCTTTGGATTAGTGAACGCATGCTGCCGCTGGGGCCGCGCCTGCTGGCCAGCGAGCGTATTGCCTACGGCGCGTCGCTGAGCCAGGCCCTGTCGGTCATGCTGTGGCATCAGGTCGACCGCCTGACGGTAGTCGACGAGGAGGACATTCCCATTGGCGAGCTGTCGCTGCGTCGCCTGCTTAGGGCCAAGGCGTCATGAGGTCAGAATCGCTCACCGGCAACCTCCCCACCGCCCTGGCTCGCCGGCGCCAGTGTCGGAGTGCCTCTTATTTGTCTTACCGTTCAAAAGATCTTGGCAAGCCATGCATGGTTCCGCCACCTTGGGAGTCTCCTTTTTGATCAGCTAACAGTGACTGGACAGCACGTCCTGATATTGGATGAACGTGCTAGCACATTCATCCAATATTATCTAATGCGTCATTCTATCTATAATTTAGTGTTTTTTTTCTGACTTTTAATTTTATCTCAGCCACCTACGCAGGATTCTCACGCGTGCGCGTTTTGCCGGAACCAATACTCTGTATGCACACAAACTAATGGACAAGGAGGCAACCAAGTGCAACGTACCACCTCATTTAACCAAACCCCAAACTAGCCAAAACGCTCGCAGTTTCCCCCGTATAAGCAAGCCACCCAAACACAGCACAATTCACCACCACCCCACACCAAAACATGGCCTGAAACGGTTGCTTCCTGGTTTTGTGCCGAAACAGTCGCTGCGCTACCAGTGCGCCGGGCCAGCCACCGATCAATCCTGCGAAGAGCAGCGTGGCTTCCGGTGTGCGTCTTCTACCCTTCCCTGCTGCGGCTTTGTCGATGCCGTACATGGCGAAGGTAATCACGCTCAGCAGGGGGTATACCGCCAGGAGCTGCATTGGCATGTGGCCTAGAGCGCTCAGGGCTGCCAGGAGAGCGAAGAAGGCAGCGGCTATCGTGAACGCCAGCATCAGCCCTCTGGAGAGCGGGGATGCATGGTGTGCCGCTTTCAGGTAGAGCGCCTTCTGGGCTCTCGGCCTGTTCTGGTTATCTCTGGTCAGGTGGTAGGCGATCGGCTCGTTGACTGTTGGCCGGCGCCCACTGCGGGGAAAAGCGCTGATGTGGACGAATACGCGGGTGCCGCCTTCAGCCGGTGTGATGAACCCGAAGCCCTTGTCGTCGTTCCACTGTGTGAGCTTGCCTTCGTGCCGCATCGCGTTATCTCTGTGTCGGCGAAATCGGTTTTTAAATCCAATAAGTTAATAGGGGTTTCAGATAAGGCTGGGTTTTGTCAGGCGGGGGAATTGGGAGTCGGGGCACGCTACCGCCCCTGCTGGCAGAATGGATGATAATGAGCATCATCCTTAGTGCGGCAGTCCCTGCGTATCTTGATTATCTAGCCGTCTACTGCGGCTTTTTACCAACCGTAACCAACAGAAACGTTGAGGGCAACGCCAACGAAAGCATGAGGCGCGATAGTGCCACTTCTCTTGATCTGCATCTGTCCTCGCTTGCGAGGCGAGGCGCTGCCGGAAAAATCGGCGAGCGATGGCCAGACAAGGCAAAAATTATCGAAAAGACGGAGTTTACGAGCTGTAAATGAGTATTTTGAGATGATTTTTAACGCCGTATGGCCGAGCGCAGGCATTTTTCCGACAGTGCCTAAAAACCCCGAAGGCGGGTTTTCCACCTTCGGGGTCGGTTTTGAGCCAGGTCCCGCGTTACTGCCGCGGACCTGTCATTCAGCGGTGCAGGTCGAAGCGGTCGTTCTCCATGACCTTGACCCACCCTTTCACGAAGCGGTCGATCATCCGCTCCTCGCCGCCGTTGGCGGCGTACTCCTCGGCGATGGCGCGTAGCTGCGAGTTGGAGCCGTACACGAGATCGACACGGGTGGCGGTCCACTTCTTCTCGCCCGTCTTGCGGTGGCGGCCTTCGAAGCGCTCCTCTTCCTCATCGAGGGGCTCCCAGACGGTGCCCATGTCGACGAGGTTGACGAAGAAGTCGTTGGTCAGCTGGCCGGGGCGATCGGTGAAGATGCCATCGTTGCTGTTGTCACCGACGTTGACGCCGATGGCCCGCATACCGCCGAGCAGCGCCGTCATCTGCGGTACGCTGAGGTTCAGCATGAAGGCGCGGTCGATCATCAGGTGCTCGGCCGGGATGGAGGTCGCCTGGGGTTGCATGTAGTTGCGGAAGGCATCGTGCTTTGGCTCGAGGTAGGCATGCGCATCGATCTCGGTCATCTCCTGGCTCGCGTCGGTGCGGCCCGGGGAGAACGGTACGGTGATGTGGTGGCCGGCTGCCTTCGCCGCCATCTCGACTCCCACGTTACCGCCCAGAACGATCATGTCCGCCAGCGAGATGTTAGTGCCGGAGGCGTCCTTGATCTGCTCGAGCCGGTCGAGCACCTCGGGCACGCCGGAGCTCACGTTGACGTCCCAGCCGATCTGCGGCTGGAGACGGATGCGCGCGCCGTTGACGCCGCCGCGGTGGTCGGTCTGGCGATAGGTGCAGGCCGCGGCCCAGGCGGTGCCCACCAGTTGCTTGGCGGTTAGGCCGGAGTCGGCGATCTGCTGCTTGAGCGTGGCGACCTGCTGATCGTTGACCAGCGGCCCCTCATGCTTGGGCACCGGGTCCTGCCAGACGAGGTCTTCGTTGGGCACATGCGGGCCGAGGTAGCGGGCTTGCGGACCCATGTCACGGTGCAGCAGCTTGTACCAGGCGCGGGCGAACTCGTCGGCGAGCACGTCCGGGTTCTGGTGAAACTCGTTGGCGATCTCGAGATAGGCGGGATCGGTGATCATCGCCATGTCGGCGGTGTTCATCACCGGCGGGTTCTTCTTGCCTTCGATGTGGGCGTCGGGCACCCAGAACCCCTCCTTCACCTCGACCGGCTGCCACTGATTGGCACCCGCGGGCGACTTCTTGACCTCCCACTGGTGGGCGAAGATGGTGTTGAGGTAAGAGTTGTCCCACTTGGTCGGCGTCGGGGTCCAGGCGCCCTCGAGCCCGGAGGTGACCGTGTACTCACCGAGGCCGGTCTCGTGCTTGTTGGCCCAGCCGATCCCCTGCTGGTGGATCTTCGCGGCCTCAGGCGCGTCGCCGACGGCATCGGCCGGTCCGTTGCCGTGCATCTTGCCGAAGGTGTGGCCGCCTACTGTCAGCGCGACGGTCTCGCGGTCGTTCATGCCCATGCGGGCGAAGGTCTCGCGTACGTCCTGGGCGGACTTCATCGCGTCGGGAACGCCATTCGGGCCCTCCGGGTTGACGTAGATCAGCCCCATCTGCACCGCGGCGAGCGGGTTGTCGAGGGTGCGGCTGCCGTCTTCCCAGGTGCCGGTATAACGCTCGTCTTTGGTCGAGAGCCACTCGGCCTCGGGGCCCCAGTAGATGTCGTCCTCGGGCGCCCAGATATCGGAGCGGCCGAAGCCGAAACCGAAGGTGCGAAAGCCCATCGTTTCCAGCGCGCGATTGCCGGCAAGGACCAGCAGGTCGGCCCAGGAGATCTTCTCGCCGTACTTCTGCTTGATCGGCCAGAGCAGCCGGCGCGCCTTGTCCAGGTTGCCGTTGTCGGGCCAGCTGTTGAGCGGTGCGAAGCGCTGGGCGCCGGTGCCGCCGCCACCGCGGCCGTCGATAGCGCGGTAGGTTCCGGCGGCGTGCCACGACATGCGAATGAAGAACGGGCCGTAGTGGCCCCAGTCGGCGGGCCACCACTCTTGGGAGTCGGTCATCAAGGCATCGAGATCGGCGCACAGTTCGTCGACGTTGAGCTGCGAGAACGCCTCGGCGTAGCTGAAGTCGGCACCGAATGGGCTGGCATCGGGGTGCTTCTGGTGCAGCACGTTGAGGTTGAGCTGGTCGGGCCACCAGTGTTCGTTGCCCTGCAGACTGGGTGTGGTGCGTGCCCCCCACTCCCGGCGTTTAGACTTTTGTTCAGACACGGTCTTCTCCTCGACTGGATGGTGGCCTACAGGAGATTTGAGCCGACGTCGCCGCATCGCCTCATTTTTGTCATTCCTACAAGCCGTCAGATATCAGTGAAGGATTAAGGACCGAAGCCGTCAAGGAGATGGCAGGCTTTCGCCTCGATAGGGGCAGGCTATGAGAGATCGAGGAAGTGGAGTAGCACGGGGAAAGTGACGGCCTTGTGCTAGTGACATTGGCACCCTTCACCGAGATCGTAGTTCAACACCTCTCCGTGCTGGTTCATTTCGACTCGGCAACACTGCACCAGCGCTTCGCGCAGCAAGGCGCGGCCGCGCTGCACGCGGGATTTGGCAGCTGAGATCGACAGCCCCTTTTGGGAAGCATACTGCTTCTGAGTCAGGCCGGCCTCCGTGGTGGTGAGCAGCGCTTCCCGGTACTTTTCCGGCAGCTTGCCCATGAGTGGGCACAGGCATAGGGCCAGCTCCGCTTCCGCTCGCTCATCTGGCTCCGATTGCTCATCCAGTTCCGCCGGCAGCGGTTCGAGCGGCTTGTGCGCCCGGTAGTGATCCACCAGTGCATTGCGGGTGATCTGGTAGAGCCATGCGCGCAGCCGGGAGCCGTCCCTCAGCTCATCGCGGTGGGAGAACGCCTTGATGAGGACGTCGTGCACGATGTCCTCCGCTACGCTCTCGTCCGCTACCCGCCTGCTCACGAAGCGCAGGAGTTCGGTGCGAAACGCCTGCCACAGCAGGCGTTGGTCCTGTTCGTGGTTCGCACTTACCGACACCCGCATGCAGCCTCCTCCGTGGGTGGGCCGCAGCATTCGGCCTTGGCCTGCGGCAGGCAGCAGGTGGCCTGCTCGCTTGGGTCGCAGCACGGCTGCGATGCGCTGTCCTGCCCAGCCGCCTCAGTTGATTCAAGTGCCTGCGCTTTCTGATTCATTTTGGATTCCTCCAGGTGAGAATACCTCGCCCTTTGCGAGGCTTTCACAACAGGAGACGGTCCAGGCGTCAGAAGGACGCAAAAATTCTGCGCGAGAACCTCCCTGATCCAAAAGGGAACGGCATGTCAGCCACCATGATGCTGATTTCATCTTGGCGCCATGTCATCTTGGACCGACTGAACGGGACCTTCGCTAGAACATACGTTCACCAGGCAGGTTGGATGCCTGGCGAATCCACTCCGCTACCTGTTCCTCGTCGATCTGTTCGTCCTGGTGAATATGCAGGTAGCGGGTATTGGGGTCCTTGGATGCGATGGGCGGCAGCGGCTCCAGCGAGGCGCCGTTGAGAAACGCCACCTTGATGTACTTCGTGAAGCAATGGAATGTGAGGAACCACCCCTCTCCCTCGATTCCATAGAAGGGTGAGTTCCATCTCACGGCCTTGCGCACATTGGGGACCGTACGCTCAATCAGCGCATCGAGCCGGCGCCCGACGTCTTGCTTCCACTCCGGCATGGCGGCGATGTAGGCCTGCACGGGGGCGTTGCCGTCAGCCTTGGGGATCTGCGGGTTGCCTCCCGAGAGGAGCTTCGGCTTGGCTTCTGCCGGTGGGTTGGCCTTGTCGCGTGTCATTGCCGCTTTCCTCCTGTGAAGTCTGAACATGCGCCTCTTTCTACGCTCAACGCCCGAACAGCATCGCCGCTCTGGCAACCATGAGCTTCGCAACGAACTTGAGCGGATATGTTGCATAGCTGGGCACGTCGTTCGGAATGTCGCAGTTCTCGGGCTTGAACTTGGTTTGGATACGCATCTGCAACGGTGGTGCATTACTCCCGAACCTTGCTCGGTACACCGAGAACCAGTGTCCCTTCTGAAAGTCGAGATACATAGCTGAATTACAGCATGTCGCGACGACCCTTTGCGTGGGAGACTCAGGCTTGATCGTGAAGGCCTGCATGAGATCGCTCCCCTTTGAGCATCTCAAGCGGTCCTTGCGGTAGAGCAAATATTCTGTCCCGCCATCCGGCTCCAGAACCGGGTGTGCGTTCGGGAGTTCTTCGATCTGCCGAGCCCCTTCCTGGCAGTCGTCGCAATAACAGGCTGCGCCCAGAATCGGTGAGCCGCTTACTTCGAGTTCAATGCTTCCACAAGCGCAACGAGCAATCGATTGATTCGCGGTCGTCATCAACTATTCCTCTCTGGCGGCGTCCAGCGCCGCAATCACCCACTTGCCGCGTGCATTGCTTGGTTAACGACAGGGGCTTTCGTTCCCTGCTGCTCAGGAGGTAATGCCACGCGGGGCGCTGCTCCTAACCCGTGGCATCCAGCATGCTCTCCAGCTTACTCTCGTCGACGCCGAGCATCTGCAGGATGTTGCGCTGGACGGCGTTGAGGATGTGCTGGCGCTCCTGCTCGTTTCTCTGTAGACGGGAAGTGGTGCGCGCAGCCCACTTCAGTCCGTAAACAGGGTTAGGCATCAATCGTAATGACTCCAGAGCCGGAGAACTTTAATGACTCGTTCGCCTTCAAGCACCTGATACACCAGACGATGTTGAATATTGATGCGCCGTGAGTAGGCTCCCGCAAGATCACCGATAAGTTTCTCAAACGGAGGCGGCTTCCGGTACGGGTCTTCTGCAATCAGTGCCAGCAATTCCAGAGCTTTTGGCTTCAGTCCGCTGGACGCCAGCTTCTTGGCATCTTTCTGGGCTTGCTTGGTATAGACCAACTTCCATGTCACCAGTCGAGCTCCTCGTCACACTCATCGACAGGAGCATCCATCCCCTCGCGGATAGACTCTCGCATGCCTGGCACAGAAAGCAGGTATAGAGTTTCCTGAATGGCTGACCAATCTTCTTCTGACACCAGGACAGCTTTATTCCGCTTACCCAGGATAACGATCGGCTGGTGAGATTCAGCCGTTTCATCGATCAACCGATACAGGTTGCTGCGTGCCTCAGTTGCGGTTATTCCGGTCATGGTCCACCTCTGGTGTGTTCACCCTTTCATTAATTGTACGCCTTCAGGTACGTACGTCAATACGAACGCAACGAGTGACGACCGGAGTCTGTTCGGTTGAGCGCGTTTTCATCCACCTCACGGTAAAACAGGCAGCCTAGGAGCCTGTCGGGTTTGACCGATCGTCACGAGAGATTTGGACTTCGAGACAAGTTTATCGATCTGATGAGGCGAATAGCCCGCTATTTAACGAATCAGAACGAATGAAATTGGCCGAAAGACCGGGTGACGCCTAAGCCCTAAGCCACTCCCCTTCCGGCTCATCGAGGCCTGGAACCCCTGCCGATCCAGCGTGGAGAGGTAATCACGAGATGCGTACTGCCGCGATCGCTAGGATGGATCAACCCGTTCTCGGGCTGCCGGCGACCTATGGCCATCTCCAGGGCGTCCAGCACCAGCTACGTGCGCATGTGGTCGGCCGTCGCCCAGCCCACCAACTGCCGGTCGTGGAGGTCGAGAACCGCCGCCAGATAGAGCCATCCCTCCAGCGTCCAAATAGTCGTGATATCGGCCACCTAGACCTGATTCGGTTCCGCCACCATGAACTGGCGGTTCAGCAGACTGGGGGCCACCGGCAGGTTGTGCTCACTGTCGCGCGTATGGCACCACCGACGCCGCTGCCGTGCCTCTACACCCGCCTCCCGCATCCAGGCTTCGGGCCTGGTAACGGCCACGTAGCCGCGCCGTCGCAGTTCTCTGGCTATGCGGCGGCTGCCATAGCTGCCACGCTTCTGGCGATGGATCTCTCTGACCACGTGTAGCAGGGCCTGGAGCTTGTCATCAGGACCACCGCATCCGCCTTGAATTCATCGGAAAACCGACGTCGAGCCTTCTTGGTCATGAATACCTTCATTGCCTACATTATGAGGCTTATAGGGGTGTCCGCTCCAATTGGAGCACTTCACGTTGCACTCAAGCCCCAGAAGTCAGCAATGTGACGCGTGGAAGAGATATTCACATCAAGCATGAAGGCGCCTCTCGAGCCGTAACTCTTTTTACCATGCGTTTTCAGCGGTGTGCCGTGGCCCATCCCGCTAATATTGTATTCTTCAATAAGTTCGTGACCCTCGACATCACTCCATACTCGCCGAGGATAGCCATTGATGATGT
Organism: Billgrantia sp. C5P2; assembly: GCF_051062895.2. NCBI lineage: Bacteria > Pseudomonadati > Pseudomonadota > Gammaproteobacteria > Oceanospirillales > Halomonadaceae > Billgrantia > Billgrantia sp. C5P2. The sequence continues at coordinate 2,692,967 of NZ_CM128542.1, forward strand.
GTGTACTAGATGGCCTTTTCTCAAGATTATGAAGCGCTCGCCACTGCCCGAGGATTGCGTTGGCGTTCGAGGCATCAACCGTATGGTCACAGCTTCCATGCCAGACCGACAGTGTTGGCCAAGGCCCCTCATGCGCCGAGGCATTACGCAGCCGTGTTTCAAGCTGTTGTGCTGTCGGGGATCCGCGACCCTTCATTCGGCGTAGTGCCGCCAGGGTTGTGTAGGCACTGCCATAAGGCAAACCGGCGATGATGGCGCCGCCAGCAAAGATTTCCGGGTAGGTCGCAAGCATGACCGACGTCATGGCGCCGCCTGCGGACAATCCTGTGATGAAGATACGCTCGGGGTCGATGCCATGATCTATGACCACTTGTTCAACCATATGAAGAATGGAGAGTGGCTCGCCAGCGCCGCGATTGCTGTCGCCAGGCTTGAACCAATTGAAACCTAGAAGCCAATTGTTCAACCGCCGCTGCTCGGGAAAAAGCAATGCAACGCCATATTGGTCAGCAATTTCAGACCAGCCGGAACCCTCGTCGTACTTCGCTGCTGTCTGTTTACAACCATGTAGAACGACGACGAGCGGCGCACCCTCGGGCAAATCCGCCGGTATATATATCTTGGCATCCAATCCGCCCGGGTTTGACCCGAATTCGTCCAAGTCTGCCAGATGGTTATTAATGCTAGCACCTCCGAACGTATACGCACTTAGATCCATAAGATGTAACATCACCTTCTCCTTCCGAATGATGAAATTTCCTGTAACAGGCAGTCCCTTCACAATATTTGATGTCACTCTACGCGACCAATGGCGACTCATCTGTTCGTAAGCGAACATAATACTTTAGTCTACCGGGCCTTCTGCCTGAATGGCCGCTTACGCTGGGCATGAAGCCGACGTGACCCTGCTCGACAGCGATCTCCATCCACGCCAAGCCTTCATCGACAGCCGAGGCGTCTAGCGGGCGGGAAATCGGGGGACGTCCCTAAGGGATCCCCAAGAATAGAATAGGAAAGTCAGCATAATAGGATTGAAAAAAAATCTGCATGGGCAGGCATGTTGTTAATCGCCAAACCAACATTATGCCGAGGAGCCCATGCAGACGACCCGATTCTTGCAAGAGATACTGTCGGATTCAGCCCAGGTCATCCATTCCCTTCGCCTGAACGCTGTTCTTGATAGCGTGCAGGCACTGCTGGCTGGACAGCGCCTGGTGCTCACCGCCTTGGAGCGTCACCTACCGGGCGACACTACCCCCAAGCATGCCATCAAGCGCATGGATCGTTTGCTCGGCAATCCTCATCTTCAGCAGGAGCGATCGTTGTTCTATTGGCATGTGGCACGCCTGCTCATCGGTAGGATGAGGCACCCACGTATCCTGGTGGACTGGTCACCAGTAGACGACCGAGGCCGATATTATGTCCTGTGTGCGGCGATTATGTCGCCCGACACTGGTGCAGCCTCCAGGCAGTACTTGGCAGTCAATTGGTCACTTGTTAACAGGTGCCAAAACGCCCCACGAAATCCTCGGTCCGATAGAAACTGCAAGGTGCTGCCCACTTCACACGCGGCTTTATCGGGTGCGAAAAGCTGCCAAGGGCAGGAAGCAGCTCTATAAATTTGGTGGACCATCGCGAGCCCGGCGTAGCCAGAAGAAATCAAGAGCCTTGGATTCCAGTCAACAACTTTCCGCCATCTCTCACGATTGCCAAAAAATTGGTGGCAATATATAGCCAGCGCATGCAAATAGAAGAGGGCTTTCGCGACGTAAAGAGCCCTTTGTTCGGCCTAGATTTCGGAATGAATCAGACGCGTAGCGAGCGGCGAATCGAGATTCTGTTGATGATCGCCATGTTGGCCAGCCTAGTGATACTGGCGTGCGGTCTGAAGGTCCGACATGAGGGACAGATTAAGCAGTTTCAGATCAACAGCATTAGATCCCGCTCGGTCTTATCGCTGTGGCGTGTTGGGCATGAAGCAATATTGCATCTGCCGTGTCTGCCATCTCGATCGCGGCTCCATGATCTGGCCGACCTCATCCAGCAAGAGGCCAGTGCTCAGCATGAAAGTGGTGGATATCGATGAATTCGTGGGGATCCCTCAGCAGTAGATCAGCGTTCAGTCCGACAGGCTCCTAGGCGCAGGCCCAGGCCACCGAACGGCTTAAGCGGCAAGCTTCCGACTCAGCCGGGTGCGATGTTGCGATTGACGCGCAAGCGGTTGTCAGGGTCCCAGCGACGCTTGATCTCGCCGAGCCGCTGGAGCGCCGGGCCAAGGGCCGCTTCAGTACGCTCCTGGCCTTCGTCTTCGGTCAGGAAATTGATGTAGGTGCCGCCAGTGGAGAAGGCCTTCAGGTCGTCCCACGCCTCGCGGGCCCAGGCGATGTTCTCCGCGTCGTCGGCCGCCGACTCCCAGGCGCCTCCGACGTTGAAGACATAGCGCGCATCGCGGTTGCCCACGGCCGAGTGGTCGTCTTCATGCCGGTTCAGGGCGCCGCCGAGCTGGAACAGGATCACCACCGAGTGCGGCGAGCGGATGCGTCCGGCATGCTCGATCGCCTTGTCGCACAACGCGGGCTCGATACCCGGCAGATACTCGCTCTTCCAGTAGTAGCGCCGCCCCTTGGGCTGGGTGGCATCGAGCAGCTTCTGCATCTGCGCATAGGGCCGCCGCACCATCACGTCTCCGATGGGTTGGCCGAAGGCCTTGATCGGCGCGACCACCAACTCGCCCTCCTCCGGGTCACCGCTATAGCAGGCAAGTAGCGCCACGATCGGCTGGCCGTGGTACTCCTTCGGCAGCCAGGGGACCGGCGGCGCGGGACGCATCAGGGCGACCAGGGTCAATTCAGGCGGAGCCTGCTCGGCCAGGCGTTGATAAAGCTCGAGCACCGCTGGGGCCTCGCTGGCGGGCCAGGCCACCAAGCCCCCCACCACCTCGGGGCCGACGGGATACAACTGGTAGTCGAAGCCGGTCACCACACCGAAGTTGCCGCCGCCCCCGCATAGGCCCCAGAACAGGTCGGCATTCTTATCGGCACTGGCATGCACCAGGCTGCCGTCGGGGGTCACCACGTCCATGCCCAGCACGTTGTCGGTGGTATAGCCCCAGCGCCGGCTCAGATAGCCGAAGCCGCCCCCGAGGGTGAGCCCGGCGATGCCGGTGGTGGAGATGAAGCCGAGCACGGTGGCCAGGCCATGCACCTGGGTCTCGCGGTCCACGTCACCGAGCACACACCCCGCCTGGGCATGGGCCACCCGGCGTTCGCGGTCGACCCAGACCCCGCGCATCAGCGAGAGGTCGAGCATCAGCGCGCCATCGGCCACCGCCAGGCCCGCGATGTTGTGACCGCCCCCCTTGATGCAGAGCAGCAGCTCGTGCTCACGGGCGAAGCGCACGCACGCCATCACGTCGGCGACCCCAAGGCAGCGCACAACCATAGCCGGCCGTCGGTCGATCATGGCGTTCCACAGGCGGCGCGAGGCTTCATAGTCCGCGTCTTCCGGCGTCAACAGCGGGCCCTGAAGCTGGAGCTTCAAGCCAGCAAGCATGTCCGGGCTCAGATCGATCTCGGTACCCTCGAGTGTTGTTGCTTTCATGGTCAGGGCTCCTGTCGAAGCGTCAAAATGGCGGCCATGTCGCGGCCTCTCGCCATACGCAGCCTAGAGTAAGACGTACGACTAAACTTAGTTGAAACGTCGGCGCGACAGGAATTCACGATCGGTACCGCTTGGACAACGCCGTCGATACGCCGCCCCGAGGAGACAATTCGATGACTGACTGGGGAACGCAATAGAAAGCCGGATGGCCGGGCGCTGCTCCTAACCCGTGGCATCCAGCATGTCTTCCAGCTCGCTTTCGTTCACACCAAGCATCTGCAGGATGTTGCGCTGGGCGGCGTTGAGGATGTGCTGGCGCTCCTGCTCGCCGGGCAGGCTCTTGGCGATGGCCACGGCGCCGACCAGGGAGGCGAGAATGGCGCGGGACTTGTCGGCGATGACCTCGCGGTCGGGCTCGAAGGGCAGTTTCTTGAGCCGGCTGAGAGCGATGAGGCGGGTTTCCAGCATCTTCTTCATGCGCAGGTAGGAGGCTTCGAAGAGCGTGCGGATCTCGGCGTTCTCGTTGCCGATCTCGTTGAACAGCACCGTCTCGGGCCCCGGCTTGTGCTTGCGTTCCAGCTCCTGGAGGTTCCAGCAGTTGGCAACCAGCTCCGTCAGGTGCTTCACCGAGAGCGGCCCCTTGACCAGCCGGGCTGCACGGCTGCTCTCCAGGGTTTCCCGCACCGAGGCGTGGTAGAGCGCTTCCTTCGAGGCGAAGTGCGCGTAGAAGGCGCCGTGGGTCATCTTGGCCAGCTTCATGATCTGGCCGATGGAGACCTTCTCGAAGCCTTGGCGGCTGAACAGCTCGATGGCGGACTTGAGGATTCGCTCCCGCGATTTGGCCTTGCGGCTCGTCGAGTAGGGCATGACGACTTCACACTCCCACGCTGAATATTATCTTGATCATATCAAGCTTGGTGTTAGCGTGGCACAACCCCAAGCTGTTCAGGAAATTACCATGCAATCACCGCTCGTCATCACCGGCATGGGCATGATCAGCCCCCTCGGCTGCGGCGTCAAGGCAGGCTGGGAGCGCCTGCTCGCCGGCCGTTCCGGCATTTCCTCGATCAATCGCTTCGATACCGGCGAGCTGCCGATCAAGGTTGCTGGTTCGGTGCCCGGCATCGAGGACGACCCGGAAGCCGGCCTCGACCCGGACCGGGTGCTGGACGTCAAGGAACGTCGCAAGATGGAGCTGTTCAGCCTGTACGCCATGGCCGCCGCCGAAGAGGCGCTGGCCCAGGCCAACTGGTTCCCCGAAAGCGATGCGGATCGGCTGGCCACGGCCACCATCATCGGTTCCGGCATCGGCGGTTTCCCCACCATCACCCAGGCGCAGAACACCCTCTCGACGCGCGGCCACCGCCGGCTCTCCCCTTTCACCGTGCCGGCCTTCCTGGCCAACCTGGCGGCGGGTAATGTCTCGATCCGCTATGGCTTGCGCGGGCCGATGGGCTGCCCGGTGACGGCTTGTGCGGCTGGCGTGCAGGCCATCGGCGACGGCATGCGCCTGATCCGTAGCGGCGAAGCCGAGGTGGCCCTGGTAGGCGGCGCCGAGGCTTGTATCGACCCGCTCTCGCTGGCCAGCTTCCACGCCATGAAGGCGCTCTCCACCGAGCAGGACGCCCCCACCAAGGCGTCGCGGCCCTTCGACCAGGCCCGCAACGGCTTCGTCATGGGCGAAGGTGCGGGGCTATTGGTGATCGAAACCCTGGCCCACGCCGAGGCGCGTGGGGCAACGCCGCTGGCCATCCTCAGCGGCTACGGCACCAGCGCGGATGCCCACCACATCACCGCCGGCCCGGAAGATGGCGCTGGGGCCGCTGCGGCCATTCGCGCGGCGCTGCGGATGGCGGGGCTCTCCCCCGAGGCGATCGACCATATAAATGCCCACGCCACCTCGACACCAGTCGGCGACCGTGCCGAGGTCGCGTCGCTGCGCAACGCCTTCGGCGAGGCCCTCGGCGGCATCCCGATCTCTGCCACCAAATCCTCGACTGGTCACCTGCTCGGTGCCGCCGGCGGCGTGGAGAGCATCTTCTCTGCCCTGGCGGTGATGCACGACCGCCTGCCCCCTACCCTGAACCTTGAGAACCGCGACGAGGACCTGCACGACCTGGATATCGTCTCGGGCTCGGCACGCGAGCATGCGACTCAGCACGTGCTGTGCAACGGCTTCGGCTTTGGTGGGGTGAACGCCGCGCTGATCGTGAGCAAGGTGTAGTTAGCCCAGACGCCAGGAGCCTACAAACGACAACACCCCGAGCCTGTAGCTGGCTCGGGGTGTTGGGTTGTCTTACGAAGCCTCAATGACAATGAACTCTACCTACGCTGTTATCCATGTGGCAGCACTGCCCTGGCGGGGAACTCTTGCGGCAGCCTCCGCCATGGGCCAGAACGCTGCTGCTGAACACCAACAGCGCAAAAGCAACGATTACAATTTTCATAGCTTCCCCTTCATTTAATTATTATCGGAAGTCCTGCACTGCCAGATTGCCTGAACCCCATCTTCGGCGGCAACTCACAGTCTGTACGCGTTGGCGCAGGAATAACTCCAACGCGATTCAGCACGCTCGCTACCAGGCGTACTCGAGGCTTTCATATGCGTTGTGCTGCTCCCGAGACTCTAGTGACGATGACCGCCACTTCCGTAGCTTCGCAGGTGACTGTAACGCCGAACCTGCTCGTCATCGAGAACCGTGAGCATATGCAGGTGGTATTCGAGGTGGACCGCCCGCAGCCGGCCCCAGAGCCGAGCCGCCTGCTCGGTCAGGCGCTCGATCTCCTCGAGCGTTGCACGTCGCTCTGCAAAGAGCCGGTCCAGCTCGCGCTCGCTTTCGATCACCTGCTCGCCGAGATCGCCGGCTCGCGTGCGCATGCGCTCGTAAGCCTGTTCGGTTTTCTCCTGCTGCTCCTCGGTCAGTTCCAATTCGTCGGCCAGCTCCAGTACATGTAGGGGACCAGGGTAGCCGTTCAGCTCCGCTGGCAGGGCTAGCTCCATTCCCCTGCCCAGCCGAAGCCCTTCCACGTCACTGGCTGCCAGCGCCTTGATCTCACGTGAATGAAACTCGGCGTAGGATCCGTGCCCTCCACCTTCGCCGTGGGCCGCCCCGGTGGCAAGGAGAAGCAAGGTAAGTGTCAGCAGGCGTGTCATTAGGGTGCTCCCGTCTCGGTTTTCAGTTGCACCCAGAGTGGGGCCGGCAGCATCATTTGGGTATGAGCAAGATCATATCCAGTGACCCACCGAGCATTGTCTCCACCATCGAGGCACTAGCAGGGCGTTCCGGCCGCCGGCGGCAACTTGCCGCTGGGGAAATGCTGTTTCACGCCGGGGAAGTGGTCACCTCGGTGTACGTAATGGTGTACGGCCAGGTTCGCCTGATACGGGTGAGCCACGCCGGTGCTGAAGTGACCGTCAACCGCGCCGGCCCCGCCTGCTGGCTGGCCGAAGCATCACTGTTCGCCGAACGTTACCACTGCGATGCGATCGCCGACTCCGAGGCCTGCCTGCTCAGCTTCCCCAAGGCAGTCGTTATGGAGGGCATGCAACGCCGCCCAGAGCTTGCGACTAGCCTCATGGCAGATCTTGCCCGCAGGCTCCATGAGGCGCGCCTGCGCATCGCGATCCTCAACATCCCTACTGCCCGTGAACGCCTGCTTGCCTATTTGCGGGCATATGCCGGCGGTGAGGGCGCCGAACTTAAGCTACCCGGTAGCTGGAAGGCTCTGGCGAGCGAGATCGGCCTGACGCATGAATCGGTTTATCGCGCGCTGGCACAACTCCAGCGAGAAGGAAGGATCCGGCGAGAAGGCCGACAGGTTTGGTTGATGCCACCCTCTGGCTAAGACAAGTCTCCTTCCTGACTACAACTCCCATATTACATGACCTATAAATTGCCATAAGACTCCGACTGCTGTTGTATTAAGCACTTCGGCTGCTTGAAGCCGAATAGATACAACTCAGCACTTTGCATGCCAGTGTGATAGAAATTTACCTATTACCGAAAAGCTTTCGGATACTAGTCATTCATTACGATTCGTCAAGTAACTTTCGGCAAACCTTCATTATTCAGCACCAACAGGACTCGCTAGGGTTCTCCTAGGAAAGGACACATCCCTGGAGAGCCCCAATGACAGCGAATGCTACCGCTATTTCACGCTCACGCCTTGGCGTGGCAGCCCTCGGCTTACCTTCACTGTTCATTGTGATATGGAGTTCGGGCTACATCGCCGGTAAAGCTGCCCTGCCCTTTGTCGGTCCTTACACCATGGTTTTCCTTCGCTTCGCCAGCGCTGCTTCGGTACTGCTGATGGTTGCCTTCGCAACACACGCTCCTTGGCCGAAAACGTGGAAGGATGCCGGCCACATTGCCGTTGCCGGCATGCTGCTCCAGGCGATGCAGTTCTCCGGGCTCTATTCCGGCATCAGTCTTGGCGTGAGTGCCGGGGTTTCGGCACTGATCGTCGGCACGATGCCCATATTCGTCGCACTCGGTGCTGGCATATTTCTTTCCGAGCGCATCAAACCGCAACAGTGGGTTGGGCTCGTGGTCGGTTTGGCGGGCGTAGCCTTGGTCGTTTCGGAGAAGCTCACTTTTGGTGAGGCGACGATTGGCGGTTATATAGCGGTCCTCTTCGCCCTGCTTGGCATTACGCTCGGTACGCTTTACCAGAAGAAATACTGTTCAGGCATGGATCTCCGTACGGGCGGTTTCATTCAGCTGAGCGTAGCGGCAACTGTTGCTTTCGCTGCTGCCTATACACTGGAGGACCTGCAGTTCACTGTCACGCCAACTTTCTTGTTCGCGACGAGCTGGATGAGCCTTGTTAACTCAATAGGAGGCATCAGCGTACTGTTCGTCATGATTCGCCGCGGAGATGCAAGCAAAGTAGCCAGTCTCTTTTACCTCATTCCTGGCGTAACTGCGCTCATGGCCTATGCACTCCTTGGAGAAACGCTTCATCCGCTGGCCATCGTTGGATTTATCGTGACCGCTTTCGGAGTTTATTTGAATAATCGCTAAGAAAGCAGAGGTGCGTGGCCCTGCGAAGCATTTATATTGAGTTCCGGAAAGGGCCAGCAACGCCGAATCAGCTCGATCAGCCACCTTACCTGCTTCACCTCAACGGTGGCACCAAGCTTGATACTGAGACAGATATCCGGCAGAACGGGAAACTGTTGGGGGCTCAGTGGATAGGTAAGTCCGTAGCGAGAAGGTGTGAAAGGTAGAACGCTTACACCAAGGCCCGCCCTGACCGCAGCAAGCAAGTCCCCGAGGTCTCGAGCCTCGTAAGCAATGCGCCACTGCCTCCGGTCTTGCTTGAGTCTCTCGATCTGGATATCACGAAGAATACAGGGAGGGGCGAATACGACGAGCGGAACCTCCTTTCGGCAATCAATTTGGTAGCCCCGTGCACCCAGCCAAGTGAGGCGAAGGTCAGACACAACGATATCTTTCTGCTCACTCGTGTATAGCGTCCCCGGCGGTTCGATAGCGATCACCACGTCGAGTTGTCCATCGGACAACATGCGCTGCAACACCATTGAACGCCCCAGTTGAAGATTGACGTTAATGTGGGCATGTTCCGAGCGTAAGGAAGACAACATGACTGGGAGATGATCGTGGGCAAAATATTCTGCAACGCCCAGGCGAATAGTAGTCCTCACATCGCGACGTTGGCCGAGCTTCTCGAAAGCCTCGTCGTTCAGGGCAAGGATTTCCCGTGCATACCATAGGAAGAGCTCGCCGGCTTCGGTCAGACGCTTGCGCCGACCATGGGTTTCGAAAAGCGGTTGCTCGAACTGCTCTTCCAAGCGGCGTATGTGATGAGAAATTGCCGATTGGGTAAGATGCAGGGCTTGCGCAGCTTCTGAGAATCCGCCGTGCTCGGCAATGGAGACGAAGGTACGTAGTAGCGTTATATCGAAGTTCGTCTTACGTACTGGCCCAGCTCCGCCAACCATGAGCGTTCCCTCCTTACCCAAAATCTCTTCATACCCCTTGAGTAGCGTGAAGCGCAACAAACCTGCACAGCGCTTGCAGAGGCGGCAATGTTGATACCCTGACCGACCCAGAGTTCAGGCCTGGCGAGCAAAAGCCAGGCGTGACCAGATCACTCCGTGACGATACGGTCCCGCCCGCCCTGCTTGGCCCGATACAGCAGCCTATCCGCCTTCTCGATCAGCGAGGCCTGGCCGCCACCTTCCGCAGGATTGGCAGTTGCCACTCCCATGCTGACGGTGACGAGGTGGGAAACATCGGACGCCCGATGCGGAATGGCCGCGTCACTGATGGCTGCCCGGCAGCGCTCCGCCACCTGCCGGGCGGATTCGAGGTCCGTCTCCGGCAAGACGAGCGCGAACTCCTCGCCACCGAAGCGCGCCAGCAAGTCTCGTGGTCGCACGATCGACGAACCGAGGATCTGCGCAATACGGAGCAGGCAATCATCGCCGGCGAGATGGCCGTAGTGGTCGTTGTACTGCTTGAAGCAGTCGATATCCAACATGATGAAAGAAAGTGGCTGGCCACTGCGTCGGGCACTTGCCCACTCTGTCTCCAGCACGGAATCGAGCAGGCGGCGGTTGGCGACACCGGTGAGGCCATCCTGGTACGAGAGCTCCTCGAGCTCACGTTGCAGCCGTAGCAGCTTCTCTTCGTTCTGCTTGCGCTCGCTGATATCGAACATGAAGCCGATCAGCGCTTCCACTTCGCCCGCGCCGTTGCGTACCACATGCACGACATCGCGAATCCACACGTAGGTACCGTCAGCCTTCAGTGCACGATAGTCTGCTTCGTGATCGACCCCCGCCTTGGACTGCGCGACGCAGAAGTTGACGACCCGGTCGCGGTCGTCCGGGTGCATACGCTCTATCCAGTCGTCGATGCCGACCCAACTATGCGGCGACCACCCTAGCAGGCTTTCGATTTGCGGCCCGATATAGGCGAAGCTCATCGTTTCCCAGTCGATCTTCCAGGGGATGGCCTTGGTAGACTCCAGCAGCGTTTTATAAACGGCGGTGTCTACGTTCATCTCTACGACAACATCATTCATGGATTCATGGCCTCCGCAAATTCGTTATGCGCGTCCATGCATGAACTCATCTTGCTTCACGACTCTGACACAGCGAGACCAGGAAACAGAACAAAAATATGACTATCGGTCTCATACGCGAGTATGAGCTTGTCTGATACGTGACTTGATTCGACTGAGTGCCGCCGGTGTGACCCGCACGTAGCCGGCTATGTCGCGGTCGGCCACGCGGTTGGCGATGTGAGGGTATTCTTCGATGAAGCGCCGGTAACGCTCTTCCGCAGAGAGAGTCAGCAGGTCGCGCTCCCGGCACTCCTTGCGAAAACCGTAGAGTTCGAAGGCCCGCCTGAGCGCGCGCTGCCATTGGGGGTGCCTGTCGCCGAGCTGGTTCAGGATATGGTACGGCAACGATTCGACCGACGCCGCGCAGGCGGCGATGGCGCTGAAGCTGGTGACGCCGCCCGGCGAAAGGGCGGCAAGACTGGCGAAGAATCTCTCCTCCGCGGCAAACGCCTTGACCCAGGCATCGCCTTCGCTTGTCTCGTAGATCATCTTGATGATCCCGCGTTCCACGAAGTAGACGAAGGGATGCGCCACGCCGGCCCGAAAAACGATATCGCCGGGCAGTAACGCCTTGCGCCGCAGCGAAGGTTCGACGAGATGCCACTCAGGAAGCGAGCAGCCGGCCAGCTGCTCGAGAATGTACTTCGCTGTGCTCAAGATATCCCCATGCGCATTAACCTGGGCGCTGCTGCTTCTCCACATGTCGCCCGAAGTTATCTAGGATAGCCTGCCAGCCTTGTCGCTGCATTTCCGGAGGATTCTCGGGCTCTGCATCGAATGCCGATTTGACGAGGACGCCGTCGGCGCGCTCGATGAACTCGACCTCGACTTCACGGCCGTCGCTCATGCGGTATTCGATCAGCTCAAGCGGCACGATACGGGTGTAGGTGCCCTCGAAGTCAAAGCCCATACTCCCGTCCTTGGCTTCCATGCGCGACAGGAACTTCCCCCCTTCGCGCAGATCCACGCTACTCCGCGTGGTGTGCCAGTCATCCGACGCGGCATTCCACTGCTTGATATCGTCAGGGCTGCTCCAAGCCTGCCAGACGCTTTCCAGGTCGGCCTTGACCAAGGTTTCAATGGCGATCTTCACGGGTGTCTCCTCCAGTAGAGCCAATCGGTAGCCTTGCAACTCATAAACGAACAAGACGAGGCCAATTCGACATTTCGCTACGAGCCCGACCTGAGCACCAGAAGCTCGTCACCATTTCCATCGTAAGTGCCGTCGGCGCGCCATCCTTGCGCACGGTAGAAGCCATGCGCACGGGAGCTTGCATCGGGAGATGCCCCCAGCCAGAGCTCTCGGTGCCCTGCGGCCTGAAGTGCCTCTACGACACGGCAAATGAGTTCCTTGCCGATACCCAAGCCTTCATACTCTGAGAGAACCGCAAGGACAAGCACCTCCCCGCTCTCCAAGTCACCACTGCAGAAGCCAACTACGGTGGATTCACACTCGCAGACATAGCTGACGAGCTGACCCGACGCCAAGGATGAAGCGATGGATTGCGGCGTAATGCCGAGGCTCGCCAAGCGCTCACGGGGAATGGCGTTCTCGCGCGTGCGTTCCCTGACGAAGAATAGAGATTCGATATCGCTCAGTTGCGTCCCGCGGAAGTTGAGATTTGGAAGTGCGTCAGGTTCAAACTGGTAATGAAAAACATTTCTATGCTCACCATTCAACTGAGGCGCTTTATAATATTTTTCGCTTCTTCCTTTAAGCGCAAAACCAGCTCGTTCAAGGGTTTTCTGGGCGGCAATATTCTCTACATCAACATAAGAAACGACATTTCCTCTCTGCTGCCCAGCGAGCATGTTCCGAGCTGCCAGTGATAGCGCTTCAGCGGCGTAGCCCCGCCCTCGGTATGAGGTTCCAATGCCGAAGTGAAGTACCGTTGTCTCACCATGCCTGACCGCCGTGACCAAGCCTACGGCTTCTTCGTGATCATGGGAATACACAACCCAAGTGCAAATCCCGAAGCAAGCCAAGCTTTCCTGCCTCGAGAGCCTATCAAGCATACGCTCAGTCTGTGCTATGTCAGAGTGAGGCTCTCGGGCCAAGTATCGTGACGACTCCAGATCGCCCGTATAATTATTGAAAATACTCGGAATGTCCTCACGGCTGAAGTATCTCAACTCCAGTCTTGCAGATCTCATAAGAGTATCTCCCTGATGCACGGAAAGCCTGCCAGAGACGATTCCGGTCGTCTTCATCACTTGCTTTCCGCGGCACTCACATGTGGCTCCCTCCAAGGAATATCCGCAGCATTCGGCTTTGGCTTCTGCAGGCAGCATGTCTCACGGCTGACCATAGAGCAGTATGCAATACCGAGCCTGAGCGGAGCCATTAAAATGTGCGTTCTACCACTTTCGTCATCAAGAGCCAGTCACCCGTATGCGGGCAGCCAGGAAACGGGACTATCGGTCGACGCGCATAGACTTGATAACCGAGCTTTTCGTACAGCCGGTGGGCGGCAGCATTCTGTTCCGCCACGATCAAGCTAAGCGTCGTAGCATGTGAGTCAGCGGCAAGTCGCTCCGCCTCTTCCATGAGCATGTGCCCCACCCCCTGGCCGCGATACGCCGAATCTGTCGCCACGGCATTGACGTACCATGAGCCGGGGACCAACGCTTCCAGCTCGACGAGCGGCCGGACGACGGCAGGAATCTCGTCCAGTGGACCGGTTTCATAAGGATCGGGTAGCCGATAACCGAGCAACATGCCGGCAATCGCCCCGTCGCGCTCCGCGACATGAGCATTGGTATAGCTGAATCCACTTTCGGTCCCGGCTACACGGCGAGTGCCAAACGCCATGACTTCCTCGCCTGGGTCAGCCATGCACTCCCAGAGATAGGCAGGGATCCCCTCGCCTGCCAGATTCATGAGCTCGGCGAGCTTCGGGGCATCTTCGATCTTGGCTTTGCGTATCGTGGTTTTCATGGCTCGGATTTCCACGCAATCGTTGCGGATCGTCTGGACGGCATTCATGACAATACTAGTATGGTTCAATCTGCCGCCGCGAAATGCGCCATCTGGTCCGCATCCGCCTTCACAAAGGCCGGGCGGGCCGTGGCACGCTCGACATAGCCTCGGCAGGCCGGCAACCATTCGCGCTTAGCCAGTTTGAATCTCCTTACGCTTGATGGGCCGATCCTTCTTCCGGCGAGCCACTTCATGAAAACCGGCCTCTTCAAAAGCTTTGGCCAAGCCGACAAGCGAGGTGGAGGAATCGAGACGACGCTTCCCCGGTTCAACAGGATAACCCTCAACGACTTTGTACCCTTGCTGCTTAGCGAAGCGCAAAATCTCATGGAGAAGCTCGAGCTGGATATTATTCCCCCGGGCCTGACGGTCGACGAAGAAACAGTTAACCGATAGCACTTCCTGATCGTCTACCGGTTTGGCAACCTGCGATTTGTTCAGCCGTGGATACCATTCGCGAGGCCCACACCCACACCAAGCGACAGGACGGCCCTCTGCATAAGCCAGGATACCCGGCACATCGCCTGCATCCACGCAAGCCTTCATTGCCCGACGATTCCCCTCACCTTGTTGCTTCTTCCAATCGGGAAATGACAGACGCCAGTGCATGCACCAGCAGCCCTTGCAACCCTCATAGGCACCTAATAGCGCCTCAAATTCGTGCCAAGTTGCTGTGGTAAGTGGTTTGAACGACAAGACCATTGCTGCCCCCTTGCCTATATCTTGATGCTGAACTGGCTAGAGATGCGAGAAGTATTATCGGGCGGCCCAGCCTTCGCTGTACGACTCAACGCCTCCTTTGGAGGACGACATGGGTGGCCCTGTCGGTAGCCGACCTCTCAACACACTGGTAGCCGAGAGCGCGCATGTCGATATCGGCGAACAAGTGCTCCCCTGCGCCGAGCAGAGCAGGCGTGATGGCAAGGTGGAGTTCGTCGACCAATTGCGCCCTTAGATACTGTTGAAGCGTAGCCACGCCCCCACCGAGACGCACATCCATACCGTTGGAAGCCTCTTTGGCGCGCTCCAGCGCCGCATGGATGCCTTCCGTGACGAAGTGGAACGTGGTGCCGCCTGCCATCTCGATGGGGTCGCGAGCATGATGCGTCAGCACGAAGACAGGTGCATGAAAAGGCGGGCTGTCTCCCCACCAGCCCTTCCACTCTTCGTCCTGCCAGGGGCCGCGCACGGGGCCGAACATGTTGCGGCCCAGGATCCAGGCGCCGACGTTCTCGAAGCCGCGCACCACGAAGTCATCGTCGGTTCCAGTCTCCCCGCCCTGCGTGCCCAGCACCCTTTGCTGAAACGTCGCGGTCGGGAACACCCAGTCATGGATCTCCATGCCATTGAGACCCATCGGGTTTTCCAGGCTCTGCTCGGGGCCGGCGGCAAACCCGTCCAGCGAAATACTGAAGCATGAGACACGCAGCTGAGTCATCGTTATCTCCTCAAGGGACACTACACATGGTCAGTAGTCGAACGGCCCGCCTGGATTTCGACATTCAAGCTGACCGGACTCGAGCCTGAGCGCCAGCGCTCTCGCCAACTCACCCGCCCAGCTCGCCGACACCAGCGGATGCCCGGATGAGGCGCTGACCAGCACGATATCGATACTGGGCAGTGCCGGCATTTCATGGATGGCATCGACTTCGACCAAATCAGGCGGCAAGGAAGCCGTGGCCGCCGCGGTGACGGCATTGCCCTGTCGAACCAGGGCCATCAAGGCTCCGGCGTTGGCACTGAGTGCCTTGATCCGATAGTGCCTGTGCGTCTTGTTCAAGCCATCCAGAGCCGAGCTATGAAATTTGCAATCGGCTTCATAAAGCGCCAGGGGCAAGGCTTCGTGCTGCTGCCAGTCGAATTCCGGGTGCTGTATCCAAATTCCCTTATCGAGCATCAGCACATGGCCTTCATCACTGTTGACCGCGCGAGTCAGGATGGCCAGGTCCAATGCCCCTCCATCCAACAGGTTTCTCAGCTTGGTGGTAGGCGCACAGATCAGCTGCAATTGTACGTTTGGGTATTGGTCATGAATGGTATTGACCAACAAGGGAAGCAGGCTCTGGGCGTAGTCATCCGGACTGCCGATGCGCAACGTAGGCAAAGCGGCGTCCGTTCTCAATTGGACTAGCGCTTCGTCGTGCAGGGCCAGCAAGCGGCGAGCATAGCTGACGAGGCGTTTGCCGTCGTTGGTGAGCTCCAGGTTGCGACCTTCCTTGAAGAACAAGCTGCAGCCAGCCTGCTCTTCCAGTCGCTTCATTTGCATGCTGAGCGCGGCTTGGGTTCGGTGCACATGGCGAGCAGCCCGGGTCAGGCTACCGGTATCGACAACGGCGATATAGGTACGCAGGAGATCCATGTCCATGTAACGGGGCCTCTATCCATCAGCCCCACTTATGGCTGATATTATTTCTATTCGTTTGTCGATCTGCAGGAAAAGCGGAACACTGCACCCCAGTGCTCGAGGATAAATACCAGAACGGCTTCCCTCTCATGCAATCACTGGAGACGACGATGATCTTGCACGACTACCTGCCTTCCGGCAATGGCTATAAAGTGCGCCTGCTGCTTAATCTGCTGGATCAGCCCTATGAATATCGCCATTACGATATCGTTCAGGGAGAAACCCGCACCCCCGAATTCCTGCATAAGAACCCCGCCGGCAAGATCCCGGTACTGGAACTCGACGACGGCCGATTTCTCAGCGAATCAAACGCCATTCTCTACTACCTGGCCCAAGGGAGCGACTATTGGCCCGAGGGCGATTGGGATCAGGCTCAGGTTCTGCGCTGGATGAGCTTCGAGCAGTACAGTCACGAGCCCAACATCGCCACATCTCGCTTCTGGCTCACTCACCTTGGTCTGAACGAGGAACGCAAGGCGCAACTGGCTGGCAAGCATGCGATGGGGCGGGCGGCGTTGGCGGTCATGGACGAGCACTTGGCAAAACAGGCCTGGTTCGTCGCGGATCGCTACACCATCGCGGATATCGCGCTCTACGCCTATACCCATGTGGCCCACGAAGGGGGATTCACATTGGAAGACTACCCCAGCGTCTGCCGATGGCTGGATCGTGTCGCGTCCCACCCTAATCACAGTCCAATCACCGCAGAATAGGAAAACTGTGACCGGGAAGCTGACGGCGCTGCTCGCCGTCAGTTGGCTTTGCAAGCTCGATGTCTAATGGCTTTTATGCTTCATCTCCGCGCAGTGCTCGACACCCTTCGGCACAACCATCATTTCTTCCGGAGCAAGACTGACCTCTCCAAACACCAGTAGGTCGTCGCCCGCTTGAAGAAATACCCTGTCACGGCAGGAACTTGATTGTATGTGCTAGCGCACGCTCGATGGAGGGTTAGCCCTCCCTGCGTGCGGGTTCGCTGATATGCAAAAACTTGGTATAGAGGTCGCGAGGAGGAGCAACCGAAATGGACTTGAGCACCTGCCCGACGTTACCACGGTGATAGCCACCGTGCGTCGCGACATGCAGGAGGATCTCTTCTCGGCTCATTCGCCCTCCGTCACCATCGGTGAACGTGAACGCCAAGACTTCAGCTAGAGCCGACTCATCGAGTTCGGCTATGTAGTCCACGTACCAGGCATCTGTTGCCTCCACGTCGTTGTGCAGTTGACTGAGCGTCGGCGTGTCTTCGGTGTTCGTTGCATCGTACGAGCTCGACTCTCCACTGAGATGTGCACGGAAGATTCGATCGACGACGTAGGTGTGATTAAGGGTGCGGATGCATGTGTGCAGCTGCTCGGCATGATTCAGCGGCAGCGTTGCAAGCAGCGTGAACAGTTCGGAATTGGCCCAAGCCTTATAGTTAAACAGGGACTGCAAGCTAGTAAGGGACATAACACCTCCGCTGAGTATGGAGAATTAACCATGCCGAACCAAGCGACTAACTTAATAATAGAAAACCATCAATCGGATTATACTCACTAGCCGCTCTCATTAACGAAGCAGCCGTGAACTGAGGCACGCCATAGACCTCGACCTTCTTTCCATGCACTTCACGAATCTTGTTCACCAGCAGATCAAAGTCGCCATCACCCGACACCAGCACTATGACGTCCGCCTGCTCGGCGTATTCTATGGCATCGAGAGTGATGCCAACGTCCCAATCGCCTTTCGCGGAGCCGTCCGACCTCTGGATGAAAGGCTTCAGCTTTACCTCGAACCCGATGGCCCTGAGAATGTTCTGAAACTCTCGCTGCTTCTGGTCGCCCCGGTCTATGGCGTAGGCAAAGGCTTTCACGACCTCTCTTCCTGCAGTGGCCTCGGCCCAGAACTTGTTGTAGTCGAAATTACGCCCGTACGCTTCCCGCACTGTGTAGTAGACATTCTGGACATCAACGAATATCGCAACTTTTTCCATCTCATGTACTCATTCTTGTTGAATAGTGGCACCAAACGCAGCGCCCCGGGCCAGTGCTGGCCCGGGGCGCTGCGTGTCGCAAAGCTGACAGCTAAGCGGCTTACAACGCCACCCCTGCCCTGGCGGCGCGGTGGGCATGCAGCTTCTTGTAGCTCTCGATCAAGCGCTGATGCTTCTCCAGGCCTTCGAGCTGCATGTTGGTCGGTGTCAGCCCGTGGAAGCGCACCTCGCCACTCACGGAGCCGACAACGGCTGCCATGGTCTGCTCGCCGAACATACGCGTGAGGTTGTAGATATAGTCGTCGAGCTCCAGCTCGTCGTCGAGTACGATCTCCAGCACCGCGGCCACGGCCTGGTAGAACAGCCCGCGCTCTACGGTGTTATCGTTGTACTGCTGGAACATCTCGACCCGCTCCAGTGCCTCTTCGTGCTGCTGCAGGGCGAGGTTGATCAGCAGCTTCAGCTCGAGGATGGTGAGCTGCCCCCACACGGTGTTCTCGTCGAACTCGATACCGATCAGGGTGATGATGTCCATGTGGTCGTCGAGCTGGCTCTCTTCCAGGCGCTCCAGCAGGTCGGCCAGCTGGCCGTCGTTCAGCGCATGGAGGTTGAGGATGTCCTCGCGGTAATCCAGGGCCATGTTGGTGTTGTCCCAGATCAGGTCGTCCACCGGGTAAACCTCGGAGTAGCCCGGTACCAGGATGCGGCACACCGGCGCGCCCAGATCCTCGTGCACGGCTACGTACACTTCCTTGCCCAATTCTTCGAGGATGCCGAACAGTGTCGCCGCTTCCTCTTCATTGCTGCCGGAGAAGTCCCAGTCGCTGAATTCGACGTCGCTCTTCGCGCTGAAGAAGCGCCACGAAACCAGCCCCGAGGAGTCGATGAAGTGCTCGACGAAGTTGTTCGGCTCAGAGACGGCCTGTGAGTTGAAGGTCGGCGGCAGGAAGTCGTTCAGGCCCTCGAAGCTGCGGCCCTGAAGCAGCTCGGTGAGGCTGCGCTCCAGCGCCACCTCGAAGCTGGGGTGGGCACCGAAGGAGGCGAACACGCCGCCGGTGCGAGGATTCATCAAGGTCACGCACATCACCGGGAACTGGCCGCCCAGTGAGGCGTCCTTGACCAACACCGGGTAGCCCTGGGCTTCCAGCGCCTGGATGCCTTCGAGAATGGCCGGGTAGCGCTGTAGCACTTCCTGGGGCACGTCCGGCAGCGCCAGCTCCTGCTCGAGGATCTCGCGCTTCACGGCCCGCTCGAAGATCTCCGAGAGGCACTGCACCTGCGCCTCCTGCAGCGTGTTGCCGGCGCTCATGCCATTGCTGAGGTAGAGGTTCTCGATCAGGTTCGAGGGGAAGTAGACCGTCTCGCCGTCGGACTGCCGCACGAAGGGCAAGGCGACGATGCCGCGCTCGACCTTGCCGGAGTTGGTGTCGATCAGGTGCGAGCCACGCAGCTCACCCTCGGGGTCGTAGATCTCGCGGGTATACGCGTCGAGGATGCCCTCGGGCAGCTCGTCGTTGGGCCCCGGCTTGAACCACTCTTCATTGGGGTAGTGAACGAAAGCGCTGTTGGCGATCTCTTCACCGAAGAACTGGTCGTTGTAGAAGAAGTTGCAGCTCAGGCGCTCGATAAATTCGCCCAGCGCCGAGCATAGCGCGCTCTCCTTGGTGGCGCCCTTGCCGTTGGTGAAGCACATCGGCGAGGCGGCGTCGCGAATGTGCAGCGACCATACGTGGGGCACGATGTTGCGCCAGGAGGCGATCTCGATCTTCATGCCCAGCTCCGCCAGGATGCCGGACATGTTGGCGATGGTCTGCTCCAGCGGCAGATCCTTGCCCTCGATCCAGGTGTAGGCTTCCTCGTCGGGCTGCACCATCAACAGCGCCTGGGCGTCCTCGTCGAGGTTTTCCACCGTCTCGATCTGGAAGTCCGGGCCAGTCTGCACCACCTTCTTGACGGTGCAGCGGTCGATGGAGCGCAGGATGCCTTCGCGATCCTTCTCGGAGATGTCTTCCGGCAGCTCGACCTGGATCTTGAATATCTGGTTGTAGCGATTCTCGGGGTCAACGATGTTGTTCTGCGAGAGCCGGATATTCTCGGTGGGGATGTCACGCGCCTTGCAGTACACCCGCACGAAGTAGGCCGCACACAGCGCGGAAGACGCCAGGAAGTAGTCGAAGGGGCTTGGCGCCGAGCCGTCGCCCTTGTAGCGGATGGGCTGGTCGGTGATGACGGTGAAATCGTCAAACTTGGCTTCAAGCCTGAGATTTTCGAGAAAATTGACTTTGATTTCCATGACGGGCTACCGATGGGGAAGTGTTGCTGGCGCAGGCCGAGGCGCGCAGTCTACCACACGGGCAAGGCCCTTTCGGCAACCGATAGCACAACGAGAAGACGTGGCAGCGTACGGTACGAGCCGTACGGAGGGGGTCGAGAGGAACCTGACTGAGGGGCAAACAAAGTCTACCCGGCAAACAACAAGGTAGCGTTCGTTCGCATCCTTCTTGTTTGCCGGGTAGTTCCCTGCGTACTTATGTCTGTTGCTTCTGAGCCGTCTCAGCGGCTTTCTTTACGCAATTTAACGTTGAGTAACGTTGAAAGCAACATAGACAAAGGGCTAAGGCGTATGACGACTCTGGTACTGCCTGGCAGACAGAAGAGCCACTAAGTGGCTGAATACGCTATGACTGTGCCCCTCCAGGGCTCCATGCCGTATCGACCGGCCCGTTTCAGCTCAGCAAAAAGTTTATTACCGCCTTCATGAATTCCGCTGGGAATTCGATGTGGGTCATGTGGGCGGCTGGCATCACCGTAAGCTTGGCGCCGGGAATGGTGGCAGCCATCGCTTCGCTGTGGCTGACGGTGGTCACGGGATCGTGCTCGCCGGCGATGATGAGCGTCGGAGCCGTGATGAGCGCGATGGTACGCCGCATGTCGGTGTCGCGAACGGCCGCGTAGGCACCGGCCAGGCCCTGCCGGTCCGTGGACAGCAGCGTGGCACGAAACGGCTCCACGACAGCGCTTTCGGGCTCCAGCATACGCGCCGGAAACCAGTTGCGCAGGAACCTCTCGGCGGTTTGCTGCATGTCTTTCGCTTCGAGCACGGCAGCGATGGCTTCGTCCCACTGCCTGGCCGGCCCCAGATACGAGGCGGTGTTGCTCAGGATCAGCCGGTCGATTCGCTCGGGCGCATGAATGCCCAGCCACTGCCCGACGAACCCACCCAACGAGAGCCCCAGGAAGTGGGCATGGTGAATACCCAGGCTATCCAGCAGTTCCAGCACATCCCTGCCGAGGCGGTCGATGGAATAGGCACCGTTCGGCACGCCCGACTCGCCGTGTCCGCGCATGTCGTAGCGCACCACGCGGAAATGCTCGGCCAGCTCGGGCACTTGGCGATCCCACATTTCCAAATCCGTGGCAATGGAGTTGGAAAGCACGAGCACGGGGCTATCGGCAGGCCCCTCGGTGCAATAGGCGATGCGGACGCCATCGCCCGTGGTGAAGTAAGAACGCGTCTTGTCGGCGGCGTTTACAGGGTTGGAAGCCATGCGGGACATATCGAACTCCTAGGCAATTTGCCTTGGGTGGTGAGTGAAGTTCGATAGTAGTTGCGCCTCCTGATAGAAAATATTACATAGTTTGATACGACTCTGTTAAGAAAACTGACAATGAACAAGTTCACACTGCACGAGCTTCATTGCTTCGTCGCCGTGGTCGATGAAGGCGGCTTTCAGGCGGCGGCGGCAGTACTCAACCGCTCGCATGCCGCGATATTTGCCGCGCTGGCAAAACTTGAGCGTCAGTTCAACATCGCCCTGCTCGACAGGAGCGGCTATCGAGTGCGGCCTACCGAAGCCGGTCTTTCGCTCTATCGGCGTGCCCAGTCGATACTCCGGGATGCAGATGCGCTATCCCTGCATGCCCAGCAAATGGCCATGGGCGAAGAGACCGAGCTCAATGTCGTGATCGGTGACCTCTGCCCTCGCTCGAAGATCCTTGGGTTACTCAGCCGCTTCTTTGCTGCATGCCCCCACACGCGCCTGCAACTCCACTATGAGGCAGTTACCGGGCCCTGGGAGCGGCTGCTGAACGGCGAGGCCGACCTGATCCTGCACCGAGTCGACAAGAGCGACCTGCAATTGGAGTGGATCGACATCGGCACGATTTCATTGATACCGGTCGTTGCACCGGGTTTCCTGCCCTTTCCCATTACGAATGCGATCACGCCGGAGCAGATGCGCGAACTGACCCAATGCGTGCTGCGTGACACGGCGCAGCACGCCGAGCCTCGCAATTACTATGTGGTGGGTGGCCCTTCTCAGTGCAGCGTGGCCGATCACGAGATGAAGAAGGATTTCATCCTGCAAGGCATGGCCTGGGGCCACCTGCCACGCTTCATGATCGAGGAGGAGTTGCACGACGGCCGCCTGCTCTCCATTGCCGGGCGTCATTTCCCCGGCGTTACCGAGGAGCTGGTCGTAGGGCGTCGGCGCGACCGCCCCCACGGGCCTGTCGCCCAGCGGCTGTGGGAGGCTCTTGAAGCGCAGGCGCCAGTCATCGAGCGCGAGTTTGCGGGACGCTAATCACTCTCAGTCGTCACTGCCATCTGTGCATCGGGTATCGATTCTCAGTGCTCCGTCCTGGGATCGGGCTTCGATCCACACTGACAAGTCGTGCGGCATCAATTAAAGACGACCGGAGCGAGCACCATCTATGGATGCATTTGCTCCCGCCATGCCAGCGCTCGCTGTTCATATAGCTTCACGAAATCCGCCTTGCCCTCGGAATAGCGTGTAATGTCATGGCGACAGACTTTGGCGACTCGCTGCTTCAACTCGCCATACTCTCTGGCCACGACGGGATGGGCGCGCAGGTAATCACGAAACGCAAGATGTCGCTGTGCGTCCAGAGAGCCCCACTCGAAAGCATGAATCTGATGGGTTCTACTAATACCACCCTTGCGGTAGTAACGACGGCCCGGCAAGCCAAACTCTCCCAGACACTCATAGCCGATCGCCTCGAAGCAACGCGATCGCCCATCCAACTCCTGTAAGTCAGCCACTTCGAGCAGAATATCGATGATGGGTTTGGCCTGCAGCCCTTCGACCGAGGTGCTGCCGATGTGATGCACACGATTGTGGAGACCGGCCACCGCCTCTTCGATAAGACACCTCTCTTCATCGAATCGGCGCGCCCAGCTCTCCTCGTAGGGGACCACTACTATGTGATTCATGTTCATCAGTCTTATCGCCCGCCCGTTACGTCCAGCAACGCCCCGGTCGAGTAGGAAGCTTCGTCGGAGAGCAGCCAGAGGATGGCGCGGGCGACTTCTTCGGCTTCTCCGCCGCGCTGCATGGGCACGGAAGTTTTCACCCGCTCGACGCGGTCCGGCTCGCCGCCGCTGGCGTGGATCTCGGTGTAGATTACGCCCGGGCGCACGGCATTGACGCGAATGCCTTCGCCCGCAACCTCCTTGGCCAGGCCGATGGTGAAGCTGTCGATGGCGCCCTTGGCAGCGGCGTAGTCGACGTACTCATTGGGCGCACCAAGCCGTGAGGCAATGGAGGAGACATTGACGATCGCCCCGCCCTGGCCACCGTGCCGGGTCGACATACGCCGCACGGCCTCGCGAGCACAGAGAAAGCTGCCGATGACATTGATCGAGAGAACTCGACTCAGGCGTGCGGCGTCCATCTGTTCGACGCGCATCTGAGTTTCCAGAATGCCGGCGTTGTTGACCAGCGCCGTGACCGGGCCGAGCTGCTCATCGACTTCTTCGAAGAGACGCACCACGTCGGCCTCGGAGCCGACATCGCCTGCCACGGCAACCGCCTCGCCGCCGGCACGGGTTATCTCCTCGACCACGGCGAACGCCGCAGCTTCGTTATGCCGGTAGTTGATACACACGGCGTAGCCGCTAGCGGCGCCCAAGCGCGCCGTTGCCGCACCGATGCCTCGGCTGCCGCCGGTAACCATCAGAACCTTTCCCAAGGTAATCCTCCCCCTATCCCGAACCGTGGCTCTTCACTCGCTTGGCAGTCACACTGGGCAAAGAGCAAGCAGCCAATCGTCGCTTCGCATCTTCCCACGCGATATGGGAAGTTATACCGCAACCCGACCATTCTGGAGCCCAGTTGGCACACTGACTCGTGTCGCGGGGAGTGAATCAGCTGGCTATAACCTACCCATCAAAACCAGAATGAGCAGTATGATCAAAACCAGCCCGAGCCCTCCGCTGGGGGCGTATCCCCATCCCCTGCTGTGGGGCCAGGCGGGTATCACGCCGATCAGAAGCAATATCACAATTATCAGCAAAATTGTTCCTATTGACATGTTGAATCTCCCAGCAGTGAGTGGCGGGACAGTGCTGAAGCAGGTGCTCGCAACATATCAATGCGGCTTACATTGGGTGGGCTCAATGTGTAAGCGTCAGGCCATGTCCTTATATTTGACACTAGACCATAGGAAGACGACCGTCTTGGAACCTGCGCCTCATTTTCCCGTTCAGCTGCGGTCGACGATCTTGGAAATCCGCTCGCTGCCGAACGTGAACTCGGAGATGCCATTCAGTTCGATCAGGCTTCCCGCCTTCGGCCCGCCGGGAATGTCCTGCGCCAGGCGGCCGTGGTAATCGATCTCGGCCGTGGCGCCGTCCTGGCTGAAGGTCAGGCTGGTAACACGCTGCACACGCTCGGAGAAGAATCCCTTGGCATGCTCGGCGAGCTGCCGAAACTCGTCGATCCCGTCGGCAGAGGTGGTGAGTTCACCGCCCGAGTAATTCTCGAAGGTGATGTCGGAGTCAAGTACGGCCAGCATCCCGTCAATGTCAAAGTGATTGTAGGCAGCGATGTATCGATCAATCAGTTCACGCTTCGTCGATTCGTCCATGAAGTGCTCCTTTCGGGACAGGTGGTGGTACCCGTCGTTCAAGTGCTGATCGCATTGGTGAATGTCAGCCGGTTACCGAATGGGTCGGCTATCGTCATGTCCTGGCTTCCCCAGGGCATCACTTCCAGACCCGGCTTGGCGTACTTGTAATCGGCAGCATGCAACTGCTGGTGAAACGCTTCGAGCTCGTCGGCCTCGATGCGCAGCGCCGCCCCCGGACTGCAGTCGCCATGGTGCTCGGAGAGATGCAGTACGCAACCATCCTTGGAGACCTGCATGTACAGCGGCATGCCTTGCGCGAAGCGATGTTCCCAGTCCACCTGAAAACCCAGGAAGTCGATATAGAACTCCCTGGCTTTGGCTTCATCAAAGACGCGCAGGATCGGAGTCGTCTTGCCGAATTTCATTCCACTGAGCTCCCGTTGTGTTTATACGTCTATTGAGCCGTATAGCCGGCCACGCGTCCAATACCCTCAAGGAGTGCACCAGTAGCGCCTCCTTCAGGCATAGGCCAAAGGCCCCTTTGGCTCAAGGCTTCGCTTTGCTGTGAAGCTCACCCTAGAACCATTCCAATACCCTTAGAACGAAGACAGCTGGATAACCCATAATGGCAGGCATCATGGTCAGCACCATGCCAAGTGCGCGGCCCTCGGTGCCCTGTCGGTAGCCGCGTAGAAACAGCACGCGACCGATCACGAAGAACGCCACGCTGACGGGAATGAGCGAGAGCCATGCCCCCGCGACCAGGCTAGCGAAGGCGAAGTAGAACCCGACGGCAAGGACCGACTGCTCCAGCTACCCCATACCGAGGCGTGGCCACGACACCAACTCCAGACTCAGGATAGCAAATGCCGCCAGCGAGCCATTCCCGCCAGCACGAACCATCAAGCCGTCGGCTTCGCCTGGTTTACGACGGCGAGTGCCCGATGTGCCGTCGCTACGTTCGCTGGCAGCGAATCCGCACGGAGGTCGGCAAGCTCGAACTGATCGACGCCAGGCGCAGCAGCGAAGCGCGCCGGGAGCTCACGGACTTGGGCATCGATCTGGATGAGGGCTTCGCCCTGCAGGTTGGCGAACGCTGGTACCACGGCAGCGAAGCCCTGCATCGCCTCACCCTGCTGGGCACCCGCAGCGGCGTGTTCAACCGCTTGATGTATCGGCTGTTTGCGAGCCCCGGGCGCACCGCACAGTTCTATCCTCTGCTCAAGAGGTGCCGGAGCGGGCTATTGAAAATGCTGGGAAAGGGCCCCATCGACAATCTGGATCGCAAGTGAGCCGGATGCGATTGCGGCTGCTCCGCTATCTTCAAGGTTGGATACAGCCAACCGCCATGACAGGAGTTCCCATGAGTTCACGTATTCTGATGGTTCTGACCTCGCACGACCGTCTCGGCGATACCGGCGAGCCCACCGGCTTCTGGCTCGAGGAACTGGCGGCGCCCTACTACGCCTGCCTGGATGCCGGCGCCGAGGTGGTACTGGCCTCGCCCAAGGGCGGCAAGCCGCCGCTGGACCCCAAGAGCGACGCCGAGGAGAGCCAGACCGAAGCGACCCGGCGATTCCAGCAGGACGATGAGGCCCAGCGGGCCCTGGCCAATACCCGTCGCCTGAGCGAGGTCAGTGCCGACGATTTCGATGCCGTTTTCTACCCTGGCGGCCACGGCCCGCTTTGGGACCTGGTGGAAGACAAGGATTCCATCCGCCTGATCGAAACCTTCTGGGCGCAGCAAAAGCCGGTGGCCGCCGTCTGCCACGCCCCCATCGTGCTGGTGCACGCACGCGATACCGACGGCAACCCGATCATTCGCGGCAGGCAGGTCACCGGTTTCACCAACGAAGAGGAAGAGGCCGTGGGACTCACCGAGGTCGTGCCGCACCTGGTGGAAAACGCACTGAAGGAAGGCGGCGCCCACTACTCCAAGGCCGACGTCTTCACGCCCTACACGCGCCAGGATGGCCTGTTGATCACCGGCCAGAACCCGCCCTCCTCCGAACCGACGGCCCGACTGCTGCTGGAGGCGTTGGGCAAGAAGTAGACGACACACTCTCAAGCCTACCGCTACCGGCCTGCTTCGGCCGGTAGCCTTCCCTTTCGCAAGACCTGCATTCATTCACCTCAATTTCCTTCAATACCGCCCCCTGCCGCTGCGGCACGCTTGGTTCATTGCTAACCAGGAGAATGTCGCGATGAGCCTTGCCCTGATTCTGCCAATGTCGGCGTTTGCCCTTGCCGCTTCGATCTCCCCTGGGCCGGTGAACCTGGTGTGCCTGAGTAGCGGCACGCGCTACCCCCTATCCCAGGGACTGGTGTTCGTGACCGGGGCCACGCTGGGCTTCGTGGTGCTGTTCGTTGCCGTGGGGTTGGGGCTCTACTCGGTGCTGGCGGTGGTGCCGGGGTTGGAACAGGCACTGCGCTGGGCGGGGGTGGCGTTTCTGCTCTACATGAGCGTTCGGCTGTTTCGCGACGACGGTCGCCTGCCGGAAGGCGGAGCCCAGCGGGCACCGGGGTTCATGACGGGGGCACTCATGCAGTGGCTCAACCCCAAGGCGTGGCTGGCGTCGGCCTCGGGCATCGGGGCCTACACCAGCGGCAGTGACCTGCAGCAGGTGCTGCTGTTCGCCGCGCTCTACCTGCCGATCTGCTGGCTGTCGCTGGGCAGCTGGGTCTATGCCGGGGCCTACCTGAGGCGCTATCTCCACCGGCCTGCCGTGCTGATAGCGGTGAACCGCACGCTGGCGGTGCTGCTCGCCGGTAGCTGTGTCTATCTACTGCTCGGGTGACGGCTGGCGATACTGATTCGGCGTGGCGGCCACCAGGCGCTTGAAGGTGCGCTGGAAGTGCGGCTGGTCGGCGAAACCGGCGTTCAAGGCCGCTTCCGCGATGGGCGTGCCGCCTTTCAGTTCGCGCTGGCCGAGTTGGATGCGACGGTTGATCAGGTAGGCATGCGGCGTGAAGCCGAAATGACGCTTGAAGGCACGAATCAGATGGCCGGGGCTGTAGCCGGAGCGCTCGCACAGGTCATCGAGGGAAATGTCCTCTGCCGCGTGCGCGTCCAGGTAGGCAGCAAGCTGCCGCAGGTTCGCCGGGGCCAATGGCAATGGCCGTGCCGGCTGACCGGCCAGTTCGTGCATCAGGGCGGAGAGGTATTCGACCACGACCGTTTGCCTGTCGAGCAGGTCGCGTGTCGGATCGAGCAAGCAGGCCGCCATATGGCAGTAGCCTTCATACCATTTGGGCGCGCGAATCACGGCGGTGGGAAAATCCTGCCAGCGCGGCGACGCCAACAGCCCGGCCTGGTAGCGCAACTCGATCAGCCAGTCGGTATCGACGTAGAGCATCAGGTAGGCCCAAGGCCGGTCGTCGATGGCGCTACAGGCGTGCATCCAATCGGGATTCATCATCACCAGGGTGCCGGCATGCACGTGGTAGCGATCCTCCCGGTAGCGGAAGGTGCTCTCCCCCGCGGTAATGGCGCCCAGCGACCAATGCGTATGGCTATGCGGTGCATAGCAGACCCTGCGGCCATCATCGACCTTGCGCAGCTCCACGTGCGGCATGCGCGGGTCGCGCCAGAACAGGGGCTTGTGGGATGTCGTTGTCATGGTTGGCTCGCTGCGTCTTCATACCAGTGTAGCGCTTGTGACGGGCTACTTGGCATACCCAAGGCCTTGGACCATGTTAATGCCAGCCCTCGCAGCCGGTGTTAGGCTACTGGCAAGAGCGTTTTAAACGGCTCATCACTCTAACGAATCGATGTCGTGCTGCCTGCAGCAAGCAGGCAGACGACCTGGGCGGGCATGCTAGATATCAAATCTCTTCCAACACGGGCGCAGCATTCTCTCAAACGTCCTCACCGACTTGCTCTGGCGACGTTGCCGCCGCGTGCCTTCGCCTTTTGCCATACCTTCGGGACCACGCTATGGATTGCCTTGGAGGAAGGCAGCGGCTGGTCGCTGATCCTGCCGGCGCTACTCCTGCTGCTATGGCCAGCCGTCGCGTACGGCCACGCTGCCATGGCTCACGACTCAAAGCGCGCCGAATTCAGGAATCTCTATTTCGACAGCCTGTTGTTCGGTGCCTGGTGCAGTGTGCTCGATTTCTATGTGCTGGCCACCGTCACAATCGGCCTGGCCTGCTTCATGAACAACATGGTGGTCGGCGGGCCACGGCGAATGGCGGCTTCCATGGCACTGTTTGCTGGCGGCGCGCTGGGCTGGAGCGCGCTGACCGGGTTCGGCTTCCGGCCGTACGTCAGTACCGGGTTGGACATCTATCAAGGTGCCGGCGCAGTGATATATTTCCTGGCAATCGCCCAGGTGATGTATGGGCAGAATCGCAAGATCGGCCGCAGTATCGTCGAGATCAAGTTCCAGAACCGGGTCTTTCATGCACTGCTCCAGCTTGGCGTCGTAGCCAATCGCGCCTCGAATATCCATACCCTGCTGGAGGACTCGCTGAAGCACCTGCACGCCGATTTCCCAGAGTACGGGTTTGCCGTGTTCCTCCAGGAGCGGCAACGCCCCGAGGTGACACGCTACGCTGCCGTCACTGGACTTCGACTCGGCCCGGAGGATGAGCGACGCCTCGGCGGGCTTTTGGCCACGCTTCATGATCGCGAGGAAAACACCATCAAGCTACGCGAAACGACCGTCGGCGAGCAGCTGTATGCAACGCCCATGGCCGGCCGTCTCAGTCTCTACGATGGCTGGCTCATCGTGCGCGCCCCCAAGCTGGACGGTGCGCTGGAGAGAATGCTGACCCTGTTCGCCGACCAACTGGCGGCGGCCACCGAGAACAAGCTGCTCCATCTGGAATTGAAAAAGACGGCGGAACGCGACGGCCTGACCGGGATTTACAACCGTGGCTTCTTCGAATCGGCGCTGCAGTTGAGCATTCAGGCCAAGGCACAGCCCCCGGGGCTGGATTTCGCCGTATTGATGATGGATGTCGATGGGCTCAAGAAGGTCAACGACCAGTATGGCCACGTCGCGGGCGATCAGCTCATCACTGCCGTTGCCGAGCGCTTGAAGATGCAGTGCCGCGAAGATGACATCCTCGCACGCTATGGCGGAGACGAATTCGTCATTCTGTTCCCTTCCGCAGACCTGTCAGCACCCAATCGCGTCGCCACATTGATCCGATCACACTTGGAAGGACAGCGGTGCACCATCACCTCCACGCACGGTGAGAGCGTGGAGGTGCAGCTTCGTTTGAGCATGGGCACAGCCAGTTCCACCGAGGTGCCCGCCCAAGAAGTACTTACCCTGGCGGACAATCGCATGTACGACGACAAGACCCAGCGCCGCAGTGCAAGAGTCCTCGGCTGAACAGGCTCATATCAAGGCGTTGGCAGCCACTGAGCATATTTTTCGGCGGCTGAGCCCGAGGGTGAGGAGCGCTACGAGCCCGTAGGCAAGGGCAGCAGCCCCAAACGCCCAAGAGTAGCCTGCTATCGTGTCGGCTTGCGTCGCTGCAACCGACATCAATACGGCAAGCCCAACGGTCGGCCCCAGCTCCATGGCCGTATTCATCACGCCTCCGGCAAGCCCTGCCTGCTCTTGCGGTACGTTTATCGACGAGAGTACCGCCGAGCCAGAGAAAACCATCGAAATACCCGCTGCAAGCAGAACTTGTCCGGGCAGAAGCACGCTCACATAGGCGGTATCATGAGCGATTGCCGTCAGCACCGCGAGACCGATGCCAGCAATGGCAAAGCCTCTGCAGCTGACGCCGGCCGCACCCCAGCGCTCTACCAGCGATACGGCAACATGGTTTGCCGCCACCAAGGTGATGGCGAATGGCAGGAATGCCAGCGCCACTTGCAGTGGCGACCAGCCGCGGACTTGTTGCAAGTAGAGCGTAAGAATGAACTCTATCAACACCGAGCCGGCAGCAGCCAGCAGCATTCCGGCGAGCCCGGCGACACGGCACGGCTCCCGGATGAAGCCGAGTGGCAACAGCGGATAACGGACCCTACGCTCAACCATCAGAAAGCCGATCAGGAGCGCAATGCCAACCACCAGAGGACCGAATACGCGAACGGAGGCCCAGGCATAGTTCTCGCTGGCGATCAGGCCATAGCTGGCCAGGGCGATCCCCAGGGTTGCGAGTATTGCGCCAAGTGGATCGAGCCCGAGGTACCGCATCTCGCGGCGCTCCTGCGGCAACCGCCCGCGGGTCAGCACGAACGCGGCTACTGCGATCAGCACCGGAACGCTGAACATCCAGCGCCAGGAGAGCCAGGTCGTGACGATGCCTGAAGCGATAAAGCCCAGCAGCGCGCCGAGTACGGAGACACCTCCCCATACGGCCATGGCCTTGCCGTAGGCCGCTGGCTCCGGAAAGATCGCACGCAGTAGAGCCATAGCGGCAGGTGCAGCGAGGGCTGCCCCCACTCCCTGCGCAAAGCGCATGCTGACGAGAAGCTCGAAGGAAGGCGCCAGCGCGGCGCCCAGCGAGGCACTGCCGAAGACGGCCAGTCCAATATAGAAGATTCGTTGCCCGCCGAAGCGGTCCGTCAAGCGACCACCAAACAACAGTAGCCCACTGAAAGGCAAACCGTAGGCTACCTGCAGCAGAAGCAGTTCTGGCGAGCCCAGAGAGAACTCCAGCCCCAACCTGGGCAGCGGCACCATGATGAGCGCGATCGTGAAAATAAGCGTCGCCTGTACCACAGCCAGCACCCGGAAAACGAAGCCGGCCTCAGACAGACCTTTGCCATCCATGGATGAAGAATTCGAACCCATTTCGTTTCTCCCTTAAGCGCCCCGAGTTGGATCGAAGCAGTGAGATATGTTTACAGCCAGGCAAGCTGCGCCCAGGCATTCGCAGCCAGAAAGAGGCCGATGGCAAAGGAGGTATGCGCAGCAAGACTTTTTATCTGAGTGATACCTGGCTTTGGTGTGCGCATACCGGCAATGCCAATACCGAAAGCGGGCTGCATGATGAAGAAGGGAACCATGACAGTGCCGATACCAACGATCAGAGCCGGCCCCAGTGTGGGGTTGCGCACCCATTCCAACCCCCAGAGAGCATTCAGAAGAGCAGCAAAGACGATGCCGATGGCGTAGTGCACGATCCAACCCCAGGCACGCTCACCGGCAACAGGCGGAGCCGCCATGATGGGGTCGTGACGAAATCTGCCTTGCGAGAAGTGGCCCAGCCATCTTGCCACCAAGGCATAATCGAGGGGTGGCGCATGGAATACACGCTTCTGAATCCATCCCCATGCATCCATCACCAACGTGGCGCCAATACCAATCACCACGGAATGCAGGAGTATTTGGTTAACTTCGTGCATGATGAAACTCGCCCTTTGTCCACGACGATTTCAATGTACGAATTCAAGTGAACTTGAGGTCAAGCGTGAAAACTCTGGATATTGCAGAGGTCGCCCGGCGCTCCGGCCTGCCGGCCTCTACCCTGCGTTACTACGAAGAAAAAGGTCTCGTTCGCTCGGTGGGAAGAAACGGCCTGCGGCGGCTGTTTACGGAAAACGTTCTGGAGCGATTGTCGCTGATTGCGCTTGGGCAAAGCGCTGGCTTCACCCTGGAGGAAATCGGCGCCATGCTCGGTACCAGAGGCGGGCCCGATATCGATCGTGCTCGGCTCATCGCCAAGGCCGACGAACTGGACCGGAAGATTCGTCACCTGACAGCGATGCGGGATGGCCTGCGTCATGCCGCCGTCTGCCCTGCACCGAGCCACATGGAATGCTCGACTTTCCAACGCCTGTTACGTCATGCCGCGAGGCCAGCTCGAGAACGGCGCAAGCAGTAAACGACACTACGGGAACACTCGCGCTTGGCACCATGAGCGCCAGCTAGGGGTGCCGGCCAACGAACTCATACGGAGGTGACTCAACAGTGGATCGGTTATCGACGTTACTGTCGCAGTTCGGCGTAAGGGCGCGCCTCTTCCATAACGGCACGGTTTGCAGCGTCGCGTCGATCGATGATGCTGGCCACGGATACTTGCACCTTCTGCAGGGCGGCACCGTCACCTTGCGCAGCCCCAAGGCGCCGGACCTGCTGGTCACGCGCCCGAGCCTGATGTTCCTGCCACGCCCCCTCCCGCATACGATGATCGCTTCCGAAGCGGACCCCGCCAAGCTTCTGTGCGCCTCACTGGCCTTCGATGGCGGCGGGAGCAACCCGCTATCGGCTTCTCTTCCCGATCGCCTGGTGCTGGCCCTGGACGAGTTGCCCATGCTGGCGGAAACCCTCAGATGGCTGTTCGAGGAAGCCGCCGCAGAGAACTGTGGCAAGGAGGCGGTGCTCGACCGCCTGTTCGAGCTGCTGGTGATCCAGCTGTTGCGGCATCTGCTGGCTCACCAAGGCCTTTCCACCGGCATGATGGCCGGGCTTGCCGATCCACGCCTGTCTCGCTCTTTGGTACAGATGCACAACACACCGCAGCGGGCCTGGACGGTAGGCGAACTCGCAAGCGAGTCGAACATGTCCCGTGCCAGTTACGCGGCGCACTTCCGCACCGTCCTGGGGCAAACGCCGGCGGACTACCTGTTGAGCTGGAGAATCAGCCTGGCCCAGAAGCGTTTGCTCCAGGGCCGGCCGATTGCGTTGATAGCCGACGAAGTGGGGTATGAAAGCCCGTCGGCACTCGCCCGGGCCTTTCGGCGCAAAACGGGCAGCAGTCCTCGCGATTGGATGAAGTCACTTCAGGCCGACCCACAAAGCGCATGAGCGGCCCTGTGCTCGCAGGGCCGCTCATGTGCTTCATTGGTGTTGCCCCTTCGGCCCTGTGGCGGCGGGACCGAAGATGGCGGTGCTTATTTACGAAGGAAGTCCAAAAGATCCTGATTGAGTCGCTCCTTGTGCGTGTCGGCCAGGCCGTGTGGGGCACCTTCGTAGACGATCAGCTCGGCATTCTCGACCAGTGCCGCCGATGCCCGTGCCGAGGTATCGAGCGGAACGATTTGATCGTCGCCGCCGTGGATCACCAGCGTGGGCACGTCGAACTTCTTCAGGTCGTCGCGGAAATCCGTCGCCGAGAAGGCTTCGATCGAGTCGTAGGTGTTCTTGTGGCCCGCTTGCATGCCCTGCACCCAGAAGGACTGGATCAGGCCCTGGGAAGGCGTGGCGCCAGGCCGGTTGTAGCCGAAGAACGGACCGGAGGCGATATCCAGATAGAGCTGCGAGCGGTTTTCCAGCGATGCCTGGCGCAGCCCGTCGAATACCTCGATGGGAAGGCCATCGGGGTTGCTGTCGGTCTGCAGCATTAGCGGCGGCACGGCAGCCACCAGGACGGCTTTCTTCACACGATCCGTGCCGTGGCGCCCGATGTAGCGCGCGACTTCGCCGCCACCGGTCGAGAAACCGACCAGGGTGACCTCCGTAAGCTCCAATGCTTCGAGCACCGCCGCGAGGTCATCGGCGTAGTGGTCCATGTCGTTGCCTTCCCACGGCTGGCTGGAGCGCCCATGCCCGCGGCGATCATGGGCGACGACGCGATAGCCCTGCGATGCCAGGAACAGCATCTGCGATTCCCAGCTATCGGAGTTCAACGGCCAGCCATGACTGAAGGCGACGACCTGGCCGTCGCGCGGCCCCCAATCCTTGTAGTAGAGGCTCACACCGTCGTTGGTCGCCACATAGCTTTCTGAGCGTTCCGCTATGACGGGTACCGCCGTGGTGTCACCACCGTTGGCGAGTTGGGTAGCGTCGGCGGCAACGGAGCTGGCGAGAGCCATGGCGGCAAGAGCCAGGGCGCGATTCAATGTGCTCATGATCATTCCTCGATGGGTGAAGGCTAGGCGGTATGCGCTAACCACAACGCCATGGTATCCATCAAGGATGTCGTATCGGCTGCAGATAGTCGCCGAAACCATGCAGATCGTCTAACAGTCTGCCTGGCCTCGGCGCTCGACTTGAAGTGCATAGCTTGGACTTGCTAGCCCTCGGCCAACTCGGTGGCCTTGAATGTCTTGGCAATGGCTTCGTGGGCGGTCTCCACCGCGTTCTGCCTCATCTCGTCACCCATTGCCACGCCTTCGGCACGGATCACGGTGACATCGTCGATGCCGATGAAGCCGAATACGGCGCGCAGGTAGCGCTCCTGGAAGTCGTTGCCGACATCCGGTCCTTGCGAATAAATCCCACCGCGCGAGGAGGCGACGATCACCTTGCGTCCCCCGGCCAGCCCCACCGCGCCGTTTTCGGTATAACGGAAGGTCTTGCCGGCCTGGAGAATGCGGTCGAGCCACGCCTTGAGCTGGCTCGGAATGGTGAAGTTGTACATCGGCGCACCGATCACGATCACCTCGGCCGCCAGAAACTCCTCCAGCAGCGTCTCCGTCAGCACCGCCTCCTCACGCTGACGCGCGTTGCGCTCCTCCTCTGACAGGCCGGCGCCGGCAAGGATCTCACCGGACAAGTGGCTGGGTGCATCCGCTATCAAGTCGCGGTAAACGACATCGAGCGAGGGCGTGGTGGCATGCAGACGTTCGACGATGCGAGCGGAAAGCTGGCGAGTGACGGATTGATCCTCGAACAGGCCGGAATCCAGATGCAGCAGCTTCATGGGTAGCTCCTCCGATGGGTGGCTGGCGTGATTGACGCCTCTGCGGCCACCTTAGGGGTTCTCCATATCTGCAACTAGATAGCGCTTGTTGAAATCATTGTTCCAATAATAAGACAATCAAAGCCCCTAACGGAGAGGCGGCATGCAAGATCTCAACGATCTCTATTTCTTCGCCCAAGTCGCCGAGTACGGCAGCTTTACCGCGGCGGCGCACGCCCTGGGCATGCCAAAATCCACGCTCAGCCGCCGCATCGCTCGGCTCGAGGAGCGGCTGGAGATCCGCCTGCTTCACCGGACCACGCGACGCCTGACCCTGACGGACACCGGCCGTGCCTACCTGGCCCACTGCCAGGATCTGCTGGCAGCGGCGGAAGCGGCTGAGAGCGTTGTCGAACAGGTGCAGGGGGAGCCGCGCGGGCGGGTCTTGCTGACCAGCCCCATCTCGATTTCCCAGTCGCTACTCGGGCGGGCACTGCCCGAGTTCATGGAGCGCTTCCCCAAGGTGGAAGTGGAGCTGGATGCCACCAATCGGCGGGTGGATCTCGTATCGGAAGGAGTGGACCTCGCCATTCGCGTTCGCCTACGCCTCGAGGATTCGTCGCTGGTATCGCGTCGATTCGCAGCCAGCCCCGCCATGCTGGTGGCCAGCCCTGGGCTGGTGGAACGCCTCGGCATGCCGGCGGACCCGCACGACCTGAAGCGATTCCCGAGCCTCTCCATGCGCTTTGCGGAGGGCCGCCACGTGCAGGAGTTCACCGATCCGAAGGGTAATCGTACGCCGATCTCGCTGTCGCCGCGCCTCGTGACCGACGACATGAGCGTGCTGCACGATGCGGCCATCGCCGGCATCGGCGTCGTGGTACTTCCGACCTTCATGTGTCGCCAGGCATTGACAACCGGCGAGCTGCTCTGGCTGCTACCGCAATGGCACCTACCCCAAGGGCAGTTGCACGCGGTGTATCCGTACCGACGCGGCCTACGCCCGGCGGTGCGCCACCTGATCGATTTCCTGGCGGAACGGCTGCCGACGCTTGCCGCGGAGACGGGGGTTTCCGAGGCGTGCCCGGCACCTAGCCCCACGGATGATGAAGTGCCGCCGAAACCGGCCATGACGAACCCACCGGTAGCGTGAGCATATCAACGACACTGAGCTGAAGGACATGGAGCGTCTCGGTGTGCCTGATGTGTGCCGCAGAGCAATGCGAAACGAGCCGTCTGCACTAAAAAACCCGAGCCGGTTATGGCTCGGGTTTGATTAACGTAGGCCGCACGCGATCAGGCCCCATAGGTACTAAAACTCGCTCCAGTCCTCTTCGGTCGCTGAGCGCTGGCGTGAACCAGTCGGCTTGGGATCGGTAAGTCGAACCAGCTGATGCGGTCTCTTCTCTTGCTTCGCCTTACCGCCTCGTTGCTCCCGCTGGGCATCGGCCTGGCGGTCGACCCTTGCCGTTGTCGAAGTGGCCCGCTCGTCGACGCGGAAGGTAGCGATCAGCGCGGCGAGGCGACTGGCCTGCTCTTCAAGCGAGGCAGCCGCGGCACTGGTCTGCTGCACCAGGGAGGCATTCTGCTGGGTGACCGAGTCCATTTCGGTCAGCGCCGTGTTGATCTGTTCGATACCGCTGTTCTGCTCCCGCGTGGCCGTGGAAATCTCACCCATCAGGGCGCTGACCTGGCGAATCGATTCGACGGTTTCGTTGATCGTCTCGCCGCTTCGCTCGGCCTGCTCGGCACCGCTGGCCACTCGGGTCGTGGTGTCCTCGATCAGCTTGCGGATCTCCTTGGCCGACTCCGCGCTGCGGCTGGCCAGCGAGCGCACTTCACTTGCCACCACGGCGAAGCCGCGGCCCTGCTCCCCTGCCCTGGCTGC
Organism: Billgrantia sp. C5P2; assembly: GCF_051062895.2. Taxonomy (NCBI): domain Bacteria; kingdom Pseudomonadati; phylum Pseudomonadota; class Gammaproteobacteria; order Oceanospirillales; family Halomonadaceae; genus Billgrantia; species Billgrantia sp. C5P2. The sequence continues at coordinate 2,730,315 of NZ_CM128542.1, forward strand.
CTCGACCGAGGCGTTCAGCGCCAGAATGTTGGTCTGGAAGGCGATGGAGTCGATGACGCCGATGATGTCGTTGATGCGCCGGGCACTGTCGGCGATCTCGCGCATCAGCTTCACGGTGCGCTCGACCTCCTGCCCGCCGGCCTCGGCAGTCTTTGACGCCGCGGCAGAGAGACGGTCGGCCTCGATCGAGGTATCAGTGTTCTTGCTGACGGTAGAGGCCATCTCCTCCATGCTGGAGGCGGTTTCCTGCAGGGCCGCAGCCTGTTGCTCGGTTCGCGACGAGAGATCCTGGCTGCCCGTGGCAATTTCGCCGGCGCCGGTAAAGACGTTCTCGCTGCTCTCGCGCAGCGAGACCACCAGCGTCTTGAGCTTATCCTGCATGCGACCCAGGGCGCTGTAGAGCTGACCGATCTCGTTGCGACCACGATCCTCGATGCGCGCGGTCAGGTCGCCATCGGCGATACGCTCGAAGTGGTCAATGGCTTCCCGCAGCGGCGTCACCACCACACGCATCAAGGCGATGCGAATCAGGAAGGCGGCCACCAATGCCGCTACCAGCAGTGTCGTGGCAACGATCGCCACGCGGCGATCCAGGGTCTCGACCGCCTCAATATCGTGGATGGAGCGCTCTTCGATGTAATGGATAAAAGCATCCATGGCCCGATCGAGCTGCGCGCCCAGTTCGGCCAATTGCTCCTGGTTGCGCTGGACCTGGAACGGCGCGGCATCCAGCAGCGGCACCAGGCCCTCGTTGACGAGCGCATCGTAAGCCTCGGTGATGGCCGCGACGTGTGGCGTACGAGTATCCGCCGGATCGAGAGGTACTTCGCGGAATTCAGCGAAGCGCTGCTGTGCCGTTTCTACAGCGGCCACGGCCAACTGCTGGTTCTCACCCGCCTTGTCCGGGTTGCCCTGGGTGCTCAGGCTGGCGTAGCGGTCCAGGAAGGTCTGCGCCCGCAGCACGTTCACCTGCGCGCGGTTGGCCGTGTCGGCCAGCTTCATGTTGGTTTCTGCCAGTTCGTGCAGGGCCGCTTCACCCTTGGCATTGGAGTAAAACCCCAACCCGCTGATCAAGCCGATCATCAGCACCAGGACCACTAATGCCGCTGTCAGGCTCCATTTGATGGATACGTTCTTCATCGCTAGCCCCTTGCATGGTGCGTTTTGGGTTTTGGTTTTTTTGGTTATTTCTCTTTTCAATCGGCAAAAGGGACGAAAAGTTGAGAAAGCGTGAGAGAGAAATTATGACTTTGGATATAAGCCGATAGCATAAGCAATCGGGATCAATCCGCCGCGATGCTGGTAACAAGCATGACCAGGTGCATAAACGCTATGCTGTGTACCAACAGGAGTCTTGTACTAGCACTGGGATGAGCCAATGGGAGAAAGGATGCAGGCCTCACGAGACACTGAACCGGATGAGCCGGCAACGGAACCGCACAATCTCGTCGAGCTGATGCGCGCCATCGAATCCATCGACACGCCCTCGGGGCGGATCCGCTTCGACGAGGTGCTCGATGCCATCGGCCGGCGCGCATTCGGCCCGCTGCTGCTGCTGGCTGGGCTGGTCACGCTGATGCCCATCGTCAGCGGTATCCCCGGCGTGCCCACGCTGATGGCGCTGTTCACGCTGCTGGTCTGCGCGCAGCTATTGATCGGCCGGCGCACCTTCTGGTTGCCGGGCTGGCTGCGCAACCGCACGCTGCCGAGCGACAAGGTCCACAAGGGGCTCAAGTGGATGTACAAGCCGGCCCGGTGGGTCGACAGGCTGCTGAACGCTCGCATCACCTTCATGACGGGGAAACAGGGCATACGCCTGACCGCCTTGGCGTGCTTCGTGCTGGCCCTGGCCATGCCCCCCATGGAGCTGATACCGCTGACGGTCAACATCGCCGGCGTGGCCCTGACCCTTTTTGGTCTGGCGATCATGGCTCGCGACGGCTTGCTGTCGATCCTGGCCTTCCTCATCACCGGCACCAGCCTGTTCGTACTTATCTACAATTTGCTGTAGGAGTGGCCCATGCTCCGGCTCGAACGCCTGCAGGCAGCCCAACGTCTCATTGCCGATACCCTCTTGCCTACGCCGCTACTGCTCGACCACGCGCTATCGGAGCGGTTCGCGCGACGCATCTGGCTGAAGGGTGAGCTGTTCCAGCGCACCGGATCGTTCAAGCCACGCGGTGCCCTGAACTGGGTGCGCACCGCCAGCCGAGAGGAACTGGCCGGCGGCCTGGCTGCGGTGTCCGCCGGCAACCATGCCTTGGGGCTTGCCTGGGCGGCGGGCCAGGCTGGCGTGCCGGTGACTATCGTGATGCCGGAGAACGCCAGCCGGTTCAAGGTGGAGGGCAGCCGCGAGCTGGGCGCCGAGGTGATCCTGCATGGTGACATCAATGCCGCCTGGGAGCGGATGCATGAGCTGGTGGCTGAGCGCGGCCTGACCTTGGTGCACCCCTACGACGATGAACGCATCATCGCCGGCCAAGGCACCGTCGGGCTCGAGATCCTCGAGCAGGCGCCTGAGGCCACGACCATTCTCTGCCCGGTGGGCGGTGGTGGACTGATCGCCGGCATCGGCTCGGCCGCCGCGGCGCTGCGCCCCGAGCTGGCAGTGTTCGGAGTGGAACCCAGCGGCGCCGCCAGCATGGCTCATGCCTGGTCGCAGGGCGCCCCCTCACGGCTGAAGAAGGTGGCAACCTGCGCCAAGAGCCTGGGCGCAGCCATCGTCGGCAAACACACCTACCCGCTGTGTCGCAAAACCACTCGGGCCCTGGTGCAAGTCGACGATGCCGCCATAGGCCGCGCCATGCGCCACCTGCTCTATCAAGCCAAGCTGATGGCGGAACCGGGCGCCGCCGTGGGCATTGCCGCCCTGTTGGAGGGAGCCGTCCCGCTGCCGACCGAAGGCGATGTGGTGGTGGTGATCACCGGCGGCAACATGAGCCGGGAGGAGCTGGAACCGTTCCTTTGACTCCCGCCGCCGCTGGCTGTCCTAAGCATTACGCCAGAATGAAGTAGACACAGGCCGCGGTGAGCCCTCCCATCGTCCAGTTGAAGATTCGCCAGGCGCGTGGCGTATCGAGCCACTGGCCGATGGCCACGCCGAAGCCTGCCCACAGCGCGATGCACGGCAGCCCGACCAGCTCGGCGAAGGCAGCCAGCAACAAGGCGTTCATTATCGGATCGCCGCCCTCCGGCAGAAAACCTGCTATCAGCGCCAGGCCCATCACCCACGCCTTCGGGTTGGCGAACTGGAAGGCCGCCGCCTGCCAGAAACTGAGCGGTTTGCCTTCACTCCTTTGGCGCATATCGGGCGGCGGCGCCGTGGCGATCTTCCAGGCCAGGTAAAGCAGATACGCGCTGCCAATGACGCGCAGGGTCATCTGTACCGCCGGGTAGCGCTCGAAGATCAACCCCAACCCCAGGGCGATGCCGGCGAACAATAGAAAACAGCCGCCCAGGATGCCAAAGATATGCGGCAGGGTGCGCATGAAGCCGTAGTTGGCTCCGGAGGCCGTGAGCATCATGTTGTTAGGGCCGGGAGTGATGGTCATCGAGATCATGTAGAGGGCCGCAGGCCCGAGGAACGCCAGAGCTTCCATGTCATTGAACCCATACAATTAAGAAATTCGATTGGATAGAGCGCACAATTGTCAGCATAATGAGTCCAGATATTCCGTCAAAGGTTTTATTGTCACCATGACAATGTGGGTCCCACAGCTTGCTGAAGATGGCGTTCGCTACCGTGCCATTGCCGATTCCATCGCCGTGGCGATTCAATCCGGTGAACTCTCCGCCGGGCAGAAACTGCCTCCCCAGCGCCGGTTGGCCGATCGCCTCGGGGTCACGGTGGGCACCGTGACTCGCGCCTATGCCGAAGCCGAGCGCCAAGGGTGGGTCGTGGCCAGAGTGGGCAGCGGCACCTTCGTGCGCGGCAACGAGGCTCCGTCAGGCCAGGACTTCCTGGCCAGCCGTCCCGTCGAGGACGGCATCGTCGACCTCAGCCTGAGCCTGCCGCCCCCGCATCCGATGCGTGTCGCCACCCTGGGACGCGTACTGCGTGAAATAGCCGAGCAGCCCGAGATTCTCCAGCGCGCGGTGGAGTACCAACCGGACCGCGGCGTACCTGCCCACCGCGAGCAGCTAGCCGACTGGATGACCCGCCTCGGCATGCCCGCCGAGCCCGAGTCGCTGGTCGTCACCCAGGGTGGGCAGCATGGGATCAATCTGGCGCTGCAAGCGCTGACGCGCCCAGGCGAGCGCATCGCCGCCGATGTCCTCACCTACCCCGGCCTGATCACCGCCGCCAGCCAAGCGCACCTGAAGGTGCTGGGCGTGCCGATGGATGACCAGGGTATGGACATGGACGCCCTGGCCCGGCTCTACGTTCAGCAGCCGCCACGCCTCGTCTATGTCACGCCGGACCAGAACAACCCCACCGGCACGCCGTTGAGCGAAGCCCGGCGCGAGCGTCTGGTGGCCCTGGCCCGGCGCCACGACTTCTGGATCGTCGAGGATGGCGTGCAGTACCTGCCCGAGGCGGAACGCGGCACGCCGATTTATCGCCTGGCCCCGGAGCGCACGCTGTTCATCTTCAGTACGTCGAAAGTGCTGGCTGGCGGCCTGCGCATCGGCACCCTGCTGACACCGCCGGCGCTGCGCGACCGGTTGGGCACGACGCTGCGTGCCCAGAGTTGGATGGTGCCGCCACTGATGGTCGAGGCGGTGTGCCGCTGGGTGGCCTGCGGCGACAGCGCCATTCTGCTCGAGTGGCTGACCGAGGAACTGGGTGAGCGCCAGCGCATGGCTCGGGAGCGCCTGGCCGGCTACACCACGAGCGGCCGCCCCCACGGCAACAACCTGTGGCTGCCGCTACCGGAAGGGCTGCGCAGTGCCGTGTTCGTGGAAGCACTGGCTCGTCGGGGGGTACTGGTCAGCAGCGCCGAACCCTTCTGCGTGGGCAGCGAGCCCGCGCCCCAGGCGCTACGGCTCTGCCTCAGCGCTGCGCCCTCGCGCGAGGCCCTGGCCCAAGCGCTGGATACGCTGGCCCAGCTACTGGCCGAGCCACCCGCCGCGCCGTGGCAAACGCTGTAACATCGACTGGATTCGTCAGGACAGGCGTAGCCGCAGCCCGCGAAAACGACGCCGATACCGGCTGGGCGTCAGCCCGACGCGACGCCCGAACAGGCGGCGGAAGAAGCTGGGATCGGCATAGCCGAGCTGTTCGGCAATCGCTTCGATGGGCTCGTCGCCCTGCTCCAGCAACTGCTTCGCTTCCTCCAGCCGCAGAGTGTGTACGTAGTCCATCGGCGTCATGCCAGTAGCGGCCTTGAAACGGCGCTTGAAGGCACGCTCCGACAGGCCGCTGACTTCCACCATTCCGGCCACCGGCGAATGGCAATCGTAATGCTGGGCGACCCACACCTGGCAGCGCGCGATGCAGGCGTCCGCCACCTGGCGCGAGCTACTGAGCACGGCATAGGGCTGCTGTCCGTCCTGGTGCCAGTCGATGAGATGGACACGGGCCAGACGCATTGCCTCGTCGGTGCCCAACAGTCGCGCCACCAGGTAGAGCGTCAAGTCGAACCAGCTGGTACCACCGCCGGCCATGACCAGCCGTTGCCCTTCCCCGCTGGCAACGAGGATTCGATGCGGATACACCTGCACCTGGGGATAGCGGCGCGCCAAGGCCTCGCAATACGCCCAATGAGTCGTAGCCTCCTCTCCTTCCAACATTCCCGCTTCGGCCAGCAGCATGGCGCCGGTGCAGGCCGCCGCCAGTAGCGCCCCCTTTTCATGGCACTCACGCAGCCAGGCGATTTCCGCCTCGTAACGCCCCGTCAATGGCTCATCGGGAGCAATGAAGAGATCGGGGATACAGGCCGCGGCGGGCAACGGACACTCGGCCAGGCTGCTGTCGGGCTGAATCCAGGCACCATTGGAGGCGCGAAACCCTTCGCCACTCTGCGAGACGATCAATGGGCGCAGCAGTGGCTCACCCAATCGACCGTGAATCAGGAAGTTCCAGTCCCGCCCCGCCGAACCGAACAGGTCGAACATGCCGTACAGCGTCGAGGCGGTCGCCTCGGGCGTGGCCAGAAGCGCAATGGTCAACGGTTCGTCGGCTTCGACATCGCTCCTCATGGCAGAAAACTCTCGATTACGTCGTATTGCTCTTGCGTAGCGCCGAACCGGCGGTCGTAACGTGGCTCATGCCGCTGCCATACACGGAATACGAGCACGGCCAAGACGATAGCCACAACAGAACAAAGGAGAGCGACCATGTGTGACATTCACGCGCTTGGTACCCAGCATGACAACACCAATATCAACATCGACGCTGCAACCGAAGCCTTCGAGGAGCGGCTGGTAAACGCACTCAACGAAAGCGGCTTGATGCTGCTGCTCTCGCTCGGCCATCGCACCGGCCTACTGTCGGCCATGGCCGGCGCAGCACCGGAAACCAGTGTGGCCCTGGCCATGCGCACCGATCTCGACGAACGCTACGTGCGTGAATGGCTAGGGGGCATGGTCGCCAGCGGCGTGGTCGAGACCGACCCGCAGGCTGGCACTTACTGGCTGCCGGAGGCTCATGCTCGTCTGCTGACGGACAAGGGCCCGGCCAATCTCGCCGTCTACTCGCAGTTTATCGCCATTCTGGGAAGTGTAGAGGACGACGTGGTGCGTTGCTTCCGTGAAGGTGGCGGCGTGCCCTATTCGCGCTACCCGCGCTTTCAGGAGGTAATGGCCAGCGACAGCGGCCAGACGGTGCTGCCGGCCCTGTTCGACGCCATCCTGCCGCTGGCCGAGGGTCTTATCGAGCGGCTCGAGAGCGGCATCAGGGTGCTCGACTGCGCCTGCGGTCGCGGCCGGGCACTGATGGCCATGGCCGAGCGTTACCCAGCCAGCCGTTTCGTCGGCTACGACCTCTCGCAGGAAGCCATTGATTGGGCGCGCCGCGAAACCGACCGGGCCGGCCTCGCCAACCTCACCTTCGAGGTGCGCGACCTGAGCGATTTCGATATCACCGCCGAGCCCGATGCCTTCGACTTGGTGACCACTTTCGACGGCATTCATGACCAGGCCCGCCCGCGCAGCCTGCTCAAGGGCATCCACCGCACCCTGGCACCGGACGGCGTCTACCTGGTGCAGGATATCCACGCTTCGAGCCACCACCATCTCGACCGAGAGCATCCCTTGGGCACCATGCTCTACGCGGTATCGGTAAGCCACTGCATGACGGTATCGCTGGCCCAAGGCGGCGAAGGCTTGGGCACCATGTGGGGGCGCGAGCGCGCGTTGGCTTATCTGGAGGAGGCTGGCTTCCGCAGTATCGAGGTTCACCAGTTGGAGCACGACATTCAGAACGACTATTTCGTGTGTAGGCTCTAGCGCGCCAGTTCGGCGGCGGTGTACCAGGCGATCATGCGCTCCTCGTCGGTGGGAACGACCCATAGCCCGAGCCGGCTGTCGGCGGCGGCGATATCGGTAGCATGGTCGGCATTGGCGTTGGCATCGAGCCGCGCGCCGAGCCACTCGCAGCCCTGGGCCACGGCGGCGCGCACCGGAGCGGCATGCTCGCCGATGCCGGCGGTGAAAACAAGATGGTCGAGCCCGCCCAGCGCCGCCGCCAGGCTGCCGATCTCGCGCACGATACGGTAGACGAACAGCTCGACGGCTTCGGTCGCCTCGGGCGCCTGGCTGGCCAGCAACTCGCGCATATCGCCGCTGATGCCGGACACGCCGAGCAATCCCGACTCCTTGTAGAGCATGCGCTGCACCACCTCGGCGGCCATGCCCTCGTGCAGGATCAAGTGCAGCACCAGGCCCGGGTCGAGGCTGCCGCTGCGGGTGCCCATCATCAGCCCCTCCACGGCGGTGAAGCCGGTGGTGGCGGCCACGCTCCTGCCATCGCGTAGCGCGCACAGGCTCGCACCGTTGCCCAGATGGGCGATGATCGTGCGTCCTCCAGACACCGCCTGGCGATGCTGCGGCAGCACCTGTTCGGTCAGGGCGCGGCTGACGTAGTCGAAGGAGAGGCCGTGGAAGCCGTAACGGATTACGCCCTGCTCGTGAAAACGACGCGGCAGTGGGAAGGTCTGCGCCACTGCTGGCTGAGTCGCGTGAAAAGCGGTATCGAAGCAAGCCACCTGGGGCAGCGACGGGCGCAGGCCAGCCAGTGCCCGCACCGGCGCCAGGCCATAGGGCTGGTGCAGCGGCGCCAGGTCGACCAGCGACTCCAGGCCCGCCAGGCTCTCCTTGTCGAGGCGCACCGGCTCACGGTACTGCGCCCCGCCATGGACAATCCTATGGCCCACGGCGTGGATGTCGCCCAGGGCCGGGCTAGCCTCGATCCACTCCAGCAGCCGAGCCAGCGCGCCTTGGTGACCCAGCATAAGCGGTACGTTACGCAGTGCGGCAGTACATGCTTCGTCAGCAGCTTCATCGAAACCCGTCCCCAGCTCGACTCGCGCCTGGTCGCCAAGCCCCGAGAACTGACCGCGACAACGCAGTTCCATGGCCATGGGGCTGTCGGCGCAGGCCGCGTCGAAGAGGGCAAACTTGAGGCTCGAGGAGCCGCTGTTGACGACCAGGATCTCGCGGCTCATGACAGCCTGACCTTCTTGTGCTGCTCCGCCACCAGCAGTGCCAGGGCGCAGGAAGCCATTCGGGTGATGGCATCGTCGGCGCGGCTGGTCAACACGATGGGCACCCGGGCGCCGACCACCAGCCCGGCACCTGTGGCATCGGCCAGGTAGGTGAGCTGCTTCATCAACATGTTGGCCGACTCGAGATCCGGCGCCACGAGGATGTCGGCGCGCCCCGCCACCGGTGAGACGATGCCCTTGGCCGCGGCTGCCGCCTCGGAAACGGCGTTGTCGAAGGCCAGCGGGCCATCGAGCACGCCGCCGCGAATCTGTCCCCGCTCGGCCATCTTGCACAACGCAGCAGCCTCCACGGTCGAGGCGATCTTGGGGTTGACCGTCTCCACCGCCGAGAGAATCGCCACCTTGGGCAACTCGTTGCCTACCGCCTGAGCCAGGTCGATGGCGTTCTGTATGATGTCCTTCTTGTCGCCAAGGGTCGGATAGATGTTGATGGCCGCATCGGTAATGAACAATGGTCGTGGGTAGGTCGGCACGTCGAAGGCCATCACATGGCTCAGGCAGCGCTCGGTGCGCAGGCCGGTGTCGCGCTTGACCACCTCATGCAGCAATTCCTCTGTGTGCAGCGCCCCCTTCATTAGCGCCTCCACCCGGCCTGCCCGGACCAATGCTACGGCCTCGGCGGCTGCGGCGTGGCTGTGCGGCACGTCGATGAGTTCAAACTCGGCGATGTCGATACCGGCGGCTTCGGCGGCAGCCTGTATCTTGGCCTTTGGCCCTACCAGTACCGGGCGAATCAGCCCCTGACGAGCCGATTCATAGGCCCCCAGGATCGAGACTTCATCCACCGGATGCACCACCGCCATGGTCACCGGCGCGGGATGCTCGGCGGCGCTGAGCATCTCGTGCAGGCGCGCCCGCTCGGCCAGCCGTACCCGCGGCAGCACGGCGCGAGGCCGTCGAATCTTCTCGGTGGGCGCCTGGACCTCCGCCTCGCCCTCGATGACGGTCTCGCCATTCTGGTTGGTGCACAGGCACGCGAAGGTGATGCGCTTGTGCTGGGTATCCTTGCGCTGGGCACGTACGCTGACCCTCAGCACGTCACCGAGGCGCACCGGCTTGCGAAAGCGGAGGGTCTGGCCCAGGTAGATAGTACCCGGCCCGGGTAGCTCGGTGCCCAGCACGGTGGAGATCAACGCCCCGCCCCACATACCGTGGGCCACCACTTCCTGGAAGCGCGTGCTCTTGGCGAAATCGTCGTCCAGGTGAGCCGGGTTGATGTCCCCGGACATGATCGCGAAGAGCTTGATGTCATCGAAGGTCAGGCGCTTTTCGAGCGATGCCGTATCGCCAACCTGTATCTCGTCGAAAGTGCGGTTCTCGATATGCCCGTTACCCGCCCACTGACTGTCCATGCGCTATGCCTTGTCCGGGAGTGAAATGAACCGAGAGGCGCCGAATACTGCAACGCAACAAGCCTCAGCCGATAGCATCGGATACGCTCCCCATGAAGGCAAGTGCTTGCGCCTCTTGAGCGAGACGCCACAATGACTGTGACAACAACCCAACGAGGCCCAGCCGCCATGCATCGCTTCCTCAACGATCCGACGCTTGCCGTTCCGGTCTTCCCGGGCAGTCACATTGCGATGGATGGCCACTATCTCTTCCTCTCCGGCCTGACGGTGACCGATATTCAGGGGGGGGAGGCCGTGCTGGGCGACATTGCCGAGGAGACCCGCTGGGTGATGCGCCGGCTGTCGCGCATGCTGGAATACGCCGGCGCCTCGATGGCCCACGTGGTGCGGGTCGACATCCACTTGACCAATCTGGATACCATCCACACCATGGATGCCGCCTATGCCGAATTCTTCGAGAACCATAGTTACCCGGCACGCACCTGCACCGAATCGCCGCGTCTCAGCGGCGGCGCCAATGTCGAGATCACTCTGATGGCGCGACAGCCGGCACCCGCCCCTCGCTCGGACCGTGATACCGACACCGAAGCATGACGCAACGTCTTCGCTCCCCCATCTCGACAAAAAAAGAGAGTTGCACCATACTGGCCGCGCTTGCGAGTGGGAATGATACTCAATAGCCAGTTTATACGTTTTCCTAGCGGGCCAGTACGCGAAATACGAGGCATCTTCAGCCGTTTCGACATTTGCTCCCGCCCCACACAGAGCGATGACCCAAAGCACATGGACAGCCACCTCTCGAAGGCTCTCTGCTGCACGGCGCTGGCTTTCAGCTGCGCCGTTGCACAGGCGGAAGAAATCACCGTTACCGATATCGCCGGACGCGACGTTACCCTCGATGTTCCCGTGGAACGCGTCATCCTCGGTGAAGGGCGCCAAGTCTATCTGCTCGGCGCCCTGCAGCCGGAAGACCCCTTTGCCCGCGTGGTGGGCTGGCGCGAGGACTTCTCCCAGGCCGATCCGGATAGCTACGCACGCTATGCCGCCAAATTCCCCGAGCTCGAAGAACTCCCCACCTTCGGCGGCTTCAAGGACGGCACCTTCGACGTCGAGCAGGCGGCATCCCTCACCCCCGATGTCGTGCTGATGAACCTGGAGGCCAGAGGGGCCACCGAGGATGCCGCCTACGACGCCAAGCTGGCGGAACTCGGCATCGCCATCGTCTACGTGGACTTTCGCGAGGACCCGCTAAGAAACACCATTCCTTCCATGCGTCTGCTGGGCCAGCTGTTTGGCGAAGAGGAGGATGCCGAGGCCTTCATCGAATTCTCCGAGTCCCAGATGGAACGAGTTAAGCAGGTAATCGAAGCCGAGGTCGCGGACGATGAGCGGCCGAGCGTCTTCGTCGATCGCGCCGGCGGCTATTCGGACGATTGCTGCATGAGCTTCGGTCCCGGCAACTTCGGCGAGTACGTCGAGATCGCCGGCGGCGACAACATCGCCAAGGACATCATCCCGACCACTTTCGGCACGCTGAACCCCGAACAGATCATCGCCGCCAACCCCGAGCACGTGGTGGTGACCGGCGGCAACTGGGACGCCTACGTCCCCGGTGGTGCCTGGGTCGGCGTGGGGCCGGGTGCCGACCTGGACGCAGCTCATGCCAAGCTCGAGGCGCTGACCGGGCGCACCGCCATGACCGGTATCACAGCCGTGGAGAACGACAATTTCCATGCCATCTGGCACCAGTTCTACAACAATCCCTACTACTTCGTCGCCGTGCAGCAACTGGCCAAGTGGTTCCATCCGGAGCTGTTCGACGACCTCGACCCCGAGGCCACGATGAAGGAGCTGCACGAGCGCTTCCTGCCCGTGGACTATGAACCCGGCTATTGGGTCACGCTGCATGAGCGCTGAGATCGCCCAGACCATCGAGCAGACCAAGGGACACGGTTTCTATCGTGCCCTTGTGCTGCGGCGCCAGCTCATCCTGCTGGCGCTCACGCTTGCCCTGGCACTGAGCTTCTGCATCGACCTGGCGCTGGGCCCTGCCCGCTTCAGCCTTGGTGAGGTAATAGCCGCGCTGGCAACGCCGGATGCCGTTAGTCAGCAGGCCCGGGTCATCCTGTGGGAAATCCGCATGCCGGTGGCGCTGATGGCGCTGGTCGTCGGTGCCAGCCTGTCGATAGCCGGGGCCCAGATGCAGACCATCCTCAGCAACCCCCTGGCCAGCCCCTTTACATTGGGCATCTCGGCGGGTGCAAGTTTCGGTGCAGCGTTGGCGCTGGCCTTCGGCGTGGTGATCGTCCCGGCCGCGGTGGAATACGTGGTACCGATCAATGCGTTCGTCATGGCCATGGTGACCGCCTTCCTCATCCATGCGATGAGCCTGCGGCGTGGGGTCACGATCGAGACCATCGTGTTGCTGGGCATTGCCATGGTGTTCATCTTCAACTCGCTCATGGCACTGATCCAGTTCTTCTCCAGCCAGCAGGCCGTGGCGGCAGTGGTGTTCTGGACCATGGGCAGCCTGACCAAGGCGACCTGGCCCAAGTTCTGGGTCGCGCTGACGGTGCTGGTTGCCGTGCTGCCGCTGCTCGCCCGCCACGGCTGGGCGCTGACCGCCATGCGCCTGGGCGATACCAAGGCCGAGAGCATGGGGGTGAATCCCCGCGCACTGCGCCTGGAGGTGATGGTACTGGTCTCGCTGCTGGCCGCCATTGCGGTGGCATTCGTCGGCACCATCGGCTTCATCGGACTGGTCGGGCCGCATATCGCACGCATGCTGGTGGGGGAGGATCAGCGTTTTTTCCTGCCTGGCTCTGCCCTGTGCGGCGCACTGATCCTGTCGATCGGCTCGGTACTGTCGAAGATCATCCTGCCCGGCACCGTCATTCCCATCGGCATCATCACGTCGCTGGTAGGCATCCCCTTCTTCCTGTTCCTGATCCTCAATCACAAGAAGGCCTCATGGTAACGCTACAGCTCGACCGCCTGTCGGCTCGCTACGGCCGCCGCCAGATTCTGGCGGAAATCACCACGCCCCGCTTCGAGGGCGGCCAGGTAGTGGCGCTGCTCGGCCCCAACGCCGCCGGCAAGTCCACCCTGTTCCGACGCATCTTCGGGCTGCTCAAGGGCGGCGGTGAAGTTCGAATCACGGGTGCCGGCACGCAGAAGCCAGTGGCCTACATGCCCCAGGACACCGGCGTCAATGCCGTGCTGACGGTGTACGAGTCGGTGCTGATGGCGCGGATGCAGGGGCGCACCCTGAAGGTGAGGGAGGAAGACCTGGCCAAGGTCGACCAGGCGCTGGACGAGCTGGGGATCTCGCCACTCGGAGCGCGCGATATCGGCGACATCAGTGGCGGCCAGCGCCAGCTCGTCAGTGCCGCCCAGGCACTGGTACAGGAGCCGGAGATCCTGCTGCTCGACGAGCCGACCTCGGCGCTGGACCTCAACCGTCAGATCGGACTACTGACCATCCTGCGGCGGCTCGCTCGGGAGCGCGAGATGCTCATCATGGTGGCGCTACACGATCTAGGGCATGCGCTGCGCTTCACCGATGAAGCCATGGTGCTGGAGAACGGACATTTGATCGCCTGCGGCAAGACCTGCGATGTGGTCACGCCGGAGTTGTTGCACAGGGTCTATCGGGTCGCGGCCCGTATCGAGCCCTGTTCGAAGGGCCAGCCCCAACTCATCGTCGAAGCCGACGTTTGAAACCAGGCTGCGGGATTGCCTATTCCGGCTTTGCTATAGCGTTCCACCGAGTTCGATCCGGTAGCCCAGGTCGATGGTGCGCTCCTCCAGCGCTCCGCCCTGGATGCGCCGCAGCAGCTCGGTCGCGGCGCGCTTGCCGATCGCTTGACGCGGCGTCACCACACTGGCCAGCCGCGGGCTCATCACCTGGCTCACGTCGTGGCCGTGGAAACCGGCGATGGCGAGCTGCTCCGGCACCTTGATGCCGCGCCTCAGACAAGCAAAGTAGGCCCCCACCGCGACGTCGTCATTGGTACCGAAGATGCCGTCGGTCTCGGGATGCTCTTCGAGAAGCTCGTTCAATAGCGCAGCACCCACGGAATAGGAAGAGCGCTGGCTGCGCTGCTTGGTCAATGGTTGCAGCCCGTGCTCCTCCATGGCTTGGCGATAACCCTGCTCGCGCTGCAGGGTTCGAGAGTCGAGACGCACGGCGAGGTAGACGATCCGGCGCCGGCCACGGTGAATCATCGCGCTCACCATGTCATAGGCGGCGCGCACGTTGTCGAAACCGATCGCCTGGTGCAGCGGCGGAGTCAGCGAATCCATGATTTCCACGATGGGTATGCCCGCGGTTTCGAGCATGCGGCAGGTTCGCGTGGTGTGGTGGCTGTCGGAAAGGATCACGCCGTCGACGTTGTACGAAAGCAGCGAGGCCAGGCTGCGCTCCTCCAGCTCCTGACTGTAGCCGTAATGAGAGAGCATCAGGTGGTAGCCCAGCGGCTCGGTGACCTCCTCGATGCCCACCAGCACGTCGGCGAACACCTGATTGGTCAACGACGGTACCAGCACGCCGATCGAGTGGCTGGTGGCGCGCGATAGGAGATCAGGTGCCCGGTTGGGGATGTAGCCGACCTGCTCCGCCGCGCTGAAGATGCGCTCGCGCAGCCCTTCCGATACGGTCGAGGGGTCGCGCAGGCAGCGACTCACGGTCATCTTGGTCGCCCCGACCCGGTCGGCGATGTCTTGCAGTGTCGGTCGTTTCTTTTTCACGATGCCCCGCTGGCAGCTGATGATACTGGCGCGTGCCAACGGCACCCGCCAGCATGATACCGGAGTCGCCGTGCCCGTGCCGTTGACGCTGCACCAGGCTCAGGGGTCGTACCGGCGGGAGGTCGGTAACGCCTTCAGGAAGACCTCGACGATCGCCTCGGGCGTGTCGGCGATACTGCACACCACGGCCTCCGTCTCGCCGGGAGGCTCGAGGTCCTGGAGCTGGCTATCGAGCATCGCCTCACCGCGAAAGAAGTGCTCTTCCCGCGCGGCCAGGCGTTGGCGCAGCTGCTCGCGCTGCCCTTCGAGAAACAGAAAGGCGAGCCCGGGGTCGCCGCGTCGCAACAAGTCGCGGTAGCGCCGCTTGAGCGCCGAACAGGCCAGCACCAGTGACGCATCGCGCCGCCGATGGTCGCCGATCAGCCCCGCCAGGGTTTCCAGCCACTCGCGGCGGTCGTCATCGTCGAGCGGGATACCGTTGGCCATCTTGTCAACGTTGGCCGGCGAGTGGTAATCGTCGCCATCGATGAAGGCGACGCCCAGGCGGCTGGCGAGCAAGGCGCCAATGTGCGACTTGCCCGACCCCGACACTCCCATCACCACGATGCGGTGTGTGCCATCCTTCACGAGACCTCCGGTCGTCAGTTGCCGCACTCAGTTTCCACGGACTGCGGCCATGTCGGGCAGCCAGGTCACGATCCCGGGGAAGGCGATCAACACCACCAGTACCACCAGCAAGGCCGCATAGTAAGGCAGCATCGCCCTGACAAGTTGCTCCATGCTGACCCGGCCGACACCACAGCCCACGTAGAGGCAGGTGCCCACCGGGGGCGTCAGCAGGCCGATACCGAGGATGAAGGCCATCAGCACGCCGAAGTAGACCGGGTCGACCCCCACCGAGGTGACGATCGGCGTCAGCATGGGTGCCATGATCACCATCGCCGGGGTCAGGTCCATCACGAAGCCCACCAGCAGCAGCAAGCCGGCCACGATCATCAGCAGCCAGAAAGGATCCTGTGTGATGGCCTGCACCTGGCGTACCAGAGTCTGCGGCACCATGTTGATGGTCAGGAACCAGGCGATGACGGTAGCGAACGCCAGCAGCAGCAGCACCATGCCGGTCAGGCGCGCGGTGCGGATCAACATGCCCCACAGCTCGCGCGGAGGAAATTCGCGGTAGACCACCAGCGAAATGAACAGCGAATAGAGCAGTGCCGCCACGGCGGCCTCGGTGGCGGTGAACACTCCGCCGAGAATGCCGCCGATCACGATCACCGGCAGCACCAGCGCCAGCCAGGCGGCCTTGAAGGCCTGCCACAGCCGGCCCAGTTCGAATTTGCGGGTCTGACCGGCGTGCTCGATGCTGGCCATGATGAAGGTAGTCACCATCAACGCGAAGCCGATCAAAAGGCCCGGCACGATGCCGGCGATGAACAGGCGGCTGATCGAGGTTTCGGTGACGATGCCGAACAGGATCAGCGGGATCGACGGTGGAATGATGATGCCGATTACCGAAGAGACGGTGTTGATCGCGGTGGCATGTGGGGCGGAGTAGCCCTGCTGCTTCATCGACGGGATCATCATCGCCCCGGTGGCGGCGGTATCGGCTACCGCCGAACCGCTGATGCCGCCGAAGAACATCGAGCCGGTGATCGCCACCTGCCCGAGCCCGCCACGTACGAAGCCGACCAGCGCGCCGGCGAGTTCCATCAACCGGCGGGCGATACCGCCGTTGCTCATCACCTCGCCTACCAGGATGAAGAACGGGATGGCAAGCAGCGGGAAATTGTTGACCCCGCGGATCGACTGCTCGATCAGGATCGACAGCGGGATATCGGAAAGAACGGCCATCACCACGGCGGCGACTCCGAGGCCAAAGGCGATGGGCAGCCCAATGATGATGGAGGCGAACAGGATGGCAAGGAAAATCCACAGCATGGGTCAGTCTCCCGCTTGCCGGACGGCGGCTTGAGGGTCGCGAATGAAGCGCAGGCATAGCCAGGCGCGCCAGAGAGCCACCGCGACGATGAACAGCGCACACAGCACCAGGGAGACGTTGATCAGGTTCCATGGTACGCCGAGGATGGCGGTACGGCCGGAGGAGCGTGACATCACCAGGTAGCCACCCCAGACGATGATGCCCATCAAGGAGGCGATGATCAGGTGCTGGAGCAAGAAGAGAGCATAGGCGGCCCGCGGCTTGAGCCGGCGCACCAGGAAATCCACGGCAATATGCTCGTAACGGGCGAAGGCCGCCGCGGCACCGACGAAGATCAGCCAGATGAACAGCATGCGTGCCAGTTCATCGGCCCAGGGCAGTGAGCGGTTGAATATCGAGCGGCCGATGACATTGGCCGACACCGAAACGATCAGGGCGACCAGAATCGTGGCGATAAGGTGTTCCATGGCCACGGTCAGCCAGCGAAAGGCCGCCGGACCACGGCGACCCTCGGTGTCGAGTTCCAGCGGTTCGCGATTGGGGTCGTCGAGATAGGCACTGGGATCGGCCGGAGGTGGGTTTGGCGTGGTCATGCAGCGCTCCGTGCAGGGCAAGGGGAAGCCCCCTGCCCTGCCAAGTCAGTCGGTTAATAGAATTACTGGTTGGCTTCGACGATACCCTGGATCTCGGCGATCAGGTCTTCACCGATCTTCGGTGCCCACTCGTCGTATACCGGCTGCACGGCTTCCTGGAAGGCGGCGATCTGCTCGTCGTCGAGACGGGTGATCTGCATGCCCTTCTCTTCGAGTTGCTCACGCGACCAGTCGTCGTACTCGGTAGCCAGCTGGATCTCGTACTCGGCCGACTGACGCGCCGCCTCCTGCACCAGCTCCTGATACTCCGGCGCCAGGCGATCCCAGGTGCGCTCGGAGATCATCATGATGAACGGCGTGTAGACATGACGGGTCTCGGAGCCGTAGTCCTGCACCTCGTGGAAGTTGGAGGTCAGGATGGTGCTCCAGGGGTTCTCCTGGCCATCCACGACACCCTGCTCCATGGCCGAGAACAGCTCACCAAACGCCATGGGAGTGGGGTTGGCGCCGAGAGTCTGCCAGATCGACAGGTGTACCGGGTTTTCCATGGTGCGAATGGTCAGGCCACGGACGTCGAGACCGGCCACGTCCTCTGGCGACTCCACCGGGCGGGCGCTGTTGGAAAGCTGACGATAGCCGTTCTCGGAGAAGGCCAACGCCTTGAGGCCGGTACCTTCGAAGCCGTCGAGCATGCGTTGGGCCGTGTCGCTCTGCATGACCGCGACAGCCGCTTCGCGAGTCGGCAGCAGGAACGGCAGGTCGAACACCGCCAGCTCCGACACGTACGTGGTCGCCGGCGATGAGGAGGGATAGGTCATGTCCAGCGAACCGGTCTGGAGCATTTCCATCATCTGCACGTCGTCACCCAACTGGCTGTTGGGAAAGACATCGACGGAAATACGCCCCTCGGTGCGCTGGTCGAGAATATCGGCGAAGTACTGGACGGAAAGATACTGCGGCGAACTTTCGGCCAGGCCGATGCCCATGCGCAGGGTATGGCTACCGTGGTCACCCACCACATCGCCCTCGATGGCGGGCGGGTCGGAAAGCTCGGGACTCTGGGCATAGGCAATGCCCAGGGAAAGGGTAGCAGCACTGGCGAGCGTGAGGGTGTTGCGCCAGATGGTGGTCATGGCGGACTCCAGTCGAATTATCGTTGTGAGTTGGGCGTCGAATGCCGGCGAGTTGTTACCGGTAACATTCGATGCTAGAAGGCTAGACATACGCTAATGGGCTGTCAATCTCGAATAGGGGCGACAAGAGTTAGACGTTCGTCGCACAAGAAGGCCAACCCAGCAGCTTCGACACGTTCCGTTCAGCCCTCGAACGCCCCCGCCTCCCTCACGGCACGCCCCACTGCGGCCAGCATCTGCTCGTTGCGCGCCAGATCGAGTTCGCCGTGCACGCAGGCTACGATCACCACACGGCGAGCGTCATCGCCCTGCCCCTGCGTGGCGATGCCCGCATCACAGGCATGGCGATGCTGGGTGCCAGTCTTGTGAGCCAGGCGAATGTCGCGACCCAGGCCGGCCTTGAGGCGCCGTTCGCCGCTGGCGGTGCGCGACATCACCGCGAGCAGCTCGGCGGTGGCAACCGGTCCCAGCGCCCTGCCCCGGGCCAATGCTTCGAGAACATCGCCGAAGGCATCGAGCCGGCCGCTGTTGAAGTCGGTAGCGTAATAGCGCCGAAACGCCTCGTCGATGCTCGGTAGCAGCAGCTCCTGCGGGGCCAGGCCAAGGCGCTGACGCAGCCACGCCACCCGGGCAGCATCGCCCTGTCGCTTGCGCAGCTCGATGAAATCCATGCCGCTCAGGTGGAAAGCATCCGGGTGCAAGTGGGAGTATGCATGACGGCGCACGTCGACCAGCGTCGTGATAGGTCCCAGCCCACCGGGTGGCGTGAGATGACGCGCGCGTGCGTTGATCGCTTCCAGCCCCAGGTGGCGCATCAGCAGGTCGCTTGCCGTGTTGTCGCTGACGGTCAACATCGATTCCAGCAATTGACGCAACGTGAGTGCGCTGCCGGGTGCCGCCCAGTTGGTGGAGCCGGCACCGTCGACATAGTCGCCGCGCGCAAGGGTCAGGCGCTCCTGCAAGGCCATCTCCCCCGCTTCGACCCGGGCCATCAGCTCGATCGCCACCGGCACCTTGACCAGCGAGGCCAGGTACCAGAATTCGTCGTCGCGCCAGCCGTGGCGCGCGCCGGTCTCGAGGTCTCGCACGTGCACGCCGAGTTCACCGTCAAAACCGGCTTCGAGCAGCGCCAGCCTGGCGTCCAGGCGTTCGGCCCAGGGCGGTTCCACCCAGGCCTCGACCTGCTCCGCCCAGCCGGGCTGGGCAACGGCCAACGACGGTATCGCCATGACCGTCAGCAACAGCGCCCGTACCAATCTCCTGCCCATCATTGACTCAACTCCCTGAATCGGCGCACCAGGGCAATCCAGCCCGCGGTGAGAAGTATCAGTGCCAGGCCGATTGCCAGCACCTGTGGATAGCTGTAGACCTGCCAGGCGCCCAACAGCAAGCGCAGCACCAGAAAAATGGCCACGATATGGAAGATGAACGCGCGCAGGGCATCGCTTCCGATCACGCTGAGAGGCGTGAGCCAGGTAGCTGCACGCCGACCGCCCAGCAGGCAGAGTGCCATGATCACCAGCGCTCCGCCGGTACTGAAGAGCATGAAGGGCACCTCCGGCGGATGCTTGCCGGCGTTCCAGGCCACCGCCATCAAGGCCTCGTACAGTTCAGGCAGGGAAAACGCCACGAAGCCAAGCAGAAATACCGCCCCGATTCCTGCCAGGCCGGCCACCAGGTGCCGCCGTGCGGTCGGCTCGCCATACCAGCGCAGGATGGCCTCGCCGATCAGCAAGCCCATCATCACCAATGGCAGCCTCGCGAGCTGGCCCCAAGTGTAATGGTCGGCGTCCTCGACCAGGAACGCCTTGAGGATGTCGCTGCCCCAGAAGTGAAAGTGGCGCTCGAGCATCACCGAGAGCACGCCCACGACCACCGGAACCAGCAGCCGCGACCACAACGGCATACGACACCACAGCGGCAGCACCCAAGGCAGCCACAGCAATGCCAGAGCATAGAAGCCGAGGATCTCCACCCAGATGGCGAAACGCTGGTAGAGAAGGGTCTCCAGAATCTCTTGGGGAGTGAACAGCGGGAGCATCTCGACGATAGTCAATGCCTTGTACCAGAACAGCACTTCCAACCCGCGCAGCATCAGCTTGCGCCGGCGTTTCGGCCAGTCGGGCGTGCCGACCTTGGGCAGGAAGGCCACCGCCAGGGCGATGCCGAACACCAGAATGAACAGCGATGAAGAGAATTTTGTGAGGAGATGGATCGGCACCATGCCCCAATCGGGGACCTGGCGAATCCCCAGCAAACCGCTGACCGCGTGACTGAGAATCATCAGTGCGATGGCGATGCCACGAGCCAGGTCGATGGCTTCGACCCGGGCGGGCAATGACGGCAGTTGCGGCCGCTGGCTGAGCCCGATCATGGCGGTTCCCTCGCTGTGGCGCGTTTTCCTTGCTCCTGCCTAGCGCCGCTCGACCGGCTCGATACTCTCGAGGGTCAAGCGACGTCCTTTGCTGGGAGAGTACTCGAAATCACCGACGACGCGCACCGTCTCGCCCAAATGGGGGGCGATCCGTTCCTGGGGAAAAATTTCCACCCGGTTCAGGTCCTCATCCTCGATCCAGTAATGAAGCGGGTCCTCGAAATACCGCACCGTTCCTTGGGTGGCCACCCGGAAGCCATCGAGTTGCTCGGCCTGGTCGACGAGCACCGCCAGGCTCGCTTCACGCACTTCGCCCGACGAATCCGAACAGGCCGCGAGGACCAGCAGTGCCAGTCCGGCCATGACACCATGACGTTTCGACTTCACTGCCTTTTCCCAGTCTGGTCGAGTTCAGGACAAGTCTACTCTACGGCGCACGATATTCATGCCTGCCTGCTAATCAACGCAGCCATGTCGCCACGTCCTTTTCAGCCGCGACAGCAGCAGCATAACTTGGAACTCGGCACCGGCCACGGCATCGCCGCTTCGGCTACAGCGATCAGGCGGCCTGACCGGCTTCGACGCGGTACAGCAGCGTATCGGCAAGCCGGCGCGCCTCGGCCTCTTTCAGGTACGGCAGGCTTTGGCGACCGTTGGCCAGTTCGAGCTGCAGGGTGGCAACGCCACGCCGACGCTGCAGCCAGCTCTGCTGGAGGCTCAATGTGATGAGATGGTGCATGGGAAATATTCCGGTGCGCTGCCCCAGCACCCCACGGCGGATACGCAGGTAGTCCCCGTCAACGGCCCAGGCGGTGGCCATCCAACGTAGCTGGGCCAGTCCCGCGGATGCCAGCAAGACCACCCCGACCAGCCCACCCCATACCGAGGCAGGCAGTTCCAGCGAAGCGAACGGAACCAGAACCAGCGTCGCAACTACCCCCAGCAGCAGCGCATGACGCAACAGCAAGACCCGCCGGTAGCTCGCATCCACCCGCTGCAGGGGACGTTCGGCGCAATACCCCGACCACAAGCGGGCCATCAGCTCGCCACCCTGCTTCCGGGTGAGACCCGGCACCACGAAGCGCCGCGACTCGGCCGCATCGCCGCCCAGTGCACCGAACTGGTGGCAGACCAGGTAGCCACGCCCCAGCAAGCGGCCAAGGCCCGTCTGCGCCCACTCCACTACCTGCAGCCGTGCCAGGCTCAACGCTTGCTCCTGGCGGTTGAACAGGCCACTGATCTGAACCTGACGATCGCCTTCGTCACGCAGTACATAGCCGTGGAAACGCCACCAGGCGGCGAGAACGGCCAGTAACGCCAGCAGTGTCACGATTGCCACGATGCCCAGTGGCACCGCCACCCAAAGTGAGGCAGGCAGCCAGGCGGCCAGGTCAAGCTGGGGTAGTCGCTCGTGCAGCCAACGCTCGAGCGGGCGCACCAACGGCGAGAGCATCGCCGCGATCACGTAGATCGAACGGCTGGCCAGGCCATGCAGAGCGATGGCCCGGTAGGTGATGGCAAAGAGCGGCTCATCGCCATGGGCAAGCTCCTTGGCATTGGTGTAAGCGCCTGGCTGGCGGTCGAGCCCTGCGCCTGACAGGCCGTCCGTAGCACGCAGGCGCTGGCCGAGGGCCTCGGCCCTGTCACGCCGGATACCGGGCAGTGTGATGCGCGAGGCCTCCCCCGCCAGCGTTTCCACTTCCCACAGCACCAGTCGGAAGGGACGCATGTAGGCCGGCTGGTGAATGGCAACGTGCTGCACGTGACGCGACGCCATCTTGAACTCGCGATGCTCCAGCAAGCCTTTCTGCACGATCAGCACATCGCCGTCGAAGCGGTAGCGAAAGCGTCGGTAATAGAGCAGGCTGACCAAGACCGCCAGGCCCAGCAGCAAGGCGCCGCCCAGCGCCAGCTCTCGCCACCCCACACGCTCGAGCAGCGCCAGGCTCGCACCCGCGCCGAGTACGAGCGGCATGTGCTGACGCAACAGCGTGGTCGCTCCGCTGAGCAGCAGCAAGATGACCGCCCAGGGCGAAAGGCGCTGCCACTGGGACAGATCGCTTGGCGTGTCGCCCGGCCGCATCTCTTCACTCATGGCACATCCGGCCCCGAATGCGTTTCCGGCGTACCCTCCAGTTGCGCCAGCAAGTGCTGGCGGATCGCCGCTGCACGCTCGGCCGTCAGGCCTTCGAGTACCATGTCCGCCCCTCGTCCGCCTGCCGTGAAGCAGGCCAGCCGTACCAGGCCAAAGGCTCGCTCTATCGGATTGCTCAGCGTTTCGACGTGCTGCAAGCGAACCAGCGGTAATACTTGAGTACGCCGCACCAGAAGGCCGCGACGATAGATCAGATCATGGAGGCGCAGCCCATAGGCCCGCCGGCGCGCATCGCACCAGCCCATCAGCACGCTGCTTCCCCCCAGCGTTGCAACGCCGACGAGCAACCATGGCAGCCACACGGCGAACTCTTCGCGAAGGAGGGGAAGAAAGCACGCCACCAGGGCAAGAAACAGCCAGTGCAAGGTGCGCAGCACCGCCTGGCACGGGGCCAGACGCCGCGATACGGGCTCGAGCAGAGCCTCCTCCAGCAGCGGAAGCCGTTGTGCCTCCAGCGAAGGGTTGGAAAACGTCACAAGGGTTCCTTCTCCAGGTTCAACGAAGGGCGATTTCAGCCCTCTCTCACCGCCCGTTAGCTATGCTGATGAGGCGAGGACACACCGCCGCAGGGAGGCACTCCACCCGCGTATGTCGGCCGCCGTGCCGAGGGAGACAGAATCATGGCTATCCCGGCAACCCTTCGGGAATACTTGAGAGCCTGTGATATCGATTACGAGGAGATCAAGCACGCCCGTGAAGTCAGCGCCAGCCGCGTTGCCCAGCAATCCCACATCACCGGCGAGCAGCTTGCCAAGGCCGTCATGCTGCACGGCAGCTCAGGCTACCGGATCGCCGTTCTGCCCAGCACCTGTGATGCCGACCTGGACAGCCTGTCCCGACTGTTCGACGAATCGGTAGAACTGGCAACGGAAGACGAGATCGTCAGCCGCTTTCGCGACTGCGACCCCGGCGCTACCACCCCCGTTGGCCAAGCATACGGCCTGCAGGTCTATGTCGACGATATATTGCGCCACCAGCCCGACATCTATTTCGATGCCGGCGATCACGAAACGCTGCTGCACATGAGCGGTAACGAGTTCGAGAAACTGATGGGCAACAGTCCACATGGCCAATTCAGCCGCCACCACTGAACGCGCCAGGAGCCAGACGACCTGTCGCGTACTCGCCCTCCTTCTCGGGCCTCGCCAACGACGAGGCCCGTTTCGTTGCTGCGGCCTGGCTCAGCGCTGGGTCATGGCTTCGAGCGTGGCCGCCAGTGCCACGGTGAGCCTGGTCATGGTGGTGTAATCGAGGCGGTCGTGGGTGTCACTGGGGCCATGATAGTAAGGATTGCGAAAATTAGCCGTGTCCGTCAGCATCATGGCGGGGATGTCCTTCTGCCAGAAAGCCCAGTGATCCGATCGGCGGATATCGCCGAGCTGCGGCGGCGCCGTCACCCCTTCGGAGGGCACTTCGGCGTGGCGGCGAAACGCACCAATGGCCCGATGGAGCAGGCGGCGCGACTCCAGGTTGCTGACGAAGGCGAGGAAATCGCCCGTATCCGGATAGAAACGGTCGAGCGGGAAAGGGTAGGTCTGGCTGCCTGGTTCGTTGCTGAAGTAGCCGAGCATTTCCAGCGAGATCATACCCACGATGTCCCGCCCCTCGGCACCGGCCTGCTGGACGTAGCGCAGGCTGCCCATCGCCTCGCTACCGAAGAACGGAATTTCCTCGTTGACGAACGCCACCAGGTGCAGGGAACGGTCGAGCTCGGCGTCGCGCAGGAGATGCGCCAGTTCGATCAGTACGGCGACACCGGAGGCATTGTCATCGGCCCCCGGGCTGCCTCGTACCGTATCGTAGTGCGCACCTACTACCAGCACTTCCTCCGCCAGTCGCCCACCCGGCAGGACCACCTCGATGTTATGGAACATCCGACTACCGGTCGGCACGGCCTGCCGCCGCGGCCGATGCCCAGCCGCCTGGAAGGAGCGCTCGATATAGTCGCCCGCTGCCTGCAGGGCTTCCGGTCGCCAATAGTGGCGCTCGCCGATTTCCTGCGATAGAGCCTGCACGTGGGAGCGGAGACGCTCGCGCAGGGATTCGCCCTCTTCCCCCAACGGGGCGGACTCACCGCGAAAGGACGTTCCCGGCATGTACAGCACCAGCCCGTATCCTCCCGCCAGCGCCATCAGCGCTAGAAGCGTAAGCGCACCCAGCAATAACGTCAGGAGCGAGCGCCTGCGCCTCACCATGCGCTCCTATCGGCGCCCCAGTCATCACCCTGCCACTCGTTTCGCCTGCTTCCGCTCATCGCCCCTCCCTGGCCTTGTTTCCCTTCCCTGGTCAAGATAGGTGCCCGGCATATGGCTGAACAGGAGAATCGCTACTGCATCTTGCGGCTCGCGGCGAAATCGTTGAATGGTTCGGCCTGGCATACCCGGTTACGCCCGCAGGCCTTGGCCCGGTAGAGTGCTTCATCCAGGCGCTTGTAGCATTGCGCTTCCGACTCATCGGGCTCCAGCTCGGCAACACCGAAGCTGCTGGTAATGCCGGGAACGGGGGCGAAGTCCTCCTCCTCCACCGCTCGACGCAGGCGCTCGGCCAACGTCACGGCGCCAGCCAGCGGCGTGCCTGGCAGCAACAGCATGAACTCCTCGCCACCCCAGCGGGCTAGCACGTCCACTTCGCGCAGCAGCGCACTGCAGGTGCGCACCAACTTGCCCAGCACCATATCGCCCACGCTGTGACCGTAGGTGTCGTTCACACGCTTGAAGTGATCGATGTCGAACATGACCAGGCTCGAGGGCCGGCCGTCGCGGCGAGCTTCCTGCCGCTCGCGCGCCAGCAGGTCGATGAAGCGGTTGCGGTTGACCGCCCCGGTCAGCGGGTCGTGGCCGGCATGATACTCGAGCTCCGCCTGGTAGCGCTTGGCCTGGCTGATGTCACGCATGATGGTGGCGATGCTTTCGACTCTGCCGCTCTGGTCTCGACGGGCGATGATCAGCTGCGAGACGGGAATTTCGCCATTGCGCCCCAGCACGGCGGTCTCTGCATACCAATGGCCGTGTTCGACGGCATAGGGGATGCCCTTCTCCTGGATCAGCCGGCGCGCCCATAGCGGGTGCGCGGCTATCAGCGCTTCCGATAGCGCTTCGGGAAGAATGCCCAGCTGCTCACGACCCGCCTTGTTGAGATAGACGACTCGCTGCTCGGCATCGGCAATCGTGACGATATCCGGCGACGCGTCCAACAAGTGGGTCAACCTGTCCTGGTTGACCTGAGCGGCGTGACGCGCCGTCACGTCCTCGACGATACCGCTGTAATCGACGCTGCCGTCCGAGGCGGTCTTGCGGTAAGCAGTGACTTCGGCATGGATGAGACGGCCCTTGAGGCTACGCAAGTTCAGCGGGCGGCGGATCACGGCGCCATCACGCTCGAGGTCCGTCATGAACTCACCGACCTGCTTGGGACACTCGTAGAGAGAGGTGATCCGTGCAGCGAAGAGTGCCTCGCGTGAATCCGCCTCGAAGATGCGCAGCATGGCGGGATTGGCAGCAGTGAACCGCCCTTTCGGCCCCGCCGTGTGGCGGTAGATGCCCACCGGCAGGTCGTGGAACAGATGGTTGTAGCCCTCCAACTGGGCGCAGTAGCGCTTTTCGTCGGTCACGTCGACGATGATCGAATGCAGGTATTCGCGGCCCTGCAGAAACACTGGCCCAGAATAGACGTGGACATCGCGAATCTCGCCATTGGCCAAGCGATGGCGGAATTCGAAGAAGAGCTGCTGGCAGGACTCTGCCCTGGCCAAGCTGGCATGCACCTCGTCGCTGCTCTGGCAATTGATGTCGGTGATCTTCAGACGCTTGAGGGCAGCGAGCGAATAGCCGTAGAACGCCACGGCAGAGGCATTGGCATCGACGATGCGTCCGTCGGAAGGATCGATCAGCAGCTTGATCGCCGGGTTGGTATTGAACATCTGCTTGTAGAAGGAGTCGCTCTCCAGGCGGGCGCCTTCCGCCAATGGAACCAGCGTCAGCTGCCACGCGTCCTGGCCTTGCCAGGTGGCACGACGCAGCAACGCCTCGAAGGGCGGCTTGCCATCGACCCCCTGGCACGTAACGCTGGCTTCGATGGGTTCCGGCTGGGCCAGGGCGATTTCGAGCGCCTGCCGATCGGCATCGCCAAAGCGTTGCAGCAGTGACTGGTCGTCGATACCGTCGGCAAGTTCGAAATAATGGCGGGCGGCATCGTTGGCATAGAGCAACCGCCACTCCCGCTCAACGCGAGCGACCAGTACCGGTAATGGCAGCACATCGAGAAGACGGCTCAAGTCGTCGCCAACCGATGCCGTCGAGTTACCTTCGTTCACAGCCGGATCCCTTGCGTATCGACGCTTTTGCCAGAATCGCCAAGGACCGTCATCTGTCCAGGAATCTGAAACTAGCGCCTTATAATAGTCGTTATTTCTAGTGGCATGTACGAGCTGAGCCGAAATCAGGATTTGAACTACTACTTACAGATTAGGCCTTCCTGGCGCGAATTAACAGATTCCGTGGGGTCAATTCCGAAGCACAGAACGTCCCTATTTCCACTGCATATCCCGACTCTTTCATCAGTAAAGCACGATCCAATACCAGCCATGTTTCCAACGGTCGCCGAAACAGGTGACGTACCAGTTCCATACGCTTCACTTCGGCCTGTCGCTGCCAGCCCGCCCGCTCGTAGGGCGTCAGATCGAGAGAGTCAGGCACAACGAGCCCCTTGAGTTGCGCCGCCCAATGGCAGAAGGCACCGAAGCTTTCGGGCATGCGGCCATAAGCCAGGCTGGGCACCGGCAGGTAGCCGTCCTCGCCGCGCAGCTCGCGCTGCAGCTCGTCGAAGCCCAGCCGCCAAGCATTGGCCTGCTCGCGGTGTCGGCGCACCCCTCTTGGAGCGGTGACGGTCTCCTGCACCGCCAGTGTCAGATCGTTGCGCTCGAGATGCAGCGAGTGCCTGACACACAGCTCGCGCCCTCGCCGGGAAACGGGACGGTAGTCGGCTTCCCGGGTACGGTGATAGCAGCACGGTGCGAGAGTCATCGCACTGCCTGATGCCGCTGTCAGCTCGAGCAGCCGCAGGTGCAGGTCACCGCAAGCGTGCAGGGCAACGACATGCGTCTGCGGGGTAAGAAAACGACCGGTTTCGACTGCCATGACGTCCTGCTGCTGCATATGCACGGGCGCCTGCTGTGCTGACGCCAAACGCCGCCCCTCCTCACACAGCGACGCCTGCCACTCCAGAGCGATGACCTCGGCGGAGTGACAGCGGGCCAGTGCCCGGGCGAGATGCCCCTTGCCGGCACACCAATCCAGCAGGGTGTCTTGCGGGGCCGCCTTGAGGTGTCGAGCGAAAGCCTCGATCTGTTGCCATTTGCGGCCTCCCACATGCTGACCCCAGGCTTGAGGCAGCGGCACGGCCTCGTCAGCGAGCGGCGGCAGACGTACCAGTTCGGCCATTTCGGCGACCGGCAGCCAGTCTCTCAGCGGCGAGTCGTGCCAGGGGTTGGCCTGAAGGCGTTCCACCTGGAGATCGTCCAGCCTCAGCAATACGTCGGCCAGGTCCGGATATAACTCTTGCCACGGGGGACGTCGATACATGAACGGCGCCGGGCGCCAGAGCGACTGCCACTCGGCCAATAGCGACGTGAGTCGGGCAAAGCGCGGCTCAGTACTCGATGCGGGATGCTTCGGCATCGAACTCCACCGATATGCCGATGCCTTCGTCTTCGACAGCCTCTTCCCCCAGTTCCTTCTGCAGGGCCAGGATTCCTTCCACCCTACCCGCCACATGCGCCTTGCTTCCCTGCCTATCGAAGGTGTGCAGGTTCAGGCGTACCGTAGCGTTGTCCGACGTGAACACCGGCGGCACGGCAGTGGCGCCGATGGGGTGCAGTACGTCGACCTCCGTCACTTCTCCCTCGACCAGGGTGATGCTGAGCGAAAGCGAATCTCGTACCCGCCAGTCATCGGCCTCGACGAAGCCGACCAGATCGATCTGAACCTGATCGCCGAGCTCGGTGAAGGTGGCATTGGAGTCGGCGTCCTGGCTCACGATGAACCATTCGCGCTCCTCCCCGTCGAGCAATCCCACCATGTTGCCGATGATCTCGGGCTCTTGCGGCGTACTGGCCGCGGCTGGAATGGCCAGTGCCAGTGCCAGTGGGCCTAGCCAACCCCACAGCGCGTGTTTACCCTTCATGTTTCCCCCTCGCCGTCGCTCGGCTCGCCTGCAGCCGTTCGGCGGCCATTCTCAAGGGCACCCGGTTACCTGACAAGCCCCAGGCGTTCGTGCCACTCCGCCAGGCTCTCGTCCGGGTAGTGCTCGAAGCGCTTGTCGCTCGGCCGGATGTCCGGCTCGACCCAGTTGGCCTTGCTATCCAGCAAAAGATGAACCCGCTCGGGCGGCACCGGCAGGGGCGTGTCGATGGCCGAGGCAAAGGGATGCACCAGGTCGGGCCAGCTCGGATCGTAGACCCACAGGGCACTGCCGCAGCGGGAACAGAAGTGCCGCTCGCCCGAACTTGGCTGGCCATCGATCACGGCGTGGTAGACCGAGATGCTCGATTCGCCTGTCACCCGCAGCGTGGCGTATTCGCCGCCCAGGTTGATGGCGTAGCCGCCGCCTCCCGCGGTCTTGCGACAGATCGAGCAGTAGCAGCGCTGATAGGGATAGGGATGCGGCGATTCGAGTTCGAACGTGACTGCGCCACAGTGACAGGAGCCTTGCAGGAGCATGGAATGGCCTCGCTGGTACGACGTGCGTGTTCATTCAGCGTAGCTGCTGTGGTGGCTCTGACGAGACATGCCCCAGGAGGAACGTTACGTCACGCCATGACGAAGTGGTAAGGTCTTGACAGCCTCTGTCGTACATTACTTACAAGGGCTCATCCCCCTCAGGCGCAAGGACAAGACGATGATCGACCTCTGGACCTGGAGCACGCCCAACGGCCGCAAGGTTTCCATCCTGCTCGAAGAGCTGGGCCTGCCCTATCGCACCCACGCCGTGGACATCACCCAGGGCGAGCAGCACGAGGCGGAATTCCTCGCGGTCAGTCCCAACAACAAGATTCCGGCCATTCGCGATGACGATACCGGCATGACGCTGATGGAATCGGGAGCCATCCTGATCTATCTGGCGGAGAAGACAGGGCGCTTCCTGCCCACTGGGTTCGAGCAGCGCCATCGCACCCTGGAGTGGCTGATGTGGCAGATGGGCGGCCTTGGCCCCTTCCTCGGCCAGGCGCACCACTTCCTGCAGTTCAACCCCGGCAAGGCGCCCTACGCCGAGGAGCGCTTCCATGGCGAGGCCAAGCGTCTCTACCGCGTGCTGGATACCCGCCTGGCCGACAACGCCTACCTGGCCGGCGACGAGTACACCATTGCCGATATCGCCTGCTGGCCCTGGGTGTCGCGCTACGAGTGGCAGCGTATCGATCTCGCCGACTATCCCAATGTGAAGCGCTGGTATGTCGAGATCGCCAGCCGCCCGGCGGTGCAGCGCGGCTACCAGGTGCCCAAGAAAGTCAACGAGATCCCACTGCCATGAGTGATGGGCCCTTGTCTGGAACCGGCACGGCACCGAGAAGCATCCTGGTTACCGGGTGCTCCAGCGGTATCGGCCATGCCGCTGCGCACGCCCTGGTACAGCGCGGCTGGCGGGTCTTTGCCACCGCTCGCCACCGGGAGGATCTCGATCGGCTGCGCCGGGAGGGGCTCGAGGCCGTGCCCCTGGAACTCGCCTCGAGCGAGTCCATCTCCGCCTGCGTGAGGCAGGTGCTCGAACGCACCGGTGGACGGCTCGACGCCCTGTTCAACAATGCCGGTTACGGCCAGCCGGGGGCTGTGGAGGATCTCACGCGGGATGTGCTGCGCACCCAGTTGGAAACCAACCTGCTGGGCACTCATGAGCTCACCTCGCGAATCATCCCGGTCATGCGCGAACAGGGTGCCGGGCGTATCGTGCAGAACAGCTCGGTACTCGGCTTTGCCGGCCTGCCTTACCGCGGGGCCTATGTGTGCTCCAAGTTCGCCCTGGAGGGTCTGACCGACACCCTGCGCCAGGAGCTGTACGGTAGCGGTATCCACGTCAGCCTGATCGAGCCCGGCCCCATTGCCAGCCGCTTCCGCGAGAATGCCTATCGCGCCTTTCTCGCCAACATCGATACCCGGCATAGTTATCATCGCGATACCTACCGCGCCGTGGAAGCCCGCTTGGCGGGCAAGGGCCCTTCAAGCGGCGCCTTCACCCTGGGTGCAGATGCCGTGGTCGACAAGCTGGTCCATGCCCTGGAGAGCCGGCGCCCCAAACCGCGTTATCATGTCACCCTGCCGACCCACCTGTTCGGCGTGCTGAAGCGGTTGCTCACCACGCGGGGCATGGATTGGGTGTTGTTGGCGTCGACGCGCGACGAGCGCAGAACCTAGCCTGCCATTCGATCAAAGGAAGGAGAAACACTTGGGTCGACTCATCTCGCTGCTTTTCATTGCCGCTCTCGCCTATGGCGGCCTCTATCTCTATTACGGTCATGTCGTCAGGCAGGCCATCGACGAGCAGCTCGAAGCACGCGGCCTCGATGCGCTGGAGGTGCAGCGAATCGACTATGACCCGCTGGCCCCCGTCAGCAACGAGGCCACGATACGAGCGGAAGTCAGCTACCGCGGCGCCGATGCCACGGTCACCATACGCCTCCAGGGCCATCCGATCTTCTCGGACGAGATGCGTATGGAGCTCGACGGCCTGCAAAACCTGCGGCTGAGGTTCGGGGCGGGCGGATAACGGCCAAGGAAACGCCCAGCCTGGGCTTTCGGTGTCGAAGGCCCTGCATGTTAAGCTGCGCGTTCTTGCATGACACTCACTTGGGCGGCACGCACGCCAACCCTTCATACAGGAGCACGATATGGCCAGGGCAACTGCACGGCACATTCTGGTAAACGACGAAGCGAAGTGTGAGGCCCTCAAGGCCGAGATCGAGGGCGGTCGCGATTTCGCCGAAGTCGCACGCGAGCACTCGAGCTGCCCCTCTGGCCGCCAAGGCGGCGATCTCGGGAGCTTCGGCCCGGGCCAGATGGTGCGCGAATTCGACGAAGTGGTGTTCTCCGGCGAATTGAACAAGGTGCACGGCCCGGTGAAGACCCAGTTCGGCTATCATCTGCTGGAAATCACCAGCCGCAGTTGAAGCCCGGCGCCGGGGCGGCCGCCCCGGCATGCCCTTGCAAAGCCGCCGTGCCTGCCACGGCGGCTTTGTCGTTTCCCCATGGGCCAACCTTGACCTCGCGAAAGCCTGGCCTGCTACCTTTAGGCATCCATGCAGGCAATAAGGAGCAGGATGTGACAAGGATGCAACACGAGCAGGATGCTCTTTTTCGCGATCGAGTGCCCGACCCGCCGCAAGGCAAGCAACGCATCAAGTGGTACGGTCCCGGCTTGCTGTGGATGCTCTCTGCCGTGGGTACCGGCTCGATACTCTTCACTCCGCGCGTGGCCTCCGCCTACGAGTACCAGTTGCTGTGGATACTGCTCCTCGTGGTGCTGTTCATGTGGGTCATGATTCGTGAGATGGCGCGCTATTCCATCGTGACTGGCCAGACCATGCTGGAAGGCATGCACACCCTGAGCGGGCCGAGGAACTGGGCCGTGTGGGTCATCTTCGTGCCGCAGCTACTGGCGGCGGCAATCGGTATCGCCGGCCTCGCCGCCGTCGTCGGTAGCGCACTGGGTGAGTTTCTGCCCGGCTCCAACACGCTGTACGCCATGGCCATGGTGGCGACCTCCACGCTGTTCACCGCCAGCGGGCGTTACTCGCTGATCGAGACCTTCAGCCGTGTGATGGCCCTGGCGCTGATGATAATGGCCATCATCACGGCGGTGATCGTCTTTCCCGACGTGGCACGCATTGCCCAGGGGCTGACTTTTAGCTGGCCGCACGACCCCGACCTCTACGTGGTCCTGCCTTGGGTAGGCACTATCCTGGCCGGCTCCATGGGCATCGTCTGGTTCGGCTACTGGACCGCCACCCGCGGCTTCGGCGGCGGGCTACAGAGCCGCGAACCCGACGACGAGATGCCCGACGACTCACGCAAGGAGATGAGCAGGACCCTCCCCAAGCCCCATGACACCCGTATCGACCACCTGAGGAAGTGGATCCGCACCATGACCATGACCGCGGCACTCGGCGTGGTCGGCGGCTTGGTGGTGATCTTCTCCTTCCTGGTGCTGGGCGCCGAGCTGCTGGCACCGGAGGGCATCATGCCCGAGGGACCGGAGGTCGCAGTGGACCTGACCAACATTTTCTCTGACGTGTGGGGCGAAGTTGGCCGCTATGTGCTGCTGGCCGCGATCGTCATCGCCTTGGGCGGTAGCATCCTGGCCAACCAGGACGGCTGGGGGCGCAGCTTTGCCGACATGACACTGATCGTGACCCGCAGCCACCGCGAGACCGGAAAGCCGAGCCTGCTGTCGAAGAGCCTGAATGCCCTCGACCGGTGGCTGCCATGGCCCATGTTCGAGCGGCGCTGGCTCAAGCGGCTGTACATCGTCAGCGTGACCGGCATCGTTCCGCTGCTCATCCTGCTTGCCTTCAGCGATCCGGTGCAGGTCATGTCCGTTTCAGGCATCATTGCGGCAGCCCATACGCCCTTCATTGCCCTGGCGGCCCTCTACGTCAACCGGACCCGCCTGCCACCGCAACTGCGGCCGGGAGGGCTGGCCACCATCACCATGACTGCTGCCGGCCTGTTCTACCTCGGCTTTGCGGTGCTCTATGTATTGAACATGGCTGGCGTGATGGGCGGCTGAAGCAAACGGCAAGGCGACGACGGCGCCCGGCGTGGGCTTCGCAACACGAACCCTGCGTCAGGCACCTGCACGCGCTAGGATAGGGCAATGTCGATTCGCACTCACCGAGACAGGGACGCCGCATGACCCTTTCAGTCAATCCCTTGCCGATCACCATGCCGCAGCAGGACAGCACCGAGGGTGGCAACGGCGGAGCCGGCACGCCGATCATCCAGGTCGAGAAGCTCTCCAAGACCTATGGCGACGGCTTCCAGGCGCTCAAGGAGGTGGATCTGACGATCCGCCGCGGCGAGATCTTCGCCCTGCTCGGCCCCAACGGGGCCGGCAAGACTACGTTGATCAGCGTGATCTGCGGATTGGTCAATGCCAGTGGCGGCAGCGTCCGGGTCGATGGCTACGACAACGTGGCCCAGTATCGCGAAGCCCGCGAACGCATCGGCCTGGTGCCCCAGGAGCTGACCAACGAGGCCTTCACCACGGTGTGGGACACCGTCAGCTTCAGTCGTGGCCTGTTCGGCAAGCCCCAGGACCCCGCTCACATCGAGAACGTGCTGCGCGCCCTGACGCTGTGGGACAAGCGCGACAACCGCCTGCTGGAGCTATCGGGCGGCATGAAGCGCCGCGTGCTGATCGCCAAGGCGCTCTCTCATCAGCCGCAGGTGCTGTTTCTCGACGAGCCCACCGCCGGGGTCGACGTGGAGCTGCGCCGTGAGATGTGGGAAGTGGTACGCGGCCTGCGCGACCAGGGCGTGACCATCATCCTCACCACTCATTACATCGAGGAAGCCGAAGAGATGGCCGACCGTATCGGCGTGATCCGGCGCGGCGAACTGGTGCTGGTGGAAAACAAGACCAGCCTGATGCAGCAGTTGGGGCGCAAGGAGCTGACCCTGCATCTCGCCTCGCCGTTGGAGGCAGTGCCCGCCGCCTTGGTCGGTCACGATCTGGAACTGGGCGAAGAGGGCCATGCGCTGGTCTACACCTACGACGTCACCCGCGTGGACGAGGGTACCGGCATCGCCGGATTGCTGGCGGACCTGGAAGCGACCGGCATTCGCGTCAAGGACCTGCATACACGGCAGAGTTCGCTTGAGGAGATCTTCGTCAACCTGGTCAGGGAGAGCGCATGAACCTGCAGTCGGTCAAGACCATCTACCAGGCCGAGATGGCCCGCAGCCTGCGCACCGTACTGCAGAGCATCGTCTCGCCGGTAGTCTCTACCTCGCTCTACTTCGTGGTGTTCGGCGCCGCCATCGGCTCACGCATCAGCGAAGTCGATGGCGTAAGCTACGGCGCCTTCATCGTGCCCGGGCTGATCATGCTGATGCTGCTGACACAGAGCGTCTCGACGGCCTCGTTCGGCATTTTCTTCCCACGTTTTTCCGGCTCGATCTACGAGATTCTCTCGGCGCCGATCTCCTATCTCGAGATCGTGCTCGGTTTCGTCGGCGCCGCGGCGACGAAGTCGGTCATCCTGGGGTTGATCGTGCTCGGCACGGCGCGCCTCTTCGTTCCCTTCTCCATTCAGTATCCGTTGATGATGCTGCTGTTCCTGATTCTCACCGCGCTGACCTTCAGCCTGCTCGGCTTCATCATCGGCATCTGGGCCGATGGCTTCGAGAAGTTGCAACTGGTGCCGCTGCTGATCGTCACGCCGCTGACGTTCCTCGGCGGCACTTTTTATTCCATCGACATGCTGCCGCCCTTCTGGCAAGCCGTGACCCTGCTCAACCCGGTGGTCTACCTGGTCAGCGGCTTCCGCTGGAGCTTCTACGGCACCGGTGATGTCAGCATCTGGGCCAGCCTCGCCATCATCACGCTGTTCCTCGGTATTGCACTAGCGGTCATCAACTGGATCTTCCGCACCGGTTATCGCCTCAAGCCCTGAGCCAGGCCAGGTGTTTGGCGTTTGGGCATAGTTCCGCCTGGCGCTCATCGCGGTTCTTGACCATCATGCTAAAGCCTTACCTTTTCGTTACAGTGGCGTAAGGGAGGAGCAGGTGCATTACCAGTCAGTTCAGGAAAAAACCAAGAAGAGCCGTTGAATGGTGTCAGGCGACCTAGGCACCATCTCTCAAGGGAATCACCGATGACTGCTGGCCAGAACGAGGCTGGGGAGGGGGCTTCGCTCGATTGGCGCGACGAGTTCCAGGACTCGTCGCTGGAGACCCTTTTTCGCCGTACCATGCAGATTCAGGATGCGGAACAGCTTTGCCGAGCGCTGTGGATCGTCGCTGGCATCTTTCTGCTCTTCATCGTGGCGGATTATCTGCTGCTCGGCCCCGGAGCCGGGTTCCTGGCCTTGGCCGCCATACGTATCGGCGTCGCGCTCTGCTGCCTGGCACTGGCGCGCCTCGTGGGCCGTCACCCGGCCCACGCCCATCGGCCACTACCGCTCAATCTGGTCTATTTTGCCGCCAGTACCGGCCTGCTGCTGACGATTCTTCTCCACCCTGGCAGTATCGGTCTGCACGTTTCCAGCATCGTGGTGGCAAGCCTAGCCATCTATCTCCTGGTTCCCAATCGCTTGCCGTGGATCTTGGCCTGGAGCAGCTACCTGGCGTTCGGATTCGTTCTGGTAGCCGCATTGTGGAAGCCACTCTCGCCCGGGATGCTGGCAAGCATTATTCTGATACTCGGCTTCGCCAACCTGATGGGCTGGTTGACCTATAGCCGTCTCAACCGGCTGCAGCGCAGGCAATTCGCGTTGCTGGTGGATGAGCGTGAAGCCAACCGCAGGCTGCAGAAGGAGATCGAAGAGCGCCAACTGCTGGAGGCCCAATTGCGGCACATGGCCAGTACCGATCCGCTGACCGGCATTGCCAACCGACGCCACTTCTTCGAGCAAGCAGAGCGAGAATTTCACCGTGCCCAGCGGGAAGGCACCCCACTGGCCATCTGCATGGTCGACATCGATCTATTCAAGACTCTCAACGACCACCACGGCCATGCCGTCGGCGACCTGGTGCTGACCACCGTCGCCTCCTGCTGCGCCTCGGTGCTGCGCGAGACGGACCTCATCGGCCGCTATGGCGGTGAGGAGTTTGTCATCGCCCTCCCCCAGGCCGACCTCGA
Organism: Billgrantia sp. C5P2; assembly: GCF_051062895.2. Taxonomy (NCBI): domain Bacteria; kingdom Pseudomonadati; phylum Pseudomonadota; class Gammaproteobacteria; order Oceanospirillales; family Halomonadaceae; genus Billgrantia; species Billgrantia sp. C5P2. The sequence continues at coordinate 2,767,127 of NZ_CM128542.1, forward strand.
GACTGCCACCTTCATCGCCGAGCGCTTGCGTCACAAGGTGACATCCCTGCGCCTGCCAATGCTCGACGAAAATCAGCGACTCTCGGTCACGGTGGGCATCAGCCAGGTAGAGCCTGGCGAGGCGCAACTCGAGTCGGCGCTGCAACGCGCCGATGATGCGCTCTATGCCGGCAAGTCCCAAGGCCGCAACTGCGTGATCGTCGCCGGCGAGGCGCCTCGTTCCATCGTTGCCCAGGCCTGAGGACTACCTGGCCAATGGCTTGAACTCGCCCATGAGCCCGGTATGATTCGCCTTTCTGCTTTCCGGCACAGTGCTCCCGTGCCCTCTCGCAGCCTCCCTTCGCTTCGCAGGATCACAGGTCATGCCGATACAGCACTGCATCGTTCACGACATCGACAAGGCCGGAAGCGAGCAGCCCGCCAGCTTGCGGCCGGCCACCACGGAGCTGGCGGCCTCGCCGCTGATGGAGGACCTGCTCTCGCGCTTCCACGATGCCTACCATGCCAAGACCAAGGCATGGGGCCATTTTCTCGGCAAGGACGAACTCGAGGCCGCCTCGACGCCCGCCTTTGCCCAGGCGCTGTCGGTTTACCTGGATGGCGGCAGCGATTTCGGCGAATTCAGCCGCAGCGTTGCCGAGCGACTGCTACCCTTGATCGATGCCCACCTCTCGGCTTCGGGGCATCTGCTGTGCATCGACTACCGCCAGGGCGAAACGCACTACTTCAGCCTGGCGCTTCTGCACCAGCGTGACGGCTTCGGTGTCGACGCCGCCCTGCAAGTGGTGCCCGCCGCCCAGCTCAATCTGGCACGAATGAGCCTAGCTCTACGTATCAATCTCACCCAATGGCGCGAAGGCGCCGCTTCGCGCCACTACCTCTCATGGATTCACGACCGCGGCGGCAAGAAGCTCTCCGAGGACCTGGCGACCCTGCTCGGCGCCACCGAGGGCATCGACGCCACCGGCGAGACCCGCACCCTGCTAAAGGCCTTCAGTGACTTCGTGGAGCAGGAGGACATGGCCGAGGAACAGAGCCGGGAAAAAACCGAAGCACTGATAGACTATGCCAACGAACAGGCCAGCCGCGGCGAGCCGATCACACTGGAAGAGCTCTCCGAGCTGCTCGACGAACAGCAGCCCAAGGCCTTCTACGACCATATTCGCAATGCCGACTATGGCCTTTCCCCCGAGATTCCCCCCGACAAGCGCACCTTGAGGCAATTTCGCCGTTTCACCGGCCGTGCCGGAGGCATGTCGATCAGCTTCGACTCCCATCTGCTCGGCTCCAGCATCGAGTACGACGAGAGCCAGGACCGCCTAATCATCAAGCAGGTGCCCAAGCAGTTGAAGGAACAGTTGAAGCAGCGCAAGGAGTAGCGTTCGGCGTCACTCGATATCGTACGCTGCTTCCGCATTGGCCAGCCATTCGCGCAGCACCTGCTGGCCTCGCTCCTTCAGACTGAGGCCATGGCGCATGGCCTGCTCGCGCAGCTCGACCGGATCGACCTCGGCGGCAGCCAGTTCGGCGGCGTGGCCGATCAGCCAGGGTTCGATCCTGGCCGGATCCACCTCGAGATGGAACTGCAAGCCCAAGACCTGGTTGCCCAAGGCAAAGGCCTGGTGCGAGCAGGGGTGGCTGTATGCCAAGCGGGTGGCGCCGGGAGGCGTCTCGAACATGTCGCCATGCCAGTGCAGCACCACGTCGGGATTGCCGATATGTCGCAGCGGCCCCTCCTGACCTTCACGGGTCAAGTAGACATCGGCAAAGCCGATCTCCTTTTCCGGCATCGGAAACACCCTTCCACCCATTGCCCGCGCAATGAGCTGGGCCCCCAGGCAGATGCCGAGCAGCGGTCGCCCGGCATCCAGTCGATGACGAATGGCATCCAGCTCGGCGCCCAGAAAGGGGTAGAGCGCATCGTCGTTGGCGCTTATCGGCGCCCCCAGGATCACTATCAGTTCGGGGCTGTCGACATCCAGCGCCTCGAGGGCGTCCGGCCCCAGCAGGCCCGGATCGAGATAGCGAATCCGATAACCGAACTCCTCGAGAATCGGCTCGAAGATGCCCAGATCCTCGAAGGCAACGTGGCGAATGGCAACGACACTCTTCATGCGCAAGAAGCTCCTTTTCCCTTCATGACGATACGCAAATCGGCGAAGCACCTTCGCAGCATAGACAACGGCGCTTGCACGAGGCGAAAAGTTGCGTTTGCCGTACTGGCACAAAGCCGACTAGCTTGAGTGTGCAGTAACCTAATGCCGTCAATGGATTGAAGAGGGAGCCCTGGCCATGCAGGACAAGGAAGCGGCAGCCCGAGGGAAACCGCTGGTGATCATTACGGGAGCGTCGGGAGGTGTCGGCACGGCATTGACCCAGAGCCTCAAGGATGACTATTTCATCATCGGCCTGGACAGGAGCGCCGGAGAAGAAGCCGATGAAAGCTACGAATTCGACCTGACGGACGTCGACTCCATCAAGCAGGTGCTGGCCAAGATCAGCGAGCGGCACGGACGCGACATCGCTGCAGTGGTCCACCTCGCCGCCTACTTCGACTTTACCGGCGAAGAGTCGCCGCTCTATGGGAAGGTCAACGAACAGGGCACTAGGAATCTGCTCGATGCACTCGAAAGCCTGAACGTCGAGCGCTTCATCTACTCCAGTACCATGCTGGTGCACGAGCCGCAGGTGCCGGGACACAGGATCACGGAAGACACCCCCATCGGCCCCACCTGGCCCTACCCGCAGTCGAAGGCACGTACCGAAGCGGTGATTCGCGAGCATGCCACCATGCCCTTCACGCTGCTGCGCCTGGCCGGCATGTACGACGAGAAGACCAGCGTTCCCACCCTGTCGCACCAGATTGCGCGCATCTACGAGCACACTTTCAAGAGCCACTTCTACTCGGGCAATACCAACGCCGGTCAGGCCTGCGTGCACAAGGAGGACATGATCGATGCCTTTCGCCGCACCATCGACCGTCGCCGCGAGCTGCCAGAGCACAACGAGATACTCATTGGCGAGGAGCACGCCGTCAGCTACGAGGCGCTGCAGAACCGCCTGGGCGAACTGATCCACGGCAAGAAGAAGTGGAAGACCGTGGTAATGCCCAAGCCGCTGGCCAAGACCGGCGCGCTGCTCGAGGAGAAGAGCGAGCCGCTGGTGCCGGACGATTTCGACAAGGGCGAGAAGCCCTTCATTCGGCCGTTCATGATCGACATGGCGGACGATCACTACGAACTCGACATTCGTCGCGCACGGGAACAGCTTGGCTGGGAGCCGCGCCATGACGTCTTCGACGTGCTCGAAGACATTGTCGATAACCTGCTCGCAGACCCTCACGGCTGGTACGAAGCGAATGGCATCACCCCACCCGACTGGGTCGAAGAGGCCGAAGAGAAGGGCATCAACGCCGAACAGGTGCTGGAAAGTTACGAGGCCCATGCCCAGCGCGAGCACTACCGCTTCCTGTGGGCACACTTCTTCAACGTCGGCCTGGGCGCCTGGCTGGTGGCCTCCCCTGCCACGCTGGGCTATGGCGGCGCCATTGCCTACAGCGACATGGCCTCGGGTCTGCTGCTGGCGCTGTTCGGCGCCCTCTCGCTGTCGTTGAAGCTGAGCTGGGCACGCTTCGCCTGCGCAGCCGTAGGCCTTTGGGTGCTGTTCGCCCCGCTGGTGTTCTGGAGCGAAAGCGCTGCGGCCTACCTCAACGGCACCCTGGTCGGTACGTTGGCCATCGGCTGCGCGGCACTGGTGCGACCGGCACCGGGCGTGTCGCCCGCGGCGGCAATGACCGGCCCCACCATGCCGCCCGGCTGGAACAACAACCCCTCGAGCTGGTTCCAGCGCATGCCGATCATCGTGCTGGCCTTCGTCGGCTTCTTCGTCTCGCGCTATCTTGCCGCCTACCAGCTCGGCCATATCGACGCGGTGTGGGATCCTTTCTTCGCCGGTACTCGCGGCGGGCTCAACGGCACCGAGGACATCATCACCTCGGCGGCGTCCGAGGCCTGGCCGGTGCCCGATGCCGGCCTCGGCGGCATCGTCTACATGCTGGAGATCCTGCTCGGCTTCATCGGCGCGGCCAACCGCTGGCGCACCATGCCTTGGGTCGTCGCCTCGTTCGGTGTGCTGATCGTTCCTCTCGGCGTGGTCTCGGTGACCTTCATCATCATTCAGCCAATCCTGATCGGCACCTGGTGCACCCTTTGCCTGATTCAGGCCGGCGCGATGCTGCTGCAGATCGCCTACGCCTTCAATGAATTCGTCGCCACCGGCGAGTTCCTCAAGCGGCGCCACAAGGCCGGCGCCCCGGTGCTCAAGATCTTCTTCACCGGCGACACCGACGAAGGCCCCAACGAGTCGCCGGACGAGAACTTCCAGCGCAAGCCGACCACGATCATTGGCGACGCGCTCGGCACCGGTGTGAACCTGCCCTGGAACCTAGCCCTGTGCATCCTGATCGGCGCCTGGCTGATGCTGACCCGCGTTACCCTCGGCGCCGAAGGCACCCTGGCCAACTGGGACCACCTGATCGGCGCGCTGATCATCACCGTGGGCGTGGTCGCCATGGCCGAGTCGGCCCGCCCTGTGCGTTGGCTGCTGATCCCGCTGGCGGCCATGCTGTTCTTCACCCCTTTCCTGCACGGTGCCGGCATGCCGGCGATGGTCAACAGCCTGGCCTGCGGAGCGGCGGTGATCGCACTGAGCCTGCGACGCGGGCCGATCCGCGGCGAGTACGGCAGTTGGAGCCGGCTGCTGGGCTGAGCCTGCGACGTGGAGCGCCTCTGTGGGCGCTCCACGTCGCTTTCATGCATGTACCCGGCCACACTGGTATCGTGTCGGCATGCCTGCCACGAGCGACCACCTCCCATGACCTCACGCCCCGACCCTCGGGTCCTGCTGCGCCTGCTGGCGCTGCTGGCCCCCTATCGCACCCGGCTGGCCATTGCCGCCCTGGCACTGCTGGTAGCCTCCGCCAGCGTCCTGCTGCTGGGCCAGGGGCTACGCCTGGTGATCGACCAGGGCTTTCTCGCCGAGAACGCCACCCGCCTCAACCAGACCCTGGCGGCCATGCTTGGCGTGGTCAGCCTGTTGGCGGGGGCGTCGGCACTGCGCTACTACCAGGTGAGCTGGATCGGTGAACGCCTGGCGGCGGATCTGCGCCGTCAAGTCTTCGACCGTCTGCTCGACCTCGAGCCGGCGTACTTCGAGAGTGCGGCCCACCGCGACCACGGGCCTGCCGAGATCGCCTCGCGCCTGACCACCGACACCAGCGTATTGCAGACCCTGTTCGGCTCGTCGATCTCGCTGGCGCTGCGCAACCTGGTGATGCTACTGGGGGCCGTGACGCTGATGCTGGTAACACAGCCCTGGCTCTCGGCTCTGGTGCTGATCAGCATACCCGCCACGGTACTGCCGATCCTGTGGTTCGGCCGCCGCGTGCGCCGTCTCTCCCGCTACAGCCAGGACCGGGTGGCCGAGCTGGGCCGCTACGCCAGCGAGACTCTCAATGGCATTCGCACGGTGCAGGCCTTCACCCACGAAACCATCGACCGGCACGACTACGGCGAGCGCGTCGAGCAGGCCTTCGATACCGCCGTGGTGCGCACGCGGCAGCGCGCCTGGCTCACGGGTGCCGCCATGCTGGCGGTATTCGCCGCGGTGGGGCTGATGCTGTGGCAGGGTGGCCAGGCGGTGCTGGCCGGTACGATGAGTGCGGGGGAACTCTCGGCCTTCGTCTTCTATTCGGTGCTGGCGGCAGGCGCAGTGGCGACCCTGGCAGAAGTCGCCGGCGACGTTCAGCGGGCCGCCGGCGCCGCCGAACGGCTGCTCGAGCTGCTCGACGCCGAGCCCGGCATTCGCCCGCCGGCGCGACCGGTGCCACTGCCTCAGCCGCTGCTCGGAGAGATACGGCTGGAGAGCGTGAGCTTTGCCTACCCGGGGCGCGAGATACCGGCGCTCGATGCCCTCGACCTGTGGATTCGCCCCGGCGAGCGTGTCGCCCTGGTAGGGCCCTCCGGCGCCGGCAAGAGCACCCTGCTCGGGCTGTTGCTGCGCTTCCACGACCCCGACCGGGGCCGCCTGACGCTGGATGGCATCGACCTGCGGGAACTCGATCCGCGCGAGCTGCGCGCCAGCATGGGCCTGGTGGCACAGGAACCCGTACTGTTCACCGGCACGGTGGCCGACAACCTGCGCTACGGTAAGCCCGATGCGAGTCTCGAAGAGCTTCGTGCTGCCGCCCGCGACGCCAATGCGCTGGGCTTCGTCGAGGCCCTGCCCCGTGGCTTCGATACCTCGCTCGGCCCCGGCGGCGTGCAGCTCTCCGGCGGCCAACGCCAGCGCCTGGCGATCGCCCGCGCGCTGCTCAAGGATCCGCGCGTGCTGCTGCTCGACGAGGCTACCAGCGCCCTGGACGCCGAGAGCGAGCGCCTGGTACAGCAGGCACTGGATCGGTTGATGGCCGGACGTACCAGCCTGGTGATTGCCCACCGCCTGGCTACGGTGACCGCCGCCGACCGCCTGCTGGTCTTCGACGAAGGGCAGTTGGTAGCCGCCGGCCGTCACGCCGAGCTGCTCGACCAGAGCCCGCTCTACCGTCACCTGGCGGAGCTGCAGTTCGGCCGACACCGGGCGGAAGCATGAATCCACAACGCACGGCCGAGCGCAGCCGTTTGCAGCGGTGCTCTCAAATAGTGTTGCGCAGGCCGAGCTCATACGGATGCGGGTCGAGGTAGGTCTGCTGTCGAATGTAGTCCGAACCGTGGCGCTTCACGTAGTGATTGAGTAGCCGCATCGGCACGGCGAGATGCACATGGCCCAGGCGGTACTCTTCCACCGCTTGCAGCAAATCCTGCTTGACTTCGCTGTCCAGCGCCTGCTTCAGGTAGCCCAGCACGTGCATCAGGGCGTTGGTGTGGGTCTTGCGCGTAGCGGGGCGCGACAACGCCGCCATGAAGCGCTGCAGGTAGCGGTGCTTCACCTCGTTCAGCGGCTGGGCATGGGCCTCGCTGCCCAAGTAGCGCCCCAGCTCGCGATAGGCTTCCACATGGTGCGCCATCAGCAGGTACTTCTGGCGGCTGTGGAACTGGATCAGCGCATGGAATTCTTTCGCGTCCTCGACGTGATGCTTCCAGTCGTCGAAGGCGAATACCCGGGTGATGAAGTTCTCGCGCAGCACGGCATCGTTCATGCGCGCTTCTTCTTCCAATGGCAACTCGGGGAAGTGCTCGCGCAGCACGCGTACGAATAGCCCCGAGTCGGCGTGGCTCGGCATGCCGTTCGCGTGGTAGACCTTGACCCGCTCGAGACCGCAGCTCGGCGAGCCCTTCATCAGGATGAAGCCACGCAAATGACGATGGCGGGCAACGAACGCCTCGCCGACCTCACGCAGTCGATCGGTGACGTCGAGATCGGGATCCACCGTTCCCTTCACCCGCGGCGCCTCGTCAGGCACACCGACGAGGCGAATCGGCTCCCGCGGCACCCCCAGTCCGGCCTCGAGTTCGGGGCAGAAGGGTTCTAAGGCGAAGCATTCCTGCAGCACTTCCAGGCAGTAGCGGGAGCGCTTGTGGCCACCGTTGTAGCGCACCTGCTCACCCATCAGGCAGGCGCTGATGCCCACCGGAATCCTCTTCGTGGACGACCGCGTATCAACCAAGGCAACGTTCCCTTTCAGCTCTCTTCCCATCGTCGCCCCTAGGCCGCTTCCGGGCAAGTACGCCGCACGCAGGCCAATGACCGGTAGGGCTCGTAGCTGGCACGCCTGGCCCTGTGCATGTACGTTCCCCTACCAACCGGGACTCGTTCGGGTGCGCCGAATTGTCATGTCCACATTGCCTGCCACTCCCAGCCGTCCTTTTGGACATAGGCCAGCCATATGCGCTGGCTCTCCAGCTCCTCGAGGTATTGGCGAAGCGCTTCGGGCGATTTGTCGAGAGCTATCGTGGCAGGCAGCCAGGCAGCATCGATTTCGGGAGCAAGGCTAGCTGGCCGAACGAAGTCGTGGCTCAGCACCGAGAGAAAACTCTCCAGTGAGTCGAGAGCCGCTTGCAGCTTGAAGCGCACCGAAGGGGTCAGCGACGTACGACCATGACAGACGAGGGTAAGCGCCTGATAGAGTCTGAACATAGCCACCGGCAAGGCTCTGCCGGGCTCGCCCTGGTGATAATAGTGCAGAATGGGATAAGCGAGGTGTTGCTGCCCGACACTGATAATGGTCGCCCTGAGGTTGTCGGCCTGATCGGCCAGCTCCTCGAAATTCCCCTCTCCTTCCAGGCGCTTCACGATCGCCGCCGGGGTTTCGCCAAGGGCATGGATCGAGATCGCCAACTGCCGCTTCTGTACCACGGCAGACATGACGGCCAGGATATAGGTGACCGCCAGTGTCAGGAGAAAAAAGCCATTGGCCGCCGCCATTACCGCCAGAACCTGCCATTTTCCTGTGCCGGCCACGAAGTCGCCATAGCCCAACGTGGTGATGGTGTAGCCGACGAAGTAGAGGCGCTCCAAGGGATTGGCGTAGGTTCCCGAATCGGGGTGATACACAGCCGACTCGTGGCTGCTGAATACCAGCCACCAGCCAAGCCAGATCAGTCCCACCCAAGTCATCATCAAGGCGACGGTAAGCCAGGGGCCGACGGCTTTCAGCAACCCATGCAGCGAGAACCGCTTGTGCAGCGTCAGGACTGAAAACCATGCGAGCCGCCCCAGCAGCCGGGTCATCGGCCCCGACCGGGAAGCCGCCAGGGTCGTCTGAACAGCATCGTAGACCACCAATGCCACCAGAAGAAAACCGCTTAGTGCAATGAATGTCGACATGCATCTCCCTCGCCTATTGAATGATCCTTGCCGATAACCTAGCCCAATCAAGGCGCCTTCAGCGCGATACGGCGATCCTGTTCGCAAGAAAAATAGCGTCGGGTAAAGTGACTTGCCGCCGTGGGCAATCTTTCGTTAGATCCGCAAACCTTTCTTTGCATTAGGAAACCCGTCTTGGGTTGATATACCGGTTGGCCATTCCTACGTTTAACCGTGATGGCAGACGCCAGCAGTGCCGGAACACCGGTAAATGGACGTACGATCTCGCGTGTTCTTCGACAGGCCAACCAGGAAGGAGATCTGACATGGCACAGCGCAACCAGAATCCAGGCACCTTTGCCAACGATCCGCAGAAGGCCTCCCAGGCCGGCCAGAAAGGCGGCCATGAAAGCAGCGGCAACTTTGCCAACGACCCGCGGCGCGCCTCTGAGGCCGGCCACAAGGGTGGCCAGCAGAGTGGCGGCAATTTCGCCAACGAACCGCAGCGTGCCTCCGAGGCCGGCCACAAGGGTGGCCAGCAGAGTGGCGGCAATTTTGCCAACAATCCGCAGCGTGCCTCCGAAGCCGGCCAGAAAGGTGGCCAGCACAGCGGCGGCAACTTCGCCAACGACCCGCAGAAGGCCTCCGAAGCCGGCCGCAAGGGTGGCAAGAACCAGGGCCGCTGATAACGACTCATTCCGTTCCAGTCATCAGGGATCGATAAGCGAACACGGAAGTTTCGCAGGAATGGAACCAGTTACGGCCCGAAAAGCTGTCAGGCAAGTCCTGGCAGCTTTTTTGCTTTCCACGCCGCCAACTACATCATGCACGACCATGGTCGAGTTGCGGCATCCAGGCCGAGCGCGCACCCTAGCCAGAAATAAAAAAGACCCCCCGGAGGGGGTCAGGTGGAGCACGCCAGCTCACATCGGTATATCGCCCACTGTTCATTACAGCTATTGGCGACATTGCTCAGGAAGGTTGAATATCACGCCGACCTTCCTGCAGCGTTGTTCGGTTAACAAATACAAAGCGATAACTGCGCCAACAATTATAGAAACATTGGAAAAACAAAGACCTGCAAGAAAAACAGCCAAGCAGGCTTTGTGCCATACCCCGACCGTTCCCCTTCCTGCACCACCGAAACTCACTTCAGGGCTGCATTGCCGCATTTTGATGCATCGCAAAATCAGCGAAACGGCATAAACCAGTCGAACGTCGCAGCGCATCATCCGACACGTCGCTAGAGCAACTCGCGGGTGACATCCATGACGCGCCCATCCACCGTGCGCTGCACCTTGTCCTCAATCTCGCTGCATAGCGACTCTACCTTTTGCCGCTCGTTACCGACCGCCACGAAGGTCCACTCGCTCGCTTCCAATCGGTCGTGCTCGCCGCTTTCGCACACCGCTACCGCCGGATTGCGGCCATAGCGTTCATGCAATCCGCCCATGCGTTGCCGCTTCTCTTTCAGCGATGCACAACCGGGCAGCGAAACATGCAGCGTCAGAATGGCTATGTGCATGCCTCTCCTCCTTGCAATGGTCTTCTGACCAGTCCTGACCAGTCCTGACCGGACACGACTTCACGCTAACACATCCATCCCCACCCAGGACCGGCAGTGCTTCGCGGTGCATTTCGCCCCATGCGAAACTGGCATGGGCCAGCGGCATCGCACCAATATCGCGACGCAGCATTGCGTGATATATAAGCGCTGAGTTCTTCCGCTCCTCCTCAGGATACACACCATGCCCCTCGGCTGTTCATCCTCTGCCCGGCCTCGAAACCTTCGTGGCCCGGCTTTGCTGTTGCTCGTCGTTGCTCTTACTATCGCCAGCCCGTTGGCACATGCCGCCACTGGACCGCTCTTGCTGACGAATTCTCTGGTCGGTTTAACCGCCATTGCGCTGTTCGTTCTGGCCTATGCCCTGGTGATGGCCGAAGAAAAAATTCACATGCGCAAGTCCAAGCCGGTACTTGTCGCTGCCGGTCTGATCTGGGCTATGATCGGTTGGGTCTACGTCCAGGCAGGCATGCCTGACGAGGCCGAACACGCCTTTCGCGAGACGTTACTCGAGTTCGCCGAGCTGATGCTGTTCCTGTTGGTGGCGATGACCTATATCAATGCCATGGAGGAGCGCCGGGTCTTTGACGCACTGCGCTCCTGGATGGTGCGCAAGGGTTTCAGCTACCGCCAATTATTCTGGCTCACCGGTGGACTCGCCTTCGTCATCTCGCCAGTGGCTGACAACCTGACCACCGCTATGCTGATGTGTGCGGTGGTGATCAAGGTGGCCGAGAGCGACAAGCGCTTCATCAACCTGGCCTGTATCAACATTGTGGTAGCGGCCAACGCTGGCGGGGCCTTCAGCCCGTTCGGCGACATCACCACGCTGATGGTGTGGCAGGCCGGCATGCTGCAGTTCTATGAATTCTTCGCCCTGTTGGTGCCCTCATTGGTCAACTTCCTGGTGCCGGCAGTGGCCATGAGCTTGTTTATCGGCGATCGCACTCCGGAGGGTGACGAAGAGGAGGTTGATCTCAAGCGCGGCGCACGACGCATCATCGTTCTGTTCCTGCTCACGGTAGCCACCGCCGTGGCCTGCCACTCCCTGCTACACCTCCCCCCGGTACTGGGCATGATGACCGGTCTAGGCTATCTGCAGTTCTTCGGCTACTACTTGCGCCGTACCCTGCCCCGCTCGCTGGAACGTAAACGCGAGCACTACATGCGGAGCGGTGACGAGCGCCGCCTGGCTCAGCTTGGCAGCGTGGTGCCGTTCGACGTATTCAACCGAGTGGCGCGAGCCGAGTGGGATACCCTGCTGTTCTTCTACGGCGTGGTGATGTGCGTCGGTGGCCTGGGCTTCCTGGGCTACTTGAGCTTGTTCTCTGAACTGCTCTACAGCGGCTGGGACGCCACTTGGGCCAACATCGCCTTGGGCCTGGTATCGGCCGTGGTCGATAACATTCCGGTGATGTTCGCCGTGCTGACCATGCAGCCGGAGATGTCCCACGGCCACTGGTTGCTGATCACGCTTACCGCCGGTGTCGGCGGCAGCCTGCTCTCCATTGGCTCCGCTGCTGGCGTCGCCCTGATGGGCCAGGCCCGGGGCTACTACACCTTTGCCGGGCACTTGCGCTGGGCGCCGGTGATCGCGCTGGGCTACGCCGCCAGTATCCTCGTCCACCTGTGGCTGAATGCCGATAGCTTTCACATCTTCAGTTGACCGAGTCACCGTTCTGCAACGGCACCAGGGACGGCGCCGTCTCCTATTGCTCCGGTGGCCACTCCGGGTGTGAAGGCAGCCCCTCGTAAGCTAACCAGGGAGAATCGTGGGAGGCCCAGATATGCGCCTGCGGCCGCGTACCCGGGTCGTCATCCAAGGTGGCGACCCGCACGATGACATGCGGCTGCCCCTCTCGCTCGGCCACGAGGTGCGAACCACAGGCCGTGCAGAACCAGCGCCGCTTGCCGGGTGAGGATTCGAAGCTGGCACGCGTCTCGTCGCCTGCGATCCAGCGAAAATGCTCGCGCATCACTCCTGCTGTAGTCGCAAAGGCCGCCGCATGTGCCTTCTGACAGGTGCGACAGTGGCAATGACGAATCGGCATGTCCAACTGGCCGATCTCGTAGGTCACAGTGCCGCAAAGACAGCTTCCCTTCATGGTGGATTCCCTCAGATATCAATGATCAGATCCGGCATGAACAGGGGCGGTTCGAACTCCCCCGGGTAACCGCCGGGGTTGGCCAGCACCCGTGTACCGCCCACTTCCCGATTCACCGGCTCGTGCACGTGACCGTGAATCCACACGTCCATGCGGCCCATCATCGCCGGCAGGTGCGAGGCGAAGGCCGGCGACAGCGCATCGCCCCGGTAGCGTGGCGGAATGCACTCGGCCAATGGCGCATGGTGGCTGATCACCACACGAGGCCCGTCGAAGGGCTTGGCCAGCTCCACCGCCAGCCAGGCCAGGGCTTCGGTATGCAGCCGCTGGCTTTCGGCCGGGCTGAACGTCTCCCCTTCCGGCTGCTCGATAATGCTGAAATCGGGCATCAGCCAGCGCGCCTTCTCCTCGGTCAGCGCGGGATCGTGGTCCGGATCGTCGGCATAAAGGGCGAAGTCGGTCCATAGCGTCGTGCCATGGAAGCGCACACCGCCCAGCGTGAGAGTCCGGTTGTCGAGCAGATGGACACCCAACCGCTCGGCCTCGGCTGCCAGGGCCTGACGCAGCAGCGGCATGGAGGCACCATAGAATTCATGATTGCCCGGCACGTAGAGGATCGGCACCCCAGCGAAGCGCTCGGCCGCCCAGGCCAACCCCTCCGCATGGCGGTGAATGTCCCCGGCGAGAATCACCACATCTGCCTCCACTTCCGGCAGCTCGCGCCCATCGTCGAAATGTTCCAGATGCAGGTCCGACAGTACTCTGAGCCGCATGACTCCCCCTTATTCGACGCATCGGACCATCCCTCGGCCCCTCGGTACGGGGTTCAGCATAAGCGGGAGACGGAAGACTCCGCCAGGCTTGGCTCATACGCCAGCTCGCGTCTATGTTGAGATGGCCTGTTGCAAAAGGCGCAACGACTCAATGGAGGAGTCTCATGAACGTGCAGAACACTACCGAGTCCAGCCAGGACGTCGTCGACATTCTCACCCTCGACCATCGTGACATGGAGGATCTGCTGGACCAGATCCAGCGTTCCCCCGATGCCGAGCAACGCCGCGACCTGACCGATACGCTGATCGCCGAAGTGATGCGTCACGCGGTTGCCGAGGAGATGTACGTCTACCCGGTGATGGAGAAGCGTATCCCCGGTGGGGAGGAGGAAGCTGAGCACGACAGGGAGGAACACGACGAGATCGTGCAGGTGATGAAGCAGCTGGAAGAGGCCGATGCTGCCGAGCCAGCCTTCATGGATCGCGTGCACAAGCTGGACGAACTGCTGCGCCACCACGCCAAGGACGAGGAAGCCGACCAGTTTCCCAAACTGCGTCAGCGCATCTCCGGCGAGGACCTCGTCGAGCTGGGAAGGAAGGTAGAAAAAGCCAAGCAACTGGCACCGACCCGCCCCCACCCCAGCGCGCCCCACTCTGAGCTGTTCCACAAGACCGTGGGCCCTGGCGTCGGCATGGTCGACCGCCTGCGCGACCAGCTCAGTGGCCGAATGACCGGCTGATCGTCGGGCCTTCGCTTCGCCCCGGTGCCGGTTTCGCTACGGCGCCGGGGCTTTGATCCAACGCTGCACAGCGCTCATTCGCCAATCACTGCCTCGCGCTGGTGGCGGTAAGTGTCGTAGTCCGGCGGAAGTCGTTCGAAACACTCCTCTCTCTGACTGGACGGCACCTGATGGCACTCAAGGGCATTGCTGTGTTTCAGCCCTTCGTACGTACCGCGCTGGGAGCAACCCAGCAAGAGCCAGGGCAAGCAAATGAAAAGCACGATATGCCGATAGCGATTCGCATCAAGCATGGTCCTCTCCGATAGGCGCTTATGGGCGCAGCACAACGTCAGCGATGCTCCTTGCAGACCTTTAGCGCAGCGACTGTGTCGTGCACGGCCTGGTTAGGCAGCGTCGTTCAGTGCTCGCCTCGATAGCCAGGCATGAATCAATCCTGCCTGAAAAAATTGCACGGGGAGCTCAAAGCCACCGGATTCAATGATAGAGGCAACCTTGGCCGGAGGAAGTACACCAACATCAGTGGCGTAGGCTTTGCGCATCCGCTCCACCGCTTCCGATGAAATATCCGCGGCTGACATCATGTTCATCCAAGCACGGAGTAATTCTTCATATTCCAGTGACTCGACATCTGAGGCCAAATCGGCGCTAGCGAGTATCCCACCTGGCTTAAGTCTATCTGCAATTTCACTGAAAAATCTGGAGCGCTCGCTCTCATCCAAGATGAACTGGGACACCAGGAAGCAGGTCGCAGCATCGTGCGGCTCGATAACGGGAAGTGAGCCGAGGTAGCCCTCGTGAAAAGTACAGCGAGACGCAATGCCCTCTTTCTCTGTTCTTTGCCGACAGATATCAAGCATGGCGCCGGATGGCTCTACAGCAGTAAAGCTCCAGCCAGGATGCTCAGAGGCAAGATAGAGAAGCTCATCACCCGTTCCTACCCCGACGCATAGAACCTTTGCATCTGCAGGCAACTCGGCGAACATCGACCCAAGAAGCAGATGTAGGCAGTTTCGAATCGGTGCAGTCTTCGCCCACTGTGTATCGTAGCTTGCAGCCTGCTGGTCAAATAAGGCTTTTATTTCTTCTTGGTTCATCTACTTCTCCGCCTTTGGCAATCTTCGCTGACGCGCATCACCCCGCATAACAGGCAAAGGCATTTATCAGCCTCCGTCCCGTATGCGTGACGAATATAGTTACTGGCGCAAAATCTTGTCCAGCGCCTTACCCTTTGCGAGCTCATCAACAAGCTTATCCAGATAGCGAACCTTTCGCATGAGAGGATCTTCAATCTCTTCCACACGCACCCCACATACAACGCCTTTGATGAGCGAAGCGTTTGGGTTGAGCCTTGGCGCTTTGGCAAAGAATGCCTCAAAATCGCTTTCCATTTCGATCTGGCATTGAAGCTCTTCACGACTGTAACCTGTTAACCAGCAGATGACTTGGTCAACTTCTTCCTTCGTGCGATTCTTGCGTTCGGCCTTCTGAACATACAACGGGTAAACGCGCGAAAATTTCATCCGGTATATTTGATGTTGAGGCATCGCCGATTCTCATTTCGCTCGCAGCCCGCTTTGCTGGCCGCCCTTAGGACGGCTAACAGTGGCGTGACAGCTAAAAATACAGTACTCAAGGACAGCTGTATGCACACACAAGCGTTACCAGGGATCGTAGGTGCCGAAGTTCCAGAGGTGCCCCTCCAGGTCACGGCAACTGAAGCCCCGGCCACCGTAATCCTCGTCCTTGATCTCGATAACTATCTGGGCACCTGCCGCTTTGGCACGCTCGTAGACATCATCAGCGTCCGAGACGATGAGGTAGGCGCATTGAGTTTCGGCACCATCGGTTTCGTCCGGCTGCTTCATCAGGCGGCCGAATTCGCTGTCCGTGGCCGATCCCAGCATGATCATGCCATTGCCGAACGTCAGTTGGGCGTGGGCAATGGTTCCATTCTCGTTGGCGGCAACGAACTGCTTCTCGAAACCGAAGGCCCGGCAAAGCCATTCGATGGCAGTTGGCGCATCACGGTAGCGAAGGCATGGAATCACCGTGGCCCGTGTATTCTTGGCGATGCTCGACATCTCACGAACTCCTCTACATGAAATCAAGGCGAACGTATCGTTCGTAGTTGGCTCCTTTGCCTAGAAACGCCAGGTCACCCCCAGCAGCGGGCCACCCATCGAAATGTCGAGCCGCATACCCTCTTCGTCACGATCCAGTGCCAGATGGCGATAGCCAGCGGATAGATAGAGGGCATCGTTCACCCGATAGTTCGTGGTTGCCACCACTTGCCAGGTGCTGTCGGCACCGATCCCGAAGCCGCCCACATCGGCATGCACCAGCGTAGACCAGCGTGGGCTCCACTCCGAGCGCAAACGTGCTATCAGAATCGGATCGACCCAGCGCTCGGTGTCACGCAAGTCGAGCCCAAAAGCCGGAACAGCGGCTTCAGCCTCCATGCGCCAGGCCCGCGCGCCGGCCAGCAGATCCAGATAATGCCCGTGTTCGCTAATGGCCTGATAACCGCCCGCCGCCGTGAAGGAGCGTTGCCGCACCCTGCCTTCGGCGGTCAATCCCGCCGGGATCACGCCGCCATGGCTGAGCGAAGCGTAGGTGAAGTCCCCAAACAGCACCCAGCGCTCGTAACGAGCGCTGCCAGAAATAAAGAAAGCCCCTTCCAGATCGTCCAGGATCTCATCGAAAGAGCGCGAAGTGCTGACAGTGGGAGCACCTCTCAACGGGCGAATATCGCCGGACAGGTTGGCTAACCAAATGTATGGCGTGAGCTGAAAGCGCCAGGTGTCTTCACGCGCCTGGGCCTGGGCTTCAGCCGTGAAGCCTACAGTCACGATGACCAAGGCAACGACAAGGAATCTGTCGATCATGGTTAGCCTCACAGGTTGTTCTTGTAGATGCGTCCATCCTTCATGATCAGGCGCAGATTGCGCTCCGGGTCGGTCAGAAAGTCGAGGTCGCGACTCGGGTCGCCATCCACTACCAAGAGATCGGCAAATGCACCCTCCTCAATGCGCCCCAGCGTGCCGGGATAAGGGCTGCGAGGGCCGGAGAGCGTGAGCAACTCCCCATTCTGGCCGGTAGCCATGGCCAGCACCGTGAGCGGATCGTAAAAGCGTGTCAGCTTGGCCAGATGGCGCAAATGATTAGGCGCGTTCTGAGGGCTGAAAAGGATATCAGTGCCCCACGCCAGCCTGACGTCGAAGCGCTGCGCCAGCTCATAGGCACGCTCGGTACCCTCTGCCACTTGACGCTGGGCCATACGGCGGGTCTCGTCGGGGTAAACGTTGGCGTCCTCATCCTGAAGAAAAGGCTGCAGACTCCACCAGGTGCCCTCCCCAGCCATCATTCGAACACTCTCTTCATCAGCGAGCTGGCCGTGTTCGATGGATTTGGCCCCGGCCCGGATGGAGCGTTGGATGCCGGGCGGAGTGTAGACGTGCACCATCACGTAGGTGCCCCAGTCCTCGGCCGCTTCAACGGCAGCACGCAGCTCGCGCTCCGTGAACTGCGTACTGTCCAGAGGATCGTAGGTCGAGGCGACCCCGCCACCGCCCATCAGCTTGATCTGGGAGGCGCCGAGCATCAGTTGCTCACGGGTGCGTCGTAACACTTCGGCCTCGCCATCAGCGATCGCCACCACGCCTTGGCGCTCCGGCTCGCTGAGGGGTGTCGTGGTGCCGCGGGGTACGTCATAACGCATGCGGAAATCACCGTGTCCCGATGTTTGGGAAATCATCGCGCCAGCGGGGAATATCCTTGGTCCCATGACGACCTCCTCATCGATGGCGCGCTTCAGCGCGAAGGATGGACCACCGGCATCCCGCACTGAGGTGATTCCACGCATCAGGGTGCGCTCCGCCTCTCTGGCTGCGACCAAATGCAGATAGCCCGGATCGGCTGTCATCGCTGCCGCCTGGGTGATAGCAACCAGGGTGCTGTGCCAATGAGCGTCGATCAGACCGGGCATCAGCACACGGCCGCCGCAGTCGATCACTTCGGCGCCCTCGGGCTCGGCATCGGCGGCCAGCAGCGCCTGGATGCGGCTTTCGTTCACCCGGACGGCCACATTCTCGCGCAGCGTTCCGCCGCTACCATCGAAGAGCTTGAGATTGGAGAACAGCAACGGTCCTCTGCGGTCTTGCGGCTGAGCGCTTACGGCCTTCGGCGCGTGCAGGCCGGCAAACAGCGCCATGACGGCCGCCGTGCCTCCGAGGAAATAACGCCGGGAGATATCGGCCATCATGCGTTCATGGAAGCGCTGCAGCAGCGGCGAACCGCAACAGCAGGCACCATGAGCATGGACAGCCGAATGAGGCCAGGCAAGCATGGAATGGCTGGTGGTTGGCATGTTGAGGTCCTCATCCTAAGGGCGCCTCAAGATCAGCGAATACTGCCGCCCACCTGCACGGTGCGCCCGTTTTCTGTTGCGAACTCATGAGCGGGCACGCACGGCGAACAATCATGCGCTCCACAAAGTAACAATATGAAACTAGTCCGGGGCCAGACTCCGCGCCACTAACCTTCTCAATAGCTGGCTCGCTCGAGCAGACGGGCCACTTCGCGGCGCTGCAGCAAGTCTTGCTCTAATCGAGCGTGTGTCACGTTGATCGGTGCTTGTCAGGTATGGCCTGACGAGAGGCGAACTTGCGAAAACATGCCAATATATAGGGCCAGCCGTACTCGGAAGCCATGGCGTCACGATACTCCTCGGCCCCATCGCCGTGGTTTCGAAAGTCACTATGTTTCAGCACCAGGCGAGTAGCATTTGGCCCATTCTCATGGAAACGAACCTCCACCGTGCTGGCATACGCAGGGTCGGGCTGAGGCACTCGGTTGGGGCCGATCTGCCAGGTAATGAGCAAGCGCACCGACGGCTCCCAGGCCAGCACGCGCCCCCAGTCCACCTGGAAGCCGTGCGGCCCCTCCTCGGTACAGCGTCCCCCCTGCCGCGGCTCGATGCCGATGGTGCCCAACGTCGACTGGGACCAGGTGTATTCCGCCGGCCACCAGGCAGCAAATCGCTTGGTGAATAGCTGGAAGGCTTGGTCCCTGGAGAGAGGAAGGACGACTTCGTGCACAGTCAGATCACTTCTTGGTGTCATCTTAGGCTTCCTTTCCTGCGTCTGTCCTCAAGCGTAGCCATGCCTAAACCAACTGGCCGCACTTCCCGCCACCCCAGCTTTCGTGCCAAGCCTAACTGCTAGAGTGAACGAAAGGATTCGCCACCGGTAATCGGCTCAGTCAGGAGGACGCCATGAGAAACAGCATACCGACCCCGAATCGAGGGGGTGCCTTCGATATCATTGCGCGATGGGGTTACGCCGCACGTGGCATTGTGTATCTGCTAGTTGGTGGCCTGGCCGCACTGGCGGCGATTGGGCAAGGTGGCCAGACGACGGATAGCCGCGGTGCGCTGGAGAGCCTGATGGACGCCGCATGGGGCGACGTACTGCTCGTTGCTATCAGCCTGGGCCTTTTGGGGTATGCCTTGTGGCGCTGCATCCAGGCCATCAAGGACACTGACCGCCACGGTACCGACGCCAAGGGCATGGCCATCCGTGCGGGCCTGCTGGTGAGCGCAGCCACGCACACACTGCTGGCGTTTTTTGCCGCGAGCCTGATCTTCACTCTGGGTGGGGGTTCAGGAGATTCCGGGGGTGGCTCGGAGGGCCTGGCGAGTTGGTTGATGCAACAGCCGTACGGTCGCTGGCTGGTGGGCGCCGTCGGCCTGGCCATTATCGGTGCCGGTGTTGCCCATGGCATCAAAGGCTGGAAAGCGAAATTCGATCGTCACTTCGACATGCCGGCGCGGACCCAGCGCTGGGCCTACCCAATCTGCCGCTTCGGCCTGGTAATCCGTGGCCTGGTCTTCCTGATCATCGGCATGTTCTTCATCATCGCCGCTTACCAGATAGATCCTGAACAGGCAGGCGGTCTCGACGATGTCTTCAACACACTTCGTAGCCAGGCATTCGGCCGCTGGCTGCTGGCTTTCGTTGCCTTGGGCCTGTTCGCGTTCGGTCTCTATAGCCTGTTGGAGGCCGTCTACAGGCGAGTGAATGCGCCGGGATGAGCGGGGCTCTGGTATTGATGGAAAACCCTTCCATCGCTCATGCTAGGCATTCTGCTGCTGGCCCAACCTGGAGAAACGAAATGCCTCAACCCCGCCTCGGTTTCATCGGCCTCGGCCTGATGGGCGACCCCATGACACGTCGCCTGCTGGATGCCGGCTTCGACGTGACGGTGTGGAACCGCACCGTGGAAAAGTGCGCGCCGTTGCTCGAAGCTGGAGCTACGCTAGCCGGCTCAATCGCCGAGTTGATGCAGTGTGTCGATGTGGTGATGCTGTGCCTGGCCAATACCGCCGTCGTAGAGGATGTGGTCTTCGGCGAAGGCGGCGTGGCGACCCATGGTCGGGCGGGGCAAAGGCTGATCGATCTCTCCAGCAGCGACCCGGCGGCAACGCGCGCCTTTGCCGAGAAGCTGGAGGAAGAGTGTGGCATGTGCTGGGTGGATGCCCCGGTCTCCGGCGGCGTAGCGGGGGCCGAGGCGGGGAGCCTGGCCATCATGTGCGGCGGTACAGAAGCGGATGTCGAGGCCGTACGCTTCCTGCTCGCCCCGCTCTCGGCGCGGGTCACGCACATGGGCCCGGTGGGTGCGGGCCAGGTTACCAAGGTGTGCAACCAGATGATCGTCGGCTGCCAGGCGGCGGTGATCGCCGAGATGGTGGCCCTGGCCGAGGCCAGCGGCGTGGATGCCGGCCGACTGACCGAGGCGCTGGCTGGCGGCTTTGCCGATTCCAAGCCGTTCCAGATTCTCACCCCGCGCATGGCGGCAAGCGAGTATGCCGATCCGGCCTGGCACCTGCGCACCCTGCTCAAGGACCTCGACATGGCCATGGCCCAGAGCCAGCGCGCCGGAAGCGCCACGCCCATGAGTGGGCTAGCCGCCCAATTGTTGCGCGTCCACGTCAATCGTGGCCACGCCGAGCACGACCCGGCAACTCTGGTAGAGGCGTATCGCCGCAAGGAGAACTAACCTTGCGACTCCTGCCCGCGGCTCTGCACAGCGGGAGGCTTGGGGTTCAGCAGGGGCTGGATCAGCATGCGATCCAGCCTCAGCTCGCGGGGCTCGCGGAACGCTTCGATGCCCAGCGTCATGCCGAGATGCCCGGCGGCGGGCTGGTCGCGATAGGTGCCGAACAACCAGTCCCACCAGGGCAGGTTGAAGCCGAAGTTGCTGTCGGTCTCGCGGCGTACGATGGAATGGTGAACGCGGTGCATGTCCGGCGTCACCACAACGAGGCGCAGCCGGCGGTCGAGCCACGCGGGAAGGCGCACGTTGCCATGGTTGAACATGGAGGTGGCGTTCAGCACGACTTCGAAGATCAGCACCGCCACGGCCGGTGCGCCCAGCAGCGTTACCACGGCCACCTTGATGCCCATCGAGATCAGGATCTCCAACGGATGGAAACGCAGGCCGGTGGTCACGTCGAACTCGAGGTCCGCGTGGTGCATGCGGTGCAAGCGCCACAGCCAGGGCACGGCATGAAACAACCGGTGCTGAAAGTAGATTGCCGCATCGAGCAGCAGCACCGAGAGCGGCAGCGCCAGCCACAGCGGCGCCGAGACCAGATGGAACAGCCCCCAGCCGTGCTCGGCAGCCGCCAGGGCGGCCCCCACCGCCGCCAGGGGAAACACCAGGCGAACCGCCAGGGTGTCCAGCACCACGATCGAGAGGTTGCCGGGCCAGCGCTGCCAGCGCCGGATTCGCTGCTGGCGACGCGCGGCGAGGATTTCCCACAGGGCCATCATCGCCAGTACCAGCAAGAAAATGCCGAGGCGGATCAGCGGCTCGTGAAGGATAAGAGTCTCGCTCATGTTCATGGCTCCCTGCCGGCGTGCAACGGCAGGCCGGCCCACTGTCTTATGCGATGGTATCGCTTTTCGAACTCGATTTGTCCCTTGCCCTACCCTTCCGTACACTTGTTTGACTTCCCCCAGACGCTAATCGCCGAGGCACGACCATGGCTTTCGATTCAACCTCTACCTATGTGGCTACCGATGCCTTGAAGCAGGCGGTGAATGCCGCCGTGACCCTGGAGCGCCCGCTGCTGATCAAGGGTGAGCCGGGCACCGGCAAGACCCTGCTGGCCGAGGAACTGGCGGCCTCGCTGGGTACGCAGCTGATCACCTGGCATATCAAGTCCACCACCAAGGCGGCCCAGGGGCTCTATGAATACGACGCGGTGAGCCGCCTGCGCGACTCCCAGCTCGGCGTCGAGGGCGTGGAGAACGTCGAGAACTACATCAAGCCCGGCAAGCTATGGGAAGCCTTCACCGCCGACGAGCGCGTGGTGCTGCTGATCGACGAGATCGACAAGGCCGACATCGAATTCCCCAACGACCTGCTCCAGGAGCTGGATCGCATGGAGTTCCATGTCTACGAGACCGGCGAGACCATCTCCGCCCGCTATCGGCCGATCATCGTGATCACCTCGAACAACGAGAAGGAGCTGCCCGACGCCTTCCTGCGCCGCTGTTTCTTCCACTACATCGAGTTTCCCGACCGCGAGACCATGCAGGCCATCGTCGACGTGCACTTCCCCGACATCGCGCCGAAGCTGGTCAGCCAGGCGCTCGAGGTGTTCTTCGACCTGCGCCAGGCGCCGGGGCTGAAGAAGAAGCCCTCCACCTCGGAGCTGGTCGACTGGCTGAAACTGCTGATGAGCGACGAGCTGGCCCGCGAAGCGCTCTACCACCGCGACCCGGTGAAGGCGATCCCGCCGCTGGCAGGCGCCTTGGTGAAGAACGAGCAGGACACCCAGTTGCTCGAGCGGCTGGCCTTCATGATGCGTCGCCAAGGCAACCAGAGGCGCTGAGCCATGTTCATCGGCCTGTTCGAGACCCTCAAGCGTGCCGGCGTACCGGTGTCGCTGCGCGAACTGCTCGACCTGCATGCCGTCGTCGAGCGCGGCGTGGTGTTCGCCGACATGGAAGCGTTCTACCAGGTGGCGCGCACCGTGATGGTCAAGGACGAACGCCACTTCGACCGCTTCGATCGCGCCTTCGCCGCCTGGTTCGACGGCCTGGAGAACCTGGATGCCGCCATCGAGGCGCTGATTCCCGACGACTGGCTGCGCCGCGAGTTCGAAAAACAGCTCAGCGAGGAGGAGAAGGCCCAGATCGAGTCGCTGGGCGGGCTCGAGAAGCTGATCGAGACCTTCAAGAAGCGCCTTGAGGAGCAGAAGGAGCGTCACGCCGGAGGCAACAAGTGGATCGGCACCGGCGGCACCAGCCCCTTCGGCGCCTACGGCTACAATCCCGAAGGCATTCGCATCGGCCAGGAGGGCTCGCGCCATCGCCGGGCGATCAAGGTGTGGGACGAACGCCGCTTCCGCGACTACGACGACTCGCTCGAACTCGGCACACGCAACATCAAGATGGCGCTGCGCCGCCTGCGCAAGTTCGCCCGCCAAGGGGCGGCCGAGGAGTTCGACGTCGATGCCACCATCCGCGATACCGCCCGCGACGCCGGCCTGCTCAACGTGCGCATGCGCCCGGAGCGTCACAATGCAGTAAAGGTGCTGCTGTTCCTCGACGTGGGCGGCTCCATGGACGACCACATCCGCGTCTGCGAGGAGTTGTTCTCCGCCGCCCGCTCGGAGTTCAAGCACCTGGAGCACTACTACTTCCACAACTGCTTGTACGAAGGCGTCTGGCGCAACAATTACCGCCGCACCAGCGAGCGTATTCCCACCATGGACGTGCTGCACTCCTACGGGCGCGACTATCAGGTGGTGATCGTCGGCGACGCCGCCATGTCGCCCTATGAGGTGACCCATCCCGGCGGTAGCGTAGAGCACTTCAACGACGAGGCCGGCGCGGTGTGGCTGAAACGCCTGGCCGACAAGTTCCCGCGCCTGGCCTGGCTCAACCCCATGCCGCCGCGCGCCTGGGAGTACACCCACTCCACCCAGTTGATTCGCCAGTTGATCGACGACCGCATGTACCCCATGACCCTGGAGGGTCTGGAGAACGCCATGCGCGAGTTGGCGCGCGGCTAGAAGCTGCCGAGGCCGGGATCGATAGCCCTGCGATGGCTTGCCCATTCTCGGGCGACTCCCTATACTGTATTTTCATACAGGTTTTGTATGACGAGACATGTCATCCGCCTGGTCTTGGGCAAGCGTCGATAGCGGACAATTCGCCATAACCTTTTTTGGTTATAAATTTGAAAAATAACCCTTAGGGGCTATTATCTCTCCATACCTCATGTAGAGCGGGCCTATGGTGCAGCGCATTGCCGTACTCACGGGCGACCTTGTCGATTCACGCAAGGCCAGCGACCCGAAGCGACTCTTCAAGGAGCTCGATGCCGCCCTCGAGGCGATTACCGACCGCTACGGCGGCCAGGGTGAGCGGTACCGTGGAGACGGATTTCAGATCGCCCTTCCCGACCCCGCGACAGCCATGCATGCTGCGGTGTTGTTGCGTGCGGCACTGATTCGCCATTCGGAGGAAGACCAACGCTGGGATGCCCGCATCGCCGTCGCCATCGGCAAGGATCGCTGGCACCCCGAACAGCGGGTCACCGAAGCCAGCGGCGAGGTGTTCGTGCGCTCCGGTCAGACCCTGGACGCCATGAGCGAAGGCGCTTCCCACCTGTGCCTAAAGCTGGTCGAGGAGTCCGAGAGCGAGTGCCTGACCCTGCTGACCCGCTTCGTCGACGACCTGATCGATGGCTGGTCACGCTACGCCGCCGAAGCCGTCTACCTGAGCCTGTGGCACGATGAGTCCCAGCAGGCGCTCGCCAAGCGGCTCGGTATCAGCCAGCCCGGCGTGCACAAGCGGCTGCGGGCCGCCCGCTGGTCGCTGCTCGACGATTATCTCCGCTACCTCGGCCAACGATTCAAGGACGACTCCCGATGAACGCCGATCTCTCGCTGCTGCTGGGGCTGGTGCTGGTCCATCTGCTTGGCGATTTCGCCCTGCAGCCAAGGCGTTGGGTCGAGGCTCGCTACGTGCGCAAGGTGCGCTCCCCGCAACTCTACCTGCACGCAGCGCTGCATGGCGGCTTGGCCTTCGCGGTGTTGGGTGCGGCCACCCTCACCCATTCGAACGCCACCACCTCCTTGGCCATGGTGCTGGGAGGCGCGCTTGCTGTCGCCGTGAGCCATATGGCTATCGACCTCGGCAAGTCCTACCTGTCGCCATCAAGGCTGCGCTGGTTCATGCTCGACCAGGCGTTGCACCTGCTGGTGCTGCTGGGTGTATGGCTGGTCTGGTTGGGCAGTTGGCAGCCGTTGGTCACCTTCTGGCAATGGTTGTTCACCCCGCCGGTACTCGGCATCGTCGTCGCGTACCTGGTCGTCACCCGCCCACTGTCGATCGTCATCGCCCTGGTCATACAGCGCTGGAGTGCCGAAATCGACAACCCGGGCACGCTCATTGCTGCCGGGGCACGCATCGGCATGGCCGAGCGCGTGCTGGTGCTGACCCTGGTACTGCTCGACCAGTTGACCGCCATTGGCTTCCTGCTCGCCGCCAAGTCGGTGCTGCGCTTCGGTGAACTGCGCGGTGCGCAGGATCGCAAGCTGACCGAATACGTGCTGATGGGCACCCTGCTCAGCGTCTCGAGTGCCATGGTGCTCGGTTTGTTGATCCGGCTAGTGATACAGGGGAGCTGATGATGGCGAATCGCTGGACCGCCATCGCGGGCATCGTCATCGCAACCACCTGGTTGAGCGGTTGCGCCACACCGAAGTCTCTCGAACAGCGCGACGGCTACGTAGTGGATCACACCCACGTTTCGTCCTCGCATACCAGCCGGGTGCGCCACCTGGTGTTGCACTACACCGATGTCGACGAGGCAGAGTCGCTGGCCGTGCTCACCGGCCCTCACGTCAGTGCCCATTATGTGCTGCCGTTGCCGCCGCGCGACCAACGCGGTCTGCCGCTGGTCTACCAGCTCGTCGACGAGGAGCGCCGCGCCTGGCACGCCGGCGCCAGCGCCTGGAAGGGTCGCACCAACATCAACGACACCTCGATAGGCATCGAGATCGTCAATACCGGGCCCGATCGTCCCTACGCCGAGGTGGAGCGGTTGCTGGAAACGCATCCCGAGGCCGCCGTGGAGGTAAAGTGGGCGTCTTATCCAGACGAGCAGATCGAGGCGCTGATCGCACTATCGCGGGACATCATCGAACGCCATGGCATCCACCCCATCGACGTGGTAGCCCATTCCGACATTGCGCCGTCGCGCAAGATCGACCCCGGCCCGCGCTTCCCATGGCGCGAACTCCATGAGGCAGGTATCGGCGTATGGCCGGGGGAGGAAGCGGTATCGCGCTGGCAAGCCCACTTCGAGGCAGAGGCATTACCGCTCGGCACTCTGCAGGAGGCGCTGCGCGCCTGGGGCTATCCGCTGGAGACAACGGGTGAGCTGGACCGCCAGACCCGCGCGGTACTGCGTGCCTTCCAGATGCGCTTCCGGCCCGCCGATTACCGCGGCAAGCCGGACGTGGAGACCCAGGCCATTCTCTGGGCGCTGCTGGAGGAGTATCGCCCGGCAGCGCTGGAGGATCTCGGTCAGCCGTTGCGGAACAGATAACTATAAGCGCTCAACGCCGGCACGCCGCCCAGGTGGGCATAGAGCACGCGTGAGCCCTCGGGGAACTCACCGTTGCGCACCATATCGATCATCCCATGCATCGACTTGCCCTCGTAGACCGGATCGGTCAGCACGCCCTCGAGGCGGGCGCAGAGACGAATCGCTTCCAGCGTCCCTTCACTGGGCAGGCCGTATTCGGGGCCGCCATAGCGGGCATCCAGCACCACATCTTCGTCGGCGATCCCCCCTTCCAGCTCGACCAGTTCGGCAGTGTGCCGAGCGATGCGCAGGATCTGCTCACGAGTTCGCTCCGGCTTGGCCGAGGCATCGATGCCAATCACCCGCCGCGCCCGGCCATCGGCGGCGAAACCGACCACCATGCCGGCCTGGGTACTACCGGTCACCGAGCAGACCACGATGTAGTCGAACGTGAAGCCGAGCGCCAGCTCCTGCTGGCGTACCTCCTCGGCAAACCCCACGAAGCCCAGGCCGCCATAAGGGTGCTCGGAGCAGCCGGCGGGAATCGGGAACGGCTTGCCGCCACGCTGGCGCACATCCTCCAGCGCCTGCTCCCAACTGGGGCGGATACCGATGTCGAAGCCCGCCTCGTCGAGGCGCACCTCGGCCCCCATGATGCGCGACATCTCGATGTTGCCCACCCGGTCGTACACCGCATCGGAATAGTTGACCCAGTCCTCCTGGACCAGCACGCACTGCATGCCGAGGTGGGCCGCCACGGCGGCGACCTGACGCGTTTGATTGGACTGGATACCGCCGATGGAAACGAGCGTGTCGCAACCCTGCTCCAGGGCTTCGGGGATCAGGTATTCGAGTTTGCGTGTCTTGTTGCCGCCGAACGCGAGGCCGCTGTTGCAGTCTTCGCGCTTGGCATACAGCTCGACTCTCCCGCCCAGATGCTCGCCGAGGCGCTTCAGAGGAGTGATGGGCGAAGGCCCGAAGGTCAACGGATAACGAGGGAAACGCTGCAAGTTCATTGAGTTTCTCCTGCTGGCTAGGCAATGGCGGCGGCCGTTCGGCTCGGACCGCCGGGCTCACGAGTGACGCGATCGACCTTTTTCATACTAATGGCCATGGAGAGTTGCTTGGTTGCAAAATAGCGCCGATTATTCAAACACAATCCCGACAAATTCCTTTTTTACATGTGCATGATTTCTTAGAATCCAAAGAATGAGAAATTAA
Organism: Billgrantia sp. C5P2; assembly: GCF_051062895.2. Taxonomy (NCBI): domain Bacteria; kingdom Pseudomonadati; phylum Pseudomonadota; class Gammaproteobacteria; order Oceanospirillales; family Halomonadaceae; genus Billgrantia; species Billgrantia sp. C5P2. Next base: position 2,794,944 of record NZ_CM128542.1, read on the forward strand.
ATTGCGTAAGACAGATACCCATCCCGCTCCTGCCACCGCTGCCGAGCTGGACCGCATCGACAAGCGCATCCTCAAGACACTGCAACAGGACGCCTCGATCTCCAACGTGGCGCTGGCGGCCGAAGTGAATCTCAGCCCACCCGCCTGCCTGCGACGTGTAGAGCGGCTGAAGCGGGAAGGACTGATCCGCGGCATCGTTGCGCATCTCGATCCCGAACGGCTCAATGCCGGCATGGTGGTATTGATAGGGGTAGTGCTGGATCGCTCGACGCCGGAATCATTCGCCGCCTTCGAGGAGGCCGCGCAGCGCGTCACCGGCTGCATGGAATGCCATGTGGTGACCGGCGAATTCGACTACTTCATGCTGGTCAGGACTCGCGATAGCCAGAGCTTCAACAAGCTGCACGCCGAGCAATTGCTGTACTTGCCCGGGGTGCGACAGATTCGCTCGTTCATGGGGTTGAAAGAGGTGGTATCGACCCACCAGGTACCCCTGTAGAGGGGGAAGAGGACCGGCCTGCCATCACTTGGCAGGCCGCAGGGGAAAACACGCCTCCTCTTGTGGAGGAGTTACATCGTGGCCAGACGCTCGCGGTCGTTGATTCCGGCCATGCGCACCAGGGCCAAGGCCTCCTCGAGGCTTTCCACCTCTTCGACCCGCACCATCTCGCTGTCCAGGCTGACCGACTTGCCGGTCTTCTCGGAGAGCAGTCTCTCAAGGGTGGGCACGTCCATACCCTCTTCCATGTGCAGGACATCGACACTGGCGCTGTCGTGCGTACCGGGCAGGTAGATGGTGCCGTTGGAGAAGTCCACGGCGTAGGCGATCACGCCGGGGACGATGAAGAACAACAGGCCAACGCCGTTGGCAATGGCGATGACGGGATCGATGCGGCCACTCATCTGGCCCTTGCGTTCGGGATGGAAGACGGTACCGCAGCCCACCAGGGCGGTGATGGAAACTCCTACCACCAGGCCAGTCAGGGCACGACGGATTCGGGTCTTCATGCAGAGGTCGCTCCGTAGCAGTTCGTGTCATCGACACCGGGACGATTGCCGCCCTCGGCGCCGCCATGGAGAATGGCGGCAGATTACCACAACCCCGATTTATACGAACGTTTACATTTTTCACGGAGGCGTCATGAGCGAGATCACACTGCACACTTGCCAAGGCAACGCCATCGAGTCACGGCTGGACGCGCTGGCTCACCTGCGAATCACCGTGTTTCGCGATTTTCCTTACCTCTACGACGGCAGTTTCGACTACGAGGCCAACTATCTGCGCCGCTACGCAGAGTGCCCCGAGAGCCTGTTCGTGCTGGCCGAGGATGGCGATGCTCTGGTCGGTGCCGCCACGGGCATGCCGTTGGCCGAGGACGTGGAGGAGTTCCGCACCCCCTTCGAGCAGGCCGGCTTCGATATCGGCAGTGTCTTCTACTACGGCGAGTCGGTACTGCTGCCAAGCTACCGTGGCCGTGGCATCGGCAAGGCCTTTCTCGCCGAGCGCGAGCGACATGCGGCCCGCCATGGCTTCTCCACCGTGGCCTTCTGTGCCGTGGAGCGCCCCGACGACCATCCGCTGAAACCGGAGGGCTACGTGCCGCTGCACGGTTTCTGGCGCTCGCAGGGTTACGAGCGGCATCCGGAGCTCGCCACCACCTTCCGCTGGAAGGACATCGGCGAGCCGGAGGAGACCGACAAGCCGATGGTGTTCTGGCTGAAGTCGTTGACCTGAGTCCATATGCCGACAAGGGGACGAGGGGCGCCGGGGACAGGGCGAAGAGGAGGTCCGATTCCAGGGATGGAATCGGTAGCGCCCAGGGATGGGTTCACAGCGCCTCCTCGTAGCTCTGTCGACGGAGCAGCCCCGAGTGACGAAGCCAATGGCGATGCCTTTTGCCGCCATTCCTCGTTGGCCGTACAATGCCCCGAACGCCGCCTGCGCGGCATCTCGACTCATGTCAGCCCATGCTGGAAGGAAACGCCGGACCCATGCGCGCCACCCAACTGTTGATCGCCACCCTCAAGGAAACTCCCTCCGATGCCGAGGTCGTCAGCCATCAGCTGATGCTGCGTGCCGGCATGATTCGTCGCCTGACCTCGGGCCTGTACACCTGGCTGCCGGTCGGCCTGCGTACTCTGCGCAAGGTGGAGCGCATCGTGCGCGAGGAGATGGATCGATCCGGAGCCCAGGAGGTGTTGATGCCGGCGGTACAGCCCGCCGAACTGTGGCAGGAATCCGGCCGCTGGGAGCAGTACGGTCCCGAGCTGCTGCGCCTGAAGGACCGCCACGAGCGCGACTACTGCGTCGGCCCCACCCATGAAGAGGTGATCACCGACCTGATGCGCCGCGAGCTCTCCAGCTACAAGCAGCTGCCGGCCAACTTCTACCAGATCCAGACCAAGTTCCGCGACGAGATCCGCCCGCGCTTCGGTGTGATGCGCTCGCGTGAGTTCATCATGAAGGATGCTTACTCCTTCCACATCGACCAGGACTCCCTGAAGGAGACCTACCAGGCGATGTACGACGCCTACGTGCGGATCTTCACTCGCCTGGGGCTGGACTTCCGCCCGGTCCTGGCCGACAACGGCGCCATCGGCGGCACCGGTTCCCACGAGTTCCACGTGCTGGCTGCTTCGGGCGAAGACGATATCGCGTTCTCCACCGAATCCGACTATGCCGCCAATATCGAGAAGGCCGAGGCGCTGCCTGCGCCGCTGGGCACCAATGCCGAGCGCGCCGCGCCGAGCGAAGCATTGCGCCTGGTCGACACGCCCAACGCCAAGACCATCGCCGCCCTGGTGGAACAGCACGGCCTGCCCATCGAGAAGACCATCAAGACGCTGATGGTGCGCGCTACCGAGGGCGGCCTGATCGCCCTGCTGGTGCGCGGCGACCACGAGCTCAACGAGGTCAAGGCCGAGAACCTGCCCGAGGTAGCCGCACCGCTGACCATGGCCACGGAAGAAGAGATTCGCGCCGTGGTCGGCGCCGGCCCCGGCTCGCTGGGCCCGGTGAACCTCGACATGCCGATCATCATCGACCGCAGCGTGGCCCTGATGAGCGACTTCGGTGCCGGCGCCAACGTCGATGGCAAGCACTACTTCGGCATCAACTGGGAGCGCGACGCGGCACTGCCCAAGGTGGCCGACATTCGCAACGTGGTCGAGGGCGACCCCTCGCCGGACGGCAAGGGCACGCTTTCGATCAAGCGTGGTATCGAGGTCGGTCACGTGTTCCAGTTGGGCAAGAAGTACTCCGAGGCAATGAACGCCACGGTGCTCGACGACAACGGCAAGGCAGCCCACCCCTGGATGGGCTGCTACGGTATCGGCGTGACCCGCGTGGTCGCCGCCGCCATCGAGCAGAACCACGATGAGAACGGCATTATCTGGCCCAACGCCATCGCGCCCTTCCAGGTCGCCCTGGTACCGATGAACGCGCACAAGTCGCAGCGCGTGCGGGAGGAGTCCGAGCGGCTCTACCAGGCCCTCACCGCAGCCGGCCTTGACGTGCTGATGGACGATCGCGACCTGCGCCCCGGGGTGAAGTTCGCCGATCAGGAACTGATCGGCATTCCCCATCGACTGGTAGTCGGCGACCGCGGACTGGACAATGGCGAACTGGAGTACAAGGGACGGCGTGACAGTGAAGCGACCATGGTGCCTGCCGACAGCATCGTCGAATTCCTGCGCGAGCGGACCGGGGTGTAATCGTCGGCTGGCCGCGGTGTTGCTGGTCGCGGCCAGCCTGCTTGGCACCCAGCCAACTTCCGCGCGGGAGCAAGGCGAGACTACCGACGGTGGGGAATCGGGCTTTCTCGACGCCTTGCCCGTGGCCCTGCAGGCCCCGCCCGCTCGGCGGATTCGGGTGGAGCCCGACATCCCCCCTTCGCTGCGCCAGACCCTCGACACGCTGGTCACCACGCCGCCCTCGCCAGACCAGATATGGGCGGCACGCCAGTGGATGAGCCAGATGGAGCCCAAGCTCGCACGCTTCGTGCGCGACGAGGCCCTGCGCGGCGAGATGCTCACGCGTATCTACCACGAGGCCCGGCTGGCGGGGCTGGCGCCTGAAATCGTCCTGGCGGTGATTCAGGTCGAGAGCGCCTTTCGCGCCGATGCCGTCTCCTCCGCCGGCGCGGTGGGGCTGATGCAGATCATGCCGTTCTGGATCGGAGAGCTGGGTCGCAGTGCCGACGACCTGATGGATCCCTGGCTCAACCTTCGCTACGGCTGCACGATACTTGCGCACTATCTGGCCGTCGAACGTGGCGACCTCACCCGTGCACTGGCCCGCTACAACGGCAGCCTGGGCCAGACCTGGTATCCCGAGCGGGTGATGCGTGCCTGGACCGACCACTGGTGGGTCGGGCGCTGATGCGACGTGGCAAATCATCGGAAATAAAAATGCCGGCCCAATTGGGCCGGCTACTGGGGGGAAAACTCCCCCCTCCCCTGACGACTTGCTCTGCAGACTGGCTCAGTGCTTGCGCTTGCGACGATGATCGCGAATCACGAAGCCGATCCAACCTGCCATGAAAGCGACCATCATCGCGACGGTTACCAGCCCGAAAACGACTGCATCATCCCAGTACATGGTGGTTTCTCCCCGTCACCTGATGTGATGGGTTCACTCTAGCCGTTTGACGCACATGGAAAACTGACCTGAATCAAATTCCGCCTCGGCCGCGGCGAGTGCCGCGCAACGAATTGACACAGGTCAGTTTTTCGAGCGGATTCGAGCTTCTTGAGGGGTCAGGGAGCCTTGCGATCTTCGACCTGGGACGGTTCGATACCCGCGGGAAGCGGATGTCCCTTGGCCAGCTCGGCACGAGTCGCCTCGCGCACGTCGAGCACTTCCAGTGCATAGCTCAGGGTGTGCCCGGCCAGGGGGTGGTTGGTGTCGATGAGCACGCTGTCGTCACGCACCTCGAGCACCGTGACGACCTGAGGACCGTCGTCGCCGGGGGTCTGGAAGCGCATTCCAGGCGCCAGGTCGTCCTGGGGGAAGGCACCGCGGCCGACCTCCTGGATCAGGCTGTCGTTGCGCTCACCGTAGGCTTCGCGTGGCGTCAGTGTCACGCTCAACTTGTCGCCGACCGCGTAGCCCGTCAGAGCCCTTTCGAGGCCCGCCATGATGTTGTCGTGGCCATGCAGGTACTCGAGGGGCTTGGTACGGGCACGCGAGTCGTCGAGCACTTGGCCCTGCTCGTCACTGAGCATGTAGTGCAGGGTAACGACCCGCTGCGGAGCAATATTCATGGCGGTCTCCTTTGGTCGGTTGGCGAGGCTGGCGCCAGGAGGGATCAAGTCCGCGGGCGCAGGTTCGCCACGGGCATCTCCAGTTGCTGCTGTCGATTGAGCAGGTTGAGCAGCACGATAGCCCGCTCGTCGCCCTTGTGGCTGGCAAAGACCGCTTGCAGATCCTTGAACGGCCCCTCAGTGATCTCTACCTTCTCGCCGGCGCGGAAATAGACGTTGGCGACATTCTCCTGCCCTTGGGCGCCTCGCTCCCGCAGCATTGCCACCAACTCGTCGTCGACCGGCAACGGGTGGTCGCCGAAAGTGACGATCCGGAGTACGCCCCGGGTCGAGCGGATCGGCCGCCAGTTGCTGGCAATACGGTCGAGGCGGATGAACAGGTAGTGGGGAAACAGCGGCTCGTCCAGCCATACCAGCTTGCCACCGCGCTTCTTCTGCACCTGCAGAATGGGGTGGAACAGCTCATACCCCTGGTTGGCCAGATGCTCTGAGGCACGGAAGGATTCGCCTCCCTTGCATTGCACGACGTACCAACGCGGCAGGCTGTCGTGCTCGTCGTCGATCGGCTGACGTTCGCTGTGACTCATGAAGGCCTCCTACCGGGATATCCTGCTGGCATCAATGCCGGGGCTCTGCAACAATCGAGCGGCCGGAAGTTGGGGCCTACTGGGCCGCCCACCTCCACCGCGCGGTGGGCCATTCTAACACTGTTGCTGGCAGCAGGCCGCCCCTGGCCACTGTTCTTCAAGGAGTTTCGCCACGCATGACCATCCCTACCGCTCAGCGCAGTTGGGGAGCTGCCCTGGCCATTTATCTACGCGCCCCCGTCATCACCATGCTGTTCCTGGGCTTTTCGGCCGGCCTGCCGTTCCTGCTGGTATTCTCGACCCTGTCGGCCTGGCTGCGCAGCGACGGTGTCCAGGTGGCCGCCATCGGTTTCTTCGCCTGGATCGGCATGCTCTATTCGATCAAGTTCTTCTGGGCACCGGTGGTGGATCGCCTGGCGTTGCCGGTGTTGACGCGCGCTCTAGGCCAACGGCGCGGCTGGATGCTGGTGGCCCAGGCCATGATCATCGGCGGCCTGGTGGGCCTGGCGAGCCTCGAGCCACAGCAGAACCTGACGCTGGTGGCCGCTTTCGCCCTGCTGGTGGCCTTCGGCTCGGCCACCCAGGACATCGCCATCGACGCCTTCCGCATCGAGTCGGCGCCGGATGACATGCAGGCGGCCATGGCCTCCACCTATATCATCGGCTATCGCGGCGGGCTGCTGGCCGCCGGAGCCGGTGCCCTGTACGTGGCTTCGTGGTTCTCCTGGCAGGCTGCCTACCTGGCCATGGCGGTACTGGTCGGCGTTGGCGTGATCACGGTACTGCTGCGCCCCGAACCCAAGCGCCTGTCATTGACCACCCAATTGATCCACGAGCCTCGCGTACGCGCCTTCATCCGCGCCAGCCGTGGCAAGCCGCGCCTGCTGCGCCGCCTGGGCGCCTGGCTGATCGGTGCGGTGGTCTGCCCCTTCACTGACTTCATTACCCGGCACCGGCTCAAGGCGCTGTGGCTGCTGGTCTTCGTGGCCGTATTCCGCATCAGCGACCTGGCCATGGCATCGATGGCCAACCCGCTCTATATCGATATGGGCTTTTCGCTGGAAATCATCGCCAAGGTCACCAATGTGTTCGGCATCGCCATGAGTATCAGCGGCGGCATCATGGGTGGGTTGATGGTGGCACGCTATGGTATCGGACCGATCCTGGTGCTCGGCGCGGCAGCGGCCACCCTGACCAACCTGCTGTTCGCCGCCCTGGCGCTGGCCGGCCAGAGCCTGCCGATGCTGGTGATGGCCATCGTCGGCGACAATCTGGCCAACGGCCTGGCGAGCGCGGTTTTCATCGCCTTCCTGTCGAGCCTGACCTCACGCGCCTATACCGCGACCCAATACGCGCTGTTCTCGTCGCTGATGACCTTGCCCGGCAAGTTCCTGAGCGGCTTCGGCGGGCTAGTGGTAGAGGCGCAGGGCTACGCCACCTTCTTTCTCATCTCCACGGCCCTGGGGCTGCCGGCCATCGCGCTGGCGATCTGGATCAGCCGCGACAAGGCCCTGGTGCCGCCGCCCACCCCTCGCCCGGCCTGACGAGGCGCTTCAGTCGTCGAGCATCTCCTGCAACCAGGCCAGGGCGCCCGGCGTGGCACGCCACTGATCGCGCATCAGCGTGCGATACTGCCACGCCTCGGCGCGGGTGCCGGGCTCGGCGACGCTGTCCGGCCCCAGATGCACCGGGCGGGTCTGCTCGGCGCACAGCATCGGCATGGCATGAGGATTGTGACGATGCACTTCGCGCAGCGCCTCGTTGGCCTCGTCGATACGCTCCAGCCGGAACAGCGCCAACGCCCGTCCCATGAGAAGCCCCAGCACCGGCGTGTCGTCGCCCCGGGTCTCGGTCATGGCCAAGGCCTCGCGGTCGCGTCCCTCGCGCAGCAACTGGTCGAGTACCAATTCCTGCAGGCCCAGGCTGTCCTGGTCGTCGAGCGACAGCAATCGTTCGGCCAGGCGCCGGGAACGCTCCCGGGCGCCCCGCTCCATGCCGACCACGAGCGCCAGGCCGGTACGCAGCAACACGGCATTGTCGGCGCTATCCCACAGGAAGGCCCCCTCGCCCTCGCCCCGTACCCGCTCGAGCCAGCGTTCCAGGCGATCGGCCAAGGGCTCGAACAGGCTCGGTGACATCCACGGCAGGCTGCCGAAGCGGCTGGTCAGGGCCAGAGTGAGCGATTCCACCACGCGCGGCGAATCGAGCCATTCGGGATGGGCACAGATTTCACGCAGCCAGTCCCCGGCCTGGACCCAGGGATCGCCCTTGAGGCCCAGGGCGCTCTCGTCATCCACTTCCACCTGGAAGACCTTTTGCCAGGCGGCAAACAGAGTGTCCTCGCGGGCACTGCTGTGATACTCCAACTCCCCCGTCTCGGTGCGGCGCACGTCCAGACCACGCGCCGTGGGCAGCTCCGACAGCAGCTCCTGCAAGGCGGCCAGCGGCTCCGCCAGGTCCTCCTCGGCATTGAGCAACTGATCGGCCAGGGTGGCGCCGGGGTTCTCCGCCAGGTCGGCCAGGAACTGCAACTGGTCGGGCTCCAGTTCGCCCTTGCGAGACAGGCGCCGGAACCAGAAGCGCGCGCGCTCCGCGGCTTCCTCCTCGTGCCCCTCATGCAGCAGCAGCATGGCTTCGATATAGGCCAGGGTCGGCGAATCGGGCAGCGCCTGCTGGGCTCGCACGAAGGCGGAACGGGCGCTGTCGAGGTCGTCGTTGTCCAGATGCATCAGGCAAAGCCGCTCCAGGGCCACACCGCGCAGGAACAGCGGGCCGCGGTCGAGCACTTCGTCGAGCAGCTCGGCGCGCTTGCGGATGAAGCCGCGCTCCTGATAAAGATCGATCAGCAGTTCGAAGGCGGGCTCGGCCTGGGCCGGCAGACGTGACCAGTCGGCACGCTGGAACAGCGATTCGAGGATCTGCTGCGCACGCCCGCGCTGACCCGTCTCGGCGGCGATCAGCCCGGCCTCGAGCAGGGCCTGGGCGGGGGCGTTGCCGCTCTCGAGAGCGGCCTTGAGGGTCGGCCCCTTCCAGTCGCGCAGCGAGAGCATCCACATCAGATGGTCGGGCACTTCGGCGGGCATCGAGACGGCCCCGCAACAGTGCTTGGTCTTGCGCCCGGAATCGCACCAGCAGGGTTCGTTGCGGCCGGGCGGTGCCAAGGGCTCGCAGGTAAAGCCGGCGCGTTCGAGCGGAGTCTGGCTCCACAAGATGGGCGCGAGTGCCTGGGCCATGGCCAGGTCGCCGCCCATCAGCACGGCACCCTCCTCACGCGCCCAGGCCATGAAGGCCGGGTAGCGCTCCTCTTCACGGATGGCTGCCAAGGCACCCGAAGCATAGCCCAGCAGCTGTTCCACCCATACTGCCAGCATCACTCTCTCCGCCAGTTCAAAAGGCGCATATAGTAACAGGGAAGCGTGGTTCGATGCTGCACACAAGCCAGGCATCGCCGCATGGGCTCATTGGCGCGCCCAGGCCAGCAGCGGGCGGGTGCGGGCATGCATGTCGAGGCGCGCCCCCAGGCGCACCAGGTTCCAGTAGTGCCCGTTCAGCGTACGCGACAGCAGCAGCACGTCAGCCGGCGGCTGCAAGCGATCCATGGCCGCCCACACCTTGGGGGTGAGATCGCGCAGACGGCGGTGCACCCGGACGTCGGAGAAGTCCTGCGGGCCGGGTTCGAACAACGGCGCCACCGCTTCGGCGGATTCGCGATAGAGCGCCAGCGGCGCACCCTGCCCCTGGCGGCCACCCAGCCGGCACAGGGCGTCGTCCATGGCCATGGGATCGGCCGCCAAGGTGGCATCGAGCAGTTGCATCGTCGCCTTCAGGTGCGCTTCCGGCACCGCGATCACCGCACCCAGGTCGTAGATCACCAGCCGGCCCTCGGCGTCGACGGCAAAGTTGCCGGCATGCGGATCGGCATGCAGCTCGCCGTAGGTGAAGAGCTCTTCGGTGAGCCAGTCAGCCAGGGTCGCGGCGACACGCTGCCGCTTGGCATCATCCGCCCCTTCCAGCTCGCGTAGCGGCGTGCCCGCCACGTAGCGCATGGCCAGCACCCGCGGGCCGGAAAGAGTGGGTAGTGGCTCGGGAATGAGCAGGTTTGCGACATGCGCATAGCGCTGCCGATAGCGTTCCAGCGCACGCGCCTCGGCATGGTAATCGAGCTCGCTGCGCAGGCTGGCGGCGAGCTCCTCGAACAGGGCGTCCAAACGTGCCTGAGGTACCCTGAGCCAGCGGCCGAGGCGCATGATACGCCTGAGCTGGGCCAGATCACTCTCCAGAATGTCGGCCAGCCCCGGATACTGCACCTTGAGCACCAGCACCTCGCCGCCCCGGGTCACCGCACGGTGCACCTGCCCCATGGAAGCACTGGCGAAGGGCATAGGTTCTATCTCGTGGAAGTGAGCATCGAGTTCGCCATATTGCTCGATCAGGGTACTCCGTATGCCCTCCCAGGGCATGGGCTCGGCCTGGCGCTGCAGGCGCGCCAGCTCGTCGGCGAGATCCGGCGGCAGCAGGTCGTCCCACTGCGCCATGATCTGGGCCAGCTTCATGGCCGGGCCTTTCAACTCGGAGAGCCCCTCGAACAGCGCCTCGCCCAGCGCGCGCCAGTCGGCCTCGCCACCGAGCCGGCTGCGCAGCAGGGTGCCGCCGGTACGCGCCCCGAGACCCAACAGCCGCCGCGTCCTTCCTCGTTCCCGCATGATGGCGCTCTCCTCTCCCTGTTGAACTCCCGCTAGCGCATTGTACAGCTCATGGTGTTTTCGACCTCTGGTCCTGCCGGCCGATAACTGTAAGAATATCCAGAAATGACGCGACTCGACTGCAACGGAAAGGTGACATGCGCCTGATCATCGCCGAAAAACCCAGCCTGGCCCGAGCCATCGCCGAGGCCCTGCCGGGCGGTGCACGCCGTGAGGACGGCGCACTTCACGCCGGTGAAACCATCGTCACCTGGTGCTTGGGCCATCTGCTGGAGCAGGCGCCCCCCGACGCCTACGATCCCGCCTTCAAACAGTGGCGGTTGGACCATCTGCCGATCCTGCCATCTCGCTGGCAGCTCAGTCCGCGCCCCAAGGCCAGGGGACAGCTCGCCGTCATACGCAAGCTGCTCAAGCAGGCTCGGGAAGTGGTGCATGCCGGCGACCCGGACCGGGAGGGGCAACTGCTGGTGCAGGAAGTGATCGAGCACCTAGGCTGGAAGGGGCCCGTGTCGCGCCTGCTGGTCAGCGACCTCAATCGGCCCGCGGTGCAGCGTGCCCTGGCGCGGCTTGAGGACAACGCCCGCTACCAGTCGCTCTACCGTGCCGCCGAGTCGCGTTCCCGCGCCGACTGGCTGTACGGCATCAACTTGACCCGCGCCTGGACCCTGACCGGGCGGCAGGCCGGCCATGACGGCGTGCTTTCGGTGGGTCGGGTGCAGACCCCGGTACTCGGGCTGGTAGTGCGTCGCGACGCCGAGATCCGCGACTTCCGGCCCTACCCCTTTCATGTGCTGTGGGCCGACCTGGCGGTGGCCGGCGGCCAGCTACGCGCCTGGTGGCAGCCCAGAGAGAACCACCGGCTCGACGACCAGGGTCGCCTGCTCGAGCGCGCTCCGGCCGAGGCGCTGGCAGCGCAACTGCCCGGCGCCGAGGGAAAGCTGACCTCGCTCGAGACCCGCCAGAAACGTCAGTCCGCCCCACTGCCCTACTCGCTCTCGGCGCTGCAAGTGGACGCCGCGCGGCGCTTCGGCCTCTCTGCCCAGGCCGTGCTGGACACCTGTCAGCGGCTCTACGAACGACACAAGCTCATTACCTACCCGCGTTCGGACTGTCGCTACCTGCCCGAGGAGCACCTGGCCCAGGCGCGTGCCACCCTGACGAGCGCCTGCAGCCAGGACGAGACCCTGCGCAGCTGGCTGACCGGCGCTGACTTCTCGCTACTCTCCAAGGCCTGGGACGACAAGAAAGTAGGCGCCCACCATGCCCTGGCCCCCACCGGGAAACCGGCCGAACTCGAGCGGCTGGAGCGCGCCGAAGCCGATGTGTTCCGCCTCATCGCGCGCAATGTGCTGGCGCAGTTCTACCCACCACTGGTCGCCCGCGAGGTGAAGGCGGAGTTCACCATCCTCGCCGAGTGCTTTCGGGCCAGCGGCCAGGAACTTCTCCAGCCGGGCTGGAAACCGCTGTTCAGCACACGCGAGGAAGCCCCACCGCTGCCGCCCCTCACGGAGGGCGAAAGCTGCCGGGTCATGGCATGCGAGGTCGAGGACCGCGAGACACGCCCGCCGGAACCCTTCACCGATGCCAGCCTGATCAAGGCGATGATGAACATCGCCCGCTACGTCGACGACCCCGAGGTCAGGCGCACCCTGCGTGAGCATGACGGCTTGGGTACCGAGGCAACCCGCGCCGGCATCATCGAAACGCTGATCGAGCGCGGCTACCTGGTGCGGCAGAAGAAGACGCTGCGCGCCACCCGCCTGGGCAGCGGCCTGATCGCTTCGCTGCCCGAGGCCGCGTCCCGGCCGGAGCGTACCGCGCTATGGGAACAGCGGCTGACGGCCATCGCCGAGCGGGGCGACGACCCGGCACCGTTTCTCTCCGCCCTGATCGAGGACCTGCGCGGCCTGCTGGGCAGTGCCGACGCGAATCGCCTGCGCCAGGCCATGGCCACGGCCCAGGGCGAGGCCGCAGCCGCCGCACCGAAGCGGCGCGGAGCGACGGGCAAGAGCCGGCGCGGCCGCAGCACTGCGGGACGGACACGCCGCAAGCCGCGTACGAGTGCTTGATGGCACGGACTGGCATCCGCCTACCGAGCACCGGTATGCTGCCCCTGTTCGATGACCAAGGCACATCATGAACGACCAGACCCATCTGATCGTAGGCCCCGGCGCCGTGGGCCGGCTGCTGGCCCTGCACCTGGCCGATGTCGCGCCGGTGGTCCTGGCCGGTCGCCGGCCGCTGCCCGCCGAGCAGACACTGACCACGTCGGAAGGCACGCAACGTACGCGGCGCCTCGTTACGCTTGAAATCGACCGACTGCCGCCCGCGCCCCCGACTTTCCTGCACCTGACCACCAAGGCCTATGCCGCCGATGCCGCCTACGCCGCCGCCATGGCTCGGCTGGATGGCGCGCCGACGCTGGTCCTGTGGCAGAACGGCTACCAGGTGCAGCCCGAACTCGACCGTCGTCATCCTGGCCCCGTGCTGTGCGCCTCGACCACCGAAGGTGCCTGGATCAATGACGACGAACGTGTGACCCATGCCGGTCGTGGCATCACCTACATCGGCGATCTCGACAACCGGCACGCCCCATCATGCCGAGAATTGGCCGCCCTGCTCGACCAGGCGGGCCTGGTCGCCGTGGCGGTCGAGGACATCGGCGTACGGCTCTGGCACAAGCTGGTGGTGAACGCCGCCATCAATCCGCTGGTGGCACGCTTTCGCATTCGCAACGGCCAGTTGCGCGACCGTCCTTTTCGGCCCATGGTGGAGAGAATCATCGACGAAGTCGCCACGATAATGGCCGCCGAGGGCATCGCGCCTCCGGCAGCGGGTTGGCACGCCCTGGTATGGCAGGTGGTCGCGGCAACCGCCAACAATCGTGCCTCCATGTTGCAGGACGTGATGGCCGGGCGACCCACCGAACGCCAGGCTATTCTTCAGCCGCTGCTGTCAGCCGCCCATCGGCACGGCATTGCCACCCCCAGCCTGGACGGACTCGACGACTCGCTGGCGCAAAGCAGTACTCAGCCTCAGCGTTGATGAGCCGCCTGGCGAACAGGACGCCCGGCTGCTAAGCTCTTGTAATTAGCTTCGTACGCCCAAGCTAGATGCGCGTTTCGCTTTGAGAGTTCGGGTAAGCGAACCGCTTCGTACAGGGAATGAGTCAGGGAACATGACAACGTGTTTCAGAGGTGCCATCACCTTGGCTGTCGGCCTGACGCTATCGTCTCTCGTGGCCATGGCAGACACGAGCGCGCCCCACGGGGAGAGCGCGCTCCTGTACAGCGAGCCTGCCGCCTATGCCGAGGCCTCGCACGATCTGCTTGCCTCGCTGACGCCGACTTCCCTGAACCGACCCTCCTATGCCAGTAGAACCAGCGACCTGATGTACCTCGACAATGGCGTGGTGCTGGAAGGGGGCGACCTCGAGACGATCGATGGTTATACCTCCGGCTTCCGCGTGACGGCGGGCTTCTCGCCGACAAACCTGCCGCATCTCGATCTCGGAGCCGAGTTCACCTACCGTGAAAGCGACGAGGTCCCGACCCGCTATTCCGACCAGGCCATGCTGGTCAACACCACGACACTGGGCGGAAGCCTGGTGGCCGGAGTGCGCATGGGTCAGCTTGGGTTCTACGCCAAGTCGGGCTTCGCCGAATGGGAGGGCGACCCGGTGACCCAGGGCGAGCCGCTGTATGCAGCCACGACCGGGACCGCCCGCATCCAGGGCTTCGGTGCGCGGCTGCAACACAATCGGCTGGTCAGCCGCCTGGAGTTCGAGGAGATCGACGCTCCCAGCATGGCCCACCTGAACCTGATCACGGCCTCGCTCCATTACGCCTTCTAGGACACAGTGCGACAGCAACCGGCACCCTGACTCGATACACCATACACCGGGTCGAGGAGCGTTCCACAGCATCCCGGCTGGGCATGTTCTATATTCAATCAGCGCTGCATGGCGACATGCGGCGCTACTACATGAACTCATGATCCTGGAGTCACTACGATGAGTCTCAGAATCGGCGATACCGCGCCAGATTTCACTGCACAAACCACTCAGGGAACCTTGAATTTTCATGAATGGATCGGCGACAGCTGGTGCATTCTTTTTTCGCACCCAAAGGATTTCACGCCGGTATGCACCACTGAGCTGGGCTATATGGCCAGGCTCAAGCCCGAGTTCGACAAGCGCAACACGAAGATTATCGGCCTTTCAGTGGACCCCGTGGACAACCATGCCGCCTGGTCCAAGGACATCGAGGAAACCCAGGGCACGGCGCCCAACTATCCGATGATCGGCGACGACAAGCTGGAGGTCGCCAAGCTCTACGACATGCTGCCCGCCGAGGAGCCGGGCACCGCCGAGGGCCGCACCCCCGCCGACAACGCCACGGTGCGTTCGGTGTTCATCATCGGGCCGGACAAGAAGGTCAAGGCGATGCTGGTCTACCCGATGACCTCCGGACGCGACTTCAACGAGGTGATGCGCCTGCTCGACTCGATCCAGCTCAATGCCAAGCATACCGTGGCCACGCCGGTGAATTGGCGACCCGGTGACGACGTGATCATCCCACCCGCTGTCAGCGACGAGGAAGCAAGAAAGAAATACCCGGAAGGCTTCACCACCATCAAGCCCTACCTGCGCACCGTCAAGCAGCCTAACTGAAGCCACACCAGGCTTCGTTGACGACACCGCCCCGGCAACATGCCGGGGCGGTGTCGTATGGCCGAGCGCAGTCGCTTTCCAGCCCCAATTACATTCAGCCGGTGTTACGCAGACCTGCGGCAATCCCTGCCATGGTCACCATCAGAGCGCGTGAAAGCTCCCCGCTGATGGCACCGTCGGCGTCGCGATTACGCTGCAGCAGCTCGGCCTGCAGCCCATGCAGCGGGTCGATATAAGGATTGCGCACCTCGATGGCCTGACGGATCAACGGCGTCTGGTCCAGCAACTGCGGTTGGTCGAGAATCTCCAGCACGACCGACTGCAGCTTGGTGAAACGCTGGCGCAGTTGAGTACCGAGCTCCTTGAGGGCGGGCTCATCGACCAGGCGCTGCTCGTAATAGGAAGCAATGCCCACGTCGCCCTTGGCCAGCAGCATCTCGAGCATGTCCAGGTAGGTGCCGAAGAAAGGCCAGCGGTCGCGCATCTCGCGCAGGACTTCGAGGCCGCCCTCCTCTTCCATGCGTGTGGAAAAGGCTTCGCCGCTGCCCAGCCAGGCCGGTAGCATCAGGCGGATCTGGGTCCAGGCGAAGATCCAGGGAATCGCACGCAGGGTCTCCACGCCGCCATCCTGGCGTCGCTTGGTCGGGCGCGAGCCCAGCGGCAGATGCCCCAGCACCCCCTCGGGGGTCACCGCCCGGAAGTAGGGCACGAAATCGGGATCCTCGCGTACCACGCCGACATAGGCACGGTGTGCGATCTCGGCCAGGCGGTCCATCTCCTCGCGCCAGCGGGGCTCGGGTGCCGGCGGGGGCAGCAGAGTCGCCTCCAGCACCGCACAGGCGTAGATCTCCATGGAACGCAGGGCGATGTCCGGCTGACCGAACTTGAAGCGGATCATCTCGCCCTGCTCGGTGACACGCAGGCTGCCGTTCACCGAACCCGGCGGCTGCGACAGGATGGCCGCATAGGCCGGGCCACCGCCACGCCCCACTGCCCCCCCCCGGCCGTGGAACAGGGTCAGGTCGACGCCGTGGCCTCGGCACACTTCCACCAATCGCTCCTGAGCCCGATATTGCGCCCAGGCGGCAGCCAACTGACCGGCATCCTTGGCCGAGTCGGAATAGCCGATCATGACCTCCTGGCGGTCGCCGGCCAGCGCTCGGTAACCCGGCAGCGCAAGCAGTCGATCGATCACGTCGCCGGCGCGGTTGAGGTCATCCAGCGTCTCGAACAACGGAGCGATGGGCAACGAGACGACACCGCCGACCTCTTTCATGAGCAGGGCGACCGTAAGCACGTCGGAGGGCTGGGCGGCCATGGAAATGATATAGGTACCGAGCGCTTCGGACTGCTCGCTGGCAATGACCATGAAGGTGTCGAGCACTTCGCGAGTCTCGGCCGAGCACTCCCAGCGCCGCGGAATCAGGGGACGGCGCGACTCCAGCTCGGCGAGCAGGAAGGCCTGCCGTTGCTCCTCGCTCCAGTCGCGGTAGTGGCCGAGCTCGAGGGCCTGGGTCAGTTCCTCCATGACCATGGCGTGGCGACTCGCTTCCTGGCGAATGTCGAGCTTGGTCAGGGTCACGCCGAACACCGCGACTCGGCGCAGGGTGTCGAGCAACGCGCCATTGGCAATGGTGTCGAGTCCGACGTCGCACAGCGAGCGGTAGCAGGTCAGTAGCGGCGCGTAGAGCTGGTCACTGTTCTCGATGATCGGACCGCCCTCGTAGCTGCGCCCGTCGAGCTGGGCCTTGGCCCAGTCACGGGTCGCCTCGACTCGCTGCAGCAGGCGCTTGAGCAGCTCACGGTAGGGTTCGGCGACGTTACCGACCTCGGCCCGCAGCGCGCTGTTGCATTTCCACATGGAGAGTTCGGCCTTGAGCTGCTCCAGGTCGCGCAGGTAGAGATCCGCTGCCATCCATCGTCCCAGCAGCAACACTTCGCGTGTCACCCGTGAGGTCACGTTGGGGTTGCCGTCGCGATCCCCACCCATCCAGGAGGCGAACACGATCGGCGCGGCATCCAGCGGCAGCCGCTCTCCGGCGGATTCCAGCAGCAGGCTGTCGAGGTCACGGTGGAATGCCGGTACCGCGTGCCACAGCGAATTCTCGATCACCGCAAAACCCCACTTGGCCTCGTCCACCGGCGTGGGCCGCTCATGGCGGATCTCATCGGTGTGCCAGGCCTGGCTGATCAGCTCCTCGAGGCGCCCGCGGGCGCGGCTGGCACGCTCGGGATAGTCCAGCGAGGACTCGATGACGGTGAGACATTCATCGATCGCGTCGTACTTCTGGATCAGGGTGCGCCGGATGACCTCGGTGGGATGCGCGGTCAGCACCAGCTCGACGCGCATGGTGGCCAGGCTCTCGACCAGCTTGCGCGGCGCATGACCGGCGCCGCGGGCCCGCGCCAGCAGCTCGGAAAGCACCGGTTGCGAACCGGGCCTGTAGTCCTCGACGCGGCGAAAGCGTGCGCGGTAGTGCTGCTCGGCGATGTTGGCCAGGTTGAGGAACTGGTTGAAGGCACGCGTCACCGGCAGCAGGTCACGATCGGGCAGCTTGCGCAGGTACTCGATCAGCTCACGGCTGCTCTGCACGTCTCCCTGCCGGCCACTCTTGGCCAGGCCGCGGATGGTCTCGATGCGATCGACGAAGCCTTGACCCAGGTCGTCGGCGATGGTGCGGCCCAGGCTGTCGCCGAGGATACGTACATTGTCGCGTAGGGATTCGTGCAGATCGCCGCTCATGGCCGATCACCTCCTGAAGACGATTCGGAATGTCCAACTGACGTTTCGGAAACTGCGCTCTCGAGCCGCTTGGCCTCTTGCCAATGACGCTCCATGGTGTCCAGGTCGACGTCGCGGGGGGTCATGCCGCACTCGGCCAAGGCCCACTCGACATGGCGAAAGCGGCGCTCGAACTTGGCATTGGTGTCGCGTAGGCATCGTTCGGGATCGGCCTTGAGAGTACGTGCCAGGTTGGTCACGGCGAAAAGCAGGTCGCCCACTTCCATGGCGGCGTGGTCGCGGTCGCCCTCGGCCAGGGCCTGTTCGACCTCGTCGAGCTCCTCGCGAATCTTGGCGATCACACCCGTGGCATCGGGCCAGTCGAACCCCACACGGGCGGCACGCTTGGAGAGCTTGGCAGCACGTGACAGCGCCGGCAGCGTGCGCGGGATATCGTCGAGCACCGAGGCGCCCAGCGGCTCCTCGCTGCGCCCGGTTCGCTCCTCGGCCTTGAGCGACTCCCAGCGACTGTGGACCTGGCGGGTCTCTACCTGCTCGGCGCTGACACCGGCAGGGCGTCGCGACTCCAGGGTACCCTCGGGGAAGACGTGCGGATGGCGGCGCACCATCTTGGCGGTCAGGGTGTGCACCACGTCGTGGAAATCGAAATGCCCTTCCTCGCGGGCGAACTGGCTGTAGTAGACCACCTGGAACAGCAGGTCGCCGAGCTCCCCCGGCAACTCGTCGAAGGCGCGGCGTTCGATGGCATCGGCCACCTCGTAAGCCTCTTCCAGGGTATGCGGCACGATGCTGTCCCAGTCCTGCTCGAGGTCCCAGGGACAGCCCTGCTCCGGATCGCGCAGCACGGCCATCAGCACCAGCAGGTCATCGATGCCGTGTCGGATCTCGCTCATGTATTGCTCCCCTTGCGCTTCATCCCCTTCGCCCCCGTACGCAGGCGCTGGACCTCGATCACGTTGGACAGCTGCTGGATGCGTGAGAAGAGCCTGCCCAGCATCTCCAGGCCATCGACCTCCACGGTAATGCGCATGCGGGCAATGCCGTCGCGGGTATCGGTCAGGGTGTTGACCGAGAGTACGTTGACCTTCTCGTTGCCGAGAAGCCCGGTGACGTCACGCAGCAGACCCGAGCGATCCCAGGCCTGGATCTCGATATCGACCGGATACTGGGTACGGGCGCGCTGCCCCCACTCCACCTCGATGACCCGCTGCGGCTCGTCCAGACGCAGCTGCAGGATGTTGGGGCAATCCTGGCGGTGCACGGTGACCCCGCGACCCTGGGTGATGAAACCGACGATCGGCTCGCCGGGCACCGGGTGGCAGCAGTTGGCCATGCTGGTCTTGAGGTTGCCCACGCCCAGCACAGTGATGTCGCTGGTCGTGCTCCTCCCTTGGTCGCGCCGCGGCTTGGCCAGCAGGCGGTCGAGCTGCTCCTGGTCGTCGGTCTCGCCGAACAGCTGCTGGGCCTGGTGCAGCACCTGGCCGATGCGCAGGTCGCCCGCGCCCAGCGCGGCGTACATATCCTCGGGGGTCTGGTAGTTGACCTTGTGCGCCAGGGTGTCGAGGTCCATGTCCTCCACGTCCAGGCGCTTCATCTCACGATCGAACAGCGCCTTGCCCTCCTCTACGTTCTGCTCGCGAGCCTGGTGCTTGAACCACGACTGGATCTTGGCCCGCGCCCGCGAGGTGCGCACGTAACCGAGGCTGGGGTTGATCCAGTCGCGGCTGGGCCCACCCTTGCTGGCGGTGAGAATCTCGACCTGCTGTCCGGTCTTGAGCTTGTAGGTGAGCGGCACGATGCGGCCGTCGACCTTGGCCCCGCGGCAACGATGACCGACCTCGGTATGCACCCGATAGGCGAAATCGATGGGTGTGGCGATGCGCGGCAGGTCGATGACGTGGCCGTCCGGCGTGAACACGTAGATACGGTCCGGCGCCACATCGCTGGAGAGACCTTCGCGCAGATCGCTGAAGTCGCCGACCTCGTCCTGCCATTCGAGCACTTGGCGCAGCCAGGCAATCTTCTCCTCGTAGCTGGAGCTCTTGCCCCCGGTATCATGGCCCTTGTAGCGCCAGTGGGCGCAGACACCGAGCTCGGCCTCGTCATGCATGGCGAAGGTGCGGATCTGAATTTCCAGCACCTTGTTCTCCGGCCCCAGCACGGCGGTGTGCAACGACTGGTAGCCGTTCTTCTTGGGATTGGCGATGTAATCGTCGAACTCGTTGGGCACGTGGTGCCAGCGCGAATGAACCAGCCCCAGCACGGTGTAGCAGTCGGCCACCTCCGGCACCAGGATGCGAACCGCGCGTACGTCGTTGACCTGGGAGAAATCGATGCGCTTGCGCTTCATCTTGCGCCAGATCGAATAGATGTGCTTGGCGCGTCCGCTGACCTCGTACTGGTTGATGCCCTGCGCCTCGAGCATGCCCTTGAGCACGTCCACCACATCGTGGATGTAGCGGTCGCGATCCAGGCGCTTCTCGGCCAGTTGACGCGCGATCGTCTTGTAGTCGTCCTCGTGCAGGTAGCGGAAGGAGAGATCCTCGAGTTCCCATTTGACCTGGCCGATGCCCAGGCGATGGGCGAGCGGCGCATAGATGTCGAACACCTCGCGGGCGACCTGCAAGCGCTTCTCGCGGGGGGCATCCTTGACCTGGCGCAGCGCGCAGGTGCGCTCGGCGATCTTGATCAGCGCCACGCGCACGTCGTCGATCATGGTTACCAGCATCTTGCGCAGGTTGTCCTGCTGGTCGTGCTGGACCAGTCCTTGGCTGGGAACCTGGGCGTTGCTGATGGCCGCCATCTGCAACACGCCCTCGATAAGGTGCGCCACTTCTCCGCCGAAGCGCCGGGCCACGGCATCGACCGAAATCAGTCCCTCACGCACGGCACGATAGAGCACCGCCGCCTCGAGCGCCGGCTGGTCGAGCTTGAGCTGGGCCAGGATGTCTGCCATCTCCAGGCCCATGCGGTAGGTCGTGTCCCGAGGCAGCCAGGCCTTGTGGGAACGATCGGCTTCCTGCGCAAGGCGCTTGGCCTGTTCGCAGGCCTCGCGCATTTCAGCGGGATCGCGCAGCTTGACGTCTTCCTGAAGGCGTTCCAGCCAGTGACTGATATCGACGTCACCATTGACTGTCAGTGGCTGATCGTCGCGAACTTTCACCATCTCTCTAGGCTCCTTGCGATGACGGCTGCGTTGCACCGTGTTCGAGCAACAACAGAGACTCCAGGTGCGAGGTGTGCACGAACATGTCGGCTACCGACACCCGAGTGATGCGATAACCGCCATGCACGAGTCGTGCCGCATCGCGCGCCAGCGTGGCAGGGTCACAGGCAATGTAGACCAGCCGCGGCACAGGGCGTTCGATCAGCGCACGACATACCGCATCGGCACCGTCACGGGGCGGGTCCAGCACCACCGTCTCGGGCGCAAGGCGGGCAAGGAGTGCCGTCACGGCCGCTTGGTCATTGAGGTCGAGCTGCAGGGCCTCGATGTCTAGCCCATTGCTATTCGCATTGTACTGCAGTCGGGTCACCATGGCGGGGTTGCCCTCCGCCGCCGTGACCGCGGCACCATCGGCTGCCAGCGGCAGACCGAAGTTGCCGATGCCGGCGAACAGGTCCAGCACGCGTTGGCCGGCAATCGGCGCCAACCAGTGCCGCACCGCGGCCACCAGCTCACGATTGACCTGCTCGTTGACCTGCACGAAATCGCCCGGCGCAAAGCCGAGCTCGAGCTCACCGTTGCCCCCCGGCAGCCGATAGCCGAGCACCGGCGCTTGTCCTAGCCATTCGAGGGTCGGCTCCTCGCGTCCCAGCAGGCACGCGACGGCCACGCCATGCGCTTCACCGAATGCGCACCAGCGCTGCCGGTCTGCTTGGTTGTCACGCAATTGACGCACCACGACCACTCGGGAAGAGTCGGCGGCGATCAGTTCCAGATGCCCCACCAGGCGCGGCGCCTCGAGTTCGGCCAACAGCTCCCTGAGCGGCCCGACCAGTGCCGCCAGCTCGGGTACGAGCACTTCGCAACCCTGGATATCGACCAGGCGCCTGGCGTGGCGCGCACGGAAGCCGAGGTGCACGCCATCCTCGGCATCTACCTTGACGCCCAGCCGGGCGCGGCGACGGTAGCCGAGCGGCTCACCGGCCAACAGGCCGGGCGGTTCAGGCAGCTCGATGCCCTCTCGCTGGAGCAGCTCGGCGAGCACCGCGCGCTTGTGTTCGCGCTGCGCCTCGACGGCCAGATGCTGCAGGTCGCAGCCGCCACACTGGCCATAGTGCACACAGGGCGGCTTGACTCGCTCCGCCGACGACTCGAGCAGCTGGCGGACATGCGCCTCGTCGTAGCGCTTGCGCGTGCGGTTTACGGCCACTTCTACGCGCTCGCCCGGCAGCGCTCCTTCGACGAACAGGGTCTTGCCGCTGGCGGCACGCGCCACGCCCCGGCCATCGTGGGCCAGCCGTTCGATGGTCACCGCCGAATCCGCGGCCGGTGGCGCTGCAGGAGGACCTTCGCCCGGGCCTCGCTGCAGCCCCGAGACGCCGGAGCGCTGGCGCGCCGGACGTCGCTTGCCAAGCATTGCCACCTCAAGCCTCCGGGGCGAACAGCCCGGTCGAGAGATAGCGATCGCCACGGTCGCAGACGATGAAAACGATCACGGCATTCTCGACTTGTTCGGCAATGCGCAGCGCACCGGCGAGGGCTCCCCCGGACGACACGCCGGCAAGGATGCCTTCTTCGCGAGCCAGCCGACGCATGTGCTCCTCGGCTTCGTACTGGCCGATGTCGAGCACTTGGTCGACGCGCGTGGCATCGAAGATGCTCGGCAGGTACTCCTTCGGCCAGCGCCGGATGCCGGCAATGCTGGCGCCATCTTCCGGCTGCAGGCCGACGATCTGAATCTCGGGATTGCGCTCCTTGAGGTAGCGCGACACCCCCATGATGGTTCCCGTGGTGCCCATGGAACTGACGAAGTGCGTGATCGTGCCCTCGGTCTGTTCCCACAGCTCGGGGCCGGTACCACGGTAATGGGCCAACGGGTTGTCGGGGTTGGCGAACTGGTTGAGCGGCTTGCCCTCACCGCGCGCGATCATTGCCTCGGCCAGGTCGCGCGCCTCCTCCATGCCCCCTTCCTTGCTGACCGTGATCAGCTTGGCGCCATAGGCCGCCATGGCCTGCTTGCGCTCGCTGGAGGCGCTCTCGGGCATGATGAGGATCAGGCGGTAGCCCTTGATCGTGGCCGCCATGGCCAGTGCGATGCCGGTATTGCCCGAGGTGGCCTCGACCAGCGTGTCGCCCGGCGTGATGTCGCCACGTGCTTCGGCCTGCTCCAGCATCGACAGCGCCGGACGGTCCTTGACCGATCCGGCAGGATTGTTGCCTTCCAGTTTGGCCAACAGGGTGTTGTTGCGGCCCGCCGCGATACGCTTCAGCCGCACCAGCGGCGTATGGCCGACGACATCCTCGATGGTGGGAAATTGCATGTAACCGTCCTTAGGGTAACGTCTTTTCGCTAGTATATCCGTGGTGCCATCCACTGGACAGGCATGCCCCGTCAATGTGGCATACTGAACGGAAAGGCCGTAACCAAGGAACACCGATGTCGCTCGGAAATCGCCTGACACTGTGGATACTGTGTCTTCCCCTGTTGGTGCTGCTGCTCGTGGCGGTTTTCGTGCTGCACCTGGATACCGAATGGCGCAAGTCAGCCCTGCACGACCGCGTCATTACCGCTGTCGAGCAGCAGGCGCCGGAAATGGCTCGGGCCGTCATCGAGGCAGATCAGCCGCGACTGGACGGCATGGCCAGGCGCCTGTTGGACATCGACGAGGCGCGCGGCGTGGGGATCTACACCAATAGCGATATGATCCAGCTGGAGCTGGGCCGCAACCGCGCCCAGGTCGCGACGACGCCACCGCTCGAGAGACATCTCGACACCAGCAGCGACCTTTGGCGTCTGATGGTGCCGCTTACCCCGGCAGAGCTGGAAGGCAGCGTGACCAGCCGGGCCTGGCTCGAACTCGATATCGACAGCCGCCCGCTCACCCTCGACTACTATCGGCGCCTGGCCACGACGGGCCTGGGCCTGCTGATCCTCGGCCTGCTGCTGTTCGTCATCGCCTCGGCCCTCGGCCGACGCGTGGACACCAGCCTGGACGATGCCGCCGAGGCGTTGAGGCGCCTGCGTAGCGGCGATTTCGAGGCGAGCCTGCCAGAGGTGGGAGCCCCCGAACTGCGCCGACTGGCCCGACACGTGAATGCGCTGGGCGACGAACTGAAGCAGTCTCACGAGAACATGCAGCGCCAGATCGAGCAGACCACCATCGACCTGGAAGAGTCGATGGAAACCATCGAGATCAAGAACATCGAGCTCGACCTGGCCCACCGCAGGGCGCTGGAAGCCAATCGGATCAAGTCCGAGTTCCTGGCCAGCATGAGCCATGAAATTCGTACTCCGCTCAACGGCATCGTCGGCTTCTGCCGCCTGCTGGGGCGTTCTCGCCTCGAGCCACGCCAGCGGGAGTGGCTCGATCAGGTACAGATTGCCTGCGACAACTTGCTTGCCCTGGTCAACGACGTGCTCGATTTCTCGCGCATGGAAGCAGGCCGCCTCGAGCTGGATCGTGCCGAGCTCGACATGGTATCGCTGGTCGACGAGGCGCTGAGCCAACAAGCGCCGCTGGCCCACCAGAAGGGGCTGCATCTGCTGGGGCTGGTCTACGACGACGTTCCTTCTCTGCTGCGTGGCGACCCTCTGCGTATCCGGCAGGTGCTGACCAACCTGATCCACAATGCGCTCAAGTTCACCGAGCAGGGGGAAGTCATCGTGCGGGTGATGCTCGAGGAGCAGAATGCCCAGGGGCGCGCGCTGTTGCGCGTCAGCATCAGCGATACCGGGATCGGTCTCACGCCGCAGGAGCAGCACAGCCTGTTCCAGGCCTTTCGCCAGGCCGCCGCCAGCCACTCCCGCCATTACGGTGGCTCGGGGCTGGGCCTGGCCATCAGTCGACAGCTGGTCGAGCAGATGGGCGGGCAGATCACCGTGGAGAGCGAACCGTCACGGGGCTCGACCTTCTCCTTCACCTTGCCGCTGGACGTCATCGACAGCGGTGAGATCGCCGTCGAAGCCATTCTCGACAATGACCGGGTCGCCCTCTACGAACCGCATGATCCCACCCGTCATGCACTGAATCACCTGCTTACGCTCTGGGGAGGCCAGGTGGAGGAACTCCACCAACCGGAGCTGACGCCTCCCTACCCTTCGCTGCTGGTTGCCGCCCTACCCACCGACCTGAACGAAACACTGCTCGAGGAATGGCGAGCCAGACTCCAGGCAAGCCCTTGCCCGGTGCTGCTGCTGGTCAACGTGCCCCCGCTCGAGATGCCGGACCTGCACCTGCCCAGCGGCTGCGAGATCCTGAGCAAGCCGGTATCGCGTCAGGCTCTGGTAGATGCCCTACGCCGCTGCAGCAAGGCGAAACGCTGCCCCGAAGTCGTGGAAAAACGCCAGACTCGCGTGCTGGTCGTCGATGACAATGCCATCAACCGCCGACTGCTTCGGGAGCTATTGCAGCGCCCCGGCCTGGAGCTCGTCGAAGCCGATAGCGGCGCAGAGGCCCTGGCACAGGCCGAAGGTCCTCCGTTCCAGCTGGTCCTGATGGACATCCGCATGCCGGGAATGGATGGCATCGAAACCACCCAGGCATTACGGCGGCTGGGGGGACACTGGGCGCACTGCCCGGTCATCGCGGTCACCGCCCATGCCCACGATAGCGAACGCGAGCGGCTGCAAGCCGCGGGCATGCAGGAGGTACTGGTCAAGCCGGTGGATTCCAACCGGCTAGAGGCCGTCCTGCATCGCCATATCGGCCTGGTGACGCTACCCCACGCGCCGCCCCTGCCCGCGGCCCAGGAAGCCGGGCCCGCCAGCGAACTGGCCGTCGTCGACATGGAACTCGGTACTCGCCTGGCAAACGGCAACGCGAACCTGGCGCGCGAGCTGCTGGACAAACTCGTCGCCTCGCTGCCGGAAACCGTGAGCGAGCTGCGCGACGCGCTCGCCACCGGCAACCCGGAGACCCTGCTGGATGTCGTACACGCGCTCAACGGCGCCTGCCGTTACTGCGGCGCGCCCGAACTCGCCCTGGTGGCGGAAACGCTGGAGACCCGGTTACGTTCGCGCGGAATGACGGACGTCGACATGCTGATCGACGACCTGTTCCAGGCCATCGAACGGCTACGCGGCTGGCATACCGAGAGTCAGGACGCGCCCTCCAGCACGACCATCGCCAATGCCAGTTCCGCCTCGTCGCTCAAGGACAAATGAATGGCCCTGACACCCGCCGCGGTGGCCAGTTCGTGGGCCCGCCCCGAGAGCATCAGTGACGGGCGGCCCAGGGCATCGCTGGCGACCTGAATCTCGGCCCAGCGCATGCCATGGCGCAACCCTGTACCCAGCGCCTTGACGAAGGCCTCCTTGGCCGCGAAACGCTTGGCGAGGAAAGACGCCTTGTCGTGTCGCCGGGCCAGGTGTTCACGCTCCAGCTCACCGAGTATGCGTTGCGGGAAGCGCTCCCCATGGCGAGCCATCGCGGACTCGAAGCGCGCCACCCGAGCAAGATCGGTGCCGATGCCGATAATCATGCGTGGTCGTGGTCATCGTGATGATCGTGGTCGTGCTCTTCCAGCGAGGCGATGAAACCCGCCTCCTGGCCGGCGATCATTAGCCGCTTCATCTCGGCCACGGCCTCCTTGAGCCCGACGAACAGCGCGCGGGCGATGATGGCATGGCCGATATTGAGTTCATGCAGCCCCGGAATCGCCGCAATCGCCTCGACATTGTGGTAATGCAGGCCATGCCCGGCATTGACCGTGAGTCCCAGCTCCAGCGCCATCTCAGTCGCTGCCGTCAACCGGGCATGCTCCTCGCGGGCCGCCCGCCCCGTGCACTCGGCATAGGCTCCGGTATGCAGCTCGATAACCGGCACCCCAGCGCGCTTGGCCGCCTCGATCTGGGCAGGTTCAGGGTCGATGAACAGCGATACCTCGCAGCCCACCGCCGCCAGGCGGCGACAGGCGGCAGCGATCGCATCGAAACCGCCAATCACGTCCAGTCCACCCTCGGTGGTCAGCTCCTCGCGCTTCTCCGGCACCAGACAGACGTGCGCTGGGCGGATCTCCTCGGCCAGCATCAGCATCTCCTCGGTGACCGCCATCTCCAGGTTCATGCGCGTGTTGAGCACCTCGGCGAGAATTCTCACGTCGCGCTCCTGGATATGCCGCCGGTCTTCGCGCAAGTGAACCGTGATGCCATCGGCACCGGCCTCCTCTGCCAGCAGCGCCGCCTGGACCGGATCGGGATAGCGTGTGCCACGAGCCTGACGCAGCGTGGCAATGTGATCGATGTTGACGCCAAGCAGAATGCGCGGGGGGTGCATGAGGATCTCCAGCTGCAGGTCGGGGGATAACGCGATCAGTTTGAAGGGGAACGACGCCGTTCGGCAAGCTGACGCATCAGCTCGCGTGAACGCAGCGGCCGCGTGCCGAGCAAGGGAGCAAGCGCCGCGCGCACGACCGCCTTGGCCGGACCGGCCAGGCCGGGAGCCGCCCAGTCGCCACCGGCCAGCAGACGCAGGGTACGTCCATCGAGACCGGGCTCGCCGGGCACGAAGGCCCGCGTGGCGGTATCGAAGCGGTAGCGGCACTGAGGGTCGAGCTCACCACCCTCCGGCGTGGTGTAGCGCGGCGCGGCATCCAGCGTATCGAGCAGGGAGAACTCCAGGCGGCGCAGCGCCACGGCACGGCCATCGGGCCGCGGCAGCGCCTCGAGCAGCGCCGTATAGAATGCGAACACCTCCGCCGCCGGCAGCTCCACCGGCAGGGTTCGTGTCAGCAGTTCGTTGGCATAAAGGCCGCATAGCAGGCCCTCACCGGCCAGCAACGCCGCAGCACCACGGCTCTCCATCAGGCGCAGGCGCTTGAGCTCACCCTCTCCCACCCAGGTCACGTGCAGCGGGGCGAAGGGCTGCAGACGCCCGCGCGAACGCGACCCGGGGCGCTGTACGCCCTGGGCCACCGCACGCACGCGGCCATGTTCGAGGGTCAGCAGCTCGACCAGCGCACTGGTCTCACGGTAGGGGCGCTTGTGAAGGAGAAAGGCCGGCTGCGGCTGCATGTCAATCTAGATCGTAACCAAGGCTCTTGAGCGCCCTCTCATCATCCGACCAGCCGCGCTTCACCTTGACCCATAGATTGAGCATTACCTTGGCATCCAGGGCACGCTCCATGTCGAGCCGAGCCTCACGGCCGATACTCTTGATCCGCTCGCCCTTGTCGCCGATAAGGATCTTCTTCTGGCCGTCACGCTCCACCAGGATCAGGGCGCTGATGTGAACCACCCTGCCCTCGTCGCGGAACTCCTCGATCTCCACCGTCACCTGGTAGGGCAGCTCGTCACCGAGCTGGCGCATGATCTTCTCGCGTACCAGTTCGGCGGCAAGGAAGCGCTGGCTGCGATCGGTGACCTGATCGTCGGGGTAGTGGTGGATGCCTTCCGGCAGGTGCTTGGCCACCTCCGCCTCCAGCTCTGGCACGTTGGTACCGTGCTTGGCGGAAAGGGGGATGATAGCGGCGAATTCACGTCGCGCTCCGGCCTCGGCAAGCCACGGCAGCAGCGTGCTCTTGTCCTCGAGCCGGTCGACCTTGTTCACGGCCAGGATCACCGGTGCCTCGACGTGCTCGAGACGCGTGAGCACGACCTGGTCCTCTTCGGTCCAGCGGGTGCGGTCGATGATGAAGACCACGCAATCCACGTCGCGCAGGGCCTGGGTGGCCGCCTGGTTCATGAAACGGTTGATCGCCTTGTTGCGATCGCGACCCAGGATATGGATGCCCGGCGTGTCGACGTAGATGAACTGTGCCTCGCCTTCGGTCTTGATGCCCATCACCTGGTGCCGGGTCGTCTGGGGACGGCGCGAGGTGATCGAGATCTTCTGGCCGAGAATACGGTTCATCAGTGTCGACTTGCCGACGTTGGGGCGACCAACGATGGCCACGAAGCCACATGTCTCGCTCATGATTTCTGCCCCTTGCGATTCTCGAGCTGGAGCAGCGCAAGCTCGGCGGCCTGTTGCTCGGCATGGCGACGGCTGGACCCGGTGCCCAGAGTGTGCGAATCCAGCAGCTCGATGTGACACTCCACGGTAAAAGTCTGGTCGTGGGCCTCGCCCTCCACCGTGACCACCTCATAGCGCGGCAGCGGCGACTGGCGCGACTGCAGGAATTCCTGCAAGCGGGTCTTGGGGTCCTTCTGGGTGTCCTGCAGGTCGATCGCTTCCAGGCGCTCGGCGTACCAGGCCAGCACCCGAGTCCGGGCCACGTCCATGCCGGCGTCGAGATAGATCGCTCCGAGCACGGCCTCGACTGCGTCGGCCAGGATCGAATCACGCCGGTGCCCGCCGCTCTTCATCTCACCGGAACCCAGGCGCAGGCACTCGCCGAAGGACATTTCCCGGGCCAGCTCGGCCAAAGTCTGGCCACGCACCAGGCGCGCGCGCAAGCGCGAAAGCTGCCCTTCACGGGCCTGCGGGAAACGCTCGTACAGAGCCTCGGCGATAACGAAGTTGACGATGGAGTCACCGAGGAACTCCAGCCGTTCGTTGTTCTGGCCCCCGAAGCTGCGGTGGGTCATGGCCAGTTCCAGCAACGCGTCGTCGCGGAAACTGTGGCCGATACGGCGGCTGAAGACGGTAAGGGATTTGGTCACGAAATTCCTGTTATTTCTGGTCCATCAATGGATGCGGCGAACCTGGGTGAAGCTGGGCAAGCCGCCGTCCCAGTGCATCCACACGGCAAACGCCCGGCCGACGACGTTCTCTTCAGGCACGAAGCCCCAGTAGCGGCTGTCGTTGGAGTGGTCGCGGTTGTCACCCATGGTGAAATAGTGCCCTTCGGGCACGACGATCTCGCGCACCCGGGGACCCGAGTCACGTGGGTTATTGTAGATACGATGGCTGACCTCGCCCAGTTGCTCCTCGAGCAGCCACTCGCCTGGCGCGGCAGCAGGCGCTTCATCCAGCAGTTGCTTGGGCACCAGCTCGCCATTGACATAGAGCTGCTTGTCCTCGTAGCGCACGGTGTCGCCCGGCAGCCCCACCACCCGCTTGATGAAGTTCACCGAGGGTTCACTGGGAAAGCGAAACACCATGACGTCGCCCCGCTGGGGCTCACCGAACTCGACGATGCGGGTATGGGTCACCGGCAGACGCAGACCATAGGCATACTTGTTGACTAGGATGAAGTCGCCCACCTCAAGGGTCGGGCGCATGGAACCGGAAGGTATCTGGAACGGCTCAACCAGGAAACTGCGCAGCAGCAACACCACCAGCAGCACCGGGAAGAAGGAGCGCGCATAGTCCACCGGCCAGGGCTCCTTCATCGCCCGCTCGCGGGCGGTCTCGTCGAGCCCCTCCGTGGTACCCACCTCCACGGTGGCCAGCTTCCGACGGCGAACGGAGCGCCACCAGACGATATCGAGCAGCCAGATCAGTCCAGTGATGGCGACAGCCACCACCAACAGAAGAGAGAAATCCATAATAGTATCGCCGGTCCTAGTCGTTCACCTTGAGCACGGCCAGGAAGGCGTCCTGGGGAATTTCCACCCGACCGACCTGCTTCATGCGTTTCTTGCCCGCTTTCTGTTTCTCGAGCAGCTTCTTTTTGCGCGTTACGTCGCCACCATAGCACTTCGCGGTAACGTTCTTGCGCAGCGCCTTGACGGTGGAGCGTGCCACCACCTGACCGCCGATGGCCGCCTGGATCGCCACATCGAACATCTGGCGTGGAATCAGTTCCTTCATCTTCTCGACCAGCAATCGGCCACGGCCATGGGCATGATCACGGTGGATGATCACCGCCAAGGCATCGACACGGTCACCATTGATCAGCACGTCCAGGCGTACCAGCTTGGCCGCTTCGAAACGCTCGAAGTTGTAGTCCAGCGAGGCATAGCCCTTGGAGATGGACTTGAGGCGATCGAAGAAGTCCATCACCACTTCGCTCATGGGCAGTTCGTAGACGAGCTGGATCTGACTACCGAGGAACTGCATGTCGAGCTGGTTGCCGCGACGGTTCTCGCACTCCATGATCACGTTGCCGACGTACTCCTGCGGCACCAGGATACTGGCGCGCACGATCGGCTCGCGCATCTCCTCCACGTCGGCCATGTCGGGCAGCTTGGAAGGGTTGGAGACGTACCTGACGTCACCGTTCTTCATCGCCAGTTCGTAGACCACGGTAGGCGCCGTGGTGAGCAGGTCCATGTCGTACTCACGCTCGAGCCGCTCCTGGATGATCTCCATGTGCAGCGTGCCGAGGAAACCGACGCGGAAGCCGAAACCCAGGGCGTCGGAGTTCTCTGGCTCGTACTCCAGCGAGGCGTCGTTGAGCGCCAGTTTCTCCAGGGCATCGCGAAAATCTTCGTAGTCGTCGGCGCTGACCGGGAACATGCCGGCATAGACCTGCGGCTTGACCTTCTGGAAGCCGGGTAGACGCGGCACGTCCGGCGTCTTGGCGTGAGTGATGGTATCCCCCACCGGGGCGCCCTGGATTTCCTTGATCCCGGCTACCACGAAGCCCACCTCGCCGGCGCGCAGGATGTTGGTTTCCTTACGCAGCGGCGTGAAGATGCCCACCTCGTTGGCCTGCCAATCACGGCCGGTGGACTTGATGCGAATCTTCTCGCCCTTCTTCAGGGTGCCGTCGAACACGCGAACCAACGAGACGACGCCCAGATAATTGTCGAACCAGGAGTCGATGATCAGCGCCTGAAGCGGTGCCTCCCGGTCACCCTTGGGCGGCGGGATATCTCGCACCAGGCGCTCGAGCAATTCATCGATGCCCAGGCCGCTCTTGGCCGAGATCTGGCAAGCGTCGGTGGCATCCAGTCCGATGATCTCCTCGATCTCGTGGGAAACCTTGTCGGGGTCGGCCTGTGGCAGGTCCATCTTGTTCAGCACCGGCAGAACTTCAAGTCCTTGCTCGATGGCGGTATAGCAATTGGCGACCGATTGGGCCTCGACACCCTGAGCTGCATCGACCACCAGCAGCGCCCCCTCGCAGGCGTAGAGCGAGCGCGACACCTCGTAGGAGAAGTCGACGTGCCCGGGCGTGTCGATGAAATTGAGCTGATAGGTATTGCCGTCCTGAGCGTGGTAATCCAGCGTGACCGACTGCGCCTTGATGGTGATACCGCGCTCGCGCTCGAGGTCCATCGAGTCGAGCACCTGCTCCTTCAATTCACGCTCGGTCAACCCACCGCAGCTCTGGATCAGACGATCCGCCAGGGTCGACTTGCCGTGGTCGATATGGGCAATGATCGAGAAATTCCGAATGTGCTTCAGTTTTTCGTTGCTTGCTTCGTTGCTCATCTAGCCCAATCCGGTGTTCGACACGAGCGCGGCAGCAGCAGAGTCATCGGCGCCCGCTAACGTCATGAGAATTCAATGGCCGGTATTGTACCGGCATGACCATGGGTTGGACAGCACAGCCGCATGAGGCCGCAGAAACACGAACACCTCCCGCCATGGGCGGGAGGTGTCCCGTCGTTCAGCCGGGGCCAGGTCGCGACTCAGCCGCGTCCCAGACGCAACGCCACGAACAGGGAACGTCCCTCGCGATACAAGCGCACGGGCACGGCACGATCGGTGGGCAGCGAGTCGATCAGCTCACGCAACTGTTCGCCGTTCTCCACGGCATGGTGATCGAGGCTGACGATCACATCGCCCGGCAGGATGCCGGCTTCGGCGGCCGCTCCACTGGGAGCCACGTCTCGCACCAGCACGCCACTGTCGATACCGAGTCGTTGACGCTCGGTTTCATCGAGCTCGGCCACGGCGATTCCCAGGCGCGCCTGGGCGTCCGATCCACCAGCGCGAGCCTGTGCCGGTTCTTCGCTGTCGGGCCAGTCGCCAATCGTCACCGCCAGATTCTGGCGCTCACCGTCGCGCATGATGGTCAGCTCGGCATCGTCGCCTGGAGTCACCCGGCCGATGAGCCGCGGCAGGTTGCGCGAACGCTCCACCTCCTCGCCATCGACCTCGAGCACGATGTCGCCCGCTTGCAGGCCTGCCTTTGCCGCCGGTCCCTCGGGGTCCAGGTCGGCGATCAGGGCGCCGCTGGGGCTGTCCATGCCGAACGACTCGGCCAAGTCGCGCGACACCGGCTGAATCATCACCCCGAGCCAGCCACGGCGCACGCGACCATCGTCACGCAGTTGGCTGGCCACGTCCATGGCCACATTGATGGGAATGGCGAAAGACAGCCCCATGAAACCACCGCTGCGGGTGAAGATCTGTGAGTTGATCCCTACCACTTCACCGTCGAGGTTGAACAACGGCCCACCCGAGTTGCCCGGGTTGATCGCCACGTCGGTTTGAATGAAAGGCACGTAGGCGTCGCGCGGCAGCGTACGGTTGATCGCACTGACGATGCCGGCGGTCACCGAGTGGTCGAAGCCGAAGGGGGAACCGATGGCGGCCACCCACTCACCCACGCGAAGCTGATCGGAATCCCCCATGTTCAGCGTCGGCAGGTTCGAGGCATCCACCTTGAGCAGCGCCACGTCGGTCTGGGTGTCCGCCCCGATCAGCTCGGCCTGCAGTTCACGGCGGTCATTGAGGCGCACGAGGATCTCGTCGGCCCCCTCGACCACATGGGCATTGGTCAGGATATAGCCGTCCTCGCTGATGACGAACCCGGACCCCAGCGACTGCCGCTCCTCGCCTCGACCGGGGCCACCCGGTCCCGGGGGCACCGGGAAGCGGTCGCCGAAGAAGTGCCGGAAGATATCGGGAATCTCCTGGCCACCAAAACCTTCGAAAGCTTGCGAACGACCCGGTATGACCCGAGTGGTGGAAATGTTGACCACTCCCGGAGCGGCCTGCTCGACCAGCTCGGTGAAATCGGGCAGGTCACGGGCGAAGGCAGACTGCCACGACAGCAGCACGGCCAACAGCAGCGCCCAGAGAGAGAACTGTCGCATCAATGGCATCATAAGAGCTCCTGCATCAGCTTTTACTTCGTCTCAAGCGGTAACTTTCTCAAGCGGTACCTGGTACCTAGGGAACCATGCATCGTTTTTCAAGATGACTCGTTCATTCAAAGAGGTCAGGGCGAGTTGCGCGTAACCGAGCGATCACTCCGGCGTCTCGCGCCAGGCCAGATTCTCCGCCACCTGCACGAGCACCCGAGGGGGCAACTCGCCCATGACGACGACCTGCAGGGGGCGTTCGTCCGCCATCACGTGACGCACCACGGCAAGCGAGATACCCAGCCGATGCAACCCGGGGATGAGGCGCTCGTGCCCTTCCTCGATGGGTTCGACGAACAGGCTGAGCGTAGAGAGTCCATCGCTGTAGATGCGATGTCCCACCGCCCGATCCTGCCGTTCCGCATTGCCGTCAACAGGCTGGTCGACGAAACCTTCGGGTAGCCAGGCGGGATACCACGGCTGCTGTCGAGGTTCACGGTAGGTATCCATCACCACGCCGCCTTCATGCAGCCGCGGTGGCTGCAGTTCGGTCAACTGGAACGTCTCCACGACGCGGCCACGGTCGTCGATCAGCTCGCGCTTCAGCGGCAAGGCCGTCTCGGCGTCGAGCCACAGGCGCTGGCCGAAGCGCATTCCATCGAGCGGCTCGATATCGAGTCGCACCGCGCTGCGGTTGGCAATACGCTCATCGTTGCCCAGGGAGAGGCGGTAATACTGGTCGATATGGCGTGCGATACCCGCTGGCGAGGCAGATACATTCTCGTCGTCGCTGGACCAGTTCATGCGACCGATACGCCCACGGCGCTCGAAGAAGACCGGCGGCCCGTCGAGAAAGCGGGCCACTTCACGTTCGATACCGTCCTGAATGTCACGCGACAGCGCCAGCGTGCGCACCCCATCGATGCCGATGCGCACCGCACGCGCCTGGAATACGAGACAATGGCTGGCCCATAGGCTGCGCTCGAACCACTCCAACGGCGATTCGGGCTGTTCCCAATCGACCAATTGGCGACAGTCGAATTGCTCGGTAGCGGACTGTCCTGGCGTGGATTCGGCAACGGCAGGCGACAGCTGGGCCAGAAGCGCAGCGCTGCTGAGTAGAGCCAGGCGCCTTGCGATACGCCTGCCTGCCATTAGCGCTGCCCCAGACTCTCGTTACCCGATCCACGCAGCAAAGGCATCCATACATCGCCACTGCGATAGGTCGCGCCTTCGGCATGACGATCGAGATAGGATTGCAGCAGCCGCGCCTGCTCCTGGTCGGAACGCTGAGACTGGCGGGGGTTGGGCGTCATGAACAAGGGAGAATCGAAGCTCGCCCCCACCGGCATCACGCCGGATTGGCCATTCGAGGCAGCCGGGGAGAAGAGCGGCATGCCAACGGGGGTCGCCTGTCCGCCACTACCAGCCTGAGCCGCGAGACCGGGCTGCGACGGAGTGGAGGATGAGCGCGCATCACCATCGGCCAGCTGGGCATCGCCGCCGGTGCTGGTGAAACCGTTGCCTTGATAGAACTGTACCCCGGTGATCACCATCAGGGAGACGGCGGCAGCGATGCCCGCACTGCGGGCGAAAGGGTAGGCACGGCGCGGTGCGGCAGGCGCCTCTTCCATGACCGGCGCCGGTTCGGCTTCCAGCCTGGCCATGATCCCGGCCGAGAGGTCCGTGCTGACATCGATGTCATGATCCCGCCGCAGCAGGCTGCGCATCAAGTGATAGCGCCGCCACGCCTCTGCCGCATCCGGCTCGTCCTCGAGGGACTTCAACACCCGGCGCAGCTCGAGATCATCACCTTCGCTGTCCATCAGGGCAGAAAGCGATTCCCGTGCATTCTGACTCATTCCTCATACCCCCACATCGACAAGGCACCCTGCCTCGCTATCAATGATTCCGGCATTCCAGACGCACCCAACCGAAATGCCGACAGCCCATGTTGTCGCTGTCATACAGCGGTCAATGGTTCAGACGTCATCGACGCAAGACAGTTCAGCGTCGAAGCGAAAACATTGTCGAAAAACTTCACTCTGTCATCGACTCACGCGTTCGCGATGTTGTTACCAGCGGCTGGATATGTTGGTCCACCGCCTCGCGGGCACGGAAGATTCGCGAACGAACCGTGCCCACCGGACACTGCATGATATTGGCGATGTCCTCATAGGAAAGCCCGTCGAGTTCGCGCAGGGTTATCGCCGTGCGCAAGTCGTCGGGCAGGTTCTCGATCGCTTCGAATACCGCCGCCTCGAGCTGGTCCCGAGCCAGCGACGACTCGGGGGTCTCGATGTCGGACAAACGTCCGCTGTGATCGAGAATCTCGGCATCGGCAATATCGAGATCGCTGCCGGGTGGCCGCCGCCCCCTGGACACCAGGTGGTTCTTCGCCGTGTTGATGGCAATGCGATACATCCAGGTATAAAAGGCGCTCTCGGCACGAAATTTGCCCAGCGCTCGATAGGCCTTGATGAAGGCCTCCTGAGCCACGTCCTGCACCTCGGCGTGATCCTGTATATAGCGTCCAATCAGCCCGATGATCTTGTGCTGGTATTTCTTGACCAGCAAATCGAAGGCTCGCGTATCGCCCTTCTGTGCACGCTCCACGAGCTGTTGATCGGTTTCCCGGTTACCCATTCACGCTCTCCCCGGCAGGGAGGTACCCTGAAGCGGGATGAGCGTCGAATGCGTCGTTAGGTAGTCTGCATGCATGGTATCAACCTGGAGCCCGTTGGCCGCTGTAAGTCCCTGGACGTCATCGTCCGTTTCGACAAGTGTTCCTGTTTCTTGGCCGCGCATCAAGCGGCCGCCATGCCGCCCGCGCTGTGACAACCCCGGCGTCGCCCGGTTCCGTTGCGATTGCAGATTTCTTCCTCGGCGGGTGTATAGTAGTTCATCCTCTTGCCATCAACGCACCACGACACAGGTAGCAACATGTCAGATCAGCAGGTCAGCAACCTCAACGTCCTGTCACAGGACGTACTGATCACCCCCGAAGCCCTCAAGAATGAGATCCCCCTCGGCGAAGCCGCCGAGAGAACGGTGATCGAAGGACGCCGGACCATACAGAACATACTCGACGGCAGCGACCCGCGGCTGCTGGTGGTGATCGGCCCCTGCTCGATCCATGACGTCGATGCCGCCATGGACTATGCGCGCCGTCTGCGCCGCCTGGCCGATGAAGTGAAGGACAGCCTTTATGTCGTTATGCGCGTCTATTTCGAGAAGCCGCGCACCACGGTGGGCTGGAAGGGTCTGATCAACGACCCGCACCTCAACGGCTCCTTCGAGATCGAGGAAGGCCTGCATATTGCGCGCAAGCTGCTGGTGGAACTTTCCGAACTCGGCCTGCCACTGGCCACCGAGGCGCTGGACCCGATCTCGCCTCAGTACCTGCAGGATTGCATCAGCTGGTCGGCGATCGGCGCACGCACCACCGAATCCCAGACTCATCGTGAGATGTCGTCCGGCCTCTCCAGCCCCGTCGGCTTCAAGAACGGCACCGACGGCAGCCTCGACGTGGCAATCAATGCCCTCCAATCGGTATCGCACCCGCACAACTTCCTCGGCATCAACCAGAGCGGCCAGGTGGCGATCATCCGCACCCGCGGCAATGCCTACGCCCACGTGGTGTTGCGCGGCGGCAACGGCAAGCCCAACTACGACAGCGTCAGCGTGGCACTGGCCGAGCAGGAGCTCAAGAAGGCCGGCATCAAGCCCAACATCATGATCGACTGCTCTCACGCCAACTCCAACAAGGACCCGGCGCTGCAGCCGTTGGTGATGGACAACGTCACCAACCAGATCCTCGAAGGCAACCACTCCATCATGGGCCTGATGGTCGAGTCCAATCTCGGCTGGGGCAGCCAGAAGATCTTGGAGGACCATAGCCAGATGCAGTACGGCGTCTCGGTCACCGATGCCTGTATCGACTGGCCGACCACCGAAGAGACGATGAACAAGATGGCGCAGAAGCTCGCCCCGGTGCTGGCCGAGCGACGCCAGGGCTGACACTCGGACGCTCTCGTGAAAGGCCCGCATCGATGCGGGCCTTTTTGCTTGGCGCTCTGCGCTAGCGGCTAGGCACCGTCGATCTCTCGCGTGAACGGCGGCAAGGCGTCGAGCAACGCCTGGCCGTAGCGCCTGGTGAGCACGCGGCGGTCGAGCAGCGTGATGCGCCCCTGGTCGGCCTCCTTGCGGATCAATCGGCCGCAGGCCTGCACCAGCTTGATCGAGGCGTCGGGCACGCTGATGCGCATGAAGGGGTTGCCGCCGCGACTCTCGATCCACTCGGCAAGGGTCGCGCCGACGGGATCGTCGGGTACGGCGAACGGCAGCCGGGTGATGACCACGTGGGTCAGGTAGTCGCCGGGCAGGTCGATACCCTCGGCAAAACTCGCCAGGCCGAAAATCACGCTGCCTTCGCCGGCATCCACCCGCGCCCGGTGGCGCTCGATCAGTTCGCGCTTGGGCAGTCGATCCTGGGCCAGCACCCGCTCGCGCCACTTGGAAGGAAGCGCCTTCTCCACTGCACGCAACTGTGCCCGTGCCGAAAACAGCATCAGCACCGCCTCCTTCTCGCCGAGCCCGGTGA
This sequence comes from Billgrantia sp. C5P2, assembly GCF_051062895.2. Taxonomy (NCBI): domain Bacteria; kingdom Pseudomonadati; phylum Pseudomonadota; class Gammaproteobacteria; order Oceanospirillales; family Halomonadaceae; genus Billgrantia; species Billgrantia sp. C5P2. The sequence goes on from NZ_CM128542.1 coordinate 2,833,548, forward strand.
CGAAGTCGACGATGGCCCGTTCGTGAGCGTCGCGATCACCAGGGTCGACGGCCAGCCGCGGCACGCTGAGCACTGCGCGGGAGTAGTCGAAGGGGCTCGGCAAACGCTGGTAGCGGTAGCGATTGGCCAGCCCGGCTCGCTCCTGCAAGCGCTCGAAGCGACCCAAGGCGGTGAGTGTGGCCGAGGTCACCACGGCACCGAAGCAGCTCCCCCACAGGGTCCGGGCCAGGGTCGGCGCGGCCGAGACGGGGCTCGCGGCAAAGGTCAGCTCGGGGTCGGCCCCGAAGCGCTCGAGCGTCAGCCAGCGCGCTCGCGGCGGCTCGCCTTCCACGTCCGGCTCGGCATAGGCCTCCCACAGGCCATGCGCCTCCAGCGCCCGGCCATGCAATAACGCCAGCAACGGCAGCCAGGCCTCGGCCTGTTCGCGCTCGAGTCCGGTGTGCTTGTCGGGGTCGAGGCTCTCGCGCAGGATCTCGCTCATGGTCTCGAGCGTACGAGAGAGTTCGGCGAACCCCACCAGCAGGGTGCCGGCGTGCTCGCGCAGGGCACCGGGCAGTTGCCCCATGGGAAAGCGATACTGGTGGCTCTCTTCGCCCTCCTCCAGCCCATGCAGCCGACCGGCCAGCTGGTGACCCAGCGAGAAGGCCTCGCCCAGGCGCGGCTCCAGCGCGGCTATGGTTTCCGGCAGGCCCGCCAGTAGCCGGGCCAGGGTCGGCTGTATCGCCAGCGCCTGATGAAGTTCGGTCAGCGACTTCTTGAGGTTGCCGAGCCAGCGCAACGCGCCGTTGACGCCCATGCGATGAGCGAAATGGGTCAGTGCCTTGTCCGGCAGATGGTGGCCTTCGTCGAAGACGTAGATGCAATCTCCGGGAGGCGGCAGCACCACACCGCCACCCAGTGACAGGTCGGCCAGCACCAGGTCGTGGTTGGCGACGATGATGTCGGCGCTCTCGAGGTCGCGGCGGGCACGGAAGAAGGCGCAGGCGGCGAAGTGGCCGCAGCGGCGGTTGGTGCACTGGCGATGGTCGATGGTCAGGCGCCGCCAGTCGCTGTCCTCGATCGAATCGGGCCAGCTCTCGCGATCCCCTTCCCAGCGACCGCTGCCGTAGGCGTCGGCCATCTCCTGCACCAACGCCTGGAAGTGGTCGCCGCCACCCTGCGCCAGGCTCTGCTCGAACAGCGACAGGGTGGGGTTGTCCTCGACGCCATCGAGGGCTTGCTCCAAACGCGTCAGGCACAGGTAGCGACCGCGCCCCTTGGCCAGGGCGTAGTCGAAGTCCAAGCCGCTGTGGGCCTTGAGGGTCGGCAGGTCCTGCAGCAGCACCTGCTCCTGCAGGGCGATGGTGGCCGTGGCCACCACCAGGCGCTTGCCCTTGGCCTTGGCCACGGGCAGCGCCGCCAGCAGGTAGGCCAGGGTCTTGCCGGTGCCGGTGCCCGCTTCGAGTACGCAGACATGCTCGTCGGAGACCCGCCGGCCGGCATCATCGGCCTCGATGGCACCCAACGTACGGGCGATCTCGGCGATCATCAGTCTCTGGCCGTAGCGTGGCGTCAGCCCCTGGGCCTCCAGCACGCGGCGGTAGGCGGCCTGTATCTCGCCCTTGAGGGCCTCGTCGAGCATGGGCGTTACAGTAGCCCCTCGGGCGGATGCACGCAGGGCAGCTTGTCCTGGATGTAGCGCTCGATTTCCGGCAGCGAGAAGGCATCCTCCTCGCCGACGAAGCTGATCGACACTCCCGCAGCCCCGGCACGACCGGTACGGCCGATGCGGTGGACGTAGTCCTCCGGGTCCTCGGGCAGGGTGTAGTTGATCACGTGGCTGACGTCCTCGATATGGATGCCGCGCCCAGCCACGTCGGTGGCCACCAGCACCTGCACCTCGCCTTCGCGGAACAGCTCCAGGGTCTTGATGCGCTGGTTCTGCGGCACGTCGCCGGAGAGCATGGCAACGTTGATGCCGGCCTTCTTCAGCAGGCCCTCGAGCTTGCGCACCAGGTCGCGACGATTGCCGAACACCATCACCCTGTCGAAGCTTTCTTGCTTCAACAGATTGACCAGCAGGCGCGCCTTGTCATCGTCACTGACCATGTAGACGCGCTGGTCGATGTTGGCCTTGTTGTCGACCGTGACCTCGATCTCGACGTGAGCCGGCTGGTGGGTCCACTGGCTGGCGAGATCGAGGATGTCATGAGAGAAGGTGGCGGAGAAGAGGAAGGTCTGGCGCTCCTCCTTCTTCGGCGTGTGGCGAATGATGCGCTTGACGTCGGGAATGAAGCCCATCGAGAGCATACGGTCGGCCTCGTCGAGCACCAGCACTTCGACCTGGGTCAGGTCGACGTCACGCTTCTCGTGGAAGTCGAGCAGCCGCCCGGGCGTGGCCACCAGGATGTCGAGCTTCTTGCCCAGATGCTCGCGCTGCTTCTGGTAATCCATGCCGCCGACGACGCTGGCCACGTTGAGCTCGGTGAAGCGAGCCAGCGCCTTGGCATCCTTCTCGATCTGCAGGGCCAGTTCACGGGTCGGGGCTACGATCAAGGCACGTGGCGCCCCCGGCTTCTGGCCTTCAGGCGTCTCTTCCTCGAGGAAGTAGGCCATTATCGAGATCAGGAAGGCCGCGGTCTTGCCGGTGCCGGTCTGGGCCTTGCCGACCACGTCACCGCCCAGCAGCGTGTGGGCCAGCGCCTCGGCCTGGATCGGGGTGCAGTACTCGAAGCCCAGGGCGTGGATGGCGCGCATCAACGGCAAGGGCAGATCGAAGTCGTGAAAGCGCCACTTGCCCGCCACGGCAGGCACCTGAAACTGGCGCAGATCCCAGTTCGACTGGCGGCGGCGCGGCTTGCGACGACGACGCTTGGGCTTGCGGTTCTCGGCCGGGGCTGTGGTCTGTTCCGACTCGCTCATAGGCTATGTATCACGTCCGTAGCAATGGATGAAGGAAACACTGCACGAATGCCTGCGCGGCCGAATCGCTACGTTGCGCTTCAACCCGCTCGCCGATTCGTTCAGCGTTTCTTGAACTTCGTACAGCCGCATATTGTACCAGCCTATGGCGTCGAGGGCGCGCCTCTTGCATTGGACTGGTAGAATGACGCTTTGCTGCTACTCGACACCATGGAGCCAGGCCTGATGACACGCCGCAAGAAGACCCGCTCGCTGGCCGACAAGGTGACCATCCGCACCGGCAAGCGCAAGGACTACAAGAAGTGGCGCCACGAGAACCCCGACCAGGTGGTCTCGTCGCGCCGCTTCACCCAGAAGAAGCGCCAGCAACGCAAGCTGCAGGCAGCGCGCAAGCTGGCTCGCCAGGATCAGGGAGCGAGCATCACCATTCATCCCGAACCCAACACAACGACTAGCGAGGAGCGCGACGAGTGATACGCCTGGTCTCGTTCAACATCAATGGACTACGCGCCCGACTGCACCAGCTCGAGGCGCTGATCGCCACCCACCAGCCGCTGGTGATCGGCCTGCAGGAAACCAAGGTGCATGACGACGAGTTTCCCTGTGAGGCGGTCGAGGCCATGGGCTATCACGTCCATTTTCATGGCCAGAAGGGCCACTACGGGGTTGCCCTGTTGTGCCACAAGGCGCTCTGTCCGAATGGACCGGAGGAGGTCTTCTTCGGCCTGCCCGGCGACGGCGAGGAGTCCCAGCGGCGGCTGATCGGCGCTCGGCTGCGCACCACCGACGGCGAAGCATTGACCGTATGGAACGGCTACTTCCCCCAGGGCGAGAATATTGCTCACCCTACCAAGTTTCCCAACAAGCGCGAGTTCTACACCCAGTTGATACAGATGCTGCGCGACCGGCACCGCCCCGACGAGCGGCTGGTGGTGATGGGGGATTTCAACATCTCCCCCGAGGACATCGACATCGGCATCGGCGAGGCCAGTCGCAAGCGCTGGCTGCGTGAGGGCAAGACCAGCTTCCAGCCCATCGAGCGGGAGTGGCTGGGCACGCTCAAGTCGTGGGGGCTCAGCGACAGCTATCGGGTGCGCCACCCCGAAGTGGACGACCGCTTCAGCTGGTTCGACTATCGCTCCCGCGGTTTCGAGCGCGAGCCCAAGCGCGGCCTGCGCATCGATTACATCCTGGCAACGGCCCCCTTGGCCGAGCGCGTGCATGCCGCCGGCATCGACTATGACCTGCGCGGCATGGAGCGCCCTTCGGACCATGCGCCGGTTTGGACTGATTTCGAGGTCTGAAGCCTTGGCGCCTCGAGTCGAGGGAATCTCGCCCTATCGGGTCGAGAGCCAGCGCTCGTCCACTTCACTACCCAGCGCCTGAGCCTGCTGCATGGCCTCACGGGCCAGCTCGAGCCGCCCCCAGGCGTGCGCCAGCAAGCCCAGGCGCTGCCAGTCCTCGCCGCTATCGCTTCGTTCCGCGACCGTGCGCCAGGCGTCTAGCGCCCGCTCACGGTCGCGGGCCTCTTCCCAGGCACGGGCCAGCAGGCGGCGGTTGGCCAGGGTGTCGGGCAGCGTCTCGCCGGCCAGCGCCGCCTCCATGTATTCCGCCGCCCTTGCCGGAGTACCGGCAGCCAGGTGCAGCTCGATCCGCTGGCGCAGATCCTCCTCACCCGCCAGCACGCCCAACCGCCAGCCGGCTTCCCATATCGCCGCGGCCCGCTGCGCGTCGCCGAGGCCATGAGCCAGCGCCGCGGCACGCCGCCACGCCTCGGGCTCGGCCTGTGCGTTCAGCGAGGCTTCCAGGTTCGCCAAGGCCTCCTCGCCGCGTCCGGCGCGTTGGAATACGACGGCCGCCAGCTCCTGCCGACGTTCGCCCGGGTCGGGGTCGTCGACCAGGGCACGCTCGACCCAGCTCGCGGCTTCGTCCCAGCGCTCCAGCTCGGCCAGGGCACGGGCCAGGCGCCAGCGATCGTCCACGCTTCCTGAGTGTCTTGAATGCCACTCTTCCAGCAGGTCTACCGCCGCCTCGACCTGCCCCGCCGCCAGGCGCAAGCGTGCCTCCTCGCGTAGCCAGCGGTCACGCTGGGATTGCGGCGCCTCCTGGGTCCTGCGGGCCTGGCGCAATTGGTCGGCAGCCGCTTCGTGACGCCCCGCCCCGGCCTCGGCGCCGGCGGCCAACTGCCGATAGAGCGCGCTGGCCCAGCGATCGGCGGCATTGCCGCCTTCGAAGCGACGCGCCTGTTCGCGGGATCGTTCGCTCACGCTGTCGTGTTCACCCTGCTGCAGCTCGCGCTGGAGGCGCTCGAGATCGGCGATGATGTCGCCGGACAGCGCCGGTGTGTCGGCCAGCACCGGAGTGACCAGCAGCCATCCCATACAGGCCATGGAGATCACGGCACGAGACTTCATGCAATCACCTCAGTTGGAACTCGAGACGCTGCCGCGCACGACGTACGCCTTGTGCCGGCTCGAACTGCCAGCGCGCCACGGCCTGTTCGGCGGCCGAGTCGAAGACGTTGCGCGGCTGCGATTCGACCACGCGGATCGACGAGCGATCGACGCTGCCGTCGGGACGAATCAGGAACTGCAGTTCCACGTGTCCTTCAAGACCGCGACGCTGCGCACGGGAAGGGTACTCCGGCGGCACGCGGCTGGTCGGGGCGATCTGTCCGACATCCACCGGCCCCTGCTCGGCGGGAGCCGCCTGCTCGGCTGCGGGCTCCGGCGCGGCGCTCGGCGCCGCCGTTGACGGGCTTGGCTCGGGCGCTGGCTCGGGTGTCGGTTCGGGTTCAGGCTGTGGCTGAGGAGCCGGCTCGGGGGGCGGCTCGGGCTGCGCTTCACTCAACTCGGGCAAGCTGGTATCGAGCTCAGGCGTTTCCACCGGCTCAGGCGGCAACTCCGGCTCGGGCATGGCGATACTGCTTTCCAGCGGTGGCAGCGGCTCCGGCCGTGGCGGAGGCGCCGCTTCAACCTGTGGTGGCGGTGTCTCGGCGCTGGGCTCGACCACTTCCTCCTCCACCGGCTCGGGCGCCTCGACCATGCTCATCGTCATGCTGACGTCCTGCACGTCGAACTCCTCCTCCGGCGGTGTCACCAGCAGACCCAGCAGCCAGAACAGCAGCAGTGCCAGAGCCACACCACCCAGCGAGGAAAACGGAATGCGCGTCACGGCCGGCTCCGGCTGGCGGCGACCGCCACCTGCTCCACACCAGCCTCGCGGATGCGATCCATCACTTCGATCAGCAGGCCGGTGGTGGATTCGCGATCGGCCTGGATCACTACCGAGCCGTCATCGCTCACCAGCCCAGCCACCTCATTGCCGACGCGGTGCAGGTCCACCGCGCGACCGTCGACCCAGACCGCCCCTTCGGGCGTGATGGCGACCATCACCTGGGCATCGGGCCGCGGCGAGGCAGCGCTCGACTCGGGGCGCTCGATCTCCACCCCGCTCTCCTTGATGAAGCTGGTGGTGACGATGAAGAAAATCAGCATGATGAAGACGACATCCAGCATCGGTGTCAGATTGACTTCGCTGGCTTCGCCGTCGTCGGCGCCAAGGCGGCGTCTACGCATCGTTGTCCTCCACGGCGCGGGCCAGGCGGTCGTGCAACCGCTGGTCCTCGCGCCGAATGATGTGCTCCAGCCGGCTGGTGAACAGCAGCCCCACCACTGCCACCGCCATGCCGGTCAGCGTGGGCAAGGTGGCCCGTGCCACGCCATCGGCCATGGCGCGGGCCTGGCTGGTATCGGTCATGGCCAGGCTGTCGAAGACGGCGATCATGCCGGTCACGGTACCCAGCAGGCCCAGCAACGGACATAGCCCCACCAGCAGCCTGAGCCACGGCAGCGGACGACGCAGTCGTCCGATCAGCTCCCGCGCCCAGCTTTCGCGCAGCGTGAGTGCACTCCAGCTCAGATGATCCTGGCGCGCCGCCCAGCGTTCGATCAGGGCTCGCCTCGCCCGGCGATAGGTGATACGGAAGTACCACACTCGCTCCAGCGCCAGGCTGAACAACAGCATCGCCACCAGGGCGATCACTACCAGAACCGAGCCGCCCGCCTCGATCAGGCGCTCGAGCGGTTCAAGCCAGAGCGGGATCACGGCGCGCGCTCCCGGTAACGCTGTCGGGCCCATGCGGACGCCGCTCGAGCTGCTCGGCCAGTGCTGCGCTCGCCTGCCCTTCCATCAGGCCCGCCAGGTGCCGGCTGCGGCCCGTCAGTGCGGTATGGGCGAACAGCAGCGGCACGGCAGTGATCAGCCCCAGCACGGTGGTCACCAGCGCCTGACTGATACCGCCCGCCATCAGCTGCGGGTCGCCGGTACCGAAGACGGTGATGGCCTGGAAGGTCACGATCATCCCCGTCACGGTACCCAACAGCCCCAGCAGCGGCGCCACGGCAGCCAGCAGCTTGACGATCGGCTGGCCGCGTTCGAGGCGCGGCAGCTCGGCCAGCACCGCCTCGTCGAGGCGAGCTTCCAGCGCTTCCGGCACGGGGTCATCCTGCAGTGCTCGAAAGCGCAGCAGCACGCGGCCGAGCGGGTTGTCTTCACGCAATGTGCCGAGATCGCGCAGTTGTCGGCGCATGGCCAGGCTCACTTTCAGCAGGTAGGCATATTGCAGCAGCGCCACCAGCAGACCGATGGCACCGAGCCCAACCACGACGTAGCCCACGGCCCCACCCTGATGGAAGCGTTCGATCAGGCTGGGGCGCTGCGCCAGGGCCGACATCACCTCGCCCCGGGTCGGGTCCAGCGAAAGTTCGCGCGACTCACCGGCATGGAATGCCGCCAGGCTGCCAGCCACTTCGGGCGGCGTGCGCTCGACCACCGACAGGGCATCACCACCGGCGTCACGCCGCAGCAGGTGACTATCGGTGAAGGCGGCGAAGTCGCCCAGCCGCACGACCTCGCGAGGCGCGATTTCGCCACTGGCATCCGCTACCGGAGTCTGGAGGCGGACCACACGACCGGTATCGACGGTCAGCGCGATCAGGCTATCGGCAAACGCCTCGAGCCGTTCGAGTTCGAGCACTTCGGCGTCGTCGAGGCGCGGCGGCAACTCGGCGCCGCCCACGACCAGCCAGCTATCGGCCAGGCTGTCGCGCAGCTCGCCGCTGTGCCGTTTCAGCGACGCCAGGATCGCTTCGAGATCGTCGCCCTGTTCATTCTGCCGCGCATCGAGCGCTTCGCCTCGCTCGGCCAGCTCGCGTGCCTGCTCCTGCAGTTCTTCATGGCGCGCTTCGGTCTCCGCGTGGACGGCGCGCGCCTCCTCTAGAGCAGCTTCCAGGGCATCGCGATCCTCGATCAGCTCGGCCAGGCGCGCGCGGTCGCGGCTTTCGGCGGCCTGGCGCTCGGTACGCAGGCTTTCGAGCGGGTCCGACTGGGCCTGTGCCTCAGCCAGGCCAATGCCCAGCAGGAGCGTTGCCAGCAGACTCGCGGCGAAACGTGTCGCTTTCATGTATCGTCCTCCACCGACTCGAGCGGCTGCGATAGCGGCACGCTGAGCAGTTCAGGTGCGCGGCGGTCGCGCGCGATGCGTAGCCCGTTGCGGATTTCGCGGCGCTGCGCGTCGTCCAGCGCGGCCCAGCTACCCGCATCGGCCTGCCACACACGTCCGGCACGGCCGTCCGGAGTGAGGTAGTAGAGACCCACGCGCCCCAGGCGCAGGTAATCCACCTCGCGGCGCGACTCGCCATCGCCGAGGTAGCCGCGCCAGGCATCGACTTCGCGCCCATATTCCAGCTCTGCACGCCAAGCCTCGACGATCCGCTCCCAACGCTCGGCGGCGGTCAATTCGCCGGCCAGGGAGCGCAGGCTCGCAACCCGAGCCCGGCGCTCCTGCCGCAGGAAGGGCATGTCGTTCTCGACCCATCTCTCAAGCCGCTCGACCATTCGCTCCTGGAGCTCCGGCAAGGCGTCGCGCGTTTCCTCCAGCGTATCCAGCGCCACCTCGCGGCGGCTCAGCGACTCGGCCTGACGCTCGATTCGCGGAGCAAGCTCGGCGTTCTCGCGCGCCAGGCGTCGTTCGGCGCGCTCGAGTTCACGCAACTCCTCAAGCATGGCACGCATTTCGTCGTCGGCGGCCTCGATGCGCGACTGCAGCTCGGCCTGGCTGTACTGGGCCTGTCTGGCCTCCTCATGGATAGCCGGGTCGGCGGTGGCCGCGGTAGCAAGACCCAGCCAGAGCAGACTCATGAAGCAGGGGTGGCGAAACGATCTCACGTGCGAACTCCCGGCAAAAAAGACTTCAATGGAAATGCGGTCTCGCCCATTCAGGCAGAGCGCAAGACGATGCCATAAATGATAACCGTTATCAACGATCAGATGGGGCGTTCCGACTTGATAATTCTTATCATTTAGATTCAAATGACAAGCCAAGCGACATCCGTCGAACCTTCCGTCAGAGCAAAGATATCGTCATGCCGCTGATCGCTGCAGCCTCTTGCCAGCATACCTCCCGCGACCTCCTGGCCTACGGCGAGCGCTACGGCATCCACTACCGCTTCCCTACCCTGCCTACGAATGCCGCTGAGCAAGCTGTGCTTCGTGGACGCATCTTCGAACTCACTCCGGCAACCGGCATGCAACTAGTCGCCTCGGATATCGAAGTGCTGCAGCGTTACGATTCCCGCTCCCGTCGTGCCGCCCCACTTTCGATCATCGCCATGCTCGAAGGTCGTGCCGACGTTGCCCTGGGCCAGCAGCGGCTTGACTTCACCGCCGGCATGGCGCTGAGCGTAAGGCTGCATGAGCGCGAAGGACTGCGGGCCGTACAACCTCCCCACCAGCGCATACGTGCCCTGACCTTGGCCTTGGACACACCGCGCCTGACCGAGGCGCTGGGCGGAAAATTGCCTTCGACTGATTCGAACCTGCATGCCTGGTCGCTGCCATCCGGCTTGCAGCAACTGCTGGAGCAAGCCTTGAGCTCCCCTCTCGCCGGCGTGGCATCGCGGCTGCAGTGGGAGGGCCTGTCACTTCAACTTCTGGCCCATGGCCTACCGCCGGGGCTCGACGCACCAGCCGTCCGGTTCTCTCCGGGCGAATGGCAACGTCTGGAGCGGGTTCGTGAACAGTTGCAGGCTTGCCCTGACCAGCCGCATAGCCTGGCAGCACTGGCCGAGCTGGCCTCGATGAGTAGCGCCACCCTGCGTCGTAAGTTTCAGGCGGCATATGGCTGCTCAGTCTTTGATTACCTGCGCGAGCGGCGTCTCGAACTCGCACGCGAAATGCTGCTGCAGGGTCATGCGGTCGAGCGTGCGGCGCAGTCCGCCGGCTATCTCCATGCCAGCAATTTCACTACTGCCTTTCGCCAACGCTACGGCTACCCGCCGAGTTCCCTTCATCGTCCTGCTTGAGCCTCACTCAGAGAAAATTGAGCAATGCCCATAGGACAAGCCTCTCCGGATAAGGAATAATTCTCATTACCTAATGAGACATCTTCCGCTGAGGGAATTTCATGCCGACGCCCCACCCACTGGCACTGGCCATCTCGCTCGTGTCCGCCCTTGTCGTGGCCAACGCCCAAGCCCAGCAGCCTCAGGCCGGGCGCACCAATGCGCTGGAAACTCTGACCGTTACCGGTCAAGCCGCCACCAAGACCGAAACGCCGTTCAACGAAACGCCCCAGGCCACTTCCACCATCGAGCACGAAGAGTGGGAAGCGCGCGGCGCCAGCACCGTACAGCGGGCCTTGGACTATAGCCCCGGCGTGTTCACGAACCAGGTTGGCGCCTCCAACCGCTTCGACTACCTGGTACTGCGCGGCTTCTCCGACGGCAGCCTGAGCAATACCTTCCTCGACGGCCTCAAGCTGATGGGCGACACCAACTCGCACAGCTCGATGACCATCGATCCCTGGTTTCTCGACAGCATCGAGGTGGTACGCGGGCCGGCATCGGTACTCTATGGCCAGGCTTCGCCGGGTGGAGTCGTTGCCCTCACCAGCAAGCGCCCGCAGTTCCAGCACGGCGGCGAGCTACGCCTTTCTGCCGGCAACAACGCTCAGCGCAGTGCCGCCTTCGACGTGACGGGTCCGCTGGGCGAGCAGCAGCGCGTCGCCTACCGCATCGTAGGTCTGGCGAGAGCCGCCGATACCCAGTTCGGCCCCATCGAGGAGGAGCGCTACGCCATTGCACCATCGCTGACCTGGGACATGAGCGACACCACCAGCCTGACACTGAAGGCCTACCTGCAGCAGGATCCTGAAGGCGGCTATCACGCAGGCCTGCCCTATGAAGGCACGGTGGTGGATCGCAATGGGCGGCGCATCGCCAATGGCTTCTTCGAGGGCGAGGATGAGCACGACCGCTACCAGCGCACCCAACGCATGCTGGGCTACGAGCTGGAACATCGCTTCAGCGAAGCCTGGACCGGTCGGCAGCGCCTGAACTATCTCAATTCCGACGTGGTGCTCAATCAGGTCTACGCATACGGCTGGGCGCCCGGCAGCGACAGCGAGCTGATCCGCTACTACTCCGGTGCCGACGAGTCGCTGGAAGCCTGGACGCTGGACAACCAGCTCGAGGCCAATCTTTCCACCGGTTTCCTCGACCATACCGTACTGGTCGGGGCCGACTACCAGCGCCGCGACAACCAGGTAAGCTGGCCATCGGGCGCTTTCCCCAGTATCGATGCCTTCGACCCGCAGTACGGCGCCGAACCGATCGCCATGTATGCCCCTCTGCGGGAAAACCACGAACTCCGGCAGACCGGCCTCTACTTGCAGGATCAGCTGGCCTTCGGCAACTGGCGGCTGACCCTGGGTGGTCGCTATGACTGGGTCGACATTGCCAACACCAACCGGGATAGCGGTGACACCAGCACCCTCGACGATACCCAGTTCAGCGGTCGTGCCGGCTTGCTCTATCTGTTCGACAACGGCATCGCCCCCTACGTCAGCTACTCCACCGCCTTCACCCCGACCAGCTTCGTCGATACGGAAAACGACCTGCTCCCGCCAATGGAGGGCAGGCAACTCGAGACCGGCCTGAAGTATCAGCCGGCGGGCACACAGGATCGCTACAGCGTGGCGCTGTTTCGGATCAACCAGGAGAACGTGGCAACCAAGGAGCAGCCTACCGACCCCTACCGCGCCGTGGGCGAGATCGAATCCGAGGGCCTGGAACTGGAGGCCTACACCCACCTGACCGACAATCTGCGCCTGCAGGCGAGCTACAGCTATACCGACATCACCTACAAGCGCAGCGACGATGGCAACCAGGGCAACCGCGCCATCTACGCGCCGCGCCACCTAGCCAGCCTGTGGGGGCATTACACATTTCAGAGCGGTGCGTTGGCCGGGCTCGATGCGGGACTGGGGATACGCCACTACGCCGACATCCAGGCCGACCGGGCCAATACCGCCGAAGTGCCGGAATACACGCTGGTGGACGCCACCCTGGGCTACGACCTCGGCCGTGTCGGACTCGACGGTATGAGTGCACGCCTCAATGTCACCAACCTCACCGACGAAGAGTACGTCGCCTCCTGTAACTCACTCGAATTCTGCTACTTCGGTGCAGAGCGAGGAGTGCTTGGAACGCTGAGCTACGCCTTTTGATCCCCTCCACCTCCTGATAGCTGAAGCGACACTGCCGGCAGTAGGCCGGCAATGTCGCAGCCCCGCCAACGTCTGACCGAACCTCACCACGCTTCGTTGACTCATTCGAGCGAAGCTTCTAATATCGCGAACGATAAATATTATTATTAAGTTTAAAATTAACATCACAAGGGATACTAATGTCCATCTCACCCATTTTCTGGCGACGCTGCGGTTCGGCAGCCCTCGTATCGCTGGCCGGAACCAGCTTCGTCGCACTCGCTCAAACCGGCGCAAACGACGTCGTCGAGCTCGAGACCGTCGAAGTCGTCTCGGATGCCATCGTCGCTCCCGACTACCTCGAACTGGAGCGCGAACCCAACGTCGGCAAGATGGACGTTTCCGTGCAGGAACAGCCCTACTCGATCTCCGTCATCGACGAAGGTTTTATTCGCGATTCCGGCGCCAAGTCGATCCAGGACGCTCTGCTCTACACCTCAGGCGTTCATGCAGGCAACTTTGGCTTCGATACTCGCATCGATAGTGCAAAAGTTCGCGGCGTGGATGCAGGCCGCTACCTGGATGGACTGCGCCAGAATTATGGTTGGTACAACAGCGTGCGCACCAACGTGTACGCATTGGAGAGCATCGAGGTACTGAAGGGGCCTTCCTCCATGCTCTATGGTCAGGGCGATCTCGGCGGCATCATCAATGCCGTCTCCAAGCTGCCCCAGGAAGCACCCGGTGGCGAAATCTGGGCTCAATATGGCACCTTCAACCGCAAGCAGCTGGCCCTGGACCTCACGGGGCCCGTGGATGAACAAGGCGAGTTTCTCTACCGCCTCGTCGCCCTGGGGCGCGACAGCGATACCCAGGTGGACCACGTACAGGACGACGGCTACTTGCTGGCACCTTCCTTTACCTGGCGGCCTAGCGAAGATACGGACATTACGCTGCTCTTGAATCGTCAGGAAAACAAGGGCCAGGTTTCTGCCCAGTTTCTACCGCAAGCAGGCACGCTGGATCGGGGCTCTCGGGGCTATATCGGTTCCGAGAGATTCGTCGGCGAACCCGGCTGGGATCGATATGATCGCGAAAAGACAGAGGCAACCCTGTTCCTCGATCACCGCTTCACTGATGACTGGACGCTCTCGGCTACGGCTCGCTACACCCGCTCCAGCGCAGACACCCGCGAGCATTGGGCCACCATACCCAGCGTACCGGATGCCAACGGAGAAGTACCGAGAACCATCTACACAGTCGACAGGAGCACTCGCATCCTAAACCTCGACGCCCGCCTGAAGGGTGAAGTCGATCTGGGCGCCACCCGTCACCATCTACTGCTGGGTATTGATCGGCAAGACGCACGCTGGGAAGAAGACAACTATTTCTACGGCTATGGCCTGGGTGGAAACATCAACGTCTATGATCCGCAGTATGGCAATCTCAATGCGGACGTCATCACGCCTTCAGACAGGCCCGATAACGAAATAGAGCAGATCGGCGTTTATCTGGCCGACCACATCGAGATAGGACCCGTCGTGATTTCCGCCGGCCTGCGCCATGATTGGGCGGAAAATCGCACCCTGGCGGTTACCGGACCCGATACCGCAAGCCAAGATGAGGCCACGACAGGCAGGCTCGGCGTAATGTATCGCTTCGAGAACGGCTTCTCCCCCTACGTCAGCTACGCAGAATCCTTCAGCATGAACCTGGGCACCGATGGAACGGCAGCGGCGAATTCGCTCGAGCCGACGACCGGTGACCAACAGGAGGTCGGGTTCAAATACCTTTCACCCGATAGATCGCTGGGAATCACTGCCGCCTACTTCGATATCACCCAGCAAAACCGGATCAGCGACGGGCAAACTCCCGGTGGAGCGGAGCAAACCGGGGCAGTTATCGATGGCTGGGAGCTCCAGCTCAACAAGCGCTGGGACAGCTTTGAAACCCAGGTGGCCTATACCGACCTGAATGCACGCGACGACGCCACCGGCGACCGCCTGTCCAGCGTAGCGGAACGACAGGCCTCCTGGTGGAATCGGCTCTACATCGGCAATAACTGGCGTATCGGTGCGGGTGTCCGCTACGTCGGCGACAGCGTAGGCTCGGCGGGCGCCCCTCTGATTCCTTCCGTGACGCTCTATGACGCCATGGTGGGCTACACCTTGGGCAACTGGGACTTCTCGGTGGATGCCAAGAACCTTGCCGACGAGGAGTACGTTTCCTGGTGCCGCTCCGATGGCGCCGATTGCGGCTATGGCGATCGACGAAGCGTGACCGCGAACGTGAGATATCAGTTCTAAAAGCACCATTCTCAAAAGTGCAACACCCGGCCATAAGGCCGGGTGTTGCATTACCGCGCAGAATGACTTACCAGCGGTAGCTGAGGCTGCCGATCACGCTGCGCGACTCGCCGTAGTAGCACCAGAAGTTGGCTTCACAAGAGGCGACATAGGCTTCGTCGGTCAGGTTGTTGACGTTGAGTTGTGCCCGCCAATGGTCATCGAAGTCATAGGCGACCATCGCATCGAACAGGGTGTGGCCAGAAACGTCGAGATCACCTCCTACGCTGGAGCCCACGTGCCGAACACCGCCCCCCAGTTGCAGACCGCTGAGCGCACCCTGAGCGATAGCGTAATCCAGCCAAGTGGCGACCTGATGGCGTGCAACGAGATCCTTGCGGCGATCCTCTTCGGTTCGTGCATCGGTGTAGGTATAGGCTGCAGTAATACGTAGTTCGTCGCTCAGCTGGACCTGGCCTTCAAGCTCGAGACCTTGCGAACGCTGCTCCCCTTCCTGTACTTGGAAACCACCCGGCGAAGTCACCAGGCCATTGCTTTCCTTGAGATCGAAGAGTGCAGCCGTAATATAGCCGTCCCACTCCGGCGGCGAGATCTTCACGCCCAGTTCCCACTGCTCTCCTTCACGGGGCTCGTAGAGTTCGCCGGCATCATCCAGGCGCGCCAAGGGATCGAAAGACTCGGTATAACTCAGATAGGGATTGATCCCATGCTCCCCCAGATACATCAAACCACCGCTCCAGGAGACATGATTATCATCGGAGCGCTCTGTCAGTCCGGAAGTGCGGTTGGCATTCTCGGTTTCCGCCTGGTCATAGCGCACTCCGCCCAGTAGCACCCAGCGATCAGCCAGGCGCAGCTGGTTCTGAAGATAAACGCCGGTCTGCTGCTTATCGATATCACGCTCGATTCGCTGGCTGACATCGATCGGCGTGAAGTTGCCGTACACGGGATCGAATACATCGATGATCCCGAAGGCAAAGTCGTCGGCTTCACGCCCCTTCAGCTTGAGATCCTGGTAGTCGATGCCGAGCAACAGCGTATTCTCGAAGCCATCGCCGAACCAATTGCCGAGCATGCGGTTGTCGACGGTCCAGCTCTCGATGTTGCCATCACGATGTGTATGGCCCTGCCCCGCTTCACGCGGATTCATCATGCCCAGCGCGTAGCTGCTACGCAGCAGCAGGTCCAGTTCGCTGTAACGCAGGTTCTGCTCGAAGCGCCAAGTTTCGTTGAACCTGTGCTCCAATTCGTAGCCCAGCGCCCACTGAGTGCGCTCGTTGGTGTCGTAACCGGGCTGGCTGAGATTGGTGTGTCGATCGATCTTGCCGAAGGGCGTGTCCTGAACGGTACCATAGGGTGGCTTGAACGGATTGACGGGTGCCGCATCGTCCTTCTGCACGCTGGCAAGCACCGTCAACGTGGTGTCCTCACTGAAGTCCACCGCCAGGCTCGGGGCGAAGTAATAGCGCTCGTTACTGGTATGATCGAGGTCCCCATCACGCTCCTTCCAGGTACCGACCAGCCGATATCTCACATCACCCGACTCGGTGACCGGCCCGGAGCTGTCGACGCCGACCTGGCGATGGTCGCGGTTACCGAGCTGCAGATCGACGCGCCCCTGGGGCTCAGCGGTCGGCCGCTTGCTGACGGCGTTGATCAAGCCTCCTGAAGGCGCCTCGCCATAGAGAATCGACGAGGGTCCTTTGAAGACCTCTACCCTCTCCAAACCGTACGGCTCAGGCAACCACTGGTAGAAGCCCTCGCGATACAGGCGTAGCCCATCCTGATACGTCGAGTGATTGAAGCCACGCACCTGAAGCCAGTCGGTATCGTTGTCCGATCCGTAATGCCCGGAAAGCACGCCAGCTCGGTAGCGGAAGGCCTCGTCGAGCTGTTGCACATTGCGCGTCTCGAGCTCCTCCCGATCAACCAGGGAGACGGGGCGCGGCGTCTCGACCAGTGGCGAGGCCACCTTCAAGGCGGCGCCAACAACAACCAGAGTATCCGTTTCCAGGGTGTCCTCTTGGGCAAGCGCCTGCGGCGCCATGCCGATCAGGACGCCCCCTATCGTGAGGCCGAGTGCGAGTCGCCCCGCCTCAGCCAGTGCGGTCGGCTGGGAGCAAGGAAGAAGGTTGGACATGCGAGAGTGTCCTCTGAGTGCTTGTGGGAGGAAGACAGCGGAACAGCATCGCTTCACGCCGATGACAATCGATGACAAATAGCATCACAAATCATACATCCTGATTTGTTATTTGAAAAATTAAATGCAAACCATTATTGTTTCCGCGCCTGGACATAGCTCTGCGTGGTCGTCAAGGCGACGACTGGACAACCCAACAGCAAGCAAGGGAACGACATCCAATGACCCACAAGACGCATATCGCCTGGCTGGCGCCGGTGATGCTTGGCTCCACCCTGCCGGGATTGGCCTTTGCCCAGACCAGTAGCGACGAGCCCGGCGCCTCACGCGATCTCAACCCGCTGGTGATCACCGCCACCCGCAATCGTAGCCAAGCCGGCGAAACGCCTCAGAAGGTCACCGTCATCACCCGCGAGCAGATCGAACAGCAGCTTGCCGTTACCCGCGACCGCGGACAGATCCTGGGTAATCTCATTCCCGGTTATTCTCCCAGCCGGCAGAAGATGACCAATTCTGGCGAAACCTTCCGCGGCCGTGCCCCGCTCTACATGATCGATGGCGTGCCGCAATCCACGCCCATTCGAGACAGCGCCCGTGAGGGCTATACCATCGACCTCGACATGGTCGAGCGCATCGAGGTGATTCACGGTGCCAGCGCCGAGCACGGCCTGGGCGCCACCGGCGGCATAATCAACTTCGTCACCAAGCGCGCCGAAGGCGGCGGCATCGATCATCACGTCTCGAGCCAGATCACGTTTGACGACGAGCTCGACTCCGAGGGGCTTGGCCATCGGCTGGGCTATCGCCTCAGCGCCCAGCGTGGCGACTGGGATTTCCTCGGCGGAATTACTCGCCAGGAACAGGGTATCTTCAGAGATGGCAGCGGACGCAACGTCGGCATCGACCCGATTCAGGGTGAGATCCAGGATTCGACCAGCTATGACCTGTTCGCCAAGCTCGGCTACTGGATCGATGACGACCAGAGCCTGGAGTTTTCTCTCAACCGCTTTGAGCTGGAGGGAGACAACGACTATGAGCCCGTGGTGGGGAATCGAGCGGATGGCCTCCCGACCAGCGCCGAGCGCGGCACGCCGGATGGCGAAGCGTCTTACAATGAATCCACTACCGCCCAGCTCACCTACCGTCACGGCGACTGGTTCGGCAACGAACTGGATGCCAAGGTCTATCACCAGCGTTTCCGCGCCCAGTTCGGCCCACATCCCACGGCCTTTCCCTATCAGGATGCCCAGGGCAACACCCGGCTCGATCAGACTCGGAACGAGTCCGATAAGCTGGGCGCCAAGTTCACGCTGAGCCGCGACGGCCTGTTCAACGACCGCGTGTCGCTGGCGACCGGCGTCGACCTGCTACAGGATGATACCCAGCAGAGGCTGGTACAGACCGATCGCAGCTACGTACCCGAGACCCAGTTCAACAATGCCGCTGCCTTCCTGCAGGGTTCGCTGCAAGTATTCGAGCCGCTGACGCTGCACGCCGGCGTTCGCTACGAGCATGCCCAGCTCGATGTCGATACCTACCAGACCGTCGACAGAAACGATGTCCAACAGGACGCAGTCACCGTTGAAGGCGGCAAGCCGAGCTTCGACGAGACGCTGTTCAATTTCGGGTTGGTCTATCAGGTCACTGATTCGGCACAACTGTTCGCCAACTATTCCGAAGGCTTCGGCATGCCAGACGTCGGCCGGGTGCTCCGCGGCATCTCCAGCGAAGGACAGTCGGTCGATACTCTGCTGGAGTTGAGCCCCATCGTCACCGACAACCGAGAGGTCGGTACCCGCTTCGATTGGGGGCGTGCACGTCTGGAGCTGAGTTACTACGAGTCGGACTCCGACCTGGGTGAACGCCTCCTGCAGGACGACAGCGGCGTATTCGTCGGCAATCGGGAGAAGACCGAGATCCGTGGCGTGGAGCTTGCCGGTGAATTCGACGTGACCGATACCCATGGCCTGCGCCTTACCTATGCTCGTAATCGGGGCAAGTCGGACACCACCGGTGATGGTCGGGTCGATACCGAGCTTACCGGTCTCAATATCGCCCCGGAACGCCTCACCTTCGGTTGGAGTGCCGGTTGGAGCGATGACCTCTCGACCCACCTCCAGGCAAGTCACTTCTTCAATCGAGACTTCAACGACCAGGAAAATCCCGACCTGCGTCGCTTCAACGGCTACACCCTGCTGGATGCCTCGCTCGGCTATCGCCTGCCCGTGGGTCGGCTCTCCCTGGGTGTCGAAAACCTCACCGACAAGGAATACATCACCTACTATTCTCAAACCGCCCGCCCCGGTGACGATCAGTACTTCGCCGGCCGCGGCCGCACTTTCACACTCGGCTACCAGCTCGACTTCTGATTCCTCGTCCTGAAGCGGACCTGGCTTACTGTTTGGCGGCGCCTTGGCGCCGCCTTTTTCGTTGTTGACCTTACTTAGTCTCAGCGCCACCACTCGGGATGGGCAGCCATGACTTCCCGCCGACGCTCAGCTTCCCGCGCCTGCTTGTCGAGTACGGGCGCCAGCAGCGCCTCGGCGCGTGCCGGGGTGAGTGCGAAGAGGCCATCGTCGTCGCCGACGATCAGGTCGCCCGGCGCAATCGCCACGCCATCGATGGCCACCGGCACGTTGACTTCGCCCTCGAGCTCCACGGCGCGAGTGGTCAGCGGGCTTGATCCACGCGAATAAATGGGCAGCCCCAGCCGCACGAGTTCGGCCGTATCGGTCACTCGTCCCGAGGTCACCACGCCGGCCAGTCCCTTGCGCAGGGCCGCATAGGTACGCAGCTCGCCCCAGCAGGCGCGCCGCTCATCGCCGGCAACATCGATCACCAGCACGTCCCCGGGTTCGGCCATTTCCAGTGCCTGGCGGATCACGCTGCCATCGAGATGCGGGATGCGCACCGTCAGGGCACTGCCCAGCAGCCGTGTGGGATGGTGCAGAGGCATGAGGTCGGTGATGGCACCCAAGTCGGTAAAGTGACCCAGTGTGGAAGTCGCAACCTCGCGATAGCGGGCCAGCAACTCGGACGAAGCGCCCGACACCCGAGGGCGAATATCGAACATGCTCGAGACTCCTTGTCTCCGTCTGGCACCTAGCTTCGCCAGCGGTATAGCAGATAGATGAAGAACGGTGCGCCGATACCGGCGACGAAGATGCCCGCCGGCAGGTCCCGGGGCAGGAAGGCAATCCGACCGAGCAAGTCGGCATGCAGCACGATCATCGCACCGCTAAGGGCTGACACCGGCACCAGGCCGGTATGGCCACGCACCGACAATCGCCGCGCGATATGCGGGGCAAGTAGACCAACGAAGCTCAGCCCGCCGGCAAAGGCCACCGCTGCGCCGGCCAACGCCACGGATAGCAACAGCAGGGCCAGGCGACTACCCTGCAGCGTCGTGCCGAGACCGACGGCCAGATCGTCGCCCAGCGCCAGGACATCCAGGCGACGCGCCAGTACCAGCGCCAGGGGCAAGCCCACCAGCGCCCAGGGGGCCAGCCCTGTCACCTCCCGCCACTGAGCGGCATAGAGGCTTCCGGTCAGCCATACGTAAGCCTGCATCGCCGTGGTATCGGCGGCGAGCACCAGCACCAGCGTGGTGCCCGCACCGAGTGCAGCGGCCATGCCGATGCCGATCAATACCAGGCGTGCCGGGGTCACCCCACGCCCGGTCAGGGCGACGATGGCCAGCGCCACCAGCAGTGCGCCGCACAGTGCCGCCAGAGGCAGCCAGGCTTCCCCAAGTGCCGTGCCGCCCAGCGCCAGGAAGCCGACCGCCGCCAGCGAGGCGCCACCGGTGATGCCGATCACATCTGGCGAGGCCAAGGGGTTGCGCACCAGCCCCTGCAGCAGCAGCCCGGCCACCCCCAGGCAGGCACCGACGAGGATCGCCAGCACCACCCGGGGCAGGCGGATCTCATGGACGATCAGAGCGATGTCGCTGCGCTCGGGGACCAGCAGCGCTTCCAGCACCGCCCCAGGCGATGTCGCCTGACTCCCCAGGCTCAGCGAGGCCAGGGCACTAGCCGCGAGAATCAGGGTCAGCAGCAGCGTCACCACCAGGGTGCGGCGCTCCAGACGCAGGGAAATTCGCCCTCCGGCTGTGCGTGCGACAACGGGAGGACTCATGGCACCAGGCTCCGGCGGCGTGCGAGATAAAGAAAGAACGGCGTCCCGAGCAGCGCCGTCATCACCCCCACCGGTACCTCCTGGGGTGGCATGAGGAAGCGCGCCAGGGTGTCGGCACCCAACAGCAGGCCGGCACCGAGCAGGGCACAGCCGGGCAGCACCCAGCGATGGTCGCGGCCGAACAGGGCGCGCACCATGTGCGGAACGATCAGCCCGACGAAGCCGATCATGCCGGCCAGCGCCACCGAACTTCCCGCCAGCACGATGACCACGGCTCCCGCCAGAAGCCTGACCCGGCCGGTCCGCTGGCCCAATCCCTTGACCACCTCGTCATCCAGCACCAGCAGGTTGAGCTGGCGCACCAGCAGCAGGCAGACGCCGGCGGCGGCCAGGAAGAACGGCAGCAGCGGCAGCAACATGTCCAGGCTGCGCCCCGCCACCGAGCCCGCCAGCCACAGCAGCAGACTCTCGAAGCCCTCCTGGTCAACGATCAGGAGCCCCTGGGCCAGCGAGACGAACAGGGCCGTGACCGCCACGCCGCCCAGCACCACCCGCACCGGCGAGAAGCCACCATCGCGCCCACGTCCCAGCAGTGCGACAAGTAGCGCCGCTACCAGAGCGCCGAGAAAGGCCACCCAGGCCAGCGCCAAGGGTGAGCGCAAAGCGAAGGCGCTGCTCGCCACCACCACGAAACACATGGCGCCGGCATTGATGCCGAGAATGCTCGGCGCCGCCAGGGCGTTGCGCGTCAGCGTCTGCATCAGGGCGCCGGCTACCGCCAGGCTGGCACCCACCACGGCGGCGATCAGCGCGCGGGGCAGGCGCTCGGTACGCAGGATCAGGTGTTGCACCGATCCTGGGTCGGGCGCGAGGAAGGCTTCCATGAGGGTGCCCGGCACAATCGTAGTAGCGCCCAAGGCCAAGCTGGCCAGACCGGCAACAAGTGCCAACAGCACCCCTGCCATCAACCCGAGCAGCCTGGCCGAAGGGGTGGTCAGCATGTCCCGCTCTCTCCTTGGCGCGCGGCGTCGTGCAGTTCGTAGTGGTCGTAGAGTTCGTCAAGCAGCCGATGTGCGGCCAGGATGCCGGCACCCATGCTCCAGATCACCGGATCGACGTAGTAGACCTGCTCCCGCTCGACCGCATCGAGACTCTGCCACAATGGATGCGCCGTCCACTCGCGATGCAGCTCGGCCACCGCCGCATCGTCGCGCATGAAGACGAAGATCGCATCGGCATCCAAAGCCGGCAGGGTTTCACGGCTGACCAGCTTGATGCCCCAGCCGCTGCCCTGCTGCCCAGTCGGGCGCAGGAATCCCAACTCATCGAGGACGCTTCGGGCAAAGCCGTCGTAATAGAGGCGTACATGATCGCCGCGAAAACTGACCACCGAGACCCGCTGAGGCCAGGCGTCGCCCAGCCGGGCTTCGGCACGACATCGGAAGTCGGCGACGCGTTCCCGCCAGTCGGCAAGTAGCGCCTGGGCCTCGGCTTCGCGACCGGTTGCCTCGCCCATCAGCTCGAGCATGGCCTCGAAGTCATGGGCGCTGTCGGCAATCACCGTCGGTGCGATACGCGACAGCAGCGGATAGACCCCGGCATGGCGATAGCGAGCCCCCACGATCAGCTCGGGCGCAAGCCCCGCCACCGCTTCCAGGTCCGGCTGGGTCTCCAGCCCCAGGTAGCGCACGTCCGCAGGTAGCTCGTCGCGCAGGTAGCGATACATGGGGCGCTCGAGCCACGACTCGACCACCCCTATCGGCTCGATCCCCAGCGCCAGCGCGGTATCGGTGGCGCCCTGGTAGAGCGTTACGATACGTTGCGGTTGACCCGTGATGCGAGCCTCGCCCAGGGCGTGTTCGACGCTGCGTGCTGCCTCGGCGTGTGCCGCCAGGGTCAGGCAGTTCGACAACAGCATCAAGACGGTGAAGCGACGGCAGATGCGCAAGAAGAGCATGAGAATCATTCGTTACCGGAGTCGGCGACCTTTATACAGGTTCGGCATCGACAACGCACGTGACGTCCCGCTCCTGCCTGTGCAATTCCAAGATGTGGAACGGGTTGGGCAGGCTCGACTTGCCCGATGGCATGCTGCCTGGCACCCCCTGCTGTTCGAACAGCGGTCGCAGCACACACTTCAACGGCCAGCGCGGCGCTTCGAACAATACGGCGTGCAGGGTACGCCGCTGCTCGTCGTCGAACGGCAGCGCCGCTATCCGCGCTTCCAGGCGAGCGCGCATCTCCTGCCATAGCCGCGCCTCTGCCAAGCCAAGGTGTGCATGGTGCCGTGTCAGGCTCTCGACGATGGCCATCAGGTTGACCTGCACGCCCAGGGTCTGGAGATAGAACAGCAGGTCCTCCGACGTCTCGTTGTAGAGGCTGTTCGAGTAGCCCGGGCGAATGTGATATCGAGGGTCATCAATGCCATGGCGGTCGAGCCACGGACGATGCAGGCGCACCGAGTCGTGATCGCGCAGCAACAGCCCGTCGAAGCGACCATCGCGGCATACCAACACAGCGTTCTGGCCATGGATCTCGGGCATCAACCCCAGGCGATAGAGGCGCAGTGCGATATCGAAGAAGGTGTCGCACACATCGCCGAACAGTGCTATCGCTGCCGCCTCGGTGTCGCTCCAGCCACGCAGTTGCCGCAAGGGGTCGAAGGGGTGCTCGCCGGCACTCGCCATCTGGACGCTCGATACGCCCAGCGCCGCCATCGGCACCAGGCGCACCGAGGGGTCATCCAGTAGAGCCGCCGGATACTCCCGTGCCAGTGCCCCCAAGTGGCGGGGTGGGTCGTCGAACAGCCCGCTACCCTGCGGCAGGTAGGACCACCAACGGCGCTCGTCGCACAGGTACAGCCGTGCCTGGAGCTCCGGATCCCGTGCCTTGGCCTGCTCGAGCAGCGTCTGGCCTCGCTCGCCGTTGATCAGCTTGACCGCCGGCAGGTAGCGAGCGGCCCCCAGCGAGAAAACCGCCATCGGCAGCTTGAGGTGGAAGCGGCTCTCGTCCAGCGGCGACAGCGAGCGCAGCGAGGAAGTTGCCGTGTAGTCGCCGACGGCCGTCGTCAGTGCCACTCCCTCCCCTGCCTCCAGCATGGCAGCGAGATGACGTGGCAAGCCGTGCTCGAATTGCCAGGGATGCACCGGCAGCGCCATGTAACGGTGAGGGTCCAGGCCGCGCCTTTCCATCTCCTCTTCCAGCTTGCTGCGCTCAGCGACATTCAGCAGCATATCCGTCGGTTCCAGGGCCCCGGGCGCCGCCCCGCTTCCGGCTGTCAGGCAGTCTCGCCGCATGGCCAGCCAGCGCATGCGGATGGTCTGTGCAAACTCCGCCGCATAGTGGCGATGCCCTTCCTCATCCAGCCCCTCCTTGGCCTTGGCCAGCGGATGGAAGGGTCGATCGCGTAGAGCGGCACGACGCTCGAGGGTGCGCAGGCTCGCTGCCGCGGTGTGCCTCTGCGGCATGTCCAGCGGCGCCGCCTCGGCGATGGACTGGCGGGTCTGCCACAGGGTGGTGAGCAACAGCCGGCGAACGTTGGCCACCCCCGGCTGTTGGCGCTGAGCGTCGTTCAGGCAGTGCTTCACCACGAGCTCGAGCAGCTCGGCCGGCGCCAGGCGCCACCAGGTGGCGAGGGTGCCATCGTCACGGTAGCTCGCCGCGAACACACCGGCTGTCGCGACATGCCGGTGCGGCGGCAGTATCGCGCCACGCAGCGGAATCAGCACCGCCTCCCCCGTCTCGCGCGCCGTCCACCAGCGCAGACACTGTACCCCTCGCGGCCAGGCCAGGGCGTCAGGCAGCGTATCGGACGCCGGCCAATCGACGTCCTGGTCGTCAAGAAAGCCTTCGGCCAGCAGCGTGTCGACGAGATCGCCCAGCAGGCGCGCCTCGGCAAGGCGCCCTGCCTCGGCCAAATCCGCATCGGTCGGTGAAGAAAACGCAGTCATCGGACAAGCTCCTTGTCGTCGTGGCAATCGTCGAGGTAGAGATGCCGGGGATGGGGGTGGCCCAGGAAATCGTGATGGGAGATGGTCCAGCCGTAGGCGCCGGCACGGTGGAAGAGCACCAGATCGGCGACCCTCAGCCGTGGCACAGTCACTTCCCGGGCCAGCACGTCCTTCGGCGTGCACAGTTCGCCGGCCAGGGTCACGCGCTGGGCATTGAGCTCAGGACGTGGGAAGGGATAGGGCCACAGCTGGCGTGGCAGCACCTCGAAGGGATGGTCGTGCTGCCAGGAAGCGGGCAAGCGGAAGTGATGAGTGCCGCCACGCAGGATGGCGAAGTGGCGCCCATGGCTCTGCTTGAGATCGATGACTTCGGCAACGTAGTAGCCGCAGAAGGCAGCGATGTAGCGCCCCGGCTCGAACAGCAGTTCCGCCCCGGGCAGCGGGTCGGCGGCGAACAGTGGGCGCAGTGCGTCGACGAAGGCCGCCCAGTCGAAGTCCGGGCGCTCGTCGTAGGAGACGCCAAAGCCGCCGCCGGCATCGACGCAGCGTATCTTCAGGTCGAAGCGTTCGGCCCAGGCGCGCACTCGCGCCAGGTAGGTGGCTACCAGCCGCGCATGCAGGCGAGCATCGAGATTGTTGGAGATCGAATGCATATGGAAGCCGTCGAGCCGCAGCCCCGGGCTGCGCCGGGCCGCCTCGATCGCCTCCTCCACCTGCGGCTCATCGATGCCGAACTGGGTGGCCCGCCCGGCCATGGTGACGGTGGCCTCGGGCAGTGCGTCGTGCAGGTTCACCCGCAGCAGGATCGGCACCACCCTGCCGCGTCGCTCGGCAATAAGATTGAGCCGGCGCAGTTCGTGCAAACTCTCGACGTGAATGCGCTCCACGCCGAGGGTGAGTGCCTCCTCGAGCTCTGCATCCTTCTTGCCGGGGCCGCCGAAGATCACCGGCGCCGAGTCACTGACCTCGCGGATACGGCGAATCTCGCCGATCGAGGCGGCTTCGAACCCCGCCACCAGGGGCGCCAGGGTTTCGATCAGGCGCCGGTCGGGATTGGCCTTGACGGCGTAATAGAGCCGGCAGGGCTGCGGCAGGTCCGCCAGCATGGCGCTGACGTGCTCGCGCAGCGCCGCCAGGTCGTAGACAAAGGCACAGACAGGTTCGCGCGTACCGACGGGAGCCGGCTCGCCGAGTGCCGCCAGGCAACGCCTGACCGCCGACGAGGGCGGGCTCCAGGGCGCCCGGGGCAGGATCTTGGCCACGCTGGTCATGGGCTCGTCTCCTCACGATAGGGGGCCAGCTTTGCTTGCAGGGCACGAAAGGCCGTGCCGCGTTCGTCGCCCAACACAAAGGCGTGCACGCCCCGCTCGCGCCAGTAGTCGCGCCGCGCGGCACTGCGAGGGATCGCGCAGAACGGCACCTCGGCGCAGCGACAGGCCGCTTGGATAAGGTCCAGCGCCTCGCGTACCTCCGGCGCCTCGGTCTGCCAGGGCAGGCCCAGCGACTGCGACAGGTCTGCCGCACCCTCGAGTACCATGTCCACCCCGGGTACCTGCAGGATGGCCTCGAGGTTCTCCACCCCTTCCAGGCTCTCGATCATCGGCACCAGCATCAGCTCGTCATTGGCCCGTTGCAGGTAGTCGACCAGGTCGTCGGCACCGAAGCGCCCCGGGCGGCCACTGTTCATGCCGCGCCGCCCCAGTGGATGGAAGCGCAGGCATTCGTTCAGCGCCTGCAGGGGTTCGGGGCCGCGCACGTCGGCCAGCACGATCCCCCGGGCGCCGCCATCGAGCAGCGGCACCACGATGCCCGGATCGGGGCGCGACACCCGCACCAGCGCGGTGAGCCCGGCGAGTTCCGCGGCGCGCAGCATGTGCTCCAGGGTCTCGGGGTTCACCAGGGTGTGCTCGGTATCGAGGATGACGAAATCGAAGCCGGCCTGGCCGATCATCTCGACGGTCACCGCCGTGGGGATCGAGGCGAATAGGCCAAGCACCGTCTCGCCTCGCGCCAGCCGCCGCTTGAGTTCATTGGGCGTCAACATCGGCTCTCCTCAGGCGCCTGGCCGGTAGGGATACAGCGGGTTGTCACGGGTGGCGAAGCGCTTCTCGGCGTCGCCGAACAACCGACGCTTGGTCAATTCCTCGATGCTCACCGTGGGCGCGAAGAGATCGAACAAAGCGAAGCGCGGCTCCAGCGCGGGATGCGCGGTCTGGTAATCCCGGATGACTTCCGCGGTCATCTCCCAGAAGCTGGCCTCCGGCAGGTCGTAGTGCTGCTCCAGGCACAGGCAGAGCTCGGTGAGGGCTATGAAGACGAAGGCGTCGTAGGTGAAGTCGCGCACCTCGTCGGCACTTTCTGTCTGGATGTAGGAGTTGCGATTGACGGCAGCGTGGCTGGCCGGCTCCGGCACCAGGCAGGGCGCGCGTTCGGGCTCGGCCAGCAGCGCCGGGCTGTAGCGCACCCCGTCGTGGAAGTCCTTGAGCGCGATGCGCTCGGGCCAGCCGTCGCGATGGATCAGCAGAATGTTCTGGCCATGAGACTCCAGGCCGATACCGTGGGCGTAGAGCAGGTGAATCAGCGGCGTCACCGTGACCTCGAGCAGCCGCCGGGCCCAGGCCGCCACGCCATGGTGCCGTACCCAGCCGTCGAGCATCGGTGTCCCCGAGGCGGCGAGCTGGGTCAGGCCGTTGAAGGCCAGCGCGCGCTCGCCCGGATACAGGTAACGGTGCAGGCTCTCGCGCCACACGGCGCCCAGGGTACCGTAGGCCAGGCTGCGCTGAGGCTCGGCCAGGCGCGAGGCGTCATAGGCCACCCCCAACACCTCACGCAGAATGACGACGCCGCACTCGCGCGCCGCTTCGTCACGCGTCACCAGGTCATGCAACCAATCGCTGATGCGCGCGCTGTTCTCCACGGTATGGGCAGCCAGGATACGGCTGGTGGAGGTGTTGACGATGCTCAACGCGAGCTTGAGGTTGGCCCGCCGGGGCCGGCTGGTATTGGCCAGGGTGCGGATCGACTGCTGGGCCAGGTAGGCGTCGTCGCCCGTGCCCAGGTAGCAGAGCCGCCCAGCGGCCAGCTCGGCCTGGAAGGTGGGCAGGATGACGTGGCTCCACTGCCAGGGATGCACCGGCAGGAACACGTAGTCCTGCGGGCGCCGTGCCGACGCGACGAGCAGGCGCCGAAAGCGCGCCAGCGTCGCCTCGCCCAGCTCCTCTCGCAAGAAGGCACCGAGGTTCAGCGAAGCCGATAGCGAGACCCGGCAATGCTCACGGGCCACGGCCAGCCAGACCGGCCGGACGTCCTGGCGGAACTCGGGGCCATAGGCCGCGTTGTCGGCAAGCGTGAAACCGAGCCGGGACTTGTAGCTCGGATGATAGGGATGGCCCTCCTGCAGCCACCCTTCCCAGGCATCATGGTCCCACGCAAGGTCGGGGCTGGTCGGCATGCCGCTCAATATCCGCGACTGGGCATCCTTGAGCAGGGTCTGCTGCAGCTCTTCCAGCAGGTAGGGCAGGCGCTCTGCGGGAACCACCGTAGCCATCACCTCGGCCATGAAGCCGGCCAGGGTCGCCTCCTGCCGATGGTCGTCCGCATCGCGGCGCTGAACGGGCCGCAGCGCCAGGCGCACCCTACCGAAGCTGGCCTTGCGCGCGCCCCAGGCGGTATAGCTCACCTCACGCCCCTGGACGTCACGCCCCGTCAGCGAGAAGGCGCACTGCTCACCAGGCCCGGTTGCCTCCTCGACGGCTGGCAGGACCGCTTCGAACAGCAAGCCCTGGATGAACTGGCGCAGCACCCGCTGCTGCACGCGCACGTACTCCGGCGACGAGGGGAGTTGCCCGAGGTCGAAGCTCGTTTGCGGGGATCGTAGGGTCGCTTCCATGTGGTCATCCAACTCGCTTGATGGGGTTGACGATATCGACGAACAGCGGACTTGCACCCCGCTGCCGGAAGCAGCTGAGCAGATTGGCCTTGGCCGGCCAGTGGTCTGCCTGAAGCAGGTCTTCGGCGTAAGCCGCAAGGCGTGAGTCCCCCGCTTCGCGCAGTCGCTCCAGGCAGTCGCCCACCTGACGCCAGAAGCGCCCCTCGTCGACGCCAAGGTGAGTTGCCAAGGCGTTTACCACGCCTCCAAGATGATTGACGAAGAAGTAGTACTGCGTGCGCCGCCAGGCGACCTCCGGCGAGTAGAGCAGCGGGCTGTCCGTCGCGATGCCGAGCGAAGGCCACACCGGCAGGCGGGTGACCCGCTCGCGGTCCAGGCTCACACCCTCCAGGTCGCGTACGTAGAGCGTGGAGGGCCAGCCCCGCTCCAGCCGCAGCAGACTGTTCTGCAGATGAGCCTCGAAGCTGACGCCGGTGCGCGCCAGAATCTCGAGAATCGGTACCAGCGAGACCTCCAGATAGGCCGCGAACCAGCGCTTCAGGTCCACCTCGCCGCCTGCCCCCTGGCGAATCGCCGCTATCAGCTTGGGCTCCGCCTCGCCGGGGTAGGGTTCCAGCAGTGAGGCGAGCACGCAGGCATGCTGTGCCTCGACCGGCATGGGCCGATAGATCACCGTGAAGGCAGCAGCGCGATGGCTGTCCAGCGCCGGATGCCCCGGGTCCAGGGTGCGATAGCCGGTCTCCATCACCACCTGGAAGGCGTCGCTCTCCAGCTCATCGCGAAGACGATGAATGAGCCGCGCGGCGTCCAGCGTACGGCGCGACTGCTCCAATGTGTTCTCACGGATCAGATTGGTGATGCGTACCTGTAGTGGCAGCTTGTAGCCTTGGCCGGTCTCCGGCACCCACACCGAACGCACCGAGGAGGTGGGATAGGCCAGCGGCCCTTGAGCGCCGAGGTCGACGAGCAGCCCCTCCTCCAGCAGCAGGCGAACATCCGGCTGACCCAGCAGGTAACCCGCCTGCCAGGGATGCATGGGGAGCAGGACATAGTCGGCGTGGCGCTCACCGAGCCGTTGCCGGGCCGCTTCCAGCACCTCATCCGCCATTCCGTCGTCGGGCCCATCGAGCCATGCCTCCACCAGCAGGTCGCGGCGCACGGCCAGGTAGTGCAGCTGGAAGCGGGCACCGCGCTCCGGGCTGTAGTCGTCGAAGGCGCGTCGCTCCACGCCCTGGGAGCACTTGGGGAAGGGATGGAACGGGTGGCCTAGGTAGAGCGACTGTTCGGCGGCGATGAAATCCAATGCCTCCGCCGGCGCACTGCCCTGACGGTGATGGAAGTCGTCGAGATGCGCCGCCATCCGGGTAAAGCTGTTGTTGATCTTGTCGCGCATGTCCCACAGCCGCAGCTCGTGGGTATTGTCGACCGCCGGCTCACTCAGCGATTCCAGCAGCCGCTGAATGATGTCCTGCATGTCGAGAGGCACCACCCTCCCCTGATCGTCGTGCAGGTAGAAGGCCGCACCATAGCGATGCTGTCCCGACAGGGAGAAATCGCGCAGCGTGCCGATCAGCTCACCTGCGGGCAACCTCACGCGAAAGGGCTCACCGACGTCGAGCAGCGATGCCCCCAGGCCGGTCTCGTCATGACGCGGATCGTGGCATCCCGTCTCACGCAGGTAGCTGTTGAGCAGCGCACGCAGGGTGGTCTCCTTGGCCTGAAGATGGCTGCCATAAGAGGGACAGCTCGCGTGTGGAGTCGGCATCGTGGCCTGGCTGGCCTCCCGCTCACTTGCGGGAAATCTGGGTAGCTCTACATGGATCATGAGCTGGCGTTACCTCATGGCGGGTGGAGGGAAGCGACAACGCCAGGGGCGTCGCCACGAGAAGCAGGGCAGCCAGGACGAGAAAGGCCTCGCCCAACGCCACCAGGGCGGCCGCTTCGGCAGCGGCCCCCTCGGCGGCGAGTTGCAATGTACGCAGGTCGTGATGCAGGGCCAGGATGGCGACACCCAACGCCGAAGCGAGCCGCCGGGCCAGGTTGTTCATTGCCGAGGCCTGGGCAACACGAGCGTCCCCCACGGCGTTGAGCCCGATCGTGGTTGCCGGCAGGTAGCCGAAGCCAAGCCCGGCCCCGCGTGCCGCCATCAACACGCCGATCAGCCAGAGGGGCGCCTCATTGCCCAGCGCGGCGAGGCCTGCCAGCGCTACCGCCGACACCACCAGGCCGCCAGTTACCACCTGGCGCGCCCAACGGCCATCGACCAGGCGCCCGGCCCAGGGCGAGCAGATAGCCGCCATCAGCGCCGTGGGCAGGAACATCAGGCCGGTAGTCAGGGCGTCGTAGCCCTGGACACGCTGCATCCAGATCGGAATCAACAGCAGGCACCCGAAGGTAGAAACGGCCTGAGCGCAGGCGATGAGCACGCTGGCGCGGAAAGGAGAGATGGCAAACAGGCGGAGTTCGAGCAGCGGTTGCGAGGCACGTCGTTCGACCCTGACGAAGGCGACCAGCAACGCCACTCCGAGACCCAGCGGCCCCCAATGGGCGGCGTCGAGGAGATCGGCAGGCGACGCCATGCCGGCCAGGGCGACAAGCACCCCGCCCGCTCCCAGGGTCACCAGCACGAAGCCGGGCAGGTCGAAGCGACGCTCGCGGTCGCGTTCGCCCTCTTCGAGGCAAAAATGAGCGCCCGCCAAAGCCAGGACGGCGACGGGCAAGTTCATCAGGAACAGGGCCTGCCAGGAACTCACTTCCAGCAGCAGCCCACCGACGCTGGGCCCTATGGCCGGCGCGATCATCACGGCGAACCCCCAGACCCCTACCACCCGCCCCCGCCGTTCGGCAGGCCAGGCGGCAAAGATCAACGGCAGCGAGAGCGGTATCATCAGGCCGGCGGCCATGCCCTGCAGGGCTCGCGCCGCCAGCACCCAGGCCAGGCCCGTCGCCAGCGCCCCCTGCAGGGAAGCGAACAGGAACAGCCACAGCCCCAGCAGGTAGAAGCGCCGCGCGCCCCAGCGCTTGGCAAGAAATCCGGTCAGCGGCATGGTCATTCCCATCGCCACCAGGAACAGGGTCATGACCCAGCTCACCTGGATGGCGGCGGCGTCGAATACCCGCATCAACTCGGGAATCGCCAGATTCAAGGCGCTGTTGTTGAGACTGACGGTGAAGGTTCCCAGCAGCACGGTGACAAGCACTCGACGCGCGGCACTATCCCTGGATGGCATTCCTTTCTTCCCTACGCCCCATGAGTGGCATGGGGACGAACCTGGACGATGCCCCAAGGTTGTCACAGCCAATTCTTAAATACAAATAGTTATCAAAAGCATTTGGTAATTATATGTAATACGTCGCATCGGAAATGAGAAACGCTTATACTCGTCGCTGCATTCAAGCTGTGGTATCGCCGATGAACACTTCTCGTTCCCAAGCTTGCCGCCTGCTGGGCGAAGGCCTGACCGCCGGCTACGAGGATCGTCGCGTCCTCGAGAACGTTGACTTTCGCGTCGCCGAGGGCCGCCTCACGGTACTGCTGGGTCCCAACGGCAGCGGCAAGTCCACGCTGCTCAAGACCCTGGCCCGGACGCTGACGCCACAAAAAGGCCGAGTGTTGCTCGACGGCCAGGAGATACACCGCTACCGCACCCGTGAAGTCGCCCACCGCCTGGGCATCCTGCCCCAGAGCCCCACGGCACCCGAGGGCATGACGGTACGTGAGCTGGTCGGCATGGGGCGCTTCCCCCACCAGCGGCTATGGCGGCAGTGGTCGAGGCAGGACGAAGAGACGGTCACGGAGGCCATGGCCGTAGCGCGGGTCGCGGACTTTGCCGAGCGGCCGGTGGACGCCCTTTCCGGCGGCCAGCGCCAACGCTGCTGGATCGCCATGGTGCTGGCACAGGATACCGATCTCATCCTGCTCGATGAGCCAACCACCTTTCTCGATCTCAAGGTCCAGGTCGACCTGCTGGAACTGCTGGTACGGCTGGCCCACGAACGTGGCCGAACCCTGCTGGTGGTATTGCACGATCTCAACCTGGCCGCCGCCCACGCCGACGTGCTGGTGATGATGCGCGACGGCCGCATCGAGCATAGCGGCCCCCCGGAGGCGGTCTTCACCGCGGCGAACCTCAAGCAGGTATTCGATCTCGATGCCGAGGTGATCACTGCTCCGAGTACCGGCCGGCCGGTCTGCATTCCGGCCTTGGGCAGCCCCGCCGCCCCGGCCAGGCGCAAGGAGGAGCTGTCGGCATGAGTGCCACCCAGCGTTTCTGTACCCGGGAAAGCCTTGCGCAGGGCGACCCGCTGGCGGGCAGTGCCGCCCATGCCGAGCGCAACCTGCTGCTCAGCTGGCCGCGGCCGAAATGGCAGCGCAGCCTGCGCCAGGCCAGCGACATGTGTGATGAAGTGTCGACACGGCTCGAGGCCATTGCCGATGCGGGGCGACGGGTCAACCTGATTCATCGGCGCGACCAGCCCAGTGCACGCCACTGCCTCTACCTGATGCCGGAGAATCGCCGTTTCGAAGTGACACGCGACCAACTGTCGGCTTTTCTGGCCGCGCTGGAGCGGAACGAGCCGCTCGCGCACTGGGAGGCCTCCCCGCCCGACGGCCCGCTGCTGCTCTGCTGCACCCATGGCAAGAAGGACAAGTGCTGCGCCAAGTTCGGCTATGCCACCTACAAGGCCCTGGACGCAGCAGTAGCGGAGCGTGCCCTGCCCTTCGAGGTATGGGAGAGCACCCACTTGGGTGGCTGCCGCTTGGCAGCCAGTGCCGTGGTCTTTCCCGCCCTGCGCAAGTACGGCCGCATCGGCGACGAAGACGTACTGCCGCTGCTCGAAAGCGAGATGGCAGACCGCCCTTACCTGCCCTGCTACCGCGGCGACTCGCGCCTCAGCCCGGTGCAGCAGTGCGCCCAGGTCGCGGCACTGGAGTGGCTGGCGGCCAGAGGCATCCATGGCAACGTGTCAGTCGAACAATCGAGCGGCGAGGCGTCGAGCCATTGGCGGCTGGAGGTGAATTGGCGCAGCACGCACGCCTCGGGACGGCTCGCGGTGAGCTGCAGACCGAGGATGCTGCGCCGCTACGATACCTGTGCCGACCTGGCCGCAGGCCCACCCTCGGCGAGCCAAGTGTGGGTAGCGACACAGGTCGAGGCCATCGAGATGGCCAGGCCGCTTTCTTGAACTCCATTTCTCGAGTCTCACCATGTACGAATCGTTCTGTCTATTGCGCCGGCTGGCCGGGATACTCGGCTGGTTATGTCTGACAGCCACGCCATCCATGGCCACCAGTAACGGTCTGGCCACGCTCGACTGGACTCTTGCCGAAACGCTTGTGGCCCTGGGCGCCCCCCCCGATGCCGTCGCACAGGTAGAGGATTATCACAGCTGGGTCGGCGAACCCCGCCTACCTGCAAACGTCGCGGATATCGGGCTTCGCTCACAGCCCAATGTCGAGCTGCTCGCTCACCTCGATCCGGAGAGCATCTTAATTTCCCCCATGTTCGGGCATCTGGCACCTCGTCTTGAGCGTATTGGAGCTGTCGATACCCGGGAGATCTATACACCGCAGGGAGATACCTGGAGCCAGATCCTTATCCTGACTCGGGAGCTTGGCCTGGCGACCGATCGCCAGAGCGAAGCCGAGGCGCTAATCATGGCTACCGAGGCGCGCTTCGAATCACTGCACCAAGCGCTGCCGAAGGAAGCACTTCCCTTGCTGGTCGTGCAGTTCATGGACGAGCGGCATGTAAGGGTCTTCGGCGAAAATGGCCTGTTCCAGGCCGTCATGGATCGCCTGGGCCTGGAGAACGCCTGGCAGGGAGAAACCAACTATTGGGGATTCTCGTTGGTCGGTCTGGAAGAACTGCTCGAACTGGAGGCACGCTTGGTGGTGGTGGAACCCTACCCCGTCGGCGCCGAGGAGAAACTCGCCGACAGCGCACTCTGGCAGCACCACCCCAGCGTGCGCGATGGCAGCTTGATCACCCTGCCACCGGTTTGGAGCTTCGGCGCCCTGCCTTCGGCACAGCGCTTCGCCGAGCTTCTGGTGGCCGCACTGGTGCAGCCTTAGGGCTGACATTCTTGTCGCAACTCTCTTTTCACAATCGCCTCAGCCCCCACATGAAATAGGCACCGCCGATCAGCGAGGCAACCAGTCCCGCCGGTATCTCATAGGGAAAAATAATCTGACGCCCCACCCAATCGGCCAGCACCATCAGCAGCATGCCGACCAGTGCCGCTCCCATGAGGTGATGATGCGCCCGCGACAGGCCCAACAGCCTGGCCATGTGTGGCGCAAGCAACCCGACGAAGGAGAGCGGCCCTACCACCAGGGTGGCGCAGGCCGTCAGCAGGGCTACCAGTAACAGGATCACCAGACGAGCCCGGTTGAGTCCCACGCCCAGGGCTCGGGTAGTAGCAGCTCCCAGCGGCAGGATGTCGAGCCAGCGGGTGAGGGGCAGCGTACACAGCGCCAGCAGAGCCGCCAACGTTCCCACGATCAATGCACTGGTGAGATCGACGTAATAGGTCGAGCCCGCCAGCCAGGCGATCACCTGTTGCCCACGTGGGTCGCCCCCGGCCAGCATCACGCTGCGCACGGCGTCGAACAGCGCGCTGACCGCCACCCCGGTAAGCAGCAAACGCTCGGGCACGAAGCCGCTGCGCCGATTGAGCGCCACCAGAACCAGCAAGGTGGCAAAGGCTCCCAGTGTACCGATTCCGACCAGCATCCCACTTGTCGGCGCCGGCAGCAGGAAGATCCCCACGATCAAGGCGATGGCACAGCCACCGCTGATCCCCAATACCTCCGGGCTGGCCATGGGGTTGGCGGAGAGGCGCTGCAGCAGCGTGCCGGCCACCGCCAGCATCAAGCCGCTGGCCGCTGCCGCCATCACCCGGGGTATCCGCCACTGCATGACACTCCAGTTGTCCGGTGACAGCCAGTACCAGCCATTCGCCCCTTGCCCCAGCAGCAGGCCGAGTCCCAGTGCCAGCAGCAGTCCGATGGCCAGGCGAAAGGCCAGGCGAGCCGGTGCGGGATGACGGCTGACCAGCACGATAGCCGCCTGGGGAGCTCGGTTGCCTTGCAGCTTCAGGCGGGGTATCAGCCACATCAGCAGCGGCGCGCCCAAGGCACCGGTCACCGCACCGGTGGGAATCAGTGTCGGCAGCACGCCCGAGAAGTTCTGCAGTAACAGGTCGGTGGTGGCCAGCAGCACCGCACCCAGCAGCGTACCCCACAGTAGGCGCTGGCCGAGTCGCCGCGCCCCGGCCAGGCGCACGATATTGGGCGCCGCCAGGCCGATGAAGCCGATGATTCCCACTACGCTGACGATACTGGCAGTGGTGAAGACCGCCAGGCCCATGCCGGCGAAGCGCAGATACTTGAGCGATACGCCCAGGCTCTTGGCGCTGACATCGTCCAATTCAAGTATCGCCAGCGGACGCAGCAGGATCCAGGCTGCCACCGCAGCGATGGCTAGTCGCGGCCAGAGGGTTGCCACACCGTCCCAGCCGTTCTGGGCCAGCGAACCGGCCCCCCAGATCAGCAGGCCCGACAATGCCTCGTGATTGAACAGCAGCAAGGCCGTGGTCAATGCCCCTAGGTAAAGGTTGACCACCAGCCCAGCCAGCACCACCACGATGGGCGCAAGCCCACGCCGCCAGGCCAGCATGAACACCAACCCAACCGCCAGCCCGCCACCGGCCAGCGCGACCCACTCGCGCCCGACGACCAATAGACCCGGGGCCAGCAGAGTCGCTGCCATCAGCGCCAAGTTGGCACCCGATGCCACTCCCAGCGTCGTGGGTGAAGCCAGCGGATTACGCAGCACTTGCTGCATCAGCACCCCGGCCAGCGCCAGGCCAGCACCGGCCAACAGTGCAACCACGAGCCGCGGCCACCAGGCGTAATGAAGCAGCAGCACACTGACATCCTGTGACGATGGCACCGCTAGCGACTTGACTCCTAGTTCAATCCCCCCTTGCCCCTGCAGCCCTAGCCAGAACAGCGCCAGCAGGGGCAAGCTCAGCAGCAGACAGGCACGCGCCGGCGACATTGCACGCATCGTGTTACCTGTCATGCCACAGCCTCCGGTCGATCGGCACCCGGCTTCGGCCGCACCCTCTGCGGCACGCATTCGTCCCTCATGCTTTCGGCTCTTTACTCTTGAAGAGGTGTCGTTGGACGCGATCTTATCTGAAAACGATTATCAATAAAATTGCCAATCCTCGATTCTTCATTGACAGAACCACATCCACCAAACAAAATGCAAATCAATCTCATTGAGATTTTTTTGGTGCCCCATGAACGCAGAACGCTCCCAGCTGTATTACACCTGCATTTTCCTGCACGTCTCCTTCCAAGCCATCCAGAACTCGGTAGCGACCTCGCCCAAGCGAGACGACACGCCCTGCTGGCTGGATGCACAAATGCTGCGCATGCTTCTCAACGAACTGCAGCGTTGCCGATGGGAAGCCGCTCCGTTCAAGGAGGTCTACCAGCCGCTTGACACCGCGATCTACCACTGCGGCCTGCTGATGGCACAATGTCCCGCCGCCCTGGACCGCCAGCTCTGCCAGCACCATCTCGAAGCCATCACCGCACCGCTCAGGGAGGCCACGCTACAACTCTCGGGTAGTGCCAGTCGCGCCTCTGCCAACCGTGAAGCATCACCCACCCAGCGGCTGCGCAACTGGCTAGGGTGGTAATCGCAGCCGGGCGACCTGATCGGTAGAAAAGAGCAACGATTCTCGTTTAACCTGTGGAAATCGATATCCTGCAAGGAATCCCATATGTTCGAGGTCAAGGGCGCCACCTTCGAAGTCGATGGCAGACAGCTGCTGAAGCCCGTCGAACACCGCTTCGTGGAGGGCAAGGTCTACGGTTTGATCGGACATAACGGCTCTGGCAAATCGACACTGATCAAGCTGCTCGCTCAGCAGCAGTCGGTGAGCCAAGGCAAAATTCTGCTCGACGGCCGCCCCCTGAGCGACTGGGGGCAGCGCGAGTTCGCCCGTCGCGTCGCCTATCTGCCTCAGCACCTCCCCAGTGCCGAGAATCTGACCGGGCGCGAGCTGATCGGCTTCGGCCGCTACCCCTGGCACGGCCTGCTGGGTCGGCAAACAGCCGAAGACAAGGCAGCGATCGAGCGTGCCATCGAACTCAGTCATACCGAGGCCTTCGCCGACCGCTTGGTGGATACTCTCTCCGGTGGTGAGCGTCAACGCGTCTGGCTCGCCATGTTGCTGGCCCAGGAGAGCCGCTTCCTGCTGCTCGACGAACCGTTGGCGGCACTCGACATCGCTCATCAGATGGAAGTGCTGGCGCTGATCCGCAAGCTGTGCAACGAGCTCAAGCTGTGCGTGATCATCGTGCTTCACGATATCAACATGGCGTCACGCTACTGCGATGAGCTGCTCGCGCTCCACAGCGGCCGGGTGCTGACCCACGGCTCCCCTGAGGAGATGATGACCGATGCCACCCTGGAGGCTATCTACGGCCTGCCCATGCAGGTCATGACACACCCCAGCGGCCAGCACCGTATCGCCGTCGCCCATTGAGTCAAGCTCAACCTCTGACCACCCGCCTCACGGGCGAGCCATGTGGCCGAGGATCGCATGGGCCAAACGAAATCGCCGCAGCCCGAGGGCCGCGGCGATTGCTGAAGCGTGGTGACGCTGGAATCAGGCAGTCGCCTGCTGATAGCGGCGCTCCACTTCGTCCCAGTCGATCACGTTGAAGAATTCAGCGATGTAGTCAGGACGCTTGTTCTGGAACTTCAGGTAGTAGGCGTGCTCCCACACGTCCAGACCCAGCACCGGGGTGTTGCCGTTGGAGATGGGGCTGTCCTGGTTGAGGCTGTTCTCCACCACCAGCTTCTTCTCCGGGGTGACGCTGAGCCAGGCCCAGCCGCTGCCGAAGCGCCCCAGAGCCGCCTTGGTGAAGGCATCCTTGAAGGCATCGAAGCCGTCCAGCTCGCTGTCAATGGCCTCGGCCACCTTGCCCTTGGGCTGGCCACCGCCGTTGGGCGACATCATCTGCCAGAACATGGTGTGGTTGGAGTGGCCACCGCCGTTGTTGATCACTGCCTGACGCTTGTCCGCCGGCACGCGGTCGAGGTTGGCGAGCAGCTCGTCGACCGGCATGTCTTCCAGACCCGTTCCCTCCAGGGCGGCATTCAGGTTGTTGACGTAGGTCTGGTGGTGACGCGAGTGGTGGATCTCCATGGTCATGGCATCGATGTGCGGCTCGAGCGCATCGTAGGCGTACGGCAGGTCAGGGAGGGTATGTGCCATGTTGATCATCTCCTTTGGTGGCTTTGGTTGTGCTGCAATCCAATGAGGTGCGGTCGACGACCGGCAATTTCAACCGTCCCGAGACTCCTTTTTCTCAAGGCATGGACACACTACACCACACAGTAGGCCTCCGCCCAGAACGGAGCAGCCACTCAACAAGAAGCCGGCCCCTGGCGGAGCCGGCTTCGTTGAGCGTCACGAGATCGAGGTCAGAGCTTGCTCTCGAGCTCCGGCAGGATCTCGAACAGGTCGCCGACGAGACCATAGTCGGCGACCTGGAAGATCGGCGCCTCCTCGTCCTTGTTGATCGCCACGATCACCTTGGAGTCCTTCATGCCGGCCAGGTGCTGGATCGCCCCGCTGATGCCCACGGCGATGTAGAGCTCCGGGGCGACGATCTTGCCGGTCTGCCCCACCTGCATGTCGTTGGGCACGAAACCGGCGTCCACCGCGGCTCTTGAGGCGCCGATGGCCGCACCCAGCTTGTCGGCAATGCCGTCGAGCAGCTTGAAGTTCTCGCCGCTGCCCATGCCGCGGCCGCCGGAGATCACCACCTTGGCGGCGGCCAGCTCGGGGCGGTCGCTCTGGGCCAGTTCCTGCTTGATGAAGGTCGACTGGCTGTTCTCGACGACCGTATCGACGCTCTCGATGGCGGCACTGTTTCCTTCGCCCACCGCATCGAAGCCGGTGCTGCGCACGGTGATCACCTTGAGGCTGTCGGCGCTCTTGACCGTGGCGATGGCGTTGCCGGCGTAGATGGGGCGCTTGAAGGTGTCGGCGTCGACCACTTCGACGATCTCGGAGATCTGGCTGACGTCCTTCAGCGCGGCGAGGCGCGGCAGCACGTTCTTGCCGGTGGTGGAGGCAGCGGCGAGCACGTGGCTGTAGTCGCCGGCGAGCTCGACCAGCAGCGCGCCCAGGGGCTCGGCCAGCTGGTGGGCGTAGACGGCATGGTCGGCCACCCGGACCTTGCTCACGCCGTCGAGCTTGGCCGCGGCGTCGGCCACGGCGCCGACGTTCTCGCCCGCGACCAGGATGTCGATGTCACCACCGATGGTCTCTTTCACTTTCTGGGCCGCGGCGACCACGTGGGCGGTGGCGCCGGCGAGCTGGCCATCGTGATGTTCGGCTAAAACCAGGATGCTCATGAAATCGGCTCCCTTCAAAGCACTTTGGCTTCGTTCTTGAGTTTGTCCACGAGCTCGTCGACGGAGCCCACCTTGATGCCGCCCTTGCGCTCGGCCGGCGATTCGACCTTGAGCAGCGTGAGCTTGCTGGCGACGTCGACGCCGAGGTCGGCTGGCGACTTGACGTCGAGCGGCTTCTTCTTGGCCTTCATGATGTCGGGCAGCTTGGCGTAGCGCGGCTCGTTCAAGCGCAGGTCGGTGGTGACGATGGCCGGCAGGGTCAGTTCGACGGTCTGCAG
Organism: Billgrantia sp. C5P2; assembly: GCF_051062895.2. Classification (NCBI taxonomy): domain Bacteria; kingdom Pseudomonadati; phylum Pseudomonadota; class Gammaproteobacteria; order Oceanospirillales; family Halomonadaceae; genus Billgrantia; species Billgrantia sp. C5P2. The sequence goes on from NZ_CM128542.1 coordinate 2,874,149, forward strand.
GCCGCCGTCGATCTCGCGGGTGACCTGGACCTTGTCTCCGTCGACCACGACCTCGGAGGCGAAGGTGCCCTGGGGCAGGCCGGCGAGGGCCGCCAGCATCTGGCCGGTCTGGTTGTTGTCGGTGTCGATGGCCTGCTTGCCGAGGATCACCAGCCCGGGCTGCTCCTCTTCCACCACCTTGGCCAGCAGCTTGGCCGCGGCCAGCGACTCGACGCGCTCCTCGGTCTCGACATGAATCGCCCGGTCGGCGCCCAGCGCCAGCGCGGTGCGCAGCTGCTCCTGGGCGGCCTTGGGGCCGACGGTCACGGCGACGACCTCGGTGGCCACGCCGCGCTCCTTCAGCCGCACCGCCTCTTCCACGGCGATCTCGCAGAAGGGGTTCATGGCCATCTTGACGTTGGTGAGGTCGACGTCGGAGTGATCCGCCTTGACGCGGATCTTGACGTTGTAGTCGATGACGCGTTTGACCGCGACGAGTACTTTCATGGTGTCCTCGCTTGGTTCGATGGGTGAACCGTCTGGTTTTGGACTCGCTGACGCCCGGCACCTTCAAGGAAGGTCAACGATCCCTTAGAACCGATTGGTATTCCTTTATGCGTTTCATGCAAGCGTTTGATAGGCATCAAACCAAAAAACCTTGCCAATGTGCCACAGGCCGACTGGTGGCAACAATCCCCCGGCAGTGCGGTGTCATCCTACATTGCCATCGTAGGGGTGTCCTGAGTCGTTTATTATGCCTATCATGTAGAATATCGAGAAGCAAACGACCGTTTTATTTTTCTTCGACGTTGGTGCCACGGCTCCGACGCCGAAGCCGAGGGAGGAGCGACTGGCATGTCTGAGCAAGTAGAGCGCGATTCGATGGACTTCGACGTGGTGATCGTCGGCGCCGGCCCCTCGGGGCTATCGGCAGCCTGCCGCCTGATGCAGCAGGCCAACGAGGCGGGCCAGGAGCTGGCGGTGTGCGTGGTGGAGAAAGGCTCCGAGGTGGGCGCCCACATCCTCTCGGGGGCCGTTTTCGAGCCCCGCGCACTGGCCGAGTTGTTCCCCGATTGGGAAGAGCGTGGCGCCCCGCTGACCACCCCCGCGACCCGCGACGAAGTCTACCTGCTCAAGGACGCCCAGAAAGCCCAGAAGCTGCCCAACGCCCTGGTGCCGAAGAGCATGCACAATACCGGCGGCGACCTCACCCGCTACGTGATCAGCGCCGGCAACCTGTGCCGCTGGCTGGCCGAACAGGCCGAAGGGCTCGGCGTCGAGGTGTTCCCCGGCTTCGCCGCCCAGGACGTGATTCACGACGAGGACGGCACCGTGCGCGGCATCCTCATCGGCGACATGGGCGTGGCTGCCGACGGCACGCCGAAGGACGGCTACATGCCAGGCATGGAGCTGCGCGCCAAGTACACGCTGTTCGCCGAGGGCGCCCGCGGTCACTTGGGCAAGGGGCTGATCTCGCGCTTCAAGCTCGACGAGGGCAAGGATCCCCAGCACTACGGCATCGGCCTCAAGGAGCTGTGGGACATTCCCGCCGAGAAGCACGAGCCGGGGCTGGTACTGCATGGTTCGGGCTGGCCGCTGGCCAAGGACACCCATGGCGGCTGGTTCCTCTACCACGCCGAGAACCATCAGGTGGTGGTCGGCCTGATCATGGACCTCTCCTACAAGAACCCCTGGCTCTCGCCCTTCGACGAGTTCCAGCGCATGAAGCATCACCCGGTACTGGCCAAGCACCTCGAGGGCGGTAAGCGCGTGGCCTACGGGGCACGCGCCATCACCAAGGGCGGCCTCAACTGCCTGCCGAAGATGACCTTCCCTGGCGGGCTGTTGATCGGCTGCGATGCCGGCACGCTCAACTTCGCCAAGATCAAGGGCCTGCACACCGCCATGAAGTCGGGCCTGGTAGCCGCCGAAGCGGTATTCGAGGCACTTGCCGGCGGTGACGAAGGCGGCCAGGAGCTGACCGCCTTCAGCGCGAAGTGGGAATCGAGCTGGGCCTACGCCGAACTCAAGGAGACCGCCAGCTTCGGCCCGGCGTTGCACAAGTACGGCACCGTGGGCGGCGGCGCCTACAACTTCGTCAACCAGTTGCTCGGTGGCAAGCTGCCCAACCTGCACGACACCACGCCGGACCACGCCGCTCTCGAGCCGGCCGACAAGTTCGAGAAGATCGACTACCCCAAGCCCGACGGCAAGCTCTCCTTCGACAAGCTCTCCTCGGTGTTCCTGTCGAACACCAACCACGAGGAGGATCAGCCGAGCCATCTGAAACTGCTGGATCCGGACATTCCCATCCGCGAGAACCTGCCGAAGTACGCCGAGCCGGCACAGCGCTACTGCCCGGCCGGGGTCTACGAGGTGGTCGAGGACGACGACGGCAAGCCGCGCTTCCAGGTCAACTTCCAGAACTGCGTGCACTGCAAGACCTGCGACATCAAGGATCCAGCGCAGAACATCAGGTGGGTAGCTCCTGAGGGAGGCGGCGGTCCCAACTACCCGAACATGTAACGATGCCAAACAGACGAAGGGCGTGCCATTGGCACGCCCTTCGTCATTCAGCAGGAGAGACACAGGACTTTGCGGGAGAACTGACCCGCTGCCCTTCGCTCAGCTGCGACCGGCGGCAGCCTGGGAAGATATCGGCATCAACCGAGCCAGTTGAGAGTGCGCTTCATCCGCGCGCGGCACTTCGGGGGTTAGCAAGCCCAACTCATACACGGTATCGATGCAGTGTCGAACGGCCTCGATACCGAAGCCACGGCCGGCAAGGATCTCGCGATAACTGACGGTATGCAGGTCGGTAAAGCCGCTGGAGAATTCGAACTCCTCGCCGTCGCAGGTGATGCTGCGGTAGGTGGAGTGCTGGCCGCCCAAGTGCTCGGGCAGATCCTCGGCGTCGATGGAGAGAAACCAGCGCACCCGCGCCTTGTCGTACTCGAGGTAGCCGGCGGCCTTGTGCTCGTCATGGTAGTGCAGCACCTGCTTCTTCAGCTCGCCAAAGACCACATGCAGCATGTCGAAGAAATGAATGCCGATCTCGGCCATCACGCCGAACGACTTGCGCGGATCGCCCTTCCAACTGACCAGGTACCAAGGCCCGCGAACCGTAATGTAGGTCAACTCGACCTCGTATTGCCCGTCGCGCCGCTCGGCCAGCACCTTGTCGCGCAGTTCATGGATGGCAGGATGGTGGCGCAGTTGCATGATGCTGTAGACGTGATGTCCGGTCTCTTGCTCGACGCAGCACAGCTCATCGAGCTGAGCCGGGGTTGATACCAGCGGCTTCTCGCAGATCACCTCGCAGCCCAGGTACAGTCCGGCGGTGATATGGGCGCTGTGCAAATGGTTGGGCGAGCAGACTACCCAGTAGTCGACCCCCTTCCCTCGCTCACGCCTGAGCCGCCAGGCATGCTCCAGGAAACTCTCGAACTCTGTGAAGAAGGCACATTCGGTAGAAATGGAGTCGATGATGCCTACCGAATCGTTGATATCGTAGGCTGCCACCAGGGTGTGTCCCGACTCCTTGATGGCCTGCATGTGACGAGGCGCGATGTACCCGGCAGCACCGATGAGGGCAAAATTCATTGTGTCCTCCCCCGGTTCCCTTGTTCCTCATTCCATGAAGCCCGCCGGACAACGCCAAGGTCGCCTTCGGGTGCTTAAAGCCTAGCTCACTCAGCCACGCGCCACTGGTCTCGACGGGTCGCGAACCCATTCGCTCCATGACCCCGGATAGAGCCGAGGCTTGGGGCGACCGGCAATGGCGTAAGCCAGGATGTTATGACAGGCGGTCACGCCGGAGCCGCAGTAGGCCACGATGGCCTCACCATGCGGGAGCTCGGCGTCCAGCGTCTCGGGTGCCTTGAAACGCCCCGTTTCGGTCAGGTTGGCGGCACTGGGGCGACATACCGCTCCGGGAATGTGCCCAGCCACCGCATCGATGGGCTCGGCTTCACCGCGAAAGCGCTCCTCGCTGCGGGCATCGAGCTTGAGTTCCCGCCCCGAGAAGACGTCGTCCGCACTCATGCACGCCCTGCCATCGAAGGTCGGCTGCCAGCGGCTCGGCTCGGGCAGCGGCTCCAGCCCCAGCACCAGCTCACCGCCCTCCTCCTGCCAGGCGTGCAACCCGCCGTCGAGTACGCGGACGTCGGGATGTCCCGCCCAGACGGCCAGCATCCACCAGGCCCGGGCTGCGGCCAGCTGGCCGCCCATGTCGTCCAGTACCACCACGGGGACCGTAGGCGAGATTCCGAGCCGCTGCAGCGTGGCGGCAAAGTCACCAGACGACGGCAACGGGTGGCGGCCGCACTGACCGGGTTCGGTCGCCAGGTCTCGATCGAGATCGAGATGCAGGCTACCGGGCACGTGGCCGGCCTCCCACAGGCGAAGCCCGGCATCGCGATCGCCCAGTCGCGCACGGCAATCGAGCACTCTCGGGGGGAGTTGCCCTTGCAGCGACTCGGCCAGCTCGCTGGCCGTGATCAGTACTCGACTCATACGCGTTCTCCTTGGGCAGGCATTTTGACCGCCCCCTCGCAAGTGAGCAGCTCGATGGGGGCCCGACAGGCCAGTAGACGACGCCGTCCGGCCTGCTTGAAGTTAACTTCGATGACCGGATCCGCGGGGTCACCTTCGACCACCACGACCTCGCCCTCACCGAATACCGCATGACGCAGCCGCTGCCCGGGTTGATAGGGCTGCGTTGCATAGCTCGCTCCCGGCTCGGCAACCGCAGGCGCACGTCGCGTCAGCGCTACTCCAGCATGGCCTACTCCGGCGAGATAGCGCGAGACCAGCTCAGGCGCAGCCACCATCAGGGAAGCATTGCCCTCACTCGGGTCCGACAGTCGAGCCGCGACTTGGCGGCAATCCTCCCATGCCGTCTCGGCAAGGAAGCGGCTGGGGCGATGATCGCCGCTGTCGTGCAGCAACAACAGGTGCTCGCATGCGCGGGTCACGGCGACATAGAACAGCCGCCGCTCCTCTTCCAGGCGAGCGGGGGACAAGGGGTTGTCGCGGCTGTAGTGGGGAAAGTCCTCCTCGTTGACGCCTGAGACGATCACCAATGGCCACTCCAGTCCCTTGGCGCCATGCACGGTGGTGATTTGAAGTCCCTCGGCGTGGTTCTCGACGGGGCGTTCGAGCAGCTCGATGAAGGCGTCAATATCACGGGTCTCCCCCGCCTGCTCGACGAGCACGTCGAGCAGGCGCACGTCCTCTTCGCCTTTCTCGCGGCGTGCGGCGGCTCGCTTGAGCACCTTTTCGGCATCCAGAGACTCGACCACGTGCGCCAGTAGCCGCGCCGGTGCCCAGCCACCTAGCCGAGGGAGTTCGCACAGCAGGGCCCAGCGCCGCTTGAGGTTGCGACGCTGCATGGGCTTGAGGCCGGCCAGCAGGGGATCGTCCCGCTCGGGATAGCGTTGCGTTCCCGCCAGGCGCTGAACCAGGGCGACGAGACGCTCACGGGAGACGAACGGCGTTGGCTGCTCGAACAGGCGCAGGAGATGGGTCGGATCGTGCAGCAGGGCCGGGGTGCGCGCCAGGCGCAGGTAGCCGGCCAGAGCCTGCACCAGCGGCAAACGGAAGACGAAGCGATCCTCGCGGGTGAGGCGAAACGGGATGCCGGCTTGCAGCAGTTGCAGTTGAACGGGTACCGACAGCGCCCAACTGCGTACCAGCAGGCAGGCCTCGCTCAACGACCTGCCACTCTGCTGCCAGCGATCAAGTGTCGCCAGCAGTGCCGTCCGCCCCTGCTCGACAACCAGCTCGGTGTGTGGGTTTCCGGGGGCGGCCAGGCACAACTGGTCGGGCCGCCGCCGGTTGGCGGCAATGGCATGGTTGGCCAGCAATGCCAGCGAGTGGCCGTGGCGGAAGGTGGTGGAGAGCGGGTAATCGGTCGCCGCGCCGAAGGTCGCGGTGAAATGTTCGCGCATGGTGTCGGGATGGGCGCCGCGCCACTCGTAGATGCACTGGTTGGCATCCCCTACCGCCATCACGTCGGCGTCGTGCCCGGCGAGCAAGGCCAGCAGGCGTAGCTGGGCCTGGTTGATGTCCTGGTACTCATCGACGATCGCCTGGTCGAGATAGCCCTGGACCCGTCGTACCAAGCCGGTATTCGCCTCCAGCGCGCGCAGGGGCCGATAGAGCAGGTCGGAATAGGTCATGAGGCCATGCTCTGCGAGCAGCGCCTCGAGGCGCTCGAAGGCCTCGGCGAAGTGCTCGCTGCCCTCGTCGTAATCGAGCCGCTCCAGGAGCGTGGCCGCCGGTAGCATCTCGGCCTTCACCAGGCCACAGAAGTGTGCCAGCGCCTCCAGGGTGTCGGCCTCCAGTGCCAGCTCTCGCCGGTCGCCGTCTTCCAGCACCTCGAGGGTCGCCTGGCGTAGCAGCCGCTCCACCTGCCAGTCGGCGGCAATCAGCCGGCGCGGGGCCAACGCCCCCCAGCGGGTCAGGCTGGCGGTCAGGCGATGCCCCAGCGAGTGGAAGGTACGCACGTCCGGCAGGCGCTGGCCGGTGGGCGCCATCTCGACGAGCCGACGCTGGAAGTCCTCGCGCGCCGAGCGGTTGAACATCAGTACCAGGATCCGGTTCGTCGGTACGCCCCGCTCGAGCAGATGCAGCACGCGAGCAACGAGAGTGGTGGTCTTACCGGCCCCTGCCACGGCGGCTACCCGGGCATGGCCGGCACCGTGCTCGACGACGGCACGCTGTTCCTCGGTCAGCCTCACGAAGCCTCGGCCGGCAACTCGCCCAGCGGCTGCCATACGCCAGCGCTGGTCAGGCCGAGCTCGATCACTCCGCCACCCCCCTCGCGCTGTTCGGCACACTCCACCAGGCGGTAGAAGACGTTGCGCCCCAACCGGGCCGAGAGGCCGAAGCGCACCGGCACCTCGGGCACCTGGACGCCATCCGGTGTCGTGCTCAGCTGCAGCCGATGCTCGTCATCCAGCCGCAGGCGATCGCCGGCATGGGTGGTCAGCCACCAGTCGCCGGCAGCTTCGTCGTGCTCGGCGTCGACCACGACGAAGGGCCGGTCCACCACGCGGATGCGCTGCTTCTCTACCGGAGTGACCAGGTAGTAGTGTCCGTCATGCTCACGCCGCAGCAGCGTCGAGAGCAGCCTTACCAGGCGGGGACGCGTCATCTCGCTGCCTGCGTGGAACCAGCGGCCGTCAGCGACGATTTCCAGGTCCATCTCGCCGGCCTGGGTCGGCTGCCAGCGGTCGACAGGCGGGATGGTGCCATCGGCATCGACATGATTGAGCAGTGGGTCCAGGTTCATGCTTGCCCCTTCGACATGACTTTCTCTCCTGGCTACACCAAGCCGGCCCGGGCCAGGACCTCGCGGGTCTCGTCAGACACCTCCGGGGCGGCACCGCGAAACAACCGATAGAAGTTGGCCGTGGTCTGCATGGCGACCTCGTCGATGCTGATGCCGCGCTCCTGGGCGATGCACTGGGCCACTTCCACCACCCAGGCCGGCTCGTTGGGCTTGCCGCGATGCGGTACCGGCGCCAGATAGGGGCTGTCGGTCTCGATCAGCAGCCGGTCGAGCGGCACGCGGCGCGCCACCTCGCGCAGGCTTTCGGCATTACGAAAAGTGACGATGCCGGAAAGCGAAATGTAGAAACCGTGACGGACCGCTTCCCGCGCCATCTCCAGATCCTCGGTGAAGCAGTGCAGCACCCCGCCGATGGCCGGGTCGCTGTGCTCGCGAATCAGCGCCAGGGTGTCCTCGCGGGCATCGCGGGTATGCACGATCACCGGCAGTTCGAGCTCGGTGGCGACGACCAACTGACGACGGAAGCGCTCTCGCTGTACCTCCCGCGACGGCACGCGCTCGGGCGTCTTGTCGAGATAATGATAGTCCAGGCCGCACTCGCCGATGGCCACGGCACCGAAGCGCTCCGCCGTCTCCTTGATGGTTTCGATATCGGGCTCGCTCTCCAGCAGTTGCATCGGATGCACGCCGGCCGAGATCGCCACGTCGGCGTGATCTCGGGCGATCCCGGCCAGGCTCGGCACGTCCTCGAGCGTGACCGCAATGGCCAGGAACTGGCGTACGTCGCGGGCCCGAGCCGCCTCCAGGGTGACGGCGAGACTGCCGTCGTGGCTGGCAGGATCGAGGCGGTCGAGGTGGCAGTGCGAATCGACAAACATGCAGAGAGAAACTCGTCAGGTGAATGCGGTATGGCGCGGCTTTTCGCTCACAGGGTATAGGTCGGGGCGCCCTTGTCCAGTTGGCCGGCCAGCAGGGTTTCGATGCGATCCCGCACGGTATGGTCCTCGGGACTGAAATGGATGCCGATACCCGGCACCCGCCGCCCCGCCACGCCATCGGGCGAGACCCAGACGACCTGGCCGGTCACCGGCACCCGCTCGCTCTCGCCGGGCAGGGTCAGCAGCAGGTAGACTTCCTGGCCCAGCTCGTAGCGCTCGCGAGTGGGCACGAAGATGCCGCCCCGCTCCAGCAGCGGCATGTAGGCGGAGAGCAAAGTCTGCTCGTCCTGTATCGTCAGAGACAAGGCCTTTTGCGGTGCCATGGGTTCTTCTCCCTTGTTCGTGCCTCAGGAACGCAGCAGGGTCGACCAGCGAACCAACCAGGCCTCGAGGACAAGCTGGGGGTTGGGATTCCCGCCCGCGGACAGCAGGCGGCGCTGCTCCCGCGCGAAGTCCAGCAGCCGGAACCAATCCTGTACCCGGGCATTCTTGACCGCCTGGCGATAGAGCGGCAGCAGGTCGGGGTTGCGTACCTCGGCCGTCTCCCCCGACAAGCCCAGGCGTATGAGATCCTCGAGCCAGGCAATACCGTACCACAGGATCGCCTCCAGGGACTGGCGGTCGAGGCGGGCCGCCTCCGCTACCGGCTCGGCGCCACGCACCAGGGCATCGAAGGTGTCATGCAGCTGCTTGCGCAGCGCCCTCGACTCGGGGGTGGCCAATTCGGCCGCCAGCAGCGGCAGGCCACCCGAGACCTGGTACCAGAACGCGGCTTCGTCACGACCGTCCAGTTGCTTCGCCAGCCACTCCAGGCTCTGCTCAAGCTGCGGCAATGGCAGGCTCCAGTGCTGGCAACGCGAGCGAATGGTGGCCAGCATGCGCGAGGGCACGTCAGCCAGCAGCACGAACTGAGTGCGCTCCCCCGGCTCTTCCAGACTCTTGAGCAGCGCGTTGGCGGCGGCCACGTTCATCGCCTCGGCCGGCGACAGCACGATCACGCGATGGCCTCCCTGCTGGGCCGTCTGGGCGACGAAGGCGTTGACCTCGCGAATGGGGTCGATACGGATCTGCCGCTTGCCCTCTTCAGGAGACACACGCAGCAGGTCGGGATGATAGCCGGACGCCAGCATGCGGCAGCCGTGGCACTGGCCGCAGGCTACCTCGCCCGGCGAGGTGCACAGGAGATGGGCGACCAGGGCATCGGCGAAGCGCTGCTTGCCGACGCCATGCGGCCCCGAGAGCAACAGTGCATGAGGCAGCCGAGCGCCACGGTACAGCGCCAGGAACTGACGCCACAGCGGCTCCTGCCACGGCAGCGGAGTCGGCAGGGAGGGCTCGCTCACAGCCACTCCCTCACCCGCTCTTCCAGACATGCCGAAAGACGTGCCTGCACGGTTTCCAAAGGGGCGTCGGCATCGATGACCGCCACCCGCCGGGGTGCCGCGCTGGCCCGCGCCAGGTAGGCCCGCCGCACGGCCTCGAAGAAGGTCGCGTGCTCCTGCTCGAAGCGATCGAGGCTATGACCGCTGGCTGCCAGTCGGCCCTGCAGGCGTCGCTGGGCCGCGTCAACAGGCATATCGAGCAGCAGCGTCAGGTCGGGCTCGAGCCCCTGCTGCACGAATCGCTCAAGCTCGGTGATACGTTCCGGGTCGATGCCACGTCCACCGCCCTGGTAGGCGAAGGTGGCATCGGTGAAGCGGTCGCAGAGCACCCAGGCGCCGCGGGCGAGCGCCGGACGAATGCGCTGCGCCAGGTGCTGAGCGCGAGCGGCGAACACCAATAGCAGTTCGGCATCGGCGTCGAGCGGCTCGTCGGCTTGCGGTGAGAGCAGCAGTTCACGGATGGCTTCGGCCCGCGGCGTACCTCCCGGTTCTCGGGTGCGCACCACCTCGACGCCATGCGCCGTCAACCATTGAGCCACCCACGCCAGGTTGGTCGACTTGCCGACTCCCTCGCCGCCTTCCAGGGTGATGAATCGTCCACGCTGTTGCATCGGGGCTCCTGTGCGTCCGGCCGCTCAACGGTTGCGGATGTAGCGGTTCACGGCATTGTTGTGTTCGCGCAGCGTACGTGAGAAATGGTGCGTACCGTCGCCCCGCGAGACGAAGTAGAGGGTCTCACCGGGCAGCGGATCGACGGCGGCCTCGAGCGAGGCGCGCCCCGGCATGGCGATGGGCGTCGGCGGCATGCCATCGATGGTATAGGTATTGTACGGGGTCGATTCCTGCAGGTCGGCGCGAGTGATGCGTCCTTCGTAGCGCTCGCCCATCCCATAGATCACGGTAGGGTCGGTCTGCAGGCGCATACCGCGCTCCAGGCGGCGCTTGAAGACACCGGCGATTTCGCGACGCTCCTCGGGCGCGCCGGTCTCACGCTCGATCAGCGAGGCCATGATCAGCGCCTCGTAGGGCGTCTCGATGGGCAGGTCGTCGCTACGCGCCTCCCAGACCTCGTCCAGCACCTGCTCCATGCGCGCAAGCGCCTGGCGCAGGATATCAAGGTCGCTCATGCCCTTGTGGTAGCGATAGGTGTCGGGGAAGAACCAGCCCTCAGGATGGCGTCCCTCGCGCTCCAGCAGCGCCATGACCTCTTCGTCGCTGAGGTCCGCGGTACGGCTTTCGAGCTTGGGCGCGGCATCGAGACGGGCGCGCATCTGGCGGAAGCTCCAGCCTTCGGGGATGGTCAGCGGATAGGTGACGACCTTGTCGCTGCCGAGCAATTCGAGCATTTCGCGCCCGCTCATGCCCGGCTCGAGCATGTACTCGCCGGTGCGCAGCTGCGGAATCGCTTCGGGTTCGATCCGCGTCAACAGGCGAAACGCCCACTCTTCCTTGATCACGCCGCGTGCTGCCAGGTCGGCGACTACACGGTTGTAACCCGCACCCCGCGGCACTTCGTAGAGGGTGTCCTCCTCCACCGCGATGGGAGCCTCGAGCCGGCTCTCCCAGTAACGATAGCCGGCGAATGCCGCTACGCCTGCCACGATGACCAGCACCACAATAACCTTCACCAAACGCAGCATGCGCCTTCCTCGTTGCCCACTCTTATTCAGTGCCCACTCTCTGCCGTTCGCAGATCAATCGTCGAAGTCGGTCGGGTACCCCAACAGCTCATGGGCTTCCCGCTGCAGGCTACGGTGGACATCATCCATCGTCTGCCACCGCTGCAATACGCCATCGGCATCGTCGAGGCGAATGACGGGCCAGAGCCCCTGAACCGAGTTGCCTAACCACACGGCCTCGGCGTCGACCAGCACTTCCGGCCCCGTAGTGACTTCCGTGATCGGCAAGCGTTCCATCAGAACCCCCCGCAGCGTACCCGCCACGCCGCAGCCATCGAGGCGCGGTGTTTCCAGGCGCCCCCGGCGCTGCCAGAACACGTTCATGCAGGTGGCTTCGATCAAGCTCCCCTGGCTGTCGCAGAGCAACCCTTCGGCCACATCGGGATCATCCCACTCGCGGCGTGCCAGCACGTTCTCGAGCCGGTTGAGATGCTTGAGCCCGGCAAGCAGGGGCTGGATGCCCAGCCGCAAGTGGCAATGTCGCACCCGCACGCCCGCCTCCCATCGCTTCGCCTGGGGCGAAAAGTCGGACACCTGCCATCGCAAACGCGGCCTGGCCGAATGTGGAGGAAGGTAGCCACGACCGCCGCTGCCACGAGTCAGGATCAGCTTGAGCACCTTCAGCCCCGCCCCGGCCAGAACAGGTAGACCGTCGAGCTCGGCGCTGGCCGGCATGGGAATGCCCAGTGTCCGACAGCCCTTGGCCAGCCGGGCCATGTGCTGGGGCCAAAGCAGGGGTTCGCCATCGCGAACCAGTATGGTCTCGAACAGCCCGTCACCGTAGGCCAGGCCACGGTCGTCGACTGGAACCTGCGCTGGCGCCATCGGCCGAGTCATGCCTCTCGCTCGCGACGTCCCGGCTCAGCGCAACCGGGAGAAGACCAGGGTACCGTTGGTGCCACCGAAGCCGAATGAGTTGGACACCGCCACGTCGATCTTCATCTCGCGTGCGGTATGCGGCACGTAATCCAGGTCGCAGCCCTCCTGCGGATTGTCCAGGTTGATTGTGGGCGGCGCCACCTGATCGCGAATCGCCAGGACGCAGAACACCGCCTCTACGGCGCCGGCAGCGCCCAGCAGGTGGCCGATCATCGACTTGGTGGAACTCACGGCCACGCCGCTGGCCGCCTCGCCCAGCACCCGCTTCACCGCACGGCTCTCGGCCAGGTCACCCGCGGGGGTCGAGGTACCGTGAGCATTGATGTAGTGCACCTCGGTGGGGTCGAGCTTGGCATCGCGAATGGCGTTGCGCATGGAGAGCGCCGCCCCGCTGCCGTCTTCCGGCGGTGCGGTCATGTGGTAGGCATCGTCGCTCATGCCGAAACCGGTCAGTTCGGCGTAGATTCTCGCCCCACGCGCCTTGGCGTGTTCATATTCCTCGAGCACCAGGATGCCCGCGCCATCCGATAGCACGAAGCCGTCGCGGTCGCGATCCCAGGGTCGGCTGGCGGCCTGGGGGTCGTCGTTGCGGGTCGACAGTGCCCGGGCAGCGGAGAACCCACCCAGTCCCAGCGGCGTAGTGGCCATCTCGGCGCCGCCGCAGATCATCACGTCGGCATCGCCATAGGCAATGGTGCGAGCACTGTAGCCGATGTTGTGGGTACCGGTGGTACAGGCGGTGGTAATGGCGATGTTAGGTCCCCGGAAACCATGCTGGATGGCCAAGTTTCCGGAGATCATGTTGATGATCGAGCCGGGCACGAAGAAGGGCGAGATTCGACGCGCCCCCCCTTTCTGGAGCGCGATATGGTTCTGCTCGATCATCGGCAGTCCGCCGATGCCGGAACCGATGGCGACTCCAATACGCTCGGCGTTTTCCTCGTTGCATTCGAGACCGGCATCCTCGATGGCCTGGGCTCCCGCTGCCACGCCGTACTGAATGAACAGGTCCATCTTGCGCGCATCTTTCGGGTTCAAGTACGGACTGATGTCGAAGTTCTTGACCGAACCGCCGAAGCGAGTGTTGAAGCTGGTGGCATCGAAATGCTCGATAGGGGCGATGCCGCTCTTGCCGGCCAGGATATTCTCCCAGCTCCCCTCGACGGTGTTGCCCACTGGTGTGACCAGCCCCAGCCCGGTCACCACAACTCTACGAGCCATCAGAAATCCTCCAGACAACCTTGATGACACGGCCCTGCTCCCGGGCCGTCATTGCGCGCATTATACCGGACATGCTCCTCGCATGGGCAGCCACGGCCTCGATACAAAGCAAAAAGCCGCCCCGAGAGTCAGGACGGCTTTTCCAAGGCTCTCGCAGAGCCCTTCACCTCATCAGCAAGCGGCGACGACCGCGCCCTTACTGATGGGCGTTGACGTAATCGATGGCTTCCTGAACGGTGGTGATCTTCTCGGCTTCTTCATCGGGAATTTCGGTATCGAATTCCTCTTCGAGCGCCATGACCAGCTCGACGGTATCCAGGGAATCAGCGCCAAGGTCCTCGGTGAAGGAGGAGCTGTTCTGGATATCCTCTTCCTTGACGTTCAGGCGCTCGGCCACAACCTTCTTCACGCGCTCTTCGATGGTGCTCATTATACGTACTCCAGTCGTTCAAGTTAGCCGTTCGGATGACCAGCCGTTTGGTCCGCAAACTCAAGCTGCGGGGTAGTTTATAGACGCCCCCCCGTCGGCGCAACCGCCGACCTGCGGGGGCTTCAACGCATGTTCATGCCGCCATTGACCTGCAGCGTCTCACCGGTGATGTAGCCAGCGCCCTCGCTCGCCAGGAAACCGACGGCAGCCGCGATTTCCACGGGCTCGCCAAGGCGCGCCAATGGAATCTGTGTCAGTAGCGCCCGATGCTGCTCTTCGGGAAGCGCACGCGTCATGTCGGTAGCAATGAAGCCCGGCGCCACGGCATTGACGGTAATCGCCCGAGATGCCACCTCACGCGCCAGGGCGCGAGTGAAGCCTTCCATGCCCGCCTTGGCGGCAGCATAGTTGGTCTGGCCGAGATTGCCCATGGTCGCCACTACCGAACTGATACTGACGATACGACCGAAGCGGGCCTTGGTCATGCCGCGCAGGCACGCCTTGGTGACGCGATAGACCGACTTGAGATTGGTGTCGAGCACCGAGTCCCATTCGTCTTCCTTCATGCGCATCAGCAAGTTGTCGCGCGTGATGCCGGCATTGTTGACCAGGATGGTGGGCGCACCGAACTCCTCGGTGATGGCCTTGATCAGTGCATCGACACTGGCCTGATCGGTCACGTCGAGTGCCCTGCCGGCACCCTCGATGCCGTTGGCGCGCAGGTCCTCGTCGATCCTGGCTGCTCCGGATTCGGTCGTGGCGGTTCCGATCACCACGCGTCCCTGGCGGCCGAGTTCGTGGGCAATGGCCTGGCCAATACCACGGCTGGCGCCGGTTACCAGGGCGATTCTACGTTCGCTCGTCATAATTCCGTTTCCGCTGGTGTGCTGTTGAGTCCGAGACCTCTGAGCCTCGCATCGTATTATGGGTTGGCGGCCTCGCGCGCCAGCTCCAGAGCGGCCTCAAGGCTATCGGGATCGTTAACCGCCAGTCCCTTGCTGCCCTTGACGATGCGCTTGCCAAGACCGGTGAGCACCTTGCCCGGCCCGCATTCGATGAACACCTGGGCACCGCCCGAGGCCATCGCCTCCATGCAGGAAGTCCAGCGCACCGGCTGGTAGAGCTGCTCGACCAGGCGCGTGCGCAGGGTTTCGACATCGGCATGCGCCTGGGCATCGACGTTTTGGTAAACGGTATAGCGCGGCGGACGCATGTCGAGCTTCGCCATGGCCGCCTCGAGCCGCTCGGCGGCCGGCCGCATCAGAGCGCAGTGCGAAGGCACCGAAACCGGCAGCGGCATGGCGCGCTTGGCACCCGCCTCCTGGCACAGGGCAATGGCTCGCTCCACGGCGGCCTTGTCGCCGGCGATCACCACCTGCCCCGGAGCATTGTAGTTCACCGCCGCCACCACCTCATTTTGCGCCGCCTCGGCACAGGCCGTTTCAACGGTGACGTCCTCCAGCCCCAGGATGGCCGCCATGGCGCCCTGACCGACCGGCACCGCCTCCTGCATCGCCTCGCCACGCAGGCGCACCAGGCGAACGCCATCGGCGAAGCCCATGACGCCGGCGCATACCATGGCGCTGTATTCACCCAGGCTGTGTCCCGCCATGGCACCAGGGCGAGGCCCCTCCAGTTCCTGCCATACCCGCCAGATGGCAACGCTGGCCGTCAATAGCGCCGGCTGGGTACAGGCGGTAGCGTTGAGTGCCTCATCGGGCCCTTCCTGGACCACTTTCCACAGGTCGTAGCCCAAGGCATCGGCGGCTTCCTCGAAGGTCGTCCGCACGACGCTGTAGCGTTCCGCCAGCTCCCGCAACATGCCTACTTGCTGGGAGCCTTGCCCGGGAAAGACGAGGGCAAGGGGTTGAGTCATGTCGTTCACCATTGCTCTTGTTGAGTGCTGTCACACTGTGCGCCCAGCTCCACGGCGAGTCGCCCCGGCAAGCCGCGATTGACCTCCTGCACGGCCCGCGACACAGCATAGGAGAAGCCTGTAGCATCGGCACTACCATGGCTCTTGATCACGATGCCGTCGAGCCCCAGCAAGCTGGCGCCATTGTAGCGCACCGGATCGAGTTCGTTCTTCAACCGACGCAGCGCCGGCCTTGCCAGCATTCCGACAAAACGGCTGCCCCAATGCGACTCGAAGGTCGTCTGGACCCGCTCGATCAGCATGCGCGCCAATCCTTCGCTGGCCTTGAGCACCGCATTGCCAACGAAACCATCGCATACCACCACATCGGCGGAACCGGCAAAGATGCCGTCTCCCTCGATGAAACCGATATAGTTCAGCGACTCGAACGCCTCCAGCAGCGCATCCGCCTGGCGAACCGCCTCACTACCCTTGGTGCCCTCGCTGCCCACGTTGAGCAGCGCCACCCTGGGGGCGGCTAGGCCGTCCACGTGGCGCGCCATGACCTCACCCATACGGGCGAAGTCCACCAACCGCTCCGCGGTGACATCGACATTGGCACCGAGGTCCAGCAGGTAGCAGCGCCCATCGCCGCGGGTAGGGATGGCCGTACAGATAGCCGGGCGCGGGATGTCCGCCACGGTGCCAAGCGCACGCCGGGCCAGGGCCATCAAGGCACCGGTATTGCCGGCACTGACACCTGCCGCGGCATTGCGGCTGGCCACATGGGCGAGCATCAGCGCCATGCTCGTATCGCCGCCACGCCTGAGCGCGTCGGAGGGTCGCTGATCCTGACGAATCAGGCCCGCCGCATGATGAACGGACAAACGCGAACCCGCCGCGGCGAGGTGCCGCGGCAGATTCTCGAGCTCGACTGACAGCTGGTCGCCCGGGCCGAACAGGTCGATTGCCAGCCCCGGCCAAGCCTGGGCGGCGGCCGCCGCACCATGGACGGCAACGGCCGGACCGGCGTCTCCACCCATCGCATCGATGGCAATCCGCACGTTCAGGTGCCGATGGTCATCGACAGCGGGTCGACTCAGGCGTCGACCACCTTGCGACCACGGTAGAAGCCGTCCGGGGAGACGTGGTGGCGCAGGTGAGTGGTGCCGGTTTCCTTGTCCTGGGACAGGGTCGGCGCGCTCAGGGCGTCGTGGCTGCGACGCATGCCGCGCTTGGAACGGGTCTTACGGTTCTGTTGAACTGCCATGGGTGTCACTCCGAAGTGAGACGATAAACAATCAGGATTTGCCCTTGAGATGACGCAGCACCTCGAAAGGACTCGCGGGAGCCGGCTCGCTCGATTCGGCCTCCTCTCCGCTGCTCAGCTGGTCGCGCGAGACACGGCAATGTGCCTCGTCGTGGTAAACCACCTGGGGCAGGCTGAGGATCAATTCATCCTCGACCACCTCCAGAAGATTCAGCTGTTCGTTTTCCACCAGCACCGGCTCGTGGGTGCTTGGCAGCTCTGCCGCCAGCGCATCGCTCGAGACCATGCCCAGCAGGAACTCGCTCTCGACATGCTGCGCCATAGGCTCGAGGCAGCGCCGGCAAGGCAACTGCAGCTCGGCTTCGAGACGGCCGCGAATCTCGCGGCGGCCTTGGGCGTCGATGCCGAAATCGAGCCATACCTGGCAGTCCCCCGTCTGCGCACCCACCTGCTCGGCCAGGCGCTCGAACTGGTCGAGCGCCATCAGGCCGGAGAGGCTTTCGCCACGGGAGGCGAGCCGGTAAGGCTCGACCCTATTGGGAAGTCGTGAGGTCAACATAGGCGCGCAATGATAGGCACTCCCCCCGCCCCTGTCAAAGACGCCCACTCAACAAGTTACAATGTCCGCCTGTTCGAAAGCCGAATGCCCCTTTCCCCATCGCGCAGGAGTGCACCATGCCTCGACTCGTTCTCGCTTCCGGCTCCCGCTGGCGCCGCCAACTCCTCGACCGACTGGGGCTGCCCTACGCCTGGGCAAGCCCCGACATCGACGAGTCACCACGCCCCGGCGAGGCGCCTGTAGCGCTGGTTCACCGGCTGTCGCTGGCCAAGGCCAGTCGCGTGGCCGAGACACACCCGGAGCACCTGGTGATCGGCTCGGATCAGATCGCCGAGTTCGACGGCGACATCCTCGGCAAGCCCGGCGATGCAGCGACGGCCCGGGCTCAGCTGGCACGCTTCTCCGGTCGTCGCGTGACCTTCCTCACCGGCTTGGCGCTGATCGATACCCGCAACGCACGCCACTGGGTCTGCCACGAGCGCTACGACGTACTCTTTCGCCGTCTCAGCGACGCTGAGATCGCCCGCTACGTGGAGCGCGAACAGCCGCTGGACAGCGCCGGCAGTTTTCGCATGGAGGGGCTCGGCATCACCCTGTTCGAGAAGCTCGAGGGCGATGACCCCAATACGCTGATCGGCCTGCCGCTGATCCGGTTGTGCGCACTGCTGCGCGAAGCGGGCCTTGATCCACTAGGGGATCAAGGCAGTTGGTAGCGTACCGGGGCACCACTGGACGACATGCCCATCCACTCGGCGGCTACCCGGCCGAACTGACGAGACAGCCGCTCGAAGGGGTCCAGTCGCGGCGTATAGTCGTGCAGCCGTACCTCGCCGAACAGCTCACGGCTCAGGGCGTCGAGGCTGCTGATACCGTCGATCAACCCCAGCTCCAGGGCCTGCTGGCCGCTCCAGATCAGCCCCGTGAAGAGCCGCTCGTCATCGGCCAGGCGGTCGCCGCGCCCCTGGCGCACGGCCTCGATGAACTGACCATGAGTGGTATCCATCACCGTCTGCCAGAATTCCCGCTCTTCCGGCGCTATCGGCGAGAAAGGGTCGAGGAATCCCTTGTTCTCACCGCTGACATAGATGCGCCGCTCGATGCCGAGGCGATCGATCGCCTCTTCGAAACCGAAGCTGGCAAAGATGACGCCGATCGAGCCCACCAGGCTCGCCGGCGCGGCGACGATCTCGTCAGCTGCCGCCGCCATGTAGTAGGCGCCGCTGGCCCCCACATCCTCGATGACCGCGATGATGGGCTTGTCGCCCTCCTCGCGCAGTCGCAGGATCTCGCTGTAGACGCGCTGAGACTGCACCGGGCTGCCTCCAGGGCTGTCGATGTGCAGCACCACGGCGGCGGCACTGCCAGACTCCCAGGCCCGGTTCAGCCCCTCGATGATGCGCTCGGCACTGGCCGGCGACTCGCTGTCGATCACGCCCTGTACCTTGACCACCCCCAGATGCTGACGCTCCGGCTCCGAGCCTGGGTCGCCGAACAGGCTGTAGAAAGTGGCGGCCAGCGAAGCCAGAATGAGCGCGGCGAAGAAAAGGCGGAAGAACAACTTCCAGCGCCGCGAACGACGCTGCTCGACCAGCACCCCGTCGATCCAGCGGTCGAGCATCTCCTGCTGTGCCAGGCGCCGGCGCTCGCGCAGCACTTCGGCGCTCTCCGCTGACGAGGCCGGCTTCTCGCTCTTGGCCTGCCGCAGCTCGCTCGCCTGCTCGGGGGTCAGCTCCGGCCCCTCGGTCCAGCGGTCCTCGCGCTGGTCGCGACCTTCTCGCTTGTCATCGCTCATTAGCTCGTCTTCCTTTCACCTGCTATTGGTTCAGCCAGTCGAACAGCTCGGTTACCGCCTGGGCAGTATAGACAGGACGGCTCGCCGCCAACCGCTCGGGTGTATGCACGCCCCAGGTCACGGCGACACGATCCATGCCCAGAGCGCGCGCCATCTCCAGGTCGTACTCGGTATCGCCCACCATGACGGCCTCCTCGACCGGCACGGCCAGCTCGACCAACAACTCCTCGAGCATCTGCGGGTGCGGCTTGGAGCGGGTTTCGTCGGCGGTACGACTCGCATGGAACCAGCCGCCACTGCCGCTCTCGCGGAAGATTCGGTCGAGCCCGCGCCGGCTCTTGCCGGTGGCCACCGCCAGCCGTCGCTCTCTTTGCTCGCACAGCGTGGCAACACCGACCTCGACGCCGTCGAAGAAGGACATCGGCGTCTTGTCGCCCTCGACAAAGTGGTGGGCATAGCGGGCACGCAGCAGCTCGAAGCGCTCGGCGTCGATGCCCGGACACAGCCGGTCGATGGCTTCGGGAAGCCCCAGGCCGATGATGTCGCGCACCGCGGCATCTTCGAGATGCCCCCAGCCGGCATCGCGCGCCGCCGCCTGCATGCAGGAGACGATACGGGCGGCGGAATCCATCAAGGTGCCATCCCAGTCGAAAATCACCAGTCGATAGCGCATAGCGGCTCCGGTCGTGATTTGAGTGGCAAGTCGCGCCTCAGCGACTCTCCCGGGCGCGCGCCAGCACGGCCTCGAGCTCGTCGGGCAGAGGCGCTCGAATCTGTACCGGGCGCCCGCTGCTGGGTTCGGGAAAGGTCAGCGACTCGGCATGCAGGAACAGACGTGACAGGCCCAGGTGACGGGCCAGCGACGCCCCTTCCCGCGAGCCGTACTTGTCGTCGCCGAGCAGGGGGTAGCCGGCATGGGCGGCATGCACGCGGATCTGGTGGGTACGCCCGGTCACCGGTTCGGCCTCGATCAGGGTCGCCTTGGGGAACGCCTCGCGCACGGCGAAGCGCGTACGAGCCACCTTGCCGGCCGAATCCACGCGCACCCGGCGTTCGCCATTGCCGGCGTCGTAACGGTCGAGGCGGGCGCTGACGAACTCCCGTCGCGCGGGCCAACGCCCTGCCACCAGCGCCAGGTAGCGCTTGTCCATCTGGTGATGCTTGAGCGCCTCGTTGAGCGTGAGCAGCGCCGGGCGCGACTTGGCCAACAGCAAGCAGCCCGAGGTGTCACGGTCGAGGCGATGGACCAGCTCGAGAAAATCGAGGTCCTCGCGTACCTGGCGCAGCGCCTCGATCAAGCCGATCTTGACGCCGCTGCCGCCATGCACCGGAAGACCGGCCGGCTTGTTGAGCACCAGCCAGCCCGGCCCTTCCACCAGCACGCTACCAGCCAACAGGTTGCGCAGCCCCTCGCTGACCTGCTTGACCGCCTCGCGCGGGGCCATCTTGAGCGGCGGGATCCGTACCATGTCGCCCACCTGCAGGCGATAATCGGCCTTTACCCGCTTCTTGTTCACCCGCACCTCGCCTTTACGCACGATGCGGTAGACCAGCGTCCGCGGCACGCCTTTCAGGCGCGTTATCAGGAAGTTGTCGACCCGCTGGCCCGACTGGCCTTCGCCCACCTCCACCCACTGTACGTCGCGCCCCTCGGCCATGACACTCCCGCTGAAAATCCGTTGTGAGGCCGCATTCTAACGCACTCGACGACGCGCTGCGCCAATTGCTGCCGATTGCCAATACTGCTATATTGCGAGCTCGCTCGGATGGATCCCTTCGGTCCCATGGCGCCTGCACGACAGACACGCAGGCCGGAGCGACGAAATCGGGCAGCGACGACCCCTACAATGGGTCCCGACGCCAACGAGTGATAGACGCTAGAAAGTAGACAAGTAGTGACGCCACGCCCGGACCCGACTCGCGACAGTGACAGGCGAGCGGTGGCCACGGGAATCGTTCCACATCGTGCCGGTGGCCGGCGTTGGCGAATCGATGAATGCCAGGTGTCTGGCGGTGACAGCAGGGCCGGATGGGAGAAGCCCCACCGAGACATGTCCTGCCTCCGCCACGTACTCAACATGATCATGTCGTGCTGGTCCCGTTTTGGGCACCGGTACGATCGGGCGCCACTGCGCATCCGCGACATGCGCTGAGCACAAGCACGCAGCACCCAGAGGTTCGCCTTCTTCGAAGCCTACCGGCGCGTCCAGTTTGCGAGACAACATGAAACGGATGCTCATCAATGCGACCCAGCCGGAAGAGCTGCGCGTCGCGCTGGTAGATGGACAACGCCTGTATGACCTGGACATCGAGTCGGGTGCCAGGGAGCAAAAGAAAGCCAATATCTATCGCGGCAAGATCACCCGCGTCGAGCCCTCCCTCGAAGCCGCCTTCGTCGACTTCGGGGCAGATCGTCACGGCTTTCTCCCCCTCAAGGAGATCTCCCGCGAGTACTTCCTGAAGGACACCTCGGGGCGTCCCAGCATCAAGGAGGTGCTCAAGGAGGGCCAGGAAGTCATCGTGCAGGTCGACAAGGAGGAGCGCGGCAACAAGGGAGCCGCGCTGACCACCTTCATCAGTCTGGCCGGCCGCTTCCTCGTGCTGATGCCCAACAACCCGCGCGCCGGCGGTATCTCGCGGCGCATCGAGGGCGAAGAGCGCACCCAGCTCAAGGAGGCTATGGGCCAACTCACCGTTCCGGAGAAAATGGGTGTGATCGTGCGCACCGCCGGGATCGGCCGCAGCAGCGAGGAGCTGCAGTGGGACCTCAACTACCTGGTTCAGGTATGGGAGTCGATCACCGAGGAGGCCGGCAAGCGCCCGGCGCCCTTCCTGATCTACCGCGAGTCGGATGTCATCATTCGCGCCATGCGCGACTACCTGCGACAGGATATCGGCGAGGTCCTCATCGATGACCCGACGGTGCATCAGCGCGCCCTGGCTTTCATTCGCCAGGTCATGCCCTCGTACCAGCAGAAGATCAAGCTCTACGCCGACGAAGTCCCGCTGTTCTCACGCTTCCAGATCGAGTCCCAGATCGAGACTGCCTACGAGCGCGAAGTGAAGCTGCCTTCCGGTGGCTCCATCGTCATCGACCACACCGAGGCCCTGGTCTCCATCGACATCAACTCGGCGCGCGCCACCCGTGGCAGCGACATCGAGGAGACGGCGCTACAGACCAACCTCGAGGCGGCCGACGAGATCGCTCGCCAATTGCGCCTGCGCGACATCGGCGGCCTGGTGGTGATCGACTTCATCGACATGAGCCCGGCGCGCAACCAGCGCGAGGTCGAGAACCGCATGCGCGACGCGCTCAAGCTCGATCGTGCAAGGGTACAGATCGGCCGCATCTCGCGTTTCGGCCTGATGGAAATGTCGCGCCAGCGTTTGCGCCCGTCGCTGGGCGAGACCAGCGGTGTGGTCTGCCCGCGTTGCAACGGCCAGGGCACCATCCGTGATGTGCGCTCGCTGTCGCTCTCGATCATGCGCCTGATCGAGGAAGAGGCGATGAAGGAGCGCAGCGCCCAGATCCGCGCCATCCTGCCGGTACCGGTGGCGACCTACCTGCTCAACGAGAAGCGTGCGGTACTGGCCGACATCGAGAAGCGCCAGGACGTACGCGTGCTGGTGCTGCCCAACCCCGATATGGATACGCCGCACTACGACGTGCAGCGCCTGCGTGACGACCATATCGAAGAGGAAGGCGACCAGGACAAGTCCAGCTTCGAACTCTCGGTACATACCGAGATCGGCAAGGAACCGGACACCAGCATCGCCAAACCGGTTGCCCGCACGGAGGCGGCCGTGAAGACGGTGATCCATAACGAGCCGGCGCCAGCCTCCCTGCAACAGGAACCGGCCCCTCAAGCGCCTGCTCCTCGGGTCGCGACTCCTGCTCCTGCAGCTCCAGCAGCCCCCGCCGCCGGCGTGCTCGGTCGCCTGTTGAAAGGCGTCAGCAAATTGCTCGGCGGTACCGAGAGCGATACGGCCACGCCGGCGGAACCCCGCAAGCCGGCCACTCCCCCGCCGGCCCGCGGCGGCGAGGATGAGCGTGGCGAGCGCAACGGCCGACAGCGGCGTCGTTCGCGCGGCGACTCCCAGGACGACGGTCGCAGCCAGCGCGGCCAGGCACGCCAGCAGGAGAGTGCTCGCAGCGACTCACGCCAGGAGGCGCGCCAGGACAACGCAGCTGGTCGAAGCGAAGGACGAAGCGAAGGACGTACGGAAGGCCGCAATGAAGGACGCGGCGGCCGCGGTCGCAACCAGGCGCGTGCCGACAAGCCCCAAGCCACCGAAGAAGGTCGTCAGGCCAAGCCTCGCAGCCGTGACGAAGCTCCCCGTCGGCAGAAGGTCGAGTCCCAGGAAAAGCTTGTCGAGCAGTCGTCCGAACCCACCAAGGTCGACGATGGCAAGCCCAAGCGCACGCGCAACAATCCGCGCAACCGCACGCGCCAGCACGCCATCAATCCCCAGGCCGAAGCCGAGCAGCAGCGCCTGCAAGCGAGCGAACAGGCTGAGCCCGCAACCGAGCAGCCGAAAGCCGAGCAGTCCAAGGCCGACGCGCCCAAGCCTGCGGAGAAGCCCGCCGAGCCGGTGACACCCGAGCAGGCGAAAGCCGAGCAGCCCAAGGCCGACGCGCCCAAGCCGATGGAGAAGCCCGCCGCGCCGGTGACACCCGAGCAGCCGAAAGCCGAGCAGCCCAAGGCGGATGCGCCCAAGCCGACGGAGAAACCCGCCGAGCCGGTGACACCCGAGCAGGCGAAAGCCGAGCAGCCCAAGGCCGACGTGCCCAGGCCGACGGAGAAGCCCGCCGAGCCGGTGACGCCCGAGCAGGCGAAAGCCGAGCAGCCCAAGGCGGATGCGCCCAAGCCGACGGAGAAACCCGCCGAGCCGGTGACACCCGAGCAGGCGAAAGCCGAGCAGCCGAAAGCCGAGCAGCCCAAGGCCGACGCGCCCAAGCCGACGGAGAAGCCCGCCGAGCCGGTGACACCCGAGCAGCCGAAAGCCGAGCAGCCCAAGGCCGACGCACCCAAGCCGACGGAGAAGCCCGCCGAGCCGGTGACACCCGAGCAGCCGAAAGCCGAGCAGCCCAAGGCCGACACGCCCAAGCCGGCGGAGAAGCCCGCCGAGCCGGTGAAAGCCGAGCAGCCGAAGGCGGATGCGTCCAAGCCGGCGGAGAAACCTGCCGAGCCGGTGAAAGCCGAGCAGCCGAAAGCGGATGCGCCCAAGTCGGCGGAGAAACCTGCCGAGCCGGCGAAAGCCGAGCAGCCGGAATCGGCCAAGACCGAAGCACCCGAGGCCGAGGATAAACCTGCCATCGAGGAGTCGCCTGCTGCCGCACGTCGACGTCGACGCGCGCACAATGATCCGCGCGAGATCCGTCGGCGTGAGCAGGAAGCGCACAAAGGCAACCAGGGCTGACAAACCCTGTCGCAAACGAATGGCCCGCGCACTGCGCGGGCCATTTTCGTTGGCGGAACGGATGATTAACGTGCGACTTCGCTTGCGATGGACTCAAGCCAGTCTGGGTTCGCGTTCCAGCACTACACCGAAGCGTGCCTGAACCTGCTCGACCACGCGATCGGCAAAGGCCAATAACTCGGCGGCACTGCCTCCCCCAAAGTGAACCAGTACCAAAGCCTGGCGGTCGTGTACGCCGAAATGGCCCGAGCGCCACCCCTTGAGCCCACACTGATCGATCAGCCAACCGGCCGCGAGCTTGACACGCCCATCCGCCAGTTCGAAATGCGGCACCTCGGGCCATGACGACAAAATTTCCTCGGCCCGCTGCCGCTCGACGATGGGATTCTTGAAGAAACTGCCGGCATTGCCCAGCTCTGCCGGGTCGGGCAACTTTTCGCGGCGAATGGCGCATACCGCCTCGGCCACCTCGAGCGGGCCTGGATGCGTCCCGACCCGCTGGGCCAGGTCACCATACGACAGGCGCGGAGATGCCACTCGGGATAGGCGCAGGATCAAGCCGGTAATGACCACCCTGCCCTGCAGCTCGCCCTTGAAGATGCTGTCACGATAGCCGAAGGCACACTCCTGGGGCGTAAGCACCGCAGGCCGGCCATCGTCGACGAACAGCACCTGGACCGCCTCGAGCACCTCGCACAGCTCGACGCCATAGGCACCGATGTTCTGGATCGGTGCGGCACCACAGAAGCCCGGTATCAGCGCCAGGTTCTCCGTGCCCCACAGCCCGCGACCGGCCAGGGCCATGACCAGCGAATGCCATTCGACCCCTGCCCCGACGTGTACCAGAACGCTACTGCCCTGTCGCTCCAGCCACCAGTGGGGTAGCGCCGGCTTGATCACCAGACCCGGTAACCGCCCGGGCAGGATCAGATTGCTGCCTCCACCGAGTATGGTCAGGGGCCAATCCTGATCGGCCGCCTGGCGCAGCAGCAGGCGCAGCGGCCCGATGGCCGCCGGTGCGGCGAAACGTTCGGCACGGCAGGGTAATCCCAAGGTATTGGCCGCGCTCAGATCATGGTCGGCCAGAGGGCTATCGCTCAATGCCGCTGCCTCTCGAGCCGCCGGGCGATATTCTCGACCAGACCGCGGGAAGCGGCCTCGACCAGATCCAGCACTTCCTCGAAGCCCCGGTCGCCGCCGTAGTAGGGGTCGGGTACCGAGCGGTCGACATGGCCGGCAAAGTCGAGAAAAAGACCGATGTAAGCCTGGCATCCTTCAGGGCACTGTTGCCGCAACGCCGCCAGGTTATGGTGATCCATGGCCAGGAGGTAATCGAAGCGTTGGAAATCCTCGGCCAACAGCTGGCGTGCGCGCAGCTCGCTCAAGTCGATACCGCGCCGACGGGCAGCAGCCGCGGAACGCGGGTCGGGCGACTTGCCCACGTGCCAGTCGCCGATGCCGCACGAGTCGACCTCGACACGATGCGCCAGTCCTGCCAACTCGAGCTCCCGACGAAACACCCCTTCGGCGGTAGGTGAGCGACAGATATTGCCGAGGCAGACGAACAGAACGCGCATGGCGCCTTCTCCCTACTTACGGTTTGCGGTCAGCAAGGCCCTGACACGCTCCAGGTCCTCGAGCGTGTCGACGCCGGTCGGATTGGGCTCGGCAGCCAGGGCCACCTGGATGGCATGGCCGTGGTGCAGCGCCCGGAGCTGTTCCAACTGCTCCAGTTGCTCCAGCGCCGAGGGGCTCCAGTCGCGATACTCCGCCAGGAAGGCGGCGCGGTAGGCGTAGAGTCCGATATGGCGTAGCCAGGCATCGGTCTCGAGCCACTCGGGACGCGCAGCGAACGACTCGCGGTCCCAGGGAATGGGAGCGCGGGAGAAATAGAGAGCGCGACCGGAAAGCGCCCGCACCACCTTGACCACGTTGGGATTGAACAACGTCTCGACGTCGGCGATAGGCTCGGCAAGTGTAGCGATGGAGGCGCCCGGGTCATCATGCAGTCGCATGGCGACCTGATCGATCAAGCGCGGCGGGATCAAGGGTTCATCGCCTTGGACGTTGACCAGCACGGCATCGGCGGCGAGCCCCAGCTGGTCGGCGACCTCGGCCAGACGGTCGGTACCGGAGGGGTGGTCGGCGCGGGTCATAACCACCTCGGCGCCCAGCGCCAGCATGGCGTCGTGTATACGCGTATCGTCGGTGGCCACCACCACACGACTGGCGGAACTCTCGCTTGCACGGCGCCAGACATGCGCCACCATGGGCTCACCGGCAATGTCGAGCAAGGGTTTGCCCGGTAGGCGCGAGGAGCCGAAACGTGCCGGAATCACCGCGATGAAGGCATTGTCCTGCGCCATCACGCCTCTCCGGTGCGACCGGGGGAAGGCGGCAACTTCTCATCGACTTCCATCCGGCGCGCCTCCTCCGGCAGCATGACCGGAATGCCATCGCGCACCGGATAGGCCAGGCCGTCATAGTGGCACAGCAGCTCCTGGGCCTCGCGGTCGTACTTGAGTTTGCCCTTGCACAGCGGGCAGACCAGCATGGCCAGCAGTTCCTTGTCCATCGTTTCACCTCTATCGTTCACGGCTATCGTCCACGAGTTTAAGCCCTCATCCATTCGACCCTACGGTTATCGCAGCCCTTCCAGGCGACTGTCCAGCCAGGCCACGAATTCCACCGATGGCTCGGCCTCGACCTCGAGTACCCAGCCGTGATCGAGGGCCATAGTGTTGCACTTCTCGGCATCCTTGGCCGTCATCACCACCGGCAGGCCATCATCGAAGGCCAGATCCTGCGGCGTGAAGCGATGATGATCGGCAAAAGCATGCGGTTTCGCCTCCATCCCCAGCGCCGCCAGGGTGTCGAAGAAACGCCCGGGGTTGCCGATACCCGCCACGGCATGCACCGGGCCGTGAAATGGCAACGGCGACAGGGGATGCGTCTCCCCACTTGCCAGCGAACGCCAGCGAATCGGCGCCAGACGAATGGTCCAGGCGCCGGCGGGCGGCACGAAGGCCGGCTCGCCGTTGATCAACACCGCATCCACTTCGGCGAGACGTGCCAGCGGCTCGCGCAAGGGGCCTGCCGGCAGGCAATGCCCGTTGCCGAAGCCACGGCGGCCGTCCACGACCACCAGTTCGATATCGCGCCCCAATGCCAGATGCTGCAGGCCATCGTCGCTGAGCAGGATGTCGCAGCCCTGCTCGATCAGCGCTCGCGCCCCACGCGGCCGGTCGGGGTCGACCACCACGGGAAGGCCGGTCTGACGCGCCAGCATGCGTGGTTCGTCGCCACTCTGGGCAATGGGCGTCCGTGTCGTGACGTGTAACGGATAGCCCGTGTCCCCGTCCGTCTTGCCGCCATACCCTCGCGACACGATGCCAGGTCGCCAGCCACGCTCCGTCAGGTAGCGGGCCAGCCAAGCCACGAGAGGGGATTTGCCCGTCCCACCCAGGGTCACGTTGCCGACCACGATCACCGGCACTGTGGCCCGCCATACCTTGCGACGCCCAGTGCGGTAGGCCGCAGCGCGACGCGCCATCGCCCAGCGATACACCACCTCGAGTGGCCGTAGCGCCCTGAGCCAGGTGGCGTCGCCGTAGGCCGCCTGCAGCCAGCGCTCACCCAGACCTTGGCTCATGACACTGGAGCTTCCTGGAACTGCAGCCGGTGCAGCGCGGCATAGGCGCCGTCGCGCGCCAGCAGTTCGGCATGGTTGCCCTGCTCGACGATCTGGCCCTGCTCCATCACCAGGATGCGATCGGCACGCTCGATGGTGGAGAGGCGATGGGCGATGACCAGGGTGGTACGCCCACGGCAAACCACCTCGAGTGCCCGCTGGATATAGCGCTCCGACTCGGTATCCAGCGCCGAAGTCGCCTCGTCGAGGACCAGCAGGGGCGAATCCTTGAAAATTGCCCGGGCAATGGCGAGGCGCTGACGCTGCCCACCGGAGAGCATCACGCCATTGTCGCCGATGATGGAGTCGTAGCCGTGGGGCAGCCGCTCGATGAACTCATGGGCATAAGCCGCCTTCGCCGCTGCCACGATGCTGCTACGCTCGGCCTGCGGCATGCCATAGGCGATGTTGTCGGCCACGCTGGCATTGAACAGGGTCACCTGCTGCGACACCAAGGCAATCTGGCGACGCAACGGTGCCAGGCGGTACTCATCGATGGGAACGTCGTCGATCAGCACTTGGCCGGCGGTGGTGCGATAGAAGCGCGGCAGCAACCCGGCCAGGGTCGACTTGCCGCTGCCGGAGCGCCCCACGATAGCGATCATCTCGCCGGGCTCGATGACCACGTTGATGTCCTTGAGCACCTCGGGCTGATCCTCGCTATAGCGGAAGCGCACCCCGCGCAGCTCGACCCGGCCCTGGAGACGCTCGGGCTCGCGAGTTCCCTCGTCGAGTTCGGCAGGCACCTGCATCAGGCCGAACAATTCACCAGCGGCGGCGATCCCCTTCTGGATCTCGCTGTTGATCTCGGTGAGCTGTCGCACCGGCTTGGCCATCAGCGAGGCAGCGGTGATGAAGGCGACGAACTCGCCGGGCGTCATGTCAGCCAGCAGCGCCGGCGACATCGCCAGCCATACCAGGATGGCCAGTGACACCGCGATCATCAGTTGGATCACTGGCGTGCTGATCGCCTTGGTCAGGGCTTCCTTCATCTTCTGCTGACGGTTGTAGTCGCTGGCCCGGGCGAAGCGCGCCTTCTCATACGCCTCGGCGCCGTGAGTGCGCACCACGCGATAGCCGGTGAGAGCCTCGGAAGCCACATGGGTCACGTCGCCCATGGAGTCCTGGATACGCTGGGAGATGCGCCGAAAGCGCTTGCTGGCATAGCTCACCACGCCTCCGATCAAAGGCGTCACGGCTAGGAACAGCAGGGTCAGCATCCAGTTGGTCCACATCAGGTAGGACAGCAGGCCGATCACGAACAGGCCTTCACGCAGCAGGATGGTGATCGCATTGGTCGCCGCCCCGGTGACCTGCTCCACGTGGTAGGTAACCCGCGAGATCAAGTGGCCGCTGGAGTGAGAATCGAAGAATCTTCCTGGCAGGTGCAGCATGTGATTGAACACGTTGCAGCGCAGAGCATGCACCACGTTGCGTGCCACGTTGCTCATGAAATAGGTGCCGAGAAAGGTCCCCAGTCCCCTGATCGCGAACATGAATACCACGAACAGGGGCAGAAAGAGGCGAAAGGAGGCATCCGGGTCCTGGATGCCATCGATCAGGCGCTTCATCATCTCGGCCAGAGCCGTGCTGGAGGCCGCATAGAGAGCGTAGCCGACGATCGCCAGGGAAAAGGAGATCCAGTGGGGCTTCACGTAAGCCAGCAGCTGCTTGTAAAGGGCCCAGCCCGAATGTTGGGTCCGGTCTTGAATCACGGTGTCTCCGCTTGCGTAGATATTGCCTGTGTTTCGCGCGTGGCGATGCGAACTTGACGGATGCCGAGCATCCCCGCCTGGTCGAGTGCTCGCACCACATCGGCATGCATCGCCCGGGCATCGGCCTCGACCACCAGCCCATGCAATCTGGCCTGATCGGCCTCGACGGCAAGCGCATCGCCAAGCTCGGCGGCGGCGAGTTCCCGCTCACCCAGTCGGTAGCGTCCCTGCTCGGTTACCACCAGCGTGACCGGCGAGACCTCGAGGTCAACTCCCGCAGCGCTCTCGGGGAGCGTGAGCTCGAGCGCCTGACGAGTCTCGAAAGTGGTCGATACCATGAAGAAGATCAGCAGCAGGAAGACCACGTCGATGAGCGGCGTGAGGTTGACCTCCACCGGATCACGGCGACGACGCGCGAACTTCACGAGCCTCGGGTCTCCACCGTGGGACGCTCACCTTCACGCTGCTCGCTGAAGCCCAGCTCGCCACGATAGTGGGCGAGAAATTCCACTACCTGCCCAGCCTGTTCTTCCATGCGTACGGTGATCTCCTCGATACGGCGCAGGAAATAGCGATGGAACATCAGCGCCGGAATCGCCACGGTGAGGCCCGCCGCGGTGGTGACCAGGGCGCGCGAGATGCCGCCGGCCAGTTCGGCGGTACGCCCCGCGCCGTCAGCGGAAACGATCACCGCGAACACGTCGATCATCCCCACCACGGTACCCAGCAGACCGATCAGCGGCGTAATGGCGGCAATGGTACCCAAGGGAGTCAGGAAGCGCTCCATGTCGTGAATCACCGCTGTGGCGGCCTCCTGCAGCCGCGCCCTGACCTGCTCGTGGCCCAGGCGCGCATTGCGCAGCCCGGCAGCCAGCACGCCACCCAGCGGCGAATGGCCCTCCAGCCAGTAGAGGTTGACCTGGCCGCGCGCCACCAGCGAACAGACTTCCTGCCCCAGTCCGTAAGGCGCGATACGCTTGGCACGCAGGGTCCAGAGGCGCTCGATGATGATCACCGTCGCCAGCAGCGAACATCCCAGCAGCGGGATCATCAGCCAGCCGCCGGCGATGAGCGCATCCATCATGTCCATCGACTTCCCCTCTTCACGCAACGACCGTCGCGATCAATGGCGCGATTCTACCGCATGGCACCTGCCTTCGACACCGCCGCGACGCCAGGGCATGCCACGCGCAGCACGCGGCGAGACCTCCTCCTCGCGGCCGAGCCAGAAGGTCACGGCGCCATCCAGGGCGGTATTCCACTGACAGCTGCCGGCACGCCGAAAGCGTCGTACCACTTCGTCATGGGGGTGACCGAAGGCGCCATGGCGGGCAGCACTGTAGATCACGTGCCGCGGTGTTACCCACTGCACCAGCTGCGGCCCCGAGCTGGTGCGGCTGCCATGGTGCCCCGCCACCAGCAGGGTCACAGGAAGCGTGACGTCCAACAGGAATTGACGCTCGATCTCTCTCCCGACATCACCGGTGATCAGCAAGCGATCGCTGCCTGCCGTCACTTCCAGCACGCAGGAGCGATCGTTGCCGGCAAGAGGCTCCGTCTCCTCGGGCGGCCAGAGCACCCGATAGGACACACCGTCCCGCTGCCAGGCCTGGCCGCGCAGGCAGGCCTCGAAGGGTACGCCGACAGACTCGCCGGGAGGTGCCAGATACCCTCCCACCGCATGCTGCTCGGCCAGTACGGCCACACCCCCGGCATGGTCGAGATCACCGTGGCTGACTATCACCTCATCGAAGCGCTGCCCCTTCGGCCATAGCGAACTCAGCGGAGCGAATCCCGATGCGAAGCGGGGTCCGCTGTCGTAGAGCAGGCGATAGTTGGCGCTGCGCAGCTCGATCAGTTGCCCCTGGCCGACGTCCTGCACTCTGACCCGGAGAGCGCCCCCCTCCGGCAGCGGCGCCGTCAACCCCAGCATGGCCGGCACCAGCAACAGCGTAGCGCCAAGGCGCAGCGCCTTGGCCAGTCCGGGTAGTGCCCATAGCAGTGCCAGGAGACCGAGCATCAGCGCCAGCGGCAGGACCAGCTCCGGCGAGGGCCACCACAGTGGCAAGCGCTCCACGGCCAGCTCCAGCAGTTCCACCAATAGCCAGGCGGTACGTTCGAACAGCCACCAGCACAGGCTGCCGAGATAGGGCAAAGGCGCGAATAGCCAGCCCAGCAGGCCGAGTGGTACCAACAGGAGGCTCACCAGCGGCACCGCTATCAGGTTGACCAGCGGCGCCGCTGGTGCCAGCCGGGCAAATGCCAGCAGCACGGCGGCCGCCATCAGCGGAGCCAGAAGCAGCTGCGTGCGTACCAGCCCCCATCCCCAGCCGGTTACTCCCCGAGGTCGCGGTCGGCCCTGCCAGATCAGGATCAGCAGCGCCACGGCAAGAAATGACAGCCACAGCCCGGGTCGCCAGGCCGACAGAGGGTCGAGCACCATCACCAGCCCCAAGGCCAGCCACCACGCCTGCCAAGGGCCTGGGGCATGTCGCCCGCTGGCCACCCACAATCCCACCAGGGTCATGATCATGGCACGCATGGCTGGTGGCTGCAGCCCAGCCAGCCAGGCGTAGCCGACGGCCGCGGCAGCGGCCAGCCACCAAGGCCAAACCGCCATTCGCCAACGCCGCGGCATGACCAGCCGGGCCAGACCGCGCGCAACCAGCAGCGTGAAGGCCGCCACCAGCCCTACATGCAG
The DNA here is from genome assembly GCF_051062895.2 of Billgrantia sp. C5P2. Lineage (NCBI taxonomy): Bacteria > Pseudomonadati > Pseudomonadota > Gammaproteobacteria > Oceanospirillales > Halomonadaceae > Billgrantia > Billgrantia sp. C5P2. The sequence continues at coordinate 2,906,958 of NZ_CM128542.1, forward strand.
GCCGGAAATCACCACCAGATGGGTGGTGCCGCTGGCGTTGAGCAGATCCCAGTCGTCACGCGCGAGCCGCTCACCCGCCCCCAGGGTCAGGGCAGCCAACCAGCGCTGGGTCTGCGAGGAGAACGGCTGTTCGTCGAGGTAGCCAAGCGCCTGCTGGCGCAACGACGTTGGCGCCGCCGTCAGCCGCTCGGCGGCGGGCTCGCTGCGCACGTAGCCGGTGGCCTGGATACCCTCGCGCCATAGCCAGGCACCGTAATCGAAGGTACCGGGGTTGGCGAACCCTGCCGGAGGCCTCAGCCGTACGGTCATAGCCCAGCGTTCGCCGGGCTCGATCTCAGGTGCCTCGAAGAAGCTCAGCCGCACCCGGCGCAGGGAATCGCATGGCAGCCTGGCCAGGTCCCTTGGCCGGCACGCGTCGACGCGCACCATCAAGCGGCTGAGCTTCCCCTCCTCCTCGACGGACTCGATGCGCCCTTCCAGGGCGAGATCGGCGCGCAGCAACCCGTCGGGTAACACGGCACCTTTGGCCAGCAACACCTGGGACGCCGAGAAGGCAATGACCGCTCCCAAGGCGACAGCCCGCCATTCGCCTCGCGCGAGCAAAAACAGCAGGCACAGCGACCAGAATTCGAACAGGCCTGACGGCGCCCAGCGCCCCAAACCCACGCCGACCAGCGCTGCCAGCGCCAGCGGCATTGCCATACCCCATCGCACTCCCTCGCCCCCTTGATTCCCAGCTCCAGCCCGATTCACTCCGTTGAGCCACTTTCCGCCCCCAGCATGGCGAGCCACCTTCCATACATGGATAATACCCGGGTCCCGAAGCAGCGAGCCAACCCGACATGCCGCGGCGATTCCTGCAGCGCTACATGCCCAATCCCGAAACGCTCAGGCGCCAGCGCTCGCTGCGCTTCATGAGCCGTATGATCGGCGATCCCGGGCTGTGGGTGCTCTCCCGGCGCACCGTGGCAAATGCCTTTTCCGTGGGTCTTTTCAGCGCCATGCTGCCGATCCCCTGCCAGATGGCGGTCGCAGCCTTCGGTGCCTGGCTCCTGCGCTGCAACCTGCCGCTCTCGGTGGGCCTGGTATGGATCACCAACCCCCTGACCATGCCGCTGGTCTTCTATGGCAACTACAGGATCGGTGCCTGGCTGATGGATACCCCGGCACGGGAGGCGCCCGCACGCATCTCGACTCGCTGGATCGCTGAACGCATGGCCGACATCCTGCCCGCCTTGGCGCTTGGCTCGGTGGCAACGGCCATCGTGCTGGCCATCCTGGTGAATCTGCTGGTGCGTCTGATCTGGCGCTGGCATATCTCGCGCAGCTGGAAACAGCGCACCACTAAGCGTCGGTTGCGGCGCCGCGAAATGAACGATTGAGCCCCATGGACATGGGGCTCGGAGAGGAACGCGAAGGCCTGGCAGAAGGACTCAGGACTGCTCGGTGAGACGCCCCCCATCCAAACGCATCACCCGATCCTGATGAGCGGCAAGCGAGGGGTCGTGGGTCACCACGACGAAGGCGCATTCTGTGGTGCGGGCCAGCTCGTCCATCAAAGCCAGGATGCTGGCCGCGGTACTCTGGTCGAGATTGCCGGTCGGCTCGTCCATGAGCACCAGGCTGGGGTCGGTGACCAGCGCCCGGGCAATAGCCACACGCTGGCGCTCGCCGCCCGAGAGTTCGCCTGGCTTATGGTCGGCCCGGTGCCCGATGCCCACCTTGTCCAGCAGATCGCGAGCCCGTACCTCGGCCACCTTCTTGCGCTGGCCACGAATGATCAGCGGCAGCGCAGCGTTCTCCAGTGCCGTGAATTCGGCGAGCAGGTGGTGGAACTGGTAGACGAAGCCGATATGGCGATTGCGGAACTTGCCCAGCGCCGCCTCGCCCAGGTCGAGCAAGGACTCGCCGGCGATCGCTACCTCGCCGCGCGTGGGACGGTCCAACCCTCCCAGCAGATTGAGCAGCGTGGTCTTGCCCGACCCTGAACTGCCTACCACGGCGACCCGCTCACCGGCACGCACCTCGAGGGAAAGCCCGTCGAGCACGGTAACGTCCTGGGGACCCTCGTGATAGATCCGAGCCAGATCGCGGCAGGCCAGCATCACCTTGCCACTGGCCGTGCGCTGCATGAGTTCTTCTTTTTTCGCGGTGGCTGAATCACTCATAGCGCAGTACCTCCGCGGGCTGCACACGCGAGGCGCGCCAGGCCGGATAGAGAGTGGACAGGAAGGTCAGGCCGAAAGCGGCGGCAACGATGTCACGCACGTCGTCCCAGTGCAGGCGTGACGGCAGGTCGCTGATGAAATAGACCCCGGCGTCGAGGAACTGGATGCCGAGTGTCGACTCCACCCAGCCGATAAGGTCGGACACGGTCAGCGCCAGCAGGATACCGAGTCCCACACCGATGGCGATACCGATCACACCGATCGCCATCCCCTGCACCACGAAGATGCCCATGATCGAGCGCGGGGTCGCGCCAATGGTACGCAGGATGGCGATGTCGGCATGCTTGTCGGTCACCACCATCACCAGGGTCGAGACAATGTTGAATGCGGCGACGGCGATGATCACGGTCAGCAGCAGCGCGATCATGCGCTTCTCCATCTGGATCGCCTGGAACAGGTTGCCGTGGGAGAAGGTCCAGTCGATGCCGCGGTAGCCGCTGCCCAACTGGTTGACGATGGCGCGGGTCTCGGCACCGGCGGCGAACAGGTCGTTCAGTTCCAGGCGCAGCCCACCCACGGCATCGCCCAGGCGCGCCAAGGTCTGCATGTCCTCGATGTTGGCGTAGGCCAGGTTGGCGTCGAGGTCGGCGCCGACGCTGAAGACGCCGCTCACCGTGAAGCGCTTGAGGCGCGGGAAGACTCCCGCCGGGGTGATCGACGCCTCGGGCACCAGCAGCGTCACCCGATCGCCGACTCCTACGCCTAGATGGCGCGCCAGCAACGAACCCAGCACGATGTTCCACTCGCCAGGCTGCAGGTCATCGAGGCTACCCTGCCGCATGTGGCGGCCGATGATCGAGACACGATCCTCCCACTCGGGATGTATTCCGTTGACCATGGCGCCCTCGTTGCGCCCGGCTACCGAAAACATGCCCTGCTGTTCGACATAGGGTGCGGCACCGATCACCCGCTCGCGCTGCATCAGCTGTTCGGCCAAGGCTTCCCACTCGACCAGCCCGCTGCGCGACTCGATCTTGGTGTGCGGCACCATGCCGAGAATGCGCGTGCGCAGCTCGTGGTCGAAGCCGTTCATCACCGAGAGCACCAGGATCAGTACCGCCACGCCCAGCATCAGGCCCAGCATGGAGGTTAAGGATATGAAAGAAATGAAGTGGTTGCGGCGCTTGGCGCGCACATAGCGCAACCCGATCAGCAGTGGCAGGCGGTCGAGCATCATCGCGTTCCTTGTCAGAGGTGGCCATGGTACGGTTTTTTGCGCCGCGCTGCATCGGGTGCGCAATCATTCCACGAAGCTTGCATCATCAGTTGCACCATCCTACATTGCGCCGACTCGGTACCCGGCACCGTCTTAAGACGCGACTCAAGAGGCTTCGTTCATGGCCAATCGCCTGCTTCCCGAATGGCACCCCCAGGATGCCGTTCAGCTCACCTGGCCCAGTCCGACCAGCGACTGGGCGCCAATGCTCGAACGTATCGAGGCCACCATGGAAGCGATGGTGGTGGCCATGGCACGCTACCAGCACGTGCTCATAGCGGTGCCCAATGCCGCCACCCGAAATCATCTCGCCCGCCGCTTCGTCAACCTCGGGGTCGACCCTGCACGCCTGCGGTTAGTGGTGGCCAACGCCGATGACACCTGGGCTCGCGACCACGGCCCCATCGCCATCGAGCGTGACGGTGAGCTCCTGCTGCTCGACTACGTGTTCACCGGCTGGGGCGGCAAGTTCGAGGCCGGGCGCGACAATCGCCTGACCCGTCACCTGGCCGAGGCCGGGGTCTACGCCTGCCCGGTCGAGAGCCGCAGCACCGTACTCGAAGGCGGCGCCATCGACACCGACGGCGAAGGCACCCTGCTCACTACCGAGGCCTGCCTGCTCAATCCCAATCGCAACCCCGAGCTGGACCGTGCCGCAGTGGAAGCGTTGCTGAAAGCCGATTTCGGTATCGAGCGGGTACTGTGGCTGGCCAATGGCCACCTGGAAGGCGACGACACCGACAGCCACATCGATACCCTGGCGCGCTTCTGCGATCCGGGCACCATCGCCTACGTGCGCTGCGACGACGAAGCCGACCCGCACTACCCTGCCCTTGCCGCAATGGAGGCCGAGCTTCAAGCATTTCGTCGCGCCGACGGCCGACCCTATCGCCTGGTGCCGCTGCCCTGGCCGCGCCCGTGCTTCGACCCGATGGACGGGCATCGGCTGCCGGCTACTTATGCCAACTTCCTGATCGTGAACTCCGCGGTGCTGGTGCCGGTCTATGGCGATGCTGCCGACAGTCGGGCGCTCGCCGCCCTGGCCGAGGCCTTTCCCGGCCGCGACATCGTTCCGATCGACTGCCTGAGCGTGATCCGCCAACACGGCAGCCTGCACTGTCTGACCATGCAGCTCCCCCGGGGCAGCCTGCACGCCGTTACACAGCAAGGAGAAACGTCATGACCCGCACCCTCAAGGTCGGCCTGGTCCAGCAACCCGCCTGGCCGGACAAGGAGCGCAGCCTGGCCGAGAGCGAAGCAGGCGTACGCGAGCTGGCCGCCGCCGGAGCCGAACTGGTACTGCTCCAGGAACTGCATGCCACCCACTATTTCTGTCAGTACGAAGCCACCGAGCTATTCGACCTGGCCGAGCCGCTGGACGGCCCCACCGGCCAGCGCCTCGCCGCCCTGGCCGCCGAGCTCGGCATCGTGCTGGTGGGCTCACTGTTCGAACGCCGCGCCCCAGGGCTCTACCACAATACCGCCGTGGTCTACGACCGCGACCACGGCCAGGTGGGCGTCTACCGCAAGATGCACATCCCCGACGACCCGGGCTTCTACGAGAAGTTCTACTTCGCACCGGGCGATCAGGACGACAGCCGCAAGCAGGGCTTCCAGCCCATCGACACCTCGGTGGGCCGACTGGGGCTGCTGGTGTGCTGGGACCAGTGGTACCCGGAAGCGGCGCGACTGATGGCACTGGCCGGTGCCGAAGTATTGCTCTACCCCACCGCCATCGGCTGGAGCCCCTCGGACGACGACGCCGAGAAGGCGCGCCAGAAGGAAGCCTGGACGCTGATCCAGCGCAGCCATGCGGTGGCCAACGGGCTGCCGGTGATCGTGGCCAACCGCGTCGGCCACGAGCCGGATCATTCCGGCGTCGGCGACGGCATCGACTTCTGGGGCGGCAGCTTCGTCGCCGGGCCCCAGGGTGAGCTGCTGGCCCATGGCGGCACCAAGGCCGAGCGTTTGCTGGTGACCCTCGACATGAGCCGCGGCGAGGACGTACGGCGCATCTGGCCCTACCTGCGCGACCGCCGCATCGACGCCTATGGCGACCTGACCCGGCGGTATAGAGACTGACGCATCGCGGGTAGTGGCCGGGGAGAGGCATGCGAGCGATTTAGCCAGAGCGCCGATGCAAACGAGCCGGGCAGCGGCGATCGACAGGGATGTCGATCGAGGGGAAGCAAGAGGGACCTTGTTCTTCCCCGACGCGTCGCCCGGCTCGTGAAGCATTGGGGTTTCGGTCTGGCGCAAGCGAGCCATGCCCGCACGGCCCACGGCTAGCCGGTTTCCGCGGCCGTTCCGGACTCATGTTCCGAGCAAGATAGCTAGAAGCTCAGGCCTCCGGCGCCTTCCAGAAGTCGCGAATCGAGGCGATGCCCTGGGCGCCCACGGCACGGGCGTGGTTGGCATCGAAGCGGGTCATTCCGCCCAATGCGAACACCGGCATGGCGGCGCGCTCCACCAGTTGCTGGAAATCGTGCCAGCCCATCGGTGCCACCTCGGGATGCGACGGTGTGGTGCGCAGCGGCGACAGGGTGACGAAGTCGCAGCCGATGCGGGCCGCCTGGTCGAGCTGCTTGAAGTCATGGGTCGATGCCGCCAGCCACTTGTCTTCGGCGATGGGTCGGCGCTCGAGGCTCATCAGTCGCTCACTGGTAAGATGAACGCCGTCGGCATCGACCTTCGCCAGCAGGGCCGGATCGGCATTGAGCAACAGCTGCGCGCCGTGCTGGCGGCAGAGCATCAGAGCCCGCTCGGCACGTGCCAGATAGGCCGCCTCGTCGAGGCTCTTCGCACGCAGTTGCACCAAACGGACGCCATCCTCGACCAGCGCTCGCTCCAGGCAGGCGTCGAAGATATCCTCGTCGGCCTCTTCCGCCGTGATCAGGTACTCGGTCGGCAGCATCACGGCCTGCAGGATCGGCAGGTTAGCCGCCGGGAAGGGGTAGTTGACCAGCTCTTCGAGCGGCACCCAGCGCACCGCCTGCCCCTCACGCCCGAACGGCTCGCCACTGAACTCATGCACCTGCCAGACGTCGAGCAGAATATGCTTGTCGGGATACTCATGGTGGATACGAATCAGCGGCTGAGCGCGTCTGATTTCCACTCCGAGCTCCTCATGAAGTTCGCGCTTGAGGCCTTCCAGCCCGGTCTCATAGGGCGCCAGCTTGCCACCCGGGAACTCCCACAGGCCGCCATGATCGACGTTGGAGGGACGGCGAGCAATCAGCGCCTTCTGGCCATCGCTACTGATGATGGCGGCAGCCGCCACGTGCACCCTTCTCTTCACCATTACGTTCATTGACTCCTACCCGCTTGTCCCGCGCCGTCACGAGCGGCGCAGGGGTGATGTACTTGCGACGCGGCCTTGTCTGCTGGAATGGCCTAGCTGCGATAATCGGCGTTGATACTGACGTAATCGTGGGACAGGTCCGACGTCCAGACCGTGGCGCTCTCCTCACCCCGACCCAGCGCGATACGGATGGTGATCTCCTCCTCACGCATCACCCGGCTGCCCTGTTCCTCGGTATAGCCAGGAGCCCGGCCGCCGTTCTCCACCAGTCGCACGTTCCCCAGGTCGATGGATACCCGCTGGACATCGAAATCACTCACCGGTGCGCGCCCCACCGCCGCCAGGATACGCCCCCAGTTGGCGTCGGAGGCGAACAGCGCCGTCTTGACCAACGGCGAGTGGGCCACGGTAAAGGCCACGTCCAGCGCCTCCTCGCGGCTCGCCGCGTCGGATACCTGCAACGTAACGAACTTGGTGGCGCCTTCACCATCGCGAATGATCGCCTGTGCCAGCTCGGTCATGACCCGCTGCAAGCCGTTACGAAACACCGCGACCTCGTCATCGCTCGCCACCTCGGCGCCACGCCCCGTGGCGATCAACATGCAGGCATCGTTGGTCGAGGTATCGCCATCCACGGTAATGCAGTTGAAAGAGCGATCCACCGTCTCGCGCAGCAGCGAATCGAGTAGCGACTGCTCGATGGCGGCATCGGTGGCAACGAAGGCCAGCATGGTGGCCATGTTGGGCTTGATCATGCCCGAGCCCTTGCTGATGCCATTGATGGTCACCGTGCGCTCGCCCAACTCCATGGTCACGCTGGCCCCCTTGGCCCGGGTATCGGTGGTCAGGATACCTTCCCCGGCCTGCTGCCACGCCTCGCTGCCTGAATCCCGCGACTCCCATGCCGCCGGCAAGCCGCCCAACAGCCGCTCCATGGGCATCGGCTCGCCGATCACGCCGGTGGAGAACGGCAGCACGCTGTCTTCCGTCACACCGGCGAGCCTGGCCAATTCCGCACAGGTTGTCCGGGCATCGCGCAAGCCAACCTCGCCGGTACCGGCGTTGGCATTGCCGGTGTTGATCACCAGCAGGCGAGCGCCTTCGCCGCGAGCCTGACAAGCGGCCAGGTTCGCCTTGGCCACCGCAACGGGCGCGGCGCAGAAGGCATTGCGGGTGAAGCTGCCCGCGACTCGGGCGCCCCGGGGGATCTCGATGACCACGAGGTCGCGCCGCCCCGGCTTCTTGATGCCGGCCATGGCGGTGCCCAGGCGCACCCCTTCGATGACCGGCATGGCCGGAAAATGCATCTCACCCACTGCCATGGAATGTTTACTCCTCTTCTGGTTGGAGCAATCGAATCGTCAAACGCCGCACTCCAGCAGGCATTGGGTTCAACTCAGCTGGCCACAGCACTGCTTGTACTTCTTCCCCGACCCACACGGGCAGGGGTCGTTGCGCCCAACCTTGGGCCCTTCGCGACGCACCGGTTTTCCATCGCTTGCCGGCGCCGTCGCGGCGCCGGCCATCTCCTCGCCTTCGGCGAGTTCCGGAGCCTCGTGACGGCTGGCGGCGGCGGCCTTCTCACGTTCAAGCGCCTCGCGCCGCTGACGTTCGAGCTCATCGACCTCCTCCGGCCGACGCACCTGCACATGGCTGGTGATACGAGTGATATCGGCCTTGATATTGGTCAGCAAGGCCTGGAACAGTTCGAAGGCTTCGCGCTTGTACTCCTGCTTGGGATTCTTCTGAGCGTAACCGCGCAGGTGGATACCGCGGCGCAAATGATCCATTGACTGGAGGTGCTCCTTCCAGCGCGTGTCGAGCACCTGCAGCATGATCTGTTTCTCGAAGCGGCGCATCAGCTCGGCGCCCGCAATGTCGATCTTCTCCTGGTAGATGCCACGATGCATCTCGTGCAAGCGCTCGCGAAGTTGCTCCTCGTGGAAGCGCTCATCGGATTTGGACCACTCGACAACCGGGGCTTCGAGGTTGAACTCGCTCTTCAGGTGTTCCTGCAGGCCCTCCAGGTCCCACTGTTCCGGCAGGCTCTGCGGCGGCACGAATTCACTGACGGCGAGGTCGAGTACCTCGTCGCGAATGCCCAGCACGTTCTCTGAGACGTCCTCGGCAGCCAGGATCTCGTTGCGCTGCTCGTAGATCACGCGGCGCTGGTCGTTGGCCACGTCATCGTATTCGAGCAGTTGCTTGCGGATATCAAAGTTACGGCTCTCGACCTTCTTCTGCGCGCGCTCCACGGCATTGGTGACCATCTTGTGCTCGATGGCCTCTCCGCGCTCCAGGCCCAGCGCTTTCATCATGCGCTGTACCCGATCGGAGCCGAACAGGCGCATCAGGCTATCTTCCATGGAAAGGAAGAAGCGCGTCGAACCCGGGTCACCCTGGCGACCGGCGCGACCGCGCAACTGGTTGTCGATACGACGGGATTCGTGACGCTCTGAGCCGACCACGTGCAGGCCGCCGGCTTCCAGCACCGCCTCGTGGCGTGCTCGCCACTCCTCGCGCAGCGTCTCGATCTGCTCGGGGGTGGGGTTCTCGAGCTTGGCTGCCTCGGCTTCCCAGTTGCCGCCCAGCACGATGTCGGTGCCGCGACCGGCCATGTTGGTGGCAATGGTGATGGCGCCGGGGCGCCCGGCCTGAGCGATGATCTCTGCCTCGCTCTGGTGTTGCTTGGCGTTGAGCACGTTGAAATTGAGCCCGGCCTGCTTCATCAACCCCGCCAGGTATTCGGAGGTCTCGATGGACGCGGTACCCACCAGCACCGGACGCCCGGCCTCGGTCTCGACCTTGACGTCGTTGATGATCGCCTCGTACTTCTCCTCGGCCGTGAGATAGACGAGGTCGTTGAGATCGCGACGGACCAGCGGCCGGTTGGTGGGGATGACGATCACGTCCAGGCCATAGATCTGGCGGAACTCGAAGGCCTCGGTGTCGGCAGTACCGGTCATGCCGGCCAGCTTGTCGTAGAGGCGGAAGTAGTTCTGGAAGGTGGTCGAGGCCAGCGTCTGGCTCTCGCGCTGTACCGGCACACCCTCCTTGGCCTCCACCGCCTGATGCAGGCCCTCGGACCAGCGCCGCCCCGGCATGGTGCGACCGGTGTGCTCGTCGACGATCACCACCTGGTTGTTGGCGACGATGTAATCGACGTCGCGGTGGTAGAGGTGGCGGGCACGCAGCGCCGAGTGCATGTGGTGCAGCAGGTTGAGGTTCTGAGCGGCATAGAGCGAGTCCTCCGCGCCCAGCAGCCCTTCGGCACGCATCAATTCCTCGACCTTGTGGTGGCCGGCCTCGGTGATCTCGACCTGCTTGTGCTTCTCTTCGAGCACGAAGTCGCCGCTGACGGGAGCGTCGGCGTCTTCGGAGACCTCTCCCTTCTCCAGTTGCACGGCCAGGCGGTCGACCACCTTGTAGAGCTCGGTATTCTCATCCACGGCACCGGAGATGATCAGCGGCGTACGCGCCTCGTCGATCAGGATCGAGTCCACCTCGTCAACGATGGCGAAGCTCAGGCCGCGCTGGACCTTGTCCTCCAGCGAGAAGGCCATGTTGTCGCGCAGGTAGTCGAAACCGTACTCGTTGTTGGTGCCGTAGGTGATGTCGCAGGCGTAGGCAGCACGCTTCTCCTCGGAGGTCTGTCCCGAGAAGATGACGCCCACGGTGAGCCCCAGTGATTCGTACAACGGGCGCATCCACTCGGCGTCACGGCGGGCCAGGTAGTCGTTGACGGTCACCACGTGCACGCCATTGCCCGGCAGCGCATTGAGGTAGACCGCCAGGGTGGCCACCAGGGTCTTGCCCTCGCCTGTCTTCATCTCGGCGATGCGCCCGCGGTGCAGCGTCATGCCACCGATCATCTGCACGTCGAAGTGGCGCATGCCCATCACGCGCTTGCTGGCCTCACGCACCGTGGCGAAGGCCTCGGGCAGCAGGTCATCGAGGCTCTCGCCCGCCTTCAGGCGTTCGCGGAACTCCTCGGTGCGCGCCAGCAGCGCGGCGTCGTCGAGCGCCTCGAACTGCGGTTCCAGCGCATTGATTTGCGCCACCTGGCGCTGCATGCGCTTGACTTCGCGGTCGTTTTTCGAGCCGACGACCTTGCGTAACAATGTATTGATCATGAAACGTCCATTCTGCGTGTCGCGGTCAGCCGGCACTGTGCAAGACTGGCGGGAAGCCAGCCATCACCGGCAGCATTCGTTGGCTTGTGGGCAACGCGGCTCGCGGGGAGGACCACGGCGGGAAAGGACGTCATGAGCGGCAGCCCAGCGACGCGGCGGGGCCGAGCGTTTTGGCACCGCGCGCTTCGCCATGCCCGCTGGGCGCCGCCGCGGCCAGCTTGGCAAGGCACGCCGGCGCGCCACGTAGCGACAGCGGGCGCGCATCAGCGTCGGGGCGAGAATGCAGGTCTGCACCACGCGCTCGGCGAGGCGCAGCGTTTCCGCCTGGCTCAAGCCAGCCGGTAACAGGCAACTTACCAGCAGCCCGGCCAGCCACCAGCGCGACCGCTGTCGACAGCGCGTCGTCGCAGCCGATGGGCTGGCAACGCTACGATCCTGTGGCTGGGCGGCGCTCATGCTGTCGCGGGTCTCCGAGCGTGCTAGGCTTGGCGTGTTGGTAAAGGACGAGAAACAAGCCCATGAGTATAAAGGTTAAGCGCTCACGAGCCCAGCCCATGTCTCGCCTGTTGGGCGGCAATGGCGAGCTGGCACCGCTGATGCGCACGGCGAGGCTGATCGGCCAGGCGCAGCAGCACCTGCGCGAGCATCTGCCGGAAGAGGTACGCGAGCACCTGTTCGTGGGTGGATATCGCGATGGCAAGCTGACGCTGCTCACCGACCGCGCCGTATGGCTGACCTGGCTGCGCTATGAGCAGTCGCGGTTGCTCGACCTGCTGCATCAGCTACCGGAATTTTCCGCCGTGACCGGATTCAGCCTCAAGGTACGCCCCGTACGGCCACTCAAGGTGCCTCCGCGGCAGGTGCGTACGCTGCCGGCGCCAGCCGCCGACGAGATTTCCGCCTGCGCCGCCGACGTCGACGACCCCCGGCTCAAGGGCGCCCTGGAGCGACTCGCCTCGCATGCGGAGCGCCGCGACTGACCCCATCCTCCAGCCGGCGATCAAGCCAGCCGGTAGGTAATGCCATCCACCTCGACCTCCTTGATATCTCCGTAGGAAACGGTAGCCCCGTTGATGTCGCCGGGCTCCCCCTCATGTTCCATCAGCATGGTTTCGGGTATCACCTTTACCCCCGTGGCCCCTACGTGTTGGATGCGTGCCGAGAAACGCTTGCCCTCGCGCTCTACTACCACTCGCTCGCCGAACATGCAGCGCTCTATCTGGGTCCACAGCTCTGCTTCGTCTACACGTTTGATGGTCATGATTCCTCCCTGAACTGGTGTCGACTCGTCACCGGCGAAGCATGAGCTTCCCGGTTTTCCTTCACTGTAGGAGAACACTGCCGGCTACGACATCTCCACCACAGCTGGAGAGTAGCCATCCACCAGCGCTATGCTAATGACCAATGCGGGCCCCTTCACCGACATGCGGAAAACACATGGCGCTCAGCAAGACCCAATCCAGCTTTTATCGACGGCTCTACCTGGCCCACCTGATCGAGAGCGGCATTGCCAGCGTGCCGGCAATCGTTGCCGCTACCGGCATGCCCCGGCGCACCGCGCAGGACACGCTCAAGGCGCTCGAGGAGTTGGATGTACGCTGCGAGTTCAGGCCTGCCCCGGGCGAGCGCCATAACAGTGGCCGCTACGAAATCACCGACTGGGGGCCTATCGATCGTGCGTGGGTGGCACAACATGCCGAACGTCTGCGTAACGCTTTGGACTATCCTGCGCTGGCATGAGGCTGCCTCGCTGGACAAGGCGACTCCTGGCAGTATCGGCGCTCTTGTTGGCCGGTTGCGCAGCCCCGGTACTGCAGACACCAGGGCCTGCCCCAAGCGAGCCCCGATTGACGCCCTATCAGGTCATTGCCGAGGATGGCTACCGTTTGCCACTGCGCCACTGGCCCGCCCAGGGTGATACCCAGGTGGTGGCGCTGGCCGTACATGGCTTCAACGACCATGCCGGCAGCTTCGAGATTTTGGCCAACGCCCTCACGCCGCATGGCATTGAGGTCTATGCCCACGATCAGCGCGGCTTCGGCACCACCGACCAGCGTCGCCTGTGGCCCGGCCACGGGCGGCTGCGTGAAGATGTCATACTACTCGCCGAACTCCTGCGCGAGCGCCATCCCGACACTCCACTCTATCTCATCGGTAAAAGCATGGGCGCCGCAGTGTCGCTGCTCGCCATGACGGCCGAGGAACCACCCCCGGTAGACGGCAGCGTGCTGATCTCCCCCGCCGTCTGGAGCAAGGACACCATGCCCTGGTACCAGCAGCTTGGATTGTGGCTGGGCGTACGGCTGATCCCCCAAGCCACCTTCTCAGTGCAGACCACCCATCGTCTCGGCATCGAGCCAACCGACGACGAGGAGATCAAGCGACGCTTGGCCACCGACCCATTGATCCTGCGCAGCGCCCGGGTCGACACCCTCTACGGTCTGACGTGGACCATGGGGCTGGCTCTCGAAGCTGCTGCCGAGCTCCCTTCTCCCTCGCTGCTGATGTATGGCGGCGAAGACCAGATCATTCCCCTGGAAGCTTACTGTGCCCTGCTAGAACGCCTCCCCGATGACGACGCCGTACGCCTGGCGTTCTACCCAGGCGGCTATCACATGCTCACGCGCTACACCCGTCGCGAACGTACCGAGCAGGACCTGGCAGCCTGGCTGCACGACCCCTCCGACGAACTGCCCTCGGGCTTCGAATTGCCCAGGAAGCAGTTACTTTCCATGCACTGCGACGAAGGCAACGGGTAAAAACGGCAGTCCTGCTGGCCACCACGGTACTGGCGGCCCCTTCGAAACCAAAAAAAGCGGCGGAGCAATGCCCGCCGCAAGACACCGATCAGTCGCACTGACCGAGAGAGATGCCTGGGTTGAAAATCAGATCTCGAAGCCGAGCCCGAACGCCTCCGGCGAGAGTGCCATCAGCGGCTCGGCGCCAGCCTGGATCATGCGCGCGTGGGCGAGGGTACGCGGCAACAACCGCTGGAAATAGAAGCGTGCGGTCTTGATCTTCGCCTCGTAGAAAGCCGCATCGTCGCTGCCCGCCGCAAGCGCCTCACGAGCCTGCTTGGCGGCCCTGGCAAAGAGATAGGCAAGCGTCACGTAGCCGGAGTACATCAAGTAGTCGACGCTGGCCGCCCCCACTTCCTCACGGTCGTTCATCGCCTTCATGCCGATGCCCATGGTCAGCTCGCCCCACTCTGCATTGAGCTTGGCCAACGGCGCGACGAATTCGGCAAGCTCGGCGTTACCCTCTTCGGCCTTGCAGAACTTGTGGATCTCCTTGGTGAAGACCTTGAGACTCTCGCCCTGGCTCATCAGAACCTTGCGGCCCAGCAGGTCGAGGGCCTGGATGCCGGTAGTCCCCTCGTAGAGACGGGTGATACGTGAATCGCGTACCAGCTGCTCCATGCCCCACTCCTGGATAAAGCCGTGGCCGCCAAAGACCTGTACGCCCTCGTTGGTGGCCTCGAAGCCCACCTCGGTGAGGAACGCCTTGACGATCGGCGTCAGCAGGCTCAGCAGAGTCTCGGCATGCTCACGCTCCGCCGCATCCCGGCCGTGCTCGACGATATCCAGCATCTGGGCGGTATACAGCACCAGCATCCGGCCGCCTTCGGCGAAGGCCTTCTGGGTCAGCAACATGCGCCGCACGTCAGGGTGCACGATGATCGGGTCGGCGGGCTTCTCGGGTGCCTGGGGACCGGAGAGCGAACGCATCTGCAGGCGGTCGCGGGCATAGGCCAGCGCATTCTGGAAGCTCGCCTCGGTCAGGCCCAGGCCCTGGATACCCACACCCAGGCGCGCGGCGTTCATCATGGTGAACATGCAGGCCAACCCCTTATTGGGCGGACCGACGAGGAAGCCTCGGGCGGCGTCGAAGTTCATCACGCAGGTGGCGTTGCCGTGGATGCCCATCTTGTGCTCGAGCGAGCCACAGCTGACGCCGTTACGCTCGCCGGGGTTGCCCTCGGCGTCGGGCAGAAACTTGGGTACCACGAACAGCGAGATACCCTTGGAGCCCTCGGGCGCGTCCGGCAGCTTGGCCAGCACCAGGTGCACGATATTCTCGGCCAGATCATGCTCGCCGGCGGAAATGAAGATCTTGGTGCCGGTAATCTCGTAGGCACCGTCGGCGGTAGGCACCGCGCGGGTCTTGATCAGGCCCAGGTCGGTGCCGCAGTGCGGCTCGGTGAGACACATGGTGCCGGTCCACACGCCTTCGACCAGCTTGGTGAGGTAAGTGGCCTGCTGCTGCTCGGTGCCGTGGTGGCGTAGGGCATCGGCAGCACCGTGGGACAAGCCGGGATACATGCCCCAGGCCAGGTTGGTGGAGCAGATCATCTCATTGAGCGCCATGGCCAATGAATGGGGCAGCCCCTGCCCACCGTGGACGGGATCGGCCGCAAGGCTCGGCCAGCCGCCTTCGACGAACTGCTGGTAGGCCTCCCTGAACCCCTTGGGCGCCTTGACCTCGCCACCCTCCAGCAGGCAGCCCTCCTGATCGCCACTCTGGTTCAGCGGCAGCAGAACCTCGCGCGCGAAGCGAGCGCCCTCCTCGAGGATGGCAGCCACCACGTCGGGCGTGGCTTCTTCACCGCCCGGCAGGCGGGCGTAATGAGAGGGATAGTCCAGCATCTCGTCCATCACGAAACGAAGATCGCGCAAGGGGGCCTGATAGTCGGGCATCTCTACTCTCCAAAAGGTCGCCTGGTCACAGGGTCGCCTGAGTGGGTCGCGTGAAAGCGGCGCAGCCTCTTTCAAACATGTGTTTGAAACTAGCCTGCATGCAACGCTTAGTCAAGCGCTCGTTTTATTCTTGCATCCACCAGCCTCCCCTGGGCGCGCCAAGCCACACCCGTGGTAGGCCTCCTCACCGGAGCTCAAGGTGCGACGAATGTCCTATGTCAGCTCCGGAAAGATGTCACAAGGGTGAAAACAAGCGAATGCAACAGGTTACGGTATTATAAATACCGCACGCTTATTTGGTGCGCATATCAAAGGTGCAACGAATGATTGCGCACCAACCAATACAACGAACCATGCCGAGGGAGCGTGCTGGGCTAAAGGCGGGGATCGATCATGGCATGGCTTCCTCGAGCCTCTCGCGCAGCGTCTCCAGCCGCGCCTTGAGTTCGGCCAGTTCGTCCGGCGACTGGCCACTGGCCATTATCACGCAATCGGGTATCTCCTCGGCCTGCGATTGCATGGCCCTGCCCCGCTCGGTGAGAAAGAGTTCGACGACCCGTTCGTCACGGCGGCTACGCACCCGCCTGAGCAGACCGTCGGCCTCCAGGCGCTTGAATACGGGAGTCAGCGAGCCGGTATCGGTCATCAGGCGCCGACTGATGGCGCCGGCGCTCTGGCCATCCTCCTGCCACAGGGTAAGCAGCACCAGGTATTGGGGATAGGTGAGGCCAAGCCCCTTGAGCAGGGGCTTGTAGAACTTGGTCATCAGCAGCGAGGTCGTGTAGAGCGTAAAGCAGAGCTGGTTGTCGAGCTGAAGGTCGGAGCCGGTCTCCTGGCTGGCCATGCGGGTGCTCCCCTGATCTTGTCGTGCGTCTTGTTGAGCGCCCTACGCTAGCGTGCCAGCCAGTACCTGCCAAGTGCGGCCACCAACGCTCACTGCATGCGAATGCCGCCGTCCAGGCGCACCACTTCGCCGTTTAGCATGGCATTGGTGATGATCTGCTCGGCCAGGCGGGCAAACTCGTCGGGATGGCCCAACCGCTTGGGGAACGGCACTGATGCCGCCAGGGCCTTGGCCGCCTCGTCGGGAATCTCGCTCATCATCGGCGTCTGGAACACGCCGGGCGCTATCGCCATCACGCGAATACCGTGCCGCGACAGCTCACGTGCCGCCGGCAGGCTCATGCCCACCACGCCGGCCTTCGAGGCGCTGTAGGCACACTGCCCCACTTGGCCGTCAAAAGCAGCAACGGAAGCGGTATTGACGATCACCCCGCGCTCGCCGTCCTCGCCGGGCGCATTCTTGGCCATGGCGGCGGCAGCCAGCCGCATCACGTTGAAGGTGCCCACCAGGTTGATCTGCACGGTGCGCGCATATGCATCGAGATCGGCGGGATTGCCTTCGCGGTCGACCAGCTTGGCCACGCTGACCACCCCGGCGCAGTGCACCACGCCGGCGAGGCCGCTTTCACCGCCCAGCGCCACGGCAGCATCCACCGCCGCCTGCATGTCAGTGGCCGAAGTCACGTCGCCACGCACCGCACTGGCAGCCTCGCCGAGCTTTTCTGCATGGATCTCGACGGCATCGCTGAGGTCGCATAGCACGACCCGGCCACCGCCGGAGACCAGACGTTCGGCCGTCGCCGCCCCCAGTCCGGAGGCGGCGCCGGTGATCAGAAAGGTACGGTCCTTCACTTGCATTCAGAATACTCCCGGTTCATTTCGCTTCCGCCTTCTCGGCGGCGTCGGCACGCAACTTGAAGCGTTGGATCTTGCCGCTGGGTGTCTTGGGCAGGGTGTCGACGAACTCGATGACCCGCGGGAAGGCATGGGTAGAGAGACGCTCGCGCACCCGTTGACGAATCTCGTCGGCCAGTTCGTCGCTCGCCTCGAAGCCTTCGCGCAGCACGATGTAGGACTTGATGATCTCGCCGCGGATTTCGTCGGGTTGGCCCACCGCGGCGGACTCGGCCACCGCCGGATGGGTCATGACGGTATTTTCGACGTCGGTGGGCCCCACCCGATAGCCGGCGGTGGTGATGATGTCGTCGTCGCGGCCGGCAAACTGAAAGGTGCCGTCCTCGTTGCGGACCACCACGTCGCCGGTCAGGTAGTAGCCGCCCGCGAAGGGATGCTTCTCCTGCCAAGTGTAGCCAGCAAAGAAGTGGGCCGGCGAGCGCTCGATGTCCACCGCCAGCACGCCTGGCTCCCCCGGCGGCAGCTCCTTGTATTCGGCGTCGAGGATGGCCAGCCGGTAGCCCGGCATCGGCACGCCCATGGCGCCGACGTGCTTGGGATGCTCCAGGGCATGATGGTTGCAGCAGGTCATGCCGGTTTCGGTTTGGCCATAGTGGTCCATCACCGGGCAGCCCAGCGCGCGCTCGACCCAGGTCACCACCTCGGTGTTGAGCGGCTCGCCGGCGGAACTGGCCACGCGTAGCTCGAGACGCTGGCGGGCATCGTCGAACAACCCCGAAGCCTTCATCAGTCGATAGGCGGTGGGGGCGGCGGCGAAATTGGTGATGCGGTGGCGCTGCATGAACGCCAGCGCCCCTTCCGCGCTGAAGCCCGCCTCGCAGAAGTGCGTGGTCACACCCAGCAGCAGCGGCCCGGCGATGGCGTAATAGAGGCCATAGGCCCAGCCCGGGTCGGCCATGTTCCAGAAGCGGTCGCTCTCGCGCAGGTCGATGGCCAGCTCCATGTAAAGCGCGAAGGCCGGCATGCCGGAGAGCGGCACCGCCACGCCCTTGGGCTTGCCCACGGTACCGGAGGTAAACATCTGCAGGAAAGGCGCCTCCGGCGAGAGCCGCGGGGGATTGGCCCCGATGGGTGAATGCGCCAGTGCCTCGCTCCAGTCGAGATCGGCATCGTGCCCCTCGCTCGGCCCGCCCACGGCCAGCACCGCAGGGCATTGCGAGAGGCCATCGAACTTGAAGCGGTTGGCGTGATCGGTGATCACCAGCTTGGTGTCGGCACGGCCCAACCGGTAGTCGACGGCGTCGGGGCCGAAGGCGGTGAAGAGCGGCTGGTAGACCGCCCCGATGCGCCAGGTGGCCAACACCGCCACCAGCAGCTCGGGCGAGCGCGGCAGCATGCAGGCGATGCGATCGCCCACGCCGAGCCCGCGCTCGGCGAACCAGCCGGCGAGCCTGGCGCTCCGGACTTCAAGCTCGGCGTAGGTGAGCCGATTCACGTTGCCCTGCGTGTCCTCGTGAATCAGTGCCAGCACCTCGCCACGACCGGCGCGCAGGTGACGGCCACAGCAGGACTCGAAGGCGTTGAACTTGCCATCGCCGTGGTCATCGAGGCGGGCGATGACTTCATCGATGGAGAAACGCCCGTAATAGGAGGAGTACTCAGGAAGCTGTTGGGTGCTCATGGACTGCCCTCTTGTACCGGTTGTGCTTGTTGTTGGAACTCGGCCCGGTCCGATATAGGCAGGTCTGCCGGGCTGGCTCTCGGTCATTCCTTTCTGCTTTAGATGCCGTTGACGTAAGCGTCAACCTAGCAAGCGCTCGGTACAAGCTAGAAGCAAAGCGTGGGCAGGGCAACCCCCGAAAGCGGGGACCCGGGCTAGACCTTGGTCGACTGCCCAGGCGGGAAGTGGGTCGCAGGGGCAATCATGGCGACCAATTCGTGAGCCAGGTCCTCCGGCTTGCGCGGCCCCTCGGGGTCGTACCAGCGCACCGTCCAGTTCAGCGCCCCCATGACGAAGCGTGACACCAGGAAACGATCGCCATGAACGAGCCCGGCTTCCAGGGCTTCGTCGATGACCCGCTCCCATAGCTCTTCGTAGGCGTCGCGCAAATGGCTCAGGTGGTCCCGTGCCGCCGCGTCCAGCCGCCGCCACTCATAGAGCGCGACGACATGGGCGTTACGATCGGTCAGCAGCGTTTCCAGATGCGCGCGGGCCATGGCATGCAGGCGCTCGCTGGCCGAATCGCCGCATTCTTCCAGGGCCTGCCGGGCCAGTGTCAGGGCATTCTGGGTGCCCTCCTCGATGACTGCCGCCAGGATTTCCTGCTTGTCGCGAAAATGGTGGAACAGGCTGCCGGACTTGATACCCATCTCCTGGGCAAGCATACGCACCGTCGTGCGGTCGAAGCCCTCCTGAACGAACAACTGGGCGGCCAGACGGGTCAATTCCTTACGGCGAGGGGACTCGTTAACGACATTCATCGGGTTTACACTAGCGCTTGCTTGGTTGATCTTGAGAAAAACACAGCGTCGCTGACAGGTCAACGCAACATATTGCAGAGAACGCCCGATGAGATACCCGAAAGCCCCGTCACGACCGGCTCTCGAGGACGACAATCACAACGGATGATTCGACAGGAGACCGCCACCATGAGCAGCCCCAACGATATCGTTTTCCTTTCCGCTGCCCGCACGCCGATGGGCGGCATGCTGGGCAGTCTCTCGAGCCTCACGGCCCCTGAGCTTGCCGCCACTGCCATCCGTGCCGCCATCGAACGTGCCGGTATCGAAGCCAGCGCCATCGATGAAGGCATCATGGGCTGTGTGTTGCCAGGCGGCGTCAAGCAGGGCCCTGCCCGCCAGGCCATGCGCCAGGCCGGCATACCCGATGGCATCGGCGCCACCACCATCAACAAGCTGTGCGGCTCGGGCATGAAGGCCGCCATGCTGGCACATGACCTGATCCGTGCCGGCAGCGGCGAGGTGGTCCTGGCCGGCGGCATGGAATCGATGTCCAACGCCCCGCACGTGCTGACCAAGGCGCGTACCGGTTACCGCCTGGGCCACGGCGAACTGAAGGATCACATGTTCCTCGACGGCCTGGAAGACGCCGAGACCGGCAAGCTGATGGGCGTATTCGCCCAGGACGTCGCCAGCGAGCGCGGCTATTCGCGCGAACGCCTGGATGACTTCGCCATCGCCTCGCTGGAGCGCGCCATGGAGGCCACCAACGCCGGTCACCTGACGGCCGAGATGGCCCCGGTCACCGTCACCAGCCGCCAGGGCGAGAGCGTGGTCGAGCATGACGAGCAGCCGTTCCAGGCCAAGCTCGACAAGATCCGCCAGTTGCGCCCCGCCTTCGCCAAGGACGGGACCATCACCGCCGCCAACTCCAGCTCCATCTCGGATGGCGCCTCGGCGCTGATCCTGGCCACTCAGGCGGCTGCCGACAGGCTGGGCAGCAAGCCGCTGGCACGCATGCTCGGCCACAGCACCCACTCCCAGCATCCCAGCGAGTTCACCATCGCCCCGGTGGGCGCCATCGACAAGCTGTTGAAGAAGCTGGACTGGAGCGTCGCTGACGTCGACCTGTTCGAGATCAACGAGGCCTTCGCCGTGGTTACCCTGCTGGCCATGGATGGGCTCGACATCCCCCACAACAAGGTCAACGTCTTCGGCGGCGCCTGCGCCCAGGGCCACCCCATCGGCTCCACCGGTTCGCGCATCATCGCCACCCTGATCCACGCCCTACGCACCAAGGGCGGCAAGCGCGGCATCGCCAGCCTGTGCATCGGTGGTGGCGAAGCCACCGCAGTGGCCATCGAGCTGATCGACTGACCGGGCTTTAAAGCCAATGGACGCCCGCTTCGACACCGAAGCGGGCGTTTTCATGAGCGGGGTATGGAGAGCCGATCGAGGCGCAGCCGCTCGCGGGAGTCGAACAGCCGGCGGCTGCCCGCGGCTACTGCAGCCAGAGTGCCGAAGCCGGTTCCCAGCGTGATCGCGAACATGATCAGGATCTGGTACTTCACCGCCAGGCCCGGCGCGGTGCCGGCGAGTATCTGGCCTGTCATCATCCCCGGCAGGCTGACCACCCCCGCGGCAGCCATGGCATTGATCATTGGCATCAGGCCGCTGCGCATCGCCTCGCGACGAATATCGCCTATCGCCACCTGCCACGGCTCGCCGAGCATCAGGCGGCTCTCGATCACGCCACGCTGGCGCCAGGCGGTATCGGTCAAGCGATCCAGCGCCAGGGCCACGCCGGTCATGGTGTTGCCCAGCAGCATGCCCAGTAGCGGAATGGCATACTGGGGGCGATACCATGGCTCGGGACCAATGATCACCGTCAGGGTCAGCACGGCGACGGTGAACGACGAGAGAAACATCGACAGCGTGCCAATGCCGAAAGCCCATCCGCCCAACAGCCGACGCTTCTGCCGAGCCATCACCTCGCGCCCGGCGACCAGCAACATGGCCAATGCCATCAGCACGACCCACATCAGCCGCTCGGCGGCGAACAGCGCCTCCAGTACCAGGCCGACCAGCGCCAACTGAATGACGGTACGCAGCGCGGCAACCAGCAGGCTGCGACTCATGCCCAGCCGCATCGCGAAGGTACAGGCCGCAAGCATCACCACCATCATTGCTGCCAGCGCCAGTTGCCACCAAGAGAGCTCGATCACGTCCATGCGACCTCCACCTCCTCCAGCCGCCCGCTCGCGATCCGCCAGTGGCGGCTGGCCACGCGGGCTATCTGCCCTCGGTCATGGGCCACCCACAGCGTCGGCCAGCCACGCTCGTGAATGCGCGCCGTCAGCCAGGCTTCCACACGCTCGCTGGTCGCGTCATCCAGGTTGGCAGTGGGCTCGTCGAGCAGCAACACGCGGGGGTCGCGGCTTACCGCCCGCAACACCCCCAGGCGCTGCTTCTCACCCGTGGAGAGTCGCCCTATCTGCCAGGTCAAGGCCTCGGGTTCCAGCCCCAAGGCTTCCAGTTCCGCCACTTCCGGCTCTTGGGCAAAGTGCTCGCCCACCGTCTCCGCCCACCAGTGGCTTTCGGCCGGCACCAGCATCACCTGGCGACGCCAGGCGTGGCCCGGCGTCTGCGTCTGGGCCTGGGCGCCCAGCCAGACCTCGCCTTCATGGGGCTCTAGATCGGCCACCGCGCGCAGCAGCCGGCTCTTGCCTGAGCCACTGGCGCCGGACAAACAGACAACCTCGCCGGTCCCGACCTCAAGGTCGACAGCTTTCAGATCGCCGATGGTCAGTGCATCCAGGCGCAGCACATCGTCATAAACCACAGCGGTACTTTCTCCCTTTGCGGCGCTATTGGTGGGTGGAGGTCCGCTTGCCATATATGGATACCCATATACAATGCAGGCAGTTCACTTCTCAAGGTCGCTCCCTCACAAGGACCCAAGTCATGACGGCAGGGCAAGGCACCCAGCTCCCCTCTACTACCGAGGGAATGGGGCGGTTCGAACGCTACCTCTCCATATGGGTGGCGCTGGCCATTGTCGCCGGTGTGCTGCTAGGCCAGTTTGCCCCAGCGGTACCCGAAACCCTATCGCGTTTCGAAATTGCCCAAGTATCGATTCCGGTGGCACTCCTCATATGGGCAATGATCTTCCCGATGATGGCGCAGATCGACTTCGCCGCCGTACTCGGCGTGCACCGCCAGCCCAAGGGGCTCGTCATCACGACCACGGTGAACTGGCTGATCAAGCCATTCACCATGTTCGCCATCGCCTGGTTCTTCCTGATGGTGGTGTTCCGACCGCTGATTCCGGAGCACCTTGCGAGCCAGTACCTGGCCGGCGCCATCCTGCTCGGCGCCGCACCCTGCACCGCCATGGTCTTCGTGTGGAGCTACCTGACCCGCGGGGATGCCGCCTACACCCTGGTGCAGGTGGCACTCAACGACCTGATCATGCTGTTCGCCTTCGCGCCCATCGTGGTCTTCCTGCTCGGCGTGTCCAACATTCAGGTACCCTGGGATACCGTGGCGCTGTCGGTGGTGCTCTACATCGTCATACCGCTCGCCGCCGGCTACCTGACCCGGCGCACCCTGATCGCCCGCCGCGGCATCGAGTGGTACGACAACGTCTTCATGAAGCGAATAGGCCCGATCACACCCATCGGGCTTATCATCACCCTGGTTCTGCTGTTCGCCTTCCAGGGCGACGTGATCATCGCCAACCCGCTGCATATCGTGCTGATCGCCATCCCACTGGTCTTCCAGACCTTCCTGATCTTCTTCATCGCCTACGGCTGGGCCAAGGCGTGGAAGGTACCGCATAGCGTGGCCGCCCCAGGCGCCATGATCGGCGCCAGCAACTTCTTCGAGCTGGCGGTGGCCGCCGCCATTGCGCTGTTCGGCCTGCAGTCGGGCGCGGCGTTGGCTACGGTGGTGGGCGTGCTGGTGGAAGTACCACTGATGCTGGCATTGGTGCGCATTGCCAACAATACTCGGGAACATTTCCCGACGGCTGGCGCCGAGATCAGGCGCTGAGAAGGGCCACCGGCATTCAGCACATTTCGCGGCGACGCTCGGGGCGATTCCCCATCTGCCGAAGCCGCGCCAAAAGAGCAGCTAGACGTTCGTTCTGCCCCACCGCAGCCGCCTCCAGAATTGTCTGGACCCACTCGGGAAGGTCAGGCGCCAGGCCGTAGTAGACCCACTGCCCTTCGCGACGATCCTCGAGAAGAACGCACTGGCGCAACTGAGCGAGATGCCGGGAGACCTTGGGCTGGGACTCCTGCAAGGCATGGGTCATCTCACAGACGCATAACTCACCTTCGCGCAGGATCAGCAGCACCAGCATCAGCCGGGTCTCGTCACCCAGGCACTTGAAAACGCGAACGGCATCCAGAGATATCAAGTGGTTCCCCCTACTCCATGTCAATCGAGTGGCATTCTAGCTCTATTCTCCCCAGCGGCCGGCCTGAGCCTGCCCTTTACGGGCTTTGCCGAGGCAGAGCCAGTGCCATCAGCGCACTGGCAGCCACCAGCGCCGCCGAGATCCACAGGCAGGCGGCCAGCCCATGAACCTGATAGACCCACCCCGACAGCAATGTTCCCAGCAGCCTGCCCATGGCGTTGGCCATGTAGTAGAAGCCGACATCCATGGAAACCCCGTCGGCCCGCGCGTAGTGAACGATCAGGTAGCTATGCCAGCTGGAGTTGATGGCGAACAGCACGCCGAACATCAGCAGTCCCGCCACTAGCCAGCCCGCCTCCGCCAAAGGCAGTAGCGCCAGCAGCGCCGGCAGGCCGGCCAGTGCCAACGCCCAGAACGCCGTCACGCCCCGTGCGCCACCGTGGATCAGGCCGGTCAAGCGGGGAGCCTGGGTCTGCACGCCGCCGTAGCCGATCACCCAGATCGCCAGCAGGCCGCCCACCGTCCAGTGGCTCCAGCCGTGCTGGTCATACAGGAACACCGGCAGGGCCACCACGAACCAGACATCGCGCGAAGCGAACAGGCACAGCCGCGCCGCCGAGAGTACGTTGACCGCTCGCGATGACGAAAACACTTCGCTGAATTTGGGTTTGCGCTTCTGCCGCCCCAGGTCGGCCTTGAGTCGAACCAGGGATAGCACCAGCACCGCGACGAGCATCACGGCCATGGTAGCGACCGCCCCGCGGAATCCGATCAGGGTCAGCAACAGGCCTCCGAGGAAGAAACCGGCCCCCTTCAAAGCGTTCTTCGAACCGGTGAGGATCGCCACCCAGCGATAGAGCGCACTCTGGGCGCTGGCACTCTCCTTGGGCACCAGCACCTTGACCGCACTCTTGGCGCTCATCTTGTTGAGGTCCTTGGCGATGCCTGAGAGTGCCTGGGCGGCCATCACCCAGGGCACGGTAAGCGCTGCGGCGGGCACCATCAACATGGCCAGGGCAACGATCTGCAGGCCAAGGCCCATGTTCATCGTGCGGTTGAGGCCGAGCCGTGCCCCGAGCCAGCCACCCACCAGATTGGTGACCACGCCGAAGGCCTCGTAGAACAGGAACAGCAGCGCCACTTCCAGCGGCGAATAACCGAGCTGATGGAAATGCAGCACCACCAGCATGCGCAGGGCACCGTCGGTGAGAGTGAAGGCCCAGTAGTTGCCGGTAATGAGCAGATACTGACGCACCTCGAAGGGCAGCCCCCGCAAGCGGGCGGCGAACGATTCAGCCACGGCCCACCTGCTCACTCCCCACTATGAGGGCCAGCTCCGCGGTGCGGTTGGCATAGCCCCACTCGTTGTCGTACCACGCGTAGAGCTTCAGTTGCGTGCCGTTGACGACCATGGTCGACAGCGCATCGATGATCGAGCTGCGCGGGTCCGTGCGGTAGTCCACCGAGACCAGCGGACGCTCCTCATAGCCCAGGATACCGGCCAGTTCGCCCTCGGCGGCTGCCTTTAGTACTGCGTTGACCTCCTCCACGGTGACACTGCGCTCGAGCTCGAAGACCATGTCGGTCAGCGAGGCGTTGAGCAGCGGCACGCGGATAGCATGGCCGTTGAGCTTGCCCTCGAGCTCAGGGAAGATGGCAGTGATCGCCTTGGCCGAGCCGGTCGTCGTGGGAATCAGGCTCTGGCTGTTGGCCCGCGCCCGACGCAAATCCTTGTGCGGCGTATCGAGGATCGACTGGGTGTTGGTGATGTCGTGCACGGTAGTCATCGAGCCATGACGAATGCCGAAACTAGCGAGGAGGACCTTGACCACCGGTGCCAGGCAGTTGGTGGTGCAGCTCGCGGCGGTGACGATGCGATGCGTGTCCGGATCGTAGCGATCGTCGTTCACTCCCATCACTACGTTGAGAACCCCTTCTTCCTTGACGGGAGCCGTGACGACCACACGAGAGACGCCTTGGTCGAGATAGGCCTGCAGCTTGTCCCGGCCCTTTATCTTGCCCGAGGCCTCGATGACGACATCGCAGCCGGACCAGTCACTGTCGGCCAGTTCGCGATTATCGGTAAACGAGATGCGCTTGCCGTCGATCACCAGCGCCTCCTCTTCGGTCTGGAACCCTTGCCCCGGTGTCCAGCGACCGTGCACGGAGTCGAACTCGAACAGGTGGGCGAAAGTTGCCGCATCAGCACCCGGATCGTTGAGGTGAGCAATTTCGACTTCGCCACGCGCTACATGGGGCCACAGGCAGCGCAGGGAAAGTCGCCCCATGCGGCCAAGGCCGTTGATGCCGATACGAATCGTCATGGCGTTCTCTCGGTTGGAAAAGATTTACCGGCTCGTGGAAACGAGCCCCTAAATATATGGAATTACATATATACAAAACTGCCGTGTCAAATCGATGACAGCGGTCCCGCCACCTTCCAACCGCCTGTCCCTGAAAACCGAGTGGACGCGACGAATGGCGTCTTGTCTCACCCCATCGGGGCGGTAACGATAGAAGAATGAAGACGCTCTTTTGGCAACGTCATCCGCTGGCCGTCATCGTCCTCGCCCAGCTCTGCGGCACGTCACTCTGGTTCAGCGTCAACGGCGTTGGCCTGTCGCTCTCGCGCGACCTGGGGCTCTCCGAAGTCGACCTGGGCCGCTTGACCCTGACCGTGCAGGCGGGCTTCATTGCCGGCACCCTGGCCATCGCCGTGACCGGTCTCGCCGACCGCTTCCGCGCCAGCCGCATCTTTGCCGTCTCCTGCCTGCTGGGCGCGATCGTCAACGCCGGCTTCGTCCTGGTCGCCGATCAACCGACGCTGGCGCTCATGCTACGCTTCGCGACTGGCCTGTGCCTGGCCGGCATTTATCCGCTGGGCATGAAGCTGGTGATCGGCTGGACGCCGCGACACACAGGGGCGGCGCTGGCCTGGCTGGTGGGCATGCTGACGCTGGGCACCGCCCTGCCGCACCTGCTGCGAGGGAGCACTCTGGGTATGCCCTGGGAGTGGCCGCTGCTGGGCGCCTCGCTGCTGGCCCTGCTGGGAGGCGCCATGGTCCATGCTCTGGGTGACGGTCCCCACCTGCCGCCACCGGCCGGCAGGGTGCGCCTGCGCGAAGGCCTGGCAGCCCTGGGTGAGGGGCGTTTTCGTGCCGTAGCAGGTGGCTATTTCGGCCACTGCTGGGAACTCTACGCCTTCTGGATGCTGACGCCCTTTCTCGTGCTTCGTGAAATCGAACGACTCACGGCTTCCCCGGATTGGGTGGCCTGGCTGTCGTTCGGCATCATCGCGCTGGGGCTGATGGGCTGCGTCGGCGGCGGTCTGTTGAGCCGGCGTCTGGGTAGCTTGTGGGTGGCTCGCTGGGCGCTGACGGCTTCCGGCGCGATCTGCCTGGCCTATCCCCTGCTGGCCTGGGCACCGCCCGGCCCATTGCTGGTACTGCTGTTTCTGTGGGGCCTCACGGTGATCGCCGACTCCCCCCAGTTCTCTGCCCTGGCCGCCACCACGGCGCCGCGCGAGCGCATCGGCTCGACGCTCGCCGTGATGAATGCAGTGGGCTTCGCCCTGACCATTCCTGCCATTTCGTTGACTACCTCGCTGTGGTCGTTACAAGGCACCTGGGTACTGTGGTGGCTACTGCCGGGGCCGATCCTCGGTCTCTGGGCGCTGCGCGGGCTGGCCGACCCGGCCGTTTCACCGCCGGCACCAGCGCACCAGAAGTGAGCCGCTAGGCCGGCTCGAGCTCCCGTTCGTCCTGGCACTGCCTCGCGGCGTCAGGCGCTTCAGCCACCCCCCACTCCTCGACACCGAGCCATGGCGCACTCAACGGCTGCGCCCCAGCCTGAGTGGCCAGCGTAGCGGGCAACACGAAGCGCTTGGCTTGCTCCTGCATGTACAACGCTTGGGCTTCGAGTTCCCTGGCACCGTCGGCGGCCTGATTCACCCTCAGGCTGCACTCACGGGTTGCACCCTCCATCTGGCTCATGGCCCGGTTCACCTCCTCGAGACCTAGGCGCTGCTCGCCGGAGGCCTGTACGACCTGCTCCATGAGCCTATCCACCCTTTCGATGGCTTCGATGATGCCATGGGTGTGTTCGGCAGCCCGAACCGACAGGGAATTGCCCTCCGCAACGCTCGCCTGGGAAGCCTGGATGCGTTGCCGGATATCCCTCGCCGCATCGGCGCTGCGCAATGCCAGGGCGCGCACTTCGTTGGCCACCACGGCGAAACCCCTGCCCTGCTCGCCGGCACGCGCCGCCTCCACGGAGGCATTCAGGGCCAGGATATTGGTCTGGAAGGCGATCGACTCAATGACACCCACGATGCTGGCAATCTCATCGGAGCGGCCGTGGATCTCGTCCATGGTGGCAACGAAGCGGGTGATCACCTCCTCGCCTTCACGGGCACGCTGCGTGGCGGCATCGGCTGATTCCCCCACCCGCCGCGCATTGTCGGCGTTATTCGCCACCGCTGCCGTGAGCTGATCCAGGCTGGCGGCGGTCTGCTCCAGCGCCACCGCCTGCTGGCGGGTCTGCGCTGCCAGCGCCTGGTTGTGGCCTGCCATCTCGCGACTGCTCGAGTGGACACAGTCGCTGCCGCTACGCAGAAAGCCCACGGTCTCGATGAGCGAGTGCTGCATGGTGGCAAGCTCGGCATACAGTTGGCCGATCTCGTTGTGTCCCCGCGCTTCTATGGGAGCGGCGAGGTCGCCCCTGGCGATACGCTGGAAATGCTCGACGATGCGACGCAACGGCCGAATGACGTTGACCGTCACACCCCAGATGACTCCCGCCATCATCGCCCCTGCAGCGAGCAGGGCTGCCAGGATGGCCCAGGCCATCCAGTCTGCCAGACGCTCGAAGCGAAGCGTCAGCGCTTCGCCCTGCGCGGTCGACTCAACCAGGAAGGCATCGGCCGCCTCGACGAAGGCCGCGCTACTGTCCGTGATGCGGGACTGCCCGGAGCGGTATCCGGCATGATCGCCGTCTTCGAGCAGCAGCATCTGCAGCTTCAGGTTGTTGTTGACCAACGATTGGTAGCGATCCGCAAGCGCCTCGACATCCGACTCGCGCGGTTCGGCCACGGGAGTGGCGAGAAATGCCTGGAAAGCGAGCTCGGCCTCGGCCAGTTTTTCTCTGGCACGCTCCAGGATCGGCTCCGGCTGCTCGAAGGCCGGCGCGCGCATCAGTTCGGCGGCACGGTCCATGTCGAGTCGCGCCAGAAGCACATCGGTATAGGTGCGGTTCAGTGCGCCGGCCTGCTCCACGTTGAGCCGATTGAGCGTATCGAAGGCATCGCGACTCATGTGATTGGAGGCCAGCCCCAGCCCTCCGGCTCCCAGAATCAGCACGCTGAAAGCCACCAGAACCAGCGTCCAGCTGCTCCGCACCGTCATGTCTTGGAATCGTTTCATAGGCTCCCCGCGCGTTGGTTGTCATCGGGCACGGCCACGAGGCTGCCCTGCGGGGTAAATTAGTAACAGGTGAAGATGACAGTTCGGGGAAGGCGAACAACATTCAAAGGCAACGGATGACAGGGGCAGAACAGGCGACAGGCGGCCTGTTCTGCCTTCTCATCGATCGTTCAACCGTAACGTCCGGTGATGTAGTCTTCGGCTTTCTTGGTGGCCGGGTTGGAAAACATCGTCTTGGTGTCGTTGTACTCGATGATCTCACCGAGGTGGAAGAATGCGGTGTAATCGGCCACCCGGGCCGCCTGCTGCATGTTGTGCGTCACCGTGACGATGGTGAACTGTCTTTTCAGCTTGTCCATCAGGTCCTCTATGGTGGCGGTGGAGATGGGATCCAGCGCCGAGGTCGGTTCGTCCATCAGGATCACGTCGGGCTGCACGGCAATGGCGCGGGCGATGCACAGGCGCTGCTGCTGCCCCCCGGAAAGCGACGTACCCGGCTGATGCAGCTTGTCCTTGACCTCTTCCCATAGACCGGCGTCACGCAGGGCCCGCTCCACCAGTTCGTCCTGCTCGGCCTTGCGCCCGACCAGGTCGTGCATGCGCGGCGCATAGGCGATGTTCTCGTAGATCGACTTGGGAAAAGGGTTGGGTTTCTGGAACACCATGCCCACGCGACGACGCAGCGCCACCTCGTCCATCTTCCGGGCGTTGACGTCGCGACCGTCCATTTCCACCAGCCCCTCGACCCGTACGCCGGGAATCAGATCGTTCATGCGGTTGAGGCAACGCAGGAAGGTCGACTTGCCACAGCCCGATGGGCCGATCAATGCCGTGACATTCTTCTGATAGAGGTCGATATTGAGGCTTTTCAGCGCCTGGGTGTCGCCATACCAGAGGCTTAGATCACGCACGCGGATGCTCAAGTCATGGTTGGCATCCCGGTTGCGCGTCACCGGCTGGCCGGTCTGGGGTCGAGACATGGGGGTAGTACTCCGCTCGGAAACTTTGATGTTCATCGATTCGGGACCTCGGTTAGCCTACCAGCGGCGTTCGAATTTCTTGCGCAGGATGACCGCACTGGCATTGAGGAAAATCAGGATGGTCAACAGCACCAGGATGCCGCCCGCGGTCTTCTCGACGAAGGCGCGCTCCGGTTCGCCGGCCCAGGTGAAAATCTGCGCCGGCAGCACGGTCGCCGCCTGGGTGAACGAAGCCGATACGTCGGGAATGAAGGCGACCATGCCGACGATGATCAACGGCGCCGTTTCGCCCATGGCCTGAGCCAGGCCGATGATCGAGCCGGTCATGATGCCCGGCATGGCCAGCGGCAGCACGTGGTCGCGCACCACCTGCCAGCGCGAGCAACCGACGCCGAAGGCGGCATGGCGAATCGAGTCGGGTACGCTGCGCAGCGCCGTACGGGTGGCGATGATGATTACCGGCAGCGTCATCAGCGCCAACGTCATGCCACCCACCAGCGGCGAGGAGCGCGGCACACCGAAGAAGTTGATGAAGATCGCCAGGCCCAGCAAGCCGAACAGGATCGAGGGGATCGCCGCCAGGTTGTTGATATTGATTTCGATGAACTGGGTCAGGCGGTTGTCAGGTGCGAATTCCTCGAGATAGACCGCGGTCATGACGCCGATAGGAAACGCGATGGCGAGTGTCACCAGCATCGTCATCACCGTACCCACCGCGGCGGCGAGTATGCCCGCGCTCTCGGCCATCTTGGAGTCGCCGCGTGAGAAGAAGGTCGTATTGAAGCGCAGCTCCAGACGACCGGCCTCGGCCAGTTCGTCGACAACGGCCCGTTCGTTGTCGCGCAGTTTGCTGGCATGCCCCTTCAGATACTGATCCACCTGGCCGTTGGCCAGCACCCAGCGGGTCTCGCTGGTCCCCAGCAGTTCCGGCTCCTCGCGGATCATGCGCGGGATGAGGCGCTCGAAGGTGCGACTGACCAGCTTGGCCACCTCCGGGTCCATGGCGGCGCGTCCCATGCGGCTCGCCTCCTCGGTGTACTCCAGTTCGACCTGAATGTAGGCCTGCTGGAATGCCGGCAGCCCCTTGTTCAGCATGTCGGCGAAGAACAGCACCAGGAACAGGCCTGCCAAGCCCAGCGCGCCCATGGAAATCCACTTCAGCCGCGCCGACCTGCGGTGACGCTTCTTCAGCTGAGAGCTGATGACGTCGAATGATTGGCTCATCAGATCGTTTCCTCGGCGTTACAGGTTATTGACACGATACTTGGCGCGGAAGCGGCGGATCATGATCACCGAAACCAGGTTCAGGCTCAGGGTGACGGCGAACAGCACCAGCCCCAGGGCGAAGGCCGAGAGCGTCTCGGCGCTCTCGAACTCCAGATCGCCGGTCAGGGCGGCCACGATGCGCACCGTCACGGTGGTCATGTCCTCGAGCGGGTTGGCCGTGAGATTGGGTCGCATGCCGGCCGCCATCACTACGATCATGGTCTCGCCCAGCGCTCGCGACACCGCCAGCAGAGAGGCGGAAATGATTCCCGGTAGAGCGGCGGGTATGACCACGTCGCGAATCGTTTCACCCTTGGTCATACCCAGCGCCAGCGATCCCTGCCGCATGCTGTCGGGCACCGAATTGATCACGTCGTCGGAGAGCGACGAGATGAAGGGAATGATCATGATGCCCATCACTACGCCCGGCGCCACGGCGTTGTTGTAGGAAGCGTCCAGACCGAAGAAACCGGCTATGTTGACGATGATCGGCGCCACGGTAATGGCGGCGAAGAAGCCATAGACCACGGTGGGAATGCCCGCCAACACCTCCAGGGTCGGTTTGGCCAGGGTGCGCACTCGCGGCGGGGCGAATTCCGACATGTAGATCGCCGAAAGCAGACCGACAGGGATGGCCACCAACATGGCGATGGCGGTGATCATGAAAGTACCGGCAAACAGCGGTACCGAACCGAACTGGGCGGCGCTGCCACCCTCCCCTGCACGGCCGGCCGCGGCCAGGAAACTGGCGCCCGGGTTCCATACGGTGCCGGTGATGAATTCCCAGAAACTGTGCATCTGGAAGAAACGCAGCGCCTCGAAGACGATGGAGAACAGGATACCGAAGGTGGTGAAAATCGAGATCAGCGCGGCACCCACCAGCAGCCAGCGGATCACTTGCTCGATTGCCTGGCGCGCATGGAAATCGGGTCTGATACAGGCCATGCCCACGATGGCGCCAACGGCGGCCACCGCCAGACTACCGGCCAATAGCAGCAAGGTGGGAATCTCGGCACCCAGCAGCAGCATGACGAAAGCACCGACGGCGCTGACCAGCAGGGCCGGGCCGGCGGTAGCGACCACCGTGAACCAGGCATACTGGTCGGGCTGGGCATACATGGCCTGGCCCGAGGCCCGAACCCGCGCGGCCTTGGCCCGGCCCAGCATGAAGGCGATCAGGCCAAGCAGTAGCAGGCCGCCAATGAAGAGGGTCAGAAGTTGGTTGGTCTGCATGTCTCTCTCTCGGGTGATACGACGGCAGGTCAGTTGCCGGAACGCGCGACGGCCGACAGCCTGAGGCTGCCGGCCGACAAGGCCTCCCTGCCCGCTTCCGTGCTCAATTCAGGTCGGAAACCTGCAGGCCGGTACGCTCCTCCACCTTCTGGCGGGTCGCCTCACGCTCACTCTCGGGCAGCGGGATCAGACCGATGTCCGCCAAGTAGCCACCCTCGCCGATCATCTCTTCCGACACGAACATCTCGACGTAGTCGTACAGTGGCGGCACTTCTTCGGCATGCTGATTCTTGACGTAGAAGAACAGTGAGCGAGCGATCGGGTAGTCACCGGCGCTGATGGCTTCGGATTCCGCCTCTACGCCATCGATGCTGGCAGCGATCAAGGCGTCCGGGTTCTCGACCAGGAAGGAGTAACCGAAGATACCGAAGGCCTTAGTGTCCTCGGTGAGCCGCTGAACGATTAGATTGTCGTTCTCACCGGCATCAATGTAGGCGCCATCGGCGCGAATCTCGGTATAGGCCTCGTCACCATATTCCTCGAACTCCTCTGAGGCGGCCTCCATGACCAGCTCTTCGAAGGCGTCACGGGTTCCCGAGGTGCTGGGCGGACCGTAGATGGAGATCTCGCGATCCGGTAGCGAGGCGTCGATGTCGCTCCACTTCTCGTAGGGGTTGTCGACCAGTTCGCCGTCGACCGGCACCTTGGCGGCAACGGCAAGGAACAGCTGCTCGAGGCTCAGATCCAGCGCTTCGTTCGAACTGGACTGAGCGAAGACGATGCCATCAGAGCCGATCTTCACCTCGGTTACGTCGGTCACGCCGTTCTCTTCGCACCGCTCGAGTTCGGAAGACTTGATGCGGCGCGAGGCGTTGGAAATGTCCGGAGTGCCCTCGCCCACACCGTTGCAGAACAGGCGAATACCACCACCGGAACCGGTCGACTCGATCACCGGCGTCGGGTAGTCGGTGACGGCACCGAACTCTTCCGTCACGTAGCTGGCAAACGGGTAGACGGTGCTGGAGCCGACGATGCGGATCTGATCGCGAGCCTGTGCGACGCCCACCACGCCCATTACTGCAGCGGCGACGATAGTTGTCTTGAAGGCACGGCTCTTGAGGGTGCGGTTCATGCGAGTCACTCCTGTCGATGAGAAAGGTTTCTAGCCTTTGCACGGCATACGATGCCGCAGCTCCATGACAGCTTCGTGACAATGTGACCGTTCTTTATCGCTGCGTCAGATCAGCAGGCCCAGCGCGGCCAGCGTACACAGCGCCAATGACGCACCTTGCAGCCGCCGGCGGTCGAGGCGATGCGCCACGCGATTGGCAAGAGCGCTGCCGAGCAGCACGGACGGCAGCAAGGTCAGCGCCAGCCCCAGGTGCCACAGGCGCACCTGCCCGGCCAGCGCCAGGGTGCCAAGGGTCAGGCTCGAGGTGATCAGGAAGAATGCCGCCAGGTTCCCGCGCAGCCGATCCGGCGTCAGCCCGTGCATCAGCAGGACCATGGGCGGGCCACCAATGGCGGCCACGGTCCCGAAGATGCCCGACAGCACACCGGCGCCGAACAGGCTGATACGGTTGACCGGCAGGCGCAATCGGAACAGCGTCACCGCCACGGCGAACAGCACGCTGGCGGCGATCAGCTTCTCCAGCACCGCCAAGGGTGCCGCGAGCAGCAGCCACAGCCCCAGGCCGTTACCGGGCAACCGTCCTGCCAGCGCCATTCCGAGCTCGGCGATGCGCACCTCATGGCGATAATGCCGCATCATCAACAGCGATACGGTGAAGCCGAACAGCACCAGAACCACCGGAACCAGTCGTGGCTCGATCAGCAGCAACAGGGGTGCGCCCACTACCGCCAGACCGAACCCGGTGGCACGCTGCACGAAGGCTCCCAGCGCGAGTACCAGGGCACAGCCCAGCCAGGCGCCGAGCGACATGTCGACCCACTGCAGCCAAGCCTCAGGCATGCTCAGCCCGGGCAGACAGCAGGCGCAACCCCAGGTTGCCTGCCAGCGACGCTCCCAGCATGGTGGCCACCATGGGCCAGGCACTGTCGATCTGGAAGGCACCCACCAGCACACCGGCCAGCGCCCCGCAGGAGAACTGGATGCTGCCTTGCAGGGCCGCTGCCGTGGCGCTCATGTGATGAAAGTGGTCCAGTAGCGAGGAGATGGCGTTGGGGGCTACCAGGCCGATGGTGCCGGCAAACAACATGATCAGCGGCACCATCGTCCACAGCGATTCCAGTCCTGTGGCGACCAGCAGGGCGAGACCGGCCGCCGCCGCCAGTTGGATGGCCAATCCCAGGCGCAGATTCTGCTGCGGACTGCGCCGACGCAGCAGGCGGATATTGAGGCGATTGGAGGCCGCCATGGTCACCACGTTGACGCCGAACAGCACCGGATAGAGCCCCGGACTCAGCCCGTAGTGTTCCAGGTAGAGGAAAGGCGAGGCGGTGATGAAGGCGAACAAACCGGCAAAGGACATGGAAGCCGCACACACATAGCCCATGGCCTCGCGGTGTCGCAACACGCTGGCGTAATTACCCAGCATCTGTCGCGGCGAGGCGGCAGCTGCCCCTGGCGCCCGTGTCTCAGGCAGTTGCGTGCCCATCAGCCACATCAGGAAGGCAGCATAAACGGCCAGGAAGACGAAAATCAGCCACCAGTCGCCCATGTAGAGCAGACCGCTGCCCACTACTGGAGCCACCAGCGGCGCCAGCAGCATGATGATTGCCATGGTCGACATCACCTTGGCGGCTTCCCTACCGCTGAAGCAGTCCCGCACGATGGCCGCCGAATTGACCACCGTGGCCCCTCCGCCCAGCGCCTGCACGAAACGCCAGGCCAGCAATTCCGGCAATGAGTCGACGGTCGTGATCACCAGGCTAGCCAGGAGGAAAGCCACCAGGCCACCCAATAGTACCGGCTTGCGCCCCACCCGGTCTGAAAGCGGCCCGAACAGCAGCTGGCCTAGGGCGAAACCGGCCAGGAAAGTGCTCAAGGAGAGTTCGGTATGGTGGATGCTGGCGCCGATGCTATCGGCCAGTGCCGACATGGCGGGGAGGTAGGCATCGATGGCGAAAGGCGCCAGTGCCGTGTTGGTGGCCACCAACACGGCAACGCGTCGGGGAGTGAGAGCCAAGTTAACTCCGTTGCGACCTCGGTAAGAAAAAGCTAGGAGGCTAATCATAGCGCAACTCATGTCCTGCTGCTTGGTCCCCGCGTCTGTTCGCCTTCACGTCCAGTTGATAAAGTGGCCCGATACCGACCCTCAGGAGAGACTGCAATGGCAGAGGACCTGCTTAGCCAACTCAAGACGATGAGCACCGTGGTAGCCGACACCGGTGACATCGATGCCATCCGTCGTTTTCAGCCCACCGACGCCACCACCAACCCCTCGCTGATCCTGCAGGCCGCACAGCATGAGGGCCGTCGCGAGCGGCTGGCGGAAATCGCCCGTCAGGCCACCGATATCGACGATGCCCTGGATGCCGTCGCCGTCGAGATCGGCAGCGAGATCAGCAGCCTCGTGCCCGGCTTCGTCTCCACCGAAGTCAGCGCCCGGCTATCCTTCGATACCGAGGCGACCCTGGCCCGGGCACGCTCGTTGATCGAGCGTTACGATCAGCGCGGCATCGGTCCCGAGCGCATCCTGATCAAGATCGCCTCGACCTGGGAAGGTATCCGCGCCGCTCGCCAGCTGGAGCGCGAGGGCATCCACTGCAACCTGACCCTGCTGTTCAGCTTCGCCCAGGCACAGGCCTGTGCCGATGCCGGCGTCACGCTGGTCTCGCCCTTCGTCGGGCGCATTCTCGACTGGCACCGGGCGGAGTGGCCGGATGCCGATTTCAGCGGCGACAACGATCCCGGGGTCAAGTCGGTCCGACGCATCTACGAGCACTACAAGGGCCACGGCTACAAGACCATCGTGATGGGGGCCAGCTTCCGCAATGTCGGGGAGATCCTGTCGCTGGCCGGCTGCGATCGCCTGACCATTTCCCCGACCCTGCTGGGCGAACTGGCCGAAAGCCATGAGCGGCTCGAACGCCGGCTGAGCCCGGCCGACGCCGAAACCTCGCCGCCGGAGCCCCAGGACGAGGCGGAATTCCGCTGGGAAATGAACGAGGATGCCATGGCCACGGAGAAGCTGGCCGAAGGCATACGCAAGTTCGCCGCCGATCAGCGCAAGCTGGAAAAGCTGCTGGGCGAATTACGCCAATAACGATAAGCGGCAATCACTCAGGCAGCAGGTGTGGCACCACGCCTGCTGAAGCAGGTAACCAGGCAAGCTAGTGCTTGTCGGTGTGGGGGCTCTCCTGCGCCTCCAGCATCTCGACCAGCGGCTGGAACTCTTCCCGGTTGTGCTCGCTCATGCGCATCAGGATGCGATGCGCCTCGAGGATGCGCTTGCGCATCTCTTCCATGTCGGCCGGGATCTCGGGCAGGTCGCTGAGTTCGCTGGTCTCGGTGAGCGGTGCCTCCACCATGGAGAAATACTGGGCAAAACCCATGACCTCGAGCATGCGTTGCACGTCGGGGTTGTTCACCACGATGGTCGGCTTGTAGAGGATCCTGTCCTTGACCGCCATGGCGACCTTGGCCAGGAAGCCCAGAGCGGTGGAGTCCACGTTGGTGGCCTCGCGCAGATCGATGATCAGGGATTGCAGGCCCGGTGTACGGGCGAGTTGCTGGGCCTGGGTATCCAGCGTCGCGCACAGCGTCAAGCGTACGTCGCCGCACAGCTTGAGCACGAACACACCAGAGTCGAACGCCGCCTGGACGCGGCCTTCATTCGTGATCATTGCCAAATCCGCTCAACACCATGATCGTCAGGTCATCGGGCAGTTCCTGTCCGCCGTCATCCCCTTCGGCATCGATGTCCTGGGGGGTGTCCAGCATCAGGCTGTCGCGAAGCCGCTCCAACGTCGTACAGGTCAGCACTCGTTGCTCGAGTTCCCTGAGCCGCGCGTCGAGCGTCTCGCCCGGCAGGCACTCCAATATTCCATCCGAACAGAACCATAACCGGAAATTCGGCGGCAACCTATACCTCAAACGTGGATACTCCACACCGGGAAACAGGCCCACCGGCATACCCTCTCCGGGCAACTCCAGCACTTCTCCATCGGCCACCAGCAGCGGCTTCGGCAATTGCGCGCCAAGCGAATAGTGAAGCTCATGGGTCTGCTGGTCAATGACACCAACGAACAGCGTGGCATGCTTGCCTATCCCGGCGTCCAGCAGTTCACGGTTGAGCGACGCCAGCCAGCGCGCCGGCAGTTCCTCCGGCTGGCTGGCATCCCAGTCGCCCAGCCAGCCATTGAACAGGTACTTGAGCAGGACAGTGACGAACGCGGACGAGGCCCCGTGGCCCGACACATCGGCAAAATAGAACAGCGTATAACGCTCGTCAAAGCGCTGGAAATCGAGGAAATCCCCCGACAGGTAGAGCGACGGGATCAGCCAGTAGTCGCAGGTCACCCCACCAATGGTCTGCGGATGGGGCGGCAGCAGCTTGCGCTGGATCTGGCCGCCCGCCTGCTGGTCGAGTCGCAGCAGCGCCAAATGCGTTTCCAGGCTCTCGTTGAGCTCCTCGAGATGCGCATTGAGCTGGGCGAGGCGCTCGCGGTCATGCTTGCGCTCATCCTCCAGTTGCCGCAATTCGATCGCCTTGCGGATCATTCGCCGCAGCAATGGCCCATGACGCATGGGCTCGACGACATAGTCCACCAGCCCCACGTCTACCGCCGTAAGCAGGTCGGCGTCGAGGCGTGAATCGCTGACCACGACGGTCGGCAAACGCTCCGTCAGGCTCGACCACGCCAGGCTGGGAATGGCCTGGGCATGGGCCACGACCAGAACCGTCTCCGCCGGCAGGTCCTCGAGGCGCTCTGCCGCGAACACGGCCAGACCGTCGCGGGCGATGGTATCGGCCAAGGCGTCGCGATAGGCGCCGGGCTCGTCGAGTAAGCCGATCAACGGCTTGGGTGCATCCATCGGCTCAGGCCTCAATCGGCGAAGTCGGCATCGTCGAAGTCGGCATCGTCGAAATCGAATTCGAATTCGTCGCTGGCAAAGGGGTCTTCTCCCAGTTCGCCGTCCGTGACCTCGAAGCGACGGCGCTGCAGATACGCATCGCGAATGAAGACATAGCGGTCTCCGCGGATCAACTCCTCCTGGTCGAGAAAACCGGCGCGGACGTCGACGATCCGCAGCGCGGTCAGGCCATAGCGCACCTTGTCATCCTCGACGTAAGTCAAAGGATAGGTGTACATGTCCAGCGGCAAGCCGGAGGTGTCCCGCACCGTGCTGGGCCCCAGCAGAGGCAACACCAGGTAGGGCCCCTCGCCCACGCCCCACGCACCCAGGGTCTGGCCGAAATCCTCCTCCTCGGCGGTAATGCCCATGTGGGTGGCGAAATCCCATAGGCCGGCGATGCCCACCGTCGAATTGATCAGGAAGCGCGAGGTGGAAAGCCCGGCATTGGCGGGCTTGCCCTGCAGCAGGCTGTTGAGTGCGGTACGGATCTCGCCAAGGTTGGAAAAGAAATTGCCGACACCGGTCTGCACCGGTTGCGGAGTCACGGCACGATAGCCACGTGCAACCGGCTTGAGCACGGTCCGATCGATTGCCTCGTTGAAGGAGAACACCCGGCGATTGAAGCCCTCCCAAGGGTCATCGGGGTGGCGATCCTCCACCGCCACTTGCCCGGCACAACCCGCCAGCATGGCCATTGCCGCCAGGGCGACCAGGACGCGGGTGAGAAAGCCGGTCTGCTTCACAGCCATCGGATATGTCTCCTCATGGTGTTGGCGTGAGCTGATGCATCATGATCGACGCACCACAACGCAGCCGGCACTGTACCCGGCACCGAACGAGCAGACCACCCCAACGTTACCTGGCACCAGGTCGGCATGGTGCAGATGGAAAGCAATGATCGAGCCCGCCGAGCTGGTATTGGCATAGCGGTCGAGGATGATCGGCGCCTGTCCGGACTCGGGATCATGACCCAGCACTCGCCGAGCGATCAGGTCGTTCATGTGATGGTTGGCCTGGTGCAGCCACAGCCGCGAGAGGTCGCTGCCGGAAAGCTCGAGGCTGGCCAGGTGGTCGTTTATCAATGCCGCCACCATGGGGCAGACTTCCTTGAAGACGCGGCGCCCTTCCTGCACGAACAGCTTGTCGCTGGCCAGGGGGTCGCTGTCGGTGACCCGATTGAGGAAGCCGGCATTGTTGCGGATGGCATTGGAGAAGCGTGTGGCCAGGCGCGTGCCGAGGATCTCGAAGCGAATCTCGGCCGTGGCCAGCTCGGCATCTTCCAGCACGAGGGCGGTACAGGCGTCACCGAAGATGAAGTGGCTATCGCGATCGCGGAAGTTGAGGTGGGCCGAGCAGATCTCTGGGTTCACCACCAGGGCGCGCCGGATGTTGCCGCCACGGATGGCGCTGGCCGCCAGGTCGATGGCGAAGGTCGCCGAACTGCAGGCCACGTTCATGTCGAAAGCATGCCCTTTGGTTCCCAGCAGCGCCTGCAACTCTACCGCCACCGCCGGGTAGGCCCGCTCCAGGTTGGAGCAGGCAACGATCACCATATCGATGTCACCGGCCTCGACGCCTGCCGCATCCATGGCCTGCCGTGCGGCGGCAAGGCCCATTTCGCACTGGATCGAGGGCTCGTCGTTGCTGCGTTGCGGCAGACGCGGGCGCATGCGCGTGGGGTCCAGGATGCCTTCGGCATCCAGCACGTAGCGACTGTGGATACCGGACGCCTTGACGATGAACTCGCTGCTCGAGTGCTGGAGCGGTTCGCGCCCTCCGGCCTCGATAGCGGCGGCATGGCGGGCATTCTCGGCATCCACCCAGGCATTGAACGAGGCTACCAGGGCATCGTTATCGATGGCGTGTTCCGGCGTGAAGAGTCCCGTACCGGTAATCACGACGTCTGTCATCATCATCTCCCTCGTGCGGCCTCAGGCCGCTGACTGTACGTCGGCGAACCGACGCCTCATATCTCTTATCGGCGCGGCGCGGTCACGCTTGACCGTGTCCCACCAGCTCCGCCCAGCGGCGTTCGAGGCGCTTGACCGAGACCGGCATGCGGGTGCCGAGCTGCTGGGCGAACAGCGACACCCGCAGCTCCTCGATCCACCAGCCGAATTCCACCAGCTCGGGGTCCTCGTGCCCGCCCCGACGCTGGTTCTCGCGCCGCGCCGCCAGGCGCGCCTCGAAGTCCTGGACTTCCTGCATGTGCATCTGGTCGCGCATGCGCTCGCGCGGTGCCTTCTCCAGCCGAATCGCAGCCGCTTCCATGTAGCGTGGATATTCCTCGAGCCACTCACCCGCCTCGAGCACGAAGCCGGGGTGCACAAGCCGCTGCATCTGGGCCTTGATATCGCTGTAAACCAGCGCCAACGCCAGGTTCAGGTTGCCCTTCAGCGCCTTGGTTACCGCCAGGTGCCCCTCCAGGGCCTTCTTGAGCGTTGCCACCAGCATCTCGGCACTGGGTACCAGTTCAGCGCGCGTCGCCTCGAGCCGTGCCGACAGCTCCGCGGCGGAACGCGGCAGTGGCGCCTGCGCCACGGTGCG
The DNA here is from genome assembly GCF_051062895.2 of Billgrantia sp. C5P2. Classification (NCBI taxonomy): domain Bacteria; kingdom Pseudomonadati; phylum Pseudomonadota; class Gammaproteobacteria; order Oceanospirillales; family Halomonadaceae; genus Billgrantia; species Billgrantia sp. C5P2. Next base: position 2,948,603 of record NZ_CM128542.1, read on the forward strand.
AGCGAAGGCCGCCTCGACCACATCTTCGACCAGCGCCTGCTTGCTGCCCACCTTGGTGAACAGCAGGGCGCAGGCATCGAGCCCCTTGGTCTGCCGGATCGCGCGCACCTGGTCGGGAAGGCGCGCCATGGCCAAGCGCACCACGCCCCGGCGGTGGGCCTGCTCGGCCTTGCCGGGATGATCGAACAGCTCGACACGAAACTCCTCGCCTTCGGGCACCAATGCCGGATAGGCTTCGACGCGGATGCCGGCCTGGGTCGTCACCCGCGACTCCGGCAGCGCCGTCTCTGGCAGGTCGGTCACGCTGGGGGCATCGCTGACCTCGACGGCCAGCGCCCGGGCCCCTGCGCCCGCCGCCGCCTCGAAGCGCCGCTCGAGCTCGCGCACGTCGCGCCCCTGCCCCAGTTCGTGCCCCTCGTGATCGATGACGCGTACGTTCATGACCAGGTGCGGCTCGAGCTGGTCGCTGCGCCAGTCGTCCGCATGCAAGCGGACCCCGGTGCGTCGACGCAGGAACTCGGCCAGCGCCTCGGTGAGAGGCACGTCATCGGGCGTGACCGTCTCCAGCGCCGCATCGACCCAATCGGGGATAGGTACTACCTGGCGGCGAATCGACTTGGGTAGCGACTTGAGCAGTGCGATACACTTGTCGCGCAACAGCCCCGGCACCAGCCACTCGAGCCGCGCCCGGGGCAACTGGGGCAGCATGGCCGCAGGCACCGTCAGCGTCACGCCATCGTCGGGGGCACCGGGCTCGAAACGATAGCTGAGCGGATAGCGCACCCCACCCAGCACCAACTCGTCGGGATACTGCTCCTGCGTGACTTCCTCGGCCTCGCGGGCCAGCAACGCGGCCCGATCGAACTTGAGGATGCCGGGAACCTCGGCTTCGGCTTTCCGTCGCCAGGCCTCGAAACCCTTGCCGTTGACGATATCCTCGGGAATGCGCTCGTCGTAGAAGGCGAACAGCGTCTCCTCGTCGACCAGGATGTCGCGCTTGCGGGCACGATCCTCGAGCTCCTCCACCTCGGCTATCAGAGCGCGATTGTAGTCGAAGAATTCGCCCTTGGTACGAAATTCCCCTTCGACCAGGGCGCGACGGATAAACAGTTCGCGTGCCTCGCGCGGGGCGATCGGCCCGTAATGCACGCTGCGCCCCGAGACGATAGGCAGGCCGAACAGGGTGACCTGTTCCTTGGCCACCACTTGGGCACGCTTCATCTCCCAGTGCGGCTCGCTATAGCTGCGCTTGGCCAAGTGCCCTGCCACAGGTTCGATCCACTGCGGCTCGATCTTGGCCACCGTGCGCGCGAACAAGCGGGTGGTCTCCACCAGCTCGAATGCCATCATCCACTTCGGCGACTTCTTGGCCAGGCCCGAGCCAGGGTGGATGACGAATTTGCGATTGCGCGCGCCCAGGTATTCACGGTTCTCGGTAAGCATCCCCAAGTGCGAGAGCAGCCCCGGCAGCAGCGCCTTGTGCAGTTGCACGGCATTCTGTCGACGCGCCTGTTCTCGAATCTGGTCTTGCCCTTCTCCCGCCGGAGGCAGGGCCATCGGGGCCGGCACCTCGATCTCCATCTCGCGCAGCAACTGGCGCAGCTGACGGAAGGTATCGTGCCATTCGCGCAAGCGCAGGTAGTTGAGGTAGTGCTCCTTGCACCAGCGCCGCAGGCGGTTACCCGAGAGTTCGTCGCGCGCCGCTTCGAAGCCGCGCCACAGGTTGAGCAGCGCGACGAAATCGGAATCGGGATCCTGCCAACGCCGATGGGCCTGATCGGCGGCCTCGCGCTTATCCGACGGGCGGTCGCGGGGGTCCTGCACCGCCAGCGCCGAGACCACGATCAGCACCTCGCGCAGCCCACCCTGCTCGGCGCCTGCCAGCACCATGCGAGCCAGGCGCGGGTCGATGGGCAGCCGGGCCAACTTGCGTCCGACCGGGGTCAGACGGTCGGTCGCATCCACCGCGCCGAGCTCGAACAACAGGCGGAAGCCATCCTTGATGAAACGTGAATCGGGTGGGTCGACGAAGGGGAAACGCTCGATATCGCCGAGCCCCAGCGACAGCATCGACAGGATCACCGACGCCAGGTTGGTACGGCGGATCTCGGGGTCGGTGAACTCGGGCCGGGAGAGGAAATCCTCCTCGTCGTAGAGGCGAATGCAGACCCCTTCCGCCACCCGCCCACAGCGGCCCTTGCGCTGGTCGGCGCTGGCCCGGCTGACCGGCTCCACCGGCAGGCGCTGGATCTTGGACCGGTAGCTGTAGCGGCTGATGCGCACCAGTCCGGGGTCGATCACGTAGCGGATACCGGGCACCGTGAGCGAGGTCTCGGCGACATTGGTGGCCAGCACGATGCGCCGCCCTGTGTGCGGTGCGAAAACGCGGTTCTGCTCGGCGTTGGAGAGCCGCGCATAGAGTGGCAGGATCTCGGTGCCCTTGAGATCGGCGCGGCGCAGGATATCGGCGGCTTCACGGATCTCGCGCTCGCCGGGCAGGAAAACGAGAACGTCTCGCGGCCCGTGGAACCAGCGCTTGTCGCGCTCGATCCGCTCGATCTCCTCCACCGCGTGGAGTATTCCTTCCTGCAGGGTACGGTCGGCTTCGTCGTCGGCCTCTCGCGCCAGCGGCCGGTAGCGCACTTCCACTGGATAGGTGCGCCCCGACACCGCTACAACCGGAGCGGGCATCGGCTCGCCGTCCGCCCCGGGCAGGGAGAAATGACGCGCGAAACGCTCCACGTCGATGGTTGCCGAGGTGATGATCAGCTTGAGGTCGGGGCGTCGCGACAGCAGTCGCTTGAGATAGCCGAGCAGGAAGTCGATATTGAGACTGCGCTCGTGCGCCTCGTCGATGATGATCGCCTCGTAGCGCGACAGCTCGGGGTCGTGGCGGGTCTCGGCCAGCAGGATGCCGTCGGTCATCAGCTTGACCAGCGTATCGTCGCCGGTTTGATCAGTGAAGCGCACCTGGTAGCCCACCTGCTCGCCCAGCGGCACCTCGAGCTCCTCGGCCAGGCGCGTGGCAACCGAGCGCGCCGCGAGGCGACGTGGCTGGGTATGGCCGATCAGGCCGCGGCGCCCCAGGCCTAGCTCCAGGCACAGCTTGGGCAATTGGGTGGTCTTGCCGGAGCCGGTCTCGCCGGCCACCACCACCACCTGGTGTTCGCGCAGCGCGGCGAGGATGTCCTCGCGGCGCTCGGCCACCGGCAGCTCGGGGGGATAGTTCAAGGTCACCGGCTGGGCGCCGCGCCTTGCCGCCAGCGCTGCGGAACTCGCGACGCTGCGTGCCACCTCGGCCAGCCCGCGATCCACCGGCTTGCCCTCGTGGGCACGACGGCGCAGCCCGTTCAGCCTACGCGCCAGCACATCTCGATCGCGCAGCATGACCTCGCCCAAGGCGCCCTCCAAGCGCTCCAGCTCTGTCCTGTCGGCGACATTGGCGAAACCAGTTCGGGTTGCTGTGCTCACGACACTCCTCTTACCAAGAAAGACCTGCCCGCTCCGGAAAGCCGGAACGGGCAGGTCATTGTAGCGCCGCGGGTCTAAGATCGGCCAATTAGCGAGGCCTACTTTTCGCCCTGCTCGTCGCGCAGCTGGCGCCGCAGCACCTTGCCGACGTTGGTCTTCGGCAATTCGTCGCGGAATTCGACAAACCTGGGCACCTTGTAACCGGCCAACTGCGTCTTGCACCAATCACGCAGGCCCTGCTCGTCCAGGCTTTCATCCCGCTTGACCACGAACAGCTTGACCGCTTCGCCGCTATCCTCGTCGGGCACTCCCACCGCGGCCGATTCGACCACGCCCGGGTGCGCCGCGACGACATCCTCGATCTCGTTGGGATAGACGTTGAAGCCCGACACCAGGATCATGTCCTTCTTGCGGTCGACGATCCTGATGTAGCCGTCCTCCTGAAGGACGGCAATGTCGCCGGTATAAAACCAGCCATCTTCGGTCAGTACCTTGGCGGTCTCTTCGTCGAGGTTCCAGTACCCCTTCATTACCTGGGGGCCCCTCACGCAGAGTTCGCCCGGCTCGCCCAGCGGCTGGATGTTGCCCTCGTGATCCACGACCTTGACCGCCGTACCCGCCACCGGCTTGCCGATGGTACCGAGCTGGATGGCATCGACCGGGTTGAAGCTGACGATCGGCGAAGTCTCGGTCAGGCCGTAGCCCTCGGCGATGGGACAACCGGTGATTTCCTGCCAGCGACTGGCAGCCGCCTTGGTCAGCGCCATGCCCCCGGAGATGGTCAGATGCAGGCGGGAGAAGTCGAGTTTGCGGAAATCCTCGCGATTGCACAGCGCATTGAACAGAGTGTTGAGACCGATGAAGGCGGTGAACTTGACCTTCTGCAGCTCCTTGACGAAGTTGTCCAGGTCGCGCGGGTTGGTGATCAGGATCGAGTGGTTGCCGGTCTCCATCAGGAACAGACAGTTCACGGTGAAGGTATAGATGTGGTAGACCGGCAGCGGCGCGATCACCACCTCCTTGCCCTCGTCAAGCCCCGGGCCAATGGCCTCACGCGCCTGCAGCATGTTGGCTACCAGGTTGCAATGGGTGAGCATGGTGCCCTTGGGCATGCCGGTGGTCCCGCCGGTGTATTGCAACGCGGCGATGTCGTCGAGCCCGCGCTCCACCTCGCGGTGCTGGCGCGAGGCACCGTCCTTCAACGCCTTGCGGAAAGGCACCGCCATTGGCAGCGAGAAGGCCGGCACCATTTTCTTGACGTGCTTGACGACGGCATTGATCAGGAAGCGCTTGGGAAAACCGTGCAAGTCGCCGAGCTCGGTGACCAGAACGTGCTCGATGTCGGTGCGGTCGAGCACTTTCTCGAGCTTGCTTGCCATGTTGGCCAGGATCAGGATCGCCCGCGCGCCCGAATCCTTGAACTGGTGGGCCATTTCCCGCTCGGTGTAGAGAGGGTTGGTGTTGACCACTACCAGCCCGGCACGCAGCGCACCGAATACCGCCACCGGGAATTGCAGCACGTTGGGCAGCTGTATTGCTATGCGATCGCCTGGCTGCAGCCCGGTTTCGTGCTGCAGCCAGGCCGCAAAGTCGGCCGAGAGACGATCGAGTTCGCTGAAGGTGAGGGTCTGTCCCATGCAGGTGAACGCCGGATTGTCGGCAAAGCGTTTGACCGCTTCGTGGAAGACATCCATCAGCGAACGGTACTTCTCCATGCCTTCCAGCTCGGGACCGTTGAGAATACCGGCGTTGGCTTGCTCACTCATTGGCGCTATCTCCGTAGCATCGTCGCTTCGGTCGCTCACCCTCGACCTCGACGGTTCTTGTTCTGGCTAAACCCTAACGATATACCAGGCATCGCATCGTTGTAAAACAGTCGATTGAAACGACTGTTCAACCATTACCATTCCTGAACGAACGCCCGCCCTGACTACCAAACTGGGCAAAAGAAAGTAGAAAGGCAAGTCAGTCAGCAGAATGACTATTCCTCACCCGAAGAGGAGGATTCGGCAACGAAACGAGCGACGATACGGCCATGCCGCCATACCAACAGCTCACCCGGCGCCATGCGAACCCAGGCCTCGTTGCAGGTCAGCGGCTCGGTCGCAATCACCGAGACGATGTCGTCGGGAGTGGTGTGCTCGGCGAAGTTGACCGTCAGCTCGGCATCGGAGAGTTCCGCGCTGCCGAACGGCGCCCGGCGGGTGATGTGGGCCAGCTTGGTCGAACAATAGGTGTAGAGGAACTCGCCATCGGCCAGCAGCAGGTTGAACACGCCCTTGGCCCGCAGCGTCTCGCACAGGCAGTGCAGCCGCTGCCAGAGCGCCACATGATGGCCATACAGCGTGGCATCGCATGCCGCCAGCGTGGGCGCCTCGGAAAAGCGCTCGCGCAGGGCGGCAAGCAGCCAGCAGAAGGCGTGTTCGCTGTCGGTGTCGCCCACCGGCCGGTAGAAGCTCAGCGGCAACTCTTGCCACTCCTCTAGCTGGCCGTTATGCGCGTAGCACCAGGTTCGGCCCCACATTTCGCGAGTGAACGGATGGGTATTGGCCAGACGCACTTCGCCGACATTGGCCTGGCGGATATGGCTAATGGCGATATGCGACTTGATCGGATAGTCGGTGATCAGCCGTGCAATGGGGGAGCGTACCGAAGGATGCGGGTCGCGAAAGTCACGATAGCCGCCCGCCTCGTAGAACGCGATCCCCCAGCCGTCACGATGCGGACCGGTACCGCCACCGCGATGCAGGAAACCGGTGAAGCTGAAACAAATATCGGTGGGCACGTTGGCGCTCATGCCCATCAGTTCACACATGCGGCTCCTCCCGTGGCGCTGCGCGACGCCGTCTCGTCATTCTCCACAGCAGCAGCAAGAGCACGCAAGCAAGCAAAAGACCACCCAGCAGCCAGCGCCGATGCGGCTCACGCAGGGCTTCTTCGAGCGGCCCTGCCAGCACGGGGCGCCACTCATTCCAGCGCTCCTGGGCGATCCGCGGCAGCTCCTGCATGTGCCTGACGACACGCTCGACCGGTTCCGGCAACGCCGACTCGGACCTCGCGCGAGGCTCGCGCACCGGTGACAGCTCCTCGTGGAAGCGCGCCACCTCCAGGGCAGGACTGGCATCGACCTGGTCGATCGCCGTATCGACCGCAGGGAACAACATCAGGCGCGGCAGGTACAGCTCTCGCGTCTCGCCGTCGAGGGTGACTTCGCCACGCAGGATCAGCGGCACGCTAAGCGCCATGTCGAGTTCGGGCAGGGCAATGCGCCAGCGCCGCTCAGCGATGGGTTCCGCCTCGAGGCGGGCCCCCTGCAACTGGCCGTACAGGCGGGTGTTGTCACGATCGAGTTGAGGATGCTCGGCCGCCAGGAGAACCTGCTGGCCGGCCTCGTCATGCTGAGCGGCAACCGCCGGCAACACATTGATCGCCTGTACCCGCTGGCGACGGAAGCCCTGGCCTTCGGCACGCACGACGAACTGAGCCGTGCCCCCCAGGGCCGGCGCCGGCAACCGGCCGACGAAACGCTCCTCCTGCTGCCTGAGAACCACGGCCGATTGCACCGCACCCGAGGAGTCGTGCAGCTCTGCCGTCAACCGCAAATGCGTCGGCAGCTCCTCGACGCCTACCGCTTCTCCTTCGCGAGCGAGCCAGGCTTCCACCGGCACGTCGAACCCCAGGTAGAACGTACTCGGCACACCGGCCGTCTGCAGGCTGAGTGGGGACTCGATAGTGATGCGGCTTTCCAGCCCCGGCGCACCGTCCAGGCGCCATTGCCCCGGTTGAGGGTTGGGCACATGAACGAGGTCATAGCGAGATTCACTGCGCCACTCGGCGCCCTCGGGAGGGGAATCGGCGGAGTAGCGCCGGCCATCCGGCCCCACCAGCTCAGGCCCCTCTTCGCCGCGAAACAGCAGCGCAGTGAAACCGCGCAGGCCCGGCTCGATGAGAAAACGCTGGTCGGTGATCGGCACCCGATCGCTGGGAAAGATGCGATCGACAATGGCGAGGAATGCCCCCATCAAGGCATCGGGGGCAGCAACTGGCGCCGAAAGCCCCCCGGTCATTTGGGCGAGACGCTCCACCAGGTCCAGGTCGGCCTCCTCGGAAAAGGCGATGGCATGTACCACGATACCCCCCTCGGCCAGCCTCGGGCCGAGCTCATCCAGCAGCGCTTCCCGCGAGGACCGGTCAATGGCCGGCTTGCTGCCACGCCAGTCGGGCAGGTCGATCCTGCCATCAGTGAGCAATACCAGGTGACGCGGGCCCGTGACCTCCCCGGCCGATGCCGCCTGGTAGATGGCGGACTCGATATCGGTGTACTGCTGGTAGTCGACCAACAGGCTGGACAGGGCCCTGGCGCGATCACGCCATTCGAGGTTGGCGGGACTGGGCTGCAATGGGTTTGCCACCCGCTCGCCAAAGGTCCAGACACCAGCCCTGGCACCACTGGGCACCAGCGTTACCAGTAAATCCAGCGCCTCGGCGGCGAGCTGGTCGGGATCGTTGTGACGCATGCTGCCGGAGACATCGATGATGACCCGGACTTCCGGATACTCTTCGAGCGTTGCGGCAGACAGGCAGCTCGACACGACCAGGCACCCGGCCAGACCGACCAGCCAGTGCCATACCTTGTTGCACTCCCTCCCCATCGGGGCTCCCTAGCCGATTTTCGGCTCCCGGCGCTTGAGTGGCTGACGTGACGGCTCGCCACGCTGGCCATTGCGCCTGCTGTTATTTCGCTGCTTGTTATCTTCCCGCTTCTTCTCTTCCTGCGCGTCTTCGCTGGCCATGGCATCCGTGCGGAACCACCACGCCTGCAGAATGCCAACGGCAATACCCAGCAGTGCTCCGGCGACCACCAGCAAGCCGGAAGTCACCAGCACCGAGCCATTGCGCTCGAGAAAGGCAACGGCCGACACCACCACCGCCGGCGCCATGCCGGTGTAGAACTCGCCATCTTCCACCAGCGGCAGCCGAAAGCGGGTGGGCATCCACAGGATACCCGCCACCATCCAGGTAATCGGCAGGCGCAGCAGGCGTGGCAGGAAGGCCAGTGCCAGGTAGCCGGCCACCAGCACGATCAGAGACAAACCCAGATAGGTCAGCCATAGTAGGGACATCGAATCGGATGTCAGCATCGATACCTCATTTTCACGTCACGGCCCGCCCCTTGACGGATCGTACAGGATGGAAAGTCACCTTGAGTATGGTACACGCGACCCAATGAAAGCACAGCCGCCACATCGCCCGAATCCCACCGCCACCAACCGCACTGAGCCACTTCCTTCGCCGGTCGAACGGTTTCGACGCATCGAGGATCCCGAGTGGCATTGGCTGGAAGAGCGCGACGATGCACGCGTCCAGGCCTTTCTCGAGGCCGCCAACGAGGATTCCCAGGCCTGGATGGCACCTCTCGAGGACTTGATCGAGCGGCTCTATCACGGTCACCTTGCACGCCGCGAGCTGGCGGTCCACGGATTGCGCACCGCGCTCGACCACTATACCTACTGGAGCGAGACGGCAACCGACGCCGATTATCCGGTATGGTGGCGTCATCCCAATGGCCGCGCGGAGGAGGCGAGCATCTTTCTCGATCTTCAGGCGCGCGCGCCTGCAGAGCATTACCTGGAGCTGGGCGACATGGCGCTGTCGCCCAATGAATGTTGGCTGGCCTGGACCGAGGACACCAGTGGCGACGAACGTTTTTCACTCTATCTCAAGGCACTACCCAACGGCGAGACACGCCTCTTGCTGGAGGAAATCGGCCCGGAACTGACCTGGGCCGAAGACAATGCCACCCTGCTGTTCACGCGTTACGACGCCACGCAGCGCCCCGACAGCATCTGGCGCCTGCCGCTCGACGAAGGCCAGGCCGGTGAACCCTCTCTGATACTGCGCGAGGATGACCCCGAGTTCTGGCTCGGCCTGGGCAAGACACGCTCACGCCAGTGGCTGGTACTGGAGAGCGCCTCCAAGGACACGAGTGAGTGCCACCTACTGCCGGCCTTGGCGCCAGAGCAGGCGCCGCGCTGCTTTCGGCCGCGAGAGAAAGGTGTGGAGTATGGGCTGGAACACCGCCCAGGACATTTCTACATCCTGCACAACCGCAACGCACCGCACTTTTGCCTGGACGTGGCCGACGAACACGACTTCGACGCCCAATGGCAGCCGCTGCTCGGGCACCGCGACGACACCACGCTCGAAGATGTCGAGGCCTTCGCGTGGGGCCTGGCCATCACCGAGCGCGACCATCATGAGGCCCAGGTTCGCATCCGCATCATCGAACTCGATGTTCGCCATGGTATATGCCGCGACGAGCGCCTACCCCTGCCGGAATCCCCCTGTAGCGTAATGCTGGACGACGTGCCGCACTTCGCCAGCCGCCGCCTGCGCGTGCGCGAGGAGTCCTTCGTCATGCCGGTACGCTGGCTCGAGTACGACCTCGACAGCGAGGAGCGTGTCGTACTGAAGTCACAGCCGATCCACGGCAACCTGCAGCCAGCGGACCTTTGCTGTGAGCGTATCTGGGCGCATGCCCACGACGGCGAACGCATACCGGTATCGGTGGTGATGCGTGCCGACCTGGCCGGCCACCCCTTGCCCACCCTGCTCTACGGCTACGGTGCCTATGGAGAAGTCCTCGACCCCTGGTTCTCGATCGCCAGGCTCGAACTCCTCGCCCGTGGCATGGCCTTTGCAGTCGCCCATGTCCGCGGCGGTGGCGACCGAGGCGAGCCCTGGTACCTGGCCGGCAAGCTCGAGCACAAGGAGAACAGCTTTCGCGACTTCCTCGCAGCACGCAACGCACTGGTCGAAAAGGGTTTCAGCGACGGCGAGCGCATCGCCGCCTATGGCGCCAGTGCAGGAGGCCTATTGGTCGGTGCCAGTCTCAACCTGGCGCCCGAAGCGTTCTGTGCCGCCGTGCTCGACGTGCCCTTCGTCGACGTGCTGCGCACCATGGAGAATCCCGACCTGCCGTTGACCACCGCGGAGTACAGCGAATGGGGTAACCCCGACGAGCTGGACGCGCGCAAACGCATCCATGCCTACTCGCCGCTGGACAACCTCTCCCCCCAGCCCTACCCCACCATGTTTCTCCAGGGTAGCTGGCACGACACCCGGGTTCCCTACTGGGAGCCAGCCAAGCTCTATGCCCGGCTGATCGAGATGGGTACCGCTCGCGGCCCCGTGCTGCTGCGTACGGACATGGCCGCCGGGCATGGTGGCGCCTCGGGGCGATTCAAGGCGTGGCACGACAATGCACGTCAGGACGCCTTCATACTCTGGGCGCTGGGACTCGCCGACAGGGAACCTTGAACACGGGATAGCGAAGACCCGGCCGAGGGCCGGGTCTCGTGCTTGGCTAGGGGCTCATTCTTTGGAGGGATCAGCCGTCGATCGGCAGTATGGCGATAATGTGGTCTTCCAGTTCTTCTTCGGGCACGTCCCGCTGGGAAATGGCAAAGCTGCGCACACTGATCCCTTTGCGATGAACGCGCTCCGGGTCGCCCGAAATCAGCGGATGCCAACCGGCCAGCCGACGCCCTTCTGCGATACGGCGATAGGCGCAGGATTTCGGCAGCCAGCGGAATTCGTCGACGCGCTGCGGAGTGAGCCGGGCACAGTCGGGCACGCGAGCCTGGCGATTGGGATAATCGCTGCAGCGGCAGCTGTGAATATCCAGCAGCTCGCAGGCCACACCGAGCACGGCGAGATCGCCGCTATCCTCGTCCTGGAACTTGAGCAGGCAGCACTGTCCGCAGCCGTCGCACAGCGCTTCCCACTCCTCGGCGGTGAGCTCCTCGAGATCGAAGCGCTCCCAGAAACGTTCGCGCATGGTCAATAACGGGCTTCCGTCGGTGTGCGGTAGAGATCGAGGAGATACTCATCCTTGGCTGGCGGCATCTGAAAATAGAATCCCTTGTCACGAATCGCCGCCATGACTTCGCTCACCTGCGCGCGCGCCAACTTTTTTTCCGGCGTCAGGATCAGCGTCATGGTCAAGACTGGCTTGCCGAAGCGGTCGAGCAACGCCTCGGGCACCTCGGTGAGGCCCTGCCGCTTGTCCACGTAGAGATACATCTCCTCCCTACGCGAACTCTTGTAAATCTCGCACAGCAGCTTGTCGCCTTGCATGCGGTCATCCGTCATTCGGCTTTCACCTCGTCCAGTGCCTGCGCCAGGGGTACCGAGAGGCATTCTCCACGCCAGCCTTGGGGAAGAGGCAGCGGCTCGGCGGCCAGATCGGCTGCGATCATGGCCTCGAGATCGCGCCTGCGCATCAGCACTTCCGGCGCCAGCCCCAGAGTCTCGGCACGTTCGTTCACGACCCGTTTGAGGGCCTTCATGCGTCGTTTGTAGTCCGCTCCCAGCGGCGACGGGTGCGCAGGCGGCAGCTCCGCCTCCTCGCATTGTTGCGCCCGCTTCACCAGCGCCAGCAGGGTATCGCCATCACGCTTGACCTGGCTCGGCTTGACCTCCTCGACTTCGGCGAGCTGATAGCGGTTCTCTGGCATGCGCTCGGCAATGCCGTAGAGCACCCGATCGCTGAACAGCCAACCCCGCGGCAGGTTGCGTCGCCGCGCCTCGCCCTCGCGCCAGGTGGTCAGCAGCCGATACGCCTCGATCTGGCGCGGCGAAAGCCGCCACAGCTGACGATGACGGCGGAACCACTGTTCATCAGCCGCATCGCTGCGTAGCGCCTGGGCCAGCAGTTCACGACAGTCGGCCTCGAGCCATTCGCGCCGCCCCTGTCGTTCCAGTGCTTCGCGCTGGTGTTTCCAGACTTCGAGCAGAAAGACCACGTCGAGCGCCGCATAGAGCCGCTGGGAATCGCTCAGTGGGCGCTTTAGCCAGTCGGAGCGGGTCTCGTCCTTGGGCAGGGTCTCGCCGGTCCAGTGCTGCACCAGGCGCTGGTAGCCCATGGCCGCATCCTCCCCCAGCAGGGCCTGGGCCACCTGGGTGTCCACCAGCGGAGCCACCGTGACACCGGCCCAGTGCGCCAGCACTTCGAGGTCTTCGCTGCTGGCATGCAGCAGCTTCAGCGGCCCCTCGCCCAGCAGGCGGCGAAAGGACTCTGTGCATTCGACCGCCAGCGGATCGACCAGCCAGGCCAGCCCACCGGCGGAGAACTGGATCAGCGCCGGGACCGGGTGAAAGGTCTTTTCACGAAAGAACTCGGTATCCAGCGCGATGACCTCGGCCTGGGCCACCTCGGCGCAGGCGGCATCCAGTGCCTCGGGCGTATCGATCCAGCGTATCTCGGGGGTCAGGGTCATGCGTTCGTCCAGCTGGGTGCAAACAATGTAGCGGCGTCAATCGCCACGAAACGGCAGGCGTCCGTTGAAGGCACGACTGAGGGTGCCACCATCGACATACTCGAGTTCCCCGCCCATGGGCACACCATAGGCCAGACGCGAGAGCGTGACACCGTGGGGCGTGAGCTGAGCGGCAATGTAGTGCGCCGTGGCCTCGCCCTCTACCGTCGGATTGGTGGCCAGGATCACCTCGCTGATGCCGCCTTCGGCGATACGCGCCTCGAGCTGCTCGAGCCCGATGTCCTCGGGGCCGATGCCATCCAACGGCGAGAGATGGCCGTGGAGGACGAAATAGCGACCGCGAAATCCGCCGGCCTCCTCGATGGCCAACTGATCGGCTGGCGACTCTACCACGCACAGCAGGGCATCGTCGCGCCGGCTGCTGGTGCATAGCCCGCAGATATCCTCCTCGGTGAGGGTGCGGCAACGCCGGCAATAGCCCACCTGCTCGATGGCCTGCTCGAGCACGGCGGCCAGGCGACGCCCGCCGTCGCGTTCGCGTTCGAGCAGGTGCATCGCCATGCGCTGCGCGGTCTTGGGGCCCACACCCGGCAGTACCCGCAGCGACTCCATCAACCTCTCGACGAGGGGGGAAAAACTCATTCGGTACCTCTAGAGGATGGTTAACGCCGCATGGTCGAGCGCCGCCGGTTTCAGCCGAGTCAGAAGGGCATCTTGAAGCCGGGTGGCAGATTGAGCCCCGCCGTGGCCTCCTCCATCTTCTCGCGCGAGCTGGCTTCGACCTTGCGCACGGCATCGTTGACAGCCGCAGCCAGCAGGTCCTCGAGCAGCTCCTTGTCCTCCTCCATGACGCTGGGGTCGATGTCGACCTTGCTCACGTCGTGACGGCCGTTCATGGTCACCTTGATCATGCCGGCGCCGGCTTCGCCGGTCACCTCGGCCTTGGCGACTTCCTCCTGAACGCGCTGCATCTTCTGCTGCATCTCCTGGGCCTGTTTCATCAGGTTGCCCATTCCACCTTTCATCATGATCGTTCCTCTCGCTTGGCAAAGTGAAACTGTCGGTATCAGGCCCTTGGCGCCATTTCCGCCGGCTTGACGCTCGATTCGATCAAGCGCGCGCCGAAGGTATCCTGCAACTGCCTGACATGCGGGTCGCGCTGCAGGGCTGCCACGGCTTCGGCATGGCGCTCGGCGGCGATCCGGTCAGCGCGCTGTCGAGGCGTTTCCACCTCCGTCGGCAGTGGTCCCGGCTCGATCGCCAACTGGCGTGGCACGCCGATAGTGGCCAGAGCATCCTGCACTCGGCGCACGTGTATCTCGGCGTTCATGGCCTCCTGCGACGGGTCCAGGCGCAGCGTCAGCCGGTTGCCGTCATCGGCTTCGACCACGCAGTGGGCCGCGAGGTTGCGCGTCAGCCCTCCCAGGCCCAGGCTGTCGAAGCGATCCAGCCAGCGGGCATGGTCAAGCAAGCCGGTGCTGGCAGCGCTGGCTGCAACGGCCTGAGACTCGGACTCCTCAGCGCTCGACTCCTCGACGGCCGGCGCTTCGATGAACTGCTCAGGGGCTTCCAATACGACAGTGTCGCCCTCCTCCGCCTTTTCCGCCATGTCCTGCCTGGTCGCGAATGACTGAGTCGACGGTTGTTCGATCGCTGCCACCGGTGTGCCGTGGTTGTCCCGTGAGACGACGGGAGCCTTTTGCGTGAACTCGGCCGTGGCATGGGAAGCCGCGCCCAGCGGCGGCGTCATGGCCGCATCGGCTGGCTCCTCCCAAGGCGGGGGTGGCTCGGCTCTTTCGCTCTCGACGCCAGGCTCTGGTGTGCTCTGCACTGGAGCCGGCTCGGCCGGCTGCCCGGTGGAATCCAAGGCCGGCCGACTCGGTGGCATGGAGGTCGTACTGCCGGCGTTCTGGGCGTGGGGCGGTGACTCGCCCGTCCCACCCGCGGGTGCGGGAGGCGTGCCGCCAACGTCCGACCCGCGCAGCGGTAGTGGTGTCTTAGCCGGCTGGGGCACACCCTGGGGGCGGAAGGCGAGCATGCGTAGCAGGGTCATCTCCAGCGCCGTACGCAGATCGGGGGCGTGGGCCATGTCGCCACGCCCCTGGATACCGATCTGGTAGTAGAGCTGCACGTCCTCGGCGGTGAAGCGCGAGGCCAGCGCCAGCACCGTTTCCCGATCGCCGTGGCCGTTGTCCACCGCATCCGGCACCATCTGTGCCACGGCCAGGCGGTGCAGCACCGCCGTCATGTCGTCGAGAACCGCGGCGAAATCCGGCCCCTGCTCGGCCAACTGGGCAATCTCGCTCAGCAGCCTGGGAGCGTCGGTGTCGGCCAAGGCCTCGACCAGCGCCAGCACATGGCGGTGATCGAGCGTCCCCAGCATGGCAGCGACGTCGGCATGGCGGACCTGACCCTGGCCGAAGGCGATGGCCTG
The DNA here is from genome assembly GCF_051062895.2 of Billgrantia sp. C5P2. Taxonomy (NCBI): domain Bacteria; kingdom Pseudomonadati; phylum Pseudomonadota; class Gammaproteobacteria; order Oceanospirillales; family Halomonadaceae; genus Billgrantia; species Billgrantia sp. C5P2. The sequence continues at coordinate 2,963,789 of NZ_CM128542.1, forward strand.
GTCGGTCAGGCTCATGGCATCGCGCATGGAGCCGTCGGCAGCCCGCCCCAGCAACCACAAGGCGCTCTCCTCGAAGCCGATGCTCTCGGCCTCGAGGACCTTGGCCAGGTGGGTGACGATGCGCTCCGGCGGCATGTTCTTGAGCGTGAACTGCAGGCAGCGCGACAGCACCGTGGCGGGCAGCTTCTGCGGATCGGTAGTGGCGAGCAGGAACTTGACGTGGGGTGGTGGCTCTTCCAGCGTCTTCAGCAGCGCGTTGAAGCTGCTGGTGGAGAGCATGTGCACCTCGTCGATGAGGTAAACCTTGTAGCGCCCCTGGGTAGGGGCGTACTGCACGTTGTCGAGCAGTTCACGCGTGTCCTCGACCTTGGTGCGCGAGGCGGCATCGACCTCGATCAGGTCGACGAAGCGCCCCTCGTCGATGGCACGGCAGCTGTCGCACTCGCCGCAGGGCGTGGAGGTGACGCCGTCGTCGCCATACCCCTTGGCGGTACAGTTGAGACATTTGGCAAGTATTCTTGCCAGAGTCGTCTTGCCGACGCCTCGCGTGCCGGTGAACAGGTAGGCATGGTGCAGACGCCCCTGGTCGAGGGCGTTGACCAGCGCACGCTGGACGTGCTCCTGGCCGACCAGTTCATGGAACGTACGCGGCCGCCACTTGCGGGCCAGAACCTGATAGCTCATTGCAGCACGTATTCCTTGCAGCGGGGCTGGCGGGCAGCCGGTCGGAGCAGGGCCTGCTTTGCCCCGGCGAGAAGTCCGGCCGACGAGCCGAATGTGAAAACCCCCATTCTACCGGCTGATGCCGAAGGCGCAAAGCTCGCCCCTCACGCAGAGCGCCGGCAGCAGGGGGCGACCACCATGCCGAACGTGTCCAATCCGCATGCTGTGCTAGCATGCGTTGAGTATTTTCGACGTCTTGTGGAGTCAACATGGCCGAGCCACGCTGCGCCTCCTATTACACCGCATCGATCCTTCAGGAGTCGGACTACTCACGGCTGCAGGGCGAGGTGGAGGTCGATATCGCCATCGTCGGAGGCGGCTTCACGGGAGTGGCCACGGCGGTAGAGCTGGCCGAGCGCGGCTACAGGGTGGCCATCGTCGAGGCCAACAAGATCGGCTGGGGCGCCAGCGGGCGCAACGGCGGCCAGGTGACCGGCAGCCTCTCCGGCGAAGCGGCCATGCGCAAGCAGATGCGCCGCACCCTGGGCGAGGCCGCCGACGATTATGTCTGGAACCTGCGCTGGCGCGGCCAGCGCATCATCCGCGAGCGGGTGGAAAAATACGCCATTCCCTGCGACCTCAAGCATGGCCACCTGCAGGCAGCCTGGCAGCCTTCGCACATGCAGGCTCTCAGGGCCGATTTCGAGGCCTGTCAGACCCGCGGCATGGGCGAGCACGTCGAGCTGCTTGATGCCCGCCAGGTACGCGAGGTGGTGCGCACCGAACTTTATCACGGCGGGCTGCTCAACCGCTGCAACCTGCACCTGCATCCGCTCAACCTGTGCTTGGGCGAAGTTCGCGTCGCCGAGTCGCTGGGCGCGGAGATCTTCGAGCATTCGCCCGTCGTCCGCATCGAGCACGGGCCTTCTCCCGCCGTTATCACCGAGCACGGCACGGTCCGCGCCGAGCGGGTGCTTCTGGCAGGCAACGCCTACCACCGCCTGGAGCGGCGCCGGCTTGGCGGCAAGCTGTTCCCGGCCTCGCTGGGCATCGTCACCACCGCGCCACTGGGCGGGCTGGCCGAGGCCATCAATCCCCACGACCTTGCCGTCTACGACTGCCGCTTCGTGCTCGACTACTACCGCCTCACCGCCGACGGCCGGTTGCTATTCGGCGGCGGCGCCAACTACTCGGGCAGGGACTCCCCCGATATCGCCGCCGAGCTGCGCCCGCGCCTGGAGGCCACCTTCCCTCAGCTCAGGGGAACCCCGATCGACTATGCCTGGCAGGGCATGGCCGGCATCGTGGTCAATCGCATCCCCATGCTGGGCCGGCTCTCCGACACCGTCTACTACGCCCAGGGCTATTCGGGTCATGGCGTGGCGACCTCGCACATCGTCGGCGAGATCATGGCCAAGGCGATTTCCGGCCATATGGAAGAGTTCGATACCTTCGCCGCCTGTCGCCACGTCAAGGTGCCGTTCGGCGATGCTCTAGGCAACCCGCTGCTGGCCGCGGGGATGTGGTATTACCAACTTCTCCAGCGCTGGCGTTAGGGAAACGCTGTACAACTGCCTGCGCACAGCCCTGCCGTTGGCCAAGCCGCCGGGACGATGCTTATAGTGGACGTCGTTTCCCAAGTTGCGAGTGCCGCCCTATGCCAGCTTCCTTTCCCGAGCGCATCGACGCCTTCCGTATCGCCCGCCTGCCCGATATCCGCTTCGGCGATGGCAGCATCGCACTCTTGCCGACGCTGATCGCCGACTACGGCGAAAGGGCATTGGTCGTGACCGGCAGGCGCTCCTTCGTCGAATCGCCGCGCTGGAGCGAACTGATCACGGCCCTCGAGGCGCAGGGTGCGACCTGGCTGCACGTCACCATCGAGGGCGAACCCTCGCCGCAGCGGGTGGATGCCATCGTAGGCGAGCATCGGCAGAACGATATCGACGTGGTGGTCGCCATCGGCGGCGGCAGCGTGCTGGATGCCGCCAAGGCAGTCGCCGGCCTGCTGCGTCCCGGCAATTCGGTGATGGACCATCTCGAGGGCGTGGGTCGCGACCTTCTCTATTCCGGCCCGGCGGTGCCGTTGATCGCCGTGCCAACCACCGCCGGCACCGGCAGCGAAGCGACCAAGAACGCCGTGCTCAGCATGCAGGGCCCGGAGGGTTTCAAGAAGTCGTTTCGCGACGAGCGGCTGGTCGCCGCCGTGGCGCTGGTCGACCCTGAACTGCTGGCGGGCTGCCCCAAGGCGCAGATCGCCGCCAACGGCATGGACGCCTTCACCCAGCTACTCGAATCCTACGTCTCGCTCAATGCCAGCCCTGCCACCGATGCCCTCGCCTGGTCCGGCATGCAGGCGTTCTGTCGTGGCTTCTGGCCGGCCTGGGAGATGGACCACCCCGAGGCTGGCCGCGGTTACGGCCAGATCGCCTACGCCTCGTTGATGTCGGGAATTACCCTGGCCCAGGCGGGCCTGGGCTCGGTACACGGCCTCGCTTCGCCGCTGGGTGCCTTCTTTCCGATTCCCCACGGCACGGTGTGCGGCACCCTGCTGGCCGAAGCCACAGCCACCAATATCGCTGCGCTGCAAGCGCGCGAGCCGAGCGATCCAGCCTTGGCCAAGTACGCCGAGGTCGGCCGATTGATGACAGGCGTGCGCGAACTGAGCGACGGTGAGGCCCGTGACGCCCTGACGACAACGCTGCGCGACTGGACCCAGCGACTCGACATACCGAGGCTGGGCGCCTATGGCATGAACCAGGACGATATCGAACGCGTGGTCGCAGGGGCTCGGGGCGGCAGCATGAAGACCAACCCGCTGGAGCTTACCGATGACGAGTTGGGTAAGCTGCTGTCGAGCCGGCTGTAGCTCATCACTCGCACAAGAACTCGTCCAGCGCCACGCAGGGATAGCCTGCCAGTTGTGCCTGGCCCCTCTCACGCAGGAAAGCGAGCACCCTGGCCTGCTTCCAGTCGTTGCGATAGACGAGCCCGAAGCTGAACGTCATGGACGGCGAGAAAGGCCGCATCACCACGCTGTCACGCTGGGCGAGCTGATCCTGGGCGGTGATCGGGTTCATCACTGTGATACCGACATGGTTGGCTACCAACGCCGTGATCGTGCCGATATTGGCCTCGGTCTTGCCGGCGATTCGGACGCGGTGACTGGCAACCAGCTCCAGCAGCGGGTTGGTGCTGATACTGGGCTGGTTACTGATCACCAGATGCTGGTCGCGCAGATCCTGCACGTCGATGCACTCCTGCGTGGCGAGTGGATGCGCCTGCGGCATCAGGCACAGCGCCTCGCTGGTGAACCAGGGTTCCACACGCAGCACCCGTGAGGTGATGGGCAGGGTGACGAACCCGATGTCGGCATGACTCGACTCCACCGCCAGTTGCACCTCGTGACTCGACATCATGTCGAGGCTGACGCTGAATTGGCGGTTCTCCTCCAACAGCGCAGCCACCAGCCGGGGCACGAAGCCGAACGATAGTCCGGGCACCGCAGCGATGCGCAACCGCGAGGTGCCAAACTCCTTGAGCGCCAGCACACTGTGGCGCAGCTCTTCGATATTTCCCATCAGGCGCAGGATCTCGTCGTAGAGTTCCCGCGCCTCGGGCGTGGCCAGCAGGCGGTTCTTCTCGCGCAGGAACAGCTGAATACCCAGATTCTCCTCGAGCTGTGCCAGCGAGCGGCTCACGCCAGACTGGGTGATGCCCAGGGTACGCGCCGCCTGGGAGGCGGTGCCGGCCTCGAACAATGTCTTGAAGACCGCCAGCGCCTTGAGCGAGTGGATGTTGACATCTGCCATGAGTAAAACTCATCAATATCGATAAAAAGATCATATATTGAAATACTTGCCATTCGCTACTTAGACTGCTGACAACCGTTCACTAAACCATAACGACAACCGGACGATTAAATGGGCTCATCTCCGCTCTTCTATCAGGCCGGCCCCGCACTGCCCGAAGTCAGCCACGCCAAGGGCGTCTACCTGTGGGACGAAAACGGCAAGCAGTACCTCGATGGCTGCTCAGGAGCCATTGCCTGCAATCTCGGTCACGGTCGCGACGATATTCGCGAAGCCATGCTCACCCAGCTCGATCGCGTCGCCTTCACCTACCGCACCCAATTCGAGAATGCCCCAGCGGTGGCCCTGGGCCGGGCACTGGTCGAGCTCACCGAGGATGAACTGGAGAAAGTGTTCTTCGTCTCCAGCGGCTCGGAGGCGGTGGAGTCGGCGCTCAAGCTGGCGCGCCAGTTCTTCGTCGCCAAGGGCGAGCCCCAGCGCCAGCGTTTCGTCTCGCTGCGCCCCTCTTACCACGGCAGCACGCTGGGTGCGCTGGGTGTCACCGGCTACGAACCGCTCGAAGCGCCCTTCGCCGACATCTTCCTCGGCTCGCTCAAGGTGCCAGGCCCCGATTTCTACCGACATGGCGACGCCGACGATGTCCGTCACGTCGAGCGCGTGCTGGGCGACACCCGCGCCGCCATCGAGGCCGCCGGTCCAGAGACGATCATCGCCTTCGTGCTGGAGCCGGTGGGTGGTGCGAGTACCGGTGCGCGCATGCTAGATCGCCGTTATCTCGAGGGTATTCGCAAGCTGTGCGATGAGTTCGGCTGCCTGCTGATTCTCGATGAGGTACTCACGGGAATCGGCCGCACCGGTGCCTGGTTCGCCTACCAGCACTACGGCGTGACGCCCGATCTGCTGGCCACCGCCAAGGGGCTCGGCGCCGGCTACTACCCGGTGGGGGCGCTTCTCGCCCGGGCCGACATCGTCGATACGGTGATGGCCGCGGGCGGTTTCCAGCACGGCCACACCTATGCCGGCAATCCGCTGGCCTGCGCCACCGGGCTGGCGGTGATCGAGGCCATGCGGCGCGAGCGCGTGCTCGACAACGTGGCGGCGCGCGGCCGCGAGCTGAAGGATGGCCTGCAGGCACTCAAGGCCCGCTTTCCCTGGATCGGCGACGTGCGCGGCCTGGGCCTGTTGTGGGGCGTGGAGCTGGTGGCCGATGCGGCGACCAAGGCCGCCTTCCCCGCTGAGCAGAATCAGTTCGCTCGCATCACGGCCCTGGCCAAGCAGGAAGGGCTCTTGATCTACCCGCGCCGCACGCTGAACGGTGTGGCCGGCGATCACTTCCTGGTCACCCCGCCGCTGACCATCTCTGCCGCCGATACCGCCGAGCTGCTGGCCCGGCTCGAGCGCGCCATGGCGCGCTTCGACCGCGAGATGACGGTCTCGACGCCCACGAATGCGCTGACATCCTGAACGCCGGAGGGAAAGGCACCGACATGACGCTTCTCAACCAGAAATATCGCGCCATCGACGAGGCCGTTGCCGCCATCCCGAACGGCGCCTCGATCATGGTCGGCGGCTTCGGCTCGCCGGGTACGCCCTTCGCCCTGATCGACGAACTGCTGGCCCAGGGGCAAAGCGGGCTCACCCTGATCAAGAACGACGCCAACGAGCCGGGCATCGGTATCGGCAAGCTGATCGAGGCCGGCCGCGTGCGCCGCCTGATCACGTCGCACATCGGTCTCAATCGCGATGCCATCGCGGCGATGAACCGAGGTGAGCTCGAGGTCACCCTCTTCCCACAGGGAATTCTGGCCGAGAAGATCCGCAGCGCCGGCGCAGGGCACCAGGGCTTTATCACCGACATCGGCCAGGGTACCGAAATCGCCGCCGGCCGCCGCGAGATCAAGATGGATGGGCGTACCTGGGGGATCGAGCCGGCGCTCTATGCTGATTTCGCCCTGGTCCATGCCGAACATGCCGACCGTTACGGCAACCTGATCTACCGCGCCACCGCCAGCAACTTCAATCCGCTGATGGCAATGGCCGCCGATACCGTCATCGCCCAGGCCTATCGGGTCGACGAGCCCGGCAGCCTGGCAATCGAGGCGATCCACACCCCTTGCGCCTTCGTCAGCCTGGTGGTCGCGGTCGACCCATTCACCAGCGAACAGGGGAGGCGCGCCCATGTCGGCTGACCAGCAGCGAATCCTCGCCCGTGCCGCCCGCGAGGTGATCCCGGGGCAGATCGTCAACCTGGGGATCGGCCTGCCTACGCGGCTGTCCCATTTCCTGCCGGAGGACATGGAGGTCCTGGTGCACTCCGAGAACGGTGTGTTGGGTTGTCGTCCACGCACCGAAGGCGAAGAACCGGACTGGGACATGATCGACTCCGGCGGCGCCTACATCGCGACTCGTCCTGGCGCCAGCGTGTTCGACAGTGCCATGTCCTTCGCCATGATCCGTCGCAGTCGGGTCGACCTCACCTTCATGGGCGCCTTCGAAGTCGACGAACTGGGTAACCTCGCCAACTGGAAGATCCCCGGCAAGTTCTCGCCAGGCATCGGTGGCGCCATGGAGCTGGCCCAGAAGGTCAAGCGCCTGGTGATCTTGTGCTCGCACAACGATAAGCACGGTAACCCCAAGATCCTCTCACGCTGCCGCCTACCGCTGACCGCCGAGCGCTGCGTGTCGCGCATCATCACCGACAAGGCGGTAATTGACGTGACACCGCAAGGTCTGGTCGTGGTGGACATTGCCGAGGGGCTGAGCGTGGCCGAACTGCGCGACGCCACCGAAACCGAACTGATCGTCGACGAAGCTCGACTGGGGAGGTTCTGATGCTCACCGCTACAGAGAAGCGCATCGTCGAGCGCTGCGAGGCATTGATGGACGACACCCTGGCGCTGACTCGCGACCTGGTGCGCGGCTACAGCGTGCTGGGCCAGGAACATGGTGCGCTGGAGGCCATGGAGCGCTGGTTCGAGCGTCTCGACCTGCCGGCCATCCGGGTATCGCTCGATGCCCCCGGCTTTGCCGACCACCCCCACCGCGCCCCCACCGACTGGCCCTGCGAGGGACGTTACAACCTGGTGGCCCAGCTCAACGCCGGAGCGCCAGGCCCTCACGTGGTGCTCAACGGCCACCTCGACGTGGTACCCGCCGAGCCCACCGACATGTGGTCCCGCCCGCCCTGGGAACCGTGGGAAAAGGATGGCTGGCTCTACGGTCGCGGCGCCGGTGACATGAAGGCCGGCATTGCCGCCATGGTCATGGCCGTGCACGCCGTACGCGAGGCCGGCGTGGCGATCGACTTCCCGCTGACCCTGCAGACGGTGATCGAGGAGGAGTGCACCGGCAACGGCGCCCTGGCCTGCCTGCATCAAGGTTACCGTGGCGACTTCGTGCTGATTCCCGAGCCCTTCGGCGCACAGATCTATGCCGGCCAGGTGGGCGTGCTGTGGTTCCGCATGCGTCTGGACGGCGTGCCGGCCCACGTGCTCGACACCCGCGCCGGCCGCAACGCCATCGAGACCCTGGTCGAGTACCTGCCCGCCTTCAAGGCGCTGGAGGCCGAGATCAACAACCTGCCGCGCCAAGCGCCCTACGATATGCTCGACAGCCCTTTCAACCTCAGCATCGGCAAGATCGAGGGCGGCAACTGGGCCTCCAGCGTACCGGCCCACGCCATCCTCGAGGGTCGCGTCGGCTTCCCGCCGGGCATGGCCCCCGACGAGGTCATGAACCGCGTGCGCCAGTGCATCGCGGCGCACCATGCTGGGCTCGACGACGACAGCCCTGCGCCACGCGTGGAGTTCCACGGCTTCCGCTCAGAAGGCCACCTGGTCGACCTCGAGGCGCCGGGCATCGCGCTGCTCTCGCGCTGCCATCAGGACCTGCTCGGCGGGCCGCCGAAGGCCTATCTCTCGACCTGCACCACCGACCTGCGCGCCTTCCATGTCAGTGGCGAGATCAACGGCACCTGCTACGGCCCGGTGGCGCAGCGCATCCACGGCGTCGACGAGTGCGTGGAGATCGACTCGATCCGCCACGTGCTGACCACCTACGCGCTGTTCCTCCACCGCTGGGGAGAGGAAGCAAGAGCCGGTGGGAGCGCATCATGAAAGACGCCTATCTCGTCGACTACGCGCGCAGCGCCTTCACCCGCGCCCACCCTCGCAAGCCGGAGGTGGACGGCTGGGCCGATACCCGCGGCGACGCCCTGCTGGCGCGAGTGATCGACGAACTTCTAGCGCGCGCCGACCTCCACCCGCAAGCCGTTGAAGATCTCAGTATCGGCTGTGCGCTACCGGTCAAGGAGCAATGGAGCTTCGGAGGTCGTTATCCGTTGTGGTTGTCGCAGCGCCTGGGGCCGCAGGGTCGCGATTGCGCCAGCCGACAGATCGATCAGCAATGCGGCTCGGGGCTGGCCGCCCTGCGCAGCGCCGCCCGCGAGATCCAGGCCGGTGCCGTCGACGTGGCCCTGGCGGGCGGCTATGAAAACATGACTCGGGTGCCCATGGGCCCCGCATTGTTCAAGCAGGGTGTGCTGACCTCTCCCGAGGCTTTGAACGGCGCCGAGTGGCTCCAACTCGAGGCAGCATTGAACATGGGCATCACCGCCGAGCGCCTGGCCCAGGCGACCGGCATCGGGCGCGATGCAATGGACGCGTTCGCGCTGGAGTCTCACCGCCGTGCCGCCCGAGCCGACACCGACAATCACTTCGACGGCGAAAGACTTGCGCTAGCCAATGCTGCCGGGGATGTCATCGAGCGCGACGCCAATATTCGCCCCGATACCAGCCTTGAACGCCTGGCCGGGCTCGATCCGGTATTCATCGATGATGGCCGTGTCACGGCCGGCAACAGCTCGCCGCTGACATCGGGTGCCGCCGCGGCACTGCTCATGTCGCCCGCTGCCGCCGAACGCCACGGTGCTACGCCGCTGGCGCGCATAGCCGCCTTCGCCGACGTGGGCGTGGCCCCTGAGCACATGGGCGCCGGTGCCGCGGCGGCGGCCGAGCAGGCGCTGGCTCGCGCCGGCTTGCGTGCAGATCAGATCGATGCCTGGGAGATCAACGAGGCCTTCGCCGCCGTGCCACTGCATGCGATACGCAAGCTCGGTCTCGATTCGTCCCGGGTCAACGTCTGGGGCGGTGCCCTGGCGCTGGGCCACCCGCTGGGTGCCACCGGCGTTCGTCTGGCCGGCACTTTGGCACGCATCCTGGCCCATCGCGGCGGCCGCTATGGCTGTGCCACCGCTTGTGTGGGCGGCGGCCAGGGAATTGCCGTGATCATCGAACGCATGTGACGCCGCGAGAAACGCTTGGTAGCTTCTATATAAAACATTAACAATATAACTGGAGGAGATAAGACAACAAGACCCGGCTCCGCCTCGATAGTAGAAATGGCAATGAGGCATGTCGCGACGCAGGTCGCAATCCACAGTAAAACTCAAAATAAGCAGGAATCGACATGACAAACCATAAAAAGCTTTTCCGTCACCCTCTAGTCGCCGTCATGACGCTCGGCGCTATTACCCTGGCGAGCTTTTCGGCTCAGGCACGAGACTTGCCCGAAATTCAGAACGATGTCTTTCAGGTCGCCAATTCGGGGGCTTATCCCCCTTTCAGCTATGTCGATACATCCGGCAACCTGGTCGGTTTCGACGTGGATATCGCCGAAGCCCTGGCAGACAGAATGGGCGTCGAAGTCAATATCCAGACCTCACCGTGGAATGGCATCGTCGCCGCCCTGGCCGGGGGGCGTTTCGATGCCTGCATCTGCAGCATGAGCGTGACGGAAGAGCGTAGACAGGCGGTCGACTTCACCGACAGCTACTACAGCTCGGGACTCTCCGTCTGGGTGCAGGAAGGCACCGACGACGTTGCCAGCATCGACGATTTCGAAGGCAAGGCAGTCGGCTCCACCCTCGGCGAGACAGGCAATCAGTGGGCCACCGAGAACGGCGAAGGGAAGTGGCGCAACCAGACCTTCCAGGGCTTGCCCGACATGCTCAACGCACTCACCACGGGGCGCATCGACGTCATGATCGCCGACGACATTCCCGTCTACGTGGCGCTCAACGAGCAGGAGCTCGCCATCAAGCAGGTCGATGTCGGCGAGCTGCCCAGTTGGCCCGCCGCTATCGCCATCCAGAAGAACAAACCGGAGCTCATGGAAGCCCTCGACTCGGCACTGGCCGAGATCAAGGCGGATGGCACCTACCAGAAGATCGTCGACAAGTGGATCGGCGAAGGAGTCGAGTTCGACTCGTAATTCCAAGGCAGCAGGGCGCGAGCCCTGCTGACCCCATCACCACCACAAACACAACAACAGGGCAAAGGAGCTCATGGACATCAACCTGATGATCGAATTAATGCCGCTGCTGGTGAAAGCGGCCTGGGTGACCATCGATATATCGGCTCGTGCCCTGTTTTTCGGCTTCTTCATCGCTTCCGCGCTGGTGGCACTACGAACCTCACGGACTCTTCCCGTTCGCTGGCTGGCTCGCACCTACATCAGCGTCGTTCGCGGTACCCCCTATTTCGTACAGCTGCTGCTGGTCTTTTACGGCGGACCTGCCATCGGCTTGCGCCTGGACCCTTTCACCTGCGGCGTGGTGGTTGGCGCTTTCAATATCGGTGCCTACATGAGCGAGGCCATTCGAGGCGCCATCGAATCGGTCGACAGCGGGCAGAACGAGGCGTCTCGCTCGCTGGGGTTCGGACGCTTTGCGACGCTCCAGCACATCGTCCTGCCGCAGGCGGCCGGCTTGATGATTCGCTCCATCGGCGTTCTGGCCATCATCCTGGTCAAGAACTCATCGCTGGTTTCCATCATCTCTGTGGTCGAGCTGACCTATCAGGCTCAGCGTCTGATCGGTTCCACTTACAAGCCCCTGGAAGTCTTTACGCTGAGCGCCCTGATGTACATCGTCATCATCTATGCGGTCATGGGCATCGTTGAGTTTCTCTATCGGCGCGCCACGCGATACACCTACCTATAGAACCGACAGACAACAGAACAATCAGGGAAAGTTTCCATGGAATTCGATTTCGGCCCCGTCATCACCTACTTTCCGACACTCTTGAAAGGAGTGGGAGCCACACTGCTGATTGGCCTGGTGGTTGCCATCATGTCGATCATCGGCGGTCAGATCGTCGCCGTGATAACTCTCTACACCAGGAAAGCCGTGAACTGGCCGCTGCGCTTCTTCATCTGGCTATTCATGACCACACCGCTGCTACTCCAACTCTACTTCCTGTACTTCGGCATGGGACAGTGGATATTGATTCCAGCCATCGTGGTAGCCGTTCTCGGTCTCGGCTTTCACTACATGGCCTACAATGCCGATATCTTCATTGCCACCATCAAGTCGGTATCGAGCGGACAATATGAAGCTTCGCGATCGCTGGGTTTCGGCCATCTCGCCACCATCTTCTACATCATTCTTCCGCAGGCGTTCTATCGTGCCCTCCCCCAGCTCGGCAACAACATGATCATCATGGTCAAGGACATCTCGGTCCTCTCCGCCATCGGCATCGCCGAGCTGGTCTACATGTCGCAGTATGCGATCAGCGTGACCTTTCGCCCTTTCGAGTTCTACATCACGATCGCCGTCATTTATTACCTGATCAATATCCTGATGGAAACCGGCCAAGCCTGGGTGGAGCGCCGTGCCGCCGCCCGCCGCTGAGGAAGCACCGCACAAATGGCTACGCGAGCGAATCGCTGCGTTGCACCTCATCTCGCTCGCCGATTTGTTCAGCATTTCCTAACAAGGATCTAACATGACAACAGCAACAACAGATACGCCCATGGTCGAGCTCAAGGGCGTCAAGAAACGCTTCGGCGACCTCGAAGTCCTCAAGGGTATCGACCTCAAGGTCGAACGCGGCAAGATAATCTCCATCATCGGCCCGTCGGGTTCGGGAAAAAGCACGCTGCTGCGATCCATCAACAACCTGGAAGTGATCGACGAGGGCTGCATCCTGCTGGATGGCGTCCAGGTCAATCGACCAGACCTGAAGGGCCTGGCCTTCGAACGACATATCAACCATATACGCCAGAACATGGGCATGGTGTTCCAGCACTTCAATCTATTCCCTCATCTTTCGACGCTGGAGAACGTGACGTTGGCGCCAAGAAAGCTGAAAGGGATGGATTCAAGAAGCGCCCGGGAGCTGGGAATGGAGCTGCTGGAGCGGGTGGGACTGGCGGACAAGGCCTCGGCCTATCCCAGTTCCCTGTCGGGTGGGCAGAAACAGCGTGTCGCCATCGCCCGCGCCCTGGCCATGCAGCCCAAGGTCATGCTCTTCGACGAAGCGACCTCGGCACTCGACCCCGAACTGGTGGAAGAAGTGAACCGGGTGATGAAAAGCCTCGCCGAGGAGCACATGACCATGCTCATCGTCACCCACGAGATGGCCTTTGCACGCGACGTGTCCGACTGGGCCATGTTCATGGACGGCGGCGTGGTAGTCGAAGAGAACACCCCCGACCACTTGTTCTCCCACCCCGACCAGGAGCGCACCCGCAATTTTCTGCGCAAGCACCTGGGCTGCCAGGAACAGACACAAGTACATCTTTGATCCGGCAACCAGAGAGTCGCCTTCGACCTGCGCGACGAATCATTTGAGCCGGGGAATGAGACGGAAACGCAGCGGGGAAGCCCAAGGGCCTCCCCGCTTGCTTGCCTCTTTGCTGCTTGGGCTCAGGCGCAATCCGCCGCCCCCTCACCAAACATGTCGAACAGCAGCTCACGGCCCATGGCGCTCAACACGAAGCGGCCCTGCTCGTTGTAGACGGCGGCTTCGCTGCTCTCCAATACGCGCTGGCAAGCCGGCCACTCGTGAGAGGACTCACGCAACTGCTGCAGAGCGCGGCTGTCGAGCCCGCGGAAGGGAATCGTAATGGTTTCCAGCACATGACCCTGCTGGTAGAGCAGGAAGGCAGCGTTCGACAGGCACTGACGCAAACTACGCTGAACAGCGGTGCTGGGCGTGGTGTCGAGCGGCATGCGCGGATCTCCTCAAGGGTTTTGCTGCACTGCATATTAACACCAAAGTCTAACTCGACAAAGGTCTAATAATCCAGGCATCCCAGCCCGCGCCCATCCCTTGCCAGGCATGCCATTTCCGCTTCGGAAGGCGAGTCACGGCCAAGCGACAAAACGCAACGAAACGTTTTGGCCAAAAGGGAGGGAAAAGCGGTCGGATTAAGGAAGGGCCGAAATGGAGGCGGCCCCGACAGCCACATCCCGGCACACGCGGCCACCACTACCGTTGCTCCCTTCCGGGCCTGGCGGGGTTTGCGGTTTAGCGTTGCGGGAGGACCGACGGGGCCACCACGTCACGACGCCTGCCTGGCAGGCTTCGAACCCGGTTTGCATCAATGGCTTGCCGAGTGCGCGTGCACTATACCAGCGGCGCCGGGAGCGGGCAAGGAGCGTTGCTCGGACAGGTCCCGCCCTGTGAGGGCCACCTCAAATCAGCTAGGGTAGAGAGAGCAAGGGAACACGAGGAGAAAGACACTACATCTGAGGAGACGCCCCATGGAAAAGAATCCCGACAAGGGCTATATCGCACTGCTCGGCTGGAGCCTGAACGCTATCGAGGCCGCCGAGAATTTCGACCGTCGCTACCTGGTGGTGGCGCCCGAGTGGGCAGAAGAGTACTGCCAGAAGCACGATATCCCCCACATACCCTGGAATTTCGAGCGACTTAACGACCGCTCCATGGAGATCGCCGAAACGCTGCAGGAGCGCGGCGTGGACGTGGCGATTCCCCTGTTCGAGGAGACCGTTGAGTGGGCAGGCGCCATCAACTCGGTACTGCTCGACAACCCTCGCCTCTATGGCCAATCACTGCTGCTGCGCGACAAGGCCCTGATGAAGCGGCGTGCCCAACTCGGTGGAATCCGTGTGGGCATCTTCGAGGAAGCGCATGACAAGGGCGACGTGATTCGCTTCCTCAAGCGTGTCAACCAGACCCTGCTCAAGCTCGACGGCGACCCCAACGACCCCATTCACCTCAAGGCCTTCGACAAGGCCGGCTGCCTCGGCCACCGGGTGATCCGCACCCCCGACGAGGTCGATACCATCCCCGACGAGGAATTCCCCGTGCTGATGGAGTCGCACCTGGATGGCTGGGAATTCGCCGTCGAGGCATGGATCCACAATGGCAAGATCGCCTTCCTCAATATCTCGGAGTACGTCACCCTGGGTTATTCGGTGTTCGTTCCCGCCTCGCCGGAACTCGAGCAGTATCGTCCTCAGATCACCGCCCAGATCGAGAAGCTGATCAAGGCGTTCGACATCGAGTTCGGGCTGATCCACCCCGAGTACTTCGTCACCAGCGACGGCGAGATGTACTTCGGCGAGGTCGCCTATCGCCCACCGGGCTTCAAGGTATTCGAACTGCTCGAGCGCGTGTACGGGTTCAATGCCTACCAGGCCAGCATGCTGGTGTTCGACCCCAAGACCACCCCGGATGAGGTCAAGGCCTTCTTCCCCCGGGAGGTGGAGGACGCCAAGTGCTATGCTGGCTGCTTCGGCGTCTATCCGCGTCGTCGCGTGGTCAGCCGCCTGGAGATCCCCGAAGAGGTCGAGGACGACCCGTACTTCGAATCGCACGAACTCACGCCGCCCATGGAAGAAACCGTGACCAAACGCACCGCCTTCGGCACCCACTGGGGGCTGATCTACTTCAAGGGCGATGACCCCAATCGGCTCCGGGATATGCTCAAGCATCAGGAAGAGCTTGATTTCTATGTCTGAACAAGGCGTCATGGGCACGACAGGTTGATCAGCAAGGAGTCGGCGTGGCCACCAACCGAGACCCGCAGGATACCGGCCAGTCCCCGACGAGTGACGACAAGCTCCAGGGTCTGCTGGTGCATCTCGATGAAGCGATCGCCCTGCTCGGCGAGGCGCGCGACTTCGCCAAGCCGGGCAAGCTTCCCCGCGTACTGGATACGGCACGCCGGGTACTGCTTCAGCCCGGCGGTGCCGCGGCTATGGAAAACCGCGCCAGGATCCTCGAGGAAGCGGGCGTATTCCTCGGCTCCGACTGGGCCACGCCGCAGTACCTGCTGCCCGCCCTGACCACCCATGCGCTCAAGAATGCCGATGCCAATACCGTAGTGATCGAGGCGCTGAGCGAACTGCGCCTCCTCGCCGTGGCCAAGGGCGACTATCCGCACTCCCTGATATCCGCCGAGCAGGCCCACCACTACCTGACCCAGGTGATGGCACTCAACCTGTGGCTGCTGTTCAACGCGCCCAGCGAGGCAGAGCGAGAGACCCAGGGGCGGCTGGCGCAGATCCCACGCCACCTGTTCCATCACCTGGCCGAGCGCATCGGCTACGAACACATCATCGACAAGCTGATCGAGGAGATCTGGCGCATTCTCCAGCAGCGCCCGATCCAGGTCGAAAGCGTCAAGCAGATGATCACCCAGATCGCCATCTGCCAGGCCGACCCCGATATCGACCTGGGCGCCAGCGGCCAGGGAGCCGACCGCTTGGTCAGCTCGCTGTTCGGCCCCACCCGGGCCAGCCGCGAGGATCCCGGCATCGAGATCTATCGCGAGCGCCTGTCGAGCATGGACAACAGCGCCCTGCAGGGTGAGGCCACCGGCTTCGCACGCGCCATGCATGATACCGGCCTGGTCTCCGCTTATCACCCGGTGCTGCTGCGCCACCTGCTGGAGCACAGCGACCATCTGCTGGCCGAAGCGCTGGGGCTTTCATCGACCGGACGCGACTGCCTGCTCTGCTATCGCGAGCTCGCCCACGCCCTGATTCGAAGCGCAGTGCATCCCGCCACGCCCCAAGCGGTCTATGGCCTGGCTTTGATGCTGGAGCGCGGCATCCTCTACCAACCCCCCGTGGCACCCGCCATGTGGCGGCAACTGGGATTGCCGCTCTCCGAGTGGTCACAGGCACGCCTCAATCTTGCCTTCGGGGAGGCGGTTTCGCCGCGTGCGCGCCTGCTCGAGGGCGTGCTGTGCATGCTGGGTCAACCGCTCGGCGTGGGCCAGGGCAACAACCCCACCTGCCAGTCGGCACGGGCGCTCTCCATGTGGGCCTACAACGATCCCGACTACTTGCTGCAGATGGTGGCCTGGGCCGCCCGCGACGATGACATCATCATGCACTTCGAGGGGATGCCGCTCTCCTCCATGGCAAGCCTATCCGGCGTAGCCGATAGCCTGCCCATGGACCTCGACCCCGTGTCACTGATCGTGGTACCGCATCTCGACCGCATCTATGCAGAGATGGGCCGACGCTGTATCGGCCGCGAGGGCGACCCGCACCGCTGGGTCAACCCCGAGTTTCACGGTTGGTGGTCGGGTCGTGGCTTTCGTATCAATGTCGATGTCGCCACCGGCCGGCTGCAGGAGTTGGATACCTTCCTGCGCCACTTCTACGCCAGCTATCACCCCTACTACAACGGCAACCAGCCGCTGATTCACCCTCAGCCGGCCGGTATCGCCGTCACCGACAGTGCGGCACGCTTCATCGGCTGGCACGCCATCACCATCCTGCGGGTATCGCTGGACCCGTCGGACGTCATGCGGGTCTACTTCTTCAATCCCAACAACGACAGTGGCCAGGACTGGGGCGACGGCGTGCGGGTCAGCACCGATGGCAATGCCGAACGCTTCGGCGAAGCCTCTCTGCCCTTCGAGCAGTTCGCCTCGCGCCTCTACATCTTCCACTACGATCCTCTGGAACGCGGCGAGCTGGCCCAAGTCAGCCAGGAGGAACTCGACCGGGTCACTGCCTATGTCCATCGCAGTTGGGGCGCCGACCGCTTGCCTGCAGCGGAGCTGCAAGCTGACCGTGGCCCTCGACCCGGCAGCGGCGACGCCTAGCCTTGTTCAGATGACTCGTGTAGCGCCTTACGCCGCAACAGCCAGCGCGCCCAGAACGGGGCGAACAGCATGAGTGCCATCATGCGCAGCAGGTGATGGAAGGCAACGAAGACGGGGTCTAGGTCCAGCGCCACTGCCAGTATCGCCATTTCTCCGATGCCGCCAGGGGCCAGTGCCAGCAGAGCCACGTCCCGCGGCACGCCCACCAGGCGATGAATCAGCTCAGCGAAGCCGGCCAGCACTACCAGTGCCACCAGGGTAGCGACGAAGGCCTCGAGGAGATAGCGCCCCAGCCGCGCCGAGGAGAGCCCACGAAAGCGCGAGCCGATGGCGCAGCCCAGTACCCACAGCATCAGGTTCATGCCCCAATCCGGCAGGCTCAGGCTGGCGAAGCCGAAGCCGGAGAGCACGCCGGCGAAGAGCATCGGGGTGAGCAGCGTGGGGGTGGGGAGCCGCAGGCGGCGCCCCAGCGGGATGAGCAGCGGCAGAGCCAGCAACATCCATGCGGATGAAAGTTCACGATCAACGGCGGCAGCCACCTCGGCACCGCTGGCGCCTTCGTAGAACCAGAACAGCGGTGGCAGAATCATCACCACCAGCACCACACGCAACGACTGGGCAATGGCGATACGCCCCGGATCGCCGCCGGCCTTCTCCCCCATCAGGATCATCGCCGTCAAGGCCCCAGGGGCCGAGGCGAACCAGGCACTCACCGCATCGAAGCCACAGCGCCGATACCAGGCGGCCGCCACCGCCGTGGAAGCGGCGACACCGAGCAGCAGTAGCGCCGCGGAAAGCGGCCAGTCCAGTACTCGCTCGGCCAATTGCGGGGTTACCTGGCTGCCCAGCACCAGGCCGAGCACGCCGAGGAAGACTTCGCGCAACGGCTCGGGCACGCGCACGTCTATGCCCTTCGCCGAGACGACAAGGTTGGCCGCCAGCGGCCCCAGCATCCATGCCAGCGGCATGCCGACGAGCTGGAACGCCAGCCCCCCCAGCGCACCGATGGCCAGCGACCTGACCATCGCCCCACCCATGTCTCGGTCCACGCGGCCCTCCATTAACCGGCTAACTAAACGATTATGTCATAATGCCTGTCTCGCTTCCGGCTGTCGGAGTCATGCCATGCCCCGCCTCGATCAACTGCTCGTTTCCCAGGGCCTGGCCCGTTCGCGCACGCGCGCCCAGCGACTGATTCGTCATGGCCGAGTCAGCATTGCCAGCAGCGGCCGGGTGCTCGACAAACCGAGCGAGAAACTGGCCGAGGATTGTCGCCTCACGGTCACCGAAGACCCAGAGGAGCGCTATGTCTCACGGGCGGGGTTGAAACTCGAAGCACTCATCGAAGCATTGAGCATGGCGCTCGAAGGCAAGCTGGTGCTCGACGTGGGCCAGTCCACCGGCGGCTTCACCGATTGCGCGCTGGCCTTCGGCGCGCGCCATGTGATCGGGGTCGAGGTCGGTCACGGCCAGCTCGACCCCGAACTGCGCGGCGACGCTCGCGTGACCTGCCTGGAGGGGCTCAACGCCCGGGCAATGATCGACGATCCTCGCCTCTGCGAGGCATTCGCCGCCCAAAAGGCGACAGGCCCCGATGTGGCGGTGATGGACGTCTCGTTCATTTCACAGACGCTGATCCTGCCGCAAATCGCTGCCTTGCTATGCCCTGGCACCGAGCTGCTGAGCCTGGTCAAGCCGCAGTTCGAGGTGGGGCCGGGTGGGGTCAACTCACGCGGCATCGTGGCCGATCCGATGCGCTACGCAGAAGTGGAAACCGCCATCCGCGCCTGCTGCGCCGAGCTAGGCCTGGCGATCCGCCATTGGCAGGAAAGCCCGATCACCGGGGGAGATGGCAATCGGGAGTTCCTGCTTCATGCCGTGAAGCAATAGCGGCGTCAACGTCCGCCATCACCTCCATCGCTACCGCCATCTCCGATCTCGATATCGCCCGGATCACCACCCGCCCCAGGGGGTGGGAACAGCTCCCCGCCGTCGTCCAACGGTGTCAGCGTCTGCACCTTCTTTTGCGCCCCGCCATCGGCGCGGTGCAGCCAGACATCGAGCTGGTTGAAAGCGATGTCGATGCCATATTCGGCGAACAACTCGCCGACCCGACAGTTGATCTCGTCGGTGGCGAAGAGCCGGTCACCCAGCGAGTTGACGAAAATGCGCAGCTCGAAGGTGAGCGTGCTCTCGCCATAACTCATGAAGAACACCTGCGGCTCGGGGTCGCCCAGTACCCTCGGGTTCTCGTCGGCGACGTGACGCAGCAGCCGGTGCACCAGACGCTGATCCGAGCCGTAGGCGACACCGAAGGTGAGCACGACCCGGGTGATGGTGTCCGACAGCGACCAGTTGATCAGTTGATCGGTGACGAAGGTCTTGTTGGGGATGATGATCTCCTTGCGGTCGAAGTCGGTCACCGTGGTGGCCCGGATACGTATTTTGCTCACCGTGCCGGTGAGGTTGCCCAGGGTGATGGTGTCGCCGATGCGTACCGGCCGCTCGAACAGGATGATCAGGCCCGAGACGAAGTTGGCGAAGATCTCCTGCAAACCGAAGCCCAGGCCCACGCCCAATGCCGCTACCAGCCACTGCAGCTGGCTCCAGGCCACGCCCAGGGTGGCCAGCGCCATCACCAGGCCGGTGCCGACGATGGTGTAGGAGAGTAGCGTCGAGATGGCGTAGGCACTGCCTTGCTTTAGCTCCAGCCGCGACAGGACCATCACCTCGAGCAGACCCGGCAGGTTGCGCGCCATCACCAGGGTCAGCACGACGATCAGTACCGCGGTGAAGATATCGGCCACCGAGAGTGCGCTGGTGACGAGTTCCGCGCCAACCCCCTCTCCCGCTTCCCAGATCGCGACATCGTCCAGATAGCCCAGCACCGTGAGCAGATCGGACCACACCAGGTAGAGCAGCAGGGCAAAGCCGATCAGCAGGAACAGTTTCGAGAGGCGCAGCGACTGCTGGTTGATCTGCTCCATGTCCAGAGGGGGCTCTTCCACCACTTCCAGCCCACCCTCGGCGCCCTCCTGGGCCTGGGCACGACGCCGCATCAGCGCTCGCCTGAACGCCAGACGACGAGCTGCCACGGCCAGGCCGCGAACCATCGAGGCCTCGACCAGGATCCACATTGCCAACAGGTAGAGCGTGATGACGAAGCGGCCAATCAGGCTCATTGCGGTGTACTCGAAGCCTGACACGATCGCGCCTACCAGCACCAGCGGTACGGCGGCCATGATCAACCCCAGTATCAGGCGGAACAGCTTGACGCCGAAGAACGGCGTATGGGCCAGGATCAGCCGCGCGAGCAGAACGCTCATGGCCATCAGCCCCGCCAACAGCAGCGTCAGTGCGATGGGCCGCGTGGTCAGGCTGATTTCGCCATCGCGGGCCAGCGCGGAGATCAACAGCACGGGGACCAGTGTCACGCCGAGCCAGCCGAGCAGCCAACGCAGCCGCGAGGCATAGCCCGAGGGCCAGTAGAAGTGCTTGGTCGCCACTCCGTCGCGTACCAGCAGGCGCCTCGACCAGGCGATGAAGGCCCAGGCCAGGGCCAGATGCAGGAAGGCCTGCCCCAGGCCCGACGCGATGCCGGCTTCGATGGCGAGCAACGAAGCGCCGACGCCCGCCAGCGTCATCGGCCCCGGCAAGGCAAGCAAGGCATTGAGGCCCACCGCAAGCGGGGTATGCGCCTGGGAATCGCTGCGCAGCCGGCCGATCTGCTCGTGCAGCAGGGTCAGCCGACGCTGTATGCGGCGCCGCAGACCCAATAGCAACCCCGCCACCAGCACGAAGGGAGCACCTGCCAGGGCTTCGGCCCCAGGGGTATGCCAGTGCACAGGCAGCACCTCACGCCACTCGCCCTGCTGCCATTCCGAGACGAGGTTGGTGGGAAGGTGGCGGAACCAGGCCAGATCCAGCGGCCGGGTATTGGCGATCCAGAACAGCTGCTCGTCGATGGTGGTGCGCAGCTCGCGCGAGGTGTCCAGCAGTTGCTGCTGATGGAGCTGCAGCTCGATGGCCGCACTCAGCAGGCTGCCGTAGGTCTGCTCGAGCTGGTCGACCAGTTGACGACGCGAATGGTAGAGCCCTTGCAGCGACTCCACCAGCGCCTCGCTGACCTCGATTCCGGCCTCCTCGATGCGCTGATTGGCCAAGCGTTCGCTCTGGCGCAGGGAATCGCGCTGGCGCACCAGGTCGAACTGGCGCAGGCGCAGGTCGGCGATCTCGTCCTGCAGGTTGCGCCTGGCATCGACCTGGGGCAGAGAGCGGCGCTGCTCACGAAGAATGCGCGACAGCAGCAGGCTGCCGCGAATCGCCTCGATCTGCTCGTTGAGGCTGCGCTCGAGCTGGCGCACATGGTCGAGCTGGCTGCGAATCGCCAGACTCTCGCGCACCAGCCCGTTGTGACGATCGTTCGCCCGCAGCAGTTCGAGGCTGAGCTCGCGATTGACCTGCTGGGCGCGTTCGAGCACCGGATGGCCGGCCTCGAGCAGCGGGTCGTCACGCGCGGCATCGGCAATCGCCTGTTCCGTTGCCATGCGGCGCTGCCGGTCGATCACGCTCTGCAGCAGCGAAAGCTCGGCTTCCTGACGCGCGATCTGCTGGGTCAGCAGATCGCGGCGCTGCTGCGCCAGTTCGCGCAGCCGCGTGTTGCTGCCCAACTCGCGCTGGCGCAGGCGCAGGGTCCGCTCGGCCAGGCGTCGTTCGACCCTGAGCTGCCACAGCTGCGGCGAATCCTCATTGGCCCCCTGCCCTTCCAGCACGTCGAGCGAGCGGCGCGTACGCTCGGCGGCCTGCATCGCCTCGGCTATGGCCTGCTGGGCACGCTCCGGCAGGGTCTGGGCGGAAAGCAGCTGGGCATTGACGTCGGCCAGACGGTCCTGCTGCTGTTGCAGCTCGAATACCGCTTCCTGCTGACGGTACTCCAATTCATCCAGCGGGACGTCGTCGAGCTCGGCTATCGTGCGATCGAGTGCCGCCTCTTCCTCTTCAAGCAGCTCACGCTCCAGGCGCAGCAGCTCGGCGGGCGCCTCCTCCAACCTCTTTTCCAGAGCTTCGAGTCTCTCCTCCACTCCCTGCAACTGCTCGAGAGCGCTCAGCGTGGCTTCCAGCGCCTCGATATCACGCTGCTCGGTATCAGAGACACTCGCTCCCTCCTCGGGACGGAGCTCGGCCAGGCGCTCTTCCACCGCCCCACGGTCGGGCAGGTCATCCTGGGCCGCTACACGACCACAGGCAAGCAACAACAACAGCAGGACGAGCCATACGGGAAGGGGCCAGGCCGGCCGGCCTGGCCGGCATCGATGGCGATGCACTAGATACGGCAATTCTTTCACTCTTGCTCCAGTTGCAGGGGCCTTGCGGCTTCGTGCTGATTCTCGGTCCCGCAGCGGCACAAGGCAATGGGAAGCTGTTTCTTCCTTACATTCCCCATTGGCGGGAAGGAAATGGATAGGTACATGGTTGACTTAAGGCCCGGACGTGGTAGAAACGGCGTTCACAGTCACGCTTCCTTCGGTCCCGCCGCCATGATGCTTCGTCGTTCGTCTTCCAAGGCTCTTCTTGCGCTTCTGCTGGTCGGGGCCGCCGGCAGTGCCGTGGCCCAGCAGCTCACCGAGGAGGAGCGCGCGGCGATCGAGTCACGCATCGAGGCACTCGGACAGGAAATGGATTCGCTGCGCCAGCAGTTGACCCAGGATCGTCTGCAGGCCGGAGAAGGACGCCGCGGTCTTGGCGAGGTGATCACCATCGCCTCGGAGCAGGAGCTTCAGCCCGTGGAGGAGCGCCGCCAACTCGAGCGGGAATCTTCGCGCAATCCCTTTGCCATCACCACGCATCGGCGCAACTATCTGTTGCCGCTGAATTACGACCGTCGCCCCAACCAGCAAGTGTTCGGCGACGTCGACGAGGATGGCACCCCCGACCGCGCCGAGGTCAAGTTCCAGTTCAGCGCCAAGTTCAACCTGATCGAGCGGCTCTTCGGCGACCACGGAGGCGACCTTTATTTCGCCTACACCCAGCGCAGCTGGTGGCAGGCCTACAACGCCGACTCCTCGTCGCCCTTCCGCGAGACCAACTACGAGCCGGAGTTCTTCATCGACTTCGAGAATCGCTGGTCGCTGCTGGGCTGGACCAACGTCAACAATCGGGTGAGCTTCAACCACCAGTCCAACGGTCGCTCGGGCGACATGTCGCGCAGCTGGAATCGGGTCATTCTCGAGTCGACCTTCCTCAAGAACGACTGGTTGGTCAGCGTCGCCCCCCACTGGCGGGTGCCGGAATCGGCGGGCGACGACGACAATCCCGATATCGAGCGCTACCTGGGCTATGGTGAGATCACCGTCGCCCATCGCATGGGCGACAATGAGGTGGCCGTCCAGTGGCACGGCAATCCCAGCGCTGGAAACATGGGAACCCGAGTGGATTACTCCTGGCCACTGCACGGCAACATTCGCGGCCATATCCAGTACTTCTACGGCTACGGAGACAGCATGATCGACTACGATCATCGCACCCAGCGCGTCGGCATCGGCGTCAGCCTCAACCCCATCTTCTCGGGCAGCAGCTCCCTGTTTCCAGAGTGATTCCGATCAACGATGTAGTGAAGCGACATTGAAGTCGCAGTCGCTAATGCTATGCTGAGCCTGTGATCTCCACGTCAAAGGAAGACTATCATGGCCTCTCGCACTCCCCACGTCGACGAAACCACCCGGCAGCTCAAGGAGGATCTGCAACATCTCTCCCATACCATCGAGGAACTCGTCAGCGCCACCGCCGACGACTCGCGCAGCAACATCAAGGAACTGAGGGAGCGCGCCGAGAAGCGGCTGAAGGAGACCCGGTCACGCCTGGAGGCTCGCGGTGAGCGACTCTACGGTGAAGCTCGCGACTCCATCACCCATCAGGTCGATGCCTGCGACCGGTACGTGCACGACAACCCCTGGACCAGCATAGGCATCGGCGCCGCGGTGGGCATGGTCATCGGCATGCTGATCGGGCGGCGCTGATGGTGTCCGGCGAAGGCCCGGCGCAACGCCTGTTCGGCGCCGGCCGGCGCCTGCTGTCCAGCTTGGTGGCCACCGGCGAGACGCGCCTGCGTCTCGCCGTGCTGGAACTCGAGGAGGAGCGTGCCCGACTCGCCACCCTGCTGCTGTTGCTGGGCCTCAGCCTGGTGCTGCTGCTACTGGGTCTGGGCATGCTGGCACTTCTGGTGGTGGTACTGTTCTGGGATACCCACCGCCTGGCCGCCATTCTCCTCTGTGCCGCAGTGCTATTGGCGGGCGGCGGCTTGACCGCATTGATGGCTCTGCGCCTGGCCCGACGTCATACCCTGCTGAAGGAGACACTGGCCCAGCTTGCCCTGGACCGCCACCTGATGGAGGAACATCGTGACGCGTCGCGCCGGTGACCCAACGCCACCAGCCAAGCCAACACGCGCCCAGCGCAAGGCGGAACTCCTGTCCAGGATCGAGCAGCAGCGCATCGATATCCTGGTCGAAGCGGAGCGCTGGCAGCTTGCTGCCGCGCCCCTCGATGCGGGCTGGCAGCGCCTCAAGCGCTACCGGGGGCTGGTGTACCTGGCCGGTGGCGCCCTGCTGGTCGGCAGCGCACGCCACCCCAACTCGCTCATTCGCTTGGTCAAGCGGCTCGCCGCCGGGGGCCTTCTGCTCAACCGGGCACGGCGACTCCTGTAGCAGGTTCGCTGATTTCTACCCAGGACAGCCCTGCTGAAACTTACAGCTGCGCCTCCGCAGAATGACGCCGGTGGGCTACTCCCGGCACCCATTTCATCCAGCTCTCGCCGCGCTTGAGGCGCTTCTCGATGAAACGTCGGGTACGGCGCTGGCCTTCGCTGGTATCGGAAGACCACACCGCCAGCGCAGCCAGGAACAGACTGGTCAATGCCATCTCCTCCACCTGGGCGCGGCGGGTACCGTAGCGCGCCTCGAGTCGTGCCGCCTCGCGCAGCCACTGGATGGTACGTGACAGGTCGAAGACCATCGGCACCCAGGTATGCGGATGCGGCAGGTGCGCCTTGGTCCGCAGCATCTCGATGGTCACCCGCCGATGCGCCGCGTAGGTGTCAAACCAGGCCTGCAGGCAGTGTTCGATGCGCACCCGCTCCGGCCAATCGTCGAAGGTATCGGGTTTGGTGGCCAGCATGGCGCGCCAGCCACGCTGGAACCAGGCATTGGCCACGGCATCCATGTCGCGAAAACGCTCGAGCACCACGGACATCGGCAGCTCGAGGCCGTGCGCCACCTCGGAGAGACGCACCCCCTTCCAACCCCGCTCTTCGGCCTGGCGCACGGCTTCATCGACGATACGGTCAGCGAACGGAGACACTTCGTATTCGGAGGAGTCCTGAATCGCAATCATGGTCATGGCGGGCCCTCTGCTTCCAGCATGGTTCTGTCATGCAGCATAGACCGGATTGTCACCAAGGCCACCAAGACCACTAGGCCGCACGCTCCAGATAATGGATACAGAACAGGGCGTCGCGGTCGGTCCAGTGGGCACGCGGTTCGAAGCCGGCGCGGCCGGCCAGCTCGCGGAAGCCTGCGATGCTGTACTTGTAGGAATTCTCGGTATGCAGGCTCTCGCCTTCGTCGAAGTCGACCCGCTCCCCCGCCACGCGAATGGCCTGGTCGCGCAAGCTCACCAGGTGCATCTCGATGCGTGAGTCGGCCTCGTTGTAGAAGGCACTGTGACGGAACCCCCGCGGTTCCACTTCGGCCTCGAACTCGTAGCGCAGTCGTTCCAGCAGGTTGAGATTGAAGGCCGCTGTGACGCCTGCGGCATCGTTGTAGGCGGCATCGAGAATCGCACGATCCTTGATCAGGTCGACACCGACCAGCAGCCCCCCACCGATGGGCAGCAGCGTCGTCAGCCCCTTCAGAAAGCGCTCGGCTTCCTCGGGAGTGAAGTTGCCAATGCTCGAACCGGGAAAGAAAGCCACCGGCCGTTCTCCCTCCAGTCCCTCCGGCCGGGCCATGGGACGCGTGAAGTCGGCGCAGGCGGCATGCACCTCGAGCCAGGGATAGTCACCCGCCAGGCGTTGGGTGCTCTCGAGGAGAAAGTCGCGAGAGATGTCCACGCCCAGGTAGCAGGCCGGATGCAATGCCTCGAGCAGCAGGCGTACCTTGCGGCTGGCACCGCTGCCAAGCTCGATCAGGGTGGCGTCGCGACCGACCACCTCGGCAATGTCGGTGGCAGCGGCACGCAGGATCGCCTCCTCGGTGCGCGTGGGGTAGTACTCGGGCTGCTCGCAGATGGCATCGAACAGTTCGGAGCCACGACGATCGTAGAAGAACTTTGGCGAAGTGAACTTAGGCGTTGCGCTGAGCCCGGCCAGCAACTCCTGACAAAGCGACCCCGTCACCTCGGACGGGTGCTGGTCGTAAAAGCGTACGAGCGAGTCCATGTCATGCCTCCCTGGCAAGCCGAAAACCGGAGAACGCCCAGCGGGCGTGGGGCGGAAAGAAGTTGCGATAGGTCGGGCGGACATGATCGGCCGGCGTGGCACAGCAGCCGCCACGCAGCACCATCTGCCCGGACATGAACTTGCCGTTGTACTCGCCCAGTGTGCCCGGCAGGGTGCGAAACCCCGGGTAGGGCCGGTAGGCACTGCCGGTCCACTCCCAGACGTCGCCGAACAGCTGGCTGGGGGCTTGGGTCAGGGCTGGAGCGGCCACCGGCTGCAGGTGGTCGCTCTCGACAAAGTTGCCGTTCATGGCCACGCCACGAGCGGCAACCTCCCACTCCGCCTCGCTGGGCAGCCGCGCCCCGGCCCAGCGGGCATAGGCGTCGGCCTCGAAGAAGCTCACGTGAACCACCGGCGCATGCGGGTCCACTCGGCGCAGACCGCCCAGGGTGAAGTGGTGCCAGCCGTCGTCGCGCCTCACCCAGTACAACGGCGCCTGCCAGCCTCCCTGGCCGACTTGCTGCCAGCCGTCGGAAAGCCACAGTTCGGGGCGCGCGTAGCCACCGTCCTCGATGAAGGCCAGGAACTCCTCGTTGGTCACCGGGCGGTTGGCCAGTTGGAACGCCTCGAGAAACTGGCGATGCACCGGCCCCTCATTGTCGTAGGCGAAGCCGGTCGTCAGGTCGTGGCCGATGGAGCGGATGCCCGCCGGGGGGTCGAGCCAGGCCAGCTCTCCGGGCGCCTCCTCCACCGGCGGCGACAGGTCGTCGCGATACGCGGGGCACAGGGGGTTCTGGGCCAGGATGTGCTTGATGTCCATGAGCAGCAGCTCCTGGTGCTGTTGCTCATGGTGCAGCCCCAGCTCCACGCGCCGGAATATCTCCTCGGCATGCTCGGCAGGCGGCGATTCGAGCAGCTCCGCCATGGCCGCGTCGACATGGGCACGAAAGCGGTAGACATCGGCGACCGTGGGACGCGACAGCGTTCCGCGCCGGAGCCGCGGAAACGGCACGCCGTGAGTCTCGTAGTAGGAGTTGAAAAGAAAGTCGTAGGCGGGGTCGAGCGTTCGGTAGTGGGGCTGGAAGGGAGCGAGAATGAAGGCTTCGAAGAACCAGGTGACGTGGGCTAGATGCCACTTCGGCGGGCTGACGTCATCCATGCTCTGGATCACGTAGTCCTCCGTGCAGAGCGGCTCGCAGAGCCGTTCGGAGGCCTGGCGAACGCGCTGGTAGCGTCTCAGCCACTCCTTGGTGTGCAGGGTATCGGGCGTTTCCAACTGGTGGGAGCTTTCCCACTGGTGGGCTTGGGGGGGCATGGCGCACTCCTGTGTCGAACCACATCCGGGACGAACCGATTTTCCCAGCGTAGCAATGTCGCAGAAAGCGCCCGGTTACGTTGCGTAAGTTTTTGTCGTTCGTTCCTCGTTTACAGAGAAAGCCCGCACGCCACGCCCGAGGCCCAGGCCCACTGGAAGTTGTAGCCACCGAGCTCACCGGTGACGTCGAGCACCTCGCCGATGAAACGCAGCTGCGGCAAGCCCTCGACACTGAAGTCCTTCGACGAGATCGCCCCGGTGTCGACGCCCCCCAGAGTTACCTCGGCGGTACGCCAGCCCTCGGTGCCGGCAGGCTTGAGGCGCCAGCGGCCGAGGCGCTCCTGCCAGGCCTCGATATGGGCATTGGAGAGCTCTGCCAAGACGGGGTCCTCGCCGTGCCACTCGACCAGTGCCTGGGCCAAACGTCGGGGCAACTGCTCGCCCAGCCAGGTGGAGAGCTGGCGGCGCGGGGACACCCGGCGGGCCTCGGCCAGCGCAGCGGGAATGTCATGCCTCGGAAGCAGATCGATCTCGAGCTCGTCGCCGGGCTGCCAGTAGCTCGAGATCTGTAGCATGCCGGGGCCGGAGAGGCCACGGTGGGTAAACAGCATCGGCTCGCGGTAGCGTCGTTCGCGTCCCGGCCCCAGTCGCTGGCCGGCGCGCACGGTGCTTACCGCCACGTCGCAGGCCACACCGGCCAGGTCGGCTGCTCGTGCCTTCCACTGTGAGGTGAGGGTGAACGGCACCAGAGCCGGTCGCGTCTCGGTTACCTGCAGGCCGAACTGGCGAGCGATGTCATAGCCGAACCCGGTGGCGCCCATGGTGGGAATCGATAGCCCGCCAGTGGCGATCACTACCGCACCGGTCTCGATGCGGCCCGAAGAGGAGACGAGCCGCATGCCCTCGCCTGCCCGCTCGATTCGCTCCACTGAGGTCTTCAGTCGCAGTTCGACTCCTGCCCACTCGCATTCGGTGAGCAGCACGTCGAGCAGCTCCTTGGCCGAATGGGCACAGAACAGCTGGCCCGGCGCCTTCTCGACGTAGTCGACGCCATGTCGTTCCACCAGCTCGACGAAGTGCTCCGGGCGGTAGCGCTTCAGCGCCGAGATGCAGAAACGCGGATTGGACGAGAAGAAGTTGGCCGGCCCGGTGGCCAGGTTGGTGAAATTGCAGCGCCCTCCTCCCGACATCAGGATCTTCTTGCCGGGCTTGTTGGCATGATCGAGCACCAGTACGCGACGCCCCGCATAGCCGGCCGTAAGCGCACACATCAGCCCGGCAGCGCCCGCGCCTACGATCACGACATCGAATCCAGGAGACGGCATGACGATTCCGTTGGCAGAAAGGAGGCCGATTCTAGCAGAACTCGCAGTCGCTCAGGCAAGGGCCTATGCCATCATGGCCTGGCTTTCCTGGTGCGACAGTCTAATTTAACTAAAACTAATGCAGCTTCACAGCATTAGAAGAGCAAGACTAAAGGATGAGAAATATAATACTGTTAATTTGTCACTTTCAATTACATTGGATAAGACACACCCACTACAAAAGGTTACAATGGAATCATTCTTGAAAAGTAACTCTTTTCAAACAGCAAAACCCAACAACTAAAACTTATAAAGCGTCATGACGCAAGGGACTCAGGAGGGACATTCGCATGTCCACTCATGGTTATGTTCTCATTGTGCTACGTACACTCAATAATCCAATAGAAAAAGATTACGTACTCGCCCTACGTAAAAAAGATTACCCGATTGAGTTCGTTACCAACGACCAGGATCCTCTTCCCATCCTGCTCTCTCGTCCTCCAATCGCCGCCTGCTTCGAGTTCGACTATCCGGACCTGAAGGGACTGACCGACCTGAGGCAGGCCAAGCAGCGCGCCGCCTCGGTGCCCCTGCTCATGATCACCCAGGCGCACTCCGAAAGCCTGGCCGTCTGGGCCTTTCGCACCCGAGTCTGGGATTACTTCGTGCAGCCGGTCGACCTTGCCAGGTTCATCGGCGTCATGGAGAGCCTCCATCAACTGCGGTCGGTCAACGCCGGCACACAGGTCAGGAAGCAGGCAGCCGAGGTCAGCAACCAGATTCCCCCCGAGGCACGTCTTCCCTGTCCCACTTCGAGCCATCAACGCGTCCAGCTGGATCGAGCCATCAGCTATATCGAGCAGCACCTGCACCAGAAGATGGCCCAGGCCGAAGTTGCCGAACAGTGCGGTATCACCCCTTTCCAGCTAAGCCGACTGTTTCGCAAGCTCACCGACAATACTTTCCAGGGATTCTTGCTGGAACGGCGCATCGATGAAGCCAAGCGGCTGCTTGCCAACCCCAGGATGTCCGTCACGGATGTCTGCTTCAGTGTCGGTTTTCGCGACCTCTCTTACTTCACGCGGACCTTTCAGAAGCACGCCGGCCAGACGCCGACGCTCTATCGTCAGTCGCTGACGACACGCGAGGCTTTCTCCACCACCGGGGAAGCGGCAAAGGGTCCGGCCAAGTCATGCGACGCCTTGGCACCTGCGGCCAAACCCGCGCTCGGCGCCGGTCATGGCCGGGGTGTTGCCTGGAGCATCAAGGCATCGACCTGAAGGCAGGTCAGTCAGGCCCGAGCAGGGAATAGCAGGTCAAGAGACAAACAAGGGCGCTGGCCGGATGGTGTCGGCCAGCGCCCTTGTCGGCGCCTAATCCACCAGCACGGGTATCTGCGCCAGGATGCCGAAGTTCTCGCCCCCCGTCTGCCCCTTGGGGTCGTGGTAGCTACAGCTGGGCAGGAAGTAGATGCTCTTCTGACGCCAACCCGATTGTTGCGGATCGGAACTCCAATGGGCGGGGTCGCCGTTCTCTTTCTGCAGGTCGAAGGCGTCGACGAAGCTATCCCAGCGCTCCGCACCGCTCGCGCCGTCATGGCTCCAGGTACCCGGTGAATCGCCACCGCTGTCTTCGGGCGGCAGTTCCATCTGGCGTGGCGCCCGGTTGTCGATGTTGTTTGCCTGGTCGATGATCCACACGATATTGACGGTCACGGCGCCCACCAGGCGGTTGCTCGGGGCGACCCCTTCTTCGCAGTCGATCACCGGCAGGGTCAGGGTCCAGACCTCCTCCTTCGCGGTCTTCTCCACCCAGCAGTCGTAGAGCTCACTGAAGGCCGACTGCACCTGGCCGTTGTTGGTGGAGATGTCCTCGCCGAAGCGCATCTCGTCGGGGTTGCCGTCACCGCAGACCAGGTTTCTGAGTTCGTTGGCGTTGGACGCGCCGCTCTGGTCATGCTGGAAGTTGGTCCAACCGCCGGTCTGGTCACCCTCGGGGATGAAGCGGCCAGTGCTGCAGGAGTAGTTGCCGGAAGGGTCCATCAGCGCCTGCCGGCACAGGGCGATGGGCTGGTCGACGTCCTCCGGGCGCAGGTTGCCGGCAAAGCCGATGTAGGCTACCGAACGCGCCGACACGTCGTAGCCCTCGAAACCGAAGATCCTCCCGAAGAAGGCCTCCACCTGAGTCTGCTGGCGGGCCGTGACGACCTCCACGGCATTGATGAAGTTCGGATCGCCGTCGAGGTCTTCGGCAGTGCGCTCGAACAGATCCACCGGATCGATCGAGGGGTTCGGGGTAAAGCTTCGCGTGGCAAAGCTCCAATGGCCCCTTTCAGCACTGAGGACTTCAACCGCCTCGTTCTGGCTCCAATTGTCCATGGCCGCTTCGGTCGCCCAGGCTTCCGCACTCTTGAAGGGAGAGTCCGGATCGCTCGGGTCGTAGGGGCGTGTGCCGTCGTTCACCCAGCTCCCATCCTTGAGATAGAGATGCCTTGCACCCGCCAGTGAGCCGGCATCGGCGGCGTTGTGCAATTCGTTCCTGGCCACATAGAGGTTGCCCCCGTCCACAGCCAGGGCGGTGAAGGCCAGCAGCATGAAGAGGCCGACGGCCAGCAGCACGATGGAGACCCCGCGCTGACGTTGCGGCGAACCGTAGTGGCCACGCCTGGCGATGCTTGCGTTCATGTCATTCGGCCCTCATCACGGTAGTGGCGCTGAGCTCGAGCACATCGCCCAGGGTGCCGATGAAGCCGGGCAGCAGCAGGAACTGATAGGGGTAGTCGACCGTCACAACCAGGCTGTCCCCGGCCTGCAGGGTCCCACCGTTGGGGCGCGCGATCGTGATCTCCATCTCCGCCGGCCCGCCCAGGGAGATAAGGTATTGCTCGGCATAGTCGCGGATCGCCTGCTCGATGGCGGCATCCTCGGCGCCCGTGTCACGCGGTTCCGGGCGGTACAGAATGCCGGTTCTCGCCCCTTCGCGGCTGGCGTTGGTCAGCGTCGCCTTGTCGAAAAGCGCGACGCTGAACTCGATGATGCCGAACAGCAGGATGAACAACAGCGTTGCCGAAATGGCGAACTCCACCACCTCCGAGCCGCGCTGACGACGCGCCGAACGTATCGTTTTCATGCCTCGCCCTCCTCGCTCGTGCTGCCCGCGCGCCCGGCGCCGGGTCGTGCCCGTCAGTTGATGTCCGAAGCGCCCTGACGACGGATCAGTTGATCCAGGCTGCGGGCATTCTCGCTGGCGGTGACGTAGTAGGCCGGCGAGAGGCGCATCGCCTCATCGAAGAAACCCATGGCGTCCTGGTAGCGCCCCTCGAGCATCGAGATATAGCCGATGTCGTTGTAGGCCTTGGCGCGATCGCCGCCACGCGCCACCGCTTCGATGGCGGTTTCGTAGTCGCCCTCGCGGGCATGCACCAGCCCCAGGTTGCGCCAGGCCAGGTCGTAGTCGGGATTGGCACTCACCGCCTGGCGCAACGCTTGGCGGGCACCGGGCAGATCACCGGCCAGGTAGCGCGAATAGCCCTGGTTGTTGAGCACCAGCGGAATCCTCGGGTTCGTCTCCAGGGCTCTCGCATAGTGAGCCTGCGCCGCGGCATGGTCGGTGCGGATGTCGGCAATCACCCCCAGGGCGTTGTGGGCCTGCCAGGGGGCCTCGCGGCGTGCCGCGATGGGCGCCAGGAATTGCTCGGCCTGCTCATAGTCGCGCTGCTGGATCAGGATGATGCCAAGCGCCGTTCCTGCCCCGGGATGGCGTGGGTCGATGTCCAGTGCCCAGCGATAGGCCGTGTCGGCAAGCTCATGGTTGCCGCGACCATGATGAATGATCCCGACCCGATACAGCGGGTCGGCCTGGGGCCGCCGCTCCATGCGCAACCCGCGCAGATACTCGAACAGCGCCCGGTCGGCATCACCGGCACGCAGGGCGGCATCACCATTGCGGTAGGCCTCCTCGGCGGAGCCCACCGGGAAGGCGGTGCCATAGGCCACCGACGACCCACCGTTGTTCAGAGACCCGTAGATATCGCCTTCCTGGGGTGCTCCCCCGGTAGCAGCGCAGCCGCTCAGCGCCAGTGATAGCGCGGCGACGGCCCAAACGGTGCGTAACCCCGTAGCAGCTTTGATGTCGATTCTCATGGCAACCTCTCCCGCTCGTTGATGACGTTGGTTGGCTCAGCGCCCCGCAAAGGCGGCGGCCGCCCCCAGCAACGGCGGCCCCAGGGCCACCACGAAGAAGCTGGGAAAAACACAGAAAATCAGGGGAAACAACATCTTGGTGCTGACCTTGGCAGCCTTCTCCTCCGCCTCCTGGGTGCGTTTGTCGCGCAACTCGACGGCGAACAGGCGCAGGGTCATGGCGATGCTGGTGCCGAAGCGCATGCTCTGCAGCAGGGTGGTGACCAGGCCGCGAATGTCCTCGACGCCGGTGCGC
The DNA here is from genome assembly GCF_051062895.2 of Billgrantia sp. C5P2. Taxonomy (NCBI): domain Bacteria; kingdom Pseudomonadati; phylum Pseudomonadota; class Gammaproteobacteria; order Oceanospirillales; family Halomonadaceae; genus Billgrantia; species Billgrantia sp. C5P2. The sequence goes on from NZ_CM128542.1 coordinate 2,997,626, forward strand.
TCCTCGAGGTCGCGTAGGGCGGTCTTGTTGTCCATGCCCGCGCGGGTCTGCATGCCGAACAGGTGCAGTTCGTCGGCCAGCTCCGGGTGGCTCACCTCCAGGTCGCGCGCCACCCGCTGGATCGCCGCCCCCAGCCCCAGGCCGGCCTCGCTGCACACCACCAGCAGATCCAGCGCGTCGGGCAGGCCGCGGCGCAGCTGCGTTGTGCGCCGCTTGATTGCCCGCACCAGCCACAAGCGCGGCAGCAGATAGCCGACGATGGCCGTGACGATGATCAGCAGCATCACGATAGCGGGAGGGATGCGTACGAAAGGAAGGAGCAGCGACAACAATAGCAGCGGCGGCACCACGGTCAGCAATAGCCGAATGCCATAGAACAGGCTGACGGCCGAAGGCGAACGCTTGCCGGCATGACGCAGCTCCTCGGCGATGCGGCTGCGGACTTCCTCTTTCCCGGGCACCAGTTTCTCGCCCATGGGACCCAGCCACTGGACCAAGCCGCCCTCATCCACCTTGCCCTGTCCCGCAGCCATCTCGGCACTGGCTTCCAGGTGCCTGAGCCGGCGCCGCAGGGGATCCGACAGCCCCATGACCAGCAGCGCCAACGCCACCAGCAGAGTAAAGACGGCCATGCCCAGCATGGCGGCGAAGCCGAGCTGCATGGCGTAGGGGTCCTGCATGAAGGTGTCGAACCTGTCGAGCCAAGCTGCCACCATGTCCATCCGCGCGCCCTCCTCAGACGTCGATGCGCACGATGCGGCGCATCCACAGAATGCCGATCACGATCATGACGAACGCCGCGACCACCATTTGCCGGCCCACCGGATCCTGGGTGAGCATGGGCAGGAACTTCGGCGATACCAGGGTGAGGACGCCGGCCAGCGCGAACGGCAGCAGCGAGAGGATCCAGGCCGCCATGCGGCCCTGGGCGGAGAGCGTGCGCACCTTGCGCTGGAAGCGGAAGCGGTCGCGTACCACCGCGGCCAGGCCATCGAGCAGCTCGGCCAGGTTGCCGCCGCTCTCCTTCTGGATCAGCACCGAGGTGGTGAATACCATCACGGTCACGCTCGGCACCCGCTCCAGCATGCCCAGCATGGCGCTGCGCACCTCGCCGCCGTAATTGATCTCCATGAAGGTGGTGCGGAACTCGGCGGCGACGGGGTCGGCCATCTCCTCGGCCACCAGGTGCATGGCATCGCTGAACGGGTGGCCTGCCCGCAGCGCCCGCGCCATGACGATCAGCGCATCGGGCAGCTGCTCCTCGAAGCGTGCCAGGCGTTTGCTGCGCAACCGCTGCAAGCGCATGAACGGCAGTGCCGCCACGCCCAACCCCAGCAGCACGCCCAGCAGCGGCTGCGGCAGCAGGTAGAAGCCGCCTACACCGCTCATGCCCCCCAGACAGAGGCTCTGAAGTACCACCCGATAGGCCGGCGTCTCTCGCCCCGCCTGCTCGATCAACCGCTCGACCCGTGCCATGCCGGGCAACGCCTCGAGCGCCCGCTCCAGCGGTGACAGCTGACGCAGGTACTTGCGTCGCACCAGCGAGGCCTGGCCGCGATCGGCCCCGGCCGAGATGGCATTCAGTCGTTTCTTCAGTCGCTTCTGCGCCTTGCGGTTCTCGCCGAAGGCCGGTACCAGGAAGCTCTGCATCAGCAGGAAGGCGGCAATGAAGATCATGCCGATGAAGATCGCCTCGTCGGAGAGATTGACGTTCATGCCCATGGCCGTTGCCCTCCGCCCGGCTGGAAGACTTCCAGCCCCGGGTCGAGCCCGCGACGCTTGAGATGGTCGTAGAAGCCCGGCACCACGCCGGTGGCCATGTAGTGCCCCACCACACCGCCATGCTCGTCGACGCCCTCGCGCTCGAAGCGGAACAGCTCGGACATGGTGATGATCTCGCCCTCCTGACCGCTGACCTCCTGCACGCTGACCAGCCGCCTCACACCATCCTCCTGACGCTCCACCTGCACTACCACGTCGATGGCCGAGGCGATCTGCGAGCGCAGCGCGCGCGGCGGCAGTTGGTAGCCACTCATGGCCACCATGTTCTCGATCCGCGTCAACGCATCGCGGGGCGTGTTGGCATGAATGGTAGTGAGCGAGCCGTCATGGCCGGTGTTCATCGCCTGCAGCATGTCGAAGGCTTCGCCCCCGCGCACCTCACCGATGATGATGCGGTCGGGGCGCATGCGCAGGCTGTTGCGCACCAGGTCGCGCTGGGTCACCTCGCCGCGCCCCTCGATGTTGGGCGGGCGGGTCTCCAGGCGGCCGACGTGGGGTTGCTGCAGCTGCAGCTCGGCGGAGTCCTCGATGGTGACGATGCGCTCGTCGGCCGGGATGAAGCCCGACAGCACGTTGAGCAGGGTGGTCTTGCCGGCACCGGTGCCGCCCGAGACCAGCACGTTGAGCCGCGCCCTGACCACTTTCTCCAATAATTGGGAGATGACAGGCGAGAGGCTGCCGTGGGCGATCAGGTTCTCCACCGTGAGCCGGTCGACGGCGAAGCGGCGGATCGACAGCATCGGCCCATCAATGGCCAACGGCGGGATCACCGCATTGACCCGCGAGCCATCCTTGAGCCGCGCATCGACCATCGGGGAGGATTCGTCGACACGGCGCCCCACGCTCGACACGATACGATCGATGATGGTCATCAGGTGCTGGTCGCTGTCGAAGCGCAGCAGGGTCCGTTCCAGCTTGCCGCAACGCTCCACGTAGATCGGGTTGGTGCCGTTGACCAGAATGTCCGAGATCGTCTTGTCGGCGAGTAGCGTCTCCAGCGGCCCCAGGCCCAGCACTTCGTCCTGCAGTTCGCTGACGATGCGCTGGCGCACGGCCGCGTTGAACGGCAGCGTCTCCTTGCCGATAAGCGCCTCGCACACCTGCTGCACCTGGCTGCGCGCCTCGCGCTCGTCCAGCGTGCTGAGCAACGCCAGGTCCATCACCTTGACCAGTTGGCGAAACAGGCGCTGCTTGCACTCCTGCTCCGCCGGCGAAAGGCTGCCGCCCGCCAGCCCGCGGCCCCCCCAGATCCGGTCTTCCTCTCCTGCCGTCATGCGTTCACGGAAATTCATCAGCCTGTCTCCCGATCAGCGTCAATGTTGGGTACGACTCCACAGCCTCAGCGACCAGCGCCGTGGCCGCACAGGAGCCTCGCGCGGTGCCGCCAGCGAAGCGGCCAGGACCTTGATCGAGCGCGTCAACGCCGCTTTGCGGGCCAGATCGATCAGCGGGCTGCCGACATTGATGCTCTGGCTGGCGTGGCGATAGTCGTTGGGCAGGGTATGGACCGGCAGTCTCGGCAGCGCGTCGCCGATGGCGCCCAGGGATACGTCGTTGCGCTTGTCGAAGCGATTGACCACCACCGCGATGCGCGACGGCGGCAGGCCCAGCTCGTGGATCAAGATGTCGCGCAGGCGCTGGGCATCGTGGAGGTGGGCCACGCTCTGCTGCATGACCATCAGCACGCGGTCGGCGCGCTCCAGCACGCAGGCAGTTGCCCCGTTGATCCAGCGCGGCAAGTCGACCACCACGTCGTCATGGTCCTGTCCCAGCACGTGGAGCAATTGCTCGACCCGGATCTCCGGCACCTCGGCGAGACTGGCGCGGTCTTCCGGCGACGAGGCCAGCAGGCCGAGGCCGCTCTCGTGGCGCTGCACGTAGGCCGACATGGCCAGGGTATCGAGGCTGTCGGCGGCCTCCAGCGCCTGCACCAGGCCATGGTCCGGAGTCAGGTTGAAATAGAGCGGCAGCGAACCGAACTGCACGTCCAGGTCCACCAGCGCGCACTCCTTGCCCTCCACCACCATGCGATGAGCCAGGTTGGCGGCGACCAGGCTGGCCCCGGAGCCGCCCTTGGCATTGATCACCGCGGTGAGGGTCGCCGCGGGGCGTGCCATCTCTTCGCGCCGATCGCGGACGATCTCGCGCAGGAAGCGGCTGATCTCACCGTCGTCGATGGGCGGCGAGAAGTAGTCACGGGCACCGGCCCGCATGGCCAGCCGAATCAGCTCCACGTTGCCCTTGGGACCCACCACCAGCAGCGGCGGACGCTCGCCGACGGGGCGCTCGCACAGCGCCATCAGCTCCGCTTCCCAGTTGTCGCCCGCCATCAGTATCAGGGCATCGGGCATCGCCTCGACGCCCTCCAGGGGATCGACGCTGCCGTTGTAGAGCAGCCTCGCGATGACGTTGATGTCGCCCTGGCTGCGCAACAGCGCTTCCAGCGCATCCATGTCCGCCCTTGCGCGCCCTACCAGCCGTATCTCGAGCCGTGTCAGCATGGGAATTCACCCGTTGTTCGTCGCTCTGTCGTCGCCGGCGATCCCCGCCGGCCCCGTATTCCTGTCATTACGTGTGCCAGTAGTCCCGCTTGGCACTGCTCCAGCCTCGTTTTCGTTCCTGTCCCTCAGGGCAGCGAGCTGGAGGTCATGGGCACCGCCTGCTGCCCACCCGCTGCAGCGCCGCGGTAGCCACGTATCGCTTCGGCCGCCTTGGCGCCCCCCAGCGTCGGCGCTTCATCGCCGGGCTCGTAGGTCTGCAGCCGCTTGGTGTGATTCACCGTGTCACCGAAGGGCGGCAGGTCGGCCCCCGGTTGGGGCGCCGCGCAACCGGCCAGCCCCAGGGTGACGATGAGCGGCACCCACCAGGTGCGGCGGACAAACGACGGACGAAGGAGACGATGGAAAGCACGTAGTGAGGACATGGTGGCACTCCCGTCATGGTGTTCGGTTCACAGGTCATGGCCGAAGCGGCCCTCGGTGCCGCCCGTACGACGGCTCGACATCAGCTCCAGGTCCAGGCTGCTGGGGCGCGGGCGCGTACCGCCCTCGTCGTCGCGGGACTGGTAACGGCCAAGCAGGTAGAACTCCAGGTCGCTGGGAGCCACGAACGAGCCGGTGGGCAGCCGCACCTGCTCCGGCGCGAAGGATCGCGCCAGCCGCGGCGTGACGAAGATCACCAGTTCGGTCTGCTCCTTGATGAACTCCTGGCTGCGGAACAGCGCCCCCAGCACCGGCAGGTCGCCCAGGCCGGGAAACTTGGAGACGTTCTCGCGCAGGCTCTCGTTGAGCATGCCGGCGATGGCGATGGTCTGCCCCGACGCCAGCTCCAGGCTGGAACTGGCGCTGCGCTTGACCAGCGCCGGCACAAAGAACTGGGCGTTCACCCCGCTTCCCACACCGATTTGAAGGCTGTTGGCCGGGACCAGATCGGAAACGGAGACATCCACCTGGAGATTGATCGAGCCGGAGTCCAGCACCACCGGCAGGAACCTCAGGCCGACGCCGAACTCCTTGTGTTCGATGGCGACCTGGCCATCGCCCTGGGGCACAGGGATGGGAAACTCGCCGCCGGCCAGGAACTGCGCCTGCTGGCCGGTCAAGGTGGTGAGGTTGGGCTCGGCGAGGATCTTGGCCACGCCTTCGCGGCTGGCCGCGTCCAGCACCAGGTTGAGCAGATAGTCGCTGCGCTGGTAGCTGGCGAAGATACCGGTGTCCTCGATGCTGGGCGTGGTGGGAGAGAACTCCCTGACCACTGGGCCAATCGGAGTTCCTGCACCTGCTGGATCGAAGATTGGCAGGCGGAAATCTCCTCCGGCCCCCTTGAAGATGGCATCGGGGAAGGTGGCTCCGCCGGTAACCGCACCGGCGCGGAACGCCGATGAGCCCACGTTGAAGACGTTGAAGTTGGCTTCCAGCCGCTTGATCAGCGAGCGCGAGACCTCCGCCACCTTGACGTCGAGCATCACCTGGTTGGCTCCGCCCACCTGCATCAGGTTGAGCACCGCATCCTCGCCGCCGCCGGCAAAGCGAGTGGCCAACCGCAGCGCGGTATCGAGCCTTTCGGCACTGGAAACCTCACCACTGAGCACGATGCTGTCCTGGGCCGAGCGCACTTGGATGTTCTCGTCAGGCAGCAGGACGTGCAGGTGGCTCTTCAGCGCTTCGAGGTCATGGGTCACGGTCACGTTGAGCGTGCCCTGGATGTTCTCCGACTGGTCCCACAGCACCACGTTGGTGGTCCCGGTGGACTTGCCCAGCACGTAGAGCTGACGCGACCCCATCACCACCAGGTCGGCGATCTCGGGGTTGCCCACCGACACCACCCGCACCGCCCGGGGAAACTGCAACACCTGGGCCTTGTTCAGCTCCACCGCCACCGCGACCGTTCGCCCCTCCACCGGCATGGCCACGCTGCGCGCGCTCTCCTCCTGTGCCTCCAGCGCGCTTGCCCAACCCAGGGCCAGGGCGACGAACCCCACCAGCACCAGCCCCCTCCACTTCTCACCTTGAATGATCATGACGTTCTCCCCTGCCCCTGCTCTGTTCGGCTGAACCGCCTCGGCAGCCAGCCCGGATTCTTGCGTCCCTTCCCTCTCAGTTGCGTACGTTCACGGTGCTGGCCTCGGTGCCGCGTATCACCATCACCTGGCGCGGCGCCTGGACCACGGGAGCGGCACGCGGCGGCGGTGCGCTGCGCTCGCGCGGCGGCTCGACATTGAGCAGCTCACGCTGTGCCACCAACAGGTCGGGCTTCTCCTCATGATCCAGCGGGTTGCGCAGGGTCAGCTGCACCTTGCCCTCCTGGGTGGCCTTGACCAGGGTCTCCGCCTGGGAGGGGTCCACTTCCAGCGTCACCGCCCGCACGATGACCGGGCCATCGCGCTCCTGGGAGGCGATCTGGTCCACCGCCAGCACCTTGAGGTTCTGCAGTACCGTCTTCGATTCCACGCTGTTGCGGTTGCCGTCGTTGCGGGTGGAAACCACGTCCACCCGGTTGCCCGGAAGCAGGAAGCCGGCCACGCCGACCACGTCGTCGACCCGCACGCTCATGGCCCGCTTGCCGGGATCGAGCAGCGCGGCGAGGGCGCTGCCGCCCAGGTGTTCGGCCACTCGGCCCTCGTGGAGGATCTCGCCGGCATAGATCACCTGGTTGCTGACCCGCCCCACCACGTTCTCGATGTCGTTGAAGCTGCCGGGCGGCACCGAATCCGGTGGCAGCCGCAGCGTCTTCAAGTCGCTGGCCTGCACCGTGGTACCGAAGGGGATCTGCAGGGCCGCCACCACTACCTGGCCGGCCTCGACCAAGGAGTCGCGCTCCTGGTTCTGCTCCTGCATCCAGCTCATGCCGATCAGCGCCGCACCGCCGGCCATCAGCAGCGAGACACTGAACATCGTGACAACACCTTTCTTCTTCATGATGCGTTCCTCCCGCTCGTATTGCCGTCACCGCCTGCGCGGTCGCTTTCCGAGAAATCGCCGAAATAGGTCTGCCAGGCCCAGGCGAGCACCTCCCGGTCGGGTGCCTCGCCACCCCAGTAGCGCAGGTGATCCGCCGCCAGGCCCAGCAGATCACGCGGGTGGCAGGCCAGCAGCGGCACACCGAGGCGCGCATGCAATTCAAAGATCACAAAGTCAACCAGGGTCGAATCGAAGGGAATACCGCTCTCACGGCACTGAAGGGCCCAGATCTGCCGGTAGGCGTCCTGATTCAGCGGCGCGAAGCGAATCTTGTAGCCGATGCGGCGCAGGAAGGCGGCATCGGCCAGTGACAGCGGGTCCAGGTTGGTGGAGAACACCAGCGCCACGTCGAAGGGCACGCTGAAGTGGTAGCCGTTGGCCAGCGCCAGGAAGTCGCGGCGCTCCTCCAGCGGCACGATCCAGCGGTTGAACAGCTCCATCGGCGGCATGCGCTGGCGGCCCAGGTCGTCGATGATCAGCATGCCGTTGTTGGCCAGCAGCTGGATCGGGGCCTGGTGAATATGCGTGGCGCTGTCGTACTGGATCTCCAGCCGTGCCATGGTCAACTCGCCGCCGGAGACCACACAGGGCCGGCGGCAGCGCACATAGCGCGGGTCGTGACCCTGGGCCAGCAGCAGCGAGGCGGCTTCGCCCTCTCCTTGCAGAGGCACCAGCGGGCTGTGTACCGCGGGGTCGAAGCAGCGCACGGCCTTGCCGCCCGCCAGGATGGCGTGGGGGATAAGCACTTCGCCGGGCAGCAGCCGTACCAGGCGGCGAGCGATGTAGCTCTTGCCGGTGCCGGGCTCGCCATGGATGAACATCGCCCGCCCCGAGTGCAGCCCCGGGCCGAGCTGGTCGAGCAGTGCCGGGTCGATCACGGTGTCACCGAAAGCCGTCATCACCCTGTCGCGGCTGATACCGGCGTCACTCAGGGCCTGGGCCCGTACCCGGGCGGTATAGGCTTCCAGCGGCACCGGCGCGGGCCCGGCGTAGCCGTCCCGGGCCAGGGCTTCCTGGGCTGCGGCGCGGCCCAGTTCGGTGAGACCGAAGCGCAGCGCGCCGCCTTCGGCCTGGCCGCGAACCTCGGCGCGCCCTTCGCGGCGCAACTGATGGCAGATGGCTTCCACTACGCTGCCGGCCAGGGCCGAGCTGCAGCTAAGTTGGTGCAGGTCGAGCACACCCTGCTCGAACAGCTGCTTCGAGATCAGGTCGGCGAGGTAGAGCGGCGAGAGGCCGGTCTCCTCGACGCTGGTGGGACGCGGCGGAAAGGCCTCGGCGACAGTATCATCCGGTAGGTTAGTCGCCTCGGAATCACTGACATCGATATTGTTATTTTTCGTATCCATGCCGCCACCTCCCAAAGATACGTCGACCTAAGCCACTGGCCACTGCCAGGCGATCCAGGCAGTGGTTCCCAGGGCAATGGAAACGGCAAAGGGGAACTTACGCCCCATGACCTCACCCTCTTCGGGTGGGATATAGAGTGGCCTTCCGGTGGCAACTAGAGTGCGAAACATCAATGAATAGCGCCCCCAAGGAGAAACCGATTGGCGCATCATCAGTGAACTGAAGGCAAACCCCAGGGCAATCAATCCACCGACGAGAATGCTGCATAGTGCCACCTGGAGGATTCCAAGTGGACCAAGAAAGGTACCCACCGCCGCCATCAGCTTGGCGTCTCCGGCGCCGGTAAATCCCATCATGTAACCGGGAAGAAGAATGGCCAACCCGACCAACAGGCCGGAGATGGCGGCCAGGACACCACCGGTTCCAGCTGCCCACATCTGCAGCAGAATACCCACGGCGGCCCCGGCCATAACGAGGGGGTTAGGGATGCGCCATTGTAAAAAATCCCAAATTGTAGCTATGCAGAGCATCCCCATTACCACTATGAAAGTTAACTTCATTTCCCTTAACCCCCATCCAACCTAAAAGAATGTTTAATATTATTATTATGAGGGCGCCTAAAAAGACGCCCTTTATATTTATAAAATCATGCAGGTTCAGCCGCCCCAATAGCCAACCTAAGCTCTTCCATCAGCTCAGCCACTCGTTCACCTATTACGAGATATATGCCTGCTCCTGCGGCAACAATCAGCCCCCCAACCAAGGCCCACTCCACCACCTCGGTACCCTGTTCCTCGCGCCAGAAGCGCTCGATACCCTGCATCAGCTTGCTCATGGTCTTTCTCCCAATCAGGTTTCTTATTCAAGCTTGCTGTTGTCGGGAACCGGTGCCGCTGGCCCCGGCTCACGTGACTCAGCATCGTCGTTACAATGCGGTTACGCTTGGAGAATCTTGCAAAGCAATGGAAGGATCTTGCGGAAGCGAGGAATGAGGTGCGCGTTAGCGCACAAATTGATTTCCCTGTACAAGGGCTATACAGTCGAAAACCCGAAGTAGAACGGATATTGCGAATTTGTTGTCACATTCGATGCCGACAAGATGAGTAGGCTGTCAAGGAAGCGCCCACGGAAGCGGCGTCCTCTCGCGCCTGACGAACCACGACAAGAGCCCCCATGAACACATCGCGCCTTTCTCCTCTTGTACCGGCCCGGCGGCTGGCTTCGCTGCTCGTCCGGGTGTGCCTGGCCGCTACTCTTACCGCCGTTCTGGCTTTTACTGTCGCCCTTGCCGCCAGCCTGCCCGTGGCCGCCCAGGAACGCACCGCCGTGATCGGCGCCCGTGCCGACCTCCAGCCCTGGTCCGACCCCCTTGAGGCGCTCGGTACCCTGCGCGCCGACGAGAGCGTGACGCTATCGGCCACGGTGACCGAGATCGTCGCCGAGCTGAACTTTCACGATGGCGAGATCGTCGAGGCCGGCCAACTTCTGATTCGGCTGGAAGACGGCGAAGAGCGCGCCCAGTTGCGTGTCGCCCAGGCCCTGCGCGACGAGCGTCGCAGTGCAGTGGACCGCCTGAGCCAGCTGCAGAGCCGCAACATGGCGCCACGCGCCGACGTGGAGGACAGTCAGGCGCGACTGCGGCAGGTGGAAGCGGAAATCCAGGCGCTGGAGGCACGGCTGACCAACTACCGCCTGCGCGCTCCCTTCGACGGCGTGGTGGGCTTTCGCAACATCAGCCTGGGCAGCCTGGTCACCCCCGGCACCGAACTGGTCACGCTGGACAAGCTCGACGTGATGAAGCTCGACTTCAGCGTGCCGGAAGTCTACCTGGCGATCCTCGCGCCCGGGCTCCACCTGACGGCACGCAGCGTGGCCTTTCCCGACGAACGCTTCGAAGGCGAAGTGGCCAGCATCGGCTCGCGGGTCGACCCCGTCAGCCGCAGCGTCACGGTACGCGCCGAGATCGACAACCCCGACCTGCGCCTGCGCCCCGGCATGCTGATGGAGGTGGTGCTGCAGCGCAGCCCACGGCAGGCCGTGGTGGTGCCGGAGTCGGCGCTGATTCCCAGCGGCGACCGTCAATACGTGCTGGTGATCGACGAGGCCGACGAGAACCGCCTGGAGCGGCGCGAAGTGCGCGTCGGCGAGCGCCGGATCGGCCAGGCCGAGATACTCGAGGGGCTCGAGGTCGATGAACTGGTGGTCTCCCATGGGGTACAGCGTGCCCGGGAGGGTGATTACGTGCGCCTGCTGGGCATCGCCAGCGAGGAGAACTCCATCCGCGAGATTCTCGAAGCGAATCGCGGCGAGGGTGGCGCCTGATGCGCCTGTCCGATATCTCCGTTCAGCGGCCGGTGCTGGCGACGGTACTGGCGCTGCTGATCGTCGCCTTCGGCCTGCTCTCCCTGCAACGGCTCTCGCTGCAGGAGTATCCCTCCATCGACCCGCCGGTGGTCAGCATCGACACCCGCTACCCCGGCGCGGCGGCCAACGTGGTCGAGTCGCGCATCACCCAGGTGCTGGAGGACCGTATCGCCGGCATCGAAGGCATCGAGGTGGTGACCTCGTCGAGCGAGGACGGCCGCTCGCGGATCGATATCGAATTCAATCTCGAGATGGACATCGACGCCGCGGCCAACGACGTGCGTGACCGAATCAGTGGCGCCCAGCGCAACCTGCCCGACGATGCCGACCCGCCCGAGGTACAGAAGACCGACTCCAGCGAGGATGTCGTACTGTGGCTGAGCCTTTCCGGCGAGGGTTACTCCATACCGGAGCTGACCGACTACGCCAACCGCTACCTCGCCGACCGACTCTCGGTGCAACCCGGCGTGGCCCGGGTACGCGTGGGGGGCGGCAGCGACTATGCCATGCGGGTATGGGTCGACCGCAACGCCCTGGCGGCGCGCAACCTCACCGTCGGCGACGTGGAGAACGCCCTGCGCGCCGAGAACGTCGAATTACCGGCCGGCTCCATCGAATCCCGTGAGCGTCAGTTCATCGTGCGCCTGCCGCGCAGCTTCGCCGCGGCGGAAGACTTCCAGCGCCTGGCCATCGACCAGGGCAGCGACGGCTACCTGATACGCCTGGGCGACGTGGCCCGGGTCGAGGTCGGCTCGGTGGACGACCGTTCGATCTTTCGTGCCAACGGGGTGCCCATGGTGGGGCTCGGCATGATGATGCAGTCCACTGCCAACGTGCTGGAACTCTCCCAGGGCGTCCAGGCGGAGATGGAACGGCTGCAAGCCACCCTGCCCGAGGGCATGCAGTTGAGCCTGAACTTCGACGCCTCGGTATTCGTGGCCGGTGCCATCCAGCAGGTGGTGCTGACGCTGTTCATCGCCATGGGGCTGGTGGTGGTGGTGATCTTCATGTTCCTGGGCAACATCCGCACCACCTTGGTGCCCGCAGTGACGGTACCTATCGCCATCATCGGCTCGTTCAGCGCGCTTGCGGTCATGGGCTTCTCGATCAACCTTCTCACGCTGCTGGCGCTGGTGCTGGCCATCGGCCTGATCGTCGACGACGCCATCGTGGTGTTGGAAAACATCAATCGGCGCATGCACGACTATGGGGAGACGCCACTGGTAGCGGCCTTCCGCGGCACCCGACAGATCGCCTTTGCCGTCATCGCCACCACCCTGGTGCTGATCGCGGTGTTCGTGCCGCTCAGCTTCCTGCAGGGCGACATCGGCCGCCTGTTCTCCGAGTTCGCCCTGACCATGGCGGCGGCCGTGGCCATTTCCACCCTGCTGGCGCTCACCCTCACGCCGATGATGGCCTCGAAGATACTCAAGCCCGGCATGGGCGACAGCGCCACGGCACGTGGCGTGCAGTGGCTGCTCGAATTGTCGCAACGAATCTACCGCGCCCTGCTGGAAGCGGTGTTCAAGGCACGCCTGGCCGTGCTGGCCGTATTCGTCGCCCTGATCGTCGCCACCCTGTGGATGGCCGAACAGATTCCCAATGAGTACACACCTCGCGAGGATCGCGGCAACTTCTTCATTCTGATCAACGGCCCCGAGGGCGCCACCTTCGACTACATGATGGACTACATGGACGAGATCGAGCTGCGCCTGCAGCCGATGGTGGACTCGGGCGAACTCGAGCGTGTGGTGGTGCGCGCCCCGCGCGGCTTCGGCAACATCGAGAATTTCAACGGCGGCTTCGCCATCATCAACATGGCCGAATGGGGAACGCGCCGCAGCGCCTGGGAAATCATGGACGAGGTGCGCCAGCGCCTGGCCGACCTTCCCGGTGTCCAGGCTGTTCCCATCATGCGCCAGGGCTTCGGCCAACGCGTCGAGAAGCCGGTGCAGTTCGTCCTCGGCGGCGGCACCTTTGACCAGCTCGCCGAATGGCGCGATCTGATGCTCGAGCACATTCGTGAGCACAACCCACGCCTGTCAGGCCTGGAGAGCGACTACCGCGAAACCCAGCCGCAGCTGCGCGTGGATATCGACTACGAGCGCGCGGCGTCGCTCGGGGTCACGGTGAGCGAGATCGGGCGCACCCTGGAGGTCATGCTGGGTGGGCGCAACGTGACACGTTACATCGACAACGGCGAGGAGTACGACGTCATCGTCGAGGGCGACCGGGCCAGGCAGAGCAGCCCACGCGCGCTGGACAACATCCAGGTACGCTCGGCCCGTTCGGGCGAGCTGATCCCCCTGGCAAGCCTGGTCACGCTGACCGACTTCGCCGGCGCCAGCACGCTCAATCGCTTCAACCGGGTCCGCTCCATCACCATCGAGGCCAACCTCGTGGATGGCTATCCGCTGGGCGAGGCGCTTGAGTACCTGGAGCAGACGGCCGCCGAGATCCTGCCCCCTGAGGCCCAGACCAACGTCGACGGTCCGTCCCGGGATTACCGCGAGGCCAGCGGCGCCACCACCTTCCTGCTGGTCCTGGGCGCCCTGGTGGTGTTCCTGGTGCTGGCGGCACAGTTCGAGAGCTTCGTGCACCCCTTCGTGATCATGCTCACCGTGCCGCTGGCGATGAGCGGTGCCCTGTTCGGCCTGTTGATCACCGGCCAGTCGCTGAATATCTACAGCCAGGTGGGACTGGTGATGCTGATCGGGCTGGCGGCCAAGAACGGCATCCTGATCGTGGAGTTCGCCAACCAGCTACGCGACCAGGGTTTCGCTTTCCGCGATGCCCTGCTAGAGGCCTCGGTGACGCGCCTGCGCCCGATCCTGATGACTGCCGTCACCACCATGGCCGGCTCCATCCCGCTGATCGTCTCCACCGGGGCCGGGGCCGAATCTCGCATGGTGATCGGCACGGTGATCATGGCCGGCGTGGCAGCCGCCACCTTCTTCACGCTTTTCGTGGTGCCGGTAGCCTATGACCTGCTGGCCCGCCATACCGGCTCGCCCGGTATCGTACGCCGCCGCCTGGAGGAGGAAATGGCGCAGGCGCCCAGCGAGACGACAACGTCCGCAAGAGCCGATCGCTAACGCTGCACCGGCAACCGCGATGTCGCCTGGCGCTGTCGAAAGTGGATGCTTTTCGTCTCTACCCGCTCTCAATGCCGGCGGACCTTGGGCACGAACTCCCGTGCAAACTGCTTGAACGAAGCCTTGACGATACCCAGCGCATCCGGGTCGCCATGCAGCAGCGCCGACATGTAGGCCTGGGCCTGCTCGCGCTTGATGTGCGGCGGAATCGGCGGCACGTCGGGGTCGGAGACGACTTCCAGCACCACAGGACGATCGGCGCTCAACGCCAGATCCCAGGCACCGGCCAGCGCATCCGGCTCGGTGACCCGTATGCCCTTCAGGCCGATCAACTCGGCATACTGGGCATAGGGGAAATCGGGCAGGTCCTGCGACGCCTCATACTTGGGATCGCCCTCCATCACACGCATCTCCCAGGTCACCTGGTTGAGGTCCTGGTTGTTGAGCACCATGACCACGAGCCGCGGGTCGCTCCAGCGCTGCCAGTACTTGGCGACGGTGATCAGCTCCGCGCAACCGTTCATCTGCATCGCGCCGTCGCCGACCAGGGCGATGGCGACACGGTCCGGATAGGCAAACTTGGCGGCAATGGCATAGGGTACGCCGTTGCCCATGGTCGCCAGACCGCCGGATAGCGATGCCATCATGCCGCGACGGAGTTTGAGGTCTCGGGCGTACCAGTTGGTCGCGGAGCCTGAATCGCAGGTCAGGATGCAGTTATCGGGCAGGCGCGGGGAGAGCTCCCAGAAGACACGCTGTGGATTGATCGGGTTGGCTTCGGCCATGGCGCGCTCCTCGAGCACGTCCCACCACTGCGCAACGCTGCTCTCGATGTGCTCGCGCCAGGAGCGATCGCGCTTCTCCTCCAGCAACGGCAACAGGGCCTGCAGCGTATTCGCGCTATCGCCGACCAGATTCACCTCCATCGGATAACGAATGCTGAGCATGCGCGGGTCGATATCGATCTGTACCCCGCGTGCCTGCCCCTCCTCGGGCAGAAATTCGGAATAAGGGAACCCCGAGCCGATCATCAGCAGCGTGTCGCAGTTGGCCATCATCTCCCAGCTCGCATTGGTGCCCAGCAGGCCGATCGAGCCGGTCACGAAAGGCAGGTGGTCGGGCAGCGCCGCACGCCCGAGCAGCGCCTTGGCCACGCCGGCCCCCAGCTTCTCCGCGAGCTGAATCACCTCATCGGTGGCGCCCAGCGCCCCGGCACCAATCAGGATTGCCACACGCTCGCCGTCGTTGAGCACAGCCGCGGCCCGGCGCAGCTCTTCTTCATGGGGCACCACGCGCGGAGGCGTATAGCCGACCCCGGAATGCACCGTGCCATGGGCATGCGGTGGCGTTTCCACGGCCGGCTGCGATTGCAGATCATTGGGTACGATGATGGCGGTGACGGTGCGTTCCGACAGCGCGATACGCATCGCTCGGTCGATCAGATGGCGGACCTGAGCGGGGCTGGTCGCCATATGGACGAATTCGTGCGCGACATCCTTGAACAACGAGACCAGATCCACCTCCTGGTGATACTCGCCCCCCATGGCAGCCCGGGCCTGCTGACCGACGATGGCGACGACGGGCTGGTGGTCCTTCTTGGCATCATAGAGCCCATTGAGCAGGTGGATGGCGCCAGGCCCCGACGTCGCGGTACAGACCCCCACTTCGCCGGTGAACTTGGCATGGGCACAAGCCATGAATGCCGCCATCTCCTCATGACGCGCCTGGATGAACTCGAAGCGTTCGTCCGCACGATTCAGGGCTCCCATGATGCCGTTGCTGCCATCGCCCGGGTAACCGTAGATACGCTTGACGCCCCACTCACCCAAGCGCCTGATAATGAAGTCGCCGACTTGTTCGCTCATGCCTGCCCTCCAATAGCATCGGGTGCCCGCATTCACCTGACGAGCACACGTTTTCCATGGAAATCACTAGAGCTATAGCAGCTGAAGCAGGATGGTCAACCGGACAAGCATCGACGGCTTCAAACGACCAGGGCCACCCCGAAGGGTGGCCCTGTGTTCCTGTTCGGAAATACCCTCAGCAGTCGCCGAGACGCTCGCCCTCGATGGCGGTTTCCAGTTGCATCTGCCCCATCGGCGATTCGGTATCGATGTTCACATTGCCCTCGACGCGCTCACCCAGAAAGCCCATGCGGCCATCGATATTGGCCTCGCCCCCTTCAGCGCGACAGACCATCTTGTAATCGACGCCATCCGCCGAGACGTTGTGCTCCAGCAACTCGCAGCCCTCCTCCACTTCGAGAAACTGGAAGTCGGCATCGTCGAGATCCCCCTGCACGATGCACTCCTGATGGGTCTCCGTCTGGTCGGGAATCGGCACATCACCCTTCACCGAAGTGGTGCTCGTGAACTGCCACTGGCCCGGCACGATGTTGGGCGTTTCGGCCAAGGCTGACAGCGGAAACATCAGCACGGCAGCGGCAAGCAGGGGTCGAAAGGACATGGAACTCTCCGTTTGATGGTAGGCATGGCAGAGAAGCAAGCTCCTCTATGCGACACGACACGCCCAGCTTACCCCAGCAGCGGCAGGAAAAGGAGGAAGGGCGGCAGCCAATTCCCTTTCATCAGGTGGGAAGGGGGCAAGCCCGATCGGTCAAAGCCAGTTCTTCCAGGGCCAACGGACGTCCGAACAGATACCCCTGGAAGGCTTCGCAGCCATGTTCCAGCAGCCAGCGGTGTTGCGCCTCCGTCTCGACGCCTTCGGCCGTCACTTCGAGACCGAGACTGTTCGCCAGGGTGATCGTGGTGGTGACGATGGCGGCATCCACCGGGTCGTCGAGCACGCCATCGATGAACGACTTGTCGATCTTGAGTTCATCCAGGGGTAGCCGCTTCAGGTAGTTCAGCGATGAGTAGCCGGTACCGAAATCGTCCAGGGAAAAACGTATGCCGAGCTTGCTCAGGCGCAGCATGATGTTGCGCACACGCTCCGGCTCTTCCATCAGCAGGCTCTCGGTGACTTCCAGCACCAGCCGACCAGGATTGGCGCCCGTTTCCTCCAGGGTATGCTGAACCCGGGCAACGAAGTCGGGCTGGTGAAACTGCACCGAGCTGACGTTGACGGCGATCGTCAGCTTCTCCTTGCCGTTCTCCTGCGCCCAAGCGGCCAATTGGCGGCAAGCGGTCTCGAGCACCCAGTAGCCGATCGGCAGAATCAACCGATTCTTCTCGGCAAGCGGAATGAAAAGGCCAGGCGGCACCAGGCCACGCCGCGGGTGCTCCCAGCGGATCAATGCCTCGACGCCGGTCACCTCGGTCCGATTATCCACCTGAACCTGATAGTGCAGGCGCAGCTCATCTCGCGCCAGCGCCTGGTGCAGATCGGCCTCGAGATGGACTCGCTCCATCACGTCGGCCTGCATGTCGGCATTGAAGAAGCGCAGGGTGTTGCCACCCGCCGCCTTGGCCTGCTGCAAGGCAATGTCCGCTTGACGCATGGCACTGTCGACGTTCGCCTGGCCGTTGGCAAACAAGGAGATGCCGATACTCGCCGTAATGGGCAGGGTCAGTGCCTGGTCGTCGTCGGTCTGGGCGCTCGCGATCTGCCCCAACAGCTTCTCGGCCACGCGTTCGGCGGCATGGGCCGCCTGCTCCACGTCGAGGCCGAGGTCGTGGATCATCAGTACGAATTCATCGGCCCCCAGCCGCGCCAGGGTATCGCTCTCGCGCACGACCTCTTCCAGCCTCTGCGCCACCTGGCGCAGGAATCGGTCGCCCCGTTGCAGGCCCTGGGTCTCGTTGACGACCTTGAAGTCGTCCAGATCGATGAAAAGCAGGGCCGCGTAGCGCTCAGTGCGCCGAGAGCCCTTGACAACCATTTCCAGCCGGTCGAGCAGCAGGCGCCGGTTGGGCAGCCCCGTCAGCGAATCGTAGAATGTCAGCCGATGCTTGCTCTCCTGGATATCGCGGTACTCGGTAACGTCAGTGGAGAAACCGCAGAGCGCACGAATCGTGCCATCGGCTCTACGCAGCGGCAGCTTGATTGACAGAAAGGTAAAGACGGTTTCGTCCTGGGCCTTCACGTATCCCTCTTCCACCACGACTTTCTCGCCCTGCTCCAGGACTCGTCGGTCGTTGAAGCGCAGCTCCGCTGCCGTGACAGAATCGAAGATGTCACTGTCGGTTTTGCCCAGGACCGCCTCGGCCGGCAGGCCCACGATCTCGCTGCCCTTGCGGTTGACATACAGATAGCGAAAGTCGTTCGATTTGACGTAGATGCAGGCGTCGACGCTGTCGAGGATGGTCGTCAGCTCTTCGTGGCTGGCCCGCAGCCTTTCGACTTCACTCAAAAGCCGACGTCTATAGGCCAGCCCTGCCAGCACCAGAACCGACACCACAACCAGCAACACCACGCCCCAGCCGGCAGTGGGCATGACGACGCCCTCTGCTGAAGCGGAAGCGAACGACGGCAGGCCGGCCCATAGACCGGCAACAGCGAACCGACGAGCCTTGATCAGCCAGTCAGAATTGGACATCCCGTCACCCGTTGGAAGGATACGCTTAGTTATAGCAGAGAAATCTAAAATAAAAGATCGAGAGCAACCACTCGCGCCACGCTTGCGCTGTCACCCGCCTTCAACTCCCTGCTCTATCGGCGCCGCCCCTTCGTTCCCATGGCAGCCGACTCTCCATCATCCCCTCAGTTGCAATGAAGCGAAAGCAAAGAATCCGCCATGCAATGACGGCTTTTCGAAGCTTGGAATTCGGGCCGGGGAACCATCGGCCACAGCAACGGAGGGTGCTATTTATTTTTAAACAACAGGTTGGAGTTAATTGGCTGCCAGATCAAAGGGCAAGAGAGAAAATTGGCTTAGCGCTCCCACAATGAAAGAGCCCGGCCTTGCGGCCGGGCGAACTCTTGCGTCCTTGCGGCCATCCCAGTCATCCTGACCGGGCATCCTTGGTCGTTGCGTCGTCCTGACCCGGCTTCCTTGCGAAGCTTCCTTGCCCTTGAGTACAGCATGGCAGCTGTACCGCAAAATGCAGTTAACCTGGGATATGCCCTTTTGTAGGAAATTTCTGACAAGTGGCGTAGTGAAATTACCTACGTCGACAGCATGAGTTTGCCTAAGTCCATTATCGCAATCCCCCCGGCTCGCCGAGCACTGTATGCAAGCAATAGAACCCCGACCAGCTGTCGAGGGGGTCAGGTACGATGAGACGCCCAGGAGAGATTGCATGCAATTTTCGACCAAGGTCGAGTAATAGGCCGCGTAAACCTGCGTCTATAGTCAATATTGCATGCAATATTGAGGCATTGATGAACCAACCCACCATGTTAGAACTACCCCGGATCGCGAGAACCGCCACCGCGGAAGTCCACAACGTGATCAAGCAGCGGATTCTCGACGGTCACTACCGGGCCCAGGAGTACATTCGCGAGGCGAGTATCGCCCGCGAGCTAGGCGTAAGCCGTACCCCGGTTCGCGAGGCGCTGCGTGAGCTGGTCTCCGAGGGCTGGCTTGAAGCGATCCCGCATCATGGTGCGCGGGTAGTGGCCTGGACGGAGAGGGACGCCCGCGAAGTCTTCGAGTTGCGCCTGGTGCTCGAGCCCATGGCCGTAAGACTTGCCAGCGAGCGGGTGAACCGGACACATCTGGCGCATCTCGAAGAGCTGGCCAGCCGCATGGAAGAGCTCGTCGAACGCATCGAGCGTGAGCCGGAGGTGCGTAACGAAATCGCCCTCCTCAATCATGAGTTTCACCGCGAGCTGATCGCCGCAAGCGATAACCAACGCCTGGCCGCGGTGCTGGACAGCGTGGTGCGGACCTCGGTGATCCGGCGCAACTTCGGCAACTACGATCTCGCCAACCTGCGCCGCAGCATGCGCCACCATCGTGAAATTCTCGAGGCGATCAGTGCCGGCAGTCCCACATGGGCCGAAAACGTGATGCGCTCCCATCTGCTGGCCGCTCAGGCCTTGCATGTACGCTTCCCCGATTTGCCCGACGCCCCACAGGCATCTCCCGGCTGATCCAGGACACCATAAAGAGGCACACAACAACAATGACTGCGCATGACGACACATCCCCGCTACCTCTCGACGACATCAAGGTGCTCGAACTGGGCCAGTTGATCGCCGGCCCGTACTGCGGGCAGGTACTGGCTGACTTCGGCGCCCAGGTGATCAAGGTCGAGCCTCCTGGCAAGGGCGATGCCATGCGCCAGTGGGGCGAGGCGGACCCTGCCAGCGGCGAGCCCTTGTGGTGGAACGTCATCGGCCGCAACAAGAAGTCCGTTACCGTCGACCTTCGCCAACCGCGCGGACAGGAACTCTTGCGCGAATTGGCCAGCCAGGCCGATATCGTCATCGAGAACTTTCGTCCCGGCACCATGGAGCGCTGGGGGCTGGGCTTCGATGAGCTCTCGCGCCGCAATCCCGGCCTGGTGATGGTGCGTGTCACCGGCTTCGGCCAGGACGGCCCCTACGCCTCGCGCGCCGGCTTTGCCTCGGTGTGCGAGGCGATGGGTGGGCTGCGCTATGTAAGCGGCTATCCGGACCGCCCCCCCGTGCGCGTTGGCATCTCCCTGGGCGATACGCTGGCCGGCCTGCACGCCGCACTGGGCGCCATGATGGCGTTGCACCAGCGCGCAAGCAGCGGCCGCGGCCAGGTCGTCGACAGCTCGATCTTCGAGTCGGTGCTGGCGATGATGGAGAGCCTGGTCCCCGAGTATGCCCGCGCCGGCAGGGTGCGCGAGCGCAGCGGCAGCTTCCTGCCCAAGATCGCACCGTCGAACGCCTATCCGGCCCGCGACGGGCGCGACGTGATCATCGGCGCCAACCAGGACACCGTCTTCCGGCGCCTGTGCGAGGCCATGGGCCAGCCACGCCTGGCCGATCACCCCGACTACGCCACCCACCGGGCGCGCGGCGACAATCAACAGGCCATCGACGACCTGATCGCCGCCTGGACCCGGCAGCACGATGCCCAGCAGGTCGTCGACATACTGGCCGAAGCCGGGGTCCCCGCAGGGCTCGTCTTCCGCGCACCCGACATGCTCGACGATCCACATTTCCAGGCCCGCGAATCGATCGTCGAGGTCCCCGATCGCCAAGGCCAACCGCTACCCATGCAGAACGTCTTTCCGCGCCTCTCCGAGACGCCGGGTCGAGTGAAGCAAGTAGGCCCGGCGCTGGGCGAGCACACCGAGGCCGTGCTTTCCGACTGGATCGGGCTCACCGCCGAAGCCATCGACGCACTGCGCGCCGATGGTGTGATCTGAGGAAGGCGCCATGGACCCCGTCATCGTTCTGCTCGTGCTCGTAGGGCTGATCGTGATCGGCTTTCCGATCTTCCTCGCCCTGGGGTTATCGGGCCTGATCGGCCTCTACATGGCCCGCGGCTCGCTGGCGTTCTTCTTCGCCCCGTCGTCGCTGTTCGGTCAGCTCAACGCCTTCGAGTTGATCGCCCTGCCGCTGTTCATCCTGATGGGCAACTTCCTGGGGGCGACACCGGTGGGTTCGAGCCTGTTCACCGCCGCGGTGCGCTGGCTCAACTGGCTACGCGGCAGCCTGGCGATCTCCTCGGTGGGTGCCTCGGCCATGTTCGGTGCCGTCTCGGGAGTGAGC
Source organism: Billgrantia sp. C5P2 (assembly GCF_051062895.2). Taxonomy (NCBI): domain Bacteria; kingdom Pseudomonadati; phylum Pseudomonadota; class Gammaproteobacteria; order Oceanospirillales; family Halomonadaceae; genus Billgrantia; species Billgrantia sp. C5P2. The sequence continues at coordinate 3,019,266 of NZ_CM128542.1, forward strand.
CTCGCCGGTGTCGCCGCCGTGGGCTCCATCGCCGTGCCGCAGATGCTTCAGCGCGGTTACAGCCGCTCGCTGGCCGCTGGCGCCGTGGTCAGTGCCGGCGCGCTCGCCATGCTGATTCCGCCCAGCGTGCCCTTCATCATCTACGGTGCGGTGTCCAGCGTCTCGGTGGCCGACCTCTTCATCGGCGGCATCGTGCCCGGCATCGTGCTGGCGCTGGCCCTGTCTCTGTTCATCTACGTTCGCGTGTGCCTCAACCCGGCCGAGGCGCCGGCCAGCGAGGAGCGCTTCACCTGGGCGCAGCGCTGGGCAAGCCTGGCCAATATCTGGCACGCCGCCCTGCTGGTGGTCGCCGTGCTGGGTTCCATCTACTCGGGCCTGGCCACGCCAAGCGAGGCCGCCGGCATCGGTGCCGCCGGCGCCTTCCTGATCGCTACCCTGGTGTTTCGCAGCCTCAGCTGGGCCAAGTTCCTGGAGATCCTCGGCACCACCGCCCGCATCAGCGGCGCCATTCTGCTGATCATCGGCTGCGCCAAGATCTTCGGCGACTACCTCAACATGGTGCGCGTGCCCCAGTTGCTCACCGAGGCGCTCACCGCTACCGGCCTGCCCGCCTGGGCGATTCTGTTGGCGGTCATGCTGCTGCTGATCCTGCTCGGCATGATCGTCGATGCCGTCTCGCTGATCGTGGTGACGACACCCGTACTGCTGCCGCTGGTCACGGCCCTGGGCTATGACCCGCTGTGGTTCGGCATCGTCATGGTGCTCAACCTGGAGATCGCCGTGGTCACGCCGCCGGTAGGCCTCAACCTCTACGCCCTGCGCGGGGTCTGCCCCGAACTCTCGGTGGAGGAAATCATCAAGAGCGCCCTACCCTTCGTCGCCGTGCAGTTCCTCGTGCTGATGCTGTTCGTCTTCATGCCCAGCCTCAGCCTATGGTTGCCGGGGCTGATGTAGCCCCGGCGCAGCAACGTCAATGAAGTGAACCGCTACAACAACAACGGGAGATTCACCATGACACTGTCCCGCCGCCAAGTCCTCAAGTACGGCACTTTCGCCACCGCCGGCGCCACCCTGTTCGGTACCCAGAGCCTGCTGGCCCCTCACAGCCATGCCGCTACCACCCTCACCGGCGTCACCTACCTGCCCGACTCCTACAAGGCACTGACCTACGGTTCCAACCGCTTCGTGGAAATGCTCCAGGAGAACGGCGGCGACGCGCTGTCGGTGGAATTCTATGACTCCGGCCAACTGCTCAAGGTGGATGAACAGTTGCCGGCGCTGCGCGCGCGCAGCATCGACTTCATGTTCCACACCTTCTCCTATATCACCCGTTCGATTCCCATTCTCGGTGTGACCGGCCTGCCCGGGGTGGTGGGTGAGCTCTATCGGCACCCGGAGCGCTTGCGCCAGGGCAGCCCGCTGATGGAGCTGATCAATGAGGTGCTGGCCGAGGAGAACCTCTACATGCTCACCTCCGGCGGCGGCATCCTCGAGCCGGAATACCTGTGGAGCACCGAGGAGAGTCCCATCCGCAGCCTCGACGAGGTACGCGGCAAGAAGGTGCGCATCGTCGGCTTCGAGGCCACCCAGGCCTTCGAACCCTACAACGTGGGGGCAACCCGTATCCCCTCCTCGGAAACTTACATGGCACTGCAGCGTGGCACCGTGGATGCCGGCATCTTCAACATCTCGACGATCATCGGACGCAGCCTCCAGGAGCAGCTCAAATACTGCTACAAGCTGCCGATCACCGGCTTCTCGGTGGCGCCTTTCATGCTGCGCGATACCTGGGACAACCTCGATGACGACGTGCGCGGCGTCCTGCAACAGGCCGCCGACTGGTACGACGAGAACTTCATCGAGCACTGCAACAACGACATCTATCCCAACGAATACTGGCCGCAAGTCGAGGAAGCCGGGATCGAGATCATCGAGCCCACCGAGGAGGACATCGAGACGTTCAACGCCGGCGTCCAGGCGGTCTGGGACCTCTGGAAGGAGGAAGTCGGCGAAGAGGTCGGCAACCGCGCCATCGCACTGGCCCTGGGCGAGGCATGAGGAGCGCCACATGACTGCTACCGCCACGCGCAGTTGGGACGGCCTTCTGGCCGTCCTGCGCTGGACATCGATGGCGGTGCTGGCGTTCATGATGGTGTCGATCTGCTACGACGCCATCATGCGCTACGCCTTCGCCGCCCCGACCAGTTGGAGCCTGGAGATCAACTCCTTCCTGCTGGTCTACCTGGCCGTGATCGGTGCCGCCGAAGCCCAGCGTCACGACGCGCATATCCGTATCACCTTCTTCAAGGACAAGCTGCCGCCGCGCAGCCGCGCCGCGATCGACGTCGTCACCGGCCTGCTCGGCGCGCTGTTCTGCGCCATCATGGTGTGGCGAGGGGGCATCATGGCACTGCAGGCCTTCGAGTACGGCGAGCGCGTCTCGAGCTCGCTGGGCACACCGATGGTCTTTCCCTATGCCCTTCTGCCCATCGGCTTCACAATGCTCGCCCTGCAGTTCCTGCTGGATGCCGCCCGCGCTCTGCCACGCCTGCGCCACGGTATCGATGACGAGGTCACCTCCCATGGCTGATACTCATAGACACTAGCGACCTGCCGGGCTTAATCGAGTCGATCGCCGCGTCACTCTCAGCTCACCGGCACCAAGTGATGGAGGGTACCCATGTGAAAGACGCGGGGCTTGTCGTTGCCATTGTGCTTGCCGCCGGTTTCTCGCGCCGTTTCGGGGCCGCCGACAAGCGCCTGGCTCCGTTGCCAGACGGACGCCCTTGCCTGGCCGCTTCGGTGGAGCGAGCGGGAGAGGCATTTTCCTTGCTGCGTGTCGTTCTGCGCCAGGGCGAAGAGCCAGTTGCCTTGGCCCTGTCGCGGGAAACGCCCGTCATCAATGTACGCCACGCCCAGCGCGGGTTGGGCACCAGCATCGGCGAAGCGATCACCGCTCTCGACCGCGCCGACGCCCTGACGAACGTAGAGGCCGTGGCCATCTTGCTCGGCGATATGCCCTCGATCCGCCTCGAGACGCTTCACACTCTGCAACGGCATGCGACCCGATCCAGCATCCTGCGCCCCTCTTATCGGGGGCAGCCCGGTCATCCGGTGCTCTTCGGTCGTGACTTCTGGCCGGAGTTGGCGGCCTTGGATGGCGATAGCGGCGCAAACGGCGTCATCCAGCGGCACATCGAGCGCTATCGAGTCATGCCGGTCGATGATGCCGGCGTCTGCCGGGATGTCGATACCCGGGAGGATCTATCAGGTTTATGCACTTAATTCATGATCGGCAATTATGGCTAAGTAGCTACCTGCAGCAGTACCGAGAACAGGCGTACTGAACCGATAGGCATGTCCGTGCTCGCGACATGCGAGCGGAATGGCTTACGGCGCAACCATGCACTCATAAGATGCGACGCGAATCGTCGCTACCCGGTGAGATAGTCAGGCAAGTGTACTTGCCAGGAGGCTATCATGACGCACCCGACTCTCACCGTGGCGACAAGGACACACGGACGCGACGCCTACCAACTGGACAAATGGCTCACCGATCGAGCGCGCTGGCAACAGCACCAACCCCTGACCTGGGCCTTGGCCGGATATCTTCCCCTGGCCGTGGATACTACCCTCGACACGGCCACCACCGATGGCGCCCGCATCCGCTTCAACCCGCTCTGGAGTTGCGGCCTGGACGAAGCCACACGGCACTACATTCATGCCCACCTGGTCTGGCACAGCGTTGCCGGACATTTCCTGTCAGCCCCCGTCGACGATCGCCATCGCTGGCACCTGGCCTGCGACCATGAAGTCAATGCCGTACTGCTGTTGCTGGGTATCGCGCTACCCGGCAAGGCCACCTTCTTTCCCGCCTGCATCGGCAAGCCACTGGTCGAGATACACGAATGGCTAAAGTTTCACCCCCATTTGGCCGAAGAAGAATTAGTGGATCAATTGGAACCCGCTGACACGGACCGAGTGGCACTCGCCCATGAGTGGACGAATCGCCTCGCAGCACTGCTGACGACGCCCGAGGTCGCCTCGGCGGATAGCACCCAAAAGGCGTTTTGGTTGATCCAGTGCATGATGGCGACCGTACGGGACCGTTAGCCTGAGGAAGCCAACGAGTTCCACGCCAACACCAAGGAAAGCCATGTCCGAGAGCCGTGATACTCTGTTTCGCTTTTTGACCATGCTGCAGCTGATACCGCGCTATCCAGGCCGCATCAGCACGCCGGTCTTGCTGGAGAAATTGCACGAGCGCGGCTTCGTCATTGACAACCGCTCCCTGCAACGCGACCTGCGCGGACGGCTATCGCGGTTCTTCCCCCTTGGCTGCGACGACAGCGAAAAGCCCTACCGCTGGTACTTCGATCGCGATTACCACTGCGACCTGCCGGCACTCGACGTACCGAGTGCCCTGACCCTTGTGCTGGCCGAAGAGTACTTGAAGGGGCTGCTCCCACCGGTAGTGATCGGCCAGTTGGCGCCACAATTCCGGAGCGCACGGCAACTACTGGATGAGATGCAGCGCAACGGGCTGAGCCAGTGGGCCAGGCGCGTGCGCGCGATACCCAACGGCAAGGCCCTCATCCCCGCCCAGCTTGAGGAAGCCACCTGGCAGAGCGTTGCCCAGGCGCTGCTGGAGCAGCGGGCGCTGGATGTGACCTACCTCTCGCGCAGTCGGGAGGAGCGCAAGACGTTCACACTACATCCGCAGGGCATGGTGAGCCGCCACAGCGTGACCTACCTGCTCGCGACCGTGAACGACTACAACGATATCCGCCAGTTCGCCCTGCAGCGCATCGAAGCCGCCGCCTTCAGCGAGGCCGCGTGGCAGGAGTCTGAGGACTTCAACCTGGACGACTACATCCGCAGTGGTGCCTTCGGCTACCTGCAAGGTATGGATGACGTCCGACTAGTCGCCCATGTCGAGCCACAGGTCGTCTGGCTGCTGACGGAGACACCGCTGGCCGAAGAGCAGACCTTGACGCCGCTTCCTGACAGCGACTGGCAACGCCTGGAAGCCGTGGTGCGGGACGATCAGCAGACTCTGTGGTGGTTGAGGGGGATGGGTGCCAGCGTAGAGGTGATCGAGCCCAAGGAGTGGCGTGATGATATACGGGCCACCGCAGAGAAGATTCTAGCAAGACTTTACTCAAATTAATCGGAAATTACCGAAATGGTGGTTTTCGTATAAATTTAACCAAAGGAGAAAGAAAGTGATTTATTCAGTACTACAAGAAAGAGAACTACTGGAACGCAAGGCTATTATAAAACTGCTTGGGCTTTTGTTTTTTCAAAGCCCACCTATGAATGAGCAGGAAGTAGCATATATCGAGACCTTATGCGCTTTCGCAGGACTCGACGAAGAAGACGTAAAAAAAACTTTACGACTTGACATGCGAGACAACTGGAACTTCACTAATATTATAGATGAAACTCTTTCAATTGGTTCGCAAAAGCTTTTACTTTTTCTCGCCAAACTATCAGAAATATGCTTTTCTGAATCCAAAGGCTTTTTCTCGCTATCGACAAGCAGCGAACTAAAGAACTTTGTAGAAACCAATATTGCTCCTAATATTCACTTGGGAGAAAAAGCAAAGTCAGAAATTTCCTCACTGAGTGAAAAATTTTTCAAAGCCTCATGCTCCTTATACGACACAATTTATAAGAAATCTTTAAGCGATGAGGAAATAGAGAAAACCCCTCCAGCAGAAAAAATTTTCCTTATCCATCCAACAAAGCTTCGTGAACTGAGCACAATAGAAGCTGCCAACTTTATTTCAGCCTTTAATTATGTTAACAAAGAAATCGCCAACTCAACCGGAAACCCAACCCACTTTTTCTTCAACCATTTGCTAGGGGCGTTTTATCAGCATGCTGGTATTGAGCCAGGCGAAACACCGAACCTTACCTATATCCATGAAGTTGTCATAGACAAAACCTGGCTAAAAAACTTGGTGTTATTGTCGGCCATAGCCCAAATCAAAGAAGATAAAAACACATTAAACCAACCCGTGATTCGTGAGATTATCAGCAACTTTAATATACAAGAAGATGTTATAACGAAAAAACACCACCCTTCTCTGATAGCTTACAAGTCTGCTTGTATCCAAACCTTCGAGCGCTTGCATGATATAAGCCGAGATGATTACGCAGCAGGCTCCACAGGAGTAGATTACGTGAGAAAAGCGCTCTCAGTCGCCGATTTAGCAACTGATTTTGTACCTGCGGTCGCCGGCTTCAAAAGAATGCATAAATGGGGACGGGACGCCGGAAGTTTTGTAGATGATTTAACATCAGATGACTCACGGTCCTCGGAGAAAATTTTCGGATTACGCCAACTGGTCGAAGACCAAGGAACCGGGATACTAAATATCTGCATCGATGGATTTATGTCTGAATCATCGAAAGGACAGTTCACTGATTGGAAAACTCCGTTAATGGCAAGAGGAACCATTGGCGCCATTTCCGGATTTGCTTGGCCTTCAAGAAATTTCATAAAATCAGGAATGACTTGCTGGTACGAAGCGGTAAATAACTCTTTAATTTATGGCACCAGACTTGCAGAGGACATAAAATTTCTAAAATCCTTCAACCCAAATATTAAAATAAGACTCTTTGGACACTCTCTTGGCGGTCGAGTCATACATAACGCCTTGGTCGCACTGGTTGGTTCCTCGTGTAAAATTGATGAAGCATATTTATTTGGAGCCGCGGTTTCACGCACCGACAAGCAGAGATGGGCTGGAGCCCTTCAATCGGTCGACGGCACCCTTTACAATTTTTACTCCCTGAATGATGAAATACTAGACAAGCTTTATCGCACTGCGCAACTGGGAGACGAGCCTGCGGGCCTAGGGGAGATCGAGTACTTTAAGAGCAAAGGTGTAAAGCAAGGACATGTAGTAAACGTTAACGTATCAGAAGCTGTGCGCGGACATACTGAATACAAACAAAATCTAGCTATAATTTTTAACCAAGTCAACCCAAGCACGGAGAAAGCATAATTTCTCTCGCACTCAATCGCAGTGGAAAATAACTATAGAGCTAGAAACCAGTAAAGCGTAAATCAAAAAACTTAAAGTACTCGCCCCAAAGCGAGTACTTTACAAACTGACATGACCACTATGGCTAACCGGTCTAAAAAAACACACTACTATCAAACAACCCATCAGTCGTTAACAAGCTGATCTAGATTGATTTTCTCACAAACTATTCGAAGCCACTCACCCGCACGAAACAGCTAAAAAATTGAAAAGGCGGGAGAATTACGTTGCTGTCATCCTCCCCTTACCAGGTGGGAGAGATACCTCTCGCCAAGGGCTGAAACCATGCTTCACCATGATTCGGCAGCGAGGGGAAGTGCGTTCAGTTCATCGCGGGCCTCTCTCCAGTTCGGGTAGTGGCGATCCAGGATGGCAACGAAACACTCGCTGTGATTCGGCTCTATCAAGTGTGCCATTTCATGCACGACGATGTATTCGAGCAGATCCTTGGGCTTTTTGATCAGCTCGGTATTCAGGCGGATGTTGCCGGCTTCGTGGTTGCAACTGCCCCACTTGGTTTTCATCCGCTGCAGGTAGTAGCCGGCCACTCTGACCTTCAACCTAGCCTCCCACCTGGCGATCAATGGCGGCACGGTTTCATGCAGTAGCCCCTTGTGCCATTCGTGCATCACCTCGGCGCGCCTAGTACGGTCGCTGCCCGGCCGTACGATAAGGGTGATGCGCTTGTGGTCGAGGATGACGTGGGGCCTGGTATCACGTTCAACAATACTGAGCAGGTAGCGCCTCCCCCACAGGTAATGGCTCTCGCGCTCGATAAATTGTCGCTGCGGTTCTCGTGCCTGCTGCTCCAGCTTGGCCTGCTGCGCACGGATCCAGCCCAGCTTCGAGGCGGCATAGGCCCTCGCCACGTCCAGCCGTGTGCCCTTGGGGGCAACCAGCGTTACACGCCCTTCCGGCGGATGGACAGACAAGTGCACGTTCTTGATGGCCTTATGCGTGACCATGATCAAGATATCACCAAGCTCAATCGTTTCGGTCATTGGTAACCCGCCTGGTTCTTGATCAGCTCGAAGACAGCCGACGTCGCCTGCCGGTCGCGCTCCATGATCGGAAACAACGCATTGAGAACCTGACTTTCCTTGGCACTATCACCCTGCCAGTTCGCCGGGGCATGCTCGCGCATGGCGCGGTCAATCGCTAGCGCCATGCCAAGCCGGTGCCTATCGTCATCAGGGGAAGGTTCACGCACCTCGTACGCTGGACGTGAAGCAGAAAGGATAGCCGGCAGGTTATGGTAGATCACCAACGCCTCGCGCTTATCTGCAAGCTCAGGCGGCGCATCACCCGTTTCCTGGCCCTGCGCCATCTTCTTGACTAGCTCTTCGGCCCGCTCGAGGAATTCCTGATAGGACGCCGTTTCATTGCGCCAATCCTCGATCAGGTCATCCAGCAGCTTGGACAGCTGCTCGTAGAAGCGCGGATCGGTGAGCTGGTCACGGATGATGGTCTTGCGCACGTTGTTGATGATGCCCTCGGCGACCGAGTTCTTCGGCAGCTTGCCCTTCTGGTTTAGCTTCCTGGCGATGGCATCATGAATTCCGGTTTCGACGATCAGTTCCACCAGCGAGTAGCTGTCCACCGCCCCCAGTTCATCCGCCGGATCGGCCTGAATATAGGTATTGATCAGGTGGCGCATGTCCGCCTCGTAAGGCTTGATGTCCAGCTCCTCGCCGGAATGCCGCTTGATCGCATCCCGCACTTCGCTGAAAAAGACCACTTCCTCGTTCAGCGCCGTTACCTGGGCTGGGGTATAGCCGGCCGATTCCAGATCCTGAGTGATGGCCGCATAAGCTCGCACAAAGCTGGCCGTAGCCTTGTAGAAGGAGATACGCAGCACCTCGGTGTCACCGAGAGCATCAGGGTCGCTCGCGGCACCACAGAAATAGTACAAGTACTGCTCGATGCCTCGGGGCGGCGGCACCGGTTCGCACAGGTATTTCAACGCCTCACGGGCCGTATCTAGCCGCTTCTTGCCCTCATCCAGCCAGTTCTTCAGCTCGACGTTGTTGTCAGCCACCCCACCATCATCCAGATCCAGTTCATCGGAGCTGTAGACGGCAATGGCCTGCTGAACATCGCCGAACAACTGCTTGAAGTCGACGATGTGGCCATACTCCTTGTCGTCGCCATCCAGCCGGTTGGTGCGACAGATGGCCTGGAACAGGTTATGGTCGCGGATCTCGTTGTCGAGATAAACGTAGGTACAGGACGGCGCATCGAAGCCGGTCAGCAGCTTGCTCACCACAATCAGCAGCTTGCATTGGGCCGGCTCCTCCTTGAAGCGGCGTTTCATCTCCTCTTCGTACTGCTTGGTGCTCTGCCCCTCCGCCAGCACGTACTGGGTATAAGTATCGAACTTGTATCGCTCATCGCTGTTGGCCGGCTCGCGGGAAATGGCACCAGGGTTCGGTTCGTAGGAGGTGATGACGGCGCAGTATTCGCCAAAAGAGGTGTTCTTGAACAATCGGTAGTAGTGGCAGGCATCATAGATGGAGGCCGCCACCAGAATCGCCGTGCCGCGGCCGCTGTTGAGTCGCGGCCGAGCATCGAAGTCCTCGATAATATCGGCGATGATACGTTGCTTGCGCTCGGCAGAACTCATCAACTCTTCCAGGTTCGCCCAACGCTTGCGCAACACCGCCTTCTGGAAATTGTTCAGGTTCCAGGTCTTGCGCTCGAACCAGTCGTCGATCTTCTTGCGCGACGTTAGCCGCTGCGGCACGTCGCGGGCCTCGTACTTGAGATCCAGCACCACCTTGTCGGCTACTGCCTCGGGGAACTTGTAGGTGTGGATATAGGTACCGAAGACCTCGCGGGTGGTCTGCTTGTCCTTGCGCAGCAGCGGCGTACCGGTGAAGCCGATGAATATGGCATCTTCCAACCAGCGCTTCATCTGCCGGTTCATTTTGCCACCCTGTGTGCGATGGCACTCATCCACGAACACATAGAACCGCCCGTGCACCGAAGGAGGCGGCCCCTTGAGATCGCCGGGATCGAACTTGTGAAGCAGGGCGCAGAGCAGCCGCGGCGTGGTGGCACCGAGCTTCTCGATGAGCTGGGCCCGCTTGGTGATACGCGGTGAAGGAGCGTTTTCGCCCACTACACCAGCGTTACGCATCACGCCGACGATCTGCTCGTCGAGTTCGTCGCGGTCGGTGACGACCAGAATACGCCCCTCGGGGTCGTGTTCCATTAGCCACTTGGCCAGCAACACCATGAGGATGCTCTTGCCGCTGCCCTGGGTATGCCAGATCACGCCGCCCTCGCGCCTGGCGATGCGTGCCTGGGCGGCCTTGATGCCGTGATACTGGTGAGGGCGCGGCACCTTCTTCTGCCCCGCGTCGAAGATCACGAAGTTGCGGACCAGATCCAGCAGCCGCTCCTTTCGACATATCTGCGCTAGCGGCCTGTCCAACAGTGTGCCGGGAGCCAAGGGGCTGCCACCCTCCTCGTCCTTCCACTGCACGAAGAACTGCTCCGGCGTGCCGGTGGTACCGTAGTACAGCCCCTGGGAGTCGCTGCCGGCCAGCACCAGCTGTACGCTGCCGAAGAAGCGCTGGTTGAATAGGGGTTCCTGGTTGGTGATGAGCTGGCGTACGCCATCGGCAACTTCCACCGAGCTGCGCTTGAGCTCGATCACCGCCACCGCGATGCCGTTGAGGTAGAGCACGAGATCGGGCCGGCGCTCATGCCCGCCCTTGAGCGTCACCTCCTCGGCCAGGGCGAAGTCGTTGCGCTCCGACTGCTCCCAGTCGATCAGGTGGACATCATCATGGGGCTGGCCCGGCGACATCAGCACCTTCACCGGATAGCGCAGCAGGTTATAGGTACGCAGGTTGGCCTGGTAGAGGGTAACGCCGGTTACATCGGCCGCCGCTTCCAGCTTGTGCAGTGCCGCAGCGATATGGGCCTCGGAATAACCGCGCCTTTGCAAGTTGGCCCGCAGCAGCTCCGGCTCGATGGCACGGTTGTTTTTGCGCCGGCTCCAGTTACCCAGGTTGCGATAACCCAGGCCACCCTCTTCCGCGTCCCTGGTAAATAGACCTACCACACGGTTCTGGGTCAGGCGCTCGGGGCGCGGTGTGTAGCTCATGCGGCAGGCTCCTTATAGCGATTATTCCCCTGAGTCGCCTCGATCCCTCAGCAGTCTGGCCCGCGCCACGGCAATGGATTGATGCAGCTTGGCCTGCAGGATCTCCCTAGGCGGCAATACTGCCAGATATTCGGCAACATGGATGCCGCTCTTGTCCAGCTCCAACAGCTCGATCTGCTCCCGCTGATTGCTGGCACAGAGGATGATGCCCAGCGGAGGGCTTTCGCCGGCTTCCTGCTCGTGCCGGGCCAGCCAGCGCAGATAGAGCTCCATCCGCCCCTTGTACTCGGCCTTGAAGCGGCCGAGCTTCAGGTCGATGGCCACCAGCCGCTTGAGCTTGCGGTTGTAGAACAGCAGGTCGATATAGAAGTCGTCATCGTCGACCTGGATGCGCTTCTGTCGACCCACGAAGGTGAAGCCCGCTCCCAGCTCCAGCAGGAACTGCTCGATCTCGCGCAGAATGGCGTCTTCCAGGTCGCGTTCCAGATAGCGGTCGTTAAGGCCGAGAAAATCCAGCAGATAGGGATCTTTCAGCAGCAGCGCCGGCGAGGGCTGACCGGCCTGGCGCAGGGTCGTGAGCTCGTGCCGAATGGTCTCGTCGGGCTTCTTCGAGATGGCGGTACGCTCGAACAGCTGCGACTGGATGCGCTTCTGTAGCAGGCGCGATGACCAGCCCTCCAGCCTACACAGCTCGATGTAGAAGTCGCGCTTGAGCGGGTCGTCGAGGTAGATCAGCGCCTTGAGATGGGTCCAGCTCAACTCTCTCCGCAGTGAGGAGACTGTCTTCTCGTCGGGAAACACCTCGGTAAACCGGATCATATGGTGCAGGTTCTTGGCCGAGAAGCCGCGCCCGTACTCCGCCGTCAACTGTCTCGCCAGTACGGAGACTATCTTCTCGCCATAGCCCGCGCGCCGATGGCCCAAGATCTCCCGCTGGATGCGCGACCCCAGCTGCCAGTAGAGCAGGGTCAGCTCGGCGTTGACCGCCACCGCGGCGCGCTGGCGGGCGCTGTCGATCAGCTGGCGCAGCTCGGCCACCAGCGCCGGATCGGTGGCGGGCGTCGTGCTCATACCAGTCGCGTCCTCCCGGTCAGCAGTTCCTGCATCATCGCCTGTTTCAGCTCGGCCGTCTTGGCGCGGCACTGTTCCATGGCGTCGATTTCGGCGTCCATGTCGGACAGGACATTTGCAATAGTAGCTTGCTCGTCTAGTGTAGGCAGCTTGACTGTCACATTGGAAAGAGCCGAAGCACTAATATGGACAACTGCGTCACCTTGACCAAAACGAGATTTTTGGCGATTGACTTCAGGAAGGTTGAGGGCATACCCCATAAACACGGGGTCGACACTGGCAGGCCTGAGGATCACAACATCTCCTCCTGCATAAGCTTCAGTCTCACTAACCAAAGCCACGCATTTTCCAATATCCTCCTTGGTTTCGCCTGAGCCTGCAAACAACAAATCACCATACTGGATACGCGTAGCGTTCAGTGCCACTTCTTCGGAAATCCACGAGCGGAATTCTCGAACCACATCATGATGAGTCGTATAAATTTCACCATAGCGTATGCAAGGAATGTGGCCCGACTGGGCATCATCCCGCTTAACACCTGAACCTTTTATAAAACTTCCTAGCTCACCAAGCATCTTTGTCCCCCACTCCCCCTCGAACCCTGGCAGGCGGGTCTGGCCGGTAAGGAGTTGCTGCATGGCGGCCTGTTTGAGGTCACGCTTCTTGGCGATCAGCCGGTTCAGCTCCTCCATTAGGGCATCTATATCACTTAGGGCTGTAGCGATAGCGCGCTGTTCTTCCTTCGCCGGTGGTAGTGGTATCTGAAATTTTCTTATTCGCGTAAGCGCAAGCTTTGGTTGGGCACCTACCGTCCTGATGGACTCGATAACTCCCTGAACATGGCCCGAGAGAAGAACATACAACAAGTAATCACGGTCGCATCCGATATCACTTATACGATTTGCATTTTCTGTCAGGTTTGCACCATCCAGCCACTCTGGAATTGTTCCAACCAGACCAAGAGTACCTGCGACCGATATAAAAATATCTTCCTTGAAGATGCGATACTGACTGATTGTCTGGGCCGCCTCTGCTGGAACATATCTAATATCATTGACAGCCACCCCACCCTGATACATGTCGCTTACGCGAATATAGGGATAAGGTGTTTCCTTTTCAGTCACGTAATATCCGGCCGGTAAGCGCTTGCCACTTGTCACGCGCGAGATCACACCAAGCTGAGCGACCTCCCAATCCTCCGGAATCACCCCCACCTCGGTCTGCTTGTACCCCTCGGGAACAGCCGGCTCTACGGCTCGAAAGTCATACCCCGCCGCGGCATCGCGCACTTCCGTCGCCTCCCTGTTCATGCCCAGTGCACCCCCATCTTCTTGAGGTGCTCGTCCACCCGGGACGAGAGTGTCTCCACCCGCTGGGTAAGCTGCGGCAACGGCGTGGCATAGCGCTCGGCCAGTTGGCGCACTCGGCCGCTCAGGGTCTGGGAGACGCGCTCCAGCTCGCCCTGTACGGCGGTTTCCAGGGCGGTGAGCCACTTGTCGTCCACCACCAGGGTCTTGATCTCCTCCTCACTGAGCTGGGGGTATTTCTCGTAGGCGAGCCGGTCGAGGGCTGCGTCCGCCTCCTTGACCCGACTCTTCAGGGCGCTCTGCCGGTCGAGCAGCTCCAGGTAGCACGAGGTGGCATACAGGTCGGCGAGGGCCTCCGGCAAGGGCTCGACCTGCAGGCGCTCGCGATAGGTCGCCTCGGTCTCGGCGAGCAGGTCGGCGGCCTCCTTCTCGGTGGCCTTCTGTCTCTTTTCCAAGGAGAGGTAACGCTGCAGGGTCTTGTATTCGGCCGTGTCGCTGGTGGCACTCAAGCGGTCCTTGACCGCCTTCTGGGTTAGCTTGCCCTTGGGGTTCTTCAGCGCCGACAGATGGCCGTCATCGGCGAGGGCACGCAGCTCGGCGGCCTGTTCCTCGGCCTGTTCGAGCAGCTCGCAGTAACGACTACAGGCCGACGGGTCTTCCTCGTTCCAGGAATTCGCCAAGGCCTGGATAAAGGCCTCCTGAGCGTCGGCCTTCGAGGAAACCTCCTTGAGGGGACCCTCTTCTCCGCCATGTTCCTCGGCCAGTTCGGTGAGCTGGCTGCCGATAGTATCGAATTCGGCCTGCAGCGCGTCGAGCGCCGCCTGCTCCTTGGCGAAGTAGCGAGCAACAATGTAGGGCTTGGGGATAAGGTCGCAGGTCCAACCCTTGTCCTTCATCTCCCCCTTCTTCTTGCCGCTTTTCACCTCTTCGAGCACGCGGCGGGGTTCAGCCACCCAGCCGTCGGCAGCGATCTCGTAGCAGTCGTCCTGCAAGGTCTCGGCCCAGTAGTCCATCAGATGCTGATAGATATCGTAGGGGTCGAGCAGCGGTGCGGTGCGGAAGGTATCGAGCAGGTCCTCACCGACGTCGGTAATCAACGCCTTGGGCTGGCCATCCACGCCGAAGCCTTTTAGCCGAGGCGTGTTGCGCTCGCGCCACTGATCGAACAATAACGTAATGCTTGTGCGGAAGGCGGCGAACTCGTCGTGTTCCAGGATGATAGCCTTGATGGCCTGGGGCTCCACCGCCAGGTCGACGTAGCCTGGGTGGCGATTCGGCTGGAACAGCGACTGGCGCAGGGCGGGGAAAACGGCCCAGTAGGCGGATAGTCCCAGCAGCGGCGGCTGGGCGGCCTCGTCGCCGTCGATATCGCGCTCGGGGATGCCGCCGTTGAGGTGTGCATGGATGTCGTGCAGGTCTTCCGGCTCGCTAGTGTCGATGTAACGTGGCAGATTGAGGTTGTAGTCGTTCTTCGAATCGGCGATCTCCTCGAAGGGCACCATGCGTGCGTAGCGTGGCACGTCTACCTGCTTGCGGAAGGTATCGACGATGCGGTGGATATCCTGCTCGCGCAATCGGTTCTTGTTGCCGTCCTTGAGGAAGCTCTTGGCAGCATCGATCATGAAGATGCCGCGGCGTGCCTGGGCGTTGTCCTTGTCGAGCACCAGGATGCAGGCGGGAATGCCGGTGCCGTAGAAGAGGTTGGCAGGCAGGCCGATGATGCCCTTGAGATAACCGGAGCGCACCAGTTGCTTGCGAATGACGGCCTCGGCGTTACCTCGGAACAACACGCCGTGGGGTAGGATCACCGCGCCCTTGCCGGTACTCTTGAGCGAACGAATGACGTGCAGCAAGTAAGCATAGTCGCCCTGCTTGGCCGGCGGCACGCCCCAGGCGAAGCGCTGGTAGGGATCGCTGGTTGGGGAAAGGCCCGAACTCCAGCCCTTGTCAGAAAACGGCGGATTGGCGACCACATAGTCGTAGGTGCGCAGGCTCTCACCATCCCTGAACTTGGGGTTGGCCAGGGTGTTGCCCTGCATGACATTGGCGGTGGGGAAGTCATGCAGGATCATGTTCATTCGGGCCAAGCCGGCGGTGGTGACGTCCTTCTCCTGACCTTCCAGGGTGATGTGCTTGCCGGCCTCGGCGGCGACTTTCAACAGCAGTGAGCCCGAGCCGCACGTCGGGTCATAGGCGGTGGTGCGCGCGGTGGTGTTGCTCGGTTCGATGCCAATCACCTGGGCGATCACCCGGCTGACCTCGGAGGGCGTATAGAATTGGCCCTTGCTCTTGCCACTCTCGGTGGCGAAGTGGCGCATCAGGTATTCGTAGGCGTCCCCGAGGATATCGTCATGCTCGGCGCGGTTCTTGGCGAAATCCAGCTCAGGTTTCTGGAAGATACTGATCAGGTTGGTGAGGCGATCGACCATCGCCTTGCCTTCGCCGAGCTTGTTGGGATCGTTGAAGTCAGGGAAGTCGCTGCGCGCCAGGCGCTGGTTGGCGTCGATCAGCGGCTGGATGATCTGGGTGTTGATCTTGTCGCCGATGTCGCTCTTGCCCTTGAGCTTGACCATATCCGCGAAGCTTGCGCCTGCGGGGATGATGACTGGCGGCTCGAAGCCGTCATAGTCCGCGTATTTGTCGGAGATGTACTTGATGAACAGCATGAACAGGACATAGTCCTTGTACTGGGACGCGTCCATGCCACCACGCAGTTCATCACAGGAGGCCCATAGGGAGGAGTACAGCTCGGATTTCTTGATTGCCATGGGGTGGGTCCCTGTCCGTTTCTTTACGCTTCCGGTCGTGTATCGTCGGAGTGCACGACGCGACCGCACTCTAGGCACTTCGCTTAAGCCAGGAATGCAGAAGGGGAGCCCCGCTGATGCGGAGCTCCCCTTCTATCATGATTCTGTGGCGGAGGGGGAGGGATTCGAACCCTCGAAGCCTTTCGACTTACACACTTTCCAGGCGTGCTCCTTCGACCACTCGGACACCCCTCCGCATTGTGGTCCTCACGCCCGTTGGCTGTGCCTTGTGCGTCAGAACGGCGCAAAGTCTAACGGCTTAAGTGCGCGTTTGCAAGCCGGTTTTCGGCTTTCGGGGCCGTCAGCCAGCGGGCAGCACGGCGTAGTCGCCGCGGGCTTCGAGGCACAGTGTGTCGCCGCACCAGAGCTGTTGCACCAAGGCGATCCGGCCACGCCCGCGGCTCGCCAAGCGCTCCGCCAGCGTCTCGGGAGCCTGCTCGCTCTCGGGCTCGCAGATCAGACAGTAGTCGCCGGTAACCGGCGCCAGGAAACGCTGGCGGGCTTCGGCCACGACGACATCGCGGGCATGGCCGCGCTGGCGCAACCACAGCGTGGTCCAGCACCAGCCCAACAGGGTGGTCTGGGCGGTGAGCCCGCCACCGAAGCCGGTGCCCTTGTCGTTGAGGTTGGGCACGAGCGAGAGATCCCACACCAGGCGCTCTCCCTCCCAGCGCATCTCGCGAATGCCCAGATGCCTCACCATGGGGATGGCGTCACTCAGCCAGGCGAGAAAGGCCTGCGGATCGTCCCGTTCACCGAGCGCGGGCAGCGGCAGGCGCGGGTGGGGTACGCCGACTTCTCGCATGATGTCAGGTCCAGCGCTCGACGAAGTCACTGATACGATGCTCGGCGATGGGCTTGTGGCGCCCACCGAGCTGGCCGAGGTAGAGGAAGGCGATCAGTTCGTCCTCCTCCTCCAGGCCGAGCCCCTTGCGCACGGTGGGATCGAAGGCGTACTTGCCGCTGCGCCACATGGCCCCCAGCCCAAGAGCGTGGGCAGCCAGCAGGATGCCATGGCCGGCGCAGCCGGCGGAGATCACCTGCTCGATCTTCGGCACCTTCTCCACATCGGGCGTGACCTTGGCGATAACGGCGATGACCATGGGGGCGCGCAGCGGCTTCTTGCGCGCGGCATCCAGGGCGGCGTCCTCGATGCTGGGGTCCTCGCGATACTCCGCCTCGGCGAAGAGTTCACCCAGCCGCTCGAGCCCCTCACCGGAGAACTCGATGAAGCGCCACGGGCGCAGCTCCTTATGGTCCGGTGCCCGCAGGGCGGCGCGATAGATCGCTTCCATCTGCTCAGGGCTCGGTGCTGGGCCCATCAACTTGCCCATCGAACTGCGCTCGTGCAACAGAGTGAGTGCGTCCATACGGTCTCCCAGGTCATCGAGAATAGTTGACCGAACTTTACCAGCTGTCCCTATACCTGTCGTGCCAGGCCTACTGTCTCGCCAGGCGCAGGGGCTCCGGCGGGCGCTCGCCCGGGGTGGCACGCCAGGGGCTGATGTCGAGCCCGCCGCGACGCACGTAGCGCGCCAGCACCAGCAGCCGCTCGGGCTTCGCGCGGGCCATCAGGTCCATGAAGATGTGCTCGACGCAGTGCTCGTGGAAGTCCTGATGCTGGCGATAACCGATCAGGTAGCGCAGCAGGTCCTCGCGCTCGAGCCTGGGGCCGCGATAGCGAATCAGCACGCTGCCCCAGTCGGGCTGGCCGGTGACCGGGCAGTTGGACTTGAGCAGGTGCGAGTAGAGCGTCTCCTCGACGATCTCCTCGCCCACCCGCAAGTGCTCGGCGCTGGGCGTGTAGTCGTCGACCTCGATGTCGAGTTCGTCAAGGCATTCACCGGGCAGACGACTGACGGCGAGAGCATCGTCGTCGACGTCGAACAGCTCCACCGTGACCGGCGCCCCGGCGGCCTGCGCCAGGTCGCGCTCGAGCATCTCGATCACCTGCTCGCGGCTGTCGAAGCGGGTCTGGTTGAAGCTGTTGAGATAGAGCTTCCACGACTTCGACTCGATCAGGTTGGGCGACTCGGCCGGCAAGCGGAAGCGCGCCACGGCCACCAGCGGTTTGCCGCGGCCGTTGAGCCAGCTCACCTCGAAGGCGTGCCACTCATCCTCGCCGACGAAGGGTAGCCTGCCCTCAACGATACCCAGCGGCGCGCGATTGGCGGCGCGGGGAATGGGATAGAGCAGCCCGGCATCGTAGTGTTCCGGGTAGGCGGACTCGCGCCCCAAGGGGGCATGTTCAAGCGTTTCAGGACGATCGTGATTCATGATTTAGCTTCTAATACCCTTGCCCTGCTCCAGCATCCACAGCGCGACAGTGAAGAGCACGACGATGAAAGCGACGATGGCGGCCAGCGCCCAACCCACCGGGATGTCGGAGACACCGAGGAAACCGTGGCGAAACACGTTGACCATATAAAGGATCGGGTTGAGCAGCGAGGCGTTCTGCCAGAAGGTCGGCAGCAGCGAGATCGAGTAGAACACCCCGCCCAGGTAGGTCAGCGGCGTGAGCACGAAGGTCGGCACGATGGAAACGTCATCGAACTTGTTGGCTAGCAGCGCGTTGATGAAACCACCGATGGAGAACAGCGCCGCGGTGAGCACCACCACGCCAATGGTCAGCAGCGGGTGCGCCACGCTGATGCGGGTGAAGAACAACGACACCAGGGTCACGATCAGGCCCACACCCAACCCGCGCGCCATCCCACCGAGCACGAAGCCGGCAAGGATTACCCAGTTGGGCATGGGCGAGACCATCATCTCCTCCACGCTGCGCTGGAACTTGTTGGAGAAAAAGCTCGAGGCCACGTTGGAATAGCTGTTGGTGATCACCGCCATCATGATCAGCCCGGGAACGATGAAGTCCATGTAGCTGAAGCCGTCCATCTCGCCGATGCGCGAGCCGATCAGGCTGCCGAAGATGATGAAGTACATGGCCATGGTGATCGAGGGCGGCAGCAGGGTCTGCGGCCAGATCCGCGTGAAGCGCTTGACCTCCTTGAATACCAGGGTCCAGAGGGCAATGGCTATCTGGCCGGCGCTCATTTGCCCACCTCCGCCTGTTCGGCCGCGCGACGCTCGTCGTTGCCCTGCTCCACCATCGACACGAACATCTCCTCCAACCGGTTGGCGCGGTTACGCATCGAGACCACCTCGATGCCCTGCTCACCCAGGGCGCTGAATACATCGTTCAAACGCTGGCCGCGATGCACCACCACGGCGAGCTGGGCCCCTTCCACCTTGTGCACCTCGAAGCCCTCGACATGAGGAGCCTGGGTTATCGGACGGGCCAGGTCGAACAGGAAGGTCTCGGTGTCGAGTTCGGCCAGCAGGCCGCGCACGCTGGTGTTCCGCACGATCTCGCCGTGGTTGATGATCGCCACGTTGCGACAGAGGCTTTCGGCCTCCTCGAGATAGTGGGTCGTGAGGATGATGGTAGTGCCCTCCTCGCGGTTGATGCGGCGCATGTACTCCCACATGCTGCGACGTAGTTCGATGTCGACGCCGGCAGTGGGTTCGTCGAGAATCAATAGCTTGGGCCGATGCATCAGCGCACGGGCGATCATCAGGCGACGCTTCATGCCGCCGGAGAGCATGCGCGCGCTACCGTTGCGCTTGTCCCACAGGCCGAGATCCTTGAGCAGGCTTTCGGCGCGGGGCAACGCCTCGCGGCGCGGCATGCCGTAGTAGCCGGCCTGGGCCAGCACGATGTCGAGCACCTTCTCGAACTGGTTGAAGTTGAATTCCTGGGGCACCACGCCCAGGTGATACTTGGCGCGCGCGAAGTCACGGTCGATGTCGATACCGAAGATCGAGACCTGTCCGGCTGTCTTCTGCACCAGCGAGCACACCACCCCCAGGGTAGTGGACTTGCCGGCACCGTTGGGGCCCAGCAAGGCGAAGAAGTCGCCCTGCGCCACATCGAGGTCGATGCCCTTCAGGGCGTGAAAGCCGTTGCCGTAGACCTTGGTCAGGCCACGGATCGACAGCGCCGGTTCGGCCATGGGACATCCTTGCGTTGGGATGGAAAACGAGTTCAGAACATTAGGGCGCGAAGGGATTTTTCAAGCCTGGCCCGGGAAAAACGCAGCATGCCTCGCCCATGGGCAAGGTAATCGAATTCTATCTTGGGGGGAGAAAACTGGAGCGGGAAAGGAGATTCGACGGTCCGGCGCCCCGGCTCCCGGCCCGAGCCTTGGCAACTTGAAGTTTGAGAAGAAAACTGGAGCGGGAAAGGAGATTCGACGGTCCGGCGCCCCGGCTCCCGGCCCGAGCCTTGGCAACTTGAAGTTTGAGAAGAAAACTGGAGCGGGAAAGGAGATTCGAACTCCCGACCCTCGCCTTGGCAAGGCGATGCTCTACCACTGAGCTATTCCCGCTTGATCGGTATCGGTTGTGCCTGCCCATGCAGTATAACCGAAAGGTGGCGTCCCATAGGGGGTTCGAACCCCTGTTCCCGCCGTGAAAGGGCGGTGTCCTAGGCCACTAGACGAATGGGACGCAGCAGCCAGACAGTGCGCTCACTCCAAATCTCTGGACATGATGGAGCGGGAAAGGAGATTCGAACTCCCGACCCTCGCCTTGGCAAGGCGATGCTCTACCACTGAGCTATTCCCGCACACACGCAAGTCTATGCAATCAGCGATGCAACCGGAAGATGGCGTCCCATAGGGGGTTCGAACCCCTGTTCCCGCCGTGAAAGGGCGGTGTCCTGGACCACTAGACGAATGGGACGCAACTGGCGCTGAAGCTGGAGCGGGAAAGGAGATTCGAACTCCCGACCCTCGCCTTGGCAAGGCGATGCTCTACCACTGAGCTATTCCCGCACTCATACCGCACTTCAGTCCCGTACTCCGGCACCTGCTGAACCAGCGATGAAACGAGTGGCGTCCCATAGGGGGTTCGAACCCCTGTTCCCGCCGTGAAAGGGCGGTGTCCTGGACCACTAGACGAATGGGACGCAGCCGTCTCGCTCTCTGCCTCAACGAGGTGGCGCGAATCTTACTCAAGCCCCCGGAAGCTGTCAACTGTCGGCCTGGGTTGGCCGAAGCAGTGGAAAGCAGCCAAGCTATGGGTGTCTGATGAAGACGTCGCACCAGCAGGAGAGAGGCCATGCGCAAGAAGATCGAGAAGAGCGATGCCGAATGGCAAGCCCAGCTCACGCCGGAGCAATACCGGGTGACTCGTCAACAGGGTACCGAGCGCCCCTTCAGTGGCGATTATCAGGTCACCGACGAGCACGGTATCTACCACTGTGTCTGCTGCAACGCGCCGCTATTCGAGAACGAGCACAAGTTCGAAGCTCACTGTGGCTGGCCCAGTTTCGACCGCCCGCTCGGCCAGGCATGCGTCGAAGAGCGCCACGATGATTCCCATGGCATGCGTCGCACCGAAGTCGTATGCGCCCACTGCGATGCTCATCTGGGGCATGTCTTTCCCGATGGCCCGCCTGAAACCACCGGGCTGCGCTACTGCATCAACTCGGTGGCCATCGCCTTTCACCCCGGCGAATAGCCCGCCCGCTGCCCTGGCGAGGCCGCCCTTCTGCTATGATGGGCGGCCTCGTACGTTTGCAGGAGTGGCACATGCTCGGCTGGTATCCGGGACACATGAACAAGGCGCGCCGTCAGATCCAGGAGGCGCTGCCGGAGATCGACGTGGCGATCGAAGTACTCGACGCTCGCCTACCCTACTCCAGCGCCAATCCCATGCTCGCCGGGCTGACGCGCCACAAGCCGGTGCTCAAGATTCTCTCGCGGGCCGACCTGGCAGACCCGGAGCGTACCCGCGAATGGGTGGCACACTTCGACTCGCTGCCCGACACCCGGGCACTGGCCGTGACCACCACCAATGTCCGTGAACTCAAGCGCATCCCCAAGCTATGCCACGAGCTGGCCGGGCAGGTGCGCGCCGACCGCGACGTGCGGGTGATGGTCATGGGCATTCCCAACGTGGGCAAGTCGACCCTGATCAACGGCCTGGCCGGCAAGGCCATCGCCAAGACCGGCAACGAGCCCGCAGTGACCAAGCGCCAGCAGAAGGTGCGCATCGCCGGTCGCGTCGCACTGATCGACACGCCAGGGGTGCTGTGGCCGAAGATCGAGAACCAGGCCAGCGCCTATCGCCTGGCGGCCACCGGCGCCATTCGCGACACCGCCATCGATTACGTCGACGTGGCAGTAGTCACCGCCGCCGAGCTGGCCCGACGCTACCCCGAGGCGCTCCAGGCCCGCTACAAGCTGACCGAGCTGCCGCCCTACGCCGCCAATCCCCAAGCGGAACAAGTCGAGGCCGACGGCCCGGTGCGCGTCGACCTACTGGCGCTGGCGGGTTTCGACGGCCATACGATCCTGGCCGAGATCGCCAGCCGCCGCGGCGGCCTGCGCCCCGGCGGAGAGATTGACCTGCACCGCGGCGCCGAAGTGCTACTGCACGAGCTGCGCGACGGCAAGCTGGGCCGTCTGACGCTGGAAACGCCGGCCGACATCCCGGCCCCGGCGGAGGACGAGGAAGCACTCGCCGAGGCTGCGAACAACGATAGCGACGATGACGATACTTCAGCATAATCACTGAGTTCCGGCAGCACGCGCCTGACCGGAACCACCGGACACCACTGGAACCTCGGACACCTCATGGACACGCCCCCCCTATTCAGGAAATCGCACAAGCTCGACAACGTCTGCTACGACATCCGCGGCCCCGTGCTCGAGCACGCCAAGCGGCTGGAAGACGAAGGCCAGCGCATCCTCAAGCTCAATATCGGCAACCCTGCGCCGTTCGGCTTCGAGGCGCCGGAGGAGATCCTCCAGGACGTGATGCGCAACCTGCCCACCGCCCAGGGCTACTGCGATTCCAAGGGGCTGTACTCGGCACGCAAGGCGATCATGCAGGAGTGTCAGCGCAAGCTGATACCCAATGTCGGCATCGAGGACATCTTCATCGGCAACGGCGTGTCCGAGCTGATCGTGATGGCGCTGCAGGCGCTGCTCAACGACGGCGACGAGGTCCTGATCCCCGCGCCCGACTACCCGCTGTGGACCGCTGCCGCCAACCTCGCCGGCGGCCACGCCGTGCACTACCGCTGCGACGAGCAGGCCGACTGGGCACCGGACATCGCCGACGTGCGCGCCAAGGTGACCGGCCACACCCGTGCCATCGTGATCATCAACCCCAACAACCCCACCGGCGCGGTCTACCCGCCGGAGGTGGTGCGGGAGCTGCTGGCCATTGCCCGCGAACACGACCTGGTGGTGTTCTCCGACGAGATCTACGACAAGATCCTCTACGACGATGCCGAGCACGTCTCCACCGGCGCGCTGGCCGACGAGGATCAACTGGTGGTGACCATGAACGGGCTGTCCAAGAGCTACCGCTGCGCTGGGTTTCGCTCCGGCTGGATGATCCTTTCCGGCAGCGTCGCCATGCAGCGGGCCAGGGATTACATCCAGGGCCTCAACATGCTCGCCTCGATGCGCCTGTGCGCCAACGTGCCCGCCCAGCATGCCATCCAGACGGCACTGGGCGGCTACCAGTCGATCAACGACCTGGTCCTGCCCGGTGGGCGGCTGCTGGCCCAGCGCGACATCACCTTCGAAAAACTCAACGCCATACCCGGCGTGTCGTGCACCAAGGCCAAGGGCGCGCTCTACGCCTTCCCGCGGCTCGACCCCAAGGTCTACCCCATCCAGGATGACCAGAAGCTGGTGCTCGACCTGCTGCTTCAGGAGAAGATCCTGCTGGTGCAGGGTACCGCCTTCAACTGGCCGGAGCCCGATCACGTGCGCATCGTCACCCTGCCCTGGGCCGACCAGCTCGGTGACGCCCTGGACCGCTTCGCCCGCTTTCTGTCGCGCTATCGCCAGTAGCCGCCGTATCGCTTCGATTCTCGGCCCGACTTGAAACCTGCAGCAACGGGCCGTATCTAATTCAGCAGATTTTGTCAGGGGCGCATCGGCGACCCGACCCTACGATCGGAGATTCCAGACGATGATGAGAATACTGCTCTTCCTGGGCACCAACCTGGCGGTGATCGTCGTGGCCAGCATCACGCTGCGCCTGCTCGGCGTGGAGGGCTACCTGACCGAGCAGGGCATGAACTTCAATGCCCTGCTGATCTTCTGCTTCATCTTCGGCATGGCCGGTTCGATGGTCTCGCTGTTCATCTCCAAATGGATGGCCAAGCGCTCCACCGGCACGATGGTCATCACGCAGCCGAGCAATGCCACCGAGAAGTGGCTGCTCGACACCGTAGCCGAGCTCTCGCAGCAGGCCGGGATCAAGATGCCCGAGGTCGGCATCTTCCCAGCGCAGCAGTCCAACGCCTTCGCCACCGGCTGGAACAAGGACGACGCCCTGGTGGCCGTCTCCGCCGGGCTGCTCAATCGAATGCGACCCGAGGAGGTACGCGCGGTACTGGCCCACGAGATCGGCCACGTGGCCAATGGCGACATGGTGACCCTGGCGCTGATCCAGGGCGTGGTAAACACCTTCGTGATGTTCTTCGCCCGGGTCGTAGCGCACCTGGTGGACAACTTCCTGCGCTCGCGCAGCGACGGCCAGGGCGGCCTCGGCTTCATGGGCTACTTCGCCGTGGTGATCGTCGCCGAGATCGTGTTCGGCCTGATCGCTTCGGCCATCGTCGCCTGGTTCTCACGCTTCCGTGAGTACCGTGCCGATGCCGCCGGCGCCCAGCTCGCTGGCGCCGGCGCCATGATCAACGCCCTGGCCCGCCTCAAGGCCGAGAGCGAGATGCCCAACGAGATGCCGGAAACCCTGACCGCCTTCGGCATAAACGCCGGCCAGACGCGCAAGATCATGGAGCGCCTGTTCGCCAGCCACCCGCCGCTGGACGACCGGATTCGGGCCTTGAAGGAAGCCGCCTATCGTTAAGGCTGCGTCTCTCCCCCAGAAGCAGCAGGGCCCGTCCAAGGACGGGCCCTTCGCGTCAGTTTACGTTCAGCCCAGCCCCCTGCAGCCAGGGCGTCAGGCTCTCCGCCCCCGCACCTAGCTCGACCGTGAGCGTCGAGAGCTCCCGACGCAACGGATAGTTGGCACGACAGGCATCGAAGCCCTTGGCCATGCCCTGCCGCCGACTCTCGCGTTGCAGGCTGTCATGGTCGCGGCGCACGTCATACACCGCACGCAAGCACAGACGCAGCGCCTCGTCGGCCTCGAGCCCGCCCTCTAGCCTGAGTTGCGACAGGGGCGGCTGTGGCAGCAGATCGTCCAGGCCGAGCCGGGCCGGCAGCCCCAGGTGGCGATAGAGCGCTGTGTAGACTTGATGCGTGCCGCGCAACTTGCCGTCGAGGCTGTGACCAGCAATGTGCGGCGTAGCCAGCGAGGCCAGATCGCGCAGGGCCGGATCGATGCCCGGCTCCCCTTCCCAGACGTCCAGCACCGCGCTGATATCGCCCTGGCCCGACAGACGCTGACGCAGTGCAGCGCCGTCTATGCAGTCGCCGCGCCCGGCGTTGAGCAGCAGCGTGCCAGGCGCCAGCTCGGCGATGCGCTGGGCATCAAGCAGGTGGCGGGTCGCATGCGGCCCTTCGCGTACCAGCGGGGTATGCAGGCACAGCACGTCGCACTCGTCGATGAGGGTCTTGAGGTCGTGAAAGCCGTCACTGCCCTCGCGCTGCGCGCGAGGCGGATCGCAGGCCAGGCATTCGAGGCCCATGGCAGCGAGACGGGTGCGTAACCGCCCGCCCACGTTGCCCACGCCGACGATACCCACACGACGCTCGCTGAACCGCCAACCCTCTCGCTCGGCCAGGGTAAGCAGGCTGCCCAGCACGTAGTCGACCACCGCCTCGGCGTTACAGCCCGGGGCACTGGCAAAGGCGATGCCGTGGCGCGTCATCGCCGCCTGATCGACATGGTCGGTGCCGATGGTGCAGGTGCCGACGAAGCGCAGCCGCGATCCCTGTGCCTTGGCCGCGTCGATGATCGCCGCATCGAGTCGGGTGATGGAACGAATCACCAGCGCATCGACATCGCGCAGGGCCGCGGCATCGATTTCGCGCCCCGGCCGCCTCACCAGTTCGCCCAGCGGGCCGAAGCATGCTTCTGCACCGGGTATGTTGGCATCGACGAGAATCCTCACGCTTTCTCTCCTTGGTGTGGCAGGGGGCAAGGCCAGACGCGACTTGTGCCGTCGGCATTAAACCTTACAATACCGCACGAACCTTTCGCACTGCCTCCCGGCAGTGCCTCGATGCTGTGGGAGCCTTCGTGATCGTCCGCTGGGAAAGTGAACACGACTACGTGCTGGTGCACATTCACCAGGACATGTTCGGCGACTGGATCTTCAGCCGTGCCTGGGGGCAGATCGGCACCCAGTTCGGCGGACTGAAGCACATGCTGGCCGACGATCACGACCAGGCCATGATGTGGCTCGGCGATGAAGCCACCATCCAGTCGTCGCGGGGGTTGCGCAAGGTGCTCGAAGTGGATGCCGGGAGCGCCGAGGGCCAAGCCGCGGTACGACAGCTCTCGCTGCTGGACTCGCTATAGGGGTCTTCCTGAACGACAGGGCTTCGTGAACGGCAGGGTTTCGCGGACTACGTATCCTCTCGCACGGCCTCGCTGGCATCGATCCAGTACTGCAACAGACCAAGCAGTTCCTCACTCACGCCCTCCACCCGTCGGGCGCACTGCTTCACCTGCTCGTCATCCTCATGTTCCTTGAGCTCCAGCGCCTCCTCGGCAAGCCGGTCGTAGACAGTGCAAAGCGCGGCGATTCGCGACGCATGTTCGCCCCCCTTGACCGGCGACTCATTGAGGGCTGACAGCCACTGCTCCAGCCGACTCTTGCGACAGCTCACCGCTGGCGGGTCGACCCGCTCGCCCTTCAGGTAGCACAGCAGACCGACTGCACAGGCACGATGGTCGACCATGGCGTAAATGGCCTGCAGCTCTTCCGGCCGGGCGCGCTGACGATGGCGCCAGGACGGATCGGGGCGCCACGAGGCTAGCCAGGCCGGGATCGCCTTTGCCGGCATGGGCCGGGCGATGGCGTAGCCCTGGCCCAACTGATAGCCCATCGCCAACAGCATGCGTCCGTGCAGCAGTGTCTCCACTCCCTCGGCAATGATGCCGCGGCGAAACGCGACGGCCAGCCCCAGCACGCCTTCGAGAATCGTCAAGTCCTCTGGATCGTCGAGCATGTCGCGTACGAAGCTGCGGTCGATCTTCAGCATGCTGGCGGGGAAATGGCGAAGATACGTCAGCGAGGAATACCCGGTGCCGAAGTCGTCCAGTGCGAATTCGACGCCAAAGGAACGACAGGCCTTCATCACGCTTGCCACATGCACGATATCCTCCAGCGCATTGGTCTCGAGCACCTCGAGCATGAGGTCGCCATGTCTCACACTGGGGTGGCGCTCGATCTCGGCGCGCAGGCGCTCTACGAAGTCGGCCTGCTGGAGATGGATGGCATCGATATTGACACTGACCGGCAGCCTGATACCAACGCTGGCCCAGGCCTCGAACTGGCCAAGTGCCTGAGCCAGTACCCACTCTCCCAGGTCGATGGCCAGGGGATGCTGTTGTATCGCCGGAAGGAAGGAAGCCGGTGCCAGCAGCCCACGCTCCGGATGCTGCCAACGAATCAGCGCCTCGACACCGACGACTTCGCCGGTGGACATGTTGACCTTGGGCTGGTAGTGCAACACGAACTCGTCATGGGCCAGGGCCTCACGCATGCGTTCGACGCTTTCGTAATGCCCCCGCACCGCACGGTCGTGCTCGGTATCGAAGATATGGTAGCGGTTCTTGCCTGCCTGCTTGGCCTGGTACATGGCCTGATCCGCCTGGCGGATGAGCTGCTCGGGCTCGATCTCGTCCTCGGGAGAAAAATGGACCACGCCGATGCTGCCTGAAACGTAGAGCTGGGTTCCCTCGATGTCGATCGGCTCCGCGATGCGGCGCAGTAGCCGAGCGATGAGGCCGCTCACGGTCGCCACATCGCTCTGCTCCGGCAATACGATGATGAACTCGTCCCCGCCGAGGCGGGCCACCGTATCGGCCTCGCGGAGGGCCGACGTCAGGCGTTCGGCAATCGTCACCAAAACCAGGTCGCCAACGGCGTGACCCAGGCGGTCATTGATTTCCTTGAAGCCGTCCAGATCGAGGTAGGCCAGCGATACCTTGCAACCACTGCGCCGAGCCGCCAGCATGGCCTGGCGCAGCCTGTCGGCCAGCAGGATTCGATTCGGCAGCTCGGTCAGGCTGTCGAAGAAGGCCATGCTCTGGAGCTGGCGCTCGTGTTCCTTCTGTCGACTGATGTCGGTGAACACGGCTACGAAGTGCGAAACTCGGCCCTGCTTGTCACAGACTTTGGAAATGGTGAGCAGCTCTGGGTAGGTCTCACCGTTCTTGCGCCGGTTCCAGAGCTCACCCTCCCAGGCGCCTTTCTCCAGCAACTCTTCCCACAACGCCTGATAGAAGCTCTTCTCCTGCTGACCCGACTGCAAAAAACGCGGGTTCCGACCCAGGACCTCGTCGCGGCGGTAACCGGTGATACGCGTGAAGGCCTCGTTGACTTCGAGGATATCGCCCTTGGCATCGGTAATCACGATGCCCTCCCGCGCATGCTGAAACACGCTGGCAGCGAGTTCGAGTTTCTCTTCGGCACGCTTCTGCGCCGAGATATCGATCCGCGTTCCCGACATGGTCAGCGCCTGGCCCGTGTCGTCTCGCTCCAATACCTGCCCCCGATCCAGCAGCCAGACCCAATGACCGAGGCGGTGGTGCATACGAAATTCGCAAGAGTAGTCTTCACTCTCACCCGCCAGGTGCTGCGCCAGCATCGCCTCGGTCTTGCCGAGGTCATCGGGATGCACCATCTTGCGCCAGCGCTCGAGAGTGATCGGCTGCAGCTCTTCCAGCCGATATCCGAGCGCTTCCGCCCAGCAGTGGTTGACCTGCAATTCGCCGCTGCGCAGGTCAATCACCCAGGTAGCGGTACGAGTGGCGTCGAGAATGTCGTAGAGCCGCTGCTCGTTACGCCTCAGCTCCGCCGTCTTGCGCCTAACCACTTGGCGCAGCCTGACGTTCCAAGCCACGATCAGTACGGCCACCAGCGCCAGCCCGGCCCCGTAAAGCCAGTAATCACGCCAGTCGAAGCCGGGGCCGGGCAGCTCGGCGCCGATCCACTTCTCTTGCAACCGGTCGAGCGTTCCGCTGGCGCGGGCATGTTCGATCCCCTTGTTGAGGATCGACTGCAACAGGTGATTGCCATCCACCACCGCCATGGCATTGAGGCCCACGTACAGCGGCTCGCCGACCCGCTTCATGGATTCGTGCAAACCGCTACTGTAGAGGTAATAGAGGACGATCTGGTCGTCGCCCACCATGGCATCGGCATCGCCATCCATCACGGCTCGCGCCGCGCTGGCAAAGTCATCGGTCTGGATCAGGTCGACCTCGATATCCAACGAGGCCAGGTACTCTTTCGCGTAATCGCCGCGTTGCGTTGCCACACGCTTGCCATCGAGGTCGGTCGCCAGGGCGATGTCGGGGCGCTCAACGGAGACGAATATGGCGGCGGGCACCTCGAACACCGTATGCGTGAAATCGAACTGACGGTCCCGAACCGCACTGTAGAAAAAACTCGTCAGAACATCGGCTTCACCGTTCAGCACGCGTTCCTGTGCCTGCTGGAAGACGGTATCGGTCAACTGCGCGTGGAAGCCGGCCTCGGTGGCGATCCACTGAGCCAGCTCCACCATGATGCCGCGCCGCTCAGCGCTGGCATCGATGAATTCGAAGGGGGGGTAGCGGCTCTGGCTGACGAACACGATCGGCTCGTTCCGCTCCAGAAAGCGGCGCTCTTCCTCGGTCAGCTCTATCCCGCCAGGCTCCGCAGCACTCTGCACCGTGTCCGCAAGCGCCAGCAGCAACGTGCAGCCCAAGGCGAGGCACTGCCACCGTCTTCGCTGCAGTGCACTCATCTCCACCCCCTGTGCTTACGAATCCATGCTTCGTGATTGTTGTCAAAACGCGGATAACTCACCACCATGGCGCTGCGTCCTGGCCTACGTTGGGTCAACGTATCCGGTTCAGCCGAGGTAGCGCCGCCCAGTGGACCGCTGAACTGACGGCTTCCACTCCCCTCGTTCTTCTTCCCCCGATACCATCTCGCCCGACTGGCACCGCCAGGCGGTCTCGTCGAGACAGTGACGGTCAGCCAGCCAGGCCGCTAGCCTTGACGGCTCGAAGCCCATGTCGAGCTCATCGCCCGCTTCGTCCACCAGCACGGGGATACGCACGCCGTAGCGCTCCATCAGCGCCTCGTCCTCGCTGATCTCGACTTTCTCCAGCCGATACTCGCCATGATGCAGCCTGGCCAGCAGGGTCTCGAGCCGTTCGCACAGATGGCAGCCCAGGGTGGTGTACAGGGTCAGACGATTCATGCGACCTCTCCTGGGCAAGCAGGAGCCTTAGAAGGGATATCGGCCGGGCGTCGCGGAAATGAAGCGTGGAGCGAGAGTTTCATGCCGCCTCCCGATGGCGAATCCGGAACACGTGATGGATGTCGGGCCGGCGTTGGAAGTCAGGGTCGAAGGTACGCGCCGAAATGTCTTCCACGGCGAAGCGTTCGGCCAACCCTTCGTCTAGCTGGAAACGACGCTGGTTATTGGAGAACACCAGGGTCCCGCCCGGTGCCAGCCTTGCCATGGCCAGCTCCACCAGTTGAGCGTGGTCGCGCTGCACGTCGAGGGTGCCCTCCATCTTCTTGGAGTTGGAGAAGGTCGGCGGGTCGAGGAAGATCAGGTCGAACTGCGCCTTGGCAGTCTGCAGCCAACGCAGGCAGTCATCGCGTACTACCCGATGACGTGACGGGTCGAGACCATTGAGAGCAAAGTTATCGCGTGCCCACTCCAGGTAGGTATTGGAGAGATCGACACTTACGCTGTCGCTGGCCCCGCCCTTCTCCTCGGTGCCGAGGGCAGCCTGCACCGTGGCCACGGCGGTGTAGCAGAACAGGTTGAGGAAGCGCTTGCCCGCCGCCATCTCGCCCAGCATGCGCCGCACCGGCCGGTGATCGAGGAACAGCCCGGTGTCGAGATAGTCGCGCAGGTTGACCCACAGACGCGCACGTCCCTCGCGCACCTGGAAGCGTTCCCCGCTGCTTGCCTGCTTACGGTACTGCGCCTTGCCGCTCTGCTTCTCACGGCGCTTGATCACCACTTGACCAGGGTCCACGCCGAGCACCTCGGGGATCACCTCCAACGCGTCGAACAGCCGCCTCTGTGCCTGGGCGGCATTCACCGTGCGTGGCGGCGCGTACTCCTGCACGTGGACCCGTCCGTCGTAGACATCCACCGCCAGCGCATACTCGGGCATGTCGGCATCATAGAGCCGATAGCAGGTCTCTCCCGACTGCTTGAGCCACTTCTTGAGCCGCTTGCGGTTCTTCTCCAAGCGGTTGGCGAACATCTGAGCGCCCTCGCTGCGGGACGCAGAGTTGGCATTGGCATTGGCATTGGCATGGGCATTGGCGACAGCAGCCTCTCCCTCGCCCTTTCCAGTGGGTACGTTCATCAGCAGCAGCTTGGCCTCCAGCGGGCCGTTCTTCAGCGAATACTGCTTGTCGGCGCGCAGCCCGATGCGGTGGCCCAGGTCCGGGTTGGCGGTGAATACCGCCAGGCGCCAGCCCGGAAAGGTACGACGCACGCCTTCGCCCAGCGCGCCGTAGAGCGTGACGAGCTCGGGCAGCTCACCCAGGCGCTCACCGTAGGGTGGGTTGGTAATGATCAGCCCCCGCATCTCCTCACCCAGGCCATCGGGGCGCTGCAGTTGATTGAGCGAGGCTCCGGTGAATTCGATCAGCGCGGGAATGCCGGCACGCATGGCGTTGGACTTCGCCGCCGCCAGCGCCGGAGGGCTCTCGTCGAAACCGTAGAGCCGGTTCCGGCATCGCTTGCGGCCGATGCTGGCACGCGCTTCGGCCTCGCGCTTGAGTTCGGCCCACACCGCCTCGTCGTGATATGCCCAGCCATGGAAGCCGAAGCGTTCCCGATTCAGGTTGGGTGCCATGTCGGCGGCCATCAGGGCCGCCTCGATCAGCAGAGTGCCGGCACCGCACAGCGGATCGACCAGCGCCTCACCCTGGCGCAGACGCTGCGGCCAATCGGCACGGATCAGCAGTGCCGCCGCCAGGTTCTCCTTGAGCGGAGCATGCCCGACGTCGCGTCGATAGCCACGCCGGTGCAGGCTCTCCCCCGACAGGTCCACGCCCAGTGTCAGCCGTCCTCGGTGAAGATGGGCATACAGGCGCAAGTCGGGGCGCTGCAGATCAACACTCGGGCGCGGCTGGCCGGCCGCTTGCAGGGCATCGACCACCCCGTCCTTGACGGTCTGAGCCCCGAAACGGGTATGACGAATCTGCTCGCTGCGTCCATGAAAATCCACCGCCAGGGTGGCACCGGGGCGCAGATGCCGGGACCAGTCGACGCCGGAGACTACTCGATGCAACGCCTCGGGGTGCTCGATGCCCTCCTCGCGCAGCAGGCATAGCACGATGCGATTGGCCAGCCGCGACCACAGGCAGGCGCGATAGGCGGCTTCGAGATCGGCGTGGAAATGGACGCCGGCCACTGTCGTCTTTTGCGGCTCGGCGCCCAACGTGCGCAGTTCGTCGGCGAGCAGCTCTTCGAGCCCCTTGGGGCAGGTGGCCAGGAAAGGCCGCCGTGTTTCGCGTTGGGATGACTCACTCATGCAGCGTTCCCGCCCCCTTCGGCCGGGCATATTCCTTTCGTTACAAAAATGTCTCGATCTTATGACGAAACATAGGTCGACAATGGGCCCCATGATGGGCTAAGAGTAGTCATGGTAGCTACTGTAAAGACGCATGCGTTCCTTCTGGCGGGTCACGATTGACTCGCAGACTCCGCTCTGCCGTCGTTAAGGGATCGAATAACGGCTAAGCGTACGGTTAGGACGCCGGGGCGCGCATGTCGTGCGTCCCAAATTGGTACCTTGACAAGAGGTCATCCGATGAAAAGACAGAAACGTGATCGCTTCCAACGCGCCTATCTCCATGGCTACAAGGCCGGTATCTCCGGGCGCTCCCGCGACGACTGTCCCAGTCAGGATGTCAATATACGTGAATACTGGATGAGTGGTTGGCGTGAAGGCCGAGGAGACCAGTGGGCCGGCATGACCGGCGTCTCCGGGATTCACAAGAACCCGATGGTAATGTAACGACTCTCCCACCCAACCGATCGTCCCCTTGCCACCGCCAGGGTGGCATGGAATGAGCTAAGCCCGTGCCTTGCACGGGCTTTCTTGTCGTGCCACTCCACATCTTTCCCGTTCAACGCGCATCCTTCAGCGCCCGGGCACACTCGCCGATCAACGCCGGGCCGCGATAGATGAAACCCGAATAGAGCTGCACCAGATCGGCCCCGGCCTCGACCTTGGCCAGCGCCGCTTCACCGCTGTCGATACCTCCCACCCCGATGATTGGCAGCTCGGGGAGGCAGTGCCGCAGTTCGCGAATCACACGATTGGAAGGCTCGAAAACCGGCCGCCCCGAGAGCCCGCCCTGCTCCTCGGCATGAGGCAGCCCGGCCACCGCCTCGCGCGAAACCGTGGTGTTGGTGGCAATTACCGCATCGATGCCGCTTGCGGCAATGCTCTCGGCCACCAGCCCCACCTCCTCGGCGCTCATGTCCGGGGCGATCTTGACCGCCAGCGGCACCCGCCGGCCGCTTGCCTGATCCAACCGAGCTCCCGCCTCGCGCAGGGTGCCCAACAGCGCCTCGAGGTGTTCACCGAACTGCAGGTTGCGCAGCCCCGGCGTGTTCGGCGAGGAGATGTTCACGGCCACGTAATCGGCATGGGCGTGGACCTTCTCCAGGCAGATCAAGTAATCGTCGACGGCACGCTCCACCGGCGTGGTGAGGTTCTTGCCGATGTTGATGCCGATCACACCGTCGAAACGGGCAGCCTTGACCCGCGCCACCAGGTGGTCCACTCCGGCGTTGTTGAAACCCATGCGGTTGATGATCGCGCCGCGCTCCGGCAGGCGGAACAGGCGCGGCCTGGGGTTGCCGCCCTGCGGCTTGGGCGTGACGGTGCCGACTTCGACGAAGCCGAAACCGAGGGCCCCCAGCGAATCGAGATGCTCTGCATTCTTGTCCAACCCCGCTGCCAGGCCTACCCGATTGGGGAAGCGCAGCCCCATCAGTTGTACCGGATCGTCGACACGTGCGCCTCCGAGGCGCCCCGCCAGCTTCAATCGATGGGCCAGGTCCAGGGCGGTGAGCGCATGGCCGTGGGCGGTTTCGGCATCGAAGCGAAACAGGATCGAACGGGCAAGCGCGTACATGGCATCTCCTGGCAGTCTGCGGTTGGCGAGGCGGGCGGATTATAGCAGCGCCGTGGGCACAAGACGACGCACCCCGCCAGAAGGCGGGGTGCGGTGTTACGTGACCGACAGCATGCCGGACTGGATCAGGTCTCGCCGTTGCTCTCGGCCAGATCGACCAGTTCGCGTACTGCCACGGCGAACAGCGGGAAAGTCGCCTGGCTGCCACCACGTACCTCGGCGATCAGACGGCACCAGCGTTCGTGCAGCGAGGCATGCATGAACAGCCAGTTGTCGACGCGCTCGTCGGGCTCGCGTCCATCCTCGGTCTTGAGCACGCTGGTGGTGAGTGCCAATTGCTGTCGATCGATGTCGTCGCGGAAGGTCTCGCGGGCCTGGGCCTGCCAGCTGTCGCGCACGTCGAGGTTACTCACCTGCTGGATCATCCAGGGCA
The DNA here is from genome assembly GCF_051062895.2 of Billgrantia sp. C5P2. Classification (NCBI taxonomy): domain Bacteria; kingdom Pseudomonadati; phylum Pseudomonadota; class Gammaproteobacteria; order Oceanospirillales; family Halomonadaceae; genus Billgrantia; species Billgrantia sp. C5P2. The sequence continues at coordinate 3,054,396 of NZ_CM128542.1, forward strand.
ACTCGAGTCGGTCGCCGATCTCGAAGAAGACCTCGGCGACACGCTGCGGCTTCTCGTCGGTCTGGCGCGCCGCCTGGATGATACCGAGCGCGCCATACAGGCTGCCCGAGGCGGCCACCGTGGCGGCCAGCTCCTCGGGCACGCCAGCTTCGAGCAGCTCGCCGCGCTTTTGCTCCCAACGGCTGCGCTCCTCACCGCGCAGCAGCTCGCCGATGCCTTCCTGCAGTTGGGCCACACGCGGTGCGAAGTATTCGATGGCATCGCGCGTGGAGAGACCCAGGCGCTGGCGCAGGAACCAGCGAGTGGTACGCCGGATCAGCCGCATCAGATCGAGCATCATCGAATACTGGACCTCACTTGGCACCTGGTTGTCCAGCGCCTCGATCCGCTCCCACAGATCGGAAAGCTGGAAGCTGTCGCGGGCGATGATATAGGCGCGAGCGACATCGGCAGAGCTGGCCCCGGTGGAGTCGATGAGGCGACGCACGAAGACGATGCCCATGTGATCGACCAGATCGTTGGCCACCTGCGTGGTGACGATCTCGCGCTTGAGGCGGTGCGCGTACATCTCATCGTGGAAACGCTCGACCAGAATGCTCGGGAAGATCCGCTCGACGTATTGCTGAATGTAGGGGTCGTCGGGCACATCGGAAGCCAGCACGTCGCCCTTGAGCACGCTCTTGGCGTAGGAGATCAGCACCGAGAGTTCCGGATGGGTCATGCCCTGCTCGGTGTTGGCCCGCTCCTGCAGCTCCTCGTCGGAGGGCAGGAATTCGAGCTCGCGGTCGAGCTGGCCGGCGGCTTCCAGCTCGCCGATGAAGCGCCGGTAGGGGCCGATGCCATAGCGCGAAAGAATCGACGAGAGATCCAACGCCTGGGTCTGGCGGTAATTGTCGAGGATGACCAGTTCGGCCACCTCCTCGGTCATGTCGGCCAGCAGCTGGTTGCGCTGCTTCTCCGTCATGTCACCACGCTTGACCACCTCGTCGATCAGGATCTTGATGTTGACCTCGTGGTCGGAGCAGTTGACCCCGCCGGCATTGTCGATGAAGTCGGTATTCACCAACACGCCCTTGGCGGCGGCCTCCATGCGGCCGCGCTGGGTCAGGCCCAGGTTGCCGCCTTCGCCGACCACCCGGCAGTTGAGCTCGCTGCCGTTGATGCGCAGCGCATCGTTGGCCTTGTCACCGACCATGGCATCGGTTTCCAGGCTGCCCTTGACGTAGGTGCCAATGCCGCCGTTCCACAGCAAGTCAAACTGGGACTTGAGCATCGCGCGGATCAGATCGTTGGGCGACAGGCGATCCTCCTCGATGCCGAACACCTCCTGCATCTGCGGTGAGATCGGAATCGACTTGGCGCTGCGCTTGAACACGCCGCCGCCTTCGGAGATCAGCGACGCGTCGAAGTCTTCCCAACTGGAGCGCGGCATGTTGAACATGCGCTGTCGCTCGGCAAAGCTCGCAGCCGCATCGGGATGCGGATCGACGAAGATGTGCAGGTGATTGAAGGCACCCAGCAGGCGGATCTTGTCGGAGAGCAGCATGCCGTTGCCGAACACGTCGCCGGCCATGTCGCCGATACCGAGCACGGTGAACTCTTCCTGCTGGGTATTCAGGCCGAGGTTGCGGAAATGGCGCTTCACCGACTCCCAGGCGCCGCGGGCGGTGATGCCCATTTTCTTGTGATCGTAGCCATTGGCCCCGCCGGAGGCGAAGGCGTCGCCCAGCCAGTGGCCGTACTCGGCTGAGATCTCGTTGGCGATGTCGGAGAAGGTCGCGGTGCCCTTGTCGGCCGCCACCACCAGGTAGGCATCGTCGTCGTCATGGCGCACCACATCCCTGGGCGGCACCACGTCGCTGCCCACCCGGTTGTCGGTGACATCGAGCAGGGCACGAATGAAGGTCTTGTAGCAGGCGATACCCTCCTGCTGGATGGTGTCGCGATCGGCTCCCTCGGGCATGCGCTTGCAGACGAAACCGCCCTTGGCCCCCACCGGCACGATCACGGCATTCTTGACCTGCTGGGCCTTGACCAGGCCCAGTACCTCGGTGCGGTAGTCCTCATGCCGGTCGGACCAGCGCAGCCCACCACGGGCAACCTTGCCGCCACGCAGGTGCACCCCTTCCACTCTTGGCGAGCAGACAAATATCTCGAAGGCGGGGCACGGCTTGGGTATGCCGGTGATCCGCCGGGGATCGAGCTTGTAGGCGATATAATCCTTGGCGCGACCCAGATCATTGTTTTGATAGTAGTTGGTCCGCAGCGTCGCCTGGATCAGCTCCATGTAGCGCCGCAGCAGCTGATCGTCGTTGAGGCTGGCCACACCGTCGAGATGACGGTTGATGCGTTCGATGCAGGCTTGCACCTCGCTCTCGTCAGGACGCCGCTCGGGATCGAAGCGCAGCTTGAACAGGGTGACCAGCTCCTGAGTGATCTCCGGGTAGCTTGTCAACGTGGTGGCAATGTAATCCTGTGACATGCCGAAGCGAATCTGCTTCAGGTAGCGAGCGTAGGCGCGCAGCATGGCCACCTCGCGCCAGTCCAGGTTGGCGGCGATCACCAAACGGTTGAAGGCGTCGTTCTCCGCCTCGCCTGCCCAGATGCGCTTGAACGCCTCGATGAAGGGCTCGCGCATCTTCTGCAGGCTGACTTCGGTGGCGGTATGGTGTTCGAGGTCGAAGTCGTGCAGCCAGTAACGCATCTCGGGCGTGACGAACTCGTAGGGGCGCTCGCCGATCACACGCAGCCCCAGGTTTTCCATCACCGGCAGCACATCGGAGAGCGGAATGGGGCGGTCGCGCTGGAACAGCTTGAGGTTGACACCGCTGCCCTCCTCTTCCACCAGGCGGTAGAGGGTGAGCGCCAGCGGCTCGCCGGCATCGAGGTCGGCCAGGTGCTGCAGATCGAATACCGCGGTACGCGAGCCGAAGTCGTCACGATAGCTGGCCGGGAAGGCATCGCGGAAGCGGTCCATCAGCCGGTTGGCCTGCTCTTCGCCGAAGCCTTCCACCAGCGCCTCGTGCAGCTCGTCGCGCCAGCTGCGGGCCAACTGGGCCACCTTGGCTTCCAGGCGCTTCAGGTTGACCTCGCGAGGGACATCGCCGCGGAAGCGCAGGATGAACTGGATGCGGGCGAGTATCGACTCTGAGAGATACGTATTGAAGTCGCCGAAGGTGGCGTCGAGCTCCTCGCACAGCAGGTTCTGGATGCGCACGCGCAGGTCGGTGGAAAAGACGTCGCGCGGCACGAACACCAGGCAGGAGTGGAAGCGCCCGGAGCGGTCGGTGCGGATGAACAGGCGCACCCGCCGACGCTCGCGTATGTCGAGAATGCCCAGTGCCGTGTCGGCAAGCTCCTGGGTATCGATCTGGAACAGGTCGTCGCGCGGGTAGACCTCGAGGATTTGCAGCAGCTGCTTGCCGTTGTGTCCCTTGGGGTTGAAGCCGGCGATCTCCATCACCGCCTTGAGCTTGTGCCGCAGTAGCGGAATGTTGCGCGGCGATTCGTTGTAGACGCTGGAGGTGAACAGGCCGAGGAAGCGGTGTTCACCGATGACCCGGCCCTGCTCATCGTAGCGATCGATCGAAATGTAGTCCGGATAGGTAGGACGATGCACTCGGGCATGGTGCGAACTCTTGGCAAAGGAGAGCAGTTGGGGCACCAGCACGAAGCGATTACCCTCGATGCCAAGCTCGGTGCGGATTCGCTCCTGATAGCGAGGCAGGTCCAGGCGGAATACACCGAGTTCACTGCCTTCGGTCTTGACCAGCCGGTCTCCGTCGGCATCGGACTCGATGGTATAGGCGTCGTAGCCGAGGAAGGTGAAATTGTCGCGCACCAGCCACTCGAGAAAGGCGATCGCCTCTTCGTGGTCACTCGGCTCGATCTGCTCGGGTCGGCCGGCCTTGAGTTCGGCGATGGCCGCGCGGGCGCGTTCGCCCATCGCCTCGTAGTCGCCTACGGCGATGCGGACGTCACGCAGCACCTCTTGCAACGACTGCTCGATATCGGCCAGCACTCCGGGGTTGGAGTGACGATCTATCTCGATGGCGATCAACGATTCGCGAGGCGCCGGGGCATTGGCGTCGCGCGGCGAACCGACCTGCAGCAGGTCGTGGCTGCGGTTGCGCTCCACCGCCAGCACGGCATTGTGGATCGCATGGACGGTCAGGCCACGCCGATTCAGCTCGATGCGCACCGAGTCGACCAGGAACGGCATGTCCTCGTGCAACACGGCCACGAAGGTGTGCGAGGACTGCCAGCCGTGCTCCTCGAAGTCAGGATTGAAGACGCGCACCTTGGGCGAGGCGTGATCGAAGTTCTGGATGAAGTGCCATACCGACAGGGTGGCCCCATAGAGGTCGTCCAGCCGTCGGTCGGCCAGGTCCTCCAGCGGAACCGTGGCATAGAAATGGCGAGCAAAGGCCTCCACTTCTTCGGCCCTCGCCTTCTCGAGTCGGCTATCCAGGCGTTCGCGCAGTTGCTTGAGAATTTCCTGCCGGCCAACTTCGATCGTCTCGTATTGCATCCCTCACCTCGGCTGCCTGGGGCCTGTCTCGGCCCTGGGGAAAAATCGGCGTGACCCCTCGGTCACGTGTCAGGAAGCTTACTGCAGCCCTGCGCCACACCCTATCGACTTGCCAGTCTTCTCATGGTGCATGTTGCTTGTGCATCGAGACGGGACGTTTCGCTACTTGACAACGCCGATTCTTTCCGAGCCGAGCGAGTTAAGCGGGGTTCCTTTCCAGCAACACCCCGCATTCACAGTGATGGGTCCAGGGAAACTGGTCGAACAGCGCGAAACGGGTAATCCGATGAGTGCGGCTCAGCGACTCCAGGTTGCGTTCCAATGTATCCGGGTTGCATGAAATATAGACGATCCGCGAATAATCGCTCAGTTGACGGCAGCTCTCCTCGTCGAGGCCGGCACGGGGCGGGTCCACCAGCACGGTGGAGAAATCGTACGCCGCCAGCGCCATCTCCGTGACTCGCCGGCCGCCCTTTTCACCCTTGAGCGCGGCGCTGAACTCCTCCGCCGACATGCGCCCCACTACCGCGTTGCCGATGCCGTTGGCCGCCAGGTTCTGCTGGGCACTGGCCACCGAAGTGCGCGAGATCTCGGTCGCCAGTACGCGGCGGAAGTTCTCGGCCAGTGCCACGGTGAAGTTGCCGTTGCCGCAGTAGAGTTCCACCAGGTCGCCGTCCTGGCTGCCCCGGGTCACGTCCCGCGCCCAGGCCAGCATGGCGCGGCTGATCTCGGCATTGGGCTGGGTGAAGCTGTTCTCCACCTGCTGGTAATGCAGGGAGCGGCCATCCACCTCCAGCCGCTCCCAGACGTGGTCGCGCTCGAGCACCAGCCGCTGCTTGCGCGAGCGGCCGATGATCAGGATGTCGAGCCGCTGCTGCAGCCGCTTTGCCTCCTCCTCCCATGCCTCGTCCAGCGGGCGGTGATAGATCAAGGTGACCAAGGCCTCCCCGGAGAGCGTGGTCAGGAATTCGACCTGAAACAGGCGTCGGCGCAGCACGTCGCTTGCCAGCAGCGCCTCGCGCAGACGTGGCATCAGTGCGTTGATGCGCCGGCTGGCCACCGGGTAATCGTCGAGGCGAACCACTCGCTTCTGCTTGGGGTCGTCGGGGTCGACGTCGAACATGGCATAGAAAAGATCCTCACCTTCGTGCCACACACGAAACTCGCAGCGCTGCCGATGATGGCTCGGCGGCGAGGGGAAGACCTCCAACTCAGGCGGAGCGAAGCGTTCGAACTGTCTGTCGATGCGCTCGCGCTTGGCCTCGAGCTGATGGTCGTAGCGTGCGGGGTCGACAATGGGAATGGACACGGCATCTCCAGTCGTGTGCAGAGAGTATGAGAGGAAATCAGCCGACGATCAGCAGGCGCGGTTCGTCGAAGTCGAAGCCGGCCAGTGCCCGGGCAAGCCCTGCATCGGGTGCCGTGGCCAGGCTGCGGTCACGCCCCGCCCTTGGCGCCGGGTCGCTCGCCACCTGTACCGTGCGGCGAGCGATGGCGTCGCTGGAGTCGACCAGGCGAACCGGTCGCGGGAATGCGGCGACCAACCGTTCGCCGAACAGCGGAAAGTGGGTGCAGCCGAGCACCACGGTATCGAGATCGGGCTCCCTGATCAGGGGCTCCATGACGGCGCGGATGACGGCCTGGTCCGGCTCCTCACCGGCGAGCAGGCGTTCGGCTTCCTTGACCAAGGGGTCGGCAGCCACGCGCGCGACCCGGCAATCAGGGGCAAACGCCTCGATCAGTCGGTCGGTGTAAGGCCGCACCACGGTGGCGCTGGTCGCCAGCAGACCGATATGGCGGCTAGCGCTCATGGCGGCGGCCGGCTTGATCGCCGGTACCGTTCCCACCACCGGCACCGCCAAGTGGGCGCGCAGGGCATCCAGCGCCAGGGTGCTGGCGGTGTTGCAGGCCACCACCAGCACACAACAGCCGCTGGCGGCCACCGCGGCATCGCACACCGCGACGATGCGCGCCACCAGCCAATCATCCGGGCGTGTGCCGTAGGGCAGCATGGCATTGTCGCAGGCGTAGACCAGCGCGGCATCGGGCAGTCGACGCCTGAGCGGCGGTACGACCGACAGGCCGCCGACTCCGGAATCGAAGATCAGGATCGGACCGGGCATGGCGAAACGAAGCTCATGGAAATCGCTCGGCTGCTACTAGAGAGGGCCTATTCTAGCAGCATGCCGAGCGAGCAGAAGCCTCCGTTCGCCGGTAAGTATCGCGCCAATTGCCGTCAGGCAGCCGGCTCCGCGGTTTCGCACAGCTCGGCGTAGAGCTCCGGATAGGCTTCCTGCAGCCGCTCCAGCTTGGCCGCCGCATCCTCGGGCAGGGCCTGGGCCAGGCTTTCCAGGTCGCGGTCGTCGAAGTGATCGCGAATCAGCGGGAAGAGCAGTTCACGCTCGTCGCGCAGGTAGGCGCGATGCGCATCGAGATAGGCCTTGAGATCCGCGGCGAAGCGGTCCATCGGGATCACGGCATCCATCAGGATCATGTCGATGTCATTGGATAGGCGCATCAGGCGCGGCTTCAAGGCCTGGTAGTCGCTCGACAAACGTTCGGTGAGCCCCCTGCACTCGGGCACCACGGCCCGCAGCCTCTCCGAGCAGATGCGTTCCAGCGGGATGGTGAACCCCTCCATGTAATCGAGGATGTAATCGACAACCTCACGAACCAGCTGGAAATTAGGGCGTTCACCAGCGACCAGGGCCTTCTGCTTGAGCTGAAGAACGTGCAACATGCGCGCCATATTGGCATGATCCTGACGCAACTGGGTCAGCATGGGCATGTCGAGGCCTCCTCTAACGATGAGCGGGTATAGGGATTGGATTCACGGGACGGGAGCAGGTTCAGTCCTGTCGCTATCGAGCTACGACCTCGTCGCAATCAAGACACGCAATGGCAGGATGCAATCTCAACCGTAGACCCTTTGGCTCGATCCCGCACATCGCCTAAGGTCGTATTGCCAGTCCCGAATAACTGCGCCCCATTGCCCGGCACTGCCGGCAGCACAAGGAGAACTCCTCATGGATCTTTTCGGCCAGGCACCCGACGCTTCCGCACCGCTGGCCTTTCGCATGCGCCCGCGCCACTTCGACGACTACGTGGGCCAGCAGGCCCTGGTAGGGCCGGGCAAGCCGCTGCGGCGCATGGCCGAAACCGGCAGCGTGCGCTCGATGATCCTGTGGGGGCCGCCCGGCACCGGCAAGACCACGCTGGCCGAGATCCTCGCCGAGCACTCCGGCGCCCATCTGGAGCGGTTGTCGGCGGTGATGGCCGGCGTGAAGGAGATCCGTGCCGCGGTGGATCGAGCCCGCGCCATGCAGGGCCAGGGGCGTCTCACCCTGCTTTTCCTCGACGAGATCCACCGACTCAACAAGAGCCAGCAGGACGCCCTGCTGCCCCACGTGGAGTCGGGCCTGCTGACACTGATCGGCGCCACCACGGAAAACCCTTCCTTCGAGGTCAACTCCGCCCTGCTTTCGCGTGCCCGCGTGTACGTACTCACTGCGCTCGACGATGATGAACTCATCGAGGTGATGCGGCGCGCCCTGAGCGACGCCGAGCGGGGGCTGGGCGAGCGCCGTATCGTCGTCGATGACGAAGTACTGGGCATGCTGGCCCGCGCCGCCGCCGGCGACGCGCGCCGCGCCCTGGGCATGCTGGAGACCGCCTGCGACTTCACCGTGCCCGAGGGCAATGGCGAGCGCCTCCCCCGCGAAGCGCTGGATGCGGCGCTCGGCCACCAGGCCAGCGCCTTCGACAAGCAGGGCGATTATTACTACGACCTGCTCTCGGCGATCCACAAGTCGGTGCGCTCGTCGCGTCAGGACGCCGCCCTGCTCTATATCGCCCGCTTCATCCAGGGCGGCGGCGATCCGCTCGACGTGGTGCGTCGGTTGGCGGCGATCGCTTCGGAGGACGTCGGCAACGCCGACCCGCGCGCCCTGCCGCTGGTCATGGCGGCCTGGGACGCCTACCTGCGCCTGGGCGACTACGAGGGCCAGCGCGCCATCGCCCACGCCGCCATCCACCTCTCCATCGCGCCCAAGAGCAACGCCATCGACCAGGCGTGGAAGCGGGCCAAGGCGTTCGTGGCCGCCCAGCCACGCCTGGAGGTCCCCACCTACCTGCGCAACGCCCCGACCAAGCTGATGGAGTCGCTGGGCCACGGTCACGGCTATCGCTACGCCCATAACGAAGCGGAAGGCTACCCGGCGGGCAGCGCGCACGACTGCTGGCCGGAAGACCTGCCCCACGAGTCCTTCTACCAGCCCAGCGAGCATGGCCAGGAGAAGCGCTACGCCCAGTTGATGGCCTGGCGCGCCGAGCTGGACGCGCGAGCCGACCGCGGCGAGGAAGGCGAATAGCAACGAAAGCGCCGCCTCGAGGGCGGCGCTGACGGGCTTCGTGCAGGTCTCAGTGTGTATCGCGGATCACATCGACCCCGTCGGGGATCTGGAACGCGAAGCGACGGTCCTCGATGGCGTGGTTGGTACGCACGTCGCTGAATTCGATGACGGTCTCCTGACCGGTGCTGTCGATCATCTGCAGGGCAGCCAGCCGTTCGTCGTTGAAGGTCATCTGCAGCTCTTCGAACAGGGTGTCGGGCGACTTCGGCACCAGGCGGAAGGTTTCGCTGCTGCCTTGCTGCTGGCGCGACACCTCGTAGCTCTCGGTGAGCTCCCGGGCGCTGCCGGAAAGCAGCAGGGCCGGGGTATGGGTCACGCGCTGGTCGAGCGCCTGCACGGTGACCTGCTCCAGATCGGGATCGTAGAGATAGACCTCGCTGCCGTCGGAGATCACCTCCTGCTGATAGGGGGCATCCACCTCCCAGCGGAACTTGCCGGGACGCGACAGCCACATGTGGCCGTTGGCCTGCTGCAGGCGCTCGCCGCTGCCATCGAGGATCAGTTGCTCGAAGCGCGCCTCGACGGTCTCCAGCGGCTCCAGCATGCGGGTCAGGCGCTCGGCGCCTTCGCTGGCCAAGGCGGCTGCAGGCACGGCGAGGGTCAGGGCCAGTGCAGCTAGGGTCTTCTTCATGCTCATCGTGTCTCTCCCTGGGCGGGTCCTGAGTGGATCCTGTCTCTCGGACTCGCTGCGTGCCGGCGGGTTGCATGGCCGCCGACGCTTTCATGATTAATGCATGGTTGAGTTGTGCCCGGCACCGACGTCGGCATCAGTTACCCACCGGCGGCGGCGCCAGTACTTCGCGGCCGCCGTTGGTGCCCATCGAGGAGACCACGCCGGCAGCTTCCATGGCCTCTACCAGGCGTGCGGCCCGGTTGTAGCCGATCTTGAAGCGGCGCTGCACCGCCGAAATGGAGGCGCGGCGGCTCTCGGTGACGAACTGTACCGCCTCGTCGTAGAGCGCATCCTGCTCGGCATCGCCGCCGCCCTCGCCAGCATCGGCCTCGAGGCCGGTCAGGGCCTCGGCCGAAACACCGCCGGCGAGGATCTCGTCGATGTATTCCGGCTCGCCGCGGCGCTTCCAGTCCTCGACGACCCGGTGTACCTCGTCGTCATCGACGAAGGCGCCATGAACACGGGTCGGCAGCCCGGAACCGGCCGGCAGGTAGAGCATGTCGCCGTGGCCCAGCAGGTTCTCTGCGCCGCCCTGGTCGAGGATGGTGCGCGAGTCGACCTTGGACGACACCTGGAACGCCATGCGCGTGGGGATGTTGGCCTTGATCAGGCCGGTGACCACGTCCACCGAAGGCCGCTGGGTCGCCAGGATCAGATGGATGCCGGCGGCACGGGCCTTCTGTGCCAGGCGGGCGATCAGCTCCTCGACCTTCTTGCCGACGATCATGAACATGTCGGCGAATTCGTCGATCACCACCACGATGTAGGGCAGCTTTTCGAGTACCGGCGGCGACTCGTGCATCTCCCACGGCTGCGGCTCCCACAGCGGGTCGGCAACCTGGGCGCCGGCTCGCCCGGCCTCGTCGAGCTTGCCATTGAAGCCGGCGATGTTGCGCACGCCCATGGCGGCCATCAGCTTGTAGCGCCGCTCCATCTCGGCCACGCACCAGCGCAACGCGTTGGCGGCCTCCTTCATGTCGGTGACCACCGGTGCCAGCAAGTGCGGGATGCCGTCGTAGACCGAAAGCTCCAGCATCTTGGGATCCACCATGATCAGGCGCAGCTCCTCGGGCGTGGCCTTGAGCAGCATCGAAATGAGCATGGCATTGACCCCCACCGATTTACCCGAGCCGGTGGTACCGGCCACCAGCAGGTGAGGCATCTTGCCCAGGTTGGCCACTACCGGGCCGCCGCCGATGTCCTGGCCCAGCGCCATGGTCAGCGCCGAGGCCTCCTGCTGATAGCGGTCGGAGTCGATCACCTCGCGCAGCCGGATCATCGCCCGATGCGGGTTGGGAATCTCGATGCCCACCGTGGGGCGGCCGGGAATCACCTCGACCACACGCACGCTCTTGACCATCAGCGAGCGCGCCAGGTCCTTGGCCAGGTTGCTGATCTTCGACACCTTCACCCCGGCAGCGGGCTTGATCTCGAAGCGGGTGATCACAGGACCCGGCCAGGTGTTGACCACTTCGGCCTTGACCCCATATTCGCGCAGGCGCGTCTCGAGCAGCTCGGCCATGTCGGTCAGTTGCTGCTCGGTGTAGTTCTGCTGATGCGGCTCGGGCGGCGTCAGCAGGCGCAGGCTGGGCAGCTCGCCGTCCGGCTCCGGCATGTCGTCGAGCACGGGACGCTGGCTCTGCAGATGCTCCACCGTCCACAGAGTGGGGCCGTCCGGCTCCGCCGCCGCTTCGCGCGCCTGCTCCGCAGTCGCTACGCGTCCTTCCTCGGCATCGTCGTCAGCCGGTGCGTCCAACGGTCGGGAAGTCGACTCACGCCACGCACGCAGCCCTTCGGCCTGGTCGGCGTATTGGCTCGATGCTTCTTGCCGTTCCTCGTACCGCTCATCGTCACTGACCGCGACCGACGAAACATGCTCGACGCCGGCAGCATCGTCGTCCCGTTCATCGTCCTCGAGTCCGATGTCGCCCCAACTCAGGCGCGGTTCGAACGCATCGACCGGTTCTTCCGGTTGCAAGTCGCCGAGCCCCGGTTCGCGCCGCCCGCCCGGCTTGGACTCGCCAGCCTCCTTCGTCGGCGCCGGCGCTTCGGACGCCGCCATGCGGGAGCTGGCCGCCCCTCCGTCAGGTCCGGTAGCCGTCTCGTCGCCCTCCGTTGCCCGCAGCGGCATGCTGGAAGCCGGGGCAGGTTCATCGTTGCGGCTGGCCTTGAGCACCGTGGATGCAGCCAGCGACTCAGCGGCTCGCGAACCGCCTAGGCCCGGTGCCGACGGCGTCATCGAGGCGGTGGCAGGCCGAGACGGGGTTGCCGCCTCGACCTGGCGTGCACTGTAAGCGGCCTCCGGACGCTTGGCCGAGGGCGTGCGCTCGGGTACGTCCCAGGGGATGTCGGTTTCACCATCGTTACCGAAGGACGGCTCCAGGCCCGGTTCGCGTTGTGCCGCCGGGTCCAGGGCCGGTGCCATGCCACGGCGTCGCCAGAAACGCCAACGACTGCGCGGCTCCTCGGCTGGCTCGGCTTCCGGCTCACCCTCTGCCTGGCTGTCGTCATCGTCCCAGTGCGGTTCTTGCCGGTCCCGGGACAGACCGAAAGGCGTCGCCGCCCAGCGCCACAAGCGCAGGAAGCGGTGGCCAAGCTCATCCATCACCGTCAGCCAGGAAACACCACTGAAGAGAGGAAAACCACACAGCATGGCGGCCACCGCCAGCAGGCCGGTACCGCCCGAGTCAACCAGCGGCACCAGGGCACCGACCAGCCCCTCACCGAGGATGCCCCCCGAGGCGTAGGGCAGCATGCTGTCGGGGCTGTAGAAATGCAGCGCCCCCAGCGTCGTCGTGCCCAGCAGCAACAGCACCAGGCCACCCAGGCGCACGGCCACGGCGGTCGCATCCCATTCGATGCTTACCTTGCGCGTACGAATCAGCCACCAACCGGCAAAGCCCAGCATGCCGGGCCACCACAGGGCGCTGGCGCCGAACAGGGAATAAAGCACGTCGGCCAACCAGGCGCCAAAAGGCCCCATCCAGTTGGCGACGTCGGTTTCCGGCCCGCGACGGGACCAGCCTGGGTCCGACGACTGATAGCTGAACAAGGCCAGCAGCAGGAACACGCACGCTGCCAGCAGAATGATGGTCGCCCCTTCCCGGGCCACGCCATGCAGATGAAGCGCCAGGCGCGTGGTCGGCTGCTGGGAGTTCTCCTCCGCTGCGCGCCGAGGCACGCCCTTTTCCTTTACACTCAACTCGCCAACCCCCTGGCACCGTACCCGGACGGTGCCTTTCCAACTTACATGAAGCAGAATGAATCAGCCGCCATCATACCGGGACTATGGCCCTCGGCACAGTGGCCATACAGCCGCTTGAGCCAAATCGGCTCCAGCGTCAGACTAGTGATACCAACGCTGACGAGGAGCGCCGCCGCATGCTGTCCTGGCTTCCCGAACGCCCTGTGCGTTTTCCTCCCGTTTCGCGCGCCCTGCGTGATCCGGAAGGCCTGCTGGCAGCTGGTGGCGAACTGACGCCCGAGTGGCTGCTGGCGGCCTATCGACGTGGCATCTTTCCCTGGTACAGCGACGACCAGCCGATCCTGTGGTGGTGCCCGAATCCTCGTATGGTGCTGTTCCCCGATGAACTACACGTTTCCCGCAGCCTGGCCAAACGGCTACGCAACGGCAGTTTCACGGTAACGTTCAATCGTGAGTTCGGCAGTGTGGTCCACGCCTGTGCGGCCCCCCGCCAGGGGCAACCCGGCACCTGGATCACCGAGGAGATGCATGCCGCCTACGTGACGTTGCACCGGCTCGGCTATGCTCGCTCCGTGGAGGTTTGGCAAGAGGGCGAGCTGGTCGGCGGACTCTATGGTGTAGCCATGGGGCCGGTGTTCTTCGGCGAGTCGATGTTTTCACGTACCAGCGATGCTTCCAAGGTCGCCCTGGTGCATCTCGTGCGCGCCATGCGTGCCGGTGGTGGTCGCCTCATCGATTGCCAGATGCGCACCCCACATCTCGCTCGCCTGGGCGCGCGGGACATCGCCCGCACCGAGTTCATCAACTATCTTGAAACATGCCTGGCGACGCCGGGGGCCACGGACACTCAGCACCCGCTGCCCTGCTGGTCGCTGCCCGATGGTTCACCATGCGTCGAGACCTTGACCGCTCTCACTTAGGAGGCGATAACGTGAGCAGCAATACGCCTCGCCACCCGATAAGGGATCTTCGCTTCTTCCTGACGGTGCCCCATGCCTGCAGCTACCTGGAGGGGCACGAGGCCACGACCCTGTTTCTCGACCCCCAGGAATCCCATGGACTGGGCATCTACGACTCGCTCGCCCTGCTGGGGTTTCGTCGCAGCGGGCATCATCTCTACCGACCGCACTGTGAAGGCTGCAATGCCTGCGTTTCGGTGCGCATTCCCGTCGGCGACTTCCAGCCCAGCCGCAACCAGCGGCGGGTGGCCAGGCGCAATGCCGACCTGCGCCTGATCGAGCGCCCGGCGCTGTTCGACCCCGAGCACTATGCCCTCTATGAACGCTACATCAAGATGCGGCACTGGGACGGCGACATGTATCCGCCGAGCCGGGAGCAGTACCGCACCTTCCTGACCCTGGACGAGCCCTATTCGCGGCTGCTCGAGTTCCGTCTCGGCGAATCCCTGCTCGCCGTCTCCGCCTTCGACCGCCTGGAACACGGTCTCTCCGCCATCTATACCTTCTTCGACCCTGCCCTCGAATGGGAACGCCGCTCGCTGGGCACCTTCGCCGTTCTCAGCCTGGTCAACGAGGCCCATCGCGAGGGGCTGCCCCACGTCTACCTGGGCTACTGGATTCGCGAATGCCGCAAGATGGCCTACAAGGAAGCCTACCGCCCACTGGAAGTGCTCGAGGGGCGCCACTGGAGGCGCCTGTTGCCCACTGCGGCATCGACATGACTCGGTCTGCTTTGCCTTGACGCCCGGCTTGCGGCACAATATCGCGCTATCCTTGGCACGGACGCGACATTCAGCGCGTCCGATGCCGTGCTGTACCCAAGCCGATGCAACAGGCACGGCACACCAACGTCATCAGCGAGGAACCGCCTATATGGCACGTGAAGACCATATCGAAATGGAAGGCGTCGTCGTCGATACCCTTCCCAACACCACTTTCCGCGTCGAGCTGGAGAACGGCCACGTCGTGACAGCCCACATCTCGGGCAAGATGCGCAAGAACTACATCCGCATCCTCACCGGCGACAAGGTCAAGGTCGAACTGACACCCTACGACCTGACGAAGGGCCGCATCGTCTACCGCTCGCGCTGATTGCCTGGCCAGGTTCGCGGCGACGCTACTCGCCCCGATACGACAACGCCCCGTCCGAAGACAGGGCGCTGTGGAAGGGTCGAGGCAAGATCCGGCGACGTCAGGGGGCGTCGGCCATCTCCGATTCAGTGGACAGGTGCAACTCGCCATCCTCCACCGTGACGTGCACCACCCCACCGTGTTCGGATAGCTCTCCGAACAGGATCAGCTCTGCCAAGGGCTTCTTGAGCTTCTCCTGGATCAACCTCGCCATGGGCCTTGCGCCCATGCTGGGGTCGTAGCCCTTCTCGGCCAGCCAGTCGCGTGCGGGCATGTCCACATCCAGCTGTACCCGCTTCTCGTCGAGCTGCGCCTGTAGCTCCACCAGGAACTTGTCCACCACGCTGCGCACCACCGAGGTAGGCAGGGAGTGGAACTGGATGATGCCATCCAGGCGGTTGCGGAACTCCGGCGAGAAGGTCTTGCGGATCACTTCCATGGCATCGGTCGAATGATCCTGGGTCTGGAAGCCGATGGAGCGCCGCGCTTGCTGCTCGGCCCCGGCATTCGACGTCATGACCAGGATCACGTGACGGAAGTCCGCCTCACGACCGTTGTTGTCGGTCAGGCGACCATGGTCCATCACCTGCAGCAGCAGGTTGAAGACCTCTGGATGCGCCTTCTCGATCTCGTCGAGCAACAGCACGCAGTGCGGCTGCTTGGTGATCGCTTCGGTGAGCAAACCGCCCTGGTCGTAGCCGACGTAGCCCGGGGGGGCACCGATCAGCCGCGACACAGTGTGGCGCTCCATGTACTCCGACATGTCGAAGCGCACCAGCTCGATACCCATGATCCGCGACAGCTGGCGAGCCACCTCGGTCTTGCCCACCCCGGTGGGGCCGGCGAAGAGGAAACTGCCCACCGGCTTGTCCGGTGACTTGAGACCTGCCCGCGACAGCTTGATGGCGGCGGAAAGGCTGTCGATGGCCTCGTCCTGGCCGAACACCAGCATCTTGAGATCGCGATCGAGATTCTCGAGCAGCTTGCGGTCCGAACTGGAGACGCTCTTCGGCGGAATCCGCGCGATGGAGGCGACCACCGCCTCGACCTGATCGACATCGATGGTTTCGACCCGCACCTCCGGTGGCAGCAGCCGCTGGTGCGCACCCGCCTCGTCGATCACGTCGATGGCCTTGTCGGGCAGGTGGCGATCATTGATATAACGATCCGCCAGGCGTGCCGCACTCTCGAGTGCCGCGTCGGTGTACTTGAGGCGGTGATGCTCCTCGAAGCGTGAACGCAGCCCCTTGAGAATGCGGATGGTATCGTCCACCGAGGGCGCCATGACATCGACCTTCTGGAAGCGGCGCGCCAGCGCACGATCCTTCTCGAAGATACCGCGGAACTCCTGGAAGGTGGTGGATCCGATGCAGCGCAGATCTCCCGAGGAGAGCAAGGGCTTGAGCAGGTTGGAGGCATCCATCACACCGCCGGATGCCGCTCCGGCACCGATCACGGTGTGGATTTCGTCGATGAACAGGATGGCGTTGGGCTGCTTCTTGAGTTCCGCCAGCAGGCTCTTCAGGCGCTTCTCGAAATCGCCGCGATACTTGGTGCCGGCCAACAGCGCACCCATGTCGAGGGAGTAGACCACGGCGTCACCGATGACCTCGGGAACGTCCTCCTCGACGATACGCTTGGCCAGGCCCTCGGCAATGGCAGTCTTGCCCACGCCGGCTTCGCCCACCAGCAACGGGTTGTTCTTGCGCCGCCGGGCCAGAATCTGGATCACCCGCTCCAACTCGTGCTCGCGGCCGATCAACGGATCGATCTTGCCCATCCGCGCCTGCTCGTTGAGATTGGTGGCATAACCGGTCAGCGGATTGGCGCTGGTCTCGCCGCCACCCTCCTCGGCCTCCTCGGCATCGCTGGGCGCCGACGAGGGGTTCTGGCCGTGGCCGGCCACCTTGGAGATACCGTGAGCGATGTAGTTCACCGCATCGACCCGGGCCACGTTCTGCTGCTTGAGGAAGTAGACCGCCTGGCTCTCCTGCTCGGAGAAGATGGCAACCAGCACATTGGCCCCAGTGACCTCGCTCTTGCCCGAGGACTGCACGTGGAAGACGGCACGTTGCAACACGCGCTGGAAGCCCAGCGTCGGCTGGGTCTCGCGGTCGCTCTGGTCCTCTGGAATCAGAGGGGTGGTGGAATTGATGAAATCCTGCAGGTCGGACCGCAACTTGTCGAGGTTGGCCCCACAGGCTCTCAGCACGTCTGCCGCTGATGCGTTATCGAGCAGTGCCAGCAGCAGGTGCTCCACGGTCATGAACTCGTGGCGCTTGGAGCGGGCCACGGTAAACGCCGTGTTCAGGGTCAGTTCAAGTTCTTTGCTCAGCATGGCAGTCCCCTTCTCGCCGCTTAGGGCTTGCATCGGATCTTTCGTGGTCCGGCACCTTCAACATCGGGCACAAACGCTGCCGTTGCAAGTCTCATCCTCAACGACTGCCATTCCTACCCCGTCTCTAGCAGACCGGGAATCAGTCCGCCGCCTCGATATCACTGAGCAGCGGGTGCTGACACTCTCTTGCATATTGATTGACCTGATGGCTTTTGGTTTCCGCAATGTCGCGGGTAAAGATACCGCAGGTGGCCTTACCCTGGGTATGCACCGTGAGCATGACCTGCACGGCGGTCTCACTGTCCATGTGGAAGAAGCTCTGCAGCACTTCCACCACGAACTCCATGGGGGTGTAGTCGTCGTTGTGCAACACCACCTTGTACAACGGCGGGCGGGCCACCTCGGGATCGGCCGGCTGGACCGCCAGGTCGCCATCGTCCTCCTGCTCGGGACGCGCAGGCCGCGTCATGCCTGCCGCGACACCGACCGACTCCCACACGTTCGGGTCTTCTGTCTTGAACATAAAAGCCACACACCATCTCGGCAAGCCGGCCATCTCGAGTCTCAGGTTAGACGACAACGGACCGACAGGGTTCAGGTTGATACGCAAAAGGCCCCCGTCCGCCAGGCGAACGGGGGCCCCGAGGGGTTCGGCGGGTCGCTTACATGTTGTCCGCGACGGCCTGACCGAACTCGGAGCACTTGAGAAGCTTGGCATCGTCCATCAGGCGATGGAAGTCGTAGGTGACCTCGCCCTTGGAAATGGCCTTCTCCATGCCCTTGAGCACCAGATCGGCAGCCTCGACCCAACCCATGTGGCGCAGCATCATCTCGGCGGAGAGAATCAACGAGCCGGGGTTGACCTTGTCCTGGCCGGCATACTTCGGCGCGGTGCCGTGGGTCGCCTCGAACATGGCCACGTTGTCGGAGAGGTTGGCGCCCGGCGCGATGCCGATGCCGCCCACTTCGGCCGCCAGGGCGTCGGAGAGGTAGTCACCGTTCAGGTTCAAGGTAGCAATAACGTCGTACTCTGCCGGACGCAGCAGGATCTGCTGCAGCATGGCGTCGGCGATGACGTCCTTGACCACGATGTTCTTGCCGGTCTTGGGATTCTTGAACTGCATCCACGGGCCGCCGTCGAGCAGCTCGGCACCGAACTCCTCCTTGGCGATCTCGTAACCCCAATCCTTGAAGGCACCTTCGGTGAACTTCATGATGTTGCCCTTATGCACCAGGGTCAGCGACTCGCGGTCGTTGTCCACGGTGTACTGCAGGGCCTGGCGCACCAGTCGCTTGGTACCCTCGACGGAAACCGGCTTGACGCCGATACCGCAGTTCTCGGGGAAGCGGATGTTGGTGACACCCATCTCCTCACGCAGGAACTTGATCACCTTGTCGGCTTCGGCGGAGCCGGCCTTCCATTCGATACCGGCGTAGATGTCTTCGGAGTTCTCGCGGAAGATCACCATGTCGACGTCGGCAGGCTTCTTGACCGGGCTCGGCACACCCTCGAACCAACGCACCGGGCGCAGGCAGGTGTAGAGGTCGAGCTTCTGGCGCAGGGCCACGTTCAGGGAGCGAATGCCACCGCCCACGGGCGTGGTCAGCGGGCCCTTGATGGAGACGACGTAGTCCTTGACGGCTTCGAGAGTCTCTTCGGGCAGCCAGGTATCGGCGTCGTAGACCTGAGTGGCCTTCTCGCCGGCATAGACTTCCATCCATGCGATCTTGCGCTCGCCGTTGTAGGCCTTCTGCACGGCGGCATCGATGGCGATCTTCATCGCCGGCGTCACGTCGACGCCGATACCATCACCCTCGATGTACGGGATGATGGGGTTGTTCGGCACGTTCAGGGTGTTATCGGCGTTGACGGTAATCTTCTCGCCGCCTTCAGGGACGACAATTTTCTGGAACCCCATTGAGAACTCCCCTGTCTGGTCTATTCAGTGGAGCGCGGAGTATAGCATTCACCTCGACTCTCGGAGTAGGCTTGCCCCATAATTTGTCGACAATCTATGGTAGCAAGACCTTCGTCGAATGAGCGCCATCTATCTTCTGCACAAGCCCTACCAGATGCTTTCCCAGTTCACCGACCGTCGCCACGCGGGTGAGGCGCCGCGGGACACGCTGGCGAGCGTCATCGGCGTGCCGGGCGTCTACGCCGCCGGACGGCTGGACTATGATTCAGAAGGATTGCTGTTGCTGACCGACGATGGCGCGCTGATCCAGCGCATCAGCGACCCGCGTCACAAGCAGCCCAAAACCTATCGCGTGCAGGTGGAGGGCGATCCCGACGAGGCGGCGCTGACCGCCCTGCGCCAAGGCGTCGAGCTCAAGGATGGCCGGACCCGACCAGCCAAGGTCCGGCGCCTGGCGGCAAGCGGCCTGCCGGAGCGTGAGCCGCCGGTGGACCCGAAGCGACACCCTGTTACTACCTGGCTGGAACTGACCATCAGTGAGGGTCGCAACCGCCAGGTCCGGCGCATGACGGCCCATGTCGGCCACCCCACCCTGCGCCTGGTTCGCGTGGCCATCGGACCTTGGCGCCTGGACGGGCTGGCCCCGGGAGAGTGGCGACGAGAAGTCCTGCACGCTCCGCGCAACACGCCAAGGCGCTCGCCGCGCCACCAAGGAGGTCACCGATGAGTCGCTGGCACCCGCACGTTACCGTGGCCACCGTGGTGGAACGCGCCGGCCGCTTCCTGCTGGTGGAGGAGTCACCGAGAGGCAGCCAGATCCCCTTGTTCAACCAGCCCGCCGGCCACCTGGAACCAGGCGAGCGGATCCAGGAAGCGGCACTACGCGAGCTGCGTGAAGAGACTGCCTGGCAGGTGGGCATCACCGACTACCTGGGGCTCTACGTCTACCAGACGCCCAGCGGCGAAACCTATCACAGCCATGGCTTCTTCGGCATGGCCCTGGCCCACCTGGGCAATGCCCTCGATCCCGCCATCATCGCCGTGCATTGGCTGACCCTGGAGGAGGTCGAGGAGCTGGAGCGTCAGGGTCAACTGAGAAGCCCGCTGGTGCTCAAGCGCATTCGCGACGCCCTGGCCGGACGCTTCTATCCCATGGATGTCGTCCACGAGCGCTGAGGAAACCCGGTACAAGTGCCTGCGTTTCCTTAACTTCTGATCAGCAGGCGGTACAACGCCGGAATCACCAGCAGCGTCAACAGTGTGGAGGCGATCAGCCCGGAGATGATTGCCCAGGCCATCGGCGGCCACAGCGTCGACTGGGTGAGCGTCAGCGGTACGAGTCCGGCTACGGTGGTAGCGGTAGTGAGCAGCACCGGCCGCGTGCGGCGGGCTACGGCGGTGACCACGGCCTCGCCCACGTCGAACCCCTGGCGGCGGTTGGCATTCATCAGGTCGATCAGCACGATGGCATTGTTGACCACGATACCGACCAGCGCCACCACGCCGAGAATGGCAGTGAAGCCGAACGGCTGCCCGGTCAGCCACAGCCCCGGCACCACGCCGATTATCGACAACGGCACGGTGGTCAACACGATCGCCAGCTGGCGGAAAGAGTTGAACTGCGCCAGCAGGAAGATCACCAGCAGCAGGCCACCGAACGGCAGGGTCTGGAACAGCGCGGTGTTGGCATCGCCGGCCGATTCCGCCGCTCCGCCCACGGCATAGGTGACGCCGGCGGGCAATTCGAGCGCTTCCAGGCGCGGCAGGATCTCACCGAGCACACCATCATAGGTTCGACCGTCAGCCACTTCGGCCAATACCACCGTCATGCGACGCAGTCCACGATGCTGAATCACCGCCGGGCGCCAGGCCAGGTCCAGCGCGGCGATCTCGCCGAGCGGCACCGCATGCCCGTCGGTTGCGGCAAGGCGCAGCCCCTCGAGCCCATCAATGGAGAAGCGCTCGCCCTCCGGCGAGCGCACCAGTAGCGGCGCAGGGTCGCGGCCGGCACGCCAAGTGCTCACCTCGACCCCACGGCTGGCACCGGCAAGTGCCGTGGCCACGTCGCGTCGCGAGAGCCCGTACTCGGCGGCACGAGCGTCATCGGTCTCGACCCGCAGCGTGGCCAGCCCCTCTCCCAACCGATGGCGTGCATCACGGGCCCCCTCGGCCCCGCGCACCACGCTGAGAATACGGCCGGCGGCATCCGCCAGCGCGGCGCGATCCTCGGCATAGACACGAATCTCCACCGGCGCTTCCACTGGCGGCCCCTGCCCCAGGCGCCGAGCCACCACTTCGGCCTCGGGCAGGCGCTCCGGGGCCACATCCCTGACCCACGCCATCAGGCCCGCCAGGTCACCGGCATCGTCGGCTTCTACCACCAGCCGCGCCAGGTGCGATTGGCGCGGCTGCTCGACCAGGTTGTAGTAGAAGCGCGGGCCGCTGAAACCGACGAAGCGGTGTACTGCCCGCACTGCCGGGCGCTCAGCCAGCGCGGTAGCCAGCACCTCGGCCTGATGTGAAGTGGTGTCGAGATGGGTGCCCTCGGGAAAGTTGAGATCGACGACCAACTGGTTGCGATCGGTGTCGGGAAAGAAGTTCTGGTCGAGCAGCGGCATCATCGCTACGGCACCCACCAGCAGCACGACGGCACCTCCAAGCACCCAGACCGGCCAGCGCACGGCGAGCCGGCCAATGCGCTGCCCCATTGCCTGGAGCCGCTCGCGGCGCTCTTTGCGTCGAGGTTTGAGGATACTCGCGGCGAACACCGGCGTGACGAACACGGCGTAGAGGTAGCTCATCGCCAGGGTGAGCATCACCATGATCGGAATGGCGCGAGTGAAGTCGGCCGTATTGCCGCTGGAGAGCAACAGCGGAACGAACGCTGCCAAGGTAGTGCCCGTGGCGGCC
Organism: Billgrantia sp. C5P2; assembly: GCF_051062895.2. Classification (NCBI taxonomy): domain Bacteria; kingdom Pseudomonadati; phylum Pseudomonadota; class Gammaproteobacteria; order Oceanospirillales; family Halomonadaceae; genus Billgrantia; species Billgrantia sp. C5P2. The sequence continues at coordinate 3,076,474 of NZ_CM128542.1, forward strand.
AACAGCGGCGTGGCGAGCTCGCGCACGGAGCGGGTCACGGCCTGTGCCGCCGATCGCCCTTGGTCGCGATGCCACTGGATGTTCTCCACCATGACGATGGCATTGTCTACCAGCATGCCCAGTGCGATCACCATGCCGGCCACGGCGATCTGATGCAGCACGCCGCCCCCCATGGCGTAGAGGGCGAGAGAGGAGAAAGTCACCAGCGGCACGACCACCATCACGGCCAACCCCAGCCGCCATCCCATGGCCAGGAACAGCAGCACGCCGAGAATGCCGATCCCCAGCAGCAGCGAGAAGCCAAGCTCCGCCAGGCGTCGCTCGACCCAGCGCGGCTGGTAGAAGGTCTCCTCTATCGCCAGCGGGGCATAGGCCGGGCGCAGCTCGTCCACCAAGCGGCGCAGCCGCTCACCGAAGTCCACGGCATCGACCCGGTCGTTGGAGAGCACCAACCCCAGCGCCACCGCCGGCCTGCCATCGTGCCACAGCCGCTCGGTAGCGGGCTCACGAGGGGCGAGATGCACGTCGGCCAGTTCGCCGAGCGGCACTTGGTCGCCGCGCAGGGTGCGTATCGGGGTATTGGCCAGTTCCTCCAGCGAGTCGAACTCGGTGCGCGGGTCGAGCACCAGCGAGCGCCCACCGACCGACAGACTTCCTCCGGGCGAGGTCAGGTTGCGTGCGGCGAGTTGGTCACCCAATGCGCGGGCATCGAGTCCGGTCAGCTCGGCCAGGGTATCGTCCCAGCCGATCACCACCTGCTGTCCCGGGTCGGCCAACAGGTCGATACGGGCGATCTCCTTGAGCCGGAACAGATCCCGGCGCAGCCGCTTGGCCGCCTCGCGCAGCTCCAGGAGGTCGTCGGAGCCGGTCACCGCCAGTACGATGCCATGGGCATCCGAGTCCCGGTCGCTGATCTCGGCCTCGCCTACGCCATCGGGAAATTCACGGCTGGCCCGGTCGACGGCAATGCGTATTCGCTCCCAGGCGGCAGCGGTATCGTAGACGTGCTCATGCATCTCGACCGTGATGTGCGCCACGCCGAGGCGGGCGGTACCGATGATGTCGTTGACTTCCTCGATCTGGGCCAGTTCCTCCTCCAGCGGGTTGAGCACCAGCCGCTCGACCTGCTCCGGCTCCGCCCCGGGGTAGGGCACCAGCACCTGGCCGAAGCGATAGGGGAAGAAAGGATCCTCCTGGCGATCCATGGCCAGCCAGGCCGCCAGGCCGAGCAACGCCAGCAGCAGCGTGACGGTCAGGACCAGTCGCTTGTAGCGCAGCGAGGAGAGCAGCCAGCTCATGGCAGAACCCTCACCCTGTCACCTTCGTCCAGGCGCCCCTGCCCCGCCGTTACCACCCGTTCACCCGCGGCAAGCGATGCGGCCGATACCGTGACCCAGCCGTCGGCCAGGCGCCCCGGGGTCACGGCCATGCGCTGGATTGCATCGTCGTCGGTCAGTACCAGCACATGCGGAGCCTGACCACCGGGGTCGACCACCGCCGCCAGCGGCACTTGCACGACTGGCCGCGCGGACAGGGGAAGCTGCACGCGTAACGACTCTCCCAAGGCCGGGGCAGGCTCGCTCGCGATGGCAACGATGACAGGCGCCATGGCATCATCCGCACGGCCGACATGAGCGACCCGACCCGCAAGGCGCTGCGCCCCGGATATCGACATCAGGGTGGCTTCCTGCCCCACCTCGAGCCGAGCGGCAAGGCGCCCCGGCACCCGAATCTCCACCTCGCGCCCCGTGAGTCCAGCCAAACCCATCACAGGCTGGCCGGCGGCGACGAAATCGCCGGGCTCGACCAGCAGGTCGGTCACTTCGGCAGCGAATGGCGCACGCAGGGTCAGCTCGTCGAGCTGCGCCCGGGCCTCGTCGCGCTGCGCCAGCGCCTGCTCGCGGGCCTGGGAGAGGGCCTCGCGCTCCGAACGCAGACGATCCAGCTCCTCCTCGGCGCTGAGGTTGCGCTCACGCAACATGCGCGAACGCTCAACGTCGCGCCCCAGGCGGCTCAAGCTGGCATCCAGCTCACGCACCCGGGCTTCGGCGGCCGCCAGCGTCGGCGCCATGGCCGGATTGTGCAGCGTCGCCAGCGGCTCGCCCCTCTCGACCCGCTGCCCGCGCTCCACGTGCCGTTCCTGCAATACGCCGCCATGCAGGAAGGCAGGTGCCGCGCGTTCGCTGGCCCGCACCGTGCCGGGAAAGCGGTACCTCACTTCATCCTGGGACAGGCGCACCGCTTCGACGCGCACGCTGGGCAACGGCTCCTCGCCCCGCTCTACCTGAGCAGGCGCCGCATCGCAGCCCGCCAAGAGTGATGCGGTCAGCATCAGCGAAGCCGCAAGGCCCCCTCTCACCCTCCGCATTGTCAATTCTCCTCCGTAAACTGGCCGACCGGTCAGTTATATAGGTAAAAAAACACTTATTTCCGGGGCGTTACCCCTTCCATGAATATCTTCAGGAAATCCTCCAGGAACCCTTCATCGGTTCCCATGCCCGGCCAGTGTTCGTGATGGCATTTGGCCTCGAACCACTGGGTGCAGGTCATTACGAAGATGGCGATGACGTGGGTGGGGTTGATGTCCTGGCGCAGCAGGCCACGCCTCTGAGCCTGGCGAACCCACTCGGCCCCCGCGCCTACGAGCTGGTTGTCGAGTTCGCCACAGTGGCTGTCCCCCTCAAGGTGGGTCCAGGCGAACAGCCGCACCACGCCGGGGTTGTCGCGCAGGAAATGGAAATAGGCTTCTACCGAGCTGCGCAGCAGGGCGGCATCTGGCTCGCCGGCGTCCTCGAGCATGGCCATCTGGGCGGTGAAGTAGCGTTCGAAGGCACGGTTCTTGACCGCCTCCCACAGCTGCTCCTTGCTGCCGAAATGGTGGTGGATCAGGCTCTTGGTCACCTCGGCCGAACGCGCCAGCGCGCTGAGCTTGACGGCAGAGAAGCCCTGCTCGACGAACAGGGCTTCCGCCGCATCGAGAATACGGGCGCGGGTCAGTTCGGGGTCGCGGGTCTGGATTCTTTGGTTCATGTCGCGACGATAGCGCTAACTGGCCGGCCGGTCAATAAGCTTCCATACCGCTGCCGTGTGAAGACGTCATCCGCCGCGACAGGATGAAGACCCTCCAATTTGTAGGGTATAATCCCCGCCCATTTGCGACCTACTCAACCCGAGAGCGCCATGACCGCCACCTCAGGCAAGGTGATCGTCGGCATGTCCGGCGGCGTCGACTCCTCCGTTTCCGCCCTGCTGCTGCTGGAGCAGGGGTATCAGGTCGAAGGCCTGTTCATGAAGAACTGGGACGAGGACGACGGCACCGAGTACTGTACCGCCAAGGCCGACCTGGCGGACGCCCAGGCCGTGTGCGAGAAGCTCGGCATCAAGCTGCACAGCGCCAATTTCGCCGCCGAGTACTGGGACAACGTATTCGAGCACTTCCTGGCCGAGTACAAGGCCGGGCGGACGCCGAACCCCGACATCCTGTGCAACCGCGAAATCAAGTTCAAGGTCTTCCTCGAGTACGCCGAGATGCTCGGCGCCGACAAGATCGCCACCGGCCACTATGTCCGCGGCGGCGAACGCGGCGGGCGCCCGCGGCTGCTCAAGGGGCTCGATGCCAACAAGGACCAGAGCTACTTCCTGCACGCCGTGCCGGAGGCGGCCATTGCCCGCACGCTGTTTCCCGTCGGCGAACTGGAAAAGCCAGAGGTTCGCGCCATTGCGGAGCGCCATGGGCTGGCCACCGCACGCAAGAAGGATTCCACCGGCATCTGCTTCATCGGCGAGCGGCGCTTCCGCGACTTCCTGCAGCAATACCTGCCAGCTCAGCCGGGAGTGATCGAAACACCCGAAGGCGAAGTCATCGGCGAACACATGGGGCTGATGTACTACACCCTGGGCCAGCGCCAGGGGCTCGGCATCGGCGGGCTGGCCAACCACCCCGAGGAGCCGTGGTACGTGGCAGGCAAGGACCTCGAGCGCAACGTGCTGATCGCCGTCCAGGGCAAGCACCACCCGCTGCTATACACCGACTCGTTGGCCACCGAGGCGATGGACTGGGTCGCCGGCGAGCCGCCTGCTGCCGAGGGGCGCTACACCGCCAAGACCCGCTATCGGCAGGCCGACGTGCCCTGCCGGATGCAGACCCTCGCCGACGGCGGAGTGGAAGTGCACTTCGACGACCCGCAGCGCGCCGTCACCCCGGGACAGTCGCTGGTGCTCTACGACGGCGATATCTGCCTGGGCGGCGGTGTGATCCGCGACATCTGGAATGCCGAGGAGACCGGCGCATGAACACCACCCCTATTCATCGCGCTCCCGACACCGCCACGGCGCGCCAGGCCCTGGCACTGGCCGGCGTCTTCCAGGCCGCCAGCCTGGTCGACGAACTGGCTCGCACCGGCCAGGTCGACAGCCGGCCCTGGGAAACGCTGATCCGCGCCACCCTGGACACCAATCCGGAAAGCTTCGAGGCGATCTACGGTGGCCACCCCAACAACCTGCGCCGCGGCCTCGAGGTGCTCGAGGCGGTGGTCGGGCGCAAGCAGGCCAACCCGGTGGTGCTGCGCTACGGCTTCTCGCTGCTGCTGCTGATGAACAAGCTGCGCACCGACAATGCCATGATGGCCTCCCTCGGCCAGCACCTGAACCGCATCCAGGGCCAGGCCGAGCACTTCGGTGCCACCCACGAGAATGTCATCGCGAGCCTCGGCGAGGCGTACCAGGAGACACTCTCGACTTTCAAGACACGCATCGTGGTCCAGGGCGACCCTTCCATGCTGCAGAGCCGCATGATGCCCGAGCGGGTGCGCGCCATCCTGCTCGGCGGCATTCGCTTCGCCCTGCTCTGGCACCAGCAGGGCGGCCGACGCTGGAAGCTGGTCTTCCAGCGCGGTGCGCTGAAGAACGCCCTGGACCAGTTGGGCTGAGCCCTGTTGCCTGATACGCCTTTCCTACACGCCTTCCCCTTCCACGTATTTGGATAAACGACCATGCAAGCCGACTCCCTGCCCCTCTCCGCTCTCACCGCCCTCTCTCCCGTCGATGGCCGCTACGGCAGCAAAGCAGCGGCCCTGCGCGAGCACTTCAGCGAGTTCGGCCTGATTCGCGCCCGGGTGATCGTCGAGATCCGCTGGCTGCAGCGCCTCGCCGAACAGGGCGGCATCGTCGAAGTACCGCCGCTCTCCGCCGAGGCCACCGCCTTTCTCGAGGCGATGATCCGCGACTTCTCGCTGGCCGACGCCGAGCGCATCAAGGAGATCGAGCGCACCACCAATCACGACGTCAAGGCCGTTGAGTACTTCATCAAGGAGCAGATCGCCGCACAGCCGGAGCTGCATGCGGTCACCGAGTTCGTGCACTTCGCCTGTACCAGCGAAGACATCAACAACCTCTCCTATGGCGTCATGCTCGCCGACGGCCTCAAGGCCCTGCTGCCGGTGATGCACCAGGTGGCCGATGAGATCGCCGGATTGGCCCATGAACATGCCGCCCTGCCGATGCTCTCGCGCACCCACGGCCAGACCGCCAGCCCGACGACGCTGGGCAAGGAGATGGCCAACGTCGCCTATCGCCTGCGCCGCCAACTCGCGCAGATCGAAGGGGTCGAAATCCTCGGCAAGATCAACGGTGCGGTGGGCAACTACAACGCTCACCTGGCCACCTATCCGGAAGTCGACTGGGAAGCCAATGCGCGCACCTTCGTCGAAGGCCTCGGACTGACCTTCAACCCCTACACCACCCAGATCGAACCCCACGACTACATCGCCGAGCTGTTCGACGCCGTATGCCGCTTCAACACCGTACTGATCGACTTCGACCGCGACGTGTGGGGCTACATCTCGCTGGGCTACTTCAAGCAGCGGACCGTCGAGGGCGAAATCGGCTCCTCGACCATGCCGCACAAGGTCAACCCCATCGACTTCGAGAACTCCGAGGGCAACCTGGGCCTGGCCAACGCCGTGCTCGGCCACTTGTCGCAGAAGCTGCCCATTTCGCGCTGGCAGCGTGACCTCACCGACTCCACGGTGCTGCGCAACCTCGGCGTGGGCCTGGCCTACGGTCTGATCGCCTACCAGGCGGCACTCAAGGGCATCGGCAAGCTCGAGGCCAACCCGGCGCGCCTGGCAGAGGACCTCGACAGCAGTTGGGAGGTACTCGCCGAGCCGATCCAGACCGTGATGCGCCGCTATGGCATCGAGAAGCCCTACGAGAAACTCAAGGAGCTGACCCGCGGCAAGCGCATCGACCAGGCCGGCTTTGCCGCCTTCATCGACTCTCTCGAACTGCCGGCCGAGGTGAAGGGCGAACTCAAGGCGCTGACACCGGCCACCTATATCGGCAATGCCGAGGCCCAGGCCCGCCGGCTCTGAGTGCAACACGCGCAAAACGTCGCAGGAGGCAACGATGGTCAAGCTGACCAAGATCTACACCCGCACCGGGGACAAGGGCGATACCGGCCTGGGCGACGGCAGCCGGGTGGCCAAGCACGACCTGCGCGTGGAAGCCTTCGGCACGGTGGACGAGTCCAACGCTGTCATCGGCATGGCCCAGTTGCATGCCGAAGGCGACCTGCATGACGTTCTGGCCCGCGTGCAGAACGACCTGTTCGACGTGGGCGCCGACCTGTGCACACCCGAGCAGGAGTCACCCGAGTACCCGCCGCTGCGGGTCACGGCAGCACAGGTGGAATATCTTGAGGGCAGAATCGACGCCTACAACGCCGAGCTGGCCACCCTGCGCTCCTTCATTTTGCCGGGAGGTTCGCCACTGGCCGCCCACCTGCACCTGGCCCGCACCGTCACCCGCCGCGCCGAGCGCCTGGTCACTGCGCTGATGATCGAGCAGACGGTCAATCCCGACGTGCTACGCTACCTCAATCGCCTGTCCGATCTGCTGTTCGTCCTCGCCCGCCGGGCCAACGGCAACGGCGAGAACGATGTGCTGTGGGTGCCCGGCGCCAATCGATGAGCCTTCTCCAGGAGAACACCATGGCGAGCGATACCCCCCTGCCCCTGCTCGGCGGCCTCACGCCTGCCGAGTTCTTGCGCGACTACTGGCAGCGCCAGCCCTTGCTGATTCGCGGTGCCTTTGCCGACTTCGAGAGCCCGCTCGACCCCGACGAGCTGGCCGGGCTCGCCTGCGAGGAGGGCGTCGAAGCTCGACTGGTGGAAGAGGATGGCCCCGACGGCCCCTGGCAAGTCAGTCACGGCCCCTTCGACGAGGCCGTGTTCGGCGAGCTCCCCGAGCGCGACTGGACCCTGCTGGTACAGGCCGTGGACCACTACGTGCCGGAAGTGGCCGAGCTGCTCGACCGCTTCGACTTTCTGCCGCGCTGGCGGCTCGACGACGTCATGATCAGCTACGCCCCGCCGGGCGGCAGCGTCGGGCCCCATGTCGACCAGTACGACGTGTTCCTGCTGCAGGGCAGCGGCCAGCGCCGCTGGCAGCTCGGCGGCAAGGTGGCCGACGACGCCCCCATCATTCCTGGCATCGACCTGCGCATTCTCGAGCGTTTCGACGTCGAGCCGGGCGACGACTGGGTGCTGGAGCCGGGCGACATGCTCTACCTGCCGCCGGGCTGGGCGCACCACGGTGTCAGCCAGTCCGACGACTGCATGACCTACTCGGTGGGCTTCCGCGCGCCTTCGGCAGACGAGGCAATCACCTCCTATGCCGACTACCTCGGCGAGCAGCTTCCTGCCTCGCTACGCTTCGGCGACGCCGGCATGGCACCCCCCGCCGACCCGGCGGAGCTCGACGACGCCTCGCTCGAACGCATGCGCCGCCTGATCCTCGACACCCTCGACGATCCGGCCCAGCTCGCCCAGTGGTTCGGCCGCGTAATGACGCAGCCCAAGTATGTCGACCAGCTCGTCCCCAGCGAGACCCCTACCGACGTCGATGAGCTTGTCGCACGACTACAGGAGGGCGAGGAGCTTGCGCGCAGCCCCGGTTCTCGCTTCGCCTGGCGCGCCCTGGGCGAGCATCGTGCCACCCTGTTCGTCGACGGTGACGGCATCGAATGTCTCTTGCCGCTGGCAACGGCGCTGACCTCCGATACGCCGCTCGATGCCGAACTGCTGGCGTTCGATGGCGCCGCCGAACTGCTTGCCACCCTGCTCGATAGCGGCAGTCTCACCTGGTACGAAGAGGAGGAGTGAAGCCATGGCGGGGAGTGTCGTGATCCGTGAAGGGAGCTGGGCCGAGCTCGGTGAAGCCGCCAGCGAGATTCGCCGCGTGGTATTCATCGAGGAGCAGCAGGTGCCGCTGGAGGAGGAGTGGGATGGGCGCGACAACGCATGCCGCCACTTCCTCGCCGTGCGCGGCGACACGGCTCTCGGTACTGCCCGGCTGCTGCCCGACGGCCATATCGGCCGCGTTGCCGTGCTGCGCGAAGCGCGTGGCCTGGGCATCGGTGTGGCGCTGATGCAGGCCGCCATCGCATCGGCACGGCGCCTGGGTCATGCTCAGGTCGAACTCGCCGCCCAGACGCATGCACTCGCCTTCTATGAGAATCTGGGCTTCGTCTCTTTTGGTGACATCTTCATGGATGCCGGCATTCCGCATCGCAACATGCGGCTTGCGTTGCATAGCTAAAGCTTCCAGGCTCGACCTGTCCGATCGAAATACGACTACAGGAATGGCCTCCTATTTCCGTTCTTGTAGTCGAGCTACAACTCTCCCTGCCCCCAAGTGATGATTGTCCAGGCTAGAAGGCATGGGGCATAGTGGTGTCATGGCTACGTTAAAACGATTGTTCGATAACGGCCCGAAAGCCACTCGACCAAGTTTGTTTTAGCGTCCACTCAGGTTCGACCAAGGCCGTAGAGACATATTTCCCCTTGTGGTTGAACCTGACATGACTTCGCAGTTGCAGCATGCAGTCCGCAAGCGCACGGCAGAATTGCAGCAAGCGACCCGACGAGGCAACGAGCGCCGCCGCATGGCAATCGAGGCCGACGACATCACCTCAGATCGGAAGGATGGCACCATGTCATACAAAGACGACATCAAGGCACTGGCTCAACTGCGCGAGGCCCAGCAGGGCAAGTGGGCGAGCATCAGCCCCGAGAATGCCGCCCGCATGCGCGCCCAGAACCGCTTCAAGACCGGTCTGGACATCGCTCGCTATACCGCCAAGATCATGCGCGACGACATGGCCGCCTATGATGCCGACAGCTCCCAGTACACCCAGTCACTGGGCTGCTGGCACGGTTTCATCGGCCAGCAGAAGCTGATTTCCATCAAGAAGCACTTCGGCACCACCAAGCGCCGTTATCTCTACCTCTCCGGCTGGATGGTCGCCGCCCTGCGCTCCGAGTTCGGCCCCCTGCCCGACCAGTCCATGCACGAGAAGACCACCGTGGCGGGCCTGATCGAAGAGCTCTACACCTTCCTGCGCCAGGCCGACGCCTGGGAACTGAACCACCTGTTCCGTGATCTGGAAGCGGCCCAGAAAGCCGGCGACACGGCCAAGGCCGACGAACTGATCGCCAAGATCGACAACCACGAGACCCACGTGGTGCCGATCATCGCCGACATCGACGCCGGTTTCGGCAACGCCGAGGCCACCTACCTGCTGGCCAAGAAGATGATCGAAGCGGGCGCCTGCTGCATCCAGCTCGAGAATCAGGTCTCCGACGAGAAGCAGTGTGGCCACCAGGACGGCAAGGTCACCGTGCCCCACGAGGACTTCCTGGCCAAGATCAACGCGGTGCGCTATGCCTTCCTCGAGCTCGGCGTGGACGACGGCGTGATCGTCGCCCGCACCGACTCGCTCGGTGCCGGCCTGACCCAGAAGATCGCCGTGACCAAGGAGCCGGGTGACCTGGGCGACCAGTACAACAGCTTCCTCGACGGCGAAGAGATCACCTCCGCTTCCGATATCGACAACGGCGACGTGGTCATCAAGCAGAACGGCAAGCTGGTCAAGGTCAAGCGCCTGGCCTCCGGCCTCTACCAGTTCAAGCCGGGTACCGGCGAGGATCGCGTCGTGCTGGACTGCATCACCAGCCTGCAGAACGGCGCCGACCTGCTGTGGATCGAGACCGAGAAGCCCCACGTCGGCCAGATCGCCAGCATGGTCAACCGCATCCGCAAAGCGGTGCCGGACGCCAAGCTGGTCTACAACAACTCGCCCTCCTTCAACTGGACCCTGAATTTCCGCCAGCAGGTGTTCGACGCCTGGGAGAAGGAAGGCAAGGACGTTTCCGCCTACGACCGCGCCGGCCTGATGAGCGCCGAGTACGACGACACCGAGCTCGGCAAGCTGGCCGACGAGTGGACCCGCAACTTCCAGCGCGACGCCGCGCGTGAAGCGGGTATCTTCCACCACCTGATCACCCTGCCGACCTACCACACCGCTGCCCTGTCCACCGACAACCTGGCCAAGGGCTACTTCGGCGACGAAGGCATGCTGGCCTACGTGGCGGGCGTGCAGCGTCGCGAGATCCGCGAGGGCATCGCCACCGTCAAGCACCAGGACATGGCCGGCTCCAACATCGGCGACGACCACAAGGAGTTCTTCCACGGCGAAGCGGCGCTCAAGGCCGGTGGCAAGGACAACACCATGAACCAGTTCGGCTGAGCATGGCGACACGGTAGAATGACTGGAACCCTTGGGAGGCCTTGCGCCTCCCTTTTTTCGTTGATACATAGTCAGCGCGGCTCCTCATTGACGGCAAAACCCGCCCCGGCCGGACATTTCCACATTCTTTACCGCTTTGCCTTCACACCGAGTGGCACTAGCGCGCCAATACGCTGGTCAAATGAAGCATGAGTGGTTAAGCTGATTAGCAAACAGTGTTTCCCTAAACTGGCAACGGCGATCATCGGCATCGGCTTGCCTCAGGAGGTGTACATGAAGCGTCTTCTCCCCGTACTGGCTATCGGCATGCTGACCCTGGCCGGCTGCGCCAATACCTCGACCATGGGCGGTGACGTCTACCGCGGCAACCAGGCCCAGACCTCCCAGACCGTGACCTTCGGCACCATAACCGCACTGCGCCAGGTACAGATCCAGGCCGACAGCCGCATGGGCGGTATCATCGGTACCGGCGGCGGCGCCGTGATCGGCGGGCTGCTCGGCAACCAGGTGGGTGGCGGCTCCGGCCGGCAGCTGGCAACCGCGGCTGGCGTCATCGGCGGTGCCGTGGCAGGTAGCGCCGTCGAGGACTCGGCCAACCGCGTGCGGGCCTGGGAAATGGAGATTCGCCGTGACGACGGCCAGAACGTCGTCATCGTGCAGAAGGCCGACCGTCCCTACCAGGTCGGCCAGCGCGTACGCATGATCGGCAGCGGTGCCAACGTCAGCGTGGCACCTTACTGAGACAGCACGTTGCCGATGGCCACGGCCATCCACATGCAAAGGGCCCGCGGCAACTGCCGCGGGCCCTTTTGGTATCGAGTACCGCTGGTCAGGCGGTCCAGATCATATCAGTGGAAATTGGCCCTGCCCGTGGCCCAGCCGGCCACTTTCTTGACGATCAGCACCAGAATGGCAACAACGATTGCCGTCAGCAGCATGTCGATGGGACGCACCAGTGTCGTGGCCCCCAGCACGGCGAGCGCCACGCTCCAGACCCAGCGGTTGTCGTCATCGCTCTTGATGACGCGCGGTACCACCTTGTTCAATCCGGCACTGACGGAGGTTTCCCACTTCTTCAGGCTGAAATAGAGAATGAGGGCAAAGGCAATCAGCCAGATCACGATTTCGGTCATGGGCTCGCTCCAGGCAAGAGGTTGGCTCGAATGGGATGGAAAATGGATCACGCTAGGGTAGCCGCGGGGTTCCAGGGGCGCAACCACGCCAAAAGGCGTGAACGGAACTCAGGACCGACTTCAACAAGCTGAAAAAACCGCATCCCCCCTGACAGCTCCGGCCTCGCGCGTTACCATGGTTTGTACATGCACTCACCGAAAGGTTCATCATCAATGCAGATTGCGCAAAACTCCGTTGTCGCGTTCCACTACACCCTGACCAACGATGCAGGTGAAGTGCTGGACAGCTCGGAAGGCCGTCAGCCGCTGACCTATCTCCACGGCGCCGGCAACATCATTCCGGGGCTGGAGAAGCAGCTCGAAGGCCGCGAAGCCGGCGAAAAGCTCAACGTGACCGTTTCCCCGGAAGAGGGCTACGGTGAGGTGCAGCCCCAGTTGGTTCAGGAAGTGCCGCGCGACGCCTTCCAGGGCGTCGAGGCCGTCGAGCCGGGCATGCAGTTCCAGGCCCAGACCCAGGGCGGCCCGCTGATGGTCACCGTGACCAAGGTGGAAGGCGATACCGTGACGGTCGACGGCAACCACCCGCTGGCCGGCCAGAAGCTCAACTTCGACGTCGAGATCTCCGAAGTGCGCGAAGCCAGCCAGGAAGAGATCGAGCATGGCCACGTGCATGGCGAAGGCGGCCATCAGCACTGAACGCGACAGCATCCGCGAACACAAAGGGGCAGCCGTATGGCTGCCCCTTTTCTGTCGCTCTCTTCAACGCGATCCAGTGCGCCGTTCGCCCCGCGCGTCTTCCAGCTCCCGAAGCGTACGATAGCCTCCCCATAACCGCGTGGTGGTGGTAATCAGGCAAGCCACGGCAAAGAGCGTGGCCAGCAGGGCGAAATTCCCCGGCAGCAGGCAGAAGAGCACAAAGGCAAGAATGGTCTCCGTGCCCTCGGTCAGACCATGCAGATAGTAGAAGGCCTTCTGCTGGAACCGTGGCCGTTCGAGCCCATGGCGGGTCGCCATGATGGCAAAGGCCAAAAACGAGGTTCCGGTGCCGATGAAGGCGAACAGCAGGAAAGCCGCCGCCAGCGCGTTGCTCGCCGGGTCGGCCAGGGCGAAACCCAGCACCACGGCAGCGTAGAACACGAAGTCGAGGCCGATATCGAGAAAGCCGCCCGCATCGCTCGCCCTGCCCGTGAGCCGGGCCAAGGCACCATCCACGCCATCGCCCAGACGATTGAGCAGGATCGCCACCAGGGCTGCGACATACCACTCCATGGCCAGCAGCGGCAGGCTGAGCATGCCAATGACGAAGGCCGCCACGGTGACTCGATCGGGCCGGACTCCCCAGCCCATGAGCCGCCTCGCGATGAACGCCAACGGCGCCTGTGTCAGGGGCATGGTCCAGCGATCAAGCATCCCTTCTCCTCGTCTCTCTCATCTTCCTTTGCGTTTCGGCCATCGCGGCCCCGGACGCGCCTCGGCGCCAGGCAAAATAGCGGGCCAGCCAGCCCAGCAGGCGCTCGGGCTTGTGGGCATTCTTCCATGCGCCTGCGGTGGCCTTGGCCGCCTCCGACCAGGTGGGGTAGGGGTGCACCGTGCCCAGCAGCTTGTTCAGACCGATGCCGTGGGTCATCGCCAGTGTGAACTCGGCCAGCAGCTCACCGGCGCCCTGCCCCACCACGCTCGCCCCGAGAATGCGGTCCTTTCCCGGCACCGTCAGCACCTTGACGAAGCCTTCGGTCTGGCCCTCGGCAATGGCCCGGTCCAGCTCGGCAAGCTCGTAGCGCGTCACTTCGAAGTCGATGCCGCGGGCACGCGCTTCGCGCTCACTGAGCCCCACCCTTGCCACCTCCGGCTCGGTGTAGGTCACGGCGGGCAGTGCCCGATAGCTGACCCGGAAGCGCTTGAGCTCACCGAACAGCGCATTGACCGTGGCATGCCAGGCCTGGTGGGCGCTGGCATGGGTCAACTGGAAGGGGCCGGCCACGTCGCCACAGGCCCAGACGTTGGGCAGTACGCTCTGCAGGCTCTCGTCCACTGCCAGGGTGCCGTCCGGACGCGTCTCCACCCCCAGCGCCTCGAGCCCCATGCCGGCTACGTTGGCCTGGCGCCCCACCGCCACCAGCAGTTGGTCGAAGGGCAGCCGGTGCGTCTCGATCTCGCCCGATGCCAGGCGACGCTCCACCTCCAGCACATGGCCAGCGTCGAGCGCCTCGCCCGGTACGACGCGCACGGCACGGGTATCGAGCCAAAGCGCCACGCCTTCCCTCTCGAGGCGCTGGCGCAGCGCGTCGGCAGCGTCGACGTCCTCGCGCGGCAATAGCTGTGCCCCCATCTCCACCAGGCTGACACGGCTGCCCAGACGGGCAAAGCTCTGGCCCAGCTCGCAACCGATGGGGCCGCCGCCCAGCACCACCAGTCGCTCGGGCCGGGCCGTGAGCTGCCACAGGTTGTCCGAGGTCAGCGGCTCGATGGCCTCGAGACCGGGTAGCGGCGGCACCTTCGGCCGCGCCCCGCTGGCAATGATCACATGCCGTGTGGTGAGCACGCGTTCGCCGGTGTCACCCGTCACGCGAACCCGCCATGGATCCTGAAGGAAGGCCTCGCCGGCAAGCACCTCGACGCCGAGACCCTCGTAGCGCTCACGGCTGTCGTGGGGCTCCACTTCGCGAACGGCGCGCTGAACATGCGTCATGACCTCGCCGAAGTCGACACGCGGCTCGCCAGCATGAATGCCATAGCGGCCGGCGCCACGAACCTCCTCCGCCACTCGTGCTGCGCGAATCAGCGCCTTCGACGGCACGCAGCCGGTATTCAGGCAGTCGCCACCCAGTTTGTCACGCTCGACAAGCGCCACTTTGGCCTTTACCGCCGCGGCGATATAGCTTGCCACCAGGCCCGCCGAACCGGCTCCGATCACCACGATATCGTAGTCGAAGCGTGTCGGACGATGAAAGCGCTGCGCCAACCGGCGGCGCTTGGCAATGGCCACCAGACCGCGGGCCAGCCAGGGAAACAGGCCGATCAGCACGAACGAGCCGATCAACCCGGGTGAAAGAATACCCGACAGCGACTGCAGGTTGCCGAGTTCGCGCCCGGCATTCACGTACAGCGCCGTGCCGGGCAGCATGCCAAGCTGGCTGACCCAGTAGAAGGTCCACAGGCGCATGCGGGTCAGCCCCATCACCAGGTTGATGACGAAGAAGGGAAACAGCGGGATCAACCGCAGGGTGAAGAGATAGAAGGCGCCTTCGCGTCGGATACCGGCGTTGATGCGCTCGAGCTGCGGCGCGAAGCGCTTTTCCAACGGACCTCTCAGCAAAGTGCGGGCGATCAGCGCAGCCAGGGTGGCCCCCAGCGTACTGGCGAAAGAGATGATCAAAAGCCCCCAGCCGAGACCGAACAGGGCGCCGCCGAGCACCGTCAGCAGCGCGGCACCGGGCAGCGACAGCGCCGCCATGAGCACATAGATGACGAAGAAGCCGCCAATGACCGTCACCGGATCGCGCGCCAGCCAGGCCTGGAAGCGCGACTGTTCCACCTGCAGATTGGTCAGTGTCAGCACCTCATCGGCGCCGCTGAGGAAGTAGGCCGCAACGATGACGACAAGCAGTAAAAGCAAAATCAGGCGATGACGGGACAAGGGCGGCTCCTGGATTGACCATGCACTTTAACAGAGGCTATACGGAACCTGTGTCGCCTGACAGCTTCCAACCTTACAGTCTGCAAAAAAACGAAACGAGGAACCCCGTCATGACCAGGATACGAAGCGTCTTGCTGTATGGGCCGATGCTGCTGGCACTACCCTTCGGCACGGCCATGGCGAACGAGGAAACCGCCAGTGCCGTCTTTGGCGGCGGCTGTTTCTGGTGCGTGGAGGAAGCCTTCGACAAGGTAGATGGCGTCGTTTCGACCACCTCCGGCTTCAGCGGTGGCCATGTCGAGAACCCCAGCTACGAGCAGGTGGTAGACGGCAATACCGGCCACGTCGAAGTGGTCCAGGTGGAGTACGATCCCGCTGAAGTGGACTATGCCGAGCTGCTGGATGTGTTCTGGCGCAATATCGATCCCTTCGCCGTCGACCGCCAGTTCTGCGACGCGGGCGAGGCCTACCGCAGCGTGATCTACTACGGCAGCGACGAGGAGCAGGCTCTGGCCGAGGCCACCCGAGACGAACTCGCCGAGCGCTTCGACCGCGAGATCGCCACCGAGATCACCCCCTTCGAGGCCTTCTATCCGGCCGAGGAGTATCATCAGGACTACTATCGCAAGAACCCGGTGCGCTACAACTACTACAAGTCGGCCTGCGGCCGCGAGCGTCGCCTCAAGGAGGTGTGGGGCAACGAGGCGGGTAGCCTAGCGGGCCAGTGATGGCTGGCCGAGGTCACGTTCGCTGCGCCACAGCCATAGCGCAATGCCCAGCGTCACCGTCAATAGCAGCCAGGAGCCGATGACCACGCCGAGCCAGCCGCCCTGCTGCCAGAACGGCTCCAGCCAGAGGCTGCCGAGGCTCGCCCCGAGGTAATAGAAGACCAGATAGAGTGCCGAGGCGCTGCCCCTCGCCCGCTGTGCCTGGCGACTGACCCAGCTCGAGGCCATGGAGTGAGCCAGGAAGAAGCCCACCGCATTCACCGTCAGTCCCACGGTGACCCAGGCCAGCGAATTCACCAGGGTGATGCATGTGCCTGCCATCAGGATGAGAATGCCCAGCGTCATGCAGGCAGGCTGGCTGAGGTGATACGTCAACCGGCCGGAGAATACCGAACTCAGGGTCCCGCCCAGGTAGGTAAGAAAGATCATTCCCAGCCAGCGGGCGCTCAGGCCGAACGGCTCCTCGGCCAGACGGAAGGTGATGTAGCTGTACTGGTTGATGAAGATGAGAAAGTTGATTCCGCCCAGCAGATAGGCGGCCAACAGCGGTGGATGGCGCAGGTGGCCCAGGAGATCCATCAAGGCTCCGCGCAGCTCGAAACGCCGCGGCGTGAACTGTCGAGGCGCAGGCAGCAGCCTCCAGAACAGCGCCACGCCGGCCAGGGTCACCAGGCCTACCGTCAGGAAGCTGGCGCTGGCCCCGCCGATCTCGCCGATGCCCCCACCGATCAGCCGCCCACCGATACCACCCAGGGTATTGGCACCGATATAGAGCCCGACGGCCGCCATCAGCGCCGGACGCTCGAACTCGTCGCCCATCCAGGCAATGGCGACTGCCGGCAGCCCACCCAGCACGAAGCCCTGGACCAGGCGCAGCCCCAGCAGGACCTCGAAGCTGGGCGCCAGGGCCAGCCCCAGTGAACAGAGCCCGGTCACCAGCAGCGTCACGCGCATGATGCCACCGCGTCCGATGGCGTCCGACAGCGGACCGAAGACCAGCAGCGCGGCGGCTAGCGCTAGCGTGGCCACCGACATGACAAGGCTAACACCCAGCGTCGAGACGCCATAGGTCTGGCGCAGGTCGGGCAGCAGCGGCTGCGGCGCATAGAGATTGACGAACACCAGAATGGAGCCGAGGCAGAGCGCCAAGGTAGCGCGCCACCAGGCGCGGGAACGAGTGACGATCATGCGCGGGCACCTGAGCGGAAAGCTTGCCACCCATGTTCAGCCATGCAGAATGATAAGCCAAACAGAATAAAATGATTGCCACTATCTGTTTAACTTATCAAGGAGCCGCCATGGCCCTGCCCTTCGACCTGCGTGCCCTGCGCGTCTTCGTCACGGTAGCCGATCGGGCCGGCTTCAGTGCCGCTGCTCGAGAACTCCACGTGGCCCAGTCCGCCGTCAGCCAAACCATCGCCAACCTCGAGCGCCAGTTGGAGCTGACCCTGCTCCACCGCCATGAGCGGCGTATCGCCCTGACACCGGAGGGCGAAGCCCTCTACACCCACGCCAGCGAGCTGCTGGAACGTGCCCAGGCCGCCCACCTGGCCATGCAGGAGCTCCACGGGTTGGTCAAGGGAGAGGTGCGCATCGGCATCCCCTCGATGCTCGGCTCGTACTATTTTCCGCCGCTGCTGATGGGTTTCAAGGCGCAACATCCCGGTATCCGCCTGACCGTGGTGGAAGCCGGCGCACGCCGCTTGCAAAGCATGATTGCCGGCGGTGAGCTGGATCTCGGCGTTGTGATCGACGACGAGCAGAGTGGCCACCTGGAACGGCGGAGGCTGATCCGTGAGGAGATGGTGATCTGCGTGCCGTGTTCGCACTCCTTCGCGGGCAGGCGCAGCGTAAGCGCGTCGGAATTCTTCCAGGAACCGTTGGTTCTGTTCCAGGATGGTTACTTCCATCGCGAATTCGTCGACGCCTTGTCGCGGCAGACCGGCCTGGTTGCCAACATTGCCTTCCAGTCGAACCTGATCCCGTTGACCAAGGCCATCGTGCGTCAAGGCTTCGGTATCACCACCTTCCTGCGCCGGGTGGTGGACGAACCGGAGCTGGCCGCCGTCTCCTTCGACAGCCCGGCCTGGCTCGATCTATCGCTGGCCTGGGCCCGAGGAGCCTACCTGTCGCGCGCCGAGCAGGCCTTCGTCGACTTCGTACTCTCCCGCCGGGAAGCCTTGTAGAGTACCCAGCGCCTGATCTTACGAGATAAGTCGGGCTTCAGCCTTCACCTGGCGTGGTGACGCGCTGCGCCAGGGTGGTCGGCTCCAGGGTCCTGCGCGCCTGCCAGTAGTAGCGCTGCCAGTAGTTGCTGCCGAGTTCGGAGAGCATCACGCCCTGCGACGTCGAGGCGTGCAGGAAGTAGCCGTCGCCCACGTAGATACCCACGTGGTCGTAACGCCCCGGTGGTCGGAAGAAGACCAGATCGCCGACCTGCAGTTCGTCGCGGGAGACCTGCGTACCCTCCTGGACCTGCTCGCCGGTGGAGCGAGGAAGCTGCAAACGGAAGGTTTCGTTGAAAATGGCCTGTACTAGAGCCGAACAGTCGATACCGTTGCGGCCGGTGCCGCCAATTCGGTAGGGCGTACCGGCCCAGCGTTCATGCTGAGCCAGCAGCGCTTCACGCACCAGCTCGGGTGGCGGATTGTGCAGGCTGTTCACCCGCAGGATGGGATTGTCCACCGGGGACATCAGCGGGCTGGAGGAAGACGACATGCCAGGCAGCTGTCGAGCAAAGTAGTCGTCTGGGGCTTCCAGCGACGATGTCGACGATCCAGCACACCCGGACAGCAACGCCAGCGACACAACGAGCACAGCGATACGACTCGATCTGGCCACCATACTTGCGAAGTCCTCATTCCCTGAGCCACACGCACCCCCGGGTCGAGCGACAAGCCCTACCTGACAGACCCGAGAGGATCGCTGTGGTAGTGGTGCCTGGCAATTCATTGCCCGTACCACTGCCAGAGCGGCCTTGCGACGGCTCGCGACTATTTCTTCGTGAGACTCCCCTCAGGGAGCCGAATCATTAAACCCGCTGACTATAAACCACATTTCGTGACTTGGGCGAGCCCTAATGTAGCGTTTTGACGTCGCCCGGTAGCGTGTCGATATGCATGGGAGCCCAGTGACGCGGCCGGGCCCCGGGGAAATCCAGGCTTGCCCAGGGGCCGGCCAACGGTGGCGCCCCGGAGAGCCACGCGACCAAGGCCTGGCGGAAACCGACGAGGAAGCTCTCGCGCTCGGCCGTTTCGCCCATGAAGAAGGAGAAACCGGCATAGAGTCCCCGGGAATAGGCCTCCCAACTGCCGTAATGTTCAGCGGCCAGTGCATGGGCTCGTTCCAGCACTGCGCTGAAAGCAGCGCCATCCAGCCAACCGAGCTGACGTCCGGCAATAGCCAGGTCCACCGCCTGGGCCACGTCCCATGCGGTCATGTCCAGCTCGTTGCAACCATCGGTGTTGTCGCGAACCCGCTGCAAGCGCAACAGGTGGGTGCGATCCTCCTCACTGCACTCACCGGTTTCGAGCATGGCGATCTCCGAGGCCAACCGCTGGGCATTCAGCGTATAAGGCGCGTAGTTGATCTGGTACTCCTGCCGGTCGCCTGCCTCGAGCAGGAAGTCGAGGAATTCATCGAGCTCGGCTTGGCCATGCAAGCCGTAGTGCCCGTCGATCCACTCACGAATCGAGGCCGCTTCCCGCTCGCTCTCCACATGCGGCTCGCTCCAGGCGGCATTGTTGAGCGGACCTACCAGTGCCATGGCGGTGAAGCGCGACAGGGTCGGGCGTGGGCCTGGCTCGTGCCACTGGGATGAGTGCCAATCGAGCCAATGGAAGGGGCTTCCCGGATCGTCCAGGTGCCAACGGATCTCGTTGGTCAGCGGCGGATGCTCGCCCTCCGGCAGCAGACGCTCCCACTGAGCCCAGGCCTCGAGCAGGCGGCGGGCGTCGGGGTAGAAGCGGCACAGGGTGCTGCGTAGCGCCTCGGCCAAGGCATTCAGCGCCTCGCCATCGAACGCCTCGCAGTCCATCGCCATCTGCAAATAGAAGGCATACTTCTCGGCCATGTGAATGGTCGCCGCATGGCGGCTGCCTTGCTTCAATGCCACGAGGCTGGCCAGATCCTCGGCTTCGGGCCGCCCGAACGGGGTGTCGGCTGCGGGCAAGGCACCATGGGCGGCATCGGCCGCCAGCTGGTTGAGGTGGTGCGCCTGGGCCGGCAGCCAGTAGCGGGTCAACGCTTCCTCACCCTCGTCGGGATGCAGTCCGAGGGTTTCGTCGAGGTAGCGCAGGGCCTCGGCACGCCGCTCGGTGGCCACCGGTACGATTGCCCCTTGCCGCATGCCGAACTCGGGTTCACGCACCGAGGCCAGCGCCAGCACCCAATGGCGGGGCGAACGACGCCAGGCCATGATGGCGCCTCGTGATGCCTCGCGTTCCTCTTCGCTCAACAACTGCTGCAGCGGTGCCCGCCAGGGGCTCACGGGAGAGTTGAGCAGCAGCCCCCAGTCACGCTGCATGTCAGCCAGTCGATCGCGCCCCTCGAACAGACTGCAACCTCGCTGATAGGCGCGTGCCAGCGCCGACCAGTCGCTGTAGCGACGCAGTGCCAGGTCGGCGCCGTGCGTGGCGAAGCCCTCGGCTTCCGATACATCGAGCCAGCCGGCACAGGCACCGGCCCAGGCCAGGTCGACCAGCCGCAGCCAGTCCCAGGCGGCCCACTCCAGCGGCTCACCACGCTCGATGAAGGCGAGCAGCACCCGCCCGTAGTCGTGCTCGGCGCTTGAGAGCCCCTCGTGCCACGCCTGCCGCTCCCCGGCGGTCGCCGCCAGCAGACGCGCGGCATCGAGATCCCACCCTTGCCGATGTCCGTAGCCCGCCAGCCACAGAAGGCTCTGGATCAATCCCGTGCGGTCGTCGATCTGCCAGTGGCGCCACAGCCACTCCTTCGCGTCGGGCCAATCCATCTCACCCGGCGGAACCTCCACCACCGGAGCAAAGGCCGCTCTCAGACGCCAGCCCTGGGCATGAGAAGCGGTGGGCCAGAGCGAGAGGGGCCTGTCCTGGCGCTGCGCGGCAGTCCACTCGGTCAGGGTGTCCCAGGTAATTCCCTCGCCGTCACGCTCGAGGGCCGCCAAGGCCTCGCAGGCCTCCCAGAAGCCGTCGTCACCGCGCACCCAGCCCTCCGAACTCTTGGCATGTCGCAGTGCCTCGAGCCAGCTCTCGAGGTCGTGGTAGTGGCGGGTTATCTCGTCGATCGTGCGTACCAGCCAGCTACGCAAGCGCGGCTCGCTGAGCCAGCCGGTCGATCCGGCCAGGGCGAGCAGCTCGAGTACCGCCAGCAGGCGTGCCGGATCGGCGGTGCCGGTGCCAAAGGCCTCGACCAGACGCCAGCCCAGCTCACCGCGATCGTTGACGCCCAGCACCTGCAACCTGGCGCTAGCCGCCTCGGCCTCGATCGTGTTGGGCTCAGGCTGGAAGGCCCAATCGCACAGGACCAGTTGCTGAGCCCACCAGGCGTAAAGGGGATCGACCAAGTCTCACCTCGACGTTCAACCAGCAGAGATAGAAGTGCAGCACTGCCACACCAAGGAAATCGGCGCCTAGTGTAGCGGAAAGCGCGGCGCACGCCGATGGCTATGGGCTGCTAAAAAAGCTTGGAGGCCTGTTTAAAGGAGTCTTGGCGAAACGTTTTAAATAATGCACACTCGGCAAACAAGATAATCAACACACGGAGCTTCCATGTCACTCCCTGCCGACATCTTCACCGACAAGGCCTTCATCGATGGCCAATGGCGCGATGCCGAACGCCGCTTCAGCGTGACCAACCCCGCCAGCGGCGAGACGCTGGCAACAGTGCCGGACCTCACCGCCGATGATGCCCGCGACGCCGTGGCTGCGGCGGAAGCGGCCTGGCCGGCATGGCGCCGTCAGCCCGCCAAGCAGCGCGCCGCCCTGTTGCGCGCCTGGTTCGACGCCATCATGGCCCACCAGGAGTCGCTGGCGCGCCTGATGACACTGGAGCAAGGCAAGCCGCTGGCCGAATCCCGCGGCGAAGTGGTCTATGGGGCGTCATTCGTGGAGTTCTATGCCGAAGAGGCCAAGCGCATGGCCGGTGAGACTCTGCCCAGCCATGGCGTCGACAAGCGCATCCTGGTCTTCCGCGAGCCGATCGGCGTGGTGGCGGCCATCACGCCGTGGAACTTCCCGCTGGCGATGATCACGCGCAAGTGCGCCCCGGCCCTGGCTGCCGGCTGTCCGGTGGTGATCAAGCCCGCCGAGGCCACGCCGCTGACCGCCCTGGCCCTGGCCAAGCTGGCCGAGCAAGCAGGTTTCCCCAGCGGTGTGCTCAATGTCATCACCGCAAGCCGCCCCGCCGAGATCGGTGAGGTGCTGACCACCGACCCGCGAGTGCGCAAGGTCTCCTTCACCGGCTCCACCGCGGTGGGCAAGCGCCTGCTCGCGCAGTGCGCCGGCACGGTCAAGAAGGCCTCCATGGAGCTCGGCGGCAACGCACCCTTCATCGTCTTCGACGATGCCGACCTGGACGCCGCCGTCGAGGGTGCGGTGGCCTCGAAGTTCCGCAACTCGGGCCAGACCTGCGTGTGTACCAACCGCCTGCTGGTGCAATCCGGCGTCTACGACGCCTTCGTTGAGAAACTGGCCGCCCGTGTCGGCGAGCTCCAGGTGGGCAATGGCCTCGACGAGGGCGTGGTGCAGGGGCCGTTGATCAATACGGCTGCGGTGGACAAGGTGCAATCCCACATTGCCGACGCCCTGGCCAAGGGCGGCAAGCTGGTGTGCGGGGGCGAACCCCATGCGCTGGGCGGCACCTTCTTCCAGCCCACGGTGATCGCCGACGTCACCGATGAGATGCACGTGGCGCGCGAGGAAACCTTCGGCCCGCTGGCGCCGGTATTCCGCTTCGATAGCGATGAACAGGCCATCGCCATGGCCAACGCCACGGAATTCGGCCTGGCGGCGTACTTCTACGCTCGCGACTACCGCCGCATCTGGCATGTGATGGAGGGCCTGGAGTATGGCATGGTGGCCGTCAACGAAGGGATTCTCTCCACTGAACTTGCGCCCTTCGGCGGCGTCAAGGAGTCGGGGCTGGGTCGCGAAGGTTCACACCACGGCCTGGATGAATTCACTGAACTAAAATACGTCTGTGTCGGCGGCCTTTGATCGCCCGCAACGTTCACGTATGAAGGGAGGCTAGATGAATAACGCACAGCTCAACGAACTCAAGCAGCGCTACGTCGCCAACGGCGCCGCCAGCCCCGCCACCCAGTTCGCCGATCGCGCCGAGAACGCGCTGATCTGGGACGCCGACGGCAACCGTATCATCGACTTCGCCGGTGGCATCGGCGTGCTCAACATCGGCCATCGACACCCCAAGGTGGTCGAGGCGGTCAAGGCTCAGCTCGACCGGGTCATGCACACCTGTCAGACCGTGATGCCCTACGAGGGCTACGTGAAGGTCGCCGAGCGCCTGAGCCAGGTCACCCCGGTGCGTGGCCACGCCAAGGTGATGCTGGCCAACTCCGGCGCTGAGGCACTCGAGAACGCGGTGAAGATCGCCCGCGCCGCCACCGGCAAGAACAATGTGATCTGCTTCGACGGCGGCTACCACGGCCGCACCTTCATGACCATGGCCATGAACGGCAAGGTCGCGCCCTACGCCACCGATTTCGGCACCATGCCGGGCAATGTCTTCCGCGCCCCCTACCCCGTGCCCTACCACGGCGTCAGCGAGGACGAGGCCCTGCGCGGCCTGAAGATGGCGATCAAGACCGACGCCAACCCCCGCGATACCGCCGCCATCGTGCTCGAGCCGGTGCTCGGCGAGGGCGGTTTCTACCCCGCTCCGGCCAGCTTCCTCAAGGCGATCCGAGAGATCTGCGACGAGCACGGCATGTTGATGATCGTCGATGAGGTGCAGTCGGGCTTCGGACGCACCGGCAAGCTGTTCGCCATCGAGCACAGCGGCGTCGAGCCGGACATCATCACCATGGCCAAGAGCATGGCCGACGGCATGCCGATCTCCGCCGTGGTGGGGACCGACCGGGTGATGGATGCTTCGGGTGCCAACTCGCTGGGCGGTACCTATACCGGCAACCCGCTCTCCTGCGCCGCGACTCTGGCCGTGCTCGACGTCTTCGAAGAGGAGAACATCCTCGAGAAGAGCCAGGCACTCGGCGACAAGCTGGCCAAGCGCTTCGGTCAGTGGCAGAGCGATTTCGACTGCGTCGACAACGCTCGCAACATGGGCTCCATGGCGGCGATCGACCTAGTGTCGGACAAGGCCAAGCACACGCCGGACGCCGATCTGGCCGCCGCACTGTGCAAGAAGGCCCGCGAGAAGGGATTGATCCTGCTCTCCTGCGGCCTCTACGGCAACACCATCCGCTTCCTGATGCCGGTCACCATCGAGGACGAGATCCTCGAGGAAGGCCTGGACATCGTCGAGGCCGCGCTCAAGGAACTGGTCGGCAGCAAGGCCACCGCCTGATCCTGTCCACTAGCAGCACGAACCTGGCCCGCGACTCGCGGGCCAGGTTCATTTTCCTTAGCTTCAAACAACAGTTTAAGTCAAGTAAAAAAAAGTAAAGTTCTGCTTCAGCAGGTCGATAACAAAGTATGCCCACACCGCGCTGAGGTAATTTTCATGAATTGGCTCCCCCCAACTTCCCGCTCTGCCAAGATGACAGCCATCAAACAAAGCATGGCATATGTCGAGTTTACGCCTGAAGGGGAAGTAGTAGATGCCAATAATCTTTTTCTCTCCTGCATGGGTTACACCCTTGAGGAGATAAAAAAACAGTCTCATCGCATATTCTGTTCGGAAACTTATCTAAAGAGCGGAGATTATTCGCGCTTCTGGGATAAGCTTGCCCAAGGCATCCAGCAAGCGGGGACTTTTCAGCGTATCGCCAAGTCCGGTGAGACGGTATGGCTAGAGGCCACTTATTTTCCGGTGTGTGATCGCAGCGGCAAGGTCATGGGCGTAATCAAAATCGCCTTGAATGTTACCGCCAAACAGCAGGAAGCACTTTCCAAAGAAGCCGTGCTCAGTGCGCTCGACGCCTCCATGGCGGTCATAGAGTTCACACCGCAGGGCGAAATTCTGCGTGCCAATAGTAACTTTCTCAAGGCGTTGGGCTATACAGCCACCCAAGTCGTGGGGCAGCATCACCGAATTTTCTGTAACGATAGCTTTTACCGACAGAACCCTGACTTCTGGGCCAAGCTAGGTGCCGGTGAATTCAGAGCCGGGCAATTCGAACGCTTTACCTCCTCAGGCGAATCGATCTGGATCGAAGCAACGTATAACCCCGTTTTCGATATGGATGGCAAGGTTTCCAAGGTGGTGAAATTCGCCACCGACATCACGCCGCGCATTCGCCAGGCGGAAGCTGCACGCGAGGCCGTCGAATCGGCCAGTAGCGTGGCGACGCAAACCGAGCAAATCGCCATCAGCGGGTTGGAGCGCCTGAGCGAAGCGGTCGGCGACTCCGAACGAGCCAATCAGGAGATCGTCAGCCTCGAGGAAATACTCAACCAGCTCAATGCGCAAGCCAACGACATCAACCGAATCAGCGCGGCGATTTCACGAGTCGCCGAGCAGACCAACCTGCTTTCGCTCAACGCTGCCATCGAAGCTGCGCGCGCGGGCGAACACGGTAAGGGTTTCGCCGTGGTCGCCAGCGAAGTGCGTAAACTGGCTCAGCAGGCCGGAGGGGCCGCCGCCGATATCACCAAGGTGCTGAGTGAAAATGCCGAGCTGACCCTGGCCGCCACGAACAAGATTTCGCTGGCCTCATCGCAAAGCAATTCAACACAGCAGAAACTGTCCGAGGTCACCCGTGTGGTCAATGAAATGCTGGAGGGCGCCAAGCGGGTATCGAGTGCCGTAGAGCGTCTGAACGCCTGACTCCAGCCGGAAGCATCCCGCCAGGCCCACGGCGGGATGCTCGTCTCGTCACGCCGGCATATCGTTGGCCTTCGGGTCGCGCGCCCACACCCGATGCTGCCCCATGGCCTCGCGCAGCGGGGTGAAGACGTCATCCACCGTGGCCCCGGTCAGCACGCCCTCCTCGCCTGTGGGGACGCCTGCCGTATCCAGCAGCAGCTTGCCCTCGCCCACGGCGGCGATCGCCTTGAGGTGTTTGTAGGCCTCCTGCACGTAGTAACGTCCCAGCCCCGACTGGGCCAGAGCATCCACGCTGTCACTGCCGCCAGGCACCACCACCGCGTCCACCGCCACCGAGGGCATGCCGTTGAGCATGGCATCAGGTGTTACGCTCTTGCCGTTCGTCGCCTTCACCGGCGCCATGCTCGGTGCGATCACTTTGCCTTCGGCCCCTTCGGCCTCGAGCTTCTTCTTGATCGCCTCGACCTGAGCGGCATCGACACCGTCGGCCACCAGGATCGCCACCTTCCGATACAGGATGTTGCCCGGTAGGCGCGCCATCAGGCTCAAGGCCGGCGACTCCAGCTGCGAACTCGTGCCCAGCTCTTCGGCAGGGGCCGGCTTTTGGGTCGGCGCCTCGATACCATGGTTTTCGCCTACGCGGCGCGCCAGCTCCAGATCGATGTTGGGCAGGATCTCCTTGATCACCCGCTCGCGGATCCAGGGCCGCTGGACCTTGGAGAGTTCGAAGGTGTAGGCGGCGATGATGTGCTCCTTCTCCACGTCGGTCTGGCTGTTCCAGAACAGCGTGGCCTGGGAGTAGTGATC
Source organism: Billgrantia sp. C5P2 (assembly GCF_051062895.2). Lineage (NCBI taxonomy): Bacteria > Pseudomonadati > Pseudomonadota > Gammaproteobacteria > Oceanospirillales > Halomonadaceae > Billgrantia > Billgrantia sp. C5P2. The sequence goes on from NZ_CM128542.1 coordinate 3,103,309, forward strand.
ACCGAACGAGGGGCTGCGGGCGCGGATCTTGTGCGCATCGATGCGCTCGTAGTGGCTCTCGAAACCGCCGTTCTCCGGCGCCGCGGGGGTCTCGCTGGGCCAGCCGCCGTCGATGGAGTTGGGCTCGTAGGAGGCCTGTCCCTTGTTGATGGTCTGCCGGTGCATGGAGTCACGCTGGTTGTTGTGCATCGGGCACACCGGCTGGTTGATGGGTATCTCGTTGAAGTTGGGCCCGCCCAGGCGCAGCATCTGGGTATCGAGATAGGAGAACAGCCGCCCCTGTAGCAGCGGGTCGTTGGTGAAGTCGATGCCCGGCACGATGTGGGCCGGATTGAAGGCCACCTGCTCGGTTTCGGCGAAATAGTTGTCCGGGTTGCGGTTGAGCACCATCTTGCCGATGGGCGTGACCGGGACCAGTTCCTCGGGAATGAGCTTGGTGGGGTCGAGCAGGTCGAAGTCGAACCTGTGCTCGTCCTCTTCCTCGACCACTTGGATGCCGAATTCGTACTCGAGGAAGTCACCGTTCTCGATGTCCTCCCACATCATGCGGCGATTGAAGTCGGGGTCGCGCGCCCATAGCTTCTGCGCCTCGTCCCAGATCAGCGAGCAGGTACCCGCCAGCGGCTTCCAGTGGAACTTCACGAAGCGCGACTTGCCCTGTTTATCGATGAGGCGAAAGGTGTGCACGCCGAAGCCTTCCATGTTGCGGTAGTGGCGCGGGAAGGCACGGTCGGACATGGTCCACAGCACCATGTGGGTCGACTCGGGCATCAGCGAGACGAAGTCCCAGAAGGTGTCGTGGGCCGACTGGCCCTGGGGAATCTCGTTGTGCGGCTCGGGCTTCACCGCGTGGACGAAATCGGGAAACTTGATCGCATCCTGGATGAAGAACACCGGCATGTCGTTGCCGACCAGGTCCCAGTTGCCCTCGTCGGTATAGAACTTGGTGGCGAAACCGCGCACGTCGCGCACGGTGTCGTTGGAGCCGCGTGCACCCTGCACGGTAGAGAAGCGCACGAAGACCGGCGTCTTCTTGCCGGGGTCCTGGAACAAACCCGCCTTGGAGTACTGGGCAGCGTTGTCATAGGGCTGGAAGTAGCCGTGGGCCGCGGCTCCACGAGCGTGAACGATGCGCTCGGGAATGCGCTCGTTGTCGAAGTGGTTGAGCTTCTCGCGGAAGACAAAATCCTCGAGCAGCGTGGGGCCCCGGTCGCCTGCCTTCAGCGAGTTGTGGTTGTCGGCGATGCGCGCGCCGTGATTCGTACGCAGGTCGTGGCCGGTGGCATCACTGCGGTACTTCTCGAGATTCTCCGACTTGCTGTGCTCGTCGGTCTTGAAATCGGTGTCGTTGGGCGCGCCGCTGTTGGGCGTGGTGTGGGGATTGTTCGCCATGCTCGAACTCCTGTAGTCGCGTGGATCCATCCTCTCCTTGCATACGTGGCGCTCCGCCTTGGCCCGGCGGTTATCTTTCTTGTGCCCTCGTCTGACAAGGTAGTCTCGCCCCCCATGGCCGCCAATCACTCCCGGCTATGGAAACAAAAGAAAACATTAATCGGGTTAAGCTGCCGTCGACCGCGGCCGATACTGGGTAACTGAACGAGGCGGCGCACCACCGCGAACGATGGCAAACCGAGGAGTGAATCGATGAAATGGATGACGGCCACCGGCGTGATCGCCACCCTATGCCTGCTGGGCACGACCCAGGTGTACGCGCAAGACAACCGAATGACGCTGGGTGCCGTGGCCGGTACCACCGGCGTAGGTGCCGACATGGCGTGGCGTTTCAGCGAGCGCCTGGGCGTTTCCGCCCGCTACACCGGCGGTGTGGACTGGAACACCGACTACAGCACCGATGACGTCAACTACGATGGCGACGTGAACCTGGCGGCCGGCAAGCTGACACTGGATTATTACCCCACCACCGGCGGCTTCTTTCTCAGCGCCGGCCTCATGCTGCCGGATATCGAGGCCGACGTAGTGGGCCGGCCGCGCAATGGTTCCTATGATTTCAATGGTCGCACCTACGATGCCGAACTCCTGGGCACCCTGCATGGCAAGGCGACTCTTGTCGACGGCGTGCAGCCCTACGCCGGCCTGGGCTGGCGCCAGACGCATCGCAGCGGCTTCGGCGTCTTTGCCGAGGTCGGGGTGATTCCTACCGATCCGGATGTTTCGCTGAGGACTTCGTCCGGGTATGAGGACTCGAACCTGCCAGGATCGGACCAGTTGCGGGAAGAGATTCGCCAGGAGGAGCGGCGGCTCGAGGACGAGGCCGAGAAGTGGCCGGTCTACCCGGTGGCGGTGGTGGGCGTCAGCTACACCTTCTGATGACACTCATCACGAACGAATCGGCCCGGGCAGTTGCCCGGGCCGATTCGTCTCATGCCACCGAAACTAGGATTGTCGGATCTTGGAAATGATCCATAGCAGCACCACCGCGCCGACAGTAGCCGTGACCAGCGAGCCGATGAAGCCACCCGCCTGCAGCCCCAGCAGGCGGAACAGAAAGCCGCCGATCACGGCCCCCACGATACCCACGCCGATGTTGGGCAAAATGCCGAAGCCGCCGCCGCGCATGATGTTGCCGGCAATCCAGCCCGCCAGGCCACCAATGATCAGCCAGGCAATCAGTCCCATATCGTCTCTCCTCTCCTTTTGATCGATGCGGCCCCCATGAGGCCCCGATGGTGCCTAAGCGTGGCTTCCCCGCACAGGGTAGCTCAGAACGAAGAGCCGGGCTGCTCCAGGAAAGCCAGTTCCTCCTCGCTCGACTCTCGCCCCAGGATGGCATTGCGGTGCGGGTAGCGGCCGAAGCGCAGCAGGATGTCACGGTGGAGATGTTCGAAACGCAGGTTGTCCTCGAGCCCCGGCTGGTCGAACAGACGCAGCGCCTCGTCGTGGATAGCGAGCGACTCGCTGTGCATGTAGGGCATGTAGAGGAAGCTGCGCCAGAGCACGTCCAGCTCCCGATCATGGCCTTGGGCCACGGCCTCCTGGGCCAGCACCAGCGCCATGGGGTCCTGGGCGAAGGCGCGCGGATCGTCACGGTAGAGATTGCGCGAGAACTGGTCGAGCACCAGGATCTCGGCCAGCCGTCCCTGCGGCGTATCGCGCCACGGCCATAGCTCACCGGCCGCTGCCGCGGCATGCAGCGCGCCGAAGCGTTCACGGATCATCCCGTCCAGTTCGATATCCTTGCGAAACCACTGGGCCGGCTCGAGCTCCTCGAACCAGAAAGCGATGACCGCGTCGCGGCCGGAAAGCCTCGCATCCATGTCATGTCCTCGGCGTATGGGCTACTGATATCATGCACTTGGGATTTGTTTTTTTCACCCTCCGTTCGTCACGGGAGACTCCATGACGCCCATGCTCGGCATGTTTGCCTTCATCTTCAACCTTGTCGGGCTGGTGATCTGCCTCGCCGGGCTGACGCTTGCCCAGCGCCGGGAGCAACGTAAGCAAGAACGCTGGCCGGGCCATGCCTTGGCCGGACTGGGCTTCCTCATCGCCACGACACCGATCTGGGGACAATGGCTATTGGCGGGATGAAAAAGGCGGCTCGGCGTGTCCGTATCGGTGGGATATTCGTCATTGCAGACATTCCCCGATCGGCGGAGACTGAGCTGGCATCGCTTCGCAGGGAACCGCCATGTCGCGCACCGTCGCCCTTCTTGCCTACTCCGGCTGCCAGTTGCTGGACGTCAGCGGCCCGTGGCAGGTCTTCGCCTCGGCCAATGACCTGAGCGGATGTGAACTCTACCGCCTGCATCTGGCTGCCGATACGCCGGGTAGCGTGGCAACCAACGGTGGTCTGGCATTGCAAGCCGACATCGCCTGGCGTGACCTCGCCACGCTCGGCCCCGTGGATACGCTGCTCATCGCCGGCGGTCGCGGCGTGACCGAGCAGTGCCAAAGGCCCGAGCTGCTCGACGGCCTGTGCGAACGGTCCCGCCAGGTTAGCCGGCTGGGGTCGATCTGCACCGGCGCCTTCCTGCTCGCCGCGGCCGGCTTGCTCGATGGGCGTCAGGCCACCACCCATTGGCGGCACTGCGCCCGACTGGCCTGCGATTATCCCGCGATCCAGGTGATCCCCGATGCACTCTACGTCGAGTCGACCGGACGCTTCACCAGTGCCGGGGTCACCGCCGGTATCGACCTGGCCCTGTCGCTGCTCGAAGCGGACCACGGCAGCGATCTGGCCGGCCAGGTCGCCCGCGAACTCGTGTTGTTCCTGCGGCGTCCCGGTGGGCAGTCGCAGTTCAGCGAAGTGCTGGCCAGCCAGCACCGTGCCAACGGCGCCCTGCGGCTTCTGCTCGACCGGATCCACGCCGACCCCGCCGCGCCGCACCGCCTGGAAACGCTGGCCGACTCGATCGGGGTCACGCCGCGTCACCTTTCACGCCTGTTCCGCCAGCAGCTTGATACCACGCCCGGCACCTACCTGACCCGTCTGCGCCTGGAGCAAGCACGCCTGGCGCTGCTGGCCAGCGAGCGACCGCCGCCGCTGGAACGCCTGGCCAGAGACTGGCAACTGGGCGGCGCGGAGCAACTGAGACGGCTGTTCCAGCGCCATTACGGCATTTCGCCTACCGTGTATTACCAGCGCTTCGGCTCAGGTGGCCGAGTTTCGTCCCCTTCCCCTTGAACATTGCAAGCATGCCCAGGAGGCCGCCATGCCCTTCAATGTAATGCTGCTGTCGCTGTGCCAGGCACTGCTGGTGAGCGGCAATATCCTGCTGATTGCAGTCTCGCCGCTGATCGGTGCCCGCCTCGCCCCCGATCCGGCCTGGTCCACGGCACCGGTCGCCACCCAGTGGCTGGGGTTGATGTGCGCGACCATTCCCGCCTCGCTGATCATGGCGCGGCTGGGGCGCAAGCGCGGCTTCATGCTAGGCAACCTGCTGGGGCTCGTCGGCGTGGCCGTCGCTGCCCAGGCCCTGGTGGCCGAGGCCTTCTTCCTCTTCATGCTGGGTACTTGGCTGATCGGCATCGGTATCGGCTTCGGTCAGCTCTACCGATTCGCCGCGGTGGAAGCCGCTCCGATGGCGCTGCGCGATCGGGCCATCGGCCTGGTCATGGGTGGCGGCGTACTGGCCGCCTTCTTCGGCCCGTGGCTGGCCCGTATCAGCCGCGAAGCGGCCACCACCCCCTTCCTCGGCAGCTTCCTCGGTCTGGGTGCGCTCTATCTGGTGGCCCTGCTGGTGCTGCTGGCTACGCACCTCCCGCCCCCCGCGAGAACCCACGGCGGCGGCCAGCCACGGCCGCTCGGCGAGATCGTGCGCCAGCCGGTGTTCCTGGTGGCGGTACTCTCAGCGCTGATCGGCTACGGCGTGATGAACCTGGCGATGACCGCCACTCCGCTGGCCATGGCCGGCGCCGGCCACCACTTCGATCATGTCGCCACCACGATCCAGTGGCACGTGCTGGCGATGTTCCTGCCCTCGTTCGCCACCGGCCACCTGACGGCACGCTTCGGCGCCCCCCGCATGATCGCGGCGGGCTGCTTACTGCTGGCGGCGAGCGGCCTGGCCGCCCAGGTCGAGGCCGGCGTGGCGGGGTTTCACTTCGCCCTGATCCTGCTCGGGCTGGGCTGGAACTTCACCTTCCTGCCCGCAACAGGTCTGCTCACCGAGGCGTATCGGCCGGAGGAGAAGGCCCGCACCCAGGCCGCCAACGAATTCCTGGTCTTCTCCACCGTGGCCGTCACCGCACTGCTGGCGGGGCCGCTGGTCAATCTGCTCGGCTGGACGCTGCTCAATGCCATGCTGGTGCCGCTGGCATTGGTACCGATCGCGCTGCTGGCCTGGCAGCGCCTTGCCAGACGCCGCCAAGACCCTCACATTAGCGGCTGACACTGCTGTGAAGGGATTCCACGCCAATGCGCCAGTCGCTCACTCGGGAGCTGACCAACCTGATCGAACGCGGTCGCGACCGCCAGCTGCGCCTGGCGGTCACCGGGCTCTCGCGCTCGGGCAAGACCGCCTTTCTCACTTCGCTGGTCAACCAGTTGCGCCACGCCGGGCTCGAAGCGCGGCTGGACCTGATGCCGGCGGCCCGCGAAGGGCGCCTGCTGGGCGCCCGCCGGGTCAGCCAGCCCGACCTCGGAGTGCCGCGTTTCCCCTATGACCAGGCCATGGCGGCGCTCGACGACGAGCCGCCGCGCTGGCCCGAACCGACCCGCGGCATCAGCGAGCTGCGCCTGTCGATTCGCTATCGCCCGGCGCGGCGTGGGTTGCTGCGCAGCGAGACCGCCGAGCTCAGCCTCGACCTGTTCGACTACCCCGGGGAGTGGCTGCTCGACCTGCCGCTGCTGGGCCACGACTACCCGGGCTGGAGCCGTGCCATGCTGGCCGGCGCCGGTGAGCAGCGCCGCGCCCTGCTCGCCGAATGGGAGCATGCAGCGGCCAGGCTCGACCCCGCTGCCGAGGCCAACGAGGCCGAGCTTGCCGAGATCGCCGCGCTCTATGCGCGGAGCCTGCAGGCCGCTCGCGAGGCGGGCTTCGCCAACCTGCAGCCGGGCCGCTTCCTGCTACCGGGCGACCTGGAGGGTGCCCCTGTGCTGCAGTTCTTCCCACTGCCGGCCCTTGCCGATGCCGACGACGCGGCGCTGGCCAAGCTGCCGTCGGAGAGCGTCTACGCCACTCTCGCCGCACGCTTTCGTCACTACCAGCAGCACATCGTGCGGCCCTTCTACCGCGATCACTTCCGCCGTTTCGACCGCCAGATCGTGCTGGTCGACGTGCTCGGCGCCCTCAACGCCGGCCCGGAGCGCTTCGAAGACCTCTCCCAGGCGCTGGCAACGCTGATGCAGAGCTTCGACTACGGCAAGCGCAGCCTGCTTTCACGGCTGTTCGCACCGCGTATCGACCGGCTGACGATTGCCGCGACCAAGGCCGACCACGTCACGCCTGAACAGCACACCAACCTGAGCGCCCTGCTCGAGGCGCTCCTCGCCGAGCCGCTGCAGGACCTGCGCTACGCCAACGTGCCGGTGAAGGCGCTGTCGCTGGCGGCCATACGCGCCACCGAGGCCCACTTGGTGGATCGCAAGGGTGAGCGCACCCCGGCCCTGCGCGGCACCACGCTCGAGGGCGAAGAAGTGCTGGTCTTCCCCGGCGAGGTACCGGCGAGGCTGCCCGAAGCCGAGTTCTGGGCCCGCCAAGGGTTCGACTTTCGCGCCTTTCGCCCCGCCCCGCGAGAGGGCGGCGCCCTGCCCCACATCCGGCTCGACGCCGCACTGGACTGGCTGATCGGAGACAAGCTGAAATGAGCGACCGCCATCACGAGCCGCGGGGCGATGACCCGCGGCCAGCCCGCCGCTTCACCCTCGACGAACCGGTCGAGCCGGGCCAGGCGTCGCCCCGGCCACGCCTGGATTTCGACAGCCAACTGCCGACGCAGCCGGTGGAAGAGGCCCCTGTCAGCAGCGCCGAACGCGACCTTGACGTGAGCCTCGGCCGCCCGCGCAAGCGCCGCTGGGGGCTTCTCGCGCTGCTCGGTGGCGGCATCGCGCTGGGCACGGCCGAACTGGCCATGAACCTGCCCGATGCGCTGCTCGGCGGTGACTGGCTCAGCGGCGGCTGGTACCTGCTGGGGCTTGGTGCCATTGCCCTGGGTGCCGGGGCACTACTGCGCGAGGCCTGGCGACTGCGCCGCCTGAAGCGCCACGATGCCCTGCGTAGCCGACTGGCCGGGCTGCCCGAGGCCGATGCCGAGCAGGCGTTCCATCTGGCCAGGGTACTCAAGCAGCAGTTGGGGCTCGACGACGATCATCCCCACTGGCAAGCCTTCCTCGACGCCCGTGAACCGCACCACGCCGGCGCGGAGGTCCAGCAGTTGCTGGCCCACCACCTGCTGGCCCCGCGCGACCGCCAGGCTCGCCGCCTGATTTCGCGCATGGCCGGTGAGACGGCCGTCATGGTGGCCGTCAGCCCGCTGACGCTGGTCGACATGTTCCTGGTGGCGTGGCGCAGCCTGACGATGATCGACCGCATCTGCCGCCTCTACGGGCTCGAACTGGGCTATGCCAGCCGCCTGCGGCTGCTGCGTAACGTGCTCTACAACATGGCCTTTGCCGGCGCCACCGAGATGGCCAGCGATGCGGGGATGGAACTGCTTTCGCTGAACCTGGCCGGTCGCCTCTCGGCACGCGCCGGCCAGGGTATGGGCGTGGGCCTGCTGAGTGCCCGTCTCGGCCTGCGCACCCTGCGGCTTACCCGTCCGCTGGTATTCGCTGAGGGCGAGGCGCCGCGCATGGCCGACCTGCGCAGCGAACTCTGGCAGCAACTGCGACGACTGGAGGAAACCCGGCGACCGGGCGGCGATCCGCCGAGATCTTGATCCGGGTCATGACGCCTCGGGTACAAGGGTCTAGGCTCGTGGGAACCGATCGCCCAACCGCGAAACAAGGAAAGCGCCATGTATACCTCCATCCTGGTACCCGTCGACGGTTCCGAAGGAGCCAAGAAAGCCCTCGAGGTCGCCTGTCAACTGGCCAGTCAGGACAATGCCACCCTGCATATCCTGCACATCCCCGAGGAATTCACTCACGAGACGACATTGGTATGGGGTATCGGCGCCATTGCCATCGAGGCGTCCCGCCAGGAGCGCCAGGAGCCTCGGATGCGCCAGGACATCGGCAAGCAGATCGTCGACAGGGCAGAGAAAGCGGCCCGCGCCAAGGGGGTGACCCGGGTCGAGACGATCATCGGCCAGGGCGACCCCGCTCGCACCATCGTCAGCGAAGCCAAGCGTCGTGGCGTCGAGGCCATCGTCATGGGTAGCCGCGGCCTGAGCGACCTGCGTGGGCTGGTGGTGGGCAGCGTGTCGCACAAGGTCAGCCACGTGGCCGAGTGCACGGTAATCACCGTACGCTGAAGGAAAGACCCGATAGGCCGCCAACCCTCGGCAGGCGGCCTATCCGTGGGTTCAGGCCAGACGCTTCTCCGTCGCGCTGTCGAACAGCACTGCACGGGCCATGTCGATGCGCAGCGCCAGGCGTTCGCCTGCCGCCACCCGGCACTTGGGCCCGACCCGGGCCGTGGCCTCGCCCTCGCCGAGCTTCAGTTGCAGCAGGATATCGGCCCCGGTGGGCTCGACCACGGTGATCTGCGGCGTGAGCAATACGCCCTCGTCGTAGCCGCTCAGTCGCGCGTCGTCCTCGGCGAAATGCTCGGGCCGCAGCCCCAGGATCACCGGTTTCCCCACTCGCTCGGCCATGGCCGCGGTGGCTCTTTCACGTGGCCAGGGCAACCGCAGGGACGGTTCGTCCGGCGTGTCGACACACACGTGGTACTCGCCGCCCTCCTCCTCCAGTGTGGCGGCGATGAAGTTCATCGACGGCGAGCCCATGAAACCGGCCACGAAGATGTCCACGGGGTTGTTGTAGACCTCGTCGGGCGAGCCAAGCTGGAGAATGCGGCCGTCGCGCATCACCGCGATGCAGTCGGCCAGCGTCATGGCTTCGATCTGGTCGTGGGTGACATAGACGATAGTGGTGCCCAGGCGCTGATGCAGCTTCTTGATCTCGGTACGCATGTCGACGCGCAGCTTGGCGTCGAGGTTGGAAAGCGGCTCGTCGAACAGGTAGACCTTGGGTTCACGCGCCAGCGCCCTGCCCATGGCAACCCGCTGGCGCTGGCCGCCGGAGAGCTGCGACGGCTTGCGCTCGAGCAGATGGGAAATCTGCAGCAGGTCGGCGACCCGTTCGACGGCGGCCTCGCGCTCGACCTTGGGCACCTTGCGCATCTCCAGGCCGAAGCTGATGTTCTCGCGCACCGTCATGCTCGGATAGAGCGCATAGGACTGGAACACCATGGCGATATCGCGCTCCGCCGGGGTCTGCCAGGTGACGTCCTCGCCGGCGATGCGGATCTCGCCGGAGGTGACCGGCTCGAGCCCGGCAATGGCGTTCATCAGCGTCGACTTGCCGCAACCCGAAGGCCCCACCAGGATCAGGAACTCACCCGAGTCGATTGCCAGGCTCACGTCCTTGAGCACCTGCTCGCTGCCGAAGTCCTTGCAGACATTGTTGATTTCAAGTGCTGCCATGTCGAAAACCTCGTGATTGTTATTTAGCTCAGCCCTTGACCGAGCCTGCCGTGAGCCCACGGACGAAATACTTGCCGGCCAGTACGTAAACGATCAGCGTGGGCAGCGCGGCGATCATGGCCGCCGCCATGTCGACGTTGTATTCCCGTGCACCGGTAGACGTATTGACCAGGTTGTTGAGCGCCACCGTGACCGGCTGGGTGTTGTGGGCCGAGAAGGCCACGCCGAACAGGAAGTCGTTCCAGATCTGGGTGAACTGCCAGATCACCGAGACCACGATGATCGGTGCCGACACCGGCAGCAGGATGCGCCAGAAGATGCGGAAGAAGCCGGCACCGTCGAGCTTGGCCGCCGATATCAGCTCGGTGGGCACCGCCACGTAGAAGTTGCGGAAGAACAGCGTGGTAAAAGCGATGCCGAAGATCACGTGGACCAGGATCAAGCCCGCCCGCGAACTCGACAGCCCCAGCCAGCCCAGCGTCTGCGCCATCGGCAGCAGCACCACCTGAAAGGGAATGAAACAGCCGAACAGCATCAGCGCGAAGACGAGCTCCGAGCCCCTGAAGCGCCACTTGGTCAGTGCATAGCCGTTGAGCGCGCCAATGGTGGTGGAGATCAGCACGGCGGGCACCACGATGGCGATGGAGTTGAAGAAGTAGACGCCGACACCTTCGCAGCGCATACCGGTACAGGCTTCGCCCCATGCCTTGGCCCAGGGCGCCAGCGTGGGGTCCTGCGGCAGCGAGAGCAGCGTGCCGGGAGTGATCTCGGCCAGCGGTTTCACCGAGGTGATCAGCATTACCGCGAGCGGCATCAGGTAGAACAGGGCCGCCACAATCAGCACGGCATAGAGCGAGAAGCGGGCAATACGAGCACCGGGCGTGCGGCGACGGATCACATTATCCATGGCGACGGCTCCTCAGCTCGGAATAGAGATAGGGAATCAGGATCGCCAGTACACCGCCCAGCATCAGCATGGCGCTGGCCGAGCCCAGGCCGATCTGCGCCCGGGTGAAGGCGTGTGCGTACATGAAGGTCGCGGGGAGATCGGAAGCATAGCCGGGCCCGCCACCGGTGAGCGCCACCACCAGGTCGAAGCTCTTGATGGCGATGTGCGAGAGGATCATCACCGCACTGAACACCACCGGGCGCAGGCAGGGAATCACCACTCGCCAGTAGATGCGCGGCAGGCTGGCACCGTCGAGCTGGGCCGCCTTGAGGATGCTGTCGTCAATGCCGCGCAGCCCGGCCAGGAACAGCGCCATGACGAAGCCGGAAGCCTGCCACACCGCGGCGATTACCAGGGTGTAGACGGCCATGTCGGGGTCCACCAGCCAGTCGAAGCGGAAATCCTCGAAGCCCCAGTTGCGCACCATCGCCTGGATGCCGAGGCCGGGGTTGAGCAGCCATTTCCACACCACGCCGGTGACGATGAACGAGAGCGCCATGGGGTAGAGATAGACGGTGCGCAGCGCGCCCTCCTGGCGGATACGCTGGTCGAGCAGGATGGCGAGTAGCAGCCCCAGCGCCAGGCAGATGACGACGAACAGGCCACCGAACACCACCAGGTTGGTGGAAGCCACCCACCAACGGTCGTTGGCCATCAGCCGCGCATACTGGGCAAAGCCGACGAACTCGTAGCTGGGCAGCATGCGCGAGTTGGTCAGCGACAGAATGAAGGTCCACAGCATGAAGCCGTAGACGAAGAACAGCGAGATGGCGATGGACGGCGCCAATACCAGCTTGGGCAGCCAGGTCTGGAGCAGGCCGGGACGGCTGCGCCGTGAACCGGGACCTGCGGCCGGTTGCACCACGGAACTTGAGAGGGACATAGCGGGAAACCTCGGGCGTGAACGGCATGCTACTGGGAGCGGGCCTGCACGGGCAGGCCCGCCCCGCCTTCCGACTGCGGGTTACAACGCAGCCTGGGCGGCATTCACCATCCGCCGGGCAGCCTCATCGGCGGCCATGTCACGTGAGTTGAAGTAGTTGGTCACCACATCGAAGATGGCACCCTGCACGTCTGCGCGCACGGCCATGCCATGCGCCATGCTGGGTACCAGGCCGCCCTCATCCGCGGTGCGCTGGAAGTCCTCGAGGGACTGTTGGGCACACTGGTCGAACTCGCTCATGTCGAGATCGGGACGAGCGGGAATCGAGCCCTTGGCCAGGTTGAAAGCCTCCTGGAACGTCGGTTCCAGTACCAGGCGTGCCAAGGCATGCTGGGCCTCCTGTTCCTCGCCTTCGACGCGGAACATGGCCAGGCTGTCGATGTTGAAGGTGAAGGCATCCTGGGTGCCCGGGGCAGCAGCGCAGAGATAGTCCTCCCCGGCGGTGAGGCCGGCGGCGGTGAACTCACCCTTGGCCCAGTCGCCCATCAACTGCATGCCGGCATCGCCATTGATGACCATGGAGGTGGCAATGTTCCAGTCGCGGCCCGACATGTCATCGTCCATCAGTTCGCGCAGACGCTTGAAGGTCTCCAGCGCCTCGATCATCTGCTCGCTGCCCAGCGCCTCTTCGTCGAGATCGACCAGAGCCTGCCGGTAGAATTCGTTGCCCCCGGTAGCCAGCAGCACACTCTCGAATACGGTGGCGTCCTGCCAGGCTTGGCCACCGTGGGCCAGGGGGATGTAGCCCGCCTCGCGAATCGCCTCGCCGGCGGCGAACAGCTCGTCCAGCGTGGTCGGCATCTCGACGCCGGCGGCATCGAGCACCTCCGGGTTGGCCCACAGCCAGTTGACCCGGTGCACGTTGACCGGTACCGCCACGTATTCGCCGTCATGCTTCATCACGTCGGACACCACCGCGGGCAACAAATCGTCCCAGCCCTCCGACATGGCAACCTCTTCGAGACTGCCGAGCAGGCCGAGTTCACCCCACTCCTGGATCTCGGGCCCCTTGATCTGGGCCGCCGAAGGCGGGTTACCGGACATGGCGCGGGACTTGAGCACGGTCATGGCGGTCTCGCCACCGCCACCGGCCACGGCGAAATCCTCCCAGCCGTAGCCTTCGGCTTCCATCAACTCCTTGAGCACATTGGCGGCCCGGGCCTCGCCACCGGAGGTCCACCAGTGCAGCACCTCCACCTCGGCGGCCTGGGCATGCGCCGCGGTCACGGTCGCGGCGATGGTCAGGCCGAGAAGGGATTTGCGAAACAGGGAAGTCGGCATTTGTGCGCGCATTAGGCGTGTCTCCGATATTGTTAGAAGTATGATTGACCGCGAGAGACGGACAGCAACAACGTTAGCCCATTCGGGTCCAGGCCAGGGTTACCTAGTAATGGATAGTGTTACGCCAATATTACGAGCCTGAAACATTCCGCAGGGTTTCGATGACGTCGTAGCACGCCCCCATGGTGTGGTAATCGACTTTTCCCGCCGGGCTCTTCTCATCGGAGTAGCGTCGGTTGTCGGGCGTCAGGATGCGATACCAGGCACCGTGGCGATGGTCGATCATGTGCTGCCAGCTGAATTCCCACAGCCGCTCGTACCACTGCCAGAACTCAGGCGCCCCGGTACGCTGGCCGAGCATTGCTGCACAGGCCAGGGACTCGGCCTGTACCCAGAAGTACTTGTCCCCATCGAAGAGGTTGCCTTCCAGGTCGAGGCCGTACACCAGGCCACCGTGCTCGGGGTGCCATCCGGCTTGCACGCTGCTCAGGAACAGTTGGCTCGCCGTGGGCAGCAGCCACGCTTCGGGGGCACGCCGCTCCAGCTGCAACAGCAGCTTGGCCCATTCGGTCTGATGGCCCACCTGATAACCCCAGGGCCGGAACAAATGGCATGGATCGTCGCGGTGAAACTCGAGGTCGGGCTGCCATTGGCGGTCGTAGTGCTCCCAGACCCAGCCCCACTGCTCGGGTTTGCTTTCGCCGGCAGCGCTCTGTCCCGCCGCCTTCAGGCAGAACGCGCGGGCAAGCTGCAGCGCACGCTCGAGGAAGGCTCGGTCGCCGGTGGCATCGTAAGCGGCGATCAACGCCTCGCAGCTGTGCATGTTGGCGTTCTGGCCGCGATAGTCCGCTACCCGCCAGTGCCGGTCCGCCTCATCGGCATAGCGCTGCCACTGTGTTTCCCAGAAACGGCTCGTCTGGAGTTCGTGCACGCGATACAGGCCCTGACGCGCCTCTTCCATGCCGGCCTTGAGCGCCGTCGCATAGGCCAGCAGCACGAAGGCCAGGCCATAACAGTGGTTGGTATCGTCCTCGACCCGTCCATCGACGAGCGTCCAGGCATAACCCTGGACGTCAGGCTGGAAGTGGCAGCGCTCTAGAAACTCCAGGCCGTGTCGCGCCCCATCCAGATATTCGGGTTGCTGGAAATGTTCGGCGTAGCGAGCGTAGGTAAAGACGTAACGCGCACTGGAAACCAGATGTCGATGGTGTCGATCGTAGATCTCGCCATCGTCCCGCAGGTAGTGGAAGAACCCGCCGTGGGGGTCGATGGCACGTGGGTGGTAGAACGCCATGGTCTTGCGGACATGAGCTTCGAGAGAGGCGATATCGTAGAAGTCCATGATCGAGTCCTTGAAAGCGTCGAAACGCCTAACCTAACCGATCGCTACGGCCACGCCATGTTTCCTAGTGCTGCAAAGTATTGCCTTCGTGCCATCGGGGAATGGACAGCGTGGCGACCAATCCTCCCTGGGGATGGTTGGCGAGACCGATATCGCCACCCATGGCCCGGGCGATATGCCGGGCGATCCCCAGCCCCAGGCCGCTGCCTCCGGTGTTACGGCTGCGCGAGGGCTCGAGGCGCACGAAGGGGGAGAAGACCCGCCCGAGCTGAGCCTCGGGAATGCCCGGCCCGTGGTCATGGATGACGATCGACAACCGCTCGGGGGAATCGTCCAGCGTCACCTCGGCACGCTTGCCGTAGAACACCGCGTTTTCCACCAGATTCGCCAGGCAGCGCTTGAACGCCAGCGGCTTCACCGGCAGCGGCTCGGTGTGCCCGATGATGGTCACCTCGCCACCCTGCAGGGCCAGTTCGCCGGCCAGCTCGTCCAGCACCGCCCGGGGGTCGACCGGTTCCACCGCTTCGTGCAGGTCGAATCCCTTGACCGAGGCCAAGGCTCCCTTGACCAAGAGATCGAGCTCGTCGAGGGAAGCGCAGAAGCGCTCGCGCTGCAGCGGGTCGTCGAGCATCTCGGCGCGCAGGCGCATCCGCGTGATGGGTGTCTTGAGGTCGTGAGAGATCGCCGAGAAGAGCCGCTCGCGCTCGTCGACCTGGTCGCGAATGCGCTCCTGCATGCGGTTGAACGCCACCGCAGTGGCCGCCACCTCGCGTGGCCCGCTCTCGCGCAGCGGCGGCGCGTCGAGATCGTCGCCGAGCTGGCGCGCTGCCCGCGACAGCCGCGCCAGCGGCCGGGTCACGCTGCGGATACCGAGCAGCGACAGGCCGATCACCGTGAGCAGTACCATCAAGCTCGCCAGCAACCGCTCGCCGGAGAGCCAGCGGTACTCGTTGAACAGGTCGGGCACCGGCAAAAGCGTCGCCACGTAGAGCCAGGTCTCGGGACCGAGCTCCATCTGCACCACCAGGATGGGCGGCGAGAGCGGCTCCATCAGCAGGCTGTGCTGCCCCCAGCGAGGCGGCAGATCGTGCAGCAGCACCTCGTTGTTGTAGACGCGCAGGGTCTCGGGGCGGGAGAACTCCACCAGCACGTCATCGATGTTCAGCTCAGCCGTGAGAATATTGCGGAAGTTGTCGACCACCAGCGTCTTTTCCGACCCCGAGCCGATGTCCTCGACCGGTATGCGCCGCTCGTTGACGCTGACGAAGAAACGCGTACCGCCCATGTTGCGCAGCTGGTCGAGCACGATATGGCGATACTCGTAGGGCAACGAGCGGAAGAAGCGCATGGTCGAGGCCACGCTGTAGGCGACGTTGCGTGACAGCTCGTCGAGCTGTTCGAGCTGGCTCGAGCGCACCTGGGACGTCCAGACGACATAGCTGGCCAGTTGGGCGGTGAGCACGCCAACCAGCATGATGAGCACGAAGCGTCCACGCAGCGTATGCGGCAGGAAGCGTACCAGGCGGCGTTGCCAACGCTTGAAAATCCCCTCGCTCACGTCAGCGCTTCGACCCGGGCGGTGAAGACGTAGCCGGCCCCGCGCACGGTGCGGATCAACTGATGGTAATGCGTGTCTTCGCCCAGGCGCTGGCGCAGTCGGCACACGTGCACGTCGATGGAGCGATCCAGCGGCGGCGCCGGGCGCCCACGAGTCAATTCGTAGAGGGCCTCGCGCGTGAGCACACGCTCGGGGTGTTCGAGAAAGACCTGCAGTAGCTGAAAATCGGCACCGGAGAGCGGATGACGTTCACCCTGCTCATCGATCAGTTCGCGGGTCATTCGATCGAGGCGCCAGACACCGAAGGCCACCAGCCGGGCACGGGCAGGATCGGCGGCTGCCGAGCCCACCCCGCCCTTCACCCGTCGCAGCACTGCCTTGATGCGGGCCAGCAGTTCGCGGGGATTGAACGGCTTGCCCAGGTAGTCGTCGGCGCCCAGCTCCAGCCCCAGGATGCGGTCGGTCTCGTCGGCGCTCGCGGTGAGCATGATGATCGGCACCTCGCTTGAGCGGCGAATGTCGCGACAGATGGTGAAGCCATCATCCCCCGGCAGCATGATGTCGACGATGAGCAGGTCTGGGGTTTCGCTTTCCAGCAGCCGATGCAGCGCCTCGGCATCCTCGGCGGCCAGGGCGCGATAGCCATGGCGCCCCAGGTAATCGACCAGCAGTTCGCGAATCTCGGGGTCGTCGTCGACCACGATCAGGGTGGCGGGCGTAATCGTCATCGTCGTCCGATGGTCAAGGGCGTCACCTGGGCGGTGGCGCCGTGAGTCGTTGTCGTTATGGGTTCGATGATGGGCAAGCAAGGCCCAGGCGGCAAGAGGCTGTAGACCAACGTCGCAGCACGCTACAAGGAGAACCACTCCCGCAGGTGCCTGGCCACGGCGGTCTCGGCATGGTGGCCGATGCGCCGGGCAGCCGGCACGCGACCCGCCAGCTCGGGGTGGGCGTTGGCCATGACGTGCGCCTCGCCGGCAAGAGCGAGCATCTCGGTGTCGTTGAGATTGTCGCCGAAGGCCAGGCAGTGCTCGCGGGCGATCCCGAGCGCGGCAAGCAGCGCCTCCAGCGCTGTGCCCTTGTTGACGCCACCGGCCATGATCTCCAGCGAGTTGACCGTTGAATAGGTGACGTGCAGACGCTCTCCATGGCTGACGCGGATCGTGGCCTCGAGGCCCGCCAGCCGCTCCGGCTCGCCGATGTAGAGCACCTTGCCGACGCCCTCCCCGTCGAGGCTCGCCGGCTCGACCACGCGGTAGCCGAAGCCGGTATGGGCGTGGTAGGCGAGCAGCCGCGGTGCCGGAGCATCGATCAGCCACTCGTCCTCGAGATAGAGCTTGAGGCGCACGCTGTCGTGACGCTCCAGTGCGATCAGTTCACGTGCCAGTTCGGCCTCGAGATGACGCGACGCCAACAGCTCGTCGCCGGGGCCGTGCAGGTAGGCACCGTTGGTGCTGATCACGTGGATCGGCACACCCAGCCGCTCGCGGAAGGCCAGCATGTCGCGGAAGTGGCGACCCGAGGCGAAGGCCAGGTGATGCCCCCGTTCGGCCAGCAGGCGCAGGGTCTCGATGGTCTCGGGGTGCAGATCGTGATTGGCGTCCAGCAGGGTACCGTCGAGGTCGGAAACGATCAGGTGCGGTGTCATGGGCGTCCATTGCATCAAGTAACCGATAGAGGCTAACGCAGCCTGTGGCGGTTTGCACAGGATCGTTCGCGACCCGACGAAAGCTAGCGACGACTCCCGAGCGCGTTCGCCACGGCGGCGGCCTGGGTGCCAACCACCAGATGCCAGACATTGTCATCCAGGGCCTGGGTGCCCCGGCAGCCGAGTCGCTCGAGCAACGCTTCGTCGAGGCGATTGCCGTCGGCGAGCTCGACACGCAGGCGGGTCCGTGCCTGAGCTTCGAACCCGAGCAGGTTGGCCTCCCCGCCCAAGGCGGCCAGCCAGCGCGCTGCCTGCTCGGCCGACAGCCGTGCGCCCGTCGGCTCGGCCGGCTCCGAGGAAGCCTCGGTCATGCCTGCCTCCGACACCTCACCGCCCGACCGGGATGCGGCCGCGCGGATCTCGTCGGCCACACCATCGGCGATGGGTCCCAGGATGACCTGAACGCCACCGCCACGAAGCCGCATCACGCCGCGGGCGCCCAGGCGCTTGAGCGCCTCCTCGTCGATGGCCTCGGGGTCGTCGAGCACCAGGCGCAAACGGGTGGTACAGGCGCCGACACTGCTCAGGTTTCCCGCCCCGCCCAGGGCGGTGACGAACGCGGGACCACGCTCGCCGGCCGCGGAGGGGCCGCTGGCGGAGGGCGTTGCCGTCTCGGGTTCACGACCCGGCGTGACCAGACCGAAGCGGGCAATGGCCCAGCGGAAGACGCCGTAGTAGATGGCGAAGTAGGCCAACCCTACCGGCAGCAGCATCCAGCCGTTATTGGAGAGGCCGTAGGAGAGCGCGAAATCGAAGGCACCTGCCGAGAAGGTGAAGCCCAGCTTGACGTCGAGCCAGTGCATCAGCGCCATCGAGATCCCCGTCAGCAGCGCATGCAGGAGATAGAGCAGTGGCGCCAGGAACATGAAGGTGAACTCGATGGGCTCGGTAACGCCGGTCAGGAAGGCCGTCAGCGCCAGCGACAGCAACAGGCCGCCCACCTGGGCGCGGCGCCCCTTGGGCGCGGCATGGTACATGGCCAGGGCCGCCGCCGGCAGGCCGAACATCATCACCGGGAAGAAACCGGTCATGAAGCTTCCGGCCGTCGGGTCGCCGGCAAAGAAGCGGTTGAGATCGCCGCTGGCCAGCGTGCCGGAGGCTGCCTCGAAGCTGCCGAAGACGAACCACACCAGGCTGTTGAGCACATGATGCAACCCGGTCACGATCAGCAGCCGGTTGAGCGTGCCATAGACGAACAGGCCCAGCTCGCCGGCATCGATCAACCACTGTCCGAGCGTATCGATACCCTGCTGTACGGGAGGCCAGATCAAGCCGAAGACGACCCCCAGCAGGACGGCGACCAGTCCCGTGGCGATGGGCACGAAACGCCGACCACCGAAGAACGCCAGGTATTCGGGCAGGCGTATCGCCTTGTAGCGGTTATAGAGCAGCCCCGCCACGCTGCCGATGATGATGCCGGACAGTACCCCCATGTCGATATCCGGATTGAGCGACATCAGGACGGCATCGAGCACCAGGTAGCCGACCACGCCGGCCAGTCCCGCGGCGCCATTGCTGTCGTCGGCGAAGCCGATCGCCAGCCCGATGGCGAAGATCAGCGCCAGGTTGGCGAAGATGGCTTCGCCGGCGCTGGCGACGAAGGCAATGTCCAGCAGGTCCGGCTGACCCAGGCGCAGCAGCAAGCCGGCGATGGGCAGCACCGCGATGGGCAGCATGAGGGAGCGTCCGAGCTTCTGCAGCCCGGCCATGGTCCAGGAACCCAGGTCGGTCGTCTTCATGACGGTAACCTCTCGATTGTGGTTGTCGTGGGGTCTCGTTCTGCCGCCTGCCAGGCCGACAGGCGCTCACGCACGGCTGCGGCATCCGCCAGGCCCAGCAGCACCGGCATTTCCGCCGCCAGGCGCCCGGCATCGAGTCGCCTGATGGCTGCCTTGACGGCGGGCACCCGGGCGGGCTCGACGGAGAGCTCGTCGACGCCCAGGGCCACCAGCACCAGCGAGGCCAAAGGATCGCCGGCGGCAGCGCCGCAGACGCCGACCGGGCAGCGTCCGGCGGCCCCCTCCACGGTGGCCTTGATCAAGCGAAGCACTGCGGGATGCAGCACGTCGGCCCGCGCCGCCAGGTCCGGGTCCTCGCGATCCATGGCCAGGGTGTATTGGGTCAGGTCGTTGGTGCCGATGGAGAGAAAATCGGCCTCCCCGGCCAGGCTGGCCGCGCACAGGGCGGCACTCGGCACCTCCACCATCACACCCAGCTGGGGCCGGGTAGCCAGGCCGAGCGCCCGCGCCACGCTGTCGAGGCGCCGGCGCACGTCCACCAGTTCGGCAACCTCGCTCACCATCGGCAGCATGATGCGCAGCGATTCGAGCGGCTCGACCCGCAGCAGTGCCCTGAGCTGGGTATCCAGCAGCTCCGGCAGGCGCTGCCAGAGGCGCACGCCGCGCACCCCCAGCGCCGGGTTGGCGACAGCGGGCAGCGGCAGGTACGGCAGCTGCTTGTCGGCGCCGATATCGAGGGTACGCACGATGACCGGCTTGCCGCCCAGGGCACGCACGCTGGCCTGGTACTCGCGGTGCTGGTCCTCCTCGCCGGGAGCGGAGGCGCGTTCGAGGTAAAGAAATTCGCTGCGCAGCAGGCCAATGCCGTCGGCACCGGCCTGCGCCGCCAGCCCGGCCTCGGCCGACGAGCCGACGTTGGCACACACCTCGACACGGCGACCGTCGAGGGTAAAAGCGGGCTGATGGGCAGCGCGACGCTCCTCCTCCGCCTGATGCACCTGCGTCTTGATAGCGGCTTCCACCTGGGCCAGTCGAGCCTCAGATGGCGACACCTCGAGGCGACCGCGCTCGCCATCGAGCACCGCGCGCTCGCTGCGTGCCCGTTCCAGCTCGGCGCCCATCGAGACCAGGCAGGGAATTCCCCGTGCGCGAGCGAGAATCGCCACGTGCGCCGTGGTGCCGCTGCGCGCCAGGCAGAGGCCGGCGGGGCGACGTTCGGCCAGCGCCACGAACTGCGAGGGCGTCAGCTCGTCGGCCACGACGATGGCCCCCTCCGGCACTGCCGCGTCTTCGCGCGCCCCGGGCTCGGCCAGCAGCGCCATGACGCGCTGCTGCAGGTCGCGCAAGTCGGCGATGCGGCCCGCCAGCAGCGAGTTGCCACTCTCGGCAAGCCTCCCGGCCTCGGCATCGAGCGCCTCGTGCCAGGCCTGACCGGCGCTGCGCCCGTCGCGTATCGACGCAAGCGCGGCATCACCCAGGGCAGGGTCTTCGAGCCAGGCCCGGTGGGCGCCGAATATCTCCGCCTCGCCGTGCCGGCCTTGCTGTGCGGCCAGAGCCTCGGCCTGTGCCAGGGCCTCTCCCGCCTGATTCAGGGCCTGCTGCAAGCGAGGCCACTCCACCGCCTCGCCCTCGCCGTCGCGCGGCACCCGAGGCAGCGGCGGGCGATACGCCACCAGCGGACCCACGGCCAACCCGCCACTGGCCACCAGGCCGGCCAGCTCTCCTTCACCCAAAGGTCCAGTGGTCGCCGAGGCCTGGCGCGGCGCCGCGTGGTCGTCGGCCTCGACCGTGGTCAGCAGTGCCTCGGCCGCCTCCAGGGCAGCCTCGGCCCGCTCGCCGCTGGCCGTGAGGCTCAGCTCGTCTCCCTCGGCGAGCCCCAGGTTGAGCAGTGCGCTGATGCTGTCGGCCTCGGCCGCGGCTTCGCCGTGCACCACCGCCATGCTGACGGCGTGGCGCCGGGCAATCTCGCGCAGCCTTGCCGCCGGCCGTGCATGCAGGCCTGCACGCAGAGCCAAGGTGATGCGACGGGTCGCGGAGGGACGTGCGGCATCACGATCCGCCGATGCCGCCATGTCTCTCGTCTCTTCCACCAACTCGAGCAGGGGTTCGCCGCGGGCGACACGAGTACCACCGGCACGGCCCATCGCCGACACTCGCCAGCCGTTGGTGGCCGTCACGATCAGCGGCGTGATCAAGGAGCTGGCATGGCGCGCGACACGGTCGGCGTCGAAGCGGCACAGCGGGTCGCCGCTCGATACCCGGTCGCCCACGGCAACCAGCAGTTCGATGCCCTCGCCATCCAGCTCCACGGTATCGAGCCCCAGGTGAATCAAGAGTTCGACACCCGCGTCCGTCTTGAGGGTCACCGCGTGGCGGGTCCGGGCGCACTGAACCACTTCACCGTCGCACGGGGCGTAGAGACACTCGGCGAGTGGATCGAGGGCGATGCCCTCGCCCAGGATACCGTCGGCAAACACCGGGTCCGGCACTTCGCCGAGGGGAACCACGACGCCGTCGACGGGCGCATGCAGGATCAAGGGAGATGCGGTCATGTAGACCTCCGCTATTGTTATGTGGGCATGGGCCAAGACCCGCTGCCTTGGTCAAAGGGTGCAGGTCACCTTGTTGAGGTGTCTGGGTCGATCGGGATCGCTGCCCCGCGCCGCAGCCAGGTTGGCCACCATCACGTAAAAGCTCTGGATCACCGAGAGTGGCTGCAGCGCGTCGTGACCGGCATCGGCCAGCGTCAGCTGCCGCCTGGCCACGCGCTCGTCCGCCGCCAGCAGCACCCGCGCGCCGATGCTCTCGAGCCACTCGGCCAGCTCCAGCAGCCCCGCCTGTTCGGCGCCCGGCGGGGCGAATACCAGTACCGGGTAATCCGGGCCAATCAGCGCCATGGGGCCATGGCGAACCTCTGCCCCGCTGAAGGCCTCGGCCTGGATGGCGCAGGTTTCCTTGAACTTGAGCGCCGCCTCCTGGGCCACGGCCAGGCCGGCGCCACGGCCGATCACCATCAGCCGGCCGCAGCCTGCCAGCGCCTCCACCGCCACTGACCAGTCCTGCGCCAGCGCCCGGCTCAGGCGCTCCGGAAGGGCCTCCAGGGCCGCCAGCATGGCGCGATCCCGATTCCAGTGGCCCAGCAGTTGGGCCATGGCGGCGAGTGTCGCCAGGTAGCTCTTGGTCGCGGCGACGCTCTTCTCGTCCCCCGCATAAAGCGGCACTTCGAGATCGCTGACCGCCCCCAGCGGCGACTCGGGCGTATTGACCAGCGCCAGCGTGTACGCCCCGGCCTCGCCAAGGGCCTGCTGGGTGGCGACCAGGTCGGGGCTCTGCCCCGATTGCGAGACCGCCAGCGCCAGTTGCCCCTCGAGCCGCCATGGCGTCCTGGCCAGCGTGGTCAGCGACAGCGGCAGCGAAGCCACCGGGATGCCGCGGCTCTTCATGCAGAGATAGGCGAAGTAGCCGGCCGCGTGATCGGAGCTGCCACGCGCCACCGTCACTGCCGCCGAGGGAGGGTCGCGGCGCAGCCGCTCGCCGAGTTCGGCCAGGATCGCGTCATTGCGCGGCAGCTGGCCGCGGATGCGCTCGGGCGCATTGCGGGCTTCGTCGAGCATCAGGGACATCAGCGCTCTCCTTCGATGATGCGGCCCTCGACCACGACCGCCTGCAGCTCGAGACGAGCGTCGAGCATGACCAGGTCCGCCACGGCGCCTTCCGTCAGCCGGCCGTGATCGGTCAGGCCGAGGAAATCGGCTGGGAAGCGCGACAGGCGGGAAGACGCATCGGCCAATGAGAGGCCGAGCTTGACCAGGTTGCGTAGCGCCTGGTCCATGGTCAGGGTGCTGCCGGCCAGGGTACCGTCGGCCAGGCGCACGCCGCCCAGGCACTTGGTCACGGTCTGCTCGCCGAGGCGGTAGTCGCCATCCGGCATGCCGGCGGCGGCCGTGGAATCGGTGACCGCATAGAGGTGGGGAATGCAGCGCAAGGCGGCGCGAATGGCGCCCGGGTGGACGTGCTGCAGGTCGGGAATCAGTTCGGCATAGTCGGCATGGGCCAGAGCGGCCCCCACCATGCCCGGTTTGCGGTGATGCAGGCCGGTCATGGCATTGAACAGGTGGGTAAAGCCACAGGCGCCATGACCGAGGGCGGCGACCCCCTCTTCGTAGCTGCCCAGGGTATGCCCCAGTTGCACGCGTATGCCACGGGCCGTCAGGTGACGAATCAGCTCGCCGTGACCGCAAAGTTCCGGCGCCAGGGTCACCAGCCGGATCGGCGCCAGCTCGCACAGTGCGTCCACTTCGGCGATTTCTCCCGGGCGGGCATAGGCGGGCTGGGCACCGAGCTTGCCGGGGTTGATGTACGGGCCTTCCAGATGCACGCCCAGAACACGGGAGGCATCGGTCACGGGCGCCTGCATGTAGGTAGCGACAGCCGCCAATGCCCGGCGAATTTCCGCCTCCGGGGCGGTCATGGTGGTGGCCAGCAGGCTGGTGGTACCGAAGCGGACATGGGTGCGGGCCAGGGTGGCCAGCGCCTCGCCCCCCTCCATGGTATCGGCACCGCCGCCGCCGTGGACGTGCAGGTCGATGAAGCCCGGCAGGATGCGAGGATGCGTATTTTCCAGCGGGTCGGCCGGCTCGCCCGAGAGGCGGCTGATGCGGCCCGCCTCCCACTCGATCTCGCCCAGGCGCCAGCCGTCGGGGGTCAGGATATTGCCATGGAACATGCCGGCGCCTCCTAGCGGGTCAGCTCGACCATGAAGTCGTAGTAGTCGGTGCGGCAGTAGGTGATGGTGAGCTCCGCCGCCGTGCCGTCGCCCAGATATCCCAGGCGGGTAATCTTCAGCAGCGCCTGGCCGCTGGGGACCTCGGCCAACGCTGCCAGCTCGGCGTCGGCGTTGATCGCCGTGACGTGCTGCAGGGCCCGCATCACCGGCTTACCGGCCGCTTCCATGACGGCGTAGAGCGAGGTCTCAACCGCCATGGGATCGGGCAGCACCGAGGCCGGCAGGCAGCTCTCCTCCACCGCCATCACCACGTCGTCAGCCAGGCGTAGCCGCCGGAGCCGCGCCACGCGCGCGTCGGCGCCCAGCCCCAGCCGCATGCTCTCTTCGGCACTGGGGGTCGCCAGGCTGCGTGACAGCCAGTGGGAGCTGGGCGTGAAGCCGCGCTGGGTGAGCATCTCGGTAAAGCTCACCAGCCGCGTGAGGGACTGGTTGAGGCGTGGCGCGATGAAGGTGCCCGAGCCGCGACTGCGCCGGATGAGCCCCAGCTCGGCCAGCCGATCCAGGGCCTTGCGCGCGGTGATGCGCGACACGGCAAGCGTTTCGGCCAGGCTGCGCTCGGAAGGAAGCGCCTCCCCCGCCTGCCAGGCGCCCGTTTCGATGGCCTGTTCCAACTGACGGGCAAGCTGCTGGTAGAGCGGCGTGGCCCCAGCGGGGTTGAGACGTAACTGCTGAAAACGATGATCCATGGGATGCTCTCGGCCATACCAATTCAAGACCACTATAGATCCACATGAATACCAATCAAATACCAATTATCCGAGACTTTAGTCGCAACATGAAGCGGAGGCTGCCTGTACCGGCAGCATGGTATTCAATAACCTTTTGTTTTCTTGTCGGGATAACGGCAGCGTTTGGCGCCGGCCGCGGGAATCCGTATAGTGGCCCTCCTACCCCGCCACACGTTCGTGATCATGCTGCAGAACAATCCGCTGCTCGCCCAGCTCAAGCAACAGATTCGTCAAACCACGCCTCGTGCCGAAGGCGTGATCAAGGCCACCGACAAGGGCTTCGGCTTCCTCGAGACCGACGACGGTCAGTCCTATTTCGTGCCGCCCCCCGCCATGAAGCAGGTGCTGCACGGCGACCGCGTCCAGGCCGTGATCCACGAGAATGGCGACAAGACCTCCGTCGAACCGGATGTCCTCGTCGAAGCGGGTCTCAGCCGCTTCATTGCCCGGGTGCAGAAGCGCGATGGACGTCTGGCAGTCGTGCCCGACCACCCTTCGATCAAGATCGCGCTCAAGGCGAGGATCAAGAACAGTCTCGACGAGGCCAGCATCGGCGATGCCGACTGGGTCGTGGCGCGACTGGTTCGCCATCCGCTCAAGCCCGAGGACCGCGCCTTCTTCACCCAGATCGACGAACTG
Source organism: Billgrantia sp. C5P2 (assembly GCF_051062895.2). NCBI lineage: Bacteria > Pseudomonadati > Pseudomonadota > Gammaproteobacteria > Oceanospirillales > Halomonadaceae > Billgrantia > Billgrantia sp. C5P2. The sequence goes on from NZ_CM128542.1 coordinate 3,129,032, forward strand.
GTGGCCAAGGCCAGCGATCCCGCCGTGCCATGGCGCGTGACTCTGGCGCGCCACGCCCTGGAGCAGGAGTGCCCCGATGCCGGCGACGACTGGCCGCTGCGCGACGAGGGGCTCGAGCGTGAAGATCTCACCGCTGAGCCTTTCTTCACCATCGACGGCGAGAAGACCCGAGACATGGACGATGCGCTGCGCATCGAGCCACGCGAGGAAGGCGGCTGGCGTCTGACGGTGGCCATCGCCGACCCCACCGCCTACGTCGAGGAGGGGCATGCCGCCGATCTGGAGGCGCGCACCCGCGCCTTCACCGTTTACCTGCCGGGCCAGAACGTCACCATGCTGCCCGAGCAGTTGGCCGATGACCTTTGCTCGCTGCGTGAAGGCGAAGAGCGTCCGGCCCTGGCCTGTACGCTCGAGGTGGAAGCCGACGGCAGCCTGGGTGAGTACCGCTTCTTTGCCGCGACGGTGCGCTCCCAGGCCAAGCTGGTCTACGACCGTATCTCCGACTGGCTCGAAGGCCAGGGCGAGTGGACGCCGGCCGAGGAGATCGCCGGCCAGCTCCGGGCGCTGCGCGACATGACCGAGGCTCGTGCCGCCTGGCGCGCCGAGCATGCGCTGGTGTTCAAGGACCGTCCCGATTACGTCTTCGACCTCGATCCGGCGGGCAATGTGCTGGATATCCGCATCGAGCAGCGGCGCATCGCCAACCGCATGATCGAGGAGTCGATGATCGCGGCCAACGCCTGCTGTGCCCACCTGCTCGCCGAGCACGTCGGTCACGGCATCTTCAACGTGCACCGCGCCTTCGACCCGGAAAAGGCCGAGGCCGCCCACGAGTTTCTCACCGCCCAGCAGATCGAGGTCGAGCTGGAAGCGCTCTCCGAACTGCCGCGCTACAAGGAGCTCAAGCGGGCGCTGGAGAGCCGTGACGACGCCTGGCTCGATGCCCGCCTGCGCCGCTTCCAGGGCTTCACCAGCATGTCCGCTCGCCCCGGCCCGCATTTCGGCCTGGGCCTGGCCGCCTACGCCACCTGGACCTCGCCGATCCGCAAGTACGGCGACATGGTCAATCACCGCCTGATCAAGCGTGTGCTCAAGGGCGAGCAGGCCCCGGCGGAAGCCACCCAGGCGCTGACCGAGCAGCTCACCGAACGGCGCCGGCTCAACCGCATGGCCGAACGCGACGTCAAGGATTGGCTCTACGTGCGTTACCTGACGCCTGCGGCCAAGGCTCAGGAAGCCTTCGAGGCGGAGATCTTCGGCATCACTCGCGGCGGCATGCGTGTGCGCCTCATCGCCAATGGGGCCACTGCCTTCGTCCCGGCGCCGATGTTGCACAGCGATCGCGACAAGGTGGTGATCGACGACAAGGAAGGCCGCATCCAGGTGGAGGGCGAGGAGCGCTACAAGCTGGGCGATGTGATTCGCGTCGAACTGATCGAGGCGCGCGAGGAGACCCGCTCGCTGGTGGCACGCCCCTCCGCGTAAGCGGTAAGACGTGCCGACTTCCTGCTTGTCGCCATCGAACGAAAACCACCCGATACCTTGATATCGGGTGGTTTTCTGCTTCTTTTCGCCACTCGCATTACCCCCTGCCTTGTGGCATGTTGTGACTGACAAAAAACATACTTCAAGCATGACCTTTCTCGGTCTTGCCGCAGCGGGGAAACAGCACACACATGGCCGTACCATGGGGGTTGCGTGGCAAGTCGGTCGCGACGCTGCTACTCGCCTGTCTTCTCTCGTTGATCCCCGCCGTCCTGCTGGGCTGGAAGGCGATCGACGACATTCGGCGTCACTTCGCCAATGCCTATGCGGAAAACTATACCTTGCTGCACATGCAGCGGATCCTCGCACCGGTGTCGCGTGAACTGGCCCTGGCGCAGCGCTTTGCCAACAGCTTGGTGCTGAAGCAATGGCTGGCCGACGAGGAGTCGCCCGACAGCCAGGCGCGTCTCTTCGCCGAGGCCGAAGGATTCCGCCAGGATTTCGCCGACGACTCCTACTTCATGATCGCCGATGCCAGCGGCAACTACTACTACATCGACGACGATAGTGCCGATAGCCGTACGCCGAGCTACCGCCTGGACGTCACCCAGCCGAACGACGCCTGGTACTTCCAGGTCCGCCGCACCAACGAGCCCTACAACCTCAACGTCAACTTCGACCACGAGCTCGACGTGACCAAGGTGTGGCTCAACGTACTGGTACGCGATGGCGATACTCTGCTGGGTCTTGCCGGTACCGGCTTCGAGCTGGACGACTTTCTCGATGCCTTCCTCCGCGACGAGGCCGAAGGCCTGACGCCGATGATCGTCGACCAGCGGGGTGCCCTGCAGGCTCACCCCTCGCTGGAGCGCATTGCACTGGGCTCCGGCATCGGGGCGGGCGAGGTCGACGGCGAGCACACCATCCACGCCCTGCTCGGCAGTGACGAGCAGCGCAGCGAGCTGACCCGTGCCATGCAGGCGGCCCGCCAGGCGCCGGAGACGATCCAGTCCCTGTGGGGCACCCTCGAGGGACGCGAAGGACTGATCTCGGTCGGCTACATCGCCGAGCTGGACTGGTACCTGGTCACCGCGCTGGACATCGGCGTCGCCCAGATTCTCGACCGCCGCTGGCTGTGGCCGTTATTGATCGCCGCCACATTGATCCTCGGCATTCTGCTCACCATCATCGCCGTGGCCACCGAACGCCTGATCCTCGCTCCGCTGAACCGGTTCAAGCAATCGGCCCAGGCCATCGCCGCCGGTAACTACGACTCGCCGCTGCCCACCTCGCGCCACGACGAGATCGGCGAGCTCTCCCAGGCCTTCTCGCACATGGCCGAGCAGGTGCAGCGCCACACCCGCGAGCTCGAGGCCAAGGTGCGCGAGCGGACCTTGGCCCTGGAACAGGCCAATGCCGAGATGGCCGCCACCCAGAAGCAACTTGGCGACTCGATCGATTACGCCAGCTTCATTCAGCGCGCCATTCTGCCTGACCGTCAGCTCGACCTTCACCTCGAACATCATCACGGTGTGCTGTGGAAGCCGCGCGACACGGTAGGCGGCGATTTCTATCTCTTCCGCCCCGATGCCGGCGGCTACCTGTTCGGCGTAGTGGATTGCGCCGGCCACGGCGTGCCCGGCTCGCTGATGACCATGCTGGCCCGGGCCATTCTCGACCACGCGATCCTCAAGGCGGGCTGTCAGGATCCGGCAGCGATTCTCGCCGAGACCGATAGTCAGAGTCGTGAGCTGCTGGGTGCCGAACAGCTGCCCGCCTCGATCGCCACGCATATGGACGCTGGCCTGGCCTGGGTCGATCTCGCGACCCGCCAGATTACCTTCGCCGGCGCCAAGATCGGTCTCTACGCCAGCGATGGCGAGACGCTGACCCATCTTGCCGGCGACAAACGACCGCTTGGCCATAAGCGTCGTATCGAGTATCGCAACCAGAGCGTCGACCTGCGCCCTGGCTGGACCTACTCGCTGTGCACCGATGGCTTGCTCGACCAGGCGGGCGGCAGCGACGGCTTCGGCTTCGGCAACACCCGCTTCGAGGCGCTGTTCATGGCCCAGGCGCAGCGCCCCTTGCAAGCGCAGATGGAAGCCTTCGAGCAGGCACTTCGCGATTATCAGGGCGACTTGCCGCAGCGCGACGACATCACCCTGTTGAATTTCCGCTTCACCGAGCAGGACCACCCGCCCGGCAGCGAATCGACGCCCCCGCTTCCTGCCCCGGCAGGTGCCGCATCACAGGAGAAATCGTGATGAACCTGTTGAGTATGCGCCAGAGCTATCTCGAGCAGCGCATCATGCTGTGCTTCAATGGCCCCATCTCGCGTAGCCTGATCGAGGAGATCGGCAACGCGCTGCGCAACTATCTGAACTCACAGCAGGCCACGCCATCCGACGCCATGGATGTCTTCGCCGCCTACATCGAAATGACCCAGAACATACGCCACTATGCCATTCGCCATGGTTACGACGAGGAGTCCGCTTCGGCCACGGTGGCGGTGGCCAAGGACGCCCAAGGCCGCTACACGGTCTCGGCGGGCAATCTGGTGGAGTATGATGATGGTGTGCAACTGGTTGAAGCCATCGAGGCCCTCGCTGCCCTCGACAAGCAGCAACTGAAGCAAGCCTACAAGCAGCAGCTGCGCATGCCTCGCGGAAACGCCAGCTCCGGCGCCGGCCTGGGGCTGCTGGATATCGCACGCAAGTCGAGCGAGCCGATGCGGGCCTCTCTCGAGCCACTGCCCGACGGCCGAGGCTTTTTCAGCCTTACTGCCGTGATCTGATCAGCCGAGTGTTAGTGATGACCAACGATCTCGATATTATCGGCAGCCAGTCCACGCCAACCATCGTCAGCGATTGGCAGGCCGGGCTGCTCACCATGCAGGGTGATTCCTACCCGGAGAACTCCTTCGAACTCTTCGATCGAGTGATCGACTGGGTCGAGCGCTTCCTCAGCGAGGCAGCGCGCCCGTTGACGCTGGAGCTGAAGCTTGTCTACCTCAATACCAGTTCGGTCAAGGCCATGATGGACATCTTCGACCTGCTTGAAGAGGCCCATCAGGGCGGACGCGGGATACAGGTCACCTGGCACTACGACCCTCGTAACGAGCGCATCGCCGAACTGGCCGAGGAGTTTCGCGAGGACTGCACCTTTCCGTTCGCGATCACCCCGGCACGAGTTCCGACATGACACGCGAGGAAGCCGAACTGCTGGCCCAGGTCGAAGCGCTGCTGGGCGATCCCGCCCATGCGGACAATCCCCTGCTGGCGCCGCTGGCCCGGCTGCATGCCTTCCACCGGGCCGAGAAGCAGCGCCTGGAGCGCCTGGTGACGATTTCCGACAGCTACCAGCGCTACGTCCGCGAAGACGAGCTCAACGCCCAGCGGCGCTACCAGAAATCGCTGCGTCGGCAAGAGAAGCTGTCACGCATCTCCGATGGCTACCAGCAGATCATGCACGAGCACAACAATGCGCTGAAGGAGGCTTCGACCCATGACGCCCTCACCGGCCTGCCCAACCGCCGGCTGATCGACGAACGCCTGCCCAAGCTCATCGAGCGCAAGCAGTACACCCTGGTAATGCTCGACATCGACCACTTCAAGCAGGTCAACGACCTGCACGGCCATGAAGCCGGCGACAAGGTACTGGTGGCCATCGCCCAGGAGATCCGCCAGGAGCTGCGCGACTACGACCTGTGCGCACGCTGGGGAGGCGAGGAATTCTTGCTGCTGCTGGCCGATACCGGCCTCAGAGAGGCCAATGCCATCGTCGACCGCCTGCGTCAACGGCTGGCCGAGCTGTCGGTCGTGGTGGGCGACAGCCGGCTCTCCATCACCGCCAGCGCCGGGCTGAGCGAGTACCGCGACGGCGAGGACCTGCTCGATCACACCCTGCAGCGTGCCGACCAGGCGCTGCTGCTGGCCAAGCGCAGCGGCCGCGACCGCAGTTGCGTGGTCGTCTGAACACCACCGCCGAGCATGGTCGAGGACGGCATCAAGGACTGGCCTTGGCATGTGCATTGAAGAATCGCAGCATCTCCTTGGCCGCATCGGGACCCTTGGGATCCGTGTAGGAGCCGCGCGCATCGCCACCCGACCAGGCATGGCCGGCACCGTGGATCACCCACTGCTCAAGGCATGACCGCCCATCCGCATCCTGATGGCGGGTTTGCGTATAGGCGTAGCCATGGGGGACCTGCCCCCGCTCCACCGTCTTCCCGGCACTGCCCTTACGGCCGTTTTCCACCTCTCCAGCCGCACGCGAGGCGGCGTACTGAGCGGCGACGCGATCCGCGTTGCTGGGATGCACCGTGGTGTCGCGATCACCGTGGAAGACGATGGCGGGCACCCGCGACAACGATGCAGACACTCGTGCCGATGAGGCGTTGGCCATGGGGCCTGTGCCGCCCTGCATCGCCCCCAATGCATCGGGGAGACTTCGCGCCACGCCGTGAGGCAGCCCGGAATGCACGCCCACCGCCGCATAGAGGTCCGGATAGGTCATCGCCAGTGTTGTTGCCATGGCGCCACCGGCCGATAGTCCTGCGACATAGACCCGGCTCGCATCGAGCCCGTACGTGTCGATGACCTGGCGGGTCATGCCGGCAAGGATCGCCGGCTCACCTCCATCGCGCTGCTGGTCTTCGGCCTTGAACCAGTTCCAGCACTTGTTACTGTTGGCGGTCACCGGTTGGGCCGGATAGAGCACGCAAACCCCTTGCTCTTCGGCCAGCCGATTCATGGTGGTCCCGGCGGCGAAGTCATCGGGGTTCTGCGTGCAGCCATGCAGCATCACCACCAGCGGTAGTGCCTGGCCGTGATAGCCGCTGGGCAGATACAGCTTGTACTCGCGCGAGCCGGCACGGTTGGTAAAGCAACCCGCGGTGAAAGCGCCGGCCAGCGCTGTCTCGCTGGAGCCCCGAGCCTGCTCGGGCTGGGCCATGGAATCACGCCACTGGTGCCACTTGTCGCGCCAGGCAGAAGGCAGCCCGATCTCACCGCCCGGCATGGTCCCGGAGGCCGCCTGTCGGGTATGGCCAAACGCCGAGGGAGGCGGGCCCCACGCTGACGATGCACCTGTCCGCTGCGAGCCCGACTCGGCAGACGCCGGCTTCGACACCGATACCTCCTCGTCAATGACCCGGCAGGTTCCCTCGAAGGTGTTACGCCCAGAGTCGGAGGCATGCCACGCTTCCTCGCCCCCCGTTCCGCCCGCCCCTCCGGACATCGTGCCCTGGAGTATGGCCATGGCCTCATGCAGCTTCCCGGCGCGAGTGAGCCGCGTCGCTTCTTCCATTCGTCGCGTGTCGATCATCGTCAATGTCCCTATTCAGTGATTCAGTGGATTCGATCCGCCAGGGCCGCCTTGACCGCCTTGCTGGCATGCAGGGCGCCCAGGACCACCACCGACTCGATGGTGGCGCAGGCCAGCTCCGGCGATACGTCGTCGGCAATGCTGGCCATGCCCAGGACCTGAATCTGCAATGTCTCTCCCGCCGACTGCAGCGCTTCCAGGTCCGTGCGGCTGTAATGCTCGAGCCCCAGCACGAAGGCCTTGCGCGTCACGGTTTCCCTGACCACCTCGGCATGGGTCGACAGCTGGTTACGGATGGCCGTGCGGATCAGATCGGTGCGATTGGAATAGAACCCTTCCTGGACCAGCAGATCGATCTGCCCCAGGTCGACGACTCCCAGGTTGATGGTGATCTTCTCACTGGAATCACCGGTCTTGCGGCGCAGCTCATGCACGCTCATACGATTTTTCCTCGGTGGCCTAAGGTTTGGCATCATGTCGTGGCATCCAGAAGGATTCCATATACCATCCACGCGGATGGTATATGGAATCCTTCATGGTGAATAGAAAAAAATTGACCCGCCTAATGGCGGGCCATCAACCACTGTGCGGGAGCCGGGAAGGCTCAGAGGCCGCGTCGCCGCTTCTCGGCATCCCAATCGATGGCAGGCCCCTGCAGACCGTGACCGCCGGCATAGGGTGACGGCTCGGGTGACCGCCAGCCTTCCAGCAACGCCTCATCCAGGCGAAACACCTCCACGCCGATGGGATGGCAGGTCAGCAGCGGATCGCTGGCGTTGGGGCCCCACAGGTCTACTGAAAGATCCCCTCCCGGGCAGCACGACAGCGCGCACAGCAGGTCGATCTCGGCGAACAGCTCGAGGTAGTCGCCCTCCCGTGCCGGACAGGCCTTCATGAAGTACTGATCGTCGTCGTTGAGCCCCGTGCACTGGAAGACGTTGAGAACGTCGTGCACGTCGAACTCGGTGAGGCCATGCGGCAGTACCGCACGCACCAGGTTGGAGTGGCAGTGATGATCGAAGTCCTCCCCGGTCAGCAGACGGTTGACGTAGGGGTCGCAACGGGTGCCCAACAGATCGTGCACGCGGCCGCCCTGCTCGTCCATGCCGCTACCATCGACCCCATAGTTCGCCAAGGTATCGTCGATGATCGTCGCCATGGGGCGCAGGTAGGGCAGCGTCGACCACAGGCGGTCGAAGGTGGAGACATGGGCGCGCTGCAGCTGGCGGGTGCGCGAGGCCCAGAAGCGCTCGCGAGGATTGTGCAGGCTCCACAGATTGAAGTCGCCGACCTGGGGTCCCTCCAGGGTGGAGAGCCGCATCACGTGGCCCGCGGGCACTTTCCACGCTCGGCCATCGCGGATCGGCACGACCAGCGAATCGACCCGCTCGCGGGCATCCGGGTCGGTCAAGCGCGCGTAGAAATCCCGGTCGACGTCGAGGACCGAGCCTCGGGTCGCCTGATAGGCGGCGGGAACCTGGGTCATGGGAACCTCCTTCGAGAACGTTCCCTCCAGCGTAACCCATGGCGCCCTGCCCGCTCATCACTACCCTCAACGCTCGATGCGTCGCATCTAGTCGCGCATGGCCCTGGCCAACACATCGCCAATCGGCTTGATCAGGTAGCTGGCGAAGGTGCGCTCGCCGGTATGAATCATGACCTCGGCCGGCATGCCTGCGAGCAATCGCATGTCGGAGGTCATCTCCTCGCGTCCCTCGTCGGTAACCCGCACCCGGGCCCGATAGTAGTCACGCCCGGTGCCCTCGTCCTCGAAGCTGTCGGCCGAGACATGGGTCACCTCGCCGGCGACGACGTGGGTGAGCCCCTGGTTGAAGGCGCTGAAGCGAATTTCCGCCGACTGCCCGACATACAGGCTGTCGACATCACCGACAGGCACCCGCGCCTCGACCACGAAGCCCTCGTCGCTGGGCACGATATCCAGGATCGGATCGCCCGCACCGATCACCGCCCCGAGCGTATGCAGTTGCAAGCCGACCACGGTTCCCGCCACCGGCGCGGTCACCGTGGTGCGGCGCACCTCGTCGGACAGCGCCGTGATTCGCTCCTCGGCATCGCTGATACGCTCCTGGACGTCGCGCAGCTGCTCGCCGGCCTGCGCCTGGAATTCCTGCCGGTGAACCTGCTTTTGCAGCTCGTTCTCGCTGATCTGCGCCGCGATGCGGGCGATATCGGACTGCTGCTGGGCGGCTTCCCCTTCGAGTTCGAGGATGTCGCGCTCCAGCTCACGCAGGCGTTGTCGATCGCCGTGGCCACGCTCGAACAAACTGCGCAGATCGTCCGCCTCCTCGCGCAGCGAGGCGATCTGTTGCCGGTTGTACTCCAGCAGTGCCTTCAGGCCCTCACGCTGCTCCTCGTATTGGTGCGCTTGCTGGTCGAGCGTCTCGAGAGTGCCGTGCAGTGACTGCCGCCGCGAGAAGAACAGGCCTTGCTGCACCGCCAGCACCTCGCTGACACGCTGGGAGTCGCTCTCCCGCAGTTCCTCGGGAAATGTCAGGGTCGCCTCCTCGGCGAGCTCGGCGGTCAGGCGCACTTCGCTGGCCCGGTTGATCCGGTATTGCGTTCTCGCCACCTGAAGCTGCGACGCGGCACGGGTGTTGTCGAGCACCACCAGCACATCGCCGGCTTCGACATGATCGCCGTCGGTCACGCGAATCTCCCTGACGATGCCGCCCTCATAGTGCTGTACCGTCTTCTTGAACGAGGCGACCGAGACCTTGCCGGGAGCCACGACGGCAATCGCCAGATTGGCGGCCAGTGCCCAGCCACCGAACCCGCCGAAGGCGACCAGCAGGATGAACAGGCCCAAGCGACGATAGCGACGCCCATCGATGGGCAACGGCGCCTCGCTCAGGGGCCCGGTGTCTTCGCCATTCATGTAACAGCAACTCCTGCCGCCAACCCGTCATGGGACCTTCCGGGTCGCGATGCCTTGCTCGGCATCGCCTGACTGGGCCTCGGCGCAGCGATACGCGCCAGCACCTCGTCACGAGGCCCCAGCAAGCGGAGCTGCCCGTCACCGAGTACCATCAGCTTGTCGACGTCGGCCAGCACGCTGCGCCGATGGCTGATCACGAACAGCGTCGTCCCTTCCGCCTTGAGCTGGCGCAGCGCCTCGGCCAGCGCCCGCTCGCCGGCATCGTCTAGATTGGCGTTGGGTTCGTCGAGCACGACGAGCACGGGCCTTCCGTAAAGCGCTCGCGCCAGGCCGATGCGCTGACGCTGCCCGCGCGAGAGCGAGCCGCCGGCGGTCCCGATACGCGTCTCGTAGCCCTCGGGCAGTCGCAGGATCATCTCATGCACCCCCGCCTTCTTCGCCGCCGCTACCACTTGCGTGTCGTCGGCCTCGCCGAAGCGGGCAATGTTCTCGCTGATCGTGCCATCGAACAGTTCTATGTCCTGGGGCAGATAGCCGATGTGCGGACCCAGCTCGTCTCGGTTCCAGTGTCGCAGGTCGGCGCCGTCGAGCCGGACCGCCCCCGATTCGGGCGGCCATACGCCCAGCAGGGCGCGCGCCAGCGTGGTCTTGCCCGCCGCACTCGGCCCGATGATGCCGACGTGCTCACCGCGCGCGACCTGAAAGTCGAGTTCGCGCAGGACTGGTTTCACGGCGCCCGGCGGCACCAGCGTCAGTGCCTCGACCGCGATCTCTCCCTTGGGTGCGGGCAGCGACAAGCGACGCGTCTCAGCCGGCACGTCACGGAACAGCACATCGAGCCGATGATAGGCGTCCCGGCAACCGACGAAGCCCTTCCAACTGCCGATCATCTGGTCGATGGGCGCCAGCGCCCGCCCCATGATGATCGAGGCGGCGATCATCATGCCCGGTGTAATGCTAGCCTCCAGCACCAATAGCGCACCCAGCCCCAGGATCATCGATTGCGCCAGGATGCGCAGCCCCTTGGACAGATTGCTCAACCCACTGCTGCGATCGCTGGCCTGGGACTGCTTGACCAGTGCCGTCACGTGGCGTGCTTCCCAGCGCTGCATGATCGCCGGCAGCATGCCCATGGCATGCAGGACCTCGGCGTTGCGCAGGTTGCTGCCAACCTGCGCCTGCGCCCGTATGTGCTCGTGCCCGGCTTCGGCCAGCAAGCGCTTGGAGGCCTTCTCGTTGATGATCGCCAGCCCCAGCAGCAGCAACCCGGCGCCGGTCGCGAAGACCCCGAACCAGACGTCGAATATGAACAGAATGGCCAGGTAGATAGGCACCCAGGGCGCGTCGAAGAAGGCGAACAGGCCACTGCCCGAAATGAACTGACGCACCGTCCTGAGATCGTCGAGCGGCTGGCCGCCCCCCTCATCCGGTGACGCCAGGCCACGGCGGAACATGGCGCGATACAGACGGCGGCTCACCAGCGTGTCGAGATGGTTGCCCGCCCTTACCAGCAACCGTGAGCGCACCAGATCCATCCCCACCATGACCGCCAGCAGGAAAATCGCCACCAGGGTCAGCATGAGCAGGGTTTCCTTGCTGCCACTGGCAATGACCCGATCGTAGACCTGCAACATGTACAGCGCCGGCGTCAGCATCAGCAGATTGATGAACAGGCTGAAGCCTGCCACCCATAGCAGAGCGGACCGACAAAGGCTCATTGCGTGCTGAAAGTCACTTTGGGCTCTTGGAGGCATGGTGCTCACTGAATCGACATGGAAGAACAATGCAGGGACATACCGCAGCTTGCGGAACGGCACACTAACAAACCGTTCCCGGGCACTCGGCTAACTTATTAATATTTTTGTGTATTAATGAGATAAACAGTAAGCCGTAGAAAAACCGAACTTCACCTAGGAATAAAAATATCTATTGTTTCAATTAAATACCTGAATCGACAACTTCAAACTCCCGGTTAAATGTAAACATCCTTCCATGTGAGATTGACTCGTCGCCCAAGCGCTCTTGTTACTCGCCGCAGGCTCGATAGCATGCGCAACGAAGCGCGCGGATGACGGATACCGCGGTATGGATCGTATGGCCCCATGGCAACCTCGGCACGGGGCCCAACATGAGTCACCAGGAGGAATCAGCATGCCGACCATCGATGTCGCCCGCGGCACATCGGCCCGAGAACTTCAGGAGCTGATCGACACCGCCCCGAGCGGATCGACCCTGCTTCTGGCGTCGGGAGACTACCGATTCGACCAGGCCCTGCGCATCCACCGCTCCGATATCACCCTCGAAGGGGCGGGCGCCGATGCCACCACGCTGACCTTCACCGATGCCGCCCTCGACGACAACGATCGCTTCGGTATAGCGGTCGAAGGCGACATGCGGGGCGAGACGCTCGGCACGCTCGCCGCCGACCTCGGCGAAGGCGAGCGAAACGTAAGGCTCGGCGCCGAGCATGGACTGAAGCAAGGCGACACGGTGCGAATCTGGCAGGACAACGACACGGCGTTTCTCGACGAGATCGGTGACACCTCCTGGCGCAAGCAGGAACATGCCGAGCTGCGTACCAGCATGGCCAAGGTCGCTGCCGTGAGCGACGATACCATCACGCTTGATCGCGGCGCGCATTTCGCTTTCGCCGGTGGCCAGGCCGAGCTGGAGCGACTCGTTCCCGTCGATGATGTGTCCCTCCAAGGATTCACCGTCGACTATGAGCTGGGGACCCCCGACGCTTCCGCGTTCTCTAATACCCGGGGCAACCTGACCGGCTACCAGGCCATACGCCTGGATGGCACCACAGATGCACGGCTACAGGACGTCGCGGTCGAGAACGGCCCCTCGACGGCTTTCCATGTCGCTCGCTCGCTGGATATCGAGGCCGATTCGCTACGCGCCGAGGGAGCCTTCAACAAGGGCAGCGGCGGTAACGGCTACGGCTTCGAACTGAAGGAGAGCTATGACGGCAGTTTCAGCCATCTCGAGGACAGCGGCATGCGCCATGGCGTGCTGTTCGCCTCCTGGCGCTCCTCCGTCGGCAACGAGATCGAGGTCGACTTCACCGACCGCGACATCAACTTCCACGGCGGACGTGACCATGGCAATGAGGTCAGAGTGGCACAGGCCATCCGCAACCCCGATGCCGACGAACTCTCCCCCACCTTATGGGTCAATGCCGGCGGCGAAAGCTTCGGCGCCATCACCGACCCCGACGCCAACGAGGTGCGCTTCGACTACGTGCAGGGCTCGCGGCGCAGCGATGTGCTGCAGGGGAGCGACGACGGCGTCTACCTCAATGGCGGGCTGGGCCACGACACGCTGCTCGGAGGCACCGGCCATGACGTGCTGGAGGGCGGACCCGGCGACGACTGGTACGATGGCGACGATCTGTTGAACGGAGGAGCCGGCATCGACACGGTGCGCTATACCGGCCCGATCGATGCCTACCAGATCGACTTCGATGGCGACCGCATCGCAGTGCATAGCGACAAGGGAGCGACCGATACGCTCGAGGACGTGGAATTCGTCAGCTTCGATGACGGCACCGTACTGCATACGGCATCACGCGGCACCTTCCAGGCGGCCGCGCTCGACGCCCCCGAACCCGATGAGGTCCTCGGAAGCAATGCCATCCCCACCGGACTGGTGGACGATGGCGCCGAGCTGTTGGCATCGGGGAGTACGACGCAGCGCTGGGACGACGGCTATGTCGCCGAGATCTTCGTCGAGAACCTGACCGATGAACCCCTCGCGGCGCCCGAGCTGCGCCTGAAAACCGACGACACCATCGACACCCTGTGGAACGGGGCACTCAGCCGCGACGGCGATGCCTACCTGGTCCGCGACGACAATGCCGGCGAGCTCGCTCCCGGCGAAGCATGGCGCTTCGCCTACCGCGCCTATGGCGATGAGCCCACCCCCGAAGCCGTTACCGCCACGGATGGCCAGGACGTCGCGCTGCTCGGCATGCACGACGGCAGCGACCTCGGACTGCTCGGCTGAAGACGAAAGCCACGAAAAAGGGCGCCCTGAAGGGGCGCCCTCTTGCCTGACGGATCGTCGACGGCTTACCAGCCGGTGACATCCTTCAGCGCATCGCCGATCTCGGCCAGGGAGCGAACGGTACGCACACCGGCGTCTTCCAGCGCGGCGAACTTCTCGTCAGCGGTACCCTTGCCACCGGAGATGATGGCGCCGGCGTGGCCCATGCGCTTGCCCGGAGGTGCGGTGACACCAGCAATGTAGGACACCACCGGCTTGGTCACGTTGGCCTTGATGTAGGCCGCGGCCTCTTCCTCGGCGGTACCGCCGATCTCGCCGATCATGACGATCGCCTCGGTCTTCGGGTCCTTCTCGAACATCTCGAGGATGTCGATGAAGTTGGAGCCCGGGATCGGGTCGCCGCCGATGCCCACGCAGGTGGACTGGCCGAAGCCGTGGTCGGTGGTCTGCTTGACGGCTTCGTAGGTCAGGGTGCCGGAGCGCGACACGATACCGACACGACCCGGCTTGTGGATGTGACCCGGCATGATACCGATCTTGGACTCGCCCGGGGTGATGACGCCGGGGCAGTTCGGGCCAATCAGGCGCACGCCCAGCTCGTCGCACTTCACCTTGACGTCGAGCATGTCCAGGGTCGGGATGCCCTCGGTGATGCACACGATCAGCTTGATGCCGGCGTTGGCGGCTTCGAGGATCGAGTCCTTGCAGAAGGCAGCCGGGACGTAGATCACGCTGGCCTCGGCACCGGTCTTCTCGACCGCTTCCTTGACGGTGTTGAACACCGGCAGGCCCAGGTGCTCCTGGCCGCCCTTGCCCGGGGTCACGCCGCCGACCATCTGGGTGCCGTAGGCGATCGCCTGCTCGGAGTGGAAGGTCCCCTGCCCGCCGGTGAAGCCCTGGCAGATGACCTTGGTGTTCTTGTCGATCAGGATGCTCATTACTTGCCCTCCGCTGCCTTGACGACCTGCTGAGCCGCATCGGTCAGGCTGGTAGCAGCGATGATGTTCAGACCGCTGGAAGCCAGCTTCTCGGCACCCAGCTCGGCGTTGTTACCCTCGAGACGCACCACGACCGGTACGTTGACGCCGACCTGCTCGACGGCACCGATGATGCCCTCGGCAATCATGTCGCAGCGCACGATGCCACCGAAGATGTTCACCAGCACGGCCTTGACGGAATCGTCGGAGAGAATCAGCTTGAAGGCTTCCGCCACGCGCTCCTTGGTCGCACCGCCGCCCACGTCGAGGAAGTTGGCCGGCTGACCGCCATTGAGCTTGATGATGTCCATGGTGCCCATGGCCAGGCCAGCGCCGTTGACCATGCAGCCGATGTTGCCTTCCAGCGCCACGTAGTTCAGTTCCCACGCCGCCGCTTCAGCTTCGCGCTCGTCCTCCTGGGAGGGATCGCGCATCGCCTGCAGGTCCGGGTGACGGTACAGGGCATTGCTGTCCAGGTTGAGCTTGGCGTCGAGGCAGTGCAGGTTGCCTTCGTCGGTGATCACCAGCGGGTTGATCTCGAGCAGCGCCAGATCCTTCTCGTGGAACAGGCGCGACAGGCCCAGGAAGATCTTGGTGAACTGCTTGACCTGGTCGCCCTTCAGGCCCAGGGCGAAGGCGAGCTCGCGTGCCTGGTACGGCTGCGCGCCGACCAGCGGATCGATCTCGGCCTTGAGGATCTTCTCGGGAGTTTCCTCGGCGACCTTCTCGATCTCGACGCCGCCTTCGGTGGAAGCCATGAACACCACGCGACGAGTGGCGCGATCGACCACCGCGCCCAGGTAGAGCTCGTTGGCGATGTCGGTGCAGTTCTCGACCAGGATCTTGGCAACCGGCTGACCGTTCTCGTCGGTCTGGTAGGTCACCAGGTTCTTGCCCAGCCACTGCTCGGCGAAGGCCTTGGCCTCTTCCGGGCTCTTGATCAGCTTGACGCCGCCGGCCTTGCCGCGGCCACCGGCGTGGACCTGGGCCTTGACCACCCACATGTCACCGCCGATCTTCTTGCAGGCTTCCGCCGCTTCCTCGGGGGTATCGACTGCGAAGCCCTTGGATACCGGCAGACCATAATCGGCAAACAGCTGCTTGCCTTGATACTCGTGAAGGTTCATCGATTCATGCCATTGGTTGCATGTGACTCGAATGGCAACCGCGAGACCCCGCGTAGGGCGGTGAGTATCGGGTTACCCCCGTTCGCGCCCGGTACATGGCCGGGCACGACGCGCCATCCGCGGATGGCGCTTGTTGTCCCTCTTGGCGAACTCGCTTACTTGCGCTTCTTGCGGTTGGCCATGTGAATCGCGTGTCCATCCACCGCCAGAGCCGCTTCGTGGATGGCTTCGGAGGTGCTCGGGTGCGCGTAGCAGGTCAGCGCCAGGTCTTCGGCGCTGGAGCCGAATTCCATGGCGATGACGCCCTGGGCGATCAGTTCGCCGGCATGCTGGCTGACGATATGCACGCCGAGGATGCGGTCGGTCTCGGCGTCGGCGATGACCTTGGCCATGCCCTCCGGGGCGTTGTTGGCCAGCGCACGGCCGTTGGCCGAGAACGGGAAGCTGCCGGTCTTGACCTCGATGCCCTTGGCCTTGGCTTCCTGCTCGTTCATGCCGACCCAGGCCACCTCCGGCGAGGTGTAGATCACGCTGGGGATGGCGTCGTAGTTCATCTCGGCCTTGTGGCCGGCGATGATGTCAGCCACCATCACGCCCTCTTCGGAGGCCTTGTGCGCCAGCATCGGCCCGCGCACGCAGTCGCCAATGGCGTAGATGCCCGGCACGCTGGTACGGCACTGGTCGTCGACGTGGATGAAGCCACGCTCGTCGAGGCCCACGCCGACGCTCTCGTCGACCACGCCCTTGGTGTACGGACGGCGACCGACGCAGACGATCAGCTTGTCGAAGGTCAGCTCCTGCTCGCCGTCCTTGTCGCTGTACTTGACCACCACCTCGCTGCCCTTGATCTCGGAGCCGGTAACGCGTGCACCGAGCTTGATGTCCAGGCCCTGCTTCTTGAGCAGCTTCTGGGTCTCCTTGGCGATGGCGGTGTCGACCATCGGCAGGAAGGTGTCCATGGCCTCGAGCACGACGGTCTCGGCGCCCAGACGACTCCACACGCTGCCCAGCTCCAGCCCGATGACGCCGGCGCCGATCACGCCCAGGCGCTTCGGCACTTCGGTGAACTCAAGCGCGCCGGTGGAGGTGACGACGATGTCCTCGTGCAGCGGGGTCGGCGGGATCTCCACCGGCACCGAGCCTGCGGCGATGACGATGTTGTCAGCCTCGTAGGTGCTCTTCTCGCCATCATGACCGGTGACCTCGACCTGCTTGGCGCCGGTCACCTTGCCGGTACCGTCGATGGCCGTCACGCCGTTGGCCTTGAACAGCGCGCTGATGCCGCCGACGTTCTTGGCGATGACGGAGTTCTTGAACTCCAGCATCTTGGCCACGTTGGCCTTGGGTGCCTCGAGATCGATACCGATCTCGGCGAAGTGATCGCGTGCCTCGACGAACTTGTGAGACGTCTCGAGCAGCGCCTTGGAGGGAATACAGCCCACGTTCAGGCAGGTGCCGCCGTGAACGGTCTTGCCTTCCTTGTTGACCCACTTCTCGACGCAGGCGGTCTTCAGCCCCAACTGGGCGGCACGGATGGCGGCCACGTAGCCCCCGGGGCCCGCACCGATGACGATCACATCAAATTTGTCGGCCATGTGGTTTTCCTGTTGATCGGTTCGCGTTTAGGTCCGTTGATTCGGGCGCCTCAGATATCCAGCAGCAGGCGCGCCGGATCCTCGAGCAGCTCCTTGAGGGTGACCAGGAACTGCACCGCATCCTTGCCGTCGATCATACGGTGGTCGTATGACAGGGCCAGGTACATCATCGGACGGATCTCGACCTTGCCGTTGACGGCCATGGGACGCTCCTGGATCTTGTGCATGCCCAGGATGGCGGTCTGCGGCGGATTGAGGATCGGCGTCGACATCAGCGAGCCGAAGATGCCGCCGTTGGTGATGGTGAAGGTGCCGCCCTGCATCTCGTCGATGCCAAGCTTGCCGTCACGCGCGCGCTTGCCGAAATCGACGATACCCTTCTCGACGTCGGCGATCTTCATGCTATCGGTATCGCGCAGCACCGGTACTACCAGGCCGCGGTCGGTGGAGACCGCCACGCCGATGTCCTGATAGCCGTGGTAGACGATGTCGGTACCGTCGATGGAGGCATTGACGTCGGGGAAGCGCTTGAGCCCCTCGGAGGCCGCCTTGACGAAGAAGCCCATGAAGCCGAGCTTGACGTCGTGCGCCTTGAGGAAGGTGTCCTTGTACTGCGCGCGCAGCTCCATCACCGCGCCCATGTCCACCTCGTTGTAAGTGGTGAGCATGGCAGCGGTCTGCTGGGCCTGGACCAGACGCTTGGCGATGGTCTGGCGCAGACGGCTCATCGGCACGCGCTTCTCGGGGCGCTCGCCCTCGAAGGCAGGCGCGGCAGCGGCGGCCTGCTTGGGCGCAGCGGCTGCAGCGGCGCTCTTCTTGGCCGTGCCGGCCTGTACGGCGCGCTGAACGTCCTCCTTGAGGATACGGCCACCCTTGCCGGTGCCGTCGATCTTGCTGACGTCGAGGTCATGCTCGGCGACCAGCTTGCGTGCCGCCGGAGCCAGGATCTTGTCGCCGACCTTCTCGTCGCCGGCGCCGTCATCGGCAGAAGCCGCCGGCGTCTTGTCGGCTGCCGTATCGGCACCGCCGGCCCCCTCGGTGAAGATCGCCAGCACCGCTTCTGATTCGACCTGGCTGCCCTCTTCCGCCTTGATCTCGGCAATGGCGCCATCGGCTGGCGCCACGACCTCGAGTACCACCTTGTCGGTCTCGATGTCGGCCAACACCTCGTCGCGCTTGACCGCCTCGCCGACCTTCTTGTGCCAGGTGGCCACTGTGCCTTCCTGGATCGACTCGGGAAAGGTCGGTGCCTTCACTTCATGCGACTTGCCACCAGCAGCCGGCGCGCTCTTGGGCTCCGCCTTGGCTTCGTCTTTCGGCTCGGCCTTGGCGTCGGCCTTCTCGCTCTTCTTCTCGCCGCCCTTGGCTGCGCCTTCACCGATCCTGCCCAGCACCTGCTCGGACTGCACGGTGTCGCCCTCCTCCACCAGCACCTCGGAAAGGGTGCCGGCTTCCGGCGCCACCACCTCGAGCACCACCTTGTCCGTTTCGATCTCGACGATCAGCTCATCGCGCTCGACGCTATCCCCCGCCTTCTTGTGCCAGGCAGCCACACTGCCTTCGGCAACGGATTCCGGAAAGGTGGGCGCTTTGATCTCGGTAGCCATTTCGTTTCCCTTGTATGTTCTCTCTCGTCCCGGTGGGTCGCCTCAAAGATTGAAGGCGTCTTCCACCAGCTGGCGCTGCTGTTCGGTATGCACGGACATGTAGCCCGCCGCGGGTGCCGCCGATGCCGGGCGACCGGCGAACTTGAGATCGCCGCCCAATCCGTTCTTGAGCATCTCGGCCACGGCGCGCAGGTGGTGCTGGCTCGAATACCAGGCGCCCTGGTTGAGCGGCTCCTCCTGACACCACACCACGGTCTCGAGGTTGGCGTAGTCCTTCAGCGCCTCGAAGAGCTCCTCCTTGGGGAAGGGGTAGAGCTGCTCGATGCGCACGATGGCCGTATCGTCACGCTCGTTCTCGGCGCGCCAGGCCGCCAGGTCGTAGTAGACCTTGCCGGCGCACATGACCACGCGCTTGACGCGCTGAGCCTCGAGGTTGCCCTGGTCCGGCAGCACCATGTGGAAATGGCCATTGGCCAGGTCCTCGAGACTGGAGGTCGCTTCCTTGTGGCGCAGCAGGCTCTTGGGCGACATCACCACCAGCGGTTTCCTCAACGGGCGAATGACCTGGCGACGCAGCAAGTGGAAGATCTGCGCCGGCGTGGTCGGCACGCAGACCTGCATGTTGTGCTCGGCGCACATCTGCAGGAAGCGCTCGAGGCGCGCGGAGGAGTGCTCGGGCCCCTGACCTTCATAGCCATGGGGCAGCAGCATGGTCAGGCCACACAGGCGACCCCACTTGGTCTCGCCCGAGGAGATGAACTGATCGACCACCACCTGGGCGCCATTGAAGAAGTCGCCGAACTGCGCCTCCCAGATCACCAGATCGTTGGGAGCCGTGGTGGAATAGCCGTACTCGAACGCCAGCACGGCCTCTTCCGAGAGGAAGGAGTCGTGGATGGTGAAGCGCGGCTGGCCGTCGGACATGTGCTGCAGCGGCACGTAGGTGGAGCCGTCCTTCTGGTTGTGCACCACCGCGTGGCGGTGGGAGAAGGTACCGCGACCCACGTCCTGGCCGGTGATACGCACCGGATGGCCCTCGTCGAGCAGCGTGGCGTAGGCCAGGGTCTCGGCGAAGCCCCAGTTCAACCCCAGGCCGCCGGCCTGCATCTTGCGCCGATCCTCGTAGATCTTGGCCACCTGGCGCTGCACCTCGACGCCGTCGGGAATCTCACACATGCGCGCTGCCAGGCGCTGCAGCCGTTTCATCTCGACGCTGGTATCGGCATAGCCGCTCCACTCGTGGCCGAGATAGGGCTTCCAATCGACGAACAACGAGGTATTGGGCTGCTGCACCAGGGCGTTGGCCACGTGGTTGCCGGCCATCAGGTCCTCGCGGTAGGTCTCGATCATCGCCTGGGCCTCGTCCTCGGTGACCACGCCCTGCTCGACCAGGCGCTGGACATAGAGGGTCCGCGAGGAAGGATGCTCCTTGATCTTGCGGTACATCAGCGGCTGGGTACCGGAGGGCTCGTCGGCCTCGTTGTGGCCGCGGCGACGGTAGCAGACCAGATCGATGACCACGTCCTTGCGGAACTGCTGACGGTAGTCGAGCGCCACCTGGGTGGCGTGCAGCACGGCATCTGGATCGTCGCCATTGACGTGGAAGATGGGCGCCTGGACCATCTTGGCGATATCCGTGCAGTACTCGGTGGAACGCGTGTCCTGCGGATGCGAGGTGGTGAAGCCGACCTGGTTGTTGATGACGATATGCACCGTGCCGCCGGTCTTGTAGGCGCGGGTCTGGGACATCTGGAACGTCTCCATGACCACGCCCTGCCCGGCGAAGGCGGCATCGCCGTGCACGTTGATCGGCAGGACCCTGGTGCCTTCGAGATCGTCGCGACGATCCTGGCGGGCCCGCACCGAGCCCTCGACCACCGGGGAGACGATCTCCAGGTGGGAGGGGTTGAAGGCCAAGGCCAGGTGAACCTCACCGCCCGGTGTCATGACGTTGGAACTGAAGCCCTGGTGGTACTTCACGTCACCGGAGCCGCGCTCGATCAGCTTCTTGCCGTCGAATTCATCGATCAGCTCGGAGGGGTTCTTGCCGAGGATGTTGACCAGCAGGTTGAGACGGCCGCGGTGGGCCATACCGATGACCATCTCCTTGATGCCGTAGCCACCACCACGCTGGATCAGCTCGTCCATCATGGGGATGAACGACTCGCCGCCCTCGAGGCCGAAGCGCTTGGTGCCGGGGTACTTGGAGGCCAGGTAGCTTTCCAGGCCTTCCGCGGCGGTCAGACGCTCCAGCAGATGCTTGCGCACGTCGTCGCTGTATTTGGGTGCCGAGCGAACCGACTCGAAGCGCTGCTGCAGCCAGCGCTTCTCCTCGGTATCGACGATGTGCATGATCTCGCAGCCGATCGAGCGGCAGTAGGTCTGCTCCAGGGCCTCGACGATCTCGCGCAACGGCGCCTTGTCCATCCCCAGAAAGAAAGAGCCGGTCTGGAATTCGGTATCCAGATCGGCCGGTGAAAGCTGGTGGAAGGAGAGGTCGAGGTCGGGAACCGGGGCCTGGCTGCGCAGCTTGAGCGGATCGATATCGGCCTTCTGGTGTCCCCGGAAGCGGTAGGCGTTGATCAACTGCAACACCTTGACCTGCTTCTTGCCCTCGCCACTGTCGGCGGCGGCCGTGGTGACCCGGCGAGCACGTGCCAATTGCTGGAACTGATCGCGCACGGGACTGAGGGGAACATCATGAGTAGCACTGCCTTCGACACTCGGCAGCTGATCGAAGTAGGTCCGCCATTCGTCGGGTACGGAACCTGGGTCGGCGAGGTATTGCTCGTAGAGCGCTTCCACATAGTGAACGTTGCTGCCGCTCACGTGGGAGCTGTTCCACATCAACTCCATTATGCCTTGTTGCATCTCTCGGTCACCCTACACTGATGGGGTGTTGTCGGCGCCGTTGCGGGCCAGCCGCGACGGCTTGGCTGGTGCCCTGCCGGTGGGGGCATCTTCTCTTCCCGGCGGCTCCGGCCGCGAGGCCGGAATCCTTGCAATCCATGGTCGAGAGCCGGTACCAGGGGTACCGGCTCTCTTGCTGTCTCTGCGAGCCGACCGCGACATGACGTCGCGGTCGAACTGCGGCCAGTATGATAGCAAGCTACGCGCCACGTTTTAAGTGGCATTCGCAAGCAGCATGTCGCGGATCTTGCCGATCGCCCGCGTGGGGTTGAGCCCTTTGGGGCATACCGCGACGCAATTCATGATGCCGCGGCAACGGAACACGCTGAACGGATCCTCAAGCTCGGCCAGGCGCTCTCGCGTCGCGGTATCCCGCGAGTCCGCCAGGAAGCGGTAGGACTGCAGCAGGCCGGCCGGGCCGACGAACTTGTCCGGATTCCACCAGAACGACGGGCAAGAGGTCGAGCAGCAGGCGCACAGGATGCACTCGTAGAGACCGTCGAGCTTGTCGCGATCCTCCGGCGACTGCAGGCGCTCGATGGCCGGTGCCGGCTCGTCGTTCTGCAGGTACGGCTGAATGCGCTCGTACTGCTTGTAGAACAGACCCATGTCGACCACCAGGTCGCGCACCACCGGCAGGCCCGGCAGCGGGCGCAGCACCAGCTTGTTGTCCTTGACCACATCGGATATCGAAGTGATGCAGGCCAGGCCGTTCTTGCCGTTCATGTTCATGCCGTCGGAGCCGCACACGCCTTCGCGGCAACTGCGACGGAAGGCCAGGGTGGTGTCTTCGGCCTTGAGCATTTCCAGCACGTTCAGGACCATCAGGTCACGGCCCTGGGTGTCGAGCTGATACTCCTGCATGTAGGGTGCGGAGTCGGTTTCCGGGTTGTAGCGGTAAATGGATACCTGAAGCATCTCGTGACTCCCCCTTTAATAAGTACGGATTTTCGGCTCGAAGGTGTCGACGGTCTTCGGCTTGAAGTTGACGTCGCGCTTGCCGACCCGCTTCTCGGCCGGGAAGTACATGGAGTGCTTCAGCCAGTTGGTGTCGTCGCGATCCGGGTAGTCGTAGCGTGAATGCGCGCCACGACTCTCCTTGCGCTCCAGCGCCGCGATGGCGGTGGCTTCGGCCACTTCCATCAGGTTGTCGAGTTCGAGAGCCTCGACGCGGGCAGTATTGAAGGCGCCTGACTTGTCGACCAGATGCGCCTCGGCGATGCGGCCACGCAGGTCGGCCAGCTTCTTGACGCCCTCCTGCATGTGATCCTCCTGACGGAACACACCGAAGGCGTTCTGCATGATGCTCTGCAGCTCGGTCTTGAGGTCGGCCACGGACTCGCCACCGGAGGACTCGTTCCAGCGCGTGATGCGCTTCATGGCCGCGTCGATATCCGAATCGGTGGCACCAAGGTAGTCGATACCCTCGTTGAGCGCGCCCTCGATGAACATACCGGCCGCACGGCCGAACACCACCAGGTCGAGCAGCGAGTTGCCGCCCAGGCGGTTGGCGCCGTGCACCGAAACGCAGGCCGCCTCACCGCAGGCGAACAGACCGTTGACGATGTGATCGTTGCCGTCGGCATCCTGCATGATCGCCTGACCGTGCACGTTGGTCGGAATACCGCCCATCATGTAGTGGCAGGTCGGCACCACGGGAATCGGCGCATTGGTCGGATCGACGTGAGCGAAGATCTTCGACAACTCGCTGATGCCCGGCAGGCGCTTGTTGAGCACCTCTTCACCCAGATGATCGAGCTTGAGGAAGACGTGGTCGCCCTTCTCGCCGCAGCCGCGGCCCTCGAGGATCTCCATGACCATGGAGCGCGCCACCACGTCACGGCCGGCGAGGTCCTTGGCATTGGGCGCATAACGCTCCATGAAGCGCTCGCCGTCCTTGTTGACCAGGTAGCCACCCTCGCCGCGACAACCTTCGGTGACCAGCACCCCGGCACCGTAGATGCCGGTGGGGTGGAACTGCCACATCTCCATGTCCTGCATGGGGAAGCCGGCGCGCAGCGCCATGCCGATGCCATCGCCGGTATTGATCAGGGCGTTGGTAGTGGAGGCGTAGATACGCCCGGCGCCGCCGGTGGCCATGACGGTGGCCTTGGACTGGACGTGCACGACCTCGCCGGTCTCGATGCACATGGCGATGCAGCCCACCACGTCACCGTTGGCGTTCTTGACCAGATCGACAGCGAACCACTCGTTGAGGAACGTCGTGTTGTTCTTCAGGTTGTTCTGGTAAAGGGTGTGCAGCAGGGCGTGGCCGGTACGGTCGGCCGCGGCGCAGGTGCGCGCCGCCTGGCCGCCTTCGCCGAAGTTCTTCGACTGGCCGCCGAACGGACGCTGGTAGATGCGGCCGTTGTCGAAGCGTGAGAACGGCAGGCCCATGTGCTCGAGCTCGAAGACCGCCTTGGGGCCCTCGGAGCACATGTACTCGGCGGCATCCTGGTCGGTGATGTAGTCGCCACCCTTGACGGTGTCGTACATGTGCCAGCGCCAGTCATCGTTGGGATCGGCGGACGCGATGGCACAGGTGATGCCGCCCTGGGCGGAAACGGTGTGCGAACGAGTCGGGAAGACCTTGGACAGCACGGCGGTCTTCTTGCCGGACTTGGCCAGCTCGAGCGCGGCCCGCAGGCCGGAACCGCCACCGCCGATGATGATGGCGTCGTAGGTCAAGGTACGCATGTTAGACATGAATCAGGCTCCCCACAGAACTTGGATGCCCCAGACCAGGAACACGAAAATGGCCAGGATGATGACGATCTGGGCGCCGATGCGCAGGCTGGTCGCCTTGAGGTAGTCGGTAGTCACGGTCCACAGACCGACCCAGGCGTGCGCGGCAAGAGAGATGAAAGCCAGCAGGGAGAAGATCCGCATCCAGGTCTGGGCAAAGAGGTTGCTCCAGGTGGCGTAGTCGAGCCCGGGGTTGAACAGCAGGTACGCGACGATGAAAACCGTATAGAGTGCCAGGATGACAGCCGAGACACGCTGGATCAGCCAGTCGGAAAGGCCGCTGCGACCCAGATTGGTGATGTTGGTTACCATACCCAGACTCCCGCCAGAATGATCAGGACGGCACTGAGGACCACGGTGGCCTGTGCCTTCTTGACGCCCCCTTCCAGGGTGACGCCGTAACCGGCATCCATCAGCAAGTGCTTGATGCCGGCCACGAAGTGGAATGCCAGTGCCGACAATAGTCCCCAGGCGATCAGCTTCGCCAGGATGTTATTGGCCAGGGCATCCTTGACGGCCGCAAACCCCGCAGGGGAAGACAGCGACTTGTCGAGGGCCCAGAAGGCGAAGATAAGACCAACGAACAGGATTACGCCGGTGATGCGGTGGGCGATCGACGTCAAGGCGGGAAGCGGGAAATGTATCGTGGTGAGATCTAGGTTGACGGGTCGTTTGCTATTCACGGCTCTATACACACTCTCTTGGCTCGCTCTACAGCTGATGGGACCAGGCTCGAGCGGGCGGTGGTTTTAGGTAGGGGGCTCGCCGCTGCCGGGACGGGCATGACAACGAGTACCTGCCAGTCGCGCGGTGTGGATTATAGGGACATGCACCCCCAGTGACAAATGCACGACCCCCTCACTCGACCATGGTACAAGCCCACCGCCGCCGTTCACGGCGGCCTGTGCACGGGGGTCATCACCGGCAAGCCGGCTGACGGCAGGCTTTCCGTGATGCAAAGCACCATTTCCTATTCAGTTTTCATACAACTATATGGTGAATGTACAACGATACGGCCTCTTTGGCCCAATTGACAATCCCGGGAACGCTTCTATAGTGGGCGAACCTTTTTCGCGGGCCAGCGGTTCAACAGGGTTTGCGAAAGAATGAGTTAACGTTCTATTCGACTTCGAGAGGAGGCCAGTATGGCTGACAGGAAAGCGACACTGACTGTAGACGGCTTGGAAAAGA
This sequence comes from Billgrantia sp. C5P2, assembly GCF_051062895.2. Taxonomy (NCBI): domain Bacteria; kingdom Pseudomonadati; phylum Pseudomonadota; class Gammaproteobacteria; order Oceanospirillales; family Halomonadaceae; genus Billgrantia; species Billgrantia sp. C5P2. The sequence continues at coordinate 3,154,904 of NZ_CM128542.1, forward strand.
CGATCGAGCTGCCGGTCTACTCAGGCACCCTGGGCCCTGACGTGGTCGATGTTCGCGGCCTCGGCGCCGATGGCCTGTTCACCTACGATCCCGGCTTCATGGCAACCTCCTCGTGCCAGTCGGCCATCACTTATATCGATGGCGCCCAGGGCATACTGCTGCACCGCGGCTACCCGATCGATCAGCTGGCCAAAGAATCCAACTTCGTCGAGCTGTGCTATACGCTGCTGTTCGGCGAACTGCCGACCGACGAGCAGTACACCGACTTCGAGTCGCGGGTCCGCAACCACACCATGGTTCACGACCAGATCAACAACTTCTTCAAGGGCTTCCGTCGCGACGCCCACCCGATGTCGATCCTGTGCGGCGTGGTCGGCGGCCTGGCGGCCTTCTACCATGACCACATGGACATCACCCAGGAACATGATCGCGAGATCAGCGCCATCCGCCTGATCGCCAAGATGCCGACCCTTGCGGCCATGTCCTATAAGTACAACGTCGGCCAGCCGTTCAACTATCCGCGCAACGACCTGAACTATGCAGAGAACTTTCTCTACATGATGTTCAGCAACCCGTGCGAGGAGTACAAGGTCAATCCGGTCTACGCCAAGGCCATGGACCGCATCTTCATGCTCCACGCCGACCACGAGCAGAACGCATCCACCTCCACGGTGCGTCTGGCCGGCTCCACCGGCGCCAACCCGTTCGCCTGCATCAGCGCCGGCATCGCCGCGCTATGGGGCCCGGCTCACGGCGGCGCCAACGAAGCCGTGCTGAAGATGCTCGACGAGATCGGCGACGACTCCGAAGAGAACATTCAGCGCTTCGTCGACCGCGCCAAAGACAAGGACGACCCGTTCAAGCTGATGGGCTTCGGCCACCGCGTGTATCGCAACTTCGACCCGCGCGCCAAGGTGATGAAGGAGACTTGCGACGAGGTGCTGGCCGAGCTGGGCATCGACGATCCGCAGCTCAAGATTGCCAAGCGCCTGGAGCAGATCGCCCTGGAAGACGAATACTTCGTGGAGCGCAAGCTCTACCCCAACGTCGACTTCTACTCCGGCATCATCCTCAAGGCCATGGGCATCCCGACCAACATGTTCACGGTGATCTTCGCCGTGTCGCGCACCATCGGCTGGATTTCGCACTGGCACGAGATGCTCTCCAACGACTACAAGATCGGTCGTCCGCGCCAGCTCTATATCGGGCACACGCAGCGCGACTATCCTGCCAAGTAAGCCGGCAGGAGGCGGCCCTGGCCGCAAACGCAGTGGAAAGCCGCCTTCGGGCGGCTTTCTGCATCCTGGACCACCGCTCACGAGTTCGCTTGCCAGCAATCACCAAGAAGAGAGAGGGAAACACAATGCAACAGCAGATCTCTACCGTCGCCTTCATCGGCCTTGGGGTGATGGGCTACCCCATGGCCGGCCACCTGGCCCGCGCCGGGCTCTCCGTGCGCACCTACAACCGCACCGCGGCCAAAGCCGAAGCGTGGGCCGAAGAGTACGGCGGCAGCCACCACACCACGCCGGCGGAGGCCGCCCGCGGGGCCGATCTGGTACTGGTCTGCGTGGGCAATGACGATGACGTCAGGCAGGTCACCGTTGGCGAGCAAGGGGCACTGTCCGGCATGGAGGCTGGCAGCCTGCTGGTCGACCATACCACCGCCTCGGCCGATCTCGCCGAGCAGCTCGACGCTGCTTGCCGCGAGAAAGGCATCGGCTTCATCGACGCCCCGGTCTCCGGCGGCCAGCAAGGCGCCGAGAACGGCGCCCTGACGATCATGTGCGGCGGCGAGCAGACCGACTTTGCTCGCGCCGAGCCCGTGCTCGTCCGTTATGCACGAGCCGTCAGCCTGATGGGCCCGGCCGGAAGCGGCCAACTGACCAAGATGGTCAACCAGATCTGCATCGCCGGCCTGGTCCAGGGTCTGGCCGAGGGACTGCACTTCGCTGAACAGGCAGGGCTCGATCAGCAACGCGTGATTGATGTGATTTCCAAGGGCGCCGCCGGCTCCTGGCAGATGGAGAATCGTCACCAGACCATGATCGCCGACCAATACGAACATGGCTTCGCGGTCAACTGGATGCGCAAGGATCTGGGGATATGTCTCGAGCAGGCACGTCGCCTCCAGGCTCGCCTGCCCGTCACCGCGCTGGTCGACCAGTTCTACGGCGATGTTCAGGCCATGGGCGGGGGACGCTGGGACACCTCCTCCCTCCTGCGCCGCCTTCGTACCTCCGGGCACGACTGAGCGACTTTCCCGCCCTCCCTCCGTCTCCTTTGGGAGACACGAGGGGCGTCGCTTACCCGCGACGCCCCTCAGCGAAAAGTACTAGAAAGAGAGTAAGCCCCGCTTGACAGCGACCGCATTACACGGAGCGAATCGCGCCATTCGGCTGGCTCTGACGTTGTCCACACAATCTGTGGATAACCCTGTTCACAACCACAAGAAAACATCATCGAATCGGCATGAGAAGGGGCCTGCCCTTAGATTGGCTATTTTTTGATCAATTTTAACATATTGATTTTTATCACTTTTTGCAGCTGCACACTCATCTGACGCCTTTCTGGCCAATTACACACAGGAGACAGGCCGAGACATTGAGCAAGTGGACAAGTCAAGCCTAAAAGGCTGCAAAAACGGCAGCTTCAATGGACTTTTCACGCAAGGAAACATGTCGTAACGCACTCATACACAGAGTGCCTGAAGCATCTGAGACAGGATGAATCGACAGGTGTAACCGCAGGAGGAAGTGGCGTCCCATAGGGGGTTCGAACCCCTGTTCCCGCCGTGAAAGGGCGGTGTCCTGGACCACTAGACGAATGGGACGCAATGTCGCTCACGCATTGGCACGAAAGAGTTGGTGGAGCCTAGCGGGATCGAACCGCTGACCTCGACACTGCCAGTGTCGCGCTCTCCCAGCTGAGCTAAGGCCCCTCAAACATGCCGTGAAGACGGGGCGTATAATACTGATTCCCCTCGCCTTCGTCAAGCGGGAAAACACCCATTCCTGCTGCGCTCGGGCCCCTTGAAAAAAACAGCTGACCGCCGGCGGTGCCGGTGCGCCGGCCCGGTCGTCTCCTCATGTAGCAGGCTACACTCCGAGAGCTGCGCTCCGGCGGCGACCAACCTATCTTCGCTCGCGACGGAAATAGGCACTTTCCCATCTTTATTACAGGTCGCGGTACTCCTTCTCGAAGCGCTTGGCCTGTTTCTTGGAAACGCCACCGAGCACGTCGATGGCATGGCGCAGCCGAGCCCGGGTCACGTCGGAGCCCAGGATCGCCATGGCGTCCATGACCGAGGTGCTTGCCGTGGAGCCGGTGACAGCGATAAAGACAGGCGCCAGCAAATCCTTCATCTTGAGGTCGAAATGGCCAGCCAGCGTCTTGACCTCGGCGAGCAGCGCCTCCTTGTGCCAGGCCGGCACCGCCTCGAAGCGCCATACCAGATACTGGAGCAGCTTGACCAATTCCTCGCGCTCCAGCTTGACGGTCTCGAAATCGGCTTCGCGAATCGCCGGCACTCCGCTGAAGAAGTGGCCAGCGAGCGGCGCCACCTGGGACAAGGTTTCCACCCGGGTTCGCACCTGCGGCAGGATCTGCGAGACATACTCCTCGTTGAACGCCCACTCCCTCAGCGCCTCGAGAAACGCCCGATCATCCAGATCCTCACGAATATAGAGCCCGTTGAGCCAGGTCAGCTTCTCCAAATCGAAGACCGGCCCGCCCAACGACACTCGCTGAACGTCGAAATGCGCCATCATCTCGTCGAGGCTGAACTTCTCGCGCTCGTCGGGCATTGACCAACCCATGCGCCCCAGATAGTTGGTCACCGCCTGCGGCAGGAACCCCATCCGCCGGTAGTAATTGATCGAAGTAGGGTTCTTGCGCTTGGAAAGCTTCGACTTGTCGGGGTTGCGCAACAGCGGCATGTGGCATAGCACCGGCATCTTCCAGCCGAAGTACTCGTAGAGCAGCTGATGCTTGGGCGCCGAATTGATCCACTCCTCGCCTCGCAGCACGTGGGTGATGCCCATCAGATGATCATCCACCACGTTTGCCAAATGGTAAGTGGGCATGCCATCCGACTTGAGCAGAATCTGCGCATCCACCTGTGCCCAATCGACCTCGATGGAGCCGCGCAGCATGTCGTCGATCACACAGGTGCCGCTGGCAGGGACTTTCATGCGCACCACGTACGGCCAGCCTTCCCGCTCGCGACGGGCGGCCTCCCCCTCCGGCAATGCCAGATCGGCAGGCTTCAGTGCCAGGTGCATGCCGGCTTCCTTGCGCGCTTCCCGCAACTCGTCCAGTTCCTCGCTGGTGCGGTAGCACTTGAAGGCATGACCGGCCTCGATCAATTGGCGGGCATGCTCGGAGTAGATCTCACCACGCTCGCTCTGACGGTAGGGACCATGCGGACCGCCAACGTCAGGCCCTTCGTCCCACTCCAGCCCCAGCCAGCGCAGCGAGTCGAGAATCATCTGCTCGGACTCCTGAGTGGAACGCACCCGGTCCGTGTCTTCGATTCGCAGAATGAACTCCCCTCCGTGCTGCCTCGCAAAGCAAAGGTTGAACAACGCGATGTAAGCGGTTCCAACGTGCGGGTCGCCGGTGGGTGACGGAGCAATGCGAGTACGTACAGTCATGTCGTCCTATTCCAGTCGGGTATGCGTATGGCGGCATTATACGCACCTGGACCGACGCAGACAGCCGCGCCATTGCCTACTTCGCGATAGTCGACACTCCCCTCTGGGGCTAGAATGATTCTTATTGGCACACGAAAAGTATCTGCAGTGTAAAAGTCAATTTATCGTTGACGCGCTAAATTTGCACAGTTAACACAGATCATTGACTATCGACGTAACTTTTGAACTAACAGTCGCCGGGTTGATGAAATGGATTCATTGGGTGAAAGAATCAAGCACTTACGGTTGGAAGCGAGCCTGAACAAGGCCGCACTGGCAAGGAAGGTCGGGGTTTCGGACGTTACGATCTCGTATTGGGAATCGGGGGCCATCAAGCAGATCGGTCATGAGCGACTGGTAGCGCTGGCGGATGCCCTTGGCTGTTCGCTGGCTCGTCTTCTCGAAAGTGATGCTCGGTTGACGCCCACGCCTCTCTATCTTCGTGGTCAACCGCCCGTACCTTGGCTGGAGCCCAATGCCAACCGTTTCACGTTATCCAATGAATTATTGGCAGGTGTCGATTGGCAGGGAGAGTGTTACCTCGTCACGCCCGCGCCAGGTGAACGGTTCAATTACCTCGACAGCGGTGATCTTGCCGCCTTCGGCCCAACGGAGAGCTGTGACCAGCCTGGCCGCTATTTGATCGAGGGGGCCGGAGGGTTGTATATCGGCCAGCTCGAACACGGCGAGAGCGGTGAGCTGTTATTCAGTAGCGATAAGGATGACACGGCGGTACCGACCCCACTGGAGGCGACCGAGAGGGTCGTGGGAAGGCTGTTGGCTCGCTGGCGCAAGGATATAGCCTGAAGACTCGCTTCCCCTCATTCGACTTCCAGTACTTCTACCTGGTCGGTAGCCCGGCGAGGCTCAGTGCCGATCAGGTAACGTCGTGAGTAGCTTGCCACTTGCCCCAGGCCATGCCGCGAGCTCCGTACCAGCTCGCCTTCGAGGTGCTCACCCTGCTTGCCGATTCGCTCCTGCACGGATGCCGGCTGAATGGTGGCTTCCACCAGATTGACGGTGATGGTGTACCCCCCATCCGGCAGTCCACTGCCCGATCCGAATGGTCCTGCTACGAATCGTTCATCGGCAACCGTAGTGCGCGACTGCCAGCGTACACCGCTCAGCTCACGCTCCACGACGATCAAGAGGTGCGTCTCGTCAGGCAGGTTGGTTTCACCCTCGACCATGAGCCGGCGGTCGCCGCGCAGGGTAGCCGAAGCATTAATCTCGACCGTTAACGGGTCCACTTCGACCGGCGCCTCGGCTGGCTCACTGGCAACGTCGATCGGCTGTTCCTGCTGCGGCTCCTCCTCCGTTTCCGAGTCGTTGTTATCGCCACCACAACCCGTCAGCCACAGCACTGCCAACAGCCCTGCGCAGGATCGACGCCATGCCTTCATGCCTTACTCCTGACCGTAAATGGCTTACATAGACTACCACTCCAACGGTCAGCAAGTCCTGCCCATGGCGATCAAGGCTCTCCTTCCTGCTCGGCACAGCCGAGACACAGCGTGGCGTAGGGAATGGCCTCGAGCCTTCGGGGGTCGATCGTCTCGCCGCAACGCTCACATAACTCACCCTCGCCCTCTTCGATGCGTTCGAGGGCATGCATGACCTGACCCAGCTCCTCCTCGGCCTCTTCCTCGAGCGCATCGATCACGTCTTCGTTCTCGAGCTCGATGGCCTGCTCTTCCATGTCCCGATCCAAGGGGTTTTCCAGACGCATCTTGTGAATCTTGTAGCGGTCTACCCGTTCGACAAGCTCATCACGCAACGCTTCTAGCAGCTCCTGACGCGGTTCCATCATCGCACCTCCAGAATGTGCCTCTCTATCCTCTACATAGCACATGACGACAGGGGCACGCCCCTATGAAGCGTCTAGCTGCGCAGGCATCGCCTGGCTCGGGCTCATCAAATACGCTTCCCTAGAATTGACGACGACAGTCAGATCACTGAAGTCTCGCTCCTCCAACTGGGCGGCGAACGGCAACAGCAGCGAACGGCAACCGCAACTCAGAAAAAAGAAAGGCCCGGCGCAAAGGGCCGGGCCTCAATCCTTGGTTCCATTCCAACTCGCCATGACGTCCTGTCATGCATCCTTGGCGTCATCGAGCCTCCTCTGCTCGGTCTTCCCTATTCCCGCCTCCTTGCGAGATATTCACCAGCCTAGTGGCAGGTTACGAGACGGGCTAATGAGCAAACTTCATCGTGAAGCCGCAGGGGAAAGCTTTTGCCAATGTCGGACTTCGCTACAGTCTTGGAGCAGGTGCATGGACCGTCTCATATCAGCATATGACATACCCATGCAGGTTGGCACGACCTTGCCTGAAATGAAGGCAAGCCCGGCATATGGCCGGGCTCTTTCGATTCCTTCCACACTCACACGGCATCCTTTCCAAAGTCCCTGATAACCTACCATCCTGGTGCTTTCTTCCTTGAGGAGCCTCCTGGCTCAACGATGGGCAGTGTGACAGACCAAAACGGAAAAAGATGCTTCCTTTGACTCTTCGTTGTGTAAGACATTGCCGACAAAAAATGTAATACACTTGCGCCAAGGAGACGATGCCTAGCGGACAGAATCTCTTGCCTGGTGATCTGTCATGTTGCCATACACTTCCACCTTGGTAGCGTACCACCAAGATTTTTAAGTATTTTTTGATAAAGCATCCAACATAGAGCGGGAAATGATGAAAGAAAAAGAATAAGCCCTCTCACCAAGGTGCGAGGGCTTATAAGCTCTACTCACGGAACTCCTTGACCATAATGACATCCTGTCTCTATCGGTCTTCCCTGTTCCACCCGCCTGCTTCCTGATCCATCAAGGCTTCCTGCCTTGTTAGGCTTCCTTGCCGCTTCGTTTACATCCTCAGAATAGTTTGCCATCAGTTCTACTCAAGGCCATTAAGGAAATTAAACGTTTTCTTTATGAAACATTTGGCAACGAAAGGTTAATTGCGTCACACAACTTCATCACTACGCCATATTGAACGTTATTGCATAAAAAAGGCCCGGCCATGAGGCCGGGCTATGTCTCTGCTTCCTTGCATCTTCCTCAAGCATCCTGCCCGAGCATCCATGGTACATGAGCCTTCCATGACTCGGTCTTCCTTGCTGGGCTCTCCTTGCCCGATGTGGATACTGTGACAGCTAGCCAGGGGCTTCATCCTTAACTTGGGATAAGTCAGCGTGAAAGAGATCACCGCCAATTTCTCTTCGATAGGCAAGGCCCCGACCATCCCTGGCCGGGGCCTTGCAGGTGCACTTCCTTTCTTCCCTGGCGACCGGAGCGAACCGTCCGCTTGGCGAAGCGCTCCGTTCACCCTACCAACCGCTCGGTAGTGGCGATAGAGTCAATCGCTTACGCTCTTGTAGGAAATCTGCCATTCGTAGCGCATGGCAGTGTGACGCCCTTCTCTGCCAAACGCTCGCCGAGCCGGCTTGCCGAGAGACATCGCCCGCGACGCAAGGCCCATAAACGCGAAAAGCCCGGCCGTGAGGCCGGGCTGCATCTTCGCTTCCTTTCCACTTCCTCAGGCATCCTGCCCGAGCCTCCTTGGTACGTGAGCCTTCCATGACTCGGTCTTCCTTGTCTCGGGCTCTCCCTGCCCGATAGTCACACTATGCCAGCTCGCCATGGGCAAAACGTTAACTTGGGCTAAGTCCGCTTGTAAGAGATTGCCGACACGGCTTGTGAGCGATCACGACGACCCGCAGCATCCCCGGTCAGGTCGCCAGCTTCATGGTCGCGATGCCGGCAACGATCAACAGGGCAGCGAAAATGCGCAGAGGCGATACGGCTTCACCCAGGAACCACACGCCGACGGCAAAGGCCCCCACGGCACCGATACCGGTCCAGATCATGTAGGCCGTCCCCAGCGGCAGGCTTCGCATCGCGATCGCCAACAAGGCGAACGAGCCCACCATCGTCACCAGCATCACGGTCGTCGGCAGCAGGCGCGTGAAACCGTGCGACTGCTTCATGGCGAATGCCCACACAACCTCCAGCAGCCCGGCCAGGCCGAGAAGCACCCAAGACATAGAAAGCCCCCTTTCTCTCTCGGGTCGTCCCGAAACGCATGCCCAGTATGGGGGGAGGCCGTCCTCCCGGGCGGGATTATAGGCCAGCGCGACTCGACTTGCAGGGAGTTTCCCACCCCGGCCATCGGCCCCCGCTCCACACCGATGATAAGCGGCATAGTGAAGCTCGGAGCGGTCAACCAGTTCACGCCGCGCTGCTCGACTCGCCGGGAGTGATGATGACGCTCATCGCTTCTCCTCCCTTGCCATGCTGGATCAAGGCCCGATTTACCGGTCAGTGGTCATTCCGCGCAGGCAGCACCTGAAAATACGCTAGGCTTGAAGCAGGATCAGGAGATTGACCTAAAAGGAGTTGGAAAATGGCCTTTACCGCGACAGACCCCATCAAGATGATCTTCGCCCTCTTGTTACCGCCAGTCGGTGTGTTCCTGGAGGTCGGCCTGAAAGGCCACTTTTGGCTGAACATACTGCTGACGCTCTTCGGTTTCATCCCGGGCATCATCCACGCTTTCTACGTGATCCTGAAACACTAGCCGTTCATGGACGTCGCCTATGGCTATCGTCACGCCGCCCGTGAAGCGCTACGAACTGCGCGGTGGCTTGGCGATCTGCCCAGGCCCGACAGCATGACTTCGAAGGAGGGTCATATGGACAAGGCCGTCATCGACGCAATCCGGAAGAATGAGCAGCTACCCGACAGCATGACCGATCGCGAAATCGCACGTGAGTACAAAGGGACCTATACCGCCGCGCGAGCCGCTATCAGCCTGGACCACAAACCGCTCGACCAGGTGCTCGCGGATGCCATGGGCAAGGTGTTTCCATTCATGCGAAAGAGGAAGTAGCGCTGTCGGGCGAGGTTGATCAGCCCACCTCCTCATCGTTGTCGGCTCGGCTCGCGGCTCATCTCACCGCCCACTGCCCTGGCCTTGGTGCTGCACCTCTTACTCTGGGCGCGCCGCTCCTTCTTGCGTACAATGGCCGGCCATCTCATTCCCTGCTCCCTGCCGCTCGACGATGCGCGATCACGGCGTCGCGTTTGGCGAGCTGTAACCGCTTCGTTACGTTGATGGTGCCGCAGGAGTTCGAACGGCGATATGAGGCGGAGCAACGGTAATGTCGGTGACACCCTGGAGGCCATAGATGAGCAATACGACTGGAAACGACCCGCTGGCACGGGCGCGCCGGTTTTCTGTGGCACCGATGATGGACTGGACTACCAGGGATCAAAGAGCGTTCGCCCGCACCCTGACCCGCCAGGCGCTGCTGTATACCGAGATGGTGACGACCGGCGCGATCCTGCACGGCAGCCCACGCGAGCGTTTCCTCGGCTACGACGAGGTCGAGCATCCACTGGCGCTGCAGCTAGGCGGCAGCGACCCCAGCGAGCTGGCGGAGTGCGCGGCGATCGCCGAGGCGTGGGGTTATGACGAGGTGAACCTCAACGTTGGCTGCCCCAGCGACCGGGTGCAGAACAATATGATCGGCGCCTGCCTGATGGGCCACCCCGAGAAGGTCGCAGCGGCGGTGCGCGCCATGCGCGAGGCGGTGAGCATTCCGGTGACAGTTAAGTGTCGCATCGGCATCGACGATCAGGACGAGGACGCCGACCTGGAGCGCTTCATCGCTCAGGTGGCGGATGCCGGCTGCGAGACGTTCATCGTGCATGCACGCAAGGCGTGGCTGCAGGGGCTTTCGCCCAAGGAGAACCGCGACATCCCGCCGCTCAACTACCCGCGGGTGCATCGCCTCAAGGCCAGCCGGCCGGAACTGCACATCGGCATCAATGGCGGTATCAAGACGCTGGACGAATGCCGCGAGCAGCTAAGCCGCGTGGACAGCGTGATGGTCGGCCGCGAGGCCTATCAGAACCCTTGGCTGCTGGCCGCAGTCGATCAGGCGCTCTACGGCGAACCCGGGCCGGCCGTGAGCCGCCATGCGGCCGCTCGCGCCTTCCGCCCCTACATCGCCCGGCGGCTCGAGGAAGGTGCCAAGCTCAACCATGTCACCCGTCACCTGCTGGGTCTGTTCCAGGGCCAGCCGGGCGGGCGCCGCTTCCGTCGCCATCTGTCGGAGAACGGCCACCTCGACGGCGCCTGCCTGCGAGTGTTCGACGATGCCCTGAGCCTGGTGCCGGAAAAGAACGAATACGAAACCGAGCCTCGCCTCGCCGAGGCGTGATCAATAGAGCGGGTCGGGCGGCGGCTCAAGGCTTGAGTGGAAGTCCTCGATGGCGCTCTCGGCCTCTTCGATGGCATCGAAGCGGGCGATATGGAACAGCGCCTCACCCTCGTTGGCCAGCGGCAACCGGCTCATGCCGATCACGATGCCATCGGCCATGGCCTTGACGCAGGCCTCGGCATTGCCGAAGGGGTCGGCCACCTTGCCCAGCACATCGCCCTTGGTCACTCGCGCACCGAGGCGCACCTTGGGCCGCAGGATGCCGTCGATGGGCGCCCGCGCCCAGCTCGAACCGTTGGCCAGCTCCGCCGCCGGCGGCGGCCGGCGGCGATGCTCACCCGCCAGCATGCCCAACCGTCGCATGACTCGCAGCACACCGCGCACCCCCGGCGTGATTGCCCACTCGTCGAAGCGCAGTGCCTCACCAGCCTCATAGGTCAATACCGGAATACCCCGCGTCTGCGCGTAGTGGCGCAGGCTACCCTCGCGCAGTTCGGCGTTGAGGATCACCGGCGCGCCGAAAGCGTTGGCCATGCGCTCGGTCTCGCTGTCGGGGCTGAGCTGGGCGCGGATCTGCGGCAGGTTGGTGCGGTGGATGGCGCCGGTATGCAGGTCGATGATGTGCGTGGCGTGATCGACGATCTGCTCGCGAAAAAGCGCTGCCACCCGGGCTCCCAGCGAGCCCGACTCGCTACCGGGAAAGCAGCGGTTGAGGTCGCGCCGGTCCGGCAGGTAGCGGCTGTGCTGCATGAAACCGAAGACGTTGACGATGGGTACGGCGATCAGGGTGCCATTCAGCCCCTGGATCTGCTTCGAGCGCATCAGCCGACGCACGATCTCCACGCTGTTGATCTCATCGCCATGAATGCCGCCACATACCAGCATGACCGGCCCCTGGCGGCGGCCGTGCACCACTTCGACGGGAATATGCAGCGGTGCATGGGTGTAGAGTCGCGCCACCGGCACGTCGACCTGAAGGCGGCTACCGGGCTTGATCTTGGCGCCGTTGAGCTCAAAAGATGCGCGGGGCATGACCTTTTCCGAAGCAGAACAGTGTTCGATCCGTTATACAGGGCCACTGCGTGGAATACGAGAGATAGGCTTAGGTGGCGTCATACCGAGAAGCATGACATACATATACGAATGTAAGCGTGTCATCCTTGGGTTAGAATGACAAAAACATTGCAGTACCGTACCGAGGAGAAGCGCCCCACCATGGCCCGACGTACCAAGGCAGAAGCCGCCGCCACACGCGAAGCCCTGCTCGATGCCGCCGAGGCTGTCTTCCTCGAACGTGGCGTGGCGCGTACCTCGCTGGAGCAGATCGCTCGCGAGGCCGGCATGACACGCGGTGCCGTCTATTGGCACTTCAAGGACAAGGCCGATCTGTTCCGAGCCATGCTGCAACGGGTGCGCATGCCGTTCGAGGAGTTGGTCGAGGAGATCGGCGACCCGGAACTCGCCAACAAGCCACTGGAGGCCATCCGCCGAGCCTGCCAGAGCGGCTTCGCCCGCCTCGAGCAGCCGCGCTACCGACGCGTGCATGCCATCCTGATCCACCATTGCGAGACCTTTGCCGAGATCGACCCCTTGGCGATGCAAAACGAGATGGCCGAGGAGGCCTGTGGCGCCCTGCTCGGCTATTTCTCCAGTGCCGCCCGAATGGGCCACCTACGCGAGGACGTTACCCCGGAAGTGGCCGCCAGGTTGCTGCAGGCCATTCTCGGCGGCCTGTTTCATGATTGGCTGCGCAACCATGACCAGTTCTCGTTGTGCGAACGCGGTACGCAGCTCGTCGAGGCCCAGTTGGAACTGCTACGGGCCAAGGGCTGAACGTTAAAGTGGCGCCTCGGCGCCTCCATGGTTCGCCCCGCCACGGCCATGGGCGAGACGCAGCCGCCTCAGGTGCACACGTGATTCGCAGTACCGGCTTTCAGCCACGCTGCGGTAGGCGCCCTCCTCCTCCACGAACTTGACCAGTACCCGACGCTCCCTTGGGCAGGGCAGGTCACCGGCCTTGCCGTGCAGGCGCACTTCGCACGCGGGGTCGTCGACCAGCGTGGCCGTGGTCCAGCCTTGCGAGTCGGGTGCGGCTTGCACCTGGACGACCTCCCCCAGCAGGCAGCGCGGCTGCGACCGTGCCAACCGATGGAAGCGGCGCTGCAGCGCATGACACAGGCTAGCCGCCAGGGGCGAGGCGAGCACGAAGGCCACCCACAGCACCGCCACGCCCACGGGAATGCGGAACAGCCCCAACGGCAACCAGCGCAGCACGGCCAGCTCGATCGCCACGGTGATGCCACCAGCCAGCCCCAGCAGCACGCTGAGGGCAAAGGAAACCGGTACGCCGACGAAGCCCAGCGCTACCATGGTGCTGGCCAGATGATCTCCCTTGAGGCTGTCGCGCGCGAACAGCTCCAGTGGCGCCAGGCGCAGCCACACCAACAGCCAGTAGAGCAACACCAAAGGCAACAGGGCAGTGAAGACTACGACGGGAAAACTCAGGGCAATCTGACGCAGCGCTTCCATGGCGGCCTCCTCGCGGTTATCGCTCGACTCACTTTCAGCCTAGTCCAAACCGCTCTGGGCAGGGCACGCTCCGGATCACGAAAAAAGGCGCCACCTTCCGGTGGCGCCTGTGATCGCGCAGTGCGATTGACTGTCGCTCAGGTGTGCTCGTTCGCGGCCTCGTGCCGACCTCGCAGTTGGTAGCGAAGCCAGTCGGAGGTGCGGGCGATCACGGCATAGAAGCTCGGCACGAAGAGGCTGCCGAGCACCGCCACCGAGGCCATGCCCACCGCCACGGTGGTACCGATGTGGTGGCTGCTGACGTCGCTCGCCCCGCTGGCGAGTGCCAGCGGCAGCGTACCGAAGATGAACGCCAGCGAGGTCATCACGATCGGCCGGAAGCGCAGCTCCGCCGCCGTGATGGCCGCCTCGTGAATCGACTTGCCCTGCTCCTTGCGCTGTAGCTCGGCGAACTCGACGATCAGGATCGCGTTCTTCGCCGCCAGCCCCACCACCACAAGCATGCCGATCTCCACGTAGACGCTGGTGTCGAGCCCGCGCAGCACGATGCCGCCGATACCGCCGAGGAAGGCAAAGGGTGTCGCCGTGAGCACTGCGAGCGGCAGCGACCAGCTCTCGTACTGCGCCGCCAGGATCAGGAACACCATCAGGATGCCGAAGACGATGGCCAGCGTGGCGGTATTGCCGAGCTGGCTCTCCTGATAGGCAGTGCCGGTCCAACCCATGCCCCAGCCACCGCCGAGGGTCTCCTCGACGATCTCCTCCATGGCGGCAATGGCCTGGCCGGAGCTGTAGCCCGGTGCGGGGCTGCCCTGGAACTGCGCCCCCAGGTAGACACCGAAGCGCGATACCACCGCCGGCTTGGCCTGGCGTTCCAGCGTGACGAACTCCGAAAGTGGAATCCTCTCGCCATCGCCACCACGTACGTAGACGCTGCTGACATCGTCAGGGAGCCTGCGAAACTCATCCTCGTTCTGCAGATAGACCTGGAAGTTGCGGTTCTGATAGCTGAAGAAATTGACGAAGCCGTTGCCGAAGGTATTCGACAGGGTCGCGTTCAAGTCCTCCAGCGCCACACCGTAGCTCAGCGCCTTCTGCTGGTCGATCTCGGCACGATAGCCCGGCACGTTGACGTTGAAGGTGGTGAATACCCGCTGCAGGGCCGGGTGCTGATTGGCCGCCTGCATCACCTGTACCGAGGCCTGGAACAGCTCCTGCGGAGAGGCGCCTTCGAAGGACTGGAGGTAGCCTTCGAAGCCCCCCGTGGTGGAGAGTCCCATGATCGGCGGCACGTTGAAGGCCATGGCCGAGCCGCCGGGAATCTGGGCCCCCAGTTGCATCACCCGCCCCACCAACTCGGAAGCGGTCAGCTCGCGTTCGTCCCAGGGTTCCATGTTGATGAACATGATCCCCCGCGCAGTGTTGACCGAGCTCGAGAGGATGTCGTAGCCGGCCACGGCGGTGGAGTACCGCACCCCGGGTATCTCCTCGATGCGCGAACTGAGCTCATCCATGTAACTCTGGGTGCGTGCCAGAGAGGCGGAGTCGGGCAGCTGGACGCTGGCCAGCACGATGCCCTGGTCGGTCTCGGGCACCAGGGTCGAGGGGGCGATCTGGTAGAGCCACCAGGAGGCGCCGATGATCAGCCCCGTCAGCAGCAATGCCAGCCCCCAGAAGCGCACCAGCACCTTGACCGTCCACATGTAGGCGGCGGTAACGCCGGCAAACAGGCGGTCGAACAGCCGCAGTGGTGTGTTGAGCGCCCGCATCAGCTTCGACTGCCCCACGCCCTTGGGCTTGTGCTTGATGAAGATCGCCGAGAGCGCCGGGGTGAAGGTCAACGCCATCAGCGCCGAGAAAGCCACCGAGACGGCGACCGTAATGGCGAACTGCTGATAGATCTGTCCGGTGAAGCCCCCCAGGAAAGCCACCGGCACAAACACCGCCGCCATGATCAACGAGGTGGCGATGACCGGACCGCCCACCTCGCGCATGGCGCGGATGGTGGCCTGGGTCACCGTGATCTCGTCGTCCTCGCTGAGCACGCGCTCGACGTTTTCCACCACCAGGATGGCATCGTCGACCACGATGCCGATGGAGAGAACCAGGGCGAACAGCGTCAACAGGTTGATCGAGAAGCCGAACACGAAGAAGCCGGCGAAGGTGGCCAGTACCGAGACCGGCACCACCGACATGGCAATCACCGTGAAGCGCCAGTTCTGCAGGAAGATGAACAGGATCACGCCGACGATCAGGAACGCCTCGATGAAGACGTGGGTCACGGTATCCACCGAAGCGCCGATGAACAGCGTGGTGTCGTAGGGCACCACGTATTCGAGCCCGGGAGGGAAACGCGCTTCCAGATCGGCCATGGTCGCCTGCACTGCCCGCGCCGTCTCCAGTGCATTGGCGCCCGGCTGCTGGTTGATGATGATCGGCGACATGGTGGCGCCGTTCAGCCGCGCCTGCACGCCATAGTAGGAGGCCCCCAGCTCGATGCGCGCCACGTCGTCCAGGCGCAGGGCCGAGCCGTCGGGGTTGGTGCGCAGGAAGATGTTGCGAAAATCCTCGACATCGTTGAGCCGCCCGCCGGCGGTGATGGTATAGGTGAAGGCACGGGGGTCGCGCTGCGGCGTGGCCGCCAGGTTGCCTGCCGGCACCTCGGTATTCTGGGCGCGAATGGCCCGTGCCACCTCGGTGGGAGTCAGGTCGTATTGCGCCAGCTTGTCGGGGTCCATCCATACGCGCATGGCGAACTCGCCGCCGCCCAGCACTTCGGCGTTGCCCACACCCGGTACTTGGCGCAGCTCGTCGAGGATGTTCAGCGTGGCATAGTTCTGCATGAACACGTTGTTGTAGTCGCCCTGCGGCGAAATCAGCGCCACCAGCATCAGGATCGAGCTGGAGCGCAGCTCCACCGTCACGCCCTGGGCCTGCACCGCCTCGGGCAGGCGCGACAGCGCCCCCTGCACCCGGTTGTTGACGTTGATGGTGTTGATGTCACCATCGGTGCCGATGTCGAACGCCACGTTCAGGCTCATGGAGCCGTTGTCGGCGCTGGTCGAGGTCATGTAGAGCATGTCCTCGACGCCGTTGATCGCCTCGGCCAGCGGCGCCGCCACCGTCTGCGCCACGGTTTCAGCATCGGCACCCGGGAACTGCGCCTGCACCGACACCGTGGGCGGCACCACGCTGGGGTACTGTTCGATGGGCAGCACCCGCATGCTGACCACCCCCATCACGGTGAGGATGATCGCCAGCACCGTGGCGAAGATCGGCCGCTTGATGAAGAAATTGGAAAAATTCATGCGTCGTCCTCGCCGCCTTCAGCGGCTTCCCCCTCCGGCATGGCCTCGGCGGCTTCCCCTTCCTGCATCGCCTCGGCAGCCTCGGCCTCTGCCTCGGCTTCGGCCTGCTCGACTTCCTCGACCAGCGCTCGCGCATTGCCTTCGAAGGGCTGTGGGTCGATGGGTGTGCCGGGCTCGATGCCGGCCGGGTCGCCCACCACCACCCGCTCGCCGGGTTCCAGGCCGCCACGGATGATCTGCCAAGGCCCAGCCACTTCGCCCAGCTCGACGGTACGGGCGCGCGCCGTGTCGTCTTCATCGAGCACGAACACCTGTGGCCCCATCAGGCCCTGAGACACGGCGATCTCGGGTACCGCCAGCACATCGAAACGCTTGAGCCCTTCGAGGCTGATGCGTGCGAACTGGCCGGGCAGCACCCGTGTGTCGGGGTTGGGGAAGGTGGCGCTGGCCTGGACCGTACTGGTGCGTTCGTCCACCCGCGAGCCCAGGAAATCGAGCTGCCCTTCCAGGCTTCGAGCGGCCGCGCCAGCGCCACCGGGAACGTTCAGCGAGGCACGAATCGATTCACCTTCCTGGCTCCTCAGTTGCTGACGCAGTTCGAGGGCGTCACGCTGAGGCAACTGGAAGCGCACCTCCAGCGGGTCCAGCGGCGTGATGGTCGCCAGTACCGAGCCGGGGCTGACCAGGTTGCCGACGTTGATCTGCGCGAGGCCGATCACGCCCGATACCGGCGCGGTGACCTCGGCGTACTCGAGGTCGATGCGTGAACTCGCCAGCGCCGCCTCGGCCTGCGCCACGGCGGCACGTGCCACGCCCAGGTCCGCGCGGGCCTGGTCGACCTGTTGCTGGCTCACCGAGTTCTGGCTCAGCAGGCGTTCGAAGCGCTGGGCATCGCGCTGGGCGCGGGACAGTTCGGCCTGGGCGCTCTGCAGATTGGCCTCGTTCTGATTCACTGCCGCCTGATAGACGTCGGGCTCGATGGAGAAGAGACGCTGGCCTTTCTCGACCTGCTCGCCGGGCTCGAAGTGACGCTCCTCCAAGGTACCCGTGATACGGGCCACGAGAGTGACCTCGTCGTCGCTACGCAGCAGCGAGGGGTAGGATTTCTCCAGCGCGATATCCTGGCGCTCGATCGCCACGACCTCGACGGGATGCGGTTGACGCCCCGGGGCGGCCTGCTGCTGTGCCTGGGGATTCTCCTCCTGGCCACAGGCGGCCAGCAACAGACCGGCGGCCAGCGCCATCAGGGCGGCCCGACCGAGTCGAGATATTCTTTTCATGATGTGCGTCGTTTCCATTGATACGTCAAAGGTCGACGAATTTTACATTCATGCATGTATGGATGTAAATCGAATGGGCGGAAAGCTCACTCGCCACGTGGCCGGCTGCGCAGGATTCGCCCCTCTGGGTGCACTTCGATGCGGCTACCTCTGCCGGAGCCCACCACGTCATCGCGCCACATCTCGCCGCGCTCCCGAGGGGCCAGATATGGCGGCCTTGGCGGCTCTGGCGACGGCGGTGCGTGCTCCCAGCCGTGATACGGGTCAAACAGCACCCCGGGCAGTTCGATGATGAACGAGGGATCGTGCCGCCTGCGCTGCCGCCAGCGCTCGCGATGCCAGGCCAAGGGTTCGAACACCGGCTGCCAGGCGGGAGACGCTGGCGCATGGCGCGGCTCCCCCGACGCGGCGCCGGCAGGAGCGTTCACGGCAAGCCATCCCGCCAGCAAGAGCGTTCCCCAGCCGGCTCGTCGAAGCTGAAACAGGTCGTTCATCGCCTTGACCTCCCCACCGATCGTCACGACACCAGACACGTCTGGGGCCAAGTTTCCCAGTATAGATCGGCCATCGACTGGAACTAGCGACGAAGTCGCGGGCAGCTCGCATTCGCCAGTCCTGCTCAGAACCGATAGCTCATCGACAGCGCGCCATGCACGGTGCTGCTCTCCTGTTCCTCGAACTCCTTGCTGCGCCAGACATGTGCCAGACTCACTTCCCATTGCTTCCAGGTCAGCGCCACTCCCAGCACGGCGTCACCGACCCATTCCCTGCGATCAACCGATTGGCTGTTGCGCACGGTATTGCCGTCCAGCAGCAGGTTATGCGCCACGTAACGCCCCTGTAGAGCGGCAAAGACATGCCAGCCACTGCCCGGCGACGTCGAGACATGGCGGTAGCCCCCCTGCTCCGCCCCCAGGGAGGGCCAGCCCATGGCGGTGTCCAACCCTTGACCGAGGCGCAAGCCGTAGCCTGTCCCGGCCTGGACGACGAGGTTGCCGAGGGATGCCGAGACCCCCGGACCATGCTGCATTTCCAGCCGTCCCAGCGATTGGCGATGCCACCAGTGGCGGCGGTAGGAGGCGTTGAGGATAGGCTCGTTGCCCAACTGGTGGGACCAGCCGCGGGGCCGCTGAGCGTTGACGAACCGATGCACTTCGCGCTGGACGCTGTCGGCCGCCGTGATCGGCCCCACCACACCGATGTCGAGCTGAAGCGCTTCTTCACGCTGCCAGGCGCCTTGCAGCGGCTGCCGGTCATACAGGGTCAGGCCACCCAGCACCAGGCCGGCATAGGGGCGGTCGTCTTCGATGAGGTCGCGCCGCGCCACCTCCACCGGCGTATACATCCGGTAGCTGAGGTGGTAGCTCAGCGCGTCGACCTGGTCCAGCCAGCCTTGCGGCAGTGCTCCGGCGATTCGCTGGCTCCAGTGATCCGGCGCCACCGCGCGAGTCCAGATGAGCTCCATTCCGGCCGTGTAGTTGTCGTCGTCCCGACTGACCATGCCGTCGTTGTCTAACTGTAGCGTCACGCTGCCCGGGTCCGCCCATGCCGGCGCAGTCCATATCCAGCCAACCATCCCTGCAGCGACGATACCGCCCAAGACTCTGCGCATGATGTTTCTCTTCCATGAGTGAACAAACATACTTGAGTGTATGTAGCTGATCTGGGGCGGGCAAGGGTATTCAAACGAACTTTTGAATGAATGATTGCCCCCTCAGAGCTGTTCGATAGCGGCTACCACTCGCTCGACGCCACTTCGATAACCGCTACCGAAAAGCAGCAGATGATTGAGCAGCGGATAGAGCTGGAACAGCGCCTCGCGCCGCGGCCAGTCGTACGGAGCATTGCCATCCCAGTAGGCTTCGAAGAAGGCGTCGCCGGGCGAGCCGAACAGCGTCAGCATGGCCAGGTCGACCTCGGGGTAGTGCCGATACACTGCCGGGTCGATGATCGCCGGGCCTTGTGGGGTATACAGCACGTTGCCCGACCACAGATCGCCGTGCAGCAGGCTTGCCGGTAGGTCGGGCAGCCACTCTTCCAGGGCCTCCGCCAGCGCCTCGATGCGGCCACGCAGCCGGTTATCCAGCAGTCCGCGCTCGTGACTGGCCCGGGCCAGCGGCAGCAGGCGCCGCTCACGCTGGAAGACTCGCCCGTCGGCAAGTGGCGCATTGGGCTGGGGCGTGCGTCCGCAGGCGTTGTCCCGCGGCCAGCCGTGCTCGGCTGCGGTATGTGAATGCAACTGGCGAAGCCCCTCGCCCAGGGCCGTGGCAGAGCGTGGCGAGCGCGAACCCGCCTCGAGCGCCTCCATGACCAACCAGCCGTCGCCCAATGCCAGGACGTTGGGCACCCGTAGCGAGCTCTCGGCCTGGCGCAAGGCCTGCAGTCCATCCGCTTCGCCCGTCAATCGCTCGGCCTCGTCATGCTTGACCACGACCGGCCCCTGGGACGTCTCCAACCGGTAGACGGCTGCAATATCTCCGCCTCCGAGCGGCTGCATTCTCCCGACGGGTGAGAGTCCCTGCGCTTCCAGCAGTGCGGAGAGTGCTCGATCCATGGTTTCCTCCTTGGCCGCTCATGCTCTATGACGCTGTCATGAAAACCATGCCACGCTCCCGCTCGATGCCAAAGCCGATATGAAAAAGCCACCCCGAAGAGGTGGCTATGGAGACGGTAATGTCTATCGGTGTTACTCCGGCAGCAGAACGCTATCGATCACGTGAATCACCCCGTTGCTGGCCTCGATATCGGCCTGGATCACGCTGGCGTCGTCGATCATCACGCTGCCGTCCATGGTGGTGATGGTGAGGTCCTGCCCCTGGACGGTCGTGGCGCTGTCCAGCCCCATGGCGTCTTCGGCCATCACCTTGCCCGCCACCACGTGGTAGGTCAGCACTGCCTGGAGCTGCTCACGGTTTTCGGGCTCGAGCAGGCTCTCCACGGTACCTTCGGGCAGCTTGGCAAAGGCGTCATCGGTGGGGGCAAACACCGTGAAGGGCCCTTCGCCCTTGAGGGTTTCCACCAGACCTGCCGCCTCCAGCGCAGCCGCCAAGGTCTCGAACTGGCCGGCCGCCACGGCGGTATCGACGATATCCTTTGCGCCACCATGGTCATCGGCCTGTACGGCGCCCGTCAAGGCAACACCCAGCATGCCAGCTCCCACCCAACCGATGGCCACTCGTTGCAACGTTTTCATCTGTATGTACCTCATGGGGTGAACGATGAGGGTTCGCGTCGAATTGACCAAACCCTGTACAGAATCTATATCCTGTACAAATCCTGGACAAGTATTTTCTGCGCCCATCGACAGGTATTTTTCTATGCATGGCGACGTATCATGGGGAGAAGCCATGCACTGCAAGGAGAGGAAACGATGTACAAGCTTGCCTTCTACGTTCCGCTCGAGGATGCCGAAACGGTCAAGGAAGCCGTGTTCGCCAGCGGGGCCGGGCGCATCGGCGACTACGAAGCATGCTGCTTCGAAACCCGGGGCACCGGTCAGTTTCGTCCTCTGGACGGCGCCAACCCGCATATCGGCCAGGTTGGCGATCTGGAAAAGGTGGAGGAAGTGAAGGTGGAGCTGGTCTGCGAGGACCGGCTCATCCGCGATGCCGTCGCCGCGCTGCGGGCGGCCCACCCCTACGAGGAGCCGGCCTTCGACGTGTGGAAGCTGGAAACCTTCTAAGCCAGTGCGTCAGCCCAGCCGCTCTGCGATACGCCGTTCGAGCCGGTCCTGGTCCTCAGCGAAGCGACGGATACCCTCGGCCAGCTTGTCGTTGGCCATGGCGTCCTGATTGTGCTGCCAGCGGAATGCGGGTTCGGTAAGCGGTGCGGGGCGCTCACCGGGAGACGGGAACACGACCCGCTTTTCGACCTCGCCCTTCTCGCCCGCCAGTTCCTCGAGCAGCGCCGGCGATATCGTCAGCCGATGGCAGCCGGCCAGCGCCAGCACCTGCCCCGTCGTGCGAAAGCTCGCCCCCATCACCACGGTATCGAAGCCGCCACGACCGGCGCGCTCGCATACGCTGCGCACGAACAGCACACCCGGGTCCTCGTCAGGGGCGTACTCCTTGCCGGTCTCTTTCTTGTACCAGTCGGTAACCCGTCCCACGAATGGAGAGATCAGGAACACGCCGGCATCGAAGCAGGCCTGGGCCTGGGCATCGCTGAACAGCAGCGTGAGGTTGCAGTTGATGCCCTCCCGCTCGAGCCGCTCGGCGGCACGAATGCCCTCCCAGGTGGAAGCCAGCTTGACCAGCACCCGCTCACGGCCGACGCCGCGGCGCTCGTACAGTTCGATCAGCTCGAAGGCCTTGCGCACGCTCGCCTCGGTATCGAAGGAGAGCTTGGCGGCCACCTCGGTGGATACGCGTCCCGGCACCAGCTTGGCAATTTCCGCGCCCTTGGCCACGGCCAGGCGATCCACGGCGCGTTCGACGCGTGTCGGCAAGTCGCCACCTTCGGCCTTGACCACGCCAAGCACGTCATCGATCAGCGCCTGGTAGCCGGGTAGATCGAAGGCCTTGAGCAACAGCGAGGGATTGGTGGTGGCATCCTGCGGCCGGTAGCGGCGGATGGCGTCGAGATCGCCGGTGTCGGCGACGACCAGCGAATGGCGCCGAAGGTTGTCGAGTCGAGTCGTCATGGGGCTTCTCCGTGGGCTGCAGTTGAAGATGGAGTGGGTTCAGGCCGGAATGTCATGCTGCGCGGCCAGCGCCTCGCGATACCTCGTGTAGACCGCTTCGTAGGCCTTCACGTTGGTGGCTTCGGGCTCGGCCAGCGAAGCCTCGTCGAGATGCACCAGGCGTTCGCAAAGTGCGGCCAGCGAGAGTTCCCGGCGCTCACACCAGGCCGCCTGCAGCGCAGCCCCCAGCGCCGCGGCATCGGTCACCTGCGGACAGATCACCTGGGTGCCAGTGATATCGGCCACCATCTGGCGCCAGACCGGGCTTCTCGCGCCGCCGCCGACCAGGCGGATCTGGCTCGCCCCGGCGGCCAGCGGCCCGAGCAGCTCGAGGCCATAGCGCATGCCGAAGGTGGCACTCTCCACCACCGCCCGGCACAGGTTGGCCTGGGTCAGGTTGCGGCTGTCGAGCCCCAGGAAGCTCGCAGTGGCGTGAGGCAGTGCCGGCACCCGCTCGCCATTGAAGAACGGCAGTACCGTCACGCCCTCGGCGCCGATCGGGGCCGCGGCCAGGCGCTCACCGAAGGCCGCCAGGTCGAGGTCGAACAGCTCGCGCACCAGGGTGCTGGCCGAGGTCACGTTCATGGTACAGATCAGCGGTAGCCAGCCGCCGTGGCTGGCGCAGAAGTTGGCGACCATGTCGCTCTCGGCGCGCACCGGCTCGGGCGAATAGGCACAGACGGTACCCGAGGTGCCGAGGCTCAGGGTGACGATGCCGGGAACGATGTTGCCGGTACCGATGGCGCCGAGCATGTTGTCGCCACCCCCACTCGCGACCAGGATGCCCTCACCCAGCCCCAGCTCACGGGCCACTTCCGGCTGCAGCGTTCCGGCAGGTTCACGGGAGTCGATCAACCGCGGCAGCACGTGCTCGGGGTCGAGCTCCGGGGCGATCTCGGCGAAGACGTCGTGACGCCACTGCCGGCTGCGAGTATCGAAGTAGCCGGTACCCGACGCATCGCCCGCCTCCGCCACCTTCTCGCCGGTGAGCCAGAAGTTGAGATAGTCATGGGGCAGCAGGATGGCATCGATGCGCCGATAGACGTCGGGATGAACCTCACGCAGCCAGGCGACCTTCGACGCGGTGTAGCCGGTCTGAAGCACCAGCCCGAGCTGCTCAAGACAACCCGCCGGGCCGCCGAGGCGCTCGACCAGCGCATCGTTGTGCGCCGCCGTCTCGGTATCGCACCACAGCTTGGCCGGATGCACCGGCTGGCCCTTGGCATCCAGCGCCACCATGCCGTGCTGCTGGCCGGACACGCCAATGGCGCGGATCGCGCAACGCTCGATGCCGGCCCGACTCACGGCCTCCTCGAACGCTCCACGAAAGGCCTCGAGCCACTCCTCGGGCTGCTGCTCGCGACGCCCGTTCTCACCTTCCACCAGGCGATGCGGACGGCTAGCCTCGCCGAGGATCGCCCCGCCGTCGATGTCGACCACCACCACCTTGGTGCTCTGGGTGCCACAGTCCACCCCGATATACATTACTCCGCTCCTTGTGCTTGCTCCCCGACCAGGGTTTCAAGGGTAGCGCGCGCGCCGCGTTCGTGCAGGCTCTCCAAGGCGGCCAGATAGGCCTCGCGGAAACGCTCGTGCTCGGCCAGGTCACCGAACAGCTCACAGTTCTCGATGAAGGCAGTGGGCTGCGTACGGTTGGCAGCGGCCAGCGCCATCAGTTCGTCCTTGAGGCGGTCGACCACCGCGATGGGCTGGCCCTGTTCGTCGATGCCCTCCGCGTAGCGCGCCCAGCTCGCCACCACCGCCGCGCTACGGTGGATCTCACCGCCTGTCGCGAGCTGCTCGCGAATCACGGGCACCAGCCACTTGGGAATGCGATCGGAGCTCTCGGCGCACAGCCGTGCCAGGGTGTCCTTGATCTCGGGATTGGCGAAGCGCTCGATCAGGGTCAGGCGGTACTGCTCGAGATCCACCCCCGGCACCGGCGCCAGGGTCGGGCTGCCTTCGTGGCGCATGTAGCCAAGCAGGAAGTCGACTAACAGCGGGTCCCGACACGCCTCGTGGGCGTAGCGATAACCCGTCAGGTAACCGAAGTAGCACAGCGCCTGGTGGCTGGCGTTGAGCAGGCGCAGCTTCATCAGCTCGTAGGGTCCGACATCCTCGACCACCTGCACGCCAACCTGCTCGAAGGACGGCCTGCCGCTGACGAAATGATCCTCCAGTACCCATTGCGTAAAGGGCTCGCACACCACCGGCCAGGCATCCTCGACGCCGAACTCACGCGCCAGCTCCTCGATATCCGCCGACTGGGACACCGGCGTGATGCGGTCGACCATGGCATTGGGAAAGGCCACCTCGGTTTCGAGCCACTGCCCCAGGGCAGGGTCGCGTGCCCGGGCGAAGGCCGTGAACATGCGCCTGGCCACCTCGCCGTTGCCCTGGATGTTGTCGCAGGACATGATCGTGAACGGTGCCAGGCCGCCCTCACGCCGCCGGGCCAACGCCTCGACCACCAGGCCGAAGGTAGAGCGCGGCACCTGCGGGTGGTCGAGATCATGGCGCACATCGGGGTTGCCGAGGTCGAACTCGCCGCTCACCGGATGGAAGTTGTACCCTCCTTCGGTGACGGTCAGCGAGACGATGCGAATGGCGGGGTCGGCCATGCGCTCGATGGCGGCCTCGGGGTCATCGGGGGCGAACAGGTAGTCGAGCATGGCGCCGATCACGCGCGGCTCGCGCTCGCCATTCGGATGCTTCACCACCAGCGTATAGAGATGGTCCTGCGCCGCCAGCGCTTCCTGCATGCGCCGGTCGCCAGGCATCACGCCGACGCCAACGATGCCCCAATCGAGCGCCTCACCGCGGTTCATCAGTTCGTCGAGGTACATGGCCTGGTGGGCGCGATGAAAACCACCGACGCCGATGTGCACGATGCCCGGCGTCAGCGCCTGGCGGTCGTAGCGCGGCACGGCGATACGTGGATCGAGGCGGGTGAGCGTGGCGTTGCTGAGAGCAGGCATGAGGGCACTCCTTGCCGCGGGCGGCAATGAACGAAAATGATGGATGGCAACGGCAGCGTGACGCGGCCTAACGCCAGTAGAGGTCCGGCGCGACGGATTCGCGCTTGATCAGCCGGGCATTGAGCATGTCCTTGTGGCGCGCCTTGTCGATGGCGCCCTGCTGCTCCTGGCCCATCCCCAGCCAGCGCTGGATCAGGCGCGCCTCGAGCACCTCGTCGGCCACCTCGAGGAACAGCGTCATGTCGAACAGGGCGTGCAGTTCGCGCCACGGGTCGCGATCGAGCAGCAGGTAGTTTCCCTCGACGATGACCAGGCGATGCTCGAGGGTAATCAGGCGCCCGCCGGCCCGGGCCAGGTCCAGCGGGCGATCGAACACCGGCACCGCTACGGTTCTGTCGGCACGGCGAATGCGCTCCAGGTCGTGCTTCAAGCCATCGGGGTCGAAGGTCTCCGGCGCCCCCTTGATCGGCAGTTGGCCCAGCGGCTCGAGGATGGCGTTGTCGAGGTGGTAGCCATCCATCGGCACCACCGCGGCGATGCCGGGCTGCCGCTCGTTGAGCTCGCGGCACAGCCACTCGGAGAGGAACGACTTGCCCGCCCCCGGCGGCCCGGCCAGGGCGACGATGAAGCGTTGCCGGTTCTCGGCGGCCTCCAATAAACGCACCGCCATGTCATGAATATTGGGGTTCATTTTTTCAACTCATCCAGTTGCCACCGTCGACATTTAGAGTTTGGGCTACGACATATTCGCTATCATCCGAGGCAAGAAACACCGCCGCCCCGGCATGATCCTCCGGCCTGCCCATGCGCCCGTAGGGCACTGCCTCACCCACCAGGCGCTTCTTTTCGCCCAGCGGACGGTTCTCGTAGCGGGCGAACAGCGCATCGACCTCGTCCCACATCGGCGTGTCGACCACGCCCGGGGCGATGCCGTTGACGCGAATGCCGTAGCGGATCAGGTCGAGCGCACACGATTGGGTGAGGCTGATCACCGCCGCCTTGGTGGCGCAGTAGGTGCTCACCAGCGCTTCGCCGCGACGTCCCGCCTGGGAGGCCATGTTGATGATCGCCCCACCTTCGCCACGGGTGACCATGTGCCGAGCTACCGCCTGCAGGGTAAAGAACAGCCCCTTGGTGTTGACGGCGAACTGCCGATCGAAGCTGCCTTCGCTGACCTCGAGCACCGGTGCCATGTCGAAAACCGCCGCGTTGTTGACCAGGATGTCGATGGCGCCGAGGTGTTCCGTCACGGCCTGGATCATCGCCGCGATCGAGTCGCGATCGCAGACGTCGAGGCGCACCCCCATGACGCGGTCGGCCCCCAGGTGACGCAAACCCGCTACCGCCTCCTCCACCGCGGCCACGTCGATATCGGCAACGGCGACCCGCGCCCCCTCGGCGAGATAGCGCTCGGCGATGGCCAGGCCGATGCCGCGTGCGCCACCGGTGATGACAGCCACCTTGTCTTGCAGTTTCATCTCGGACTTTCCTCGTTGGTTTCGCTCGCGGCCGCACTCGCGCTAACAACGCGACCTTCGTGCCATTGTTGAATCAATGCCTCCAGGCCATGCATGGCCGGCAGCACCCGCCACGCCCCCGCTTGGCGCAGCCGCTCGGCGTGACCGTCCTCGATATGGCTGGCACCGGTGAAGCCGATCACCGTCATGCCCGCGGCATGCGCCGCCGTCACCCCGGAAACGCTGTCCTCGACCACCAGGCAGTCTCCCGGCGCCCGGCCCATCCTGCGCGCCGCCAGCAGGTAGAGGTCGGGCGCCGGCTTGGGTCGTTCGACCTCATCGGCCGTGAACAGCGGCACCTCGCCCAGCCGGGCGTCGAGCCCGGTGACGGCGAGCGACGCCAGCACCCGACGGCGGCGGCTGTTGGAGACGATGGCCAGCGGCAACTCGATCCGGCCCAGCGTTTCTGCCACGCCTTCGACGGCGCGCAGCTCCTCGGCCAGCCGCGCCTCGATCGCGCTGTCGATGCGCTCCAGCGCATCTGCCGGCAGCCGATGCGCACTCTGCCGCTCAAGCCGGTCGAGGATTGCCGCCGTGGTCATGCCCAGTGCCTGGCGCAAGGCGACATCCTCGGAGATGTCCGGCAACAGCAGGCCGAGCTGCTCCAGCAGCGTCGCCTCGGCGACGACCTCGCTGTCCACCAGCACGCCATCGCAGTCGAAAATCAATGTTTCCATGCCTACCCCGCTCATTGGCCGCTGGCCACGCTTGGCGTGCGGTTGTCCTGACGGTTGAGCCCGGCCAGGGGATGACGCGACAGGCTCGGCAGGGCCAGGTCCGCGGCATCGAAGAGATGGGCACAGGCGCGATCGAAGCCGAAGCGCAGGGTATCGCCGACCCGGCTATCCACGTTGCCGTCGGCGCTCACGGTGACCAGGGTGTCCTGCATGCGCACGTAGAGCGAGGTCACCCCACCCAGGCGCTCGATCACCTCGATGCGCCCCGAGAGCGGCCCTTCGGGCTCGATCTGCAGGTGCTCGGGACGTATGCCCAGCGTCAGTGACTCATCGTTCAGGTCAGTGCCGTCCACCTGCACTTCGCAGGTCGCCCCGTCCGGCAGGCGAACCTCGACGCCCGTGGGGCTGGCTTCCACAAGCTTCACCTTCAGGAAATTCATCTTCGGCGAGCCGATGAAGCCGGCCACGAAACGGTTGCGAGGGTGGTGGTAGAGCTCCATCGGCGAGCCCACCTGCTCGACCACGCCGCCCTGCAGCACGACGATCTTGTCGGCCATGGTCATGGCCTCGATCTGGTCGTGGGTGACGTAGATCATGGTGGCGTCGAGCTCCTCGTGCAGGCGCGCCAGCTCGATGCGCATCTGCACCCGCAGCGCCGCGTCGAGATTGGAGAGCGGCTCGTCGAACAGGAAGATGCTGGGGTTGCGCACGATGGCGCGGCCGATCGCCACGCGCTGGCGCTGCCCACCCGAGAGCGCCTTGGGCTTGCGTTCGAGCAGCGGCTCGAGCTGCAGCACCGATGCCGCCTCGCGCACCTTGCGCCGGCGCTCCTCCTTCGGCACGCCGGCAAGCTTGAGGCTGAAACCCATGTTGTCCTCGACGGTCATGTGCGGGTAGAGCGCGTAGCTCTGGAACACCATCGCCAGGCCGCGCTCGGCCGGGCCGACCTCGTTGATGCGTTGCCCGTCGATCAGGATGTCGCCCGAGGTGGCGCTCTCGAGGCCGGCGATGATGCGCAGCAGGGTCGACTTGCCACAGCCGGAGGGGCCGACGAAGACCACGAACTCGCGGTCGTTGACCTCCAGATCGACGCCCTTGATCACCTGGGTGTCGTCGAACTGCTTGACGATGTTGTTGAGTTGTAGCGTTGCCATGGGGGAAACCTCGTTACTTGACGGCGCCGAAGGTGAGGCCACGTACCATCTGCTTCTGGGTCAACCAACCGAAGACCAGGATCGGCGCGATCGCCATGGTGGAAGCGGCGGAGAGCTTGGCCCAGAACAATCCCTCGGGACTCGAGAATGACGCGATGTAGGCGGTGAGCGGCGCCGCGCTGGAGGAGGTCAGGTTGAGGCTCCAGAACGCCTCGTTCCAGCTCAGGATCACCGACAGCAGCCCGGTGGAGGCGATGCCAGGCAGGGTCAGCGGCAGCAGCAGGTAGAGCACCTCTTGAAAGGTATTCGCCCCGTCCATGCGCCCCGCCTCGAGGATGTCCCGCGGCAGGTCCTTGAAGAAGGTGTAGAGCATCCACACCACGATCGGCAGGTTCATCAGGGTGTAGACGATGATCAGCCCGGTGCGGGTGTCGAGCAGGCCGAAATCGCGAAAGATCAGGTAGATCGGCACCAGCACGCCCACCGGCGGCAGCATCTTGGTGGAGAGCATCCACAGCAGCGTGCCCTTGGTGCGCTTGGTGGGCAGGAACGCCATGGCGTAGGCCGAGGGAATGGCGATGGCCAGCGCCAGCAGGGTCGAGCCGAAGGCCACCACCACGCTGTTCAGGGCGAACTTGAAGTAATCGGCCCGGGCCTGCACGGCGATGTAGCTCTCCAGCGTCGGCGTGAAGATCAGGCTGGGGTCGGCGATGGCTTCGGCCTCCGTCTTGAAGCCCGTCAGCACCATCCACAGGATGGGAAAGAAGATGATCAGGGCAATGCCCCACCCCAGCAGCGTCAGCCATACCCGCCGCGCCCCGGCGCTGGGCACCAGCGGCGTGTGGCGGGCATGGGCCGCGCCATCGTCGGAGGCGCTTGCCAGTTGGCCATCGGCCGGCAGGGCCTGCTTGGTCTTGAGTGTGGTCATGAGCGGCTCCTCGCCTCAGCTTTCCAGGTTCTTGGCCACCAGCCGGACCAGGAAGATGGCAACGATATTCGCCAGGATGATGGCGACCACCCCACCGGCGGAGGCCAGGCCGACGTCGAAATCGAGCAGCGCCTGGATGTAGATCAGGAATGCCAGGTTGGTGGTGGCGAGCCCCGGCCCGCCTGAAGTGGTGACGTAGATCTCGGCGAAGATCGTCAGCAGGAAGATCATCTCGATCATGATCACCACGCTGATGGCACGCTTCAGGTGTGGCAGGGTGATATAGAAGAACACCGCGATGGGCCCTGCTCCGTCCATGCGCGCCGCCTCGACCTGGTCGTCGTCGAGCGACTGCATGGCGGTGAGCAGAATCAGCAGGGCGAACGGCAGCCACTGCCAGGCCACGATGATGACGATCGAGGTGAGCGGGAGCGACGAGAACCAGTCCACCGCCGGCAGGCCAAATAGCTCGGCGACCCATGACAGAACCCCATTGGAGGGGTGCATCATCATGTTCTTCCACACCAGCGCACTCACCGTGGGCATGACGAAGAACGGCGAGATGGCCAGCACCCGGGCGATGCCGCGGCCGGGAAACTCCTGCTGGAACAGCACGGCGAGCAGAACGCCGCCGCCCACGGTGATCACCAGTACCGAGCCCACCATCAGCAGCGTGTTGCCCATGGCGCGCCACAGCGCCGGGTCGGTAAACAGGTACTCATAGTTCTCCAGGCCGGCGAAACCGCTCATGCCAGGCATCAACAGGTTGTAGCGCTGCAGCGAGAACCATACGGTCATGCCCAGCGGGACCAGCATCCAAAGCAGCAGCAGCGTGACCGCGGGTGCCTGCAGAGACAGCGAGCGCAGACCACCGACGGTACGCCCGGAGGCGCGTGTCTTGCTCATAGCATCACCACGTAACGTTGGGAATTGGCCGCCGAGGCGTTGGCCCCGGCGGCAGGGCGAGGGTGTGGATCAGTAGCCGGCGCGCTGCATGGTGCGCTCAGTGGCGCGCTGGGCGTTCTGCAGCGCCTGTTCGACACTGGTGTCGCCGGTCAAGGCCGAGGCGATGGTCTGGCCCACCTGGGTGCCGATGGACTGGAACTCCGGAATGCCGACGAACTGCACACCGACATAGGGGCTCGGCTCCAGCGTCGAATCGGTGGGGTCAGCGCTGTTGATCGCATCGAGCACGAAGCCGGCGAAAGGCGCCTCGCGCTGGTAGTTCTCGTTCTCGTAGGTGGATTCGCGGGTGCCCGGCGGTACGCTGGTCCAGCCCTCGGTTTCACCGACGAGTTCGACGTACTCCTGGGAGGTGGCCCAGGTCAGGAAGGTTTGCGCGGCTTCCTGCTTCTCCGAAGTGGCGGGAATGGCCAGCGCCCACGACCACAGCCAGTGCGCCCCCTTGGGTGTCTCCGCCACCGGCGCCGGGGCGAAGCCAAGGCGGTCGGCAACCTGAGATTCGGACGGATTGTAGAGCTTGCCCGCCGCCGAGGTGGCGTCGACCCACATGGCGCAGTTGCCACGCGAGAACAGCGCCAGGTTCTCGTTGAAGCCGTTGGAACTGGCCCCGGGTGGGCCGTAGTTGCCGAGCAGGTCGACGTAGAAGCCGATGGCCTCCTGCCAGGCCTGCGAGTCGAGTTCCGGGTTCCACTCCTCGTCGAACCAGCGTCCGCCGAAGGTGTTCACCAAGGTGGAGACGAAGGCCATGTTCTCGCCCCAGCCCGGCTTGCCGCGCAGGCAGATGCCGGCCAGTTGGTTGGCAGGGTCATGCAGCTCGGCGGCCCATTCGCGCACCTGCTCCCAAGTTGGCTGCTCGGGCATCTCGAAGCCGGCCTCCTCGAACAGGTCGGTGCGATAGTAGAGCATCGAACTCTCGGCGTAGAACGGCAGCGCGTAGAGCTTGCCATCGTGGCTGAGGCCGTCGCGCACGGGTTGGAGCAGGTCATCTTCCTGATAGGCCTCGGGCAGGTCGTCGAGCGCCGCCAGCCAGCCGCGCTCGGCCCAGATCGGCGCCTCGTAGGTACCGATGGTCATGACATCGAACTGGCCGCCTTCGGTGGCGATGTCGGTGGTCAGGCGCTGGCGAAGCACGTTCTCCTCGAGCACTACCCAGTTGACCTCGATGCCCGGATGGGCCTCCTCGAAGGCCTCGGTCAGGCTCTGCATGATGACCATGTCGTTGTTGTTGACCGTGGCGACGGTGATCGTCTCGGCCTGGGCAGCAGTGGCGACGGCAAGCGTCAGACCAGCCAGGGGAAAGGCGTGAGCGAGCTTCATGTCGGGCTCCTGTGTGCGGGCTTGCCCCTCGGGGCGTTTGTAATTGGTAGCCGGGAGTCGTTGTTTTGATCAAATACTCAACCAACGATCAAATGATCGGACACAGGGCGACAAAAGGCAAAGGCATTGCCCTTAGACTTTAGGCCAATCTAGGCAAGATCTTCGTTCTCGAGGATGAAGCGCGCGGCGCTTTCGTCGGTGACGAGCCCCTTGAGCCAGCCGCCGCGCAGCGCGGCAAGAATGGCCGGTCCCTTGTCGCGCCCTCCGGCCAAGGCCACCAGGGTCTGGTCGCGGAACATGGTCAGCGGCAGGCTGGTGACACGCCGGGTGATGGAGCACTCGATCACCTGGCCGGCCTGGTCGAGGGGCCAGCCGAGCAGCTCGCCCACGGCCTCTCGCGAGAGCAGCTCGTCGAGTTCGGCTTCGCTGATGAAATGATCCTGGAACAGGGTGGCCTGGCGGTCGATGCGCCCCACCCCGATATAGGCCGCCTCGGCATCCTTGGCGATCTCGACGATGGCCTGGAACAGCCGCTGGCCAAGCATCGCCTCCTTCTCCTCCACCGAGCCGGCCACCACCGGCGCCGGCAGCAGGAAGCGCTCGCCGCCGGTCTTGTCGGCCAGCACCATCACGCCGTCGTAGCGGTTGGCCGAACCGTCGCGGGCGACGTTGCCGACCAGCGAGACGAAGCGGTGCTGGGGACGCTCGATGCGGCTGAGCGCCTCCACTGTGGCACGCACCGAGCGCCCGGTGCCAAGCGACAGGGTCAACGGCTCGGAGCGCTCGATCAGCCTGGCCAGCCGCTCCGCTCCCGCCACGGCCAGGTAGTGAGCGCTGCTGTCGGGGGCCTCGGGGTCGGCCGGCACCACGTCGCAGAACTCGAGCCCGAAGCGCTTGAGGATAGCATCCGACATCACCATGCAATTGGTCAGCGGGTGGTCGATATGCACCTTGACCAGCCCCTCCTGACGCGCCAGGGCCAGCAACCGCTGCACGCCGGGGCGCGACACGCCGAGCTGGCTGGCGATCTCGTCCTGGGTGCGCCCTCCCACATAAGAGAGCCAGGCCGCGCGTGCCGCCTGGTCCAGTTTCAGCTCGAACTTGTCCACGTTACCCGTTCCTTCTCGATTGCCCATCAGGCTGAACCGAAGTAGCGCTCGCGATCCTCGGCGGTGATGTCGCTGATGTGCAGCGGATAGTGACCGTTGTCGCGGTCGGCGTAGAAATGGCGCAGAGTACGCTCGATGGTGGGAAAGGCCAACTCGTCCCAGGGAATCTCGTGCTCCTCGAACAGTGCCACCTCCAGGCTCTCCGGTCCGGCACAGAAATTGCCCGTGAGGTCGGCGCGAAAGATCATGTAGACCTGGTTGATGTGCGGCAGGTTGATCAGGGTATAGAGCCCATGGATATCGACCTCGGCGCAGGCCTCCTCCCAGGTTTCGCGAGCTGCCGCTTGAACGGTGGTCTCGGCGTTCTCCATGTAGCCCGCCGGCAGGGTCCAGAAGCCCTTGCGGGGAAAGATGGCTCGACGACAGAGCAGCACGCGCGAGCCGCTCACCGGGAGGGTGCCGGCGACGATGCGCGGGTTCTGGTAATGGATCGAGCCGCAGGCATCGCACAGGTACCTGGGGCGATCATCCCCTGCCGGGATCGCGAAGCGCACGGGTTGGCCACAGTGGCTACAGAAGTTCATGGGTCTCCCTGGCAGGCTTGACGTCGACGAAGGCCCCCGGGTAGAAGGAACCAAAGCCGATGGAAACTCCATGTTAGAGAAACTTCGCAAGCGCCTGCAAGCACACGCTCCCCGCCGCATGCGCCTCGACATGCCCCAGGCCGCGGTGCTGATGCCGATCGTCGACCGGCCCGAGCCTACGCTGTTGTTCACCCGCCGGGCGGGGCATCTCAATACCCACAGCGGCCAGGTGGCCTTTCCCGGCGGCAAGCGCGAGGATACCGACCGCGACCTGTTGACCACGGCGCTGCGCGAATCCCACGAGGAGATCGCCCTGCCGCCGGACCGTGTCGAACTGCTCGGCCGTCTGTCGGACGTGATCTCGCTGCATGGCATTTTGGTCACGCCCTACGTGGGCCTGATTCCTCCCGGCCTGCCGCTCGCTCCCGACCCGGGGGAACTCGACGCCATCTTCGAGGTGCCGCTGGCGCTGTTCCTCGAGGACCGGCGCCACCACACCGACGTGATCCCGGTGAACGGCCGCCCCCACTACGTGCCCAGCTACCATACCCAAGGCCAGGTGATCTGGGGGCTCTCGGCGATGATGCTGGTGGAACTGCTGGCGGAGGGGTTCGAGCGCCCCATCAGCCTGTTCGATGAGCCGCCACACGGTCGGCTATGCTATTTTCCCGAGCGGCTGCTGCGCAGCCCCGAAACCGAAACCCGCATTTCCTGATTTCACCCGGTTCCGTTATTACCGCGGAGGTTCCGCCTCACCCATGTCGCTTCTCGTTCGCCCGGCCTTCGCGGCCAGTGCCCTGCCCCACCTGGTCGATGCCCTGGTCGATCAGGGCTGGTTTATCGGCGAAGGTTTTCTCGACGCCGAGCTGTGCCATGACCTGCACCGGGAGCTTGCGGAGATGGCCGAGCGCGAGGCACTGGCCGCCGCCGGTATCGGCCGCGGTGACGAGCACCGGCTGCGCCGCGACATTCGCGGCGACGCCATCCACTGGCTCGACCGCGAGAGCCTGGCCCAGCGCCGCTACCTGGAAGCCATGGGCGAGCTGCAGCGCGAGCTGAACCAGGCACTGTTCCTGGGGCTGTTCGAGTACGAGGCGCACTTCGCCCACTACCCGCCCGGAGCTTTCTACAAGAAGCATCTCGACAGCTTCCGCGGGCGCGCCAATCGGGTCGTTTCCACGGTCGGCTACCTCAACCCCGACTGGCCTGCGGATGGCGGCGGCGAGATGGCGATCTTCGCCGCCGACGATCCTGAGCGGGAGGTGGCACGGGTACGCCCAGAGGCCGGCAACTTCGCCTGCTTTCTCTCCGAGAACGTGCCCCACGAGGTATTGCCGACCCGCCTGCCGCGAGCCAGCATCGCCGGCTGGTTCCGGCGCAACGCCTCGCTGGGTGGCCTGGTGGACCCGGCGCGCTGATGGCCAGCGAGATCGGGGCGCTGCGCGCACGCCTGGCCGAGCTCGAGGCCCAGAACGCCGAACTCGAAGCGAGAGCCAGCGAGCTGGACGAGGAGAAGCGCCACTATCAGTGGCTGGCCGAGAGCACCACCGACCTGATCTCCCGCCATGCCCGCGACGGCACCTTCCTCTACGCCTCCCAGGCCGCCCGCGACCTGCTCGGCTACGAGCCCGAGGAGTTGATCGGCGTGTCGGCCTACGACCTGTTCCACCCTTCCGACCTCGCCGACCTGCTCAACAAGTCGCCGCGGGTCTACTATCACGACGGCTTCTACCAGCAGACCTACCGCTTTCGCGCCAAGAGCGGCCGCTACGTGTGGTTCGAGACCACCAGCCGTACCCGCCGCGAC
The DNA here is from genome assembly GCF_051062895.2 of Billgrantia sp. C5P2. Taxonomy (NCBI): domain Bacteria; kingdom Pseudomonadati; phylum Pseudomonadota; class Gammaproteobacteria; order Oceanospirillales; family Halomonadaceae; genus Billgrantia; species Billgrantia sp. C5P2. Next base: position 3,190,652 of record NZ_CM128542.1, read on the forward strand.
CCGGCCACCGGCGAGCTTATCGACGTGCTCTGCGTGTCACGCGACGTGGGCCGGCGTATTCGCGCCGAGGCCAACCGCGAACGCCTGGCTCGGGTAGTGGAATCCACCACCGACTACGTGCTGTTCTGCGACGGTGACGAGCGGCTGTTCTACTCCAACGAGGCGGCCAGGAGGCTGCTGGGCCTGCCACGGGAGGGGCTCGATGCGCGGCTGGAGCAGGCCTATACGCCGGCATCGCTCGCCATCCTGCGCGAGATCGTGCTGCCCGCCGTGGCCCGCTATGGCTCCTGGAGCGGTGAACTGGAAATGCCGGGGCCCAGGGGGGCGGTGCCGGTGCTCAGCGTGGTGCTGGCCCACCGCGGCCCCGGCGCCGAGCCCGATCACCTCTCGCTGCTCAACCGCGACATTGGCCTGCGCAAGGCCACAGAAGACCAGGCGCGGCGCCACCAGGAGCAGATCGCCCATGCCAACCGCCTGGCCACCACCGGCGAGCTGGCGTCGAACATCGCCCACGAACTCAACCAACCGCTGGGCGCCATCGCCAACTACGCCAGCGGCGCGCTGATGCAGCTGCGCGCCGATCCACAGCGACCCGCCAGCGATCTGGTCCTGCCGCTCGAGCGCATCGACGAGCAGGTGCAACGACTGGCCGAGCGGCTGCGCCATATCCGTACCTTCGTGCGCAAGGGCCAGACCCGGCCTCGCCCGGTCACGCTGCTCGATGTGGTCGACGCCGCCTGCCGCCTGTGCGAATGGCAGTTCCAGCAGGCCGGTATCGGGCTCGACCACGACCTGCCGGAAGCCCTGCCGCGCATCCAGGCCGACCCCATCGCCCTGGAGCAGGTGATGGTCAACCTGCTGCTCAACGCTCTCGAGGCGAGCCGCGAGCGCCCCGAAGCAACGCGGGTGGAGATTCGCGCGCACCAAAGCGGCCCCCGAGAGGTCACCTTCAGCGTCAGCGACCAAGGCCCCGGCATCGGCACCGACGAGGCTCAGGCGATTTTCACACCCTTCCATTCCAGCCGCCCGGAAGGGCTCGGCATGGGCTTGGCCATCAGCCGCTCGCTGATGGAGGCCATGGGCGGCAGCCTGGTTCTGGGCGACAGTTCCGAGGGCGCCACCTTTACCGGTACACTGCTGGCCGAACCGAGCCCCACTTACCGCAGCAAGCCGCCCCGGAGCCAGCCGTGACCCAGCCCACCGCCGCCCCTTGTATCGCCGTGGTCGACGACGACGAAGCGCTGCGCGACTCGCTGGCATGGCTGCTCGACTCCGTGGGGTTGGCCACCCGCGCCTTCGCCGACGGCGAGGCCTTTCTCGCTGCGGAGCCCGATGCCTATGGTGCCGTGCTGCTGGACGTGCGTATGCCGGGGCTCTCCGGCCTGCAGGTGCAGCAGCGGCTCAACGAGCGCGGCGACACCGTGCCGGTGATCTTCATGACCGGCCACGGTGACGTGCCCATGGCAGTAGCCGCGCTCAAGGCCGGCGCCTTCGACTTCATCGAGAAGCCCTTCAATCACCAACAGCTGATCGACGCCGTGCAGCAGGCCTTGGCCGAACATCAGCGGCTACGTGCCGTACGCCAGCGCACCGACACTCTGCGCGAGCGCTATGACGCCCTGCGCCCCAAGGAGCGCGAAATACTGGTACACGTGGCCGAAGGCATGACCAGCCGCGAGATCGCCGAGCATCTGGACGTCAGCGCCAAGACGGTGGAGGTGTACCGGCTGCGGGGCATGAAGGCGCTAGGTGCCGGCAACCTGGCCGAGCTGGTGCGAATCTGCGTGGCGCTGGGACTGGTCGAGGCGCTGCCGACGGAACCACGGCAGCAATAGGCGTTCGCCTCACGCACGCGCCGGGCCATGCCGACGACCTTCCCGATTGCGTGCGGTACCGTACAGACAGCGTGCGTGACGGACGCCAACCTACAACTCATGGATCCCCAAGCGCCGACTATCGACATCACCACCGAGCCACGGGCATTGAAGCGCGCCCTGGGTGAGTACCGCACGCCACGCCTGGCGCGCAGCGTAGTGGAACTCATGATCACGGTGATCCCCTTCGTCGCCCTCTGGGTACTGATATGGAGCACCCTGAGTGCCGGCTACTGGCTTGGCCTGTTGTTCACCGTACCCGCCGCGGGGTTTCTCGTACGCTTGTTCATGATCCAGCACGACTGCAGCCACGGGTCATTCTTTCGTTCCCGAAGTGCCAATGACTGGGTCGGGCGAGCCATCGGCGTCTTGACCCTGACGCCCTACGATCTGTGGCGACACAGCCATGCCCTCCATCATGCCAGCTCCGGCAATCTCGATCGCCCGCGTGTCGGTGGCATCGATACCCTGACCGTGCGCGAGTTTCGGGGCTTGCCGCGGAGGCAGCGGCTCCACTATCGCTTGTACCGGCATCCGCTGGTGCTGTTCGGTCTCGGCCCGGCGTACCTGTTCATCCTGGACCATCGCCTGCCAGTGGGTTTCATGCGCGCGGGGTGGATGCCCTGGCTGAGCACCATGAGCACCAACGCGGCGATCGCGCTGCTCGTTACCAGCATGATCTGGCTGGTCGGCGTGGTCCCCTTTCTGCTCGTGCAACTGCCCATCACGCTTCTCGCCTCCTCGATCGGCGTCTGGCTGTTCTATGTCCAGCACCAGTTCGAGAACACCCTGTGGGAGCACGACGACGACTGGACGTTCCACGAGACCGCGCTGCACGGCAGCTCCCACTATGACCTGCCGGCCCCCCTGCGCTGGTTCACCGCCAATATCGGCATACACCATGTCCATCACCTCTGCAGCCGCATCCCCTCCTACCGGCTGCACGAAGTGCTGTGCGACCATCCTCAACTCCGCCATATCGGCCGCCTCACCCTATGGCAAAGCCTTGCATCGGTGAGACTCGTGCTGTGGGACGAGGAAAAGCGTCGACTGGTCTCCTTTGCCGAGGCGGACATAGCGACCGCCGACCGGGACAGATGTCACTTTTGAATGGCGCATCACGAGGTTGACCCAGATACACCCAGGCCATTCAGCTCGGCGATGCTGCGCCGTGCAGCGGGGCCGATGGTGATCCAACCGCCTCAGAAAAGAACGCGGATGCCAGCCACGAGGCCAGTGTTCTCAGTGGGCTCGCCATGAGCACGTGCCATATCGGCGGTGTTGCCGTAGCTCTTTTCCCAGTAGGCACCGACATAGGGTGCGATCTTGCGAGTGATTTCGTAGCGAAGCCGCAGGCCGGCATTCAGCGAGTTCAGGCCACTGCCCATATGGAACTCTTCGACCTCGTTGCCTGAAGCCACCAGTTCCGCTCGCGGCTGAAGGTAGAGGCGTTGCGTCAGTCGCACATCGTGCTCGGCTTCCACTTCCACCCAGGCGTCGCCATCCTCGCTGACCTTGAGGTCGAGGCTGGTCTCGATGAGGTAGGGCGCAGTGCCCTGCAGGCCGATGACGCCATAGAAGCGCTCGGGATGGTCGTTCGAGCCAACGTTGCCCTGGTAACCGGCACCTCCCTGTAGCTCCCAGAAATCCGAAATCAAGCGGCTGTAGCGTAAGTCGAGGGCTTCGAATTCGGCGCCTGCGCCATCGCCCTGGACGTTCTCGCCCTCGCTCTTGAGATAGACCCGGTTGTGGTCACCACCGTACCAGGCTTCGAAATCCCAAAGCAGCGCTTCCTCTTCTCCCTTGCCAGGGAAGAGGTACTCCAACCGATCGAAGCCCGCCGCCCAGGCATAATGTTCCGCCATCGGCGAGGGCCAGTCTCCCGGCGCATCGTAGCCATCCTCGGCATGAGCCGCCGTGATCGCCAGCAGGGTGAAGGCAGCACAGGTCGCCATCGGTACGATTCTGGTTTTCATGCGAGCTCCTTACGAGACCTTGACGACCCGGAACATGCCGGCATCCATGTGGTAGAGAAGATGGCAGTGGAATGCCCAGCTACCCTCGGCATCGGCCGTGATAAGGGCGGATACCCGCTCACCCGGCTTGACGTTGATGGTGTGCTTGCGTGGAATGAGCTCCCCCGCCCCGTTCTCCAGTTCCATCCACATGCCGTGCAGATGGATGGGGTGCTCCATCATGGTGTCGTTGACCAGAATCAGGCGCAGCCGCTCGTCCTTGCGGAAATGGATGGGGCCGTTGACCTCGCTGAACTTCTTGCCATCGAACGACCACATGTAGCGCTCCATGTTGCCGGTCAGGTGTATCTCCATCTCCCGTTCCGGTTCGCGCCGGTCAGGCCAGGGGCGAAACGCCTTGAGGTCGCGATAGACCAGGATGCGACGCTCATCAGGATCGATACCGATTCCCGCCTGGTCATATTGCGAGCCGGGCTGGGCGGTTCCCGCTGGCAACAGGTCGCCTTCCGAAGCACCAGGCGGCGTGTCGTCCTGCATGTCGGAGTGATCCATGCCCGCCATGTTGGAGTGGTCCATGCCCGCCATGTCGGAGTGGTCCATGTCCGCCATGTCGGAGTGATCCATGCCCGCCATGTCGGAGTGGTCCATGCCCGCCATGTCGGAGTGGTCCATGCCGCCATGCGCACCCATCGCCTCCATGCCCCGGTCGGCGATCCTGCGCCGTTCGGGCATCTCGGCCTCCATGCCCAGGCGCGGCGCCAGGGTCGCGCGGGCAAAGCCGCTGCGGTCCATGGATTCGGCGAATACCGTATACGCCGTATCGGCCTCGGGAGTGACGATGACATCGTAGGTCTCGGCGACGGCGATACGGAATTCATCGACCGGCACGGGCTGCACGGGTTGGCCATCGGCCGCGACAACCGTCATCTTCAAGCCCGGGATGCGCACGTCGAAATAGGTCATGGCCGAGCCATTGATGAATCTCAGGCGCAGCCGCTCGCCTGGCTTGAACAGCGCCGTCCAGTTCTGCTCCGGTGCCTGGCCGTTCACCAGGTAGGAGTAGGTGCTGCCGGTGACGTCGGCGATATCGCGCGAACTCATGCGCATCTGTGCCCACATCGCACGCGAGCGGGCCGTTTCCCGGAAGCCGTTCTCGCGCATGTCGGCCAGAAAGTCCGTAATGGTGCGTTCCTGGAAGTTGTAGTAGCCCTCGGCAGTCTTCAGGTTGCGAAAAACCGTGGCCGGTTCCTCGTAGGTCCAGTCGGTCAGCATCACCACATGCTCGCGATCGAAGCGGAACGGTTCACGCTCGGCGGCATCGATGACAATCGGCCCGGCATGACCCAGTTGCTCCTGCAAGCCGGAATGACTGTGATACCAGTAGGTACCGTTCTGCACCACGGGGAAGCGATAGGTGAAGGTTTCCCCAGGACCGATGCCGGCGAAGCTGATACCCGGCGCACCATCGACTGCAGGCGGCAGAATCAAGCCGTGCCAGTGAATGGAGGTCGGCTCGTCCATCAGGTTGGTGACGCGCAAGGTGGCGTCCTGTCCTTCCCGTAGTCGAATCAGTGGCCCAGGGCTCGTTCCATTGATGGTGATAGGGCGCGTATCGCGTCCATTGATCGCCAACGTTTCTCGGCGAATGGCCAGGGCGATGTCGCTGCCCTCCACTATCCCCTGCGGGTAAGTATTGCTTTGTCCCCAAGGGTCGGCCCAAGCCGGTGCCAGTCCCAGGGCCGCCGCTCCAAAGCCGAAGGCGGCTCCGCCCTTGAGAAGTTGTCGTCGGGAAAGGGAGAGATCGGTGATGTTCTTGGTCGCCATGCATGGCTCCTGTCAGGGGAACTCCAGGCGCCATGATGCGGTGAATAGCTGAAAGCAGGCTGAACGGTCAGCCCGCTTCATTCAGTGGAAGCTCGACCTCGACCCGTAGCCCACCCTCGGGAGAAGGCTCGAAACGCACCTGGCCGGCATAGCGCTCGACGATCTGACGCAGGATGGCAAGGCCCAACCCATGGCCGGGCTTGCCTTCGTCGAGCCGAGTGCCACGCCGCCCCAAGCGACCCATATCATCCGGCGCGACACCGGAACCGTCGTCCTCCACCAGGATCGCCAGGGAGGTGTCTTGCCGCACTCGGCAACGGACCTCGTGGGTAGCCCACTTGGCGGCGTTATCCAGCAGGATACCCAGCACCTCGGAGAAATCCTGCCGCTCGACGCTGACACTGACGGGTACCGAGGCGTCGATATCGAGCCGGAAATGCCGATCGGGATAGAGGTTGGAGAACATCTCGACGAGTTGCTCGGCTTCATGCCGAATGTTCGCATGCTGTCCTGCATTGGGGCCGGCGATACGCGAGCGCTTCAACTCGGTGTCCAACTGGGCATGCATGTCCTCCAGCCTCAGACGCATCTTCTCCCTACGCTCCGGGTCGATGGGGCGTGAACCACGCAATACCTGTATGACTGCGGTCAGCGGTGTCTTGAGCGCATGGGAGAGATTGGCCAGGGATTCACGGGAGCGTTGGAGTCGTCGAGCGTGTTCATCCATGAGGCGATTGAGTTGCGCCACCAGGGCATCGAGCTCGGAAGGCGTATCGAGGTGCAGCCGTTCGCGCGTGCCCGAGCGCAGTTCGTCGAGTTGCCTTCGCAGCCGGGAGAGCGGGCGCAGCGCACGATTGACCGCCATCATGTTGAGGCCGATGAGCAGGACCAGTAGCAGGCCGGCAATACCGCCGACCCACCAGTGGAGCGCATCCAGCCCATCCTCCACCTGGCCGAAGTCCTCGCCGATCAGCAGCACGCCAGAGCGACCGTCGATTTCGAAGCGCCTGCGATACACCAGCAGATGACGCTCGCCAGAGGAGACGATGTCCAGCGCTTCGTCTTCACCTTCCAGATGGGGCATCAGCGTTTCGAGCCAGCGCGGATGCGACGTGGTGATTTCCCCATCCAGCTCCAGCACGTAGAGATGGTGAAAGACCTGCAGGGCAGGGCTCTCCGCAAGCCATAGCCGGGTCGAGAGATGCCCCTGGCGAAACTGAAGTAGCGTATGCTCCGCCTCCTGGCGCAACCGCTCACCGAGGAAGCTTCGCGCCAGATCGTGCAACAGGATGCCGTGCATCAGCCAGGTCAGGCCCACGACGACGAGTGCCACCCCCCCGAGCCAGGCCAGCAGGCGAAAGCGTAGGCTGCGACGCTCAACGCGACGCAAGAAGATAGCCCTGGCCGCGTCGCGTCTGAATGGCGTCCTTGCCCAGCCGGCGCCGCAACTTGGCAATATAGACCTCCACCAGGTTCGGGGCGGGAGCGTCCTGCTCCAGTGAATAGAGCTGGTCGAGCAGTTGCGCCTTGGACAGGACGCGGTCGGGATGGTGCATCAGGTACCGCAGCAGCCGAAATTCCGTCGCTGTCAACGGCTGCCAACCACTCCCCTCCGTGCTGACCTGTCGTCTCTCCTCGTCGAGCTGTATGCCGTTGACGCTGAGTATCGTACTCAAATGGCCTGTCTGCCGTCTCAAGAGCGCATGCAACCGTGCCAGCAGTTCCGCTTCGTGGAACGGCTTGGTCAGATAATCGTCGGCCCCTCGGCGCAGGCCAGCGACCTTGTCTTCCCAGGTATCCCGCGCGGTGAGAGCCAGTATGGGCAGGCGACGTTCCTGGCCACGCCAGCGCGCGATCAGGTCGAGCCCGGAACCGTCCGGCAGCCCCAGGTCAAGAATCGCCAAGGCATACTCCTCGGTCGCCATCAGGGACTCGGCTGCGTGAACCGTCGCAGCCGAGTCGACACGATAGCCGTTGTCTTCCAGAGTTTCCGACAGGCTCTCTGCCAGCAGGTCGTCGTCCTCGAGAAGTAACAGCTTCATCGTGTTCACCCTTGGAGGTCGATTTCCCCCACCATGCCGGATTCGTAGTGTCCGGGAATGTTGCAGGCATATTCCAGCTGGCTGATTCCGTCGGGAGCCGTCCAAACGAGCGTGGCGGTCGCACCGGGAGCGATTGTCACGGCGGGCATGTCACCGCCATGCTCGCCCTCGGCCATGTCATGGTCGCCATGGCCGCCATGACCGCCCATTTCCTGCATCATGCGGCGATGCTCTTCCTGCGCCGCACGGTCACCGATGACGAACTCGTGTTCCAGCGCACCGCTGTTGTGTATTTCGAACTTTACCGTCTCCCCGGGTGCAATGGCCAATGTCTCAGGATCGAACATCATCTCGCTTGCTTCGATCTGTATGACGCGATCTACCTCTGCCTCGTCAGGCTGTTGCGTGCCAGCCTGGTGTCCGGGGGCAGCCAGTGAGCCAGCAGACCAGAGGGTGAACAAAGCTGCCAAAATCGACTTGTGCATGGTTGTGTCTCGATTCGCCTGAGGGAAGCACGAGAATAGGGCCTCAGCCTGAATGCAAGCTGAACCCCCAAGCCGTGGCTAGACCGCCAGCTCCTCCCAGAGCAGGCTCTCTTTCTCGCTGTGTTCCTCCTCGGTTTCAGGCTCGGGCTCCGGGGCAGGCGTCAGCGCAATGACCTCACCGCTGGGGTTCTCGAGCAGCTCGCGCAACAACTCGTAGTTGAGCGGCGTGGAGGGCTCATCGGCATTGCGCTCGAGCAGTGCCAGGGTCTCCATCAGTGCGGCCATGCCGGCTTCCTGCTCCTCGAGCGCCTCGTAGACCTGAACGTAGGGCATGTCGCCGTCCCAACCGGCCTTGATCGGCTGGTTGATGAGGTGAACCTGAGTGCCGACGGGCACGCGTTCGAAGATCGATGCGACATCCTCGGGGAACATGCGGATGCAGCCGCGACTGGCACGCATGCCGATGCCGTCCGGCTTGTTGGTGCCGTGGATCAGGTAGCCGGGAATGTCGAGCAGGATGGCATGGCTGCCTAGGGGGTTGTCCGGCCCCGGCGGCACCACGGCGGGCGCCTCCTCGCCACGCGCTGCGGCCTCTTCGCGCACCGAGCGCGGTGGATACCAGGCCGGATCCTTGAGATTCATGGTGGTCTTGGTCTTGCCCAGTGGCGTATCGAAGCCCTCTCGCCCAATACCGATCGGGTAGGTCTCCACCCGCGGGCTCTCGCCTTCTCCAGCCGGGGGATAATAGTAGAGCCGCAGCTCGGCGACATTGATCACGATCCCCTCCCGCTCGACCGGCGGCAGGATGAAGCGACCGGGAATGACGACCTCGGTGCCCTCGCCCGGCAGCCAGACGCTGACATCGGGGTTGGCCCGACGGATCTCCTGGTACCCCACATTGTGCTCGCGGGCGATATCGAGCAGGGTCTCTTCACTGCGTGCCTCGACGATGTAGTCCTCACCGATCACGTCGCCCTGCTCGGGCAGCGGGTAGTGTCCCTTCGGCCATTCATCGGCGGCCTCTGCCTCGTCGGCGGCGGACACCTCTTCCCGGGACCAAGCCGTACCGGTCAGCAATGTGATGGCCAGTATGCATACGAACAGCGACAGCCATGCCAGGCGGCGCGACGTTCGGCCGTTCACTCGAACAGTGCCGTAGTGTCTCATTGCGTTTGCCTCTTGCCTGTCCGCCACTGGCGGCGGAGCCTTAAAAATGAGCTTCATACTAGTGATCCTGATTCGATTCAACAGCCGATGAGCTCTGATTCCACTTCTGGCCCGGCCAGTCATCAGCCCGCCATTCCTTGTGCAGGAACCGTTGCCGCAGGCTCATCGCGCTCTTGACGCCTCGACCACAGGATGAGCGCCACACCGGCGGCAATCATCGGTAGCGTCAGCAGCATCCCCATGGTCACCCAGCCGAAGGCGACGAAGCCGATGTGCTCATCGGGCAGCCGCACGAACTCCACCGCAAAGCGGAAGATGCCGTAGAGCATAAGGAACAGTCCCGAGACCAGGCCGCGCCGCCGCGGTCGGCTCGAAACCCACCACAGCACTATGAACAGCACCACCCCCTCGAGAGCGAATTCGTAGAGTGCCGAGGGATGGCGCGGCTCCGGCCCCATATGGGAAAACGGCATGGCCCAGGGCAGGTCACTGACGCGCCCCGGCAGTTCATGGTTGATGAAGTTGCCGATACGCCCGGCCCCCAGGCCGATCGGCACCATAGGGGCGATGAAGTCCGTCAACTGGAAAAAGGTGAGTTTCTTCCTGCGGGCAAACCATAATGCTGCCAGCAATACCCCCACCAGGCCGCCGTGGAAGCTCATGCCCCCTTCCCAAATACTGAACAGCCACAGCGGATTGGCCAGGAAGCGCTCCATGCCGTAGAACAGCACGTAGCCCAGACGCCCTCCGGCTACCACGCCGAGAGCGGCGTAGAACAGCAGGTCACCGATATCATCGTGGTTCAGGCCCAGGCGATATGCCCGACGGCGCCCCAGCCACCAGGCACTGACGAAACCCACCACGTACATCAAGCCATACCAATGAACTTGCAGGGGCCCGATGGCAATGGCCACGGGGTCGATGTCGGGATAGTTCATAAAAGAATCCTCGTCGCCTAGTGCGTCAAGGTCGGATGTCGACCTGGTCGCACCTTTGCGTATTCGGCCAAGGATACCCGTAATACTCCGGGATCCTCGCAGCGTGACTGCGCCATCGCTTATGCAAGCGAGGGCAAAACCAGGGGCTTTCGATCACGCGCGAGGAGGGCGCTCCGGGCGGTCGCGGGGAGCATGAAGGGGCGCTTCATCGGTGGCCCAACGGGGCTCGAGCGAGCGTGGCCCGGCGGGATAGAGTGTCAGCGCGCTGTTGCAGACCGGGCAGGGAGCCGTACAGGCAACTTTCTCTCCCGAATGTGCCTGGCTAGCATCGCTGTCGGGATGCGAGGTTTGGTCGAGCATCGAGTAGCCTTCCATCCGACAATCGTCGTTTGCGCTCCAGGCACTCGTAGCCGCCTGCGGTAGCGACAATGCGATACCGAGCAGGAGGAAGATCAACCAGGAGACGGAACGGGAATGCATGTGTTGTCGGACAGCCAGCCGCAGGATTGGCGTCTAGTCTTCCATGGTCGCTACGCAGCCGCAAGCCTGCCCTTGGACCCCGATGAAAAATTCATGGAAACAGCCATCTGCATGCGCCAAGCGGCCATGAGAAATGCTTTGATTGATGCAGATCAATGACAGCCCAGCGGGAACGGCTATCCTGAACTTGCCCATCACGCCGGAGCGACATGCCATGCATCAGCAGGCAGCCTTGGTCTCACATCGATCGTTCACCCATTCAGGGTGGCGTGGAGGCTGGCTTGCCGTTCCCCTGGCATTGCTGCTGATGTTGGTGTTAGCCCTTTCGGCCCATGCGCACCCTGCCTCATCTTCCCCGAGCAGCGCGGCTATCGAAACTATTGCCGCAAGCCAACTGGTACCTTCCCCCCACTGCGAGCATGGTCACGGCTGGGAGCATGTCAGTGCGGCAATGCTGCGTGCAGAGCGGCAGGACGTCAGCGACGTTGCGGTGTCTCTATCCACCTTTGCGGTAGCGTCTCCCCGGGTCGAGAACACCATCGGTTCCCCCGGCGAAGCCCCAACCTTTGCCACTATTCCGATCTACCTGCTTACCCAACGACTGCGCCCCTGACACAGCTATATACCTGATTGCTAATCAAGCAGCCTCTGCATCTTCTTTCACGAGTGTCGCTTAGCAGGCATTTATGAAAAGTAGGCATGCTGCATGGAAGTCACTTTCCCGAAGCAGGTATCAGCAAGGGCTCTTGTGCCCTGAAGGAGTCGGTCATGCAGGTCAGCAACCTCGTTTACGCCCTCGGATTCGTTCTGGCGGCTGGAGTTTCCGGCAACGTCCTGGCACAGGGGAACATGAATGCCCCCTCCGGCACTGCAGATGGTGGCATGGGTCCCGGCATGATGGGCGGCGGCATGGGCCCAGGCATGATGGGCGGCGGCATGGGCCCCGGCATGATGGGTGGCGGCATGGGTCCCGGCATGATGGGCGGTGGCATGGGTCCCGGCATGATGGGTGGTGGCATGGGCCCCGGCATGATGGGTGGCGGCATGATGCCCTGCCCCATGATGAGCGGTGGCGGCAAGGACATGTTGCCCATGCTCGACCAGGAGCAGCGCAGCGAATATCGCGAGCTGATGAAGGAGCATCGCCCCGCCCAATTCGAGCGCATGGGGCAACTGATGAACCTGCGCGACGACTTGATGGCCGCCCTGCACGTTGAGCGCCCCGATCCCGAGGAGATCCAGGCCCTGCATGGCCAGATGGCGGAGCTGCATGGCGAGATGATGGCCGAGATGGTGCGTATGCGTAACGCCATGCATGACCTGATGACCGAAGAGCAGCGCGAGCAATTGCAGCAAGCCACCCCCAAGGCCGTCGATCCGGAAGACCACGACGCCCATCATTGACCGGCGGTCGTTTACCCCTCGCATCGGGCGGCCTTCGCGGCCGCCCTACCATCCGCGACGGAGGGCCCGCGATGAACACCACTGCGAAGACCAAGATCACCCTGACAGTGCCCGGCATGGGCAGCGATCATTGCGCCGGTATCGTACGCACGACCCTCCAGCGCCTGAGCGGCGTAGTAGAGATCCAGACCAATATCGCCAGCCATCGGGTAAGCGTCGATATCGCGTCGGACGGCCCCGACGGCGACGCGTTGAAAAGGGCCGTCGAAGGGGCCGGTTACGATGTCGCGGCGGTGAGCGGCCAAGCCGAGGAGGACGGTGAAGCCGAGGCCGCCATCGAAGCGGGGTACCTGAGCCAGGCCCGCAAGCGGCTGTGGATCGCTGGCGTACCCACTACGTTGATCATGATCCTGATGATGCCGCACATGTTCTGGCAGCCGATTCCCGGCTACCTGGCTATCGTCGCCCTGCTCGCCTTTCCCGTGGTCTTCCTCCACGGCGGTGCGGCCACCCACCGCTCGAGCTGGCGCTCGCTGAAGAACGGCACCTTCAACATGGACGTGCTGATCTCCATGGGCAGCCTGCCTCCCTACCTGATCGGCCTGATCGGCTTCGTCTACCCGATGACCTCGTTCATCGAGATGGCCGCCACCATCATGACCTTCCACCTGCTGGGCCGCTATCTCGAGGCACTGGCCAAGGGCCGCGCCTCACAGGCCATTCGCCGCCTACTGACCCTCGGCGCCAAGACGGCTCGGGTGGAGCGCAACGGAGAGGAGGTGGAGGTTCCGGTGAAGGAACTCGAGCCGGGCGACATCATGATCGTGCGTCCCGGCGACAAGATCCCCACCGACGGCGAGGTGATCGATGGCGAGAGTCATCTCGACGAATCCATCGCCACCGGAGAGTCGATACCGGTCTACAAGGGGATTGGCGACAGCGTGATCGGTGCAACGATCAACAAGGAGGGACGGCTGCGCGTCAAGGCCACCCGGATCGGTGGCGACACCTTTCTCTCTCAGGTGGTACGCCTGATCGATCAGGCACAGGGCTCACGAGTGCCGATCCAGGAGTTCGCCGATCGCATGACCGGTCGCTTCGTGCCGGCGGTGCTGCTGATCTCGCTGGCCAGCCTGGCCGCCTGGCTACTGATTCCCGATGCCCTGCGCCCAATTCTTGACTGGGGGGCCGCCTTCCTGCCGTGGGTGAACCCGGACGCCAGCACACCGGTCCTGGCCCTGATCGCCGCCATCGCCGTGCTGGTCATCGCCTGTCCCTGCGCCTTGGGCCTGGCTACCCCCACCGCGCTGATGGTCGGCTCCGGCATCGGCGCCGAGCGCGGCATCCTGATTCGCTCCGGCGAGGCGATCCAGACCGTCAAGGACATCAAGGTCATGGTGCTCGACAAGACCGGCACCATCACCCGTGGCGAGCCTGAGTTGACCGAGGTGGTCGCCACCAAGGGCATCGATGAAAACGAGCTGCTCACGCTGGCCGCCAGCGTCGAGAACGCTTCGGAGCACCCCATCGCCCGCGCCATCGTCGATGGTGCCTCGGAGCGCGGCGTGAAACCCGGCGAGGTGAGCGAGTTTCGCTCTACCGGCGCCCGGGGCGTTTCCGGCAAAGTCGATGAAAGGCACGTGCTGATCGGCAATCGCGTACTGCTCAAGGAAGAAGGCGTCAAGGGGCTGGAGGCACTCGATGAGACCCTGCGGGCCCTCGAAGGCAAGGGTCGAACCGCCGTCATCGTCGCCGCGAACGGCCAGGCCATGGGCATCGTGGCGGTGGCCGACACCCTCAAGAAGGAATCGATCGAAGCCATTCGCGGCATGCACGATCTCGGCCTGCACGTGGTGATGATCACCGGCGACAACGAGCGCGCCGCGCGCGCCGTGGCGGAGGAGGTCGGCATCGACGAGGTCCAGGCCGGCGTACTGCCGGAAGGCAAGGTCGATGCCATTCGCAAGCTGCAGGAAAAGTACGGCAACCAAGTGGCCATGGTGGGCGACGGTATCAACGACGCTGCGGCCCTCAAGCAGGCCAACGTAGGCATCGCCATCGGCGCCGGCGCCGACGTGGCCATCGAGGCCGCCGACGTGACACTGGTGCGCGGCGAACTCACCGGCGTGGTAGATGCCATGCATCTCTCACGCGCTACTTTCGGCAAGATCGTGCAGAACCTGCTCTGGGCCAGCGGCTACAACGTGGCCGCCATTCCCATGGCTGCCGCCGGCCTGTTGCATCCCATGATCGGTGTCATCGCCATGACCGCCAGCTCGCTGTCGGTGATCGGTAATTCGCTGCTGCTCAAGCGACGCTACGCTCGAACCCAACCCAAAGGAGACGTGTCATGAACCGCATTCGCTCCCACTCCCGGCCGCCGGGTGGCCACCGCCAAGAGCCCCCTGGCGTGGAGGGCCAGCCGCAGGGGTCCCGTTCGAGGGGGCTGCACGCCTGGATGATGCCCCTCTGCCTGATCCTGATGGGAAGTGCCTTCCTGTTACTTCTGTGGCGCGGCGAGACGGCTGGAGGCGCCTGGCTGCTGCTGCCCATGATGCTGTGCCTGGGCATGCATTTGCTGATGCATCGTCACGGCCATCCTCCGGGCAAGGACTGAGGGCAACACCACTCCTTGCGCTGGGTCATTGAAGCGAGTGGACGAGATAGGTTTCAATGAAAAAGCAACACTGCGAGGACGTTCCATGAGAGCTGTCGCCAGGCCGACCCAGAGCAGGCACCATCAGGGCATTCGCTTCCTGACGCTGCTGCTCGCCCTGCTGCTGGCGCTTAACAGCCTGTCGACTCACGCGGCCATGGATTCCCACCAGGCCGATTGTGGTGTGGCCTCGTCCATGCAGCAGTTCGATGCCGATACCACGGACGATACTCGTTGCCCGGCCTGCACCATGGTGCCTCATCTCGGCAGACTGAGCGCCGTCGAGCCCCCCTTCCCGGTCGTCGCTCCGGTTTTGGCCATGGCCGACCACAGGATGCCGCCTCCGCGGCGACCTCCCAGACCTTGAGAACGTGAACGTCTGCGGGCATCCACCAGGACTTGCCTGCGTCTGCCGTATCCATCGTTCTCAAGGAGTCTCGTCATGATGACCGACTGTTTCGCCCTGATGGGCAGCATGGGCTGGCTTGGCTGGCTGATGCCGCTGGCCGCCCTTTCTCTGCTGGGGCTCGGCATCGCCGCCTTGCTCAAGTATCTGCTTTTCTCTTCGTCTTCAACGCCTCGCCATGGAGCCGACTCATGAAACGTCGCACCACTTCCCTGCTGCTTTCCGCCAGCCTGCTGATGGGCGCCACCTCTGCCGTTCACGCCGCCCTGCCCGAGGAAGCCACCCTGTACAAGAACCCGCAGTGCGGCTGTTGCGACGAGTACGCGCGCCAGCTCGAGGAGCGTGGAGTCTCGGTCACCATCATCGACGATGAGGACATGGGCAAGATCAAGCAGGAGGCCGGATTGCCCTACGGATTGGGTTCATGCCACACCATCCTGATGGGCGATTACGCCATTGAAGGCCATGTGCCCTTCGAGGCGGTGGAGCGACTGTTCCAGGAGCGGCCGAAGATTGGTGGCATCGGCCTCGCCGGCATGCCCATCGGGACGCCCGGCATGCCGGGACCCAAGCGGGATGACTGGAACGTCTACCAGTTCACCGATCAGGAACCATCGCCGTTCATGACGTTGTGAGGCCTGCCGGGCGCCGAACGAGATCGGCGCCCGGCGCTTCGGCTCAGCATTGCTCGACGGGATCGACCAGCAAGCGGTAGCCAACGCCGGCCTCGGTCTGTAGCAGCTGGGGGGAGTGGGGATCATCGCCCAGCTTCTGACGCAGCTTGCTGATGACGATGCGCAGGTAGTGGGTATCGTGGGTATGGGAAGGGCCCCACACCTGCCGCAGCAGTTGGGTCTGGGTCACCACCCGGCCGGCATGGCGCGCCAGTTGATCGAGCACGGCGTACTCCTTGGGCGTAAGGTGTACGGCATCGCCTCTCAGCGTCACGCTGCGTGCCGTGAGGTCGATCTCGAGACCCGCACGCTGCAGGCGTAGCGCACTCGAGCTGGCTCCCGCCGAATCCTGCTGACGCAGCAATGCACGAATCCGTGCCAGCAACTCCTGAATGCCAAACGGCTTGGTGACGTAGTCATTGGCACCCGAGTCCAGCGCGCGCACCTTTTCCGCCTCCTGCTCGCGCACCGATACCACGATTACCGGCACCTGGCTCATCCGGCGCAGTTCGTCGAGCACGTGCTGGCCGTCCATGTCCGGCAGTCCCAAATCCAGCAGCACCAGATCCGGGGCCTGGGAAGCGACGAAGGCCAGCCCCTCCCTGCCCGTAGTCGCCTCGCTCACGGCGAAGTCCTGCGACACCAGGCTGATGCGCAGGAAACGTCGAATCTGCGGCTCATCATCGATGACGAGGATGTGGTGGAATTCAGTCGCCATCGTTCGCGTGCTCCTCCTGTGCCGCCAGCGGCAGACGCATGACGATGGTCGTGCCCTGCCCAGCGGGACCTGGCAACGCCTCGACGCTGCCACCGTGAGCGCCCAGCATGCCGCGACAAATGGCCAGCCCCAGCCCGCTGCCATGGCGGCCACGGTCACCCTCACCGCCGGTGAAGAACATGTCGAACACCGCCTCGCGCTGTTCCGGGGGAATACCGGGCCCTTCGTCCGTGATGCGGATCTCCAGCCATTCACGAGCCTCGTCGAGGCGGGCACGAATCCCCACCTGGCCGTCTGCGGGTGAAAAGCGCACAGCATTGTCGATGACATTAACCAGTGCCTGTTCGATCAATGCCGGGTGCACGTAAAGCAGCGGTAGCCCATTGGCCCCCTCGCGCTCGACTCGCACCGCATCAAGCGTGGCGCCCAGCCTCTTCAACGCGGCGGTGACAAGATCGTCGAACGAAACCCAGTCGCGCTCGATCTTGAGGCCACCATGGCCGAGCCGGGTCATGTCGAGCAGGTTCTGGATATAGCGGTTGAGACGCTCGCTCTCGGCCAGGATGCCGTCGAGCAGCTCGCGCCGGTCGGCACGGCTGAGCTGCGGTTCGAGTTCTCTCAGCGAACTGGCCGAACCGATGATCGAGGCTAGCGGCGTGCGCAAATCGTGCGATACCGACGACAGCAGCGCCGAGCGCAGGCGCTCGTTCTCTTCCGAGAGCCGCGAGGCGCCAAGTTCGGCCACCAGCCGCGTGCGCTCCAGTGCCATGCCGAGCTGACGGGTCAGGGTAGTAACCAACGTCTCCTGGTCGGGGCCAAGCGGGCGTTCTCTCACGGCGAGTTCCAGCCCCACGATGCCCAGCATGCGCTCCTGCTCCACCAGGGGAATGAAGCGCCAGCGCAGCGAGGCCTGGGTGGCCGTGCCGGCACCGCTCGGCTTGCGCTGCTGCCAGCTCCATGCCGCGGCGGCCTCCTCAACCGCACCAAGCCGGGCATTCGCCGGTATCGCACTGCGCACGCTCAGGCTGCCGTCCTGTCCACCATCATCAAGGAATACCACCGGCACACCCAGCCAGCGCTCCAAGGTGGAAACGCCAGCGTCGCGCACCTGCTCCCGATCAGTGGCAACGGAGAGGGCGCGGGAAAAGGTGAGCAGCCTGTGGCTCTGCTCTCGACTGCTGCGCAGCGCCACCAGGCGCTGTCGACCGCTGCCAGCGAGCTGCCCCACGACCACCGCCACCAGCAGAAAGAAGATGACGGTCAGAAACTGTTCGCGCTCGACCATCGCCAAGGAGAAACGCGGTCGGGTGAACAAGAAATTGAAAGCAAGAAAGCCCAGCGCGGCCGTGACCATTGCAGCCCGGGTGCCGGCCAGGGTAGCGCTGGCCAACACCGCTGCGAGAAAGATCAGTGACAGGTTGGCCAGTTCCAGCCAGAACTCGAGCGCCCAGGCCACGCCAACGGCAACGAGAAAGCTGCCCGCCACGACCCAGCCCTCGCGCCAGCCCAGCGGATTCCGCCGTCGAACGGGACGGAATCGGCGCCGCTGGCGGGCCTCGGCAACGACCACCAGATCATAGGCACCACCATAGCGCAGCAGCCGCTCCGCCAGCGGTCGACGCCAGAAGCGCCAGCCCGAAGGACGCGTGCGCCCCACCATCAGCGTGGCAACACCCTGCTCCATGGCATATTCATGCAGCTCCCGCGCACGCCCTACCCCTTGCAGGACGCGTACCTCACCGCCCAGCCGATTCACCAGCGCCAGGACCTGGTCCAACGCCAGGCGCTGCCTGGGCCCGGCCCGACCGTTGTCCACATGCACGGCCCACCAGTGCACGCCCTCGCGCTGCGCCTGACGATGCGCCGCCCGTACCAGAGCGGCATCCTCCTCGCCACGCCCACCCAGGGCTACCAGCAGTTGCGGCCTCCGCGGGCCCACCGAGTCAGGCCGAGTCTCATCCTGAAGCACTCGTTGATGCATCGACATCCCCTGCCTATTTACGCCAGAACATCGGTGTCAGCAGCACCAACACCGTGAGGATCTCGAGCCGCCCGAGCAGCATGCCGGCGCACAGCAGCCATTTGGCAGCCTCCGGCAGGGTGACGAAATTGCCGGCAGGACCAATGATATCGCCCAGTCCCGGACCCACGTTGGCCACTGCCGTGGCGGCTCCCGAGAGCGCCGTGGTCATGTCCAGCCCCATCAGTGCCAGCCCCAGCGCCAGTCCAGCGACGGTGAGAAAGAAGAAGAACGAGAATGCCACCACGCCGCGCGTAATGTCGTCGGTGAGCGGCTGGCCGTTGTAGCGCGAGGCGAAGACCCCATGAGAATGAACCAGGAAGCGCAGTTGGTTGCGCAGCAGGATGGTAGCCACCTGAAACCGAAAGATCTTCATGCCACCACTGGTGGAGCCGCTACAGCCGCCAACGAAGGTCAAATAGAAGAACGCCACGTAGGCCAGCGCTCCCCAAGTGCTGTAATCGTCCGAAGCGTAGCCAGTGGTGGTCACCACCGAGATGACATTGAAGGCAACCTGCGTCAGCGCCTCGAACGGCGGCGTGCCGAGCCAGACCCGCCATAGCGAGAGCATGAGGATGACCACTGCCAGCAGCAGTAATAGACCCTGTACCTGCTGATCGCGCCACAGCGCCATTCGCGCACCACGCAGCACACGTATGTAGAGCACGAATGGCAACGCCCCCAGCAGCATGAACAGGGATCCCATCCACAGCAGGTGCGGCTGGCCGGCATAGGCGCCAAAGGAAGCGTCGGAGTTGGCGAAGCCCCCAGTGGCCAGGGAGGTCATGGCATGCACGACGGCATCCAGCGGTGCCATCCCACCCGCCCAGTAGGCCAGCATGGCGACCAGGGTGAAACCGCAGTAGATGCCCAGGGTGGCCTTGGCGATACCGCCCGTGCGTGGCATCACCTTGTCCGACCAATCCGACGACTCGGTATGGAACAGGCGCATGCCCCCTACCTTGAGAAAGGGCAGGATGGCGATGCCCATGACGATGATGCCGATTCCCCCCAGCCACTGCATGATGCCCCGCCACAGTTTCAGCCCGTCGGAGAGGGTTTCGATGCCGACAAGGACGGTGGAGCCGGTGGTGGTAATCGCCGAAACCGATTCGAACACGGCATTGGTGAAGGTCAACTGCGGTGCGCCCAACACCAACGGCAGGCTGGCAAAACCACTGACGCTGACCCAACTCAAGGTGGTCAGAACGAACATTTGCCAAGGCTTGAGTTCGACTCGCGTCCGCATCGTGGACAGCCACACCAGACCCACCGCTGCCAGTACCAGCAGCATCGACAACCCGAAGGCGCGGGCATCGGGATCCCGTTCGACGACGAGAACGATCCAGGGAATCGCCATGAAGAACGCGAGCACCGTCCACATGATGGATACCACCTTGAGAACAGGGGCCCAGTTGCGCCAGTGATACCTGAGGCGCAAGCCAAGTTGATTCGTGCCTTGTCTGGCGATACGCATAGGAGGTGCCCTTGCCCGCTACCCAACGTGCAGGCATGAAAGCACAGCCCAGCCTAAAAAAGCCGTAAAAATTACCTGGTCTCGGCACGCTTCGTCTAACGCTGCAGCATTTCCAGATACTGCCTGAGCACCACGGCGTTGTTGCGTTGCTCGTCCTTCGAGCTGAATACCAGCGTCACGCTGCCCTTCCGAGCGCGCTCCGCCAGCTCGCGTAGTGCGTCTCGCTGGGGCTTGAGTTCCGCCAGGTAGCGACGGCGAAACTCGCCCCAGCCGAGCTTGCCAGCGTGAAACTCCTTGCGCAGCTCATCGCTCGGGGCAACCTCCTTGGGCCAGGCATCGATCCTGGCGTCATCCTTGGATATACCACGGGGCCAGAGCCGATCGACGAGAACGCGATAGCCATCCCCGGACGAAGGCGGGTCGTAAGCGCGTTTGAGTGCAATATGCATTACGGCACTCTCCCTGTTGCCATCGATACTGAGTGGAAAAACGATACTTGGAAGCGTAGCGCAGCAAGTCGTGACAGCCAGCCGCGATGGAGTTTCAGCGAGTGCGTGGTCGTCAGGCTTGGTTGATAGTGACCGTTCAAAGCGATCGCTACGCTGCGGCTTACGTTCGTTGTAGTCAATCTCGTACAAGACAGAGGGAGAATGGATGACATTCTCAATGCTGGAATAGCGCTATCTTGAATCTACTCACGCCGGTTCTTGCACAGCAGTCGTGAGTCCCTTGCTTAACGCCCGCTTCTCAGCGGGCTTCTTTTTTGTTCCTCTTTCTCGGCCCTCGGCTCATTGACGAAGGAGATCTCAAGCGTCTTCATTCCGCATGAAGCGTATCGCCTACTGCGATTATTCCCCCTTCTCCAGTGAGAAGCGTAGCGTTCTGGCCGAAGTACGCCCCTGGGCGCAGCGGCTGGGTCTTCATCTGGATCAGGGTCTGCAGCGGCTCGCCGGGGACTTCGATGGTGCCGCTGGCCTGGTCGATGGTAGTGATCTTGCAGCGCTGGCACGGTTTGCGTAGCCCGAAGCGGTAATGGCCATCCTGCGCCAACACCTCGCTCCAACCATCTTCGGCAAAGGCGGAAGCTCCTTCGACGACGACATTGGGCCGGAACCGGTTCATGGGCAGTGGCACCAGACCCTTTTGTTGCAATTCACGGTTGAGGGCATCGAGAGAGGCACTAGAGGCGATCAGGAAAGGGTAGCCGTCGGCGAAGGCAGTATGGGCCTCTTCGCCCTGGAGATAGCGGGGCTCCACGGGGCGACGGTGAGCGTCGTCGAAGCGTACCAGGCGCAGCGCGCTGCCACGCAGGTCACCAAGCACGGCGGTGAGCCAGCGGCTTGCCTCCTCACCTTCGTCCAGCGCCTGACAGGCATCGTCCCATACGTAGGCGGTCAGCCGCGGCTGGTCGCGCCGCGCCAGCTCGATGGCCAATGGCTGCGCCTCGGGATGTTCCAGCACCAGCCAGTCGTCCTCGAGCCGAACCGTGACCCGCGCCATGCCCGGCATCTGCCGCTGGGTGACGAAGCGTCCCACCTGGTCGACCACCATCCAGTTGCGGTCGTAGGCCAGGCCACGCACGCCCAAGGTCGCCTGCTCGAGCGGAATTCCGCGCAGCGACTTGACCGGGTAAAGATTGAGTTCCGTAACTCTCACGCTCTGCTCCTTTGTATTGCGCCCCGTTGTCCAGACTGGTTCTGCAAAGCCCGAGCGCTACCCAGCGCTGACAGGCGAGCCCTCATTGGCGACAATGGCAGCCCGTTTTCAGCAGGAGGACTTTTCGGCATGGCTCAGGCATGGCAGCAGTATCGTAGCGCACCCGCGCTTGGAACGCGCCTCGTCAGGCTCGAGGAGCTCACGTCCGGCGATACCTACAGCCTGACCTTGACGGGAGAGAAAGGCAGTTTCCCCCTGCTGTTGATTCTCCTCGACGATGCACTGCTCGGTTACGTCAACGCCTGCCCTCACCAGTATCTTCCCCTCGACCAGCGCGGTCCGCGGATCCTCAGTCGTGATGGCGAACAGCTTCGCTGCAGTAACCATGATGCAACCTTCTCGTCGCGAACCGGGGAAGGTCTCGGCGGCCTGGGCCTTGGCTGCGCCCTCGACCCGGTGCCGGTGAGCGTCGACGAGGAGGGCTGGGTCGTCGTCGGTGCGGCGAATTGAAAGGCCTTTTTCACTTGATGATTGACATCATGATTATTGATGAATAGAGGCCTTTCCATAGGCTGGCAGCATAGACTACTCTCATTTTCTGCCATTGCTGCTCAAGGACGCCCATGTCACCGGCCGATTCCCTACGCCTGATCCTGCTCTCGACGCTATGGGGCATGTCGTTCATCTTCATGCGCGTGGCAGTGCCGGAATTCGGCCCGGTGCCGCTGATACTGGTGCGCATGGGCATCGGCTCCCTGCTGTTGCTGCCCCTGCTGTTCAGCCTGCGCTATCTCAAGTTGGTGTGGGAGAACAAGGGCGGCCTGCTGCTGCTGGGGCTGGTCAACCATGTGCTGCCTTTCAGCCTGCTGGCGCTGGCCACGGTGCGCCTCGAGGCGGGTTTCACCTCGCTGATCAACGCCACCACGCCCATCTTCACCGCCTTGCTCGGCGCGCTGTTCTTCACCACCCCGGTACGCCGCCAGCAGTACCTGGGCCTGGCGCTGGCCTTCTTCGGTGTCTACGTGCTCTCGGCCAACCGGCTGGACTTCGCCCTGGGCGGCGACGGCTGGTTCATTCTCGCCGCCGTTGGTGCCACCTTCTGCTACGGCGTGGCGACCAACTACTCCAAGACCTACCTGTCGCATCTGCCGGTGCGGGTACTTGCCGCCGGCAGCACCGCCATGTCGGCACTGATCCTGCTGATTCCCGGTTTGTGGCTGTGGCCTGCCGACCCCATCAGCGGCCTGGCCTGGGCCAATGGCCTGGGGCTCGCCGCCTTCAGCACCACCCTCGCCTTCCTGCTCTACTTCGGGCTGATTTCGAGCGCCGGCGCCACCGCCACCTCCACGGTCACCTTCCTGGTACCCATCAGCGCCCTACTCTGGGGTTACCTGCTGCTGGGCGAGCGGCTCAGCCTGCAGGTCATGGTCGGCATGGCCATCACACTGGCGGGAACTGCCATCGCCACTGGAATGATTCGCTGGCGGCGACGCGAGGTGGCATAGCCGCTGCTCCCCCTCCTTTCTCGTTAGACAGAATCAGCCTCGCTTGCCCTTTTTACCTTGTTACTCTCCGTATGCGTGCCGCCCTCAGGTTTCGCTGCGGCCGCTGACCGCATGGGGAGAAAAACAATGAAACGATCAATGATCACCAAAGTGACGTGGGCGGGGCTGTGGCTCGGCGCCTCCATGGCGATGAGCGCCAGCGCCATGGCACATTCGGCGAATAATGCAGCCGAGGTGAATGATGTAACAGCAATGATCGAGGCCATTCGCGCCGCCACGCAGCGCTTCGAGGACGTAAACGTGGCCTTGGCGGAAGGTTACGTACCCGATCCTTCCGGACAGTGCGTGAGCGCTGCAGCAGAGGGGTTTCCAGCTGAGCTAGGCGATATGGGTATCCATTACTTGCGCCCCGACCTGCTGGGCATCACGACCGTCGAGCCGCGCGTCGACGGCAATGGCATCCACCTCGACTTTCATACTCCCTCCATTCTGCTCTACGAGCCCCAGGCAGATGGTTCGATGCTGTTGGTCGGGGTCGAAAACCTGGTTTTTCAGAAAGCCTGGGAAGCCGCCGGCAACAGCGAGCCACCAGTCTTTGCCGGCCGGCCGTGGGACCACATGGCCGACGACCCGAGCACGGCCAGTGACGAAGCCCACGGTTTCGAGCCCCACTACGACCAGCATGTCTGGTTTCGCACCAACGCCGTCCCCCACCTCGAGCCCTTCAATCCGCTGGTGAGTTGTGCCCTCTTCGCAGGGTGACGGCGCTTAGCCGAAAAAGGCGTCAGCAGTACTTACGAGGCCTGGGCAATCCGCCCAGGCCTTTTCCGTAGCGGCATGGCTAGAAGTTCGGCTTGCGCTTCTCGACGAAGGCGCCCATGCCCTCGCTCTGCTCGTCCCCGGCGAAGCAGAAGGCAAAGAGTGCAGTCTCGAGCGCCAGGGCACTGTCGAGGTCCTGGTCCATGCCGTCGTGAACCGCCTGCTTGGCGGCGCGCACGGCATGTGGGCCGTTGCCGGAGAGCTGCTTGATCAGTTCCTCGGCGTAGCCCTCGAGTTCGGCCTGGGGCATCACGCGGTTGACCAGGCCGATGCGCAGCGCCTCCTGGGCATCGATCTTGCGCCCGGTGGTGACCAGGTCCAGCGCCATGGCCGGTCCTACTCGACGCGGCAGGCGCTGGGTGCCGCCGAAGCCGGGGATCACGCCCAGCAGTACCTCGGGCTGGCCGAAGATGGCATTGTCACTGGCTACGGCCCAGTCGCAGGCCAGCGCCAGTTCGCAGCCGCCGCCAAGACAAAACCCGTTCACCAGGGCGACCACCGGCACCGGGAGTGTTTCCAACCGCTTGATGGTGCGCAGAGCCTGGCTGGCGAAGGCACGTGCCTCCTCCGGTGTCTTCTCGCGCATCTCGGTGATGTCGGCACCGGCGACAAAGGATTTCTCACCCGCTCCGGTAATCAGCACGGCACGCAGGTCGCTGCGCTGCTCGAGTTCGGTAAGCACCGCCTCCAGCTCGGTGAGCACGGCACTGTTGAGGGCATTCAACGCCTTGGGGCGGTTGATGGTCAGGCGCACGACGCCGGCGTCATCCACTACGTCGATCAGCTTCTCGCTCATGTGGGCTCCTTGCTTGTTGTCAGGACGATACCGACCAACCCTAGCGAACGCTTGGTTGGTCGGCAATCCTTTCTTGGTCGAGCGCAGTCGTGAATCGTCGCCTACTGGTAGACGTGAAAGCCGCGCCCACTCTTCCTTCCCAAATAACCGGCCGCCACCATGCGCCTGAGCAGCGGGCAGGGGCGATACTTCGGGTCGCCGAAGCCCTCCTGCAGCACTTCCATGATCGCCAGGCAGACGTCCAGGCCGATCAGGTCGGCCAGCGCCAGCGGCCCCATGGGGTGGGCGGCGCCGAGCTGCATCGACTGGTCGATGTCCTCGGCGCTGGCGGCGCCTTCCTGCAGCAGAAATGCGGCCTCGTTGATCATCGGCACCAGCAGGCGGTTGACGGCGAACCCGGGCGAGTCGGCAATGGCTACCGGGGTCTTGCCCAACTCCTTGGCCAGCGTCTCGATGCGTGCCACGGTGGCGTCACTGGTCTGCTCGGCCCGAATCACCTCGACCAGCTTCAACACCGGCACCGGGTTGAAGAAATGCATGCCCACCACGCGTTCGGGGCGCTCGCACACGGCAGCAAGCCGGGTCAGCGACAGCGACGAGGTGTTGGACGCCAGGATGGCGTCATGGCTCAAGCGGCTCAGGTCTCGGAACAGCTTTTCCTTCAGCGCCGGCTGCTCGGGCGCTGCCTCGATGATCACCTCGCAGCCGCGCAGCGCCTCCAGCGAGGTGGTCAGTTCCAGGCGCGCCATGGCCTCGTCCTTTTCGGCCTCGCCAAGCCTCTCCTTGGCGACCAGCTTGCCCAGCCCCTTGTCGATGGCGGACTGTGCACGGCCGAGCTGATCGTCGGCTACGTCGTAGAGCTGCACGGGGAAACCGCTCGCGACCAGTACCTGGGCGATGCCCTGCCCCATGGTGCCGGCGCCGACCACGCCGATGGCTTGTTGGCTCATGGTGTCTCTCCCGTTCAGTGCTTGCGCGCTTCTTCGCGCAGGACGAATTTCTGGATCTTGCCGGTGGAGGTCTTGGGCAGCTCGGTGAAAATCACCGTCTTCGGCACCTTGAAGCGCGCCAGGTGGTTACGGCAGTGCTCGATGATGTCGGCCTCGGTCACCTCCCCAAAGCCCACCTTGAGCTTGACGAAGGCACAGGGCGTCTCGCCCCACTTCTCGTCGGGCTTGGCCACCACTGCGGCCTCTTCCACCCCGGGGTGAGAGTAGATGGCGTCCTCGACCTCGATGGTGGAGATGTTCTCGCCACCGGAGATAATGATGTCCTTGGAGCGGTCCTTGATCTCGATGTAGCCGTCCGGGTGCCACACGGCGAGGTCACCGGTGTGGTACCAGCCGCCCTCCAGCGCCTGTTCGGTGGCGGCCTCGTTCTTCAGGTAGCCTTTCATCACATTGTTGCCGCGCATCAGGATCTCGCCGATGGTCTCGCCGTCCTTGGGTACCGGTTCCAGGGTGTTGGGGTCGGCCACGCAGAGCGCCTCGAGCATGTGGTAGCGCACGCCCTGGCGTGCCTTGATCTTCGCCCGCTGCTCCAACGGCAGCTCGTCCCAGGCCTCGCGCCAGGCACATACGGTCACCGGCCCATAGACCTCGGTGAGGCCATAGACGTGAGTGACTTCGATGCCCAGCTTCTCGACCCCGGCGATCACCGAGGCGGGCGGCGCGGCGCCGGCGGTGGTGACCTTCACCGGATGGTCGAATTCACGCTTGTCTTCGGCTGGCAGATTGACCAGGCCGTTGAGCACGATCGGCGCACCGCTGAAGTGGGTCACCTTCTCGTCGACGATCAGGTCCATGATCTTCTTCGGGTCGACCCTGCGCAGGCACACGCTGGTACCGGCATTGGCGGCGATGGTCCAGGGGAAGCACCAGCCGTTGCAGTGGAACATCGGCAGGGTCCAGAGATAGACCGGGTGGTGCGGCATGGCCCATTCGAGGATGTTGCTCACCGCATTGAGGTAGGCGCCGCGGTGATGGTAGACCACGCCCTTGGGCTTGCCGGTGGTGCCGGAGGTGTAGTTGAGCGAGATCGCCTGCCACTCGTCCTCGGGCAGGCGGTAGGCGTAGTCGGGGTCGCCCTCGGCCAGCAGCGCCTCGTACTCCAGCTCGCCGATATGACGCGCCTCGCCCTCGAACAGGGCATCGTTCACGTCGATTACCAGCGGCTTGATGGCCAATCGCGAGACGGCGTCTTCGATCACGTCGGCGAATTCGGGGTCGACCAGAACCGCCTGAGCCTCGCCGTGTTCCAGCATGTAGGCGATGGCCTCGGCGTCCAGGCGAATATTGAGCGTGTTGAGTACGCAGCCGGCCAGTGGCACGCCGAAGTGCGCCTCGAACATGGCCGGCACGTTGGGCAACATGGCGGCCACCGTCTCGCCGGGCTGGATGCCGCGCTTTTCCAGCGCCGAGGCGAGCCGACGGCAGCGCACCCAGGTCTCGCTCCAGCTGCGGCGAATGTCGCCATGGATCACCGCCGGGTAGTCGGGGTAGATGGAGGCGCTACGCTCGATGAAGGTCAGCGGCGATAGCGCCACATGGTTGGCCGGCGTCTTGGGCAGGCCCTGTTCGAAGATGCTGTCGTTCATGGTGGGCTCCGGGTGAAAATGTCGTTATTGTGTGGTGCGATTCCAGCCTGCAGCGGCCGGCGAGTCGGCCGGCCGCTGCCAAAGCTCAGGTAGCCGAGACGTCGAAATCGGCCAGACTCTTCATGCCTGCTTCGATCACGCTGCGGTTGGCGCGGCCGACCGGCAGCCACTGGCGCAAGGCGTAGTCGGCGGCGGCCAGCTTGGCCCGGTAGAACGGCTCGTCACTGCCGCTGGCTCGCGCCGCGCTGGCCTTGAGCGCCGCCCGCCCCATCTGCCAGGCGCACAGCACATGGCCGGCCAGGCTGAGGAAGGGTGTGGCATAAGCCTGGATGACGTCTGCGCCCCGCTCGGGGTCTCGGCTCTGCTCGAGCACGATCTGCATGGCGGCGCACAGGTCGGCGGCACCGGCGGCCAGGCTCTCACCCAGGGCAGCGAGTTCACCGTCGGCTTGGAGTTCTCGGGCCGTGGCCTCGACCTCCTCGATCAAGCCGGCCAGCGCCGCCCCGCCGTCGCGGGAGAGCTTGCGCCCCGCCAGGTCGAGCGCCTGGATGCCGTTGGTGCCCTCATAGATCGGCGCAATACGTGCATCGCGCAGCAACTGGGCGGCGCCGGTCTCCTCGATGAAGCCCATGCCGCCATGCACTTGCACGCCCATGGAGGCGATGTCCACGGCCTGGTCGGTGGAGAACGCCTTGACCACCGGAATCAGCACGTCGACCCGGGCCTGGGCGGCTTCGCGCTCGGCAGCCTCCGAGGCGTGCCGCGCCACGTCGAGCTGGGCGGCACAATAGAGCGCCAGGGCGCGCAGGGCATCGGTACGGGCACGCATCGAGAGCAGCATGCGACGCACGTCGAGATGCTCGCTGATGGTGGCTTCGCTGCCCCGTGCTTTTCCCTGTACACGGTCCAGGGCGTAGGCGAAGGCATGCTGGCAGGCACGCTCGGCCACGCCGATACCCTGCACACCGACCTTGTGGCGCGCCTCGTTCATCATGGTGAACATGTGGTTGAGGCCGCGCCCCTCCTCGCCCACCAGGTAGCCGATGGCACCGTCTCTTTCGCCGAAGCTCAGGGTGCAGGTGGGGGAACCGTGAATGCCCAGCTTGTGCTCGATGGAGGCGCAGGTGACATCGTTGCGCTCGCCCAGCGATCCATCCTCGTTGACCAGATACTTCGGTACCAGGAACAGCGAAATTCCCTTATTGCCCTCTGGAGCATCGGGCTTGCGCGCCAGCACCAGATGGATGATGTTCTCGCTGGCGTCGTGCTCGCCCCAGGTGATGAAGATCTTCTGACCGAACAGGCGGTAGTGGTCATCCTCCGGAACCGCTCGAGTACGCACCTTGGAGAGGTCCGAGCCGGCCTGGGGCTCGGTAAGGTTCATGGTGCCGGTCCAGTTGCCCTCGACCAGCTTGGGCAGGTAGATCTCCTTGAGCGTGTCGCTGCCATGATGGGCCAACGCCTCGATGGCGCCGGCGGTGAGCATCGGGCACAAGCCCAGCGCCATGTTGGCCCCGTGCAGCATCTCCTGAACGCTGCTCGCCACCACTTCAGGCAGGCCCTGCCCACCCAGCGCCTGGGACACGCCGATGCCGTTCCAGCCCCCTTCTACATAGGCCCGGTAGGCCTCGGCAAAACCGTCGGGCAAGGTCACGCCGCCATCTTCCCGGCGCACGCAGCCCTGGCGGTCACCGCTGGCATTGAGCGGCGCCCACACCTCACCTGCCAGCTTGGCAGCTTCCTCCAGCACCGCCTCGACCAGGTCGGGGCTAGCCTCGTCGAAGCCGGGCAGATCGAGCGAACGATACTCGAGCAATTCCTCGAGCACGAAGCGGAAGTCACGAACGGGGGCGGCAAAGGGAAACATGGCACTACCTCAGGAAAAATGATAACGGCGATAGTAGATTCACTACTTTTCGTTAACCATTATCCCTAGGTCGCACCGCACCGCAAAGCGCCCGATGCAAGGGGCATCGGGCGCTTTGGGAAAACCAACACGGACCGAGAGAGCCCCTCAGCGGCGGGCGTCGCTGTCGAGCGGCTCCTCGATTCGCTCGCGCTCTTCGCTTGGTGGCAGGTCGATATCGTCTTCATCGGGATAGTAGGCGATATGCGGCTCATCCGGCGGCGGCGGGCCAACGACAGGCTCGGCCACCTCCACGTCGGGCACCAGATCGGAAAGATCCTCCATGTACTCGTGCTCGATGGCGCCTTGGACCAGCTCCTCGGTCACAGTGAGCTCAGCGCCCGCCGACGACATCGGCGTCGAGGGTGCAAAGGGCGCTACCGGCACCGGTGCCGGACGCACGCTGCGCCGCCAGGTGAAGAAGCCCACCAGGAACAGGCTCATGGCACCGAAGGCCCAGAACAGACCGGCATCTCCCACCCAGCCCATCACTGGAGAGATCAGCGGAGGACTCACCGTCGAGCCAATGGCGTTGATCAGCAGCAGGCCCTGGCTCATGCGTACCAGCGCACCGGCCGGCGCGCGGTCAGCGGCATGGCTCACCGCCACCGGATAGAGCGCAAAGACCCCGCCGCCCAGCAGGAACAGGAGCGCCGCCAGCACCCAGGTCGTCAGCGGTAGCAGCAGCATGGCTGCCGAAATCAAGGCGCAGAAGGCACCGATCATGATCAGCACGATCTGGCGATCGTGGCGGTCGGACCAGCGCCCCAAGGGGTACTGCAACAGCATGGCACCGAGCACCACCACCGCCATCATCTGCCCCACCTGACTCACCGTGAGACCGATGCGCTGCAGGTAGAGCGGCAGCAGTGTATAGACGGCGGCCACCGCCAGACCCGAGCCGAAGCTGCCCATCACCCCAGTGGGCGTCATAGTGATCAGACGCATCGGAGACAGTGGCTCGGCATGCTCGATCAGCGGTGAGACCCGCGGGATCATGGCCATGGGCAGCACCGACAGCGAAGCCAGCAAGCCGATGACCATGAACGGCGCCGTCTCACCCATGGCATCGGTGACGCCGAGCAGCAACTGGCCGATCACCCCGGCGGCATACAGCGAGATCATGTAGAGCGCCAGCAGTCTACCGCGCACCTTCTGGTCGCCGGAGGTAAGCAACCAGCTCTCGATGACCAGATAGACGCCAACGGTGGCCCAACCGCCGATCAGGCGCAGGGCGAACCAGGCCCAAGGCTCGAAGAACAAGGCCTGCAGCAGCACGGTAACCGCCACCAGCGAAGCAAAGCTGCCATAGGCGCGGATATGGCCGATACGCAGCAATAGTCGGTCGTTGAACATGGCGCCCAGCGCCAGACCGATGAAATAGGCGGACGAAACCCAGCCGATCACCACCGGCGACTCCCCTGCCGCGTCCAGCCGCAGGGTGATCAGGGTGGCCAGGAAGCCGTTGCCGATACCTAGAATGAAGAGCCCCAGCAGCGGTGCCAGGGCCATAGCCAACAATTGCCGCGACATGAGCGCGCCTCTCGACAGAGAACTACAAAAAAGAAAAGATGCCAGAAAACGCCATAGAACGCTGCCCATGGCCCTCATGAAAGGCAGAAAATGACCAACTCTCAGGCGGGGCGGCGCGAATCATACGCTCGCCGGCGCCAGTGTCAAACGGTTATTCTCGGCACCTATTGCAGGTCAGAAAAAAGCACCATCATCGCAGCTAAAAACAGCAAGACGCACTAACACCGATTCACTCAGCGTTTCTGCAACAGGACCACATCAGCGGCAGGAAACTCGACGCTCATGTCGTGATGCCCGGCCAGCCACTCGAAGCTCTCCTCGCTGAAGAAGCAGACGTGGGTCGGATCGAGGATATAGTGCCAGCGGGCGAAGGCTTCCTCGCTGGTCATGCGTTTGGTCATCAGCCCCAGCCAGCCGTCGTCGGGCAGCAGCGCTACCAGGCGATCGAGCTCACGCCCCGGCGCGAACAGGTGTTCCACCACCTCGGTGGCGGTGATGAAATCGTAGCGGCGCTCGAGTACGGAGGTGTCCGATGCGTAGAAAGGATCGTAGATCGCCATGGGGTGGCCCGCCTCCTCGAACATCACCGACAGCGTCGGGCCTGGGCCGGCACCGAAGTCGAGGCCGCGGGCGCCCGGCGCCAGCCGGCTCTTCAGCGGTTCGAACAGCCGCGACAGGAAGCGCCGATAGTCGGGGTCGTCGGGGTGGTTCTCGTGCTGGTCGTAGACCGCCCGCTCCTGCGCGGGCGAGAGGCGCTGAGCCGTCGGCACGTACGCCAGCCGGCACTCCTCGCAGCGGTAGTAATCCCGGCGCGCATCACGATGGAAATGGCGAGAATGTGGGCTAGCGCATAGCGGGCAGGTCGGCATCGTCGTATCCTTTTGGGCCTGGCGAACCACAGGCTACAGAAAACACATCTCAACGAGGAGGCCGGCAATGCTGTCAGGTCTGGACCACCTGGTCATTACCGTGACCGACATTTCCCGTGCCGTGGACTTCTACTCTCGCGTGCTCGGGCTCGAAGTACGCTATCGCGATCGCGAGCGTGTCGACCTGATACTCGGCGATATCGCTCTGCGCCTGCACTGGACCGCTACCGACATCGAACCGCGTGCCGCCACCCCCACGCCGGGCAGTCTCGACCTCTGCCTGCGCAGCCTGCTGCCGCTGGATGAGGTCCAGCGGCACCTGGAAGCCCTGGAAGTCGAAGTGGAGCTCGGCCCCGTCACCCGTCAGGGTGCCAATGGCCTCATCGAATCGCTCTACCTGCGCGACCCCGACGGCAACCTGCTGGAAATCAGCCGCCCGCTCAAGGAGGCGCTCGAATAGCTGCCTCCCTGGCAATGTCGCCCACGGCCGGTATCATTGACGCAAACCATGAACGACTGGACGCCTCATGAACGATAGCCCTGAAAGCCGTAGCGTCATCGATTCGGGCGGAACGCCCGACATCACCCTGCCCATCGTCGTCTATGCCCTGTTCCTGGCAGGTATCGTCACGGGTGGCCTGACGACCCTGATCGGCGTGGTGATCGCCTACGTCTACCGTGGCGAGGGGCCTCACTGGTTCGATGAGCACTATCGATACCTGATCCGCACCTTCTGGCTCTCGGTACTCTATTTTGCCGTTTCCTTGCTGCTGACGTTGGTACTGATTGGCTTCGTGACCACGCTACTGGCTGTGGTCTGGCTGGTGATTCGCTGCGTCAAGGGCATCAAGCGCCTGCAGGAGCACCGCGCCCCCGACAACGTGGACGCCTGGCTGATCTGAGCCCATGAGCAAGACGCAGTCATCCACCGCCACCCTGCAGGGCCGAGCCATCGCCACGCTGTGGCGTACCCTGGCCGGCCGCCGCCCCGCCATGCTCTGGCGGCTGGCTCGCCTTGCCGGCCCGCTGGTGCATCGCTTCAGTCGGCGCGAGCGTGAGGTCACCGAGATCAACCTCGCCGAGGTCTATCCCGACCAAGGCACGGCCGAACGTCGACGGCTGGCCCAGGAGAGCCTGACCCACTCCACCGCCACCATGCTCGAGCTGGGCTTCGCCTGGATGGCCACGCCACAGCGGGTCGAAGGTTCAATTCTCGAGGTACACGGCCGAGAACTGCTCGACGATGCCCGTGCCGAGGGGCGTGGCGTCATCGTGCTGGCACCGCACTTCGGCAATTGGGAAGTGCTCAATTTCTGGCTCTCCAGCCATTTCCCCTTCACCGCCATGTATGAGCCGCCCAAGATCGCCGAACTCGATACGGTGATCCGCCAAGGGCGCGAGCGCATGGGCGCGAGCCTGGTGCCGACCAACCCGCGTGGCGTTGCCGCCCTGCTCAAGGCGCTCAAGCGCAGCGAAGCAGTGGGTATCCTGCCGGACCAGGAGCCCGACTGGGGCAGCGGCGTGTTCGCCCCCTTCTACCACCGCCTCGCCTACACCGCGACCCTGCTGCCCAAGCTGGTGGCCCGCACCGACGCCCGCGTGGTCACCGGCGTGGCCCGGCGCCTTCCGGGCCGCGGCTTCGCCATTCACTTCCTGGCCGCCGACGAGCGGGTCTACTCATCGGACGAAGAGCAATCGGCGACCGGCGTGAACGCCTGCGTGCAGGATGCCATCGCCCTGGACCCGGCCCAGTATCAGTGGGAATACAAGCGCTACCGCAAGGTGATCGAGGAGCAGCAAGGTCATCCGGAGCACAAGTCGTTCCGGCTGTATTGAAAGCCCATTTCGCTTCGGTGACTGGCAAGACGGGCTCTTCCTGCTAGACTGGCCCAGACGCTTGACGGGGTGCCGGTGGAACCGGCTGAGATCGCCATACGACATTGCTTGCTTGTGAGCAGTCGTCACGGCGGGGCCCGTAGAACCTGATCCGGCTCGTACCGGCGTAGGGATCAAGCGGTGGCCCCATTGCGGCAAGCATCCCTCACCTGCCCCCAGCCACCTCTTCCTTCCTCCCGCCCACGCTCCGGATCCGATTCGATACCGGAGGCAAGATGGGCTATCGCTTCAACGACCTGACCAACGCCTGCCACGACGACTGGCGAGCCTACATAGAGCACGATTTCGTGCGCGGCCTGGGCGCCGGCACGCTCGCAGAGGGCGCCTTTCGCCACTATCTGCAGCAGGACTACCTGTTCCTGATTCACTTCGCCCGTGCCTACGCACTGGCCGCCTACAAGAGCCGCAACCTCGCCGACCTGCGCCAGGCCCATGCGGGCCTCAAGGCTATTCTCGACGTGGAGCTCGGCTTGCACGTGGGCTACTGCCGCGAATGGGGCATCGGCGAGGAGGCGCTTGCCGCGCTGCCCGAGGCACGGGCGACAATGGCCTATACCCGTTACGTACTGGATACCGGCAACCGTGGCGACCTGCTCGACCTGCACGTGGCGCTGGCCCCCTGCCTGGTGGGCTACGGCGAGATCGCCAATTGGCTGAACGCACAAGCCTTCACGCTGCGCGGCAAGACCAACCCTTATGACGCCTGGATCGCCATGTACGAAAGCGACGAATTCCAGGCCGCCATGCACGCCGAGCTGGAGTGGCTCGATGCCCGCCTGGCCGACGTCACTGCGGCGCGCTTTGTCGAGCTGGCCGAGGTGTTTCGCGACGCCACCCGGCTCGAGATCGATTTCTGGCAGATGGGACTGGATCGAGCGATCTGACCCGCTGCCATGCAATACCCGCCGACATGGCGGGCAAACACGCTTGACGGGGTGCCGTTGAAGACGGCTGAGATCATGCAGCGCCGCGCGCCCAGCATGGATCCCGTTGAACCTGAACTGGCTAGGACCAGCGTAGGGATCAAGCGACATGCAGCCGGGCGCCGCCCTGTTGCCCCTGTCCTCCCCAGCTGTCCTCCCTGACGACCCACAACAAGGGAGAACACCCATGAGCAAGACCCAGCACTTCCTCGCCGATACCGCCATGGTCGACGAGGCTGCCATCCAGCCGCTGCCCGGCTCGCGCAAGGTCTACGTCCAGGGTTCACGCCCCGACATTCGCGTGCCTTTCCGCGAGATCTCGCTGTCGCCCACCCGGACCTCCGGCGAGGACGAAGAGAACCCGCCGCTGCTGGTCTACGATACCTCGGGCCCCTACACCGACCCCGAGATCAGCGTCGATCTGCGCCGCGGCCTACCGGAGCTGCGCCGCGCCTGGATCGAGGAGCGTGGCGACACCGAATTCCTCGACGGCCCCACCTCCGACTACGGCAAGCGCCGGGCCAACGACCCCATGCTGGCCCAACTGCGCTTCGACCTGAAGCGCACGCCACGGCGCGCCAAGGCGGGTAAGAACATCACCCAGCTGCACTACGCCCGCCAGGGGATCATCACCCCGGAGATGGAGTTCATCGCCATTCGAGAGAACCAGCGCCGGCAGGCGCTCGGTACTGAGGAAGTCGAACGAATTCTGGGCCACCAACATCCGGGCCAGGGTTTCGGCGCACGCCTGCCGGAAGAGATCACCCCGGAATTCGTGCGTGCCGAGGTGGCCGCCGGGCGGGCGATCATCCCCTGCAATATCAACCACCCGGAATCGGAGCCGATGATCATCGGCCGCAACTTCCTGGTGAAGATCAACGGCAACCTGGGCAACTCGGCGGTCACCTCTTCCATCGAAGAGGAAGTCGACAAGATGACCTGGGGCATCCGCTGGGGCTCGGATACCATCATGGATCTCTCCACCGGCCAGAACATCCACGAGACCCGCGAGTGGATCATTCGCAACTCGCCGGTACCGATCGGCACGGTACCGATATACCAGGCCCTGGAGAAGGTCAACGGCGTGGCCGAGGATCTCACCTGGGAAGTCTTCCGCGACACCCTGATCGAGCAGGCCGAGCAGGGCGTGGACTACTTCACCATCCACGCCGGCGTGCTGCTGCGCTACGTACCGCTCACCGCCAAGCGTGTCACCGGCATCGTCTCACGCGGCGGCTCCATCATGGCCAAGTGGTGCCTGTTCCATCACCAGGAAAGCTTCCTCTATACCCACTTCGAGGAGATCTGCGAGATCTGCAAGCAATACGATGTGGCGTTCTCCCTGGGTGACGGCCTGCGCCCAGGCTCGGTGGCCGATGCCAACGACGAGGCGCAGATGGCCGAGCTCAAGACCCTCGGCGAGCTGACCCATATCGCCTGGAAGCACGATGTGCAGGTGATGATCGAGGGTCCAGGCCACGTGCCGATGCACCTGGTGAAGGAGAACATGGACAAGCAGCTCGAGTACTGCGACGAGGCACCCTTCTATACCCTGGGCCCGCTGGTCACCGACATCGCTCCGGGCTACGACCACATCACCTCCGGCATCGGCGCGGCGATGATCGGCTGGTACGGCTGCGCCATGCTCTGCTACGTCACGCCCAAGGAGCACCTCGGCCTGCCCAACAAGGACGACGTCAAGACCGGCATCATTACCTACAAGATCGCCGCTCACGCCGCCGACCTCGCCAAGGGGCATCCGGCCGCCCAGCGCCGCGACAATGCGCTGTCCAAGGCGCGCTTCGAGTTCCGCTGGGAGGACCAGTTCAACCTCGGGCTCGACCCGGACACCGCGCGCGAATACCACGACGAAACGCTGCCCAAGGACTCGGCCAAGGTGGCCCACTTCTGCTCCATGTGCGGGCCCAAGTTCTGTTCCATGAAGATCAGCCAGGAGGTGCGTGACTACGCTCGGGACAACGGCCTCGATGGCGATCAGGAAGCGGTCATGAAGGGAATGGAGGAGCAGGCGGAGAAGTTTCGCCAGGCAGGAGCGGAACTCTACAAGGAAGTCTGAGCCACGACGCTGCAACGACACGCCGGCCCCAGGGCCGGCGTGTTTTTTTGTCGCCACAGGCGACAGCACGGAACGCTCGGATGTAGCCTGTAGAAACCTGCAAGGACCAAGTGCGGAGGGAGCAAGCCCATGCCACACCTGCACGTTGCGCTGGTAACCGAGCGCCCTGAGGTAAGTCTGATACCGATTCTGCAGCTTCGCCCCCAGCGAATCGTGCTGATACCGTGCCAGTCATCGCCCCAGGCGGCCGAACGACTGGCGATCCTGCTGCGCCATGAGCTTCCCCCTGGAACCGACATCGAGACGCGCGCTCGCCTTCCCCTCGACGAGCCCCATCGCTGCGCCCAATATGCTGACGAACTGGCCGAAACCCTGTAT
This sequence comes from Billgrantia sp. C5P2, assembly GCF_051062895.2. Lineage (NCBI taxonomy): Bacteria > Pseudomonadati > Pseudomonadota > Gammaproteobacteria > Oceanospirillales > Halomonadaceae > Billgrantia > Billgrantia sp. C5P2. The sequence continues at coordinate 3,227,747 of NZ_CM128542.1, forward strand.
CGGCAGCAGTTCGACACCCCCTCCCTCTCGGTCACCCTCGATGCGGGTGGCTGCAGTACGCTTACCGCCCTGCTGTTTCAGCAGGCCATGCAGCGCTGCTCCGCCGACTGGCTGTACGTGGACATTCGGGCCGGTGCGCTCTACCGCATGGCTTACGATAGCCCCGGCTCCGCTCCCGAGATCATGGCCATCGAGCCGGTACTGGACGTCGATCGCTACCTGCAAGCCAACGGTCGCAAGCGAGTTCGGGCCCTTTCCGACAGCGCAAGCTGGCACCAGGCATGCACTCAGCGCAGACACCTTACCCGCTACCTCGCCCATCACGCCGACCGTCTGGCCGAACTGCTCGGAGAACTGCACGACATGGTGCACGGCGAGGGGGGCGTGCTGGAGAGTGCCAATCCCTCGGCAGCCCGGCTACGACCCGGCGCCGAGCGCCAGCGGCTGAAGGCATCGCCATGCTTCCCTGCCACCGATGCGCTGAAGGCGCTGGACGAGACCGGCCTGCTGCACTGGGCGAGCGACGCACCGGAGGTCATTGACATCGATTCCGTGGAAGGCGGGCGCTACCTGGGCGGCGGTTGGTTGACGGAATACGCCTGGCTCAGCGCCCAGGAGGCCGGGCTATCGCAGGTCTGCAGCGAGGCTCATATCCTCGACCTGAGCGGCCAGCACAACGGAGAGCCCGTGGTATCGGATTGCCTGGCGGTAGAACGCAACCAGCTGTTGTTCATCGAGTGCCTCATCGCGCGCCCCGGCGCCACGGCCTGCATCGAGCAGGGCCTGAAACGGCTGCACGGCATGCTCAACCATTCTGCGGGGCTCGCCGCCACCCGCGTGCTGCTGGCCTGCGGTGAATTCGACAAGTCCCGTCAGCGGCTCACCGAGCTGCAGCACCTACAGGGTATGGAGGTCGAAGTCGTCGAGAACGGAGACCTCAAACACCTCCCTGCCCTGCTGGCGAGCTGGAAGGAGCACGGCAACTGGCCGGGAGGCTGATTGGCCAGCAACGAAATCGCCCCCATGGCGTTGCCAATGGGGGCGCGGTCAGATGCGCACAGGCGAATCGCCTCAGAAACGGTAGCGAACCCCGACACTTGCCGCGTCGAAGGTGTAGGACGACTTGTCCAGATAGCGCATGTAGTCGGCTCCCACCGCCAGGTTGGGCACCACATCGAATTCGGCGCCGCCGCCATACGAGAAACCGCTCTCGCTGTCGGTGTCGAAATCCACTTCGGTAAAGCCCGCCAGGCCATACAGGCGGAACTCCTGCGAGACCGGCAGGATGCCCTTGGCGTAGGCGCCCACCAGGTAATCGAGCTCGGCCGCGCCGTCGGAGCCACCGGTGCCCAGGTGGGCCTCGGCGCCGAAGTAGTCGTTGAATTGCATCCCACCGTTGAGGCGAAGCCCCACGGAATCGGCCGAGGAGCCTTGATCGGGATCGAGCTCCCAGAACATGGCGTCGGCGCCGGCATAGGCTTGGGGATACATCGGCATCTGATACTGCTGGGCCTGGGCCGAAGAAGCAAAGGCGGTGGCCATCAGCATAGCAGTGGAAATGGCGAGCAGTTTCATAGCGCACCTCCATTAAGAAACACTGTTTCCATACATCGCCTTCAGTCTGGTACAGAGTCGGAATGCACGCAAGACGAATCTACGCGCGGCAAGCCCGGCGCCGAGGCAGACTCAGCGCGGTGACAGGCTGAGGACGACGATGCCGCCCAGTACGATCGCCCCACCGATCAGCTGCATTCCCGACAGCATCTGTCCCAGCACCAGGTAGCCAAGCAGCAGCGAGGCTACCGGCTCGACGTTCATGACCGGCGCATTGCGCGCCATCTCCAGCCGCGGCACGCTGATGAACAGCACCGAGAATGCCACGCTGTAGAGCAGCGCCAGTGCCACCAGCGCTCCCCATCCCATCGGGCTCGCTGGCAACGCCATGCCACCCGGCACCAGTTGCAGTACACCGGCGACGATCATCATCACGAATACCGTGAGCATGGTCAGCAGGCTGCGCAGCGTGCTGCCCACCTCACCCAGGTGATGCTCAGTGATCCACAGCGCGCAGGAAAAGGCCGCCGCGGCTCCCAGGCCGAAGGCCACACCGGGCAGCCACTGCGGACCGAGTGCCTCGGGGCTCGCCAGCCAGGCGGGGACATCGAGCACGACCACCAGGCCCACCAGGATTGCAGCCATGATCAGCGTCGCGCGCAGCGTTGGGCGTGGGCCGCCCAGTGCCCAGGTCAGCAGCGCCAGCTGAATGGGAAAGGTATTCATCAACAGCAGCGCGACCACCACCGGGATGCGCGCCACTGCCGAATAGAGGCAAAGACTCTGGATCGCGACCATCAGTCCCGCCAGCAGCTGCCAGCGCCCGGTTCCGACCGGTAGCGACAAGCGCTTGCCCTGCCACAGGAAAAGCGCCCCCAGCACGGTGAGCGCCACGGCGGAGCGCACCAGTACGGCGAGCAGCAGCCCGGTGCCCTCGTCGAAGGCCAGGCGGGCCGCGACATGGTTGCCGGCGAACAGAGTGGCGACGCAGGCCAACAGCAGGACGGCAAGATGGCGCGGCAGCAGCGAGGCGCTGCCAAGCGCCGCGGTATTGGTCGACATGGCGGTTCCCGCGATATTGGAGGCCATCAGCATGCCAGCATTTTCGATAGACGGCTAATCAAATGCTGGCTTGACCTGGAGCAGGGCCGGTGGCGACGCCAGGATGATAGACTAAAGTCTGACGTCTATCCTGCCTCTAAATCCTCTTCGTGTGGAGCCCCGATGAACGCCTCGGTACTGGTCATCAACTGCGGTTCGTCGTCGATAAAATATGCCCTGGTACCTTCCGAACCGGACCAGCCACGCCTGGCCGGACTGGCGGAGCGCCTGGGGGGCGACGACGCCCGGCTCGAGGGCGTCGACAGCCGCGGTAAACCCTTCACGCAGGCACTCGGCAATGCCGATCACACCCGTGCGCTGGAAGCCATTCTCGAGCGCCTGGAGGGTTATCAGCCGGTCGCGGTAGGCCACCGCATCGTGCATGGCGGAGAGCGCTTCACCCGTGCTGCGCTGATCGACGATGACGTCGCCGAGGCGATCGAGCGTACCTCGGCGCTGGCCCCGCTGCACAACCCGGCCAATCTCGAAGGAGTGGCGGCCACTCGACGGCTGTTTCCCAAGCTGCCCCAGGTGGCGGTGTTCGATACCGCCTTCCACCAGACCCTACCGCCGCGAGCCTACCGCTATGCCCTGCCGGAAGCACTCTACCGCGACCACGCCATACGCCGCTACGGCTTCCATGGCACCAGCCACGCCTACGTCAGCCGACGCGCCGATGCACTGAGCGAGCTCGAGGGCGGCGCCTGGCTAACCGCTCACCTGGGCAACGGCTGCTCCACCTGCGCCGTGTGGCAGGGTCAGAGCCTCGACACCAGCATGGGACTGACCCCGCTGGAAGGGCTGGTGATGGGCACGCGCAGCGGCGACGTCGACCCGGGCCTGCACGCGCATCTTTCGCGCCAGTTGGGCTGGTCGCTGGATCGCATCGACGAGGTGCTCAACCGCAACAGCGGCCTGTTGGGGTTGTCGGGCCTGACCAACGACATGCGCGAGCTGGAGGCCGCCGAGTCGCAGGGACATCCCGGGGCGACGCTGGCCATCGAGGTGTTCTGCTACCGCATCGCCAAGTCGCTGGCAGCGCTCTCCTGCGCCCTGCCCCACCTCGATGGCCTGGTCTTCACCGGTGGCATCGGCGAGAACTCCGCCGCGTCACGCGAACGGATCATCGGACTGCTTCCCCATTTCGGCCTCCAGCTCAACCGCACCGTCAACAACGAGACGATACGGGGACGCGAGGGCCGCATCGACGCCGGGGGGCGCCAGCTGTGGGTCATTCCCACCGACGAAGAGGGACAGATCGCCACCGAAACCCGCCAGCGCCTGGCTCAGCGAAAGGAAGAGACGAACGCATGACGCCGCACGAAGTACGACCGCAACCCCAGATCCTGCTGATGGTGCCAACCGGCGTGGGGGTCGGCCTGACCTCGGCCAGCCTGGGCCTGATGCAGGCGCTCGACACCATTGGTCTCAAGACCGGCTTCTTCAAGCCGTTCCGCCAGGATGAGCTGAACGGCCCCGGCCCCGACCGCTCCACCGCACTGGTGAGCAGCACGCTAGGGCTGCGCCCCCCGGCGCCCATGCCCCAGGCCGACATGGAACGCCTGCTGCGCCAGGATCGCCTGGACGTGCTGATGGAGCAGGTCATCGAACTCTTCGATCAGGCGGTGGACAGCCACGACGGCAGCGCGCCGGACCTGATCGTGGTGGAGGGCGTGGTACCTACCGCCCACGGCACCTACGCCACCCACCTCAACACCCAGTTGGCCCATGCGCTGAACGCGCGCATCATCCTGGTCGGCAGCGGTGATGCCCACGCTCCCGGTGCGCTGGCCGAACAGCTCGACATGCACGCCCAGGCCTTCGGCGGGGTGGGCTCCACGCGTACCCTGGGCTGCATCCTGATGCGCATGCAGAACCTGCCCGGCGCCGAGGAGCCCTCGCTGGCCCCGGGCACCAGCAATGTCCTGCTCGACGATGCCTTTCTCGCCGAGCTGCGCCGCTATTCGCCGGCGCTCGCCACCGACCGCTTCCACCTGATCGGCGTGGTGCCCTACAACCCGGCATTGATCGCACCGCGGGTGGTCGACGTGGCACGGGCACTCGATGCCCGCTTCCTCAGCGAGGGAGACGCTGCCAACCGCCGCGTACTCTCCACCAGCCTGTGCGCGCGCAGCGCCGCCAATGCCCTGCATGTGTTCCGCCCCGGCAGCCTGATCGTGACCTCCGGTGACCGCGACGACATCGTGCTGGCCTCGGCGCTGGCCACCATGAACGGGGTGCCCATGGCCGGTGTACTGCTGACCAACGGCTTCATGCCCAACGACAACATGATCGAGATGTGCCGGCCGGCGCTGAAGACCGGCATGCCGGTACTGGCGGTGGACACAGACAGCTTCACCACCGCCAAGAACCTCGGCCGGATGGGCAACGACATTCCCATGGACGACCTGGAGCGCGCCGAACAGGTGACCCGCTTCGTGGCCGGCCATATCGACCTGCAGTGGCTCAAGGACCACCTCAGCCGGGGGTTCACCCCGCGCCTGTCGCCCTCGGCGTTCCGTCATGAACTGGTCAAGCGGGCGCAGCGCGCCAACCGGCGCATCATCCTGCCGGAGGGCAGCGAGCCGCGCACTGTGGAGGCCGCGGCAATCTGCCAGCGTCGCGGCATCGCCAACTGCGTGCTGCTGGCCCGTCGCGAAGAGGTCGAGGAAGTAGCCCATAATCGCGGCATCGAGCTGCCGGAGGGACTCGAGATCCTCGACCCCGAGCGGATTCGCCACCGCTACGTGGCGCCCATGGTGGAACGCCGTCGCGGCAAGGTGAACGAACTGACGGCGGAGGACCAGCTGCAGGACAACGTGGTGCTGGGCACCATGATGCTGCAGCTCGACGAGGTCGACGGCCTGGTCTCAGGCGCCGTGCATACCACGGCCAATACCGTGCGGCCCGCCTTCCAATTGATCAAGACCGCCCCCGGCTACCGCCAGGTATCGTCGATCTTCTTCATGCTGCTGCCCGAGCAGGTGGTGGTCTACGGCGACTGCGCAGTGAACCCGGACCCCGACGCCGAGGCGCTGGCCGAGATCGCCATTCAGAGTGCGCGCTCGGCCCAAGCCTTCGGCATCGAGCCGCGGGTGGCCATGATCAGCTACTCCACCGGCGAATCCGGTAGCGGTGCCGACGTCGACAAGGTGCGCCAAGCCACGCGGCTGGCCCGGGAGCAGGCCCCCGACCTGCTGATCGACGGCCCGTTGCAGTACGACGCCGCCGCCATCGAGAGCGTTGGCCGCCAGAAGGCGCCCGATTCACCGGTGGCCGGGCGCGCCACGGTATTCGTCTTCCCCGACCTGAACACCGGCAATACCACCTACAAGGCGGTGCAGCGCAGCGCCCGGGTGATCAGCGTGGGGCCGATGCTGCAGGGGCTCAACAAGCCGGTCAACGACCTCTCGCGCGGCGCCCTGGTCGACGACATCGTCTATACCATCGCCTTGACGGCCATTCAGGCCGCCCAGCGCGATTGACGCTACGGGCCTGGGGTGGCTACTCGCTCCGCCCTGGCCAGGCGGTCGGGACGATAGGGAGCGGGGTCGATGGCCGGTTCGTGTCCCAGTAGCAGATCGACCAGCAGCCGGGTCGCCGCCGGCGCCAGCACCAGGCCGTTGCGGTAGTGCCCGGCGTTGACGTGAAGCCCTTCGATGCCGGGCACGGCGCCGATGAAGGGGATACCGTCGGGGGCCGCGGGCCGCAGCCCGGCCCAGTGGTGCTCGATCTCGCATTCGGCCAGTACCGGCAGCATCGACACCGCGCTTTGCCAAAGCGACTCGCGCGCCTCCTCGGTGGTGCGCTTGTCGAAGTCTGTCTGCTCCAGCGTCGAGCCGACCAGCACGCGGCCATCGGCACGCGGGATCAGGTAGCGCCCGTCGGCCAGCACCACCCGCTCGAGCAACTGGCGGCCGCCCGGCATCGGTGGCGTGGCGAACAGCATCATCTGCCCCTTGACCGGGCGCACGGGTAGCGCCACATCGAGATCGGCCAGCAGCACGCCGCTCCACGCGCCGCCACAGAGGATCACACGACCGGCGTCGATGCGCCCTTGCGCGGTCTCCACGCCACAGGCTTGCCCCCGCTCTGCGACGAGCCGCTGCACCGCGACGTTCTCCACCAGGGTCACGTTGGGCAGCGCGTCCAGCCGTGCGCGCAACGCCCGGCACAATCGCGGATTGCGCACGCTACCCAACGTCGGCATCCACAGACCGTCATCCAACCCTTCGCACAGCCACGGCTCCTTGGCGTAGATAGAGGCTGTGTCGACACGCTCCAGCGGCCAGCCCTGGCGCTGCGCCCAGGCGAAGGCGTGCTCGGCATCGTCCACGCGCAGGTAAAGCAATCCCTTCTGGCGAAACTCGATGTCGATACCGGTGGTCTCGAGCAGCCTGTCGGCCAGTTCGGCATAGCGCTGCGCCGCGCCGTGGGCTAGCCGGGATACGGGCTCGCTATAGCGCCAGGGATAAAGCGGCGAGACGATGCCGCCACCGGCCCAGGAGGCCTCCTGGCCGCAGCGACCCCGCTCTACCAGAGTGACACCATGGCCGGCCTCGGCCAGTTGGCAGGCGGTGAGCATACCGATGACCCCGCCTCCAACGATGAGAAAATCGTTCACACAGTGCTCCTGTGACTCATGCCCGCCCAGGCGGCGAGCGTTCAGGCTCATGACACGACGGCGCCCCGGCGAGACGGGGCGCGGGCAGTGACACTGTCATAGAGCGAGGATCGTCAGGTGGCGGTGCCCTTCCACCTCTCGCGATGCCGACGCAGCAGCTCCATGGTAACCAAAACCGGTGTCGTCCAGTAACCTCATCGGGCACGAACTGCAGCAACGGCACGTTCAAGAGCATCCGTCAGCGAACCCATGCTGGTAACCTCGCCCTTTCACGCTGGTCCAGGCTGGCCTAGAGTGGAGGCATGTTCAGCGAAAACTGAAGGAGGAAGGCCCATGGCGGTTCAAGAGCGACCCTCGGTCGAAGCAGGTCCCGAGCGACGGGCTCAACTGTCGCTGTTCGCCCGCAACTTCTTCAAGCATCCCCGCATGCTGGGCTCGATCATTCCCAGCTCCTCCTTCCTCATACGCCGCCTGTTGGAACCCGTCGATTGGGAGAGAGCTCGAGTCATCGTCGAATACGGGCCCGGAGTGGGCACCATCACCCAGGAGATCCTCAACCGCCTGCACCCTGACGCAACGCTGGTGGTCATCGAGACCAACGAAGATTTCGTCGATTACCTCAATCGCACCTTGTCCGACCCACGGCTGAAGGTGATCGCCGGTTCGGCCGAGACGATCGAAGCCGAGCTGGAGCGGCTACACCTCCCCGCAGCCGATTACGTGGTGGCGGGCCTTCCGTTCAGTACCATGCCGGCCGAGATCCGTGAGCGAATCCTCAAGGGTAGCCACGAGGCATTGGGGCCTGAAGGAGCCATGCTGATCTATCAGTTTTCGCCCAAGGTCTCCTCCGACCTGCGCCAGACCTTCTCGCGTGTAGTGAGTACCTTCGAACCCATCAACATCCCGCCAGCCAGGGTCTATTTCTGCCACAAGTGAGCCCCTTCGGACCTGAACCGCAGGCTGCCTGGCCTGCGGTACCCGTCGAACGTTGCCCTTGAACCCGATCCGTTGAACGCAACCGGCACGACGGCAGCGACCTGAGCACGTGCCGTGCCACGCTGCCGGTGCGGTGCTGGTTCGGTACGCGTAAACGGCCTATTCTCATGGGCTCGAAGATTCTTCAGCCAAGCACCGCAAGGGAGGAACCCATGCCCGGCCTGTTGCCCGACGTCGACCCCGAAGGCCTGCTCGAGTACTCGGTGGTCTATACCGACCGTTCGCTCAACCACATGTCCCAGCGCTTCCAGGGAGTCATGCGCGACATCTCGGCGACGCTCAAGCGGGTCTATCGTGCCCGCAGCGCCGTGATCGTGCCCGGCAGCGGCACCTTCGGCATGGAGGCCGTGGCCCGCCAGTTCGCCACCAACCAGCACTGCCTGGTGATCCGCAACGGCCAGTTCAGCTACCGCTGGTCGCAGATACTGGAAATGGGCGCCATTGCCGCATCGACCACGGTGCTCAAGGCGAGCCGCCAGGCGCCGCAGGATAACCAGTCTCCTTTCGCCCCGGCCCCCATCGAGGAGGTCGAGCGCAGCATTCGCGAAGAGCGGCCCGGGGTGGTGTTCGCGCCCCATGTCGAGACCTCGGCCGGCTTGCTGCTGCCAGACGACTACTTGCGCCGTGTCGCAGCGGCAACGCATGACGTCGGCGGCCTGTTCGTACTCGACTGCATCGCCTCGGGCACGCTATGGGTGGACATGGCCGAGATCGGCGTCGACGTGCTCGTCAGCGCCCCGCAGAAGGGCTGGAGCGGCCTGCCCTGCTGCGGCATGGTGATGCTCTCCGAGCGAGCTCGTGAGCGTATCGAAGAGACCGTCAGCACCAGCTTTGCCTGCGACCTGCGCAAATGGCTGTGGATCATGGAGACCTACGAGAACGGCGGCCATGCCTATTACGCCACCTTGCCCACCGATGGCTTGGCCCGGCTGCGTGACATCATGAACGAGACCGCCGAGTACGGCTTCGATCGGGTATGCGAGGAGCAGTGGGCCCTGGGCCGCGGCGCACGCGAGCTATTGGCCCGCTACGGCTACCGCAGCGTGGCGGCACCCGGCTTCGAGGCGCCGGGGGTGGTGGTCTGCTACACCGATGACGCCGATATCGTGGCCAAGTTCGCCTCCGCCGGCATCCAGGTGGCTGGCGGCGTGCCATTGATGTGCGACGAAGGCGACGACTACCGGGCCTTTCGTATCGGCCTGTTCGGGCTCGACAAACTGCACGACATCGAGCGCAGCCTGGCCAACCTGGAAGCGGCACTCGAGCGGGCCGCCTGACCCCGATCGGGGCGGCCCCAGGCCGCCCTACGACTCAGGTCCAGAAGCCACTCACACCGCGCGGCATCATGCCGAGGTTGTTCTCCACGGATTTCACCCCGGGCGTGTTCTCGGCGGCAACCTGGACGGCCTTCTTCTCTTCCTGGCTCTCCACCAGCCCCCAGAGTTGCACCACGCCCTCGGTGACGATGATGTTGATACGATCGATCCAGACGCCGGTATTCTCCTCTACCTCCTTGAGAATGGCATCGCGGATCTCACGATCGTCGGCCGTCACCGGCGTTTCCGTATCGGGAGCCGTGGCCGAGAAGCCGCGCAGCAGATTGGCGCGGCTGACGATACCCACCAGCTTGCCGTCACGCACGACCGGCACCCGCTTGATGTGATGTTGCTCAAGCAACTTGGCCACGCGATGCAGCGGCTCGTCTTCGCTGATGGTAATGGGGTCTCGCGTCATGATCTCGCTTGCCCGACGCGCATGCGATTTGACGTATTCGCTGGCGCTGCTGCCGCCAGCGAAGATTCGCAGCCACCAGGACTTTTGTCGTCCCTCACCGTTCTCGACCCGGCGCATCAGGTCACCCTCGCTGACGATGCCGAGGACGTTTTCCGCGGCGTCCACGACGGGCACGGCGCTGATATTGTTCTCGAGCAGGAGGCGTGCGATCTCACGAACGTCGGCGTCGGGCGATACGGTTATGACTTTGGGTGTCATGACATCGGCAGCTTGCATGGCAGCATCTCCGTGAAGGGAACGATCAAGGGTTCCGGGGCCGACTTACTTGAAATCTAGTTCGACTTGGCGGTTGTCACAATTCACCGCTTGCCTTGACACTAGCAAACCGAACGCCAAGCCGACTTGACCTGAAACAATACCGAAGCCGTGCCGTTACGCGACGGGAGATTCCGTCTGCCCTTCCTCTTGCTCCACGGGCTTGCCGCCCTCCTGATGCACCTTGACCACGTCGACGATCCGCGAACGGCTCATGACGATTTTCCAGCGCTGCAGGATCGGCTCGGCATTGGCGACTTCCTCGCGCACCACCAGGTTGAGCAGATGCCGCTTCTCGACCGACTCCCGCGAGACCTGCCCCTCTTTCAGCCGGTAGACTCGATGACTGCCCTTGTCCATGAGCCGGGTCAGTTGAGACAGGTCGAGCGAGAGGGTCTCGCGGGTCTTCTCGTAGCCGCTGAGAAAGCGCGTGGGCGACATGCGTGAGCTGGAGCGATAGTGCAGCACCATCTCCTCGCGCTGGGCCACGTTGCGCTGGCGCACCCGCTGGATCTGCTCGTCGAGCTTGCCGAAGCGCTTGTAGTCGAACCACTCGAGCTGGCGCCCCACCGGCTTGCCGCTGGTGGCATCGAAGTATTGGCGGCGCCACTTGGGCCGCCCCTTGCGTAGCCAGCGCCACAGAGTGTTGCGCAAGTCGTCCTTGAACACCTCGCGCATGGCATACAGCACCGCCATGGCCAGCACGAACAGCGCTGTGATGTTGCCCACCGTATCGCGGGCCTGGAGCAACCCCAGCGAAACGAAGACCATCACCACGCCGGTGGCCAGCCCCTTGACTGCCTTCTGTTCGGCGCCGCCCAGCTCCTGGGTCTGCTGCTTGAGGGTGACCGGATACTCGATGAGCCGTCGCAGCAGGCGCATCTTGTTGGACATGCGCGTGGGGTCGCGCACTACCCGGCTGGCGTTGTACTCCGCCTGCTCGCGATGTTCGCTCTCGGCCAGGCAGATCTCCAGCAGCCGCTCGCGGATGGTGCGGTAGTCACGGCCTCGCGGCAGGTAAGCCACCAGCGCCAGCAGGCGCTGCTCGGTGAACCACGACAGATAGTTGTCGATATTGGCGTAATACTTGAGCAGTCCGTCGTCGCTCGGCTGGTTGCGACGCAGACGACGCAGGATCCCCTGGGCCAGCTCGCACAGCTCCTCGAGACGCTCCTGCAAGCCGGCCGCCACGATGCGCTCACGCGGCTCGCTGCCAGCATCTGCCTCGTTCGGCTCGCCGCCTTGTGTCTCGGCCCGCTCGGACGTCTCGGCGTGGCTCTCGGCCTGCTGCACGCGCCTCGCGGTATCCAGCAGCGTCTGGGTTGCCCGTTCGAGCGCCACCACGTACTGGTAGGCATAAAGGCTCAGGCTCAGGCGGTACTGCTCGGTGCTGAGCCGGCCACGGCTGGCCAGGCGACTTAGCACCAGCGGCAAATGGTGCTTGTCGCTGTAATAGGTCCGCTTGACGTGGATCGCACTGTAGTAGAAGGCGTCCTCGGAGATGACGTGCTCGTTGAGCCCAAGCTCCCCCGGCACGAACAGGAAGAGGTCCAGCCGATGCGACGTCTCTTCCTGCAACACACGGGAAATCTTGAGATGGAAGCTATCCTTGCGTTCGACGGTGATCACGTCGGCGCAGCTCCTTGTACCTGAGGCCATTGTCAGGCCGAATGTTTTTCATAGTACGAGGAATGCCGGCCCACTTGCCATCAAGAAGAGTCCGGCGAGGCGCGCTGCGGGTTGGTCGCCCCTGCGGGGTCGGCGATGCCGGCTTCACCCGGTGCTCGCCCCTTGGCATCGCGTGGGGGCGCCGTATCGCCGCCTTCTGGTTCCTCGTTCGCCATGGCATCGCCAGGCTGGCCCTCCATGCTCACGCTCAAGCGCGGCATGCCGAGGTCCAGGCCCTGCTGTTCCATGCGCTGCTTGAGCAGCAAGTTGAAGGCACGCGCCACGTCCCACTGCATGACCGGCGCAGTGCGAAAACGCATGCGCAGCACGGCGGCACCTTCGTCGAAACGGTCGACGCCCTGCATCTCCAGCGGCGACCAGATGTAATGACGCATCATGGGATCCTGGCGCAGCTCTTGCGCGGTTTCCTGCATCAACGTGATGGCATCGTCGATCTTCATGGTATGCGGAATGCGGATACGCATCAGCGCAATTCCGAAGTGCCGCGACATGTTGTGAATCGACTGGATGGCGCTGAAGGTGATGATGTGCAGGATGCCGTCCAGGTCGCGCAGGCGCACCGTGCGCAGGGTCAGCCCCTCGACCGTGCCCATGTGGCCGTTGATCTGGACGAAGTCGTCCACCGCCAGCGAGTCCTCGACAATGATGAAGATACCGGTGATCAGGTCCTGCACCAGGGTCTGGGCGCCGAAGCCCACGGCCAGACCGATGACGCCGGCACCGGCCAACAGCGGCGTGACGTTGACCCCCAGGTTGGCCAACCCGACGATAGCGGCAATGAGCACGATGGTGGCGAATATCACGTTGCGAATCATCGGCGTGATGGTCTGGGCTCGCGCCTGGTTGACCCGCCGGCCCCGCGAACGGGCGGAAGAGATCAGTGCACGTTGAATGGCGGTATCGGCGAAGATCCACGCCAGCCAGGCCAGCAGCACCGTGAAGCCCAGCGCCAGCAGCGCTTGACCGATACGCGCGCTGGCCACTCCCTCGCGCCCCAGGCCGAACAGCGAGCCGCCCCACACCTGCAGAGACAGTTCGGCGAAGACGATCCAGGCCACCATGTGCGAGAGCGCGTAGCCGAAACGCTCGAGGCGGCGACGGTACTCGCTGATGCGGCGGCGCTTGCTGCGGCGCTCTTTGTGGCGCTGGATCAGGCCGGTGACCACCAGCGTCAGCACCAGCAGGGCCGCCGAAATGATCGAGCGCGCGAGCGCGGTCCCCACGTCGCCCACGGACACGAAGATCGCCAGCAACGAAACCACGACGATCAATAGCGCCGGCACATGCCAGAGCTCGCCGACGATGCGCGCCAGTTCGATACCGGTACCGCCTTCGCGGCGCACGCGCCAGGCACGGTTACTGATCAGGTGCTTGATCGGACGCTTGAACTTGAAGATGAAACGGATGCTGAGTAGTGCCGCCGCCACGTTGGCCAGCACCGAGCCCAGCGCCGCCAGCTCTTCGCCCACGATCAAGGAGAGCCGCGCGGCATTGAGCGCATCGCCGAGCGCAATCAGCGCACCGATGGCAAACAACAGGCGCAACCCTCGCCGCTGCAGGAACAGTACCGCGGGGAAGCGATGCCCGCGGGTGAACACCGACACCACGCATTCCACGACCACCGACAGGGTGCGCCCGCACAGCGCCAGGTAGGCAACGATCAGGGCCAGCGTGCGTCCGGGGCTCGTCGGCAGCGCCTGGACCAGCCCCATGATCAAGACGAAAGCGAGCGCCCAGGGCAGCATCCGCCGCAGGAAGTGCAGCGCCAACAGCCAGCCTCGTGGTTCGCGCGGCAGGTCGAGAGGCAATTGCTGGCGCATGAACAGCAGCCTGCCCAAGGCAATCAGGAGGACCAGCACACCGGCCCAGATACCCAGCAGTACGGCGCTCTGGACGGCGAAGCGCACAAGCTCGCCGGTACCGGTTCCCATCACCAGGTCGCGGAGCCCCGCCCAGCCCCGCTCCAACTGGCGCTGCCAGTCGTCGATCGGCGATTCACCGGCCTCGGCCTGGTCGCCCAGTTCACTGAACGTCTCGGCCAGGGCGCCGAGCAACCCCTGGCGCTGGATGGAGTCATCGGCGGCTACGCTCTCACCATGCGCCTGGCGAATCTCGCGCAGCTCACCGAGCAGGGCATCGCGGCGCTCGTCGTCCTCCAGGGTGGTGATCACTTCGTCGAGGGAGTGCTGAAACGTTTCGGCGTCGTGGGCCTCCTCCTGAGACGGCTCTTCCTGGCCCAGCCCACCGAGCGACAGTTGGGCGTGCGACAGGCCAGCCCACGTCAACGACACCAGCATGAGCAGCAACAGCCCGGTGCGAATCGTCACTCGCCAGAGCCCGGCGTCATCGCGTTGTGAAAAAGCTCCTGGCATCGATAGGCACTCCCTTGTTCCGTTTGCCATGCGCCTGGGACATCGCCGACCAGTGGTCTCTCCCTGCCGACTTGTCGCCGCACTGTGCTAGGCTGGCGTTCAGACTCTCGAGTCGCACAGGATGCCTTCATGCTGCCGCAATCACCACCCGAGCCTCTGAATGTCCAGGGTAGGACCCGACGGGTTGGCGTCGAGATCGAATTCGCCGGACTTCCTCCCCAACAAACCGGCGAGCTGGTACGCGACCTGTTCGGTGGCGAACTGAAGCTGATCAGCCCCCACCGGCTGCGAGTCGAGGCCACGCGTTGGGGTGATTTCGTCATCGAACTCGATACCCAGTATGCCCACCCCGACACCAGGCTACTGGAAGCGTTGCCGCGACACGACACCGAATGGGAACGCCAGCGCCACCAGATGCGTTTGGATTTCCACAACAAGACCCGTGAGCTCATTGGCGACGTGGTCACGGGCCTGGTACCGACCGAGATCGTCTGCCCGCCAGTGCCGTGGAACGAGCTGAACGAACTCGACTTGCTGTTCGGTGCCCTTCATGCGCATGGCGCCAAGGGCACTGATGCCAGCCTGCTGTATGGCTTCGGCCTGCATCTCAATCCCGAAGTCGCCAGCCTGGAGCCCGAATTCATTCTTCGGCACTTCCGAGCCTTCCTGCTCATGGCGGCCTGGCTGCGCAAGGAAATCGACATCGACATTACGCGTGAGGTGTTGCCGCACGCCAACCCCTTCCCCAAGCACTATGCCCTCAAGGTGCTCGACCCGGATTATGCCCCGGACCTGCATACGCTGATCGCCGACTACATCAGCTTCAACCCCACGCGCAACCGGGAACTTGACCTCTACCCGCTGTTTGCCCACCTGTACCCCGATTACCCGGACGAGCTGTTTCGCCACAACCTGGTCAAGCCACGTCCCACGTTCCACTACCGCTTGCCCAACGCCCAGCTGTCACAACGCGGCTGGGGCGCGGTGGTGGAGTGGAACCGCTGGGTGGCGGTGGAACGCCTCGCCGCCGACCGCAAGGAACTCAACGGACGAGCCAGCCGCTACGTCAGTCTTCACACGCAGCCGTTCGTGACTCGCATGGTCGGTAGGCTGCGAAACTGGATCAAGGAGGTCCGTTCTCCCTCATGACGCGCCCGCTCATCGGCATCACCACGTCGGATTACAAGAGCCGTATCGCTTGGTGGTTCGATTGGTTCGCCGTGTGGCGACACGGTGGCCGACCGCTTCGCCTCTCCCCTTCCCGTCCTCTGCCCCAAGCGCTCGACGGGCTGATCATCGGCGGTGGCGACGACATCCAGGCCCACCTCTACGGTGGCGAGGTACAGTTCGACGTGCGTCTGGACCCCCAGCGCGACGAGCTCGAACTCGAGCTGATGGAACGCTTCATCCCCCAGGGCAAGCCCGTACTGGGGATCTGTCGCGGTGCCCAGATGCTCAACGTTTACTTGGGCGGCACGCTGGACCCCGACATCTACACCACTCACGAAGGCCTCAAGCGGAGGCGTACCGTGCTGCCGCGCAAGACGGTCGATATCGTGGCCGATACCCAGTTGCACCACATCCTCAAGGTGAGCTGGTGTCGCATCAACAGCCTGCATCATCAGGCCGTACAAAAGGTTGGGCGTGGCATCGCAATCGTCGCCCGCGATCGCGACGGCCTGGTCCAGGGTATCGAGTCGCGCGAACATGAATTTCTGATCGGCGTGCAGTGGCACCCCGAGTGGCTGGTCTTCAACCGCCCCCAGCAAAGGCTGATCCGAGCGTTGGTCGAGGCGACGCGGCGCTGCATGCCGACAAACTAGCGCGGCCACCCGAAGGTGGCCGCCAGTTGAATCGCACAGACTCGTTCAGCTCTCCAGCGAGGCATCCAGCGTAATCTCGGCCTTGAACAGCTTGGAGACCGGGCAGCCCTCCTTGGCCTTGCCGGCAGCCTCCTGGAAGGCGGCATCGTCGGCGCCGGGGCTGCGTACCCGGGTGGTGAGATGAATCTTGGTGATGCTGAAGCCACCGGCATCCTGCTCGAGGGTTACGGCCGCCTCGGTCGAAATCCGCTCGGGGGTCAGCCCGGCCTCGCCCATGATCATCGACAGCGCCATGGAGTAGCAGCTGGCGTGCGCCGCACCGATCAGCTCCTCGGGGTTGGAGCCTGACTCGCCTTCGAAGCGCTTGGCAAAGCTGTAGGGCAGATCCTTCAGAGCGCCACTCTCGGTCGAGACCTGACCCTTGCCCTCTTTCAGGCTACCCTGCCAGACAGCGCTACCGGTTTTCTTGATGCTCATGTGGGTCGACTCCTTGAGATATGAGAACTGGCCAAAGAATTGGGAGCAACGCCAATGGACGCTGCCACTCCTCACCATAGCGCATCGACTTGTCTTCGCCATCCCTTTGGACAATATTAATGAAAATGTTTTCCACAAAAGGCCTTCTTTTATGGTCGACGTCTCGTCTCTTCAGGTAGTACTGCCCGCCACCGCTCACGAGTCCTCGCAAGCGCTGCCGGCCATCGGCCAGGGTACATGGTACATGGGCGAGGGGCTCGCACCCCGCCGCGACGAGGTACGTGCCCTGCAGCACGGCTTGGAGTTGGGTCTGACGCTGATCGATACCGCCGAGATGTATGCCGATGGCGGCGCCGAGGAAGTGGTTGGCGAGGCACTGGCCGGCCGTCGCGACCAGGCCTTCCTGGTGTCCAAGGTCTACCCTTGGAACGCGGGGCGCGAGAGCGCCATTGCCGCCTGCGAGCGCAGCCTCGAGCGCCTCGGTACTGACCACCTCGATCTCTACCTGCTTCATTGGCCGGGCAACGTTCCGCTGGAGGAAACCCTGGAGGCCTTCGAGCGGCTGCGGGAACAGGGCAAGATTCGCCGCTACGGCGTTTCCAATTTCGATATCGATGAGCTCGAGGCACTGGCGGCACTGCCCGGCGGCGACGCCTGTGCCGTGAACCAGGTGCTCTACCACCTCGGCTCACGGGGCATCGAGCACTCCCTGCGCCCGCTGATGCAGCGCCTCGGCATGCCGCTTATGGCCTACTGTCCGCTGGCCCAGGCCGGCAAGCTGCGCCAGGACCTGTTCGGCCATCCCGTGGTGTGTGAACTGGCCAATGGACTCGGTATCACGCCCGCCCAGTTGATGCTGGCCTGGGCGATTCGACCATACAATGGCCACCGCGATGCCATCGCCATTCCCAAGGCGGTACGACTGGAGCACGTCGAGCAGAATGCCGGCGCACTCGAGGTCGAGCTCGACGACGACGTCCTGGCCCGGCTCGATGAGGCGCTTCCCGCACCGAGCAAGAAGGTACCGCTCGACATCGTCTAGTGCTTGTCGACGGAAGCGCGCAGGCTCGCCAGGTCATCGGCCAGTTGCTCTGTGCCGAGCTGGCGCATCGCCTCGATGTTGCGCTCGGGAATCGCTTCCGGATCGGGATAGTGCGCCAGTGCCCGCTCCAGCCCCGCCTCGCGCAGCAAGTGAAGCATCGGCCAGGGCGAGCGGTTGGTGAAGTTGGCGGGGTCGTCGGCTGCGGCGCCTTCGAAGCAATAGTCGGGATGGAAGCTGGCCAGTTGGTAGATCCCCTCGTAACCCTGCTCGACCAGCAGCGCCTCGGCTACGTCGAGGAAATCGAGGTAGTCGTCGAAATTCTCGAGGCCCGGGCACAACACCATCAGAGTCGTCTCGATATCGGGCGAGGCATCGAGCCGGCGGCATTCCTCGATCAGCGCCTCGAGGGCCGACTCCCACTTCTCCGCCCCTACCTCGACGAAGCGGATGGTGTCATTCAGCATTTCGCGACGAGCGAAGGGGCAGACATTGTGGGCAACGACGAAGTCCTCGACCCAGGCACGGGTGGCAGCGCAGGCGGGCGTCAGTATCTCGGTCATGATGGGCCTCGTCGGCAAAAAGGCCAGGCAGTATACCCGAGCCATGAACGTATAGCGGGGTTCAATCCGAGGGACGCGGCATGGGCCCACGGCGCGAGGCAAGCCTATCGGCCAGCCGAGTCGGTTCCGGCAGCTTGGTGCGGCCAAGACACTTCGCCACCCAGTCGAGCGACGTCTCGAGGCTGATGCGATGGCCCAGCGAGACGAACACCGGCTTGACGCCGACCCGGGTACGCAACACCGCACCGATCGTCTCGCCGCGATGGCGCAGCGGTGTCCACTCGCCGCGCGCCTCCGGCACCTCGTCGTACACCCCGCACAAGCGCGACTTGGCCACCCCGATGGTCGGCAGGTCGAGCCACAGCCCCAGATGCGAGGCTACCCCCAGCCGGCGCGGATGAGCGATGCCCTGGCCGTCGACCATCACCAGCTCGGGGCGCGTCGTGAGCTGGCCGAAGGCCGCCAACGCCGCGGGTATCTCACGGAAGGAGAGCAGCCCGGGAATATAGGGCATGCGGGTCGGTTCGCGGTGCACCACCTGTTCCACTATCTCCAGCCCGACGAACGGATCGCCGGGCCAGGCCAGCACCACCGCCGCCGCCCGGGTGATCTCGCCGCCCTGCTCGAAGCCGATGTCCACGCCGGCGATATGGCGCACCGGCGCCAGCCGATCCTCGCGTTCGATGTGCCCGGCCATGCGTTTTTGCAGCGCAATGGCCTCCTCGGGGCTCAAATTCCAGTCGTGCAGGTTGGGGTCGGGCATTCCTGGCCTCCTGTTTCGTCCTTGGGTCTCGCGTAGACTATCGCCTCAGGATAGATGGACACCACCGCCGCAAGGGACACGATGAAGCTCATCCACACCGCCGACTGGCACCTGGGCCAGACCTTCCACGGCCAGGAGCGCCATGCCGAGCATTGCGCCTTCCTCGACTGGCTGCTCGACATCCTCGTCGCCCGAGAGGCCGATGCGTTGCTTGTCGCCGGTGACGTCTTCGACGTGGTCAATCCCTCACTGCGCGCCCAGGAACTGCTTTACGACTTCATCGTCAGCGCCCACGAGCGATTGCCGATGCTGGATATCGTGCTGATTGCCGGCAACCACGATAGCGGCAACCGCATCGAGCTACCTGCCCCGCTGATGCGCCGCCTGCGCACCCGCGCCCTGGGCCGGGTGAGCTGGCTCGACGACGGCAGCCTGGATGCCGAGCGTCTGCTGGTGCCCTTGACCGACGCTTCCGGCAAGACCCGCGCCTGGTGCCTGGCGCTGCCCTTCCTGCGCCCCGCCGAAGTGACCGGCCACGACCCGGCCCGCGCCAATGACGACGAAGGCGAACCAGGCAACAGCGCTCCCCGCAATGACTATGTGGCCGCCATCTCCCGCGTTCACGAGCAGTTGATCGAGGCCGCGCGCAAACATCGCCAGCCCGGCCAGGCGCTGGTGGCCATGAGCCACGCCCATCTGCACGGTGCTGCCGTTTCCGAGGCCAGCGAGCGACCCATCGTGATCGGCGGCGAGGAGTCGATCTCCGCCGGCCTCTTTCCTCCCGACATCGCCTACGTCGCGCTGGGCCACCTGCACCGCGCCCAACAGGTCGGCGAGGCACGCATTCGCTATAGCGGCAGCCCGCTGCCGCTGGATTTCAGCGAAGTGGCCTACCCCCACCAGGTCGTGGAAGCGGTGCTGGAAGGAGAAACTCTCTCCGCCGTGGAGGCGATTCCCGTGCCGCGCCCGGTGGCCATGCATCGCATCGGCCCTGGTGAGCTCGATACGGTGCTGGCCGAACTCGAGGCGCTGGCCCACGACCTTGCCCTTCCGCGCGAGCGCTGGCCCTGGCTGGAAGTTCGTGTCGAACTTACCGCCCCGGTGCCCGACCTGCGCACCCGGGTGGAGGCCGCGCTGGAGGGCAAGGCGCTGCGCCTGCTGCGCCTGGAGCGTCGCCTGCCCCAACTCGAGGGTGAGAACCCGGCGGAGCGGGTCGACCTGGAACAGCTGGGGCCACGCAAGCTGTTCGAGCGCACCTGGCAAGCGCGCTGGGGCGAAGCCCCCGACGCCGACGTGCTGGCCGACTTCGACCGGCTGCTGCAGGACGTGCTCGATGCCCAGGGGGAGGAGACGGCATGAAGATCCTTGCCCTGCGCCTGGCCAACCTGGCCTCCCTGCCTGGCCCGCTGGAACTCGACTTCAGCGCGCCGCCGCTCGGCGATGCTGGCCTGTTCGCCATCACCGGCCCCACCGGGGCCGGCAAGAGCACCTTGCTCGACGCCCTGTGCCTGGCGCTCTACGGCAACACGCCACGGCTGCGCCAGGCCCCCGGCCGCGATGCCCCACTGCCCGACGTGGAGGGCGAGACGGTGAGCACCGCCGACCCGCGCACCCTGCTGCGCCGCGGCACGGCAAGCGGTCATGCCGAGGTCGACTTCCTTGGCCGCGACGGGCGCCGCTACCGCGCGCGCTGGGCCGTACGCCGCGCCCGCGAGAAGGCCAGTGGACGCCTGCAGGCCGTGGAGCAGTCGCTCACCGACCTGGACGACGAGCGCCTGCTCACCGCCCAGAAGCGCGAGTTCGACCGCCTGCTGCCGGAGCGCCTGGGCCTCACCTTCGACCAGTTCACCCGCGCCGTGCTGCTGGCCCAGAGCGAGTTCGCCGCCTTCCTCAAGGCCGACGACAACGAACGCAGTGACCTGCTGGAGCGCTTGACCGGCACCGCCGAGTACTCGCAGATCTCCATGGCCGCCTATCGCCGTGCCAGCGAGACAAAGAAACGCGTCGATGCGCTCCAGGCCCGGCTCGCCGATGACCTCCCGGCCGAGCCCGAGGCCCGCGCCGAGCTGGAGCAAGCCGCCAGCCACGCCGAGCAGGCGCTGGCCGGCCTGCACCAGCAAAGCCAAAGCCTGGAGGCACGCCAGCAGTGGCACGCCACCGACGAGCGGCTGCTCCAGGCCTACCTCGGGGGCAGGCAGCAGCAGCAAGATGCCGAAGCACACTGGCACACATTGGCCAGTGCACGAGCCGACCGTGAGTGCCGCCGCCTGCTCGCTCCCCAGCGCCACCGGCTGTTGCGCCAGGCCGCGCTGCCCAAAGAGATCGCCGCGCTGGAGGAGGCCCACCGCCAGACCCTCAAGGCGCTCGAGCAGGCCAAGGCCGCCCAACAGGCCGCCGAGCAGGCCCGGGACCAGGCCGCGCAGCAGTTGGACGCCACCACCCAGGCCCGCGGGCAGGCCGAACCCGCCCTGCGCCAGGCCCGGGACCATGCCCAGGTGCTTGCCACCCTGGAAAAGCAGCTGGCCGAACTCGAGGCGCAGCACCGCGACTGCACCCAGCAGGCCGAGCGACTGGCCCAGCAGCGCAAGGAAGCCGAAGCCAGGCAGCTCGAACACAAACGGAAGCGCGACGAGTGGCAAGCCACCCTGCGCCAACTGATGGGCAGCCACGAACGGCTCGACGCTGCGCGCCAGGCGGCCCAGCAGACCCATGGCCTGGCCGCACGCCGTAGCCTGGCCCTGGGTGAGCTGGAAAGCCGGTGGCAGGAGGCTTGCCGCGCCGAGCAGGCCAAGCAGCAATTGGCCAAGCAACTGGGTGACGATGAGGCGCGCCAGACGCAGTTGATTGCCCAAGGCAAGGCTGCCCGGGAACGGCTCGACGAGCAGGAACGCCACTACCGCAGCCTGCACGACTTCATCGAATGCAGCCGCGCCGCCCGCAGCGAGAGTGTGGTGCAGCTGCGTGAAGCGCTGAAACAAGGCGAGCCCTGCCCGGTCTGCGGCGGGCTCGAGCACCCCTTCCGCCACCAGCCGCCCGTCACGCCCGAAGCGGCACAGCTGGCCGCCCAACAGGCGCAGGAACAGCAGCAGTTGGCCGAGGCCAGGCAGGCGTGGGAGCAGGCCCAACGGAAGCGCGACGAATTCGAGGGCGAGTACCGTGCCGTCATGGCGGCGATGGCACGCTGCCGCCAGGAGCTGCACCAGGCCGATAGTCGCCTGGCCCTGGCGCAGCAAGCCCTGGCCGAACATCCGCTGCACGCCGAACTCAATGTCATCGATACCGCCGAGCGCGACGCCTGGCTGGCGTACCAGCGCCGGGAGAGCGACGTCGAACGCGAGCAGGGCGAACGCACGCTCCAGGCACTGACCCGCGCCGAGGCCGAGTTGGCCCCGCTGGAGGAAGCCTTGCGCCAGGGTGAACTCGGGCTCGCCCAGCTCGAGGCCAGGCGGACCGCGCTCGAAGAGGAGTTCAACAAGCAGGCCGAACGGCTGCCTCCCTTGCGCCAGCAGCGCAGCGACCTGACCGCTGCCCTCCAGGCACTGCTCGGCGAACATGCCTCCGTCGACGCCTGGCAGCAGGCATTGGAAGCACACCAGGAGTCAGCCCGCCAGCAGCGCGACCGGGCCATCGAGCGCTGCCACGCTGCCGAGCGGGAACAGGCGCGGCTCACCCAACAGGCAAGTCACGAGGCCGAGCGCATCGAGCAGCTCATCCAGGAAGGCGCCGCACTGGAGCGGGAACTGGCCGACTGGCGCCAGGCCCATCCGCAATTGGATGACGCCACGCTGGCCCGACTGCTGGCGCAGCCCGAAGCGGAAGCCGAGCGTGAGGAACGCGAACTGGCCGATGCCGACGAGGCCCGCCAACGCACCGAGGCGAGCCTCGTCGAACGGCGCCAAACCTTGCTCGCGCACCGCCGCGGGCAGGCGCTGGCCAATGATGACAGCGACGATGCGTTACTGGGCGAAGAGGTCGAAGCGGAGATCGTCAGTCGTCGTGAGGCCCTCGTCGCCGAACGGCAGGCTCTGGAGCCACAGCTGGAGACAGCCCAGCAGACACGCGACGAGGCCGTTCACGCCCTGCGCGACGACGACCGCCGCCGCACGCGCCAGCAGGAGGGGCAAGCCGAACTGGAGGCGGCCCGCACCGAGCATGTGCGCTGGGCGCGCATCAGCGAGTTGATCGGCTCCGCCGACGGCAAGGTCTTTAGACGCATCGCCCAAGCCTACAACTTGGAGCAACTGCTGGAACACGCCAACGCCCACCTCACCGGCCTCAGCCGTCGCTACCGGCTGGCCCGCGGCGGCAGCGAACTCGGCCTGCTGGTGGTGGACCACGACATGGGCGACGAGCGCCGCTCGGTGCACTCGCTCTCCGGCGGCGAGACCTTCCTCGTCTCACTGGCGCTGGCTCTCGGGCTCGCCTCCATGGCCTCGGGCGAACTCACCATCGAGTCGCTGTTCATCGACGAAGGCTTCGGCAGCCTCGACCCGCAGTCGCTGGCACTGGCCATGGAAGCACTCGACGGCCTGCAGGCGCTGGGCCGTCGCGTCGGTGTGATCTCCCACGTGCAGGAAATGCACGAGCGCATCCCGGTGCAGATCCAGGTAGAGCCGCTGGGCAACGGCACGAGTCGGGCAAGGTTGGTCAGCCTTTGACGTCTCGTCGCCCTTCACGGCCCATTGCGCCGGCCCATCCCGTGCGCCATCTTCTACAGGGTTCTACAGGAAGCATTCCAAACGTGAGGGTCCCCCATGAAGTACCTCTGTCTCGCCTATGAGGAAGAGCGAATATTCAGCGAAATGACGGAAGCCCAGTGGCATGAGCTACTACAGGAAACCCTGGACTATGTGGCCGACCTGCAGAGACGAGGCAAGCTGGTCCAGACCAACGCCTTGCAGAGCGCCACCAAGGCTCGCACTCTGAGAATTCGTGATGACGAACTCATCATGACCGATGGGCCCTTTGCCGAGACCAAGGAGCAGCTAGGCGGCTTCTTCCTGATCGAGGTCGCGTCAGAAGAGGAAGCCCTGGAGATTGCTGCCGGCTGGCCGTCAGCGCGACTTGGCACCATCGAGGTGAGGCCCGTCGAGGAGGAATTGAGACCCGAAAGCCGCTACTGAGCGGGAGGTTGGTGAGTGTCTAGCCGCTCGAAGAGACGTCGATAGGCGGTCTGCCTCGGCTATGCTGCATGATTCAAGGAGCCTTTGAAGGGAGGCATCATGCAGGCTTTTGCGTTGCACGGCATGCGTTACCTAGGCCTGACACTGCTGTTGGGGCTGGCGGGTCAGGCATTCGCAGCCGAAGTGAACTGGCCGCGCATGACCGAGTCGGCAGACGGAGTTCCGATTGCCTATGAGGTGCAGGGCAGCGGCGAGCCCACGCTGGTGTTCATCCACGGCTGGAGCGGCGACGGGCGCTACTGGCGCGGACAGGTGCCGCACTTCTCGCAGCAGCATCGGGTGGTAACGATCGATCTCGCCGGTCACGGACATTCCGGCCTGGAGCGCGAAGACTTCACCATGCCGGCCTTCGGCGAGGACGTGAAGGCGGTGCTGGAGGACCTGGACGTGGAACAGGCCATCCTCATCGGGCACTCCATGGGTGGGTCGGTCGCCGTGGAAGCGGCACGCCTGATGCCGGAGCGCGTCATCGGCATCGTGGGCGTCGATACCTTCCACCATGTCGCACCGCAAATGACCCAGTCCGATCTCGAGCAAATGCTGGCACCAATGCAGGAAAATTTTACCGATGCCGCGCACCATTTCACGGCTACGATGTTCGTCGAAGAGACCGATGCGACGCTACGCGATTGGGTCATACGGGACATGGCAGCCGCTGTACCGGAAGTTGCCCTCAGTGCATTCCAGGACATGGGAACACGCCACATCGATGGGGAAGCGGCGCAGCACTTCCAAGAACTGACCGTGCCGGTAGTCGCCATCAATGCCGACCTGTGGCCGACCGACATCGAAGCCAACCGGCAGTTACTGCCCGAATTCGACGCCGTGATCATGGAAGGCACCGACCATTTCCTGCACATGGCCCGACCCGCAGAGTTCAACCAAGAGCTGGAGCGGATGATCGGCACGGCACCATGACAGCCGAGGGTGGCAGCAGCTCTCTCGCTGGCGAGATGTGGACTGGCATTGACCCATACGCGCAAGCCGGAAAGAGCCACGCGTAACCACACCTTATTTACTTTACGGCCGAAACTAAAATAAGCAGCCGGCTTATTTTAGGAACCGAAGATAGTCAGCCAGCAACTGCGATACGAAAAAAGCGCCCCGTTGCCGGGGCGCTTCTGTCACGTCTTGCTTCTCGACTGGATCACGCCAGGTCGAAGCGATCCGCGTTCATCACCTTGTTCCAGGCGGCGACGAAGTCCTGAACGAACTTATCCTTGGCGTCGTCCTGGGCGTAGATCTCGGCGATGGCGCGCAACTGCGAGTTGGAGCCGAACACCAGGTCGACCCGGGTGCCGGTCCACTTCAGCTCGCCAGTCTTGCGGTTGCGGCCCTCGAACACGTCGGCGTCCGAGGTGGCCGGCTGCCACTGGGTGCCCATGTCGACCAGATTGACGAAGAAGTCATTGGTCAGGGTGCCGGGGCGATGGGTGAACACGCCGTGGCGTGAGTTGCCGTAGTTGGCCTCGAGCACGCGCAGCCCGCCCACCAGCACGGTCATCTCCGGCGCGCTGAGTCCCAGCAGCTGCGCCTTGTCGATCAGCATTTCCTCGTCGGAGACGGTGAAGCGGGCGCGGCGGTAGTTGCGGAAGCCATCAGCCTCGGGGCGCAGCCACTCGAAGGAGTCAGCATCGGTCTGAGCTTCGCTGGCATCGGTACGCCCCGGTGTGAATGGCACCTCGATGGCGTGGCCGGCATCCCGGGCGGCCTTCTCGATGGCGGCGCCGCCGCCCAGCACGATCAGGTCGGCCAGCGAGACCCGCTTGCCGGACTGCATCGCATTGAAGTCGCCCTGAATGCTCTCCAGCGTCTTGAGCACCTTGGCCAGTTGCTCGGGCTGGTTGGCTTCCCAGCCCTTCTGCGGTGCCAGGCGAATGCGGGCGCCGTTGGCCCCGCCGCGCATGTCGGAACCGCGGTAGGTGGAAGCCGACGACCAGGCGGTGTAGACCAGCTCGGCCACGCTCAGCCCGGAACCGAGAATCTTGCTCTTGAGGCTGGCGATGTCCCGGGCATCGATCAGCTCATGGTCCACCGCCGGTACCGGGTCCTGCCAGATCAGCTCTTCGGCCGGCACTTCCGGGCCGAGGTAGCGCACCTTCGGGCCCATGTCGCGGTGGGTCAGCTTGAACCAGGCACGGGCGAAGGCATCGGCGAACTCGTCCGGGTTGTTGTGGAAGTGCTCGGAGATCTTGCGGTACTCGGGATCCTCGCGCATGGCCATGTCGGCAGTGGACATCATGATGCCGACGCGCTTGTTCGGGTCCTCGGCATCCGGCGCCATGTGCTTCTCGGCGAGATTCTTCGGCACCCACTGCTTGGCTCCCGCCGGACTGGTGGTGAGCTCCCACTCATTGCCGAACAGCACGTCGAAGTAGCTCATGTCCCACTGGGTCGGCGTCGGGGTCCAGGCGCCCTCGAGGCCACTGGTGATGGTGTCGCGGCCCTTGCCGCTCTTGTGGCGGCTCTTCCAGCCGAAGCCCATCTCCTCCATGGGCGCAGCCTCCGGCTCGGGGCCAACGTTGACCGGGTCGCCGGCGCCGTGTGCCTTGCCGAAGGTGTGGCCGCCGGCGGTCAGGGCCACCGTCTCGTAGTCGTTCATTGCCATGCGGGCGAAGGTGTCGCGGATGTCCCGGGCCGAGGCCAGCGGATCGGGATTGCCGTCGGGGCCTTCCGGGTTCACGTAAATGAGCCCCATCTGTACGGCGGCCAGCGGGTTCTCCAGCTCGCGTTCACCGGAATAGCGGCTCTTGGCATGGCCGCTGTCGGCCAGCCACTCATCTTCGGCACCCCAGTAGATGTCCTCTTCCGGCTGGTACACGTCCTCACGCCCGCCAGCGAAACCAAAGGTCTTGAAGCCCATGGACTCCAGCGCGACGTTGCCCGCCAGGATGTAGAGGTCGGCCCAGGAGAGCTTGTTGCCATACTTCTGTTTGATCGGCCACAGCAGGCGGCGTGCCTTGTCGAGGTTGCCGTTGTCGGGCCAGCTGTTGAGCGGCGCGAAGCGCTGGGTGCCGGTACCGGCACCGCCGCGGCCGTCGCCCACACGATAGCTGCCGGCGCTGTGCCAGGCCATGCGGATGAACAGCGGGCCATAATGACCGTAGTCGGCCGGCCACCACTCCTGGGAGTCGGTCATCAATGCTTCGAGGTCCTGCTTCACAGCCGCCAGGTCGAGCGACTTGAACGCCTCGGCGTAGTTGAAATCCTCCCCCAGCGGGTTGGACTTCGGAGAGTGCTGGTGAAGGATGCTGAGGTTCAGCTGGTTGGGCCACCAGTCATGATTGGAGTTGCCGGTATCGCCCTGCTTGGTGCGAGAACCGTGCATGACGGGGCATTTGCCTGCGGTACTGTCGACTTTCTGATCCATGACGCTCTCCATCGGATGACGCGTTGTGCTGTATCAAGTGCAAGATCGTTGAGCTGATGGAGTCTTCCCGTACTGCGGCCCGGCTCGTAACAGTTCCTGCGCTGCCGCCTCCTTGTTGCCGTAAGGCTTCCCTCGCGAGACGCATGTTTCCTTGCCAGCCATCAACGTGAAAATAGGTATACCAGCAGAGGTAAATTAGAAGAGACTTGTTTTTCCGCACCGAGGTGATAGCTAATTTCAATGATCTATCCGATTCTCATTAAATTTAGCTTTGCCATGCAGCCGCCTTCCCCCGTCGCGCCCCGCAGCCAACCAGTCGTGTTAGGCTTTCTGCAATGTCCTGAAAGGAGTGACTCATGACCGCCGCCGAGATGCTCGAGCGCCTGGTGGGCTTTGCCACCGTTTCGCGCGATTCCAACCTGGACCTGATCGCCTTCGTCGAGGGCTACCTCGACGAACACGGAGTGAAGCACTGGCGGGTGGAGAGCGATGACGGCAGCAAGGCCAATCTGCTGGCCCGCATCGGGCCGGAGGTGGAAGGCGGCGTGGTGCTCTCGGGTCACACCGACGTGGTGCCGGTCGATGGCCAGCCGTGGTCGACCGATCCCTTCACGCTGGTCGACAAGGGCGACGGCCGGCTCTACGGCCGCGGCACCTGCGACATGAAGGGCTTCATCGCCTGCGCCTTGGCCGAACTGCCCGAATGGCTGGCGGCTGGCCTGGACAAGCCGATCTACCTGGCCCTCTCCTACGACGAGGAAGTCGGCTGCATCGGTGCGCCACGCATGATCGAGCGGCTGATGGCCGATCACCCCCGCCCCGCGGCGGTGATCGTCGGCGAGCCGACGATGATGCAGCCGGTGGTGGCCCATAAGGGCGCCACCAACCTGCACACCAAGGTAACCGGCCGCGCCTCGCATTCGAGTCAGGTCGACCAGGGCGTCTCGGCGATCCACGTGGCGGCACGGCTGGTCATGAAGATCGAGGACGTGATGGCCGAGCTGCGCGCCGAAGGGCGTGTCGACGAGGCCTTCAACGTCGCCCACTCCAGCCTGCATGTGGGCAAGATCGCCGGCGGCACCGCGATCAACATCATGGCCCGCGAGTGCACCTTCGAATGGGAGATTCGCCACCTCCCCGGCGACCGCGTCGAGGAACTGCTCGGCAGGGTGAACGACTACGCCACCGAGCTCGAGGCCGAGATGCAGCGCCGCGCGCCAGAGACGAGCATCGTCACCGAGGCGCTCAACGTCACCGTGCCGGCACTCGCCGACGACAACAATGCCGAGGTGCTCGGCCTGTGCCGCGAGCTGCTCGGCGAGCAGCCCAGCGGTGCGGTGGCCTACGCCACCGAGGCCGGCCAGTTCCAGCGCGTGGGGCTACCCACCGTGATCTGCGGCCCCGGCAGCATTCGCCAGGCGCATCAGCCCGACGAGTACATCGAGATCGAACAGCTCGCGGAAGGCACTCGCTTCATGCAGGCGTTGGGGCGGCGACTGGCGAGTCATTAACCTCCAAAGCTGGGCTCGGCGAGCCCCGTCACGCCTGTTCGCATCTGCAGCAGGCTGCCGGCCAGGGGCCAGCGCGCCTTGCCCTCGGCGTCGAGGTGCTGGGTAGCGGTAGTGATGTAGAGCGTGCGCAGGTCGGCCCCGCCGAAGGCCACCATGGTCGGGTGCGGGCACGGCACCTCATGCTCCGCCATCAGCTCGCCCTCGGGCGAGAAGCGCACCACACGGCCGCCGTCGTAGAGCGCGCTCCAATAGCAGCCTTCGCTGTCCACCGCCGCGCCGTCGGGCACGCCGGGCAGCCCCAGCGTCTCCAGGTCGACCCAGGTCTCCCCCTCCCCCAGCGTGCCGCTGTCAACGTCGAAGGGGTAGCGCAGGATGCGCCGACTCGGTGAGTCGGTGTGGTAGAGCCAGCGCCGGTCGGGGCTGAAGGCGAGGCCGTTGGAGATGCGGATGTCCGTTAATCGCGGCGTAAACTCGCCCCGGTCGAGGCAGTAGAGCGCCGCCGTGGGGCTCGCCTCGTCGCTGCCAATGGTACCCACCCACAGCCGGCCGGCGGCGTCGCAGCGGCCGTCGTTGAAGCGATTGCCCTGCCCCGCCTGCCGCTCTTTCTTCCACTCAGGATTGGCCGCCAGCCGCTCGGGCTCGCCGCTCTCGGACAGGCGCAGGATGCCCGACGCGGCGGCGGCCACCAGCTCGGAATCGGCGAGCGCCACGCAGCCCACCTTCTCGTCCAGCTCGATGCGTGTCGGGGCTCCGCCCTCCTGCGGGCGCCAGGCGTAGACATGGCCGTTGTTGATGTCGGCCCAGTAGAGGGTCTGCCGCTCCACCGACCACACCGGGCTCTCGCCCAGGCTCATGTCGAGCTCGACCGCCACTTCGATGCCACTCTCTTGCATGCTTGCTCCTTTCATCTTCCGGCGTTCCTTGGCCTCAATGATTGTCGCGCGGTGGGCTCTGGCGTGCCACGTCGCGGTACTTGGCAGCGCCTGCCAGCGTCATGCCACGGTCGAGCGGCTCCACCAGGGTCCGCTGGATCTCCTGCCACGGCGTCTGGTGGCCAGGATAGCGATAGCCGCCCTGGCTCTGCAGACGCTCACGGCGCGCCTGTATCTCGGCGTCGTCCACCAGCAGGCGCACCTCGCCGCGATTCAGGTCGACGCGCAGGCGGTCTCCGTCCTCGAGCAGCGCCAACCCACCGCCGGTGGCCGCCTCGGGCGAGGCATTGAGGATCGACGGTGAACCGGAGGTGCCCGACTGGCGGCCGTCGCCCAGGCACGGCAGCGACTCGATGCCGCGCTTGATCAGCGCCTCGGGTGGCTGCATGTTGACCACCTCGGCACCACCGGGGTGGCCCACCGGGCCGGCGCCGCGCATCACCAGGATGGTGTGTTCGTCGATCTCGAGCGCCGGGTCGTCGATGCGCGCGTGGTAGTCTTCCGAGCCGTCGAACACCACCACCTTGCCCTCGAAGGCGTTGGGATCGTCCGGATTGGAGAGGAAGCGCGCGCGGAAGTCGGCGGAGATCACGCTGGTCTTCATCAGCGCCGAGTCGAATAGGTTGCCCTTGAGATTGAGGAAGCCGGCCTGCTCGACCAGCGGGTTGTCGTAGCGGCGTATGACCTCGGGGTCCTGGGTCTCGCAGCCCGCCACGTTGTCGGCCAGCGTGCGGCCGTTGACGGTGAGCGCCTCGCCGTGGAGCTTGCCGGCACCGAGCAGCTCGCAGACTACCGCCGGCACGCCGCCGGCGCGGTAAAACTCCTCGGAGAGGTAGGCCCCGGCGGGCATGACGTTGGCCAGCAGCGGGATGGCGTGCCCCAACGCCTGCCAGTCGTCGTTGGTCAGCTCGATGCCCGAGTGGCGGGCAATGGCATTGATGTGGATCGGCGCGTTGGAAGAACCGCCCAGCGCCGAGCACACCACGATGGCGTTCTCGAATGCCTCGCGGGTGAGGATGTCGCTGGGCCGCAGGTCCTCCCACACCATGTCGACGATTCGCGCGCCGGTGTCGTAGGCCACGATCGAACGCTCCTTGTAAGGCGCCGGGATCATCGCCGAGCCGGGCAGGCTCATACCCAGCGCCTCGGCCATGGAGTTCATGGTCGAGGCGGTGCCCATGGTGTTGCAGTGGCCAACCGAAGGCGCCGAATCGGTAGCACGGGCGAGGAACTCGGCGTAGTCGATGTCGCCCGCCGTCAGGCGCTTGCGCAGCTCCCAGATGATGGTGCCGGAGCCGACCCGGTCCGGCCCGCGCCAGCCATTGAGCATCGGTCCGCCGGAAAGCACGATGGCGGGAATATTGACCGTGGCGGCGGCCATCAGGCTCGCCGGGGTGGTCTTGTCGCAGCCGGTGGTGAGCACCACGCCGTCGAGCGGGTAGCCATGCAGCACCTCGACCAGCCCCAGGTAGGCCAGGTTGCGGTCGAGCGCGGCGGTGGGCCGCCGCGCGTTCTCGTGGATCGGATGCAGCGGGAACTCGAACGGCACCCCGCCGGCGGCACGAATGCCGTCCTTGACCCGTTTGACCAGCTCGATGTGATGACGATTGCATGGCGTCAGGTCGGATCCCGATTGGCAGATGCCGATGATCGGCTTGCCGCTGGAGAGTTCCTCCAGGGTGATGCCATAGTTCATGTAGCGCTCGATGCACAGCGCCGTGGTGCCCGGCGATTCGGGGTTGTCGAACCACCAGCGCGAGCGCAACTGGTCGGGCGTGATCTTGCGGTCGGTCATGTCGCGATCCTCATGCGAGTCGGCGGTCTTGTCTTGGCCGGATTGTCCTTGGTCGTGGGGCATAGTGATACACGACATCGGCCGGTGACGTCATTCATAGGCCATCTCCTCGAGCTCCTTGCCACTCGTCTCCTTGACCAGGCGCAGCACGAAGAAGACCGACACCACCGCGCACAGGGCGTAAAAGCCATAGGCACCCGCCAGACCGATCGAAGCCAGCATGATGGGGAAGGTCATGGTGATGCCGAAGTTCGCCAGCCACTGGAACAGCCCCGCGATGGCCAGGCCCGAGCCGCGCATCTGGTTGGGGAACATCTCGCCGAGCATGACCCACATCACCGGGCCCCAGGAGACGTTGAAGAAGAATACGTAGGCGTTGGCCGACAGTAGCGCAAACACACCCATGTCGTCGCCGAGACGCAGGCTGCCGTCGACCAGGCTCGCCGTGGAGAAGGCATAGGCCATGCTGGCAAGGGTCAACGCCATGCCCACCGAGCCCGCCCACAGCAGCGGCTTGCGACCGATCTTGTCGATCAGGGCAATGGCAACCAGGCAGGCACCGATGCTCACCGCCCCCGAGATGACGTTGATCAGCAGAGCGTCACCTTCGGAGAAGCCTACCGACTGCCACAGCACCGCACCGTAGTAGAACACCACGTTGATACCCACCAACTGCTGGAACACGGCCAGGCCGATGCCCACCCAGACGATGCCGTGCACCTTGCCGGTAGCGCGATCGATCACGTCGCGCAGGCGCGGCTTATGATCCCGCGACAGGGTCGCGTCGATCTCTGCCAGCTTGGCGCTCACTTCGCCCTCGGGCATCACCAGGCCCAGCACCCGTCGCGCCTCACCCTGCTTGCCGCTGCTGATCAGGTAACGCGGACTCTCAGGAATGAACAGCAGCGCCACCAGGAACACCGCCGCCGGCAACAGCTCGATCCAGAACATCCAGCGCCAGGTGGCAAATCCCAGCCACAGCTCGACCATCGCCGAGCCGGACAAGTGCGCCAGCACATAGTTGCTGAGAAAGGCCACGAACAGCCCCGAGATGATCGCCACCTGCTGAATGGTGGCGAGCCGGCCCCGATAGGCGGCAGGTGCCACTTCACTGATATAGGCCGGCGTCATTACGCTGGCCGCGCCCACCGCCATGCCGCCCAGCACACGATAGATGACGAATTCCAGGGAGCTTCCGGCAACGCCCGAACCCCAGGCGCTGACCAGGAAGAACACCGCCGCCACGATCAGCAGCGTGCGGCGTCCGAAGCGGTCCGCCAGGCGTCCGGCGAAGAAGGCGCCGACGGCGCAGCCGAGTAGCATCGAAGCGACGTTGAAACCGGTCCCCACGCTGTCGGAGCCGAATGCGGCCTGAAGGCCGTCGACGGTGCCGTTGATCACGCCGCTGTCGAAGCCGAACAGGAAGCCGCCGATGGCGGCGATGCAGCAGATCATGAAGATATAGGCCGAACGACTCATTACCTTGCGTTGCATGACGAGTACTCCGAAAAAAGGGCGCCCGAGCGGGCGCCAAGGCGAGGAAGCCCCGCGATGAAGGGTTGCCCGAACGCTCCTACCACCACACGTCCATCTGCACGCCGAAGGTGAGGCCGTCGTTGTCGTCGATTTCAATGGCATCGCCTGCCGCACCCGCGTCGATGGCGCGGCTGGTGCGATCCGCCTGGAAGGCGTCCCCGTTCCAGTCCGCATAGGTGGCGAAGACGCGAATCACCGGACGCGCGAAGCCACCCACTCCCGCCGCCCATTGCTGGGCCAGGGTCAGCTTGGTCAGGCGGCGGCTGTCGTCGCCATTCTCGGGATCGATATAGTCGTGGCCGAGCTCGAGGGCCGTGCTCAGGTTGTTCGTCCAGTAATAGGTCGGACGTACGCCCGCTGAGATCCAGGTGGCTCCGGAGTCGTCATCGAAGCTCTTCTCTTCATAGATGGCCGCATATAGCAGGTCGAGCTTGTCGGGGGCGAGCCACACATTGCCGTGGTTGATGACGCGCCACATCTCACCGCCGGGCACGTCCGGGGAGACTCCGGCATTCATGCGCCCCTGACCGCTGCCGGCATTGATGATGCCGTCGGTGGCGTACTGCAGTGCCAGCTTGTTGGAGCCGCCGAACCAGTTGTTCTGCTCGTGTTGGACGGTGAACATATGGCCCCTTTCGGCCTCGCTATCGCCGTAGTAGGCCTCTTGAGCATCGCTCAGTTGAGCGCGGCCGTAGTTGTAGCCCAGCACCAGCGTGCCATCGCGGTTGACGGGAATGTCGGACCAGCGAATGTCCAGGGTGTCGTTGGAGATACGGTTGCCGGCATCGGGGTACTCGGTCTCGTCGGTGCCCGTGGCGCGCATCCACGCCAGGTGCAGCTTGCCGGTGCCAACGTCGATGTTCTCGATACCGCCGCCAGGGCCGGTGGAGTCCCAGTAGAAGAAGTCGTTGATGTGTACGTCGTGGCGGCGATAGAAGCGCTTGCCCGCCCACAGGGTGGCGCCAGGCAAGGCGTCGACCACATTGTTGCCCTGCACGTACAACTGACGCAGGGACACCTCAGTATCCTCGGAATCGTTCACCTGATTCGAGAAATAACCCACCATGCTGTTGAAGTAGAACGATTTTTCGCCCTGTTCAAAGAGGGTCGCGCCCAGACCCAGCTCGGCATAGGTCTCGCATTCGTTGCCCAGGCGGTACTTGGCCCCGGCGCCATTGGCCCGAAAGCAGGCCTGATCGCCGCCGCCTGCGGTGTTGCCGATGCCGGACCGCGCATAGCCGGTAAAGTCGATGCCGGAGATAAAGTCTTCCTGCGCTTGGGCAGTACCGAAGGCGAGACAGCCGAGTCCGATCAGCCCCAGTCGGGCCAAGGCATGTGCTGTGTGATGCGGCGTTTTCATTGTTTTACGCATTGTTTGCTCCTGTGAATGATGGCGCTGCTTGTTGTTGGTAATAACTCTGAACTAAGTGATTGTAGTGTGACGGGTGGATGGCTCCTTGGTATCAACGGGGTGGATTTAGCTGGCGAGACAGCGGAAACGGCAGCACATCGAGAAGCACTCCCCTGTATCCAGCTCGACCAGGCCTTGGCGTTGCGGATCACCACGGTGGGCATCGACATCGTGGGACACCGGTTCGAAGCAGAAGAAATCCGCCTGCTCGCCCGGCGAGAACACCAGGTAGCGCGAGGTATCGGCACGCACCTCCAGCGTCAGGCCACGCTCGGGCCAGCTCAGCACGGCCCTGCCGTTCCAACCGGTAAAGAGATTGTCGATCTTGCCTGTGGGAAGTGCCGCGCCACGGGAAAAGTCCCAGGGCTCGCCGGGTGAAAGTCGGCGCCACTCGGTCGGCAGTTGGGCGGCATCGACCTCCCACACGCCCTCGGCAGCGGCTTCGATTTTTACCTCGGCGCTGCGCGGAAACCAGGGGTGCAGGCCCAGGCCGTAGGGGGCAGAGCTCTCCCCCAGATGGGTCACGGCGAGGGTGACCTCGAGCGCAGCTTCCTCCAGGTGGTAAGTCAGCTCCGCCCGATAGACGAAAGGCGGTTGTTCGCGGGAGCGCAGGCCGAGCCGCAGCCACGTATCGCCTTGCTCCTCCACCTGCCAGGCCTGTTGCCAGCCGTCGCCGTGGATCGGCAGAGGCTCGCCGGGCAGATTGGCTGCCATTAAATAATGACGGCCGCGCCAGGCGAAGCCGCCCTCGCCGATGCGGTTGGACCACGGCACCAGCGGGTACATGGCCAGCCGGTTGGGGTCACTTTCGTCCTCGCTGCCCGGGCGCATCAGCGGCTCGGGGCCGCACTCGGTCAGCCTGTCGAAGCGCACCACCGAGCCCCCGACTTGCGGGTTGACCACCAGGCGCAGCTCGCCGTTGTCGAGAGTGATCGTCATGACGTTCGCTCGCTCACGGCTCAGGCCAAGCTGACCTGGGACCGGGCCAGGGCATCGTCCGGCAGGCGCTGGCCGTCGACATCGAAGCCATGCAGCAGCTCATGGCGCGGCGTCAGGTTGAGCACGTCGCCGCTGCGCACCTCGGCATCGCCGGGCAGGCGCACGATCAGCGGACCGGTGGCGTCGCTGTCGACATAGGCGAAGGCGTCGGCGCCGAGCATCTCGACGACCCGCACGCGGGCCTGCCACTCCCCCGCCTCGCTGCTCACCTCGAGGTGCTCCGGGCGAATGCCGAGCGTGGCGGCGCCGTAGGCCTTGGCCACATCGCCTTCGATCAGGTTCATCTTGGGTGAGCCGATGAAGCCGGCTACGAACAGCGTCTCAGGGCGCTGGTAGAGCGCCATCGGCGTGCCCACCTGCTCGATGCGACCGGCGTTCATCACCACGATGCAGTCGGCCAGGGTCATCGCCTCGACCTGATCGTGAGTGACGTAGACCATGGTGGCGTCGAGCCGCTGGTGCAGCTCGGCCAGTTCCACGCGCATGCGGTTACGCAGCGCGGCGTCGAGGTTGGAGAGCGGTTCGTCGAACAGGAACACGCCGGGGTTGCGCACGATGGCGCGACCAATGGCCACGCGCTGGCGTTGGCCGCCCGAGAGTTCGGCCGGCTTGCGCTCGAGCAGCTCTTCCAGGTTGAGCAGGCGAGCTGCCTCGGCCACCTTGGCCTTGCGCTCATCGGCGGGCACCTTGGCCAGGCGCATGCCGAAGTCGATGTTGTGCGCCACCGTCATGTGCGGATAGAGCGCGTAGGACTGGAACACCATGGCGATGTTGCGCTCGCTGGGCTCGGCGGTGGTGACGTCACGCCCGCCAATGGAGATGGCACCGCGGGTCACCGTCTCGAGCCCGGCGATCATGCGCAGCAGGGTCGACTTGCCGCAGCCGGAGGGGCCCACCAGCACGGTGAAGGAGCCGTCCTCGATGCGCAGATTGAGGTTGGGGATCACCGTGGTCTTGCCACGGAAGGTCTTCTCGATGTCGACCAGGGTTACGTCAGCCATAGCATGTCTCGTCTTGGCGCCAGTTGTGTTTGTCGTAGGCGAAAATCGGGTTCAGCGGGCATTGCGGCGGTAGCAAAACTCGGCAAAGTCCGCCGGCGTGGCTCGCCCGCTGATGTCGTGGGCCGCCATGCCCAGGAAGTTGCCGGTGAAGTAGCCGTGGGCGCGGCCGCTGCCTTCGTCCGAGAGCAGCCCGGCGTCCAGCACCGGGCCGATCGGCTGCCACCCGGCACTGCCCTGGGCGAAGCGGAACTGCAGCTCGCGCTCATGGATATCGAGACCCAGGCGCACCGGCAGGCCGGACTCGATCGCCACGCCGCCCTCGGCAATGTCGAGCCGCCCGCTCGGCCACTCGTCGTGACAGCTCATCACGCTGAGCACCTTGTCTCCGCTGTCATTCAGGCTCACCGCCAGGTAGTGGAACTTGAAGCGGTTGTAGTAGGCGATCAGCCCGGCGAACTGCTGAATATCGTCTGGTTCGAACTCGAGCTCGGTCTCGGCGCTGCAGTAGTGGGTGTCCTGACGCCTTGCCACCAGCGCCTGCTCGAACCACGAGCCCACCGACTCGCGGCCGAACAGGCGCAGGTAACCAGGCCGCGCATCGATCGAGAACAGCCGATCGGGCTCGGGTGTGCGCAGCCACTGGAACGCCGCCGGCAGCGCGCCGGGCGCGAAGGTGTAGCGCTCCTCCTCGGCCGGGGCCTGCTGCGCCACGCCGCTCTTGTCACCAGAGATGGCCACCTCCAGCGCAGGGGTGTTGCCACCATGAGCCAGGCGCAGCCAGCCATCCTCACCCCACTCCACCTTCTGAATCGCCGTCTCGCGACCCAGCGGTGAGCGCCGCGTGCCAGGCAGCGGGCGGCTGCACAGGTGCACCATCCAGGTTTCGCCATCGGGCGTTTCCACCAGGTCGGCATGACCGGCGCGCTGCAGCGGGTTGTCCGGGTCTTGGCGTGTGGTCAGCACCGGGTTGTCCGGGTGCACCTCATAGGGGCCGGCGATCTCGCGCGATCGCGCCATGGTCACGGCATGGTCGTAGCCGGTGCCGCCCTCGGCCACCAGCAGGTGGTACCGGCCGTCGCGGCGGTAGAGGTGCGGCCCTTCGGTGAGCTTCATTCCGGTGCCGGCAAAGATGTTGCGGATCGGGCCGACCAGTTGCCTACGCTCGACGTCGTACTCCTGCAGCAGGATGCCGCCGAAGCGGTCGCCCCCTTCGCGCTGGCGATAGTCCCACTTGAGGTTGACCAGCCACTTGCGGCCGTCCTCGTCGTGGAACAGCGAGGGGTCGAAGCCGCTGGAATTGAGGTACGCCGGATCGCTCCAGGGTCCTTCGATGCTGGGCGCAGTGACCAGGTAGTTGTGGCCGTCCTTGAAGTTGCCCTCGTAGCGCTTCATGTCGGTGTAGATCAGCCAGAACAGGCCATCGGCGTAGGTCAGGCACGGCGCCCAGATACCGCAGGAATCGGGATTGCCGCGCATGTCGAGCTGGGCGGCCCGGGCCAGCGGACGGTGCACGAGTTGCCAGTTGGCAAGGTCCCGCGAATGGTGGATCTGCACGCCCGGATACCACTCGAAGGTGGAGGTGGCGATGTAGTAGTCCTCGCCGACCCGGCAGATCGAAGGGTCGGGGTTGAAGCCGGCGAGTATCGGGTTGCGAAGGGTATCGGTCATCGGAGTCATCCCTTGACGGAGCCGCCGGTCAGCCCGGCCACGATGTATTTCTGCGCGGCGAGGAAGAAGATCACCGCCGGCGTAATGGTCAGCGTCACGAACGCCAGGATCATGTTCCACTGGGTCAGGTACTCGCCCTGGAACTGCATCATGCCGAGCGGCCAGGTGTAGATGGAGCGGTCGTTGAGCACCACCAGCGGCAGCAGGAAGTTGTTCCAGCTCTGCACGAAGACGAACACGCCCACCGTGGCCAGGATCGGCGTCGACAGCGGCAGGGTGAACGACCAGAAGAAGCGCAGGTAGCTGCAGCCATCGACGTAGGCAGCCTCGAACAGCTCCTTGGGCAACTGGTCGAAGAACGCCTTGAACAGCAGGATCGCCAATGACAGGCCGAAGGCGGTCTGCGGCAGGATCACTGCCCAGTAGGTATCCAGCAGCCCCAGGTCGCGTACCTTGATGAACAGCGGCAGGATCGCCGCGGCGAAGGGGAACATCAGCCCCAGCAGCAGGTAGGAGAGGATCATCTTCGAGCCGAAGAAGCGGATCTGCGAGAACACGTAGGCCGCCGCCGCGCCCACCACCAGGGTCAGCAGTACCGTCATCGACGAGATGAGGAACGAGTTGCCCATGTAGCGCCAGAAGTTGCCGTCGAGGAAAATCGCAACATAGTTCTCCGCGTTCCAGGTGTCCGGCAGGCCCAGCGGATTGGTGCGCAGTTCGGCGTTGCTCTTGAAGCCGCCGAAGAAGGAGGCCAGCAGCGGGCCGATGACCAGGCTGGCCACCAGGATCAGCACGATGACGCGAAGCGTGTTGCGGGTAGTAGTGGCGCCGCTCATGCCCGTTCCTCCTTCGTCGTGGCGCGCTGGTAGAACAGCGCGATGCCGATGGCGAG
Organism: Billgrantia sp. C5P2; assembly: GCF_051062895.2. NCBI lineage: Bacteria > Pseudomonadati > Pseudomonadota > Gammaproteobacteria > Oceanospirillales > Halomonadaceae > Billgrantia > Billgrantia sp. C5P2. Next base: position 3,267,095 of record NZ_CM128542.1, read on the forward strand.
CACGAACAGCACCACGGCGGCGGCGCTACCGAAGCCGATGTTCAGCCGCGAAAGACCGAAGGTGTAGAGGTAGGTGACGATGGTGTGCGTCGAGTTTGACGGCCCGCCGTTGGTCATCGGAATGATGATGTCGAAGATCTGCAGCGAGCCAATGATGGCGAAGAAGCCGCTCACCACGATGGCGTGCTTGATCAGCGGGATCTGCACGAACAGCGCCACTTGGCGCGGCTTGGCGCCCTCCAGCTTGGCCGCCTCGATCAGATCCTTGGGTACGCTCTGCAGCGCGGCGATGTAGATCATCATGTGGAAGCCGAAGTACTTCCACACGATCACCGTCATGATCGCCGGGAAGGCCCACTGACGGTCGGCCAGCACATAGACCGACTCCTGCCCGAGGGCCTGGAACATGAAGGCAGTGATGCCGTAGTCGCCATCGAAGACGAAGCTCCAGATCAGCCCGGCGGCCACCTCGGCGAGAATGTAGGGCAGGAAGAACACCAAGCGGAACAGTGTATTGGTTGGCGTCTTGCGATACACCAGCAGCGCCAGGCCCAGCGCCAGCGGCATCTGGATGATCAGCGAGACGAGAATCAGCTTGGCGGTGTTCCACAGTGCGGTATGGAACACCGAGTGGTCGAGCAGACGCTCATAGTTCTGGGTGCCGACGAAATCGCTCGGCGTACCGTAGCCGTTCCACGAGAAGGCGCTGTAGTAGGCCGCGTCGGCCAGCGGCAGGATGACGAACAGCGAGAACAGGATCAGCGCCGGTGGCAACAGGATCAGCACGGCGGTGAACTTGCCGCTGGCCAGCCCCTGCCGCAAGCGATCGACGTTGCTTCTCCTGTGCACGGCGGGTCGGGTCATGGTGGTCATGGCAGATACCGTTCCAGAGGATATGGCCCGGCGCGATGTGAGTGCAGCGCCGGGCGTACGCATATGTTTCAGCGAACCGGTTCAGCGGAACATCCAGGCTTCTTCAATCTGGGCAGCCGCTTCCTCGGGCGTGATTTCCCGCTGGGCCAGGTCGCCGCTGATATCGTTGACCGTGGCGCCGACCGAGGTACCAAGTGCCTGGTCGAGGAACACCTGGTGGAAATTCGACTCGCTGAGGATCTCGGCGACCTTGCGCGCATAAGGCGTATCGAGTTCCTCTTCGGAGCCGTGGGCCACTGGCACGAAGATGCCTAGCCGTGCGGCCTCGCGCTGGTTCTCCTCGTTGAGCAGGAAGCGCAGGAAATCCACCGCTTCGTCGGAGGCGTCGCGGGTCACGGCGAAGCCGTTCATGCCGCCGAAGCTGTCGTCGTTACCGGCCCCGCCTTCCACGCGGGGGAAGCGAATGAACTCGAGGTCTTCGTCGGGCACGCCCTCGCCCGTCATCGAGCGCTCCTGGGAAGGGATGTAGTCCCAGTCGCCCATCAGATGCAGGGCCGCTTCACCGTCACCGAACATGGCGCTGGCGCGCTCGTAGGAGGTCGCCATGAAGCCCGACTGGAAGGGATTGAGCTCGACGAAAGACTGCAGCAGCTCGCCGGCACGCACGAAGGGCTCGCCCTCGAAGCCGCCGTTGTCGCCCTGTTTGGCTGCCTCGATGCCCTCGCCGCCGGCCAGACGCGTGGCCAGGTAGCCCCAGTAGAAATGCATCGGCCAGCCATCCTGACCGCCTACCACGGCGGGCGTGATGCCGCTTTCGCGCAGGGTAGTCACTGCCTGCCGCAGGTCCTCCCAGGTCTCGATGGCTTCGATATCGACGCCGGCCTGCTCGGTCAGTGCGGTATTGGCCCAGAAACCCACCACGGTGGCGTAGAGCGGCGCGCCGTAGACGCGATCGTCGAGCGTGAAGGCGCGCACGGCCGACTCGGGGTAGAGGTCCTGCCAGCCGTCCTGCATCTCCTCGGTGAGGTCGCGCACGAAGCCGGCCTCGACCTGGTCGCGCAACCCCTCGCCACCCCAGCTGTAGAAAATGTCGGGGCGCTGATTGGACTGCAGCAGCGTCGGCAGGCGTGTCTTGTAGGCCTCGTTGGCGATGTACTCGAAGACCACGTCGACGCCAGGGTTCTGCGCCTCGTACTCGGCAACGACATCGGCGTAGTACTGCTTCTCGACGTCGCTGATTTCGACCCTGAGCACCCTTACGGTGGTATCGGCCGCCGCGACGAACGCCGCCAGGCCGGAGGTCAGGGCAACCGTCGCCGTCAACCAGCGCCTGGCGCGAGGTGGCCTGGGCAGTCGCTGTTGGAAAGTGTGCATGGCGTGCTCCTTGTTGTGTTGTAAGCGCATGAATGCACCTCTGTTCAGTGAATGTTCGCGGCTCAGCCCCAGCCGCCGTCGACGACGAGTTCCTGCCCGGTGATGGCCGCGCTCTCGGCGCTGGCCAGAAACAGCACCGCCGGGGCGATGTGATGCGGCTCGAGCCGCAATTTCAGGCACTGATGGGCCTGGATCGACGCCTCCTCCTTGGGGCCTATCCACTTCTGCAGCTGACGCTCGGTCAGAACCGAGCCGGGCACCAGGGTATTGACGCGAATGTTGTAGCCTCCGAGGTCACGTGCCAGGCTGCGTGTCAGCCCGTGCACGGCGGCCTTGGCCGTGACGTAGGTCGACAGCTCGGGAATGGCCATCTGCACGCTGATCGAACCGAAATTGACGATGCTGCCGCCGCCGGCCTCGATCATCTGGTGCGCCGCCGCCTGGGCGGCGAAGAACATCGGCCGCAGGTTGAGCGACATGCGCTCGTCCCAGTAGGCGACGTCGACTTCCTGCCAGGTGTGGCGATCGTCGTTGGCGGCGTTGTTGACCAGGGTATGGATGGGGCCCAGCTCGCTGCCCACCTCGGCAATCGCTGCCTGCAGGGCCTCGACGTCGCGAATGTCGCAGCGGCGATAGCGCGGCGCCCGCCCTGTCTCTGCCTGCAGCAATTCAACGAGCGCTTGGCTCGCGGCATCGTCGATGTCGACGAAAGCGACTCGGGCTCCCTGCAGGTGAAAAGCCCGGGTCAGCGCGGCTCCGATGCCGCTGCCGCCACCGGTGATGAAGACCACTCGCTCGTCGAGGCTGGGGTAACGCGCCGCGTCGTTGTTCATGCTCTCTCCACTTAGTTTTTTCTATTTACTAACCAGAGAGTGAACATCTAACCAAAAATCAACAATGAGACGTTAGTCGATATCCTTATTTGCCCTTCTAAATCATTTCTATCCGCCACTTATCACTAAAATTCACGGCCCTCTTCCGGCGTGGCCGGCGCAAAGCAATTCGTTTAGGCTTGGAACCAACTAGCGGCACTCATGCCAGGAATGCCGAGGCGATGCCCTCGCGCGCCCCTTCGTCGAATGGCATCATCGAAACGCGACACCAAGGCGTCCGGCTTCATCCGTTTTCCTCCGCTGCACCCCTGGCGCGCGGACTGCAAGGCCTCATTCATCTATGTCAACCAGTTACCAGCAGCAGCACAAGGCGGGCGACCTCCACTTCCTCAAGCGGCTCAATCGCAGTGCCATCCTCGAACTGGTGCGCCGCACCCCGGGGCTGACCCGCGCCGACATCGCCACCCAAGCCCAGTTGACCAAGGCCACCGTCGGCGCCGGCGTGCAGTCGCTGCTGCACCAGGGCTGGCTGCGCGAGGGCGAGCTGCAGAAGAGCAGCGGCGGCCGCCCGGGGCGCGCCCTGCACCTCAACGACGAGCGCCACGTGCTGTTCGGTGCCGAGGTGGGGGTGCACGGCCTGCGCCTGGTGGCCTGCACCCTCTCGGGCCAGATACTTGAATCGCACCACGAGCACCTCGTACCGACCACGCCGGAGGTCACCGCCGAACTGCTCGCCGAGCTGTTGCAAGGGCTGATGCGCACTCACCTGGACGGCAACCGCCGCTGCCTGGGGCTGGGGGTCGCCCTCCCCGGCCCCATCGCGCCCGGCAAGCCCGTACTGCGCCTGGCGCCCAACCTGGGTTGGCGCGACATCCGCTTCCTCGACCTGCTGCGCCCTCACCTCTCGCGGCTGGAAGGCACCTGGCTGATGGACAACGAAGCCAAGGCGGCCGCCTTCGGCGAACTCTACTTCCGCACCGGTAACATCCCCGAATCGCTGATGTACGTCAGCGCCGGTACCGGGATAGGCAGCGGCATGGTCGAAGGCAGCCACCTGCCCCTGGTCGCCCGCGGCATCCACGGGCTGGCCGGAGAGATCGGCCACACCGTGCTGCAGCCCGGCGGGCTCTACTGCCACTGCGGCAATCGCGGCTGTGCCGAGACCCTGGTCAGCGGCTGGTCGATCCGCGCCGCCCTGGGCATCGCCGAGGAGGAAGACCTCATCGAGGCCCTGCTGCCCCGCCTGAACGAGCCCGACGTCCAGGTCACGCTGCGCCGGGCCGGCGAGGCGCTGGGCATCCTGTTGCTCAACCTGCACCATACCCAGAATCCCTCCGAGATCGTGCTCGGCGGCTCGCTGACCCAGCTCGGCGCCCCGCTGCTGGATCCTGCCCTCGACTACTTCAAGGCCAACCAGAGCCGCCTGCTCGGCACGACTCAGCAGGTTCCGCTACGAGTGATCCAGGATTCCACCTTCGTCGCCGCCCGCGGCGCGGCGGCCCAGGTTCTGGCCAGCATCATTCACGGCCCCTGTGACCTGATCTGACCGGCCCGCTTTATCGACTAAGGTCGATGACGGCACATAAGTTAAGAGATTGAACTTAGTAGTCACCTCACGCAGGATGTCCTACGGGCGTCCTGGAAGTGCGCCCGTCGGTCCGAGTCCATTTCGACAACAACCGCAGGAGCCCCATATGTCCCTGGAAGGCAAGATGCTGATCGGCCGCGAGGCCGTCAGCGGCAGTTCCAAGCCCATCCACGCCGTCAATCCCGCCACCGGCGAGACGTTGGAACCCACCTACGCGGGCGGCGGCAAGGCCGAGGTCGAACGCGCCTGTGAGCTGGCCGAGGCGGCCTTCGCCAGCTACCGCGAGACTTCGCTGGAGCAGCGCGCGGCGTTCCTCGAGGCCGTGGCCGCCGAGATCGAGGCCATCGGCGACGCACTGATCGAGCGCGCCATGGCCGAGACCGGCCTGCCGCGGGCGCGCCTGGAAGGCGAGCGCGGCCGCACCTGCGGCCAGCTGCGCCTGTTCGCTTCCGTGGTGCGCGCCGGCGAGTGGCTCGACCTGCGCCTCGACCCGGCCCTGCCGGAGCGTCAACCCATGCCCCGTGCCGACCTGCGCCAGCGCCACATTCCGCTCGGCCCCGTCGCGGTATTCGGCGCCTCGAACTTCCCGCTGGCCTTCAGCGTGGCCGGCGGCGACACCGCCTCGGCACTGGCCGCCGGCTGCCCGGTGATCGTCAAGGGCCACTCGGCCCACCCCGGCACCTCGGAGCTGGTCGGCCGCGCGGTACAGCAGGCCGTGGAGAAGAGCGGCCTGCCCGAAGGGGTGTTCTCGCTGCTGTTCGGCTCGGGCAGCGAGATCGGCCAGGCCCTGGTCAGTGACCCGCGCATCCAGGCGGTGGGCTTCACCGGCTCCCGCGGCGGCGGCACGGCGCTGATGAAGACCGCCCAATCACGCCCGCAGCCGATCCCGGTCTACGCCGAGATGAGCTCGATCAACCCGGTGTTCCTGCTGCCGGAAGCCCTCAGGGCGCGTGGCGCCCAGCTCGCCGAGGGCTTCGTCGCCTCGATGAACATGGGCGCGGGACAGTTCTGCACCAACCCGGGTCTGGTCATCGCGGTCAAGAGCCCCGAACTGGATGCCTTCGTCGAGGCGGCAGGCGGTGCGGTGAAGCAGAGTGGCGCCCAGACCATGCTCACCCCGGGCATCCACGCCGCCTACGAGCAGGGCGTGGGTCGGCTTTCCAGCAATAACAAAGTCAGGGAAGTGGCCCGCGGCCAGGCCGGCGAAACCGCCCACCCGTGCCAGGCGGGGCTGTTCGTCACCACGGCGAACGACTTCCTGAACGAGACCGAACTGCAGGAAGAGGTGTTCGGCGCCACCTCGCTGGTGATCGAGTGCGCCGACCTGGAGGAAGTAAAGCGCGTGGCGGCCCAGCTCGAAGGCCAGCTCACCACCACCCTGCAGATGGACGACGGCGACCTGGACGCAGCGAAAGCCCTGCTGCCGATCCTCGAGCGCAAGGCGGGTCGCATTCTGGCCAACGGCTGGCCGACGGGTGTCGAGGTGTGTCACGCCATGGTTCACGGCGGGCCCTACCCGGCGACCTCCGACAGCCGTACCACCTCGGTGGGCAGCGCGGCGATCTTCCGCTTCCTGCGCCCGGTGTGCTACCAGGCCCTGCCGCAAGGGCTGCTGCCGGAGCCGCTGCGTGACGGCAACCCCTGGGGTGTGTCACGGTTGGTCGATGGCAAACGCGAGGCATGAGACGTGAACGACGACAAGACCACTGCTTATCTTCCCCAAGATGTGGAACAGGCCCTGCTGGTGGGCCGCGTATGGCGTGACGACGGCCCGGCCCTGGTAGTGGTGCGCCGAGGGGAGGTGCTCGACATCTCCGCCCAGTGCGACTGCATGGCCGACCTGCTCGACCGCGACGATGCCGCCGCCTTCGCCCGAGGCGTGGAAGGCGAGTCGCTCGGCCCTGTTGCCACCCTGCTGCAGAACTCTCTGGCCGAACCGCAGCAAGCGCCCTATCTGCTCGCGCCCTGCGACGTGCAGGCGATCAAGGCCTGCGGCGTCACCTTTGCCGTGAGCCTGCTGGAGCGAGTGATCGAGGAGCAGGCCGGCGGCGATGCGGCGAAGGCCAGCCAGCTGCGCGCCGAACTCAACGAGGTGATCGGCCAGGACCTGTCGCGCATTGCGCCGGGTTCCGACGAGGCCATGGCGCTCAAGACGGCGCTGCAGGCCCGCGGCGCCTGGTCGCAGTACATGGAGGTGGGCCTCGGCCCCGACGCCGAGGTGTTCACCAAGGCGCAGCCGCTCTCCTCGGTGGGCTTCGGCGCCCGTGTCGGCCTGCACCCGGTCTCGAAATGGAACAACCCCGAGCCCGAGATCGTGCTGGCGGTGGATGCCCAGGGCGAACCCAAGGGCGCCACGCTCGGCAACGACGTCAACCTGCGCGACGTCGAGGGCCGCAGCGCCCTGCTGCTGGGCAAGGCCAAGGACAACAACGCCTCCTGCGCCATCGGCCCGTTCATTCGCCTGTTCGACGAGCGCTTCACGCTGGACAGCGTGCGTCAGGCCCACGTGACGCTGCGCATCGAGGGCGAGGACGACGGCTTTCTGCTCGAAGGCGAGAGCGACATGCGCGAGATCAGCCGCGATCCACTGGACCTGGTACGCCAGACCGTCGGTGCGCATCACCAGTACCCCGACGGCTTCATGCTGTTCCTCGGCACCATGTTCTCGCCGATCCAGGATCGCGACGGCGAGGGCCAGGGCTTCACCCACCACATCGGCGACAGGGTCACCATCGCCACCCCGGCGCTGGGTGCACTGGTCAATCGCGTCGACCGCTCCGACAGGCTGCCTCCCTGGACCTTCGGTATACGCCAGTGGCGAGCCCATCGCCGCTAGGCCTCGTCCGACAAGAGCAGACGCAGCGACAAGGCGGCATTCCCGCCCTGTCGTTGCGACCTAGGCAGCATTGCCTATATGTTGAACATATGGCACTTTGCGAGGCAAATCATCGACATGAGCTGCCATGACCGCTACGTCACTCAAGCGTACCGCCAAGCCTGCCCGCCCCAGCGTGGTGGAGTATCTCGCCGAAGCCATCTTTTCCGGGCGCTACCAGCCCGGCGACTTCGTTCCCAAGGAGATCGACCTCTGCGAGCAGTTCGCTATCAACCGCTCGGCGGTGAGGAGCGACCTGCGCCAACTGGTCGACGTCGGCATCATTGCGCGAATCTCGGGCCACGGCTCCAAGGTACGCGACTACGAGGAGTGGAATATCCTCGACCCCTCGGTGACCGAGTGGATGACCCGCTATGCCTCGCCCAACCCGCGTATCCAGCGCGAGATCCTGGCCTTCCGCCTGGACGTCGAACCCTACGTGGCAATGACGGCCGCACGGCGTGCCAAGGCCCTCGACCTGGTCGCCATCGAGGAGGCGCTGGAGGGCATGAGCCGCCACCTTCATGCCGTGAGCGCAGAGGAGCGGCAGCGCTACAGCGAGCATGACGTCGCCTTCCATGTGGCCATCTTCAAGGCCAGCCACAACATCGTCTGGGCGCAGCTCTCGCATATCCTGCGCCCCTCGATCCATTTGCTGGTGGAAACCTCCAACGACAGCACCGCCGACCCCGAGGCCAGCTTCGAGCGCCATCGCCGGGTGATGGAAGCGATCCGCGCCCGCCAGCCACGCGAGGCTTTTCTGGCTGCCCGGGATGTGCTGCAAGGCACGGCCGACGCACTGGGCATCGAGCCGGGAGATGGGACGTTGGGCAGTTGGCTCGAGGTGGAGCCTACCACTACGCCTTGAAGGCCGGCGAGGGCAGGCCCCGAACCCCCGGCGCGACACGGAACAGGCTTCCCGCCAGCGCTTCCTGGTCGCGGCCGTCGGCCGCGGTGGTGATGAAGAGCCGGTCCAGCTCGGGTCCGCCGAAGGTGCAGGAGGTTACCCGCGAAGCGGGCAGTATCAGGGTTTCGTCCAATGTACCATCGGGCAAAAAACGGCTGACACGCCCGCCGCCCCAGTGGGCGACCCACAGGCCACCCTCGGCGTCGCAGGTCATGCCGTCCGGATAGCCCTGAGTGCCGCGAAAGCGCAGGTGCTCACGCTTGCCGCTCAGCTCGCCGCCCGCCGAGAGATCGAAGGCATAGACGACCCCGGCGGCCGTATCGCTATGGTAGAGCGTATTGCCGTCGGGGCTGACGGCAGGGCCGTTGGCCACGCCGTAGCCAGAGTCGACCCGGCGCAGATTCGCGCCGTCGAGGCAATAAAGAGCCCCCCGGCCCGGCTCGCCACTCTCTTTCTCGTTCTCGCTCATCGAGCCGAACCAGAGCCGCCCCCGGGTATCCACCGCCGCGTCGTTGAAGCGATTGCCCACCGGCTCCTCGGGCGTGGTCCACGCGCCGACGATACGCGGCCCGCTCTCGTCGAGACGCAGGTGCACCAGCCGCGAGGCGAGCCCCGCAATGAAGCCGTCACCGTCGGCCCGCGGCGCCAGCCAGCAGCACGCTTCCACGAGAGGCCAGCCGCGTGTCCCGCCGCTGGCATAATCATGCACATGCAGAGTGCGGCCCAGGATATCGACGAACAGCAGTTGGCCGGCCTCCCCTCGCTCGGGGCACCACAGCGGACCTTCTCCCAGCCGTGCCCGCCCCGACCACACGCACTGGATCATCGAACCGTCGACCATGCGCCGCTCGCCTCCCAGTCGGCTCAATGCGAATGCCTCGGCACTTCGGCGCCGCGACACCCGACAAGGAAGTCGAAGTCGCAGCCCTCGTCGGCCTGCAGCACCCGCTCGATGTAGAGCTGGCGGTAGCCGCCGTCGCTGGCGATCCGGCTCGACTTGGCGGTGGGATCGCTCTCGGCCAGGCGCGCCTCGAGCTCGGCGTCGCTGATGTCCAGGTGCAGTTTGCCGGCATCGCAGTCGAGCTCGATCCAGTCTCCATCGCGCACCGCGGCGAGCGGTCCACCGGCGGCGGCCTCCGGCGCTACGTGCAGCACCACGGTGCCGTAGGCGGTGCCGCTCATGCGTGCATCGGAGATGCGCACCATGTCGGTCACACCCTGTTCGAGCAGCTTCGCCGGCAGCCCCATGTTGCCGACCTCGGCCATGCCGTGATAGCCGCGCGGACCGCAGTTCTTCATCACCAGCACGCTGCTGGCATCAACCTCCAGCTCGGGGTCATTGATGCGCTTCTTGTAGTCGTCGAAATCCTCGAACACCACCGCCCGGCCGCGATGAGTCATCAACTCGGGGCTCGCCGCAGAAGGCTTGAGCACCGCTCCACGCGGCGCCAGGTTGCCGTGCAGCACGCACATGCCGCCGTCTTCGCGCAGGGGGTTGTCCAGCGGGCGGATCACCTCGTCGTTGTAGAGCGGTGCGTCCTTGACGTTCTCCCACAGCGTCTTGCCGTTGACTGTCAGCGCCTCCTTGTGCGGCAGGCGGTCGGCCTCGCCCAACCGACGCAGCACCGCAGGCAGGCCGCCGGCATAGTAGAACTCCTCCATCAGGAAACGCCCCGAGGGCTGCAGGTCGACGATGGTCGGCGTACCGCGCCCGATGCGGCTCCAGTCGTCGAGGTCTAGCTCGACGCCGATGCGCCCGGCAATCGCCTTGAGATGGATCACGGCGTTGGTCGAGCCGCCGATCGCGGCATTGGTGCGAATGGCATTCTCGAAGGCCTGCTTGGTCAGGATCTTCGACAGGCGCAGATCCTCCTCGACCATCTCGACGATGCGATTGCCGGAGAGGTGCGCCAGCACGTAGCGCCGCGAATCCACCGCCGGGATCGCCGCGTTGTGCGGTAGCGAGGTGCCCAGGGATTCCGCCATGCAGGCCATGGTCGAGGCCGTTCCCATGGTGTTGCAGGTGCCCGCCGAGCGCGACATGCCGGCCTCGGCGGCCATGAACTCGTGGATCGATATCTTGCCGGCCTTGACCTGCTCCGACAGTTGCCAGACCACGGTGCCCGACCCGATGTCCTTGCCCTCGTGCTTGCCGTTGAGCATCGGCCCGCCGGTCACCACGATGGTGGGGATGTCGCAGCTCGCCGCCCCCATCAGCAGCGCCGGCGTGGTCTTGTCGCAGCCCACCAGCAGCACCACCGCATCCAGCGGGTTGCCGCGGATCGACTCCTCCACGTCCATGCTCGCCAGGTTGCGGGTGAACATCGCCGTGGGCCGCAGCAACGACTCACCGTTGGAGAAGACAGGAAACTCCACGGGATAGCCGCCCGCTTCCAGCACGCCCTTCTTGACGTGCTCGGCCAGCTTGCGGAAATGCGCATTGCAGGGCGTGAGCTCCGACCAGGTGTTGCAGATGCCGATGATCGGCTTACCCTCGAACTCGTGGTCCGGAATGCCCTGGTTCTTCATCCAGCTGCGGTACATGAAGCCGTTCTTGTCGGCGGTGCCGAACCACTGGGCGCTGCGCAAGGGACGCTTGCGGTCGGTCATACGAGGTCTCCTGAAACCGAAGGATCATGCACGCTGGCGTCGGGTCTGCTTCCAGCGGTCGAACATCACCGCCAGCAGCAGGATCGCGCCGCGTACCAGGTACTGATAGAAAGTGGGAACGTTGAGAAGGCCCATGGCGTTCTGCACGCAGCCCATGATCAGCACGCCCACCAGCACACCGGTGATGGTGGCCACGCCGCCGGAGAGGGCCACGCCACCCAGCACGCAGGCAGAAATGACGGCCAGCTCCAGGCCCATCGAGGTGTTGGGATCGCCCAGCCCCATGCGCGAGGTGAGCAGCACGCCGGCGATGCCGGCCACCACGCCCTGCAACCCGAAGACGATGATCTTGAGGCGGCGCACGTTGACCCCGGCCAGCGCGGCCGCCTCGGCGTTACCGCCGGTGGCCAGCACGTTGCGCCCGAACGCGGTCATGTTGAGCAGCACGCCGAAGATCACGAAGCAGGCGATCATGGTCCACACCGGCAGCGTCAGGCCAAGGAAGGAGGCGCTGCCCAGGTCGAAGAACTCGGGCACGGTGATCATCACCGCATCGCCGCCGGAGGTGATGTAGGCCAGGCCGCGCACGAACTCCATGGCGGCGAGCGTGGCGATCAACGAATTGATGCCGAACTTCGCCACCACGAAGCCGTTGAAGGCGCCGACTGCGCCCCCGGCGAGTACGCCGCCGAGTACGCCGATCAAGACGCTGCCCGAGGCGGAAGTGACCACGGCGGCAACGACGCCGGCGAAGGCGACGATGGAGGCCACCGACAGATCGACCTCGCCCAGCGCCAGCACCATCATCATGGTGGTGGCGATGGTGCCGATCAGGGTAATGGAGAGCAGCAGGCCGACCATGTTGCGCCCGGTGAGGAAGCCGGGAATGAACACGGCCAGGGCGACGAACAGGATCACGAAGATGGCGATCAGCCCGGACGTATCGAGCAGGGTGCGCAGGGGCTTGGGCAGCCCCCGGCGCGGGGGCGCCGCAGCCGTGCTGCCATCTCCCTCCGCGAGCTTGTGGGTTGTCATGTGAAATCCTCTGATTGCACTTGTCGGTAAAGTCTTTTCGGTAAGCTCAAGCGGGCAGCGCCAGTCCCAGCAGGCGCTGCTGGGTGGCCTCCCGGCGCGGCACGATGTCGACCAGCGCACCGTCGCGCATCACGCCGATGCGATCGCAGATGGAGCTCACCTCGGCCAGGTCGCTGGAGATCACGACGACGCTCTTGCCCTGCTCGGTCAGCTCGAAGAGCAGGTTGTAGATATCGCGGCGAGCGCCCACGTCGATGCCGCGGGTGGGCTCGTCCATCACGAACAGGTCGATCTTCTCGGACAGCCAGCGCGCCAGGATCACCTTCTGCTGGTTGCCGCCGGAGAGCGAGCCGATGGGCGTGCGCGGCCCCGGCGTCTTGATGCTCAGCCGCCCGATGTAGTCCTCGGCATTGGCACGTTCGCGCCGCGGGTCGCGAAACAGGCCCCAGCGCTTGAAGAAGCGCCGGCAGCTGATATTGAGGTTGTCGGCCACGCTGGCGACGGGAAAGATGCCCTGCGACTTGCGATCCTCGGGGCACATGGCGATGCCCCTGCGGATCGCCTCGCCGGGGCTGGCGAAGCGCCGCGCCACGCCCTGGAAGCGCACCTCGCCCGACTTGGAGGTCTCGGCGCCACACACCAGACGCATCAACTCGCTGCGCCCCGCTCCCACCAGCCCGAACAGGCCGAATACCTCGCCGCGCTTCACCTCGAAGCTCACCGGTGCCTTGAGCCCCCTGCCCTCGATGGCGTCGATCTCGAGCATCACCTCGCCCTGCTCGCGCTCGCGGTAGCCGTAGACGTCCTCGATGTCGCGGCCGACCATCTCGCTGACCAGGGTGTCGTTATCCAGCGCATCGAGGTTCTCGTGGGTGCGGATGTGCGTGCCGTCGCGGAACACGGTGACCGCGTCGCACATCTTGAAGACCTCCTCCATGCGGTGTGTGACGTAGAGCACCACCCGGCCTTCGTCGCGCAGCCGGGCGACGATGCGTTCGAGCTGACGCGTCTCCTGCACCGACAGGCTGCTGGTCGGCTCGTCGAAGGCGATGATGCGGGCATCACGCAGCAGCGCTCGACCGATCTCGATCATCTGTTGCTGGCCAATGGAGAGATCGCGCACCTTGGTCGAAGGGTGGATACTGCCCTCCCCGAGCTCCTCGAGCATGCGCATCGCCCGCTCCCGCAGTCGCCGCCGGTCGATGAAGCCGTGATGAGCCGGCAGTTGGCCGAGCAGCAGGTTCTCGGCCACCGACATGTTGGGCGCCAGGGTCAGCTCCTGGTAGATGATGGCGATACCCTGCCCAAGTGCTTCGCGAGCGTTGGCAAACACATGGCGCTCGCCGTCGATCCACAGCGCTCCTTCCGTGACGCGATTGACCCCGCTGAGCACCTTGAGCAGCGTCGACTTGCCGGCGCCGTTCTCACCCATCAGCGCGTGCACCTGGCCGGCGTGGGCGCCGAAGCTGACCTTGTCGAGCGCCCGCACGCCGGGGAAGACCACGCTGATGCCGTCGAATCGAAGAAAGGGTTCGGTCATGTCGCTCTCCCGTCACCGCGTTCCGTCACGATCACAGCCCAAGTTCGGCGCGCACGTCCTGCCAGTTGTCGCGCGTCATCAGGGTGCCGGTGGTCTCGGTATTGGCTGGCGGCTCCTCACCCTCGGTGATCCAGCGGTAGAGGTTCTCGGCGGTTTGCTGGCCATGCATGGTGGAACTCACCGCCACGGTGCCGTGGAAACCGGTCGGATTGCTGCGCGAGAACTCGGCGAAGGCTGCACCCGAGCCGTTGATGCCCACGCCGATCACATCCTCGGCGGCAAGGCCGTACTGCTCTGTGGCACGTACGCCGCCCAGCACGCTCTCCTCGTTGAGGGCGTAGATGATCCAGTGCTCGAACTCGCCGCGCTGGGAGATGACCGGCGAGGCGGCCGAGAAGGCGCTGCTGGTATCGGTGTTCTGCTGGGGCGCGTCGAAGACGTTCTCGGCGGGGAAGCCCCACTCCACCAGTGCGTCGGTGGCACCGTCGGTGCGCTCCTTGGCGGTGGGCAGCTCGTTGTTGGTGATGCGCAGGGCCGCGACCTCCTGCGGGTCCCAGCCGCGCGCCTCCATTTCGGCGGCAATCGCCTCGCCGACCTGCTGGCCGATCTTGTAGCCCGACATGCCCAGGTGCGGCACGCCCTCGAGCGGCTCACCGTTTCCGTTCACGAACTGATCGTCGACCGTGACCACCTTCATGCCGTACTGGTTGGCACGATTCATGATCGCCGAGCCCAGGCGAACGTCCGGCGGGCAGATGACGAAGCCTTGGGCACCCTGGGAATAGAGGTTGTCGATGGCGCTGAGCACCTCCTGGCCGTCTTCGCCGCCCAGCCGGACGACGCGGAAGCCTAGCTCCTCCCCCACCTGCGTCGCGGCCTCCTGCTCATTGATGAACCAGGCCTGTTCGGGCTTCTTGACGATGAAGCCAATGCGCACGTCCTCTTCGGCAGCCTGTGCTGCGCCGACGGTTCCGAGCGCCAGACTGGCGCTGAGGGCCAGGCGAGTGAAAGTCGTTGTCATGGACATGTCGTACTCCTACGTCTCTTCGGATGTTGTTGTTGACGTTGCTCAAGCGTTACGAGCCCGCGCTCTCCTGGGCGGAGAACCGATAGATCGTGCGTGAGCGATAGGTCTCCCCCGCCTCGAGAATCGTCGAGGGAAAGTCGGCCTGGTTGGGGGAATCGGGATAGTGCTGGGTCTCCAGCGCGAATCCGGAGCGATGCTCGTAAGCCTGTCCCCGCTTGCCCGTCAGATCGCCGGCAAGGAAGTTGCCCGAGTAGAACTGGATGCCCGGTTCGGTGGTGGCGATCTCCAGAAGGCGTCCGCTATCCGGCTCCCACACCCTGGCAGCCAGCACGGGCTCACTGGAAGAAGCGGCCTGTTCGGCGAGCACGAAGTTGTGGTCGTAGCCCTTGCCGAACATCAGTTGCTCGTTATCCTGTTCGATGCGCTCGCCGATCGGCGTCGGTTGGGTAAAGTCGAACGGCGTACCTTCGACTGGGCGAATCTCACCGGTGGGGATCAAGGTGTCATCCACCGGGGTAAACGCATCGGCGTTGATCGTCAGGTGATGATCGAGAATGCTGCCACGGCCTTCGCCCTCGAGATTGAAGTAGCTGTGCTGGGTGAGATTGACCGGGGTCGCCTTGTCGGTCGTCGCCCGGTAATCGACGACCAGTTCATCGGCGTCGGTCAGGGTGTAGGTCACCTCGGTCTCCAGCCGTCCCGGATACCCCTCCTCGCCGTCCTCGCTGGTATAGCGCAGGACGAGGCCGGCGCCTTCGTCGTTCTCGAACGGCTCGGCCTGCCATAGCACCCTGTCGAATCCCTGCCGACCACCGTGAAGATGATTGTCGCCATCGTTGGTCGCCAACGAATGCGTTTCCCCATCGAGAGAGAACCGGCCACCCGCGATGCGGTTGCCGTAGCGTCCGATCAGAGCACCGAAGTAGGGGTTGGCCTGGCGATATTCGTCGGAGAGATAGTCATCCAGGGAGTCGAAGCCCATCACGATGTCGTCGAATTCTCCCTGCGCATCGGGAGTCTTCAGCGAGAGGATGATGCCGCCGTAGTTGATGACGCGCATCTCGATGCCATTGGCGTTGGTAAAGCGATAAACGTCGACCTGGCGACCGTCGGGCAACTGGCCAAATACCGCTTGGTCGATACCGCGTGCAGCCTTCTCGTCGGAAACCATCTCGGCGCTGGCATGTGCCTCGGCCACGACCAGCATCAACACGGTGGCTGCCGCTCTCAGCAGCAGGTGCGAGCCGGCACCGCGTGTCGAGGCGTATGTGAGTGGCATGATCTGTCTCCTTGATCGTGGAATTGTTGTTGTCGGTGCGACACGATCGTCGCGGATACAGCCGCTACAGTAGACAGACCTGACATAACCAACCAATACGCAACCTTCCCGGTTTTGATATATAAAATGTTATCGATAGGTGAAGCGGAGAGGCCCCATGCGCACGCTGGATGATGACTGGTTCCTGAAAGCACGACTAAAGTTGCGCCATTTCCAGCTCTTTCTGGCCCTCGACGAACAGCGCAACCTGCACCGCGCGGCCGCCCAGTTGGGCATCAGCCAACCGGCCGCCTCGAAGTTGCTGGGGGATATCGAGTCCCAACTGGGCGTCAAACTGTTCGACCGTCATTCACGCGGGCTCGAGCCGAACTGGTACGGGGAGGTGATGGTCCGGCATGCGCAGGCCATGCTCTCGGATCTTCACAATACCGGCAAAGAACTCAATGCCCTGCTCGCGGGCAGTGTCGGCAAGGTAGCCATCGGCACGGTGATGGCGCCGGCGGTGACCCTGCTCGCAAGCGCCATCGAGCGGGTGCACCGCACCCACCCCAGGCTGCAGATCAGCGTCGAGGTCGACGTCAGCAAGCGGCTCGTGCCGAGGCTGCTGGAAGGGGAACTGGATTTCGCCATTACCCGGATACCGGCCGGGTTCTCGACCGATCCGTTCGTGTTCGAAGAGATCGGGGAAGAGGAGATCTGCTTCGTGTGCCGCGAGGGACACCCACTGTCGGGAGCCGAGCCGTTGACGCTGCAGGCCATGGCCGATTACCCGTGGGCGCTACAGCCCCAGGGGGCACTGATGCGCCAGCGGGTCGACGCACTGTTTCTCTACCATGCTATCGAGCCCCCGGCACAGGTCGTCGACACCACCGACATCCTGGTGGCGCTGGCGTTGATCGATCGCTCGGACACGATCACGGCCACCACGCGTCAGGTGGCCGACCTGCTGTGCGCCCCGACGCGCTTTCGCATCCTGCCTTTCCACCAGCGGCTCAGCGTGCAGCCATTCGGCCTGGTGAGCCTGAGACGGCGTCGGCTCTCCCCGGGCGCGGCAACACTGATGGGCATGTTGCGGGAGCTGGTAGCCCATCAACGCCAGCAAGGGCTCCTCTAGGGAAACACCGCACGAATGGCTGTGCTTCTCCCCTACCTCACTCGATGAAGGGCTCCGTCGGCTCGCGCCAGGCGGAGAGGCACGCATCCGCCACATGGCGCAGTGGCGCCAGGTCCACATCGCTGTGTCCTTCCCGGATCAGCTCGGCGAAACGCGCATAAAGGCCCGGGTACTCGCGTTCCTCGGCGTCGAGCAGGCAGCGGCCGTCGATCTCCAACCGGCGGCCGCCCTGCAACAGGCTGAGCCGCCCCGCATCGGTCTCGACATGAATGCTCCAGATCGGCGGGCTCGGCTGGCGAAAATCGAAGTCGGCCACTATCGGCGTGCCCTCCATGTCACTGAAGGTCAGCGCAGCGGCGATGGGGGCCTGACAGTTGCTCGGCACCCATAGCCGCGCATCGCGCAGGAAGAAGGCGCGCGGCAGTATCTCGGTGGCGATCGATAGCGCGTTGATGCCGGGGTCGAAGACACCCATGCCGGCCGGCTCCCATATCCACGCCTGGCCGGGGTGCCATACCCGCACGTCTTCGCGCCAGTCGATCTCGACCCGCTTTATGCGCCGCTCCCTCAGCCACTCGCGAGCCTGCGCCACGCCCGGGGCGAAGCGCGAGTGCCAGGCCGCGAACAGGGTGCAACCCTGGCGCTCGGCCAGCTCGACCAGGTCCGCCACCTCGCTCAGGGTCGCACCGGGCGGTTTCTCCAGCAGCACGCTCCTGCCCTGCTCCAGGGCGATGCGCGCCTGCGAGTAGCGCAGGTGCGTCGGCGTGCAGATAGCCACCGCCTTCAATTCCGGATGGGCCTCGAGCATGGCGATCTGCGAGTCGTATCCCGGCACGTCTTCCAACCGCGACGAGGGGTCCGCCGTCGCCACGAGCTGGAAATTGTGGCTTTCGACCAGAGCCGGGAGGTGCTGGTCGCGGACGATCTTGCCGACGCCTACCAGGCCGATTTCGATGTCTTGCATTGCCAAATCCTTTGGTTCGGATGGCGAGACGCTACGTCCCGCCAAAAGGAAGTCACGACTAAAGTATATGTTGAACATGGTTCACATATGTTCAACATATAGGCGGCCAGTAACAATTAACAACCCCTGGAGCCCGTATGCTCAATCTCGCACCCCGTCATGTCCTCATCGGCTCGGCCTTGCTGTTGGGCCTCTCTACGGCTCATGCCGCCGAGTACGAGTGGTCCTTCCAAGCGTCGGAGACCTCCGGCGAGCCCAGCTTCAAGATCAAGCAGGAGTGGGCCGAGCGAATCTCCCGCATGACCGATGGACGCGTCGAGATCGAGGTCATGCCGATCAATGCCGTGGTCGGCCCCACCGAGACGCTGGATGCGGTGAGTTCCGGCATCCTGCAGGGCCACATGACCGACCCTAGCTACTTCTCGGGGCGCGACCCCGCCTTCGGCATGCTGGGCAACCTGGTCGGTGCCTGGCAGAACCCCTACGACTTCCTGGAGTACATGAAGCACGGCGGCGGCGAGGAACTCTACAACGAGCTGGTCGAGCCCTACGGCGTGCACCTGATCGGTGCTGCCACCTTCCCCCTGGAGTCGGTACCTTCCACCGTTCCGATCGAGTCACTGGAAGACTTCCAGGGCCTCAAGATCCGCGCCCCGCAGGGCATGGTCTATAACGTCTTCGAACGCATCGGGGCAAGTCCCGTCAACCTGCCCGGCTCCGAAGTCTATACCGCGCTGGAGAAGAAGGTCATCGACGCCGCCGACTCCACCGTGCTCTCCAACAACGACGCCATGGGGCTGCACGCCTTCGCGCCCTACCCGCTCTACCCGGGTTTCCATTCGATGCCGATGATCGCCGTATCGATCAACAAGCAGATCTGGGACGAGTTGCCGGAAGAACTTCAGGTCATCCTCGAGACCGGTTTCGACGGCATGGCTTACGACCTGATCGCGCGTCTCAAGGCCCAGGACATCGAAACCCTGCAGCGCCTGCAGGAGGACCCGGACGTTCACCCCTTCGATTTGCCCGCTGAGGAGCGTCGCAAGTTCAGCGCCGCCGCGGAAGAAGAGTGGAAAGAGTGGGCCGGCGAGAACGAGATGACCCAGAAGATCTACGACTCCGCCACGGCTTTCCTGCGCTCGCGCAACCTGCTTTGAACCACGCGTCGGCAACCGAAGCGGGCCGCCAGCCTCTGGCGGCCCGCAACGCCTATCGAGACTCGCCATGTCGCAGCAACAACATGACCCCAAGCTCCTGCCCGAGCAGGAACTCGCCGATATCGTTGAGCAGGTCGAGGATGTCTCGCCCGAGCGTAACGGCCTCGACCGGCTGGTGTCGCGAGGCGCCCGGGGCGCCGCCTGGATGATTCTGCTGGCCATGGCCATCAGCGTCGTCGAGGTCTTCCTGCGCTACGGCTTCAACTCGCCCACCTCCTGGGTGCACGAGAGCGTGGTATTCCTCGTCGCCATCAGCTTCGCCCTGGGCGGCCCCGTGGCCCTTGCCCGTAACAGCCACATCCGCGTCAAGGTGCTCTACGACAATGTCGGCCCCCGTCTCAGAGGCTGGATGGATCGCTTCAACGACCTGGTGACCCTGGGCTTCTGCCTGGCCATGAGCTATGCCGCCTTCCACATGTTCTGGCGCGCATCGCACAGCCCGCTCGGCGAGTGGCGCCTGGAGCGCTCCGGCACCTCGTGGAATCCCCCTTTTCCGGCCATGGTCAAGGGCGTGATCCTGTTCGCCCTGGCCCTGATGACGCTGCAGGCCACGCTGCACCTGATCCAGTCGCTGCGGGCTCGCCCCGGTCGGGAGGCACGCTGATGGATATCTCGACCGCAACGCTGCTGATGGTCGGCGCCATCTTCGCGCTGCTCATCACCGGCCTGCCACTGGCCTTCATCACCGGCCTGGTGGCAATGGCCTTCACCTTCGGCTGGTTCGGAGAGACCGCCCTGCCGCTGGTCACCAGCCGCGTCTACGGCTTCATCACCGAGTATTCGCTGGTGGCGGTGCCGATGTTCGTGCTGATGGCCTCGCTGCTCGACCGCTCCGGCATCGCCAAGGACCTGTTCAATGCCATGCGCGTATTCGCCGGCCGCCTGCCCGGCGGCGTGGCGGTTCAGACCATCGTGGTGGCGTTCTTCCTGGCGGCGCTGTCGGGGATCATCGGCGGCGAGATCGTGCTGCTGGGCATCCTGGCGCTGCCGCAGATGCTGCGCCTGGGCTACGACAAGCACCTGTCGATCGGCGTGGTATGCGCCGGCGGCGCGCTGGGTACCATGATGCCGCCGTCGATCGTGCTGATCATCTACGGCCTGATCGCCAGCGTCTCCATCGCCGAACTGTTCACCGCGGCCATTACCCCGGCGGTGATCCTGATGGGCTCCTACATCGCCTACGTGCTGGTACGCTGCCTGAAGAACCCCGAGATGGGGCCGCCATTGACCGAGGAGAGCCAGGACAATCCCTTCTCCAACAGGCTCGATGCCGCCAAGGCGATCCTGTTGCCGGGGCTGATCGCCTTCCTGGTACTCGGCACCATCTACGGCGGCATCGCCTCGGTCACCGAGGCGGCAGCGATGGGTGTATTCGGCGTAATCCTCGCAATCATGGTGCGCCGCGAATTCTCGCTGGGCATGCTGCACCACAGCCTGGGCCAGACGCTCAATACTTGCGGCATGATCATCTGGATCGGCATCGGCGCCGCCGCGCTGGTCGGCGTCTACAACCTGATGGGCGGCAACCGCTTCGTCTCGGGCTTGATCCTCGGCCTCGAGGTAGCACCGATAGCGATCATCCTGGTGATGATGGGCATCATGCTGGTGCTCGGGCTGTTCCTCGACTGGATCGGCATCGCCATGCTGGCGTTGCCGATCTTCCTGCCTATCGTCACGCAACTGGGTTTCGATCCGATCTGGTTCGGCATCCTGTTCGCCGTGAACATGCAGGTCTCGTTCCTGTCACCACCGTTCGGCCCGGCGGCGTTCTACCTCAAGAGCGTGGCGCCGCCGGACATCAGTCTCAAGGACATCTACATTTCGGTATTGCCGTTCATGCTCATCCAGCTTTGCGTGCTGGCGGCCCTGCTGCTGTGGCCGCAGCTGGCGATCTGGCCGCTTTGACAAACGCCATACGAGGAAACCGCGCCATGCGCCTGATTCAATGCGAACACCAAGGCCAGGTCCGTGCGGCCCGGGTCGAAAGTGACCGTGAAGTTCGCCTGCTCGACGCCGACACCTACAGCCTGGCCCGCCGCGCCATTGCGGCAGGGCAATCGCTGGCCGACGCCGTCGGGGCAGCGCTGACCGAAACCCGCCTCGACTACCAGCGACTGGTCGACGAGAAACGCCTGCTGCCACCGCTGACCCACCCCGACCCGGCGCACTGCCTGGTGACCGGCACCGGTCTCACCCACCTGGGCAGCGCCGACACGCGCTCGGCCATGCATGCGAAAACACAGGTGAGTGAAGCGGAACTCACCGACTCCATGCGCATGTTCAAGCTGGGCGTGGAAGGCGGCAAGCCGGACGCGGGCAGCGTCGGTGCCCAGCCGGAGTGGTTCTACAAGGGCGACGGTGCCTGCGTGGTGGCCCCCGAAGCGGAGATCCCCGTGCCGCATTTCGCCGAGGATGCCGGCGAGGAGCCGGAACTGGCCGGTCTCTACGTGATCGGCGACGACGGCCAGCCCTGGCGGGTGGGCTACGCCATCGGCAACGAATTCTCCGACCATGTGACCGAACGCTTCAACTACCTGTGGCTGGCCCACTCCAAGCTGCGCGCTTGCAGCTTCGGTCCGGAACTTTTGATCGATGAGTTGCCCAAGCATCTGGAAGGCACCAGCCGAATCGTGCGCGGCAACGAGACGGTGTGGGAGAAGCCGTTCCTCACCGGCGAGGCCAACATGGCGCATAGCCTGGCCAACCTGGAGTATCACCACTTCAAGTATTCGGGCTTTCGTCGTCCCGGCGACGTGCACGTGCACTTCTTCGGCACCGCCACCCTGAGCTTCGCCGACGGCGTCCAGACCCGCGACGGCGATCGCTTCGAAATCAGCCTGACCGAGTTCGGTCGCCCCCTGCGCAATCCACTACGCTTTGAGGCGGACAGTGTCCCTATCGACGTGAAATCGCTTTAGGGGTGCAACAGACAAGGAGTTTATTTATGACCCTGGAAGGCAAGATGCTGATCGGCCGCGAGGCCGTCAGCGGCAGTTCCAAGCCCATCCACGCCGTCAATCCCGCCACCGGCGAGACGTTGGAACCCACCTACGCGGGCGGCAGCAAGGCCGAGGTCGATCGCGCCTGCGAGCTGGCCGAGGCGGCCTTCGCGACCTACCGCGAGACTTCGCTGGAGCAGCGCGCGGCGTTCCTCGAGGCCGTGGCCGGCGAGATCGAGGCCATCGGCGACGCACTGATCGAGCGCGCCATGGCCGAGACCGGCCTGCCGCGGGCGCGCCTGGAAGGCGAGCGCGGCCGCACCTGCGGCCAGCTGCACCTGTTCGCTTCCGTGGTGCGCGCCGGCGAATTTCTCGACCTGCGCCTCGACCCGGCCCTGCCGGAGCGTCAACCCATGCCCCGTGCCGACCTGCGCCAGCGCCACATTCCGCTCGGCCCCGTCGCGGTGTTCGGTGCTTCGAACTTCCCGCTGGCCTTCTCGGTGGCCGGCGGCGATACCGCTTCGGCACTGGCGGCCGGCTGCCCGGTGATCGTCAAGGGCCACTCCGCCCACCCCGGCACCTCGGAGCTGGTCGGCCGCGCGGTACAGCAGGCCGTGGAGAAGAGCGGTCTGCCCGAAGGGGTGTTCTCGCTGCTGTTCGGCTCGGGCAGCGAGATCGGCCAGGCCCTGGTCGCCGATCCGCGCATCCAGGCGGTGGGCTTCACCGGCTCGCGCGGCGGCGGCACGGCGCTGATGAAGACGGCCCAATCGCGCCCGCAGCCGATCCCGGTCTACGCCGAGATGAGCTCGATCAACCCGGTGTTCCTGCTGCCGGAAGCCCTCAGGGCGCGTGGCGCCCAGCTCGCCGAGGGCTTCGTCGCCTCGATGAACATGGGCGCGGGACAGTTCTGCACCAACCCGGGTCTGGTCATCGCGGTCAAGAGCCCCGAACTGGATGCCTTCGTCGAGGCGGCAGGCGGTGCGGTGAAGCAGAGTGGCGCCCAGACCATGCTCACCCCGGGCATCCACGCCGCCTACGAGCAGGGCGTGGGTCGGCTTTCCAGCAATAACAAAGTCAGGGAAGTGGCCCGCGGCCAGGCCGGCGAAACCGCCCACCCGTGCCAGGCGGGGCTGTTCGTCACCACGGCGAACGACTTCCTGAACGAGACCGAACTGCAGGAGGAGGTGTTCGGCGCCACTTCGCTGGTGATCGAGTGCGCCGACCTGGAGGAAGTAAAGCGCGTGGCGGCCCAGCTCGAAGGCCAGCTCACCGCCACCCTGCAGATGGACGACGGCGACCTGGACGCAGCGAAAGCCCTGCTGCCGATCCTCGAGCGCAAGGCGGGGCGGATCCTGGCCAACGGCTGGCCGACGGGCGTCGAGGTATGTCACGCCATGGTCCACGGCGGCCCCTACCCGGCGACATCCGACAGCCGTACCACCTCGGTGGGCAGCGCGGCGATCTTCCGTTTCCTGCGCCCGGTGTGCTACCAGGCCCTGCCGCAAGGCCTGCTGCCCGAGCCGCTCAAGGACGGCAATCCCTGGGGTGTATCGCGGCTGGTGGATGGCAAGCGCGAGGTGTAGTGCCAAGCCCGTAAATGTTCTGGAACCTTTGGCGGCCTGCGGGCCGCTTTTTTGTGGATCAAGCCCGGGAAAGGCTGGTGTCCAGCTTGGCTTTGGTGGTGCGATAGACGCTGTCCAGATGGGCCAGCATGGCCCGCTCGGCGCCATCGGGGTCGCCCCGCTTGAGCGCCTCGACGATGTGTCCATGTTCCTGGTAACTACGCTCGATAGCACCTTCTTCCACCATGACCTGGCGACGGACGCTCAAGCCATAGGTGTAGAGTTCCTCCGCATAGCGCAGCAGGATTTCATTATCGGCATATTCCGAGATCAGCTTATGGAAGTTCTGATCGGAGAGCTGGAAGTGCACCGGCGAGTCGAACAGCTGGCTCTGCGCTTGTAGCAGCCGTTCCAGCTTGGCGATACCTTCTGCATCAATTCGCATGGCGGCGCGCCGGGCGATGGCGGCTTCCACGATGATGCGGCTCTCGAAAACACTATTGATGTCGAAGCGGTTGACCTCCTTCACCATCTCATCAGGGCGAGTGGCACGAAACCTGGCCAGGACCGTGTCGCTGGCACAAATACGGGTCTTGCTCCCATGGGAAACGCTGATCAGCCCATGGGCCGTGAGCTGTGACAAGGCGCCACGCACGGTTTCCCGGCTCACACCGAATAGCTGGGCCAGCTCCCGCTCACTGGGCAGAACATCATCATCCCGCAGTAGGCCGGTCAGGATCATCTCGATCAGCTTCTCGGCCAGTATCTCTTTCTTGGTCTTGTTCTCGAGCGTCTTCTCGAAGGCGAATGCCATTCTTTCCATGGATTTTCCTCCCTGACTGGTACGAATAATAGACCAGAAGACCTGTAGATGCCATCCCAATCATGGCGCGCAGGTACTGACCACTCCATGGACAGGCTTGACAGGCGTTAACGAGGCGATCTAGATTGATAGCAACTGGTCTGGTTAACCAACCAGTAGACCAGATACCAAGAAATGCCAATAACAATCCATAGGACACCCATCATGCTCAAAAGAACTTTCGCATTTTCCCTGTTCGCTCTGGTGGCTGCTGCGGGCAGCGCCCAAGCCCAGGAAAAGCTCGTCTTTGCCATTGGCGGCTCGCCCCAGAGCCTGCAAGGGCAGACTGCCCAGGAGTTCACCCGCCGCCTGCAGGAGCGGCTGGGGGATGACATCCAGATCGAGTACTACGACAGCGCCCAACTGGGGGATGAGCGTCAGTTGATCCAGCGGCTGCGCATGGGCACGGTGGATCTCGCCGCCATCTCCTCGATCATGTCTTCGGTTGCACCGGAATTCGCGCTCTTCGACCTTCCCTACCTGGTCAAGGACCGCGACCACCTCAAGCGCATCGACCAGGAAATCGTCATGACTGACCTGGCTCAGAGCGCCGAGTCGCAGGGGCTGAAGATTCTCTCTACGTGGGAGAACGGTTTTCGTCATATCACAAACAGTCGGCGTGCCGTGACGGTGCCTGAGGACCTCCACGGGCTGCGTATCCGCACCCCACAGAGTGACTGGCGCACCCGGATGTTCACCACCTGGGGGGCAAATCCCACGCCCATGGCCTTTTCCGAGGTATTCGTGGGCCTGCAGACCGGCGTCATCGACGGCCAGGAGAACCCGCTCAGCAATATCTACGGTGCCCGCCTGCACGAGGTTCAGGAGTACCTGTCCCTCTCCAGTCACGTCTACAGCCCGATCTGGCTGACTGCCGGCCAGAACGGCTGGAGCCAGTATTCCGAGGAGGTGCGCGAGGCCATTTCGGCCGCTGCCGCAGAAACCCAGGAGTGGGCTCTGGCGCGCGGCGCCGAACTCGACGAGGAGCTGCTCACCGCCATGCAGGAAGCCGGGATGTCGGTCAACGAGGTAGAACGCGACGCCTTCATTGCGGCCAGCAATCCCGTTTACGAAGTCTTCGCAGAGCAGGTGCCGAACGGCCAGGCGATGATCGATCGCGCCATGGCATTGGCCGAGGAATGAATTCCGCTCTAGCAGGTGCCAGCAGGCGCCATCATCCTCCAACGAGAGGCCTTGCCATGGACATCATCGACCGCACCCGCCTTGTCGTCGAAAAGCTGCTGGAGGCTATTACGGTCTTTCTGCTGCTCGCGCTGACGACGATCGTGCTGGCCGCCGTTGCCTTCCGTGCCCTCGGTAGCTCGCTCATCTGGTACGACGAAGTCGCTTCCATCGGCCTGGCCTGGCTGTCCTTCTACGGCGCCTGCCTGGCCGCGCTGAAGCGAGCCCACATGGGCTTTCCCGGCATTGTCGCCAGCGCTCCCCCTGCCCTGCGCAGCCTGCTCTTCCTGATCTCGGAAGCCATCGTCATCGGCTTTTTCCTGATCATCGCGTACTACGGCTATCGCGTGCTCGACATCCTCGCCTGGGACCGACTGGTGTCGATCCCCGCAGTGAGCCTGACCGTTACCCAGTCAGTGATTCCGCTCAGTGCCGCGCTGTTCATCGTCTGTGAGCTGCTGAGCCTGCCGGAGGCGTGGAGGAAAGTGCAGGCGGGTGTGGACAGTGAGCACGAGGCCATTGAGGCAGCCATTCGCCAGGCCGAGGAAGATCTCAAGGAGAGTCGCACATGACCCTGCTGATCGTCATTGCCGCCCTGTTCGCCCTGGTGCTGATCAACGTGCCCATCGCCGTGGCGATCGGTGTGGTCGGGGTGGTGGGGGTCTTCCTCAACATGGGCCCCCAGCACTTGTTGAACGTGCCGCTAACGTTGTTCAACGGGGCCACCAACTTTCCGTTGATCGCCATTCCGCTGTTCATCTTCGCCGGTGCCTTGATGAACACCTCGGGCATTTCCACCCGTTTGATCAACCTGGTAACCGCTCTCGTCGGTTTCGTGCGTGGTGGGCTGGCCATGGTGAACGTCGGTGTTTCGATGTTCTTCGCCGAGATTTCCGGCTCTGCGGTCGCCGACGTGGCCGCCACCGGTTCGGTGCTGATCCCCGAGATGAAACGCAAGAAGTACAACCCGGAGTTCTCCGCGGCCATTACTTCGTCTTCGGCCTCCTTGGCAGTGATCATTCCGCCTTCGCTGTCGATGATCCTATACGGTGCCATTGCCGAGGTCTCCATCGTTCAGCTCTTCGTGGCCGGTATTGTCCCGGGGCTGCTCGGTGGCTTCGGCCTGGCCTGCTTTTGCTACTACTACGCGGTGAAATACGACTTGCCGCGTGAGGAGGCGTTCTCCCTGGGCCGCCTTGGCAAGGCCTTCAAGGAAGCCGTTTGGGCGTTGCTGCTGCCGGTGATCATTCTCGGTGGAATCTTCGGCGGCTTCGTCACCGCCACCGAGGGGGCCGGGATTGCCGTGCTCGCTGCCCTGGTGATCGGAGGGCTGATTTACCGTGAGTTCAATCTCAAGATGCTCTATCGGGCCGTTACCGATGGCGTCATTCAGACCGCCGTGGTGATGTTGCTGGTAGCCACTTCCGCCGTGTTGGGCCTGTTTCTCACCGAGATGCAACTGCCCCAACAACTCGCCCGCCAGATTACCGCCCTGACCGAGAACCCGATCGCCGTACTGGCGCTACTCAACATTCTGCTGCTGCTGCTCGGCATGTTCTTGCACGGTGCCGCAGCGATCATTCTGGTGGTGCCCATCGTCATGCCACTGGTGCACCAGATCGGCATCGACCCCATCCACTTCGGCTTGATCCTCACCCTCAACCTGGCGATCGGCCAGCAGACGCCACCGGTCGCCTCTGTCCTGGCCACTGCCTGTTCCATCGCCAAGACCGACATGTGGAATACCACTCGCGTCAACATGCCGATGATCGGCGTGCTGTTCATCGTCCTGCTGCTGGTGACCTATATCCCGGCCATCCCCCTGACTCTCGTCGCACTCTTCTACTGAGCTGGAGAACCTCATGAGCGATTCACGTCCCGTCATTGCCGTCACCCTGGGCGACCCCGCCGGCATCGGCCCCGAGCTCGTCGCCAAGCTGTTTGCCGAACCGGCACTGTTCACCGCCGTGCATACCGTACTGGTGGGGGACCGTTGGTTATGGGAAGAAGGCCAGCGCGTCGCCGGCACCCGTCACCAGCTCCCCGAGGTCGACAGCTTCACCGCTGCGCGCGAGCACGGCGGCCCGGTATTTCTGCCGCTCGAGACCGTGGCCAAGGGCGTGGTGCCCTATGCCGAGGAAACCGGCGCCGGCGGCGCCTCGACCTTGACGGTGCTGACTCGCTGCCTGGAGGCTGCCCAGGCCGGCGAGGTGGATGCCATCTGCTTCGCACCGCTCAACAAGTTCTCGATGAAGAAGGCCGGACTTCAGCACGAGGACGAGCTGCACTTCTTCGCCGAATACCTGGGCGTCGATGGCTACTTCTGCGAGTTCAACACCCTCGGCACGCTGTGGACCTCGCGTATCTCCTCGCACATCCCGCTCAAGGACGCCGCGCAGTACGTAACCCAGGAACGCATCGTCGCGGCCAGCAAGCTGATCCACGACTCCCTGATCCTGGCCGGTTTCGAGACCCCGCGTGTCGCGGTGGCGGCCTTCAATCCTCACGGCGGCGAGGGTGGCACCTGCGGGCGCGAGGAGATCGAGGTCATCGAACCCGCCGTCAAGGCGTGCCAGGCCCAGGGCTATCCCATCGCCGGCCCCTTTCCCGCCGACACCATCTTCATCAAGGCCCGCGACGGCGAGTACGACGCCATCGTCACCATGTACCACGACCAGGGGCAGATCGCGATCAAGCTGCTCGGGTTCAAGCAGGGCGTGACCGTCCAGGGCGGCCTGCCAATCCCCATCACCACTCCGGCCCACGGTACCGCCTTCGACATTGCCGGCCAGGGCAAGGCCGACGTCGGCCCGACCCGAAACGCTTTTGCCATCGCTTGCCGCATGGGCGCGAGCCTGCGTCGCCAGCGTCTCGAAACCATCCAGGCCTGATCACTAACAGACACAAGGAAAGCCAAAGATGAAGATCACCAAGGTCCGTACCCGCGTCTTCGAATGGAACGGTCATACCGTCACGCCGACCCCGCACTTCTGCTCCAACGCCATGGACGAACTGTGGGACAAGGGCGACTCCATGGGCACCTTCCGCTTCCATGGCTGGACCACCGTCGAGATCGAGACCGACAACGGCTTGGTCGGGCTGGGTAACGTGGCGCTGGCACCGCGCATCGCCAAGGCGATCATCGATCAGTACCTGGCGCCGCTGGTGATCGGTCAGGACCCATTCGACTACGAGTACCTGTGGCAGCGCATGTACCGCTCCACGCACGCCTGGGGCCGCAAGGGCATCGGCATGGCGGCGATTTCGGGGGTCGATATCGCGATCTGGGATTTGATGGGCAAGGCGGTCAATCAACCGGTATTCAAGCTGCTCGGCGGGCGCACCAAGGAGAAGATTCCCTGCTACGCCTCCAAGCTCTATCGCACCGATCTCAAGTCGATGCAGGAAGAAGCACAGTCCTACCTCGACCAGGGCTTCAAGGCAATGAAGATGCGCTTCGGTTATGGACCTAAGGACGGTCCCGACGGCATGCGTGCCAACCTCGACAGCGTAGCCGCGGTACGCGAGGTGATCGGCGAGGACATCGACCTGATGCTCGAATGCTATATGGGTTGGAATCTGGAGTACGCCAAGCGCATGTTGCCGAAGCTG
Source organism: Billgrantia sp. C5P2 (assembly GCF_051062895.2). NCBI lineage: Bacteria > Pseudomonadati > Pseudomonadota > Gammaproteobacteria > Oceanospirillales > Halomonadaceae > Billgrantia > Billgrantia sp. C5P2. The sequence goes on from NZ_CM128542.1 coordinate 3,296,488, forward strand.
GAGCGCTTCCAGCCGCGCTGGCTGGAGGAACCGGTGATCGCCGACGACATCGACGGCTACGCGGAGCTGAATCAGCTGACCAGCATCCCGATCTCCGGCGGCGAACACGAGTTCACCCACTACGGTTTCCGCCAGCTGCTCGAGAAGCGTGCCGTCTCGGTCATCCAGTACGACACCAACCGGGTCGGCGGCATCACCGCGGCGCGCAAGATCAACGCCATCGCCGAAGCCTTCAGTGTACCGGTGATCCCCCACGCCGGTCAGATGCACAACTACCACCTGACCATGTCCACGCTGGCCTCGCCGATGTCCGAGTTCTTCCCGGTGCATGACGTCGAGATCGGCAACGAACTCTTCTACTACCTGTTCGAGGGCGACCCCGAGCCGGTTAACGGCTTCCTCGACCTGGATGACCACACCCCGGGGCTGGGGCTATCGCTCAACAAGCGTTACTTCGACCAGTTCACCATCATCGAGTGAGGAGCCCCATGATGCGAATCGTACAACTCATGACTCCCCGCGGCGTACGCGCCGCGGTGGTCGAAAGCCGCGACCAATTGCGCCTGATCGACTACCCCGGCGGCACCTATGCGCTGGCCCAGGCGGCCATCGACGAGGGAGTGTCCCTCGCCGAGTTCATCGCATCTCGCCGCTGCCATGAGCTGCTGGATTACAAGCAGGCGCTCGACATGCGCCAGTTGCTGCCCCCGGTTACCCATCCCGATCCGGCCCGCTGCCTGGTCACCGGCACCGGCCTGACCCATCTGGGCAGCGCCGACACCCGCGCGGCGATGCATGCCAAATCACAGGTAGCGGAGAGCGAACTCACCGACTCCATGCGCATGTTCAATCTCGGCGTCGAGGGCGGCAAGCCGGCAGCGGGCCGGATCGGCGCCCAGCCGGAGTGGTTCTACAAGGGCGATGGCAACATCGTCGTTGCCCCGGAGCAGCCGTTCGGCGTACCGACCTTCGCCGAAGACGCCGGCGAGGAACCGGAGCTGGTTGGCATCTACCTCAATGGCCCCGACGGTACGCCCTACCGTCTCGGTTACGCCGTTGGCAACGAATTCTCCGACCACATCACCGAACGTGCCAACTACCTGTGGCTGGCCCATTCCAAGCTGCGCCCCTGCAGCTTCGGCCCGGAGCTACTGCTCGGCGAACTGCCGGCGCACCTGGAAGGTGAAAGCCGCATCGTGCGCGAGGGAGAGGTGCTGTGGCGCAAGCCCTTCCTCACCGGCGAGGCCAACATGGCCCACAGCCTCGCCAACCTGGAGCACCACCACTTCAAGTATGCGCAGTTCCGAGTCCCGGGCGATCTGCATGTGCACTACTTCGGCACCGCCACCCTGAGCTTTGCCGATGGCATCGAAGTGCGCGATGGCGACCGCTTCGAGATCGAATTGCCGGCGCTGGGACGCGCCCTATGCAACCCGGTGCGCTTCGCGACAAGAAACGATGCTCCCACCCGGGTGCTTTCCCTGTAGGCGCCAGGCTTTCCGAAAAGGTACCCGCATCATGTCTCAGAATGCTGAGCGCCATACCCAGGCGACGCCAACGACGCCAGGGGCCCTCTACGCCCCTATCGCTCTGCTCACGCAGTGGGTGGAGAAGACGCTCAACCTCACGATGGTGCTGGCGCTGGTCAGCATGATAGTGCTGGTCTTCACCAACGTAGTACTTCGCTACGGCTTCAACAGCGGCATTTCCATCAGCGTCGAGCTGTCACGTTTCCTGTTCGTGTGGGTGACCTTCCTGGGTGCCGTGACCGCCTTGCTACGTCACGAGCACCTGAGCGTGACGACGCTGGCCGAGCGGCTGCCGCGACCGGCACAGGCGGTGCTCGGGCGCCTGGTCACCCTGGTCATGCTGGGCTGCTGCCTGATGCTGCTCAAGGGCAGCTACGAGCAGACCCTGCTGAACTGGAGCAACCTTTCCCCGATCAGTGGGATTCCCGTCGGTGTCTTTTACCTGGCAGGCCTGATGGCCGGGGTGCTGATGTCGGTGATCCTGGCCTATCGACTGCTGATACCCAGTGCAGCGCAATCCACGGCACCTCTCCGTGAAGGAGAAGCGACATGACCATCGGCCTGTTCCTCGGTTCGCTGCTCGCCTCGATCGGTCTGAGCGTACCCATTGCCTTCGCCCTGCTGGTCAGCGCCGTGGTGCTGATGCTGCACCTGGACATGTTCAATTCGCAGATCCTGGCGCAGAACCTGGTCAACGGGGCCGACAGTTACACCCTGCTGGCGATACCTTTCTTCCTCGTCGCCGGTGAGGTGATGTCGCGCGGCGGCCTGTCGAAGCGCATCGTCGTACTGGCCATGACGCTGGTCGGGCATCGCAAGGGAGGCCTGGGCTTCGTGGCCATCTTCGCCGCCATCATCATGGCCAGCCTGTCCGGTTCGGCCGTGGCCGATACCGCCGCCCTGGCCAGCATGCTGCTGCCGATGATGCGCCAGGCCGGCTATCCGCTGGGGCGCTCGTCAGGCCTGATGGCGGCCGGCGGCATCATCGCGCCGATCATTCCGCCCTCGATCCCGCTGATCATCATCGGCGTGGCCGGTGGCATCTCGATCGGCAAGCTGTTCCTGGCCGGCATCGTGCCGGGCCTGATCATGGGGGCGACGCTGGTGGTGCTGTGGTCGTTCATGACTCGCAAGGAAGATCTCGTCGTAACTGAGAAGGCCACCTTAAGCGAACGCCTCAAGGCACTCAGGGAGAGCTTCTGGGCCATCTTGCTGCCGGTCATCATCATCGGTGGCATCAAGACCGGCATGTTCACGCCCACCGAAGCTGGCGTCGTGGCAGCCGTCTACGCGATCGTCGTCGCGACGGTCATCTATCGCGAGCTGAACCTGTCTCAGCTCTACGACGTGTTGACCCAGGCCGCACGCAGCACCGCCATCGTCATGTTCCTGGTCGCCGCCGCCATGGTGGCCTCCTGGCTGATCAGCATCGCCCAGCTGCCGTTGATGGTCGCCGACCTGCTGGCACCGCTAGCCGATGACCCGCGCCTGCTGATGCTGGCGATCATGGGCGTGGTGCTGGTGGTCGGCATGGTGATGGACCTGACGCCAACCATCCTGGTGCTGACCCCGATCCTGATGCCCATCGTCAAGCTGGCCGGTATCGATCCGGTCTACTTCGGCATCATGTTCGTCCTCAACTGCTCCATCGGCCTGATCACGCCCCCGGTGGGCAATGTGCTCAACGTCATCACCAGCGTCGGCAACCTGAAGTTCGAGAAGGCCGTGTCGGGCGTCATGCCCTTCGCGCTGGCCTATGTGGTGATCCTGCTGCTGTTCGTGGCGTTCCCGCAGATCATCACGGTCCCGCTCTACTGGCTGGCCGGCTAGACGATGACATACGGCCACCTTCGCCCCCCGTGCGTGAGCTGGACGTTCAGCTCACGCCGATACACCGCAACGCCACCCACAAGAGAGACAACATCATGAAGCGTCTAATAAAAGCCACTACGATCGCCTTGTTCGTCACCGGCTCACTGTCGCAGGCCCAGGCCGCCACCGTGCTCAAGCTGGCACACGCCGCCCCGGATAGCGACACCCAGCAGGCCGCGGCGGAACACTTCGCCGAACTGGTCGAGGAACGTACCAACGGCGAGGTCACCATCAACATCTTCGGCAACGGCGTGCTCGGTGGCGACCAGCAGATGATCTCCGGCGTTCGCAGCGGCACCATCGACATCGAGATGTCCGGCAACCCCAACTTCGCCGGACTCGAGCCCGCGCTCGGCGCCTTCGACCTGCCTTATATCTTCGCCGACCGCGAACAGGCTTATCGCGTACTCGACGGCGAGGTCGGTCAGCGGGCGCTCGACCTGCTGGAAGACGATGGCCTCAAGGGCCTGGCATTCTGGGAAGTCGGCTTTCGCGCCATGACCAACTCCAAGCGTCCCATCAAGACTCCCGACGATGTCCAGGGGCTGGTGATGCGCACCAACTCCAACAAGTCGCTGATCGAGGCGTTCTCGCTGCTTGGCGCCAACCCGGTCCCGATGCCCATAGGCGAACTCTACACGGCACTCGAGACCGGTACCGTGGATGCCCAGGACCACCCCATCGGCATCGTCTGGTCGGCTGGCTTCCACGAGGTGCAGGACTACCTGTCACTGACCAACCAGGCCTATACCTCGCTGATCATGGTGATGAACCAGGACAAGTTCGACAGCCTCTCGCCCGAGTATCAGCAGGCGCTGGTCGAGTCAGCGCGTGAAGCCGGTGCCTACCAGCGCGAGCTGAATCTCGAGAATGAGCAGCAGATCATTGCCACGCTTCGTGAGAACGGCATGCAGGTCGAGGAAGAGGTGGATACCGCCGCCTTCCAGAAAGTGATTCGCCCAACCTGGGACAGCTATATCGCCGAGAACGGCAGCGAATGGATCGATGCCATTCAGGGTGTCGCACAGCAGGACTGACGCCGCAGCATCGACGGCATCTTCTGACAGCAGGCGCCCGTCAACCGGGCGCCATCCCATCCTGGAGATCACACACGATGACTCGCGAAGTCCTGCTTTTGAACCAGAAGTGCGCTCACACCCTGAGCCTGTACGATGCCCAGAGCGGCGAGGAACTCAAGCATATCCGCCTGCCCGACTACCCGCATGAATTCGTGGTCGACTCACAGGGCCGGTATGCCTTCGTCGGCCATTACGGCATTCTCGGCGCCGATTGTATCGGTGACCAGGGCGGATGTTCGGTATTCGTCATCGACCTCGAGACCTTCGAACACGTCAATACCCTGAGCACCTGGCCCTACTACCGCATCCACGGCCTCGGCATCGACGACCAGGATCGCCTCTACGCCATGAGCGAGGGGCACAACACCCTGCTGCTGTTCAATGATCCACTCACAACCACGACTCCCGATCTGGCCGTCTCCTCCGGTGGCTACAAGACCCACCTGTTCGCCCTCACCCGGCGCGGCGACTGGGCCTACGGCGTCAACCTGCTCAGCAATACCATCACCAAGTTCAAGCCCCATGACGCCACCTTCACGCCGATTGCGATGATTCCGGGACGCAAACCGGAGGGCAACTGCCTGTCCACTGATGAACGCACGCTGTTCATCAGCAACCGCGACGATGACAGCATCGTCGCCATCGATACCGAGTCGATGAGCGTGCGTCACAGCGCCACCACCGGCCGCGACCCGAACCGCATCTATGGCGATCCACAACAACGGTTGATCACCACCAACTATGGCGAGAACTCGTTGTCACTGTTCAACCAGCAGCTTCAGCCGCTAGGACGGATAGATCTCGACAGTATCCCGATCGCCATGAGCTTCCACCCCGATGGCGAACATGCCTTCGTCTCGTTGAAGGGCGACCATATCGGGGTGCTGAACCTGGAGTCCGGCAAGGTCGTTCGCCGCTTTGCCACCCGTGCGGAGCCCGACGTGTCCTGCCTGCTGATACATGACTGACGACACACGTGCCCACCACCGACGCGCGCAAGGAGTGGCAAAAGAGGTGAATGCCGTACAGCCCTTGATCGATGCCCACCATCACCTGTGGGCGCTGGATGGCAGCGTGACCTATCCCTGGCTGGAAGATCGTCCCGTGGAAGGGTTCTTTCTCGGCGACTACCGTGCGATCTGCCAGCCATTCCTGGCCGCTGACCTGAAGAGCCTGATTCCCGAAAGCTACCGGCTGGTGGGGAGTGTGCACTGCGAAGCAGAGGCCAAACGTAGCCAGACCGAGCGCGAAACCCTCTGGATTGCCGCGATGCATGAGCGGCATGGGCTACCCACGGCACATGTCGGTTGGGCCGCCTTCGGTCGACCGGAATGTGCCGCGCAGCTGGATGCCCAAATGGCCTCGCCATTGTTCCGTGGCGTGCGTGCCAAGCCACTGACCGCCGCCACGCCGGACAAGGCCGCTCACGTTCGTGGTGACAGCGGCACCCTGCTGGATCGTCACTGGTGTGAAGGATTGGCCATGCTCGCCGAACGCGGGCTCTCCTGGGACCTGCGCGTCCCCGCCTGGCACCTGCAGGAAGCCGCCGACACGCTCGAGGCCTTCCCCGGACTACGAGTCATCCTCAACCATACCGGTCTGCCATGGGATCGGTCTCTTCAAGGGCTCGCCACCTGGCGCTCCGGCATGCGCGCCCTGGCAGCCAATCCCGACGTGGCGGTCAAGCTCTCGGAGCTGGGCACGCCCTGGCATGACTGGGACGCCAGCGCCAACCTCGACCTGCTCTGCGAAACCCTGGAGCTGTTCGGCCCAGAACGCTGCCTGTTCGCCAGCAACTTCCCCGTGTCCAGCCTCAGGGTCAGCTACCGCGACTGGCTGGCGCTGATAGAGGATGCCGTCGCACGAGTTGTTCCCGACTCCCGCCAGGCCATCCTGCATGACAACACCAAGCGCTGGTACCGCCTCCCCTTACCCACTGACTCTCATCTGAAGTGAAGGAAACTCCATGCAACCTACCGGACAGCAACTTATCGGCCAGGAAGCCGTCAGCGGCAGTTCCAAGCCCATCCACGCCGTCAATCCCGCCACCGGCGAGACGTTGGAACCCACCTACGCGGGCGGCAGCAAGGCCGAGGTCGAACGCGCCTGTGAGCTGGCCGAGGCGGCCTTCGCGACCTACCGCGAGACTTCGCTGGAGCAGCGCGCGGCGTTCCTCGAGGCCGTGGCCGGCGAGATCGAGGCGATCGGCGACGCACTGATCGAGCGCGCCATGGCCGAGACCGGCCTGCCCCGGGCGCGCCTGGAGGGCGAGCGCGGCCGTACCTGCGGCCAGCTGCGCCTGTTCGCTTCCGTGGTGCGCGCCGGCGAATTTCTCGATCTGCGCCTCGACCCGGCCCTGCCCGAGCGTCAGCCACTGCCCCGCGCCGACCTGCGCCAGCGCCATATCGGCCTGGGCCCGGTGGCGGTATTCGGCGCCAGCAACTTCCCGCTGGCCTTCTCCGTGGCCGGCGGCGACACCGCCTCGGCCCTGGCCGCCGGCTGCCCGGTGATCGTCAAGGGCCACTCCGCCCACCCCGGCACCTCGGAGCTGGTCGGCCGCGCCGTGCAGCAGGCTGTGGAGAAGAGCGGCCTGCCCGAGGGGGTGTTCTCGCTGCTGTTCGGCTCGGGCAGCGAGATCGGCCAGGCCCTGGTCAGCGACCCGCGCATCCAGGCGGTGGGCTTCACCGGCTCCCGCGGTGGCGGCACCGCCCTGATGAAGACCGCCCAGTCACGCCCCCAGCCGATCCCGGTCTACGCCGAGATGAGCTCGATCAACCCGGTGTTCCTGCTGCCGGAGGCGCTCAAGGCGCGCGGCGACAAGATCGCCGAGGGCTTCGTCGCCTCGCTCAACATGGGCGCCGGGCAGTTCTGCACCAACCCGGGCCTGGTCATCGCGGTCAAGGGCCCCGAGCTCGACGCCTTCATCGAGGCGGCGGGCGAGGCGGTCAAACAGAGCGCCGCCCAGACCATGCTGACGCCGGGCATCCACGCGGCCTATGAACAGGGCGTGGGTCGGCTCGCGTCGAACGCGAAAGTCAGGGAAGTCGCCCACGGCCAGGCCGGCGAAACCGCCCACCCGTGCCAGGCGGGGCTGTTCGTCACCACGGCGAACGACTTCCTGAACGAGACCGAACTTCAGGAAGAGGTGTTCGGCGCCACCTCGCTGGTGATCGAGTGCGCCGACCTGGAGGAAGTAAAGCGCGTGGCGGCCCAGCTCGAAGGCCAGCTCACCGCCACCCTGCAGATGGACGACGGCGACCTGGACGCAGCGAAAGCCCTGCTGCCGATCCTCGAGCGCAAGGCGGGGCGGATCCTGGCCAACGGCTGGCCGACGGGCGTCGAGGTGTGTCACGCCATGGTCCACGGCGGCCCCTACCCGGCGACCTCCGACAGCCGTACCACCTCGGTGGGCAGCGCGGCGATCTTCCGCTTCCTGCGCCCGGTGTGCTACCAGGCGCTGCCGCAGGGCCTCTTGCCCGAGCCGCTCAAGGACGGCAATCCCTGGGGTGTATCGCGTCTGGTCGACGGCAAGCGCGAGGCCTGAGAGGTACGGCTTGCGTCTCGAGTCGCCTAGAAGCAGGTTGCCAGGCTGTCCTTGACCTCCAGCGCCTCATCCACCAGCAGCAGCTGGCGCCACTTGTCGAAGGTGAGGCAGGGATGGGAAGCGCCGAATGCGATGATATCGCCAACACCGATATCGTCGGCGTCTCCGGGCAGTTGCACGAAGGCATGCTGGTCCATCAGCCTGGTCACCTGCCACCCCGCGACGGAGAGCATTGCGTCCGGCGCGCCTCCTTCGCGGTAGCGACGCAGGGGCACCGGCAGTTGGTCGTAGCCGATGTCACGCTTGCCCAGGGCAACGATCGCCAGGCCAGGCTCGGGCAGCGATTGCACCTGGGCGAAAACCTCCAATGCCGGCTCGAGCCCATGCTGCAGGTCGGGGCGCCGCATCAGCACATCGCGCTGGGCCTCGCGGTAGAGGCCATGGTCGTGCGCCACGTAGCAGCCCGGACGCAGCACCGGCACGAAGCGATCTTGTAGCGAGGCGGCCTGGAACGCTTCGGCAATCAGGTCGTACCAGGCGGAGCCTGAGGCGGTGATGATGGGCTCGGCCACATCGAATCGCCCTGCCGCATCAAGCGCCAGCGCGATCTCGACCAGACGCTGGGCATAGTCGCGCACCGCAGCGGCGGGGTCCTCGCCGTGTACAACACCCTCGTAGCCCTCCAGCCCGGCGAGGTCCAGCGCCGGTTCGGCCGCGACGGCCTCGGCCAGGGCCTGAACGGCCTCCTGGCTGCGACAGCCGCAGCGCCCGCCCGGCACGCCCAGCTCGATCAGCACCGCCAGGCGCAGGTTTCGCTCGGCGAAGAAGCGTCCCAACTGGCGCACGTTCTCGATGCCATCCACCACGCAGTAGAAGTCGGCGCCAGCCGCGATCAAGTCCGCCACCATGGCCATATTGGCCTGCCCCACCAGTTGGTTGGCCATCAACAGGCGCCGCACGCCATGCGCGAAGGCGGCACGGCACTGGGGTGCCGTTGCCAGGGTGATTCCCCATGCCCCCGCCTCGAGCTGCCGCCGGAACAGGGCTGGCGTCATGGTGGTCTTGCCGTGGGGCGCCAGGCGAGCGCCGTGGGCTTCGGCGAAGCGCTGCATCCACGCCAGGTTGTGTGCCAGCGGCGCCTCATGAAGCACCGCCGCCGGCAAACTGACTCCGCTCAACAGGTCGGGTCCGACCTCGACGGTGCCCTTGTCGACGCCTCGCCGCTCGACGCCGGCTCCCTTCGCGATGCTGCCCCCGAACTCCTGCATGTCATGCCTCCTCTCGACAGGCCCTTCTTGATAGTTATTTTCACACTTACTTGACGAAAGGTTAGAAACTAACATAATTTTCAAACGAGGCAAGACACAGGAGCCCTTCGGTGAGCCAAGAGATCGACATCCTCTCCCGCATTACGGCGGACTTCGCCAGCCTGCGCGACGCTGAGAAGAAAGTCGCCGAGCTGATCTTCGCCGATATCGACTTCGTCACCGAGGCCAGCATCAGCGAGATCGCCGCCCGGGCCGGCGTGAGCGATGCCAGCGTGACACGCTTCGCCCGCGCCGTGGGTTGCAACAACGTGCGCGACCTCAAGACCCGTTTGACACGGTCACTGGCTGCGGGCCGGCGTTTCATTCAGGAGTCGGCCCCCGAGGACGGCCCCGCCGCGGTCTACGAGATTGCCACCCAGACCCTCGCGGTGAACCGCGACCTGATGGCCCAGGCCGACGTGGCCGGCGCCGTGGATCGGCTCGACGCCGCCCGTCAGATCCTCGTCTTCGGTGCCGGCGGCGGCTCCAGCATGCTGGCGCAGGAGATGCAGTTCCGCCTGGTGCGCCTCGGCTATGCGATCTGCGCCTATCCCCAGGCCCTGCTGCCGCGCATGGTGGCCTCGACCCTCGAACCCGACGACGTGGTGGTGGTGCTCTCGGTGACTGGCCATACGCCGGAGATGGTGGAATCGGCGCGCATCGCCCGCCAGTACGGTGCCCAGGTCGTGGCGATCACCGCCCAGGGCTCGCCCCTGGCGGAGCATGCCGACGTTACGTTGCCGGTGGCGGCCCGCGAAACCGACTTCATCTATCACCCCTCGGCGTCGCGTTACGCCATGCTCGCCGCCATCGACGTGCTGGCCCTGGAGCTGGCCCTGCGCCATCGCGAGCGCTCCCGCGACAAGCTGCGCCGCCTGAAACTCACCCTCGATGCCCATCGCGGCGGCGACAATCGCCAGCCGCTGGGAGACTGACATGCGCTACGACCTGCTGATCCGCAACGCCTGGATCGTCGACGGTACCGGCGCCGCGCCCTTCCGGGCCGACGTGGCCGTGCGCGGCGACCGCATCGCCGCCGTGGGAGAGCTCTCCTCCGCCGGGGCAGTCAGCGAGATCGACGCCGACGGTCTCTACCTGGCACCGGGCTTCATCGATGTGCACACCCATGACGATACCAATGTGATTCGCACCCCCGAAATGCTGCCCAAGCTCTCTCAGGGTGTGACCACGGTGGTGGTGGGCAACTGCGGCATCAGCGCCAGCCCGGTGTCCCTCTCAGGTGATGTCCCCGATCCCATGAACCTGCTGGGCCAGGCCGAGGATTTTCGCTATCCGAGCTTCGCCGCCTATGCCGAGGCGGTGGAAGCCGCGAACCCCAGCGTCAACGTCGCCGCCCTGGTGGGCCATACCAGCCTGCGCAGCCAGGTGATGGACGACTTCGCCCGCCCCGCCAGTAACGCGGAGATCGCCGCCATGGAATCCCTGTTGCGCCGGGCCCTGGCCGAGGGTGCCCTGGGGTTGAGCTCGGGTCTCGCCTACCGCAACGCCTTTCATGCCCCCACGGCGGAAATGCAGCCGTTGGTGGCCGCGTTGGGCCGGGCCGGCGGGGTCTATACCACCCATCTGCGCGACGAGTTCGCCGGGCTGTTCGAGGCCATGGACGAAGCCTTCGCCACCGCACGCCACGGCCGGGTGCCGCTGGTCATCTCGCACCTGAAGTGCGCCGGCGCCGGGAATTGGGGCGGTGCTCCGCATGCCCTGGAAAAGCTGGATAATGCGGCTCGTCACCAATGCGCCCACTGCGACTGCTACCCCTACACGGCGGGATCCTCGACCCTCGACCTGGGGCAGGTCACCGACGAGATCGAGATCGTCATCACCTGGTCCGAACCGCATCCCGAGCAGGCCCGCCGTCCGCTTGCGGACATCGCCGCCGACTGGGGCGTGTCCCTGCTGGACGCGGCGCGGCGCCTGCAGCCGGCCGGGGCGGTCTACCACAACATGAGCGAGGACGACATGCGCCGGGTGCTGGCCCATCCGCTGTCGATGGTCGGCTCCGATGGCCTGCCCAACGATCCGCACCCGCACCCGCGGCTATGGGGCGCCTTCCCCCGCGTGCTGGCGCACTACAGCCGCGACCTGGGCCTGATGCCCCTGGCCGAGGCGGTACGCAAGATGACCGGCCTGTCGGCCGCCAACTTCGGCCTCGATGATCGCGGCGTGATCCGCGCCGGGGCCTTTGCCGACCTGACGCTGTTCGACCTCGATACCCTCGCCGATACCGCCGACTACGACACCCCCATTGCCCCGGCCCGGGGCATCGAGATGGTCATGGTCAACGGTGTCATCGGCTATCGCCAAGGCGAGGCCACCAGCGAACGTGCCGGACGCATGCTGCGCCGCACGAGGCGCATTACCGATACGCGCTCCCCTCACACCCACTCTATGGAGGAATCTTCATGAGCATTACCCGTTACGGCGTCGAAGGCGGCGTCGGTACCGGCGGACAGAAGCTGCCGTTCGCCCGCGCCGTGGAAGCTGGCGGCTGGCTCTACGTCTCCGGCCAGACGCCGATGCGAGACGGCGAGGTGGTCGAAGGTGGCATCGTCGAGCAGACCCGGCTCGCCTTCGACAACTGCCTGACGATCATGCGCGAGGCCGGCTACGGCGTGGAGGACGTGGTGCACGTGACGGCGGTGCTCACCGACGCGCGCTACTTCTCGTCGTTCAACAAGGTGTTTCGCGACGTGTTCGGCGACAACCCGCCGGCACGCATCTGCAGCGTCCAGGACCTGGTGGTGGACTGCAAGGTGGAGGTGGATGTGAAGTGCTTCCGGGCCTGAGAGGCTGCTCATGATCTGCTGCGCGTTGGCCATACGGCGTTGAAATCGTGTTCAGAATGCGCATTTACACCCCGTAAACGGCGCTTCTTTACCCGATTTCGCCTTGCCTGGCCCTAGCTCGCGAGATCATGTGCTGCCTCTGAATAAGGAAGAAGGGGGTGTCGTGCCCCGGCAAGGGCACGACACCGGATCGTCGGCGGGGCCTCACAAGACAAGACCGACCCGCCGGCAATCGTGACATTGCTTACCCCGACCGCGGCAACGGCCGGGCAAACAACGACAAGAGGCTACCATGAACAGTCAAATATTCCTTGCCACCTTTCTGGTGTACGTCGTCGCCATGATCGGCTTCGGCTGGTGGATCTCCCGCCACAAGCGCGGCAGCGGTGACGACTTCCTGCTCGGCGGACGCAGCGTGCCGCTCTTCCTCACCATCGGCACTACCGTAGCGACCATGGTCGGCACCGGTTCGAGCATGGGGGCGGTGGGCTTCGGCTACGCCAACGGCTGGGCCGGAGCGCTGTACGGCATCGGGGGTGCCGTCGGGGTGCTGCTGTTGGCGCTGCTGTTCGCCCCGGTACGCCAGCTGCGCTTCATGACCATGAGCGAGGAGCTCGCCTACTACGTGGGCGCCAACCGCCTGGTGCGCAACCTGGTGGCAGTGCTGATCTATATCGCCTGCATCGGCTGGCTGGGCGCGCATATCCTGGGCGGCGGGCTCTACCTCTCCTGGATGGCGGGTATCGACCTCAACACCGCGCGCGTCCTGGTGGCGCTGGGCTTCGGCATCTACTGCGTGATCGGCGGCTACTTCGCCGTGGTGTGGACCGATACCGTGCAGGCGGTCATCCTGTTCGCCGGTTTCCTGCTGATGGCCGTGCTCGCCCTGGTCGAGGTTGGCGGCTTCTCGGGGCTGACCGCCGGAATGGATGCCGGTGCGGCCAGCTTCCTCGGCATCGGGGCGATCGGTGGCCTGCCGGCACTGTCGCTCGCGGCGGTCATCGCCGTCGGGGTACTCGCCACCCCCTCGTTCCGCCAGCGCATCTACTCCGGCGAGTCGGTCTCCTCGGTGCGCCGCTCCTTCGTGATCACCGGCGTGCTCTACCTGGGCTTCTCGATCATTCCGGCGATTATCGGCATGGCCACCCACGCCCTCAACCCCGGCCTCGAGAACAGCAACTACGCATTCCCCTTCCTCGCCACCGAAGTGCTGCCCCTGGGGCTCGGCCTGCTGCTGCTGGTGGCCGGTCTCTCGGCGACCATGTCCAGCGCCAGCTCGGACGCCATCGCCGGGGTCTCCACGCTGATGCGCGACATCTACGTGCTGGCCACGGGCCGGGCGCCCTCCGCCCGCAACGTGGTGCGTTTCTCGCGCATCGCCCTGGTCGCCACCATCGGCCTGGCGCTGGCTTTCGCCCTGACCTCGGACAACGTGATCACCTATATCACCCGCATGATCGCCACCATCATGGCCGGACTCTTCGTCTGCGCCCTGCTGGGGCGCTTCTGGCCGCGCTACAACTGGCAGGGTGCGGTAGCCACCCTGGCCAGCGCCTCGGCGACGTCGCTGACGATCATCGCCAACGCCGACTGGAACGCCTATTGGGGCAACCCCAGCATACCGGCGGTATCGGTGGCGCTCGTCGTCGGGGTGGCGGTCAGCCTGCTCACGCCGGCTTCCCGAGTGACGCCCGAGCAGGCCCTGGAAGTGCTCAACGAAGAGCGTCGCCGCATGGAGCAGGTCCCTGATGCGGCTCTCTCGGCAGGACAGGTCGCCGCGCCCGGCCAGTAAAGGCACGGCCGACAACGACATGGCCCCGCCGAACGTTCGGCGGGGCCATGTCGTTTCTCCCGATAGGCCTCAGCTCGTCAACCGTCGCACCGCCAGCTCCACGCCGCGCAGCTCGGCCAGCCCCTTCATGCGCCCGTAGAGCGGGTAGCCCGGCGCCGTGTCGCGCTGCTGGTCGTCGAGGATGTGGTGGCCGTGATCGGGACGCAGCGGCAAACGCGGGCCGCCCTCGCGTTCGCGGCGACGCTCCTCCTCCACCAGCGCCTGGATCACCGCCACCATGTCGACGTCACCGCCGAGGTGCGGCGCCTCGTGGAAGCTGCGCGGATCGGGTGTTTCGCGCCGGGTCGAGCGTAGATGGGCGAAGTAGATGCGCGGCCCGAAGCGGCGCGCCATGGCGGCCAGGTCGATGTCGTCGCGAACGCCGTAGGAGCCGGTGCACAGGGTCAGGCCGTTGGCCGGGCTGGGTACGGCATCGAGCAGCCACTGGGCGTCCGCCGGCGTGGAGACCACCCGCGGCAGGCCGAGCAGCGGGCGCGGCGGGTCGTCGGGATGGATCGCCATGCGCACGCCCACCTCCTCGGCTACCGGGATCACCGCCCGCAGGAAATACCCCAGATGCTCGCGCAGGCGCTCGGCGTCTATCTCGGCGTACTGCGCCAGCACGCCGCGAAACCGCTCGAGCGTATAGTGCTCCTCGGCTCCCGGCAGGCCGGCAATCAGCGTATCGACCAGCCTGTCGCGACCGGCCGGGTCCAGCCCGTCGAGGTAGACCCGGGCGGCGGCCTTCTCCTCCTCGCCATACCCCGCTTCGGCGCCGGGGCGCTGGAGCAGGTAGAGGTCGAAGGCGGCGAAGGCCGTCTGGTCGAAACGCAGCGCCAGGGCCCCGTCAGGCAGCCGCCAGGCCAGGTCGGTGCGGGTCCAGTCGAGCACCGGCATGAAGTTGTAGCAGACGGTATCGATGCCGCAGACCGCCAGGTTGCGCAGGGTCTGGCAGTAGGTATCGATCAGTTCATCGCGCTCCGCCAGCCCCTGCTTGATCGCCTCGTGCACCGGCACGCTCTCCACCACCGACCAGGAGAGACCTGCGCCCTCGATCGTCGCCTTGCGCTCGGCGATGGCCTCGACCGACCAGACCCGGTCATTGGGTACCTCGTGCAGCGCCGTGACGATGCCGGTGGCACCGGTCTGGCGGATCTCCTCCAGGCGAACGGGATCCTTGGGCCCGAACCAGCGCCAGGTATGCTCCATGGAAACCTCCTTCAATTGCGACTCAAGGTGGCCAGAACCCCGTCGAGCCCTTCCGAGACGAGTCGACGATAGGAAGCCACCACGCCCTCGGCGAACTCGGCCCGCCCCGCCAGCGCCGGAGGGAACACGGCATCGAGTTCGAGGAAAGCCGGCACCAAGGCCTCGACATCCTCACCGTGGGCCTCATGCAGCAGCTTGAACCTCGACGCCATCGGATCGTCGACGGGATAGGCGTTGCCGTGCAGATCGACTCCCAAGGTATAGCGGATCCACGCCGCCACGCCGAGTGCCGTGCAGGGCACCTCGGCCCCCGCCTCGAGCCGCGCCAGGGCGCCGTGCAGCCAACGCTGGGGCAGCTTTTGCGAGCCGTCCATGGCGATCTGCTGCAAGCGGTGGCGCAGGCTATCGTTGGCGAAGCGATAGAGCAGCTGTTCGGCGTAGCCTTCGAGATCGGTACCGGCTGGCATGGCCAGGGTCGGTGCCGCCTCGTCGAGCATGTAGCGATGCAGCAGCGCCACCAGGTCGTCGCGGCTCACCGCGTCGAATACCGTCTCGATGTGGTCCAGCGCGCCCAGATAGGCGAGCAGCGAATGGCTGCCGTTGAGCATGCGCAGCTTCATGGTCTCGAACGGCGCGACGTCGGCGACCATCTCCACCCCCTCCGCTTCCCAGGCCGGCCGGCCAAGCGGAAAGTCGTCCTCCACCACCCATTGCGAGAACGCCTCGCCGACCACCGCGTTGGGGTCGTCGACGCCCAGCTCGGCCAGGCGCGCGAAGTCGGTCTCGGTCATGGCCGGCACGATGCGGTCGACCATGCTGCAGGGAAAGGCCACCTCGGTGGCGATCCACTCGCCCAAGGCGGCATCGCGCCGCTCGGCCAGCTGGATCACGGCGTTGCGGGTGCGCTTGCCGTTGTCCGGCATATTGTCACAGGAGAGTACCGTGAAGGGTGGCAGGCCTGCCTCGCGACGCTGCGCCAGCGCCTCCACCAGGATCCCCGGCGCGGTACGCGGTGCCTGGGGCTCAGCGATATCGGCGGCGATCATGGGGTCGTCGGCGAGCAGCTCGCCGCTGGCCGGGTTGAGGAAATACCCCTTCTCGGTAACGGTCAGGGTGACGAGGCGGGTGTCGGGCGAGATCATGCGCATGAGCAGCACCTCGAGATCGCGCCCCCATTGGCCGCCCGCATCGCGACCGCTGAACAGGGTTTCCTCGACCACGCCGATCTCGCGCAGGGTGACGTGGTCGCGGTCGGCGTATTCGGCCACATGGTAGTGGTAACCGACGTCGCGCAGCGCATCGACCAGCGCCACCCCGCCTCGCAGGTTGGCGCTGCTCACGCCCCAGGTACCATCGCCGCTGCGCAGACGATAGCGCTCCAGGTAGACCGCCTGGTGGGCGCGATGGAAAGCGCCCAGCCCCAGATGGACGATGCCGATATGCCCGGTAGGCTCGGCGGCGGGTATGCGTGTCACATCCTTCATTTTGCCCCCATCAACAGGTCGGGAAGCCACAGCGAAATGGCCGGTACATAGGCCACCAGCAGCAGTACCGCGATATTGCACACCAGGAACGGCACGATGGCCCGCGCCACGGTCAGCATCGGCAACTTGCCGATCCCCGCGACCACGAACAGACACACCCCGACCGGCGGGGTGGTCAATCCGATCATCAGGTTGAGCACCGCCATGACGGCGAAGTGCACCGGGTCCATGCCGACCCCGGTGGCCACGCCGAGCAGCGCCGGGAACAGGATGATCAGCGCGGCGATGGTCTCCATGAAGGCACCGACGAACAGCAGGATCAGGTTGAGGATCAGGATGACGACGATGGGGTTGTCGCTGATGGTCAGGATCAACCCGGCGATCATCTGGGGGATCTGCTCGCTGGTCAGGATCCAGCCGAAGAGGTTGGCCAGTCCTACCATCAGCAGCAGCGCCGCGGAGGTAAAGACGGTATCGGTGAGAATGGCCGGCAGCTTACGCCAGGTCAGCCCCTTGTAGACATACATGCCGACCACCAAGGCGTAGAGGCTGGCGACGATGGAAGCCTCGGTGGGGGTGAAAAAGCCACCGATGATGCCGTAGAGGATGATCGCCGTCATCAGCAGCGCCCAGAAGGCGGTGCGCCCCTCGCGCAGCAGCTCCAGGAAGGTGGCCCGCTCGCCCTTGGGATAACCGCGCCGCACGGCGAGGATATACACCGTCACCATCATCGCCAGGCCCAGCAACAGGCCGGGGATGGCACCGGCCAGGAACATGCGGCCCACCGAGACCCCGGAGAGCGAGCCGGCGATGATCATCGGCACGCTGGGCGGGATGATCGGCCCCACGGTGGAGGAGGCGGCGGTGACCGCCGCGGCGAACGGCTTGTCGTAGCCGGACTTTGCCATGCCGGGAATCATCACCGAGCCGATGCTCGCCGAATCGGCCACGGCGGTGCCCGAGATGCCGCCGAAGATCATCGAGCCGCCCACGTTGGCCAGGCCGAGTCCACCGCGAATGTGCCCCAGCAGCGCGTTGGAGAAACGCACGATATGCTCGGTGATGTTGCCGACGTTCATGAGGTTGCCGGCCAGCACGAAACCGGGAATGCACAGCAGCACGAAGGTGTCGATGCCGGCATAGAGGCGCTGCGGCACGATGGTCAGGGAGATGCCTTCCAGCAGCAGATAGATCAGCGACGAAATCCCCAGCGCGAAGGCGATGGGCATGCCGATCAACAGCAGGACCAGGAAGGCGCTGAACAGGATGATCACTTCCATCACGGCTTCTCCGGTTCGGTGCGCTCAGGCGAACGAAAGATGGCGGCGAGCCCCTCCAGAAAGCCGATGGCGCCGTAGACCAGCAACAGCGCGAACATCACCACCGTGGAGAAGAAGATGTAGAGCATGGGAACCCTCAGGGTGGGCGAGGTCTGCCAGGTGCCGTTCTGGGCGTACTGCCAGGCGTAGGGCAGTACCACAGCGGCGAAGCCGGCGATCAGCAGGCAGATCAGCGCCTGGTAGGCGGCCCGTGAACGGGGTCCCAGGATGTGGTGGAAAAGTTCCACGCTGACGTGGCGATGCTGACGTAGCACCACACCCACCGACAGGGCCACCATGTAGATGAACAGGTAGCGCGACAATTCCTCGGTCCAGGAGACGCTGAAGGGAAGGAAGAGGCGTGCCGCGATCTGCAGCATTACCGTGCCGGCAATGGCCACCAGCGCCAGCACGGCGAGAGTGGTGAACAATGTGTCGACCCAGCCGATCAGGCGCCCCACGACGCCCTGAAAGGTGGGGACCGAGGAGAGTGGGTCCAACTGTTCGAGCGCTTCCTGCTCGGCCGTCTTGTAATGGGAGTCCATACGCTTTCCTCATGCTACCCGCGGGCCACTGGCAAGCGGGCGAGCCCGGCCGGGCTCGCCCGCAAGTGGCATCACAGGTCCTGGATGGCCTCGAACAGTTCGCGCTGCTCCTCGTCGAGGGCGTCGAGCACCGCCGGGCGGGCCTTTTCGGCGAAGGCGTCGGTATCCACCTCGACGAACTCCATGCCACGCTCCTCGAGCTCCTGACGCAGGCGCTCCTCGTCCTCGGCGAAGAGGTCGGCCTCATGGGCCTGCATGGTATCGGCCGCCTCGAAGATCACCTGCTGCAGGTCTTCCGGCATGCTCTCGAGCTTGTCCTTGCCGATCACCACGTAGATCCAGCTGCGCACGTGGCCGGTCAGGTTCACGTAATCCTGCACCTCGTCGAAGCTGGCGCTCTCGATCAGGCTCAGCGGGTTCTCCTGGGCCTGGATGGTGTTCTGCTGCAGGGAGGTGAACACCTCGCTGAAGGCCATCGGCGTGGGTCGCGCACCCAGCGCCTCCCAGGTGTCGACGAACAGCGGCACGTTGGGCACGCGAAGGCGGAGGCCGTCGAGGTCGTCGGGATGCTTGATCGGCTCGTTGGAGGTCAGGTGCCGCGGCCCGCGCTCGAACCAGGCCAGCGGCACCAGGTTGGCGCGCTCGACGATCTGCGCCTCGATCTCCTCGCCGATCTCGCCGTTGACCACGGCGCGCAGGTGTTCGGAGTCGCGGAAGGCATAGGGGGCAGCCATCAAGGCAGCCTTGGGCGCCCAGTTCTGCAGGCTCTCGCCGGTGATGGTCATGTCGGCACTGCCGAGCTGGATGCTGTTGATCACGTCCATCTCGGCGCCGAGCTGCTCGTTGGGATACAGCTGCACCTCGATGCGGCCATCGGAGTTGGCTTCCACCTCCTCCTTGAACTTCACAGCGGCCTGGTGCCAGATGTTCTGCTCATTGGCCAGGTGGCCGAATTTCAGCGTGAAATCGGCGGCCAGGGTGGCCTGGCTGGCGATCAGGGCCGCCCCGAGGACGGCGCCGGTGACGAGTTGTTTGATCATGGCGTAACTCCTGTCTTTGCTGGCTGTTGTTGCTGTTATGTGCATCGCGTCATTACGATGCGGCTGTCGAGTCATGCTGGTTCAGCTAGCGATATCGGCGCTTATGTCGATAAGTACCTTGCGAGCTCTTTCGGGGTGGTGATCCAGCATGTCGATGGCCCCCGGCATCTCGTCGAAGGGCAGGCGATGACTCACCAGCGCCAGCGGATCGAGACGTCCGGAGGCCATGCGATCGAGCACGTCCGGAAACTTGCGGTTGTTGAGCCGCGAGCCGACCAGGGTCAGCTCCTTCTTGATCACCTCCAGCTGCACCAGGTCGCTGGGGGTGGGGTTGAAGCCGAGCAGGCCGATGCGACCCGCCGGCGAGGCGATGCGCAGCATCTGCGGCAGCAGGGCCGGTACGCAGGCGGCATCGGCAATCAGCGGGATGCCCTCGCCTGCCGTCAGCTCGCGCACCGCGCCCTCGACGTCCTCCTTGCCGTGCCAGGTGCGCGTGGCGCCGAGTTCGCGGGCCGTGGCCAGGCGCTCGTCGATCAGGTCGACGACGGTAATGTCCTCGATGCCCTGGGCACGGGCCATCTGCAGGATGGTCAGGCCGATCACGCCGGCGCCATAGACCAGCAGGCGATCGCCGCGCAGCGGTTGCATCCGCTCGAGCACGTTGGCGGCGATGGAATAGGGCTCCACCAGTGCCCCGGCTTCCAGCCCCAGTGCGTCGGGCAGGCGGTGGGCATTGGCCGCCGGCACGTTCACCCACTCCTCGAAGCCTCCGTCACGGTGCACGCCGATCACCTGCATTGCGCTGCACACGTTGGGGCGGCCGATACGACACGGATAGCACTTACCGCAGCTGACCACCGGATCGATGCACACCCTGTCGCCGACCTCGATGCCCTCGACGCCCTCGCCGAGCGCCTCGACGATGCCGGCGAACTCGTGCCCGGTGATGCGCGGAAAGCGTACGAAGGCGTTATCGCCGTGGATGATGTGCATGTCGGAACCGCAGATCCCGGCGAAGGCCACCTTCACCAGCACCTCGCCGGCAGTGGCGCGGGGCACCTCGACATCTGCGATGGCGTAGTCCAGCGGCGCATTGACCTGAAAGGCTTTCATCGATGCATTCTCCTTACCAGTGCCACAGGGTGCCGTCCTCCAGCCGGTTGACCGGCAGGCTGGCGCGCTTGTAGGGATATTGCTTGGCCAAGGTCTCGTCGATATCGACGCCATGGCCCGGTGCTTCGCCGACCAGGAAATGGCCATCCTCGAAACGATAGTCATGGGGGAAGACAGCGTCGGTCTCCGGCGTGTGGGGCATGTGCTCCTGAATGCCGAAGTTGGGCACCCAGGTGTCGAAGTGGACCGCCGCCCCCAGGCACACCGGCGACAGATCCGTCGGCCCGTGGAAGCCGGTGCGCACGTGGTAGAGCGCGGCCAGGTCGGCGATGCGCCGCACGTGAGTGATACCGCCGCCGTGGGAGAGCGGCGTGCGAACGTAGTCGATCCACTGGTTCTCGAGCAGCTCGCGGTAGTCGTGGATCGAGTTGAACACCTCCCCCACCGCCAGCGGCGTGGTGGTGTGCTGGCGAATCAGGCGGAAACTCTCCTGGTTCTCGGCCGGCACGCAGTCCTCGAGCCAGAACAAGTGGTAGGGTTCCACCGCCTTGCCCAGGCGCGCCGCCTCGATGGGCGTCAGGCGGTGATGCACGTCGTGCAGCACGTGAAGCTCGTCGCCGAAGCGTTCGCGCACCGCGGCGAACAACTTGGGCACATGGTTGAGGTACTTTTCGGTGCTCCAGACGTGCTCAGCGGGCAGTTCGGCATCCGCCGGCTCGTAGCGCTCGCCTTCTCGCTTGGCGACACCGTAGATGGTCGGAATACCGGGCACGCCGGCCTGCACGCGCACCGCCCGGTAGCCGAGCTTGACGTGTTTCTCGACCTCGGCGAGGCAGCCTTCGATGTCGCGCCCGGTGCAGTGGGCGTAGGTCATCACCCGCTCGCGGCTCTTGCCGCCGAGCAACTGGTAGAGTGGCATGCCGGCCGCCTTGGCCTTGATGTCCCACAGCGCCAGGTCCACCGCCGAGACCGCCGCCATGGTCACCGGCCCCCGGCGCCAATAGGCGCCGCGATAGAGGTAGTGCCAGATGTCCTCGATGCGGCTGGCGTCACGACCGATCAGGGCGGGCAGCACGTGCTCCTCGAGATAGGCCACCACGGCCATTTCCCTGCCGTTCAGGGTGGCATCGCCGATGCCGTAGGTACCCGACTCGGTAATGATCTTGAGGGTGACGAAGTTGCGCCCCGGCGAGGTGACGATCACATAGGCGTCGCTGATTTTCATGAGTGTTCCGTCGCAGTGATGTGGGAGAAGAGCTCCTATCGCTCGAAGAGGTAGCGCTGCACATTGTCGTAGCAGACCGCCCGCACCAGCTCGCCGATGCGGTCGAGATCGTTCGACAGCTCGCCACGCTGCATCTGCGCGCCGAGCATCTGGCAGAAGATGCGGCGGAAGTAGTCGTGGCGGGAGAACGACAGCAGGCTGCGCGAATCGGTGAGCATGCCGACGAAATGGCGCAGCAGGCCGAAGTTCATCTGCGTGACGAGCTGGCGTTCGATACCGTCGCGTTGGTCGTTGAACCACCAGGCGGCGCCGAACTGCAGCTTGCCGGGGATGCCGTCGCTGGCGAACGAGCCGACCAGGCTCGCCAGCATCTCGTTGTCGCGCGGGTTGAGGTTGTAGACCACGGTGCGCGGCAGCGCCCGGTCGCGGTCCAGCGCATCGAGGATCGCCGCCAGCGGCTCGGCGTAGGTGACGTCCCCTATCGCATCGAAGCCGCTGTTGGCGCCGATCTCGGCCAGGCCGCGCCGGCTCAGGCTGCGCAGCGCGCCGAGGTGAAGCTGCATCACCCAGCCGCGGCGGGCGTACTCACGCCCCAGCCACAGCAGCACCGCGGTGGTGAAGGCAGCGTTCTCGTCGCCGCTGAGCGTCTTGCCACGACGGCGGCGCTCGATCATCCGGTCGAGCTCGGCCACGCTCGGCGGTTCGACGAACACCGGCTTCTCCAGACTGTGGTCGGAGAGGCAGCAGCCGTGGGCGGCGAAGTGTTCGAGCCGCTGGTACAGCGCCGCGAGCAGATCGTCATAGCCTCGGATGGCGACACCGCTGGCCGCTTCCAGCTCACCGAGGTAATCGGCGAACCCGGGCTCGCCGATCTTGAGTACGGCATCGGCACGGAAGGTCGGCAGCATGCTGGGCGCCGCGCCGCTTTCGGCATGGCGCCGATGCAATTCCAGCCCATCGACCGGATCGTCGGTGGTACAGACGGTGCGCACGTTGAAGCGCTCGAGAATGCCCTGGGCACTCAGCTCAGGCGTGGCCAGTCGTTCGCGGGACGTGGTCCAGATCTCCTCGGCCGTCGTCGGCGAGAGCAGCGTATTCTCGATGCCCAGCGGGTGGCGAAGCTCCAGGTGGGTCCAGTGGTAGAGTGGGTTGCCGAGGCAGTCCGGCACCGTTTCCGCCCACGCTTGGAAGCGCTCGCGGTCGCTCACGCCGCCGGTGATGCGCTGCTCGTCGATACCGGCGATGCGCATCGCCCGCCACTTGTAGTGATCGCCCTTGAGCCATAGTTCGGTGAGGTTGTCGAAGCGCACGTCGCCGGCGATCTCCGCCGGGCTCAGGTGCGAGTGGTAGTCGCAGATCGGCATGGCCGCGGCATGCTCGTGGTAGAGCCGGCGCGCCGGCTCGTTCTCGAGCAGGAAATCCGGCCCCATGAACGCGGTCTTGTCGGTGAAAGCCATTGAACCCTCCATTGTCTTCGACTCGTTCTACGCTCAGCCCATCAGCAGGTTGGGCAGGAACAGCACGATGTCGGGGAAGAAGATGATGCCCAGCACCACCACGAACACCGCCAGGGCGAAGGGCACCAGCTCGCGGCTGTAGTCGAAGAAGGAGCAACGCAGAATGCCGCATACGGTATACATCGAGATGCCCACCGGCGGGGTCATGCCGCCGAATGTCACCAACGTCATCATCAACAGGCCGAAGTGCACCGGGTCGACGCCGGCCGCCTTGATCACCGGCACCAGGATCGGCGTCAGCAGCATCACCACCACCGTGGCCTCGAGCAGCATGCCGAGCAGCACCAGCAGCACGGCCAGCGTCAGCAGCAGTGCGGCATGGCTGGAGAACACGCCCAGCGTCAGCTCGGCAATGGTCTGCGGCACCCGCTCGAAGGAGACCACGTAGCCGATGATTCCCGAGAACATGATGATCAGCATGATCATGCCGATGTCGCGCACGCTGGCGTGCATCGCCGTGAGGATCTCGCGGACACCCATCTCGCGATGGATCACACAGCCCACCAGCAGCGCATAGGCCACCGCGAACGCGCCCGCCTCGGTGGGCGTGAACAGGCCGTAGCGGATGCCAACCAGCAGCCACACCGGGAACAGCAGCGCCCAGATACTGCCGCGCAGGGCCGCAAGTACCTCGCGGCCCGCTGGCAATCCTTCGCGTACCGGCGTATAGCCACGACGCCTGGCCACGAAATAGGTGGTCACCATCAGCGCCACCATCAGCAGAAAGCCGGGTACCACGCCGGCGATGAACAGCCGACCGATCGATACCTCGCCCAGGTAGCCGTAGAGGATCAGGCCAATGCTCGGCGGAATGGTGGCGGTGATCAGCCCGCCGATGGAGAGCACCGCGCCGGTGAACCCGGGGCTGTAGCCGCCCTTGATCATGCCCTGCCCCAGCACCCGCGACTGCATCGCGGCATCAGCCACCGCCGAGCCCGACACGCCGCCCATCAGCGTACTGAGCACGATGCTTGCCTGGGCCAGCCCGCCGCTCAGCCAGCCGGCCAGCAGCGTGGAGAGGCGCATCAGGCGCGGCGTGATACCGCTGGCGTTCATCAGGTGGCCGATGAAGATGAACAGCGGCACCGCCAGCAGCGGAAACGACTGCGTCGCCGAGACGATGCGCTGCGCGCCGATATTGGTCGGCAGGAAGGTCTCGGGCAGGAAGAAGTAGGTGAAGCCGGCGATACCGATGGCGAAGGCCACGGGCATGCCGATGGCCATCAACACCAGGCCCAGGCCCAGCAGGAGTGCGGCCGTCATAGCGTCTCCTCCACGATGTCGTCATCCGGCATCAGGCTCGTCACGATGCCCTTGGTCACGATGCGCCGCATGAGCGAGACGATCATCATGGCGGCACCCACCGGAAGCGCCAGGGTGATGTAACCGTAGCTCAGCCCGGCCACACCCATCGGGCGTTGCCAATTGGACAGGGCCAGCGGAAAGCCATGCCACACGAGCAGGACCAGGAAACCCAGCATCAGCACCAGGCACAGCCCGGTAACCATGCGCTGCAACGTCAGCGGCAGGCGTACCGCCAAGGCATCGATGCGTACCTGCCCGCCCCGGCGCAGGGTGATGTCCGCCCCCAGCACCGCGGTCCAGATGAACAGCAGTTGGGCCAGTTCGGCGCCCCCGGCGAAGGGCTGGCCGATGGCGCGTGCCGTCGAACTCACCAGCAGGGTCAGGGAAGTGCCGCCCAATAGCGCAGCGGCAAGCCACGCTTCGAGTCGGTCGTACCAGTACCACATAAGAGAAATCCTCGAACCAGGATGCAGCCTGGGTCCCCGCTGCATGCGCGGAGGGGACCCGCCGGCTTACTCTCCCGAGGTCAGTTGATCGCGGTACTGGTCGTAGCCAAGCTCTTCGTAGACGCCTGACACGCGCTCGCGGAACAGCTCGACGTCCACCTCGGTGAAGGTCACGCCTTCCGCCTCCATGCGTTCACGCACGGCATCCTGAGCGTCGACGGTGGCCTGGCTGGCTTCTGCTCCAGCCTTGTGGAGTTCCTCGTCGAGGATGGTGCGCAGCTCCTCCGGCAACGACTGGTACCACTGCTCGGAGGTAGCGAGGCCGGTCATCAGGTGGATATGGCCGGTCAGGGCGATATGGGTGATCACCTCGTGCAGGTTCTGGCCTTCGGCGGCGGTGAGCTGCGCCTCGGCGCCATCGATCGCGCCCAGTTGAAGCGCGGAGTAGACCTCCGACCAGGGCAGCGGCGTGGGCGTGGCCCCCATCGACTCGATGGTGCGCAGCCATACCGGCGAGTTGATGGTCCGCACGCGTACACCGTTCAGGTCTTCGGGTGTCTCCACCAGTTTCTGCGTCAGCATGTGGCGCGAGCCCTGGAACCAGTTGTAGTTGAGCAGGCGCAGGCCGCTGCTCTCGGCCAGGCTCTCGACCCACTCCTGATAAAGCTCCGACGAGGTGATGCGGTCATAGTCGGTGTGCTCCTCGACCAGATAGGGCGCGCTTAAGATGCCCAGCTCAGACTGGTACTCGGACAAGCGGCCGGCATCGATCAGCACCGCGACATTGGCCCCGCTGCGAATCTGCTCGACCACGTCCTCATCGGAGCCGAGCTGGCTGTTGGGAAAGACGCGTACGGTGAGCTCGCCATCGGAGCGTTCCGCAATCGTTTCGCTGGCCTTCTCCATGGCTTGTACGACGGGGTCCTGGGCGGTGAGCGCAGAGGAGAGATTCAACTGATAGGCCGCGTGGGCCAGATTGGCGGTGGCGGCCAGCGCGATGGCCGCTGCGAGTGCGGTGATTTTCATGTGAGCCTCCTGACGTGTGTTGTGGTTATTGCGTCTCATGCTTGGCGTGTTGCTACGTGACGACTACCTACTGCCGACGGCGACAGCACTGGGCTCACCGTCGAACATCTCGGGGAAGCGGCGCATGAGCTCCGGCAGTGACTGCAGGATCTCGCGCTGGTGCACGCTCATGGCCTGACTCGCCGCATCGGGATCGCGACGGCCGATGGCCTCGACGATCATCGAGTGCTGGTCGGTCAGCTTGGCGATGGGGGTCGAATCGGGAATGCTCAGGTAGCGCACCCGGTCGAGTTGCGCCTTGACCTCCTCGGTGACGCGCCAGGCAGCGGTATGCCCCACCCCCAGCGACAGCGCGCGATGGAAGGCCTCGTCGAGCTGGAAGAAGCGATCGTAATCGCTGGAAACGCTGCAGCGCCGCTGGCGCTCGATCAATTCACGCAGTTCATCCAGGGTGCGCTCGGCCACCCCCAACGTGGCGGCCTCCTTGGCCACCGCCACCTCGATCGCCTCACGCACGAAGCGGGCTTCGAGTACGGCCTGCTGGGAAATTCTCACCACGTAAGTGCCGCGCTGAGGGCGCACCTCGACCAATCCCGCTTCCGACAGCCGGATGAAGGCTTCGCGCACCGGCTGGCGACTCACCGAGAAGGCATCGGCCAGCTCCTTTTCCGACAGCGCCTGCCCGGGTGCCAACACCATGCGGATGATCGACTGGCGCAGCACGCGGTAGAGCCGCTCGCGGACCGAGCCGTCATCGCGCGCTTCCTGCCACATGGCCTGCAGGGGAGTTGTCATGGGCACCGTTCTCCGTTTTCTCATTGTTCACTGAGCGTCGCCGCCCTGAACAGACTAGTATGGTAGTATGGCAATTGGCAAGTCGACATGAAAAAGCCCAGGCCGGTTTCCCGGCCTGGGCTTTATTCTTCCGCGTTCGCCGCTAGCGGCGAACGGAGCGCTTAGGCGCTGGTGCGGCGACGCACCGGTGCATCACCGTCTTCGCGGCGGCGGCGCGGAGCGCGCTCGGGGGCACCCCCGTCCTCGCTGATCTCCAGCGGGCGACCGGCGACGCGGGCACGGGCCATCTTGGCCAGGATGCTCGGCGGCAGCGAGCTCGGCAGTTCCACCACCGAGAAGGCGTTGCGGATATCGATACGACCGATTCGCGAGCCTTCGATACCCCCCTCGTTGGCCAATGCGCCGACCAGTTGGCCCGGCTTGACGCCGTCCTTGTGGCCGACGGCAACGCGATAACGGGTCATGCCTTCGCTCGGGCCACGGCTGTCACGATCGCGACGCGGCGGCTTGCCGTCACGCGATGCACGCTCGCCGCCGCGCTCGACACGCTCCTTGCGCGGCGCCTGCAGGCGGCCGATGGGCGCCTCGTCGGCGCGGGCCAGGGCGGCAAAAGCACAGGCCAGCTCCACCGGATCGTGACCTTCCGCCACCAGGCGCTCGACCAGCGCGCGCTGCTCCTCGGCACCGGCAGTGAGGGAACCGATGATGCGCTGGTGGAACACCTCGTCACGATGGGCGCGAATGGCGGCCTCGTCGGGCACCTCCATCTCGCTGAGCTTCTGGCCGGTGGCCTGCTCGATCCAGCCCACCTTGCGGCCCTCGCGGAAGCCGACGAAGGTGATCGAGATGCCGGTACGCCCGGCCCGGCCGGTACGGCCGATGCGGTGGGTGTAGGCCTCGGCATCCTGGGGCAGGTCGTAGTTGAAGACGTGGGTGATGCGCGGCACGTCGAGGCCACGGGCGGCCACGTCGGTGGCGATCAACACGTCGACCTTGCCGCGCTTGAGACGCTGGATGGTGCGCTCGCGCAGGCTCTGGTCAAGGTCGCCGGAGAGGCTGGCCACGTTCACGCCACGCGCGGAGAGCTGTTCCATCAGCGTGGTACAGGCAGCCCGGGTGCGCACGAAGACGATGGCGGCATCCACCGCCTCGACTTCCAGGATGCGCGACAGCGCCTCCAGCTTGGCGCCGCCGTCGACGCGCACCAGGCGCTGCTCGATGTTCTCGCCGGTGGTGGTACCCGACTCGATGGCCACCTTGACCGGGTCGACCAGGTAGCGATTGACGATGCGCTCGATCTCGGTCGGCAGGGTCGCGGAGAAGAACACCCGCTGAGCTTCCTTGGGAGTATCGGCAACGACGCGCTTGACGTCGTCGATGAAGCCCATGCGCAGCATCTCGTCGGCTTCGTCCAGCACCAAGGAGGACAGACCGTCGAGCTTGAGGCTGCCGCGGTCGAGGTGATCGATCACCCGGCCCGGCGTGCCCACCACCACCTGGGCACCGCGCTTCAGCGCGCCCAGCTGTTCACGATATTCCTGGCCTCCGCACAGGGTCGCCACTTCCAGGCCCTGCAGGTTCTGGCCGTACTTGCTGAATGAGGCGGCTACTTGCTGAGCCAGCTCACGGGTCGGTGCCAGCACCAGTACCTGAGTCTCGCGGCGAGTCAGCTCGAGCCGTGAGAGCAGCGGCAGGGCGAATGCCGCGGTCTTGCCGGTACCGGTCTGGGCCTGGCCCAGCATGTCACGCCCTTCCAGCAGCGCCGGAATGGTCTGTGTCTGAATCGGAGATGGAGTTTCGTAACCCAATGTTTCGACGGCGGCGAGAACGGCAGGCAGCAAAGCAAGATCGCCGAAGCTCGGCGAGGCGACAGAAGTCGAGGTCATCAATCACACCTTGGTAGGCCGGCACTCGCCGGCAAATCACATTGAGGCATCCCCGACGCAGCACATGGCAGGTCGGTGGCTCTGTCGTAACGGCCAAATCGGCCTGGACAGGGCGGATCACGTTATCGTGGGACGCCGGTCGCACCTGGCATCCGGTTCGCGCCATCGGGCGGGAACCGCTGTGGCGACCTTTTTGCGCCGATGTCGCCCGGTTGGCGGCATCCTGTGGCGCTCCATCTTCACATCTCGGACGTTACAGCGTTTGCTGTCAGTCTCGGTGATTGCCTCTCGTACGCGTGGCATACGGAGCGAATCGTCATGATGGCGGGGTCAACACATGCGAGGAGCGCGCATGCTAACATCGACACTGGTTTCATGACCAGTACTTTCAACGCTACGATCACACAAACATGAATTCTTCCGCGAGGAGCCTGCCCGAATGCCCACGTTATGGGTCGATGCCGACGCCTGCCCCAAGGTCGCTCGCGAGATCATCGTACGCGCCGCCGAGCGCACCACCACGCCGGCCTGGTTCGTCGCCAACCACTCGATCCCCCTGCCGCCCTCGAAGTGGGTCAAGTCGCTGTCGGTGAGCCATGGCTTCGATGCCGCCGACAACGAGATCGTGGCGCGCCTCGAGACCGGCGACCTGCTGATCAGCTCCGACCTGCCGCTGGCCCTGGAAGCCATCGACAAGGGCGCCGCGGTGATGACCACCCGCGGCGAGATCCTCGATCGGAACAACATTCGCGCACGGGTGCAAATGCGGGATTTCATGGAAACCCTGCGCTCCAGCGGCGAACACACTGGCGGCCCCAAGGGCTACAGCGACGCCGACCGGCGCGAGTTCGCCAATGCGTTGGACAGGTGGCTGGCAAAGCAGCCCAGGAAATAACTTTCCGCCGACGTCAGGCCGAGGGGCGCCCGGTACTCTTGCGTACGATGAGCTGTGTGCTGAGGGTCTGCCGACGCACCCCACCCTCTCCCGCCAGGATATTCAGCAGCATGCGCATCGCCTGCTGACCGATCTCGTGACGGGGCTGGCTGACGGTGGTCAGCTCCGGCTCGCAGTACTCACTGAAGCCGATGTTGTCGAACCCCACCACCGAGAGTGCCTCGGGCACGCCAATGCCGAGCTGACGGGCCGCCTTGAGCACACCGATGGCCATCTCGTCGCTATGGCAGAAGATCGCACTGGGCCGCGCAACCCTGTCCTCCAGCAGTGCCAGCCCCTGCTGGTAGCCCGAGCGAAAGCCGAAGTCGCCTTCCACCACCCGCACCGAGCTCGACAAGCCCCGGGCGGCCAGCGTGTCACGATAGCCACGGGTCCGATCGCGGCAGATAGGGTTGTCGGCGGGGCCGGAGACCGAGGCGATACGCTCGTGGCCCAGCGAAACCAGGTAGTCGATGGCGTGGGCCGTGGCCTGGTAATTGTCGATGGCGACGGTCGGCAGGTCGATGTCGGAGAAGAATTCGCAGGCCATGACCAGCGGCGAATCCACACGGGCGTCGGCGTGGCTGACCAGCGCACGAGGAATATCGGAGGTCAGCAGGATGATGCCGTCGGCCTGGTTGGTCGGCAGCAGGTTGAAGTAGGCCTCGGCCCTGGCCGGGTCGCGCTCGCAGTCGCCGATCAATACCTGGTAGCCGGCCTGGTGGGCCACCTCCTCCATGCCGTTGATGATCTCGGAGAAGAACGGGTTGGAGATGTCGGGCAGCAGCGTGACGATCGTTCGCGACTCGGCGCGGCGCAGGTTGCGTGCCGCCACGTTGGGGGCATAGCCGACCTCGGCAATGGCACGCGCCACGCGCTGCCGCGTGGCCTCCGTGACCTTTTCCGGGCTGGCCAGCGCCCGTGACACGGTGGCCGTGGAACAGCCTGCCGCCTTGGCAACGTCCTTGATGGTGGGCATGGAGAGAGTTCGCTTGGCTGCTGGCTTGGCTTTTAGCATAACGTGGTCGTCCCGCCGCGGTAACGCCGTGGCCGGCACCGCCCCGCCACGCTCATCCTATTGTGAGTTGGCCATCCTTGGAATGTAAAGCTTTACACCAGGGTGAAGAATGCCGAGCTCCTCTCGTGCGGGCTGCGTGAGCGTCATTCCCGTCCATCTTTAGTCTAAGCCCCCTTCCCTCTCAATGAGCCCTTATGCGGCCACCGAGCCCGTAGCCAGCGCATTTCCTTCGCCTCTACAGCCGCCATCCATTGCTTCGATAACCTCAGCCATTGCCTTGACCCTCATTGACCTTGCTGCTGCAATGTAATCCATTACATCCGCAGACATCGTCTAACGGGCTTGCCGCCCGCACCGACAAGACCGACAAGCGAGGTACTCGATGAAGACCATCAAGGGGCCGGCCCTGTTCCTGGCCCAGTACGCCGGCGACGAGCCCCCCTTCGACAGCCTGGAAGGCATCGCCCGCTGGGCCTCCGGGCTGGGCTTCGAAGGCGTCCAGATCCCCACCTGGGACAAGCGCCTGTTCGATCTGGAGCGAGCCGCCGAGAGCCTGGCCTACTGCCAGGAGATCCAGGCCGTTCTTGCCCGGCATGGCCTGGTCGTCACCGAACTCTCGGCCCACCTGCAAGGGCAACTGGTGGCGGTGCATCCGGCCTACGACAGCCTGTTCGACGGCTTCGCCCCAGCCGAGCTGCACGGCAACCCCGAGGCGCGCCAGGCATGGGCAGTCGAGCAGCTCGAACTCGCCGCCCGCGCCAGCGCCAACCTGGGGCTGAATGCGCTAGCTACCTTCTCCGGCTCGCTGCTGTGGCCCTACTTCTATCCTTTTCCGCAGCGTCCTGCCGGCCTGGTCGAGGAGGGTTTCGCCGAGCTGGCCAAGCGCTGGCGGCCGATTCTCGACGTCTGCGACGGCGAAGGGGTCGACCTCTGCTTCGAGATCCACCCCGGCGAGGATCTGCATGACGGCGCCACCTTCGAGCGCTTCCTCGCCGAGGTCGACGAGCACCCGCGCTGCTGCATTCTCTACGACCCGTCGCACATGGTGCTGCAGCAGCTCGACCATCTGGCCTTCCTCGACCGCTACCACCCCCGCATCCGCATGTTCCACGTCAAGGATGCCGAGTTCCATCCCTCCGCCCAGCAAGGCGTCTACGGCGGCTACAGCTCCTGGGTGGAGCGTGCCGGGCGCTTCCGCTCGCTGGGCGACGGCCAGGTGGACTTCAAGGGCATCTTCTCGCGCCTGGCGCAGTACGACTTCGAAGGCTGGGCAGTGATCGAGTGGGAATGCGCTCTCAAGCATCCCGAGCAGGGGGCCGCCGAGGGAGCCCGCTTCGTTGCCGAGCACATCATCCAGGTGACCGACCGCGCCTTCGACGACTTTGCCGACGCCGGCACCGACCGCCAAGCCAATCGCGCCCTGCTGGGACTCGACTGACCCGAGGAGACCGCACATGAACGCAACATCACGCAACGAGACGACGCGACGACTGCGGCTGGCCATGGTCGGCGGCGGCCAGGGCGCGCTGATTGGCGGCGTGCATCGCATCGCCGCGCGCATGGACGATCGCTTCGAGCTGGTGGCCGGCAACTTCTCGTCGCAGCCCGAGCGCAACCGGGCCACGGCCCGAGAGCTGGGCGTGGCCGAGGCGCGCTGCTATGCCGACTACCAGGCCCTGCTAGCCGGCGAGTGCGCGCGCGATGACGGCGCCGAAGTCGTCGCCATCGTCACGCCCAACCACCTGCACTTCCCAGCGGCGCTGGCCTGCCTGAAGGCGGGCAAGCACGTGATCTGCGAGAAGCCGATGACGCTGGGCGTCGACGAGGCGCAGCAACTGGCAGCCGCCGTCGACGCCAGCGGCAAGCGCTTCGTGCTGGCGCACAACTACGTCGGCTACCCCCTGGTCCAGCATGCCCGCGAGCTGGTGGCACGCGGCGAGCTGGGGCGCATTCGCAGCGTGCAGGTGGAGTATGTCCAGGAGTGGCTCAGCGAGGCGCCGGGGCTCGACAACCGCCAGGCCGCCTGGCGCCTGGACCCGGCCAGGGCCGGGGCGGCGGGTTGCCTGGGCGATATCGGCGTGCACGCCTTCCACCTGGCCCAGTTCATCAGCGGCCAGCGGGTGAGCGAGGTCAGCGCAGAGCTGTTCAACGCCGTGCCGGGACGCGAACTCGACGACAACGTCCACGCGCTGCTGCGCTTCGCCGACGGCGCCCGCGGCATGCTGTGGGCCAGCCAGACCGCCCCCGGCTTCGAGAACGGGCTCAGCATCCGCGTAGTGGGCGAGAAGGCCAGCCTGCGCTGGGCGCAAGAGTCGCCCAATGAGCTCCACTTCGCCCCGCTCGACGGTCCGGCCCAGCGCCTGACGCGCCGCGACGACCGCCTCGGCGCCGACATCGCCCGTGGCATTCGGATTCCCGGCGGTCACCCGGAGGGCTACCTGGAAGCCTTTGCCAACCTCTACCAGGCGCTCAGCGACGGCCTCGACGAAGGCCTCGAAACGCCCTGGCTACCGGGCGTGGAGGATGGCGTCGAGGGCATGCGCTTCATCGCCGCCACGCTCGCCTCCAGCCGCGCGGCGGGCGCCTGGACCTCGCTGCAGGACGTGGGAGACGTGCCATGAGCCATCCGGTCCTGCGCCTGGAAGGGATCGGCAAGGCCTTCGGCCCGGTCACGGTGCTCGAGGACATCGCCTTCGATCTCGCCCCTGGCGAGGTATTGGGCATTCTCGGCGAGAATGGCGCCGGCAAGTCGACCCTGCTCAAGATCGTCAGCGGCGTTTATACGCCCAGCGCCGGCCGCGTGACCCTCGACGGACAGACCTTCAGCGCACTCGACCCGATCACGGCCCGCCGCCACGGCGTGGCGATGATCCCCCAGGAATTCAACCTGGTCTCGACCCTGCGGGTCTACGAGAACGTCTTCCTGGGCCAAGAACTCCGCCGTGGCGGCCTGCTCGACCGCGCCCGGATGCGCCAGCGCACCCGCGAAGTGCTGCACTCGCTGGAAGTGGAACTCGACCCGGAGTTGCCCATCGAGCGGCTCAGCGTGGCCGAGCGTCAGATGGTCGAGGTGGCCCGTGTTCTGGTTCACGATGCGCGCATCGTGATCCTCGACGAGCCCACCACGGTGCTGACCGACCGCGAGGTCGCGGTGCTGTTCAAGGTGGTGCGCGCGCTGGTCGCCAAGGGCGTGGCGGTCATGTTCATCTCGCACAAGCTCAAGGAGGTCAAGCAGCTGTGCGACCGACTGCTGATTCTGCGCGATGGTCAGCAGATCGACCTGTGCCAGGCCGCCGAGCTCAGCGAGGAGGAGATGGCCTGCAAGATGGTGGGTCGCGAGCTGTCGCAGCTCTTCCCCGACAAGCGCACCACGCCGGGAACCGCTGCCTTGCGGGTGAGTGGCCTGAGCGTGCCCGGCCTGCTGCATGACATCGGCTTCACGCTGCACCGCGGCGAGGTATTGGGCCTCGCCGGCCTGGTCGGCTCGGGGCGTACCGAAATCGCCGAGGCGATCATGGGCCTGCGGCGCAAGAGCAGCGGCGAGATCGAGCTGGACGGCAAGCCGCTGGCCATCGACTCGCCGCGCGCAGCCCATGCCAACGGCCTGGCCTATCTCTCGGAAGATCGCCAGGGCAAGGGCCTGGTGCTGTCGTTCAATGTGATGGAGAACATCACCGCGTTGAGCCTGCCACGCTACGTGCGCGGGCTGATACGCCACCGCGCCGAGCGTCGGCGCGCCGAGGAGTACCAGCAGCGCCTGGCGATCAAGGCGGCGCGGCTCAGCGACCCGGTACAGCTGCTCAGCGGCGGCAACCAGCAGAAGGTGTATCTGGCCAAGCTGCTCGACATCGACCCCGAGGTGCTGATCCTCGACGAGCCCACCCGCGGCATCGACATCGCCACCAAGCAGCAGATCTATCGGCTGATTCGCTCGCTGACCGACCAGGGCAAGGCGGTATTGGTCATCTCCTCGGAGCTGGAGGAGATCATCGGCCTGTGCGACCGGGTGCTGGTGATACGCGAGGGACGCATCGCCGCCGAGCTCGACGACGACCAGATCAACGAACAGGACATCATGCTCTACGCCGCCGGCGCACGTCAGCGCGGCCAGGCAGGGGCCGAGGTACATTGAGATGAACGACGCTTCCAACTCCAAACCGATGGGGCAACTGGGCCTGCGGCGCCTGCGCCGGCTGCCGGTCAACGCCACCATCCTGGCGCCGCTGCTGGCGCTGCTCATTCTTTTCGTGCTCTCGTCGCTCGCCAGCGAGTATTTCCTCAACTCGCGCAATATTTCCAACGTGCTGCGCCAGGTCTCCTACACCGGCATCATCGCCATCGGCATGACCTTCGTGATCATTGCCGGCGGTATCGACTTGTCGGTGGGCTCGATGGTGGCCCTGGTGGGCGTACTGCTGCTCTACGTGGTCAACGCCGTCGCCGACCCCATCCAGGGCGTACTCCTCGGTATGCTGGCCGCCGTGGTCGTGGGTTCGCTGTTCGGGTTGTTCAACGGGCTGCTGGTCACTCGAGGGCGAATGGCCGCCTTCGTGGTCACGCTGGCCACCATGTCGATCTTCCGCTCGCTGGCGCTCTACTTCACCGATGCCGGTGAAGTGACGACCCGCAACCCGCTTTTTTCCGACATTGGCGGCGGTTTCCTCCTCGGCCTGCCAATTCCGGTGTGGACCTTCTTCGGGCTCGCCCTGGCCGCACACGTCCTGCTCTTCCATACGCCCTTCGGGCGGCATGTCTGCGCCGTGGGTGCCAACCCGCAGGTGGCCCGCTACTCCGGCATTCGCGTCGAGCGGGTAGTGCTCAGCACCTTCGTGATCGCCGGGGTCTGCGTGGGAATCTCCGCCATCATGCTGAGCTCGCGGCTCAACTCGGTCAGCCCCAGCGACGCCGGCTACTTCTACGAGCTCGACGCCATCGCCGCGGTGGTGATCGGCGGCACGGCGCTGTCCGGCGGGCGCGGCTCGGTGTGGGGCACGGTCATCGGCGCGCTGATCCTCGGCATCATCAACAACATGCTCAACCTGACCGGTGTCTCGCCCTACCTGCAGGGCCTGGTCAAGGGAGCCGTGATCCTGCTGGCGGTGCTGCTGCAGTACCGACGCACCGGCTGACTGGAATCGATGGCCGGCGGACATGATCGCCGTGCCGTCATCGCTGGGTAAGCCAGCCCATTCGTTCAACCACGCTGCAACGGGAGTGACAACAATGACGATAACACGCGTTCTCAAGCAAACCGTCCTGGCGGGCACGCTGGCGGCCACTTCGATCATCGCCAGCGCCGATGACTACCATATCGGCGTGACCGTACCCTCCGCCGACCATGGCTGGACCGCCGGCCTGCTGTGGTGGGCACAACGCGCCACCGAAGAGCTGGCCGAGCAGTACGACGACGTCAGCTTCACGGT
The DNA here is from genome assembly GCF_051062895.2 of Billgrantia sp. C5P2. NCBI lineage: Bacteria > Pseudomonadati > Pseudomonadota > Gammaproteobacteria > Oceanospirillales > Halomonadaceae > Billgrantia > Billgrantia sp. C5P2. The sequence continues at coordinate 3,332,739 of NZ_CM128542.1, forward strand.
GCTGTCGGCCAGTTCGGGCACCGCCCAGGTCTCCAATGTCGAAGACCTGATGATCCGCGACATCGATGCGCTGGTGATCCTGCCCCACAACCCCGCCACGCTGCAGCAGGTGATCGGCGAGGCCTACGAATCGGGCATCTACACGGTGGTTGTCGACCGCGAGCTGGAAGAGCCGACCCAGAACGTCTTCCTCGCCGGCGACAACCCGGGGCTCGGCGAAGAGGCAGCCCGCTACATGGCCGAGGCACTCGACGGCGAGGGCGAGATCCTGGTGCTCGAAGGCCCCTCGATCCCGATCAACTCCCAGCGCGTCGAGGCCTTCAATGCGGTGATGGCCGACTATCCCGGCATCACCATCCTCGATTCCCAGGCCACCGACTGGAATCCGCAGAAGGCCCTGAGCGTGACCGAGGACCTGCTCGGCAGCAACCCGCATGTCGATGCCATCTGGGCCGGCGACGACGACGTGCTGCTCGCCGCCCTGCGCGCGGTGGAGGAAAACGAGCGCGATGACGTGCAGTTGATCGTCGGCGGCGGTGGCTCGCAGCGGGTCATCGAGATGATTCGCGACGACCATCCGGTGGTTCGCGGCACGGTGACCTATCCCCCCAACATGATCGCCTCCGCCATCGCCCTGGCCGTGCACGGCGTGAAGGGGGAGCGTCTGGGCAACATGTACCACGGCGTGCCGTCGCGGGTCATCCTGGCCGCCGACCTGATCACCGCGGACAACGTCGAGGAGTTCTACCAGCCGGATGCCGCCTACTGAGAAAGCGGCATCGCCGCCGCTCCACTCTGGGAGCGGCGGGCCCCATCAGCCTTTCTTGCGGATCCCCTGCCCCGGCAGCCGTTCGCGGTCGTGGGGGCGCTCGAAGGCGAGCAGCGGCCCCTTCGGCACGATGCGCGTCGGGTTGATGGTGTCGTGGCTGTAGTAGTAGTGACGCTTGATGTGCTCGAGGTCTACCGTCTCGGCCACGCCCGGCCATTGGTACAGCTCGCGCAGATAGTTCGAGAGGTTGGGATAGTCCTCGATGCGCCTGAAGTTGCACTTGAAGTGACCGTAGTAGACGGCATCGAAGCGCACCAGGGTGGTGAACAGGCGCACGTCGGCTTCGGTCAGCCATTCGCCGGCCAGGTAGCGGTTTTCGGCCAGGCGCGCCTCGACGCGGTCGAGCGCCTCGAACAGCGCCGTGACGTGCTTGTCGTAGACCGCCTGCTCGGTGGCGAAGCCCGACTTGTAGACGCCGTTGTTGATGTGCTCGTAGACATCCTCGTTGACCGCGTCGATGGTCTCGCGCAGGTCCGCGGGGTAGAAGTCGAGCCGGTTGTCGGCAAGTTCGTCGAAGGCGTCGTTGAGGATGCGTACCAGCTCGGCGGACTCGTTGTTGACGATCCGCCCCTCCTTCTTGTCCCACAAAACCGGCACCGTGACCCGGCCGGTGTAGTGTGGGTCGGTCAGGGTGTAGAGCTCGCGGTGGTACTCGACGCCGTTGACCGGATCGCCGCTCGAGCCTTCATCCTCGTGGTAGGTCCAACCCTGATCGAGCATCAGCGGACTGACGTGGGACACGCCAAGGATATCCTCGAGCCCCTTGAGTTTGCGCATGATCAGGGTGCGGTGCGCCCAGGGGCAGGCCAGCGAGACATAGAGATGGAAGCGCCCCGATTCCGCCGGCACGGCGCGCTGCCCGTCGGGGCCAGGGCGGCCGTCACGGCTGATCCAGTCGTGCAGCTTGGCCGATTCGCGCACGAACTCGCCGCCATGCTTCTTGGTGTCGTACCACTGGTCGTGCCACTTGCCGTCGATCAACAGGCCCATTGCGTTCTCCATATTCTGTCATTTGGCTAGTGAGAGTAACGCCCCCTGCTTATCGCTCAAGCGCAGTTTTTCCGTTTCTGCCATCGAAAAATGCGAACGATCGCTACCGACCCCGACAGGTACTCGCTACCGCTTCATGCAGCGCGCGGGCCACGGCATGGGTCGCGGGGCCCGCCCGGTCGCGGTCACGAAAGATCATCTGCATGGGCACCTCGCGGTTGCCGCCGGCCGAAAGCGGCAGCGGGCGCAGCACGCCATGTTCTAGATCGCCATGAATGCGCGTCTCGGGCAGCCAGGCGAATCCCAGGCCGCGCCGGACCATGTCGATGGAGGTTTCCAGATGGCTCACCGTCCAGCGCTGCTCCGCCTTGAGCCAGCCGGCATCCATCGACTGGCGCAGCGCCGAGTCGCGCACCACCAGTTGGCGATGCCGCTGCAGGTCGCGCAGGTCGAGTTCGCGATCGAGCGCGTGCAGCTCGTGATCGCGATGGGCCACGGCGATGAAACGGATCGAGACCAGCGGTTCGCCGAGAAAGCCCTGTGCCGCCAGGCCGGAAATGGCCAGGTCGGCGCGTCCGTCGTAGAGCATCTCGATACCGCCATTGAGCACCGTCTCGTGGAGCTGTACGCGAACGTAGGGATAGTCGGCAGAGAAACGGCTCAACGCTGCCGCCAAGGCACCGGTGGGAAAGATCTGGTCAACCGACAGCACCACTTCGGCCTCTAGGCCCTCGGCGAGACGACCTGCCACGTCCTCCAGCGCCTCGGCGCTCTCGATCAACTGGCGCGCCCGGCGCAAGAGCATCTCGCCGGCCTCGGTCAGGCGCACCTGGCGCCCCACCGGCTCCAGCACTCTGACGCCGAGCTGCTCTTCGAGCTTGTGCACGGCGTGGTTGAGGGTCGAGGGGCTCTTGTGGACCGCCTCGGCGGCCCGCGCGAAGCCGCCGTGGTCGACGACCGCCGCAAGCATCTGCCACTGGGCCAGGGTGACACGAGACATATTCGACTTCCTCGAATGAAAGCTGCGAAAGGTTGCGCTTAATCTTCGAAAAATACGGACTAGAATGCCAGTTATCCAGCATTTCAGAACCAACTATGGGAGACCGCATCATGGTCGCCAGCACCAACACTCGCCGCATAGAGAGCCTGATCCAGAGCCACCCGAGCCAGGATGGCGACGGCGTCCACATCCAGCGAATCCACCGCTTCGACGGTGAACTCGACCCCTTCCTGATGCTGGATGAGCTCGGCTCCGACCGGCCCGACGACTATATCGGCGGTTTCCCGCCGCACCCGCACCGTGGCATCCAGACGCTGACCTACATCATCCATGGCGGCATTACCCATGAGGATCACCTGGGGCACAGCAGCACCATCCAGGCCGGCGACGCCCAGTGGATGCACACCGGCCGCGGCATCGTCCACTCCGAAATGCCGCTGACCGACAGCCAGGGATTGCATGGTTTCCAGCTGTGGCTGAACCTGCCGGCAAAGGAGAAGCTGAGCGAAGCTCGCTACCGCGACGTGCGCGGCGGCGAAATGCCGCGCCTGAAAGCAGACAAGGGGGAACTGATCGTACTGGGCGGCAACTGGATGACACAGGCCGGAGAGAGCGTCGCGGGCCCGCTGGACTCCCTGGCGGGCGATGGTGCCGTGGCCCATGCGCGGCTCGAGGCCGGCGGCGAAATGACGCTCGTGGCAAACAGCGAGACGCTGGCCGTCTACGTTTTCGACGGCGCACTGGAGATCGGCGGCGAGAATGTCTCCGCCGGCCAACTGGCCCGGCTGGGTGCGGGAGAGATGCTGTCTCTCGGCAGCCGCGAGGGCGCCCAGTGCCTGGTGCTTGCCGGCACGCCGCATGGTGAACCGATTGCCCACTACGGCCCCTTCGTGATGAACCACATGCACGAGATCGACCAGGCGCTGCACGACTATCGCCATGGCAGCTTCACCGATTGATGCATTCGACTCATTTACCGAATAGGGGTTGTTTCCTCCCTTTTATTCACGTTCAATGACTTTGTTGAACACTGTTCGACAATATTCAGACGGCCTGGAGCCTCATGCGAGGGACTCCGGGCACATCTTGCTGTATGAATGTACAGTCTAGGCAGGCCATATATCATGGGTTAAGGTTCCCGTGCCTTTTTATATTCTTGTCATCTTTTTTTATGGCCGAAACACATGTTGCGAATCCTTCATTCGCTGCCTCGCACGCATAAGTTGTTGCTGTTACCCGTCGCCACCATGGTGACCGTGCTAGGTGCGCAAAAAATCGTTACCGTCGTCGAGAATACCCAGCGACAGGGCCAAGTGCCCGAAACCGTTCTCTTCCCCCTGTCGCCAGAGGCCCACCCAGGCCTCCCCGCCCTCAACAGCGAGCGCTACTCCGTCGCCGATGCCATTGAAATCGCTACCCAGGCCATCGACGCCACCCGTGACTACATACCTCTCTCCCAGTTGAAGCCCAGTGAAGTCGTCGATCTTTCCGGGGTCACCGTGGCCCAGGCAGGCCAAGCGGCTTCCTCGACTCCAGCCGCTGCCGAGTTCGATGCCGCTACTGCTGCTGCTCGCCCCGTCATGACCGGCGACAGCGGCATCGAACTGGTAACGGAGCTGGACCCCGGCGCCCTGCACATGGCCATGGTGATCGGCACCCTGGCCAGCGGCATGCTCGACGATACCTATACCGACGACGAGGCGCTGGCTACCGACGCGACCTCCTACGAGGACTATCCGGACGAAGAGCTGGCGCTGTTCGAGGATGGCCCGATCAACTTCGACCACGAGGTTGCCGCCGCCGAACCTTTCGTGCCGGAGTGGCGCACCTACACCGTGCAGCAGGGCGACACCTTCGCCGTGCTGGCCCAGAACGAACTCGGCCTCGGCTACAGCGAGGCAATGCATCTTCTCGACAGCATGCCCGACAAGCGTCTGCTGACCCACTGGCGGGTCGGCAATACCTTCGAGTATCAGCTCGACGAGCAGGAACGCCTGCTGGCCATGCGTATCATGAAGAACGCCCGCGAAGGCTTCATGCTCGAGCGCGACGAAGACGGTTTCGATGTCGCCACCATCGAGCGCGCCGGCGAAGCCACGCAGCGCTTGTTCGCCGGCAGCGTCAGCGGCAGCTTTGCCCGCTCCGCCCAGGCTACCGGCCTTTCCAGCACCGAGGTGGCACAGGTATCGCGCCTGCTGGAGAAGAAGCTCGATTTCCGCCGCGACACCCGCCGCGGCGACGAATTCCAGGTGCTGATCGAGTCCGACATCATCGATGGCGCCAGCTTCGACTCGCGCGTGCTGGCCATCCAGTATCAGGGCGCCCGTATGGACCTGACGCTGGTGCGCAACCGCGACGACAACAACTTCTACACCCCGGACGGCCAGAGCCTCGACCCCGCCTTCAGTCGCTACCCGTTCGAGGGTAGCTACCGCATGAGCTCCAGCTTCAATCCGCGCCGCCTGCATCCGGTGACCGGGCGCGTCAGCCCGCACCGCGGTACCGACTGGGCGATGCCCATCGGTACGCCCGTTACTGCGCCGGCCGACGGTCGCGTCGAGAAGGTCGGCAACCACCCCATGGCGGGTCGCTATATCGTGGTTCGCCACGACAACGGTTACCGCACGCGCTACCTGCACCTCTCGCGCGCCATGGTGAATCGCGGCGACCGTGTCTCGATGGGCGAACGCATCGCACTGTCGGGCAATACCGGCCGCAGCACCGGTCCTCACCTGCATTATGAAGTCATCGTCAACAACAACGCGGTCGATGCCATGCAGGTCGAGCTGCCGGAGAGCCAGAGTCTCGAAGGCGAAAGCCTGATGGCCTTCCAGCGCGAAGCCGAGCCGCTGCTCGCCGCACTGCGTTCCGGCCAGACCGGTCCGGTGGTGGCCCAAGCCTCGGCCGACGACGAAAGCGACGACGACTGAGCCGACGCGGAACGCATCACGGTACGCCACACGACGCCCTGCTTCTCAGCAGGGCGTCGTCTCTTGAACGGAGCCCTTGTCCACTCAGCCCATGCGCCGCACCGCTCCCGCCCCACCGCCATCCAACGGCAACCGCCTGGCGGCCTTCTTCGGCGTATTCCGCTACAGCCGCCGCGCGCTGACACTGGTATGGCAGACCTCCCGTGCGCTCACCCTGGGGCTCGCGATCTGTACCCTGATCGCCGGCGTACTGCCGGCGGTGGCCGCCTGGATCGGACAACTGATCGTCGACGCCGTGGTCGCGGCCATGGCCCATCACCGCGAGACCGGCGCCGCCCTGACCTTAGAGAACGCCTGGCCGGTGATGCGCTACGTGCTGGCGGAGGCCGGCGTGATCGCCGCCATCGCGCTGGCCCAGCGCGGGCTATCGGCACAGCAGTCGTTGCTGAGGGCGCTGCTGGGGCAGAAGGTCAATGTCATGATCCTGGAGAAGGCGGGCACGCTGTCGCTTACCCAGTTCGAGGATTCCGAATTCTATGACAAGCTCACCCGGGCCAGGCGTGAAGCCTCGACCCGCCCGCTGGGGCTGGTCAACAAGACCTTCTCGCTGCTGCAGAATGCAATTTCACTGGCCAGCTTCGGCGTGCTGCTGGTGCAGTTCTCACCCTGGGCAATCCTGATCCTGGTGATTGGGGCCCTGCCGGTATTCGTCTCCGAGGCCAAGTTTTCCGGCGATGCCTTCCGCCTGTTCCGCTGGCGTTCGCCCCAGACCCGCATGCAGATCTACCTGGAAACCGTGCTGGCACGTGAGGACAGCATCAAGGAGGTCAAGCTGTTCGGGCTGGAACCGCTGCTGCTCGAGCGCTACCGCAAGATCTTCGACGCCCTCTACGGCGAGGACAGGCGGCTGACCATTCGCCGCGAGACCTGGGGTTTCCTGCTCGGTCTGCTCGGCACACTGGCCTTCTACGGCGCCTATGCCTGGGTGGTGGTAGAGACGATCACGGGCACGCTGACACTGGGCGAGATGACCATGTACCTGATGGTGTTCAAGCAGGGCCAGGCGGCGCTGTCGGCCAGCCTCACCTCGATCAGCGGCATGTACGAGGACAACCTCTACCTGTCGAACCTCTACGAGTACCTGGAGCAACCGGTGGCCGCCGAAGGCGGCACCCTCACCCAGGGCATACGGCCCGGCGACGGCATTCGCTTCGAGCACGTCGGCTTCACCTACCCCGGCGCCGAGCGGCCTGCCCTGCGCGACATTTCCCTGCATGTGGCCCCGGGGCAGAGCCTGGCCCTGGTGGGCGCCAACGGCTCCGGCAAGACCACGCTGATCAAGCTGCTCACCCGCCTCTACGAACCCAGCAGCGGCCGTATCCTGCTCGACGGCAGCGACCTGCGCGAGTGGGACGTGGCCACCCTGCGGCGGCGCATCGGGGTGATCTTCCAGGACTTCGTGCGCTACCAGCTCAAGGTGGGCGAGAACCTCGGCGCCGGCGACGTCGAGGCCTTCGCCGACGAAGCCCGCTGGCAGGAGGCCGCCGAGCGCGGGCTGGCCGACGAGTTCATTCGCGACATGCCCGGCGGCTACCACACCCAACTGGGGCGCTGGTTCAAGGGCGGCCAGGAACTCTCCGGCGGTCAGTGGCAGAAGATCGCCCTGGCACGGGCCTACATGCGCGAGAGCGCCGACATCCTGGTGCTAGACGAGCCCACCGCAGCGATGGATGCCGCCGCCGAAGCGGCGGTCTATGCCGACTTCCGCGAGCATCGCCGCGACAAGATGACCATCCTCATCTCACACCGCTTCTCCACGGTGCGCGCCGCCGACCAGATCCTCGTGATCGACGGCGGCGAAGTCATCGAACGCGGCGACCACGAGGGCCTGATGGCGCAGAACGGCCGCTATGCCAGGCTGTTCCGGCTGCAGGCCGAGGGTTATCGATAGGCCCCGACAAAACCCCATCCATTCGTTGACGCTTGTTCAGCGTTTGGCTATAACGGAAGAGTCGCATCGCCGATGCGGCACATACCATCCCCTATCACCATCAAGAGAAGCGTTCCTCATGCGCTGGCTATCCACAGGCTACAAGGCGAATTGGCAACATCGCGTATTCATTAACGCGATGCGTACCTGTTTGCTGCTGCCGTGTGCCAGCCGTCGAAACGACGACACCTGAAGGACGCTGGCCGCGGCACTTGTCGCGGCCAAGCATGATTCATTTCCCGCCTACCGCGCACAAGTTCCCGGCCTCCACTCAAGGAGACCGAGACCATGGCAGTACTCAACGCTACCCGTCGCCTGCTGGATGCCGTGCGCACCCACTACGCCAATCGCCGTCGTGACGCCTCGCTGCGCGACTGCGACCCACGCATGCTCAAGGACATCGGCCTGCGCTGGGAACGCGGCAAGCTGGTGGCGATCCACCCGGAGCGTCTCGCTTCCGGCAAGGCACACGCAAGCGCCAGTGCCGACAGCAAGCCCAGCGCAACCGAAAGCGTGCGCGATGTCTGTCCCCGCTGCGGAGCGCGCCTGGCTTAGCCATGGCCCCGGTCACAGGACGTGACCGGGGCCTTCCCCCCGCCCGCTGGCTCACCGAGACAGCGGGCGATCCAACGCACGCAGCAGGGCATCGTCGCGCTCGTAGATGTCGGGACGGAACGAGAGTTCGCCGTCATCGCCGGGATTCACCGTCCAGTAGTGGATGATGATGGGCATGCGATGGGTCAGGCGCACGTTTTGTGTCTCCTCGCTTTCTATTCGCTGCTCCACGTCGTGACCGCTGCGAGTATCGTCGAACAACAGCTGGCCCAGCTCGCGAATGTTCTCCACGCGGATGCAGCCGGAACTGAAGGCGCGCTGCTCGCGAGAGAAGAGACTCTGGGACGGCGTGTCGTGGAGATAGACCATGTGATCGTTGGGAAAGCGGATGACGAGTTGACCCAAGGCATTCTGCGGCCCCGGAGCCTGGCGCAAGACGATGTTGCCAGGGTTGTTCCAGTCGATTTCCCAGGGGTCGAGGGGCGCGCCCGACGGGCTCAGCACCTGGATCCTCTCGCGCCACAGATAGCCGAGATCCTGCCGCACCCGGGGCAATACATCCTCGCGCTTGATCGTGGGCGGTATCGTCCAGGTGGGGTTCACCTTCATGTGGGTGATTTCCGAACGTAGCGAGGGCGTGCGCCGATAGGGCTGACCCACCACGATACGCGAACGCCAGATCTGGCCGTCAGGGCGATAGTAACTGAGCCGGTAGCCGGCGATGTCGACCAGCACGAAAGACTCCGGCAACCCGTGCAGCAGCCAGCGGGCACGCTCCATGTTGAGGCGAATCTGGTCGATACGACGCTCTACCGGCACGTTGAGTGCCGCCAGAGTCTGACGCCCGATGACCCCATCCGCTTCCAGCAGGTGCCGACGCTGGAAGCGCTTTACCGCGGCCTCGAGGCTGGCATCGTAGAGACGCGGATCAGGCGCCTCGAACTCCCCTCCGGGAAAGATGTCGTTATCGGCGATCAATATCTCGAGTTCACCGACGACCGCTAGACGCTCGCGTAACAGCGGGACATCTTCGTCGACGTCCCCCGGGCGCAGCGCACGCTCCCGCTCCGGCAGGCGCGGCCAGCCGCCCAGTTTCTCGATGTTGCGATAGCGCGCCAGTCCCGAGCGCAGCCGCTGGTAGGGGATGAAATCCGGCCGCACTTCACCGATGAGTGCCTCGAATCTCTGCTGATCCACGGCACTGGACACCGCCTCGAGGGAGTAATCGGGGGGCGCCACCGGCACCTCCCAACCGGTATCGAGCGATTCGGGATCGACCTTGCCGCGCTGCAGATGATCGAGTGACAGTAGTAGCTGCCGCGTGGCAAACAGATCGTATTGCGCCTGCGCCTCGATATCGGCGCCATCCTCATAGACCGCTCGATGCCGATTCCTCAACTCGTCCGGGCGATAATCGCGGGGGTGGAGCCCATCGCTTTCGAGGGTGTGCAACGCCGAGGTGAACGCCGCCACGGTGTCGGCGTCCTGCCATGCCGGGCGATAGTCACGCAGGGCATAGAAGGCCTGCATTCGCGCCCCTTCCGAAGCCGCCTGACGGGCCAGTTCGCCCACTACGCCCGGCTCGTCTTCCCAGGCTCTTGCGGCCTCCCCCTGCTCCGCCCAGGCCTGAGGCACGAGGCCAAGCAGCAGCATCAACATTCCCATCCATGTAATAACCCGCATCTGTTGCTCCTGCTCCGTTGATGGCTGGTCTGGTCTTCCTGGCCGCTCCCTTCATAATAAGGTCTGGTACATGGCTGCCAGTCAGCCGGGTCCGTTTACCTGATTTTACCTTTTTATATTTCTGCGAGAGGTATCTGCCGCTCGCGGTGCCAACGTACAGGCATGTTCGATGCGCTTTCTACCGACCCTGCGACTTCCGCTATCGACCCTGGCCACCTCCCTGATGGTCACTCTCTCCAGCGCCCTTTCCACCGTCCACGCCGGTGATTTCCTGGCCCAGGCAGGCCTCTCTTACCCGGCCTCCGCGCCGTTGGCCCAGACCCTGACTCGCCTCGCGCCGGCCGCCGACCCGCAGGTGCTGCAACTGGCCGCCAACGCCCTGGCCTGCGCCGAGCCCGATGCCGAGCGCTTGGCGGTGATCGACTTCTCGCGCCCTTCCACCGAGCCACGCCTGTGGGTCTTCGACCTGTCGGAGGAGCGGCTGATGTTCGAAGAGCTGGTCTCCCACGGCCGCGGCTCGGGCGATGCCGAGGCCACGCTGTTCTCCAACACCCCCGAAAGCTACCAGTCGAGCCTGGGCTTGTTCCGCACCATGAACAGCTACTACGGCAGCAACGGCTACTCGCTGCGACTGGAAGGGCTGGAAAACGGCGTCAACGACCTGGCCTACCAGCGCGCCATCGTGATCCACGGCGCCGACTACGTCAGCGAGTCCTTCATCCAGAAAACCGGCCGCCTGGGCCGTAGCCACGGCTGTCCGGCGGTACGCCAGGAAGTGACCTACCCGCTGATCGATAGTATCAAGGAGGACCACTATCTGTTCGCCTACTATCCCGACCCCGAGTGGCTGGAGAACTCCGCCTTCCTCAGGTGCGACCAGGCTCCCACGCAATTGGCCATGCACTGAGCCTTTCGCCCCACCCTTTCCCCCCGGTTTTTCTCTTTCAAGCCTTACTCTTCAAACTCCCCTGCGGCACCAGCAGGGGGCATTCTTCTGCGGCGCTGCACCATTCCTACCACATCGGCACTCCTCCCCGATACCTCCCGTCAGGCTCCAGCGCACCACAACTGAATGTTTTAAAAGAACAAGCCAACGATTTGGCAAATAGGTTGCTTGATATAAATCAAATGCTGGGTAGGCGTGGACCAGGCTTCTCGACGGAAGCACGAGTGCGTCAGACCTGACCTTCAACGGAGAAGGGCGAACTCACGTATCGGCAATCCGTACGAGGTCATAGCCCATGGAAATTCGCAACAAGGCGAACCGCATTCGCCTCCTGAACCTGCGCACGCCCCAGATGCGCGCCTTCCACTTCTCCTGGTTCGCCTTCCACCTCTGCTTCTTCGGCTGGTTCGGCATCGCCCCGCTGATGGCCGTCGTGCGCGACGACCTGGGGCTGACCAAGACCCAGATCGGCAATACCATCATCGCCTCAGTGGCCATCACCATTGTGGTACGTCTGGTGATGGGCGTGCTCTGCGACCGCATCGGGCCGCGCAAGGCCTACACCTGGCTGCTGTGCCTGGGTTCGCTGCCGGTCATGGGCATCGGCCTGGCCTCGAGCTTCGAAACCTTCTTCCTGGCGCGCCTGGCCATCGGCGCCATCGGTGCCTCCTTCGTCATCACCCAGTACCACACCTCGGTGATGTTCGCGCCCAACGTGGTCGGCACCGCCAACGCCACCTCGGCCGGCTGGGGCAACCTGGGTGGCGGCACCACACAGATCCTGATGCCGCTGATCTTCTCCGGCATCCTGATGCTCGGCGTCAACGAGGCGCTCGGCTGGCGCCTGGCGATGCTGGTCCCAGGCGTGGTGCTGTTCTTCGCCGGTATCGCCTACTACCGCTTCACCCAGGATGCCCCCGACGGCAACTTCAGTGAGCTGCGCGCCCGCGGCGAACTCCCCGAAGCCAATGGCGAGCATGGCATGGGTGCCAGCTTCAAGACCGCAGCCAAGGATATCCGGGTGTGGGCCCTGTTCGTGGTGTATGCCGCCTGCTTCGGCGTCGAGCTGACCATCAACAACATTGCCGCCATCTACTTCTTCGACAACTTCGACCTGACACTGGCCACCGCCGGCATCATTGCCGGCCTGTTCGGGTTGATGAACATCTTCGCCCGCACGCTGGGTGGCATCTTTTCCGACCTCTTCGCACGTAACGGCGGGCTCAAGGGCCGCGTGCGCTGGCTGTTCATCGCCATGCTCTGCGAAGGTATCGCGCTGATGTTCTTCTCGCAGATGCACGTGCTGACACTGGCCATCGGCATCATGCTGGTGTTCAGCCTGTTCGTGCAGATGGCCGAAGGCGCCACCTTCGGCGTGGTGCCCTTCATCAACAAGAAGGCGCTGGGAGCGGTAGCCGGCATCGTCGGGGCCGGCGGCAACGCCGGCGCCGTAGCGGCCGGTTTCTTGTTCCGCTCGGAGACGATCTCTTATCAGCAGGGGCTGTTCTATCTCGGCATCGCCGTGATCATCGCCTCGCTGTGTGCTCTGGTCGTGCGCTTCTCGCCCGAGGTCGAAGCCGAGGAAGCCAAGGCCTATACCGATGCGGTGGGCGATGATACCGGCGCCGGTGCCCTATCGCTGCGCTGAGCGAAAGCCGCCCGGCAGTCACTGCCGGGCGGCTGAACGATCACCACCAGATAACGGCGTCTGCCCAGGTTCCCGTGACGATGTCATGCGAATCCGGGCAGGCGCCGTTCCCTATAGCGGGGTCTCACGCTTTCTCGACTGTGACGCTCATGCCCAGCAGCAGGAAGGAGAGCGTCTTGCCGTGGCCATCCAGGTTGAGGGCACCGTTGACCCCGCCCTGCAGCACGTCGTCGATCACCAGGTTCATGCCGGCAAGGCCCGGCATCAGGTAGCGGCGCACGCGACTCGCCCCCCGATGAGCGAACAGCGCCAGCACCCGTTCCTCGGTGACCTGTTCCACCAACGTCTCGTAGTGGTGCGGCTCGAAGGCGAACAGCGCCAGGTTGAGCCGGTCGCCCTTGTCGCCGGCACGGGCGTGGGCCAGGTGATGCAGCGGTATCTCGCGCCCGTCGTTAAGGTTTGCGGCCAGGTTCGCTTCAGCGGGTGACATCGGCGGCGCTCCTCTCGTTGGCCATCTTCGTCTCGAAAAGAGTGGCATCGAACAGGGTGGCGAAGGCTTCCACGTCGCTACGCTTGGCCAGGTAGGAGGCGGTGCACACGCGGCGCTGGAACTGGCGACGCACCCCGCCGCCGCCGGCCGGGCCGGCGCAGTAGAGCGCCAGCAGTTCCTGGGTAGCGCGCTCCACCCAGCGCCGTTCGGCGTGCTCGACGGCCAGGCGCAGGCGGTAGTCGCCGCTGGCGCTCGCCGGCATCGTGCGCTGCAGGTCGCCGGCATCGCTGTCGAACACGCTGGCGTGACCGACGATGTCCAGCCGCGAGCGCAGCTCCGGCGGCGCACGGAAGGTCAGCCGCTCGCGCAGGACCTCGGCGGCCAGCCGGGCACGGGCCAGGGCGTTGGGTCCGGCGTAGGAGATCTCCGCCTCGCCCTGCCAGCCACCCTCGTAGCAGACAGTGGTCTTGAGCCGCTGTGGAGCCGGCTTGCCGCGGATGCCGGTTACCGCCACCCGGTCGGGACCGATCTCCTCGACCCGCACGGAGGAGAGGTCCACCACCACGTCGGGGGTCAGATAGTTGGCCGGGTCGTGCACTTCGTAGAGCAACTGCTCCTTGACCGTGCGCTCGGTGACCATGCCGCCGGTACCGGCGGGCTTGGTCACCACCAGGCTGCCGTCCTCCTCCACCTCGATGATCGGGTAGCCGACCCGCGCCAGGTCCGGCACCTCCTTGCAGCCGGGGTCGGCGAAGTAGCCTCCCGTGACCTGGGCACCGCACTCGCCCAGGTGGCCGGCCATCATGCCGGCGGCCAGTCGGTCCCAGTCGTCCCAGGCCCAGCCGAAGTGGTGCACCAGCGGGGCCAGGAACAGCGCCGGGTCGGCCACCCGGCCGCTGACCACCACCTCGGCACCGAGCCCGAGCGCCTCGACCAGAGGCGCCGCGCCGAGGTAGACGTTGGCCGAGATCAGCGCCTCCTCGCCGGGTAGCTCACGGTTCTCCGCCTCCCAGCGCTGCAGCTCCAGCTCGCCCAGGCGTGCACGGATGTCGTCGCCGTGCACCCGGCCGATTCTAGCCCCGCCCCGCTCGGTGCGCGCGGCCAGCTCGGCCACTACACGGCAGGCGCCCTCCGGGTTGGCCGCACCGAAGTTGCCGAGGATGGCGATGCCGTGGCGCAGGCAGTCGTCGAGCACTGGCGCGAGCAGTTCTTCTAACAAAGGCTCGAAGCCCGCCTGCGGGTCGTCACGCATGGCGCGGTGGGCCGCCGCAAGGGTGCGCTCGCCCAGGGTCTCGAAGAGCAAGGCGGAGGGCTGGCCGCGGCGGATCAGTTCGGCTACCACCGGAATTGCCGCATCGGTACGATCACCGGAGAAGCCGGCCCCACTTCCCAGCAGAAAGGTCATGGGTGGGTCTCCTTGGCCGGCATGCCGTGGCTATTCGATGTCTTCTCGCGCGTGGCGTCCGCCGCCAGGCGCTGGCGCCTTCTGGCAAAGAGCGCCACCAGCACCAGCAGCGCGCCGGCCGTGGTCAGCCAACCGGGAATCAGCGCCAGGCCCACCACCAGCACGAGCCCGGACACATCCATAAGCCGGTGGCCGGTCATTGCCACCCGCGACATCAGCGCGGCGAAGGCGACCACGAACACCACACCCTGGGAGCTGGCCAGCAGGATATCGACGGCACTGCCGAAGCCCGCCAGGGCCGGGTAGATCAGCAGCAGGAAGGGGATCACGTAGATCGCCGCCGCCAGGCGCACCGCCTCGCCGGCCGCCGGCAGCCAGTTGGTACCGGCGATGCCCGCCGCAACGAACACCGCCACGCACACCGGCGGCGTAATGACGGAGAGCGTGGCGAAGTAGAACACGAACAGGTGGGCGATCAGCGGCTCGACGCCGATGGTGGTGAGTGCCGGCGCCAATACCGAGGCCACCAGCACGTAGGCCGCCGTGGTGGGGATGCCCATGCCCAGGATCAGGCACACGCCACCGACGATGAAGGCCACCAGGAACAGCGACTCTCCCCCAACGTTGACGATCAGGCTGGCCAGGGTCACGCCGATGCCGGTCATGCCGATCATCGCCACCAGCATCTGCGCTCCGGCCAGCAGCACGCCGATGATCACCATGCCCTTGCCGGCATCGATCAGCCCCGAGAGCAGCTTGCCGGCGATCTCACGCAGCGGCCGGCGCGCCAGCAAGGCGAAGGGCACGAAGGTCAGCACCGTCATCAGGATGCCGTAGAAGGCCGCCATCTGGATCGAACGCCCCGACAGCACGCCGTAGAAGAGCCCGCCCAGCGCCGCCAGGATCGGCACGATCCGCTCCGGACGCAGCACCTCGGGCCAGCTCGGCAGCTCCTCATCGGGCACCACCTGCAGATTGCGACGCCGCGCCACCAGGTGGATGGTCAGGAACACGCCGAGATAGAACAGAATCGCCGGCAGCAGCGCAGCGAGCGCGATGCGCAGGTAACTCTCGCCGAGGATCTCGGCCATGATGAAGGCCGCGGCACCCAGGATCGGCGGCGCGATCTGGCCACCGGTGGACGCCACCGCCTCCACCCCCGAGGCGAAGGGCGCCGGATACTTGAGCCGCTTCATCATCGGAATGGTGAAGTTTCCGGTAGTGGCCACGTTGGCCACGGCACTGCCGCTGACCATGCCGAACAGCCCCGAGGCCACGGTAGCCACCTTGGCGGCACCGCCCGGCGAGCGGCCGCTGATGCGCAGCGCCAGGTCCATGAAGGTCTGGCCGCCACCGGTATGCAACAGCAGGCAGCCGAACAGCACGAAGGCGGCGATGGTAGTGGCGGCTACGCCGACCAGCATGCCCCACACGCCCAGGTCACCCAGGTAGAGCGTCTCGGTGATGAAGTAGAGATCGAAGCCGCGATGCCCCAGCGGCCCGGGAATCGCCGCCCCTAGCCAGGCATAGGCCAGCCCCGCCAGCACCAGCAGCGGGAAGATCGCGCCGATGGCGCGCCGGGAGAGTTCCAGCACCGTCACCACCAGCACGCCGGTGAACAGCATGTCCTGCGGCGTGGCCCAGGGCAGCTCGACGAGAATCCGTTCATGATTCATCGCCACGTAGCCGCAGGCCAGCACCGTGCCGACGGCCAGCACCAGGTCGACGCCAAGCCCCAGTGGCCGCCAGCGCTTGCCCGCGCCCAGCGGATAGAGCGTCAACCCCAGCAGGATCACCAGCGCGAGAAAGATGGCCCGCTGGATCAGGCTCTCGAAGGGGCCGGTCGCCGAGGTGTAGAGGATCAGCCCGCCCAGTGCGAGGGCCAGCAGCTTGGTCAGGTTCTCGCGCATGACAATCGCCTCCTGGCGTTACTCGACGGGCTGCAGGGCGTCGGGAATCTCCAGGCCCTGCTCTTCGAAGTAACGCGCCGCGCCGGCATGCAGCGGCACGGTGCCGACCTCCAGGGTCATCTGTGCCAGGTCCTCGTCACGTACCGCCGAGAAGGCATTGGCCTGGGGCTCGGGGTTCTCCATCACCGCCTTGACGATCTGGTAGGCGGTCTCCTCGTCGAGGTCCGGGTGGGCATGCACGGCGACGCCGAAGGCCCAGGTGGTATAGGCCGGGATGCCTTCGCCGGCACCCTCGGGAATATCGACCACGGCCAGATCGGGCATCTCGGCACGCAGGGTCTCGGCCTGCTCGCCCGTGAGCGACAGCACATTGACCGGCGTGAAGGTGGCGATATCCATGGTCGAGCCGTCGAGCTTGTTGCCGACCCCGGACTTCACGTAGCCCATGATGCGGCCGTCCTTGATCGAATCGACCACGTCGGTAGTCGAGCCACGCACGTAGTCGGGTGAGATACCGAGTGCCTCGAGCACCGCTTCGGTGGTGCTCTCGGTAGCCGAGCCGGTAATGCCCGGATTGAAGCGCACGCCGTCGAGTTCCTCCAGAGTGGAAACGCCGGCATCCTCGCGTATCACCACGTTCTGGGGCGCCACGGTATAGACCCACAGCAGGCGGCTGTCGACCGGGCGGCCGTCGAAGTCGTGCTGCCCCGCATAGGCGTGGTAGCCGGTGTTGGTGGTCACCAGCCCCATGTCGATCTGGCTACGGCTCAGGCGGCGCAGGTTATCGACGGTGGCGCCGGTTTCCGCCACCGAGGCGCTGACGCCATCGACCTGATTGTTGATGATCTGGTTGACGGCGACGAAGTAGCCGTAGTGGCTCGATGAGCTGGAGGTCGAGCCGATCAGCAGGCGCTCCTGGGCTTGTACGGCAGCGGCGGAAAGCAGGGCGGTACTAGCCATGGCGGCCAGCAGGGTTTTCGTGGTTGGCTTCATGAGTGGCTCCTTGGGCCCGGGCTTGCGGGCTTGTTGTTGTCGTGTCTCACACGGGAATAGCCCCGCACGGTCAGCATGGTGCGACACGTATATTTTGTATATTGAATAGTTTTTAACTTGTGTTTTACTTTCTAAATGAAACCCAACATCAAGCAGCTTCGTGCCTTCGTCGCCGTCGCCCAGTCGAGCAGCCTGGCCGAGGCCAGCGAGCGCATCCACCTTTCACAGCCGGCGATCTCCATCGCCCTGCGCAAGCTGGAGGAAGCCGTCGGCGGCGCGCTGTTCTCGCGTACCGCGCGCCAGCTCAGCCTGACCCCCGAGGGCAAGGCCTTCCTACCGGTGGCGATACGCCTGCTCAACGACTGGTCCGAAGCCTTCGAGGACCTCGAGGAGCGCTTCTCCAAGCAGCGCGGCAAGGTCACCGTGGCCGCCCTGCCCACCCTGGCGGCAGGGCTGCTGCCCGGTATCATCGCTACCTTTCACGCCCGCTACCCGCGCATCAATATTAGCCTGCACGACGTGCTCGCCGAGCAGGTCAGCCAACTGGTGCGCGAGGGTCGCGCCGACCTGGGGCTGTCGGTGGCCCCCCACGACACCGAGGAGCTCTCCTTCGAGCCGGTGCTGGTGGATCGCTACGTGGCGGTCTGCCCCAGCGGGCATCCGCTGCTCGAACAGCAGAGCGTGCGCTGGTCGCAGTTGGCCGGCTACCCCTTCATCGGTATCAGCCGTCTTTCCAGTTCGCGCCAGGACATCGACCGCATCATGGCCGAGGTCAGCGCACCGCTTGCGATTCTGTGCGACACCAGCCAGATCGCCACCGTAGGGCGTATGGTGGCCGCCGGCCTCGGTATCAGCGTGCTGCCGCGGCTCAGCTTTCGCCAGATCGCCACCGACGGCATCGACTACCGGCCGTTGACGGCTCCCGACGTCGAGCGCCCGCTGGGCATCGTCATGCGCCACCGCCATCCGCTCTCCGCCGCTGCCGCGGCGCTACGTGTGCTGATTCAGGAGGCAACACTGGATTCGAGCAGCTAGACCTTGCTGAGACGCTATGCTGGGAAAGAACCCTGACCCTCAGGAGCAGCCAGTGGCTGAGCCCAATAGCGTGATCGCCTTCTATGACGAGCGCACCCTGTCCCACCAGCCTGATTCCGAAGCCCCTTTCCTGCCAGGTCGCATGGATAAGCGTGTGCGCGAACTGCTCTCGGCACTCAAGGTACCCTGGACCTATCCGGAACACGCCGGCCGGCTGAGTGCCATCCACCATCTTCTGGAACTCGAACCGGTTGCCGGCGTTAGGTTTGAAACAGGAAAGGCAGCCACCCGCGAGCAGCTGGGGCGCGTCCATACCAGTTCCTACCTGGACCATGTCTACGACCTGCGCGGCCAGAACGCCTGGCTCGACGTCGACACCACTGCCGTCTCTCCCGGCAGCGTCGACGCGGCGGAGGTCGCCGCCGGCACGACCATCGCCGCGGTGGAAGCCGTCATCCAGGGGCGAAGCCAAAGCGCCTTCGCCGTGGTACGCCCCCCCGGCCACCACGCCGAACCCGTTCGTGCCCGTGGCTTCTGCCTGTTCAACAATGTGGCGGTGGCAGCGGCCCATGCCAGGGCCGAGCTTGGCTGCGAACGCGTATTGATCGTCGACTGGGACGCCCATCACGCCAACGGCACCCAGGACATCTTCTGGGCCGACCCCAACGTGATGCTCTTCGATATCCATCGTGCCTCTCCCTTCTATCCCGGCACGGGCAACCTCGAGGATGTCGGCGTGGGCCTCGGCGAGGGTACCACCGTCAATGTGCCCATGCCGGCGGGCGCCGGCGACCAGGCCTACCTCAAGGCCTTCGAGGAGATACTGGTCCCCGCGGCGAACTGGTTCCAGCCGGACCTGATTCTGGTCTCGGCCGGCTTCGACCCCCATCCGTTCGACCTTGCGCTCAACGTCTCCTATGAAGGCTTTGCCGTCATGACCCGCATGCTGCAGACGCTGGCCCACCAGCATTGCGATGGACGGCTGGTCTTCGTACTGGAAGGCGGATATCACTTGCTCTCCCTGTCTCGCGGCGTGAGGACGGTGCTGGCGGTATTGGCCGGGGGAGAAGCCCCCACGCCCGGGCTCATCGGCGTTGCCGAAGCCCAGGCGGCGGCCGCCTTCCACCGTCAAGCGTTCACCTCGGAGGATCCCGACTCACCACCTTGACAGGCACACATGGCGGCGTCGCATACGGGCGCCATGAGGCTGCGAACCTTCCCGGTGAAGGCTATCCTTCGCCATGAAGATCATTTCCATGCTCGACGGAGGGAAGTTCATGAAAGACGGAATGAATGCACGCGGCAGCTGCCTGTGCGGCGCGGTGAAAGTCGCCGTGGCGGTCAACAAGCAGAACGTCGGCGCCTGCCACTGCGACATGTGCCGCACCTGGGGCGGCGGCCCGCTGCTGGCACTGGAGTCGGTCAGCGATGTCGAGATCGAAGGCGAGGAGAACATCACGGTCTATGCCTCTTCGGACTGGGCCGAGCGTGGCTTCTGCCGGCGCTGCGGCACCCACCTCTTCTACCGCCTCAAGGACGGCAATCACTACGCCGTTCCGGTCGGCCTGGTCGACGGCGGCGAGGCGTGGAACTTCGATTCGCAGATCTTCATCGACCAGAAACCGGCGTTCTACCGCTTCGCCAACGAGACCCGCGACATGACCGGGCAGGAAGTCTTCGACGCCTATCAGGGCAGCTGACCCCAGGCAACATTCGGCAACGTGCCAAGCCGCCATACTGCGCTACAGTATCGCTACCAACGACATGACATGGAGCTGTTCAATGCCCATCTCCGTAGGCGACAAGATCCCCGAGGTGAAGATCAAGACCATCAGCCCCGACGGCCCCGTAGACATCACCACTAACGAGATTTTCTCCGGCAAGCGGGTGGTGCTGTTCGGCGTACCGGGCGCCTTTACGCCCGGCTGTTCCAACACCCACATGCCCGGCTTCGTGATCAAGGCCGACAAGGTGCTGGAGAAGGCCGACACCCTGGCCTGCATGGCGGTCAACGACGCCTTCGTGATGCGCGCCTGGCAGAAGGACCAGAACGCCGAGGCGATCCTGATGCTGGCCGACGGCAACGCCGAGCTGACTCGTGCCCTGGGCATGGAGAAGGATTCCAGCGCTGCCTGCATGGGCATTCGCTGCCTGCGCTTCGCGCTGATCGCCGAGGATGGCGTGGTGTCATACGTCGGCATCGACACCGAACGCGGCGTGGTCGACAAGAGCAGCGTCGACACCGTACTCACTCACCTTTAGGGCTCTCGCTTCCCTGCAAGGCTCTAAAGCCCCGTTTGCTAAAGCTTCCTCCCTTTCCGCCGATATCCCAGTTGAGGCCGTTTCGGCACCATGCTTCACCGGGAAGGGAGTAAGCTGCATGGAAGACGTGACGCAGGACGCCGCACCCGCCAGGCTGCTTCTGGTCGATGACGAGCCCAATGTGCTCTCCGCCCTGACACGGATGCTGCGCCTTGAAGGGTATGCCCTGCATACCGCCAAGGGTGGTCAGGAGGCCCTGGAAATCCTCGAAAGCGAGCCCATCGACCTGGTCCTGAGCGATGCGCTCATGCCGGGCATGGACGGTATCGAACTGCTTGCCCGCGTCCAGCAGCAGTGGCCGGAGTGCCAGCGCCTGCTGCTGACCGGCCAGTGCGACCAGGCCTCCACCATACGCGCCATCAACGAGGGCCACATCTACGGCTACCTGGCCAAGCCTTGGGACGATGAAAGGCTGCGCCTGACCCTGCGCCAGGCACTCCAGCACCAGCAATCCCAGCGTGAACGGAAGCGGCTCGAGGCGCTGACACGCGCCCAGAACCGCGAACTCACCGAACTCACTGCCACCCTGGAGCAACGCGTCGAGGCGCGTACCCAGGAGCTCAAGCAGACCGCCGACATGCTGGAGGTGGCCTTCAACGAGCTTCGCCAGAGCTATGTCACGGCAACCCGAGTCTTCTCGTCGCTGATCAATCAACGTCTTCCACCACGCTTCCAGACCAACGCCAAGGTCGGCGTTTTGGTCCAGGCCTTCGCCGAGGAGCTCGGCCTCGACGAAACGCAACAGCATGACCTGCAGATGGCCGCCGCCCTCTACAACCTTGGCAAGCTCGCCTGGAACGATCAACTGATCGTCACCCCCACTGAGCGGCTCTCGGTCCAGCAGCGCGAGAGCTATCGCCGCTATCCGACCACCGGCGAGAGCCTGCTGATGGCCCTGGATCACATGGAAGGGGCGGCAAAGCTGATTCGCCACCACCGCGAGCACTGGAACGGCAACGGTTTCCCCGATCGCCTGAAGGGTGAAGCCATCCCCAACGGCGCCCGGATACTGGGGCTCGCCGTGGACTTCATCGAACTGCAGCGCGGCATGATCCTGCCGCGCCAGGTGCCTCGCCCCCAGGCGCTGGAACTGCTGCGCAAGTTCGCCGGACGTATCTATGAACCCAGCTTGTGCCGAGCCTTCGTCACGCTCTGCCTCGACAAGGCGCCGGATCTCGAGAACCACGGTCGAGCGGTGTTGGCACTGGAGACCCGTCAGCTCAAGCCCGGCATGGTCCTGGCCCAGGACATTCACTCCGTCAATGGTTTGCTGCTATTGCATGAGGGCAAGCAACTCGACGCCCACCTGATCGACAAGCTGATGCGACTCGAGGAGGTCGAGGACAGGCGCTACACCGTACTCGTTTATCGTGACGGGAAGGACGATGAGTGAACCCCTGGAGCTTCAACTGGCACGATGCCGTCAGCAAGTCGAACATCTCGAGGCGCGCCTGACCGGGCTGCTCGAGAGCATCACCGACGGCTTCATGATGATCGACCGGGAGTGGCGGTTCAGCTACGTCAACCAGGCCGCAGAACGCATTGTTCGAAGAACCCGCGACGATATCGTCGGCCAGGTACTGTGGCAGGTCTTTCCCGAGGTTACCGGCACCCTTTTCGAGCGCGAGTACCGTCGGGCCATGACCGATTCGGTATCGGTCACCTTCGAGGAGTACTACCCGGAACTCGACCTGTGGCTGGAAGTGCATGCCTACCCCTCCGAAGAGGGGCTGGCGGTCTATTTCCAGGACATCGGCCGGCGCAAGCGAGTCGAGGAACGGCTGGCCTATCATGCCGATCATGATGCCCTGACCGGCCTGGCCAACCGCTCGATGCTGGAGAGACGACTGCAGCAGAGCTGTCTCCCCTCGCAAGGACACGCCCGTCGCATCGCCTTGCTCTACATCGACCTGGACGATTTCCAGTCGATCAACGACAGCCTCGGTCATGAGCTGGGCGATCGCGTTCTCGTCGAAGTCGCCGCAAGGGTGCAGCAGCAGGTACGGCGCAGCGACACCGTGGCCCGTCTCGGCGGCGATGCCTTCGTCGTGCTGCTGCCCGAGCCGGATGACGAGACGGTCGTCGTCGAGCGCCTGCTGGCGGCCATCGCCAGGCCCTACCGCCTCGACGAGCACGAGCTACACCTCACCGCCAGCATCGGTATTGCCGTGCACGAAGGGGGCAGTCCTTCCACTCAGCTCATCCAGCAGGCCGACCTCGCCATGTACCAGGCAAAGCGGCGAGGGCGCAACACCTACGACTGGTTCTCGTGCGAGCTCAATACTCGGGTAAGCCAGCGTGTGACACTGCGCAGCGCCCTGCAGCGTGCCATCGACGAGCAGCAATTCGAGCTGCACTACCAACCTCAGGTGCACGGCGCCAGTGGCCGCATCGTGGGGTGCGAGGCGCTGTTACGGTGGCGGCATCCCGAGCGCGGCTTCATCCCACCGGCCGAGTTCATCGGGCTTGCCGAGGACACCGGGCAGATCATTGCCATCAACGACTGGGTGGTTCGCACCGCCTGTCGCGACAACCGCCGACTCAACGACCTCGGGCTGGGCGAGTACCCGATGGCGGTCAATATCTCGCCGATGCAGTTCCACCGTAGCGGCTTCGTCGAGCGCATTCAGGAGATGCTGGACGAAGCCGGGCTCCCCCCGGCCCTGCTGGAACTGGAACTGACCGAGAACATCATGCTCGAGAGCGCCGACCAGGCCATCGAGACCCTGCACGCGCTGCGCCGTCTCGGGGTCGGGGTGGTGATCGACGACTTCGGCACCGGCTTCTCCAGCCTGAGCTATCTGAAACACCTGCCCATCGACAAGATCAAGATCGACCGTTCCTTCATCAGCGAAGTGACCAGCGACCATCGGGATGCCGCCATCGTCCAGGGCATCATCACCATGGCCAACAGCCTGCAGCTCAAGGTCATCGCCGAAGGCGTCGAGACGCAAGCGCACTATGCCTACCTCAGCAAGCACCTGTGCGATCTCTTCCAGGGCTTCTACTTTGCTTATCCCATGCCCTTCGAGGAGCTTCTTCCCTTCCTGCAGGACCACCATGCCGCGGCAAATGACCTCCGCCCCGAGGACCATGGCGTCGTCGCGCCGACGATCCTGCTGCTCGATGACGAAGCCAATATCCTGAGCGCCCTGAACCGCACCCTGCGCCGCGACGGGTATCGTATCCTGACAGCCACCAGCGCGCGGGACGCCTTCGACCTGCTGGCCACCCAGGAGGTGGCACTGGTCATCAGTGATCAGCGCATGCCCGAAATGAGCGGCACGGAATTCCTCAAGCGGGTGAAGGCCCTCTATCCGCAGATCCTGCAGATCATCCTTTCGGGGTACACGGACCTGAAGACCGTGACGGAGGCCATCAACGAGGGCGGCATCTACAAGTTTCTGACCAAGCCCTGGGACGACGACGAACTTCGGCTCGTCGTGCAGCAAGCCATCCGCGATGCCGCCCTGCAGGACGCCAGGAACCGACGACAGGGGCAGGATGGCCACACCGGCAGCGACACCTGACGCTCATTTCGCTGCCCACCCTTCACTGCCCCAGCACGTCGATGTCGTCGCCGAGCACGTCCTCGAT
Source organism: Billgrantia sp. C5P2 (assembly GCF_051062895.2). Taxonomy (NCBI): domain Bacteria; kingdom Pseudomonadati; phylum Pseudomonadota; class Gammaproteobacteria; order Oceanospirillales; family Halomonadaceae; genus Billgrantia; species Billgrantia sp. C5P2. The sequence continues at coordinate 3,357,062 of NZ_CM128542.1, forward strand.
ATAGAGCATCTGCACGGCCACCACCGCAGCCACGGCAATAGGCGTCGCCAGCATGACCCCTGCCACCCCCGCCACCGCTGCTCCTGCGAGCTGGACCACCACGGTAAAGGCCGGCGGCAGGCTGACCATTTCCCTGGCCGCCAGCGGCATGACGATATTCGACTCCAGCGTCTCGATGATCACATAGAGCCCGATGGCGTAGAGCGCCAGCACGGGCGCTTCGAGAAAGGCGATCAGTATCGTCGGGATGGCGCCGAGAATCGGCCCCAGGTACGGGATGAAGGAGAGCAAACCCGCGATCAGCCCCAGCGCGCCCGCCATCGGCACGCCCATCAACATCAACCCGAGGGCAACGCCAACACCGACGAACAGCATGGAGATCAGCCGGCTCACCAGCCACAGCCGCAGCGAACGCCCCTGCAGGCTCAGCACCTGGCGCAGTCGCTCGCGTCGAGCTGGCGGGCACAGCAATACCAACCGGTTCATGTACTCGCGCGGGCTGAGTACCAGGTAGAAGCCGATCAACAGGACCAACAAGAAATTCGTGAGCGCGCTGAAGGTGGTGGAAAACGCAGAGGTGACGCGATCGAACACCGGCTGACCGAGCAAGCTGGCGGGATCGTCGAATTCCTGCAGGACCGCTTCGACGCCTGGCAGGTCATGCGTCACTTCGATGAGCCGCCGAAAGGCCTCAGGGAGTTGCTGCACCAACTGTGGAAGCTGCTCCGCCAGGCGCGGACCGACCAGTGCCCCAAGCCCGCCCAATGCCAGGAAGATCAGCAACAGCGCCAGCACCAGGGCCCAGAGTCGCCTGATCGGCAGGTAACGCTGGCACAAACGCACCACGCCATCGATCGCCACCGCCGCCAGGATGCCGGCAAAGACCATCAGCAGCACATGGATGAGCTTGCTGGCGAAGTACAGCAATACCGCCACGAGGGCCACGAGCCCGATGGCGATCATCACGCGCCGGGTATAGCGCGAAAGCGTTTCGGTGCCGCTGTCCTTGTCGGCCATACCTGCTCCTTGCCTGCTGCGGCAACTGCCGCGTCGCGCCAATCCTGGCGCCTTGCAGATTCAGCCTAGCAGATGCCGAGACTCACTCGAGCAGCAGCACGAGCACGAGCAGTGCCAGCAGTGCGGCCACGCCCTTCCAGAACAGCACGGGGTCGCGGTCGATCAGTGGCGGGCGGGTCCGGGCGAGGAATTCGCGGCTCGGCTGGCGCAGCTCGTGCACGAACTCCGACAGCGCATCGAAGCGCTTCTCGGGCATGGGGTGCAGCGCCTTCCTGAGTACCTCGTCGACCCAGGCCGGGAGTTCGCGGTTGGCGGCCAGCGCGGAGCGATAGCTCAATCGCCGCTGCGCCGCGCGGGTACGCGCCTGGGCCACCTGGGTCCCGTAGGGAAGCTCCCCGGTAAGCAGCTGATAGGCGATCACGGCCAGCGAGTACAGGTCCGAGCGTGGCGTGGCCGGCTCGCCCAGGAAGCACTCCGGCGCGGTGTACGCCAGCGTACCCAGCGGCACCTGCCCCGTTTGCGCCGAAGCAGACTCGACCAGTCCACCCACGCGCACCGACCCCAGGTCGATGATCTTCACCGTGCCGGTGGCATCGATCATCACGTTATGCGGCCGCAGGTCCTGATGCACCATCTCCAGGCGATGGAAGGCGCGTAGCCCCCGTGCCAACTGCTCGACGAGGCCGCGCACCGTCTCCAGGGCCGGGCGCGGATGGTCGCGCAGCCACTGGGCCAGGGTCTGCCCCTCGATGTACTCCGTCACGCTGTAGAGATATTGGCGACGACGCTCCGAGCGGTGCGGCTTGACGACATGCGCGCTGTCGATGCGCCGGCCGATCCACTCCTCCATCAGGAAGCGTTCCACCTGGGCGGGGTCCTGCTGGAGCTCGGTGGACAGCGTCTTGATCACCACCCGCTCATCGCTGGCTTCGTCCACCGCCAGGTAGGCGTGGCTGCGGTGGCTGGCATGGAGCTGCCTGACGATGCGATACCCCTCCAGCGCCATGCGCGGCGCGAGGGCCGGCGGAAACGGCAGCGACACCGCCCCCGAGGCGACCTCGCCGGCCCCTGGCGGTGGTGCTTGCTCGACCCGCACCACCTGCACCGTCAGGTTGTCGTCGCTGCCCTGGGCGTAGGCCTCCTGCACGATGGCGGCGGCAGCGGCGTCCAGGTCGTCTTCGTGCTCGGCCAGCGCCGCCAGCATGGCCGCCTCGCCGGCGTGCTCGTGGACGCCGTCGGTCATCAGCAGGAAGATCTCACCCGCCGCGACGGGCAACGCCAGGTAGTCGATCTCGAGCTGCTCGCTGACACCCATCGCCCGGCTGAGATAGCTTCTGTCGGGAGCCACCCAGGCGCGGTGCTCACGGGTCAGCGGCTCCAGGCTGCCACCGACAAGCCGATAGAGCCGCGCATCGCCGACGTGGAAAACGTGCGCCGTGGCGGAGCGCAACACCAGCGCGGTGAAGGTGCAGACGTAGCCGCGGTCCTTGTCCCAGCGGTATTCGCTGCGCCGGGTCTGGGCGTGCAGCCAGGAGTTGGTCGCCACCAGTACCCGCTGCGCCGAGGTCTTCACCGTCCAGCTTTCGGCGGTGGAGTAGTAATCCTCGATGAACCCTTTCACCGCGGCTTCGCTGGCGACCCGGCTCACTTCGCTGCTGCTGATGCCATCGGCCAGCGCCACCACGATGCCCTTGCTCGAAAGCTGCGGTTCGCGGGGCACGTAGGCGCCGTGGAAGTCCTGGTTGACCGCCTTGCGCCCCGCCTCCGAGCACTGGCCCAGCGACACCTGCAACGTTCGGCCGGGTTCGAAAGCCGACATCTCAGATATCGCGCAGCGGCGCCGTGCGCACGTGGGTGGCGTAGAGCGTCAGCCCGGTCAGCGACAGCCCGCCGATCAGGTTGCCCACCACCACGGGGATCTCGTTCCAGATCAGGTAATCCGCGATCGAGAAGTCGCCGCCCATCATCAGCGCCGAGGGGAACAGGAACATGTTGACGATGGAGTGCTCGAAGCCCATGAAGAAGAACACCATGATCGGCATCCACATGGCGATCACCTTGCCGCCCACCGTGGTCGAGATCATCGCCCCGACCACGCCGAGCGAGACCATCCAGTTGCACAGGATGCCGCGGATCAGGATGGTCAGCATGCCCGCCGCGCCGAACTCCTTGTAGCCCACGGTACGGGCATGGCCGATACCGGCGATCTTCTGTCCCACCTCGTCCGGCGGCGTGGCGAAGCCGTAGGTGAAGACGATCGCCATCAGCACCGCCACCGTCAGGGCGCCGGCCAGGTTACCGCAGAAGACCTTGCCCCAGTGGATCAGGATCCTCTCGATGGTGACGCCGGGGCGCCGGTCCAGCCAGGCCAGCGGCGTGAGCACGAACACGCCGGTCAGCAGGTCGAAGCCCATCAGGTAGAGCATGCAGAAGCCGACCGGGAACAGCGCGGCGCCGAGGATGGCCGAACCGGACTGCACCGTGATGGTGACGGCGAACACGGCGGCCAGGGCCAGGATGGCCCCGGCCATGAAGGCGCGAATCAGGACGTCCCGGGTGGCCATGTGGAGCTTGGACTCGCCGGCGTCCACCATCTTGGTCGCGAATTCCGAAGGAAGCAGATAGGACATAGTGTTCTCGACGCTCGAGGCGTTTCTCCGTGTCGTAACTGGCGCGACAAACGCAAAGGCGCCTGAAGCTCTGGAGCTTCAGGCGCCTTTGCCTGTGTTCGTCGCGTTGTCGTGGGCCTGCGTAGCCGGGCAGCGGGATCGTCGTTGAACCCGCCGGCCCGCCTGCATTGGCAGCAGAGCCCTGTCATGAACAAGCACGTTACGTGCCAATCCATTGACGACTCCGAGAAATAAGCCACCAGAAGGCAACCGCGGAGGGTTTCAGGCGATGCCGCCAGCCATCGGTATTCGGCGACCGCCGGTCAGAGAGGCGCTACGCCCCGGCGAGATCGGCCACGTCGGTGCATCCCGGGGCGCCGTCGCTCACTCTTGGTGCAGCGCAACGTCGCGCCTTTCCAAGACAAGATAATGCACGGCTCAGCGCGGCGTGTGGCCCTCGCCCTGCTCGCCCTGGATAGACGCCGCCGCGGCCGGGCTGGTCGCGACCATGCGCACCACGCTGCCGACCACGATCAGGCAGGGTGAGGGCAGCGGCTTGGCGGCGAGCTGTTCAGGCATGTCGGCCAGGGTGCCGACCAGCGAGGCCTGCTCGGGCAGGCTGGCGTTGGCCACCAGCATGATCGGCCAGTCGTCGGGTAGCCCGGCGCGACGCAGCCCGGTGCAGATGGCATCGACCTTGGTCAGGCCCATATAGAAGATCAGCGTCTCGTCCTGGCGCGCCAGGGTGGCCCAGTCGGGCTCGCCATCCTTGCGGCACAGCTGGGCGGTGATGAAGCGCAACTGCTGGGCGTGGGCGCGGTCGGTAAGCGGAATGCCCATGCCGGCCGCCGCCGCCGAGGCGGCGGTAATGCCCGGTACGATCTCGGCCTCCACGCCGGCCTCGGCCAGCGCAGCGAGCTCCTCGCCCATGCGCCCGAACACGCCGGGGTCGCCGCCCTTGAGGCGCACCACCGACTTGCCCTGCCCCGCCAGCTTCACCAGCAGCGCGCCGATCTCGGCCTGGGGCACGCTGTGGTGGCCGCGCTCCTTGCCCACATAGTAGCGCTCGTGGCCGGCGGGAATCAGCGCCAGCACGTCGTCGCCCACCAGGCGGTCGTAGACCACCGCGTCGGCCTGCTGCAGCAGGCGGGCGGCCTTGAGCGTCAGCAGCTCGACGTCACCGCTGCCCGCCCCCACCAGGTAGACGCGGCCGGCATGGCAATCGCCGTCCAGGGTCACGGTCGGCGCGGCAACGCGGGTGGATCGCCCGAACGGCGAGCGCACGATATGCCCCAGGCCGTGCAGCCGCGAGAAGGCGGCCTGCAGCAGCTCAGGCGACAGCATTGTCTTCAAGTGGCTCAGCGCTCGCATGGGCCTTCTCCTCTTCGATAAGCGATTTCAGCTCGGGAATGCAGCTTCCGCACTGGGTGCCACAGGCCAGCCGGGCGCCCAGCGCCTCGACGCTGTCGTCGCCTTCGCGTATGGCCCCTAGGATAGCGCGTTGGCCCACCTGATGGCAGCTGCAGACCACCGGCCCCTGGTTGACGGCACCGTCGTCGCAGCCGGCCAGCAGGCGCCGACGATGCGGCGGTGCCAGCCCTTCCCCGTTGGCAGCCTCAGCGAAGCGCGCGGCCAGCCAGCTCAAGTTGGGCAGTTCCCTGGGCGCCCCCGTCATGAACCACCAGCGCAGGCGGCCCGCCTCATCGACCCCTGCGGCGCGCAGGCGGCCGCTGGCGGGGTCGGTGCACCACAGCGTGGGTGCCACCGGCAGCTCAGCTTCCAGCCAGGCCAGCCAATCACGAAGCGCTTCCGGCTCACCGCCGGCCAGCTGCCAGCGCTGGCAGTCACCCAGGGGAATGCGCGCCCAGTAGTGGCTCTCGTCGCACCAGGCCGCTTCCGCCACGCCCAGGTCGTCGGCCACCAGCAGGGTGGCCTCCCAGCCCAGTTGCAGCGGCTCCAGCGCCACTGCGCCGTGTTTGGACTCCGGCTGGCCGGAGATCGGGTCCAGGTGTGCCTCGAGCAACCCGCCCATGCGTGCCGACCCGCTGAAGTGGTCGCTCCAGTGCATCGGCACGAACACCTCGCCGCGGCGCTGCCCGCGCGTCACCCGCACTCGGCCGATGTAGCTGCCGCCGGCGCCGTTCAGCCGGGCCAGCGTATGCTCTTCCACGCCCAGCTCGGCGGCATCTTCCGGGGCGATCTCGATGAACGGCTCGGCACGGTGGTTCATCAGCCGCGGCGCTCGCCCGGTACGGGTCATGGTGTGCCACTGGTCGCGAATGCGCCCGGTATTGAGCCGCAGCGGCCGCGCGACGTCCAGTGCCTGGGCCGGCGGGCGCGGGCGTACCGGCAGCATCCGCGCGAGGCCGTCCGGCGTGGCGAAGCGGCCATCGGTGAACAGCCGGGCGGTGCCGTGGGGGGCGGCGGCGTTCACCGGCCACTGGATCGGCGCCAGGGCGTCGTAGGCGGCGCGGTCGAGCCCGACCAGGCCGGAAATGTCGAACAGCCGACGGCCCTCGCCGGGGCCTTCACCGTTCTCGAAGCCCGAGAGCCTGGCGTGCTCGTCGAAGATCTCGCCGGGATGGCTGTAGTCGAAGGCCTCGCCGAAACCCAGCCGCTTGGCCACCTCGCAGACGATCCACCAGTCGTGGCGCGCCTCCCCCGGTGGCGGCAGGATGCCGCGCTGGCGCGATATGCGCCGCTCGGAGTTGGTCACGGTGCCGTCCTTCTCCGACCAGCTCGAGGCCGGCAGCACGATATCGGCATAGGCCAGCAGGTCGGCGTCGGCCATGCACTCGGAGACGATCACCAGCGGGCACTTCTCGAGTGCCGCACGCACCCGGTCTGCTCGCGGCAGGCTCACGGCCGGGTTGGTGGCCATGATCCACAACGCCTGCACCTCGCCGCGCTCGATCGCCTCGAACAGCGCCACCGCCTTGTGGCCGGGGCCATCGGGCAGCGACGGCACCAGCCGCTCGGTGGCCCAGAACCGCGTGACGCGATCCCGCGCGCCGGGGGTGTCGTAGTCCATGTGCGCGGCCAACTGGTTGGCCAGCCCGCCCACCTCGCGCCCGCCCATGGCGTTGGGCTGCCCGGTGATCGAGAACGGCCCGGCCCCGGGCAGGCCGATCTTGCCGCCCGCCAGGTGACAGTTGATGATGGCATTGCCCTTGTCGGTGCCGCTGGTGGACTGGTTCACGCCCTGGGAGAACAGCGTGACCACGTGCAGGTGGGTGGCGAACCAGTAGAAGAAGGTTTCCAGGCGCTCGGCATCGACATCGCAGTCCGCGGCGATGGCTTCCACACCGGCATCCTGCTCCCGCGCCGCGGCCAGCGCCTCGTCGAAACCCTGGACATGGGCTTCCAGGTAGACCCGGTCGAGCTTGTTGCGCTTGGCCATCCACGCCAGCAGCCCGGTGAACAGGCGGGCATCGCTGCCCGGCCTGAGCCCCAGGTAGAGGTCGGCGATCTCGCAGGTGTCGGTGACCCGTGGGTCGATCACCACCACCCGCAGCAGCGGGTTGCGCTGCTTGGCCACCTTGAGCCGCTGGTAGAGCACCGGGTGGTTCCAGGCCAGGTTGGAGCCCACCAGTACCACCAGCTCGGCCTCTTCCAGGTCCTCGTAGCTGCACGGCACGGCATCGGCGCCGAAGGCGCGCTTGTGGGCAGCCACGGCCGAGGCCATGCACAGCCGCGAATTGGTATCCAGGTGCGGCGTGCCGAGAAAGCCCTTGAACAGCTTGTTGGCGACGTAATAATCCTCGGTCAGCAGCTGCCCCGAAAGGTAGGCGGCGACCGCCTGGGAGCCGCGGGTGGCCCGCACCGCCGTGAGCCGCTCGGCCACCGTGGCCAGCGCCGTCTCCCAGTCCACCTCGACGCCATCGACCCGGGGCCGGGTCAGGCGGCCATGGTGGCCCAGCGTCTCGTGCAGGGCCGAGCCCTTCACACACAGCCGGCCGAAGTTGGCCGGATGCTCCGGGTCGCCCTGTACGTCGACGATCTCGCCGTTGTCGACGCTGGCCAGCACGCCACAGCCGACGCCACAGTAGGGGCAAGTGGTTCGGGCCTCGCGCATGTCCATCTCCTGTCTCGTCGTTCGCGAAACGACGACGCCCGCCAACGGCCATCCCAAGGGGTGGCGGTTGGCGGGCGTCGTTGCCGCTTGGGGCGCTGAACGGTGCGCTCCCTTTGAATTTACTTGATGCCTATCAAGCAGGAAACGTGCCATGCGGCGTATAACGCGACCGTTTCAGGCAGATGCCTCTTCCATGGCCGCATGCCGGCCGCCTTCCTCATGCGGCAGCGCACCATGAACCGGCAGGGCCAGTGCCCGCGTTGCACCAGACTGGTGCCTGAATGCCAATCTGAGCGATGCGACGCAGCAACCGCCCCAGGGCCACCCTTCGCGAGGCAGCGCCAGGCGGGCGGGAAGCCATATTTGGAATGGTTCTTGCTAGGCAAGGGATGGAGCCTTAGCCCGACACGAGCGACGCCACTATGCCATCACCCCTGAACATCCTGCTGGTCGACGACGAGGTGGTACGCGCCGCCATGGTCGAAGAAGCATTGATGGCCGAAGGGCACCGGGTCATCTGCCGGCTGGCGAGCCCGGCCAGCCTCAACGAGATGGTCGAACGCCACCAGCCCGACGTGGTGATCATCGACATGGAGAGCCCCGACCGCGACACGCTGGAAAGCATGGCACTGCTCAACCGCGAGAACCCGCGCCCGGTGGTGTTCTTCGCCGACCAGCACGACTCCGACATGCTGCAGGCCGCGCTCAAGTCCGGCGTCAGCGCCTACGTGGTCGACGGCCTGGTGCCAGAGCGGGTCGAGGCCATCATCGAGGTGGCCATCGCCCGCTTCGACGCCTTCCAGAGCATGCGCCAGGAGCTGGACAAGGCACGCAACCAGCTGACCGAGCGCAAGCGCATCGAGCGCGCCAAGGGCCTGCTGATGAAGCACCAGGACTGCGACGAGGAGCAGGCATACCGCATGCTGCGCAAGCTCGCCATGGACCGCGGCCAGCGCATCGCCGAGGTCGCCGACAGCGTCATCGACATTCTCGCCCGCCTGAACCCGACAGTGCCCTCCGAACCACGGGGATCCCGCTCATGAGCCACCCGCAACACCACGCCAACTCGCCGGAACTCGAGCGCATCACCCTCGGGTTCGTCCCGCTGCTCGATGCCGCCCTGCTGATCGTCGCCCGCGAACGAGGCTGCTTCACCGCCCAGGGGCTGGACGTCAGCCTGTCGCGGGAGAACGCCTGGGCCACCCTGCGCGACAAGGTCGCCGCCGGCCTGCTCGACGGCGCCCAGATGCTCGCCCCCATGCCGCTGGCCATGAGCCTGGGGCTGGGTCGCGCGCCCTGCGAGACGCTTGCACCGGCGCTGCTCTCGCGCAACGGCAACACCATCACGCTCTCCACGTCGCTGAGCCAGGCCAGCGGTGCGACGCTTGCCAGCGACCCGGCCGACAGCGCCCTGGCGCTGGGCAACTGGCTGCGCGGCCAGGGCAGCGGCAAGCGCCCGCGCCTGGCCATGGTCTACCCCTACTCCTGCCAGCACTATCAGCTGCGCGAATGGCTCACCTTGGGCGACATCGCCCCCGACCGCGACGTGGAACTCGTCGCCCTGCCGCCGCCGCGCATGGTGGAAGCCCTGCGCGACGGGCAGATCGATGGTTTCTGTGCCGGCGAGCCCTGGGGCACCCTGGCCCGCCATTGCGAGGTGGGCCGGCTGGTGACCACCGGCGCCCAGCTATGGCCCAACCACCCGGAAAAGGTCCTCGGTGTGACGCGCTCATGGGCGCAGCGCTACCCAGCCACGCTGGCCGCCCTGTTGCGTGCCCTGCGCGATGCCGGCGAGTGGCTTTACGCCTCGCCCGAACACCGCCGCAAGGCGCTCGAATGGCTGGCCCTGCCGCCCTATCTCGACCGCTCGGTTCGACACCTGCAGACCCTCGCTCACGACGAAGCGCCCATCCACCAGCAGCTTTGCGGCCCGGACGTGCTGCGCCCCACGCCGCAAGCCGCCCTGCACTTCGCCGCGCCCATCGTCAAACAACTGGAAGAAGCGGGTGGACGCTTCGACCCGGCGCTGCTGGCGGCTTGCTACAGCCCTGTGCATTTCGATGCCGCAACGCACCACTGATGTGCACGACCGGCGGGAGCCAAGCTCCAGCCGGTCGCCTTGCTGAACCCCAACCCCATGTTCTTTAAATGAAATTAGCTCCCTTTGGGCATTCTGGCCGGGTTCTTGAACTGTTCTGAGTGAGGCGATCAATGGCGATCGCCGACACATATTCGACAACGACGTCTCTGCGCTTCCCGATTCGATTCCAGATCGATAGGGGCCGCGCCGAGGCGTCGTTGCGTTTTGACCCCGTCACTCAGTTTTACCCCAGCATCGAGAGGAGCTGTCAGCCATGCGCCAGCGACATCCCGCAACGGCACCCAGCGAACATCTGGTCATCGTCGGCAACGGCATGGCCGGCCATCGCCTGGTCGAAGCGCTCCTCGCCCGGCCCGAGCGGCCCGCACGGATCACCGTGATCGGCGCCGAAACGACACCGGCCTACAACCGCATCCTGCTCTCGCCGCTACTCGCCGGCGAGATGGAGCGAGAGGCCCTGACCCTGCGCAACGCCGAGTGGTACGCCGAACAGGGCATCGAACTGGTGCTGGGCGAGCGCGTGGAGAACATCGACCGCACCGCGCGGCGCCTGACCACCGATGCCGGCCGTGAACTCGACTACGACCGCCTGGTACTGGCCACCGGCTCCAACCCGGCCCGCCCGCCGGTACCGGGGCTGGACCTGCCGGGCGTTCACGTCTTCCGCGACCTCGGCGACGCCGATGCCTTGGCACGCGCAGCCGAACAAGGCGGCAGTGCCGTGGTGATCGGCGGCGGCCTGCTCGGCCTGGAAGCGGCCGAAGGGTTACGTAAACGAGGACAGGGCAAGCGCGGCATGCAGGTAAGCCTGCTGCAGCGCGACGACCGCCTGATGAACCGCCAGCTCGACCTCACCGCCGCGCGCCTGCTCGAGAACGAGCTACGCGGCCGTGGGCTCGACATTCATACCGATGCCCAGCTCGAGCGTCTGGAAGCCGGCGCCGACGGCCAGGTGTGCGCCGCGCATCTGGCCGACGGCACCCGGCTCGCCGCCGACTGCGTCGTGGTGGCCATCGGCATCGTGCCCAACTCGGCGCTTGCCCGCAGCGTCGGGCTCGACGTCAACCGCGGCGTGGTCGTCGACGAGTGGCTGACCACTTCCGACCCCTCGATCCACGCCCTGGGCGAATGCTGCGAGCACCACGGCAACCTCTACGGCCTGGTCGAGCCGATCTGGCGCCAGGTCGAAGTACTGGCCGATTGTCTCTGCGGCAAGCCCAGCACCGGTTACGGCGAAGCACGCTATGTCGATAAGCCCTGTGCCACCAAGCTCAAGGTCAGCGGCGTTTCGCTCTACGCCTTCGGCCCCACCGACCCCGAGCCGGGTCACGAGGTGCTCAGCTATCGCGACCCCCAGCAGGGCGACTACCGCCGCCTGCTGCTGCGCGACGGCCGCCTGGAAGGCGCCGTGCTCTACGGCGACACCGCCTCCGGCCCCTGGTACTTCGAGCAGGCCCTGGCAGGCCGCGACCTGGCCCCCTGCCGCCCGGCCCTGTTGCTCGGCGCCGCCGACGCTCAACTCCTGCTCGACGATGCACTAAATGAATCACCGCAAAGCCCCGCGAAGGAGGCCGCATGAACACGCCCGCTAAACCGCAACTGATCGTCATCGGCAACGGCATGGTCGGCCACCACCTGGTCGAGCAACTGGTCGAACAGGGCGCCACGCAGCGCTATGAAGTCACCGTGTTCGGCGAGGAGCGCCACCTGGCCTACGACCGCGTGCACCTCTCCGAGTATTTCAGCGGCCGCGACGCCGCCTCGCTGGCACTCTCCACCGCCGAGTACTACGCCGAGCACGGCATCGAGCTGCGCCTGCACGAGGCGGTCACCGAGATCGACCGCGACAAGGGCGAAGTGGTGACGCCACAGGGCCGCTACGCCTACGACCGCCTGGTGCTGGCCACCGGTTCCTACCCCTTCGTACCGCCGATACCTGGCAACGAGCGTGAAGGCTGCCTGGTCTACCGCACCCTGGAAGACCTCGACGCCATCCGCGAAGCCGCCGAGACCGCCACCACCGGCGTGGTGGTGGGCGGCGGCCTGCTCGGCCTGGAAGCCGCCAACGCCCTGCGCGGGCTCAACCTCGACACCGCCGTGGTGGAATTCGCCCCGCGCCTGATGCCGATGCAGGTCGACAGCGAAGGCGGCGAACTGCTGCGCGAGAAGATCGAGGCGCTCGGCGTCCAGGTACTCACCGGCCGTGCCACCCAGGAGATCGTCGACGGCGAGGCCAGCCGCCACCGCATGGTGTTCCAGGACGAGAAAGTGCTGGAGACCGACCTCATCGTCTTCTCCGCCGGCATTCGCCCCCGCGACGAACTGGCCCGCGACTGCGGCCTGGAGATCGGCGAGCGCGGCGGCGTGGTGATCGACGACAACTGCCTGACCAGCGACCCGGCGATTCTCGCCGTTGGCGAGGTCGCGCTGTGGAACAACAGCATCTTCGGCCTGGTCGCCCCCGGCTACCAGATGGCCAAGGCCGCCGCCTCCACGCTGCTGGCTTCGCCCGGCGAAAGCGCCGGCACGACCTTCGCCGGCGCCGACATGAGCACCAAGCTCAAGCTGATGGGCGTCGACGTGGGCTCCATCGGCGATGCCCACGGCGACCGCACTCCCGGCGCGCGGCAGTACCGCTTCCTCGACCCCATCAAGCAGCAGTACCGCAAGCTGGTGGTCTCCAGCGACGGCAAGCGCGTGGTGGGCGCCATGCTAGTGGGCGACAACAGCTACTACGACACCCTGCACCAGTACTACGCCAACCGCATCGACCTGCCCGAGGACCCGGCCGCGCTGATCCTGCCCGCCGGTGGCGAAGCCGCCCCCGCCCTGGGGCCGGACGCCCTGCCGGAAACGGCGATGATCTGCTCGTGCCACAACGTCACCAAGGGCGACGTGTGCGCCTCGATCGACGCCGGCGCCGTGGACCTCGGCGCGGTGAAGGGCGCGACCAAGGCCAGCACCGGCTGCGGCGGCTGCGCCGCCCTGCTCAAGACCCTGGTGGACCATGAACTCGAGAGCCGCGGCGTGGAGGTCGACAAGTCGATCTGCGAGCACTTCCACTACACCCGCCAGGAGCTCTACGACATCGTGCGGGTGGAGGGCATCAAGACCTTCAGCGAGCTGATGGAGAAGCATGGTTCCAAGGTGGGTCACGGCCTCGGCTGCGACATCTGCAAGCCGGCAGTGGCTTCGATCCTGGCCTCGTGCTTCAACGAGCCGATCACCGACGCAGCCCACATCCCGCTGCAGGACACCAACGACACCTTCATGGCCAACATGCAGAAGAACGGCACCTACTCCGTCGTTCCCCGCGTGCCGGGCGGTGAGATCACCCCCGACAAGCTGGTGGTGCTGGGCCAGGTGGCGCAGAAGTACGAACTCTACACCAAGGTGACTGGCGGCCAGCGCATTGACCTGTTCGGCGCCCGCCTGGAAGACCTGCCGGCGATCTGGGGCGAGCTGATCGAAGCCGGCTTCGAGACCGGCCACGCCTACGGCAAGTCGCTGCGTACGGTGAAGTCCTGCGTGGGCAGCACCTGGTGTCGCTACGGCGTACAGGACAGCGTGGGCATGGCGATCCAACTGGAGCACCGCTACAAGGGCCTGCGCGCGCCGCACAAGATCAAGTTCGGCGTTTCCGGCTGCACCCGCGAGTGCGCAGAAGCCCAGAGCAAGGACATCGGCGTGATCGCCACCGAGAACGGCTGGAACCTGTACGTGTGCGGCAACGGCGGCATGCGCCCGCGCCACGCCGAACTGTTCGCCACCGACCTCGACGACGAACAGCTCTACCGCATCATCGACCGCTTCCTGATGTTCTACATCCGCACCGCCGACCGCCTGCAGCGCACCTCGGTATGGCGCGAGAACCTCGAAGGCGGCCTGGACTACCTCAAGCAGGTGATCCTCGAGGACAGCCTCGGCATCGGCGAAGAACTCGACCGGCAGATGCAGGCCGTGATCGATACCTACGAGTGCGAATGGGCCAACGCCATCAGCGACCCGGAGAAGCTCAAGCGCTTCCGCAGCTTCGTCAACGACGCGCGCCCGGACCCCGACATTATCTATACCACTGAGCGCGGCCAACTTAGACCTGCATAAGGATCATGGCGGCGCCCAGCGCGCCGCCCGCTTCATCTCGCTCGCCAGTGACAGATAAGAAAATGGAGACACCCTGAATGAGTTCAGCAATTGCGGCGAAGACCATGACCCAGACCTGGCAAACCCTCTGCACCCGCGCCGACCTGGTGCCCTTCTCCGGCGTCGCCGCCTGGGTGGAAACCCCGGAAGGCCCCGCCCAGGTAGCCATCTTCTACCTTCCTGGTCATAAACAAGAGCTCTACGCCCTGGATCACCACGACCCCTTCTCCAACGCCAACGTCATCGCCCGCGGCATCGTCGGCGACCTCAAGGGCCAGCTCGTCGTCGCCTCGCCGATCTACAAGCAGCACTTCCGCCTGGAAGACGGCCAATGCCTGGAAGACGACAGCGTGCAGCTGCGCACCTGGAAGGTGAGCTTCAAGGGCGACGAGGTGTGGATCGAGGCCTGAGGTTTCGACCTTAGAAAAGAAAAAGCCGCCGACGCTGGGGAAAAGCGTCGGCGGCTTTGACTCATGTCGGTGACGGACCGAATATCTGATTTTCGGCCCACGGACATGACTGACTACTCTGATGACAGACTACTTTGTTCAGGCGTTTATTTACCTGGTGGCGGCGGTGATCGCGGTGCCACTGGCCAAGCGGTTCGGGCTGGGGTCGGTACTCGGTTACCTGGTGGCCGGTGTGGTCATAGGGCCGGTGACCGGACTGGTGGGTCAGGAGACCGTTACCGTTCAGCATTTTGCCGAGTTCGGCGTGGTAATGATGCTGTTCCTGGTGGGGATGGAGCTTGACCCCAAAACCCTCTGGGCCATGCGGGTCCGTCTGCTCGGTCTCGGCGGCCTGCAGGTCACACTAACCGCAGCCGCCGCCACCTGTTTTGCCTGGTCCCTGGGCCTGCGCTGGCAAACAGCCGTGGCGGTGGGGTTTCTCTTCTCCCTGTCCTCAACCGCGATCGTCCTGCAGACATTGAACGAAAAGGGTCTGGTCAAAACCGAAGGCGGCCGAAGCACCTTCTCAGTGCTGCTTTTCCAGGACATTGCGGTGATTCCCATGCTGGCCATCATCCCGCTGCTGGTCGTACCGGGAATTTCCGGCACCGCCACAGAGCATGGACACAGCAGTCTCAGCCTGGTTGAGAACCTGCCGGGCTGGGCGCATGGACTGGTGGTTGTCGGCGCGATCATGCTGGTGATTGTCTGCGGCTATTACCTGAGCCGGCCGCTGTTCCGCTACGTGGTGCAGTCCGGCATGCGGGAAGTGTTCACCGCCACGTCCCTGATGCTGATTATCGGCATCGCGGCGCTCATGAGCCTGGTGAACCTGTCGCCGGCGCTAGGCGCTTTCCTGGCCGGCGTGGTCCTGGCCAACAGCGAATTCCGGCACGAGCTGGAAGCCAATATCGAACCGTTCAAGGGGCTGCTGCTGGGGCTGTTCTTCATTACCGTGGGCGCGGGGATCAATTTCGGGGTGCTGGCGGATGCCTGGGATACGGTCCTTCTTCTCGCCCTGGCGGTTATCGTGGGCAAGGCGCTGATTCTGGTTGGCCTGGCCTTCGCATTCGGCATCCGCGACAGCGAAGGCTGGCTGTTCACCCTCGGGCTGGCCCAGGCCGGTGAGTTCGGGTTTGTCCTGCTGACCTACAGCACCCAGAGCCGGGTGATTCCGGCGGACACCGCCCAGGTGCTGTCACTGGTAGTGGCCCTGTCCATGTTCCTGACGCCGCTGTTGTTCATTGTCTATGACCGGGTGGTGCTGCCGCGCTATCAAAAGGCAACCAATGAAGAAGCGGAGCCGGATGAGATAGAAGAGCGGGCCCCGGTGATCGTGGCTGGGGTCGGCCGCTTCGGGCAGATCGTCTGTCGTTTGCTTCGAGCCAACAACATTCCCAGCGTCGCCCTGGATCATGCCCTGGATCAGATCGAAAATCTGCGCCGCATCCAACTGAAAAGCTACTTTGGCGACGCCACCCGCGTCGAACTGCTGGAAACCGCCGGCATTGCCGAGGCGCGCCTGCTGGTCGTCGCCATCGATGACCGCGACCGGGCCGTGAGCCTGGTGCGCCATGTCAAACAGCTTTACCCGGAGGTCTGGATACTGGCTCGCGCCTTCGACCGCGGCCATGGTTATGAATTGCGCGAAGCCGGTGCCGACGACGTGGTGAGCGAAACCTATTACTCCGCCCTGGAACTCGGTGGCGAGGCCCTCACCGCCCTGGGCGTCCACCCACAACGCGCCCGCCGGATGACCGACTCCTTTATTGCCAGTGAAAAAGCCCACGAAGACCAACTGTTCGACGCCTGGCGCAATATCGAAGAAGGCATCCACTTCAGCCCGCGCTACGGGGAGTTGTTCATGAAGCTCGAGGAGTCGTTGGGGCACGCCATGCAGGAGAACGCACGGCGAACCGTGGACGAAGCACCGGCTTGGACCCCACCGAGGGACAATGCCTGATCACCCGCCGACGCTGGGTAGCGTCGGCGGCTTTGGATAAGCCTGTTCTCATCTCAACCGCGAAAGGCGGCCTCGATCTTGGCGATGTCGATTTTCTGCATCGTCATCATGGCATCGAAGGCCCGCTTGGCGGCGGCGCGGTCAGGGCTGGTGAAGGCTTTCGTCAGCGCAACCGGCGTAATCTGCCACGAGATGCCCCACTTGTCCTTGCACCACCCGCATTCGCTCTCTTGTCCGCCATTGCCGACGATGGCGTTCCAGTAGCGATCCGTCTCCTCCTGGTCTTCGGTCGCCACCTGAAACGAGAACGCCTCGCTGTGCTTGAACATAGGCCCGCCGTTCAGCCCGAGGCACGCAACGCCTAGTACGGTGAACTCAACCGTCAGGACGCTTCCCTCCTGACCCGACGGAAAATCACCAGGGGCCCGGTGCACCGCGTCGAGCGAGGAATCGGGGAACGTCTCGGCATAAAATCGCGCGGCTTCCTCAGCGGCGTCATCGTACCAAAGGCAGATCGTATTCTTTGCCATGTGCTTCATGATCAGCTCCGTTCTGTGGGTGATTGCTTTGGATGGCAACCTAACGTCGAACGGAGCTGGCTGAAATCGACAGCGGTGGCGGTGGCTAACGCATCAACTCAGCCGCGGCGAAGCCGTCGGCTGCAGCACATGGTTAGGATTCCCCTTGTCATACCGCATCAAGCTCCTGTTCCGGGGCCACAGCTGCGGCTTTCCTTCCCCACCGGACGAGCTTTTCCTCGGGCCAACTCGTGGCGAGCTCATTGGTCTGAGGCGCACCATTGAGAGACGCCACAAGCGTATCCCAGCGCTCTTCAGTCACGTCCCAGGCGGTAGAGGGTAAGAAAAACACCTTTCGAGCAAACGATGGTAATACAAACTCCGCAACCCAAAGCGAAGGCACAATAAACACGCGCGGCTGCAGCTCCTTATTCCCCCGGAGGTCAACCAAGGCATACCAAAACTGTGGACTGTGCTTACCAATCGCTCCGGCTCCAACGTCCCACTCGCACCCCTCCCTGCCGTAACGCCTGTGGCGATACGCATTCCGAGACGTCTTCACCTGTATGGAGATGCTTCGCGACCCGTCGGCTTTTGCCGCAATCACATCTACTGCCGGAGCGTTGCCGACGGTCAGGCTTGCATGTATACCGCGACGTGCAAGGGCGTAGGACACGTAGTAATGGCCAGCTGCGCCGACAAATTGACTTCTTCCTTTTGCCAAAACGGGCTCCCATCCTGTTTTAAAACCATTTTGATTCCTAACGTTAGTCGGTCGCCGCATTGCCCATTCTATCCGCGCGGAATGAAAACACTGACGGCTCCAACCGAAACAGAGTATCGGACAACCGGAGCATGGCGATGTCATTCCGGCGGTTACCGAGGCTCTCCCTCATCGCGACGCAAAGGCGCTTGAAAGCGAGGATCTCTTGCTCGCGCTCTAGTGTTCCTCCAGCGAGCCAGAATTCAGCTAGCGCTTCAACTACGGTAGCTTCCGCGCAGACACAGATGCGGGCCTTGGCGTCGTTTAAGGCGGCAAGCTCTTCCAGCTCATCATTCTTCCTGCCTAGACGGCGGGCCGCGACCAATCGAGATGCGGCTTGAAGGAAGTCTCCATACGCCTTTAGCCGCATAGTGGCCAGTTCACTGCCGCGTGTACGCCGGTCAGCCAGCCAATGAGCGAGAAAGGCTACGACTACAGCGCTGGCCAACGAGAGTACAGTTGCGAATACTGCTGGCATATCTTTCATCCCGCTAACATCAGAATTAAGCCGCGAAGCAGCGACGGCTTGAATGATTGTTAGATCGGACTACCTGATCTTGAAGCGAGCGGTTTGAGGCGACCTACTGGCATACCCCTCAATGCGGCTGACCCTATCGTTCTTATAAGCGTCAATCCAAAGCTCAACCATAGCGTCACACTGGCCGGCAACGATCTCCTTGAGAAGATCAGAGGGATAAGCCGTCCCGGCAGCGACCTTGCCAGATGAGGCAAGCTCCTCGGTCGGATTAAGGATGGCAATCGCGTGTCCATCCTCTACCTGTCCATGCGCATTACCCACGACGAGGAGTGGTTTTTCCTCACCATCAATCTTGGAGGTGACAAGTAGCCGAAACGTGCCCTGATGGTCGGCGCTGACCTTTAGGACTGAGAGAAACAGCGCTGCCGCCACTTCTTGAAGTTGATCAACCATGCTTCCCACTCCCGGCCTAAAGCCTGAATTAAGCCGAGCCGTGAAGCGGGTCGGCTTGGACGAATTGTTAAGCCAAAGTGTCATGAGGCTGGGTGAGGCATACACCGCACACGCCTAGCGAAGTAAGGACAGACAACCCAACAACCCACTTTAACTTCAGACTTAGCATGAAAAGAGTCTTTTTCATACGGTTCTCCTCTGTTTGCGCTTGAGTTGAGTTGATAGTGATTTCCTTACCGTCGATGAGAGTTGAACTCACCGAACGGCGACTTGTTTCTTCCTGGTGCGATTGATACACAAGGTTGATTGAGCTGCCGTCCCACCCACTCTCATGACACCTTGAACCCTCCCCTTTGACCTAGCAGTGCTTGACTGCACATCCTGATATTGGACGAACTCCCTTGCTCGTTCAACAATATTATCTAGCGTGTTTTCTTCTCTCCTACCTATTGTTGCCACCAACATAATATAACTCGGCCATTTACGTGCAACTCGCTCGCTTGTTCGTTTTGCCGGCACCAATAATACTGTATATATGCCCACATTACGAGGGAGCTGCCGTATGGATACGCATAGCAGACCGTCAAGGATGATGGACTGGGTGAAGGCTACCATGCGAGTGAAGCGCTACAGCCCACGTAACGAGAAAACCTACTGCTGCTGGATATGCTACTTCATTTGCTTCCATGGCGTGCGCCATCCTTCCAGCATGGGAAGCGCCGAGGTACGTGCTTCTTGGAGCACCTTGCGGTTGAACGCCATGTGGCAGCCGCCACGCAGAGCCACACGCTGAAGCTGGGTAAAGAATAACGAGTCATTCAGGCACGCTACCGCCAGGAGTGCTGTTCACCAGCCCCTTCTCGGCCACAGACCGTCGACATGCCACTACCGGGATAACATTAAAGACCGGTCTGCAAAACATCATTGCTAAATGAATCATCGGCATACGTTGCCGAATCTTGAAAAAAAGTCGTCGGACGCTGGCACCTTGGCCACGAACTGGCACTCTACGCCCTGGACCACCATGACCCCTTCTCCAACGCCAACGTCATCGCCCGCGGCATCGTCGGCGACCTCAAGGGCCAGCTCGTCGCCGCCTCGCCGATCTACAAGCAACACTTCCGCCTGGAAGACGGCCAGTGCCTGGAAGACGACAGCATAACGCTGCGCACCTGGAAGGTGAGCTTCAAGGGCGACGACGTGTGGGTCGCAGTCTGAAGGGATACTAGCGAGGGATAGGGGAGCCGCCGGTGACTTGTGGCCCTGAGGCTTTAGATAGGCTGCAAAAGTTAAAGCTAACGGCCAGAAAAAGACGACATAACACCCAGTACACTGGCGGCACGTAGCCACGTTCGCGTGCTGCCGATTGTTCTGCACCATCGGCTATCGGACCTCAGCGCAGAGGCTCATGGTTCGGCCTAAGGCACCAAATCGATGCTCAGAGCCTCCTCCAAAGCGGCTTCGGCCGTTTTGCTGTTGCCATTGTCCGATAACACCATCCGATGATTTCTCGCGTTGCAGCAGTCGATGAGCACCGCCAGAGTGGCCCGTCGACCCTTGTCGCACCAAATATCCTCAGATTAGTGGCCCACGCTCATCCGGCCGCGAGCCGCAGGTGGTCGGAGAGTCGGCGATTTTAATTTCAAAACTGAAGCCGAATTCCTCGATATAACTCCATTAAGAGCACTTATCAAAAACAATTAACCCACCTCCAAACTCCTCCAGGCTTGTGCAAAAGGCGACAAATCATAAGATTCATCAAGAGCATTAGCCAAACGAACAAAAGCCACACCAAAACAACCTGAGCGATCCATTTCTTTGCTTAAAGAACTCCAGTCCTCATCAATCTCCACTTCCTTACCCCCAACTAAAAGAGACCACCCTCCCTTAGTCCACAACACATCCATATTATTCCACAAATATTTTGGAATCTGTCCGCGCATGCTAAGATCCTGCCTGTCTTTCTCCCTAATAAAAAGCACCCCACCTTCCGCTGGTAATTGCCACAGACTCCGCCTACTCTCACTCTCTTCACTAAAGAGGCCAAGTATCGATGAAAGCCAAAACCCACGACCAACTTTACTTAAACGCACACCATCAGTAACAAGATAGTTCCGCTCAAAGACACGCAATGAAGGACAACGCCACAACCCCCTGTCACTTGCTGTATCGGCAGGATCGAGAACAATTATCTCACCATTTAAATCTTCTAATAATATTCCTGTATCAAACGGCACCCATCCTTTTTTGGTGCGAATGCAAACAGAGTGAGACTCCCTATCCTTATCATGCTTTCCTTCTAGTCTAAAAGAACACATTTCGGCAAGGGACTCTTTGTCTGGGAAAAGCAAATCCTCACTCTTATTTTTCAACGCACGCGCATAATGTAACGCAACAGAACCAACGAGCAAATCATGAAAATCCGGAACCCTAACCAAAGATGAACGCTGCAAATTCAGTGGAAATAGACCCTGAGGATCGTATATTATCAGGCGAGGCTTATCTACACATATCGAGGGGCTATGGGCGATTTCTAACTCTGCTGGGTAGGCAGGCCCGTAAACTCTTCGACCACCCTTGATTTCTATACCATTACATATAATATTGGGTCCCGAAATCCAATATCTTGACCAGCATCTACCACGCTGTAAATGCTCATAGGTCCAAATTACATCTTCATACCCTGGAGCACTAATCCTAAACCAACCCTCTGGCAGAGCCTCAAGAGGATCAGGCACTGCCGGAGGTCTATCTAAGGGCTGAGCATCACCAGGTAAAAAGCTTTCCACTCTTGGCCAACCTTGCCAAAACCAGTCCCACTCCCACTCCTCGCTACGGTAGCCATGCTCATTTCCCTCGGGAATGCTGCATAACTTCTTCAGAACCTTCGGATCCCTTATAGCGACCTTTACTAGAGTACCAACTTTAGCCTTAACTCGGCGAACCTCTATTAAATCATCTTCCAACCTACATTTAAACTCCAGCCCTTCCTCATCAGAAGCATGCATATGTCGCGTGGTAACTGTAACCTCATCTCCAAGCAGAAAAGCAGCCAGCACCCCCACTCCAAAACGCCCCGTTCGCAACACACGTGAGCGCCCCTGATCGTCCGTATGCTTTGCCTTCCAAATATCACTACTTCTAAATGAAGAACCAATTTTTAGGAAGTAGTTCTCTACAATTTCTAACGACATCCCAACGCCTTTATCTTCAACATGGAGCCATCCTTGCCCATTCTTTTCATCAAGGCGCACTATAACATCAGCTTCCCTTTTATCGACATGAGATTCGAGGCCTAACATTCTTTCCGCATCAGCCCGCTCACGGCACGCATCCACAGCATTTTGGATTAACTCCCTAATTCCAACAGCAGGCCAGTCGCCGTATAATGGCGCAACCATCAAGTTCAGCATTTCCACATCAGAAGCACGAAACCTTAACTTCTTCGGAATATAAGAAATAGAACTTTCGGTGGCATATTTCTCAGGAATCTCAATATTTGATCGAATGCGTCTAATCGCCAATCCTAGATCGCGCAGATCTTTATGCTGCCCATAAACCTCCCCAAGCACTGCCCAAGTAGCATCTAGCTCCGACTGAATATCTTGAAGCAAATCTTTAACACCTATAAAAGCGCGCACATTGGATGGTTCAACCTCAACGTAAAGTGCTTCGGGATCATCATGAGCACGATGCACATCACTTACAGCATGATGTTTATTCCATTCTGCTCTCGAAACGGGGCTCTCTAAGCTTCGAATTTCCAATACTTCCCCAGGAGCACGAGAAGCTTGTATCTGTACGTAGTCAGCAACTCGAAGCAATGCCATTACAAATGGCACATGCGCATTGTTGTATACTCGCCGACGCGGATTTGGGAGCATATCTACTGCAGTGCGTAAGCTTAAATTATGGCTTCTCGCCACAAATCCAGCTAGGTCTGCAAATTGCGGTGACGGCATCTCAAACATCAGACTTCTACCATCCGGACCAGGCACTCCAGCAATAGCAATTTCATGTGCTAAACGCGCATGATGCCTCCGCAAGAACTCACCTATCAGCAGCCGGTCACGATCGGTCTGCTCCAAAGCGGAAAGTGGTGGCTTTCGAGGTGGTTCTATACTTCCAAAAATGCTTTGCAGCCGCCTACTATCCATACGTAGTGCAGACGTTAGAAAATCATTCCATAAGACTGACCACGGCGGATCTTCTGAAGTGAAAGTCGAACGTGGCTGCTGGCCCCCTTCCTTAAGAAGAGACGCAAAGCCATCGGGCGAGAGATGCATAGCACAATCATGCAAAAGCGCTGCATATACTAGTAATGCGCAATCTTGCGGCGTAACATGAGCCCATGCCTCGTCCGAAATCAAGGCTTCTGCTGATGACAGAACTTGATTCACATGGTCAAGACCATGGTCAGTATAACCTGGAAAAAAGGCGAGCTTATTATCATAAAACCAAGGTCGCGCAGTTTTCAACGCTATATACACAGGCCCAGCAAGACCGTGCTCATTATTCAATCTTTCGGCAAGCTTATTAGGCAAATTAAAATTAGAAAGCAAAACCTAACCCTCTTAAAAATATTCCAAACAAACATTCATACCTACGAACACCAAAATTACTAATCCCAAACCGACGTGAGCTTTTTTTGACAGTGCAAGAGCCAGAAGCTACTTCCTCCAAAGCTAACTCTTTCTCACGAGTTAATCCACGGAATAAAAGCACATATTGACTTTGGTCGCAAATCAGTGGTGAAGGTTTATAGCATATAAGCCGTAGCTCACCTGAGGGTTGGCTGGCTAGCGCAGCTCGGTCATTTGCTGGAAGTGGCCGAGCTGTGCCATCAGTCACATTACCACCGTCCACCCCAGGAATACGCCGCTGAACAGGCCATAGAGCAGGCTGACGGTGGCTGTAAACGTAACCGTATCGGCGATATGGAACTGCCGAGTGCGGATGGCTTTCACCATGTACTTGGCGAAGAGGATTGCCAACATGAAGAGCAGCGGCCGCCAGCTTCTTGATAGGTGGGAGGCTTGGCGTTCGAGAGAGAAGCGCACTCCCCTGGAAATGGCGAGCTTGATACGAGGCGCTTCGGAGAAAGTGATACCTAGCGCCCATAGGCCAACGCCAACAGGATCGGTGTCGAATGCGGCGATGACTCCGTATAAGGCCAAGATGAAAAAAGCCGTCGAATGAATAGCGATTCTGCACGAGTATAAGCCACCCCCTATAGTAAGTGCTTACTTATTTGGCGCACCTTTCGAGAGCGCCCTGTGGCTAAATATTCATCCATGCTAACCTCAGTGTAGGCTGTCCGCTCTTCATCAATCCAGGTTTTTCATTTTTTATTAATTCTTTTTCATCGGAAAAGATAACACCGAGTGAATGGCTTCCAACGGCACGTCTAGCAGGGCTTCAAACACTTTCACATGCTTGTAGTTCTGGCGCAGCGGGTTCTGGAATTTAAAGGTCTTGCGGTAGAGCTTCTGGGTCCACTGCGCCTGCTTCTCGCTGCCGAAGATCCAGCCCGTCATATGCTTGGTTTCGATGACGAAGATGCCGTAGCGGGAGACCAGGATATGATCGATCTGGGTGGTACCGTCGGGCGTGGCAAGCGTGACGTTGTGGATGCCTCGGTACTCCTCCGCCGGTAGCCGTACCCTGGCGATCAGCTTGACGAAGGCTTCACCGAACAGGCCCTTGACCCAGCGAGACTTGAGGATGCCGAGCGCCAGCGCGACGAGGAGGACCCACCACAGCGGTCTTACGGCTTCAAAGAGGATCGAAACATCCAAGGGTTCGTCCACCTGCGAGATCTCAGGGGCGGGTCTTCGCTTAAGCCCGCTTTACCGTCACGCTAACGTTTTGCCGCGTGTAATGCTACGTAACGAACCGGAAATTTGACCTTGGTCGTGCCGGTGAGGGCAAATGCTTACGCCATGTAAGCCTTCTCTTACATGGGGCGTTTTTCAGCAAAGGTGAACAGCAAGCGCATCGGCGCGGGCCTGGCATTGACCGTCTTATGCCAAGCCAGAGGCAGAATGAAGGCGGGCACAGCGCCGTCGCTGTATGCTGTTGCTAGACCATTGGCTGCTAACTTTGGCAGCTGACTGCAGGCAAGATACCACCATGTAAGGTCAGTCCTCTTGCGTGTCTCGGAAGGCATCCGTCGTGCGGTCCAGGTCTTCCTGCAGGGCAGCGTCGGCTGCCGCTCTGCGGCGCTCGGCTTCGGCCTCGAACTCGGCAAGCTGGGACTGATAACTCTCTGCCCGGGCATCAAGTAGTTCACCCACCGCTCTGGTGGTATCACTGTCCAGCCCCCGCTCGCGCGCCCATCCAGCCAGGCC
This sequence comes from Billgrantia sp. C5P2, assembly GCF_051062895.2. Classification (NCBI taxonomy): domain Bacteria; kingdom Pseudomonadati; phylum Pseudomonadota; class Gammaproteobacteria; order Oceanospirillales; family Halomonadaceae; genus Billgrantia; species Billgrantia sp. C5P2. The sequence goes on from NZ_CM128542.1 coordinate 3,381,981, forward strand.
AAGCCGTTCGCGACCGGTCGCAGCTTTCAGGCACAGTTTAGAGCGCGCCAACATGCCCGATGTACTCAATGCATTGGCTGCCTGGCCACCACCGGTGTTGAGCTGGGTTCGCGCCAACGCACCCTGATTCGCCAGCCGGTTTTGCGCCGCATCACTTAAACTGCTCTGCAACTCCCGGGCGTTGGCCACCTCAAGAAACCGGCCGTTGCCAGCCTCGGCCACGGCGTGCAGCGCATCGCGCTCTTCGCGAGGCAGATCAAAGCCGATGATATTCACTACCGCACGCACATCGGACTCCGACAGCTGCCTGGCTGCCTCGACTGGATCGCCGTGACAGGTTTCTTCGCCGTCGGAGATAACGTAGACAACCTGCTCGCCCGGCACCTCGGTTGCCTGAAAGCTCTCACCGGCCTGCTCGATCGCAGCGGCCAACGGCGTCCAGCCGGTAGCCGATACGTTCTCCAGTTCGCGGGTAAGTGCTGAGCGATCGTCGCGCTGGATCGATTGGGTTAGTTCTACGCCGCGGCAGCTGTCGGCTCTGCCTGATTCCTGATTGGTGCCGGTATGTCCGAACAGCACCAGGCCAAGCTCAATGTCTTCATCGAGATTGGAGACGAAGTCTATTGCGGCGGCACGGGCGATATCCATCTTGGTTTGCCCGCCAATCCGGCCCGCCATGGAGCCGGATGCGTCTAGCGCCAGCACAACTCTTCGTATCGGGACGCTGGGTGCTCCCCGCTCTGCCCCCCTGGTCATGCCGAGGCCCAAGCCTTGGTCGCGCAGTTCGGGGAGCTCCTTGAAGCAAGCGGTCAGATCCTCGCCACGCTCAGCAATGTAGGCATCGAAATCCCTCTCGGCACTCTCGAGCTGGCCGGAAAAAAGCAAGATCGCAGCTGCTGCGCCGCCCAATAATGAGAGATCCCAAATTCGGCCACCGCTGCGCCGTGCTGAGTCGAGCATCCTCCTTCCTCCTATTGATCGGGCTTCGGGCTCTTCCTTGGCCAGGAAAAGATAGGCCAGCCGGGAAGAAGCCGCCATGGGGCCGGATTGGCAGGACCGCTGACCGCGGTGAGGTCCTTCTGATCGCTCAGCCGGCCGAACCGGCTACTCGCTCTTTCTGGCAACGATGAAGACCGTTCCTTTCCCGGGCTGCCACTCCCGCTCGATGGAGAAGCCCGCGCCGATCAGCTTATCGACCAGCGCCTGCTTGCCAAAGCGATTCACATAGGGAGCGAGCCCCAGCATCTGCATGGGTGGAATCACCAGGCGCAGCAGGAAGTTGATATCGCCGATCAGGACGGTGCTGGAAACGAACACGCCACCTGGCTTGAGCAAGCCATGCACCCTGGCCAGCGTCGCGTCCAGATCTTCGAGCAGGTGAAGGATATTGAGCCCCAGCACGGCATCGAAGCTTGCCTCCGCCTGCTCCACCTCTTCCAAGGTGCCTCGTCGGAAGGTGATGTTCTCGATACCGGCATCACGTGCCTTCTGCTCGGCGATCTCCAGCATTTTGTCGGAAATATCGATAGCGACCATATCCCTGACATGAGGGGCATGGAGTATCGCCGTACTCCCCGTCCCGCAGCCGAACTCCAGCACGCTGCTATCCGGGTGCAGGTACTCCTGGGTGATGGCCAGCTTCTTCTCGTACGCGCTCACGTTGCGAATGGGGCTCTTGGCGTAGCGCGCAGCACTTTTGTTCCAGAACGCTCTGGCGTTTTTCATCGCTTCAACCCCAGGTCAGCGAACCCGGAAAAAGGAGTGCCTTGGTCCGTCACGAGACGACTTGTCCGGCATGATGCGCCGGGAAGCACTCTCGCCGGACCGGCTCGGGGAGCCCGAGTGCACGCGCCGCAGGTAGAAGCGTTCCATCCACGAACCTGTCGAAGTCCTCTGCAGAGCGCCAAATATCCACGATGCGCCAGCCGCCGGAAACAGGACCGCATGCATGATAGAGGATACCCGCTGGCGCGCCTTGTGCGACAAGACTGGCACCGAGCTTCTCATACGTAGTTTCGGTAACGCTGGGGAATTCAATTGTCGTAACAACTGGCATATGGTGCTCCGTAGAGTTAAGCCAACGATAGTCGAACACGCTTATATTACATGCGCTATTTGTTTAATACGTATTGCTGAGATGATGCGAACGAAGGATGGCTGGCTAGCGCAGCTCCGTTATACGCTGGGAACTGCTGAACTGTGCCTTTCGCCACATCACCACCGCACGCCCGAGGAACACGCCGCTGAACAGGCCATAGAGCAGGCTGACGATGGCCGTGAACTCGGCCGTGTCGGCAATCGGGAGCTGCCTGGCACGGATCACTTCCACCGAGTACTTGGCGAAGAAGATCGCCAGCATGATGAGCAGCGGCTGCCAGCTTCCCGGCAGGTGAAAGATTTGGCGTTCGGGAGAGAAGCGTACTCCCCTGGGGATGGCGAGCTTGATATAGAGCGCCACGGAGAGCGCGACACCGAGCGCCCATAGGGCAAGGCCGACTGGATCGGTGCCGAAGGCGGAGACGACGCCATATAACGCCAGGATGAGGAAGACTGTCGGCAGGATGGTGATGCTGCGTCGGCTGGCGGTGCGGTCTCTGCTCTGCTGGTAACCCATCACGAGCAGCACGATGAAGAGCAGGAATACCCAGCGCGGCGTATTTCTTATTATCTCTATCAGCATGGCCGATTCCCTGGCGTCGATTTCGCCTCAGCATAGCGAGGCGAAGCCAACCCCTCCAGTCAGTGCTTACTAACCCGCCTTGGGTTACGGTAGCGCCGCTTGGCTCAGGCTCGGGACACGAGGGATGATCTGAGCGTCATGACCGCAGCCCAAACAGCAACAGACCAATATTACGAGGTCGCCCTGACCGCTTCAGATACTCACAATATGGGTGCCATAATCGGATAGTAACGCCCTCTGCGGGGCGAGAATATTCTTATCGTCATTCATATATGCCGAGGAGACCATAGCAGGCTGAGCCAACACTGCTGGCGGTCCGGTGGATACCCCACTGGAATTAGAGCGTGGCATTTTCTGAATCAGGGCTAATCCACATGAAACGACGAAGAGCCTTTTCTACTCCTTTATTGGTCATCATCACGAGTCAACCTTTGATATACCCCAAGACCGACCACCACCAAGATAGCTGATAGCAACAGTAAAGTAGGATAAATCAATGTAGTTATATCCTTTGTTCCAGCCTCGAATACGAAAACCAAAGATTCCAGGCTGATAGCAATTGCAATTATGACAAAAAATTTCAACAAAGCTTCTCTCTGCTTTGCGGGCGACTTTGTAGCACTGCTACTGAAAACCTCTTCCTCCAACATGAACTTGGACACATCAAAAACAGCCATTCCGATCACGATCAAACCGATGGAATTAAGAAGAGCTGCAACCAGCAAGGTTTTTTCGTGCAGCGAAAGCCATATGTCCCATAAGGCAACGCCCATCATTGTGAGACTGATAATACCGAGACTCAAGCTGATAAGTCCATAAATAGCGCGCCCTATCAAATCTGAAAGACTCTTCAACTTATTCATCCTTTCTCCATGAAAAATCTCTCAGTAACTCAGTTGAATTGACATACCCAAATTTCCTCCATCGTACGAAAAACTGGCATCCTCGAACGAAGGCGCACTCATCGAGGCTTTTGCCCCGCTTGAAAAGCCGTAGCCTTCCGTGGGAACTCCTAGAAAATTAGTGTCCAGCTTGCCGTCCATATTTTCATCATGAATGATGGCCAATGCATACGTTCCTGGCTGGATATCCAAGAAATAGCAACGCGCCTGCGTATCCTGAATTTTCATCAACATTATATTGGTTGCTGAGTGAAGAAATTCAGTAGGAAACCCTTCCGGCGATTCGAAAAGCGCGCAAGCTATAGCTCCATTACTGTTACTAATGTTTGGAATATTCACGTGAATTCCGGGGCACTCTCCTTGGGCAAATACGATGACAGGAAAATTCGCAAGCATCATAACTGCCCACAATGCTACATATCGCAGCCCCAAGCTGAGGGGCGTTACAGGGTAACACACACTGAAGCCCAGCAAGGATTTTTGATTAGTTGAATCACTCATTGCCTTCCCTCCTTATAGCTCCGAGATGCGTAGTCTCGGCTGAACCCTCCATTAGCCGCCTATCAAAAATTAAACTACGTGCTTGTAAATTTTCTTGAACGCGCTCGCACATTCAGCAATGGTAATTTACACGACTACGGCATGTCGGATTCGGCTCGCAAGCTGCTGAGCAATAAACAAGGCAACTCTTATCGACCAAGAGCGGAAGTTTAGGTAGGCCTGTATAAAAGTCACCTCTCAGCAGCTGGGTCCGCTAAAGCGACAATAAACCTCAAAAAAGCAGACGTACTGCCCTCGGCCAGCTGCTGCGCTTGGTTCAGCGTGCGTTTATGTCCTTGGTATGAGTTGCTCAACCCGGCGGTTGACGCGATAGGGCGCGAATTTCATCACGTAAGGCGATCACCTCGTCTCGTAGCATAGCCAGCTGTTTGGCCCCTGCCAATTCGGCGTCGACATTATCAGCGTCGCGTCCGACGAAGAAGGTGGCGAGCGCCGCTGTCACGTAGCCGAAGATACCGAAGGCATACAGTGCAAGAAAAACGCACAGTACACGCCCTTCGGCCGTATGGGGCCAGTACTGCGAGCCCATCGTCGTCATGATCATGGAGGTCCACCACAGCGACTCACCGTAGCTGTTCGGGCCGCCGGGTACCTCGCTCTCGAAAGCGTACATCCCGGCCGCGCCGGCAAATGTGACCAGTAATGTGAGGGCAATTACATACCCGAAGCCCCGTCGGCTCAGACTCGCACCGAGCGCCCTCATTCCACGGTTCAGCGAGCTGACGACGCGGACCAGCCGCAACCCCCGCCCCGTCCTGGCCATGCGGAGCAGCCGAAATGTACGGAAGGCGCGGAAGATCCGCAGCGCGGGGATCAGCAGCGAAATGGCGGTCAACCAGTTACGCTTGAGGTAAACGGCCTTGTCCGAGGCTAGGACCAGTTTCACAGAGAAATCGAGAATGAATACGACCCAGATAACCGTGCCGAGAAAATTGAACAACAGACTCTCGCCCCGAATCAACTCCACGACCAATAACACCAACCACACAAAAGCTAAAACCAGCATCGGGGTTTCCAGCCAGCCTTCCAAACGCTGGAGCAGCTCGTATCGCTCCCGTTTCATCTCTTCCGCGTCCGCGACCTTCGTGTCGGTATTTTCTCTCTTATCCTTGTCGTTCATAGAGCGCCCCGCTTTTGACATCCATTTCAGGTCGTGATCTGCTGAGCATGTTTAATGACTGTAGACTAAAACCACCTTATCAGCCAGGAGCCTATAAGCAAGAATTACCTACTCAACAAGACTCAACTCAACTGAATTAATAATTATTAAATGTCGCCAAGAAGAAATACGAGCTCTTTTAAGCCTGAGTCGCCGGAAAATGTGTATGGATCAAGATGTAAGAATAGAGTACAGCGAAAAGGGCATGGAAGGCGGGCCAGTTCGCTATTCGCTCTCACGGATTGCACGAATCAGCGGCTGCCAGCTACCCGAGAAGTGGAAGGCTTGGCGTTCGGGAGAGAAGCGTACTCCCCTGGGAATGCCGAGCTTGAGATGCAGAGCCACGGAGAGCGTGACGCCGAACGCCCATAGGGCAAGGCCGACAGGGTCGGTGCCAAAGGCGGAGACGACGCCGTATAAGGCCAGGATGAGGAAAACCGCCGGCAGGATGGTGATGCTGAGTCGGCTAGCTGTGCGGTCCTTGCTCTGCTGGTAGCCCATCACGAGCAGCACGATGAAGAGTAGGAATACCCAGCGCGGCGTATTTCTTATTATCTCTATCAGCATGGCCGATTCCCTGGCGTCGATTTCGCCTCAGCATAGCGAAGCGAGTCCACCCCCTCCAGTCAGTGCTTACTAACCTGCCGTGGGTGACGGTAGGCCGCTTGGCTCAAGCTCGGAAAACGAGGGATCGCCTGAGCATCATGACCGCAGCCCAAAACAGTAACCTGCCAATATTACCAATCCGTGCTGGCCGCTTCACAATTTAGAGGCAATAAACGGATAGTCGCCCCCTCGGCAGGGTCAGTATCTTCTTATCGTCATTCATATACACCTGAGGGCGCTATGAAAATCATCCAAGAAGAATCGCTTTCAACTATGCAGATGCTCGAAAGAATGTTTCAAGCGGAGATGGCTTTTATGGAATCGGAGCCACAAGACATTAGCCTACTTGCTGATGCTTTCCACCCCGATGTTGTCGTCCACGAGCCGACATCACTCCCGTACTCAGGCGACTGGATAGGCTTGGAAGGCATTGCCGGGTTGATGCAGCAAATGAGCAAAGCATTCAGCAAGGTGTCAGTGGAAGACCTGAGCTACGCCGGTTCCCCAACCAAGCTGTATGTGTCGTGCATCTTGCATCTGACAGCCCGAGCGACCGGAATATCAGTCACACAGCCCTTTTCAGAAATATTGAGGTTTGAGAATGGATTACTGGTTGAAGGTACGCCCTTCTATTTCGATACGGCGGAAATTGATGCCATTCTGAATCAGCGTACCTGAGAGTGGAGTTGGGTGCTCGGCGCAAAGGCCACGGCGTGGCCCCACGCCAGCGCCGCTGTGCCCTTCCAAGGCCTCGCAAAAAATGCTCAAGATTGGGATGGGCAAGCCGATAAACCTTATACTAGGCTAAATGCAACTCAATGTTACAAAATACGAGCTTAGTGTATCTGAACGGCGACGCCACCGGCCGTGGCTAATGGATGCAGAGGCGCTTTGGCGCCATGAAGCCCGCCGAGCAGTCGAGATCAAAGCCGAGCGCAAGCGCGCTGTGGTGAACTGGAGAATCCTGGCGTTGATGCGCCAGTGGAGGTGACGCCATGAACTGGACCCAACTCCCTGATAACTGGTGGTGCAACGAGTTCGGCGACCAGATCCACCGCTACGAGATCCTGGACGACGAGGACCGATGCCAGATCGAGTACCACCTCCGTCAGGCAGGGGAGCGTCTGCCCTGGAGTGGCAAAACCCACACGCTGGCCGAAGCCCAGCGTCAGCTGGAGCACAGCCGGGCGTTGATGGTCTGAGGGCCTTCGTACTAACAGCTTGCATGAAGGCGCCCAAGCAGCGTGCGCGAGTGCCTGACCGTTGCTGTTTCGTCGTACGTTGAGCCCCCTCCAGTCAGTGCTTACTTACTTGATGTACGTTGCTGGAGCGCCCTGTGGCTAAAGATTCGTCCGCGCTGGAGAATGCCTAGCGTCACGCCTACGCCACCAAGCAGCACTAAGCCAAAGATTCCCAGCGCAGCGGCGTGTCCGAATGCATCGACCAGGATTCCTGTCGTGATAACGGGAATACTGAAGCCGAGGTAGGCCATCAGGAAGTAGCCGGCGCTCGCCCGCGCAGGATGCTCCCCCGTCAAGTTGAGAACGCCGCTCAGCCCACCCAGGTAGATGAAGCCATAGCAGGCACTGCTTGCCGCGATGGTACCCAGCAACACGGCCACCAGAACTCCCTGCAAGGCGCCCCAGGCGATCAATGCATACACCAAGGGCAAGATGATCAGGCCCAACTGGGTGGCCGTCTGCGGAGCCAGCTTTCTTGCCCATGGCTGGAAGAGCACACCACAGCTGCAGACACCGAAGGTTGTGAAGCCGGCCCAACCCGAGAGGCCATGCTTGGCCAGGGTGGAAGGCAGGATTGCGATGACCAGCCCTACTGTTGCCCATGCCAGCAGGATGGCGAACCCATAGCCAAGGGCACCAGGAGGATAGGTGGGCAAACGCAGCATCTCGGCCCCAGCCCGCCGTGGTGAGTCGTCCTTGAGCGTCAGCACCAGCAGTAGTGCCAACGCACCGGCTCCCAGATAGAGCCACAGGCTAGGAGGCGCTAGGCTCGGCGTGTTAAGCACGAACAAACTGGTGACGGCCGCACCGAGCCCAAATCCCAGCGCCGTACTGGCCGTCACCCAGTTGGCCGGAGCCCGACTATCCTCTCCCTCGAACAGCATGGCCATGTAAGTGGGTGCCACTGCCGATGTCAGCGCCGTGCCGATACCCATCATGAAGCGTGCGATACCTAGGGTAACCAAGCCTGGCATAGCGAGTGTCAACACTGTGGCAGCCAGGCATAGCATCAGCGCAGTATTGATCAAGGGCTTGCGCCCTACCCGCTCGGCAAGCCCATTGAACCCCAACAGCACAGGCAGGATGCCGACTACATAGCAGGCAAAGGCCACTGTCGTGGCCCCTACGCCAGCGCCGCTACGCGCTGCCAAGGCATCGTAAAGCGGCGCTTGCAGGTTGACTGCCGTTGTAATTACACAGAGCGCGAAGGCGAGTCGTATGGGTTGGGTTCGGCGCATTGTCAGGGGCTCATGATGCATGTGAAAAGAGCGCGGGCTTCAGGTAAGCCGCGAGAAGGACAATTGCATCTTCGTGCCACGCATGGAAAGGTACGATCTCACTGCTTTTCGAGAAGCTGTTCCTGGATTTTCTTGTACGGTTACCGTGGGGCGTGCCGATGTTGAAGTTGGAATTGGACAAACAATCGAACAAGCCCCTGGTAGAGCAGCTGGTCGAAAGCTTGATGGGATGGATCGGGCGCAACGGCGGCGGTGGCGGAAGCCGCTTACCTTCGATAAGACGCTTGGCCGCGGAGCATGGCATCAGCCGCAATGTCGTCATCGAAGCTTATGAAAGGCTGGTGGCACATGGGCTGGTACGTTCAAGGCCGGGCTCGGGGTTTTATGTCGCAGCGCCGACGGCACTGGCAAAGGGGAATCCGGCATCGAGCCAGCTGGAAGATTTCACGAACGATATGTGGAGCCTCTTCCAGGCTGACGAAGGTCACCTGAAGCTCGGCTGCGGCTGGTTACCCAACCATTGGCGTGAAGGCGATGACCTCACCTACGCCATTCGCCAAGTGGCGCGACAGAGCCGCTCGGGCATCTTCGATTACAGTACGCCGCTGGGCCCGCCGGATCTTCGCGGCTTGGTTCAGGAGCGCGTACGGTTATTGGGCATCGGGGCCGACGCCAATCAAATCTTGATGACAGGCGGCGGCAGCCATTCGCTGGATCTTCTTGTGCGTTTTCTACTCGAACCCGGCGATGTGGTATTCGTCGAATCGCCGGGTTATTACAATCTCATTGGCTTACTACGCTTGCAGCGTATTCAAGTCATCGGCGTGCCACGCCTAGCCAACGGCCCCGATATCGAGAGCATGGACGCATTGCTGATTCAGCACAAACCGAAGCTATTGTTCCTCAACAGCGTATTCCATAACCCCACGGGCTCTACTCTTTCACCGGCCATTGCCCATCGTATTTTGCAATTGGCCGAAGCCTATGATTTCCAGATTGTGGAAGACGATATTTACGCCGATTTCCAGCAGGAGCCCAGCACCCGCCTCGCAGCATTGGATGGCCTGGATCGGGTCATTTATCTGAGCAGTTTCTCCAAAAGCCTTTCCTCGTCGTTGCGCGTCGGTTTCATCATTGCCAAGCAGTCTCTGCTCAAGCCTCTTGTCGATATCAAGATGCTGACCAGTATTTCCGCCTCACGCTTTGCCGAACAAGTCGTAACCACTATGCTCCAGAACGGCAGCTACAGGAAATTGACGGAACGCCTCAGAATTAAGCTCTCGGAGCAGATGGCCGCGGCAATCACCATGTTGAAGCGCGCCGGCTGGGAGGTCTTTGTCGAGCCGGCAGGCGGCATGTTCGTTTGGGCACGCCATCCCGCAGCCGACTCCTCGGCCCAGCTCGTTCAACAGGCCAGGCGGATGGGCATTACGCTCTCGCCAGGGCAATTGTTTCTGCCAGAGGGAGGCGATTCTCCTTGGGTTAGGCTCAATGTGGCTTATATGAGTGACCCTAGAGCAAAGCGGTTTATCAGCGAGCCCAGCGGGACGCTGGCCTAGTCATTCCAATCAACCTAGGTATCGTTTCTTACACCCGGGTGGGCTGAAGCCCCGTCATAAGCTTCAAAAATCGTATTCAGCTCATCGAAGCTTGCCGCGTTGCCCAGGCCTTCGAAACTCCCCTCCTCGGCCATCAATTTGGCGACTTGCATGAAAGCACCCCAGGCGGTTCGCGCGAGCGCCGAGCCGACGCTGATTCGCCGCACACCGAGCCCTGCCAGGTCCGCCACCGTCAGCCCCATGTTGCCCATTACGATGGCATTGACCGGCTTCGGGGAAACGGCACTGACGATGGCGCCAAGCTCCTCTCGCGTTCGCGGCCCGGGGGCGAAGAGCACGTCTGCGCCGGCCTCGGCGTATGCCGTCAACCGTTGCAGCACATCCTTCAGCGGTTCGGGGTGCCCCACCAGGTAGCTTTCCGCCCGCGCGGTCAGCAGCACCTGCGCGCCAGTTCCATCGATGGCAGCGCGGGCGGCTCGAATGCGCTCCACGGCGAGATCGAGATCGTACAGCTGGCCCGGCTCCCCGGTGGCATCTTCGATGGAGAGCCCGGCAACGCCGGTATCGACGCAGCGCGCCACATTGGCCGCTACGGCTTCGGGCTCGTGCGCATAGCCAGACTGGAAATCCGCGCTTACCGGCAGCTCGGTGGCGTTCACCATCTCGGCGATGTGAGCGAGAGCGGCCTCGCAGGATAGCCCCAATACGGTGTCGGCCTGGCCCTGGCTGAACTGGAAACCCGCACTGGTGGTTGCCAATGCACGAAACCCGCAGTGGTGGAGGAAACGCGCGGTACCGATATCCCAAGGGTTGGGGATGACGAAGCAGCCCGAATCATGAAGCTTGGCGAAATCTGCGCGTCGTTGCTCGAGACTTACCATAACGCCTCCTGTAAGAAGCCACTCTGTGAAAACACCATCGCGCTATCGCTATTGCTCTGGTCACGGCACCCGGTAGCGCAGCTCCGCGAAACCCGTGCCCACCTGGCGGACGGAGACCAGCTCCAGCGGCGGGTTGGTGATGCGGCGTGGAAACAGCGGCTTGCCGTTGCCCAGGGTGACCGAACCCACCTGCACGAGGAGTTCGTCCAGCAAGCCGGCATCGAAGAATTGGCCGGCCAGATCGCCACCGCCTACGACCCAGAGGTTCTTCCCGCCTGCCGCTTGTACCATCTCGGCATGAATGGGTATGACGCTACCCTGCACGAAGCGAATATCCGCGCCTTCGATGCTCGGTAACTTGCGGCTCGTAAAGACCCAGGTTGGCTGCATATAGGGCCATGCCGAACCGGTTTCCTCGGCGACTTTTTCCGAATGACGCAGCATCCACTCATAGGTGGTGGAGCCCATGGCCAGCGCCCCGACCTCTGCAAAGAAGGCGGAGTAGCTCGTGTCATTGATGTCCCCCAGCGGGAAGAGCCAGTCCAGGGAATCGTCTTCGGTGGCGATGAAGCCATCGAGGCTCGTGGCCGTATAGTACTGCGTCTTCATGGTATTTCGGCTCCGATTGATCAGGCGTTCATCCGGCTGCCTCAGCGGTCGTTCAGCCCCTTGCCCGCGAGAATGGTCGGCACGCACTTTTCGATTCTCGACGTTCGCGTGTTGGACTGCTTGGCACCGGAGAAATGAAGGATATAGCCTCTTTGCCGCCCCGGCGTGAGCGCTTCGAAGGCAGTTTTCAGGGCCGCGTTGCCATCAAGCGCCACCTGAAACTCCTCGGGATATTCCAGCTCGTGCTTCTCCTTGAAATCCACCGTCAGGCCGGCCTTCTCCACTTCGATAGCTTCTTGAAGATAGGCTTTTAACGTTGGCGCCAATGCATCGATTTCTTGCTCCTGGGTAAAGCGAACCTGGCGCATCGCCTGGGAATTCTCTCCCGGTGCGACGAGAATGCTTTCGGGGTCCTTCAGCAAACTACCCTTGAAGAAGCCGAGTGCGCAGTATGCCTTCATTGCAAAGATGATGGCCACGTTGCTGTCCTGGAACGAGTAGCAAAGCTTTCCCCACTTCACGTCTTCACTCAACTCGCAGTCAAGCAGTATGGCTCGAAGCTTATTTCTCTCTTCCTGCCATTCAGTCTTGTTCAAGAGCGCTTCGACTTTTGGATTTGTTGTTTTCATTGCCTCTATTCTCTTGGCCAATGGAATGAGGATCTCGCCACAGTCAGTGCTTACTTACACTCTCACCCTCTAACCTCTAACCCTCTCTCAAACGTACCACTCCAACCCTTCATAGGAGCTTTTGCGCAGTTCCGCCAGCCGGCTTTTAAGATGGCCCGAGTGGATTTCCAGCTTGTGGCCATCCGGATCGAGGAAGTAGAGGTGATCGGCTCGAGGCCCACTACGCGAGTGTAGAAGTCGAATGAGCGTTCGAGATTGCGCACGGCAAGCGTCTCAGGTGGTTGATGCCGGAAATCATGCTTCTCCCCTTTCAGCGGGATGCGTCATTCACGAGAGAACGTATCACCCGGCAGGGATTGCCGCCGGCAAACACATCCTCGGGGATGTCCTTGGTCACCACACTGCCGGCGCCGATGACCGAGCGGGCACCGATGGTGACACCGGGGCATAGAATCGCCCCGCCGCCGATCCAGACGTCGTCGCCGATGGTGATGGGCTTGGCGGCTTCCAGGCCGCCGCGGCGCTGCTCGGCATCGAGCGGGTGGGTGGCGGTGTAGACCTGCACATTGGGGCCAAACATCACGTGATTGCCGATGGTGACCTGCGCCACGTCGAGGATCACGCAGTTGAAGTTGAAGAAGACCCGCTCGCCCAGCGTGATATTGCCGCCGTAGTCGCAGTAGAACGGCGGCTCGATGAAGGTGCCCTTGCCCATGGTGCCGAACAGTTCGAGCAGCAGCCGCTTGCGCTTACTCCCCTGGTCGTCGCTCGTATCGTTGAAGGCCTTGGTCAGCAGACGGGCGTGGCGGCGTTCACGTTGCAGCTCAGTATCGCGCGGGTCGTAGAGCTCGCCGGCCAGCATTTTTTCCTTTTCGCTCTTCATTGCATCTCCCTTGTCGTAGCCGTTTCAATTGGGGTGAGGCAGATGCCCTAGAGGCAAGGCCGATTGCGCCTTTACCGTCGAAATCGCGAAGTTGCTTCGTATGTCGCCGACACCCGGCAGTTTCAACAGTTTGTCGAGCAACAGCGCCTCGTAGGCGGCCAGATCCGGCACCACCACCTGCAGCAGGAAGTCCGCTTCTCCCGAGACTAGATGGCAGGAAACGACTTCCGGTAGCTTGACGACGGCCTCTCGAAACGCCCGGGCCATCTCGTCATGGTGCTGCTTGACCTTGATCCCTACGAATACCGTGAGTCCCAACCCCACCCCGCCTCGCTCCAGCGCAGCGTGATAGCCCTGGATGATGCCCCTTTCCTCGAGCAACCGCACTCGGCGTAGACAAGGCGATGGCGAGAGCCCCACCTCTTCGGCGAGCTGAACGTTGGTTAGCCGTGCATCACGTTGCAAGGCAGAGAGGATACGGCGGTCAAGATTGTCGAGCTTCATTTTTGGCATGATTGACAAGTCCATCGCATATTGTCGTTTTGATTATGCCAATAATAGCCGCCATGCAGTTCAACTACGCAACACGCTTCGACCTGACTTTCCTTATGCTGAGGCCATATTGAGCCGATCAAGGGAGGTCGTGGCATGGAACACCTGGGCCTGTTCGTTGCCGCGCTAGCCATTGCCTATCTGGTGCCCGGGCCGGATATGGTTCTGATTCTGCAAACTGCCAGCCGACAAGGCCGTGGCCTTGCCTTGGCAACGGCATGCGGCCTGGGGTTGGCACGCGCAGCCCATGTCGCCCTGGCAGCCATGGGCTTGGCGGCTTTGCTGAAAGCGTCACCGCTGCTGTTCGATATCCTACGAGGAATTGGCGCCGCGTACCTGGTCTGGCTGGGCATCCGGCTCGCCCGCGCCGACATGTGGTCGGATACCGCAAGCGCTGCACCGCAGACACTTCTTCCGCGCTCCTACCGCCTGGCATTCCAGCGCGGCTTGCTAACCAACATTGCCAATCCCAAGGCCCTGCTGTTCTGCTCGGTACTGCTGCCGCAGTTCATGCGCGTCGATTCCGGCATGGTGGCGCTGCAATTCACGCTGCTCGGCATCGTGCTAGTAGGCGTCGGGCTGATCTTCGACCTGTTCTATACGGCAGTTGGCATCGCTCTAGGCCGCTGGATGGCAAGTCACCCGCTTGCGCAGCGCTTCCAGCGCTGGCTATTCGCCACCTTGCTGATGGGCTTCGGTACAAAACTGGCGTTGAGCGGCTAACTTCGGCTCGCCTATATGCCCCGGTATGCATTCATACACCAGGGGCGGCACCGGTGTTGAGAACGACCTCGCGGAGGAAGGTCACAGGCCAAACAACCGCCACACGAGCGGCAGGAACAGCGCGGTGAACACGCCCGTCAGGCTCATGCCGAGCGAGGCGAAGGCGCCGGCGGTGGGGCCGAGTTCGAAGGCGCGCACGATACCGATGGCGTGGCCGTTCACGCCGAGGGCGAAACCGAGGATCCGCTTGTCGGTGATCTTGAGCAGGCGGGCCAGCAGAGAGACGAAGATGGTGGTCAGCACGCCGGTGATGAGCAGCCCGCCCAGCATCAGCGAGAGCGAGCCGCCGATCTGTTCTCGAATGCCCATGGCCAGGGGCGCGGTGACCGACTTCGGTGCCAGCGAGGCCAGCACGTCAGCCGGCGCCCCCAGCAGCCAGGCGATCAGCACGGCATAAAGCGCGGCCAGCACGGCGGCCAGCGGCACGCAGCAGAGGATCGGCTTCCATAACGCGAAGATGTGCTGTCGCTGCTGGTAGAGCGGCACCGCCAGCGCCACGGTGGCAGGGCCCAAGAGCAGGGTCAGCCAGGCGACGTTGCGCTGATAATCGACATATTCATACCGCAGCAGCCACAGGCTTGCCGCCGTGAGCACGGCGCCGATCAGCACCGCCGGGCACCAGCTCGGTCGGCCCATCCGTTCGAACAAACGGATGCCGCCAAGATAGGCGGCCAGGGTCAGCGCAACGGCGAGTATCGGTGTGTTCAGCAGGGAGGCGTGCAGCTCGCTCATGGCTGACGCCTCCGCTCATCGGCGCTCACGGCTTCCCGGGGCATGAAGCGTCGCATCAGCCATAGCGTGGTCAGCACGCTGAGGAAGGTACCTATGCCCAGGGCGGCCATGATCGCCGTCCAGTGGCCGGCGAACTCATCGATCACGAAGAACACACCCACCACTCCGGGCATGATCAGCATGGCGAGCAGCGGTATCAGCGCCTGGCTCGCCGTGGCCACGCTCTCGTTCAGGCGCCGCTTTACCAGCAGCCAGGCCAGCAGCAACAGTAGCCCTGCCATGGCGTGAGAGACGGGAAGCGACAGCAGCTCAACGACAGTGTGGCCGAGCAGTTGGAAACCGAGCAGCCACAGGAACCCACGCAACAGCTTCATGCCATCTCCATTCGGCCCAGGATGGTGTCCGCTTGTGGCTTCCGAAGAGCCAGGCAGCCAGGACAGGTGCATTGCAGGAAAGATTATCACGCTATCGTTTGCGCGTGGATGCTCCTGATTTTTTACCTCAGCCCTCGTTCCCGCAATGCCTCCGCCCCAGTAAGCGTTTACCTACCTGGCAGCGCCCGGTATGGGGGCCTCAAACCGACTCGAGCAGCTCGGCTTGATAGGCCTCGTGTAGCAGTGCGAGAAATTCCGGCGCCTCCGGCAGCGATACCGGGCCGATCCGGTCGACAGCAATGCCAGGCGTCCATGAGTTCATCACCACGCCCCCCTTCAGCGAGGATAAATCCGACAGGGTTACCGCCTGGGTGCGCTGGGTAATGCCAAGACGCTGCAATTGCCGACGCAGAATCCCCATCGTGGTGCCCAGGAGCATGTCCGCCTGCGGCCACACCACTGCAGCACCATCCCAGAAGGCAAGGTTCCAGATCGTGCCTTCGCTGAGTCGCCCTGCTCTATCCAGAAACACCGCATCGTCGTAGCGCTGCTCTGTGGCCTGGCGCAGGTAGTAGGTCTTGGCCACTTCGCCTACGTGCTTCACTTGCGGCAGTACGCGCTCGTACTCGACCGGTGCCAGCGCCAGCGGGCCTTGTGGGCCGGAAGAAGGCGGTGCCGTGCGCACCAGCACCTCCGGGGTCGCTTCAGGCCCAGCCACGGTGAACTCCCCGGCGGGCGAATAGAGCGTGGCCAGAAGCGAGAGATCGGCTGGGCCTGCCTCTACGGCCTTTCGCAAGTAGCGACGGATCTCTTCGTCGGCAAGCGCCTGGCCAAACAGCTCTCGCGACGCAAAGCGCAGCCGTTCCAGATGAAGATCGAGGCCGCGAATCTTGCCGCCTCGTACCTGCATGGCAGTGAAGTGGGCGTAGCCCGCGAAGGCCAGCGGTGAAAGCTCGCTGGCTGTGGCGTCAAGGCCATTGCGCTGTGTCACGTAGGTTTCCCGGTTTGCTGTCATGAGGTCGCTCCGTATTCAAGGTTCGCTTGATAATGTCGCGTTGACTCTTCACTGGGAAACGAGTACTTCTCGATGAACCATCAAGTTTGGCTTGAAGAATAATGAGCAACCGACTACTGCCTGGTACGCGGGCATTGAGAACTTTCGAGGCTGCGGGAAGGCACTTGAACTTCACGCGTGCCGCGGAGGAAGTGGGGCTGACCCCAGCGGCGGTCAGCTATCAGATCAAGGAGATGGAACAGCAGCTGGGTATCGAGCTGTTCGTGCGCAGCAGCCGCAGCATTCGGCTCACGCCTGCCGGAGCGATAGTGTTCGAGGCCGCCAGCGAAGCCCTGGAAAACCTGCAGCGTGCCGTGGGGCGTGCGCGAAAGATGGCCCGAGGTTCATCACCGCTGCGCCTCTCGCTCGGCGCCCGTTTCGCCACGAACTGGCTCCTGCCCCGGCTCTCCCATTTCAGGGAGGCCGTTCCCTCCCTGGAGTTGACGTTCGACATTACCGATGACGTCAGGGATTTCGAACTCGATGACATCGACGCGGCCATTCGATTCGGCAGCGGCCAGTACGCCAATGCCCGCTCGGACCGGTTGTTCGAGACGACGGTGGTGCCCGTCTGCAGCCCGGCACTGCTCGAGGCCGGCGACGGCCTGAAGGCTCCCGAAGGTCTACTGAAGCACACGCTGTGTCATGTGGATTGCCACGTCGGCGGCCAACCCTGGCCGAATTGGCCCATGTGGATGGCGGCGGCTGGCATCGACGACTTCGACGCCAGCCGCTGCGTGGCCTTCTCCGAGGCGAGCCATGTCGTGCAAGCCGTGCTCGAAGGCGGCGCCGTGGGCCTTGCCGAGCCGGCCATGATAGAAAGCGAGCTCCGCCAGGGCCGCCTGGTGAAGCTGTTCGACATAGAACTCGCGGTGATGCCGGAGTTCGCCTACTACCTGGTCTATCCCAAAAGCGGCCAGTTCGACCCGCGAATCTTAGCCTTCAGGGAGTGGCTGCTCAATGAAGTACACGCTTCGCACCTCACGGAGGCCGGCTCTGCCGCGCCAGCGGCCGTTTGAAGAGAGCCACCACTTCTCAAGAGCTTTTCACCCTTTCCGGTACCGATCTTTGGGCAAACATCCACGCCGGCAGTTGGGCTCGCTTCAGCCACGGCAGCCTGGCCAGCATGGCGATGACCACCAGCGCGAAGCCGAGCCGTGCCCATAGCAGGCCGGAGAGGTCCGCCCCCATCAGCATGATCAGCAGCGTATCTTCGATCAGGCTGTGGCAGAGGCCGAGGAAGCAGAGCGTGAGCACGATGTCCCGCGGGGTCAGGCGGCCGGAATGCGCCTCGCGTAGCAGCAGGCCGGCACCGAAGGTGAGCCCCAGGGTGATGCCGATCACGGTGATGTTGGCCGCTGCCGGGCCGATGCCAAGCAGCCGCAGCAGCGGATAGAGCAGCTTGTGAATCAGCCGCTCGACGCCCAGCCAGTGCAGCAGCCTGAGCAGACTCATCAGCGCGAAGATCACCACGAAGATGGTCGCCAGCGTGGTGGCCTGGCCCTGCAGCCAGGCCACCAGGGTCGCCTCCTGGGCGGAAGGCTGCCACACCACGTGGTTGGCGTGCTGAAGCCAGCCTCCCCACGAATAGCTCAGGTGCAGCAGCCAACCCAGCAGCCAGGCACCGCCGGCTCGCAGCAGCACCGTCAACCACCATGGCACGCCGGCCATGCGCGCCACCGCCCCCTCTATCGGCAGCGAGTGCCCCACGGCCATCAGCACACCCAGCACCGTCACCTGCGCCACGGTCAGCGGCGTATCCCGCGTGACTTCGAAGAAGATGACCAGGCCGGTGTAGATGTTGGTCAGCAGCGTGGCGGCCCACACCAGGCTCAACGGCTCGGGTAGCCCCAGCGGCGCCATCAACGGCGCGAGCCACTGGCCGAGCAGCTCGGTCATGCCCAGCATCTCGAGCGCCTTCACGATCAGCAGTGCCGGCACCATCACCTTGAGCAGGGTCCAATAGACCGTCCAGGCCTCGCGCAGCAGCTTACCCATCGGGCCGAGCAGGCGGGCAGGAAGTCGTTGTGTCATGTGGGCGTCGTTCCGTCAGGGAGCCAGTTGCTTACTTTACTCATGTACCGGACAAGGCGATGGCGTTATTACTCTGAAACGGGAAGAATGTTGCTTTCTGTAGGTGGCGAAGGAAATTTCCTGCACATGGACAGACTCGACCTGAGGATCCTCGATCAATTGCAGCATGATGCCAGCCTGACCAACCAGGCGCTGGCGGAGCGGGTCGGGCTTTCCCCTTCGGCCTGCCTGAAGCGCGTTCGTCGCCTGAAGGAGCAAGGCGTGATCCAGCGCGAAGTAGCGATTCTGGCGCCCGAAGCGCTGGGTGCCAATCTCCACATGGTGGTGGAAGTCACCATGACGCGAGACGACAAGGCGCTCTACGGCCGCTTCATCAAGGAGATGGAGGCAGCCCCCGAAGTCACCCAGTGCTACCAGGTCACCGGCGAGGTGGATTTCGTGCTGATCGTCAGCGTGCCCAACATGCAGTGCTACGATCGCTTCTGCGACCGCGTGCTGGATGCAAGCGACGGCGTGCACAAGTTCCGCACCCTGATATCGCGCAAGCGCACCAAGTTCGAGACGCGACTGCCGCTGGACATTTGATCGCTGGCCAAAGCGCTTGCCCTACTCGTCCTTGGGGCCGACCCAGGCGAAGGGGTTGTGGGCGACTTCCCAGAGATAGCCGTCCGGGTCGGAGAAGTACCCCGAGTAGCCACCCCAGAACACCTTCTGGCCGGGCTTGACCAGCTTGGCGCCAGCGGCAACCGCCTGTTCCAGGAGCTCGTCGACCTCGGCTTCGGAGGCCAGGTTGTGGGCCAGGGCGATGCCGGTAAAGCCGCTGCCTTCGGCAGGAACGCCCGCATCCTCGGCCAGCGCCTCGCGGCCGTAGAGCCCCAGCCAGGTGCCGTTTAGAGTGAAGAAGGCCACTTCGGGCGGCGACTCCATCCTGGGAAGACCCAGCCCCTCTTCGTAGAAGCGAATCGACGCCGCAAGATCGCGAACACCGAGCGTGATCATGCTGATCCTTGGCTTCATGTTGCGACTCCTCTATTCCCTGGCCAACGATACACTGCCGCTCGTGATTACCGACGAGCCACCAGCAAGCCCACCCCCGCACTACCAAGCAGCGCCGCACAGCCTCGATTGAACAACCGTCGCATGGCGGGGCGCGAGAACCACTGGCGCAGGAAAGCGCCGACATAAGCGTAGCCGGCGATGGCGACCCACTCGAGCATCAAAAAGAGTGCGCCAAGAACGGTGAACTGCAGCGCAACGGGGCCTGTAGGGTCGACGAACTGCGGCAGGAAGGCGGTGAAGATCAGGATCGCCTTGGGGTTGCCCGCCGCCAGCAGGAATTCCTGGCGTGCCAACCCCAGCAGGCTGCGCTGCCGCTCTTCAAATTCGCGCTCCTCACCAGGTTCGGCGAACCACAGCTGGTAGGCCAGCCAGAACAGGTAAGCGGCCCCCAGCAGCTTGATAACGAGAAACAGCTTTTCCGAGGCATACAGCAGCGTGGCAAGCCCGGAGGCCGCCAGTGCAATCATCGCCACGAATGCGACCAAGCGGCCGATTCCCGCCAGGCAGGCAACGTTGACACCGTAGCGCTTGGCATTGCTCATGGAGAGCAGGTTATTGGGGCCCGGCGCCAGGTTGAGCGCGAAGCAGGCCGGTATGAACAGCAATAGCGTCGTCAGGCTCATGGTCGTTTTCCTGATTTTCTATAGATCTTGTCTTGCTTCAGCGGGTAGCCCTGCTTGAGTCTGCCTTTGGTCGAATGAGCCATACCCGCTCAGTGGGGCTCGGCTGCCAGCCGCTGCTGCCATTGCGCTCGCTGCATACGGTAAAGGCGCACCGGCCGCTTGTGGAACTCCAGCGTCTCGAAGCAGCCGAATCCCACCTTCTCCACCACCCGCACCGATGCCGTGTGCGCCGACTCGACGATCGCGACGATCGAATCGAAACGCTTGTCGGTGAAGGCATGCCCTAGCGCAGCAATAGAGGCTTCGGTTGCCAGCCCCTGGCCCCAGTAACGCCTGGCAAGCCGGTAGCCCAGGTTCAACTCCATGGTGCCTTCGATCTTTTCAGGTGATACGCCGCAGAAGCCGATGAAGTTGCCGTCCTGCCTGTCCACCAGTGCCAGCGGCCCTGTGCGGTGCTTGATGTAACAGTCGAAACACCAGTCGAGGAAGATGCGGGTGGCCATGTCATCACAAACGCCGCGCAGTGAATGGCGCATCACCTCCGGGTCGGCGAGCATCTCGGCCAGCGCCGGCAAGTCACCGGTAGTCAGTGGGCGCAGCCGAAGGCGCGGCGTTTCCAAATCACACATGGGTCCTCCCTAACGACATCATGATTGGGCGCTGGCCGGCTCCAAGCTAAGCGGCACCGGTATATCGAAGTGCAGCACGTCCTCGCGAACGCCGAGTTTCGAGTAGAGCTCGATGGCAGGGCTATCGCCCATATCCGCCTGAACGTAGACGACATAAGCGCCACGCTGCGCCGCAATCGCCTTGAGCCTTTCGATCAGCGCCGTGGCGATACCCTCACGCCGGTGTGCTTCGGCTACCGCCAAGTCGTAAATATAGATCTCGCTGCGCTCCTGCTCGAACTTTGGCAGCTCGTAGGCGGCCAGGCCGCCTACCACCTCGTCTCCCTTGCGGGCCACCAGGGCAATGAAGATGTCGCTTGCCAGCAGGCGTTCCATGTAGGCTCGACCGGGGCGGGCGGCACCATAGGTATCTACTTCGTTGAACGCCTCACCGAATACGGTCAGCAGCTTATCCATCCACCTGGTGTCGTGGGATGAAAGCGTCTCGATAACAAATCCAGCGGCTGCGTCCATCATTCACCTTCTTCTTACTAGCTTAGTCACGTCCTGCCGGAGCATTTATCCGGATCGGTAATGCTTGGTCAGCAGCACCGTTATGCGCTATTCAATGGGCTATGCTCAAGTTTTTCCACTCGCAAGGACGCGAATCGGCCATGGCACGACTTCATCTGACTTCCGCCAGGGACTGGCTCGACCGCCTGAATCGTTCACCTCATGCCCTTTGGCTGCTGTTCGGCGCCTCGATGCTCGAAACCTTGTTGGTGCCGATCCCCATCGAAGTCATCCTCATCCCTTGGATGCTGTGCCATCCCGAGCGTAAATGGACGATTGCCGGCGTGGCATTGGCAGGCAACCTGGTAGCGGCATCGCTAGGTTATTTGTTAGGGGTTTCCGTCATGGAGCAGTGGGGGAACCAACTGGTCGGCCTATTCGGCGGCCAGGAAGCCTTCGAAACCTTTCGCTCTAGACTGCAGGCAGATGGATTCTTGGCCGTGACCACCATTGGCGTAACGCCGATACCTTTCCAGACCGCCATGCTGGCCGCCGGAGCAAGCGGCTACCCTTACCCGCTGTTCCTGCTGGCGGCAATGCTGGGTCGTGGCGTGCGTTATTTCGGGCTCGCCCTGCTCGTCGCCCTGGCTGGCGACGCGGCGCTCAGGCTATGGGAGCGTCATGCCAAGAAGGTCGGCCTGGTACTGCTGGTACTGTGCGGCATCTGGGTGTGGCAGGAGGTGACCACATGAATCCAGCATCTTCGTGCGCTCCCCCCTTGCCGAGATACATGAAAACCGGGGCGCCAATGGCGCCCCGGTTTTCTTCCATGAGCAGCTAGCCTTAGAACTCGGCCCATTCCGGCTCGGCTTGACGAGAAGGCTGGGTCAGTCGCTTGGTGATCCTGGCAACCTCCTGCGACGCCGCCGCCATCCCCGGCAGGGCTGGCACCGACGAGGCAGCGCTAACGCGAGACAGCTCGTTGTCGGAGAGGCGGAAGATCGAGACAGCGGATTCGAGCTGCTCGGCCTGGGCCTCGAGCGATGCCGCCGCTGCAGAAGCCTGCTCAACTAGCGCGGCGTTCTGCTGGGTCACTTCGTCCATCTGCGATACGGCCGTGTTGACCTGCTCGATACCGGAGCTCTGCTCCTGCGAGGCGGCAGCAATCTCGTCCATGATGTCGCTGACACGGCGCACCGAGGTGAGTATGTCCTCCATCGTGGTACCGGCACTCTCAACCAGCGTAGCGCCCTTGGCGACCTGCTCGCCCGAGGCTTCGATCAGCCGCTTGATCTCGCCGGCGGCTTCCGCACTTCGGCTTGCCAGGTTACGCACTTCGCTCGCCACCACAGCAAAGCCACGACCCTGCTCGCCCGCCCGAGCCGCTTCCACCGAGGCGTTCAAGGCCAGGATATTGGTCTGGAAGGCGATCGAGTCGATGACACCGATAATATCCGCCACCTTGCGCGAGCTGTCGGTAATGCCATGCATGGTATCGATGACCTCCTTGACCACCTCACCTCCACGGCCGGCGGTTGAAGAGGCATCCTTGGCCAGACTACTCCCTTGGCGCGCATTCTCGGCATTTTGGCGCACCGTGGCGGTCAGTTGCTCCATGCTGGCTGCGGTCTCTTGCAAGGAAGCCGCCTGCTCCTCGGTACGCGAGGAGAGGTCAGCATTGCCGCTGGCAATCTCACGCGCGCCCACATGAATCGAGCCGCTGCTGTCGCGCACCGTGGAAACCGTCTGGTAAAGCCCGGTCTGCATGTGCTGCATGGCGGAGAAAAGTTTGCCGATTTCGTTGCGCCCACGGTCGGTGATGGCATGCGAAAGATCACCCTTCGCCATGCGCTCGAAGTGCTGTACCGCTTCATCAAGCGGACGAATGAGGACCCGCATCATCCCCATGCGCACCGCGACGATGCAGAAAGCCACGAACAATAGGGCGATAACGTTCACGGTAGTGTAGAAATCCATAGTGGAATCGAAGCTACCCAAGAGATTGTTACCACGAGCATTGGCGAACTCCATGAATGCCTGGTTGGCTTCGAAGAACTCCTGGTTGATGAGGTCGCCTTCACGCTTGGCAGTCCGATAGGCTGCCTCATCTCCCTGCTGCAACGCTGCCAGTTGAGGCTTGAGCCCAAACTCCATGAGGCGCTTGAAAACCTCCTCGAGTGTATCGGCATGGCTCTGCCCTTGCTCGGATTTGGGAACCGCAACGTATGCGGCGAAGCGCTCATTAGCTCGGCTCAAAAACCGCTCTCCCGCCTCAAGATATTGACGAGCAAGTATCGCCTGGCCTTCATTTAGTGAATCCAGATGATTGAGAAAGCTCAACTGCGTATCGGCAGCATTCACCTGTGCGCGGTTAAGCTCATTCAACTGTGAATTGAATGTGTTCAGCTCCGTGATGGACGATTCTCCCAAAGTATTTGACTTGTAGCCCAAGAAGGCGACAACTGCGATCAGCACGGTAAAAGTCACTAACACGCCAGTAAGGCCAGCTTTTATCGATAGCTTCATTAATAAACGTTGCATTCTTTTCATCACCTGCGGTTGTCGTGTCACTGCTTCCATTGACGGATTACTTTTTCCCGAGTGGCCGGGTAGCTCAGCCAGTTCTAGGTATCGGCCTAGCGGGGCAGCAATTAACACAGGTAAGAATGGCTTTTAAAAAGGCTTGACTTAGATCAAAAAAAACAAAAGAAAATGAGGAAAAAATAGACTGAGCGGGAATTATCCCGATAGCAATCTCATAAATTATTTTATTTAAATACATTAAATTAAAATTAAGGAAATTAAAAAAGAAAGCCAAAGATAAATATTCCGCCTTTCTGGATCACGGGCTCACTTTATCTGCGCATGCTGCCTGAGCTGTTCAAACTCCTCGTTGCTGACGGCATTACGCTCGGCATCGAGGATGTGGCCGCCAAGGGAGGCGATCGACTGGGTGATATGGATCAGTGTCTCGGGGTTGCGCGCCACGCTGCGCTTGTTGAGGAAGTGGATCAGGATCGAGACGCCTGGCACGGTGGGCTGGTCGTCGCCTTCGTGGATAGGTGGCAGGGTGCCGGGCGGCGACGAGTTGGCGATGGTGAGCTTGTAGCCGGCGAGCGGGTCGCGAATGGTATAGACGCCGAGCTTGGCGTCGTAGTTGGCGTTGTATTCCTTGAGCAGGCGCGCAAGGCGGCGGTTGGTATCCAGGCCCGGCCACTCGAGGATCACGAACAGGCACTGCTGGATATCCTTGGCCGAGGCAACCTGAAAACGATGCATCGGCTCCTGTGCGTCTGGCTTAGCGACCGCTACCGGCCGAGCGGTTTCCTCCGAACTGGGCTCGGGTATCGCTTCTGCCACACGGCGCGTTGCCAGTGGCGTTTCTTCGAGTTCGTTGCGTGCGTTGCGGCTCTTGACGAAGGCCACCATGCACACCAGCGCGAGCAGCAACGCCACTCCCGCCACGATCAGCACCACTATGACCGGATCCATCCTGCGTACCTCTACCTTCGCTGGCCCATGGGCATTCCCAACTGCGACGACATTCCCTACGTTCGCATCGATCTGCGTTCCCACCGGGCAACGTCGTGTTGGGCTATTGTTGTTTCCGTGCAGATTACGCCGTTACGCTACGCATCGCTATCTACGCAATCAACGTTAGCGGGGCAGCGCCCTCCTTTCGCCGAGTCGCGTGTCGCTACGTCGGCGAGCCTTCCCAGCCGTGCCATGACGATTCACCAAACCAACACCCAACGTACCAGTTTTGCCATGCGGCTTGCGTTGAAGCTTTTCAATGGCAACCAAAGCGGTGAAACGCCATGCTAGGAGACATCAAAGCCATAGAGGAGCCCGCTATTCGAAGTGACACTGGCCGCCAGAAAGCCGGACTGTCATACCATGGAATGATGTGAAGGCCAGTGTTGTTGGTGCCGTCAACTCAGGAGCGCTGCCCCGATGGTACGACTCGACAAGAAAGCCAAGCGGTTGTATGTGCTGGATACCAATGTCCTGCTGCATGACCCCGCTGCCCTGTATCAGTTCGAGGAGCACGAAGTGGTCATCCCCATGACCGTGCTCGAGGAACTCGACAAGCTCAAGAACGGCCTGCGCGAGATCGCCCGAACCGCCCGCCAGGTCAGCCGTACCCTCTCCGACCTTACCAATCAGGTCACCTTCGACGAAATTCAACAAGGCATACCGATCCCACGCGCCGGCGGCACCACGCTCGGCAAACTCGTGTTTCTCTGCTACCCGGAGCTGAAGCCGCTCGAACATCTCGAGGAGAGCCCCGACAACGTGCTATTGGCAGAGACCTGCCGGCTGCGCGACGAACGTCCCGATGCGTCCGTCATTCTCGTAACCAAGGACATCAACCTGCGGGTAAAGGCCGCCGCCCTGCACGTACCGGTGGAGGATTACCTCACCGATCGCGCCTTCAGCGACAGTGACGTGATGCTCGAAGGGGTGCGCATCTACCCCGATGCCGAGGGCAGCAGCGGCCCCTGGGATCAGATGGAAGTCGAGGTCGAGGTGGAGCGAGTCGACCACCACACTTTCTATCGGCTGCAAGGTCGGATTCCCAGCGACTGGCACTTGGGCATGCTGATCTCCGATAGCGAGAACGGGGCCAGCTTCGAGGCGATCGTCCGGGAACTGAGCCCCGGCCAGGCCCGGCTGCAACTGCTGACCAACTATCGCCACAGGGATGGCGTATGGGGAGTTCACGCCCACGACAGCCGCCAGAACTTCGCCCTCAACCTGCTGATGGATGATGAGATAGACCTGGTCACCATCGCCGGCAGTGCCGGTACCGGCAAGACCTTCATGACGCTGGCGGCGGCTTTCCAGCAAACCCTCGACGCCAAGCGCTTCGAGCGCATCGTATTCACCCGGGCGCCGATCTCGATGAGCGAGGACATCGGCTTCCTGCCCGGCACCGAGGAGGAGAAGATGTCGCCGTGGATGGGCGCCTTCCACGACAACATGGACAACCTGCTGCGCGACGAGCATGACGGCAGCACCAGTTGGAGCCAGGACGCGACACGCAGCCTGATCGGCTCCCGGGTGCAGATCCGCGCCCCCGGCTTCATGCGCGGGCGAACCCTGAACGATACCTTCCTGATCATCGACGAGGCACAGAACTTCACACCCAAGCAGCTCAAGACCCTGCTCACCCGGGCCGGGCGCAACACCAAGATCGTCTGCCTGGGCAACGTCGGCCAGATCGACACGCCCTACCTCACCGCCAACACTTGCGGCATGGCGGCAGTGGTACAACGTTTCAGCAACTGGCCCCATGCCGGCCACGTGACCCTGCGCAGCGTGGAGCGCTCGCGCCTGGCGCTGGCTGGAGAAGAGCTGCTGTAAAAACGGACCCCCAGGCCTGGGCGAACCCCAGGCCTGGGTTCGCCTGCACTAGCCCAGCCAGAACCCCAGCGCCAGCAGCACCGCCACCCCCACCATCAGCGGCACGGCCATGTGGATGAAGGTGCGTTCATGGCGGGCCAGGTCACCGAGCCAGGCCATGACACGACGCTCCTCCACCCTCAGGCGTTCACGTACCCGCTGGCCGCGGGACTCCAGCGCAGCACCGGCCCTCCTCAGCCCCGCCGCCACCCGCTTCGCCAAGGCCAAGTAGGCCCACCACAGGTCGCCCGCCGGCAGGCGATCCGTGACGCGACGCGCTCTCCCCCCCGCCTTCGCTGCCAGCAGCGTCAGACCGGCCAAGACCAGCCCCAACGCCGCCGGCCACAGTAACCCGGGCAGCTTCTTCAACGATGGCCAAGTCACGCCGGGCTCGCCGATCGGCAGCCACCATGGTACAGCCGCCGCCGCCAGCACGGCGAATAGCCAGGCCAGGAACATGGGTGAACGCCAGGAAGTGGCAGGCTCACCGCGACGACGCCACTGACGCCACAAGGCGCGCACCATCAGCAGGGTACTACCCACGGCGGCCAGGCTGAGCCAGCTCACCAACGCTGAGTGCCCGCCCTCGTAGAGCACCTCCTTCATGAACCCCTTGGCCACCAGCCCCGAGGCCAGTGCGCCACCCAGCGAGAGCGCTGGCAGCACCAGCAGCGCCACGATCAGCCATGCCGGCAGCCGCGGGGGATGCTCGCTGATGCCCACGCCGAGGAACAGGGCACCCTTGGTCATGCCGTGGTGGCCGGCGAACAGCGCCATCGGCGCCAGCAGCGCCGGCCACAGCGCGGGCGTCGACAACCCCACGCCCACCAGGCTGGTCAGCATGCCCAGTTGGCTGACGCTGGAGTAGGCCAGCACCGCCTTGGGGTGTCGCTGGGCCACGCCCAGCAAGGCGGCCACGAAGGCCCCGATCAACCCTACGGCGATGATGGTCTCCCCCAGCCGAGCCAGCCCCGCCTCGGCATTCCCCAGCGGCAAGGTGTAAAGCCAGCCCAGCACGCCGGCCTTGACCATGACCCCACTGAGCACGGCGCTGGCCGGCGTCGGCGCCACCGGATGCGCCAGCGGCAGCCAGACGTGAAGGCCGATCACGCCCGCCTTGACCCCGAACCCCAACCACAGCAGGGACGCCATCCACAGCCCCTGGTCGGCCTCGGCAATGCCCGCTCGCAGCTCGCTGAGGGTCAGCGCCTCCACACTGCCCGCCGACCACAGCAAGCCGCCCAGGATCAATGCCTCCCCCACAAGCGCCATGACGATATAGGCCAGCCCGCCGAGCCTGGCATCGCGATCCCCGGTGTGCACCACCAGGCCGTAGGCGGCCAGTGTCATGATGACGAATCCCATGTAGAAGCTGGGGATGTCCTCGGCCACGATCAGCAGCAGGTTGCCGAACAGGGTCAGCGGCCACAGCAGAGCGAAGCGCAGCAAGCGACGGAAGATGGCCTCGTCGCCGGCTTCGGCTTCGGCTTCCCGCTGTTCTCCGGCCAGGTAGCCGCGCGCATAGCAGCCGGCCAGGAACCACAGCAAGGCGCTGAACAGCAGCCAGGGCCGGCGCGCCGCGTCCAGTTGCCACAGGCCGCCCAGTAGCCAGCTCTCCATTGCCAGCGAGAGTTCGCCTGGCCACAGCGCCAGGGCCAGCGCCGGCAGCGGTGCCGAGATCCACCAGCCGTCGAGCAGTGCCTGGCGCGGCTTCCAGCGGTGCCGGCCACCCTGCTCCATGGCCAGCCGCAGCCCACTGAGCAATAGCACCAGTAGTGGCCAGAACAATGCTACGGGAAGCATCAGGCTCATGGCAGATACTCCCCTCTCACCATGACGGTCGCCAGATCCAGCGGGCTGAAGGGAACCCCGGCCAGCAGCCCCACGAGAATGCTGAACAGCGCCGTGGCGCCAGTCGGCAGCAGCAGCCAGGCACTGGTCTCGAAGCGCCCCAGGTTGCGCTCTTCGGGCCACTGGCCGACACCGTGTGCCGGGCCCGGGCGGAACCACAGCCGGTGCAGGATGGGCAGGAAATAGGCGGCATTGAGCAGGCTGCTGGCCATCAGCACGGCGATCACCCAGGGCATGCCGGCCTCCATCGCCCCCAGGCCCAGGTACCACTTGCTGATGAAACCGGCTATCGGCGGCAGGCCGATCATGCCCAGCGCCCCCACGGTGAAGGCCATGCTGGTCAACGGCATGCGCCGCCCGGCGCCGTCGAGTTCGTCGATACGATGAATGCCGAGTTCCTCGGCATAGTTGCCGGCACAGTAGAACAGGGTGACCTTCATGAGCCCTTGATGCATCAGGTGGACGAGCCCCGCGATGGTGCCGAAGGGCCCGAACAGGCTGATCCCGAGCACGATGTAGGAGACCTGGCTGACCGTGGAGTAAGCCAGCCGAGGCTTGAGTTCCTGCTGCGACAGCGCCTTCACCGAGCCGTACAGGATGGTCACGATCGCAACGACGCTGAGCAGCGTCAGCAGCCCCAGTTCGTTGACCAGCGTTATGCCATAGACGTCGTACACAAGCCGCACGATGCCGAACGCACCCGCCTTGACCACAGCCACCGCATGCAGCAATGCGCTCACCGGTGCCGGCGCCACCATGGCTCGTGGCAGCCAGCCGTGGAGCGGTACCAGTGCGGTCTTGACCCCCAACCCCACCAGCAGCACCACGAACAGCACGGTCAACATGGGGTGTGCCTCGGGGCCGAGGTCGGCCAGCCTCTCGCGCTGGCCGAAGGCGACATCGCCCACCAGTACGTGCAACGCCACCACGCCGAGCAGCAGTATCAGGCCACCGGCGAGGGTGTAGCGCAGGTAGACCGTGCCCGCCTCCAGCGCCTTGCCATGGCCGCGATGCACCACCAAGGGGTAGGTGGAGAGCGTCAACAGCTCGTAGAACAGCAGGAAGGTAAACAGGTTACCGGCCAGGGCGATACCCACGGTGCTGGCGATGCACAGGCTGAAGAAGCCGAAGAAGCGCTTGCGGTTGGGCGAATCCTCGAGATAGCCGATGGCGTAGACGGTGGTGGCCAGCCACAGCAGCGACGAAAGGCCGGCAAACATCAGCCCCAGGGCATCGACCTGAAGCAGGAAGCTGACACCTTCCACCACCGTGAATCCGAAGGCGAAATCGTGCCCCAGGTAGTAACCCAGCACCATCAACGCCACCAGCAGCAGCTTGAGCAACGCCGCCGCCAGGTTGACCACGGCGCGTGCCCGCCAGGCTCGCTCCGGTATGACGAAGATCAGTGGTACCACCAGCAGTGAGGTGGCCAGGGTCACTATCGGCAGCCAGGCCTGGTTCATGATTCGCCTCCCGAGCCGCGCAACAGTGCCAGCGGCCACTCCGCCGCCAGCCCCAGCAACAGGGCTGCCAGTGCCAGCAGCAGGGCGATGGCATCCATACTCCATGGCACCGGGCGAAACTCGAACTCAGGCGCATCCTCGATGAAGGAGTAGCGGAAGACGCGGAAGACATAGGCGGCGCTGAGCAGCGTACCGATGCCGAGTACCGCTATCCATGGCCAATGGCCTCCGGTCAGCGCGGCATGCAGCAGCAACCATTTCGCGGTGAAGCCCATGCTCGGCGGCAGCCCGACGAGACTGATCGCCGCCATGCCGAAGCTGAGCAGCGAGAGCGGGAAGCGGCGGCTGGCGCCGGCCAGGCCCTCGACCCGGGATTCGCCGGTGGCCAGGATCAGGTTGCCGGCGGACAGGAACATGGCCGCCTTGGCCAGGCCATGGGCGGCCAGTTGCAGCCAGGTGCCTTCCCAGGCCAGCGCGGCGACGGCGGGGTCCGTGCCGATCAACAGCGGGAACGCAAGTAGCAGGTAACCCAACTGCGAGACGGTGGACCAGGCCACTATCTCCTTGAGTCCTGTCGCGCGCCAGGCCATCACGCCGCCCCAGATCACCGCGGCACCGGCCATGCCACCTATCATCCACGCCGCCACTGCCGCACCGGGCACCAACATCAGCCATAGCTGCAGGGCAACGAAGAACGAGGCCTTGATGACCAGCCCGGCATGCAGCGCACTGACCGGAATCCAGGCCGAGGCATGCACCGGAGCGAGCCAGGCATGCAGCGGAAAAGCCGCGGCCTTGAGCAACAGCCCCGCGCTGAGCAGTGCCAGCGCCACCCACAGCAGCGGCCCCGGCTTGGCGGCTTCGGCCAGCCCGACCAGGTCCAGTCTTCCCCAGGCGCCCAGCAGCAGCGAAACGCCCAGCAGGAAGGCCAATGACCCCACCAGCGCCAGCAGCAGGTAGCGCAGCCCTGCGACCAGGGCCTCGACCTTGCCCGTCAGCAGCATCAGGCCGACGGCTGCCAGCCCCATCAGCTCGAGGCCCAGGTAGAGCGAAAGCAGGTCGGCCGCCAGCCAGATCAGTGACAGGCTCGACGTCAAAAGGCCGAGTAGCGGCCAGTACCAGGCATGTCCCCGGGACTCGTCCTGAGCCTCCGCGTGGAGGTAGGCGGGAGTATAGAGCGCGCTGGCGAGTACGATCAGGTAGGTCAACGACAGCAGGATGAACGCCAGCCCGTTGAGGCGCCAGAGCAACGTCAGGGGACCGAGCTCGATCGCCCAGCTCCGGCCCGGCCCGCTGCCCATTTCGCCAAACAGCCAGGCCAGGACCAGCAGCGGCAACACGCCAGCCACGCCAACGTGCCAGCCACGCGTGGGGCGCGCCACGCCGCCGAACACGCCGAGCAGCAGCGGCAGGCCGAGGACGGCCCATAGCGCCACCGCGCCCTCGACCTGATCCGTTGGCGGCAGCAGCCCCAAGCGCTCGACCATTACGACCGGCCGTCCGAGCGGGACGCAACCCCCTGCCCCGACTCAAGCGCCTCGATCCGTCGCACCAGCAGCGCCCCGAGCGCGGTTCCCACCAGGGCCACCACCAGACCGGTGATGACCAGGCCATGGGCGGCAGGCAGCGCCTCGGCTCCGGCGAGGGACATGAGCAGCAAAAAGATGCCCGTGCCGATGACATTGAATGCCAGTAGTCGCCGCAGCAGGTGGCGATGCAGGGCGAACGCCCAGAGGCCCAGGACAAGCAACCCCAACCCCCCAGGGCGCAGTGAACCGGAACCACTATCGTCGAGAGCGACCAGGGCAGCGCCCAGCATGGCGAGTACGGCCAGTGCCGGCAGCAAGCGCTCCAGGGCGAGCCGCCAAGTCAGGGGCACCGGATCGTGCCAGTGAGCGAAAAAGCCCCGCGGCTTCCTGACCCCGGGCATCACTCCCAAGGCATAAAACAGGCAGGCGCCTGTCAGGATGGCGCCCAGTACCAATTCGAGCCACGCCAACCAGATCAACCCTAGCCGGGCCCAGGCCAACGCAACCGTCAGGCCGAAGATCACGAACCAGGTGCAGGCCCGTACCAGATGACGATCGAACAGTGACGCCACTGCCAGCAGCAGCAGAATCGCAACCAGCAGCAGCTCCTCGAATGGCGGCATCGGCAAGCGCACCTTAGTGGTGGTTGCGGTTGACGACCTCTTCGATCATGGCTTCGAGTTCATCGCCAGGCCCCTTCTCCAGCATGTCCTGCGCTTCGTGATAGAGACACAGGAAGCGCTTGCAGGAGGCACAGAACACCTTGTCGTCCGGGTTATGGACCTTGGAAACACGAAAGAGGTGGCTGCCGCAGCTAGGGCAGGACACGGGCAAACGCAACTCCTCGGACATATCGGGCATCATCACAGTCTCCTTGTGCTATTGACCACGCACTATTGAATACCTTGGGATCGATCCTGCCTCACTCAACCCCTGAGTTCCAACCAGGCAGGACCATTACCCTACAGCCTGTCAGAGTCCGAGCTTGTCTGCCATATCGTCTGTCGCCGCGCCGGGAGCCCGGCCTGCCCTGCAGAGCGAGAACGGCCTCAAGCAGCGACAAGAAGCCCGATGTTGAGCAGGGCCAAGCTTGCCAGCAGCGTTGCGACGTTGAGGCCCATCAGCGGCAGCAGCGGCCCCATTTGATCGCGCTCGACCTCGGGCGGCAGGCGCCAGAGTCCACGCATCAGCCAAGCCGCGGCCGGCAGCGTCAGCCACATCAGCCAGGCCGCGCCCGGCAGGGCCCCGGCCAGCCAGGCCAAGGGCACCACACCGAAGGCCAGCGCCAGCAACACCGCAACCAGCCGAGCGGCACGCTGTGGACCCAGGCGAATCGCCAGATGATCGCGCCCCACCCGTCGGTCGGCGTCGATGTCGGGCAACTGGTTGATCAGCAGCAGCGCGCTGACCATCAGCGTGGGAATCACCGCCGCCGCCACTGCCGTGGCCGTCAGCGTGCCGGTGAGCGCGTGATGGGCGCCCAGCACCATCAGCATGCCGAAGCCGGCTCCCGGCGCCAGCAGGCAGAGCCAGGGGCGGCGGGTCAACCAGCCGGTGTAGGCGACGACCAGGCCGAGCCCCAACAGGCCATAGAGCAGCATGACCGGGCCCGCACGCCACAGGAACCAGACACCGATCAGCACCACTCCCAGCAGGCAGGAAAGCGCCGCGGCACGCACCGCATCGGCGGCCTCAGGCCGTTCGGGCAGCGCACCGCTGCCGCCGGAGAACGGCGTGCGCTCGGTCATCTGGTCCAGGCCGGAGTAGAAATCGTGGTGCTCGTTGAACAGATTGACGGCCGCATGCGCCAGCAGGGCACCGAGCAGCACCAGCAGTGCATCGAGCACGGCAACCGGGTAACCGTCGGCTAGCGCCGAGGTGATCGCCAGCCCCGCGCACAGCGGCGCCAGGATCAGGAAGTTCGGCCGGCTGCTGCGCAGGCAGGTGCGCAGCAGCGATGCGTCAGCGGTGGTGTCGCTCATGGGCTGTCAGCCCAGGCGGGCGTTCAGCCAGGTAGCGATGTCGCCCACCTGCTGCGGGCACACGGCATGCGCCATCGGGTAGCTCTGGTAGTGGACCGGATAGCCCAGGGCCTGCAGGCGCTGGTAGGCCGCCTTGCCTAGCGATTCGGGCACGACTGGATCGAACGAACCGTGATGGATCTCGATCGGCAGCTCGCGGTTGGCTTCGGAGAGCGTAATGGAGTCGGCAGTGGCGAAGTAGGTCGACATCGCCAGCAGCCCACCCAGTGGCGCATCGAAGGAGAGTGCAGCCTGGTAGGCCACCGCCCCGCCCTGGGAGAAGCCGGCGAGAATGATGCGCCGACTGTCGATGCCGTGCCCGATCTGCTCCTGCACCAGTTCCTGGATGCGCTCCGCGGAGCTCACCAGCTGCTGGGTATCGACACGACGGTCGAGGCTCATCTCGTGAATGTCGTACCACGCCGGCATTACCATGCCGCCGTTGATGGTTACCGGCAGACGCGGCGCATGGGGCAGCACGAAGCGTACGTTGAGCCCCTGAGCCAGCGGCAGGGCCGGTACCAGGGGTTCGAAATCGTGACCATCGGCGCCCAGGCCGTGCAGGATGAAGACACATGCGTCGGCCGTACCGCTCTTCGGCTCGATGATCAGTTCGCCGGGATGGCTCATGGGGTTCTTCCGTGGTAATCGAAAAACGTCACCCTACCGCAAAGACATGTTCCCGGCGAGTGTGCCGCGCTGGCTTCGGCACGGGGCACTCTCAGAACGGCCATACCAGCGGAACCAGGATCAGCGCAACGACCGCGACCAACAGGTTGAGCAATCCGCCGACGCGCATGAAGTCGGCGAAGCGATAGCCGCCGGGGCCATGCACCATCAGGTTGGTCTGGTAGCCGATGGGCGTGAGGAAGCTCGCCGAGGCGGCAAACATCACGACGACCACGAAGGGCATCGGGTTGACACCGAGGCTCTCGGCACTGGCCATGACCACGGGGAAGGTGATTACCGCCGCGGCATTGTTGGTGACCAACTCGGTAAGCAGCGCCACCAGCAGGTAGGTGCCCACCAGCAGCAGCATGGGATTGCCATCGGCCAGGCCCAGCGCCAGCCCCGCCAGGGTGGAAGCCGCTCCCGAACTCTCCAGCGCGGCGCCCAGGCCGAACGAGGCGGCAATGGTCAGCAGCACCTGGGTGTCGAGCCCACGCTTGGCTCCACTCACCGAGCAGCAGCCGGTGGCGAGTGCCAGCACCGCCCCCAGCATGGCGGCGTTCATCATGCTCATGACACCGAAGGTGGCGAGCGCCACGACACCCGTGAGAATGCTCCAGGCCAGCCACGCCTTCTCGTGGTTGGGGCGCGCCGCGCCGTTGACCTGGCTGATCAGCAGGAAGTCCCGCGATTGGCGATGCCGCTCGATGAAGGGCGGGCGGGCTTCCAGCAGCAGTACGTCGGCGGGCTGCAGGCGTACCTGCCCAAGGTTGCCGGCCACCCGCTCGCCCCCGCGGCACACCGCCAGCACGGCCGCACCGTACAGGGTACGGAAGTGACCGTCGCGGATGCGCTTGCCTACGAACTGGCACTGGTCGGAGACCACGGCCTCCACCAGGCGCCGCTCCTTGAATTCCTTCTCCAGGCTCGACTCACCTTGCCGCGAAGGTACCAGACCGCGAACCTGCTGTAGCTCGACGGCCCCGTCGGAGGTACCGGCGAACACCAGGCGATCGCCACCCTTGAGGCGTTCCCCCGGGCCCACCACGCTGACCACGTTACCCTCGCGCTCAATCTCCACCAGGAACAGTTCACGCAGATGACGCAGCCCCGCTTCTTCCACGGTGCGGTCGACCAGCGGGCCGGCCGGGTCGACTTCCATCTCGATGGTGTATTCGCGAGGGTTCTCGAACACCGAAGCCGCACCACGGCGTGACGGCAGCAGGCGCGGCGCCACCAGGATCAGGTAGAGCGCACCGATCACGGCCACCGGCAGCCCCACCCAGGCGATGTCGAACAGCCCCATGGCCAGCTCCGGGTAGCGCTCCATCACCAGTCCGTGCACGACCAAATTGGTGCTGGTGCCGATCAGCGTGATGGTGCCGCCCAGTATCGAGGCAAAGCTGAGCGGCATCAGCAGCCGATGCGCTGGTAGCTGCAGGCGTCGGCTCCAGCTCAGCACCGCCGGGATGTAGGTGGCCACCACCGGGGTATTGTTGAGAAAGCCGCTGAGGGCGGCCACCGGGATCACCAGCCGCGCCAGCGCGCCGCTCTCGCTACGCGGCCGCCCCAGCACGTAGCGAATGATCAGGTCGATGCCACCGGTCTCGCGAATGCTCGCCACCAGCACGTACATGAAGGCCACGGTGAACAGGCCGGTGCTGGAGAAGCCACCCAGCGCCTGGGCCGGATCGATCACACCGAAGGTCAACAACAGGATGACCGCCCCCAGCAATACCATATCGGGGCCGAGGCGGGAGAACGCCATCAGTGGAAAGACAGCGAGGACGACGACAAGGGCGAGCCAGGCATCCAGCGGCATGGGAAAAGTCCGTACGCAAGAGAACGTTCGGGCTATTGTGCACTGGCAATACTTATTCTAAAAAGTTATTTTTAGAAATTCTTAAATAACTTTATCGAATAATGCTGGCCGCTGGCGGTAAACACTGCGCATACGAAAAAGGCCCGCACTGAGCGGGCCTTTTCTAACTGCTTGCGCAGTCACATCACGATCGAATGGCGATTAGCCGATGACCTTGATGTTGGAAGCCTGGAGGCCTTTCTTGCCCTGAGTGACGTCGAAGGAGACCTTCTGACCGTCCTGCAGAGTCTTGAAGCCGTCGGCTTGGATCTCGGAGAAGTGAGCGAACAGGTCGTCGCCGTTGTCGTCCGGAGAGATGAAGCCGAAGCCTTTGGTGTCGTTGAACCACTTCACAGTGCCAGTTGCCATTATCGAATTCCTCTAACAGCATTGATTTTCCGGGAGATACCCGAGTTGCAGTGGGTAAAACAAGAAACTTTTCACCGGGAAATCGACGCCATGAGCTTTTCGATGACCACTTGCGATGTTCGACTTGCTAACCAACTGCGCGCAGTTTGCGCTCTTCGCGCTCCCACGTCAATACTATTTTGCCTGTGTGTCAGGATTCTTACCACCACCAAGAATCCAGCTCGCCGCCTTCTCGGCGATCATCAGCGTCGGCGAGTTGGTGTTGCCGCTGGTGATGGTGGGCATGATGCTGGCATCCACCACTCTCAGCCCCGCCACACCGAGCACCCGCAGGCGCGAGTCCACCACCGCCATGGGGTCGTCGGGGCGGCCCATCTTGGCCGTGCCCACCGGATGAAAGATGGTGGTGCCGATGTCGCCGGCCAACCGCGCCAGTTCCTCGTCGCTCTGGTACTGCACACCGGGCTTGACCTCCTCCGGGCGGTACCTGGCGAAGGCCGGCTGCTCGGCGATGCGCCGCGTGACCCGCAGCGAATCCGCCGCCACGCGGCGATCCTCCTCGGTGCTGAGGTAGTTGGGCGAGATGGCCGGGGCCTGGTGCGGGTCGCGGCTCTTGATGCGCACGCTGCCACGGCTGGTGGGGTTGAGATTGCACACGCTGGCAGTGATCGCCGGGAAGTCGTGCAGCGGCTGGCCGAAGGCCTCCAGGCTAAGCGGCTGAACGTGGTACTCGATGTTGGGATGCTCGTAGGCCTCGCTGCTGCGGGTGAAGATGCACAGCTGCGAAGGCGCCATGCTCATGGGCCCGGTGCGCCGCAGCAGGTACTCCATACCGATTTTCGCCTTGCCCAGCCACGAGGCGGCGAGGGTGTTGAGGGTCTTGGCGCCCGTGACCCGGTAGACGGAACGAATCTGCAGGTGATCCTGCAGGTTCTCGCCGACGCCGGGCAGTTCGTGCACCAGCGGGATGCCGTGCTCGGCCAGGAGATCCGCCGGGCCGATGCCCGAAAGCTGCAGCAGTTGCGGCGAGCCGATGGCCCCGGCGGCCAGGATCACTTCACGCTTCGCTTTGACCTGAACGATGGCGCCGTCGCGCTCGAGTTCGACGCCGGTGGCGCGGGGCCCTCCCCCCTCTTCGGTTTCGAACAGCAACCGGTGCACCTGGGAGGAATGCCACAGGGTGAAGTTGCCACGCTTCTCGCAGGCCGGGCGCAGGAAGGCCTTGGCCGCGTTCCAGCGCCAGCCGTCACGCTGGTTGACCTCGAAGTAGTCGACGCCCTCGTTGTCGCCGCGGTTGAAGTCACGGGTGCGCGGAATGCCGGCCTGCACCGCCGCTTCGGCGAAGTCGTCGAGCACCTCCCACTTGAGCCGCTGTTTCTCCACCCGCCACTCGCCACCGTGTCCGTGGTAGTCGCGGTGGGCGGCATCGGCGTCACCGCCGGGATCGAGGCGATAGTGGTCTTCGTGCTTGATGAAGTCGGCCAGGCAGCTCTCCCAGCGCCAGGCATCGTCGCCCACCACCTCCGCCCAGCCGTCGTAGTCGCGGGCCTGGCCACGCATGTAGATCATGCCGTTGATGCTGGAGCAACCGCCCAGGGTCTTGCCGCGCGGGTAGATCAGCGAGCGCCCGTTGAGTCCCTTGTCGGGCTCGGTGCGAAAGCACCAGTCGGTGCGCGGATTGTTGATGCAGTAGAGGTAACCCACCGGGATGTGGACCCAGTGATAGCTATCGCGACCGCCCGCCTCGATCAGTAGCACCCGGTTGGCGGAATCGGCGCTCAGGCGGTTGGCCAGCAGGCAGCCGGCGGTGCCGGCACCCACCACGATATAGTCGAATTCCTGCTCTGCCATGGCATGTTCTCTCTCGATGGTTCGGGCTCGGCGAGCCGGGCCAGACCATGCATCGTTGTTATGTCGTGGGTTCAGACTACCGCGACGCGTGCCAGGATCAATTGAGTAATAACAAAGCCAGATATAAGCTTCGCTCATATCACTCACTTGCGTGGCCAGCCCGCATGCACGATCCCCAGGCCCTGCGTGCCTTCGTCACCGTGGCCCGTGAAGGCAGCGTCTCCCGGGCCGCCGAACGGCTGCACCTGACCCAACCCGCCGTGAGCCTCAAGCTCAAGCACTTCCAGGAGGAGCTGGAGCTGACGCTGTTCCGCCGCCGCCCCCAGGGGCTTGCGCTGACCGCCGATGGCCAGGCCCTGCTGCCGGCGGCGGAGCGCGCGCTGGCCGCCATGGCCGCCTTCGAGCAGAGCGCCCGCGCCCTGCACAGCACACTGCACGGCAGGCTGCGCATCGGCACCATCGTCGACCCCGAGTTCATTCGCCTCGGCGCCTTCCTGCACCGCCTGGTGGAGCGCGCCCCGCAACTCGAGACCGAACTACAGCACGGCATGAGCGGCAGCGTACTGGAGTGGATACGTCGCGATGAGCTCGACGTCGGCTTCTTCCTCGCGCCACCCGGGGAAGGGCCTGGGGCGGAAGCGCCGGAGATCGCTCACCGCGAGCTGACCCACTTCCACTATCACGTGGTCGCCCCGCCGGGCTGGGGCAGCCGCGTGGCCAACACCGCCTGGGCAAGCCTCGCCGCCCTACCCTGGATCGTCACGCCGGCCCTTTCGGCCCATCACCGGCTGCTGCGTGGCGTGCTCGATCCGCTCGGCCTGACGCCCAACGGCGTGGCCCAAGTGGACCAGGAGGCCTGCATGCTCGACCTGGTACGCGCCGGCGTTGGGCTCAGCCTGGCCCGTGACGCCCTGGCCATGGCCGAGCGCCAGGAGCGCGGACTGACGGTGGTCGAGGAGTTGCGCCTGCCCTGCGCGCTGTGCTTCGTGTGGCAGCGCAAGCGCAGCGATGAACCCACCATCGCGGCGGTACTGGAAGTGCTGGAGAGCGTGTGGGGCGGCCTGCCCTGAACAAAGAGCCCGCCGCGAATGACGCGCCGGGCCCTGTGTGTTACGTCTGTTCGCTTTCTCGATCGCCTGGTCTCGATAGCTTGTTTTCGATGGCTTGGGGCGTCGCCGGGGTCGCCCCCGGCGAGCAGGCTCAGTCGCGCTCCACGTCGGTCACACCGCTCTCGCCCTGCTGACTGCGCACCTCGATCTCGCGGCCGTCGGCGTCGCGACCCTCGATCTCGATGCGGCCGTCGCGGTCGACCTGGATCTCGTCGAATTCGGCCAGGCCTTCGGCCACCGCCGCCTCCATGGCCATGCGGACATCGTCCTCGCTCATGCCCCAGGCCTCGCCATCGCGGCGGTTGCGCTCCTCTTCGAGAGTCTCGCCATTCTCCAGCGACAGGCGCACCTCGGCCTGCCACTCTTCATCGAGCCAGCCCTCTATCTCGACACTGTCGCGGCCCTTGGCCTCGATTTCCTGATAGTGCTGGAAGCCGAAGGATGTGGCCCGCTCCAGCACCTCATCGAGGCGATCCGTCGC
Organism: Billgrantia sp. C5P2; assembly: GCF_051062895.2. Taxonomy (NCBI): domain Bacteria; kingdom Pseudomonadati; phylum Pseudomonadota; class Gammaproteobacteria; order Oceanospirillales; family Halomonadaceae; genus Billgrantia; species Billgrantia sp. C5P2. Next base: position 3,421,871 of record NZ_CM128542.1, read on the forward strand.
CAAGCTGCCATTGTCGGCCTGCACCGTGGTGCCGGCGAGCATCAGGGTGGCCAGTGAGCCGATCAGGATCATCTTGCGTTTCATGGGTAGTGCCTCCATTCATGGTCACGTTCTAGGTGCCCCGTTCGGGGAACAGGTCAAGTTTTACCAGCGGCCACCTTGCCCGAAGCTGACGGCGACGTTCATGCTGTGTTCATGTCAGGCCCGGCATCCTTGCGACATGACAACACGCTTCCTTCGATCACTGCCTTCCCGCTGGCGCGCGGCGACCGACCGTCGAGTGCTGGGCATCCTGTTGCTGTCGGCGCTCTTGGGCCTGACGGCGAGCCATGGCCTGGCCGACGATCACTGGCGCGACCTCCACGACGCGGTTCGCAGCGGCCGATTGGTCGCCCTACCCGAGATCCTCGACTGGCTCGAAGCGCGCTACGAGGGGCAGGTGCTCGAGGTGGAGCTGGAGCGCGACGACGGTCGAACGACCTACGAGGTGGAGATGCTCGGTCCCCAGGGCCAGGTGGTGGAGTTCGAGTTCGACGCCGAAAGCGGCGAACTGATCGGCATGGAAGGCGTCAACATCGACGGCATGCGGCGCAAGGAGGAGGCGCAATGAAGGTGTTGCTGGTGGAGGATGACGCCGCGCTGGCCGAGGCGTTGACGGAGGCATTGCACGAGGCCGGGGTGCTGGTCGAGCGGGCCGCCAGCGGCAGCGAGGCCGATTTCCTGGTGCGCACCGAAGCCTACGATGCCGTGATCCTCGACCTGGGGCTGCCCGACGGCGACGGCAGCCGCTGGCTCGCCGAGTGGCGGGGAGACGCCATCGAACTGCCGGTGCTGGTGCTGACCGCCCGCACCCGTTGGGCGGACAAGGCCGCCGGCTTCTCCGCCGGCGCCGACGACTACGTCACCAAGCCGTTCGAGACTGCAGAGGTGCTGTTCCGCCTGCGCGCCCTGGTCCGCCGCAGCCACGGCCACGCCCACCCGGTGCTGCGCATCGGCGAGCTGGCCTTCGATACCCATACCGGTAGCGTCAGCCTGGCCGGCCGCCCGGTGAGCCTGACCGCCCAGGAGTCAAGGTTGCTCGCCTATCTGGCCCACGCCGCCCCGCGGGTGGTCAGCCGCAGCGAGCTCGCCGAGCACGTCTACGACCGCGACCACGAGCCCGACTCCAACGTCATCGATGTCCAGATCAGCCGCCTGCGCCGCAAGCTGGGCGCCGAGCGAATCGAGACCCGTCGCGGCCAGGGCTACCGGCTCATCGGCGACGCCGAGGCCTCATGAACCGGCTAAGCCGATTGTCGCTGGCCAGCCGACTGATACTGGCCACCCTGCTGGTCCTGGCGGTTACCCTGCCGCTGGCCGGCATCGGCCTCGCCCAGCATTTCCGCACCACCGCCACCGACGCCTTCGATCGCCAGTTGGAGGCGCTGCTCAACGTGGTGATCGCCGGGCTCGCCTGGGACAACGTGCAGCAACGGCTGGTGCAGGAGCGTAACCTCGGCGACCCGCGCTTCGAACAAGTCTTCTCCGGCTGGTACTGGCAGGTCAGCGATGGCGCCGATCGGGTGCTGACCTCGCGTTCGCTATGGGATCAGCGCCTGGCCGTACGCGAATCGACGGGGGTGGTCCGGCATGACATGGAGGGACCGCGCGGTGCACCGCTGCGGGTCGTCGAGCGCGACATCCATCTGGCCCCGCTCGAGGCGCCGCTGCACGTCAGCGTGGCGGCGCCGCGGGAGACGCTGGATCTCGAGCTGGATCGCTTCTCCCGGCTGGTGGCACTGTCGCTCGCCGGCCTGGGCCTGCTGGTACTCATCATGCTGGCACTACAGGTGCGCTGGGGCCTGGCACCGCTGCGGCGCATGCAGGCCGACCTGGTGCAAGTAGAGAACGGCGACGCCGAACGGCTCGATACCCGCCTGCCCGCCGAGCTGGCTCGACTTGCCGGCGCCACGAATGCCGTGCTGGCCCGTGACCGGCGCCTGATGGAGCATGCCCGCCATGCCGCCGGGAACCTGGCTCACGCTCTCAAGACCCCGGTGAGCGTCCTGACCACCCTCGCCGATGGCATCGAGGAGCCACGCCGTACCAGGATGCGCGACGAGCTCGGACGCATCGACGACGCCGTGCGCCATCACCTGGCCCGTGCCACCGCGGCGGGCGACGTCGGCCTGGCCCCCAAGGTTGCAGTAGCCGAGGTGCTGGCCCCCATTCTCGACGGCCTGGGGCGGCTTGCCGGCCGCCGCGGCGTAAAACTCGAGCACAGCCTGGCGGATGGCCTGCGCGTGCGTATGGCGCACCAGGATCTTCAGGAACTCGTCGGCAACCTGCTAGACAACGCCCTGCGCTGGGCTAACGGTCATGTTCGCCTGGAGGGGCTTACCGGGGACGACGGGATCTGGCTCTGCGTGGAAGACGACGGCCCGGGCATGGACGAGACGCAGCGCGGGGCCGCCATGGCTCGCGGCTCACGCCTGGACGAGCGGCGCTCCGGCAACGGCCTGGGGCTGGCCATCGTCGCCGACCTGGTGGCGCTGCACGGCGGCCGGCTGCAACTGGATGCCTCTCGCCTGGGAGGGCTGTCTGCCCGAGTGTGGCTGCCGGCTCGGCCGCTTGCCGAGGTTCCGGCAGCAGTGGACTAGACCCCTTTCACCAATCGTGCCGCTTCCCGCCGCCGCTTGAGTTCGTAGACGGCGGCGAACAGCACGGTGATCAGGATCAGGATCAGCCCCAGGGCATTGACCGCCGGGGTCAGCCCAGTGCGTACCTTGGAAGCGATGTAGACCGTCAGCGTGGTGTCGTAGCCCACCACGAACAGGGTGGTGTTGTAGTTCTCGAAGGATTGCAGGAAGGCGATCACCGCCGCCGAATAGAGCGCCGGCTTGAGGTACGGCAGCAGGATGCGGCGGAACATCTGCCACTGACTGGCGCCGAGATCGAGCGCCGCGCTCTCCATGGTGCGGTCGAAGCGCTGCAGGCGCGCGGTGACCATCAGCATCACGTAGGCGGCGATGAAGGTGGCTTGGCCCAGCACGGTGAGAAAGATGCCGCCGCTGACGCCGAACTGGCGCCAGAAGATCAGCGTCGAGATGCCGATGATCACGCCGGGCGTGAGCAGCGGCGAGAGGATCAGCGCATACAGGAACGGCTTGGCTCGGCTCGACACCGTATTGAGGAACAGCGCCGTGGCGATGCCGATGGGCACGGCGACGATCAGCACGCCGGTCGCCACGATCAGGCTGTTGCCGAGTGCCTGCCACATGCCGCCGTCGGCGGCGAGTTCGCCGAACCAGCGCAGGGTGGTACCGTCCCACGGCGTTACCGTGGGAAAGCGGCTGTCGTTGAAGGTGGCCGCCGCCATGATCAGCAGCGGCAGGAACAGATAGGCGAAGAAGATCACCACATAGAAGCGCAGGCCGAAGGCCAGGAAGCGCTGCGAACTCATCTTCCAATATCTCCCAAGCCGACCTTGAAGAACTTCATGACCAATGACATGAAGCCGATGCACAGCACCAGCAGCAGGAAGGCATAGGCCGCGCCCTGGTTCCAGTTGCCGCCCTCGAAGAACCAGTTGTAGATGATCTGGGTGAACCAGCGGCTGCCCGGCGAGCCGAGCAGCGCCGGCACGGCGTAGCTGCCCGCGGCCAGCATGAAGGTCATGATGCAGCCGGTGGCGATGCCCGGCTTGGCATGGGGAATGACGATGCGTCGATGGGTACGCACGGTGCCGGCGCCGAGATCGCGAGCCGCCCGCACCTGGTTGTCGTCGAGGCTCTCGATGGCGTTGTAGACCGGAAACACCATGAACAGGATGTAGGCGTAGACCATGCCCACCATGACCCCACCGTTGCCACTGAGGAAGCGGATCGGCCGCTCGATCAGCCCCAGCGCCATCAGCACCTCGTTGAGCGGGCCGCGAAACGCCAGGATGATGAACCAGGAGTAGGTACGCAGGATCTCGTTGATCCAGAACGGCACGATCAACAGCAGGATGCACAGGGCCGCCTGGCGCGGGGTGGCCACCTTGGCCAGGTACCAGGCCAGCGGATAGCTCACCGCCAGCGTCAGCAGCGTGACCAGTACGCTCGACCAGATCGTCTTGAAGAAGATGGCACGGTGGATGTCGTTGTTGAACAGCGTGGCATAGTTCGCCAGCGTGAACCGGTCCTCGGGCCCGCCGATCTGGGCCGGCAGCAGGTTGGGCTTGAGCGAATACTCGATCATCTGCAACTGCGGCAACGTCACCATCACGATCAGCCAGATCCCCAGCAAGGTGACGATGGCCATGGCCAGCGGCCCGCCGAAGCGTGCTTGCAGCTGCCTAAACATGGGCACCCTCCAACACCTCGCCGGTTTCCTCGTCGAGCACCGGGCTGCCATCGTCGGGCAGCACCACGGCATCGGCCGGATCAAAGCCGAAGGTCATGCGCTGGCCCACGGCGAGCGCACCGGCCTGGCCGCGCGACACCTCGTGGCCCAGCTGCACGCGCAGCTTCTCGCCCGAGGCGACCAGGCGCGTCTCGAGCATGACCCAGGCGCCCTCGAAGTGCACCGCCTCGATCTCGGTGTCGAAGCTGGGGCCTGCTACGCCTGTCGCTAACGGGCGCAGGTACTCGGGGCGCACGAACAGAACCGCCGCCTCACCGTTGGCCAGGCGTGTTTCGCTGCTCGCCCGGCCGGCCAGCTCACCCAGGGCGCCACCATCGAGGCGCACCCGCTCGCCTTCGCGGTCGATCACGCGAGCCTGGATGCGGTTGTTCTCGCCGACGAAGGCGGCAACGAAGCCGGTGGCCGGCTCGCGGTAGAGCGTCATGGGGTCGGCGACCTGCTGGATACGCCCCGCCGACATCACCGCGACCCGGTCGGACATGGTCAACGCCTCGCCCTGGTCGTGAGTGATATAGATAAAGGTAATACCGGTCTTGCGCTGGATCGCCTTGAGCTCGGCGCGCATGTGCTGGCGCAGCTTGAGGTCGAGCGCCGAAAGCGGCTCGTCGAGCAGCAGCACCCGCGGCTCCACCGCCAGTGCTCGGGCGATGGCCACGCGCTGCTTCTGTCCGCCCGAAAGCTCAGTCACCCTCTTCGGCCCGCTGCCTTCCAGTGCCACCAGTGCCAGCAACCGCTCGGAGACCTCGCGCCGCTTGCGCTTGTCGACGCCGCGCACCTCGAGGCCGAATTCGATGTTCTCGAACACGGTCATCAGCGGAAACAGCGCCAGATTCTGGAAGATCATCGCTGTGGGCCGGCGGTTCACCGGTACCCCGGCCATGGGTTCGCCGCCGATGACAACCTGCCCTTCGCTCGGGGCCAGAAACCCGCTAATGATGTTGAGCAGGGTGGTCTTGCCGCAGCCCGATGGGCCGAGAAAGCTGAAGAATTCGCCCGAGCCTATCGCAAGCGAAGTCTTCTCGATGGCGGTGAAGTCGCCGAAGCGCATCACCACCTCGTCCAGTTTGACGCTACCGTCCATTCATACCTCATACACAAGATCGCCGCTACGCGGCTAAAAGAGCGAAGCTGGAAGAGCGGCGCTACGCGCCTGGAAGAGAAAAGCTAGAAGAAGGAAGAGTTCGCCTTCCCTCTGCCCTCTTATCTCTGCCCTCTTCCCTCTTCCCTCTTCCCTCTTATTTCTTATCTCTTTATCCGGCGCTTTATGCCGATAGGTAGCGATCCTGATACTCATTCCGCAGCGCCACGTACCACGGCTCCTGGATCGGCCACCACCACAGGTTGGCGAGGTCCTGCTCGGTATAGGAGTCGGTGAAGAACTGGCGCGTCTCGTCGGGCAGCAGCTCGGTGGCCCCCTTGGAGGTGGAGTTGTAGCCGGTCGCCTTGACGAACAGGGCGCCCGCCTCCGGCGTGTAGTACCAGTTGATCAGCTCGTAGACGGCGTCCGGGTTCTGGGCGTTCTTGGGAATCACGAAGCCTTCCATCCACGCCAACGCTCCCTCCTTCGGCGCGCCATAGGCGATGTCCTCCCCTTCCTGCTGCAGGCGGAAAGCGGTGGAGTCCCAGGTCTGGCCGATAATGGCGCCATTGGTGCGGAAGGCCGCCTGGGCGTCGTTCTCGGTATCCCAGAACTGCACCAGCATGTGCTTGTGCTTGACCGCCTCCTCCAGGATGACATCGAAGTTGGCGCGCATGGCCTCCTCGCTCTTGTAGGAGTCGAGCAGCGGGTGCGGCAGCCGGCCCTCGCGCTCCAGCCACAGGCCGATGCCCACCAGTGCCGAATGACCCCGCACGGTCACGCCCTGGCCATGCTCGGGGTTCCACAGATCGGCGTAGCTGAGGTTGGCGCGATCGACCTTGGCGTCGCGGCGATTCCAGGTGATCGCCTCTGTACCCCAGTCGCTGGGCGCGAAATAGCGCTTGCCGTCGACGACGCCGCCCACCTCGGAGCCCTCGATGGCGCTGTCGAGCGCCCCGGCCCAGTTGATGCGCGATTCGTCCAGCGGCTGCACCAGGTCGTAATCCAGGTAGCCCGGTACCCGGTCCACGGTGGGCATGATCACGTCGAAGCCGGTGCCGTCGGTGGCCCGCAGCGAGTTCATCAGTTCGTCGTTGGTGCCATAGGGGGTGAAGGTCGCACGGATACCGGTCTTCTCGGTGAAGTCGGCCAGCATTTCATCGGTGAAGTAGCCCGCCCAGGCATAGATACGCAGGGTCTGCTCCTGGGCCAGTACCTTGTTGATATAGAACGACGGCACGGTGGCAGCAGCGCCAGCAGCCAGGGTGCCTTTGAGGAAACGGCGACGTGTGAACGACATGACGGGTTCTCCATGAGGGTCTTGCACAGGGTGACAGGGGTCAGCGGGACCTGGCCCCCGACCCTTATCGCGCGACTCCATGACGATGGGATGAACATTGAATGACCGTTCAATCCTCATGTAACAAAGAGTAGCAGCCCCTCAGGAAAAGACCGTAAGCACTTTCAACGCTTTTTCGCCCATACCGGCGCCTCCGAGCCGGCTTGCTAACAGTGCTTAACTTGCCTGGATGGCCACCTTCAGCACGCCATCGCGCTGGTGCGAGAAGAGATCGTACGCCTCGACGATGTCTTCCAGCGCATAGCGGTGGGTCACCATGGGGCCGAGATCCAGTCGCCCGGTTTCGATCACCTGCATCAGGCGACGCATGCGCTCCTTGCCGCCCGGGCACAGCGAGGTGACGATCTTGTGGTCGCCGAGGCCGGCGCAGAACGCACCGAGCGGAATGGTGAGATCGCCGGAGTAGACGCCCAGGCTCGACAGGGTGCCGCCCGGCTTGAGCACCCGCAGCGCCGCTTCGAAGGTGGACTGCAGCCCGAGCGCTTCGATGGAAGCGTCCACGCCACGTCCGCCGGTCAAGCGCAGGATCTCCTCGACCACGTCGACCTTGCGGAAATCGAGGGTGATGTCCGCACCCATCTGACGCGCCATGGCCAGGCGCTCATCGACGCCGTCCACGGCGATGATCAGCCCGGCGCCGCGCAGCCTGGCCCCCGCGGTGGCGCACAGGCCTATCGGCCCCTGGGCGAATACCGCCACGCTGTCACCGATCCTGATGCCCGCCGACTCTGCGCCGGCAAAACCGGTCGACATGATGTCGGGGCACATCAGCACCTGCTCGTCGGTCAGCCCGTCGGGCACCGGGGCCAGGTTGGCCTGGGCGTCGGGCACCAGCAGGTACTCCGCCTGGGCGCCATCGATGGTGTTGCCGAAGCGCCAGCCGCCCATGGGCTTGTAACCGTGGGAATGGTGGCCACCATCCTGGGCGCTGCAGCCGTCCTGGCAGGCATAGGAGGTAAAGCTGGGGCAGATGGCACCGGCGATGACCCGCTGCCCTTCCTGATACCCCTTGACGTTGGCGCCCAGCTTCTCGATCACGCCCACCGGCTCGTGACCGATCGTCAGCCCCCTCTCGACCGGGTACTCGCCCTTGAGAATGTGCACGTCGGTGCCGCAGATGGTGGTGGTCGTGACGCGAACCAGGGCGTCGTTGGGGCCGATGTCCGGGATGGGCTTGTCGTCGATCTCGATACGGCCGGGCTCGACGAAGATCGCGGCTTTCATCATGGCAGGCATGGCGTGGCTTCCTGTTGTCGTCTGATTGACGAAGATGACTCCCTACGGAAACTATCGGTCACTGGCAGCCCAATCACCTTGACACAGGTCAAGGCAACCCAGACGACCACCACCACGCACCACCCATTCACATCAACGTCGCCTACCGTCGGATGGCCATTGCCAGCCAGCCACAGGTTGATTTGATCAACGCTCGAACGGGAGGAAAGTGCCAGACTGACGATTGACCAGGCGAACCGAGGAGACACCCATGACGACCCATACCGGCCTGTCCGCCGAGGCCGCAGTGCTGGAACAGCTGGAAAGCTGGACAGACGCGGTGCGAGCCCAGGATATCGACGCCATCGTTGCGCACTATGCCGCGGATATCGTCGCCTTCGATGCGATAACGAAGCTGCAATTCAAGGGAGTGGAGGCCTACCGCGACCACTGGTTAACGTGCATGGAGATGTGTCCTGGGCCAATGGTCTTCGAGCTGCATGAGGTGATGATCCATGCCGATGACCAAGTGGCCTTCTGCCATGCCCTGCATCGCTGCGGTGGCACCAACGACAAGGGAGAGCCCCAGACGGGTTGGCTACGCATGACCAGCGGCTACCGGCGCATCGAGGGCGAGTGGAAGATAGTGCACGAGCACTTTTCCGTCCCGTTCGACATGCAAAGCGGCAAGGCGTTGTCCGACCTTGAGCCCTGAGGTCCGCGTCGAACGAAAGACTTGACCTACATAACCGGCACGCCGGTGACCCACACGTGCAGATGGAAGGCGAATAGATAGTAGGCGATCAAGCCCACCACGAGCGTGACAATGGTGCCGGAGGCACGCGGTGTCACGGCCGGAGCGGGCTGGCGACGCCGGGCAGAGCGGAAGTCGAGCACAGCCCAGAGCAGGAAAGCGCCGAAGAAGACGATGTCGCCAAGCCGCCCATTGGCCAACAGGTGGGCAAACGCCCACACCTTGACCGCCAGCACCATGGGGTGGCCCAGCTTTACCTTGATATGGTTGTTGGGAACGTAAGCAGCCACCAGTAGGACGAAGGCGGGGATCATCAGCAGTGCTACGGCGTGACGCAGGCCCACGGGCGGAGACCACACCCAGGTGGGATCGAGCCGCATGCGCCCAAAGCCCCAGATCGCCAGCGCCAGGCCGATGATCGAGATAATCGAAAACAGCGCCTTCCAGCGTATCTCGCCCAGGCGCTGGATCTGCCGGTTGCGCCAATCATCGGCAAAGATACGCACCGAATGGGCGCCCAGAAATATCACCAGGCCAACGATCATCACTAACACGGCAGTGTCTCCATCAGCAGGAATTGAACGAATCGCAGCCAAGCCTACTCACTTGGTGTGTTCAGCGCCAGCGACGACGATGCCTGGCCGCCACACAGGAGACCTTGATGACCGACGATACCCCGCCTCTGCCCGACGTGCTGGCCGGTCCTCTACTGCGACGTTTGTCGACCGAGCGCCTGCTCCTGTGGCTGGTGACGTCTCGGCCTCTCGATCTCTCACTCATGCTGCACCCGGAAGGCCACCCACCGCGACGCTTGCTGCTGGGCGACGATCGTCTGCGGCGTGTTCCCGTGGGGCGTCATGCCTGGCTTCACTTGATCGACGTTTCCCTGGCCACGCCGCTGCCCACCGGCACCCTGATCGACTACGACCTGAAGGTGCTCGGCGAAGCGGGCGAGCGAGGTATCGCCGACTGGGGTCCGCACCTGCTGCATGAAGGCACGAACTACCTGAGTTTCGTACTGGGCGAGCGCCACCACCGTCTGCTGCACGGCTCCTGCCGCAAGCCGCATCACGACGGACCTGACGGCCTGGTGCGCGCCGACGCCTGGCTCGCCGAGCGGCGCAGGGAACCGCAGGAGTGGCCGGCCTGGCTGTTGATGACCGGCGATCAAGTCTATGCCGATGACGTGGCCGGCCCCATGCTGGTGGCCATTCACGCACTGATCGCGCGGCTGGGGCTGTTCGACGAAACGCTGGAGGGTGCCACGGTGCCCGACAGCCAGGCGCTCTACCGTGACGAGGCCACCTACTACCGGCGCGCAGCGCTGCTACCGGATACCGAGAGCGGCACCGCCCTGCGCGAGCGCTTCTTCGGCGGCGTGCGCAAGCCGGTGTTCACCACGGCCAACGCGCATAACCACCTGATCACCTTCGCCGAGGTCATGGCCATGTACCTGCTGGCATGGTCGCCGGTGCCGTGGCGCCTGGTCGAGATGAGTCCTCCCCCCCTCGACGGCGAGCATCATCATCGCTTCTTGGTCGAACGGGCCATCATAGAGCGCTTCGTCGAAGGCTTGCCCGCCTGCGCTCGCCTGCTTGCCCACCTGCCCACGCTGATGATCTTCGACGATCACGACGTGACCGACGACTGGAACCTCACCGCCGACTGGGAGCAGGTCGCCTACGGCCATCCGTTTTCGCGACGCATCATCGGCAATGCCATGCTGGCCTACCTGTTCTGCCAAGGCTGGGGCAATGACCCCGACCGCCTGGCCGATCTCACCGCACGAGGCGCGGAGCTGATGGAGCAGGCACGGCAGCGGGAGGGATGGCTTCTTGCCGAGGAGCAGGACGACCTGCTGCGGCAACTGCGGCGCTTCCAAGGCTGGGAATTCCGCATCCCGGGCTCGCCTCCCCTGCTGGTGCTGGATACCCGTACACGGCGCTGGCGTAGCGAGCGCCACCCGACCCGCCCTTCGGGCTTGATGGACTGGGAGGCGCTGATCGAGCTACAGGAGGCCATGCTCGACGCCCCTTCGGCCATCATCGTCTCGCCCGCGCCCATGTTCGGCGTCAAGCTCATCGAGGCCGTACAGCGTCTCTTCGTCCTCGCCGGCAAGCCGTTGATGGTGGACGCCGAGAACTGGATGGCCCATCGTGGCGCCGCGAATGTCATGCTCAACATCTTTCGTCATTCGCGCACTCCGGGGAACTACGTGATTCTGTCCGGCGACGTGCATTACTCCTTTACCTACGACATTCAGCTGCGACATCGTCAGGAAGGCCCCCGGCTCTGGCAGGTCACGTCCAGCGGCATCAAGAACGCCTTTCCCGTCAGCCTGCTGGATTGGTTCGACCGGCTCAACCGCTGGCTCTATGCCCCGCTCTCGCCGCTCAACTGGTTCACCAAGCGTCGCCGGCTGGCGATACATCCGCGCGACCCCGACCGTGCCAAGGCCGGTGAACGACTCTGGAACGGCTGCGGTCTCGGCCTGGTCGATTTCGACGCCGCGGGACGCCCGCAGGCGATCCGCCACCTCGATGCCCGAGGCTACGAGGTCGGTTTTCCTCTCGCTCGGGAGCAATAGAGCGAATGGTCTTGATGTGTGGCCAGTGCAGAGAATCGGCCTACCTGGCCGTGGCGCTGCTGTGCCTGGCGTACCGCTGCCGGCCCCGCACCTCACCAGGCGTACTCGAGCTGCATGGCGACCAAGTGAGCCGTGGGCATGCCGTACCGCTCGCTGATCTCCACAAGCGCATCGTCCAACGCTACGGCTGATGGCCCCATCGCCGGCCATAGCGTTTCGGCTGCATCGATCTCCTGCTCCGCCTCAATGACGAGGCCTCTCCGGGATCGAATCCAACGCTCGGAAGAGTGTGTCGCCACGACACTGGAGCGATACGTGCGGGACCAGGCATCGGCGCTCAATGCCAGGGCGATTTCATCGATGCCATCCTCGACCGGCAGTTCGAGACGCTCATGATTCCAGAAGGCCAATTTATTGCGGGCGATGGTCATCAGCATTTCCAGTGACAGGCCGAAGTCACCCGAATCGTGGCTGGCATCGAAGTCCGGTGTGCCAAGGTCGAGTGCCAGGCGGTCGGCCTGGGCAGTTCCTGCCACCGCTTCGACCAGCGCCAGCGAAACGGGGATGGAAGCCGACACGCCGGTAGTCGTCACGAAGCGGCCATCGACAACGTAGCGGTGGTCGCGAATCCAGGTCGTATCCTTGAAGCGTCGGCTAAGCTTGCCCAGGGAGAACCAATGCCCGGTTGCCGACTTGCCTTGCAACAGCCCGGCATGGGCCAGTGTCAGCACACCATCGCAGACCCCGACGATAACGGCACCGGACTCGGCTTGTTGCCGCAGCCATTGGATGGCTTCCGGGTCGTCGGGCCGATGCAGTGCCGGCACGATGACGATATCGGCTCCGTCCGGTTGCTGGGCATCGAATTCCTGAGTGGTCTGCTCTGTCTGTATTCTCAGCGCGGGATGCAACTGCACCGGACCTGGCCGTGTGGAGACCGACACCACCTCCATCTTGCCCGATTCCCTCAAGACGCCGTAGGGAACCATGAAATCCGTCGTTTCAGTGCCGTCGTTGGCGGCCAGGACAGCCACCAGGTGGCGGTCTCGCGCCCCCTTGGGTGCCGGTAGTTCCAAAGCGTGATGCTCGAGCAGACGCACCGAACCCGGGTTGCCGTACCGCCAACCCACTACAGCGATCGTGGCAAGAATCAACACGGCCAGACCAACCAGCCTGGTGACGTAACGTATGGGCATCAGGGCATCTCCAGTAAGCGGTGCGCTAATGCTGCGTCATGCCCAACTCTGGCGTAAATGACAAAGTCATCGCAGAATACGCCAATGCTCCCTTCATCATCAGCGATACCCCATACCGTTGCCCTGATCGGCTTCGATGGCATCCAGGCGCTCGACCTGGTCGGCCCCTTGGAGGTATTCAGCAAAGGCCAATACGCACTGCCCTGCGGCGGCCCCTGCCTATCGGGTCCTGCTGGCTTCTCCGTGCGGCGGAGACATCGTTTCCAATGCGGGTTTACGCATCGCCGGGACGCTGCCCCTGGCGTCGCTGCCATCACTGGACACCCTGATCGTCGCCGGAGGAAGTGAAGAAGGGTTGCGCCATGTCGCGGCAGAGACCGACCTGCTTGCATGGCTTCAAGAGCGCGCCCCCAGAACCCGGCGCGTGGCCAGCGTCTGTACCGGCGCCTTCGTGCTCGCGGCAGCCGGGCTGCTGCGCGGTCGAAGGGCGGCAACACACTGGTCGGCATGCGACACGCTGCAGCAGATGTGGCCCGACATCAGGGTGGATCATGGCGCGATCTATACCGCTGAGCCCCCCTTCTATACTTCCGCCGGCGTGACTACCGGCCTCGACCTCTGCCTTTCGCTGGTCGAAGCCGACTGCGGGTCGCAGGTGGCCCTTGGCGTGGCTCGCGATCTGGTCCTGTTCATGCGCCGGCCGGGTTCGCAGGCTCAATTCAGCGCCGCACTGCAGGCCCAGGCCGCCGCAGGTTCTCGTCTATCGCCCCTGATCAGCGCGATCATCGAAGACCCAACCGGTGACCTGAGCGTGCCGGCGCTGGCGGCACGCATCAACATGAGCGAACGCACCTTCGTGCGCCGCTTTCGCGAGGAGATCGGCGAAACGCCCGCTCAATTCGTCAAGCAGGCACGGGTCGACCGTGCCAAGACACTGCTGGAAACTTCCCGCTGGCCTCTGGCCCGAATCGCCGAACGCTCGGGTTTTGCCAGCCTGGATAGCCTGCACCGCACCTTCCTCAGGCTGGTGGGCGTCACGCCTTCCGCCTATCGCAGCTACTTCGGCACGCCCGGCCAGGCTTCCGATGAGAAGGGCTAAGCTCGCCCCTCCGGCTTCGCCAGGGGGTGGTAGGCCGGCCCTTCGATTACCTCGCCTTCGGTATCGAAGCGGCTGCCGTGGCAGGGGCAATCCCAGGTCGACTCGCTGGGGTTCCAGTGCACGATGCACTTCATGTGCGGGCACACCGCGGAGAGCACCTTGAGCTCGCCAGCCTCGGTGCGATGGATGGCGAGTTTATCGCCATCCACGGTGGCGACCCGACCTTGCCCTGGCGCGATGACATCGAAGGTATCCAGCTTCTCGGTACCCAGGTAATCCTTGACCATGTGCTTGGTCACGGTGACGTTTTCCCGCGCGTACTGCAGCGCCGATTTGCCCGGCGTGATGCGCCGTGCTCCGAAGCGTGCCTGCCAGGGATTGTCGCGTTCGAGGATCTGGTCGGCGATGATCGTGCCGGCCAGCGTGCCCCATACCAGGCCATCGGCGGCGAAACCGGTGGCCATGTAGAGATTGCCGTGGCCGTGCATGCGGCCGATGTAGGGCAGCCCGTCCGGTGAACCGTACTGCTGGGCAGACCACTGATGCGTGAACGCCTCGATATCGAAATGGCTCTCGAGGTAGGCACGCAGCTTCTGGTAGTAGTCCTCGTGATGCTCCCCGGTCTTGTGCTTCTCGCCGATCACCATCAGGTATTGCTCATCGCCGTGCCGATAGCTGCGCAGCGAGTGGAAGGGGTCGAGAACCCAGATGATGCCTTCGGGATACTCGCCGCTGCGCAGCCTGGCGCCGACGGCATACTCACGCGATACGAGCATGCCCGCCTGCACCAGGCTGATGCCCTTGGGCGTATGAGTCGCCTGCACGATGTGCTTCGCGGCGATGCAGGCCTCATTGGTTCTGACCAGCCCCTTGCTCGCGTCGATCTCGCGCACCGGGCTGTGCTGATGGATCACCACACCTTCGTCGAGCAGTCGGCTGGCCAAGCCCTGGACGTAGTGCAGCGGGTTGAACTGGGCCTGGTTGGGAATACGGATGCCCCAGCTGTCGAAGGGTAGCCCTGGCCCATCCGTCATCTCGGCGCCGAGCCCGGCGCTGACCAGCGCGTCGAGTTCATCGTTCAGGTCGTGTCGGGAATGCTGCCGGTCTTCCATCGACAGGCGATAGACCGGCTGACGCTTGAACTGACAATCGATGCCAAGACGTTCGATCGTCGCCTCGATATGATCGACGGCTTCGGCCCTGGCCCGAACCACCTCGGCCGCCACCTGGTCGCCCCACTTGCGATGCAGCGGCGCCTGCCCCGAGGCCAGCGTGGCGTAGAGATTGCCGGTGGAACCACCCGTTGCACCGGCCCCCACCGTGGCCGCCTCCAGCACCATGACCCGCTGCCCCGCTTCGACCAGCGCCAGCGCCGCGGTGAGCCCGGTGATCCCGGCACCGATGACGGCGACGTCCACCTCGATATCTTCGGTCAGGGAGGGGTGTTCGGCTATGCCACGGCTGCCCAGCTTCCATATCGGTTCCATAACGACTCCTTCCGCCGGCAAGTCAGGCTCCTTGCCCACAGTTATAGTTGCCCCGCCGAGGCTGCGCTAACGCGTGGGCGACGTTGCCAAGCCTTGATGACGATGAGCCCCACGCCCTCACCGACGAGGAAGACGGCAAGCTGATGCGCCTTGAGCCGCTCGAGGACGGCAGCGATTGACCGGCAGCACTTACATCGCAAGTGCTCAGTCACATAAAGCAACCGATGAAAACCGTATAAAAGCCGAAGCCTGCTACGTTGTAGAAGCGAGACAAAGGAATGCGTTACCAAGCAAAAAGGAGGATCCATGAAGATCAATAACCCTCAGGAACTGTTCACGCGCATGCTGTCGGAAACCAACAGCGCCGAGAAACAGATCACCCGCGCCTTGCCCAAGATGGCCCGTGCCGCCGATGACCCGAAGCTGGTCGAGGCGTTCGAGCACCACCTCGAGGAAACCCAGGGTCAGTTGGAGCGCATCGAGCAGGCAGCCGACTCCATTCCCGACATTCGGGTCAAGCGTCTCAAGAGCCATGCCATGGAGAGCCTGATCCAGGAAGGAGAGGATCTGATCGACGCCACCGAGAAGGGCCCGCTGCGCGATGCCGCCCTGATCGCCGCGGCTCAGAAAGTGGAGCATTTCGAGATCGCCACCTACGGCACGCTGTGCGAACTCGCCGAGCAGTTGGGCCACACCAAGGCCAAGCAGATCCTGGCCGAAACGCTCAAGGAGGAGAAGGCCACCGATGACAAGCTGAGCAAGATGGCCAAGCAGGACATCAACAGGAAGGCGAGCTAAGCGCTTTTACCTCGCGGCAGGCCGATCCCGGCCTGCCCGCTCGTTCTGGTCCACGCTTTTCCCCTTTTTACACCTTAGCCGTCGTGCGTGAACACTACGCCGCCACGCCGAAGACGTGCTTGAGATAGCGCACGTAGCTCTCGTCGCGCGACATGGTCTTGCCCGGCGAATCGGATATCTTGGCTACCGGCTGGCCGTTGCACGAAACCATCTTGATCACGATGTTCATCGGCTTAACTCCGGGCACGTCACAGGTCAGGTTGGTGCCGATGCCGAAGCTGGTGCGGATGCGCCCCTCCAGCGCCGTCTTGATGTGCATGGCCTTGTTGAAGGTCAGGCTGTCGCTGAAGATCAGCGTCTTGGTTCTTGGATCGATGCCCAGCGACTCGTAGTGCTGAATGCACTTCTCGGCGAACCACAGCGGGTCGCCACTGTCGTGGCGCAGCCCATCGAAGAGCTTGGCGAAGTAAAGGTCAAAATCGCGCAGGAAGGCATCGAGGGTGACCGTGTCGGTCAGCGCAATGCCCAGGTAGCCACGATACTCCTGCACCCAGGCCTCCAGTGCGGCCCGCTGGCTGTCCACCAGGCGGCTGCCCAGTTGCTGGTGTGCCATGACCCATTCGTGAGCCATGGTGCCCATCGGGCTGATGTCGTGCCGCCGCGCGATGTCGACATTGCTGGTGCCGACGAAATTGCCCGGGAATTCCGCCTCCATGACCTCGACGATCGCTTCCTGCACCGGCTGGGAGAGGCGCCGCCGCGTGCCGAAGTCGGCCAGGTTGAAGCCGGCAAGTTGTTCGGGTGTGTAGGCCTCGCGCAGCGCCTCGAGCTTGCGGCGCAGTTGGGCCACTGCCTGGTCGATCTCGACTTCCGGATAGAGGGTGCGATTGCGTACCTCGCTGATGATGGCGAGTATCACGATCTCGAACAGAATGCTGTGCGACCAGGGGCCGTCGATGACGATGCACAGCTCACTGCCCTGCATGCCGACCTGGACGTACTCCGGCCGGAAGCGGAACAGCTCCAGAAAGCGGATGAAATCGGGCGACATGTAGGCGAAGCTCGCCAGATAGTCCGACTCCGCGGGGGACAGCTGCAGCGTGGCCAAGCGGTCGATCTGCTCGCGGATCTCGGGTATGTAGCGTTCCAGGGGCTCGGCATCGCGACAGCGGAACTCCCAGGTGACGCTGGCGTTGGGGTACTGGTGATGGACCCCCTGCATCATGGTCAGTTTGTACCAGTCGGTATCCAGCAATGACCGGATGATCGGCCCTTCGCGGTAGGTCTTGCCCATGTCGCCTTCCGTTTGTGTGATCGTTGAGCTTGCGTCTGTCCGTTCAGGCTAGCGCTCGCCGCCCTGCTCCACCACCCGCGACGCCTGCCCGGGTCGCTTCGGTACGGCGGCCAGGAATTCGTCCGCCGCGGCATGCGCAGGCCGGCTCGCCAGGCTGACACCAACGAAGGTCAGGCTCGCCACGACGATGCCCCACACTCCTGCCGGCAGCCCCAGGAAACTGTTGCCGATGGCATAGACGAACAGCACGAAGGCGCTGGCAACGATGACGCTTGCCAGCACGCCGGGGGCGGTGCCTCGGCGCCAGTAGAAGGCCCCGATGATGGCCGGCACCACGGCGACCAACCCGGCCGACGCAGCCACCGAGAGCACCGCGATCAGGCTCAACTCCAGCTCGGCAAACCCCAGCGCCAGCAGTGCGATGACCGGAATGACCCACTTGCCGACGGCGAGCTGGCGCGCCTCGCTGCTGCCCGGCCTGAGATTACCGTAGACATCCCGGGCCACCATCGAGGAGAGCGTCAGCATGATCGAGTCGATGGTCGAAACCGCCGCCGCCAGGATGCCGATCATCACGATCACGCCCAGCAGGGGCGGCACGTAGCCGGAGGTCAGCAGCGATGGCGTGGCCAGGTCGGCGTTGTCGAGCCCCGGAAAGGCGACGATGGCCGAGAGTCCCCACAGCACCGAGACCAGGGTATAGACGAAGCCGAACACCAGGAAGCCGAGCAGCATCCGGCGCATCGCCGTTAGTGACGCCGGCATGAACAGGCGCTGACTGACCTGGGGATTGGAGAGGCTGAAGAAGAACCACGGAATGGTCAGGCCCAGGAAGGTGGTGAAGGTGAACAGCCCCTCCCCCGGCACCACCAGCATCTCGGGGCGCTCCGTGGCCAGCGTATCGAACAGCACCTGGAAGCCGCCAAGCCCCTGTATGACCAGGAAGGTCACCAGCGTGGAGGCCACGATCATCATGATCGCCTGCAGCGAGTCGGTCCACATCACCGAACGGATGCCGGCGATGTAGGAGAAGAACAGCGCCAGCGCCGTGGCCAGCAGCACGCCGGCGGTGAAGGGCACCGCGCCGTTGGTCGTGCCCTGCAGCAGGTAGCCGATGCCGGCGAGCTGCACCGCCGCGTAGGGAATCAGGAACAGGCAGTTGGAAAGTGCCACCACGATCGCCACCGCGCGGCTGTCGTAGCGCCGGCCCAGCATCTCGCTGGGGGTGACGAAACCGAAGGCCTTGCCCACGGCCCAGAAGCGCGGCCCGAATACCGCCACCAGCGAGACCCCGGCGAAGTAGACGATCTCGAACCCCAGCGCACCGACCCCGCCGGCGTAGGTCAGCCCTGCCAGCCCCACCATCATGAAGGCGCTGTAGGTGGTCGCGCTGTAGCTGAGCGCGGAAACGAAGCCGCTCATCTGCCGGTTGCCGAGGAAGTAGCTCGACATGTCCTGCGTCTTGCCCTGGCGCGACAGAATGGCAATGACGATGGCGATCGCCAGGTAGCCCGCGATGGCCCACCACACGAGGGAAACGGTCACGTCACCGGTCCTTGAAGTCGCGGGTGAGATAGACGTTCAGTACGATGACGGCCAACCCCGCCAGCGCCCAGAACAGGAAACTGCCGTACCAGCGCGGCAGGTCGCTGAGCAGTGTGTAGGGAACCGCATAACACAATGCGACCACGAGCCAGACCAGCCAGATCCCCTTGCTGCGTGGTCCCTTGTGCTTTACTTCCTCGCCTTCTCGCATAGCCCCCCCTTATCGCCTTGAACGAAGTCCATGCCTTCAGCCTAGATGACAGTGTCGGAAACGTGGCCGCCCTGCCCCACTACACTTAGGGAGCTGGGAATGAAAACGAATATGGCCAGGTGACTTCGATGAAACAGTCACATTCAAAGCCCAACCTGACGTTGACTTGCTATCGGGCGGGGGTGTTCGACCTGGATGGGGTCGTCACCGATAGCGCCCGCCTGCATTGCCTTGCCTGGCAGCGGCTCTTCGATGCCTATCGCGCAGAGCGGGTCGAGCAAGGCAGAGCAGCGTTTCCGGCATTCGATCCGAGCGTGGATTATCGGCGCCACATCGACGGCAAGCCGCGCTACGAGGGGGTACGCAGCTTCCTTGAAGCGCGCGGGATGCCCCTGCCATTCGGCACCCCGCAGGACAGTGCGGACCGAGAAACCGTATGCGGCCTGGGTAATCGCAAGCAGCGCTTTTTCGAGCAGTTGCTGGCCAAGCATGACGTCGAGGTTTTCGCCTCTTCAATCGCATTCATCGAGTCGATTCGTGCTGCAGGACTCAAGACAGCGCTGGTGTCGTCCAGCAAGAATGCCCGCGACATACTCACCAGGGTGGGGGTGCACCATCTATTCGATGCTGTAGTCGACGGTATCGATTCGGAGCGACTGGGACTGAACGGCAAGCCGCACCCCGACATCTTCAGCTACGCCGCCAGCCTACTCGCCATACCGCCAGAACGGGCCTTTGCCGTGGAAGATGCCCAGTCGGGGGTAGAGGCCGCCAGCAGAGCGGGCTTCGGTCTGGTGATCGGGGTCGACCGTGCCGGGCAGCGCGAGGACTTGCTGGCCCATGGAGCCGATATCGTCATCGACGACCTGGTCGAGCTGCTGCCGCCCGAAGCAGCGCAAGGGACCCCATTACCCGATGCGCTGGCTGGCTTCGATGCCATTGCCGAGTGCCTGGAACACCGGCTTCCCGCGATCTTCCTCGATTATGACGGCACACTAACGCCTATCGTCGACCGGCCTGAACTGGCCGTACTCGACGAAACCATGCGCCACACCCTCAAGCGCCTGGCCAAGCGTTGTAGTGTCGCTATCGTCAGCGGTCGCGATCGCGCCAACGTGGCTGCCCTGGTGGGCATCGGCAGCCTGGTGTATGCCGGAAGCCATGGATTCGACATCACTGGCCCCGGCGGGCTCTCCATGCAACATGAACGCGCCGCCGAATTCATGCCGCACCTGGACACCGCAGAGACCCAACTGCGGCAGCGCCTGGCCGGAACCCCCGGGGTGCTCGTCGAGCGCAAGCGCTTTGCTATCGCCATCCATTACCGGCTGGTCGCCGAGAGTGACGTGGACCACGTACTGGCGGCCGTCGAGTCAGTCGCGGAAGCGCTTCCCCAGTTGAGACGCACAGGCGGCAAGAAGATCTTCGAGCTGCGCCCACGGCTACCTTGGGACAAGGGCAAGGCCGTCTTCTGGCTGCTCGAGGCCCTCGACCTATCGCAGGCTGACATCATGCCGATCTATCTCGGCGACGACGAGACCGACGAGGATGCCTTCGTGGCGATGCGTGAGCTTGGCGGTCTCGGCCTCTTTGTGGGTGATGCTTACCAGGTCACCGCCGCCAGCTATCGACTGAACGACACCGTTTGCGTCGGGCGCTTTCTCGAGCGCCTGGCCGACATGCTGGAACCCCCCTCATGAGCGACTGGACACTCGACTACCTTCACTTCGATCCCGTCCAGGAAGGGCTGCGTGAAGCGCTGTGCACGTTGGGCAACGGCTACTTTGCGACTCGAGCTGCCGCGGAGGAAGCGGAAGCGGGCGAAATCCATTACCCGGGCACCTATCTCGCCGGCGGCTACAATCGGCTTACGACCGAGATCGCCGGCCGCGGGATCGAAAACGAGGACCTGGTGAACCTGCCCAACTGGCTTTGCCTGACGTTTCGTCCCGACGGCGGCGACTGGTTCAACCTGATGGCAGTCGAACTGCTCGACTACCTACAGACCCTTGACCTCGAGGCGGGAGTGCTCAAGCGCCAGCTCTTCTTTCGCGACCATCAGGGGCGTGAGACTCGTCTGCTGACGCGACGACTGGTGCATATGGCCCACCCCCACATCGGGGCTATCGAGTGGCGCCTGCGCCCTGAAAACTGGACAGGCCGTGTCTTGGTTCGCTCGGCCCTGGACGGTCGTGTCATCAATGCTGGCGTCGAGCGATACCGTCAACTGGCGAGCACTCATCTGGTGCCGTTGTCGACGGATATTCCCTACGACGACACAGTTCGCCTGCAAGTCGAAACCTGTCACTCCCGGTTGCACATCGCCCAAGCGGCACGTACACGCCTGCGCGTGAACGGCCAGACATTGGAGAACATGCGCCAAATATCGCAGGAGGCCGGCTACATCGCCCATGAGCTGGCCCTCGACCTTGCACCAGGCGACGAGGCCGTAATCGAGAAAGTCGTGGCGATGCATGCATCACGGGATTGGGCCATTGCCGAACCCGGCCTCGCCGCTTGCCAGTCGGTGTCCAGGGCGGGGGCATTCGACGATCTGCTGTCGAGTCATCAACGTTTCTGGAAGCATCTCTGGCAGCGCTGCGATGTGAAGCTCGAGGGAGGTGGGCGCGCCCAGATGATCCTTCGCCTGCACATTTTTCATCTGCTGCAAACGGTTTCGCCGCACATCGTCGACCTTGACGCCGGTGTGCCGGCCCGCGGGCTTCACGGCGAGGCCTATCGGGGGCACATCTTCTGGGATGAGCTGTTCATCTTTCCCTTCCTGAACTATCGCATACCCGAGATCACGCGCGCGCTGCTGCGGTATCGCTACCGGCGTCTGGAAGAAGCTCGCCACTTGGCGCGCAAAGCCGGGTATCAAGGTGCCATGTACCCTTGGCAGAGTGGTAGTGATGGGCGAGAAGAGAGCCAGCAGGTACATCTCAATCCCAAGTCGGGGCGCTGGGTGCCCGACGACAGTTCCCTGCAGCGCCACGTCAATGCCGCGATCGCCTACAACGTATGGCGGTACTATGAGGTTACCGAGGATTGCGAATTTCTGTCCTACTTCGGCGCCGAGATGCTATTCGAGATCGCTCGGTTCTGGCGAAGCGCCGCCACGTGGAATCCGCAGCGCAAGCGCTACGACATTCGTGGCGTGATGGGACCCGACGAGTTTCACGACCGCTATCCCGACGCGCAGACGCCGGGGCTCGACAACAATGCTTATACCAATGTCATGGCCGCCTGGGTACTGGCTCGCGCGGTCCACGTCTACGACCTCATCGGCGAGCGTCGTCGAGGTGAGCTGAGCGATATCCTCGGCCTCGAGGACGAGGAAATCAGCGGGTGGATTACGCTCAGCCAGAACCTGTACGTACCGTTCCATGCGGATGGCATTCCTAGCCAGTTCGAGGGATACGAGGACCTGCAGGAGTTCAACTGGGCCGGCTACCGCGAGCGCTATGGCGATATTCACCGTCTCGACCGGTTGCTCGAGGCGGAGGGAGATTCCGTCAACCGCTACAAGGCATCGAAGCAGGCCGACGTGCTGATGCTGTTCTACCTGTTCTCTGCCGAGGAACTGGGCGATATCTTCTCCCAGCTCGGTTATGCCTTCCCTGCTGAACTGATCCCGTCCACCATCAGCTACTACCAGCAGCGTACCTCGCACGGCTCCACCCTGAGCCGGGTGGTGACCGCCTGGGTGCTGGCACGCTCGGACCGCCGTCAGGCGTGGAACTTGTTCCAGCAAGTGCTGGAGAGCGATATTGGAGACAGCCAGAGGGGCACGACACAGGAAGGCATCCACCTTGGCGCCATGGCTGGCAGCGTGGACCTGATCCAGCGAGGCCACACCGGGCTCGAGGTTCGCGATGGCATGTTGCGCCTCAACCCCTGCCTTCCCGAAGCGCTGCCAGGCTTGCACATGCGGCTACGTTTCCGCGGCCACTGGCTTGAGCTCGACGTGAACCACGACTGCCTGACCCTGACGGCACCCGAAGGCTGGGGCGAACCGAAGCGAATCATGGTCTGCAACGAGACGTATTCGTTCAGCGAGAACCAGCCGCTGAAATTACACTATTCTGCAGGGGCTCGCTGCTGGCAGAAAAACAAGGATTGAATGGCCCTGTCAAATAGGATACTTATAGTGAACATTCCAAGCCCGCTTCAGTCGATAAGAAAACTTCGCGACAGCATAGCCTATCTTACCAGCAAGATAATCTTGGTTTATGTTGCTCTCGGCATAGCAGCTGTCGCCTTGGAAACTACAAACCTGCCGGGATTTTTAGATCCAATAAAATTTGAAAACTCTGGCACGGCTCGGGCCTTGCTTGCGACTTTTATCGCCAGCATGATCTCCTTGGTTGTATTTAGCTTTTCCATGGTGATGTCCGTTCTCACTCAGGCGGGGAGCAATTTTTCCAACAAGCTAGTGTTTAGCTTAATGACAGAAAAAAGACATCAACATGTACTTGGACATTACCTAGGGACGATTTTATATATCTTGATTCTCCTTTTGGTACCGGTAGAAGAGGAAGCGCCTGACACCTGGCGCTCGCTGGCTGTCTATCTAAGCGCAGCAATGGTTATCCACAGCCTTGTGCTATTCGTTTTTTTTATTCATGCCACATCTCAGTCGGTGCAGATAAATGCAATAACCCAAGGCTTGCTAAAATCCACACAACTCTCCTTGAAAAAGCTGAAAAAGCGGGAAGATAACAAGCTATATGTTCGTCAAAATCTCGTAACGCATAAACATACTTACCATACGATCCGCTCCCGAGACAGCGGTTACATACAGAGCGCAAAATTCGAAGCGTTGGCCAAAATTGCGCAAAACACCCGAATCATGATTCACTTCAATTTCAGCTTCGGTGACTTCGTGGTCAAGGATTTTCCAATCATCGACATCGTATCAAACAAGCCGCCTGGCGATGAAGTTATTCAAAAAATTCTTAATACACTCGAATATGTTGAAGGCGAATCTACAAAAGATCATTATATCAATGGGCTTACGCAGCTGATGGAGGTGGCCGTCAAGTCTCTTTCGCCAGGCATCAACGACCCGGGTACCGCACGTCTTTGCATTCACCAAATAACTGAACTTCTCTCTCAGCGGCTCAACATAACGCCTACCAACATGATCATAAACGACAAGGGAGAGTGTCTCGTTTCCTGGCATGAGGAGAGCTTCGAAAGCTTAATCTTCAAGCTATTCAACCCCATACTCCATTATGGAAAAAAGGACCTAAGCATTTGCCTATCGCTTTTGAAGGCTCTCAAGACTCTTTCGAACTTTGCAGACAATACAGATAGGCAATTGATACAGGCCCATGCCGACAGGATCATCAACATACTGGCAGACCATCACGCAGACCCTTTGGGATTACCCTTCATTGAGGCACGCATGAGTGCAGGAATTCACCATCTAGACATCCCTAGAAATCTACCTAAGGCAACCGGAAAACTTTAATGCTACGTCATTAACAGACGCAAATAACCAAGGCTGGTCACGCCGATAAAGCGTTGCATCGGCTAAGCAGCCTCAAAGCCCCTGCGCACCCCGGCGCAGCCAATCATGCACGAAGGAGAGCTTGCGGAGCGCGGCACCCGACAGCACGAAGGGGTAGAGATCCGAAAGCCCCATGGATCGATTGACGTGGTTGACTCCTGCTGCGAGGGAGGCAGCGACATGAATCAGGCGCATGGCATCCGGTTCCGAATAGGGATCCCAGCCCGGGTTCGGCAGCTCCGGCGAAGACAGGCCCGCCGCTACGAAGCTGTCCGTGATATCGGTCAGGTGCAGTAGGTGCGCCGAGGTCTCGGCCCAATCCTCGTGTGGATGCGCAGAGGCGTAGGTCGTCAGGAAGCGCTGCCTCCAGTCGGGTGGCGGACCCTCTTGGTAATGCTGCTGGAGCGCGGCAGGGTAATCCTTACGTTCATCGCCGAACTCGGCACGGAAGGCATCGAGGAAATCGTCACGAAGGCTGAGCCGCCACCAGAGCATGTGTGAGATTTCGTGGCGCATGTGGCCAATCATGGTGCGGTAGGGTTCATCCAGGGCCAGGCGCCGGGTTGTGCTCAGCACCGGGTCCGCCTCGGCCACGCTGATGGTTACCTTACCGGCCACATGGCCCATGAGCACGGGGGTTGGACCTTCGGCGAGCAAGTGAAAAACGGGGCGCGCGCCGGGATCCTCCGGCCGGAACCAGTGCCAGCGGCCGAGGTTGTCGAGGGTCCAGCGCTTGGCGACCTCGGTCTGCGCCCAGTTCGGGATGGCGCCGGGAATCGAGGGATCGGGAGCCAACTCCGTCATGGCACAGGAGCGACAGAAAGCCCCCTGTTCAGGAGCAATCCAGTTGCAGCCGATGACCTCGCGGTTGGCGCAGAAGGGAGGCATGGGCAGGAAGGCTCGCGCCTGCGGATCGTAGGCAACGGGAGTTCCGTCGGCGGTGGCAAGGTTGTCGAACCAGAGCGAACCGGAACCCACAGGATTGGAAAATACGCGCATATTAAAGATCTCCGTAACAGAAGCCACTAGGACGAAGGATAGTAATAAACACCCTTCATTTTAAGGTGCGCGTAAAACGCTCCACCTTTCCATCCCAAGCCACTGAAAAGAAAGAAGAACCCGGCCTCAATAACACTTGAAGCCGGGCTCTCTTTATCGCTGTGTATCCCTACTTTCTATCACGAGCATCCTACTCGTGCATCCTTGGCGAACTAGAGCTTCCCTTGCTCGTTCTTCCTTGCGAAAAGCGTCCTTGCTCTACGTTATTCATAGTGGCACATATCTTTCGATATGGACACCTTTATTCAACTTTTATAAGTCCAATTTACCCCTCGAATATAATTAATTTACCTAACCCAGAGTTTTTTAAAAGCCATGACACATTTAAGATAAAAACTCTGAGCAAGACACCGATATTTACTGATACACCTGCCTCACTGTCGTGGGCTGGGTATTTGGCAGAGTCAATACCAAGTGGTGCCGAGCGCCATCAAGCGGTACACGGACTATTCCCGCTTCGCACGCCAACATTTCACCATCCAAGTGAATTTGCGGGGTGGCAGGGTGACGTTCAGACGCCTTCTTCACATGAATGGTGTAATGGGATGAGGCCACTTCGATGGTTGCCTCGAAACCCGGCCAGGCGGCCGGCAGGCAAGGCGCGACGACCAGAAAGTCACCTTCGCGGCGAATACCCAGGATGCCTTCGAGCCCCGCCCGATACATCCAGCCGGCAGCCCCCGTGTACCAGGTCCAGCCGCCCCTCCCGGCATGCGGGGCGACGGAATAGACATCGGCAGCGACGACATAGGGCTCGACTTTATAGCGCGATGCCTCTCGAAACGTACGGGCATGATTGATGGGGTTGAGCATCGAGAACAGGTCGGCGGCTTTATCGCCCTCTCCCAGCTTTGTAAACGCCAGGATGGCCCACATAGCGGCATGGCTGTACTGCCCGCCATTCTCCCGAAGCCCCGGAGGGTAGCCGCTGATATAACCCGGATCGCGTTCGGGCTGGTCGAAGGGGGGCCAGAACAACAGGGCAAGCCCGGGATCCTCCCGAAGCAATTCGCGCTCCAGCGAGCGCATGGCGGTTGCGGCCCGTTGAGGGTTTGCCGCACCGGACAGCACCGCCCAGGATTGCGCAATCGAGTCGATACGGCATTCCTCGCTCTCCTGGGTGCCGAGCCAACTGCCGTCGTCGTAGGTCGCCCGCCGATACCATTGGCCGTCCCAGGCGTACTGTTCGAGCGACTCGCGCAGCGAGCCTGCATGCGCCCGCCAGCGGCTGGCACGGGCATCTTCCGCGCTGCGCTGTTCGGCGAGCGGAATGAACATGTCCAGGGTACGTGCCAGCAGCCAGCCCAGCCATACGCTTTCCCCCTTGCCCGCTTCACCGACCCGGTTCATGCCATCGTTCCAGTCGCCGCCGCCGATCAGCGGCAGGCCATGCTCGCCCGTCAGCGCCAGGCACTGGTCCAGGCCGCGGGCGCAATGCTCGTAGAGCGAGGCGATTTCATCAGCGACCATGGGTTGGAAGAAGGCATCGTGCTCGCCGTCACCGAGCAAGGCGCCTTCCAGGAAGCTCACCGGCTCGTCCAGCACGGCGGCATCACCCGAGGTGGCGATATAGAGGGCGCTGGCATAGGCCAGCCAGACCCGGTCGTCGGAAATGCGGGTCCGCACGCCCTGGCCGGAATGAGGCAGCCACCAGTGCTGCACATCCCCTTCGACGAACTGTCGCGTAGCGGCGCGTAGCAGGTGGTGTCGGGTCGTCTCGGGACTGGCAAAGGTCAGGGCCATGCCATCCTGCAGTTGATCGCGGAAACCGTAGGCGCCACTGGCCTGGTAGAAGGCGGAACGGGCCGTGATGCGACAGGCGATGGTCTGGTAGAGCAGCCAGCCGTTGAGCATGACGTCCATGGCGCGGTCGGGCGTGGAGACCTGCACGGCGCCAAGCTGCTTCTGCCAGTAGGCCGTGACCTTGGCGAGCTCGGCGTCAAGATCGGCCTCGCGATAACGGATGATGAGGTCTCTGGCTTCGTCGGCGGAGCGGCCCTGCCCGATGAACGCGACAACCTCCATCGTCTCACCCACCGCCAGCTCGACGGTGCACTGCAGGGCCGTGCAGGGATCCAGGCCCGCCCCCGTGGTGCCGGAAAAAGGTGTGTGGCCGGCCAGGCCGGCGGGTGCCGCATGGCTGCCACCGTGGCCGAGGAATTCAGCGCGATCCGCTGTCCAGGCCGTTTGCCGGCCGCCCAGGTCGGCGAAGGCGACGCGTCCGGGAAATGCCATGTTCCAGGGATTGTGTACCAGCATTGCCCCACTACCCTCATCCCTGTGCGTTATCAGGAACGGACCTGACGAACTTCGCGACAGGCCAAGCGACCATTCCACGTAAGCGGTAACGGACAGCCGACGGGGCCGCCCCGAGCGGTTCTCGAGGGTCAAACGCGAAATGCGGATAGGATCGTCGAGCGGCACGAAATGCACGAGGCCGAGTGCGATACCCTGTGCCTCGTGCTCGAAGCGGCTATAGCCGAAGCCGTGCCGGGCGACATAACGCCCCTCGTCACGCACCGGTAGTGCCGTGGCCGTCCACACCGCCAGGGTCTCTTCGTCACGCACGTAGATCGCCTCACCGCTGGGGTCCATGACGGCGTCGTTCGACCACGGGGTAAGCGGGTTTTCGCGGCTGTTGTCGGCCCATAGGTAGCCGCTGCCCTCGGCCGAGACCTGGAAACCGAACCCTGAGTTGGCAATCACGTTGAGCCAGGGAGCCGGCGTGGAGCGCCCGGCCTCGAGTATGGTCACATACTCCCTACCCTGCTTGTCGAAGCCCCCCAGGCCATTGAAGAATTCGAGAGCCGGCGGAGTCTCAGCGCCCGGCGCCTCATCTACCGTGTCGCGCGGCACCACCTCCCTTGGGGCCGGGGCGGGTGGCGGGTGGTGAAGCGCGGGGGGGATCAGCGCAAGCTGGTCGGCAATCGGCCCGCGGTGTGCCACCAGCGCCACCCGCGCCACGGACTGCAGCAGAACACGTGCATCGAGACTCATCAGATCGGCGCGCAAGGTGATGACCGAACCCTGGGCATGGCCCTCGTGGATGCGTGGCCGCGGCTGGCTGCTGTGCACCGCCGTCTCGATGGCCTGTTGGAGGTCCTGCACATAGGAGGAGGCACGCTCGTTGACGATCACCAGGTCGACACCGAGACGTTTCATGCGCCAGTACTCGTGAGCGCGCAGCAGCTGGCGAACCTGAGCCATGTCATCGGTCGAATCGATGCGCAGCAGGACGATCGGCAGATCGCCGGATATGGCATGCGGCCACAGTGCCGACTGCGGGCCCGCACCGCGCGCAATGGCCTCACGCGAGGCCCTGAAGCGGGCGTCGGCATACAGGATGGGGGCGGCCAGGCGCTGGAAGTCCGCCGCCTCATCGGGCGTGACGGCCAAGTGCCGGAGCTGGACTTGTGCCTGGGTCCAGGCCAGTGTCTTGGCCCGCTCGAAGGCGCTGCGATCGTGATGCTTGTCGATCAGGTCCAGCAGCGCCTCGCGCGAGCCTGCCACGACGGTCCAGAAGGCGATACGGGCCACTTTGCCGGGGGCAACCTGGAGGCGATGGCGTAGCGAAAAGATCGGATCGAGCACCGTGCCGGTGGTATTCGTCAGCGGCTGTTCTCCGCTCAGGGCAGCGGCTGTCGTCACCGTGCGCCCCCGACCGATGAAGCGGGCGCGATCGGTCTCGTATTGCGCTTCGCCCAGGGTCTCGCCTTCCACGACGGCGAAATGGGCGGCCCAGGTCTCTGCCTCGTCCGGTCCACGCCGGCGTCGGGTGGCGATCAGCGCACCGAACTCCTCAAGGTACTCGGTGACCACGAACAGCTTCGCAAAGGCGGGGTGGGCATTGTCGGTGGCCGGCGCGGTCAGCACCAGTTCCGAGTAGGAGGTCACGTCGATATCCCGCACCCGCCGTCCGCTGTTGGTCAATGACACGCGCCGCACCTCGCTGTCGTCCTCGCCCGAGACAAGGACGTCGAGGTGGGTGACCAGGTCGCCATGGCAATGCGTGAAGCGAGCATAATCCTCGGCAAAGAGCACCTCGTGGCGGCCCTTCTCGACCACCCGGCCTTCACCGGGCATGGGGCCGCTGGCCGACCAGACCTCGGTCATGCGCCTGTCGCGCAAGAAGATGAAGCTGCCCCAGTGATCGCGGGTCGCATCCTCTTGCCAGCGGCTGATGGCGATATGCCGCCAGCGGCTGTAGCCCGCTCCCCTCGCCGTCAACATGACCGAGTAGCGCCCGTTCGATAGCAGATGGGTCACTGGCGCGCCTTCGGCCGTTGCCGTGATTCGCCGAACCGCATGGCTCTCGTTGAGCGTCTCGCTCGGCGCCGACTTGACCTCCTCGGCACGAGGGTGAGCGATGGCTGCGTCACGCGGTAGGCGTTCCTGCAGCAAGAGTTCGCTGGCCTGAATGATCGGCTCACGATGGAAGCGCTCACGCATGCGGCCGTCATGCAGGGTATTGGCGATGCCCACGATGGTCATGCCCTGGTGGTGGGCCATGAAGCTACGCACGATAGCGACCTCTTTTCCCGCCGGAACGCGCGAGCGAGTGAAGTCGAGCGCCTCGTAGAAGCCATGGCGGCCCAGTGCCCCCATGTCGGCGAGCCGCACGAAGTTGCGACGCGCCCCGAGAGGATCGACCATCGTCGCCAGGCCAGTGGCATAGGGGGCCACCACCAGGTCGGCAGAGAGGCCACGCTTCAAGCCCAGGCCGGGCACGCCGAAATTGGAATACTGGTAGGTGAATTCCAGGTCGCGGGCGTTGTAAGCGGATTCTGAGAGCCCCCAGGGGACGCCCAGCGAAGCGGCATACGCCATCTGGCGCTTGACCACCAGGCGGTTGCTTTGCTCGAGGAGACTGCCCGCGGGGGCGCGCATCACCAGCGAGGGCATCAGGTACTCGAACATCGAGCCCGACCAGGAAATCAGCGCCGAGCCGTGATCCAGCGGCGTGGCCGTACGCCCGAGGCGGAACCAGTGGCGCGTGGGGACATCGCCCTTGGCAATCGCCAGCAGGCTGGCCAGCCGCGCTTCGGAGGCGAGCAGGTCGTAGCAACTGCTGTCGAGGGTGTTGTCGTCCATGGAATAACCGATCGACAGCAACTGACGCTCGGCAACGAGCAGGAAGCCGAACTCCATCTCCAGCGCCATGCGTCGCGCGGTGTCGGCGATCTGCCTGAAGCGGGCCCGGAGCCGGTCTCGGGGATCGCTCTTGGCGAGCTGCTTGCGGTCGCGGCAATGCTCGTCGACCGACGTGTGCAAGGCCCCCACCCAGAACAGCACCTCTTCGACCCAGGGAGCTTCGAGGTTTTTCAGGGCCCCTTGGGCCATGCCCGCGGTGCGGTCACTGAGTCGTTTCAGCCCCGGTAACCACGCCTCGTGATCGGGATCGCCCTGCAAGTGCGCCGCTATATCACCCAGGCCAGCCTTGAGTGATGTGACCTCCGCGCCTTGCGCCATGGGCGCCGCCTCGAGGGCCACGTGCACCAGGTGCACGTGATCCGCGATCCCTGGGCGAGGGTCGAACGACAGGTCGGCTTCCAACCACATTTCGCAGGCGTTGGCGACGACCAGCAGGTGGCCCGCCAGGTTGCCGCTGTCGACCGAGGAGACGTACTGGGGGTCCAGCGGGCGAAGATCCTCGGTGTCATACCAATTGAAGAAATGCCCCCGATAGCGCGGCAGGGTCTGCATGACGCCCAGCGTGGCCTCGAGACGCTCTGCGCCAGCCAAGGCGCCCAGCCAACCGAAATCACGAGCGGCCAGAACCGAGAGAAGATAAAGCCCCATGTTGGTCGGGGAGGTACGCCGGGCAATGACGGGTCGAGGCGTTTCCTGGAAATTGTCCGGGGGCAGCCAGTTGTCGCAAGCCGTGACGAACGTTTCGAAGAAGCGCCAGGTGCGCCGAGCGATCAGCCGCAGTTCACGCGCCTCGGCTACCGACAGCGCGTGTTGCGGCGCGAGACTCCGCGGCCGGCTGATCCAAGCGGCAATAGCCGGCGCGGCCAACCAGAGTAGCGCCAAGGGCAGCACCACTGGCCAGGCCCCAGGCGCATGGCTCACGGTGCCCAACGACACCACTAGAGCCAGCGTGGTCCCCGGCGCCATGCTCCGGTAAAAGCCCGTCAACGTCAGTCGCGGGCGCCCCGTCGACTGAGCGGCGGTCGTCCACTCGAGCAGGTGGCGGCGTGTGATCGCTACGCGTACCAGGGTCCTGACGATGGCATCCAGCATTCTCCAGGTCTGGTCGGGAAGCAACGCGACCCACAGCAGCGTCTGGGCCGATGCCAGCTTCAGCTCGATAATCCACTGATGGAAATAGTGAGGCCAGTTGACGCCCGCCCGAGCCGGAACCAGCGATATCAAGAGGGGCAACAGCGTGGGGGCGGCAATGGCCGTGATGACGAACAGCGTGCCTGCCAGAGCCGCCTGCAGCGGCAATAGCCAACTGACGACGAGACACGCCAGCAGCAGCGGCGTCAGTAGCGAGCGGCGCATGTTACCCAGCAGCTTCAGACGCCCGGTCCAGGGCATCTCCCGCGCGAAAACCCATGGCACCAATTGCCAGTCTCCACGGGTCCAGCGATGCTGGCGCTTGGCGGCGACATCGTAGCGGGAGGGGAACTCCTCGATGACCTCCACATCCGAGGCGAGACCGGCACGGGCGAAAACCCCTTCGAACAGATCGTGGCTGAGTACGCTGTTCTCCGGGATGCGTCCGCTGAGAGAGGCTTCGAACGCATCGATATCGTAGATGCCCTTGCCGGCGAAAGAGCCCTCGCCGAGAAGATCCTGATACAGGTCGGAAATGGTCGCGGCATAGGGATCGATGCCCCCGGGCGCGGAGAAAAGGCGTTGATAGAGCGAACCTTGTTGACCCAACGGCAGCGAGGGCGTGACTCGCGGCTGGAGAATGGCGTAGCCCTCCATGACACGCTGGTGGCGTTCATCGAACCTGGGTCGGTTCAGCGGGTGTGCCATCTTGCCGATGAGCCGGCTGGCCGATCCCCGGGGCAGGCGAGTATCGGCATCCAGCGTGATGACGTAGCGCACGTCGTTCGGCAGAGCGGCTGGGTTCAGGAAGGTGGTATCGCGGGCGCCACGGAGCAGGCGGTTGAGTTCATGCAGCTTGCCGCGTTTGCGCTCCCACCCCATCCAGCAGTTTTCGCTGCGATTGAACACCCTTCGGCGATGCAAGAGATAGAAACGCGCGCCACCGTCACTGGCACCATAGCGGCGGTTCAGTTTGTCGACTGCCATACCGGCGGCGACCAGCAGCGGGGCATCCTCGGCGATATCTTCGTGCTGGGCATCGACCCCATCGGTCAGCAGAGCGTATACAATGGCGCCGCCACCGCTGGCCAGGTGATGGACCTCCAGCCGTTCGATCTGCTCCTGCAGGTCGGCCTCGCTGGTCAGCAGCGTCGGTACGGCGACCAGTGTACGAAGTGAGGACGGAACGCCTTCGGAGAGATCCAGGCTCGGCAGGGGCTTCGCACTGACGGTGAAAATGATGAGACGGTTGACCAGCAGCGTAGCCACTTCGGTGGCGGGCAGCAGCCCCAATAGACCCAGTATCGACAGCCACCCCAGGGGGAACTCACCTGCGGAAAGCGACAGCGACCATAACGCCCCGGTTACCAGCGCCAGCAACCCAACCGTGACGAGCGCAATCAGGCCGACGTAACCGCTCATCCCATATGTCAGAAAGGCCTGCCGCAAGCGCTCGCGGGGCGAAGGTCGAAAGCCGATCGCTTGCTCCAGCGAAGGCCGGCCTGACGCAATCAGGAAATAGCCGGGGTCGCCCAGCCGGGCGGCCTCGACGGGGCCTTCGGCGTTCGCCATGGCCTCACGCGCCGCGGCCAGGGCATATTCCACGACTTCCAGTTCCTCATGCCTTGAACCCCGGGCCAGCTGTTCTACGGCACTGCGGTAACTATTGCGAGTCGGGAAATCCAGCGTTGTGAAGGGGCTGCCTTGGTTCAGCCGTGCGTCGACCAGGCTGACGCTCTCGAAAAGTTCCGCCCAGTCGATACTCGATACCAAGCGCATGCTGGTAATGACGTTGCGCACGGTGACGTTGGCAGCACCCTGGCTCTGCTGAGCATGCTGAACCATGTCATCGATGGAATCGCCCTGGGCAGCGACGCGCTCCTCCAGCCAGCCCACCATGGGGTTGGCTCGCGAATCCAGCCCTCGCAAACGCTTCGCTAGTTGGGCAACGAAAGGCGCGGCCAATGGCTTCGTGTTACGCGGTGGCGTACCGTCATCCAGGTTGGAGCGATGACCCTCGGGAGCGAGCCAGCGAGTGGCCAGCGCGTCAGCCTCGTTGCGCGCCGCCTGCTCACTGACGATCTGGTCGGCAAGGCGCCGCAGGTTCTCGACAAGTACGATGCGCAGGGTAATCGCTACCGCCCATAGCTCACCGATACTCAACGGCTGAACGCGTTGATAGGCGGCAATGAAGCCTTGCAGGTTGTCGGGATCGAGGTGACTGTCGGTATGGGCGACGAAGGCCCAGGCCAGGCCGAAGACGCGGGGATAGCCGGCAAAGGGGCCTTCGGCCAGTTTCGGTAGCTGTCGATAATAACCGGGAGGCAGGTCGCCGCGGATCTCGCGGATCTGAGCTTCGATGATATGGTAATTGTCGAGCAGCCAGGCCGCGGCGGGAACG
Source organism: Billgrantia sp. C5P2 (assembly GCF_051062895.2). Lineage (NCBI taxonomy): Bacteria > Pseudomonadati > Pseudomonadota > Gammaproteobacteria > Oceanospirillales > Halomonadaceae > Billgrantia > Billgrantia sp. C5P2. The sequence continues at coordinate 3,456,138 of NZ_CM128542.1, forward strand.
ATATCGCGCCCCTCGGCTACCTCTGTGGCGCTGGCGCGATAGGCCTTCAGCAGAACCGTGGCATTGTCATCGAGCCGCCTTGCCAACGGCAAGACCCGAGGGGGCTGGTCAGTGACACGCTGAGCCAGCGCAAGGCTGCTGGCATGCTGATCGAGCCGTTCGACACTGAACAGCTCTTCCCGCACCGGGGCGGTATCATTCCAGGGTGATGCCGAGGTAAGCGCCCAGAAAGAAATGCGATGAATAAAGGCCACAAGCACTATCCTGGTCGATGCGCCTTACCCACTGGGGCAGGCGATATGTCACTACCAGAATCATGTGAGAAGAGCATGCTCTTGTCGGTTCGCTAGCGCACCGAACTGTTGAAAATACTGGGGCAATATCGATGGGTCGCCGTCATGCATCTTGCGGATGGCGTCACCGAGGTCACCCACATGGACAACCTTCGCAATCCGACAGCCAGCTCCCGTGCCCCGAGGGGCTTACGTCCCGCCATCCCGCGTCGCCCCGACCGCGAACCGATCGATTTCGGGACGTTCAAGTACGCCCACATTGCCCCCTGCGCTAGCCGGAGCGTGTCACTGCAAGCGGCTCGTGGGGACGACGAGCTCATGAGCATGGACCCCAACCTGACCCAATCCTGAAGGATCAGGTGGGCCCATGCCCGCCCTTTCCTCTAGGCCATATCCGTATTGCTCCGACTTGGCAGCGCGCGGCTCGCCAAGCCGCCGCTGTGTTGCTATGGGTTAGGGGAGACAGCTTCAGGAGGCAGCCCCGTGACCCAGCATGAAAGAACCGTGATGGCCTTCGACGACCAGGGCCGCGAGTACATGATCGACATGTTCGTCAGCACGCGCGAGCTCAGCGAGATGCAGCATGCCGGGGCCACGCGAGGCTCAACCAGCTTTCGCACCCACGACGGCCACGACGTGACCTACCTGGGCAACGGCGAATTCATGGTCATGGTGCCCGGCGAGGAAGGCGGAGTGACCGTCCGGACCGACGACTCCGAGTTCGTTTGACCCGGCATCTACTCGCTCAACCGAATGACCAAGGGTGCTTCAGCGGCGGGTACGGCGCAGCACAGCAGCACCTCGCCTTCAGCGGTTGCTGCCAGCGGCGGCACCGGGTAGTGCACCTCACCGGAGACCAGGCGCAGCGCACAGCTCCCACAGCGCCCTACCCGACAGCTGGACAGTGGCGCGAGCCCTGCCCGCTCGGCCAGGTCCAGCAAGGTGCCTTGCGCTGGCGTCCACTCGACGACGGCGGCCTGCGCCTCACTCGATTCATTCTGCCTCGTGAAGGCCGAGACGAACGTGACCCTGGCATGGGAAGGCAGCGCTTGTGGCGCAGCCGCACCCGGCTCGGACTCCTCGGATTCAAGCGAGCCGCGCCCGAAGAACTCATGGTGCAGATGCTCACGGGGCATACCGAGCGCCAGCAGTGCCGCGTACTGCACTCGCATGAACCCCTCCGACCCACAGAGGTAGACGTGGCTGCGGGTCATGTCCGGCAACCAGGCCGTGAGCGATGCCAGCGTCAATCGTCCTCGCGAGTGATACGTCTTGCCCAAGGCATCCTCTGACGTGGGGCGGGTGTAGGCGATATGCAGATGCAGCCAGCGATACCTGTCAGCCCACGCGTTCAGCATCTTCGCAAAGGCCTGTTCCCGCCCGTTGCGCGCGCTGTGGATAAAGAATACCTCGCCAGGCGGCGTCTCTCCGGCATCGGCACGCTGCACCATGGCCTCCAGCATGGCGATCATCGGGGTGATGCCCACGCCGGACGACACCAGCACGATGGCGTTCGGACGCTCGCGCAGCACGAAATCCCCTGCCGGCGGTAACACTTCGAGCACGTCCCCCACCGCATACTCGTCATGCAGAAGGCGTGAGACCGTTCCGTGCGCTTCGCGCTTGACCGAAATCCGGTAACGAGACGCCCGCTCATGCCATGCCCCCGATAGGCTGTAACTGCGCGTCAGCGTGGCCTGCCCGCCATGCCCGGCCCTGGCAAGGCGCACGGTGAGGAACTGCCCGGCCGTATAAGGCTTCAGCGGTAGGTCATCCGTGGCCAGTGGCTCGAGATAGAGGGAGGTGATGACATCGCTCTCCCTCACCTTGTCGGCAATCCGCAGGCGGCGATAGGCGTTCCCGGCCGCCTCCTTGGACCAGGTTCCCGTCTGCGCCAGTGTGGGAGAACGTTCAATCAGCCGCCCTCGCGCAGGCAAGGCGTTTTCGACATGCCAGACCTGCTCCGGCACGACATCCACGATGCGCTCGGCCCCCTCGACCAGAGACGCACGCCGAGGATCCCAGTCGACGCGCCCGCGCCCTTGCAGCACCAGGGCTTCACCGGTCACGAAATCGGGGATGAAGAGGCTGACCCGCGGGTCCTGCTCGATGTTGCCGAGGGTATTGAAGAAACGATTGCCCGGAAAATCCGGGAACGACAGGCTGCCATCCGTGTTCAGGTGCAGAAACCCCGGCTTGCCCCCGCGATGCGAGATATCCACGCCATGGCTCGAATCCCCCAGTTCGCCTGCCCGGGTGGCGATGAAGAACGTATCAGCCTGGGCCAGCATGGCCCGACTGACTCGGGAGTCGATCGAAACCTGCCCGCTAACGGGTGGCGCTTCTTGCCCCGCCTGCCAGTCCACTTCGCGTTGCTGTATGTACTGGGGGCAGTTGCCGAAGCTCTGGTCGACCGCGACCCTAATGCCCTCGGCATCATGGGAGCGCACCGTGCCATTCAGCCGATTACGGCGGCGACTGGTCATCTCGAGCCCAAGCAGCCCCACCCTTGCCCCGGGCTCCAGTGAAAGCTCCAGGGCATCCGCCAGCGGTGGCGCCCTGCGAATCAGCAGCTCGCTCGACGTCGCCGTACACAGCTGCCCCGGGGCGCCGTAGGTTACCACCGCCCACGGCCACCCCTGCCGGTCCAGCGCCCCCATGAACAGCACCGGCTGATTGCCAAAGAACTCAACGTGCTGGTCGGGCATCGCGGCACGCACGTAAGCGGAAACGCGCTCCACATAAGCACCGGGCACGCCGGCACGCTGCTGCACCCTGCGCTCGCCCTCATGGAATACCTGCCGGTTCGCTGTCATGGGATTCGCCTCCTGTCGCCGCCGTTCGATCAGGCCAGTGCCGGGCTGCGCACCATGCCGACGAAACCGGGCTGCGCCTCGATGCGCTCGAGCCAGGCGAGAATGGCCGGATACTCCTTCAGGCTGACTCCACCCTCCGGGGCGTGGGCGATATAGCTGTAGCCCGCCACGTCCGCCAGGGTGATCGCGCTACCCGCCAGATACTCTTGCCCGCCGAGATGTTTCTCTAAAACCGAGAAGAGCGAATGCGCGCGGGCAATCGTCTGCTCGTGATCCAGTGGCGCGTTGAAGAGTGTCACCAGCCGCGCGGCGCAGGGGCCCGCGGCAATCTCCCCGGCAGCGACGGACAGCCAGCGCTGTACTTGTGCAGCAGCAATCGGCGCCGTGGGCAGCCAACGGTCGTGCGCGTCATAGCGCCGGGCCAGGTAAACCAGGATGGCATTGGAATCGCTGAGGAACTCGCCGTTGTCTTCGATTGCGGGCACCTGGCCGAACGGGCTGATCTTGAGAAACTCGGCCGACTTGTGCGCGCCGTTGGCCATATCGAGATCGACCGTCTCATAGGGCAGTTCAAGCAGCGCGAGCATCAGTTCGACGCGGTGGCAGTGGCCGGACTTGGGGTTGCGAAACAGGCGGATCGGCGCGGCGTCACGCGGAAAGTTCGGATTCACGATAGTGGGCGTCGGCATGGCAAAAGACTCCTGCTGGTTGCATGACACGCCGTGAAGGGTCACGACGGCGGAACGTCACCAGACTAATCTTTGCGCCTTACCACTAGAATCCTCACGATAAGCAATTCATTATTTCATTAATTGACAGCAATCAGCGCCCATCCGGGAGCCAGCTCATGGACCGTCTCCAGACCCTGCAAGTCTTCGTCGCCGTGGCCGATGCCGGCAACTTTGCCGCCGGCGGGCGAGCCATCGGCATGAGCGCGCCGTCAGTCACCCGTGGAATCAATGCGCTGGAAGCACGTCTCGGGGTGCGCCTCTTCACGCGTACCACAAGACGTGTTCGCCTGACGGAGATCGGGGAGCGCTACCTGGAAGACGCGCGACGCATTCTCCAGGAACTGCAGGCGGCCGACGATGCCGTCAGCGGCGCGGCGGCTAGCCCCACCGGACTATTGCGTATCAACTGCCCCAATGAGTTCGGCCGCATCCACGTCATGCCGATCCTGCTGGAATACCTCGACACCTATCCGGAAATGCGCGCGGAAATCGTGATGGTGGATCGCGTGGTCAACATCATCGAAGAGGGCTTCGACATCGCAGTGCGTATCGGCTCGCTGCCCTCCTCCGGCCTTTCCGCCATCAGGGTGGGAAGCGTGCGCCGGGTGGTCTGCGCCGCGCCCGACTATCTCGCCCGGCTAGGCACGCCCACGACGCTGGAGGACCTGACGACACACCGCATCCTCGCCACCACGACACTGAGCGCCAACAAGGAGTGGCGCTTCGGTCGCGACTACGACCAGGTGGTACGTATTCACCCGCGCGCAACGGTCAGCAGTATCGCGGCCTGTATCGAGGCCGTACGCAACGGTTGGGGAATCACCCGGGTCCTTTCCTACCAGGTCGGGGCGGATCTCGAGGCAGGACGGCTAGAGGCCGTGCTGGAAGCTTACGAACCCCCTCCGTTGCCCATCCACTTAGTGCACAGCGAAGGCCGTGGCGCCGTCGCCAAGATACGCACCTTCCTCGACCTGGCAGCGAAGCGTTTGAGAGCCTCGGCGATTCTCAACCCCAGCGGGATGAACTCCTGACCTGGGCGCCAGGCAGTTGACAAGGCGATGTTGCTTATATAACGCTCTATCGAAGGAACACTAGATCAGCATTTGCAGGGCTTGCGTCAAGCGCAAGGTTCACATTCCCGAACGGCAATCTGACTGTCAGTATCTTTAGAGCGATACGACCGGCCACCCCACCAGAGCCTTACGCATGCCAGATGCATCACGGTCTTCCTTGACGCGCCATGGCGCGACCACCGCCCCGCCCTCATCATCGACCTCGTCCATCGACCGGCTCAGCGAACTATTGCAGCGTGTGGCGAAGAAGGATCATGCCGCCTTCCAACAGCTCTACAATGCTACCTCAGCGAAACTCTACGCCACCGTGCTGCGTATCTTGCAGCAGAGGGGCTGGGCGGAAGATGTCGTTCAGGAAGCCTACGTCACCATCTGGCTGAAAGCGGAGCAGTTCGATCCCCAAAGAGCCTCACCGATCACCTGGATGGCCACCATCGCCCGCCATGGCGCCATCGATGAGTTGCGCAGGCAACCCAGATCGCCCAGGGAGCCCGAAGAGGCATTGGCGCAAACGATCTCCTCCGACCCCACGTCCCAGGAGCGACTACAGGGCGAGCAGGAAGCCCTACGCCTGCAGCGGTGCCTGGAAGAGTTGGAGAGGGAACGCCAGGACATGGTACGGCTGGCCTATCTCGATGGCTGGTCGAGAGCCGACTTGGCCACCCATTTCGACCAACCGGTGAATACCGTCAAGACTTGGCTCCATCGCGCGCTCAAGCAACTCAAAGGGTGTCTGGCATCATGACCGACCGCAACGATCTCGACATGCTTGCTGCGGAATTCGTGCTGGGCACACTGGAGGCGGACGAGCGCGAGTGGGTGGCCCGACGCCGACAGCAAGACCCCGATTTGGACGCCATGATCGTCGCCTGGGAGGCGCGTCTCGCCCCCCTGGGAGAAGAGGTGCAGCCGCTGGCTCCCGGCCCGGAACTCTGGGCACGTATCGAGCGCCGTGTCACCGAGGTGGAGGCGAGCCCTCCCGGCTCGGACGATAGGCACAAGGAACAAAACGCCACCGCACAGATCGCGACACTTCGCCGAAGGCTCAAACACTGGCAGTGGAGCACCGGGCTGGCCACTGCCGCGGCGCTGGTACTGGGCGTCATACTGAGCGATCCCTTCGGCCAGGCACCCGACGAACCGCCATTCGTTGCCGTGTTCCAGCAAGATGACCAGCAACCCGCCTTCCTGCTCACCGTAGACCTCGACAGCCGGCAGTTGCATGTTCAGCCGGTGACCGCAGAACCGTTATCCGAGCGGTCCTATCAGCTCTGGATCAAGGACGACTCGCTCGGCCCCGCCCCACGCTCGGTCGGCGTCTTGGAAGATGATCTCACGCTGGATGCCTCCGCCCTGCGCGACTATTCCCCCGAGCTTCTTAAGCGTGCCACCTTCGGCATCAGTATCGAGCCAGCCGGCGGCTCGCCCACCGGCCAGCCCACTGGGCCGGCCATTCATGGCTATCTCTATCCTACTGCCCAGGAAGGGGGCCAAAGGCGGCTATGATTTTTTCGCCGCGAGCTGAAACTTTTCGCCATCTCTCCTCGTAGCTGGAAGCAGACCCATCGTTATCCACTTTCGCACGGGATGGGTCATACCCAACTATCAAGGAGAAACTGATGATGAAGCAGCTCGTAGCAAGTGCATTCCTATCCGCCGCTCTGGTCGCCGGCATCTCCATGGCCCAGGCCGATATGCAGCCCCAAGTCTGGGCAGACGACCAGTCCGTTTCTGGCGGCACGGTCTCGGCGGAAAAGGTCATGGCACCCAGCAACGGCTGGCTGGTGGTCCATCGCACCGACGAGAGCCGCGCTCCCGGGCCGGTGGTCGGCTACTCGCCTCTCAAGGAGGGCGAAAACATGGATGTGACCGCGATCCTCACCGAGGAAGTCAAGGCTGGCGATCACCTGATGCTGATGATCCATGATGAGGAAGGCGGCATGACAACTGGCGTCTTCGAGTACACCCTGGGCGCCTCCGAAGACGGGCCGATCCGAGTGGATGGCGACCTGGTCATGAGCACTATTTCCGCGCAGTAAGCCCCCCTGGCGGGGCCGCGCTGGCCCCGCCTAACCGGCGCCTGGGCATACACGGGCGAACGCCCCACGGCAAAAAAATTGACAAACTCGCGTTCCTTTTATAGAACGTTCATTAAAAGGAACAACGCGAGACTCCCTACCGTGGACAAGCTTTCACTCGGCACCCTGGGCCAGCACCTGCAGGGCCTGCGCCAGGCACAGGGCTTGTCGCTATCGCAGCTGGCCGCCGCCGCCGGCATCGCCAAGTCGAACCTGTCGCGCCTGGAGCAGGGCAACGGCAACCCCACCCTGGATACCATCTGGCGCCTGGCGGTACAGCTGAAGGTGCCCTTCGGCACCCTCGTGGCGCCTATCGCCGTGCCCCTGGGCGAGGATGGCGTGGAAGTACGCCTGCTCGACCAGGGCAAGGAGCGACCCCAGGTCGACGCCTACTGGATGCGCTGTGCGCCGCACACCCTGCGTCTTGCCGAACCCCACACCCCCGGTGCCCGGGAATCGCTCATTCTGATCAGCGGCACGCTGGAGGCCGGCCCGGAAGGCGACACCCGAACCCTGTCGGCCGGCGACACCTTGACCTTCGCAGCCGACCGCCCCCACCTCTACCGCACCGAGGACACCTGGGCCACGCTGCTGCTCAGCGTCGTCTATCACGAGGAACCCACCTCATGAGCCTGCAAGCCACCACACCGTCCTACCGTCCTTGGTTGACCGGCATGAGCGAGGCCATCCCGCTGCTCGGCGGCTATGTGCCGGTAGCCATCTCCTTCGGACTGATCGCCACCCAGGCCGGCTTCAGTACCTGGGAGGCCGTGCTCATCTCGACGCTGATCTATGCCGGCGCCTCCCAGTTTTTGTTCGTCGGCATGGTGGCCGCCGGAGCACCGCTCTGGCTGGTGGTGGCCATGACGCTGCTGATCAATCTGCGCCATGTGGTCTACGCCCCCAACCTGGCCCCCTGGCTGACTCCCAGCCGCCTCTGGCCTTGGCTGATGCACGGCCTCACCGACCAGATCTTCGCCGTGGCCCATGCGCGCCTGCCCCAGCTACCGGCCTCTCAGCGCCTTGGCTGGTTCACCGGCGCGGCCCTGCTGGCCTGGCTGAGCTGGATCGGTGGCACCGCACTGGGCGCCGTGGCCGGCGGCGAGCTGATCGCCCGCTGGGCCCTGATGGGTGAAATCCTGCCCTTCGCCCTGCCTGCTCTCTTCCTGGTGCTGATAGCGCCCCGCTTTACCTCGCGGCGCTGGAGTCTGGCCCTGGGTCTGACCATCCTCAGCGCTCTGCTGCTGACGATCCTGGGGCTGACCAATCTGGCGATTCCCCTTGCCGCCGCCTGTGGCGCCCTGTGCTTCCAGGCCGTCAAGTTCGACCACTCCCATAAGAGAGCACGCGCAAGGAGACCGTCATGAGTAGCGCCCTCTGGATCGCCGTCCTTGCTTCGGCGCTGGGCACCCAGCTGATACGCGTGCTGCCGCTGCTCTGGATGCAGCGCCGCCTCGAGCGCCAAGGCGACGGCAGCCTGGAAGCGATGCCTCAGTGGCTGAGCCTGCTCGGCCCGGTGATGATCGCTGCCGTGTTCGGGGTATCGCTGTTGCCGGTAACGCCCAGCGTCAGCTCCTGGCTGGCCACCGTCATCGGCGTGCTCGTGACCCTGGCCGTGTGGTGGTACAAGCGCACCCTGGGCTGGCCGGTGGCGGCCGGCGTGGCGGCCTTTGGGGTAGTGGTGATGCTGGCCGGGTGAACCAGCAACCCTCGATAGGCCCCTCGTTGGAAGCGCTGGCAGCCATGTGCAAGAATGCTAAAGTTACTACTCCACTCTCTGGAACATTCCCCCCGGTGGTGAACATAAAGGGATGTAGCCACCTCGCGTGGGCAGAAAAGGGACGTCCAATGAAGATCAAACAATCCATCTGTACTGGAATCGCTCTGCTTGCCCTCGTCATCACAGCACCTGCCCTGGCCGAGGAACCGCTGGCGGAAGCCGAACTCAGCAGCGGCCTGGCCGTCGGCCAGGTGACACAGGCCAGCCGTTCCGACGGTGTTCTTACCGTCAGAGTTGGCTTTGCCGCACCGGAAGGCGCCGCCAGCTCCAGCCGCACAGAGCGGGAGACGCTCTACAGTTCGATCGGTGGAGCCTCTTACCGTCAGGATTTCTATGTCATCGCGGGCGAGAACAGGCATCTGCTGCTGGCCGATACCGAAGGCACACCCCTGACCGTCCCATCACTGACGATTACGCGCGAGGGCGATACGGTTCGCGGGGCTTGGTGGGGCAAGTTTCCCGCTCCCGAAGAAGAGATAACAAGCTTTTCGCTCGCACTCCCCGGCGGAATGCTGTTCGACAACGTGCCGATCAGCGATGAATAATCGATTGGCATTGGCCAGTACCTGCGGGTGCGTAGCGCTTATTGCAGGCACGGCGTTTGCCGTCGAAGATAACGAGCGGGTGCCCGATCTTTCATCCACCGTAATTCTCCCGATCGAACGGATTGTCATCCCGATCGAACGGACTGCGATCCCGATCGAGGGCCTTGCCCTTGGCACTGTCGCATCGATATCGCCACTGGCCAAACAGGCCATGACTCTCTCCGAAACCAGCGAAGCAATCGAAGTAACCGTTGTCGGTGATGAGATTCGGCTCTCAATATTGGGAGATGTACTCTTCGCTTTCGACAGCGACGCAATTGAACCCGACGGAGCACGGGTATTGGAAGAACTGGCGGCATTCCTTCGCGCGTCCGATATTGAAGCCGTGCTTGTCGAAGGTCATACCGACAGCATTGGTTCAGCCAGCTACAATCTCGAACTTTCGGAGCGTCGCGCCCAGGCGGCCATCAACTGGCTTATCGAAAACGAGCAGCTTTCCGATATCGAATTCACGCCAGAAGGCCATGGCTTCGAACGACCTGTGGCGGACAACGCCCATCCGGACGGATCGGACAATCCCGAAGGCCGCCAGCAGAATCGCCGGGTTGAATTCGTCATCGATGAAAGTGACTGAACACGGAGCGAAGCGCCGCCATGCCGTGGCCCGCTGCGCAGGTCTAGTAACCCTGCTGCTGGCCCTGTTGCCGATAGCAGCTTCCGCGGCGGCCAACTGCCCCGCCGAGTCCAACGCCGACTTCGACGCTATCAAGGGCGTTGGCGAGCGCACGGCCCTGCCCTCCGGCCAGGAGGTGATCGCCGATGGCGTGGTGACCGGGGCGTTCCTCGGCCGCGACCGGCTGGACGGTTTCTATCTGCAGCAGGCGACCGAGCATGGTCCTGTCGGCCTGTTCGTCTATATGCCTACGGCAACATCGAGCGACGCGGAGCTCATCGCTCCCGGCCGGCACCTGCAGCTCCACGCCCGGACCGGCGAATACCGTGGCCAGGTCCAGTTGCAGCGAGTCGAGCGGATCGAGACCTGTGCCAGCGACCGACTGCTGGAGCCGAAGGCAGTGGAGTGGCCACTGGGCGAATCAGAGCTGGAAACCTTGGAGGGTCTTCTGCTCGAGTTCCCACAGCCCCTGATTGTTACCGGCAACTATGAGCTCGCCCGTTACGGCTCCCTGAGACTGGCCGACACCCGCCTGTTCCGCCCCACGAATACACCCGGCGATACCCAACAGCGGGATATCCTTGTGCTGGACGACGGCAGCTACCGCGCCTTTCCGAGCCCCATCCCCTACCTGGATGCGGACAGCAGCCGCCGCGTCGGCAGCAGCGTCCAGGGGCTGACCGGGATACTTTCCCACGCCTTCGACGCCTACCGCCTGCACCCGATTCTCGAGCCACACTTCGAGGATGCCAACCCGCGCCCGGGGCCGCTGCCGGAGCCGGGAGAGCGGCTGCGAGTGGCAACCTTCAACGTCGAGAATTACTTCCTCACCCTCGGCCAGCGCGGCGCCGCGAACGCCACCGAGCTGGAGCGCCAGCGGGCCAAGCTCGCCGCTGCCGTCGAGGGCCTGCAGGCCGACATCCTGGCCCTGGTAGAAGTCGAGAATGACCCGCGCGCCCTGGCCGACCTGGTCGAGCAGCTCAGCGAGCGAACCGGGGTCCGCTATCGTGCGGTCGGCGGAGATGCCAGCCGCGGCTCTGATGCCATCAAGCTCGCCCTGATCTACCGGCCGGACCGGGTAGAAGCCGTGAGCGAGCTCTATGCCGACAACGACCCCACCCACCACCGGCCGCCGCTGGCGGCCTTCTTCCGCAGCGTGGCCGGCGGCCCGGCCTTCGGCGTGGTGACCGCCCACTTCAAGTCAAAGAGCGGTTGCCCGCCCCGGGGCGACACCGACCGCGGCCAGGGCTGCTGGAACCAGCGCCGGGTGGAGCAAGCCCAGGCCATGAACGGCTTCCTCGACCGCCTGGCTGCCGCCGAGGGACACGAGCGCCTGCTGCTGATCGGCGACCTCAACGCCTACGGCGCCGAGGACCCCATCCGCACCCTGACCCATGCAGGACTGGTCAATCTGATCGCCCGAGAGCTGCCGCCGGAACGCCGCTATAGCTATGTGTTCCGCGGTGAGTCGGGTTACCTGGATCATGCCCTGGCCAGCCCCGAACTGGCCGCGGCAGTGGCAGAGGTGCGACCGTGGCCCATCAATGCCGACGAGCCCGCTTTCCTCGGCTACGACGGGCCGGACAACGCAGCGCCCCACTTCCGTCCCGACCCTTTCCGCTCCTCGGATCACGATCCGATCGTGGTCGACCTGGAGTGGCGTTAGCAGGGAGCAGCTTGAGGCTCGATGATGGGGGCGCTGATCGACATCGTGGACGCCCGCATCATCTCAAGGGGATCAGCGACGCCGACGTCCCAGATCGATGTCGTCGCGGTTGGTGGCCGCCCCGACGGCAGCGCCCAGGCCGCCTCCGATAACCGCCCCCTTGGTCATGCTGCCGCCGGTCATGGCCGCGGTGCCGGCGCCGGCGGCCGCCCCCAGGCCGGCGCCACTCAGTGCTCGCTCGCCGGTGGTGGTGCCGCAGCCGGTGAGTCCCAGGGTCAGCACGCCGGTCAACAGTCCGATAGATAGCATTCGCATATCATTTCCCTCCCAACAGGGTTAATTATGACCAATCATCCAGTTTGATTTCTTTGGCAACCAGGCAACCGCCCCGGCTTCGGTACCTACTCGCCGCCTTGGCCGGAGCGCAAGCCGTCGAAGCCGCACAGCGCAGTATCGAAATTTCGTGCCATGGAGAGGCCTCCGGCTGCCGATGCGCTGTATCCCTTATACAGCCCCGGGAGGAAGACGGTTCATTGACCGGATAATGATCCACACTCTTTGAGAATTTCAGGCCCCCGAGTATCAAGATGGCGACAGGTAAGCCCGAACCGCAGCGGAAGAGAGATTTAGAGCGGCACTCCTATTGCAAGCACAGGAGCACAACATTGGCACTTCGGACTATCTGATTCATCCAGACGACATCATATTAATTCTGGTAATGGGTGTACTTTTTCGCACTTTCTTTACTTGGTCGGAGGGATGTTTCTCCGGCCCATGGCCATTGCTCACATAGCAAAAAGCCGCCGATCATGGATCGGCGGCCTGAATCTTGCGTCGGCGCGGCCCGCAGGCCTAAGGCTTACTTGGCCTTGGAGGCGGTTTCCTTGACCGACTTGGGAGCGGACGCTGTCTCAGTCTCGCTCTCGCTGGCCGACTTGAGGCCTTGCTGGGCCTGCTTGACGCTATCTTCGGTCAGCTTCTGGCTTTGCTGCACGAAGTCCTGCTGCAGGGCCACGACCTTGCCGGCATCGCCCTTCAGGCGCTCGGTCAAGTCTTTGGCAACGGCCTGCTGGCCTTCCAGGTAGCTCTTCAGGCCCTCGGCATCCTTGACCTCGGACAGGCTACGCAGTTGCGCCAGGGTAGTGTCGCTATACGCCTTGGCAGCCTCGAGCTGGGCATTGACCAGCTTCTCGGTGTAGTCGATGGACAAAGCAGTGAAGGCGCGAGCCGGGGCGAAGAACACGGACTCAAGCTGGGCGGTGTCAAACTGCTTGGTATCGAATGCGAATGCGTTGCTCATGATAGGAACCTCCGGGGTTCTGAATGCCTTGTAGCGGGAAATTCCCGCTCTGCTGCATACCACACACAGTAGCAGGGATTTTTGTGCACCGCAACATAACTCGGGCACCCTCACCTGGCTACGCCCTCGGCGCACCAGGATCCTCAGCTCGTCTCGGCGATTATCCTGAAGCTCGCCCGCACACCTGGCAGCCGAGCACTGAAGGTCTCTGCCAGTCGCTGCAGCGCCTCGCGACAGCGTTGCAGAGCCTCGTCACGGGGTTCCAGCGGCAGGTAGGCCAGGTCGATATCGACAGAAAGACGCGGAAACGGCTGCACGAAGAGGTTGATGGCCGTGCCGCCCTTGAGGGCGAAGCACGACTCGTCATTGAGAAATGGCAGCAGCGAGACCAGCAGCCGGACCTGTTCGTGGTAGCGAGCTTCAATCGGCATGCAGGAACGCCTCCGGCACCGTAACGTGATATTCCCTGTCCAACTTGCCGCCCTGGCAGAGCTGCCGCTTGCCTTTGCCGAGGTCGAGTCGGCCTGGTTCCAGTCGATCGTACCAGGCATGCCCGGCGTGGCGAGCCAACACCAGGAAGGCCCGCTTGGTTCTCACCGAGCGGCACCCCTCCAGCAATGCCTGAAGCCGACGCGGACGCAGCGTATTGAGGCCGCCGAAGGTGTCCACCAGCTCACTGCTGAACAGCAGCTCATTCGGCGTCACGGCAATCCACTCCAGGATCGCTCGCTCAGGGGTCGATACCTGCAAGCTGAAGGCCCTGCCGGCCGGCGCGTAGTCCGTGAAGCTGCCGGGAAGCTGCACTGACAGTCCCTTTTCAGAGTGGAGCACCATCCGCCCTGCCCACTCGGCGTCACTCAACCACCGGGGCAGCCGAGCGGCCTCCTTGCCATACAGGTGCGTCGTGCGCTCCCCCATGGACAGATAGTGGACGAAGCCATGCAGTGCCAGGGCCGTCTGGCCACCCGGCCAAAGCGGTGGCAACCCCGAGTCGTCGCTCGCCTGCAGGGCGAAAACAACGCTCTCCCAGGTAAGAGGCTCTCCCGCTTGGCAGTATGCGCCGTGCCCCACGCGTTGCAGCCAGCCACTGCCGGCCAGCTTACGCGCCTGATCCGAGGTGACGCCGTGTGATGCAAGCCAGGAGGTCGTAACGACGGCGCCATACGGGATTTTGTGCAGCAGCTGGTTTATTTTCACGTTAGAAAGCGGCCTTAAATTCCGTCTTTAGAGTGAATAATAAACCATGTTAGTTTATCTTCAAGCCCAAAATCGCCATTCAAGGCCGCTTTTATGACAGAAACTAAACCGAAAGCTGAGTCTCCGCCCCTGCTTGATCCCAAATTTAGCGGGAGGAAGCTTGAGGGACGAAGCCAGGCTGAGAAGGCCGCTGCAGGGGACAAAGCGGCCACATATCACGTCAATCCTGATAGTGCGTGTACTTTTTCGCACTTCCCTTCACTTGGTCGGCGGGATATTTCTCCGCATTCTTTTTCATCTTCGCCCAGCATGCCGCTTCAACATCCACGTCCAGCTTGCCAGCCAACCGAATCAGGTAAAGCTGTACATCGGCGATTTCGTCGCGCACTGCGGCTAGTTGTTGTTCATCCAGCTCTTTGGACTGCGCTTCGGTCAGCCACTGAAAGCACTCCTGCAGCTCGGCTGCCTCCACCGTCAGCGCCATGGCCAGGTTCTTGGGCGAGTGGAACTGGTCCCAGTCGCGCTCGGTGGCGAACTGGTGCATTGCGTCTTGGAGCTGCTTGAACGAGTCGGACATGAGGGATACCTGATTCTGTCACAGCAAGCTTACACAAGAAAATCTATATGTAAGACTAAATAGCCCAACCTTACACATGGATTGGAGTCCACACGGCGATTGGTAAGATCCTCGGCGGTCGATTATCGAACAACGACAGCAGCATGACCGCTGAGGCAACGTTCGAAGAGGCACTGGTGCATAGATTCTATGCCTAGTCGCGACGCAGCGTCACTCCGACGCCCGGTCGTCAGTGGGCAGTAGAGGAGCATCATCGACAACCAGTCCCGGTTTGCCGACCAAGACGACGCTTGCGTTCTAGGGTCTCGGCTACAGTGGCACGCAGGCTGTCCAACATTTCCTGGGTATCGGGCGAGAGTTGAGTCATAGGCGAGACTTTAACGAAGTAATCATGGTGGGCCCAGCTGGACTCGAACCAGCGACCAAGGGATTATGAGTCCCCTGCTCTAACCAACTGAGCTATAGGCCCTGCATTGCGCCGCCGTATGATAGCGAAAGCTGGTGGGCGAGGCCAGAGGCTCGCGGGTGGCAATTTCGTTTCGCCGCGCCGGGCACTTCCCGGCGTTTGGCGTGTCTTCTGGGGTGAGCCTTCTGCTCCAGGAGACGTATCGTTCATGAAGCGCCTTTTCTCTTCTTTCCCGCTGGTCGCCCTGGGTGCCTCCGCCCTGCTGTTCGCCCTGCCGCTGGCAGCCTGGGAGCTCGACCCAGAGCGTTCGCGGGTTTCTGCCACGGTGATGCAGATTACGCCCGACGGCCCCATTCCGCGCCAGCACGAGGTGCGCCGGCTGCGGGGCAGTGCCGATGCCGGCGGCAATCTGGAACTGCCGCTGCGGCTCAACCAGAGCGACGTGGTCGAGCGGCTCGGGCAACTGCCGCCGTGGCTTTCCGGCATCACCGAACGGCCCATGGCCACCCTGACCACCCGCTTTCCTCCCGAGCGGCTGGAGCGCCTGGCGGTGGGTGATTCGCTGGTGGAGGACCTGACGATGACGGTGCGCTCCGGCAACGCCGAGCGCCAGGAGTCGCTGCCGGTTCGCTTCACCAAGACGGCCGAGGGGCAGGTCCAGGTCACCAACGCCGAGCGAGTGGCGCTGGACGGGCAGGCGCTGATGGCCGACCCCACCCTGCGCTCGGTACTGTTGTTGCTTGGCTACGAGCAGATCGGCGACGAGGTACCGGTCACGCTCGATGCCCTGCTGGTCAAACCAGAGTCTTAAAATCTCTCGGTCGATATGCCATCTCAGCTCAGCGCCTCGCTCTCCTCCAATGCGCCGGTCTGTACTCGCCACTGGGCGGCGTAGCGGCCGTCTCGCGCCAGCAGTTCGGCATGGGTGCCCTGCTCCACGACCCGGCCGCCATCGACCACCACGATCTCGTCGGCGTGCACGATGGTCGAGAGGCGATGGGCGATCATGATCACCGTGCGGCCGTGACCGATCTTGGCCAGCGAGCGCTGGATGGCGGCCTCGGTCTCGTTGTCCACCGCGCTGGTGGCTTCGTCGAGCACCAGGATCGGCGGGTCCTTGAGCAGTGCGCGGGCCAGCGAGAGGCGCTGACGCTGGCCACCGGAGAGGCGCACACCACGCTCGCCCACGGCAGTGTCGAGCCCCTGGGGCAGAGCCTGGATGAACTCCCACGCCTCGGCGGTGCGCGCCGCCTCGATCACATCGGCTTCGCTGGCCTCGGGGCGGCCGTAGGCGATGTTGTCGCGTATCGAACCCTCGAACAGGTAGACGTCCTGGCTCACCAGGCCAATGGCCTGGCGCAGCGAAGCAAGACTCACCTCGCCGATCGGCTGGCCGTCGATGCGCACCTGGCCGGCCTCGGGGTCGTAGAAGCGCAGCAGCAGCTTCATCAGGGTCGACTTGCCCGAGCCGGTGGCACCCACCAGCGCCAAGGTATTGCCGGCGGGCACGTGCAGGCTCACCCCGTCCACCCCCACGCCGCTGGCGGCATAGTGGAAGCCGATGTTCTCGAAACTCACTTCGCCGCGTACCGGTTCCGCCAGCGGCTGGCCCTGGTTGTCCTTCACCGTGATGGGCACCGACAGCAGGTCGAGGATGCGCCGGGTACTGGCCATGGCGCGCTCGAACAGGTCGATAACCTCAGCGAGGCCGGTGAGCGGCCACAGCAGGCGCTGGGTAAGGAATACCAGCACGCCGTAGGCACCGACGTTGAGGTCGCCGTTCAGCGCCTGCATGCCGCCCACGGTGAAGGTGGCCAGGAAGCCGGCCAGGATCGCCATGCGGATCACCGGGATGAAGGCGGAGCTGACCTGGATGGCGCGACGGTTGGCCTCCACGTAGGCTTCGCTGACCTGCCGCAGCCGCTCGGCCTCGCGCGCCTCGCTGGTGAAGCTCTTGATGGTGGCGATGCCGGAGAGGTTGTTGGAGAGCCGGCTGGCGAGATCGCCCACCTTCTCGCGCACGTCGGCGTAGAGCGGGCCGGCCTTGCGCTGGAAGTAGAAGGCGCCCCAGATGATCAGAGGGATCGGCGTGAAGGCGAGCAGCGCGATCAGCGGCGAGATGACGAAGAACACCGCCCCCACTGCGACCACCGTGACGCCGACCTGGATCAGCGAATTGGCGCCGCCGTCGAGGAAGCGCTCGAGCTGGTTGACGTCGTCGTTCATGGTCGCCACGAGCTGGCCCGAGCTCTTCGATTCGAAGTAGGCCATGTCGAGGCGCTGGGCATGCTC
The DNA here is from genome assembly GCF_051062895.2 of Billgrantia sp. C5P2. Taxonomy (NCBI): domain Bacteria; kingdom Pseudomonadati; phylum Pseudomonadota; class Gammaproteobacteria; order Oceanospirillales; family Halomonadaceae; genus Billgrantia; species Billgrantia sp. C5P2. The sequence goes on from NZ_CM128542.1 coordinate 3,473,565, forward strand.
GTAGGTATCCAGGCGCATGTCGGCCTGCAGCCGCTGGGCAAGGTTGCGCCATAGTATCTTGTAGAGATATTCGAAGATCGATTCGCCAGCCCAGATGAAGAAGGTAAGCACGGCGAGCACCATGATCTGCTGCTCGGCGGTCTCGAAGCCCGCCCGGGCGACGAAGCTGCGCTCCTGGTTGACCACGACGTCGATGGCCACACCGATGAGGATCTCCGGCGCGATGTCGAAGATCTTGTTGATGATCGAGCAGGTCGTGGCGGCGACGATGCGGCGCCGGTAACCGCGCGCATAGCGCAGCAGGCGCACCAGCGCCTGGAAACTGTTGGCAGAAGCACGGGTTGTCATTTGAGAATTCCTTGCGAACAAGAGTCGCAGCTTACCCGGTCGAGACCGCCAATACCAAGCCGCTGCCGTTCATCGGCGACTTGCACCGCCAGGGGCGTATTCATCACAATGCTTAGCTTGCTCACCGCCAAGGATGCTCGATGGTCGCCGACCTTTTTGCCGTGATGGCTCCCGTTCTGGCCGGCGCCGGCCTGGGCTTCACCTGGATTCGCCTGGGCCAACCCTACCCCGTGGACTTCGTCACCCGGCTGGTCTTCAACATCGGCACGCCGGCGCTGGTCATTGCCTCGCTGAGCGGCGCCGAGATCGATGCCGGCAGCTTCGGGCGTACCATGCTGGCCACCGCGCTGGTGATGATCAGCATGGGTATCGCCACCTTCGCCATGGCACGTCTGCTGCGCCGTGACTGGCGGGTATTGCTGGCGCCGATGATGTACCCCAACACGGGCAACATGGGGCTGCCGGTGGTGCTCTACGCCTTCGGCAGTGCCGGCTTCGCCTTCGGCATCACGGTGATGGTCACGGTCTCGCTGTTCCAGTTCACCATCGGCGCCGTCATCGCCAGCAGTGGCAATCCCTTGCGAACCCTGGTCAGGACGCCCACGGTTTACGCTATCCTGATTGCACTGGCCCTGCTGCTGAGCGATACCGAACTGCCACGATGGCTGGCCAATAGCGTGGACCTGATCTCGGGCTTCACCGTACCGCTCATGCTGATCACGTTGGGAGTCTCGCTGGCCAGCATTCAGGTGAAGAACCTGCGTTCGGGCATCAGCTTCAGCCTGCTGCGCATCCCGGTTGCTGCTCTGCTGGCCTGGGGGATCGGCACGCTGCTGGTCCTGCCTCCCTTGGCGCTCAGCATCCTCGTGATGCAGATGAGCATGCCGGTGGCCGTGTTCAACTATCTGTTCGCGCAGCGCGCCAAGCGTGAGCCGGAATACGTGGCCAGTCTGGTGTTCTGCTCGACGCTGCTGGCCCTGCTCTACCTGCCGATCCTGTTGGCGATCCTGATGTAGTCGCCAATGCCCCATGGGTGTGAGGGGGAACGCCCGGGGCACTCGACAGTCTCTATCTATCGGGGCGGTAGCGAAATGCAAGGGAGGGAGTCATGCATGAAGCAAGCAAACGGCTGGCGGTTCCGCTGCTGGCGAGCATCGCAGGAAGCGTCGCTTCGGCCCAGGCCGCGGAGGTCGTGGTCGAGCGCATTGCCACCGAGCATCTGACGCTGCGCCTGGAACGCATTGCCGAAGGCTTCGAACATCCCTGGTCGGTGATCATGCTGCCCGACGGCCGCTTTCTGGTCAGCGAGCGCCCGGGGCGACTGGCGCTGGTCGAGGAGGATGGCAGCATCTCTCACCTTGACGGCCTGCCCGATGTCAGCGCCCGGACCCAGGGCGGGTTACTCGATGTGGCACTACACCCCCGCTATGGTGACGGCGAGCACGACTGGATCTACTTCACCTGGAGCAAGCCCAGCGAGGGCGGCACCGCGACGGCACTGAGCCGTGCCCGGCTGGGTGATACCGGGCTGAACGATGTCGAGCTGCTGTTCGAGCAGTCGCGCCCGGCCGACCCCGGCCGCCACTACGGCTCCAGGCTCGCCTGGCTGCCGGATGGGACCCTGTTGATGTCCATTGGCGAGCGCGGTAGCCCGTCGCGAGCGCAGGATCGCCGTGACCATGCCGGCAGCGTGCTGCGCCTGACCGAAACCGGCGGCGTTCCCGACGACAACCCCTTCGTCGATGACGACGAGACACTCGACGAAATCTTCACTTTCGGCAACCGCAACCCCCAAGGCCTGGCAGTCACGGAAGCGGGTGAGGCCTGGGCCACCGAACACGGCCCGCTGGGTGGCGATGAGCTCAACCGACTCATTGGCGGCGAAAATTACGGTTGGCCCGAGGTGAGCCTGGGAAAAAGCTATGGCGCTGGCCAACCCATCGGCGAGGATTCCCTGCCTGGCATGCGAGATCCCGTCCATGTCTTCGAAGACCGCTTCGCCCCCTCCGGCCTGACCGAGGTCACCTCGAGCATGTTCGAGGCATGGCAAGGCAATCTGCTGGCTGGGGGATTGTACAGAGAACAGTTGTATCGTCTGGCACTGGAGGGTGACCAAGTCACCGACGCGGAGCTGGTCCTCGATGGGCAGATCGGGCGCATTCGCGACGTTTACCAGGGCCACGACGGCGCCATTTACCTGATCAACGACGATCCGCAGGGCAGTCTCTACCGGCTGAGGCCGGTGGATTGATCCCGGGCGCGGCGCCGGCCCCGACATCCGGCACTGCCATATTCGTCAACCACCGTCCGCGAGCCGCCATGCGCCTACGCAACCTCATACTTCTGACCGTCATTGCACCGCTCTTTCTCGCGCTGCTGATCTTCAGCCTGGTGGCCATCAAGTCACTCGAGGACAACGTGCGCAATCGCCTGGAGCGTGAAGTCCAGGTCATCACCAACGTGATCGGCACCACCCTGAGCCAGGCTCTGACGCGCAACGCCACCGAGCCACTCGAGGAGTCGCTCTACTCTGCCTTCTCGTTCCACCGTATCTACGGCGCCTACGTATTCGACGCCAATGGCCGGGAAATATACGGCCTGGGGCTGGGTCAGGCGCTGTTCAGCCCCGAGACCATTCGCGAAGTGGCCGAAGATGGTGAGATGCGGGCCGCCTACCGCGAGCACGATGGCTGGCACTACTACTCGGCGCTGAAGCCGCTGCTTTCGGCCTCCGGTGAGGTGCAAGGCGTACTGCAGGTCAATCGGCTCAATACCGGCGTCGAGAACTACACCGGGTTCCTCAGCCAACTGGCCCTGCTGGCTTTCGTCATCGGGGCGGCCGGTATCGTGCTGGGCATCTGGTGGGGCTTTCGACGCCATATCGAGCGACCACTGGAACGCCTGCTTACCGTCATGCAGCGTGTCGAAGCCGGCGACCGGGGCCAGCGTGCCGAAGCCGAAGGTCCACAGGAGTACGAACGCCTCGCGGTGGCCCTGAACGGCATGCTGGACGCCATGGCCGAGAAGGATGCCGACATCGAGGCACGTCGGCGCAAGGAGATCGAACTCGAGAAACGCTTGCGCAAGTCGAAGAAGCTCGCCGAGCTGGGAGTGCTGGCTGCCGGCGTTGCGCACGAGATCGGCGCGCCGCTCACGGTAATCAATGGCCAGGCCCAGCGCCTGTCCCGGCGCGACACGCTCACCGACGCCGATCGGGCCAGGCTGGGGCGTATTCGCAGCGAGGTGGAGCGTATCGTCGAAATCGTGCGTCAGTTGATGGAGCTCGGCCGCCGCCACAATGTCGAGAAGGAACCGCTGAACCTGGCCGAACTCCTCGTCACGGCACGCGAGCTGGTCGAGGAGGACTTCGAGCAGAACGCCATTCGGCTCGAACTCGACCTTACTCCATCGTCTTGTCCACTGCTGGCCAACGGCCAGCAACTGATCCAGGTATTGACCAACCTTCTACGCAACGCCGCCCAGGCCAAGGAAGTCAGCCGCGTACGCATACGAGCACGGGAGAAGGAAGGCTGGCTGACGTTATGGGTGGAGGACGACGGCTCGGGTATCGTCGACAGGGACAAATCGAAGGTCTTCGATCCCTTTTTCACTACCAAGCCCGTTGGCCAAGGCAGCGGCCTCGGGCTTTCCATGGTGCACCGAATCATCAACGACCACGGTGGCACCGTCGGGGTGTTCGACAGCGAACTGGGGGGAGCCGGCTTCGAGATCGGACTGCCATTGAACGATGCCGATGAAGGAGGAACTGCCACGTGACGGGAAGCCACAGCCACACCGACCTGCCGATACTTATTGTCGAGGATGACGCCGCCATCCTCGAACTGCTGGAAGAGGAGCTGCAGGAAGCAGGTTACAAGACGCTAGGAGTCGGCAGCGCCGAGGAAGCCGTCGTGACCTTGAGCCACAGCGAGGTGGCCCTGGTCATCAGCGACGTGCGCCTCCCCGGCATGAGCGGCATGCAATTGCTCGAGCAGCTACGCCATGAGGGCAGCCGCCTGGGGTTCATCGTCATTACCGCCTTCGGCACCATCGATCAGGCCGTCGAGGCGCTGAAAATCGGGGCCGACGACTTCCTCACCAAGCCGCTGGACCTGGAAAGCGTGGGAGAAGCGGTCTTCCGTGTATTGGAAAACCGGCGCCTGGCCGAGCGCTTGCAACAGGAGGAGCCGGCGGGGCACTTCCATGGCATCGTCGGCGAAAGCGAAACGATGCAGGCGCTTTTCCACGATGCGGCCCGCCTGGCCAAGAGCGATGCGCCCATTCTCATCCTGGGCGAAAGCGGGACCGGCAAGGAGCTGCTGGCCCGCGCCATCCACGCCGAGAGCCCGCGGGCCAACGAGCCTTTCATCGCCATCAACTGTGCCAGCATTCCCACCGAGTTGATGGAGAGCGAGTTCTTCGGTCATGTGAAGGGGGCCTTCACCGGCGCCAACGAGTCACGCCAGGGCTTGTTCCAGACGGCCAATGGCGGCAGTCTCTTCCTCGACGAGATCGGTGAGATGTCAACCGGCTTGCAGGCCAAGCTGCTACGGGCACTGCAGGAGAAGATGATCAAGGCGGTGGGGGCCGAGAAGGAGGAAGCCGTGGATGTGCGCATCATCGCCGCCACCCACCGTGAGCTCGAACAGGAGATCGAGAGCGGCAACTTCCGTAGCGACCTGTTCTATCGTCTGGAGACCTTCTCGCTGCGTATTCCCCCGCTGCGTGAACGCCCCGGGGATATCGAGCGGCTGATTTCCGCCTTGGTCGAAAAGCACGCCAGCGCCCAGGGCAAGAGCATCGAACGCATCGAGCCCTTGGCGCTGCAGTGCTTGCTCGACTACCCCTACCCAGGCAACGTACGCGAGCTCGAGAATGCCGTCATGCGCGCCGTTACCCTGGCGGAAGACGGTATGCTCAGCCACACCGACCTGCCGGAGCGCATTCGCCAGCATGCCCATGAGCAGCGCTGCACAGTTCGCCAGATCGAAACCGGCGAGCTGGTCGCCAGCGGCCAGCAGAGCTGGCCAAGGCTGGAGGAGGTCGAGAAGCGCTATATCCAGAAGGTGCTGGAAGCCACGGGCGGCAACAAGCGGCGCACCGCCGACATCCTCGGCATCGCCAGGCGCACACTCTACCGCCGTCTCGAAGAAGAGTAGCGATCACACCGCTCCGCTCCGGAGCGTCGCGGTCGCCAAGCACAAAAAAGCCCCCGTGGGAGCTCGGGGGCGAAGCACGCCATGCAATCCGGCTGACGGTGCAAGGGGGGAGGGTGGCGGGCCGTCAGCGAATTGCGCGCGTCATGCTTGGGTGACGCATCCTTGCGTCGATCTTCCTCCTGTAATTCAGCCTTCTGGCCGGGACCAGAGGATGAAGGATTACGAAGCGTCGTCGTTTTCATCCTCCGGATAGTCCCACTCTTCTTCCTCGTTCTCGTATTCGAACTCAGGCTCGTCGCCCGGCATCGCCTCGGCTCCCTCGCCGAAACCAGGGTCATCCTGGACGCCTGGTGCAGCCGGATCGGTGCCCGGTGCGGCTTCAGTGCCCGGCTGTTGCATACCCGGCTCCTGCTGCATGCCCGGATCCTGCTGCATGCCCGGCTCCTGCTGCATGCCCGGATCCTGCTGCATGCCGGGATCCTGCTGCATGCCGGGATCCTGCTGCATGCCCGGATCCTGCTGCATGCCCGGATCCGCTTCGGTACCCGGCATGGCCGGATCCTGGCCTGGCGCCGTAGTGCCGTCGATGCCCGGAGCCGCGGGGTCACCCGGATCGACACCCGGCCCGGTTTCATGGCCTGGTGCTTCGTCGGTCGCCGGGTACTGTGGCTGCTCGGTACCTGGCTGCGTCTGATATTGGTCCTGCTGTGTCTGCTGCGCCAAGGCCAATGGGCTGGCGGTCAGCCCCATGGTCACGCCTAGGACGCCTAGCTTCTTCAGAAATTCCTTGGACATCATCATACTTCCACCTCCTGGGAAATCGCCTTGCGGCGAACAATCATGGGCTTCCTGCCCTGCACCGCCATCTCGCGATGGCGGCGTCGGCTGATCGGAGTGCCGAGACTAATCAGGAGCTACCCTGCTCTTCCTCGAGTTGGGGTTCATCTTCCTGATCGCCATCCATGGTGGGCTGCTGCCCATCTGGCTGCTCATCGGGTACCGGTTCTTGCTCGGCTTCGGGGAGCGGATCCTGCTCGGGGGTCACCCCGTCTGAACCTTCGGTGTTCTCTTCGGGACCACTGACGGGTTCTGCCGCACCATCGCCAGCGGCTGTATCGGTCTGGTCGATACCAGGATCAGCCGTGGAGTCCTGCATAGGGGAACCCTGTTCCTCCATGGCGGGACGCTCCTCCTCGACCGGAGGCAGTTCGTCTTCATCATTGCCGCAACCGGCAAGTGACAACGTCCCCAGCGCCACAGCCACTGCCGAGGCCAAGGCTGTCATTCGCCTGGCAGACTTGCTTGCACGCTTTTCATGGCTCATGTGGATCTCTCCCTAGTTGATTCGTCCTCACCCATTTCGCAGCACAGGCTGTGCCAGGAATGCCTGATGTGCACTTACAACCCTTTAAAAATAACCACTTACTTAATAAAAGGGAGAGTAGACTCACGTTTTCAAAGCGAGGTTTTTCGTGGTGCAAACTGACACATGGCTAGGTCTGCCACAGGTATTCTTCACGGTTGGCTGAATTCGAAGCATGACAAAGCAAGGGGGCACCCATTGGTGCCCCCTTGCCTGGTTGGGATCGAGCCGGTGCGGGTGGTATTACTCCGGCGTGATTCCCCTCAAGCGCTCGCTGCGTCGCCGCAACAGCTCCAGCGTCGTCAGCAGCAGCATGGAGAGCAGCACCAACAGCGTCGCCACGGCCAGGATCGTCGGGCTGATCTGTTCGCGGATACCCGACCACATCTGGATCGGCATGGTGGTCTGCGCGGGTCCGGAGATGAATAGCACCACCACTACTTCGTCGAAGGAAGTAATGAAGGCGAACAGGGCGCCGGAAACGACGCCGGGCGTCACCAGCGGCAACACCACCTTGAAAAAGGTACGCGTGGGGTTGGCACCTAGGCTATGCGCGGCCTTGATCAGCGTGGTATCGAAGCTCGACAGCGTCGCGGTGACGGTGATGACGACGAATGGTATGCCAAGCGCGGTGTGCGCCAGGATCACGCCAAGGTAGGTCTGCGCCAGGTTGATCTTGGAAAAGAAGAAGAACATGGCCGCTGCGGAGATGATCAGTGGCACGATCATCGGTGAGATCAGCAGCGCCATGATCGCACCGCGCGCCGGCATGTGCCGGTTGGATAGGCCCAGCGCAGCCACGGTACCCAGGACCGTCGCCAAGAACGTCGAGGCGATGCCGATGATGAAGCTGTTCTTGATGGAGTTGAGCCAGGCGCTGGAAGTGAAGAAGTCTTCGTACCAGCGCAGCGAATAGCCTGCCGGGTCGAGACTGAGCATTTTATCCGAGAAGGTGAAATAGGGCTCCGCGTTGAACGACAGCGGGATGATGATCAGCAGCGGCCCCACCAGGAACAGGAAGATCAGGGCGCAAATGCCCAGGAAGACGTAGTGCCAGATGCGCTCGCCGCGAGTCGCGTAGGAAGGAATGGCCATCGGATTACCCCAGCTTGACCTTGTCGACGCCGATCAGGCGATTGAAGACCATGTAGAAGACGATCACCACGAACAGCAGGATCGAGGCAATGGCCGCGGCCAGCCCCCAGTTGAGCGAGGTCTGCATGTGGTAGGCGATGTAGTTGGTGATGAAGCGACCCGACTGCCCACCCACCAGCGCCGGCGTGATGTAGTAGCCGATCGACAGGATGAACACCAGAATACCGCCGGCGGCGATGCCCGGGATGGTCAGCGGGAAGTAGACCCGCCGGAAGCTCAGGAAGGGCTTGCCGCCCAATGAGCGAGCCGCACGCATGTAGCTCGGCGGAATGGTCTTCATCACCGAGTAGAGTGGCAGGATCATGAACGGCAGCAGGATATGGGTCATGGCAATGATGGTGCCGGCCTTATTGTGGATCATCTGCCAGCGTGCCTCGTCGGCAATCACGCCAAGGGCGACCATCACGTCGTTGAGCACCCCCTGGGACTGGAGAATGGCGATCCAGGTGGTAGTCCGCACCAGCAGCGAGGTCCAGAACGGCAGCAGTACCAGGATCATCAACAGATTCGAATGGCGCAGCGGCAAGCTCGTCAGCAGGAAGGCGATCGGGTAGCCGAGCAGCAGCGTCAGGCCAGTGATCACCGCGCTCATCCAGAAGGTGCGCCAGAACAGTGAGACGTGCACCTTGAGGTGGTCGGGCACCTGGACGATCTCTCCCGCCGGGGTAAGCTGGCGATCCACCGCCGCCAGGTAGTAGGTAAGCGTATAAGGCGATGACTCGCGCTGGATCAACTTCCAGGTCTCGAGTTCACCCCAGGTGTCGTTGATGTCGATCAGCGCCTCACGATAGGGCGGCTCGACGGTGCGCAATTGTCTCGCCGTTCGAGTGATCGCCGAGCGCATGCCCGACTTCTCGTAGTTCAGACGACTCGACAAGAGCCCTAGATTGCGTTCGGCCTGGCCTTCACGCAGGTCCTCCACCAGGGCGGCGAAGACCGGTTCATCAGGTAGTGCATCACCGTCCCAGCCTTCCAGGGCGGTGACGGTACGCGACAGCTGGGTGGAAACTTCGGGGTTGTCGACGCTGCGCCACAGCATTTCGACGATCGGCATGACGAAGGCGATACCCAGGAACAGCAGCAAAGGCGATACCAGCAGGAAGGCCTTGACCTTCGAACGCCGCACGGCGCGACGCAGGCTGGTCTTGAGCGGCACGCCATCCGCAGTGGTCAGGGGAACAGAGGGCGATTGGGACACTCAGGCCTCTCCATCTAGCAAAGGAAGCGGTTGGAAAACGCATATGACGAGGACCGCCACCCGGGAAACCCGGGTGGCGGCGGGTCTTACTGGGCCAGCCAGGCGTCGAAGCGCTGGGTCAGCTCGTCGTTGTAGTCGGCCCAGAACTCGTCATCCTTCTGGATGGCAGTTGCGAAGTTGGGCGGGAAAGTCGGCATGTGCGGCATCATGTCGATGCCGGTTTCGGCGTGGACCGAGACCATGTCCGAAGAGGAGTAGCGTGCCGGACCGTAGGAGATGTACTGGGCCTGGTCGGCGAGCCGCTGGGTGTCGGTGGCGAAGCGGAGGTAGTCCTTCACCTTGTCGAGCTTGCCGGTCGGCACCACCCAGCCATCCAGCTCGAACACTTGGGCATCCCAGATGATCTCGAAGGGCTGGTTCTCGGAAACCATCGCATCGAAGATACGGCCATTGTAGGCGGAACCAAAGGCCACCTCCTTGTCGGCGAGCAGCTGTGGCGGCTGGGCGCCCTCCTCCCACCAGATCACGTGATCCTTGATGGTGTCGAGCTTGGCGAAGGCGCGCTGAATGCCCTCCTCGGTCTCGAGCACGTCATAGACGTCCTCGGTCGCCACGCCGTCGGCGATCAGCGCCCATTCGAGGTTGTTGATCGGCTTGCGCAACAGGGTGCGCTTGCCGGGGAAGTTCTCCACATCGAAGACATCGGCGATGGTGCTGGGCTGATTGTCCTCGGGGAACATCTCGGTGTTGAAGGCAACGATGTTGGAGTAGACGATCGAGGCAACGAAGCACTCGCCCAGGGCACCGTCGACGAAGTCTTCGCTCGGCGGCGTACCGTCCGGCGCGTCCTCCAGCAGTTCATCGTGATCCAGCGGCTCGATCAGGCCCTCGGCACAGGCGATCATGGCATCGGCCGGCAGCATGTCGACCAGGTCCCAGGTCACGTTGCCGGCCTGGGTCTGCGCGCGCAGGCCGGCCAGAGCGTTGCCGCTGCGGTCGAGGTTGATGATCTCGTCGCCGGTCTGCTCCATCCACGGTTCGTGGTAGGCCTTTTGCTGGCTCATGGTGTAGGCGCCGCCCCAGGAGACGATATTGAGTGTCTGCTGTGCCTGCGCCACGCTCGTCAGGCCCAGGGCCGACGCTCCCGCCACGGCACATGTCATCAGTTTCAGAACCGGCAGCTTCAGAACCGGTTTCCCTGCTTGCAGGCTAACGTCTTTCATTGTCTATCTCCGCTTGTTGTACTTGTTGACACAGCTACAGGTTGAAGCGCCTCAGGCGTCGAGGGCCCGACAGTCGCTACTGGACCAGCCGATATCGATCGACTGGCCTGGCCTCAGCGAAACGTATCCCTTCGCATTGGGAGTCTTGAGGATGAATTCGTCATTGCCGCAGACGCTGACTCGGGTGCGCAGGTGATCGCCAAGGTAAATCACCTCCTTGACCTCGGCCCGGAAGCGGTTGTCGAACGCCTCGCCGGCTTCGGCCGACAGGATGTCGATCCGCTCCGGGCGCAGGGACAGGGTCGTGCGCGCCCCGATGCCGCCCGCTGCAACGGCCTTGGCCAGCACCGTCTCGCCACTGTCGAGGCGAACCTGGCACTTGTCCCCAATGGTTTCTGTCACTTCACCGTAGAGCCGGTTGTTCTCACCGATGAAATTGGCAACAAAAGCATTCTCGGGCGCTTCGTAGAGCGTATCGGGCGGGGCCAACTGCTGCACCACGCCATCGTTGAAAACGGCGATGCGATCTGACATGGTCAAGGCTTCGGTCTGGTCGTGGGTCACGTAGATCATAGTGACGCCCAGATCGGCATGGATGCGCTTGATCTCGTACTGCATCTCCTCGCGCAAGTTCTTGTCGAGCGCCCCCAGCGGCTCGTCCATCAGCACCAGTTCGGGCTCGAAGACCAGCGCCCGCGCCAGGGCCACGCGCTGCTGCTGTCCTCCTGACAGTTGCGCCGGGCGCCGGTCGCCGAAGTTCTCCAGGCGAACCATGGCCAGCGCGCGATCGACCTTGCGCTTGGTTTCGGCCTTGCTCAGGTGACGAACTTCAAGGGGAAAGGCGAGGTTCTCGGCGACCGACATATGGGGAAAGAGGGCGTAGTTCTGGAAGACCATGCCGATGCCCCGCTTGTGCGGTGGCAGATCGTTGATCGGATTGCCCTTGAGCAGGATCTGGCCGTGGGTAGGGGTCTCGAAGCCCGCCATCATCATCAGGCAGGTGGTCTTGCCCGATCCGGAAGGGCCCAGCAGCGTGACGAACTCGCCCCGGCGGATATCGAGATTGAAGCCCTTGACGACCAGCTCGACCCCATCGTAGCTCTTCTGCACGTTGATGAAGCGGGCGAAGTGCGTATCCGTCTCGTGACCAGCGTCTTCCCTTGCGTTGGCGTTGCGTTCTTGTTCCAGGCTTTCGTTCATGCAGGGTTCCCACTAATGGCCAACCGCAAGCGAAGGACGGAGTACTCCTTGCAGGCTGGTCCTCGTTCTTATCGGAATACCTTGACCCTATTCCTTTCCGGGTAGCGACCGCAATCCCCACAGTGTCCAAATAACGTTGAACGGCAGTTGGGACATGAGCAGGAATATCGAGTAACTCATCGTTACCCAAAGAAAACCTTAAGTTACTATCCAGATATCGACACACGGACATAGCGCCGACTCGGCAGCGCCGCTTCATTCGCGTACAATTCCCATTCACCGAAAAAGTGCTGCTACCAAGCTCTTGGGCGTCGGTCCCAGGACTGGCATCACGCGCCAAAGCCGCCACACTGACATTGTGTAACGTCCTTAACGTGCACCCGCGTACGTCGCGTCGGACAGCCGACATCACGTAAACCAGGAGAGCACGACATGTTCAACAAAATCATGGTCCCGGTCGATCTCGCCCATCTGGAGGTGCTCGAACCTTCCCTGCAAGCCGTGGCCGACCTGGCCCGGCACTACCAGGCCGAGGTCTGCTATGTGGGGGTGACCTCTTCAGCACCGAGCAACGTGGCAAGGACGCCGCAGGAGTACCAGCAGAAGCTGGAGGCGTTTGCCCAGCAGCGCTCGGCGGTACATGGCCAACCCGTCAGCGCCCACACCATCAGCAGCGCGGATCCGGTCGCCGATCTCGACGACCTCTTGATCAAGGCGATCCATGACGTGAGCGCCGATCTCGTGGTCATGTCGACCCACCCACCGAAGCATCTCGACGTCATCATGCCGTCTCACGGTGGCAAGATCGCCACCCATACCGATGCCTCGGTCTTCCTGGTCAGGCCACAGCGCTCCTGACCCTACCCACTCATCACCATTACAATTCGACGTTTCAAAGGGAGAGCGTAACGTGGATAACGATTCTCGCGATGATCGCGACAGGGGAACAGAAGCCTCGGAAGGCGTGCCGGCGCCGGAAGGGCCGGCCAACCTGATCGATACCGACTACGTCATCGGCCAGGACAACCTGGCTACCGACAAGCTCGGTTTCAGCATCGACCTTCACGGCAAGGTCTTTACCATTTCGGCACTGGTCACGGTGTTTTTCGTGGTCCTTACCCTTGCCCTACAAACCGAGGTCGAGCCGCTATTCAATTCCTTGCGCGATTGGCTGACCGGCAACATGGCCTGGTTCTTCCTGCTCGCAGGGAATATTTTCGTGCTGCTGTGCCTGGGGCTGATCGTGTCGCCGTTGGGCAAGGTGCGCATCGGCGGCATGCATGCCAAGCCGGATTTCAGCTATAGCGGCTGGTTCGCCATGCTGTTTGCTGCCGGCATGGGCATAGGCCTGATGTTCTACGGTGTTTCGGAGCCGATGTCGCACTTCGGTGCGGCTCTCGGTGGCACCACCGTCGAGGATGGCGTTCGCACCGACTGGGCCCCGCTCGGTGCCGCCGCAGACGACCCTGCGGGCGCGGCTAGCCTGGCCATGGCCGCCACCATCTACCATTGGGGGCTTCACCCCTGGGCGATCTATGCCGTGGTGGCCCTGGCGCTGGCCATCTTCTCTTTCAACAAGGGCCTGCCGCTGACCATGCGCTCCATCTTCTATCCGCTGCTGGGCGAGCGGGTGTGGGGATGGCCCGGGCATATCATCGACATCCTGGCGGTGTTCGCCACCCTGTTCGGCCTCGCCACCTCGCTGGGGATTGGGGCCTCACAGGCCTCAGCCGGACTGAGCTTTCTCTTTGGCTTGCCTGAGGGAGACACCACCATGGTGCTGCTGATTCTCGGCATCACCGCCATCGCCATCGTGTCGATCCTGGCCGGGGTGGACAAGGGCGTACGGCGGCTCTCCGAGATCAACATGGGCTTGGCCGTGCTACTGCTACTGTTCGTCATCCTGGTGGGGCCGACCCTGCTGATCCTGACCGGATTCTTCAAGAATCTCGGCGGCTATCTGGTCCACCTGCCGGCACTGTCGAACCCCTTCGGCCGTGAGGATGCCAACTTCAGCCAAGGTTGGACTGCCTTCTACTGGGCCTGGTGGATCTCCTGGTCGCCCTTCGTCGGCATGTTCATCGCACGTGTCAGCCGGGGCCGCAGCGTACGCGAGTTCCTGATCGCCGTACTGCTGGTGCCTTCGCTGGTTTCGGTCCTGTGGATGACCGCCTTCGGCGGCACAGCCATCGATCAGTTGGTTGGCGATAGCTTCGAGGGTGTGCGCGACGCAACCCTCGAGCTGCAACTCTTCGTCATGCTCGGCGAGCTACCGTTGACGGCCATCACCTCATTCGTGGGGATCGTGCTGGTGGTGGTATTCTTCATCACCTCATCGGATTCCGGCTCGCTGGTGATCGATACCATTACCGCCGGTGGCAAGGTGGATGCCCCCAAGCCGCAGCGGGTATTCTGGGCCATCATCGAGGGTGTCATTGCCATCGCCCTGCTGCTGGGTGGCGGTCTTGCTGCCCTGCAAGCGATGGCAGTCTCGACGGGGCTGCCCTTCACCCTGGTGCTGCTGGTGGGCTGTTATGCCATCATCAAGGGCTTGATGAGCGAGCCGCGTGCCTGACCGGCGCTTGACCAGCGACAGGTGGCTCACTGGGCCGCCTGTCGCTGAAGATTCTCTCCTCCGCCCTTGCCCGTCTCGGCTATCGGACAGGACAACCTCAGCGAGGGCTTCCCTGTAGGGATGAAAAAGCCTCATTCGTCAAGCGTTTCATACGGCTATCGGCCACTAGCAACGCGCTATCGCTTCGGGCATATTTCAAGTAGATCATTACAACTATGCCGAAGGAGCCGTTCTCGCCCATGATGGCACCCGAAGACGCCTTTCGTCTGCTCGCCGATGGCTTGGGCAAGGCCGGCACTCCCCAGGCGTTCGATCATTTGGTCGAGCGTATATCCACGATACTCGACGGGGAGCATGTGCTCATCGGAAAACTGCTTTCCGATAATGCTTCCATTCGCACCGTCGCCTTCTGGTCACGGGGCTCGTTCCAGCCAACGTCGGTATATGCCCTGGCCGGCACGCCTTGCGAACACGTGCTGGATGGTGAGGTCTGTGAATTTTCCAATGACGTTCGTCAACGCTTTCCAGACGATGCGATGCTGCAGGAGCTTGGCGTCGAGAGCTATGTAGGCATTCCGCTGCGCGCGCCGCAAGGGGAACTTGTCGGCCTGCTCGCGGTGCTCTCCAGCCGTCCTCTCGAACTCGCCGCCTATGCCCCCGAAGTGCTGCGCATTGCCGCTACGCAGGCGGGTGCCGAGATGGCGCGACGGGCAGAGGAGGAGAAGCGACGCAGCAGCGACTATCGCATCCAACAGCTCATCTATTGGGATAGCGTCACGGGGCTGCCCAACCGGCGCTACTTGATGGAACGGCTGGAGGAAGCCTGCGAACAGGCCCGTTTGCGTGACAACTGCCTGGGCCTGCTCTATCTCGACCTGCAGCGCTTCCGCCAGATCAACGATACCCAAGGCCATGAGCTGGGTGATCTCATACTGGCCGAGATTGCCGGTCGCTTCGGCGCCCAGGCCGAACCCGGGGAATTCGTTGCCCGTCTGGGAGGCGACGAATTCATGGTATTGCTCACCGACACTCGGCCGGCCGCCATGGCTCACGCCATCGAGCGCTACCGCAACAGCCTCATCGCGCCGATCCAGCTGTCGGAGCGCAGCTTTTCGATTTCCGCCAGCGTCGGTGCGGCACTGTTTCCCCGTGACGCCGACAATGCGCAATCGCTGTTCCAGCATGCCAGCATCGCGCTCAACCATGCCAAGCGGGACAGTAGCCGCACCCGTTTCTTCACTGCCACCATGGCGGACGAACTTCACCAGTACGAGCTGCTGCAACTACGCTTCAGCGAGGCCTTGGCCAAGGGCAAGCTGTCGCTTGCCTTCCAGCCGCAGTTCAGCCTCAAGACAGGCAAGCTGACCGGCGCGGAAGCCCTGTGCCGTTGGCACGACGAGATTCTGGGGCACGTCAGCCCCGGCACCTTCATCCCACTGGCAGAGGAGCAGGGCCTGATCTGCGCCCTGGGCGAATGGGTGCTGGAAGCCGCCAGTCAGCAGCTCATGACCTGGGAGCGCCAAGGCAAGCCGTTCCCCGGTCGGCTGAGCGTCAACGTCTCGGCCCAGCAGATGGATGATCCGCGCCTGGCCGAGCACATCCAGCGCATTGCTACCCGCGTGCCCCCTGGCAAGCTGGGGCTGGAGCTCACCGAGAGTGGCTTGATGCGCAATCCCGAGCAGACTGTGCGTATCACCCGGGCCCTGTGCAATGCCGGCTTCAGTCTGGCGATCGACGACTTCGGCACGGGCTATTCATCGCTCTCCTATCTCAAGCGCTTTGCCGCCGACACCCTGAAGATCGACATGTCCTTCGTTCAGGACATGCTCAAGAGCAGCCATGATCACGCCATCGTCTCCACCATCATCGCCATGGCCCAGACCCTGGGCATGCTGACGGTGGCCGAGGGGGTCGAGGCCGCCGAACAGGCCGAGGCCCTGCGCGCGCTGGGCTGTACCGGCGTCCAGGGCTTTCACTTCGGCCGCCCCGTTGATGGCGACACCTTCGCCGAGCTCTGGCTATGAGCCGTCAGGGTGTCTAGGTCCATAGGGAACTGACGGGAAGCGTGGGGCCGTAGTACCTGGCCACCTGGGCCTGGAGCAGCTCAGCCGTTGCCAGCGCATCAACCAGGGCATGATGCCCTTGGTAGTCAGGCAAGCCATAGCGCCGCCGGCTATCACCCAGGCGTATCGAAACGGGCGGCCGCCGCATCCAGCGTCTCAGGCGCGACCACAGCGAAAGCCGATAGAGTCGCGCCTCCAGCGACATGGTATCGATCATCGGAAACCGGATACCCGCCCCCAGCCTGGCCTTGACCGCATCGGAGAGAAACGGCCGCTCGATGTGGCGAAAGTGCACCACCGCGATCCGGCCCGCCAGAGCCTCGAGCAGCTCGGGCAGGATCTCTTCCAGGTCGGGAGCCCTGGCCACTTCCGAGTGGGTGATGTGGTGATAGGCTATCGAACTCCCCGACAGCGGTCGGCTGGGGCGCACGACCCAATAGCGGCGGCGTGCCAGTGGGATGCGGTCCAGGCTGAAGGGCACCAGGCCGATGCTGACGATGGCATGGCGCTGGACGTCGAGGCCGGTGGTCTCCAGGTCCAGGGCCACCAGTGGCGCCTCGCCGATGGGAGTGTCGGGCGCTGGCCAGTCCGCGGCAAAGAAACGTCGCAGCAAGGGGTCCTGTGCTTCGGCTGCCCGTCTCTGCAAGTAGGCAGGCCACTCGGGGCCTTGCGCGCGCACGGTCAATCGATGAGACAACATGATTCAGCGCGCTCGACCAGTATTCGCCGGTACAGGATAGCGGTACTTGAGGAATTTCTGAGCATGGCTCAGAACCTGGAACGCATCCTTCAGATGGTGACGCTCGCTGTCGGCGACATTCTCCGGCTCGATGTTGTTGTCCGGCTCGTGCTCCTGCTGCAGATCGAAGACCTGATGGCGAATTCGCACCATGGAGAGTAGCTCCAGGGCATAGCGCAGCTTGTCATTCACGCCTGGCGCCAACAGCTGCGTCGCGGCGATGTCGTCCAGCCGCTCGAAGCTGTTCTGGGCACGCGAGCCGCAGGCCAGCGCATGTACGCGGATCAGGTCGACCAGCGGAGCGGTTCCCCGACGCTTGAGGTTGATCGAGTTGTTGTGCTTGCCATCCTTCTCCATCACGAAGGTACGAAAGAAACCCAGTGGCGGCGTACGGTTCAACGCGTTGCGCGCCATGGCGGCCAGGAAGAGGGGGCTGCTCGGCGCCTTGCGAGCGATCAAGTCCTGCAACTGCTCGACATAGGCTTCCTCGCCATAGGCGCTGTCGAGATCGAAAAAGATCGAACAGTGCAGCAGCCGCTCCGGCGTGGGCGACTCTATCCATTCATTGAAATAGCGCTGCCATACCGATAAGGGCTGACGCCACTGCGGATTGGTCGCCATCACCTCCCCTTTGCAGTAAGCGTAGCCGCAGGCTGCCAGCCCATCGCTGACGAACTGCGCCAGGCGAAGGAAATAGGCGTCATGCCGGGCCGGCTCGAAATCGTCGGAAAGTATCAGGGCATTGTCCTGATCGGTAACGAGGGTCTGCTCGTTGCGAGCCATGGATCCGTTGACCATGAAGCAGTACGCCACCGGCGGTGGCCCCAGCGTCTCTTCGGCCAATTCCAGCAGGCGGCGCACGAAGCTGCGGCCGATGGTGGACAGGGCGCTGCCGACCATTTGAGAGTTGGCGCCCTCCTCCACCATGCGTACGAAAGCGGCACGCACATCGGGGGCGAGCCGAGCCAAGCCGTCAATGCTGGACTGATGAAAGATATTGCTGACCAGGTAGAGGCTGCTGTGGGTCTCGTAGCGGATGATGTCGGAAAGGTGGACGACGCCCACCGGCCGGCGCCGATACAGCACTGGCAAGTGATGGATGTTGTTGCGCAGCATGCACAGCATGGCCTCGTGCACCGACTCGTCCGACTGGATGGTGATCAGTCGCCCGCTCGCCAGGTCCCCCACGGGCGTATCGGGCGACAGACCCTCTGCCACGATACGGGTGCGGAAGTCACTGTCGGTCAGTATGCCGCGCAGCCGCCAGGGGCGATCTTCACTGTCGGTGAAGGTATGCCTCGGGTCGCCGTCCGGCTCGTCGAGAATCAGCGCAGCCGACGCCTGGGCTTCGGTGATCTGACGAGCCACTTCCTGAATCGACGCTCCGGCCTCGACCATCACCGGGTAACGGGTGAGCAGCTTGCGCACCCGGGTGATCATCATGTCGTTGGCTTTCTTGTGCTCCTCCACCGCGGCTTCCAGGCGCGGTCGCTCCAATTCCACGAAATCGGCGAAATGGTCGTCGGCCTCGCACAGGCGCAGGAAAACCGTCTCGGGGATGTGGTAGATCAGGGTGTCTTCCAGAGCGCGGGCAGGAAACCGGACCCGATTGTTTCTCAGCAGGCTGAAGTGCCCGAAGATGTCGCCTTCGCCCAGGCGATCGTAAAGCTCGCCCGTTCGCCGCCGAACCTCCACCGCTCCGCTGCGGATATAGCACAGTTCGTGGAGCTCCTGGTCGAGCTCAAGAATATCGGAACCGGCCTGGAAATAGCCCACCTCGATCTGCCCGGCGACGCTGTCGAGCAATTCGTCGTCGAGGGCATCGAAAGGGGGGAAGCGCCCCATGTGCTGCCGAATCTCGAGTAGTTCCGCATCCATGTCCCGTCTAGCTCCCCATTATAATCATATGCTCATCATACCCTTGCGGTGAAAGGCTGTCGGCCCCCCGACACAAGAAAGGCCACCCATGGGTGGCCTTTCTCGCTTGGATGGCGCCGGTCGGTTTACGACTGCTCGGCCATCTCCTGCACGCGCTGCATCAGCTCGGGATCCTGCTGGATGGCATGACCGATGGCGTTGAAGGTATCCACGTCGAGACCATTCTCCTCGACCACTTCGACCATCCTGTCGTTGGCTTCCATGCGCACTTCCTGCTGGCTCTGCTCGTCTTCAGCCGCATGCAGGCGCTCAGTGTACTCCTGCGAAATCACAGCGATTTCCTGGGAGGCATCGGCGAACTGCTGAAGCTGGTCATCGGAGAAGTCCTGCGCTGGCGCCTGCGCCTGCGGTTGGCCGGCTGCCGGATCCTGGGCGGGGTCCTGCTGAGCGTGCGCCTGTACGGTCAACAGCCCAGCAGTGAGCAGGGCGGCCGAGAACAGTGCAGTCATCCGTTGCATGAATACCTCCAAGGTGTTGCTGTGAATGTAAGGAGTCTGACGGGGGGAGGCGAACAGAGTTCAGTTTTTTATGTTACAAGCTGTAAAGATTCATTGGTTATGCATTCCGCACTGAAACGCAGCGATAAAGTTAACCTGCTAGCTTTCACCCGCTTCGCCAAACACGTATCTTCGACAGCCTCATTGTCTTGTGCCCAAGGTCCGCCACACCCATGACAACGCCCTCTCACTCCCGTCTCGATGCCGCACTTCTGGCCAGCATGCCGGTACTGTTCGTGGCCCTGTGGAGTACCGGTTTCATCGGCGCCAAGTTCGGCCTGCCCCATGCCGAACCCTTCACCTTCCTGTTTGTTCGCTTCGTGCTGACGCTCGCCCTGCTGATTCCCTTGGTGAAACTGATGGGAAGCAGCTGGCCGGCAAGCTGGAAATTGAGGGGACATATTGCCGTATCGGGTCTGCTCGTGCACGCGGCCTACCTGGGCGGCGTCTTCTACGGCATCTACCTGGGCATGCCAGCGGGTCTCGCGGCGCTGCTGGTCGGTCTGCAACCGCTGCTGACGGCAACGCTGGCAGGTCCGCTGCTGGGCGAGCGCATCACCGTCATCCAGTGGCTGGGGCTGGCCTTGGGGCTGGCCGGTATCGTCATGGTACTGGGCAGCAAGCTCGACCCCGGCGCCGACCTGTTCCAAGGTTTTGGCCTCGGCGCCCTGGCGTCCGTTCTCGTCGCGCTGGCGGGCATTACCCTGGGCACGCTCTATCAGAAGCGCTTCTGCACCGGCATGCCGCTGCTCTCGGGCACGGTGGTGCAGTATCTGTCCGCCAGCTTTCTGCTCGGCCTCGGTGCCCTGCTGTTCGAGGAGCGGCACATCGAGTGGACCCTCACGTTCGTGCTGACCTTGGGCTGGCTGATATTGGTGCTTTCCATCGCCGCCATCCTGCTGCTGATGGCACTGATCCGGCGCGGCGAAGCCTCACGTGTAGCCAGCTTGTTCTACCTCGTGCCGCCGGTCACGGCATTGCAGGCCTGGTGGCTATTCGACGAACGCCTGCCATTGACGGCGCTGGCCGGCATGGCCATCACCATCGTGGGCGTGGTTCTCGCGGCACGCGGCCAGGGACGCCGGTAGGTTCGGGTATTCCGCCGGCAAAAACAGGTTCAATTGGCCGCCAACTCCTCGAGGTAGCGCGCCCCACCGAGGTTGCGCATCTGCTGGCGAATCCACTGGCTGCGGCGCTCCACGTGGGGTCCCGGCCTGCTGGCGCTCCAGGCCCTGGGATTGGGCAGTATCGCCGCCAGGCGGCTGGCGTGCACCTCGTTCAGGCGATCGGCCGATATGCCGAAATAGTGCTGCCCGGCTGCTTCCAGGCCGAACACCCCCTGGTCCCACTCGACGATATTGAGGTAGACCTCGAGGATGCGCTGCTTCGGCCATAGCGCCTCGATCAGCACGGTGAACCAGGCTTCGAACCCCTTGCGTACCCAATTGCGGCCCGTCCACAGGAACAGGTTCTTGGCGGTTTGCTGACTGATGGTGCTGGCCCCTCGCAGCCTCGATCCGTTGCGGCTCGCCTCCCAGGCCCGACGCATCTCGTCCACGTCGAAGCCACGGTGCACGGCGAAGCGTTGATCCTCCGCGGCGATCACGGCCAGCTTGGCGTGGTCGGAGAGTTCCTCCCAAGGGCGCCACTGATGCTGGATGGGCAGCGACTCACCGGCCACCCAGGCCTCGACCTTGCGCTCCAGCATCACCATGGAGCCGTATACGGGCACGTGCCGCAGCAGCATCACCAGGACAATGGACAGTACGACGAAGGCGGCCCCGACAAGGGCCGCCCAACGTAGCGCGCGATACAGCAAGTCTTGGATCATGCGCCACCCTGGCGGGTGCAGCGCTCAGCGCTTGTGGAGGTGCTCGGCATGGTAACGCAGGTGATCCTCGATGAAGGTGGAGATGAAGAAATAGCTATGATCATACCCTGGCTGACGGCGCAGCGTCAGGGGGTGATCGTGCTCTTCGCATACCGCCTCGAGGCGCTCCGGCTTGAGCTGCTCCTCCAGGAACTGGTCCGCCTCACCCTGATCGATGAATAGAGGCTGGCTCGAAGCCCCCTTGGCCACCAGTTCGCAGGCATCGTACTGCGTCCAGGCACCGGGATCGTCGCCCAGATACTCACGGAAGGCCTTTCGACCCCAGGGGCACTGTGTGGGATTGACGATCGGCGAGAAGGCCGACACCGAGCGATAGTGCCCAGGGCGGCGTAGCGCCAGGATCAGCGCTCCGTGGCCGCCCATCGAGTGGCCGCTGATCGCCTCCCGGCCATTGACCGGAAAATGCTGGCGCACCACCGAGGGCAGCTCCTCGGCCACATAGTCGTACATGCGATAGTGCTGCTTCCACGGCTCCTGGGTGGCATTGACATAGAAGCCCGCCCCCGAGCCGAAGTCGTAGCTATCGTGCTCGCCCGGCAGGTCGGTGCCACGCGGGCTGGTATCGGGACAGACGATGGCAAGGCCGAGTTCCGCGGCCATGCGATGCGCTCCCGCCTTCTGCATGAAGTTCTCGTCGGTGCAGGTCAGCCCCGACAGCCACCAGAGCAGCGGGACACGCTCCGTCTCGGCTTGCGGCGGCAAGTAGATGGCAAACTCCATCTCGCAATCCAGCGCCCGCGAGCGATGCCGGTAGCGCTTGTGCCAGCCGCCGAAGCTCTTGTTGCTCGATATCGGCTCGAGGTTCTCGGTCATGGTCATGGGTCGGTCTCCTTGCGGTCACCCTCAACGGGCAGCTTACCAGGCCCAACGCACTATTGCGGGCGCGTCTACCAGCCTCGCTGCTCCGGGCGCCTGCTGTCGGCGCGGCTCCGGGGGCCTGCTAAAAGCGAAGCACGGTACGAATGCTCTTGCCCTCATGCAGCAGCTCGAACGCCTCGTTGATCTTCTCGAACGGCATCTCGTGGGTGATGAACTCGTCGATCTTGAGCTCGCCGTCCATGTAGCGCTGCACGTAGCCCGGCAGCTCGCTGCGCCCCTTCACCCCGCCGAACGCCGAGCCGCGCCACACCCGGCCGGTGACCAGCTGGAACGGCCGCGTCGAGATCTCCTCGCCGGCCCCGGCCACGCCGATGATCACCGACTCGCCCCAGCCCTTGTGGCAGCACTCCAGCGCCGAGCGCATCACGTTGACGTTGCCGATGCACTCGAAGGAGTAGTCGACCCCGCCGTCGGTCAGGTCGACGATCACCTGCTGGATCGGGTCCGAGTGCTCCTTGGGGTTGACGAAGTCGGTGGCACCGAACTGGCGCGCCAGTTCGAACTTGTCCGGGTTGACGTCGATGGCGATGATGCGGCTGGCCTTGGCCATCTGCGCGCCCTGGATCACCGCCAGGCCGATGGCCCCCAGGCCGAACACGGCCACGGTGGAGCCCGGCTCGACCTTGGCGGTGTTGAGCACCGCACCGATGCCGGTGGTCACGCCGCAGCCGAGCAGGCAGATCTTGTCCAGCGGCGCCTCCTTGGAGACCTTGGCCAGCGAGACCTCGGGCAGCACGGTGTACTCGCTGAAGGTCGAGCAGCCCATGTAGTGGTGCAACATCTGGCCGTCGAGCGAGAAGCGCGAGGTGCCGTCGGGCATCAGGCCCTGGCCCTGGGTGGCACGTACCGCCTGGCACAGGTTGGTCTTGCCCGAGCGGCAGAACTTGCACTTGCCGCACTCGGCGGTATAGAGCGGGATGACGTGATCGCCGGGCTGGAGGCTGGTGACCCCTTCGCCCACCGCTTCGACGATGCCGGCGCCCTCATGGCCCAGCACCGAGGGGAACAGCCCCTCCGGGTCGGCGCCCGAGAGCGTGAAGGCGTCGGTGTGGCAGACGCTGGTAGCGGCGATATGCACCAGCACTTCCCCGGCCTTGGGGTCCTGAACATCGATCTCAGTGAGTTCGAGGGGCTTGCCCGCTTCGAGAGCAATGGCGGCACGCGACTTCATTCAGATCTCCTGTAGCTGTAACAATCCAGTTTGCAACTGGTCTCTATCAGTCTAGGTGTGCACGGCGTTATGATGATATAGAAACAACGACACAACATTATTCCAGCTGTGCAACGATGGAGTGCCTATGGCTCACTGGGATGGTATCGAAGCCTTCGTGGAAGTGGTTCGCCTGGGCACCTTTGCCGCAGCGGCACGCCAACTCCACGTCTCAAACTCGCATATTAGCCGTCAGGTGGCTCAGCTCGAGCAAGAACTGGGCCTGCCGCTGCTTTATCGGACCACGCGTCAGATCCACCTGACCGACGCCGGCGAGCGTTACTACGCTCGCTGCCGTGAATTGCTCGACGGCTTTCGGGAAGCCGAGACTGCTCTGCAAAGCTTGCAGGACCGTCCCCACGGCGTGCTCCAGCTCAGCTGTGCCACTACCTTCGGCGAGCGTTTTCTCGCTCCACTGGTCAACGATTTCCTGCGCCTTCACCCTCAGCTCGAAATGCGCCTTCACCTGACCAACCGCCAGGTGGACGTGATTGACGAAGGCTACGACGTGGTCATTCGCATGGGCACTCTGCAGGACTCAACGCTGGTGGCACGCCGCCTGTGCGAGCGGCACGAGTACGTCGTCGCTTCCCCCGATTACTTCCAGGGCATATCGCAGCCGCACTCAGTGGCGGAACTGGCACACCACCGCTGCCTGATCGGCACCCGCGACCAGTGGCGCTTCGATATCGACGGACTGCACCGGGAAGTACGCGTGCAAGGCCCTTGGCAGGCCAATTCGGGGCTTGCCCTGCTCGATGCCGCGCTCAAGGGTTTGGGGCTTGCGCAACTGCCCGACTATTACGTCATGCCTTATCTTGCCAACGGCGAGTTGATCGAGGTGCTGTCCCGTTTTCAGTGCCGCGACGCAGGTGTGTGGGCGGTCATGCCGCGGCATCGCCAGCATGCCGCCAAGGTGCGCCAGTTCGTCGACTATCTGGTCGAGCATCTGCCTGCCAGCCTGGAGCGAGCCTGCTCGCTGACGAGAGAATAAAAAAGCGCCCCGCAGGGCGCCAGGAAAAGGCTTGCCGACCATCTCACTTGAAGTTCTTGCGATACATCTTCATCGCCTCGCCCACGATACCGCTGCGGAAGCTGAGCACGCAGAGCACGAAAATGGCGCCCAGGATCGGACCGACCCAGTTGCCCAGCGGCGATTGCGCCAGCAAGTGCTGCAGGCTGACTACCAGCCCCGCCCCCACCAGCGGACCGAACAGTGTGCCCACGCCGCCGAGCAGCGTCATCAGGATCACCTCGCCGGACATGTGCCAATGGGCATCGGTCAGCGAAGCGAGCTGGAACACTACCGTCTTGGTGGAGCCGGCCAGGCCGGCCAGGCCGGCGGAGAGAATGAACGCCACCAGCTTGTACGCATCGACGTTGTAGCCTAGCGATACGGCACGCGGCTCGTTCTCGCGGATCGCCTTGAGCACCTGACCGAACGGCGAATGCACTGTGCGTTGGATCAGGGCAAAGCCGAACAGGAAGACTGCAAAGACGAAGTAGTACATTGCCAGGTTGTTGCGCAGGCTGATGAAGCCGAACAGCTCGCCCCGCGGCACGCCGTGCAGGCCATCCTCACCGCCGGTGAAAGGTGCCTGGATGTAGAAGAAGAACATCAGCTGTGCCAGGGCCAGGGTGACCATGGCGAAGTAGATGCCCTGCCGTCGGATCGACAACGCACCGAAGACAGCACCCAGTACCACGGCAGCGGCCGTACCGGTCAGGATGCCCATTTCGGGGGTCAGTGCCGGATAGCTCGATAGCAGGTAGCCGGTCACGTAGCCCCCCGTGGCCAGGAAGGCCGCATGACCGAAGGAGAGCAAGCCGGCATAGCCCAGCAACAAGTTGAAGGCGCAGGCGAACAAGGCAAAGCACAGCACCTTCATCAGGAAGACCGGGTAGGCAAAGAAGGGAGCTACCAGGCCGATCATGAGCAGCACCAGATAGAAGGCGTTGCGGCGCAGGTTGGCACGACGCTCGCGCTTCATTGAGGGGGTCATGGTTTGAGTCGTGGCCATGGTGTCATGCCTCCTTGCCGAAGAGCCCGGCGGGCCTGAGCAGCAGCACAAGGATCATCACCAGGAAGATTACGGTATTGGCCGCCTCGGGGTAGTACACCTTGGTCAAGCCCTCGATCAGCCCCATGGCAAGCCCCGTTACGACGGCGCCCAGGATGGAGCCCATGCCCCCGATGACCACCACCGCGAAGACCACGATCAGCAGGTTGGAACCCATGGTCGGAGAGACCGGATAGAGCGGCGCAGCCAGCACACCGGCAAAGGCGGCGAGCGCCACGCCGAAGCCGTAGGTCAGTGTCACCAGCAGAGGCACGTTGACGCCGAAGGCCTGCATCAGCGCAGGATTCTCCGTGCCGGCACGCAGATAGGCGCCAAGCCGAGTGCGCTCGATCATGTACCAGGTGCCGAAACAGACCACGATGGCCGCCAGCAGCACCCAGGCACGATACTTGGGCAGGAACATGAAGCCGGTCTGGTAGCCGCCCTGCAACGCTTCGGGCGTTGGGTAGCGTGCACCCGAGACGCCGAAGAAATTGACCAGCGTACCCTCGAAGATCAGCGCCAGGCCGAAGGTCAGCAGCAGCCCGTAGAGGTGATCGAGATGACCGATACGGCGCAGCAGCACCCTCTCGATCAGCATACCGAACAGCCCCACCACCAGCGGCGTCAGCAGCAGCGCCGCCCAGTAATTGATGCCCAGGTAGCGCATGCCCAGCAGCGTGGCGAAAGCCCCCAGCATGTACATGGCGCCATGGGCGAAGTTGACGATCTTCAGCAGGCCGAAGATCACCGCCAGGCCCAGGCTCAGCAGGGCGTAGAAGGCGCCGTTGATCAGACCCAACAGGAGCTGGCCCATGAACACCGCCAACGGCACGCCGAATATCATCGTCATGTCAGACTCTCCTCGCCGTCAGAGGGGCGGCGGCCGCAGCCGCCGCCGACTTGCCATGCTTCAGTTCTGCACCAGCTTGCACTGGCTCTCTGAGAGCGGGCGGTAGGCCTCTTCGGCGGGAATGGAGGTGAGAATCTCGTAGAGATCCCAATCGTGGGTAGAGGCCTCCGGCGATTTCACCCGGGCCAGGTACATGTCGTGCACCATGCGGCCATCCTCACGAATGCGGCCGTTACGAGCGAAGAAGTCGTGGATCGGCTGCTTCATCATGTACTCGCGCACCGTCTGGGTATCGTCGCTGCCGGTGGCCTGGACGGCTTCCAGATAGTGCATGGTGCTGGAGTAGATGCCGGCCTGGACCATGGTCGGCATGCTGCCCACACGCTCGTAATAGCGCTCGGCCCACTCACGCGCCTCATCATCCATGTTCCAGTACCAGCCGGTGGTCAACAGCAGTCCCTGGGTGGTGTCGAGCCCCATGGCATAGACGTCGTTGAGAAACACCAGCAGGCCGGCGAGCTGTTGGCCGGCCTCGACCACGCCGAACTGGCTGGCGGTATTGATGGCGTTGACCGTATCGGCACCCGCGTTGGCAAGGCCGATGATCTTGGCCCCTGAGCCCTGGGCCTGAAGAATGTATGACGAGAAGTCGTCGGTGGGGAACGGGTGGCGTACACCGCCGATGACCTCGCCGCCGTTCTCCTCCACCACCTTGGTCACGTCGCCCTCGAGAGCATGGCCGAAGGCGTAGTCGGCGGTGAGCATGAACCAGCTGTCGCCGCCCTGCTCGACCACCGCGCGGGCGGTGCCGTTGGCCAGCGGGTAAGTATCGTAGACCCAGTGGATGTGGTTGGGTGTGCAATGCTCGTTGGTGATGCTCGAGGCCGCCGAGCCGGAGACGATGCCGAAGCCGTCGTTCTCCTCGAGTACCTTGGTCACGGCGATGGTCACCGACGAGGCCACCATGCCGGCTACCAGGTCGACGTTGCGCTGGTCGACCCACTCGCGCACGGTGTTGGCGCCGACATCGGCGCTGTTGCGATCGTCGGCGCTGAACACCTCGATCGGCGCACCGTCGACGCTACCGCCGAAATCCTCGATCGCCATCTGCAAGGCCTCGAGGCCACCCGGACCGGCCAGGTCACGGTAGGTGCCGGACATGTCGGCGAGATAGCCGATGCGCACCTCGCCATCGCTGATTTCCGCCTGGGCGGCGGTGGCCATGGCGGCGGTGGCGGCAATGGCGATGCTGCTGGCGAGGGTCTTCTTCATGAAGGTCATTTTTCGTCTCCATAGCCCAACTGGGCGGATTGTTGTTGTCACGCGCACTGCGGATTAATTGCGATTCGCTGCGGTTACGAAAGTCGTGGTTACCTGATTTTCTGTTGTGGTTCTTGTTGCGCCTTGAAGGCTCGGCTTGAATGTTGGCTCGTCTACCGAGGTGCAGCGAGCCGGGTGCTTGCTCCTATGCTGGCTAGACGCCTAGCAGCTTATTGAGGTGGTCGCGCTTCGAAGGCAGCTCGGCCGCGCTGATCTCCTCGATGATACGGCCATGCTCCATGACGTAGTGCCGGTCGGCGAGCGGCGCGGCGAAGCGGAAATTCTGCTCCACCAGTACGATGGTCATGCCACGGTCGCGCAGCTTGACGAGCACTTCGGCGAGCTTCTGCACGATGACAGGGGCCAGCCCCTCGGTGATCTCGTCGAGCAGCAGCATGCGAGCGCCGGTGCGCAGGATACGCGCCATGGCCAGCATCTGCTGCTCGCCGCCCGAAAGGCGCGTGCCCTGGCTACGACGACGCTCGTAAAGGTTGGGGAACATCTCGTAGATTTCGTCGATCGATATGCCTCCCGAGCGCACCGTAGGCGGTAGCAGGAGATTTTCCTCCACGTCGAGGCTGGCAAAGATGCCGCGCTCCTCGGGGCAGTAGCCGATGCCCAGACGCGGGATGCGATGCGCCTTCATGCCGACGGTTTCGGTGCCGTTGATCATGATCGAGCCGGTTCGTCGTCCGACCATGTTCATGATCGACTTGAGCGTGGTACTGCGACCCGCGCCGTTGCGGCCCAACAGAGTCACCAGCTCACCGCGACGCACCTCCATGTCGACGCCGTGCAGGATGTGCGATTCACCATAAAAGGCGTGCAGGTCACGGATGCGCAGCATCTCGGCGCCATCGTGATCGCGGTATTCGGTACGACTCGGCTGTTCGACTTGGTTCATGCGCCGGCCTCCTCTGTCTCGCTACCCATATAGGCCTCGCGAACCTGGGGATCGGCGGAAACCGTCTCGTAATCGCCCTCCGCCAATACGGCACCGCGCGCCAGTACGGTAATCCGGTCGCACAAGCGACTCACCACACTGAGGTTGTGTTCGACCATCAGCACCGTACGCCCCTTGGCCACGCGGCGTATCAGCTCGACGATGCGGTCGACGTCTTCCGCCCCCATGCCCTGGGTCGGCTCATCGAGCAGCATCAACGTCGGATTCATCGCCAAGGTGGTGGCAACCTCCAGGGCTCGCTTGCGCCCATAGGGCATTTCCACGGTCAACACATCCGCATAGTCGCGCAGACCGACCTCATCGAGCAGCTCGATGGCACGCTCGTTGAGGTGCTCCAGGGTTCGCTGCGACTTCCAGAAATGAAACGAGGTGCCGATCGGCCGCTGCAGCGCCACGCGCACGTTCTCCAAAGCGGTCATGTGTGCGAATACCGCAGATATCTGGAACGAGCGCACCATACCCATGCGCGCGATCTCGTTGGCCTTCATGCCGGTAATCGCCTTGCCGCGGTAGAGAATCTCGCCCCGTGTCGGCGGCAGGAATTTGGTAAGGAGATTGAAGACGGTCGTCTTGCCGGCGCCATTGGGACCGATCAAGGCGTGGATATGCCCCTCCCTGACTTGGAGGTTGACATCGTCCACGGCCGTGAAGCCGCGGAACTGCTTGGTCAACCCGCGAGTTTCGAGGATGAACTCCTGGGTCATGTGACGTCCTCTCTGGACCGCCAGCAGCGATCCAATGCTGATTGTTGTCGTTGTCGTGAAGGCTGCCACTCGTACTTGGCTCAGCCCGGGCTTCTAACCTTTACGTTAACGTAAGCTAGAGGAGAGACACTCGCGGAGCAACTGTTGAAGGGTCGAACTCGACCAATGGCGTAGACCCAGGCCAATTTCAATAGCTTGCAAACAAAAACGCGATGCCGGAGGGCATCGCGTCTTACTGGATGAGGCTCGGTCAAGCGTTCATCATACCGCGGCTCATCAGCACTCGATGGCGTTCACGGCGAGCCCGCCGCGGGATGTCTCCTTGTACTTGTCCTGCATGTCGCGCCCGGTATCGCGCATGGTGCGAATCGCCTTGTCGAGCGAGATGAAGTGCTCGCCGTCGCCACGCAGCGCCATCTGGGCGGCGTTGATCGCCTTGACCGAGGCGATGGCATTGCGCTCGATGCAGGGCACCTGCACCAGCCCGCCCACCGGATCGCAGGTCAACCCGAGGTTGTGCTCCAGGCCAATTTCGGCAGCATTCTCCACCTGACCGACGCTTCCCCCCATGACCTCGGCCAGGCCCGCAGCGGCCATGGCACACGCCGAGCCCACCTCCCCCTGACAGCCAACCTCGGCTCCCGAAATGGAGGCGTTCTTCTTGCACAGGATTCCCACCGCCCCGGCAGCCAGCAGAAAGTCGACGACGTCACGCTCGCAGGCTCCGGACTGGAACTTCATGTAGTAGTGCAGCACGGCGGGAA
The DNA here is from genome assembly GCF_051062895.2 of Billgrantia sp. C5P2. NCBI lineage: Bacteria > Pseudomonadati > Pseudomonadota > Gammaproteobacteria > Oceanospirillales > Halomonadaceae > Billgrantia > Billgrantia sp. C5P2. The sequence goes on from NZ_CM128542.1 coordinate 3,503,668, forward strand.
TGATGCCGGCCGCGCCATTGGTCGGCGCGGTGACCATGCGCCCGCCGGCGGCATTTTCCTCGTTCACCGCGAGAGCGAAGACATTGACCCAATCCATCGCACCGAAGGTGGTAGCGATCAAGCTCTGGTCGTCACTCGTTGCCAGCAGGCGACGATGCAGCGACGCGGCGCGGCGCTTGACGTTGAGTCCGCCGGGCAGCACCCCCTCCTGCTGCAGACCTGTATCGACACAGGCCCGCATGGCCTGCCAGATCTGCCACAATCCGTCACGAATGTCGGCTTCGCTGCGCCAGGCCTTCTCATTCTCCAGCATCAATTCGCTGATGCGCATGTCATGCATGCGGCACAGCGCCATTAATTCGGCAGCCGAGTTGAAGTCGTAGGGAAGCGTGGTGCTGTCCTGGTCAAGCTCGCCGCGCTCGGCCTGGCCCTCATCGATGACGAAGCCACCACCCACCGAGTAGTAGGTGTTGCGCCACAACTCCTCGCCGTGGCCATGAGCCACCAGCGTCATGGCATTGGGGTGGTAGGGCAGGCACTCTTCGTGCCACTGCATGTCGCGTGCCCACAGGAAGGGGATCGCCAGGCGTCCGTCGAGCATCAGCGTATTCGACTCGAGCAATTCCTCGATGCAAGGCGTGACGATGGCAGGGTCGATTCGGTCGGGGCGCTCGCCCATCAACCCCATCATCACGGCGCGGTCGGTACCATGGCCCTTGCCCGTCGCACACAGGGAGCCGAACAGACCCACCTCGACACGCGCCACCCTTTCGAGCAGGTCCTGCTCACGCAGCGCCTGTACGAAATCGTAGGCGGCTCGCATCGGTCCTACGGTGTGCGAGCTGGATGGACCGATGCCGATCTTGAACAGGTCGAAGACACTGATTGCCATACGATAACCTCATCTACAGCCAGCCGACGCCTCACACGTGTACCATACACGGCTTATGAATCAGCCTGGCTAAAACATGTTTGCCTTTACGGCAAGGATGACCTTATGTTGGTGGGGAAACGGCCGTTCGGCAAACGAGAATAACTGCTAGAGGCTATAGTTAAACTAAACCATGAGCCGCCTACTCCATGCCCAGACTCACGCCTGGCTGAAAGTCTTCGCCGTCAGTGCCCGCCACCTCTCCTTTACTCGCGCGGCGGAGGAGCTGCATGTCACTACCGGCGCGGTGAGCCAGCAGATCAAGCAGCTCGAGGAACGGCTGGGCTTCAAGCTCTTTCGCCGCCTGCCCCGACGCCTGGAGCTCACCGAGGAGGGCAAGCGGCTAGCCGCCGTAGTCGATGAGGCCTACCAATCGGTCGGTCTCGAGGTAAAGCGCCTGCGCAGCGGCGTGATGAGCGGTGTGATTCGCTTGCGCAGCGTGCCGGCGTTCCTCAGCAAGTGGCTGATGCCGAGGCTGCCGAGACTTCAGGCGCGTTTTCCCGACATCGAACTGCAGGTCATCGCCGAGGACAGTAGCCTGTCGTTGCGTGAAGGTGAGTTCGACCTGGCCATCGACCTCAACGACGGCTACTACCCGGGACTCGCCATTACCCCGCTGATGGAAGAAGTGATCTTCCCCGTGTGCTCCCCGGCCCTGATGCGCCGCCGTCCCGCCCTTTCACGCCCTGAGGAGCTGGCCTGGTATCCGTTGCTGCATGACATCACCGCCTGGCGCGGCGGGCACCCCTATGCCGAGTGGGAGCACTATCTGAATGCCATCGAGGCGCCGCCACTCAACGTGCGCCGCGGCTATACCTTCAACCGCCACCGGCTGGCGATGGAAGCCGCCATCGCCGGCATGGGCGTGGCCATCGCCCGCCAGGCCTTGCTCGCCGATGAACTCAAGACAGGCGCGCTGATTGCCCCTTTCGCTGCCCGCATCCCAACCGGCAAACGCTACGGTATCGTGCACACCAGCGGCGCCCTGGACGACCGCCGGGTGGCGGCGGTGCATGATTGGATCGTGGAGGAGGCCCGGCGCAGTCGCGACCTGGCCATGGCAGGCCTCAACCGATGACGCTACAATCCTGACGTTAGCGTATGCCTGTCCTGCCCAACGGAATCCCAATGCCACGAACTCCTATGTCGCCGCAACCAACGGCGCCCATCGGCCTTGGTGCGGCCTTCCTTCGCGCCATCCTTTATATCCTTCTGATCGCCGCGCTTTTGCAAGGTATCTATTTCGAGGCGTTGTACCTGCCAGCCAGACGCTCCTTCGCCGAACTGGGTTTCACCGAGCTGTGCCAGAGCGCGATACTGGCAATCAGCGCCGTATTGCTGTGCACGCCTCCCGCCAGGCGTGAGTTGCCCACCGTCTCGCTTTTGATGTTTGCGCTGCTCGTCGCCTCGCTGATTCGCGAGCAGGACTACTACTTGGACAAGTATGTCTTCGATGGCGCCTGGCAACTTCTGGTGACATTAGTGCTGCTCCCCTGCCTTTCCTTCGTGCTATGGCAGCGTCAGCGCTTCACGACCGAATTCAAGACCTACAGCAACAGCTTCTCGTTCGGCCTCTTCGCTGCCGGCTTCCTCGTCACCTACGTATTTTCTCGCCTGTACGGGCGCAGCGAAATGTGGATGGCCATTCTGGAAGACCACTATCAGCGCACCTTCAAGGAGGCCGCTGAGGAGATCACCGAACTACTCGGTTACAGTTTGATCCTGATAGCCGTCATCGAGCTCGTCCTGCTCACGCGACACTGGCAGCAGGCCCGGCCCAAGGCCTGAACGGCAACGCTGGCCCTCTCGGTGTCGGTTAGTGCGCTTCCAAAGCAAGAAGCCCATGGCCTTACGGCCATGGGCTTCTTGCATCGTGGGGCTCCAGGCTCAGGAGCGTTCCAGCCTCACTCGTCGAGGAACGAGCGCAGCGGCTCCGAGCGGCTCGGATGGCGAAGCTTGCGCAGCGCCTTGGCTTCGATCTGACGGATCCGCTCGCGGGTGACATCGAACTGCTTGCCAACTTCCTCGAGGGTGTGGTCGGTGTTCATGTCAATGCCGAAGCGCATGCGCAGCACCTTGGCCTCGCGGGCAGTCAGCCCGCCAAGCACGTTGCGGGTCGCCTCGATCAGGCCCTCGCCGGTCGCCAGGTCGATCGGCAGTTGCATGGTGCCATCTTCGATGAAGTCGCCCAGGTGCGAATCGTCGTCGTCACCGATGGGCGTCTCCATGGAGATCGGCTCCTTGGCGATCTTGAGCACCTTGCGCACCTTGTCCTCGGGCATCTCGAGACGCTCGCCCAGCTCTTCCGGCGTGGGCTCGCGACCCATCTCCTGCAGCATCTGGCGAGAAACCCGGTTGAGCTTGTTGATCGTCTCGATCATGTGTACCGGAATACGGATGGTACGCGCCTGGTCGGCGATCGAGCGGGTGATCGCCTGGCGAATCCACCAGGTGGCATAAGTCGAGAACTTGTAGCCGCGACGGTACTCGAACTTGTCCACCGCCTTCATCAGGCCGATGTTGCCCTCCTGGATCAGGTCCAGGAACTGCAGTCCGCGGTTGGTGTATTTCTTGGCGATAGAGATCACCAGGCGCAGGTTGGCCTCGACCATCTCCTTCTTGGCCCGGCGCGCCTTGGCCTCGCCAATGGAGAGCCTGCGGTTGATCTCCTTGAGCTCGGGCACCGCCAGTTGAACCATGTCCTCTTCGAAGGCGATACGGCGCTGGGCGCGCTGAATGTCGGCACGCAGGGGTGCCAGACGGTCGGCGAACTTGGCGTTCTGAGCTATGAACTCGTCGACCCACTCCTGGCGCGACTCGTTGCCCGGGAACGCCTTGATGAAGTTCTTGCGCGGCACCTTGGCTTTCTTGACGAACAGCTGCATCAACGTCTTTTCCTGAGCGCGAACCTGCTCGACGCTGATGCGCACCTGGCCAACCAGGCGCTCGAAGTGCTTGGGTACCAGCTTGATCGGCGAGAACAGCTCGGCCAGACGCTCCATCTCAGCCTGGGCTTGCGCACTGCCCCGGCCGTGCTTGGCCAGCACCTCGCGCACCAGCTCGTTCTGCTCGCGGATCTGCTCGAAGCGAGCCTTGGCTTCCTCGGGGTCGGGACCGCCGGCACTCTCCTCCTCCGCCTCGCCGGTATCATCGTCGTCGTCATCGGCACCATCGTCGTCGCCAGCGGCGGCGCTGAGCTCCTCCTCGGGAACTTCGGCCTCGGCCACGCCTGGAATGCCTTCGTCGGGATCGATGAAACCCGAGAAGAGATCGGAGAGGCGACCCGGGGCTTCCTCGTCCTGGGTGGCATCGTACGCCTCGAGTATCGATTCCACCGCACCGGGTAGCCAAGCCAGGGCCGACATTACCTCACGCGTACCTTCCTCGATACGCTTGGCGATCTCGATCTCGCCCTCACGGGTCAGAAGCTCGACGGTCCCCATCTCGCGCATGTACATGCGCACGGGATCGGTGGTCCGGCCTACATCGCTCTCCACCGCCGCCAGGGCAGCCACGGCTTCTTCGGCAGCCGACTCGTCGGCGGAATGATCGGACATCATCAGGGTATCTTCGTCGGGAGCTTCCTCGACGACGCTGATACCCATGTCATTGATCATGCCGATGATGTCTTCCACCTGATCGGGATCGGCAATATCCTCGGGGAGGTGGTCGTTGACCTCGGCGTAGGTCAGGTAGCCCTGTTCCTTGCCACGCGCGATCAACTCCTTCAGACGTGACTGCTGCTGCGCATTTCCAGCCATAGAAACCCTATCTCGACGAAGAAGAATGAAGCACCTGAAGCGCTGGGGTGGAGAAAACTCATGAAGCCCAATAGTATAGCGGGAAACACCGCGAGCCCGCCAGTGCGGCCCATTTGCTCGGTCACTCAGGTGTGTTAGTTTAAACGGTTATGCTGTCGCGGGGCTCGGTCCATGCCCCTTATGTGGTGGTGGTCGAAAAAAATTCAACCCCGCCACCGATATCCTTCGTCATCCATGACGCCTGTAGCTCAACTTCCCAGCTCGGCCAGCAGCATCATGAGCTGCTGTCGCTCCTCAGGCGAGAGCCGCTCTCCCGAACGTTGCTTTGCCAGCAGTGCGTCGATCTGCTCCTGACACGACGGCCGCCTCAGGTGCCGACGAAAATGCTCGACCAGACCATCCAGCTCCTGGGCCCTGGCACCGCGCGGAATGAGCATTTCGCGTCGAGCCAGCAGCGCCAGCCGCTCACCCTGGGCACTGCCCTGAAAGTGGGCCAGCACCACCTGCGGACTGCGATAGCGGCCGGCACGCAACAGCCGAACCAGCTCGCGGCACAGCGCGGCATCACCATCGCCCTCGGGACACCAGTCGTCCTCGGCAGGCAGGCGCTCGACCAGCGCCGGTTCGTGCACCAGGAGCTGCAGCACCCGCGCCACCAGCCCCAGCGCAGCTCCCTTGGCCGACGACACATGACTGACCGCACCCTGCCCGACTGGAGCTGCGGCAGGCGCCGCATTCGGCTCCACCGGTGATGGTGCCGCGTCCTCTTCCCGCGCCAAGAGCGCTTCGAAGCGCGACTGGTCGACCCCGGTGCGCCGCGCAAGTTCCCCCAGCAGCACCGTCTGCAGCATGCCCTGCGGCAGACGGCTCGCCGCCTTGAGCACCTGGCTGGCGAAACGCTCACGCTCCTCGATGCGTGCCAAGTCGCGCCCCCGCGACGCCTGGTCGAACAGGAACTCAGACAGCGGGCTGGCGCAGGTGATGCGATTCTCGAAGGCCTCACGCCCTTCGCGACGCACCAGCGTGTCCGGATCCTCGCCCTCGGGCAGGAACAGGAAGCGCGCCTCACGCCCGTCGATCATCTGCGGCAGCACGGTCTCCAGCGCGCGACTGGCCGCCTGGCGCCCCGCCTTGTCTCCGTCGAAGCAGAACACCACTTCGCTGACCAGGCGAAACAACCGGGCCAGGTGCTCCTCACTGGTGGAGGTGCCGAGGGTGGCGACGGCATTGCGGATACCGAACTGAGCCAGCGCCACCACGTCCATGTAGCCTTCGACGATGACCAGCCGCTCCAGTCGCGGATTGGCCTGCCTGGCCTCGAACAGCCCGTAGAGCTCGCGCCCCTTGTGGAAGACGGGTGTCTCGGACGAATTCAGGTACTTGGGCTTGGCATCGCCGAGTACCCGGCCGCCAAAGGCGATGGTGCGCCCGCGTACGTCGCGGATCGGAAACATCACCCGGTCGCGAAAACGGTCGTAGGTTCGCCCGCTCTCTTCGCGCTGCACCAGCAGGCCGTACTCGACCTGCACCGTTTCCGCTATGTCCCGGGCGCTCAGGTGGCGCTTGAGGGCCTCCCAGTCGTCCGGCGCATAGCCGATACCGAAGTCGCGCTGCACCTCTTCGGAGAGGCCACGTCGGGCCAGGTACTCCCGCGCCGCCAGCCCCTCGGGCATCTTCAGCCGCTCGCGATAGAAGCTGGCGGCAAGCTCGAGAAGATTGACGCCCTCCTGGCGCTTGCGCTCACGTGCCTGTGCACGTGGGTCGTCGGCACCTTCCCGCGGCACCTCGAGCCCCTGCCTTGCCGCCAGTTGCTCCACCGCCTCGGGAAAGCGCAGCTTGTCGTACTCCATCAGGAAGCGCAGAGCATTACCGTGGGCGCCACAGCCAAAGCAGTGGTAGAACTGCTTGTCGGCGCTGACGGTGAACGATGGCGTCTTTTCCTGATGAAAAGGGCACAGGCCGGAATAGTTGCGCCCGGTCTTCTTCAGTTGCACCCGCTCGCCTACCACTTCGACCACGTCGACGCGCGCCAGCAGGTCATCGATGAAACGCTGAGGGATCTGGCCGGCCATGTAGGTCTCGCCACCTCCCGGCGGGGGTAAATGAAACGACAGAGGAGCGGGTCGTGAAAAACAAGCGGCCACCTGACGGCAGCCGCTTGGTCATCCTTCCAGAAGCGTCGATGCCCAAGGCGTCGGCACTTCCTTAGTACGGATCAATAGAGCCGTTCGAAACGCTTACGCTCACGCTGAAGCTTCTTGGCGTGACGCTTCACCGCAGCTGCCGCCTTACGCTTGCGCTCTGCAGTCGGCTTCTCGTAGTGCTCGCGACGACGCACCTCGGAGAGAATGCCGGCTTTTTCACAGGAACGCTTGAAGCGACGCAGCGCGACGTCAAACGGCTCGTTATCACGTACTTTGACAGAAGGCATTAAGCACTCACCTACCTTAGAATCTTGAGTTCGGTTTGAACGCGTACCCTGGCTGGGCACACGACCCAATTGTACAGCGCACGGTAGTTTAGTCGGCGATACCAAGCAATGCAAATCCGCGTGGCTGAAAGCGGGATGGCAACGCCCCGATTTGGTAGAATGCGGCTCTCACTCTTCACGAGCCTGCATCATGCGAGTCCTTGGCATCGAGACCTCCTGCGACGAGACCGGCGTCGCGATCTACGACACCGACCGCGGCCTGCTGGCCGACGCCCTCTACAGCCAGGTTGCCATGCATGCCGAGTACGGCGGCGTAGTACCGGAGCTAGCCTCCCGCGACCATACCCGGCGCCTGCTGCCGCTGATCGAGCAGGTGCTCGACGAAGCCGGCATGACTCGCCGCGAACTGGATGCCATCGCCTACACCGCCGGTCCGGGGCTGGTCGGCGCCCTGATGGTCGGCGCCAGCACCGCCCATGGCATGGCACGCGCCTTGAATATCCCGGTGCTTGGCGTACATCACATGGAAGGGCATCTCATGGCCCCCATGCTCGAGGAGTCGCCGCCCGCCTTTCCCTTCGTTGCGCTGCTGGTATCCGGCGGCCATACCCAACTGGTCGAAGTCCAGGAGCTGGGCCGGTATCGCCTGCTCGGCGAATCGGTCGACGACGCCGCTGGCGAAGCCTTCGACAAGACCGCCAAGATGCTCGGTCTCGACTATCCCGGCGGCCCTCAGGTGGCCCGGCTGGCCGAGAACGGCGACGCGGGGCGCTTTCGCTTCCCCCGCCCCATGACTGACCGCCCCGGCCTCGACTTCAGTTTCTCCGGGCTCAAGACCCACACCCTGACCACCCTTCGCCAGCTGGAGCGGGACGGCAAGCTCGACGGGCAGGCGCGCGCCGACGTAGCCCGTGCCTTCGAGGAAGCCGTGGTCGACACCCTGGTGATCAAGTGCCGGAGAGCGCTCGACGACACCGGGCTGAAACGCCTGGTCATGGCCGGCGGCGTGAGTGCCAACACGCGCCTGCGCGAGCGCCTTGCGCACGAAGCCGAGAAGCGCAGCGCCAGGGTCTACTATCCCCGCGGCCGCTTCTGTACCGACAATGGCGCCATGATCGCCCTCGCTGGCGCACTGCGGCTGCTGGCCGGCGAGCGCGACGAGGTCGGCTGCATGAAAGCAGTACCGCGCTGGCCGATGGCAACCCTGACGGCTCCCACCGGCGACTGAGCGCACCGGCTCAGAGCACGTGCTCGTCGCCGCTGCCCAGGCGGCGGATGTTGAGCAGGTGTCGCACCAGCACCAGCACGGTAAAAGTCATCACCACCCACACGTAGTCCGGCGCCAGCCACAGGCTGGCCAGCGGGGCGACCCCGGCACTGGCCAGCGACGCCACGGCCGCGGTGCGCACGCGCCAGGCCAGCACCGTCCACAGCCCGGCACAGCACAGGGCCACCCAGGGCGTCAGCACCAGCAGCACGCCGAAGGCGCTTGCCACCGCCTTGCCGCCGCGAAAGCGATGCCAGGGGGGATAACTATGCCCGAGCAGCACCGCCAGCCCCACCACGCCCTGGGCCCATGGCGCCAGGCCCAGCCCCATGGCCAGCCATAGTGCGGGCATCCCCTTCAGAGCGTCGAGCAACAGGGTTGCCGCCGCCAGCCGACGACCATGCAGGCGCAGCACGTTGGAGAAGCCCGGGTTGCCCGAACCTTCCATACGGGGATCACCTACGCCTGCCAGACGACAGACCCATAGCGCCCCCAAGCAAGAGCCGCTGACGTAGCCCAGCAGCGCCAGCGTCAACAGCAGCAATCCCCCTTCGACCGTCACCCGGCCCCACCTCCTTCACGCGTTCATCGCCGAATGATGCCAGCCCCGACGCCCTGGGGACAGCACGGCAAGCCTGTCATTCCCCTCCGGCGCTCAGTACAATCGGGCCTCCTTTAATTCTATGGAGGCCGGGCATGGACTGCGTACTGATCGAGTCGCTCGAACTCGAGACGGTCATCGGCGTATACGATTGGGAGCGCAGCATTCGCCAGCGGCTGACGCTCGATCTGGAACTGGCCACCGACATTCGTCCGGCGGCAGCCGACGACGATCTGGCAAGGACGCTCGACTACGCCGCCATCAGCCAGCGTATCGCCCGCTTCGCCGCCGAACACGACTTCTCCCTGGTCGAGACCTTTGCCGAGCGACTTGCCCAGTTGCTGATGGCGGAGTTCGCCGTGCCCTGGCTGCGGCTCACCCTACGCAAGCCCGGCGCAGTGCCTGCGGCAGCCTCGGTGGGCGTGCGCATCGAGCGCGGCATTCGCCCGGAGAATCCCTGATGGCTCGGGTTAGCGTCAGCATTGGCAGCAATATCGATCGCGAGCGCCACGTTCGGGCCTGCCTCGATGCCCTTGCCAAAACCTTCGGCGACATTCGCGTCTCGCGAATCTACGAAAGCGAACCGGTGGGTTTCGAGGATGGCCGCAACTTCTTCAATCTGGTGGCAGTGTTTCACTGTGACTGGCCGGTCGGGGAGCTGCAGGCCTGGTGCAAGCGCATCGAGCGCGACCACGGCCGGCGCGAGGGTACGCCCAAGTTCAGCCCACGGACGCTGGATGTCGACCTGTTGACGGTAGGCGACCTCGTCGGCGAGCACGACGGCGTCATGCTGCCGCGCGACGAGATCCTCTATCACGCCTTCGTGCTGCTGCCGCTCGCCGAGCTGCTGCCGGATACGCCACATCCCGAAGACGGACGAACCTACGCCGAACTGTGGTCGGAATTCGAGGCTGGTGACCAGCGGTTGTGGCCGGTCGAGTTCGACTGGAAGCGCAATATGAAGCGCTAGGCCTTGCCGCTCGGCGGCTGCAGCCCCGCAGGACTACGGTTGCCCCAGCTCCCTAGCGAGTATGGCCCGACGACGGCGGGCCAGCTCCGCGCCCAATTCCCCGCCGCGGAAGCCCTCTGCCACCAGTGTCTTCGCCTCGAGCCGCGACACAGCCTGCCAGGCTCGTTCAAGCGTCACGGCCAGTGCCGGAGCGTCCAGCGCCAGCAGTGCGAGCAAGGGGGGCACGCGCTCGCTACGCCGCCAGGCGTCGATACCGTCCAGCCACCCTTTCACCTCATCCGCATCGGGCGTGGCCTGGCGGCGCAGTTGGCGGGTCAGCGCGGCCTGGTGACCCAGGTCGCGATAGGTTCGCGGCAGCCGCAGGCGCTCGGCCAACGCCTCCTGCCGGATTTCATCGAGATGCTCCACTAGCCGTGCCCAGCGCCAGCGCGGGCGTTCCCCTTCAGGCAGGCTGCCGGGCAGGCTATCGAGCCTTGCCAGAGCGGAGCCGAACGCCGGACCATCCTCGCCGAGCTCCGGCATCAGTACCGCCAGCGCTCCGCAATCATGCAATGCGCGGAAGTAGACTGTCGGCTCCGGCTCGCCCAGCGCTTTCTCGGTCTCGGTCCAGACCCGCTCGGCCACCAGGTGGGAAAGCTCGCCACTTGCCGCCAGCTCTCGCATCAGTGCCCGGGTCTCCTCGGCGATGACGAAGCCGAGCCCGGCGTAGCGTGCCAGGAAGCGCGCGGTGCGCAGCACCCGCAGCGGGTCCTCGACGAAGGCCGGCGAGACATGGCGCAGCACTTTGGCCTGAAGGTCCTGCTGGCCGCCGTAGGGGTCGACCAGTTCGCCCTCGGGCGTCTCGGCCATGGCGTTGATGGTCAGGTCGCGGCGGGCCAGGTCCTCCTCCAGCGTCACATCGGGGCTGGCGTGAACCTCGAAGCCGGTGTAGCCATGGCCGGACTTGCGTTCGGTGCGGGCCAGGGCATATTCCTCATGGGTCTCGGGGTGCAGGAAGACCGGGAAGTCGCGCCCCACAGGACGGAAGCCGCGGCGCTGCATCTCCTCCGGCGTCGACCCAACCACGACCCAGTCGGTATCGACGGTGGGCCAGCCCAGCCGAGCGTCGCGCACTGCACCGCCCACGCGGTAGACCGCGAGGCCGTCGAGGAAGCGATCCCGCCATCCGCTCATGGGTGGCCAAGCTCCACCCGCTCGGGAAGGCGATGTGCCCACTCGGTAAAGCCGCCATCGAGGCTGTAGACCTCGGCGAAGCCCTGGCCCGCCAGCCAGGCCGCGGCCTGCTGGCTCGAGTGGCCGTGGTAGCACACCACCACCAGCGGCTGTTCGCGTGGAGCCGACTCGAGCAGCGCCGAGGCACTGTCGTTGTCGAGATGGCGACTACCGGGGATGCGACCGGCGTCGAAACTCATGGGATCGCGGATATCGACCAGGGTGAGCGGGTCGTCGGCATCGATCCAGGCCGTCAGGGTATCGATCGTCAGGTGTTGGAACGCGGGGGTCGGCATAAGGCCTCCCATATGGCAGAAATTTCAGCGTCGCTGGCGACTGGGCACGCCGATGCGCTCGCCGGTGGTAAGGTTCAATGCGATGAGGCTGCCGCCCCATACGCAGCCGGTATCCAGGGCCTCGGCGCGCACCCGGGCACCCTCGGCATGCCCCTCGAGTGCCGCCCAGTGACCGAACAGCAGGCGCACGTCGTCATGGCGAGGATAGCGGAACCAAGGGGCGAAGCCGGCCGGGGCGCTGTCGAGCCCCTCCTTGGCGCTGAAGTCGAGACAGCCATCGGCATCGATGAAGCGCATCCGTGTCAGCACGTTGACGATGACGCGCAGGCGATCGATGCCGTCGAGCGACGCCTGCCAGCAGGCCGGCTCGTTGCCGTACATCCGCTCGAGAAACGCCCCGCTGCACTCACTGCCGAGCCGCTCCTCGACCTCGCCGGCAAGGCTGGCCGCCTGTTCCGGGGACCAGTCGGGAAGAAGCCCGGCATGGGTCATCACGGTCTCGCCCTGCCCGTCGAAGTTCTCGCGAGCCAGCAGCGGCCGCGACTGCAGCCAGTCGAGCAGCGCTTCACGATCGGGGGCGGCCAGGATCTCGTCAAGGGTATCCTTGCGATTGAGCCGCGCACCGCCGCGAGCCACGGCCAGCAGGTGCAGGTCGTGGTTGCCGAGGACGGTAAGCGCGGCATCGCCCAGAGCACGCACCTCACGTAGGCACGCGAGCGACTCGGGGCCGCGGTTGACCAGATCGCCGGCCAGCCACAGGCGGTCGCCTGCAGGATCGAAGTCGATGCGTTCCAGCAGCTCGACGAATTCGGCGTGGCAGCCCTGCAGGTCCCCGATGGCATAGACGCTCATGGCATTTCCCTTGCGGCTTGGTGTGGATACCAGACGACCCGAGGGCCACCCCGGGCGATGCGATCAGTGTACCTGGTTGGGGCCGGCCAGGCGGAAGGGGGCAATGGCCACCTCGAAGGGTCGCTGGCTGGCCGTATCGACACAGGTGTAGGTGCCTTCCATCACACCCACCGGGCCGTCGAGAATCGCCCGACTGGTATAGCGGAACGTCTGCCCGGGGCCGATCATCGGCTGCTGCCCCACCACGCCCTTGCCGCGCACCTCCTGCACCTTGCCGCTGCCCTGGGTGATACGCCAGTGTCGCGCCAGCAACTGGACGCTGCGCTTCGAGTGGTTGTGAATCGTCACGGTATAGCTGAACACGTAGCGCGACTCGTCGCGCGAGGACTCGTCGTCGCGGAAGGCGGGCTCCACGTCGACCAGTACTTCCCTTTCCAGCGGCATGTCCGGCGCATGGGTCATGACGTCGCCTCCGTAGCGGCCAGATGATTGGCGATCCTTACGAACTCCTCGACACTGAGAGTCTGGGGCCGCCGCGCGGGGTCGATATCGAGCTCCGCCATGGCTTCGCCTTCGATCAGCCCCTTGAGATTGTTGCGCAGGGTCTTGCGCCGCTGGCCAAAGGCCTGGCGTACGACTCGGAACAGCAGCGCCTCGTCATTGGCTGGCCACGGCGGCTCGGCAAAGGGAGTCAGCCGCACGATGGCCGAGTCGACCTTGGGCCGCGGCACGAACGCTTCCGGCGGCACCGTGAACAGGTCGTCAACGCGGCAGCGGTACTGCGCCATCACCGAGAGCCGGCCCCAGTCGGGACCGCCCGGCTCGGCCGCCAGGCGCTCTACCACCTCCTTCTGCAACATGAAGTGCATGTCGGCAATGGCATCGCCCGCCTCGAGCAGGTGACCGATCAGCGGCGTCGAGATATTGTAGGGCAGGTTCCCCACCACCCGCAGCGGCTCGCCATCGCCACGCAGGGCGCGGAAGTCGAACTTCAGTGCATCGCCCTCGTGCACGACGAATTCCGGGTAGTTGAAGAACTGCACGCGCAGGCCCGGGATCAGGTCACGGTCCAGTTCGATCACCTCGAGGTGGCCACCTGCCGCCTCGATCAACGGCTCGGTCAGGGCGCCCTGACCGGGGCCGATTTCCACCAGCCGGTCGCCGGGGCGCGGCGCAATGGCGCGTACGATTCGCGAGATGATGCCGGGGTCACGCAGGAAATTCTGGCCGAAGCGCTTGCGAGCGCGATGAACCGGCGGGCGCGATGCCATTCGATGAATCCTTGTCTGTGCGTTCGTCAGAAAGTTGTCGCGGTCGAGCAGCGTCTTGCCATCTCGACGGCCAGCGCCGCGGCGACTCGCAGGCTGCCCACATCGGCAAGGCCACGGCCGGCCAGGTCCAGTGCCGTGCCGTGATCCACCGAGGTGCGCACGATCGGCAGGCCCAGGGTGACGTTGGCGGCCCGGCCGAAGCCGGCATACTTGAGCACCGGCAGGCCCTGGTCATGGTACATCGCCAGCACGGCATCGACGCCGGCCAAATGACGCGGCGTGAACAGGGTATCGGCCGGCAGCGGTCCGTCAAGGACGAAGCCTTCACCGCGCAGGCGCTCGAGGCAAGGTTCGATCACCTCGATCTCCTCGCGACCCAGGTGCCCCCCCTCGCCGGCATGAGGATTGAGGCCGCACACGGCGATGCGCGGCGCATCGACACCGAACCAACGCACCAGGTCCGCGCGCAGGATGCGCAGGATGCGCTCCAGACCGGGCCCGGTGATGGCATCGGCCACCTCACGCAGCGGCAGGTGGGTGGTGGCCAGGGCCACCCGCAGCGCCGGGCTGCCCTGCCAGCCCGGCTCGCGAGCATGCAGGGCGCTGTCCGTCGCCAGCATCATGACCACTTCGTCGACGCCGCAGGCGTCGCGCAGGTACTCGGTGTGGCCGCGGAAACCGGCATGGCCGGCGTCCAGGATCACCCCCTTGTGCAGCGGCGCGGTGACGATTCCGTCGGCTTGACCATCAAGGCAGGCAGCGATGGCCACGTCGAGGGTCTCGAGCACGTAGCCGGCATTGGCCACGGCCAGCTCCCCGGGCCGGCTCGCCACACGCAGCGCCACCGGCCACACCGGCAGGACGCCGGGGCGCGCTTCCGGCACCGGTTCGCCCGGCATGAGCTCGAGCAGGCTGACCTCGAGACCAAGCAGCGCGGCCCGCTCGGCCAGCAGCGCCGGGTCGCCCACCGCCACGACTCGCCCGGGCAGGGGTTCACCCAGCGCCAGCTGCAGGGTGAGCTCGGGGCCGATACCGGCAGGCTCACCCGTTGTCACGGCCAGCACGGGAGCGGAAAGGTGCATGGCGCTCAGCTACCGTCGGCGAGCCGGTTGTCGACGAAGGCCTCGGCGCGGATCTCCTGGAGCCAGGCGTCGAGCGCTTCGTTGGCCTTGCGCTGGAAGACCATCTGGCGCGCCCGGTCCTCGCTCACGTTGCCGCCCTGCTGCTCGATGAAGCGCTCGACCTCGCGGTTGCTGACGTTGACCCGACCACCCACTTGGCGCTGGTGCAGCTCGCGCAGCAGCATCTCACGGCGAATCTCCTCGCGAACGGCCGACATGCTCAGGCCGTCGGCTTCCAGCGCATCGGCAAACTGGTCGAGCGTCATGCCGTTGCTTTCGGCGATCTCGCGGATCTGGCGGTTGAGCGCAGTATCGTCGATGCTGAGGCCGGCATCCGCCGCCATTTGCATCTGGATCTCCTCGAGGATGATCTGTTCGAGTACGTGCTCACGTAGCATGCCTTCGGGCGGCACCCCTTGCCCCTGCGCGGCAAGCTGGCTACGGGCCTGCGCCATGCGCTCCTCGAGTTGGCTCTGCATGATGGCCTGCTGGTTCACCACGGCCACGATACGATCCAGGGACTGGCGCTGTACCGGCTGGTAGTCCTGGCTCTGGGCCATGGCCGTAAGCGGCACGGCGCCAAGGCACAGAACCAGCCCCAGGGCGCCCAGGGTGGCGATTGGCGGTATCCGCATGTCTCTCTTTCCTCTCATGATGTCTCACTTGTGTGGCGTCCCGGCCCCTTCAGAAAGCCGTGGAGCGATAGCCCGGAACGGCGCGCTCGAAATAGTCGCCGGCATCGCCGCCGACTCCGCCAAGCCCCTTGAAGACGAAGCGCAGGAAAATGCCGCGCTCGGTGGTATCGTCCTCAATGGTATTCGCAGTGTCGTTGTCCTCAACCCACTCACGCCACACCAGTTGCACGCCATAGCAGCAGTCGTTCCACTGCACGCCGGCCACCTGATCCAGGCTACGGCTGTTGGTGTGGTCGTACAGGAAGCGACCGATCAAGTCGATTCTCGGATTGGCCTTGTAGGCGAAGGAAAGCTCGTACTCCTCGCGATCGTACCCCAGGCGGTCTTCGTCTTCTCCCGAAGGGTCGAATCCTTCGAGTTGCCAACGATAGGCAAGGTTCAACACGTGACCCCGAGGATCGCGGTAGGAAACACCTACGCTATTTCTCTCGGTCCGGCTGCGTTGGTCGTCATAGAGCCACTCATAGCGTGTACGCCAGCGCTCGTTGATGCGCCAGTCAAGCCGCGTGACCACCGGCGATCGCTCCCGTGTCGCCTGGTAAAGACGCTCTCCGTCATCGGCAGCTGGCGAAGGCAGTGTGTCAGGGTCGCCCGCCATGTCGATGCTGCGGTCGTCGAAGTAGACCGCCTGCCCCACGCCGAGCATGAAACGCTCGCGACCAGCGGCGTCCTCGAGGAAGCGACTGCTGACCCCGTAGGAGAGACGGTTGAGATCGCCAATGCGATCGGAGCCGGAGAAGCGATACGGCGACCACAGCTGGTTCCAGGAGAAGGCCCGCTCGTCACTATCGAAATCGGGGAATTCGCTCTGGTCGCGAGCGGGAACGTAGGCGTAGTTGAGCCGCGGCTCCAAGGTCTGGCGATAGGCGCGTCCCCCGAGGTCCAATTCCCGCTCGAAAATCAGCCCACCATCCACCGAAGTGACCGGGACCGCACGCTGCAAGGCAGTATCGCGCTCCGTTACTCGCTCACCGTAATCGAGGTCGTACGCGGTATAGAGCCACTCCACGCGTGGCTCGAGGTGCCCCCAGGTTTCATCGAAGCGCCAGCCGGTGGCAGGCGAGAGGTGAAGCCGAGTGCCGACGGCCGCTTCGCGCAGAGGAACACGGTTACGATCCACATCACGCCAGAAATAGGTGACGTTGGAGCGCCACTGCTGATACAGCCCCCCGGGCTGGGTCCAACGCGCACTGGCGGTCAGGCTGGGCAGGCGGTAGAAGGGTTTCTTCCGGTCGAGCAGCGGATCGTCCAGCCGCTGGAAGCCTTGGGCGCGCGCATCGAGGTTCCAGACGTCACCGCGATAGTTGAGTCGGGCCAGGCGCTGCATGTTGTTGGGGTCATCGCCAAAGACGCTGCCGAAGTCGTCGAAGTAGCGCCCGTCGCTGGCCGCCCCGTAGCGCAGGTCGTAACGGGTGCGCGAATCGAAGCGCCCGCTGTGCATGTAGTCGACGTACCAGCGATCCTCGCCCTCGTAGCGTTGAGAGCGTCCCGCCTCGTCACCGGAGCCCCCCCCGTCACTGGAGAGGTAAGCGCCTTCGATCTGCCCGGCATCGGTGGGAAACAGGTAGCGATATTCGCCGGCGAGCAGCAGGCCACGGTCACTGATCCAGCGCGGCGTGATGGTGGCATCGTGGTTGGGCGCGATGTTCCAGTAGAACGGCTGGGCGTAATCGAGGCTGTCGCTGGAGAGCCCCAGCTCTGGCCACAGGAAGCCGGTATGGCGACGATCGTCGATGGGGAAGCGCACCCAGGGCCAGTAGAACACCGGCACCGGTCCTACCTCCAGGCGTGCGTGACGCGCCGTGCCGAAGCCGCTCTCGCGGTCGAGTACCAGGTCGCTCGTCGCCAGCCGCCACAGGGAACTGCCGGGATCGCAGGTGGTGAAATTCGACGAGGTCAGCCGGTAGCGACCGTCCTCCAGCCGCGCCAACTGCAGCGCGTCGCCGCGCAGGTGCTGGTCGTGCACCACGAAGTGGGCCGAATCGATACGGGCCGCATCGCTGTTGAGCGCCACCTCGGCTGCCTCGCCACGCACAAGCAGGTTGAGATCGCGCAGCGCGAGTGGCCCCTCGGCGTAGGCCCAATCCCGCTCGGGCGGCACGCTCACCCGCGGCGATTCGAGCTGGCTGTCGCCACGCCGCAGGATCACCTCGCCGCCGAGAATGGTCTCGCCATCCTCGCCATAGTAGGCGCTGTCCGATTCGGAACGAACCTGATCGGGCTCGTCGGTGGCCGGCAGTCGATAGGCCGGCATCACGTAGACGCCTCGGCACAGCGCCTCGGCAGGGCGGTCATCGCCCCAGGGGCGCCAGTCGAGCTGCCATGCCGGCAACGGCTCGAGCGCCATCGTCTGTGGCGCACCAAACATCAGGCCGGATGTGATCAGGCCGGCCAACGCCGCTCCCGCATGTCGCTTGCCCATGGTCCCTCGATGTCCTTGGCGAAGAGAATCGGTATTATACAGACCGCACCCAGCCTGTCGTATGCGACTGACCGCTCAGCATGCGGCGGCGCCCCACGAGCGTCAACCGGCAGCGTCCGGGACAATAAGGAGCCAGCATGACCTCGGCCGACACCTCGACGCGATTCGACGCCCTGCGCCACTGGGCGGCGACGCAGCATGGCCTGCCTGAAGCAGCGCTCGATCTGCGCCTGGCCGCGGGCGATGCCAGTTTTCGCCGCTACTTTCGCCTGCGCCTGCCCGACGGCCGTTCGCGCATGTTGATGGATGCCCCGCCCGCCCAGGAGGACAGCCGTCCGTTCGTCGATATTGCCCGGCGCTGGCGGGCAGGCGGCCTGCCGGTGCCGGCACTGCACGCGGTGGACCTCGAGGCGGGCTTCCTCGAACTCGACGACCTGGGCGACACGCCGCTGCAGAATCGCTTCGCCGGCAACGATCACGCCGACACCCTGGCCTGGCACGAGCGGGCCATCGAGCTGATCCACGCGCTGCAGAACCGCGCCGCGCCGGATGCCCTGCCCGCCTACGATGCGGCCCTGCTCGGCCGCGAGCTGGACCTGTTCCCCGAATGGTGCCTCGAGCGCTGGCTCGGCCTTTCCTTGCCGCCCGGCTGGGTCGAACTGCGCCAGGCGCTTATCGATTCCGCCCTGGCCCAGCCAGTGGTCGCGGTGCATCGCGACTTTGATGCCATGAACCTGATGGTGCACGACGAGCGGCTCCACCTGATCGATTTCCAGGACGCCGTGGCCGGCCCCATCAGCTACGACCTGATCTCGCTGCTGCGTGGACGCTACTGCCGCTTCCCGGCACAGCGCTTCGCCGCCTGGGTCGAGGCCTTTCGTCAGCAGGCCATCGCCGATGGCCGGTTGTCCGGGGCCACCGGCAGCGAGGCCTTTCACTCACAGGTCCAGGCCATGGCCGCCCAGCGCGCACTCAAGGTGCTCGGCATCTTCTGCCGCCTGACCCTCCGCGACGGCCGCACCGGCTATCTCGAGCGCCTGCCGCACTTTCTCGACCATGTCGAGGCGAGCCTCGTCGCACTGCCCGAGCATGCCGGCTTCCAGAATTGGCTCAACGACACCTTCCGTCCTGCGCTCGAGAGACGCCTGGCCGAAGAGGGCCTGCGGGAGGCGACATGAAGGCCATGATACTGGCCGCCGGCCTGGGCAAGCGCATGCGGCCATTGACCGACCACTGCCCCAAGCCGCTGCTGCCGGTGGCGGGCAAGCCCTTGATCGTGCACCACCTGGAGCGGCTGGCAGAGGCCGGCATTCACGACGTGGTGATCAACGTCAGCTACCGCGCCGAGCAGATCGTCGCGGCACTGGGCGATGGCAGTGAGCTTGGTGTCAGTATCGCCTGGAGCCGGGAAACCCACCCGCTGGAGACCGGCGGCGGCATCCGCCAGGCGCTGCCGCTGCTGGGCGAGGCGCCCTTCCTGCTGGTGAACGGCGACGTCTGGAGCGATTTCGATCCGGCGACTCTGTCAGCGCTCGGGGACGGCGACCTGGCTCACTTGGTGCTGGTCGACAACCCCGCGCATCATCCCACGGGAGACTTCCGTCTCGATGCCGCCGGTCGGGTACACGCCCAGGGCCAGCCGCGCCTGACTTTCGCCGGCCTCAGCCTGATCGACCCGGCCCTGGTCGCGGCCCAGTCACCGGGCGAGTTTCCCCTGGCCCCGCTGCTGCGCGAGGCAATGAACGCCGGACGCGTCGGGGGTACCCATCACCGCGGCCGCTGGGTCGACGTGGGCACGCCCGAGCGCCTGGCTGAACTGGACCGGGCATTGCGCCAAGGCTGAGTCACGCGCCGCACAGTGGTAAGCTGCCCGCATGAACGCTTCGATAAGGAACCCCTGCTCATGAAAGCCAGCGTCAAGTGGACCGATGGTCGCCAATTCGTCGCCGAATCGGGTAGCGGCCATAGCGTGGTGATCGACGGCCCGCCCGATCATGGCGGTCGCAATACCGGACCGCGCCCGATGGAAATGCTGCTGATGGGCATGGGCGCCTGCACATCCTTCGACGTGCTGGAGATCCTCGAGAAATCCCGCGCCGGCGTGACCGACTGCGTGGCGAGCATCGAGGCCGAGCGCGCCGACGCGGTGCCGTCCGTGTTCACCCGGATTCACGTTCACTTCACCGTCAGCGGGCACAACCTCAAGGAGAACCAGGTCAAGCGCGCCGTCGAGCTCTCCGCCGAGAAGTACTGCAGCGCCTCGATCATGCTGGCCAAGGGCGGCGTCGAGGTCACCCACTCCTACAGCATCGTCGATGATTGATACGGTAGATCCATCGCCTGGAACGAGGCCCGCTCAGCGGGCCTTTTTGCGTCTGGGTAGCCGGCGTCCCGACAGGGCGTCTAGACAGGAGGCGCGTCCACGTGGCGCCAGAGATAGAGCGCCAGGTGCGAGCGGTAAGGAGCGAAGCGTGCCGCGGTGCGCAGCGTCTTGCGCCGTGGGCTGGTGAGGCGCTCGAGCGTCTTGCGTGCGGCCACGTCGCCCTCCGGCCAGACGTCGGGCTCGCCGAAATAGAAGATCGAGATCATGTCCGCCGTCCACTGCCCCACGCCCCATAGCGCGGTCAGGTGCCGCGAACGCTCGGCATGGTCGAGCATTCGCAGCTCGTCGGCCTCTAGCCGGCCGGCGCGGGCCTCTGCGGCGATCAGGCACAGTGCCCTCGCCTTGGCCCCCGAGAGGCCACAGCCGCGCAGCGCATCCTGGTTCGGCTCGGTGAAGAATTCCATCAGCGGGGCATCGCCAGCGGCGTCGACGACCCGCGCCCAGATCGAACGCGCCGCCTTCACCGAGAGTTGTTGCCCCGCTATCGAACGGCACAGGCGCTCGGCCAGCGGCTGGCTGTCGTCGACCTCGAGCATGACCGGCCCGCCCCGCTCGATGGCATCGACGAGCAGCGGGCTCAGCTCACGGGCGGTTTCGACACAGCGCCGATGGATCTCGTCAGACATGCCGTCGCGCTCAGAGCCGATAGACGCTCTTGGTCATGATCTTGGACATCAGCGACATGCCGAACTTGACCGGCGCCGGGAAGCGCGCCCCACCGGCCTCCAGCGCGAGATGCGCATGATGTGCTTCGTCGATGGCCATCTGGCGCAGCACGGCGCGGGAGCGGTGGTCGCCCGCCGGCAGCTTGACCATGTGCTCTTCCAGATGCTTGCCCACCTGCTCTTCGGTGGCGGCGACGAAGCCCAGGCTGATCCGATCACCGATGGCGCCGGCCACCGCCCCCAGACCAAAGGAGGCTGCGTAGAACAACGGGTTGAGCACACTGGTGTGGCTGTCGAGCTCCTGCAGGCGGTCGTCACACCAGGCCAGGTGGTCGATCTCTTCCTGGGCGGAGTGCTCCATCTGACTACGCACTTCCGGCAGCTTGGCGGTGCAGCCCTGCCCCTGATAGAGCGCCTGGGCACATACCTCGCCGGTATGGTTGACCCGCATCAGCCCCGCGGCATGGCGCCGCTCGTCGGCGGTCATGTCCTCGTCCTGGATGTCCGCCGTGGCTGGTGTCGGGCGCGAAGCGACGGCCGCTCGAGGCACCAGGGTACGCAGCACGGTATCGAACTGATGGATCAGGTTATCGGCATGGGAGTAGTTGCGGTTCATCTCGCTCTTCCTTTACGAAGCCTTCCTGTATGCAGCCTCAGCCAAGAGCGGCACGACAAGCTCGTCTTTGACATGCATCAACGAAAGGCTGCCGGCAAGCACGGCAGCGCCACCCGTAGGGGTGGCGCCATGAATCAGGTGCACCTGATGCGTCGCACGCCTCGACGCGCGCGGCTTGCTCCGCATAGCGCCGGCTAGCCAGCCGGCCAAGTAAAGCGGCGACCGCCCATCAGGTGCATATGAATATGATAGACCGTCTGCCCGCCCTGGTCATTGCAGTTCATCACCACGCGATAGCCGGCGTCGGCGAAGCCGCGCTCCTCGGCTAGCCGAGCCGCAACGTGGGGCAAGCGACCGACCAGCGCCAGGTCACCCTCGGCGATGTCGTTGAGCGTGGCGATGTGCCGCTTGGGAATGATCAGGATGTGGGTCGGGGCCTGGGGATTGATGTCGTTGAAGGCCAGCACCTCATCGTCCTCATAGACGATATCGGCCGGAATTTCTCGCTTGACGATCTTGCAGAACAGGCAGTCTTGCATCGGCTCGAGCTCCTCTCGGCTACCGGAAGCGACGCTGGGCCAGCAGATGGCGTACCAGCGGCGCCAGGATCAATTCGATCGCCAGCGACATGCGTGCGCCCGGCACCACCAGGGTGTGCGGCCGGCTCATGAAGGAGTCCTGGATCATGGCCAGCAGCCAGGGGAAGTCCACCGTCGAGGGGTCGCGGAAGCGAATCACCACGAACGACTCGGCGTCGTTGGGAATGTCCTGCACCTCGAAGGGGTTGGAGGTGTCGACCGTCGGTACGCGCTGGAAATTGATGTGGGTACGCGAGAACTGCGGCTGGATGTAGCGCACGTAGTCGTCCATGCGTCCCAGGATGGTGTCGATCACCGCTTCCTGGGAGTAGCCGCGCATCTTGATGTCGCGGTCGATCTTCTGGATCCACTCGAGGTTCATGGTCGGCGCCACGCCTACCAGCAGGTCCACGTGGCGGGCGATGTCGTGTTCCGTCGTCACCAGCCCCCCATGCAGCCCCTCGTAGAACAGCAGGTCGGTGCCACAGGGCAGCGGCTGCCATTCGGTGAAGGTACCCACCTGATGGCCGGCCTCGATCATCTGCTTGTCTTCCGCGTGAATGTAGTGCCGGAAGGTACCGGTGCCGTGCTCGCCGTACTCGTGGAACAGCGCCTCGAGGCGATCGAGCAGATTGGCCTCCACGGCGAAGTGGGAAAGCTGATCCTTGCGCTCGGGTTCCTCGCGGAAGATGCGGGCCAGCTCCTCACGTGTGTAACGATGGAAGGCATCGCCATCGACGAAGGCGGCATGCACGTCCTCGCGGGAGAACATGCGCTCGAAGGTACGCTTCACCGTGGTGGTACCGGCACCTGACGAGCCGGTCACGGCGATGATCGGATATTCACGCGACATCAGGCGCTCTCCGCTCCGCAGATAGCCTGGCTAACGGCATCGGGAATGGCGACGCTGCGCCCTTGGGTCGGGTCCACCAGCACCACGTTGAGGCGAGCGGTGGCCACCGGCCGCCCGCCTTCGGCATGGCGTACCCGATGATAGACGACGATCGCCTTGCCCGCAGGCGACGGGATCGCGGTTTCCACCACCAGCGCATCCGGCCAGCGCGCCTCGGATTGGTACTGGACGGCGAGGTCGGCCACCACACTGGGGTACCCGCCCATGTCCCACTCGGTCAGCCCAAGCGCACCGAACGCCTGGATACGCGCCTCGTGGAGCAGCGACACCAGGGTGTCATGTCCCAGGTGTCGGCCGTAGTTCATGTCGGTGATGCGCACCGACAGCGGCTGGCGATGCACGATGGCGGACTCGGGAAATTCCAGCTTGATGCGCTCCATGCCCACTCCCTGAATCTTGTTATTTGGTCGATGCGGAGGTTGCCGTAACTCAGACGGCTTTCCCCTCGCGGGCAATGGCGCGATAGGCGATGTCGCTGCGGAACTGCACATCGTCCCAGTGGATCGCCGCCACGCCCCGGTAAGCCAGGTCCCGTGCCAGGGACACCCCCTGTCCCAGCGCGGTGACGCACAGCACCCGGCCTCCGCTGGTTACCGTCCGGCCCTGGTCGTCTTCGGCGGTGCCGGCATGAAACACCTTGCAGCCGGTGGCAGCGGCAGCCTCGAGACCCTCGATCGCGTCGCCCTTGCGGTAGCTGCCAGGATAGCCCCCCGCCGCCAGTACCACACCCACGGCGGCACGCGGATCCCACTCACAAGTATGACCAGCCAGTTCGCCGCGTGCTCCCGCCAGGCACAGCTCGGCCAGGTCCGATTGGAGACGCAGCATGATTGGCTGGGTTTCGGGATCGCCGAAGCGGCAGTTGTACTCGATGACCTTGGGATTGCCCTCGGCGTCGATCATCAGGCCGGCGTAGAGGAAGCCGGTATAGGCATGTCCCTCGGCCGCCATGCCGTGCACCGTGGGCATGATGACGCGCTCCATGATGCGTTCGTGCACGCTCTCGGTCACCACCGGGGCCGGCGAGTAGGCCCCCATGCCGCCGGTATTGGGACCGGCATCGCCGTCGAGGGCACGCTTGTGGTCCTGACTGGTGGCCATCGGCAGCACCGTGGTGCCGTCGACCATGACGATGAAGCTCGCCTCCTCACCCTCGAGAAACTCCTCGATCACCACGCGAGCCCCGGCGTCGCCGAAGGCGTTGGCCTCGAGCATGTCACGCACCGCCGCCTCGGCCTCGGCCAGGGTCATGGCCACGATCACGCCCTTGCCCGCTGCCAGGCCATCGGCCTTGATCACGATCGGCGCACCCTGCTCGGTGAGATAGGCCAGCGCCGGCTCGACCTCGGTGAAGGTGCGGTAGGCGGCCGTGGGAATGGCGTGGCGGGCGAGGAAATCCTTGGTGAAGGACTTCGAGCCCTCTAGCTGAGCAGCACCCTGGGTGGGGCCGAAGATGGCCAGCCCGGCTTCGCGGAAGCGATCGACCACTCCCTCGACCAGCGGCGCCTCGGGGCCGACGATGGTCAGCGCCACGCCTTCCTCATGGGCGAAATCCACCAGACGTTCCAACTCGGTCGCCTCGATGGCAATGTTGGTCAGGCCCGGCTCATGGGCCGTGCCGGCGTTGCCGGGCGCCACGAAAACTCGCTCGACACGAGGCGACTGGCCAACTTTCCAGGCCAGGGCGTGTTCGCGGCCACCGCCGCCGATGATCAGAACCTTCATCCGCTTGATTTTCCTATCTCTTGCTGCGCAGGCCCGATTGACGGTGGGCCTGATGTTCGGCTGGGAAGACGTCGCGGCATTATGGCAGAAAGCTGCCCGTCACGCCCCGCCCGGAATGGGAATGCCTGCCTGGTTCAGCGCCAGTGGCATATGCCGGCCTGCTCACTTGTCGTCGTTTTCGTCCTTGCCTTCCTTCGGCTCCGGTTTTCCGGGTTGCCCCTGGCCGATCGCCTGCTGCCAGAAACGCATGTTCTCCTCGGCCATCTCACGCATCAGCTCCATAGGCGAGTGGCGCATGGCCTGCTGCCACTGGTCCTGCATGCGCTTCTGCTGCTCGAGCATCAACTGGGTGCCCTGTTCGAGGTAGCGGGCCAGCGGTAGCGGCTGGGCCATGTCGTAGACGCGGATGAACTGTGCCAGCAAGTCGTTGGAGAACACCTCGGCCTCGCCATCGGCCTGCTCCTGCTCGATGATGATCGACAGCAGGATGGTGCGGGTCAGGTCTTCCCCGCTCTTGGCATCCTCGACCCGGAACGGCTCCTCGTCGAGAATCAGGCGACGCAGATCCTCGAGCGTCACATAGCGGCTCTGTTGGGTATCATAGAGCCTACGGTTGGCATACTTGCGAATCACGCGCACGGTGGCACTCCTTGTTGTAAAGGCAGACTGCCCTTGGGTGCTATTGTGCACCGCGCCACCGCCCTTGCAAATCGAAGCGACCAACGAGGCCCGATGAACCTTATCCTGCTCACCCCCGAGGAGATCCGGCACGACCGCCTGGCGTGCCTGCGCGACCCACGTCGTCTGCGTCATTTGAAGGAGGTTCACCGCGCCCAAGTGGGCGACAGCCTGACCCTGGGCGTGGCGGGTGGTGGCATCGGGCGTGGCGAACTCACGCTGCTCAGCGACGACGAGGCGCGCTTCACCCTCGACGGGCTCGATACGCCACCGCCGCCGGCGCTGCCGGTACATCTGGTGCTCGCCCTGCCGCGCCCGCGCATGCTGGCCAGGAGCCTCGAGCATGTCAGCGCGCTGGGCGTGAAGCACATCACCCTACTGCACACTCGCCGGGTGGAGAAAAGCTACTGGCAATCCCCCGAGCTCGACCCGGCGAAGATCCACGATCACCTGGTGCTGGGGCTCGAGCAGGCGCGAGACACACAACTGCCCGAGGTGAGCCTGGCCAAGGGTTTTCGCCCCTTCGTCGAGGAGCGCCTGCCGGCCCTGCTCGAAGGCCGGCGCGGGCTCGTCGCCCACCCCGGCATGGCCCAGGCCTGCCCAACGGGGCTCACCGAGCCCACCGCGCTGTTCATCGGGCCGGAGGGTGGCTTCATTCCCCATGAAGTGGAGCGCCTGCTCGAGGCCGGCTGCGAAGGCATCCATCTGGGCCCGCGTATCCTGCGGGTGGAAACGGCGGTAGTCGCCCTGCTGGCCCGCCTGTTCTAGGAGAGCCGAGCGCTAATCGGACGACGCGACCTGGTCGGAGGCATCGTCCTCGTCGGGGTCATACTCCACCAGGCGTGAATCCTCGTCGCAGTCAGGGTTGGTGAGGAAGGTGCTGCGCACGTCCAGCAGCCCCAGGTGGCCGATGGTGCGACGCCCGAGCAGCAGCGGATAGTTCATGTCACCACGATCGCGCAGGCTGAACTGCTCCTCGTAGACGGTGTCGTCCATGCAGATCTTCATCAGCACCACGGGTCGACGATCGACGCCGCCCGCACCGCGCAGCTTGAGGCTGCGGTAGAGCGGCAACTCCAGCCATTCGCTAAAGGTCTCGCCATTCGCTTCGTCCTCCAGCTTGAGGCGAAAGCGCACCCACTCCTCGCCCTCCTTGTCGAAGCGTTCGATGTCACGCGCATCGAGCGAGGAGGTCAGCGCTCCGCTGTCCAGCTTCGCCTTCACCTCGACGCCCCAAGGCTCGAGGGTGCTCTTCTCGACCCAGCCGAACACCGCGTCCCGCTCGCCACCAACTGCCATGGTCGGCATCGCGACGGCCAAGAGCACCGCTCCAGCCAAGGCCATCCAACGCGAGGGGAAACGACAAGCCTGACGGTAAACAG
This sequence comes from Billgrantia sp. C5P2, assembly GCF_051062895.2. Lineage (NCBI taxonomy): Bacteria > Pseudomonadati > Pseudomonadota > Gammaproteobacteria > Oceanospirillales > Halomonadaceae > Billgrantia > Billgrantia sp. C5P2. The sequence goes on from NZ_CM128542.1 coordinate 3,530,438, forward strand.
CCAGCCACTCCGTGGACATGGGCTAACCTCCACTTTTCGTTGACGCTTCATGGACCCTGTGTAGGCAAGTCGGTCCCGATTGCCTGACACAAGCATTACGTTTACTACACTGTTCGTGTCACCAAGGATAAGGAGGGCAATACGATGACACAGTCACGCCTCGCAAGGACGACCCTGACCACCTCGGCCGGCCTGTTCATCGCCGGTCTCGCCATCGGCGTACAGGCCCAGTTCGACCCGCAGGGCCTCTACTCCGGCCGCGCCATCTTCGATGCCGACGTGCATTTCGAAGCCGCGCCACACGCGGAGCCCAGCGAAGTCATCGACATGCTGCTCGGCGACGACAAAAAAGTCCACGCCATCGTGGTTCGCTCCAACGACACCGTGGGCCTGAACGGCGATCACCTGGTGATCACCAACGCCCATTATCGCCTGGTCAACCACGAAGAAGATGGCGAGACCCGCCATGACATCATCGTCGAAGCCGACCAGGAAACCCTCGAGACCATGCCCCGTTACGATCGGGAGTGGTGGGATACGGCCCGACAACGCACTCGCGAGGCCTGGGACAGCGCCGGTGAGGGCGCCGACAGCGCCTGGGAGCGAACCCGACAGGGACTGGATCGCCTCGGCGAAAGCGCCGAGAGCGCCTGGGAGCGCACCCAGGAGGGCGCCGAGCGGACCAGCCGGCGAATCAGCGAGACGCTCGAGGTGTGGTCCGGCGATCGCGATAACTGATTACCCACCGCGGCTCTTCGCCGGACCCCACGCGGGCCCGGTCGTGGTGTCAGCGGCGCTGAAGCCGTTGCAGCAGGCTCACGGTGGCGAAACCGTCCGGGGTCTCGCCAATGCTGCGCTGGAATTCACGCAGCCCAGCGCGGGTGTTCGGCCCCATGACGCCATCCGGGGTGCCGACATCGAAGCCGCGAGCGTTCAGTGCCTGCTGCATCTCTTGCACCTGACTGCGCGACAGCGGCTGCACGTCGCGCGGCCACTCGGTCCGAACCCCCTCGCGCCCGGCGATCCTGTCGGACAGGCTCCCCACCGCTAGCGCATAGCTGGTGGCATTGTTGTAGCGCAGGATGGCGCGATAGTTGGGTCCCACCAGGAAGGCCGGCCCTTGGGCGCCGGCCGGAGCGATCACCGAGGCCTGCTCGAAGCCGGGCAGGTTACCCCCGTCGATGCGGCTGACACCCTGCTGTGCCCACTCGCGGCTCGAGCGGCGCGTGGTCAGTTCAGTCTGGGCATAGTCGAAACCCTGCGGCAGTCGCACCTCCACCGCCCAGGGCTGACCGGGCTGCCAGCCGGCCCGCGCCAGGTAGTTGGCGGTGGAGGCCATCACGTCGGGAATGCTGCCCCAGATGTCGCGACGCCCGTCGTCGTCGCCATCCACGGCATAGGACTCGAAGCTGGAGGGAATGAACTGGGTATGGCCCATGGCGCCGGCCCAGGAGCCGATCATGCGTTCCGGCGTGATGTCGCCCGACTCGAGGATACGCAGGGCAGCCAGCAACTCGCCGCGGGCGAAGTCGCGCCGCCGCCCGTCGAAGGCCAGGGTCGCCAGCGCCTCGATAGTGGAGAAGTCGCCGAAATTACCGCCGTAATTGCTCTCGATGCCCCAGATCGCCACGACGACCTCGGCCGGCACCCCGTAGCGCTGTTCCATGCGGCGGGCCGTCTCACGGTGCTCGTCGAGCCTGGCTCGCCCTTCGCTGACCCGAGCCTGGGAGACGGCACTGTCCAGATATTGCCAGATGGGACGCACGAATTCCGGCTGGGAGCGGTCGAGCTCGATCACGCGTGGCCGATAGCGGATGTTATCCAGCGCACGCGCCAGGGTCGCCTCACTGACTCCCTCGCCTCGGGCCTGACGACGAAAATCGCGCAGCCAGGCCTGGAAGTCCTGAGGAGCTCGCTCGGCCTCGCTGGGAGCCAGCTCGGGAGCTGCAGGTTCGCTCGAGGCCGCGGCTTCGGGCTGGCGATCATCGGCCACGACGTTCTGGACGGGGCCGGACTGGCAGCCGGCCAGTAGCAGAAAGAGGAAAGCGGCGAGAAAGAGTGAACGGGTCATGACGGCAGTATTCCTTTACCTCGATGGCCATCGATCATCGCCCAGAAGCGCCCGTCAGGCCAGCCCCGCAGAACAAGGAATCGTCGCATCGTGTAAACAGACGCGGGTAACCCTTGCCACCGTCACTCGGGGTCGCCGTCGCGGGGCTGATGCACGGCGTTGGCGTCCGTCTCCATGCCACTCTTGAGCTCATGGGTGAGCGGATCGTAGTTGGGGCGCAACTCGTCCTTGACCGTTCCGTGCCACAGCTTTGAGCCGACGAAGTAGCCGGCACGGCCGATCACGTGGGCCGCTACCGGCGCCGTCATCATGATGAAGAGGATCACCCCCAGCGCCCGCGCGACCACCGCCACTTCGCCGAAGTGCAGTGCCACTGCCAGCATGATCAGCGAGGCCCCGAGGGTAGCCGCCTTGGTAGTGGCATGCATGCGCGTCAGCAGGTCGGGCAGGCGCACCAGACCGAGCGCGGCAATAAACATGAAGAGCGCGCCGACCAGGATCAGGCCGACCTTGAGCATCTCAATCATCGCGCGGCCCTCCCCGCTCCAGGAACCGGGCGAAACCGATGGCCGCCATGAACGCCATCAGCGCCATGACGATGGCCACGTCCAGCAGACTGGGAACGTCGGTGGCGATGGCCACCACCCCGATGATGCCGACGATGATGGAGGAGAAGAGTTCCAGCGCCACCACTCGATCCGGCAGGCTGGGGCCGAGATACAGGCGCACGAAGGCCAGGCACAGTGCCAGGGTCATCAGCACCAGGCTCAACAGGATCATGGTCGACATGGATCGCCTCCTCAGCTAGTGGAACAGTTCCAGCGCTCGACGTTCCAGCTCCGCCAGGTTGCGGCGCAGTTCGGCCTCGTCATCGAGGAACATGGCATGGATGTAGAGCACCCGGCGGTCATCGGAAACGTCCAGGCTCAGGGTGCCAGGCGTCAGCGAAATCAGATTGGCTACCAGAGCGATCTCGAACTCGCTGCGTGCCTTGAGCGGCATGGCGATCACACCGGGTTTCATGTACCAGGGCGGCGTGACGACGTCGAAGGCGACCTTGAGGTTGGCCAGCAGCAGCTCCTTGAAGAAGAAACCCACGAAGCGAATCAGCCGCGGCAAGCGCTGGGCATAGCCGGCAAGCGCCGGCACCTGAGGCTGGATCAGCGCCAGTACCAGGTAGCCGAAGGTCAGGCCGGCGAACAGGTTGCGGCCGCTGAAGTCACCGGTCAGCACGACCCAGGCGCCGCCCAGCATGAGGTTCCAGGCCGCCCCGATCATGGCAGACCCTCCCCGAGCGGACCGAGTACCGCCTCGATATAGCGCTCGGGGGCAAGCAGTTCACCCGCCGAGGCCTCGGCCAAGGCATACAGGGGCCCGGCATTCAGCCCGATGAACAGCGTGCACAGCGCCAGGCCCACCGCCGGCAGCGACATCAGCCACAATTCACGCTGGCCCACCGCCGGACAGGCATCGGCCTCGTCTCCGCCGGGCGCCGTCTTCCAGAACACTTCCGACCAGATCTTGACCATCGAGTAGAGCGTGAGCAGCCCCACCAGCAGGGCGATCGCCGTCACTCCGTAGGCTTCCGCCTCGATGCCGGCCCGGATCACGATGAACTTGGCGAAGAATCCCGACAACGGCGGCATGCCTGCCAGCGACAGCGCCGGCACCAGGAACAGCACGGCCAGCCACGGGTGGCTGCGGTAGAGCCCGCCCAGACGCTTGAGATGATAGCTGCCCTGGAGGCGATGGACGATACCGCTGACAAGGAAGAGATTCGTCTTCACCAGGATGTGATGCACGATGTAGAAGACGCCGCCGACGATGGCCAGCGGCGTGAACAGCGCCAGGCCCAGGATCATGTAGCCGATCTGGCTGACGATATGAAACGACAGGATACGACGGAACTCGAACTGGGCCGCCGCTCCCAGCACCCCCGAAAGCATGGTGAGCCCCGCGCCCCACAGCAGGATCTCATGGGTGTAGCCGGGGCTGTGATGAAAAATCAGCGTGAATACCCGATACAGAGCGTAGACGCCGACCTTGGTCAGCAACCCGGCGAACAGCGCCGACACCGCCACCGGTGGAGTGTGATAGGAAGCCGGCAGCCAGAAGAACAGCGGAAAGGCCGCTGCCTTGATGCCGAAGGCGACCATGAACATCATCGCCAGCACATCGGCCATGCCATTGTCTTCCAGGCTCGCCAGCCGGCGCGCGATATCGGCCATGTTGAGCGTGCCGACCATGCCGTAGAGCAGCCCCACCGCTACCAGGAAAATCACCGACGACAGCAGGTTGAGAGTGACGTACTTGATTGCCCCCTCCATCTGGGCCTTCTCGCTACCGAGGATCAGCAGTGCGAAAGAGGCCACCAGCATCACCTCGAACCAGACATAGAGATTGAAGATGTCTCCGGTGAGGAAGGCGCCAGCCACTCCGGCCAGCAGCAGGTGCATCAGCGGGAAATAGCCGTAGGCCTCGTGGCCGCGCCCGGTGGTGGCCAAGGAGTAGAGCGCCACCGCGAAGCCAATGATACCGGTGAGCACCACCATGATGGCCCCGAGCAGATCGGCCACCAGGCTGATGCCGAAGGGAGCCGGCCAGTTGCCCACTTGCAACACCAGGATCCCGTCCCGGCTGACCGATATCAGCAGCCAGATACTGGACGCCAGCAGCAACGCGGTGCCGGCCACCGCGATCATCCGCTGCATGAGGCGGGAGCGCCAGAACAGCAGCGATACGGCCCCCGCGAGCAGCGGGATCAGGATGGGCAGGGCGATCTGTGGATTCACGTATCGGTATCCCTCATCCGGTCGAGGTCGTCGGCGCGCACGATCTCCCAGGCACGGCGCACCAGCACCACGGCGAACGACAGCACGCCGAAGGCGATCACGATGGCGGTGAGCACCAGCGCCTGCGGCAGCGGGTCGGCCACGACGCCCTCAGGGGCGGCCAAGCCTTGCGGCACCAGCGGTGGCGCACCGCGGGTCAACCCCGCGGAGACGAAGATCAGCAGGTTGGCGGCATTGGAGAGCAGCATCAGGCCGATCACCAGCTTGACGATGGAGCGGCGCAGCATCATGTAGATGGCCGCGGCAAACAGAATGCCGATGGCAACGGCTAGCAGGGGTTCCATGGCGTCTCCTCGTTATCAGGCATCGTCTTCCCTGTCGGTGTCCACCAGGGCGGTGATGGCGGTCAGTACGGAACCCAGCACCACGAGATAGACGCCGATATCGAACAGCAGCGGCGTCGATGCCTTGAAGTCGATCACCGGGACCGTCCACCACTGGGCGGTGAAGAACGGCTCGCCCTGCCACCACGCCGGCAGGGTCGAGAGCACGCCGAGCGCCAGCCCGACGCCGATCAGGTCACGGGGCGAGACCTTGAGCATGGCGTGCATGGCCCGCCCGCCGTAGGCGAAGAGATAGAGCGCGAAGGCGCCCGACGCCACCAGTCCGGCAATGAAGCCGCCGCCCGGCTCGTCATGGCCACGCAGCAGCAGGAACAACGAAAACAACAGTTGCAGCGGCAGCAACAGACGCGCCGCCACGCTGAGTATCAAGGTGCCCGATCTAACCATCGTCACGCTCCCGAGTCGGGGTGCGCCCGGCACTGCTCTCCTCGGCGTGGAAGCGCAGCATGGCCAGGACGCCTATGGCCGCCAGCGCCAGCACGAACATCTCGCCCAGGGTGTCCAGAGCGCGGAAGTCCACCAGGATGACGTTGACGATATTGTGGCCGTGCCCCAGCGGCTGGCTGTTGGCGACCAGGTAGTCGGAGATGCGCGACAACCGCTCGCCGGCCAGCACCGCGAGCATCAACAGTGTGACCAGGATCCCGGCCAAGCCTGCCACCACCAGGTCGCGAATGCGCTCGGTGGGCGTGGAGAGGGTGGCGAAGCGCGGCAGCCGGAACAGCACCAGCACCAGCAGGATAACCGTCAGGGTTTCCACCAGCAGTTGGGTGATGGCCAGGTCCGGTGCGCTGAACAGGACGAAGACCAGGGCGATTGAGAAGCCCATGATGCCCACCGCAGCGACGGCCGCCAGGCGCGAGCGCATGACGCAGGCGGCCACCGCCCCGGCCACCATCAGGCCGGCGACCATGGCCTCGTGCAGGTAGAGATCAAGGTCCACATCGAGGCTAGGCGCGTGGCGAAAGAACAGGGCATGCCCCACCAACCCAAGCAGCGTCAGCAGAGTCACGATCAGGTAATTGCGAATATGCCCGTTCTGCAGCATGCGTGTTTGCCACTCGGCGCCAGCCACCATCCCCGCCATCAGCGCCTCGTAGCCGGCTTCGGGCCCGCGCGCCATGAGCGGCCTGAACCGGGCCAGGTGCGCCCGCAGGCGATCCCAGCGGTGCCACACCGCCAGCCCCAGTGCCAGGCTCGCCAGTGACAGCACGAGCGGCAGGTTGATGCCGTGCCACAGCGCCAGGTGTACATCGTGATCGGCGGCACCGATCCCGCCCACCGTTACCGCCACCAGGTCGTCGAGCCACCCCGGCACCAGGCCGAACAGCAGCGATAGCCCGGCCAGCAGGGCCGGCCCCAAGAGCATGCCCGCCGGAGGCTCATGGGGCGAGCGTGGCGTTTTCCGAGCGGGGCCGAAGAAGGGCCGCAGGGCGACGATGGCCGCAACCGCCAGGGTCAGGAAGGCGGCTACGAAGGCCAGCGACACGATCACCACGCGATAATGCTCGGCGGCCAACGCCGACTCGAGCATCAGCTCCTTGCCGACGAAACCCATCAGGGGCGGCATGCCGGCCAGCGACAGAGCGGCAACGGCAGCCACCGCGGCGGTGCGTGGCATCACATGGCGCAGCCCACCCATATGGGTGACGTCCTTGGTGCCGGTTTCGTGGTCGAGGATGCCGGCCACCAGGAACAGTGCCCCCTTGTACAGGGAGTGCGCCAGCAGGAAGGCCACGAACGCGACCAGCGCCCCTGGCGTGCCGAGCCCAAGCAGCAACGTCAGGGTGCCCAGCGCCATGACCGTCGAATAGGCCAATAGCATCTTGATGTTGGTGTAATGGATCGCCAGGAAGGCGCCAGTGACCATGGTAATGGCTCCCACCAGCGACAGGCTGAGCGTCCAGGCCTCGGTCCCGCCCAGGGCCGGATGCAGCCGGGCCAGCAGATAGATCCCCGCCTTGACCATGGTCGCCGAATGCAGGTAGGCCGAGACCGGCGTCGGTGCCGCCATGGCATTGGGCAACCAGAAATGGAACGGAAACTGGGCCGACTTGGTAAAGGCGCCGATCAGCAGGCAAACCAGCAACGGCAGGTAAAGAGCGTGGTCGCGCAGCGCCTCGCCCCGTGTCGTCAGTTCGGCCAGCGACCAGCTGTCCCCGGCCATGGCCAGCATGACGAAGCCGGCGAGCAGCGCCAGCCCACCGCCAACGGTAACGTAGAGACCCTGCTGCGCAGCCTTGCGCGCTGACAGGTCGGCGTGATTGAAGCCGATGAGCAGGAAGGAAGTGATGCTGGTGAGTTCCCAGAACACGAACAGGGTCACCAGGTTGTCGGCCAGCACCAGGCCGAGCATCGACATCATGAAGGCGGTGAGCACGACCAGGAAACGTGGCAGGTCACGATGGCCACGCAGGTAGTCGCCGGTATACACCAGCACCAGGCTACCGATCACCGTGATCAACATGGCGAACAGCCAGGATAGACCATCGATGAAGAAGCTCAGCGTGATGTCGAGCCCCGGCACCCAGGCCCACTCGATCAGCAGCGCTTCGCCCGCCGTCACCGTCGGCCACTGACCGAGTAGCCAGGCGGCCAGGGAAGCTGGCAGCAGGGCTATCACCAGCGGCGTTCGATCACCGAACCATCGGTGCAGCAGCGGCGCCAACCCCGCCACCACGAAGCCACCCAGTACGGCCAGCTGCATACGGCGCCCCTCCCCAGTTATTGGATGGAGCCACGCCAAGGCATCGCTCCCACCGGTTCGTCGCCGTCCACTTTATAGAGACAAGGTATTGAATGGCAAGGAACCACAAAGGTTACCCGCTTTGCGTTGACATGGCGGGAGGCGGCATTATAAGAACCTTCGGGCCCAAGGACGGGAAACAAACGCTTGATGCTTGCGTCCTTCCGTCCCGTAGGCAAACTATGCCCCTCTCCTCACGGACCCGAGCAGGATGAGCGAACGATGACACTGTTGTGGATACCCCTGCTAACGCTGCTGGGCATGCTGGTGCCCATGCTCAGCGCGCACCGAGGCCGACGCTTCTGCACGCTGGCCACTGCCGTGCTACCGGCCCTCGCCCTGCTACTGGTCCTGGTCCAGTGGCCGGCGCTGGCGGCGGACGCAGCGCTGCGCTTCTCACTGGAGTGGTTGCCCGCCCTGGACCTGGAGCTGGCCTTTCGGCTGGACGGCCTGTCGCTGCTGTTCAACCTGCTGATCCTCGGCATCGGCCTGCTGATCCTGCTCTATGCGCATTTCTACCTCTCGCCCGAGGAGCCTTTCGGCCGCTTCTATGCCTACCTGATCCTGTTCATGGCCTCCATGGTCGGCATCGTCATGGCGGACAACTTGATCCTGCTGTGGCTCTACTGGGAACTGACCAGCATCTCCTCCTTCCTGCTGATCGGCTTCTGGTCCCACCAGAGCGAGGCGCGCAAGGGCGCGCGCATGGCCCTGACCGTGACCGGCGCAGGCGGCCTCGCCCTGCTCGCCGGCCTGCTGCTGTTGGGCGACATGGTGGGCAGTCACTCCATGGACCAGGTGCTGGCGAGCGGCGACCTCATCGTCGCCGACCCACGCTATCCGCTGATGCTCGTGCTGGTACTGCTGGGTGCCTTCACCAAGTCGGCCCAGTTCCCGTTCCAGTTCTGGCTACCGCACGCCATGGCAGCACCGACGCCGGTCTCGGCCTATCTGCATTCGGCGACCATGGTCAAGGCGGGCATCTTCCTGATGGCGCGGCTGCACCCGGCCATTGCCGACAGCGCACTGTGGTCGGTGACGGTCTCGCTGGTGGGTGCCGCCACGCTGCTGTACGGTGCCTGGTTCGCGCTGCTCAAGACCGACCTCAAGGGGATCCTGGCCTTCTCCACCGTCAGCCACCTGGGTCTGATCACCCTGCTGCTGGGGATCGGCAGTCCCATGGCCGTGCTCGCCGCGCTTTTTCATATCCTCAATCACGCCACCTTCAAGGCGGCGCTATTCCTGAGCGCGGGTATCATCGACCACGAGACCGGTACCCGCGAACTCGGTCGCCTGGGCGGGCTGCGCCGCGCCATGCCGGTGACCGCCCTATTGACCACCCTGGCCGCAGCCGCCATGGCCGGCGTACCGCTGCTCAACGGCTTCCTCTCCAAGGAGATGTTCTTCACCGAGACCCTGGCCACGCCGGTACTGGGCGGGCTGAGCTGGCTGCTGCCGGCGCTGGCCACGCTGGGCGGCATTCTCTCGGTCGCCTACTCCCTGCGCCTGGTTCACGCGGTCTTCTTCAAGCCCGCTCAGGAGCCGCCGCCGAAGGCACCCCATGAGCCACCACGCCTGATGCGCGCTCCCGTGGAGCTGCTGGTGGCGATCTGCGTGGCGGTAGGGCTCGTGCCGGTGATGGCCGAAGGACTGCTCGCCCCGGCCACCCGGGCAGCGCTGGGCGAGCCGCTCGATTTTCACCTGGCGATCTGGCACGGCATCAACCTGCCGCTGATCATGAGTCTGATCGCACTGGTCGCGGGTGCGGCCGTCTACTGGCGCCATGCGGATCTGCGGCGCTTCGTGCGCAGCTTTCGTCCGGTCGACGCCCGGTTCGTCTTCGAGTCGGCCGTTCAGCGCCTGGGCAATGCCGCTGAAGCCGGACTGGCCTGGTTCGACGGTGCTTCGCTGCAGCGCTACATGACCTGGCTGTTGCTCGCCACCCTGCTCGCCGGCGCGCTGGGGCTCGCGCAGATGACCGGCCTCACCGGGGAGAAGGGCAACCAACCCCTGGATGGCATCCTGCTGCTGGGTGCCGGCCTGCTGCTGTTCGGTGGCCTCGGCACCGCGATCACGCATCGCTATCGCCTGGTTTCGCTGCTGCTGCTGTCGGTGGTGGGCCTGGTGGTATCGCTGACCTTTGCTCGTTTCTCCGCCCCAGACCTGGCCCTGACCCAGCTCTCGGTGGAAGTGGTCACCATGATCCTGCTGATGCTGGCGCTGTTCTTCCTGCCGCAGAAGACGCCGCCGGAATCCTCGAATCGCCGCAGCCTGCGCGACATCGTCCTGGCCGGCTCGCTCGGCCTGGTGGTGGCCAGCCTCAACTATGCCGTGCTGACCCGCGACAATGCGCCGATCTCGGGGTTCTTCCTGGAAAACAGCGTGCCCGGCGGCGGCGGCCACAACGTGGTCAATGTCATCCTGGTGGACTTCCGCGGCTTCGATACCCTGGGCGAGATCACCGTGCTGGCACTGGCGGGCCTGGCCATCTTCAAGCTGCTCAATCGGCTGCGTCTGTACATGCCGCACAGTGATGGCGAGGGGCGGCTATGGTCGCCGGACCGCTACCCGGCGATCCTCACCTCCATCTCCATGGCACTGCTGCCACTGGCCCTGCTGGTATCCGCCTTCATCTTCCTGCGCGGCCACAATCTTCCCGGCGGCGGCTTCATCGCCGGCCTGATCACCGCCGTGGCGCTGATCCTGCTCTACATGGCACGCGGCGTGGAATGGGCGCAGCAGCGGCTCGACTTCCCGTATCAGCCGGTGGCCGTCGCCGGAGTCGGCATCGCCACGCTGACCGGCCTCGGCAGCTGGCTGTTCGGCCGCCCTTTCCTGACGTCGGCCTTCGGCCATTTCCACCTGCCGCTGGCAGGCGACTTCGAGCTGGCCACGGCCATGCTGTTCGACCTCGGCGTCTATCTCGCCGTGGTGGGCGCCACCCTGATGATCCTGGCCAACCTGGGCAAGGTCACCACGCCCCATCGTCCAGCCAAGGAACCCGTCGAGAGCTCCGTCGACACCACGACGCGCCCCAGCAAGGAGAACACCTGATGGAAAGCCTCTACGCCATCACTACCGGCGTGTTGACCGCCTGCGGGCTCTACCTGACCCTGCGTGGCCGCACCTTCCCGGTCGTCGTCGGCCTGACCCTGCTCTCCTATGCCGTCAATCTCTTCCTGTTCTCCATGGGCGGGCTCACTACCGACGGGGCGACCATCGTCAATGGCGGCGGTGAATACGCCGATCCATTGCCGCAGGCGCTGGTGCTTACCGCCATCGTCATCGGCTTCGCCATGACTGCCTTCGTGGTGATCCTGGCGATGCGTGCACGCAGCGAGGCCGGCAACGACCACGTCGATGGCCGCTCGCATGACGACGAGGGACGCAGCTGATGACGCACCTCATCGTTCTGCCCATCGTGCTGCCCCTGGTGGCGGGGATCCTGCTGCTGTACCGTCGCCTGGGCGGCACTGAGCTGAAGCGCTTGATCGGCGTCGGCAGTACCGCCCTGTTGGTACTGGTTGGCATCGCCCTGGTCAGCCAGGCGGCAGGCGGCGAAGTCACCTACTACGCCCTCGGCGACTGGCAGCCTCCCTTCGGCATCGTGCTGGTGCTCGATCGCCTATCGGCCCTGATGGTACTGCTCACTGCCGTGCTGGCACTGGGTGCGGTGGTCTTCGCCTGCGACGGCGACGACGAGCGCGGCAGCAATTTCCACGGCCTGTTCCAGTGGCAGTTGATGGGGATCAACGGGGCTTTCCTGACCGGCGACCTGTTCAACCTCTTCGTCTTCTTCGAGGTGCTGTTGCTGGCCTCCTATGCCCTGCTGCTGCACGGCGGCGGCAAGGCACGCATCCAGGCCGGGGTGCACTACGTGGTGCTCAACCTGGCCGGCTCCGCGCTGTTCCTGATCGCCGTGGGCGTGCTCTATGGCGCTACCGGCACCCTGAACATGGCGGACATGGCGGCGCGTCTCGCCGAGCTGCCCGCCGAGCGGGCCGGGCTGGTTACCGCCGGTGGCCTGATGCTGCTGGTGGTGTTCGGGCTAAAGGCTGCCATGCTGCCGCTCTACTTCTGGCTGCCGCGCACCTATGCCGCGGCACCGGCGCCGGTGGCGGCGCTGTTTGCCATCATGACCAAGGTCGGCATCTACGCCATCCTGCGCGTCTATTCGCTGATTTTCGGCGACGCCGCGGGACCGCTGGCCAACCTGGAGCAGGCCTGGGTCTGGTGGCTGTCGCTGGCGACCCTGGTTGCCGCCGGCATCGGGGTGCTGGCCGCACGCGACCTGCGCCTGCTGGTGGCCTATCTGGTACTGGTCTCGGTGGGCACGCTGCTCGCCGGCATCGGCATGGGCTCGCCGCGAGCGGTTTCCGCCCTGCTCTACTACCTGATCCATACCACCCTGATCACCGGCGGACTGTTCCTGCTGGCCGAACTGATCGGACAACAGCGCGGCAAGGCCGGTACCCGCCTGGTGCGGGGACGCCCGCTGCAGCAGGGCGGTTGGCTGGCGGTGCTATTCTTCCTCGGTGCCGTGTCGGTGGCCGGCCTGCCACCACTCTCCGGCGCCATCGGCAAGGCCCTGCTGCTGGCCGCAGCCGAGAGTGGCCAACGACCCTGGCTGTGGCCGATCCTGTTGCTCACGGGGCTGTGTTCGCTGATAGCGCTGTCGCGTGCTGGCTCCACGCTGTTCTGGCGCAGCCAGGGCGAGCCTGCCGGAGAGCCACTGACCTGGCGCAAGTGGTTCGGTGTCGCCTGGCTGCTGGCCGCCTCACCACTACTGGTGCTACTGGCCGGCCCGGTCAGCGACTACACCAACGCCACCGCCGACCAGTTGGCCAACCCTCAGCTCATGATCGATGCACTGCTGCCCAACGCGGGAGATGTCCGATGATCAAGCCTCGCTCCTGGCTGCCGACGCCACTGTTTTCGATTCTGCTGCTCGTGGTCTGGCTGCTGCTGGTGCGCAGCCTGGCCTTCGGCCAGATACTGCTGGGCAGCTTCCTGGCCGTGGTTATTCCGCTGGCGACCCATCGTTTCTGGGATGCCCAGCCGCGTATCGCCAAGCCCTGGCTGCTGCTGCGTTTCGTATTGCGTGTGCTGGGTGACATCCTGATCGCCAATATCGAGGTGGCTTGGCTGATCATCAATCCGCGCCGTCGCCTGCATCCGCACTTCGTGGAATACCCGCTGATGCTGAAAGAGCGCTTCACCATCACGCTGCTGGCCAACACCATCAGCCTGACGCCGGGGACGGTGTCGGCCAACCTGCGCCTGGATGGCAAGACCTTGCTGATCCATGCCCTGAACGCAAAGGACGAGGCGGCACTGATTGCGCATATCCGTGAGCGTTACGAGCGGCCGCTGAAGGAGATCTACGAATGCTAGACATTGCGCTGACGACCAGCCTGACCCTGGTGGTCCTTGCCCTGCTGCTCAACGTCTATCGTCTCGCGGTGGGACCGGACATGCCCGACCGCATCCTGGCGCTGGACACCATGTACATCAACTCCATCGCCCTGATCGTGTTGATGGGGCTATGGCTCAATACCAAGACCTACTTCGAGTCGGCGCTGTTGATCGCCATGCTCGGTTTCATCAGCACCGTGGCGGTATGCAAGTACCTGCTGCGCGGCGACATCATCGAATAGGAGGCCGCATGACCCTGTACGTGATCCTCGAGGGCGTGATCGCCTTCTTCCTCGTCGCCGGCGGTATCTTCGCCTTCATCGGCTCGCTGGGCATGGCCCACCTGCGCGATTTCTACATGCGCCTGCATGGCCCCACCAAGGCCACCACCCTGGGCATCGGCTGTATGCTGATCGCCTCGATGCTCTATTTCTGGGTCACCCAGGGCAAACCCGACATTCAGGAGATGCTGATCACGCTGTTCCTGTTCATCACCGCCCCGGTGAGTGCCCACCTGCTGGCCAAGACCGGGCTGCACATGCAGCTCAAGCACATCGACGAAACCGGCGGACGCCCACCCGAGCTACGCCCCGAGGAGATCGGCGAGAAACCCGTGCCCCACCCCGACCGAGGTCATGGTTGAGTAACGGACTGGCGGGCTACAGCCAGCCGGCCAACTCGTTCTCGGCGATCGCCAGCAGCGCAGCGACATGGTCGTCGCGGTCATTGAGGCAGGGAACATATGTGAAGCGCTCGCCACCAGCGGCCAGGAAGCTGTCGCGGATCTCCTCGTTGATCTCCTCCAGGGTCTCCACGCAGTCGGAGGAGAACGCCGGCGAGACCACCGCGATGTGCTTCCTGCCTTGGCGCGCCAGTTCCGCCACGTGATCCACGGTCGGCGGCCCGACCCACTCCTCGGGACCGAACTGCGACTGGAAAGCGGTCTGGACGGCACTCTCCTCCCAGCCCAACCGTTCGCGCAGCAACCGCGTGGTCTTCTGGCACTGGCAGTGGTAGGGATCGCCCTCCATGAGAAAGCGCTTGGGTACACCGTGGTAGGAGGCCACCAGCACCTCCGGCGGTGTATCGGCGGCGGCATAGGCATCGCGCACCGAGTTGGCCAATGCCTCGAGATAGGCAGGGTGTTCGAAATAGGCCGGCACGGTGCGAATGGCCGGCTGCCACTTCAGCTTCATCAGCGTACGAAACGCCTGGTCGTTGGCCGTGGCCGTAGTCGGTGAGGCGTACTGCGGGTAGAGCGGAAAGAACAGGATGCGCTCACAGCCCTCGGCCTGCATCCGGCGCAGCACGCTGTCGGTGGAAGGGTTGCCGTAGCGCATGCAGAAATCCACGACCACCCGGTCGCCGTGACGTGCCGCCAGGGCTTCGGCCATCTTGTGGGTCTGCGCACGGGTGATGGTCAGCAGCGGGCTCTCGTCGTTTGCCGTGTTCCAGATACTGCGATAGGCCGCGCCGGACTTGAACGGCCGACGGGTCAGGATGATGAGCTGCAGCAGCGGCTGCCACTTCCAGCTCGGGTAGTCGACGACTCGCTTGTCGGAGAGGAACTCGCTGAGATAGCGCCGCATCGGCCAGTAGTCGGTGCTGTCCGGCGTGCCCAGGTTGGCCAGCACGACGCCTACCTTGGACTGCAAAATCGCGGGATGGTCCGCCGGCGCGTGAGCAGGGCGCTGCCGCCCCACCACTCCCGGCTCCACTTGCGATGTGGACATGCGCTGCGCTCCTCATGGGTGAGATAAAGGAGCGGTCATTGTATCAGGCGAGGAGCGCGCGGGGCATGAACTTATACTATGAATATGATTTGTATAACTTGGATCAAGAAATCGCCCGGGCAGGCTGTCCGTACTGCCGCATGGCGAGGAAGCACTACTTATCGTTTCTCTAGAAAACCAGCGGCATGCGTGAGGTAAGCGGGTCGCGGTAGTGTGCCTCTCGGCCAATCACCTCGTCCTGCGGCACGTGCTGTACCAGGAAAGCGCGGTGGATGCCGGCGCGCTGCAACTCGAGATAGACATCCTCCAGTGAGCGAAAGACCGTTGGCTTGCCGCGATGGGTCAGGAGATGGCGCCCTCCCTCCATGTCTTCCAGTTCGACCTGGTAGCAGCGGCTGCCGGAATGGGTGATGACACGCACTTCAAAATTATCGTGTCGCGTGACGAAGCTCTTCAGTTGCTCGAATTCCATGGTTCCCTCCATGTCCAGGAATGATCCGTTGATGCCAGCTGGATATGCATCGGGCACAGCATGACTGTGCCCGATGTGATCTACATGACGCTGGCATATTCATTTTATGACAGCGCTGGCGTCAGGAGGGTTCCCCAAGGTCGCACTTCGACTACTGATAGTCGGAGGGATCGATCGCCTTGGCCAGGGAGTTGCGGTCGACCCATTTGCCTGCCTTGGTTTCCTTGTAGCGGAATACCACCCGGTCGCCGACTGCCACGGCGAGTTCGGCGTCCTCGGTCTGGTAGCTGTAGGCTTCGCCGTCGACGACGATGTGGAAGCGATAGAGATCCGGCATGCCCAGCCACTCCTTGAACGGCCCTTCACGCTCCAGCGACTGGAGTTCGCCGCGCGCTTCCAGTTTGGGGGTGCGCTGGCGCTTGCCGCGCCGAAATCCGCCTACCATGTTCACTCCTCGAAAAACGACTGCCGGGGGGTCGGCATTATACGGGCCCGGACGAGAGGCTCAAGCGCCGCCCATGGTCATTCGCCAAACGCCTCGCCGTAGCTGTCCGGCGCCAGGTCTTCGAAGCGGGTGTACTTGCCGATGAAGGCCATGTGCACCGTACCGATGGGGCCGTTACGCTGCTTGCCGATGATCAGCTCGGCCAGCCCCTGGTTGTCCGGGTTATCCGGATTGTAGACCTCGTCACGATAGACGAAGGCGATCACGTCGGCATCCTGTTCGATGGCGCCCGATTCGCGCAGATCCGACATCACCGGGCGCTTGTTGGGACGCTGCTCCAGCGAGCGGTTGAGCTGGGAAAGCGCGATCACCGGGCAGCCGAACTCCTTGGCCAACCCCTTGAGCGAGCGCGATATCTCCGAGATCTCACCGGTACGGTTCTCGGAGAAACCGGGGATCTGCATCAACTGCAGGTAGTCGATCATCACCATCGCCAGGTTACCGTGCTCGCGCACCAGGCGGCGCATTCGCGAGCGCATCTCGTTGGGTGACAGCGCCGCGGTATCGTCGATGAACAACTGCTTGTCCTTGAGCAGGTTGACCGCCGAGGTCAAGCGCGGCCAATCCTCGTCTTCGAGCTGGCCGGTACGCACCCGGGTCTGGTCGATGCGCCCCAGCGACGACAGCATACGCAGCATCAACGCATCCGCCGGCATCTCCATGGAGAACACCATCACCGGCTTGTCGCTGGAGATCACCGCATGCTCCACCACGTTCATGGCGAAGGTGGTCTTACCCATGGAAGGGCGTCCCGCGATGATCACCAGGTCCGAGGGCTGCAGGCCCGAGGTCATCTCGTCGAGGTCGCGAAAGCCAGTGGAGAGCCCCGTCATCTCGCCCTTCATGTTGAACAGCTCGTCGATGCGATCCACCGCCTTGGCCAGCAGTTCGCTCATGCCGATGGGGCCGCCCGACTTGGGTCGCTCCTCGCTGATCTGGAACACCAGCCGCTCGGCCTCGTCGAGCAGTTCGTCGGCGGGCCGCCCCTGGGGGCTGAAGGCACCGTCGGCGATCTGGCTGGCCGCACGAATCAGCTTGCGCAGGGTGGCCCGCTCACGAACGATATCGGCGTAGGCGCGGATGTTGCTCGCCGAGGGCGTATTGCGCGCCAGTTCGGCCAGGTAGGCAAGCCCGCCGACGGTGTCGAGCTGGTCGCGTCGCTCCAGCGCCTCGGAAAGCGTGACCACGTCGAGCGGCCTGGCCGCCTCGGCGAGGCCGATCATGGCGTTGAAGATCAGGCGATGCTCGTAGCGATAGAAGTCGTCCGCCACCAACCGGTCGGCCACGTTGTCCCAGGCCTGGTTGTCGAGCATCAGGCCGCCCAGCACCGACTGCTCGGCCTCGAGCGAGTGCGGCGGCACCTTGAGCGCAGCGGTTTCCTTGTCGAGCTCGAGCGTGTCGTTCATGGCGCAACAACCTTCATGGGAACGGGCCGTGCCATTCTACCCGATGGCCGGGGCCCGCCCTACCTTTCGAAACGACAAAAACCGCGACCGAAACCGGTCGCGGCAAGGGATCGAAACAGCATGCGAGCTTGGCCCGCCCCGGCGGGCCCTCTTGAACCTAGAACCAGACTTCTGTCTGCACGCCGAAGCTCCACTGGCCACCGGTGAAGCCTTCGCTGCCGAAAGCGTCATCGCCGCTGTAGCCGTTGAGCTCCTCGTCCCAATCGCTCCAGGAAGCGAACAGGCGGATCTCGGGGCGCTGCCAGAAGCCGCCCACCTGGGGCTTGAAGGTCGGCGCAATGGTGAACTTGGTGTAGTCGCCTTCCGCCGCGCTGTTGCCGTTGCGGCCCTGAGGGTCGAGATCCATCCACTGGTAGCTGGCCTCGTACTGCATCTCGAAGTTCTCGGTCAGCTCGTTGGCCAGACGCACGTTGAGAGTGGCCCAGTCGTACTGATCGCCCTCGACGTAGCGGTCCTCGCTGGTCTCGGCGAGAATCGCCGGCGCCACGCGCCACTTCGGTGCCACGTAGGTGGTGCCGTAGATGCCGAGACGAGTCGCGGTGGCGTCGTCGGTGAGATCGCCGTCGCTGCCGAGCCCCTTGACCTGAGCGCCCAGGCCCTGGCCGTGCAGCAACGCCAGCTTGAAGTTACCCTCGCCAAGACCGAAGAAGCTGTCGCCGTGATAGGCCACCATGGTGTGGAAACCGCTGTCGGCGGCGGTCTGATTCTCTCCGATGTCGCGCTCGTCATTGTCGGCAGCCGACAGGCCGTTGAGCATCCACTGCCAGTTGCCGAAGTAGTTGTTGGACGTGACGATCAGGCTATCGGTAGAGCCGGTATCGCCGGGATTTTCGCTATCGACGGGAAAGTCGCTGAAGCTGCGCCCATAGAGCGAGAAGTTGGAACGCCAGTTGTCGGCCAGCTGCATGTCGTAGATACCGGCACCGGTACCGGCGAGGAAGATGAAGTCACTGTCGAGCCAGTGGATGTCGAAGTTATCGCGGTCGAAGCGCTTGCCGGCCCAGATCGAGGCGTTCTCGAAGACACCGGTGAAGCTCGGCAGGTCGCTGAATTCGGCGTAGACCTGGCGCACGTTGAGGTTGGAATCGTCGTCCCAGTCGTTGCTGGTCTCGGTGCCGCTGGCCAGCATGGTGCGGTAGAGCGCCTTGGCACCGTTGTCGAACTGCATGCGGTAATTGAGAATGGCCTCGGCGTAGGTGTCCGGCTCGTTGCCCAGCCGGCCTACGGCGCCGCCCAGCCCACCGACCGGCGTCACGTAGGGCCCACCCTCGATGCTCTTGCGATCCTCGCCCAGCAGCAGCCCCGAGCGCGCGTAGACGTTGAACGAGAAGCCCTCTTCGCCGCTGGCCTGACGCTCCACCTTGGCCAGGCGCTCCTCCACCTCCTCCGCGGACAGGCGACCCTCGGCCTGGGCTTCGGCGAGTTCTGCCCGCTGCTCCGCGGCACTGGCACGCTGCTCGGCGGCGGCGATACGATTCTCGAGCTCCAGCAGGCGCTGCTCCAGGTCGGCGCTATCGGCGACGGCATGCCCCATCATGCCGAAGCTGGCCACGGCCACGGCAGCGACAAGCGGGGTTCGTAGCAAGGCGGTTTTCATCGCAGTTTCCTTTTATGTTTGTATGTTCGTTTGTTTTCATATGAAGGAAGGGGCGAGACATGGCGCTGTATCGTTTAAGACAAGCATCGCAATGATGCCTTGACCGCCCTGCTGCCCTGTCCTGAAGCGAAACGGCGTCAGGACAGGCAAAACTTAATCGTTTAAGAGATATGACGCAAAGATAAACCGTAATATTACTACCAATGTCTAAGGGCAACGCGCATCCGAGAAAAGCAAGGGGGCGCGGAGAGAATCCCCGCGCCCCCTTGGCGTCGCTGCTGAGCTAGCCGTGAAGCTTACTCGGCAACAACAACCACACGGACGGTGGCGTCGACTTCGGCGTGCAGGTGCAGGTCGATGTCGTACTCGCCGGTCTGGCGAATCGGTCCTTCAGGCATGCGGACTTCGCTCTTGGCGACTTCGATGCCTGCCTGACCCAGCGCCTCGGCCAGATCACGCGGACCGATGGAACCGAACAGCTTGCCCTCTTCCCCGGCCTTGGCGACCAGCGACAGCTCGATCTCGGCCAATTGTGCGGCGCGGGATTCGGCGATCGCCTTGCGCTCGGCGGCCTGGGACTCGAGCTCGGCGCGCTGCGCCTCGAAGGCTTCCACGTTGTCCTTGGTGGCCGGCACGGCCAGGCCGTAGGGCACCAGGTAGTTGCGGCCATAGCCGGGTTTCACGTTGACCTTGTCGCCCAGGCCACCCAGCTTGCCAATGTTGTCGAGCAGAATGACTTCCATCTCGTTAACCTCATGTCAGTCGCTGCGAGGGGCCAGACGGCCGCGGAAATCCACGAACACATCGATGAAGGCCGCCAGCAGCACGATCAGAATCATGGGCCAGGTGGTGATCAGCAGTATATAGAAGGCGATCAGCCACAGCCCGTTCATACCCTTTAACCCAATGAAGCCGTGCACCAAGGCGATACCGGCTACCAGCAGGGGCACCCAGACCAGCATGGATAGAGACGGCAGGCCCAGCACCATTGCCACCACGCCGAGCACTACCAGCACGATGAGTTCGCGCGGCGCCAGGCGCAGCGCATGGAACTCCTCGCGAAAGCCGCCGGGATTGTAGAGCCCCGCCTGCCAGGCGCGAGCCAGCGCCAGGCAGCCAATGGCGGCGATCAGCACGACCAAGCCGGTGATGCCACCAATCAGCAACGTGGCCAGCTCTTCGGTATCGAAGCCCTGCCGTGTCAACTCGCTCAGCATGCGGTCGATCTCGGCCGAGCCCTGGCGCAGCTGCTCCAGCAACGGCCCGGTACCACCCGGCGGCACGAAGACGCCAAGCTGGATCAGCACCGCTGTCACCAAAGTACCGACGATCAGCGCCTCGCTCCAGCGCATACGGGAGCGCAGCACGACCGCCATCAGCGATACCAACAGTACGCTGGCCAGCGGTATGGCGTCGCCCTGGGTCCACCACCAACCGGTGGGAACCGCAGCCGCCACCAGTACCGGCAGCGCCGGCGACAGGCCACGACGCAGCGTGACCAGAGCCACGATGGCGCCACTCAGCCAAAACAGCCAGGGCACGATCGCGGCCAGTGCCGCCCCGCCTGCCGCATAGGGCGTGCCACGCATCAACCATCGGGCAATCGGCAACATCGAGTCAGCGGCTTACTGGTGGCTGTCGGTGTAGGGCAGCAGAGCCAGGTAGCGCGCGCGCTTGATGGCGGTAGCCAGCTGACGCTGATAGCGGGCCTTGGTACCGGTAATGCGGCTGGGTACGATCTTGCCGGTTTCGGTGATATAGGCCTTCAGCGTGTCCAGATCCTTGTAATCGATCTGCTTCACGCCTTCAGCGGTGAAACGGCAGAACTTGCGACGGCGGAAAAAGCGTGCCATGTAAAGACTCCTCGGTACGTGCTATCAGTTGGCTTCTTCGGCAGTTTCTTCGGTACGCGGCCTTTCTTCGCGACGCGGACGCTTGTCGTCTGCCGGCTTCATCATCGGCGAAGCTTCGGTGATGGCTTCCTTGCAGCGCACCACCAGGCTGCGAATGATGGCGTCATTGAAGCGGAAGATGTTCTCGATCTCATCGAGGGTCTCACCGCTGCACTCGACGTTCATCAGCACGTAGTGAGCCTTGTGAATCTTGTTGATCGGGTAGGCCAGGTGACGGCGGCCCCAATCCTCCAGACGATGCACGGTGCCACCGCTCTCGGTGACGATGCTGGAGTAACGCTCGACCATGGACGGCACTTGCTCGCTCTGGTCCGGGTGGACCATGAACACGATCTCGTAATGACGCATGGGTTCTCCTTTCGGGTTGGCAGCTTCCGCGTGAAACCTGTTCCACACAGGACTGGCGCTCAAGGGAAGCAAGGAGTGATAGTGAAATAACTACGCCCGCTCACACAGGAACGGGCGCCTGCATTCTAGTGATCCGCGCCGCCACTTGCAAGCTGGCACTTGCAGCCACGACTCAGGCCTCGGTGCCACGCCGCTGGCGCACCGCCTCGAACAGGCAGATGCCGGTGGCTACCGAAACGTTGAGGCTGGAGACGCTGCCGGCCATGGGCAGCTTGACCAGGCCATCGCAGGCCTCTCGGGTCAGGCGTCGCATACCCTTGCCCTCAGCGCCCATCACCAATGCCGAGGGCCCGCTGAAATCGGCCTCGAACAGCATCGCCTCGGCTTCGCCGGCGGTGCCGGTGATCCACACGCCGAACTCCTTGAGCCGGGCCAGGGCACGGGCCAGGTTGGTCACCTGGTAGACCGGCACGCTCTCGGCGGCACCACAGGCCACCTTGCGCACCGTGGCGTTGAGCGGCGCCGCCTTGTCCTTGGGCACGATCACGCCATGCACGCCGGCGGCATCGGCGCTGCGCAGGCAGGCACCGAAGTTGTGCACGTCGGTGACGCCATCGAGCACCAGCAGCAGTGGCGGAGACTCGTAGGGCCAGGCTTCGAGCTTGAACCACAGCGACGTTTCGCTCTCGAAGGCCAGCGGCGCGGTGAAGGCGACGATGCCTTGATGCGAGGCTTCCCGTGCCAGGCGATCCAGTTCGTCACGCGGGTGCGGTTCGATTCGCGCCCCGCCTTGCCGGGCCCTGTCGATCACATCGGCCAGACGCTGCTGCGCCTCCCCTTCTTGCACCCACAGTATTCGTGGGCAATCTCCGCGCTGCAGCAGGGCACGCACGGCATGCACACCGAACACCGCATCGAGCCCGCCTGGCACGCCCGGCAGTTCCGGCTTGCGGCGCGCCGCCGCCCTTCCCGCGTCACGCGGCTTGCCCTTGCGACCTTGCGCCATCAACTACGCGCCTTCGGCTTGCGCGGGCCACGACGTCGCTTACCGCCCTTGCCCTTGCCGCCCTTGTCGTCGGCCTGCCCCTTGCCAGCGTCGGGCTTGGGGGTGAAAGCCGCCTCACCCTCGCCACGGCGCTTGCGCGGCTGACGCTTGGGACGCGGCTTGTCGTCATCCAGCACGAAATCGATCTTGCGATCGTTCAGGTCCACGCGCGCCACCTGCACGGTGACACCGTCGCCCAGGCGGTAGCTCATGCCGGTACGCTCGCCCTTGAGGCGATGCTTCTCGGGCTCGTAGTGGTAGTAATCCGAAGGCAGCGAGGTGACGTGCACCAGACCCTCGACGTAGACCTCGTCGAGACGCACGAAAATACCGAACTGGGTCACCGAGGCGATGGTGCCCTCATAGACTTCTCCCAGCTTGTCGGACATGAACTCGCACTTGAGCCAGTCCTCCACGTCGCGGGTGGCGTCGTCGGCACGGCGCTCGGTCATCGAGCAGTGCTCGCCGAGCTCGAGCATTTGCTCGAAGGTGTAGGGACACCACTTGCTGGGCGGGTCCACCTTGGCCCCTTCGGCGCGCAGCACGGTATTGGTCTGGCGCGGCCCGCGGACCACCGAGCGGATGGCACGATGAACCAACAGGTCGGGATAGCGACGAATCGGTGAGGTGAAGTGGGCGTAGGCCGGATAGGCCAGGCCGAAATGCCCCTCGTTCTGGGGCGAATAGACCGCCTGACTCATCGAGCGCAGCATCACGGTCTGGATCACGTCGGCGTCCGGACGGCCGCGTATCGCCTCGGCCAATGCCTGATAGTCCTGGGGGGTGGGCTCGTCGCCACCGCCGACCGAGAGCCCCAGTTCGTTGAGGAACAGGCGCAGCTTGTCGAGGCGCTCCGGCGAGGGTCGCTCGTGGATGCGATAGAGCGCCGGCAGATCGTGCTTGTCGAGGAAGCGGGCGGTGGCCACGTTGGCCGCCAGCATGCACTCCTCGATGATCTTGTGCGCGTCGTTGCGCTTGCGCGGCACGATCTTCTCGATCTTGCGCTCCTCGTTGAAAAGGATGGCCGTCTCGGTGGTCTCGAAGTCGATGGCGCCGCGCTCTTCGCGGGCCTGCCGCAGCACCCGGTAGAGCTCGTGCAGGCCCTGGAGCGGCTTGATCAGGTCGCGGTACTCCTCGCGCAGGGCATCCGCCTCGGCATCATCGCCGTCGAGGATCGCCGCCACCTTGTTGTAGGTCAGGCGAGCGTGCGACTGGAACACCGCCTCATAGAAATGGTAGCGGCTGATCACCCCGCTCTTGGAGATGTTCATCTCGCAGACCATCGCCAGGCGGTCGACGTGCGGGTTGAGCGAGCACAGCCCGTTGGAGAGCAGCTCGGGCAGCATCGGCACCACCTGCCCCGGGAAGTAGACCGAGTTACCCCGGCGGATCGCTTCCTCGTCGAGCGGCGTGCCCGGGCGCACATAGTGCGACACGTCGGCGATGGCGACGATCAGCTTCCAACTCCCTGACTTGGTCTTCCAGGCGCACACCGCGTCGTCGAAATCCTTGGCCGTCTCGTCATCGATGGTGACCAACGGAATATGGCGAAGGTCGATGCGATGCAGCTTGTCCTGCTCGGCCACCTCGGCAGACATTTCGGCGATCTGGTCGTGCACCTCGGGGGGGAACTCTGCGGGAATCTCGTAGCTGCGGATGGCGATATCAATTTCCATCCCGGGGTCCATGCGCTCGCCGAGCACCTCGACCACCTCGCCCACCGGCTGCACCCGAGTGTCGGGCTGCTGCACGATCCTGGCCGAGACCACCTGGCCCTCACGTGCGCCACCACAGGCGCTATGAGGAATGATCACCTCCTGCGTGATGCGCGGGTTCTCGGGGATCAGCACGCCGAACTCGGAAGTGTTCTCGCGGAATACGCCGACGATGGTCTGGGTGTTGCGTGCCAGCACCTCGGCGATGGTGGCCTCGTCGCGGCCGCGGCGATCGCGCCCACTGACGCGCACCAGCACGTAGTCGCCGTGAAAGACCCGGCGCATCTGGCGCGGCGGCAATACCAGGTCGGGTTTCTTGCCATCCTCTCGCAGCACGAAGCCGAAACCGTCGCGGTGCCCCAGCACCTTGCCCTTGATCAGGTCGAGCTTGTCGATCAACGCGTAGGCGCCGGCACGGTTGCGCAGCACCTGGCCGTCGCGCTCCATGGCCGCCAGGCGCCGGCGCACGGCCTCCTGAAGCTCTTCGTCGTCGAGGCCCAGCATGCGGCTCATGGATTCGTGCGTGATCGGCTTGCCGTACTCCTCCAGGCGCGCCAACAGGTACTCGCGGCTGGGCGCCGGCTTGTCGTACTTGTGGGCCTCGCGGCTGGCATGGGGGTCGTCGCTGAGCGTCCAATGAGTCATGCGTGGGGCATCCTTGACAACGGGAGCAGCGTTCCGGGAAGGGCGCGGGCGAGAGGCCGCGGGCTTAGGGTCTTGCTAATGGAGTCGTTTGTCATGCCCCGCAGTATAACGCCGGTGTCGGTTCGGCCCAACCATGGCGGTACGATCCGCGACCAAGCCACACAACGAGAACACCCGACCAACTCACCGCTGGCGGCCTTCATGCCGCTTGACGCCGGGCGAAATTTCACCCGGCGCTCTTGCATTGAGCCACAATTTGGGTAAGATACGCGTCGCCTGCCCAGATGGCGGAATTGGTAGACGCGCTAGCTTCAGGTGCTAGTGTCCTTATGGACGTGGAGGTTCAAGTCCTCTTCTGGGCACCACTCGCTCCCTTCGGGACCGGTGGTCGGGTCAGGCACCTCGCTCTTTGTCAACTCGAAAGTCTCGTGTTCGCCCAGGTGGCGGAATTGGTAGACGCGCTAGCTTCAGGTGCTAGTATCCTTACGGATGTGGAGGTTCAAGTCCTCTCCTGGGCACCATCCCAGGCTCGCGAACACGATCGACGACAGCATGATGCGCCCAGGTGGCGGAATTGGTAGACGCGCTAGCTTCAGGTGCTAGTATCCTTACGGATGTGGAGGTTCAAGTCCTCTCCTGGGCACCACTGCTTTCTACAAGCACATCGCGTCATGCAGGCTGATAACTTCCAGAGCGACCCAAGAAACCGCGACCGATCGCGGTTTTTTTGTGCCTGTGATTCGCTCGTGCAGCCATTTATTTCAGTAACGGGCGGGCAGGCGGGCTACCTCTTCTAATGCCCACCCTTCGGCCACTACCTCCCCCTCCAGCACCTCGGCCACCTCTTCGGGCAGGCGCGGGAAGAAATCGAGCCCAGTGCGCGCCTCCACCTCATCGATACTTACCAGGTAGTCGTCCAGCGGTTCGCCGCCGCGCACCTCCTGGGGCATGATGAAGGCCAGCGCCATTGGCTCCCCGGCCGGAACCACGATGATTTTGTAGAAAGCTTCGGGAATTTCGACGAGCCCCACCCGGTGGGTCACATTGTCGAGGAAACGCTCGGGGAAGACCGGGCCGGTAATCACCTGCACCACGCCGAAGCGCGGCACGAAGTGATCGATCACGACCTCTTCCAGGCGCTGCCAGAGCCGGCGGTTGAGATCGGGTCGCTGGGGCGAGATGTTGCTCATCAGGAACGACTGCTGCTGGGCCTGGCCCCCATGCACCGTGGCGATGGCATAGTTGGGGGCCAGATGGCCGCGATCGTAACCGCTACCGAAATAGCTGTCGGCGCTTATCGGCCACAGGGTCCGCCAGTCCTGGCGAAAGTCGGGTCGCGGGCCGGCGCGTGGATCCTCCACTTCGTGCAGCAGGTAGCTGACCCACAGCGGATTGACCCGCACGTCCGACCAGCCCACCAGGAAGCCTTCGTTGCGCAGCACCCGATGAGCGCTCAGCGGGGTCAGGCTCTCCCAGGTCGGCACGCCCATCCAGCTCAGTTGATCGCGGAATTCCCGCTCTTGGGTATACCACAGGCCGCTTGCGACCAGCACGAAGACGAAGGTGACGACGAAGCGGCGCATGCGTGGGCGCCAACGAGACAGCGGAGTGGCGCGACGCCTCGTCCTCGAGCGGGCTGTAGCCATTCAGTCAGGTCCAGACGAAAGGCCGCCGGCCAACCTGGCCGACGGCAGGATGAATCGATCAGCGAAACGGGACTTACCAGCCGAGGGAGAACATGGTTTCGAGGTCGTGGCGCGAGTGCACCTGCATGGCATTGAGGGTTTCGGTGTCGCGAATGCCCTCGACCGCATTGAGGCGCTCGGTGACCAGCTCGGCCAGGCTCTCGAAATCCCGGGTGCGGGCGATCGCCACCAGGTCGTAACGTCCACAGGTGGAATAGACCTCGCTGATCCCCTCGACGTCGGCGAGCCGCTCGGCCACCGCCTTGACCTGGCCCTTGTCGGTATTGATCAGGATCACGGCATTCTGCATCGGGCACCCTCCCCCGGTTAGGTATTCCTGCGGCATGGAACCGCCGCGCTGGCGCGAGTATAGCAGGCCAGCCACGACGGCTGAACAAAGCGCCGGATTGCTCCTGCTACAAGCAGGGAGGCAGGAAGATGATCGGATAGCCGACGAACAGCGTGCCACCCGCCGAGAACAGAAAGACACCCGCCGACACGAAGGCAAAATAGCACTCTCGTCGCGGCCCCACCTTGCGCCCTGCCGCGAGGCTGGCCCAGGCCAGCCACAGCAGTAGCGCGGTGGTGACCAGCGTGGCCAATCCGATACCGACATTGATAGCGGTCAGCATGTCGCGCTCGGGGTCGGGTGGTGCCACCGAACAGGCCACCGAGAGCCCGGCATAGATGGCCACGAACCAGATGCCCCAGATGGTCAGGCCGCTGACCACATGAATCGGATGGGTCAGCCTCAACAGTTGCTTCATGACCCCCCTCCAAGGACTGTCGGCATGACCCAGATAGCCACGAACAGGGTCCAGTAGACAACCAGGTTGTAATACCACAGACGCAGCACCACCACTGGCTCGAGGGGCGCCTCGGCACCGACGAAGCCATAACCGACTCGCAACCCCTGCAGCAAGCACAGCAGGCCACCCAGCAGCGCATGGATCAGTACATAAACCAGGGCCACCAGCAGCGTGGCGTCGTGGGCGCTTTCGGTAGGTGCCAGCCGTGCCTGCCAGATCGCCAGCGCCAGCAGGACCGACTGCAGCGCGCCGAGTCCGGCAGCCAGGTGCATCCCCCCACCGAGAGCCGAATCATTGCCCCGGCGCAGCCGGCGCACCAGCTTGGCCAGCCACGCGGTGCCCAGCGTCAACGCGAGACCCGCCCCGGCCAGCAGCGGCAACGAGAGAGGAGACGTCTCCGGCATCTGCCACTCGGGCGCCACGGTCCACAGGTAGAACCAGCCGAACAGCAGCGAGAGATAGAGCGACCCATTGGCCAGATGCGAGACCGACATGGTCCACACCCCGGGGCCATTCATGGTGCGCGAGTGCAGCGGCGGCTGGCCGGGCGCCACCGTGGCGTCGGGCGCGGCGCGGGGGTGCGCCCCGTTCTCCCACGACCAGCGCAGCAGGAACACGATGGCCACCAGCGACGCCACACCCGCCAGCGGGTAGAGCCTGACCAGCAACAAGATGCACACTGCCGCCAGGGCCAGGGCGGCGAAGAACGGCCACCAGGAGTTGGTGGGCAGATGCACCACTTCGCGCAGCTTGCCGGTCAGCGCATCGCTGCCCCAGGTCTCGCGCCGACCGTGGTCGATGGTATTGAGGCCATGCCGTCCCTCGGTGATGGTGCGCGGCAGTTCCGGGTGGTCCCACAGTGGATGGCGTGTCTCTAGCCGCGGCAGGCTGACGAAGTTGTAGGGCGTCGGCGGCTTGGGCATGGCCCACTCCAGGGTATCGGCGTTCCACGGGTTCTGCGGCGCCTTTCTGCCGAAGCGAAAGTGGAGCGCAACGTCGAGGATCAGCAGCGCCACGCCTGCGGACATCATGAACCCGCCGACCGAGGAGATCAGGTTGTAGATGTCCCAGCCCATGGCACTGTCGTAGGTGAACACGCGCCGGCGCATGCCCAGCAGCCCCGTCCAGTGCATGACCAGGAAGGTGACGTTGAAGCCGAGGAAGATCAGCCAGAAACTCCACTTGCCCAGCCGCTCCGACGGCATGCGCCCCGACACCAGCGGCAGCCAGTAGTAGAGCCCGGCGATCAGCGGGAACAGCATGCCACCCACCAGCACGTAGTGCATGTGGGCGACCACGAAGTGTGTATCGTGGACTTGCCAGTTGAACGGCACCAGGGCCAGCATCACTCCGGTCAACCCGCCCAACACGAAGATCACCAGGAAGCCGATGATCCACAGCATCGGCAGCGACATGACCGGCCGTCCCAGCCACAGTGTGGCGAGCCAGACGAAAATCTGGATGCCGGTGGGAATCGCCACCAGCATGCTCGCCGCCGAGAAGAAGGCCAGCGCCAGTTGCGGGATGCCCAGCGTGAACATGTGGTGCACCCACAGGCCGAAGCTGACGAAGCCCATGATGGCGATGGCCGCCACCACCCAGCCGTAGCCGACGATGGGGCGCCGGGCGAAGACAGGGATCAGGGTCGAGACGATACCCGCCCCCGGCAGGAAGATGATGTAGACCTCGGGGTGGCCGAACAGCCAAAACAGATGGGCCCACAGAACCGGGTCACCGCCGCCGGTCACGTCAAAGAACGGCATGCCGGTGGCCCGCTCCAGTTCGAGCAGGATGCTGCCAAGGATCAAGGGCGGGAAACCGACCACGATCATCAGCGCCATGGCCAGGATGTACCAGGCGAACAGCGGCATCTTGTGCAGCGCCATACCTTCGGTGCGGGTGCGCAGGATCGACACGACCAGCTCCACCCCGGCGGAAAGGGCCGATATCTCGACGAAGGTGATACCCAGCAGCCAGAAATCCGAGCCTCGCCCGGGGGAGTAATCGCCGCTGCTGAGCGGCGTGTACATGAACCAGCCGCTGGATGGCGCCATCTCCAGCACCAGGCTGGAGGTCAGGATGATGCCACCGAACAAGTAGCAGAAATAACCAAAGGCCGACAGACGCGGGCAGACCAGGTCGCGGGCGCCGATCATCTTGGGAATCATGTAGATCGCCACACCCTCGAGAATGGGGATGGCGAACAGGAACATCATCACCGTGCCGTGCATCGAGAAGACCTGGTTATAGGTCTCGTGCGACATGAAGTCGTTGTCGGGGAAAGCGAGCTGGGTGCGGATCAGCATGGCCAACAGCCCGCCGATCAGAAAGAAGATCGCCCCGGTGACCATGAAGCGAAGCCCGACGCTGGTGTGGTTGACCACGGTCAAGGCGCCCAGGCCGGGCGGATTGGCCCAGACCCTGGCCATCCCCTCGTGCAGACGACGGACTTCGGGAGTGAGGGTAGCGTCCTTGTTATCGCTCATGGCGCCAACATCTCCAGCCAGGTACCGATATCCTGCAGCGTCTCGGTATCTATGTGGTTGTGGGGCGGCATCCTGTTGCCGGGCTTGAGCGTCTGGTGGTGCTGCAGCCAGTAGGCGATGGCGCCCTCCTCCATGGGCAACACACCGGCGCCCAGCGTGGGGCGGGAGCCGATGTCGCTGAGGT
Organism: Billgrantia sp. C5P2; assembly: GCF_051062895.2. Lineage (NCBI taxonomy): Bacteria > Pseudomonadati > Pseudomonadota > Gammaproteobacteria > Oceanospirillales > Halomonadaceae > Billgrantia > Billgrantia sp. C5P2. The sequence continues at coordinate 3,560,469 of NZ_CM128542.1, forward strand.
CGGGTCCTTGAATGTCGTGGTCCACGTCGTCGACGACGAATTCCTGCGGAAACCCCTCGACCCGGTGGCAGGCCGCACAGTGCTCGCCGAAGGCTGCCAGGGTCTCGTCGTCGCCCTCCCGTGGCGACACCGACGCGCGGCGCGCGTACAGCCAGGCCTCGTAGTCGTCGCGCTCGAGCGCCTCGACCTGGAGCAGCATGTGGGTGTGCTGCGCACCGCAGTACTCGCCGCACTGCGCCCCGAAGACGCCGGGCGCATCGGCCTCTAGGCGAATGGTGGTATGCCGCCCCGGAACCATGTCTCGCTTGCCACCCAGGCGCGGTATCCAGAAGGCGTGAATGACGTCGGCACTGGTGAGGCGAAAGTCGACGGGCTCGCCGGCCGGCAGCACCAGCCGGTTGGCAGTGATCACGTCTGCCTCGCCATCCTCGCCGGGATAGCGCACCTCCCACCACCACTGGTGGCCAATCACGTCGATGCGCTCGGCGTCGTCGTCAGGAAGCGGCAGCATGCCACGCCCGGTAGGCGCGGCGAATACCATCAGGGCGACGATGCAAACCACCGGCAACGCGACCCCGCCGCCCAGCACCCAGCGCAGCATGATGCGACGCTCCTCCCGCGGCGTGCGCTGCGGCTGCTCCCGGCGCCGAAAGGTGAATAGCCACAGCGCAAATACCACAGCGGCAACGACCAAGCTGACGGCAAGCATGGCCCACCAGACCCAGAACTGGTCCCGGGCCGCCGGCCCCACAGCGTCCATGGTCGACATCTCGCCACTGCAACCGGCCAGCAGGCCAGGCAGCGACAGGACGAACCAGCGGAGCAGGCGTGCGCGGTTGACCCGGTACCGACCAAGGCGTTGAATGCCAGAGAGAGCATTGAACAGATCGCAAAGGACGCGAACATGGCCGACAAACCGATCCGCACCATCAGTAGCCGTATTGCCATATTTGGCCACCCGATACACCCCACCCTCGTCCACTTTCCTGTCGCCTGCCTGCTGCTGCTGGTCGGTAGCGATGCTGCCTACCTTTATTCCGGGAACGCATTCTGGGCCAAGGCGAGCCTGTGGTTGGCCGGGATCGGCGCATTGAGTGGTTGGATCGCCAGCACCGTGGGCCTGATCGACTTGGTCACGATCCGCCTGATCCGACGCAAGCTCCTCGGCTGGTGTCACGCCATCGTGGCAGTGATGATGCTGTCGCTGGCCTCGCTCAACTGGCTGTGGCGTTTCCTGGACTCCACCAACCTGCTGCCCTGGGCTATCGCCCTGACCCTCCTCACCGCAGTCCTGGTCGGCTTGACCGGCGCCCTTGGCGGCACGCTGGTCTACGAAGATGCGGTGGGGGTCGAAATCGACGACAAGTGAGGCGAACCATGCATGGCGGGTCGAATGGCGCATCGTGACTCTCCTTGTCATGCCTCAAACATATGGCTTGCTCAGCACCAGCACCAGGACAGTGAGCATCAACACGGCCGACGTGACGGCTATCAGCCCGCTTGCGGGTAACAGGAAGCGGTGTCGGTCCCGCTCCAGCCGCACGATCAGCCCCCCGCACAGGACATGGCAAAGCACCATGCCGCTGACGGCGGCGAGCTTGAGCACCAACCAGCCCATGGCAATCTGGCCGACAATGAACAACAAGGTACCGCTCATGATCGCGAGCAGGGCGAAAGGCGTGGCGATATGGGTGAATACGAAACGCAGGATGATCGGCACGGGCAGGTCGAACGAGGAGCCCCCCCGCGACCTGGCGCCAGCCAGCAACATGGCAGGCAGATAAAGCAGGGAAGCACACCAGCACAGCAGCGTGGCGATGTGCAGAATCTTGATCCACGGCATAACAGCATCCTTGCAGCAGCAGTGTGAACCCACCCTAACCAATGTAGGGCAACGGAACCAGCTTTACCGGCCGACATGTAACCCAACACGGCGGGACTTCTCGCTTACTCAGGCCGTCTCGCTGAAACCCCATGACACCAAGCGGAAACGCAGCGCAACATTCGGCAATTGCGACTCTGCGGAAAAAGGTGTTTCCTCTGCTTTACACAAAGAACTTCATCCCCCTTGTCGAGTCAGATGTTTCGGTTGGTGTGCCCGCACCAACCGTGGCACCAGTCTGGTTGGAAACGGGTATTCTTCATTGACCGTGTCGAAGCAGGAGAACCATCCATGGCCGAAAAAAGCCGATCCTTGGCCGAACAGAGCCGACGTGCCTTCCTACGCAACAGCCTGCTGGGCGTGGCTGCCCTGCCCCTGGGGATCGGCATCCTGTCGCGCCAGGCCTTCGCCCAGAGTCTGCCGAGGCTCGATCCCAACGACGAGCAGGCCCAGGCATTGAACTACGTCGAAGCAGCCGAGCAAGCCAGCGATCATCCGGCTTATGAAGAGGGAGAAACCTGCAGCAACTGCATGTTCTTCGAGCGCCGCAGTGAAGGTTGCCAGCTCTTTCCCCAGAACAGCGTCGAGCCCGGCGGCTGGTGCCAATCCTGGGTCAGCGTGGACTGAGCGGGCCCCAAGGCCCGCCACTGCTTCCTGTCCTTGCGTTACTCCTTTCCTTCCTCATCGGGTAGCGGCCACTGATAGCGCCGGACGACCGCCCCCTCTTCCGAGAGCGACTCCAGCCGCACAGGGAAGCCCCACAGCTGATGAAGATGTCGGATCACCGGGTAGACGCTACGCCCCATGGGGCGTCGGCTGTCCTGCACGTGATGCAGAGTCAGCGAGCGATTACCGCGGATGTTGGCTTCGTAGACCTGGATGTTGGGCTCGCGCAGCGACAGCGCGTACTGCTGCGCCAAGGCCTCGCGAATCCGGCGGTAACCACGCTCGTCGTGAATGGCCGCCACTTCGAGCATCTCCTCCTGATCGTCGTCGACGATGCTGAACAGCTTGAGGTCGCGCATCACCTTGGGCGAGAGAAACTGTTGAATGAAGGACTCGTCCTTGAAGTTGCGCATGGCGAAGTGCACCGCCTCGAGCCAATCGCTGCCCGCCGTGTCGGGAAACCACTCGCGATCCTCATCAGTGGGGTTCTCGCACATGCGCTTGATGTCGCTGAACATGGCGAAGCCCAGCGCATAGGGGTTGATGCCGCTATAGAAAGGACTGTCGAAGCCGGGCTGGCTGACCACTGCGGTATGCGACTGCAGGAACTCCAGCATCAGTCCCTCGTCGACCAGGCCTTCGTCGTAGAGCCGGTTCATCAGCGTGTAGTGCCAGAAGGAAGCCCACCCTTCGTTCATCACCTGAGTCTGGCGCTGGGGATAGAAATACTGCGCCAGCTTGCGCACGATGCGCACGATTTCGCGCTGCCAGGGCGCCAGCAGCGGCGCGTTCTTCTCGAGAAAGTAGAGCAGGTTCTCCTGGGGCTCGGGGGGATAGCGCCCCGCCGTGTGCAGGCCCAGGGGATCCTCCTCGCTGTCCAGGCTGCCGGGCAGGGCATCGGCCTGCTGACGCCCCGGGATGGTACGCCACAGCGTGTTGACCTGGGCCTGGAGGTACTCCTCGCGCTCCGCCTGGCGCCGCACTTCCTCCTCGGCGGAGATCGGCGACGGCCGCTTGTAGCGGTCGACGCCATAGTTCTGCAGGGCATGGCAGGCGTCGAGCAATTGCTCGACGGCGGTCACGCCGTGGCGCTCCTCGCATTCGGCCACGTAGCGGCGGGCGAATACGAGATAATCGACGATCGAGCTCGCGTCCGTCCAGGCGCGGAACAGGTAATTGCCCTTGAAGAAGGAGTTGTGGCCATAGCAGGCGTGGGCCATGACCAGCACCTGCATCATCAGCGTGTTCTCCTCCATGAGATAGGCGATGCAGGGGTCGGAGTTGATCACCAGCTCGTAGGCCAGCCCCATCTGGCCGCGCCGATAGGCCTGCTCCACCGCCAGGAACTGCTTGCCGAACGACCAGTGGTGGTAGCCCACCGGCATCCCCACGCTGGCATAGGCGTCCATCATCTGCTCGGTGGTGATGATCTCGATCTGGTTGGGATAGGTGTCCAGCCGGTACTCATCGGCCAGCCTGGCCAGCTCCCGCTCATACGCTTCGAGGATCTCGAAGTTCCAGTCGGAACCGGTGGCAATCGGCTTGCGTCGGATCATGTTGCCTCCTCGTCACGTCAATGGGCGGCACGGCGCTTGAACAGTTCACGGAACACCGGGTAGATGTCGCCCGCCTCGACGATCTGGCGCATGGCGAAACGATCGGGGAACTCGGCGGCCACCGTCTCGTACTCCTCCCACAGCGCCTGATGCGCATGCGGTGTAATCTCCACGTAGGTGTAGTACTGCAGGCGGGGCATCAGCGTCTTCATCAGCCGCTCGCGACAGTTCACCGAGTCGTCGTCCCAGTTGTCGCCGTCCGAGGCCTGTGCCACATAGAGATTCCACTGCGCTGGCGGGTAGCGCCGGGTGATGATCTCGTCGACCAGTGTCAGGGCGCTGGAGACGATGGTGCCGCCGGTCTCCCGTGAGTAGAAGAACTCTTCCTCGTCGACCTCCTTGGCCGCGGTGTGATGGCGCACGAAGACCAGCTCGACCTTCTCGTAGTTGCGCTCGAGGAACAGATAGAGCAGCAGGAAGAAGCGCTTGGCGATGTCCTTGTGGGCCTGGGTCATGGAGCCGGAAACGTCCATCACGCAGAACATCACCGCCTTGCTCGAAGGCTGCGGCTGATTGATCAGGTTGTTGTAGCGCAGATCGTAGGTATCGATGAAGGGTACCGCCTCGAGACGCTTCTCGAGCCGCTCGATCTCCTCCTTGAGCTCACCGATTCGCGACGGGTTGCGCAGCACCGGGTCCTTGCGCTCCTCCTCCTCCAGCGCCTCCTGGGCTTCGCGCAACGCACGACGGATGGGCGCGCGCATGGCAATGCGCCGGGCATACGCCTCGCGCATGGAACGCACGATGTTGATCCGCGCCGGCACCCCGTCTCGGGTAACCCCGGCACGCACCGGTTTCACCTCGTCCAGGTCCTTGAGCGCCTTGCGCTCGAGATGCGGCAGTTCCAGGCCGTCGAAGACGAAATCGAGGAATTCCTCGCGGGTCAGGCTGAAGGCGAACTCGTCCATGCCCTCGCCCTGGTTGGAAGCGTTGCCTTCGCCGGCGCCATCGCCACCGCCACCCCCGCTGGGGCGACGCAGACGATCTCCCTCGACGAACTCCTTGTTGCCGGGGCTGACGATGGTGCGCTTGCCGCCGGGGCCGTGCTGGAACACCGGCTCCGAGATATCGCGTGCGGGAATCGAGACCTTCTCGCCGCGCTCCATGTCGGTGATCGAGCGACGGTTGACGGCCTCCTCGACCGAACGCTTGATATGCGTGCGGTAGCGATCGAGGAAGCGCTGACGGTTCACGGCGCTCTTGTTCTTGGCGTTGGCGCGTCGATCGATGAAATAGGTCATGCAGACCTCCTGGCTCGCGCCGGTTATTGCGATTTACGCACCCGCAGATACCACTCCGAGAGCAGCCGCACCTGTTTCTCGGTATAGCCACGGTCCTTCATTCGGGCCACGAAGTCCTCATGCTTCTTCTGGTCCGCGGTCGAGGCCTTGGCGTTGAAGGAGATCACCGGCAGCAACTCCTCGGTGTTGGCGAACATCTTGTGCTCGATCACCCCACGCAGCTTCTCGTAGGACTGCCAGCTCGGGTTCATGCCGTTGTTCTGAGCCCGCGCGCGCAGCACGAAATTGACCACCTCGTGACGGAAGTCCTTGGGGTTGGAGATGCCGGCAGGCTTCTCGATCTTCTCCAGCTCCTCGTTGAGCGCCTGGCGGTTGAACAGTTCGCCTGTCTCCGGGTCGCGGTACTCCTGATCCTGTATCCAGAAGTCGGCATAGGTGACGTAGCGGTCGAAAATGTTCTGGCCGTACTCGGAGTAGGACTCGAGATAGGCGGTCTGGATCTCCTTGCCGATGAAGTCGACATAGCGCGGCGCCATGAACTCCTTGATGTAGCGCAGGTAGCGCTCGAAGGTCTCCTTCGGCAGGTGCTCCTGTTCGAGGCGCTGTTCCAGCACGTAGAGCAGATGTACCGGGTTGGCGGCGATCTCGTGGTTGTCGAAGTTGAACACCTTCGACAGGATCTTGAAGGCGAAGCGCGTGGAGAGCCCGTCCATGCCTTCGTCGACGCCCGCCGAATCGCGATACTCCTGGATCGACTTGGCCTTGGGATCGGTATCCTTGAGGTTCTCGCCGTCGTAGACGCGCATCTTCGAGTAGATGCTGGAGTTCTCCGGTTCCTTGAGCCGCGAGAGCACCGTGAACTGCGCCAGCATGCGCAGGGTGTCCGGAGCACAGGGCGCCTGATCGAGCGAAGAATGCTCGAGCAGCTTCTTGTAAATGTTGATCTCCTCGGTGACGCGCAGGCAGTAAGGCACCTTGACGATGTAGACGCGGTCGAGGAAGGCCTCATTGTTGCGGTTGTTGCGAAACGCCTGCCACTCGCTCTCGTTGGAGTGAGCCAATACGATACCGTCGAAGGGAATCGCTCCCATGCCCTCGGTGGGGTTGTAGTTGCCCTCCTGGGTGGCGGTGAGCAGCGGGTGCAGCACCTTGATCGGTGCCTTGAACATCTCGATGAATTCCATCAAGCCCTGATTGGCCTTGCACAGGCCGCCGGAGAAGCTGTAGGCATCCGGGTCGTCCTGCGAATAGAGCTCGAGCTGGCGGATATCGACCTTACCCACCAGCGAGGAGATGTCCTGGTTGTTCTCGTCGCCGGGCTCGGTCTTGGAGATGGCGATCTGGTTGAGCCGCGAGGGATACAGCCGCACCACCTTGAACTGCGAGATGTCGCCGCCGTACTCCTTGAGCCGTTTGGCCGCCCAGGGCGACATGATGCTCTTCACGTAGCGGCGCGGGATGCCGTACTCCTTCTCGAGCAGCTCGCCGTCCTCCTCGGGCGAGAACAGCCCCAGTGGCGACTCGAAGACCGGCGACCCCTTGATGGCGTAGAACGGGATATGTTCCATCAACAGCTTGAGCCGTTCGGCCAGCGACGACTTGCCACCGCCCACCGGCCCCAAGAGGTAGAGGATCTGCTTGCGCTCCTCGAGCCCCTGAGCGGCATGGCGGAAGTAAGCCACGATCTGCTCGATCGCCTCCTCCATGCCATAGAACTCGGAGAAGGCCGGATAGCGGCGAATCACCTTGTTGGAGAAGATTCGGGAGAGCCGCGCATCCTTGGCAGTGTCGATCACCTCGGGTTCGCCGATGGCCTTCAGCATCCGCTCGGCGGCGCTGGCGTAGGCCATGGGGTCCTCACGACACAGCTCCAGGTACTCCTGCAGGCTCATTTCCTCCTGCTGGACACGAGAGAAGCGGTTCTGCACATGATCGAAGATGCTCATCGAAGCCTCCTGTTTGCCTACCCTGTTGGCCACCCGACCGGATGACCCACTTGGGTTACTCATCAGCCTAGACACTTCGGGACGGTGTGGGTGGCAAAGAATCAACGCAAGGTAAGGATAATCATGAGAACGCCGGGGACGCCAAGGGTTCGATGAGTGAATGAAGATGAATTAAACGCTGTTAGGACGCAGCCGCGCCAGCCCCGCCGGCGTCGAATCAATCAGGATGAGGCGCTCCGAAGGCACATGCCACGCGGCATGGCGTCAGGTCCAACGTCGAAAAATGCCTCGAACCTGCTGGCCGTCAACACGACGGCCGGTCACTTGACCGGCCGTCGTGTTGTCATAAGGTCGTCAAGGACAGCAAATGATTTCTTCAGCTTAGCCGCCCTGACGAATTCTGCTGTCAACGCTGCCCATTACAATCCTGCCGCTACCCGGGTGCCCTGATCGATGGCGCGCTTGGCGTCGAGTTCGGCGGCCTCGTCGGCGCCACCGATCATGTGCACCGCCACGCCGGCCTCCTGAAGCGGCTCGAGCAGCTCGCGGACCGGGTCCTGGCCGGCGCAGATCACCACGCTGTCGACCTCGAGCAGGCGTGGCTCCTCGTTGTGGCGGATATGCAAGCCATCGTCGTCGATACCGACGTACTCGCAGCCGGCCAGCGCCTCGACGCCGCGATGGCGCAGCGACGCCCGATGCACCCAGCCGGTGGACTTGCCGAGCCCCTTGCCGGGCTTGGAGCGCTTGCGCTGCAGCAAATAGACCTGGCGCGGCGTTTCGGGGCGCTCCGGGGGGCGAATGCCGCCGCGCTCGGATACGCCGAGGTCAACGCCCCACTCGGCGCACCAGGCCTCGCGGTCAAGCGAGGGATGGCCCACGTGGGTGAGCAGCTCGGCCACGTCGAAACCGATGCCGCCGGCACCGATGATCGCCACCCGCCGTCCGACCCGCTCGGGATGCAGGATCGCCGTGGGATAACTCATCACCCTGGGGTGTTCGATGCCCGGCAGCTCGAGGCGTCGCGGCCGTACTCCGCTCGCCAGGATCACGGCATCGAAACCACGCAGCGTGTGGACATCGGGCTCGCTGCCGAGTCTCACCGCGACGCCATGCTTGGCGAGCATTACCTTGAAGTAGCGCAGGGTCTCGTCGAATTCTTCCTTGCCGGGAATCTTGCGCGCCAGGTTGAACTGACCGCCCAGCTCGCCGGTGCGCTCGAACAGCACCACACGATGACCACGCTGGGCGGCGGCAAGCGCCGCCGCCATGCCCGCCGGGCCGCCACCGACCACGGCGACGTCACGCGGCGTCTCGGCCGGCTCGATCACGAGTTCGGTTTCATGGCACGCCCGGGGATTGACCAGGCAGGAGGTAAGCTTGCCCTGGAAGGTGTGGTCAAGGCACGCCTGGTTGCAGGCGATGCAGGTGTTGATCTCGTCGTCTCGACCCTCGGCCGCCTTGCTGACCCAGGCCGGGTCGGCAAGGAAGGGGCGCGCCATGGAGACCATGTCGGCATGCCCTTCGGCGAGCACACGCTCGGCCACCTCGGGCATATTGATACGGTTGGTGGTGATCAGCGGTATGGAGAGCTCGGCCTTCATACGCCGTGTCACCTCGGTGAAGGCCGCCCGCGGCACGCTGGTGACGATGGTGGGCACACGCGCCTCGTGCCAGCCGATACCGGTGTTGATCAGGCTGGCCCCGGCAGACTCGATGGCACGCCCCAGGGTCACGACCTCCTCCCAGGTGCTGCCTCCCTCCACCAGGTCGATCATCGACAGGCGGAAGATGATCAGGAAATCGTCGCCCACCGCTTCACGGATGCGCGACACGATCTCGACCGCAAAGCGCATGCGGTTCTCGAGCGGCCCGCCCCAGCGATCATCGCGCTGATTGGTGCGCAGGCAGAGGAACTGGTTGATCAGGTAGCCCTCGGACCCCATCACCTCGACGCCGTCGTAGCCCGCTTCACGGGCCAGGGAAGCACAGCGCACGTAGGCGTCGATCTGGCGCTCCACCTCCTCGTCGGTGAGCTCGCGCGGAACGAACGGGTTGATCGGCGCCTGGAGCGGTGACGGCGCCACCAGTTCGGGCGAGTAGGCGTAGCGACCGGCATGCAGTATCTGCATGCAGATATGGCTGCCCTCGGCATGCACCGCCTCGACCACTCCACGATGATCGGCCACCTGCTCTGCTCGCTCCAGCGTGGCGGCACCCTGGAACACAGCGCCTTCCGCGTTGGGAGCGATGCCTCCGGTAACGATCAAACCCACGCCCTCGCGGGCACGCTCGGCGTAGAAGGCCGCCAGACGTGCAAAGCCATTCGGCGCCTCTTCGAGATTGGTATGCATGGAGCCCATCAGCACACGATTGGGCAGCGTCAGGTGGCCCACCTCGAGCGGACGGAAAAGATGAGGATAGCGCACGCCGAACTCCTTCTTGGGTCGAGTCACGGTTATTTCAAACAACTGTATGATAGCCGGGCGACAGGCGCAAAGGAAAAGCGAGGCATCCGCCAAAAGACGAAGGACACCTTGCGCTTCTGACGGCAGCCTTGCGGCTCATGCACGCCGGGCGAGGCAAGAAGACGGAGGGAGTATAGACGATACGAAAAGACCCGAGCCGTGGCTCGGGTCTTGAAATCGAATGGCGGACCGGACGGGACTCGAACCCGCGACCTCCGGCGTGACAGGCCGGCATTCTAACCGACTGAACTACCGGTCCGCGTGGTGGGTGATACCGGACTCGAACCAGTGACCCCCAGCATGTGAGGCTGGTGCTCTAACCAACTGAGCTAATCACCCACGGGTATCGCACTGCTGCGATGAGGACTTGCCAAACCAGGTCATCGTGGCGGACCGGACGGGACTCGAACCCGCGACCTCCGGCGTGACAGGCCGGCATTCTAACCGACTGAACTACCGGTCCACAACAGATGACACAGCGGCGGAAACGATGGCGGACCGGACGGGACTCGAACCCGCGACCTCCGGCGTGACAGGCCGGCATTCTAACCGACTGAACTACCGGTCCGCTGCATGCTTCCTACGTGATCACCGCTCGCTATCGCTTGGTGCCGAGAGCGATGGTGGGTGGTACAGGGTTCGAACCTGTGACCCCCAGCTTGTAAGGCTGGTGCTCTCCCAGCTGAGCTAACCACCCCTGGTCACGTGGCGCTGAATTCTACAGGGATCGGCTTGGTTGTCAATGCCCTGGCCATGCAAAACGCCATCGACAACGCAGGCTCTCGAGGCGAAAGTTGCTGCAGCCCGCACCATCCGTAACATTGGTTATCCTGGCGCCCCATGCGCTTGCATGAAGGTGGCGATAGCGGTCGCTCCTTCCTCGATCAGTTCCGCCTGTGTACGGCCCGATCGTCGTCGCGGTTTCCAGTCATGGTCGCCATCCTCCACCCAGTGCAGTCGCCTCTGTCCGGCCAGATCATAATGAGCAACCTCCTCGCGGGTGCCGAAGGGGTCTCGGCTGCCCTGCACCACCAGAGTGGGGCAGGTGATCTGCGGCCAATGTGCCAGGCGCAACCTCTCGGGCTTTCGCGGCGGGTGGAAAGGATAGCCACACAGCACCAGGCCGGCAGCTCGCCGGCGTGCCGCCAAGAGGCTGGCCACGCGTCCTCCCATGGACTTCCCGCCGAGCCACGGGGTACCTCCTTGCGGATGTGTCAGAATGTCGCACCAGCGGGACAATTCTTCTACCAGATGGTCGATGCGTGGCGGCGGTATCCGCCTTCCCTCTTGCTGCATGCGCTGCATGTAGGCGAACTCCACTGCCAGTGTCTGCACCCCCTGTTCGGCGAGCGCATCACGCAACCGGCGCATATAAAGCGAATGCTGCCCAGCCCCCGCACCATGGGCGATCAGCAGGCGTCCGGCGCGTCCACTACCCTTGACTTCCAGCGGGCCGAGCCCCTCGACGAACCAGCGCCCAGGTTGCCGAACGGTCCCCTGTTCGCACTCCTGGATTAAACCAATGGCTACCGGATCTAATCGAGCAAAGTTAGACACGCGTCAATTTCCTATACGAGTTTCGCCTGTATCCTTGGTTCAGTCTGCCAGGCGGCTGCGCTAGAATCCGCCCTGCTTTCTGACCTGCATCACCCTCAACCGGGAATCTCGACGTGGCCAGCGCCACCGCGAGCTCTCGATACGCGTTCGACGGGAACCTGACATGAGCACAGCACTAGAGCATCCGACCTACAACTACAAGGTAGTTCGGCAGTTCGCGATCATGACAGTGGTGTGGGGCATCGTGGGCATGCTCCTCGGTGTCATCCTTGCCGCACAACTGGTATGGCCGCAACTCAACCTCGACCTGCCTTGGACGAGCTTCGGCCGCCTGCGCCCGCTGCACACCAACGCAGTCATCTTCGCCTTCGGCGGCTCCGCGCTGATGGCCACTTCGTATTACGTGGTACAACGCACTTGCCAGACACGGCTGTTCTCGGACCGACTCGCCGCCTTCACCTTCTGGGGTTGGCAGGCGGTCATCCTGTCCGCGGTCGTCACGCTGCCGCTGGGCTACACCACCACCAAGGAGTACGCCGAGCTGGAGTGGCCGATCAATATCCTGATCGCCGTGGTGTGGGTCAGCTATGCCATCGTCTTCATGATGACGATCAAGCAGCGCAGGACCTCCCATATCTACGTGGCCAACTGGTTCTTCGCCGCCTTCATTCTGACGGTGGCGGTACTGCACATCGTCAATAACGCCGCGATCCCGGTCAGCCCGATGTATTCGACCTCGATCTACGCCGGCGCCATCGACGCCATGGTGCAGTGGTGGTACGGGCACAACGCGGTGGGCTTCTTCCTGACCGCGGGCTTCCTCGGCATGATGTACTACTTCGTGCCCAAGCAGGCGGAGCGCCCGATCTACTCCTACCGCCTGTCCATCGTCCACTTCTGGGCGCTGATCATGATCTACATGTGGGCCGGCCCGCACCACCTGCACTACACCGCACTGCCCAACTGGGCGCAGTCGCTGGGCATGGTGATGTCGATCATCCTGCTGGCGCCCTCCTGGGGCGGCATGATCAACGGCATGATGACCCTTTCCGGCGCCTGGCATAAGCTGCGCACCGATCCGACCCTGCGCTTCCTGGTCGTGGCCCTGTCGTTCTACGGCATGTCCACCTTCGAGGGTCCGATGATGGCGGTGAAGACGGTCAATGCCCTGTCCCACTACACCGACTGGACCATCGGCCACGTGCATGCCGGCGCCCTGGGCTGGGTGGCAATGATCACCATCGGTTCCATGTACCACCTGATTCCGCGCTTGTTCGGCCGCACCGAGATGCATTCGGTCGGGCTGATCGCCGTGCACTTCTGGCTGGCCACCATCGGCACCGTGCTCTACATCGCCGCCATGTGGGTCAACGGCATCCTGCAGGGCCTGATGTGGCGCGCCATCAACCCCGACGGCACGCTGATGTATACCTTCATCGAGGCCGTCGAGGCCAGCGGCCCGGGTTACATCGTGCGCCTGATCGGCGGTCTGTGCTGGGTACTCGGCATGCTGATCATGGCCTACAACGTCTTCATGACCGTCAAGCGCAGCCAGGCCCTGGGCCAGCAACCGCTGCCGCAGACTGCCTGAGCAACCGGGGAAACCGACACCAATGAAACACGAGATTGTCGAAAAGAACGTGGGTCTGCTCGCCGTGCTGATCCTGGTGGCGATCAGTTTCGGCGGCCTGGCCGAGGTCGTGCCGCTGTTCTTCCAGAAACAGACCACGGAGCCGGTCGACGGGCTGCGTCCTCTCTCCGCGCTGGAGCTCGAAGGCCGCGACATCTATCGCCGCGAAGGCTGCGTGGGCTGCCACTCGCAGATGGTGCGTCCGTTCCGCGCCGAGACCGAGCGCTATGGCCACTACAGCGTGGCCGGCGAATCGGTCTACGAGCACAACTTCCTGTGGGGATCCAAGCGCACCGGGCCGGATCTGGCTCGTGTCGGCGGGCGCTACAGCGACGACTGGCACCGCGCTCACATGTACAACCCGCGCGATGTGGTGCCGGAGTCGATCATGCCGGCTTATCCCTGGCTGTTCGAGAACACCCTCGACGGCAAGGACACCCCGCGCAAGATGGAAGTCCTGCGCAGCCTCGGCGTGCCCTACACCGACGAGGACATCGCGGGCGCCACGCGTGAGGTCCGTGGCCAGCAGGAGATCACGGCGCTGGTCGCCTACCTGCAGCAGTTGGGGACCGTGCTCGAGGGCACGCGCTGATCATGGATACCGGTACCTTTCGCGGCATCATCACCGGTCTGCTGATCATCGCCTTCCTCGGCATCGTCTGGTGGGCTTATTCCCGGCGGCGCAAGCCGGACTTCGACGAAGCGGCACAACTGCCCTTCGCCGATGAAGACGAACAATCGAACCGAGACCGCAGCGCCTCGCAGCAGGGCTCGCACCGCGAGCAGGCAAGCGAAGCCGATTCCCGTAAAGACAGGGGAGACGAAAACGCATGAGCAATCTTTGGGATGACTCCCTTTCCGGGTTCTGGAGCGCCTGGATCATCGTAATAACACTGGGCTCCATCGCCTTCGCTTTCTGGATCCTGTACGCCAACCGCAAGACCGACAAGGTGCCGGACGCCGACGGCAACGTGGAAACCACCGGTCATGCCGCCGACGATATCGAGGAGTACGACAATCCGCTGCCACGCTGGTGGTTCCAGCTGTATGTCGCCACCGTGGTGTTCTCGCTCGGCTACCTGCTGCTCTATCCGGGACTGGGCAACTTCACCGGCCTGCTCGGCTGGACCCAGGAGGGCCAATGGGAGGAGGAGGTCGCCCAGGCTGAAGAACGCTTCGCGCCGATCTTCGCCCAGTACGAGGAGATCCCGATCCCCGAGCTGGCCCAGGACGCCGAAGCCATGCGGGTTGCCGGGCGGATCTTCCAGAACAACTGCGCGGTGTGCCACGGCGCCAACGCTCAGGGCGGTTATGGCTTTCCCGACCTGACCGACGACGACTGGCTGTACGGCGGCGAACCGGAGCAGATCCTGACCACCCTGGTGCGCGGGCGCAACGGCCTGATGCCCTCCTGGCAACAACTCGGCGAGGAGAACATCGAGAACGTCGCCAACCATGTGATGTCGCTCTCCGGCCTGGAGCACGACACCGAGCGCGCCGAACTGGGTGCCGCGGTCTACACCTCGGTGTGTGCGGCCTGCCATGGGCCCGACGGCACCGGCACCCAGGCACTGGGCGCGCCCAACCTGACCAACGATACCTGGCTCTATCAGGCACCCGGTCAGAGCGTCGCCGACTCGATACGTCAGACCCTGCGTAACGGCCGCAACGGTCATATGCCGGCCCAGGAGGCCTACATCGGTGCAGAGCGCGTCCATCTGGTCGCCGCCTACGTCTACAGTCTGCGACTGCGCGATTGACGACTCCCGCCCGGGCGGGCAGTGCGACCCACCGTCGCACTGCCCCGTCACGCGACGGGCTCTCGGTACAATGAAACCCTCTTCATTGCCTTCCCCTTGCGGGTCAGCGTTGCCCGCCGCGAGTCCGACATGAGCGAAAAGATTCCCACCCGAGACGTGACCCCCGAAGCCGTGGGCCACCATACGCCCCAGGCGACGGTCCGGCAGGAGATGTACGCCAAGCGACGTCATATCTACGTACGCGAGATCAAGGGGCTTTTCCAGCGGGTGCGCCGCGTCGCGAACTGGCTCCTGATGCTGGCCTTCTTCGGCCTGCCCTGGCTGACCTGGGGCGACCGTCCGCTGATCTGGTTCGATCTGCCCGGGCGCGAATTCCATATCTTCGCCACGACCTTCTATCCCCAGGAGTTCATCCTGCTCTCCTGGCTATTGATCATCTGCGCCTTCGGCCTGTTCTTCATCACCGTCTTCGCCGGACGCGTATGGTGCGGCTATACCTGTCCGCAAAGCGTGTGGACCTTTCTCTACATCTGGGTGGAGCACCGCCTGGAAGGCTCGCGCAATCGCCGCATCCGGCTCGATCGCGAACCGTTGAGCCTCGACAAGGCCTGGCGCAAGACGGCCAAGCACACCGTCTGGCTGGCCATTGCGCTGGCCACCGGCATCACCTTCGTCGGCTACTTCACGCCGATCCGCGACCTCGCCGTCGAGCTGCCGACTCTGCAGGCCCATGGCTGGTCCTATTTCTGGGTCGGCTTCTTCCTGGTCTTCACCTACCTCAACGCCGGCTGGTTGCGCGAGCAGGTGTGCATCTACATGTGCCCCTATGCGCGCTTCCAGTCGGTGATGTTCGACCCCGACACCCTGATCGTCTCCTACGACGCCAGCCGCGGCGAGCCCAGGGGCTCGCGCAAGAAGAACCTGAGCCATGCCGAGGCCCGCGAGGCCGGCCATGGCGACTGCATCGACTGCGAGCTGTGCGTACAGGTCTGCCCCACCGGCATCGACATCCGCGACGGACTGCAGTACGAATGCATCACCTGCGCGGCGTGTATCGACGCCTGCGACAGTGTGATGGACCGCATGAACTATCCGCGTGGACTGATTCGCTACACCACCGAGAACGCGCTGGAAGGTAAACGGTCTCATATCCTGCGTCCCCGCCTGCTCGGCTACTTCGCCGCCCTGATTGTCATGATCGGCCTGTTCGCCTGGACACTGGCCGATCGCATGCCGCTCAATTTCGAAGTGGAGCGCGAGCGCGGCCAGCTCTACCAGATGACGCGTGACGGACGCATCAGCAACGTCTATACCCTGACCGTTCGCAACCTCGACGTTCGGGACCATGACTATCGGCTCGACGCTCGCGGCCTCCCCGGCCTCGAACTCGATACCGAAACGCTACACGTGCCGGCGGGCAGCTCGCGGCTGTTTGCCGTGAAGGCCACTGCCGACCCCGCCGTGCTGGACCTGCCAAGCCACCCCATCGAGTTGCTGTTGCAGTCGCAGCACGACGAGCGCATCGCGCTCGAGCGCGATGCCCGCTTCATCGGCAATATTCGGAGATGACCGACATGACCACCCCCACACCCTGGTACAAACAGTTCTGGCCGTGGTTCCTGCTCGGCCTGCTGTCCTTGGCGATCGGCGTCAGCTCAACCTTTGCCGTGCTCTCGGTGCGCTCCTTCGACGGCATGGTCCAGGAGGACTACTATGAGCACGGTCGCGCCATCAACATGGTGCTGGCCAAGCAGCAGCGCGCCAATGAGCTCGACCTCAGCGCCAATCTGCGCATCGACCCGCTGACCAGCGACATCATCATCCAGCTCGATGGCGAGGACCGCCCAGAGCAGCTCCACCTGCGGCTGATCTTCCCCACGCAGGACGACCGCGATCAGGATCTGACGCTGACGCATGTGCGCGACGGTCGCTACCTGGGTCAGGCACCCGACAATTTGCGCCATCGCTGGTACCTGCAGTTGCAGCCCAGTGCCGAAGCACCCGCATGGCGCCTGGTGGGCGAGGCACGCTTTCCCAGCGAAGAGAGCTTCAGCCTCACGCCTGGCGTCAAGCAGCGCAGCTAACACGAGCGTAGTGACGATCCTTGACGCATAACGACATGAGCCCGGCCACCAGCCAGGCGGAACCGAGCCAGAGCTGCTACCACTGCGGTAGTCCGGTGCCTGCCCAGGCTCCCTGGTCGATCTCCCTGGACGAGTCGACCCACCCCCTGTGCTGTCCCGGCTGCGAAGCGGTGGCCCACGCCATCGTCGACGGCGGCCTGGCCAGCTACTACCGCTTTCGCACAGAGCTACCGGAACGCCCCGACGAGCGACAAGCGGTCAAGGCCGAGACCTGGGCGGTCTTCGACGACCCGGGTCTGCAGCGTCAGTTCGTCCATGCCGAGGGGGACGCCGGCCTGGTCCACGCGACGCTGGCGGTTGACGGCATCACCTGCGCCGCCTGCGCCTGGCTCATCGAGCATCGGCTCAATGCCCTGGAGGGCGTGACCTCCAGCGCGGTCAATCTCAGCCATCATCGCGTACGCGTGGCCTGGGATCCGGCGCGGCTCAAGCTGTCGCGACTCCTCGCCGAGATGGCGGCCATCGGCTACAGCGCCCAGCCCTATGAACCGGATGCCGCCCAGCAGCGGCTTCAGTTCGAGGAGCGCATGAACATCCGTCGCCTGATCGTGGCCGCGGTGGGCATGGCCCAGGTGATGATGTTCTCGATCCCCATCTACGTGGCCGGTCCCGGCGAGATCAGCGAGGACTTCTTCGCTCTCTTCCATTGGCTGTCGTTCGCCCTGGCCACGCCGGTGGTGTTCTTCTCGGCCGTGCCGTTCTTCCGCAACGCCGTGCGCGACCTGCGCGCGCGGGTGCTGGGCATGGACGTGCCGGTCTCGATCGCCATCGCCGGCGCCTATCTCGCCAGCGGCTATGCCGTGCTCTCGGGCAGCGGCGAGGTCTACTTCGACTCGGTGACGATGTTCACCTTCTTCCTGCTCTTCGGTCGCTACGTGGAAGCCCGCGCCCGGCGACGCAGCGGCCATACGGGCAACGCCCTGACCGGAGCCCTGCCGCTCTCGGCGACACGTCTGGAAGAGAACGGCGAAGAGCGCATCCTGCCCGCCAGCGAACTCGCTGCAGGCGACCGCGTGGTGATCAAACCCGGCCACGGCGTACCCGCCGACGGCGTGATCGAAGAGGGCGAGTCGAGCCTCGACGAATCGATGCTCACCGGTGAATACCTGCCCGTGACCCGCCGCGTCGGGGACCACGTCACGGGGGGCAGCCAGAACATCGAAAGCCCGCTGGTGGTGCGTGTCACCCATGCCGGCAAGGCAGCGCGGGTGGCCAGCATCGTCGACCTCACCGACCGCGCCTTCGCCAGCCGCCCGCGCCTGGCGCAAATGGCCGCCCGCATGTCTCACCTGTTCGTGCTGCGCCTGCTGCTGGTCACCGTCTGCGTAACCACCGCCTGGTGGTTCATCGACCCCAGTCGCATGCTGTGGGTCATGCTATCCGTGCTGGTAGTGACCTGCCCCTGCGCCCTGGCACTGGCCACGCCCACCGCGCTGACGGCGGGCCATGGCCAGCTGCGGCGCCGCGGCGTACTGATTACCCGTGCCGATGCCATCGAGTCGCTGTCCCAGGTCGACCGGGTGATCTTCGACAAGACCGGCACCCTGACCGGCGGCGAAATCCACCTGACCGATACCCGCCCGCTCGGCGGGCTTTCGACGGAGCGCGTCAGGGTAATCGGCGCCACGCTGGAAGCGCATTCGGAGCACCCCATTGCCCGCGCTTTCCGGCCTTGGCGCGATGCCATGCTGGAGGCAAGCGACAGGACGAGCCACACCGGCCGGGGCGTGGAAGGCGTGATCGACGGCAAGCGATGGCGCCTGGGCCGCCCCGACTTCGTTGCCCCCGGCCATGCCCTCGCCGCCCCGGGCGACGGCCAGTGGCTGCTGCTCGGCGAGGAGGGCGAGCCGCGTGCCTGGTTCGCCCTGCGCGACCGGCTGCGCGACGATGCCGCCGAGACCGTGGCGGCACTGAAGGCGCGCGGCATCCAGGTGGAGCTGCTCTCGGGCGATACCGTCGATGCCGCAGGTAGCCTGGCCGAGCAGTTGGGCATCGACACCTGGCATGCCGCTGTCAGCCCAGAGGGCAAGCTAGAACGCATCCGCGAGCGGCAGGCGGCCGGCGAGAAGGTGGCCATGATCGGCGACGGCATCAACGACGTACCGGTGCTTGCCGGCGCCGACGTGTCGATTGCCATGAACGGCGCCACCGACCTGGCCCGCACCAGCGCAGACGCGGTGTTGCTGAGCCCGCGTCTGATGCGTATCGTCGAGGCGATCGAGATCGCCCGTGCCACACGGCGTATCATGCGCCAGAACATGATCTGGTCGGTGTGCTACAACCTTTCGGCACTGCCGTTGGCCGCCATCGGCATCGTGCCGCCCTGGGTTGCGGCACTGGGCATGTCGGGAAGTTCGCTGGTGGTGGTGGGCAATGCGCTGCGGCTCAACCGCTTCCGCCTGCGTCCCAGCCCGACGCCGGGTCCCGATGCACAACTGGTGAATGCATGACCATCCTCTACCTGCTCATCCCGCTCTCGCTGATCCTGCTCGGCCTGGCCGTGTGGGCCTTCTTCTGGGCGGTCAAGAACGACCAGTTCGAGGACCTCGAGGGCCCCGCCCATCGTATCCTGTTCGATGAGGACGAGAACGACCTGACGCCGGCGGAACGCGATAAGCGGCGACAGGCCACCCAGCGCCACCAGGCCGACGCAGACGACGACGGCTCGGCGGAGCGCTGATGGACCCCACTGGACTCGGCCTGCCGCCACTCCTGGCGGCCTTCGTCTTCGGCCTGCTTGGCGGCGCGCACTGCATCGGCATGTGCGGCGGCATCATGAGCGCGCTGACCTTCGCCGTGCCACCCAGCATGCGCAGTCCCACCAGGCTTTCCGGGCTGCTGCTCGGCTACAACCTCGGTCGTATCGCGAGCTACATGGCCGCCGGAGCGCTGGTGGCCTCGCTCGGCACCCTGGTGGCACTGTCTTCGAGTGCGCGAATCGGGCTGCAGCTGTTCGCGGCCGTCATGCTGATCCTGATGGCGCTCTACATCGCCAATTGGTGGAAAGGCCTGCTGCGGGTGGAAGCCGTGGGGAGGCACCTGTGGCGCTACCTGGAGCCCATCGGCAAGCGGCTGATGCCGGTGGTGAAGATTCCCCAGGCCATCGGCCTCGGCGCGGTATGGGGCTGGCTGCCCTGCGGACTGGTCTACTCGATGCTGGCCTGGAGCCTGGCCACCGCGGATCCACTGCGTGGCGCGGCGCTGATGGGCGCTTTCGGGCTCGGCACCCTGCCCGCGCTGCTGGTCACCGGCTTCGCCGCCCGCCAGTTGGGTGCGCTGATCCGTCACCCGGCGACCCGCACCATCGCCGCGCTCACCATCATCGCCTTCGCTCTGTGGCAGGTGGTTGCCCTGCTGCCGCATGCTGCGTTGGGTCATTGAGCAACTGACCGGCACATGACTTTCACTTCGTTTGACGCAGCTCAATCCACCTTGGCCAGCGTCCCGCTAAATTGTGTCAATGTTAGCCTTTCGGAGTGCCATCATGTCCGTTCCCGCGATGTCAGTGCATCGAGAGATGGCCGATCCTTTCCCCTGGGACGAGGCACTGCTACGGCGCTACGATACCCATGGACCGCGCTACACCTCCTACCCCACCGCCAATTCGTTCAGTAACGATTTCGACGCGCTGGCCTACCAGGACGCCCTCGCTCGCAGCAACGCCGGCGGCAGGCCACTGTCGCTCTACGTGCACATTCCCTTCTGTCGCAAGGGCTGCCACTACTGCGCCTGCCACAAGATCGCGACCAAGGCCACCCGCGTTGCGGAGCCCTACCTGTCGCGCCTCGACCGCGAGATGGTACTGATCAAGCCCCACCTGGATACGCGGCGGGAGGTGGCCCAACTGCACTGGGGTGGGGGTACACCGACCTTTCTCAGCCTCGATCAGATGAGCGACCTGATCGACCGCCTCGATGCCCGCTTCGGTCTTTCCAGTGCCCGTGAGCGTGACTATGCCATCGAGATCGACCCGCGCGAGGCCGACGTCTTCACCCTGCGCCACCTGCAGGCACTGGGCTTCAATCGTCTGAGCCTCGGCGTCCAGGATCTCGACCCCAGGGTGCAGCGCGCCGTGAATCGGGTCCAGCCCCGCATCCTTACCGAGGTGCTGCTCGACGAGGCCGACCGCCTCGGTTTTCGTTCGCTCAACCTCGACCTGATTTACGGCCTGCCTCTCCAGACCCGCGACAGCTTTGCCGCCACCCTGGAACAGGTCATCGCCATGGCGCCGGCGCGCCTTTCGGTCTACAACTATGCCCACATGCCCCAGCGTTTCGCGGCCCAGCGCCGTATTCGCGCCGAAGACCTGCCCGGGCCCGAGGAGAAGCTGGCGATATTGCGCACCACCATCGCCATGCTGACCGAGGCAGGCTACGTGCACATCGGCATGGATCACTTCGCCCGAACCAGCGACAGCCTGGCCATCGCCCAGCGCAACGGTACCCTGCAGCGCAATTTCCAGGGCTACTCGAGCCATGCCCAGTGCGACCTGGTGGGGCTCGGCGTCTCGGCCATCTCCTGCGTCGATGACGTCTACGCCCAGAACCATACCCGCCTTGCCGACTACGAGGCCGCCCTCGACGGCAGCCAACTGCCCACGGCAAGGGGCATCCGGCTGACCTTCGATGACCGAGTCAGGCGGCATGCCATCGAGCGCCTGATGTGCGACATGACGCTGGATCTGGACGAGCTGAGTGAAACCTTCGGCATCGATGCCCCTCGCTATCTGACGGAGGCCCTGTCCCGACTGGAGCTCCCCCAGCGTGACGGGCTGGTGACCGTGGAAGGCCATCGGGTGGTCGCCACACCGATCGGGAGGTTGCTGATCCGGCACCTCGCCATGGCCTTCGATGCCCGGCTGCCGCCAAGGCTCGACACCCAGTTCTCGCGTATCGTCTAGATACGCGGAGTGTGCCGGCCGGGCCTAATCTTATTGCGGCCAAAGGTCGCAAGGGGCATTTCACCTGCTTCATTAATGTTCCATAATGCCTCCATGACGATGATCAAGGAGGTGGAGCATGCCGGTCAACGCGGCCAATGCGCTCGGCAAGCGGCGCTCACTGCTGCATGAAACCCGCTGTCAGAACTGCAGCTTGAGTTCGCTGTGCCTGCCGCTCGCTCTGGAACTCGAGGACATGGAGCAGTTCGATGCGATCATCAAGCGCCGCTCTCCATTGAAGAAGGGCGAGTCGTTGTTCCGCCAGGGTAGTGGTTTCAGCAGCGTTTTTGCCGTGCGCTCCGGCAGTCTCAAGCAGGTTACCACCGAGGGTTCGGGTGACGATCAGGTCACCAATTTCTACTTGCCCAGTGAGCTGGTCGGCCTCGACGGCATCGACGAGCAGATCTATCCCGGCAGCGTGATCGCGCTGGAAACCACCACCGTGTGCGAGATCCCCTTCGACCGGCTTGATTCACTCTCCGAGCAATTACCCGAGCTGCGCGGTCAGCTCTACCGCAGCATGAGCAAGGAACTGCGCGACGACCGCAAGATGATGCGCCTGCTGTCGCGCAAGACCGCCGATCAGCGCCTGGCCAGCTTCTTCTCCAGCCTCTCGGACCGCTTCCGTCGCCGCGGCTATTCGCCCTACAGCTTCCGCCTCTCCATGTCGCGGGCCGACATCGGCAACTACCTGGGTCTGGCGGTGGAAACGGTCAGCCGTATTCTGGGGCGCTTCCAACAGCAGGGGCTGGTCGAGGTCTCCGGTCGCGAGGTGAATATCCTCAATCTGGAAGCCCTGGTGGCCCAGGCGCAGGACGAACACTGAGCCCATAACCGCCCCGAACGAAGAGACCCGCCCGGCAATGCCGGGCGGGTCTCTCTTTGGGCAGGACGAACCGGCCGATCAGTTGCTGCGCGATAGATCCAGCGCGTCGATCCGGCGCTCGCGCAACCGGGCCTGCTTGGTCTCGAGCCCTTCGAAGTCGAACAGCTCGCGGTCGGCCAACTGAGAGGGCGCCACGTTGGTCACCGCCTTGAACATGGATTCGATGCGCCCGGGGTGCTTACGCTCCCACTCGGCCAGCATCTCCTTGACCACCTGGCGCTGCAGGTTGGGCTGGGAACCGCACAGATTGCAGGGGATGATGGGGAAGTCCATCAACCGGGCGAATTCGGCGATATCCGCCTCGCGGCAGTAGGCCAGGGGGCGGATGACGATGTTCTTGCCGTCGTCGGAGAGCAGCTTGGGAGGCATCGCCTTGAGAGAGCCACCGTAGAACATATTGAGGAACAGTGTCTCCAGGATGTCCTCGCGATGGTGCCCCAGTGCCACCTTGGTCGCGCCGATCTCCTCGGCGAAGCCATAGAGGGAGCCGCGACGCAGCCGTGAGCAGAGCGCGCAGGTGGTCTTGCCCTCCGGCGTCTTCTCCTTCACCACCGAATAGGTATCGCGCTCGAGGATGTAGTACTCGACGCCAACGGAATCGAGATACTCGGGCAGTACATGCTCGGGGTAACCCGGCTGCTTCTGGTCGAGATTGACCGCCACCAGCGAGAAGTTCACCGGCGCATTGCGCTGCAGGTTGCGCAGGATCTCGAGCATGGTGTAGCTGTCCTTGCCGCCCGACAGGCAGACCATGACCCGGTCGCCTTCGTGGATCATCCCATAGTCGATGATGGCGTTGCCCACCTGGCGGCGCAGGCGCTTCTGCAGCTTGTTGAATTCACGCCGGGCTCTGGCATCGAGTGCGTCCAGCGGCGAGGGCTCCTCGCTCTGATTGCCCGGCGCCTGGCAAGCATCGGGGCCGGCGGCAACAAGGGGATCGAAAATCATGGCGTCTTGCATGGTCACGGGCTGCCAAGGCATGGTGGATGACGGGGGCCATCCTACCATTGCCTCTGCCCCGAGGCGACGCCACGGCGACGATTCACCGCGTCAGGCCTCGCGGCGGTCCTGCATCCCGGCCCGCTCCACGCGCAGGTACATCAATGCCGTGGTCACGGCGTCGCCGAGGGCGGTATTGCGCCCCATGACCGGCACACCCAAGGCCTCCGCCACCGCCTCGAAACGCTGCGCGCGCGGTTCGGGTTCCATGACACTGCGACGCTGCTGCCGGTGGTACAGCTGCGCCACATCGATGCCGCTGTTGGGAAGGTCGAAGCCGAAGCGCGGACGAATCTGGCGATTGAGAATGGCCAGGTCGAAGTCGAGCCGCCAGCCCAGCAGTGGCCGGTTGCCGATGAAATCGAGCAGCGTCACCAGCGCCTCGTCCAGGCTGATGCCGTCATCCAGATCGATACCACGCAGGCCATGCACGCGGATCGAATCGCCAGTCAGCGTGGCGGGGCGCTTCAGGCGCAGGTCCAGCGATTCACTGGTCAACACCCTGTCACCGCGCACCTTGACCGCGCCGATGGATACGGGCTCGGCGGTACGGGTATCGACACCGGTGGTTTCGCAGTCGATGGCCACCAGCTCATCCCCGGTGTAGGGGCGGAATAACCAGCCATACTCGCCGCCGGCATGCCGCCGACGGTCGTTGGCCCGGCGCAGAGCGCGAAACATACCGTTCCTCCTTGGTTCTTGTCTGCCTCTCGCGGCTCTCGACCTCAGGAATATTCGAGGTGATAACGCTGCGACAGGCTCTGCTTGAAGTCCTTGACGATGTGTAGTGCCTCACGCAGCAGGTCACGCTCGAGCGACGACAGCTGCTGAACCACGACACGGTCGGGGCTCTTGCTGACGATATCGCCGTCCAGGCGCTCCAGTTGCTGCTTCAGGCGCAGTTCGGTGAACAACGACAGCGCCTCGGCCAGATTCTCGGCGACTCGCGCTTCCAGCCTTCCATCCGCTGACAGGGCCTCGAGCCGTTCCAATGTCGACGTGGGCTTGATTCCTCGCTCCAGCGCCATGGTGCGCACCCCGTGCACGATGGGAAAGATTCCTCCCTTCTTGATATCGATACCGTGCTGGGGCTTCTTCAGCGAGCCGAACAGGGTCAACGGCGTGGAGAAACGCAGCGCCGTACGGGCGAAATAGGAGAGCAGTATCTCGTCTCGCGAACACTGCTCGAAGAGCGACTGGCGCACTCGGTCGAGCAGCGCGGGATTGCCTGCCACCGCATGAGAGTCGAGCATGATGGCAAGCTTCATCAGGCTGTCGCCATCGCGTTTCTCGGCCCAGCGGGCGATGCGCTCGCGCCACTGGGAAACGGACCCCACCCATTCGGGGTTGCTTACCATGATGTTGCCGGGGCAGGGCGGGTAACCCAATTCGATCAACGTTTCGGTGAGACGCTGCATCTGCGCCCCCACATCGGGCCATTCGAGCCCGTCGGCGAGTATGAGACCGTTGTCCTGATCGGTCTTGAGGATCTGCTCGCCTCGCCCTTCGCTACCCATCACCATCAGGCAGCTCTCAGCGTGGTAGCGCTCATCGATCAGGAAGCTCCAGGCCTTTGACATGATGCGCCCGTTGAGTGCCGCCAGCAGGCCCATGGCGAAACGCAACTTGACGCCTTGGGCCATCAGCGCCTTGACCAACTCGGGTGTGCGGCGGCTGGCACGAAACAGGTCCTCGAGACTATCCGCCTGCTCAACCTGCAGGCTGACGACATAGCTGCGGCTGGAGAAGTAGCTGAGCACGTCAGTGAGCTCCACCACGCCGATCGGCGGGGCTCGCTCCTCCCCCCGTTCCAGCACCACGACCCGCTCCACCTTATGGCGAGTCATCATCACCAGCACTTCGAACAGATACTGGTCGGGGCGCACCGTGACCAGTTCGAAGTGCGCGATATCCTGCAGCGGACTCCCCTTTTCTCTTCCCTGGAGCACCAGCGCTTCGAGCAGGTCGGTCTTGGTGACCATGCCCACTCCCCCGCTACTCTCCACCAGCAGACTGTCGGCATGGCTCTCGTGCAGCCTGGCCACCGCTTCGGCAATGGTCGTATCCGCCCCCATGCACAGCGGCGGTCGCATACACTCGCTGACCTTGGCCAGCATGAAGCCAGCCATGGTCACGCCACCCTCGGCACGCTGCTCGGTCAACAGTCGCGCCTTGTGCGCCAGGGTCTGGCGGAAGAACTCGGCAAAGGCGGGATAGTCGTCGCACAACTGCAGGAACAGAGCTTTCGGCATCAGATAGCAGAGGCACTCCTGCTCGGCGCGGAAGCGATAGCGACTCTTGCCGTTGAGGATGCTGATGGCACCGAACAGGTCGCCTGCCGTGTAATGACCGATTCGCTCGCGCGCCCCCGGCTGGGTGGTATCCAGCTCGGCCACCTCGCCCTTGTGGATGAGGAAGACATATTCGCCGGGCTGGCCGGTCTCCAGGATGATCTCGTCGCGGTCGAAGTAGGCCAGGTCGATGCCGTTGCGGACGCGCTCCCGCCCCTCTTCATTCAGAAAGGTGAACGGGGGTTGGGAGAGATCGACATCGACCATGTTATAGCCCTCGTTGTGCAATCGTCGTCGCCGTCAGCACCCGAACGAGTCCGAAAGGAGGCTTGGCGAGCAGATCACAGTCAAGGGAAGACCCATTGCCTGAGCCATGCGCGTCCCTGTCGCTTGAAACAATAAAGAAACAATCCCGCTCTATTCGATACCGCTCGCATCGAGCTGGACTTCTTGGCGCAGAATAGCAGCCCCGACTTTCAGGACATAACCTAGACCAACGTCAAAGGGAACAATATTCGAGCGTTTTGAATCGGCACTAGACAATGGTCTTACAGGATAGCGGCATAGACAAAGGTCCAATGCTAGACAATCGTCTATCCGCATAGACGCCTTTATTTCCCCACCCAAGAAAAGAGAATCACAACCAATTGAAATACAAAGAAAAATAAAAGAATAAGATCATCATAGTTTGCTCATGATACCAAAGTCTGGGATTTTATTTTCCTGATTTATTGACCACTATTGCCGTGAGTCATTGGGGGAAACGCGCCTTCATAACGCGGCTCGATGATCGGTAACAAGACGTGGTGGGAAGTGCGGCTCGGCCGCAGGGAGCATGGGATAATCAGGCGCTGGCCAGCGTCAACGTCTTTACCACTCGACTCGCTTAGTGCGAACCCCCTGGTGAAGCTTGGCAACTCTCTTGGCGACTTCCCAACCTTAACAACAAGTGGAGAGCATCACTATGGCAGATGATAAAACCAATGCTGCTGCATACTGGAAGGCGAACGTACGCCTGATAACCGGGTGCCTGATCGTCTGGGCATTCGTCTCCTATGGCTGCGCCATTCTGTTTCGTCCCCTTCTTTCCGGCATCCCGGTCGGTGGTACCGATCTCGGGTTCTGGTTCGCTCAGCAGGGATCCATCCTGACCTTCATTGGCCTGATCTTCTTCTATGCCTGGAAGATGAATCGGCTCGACCAGAAGTTCGGCCTCGGGGAGTAAGTCAGCATGAGTCAGTTTGCCATCAACCTTCTTTTCGTGGGCGGCTCCTTCGCCCTCTATATCGGCATCGCCATCTGGGCGCGTGCCGGTTCGACCAAGGACTTCTACGTCGCCGGTGGTGGCGTACATCCCATCACCAATGGCATGGCCACTGCGGCCGACTGGATGTCCGCGGCTTCCTTCATCTCCATGGCGGGCCTGCTGGCTTCCGGCGGCTATGCCAACTCCACGTTCCTGATGGGCTGGACCGGCGGCTACGTGATCCTGGCCATGCTGCTGGCACCCTACCTGCGCAAGTTCGGCAAGTTCACCGTGCCCGACTTCATCGGCGACCGGTTCTATAGCAGCACGGCGCGCATTGTTGCCGTCATCTGTCTGATCGTCGCCTCGGTGACTTACGTCATCGGCCAGATGACCGGCGCCGGCGTAGCCTTCTCGCGCTTCCTCGAGGTGCCCAGCAGTGTAGGCATCTGGATCGCCGCGGCCATCGTCTTCCTGTATGCGGTATTCGGCGGCATGAAGGGTATCACCTACACCCAGGTGGCCCAGTACATCGTGCTGATCATCGCCTACACGATCCCCGCAGTCTTCATCGCCATGCAGTTGACCGGCAACCCGATCCCGATGTTCGGCATGTTCAGCACCCACACCGAGTCCGGCGTGCCGCTGCTGACCAAGCTCGACGAAGTGGTCAATGCGCTGGGCTTCCGCGACTACACTGCCGACGTCGACAACAAGCTCAACATGGTGCTGTTCACCCTTTCGCTTATGATCGGTACCGCCGGTCTGCCCCACGTCATCATTCGCTTCTTCACCGTGCCGAAGGTCGCCGACGCACGCTGGTCCGCAGGCTGGGCCCTGGTGTTCATCGCCCTGCTCTACCTGACCGCTCCTGCCGTGGGTTCCATGGCGCGCCTCAACCTGGCAACCACCATCTTCCCCGAAATGGCCGGCCAGGTGGAGGATTATGAAGCGGCGGCCGAGGGCGCACTGGTCTACGAAGAGCGGCCGCAGTGGATCCGCACCTGGGAGGAGACAGGACTGCTCTCCTTCACTGATCGCAACGACGACGGGCGCATCCAGCTGTACAACGATGCCAACCCGGACTTCGCACCGATTGCCGAGCAGCGCGGCTGGGAAGGCAACGAGCTGACCGTCAACAATGACATCCTGGTGCTGGCCAATCCGGAAATCGCCAACCTGCCGGGTTGGGTCGTGGGCCTGATCGCAGCGGGCGGTATCGCGGCGGCACTCTCCACCGCGGCGGGTCTGCTGCTGGCGATCTCCTCGGCCATCAGCCATGACCTGATCAAGAACACCATCAACCCCAAGATCACCGAGAAGGGCGAGATGCTGGCGGCGCGTATCTCCATGGCCGGCGCCATCCTGCTGGCGACCTACCTGGGCCTCAACCCGCCAGGGTTCGCCGCTCAGACCGTGGCACTGGCCTTCGGTATCGCCGCCGCTTCACTGTTCCCGGTGCTGATGATGGGCATCTTCTCCACTCGGATGAACAGCAAGGGCGCCGTTTGCGGCATGCTGGCCGGCCTGATTGCCACCCTGCTGTACATCTTCACCTACCTGGGCTGGTTCTTCATTCCCGGCACCAACATGCTGGAGAACACGCAGGCCAACTGGATTCTTGGCATCTCGCCGCTCTCCTTCGGTGCCGTGGGCGCGATGATCAACTTCATCGTTGCCTACGCGGTCTCCACCGTTACCGAGGAGCCGCCGCAGGAAATCCAGGACCTGGTGCAGAGCGTGCGTTATCCGAAAGGCGCTGGCGCCGCACTCGACCACTAAGCCATAATGACCCCGGCCCGCAGCGGGCCGGGAACCAGTCCCAATCGGGCTTCCCTTCGGGAAGCCCGATTGCTTTGAGAAGGTAGCGTTATGATATGGCACTTGATTGCGGCGATCTTCGCCGGCCTGGGTGCTGCGGGCATCGGTTTGATACTGCGCCTGGCCAGCGCCAAGCGGTTGCCGAAATGGATCATTCCGGTCTGCGCCGGACTGGGCATGCTGGGCTACCAGATCCACTACGAATACTCCTGGTTCGACCACAAGCGCAGCCAACTGCCCGCCACGACCCGCGTGGTGGATACCAAGCAGGACAGCATGCCGTGGCGCCCCTGGACCTATTTCTACCCGATGACGGTGAGCTTCAGCGTCGTCGACCAAGGCAGCATGGTGCCCCGTCAGGCGGACGATCAGCAACTGGTCGAGTTCATCCTATACCGCTTCGAGAAGGAGTATGTGGATCAGCTCCACCACCAGCCGTACCTGTTGAACTGCTCCTCGGCCGAGCTGGTGCCCCTCGCCGAGGACAGCCGCCAACCACGCGTCGACGCCCTGCGCACGCTGGACGAAGAATCGAGCCTCTACCAGGCGGTTTGCTCGACCGTATGAGTCTCGGCGCTTCGCCGACACCACCCCTCGGCCCGAGTGTTCTCGGGCCGATAACCCTTTAGAATGGTCGGCACTTGCCGGGGGGAGGAATCATGTTTGCCGGTTGGCTGCTGATCGCCGTTTCACTTCTCTACATCGCCATCCTGTTCGGCATCGCCTGGCTGGGCGATCGCAACGCGCGTCGGCGTGGCGCCAGCCGCCAGCGTCCGGTCATCTACATCCTGGCACTGGCCATCTACTGCACCTCGTGGAGCTTTTACGGCGCAGTCGGTCAGGCGGCGACTGCCGGCTGGTCATTCGCCAGTATCTATGTCGGGCCGATCCTGACCTTCCTGCTGTTCTGGCCGATACTCGCCAAGATGATCCGCGTGGCCAAGCGGCAGAACATCACCTCCATCGCCGACTTCATCGCCTCGCGCTATGGCAAGGCGCAATCGCTGGCGGCCTTCGCCAGCCTGGTCGCACTGATCGGCACGCTGCCCTACATTGCCCTGCAGTTGAAGGCCGTGTCGACTTCGTTCGCCGTGCTGACGGACGCGGCCGACATCACCCATACCCCGCTCTTCGCCGATACGGCCTTCTTCGTCGCCATCGTGATGGCCGCCTTCGCCATTCTTTTCGGCACGCGCCACACCGATGCCACCGAGCATCATGAGGGGCTGATCCATGCCGTCGCCTTCGAGTCGATGGTCAAGTTGCTGGCCTTCCTGATCCTTGGCGCCTACGTCACCTGGGGCATGTTCGATGGACTCGGTGAGCTGATGGCACTGGCCGACAGCCAGATGGAGCTTCAGCGTCAGCTCGCCGACCAGGATTTCGGCCGCGGCTTCTGGGCCCAGACGCTGCTGGCGATGCTGGCGATCTTCTGTCTGCCGCGCCAGTTCCACGTTGCCGTAGTGGAGAACACCCACCCCAATGATGCCTCCAAGGCGCGCTGGTTGTTTCCGCTCTACCTGGTGGCGTTCGCCTTCTTCATCCTGCCCATCGCAGCCGCCGGCCTGGCGCTGTTCCCCGATGGCTCGGTGGAGCCCGACACCTTCGTGCTGGCGCTGCCGATGGCCGCCGGTCAGCAGTGGCTGACCCTGCTCACCTACATCGGCGGTTTCTCCGCGGCGACCGGCATGGTCATCGTGGCCACCGTCGCGGTATCGATCATGATCTCCAACGAGATCGTCATCCCGCTGCTG
Organism: Billgrantia sp. C5P2; assembly: GCF_051062895.2. Taxonomy (NCBI): domain Bacteria; kingdom Pseudomonadati; phylum Pseudomonadota; class Gammaproteobacteria; order Oceanospirillales; family Halomonadaceae; genus Billgrantia; species Billgrantia sp. C5P2. Next base: position 3,591,315 of record NZ_CM128542.1, read on the forward strand.
TTCCGCCTGCGCTGGCTGGATGCCCGGCCGCGCGACTACGGTCGCCTGGTACTCCAGGCCCGGCGTATCACCATCGGGGTGATCCTGGCGCTGGCCTACGGCTTCTATCACCTGATCGCTGAGTTCACCTCACTGGCGTCGATCGGCATGCTCTCCTTTGCCGCAGCGGCCCAGTTCGCGCCAGCCCTGCTCGGCGGGCTCTACTGGAAGCGTGGCAACCGGCTCGGGGTAATAGTGGGCATGAACGCCGGATTCGCCATCTGGGCCTACAGCCTGCTGATGCCGGGGATGATCCAGGCCGGTGTGCTGCCAGCCGACTGGCTCACCGGGGGCCCTTTCGGCCACCCCTGGCTGACGCCCACCGCGCTGTTCGGGCTCAACTTCGGCGACTCCTTCACCCATGGCGTGATGCTCTCGCTCGGGGTCAACCTGTTCTGCTACATCTTCGTTTCCCAGGTCACCTCGCAGCGGGTGGTCGAGCGCATCCAGGCCTCGCTGTTCGTCGACAGCGTCGAAACCCGCCAGACCTCGGTCAATCGCCCCTGGACCGGCGCCACCACCGTCGGCGACCTCAAGGTGTTGTGCGAGCGCTTCCTCGGTGCCGGCCAGGTGGCCCGCGCCTTCGACGACTACGCGCGGCGTACCGGCAAGCCGCTGGAAGACGGCAACCGCGCATCCATCGACGTGATCCAGTTCACCGAACGCTTCCTGGCCTCGGTACTTGGGGCCTCCTCGGCGCGCATCGTGGTCAACTCGGCGCTGCAGGGGCGCGGCATCGGCATCTCCGACGTGATCTCCATCGTCGACGAAGCCTCTCAGGTGCTCGAATTCAACCGCGCCCTGCTACAGGCCACCATCGAGAACATCAACCAGGGCATCAGCGTGGTCGACCAGAACATGCGCCTGGTGGTATGGAACCAGCGCTATCTGGAGCTGTTCCGCTTCCCCGATCACCTGATCCGGGTCGGCGCGCCAATGGACAAGATCTTCCGCTACAACGCGCATAACGGCGAATACGGGCCCGGCGACCCCGAGGAACACGTACAGCTGCTGATCGACAACATTCGCGAGGGCCAGCCCCACCGCTACGTACGCTACCGTCAGGATGGCAGCGTGCTTGAGGTACAAGGCAACCCAATGCCGGGCGGCGGCTTCGTCTATACCTACCAGGACATCACTCAGCAGAAGCGCATCGAGGAAGCGCTGATACGCTCCGAGAACAACATCCGCATCTACACCGACAACGTGCCGGCCCTGATCGCCTACTTCGACAAGGATTGCCGCTACCTCTTCACCAACCGCGCCTATGAGCAGGCCTTCGGTATCGACCGCAACGAAGTCATCGGCAAGCACGTCAATTCCGTCATCAGCGACGAGATGGCGCTCGAGCGCGAGCCCTGGATTCATCGAGCGCTGGCCGGTGAGCGGGTCAACTTCGAGGTATCGCTGCGCCTTGGCAACGACCTGCGCTACATGCTGGTGACCTATACCCCGCACTTCGGCGACAGCGGCACGATTCTCGGCTTCTTCGCCCTCTACCAGGACATCACCGAGCGGCGCCTGGCCGAGATCGCCCTGAAGGAAACCAACGAGACCCTGGAAGAGCGAGTGCGCGAGCGTACCCAGGCGCTGTCGGAAGCCAATACCGCGCTGCGCCAGGAAAACCGCGTGCGAGCCGAGGCCGAGCAGGCCCTGCGCCAGGCCAAGCAGGTGGCCGAGGATGCCAACGCCTCCAAAACCCGTTTCCTTGCGGCCGCCAGCCACGACTTGCTGCAGCCGCTGAATGCGGCGCGCCTGTTCACCTCGGCATTGTCCCAGGAGATGGACGCCGAAGACATGAAGCGCACCATCGGCCATATCGACAACTCGCTGCAGGCCGCCGAGGAGCTGCTCGGCACCCTGCTCGACATCTCCAAGCTCGATGCCGGTGCCCTCACCCCGCGACGCAGCCATTTCGCGCTGGCCGATATTTTCCAGCCCCTGCGCGCCGAGTTCGAGGTGATGGCAGAGGATCGCGGTCTCGACCTGGTGGTGGTCCCGACCCGTCAATGGGTCGACAGTGATCCGCAGATGCTGCGCCGGATCATCCAGAACTTCCTGTCGAATGCGCTGCGCTATACCCAGGAGGGTCGAGTGCTGCTGGGCTGCCGGCGCCGCGGGTCACGCTTGACCATCGAGGTTTGGGACTCGGGGCCGGGCATCCCTGAATCCAAGCAGGCGGAGATCTTCCAGGAGTTTCGTCGCCTGGACCAGGCCACACGGCATAAGGAGAGCGAGAAGGGTCTGGGCCTGGGACTGTCGATCGCCGACCGCATGAGCCGCGTACTCGATCATCCGATCAAGGTCTTCTCCCGGGAGAGAATCGGCACCATGTTCTCTGTCAGCGTACCGGTGGTGGCCGCGCGCAGCGAGGCCGAACGTGCCGAGGAGGCCGCCTCGCCGCGGCGCGTGGGCAACAAGTTGGTGGGGACCCGCATTCTGTGCATCGACAACGAGACGCTGATCCTGGAAGGCATGAAAGCGATGCTCTCGGGCTGGGGCTGCGAGGTTTACACCGCCACCACTATCGGCGGTGCCAAGTCCGTGTTGCGCAACCTCGACGGCGAGCCGGATGCGATTCTCGCCGACTACCACCTCGACAATGAAGTGACCGGCCTGATGGCCCTGGAGGCTCTCAGCGAGCGGTTGCAGGGCGCGGTGCCTGGCATCGTGATCACCGCGGACCGCACAGAGGAGGTGGCTGAGGAGATCCGCCGCAGCGGCTATCACCTGCTACAGAAGCCGGTGCGCCCCGCCGCCCTGCGCGCGCTGCTGACCCGCACGCTGCAGGCCAGTCGGGCGCCTAGCGCCTAGCGCCTAACGAGCATCGAGCAAAACACAAGGGGCCCACGACATGGTCGTGGGCCCCTTGCTCGAAGCTCGAAGCTCGAAGCTCGAAGCTCGAAGCTAGGATTCCACCTTGGGCGGCTCCACTTCGAGCTTCTGGGCAGCGATCACCGCCTGGGTGCGGGAGTGCACGCCCAGCTTGCGCAGGATGGCGGTGACGTGAGCCTTGATGGTGGCCTCGGAGACGTTCAGTTCGTAGGCGATCTGCTTGTTGAGCAGGCCTTCAGTGAGCATGTTGAGAACCCGGAATTGCTGTGGCGTCAGCGAGGCGATGGCCTCTGCGAAACGGGTCTCCTCCTCGTTGGCATCGCCCAGGCGGTCAGCCAATTCCTGAGGCAACCACACTTCGCCATCGAGAATTTCGCCGACCGCCTCGGCAATCAGCTGCAGGGAGGAAGACTTGGGAATGAAGCCTGACGCCCCGTAGTCAATGGCGCGACGCACCACGTGGGGCTCGTCGCTGCCGGACACCACTGCCACCGGGATGTCCGGCGTCTGCCCCCGTAGCTGGATCAGACCGGAAAAGCCATGGGCGCCCGGCATGTGCAGGTCGAGCAGAATCAGGTCGGCATCGGGGTGGCGGGTAACGACCTCACAGGTCGCCTCCATGGTGTCGGCTTCGACGATCTCGGCCTGGGGCGCCAGCTGACGCAGCGCCTGCGTCAGCGCTGCACGGAACAGCGGATGGTCATCGGCAACGATGAATTTCTGGGCAAAGGCCATGGATTCTCCTCCGGTTCCTCGAGCTCGGGGCCTGGGGCCGCCACGTTAGGCTCTTCGATTGTTCACCGCATGTTACCCCATGCTTGGACGCTTCCCAAGCACGGGAAGCGAGTTGTCGACAATACTTTCCGGCCAGCTCGCTCCAAATGGAGCAACGACAACTTTCTTTTCACTTGGAAACAGCAACCCTCTTGATGATTCTGAAAAGCGGCTTCTATCTTCAAAGACGATGGCAGACGCCAGCAGTGCCGGATTCCCGGTAAATGGAAGTACATGGAATGTCCATGCGGAAAGGATTCAAGGAGTTTTATCATGGCACAGCGCAACCAGAACCCCGGAAATTTCGCCAACGACCCGAAGAAGGCCTCCCAGGCCGGTCAGAAAGGCGGTCAACGCAGCAGCGGCAACTTCGCCAATGATCCACAGAAGGCCTCTGAAGCCGGCCAGAAAGGCGGCCAGCGTAGCAGCGGCAACTTCGCCAACGACCCGAAGAAGGCCTCCGACGCCGGTCGAAAGGGAGGCAAGAACAGCTGAATGCTGCCCTCTCACTGACTTTGACTCAACAAGCTGCCGGAGAATGCTCTCCGGCAGCTTCTTTCGCTCAGGAAGAGCAGATCAGTCCGCCAAAGTGAGCGGAGACATTGATCGCAACCGTAAGGAGACAACCCATAGGCACCCAGCCGCAATCACCCAAGCATCTGGAAGATTGGCTACGCGACGCTCACGCCATGGAGAAGCAGGCGGAGAAGATGCTGGAATCCCAGGCTAGCCGCCTGGAGCACTACCCGCAGCTCAAGGCTCGCATCGAGCAGCACCTGATCGAGACCCGCGGACAGGCGGAGAAGATCGAGCAGTGTCTCTCGCTGCTCGGTACCGACCTCTCGGCGGTCAAGGACCTGGGCGGCAAGCTGGCCGCTTTCGGTCAAGGCATGGCCGGCATGATGGCAAGCGATGAGGTGGTCAAAGGTAGCCTTGCCAGCTATGCCTTCGAGCACTTCGAGATCGCCAGCTACAAGGCCCTGATCCAGGCTGCAGAAAAGGTAGGCAAACCGGAAATCGCAAGAATCTGCGAGGCTATCCTCAAGGAGGAAGAAGCCATGGCAGAGTGGCTGTCGCAGCATCTCGATGACACCACGCGCCAATTCCTGGAGCGCTCGGAGCACGACGATCTCCAGGCCAAGACCTGAGCGCTAGCCAACCCCTAAAGCCCGGCCCAGGGCAGCACCCTGCATATGCCTTCGAAGGGAAGGCCCCTCGCTTCCCCCGGTTCCCCTACCGGGGGTTTTTTGCGTCTGCTTTGCCACGCAATCTCCTCGTCAGGCAAAACGCCGTCCCTTCTCGAGGCACGGCACTCGCTGCCGCCCAAGGATTCCTCTACATATGATCGCGTGGGATCACCCTTTCCCAGTTCTTGGAAAAGACCCGGTAGTCGTCCTCGTAGGCGTCGAGCTGGGCGTGAATGAAGAAATTGCTCTCATCACAGCTCAAGATGCTGCGCGTATAGATCTCCACATTCCAGTCGTCGCGTTTGAAGGAACGTTCGGTATAGGTCTCACCGCGCGCCGAGGTGAAATCGTCATGAAGCGTGGTGTACCACTCCCGTGTGCTACGACGGATTTCGGTACCGGTATCCTCGATGCGGAAGTGGCCCTGATCATTGATCACCTCGAGTGTCGACTCCTTGGTCGCCAAGTCGCGATGCAATAGCCAGTTATGGTCACTGGCTTCGAAGGTGTGGGTCTCCAGCGGCGGAGCCTCCTCGGGCTCGTCGAACGACGGCAGGCGTGCGTCCTCCTCGCCCGGCTTTCGCTCCGGCAGCACCAGGGCACAGCTACTCGGGTAGATGTCGACCTGAGCCGGCTCCGGCGGCAACCAGGCCAGCGGCCAGTAGGAGGTCGACACAGACAGGCGTAGCTGATGACCCGTGGGGAAGCGCTGAGCGATGCCGTTCATTGGGATGCGAACACGGTAGCGCCGGTGCGGCACCAGCGGTTCGGGATTGGCGTCGCTGTCGCGATGCGACAGGTTGAGGAGGCCATAGGTGACTCGGGTCGACTTGCCATCCGGTGCCACATCGGAGAGGCGCACCGCCAGCATGGCCTGTGGCTTGTCGCTCGAGAGCTCGAGCTCCACGACGGGCATGCCGAAGATATCGAGCGGTTCCGAGAGCTGTCGGCTACTGAAGATCAACGAACCGCCATCCTCTTCGCGCTGATCCCCGGGCAGATCGGGTGTAGCAGCGTAGGAGCACCACTTGCCGGCGAACAATCCGACGCTCAGCGGCGACTGTAACGCCAGTGAGCTCTCGGGCTCGTCGCGCTGGTGCGGACCACCATGCCCTTCCATGGAGATGGTGTAAGGGCCCAGTCCATAGCGCCTCATGCTTATGTTATCGGACGGCCAGCCCGACTCCCCGATCCAGCGACCAGGGCGTTCGGAATAGGAAGTATCGGGTGGAATGCTGTCTTGCTCCCAGGCACGCAGCATGGGTTCACCCATGATGCCGTTGTCCTTGCCCTTGAGCCAGTAGTCCCACCAGCGCAGGGCTTCCTGTAGGAAACCTATGGCCGGTCCTGGTAAGCCCTGATGTGGATACTTGTGCCCCCAGGGGCCAATCAACCCCTTGCGCGGTACTTCCAGGTGCTGCATCAATCGCAACACGGTATTTGTGAAGCCGTCCGCCCAACCACCGATGGCATAGACCGGGCATCGGATGGCTGAGTAGTACTCCTTCACCGAACTGGTCGACCAGTAGTCGTTGCGTCGCTGGTTCTCGACCCACTGTTCCAGCCACAGCCCGCTGTTCTCCATGCGGTCGAACCACATGTCACGCCAACGGTTGCCGACGATTTGCGGATCCGGTGGCAGGGTATTGAAGGCGAACATCACCGTGGCTTCCGACAGGTTGTCGCCGAGCAGGCAGCCGCCCATGTAGTGCATATTGTCGGCATACAGGTCATCGCTCGAGCAGATACTGATGATCGCCTTGAGCGCCGGCGGCTGCTTGGCCGCTACCTGCAAGCTGTTGAAGCCCCCCCAAGAGATGCCCATCATGCCGACGTTACCGTCGCACCATGGCTGCTCGGCGAGCCAGGCGATGACGTCGACGCCATCTTCCTGCTCCTGCTGGGTGTACTCGTCGGTAAGAACGCCATCCGAATCGCCGCTGCCGCGCATGTCGACTCGAATGCAGACATAGCCGTGTCCGGCCAGGTAGGCATGGTTGGTGGCATCCCGTCCCCGGGTGATGTCGCGCTTGCGATAGGGGATGTACTCCATGATTGCCGGCATCGGCGTGCGCTCGGCCTCCTCGGGTAGCCATATCCGTGCGGCCAGCTGAGCCCCATCGCGCATGGGGATGAAGACGTTCTCGATCTCGCGAACCTTGTAGGGAAACGACTCTACGACACTCACGGTTCCTCCTCGCGGGTTCATTCGGTGGGTTCGATCTCGAACTGAAGCGCCTCCAGGCATGCCCTGTAGCGCTCTTCGATCTGGTCGTGGTCCTCACCCGCAACATAGAGGGTGCCCAGGCGATAGCAAAAGTTGTCCTGGTGCAGCAGCTCTCCCAGCCGCGTACCAGGCGCCACATCGATTCGCACCTTGGTGCCGGGATAACGCTCGCACAGCGCCTCGATTTCCGCTTCGCTGGGTATCCGCCTGACAATGCCGTCCTTGTGCTCGTAGGGGATATAGCACTTGGCCGCCACGGCGGCCACGCCTTGCCGATTGACCAGTGAGGGCCGTTCACCAAGGGCGATATCGACGGCAACCTCATGGTTCGACATCCCGTCGACCATGATGAAGATCTCGCTATGGGACTGTGATATCCGCGTATTGACCTCGATCAGCCACAGCTTGTCATTCTCCTCGTCCCACATGAACTCGGCGTTGAAGCAGCCGTTGTCATAGCCGATATGCTCGAGGAATCGGCGCGATACATCGATCATTTCGTGATGGATGCGCTCGGGCAGGTTGCTGGGATACTCCAGACGATCATAGGGAATGTCCTTGTTGACCGAATTGGGCTGGGCGATGATGCCATGGACGTTGAATTCGCCACGATAGACTGTGCCTTCGGGTGCACCCTGCACACCCGCAACGATTTGTTCGGCAATGCATGAATTACCATCCATCTGCTGGATTTCAGGAGGCAGCTCGGCATGGCGCAGTGCCTCGTTGAAAGGGTCGCCCAGTTGACGAATGCCCTCGCGAATTTCCTTGATCGCTTCGTGGAATTGCTCCTCGTTCTCGATCTTGAACCCGAGATGGGAGGAGAACGCCTTGACTGGCTTGATCCAGAACGGATAGCCGAGGGTGACCTGGGACAGCGGATCGTCCGCGAATGGGTCGACCCCGCAAAACTCGGGCACCACTTCGGGGATCACCTTGCGCTGTTCGAGCCGGCTCCAGTACTTGTGCTCGCACTTGAGAACGCTCTCGACCGAGGGCGAGGGTATGCCGTATTCCCGGCACAGGATCGGCACCAGGACGCTGGTGGGAAAATCCCATTGGGCCACGATCGCGTCGATGGAGCCATCGAATGCCTCCAGCTTGCGGCGCGCTTCGTTCAATAATGCATCGAAAGAGAAACGCTCCGACTCCACGGCTGCCTTGACCGACAGCAAGCTGTGCACGTTGAACTCATCCGAGTGGCGCAGGGTTTCAAGCTCTTGGCGCTGCTGATCTTCCAACGCTACGACAAAAATGTTCCGTTTCATCCGTCTATCTCCATGACAGTTCCTTTGGAAAGCCAAGTAACGGCTCTCCTCTCTTCCCTACACACATCAAGATAAGTAGGCAGGGCCCAAGGTTCCATCAGGGAGACGATTCTTTACCCTTCTGAACCCCGGGAAACAAAACGGCACGTAAAGCCTGACGTCCCGGTGTTGCCATGGGCTTGGGAAATAACAGGACCGTTGCACTGCGTTATGGGTTTGGTGACTACGCCAAGCGGGACTAGTCTGAAAGACGAGGCCTTTGTGGCCTGGGATTCAGCGGCCAAGGATGGAGCCGATGGAGAAACTCAAGGAGTACCGCCGCAAGCGCGACTTCACGCGAACACGAGAGCCCGCGGGCGAAGCGCGGGGCAAGGCCGCGTCGGGAAATCTCTACGTGATGCACAAGCACGCGGCGAGTCATGACCACTTCGACCTGCGCTTGGAGCAGGATGGCGTACTCCGCAGTTGGGCCCTGCCCAAGGGGCCGAGCCTCGAACCTGGTGAGAAGCGCCTGGCCGTAGAAGTTGAGGACCACCCGCTGGAATATGGCGAGTTTGAAGGCGTGATCCCCGAAAAGTCCTATGGCGGGGGTACCGTCATGCTGTGGGATCACGGCACCTGGCAGGTCAAGGGTCGGCCCAAGCAGGACCGTATCGATATCGAGCTCGACGGTGAGCGGCTCAAGGGCAGCTGGACCTTGACACGCATGAGCGGCAAGCGCCAGGACAAGCACGGGCGCAACTGGCTGCTGATCAAGCGCCACGACGACAAGCCTCGCATGGATGAATCGCTCACGGTCGAACTCGATGCGAGCGTCGCCAGCGGTCGCAGCATGGATGAAATCGCCGAGGACCGAGACGCCACCTGGTCCTCGAAAAGCGGTGCTCTGCCCGATCCGTCAGGCCTTGAGGGTGCCCGGCGCGCGAAGCTGCCCCGCGAGGTAAAACCGCAGCTCGCCACCCTGGCCCGCGAAGTGCCTAGCAAGGGCAACTGGATCCACGAGATCAAGCTCGATGGTTATCGCCTGCTCGCCCGCATCGAGAACGGCGAGGTTCGGCTGATTACTCGCAATGGCAAGGACTGGACCCACCGTTTTCCCGAAGTCGCCCGGGCACTGGCACCGCTGCCGGTGGCCTCGGCGCTGCTCGACGGCGAGGTGGTGGCCATGGGCAACGACGGCATCAGTCGCTTCGGCCAGCTTCAAGAGGCGCTCTCAGACGGCCGCACGTCCGCCCTGGTCTACCAGATCTTCGACTTGCCCTATTTCGAAGGCCATGACCTCGCAGGCGTGGCGCTGCTCGGGCGCAAGCGTACCCTAAAGGCGCTACTCGATGCCGCGGGAATGAAGGAAGGCACCATCCGCTACTCCGATCATCTCGAGACCCAGGGCGAAGCCTTTCATGAGCGCGCCTGTCACATGGGCCTCGAAGGCATCATCTGCAAGCGGGCCGACAGCCGCTACCAGCAGAAGCGCAGCCGCGACTGGCTCAAGGTCAAGTGCGTCAGTCACGAGGAGTTCGTAGTCGGCGGTTACACCGAGCCCAGTGGCTCGCGCAGCGGCTTCGGCTCGCTGCTGATGGGGGCCTACGGCAAGGACGGGCTGGTCTACGCCGGCCGCGTCGGCACCGGTTTCAGCAATCGTTTGCTGGAGCGATTGAGTGCCACCCTGCAGGAACTCGAAGTGAAACGTTCACCGTTCCACGACAGTGTGCCGGATAGCCGTTCGGCCCACTGGGTGCGCCCCGAGCTGGTGATCGAAGTGGAGTTCACCGAGCGCACCCGCGACGGCCGCCTGCGCCACCCGGCCTTCCGCGGCCTGCGCGAGGATCGTAATCCGGAGGAGATCCGCATGACCCCGACCAAGGAGATGGCCGCCGAAGGCACCCCGGAAAAGGAGGCCAAGCCCGGCAAGCCGACCGCGCGCAAGCGCAAGGACGAAACCTCGCTGCTAGGCGTCCGTCTCACCAGCCCAGACCGTGTACTGTTCCCCGAGCAGGGCCTGACCAAGCTCGATCTCGCGCGCTTCTACGAGCATATTCAGGAGTGGGTTCTGCCCCACTTGGCCCGGCGGCCGTTGTCGCTGGTGCGCTGCCCCCAGGGCCGCGACGACGAGTGCTTCTTCCAGAAGCACCCGCGCCGTGCCATCCCTGCCAGCGTGCCGCGCATCGACGTGCCTGAAAAGAAGGGCAGCGCCGAATACGTCTATGTCGAGTCGGCTGCCGACCTGGTGGGCCTGGTCCAGGCCGGCGCGCTGGAGATCCACCCTTGGGGCAGCCGCATCGACCATCTCGAGCAGCCCGACAGCCTGGTCTTCGATCTCGACCCTGATGAGGGCATGGCCTGGAAGGAGATACTGCGCGTTGCCGGCACCCTGCGCGAGCGCATCGAATCGCTGGGGCTCACGCCGTTCCTGCGTACCACCGGCGGTAAGGGGTTGCACTTGGTCGTACCGCTCGAACCCAGCGCCGAGTGGGACCAGGCCAAGGCCTTCGCCAAGAGCCTCGCCGAAGCACATGCCCAGGACGACCCCCAGAGGCTGACCACCAACATGTCCAAGGCCAAGCGCGAGGGGCGCATCTTCATCGATTACCTGCGCAACAGTCGCGGTGCCACGGCGGTGGCTTCCTATACCGTGCGGGCACGTCAGAACGCCCCGGTGGCGGTACCGATCCGCTGGGACGAACTCAACGCCGCGCTGCGTGCAGACCGCTACAACGTCGAGAACCTGCGCCGCCGGCTCTCGGCCCTGCGCCAGGATCCTTGGGCAGATTTCGGCGAGGCGGCACGACCGCTGGATGCCGGCCTGCTCAAGCGCGTCGGCGTGAAATAGGCAGCAAGGAGCGAGGTAGAGGACATGAGCGAAGCGCCCTGGTGGCTTGAATCCGGACCCGAGACCTGCCAGTTCTGCCTGTGCACCTTCTACTACGAAGCGGGCTACCACTGCATTTATTGCGACAGGCCGATCTGCCCGTCGTGCGTGGCGGCGCGCTTCGAGAGCCGTGATACGGTGTGCCCCGAATGCCATGAGGATGGTAACCGTCATGAGGAGGAAAACTGATGGCGGCACGAGCGATGTGGAAGGGCGTGATCCGCTTCGGCGAGGTTCAGGTTCCGGTCAAGCTCTACTCGGCGGTCCAGGACCGCAGCGTGCATTTCCGCCTGCTGCACGAGAAGGATCGCTCGCCTGTAAAACAGGCCATGGTCAACCCCGAGACCGATGAGGTCGTGCCCTACGCCGAGACCCGGCGCGCCTATCGTACCGACGAAGGCAGCCTGGTGGTGTTCGACATGGAGGAGCTCGAGGCGCTGGAGCCGGACTCGGGGCGCGACATCGAAGTGATTCGCTTCATGCCCCCGCAGATTATCGACCACCGCTGGTACGACCGCCCCTACTACCTCGGCCCCGACGGCAGCGAGTCGCTCTACTTCGCCTTGGCCGAAGCGCTGGGCAACAGCGGCAAGGAGGGACTGGCCCGCTGGGTCATGCGCAAGAAGAGCTACGTAGGCGCTCTGCGCCTGCACCGTGGCGTCCCCATGCTGATGTCGCTGCGCCACGAGGAGCAGGTGGTCCCGGTTGACGCCCTGGAGCCACCGAAGGGCAAGGCGCTCGACGCCAAGGAGCTCGACATGGCGCGCCAACTGATCGGCATGCTGGAGGCTGAGTTCGACCCCGAGGAGTACCACGACGAATACCGCGAGCGGGTGCTGGAGCTGATCGAGGCCAAGCAGCGCGGCAAGAGCGTCAAGGTCACCCCCATTCGTCGCCGCAAGGCTTCCGACGACCTGTCCAAGGCGCTCGAGGCCAGCCTGAAGAAGGAGCGCAAGCGTGCCTAGCCAGAGCAAGCGCCGGACCAAAGGCAAAGAGAAGGAGAAGCGCAAGGACCCATCGGCGAAGCGCGACGAGAAGAAGCGCTTTCACGCCAGCGGTCCGCGCCCGCTGTGGTCGGGCACCATCACCTTCGGGCTGGTCAGCCTGCCGGTCAACCTCTACCCGGCCAACCGGCCCAAGCCGGTGTCGCTGCGCATGGTAGACCGCGACGGCACGCCGCTGGCGCGGCGCTACTTCTGCGAGAAGGAGGAGCGCGTACTCGACTACGACGAGCTGATTCGCGGCTATGAAGTCGAGAAGAACGAATTCGTGGTGGTGGAGGATGGCGAACTCGAGTCGCTGGCCCCGGAGAAATCCCAGGAGATCGACCTCAAGCGCTTCGTCGGACTCGACGAGATCGACCCGATGTACTTCCAGCGTGCCTATTTCATGACCCCCGACAAGGGCGTGACCAAGGCCTATCGACTGCTGGCCGAGAGCATGGAAGCCTCCGAGCGCGCGGGTATCGCCACCTTCGTCATGCGCGGCAAGGAATACCTGGTGGCGATCATCGCGGAGAAAGGCATCCTGCGCGCCGAGACACTGCGTTTCGCCGAGGAGCTAAGGGCGCCCGAGGAGATCGACCTGCCCGAGGCCGCCAAGCCCGACAGGGAGCGGGTCAAGGCCATGCAGAAGGCCATCGAGGCGTTGGTAGAGGACGACTTGGAGCGCGAGGCGCTTCAGGACCTGCAGAGCCAGCGCATCATGGCGCGCGCCGAGGAAAAACGCTCCCGTGGCGAGGACGTGATCACGCTAGGGAAGGAGGACGAGCCCGACGTCGAGCCGGAACAGGGCGGCGAGGTGATCGACCTGATGCAGGTACTCAAGCAGAGCCTGGCCGAGGGCCGCCCGCCCGGTCAGGAAGCGCATGACGATGGCAACTCCAGCGCAAGGAAAGGCAAGCCAGACAAGAACGGCAAGACATCAACCAAACGCAACCCGAGGAAGAAGCGCCCTTCGGGCAAGCCCCGCCCTGCCGAACTGGACAGCCTCTCTCGCGATGAGCTCTACGAACGCGCCCAGAAGCTCGACGTTCCCGGCCGCAGCCGCATGAGCAAGGCCGAGCTGGTCGAGGCAATCGCCAGCGCCGGCTGAGACGAAAACGCCGGCCACAAGGGCCGGCGAAGAGAGCCATGAACCGGGATGGTTAGCGAACGGCGCGGTTCTCGATCAGGTCATCCACCACGCTCGGATCGGCCAGGGTGCTGGTATCGCCAAGGCCATCGGTTTCGTTGGCGGCGATCTTGCGCAGGATGCGGCGCATGATCTTGCCCGAGCGGGTCTTGGGCAGGCCCGGCGCCCATTGGATGACGTCCGGCGAGGCGATCGGACCGATGTCCTTGCGCACCCACTGGGTCAGCTCCTTCTTTAGCTCGTCACTCGGCTCGACGCCGTCGGTCAGGGTTACGTAGATGTAGATGCCCTGGCCCTTGATGTCGTGGGGGAAGCCGACCACGGCTGCCTCGGCCACGGCCTCGTGGGCCACCAGCGAGGATTCGATCTCGGCGGTACCCATGCGGTGGCCGGAGACGTTGAGCACGTCGTCGACGCGACCGGTGATCCAGTAGTAGCCGTCCTCGTCGCGACGGCAGCCATCGCCGGTGAAGTACACGCCCTTGTAGGTGGAGAAGTAGGTCTGTACGAAGCGCTCGTGATCGCCCCAGATGGAGCGCGCCTGGCCGGGCCAGGAGTCGAGGATCACCAGGTTGCCGTCGACGGCACCCTTCAGCTCGTTGCCTTCGCTGTCGAGCAATGCCGGCTGTACGCCGAAGAACGGCAGCGTGGCCGAGCCCGGCTTGAGGTCCACAGCGCCGGGCAGCGGCGAGATCATGATGCCGCCGGTTTCGGTCTGCCACCAGGTATCGACGATGGGACACTTCGAATTACCGATCACGCGGTGGTACCACTCCCACGCCTCGGGGTTGATCGGCTCGCCCACCGAGCCGAGCAGGCGCAGGCTGTCGCGCTTGCTGGAGTCCATCACACCGTCGCCATGGGCCATCAGGGCGCGGATCGCGGTCGGCGCTGTGTAGAGGATGCTGACGTTGTGCTTGTCGACGATCTCGCCCATGCGGCCATGGCTGGGGTAGCTCGGCACGCCCTCGAACATCAGCGTGGTGGCACCGTTGGCCAGCGGGCCGTAGACGATGTAGCTGTGGCCAGTGACCCAGCCCACGTCGGCGGTGCACCAGTACACTTCACCATCCTGGTAGTCGAAGATGTACTGATGGGTCATGCTGGCGTAGACCAGGTAGCCGCCGGTGGTGTGCTTGAGCCCCTTGGGCGCGCCGGTGGAGCCTGAGGTGTAGAGGATGAACAGCGGATCCTCGGCGTTCATCTCCGCGGCCGGGCAATCGGTCGCCTGCTTATCGACCAGGTCGTGATACCAGACGTCGCGGCCATCCTTCCACTCGATCTCGCCGCCGGTGCGCTTGACCACCAGCACCGTCTCGCACACCTCGGTGCCCTTGCGGGTCAGGGCGGCGTCGACGTTGTCCTTGAGCGGCACTTGCTTGCCACCGCGCACCGACTCGTCGGCGGTGATGACGAGCTTGGAGTCGGCGCCGATGATGCGCTGGGCCAGGGCATCGGGGGAGAAGCCGCCGAACACCACCGAGTGCACCGCGCCGATGCGGGCACAGGCCAGCATGGCCACGGCCGCCTCGGGAATCATCGGCATGTAGAGAGTGACGACATCGCCCTTGCCGATGCCGAGCTCCTTGAGCGCGTTGGCCAGTTGGCAGGTCTTGGCGTGCAGGTCACGGTAAGTGACGTGCTTGGAATCCTTGGGATCGTCGCCCTCCCAGATGATGGCAGTCTGATCGCCACGCTTTTCCAGATGCCGGTCGAGGCAGCTGACGCTGGCATTGAGGGTGCCGTCCTCGAACCAGCGAATGTCGACGTTATGCGGGTCAAAGGAAGTACTCTTGATCTTCGTCGGCGCCTTGAACCAGTCGATACGCTTGGCCTGCTCCGCCCAGAATCCCTCGGGGTCGTCGACGGACTGCTGGTACATGGCCTGATATTTCTCGCGATCGATCCAGGCGTTGGCGGCAAAGTCGTCGCGTACCGGATGGATTTTGTGCTGTTCGGTCATTGGCTAGCCTCTTCCAGGAGATGCACCCTCACGGTGGATGTTACCGGCAGCCTTGTTGTGAGTCGCGCCGGCTTCAGATTCGCCCATCAGCATATACTCTCGGCGCAGGCCTTCCTCTTAGACATTGGTATCAGGATTTTCTCTTTAGTAATCAGTCATTTGTAGCATATTTTTCATGCTCTACAAACGACTGATAGACCAAGGTCTCAGCGCAGGAGAGGCAACGGTAGCGACGCCCCTTGCGAGCCAGCGAGTGGCGCCGCGCGGTGAAGAAGTGTGCCTGACAACCACAATGGTAGCGGTAAGGCGTTGGGCTCGCTCGGCAGGTGTCGAAACTGTGCGTCACCCTCGCCTCGAGGCCGAACAAGCGCTCCATCACGGTGCGCCACTCGCGCCCGTGAGGCCTCGCTTGACGCCCATCACTCAGGTGACGCACCAGCCAGTGGGCCATTTCGTGCGGCACCACCTCGGCCAGGAAGGCGTGACGATTCTCGCGAAACAACACCGGGTTGAAGCGCAGCCCGCCACGGCCGTAGTGGGCCTGGCCGGCACACTTGCCGCGCAGGTCGCACCAGACCTTGGGCCGCGGCAACTCGGGGTGGTAGTGGCGGCACAGCTGCCAGGCGGCCTCCACCCGTTCCAGCAGAACGCGGTGAAGGGCCGTATCGTCGAGGCTTGCCAGCCACTCGGGGCAAGGTTCGGGAAGCGCGGGTTCTCTCATGGGATGCTAGAATGACCGCCCGCCAAGGCGGCGTCCAGCCCTGCCGACGCCATCCGTTCACCATGCCAAGCGAGAGGCCCGATGTCCGACACGCCCCTGCCCTACCCCCTGCTCGAGGACGAGGAACTCGAGCGCCTCGACGAATTCCTCGACTCCGAAAGCGTCGACCCCGACGCCCTGGACCTGATCTCGGCCCACGGCTTCCTCGTCGCCTTGGCCGTGGCACCGCGTGAGGTCGAAGCCGCAACCTGGGTCGCAGAACTGTTCCACGGCGAGCCGGCGTTCGCCGACGCCGCCGAGCGCGGCGAAATCCTGGGGTTGTTGGAGAAGCTGCGCGACAATGCCATCCAGACCCTGGAGCAGGGTGGCCTGCCGGAATTGCCCTTCGAGCTGACGCTCGACGGCCTGCCAGCCGAGGAGACGCCCATCGGCGACTGGTGCGCCGGTTTCATGGAGGGTGTGTTCCTCGACGAGGCGGCCTGGTTCGAGCAGGATGAGGAAACCGTCGCCACCCTGCTGCTGCCGTTCATGGCGCTTTCGGGGCTGTTCGAGGACGAGCCGGACATGGCCGAGATGGTGGCGGATACTACACGCCTGGAGTCGCTGGCCGCTCAACTGCCTGACCTGGTACTGGACCTCTACCTGCACTACCGCGTACCGCCAGAGACACCCAAGCCCATGCCGCGCAAGAAGAAGCCCGCGGGACGTGGCCCCGGCAAGGGCAAGCGGTAGTATCACCTGTCTTCCCCAATTCGCACGGTAGCGCTACAAAGCGATATTGATATTTACCCGGAAGCGCTGGCGCTAACGCAGCCGCGTCAGCCAGGCATCGAAGCTGCCGAAGATCCACTCCTTGAAGCGCTGCCAGCGCGGGCGCTGCACCCACTCCCGGTAGGTGATCTCGCGGCTGGCGGCGAAGTTGCGCTCGAATAGCATAGCCACTTCGCCGGCGAAGCGGGCGTCGTCCACTTCCTGGTTGGCCTCGAGGTTCCATTGCAGGCTCCAGTGATCGAAATTGCATGAGCCCAGACTCGACCACTGGTCGACCAGCGAGAACTTGGCGTGGATGAAGGTGGGCTGGAACTCGAAGATGCGCACCCCGGCGCGCAGCAGCCGCCGATAGAAACGCTGGCCGGCATAACGCACCCAAGGGTGGTCGTGATCACGGCCTGGCAGCAGCAGGCGCACGTCGACGCCGCGGCGGGAGGCACGTGCCAGCCGCCTGCGCAGGCTGCGGGTGGGCACGAAGTAGGGCGTGCACAGCCAGATGCGGTGCTGCGCCGATGACACGCGGTCGTACAGCGAATGGCGAATGGCCTGGTAGCGATAGCCCTGACCCCACACCACCCGGCCACGCATGCCGTGATAGTCATCGTGCGGGCTGAGATCCAGCTCCAGTTGCCGCACCAGGGCCGCTTCGCCCGCCCCGCGTGTCATCGGCGAATCCCACAGCCGCGAGAACAGCCGCACCCAATCGGCGATGACCGGACCCTCGATACGCACCGCAACCTCGTACCAGGCTTCGAGGAACTCATCGACCGCGCCGAAGCCGCCGGTGAAGGCGACTCGCCCGTCGATCACCACCAGCTTGCGGTGATCCCGGGTCAGGTTGCGCGCCAGCGAACTCAGCCCCAGCGGGTTGAACAGCCGCAGCGCCACGCCAGCCTGAATCAGGCGTCGCCGGTCCTCGCCGGCGAGCCCCATGGCGCCATAGGCATCGAGCAACAGGGCGACCGTCACGCCGCGCTCCGCTGCCCGGCACAGGGCATCGATCAGCGCCGTGGCCAGGCGCCCCGACTCCATCAGGTAGAGCTCGATGAGTACCGAGCGGCGTGCCTCTTCGATGGCCGAGAACATTACCGGCAGGAAGCACGACGACTCCGCCAACAGCTCGAACCGATTGCCATCCCGCCACACGCCATGCATGGCATGCCTCCCGTCTCCTTGTCTGCGGTGATTGACGCACGTTTGCACGCCAAGGGAAAGCCATGGCTATACTGGCCCCTCGGTTCGACGTCGAGGCAATCGGATGGCCCTAGCCCACACTCTGCTCGCTGCACTTCGCGCCCCACTCAAGGGCTTGATCAAGATCTGGGTCGAGACCCGGCTCATCGAGCCCGACCCCGGCGACCTCGCCATCGATCCTGCACGGCCAACGCTCTACGTTCTGCCCCATCCGGCGCTTTCCGACGCTCTGCTGCTCGAGGTGCTGTGCCAACGCCATGGGCTGCCGCCGGCCCGCGGCCGAATTCGCCTGGATGGCCTCGAGCTGCCGGCCAGTGTCGCGCTGCCCACCCGCCAGCGTCGCCTGTGGCGACGCAGCCGCGCACTCGAGGCTCCCTTTCACCAGGCTTTCGAACACCTCGATGTCCACTCCGAGGTCGATATCCAACTGATCCCGGTGAGCGTGTTCTGGGGGCGCGCGCCGGGCAAGCGCTTCGGCTTCTGGCGCCTGCTGGCGGCCGATAGCTGGCAATTGGCCGGCCGGCTGCGTCGGGTGCTGTCGGTGCTGATCAATGGCAAGAGCGTCGAGGTGCACTTCGGGGCACCGCTACTGCTGCGCGATTTGCTGGACGATCGCGGGCCCGCCATGGCCAATCGCAAGAGCGCACGGCTACTGCGTGTCCACTTCCGGCGCATGCGCACGCGCGTACTCGGCCCCGATCTCTCCCACCGCCGCACCCTGATCGAGGGCGTGGCAGCCAGCCCTGAAGTGCGTCGCGTCATCGGCGAGCTGGCGCCAGCCGAGAGACGTTCCCCCGAACGCCTCCAGCGGCGCGCCCTGCGCTACGGTCGTGAAATCGCCTCGAACATGACCTACCCGGTACTGCGTTTCATGGATGGCCTGCTGCGGCGGCTTTGGAATCGGTTGTACGATGGCGTCGATGTCCTTGGTCTGGATCGGGTCAAGGCGCTGGCCGGCGATCATACGCTGGTCTATGTTCCCTGCCACCGCAGCCATATCGACTACCTGCTGCTCTCCTACGTACTTTATCGAGACGGCCTGATGCCTCCGCACATCGCCGCCGGTCGCAACCTGAACATGCCGCTGATCGGTCCCTTGTTGCGCCGCGGCGGCGCCTTCTTCATGCGTCGCAGCTTCCGCGACAAGCCGCTTTATGCCGCCGTGTTCAACGAGTACCTGCATCGCCTGCTGGCGCGCGGCCATCCCCTGGAATACTTCATCGAGGGCGGCCGCTCGCGCAGCGGGCGCATGCTCACCCCACGCCCCGGCATGCTGTCGATGACGCTGCGCTCGTTCCGACGCAGCGCGGCAGGCTCCAGCCCGCCCCGACTCGTGTTCATTCCGGTCTACATCGGCTACGAACGCATCATCGAGAATGCCAGCTATCAGCGCGAGCTGCGCGGCGGCAAGAAGCGCAAGGAGTCGCCGCTGGCGCTACTCCGCGTTCTCGGCCAACTGCGTCAGCCCTTCGGCAAGGTGACGGTCAATGTCGGCGAGCCGCTGCTGCTTGGCGCCTGGCTAAACGACACCGCACCGGGCTGGCGAGACGATCTCACCCAGGCCAAACCGGCCTGGCTCAGCCATGCCGTGCCGAGACTCGGCGATGAGCTGGCCCGGCGCATCAACGCCGCGGCGGCACTCAATCCGGTCAACCTGGTGGCACTGGTGCTCCTGGCCACGCCCCACCACGCCATCGAAGCCAGCCTGATGTCGCGCCAGCTCGCCCTGCTGGCCGCCTTGCAGCGTCACTGCCCCGGTGGGCAGCACGTCAATCTACCGCAGGGCACTCCAGAGGAGTGGATCGCCGAGGTCGTCGCCCTGGGGATGATCGAACGCCGCCCGCATGCACTGGGCGATATCCTCATGGCAACGGCGGAGCAGGCCAGCCTGCTGGTGTGGTACCGCAACAACGTGCTGCACCTGTTCGCCCTGGCCGGGCTGACTGCCTTCGCCTTTCGCCATGCTCCGCGCCACGACCTGGAGGGCCTGCTCGCTCAGCTCGGCCCGCCCTGGCCAATACTGACTCGAGAATTGTTTCTCGAGCCCGCGGACTTGCCCGAAGTTCTACCCGCGATGCTGGAGGCGCTGTTCCAGGAAGGCCTGCTGCAACGCCATGGCGACGGCTGGCAGCGCCCCAGGAGCCTGGAAGCCGGCGAGCAGCTACGCCTGCTGGCGAGGCTGATGCAGCCCTCGCTGGAGCGCGGCTACCTGCTATTGGCGATCCTGCTCGACCAACCCCCGGGGAACCTCAGCCGTGACGCTCTGGCCGAACGCAGCCAGCAGTTGACCGAGCGCCTGGCCCTGCTCACCGGACGCGATGCGCCGGAGTTCTTCGACCGCAAGCTGTTCGCCAGCCTGATCGAAAGTCTGGAAGCCGAAGGCTGGGTCTGGGAGCAGGATGAACGACTGTGGTTCGACGAACGGCTACGCAGCGCCGCGCAGCGAACCGGCGAGCTGTACGATCCGGCGCTGCGGCATAGGCTACAGCTCATCAGCCATGGGTAGGGGAAGCGCTGGACTGGCTTGGATTAGTTTTCAGGCCTTCAGGGAACGGTGAACGTAGAGGTCGTAACGACTGGTCTTGCCTTCGATAACGTGCTGTGGCGCCGGGCCCTCGATGGGCGGGGCCTTGCGCGGACGCTTGACCACCACGCGGTGGCTGGCCACATCCAGCGCCGCTTCCAGCAGCAACGGGGCATCGTCGTCGTCTCCGGCGAGCTCACGGAACAGGCGCATCTCCTTCTTCACCAGCGCCGACTTCTCGCGGCGGGGAAACATGGGATCGAGATGGATCACTTGGGGCGCCACCGTGCTGGCGGCAACCAGCGCAGCGAGATCGCAAGCGGCGTCGCCATGGGCCAGATGCATGCGGGCGACGATTTCCGCCGACTCGGGGTCCTGGGCGGCACGCGCCAGGCCGTCTTCCAGCAAGGCATGAATCTGAGCCACGCGCTCGATCAGCAGTACCTCGGCACCCAGGCTGGCCAGCACGAAGGCATCTCGCCCCAGGCCGGCGGTGGCATCGATCACGCTGGGGGTTACGCCGGCCGCCAGACCGCAGGCCCGAGCGATGAGCTGGCCTCTCCCACCACCGAAGCGGCGCCGATGCGCCACCCGGCCTTCTGTGAAGTCGACCCTGAGCGGCTTGCCGTAGCACGCCGGGTCGCCGGCCAGCACCAGGGCATCCCCCTCGCGCCGAAGCGTGAGCCCGTCGCTCACCTGAACCGACGGTGCATCGACGAGGCTCATTTGCCCTTCTGCCACGCTACCTGATCGCGCAGGTAGATCGGCTGGCTCTCGTGTGCGGCGGGGCGAAGACCCTGTGCATAGTCTCTGGCGGCCAGCAATACCATCTCCTCGGCGGCAGGCTCGGATTCGGCATCGCGCTGCGCAATGGCCGCCTGTACCTCAGTTGGCATCGCCTCCCACAGCGCCCAGCCGGAGCCAATGCCATGCCATCCGCCTTCGCTTGAAACCTCGGGCAGTTGCAGGCGCTGCGGCGGCATTACGGCCTCATCGAGCAGGGCTTCGGTCGCGCCATCGCGACAGCGCCAGGCGGCGACGTAGATCTCACCCATGCGTGCATCCATGGCCGTGACGATATGCTCGACGCCGTGGCGTCGATGCGCGGCCAGGGCCAGCGCCTCGAGGGTCGAGACGCCCAGCAAGGGGCGGTCCAGACCATAGGCCAGCCCTTGGGCCGTGCCGGCGGCGATACGCAGGCCGGTGAAAGAGCCTGGGCCGCGGCCGTAGGCCACGGCATCAAGTTCGGAAGGCGACACGCCCGCCTCGGCCAGCACCTCGTCGACCATCGGCAACAGGCGGCGGGTATGCTCTCGGGGTGTCAGGGCGCAGCGAGTCACGAGCCGCTCCTCGGCGCCGTCGCGCCGTATCAGCAGAGCGGTGGAACAGGCACTGGAAGAAGCATCGAGAGCCAGCAGGATCGGCATAGGAAATATCGTGTCATGGCATGGGCGGACCATTATACGCCGCTGCGGCGCGTGGGACGATGATCCACAATGCGAATGGCCCGCCGAGGCGGGCCATTCCAGAAGGTACGTGCTCGAAGGGAGTTAACCGTCCAATGCCTCGGTCACCTTGCGTGTGATCTCGTCGACGCTGCCCACGCCTTCCACGCGGTGGTAGGCCGGTGCCGCTTGCGGCTCCTTCTCGGCCCACTCCTGATAGTAGTCGACCAGGGGTGCGGTCTGCTCGTGGTACACCGCCAGGCGGTTGCGCACGGTGGATTCGCGGTCGTCGTCGCGCTGGATCAGCGGCTCGCCGGTAACATCGTCCTTGCCTTCCTGCTTGGGCGGATTGTACTCGACGTGATAGACCCGACCGGAGCCGGGGTGCACGCGCCGCCCCGCCAAACGCTTGACGATCTCCTCGTCCGCCACGGCGATCTCGAGGACGTGATCGATCTTGACCCCGGCCTCCTTCATGGCATCGGCCTGGGGGATGGTGCGCGGGAAGCCGTCGAACAGGAAGCCGTTCTCACAGTCGGGCTGCGCGATGCGCTCCTTGACCAGCGAAATGATCAGATCGTCGGACACCAGGCCTCCGCTGGTCATGATCTCCTTGACCTTGAGCCCCAGCTCGCTGCCTTCCTTGACCGCCGCGCGCAGCATGTCGCCAGTGGAAATCTGCGGAATCTTGTAGCGTTCGCAGATGAACTGGGCCTGGGTACCTTTGCCGGCACCCGGCGCGCCCAACAGGATCAAACGCATCTAGCTGCTCCTTGAGAGAGTGGAAATTCTTGTGAGTAAAGGGAATGTCATGAACGATAACCGCGGCGGCGACGCCAGACAACCGCAGGCTGCCGAAAAGCCTCGCCTACCTGCCCAAAGCTACTGCTTTTTCAGACAATTAAGGCCGGCTTGCACTTTGGTCTTCCCTGCCTAAAGTGGGGTGCACAAAAAAACCGACGGCGCCCCGGAGGACGCCGTCGGTGCTGCTTCGGGCCTCGCTTACATCAGCAGGCGGCGGATGTCGCTCAGCGCTGCCGCCAGGAAGGCGGTGAAGCGTGCGGCATCGGCACCGTTGACGGCCCGGTGGTCGTATGAGAGGGACAGCGGCATCATCAGCCGCGGTTCGAAGTCGGAGCCGTTCCACACCGGCTTCATCTGGGCCTTGGAGACGCCGAGGATGGCGACCTCCGGGGCGTTGACGATCGGCGTGAAGGCGGTGCCGCCGATGGAGCCCAGGCTGGAGATGGTGAAGCAGCCGCCGGTCATCTCCTCGCGCTTGAGCTTCTTCGACTGCGCCTTGCCGGCCAGCTCCACGCTCTCCTTGGCCAGCTCGATCAGCGACTTTTTGTCGGCATCGCGGATCACCGGCACCATCAGCCCGTCAGGCGTATCGACCGCGACACCGATGTGGACGTACTTCTTCCACACCAGGGTCTCGCCGTCGCTCTTCAAGCTGACGTTGAACTGCGGGAACTTGCGCAGGGCGAAGGCGCACGCCTTGATCATGAACGGCAGCGGCGTGAGCTTGGCCCCCTGGGCCTCGGCCTCGGCCTTCATCGACTTGCGGAAGGCCTCCAGCTCGGTGATGTCCGCCTCGTCGAACTGAGTGACGTGGGGCACGTTGAGCCAGCTGCGATGCAGGTTGGTCGCGCCCATCTTGAGCAGGCGGCCCATCGGCTTCTCTTCGATCTCGCCGAACTGGCTGAAGTCCTGGTCCGGTACCGGCGGGATGCCCGCGCCGCCGGTCGCCGCCGGCGCGGCAGCAGGCGCCTTGGCCTGGCCGGCCATCACCTGCTTGACGTAGGCGTGGACGTCCTCCTTGAGCACCCGCTCCTTGGGCCCGCTCGGCTTGACCAGCCCCAGGTCGACGCCCAGCTCGCGTGCCAGCATGCGCACCGCGGGGCCGGCGTGCACCAGCTTGCCGTCGCGCGGCTTGTGGGCCGCCATCTGCGCCTCGGGGCTCGGCGTACCGGCCGGGGTCGGCTTGGCCTGGGTGGGCGAGGCCGGCTTTTCGCTCGGCTCGCTAGGCGCCTTGCTGGACTTGGGCGTGGCCGCCCGCGGCTTGGCTCCGGCAACCTCGATATAGCCGATCAGGTCACCCTCGGAGACGGTGTCGCCCTCCTTGACGGTGAGTTCGATCAGCTTGCCCTTGTAGGGGCTCGGCACGTCCATGGAGGCCTTGTCGGACTCCAGGGTGATCAGCGGATCCTCTTCGTCGACTTCGTCGCCGGCGCTGACGGCGATCTCGATGATCGGCACGTCGCTCGAGCCGGAAAGATCCGGTACGCGGATCTCCTTGCGCTCGGGCTCACCGCTGGTGGCCTCTTCCTCGGCCGGGGCCTCTGCCTGTTCGGCGGGTTCCGCGGTGGTTTCCACCGCCTCGGGCTCGGCCTCGTCGGCCTCGCCGTCGCCAGCGATCTCCATGGTGCCGATCACGTCACCCTCGGAGACGGTATCGCCCTCCTTGACGGTGAACGTGACCAATTTCCCGGTGTGGGGGCTCGGTACGTCCATGGAGGCCTTGTCGGACTCCAGGGTGATCAAGGGGTCCTCTTCGTTGACCTCATCTCCCTCGGAGACGGCCACCTCGATCACCTCGACGTTCTCCGAACCGCCCAGGTCGGGCACCTTGATCTCGACGGTGCGCTTGCCGCCGCCGGAGGATTTCTTCGCTGCCGGCTTCTCTTCGGCGGCCTGGGGCTCCTTGGGCGCCTCTTCCCGCTTGGCCTCGGCCTTCTCGCCGCTGCCGGCATCATCGCTGCCGCCACCCTCCACCTCGAGCTCGACGATGTCGTCGCCCTCGGAGACGGTATCGCCCTCCTTCACCAGCACGCGAACGACCTTGCCGCCCTTGGGCGAGGGTACGTCCATGCTGGCCTTGTCGGACTCCAGCGTGATCAGGGTGTCCTCGGGCTGGATGACGTCCCCTTCGGATACGGCGATTTCGATGATCTCGACGTCTTCGCTGCCGCCGATGTCTGGAACTTTTATGATTTCGCTACTCAAGGTCGCGCTCCTTCCAAATCGTGCCTGGAACAGGCGGGCTCATGCCCGCCTTGCCACCGGATCAGCTCGTCAGCGGATTGGGCTTGTTGGGATCGATGCCGTACTTCTTGATCGCCTCGGCGACGACCTTGCGATCCAACTCGCCACGGTCGGCCAGCGCCTTGAGCGAGGCCACGGTCACGAAGTACCGATCGACCTCGAAGAAGTGGCGCAGCTTCTCGCGGGTATCGGAGCGGCCGTAGCCGTCGGTTCCCAATACATGGTAGTCGGTCGGCACCCAGGCACGGACCTGATCGGCGAACAGACGCATGTAGTCGGTGGAGGCGATGACCGGCCCCTTGCGGCCTTCCAGGCAGCGAGTGACGTGCGGCTTGACCGGCTCTTCGGCAGCGTTGATGAAGGCTTCACGCTCGAGCAGCAGGGCCTCGCGACGCAGCTCGTTGAAGCTGGTCACGCTCCACACGTCGGACGCCACGCCCCACTCCTCGGCCAGCATTTGGGCCGCCGCTTCCACCTCGCGCAGGATGGTGCCGGAGCCGAGCAGCTGCACGTGGCCCTTGTCGCCCTGATGCTCGCGCAGCAGGTACATGCCCTTGATGATGTCCTCGGCCGGCACGTTCTCGAGCTCGGGGTGCTCGTAGTTCTCGTTCATC
The DNA here is from genome assembly GCF_051062895.2 of Billgrantia sp. C5P2. Lineage (NCBI taxonomy): Bacteria > Pseudomonadati > Pseudomonadota > Gammaproteobacteria > Oceanospirillales > Halomonadaceae > Billgrantia > Billgrantia sp. C5P2. The sequence continues at coordinate 3,616,927 of NZ_CM128542.1, forward strand.
ACCGTCAGGTAGTAGAAGCAGTTCTCCTTGTCGGCGAACATGCGCTTCAGGCCATCCTGGACGATCACCGCCACCTCATGGGCATAGGTGGGATCGTAGCTGCGGCAGTTGGGGATGGTCGCCGCCTGCAGGTGGCTGTGGCCATCCTGGTGCTGCAGGCCCTCGCCGTTCAGCGTGGTGCGCCCGGCGGTACCGCCGACCAGGAAACCGCGCGCCTGCAGGTCGCCAGCGGCCCAGGCCAGGTCGCCGATGCGCTGGAAGCCGAACATCGAGTAGTAGATGTAGAACGGCAGCAGCGGCAGGTTGTGGTTGCTGTAGGAGGTCGCCGCGGCGATCCACGCCGACATCGCGCCGGCCTCGGTGATGCCCTCCTCGAGGATCTGGCCCTTCTTGTCCTCGCGGTAGAACATGATCTGGCCCTTGTCGACGGGCTCGTACTTCTGGCCTTCGGAGGTATAGATGCCGAGCTGGCGGAACATGCCCTCCATGCCGAAGGTACGCGCCTCGTCAGGCACGATCGGTACCACCTGCTGGCCGATCTTCTTGTCCTTCACCAGGCCATTGAGAATGCGCACGAAGGACATGGTGGTGGAGATCTCGCGCCCCTTGGAGCCGACCAGCTGGGTGGCGAAGGTCTTGTCCTCGAGCGACGGGATCGTCAATGCCTGGAAGTCGCTGCGGCGCTGCGGCAGGTAACCACCCAGGCGCTCGCGCTGCAGGTGCATGTACTTGAGCTCGGGAGAGTCGTCCTCCGGCTTGTAGTACGGCACCTCCTTGAGCTGCTCGTCGGTCAGCGGAATGCCGAAGCGGTCGCGGAACTTGCGCAGCGCTTCGTATTCCATGGTCTTGACCTGGTGGGCTTCCATGGAAGCCTCGCCCTCGCCGCTGCCCATGCCGTAGCCCTTGACGGTATGCGCCAGGATCACGGTGGGGCGGCCATTGGCGTTGTTGACCGCCTCATGGTAGGCCGCGTAGACCTTGAACGGATCGTGACCGCCACGGTTGAGGCGCCAGATGTCCTCGTCGGACAGGTCCTTGACCATCTCGGCGGTTTCCGGGTACTTGCCGAAGAAGTGCTCACGGGTGTAACCGCCGTCGATGGCCTTGTAGTTCTGGTATTCGCCGTCAACCGCCTCGTCCATGCGCTTCTGCAGGATGCCCTTCTTGTCCTTCTCGAACAGCGGATCCCACAGCCGGCCCCAGACCACCTTGAGCACGTTCCAGCCGGCGCCGCGGAAGACGCCCTCGAGTTCGTCGATGATGCGGCCGTTGCCACGCACCGGGCCATCGAGGCGCTGCAGGTTGCAGTTGATAACGAAGATCAGGTTGTCGAGCTTCTCGCGGCTGGCCAGGTGGATGGCACCCAGCGATTCCGGCTCGTCGCACTCGCCGTCGCCCATGAAACACCAGATCTTGCGATCATGCATATTCCTGAGCTCGCGCGAATCGAGGTACTTCATCACGTGAGCCTGGTAGATCGCCTGGATCGGGCCCAGGCCCATGGAGACGGTGGGGAACTGCCAGAAGTCGGGCATCAGCCAAGGGTGCGGATAGGACGACAGGCCATCGCCGTCGACTTCCTGGCGGTACTTGTCCATCTGCGCTTCGGTAAGGCGCCCTTCCAGATAGGCGCGGGCATAGACGCCCGGTGCCACGTGGCCCTGGATGTAGACCAGGTCACCCTCGAAATCGCCATTGGGCGCACGGAAGAAATGGTTGAAGCCGACGTCGTAGAGCGTGGCGGCGGACATGAAGCTGGCGATATGCCCACCCAGGCCCGGGTTGGCGCGGTTGTTGCGGATGACCTGGGCGATGGCGTTGTAACGGATCAGCGAGCGAATGCGCCGCTCCATGAACAAGTCACCCGGCATCGGCGCTTCGCGGTGCACCGGGATGGTGTTGCGATGCGGCGTGGTCACCGAGAAGGGTGCCTGCATGCCGTCACGACGCAGCCGGTCGGCCAGGCGTGTCAGCAGGTACCGGGCGCGTTCCTCGCCCTCACGATCCAGGACCGACTCCAGGGAATCCAGCCATTCCGTGGTTTCGACCGGATCGAAATCTTCTCTTGCCTCCAGACTCATAGACGTCTCTCCGAGTGACAATGTGATGTCAGATCGTCCCATGCACTTGGACGCTGGGACGGGTCAATGCTACTGACGATCAGGGGAATGTCAGGCCGCGACGCGGCTGTTGTAGTCATTTTACAGAAGCGCATACAACGAATGGCGTAGAACATACCGTAAAGTGACCCTTCTGCCAATCTCAGAGAAATGGAATTTTTTTCCATAACCAGCATATTGCATTGCATCACAAGATGTTACGACAACTAATCCGACGTGACGTCGGCCAATTCCAAAATGTAATAAAACTACCGTTTGGTCATGAGGCTCCGTGTTGTCGCGCTCATCACCTTCTCACTCCCAACGTCTTGAGGCACTGGTGAAAATAGGCCCAGTCGAAGGCGGGGCCGGGGTCATTCTTGCGTAGTGGCGCCACCCTGGCGTGGCTGGTGACACGTCGTGGAGCCATCGCCGGGAAACTCGCCATCAGCGCCTTCATGGCCAGGGCCAGCGCTCGGTACTGGGCATCACGATAGGCATGGATCTCGTCGCCTTCCAGCTCGATGCCCACGGTGAAGTCGTTCAATGCACGCCGTGGCCGCCCCTCATCTATCCAGCACGAGCGCCCGGCATGCCAGGCCCGGCGGTCGAAAGGCACGAACTGCACGCATTCGCCGTCTCGACGAATCAGCAGGTGGGCGGAGACCCGAAGCTGGGCGATGCCAGAAAAGAAGGGATGGGCCGCGGCATCCAACGAATTGGTAAACAGCCGCTCGATATGCTCGCCACCGAACTCGCCGGGAGGCAGGCTGATCGAATGCAGCACCACCGCCGAGACCTCACCCTCGGGGCGTGCGTCCTGGTTGGGCGATGGCACGTGCCGTACGCCTTCCAGCCAGCCTTTCTCGATTCTCATCTCGTTCTCCCTGACGTCCTGGAGCTGGATTCCTCTATAATGACGGTCCCGACGCCCCATGAACATGAAAAGGCCCGCCATGCATTATCAGGACGCCCTTGCCGAAGCGATCCGCGAAACCGCCGCTCATCTGCTCGCCGAGGATGTCGGCCCCGCCGACATCACCGCGCAGCTGATCCCCGAGTCGCAGCGGGCCACGGCCCGGGTCATCACGCGCGAGCCGGCGGTGCTGTGCGGCATGGCCTGGGTCGAGGAGATCTATCGTCGCCTCGATCCCAGCATCCGCTTGCGCTGGAGCGCCGCCGACGGCGACCGCCTGGAGGCCGACCAGTGTTTCCTCGAGATCGAAGGCCCTGCCCGTCGCCTGCTGACCGGCGAGCGCGCTGCCCTCAATCTGCTGCAGACGCTCTCCGCCACCGCCACCCGCACGCGCCATTACGTCGACCTGCTCGCAGGCACCGGCGTGCGTCTGCTCGATACCCGCAAGACCCTGCCCGGGCTGCGCCTGGCGCAGAAGTACGCGGTGACTTGCGGCGGCGGTCACAACCACCGCATCGGACTCTACGACGCCTTCCTGATCAAGGAGAATCACATCGCCGCCTGCGGCAGCATCGCCGCCGCGGTCAAGGAGGCTCGCAGCATCGCCCGCGATCTGCCGGTGGAAGTGGAGGTGGAGAACTTCGATGAGCTCGACCAGGCGCTGGCGGCCGGGGCCGACATCGTCATGTTGGACAACTTCAGCCTCGAGGACATGCGCGAGGCAGTGAAGCGCAATGCGGGCCGGGCCACGCTGGAGGCTTCCGGCAACGTCGACGAGAGCACCCTGCGCCAGATCGCCGAGACCGGCGTCGATTGCATCTCCAGCGGCGCCCTGACCAAGGACGTCAAGGCGATCGACCTGTCGATGCGCATCACTGAACTACGCGACGCCTGAATCAGGTTTCGATAGCGGCAAGGCGCTTCTCCAAGCGCTGCCGCTCGAGTCGTACGCTATTCTTCGTCACCCATTCCGTGCCGAGATCGCGCCAGCCGCGGCGCAGCAGGCTCTCGGCCAGCATGCGGCTGGCATCAATGGTGACACGCTCACAGCCGTGCTCGAGCAGCATGCGCTCGGCGTGCACCAGCAGGGTCGAGCCGATGCCGCGACGCACCAGCGAAGGCCACACATAGAGGGTATGGACATGCCCCTTGGGGATGTCCAGTTCCAGAAAGCCCACACAACGCCCGTCGCAGGTGGCCATCAGCGTCGTGTAGAGAGTCTGACGGGCAACCCACGCGCTGGCTTCCCTTGGCATCGTCGCGGCCCAGGCCGTCCGCTGCTCCACGCTGTAATAAGCGGCTGCGCCCTGCATCACGGCGTGATGGAAAACCTCGGCCTGATCGGCACCGTCACGCGCCTTGGCCTGACGATAGAGGATCCGCGGCGAACCGCTCCTCGGGGACGGCGCATCGTTCATCGTCATCGTTTCCATTTTCCCTGCCCCATGTCTTGCGTGATCTGTCTCGCCGTGCAGATTACACAAGCTCGCCGCCGGGGCCAATGGCAGGCATAATGCAACGCCATGACCAGCCCAACGCCTCCCGCCAGCGGCTACACGATGCAGCCCATCGGCCACATCGAAAGCGACTTTCCCGACAAGTTCGGCGTACCGCGCCAGCCCGGCCTGGCGTCGACTGCCCGCGCCGAGCTGGCTCTCGCCTCCCCCTACGACGACCCCTTGACGGTGCGCGGCCTCGAGGCCTTCAGCCATTTGTGGCTGACCTTCGTCTTCCACCATAGCCCCGAACGCTGGACACCTCTCGTCCGCCCGCCGCGGCTCGGTGGCAACGCCAAGGTCGGGGTGTTCGCCAGCCGCAGCACCCATCGCCCCAATCGTCTGGGCCTGTCGCTGGTGGAACTGCTCGAGATCGACACCCGCAACGGGGTACGCCTGGTGCTGGGCGGCTGCGATCTGGTCAGCGGCACCCCGGTGCTCGACATCAAGCCCTACCTGCCCTGGGTGGAGGCGCGCCCCGAGGCACGGGCCGGTTACGCCCCCAAGGCGCCCGCGTTGCTGGAGGTACGCTTCAGCGCCGAAGCCGAGTCGGCTATGGCCACGCGCCCCGACGGCGCCTCATTGCGCGAACTGATCATCCAGGTTCTGGCCCAGGATCCGCGCCCCGCCTATCGCAAAGGGGCGGAGGAGAGGGTCTATGGCGTGCGCCTGCGCGATGTCGACGTGCGCTTTCGCGCCCTCGAGGAAGCACAGGCAACAGTGATAGAAGTGACCGAGATTGTGCCAGCCTGAAACGACGACGCCCTCGCAGGGAGGGCGTCGAGGCAAATCGATGGCAGGGTGATTCGGCTCCTGCTCAGGTGAACTCCACGCCGATGCGCCGGCCCACCTCCTCGTAGGCCTCGATCACCCCACCCAGGCCCTGGCGGAAGCGGTCCTTGTCCATCTTGTTGCGCGTCTCGGCATCCCACAGGCGGCAACCGTCGGGCGAGAACTCGTCGCCGAGCACGATCCGCCCCTTGAACAGGCCGAACTCCAGCTTGTAGTCCACCAGCAGCAGGCCACCGTCGGCGAACAGCGCCTTGAGCACCTCGTTGACCCTGAAGGTCAGCGCCTTCATCTCGGCCAGCTGCTCGGGCGTGGCCCAGCCGAAGGTCTCGGCCAGCGACTCGTTGATCATCGGGTCGTGCAGGGCGTCGTTCTTGAGGAACAGTTCGAAGGTGGGCGGCGTGAGTTCACTGCCCTCCTCCACCCCCAGGCGCTTGACCAGGCCACCGGCGGCGATGTTTCTCACCACGCACTCCACCGGGATCATCTCGAGCTTCTTGACCAGGCTCTCGGTATCGGAGAGGCGCTTCTCGAAGTGTGTGGGAATACCCGCCGCGGCCAGCTTCTCCATGATGAAAGCGTTGAAGCGGTTGTTGACCATGCCCTTGCGCGCCAGCGACTCCATGCGCTCGCCGTCGAAGGCACTGGTGTCATCACGAAAATGGAGAACGAGCAGGTCGGGATCGTCGGTGGCAAACACCGATTTGGCCTTGCCGGCGTAGAGTTCTTGGCGCTTTTCCATGGGGGTCTCCAGAAAGGGTGAAGGCATGACCTGAGGATGGCAATTCAGTTGATCGCCTGCCAATGCAGCCCGCCATCCTGGGCCGCAATCGTCAGGCGTGAGGCATCGCCGTCGAGCAGTGGCGCCAGGGTCTCGAGGGCCAGTTCGGGGCGGTTGTTGTGTTCGGATAGGTGCGAGCAGACGATGTGTTGCAAACGATCCAGGCCGAGGCGCTGCAGCAGCGCTGCCGCCTGAACGTTGGCCAGATGCCCCCAGTTGCCGCCGACGCGTCGCTTGAGACGCGGCGGGTAGGGGCCGATCTCGAGCATGTGGCGGTCGTGGTTGCACTCGAGAATCAACGCATCGCAGCCGCGGAATGCCTCGATGACGTGGTCGGTGGGATGTCCCAGGTCCGTCAGCACGCCTAAGTGGCAACCGCGCGATTCGAAGCGGAACTGGACCGGCTCGCGGGCATCATGGGGTACCGTGAACGGGTCGATCACGAGGCTCTTCACCGAGAAACGCAACTGGGGCGTGATCCAATGGCGCTGCGGTACTTCGCCGAGACGCCCCGAGAGCCAAGTGCCTGGCGTGATGTAGATCGGCACCGCATGGCGTCGTGCCAAGGGACCCACGCCGCGCAGATGATCGCCGTGTTCGTGGGTCACCAGCACGGCATCGAGCTGGCGTGGATGGACGCCGAGACGCGCCAGCCGTCGCTCGGTCTCGCGCAGGCCGAAGCCGCAGTCGACCAGCACCAGGGTCTCGTCGTCGCTGACCAGGGTGCCATTGCCCTTGCTGCCGCTGCCGAGCGAGGCGAAGCGAAGCTTGCCTGAGGCTGGCAACGGCTCGTTGGCCTGCCCCTGCTGCATCAGCGCAGCAGGCCCGACACCCGCTCGAGCAGCTCGCGGGCGTCCCTTTCGGTGAAGCGCCGCTCGCTCTCGTTGACGGCCCGCAGCGTGGTGCGCTCGGGGCCATCGGACTCGAGTACCAGACGAATCTCCTGCGGCATCTGGCGCACGTCGGGGCTCAGGATGATCTGGAACATGCCACGGTCACGCTCGGACGCGGTCATGTAGCTGACCAGGAAGTCGTGCTGCTGGGGGTCCTGTTCGAGCAGCTCGCGCCGGTTCTCCACGCTGAAATCGGCTTCCAGTTGATGATTCAACTCGGCCCAGACGCGGTCGATGTCGAGCGGAATGCGCACGACCCATTCACCGCTGGCGAGCTGTTCGAATCGCAGGCGATCCTCGCGGGATATCTGCTGACCTGCCAACGAGGCGGCACTGGCAGTAGCGCTGCGCGCGCTGAAGTGCTGCTCCAGCGCATCGAGACAGGCCGCCACCGGGCGTCCGTTCTGGTCGCAACGAACCTCGCTGTCGCCGGCGCGCAGCCCCTGGCGCACGCTCAGCCGACCTTGGGCCGTTTCCAGTACGCCGCGATCATCGCTGGCTTGTATCTGCAGGCCGCGAGCACGGGCGAAATCCTGAAGCTGCGGCCAGACCATGCCCGGGTCGGAGCCCACCACCAGCCAGCGATCGCTGCCGATCTCGCGCCGCTCGACGAAGTCCCGCTCCACTGCGCCGCCTGACGCCAGGCGTTCCGGACTCGGAGCGCTGAAACGCTCGCCGTCGGAGCGCAGGCTGCCCTGGGCCTCGGGTATCGGCATGGCATCGCGATAGCGCTGCTCGTTGCGCCCTTGCGGCAGAACCAGAGGCGCACTGCGCTGGGCCTTCACATAATCGATGTTGCGGTCGTCATAGAAGCCTTCGCGGGCACAGCCAGCAGTGGCCAGGGCAGCGAGAGCCACCAGCGGCATCCATTTCAGCGCAGAATTCATGCATTCACCTTGCAGTCAGATTATCGGGGCGGCGGGAGCTTTCCAGGCCGCCTCAATCGTCGATTACGCCAGCCAGTTGCAGGGCCTCGTCCACCGTCGCATGGTACTTGCCGGACAGCCAGGTAAGCGGAAGACGAATACCCTGCTCGATCATTCCCATGCGGTGAAGCGCCCACTTGACCGGAATCGGGTTGGACTCGATGCCCAGGTTGGTATGCAGTGGCATCAACCGGGTGTTGATCTGGTGAGCGCGATCGGCGTCACCGGCGACCGCGGCGACGCACAGCTCGTGCATGGCCTTGGGCGCCACGTTGGCGGTAACCGAAATGTCACCGTTGCCGCCCATCAGCATGAACTCGCAGGCGGTACCATCGTCACCGGAGTAGAGCATGAAACCGCTGCCCTGGAGCCGCGCGATGAGGTCCTCGGCCCGCTCAAGGTTGCCGGTGGCATCCTTGAGCCCGACGATGTTGCCGACCTCGGCCAGGCGCAACACGGTTTCGTTGTAGAGATCGGAGCAGGTGCGGCCGGGCACGTTGTAGAGGATTACCGGCAGGCGGCTGCCCTCGGCCACCGCCTTGAAGTGGCGATAGAGCCCTTCCTGAGTGGGCTTGTTGTAGTAGGGGCACACCGACAGGCAGTAGTCGGCGCCCACTTCGCTGGCATAGCGCGCCAGCTCCACGGCTTCGGAAGTGGCATTGGCCCCGGTGCCGGCAATGACCGGAATGCGGCCATCGACCTCTTCCACCACGGCGCGAATCACGTCGAAATGCTCGGCGAAGGACATGGTGGTGGGCTCACCGGTGGTACCGGCGGCGACGATGCCGTCGGTGCCGTTCTCCAGGTGGAAGTTCACCAAGCGGCGCAACGCCTCCCAGTCGATATCACCATTGGCCTTCATCGGCGTCGCCAGGGCGACGATACTGCCAGTGATCATCCTCTCTTCCTCTGCAATAGCCGCTCATGCCGCACTCGGGTGTCGCATCGACAGGACCACGAGCAAAGGGTAAATGGTACTCAGGCGGCACAGGCCTGTACAGCACGGCCGACGCGCTCTTTGACAGCACACCCCGGCCTGCGTGTAATGAAACGCCTTCCACCTCATCAAGGAGCCTCTCATGACGCCAGCCATCGGCCAACCGGTACCCGACTTCAGCGCCAAGGGCACCGGCGATACCACCGTCACCCTCTCCTCACTCAAGGGTCGCCAGGTGGTGATCTATTTCTATCCCAAGGCCAGCACCCCCGGCTGCACCACCGAAGGCGGCGACTTCCGCGACCGCAAGGCAGACTTCGACGCAGCCAATACGGTCATCCTCGGCGTTTCGCGCGACGGCATCCGCGCCCAGGAGAACTTCAAGGCCAAGCAGGCCTTCAACTTCGAGTTGATTTCCGACAAGGACGAGGAAATCTGCCAGCTGTTCGACGTCATCAAGCTGAAGAAGTTGTATGGCAAGGAGCATCTCGGCATCGAACGCAGCACTTTCCTGATCGACGCCGATGGCAAGCTTGCCCGCGAGTGGCGCGGCGTCAAGGTCAAGGGGCACGCCCAGGAAGTCCTCGAAGCGGCCCAGGCACTTCACGCCGGCAATTAAGCCAGGCAGGCGCTCCGCCCGGAACCCGCGGGCGGGCTCCCCTTACTCCTCGACCTGTTGCTCCAGCTCGACGGGCTGGAGCGAGTCATGGTACTGCCTGATTCCTCTTGGCCAGGCATAGACCAAGGCCTTGAGCAGCGTTGCCAGGGGGATGGCGAAGAAAATGCCCCAGAAGCCCCAGACTCCGCCGAAGAACAGCACCGCCACGATGATCGACACCGGATGCAGGTTGACCGCCTCGGAGAACAGAATCGGTACCAGCACGTTGCCATCCAGCGCCTGGATCACGCCATAGGCGACCAGCACGTAGAGAAACTGGTCGCTCATGCCGAAATGAAAGCCCGCCACGGCGGCCACCGGCAGGGTCGCCACGGCGGCGCCGATGTAGGGCACCAGTACCGAACAGCCCACCAGTACCGCCAGCAGAGCCGAATAGGGCAGGCCGAAGAAGGCGAAGGTGAAGAACGACACGGTGCCGACGATGATGATCTCGATGAACTTGCCGCGCACGTAGTTGGCGATCTGAGCATCCATCTCCTGCCAGATGCGCGTCATCAGCGCACGCTGTTGAGGTAGCAGCGAGAGCGTAAAGCCCACCAACTGCTCGCGATCCTTGAGCAGGAAGAACACCAGGATCGGCACCAGCACCAGATAGATGATCAAGGCCAGCAAGTTGCCCAGCGAGGCCAGCGAGAGGGTCAGTGCGCGCTGGCCGAGCTGGGTCAGCTCGCGACCGGCGACGGCGATCCACTCCTGCACCTGGTCCGGCGTGACCAGGTTGGGATAGCGCTCCTGGAGTTCATCCAGCCAGCGCTGGCCGCTGGCGACGATACGGGGCGTCTCCTGAACCAGGCTGACGAGCTGATTCCATATCAACGGCATCAGAATGAAGGCCAGAGCCAGCAGCACGCCGATGAAAGCGAGGAAGATAAGCGTCACGGCCAGCAGATGCGGCACGCCGCGCCGTGTCAGGGCATTGACGCCCCCCTGCAGCAGGAAGGCGATGACCAGGGCAGTGAGGAACGGTGCCAGCATTCGACCGAACAGGATCACCGCAGCGAAGCCCAGTATCAGCAGCACCAGCAGGATCACCGCCTCCTCGTCGGAGAAGTAGTGCTCGATCCAGCCCTTGAAGACCTCACGCAAAATCATGAGGTTGGTTCCTCGCCCTTGCGCAGCCAGTAATGGTAGACCTCGCCGCGCTCCTCCCGGGCGATCAACTCGTGGATGCTGTTGTCGGCGAAGGTTTCGAAGTCGCGCCAGGAGCCGGCATCGGTCGCCAGGATCTCGAGCACTTGACCGGGCTGCAACCGAGCCAGTGCCTGCTTCGCCTTGAGCAACGGCAGCGGGCAGGGCAGGCCGCAGGCATCGAGTACATCATCTGGTTGCACAGCCATGTCGTCTCCCGAAAAATAACGTACGCTCATGCACATCAGGCCGCATGCCCTTGCAACAAAGCGCAAAACCCTTGAGATTTAAAGGCACTTTGCAGGCCGAATCAATGTCGGAGAGAGAACCGACCGCCGCTTCGAACGAGACTGGCACATGCTGCGCAAGACCCTAACCTGCCTGACCACCGGTGCCGTCGCGCTGACCTTGGGCCTGTCTGCCCCGGCACCGACCAGCGCTACTGAGGACTATGGACTGCCCAGCCTGACCGGCAGCAGCCAGGCCATGACCGGCGAGGAATTTCGCCTGGGTCGCGCCTGGCTGCGCCAGTTTCGTGCCCGCGCCCCCAGTTGGCAGGACCCCATCGCGCAGGACTACGTGGAGTCGCTGGTGTCGCGCCTGCTGCCACACAGCGGGCTTGGCAACTCCAGCACCGTCGTCACACTGGTGAATAACCGTGCCCTCAACGCCTTCGCCGTGCCGGGCGGCGTCATCGGCGTAAATGCCGGCCTGTTCGCCTTCGCCAATGAAGAGGATGCCGTCGCCTCGGTGCTGGCCCACGAACTGGGTCACCTCTCCCAGCGCCACTATTCACGCGGCCAGGCACGTGCCGAGCAGACCCAGTTGCCGGCCATGGCGGCGATGCTGGCCGGCATGCTGATCGCCGCCAGCGGCGGCGGCGACGCCGGCATTGCCGCCGCCATGGGCTCCCAGGCCGCCTTCATCCAGGATCAACTGGCCTATTCACGGCGCTTCGAGCAGGAAGCCGACCGCCTCGGCTTGCAGACCATGGCCCAGGCCGGCTTCGACCCCGACGCCATGGTCAGGATGTTCCGCGCCATGCAGCGTCAGGTGAGCCTGCAGGGCGGCAATCCCCCTGAGTTCCTGCTCACTCACCCGCTGACCGAGTCGCGCATCAGCGATGCCGAGTCCCGCGCCTCCCAGCTCGAACCCATGCGTCCTCGCGAGGGCGACCCAATCTACCACCTGGTGCGCGCCCGGGCACTGCTGGCGGTGAATCAGCGCGACCCGCAGCAGGCGGCGACACGCCTGGCCCAGGATGACGCGCCGCCATCGGCCAGGCGCTATCTCGACGCCCTGATTGCCGCCCACCACGGCCAGACCGACAGCGCCCTCAGCCAGCTCGACGCCTTGGCCCGGGAACTACCCGACCTGGCCCTGCTGCCGGTCAGCGCCGCCGAGGTCGCCTTCGATGCCGGCCGCTACGACGATGCCATCGAGCGCAGCCGGCGTGTGCTGCGCCTGATGCCGGGCCACATGCCGGCCACGCGCATCCTGGGCGAAGCGCTGCTGCAGCGAGACCCCAACGAGGCCTATCGAGTCCTGAATGAATTGGCCAACCGACGCCCCGAGGACCCGCAGGTCTTCACGCTGCTCGCCGAAGCCGCCGGCCGCAGCGGCCGCGAGGCTTGGGGCCACTTGGCCCGAGCCGAGCAGATGCAGCTCACCGGCGAGATCGATCGCGCCATCCGTCAGCTCGACGTGGCCCGCCGAGTAGCGGAGCAGAGCGGCGAGACCAACGCCCTGGCACGCATCGAGCAGCGCCGCGAGGACTTCGTCGGTTATCGCGAGACGATGGAGAAGTTCTAGCAGCAAAAAGGAGAAAGAAGCTGACGGATAGCTCAAGGAAGACCGCGGCTTCTCCGGCGACAGGCCCTTCGCGGAGGCGCTGTGAACCCATCCCTGGGCGCTACATTTGCCATCCCTGGCAAATGACCTCCGCTACGACCTGTCCCCGGCGCCGCTAGAGAACAGTAGCGAGTTCATCTCGTTACGAAGAACAACAACTACTTCTGGAAGTTGAGCATGCGCTCCAGCGGCTTGAGTGCCTTCAGGCGCAGCTCGGCGTCGACGAAGATCTCGCCGCTGCCTTCGCGCAGGGCACCAGCCAGGTTGTCCAGCGCATTCATCGCCATCCACGGGCAGTGGGCGCAGCTGCGACAGGTGGCGCCGTTGCCGGCGGTGGGTGCCTCGAACAGGGTCTTCTCGGGCACCATCTGCTGCATCTTGAAGAAGATGCCGCGGTCGGTGGCGACGATCAGCTTGTCGTTCGGCAGCTCCTTGGCCGCCTTGATCAGTTGCGAGGTCGAGCCGGCCACGTCGGCCAATGCCACCACCGAAGCGGGCGACTCCGGGTGCACCAGCACGGCGGCGTCGGGGTAGAGCCCTTTCAGGTCCTCGATGCCCTTGGCCTTGAACTCCTCGTGCACGATGCAGGCACCGTCCCACAACAGCATGTCGGCGCCGGTCTTCTGCTGGATATAGCCCCCCAGGTGCTTGTCCGGGGCCCACAGGATCTTCTCGCCGCGCGCCTGCAGGTGCTCGATGACATCCACCGCGATAGAGGAGGTCACCACCCAGTCGGCGCGCGCCTTCACCGCCGCCGAGGTGTTGGCGTAGACCACCACGGTACGATCGGGATGCTGAGCGCAGAAGGCACTGAATTCGTCCGCCGGGCAACCGATGTCGAGCGAGCAGGTGGCTTCCAGCGTCGGCATCAACACGCGTTTCTCAGGCGACAGGATCTTGGCCGTCTCGCCCATGAAGCGCACCCCGGCGACCACCAGGGTTTCAGCCTCGTGACGTGCGCCGAAGCGGGCCATTTCCAACGAATCGGCAACGCAGCCGCCGGTCTCCTCGGCCAGCTGTTGGATGGCATCGTCGGTGTAGTAGTGGGCCACGAGCACCGCGTTGTGCAGCTCCAGCAGGCGCTTGATCTCGTCAATGCGAGCCTCGTCCTCGGCCGGGATGCGGGTCGGGCAGTAGGCGCGGGCGAGGTGCTCACGCACCTCGATTCGGGAAGTCATGATCGTCATCGTGTCTACCACTGTGACTGGCAGGGGCTCCCCCTGCATGTACCGGGTGCACCGCTACCGTACGCTCCGTACGGGCGATGCGCCTTGGGCCAGGTTGCGTCTTTCGCTACCTCGACCCGTTCACTTATTCTAGACCAGAATGGTGGGGCATTGACCAGCCCCCGCAAGATAATGTGTCCTGGTAGTGGAATGTGGGCTTCGCCCGGCAGGATCAAGAACACTCGAGATGCTGGCAACAAGATCGGTGACGACGGAGTGTCGGCGCACAGATGCGCCCTGCCGCCCTGCCAGCATCCTGCTACGATGCTTCACGCCAGCGTTCCCTTGGTCAAAGCTGCGATCTGATGGGTAGCAGGACCTTTTCGGAAAATCTTTCGCGCCATGAACGGCTCTTCCAGTCGGCAAGAGAATACGACTCAGCCGACAGCAGATCGCCCTCAAACACCGCGGTCATCTGAGTATCAAAGTCGCTGCTGTAGACATTCAGGCTCGCCTCGTCATTGAGCCGAAGCGAGCGCATGTCAAAATTGGTAGAACCCACCGAAACAAACTCGGCATCGATGACCAGCAACTTGGTATGCAGCATGGTCGGCTGATAGAGGTGGATCTCGGCACCTGCGCCCAGCAGTTCCCCCCAGTCCGACTTGGAAGCCACCTTGACCGTATACGCATCAATGTGTGGCCCAGGCAACAGAATTCGAACGCGAACGTCACGTCGGCAGGCAGCGACTAGAGCTTCGACCAACATGCTGTCGGGAACAAAGTAAGAGGCTGCCAAGTCGATCGTCGACTCGGCTGCCGCGATGGCAAGCAGATACATGAGGTGCATGCTCTCGCCCCCACCGGATGGCGAGGCAACAAACATGTGTGCATCCGTCTCTCCCTGTTCCTGAAGAGCCGGGAAATAGGCCGAGCCGTTCAGCACCTGGCCAGTGGTCTTGATCCAGTTGTCGTTGAAAGCCGCTTGCAATTGCGCTACCACGGGCCCTTCGATTCGGAAGTGAGTGTCTCGCCAGTGATCGGGATCGCCTGCGTCGCCAGTCCACTGGTCGGCAATGCCTACCCCCCCGGTGAACCCGATACGGCCATCGACCACCAGCAACTTGCGATGGGTGCGGTTGTTCATTCGACCAACGTTGTACCAGTGCAGCGGTCGATATCGGTGCAGTTGCACACCAGCAGCCTGCATGGAGTCCAGCAGTGACTGATCCATCTTGCTGCTGCCGACCCAGTCGATAATGACGCTGACCTGCACGCCCGCACGGGCCCGTTCAGCAAGCGCTTGCGAGAACGCTTCACCAATGTCACCTGACCAGTAAATGAAGGTCTCGAACGTGATCGAGGTCTGAGCCGAGCGAATGGTCTGCAGCATCGCTGGAAAAATCTCGTCGCCGTTTTGCAGCGCAGTCACTTGGTTGCCGCTCACTATCGCCGGGCCCAGCAGAACGGACATCTCGCGCCGAAACTGTGGCTCGGAAACCGCGTAGCGATGCTCGACCTTGCGCTCGAGAGACTTCTCTGGTGTCTTGAAGTTCTGCAACAGCAACAGTGTCAGGCCGGTGGCCAGCACGGTGGCTCCGATAACCCAGAGCATAGATTTTCGGTCCCAGGTCAATGACGTTCCATCCGTGCAAAGGAGAACAGCGCCGCCAATGGATGCTGGCGGCGTTCGATTTGCGCGCACAGCAATTCGGTCCCAGCGCCCGCCACCGCGACGTCGCGGCTCAGCTCGGCATCAAGCTGAGGGAAGGCATGCATCAGGCCATTCTTGACCGCCCAGAACGGATAACCGCTTTTCAAGTTCACGAGCGACCCCTGGCATATCATTTCTGGAGTGTAGATCAGGCAGCGTCAGCCGGCGCCGACGAAATGGTGGCCAAGCCAATTCATTCCCATCGAACGGTTATGTGCGCCACTGCACCGACGCGACAGCATCTCCTTACCTATCATTGAACATTCAACTGAGTGACATCTGCCGCATTTGTTGATCCCAACACGATGACGCAGCCCGCCCATCGGCGTACCGTCTACCCGCGCGAGGAGAATACTGTGAAAAAGAGACCGTATATCCAGAAGCAGTTGCACGAATTGTTATATCAAGCCCTCGAGACGGAGCGCGGTGGAATAAAGATCTACGAAGCCGCGCTGTCATGCGTGCAAAACGAAGACCTGAAAGATGAATGGGAGGAGTACCTGGCGCAGACCCGCACCCACGAGCAACTACTACTGAGGGTGTTCGAGCAACTGGGTCTGAATCCAGACA
Organism: Billgrantia sp. C5P2; assembly: GCF_051062895.2. NCBI lineage: Bacteria > Pseudomonadati > Pseudomonadota > Gammaproteobacteria > Oceanospirillales > Halomonadaceae > Billgrantia > Billgrantia sp. C5P2. The sequence goes on from NZ_CM128542.1 coordinate 3,632,872, forward strand.
CCGTAACGCCCGGCCGCGAAGTGGTAGCACACCTTGGGGAGTCGCTGGTCACCGCCATGGAAATGGCAAAGGCGAACGCCAGTGCTGCGGCGGCTCAACTCGTGGCCGGTGACTGCGTGGTTCTGGCAGAAACCAAGGATCTCCAGAACTGGCAACTGATCGGTCATCTGGCAGAACACGGCGAGGGGGAGGAAACCGGCCCTCTCAGGAGCGCGTTCGAAGCGGTGGGGCAGGAAGAGGAACATCACCTCCACCACACGAAGGGATTTCTCCGCGAATTGTGGATCGATTCGCTCGGATTACCGGCGGTCCTGCCACCGCCCGAGGAAGTTAAAAAAGTTGAAACCGCGATCGGAGCCGCGCGGGCGGAGAACCAACGCGACGAGATGCTGAAGTCAAAGCACTGATGAAAGTCGTGCTGTGGCGTCTAAACTGCACCCAGGAGCACACCCAGTGGACCTGTTATGCATCATTTTTTGCGCTCTGCCTGCCACCACTCGGGGGCTTTCTGCATAAAGCCGCCGGCAAGCGAGGAACACCGCGATGCCGCCTGACGCGCTGAAGCGCCGGCCTGACGAGGCGCGCAAACGCGTGCACCGGCTCGCGCGACTGATGGACAGTTCGATCCGTCTGCCAGGCGGTTTTCGCATCGGTGTCGACGGGCTCGTCGGGCTAGTGCCAGGGGTCGGAGATCTCGCGACGGCTGGGGTGGCATTCTACATCATCGTGCAGGCGGCCCGTGCAGGTGTGCCCACCCGGGTGCTCACGCGAATGGCGCTGAACGTCGGGCTGGATGCCGTGATCGGCACGGTCCCGCTGGTCGGGGACGTGTTCGATTTCGCATTCAAGGCCAATTTGCGCAACGCCAGGCTGATGGATGCGTATCTGGATCGAAGCGAGCCGCGCTGAGATTCAGCCTCCAACATACACGTCGTCGGGCAGCTGGCGCACCACTCAAACTGGATTGTCCTTGGCTGTGAGGTCGCTTGGTGCTACAGGTACGAACAAGAGCATTGGCCAGTGATATTGATGAATCATGGTCTTGGTAATAGCCTGTATTTGTGGTGGTACTTTTACCAGGCCAAGCACTAAGAACAGATTCTAAAACTTACCAACGGCAAGCCGGCATTAAGCCAAATAAAGTCGACACGACAAAACGCTAAATCCCAAACTCCTCAACCCCTTTAATCAAAGCAGCGCGCACCCCGAAAATAGCTAAAAGCTCCATACTAATCCCTGCCACGATAAGCTATTATGAGAGCTATATTCGAGAACATAGCTTGGAGCGCGACATGCCCACAGCAATCACTAATGCACCTAATGTCTCCATACAGCTGCGAGACAAGGCTGAAGCGCAGTTGCAGGCGGGCAAGACGCCGGTAGCGAGTCACTGGTCGGTTGGCGTTGACGCTCTGCGTCTGCTCCACCAGCTGTCCAGTAATCCCGACAACGCGGAAGACGCTCTCAAGCTGCTCCATGAATTGCAGGTTCACCAAGTGGAGCTTGACTTGCAGAATGAAGAGATTGCCGCCACTGAACGGGCACTTGTCGAGGATTTGAGCCTTTACCGGACACTTTACGACTCCGCCCCCCTTGGCTACTTTCTCGTCGACCTCGAGGGCAATATTATTCAGGGTAACATTGCCGCTGCAGCGCTTTTTGGTGTTGGACGTGAAGATCTGGAGGGACACCCCATTGGCACGTTCCTACTCGCTGGGAGCCGGCCGCAACTGCTTGACCTGCTACGACATGTCGCCCAGAGTGGCGCCATGGATTCCTGCCTAGCCAAGACGGGGGCACACACACAGGGCTCTCGACACATGCAGTTCCTGGCATCCCTCTCACCAGAGCGCAAGCATATCCTGTTGATCTGCCGCGAGTGCGGAAATGCTGAGTAACCCCGCTCCACCGCTCTGCTCCATGGACGCTTGGACACCTGCCAAGCCGCCGGCAACACTCCGGTGACCACGCGAATCGTGGGCATTGGCGCCTCCGCCGGTGGCTTGGCGCCGCTGGAACAGTTTCTTGCTCGGATCCCGTCGCACTGCCATATGGCCTACGTTGTGGTGCAGCATCTCGATCCCACCCATAAGGCTTTGCTCCCCGAATTACTCCAACGCGTTACACCGATGCCCGTAAGGGAAGCCACTCAAGGCATGCTCATCGAGCCTGACTGTGTGTACGTGATTCCGCCGAATACCGAACTCAGCGTTGTCGACGGTTTGTTGAAACTTGCAAAGCCTATGGAACCCAGGGGTATGCGTCTGCCCATCAACGTGCTGTTTTCTTCCCTGGCAAGCACCCTGGGAGAGCAAGCCATTGGGGTAATTCTGTCCGGCATGGGCTCCGACGGCACCCTGGGCTTACAGGCGATCAAGGCCATGGGCGGCATTACGGCGGTGCAGCAACCCGACACGGCTCAGTTCGATGCCATGCCCAAAAGCGCTATCGCCGCAAACTGTGCCGATATCATTGCCCCGCCTGGTGACTTGCCCACCCGCATCCAGGCCTGGCTCGCCCAGGCGCCCAACCCAGGCGCCTCCGACAGGGAGGCGACAGAACCTGAGCTCGAGTCAACGCCCTTACAGCGCATTCTCCGTCTGCTTCAACAGCGAACCCGGCACGACTTCTCCCTCTACAAACCCAGCACACTGCACCGTCGCATCGAGCGGCGCATGGCGATCCACGACGTCGCCACCTTGGCGCTTTACGCCGATTTTCTCCAGCGTAACCCCCAGGAGATCGACCTGCTGTTCAAGGAGGTGCTCATCGGGGTGACCAGGTTTTTCCGCGATGCTCCGGTCTGGCAGACTCTGGCAGATACCACCCTGCCAGAATTGCTGGCCCGACAGCCCAGAGAGCCCCACCTGCGCGCCTGGGTGGTCGGCTGCTCAACCGGCGAAGAGGCCTACTCCCTGGCCATGATCTTCATCGAGGCACTGGACAAGCTGCCACGACCCCATAACTGCAGCCTGCAGATCTTCGCCTCCGATCTGAGCCCGGACGCCATTGCCACCGCACGCCGTGGCCACTATCCTGCGGATATCAGCAGCAGTGTCTCGGCGGAGCGTCTGGCACGTTTTTTCAGTGCCCATGCCGACGGCTACCAGATCAATAGCGACGTCCGCGACCTGGTTCTGTTCGCCCAGCAGGATGTGGTGCTTGATCCGCCCTTTACCCGCCTCGACCTGATTTCTTGCCGCAACCTGCTGATCTACTTCGACCAGAGCCTGCAGCACAAACTCATTCCCTTATTTCACTACAGCCTGCGCGCCGGGGGAGTACTGCTGCTGGGAAGCTCTGAGACGGTAGGCCGCTACACTCAGCTCTTTGCCCCCATTCAATCCAAATTACGACTCTATTTGCGCCAGGATTATGCCCAGAGCAGCGACACCCGGTTGCCGGTGAAGTCGTTTCCGCCTCTGTCCTGGATAGCCAAGGAGCTTCCCGTGCCCGCCAACGACTCATCGTCCCAGACAACGGATAACCTGCAAGCGGCGGCCGACCAGGTATTACTGCAGGTCTACGCTCCCGCAGCGGTGGTGGTCAACGATGAGGGTGATGTCGTCTATATCAGCGGTCGCACAGGAAAGTACTTGGAACCTGCCGCCGGCAAGGCCAACTGGAACTTTCACGCCATGGTGCGCGAAGGCCTGCGAATCCCCATTACAAGCGCCCTGCGCCAAGCCGAAAATCAAAGCGAGCCATTGCACTTGCCAGGCCTGCAGGTGCAGCTGGCCGGTGGAGGCATGCAGAGCGTCGATGTCACCGTACAAGCATTGCGAGAGCCTACCACCCTGCGCGGGATGAAGATGATCGTGTTCCGCGATATCGCCAAGCCCCATGCCAGCCCGGCCGACAAGAACACGTCAACAACAGCCGCGCAACAGGCCTATGCCGCGGAGCTGCAGCAGTACCAGGATGAAATCCAGACGCTCCGCGAAGAAAACCGCACGTCCCAGGAGGAGTTGCAGTCAGCCAACGAAGAATTGCAGTCGACCAATGAGGAATTGCAATCAACCAACGAAGAGCTGACCACGTCGAAGGAGGAGATGCAGTCCATGAACGAGGAGCTGCAAACCATCAATGCGGAAATGCAAACCAAGCTCGATGACCTCGCCCTCGCTCAGAGCGATATGAACAACCTGCTCAACAGCATCGAGATAGCCATCCTGTTTCTCGACCAGAACCTGAATCTCCGCCGTTTCACCGACCGAGCATCAAAGATCATCAGCATCCGAGAAGGCGATATCGGCCGACCACTTAGTGACCTCACTACCAGCCTGCTGTACCCGGAACTCAATGACGATGCCCTTAACACCCTGAGCACCCTGGCATTTTCCGAGAAACAGATAACCACCACCGATGACCGCTGGTTCACCGTACGTATCATGCCCTATCGCCGACTGGACAATGTCATTGACGGAGTGGTCATCACTCTTATCGACATCACCGCGACCAAGGAGCTGGAACAGGCCCTACGCAAGGATTTACAACCCTGACGAAACGCCCATGTTCCTATGCACAAAAAGCGGCCGGCCCGGTACCGCATTCAAATTACTATGCTAGTTGCTTGTGGATTTACCGAACAGCAGCAAACCAACACCTGCCGCCGCAGATGCCGCTCCAAGAACAAGAAACCAGAGAGTGGAGTCAGTGAAGCGGCCGGTTATGGCCTCCGTCACTTGGTCGCCTAGGCTTTGGGATGACTGATATGCAAAGAAAAGCAGGATCATACCCACAACAAGCAACACGATTGCCAGAATTCTATTATTCGTCATCTCAATCTCCTGAAGATGGGTGGCCTATCTATAGTGGAAACTCGAGGTATGATCTGTGCGGTGTCTAACATATGCGAGAGTTTTTGGATAAGACAGCGAGATACCGCTCCGACGAGTCATTCGCTTCATTCCGCAATCAAGAACCTGAACTCTCGGCCCAAAGGAGGAGAAGGCCCCTTCACCCCGAGCGAGGATAGCTCAGCAACCGCTCATACTCCTTCTTGACAACCGCATAGCATTCACAGACCCGCGCTTCCAGGCCAGGCCTGTCCAGGATGCTGATATGCCCGCGATGGTAGGAAATCAGGCCGGCCCTCTGTAGTCTGCCCGCCGACTCGGTGACACCCTCGCGGCGTACGCCGAGCATATTGGCGATCAGTTCCTGGGTCATGACCAGCTCATTGGTCGGCAGGCGGTCGAGACTCAGTAACAGCCAACGACACAGTTGCTGATCCAGGCTGTGATGTCTGTTGCATACCGCCGTCTGAGCCATCTGGGTGATCAGCGCCTGGGTATAACGCAACAGCAGATGCTGAAACGTTCCTGCGCGTTCGAATTCGTCCTTCAGCAACTGCCCCTTGAGACGGTAGGCACTGCCGGCACTCTGCACGATGGCACGGCTCGGTGTGGACTCACCTCCCATGAACAACGAGATGCCGACGATACCTTCGGCACCGACGACGGCAATTTCCGTCGAGTCGCCATCCTCCATGACGCACAGTAGCGATACGATGGAATCTATCGGGAAATAGACATGATTCATCACCTTTCCCGACTCGGCCAGCGAATCTCCCAGCGTCAGCTCGACCCGTTCCAGGTAAGGCACCAAACGCTGATATTCATCCCTTGTCAGGGCCGCCAGCAAGTGATTCTGACGAGGATCATGTTGCAAGGGCATGATTGACACTCCCGTATCTGGCAAGCCACCCCCGGCTACTAGAGTATGAAGAGTGGACTTGTCCGATGGTGGTTGACGACACGAGGCAGCCGTTGGACATCCTTGCTGGACTTCCCCTGATCTCGTCAAGACATGCAACAAACTGCCCGTAGCGTCAGATAGCAAACAACCCTTTAAATTTCAATGAAAAACATCGACTCATGCGAGCTTCGTCGCACTACTCAGCCCCAGCACAAGCGCAGGAACCGAAGTACATATTGTGTGCGCTAGCGTACAGAAGCAACTCCGTCGCAACACTACGCTCGCTGGACGACCGACCAAGCCCCAGGTCTCTCAGGTCAGGCAGTGCCGCCCCACCGGGGGTCACACGCAGGCGGAACAGGAAACCGACTCATGGTAGTGCCAACGTTTCTGATGAACGCGTCTCTTGTCTCACTGGCTCTAGCACCGCACCAGTCCACACCGCTCTTACTCCACCCTTGGGCGCGCGGCCCATGGGTAATTCACGTTTTGGGGCCGAGTGCATGAGGAACGATCCGATTCTTCCAGGCACCGCCTGGACGCAGTCCCCTTGTGACTCCTTGCGCGCAGAGGAACCGATGCGGCAAGGATACACCCAGGTCCACGCCTCGAGACGGGAAGTGGCAGCTGCCCTGGATGCCGAGGGTGCATGGGCACGAGTGGCCCTCAACGCCATTGGCGATGCCATCCTGACCATCGACCTTCACGGCACGGTCACCTACATGAACCGTGTGGCTGAGAGCCTGACAGGCTGGTCGGAAACGGAGGCGATCGGCAAACCGCTATCCCGAGTCTTTCCTCGTGTCGATGGCAAGACACATCAAGCAACGATCACGCCTGGGCAGCGGGCCATGGAGGAGAACAAAAAGATTGGCCTCGCCCTGGATTGCGCTCTAGTTCGTCAGGATGGCAGCAAGCTCGAGATCGAGGATTCGGCAACGCCCATTCATGACCGTGAAGGTCGCGTCACCGGAGCAGTGATCGTGTTCCACGATGCCTCTCGATCACAGGTCATGTTGGATAGGATGGCGTACCTGGCACAGCATGATGCGCTCACCGGCCTGCCCAATCGTGCCCTGCTGATGGAACGGCTCTCCAGAGCCATTGGTCTTGCCCGACGACACCAAAATATGGTTGCCCTACTCTATCTTGACCTTGATGCCTTCAAGCCCATCAATGACTCGCTCGGCCATGCCTTGGGTGACAGCCTGCTCCAAGCGGTTGCGGGCCGTCTGCAGGACTGCATGCGCGACATCGACACCGTCTGCCGTCAGGGTGGCGACGAATTCGTGATCCTGCTTGCCGAGATCAGGAAACCAGAAGATGCCACCAAGGTCGCGGAAAAACTGCTCGACCTTCTGGGCAAGCCATATCGTATCCAGGGTCATGAACTCCTCATCACGCTAAGCATAGGCATCAGCCTCTACCCGGAGGATGCAGACGATGCCGACACTCTGATGCACAACGCCGACATGGCCATGTACCACACCAAGCGTAATGGCCGAAATGGGCACCAGTGCTTCACAGCTGAGATGAATACCCGGCCCCTCCAACGGAGGCGGATCGAACCGGGCGTGCATCGGTCAATCATGGCTTCGCAATTATCCTTCGACTTTTAGTCCGCAAGGTTCAATGGCCGGTTGACCAAGGCATAAACAAATGAGCCGCTGTGTACGACAGCGCACAGACTGAGAGCCATCAAAGACATACCCTGAGGTTGAGCGAGGCAAGGAGAAGCCGATACAGGGAGTTACGCTCAGCGTCGCAAGGACCGCGACGCCATCTCGATACGAACCACCTTCCGCATCCTGAAACAGGATAATGTGCCGCAGAGGAAAACTTCATGAATAGCATCGTCTATATCGTCGGCGCCGTCGTCATCGTGCTGGTGGTTCTTTCCGTTCTCGGCCTGCGTTGAGACAAGCGACGAGATAAGGTGATCGTAAAGACAGCACGGAGAAGCAGGGAGAATACAGGCCGAAGTCCCCTTCTCGCTGGAGACGCCCCGTGACCATCACCAAGGGATTCGTGTTCCTGCTCTTTCTGCTCGGTCACATCACGCTGGCCAGTGCCGATTACCGCTACACTGACGCCCTACAGAGCTACGAGCGGCAGGAGTACCGCCAAGCCTTGCAGATGTTCGACCAGCTTGCCACCACCGGCAATGCCGACGCCCAGTACATGCTGGGGCAAATGCACGAGGCCGGCCAAGGGACGCTCCAGGACTTCGTGGAGGCGCACAAGTGGTACAACCTCGCCGCGGCCCGCGGCCACCGCCATGCCGCCGCGGCACGCGATGCAGTGGCGGCGCGGATGACTGCGCAACAGATCAGCGAGGCCCAACAGGCAGCCCGCGCCTGGCAGCCGGGGGCGTCAGCGATCGCCCCCGAACCATCGCCTCCCGTCGAGAGCCTGTCTGGCCAACAGCTAGTGGCCGAAGTCCAGCGTGAACTCAACCGGCTCGGTTATGCGGCCGGCCCGGTGGATGGCCTGATGGGGACTCGCAGCCGTAATGCGATTCGCGATTTCCAGGGCACGGTAGGCCTGGCCCAGGATGGTCAGCCGACGACGGCACTGCTGGCCAGATTACGGCAGGCGGGTCGGGAGCCGGCAACCACCGAACCGGAACCGACTCCGGCTAGACGGGTCGCACTGGATGACACCTTCGGTGACGGAGATTTCCGGCACAACCCACCCTGGACCGTAATCAGTGGACGCTTCGACATCGATGATGGCGGATTGCGCAGCGTCGTGGAGAAACCACAGATGGCCACTCCCGCCTCACCGACGCTCCGCCCGGAGCGACCGGAAGAGATCGGCCTGGCGATGCTCCAGTTGATCCTCGAGCAGACGGGTGGGCTGAAGCGGGACGCGCCACCACCGGAGGCGGCGGAGGTCGAGTTCGGAGACGCGGCACGGATTTTCGTCCATGCCCCGGTCGACAACACCTTCAGACTGGAACTGGAACTGGCCTCCTACCAGCGGCCAGGCAGCCTGGAACTGGGGCTGTTTCAGGGCAACCAGCCCGACGGAGGCTACCGCCTGATCTACAACCCCGGCTCACGACCCGGGCTTAGCCTGGTACGGATGACTGGCAATGGAGGAGAAGTGATCGCCAGCAGCGAAGGCACACTCGACCTTGAGGATGGCCGCTTTCACATGCTGAGTTGGACCCGAGACGAGAGCGGCAACATGCAAGTCTCGGTGGATGACCAGCGCGTGTTGCAGGCGCACGACCGGGGGCTGCGCCAAGGTTTCCAGGGCTTCGTGCTGGTGAACCATGGGGGCGATTACAACCTCCGCCGGGTACGGCTGGAGCATTAGGGAATTCAAATGCCCCCTATAGACAAAGCGCCCTCGCTTTCTGGAAGCGAGGGCGCTTTGTTGTCAATCTGGTGGGTCGTGTAGGATTCGAACCTACGACCAATTGGTTAAAAGCCAACTGCTCTACCAACTGAGCTAACGACCCGGCACTTACAAACAAGCATCCAGGCTCGGAATGGTGGGTCGTGTAGGATTCGAACCTACGACCAATTGGTTAAAAGCCAACTGCTCTACCAACTGAGCTAACGACCCTTCCGAACGGGGGCAGATATTACCCATCCAGCCCCCTGAAAGCAAGGGGTTTTGGCGCATTTTCGCCAACTGCCACCATCGGTTCAGCGACTGCGCGGGCTCTTGGGCTTCCGCATCGCCTGCACCGGGCGCCGCTTGTTCTTGTCACGGCTCCAGCGGTTCTTCTCGTCCGGCGTCAGTTCGGGCACCTTGCGTGGCGCCAGGTCGGCCGACTGGGCCAGATCGTCGATCTCGTCCTGGGAAAGCTCCACCCACTCTCCCGCCTTGGCCCGCTTGTCGAGGAAGATGTTGCCGTAGCGCACCCGCTTGAGCCGACTGACCGTGAGCCCCTGGGACTCCCACAGGCGTCGCACCTCGCGATTGCGGCCCTCCATGATCACCACGTGGAACCAGGTGTTGATGCCCTCGCCGCCGAACTCCTGCACGTCAGTGAAGCGCGCCGGGCCGTCCTCGAGCATCACGCCTTCGACCATGGCCACGATGTGCTCCTTGCGCACCTCGCCCATCACCCGCACGGCGTACTCGCGCTCGATCTGGGTGGAGGGATGCATCAAGCGGTTGGCCAGCTCGCCGTCGGTGGTGAAGAGCAGCAGGCCGCTGGTGTTGATGTCGAGGCGGCCGATGGCGATCCAGCGTTCACCCTTGAGGCGCGGCAGGCGCTCGAACACGGTACGCCGCCCCTCCGGGTCCTTGCGCGTGCACAGCTCGCCTTCCGGCTTGTTGTACATGATCACTCGGCGCGGCGTCTCCTCGGCGCCACGCAGGGTCACGGGGCGGTCGTCGAAGGCGACCCGGTCGCGCATCTCGATGCGGTCGCCAAGCGTGGCGACCTTGCCGTTGACCTTGACGCGGCCGGCCTCGATGGCCGCTTCCATCTCGCGGCGTGAGCCCAGCCCGGCGCGGGCCAGTACCTTCTGCAGTTTTTCCGTGTTACTCGTCATGTGTCGTCTGACTTCTCGTCTACGGTGGATTCCGCCCCCGCTCCGCCGTCATCATCGACGCTGGTGCGGGCACGTTCGGCCAGGCGAGCTTCGAGATCGGCGAAACTCAGTCCTGGCCTGTCGGACGCCTTCCCGGCGTGTGGTACGTCGGCCGTCCCGGCCGTCGCTTCGGCATGTCCAGCATGCCCATGTTCCTGCTCTACTTCGAGCTCCGCTTCGAACTCACCCTCATCGTCCTCGTACCCGACCTCATCCTCTTCCCCCGGCGCATCCTCGTCGGCCTGCGCCAGCACCGCACTGGGCGGTGGCGGAGCCTCGTCCTCGAATACCGGCTCCGCCATGCCCTTGAGCTCGTGCATGGGCGGCAGCTCGTCCAGGGTCTTGAGCCCGAAGTCGTCGAGGAACTGGCGGGTAGTTGCATAGACTGCCGGGCGGCCCGGCACGTCACGGTGCCCGACCACGCGAATCCAGCCACGTTCGGCCAGGGTGCGCATGATCGAGCTGCTTACCGCCACACCGCGCACCTCTTCGATGTCACCGCGGGTCACCGGCTGGCGATAGGCGATAAGCGCCAGGGTCTCCAGCAGTGCCCGTGAGTAGCGCTGTGGGCGTTCGTCCCACAGTCGCGAGACCCAGGGTGAAAGGCGCGGACGAATACGCAGCTGATAACCCGAGGCGGTCTCGATCAGCTCCATGGCGCCGCGCTCGTGGCGCCCCGCCACTCGTTCCAGTGCCTCGCGCAGACTGCGCCGCTGCGGCCGCTCGTGGTCGTCGAACAGCCCTTCGAGGCGCTCCAGCGACAGCGGCTCGGCCGCCGCCAGCAGCGCCGCCTCGAGGATATCATCGAGGCTGTCGGGCAGCTCCATGGCGGTCATGCAGTATCACCCTTCCCGGACATGCTCCCCTCCTCGGCAAAGGGACTCTCGACGTCGGCGCCCTCGTCTTCGAAGGCTTCCTCTCCCGACTCCTCTCGCGGTGCACGGGCGCGCACGTGGATCGGCGACAGCGGCGCGTTCTGCACGATCTCGATCATCGCCTCCTTGGCAAGTTCAAGGATGGCCATGAAAGTGACGATGACACCGGCGCGCCCCTCTTCCAGGGTGAACAGCGCCTCGAAAGGCGTGTAGTGCTCATGGTTGAGGCGCTCCATGATCGCCAGCATACGCTCGCGGGTCGAAAGCACCTCGCGCCCTACCTGATGGGCCTGGTTGAGTTCGGCCCGGCGCAGGATGCCGGCCAACGCGCCGAGCAGCTCGTCGAGTTCCACGTCGGGATGGATCACCCGCGCCTGCAACGGCGGTAACGCCGCCCGTGCCGGGAACCAGTCGCGCCCCACCCGCGGCAGCTCGGCCAAGGCCTCGGCCGCGCTTTTGAGCTGCTCGTACTCCTGCAGGCGGCGGATCAGTTCGGCCCGCGGATCCTCCTCCTCGTCGTCGCCCCCTTCCTTGGGCGGGCGTGGCAACAGGGTCCGCGACTTGATCTCGGCCAGCATCGCCGCCATCAGCAGGTACTCGCCGGCCAGCTCGATCTCCATCGCCTTCATCAGCTCGACGTACTCGATGTACTGACGAGTGATGGCAGCGACGTCGATGGCCAGGATATCGAGGTTCTGACGGCGGATCAGGTAGAGCAGCAGATCGAGCGGCCCCTCGAACGCCTCGAGAAAGATCCGCAGTGCCTCCGGCGGGATGTAGAGATCCTCGGGCAACTGGGTGATCGGCTCGTCGAACAGCCGCGCCAGCACCGCCGATTGGGTCTCGGCGTCGCTGGTGGCCGGCTGATCGGGAACAGCCGTATCGGGCGTCTCGCTCACGCGGGGCTGGCCTCCCGGCTGGGCTCGTCTGAAGATCGATCACGCAGTCTACCAAGAGCGCGGGGGTCAGGGTAAGTCCGGCTCAACCAGCCGTCATCGGGGCGACCTCCCCCTGAATATGCGCGCCGGCATGGCACTCCAGCCGCTCGGCCTCCATGATACCCCACACACGAGCCCGCGATCGTAGCGTAATCTTGTCCCCTGCCTTCAACCTTCCCGCCACCTCCCCATCGACGCTGACCTCGCGTCCTTCCAGATACGACGACACCCTCCCGCTCATCGTCACCATGACGTGATGGTCCCGGGCGATGACGGCCCCCTCGATGCAGCCCTTGACCGTGACCGGCTCGTTGGCGGTGAGCCTGCCCGACACTCGCGTCGCCATACCGATACGACTCCCTTCGGTGTCATGCGGCACATGAACGATGGGCCGTCCCTCGGCACTGGCCACCGGCTCCCCCGTCGATGCGGTCGGAAGTGGGCGCACCTGATCAGCACGCACCATCGGCGCCGCATTCTGCACCACGCCCACGGCGAGGCGCCTTCTCTTGCGTCGCCCTCCGTCCCAGACGATAAGCGTCATGGCAGCCACGCCGAGCAAGATAAGCCATGTTTGAATCCCCACATTCCCGCTCCATGCTCTCATATCCCCTCTTATAGGCGCCCCGCGTCACCCGCGGTGTCGAGAAAAGGCCACTTGATCCCGCATAGCTCTGCGCTTTGAGATCGGCGTAAGCGAGCTAGGCTGCTTGGCTAACGTCGATCTTGGAGGCTTGCATGTTCCACAAGGCAAAGCACCGTCAACCGGAAGCAATGGCGGCCAGCGTCGTCGCGGCCGATAGCAGCCAGACTTCCCCGCTTCGGCAGGAAACGCCCTCGACGCGATCCAGCGTTTCGGTGATCGGCGGCCACACTCGCGTACAGGGGGACATCGATGCCGGCGAGGACCTGACCGTGGAAGGGCACGTCGAGGGAACGATCACCTGCAAGCAGAATACCGTCACCCTGGGGAGCAGCGGTCGCATCGTCGGTGACGTCTACGCGCACACCTTGCATGTCTCGGGAGAGGTCGAGGGCAATCTCGTGGCATCGCATCGCGCCACGATCCACAAGGGCGCCACCGTCAGGGGAACGATCGTGACGCCATGCCTGATGCTCGAGGACGGCAGCACTTTCCACGGCAATATCGACATGGATCCCGAGAACGAACTCCTCCAGGGTGCTTTCAGCGAGCTTGCCGACAATAGACAGACGCGCTCTTCCTCATCCGACGGCAGCGATACCGGGATGGCTGGTTCCGATGAGCCCCAAACCACAGCCACGCAGGAAGGCGATGCCAAGCAGGTCGACAGCTCGACCTGACCCCCTACTCCGCCGTCTCCGCCTTGCGATAGCGCCCGGTGTAGTCGAACAGTTTCTCGCGCACCTGCCAGTGGCGGCCTACCCGGCGCCCCACCACGAAGTCCGGATGGCGAAGGCGTCGTCGCTCGGCGATCACCTCCTCTGGCGTCATCGGCTGCCATCTCACGCCCGGGGCACGCAGGTGGTCGCGCAGGAATACGGCACCGAAGGCGGCACGCTGAGCCGGCGTCTCCAGCGCGAACCACTCGCTCAGGCTGGCCCCATCCTCGTCATGGTAGGTGACCTTGAGCCGCGGCAGCCCGCGGCCATTGACGGTAGCTTCGAGCTGCATGCCGGCCACGCGGAGCACTCGAGCGTCCTTGAGGCGCAGCGCCTCCTTGAGCTTGTCGTCGGCGTCGACCAGCAGGATCTCGCAGCCGTGGCAACGCCGCGCGGCGATATCATTCTCGGCGCCGCACTCACCGCAGGTCTTGAAGCGAAAGCGAAATTCACACTGATACTGTTTACAGGCGCCCACCGCCGCGCCGCGCTCTTTATAGGCGCCCGAAGCCGCGCCTCGCTGGCCATTCCCCTCTCCGCTGGAAGGGCCAGGATCGGTGATGAGACCTTGGCAGCGCCTGCCGAAGTGTTCGATGACCAGTTCGCCGTCGCGCCGGCCCCAGAACAGGTTGGCATGGCCGCAGGCGGGGCATTCGACCTGCACCGGCTCGGTGCCCGAGGCCGGCCGCGGGCTGCCCACTTCCGGCGCGTAGAGGTCCCAGGGGTTGCCGGCGTAATCCAGGATCAGGCAGTCGGCCTTGCCCGGCGCAAGGCGCAGGCCGCGGCCGACGATCTGCTGATAGAGGCTCACCGACTCGGTGGGCCGCAGGATCGCAATCAGGTCGACGTGGGGCGCGTCGAAGCCGGTGGTCAGCACCGCCACGTTGACCAGGTACTTGAGTTCTTGTGCCTTGAAGGCCGCGATGATCCGCTCGCGCTCGCGTGATGGCGTCTCGCCGGTGATCAGTGCCGACTCTTCAGGCGACAAGTAGCCGAGGATCTCCTCGGCGTGGGCCACGGTAGCGGCGAACAGCATCACGCCCCGGCGCTCGGCGGCGCGTTCGACGATCTCGGCGACGATGCCCGGCGTGGCGCGGCTGCCCGCCACTACCCGGTTGAGCTCCTCCTCGCGAAACAGTCCGCTGGCAGCCGGACGAAGCGAGGCGAAGTCGTAGCGCTCCACGGCAGCATCCACGCGCCGTGGCTCGGCCAGGTAGCCCTGCCTGACCATCAGCCGCAGCGGCTGCTCGAACACGCAGTCGCGAAAGAAGCAGTCGTCGTCGCCGCGCACCATGCCATGATGGTGACGGTGATAGATGAAGCCCTGCCCCAGGCGGTAGGGCGTGGCGGTCAGTCCCAGCACCTTGAGCCGCGGATTGGCGTGGCGCAGGCGCTCGATCACGCGACGGTAGCTGGCATCCTTGTCCGACGAGACCCGATGGCATTCGTCGATCACCAGCAGAGTGAAATTGGCCTGCCCCTGAGATGCGGGGTCGAAGCGCTCCAGGTTGCGTACCACCGACTGCACCGAGCCGAACACCACCTGCCGCACGCTCTCCTTGCGCCCCAGCCCGGCACTGAAGATATCCGCCTCGAGGCCGTAGGCCAGGTACTTGGCATGGTTCTGTTCCACCAGTTCGCGTACGTGGGCGAGCACCAGCACTCGCCCACGGGCGAGTCGTGCCAACTCCGCGATCACCAGCGACTTGCCGCTACCGGTGGGCAGCACCACCACCGCCGGCTCGTCGCTGCCACGAAAGTGCGTCACCACGCGGCGCACCGCCTCCTGCTGATAGGGGCGCAGCGTAGGGTAACGAACAGGAGACATGGCAGCTACGGAGACAGAACGCATTGGCGAGTCAGACTGACGGTCGAGGCCCGCCATATTAACCGCCATCGGGCTCTCCGTCAGGTCAACGTGAGCCGGTGTAACGCGGCTCGCGCCCGGCCATCCGGGCCGCCACGGCCTCCAGTTGCTCCTCGCCGCCTAGCAGGCCCCGCTGCAGGCTCGCTTCCAGCGCCAGGCTCTCGCGCTCGGACATGCCGGGGGCCCGGGAGAAAAGTTCACGGGCTGCGGCCACGGCCTTGGGCGAACGGGCCGCAACCGCCGTGGCGATGTCGCGAGCGGTGCTCTGCGGGTCGTCGGCCAGGCGTGTGGCCAGGCCCAGCATGACCGCTTCGCTGCCGTTCACCTTGCGCCCCGTCCAGGCCAGTTCGCGCAGCACGTCGCTGCGAATGCCCGCACCGGTCACACTGATGCCCATGTCAGGGATGATGCCCCAGACGATCTCCAGCAGCGCCAGCCTAGCCTCGGGATGCACCACGCGAATGTCGGCGCCCAGGGCGACCTGCAGCCCGCCGCCATAGACATGCCCATGCAGGGCGGCAATTACCGGCACGCCTGCCTCGCGCCAGCCCAGCGCCAGACGCTGTACCGGATTGAGACCCTGCCCGTCGGCAGCCAGCAACGAGGGCAAACGCTCGGGGCAGGACATGATCGCAGTCATGTCGAGGCCAGCGCAGAAGCTCTCCCCCTCCCCCTTGAGTACCACGGCGCGTAAACCGTCGAGTTCGCACAGGCTCTGCTGCGATGCCAGCAGGGCATCCATCATCGCCCAGTCGAGGCCGTTGTGCTCGCGAGGCCTCGCCAGGGAGACCTCGGCCACATGGTTTTGAAACGTAAGTGTCACCCGCTCATGAAAAACTTGCTGTGTCATGCCTGGCTGCCTCATGTCATTCATCAAGGCAGTCTGGCGCGGCGACGACAGTTGTCAAACCTTCGTTTCATTTTGCTTCGATGGATTTTTTCGTAGTTCGTCTATAGTGAAGATTCAGCGCTGTGTCTGACGAAGCCAACAAGGGCGATGGGGTAGTAGCGTGGCTTTCGTCATACCCGTGGATGGAATCACTGGTTGTTCGGACCTAAACGTCGCGAAACTTGATGAAGGTCATGCAAACCGAGGGCATTCTCTGAACATCATCGAAGCCGCATACGATGCGGGGGAGCGATTGATGCTCGGCCTTCGACATGAGGACACCGCCATGCCAGAAAAAGCAACAAGGATAACCAGGCTGGCCCTGGTGCTGGATGAGCTGTTGACACTCGCCGAGGCGCACGAACGCGCCGAGGTGACACGCTACCGACGACTTGCCTTCAGTTTCCTGCCTTTCGATACCGCCGTGAGCCGCCTGATGGCGTCACTCGGAATACAATGCGAAATGCGCGTCGAGGAGCTGCGCCGCCTCTCACGCCAGTTAGGGCTTCCGGAAGTCTCCACCACCCAGGCACAACCAAACGCTGCCTCAACGCCTCCTTTCTTCGTCAGCACCCAGGCAGTGGCCTATGAGGTCCTGACCCAGGCAGTGGCCGACGCCGGGTACTCGCTGCACTTCCACGAGCACCTGCGCGAAGCCAGCACCGTCCCGGCGCTCTATCCCGCTTTGACGGCAGTGATCAAGCAGAAGCGGGCGGAGCATATCGTGCTGGAAGGCTTTCTCTCCTCTCGCAGTGACTTTCTCTCCTCTCGCAATGAACAGACGCAAATGGAGCAGCGCGCCTGAACGATGCCCCCAGGCAGCGCAACCCGCCATGAAACGGCAGGGATGAGCCCATACAGCAGCAACGAAGAGGCGGCCCGCAGGCCGCCTCTTTCATTTCATGCCGACCGGGAATCAGCCAAGCCACACGCGGGCGTTGCGGAACAGCCGCATCCAGGCGCCGTCCTGGGTCCATTCCGCAGGACGCCAGGAGTTGCTCACTGCACGCACCACCCGCTCCGGGTGAGGCATCATGATGGTGACACGCCCATCCGGCGTAGTCAGGCCAGTGATGCCGGAAGGCGAGCCGTTGGGGTTGGCCGGGTAGTGGGTCGTAACCTGGCCGTAGTTGTCGACGTAGCGCAAGGCAATCTGGGCGCTTCCCTGCATGCTGCGCAGGTGGGCGCTGTCGCGAAACTCGGCGCGGCCCTCTCCATGAGCCACGGCGATCGGCAACCGCGAGCCTTCCATGCCAGAAAGCAGGATCGAGGGGCTTTGCTCCACCTGGACCATGGCCACCCGCGCCTCGAACTGTTCGGATTCGTTGCGCACGAAGCGCGGCCAGTTCTCGGCACCTGGGATCAGCTCCTTGAGCTGGGCGAACATCTGGCAGCCATTGCACACGCCGAGACCGAAGCTGTCGTCGCGCTCGAAAAAGGTGGCGAACTGCTCCCGTGCACGCGGGTTGAACAGGACCGACTTGGCCCAGCCGCCGCCAGCGCCGAGCACGTCGCCGTAGGAGAAGCCGCCGCAGGCCACCAGCCCCTTGAATTCATCGAGTACGACACGCCCCTCGAGGATGTCGCTCATGTGCACGTCCACCAATTCGAAGCCGGCGTGATCGAAGGCCCAGGCCATTTCCACATGACCGTTGACGCCCTGCTCGCGCAGGATCGCCACCGCCGGGCGCGCCGTGTTGACGAACGGAGCGGCAACGTCCTCGTCGACGTCGAAGGTAGGGCTGGCCGAGAGGCCCGGGTCGCGGCCATCGAGCAGGCCATCGAACTCGCTCTTGGCGCACTCCGGATTGTCGCGCAGCGCCTGCATGCGATAGCTGGCCTCGGCCCAGGTGCGCTGGGTCAGCAGCCGGGTGGTCTCCAGCAGTGGCTCCTCGAACAGAGTCACACGCACCTGATCGTCGTAGCGCGGCCGAGCGATGACGCCGCATGTCTCGATGCCCGCCGCGGCGAACTGGGCCAGCACCTCTTCGGTATGCTTCCGGTTGATCTGGATCACCGCGCCGAGCTCCTCGGCAAACAGCGCATCTACCGCCTGGGTGGGTTCGTCGATCAGCCAGTCGAGCTTGATCTCGAGGCCGGCACGGGCGGCGAAGGCCATCTCCAGCAGGGTCACCAGCAGGCCGCCGTCGCTGCGGTCGTGGTAGGCCAGCAGCTTGCCGTCACGGTTGAGCCCCTGGATCACGGCGAAGAACGCCTTGAGATCCTCCGGATCGTCGAGATCGGGGCACTCGTTGCCGAGCTGGCCGTAGACCTGCGCCAAGGCCGAGCCGCCCAGGCGGTTCCTGCCGCCACCCAGGTCGATCAGGATCAGGTCGCTCTCGTCCTGGTCGAGGTTGATCTGCGGCGTCAGGGTCTTCAGCGCATCGGTGACCGGGGCGAAGCCGGTGACCACTAGCGTGAGCGGCGCGGTAATGCTCTTCTCCCCGGCTTCGTCGCCGTCGTCCGCCTGCCAGGCGGTGCGCATGGACATGGAGTCCTTGCCTACCGGAATCGCAATGCCCAGCGCCGGGCAGAGTTCCATGCCTACCGCGTGGACGGCATCGAACAGCGCCTGGTTCTCGCCGACGTGATCGGCGGCGCTCATCCAGTTGGCGGAGAGCTTGATGTCGCCAAGCTTCTCGATGGGCGCGGCAGCCAGGTTGGTGATAGTCTCGGCCACCGCCAGGCGGGCGCTGGCGGCCGGGTCGATCAACGCCACCGGCGGACGTTCGCCCATGGCCATGGCCTCGCCGGCATGGGTATCGAAGCTCGCGGTCGTCACGGCGACGTCGGCCACCGGCACCTGCCAGGGGCCGACCATCTGGTCGCGAGCCACCATGCCGGTAATCGAGCGATCGCCGATGGTGATCAGGAAGCTCTTCGAGGCCACCGTGGGCAGGCGCAGCACGCGCTCCATCGCCTCACGCAGGTCGAGGTTGTCGAGCATCACGCCGGGCAATTCCAGGCTCTCGCGCTGGAATTCACGCTGCATCTTCGGCGGCTTGCCGAACAGTACGCTCATCGGCAGATCGACGGGCCTGGTGTTGAAGTGGCCGTCATGCACTTCCAGGTGATGCGCCTCGGTGGCCTCGCCGACCACCGCGTAGGGGCAGCGCTCGCGGGCACACAGCGCATCGAAGGTGTCGAGATCCTCTGGAGCAACCGCCAACACGTAGCGCTCCTGGGCCTCGTTGCACCAGATCTCCAGCGGGCTCATGCCCGGCTCGGCGTTGGGCACCGCACGCAGCTCGAAGCGACCGCCGCGTTCGCCGTCCTTGACCAGCTCCGGCAAGGCATTGGACAGCCCACCGGCGCCCACATCATGGAAGAAGCGGATGGGGTTGGCCTCGCCCAGTGCCCAGCAACGGTCGATCACCTCCTGGGCACGTCGTTCCATCTCGGGGTTCTCGCGCTGCACCGAGGCGAAGTCGAGGTCGGCACTGGATGTGCCGGAGGCCATCGACGAGGCCGCCCCGCCACCCAGGCCGATCAGCATGGCCGGCCCGCCCATCACGATCAGCTTGCCGCCGACGGGAATCTCACCTTTCTGCACGTGGCCTTCACGAATGTTGCCGTAGCCGCCAGCGATCATGATCGGCTTGTGGTAGCCACGCCGCTCGATGCCGCCGGCCCCCAGAATGTCCTGCTCGTAGGTGCGGAAGTAGCCGGCGAGATTGGGACGACCGAACTCGTTGTTGAACGACGCACCACCGATGGGACCCTCGAGCATGATCGCAAGCGCCGACTGCATGCGCTCGGGCTTGCCGTAGTCGAACGCCTCCCAAGGCTGTACGAACTCCGGAATACGCAGGTTGGAAACGGTAAAGCCGGTGAGGCCGGCCTTGGGTTTGCCGCCGATGCCGGTGGCCCCTTCGTCGCGAATCTCACCACCCGCGCCGGTGGCCGCCCCCGGATAGGGGGCGATCGCCGTGGGATGGTTGTGGGTCTCCACCTTCATCAGGATGTGAATCGGCTCGCGCCGTGAACCGTACACGGCGCGCTCGGCGGCCTTGCCGGTCAGCGGCGCGGCGAAGAAGCGCGGCGCCGTGGCCCCCTTGATCACCGCGGCGTTGTCGCTGTAGGCGGAAAGAATATCGTCGGGCGAGGCCTGGTAGGTGTTCTTGATCATCTTGAACAGCGAATGGGTCTGCGCTTCGCCGTCGATCACCCAGTCGGCGTTGAAGATCTTATGCCGGCAGTGCTCGGAGTTGGCCTGGGCGAACATCATCAACTCGACGTCGGTGGGATTGCGCTCCAGATCGCGGAAGGCAGCGACCAGGTAGTCGATCTCATCATCGGCCAGCGCCAGCCCCAGGGCGAGGTTGGCCTCCTCCAGTGCCGCCCGACCGCCTTCGAGAATATCCACCTGCCCCAGCGGTGCCGGCTCATGATGGGCGAACAGCCGGGCGGCATCGGAGGCATCGGTCAGCACATTTTCCGTCATGCGATCATGCAGGGTCTCGCGAATCGCCGTGAAGGCCGCTTCGGACATCGGCGCCTTGAGCGCCACTCGGTAGGCGATCCCGCGCTCGATCCGGCGCACCTTGCCCAGGCCGCAGTTGCGGGCGATGTCGGTGGCCTTGGACGACCACGGCGACTGGGTACCGATGCGTGGCACAACCAGAAACAGCTGACCTTCGCTATCCATCGCGCTCTGTGCGGCGTCGCTCTCACTCTTGATACCGTAATCGAGCAGCTGGCTGAAAAGGTGGCGTTCCTCATCGGAGAATTCACCGTCGTGATCCACGAAATGCACGTAGGCGGCGTGCAGGGACTCGACCTCGGGAACCCGTGCGCGCAGGGCAGCCAGCAGCTTGTCGTGACGGAAAGCGGAAAGGGCAGGCGCGCCTCGAAGTTCGAGCATGTATTGAAGCCTCTGAAGCAAGCGGAGGAAGAGGGCCGCACGGCGGCGCAGAAAGGCGACATGATACTGGAAAGCGACGGGCAGACGAAATGCAGCAGATGACAGCCATGCCGCGTGCCGTTATCGTGAAGCTCTCTTCGCCGATCGTCGCCGGAATGCCCGAACTTGATAGTCGTGTCCTGCTGAGCCGCCTGCGCCTGGCCGCCCTGTTGCTGCTGGGTGTCGCGTTGTGCCTGGCGCCCTACCGCCATTTCAAGCCCCCAAGCGGCCTGCTTGAGGCGGTTCAAGAGCGCGATTTCATCAGCATCCATACACGCAACACACCGACCACCTACTACGAGGGACGCCACGGTCCGACAGGGTTCGAGTACGAGCTGATGCGCCACTTCGCCGAGTTCCTCGGCGTCAGCCTGACCCTGGATGCCCGGCATCACATCCAGAGCGCGTTGGACGCCGTGCGCCAGGAAGGCGACCTGGCCGCTGCCACCCTGCCGCTGGACCTGACCCAGCCAGACCTCATCTATAGCCGCCCGATCCTCGAACTGCAACCGCTGCTGGTCTATCGCCGCGGCCTGCCACCGGTCAGGACAACTGAAGACCTCGGCGGCCTCACCATCGGCACCATACGAGGTTCGGGCACCGACCGCGTACTGCGCGAACTGCAGGCCGAACATCCGCAGTTGGGCTGGCGTGAGTCATCGGACCTGGAGGTCGCCGAGCTGCTCAATCGGGTAGAGAACGGCAGCCTGGATGCTGCCGTGGTGTTCGAGCATCAGTTCCGCATCAATCGACTGTTCTTTCCCGGCGTCGAGCGCGGCTTTTCGCTGGGCAAGCCACTCTCTATGGCCTGGGCCTTTCCGGCCAAGGGTGGTTTGGGGCTTCAGCAGGAGGCCAACCGTTTCCTCAGCGGCCTGCAGCGGGAAGGGCAGCTCGACGAGCTCGTCGCCCGCCACTTCGGTCATGACGACTACCTGGAGTACGTCGGCGCCCGGGTCTTCATCGGCCACCTCAACGAGCGGCTGGACACCTATGCCGAACTGTTTCGCGAAGCGGCGCGCAACACCGGCTTCGACTGGAAGTTGCTGGCGGCGCTGGGCTATCAGGAGTCGCACTGGGACCCCGAGGCCACCTCGCCCACCGGCGTGCGCGGATTGATGATGCTGACCCAGCCCACCGCCAGCGAAATGGGCGTGAACGACCGTCTCGACCCGGCCCAGAGCGTGGACGGCGGCGCGCGCTACCTGCGCCAGATCATGGACCGCCTGCCCGAGTCGATCCAGGGCGACGACCGTCTCTACATGGCCATGGCCGCCTATAACGTGGGGCTCGGCCATCTGTATGATGCGCGCACGATAGCCGAAGAACTTGGCGGCAATCCCGACAACTGGCGGGACGTACGCGAGGCGCTGCCGCTGCTGCAGCAACATGAATGGCACAGCAAGACTCGCCATGGCTACGCCCGTGGCGGAGAGCCGGTCATCTATGTACGCAACATCAGGCGCTACCATGAGATCCTGACCTACGTCGACCGCAGCCAGCAGCAGTACCTGCAATTAAACGATCTGCCGAACGGCGAGGATGATGGCGCTCCGCTGTTCGACATCATCTCTCCCCTTCTCTAGAAGAGCGTGACCATGTATCGCCATGCCACCTTCTTTACCTGCCTGGCCATCGTCCCCCTCGTCATAGGTGTCCTGCTCGTGGATGAAGGGCGCCCGTTGCCTGAATTCGTCGCGCTCGGGCTGACGGGAATGCTCGTTCTGGCCAAGATGCTGCTGCTGCGAGGCTGGCATGCGCCAGCGAAGATACTGGTCGGGCTGACCCTCCTGCCGCTGGCCCTGACGCTGGCGAGCTACGTGCTGCCGGAGTACTGGATACCGCTGTCGCGCTGGGACGCCTTGAGCCGAGGCCTGGCCAGCGGGCTGACGCTGGAAGCCTGGCGTCCGGCGCTGCTGACGACCCTGAGCCTGATTCTGCTTGCCGCGCTGGTAGCCACGCGAAGCCGATCCGCACTGGGCGGTCCGCTCCTGCTGCTGATGGCCGCGTTACTGCTGGGCGTACAGGGGCTGCTCGGCAGAGCGGATCTCGATACTCAACTACTGCGGACAGCAGCAGGGCCGTGGTCCACCCTGGCCATGGCAACGCTGTTGGTCGGCCTGGGGCTTGCCGCCCTGCCGGGCTGGCGGGCTCACGCTGCCGCCCTCAGACGCGCCCTGGCACCGTCACTGGTCCTGGTCATGGCCGCATTGCTGCTGTGGCACCACCAGAAGGCCGTCACCGAGAGAGAGCTACAGGCCACCGTCGAGACGGAAGCCCGGCAGCTCGGCGAGCGCCTGACGCGAGAGATCCACGACCACCTGGCCGCCGTGGAGCGCTTCGCCAACGTCTGGACCCTATTCGACACCCCGCCCCGCCAGGCCGAATGGACCGGACAGGCGGCGCTCTACCATCGTGATTTTCGCTACCTGCTCAATATCGCCTTCGTCGACCCCGACAGCCGCATCACGCAGATTTACCCGTTCAACGACATCAATCAGCGGGCCTTGGGTGCGCGACTGTTCGATGCCCAGCCTGCCGGGCGCGAAGCGGTCAGTCGAGCGCTCTTCGAGCAGCGCATCGGGCACACGGACGTCATCATGCTGCTGCAGGGCGTTCCCGGCATCATCCACTACCTGCCGATTCCGCTGAATGAGCGGCAAACCCTGGGCGCCGTGGCCATGGTCATCAGCCTGCCGATGCTGGCGGAAACGCTGTTCAGCGAAGTCGACCGGCAGCACACCAGCCTGCTGCTCACCCAGGGCGAACAGGTCCTGGCCAGCCAGGTCCCCGACATCCGCCTCGGCCCCTGGCAGCACGAGGTGCAGCTCGACGTGGGCGGCGTACCACTGGGCCTGGATATCCAGCCCAGTCACTCCCGGCTGCTGCAGCAGTTGCCTCGGCATCCTATCGTCAGCCTCGTCACCGGCCTGACCCTGGCCTATCTGCTCTACCTGGTACTGCACGGCTATACCCGCCTGGCGCATCAGCATCGCCGGGTGCACGTCACCAATACCGAACTGCGCCGCGAGATTCGTACTCGCAGTCGGTTGCAGGAAGAGGTCGAGTGGCTGGCCCGGCACGATGAATTGACCCAGTTGCCCAACCGCCGCCTGTTCATGGAGACACTCGACGCCAACGCCACGCAACGGCCATTGAGCGTATTGATCTGCGATGTCGATCACTTCAAGCATATCAACGACCATCAGGGCCACCTGATCGGCGACCGCTACCTGGATCAGTTGGGCCGAATAGGACGTGAAATTGTCGAACCGTACGGTGGGTTGTTCGCCCGCTATGGTGGGGAAGAGTTCGTTGCCTGCCTGCCGTTGGCCGACCCCGTGCAGGCACGGGAGGTGGCTGAAGCACTGCGCCAGGGGCTGCAGGACGCCGAGCTACGACATCACGATGGCAAGATCCTGACGGCCAGTATCGGCGTCGTCACCCTGGTCGACGGCCCGCTTGACGTCGCCATCCTCATGCAGGCTGCCGACGATGCGCTCTACCGCGCCAAGGCCGAGGGGCGCAATCGGGTCAGGGTCGCCCCGCCATTAACCATCACCGAAAGCGTCTGACGAGGCTGCCCCGCTGTCACGCCGGATTTCGAAGAAGGCCTTGAGCATCTTCGCCGCACGTGCGGCGAGCACCCCTCCCTCCACCGCAACCCGATGGTTGTGCCAGGGCTGGGCGAACAGGTTGGCCTTCGACTCCACCATGCCGGTACGCGGTTCGGCAGCGCCATAGACCAACCGGGCGATACGGGCATGGATGATCGCTCCGGTACACATCAGGCAAGGCTCCAGGGTGACGTAGAGGGTGCAGCCGTCGAGGCGATAATTGCCCAGGTGCCTGGCGGCAGCACGCAGCGCGCGAATCTCGGCGTGGGCGCTGGGGTCGTGGCCCGAAATGGGGGCATTGTAGCCGGCACCGACGATCTCGCCGGCGGCATCCACCACCACCGCCCCCACCGGCACCTCGCCGGCGGCCAGCCCCTCGCGGGCCTGGTCCAGCGCCCGGTGCATGTAGAATTCGTCACTGCGCATCGGCGCGGACTCCGTTATGCTGTTTGCCTGAAACAACCGTATGATACGCCCAGAGGAAGCCCCATGACCGATGCCCTGAATGCGCTCGTCGACCTGCTCGGCCTGGAAGAGATCGAAGAGAACCTGTTCCGCGGCCGTAGCCAGGATCTTGGCTTGCCACAGCTGTTCGGTGGCCAGGTACTCGGCCAGGCACTCTCGGCCGCCTCTCACACGGTGGATACCAGCCGCCAGGCGCATTCGCTGCACGGCTATTTCCTGCGCCCCGGCGACCCGCATCGCCCGGTAGTCTATCAGGTCGACGCCGTGCGCGATGGCGGCAGCTTCACCACTCGGCGCGTCACCGCCATCCAGAAGGGGCGTCCCATCTTCTTCTGCAGTGCCTCCTTCCATGGCCGCGAAGAGGGCATGACCCACCAGATAGCCATGCCCGGGGTCACCCTCCCCGAAGCGCTGGACCAGGATCCGAACGCTCGCCTGGAGCGCTTTCCCGGCCATCCCATCGAGTTCCTGCACCTGGGTGACGAAGCCGAGCCAGGCCAACCTTCGCGCAAGCGGCTGTGGTTCCGCCTCACCGGTGAACTGCCCGACGATCCCGCCCTGCACCGCTACCTGCTGGCCTACAGCTCCGACTTCAACCTGCTGACCACGGCCCTGGTGCCCCATGGTATTACCTTCCGCGACCCCAAGCTGCAGATCGCCAGCCTCGACCACGCGCTGTGGTTCCATCACGACGTCAAGGTCAACGACTGGCTGCTCTACGATATGGACAGCCCCTGGAGCGGCGGCGCCCGCGGCTTCGCCCGGGGCAGCATCTATGATCGCAACGGTCGACTGGTTGCCTCCTCCGCCCAGGAGGGCCTGACCCGCCTGCGCGATACTCCCTGAGACCACTCACTGACTAATGTCGTAGCCACGGGGAGTCAGGAAGACCTAAAGAATTGTTGAGACCGGCCGAAGTTAGTAAGTACTTACGATCGTATCAGTACATTACTAGCTTCGAGGTTTCGCAATGCAAGCATCGGCTCCCAAGACCCCATTCGCACTGAGCCTTCAGGTTCGCCTCCTGCTCCTGGTCCTGTTGCCCCTGCTGCTGACCACACTCAGCCTGGTGGTCATCGATGGCTATACCCGCGCCCAGGACAGCCGAGTCAATTTGGAGCATCAGCGGGAACTACTCATCGACACGCGCAGGACCGGGGTTCGCGACGTGGTCGAGAGCGCTCACTCAGCCATCCAGCCCATCCTGGAAGCCTCCGACCTCAGCGACGCCGAGAAGCGCGAGCGTGCCGCCGAGATCCTGCGTGCCATCCGATTCGAGGGCGGCAACTACGTCTTCGCCTATCAACACGACGGGCTCAACGTGGTCACCGCGCCGATGCCCGAGCGCGAAGGCACCAACATGATCGGCGTGCAGGCGCCCGATGGCGCCTACATCATCCGCGACCTGATCGACGTGGCCCGCCAAGGCGGCGGCTACTACTCCTATCCGTGGGAGTATCCCGGCACCCGCAGCATCGAAACCAAGTACTCCTATGCCGTCAACGTGCCCGAGTTCGACTGGATGCTCGGCGCCGGGGTCTACACCACCGACATCGATGCCGCCATGGCCAACGCCAAGGCTCAGGCGACTGCCGAACTGCGCCAGTCCATCCTGACCTCCGCATTGCTTGGGCTGGGACTGTTCGTCGTTGTCGCCTTCGTGTCGACCTGGCTGGTGCGCCGTACCGTGGCACCGATCCGCCGCACCGCCGCGGCCATGCGCGACATCGCCAAGGGCGAAGGCGACCTGACCCGTCGGCTGAAGGTGGAGAGCCGCGACGAGATCGGCGAGCTGGCGAACCAGTTCAACGCCTTCGTCTCGCGTATGCAGGACACCCTGCGTGACGTGCGGCGCAGCACCGCGAGTGTGAATCAGGCCGCCGAAGAGATTGCCCAGAGCAGCGACGAGCTGGCCACCCGCACCGAACAGGCGGCCGCCAACCTGCAGGAGACCTCCGCCTCGATGGAGGAGATCACTGCCACGGTGAACCATAGCGCCGAGTCCGCCGAGCAGGCCAACCAGTTGGTGGTGGCCACGACCCAGGTGGCGCGCGAGGGTGAAACCGCCATGCAGCGCGTCGAGCGCACCATGGCCGATATCGAT
This sequence comes from Billgrantia sp. C5P2, assembly GCF_051062895.2. Lineage (NCBI taxonomy): Bacteria > Pseudomonadati > Pseudomonadota > Gammaproteobacteria > Oceanospirillales > Halomonadaceae > Billgrantia > Billgrantia sp. C5P2. Next base: position 3,660,145 of record NZ_CM128542.1, read on the forward strand.
ACCTCGTCGGGTCGCATCGCGGAAATCATCAAGCTGATCGACAGTATCGCGTTCCAGACCAATATCCTGGCGCTCAACGCCTCGGTGGAAGCGGCTCGTGCCGGTGAACACGGTCGCGGCTTCTCGGTCGTGGCTCAGGAAGTTCGTACCCTGGCCAGCCGCAGCAGCGATGCCGCACGCGAGATCCGCCAACTGATCGACGCCTCCGCGGCCCATACCCGAGAGGGCAGCAGCATCGTCAAACAGGCCGGCGAGACCATGCGAGAACTCGTCGCCAGCGTGGCTCGGGTCAGCGACGTGATCGCCGAGATCAGCGCCGGGGCGCGGGAACAGAATGCAGGCATTGGCCAGGTCAATACCGCCGTGGCCGAGATGGACACCATGACCCAGCAGAACGCCGCCATGGTGCAGCAATCCTCCACCGTGGCCGGTGAAATGCGCCATCATTCGCAGCATCTCAGCGACCTGGTCAACACCTTCATTCTCGGTGAGGAAACTCCAGCTCAGGCGGCAATGCCGCGGCATACCGCAGCTCCCCAGCGGGCGCTTCCCCGCCCCGCCACGGACCCCAAGCCGCGCAAGGCGCACGTTAGCGAGGAGGAATGGGAAACCTTCTGAGGACCGGCGGCCGGCCATGGAGCCGGCCGCAGCTATCACGGCTTTGACTGGTCCAGCATCTCAGGTACGAACGCCCGGCACGTCATGCCGCAGCCGCGGCACGGGCTGCGGCGGGGGAACATCGGTGGTGACTTCCAGTTCGTTCTCCTCGCCTTCCTGCCAATAACGCAGCCGGGCGTCTTCGTCCACGGCGGTGTCGCGTACCAGCTCGAGGTAGCGCAGCGGTGTGTCGGGTACTTCGCCGTTGACCTCGAGCAGCAAGGCGCCGGGGCGTAGTCCGGCCTCTGCCGCCGGACCGCGCACGTCGCTGACCAGCACCCCGGGGCGGTCGGGCAGGCCCAGCGCCTCGCGCAAATCGTCGGTGACTGGCGTGACGCTTATGCCCAGCGCCACGACCACCTGTTCATCCAATCCTTCGTACTCGATGTTCCGAGCCGCCTCGAGCACCTTGGGGGCCACGTGAATGCTTGCCCCGGCAAAGAGGGCCAAGGCGATGGCATCGCTAGGTCGGCTGTCGATGAGCAGCGTCTCGTCACGCCCCGGCAGGCGCAGTTCCAGCATGCCGAGAAAGGTGTGATCGACGATCGCATCGACGTAGACCCGCTCCAGAGTGGCGTCGATGCCGCCGAGCACATCGCCCAGCAGGTCGTGAGTCATGGGACGGGGAGAACGCTCACCGGCCAGCCCACGCAGGATGGCCCCCGCCTCGCTGACGCCGATGAAGATCGGGATCACCTCGCGCGCACCCGGCTCGCGCAATAGCACCACCGGCGGACCACCGAAGCCGGCCAGCCCCACCGTGGCGACTTCCACCTCGACCATCTCGTCGACTTCGGCGGCGAGTTCACGCGCGCCCGCAGCCAACGGCTCCGCCAACAGCACGGCACCGCACAGCAGCGACAGCAGATAGCGCCAGCGTATGGGCAGTGGCATGAGCATCTCCTGCATGCAGGCAGTCAATATCAGCATGGCACCCGGGGTGCCTCACTGCCACGTCATTACCGACAATCGTTATGCGGCCTGCCATCATTCCGTCTTGACCTTCACCAGCTCCTTCCAGCAGGTGGTGTAGCGCTGGGTACGATGCTGGCAACGCAGTGCCCAGGCGTTGTCCTTGTGCGGCAGGCCGAAGCGCACGGTGTCGCGCCCCATCTCCCGGTTGAGGTGATCGAGGGTCGCCATCAGCCGGTGGCTGCGATCGCGCCGCCGCTCGTCGGCGGGCTCATCCAGCAGCGACAGTTGGCAGCGCCCGGCATCCACCAGGTCCAGCAGCATTACGCCGCATTTCTGGTAGCGATGCCCTTCGAGGAAGATCGCCGCCAGCGCCTGGCGCGTAACGGCGAGGATGCTCGGCGTGTCGCTGCAGGGCTCCGGCAACGCCACGACATGGCTGTTGGCGTACTGGGCATCCCCTGGGCGGTGCGGGTTGGTGCGCACGAAGACGAGTACCGCACGGGCCATGCCGCCCTGTCGGCGCAGCTTTTCAGCCGCCCGGGCGGCATGCTGCCGCGTGGCGGCCTTCAGGTCGGCAAGCTCGCTGCTCAGCTTGCCGAAGGAGCGCGACACGAGAATGCGCTGGCGCGGTACGGACAGATCCTCGAGTTCGATGGCTGGACGGCCGCGCAGCTCCCAGACGATGCGCTCGAGCACGACCGAGAACGCATCGCGAATCCACTTGGGATCGGCCTGCCGCAATTGCCAGGCCGTCTCGATGCCCATCAGCTCCAGTCGCTCGGCCGTACGTCGGGCCACGCCCCACAGGCCAACGACCGGTAGTTGCTCCAGTACCTGGCGGGTCATGTCGCTGTCGGCCTCGAGCAGGCAGACCCCCTCGTAGGCCGGTTCGCGCTTGGTCAAGCGGTTGGCCAGCTTGGCCAGTACCCGGGTGGGGGCCAGACCCACGCCGGCCGGAATACCGGTCCAGCGCCGCACCGTCTCGCGCAGTCGCCGGCAATGGGCTTCCAGCGCCCCGGGCTCGAAGCCGGAAAAGTGCACGAAACTCTCGTCGATGGAGTAAAGCTCCACCGCCGGGGAGAACTCGGCAAGCACCTGGTTCACCCGGCGCGAGACATCGCCGTAGAGGGCGTAGTTGCTGGAAAGCAGCACGGCCTGGCGGCGAATGGCCGGGGGTAGCTGGTGCAGTGGCGCCCCCATGGCCACACCCAACGCCTTGAGTTCCCGTGAGCGTGCCACCACGCAGCCGTCGTTGTTGGAGAGCACGCCAACCGGCAGCCCTTCCAGATGCGGGTCGAAGGCTCGCTCGCAGCTGACGTAGAAGCTGTCGCCGTCGACCAGGGCGATCATGCCGGCGCTCCCGGAAGCGCATGGATCACATGGGTCACCACGCCCCAGACATGACATTCGCGCCCTTCCAACGGAATCGGCGCAAAACGCGGATTGCTGGCCAGCAGCATGGTTCTCCCACGCTGGTGCGCCAACCGCTTGACGGTGAGTTCACCATCCACCGCGATCACGATTACCCGTCCCGGCAACGGCTCCAGGCTGCGGTCCACCACCAGCAGGTCGCGGTCGTGGATGCCATCGCCCTGCATCGAGTCTCCCTCGGCACGCACGAAATAGGTGGATGCCGGACGTCGCACGACATACTCATGCAGATTGAGATCGCCATCCAGGTGATCGTCGGCGGGGCTGGGGAAACCGGCGCGTACCCGGCAGCCCAACAAGGGTAGATACTGCGGCATGGGCGATGTCGCGGCTCTACCGACGATGCGCAGCGCGAAGAGGGGGACAAGCGACATGGGGCCTCCAGCAAACCTGTAAATAAATACAGTATCCGGCAAGAATCTGCCCGCTGGCAAGCGCCTCGCTGAGGTGAAGGGCTGGCCTGCCCATCTTGGTGGTTGAAGGCGGCAGCGCGACGTTCCACGCTGGAGAGAGATTATCCAAGGAAGGAAGGCAATGGACGACCTTGCCAGCGACTTTCTGGCCGACAATACCGTGCTCATAGAACTTGCCGTGGCGCTGCTGCTGGGCGCGCTGATCGGCATCGAACGCGGCTGGGTCGCTCGCGAGCGGGAGTGGGGCGAGCGGGTGGCCGGGGTGCGCACCCACGCCCTGGTGGGACTGTTCGGGGGCGTGGCGGCCCTGCTCTCGGAAGTGCTGACGCGCTGGGCCTTTCCGCTGATCTTCCTGGCCGTGGCGATGATCGCCCTGGTCGGCTACCGGGCGCGCATGGATCAAAGCCGCGACTACAGCATCACCGGACTGGTCGGGCTGCTGCTGACCTTCTGCTTCGGCGCCCTGGCGGTAGCGGTGGACATTGGGCTGGCCACGGCCTGCGCGGTGGTCACGGCGCTGATCCTCGACAACAAGCGCGAAATCCACGGCCTGCTCAACAAGCTGCAGGCCAACGAACTCGATGCCGGCCTCAAGCTGCTGTTGATCAGCGTGGTGATGCTGCCGCTGCTGCCCAACGAAGACATGGGCCCCGGCGGCGTGCTCAACCCCTACGAGATCTGGTGGCTGGTGGTGCTGATTGCCTCGATCTCGTTCGTCGGCTACTTCGCCGTGCGCCTCGGCGGCACCGAGAAGGGTATCCTGTTCACCGGGCTGTTCGCGGGGCTCACCTCCTCCACCGCCCTGACCCTGCAGTACGCCCGCCAGGCACGCCGCGAGCCGCAGCTCGCCCCGATGCTCGCTGCGGGCATCCTGCTGGCTTGCGGCACCATGCTGCCGCGTCTCTTGCTCTATGCCGCCCTGCTCGGCCCCGCGCTGCTGCCGCGCCTGTTGGCGCCGGTCGCTGCCATGGGCGTGACCCTCTTCCTGCCGGCGCTGTGGCTATGGCGCCGCCATCGCCGCAACCTCAAGGCCGACCGGCCGATGACCCAGAACCCGCTGGAGCTGCGTGCCGCGCTTCTGCTCGGGGCCCTGTTGACGGCGGTCATGGTGCTGGGTGAGTGGCTGCGCGCCTGGCTCGGCGATGCCGGCGTTTACCTGTTGGCCGCCGTTTCCGGCATGGCGGACGTGCATGCCGTTGCCCTGTCGCTGAGCCGCATGGCCGCGAGCACCATCGAACTCTCCACCGCCGTGAAGGGCATCGTGTTGGCGGCCTCGGTCAACAACCTGTTCAAGGTGGTGCTGTCCGTCAGCGCCGGCAATGCTCACCTGGCCCGCTGCATTGCCGGCCCGACATTGGCTTCCGCGGTAGTGGGGCTGGCTGTCGCCTGGTTGCTCTAGGCTCCTAAGGCATCCTCAGCGCCTCACGGAACCCGCCCCAGATCATGCGCTTGCCATCGAACGGATGGTTCGACGGATCCATCATATCGGCCATGCGCGGGTCCTCCATCACCTTGGCATTGATGCGATCGCGCTCCTCACGCGAGGCGTAGAGGATCCAGGAGAAGATCACCGTCTCTCCCGGTTCAAGCTTGACGCTCAGGGGAAAGGAGGTGTGCTCTCCCGGCGGGACGTCATCGGCCACGCACTCCACGTACTCCAGGGCGCCGTGTTCGCGCCAGATTTCTCCGGCCCGCCGGGCCATGTCCAGGTAGGCGTCGAGATTCCCTTCGGGAACCGGCACTACGAATCCATCGACGTAGCTCATGGGAATGTCTCCTGAATAATGAACTTGGTGATAGCCAAGAGGCCTCATCCCTCTTTCGAGCCAGCCAACGGCAAATCGACATCGGCGGCGGTTGCCATTACCTCGCGCAAGCGGCGTTCGAGGAAACGTCGCTCGGCGTCGTGCGTGACCAGTTTCAGCGCCTCGCGGTAATGCATCGCCGCCTCGTCATGGCGACCCAGCCGGCGCAGCAGGTCGGCCTGCGTCGCCGGCAGCAGGTGATAATGGGGCAGATGGATCTTCTCGAGCAGCTCGAGGCCCGCTTCCAGCCCATCGGCCATGGCGATCGCCACGGCCCGGTTGAGCGCCACCACAGGTGTGGGCTGAAGGACGTAGAGCAAGCTGTAGAGCGCGGCGATACGCCGCCAGTCGGTCTCTGCCGGTGTTGCCGCCTGGGCGTGCAGGGCCGCTATGCCGGCCTGCACCGCATAGGAGCCAAGCGGGTTGCCGCGTAGCGCCACCTCGATATGGGCGATGCCCTCCTCGATCTCGTCGACATTCCAGCGCTTACGGTCCTGATCCTCCAGCAGCACGATATCGCCGGCCTCGTCGGTGCGCGTGTTACGCCGGGAATGGTGCAGCAGCATCAGCGCCAGCAAACCGCGCGCCTCGCGCTCGGCCGGCAGCAGCCGCACCAGCATCCGCCCCAGGCGAATCGCCTCGGCACAGAGATCGCTGCGCACCCAGTCGTCGCCGAAGCTGGCCGCATAGCCTTCATTGAAGATCAGGTAGATCACCGCCAGCACCGACTCCAGGCGCTCGCCCAGCGCCGTGTCGTCGGGAACCTCGAAGGGAATGCCCGCATCGCGGATCTTGGCCTTGGCTCGCACCAGCCGCTGGGCCAGGGTCGGCACCGGTACCATGAAGGCGCGAGCGATCTCCTCGGTACGTAGCCCGCCCAGGGTATGCAGCGTCAGTGCCACCTGGGCGGATCGCGCCAGGGCCGGGTGGCAGCAGGCGAAGACCAGGCGCAGGCTGTCGAGCGGCTCGGCCTCGAGGTCCTGATCGAGCAGCAGTTCCAGGTGTTGGCGCAGCTCGTTGCCCTTGCGCTCGCGCATCTGCTGGTGACGCAACTGGTCGACCACCTTGTGGCGGGCGGTGGCAATCAACCACGAGGTCGGGTTCGGTGGCCAGCCCTGGACCGGCCACTGCACCATCGCCGCCTCGAAGGCCGCCTGCACGGCGTCCTCGGCCAGTTCGAAATGGCCGAACCGGCGAATCAGGCTGGCCAGCACGCGGCCATACTCACGGCGATAGAGATCGTCCAGGGTCACTCAAGTCCCTCATAGTCGATAGGCGGGGTCCACCGGCCGTACCTCGACCGAGCCGCCGACCCGTAGCGGCGGGATGCGCCGGGCCAGCCCCAAGGCCTCGTCCAGGTCGCGGCACTCCACTACGTGAAAGCCACCCAACTGCTCGCGGCTCTCGGCGAAGGGGCCGTCCAGCGTCACCACCTTGCCGTTCTGCTCACGCAGGGTGGTGGCCGAATCCACCGACTGCAGCCGGGCACCGCCGCGGTAGTGCCCACTGGTGACCATCTCCTGGATCAGAGCGTTGTAGTCGTTCATGACCGAGTCGCGCTCGGCATCCGGCAGGCCGTTCCACAGCGCCTCGTCGATACAGCACATCAACATGTATTGCATGGCAGTTTCTCCTGGTCGTTCACAAGACTAGCTCATTGGCCGTCATTCATGAGTCGTACGACCTCCCTCTGGATCGACATTTCCTTTTAGATCAACCCGGCCACCACCAACTCGTCGGCGACTGCCTGGAACGTATCCTGGGGAATCGGCCCGCCGTTACCGGCCCGCTTGGCGATTCGAGCCGCCAGCCCCGGCCGGATGGCTACGGCAACTCCCTGGGTGGCGGCCGCTTCGAGCAGCGCGGCGGACTGATCGGGAGAGGCCTTGCACACCACCACCGGCACGGGCGTCTCGCCCTTGACGTAGCGCAGCCCTACCAGCCAGTCGCCGGCGGCGCCCAGCATGAGCGAAGCGTGCTCCACGCCGGTTCGCGCGGTGTGGGCGTACATGTCGCGCCGTTCGCGTTGGCGGGCACGGCGGATCTCGGGGTCGCCCTCCAGATCCTTGCGCTCGCGCTTGTGCTCGGTCCGGGTCATGCGCTGATCGCGCCGGAACAGCCAGTGCTGCATCAGCACGTCGATCGATCCAACCACCAGGAAGGCGATCAGGGCGGTAATGATCAGCGGCTTGAGCAACGCCATGAAGATGCCATCCAGGCAGTCGAAACCACAGCGTGGTGAGTCCATCAGGGTTTGCAGCCCCAGCCGGAAGACGATCACGAACGCCGTGCCCAGCGCGACCATCTTGATCAGCGACTTGACGAATTCGATCACGCCGCGGGCCGAGAAGATTCGCTTGAAGCCCTCGGCGGGATTGATGCGCTCGAATCTCGGCTTGATCGGGTCCACCGAGAATACCGGGCCGCGCATGATCAGGATGTTGGTCAGTACGGCGGCCACGACGGAGATGACGATGATCGGCAGTACCGAGCGCACCACGATTTCCGCCCCCAGCGCCAGCAGGCGTGGCCACAGGGTGTCGAACGGCTCGTGATAGAGACGTGTGGTGGTGCTGATGAGGTGGCGCACACGCCGTTCGATGCCGCCGACAGCCATGACGAGATAGAGCGTACAGCCCAGCATCACCATGGCGGTGACCATGTCCGAGCTCTTGCTGACCTGCCCCTTCTTGCGCGCGTCGCGCAGCTTCTTTTCGGAGGGCGGCAGCGATCTCTCTTCGCTGGGTTTCTCGCTCATGCGCGCCCCTGCTCTCCGGGCAGCCAGGCGACACTGCCCAGCAGCGTCTCGAGGCGCCGATAGCCGTCACCCAGCGTGCCGAGCTCCTCCACCAGCAGCGGTATCAGGAAGACGATGTAGAGCAGCATCAGGAAGGTGAAGAGCAGGTTCTTGATCGCCAGCGACAGCGAGAACACGTTCAGGCTGGGCGCCATGCGTGCCAGATAGGCAAGCATCAGGTCGGCGACCAGCAGGGCGATCACCAGCGGCGCGACCATCATCACCCCCACCCGCATCACCTGGTCCAGCATATCCAGCATCGTCAGGGCGGTGCGGGACTCAAGCACCGGCACGAAGCGCTCCACCGGCCACAGCGCATAGCTCGCGTAGAACCCCTCGAGCATGATCATGAAGCCACCCGAGACGAAGAACAGCGCTACCAGGGTCACTACCAGCAGCGTGCTGGTGACGCCCGACTCGGTGCTGCCCATCGGATCGAGCAGTTGCCCCATGGTCGAGGCACGCTGCAGGTCGACCACTTCCCCCGCCACCTCCGCCGCCCAGAACGGTATGCCGAACACCACGCCGATGACGGCGCCGATCATCAGCTCCTTGATCAGCAGGGCGGCAAGACCGAAGGCCGACAGCGGGCCCAGCGACGGTAACGCGGAGAAGATGAACGGTATCGCCGGCAAGGCGATGGTCACGGCGACGGCGGAGCGGATCATCCCGGTCAGGCCGAGCCGATTGAAGGCCGGCGTGATGAGGATCACCCCCAGCGCCCGAGTCATACCGATGGAAGCGGCCACGAGCATGGGATAGACCAACTCGGTAAGGAAGGGAAAGAATTCCTCGAATGCCATGGGACCTCAGCGCGACCAGGCGGCAAAGTTGTCCAGCACCTGGTCGGTCAGGTTGACGAGCTGCCCTACCAGCAGCGGCCCTCCCACGATCAACACCAGCATGATCACAATGACCTTGACCGCCTGGGGCAGCGATTGGTCCTGAATCTGCGTCAGCGCCTGCAGCAGGCCGATGCCGAAGCCGATCACGATCGCCGCCAGCAGCGCGGGTGCGGATAGCAGCAGTACGGTCCACAGGGCATTGTTCATCAGCGTGAGGAAGATCTCGCCGGACACGGTGGCTAACCTCCGTAGCTGAGGATCAGGCCGTGCATCAGGCGCGACCAGCCGTCCACGGCAACGAACAGGAAGATCTTCAGCGGCACCGAGATCAGCGGCGGCGCGACCATCACCATGCCCATCGCCATCAGTACGTTGGCCACCACCAGGTCGATGACCAGGAACGGGATGTAGATCAGAAAGCCGATCTCGAAGGCACGCACGAGTTCGGAGGTGACGAAGGCCGGAATCAGCACCACCAGGTCGTCATCCTGCAGATTCTCGCGCGCCTGCTCCGACCAGATGTTCTGCGTGGCATCGATGAAGAAGGCGCGCTCACGCTCGTTGGCGTAGAGCGACAGGTACTCCTGTAGCGGCCCGCGCAGCAGCATACCGGTCTCGCGGATGTCCTCGACGCTCTCCAGCGAACCGCCGTGGTTCTCGAGCCGGTAGGCGATCTCGCCGACCAGCGGCGTGGTGATATAGACGGTCAGCACCAGGGCGATGCCGTAGAGCACCAGGTTGGGCGGCGTCTGCTGGATGCCCAGGGCGTTGCGAATCAGGAACAGCACCACGGCGATCTTGAGAAACGAGGTCATGGTCACCACCGCCAGGGGCAGCAGCCCCAGGCCGGCCATGACGATGATCATGCCGACCAGGTTGGGCTCGAACTCACTCATCGCCCGTGAGCCTTACGATCTGCACGCCCAGGCTGTCGCCGATCTCCACCAGCCGCCCTCGGCCCATGGGCCGACCATTGACGACCAGGTCCACGGCGTTCTCCGTCGGCCGGGACAGCGGCAGCACGCTGCCCGGCCCCAGTTCGCGAAGCTCGCCGAGCGAGAGCTCCAGGCGGCCGAGCTCGCACACCAGGCGCATCGGCAAGCCATCCAGGGCCGCCGCATCCGTGGGCGGCGGTTTCGGGCTACGAGAGTCTTCTGCCATGGCGTCACGGCTCCTGTCGTTACTGCGGGGATGGTTCTTGAGGGAATCGTTGCTGGGGAGATCGTTCCGGGGCACATCGAGGTCGTCGCCATGCCCGGCAGTGGGTGGCGTGAGCAGTTTCAGGCCATCGTCCTGTTCCACCACCTTGGCCATGGGGCGTCCGGCGATCGCCAGCGCCTCGGCCGGTCGTTCGAGCAGCACCACGTCGCCCGGCATCAGGCCGCGCAGCTCGTCCAGTCGCAGCCGTTGGTGCCCGGCGAGCCACTGCACGGAGATGGGCAGCGCCGAGCACGGCCTGGGTTCGACAGCAGGCAGAGCCCCCAGCAACGGCGCGACGGCCCGCATGGCGGCGGCGCCCAGCGACAAGCGCAGATGGCTGGCGTGCCCATCGGCCTCCAGGCGCAGCGAAATGCGTATGGCCACGGCTTCCTCGGCCGAAGGAGGCGCCTCGTCCAGCTGCAGGGCGACGCCCAGGCGCGCTTCCAAGGGCTCGATCCACTCCAGCAGGGCGTACTCCAGCCACAGCGCCGCGAGGCCGGGTTCGCACGCCTCCAGCCCGGTACGCAACGCCAGGCGATCCGTCAAGAGCGCCAGGCTGTCATGGCAGAGCTCCAGCAGCGCCGGGGCGCCGCCTATCGATAGCCCCAGTGCCACGGGCAAGGAAGGTGGCCCGGCTTCCGCGACGATGCGCAACCGCAGCGCTCGCTCGCCCAGGGAGAGCGCGAGTGCCAGGCGCGGGCGATGCAGCGCGTTGAGCATGGTCACCTGCTCCGGCGACAACCGGGGCAGACGCGCCGCCACGACCGTGTCTCTCGTCGTCGAGCCCTGCCGCCCCGCCGCCGGCACCAGATCTAGCTTCGCCATTCCGGCCCCCCACGCGGCAGGGTGTCCTCGAGGTCCGCCTCGAGGCGCCCCTCCTGCACGATGCGATCAGCGCTGCGGCGACGCTCGACCAGCTTCCCCAGCGCCTCCCGGGCATGGGAGCGCTGCTTCCAGACCTCGGCCTGCCGGGCACACTCCTCGAGCAGCCGGCATTGCTCCCGTTCGGCCGCCGAGCGCGCATCGGCCAACTCGGTCTGGCGCCGCTGATGATCGTCGATGGCCTGGCGCGCCTGCTCCAGCTCCGCGGGCGACAGCGTCGCCCCCTCCGCCGCCTCGAACCACGCCTGCTCTAGCCGGTCGAAGTCGCTCTGCTCGCGCGCCAGGGTGAGGTCGAGCTCATCGATGCGGTGCGCCTCGTCCCGACAGCGCCGTTGCTGCGCCGCCAGGGCGGCCTCGGCCAGGCGTTCGCGCCGCTCACGCAGCGCCATGAGTTGCTCGAGTCGGAAGCGTTCGGTCATGACAGCAGTTCATCCATGCGTTTCAAGGTTTCCTCGAAGTCGCTGTGTTCCCTCTCGCTCTGGCGCAGGAAGGCTTCGATGGCGGCATGCCTGGCAACCGCCTCGTCGGTAAGGGGGTCGTTGCCCTCGCGGTACTCACCGACCTGAAGCAGCAGCTCGACGTCGCGATGGCGCGCCAGCAGGTCGCGAATTCGACCGGCGTTGCGGCGCTGCTCGTTCGAGATGACGGCATCCATCAGGCGGCTGCGGCTGGCAAGGACGTCGATGGCCGGAAAGTGGTCACGCTTGGCCAGGTCGGCGCTGAGTACGATGTGGCCGTCGAGAATGGCCCGCGTCTCTTCGGCGACCGGATCGAGGCTGCCGTCGCCCTCGGTGAGCACGGTATAGAGCGCGGTGATGCTCCCGCTGGCCCCCGGCCCCGCCCGCTCCAGCAAACGCGGCAAGGCGGCGAAGAGCGAAGGCGGATAGCCGCGTCGGGTCGGTGGCTCGCCGGCGGCCAGGCCAATCTCGCGCTGGGCTCGGGCAAAACGGGTAATGCTGTCGACCAGCAGCAGGACGTCGCGCCCCTGGTCGCGGAAGTGCTCCGCCACGGTGGTGGCCACCATGGCGGCCCGTGCCCGCTCGATGGCCGGGCGATCGGAAGTGGCCACTACGCAGACAGTGCGCTGCCGGGCCTTGGCATCGAGCTGCACATCCAGCAATTCGCGTACTTCGCGACCGCGTTCGCCGACCAATCCCAGCACGATGACCTCCGCCTCGCTGCCGCGTACGATGGCGGAGAGCAGCGACGACTTGCCCACCCCGGGCTCGCCGAAGATGCCGACGCGCTGGCCACGCGCCACGGTCAGCAGGCCGTCAATGGCGCGAATGCCCAGCGCCAGCGGATGCTGGATCAACTGTCGCGCCAGGGGACTGGGCGGTTCGGCATGCACGGGGCAGATGCGCAGGGCATCAATGTCACGATCCGGTGCGGCATCGATGAAGGTGCCCAGTGGGCTGATTACCCGCCCCAGCAGCGCCTCACCCACCGGCACCCCCTGCGGTCCGCCGGTGGCGATGACCTCGGCCCGGGTGGACATGCCCTGCAGGTCGCCGATCGGAGAGAGGATGGCGTGCTCCTCCTCGAAGCCGATCACTTCGGCGGCGACATGGCGTCCGCTCACGGGGTCGCGCAGGTAGCACAGCTCACCGATGCCGGTGCCGTCGACGCTGGCGTGCACCAGCAGGCCGCGAATTCGGCGTACCCGGCCGTGTACCGGACGCAGTTCGGCCTCTTCCAGCCGCGCGCCCAGTCGCGGCAGCAGCGCCTCGAGGTCGATCTCGGGAGACGTCATCGGCGCAGCTCCTGGCCACTCGTCAGCGCGCGACGCAGGGCAGTCAGTTGGGCATCAAGCCCGACATCGACGATCGCCACCGGACTGACCAACAGGCATTGGCCCGGCCCCAGCTGCGCGTCGCCTTCGACGCGATAGGCGGGGCCTTCGGCTATCGACGGCCCCTGGGCCAGCAGCGCTTCGACGGCTGCTACCCGCTCCGGCGCGACGCGCACGCTGACCCGCATGTCGTGGCGCAATTCGCGCAGGGCCTGGCGCGCACAGCGGCTCACCAGCTCGGCGTCGTCGAATTCGCCCAGGATGCGGCGCACCATGCCCAGGGAGAGCTCGGCCAGTGCCTGGTCGAGCCCCGCCAGGTAGCTCTCCACCCGCTGGGTGGCCTGTGTCAGCAATTCGGCTGCCCGAGCCTCGCCTTCCCGTCGCCCCTCCTCAAAGCCGTCGGCATAGGCGCTGGCGGCGGTATGTCGGGTCCTCGCCTCCACCTCCCTGGCTTGTGCCCGGGCGCGCTCGAGAAAGGCGTAGCCATCGATCCAGGCCTGGGCCTCGTCGCCGCGCAGGATGACCTTACTCGGACGTGTCGGCAGTTCGTGCATGCTCTGACTCCCTGATCTCGGCATCGACGATGGCGGCGGCGCAGCGCACGATGCCAGGCCCTTGCCGGCAAACCTCGGGGGAGGCTCCTTCCAGCACCTCCTCCGGCAAGCCGCTGGCCAACCCCAGCCTCAGCCAGGCGGCGAGTTCGGGCGGCTGCAGCGACAGCCAGGCCGAGACGCAGGCCTGCCCATCACGCTTGACCGCCCGCGCCAGCATCTCGATGTCGTCATCGCTCGCCACCGCCACCGCCAGCTCGCGGTTGGCCAGCGCGGTGGCGAAGGCGGCATCGCCGAAGCGCTGCTTGAGGGCCACCACGCGAGGCGCGCGAATCTCGCGCACGAAGGCGGCGGCATGGCAGATCACCCCGCAGTAATGGGCCAGGGTGGCGCCGGCCCGCGCCGGCAGCGCCAGTAGCCGGGCGTCCTCTTCGGTGGGCGCGGGCAGCGACTCGGGCGGCATCAATCCATGCCGGTCAATCAACCGCTGCGCCAGACGGCGCTGGAAGCGAGGATGCAGCATCAGCGACTCCAGGAGGGCGTCACCGGCGATCCCACCCAGGCAATCCTGCAACCAGGGGCGCGCAACGCAGCGCGCCGGCGCCTCGACGAAGGATCGCCATGCCGAGGCCGACGATTCTCGTTCGGCGGCGGTATTTGCTCCGCTCATGTGGGTGGCTCCAGGTCGTAGGGCACGCGCCGACGGCGCTGCCAGGTCATCCACCCCACCGCCCCGGCCAGGCCCAGCAGCACGGCGGCGAAGATACCGAACAGCCAACTGACCCGCCCGACGCTGCTCGCCGGCATGGCGATACCGAGAAAAGCGCTCGTCTGCGGTGGCACTATTTCCACTCTGGGCTCCAGCCTCATCGCCGCCACCGGCACCACCGAGACGTTGTCGTAGGAGAGCCCGGCAATGCCGTTGGCCACCAAGGTCTTTATCCGTGGGATCAGCGGCCCCACCTCGAGCTCCGGCGCGTGGCGAATGAACACCGAGGCCGACGAGGGCGTGCTGTCCTGCCGCACCAGGTCGTTCTCGGGAAGGACGACGTGCACCCGGGCCGTGAGAACGCCATCGATCTGCGACACCGTATGCGACAGTTCTTCGCTGAGCGCATAAAGCATCTGAGCGCGCTCCTGTACCGGCGACGACACCAGGCTGTTGCCCTGGAAGATCTCGCCAAGATTGGAAAAGCGCTCCTGGGGCAGCCCCAGGCGATCCAGTATCTCCACCGCCTCGGCAAAGCGATCCTCGTCGACGGTAACGGTCATGCGACCGCCATCGGCGGCGACCCGCTTGGCAGGAATACCGTGCCTGGCCAGCGCCGCCACCATGACGTTGGCCTCGCGCTCGCTGAGGTCGGTATACAACTCGGTGTCACACGCCTGCAGCAGCAGCGCCATGGCGAGAATCGACAGCGCTCGGAGCAAGCCCCTGCGTCGTGGGATAAGTGGCAAGCCGGTCATCCCCGTAGCAGCGTCGAGGTGGCGCCCGACGTCTGGGCAGCGCAAGACGCCATCAGCCGCGACTCGACCGCATGGTCGAACATCGAGCCAAATGCGTCGATCATGCGCTGGAACTGGTCGCCACCAAGTGCCTCAGCGCCGGGATCGTCAGCGCTGCCGCCGTTCTCGGTGCCCGACACGGCCCGGGAGGCGCCACTCCCCTCGCCACCCTGGGCGGAGGAGAAGGCCTGCATCCGCTCGAGGGTGCCCTCCAGCCCATTGAGGATGTTCTCGCCCAGCTCGGCCGGTGTCACGGCCTGCAGGGTCGAGCCGGAAACGCGTGCCATGTGCTCGAACAGATTCTGCTCGGCAGGCGTTGCGGAACTCGCCATGCCCTCCGCCATCGGGGCGGGCGTCGCGCCTGTCGTCATCGCGGACATCATCACGAATCACCTCATAACGTGTGCCTGAACGGCAGGCAATTCCTGCCGCATTCGTACCGACGTCAGCCTTCGTCCTTGAGCATGTCACCGGCATAATCCATCAGGTGCATCATCGCCAGTGATCCCACTGCCTGGCCGACAATGGCCTGGGCCTGGGCATTCTCGACGGCGGCATCGAAAGCCTGCTGATCCGTGCTGGAAAGGTCGTTGCCACCGGGTGCACCTACGGCTTCAGTCGCCATGATCGCTTCCTCCTTTTCTTCTCTTCGTTTCGCCTGCTTTCTTCGTTTCACCGTCATTCGCTGACGGCGGTCTCGGTCGTTCCGCCACGGAACACCCGTACACCGGATGGACCGCGCGGGGTCGGTTGACGCAGGCGCTCGACGTGCCTGGCCACGTTGTCTATCCATGCCGGCGGTCCCCAGGCCTGGAGCGTCGAGCCGCCATCCACCAGACGCACCCGCAGGGGGGCGCCAATGCGGGATTCCTCTATGTTTTCCATCAACCGCTGCGAGTCGATTCCATTGAGTTCGAAGCGGCGCTGCGTCATCTCTCCCCGCGTGGCGACATGCAGCACACCGCCATCGAAAAACCAGGCCAGGCCGTTGGCCGCGCTGATCCGCTCGAGGAACTCCTCGGCGGTACCGGCGCGTATGTCGCCCCTCACCCGCCCCTTGACTTCACGTGAAATCTCCACCGGAAGCGACAGGTTGTGCCCCATTTCCCGAAGCACGTCGCGTACGTCCTGATCGATGATCACGTAGCGATACTCGCGCTCCTTCCACTCCTCCATCGGCCATCCACTTACCTGTTCTTCGGCAATGCAATGTCCTGAAATAGTGGCCAATCCCACGACAAAAAGAGTGGATATCGCATGATACTTTCGCATCGATACCGAAATGATTTTTCCTATACCAAGGAGGATAAAGGTGCAGTAGTATCGAAACGTCTTTGCCTGACGAGGTAGCAGGCTTCCCTGGAATACCCGCAACGGAAAGCTCCTTGAAAGGTGTATTGCACGGCAAGCAAACTCGGGGCGTGCTTCCATATACGAGGAGGTCTCATCGGTGATACGCAACGACATACGAATGCCCGCTCTCCTGCTTTCCTGTCTGACGCTCGGCGCCTGCTCGACTACCGGCAGCGGCCTGGGCGGAGAGGAAGCCCGACTGCTCAGCCTGGCGGACGACATCGGCCGGCGCGGCGACCACGCCACGGCCGCCGCCATGTACGAGCGAGCGGCGGAGCTGTCTGCCGACGATCCCCAGATCCATGTGCGGCTCGGCAATGCCCGGCTCGATGCCGGTAACGCGGAAGCCGCCAAGACCTCCTTTCGTACCGCCCTGAGTCTCGATATCGAGAACACCGATGCCCTGCTGGGACTGGGCACGGCCCAGTTGCGCCTTGGCGAGGTCGAAAGTGCGGTACGCAACCTGCACAAGGCGGCCCCGGAAGTGAATACTCTGGCGGCCTGGAGCCGCTTGGGCGCTGCCCACGCCCTGCTGGGCCAGGGTGAGTCGGCGCAGCACGCCTTCTCCCAGGCGGCAGCACTCTCGCCGCATAGCCCCGATGCCCTTACCAACCTGGCGCTGGCGCATTCGTTGGCCGGAGAGGACGACGAGGCCATCGAGCTGATGCGTCGTGTCAACGACTCACCGCTGGCAGAGGAGCGCCACTTCCGCAACATGGTGTTGGTGCTGGTGCTAGCCCAGGAGCTGGAACAGGCCCACAGCATCGCACTGCCGGAGATGTCCCCCAGCCAGCGCCAATCGCTGATCGAGCAGGCTGCGCGCATCGGCGAGATCACCGACCCCGCCGACCGAGCCCGCGCCATGGGCCTGGCCATGGCGCGATGACGCCCCCCCTGGGGCCAAGCGCCCCAGGGGAGCAGCGGCTGCAGGCCAATGCTCACAGATCCCCCGTGGTGGCGCTGCGACTGGCGGAGCCACGCGCTTCCGACTCGAGCACAACACGGCGGCTGTTGGCACGCTCCCGGTCCTCCAGGCGTTCGCGAGCCGCCGCCGCTACCGGAGCACCTCTTGCAGGCCCCATCTCACGTCCGTGGAGCAGATCCCCAGGGCGCTCGACCATGGCCTGGAGGTTGAGGTCGTTGGCGCAACCGGGCGGCAGGGGTACGATGCCGGCCTGACCGGGTGACACCCGGCAGGTATTGGGCGCGATGCTACGGCGCAGCGCCTCGGTATCACTCCCCGCGGGTTCGCTCACCTGCCGATAGCCGGTCTCCCAGGAGATCGGTGCCATCGACGAGACACAGCCGCTCAGCAGCAGCGCCAGAGGGAGAAGTCGCCAGGTTCGCCAGCCTGTGTGATAGCGCATGCCCTCGTTCTCCTTGTTCATTGCAGGTGGAAGCCGAAGGGGTCGTCACTCGCGACCCGGTAGGCACTGCTCGTATCGAGCCTTCCTTCGTCACCGGCGACCCGTGCATGATCCATCGGAAGCCGAACCGACGATGGCGCCGAGACAGGTTCGACGATATAGGGCGTGATCAGGATCACCAGCTCGGTCTCGTTGCGCTGGAAGCGCCGCGAGCGGAACAGGTTGCCGAGGACCGGGACATCGCCCAGCACCGGGACACGCTCGATGTTGTTGAAGGTGTCGCGCTGGAACAGGCCGGCAATGGCGAAGGTCTGGCCGCTGCCCACCTCTACCAGGGTATCGGCACGCCGGACCTGCAGCCCCGGCACGCTGATGCCCCCGACCTGCACGCTGCTGCCGGTCAGGCTGCTCACCTCGGGGCGCACCTGCAGCGAGATGCGATCGTTGGGCAGTAGCACCGGCGTGAACAGCAGCGAGACGCCGAACTGCTTGTACTCGATGCCAACCAGGTCGCGATTGACCGGTACCGGAATCGGGATCTCGCCGCCGGCCAGGAAGCTGGCGGTTTCCCCGGTGACCGTGGTGATGTTGGGCTCGGCCAGGATCTGCAGCAGGCCGTTCTCCTGCAACGCTTGGAGCAACCCATCGATGCTGTCGCTGCCGGCCCCCAGGGTGCCGAAGGTCATGCCTGCCTGGGAGCCGGGCAGTACGCCAAGTGACAGGGAGCCGTTATTGATCAGTGCGCTCCAGCTGACGCCGTACTGCAGCAACTCCTCACGCGAGACTTCGGCAAAGCGCACGCGCAGGTTGATCTGAGTGCTGCCTTGGTAAGTGGTGGCATCCAGCGCTCGCCCCTCTTCCGGCGTGTGACTCTCGAGCGTCGACTGGATGGCGATGGCGCTGTCGACGTCCGCGCTTTCCCCCTCCGCCACCAGCTGGTTGCCGGCCATGCGCAGCACGATCGGCGCCCCACCCCCGGCCCCCTGCAGGGCCTGGTTGACCGCCCGGGAGCCATTACGCACCTGCAGGCGCATCGATGCCTGGGTACGCTCGTCCGCGCCCAGTACGATCAGGTTGGTATCGCCCTGGGCCTTGCCGAAGAGATAGATCACTCCAGGGGAGACAATCTGTACGTCGGCAATCTCGGGGTCGGCCACGAACACCGACTCGGCCGGTTCGCCGAAGCGCAGAATACGCCCCTGTCCGGTCTCCAGCGTGAGTCCCTGTTCCCCGCCGGCATCGACGTTCTGGGCATACGCGGGAACCGCCAGCACGAGCCATGACAGCAGTGTTGTCAGGCAGCGGGCCAGGTAGCGGAAATGTACCGGGCCGAGGGAGGGAGGGAGAATCGAGGGTCTGGCTGCCATCGCAGTCGCTGCTCCTTGATGGGGAGGGTTGTCGTTCGAGTCGTTCATTCCGCTTCGCCCTTGGGCGCGCTGGCAGCCTCGCCATCGCCCCGCGCGTTAGCTTGCGGCAACCTGACCTGGGCCAGCGACTGGAGGCTGAACTCCGGTGCCACCTCGGACCAGGCAATTACCGGCAGATCCAGCTCGTGTCGCTTCGCCCACTGCTGCAGCACCGGACGCACGTCGGCGGACACCACCACCACCGGCGACACGTCACTGTCCAGCGCCTCCAGACGCTGCTGGAACCAGCGGTTCAAGGCGCGTGACAGCGATGCCGGTACGCTGCCGCTCCTGGCAGCGCCATCGGCACTGCGCTGCGTCGCTCGAATGGCCTCCTCGAGCTGGCGGGTCACCACCCAGGCCGGCAGCACCCGATCGGCCCGGGCAAAGCGATGACAGATCTGGCGCGACAGGGCGGCCCGAATCCGCTCGGTCAACCGCGGCACGTTCGCTTCCTGGGGGCCCCAGGTCACCACCGCCTCGAGGATGGTGCGCAGTGCGCGCAGCGGAATGCCCTCGTCCACCAGGCGGCGCAGGATGTCCGATATCTTCTGTAGCGAGACCACGCGCACCGCCTCGCCCACCAGCTCCGCATAGTCCTGCTCCATGCGCGACAGCAGCGTGCGGGTCTCCTGGATGCCGACGAACTCCCCGGCATAGCGGGTCAAGGTGCGTTCCAGGCACAGGCACAGCACCTGATCGGCTCGGCGGTAGCCGATCCCGGCCTCATCCAGGCGCTCGACCTCCTGCGCGGCCACCCAGAGCCCCGATTGCCGACCCAACGGCGAAGGATGCTCCACGGCCTCGACCTCCAGCAGCTCCAGGTGCACGGGGTCGTCGTCGAGCAGCACCCGCTCGGCGGGAAGCTCCCCCTGCATGATCGGGACTTCATCGAGCTCGATGGCGAAATGGTCGGCTTCCAGCGCCGCATCGACGCGCAGTCCGACGCCCGGCATCTCGATTCCCAGGTTCGCCCCGGCACGGCGGCGCGCATCGTCGAGCTCCCAGCGCAGGGCATCGAGAGATAGCGCTTCGGCCAGCGAAGTCGCAAGACGCAGCACCACACGATGTGATTCACCCGCCTCCGGTGCGGTGTCGGCGTGCGGCGCCAGTTCCTCGTCAGCTGGTGTAGCCGGTTGCCTGGCGGGGGCGGTGCCTGCCGGCATGGGAGCCGGGGAGGACAGCTCCCCGCCGGCATCAACCTGCGCCACCAGCCTGAGCTCCCGGCGACGCATGACGAAGGCTGCAAAACCCAACCCAGCCGCCAGGGTGAGGAATACCCCGGAAGCGAATCCCGGGATGAAGGCAGCGAAGAACAGGATGATGGCGGTCAATCCCAACGCCCGGGCACTCCTGCCGAGCTGGCCGACGATCTCGCTGCCCAGGTCACCGCTATGGCCGGAACTGGAGCTGACCCGCGTCACGACGGTACCGGCACCAACGGCGATCAGTAGCGCCGGGATCTGAGCCACGAGCCCGTCGCCGACCGTCAGCAGCGAATAGGTATTCACCGCCTCGCCGAACGACATGCCGCGCTTGACCATGCCGATCGACAGGCCACCGATCAGGTTGACGCACAGGATCACCAGCCCGGCGATGGCATCGCCCTTGACGAACTTCATCGCACCGTCCATCGCTCCGTAGAGCTGACTCTCCTGCTCCAGGCGCTGACGCCGGTTGCGCGCCTCTGCCTGCTCGATATCGCCGTTGCGCAGGTCGTTGTCGATACTCATCTGCTTGCCCGGCATGGCATCGAGAATGAAGCGGGCGGCCACTTCGGCGACCCGCTCGGCGCCCTTGGTGATCACCAGGAACTGGGCCACGGTAATGATCAGGAACACCACCAGGCCGATCATTACCTCACCGGCGATGACGAAATTGCCGAACGCCGACACCATCTTCCCGGCATCGCCATCGAGCAGGATCAACCGCGTGGTGGTGATGGAAAGCGCCAGTCGGAACAGCGTGGCCAGCAGGATGATCGGCGGCAGCGAGGAGTACTCGACCGGGTGCGAGATGTAGAACGCCACGACGAGGATCAGCAGGCTGAAGCCGATGTTGATGCCGATCAGCGCATCTACCAACGTCGTCGGCAAGGGGATGATCATCATGACCACCGCCAGCACGATGAACAGCGCAATGACCACGTCGCTACGCTGGGCAGCCCGCTGGGCGAGGAGATTGAGCTTCGCCAGGGCCACGCTCATGCATTCCCCCGCTGCTGCAGGTAGTCGCGAAAACGACGTCGGGCTTCGTCCTTCTGCCCAGCCGCCCACAGCGCCCGGCTCTGCAGCAGCACCAGCCCGGACGAGGCTCCCTGTAGCCGTTCGAGGTGTTCGATCGCATCGAGCGCCCTCGACGTGTCGCCCGCCGCGATGAAGGCCCGGGCCAGCGTGTGCAGGATGCCGGCATGTTCGGGGGCGAGATGCACCGCGATCAGCAGCAGCACCAGACCACGCTTCGTTTCGCCGCTCTTGAGGTAAAGATGCCCCATCATGTGCAACAGCTCCGCCGCTCCATGGTCGCCATCCCTCATGGCTCGAACTCCTTGGCCTCGGCGCGTCGTTCCGCCCACTCCAGGCGCTGCGCGATTTCCTGATTGATCAGCTGCGCCGCCATCTCGACGACCTCGGCCTGCGTGTCCATCTCGGGCAACACCGCATCGACAACGTGCTGTAGCAGCCCGATGCTGCGCTCATCGGCATAAAGCGAAGGATCGCCGGCAACGGGCAGCGCCAAGCGTTCGATCTGCTCACGCAGTGTGCCGCCTTGCTGGCGACGCGCCTGGCTGCCCTCCACCGCCCTGGCGAAATCGGCTTGTCGCTCCGGATCGACGGGCTTGCTGCCACCGGCCTCGCCGACATGGGGCACCGTCCCGGCGCTGGAGCGAAGACGAGAATCGTCATGAATACGATCGGCGGTGACTCTCATGGCGTCGCCTCCATGGCAAGGGGCCGGCAGCGTTCCGCTACAGCGTCAGGGAGAATTCGTCATTGCCACGGCGTACCGTGACGCGGTTGTCGGCGATCTCTGCCAGCACCCAACCCTCCTGCAGGGCGGCACCGGGATAGAGGCGTTCACCCCGAGGGCCAACGACATAGGGATTCTCACCGAACCACACCGCCTGGAACTGCAGGGCCGGCGAATCGGTCGACAGCTGCGGACGGGCTTCGCTGATCAGCAGTTGGCTACCGCCATAATGCTGGTCGAACCAGAGCTGCACATCGCGCCACTCGTCATAGCGTTCGGGAGGGAACTCACCGTCCACGACCAGATGATTGCCGGCATCCCGGACCTGCAGCCCCTCCAGACCGACCTCGGCGAGCCGCTGGGCCAGCGCCTCGCCGGGTGGCGTATCGACGACCATCAGCGAGCGGGCCGCCTCGGCAGCCTGTGGATGCAGCATGCCCGTGGAGTGGAGCGCACTGGCTGAGATGCTGGCCCCTGCCGTGCCGACGCCAACGAGCTGGTAAATGCCAATGATCGCCAGGGTCGTGCAGAGCGCCGTCACCGCGGTGCTGCGACTGGCCAGGACACGCGTCGGCGACTGGCGCACCTGGGCCAGTCGGTGGCGCCAGCGCGCCGGGATCGGCACCCGACGCCATTGACGGGAAACGAAGCTTCCCAACGGCGCGAGCCGGGTACCGAGGCGCTGGCTCACGGGAGCGGTGGTACGCTCGATGCGGGACCACAACCGCACCAGCCTGCCTTGAAGGATAAGGACCATTGGCAAGGCGAAGCGCTGCAGGGCAGCCCGCAAAGGGACAAGCCGACGCCTCAGTGCTTCCCTTACTACGGGCACGCTTGCCCGCACACGCCCCTGGAGCATGCCCACCCCTCGCTGGGCACTCTGCAGGGCTGGCGGAAGCGACAGCTCAGAGCGCGAAAGTGCAAATTTCACGTCACCGACAACAAGAATAACCGGCAAGGACGTACACCAACCGGTGCCTTGCGCCAGCAGTTTGCCGTTGGCCTCGATAGCACCACCGACCGCCTCAATGGCTACCATCCGCGCGTGAAAGCGCAGAATGAGATGCTCAGCGGCAACGTCGGCATCGCTCAGTATTACGTCGCAGCCTGTCGCGGAACCGATACGACAAACCGACTGCTCGAGCGGCACGGCCACTCCCGCATGAAGGCCGCTCCTCACTTCCAGCGTGGAGAACACCTCGGTCGTCGGCATCAAGAACGAAGTCACGGAAGCCATGGATGCCACCTGTCATCAAATGCCACCATGCCCGGGCCCCATCCCGAGACATGACGGCAGCAATGCGCAGCCTGAACCTCAACACGAACGGACGCTGGTGCCCCGCCAGCGTCCGTCGTGACCGCGTCAATTGTTCGGGCGAGCTGCCCTGGCGGTATCGACCTCGGTGTTACCCTCGGTCTTGACCTTGCTGACCTCCATCGATTTTTTGGCGGCTTGATCGAAGACGTCTTTTAGCTGCTGTACGTCGATGCCACCGCCACCGCCAGCGCCTGAAACACCATCAGCAGCCATTTTCTTTTCCTTGATCTTGAAGATCGCCATGCCTTGCCTCCTTTTAGGATGGAAGAAACTGAACAAGCGGCTACCCGCCCGGGTCGTTCCGAGATGATGAGAAGTTCGCAATCTTGCTGGGCAACACGCCACTTTTATAATAGACACACCAAACACTAATGCAATATAAAACAGATGAAGAATTGATCAGAAAAGACAAACAACTTCATAAAGAATCGTTATAAAACCCTAAAAACGACCACCGATCATAAATCGTGATAAATAATGCCACACCAAGCCCACACCCCGCACCAAAACGGCTTTGCCTTTAGGCAGGTATCATGAAACTTTCATCCTTGGTAGATAGACATGGTCGCCAGGCGCGATCAAACTTGGCTCTGGTATATGATTCATATTCAGCTCAACCACTTCTCTCACATCATAGCCATAGTGCCTAGCAATGCCTCCTAGCGTTTGTCCCTTCTGCACCACCACGACCTCATGAACGTTCACCAAGTATGGATTGAAGCGTCCTCCCACTGCTCCCTCCTCAACCGACGTGACATCATAACTTCTGAAATTTCCAGCATCTTGCAGTACCCCTCCTCCTCCTTCGACCATCACCAATGGCATTTGATCGGAACTGGAAGACGACGGAAATGTTGGACTTGGATTATCGGGCGGCTGCACGACCCACTGCGGCCTTGGTTCCCCATACTTTTCGGGAATAGAGGCTTGACCGTCATCTTTTTTGTTTTTTTCCATATCCGCCAGAACGGTGGAGAGAGAGAACAAGCCCAGCCCTCCTCCAAATGTAATGGCCGTGGTGTAATCTCTTTTTGCCTTTGGTTTATCGGAAGCACCTGATTCAGGTGAACTGGCAGTAGAGGATTCATACAAAGCCACTTGAGGATGGTTAATTTCAGGTGTTCCCGGGATGCCTTGTCCTTTCGCCTGGTAGCCCGGCGCCTGAACCCAACCAGCCGCCGTGCCGTAAATAAACATTCCTCCGGAAAGGGCGTCGATATACGACACCATAGTCCCATCCCGTGTAACGACATCTCCGAAGGAAGCCAAGGCAATATCATTGCTTCCCAGTATATAAAATGGGGAGCCAATATCATCCACATGCGGCATGAACGGCCTTCCAGTAATAGCCTCCATATAGCCCTTGCTCATGTAGAAGCTGTTGGCGAAGGCAAAGCTACCGCTAGCCACGACCCCATTCCCTTCCACTGTCGAAATATAGGACTGGGGAAGATTGATCGAAAACGTAACGGCTTCTACACCACGCAGGATACGGCCAAGTTTGGTGTTTACAGCCGTATGATTTGGCAGGAGTGACCTAGTGGCTATGCTGGCACCGCGGACAAGGAAAGCGCCGGCTTGGGCGGGCATCCATCCCGTGTAACCTACCCCAGCCCCGAGGGCCATAGAGGTAGTCAGCAGTCCCGTTGCTGCGGTTTCCATTGGCGTACGGGTTACGGGAGGTACATAAACTCTGGCTTGAACGCGTATTCTTGCATCGCTAGGTATCGTCCCGGCAGCCTCCGCATTGAGCAATGGCACTAGAGCATCCCGTTCGATCACGAGCATGCACGTCACATGGTCCTTCGAGTGCTGGGGAGCCGCAGCCTGAAGCAAAATGCCTTGCTCACTGATTCGTACACTGCCATGCAACTTGACGAAGGAACCTTCAGCGTCCAGAGCATGCGTAATAGTTCCCGGCCGGCCTGCCCTATCGAGAGCCCCTGGAGAAGCGAGCTGCAACAATTCGCTATCCAGCCGTCTCAACTGATTAGGATTGAAAGCCCTCCACTGCTGGGAAGACAGCGCCGATACCTGAGATTGATCCATTGCTGCAACTTGACCAGGCGTCAAAGAGGCTATCTGGCGTGTTGTCAGCGCTGAAACCTGGCTCGGGGTCAATGATGTCACCTGCTCAGGAAGGAGCCACATCAATCGATTCCCCTTGATCTTCACCAGTGCATCGGTGGAAACGGCTTGTAGCTGAACATCCGACAAGACACGAAGCTGAGACGCACTTAAAGCGCCAACCTGATCGCCACTCATGGCAGCAATTTGTTTTGGTCGCATGACAGCCAATTGATCGCGACTGAAGTACGACATCTGATCCGTTGACAGGCCCCTGATCTGGTCCAGAGTTAGCTTCTTCACCTGGGCGTCGGTAAGAGCACCAATTTGTTCCTTCGAGAAGAGCGCAACTTGATCTCGAGTAAAAGCCGTAGTGCGGCCTGGCGTCATTTGTGAAAGATGCTCAGGAGCAATGGAGCCAACCTCGGCATCTGTAAGCGCTTTTATCTCCACCGGCCTGAGATCAGAGATACGGGACGAGACAAAGGTCGAAGATGTTCCCGAAGCTCCCGGCTTGCCTGCGACACTTGGTGTAGCTGCAGAGGTACGTGGATTCAACATGTTGTGGGGGCTTGGCTTGGAATGGGTCGGTCGTGTGACGACGACCCCATAGGCTCCCGTCACAGTGCCCGCAAAGCCGGTTCCCAAGCCAATGATGGCATCTGCCTTCTGGAGGTCAGACATCTGGTCGCCGTAGACCACCAGGTCATGAACCGATACCGCCATGACCGGCATGCCGGTCCCAATCGCCGCCCCATCCATCATGCGCCCAGCCAGGTTCCAGCCCGACGCGCTGTGCATATAGTCCGTCAGCTTGGCAGTGGTCGCTCCTGGACGGCTCATTCCCATGGTTGCGAAAAAGGCTCGACCAATCGATATATCGTCTCCAAATCTTGCGAAACCAGCCGCTCTCGACATGCCCGAACCAATAGGCAAGAACGTCGTCGCGATCATCCCCATATTCATCCAGGACTCTTTTTCGCCCCACTCACCTCCTCTCTTTATATGATCAACCTGATTCTGTATCGCCCTGCCTCCTAAATAAGATGTTCCCAAAAGAGTCGCACCAGCAAAAACCGGGGCCAACGGAGTGGGAATCATCATGCCCACGGAGGCGATCCCGGTACCGATACCAATCAATGGATCGACAATTTTCTCTGCCGTGGAAACATTGCGCGCCTGGACAACGTCCAGAGATATGTTTCCATTCTCCTCCTTGAGATCCAGTCCCTCCGGAGCAACTATCAACCCGTTCTGATCGAACTGCCTATTGTGATTCTGGAAATCCTCCAAGTCTGAAAAATGCTTCCCGGATGCATCGACATATCTTAGCTCACCGTCCTCTTTTTTTACGGAAAACAGAGCACTCTCCACCATTCCCACTTGGTTATCAACATAAAAGAACGGCACCACCTTGACTTCTGGACTTTCCCCACCCTGACTGTAAATCTCATCGACCACGCTATCGACGACATCCTTTCCTTCACTCGAAGAAGGATCCACATTGAGCCAACTCTCTACAACAGACCTCAAATTATCTTCATTCTCCATTCGCTGAAAGCGAGAGACATTCTCGTTCTCTAGCATGCTCCGAAAACGTGGATTATAGATATCTTCCAAGGCTCGATCGGTCGACTCCACCAGGTAGCTGAACTGCATGCGTGCCTCCTGCTCAGGAGATTCACGCTCTTCGAACAAGTCGACCGGCTGGCTGGCTCGGTGGCGATACCACTCCTCCAAGCTACGCATATTACTCTGCGCCTCTTCCAGCGCGTCTCGGTGGTTATTGGCTTCCTTCAATGCCAACATGGTAATGGCTTGGTCTGCATGAACCCAAACCCAGTTCTCCTCGACCTTTACCCCCACCCACTCATCTCGCTCTGCCAGTATTTCCAGGCCACCTTGGTCATAGTCTTCGGAGGAGCTTGGTGAGATTTTGATCTCACCCTCCCCTATCGGGACGGTAATGGGCTCCTCCCCTGGCTTCAATAGATCCTCTGGAGGAACTTCCTCACCTTCACCAAAAACCTCTATGAAAGACTGTTCTTCATCTTCAAGCTCAGAAATTATATCGTCTACATCTTCAATATCTAAACCAAGCTGTTCTCCAAGCGTTCCATACAGTCGAGCATGAGCGACCTCCAGATTCGTAACTGATGCAGCCGGAGTGTCCACCCTACAGATATTTTCGGACATATCTACGCCGGAGTTAAGCTCATGCCATTCAACATTCAGCGGACGCTGCCGGTAGTCTTCATTCCATCCACGAGAATCGTCGGGATCAACAGTGAGCTGCTGCTCCGTTGTTTTACCTGTATCAAAGTGGTTGACGACCCAGACTTGACCATCACGATAGTCGAGCTCCTGGCCAGTGAATTCTCCAAGATAGGTACCACCCAGCGTTTTATGTTTCCGTCCTTCCTCGAAGAGGTGAGGATTGTCCCCGTTGTATTCTGCAAGCAGACGAGACTTTATATCCTCTATGTCAACTGTGAATTCAGCGCTCTCGTAAACTGCGTTATAGTAATTTAAATAGGCCTGAGAAAGCTCAAGTCTCCGACCCGCTTCCTCCTGACTATCTCTCGCTTTTTCCAGCTCAACAGATATCTCACTGTCAGAGTCTGTGGCATCCGGGTGCTGCTCAAGCATATCGACGACATAATCAGCCAAGAGGCTATCTCCATGCCTATGGTGAAAATCCGCCTTACTGAACAAAGCATCCACTTCTGCCTGAGCTTCCTTACCTTTTTCCACCTCGGCCGAATAGTTATAACCGCTACCTGCCTCACTTATTACCGGAACTGTACCGTCAGGATAAAAAGGCATGTTATCTTGTGTAGTAATCGCCTCACCGAGCAGGCGTTCTGCCTCTTGATACTCCTTCTTGGCTTCCCCCGCCTCCTCGAGTCTGGATTCGGCTTCGCTCAATCGCTCTTCGGCCTCCTCGAGGGAGCCCTCTGGCTCAGGGCGCACCCATCTCCGCCCATGGGGGGCCAATGCTTCATCGAGAATCTCACCAGCGCGTTCAATAGCATCCTCATACTCCGGATCAAGAGCATAAACATCCTGTTGCTCCTGGTGATAAAGCCCTTTGTCATTCGCCTCCATCTGTTGGACAAGCAACACATTTAATGCAGCCATGGCCTTGGCCACCTCGGGGTCATGCCATTTGTCATACATCGGCACCCACTCACCGCCGGAAGGTGCCTGCCCTGGAG
The DNA here is from genome assembly GCF_051062895.2 of Billgrantia sp. C5P2. Lineage (NCBI taxonomy): Bacteria > Pseudomonadati > Pseudomonadota > Gammaproteobacteria > Oceanospirillales > Halomonadaceae > Billgrantia > Billgrantia sp. C5P2. The sequence goes on from NZ_CM128542.1 coordinate 3,688,638, forward strand.
GTGGGTCGCCATAGGGATTCTCGACGGAGACGTTCGTACTGGGCAGGAAACCTTTGCCATAGGCATCCATAGCCGTGGCTAATTCCTCCTGCTTTTCATTGATAGCCGCTTGCAGGTCTTCTACGGCTTCACCCGCAATAAGGCTCTCAACGACTTCCATGACAATTTCCGCGGCCTTAGCCTCATCGGCATCATCGCTGTCAGGATCGATTTCGAGTAGCGTATCGATGAGGGAAGCCATATACGTGCCCCTCTTGACATCAACTTCCATTCCTTTCTCGTCATGACGAACCGTAATATCCCCCTCCGGTGGAGTGGTCACGGTATAGCCGTTGTGGGTCACACTGACCGTCTTCTCGCCATCGGTACTCTCGCTGGTAACGGTCCTGCGGCCGTTGGCCTCCACGACGGTCTCGATGCTGCGTCCATTCCGGTATTCGGTGCGTTGCACCTCGTTACCCTGAGCATCGACAAAGAAGGTACTTTGGGTAACTTCGCCCATCGTGAAACGATAGCGGGCGATTTCTTCGCCGCTGTCGGCATCCACGATACGCCGGGTCACGCTGTCGTCCGGCTCCGTATACTCTGAAACTTCGAAACCGGCAGCCGCGAGTTGAGCGATGATCTGAGCAGGATCGAGCCCCATCTCCTCGGCGATCGAATCGATGCTATTGCCTTCTGAGACTGCCTCGGCAATCTCATCGATTCCTTCCCGGCTCGTATCCTGCTCAGGATCGAGTTCCGTGCGGTTGCCGTCATCGTCGATGATCGTTGTCGTGGTCTTACCGTCGTCAATAGTGACTTCCTCGACCGTCACTCCGTTTTGTTCATACGTGACGGTCGTGGTTGTTTTGCCATCGGTATCCACGACGGTCTCGGTCACACGGCCATCCGACTCGATCAATACGTTGGTGGTACTACCGTCAGTGTTCTCGGTCCGACGAGTCTCGTTGCCATCATTATCGATGACGCGGGAGGTCTGTGTTCCATCGGGCCCTGTCTCGTGACTGACGACGAGATCGCCACTTCCTGATTCGGTGATCCTCGTGATATCGGTGTAATTGGGACCCTGCCCTTCCACTCCCGAGTCGACTTCGAAACCGGCCGCTGCTAGCTGGGCAATCACCTGCTCGCGAGTGAGCCCCTGCTCCTCGGCAATCTCTTCGATACTCTGGCCATTGGCGACTCCATCGACAATCTCATCGACACCCTCCCGGCTCGTATCTTGCTCAGGGTCCAGCGTCGTTCGCGTACCATCCTCGGCCACCACTACCGTCTCGCTGTTGCCGTCGCTATCGGTAGTCGTGATCGTTACGACATCGCTGCCGGTCAGTTCGGTTATTTCTACGACGCTGCCATCACCCAAATCGTCTTCAAGGCGTGTTGTCCTTTCGCCGCTCTCTTCGTCCTCACTGACGGTGACCTTGCGTCCCTCATCGTCCCGGACAGGCGATTGACTCAGCGTTTCGCCATCTTCACCCGTCACCTCGATCCAGTACCGGTCGGTGTCGTGATCGTAGTATTCGTGGATGGTTTCGCCTGTCCCGGGGTCGGTGATCGTCGTGCGGGTAACGTTGTCCCCGGCAAGGCCCCATTCAGCTGACTCCACCTCGTAGCCACCCGCCTCGAGCCGTTCGACGACATCCTCCCGATTCAGTTCGTCGTCTCCGACAAGGTCGAGCCCTTTGCCCTCGGCAATTTCATCAGCCAGGCCCTGAGCCTGTTCGGCTGATTCCTCGTCGATGACAGGCTCTTGCTCGGCTACGTTATCGACAGGCAGAAAAACATCGTTCCGGTTCAGGGGATCGAAGTTCAGCGGCTCGAAACTCGTGGAATCGAAACTCTCCGGTACCGTGGGACCATAAACCGGAGGTTCCGAGTTGAGCTCCATTTGCTGAAGGTATTCCGGCGAGTAGACCCCATAGCCCACCATAGGGGTGTGGCTGGTATTGATCGGCTGGAACGCCGTCCCCCCATTCCACTGGGGTAGTGTTGGTGTCACCGTCTGTTGCGGCGTAAACGCCGGCGGGCTGGGCGGGCGCGGCTTGGCCGCCGCCCTGACAATCGCCTTGGCGAAGATCGACTCACTCCCGGTCGAGGCCTTGGCGGCCAACCGAAATACACTACTCAGCCTCACCATTGTTGTTCTCTCCTCCATGACGAGGACACAAGATGTGGGTCACGCTATTGTTGTCAGTCCTGGACGCTAGACCGGTTCTGCAATGGGCGTGGGACAAAGGTGCTCGGCGATCCGATCGGCCAAGGCAGCCAGAACGGTCTGGTCTCCCGACGGATTGATCATCAGCATGAACTCGGCCTCCGGTAGCGGTGGAAGGCCGTGCTCTTCCGACAGGGCGACAAGCCCAGGCCCAAGCTGGCCGGCGGGCATCGGCGCCAGTGCAAAACCGCCTTCTACCGCGGCACGCAAGCTGGCTCCGCTGGTGCAGAGCATCGCCATGCGCTGCGGAATGCCGGCCAGGGCCAGTTGGGTCAGCGCGGCTTCGCGATAGGGACAGGCTTCCGGAAACAGGGCCAGGGGCAGCGGAGAAGGCAAGCGTACAGGGCATCGCTCGGCCCAGGCCCAGACCAGGGGCTCATGCCACAGCAGGCGGCCCGGTTCATGGGAACCGCACTGGGCGCCCAACACCATGTCCACATCGCCGCGCTTCATGGCCACGACCATGTCGCCGGGAATGCCGACCCGTACGCCGAGTTCGACCTGGGGGTTGTCTTCCACGAACTCCCTGAGCGCGCGCATCAGGGAGGCATTGACGCAATCCTCCGCCACACCGAGGCGAACGTTGCCCTGATAGGTGGAGCGGGAGAGCTGGGTCATGGCGTCGCGATTGAGCGCCAGGATGGCCCTGGCATAGGCCGCCAGACATTCCCCATCCGGTGTGACCTCGAAGGCACGCGTCGTACGCCGAAGCAATGGCTTGCCGACCTGGGCCTCCAGCCGGCGCAGGTGCCCGCTGATGGCCGGCTGCGTCAGGTGCAGACGGTTGGCGGCGCGAGTGAAGCTACCTTCATCGATGACAGCAACGAAACTCCTCAGGAGAAGCAAGTCGAGCATGTGCATATCTTTCCATGATAAGTATGGCTTTCATTTTTTATGTATCACTCGGCAGCGCGTCGTGACACGCCACCTGATGATTGCCTCTGCCCTCTAAAGCCGCCCTGAGCCGCTCTTAGCTTACCCCTCATCCAGCGTAGCAGAGTTAAGAAAAAAGTATCATCTTGGTTCATTATAAATACCATCACACTATTTGATTTATATTTTCCACCCGGAGGTGCTGGCATATAGAAACAAAAATCAGCGAGGTATTTTGTGTCATGACAATTCTCCTACATGTCTCATCTTCTCCCCGCAAGCAGCGTTCTGCCTCCTTGGAGGTCGCACGAAGCTTCCTGTCCGATTATCGGGACTACGCTCCGCATGTTCAGGTCAAGCACCTCGACCTATGGGACATGGAGCTACCTGAGTTCGATGACAACGCCATGACAGCGAAATATGCCGGGCTAGCCGGAACGCCGCTCACGGCAAGCCAGCAGCAAGCCTGGGAGCACCTGCGCCAGCTCGCCGCCCATCTGCACGAGGCCGATCTCCTGCTGTTCTCGATGCCACTCTGGAATTTCAGCATCCCTTATAAACTCAAGCATTTCATTGACTTGATATCGCAGAAGGACATTCTTTTTTCTTTCGACCCCGAGACCGGATTCAGCGGGCTGCTCACTGGCAAGAAGGCCATCGTCGTTTATGCCAGAGGCTTGAGCTATGCAAGCGACTCCTTTACCCCATCGCGAGAGTTCGACCATCAGAAAGGATATTTCGAGGCGTGGCTTAAGTTCATTGGCGTAACCGATGTACAGTCGATAATCGTGGAAAAGACACTTTTCGGCAGCGAAGTTGATAGTGAAGCTCGGCAACAAGCCTGCCAGCAGGCTTCGCAACTTGCGAGAAGTCTCGGGTAGCCTCTCCCAGCAGCTTCTCCTGACTCATCATGAAGCGGCATGAAATGATGTAGCACAATGGTCACTGCGTTAAGCATAATGCCTCCTTCACCGAACGAGCAGGTTGTCTCGGCTTTTGCTCGAGACCTGGGGACTTGCTCAGGAGATAACACCAGAAGGATAACCGAGCATGGAAATCACCCGTAGCCGGGACTTCACCGCGGAGCGTGCCTGGGGAGCCAAGGACATTGCCAAGATGAACGGCATTACCACCCGCCTGCATTGGACAGACCGGCCCTACCGCTGGCACGTCAACGATGGCGAGGAGGTCTTCGTGGTGCTCGATGGCCAGGTGGAGATGCGTTATCGCAACGAGGGCATCGAGCACTCACGACTGCTCGAGGTGGGCGACATCTTCTTTGCCTCGACAGGTACCGAACATGTCGCCTGTCCTGTAGGCGAAGCCAGGGTGCTGGTTATCGAGAAGGAAGGCAGCGTCTAGGCACCATCCAAAAACTGCCTGCACTCGCCGACTTTCTGGACGGCGCCTGGAAGACCAGCGGGGCCATCAGGCCCCGTCCCATTCCACCAAGAAGCGCTCCCTGGGCCAACGCACCTTGGCTTGGCCAGCCAGGCGATCCTGCTCGGTATCACGATAACCAAGCGCCAGCAGCACTACGCTACGCAGCCCCTGCGCCTCAAGGCCCAACAGTGCATCCAATGCCGGCGGGTCGAAACCTTCCATCGGCGAGGCGTCGACACGCTGTGCAGCCGCGGCGGTCAAGGCCGTGCCCAGGGCGATATAGGCCTGTCGCGCCGCCCATTGGTGGCGCACTTCCGGCGAGGCAAGGCCGGCAACGGCCGCGTGGAGCGACTGCCGATACCCTTCCAACTCCATGGGGTCGAGACCGCGCGCCGCCGCGGTCAGTGCGATCAGCTCATCCACGTGTCGCCCATCCATCTCGTCCCAGGTGGCGAAGATCAGCAGGTGAGAGCATTCGCTGACCTGGGGCTGGTCACACGCAGCGTGCCGGATCCGCTCGCGCAGCACTGGGTCTTCCGCCACCAGTACACTGTATGGCTGGAGACCGTAGGACGACGGCGCCAGCCGTGCGGCCTCGAGAATGTTATCTAGCGTGTCTTGGGGCACTTTCCTGCCATTCATTCGTTTGGCGGCATAGCGCCAATGCAGGGCTTCCATGGGGGTCATGCAACTCTCCTGTGGTCAGGCTTCCGCCGTGGCAGGCGGTGGCGTTTCGCGGCGCACGGCGCCACGGTGGAACAGGACCGCACCGAGGACCACCAGTGCCCCCGCCAGGCCCAGGTAGGGCGGTACCGTCTCGCCCAGCAGCGAGACTGCAATCAACGTGCCGACCAACGCCGCCACCATGCCGATCTGGCTGAGGTAGACGGGGCCGGCGATTTTCTGCAGCACGAAGTAGAAGACGTAGAGCACCGTGAAGACGGCCACTTCGGCGAGCAGCAGCCGAAGCACCCCTGTCGAGCCGAGCAACTGCGCCAATTGCTGCGCCTCGAATGCCAGCACGAAGGGGGCAAGCGCCAGCGCGCCACCCAGCAGCATCAGCGCAGCGAGGTAGACCGGCCCTGCCTCGCCGGGCCAGCGCAGGGTGCGATAGATATTACCCAGCGCGATGATCAGCGGGATCGTCAATACCAACGCGACCCAGCCCTGTGCGCCTTGCATGCCGCCCGCCTTGGCCCACGCCAGCAACACCCCACCTGCCAGCCCCAGCAGCACGCCGAGCAGCCGTAGCGCATTGACGCGCTCCATGCCCATTCCCACTGCTATCACCCAGGTCACCAGAATCGGGAAGGCAAAGCTGAGCGAGACGAACCCGGCCCCCACGTGACGCACCGCCAGGAAGCCCAGCGCATTGGGCAGGGCAAACAGTGCGCCCGAAACCAGCGCGTACTCGACGATGCGCCTGTCGAGCCGCATCGGCTGTCGCTGCTGGGTTGCCAGCGCCAGGAGCAGCACGCCAGCGCCGGTCACCGCCACCATGAGGAAGCTCAGGCGAGGCGCACCGGCTCCGTCGGCGATTTTGGCCACGACCAGAGACAAGGCCAGCAGGCTGCCGACGAGTAGCAGGCAAGCCAGGGCATACCAGCCGGTGCGGTTGCGTGGCTTGGTTGAGTTGGTCATGATCGGCTCCTGTTCAGTACAGCAAAAGATTCTCGACACAAAGTATCTTGATGGAAAGATAAACGCGCCTATGAATCGTGTCAAGCAAGCCATTGCCCAATGGCAACGGGAAATGCCCGAACTCGACCTGCTGCCGATGGAAGTGGTGGGATACATGAAGACGACCCAACTGCTCACCCAGGAGCGACTACAGGCTTTCTTCAAGGAGTACGGCCTGCAGTTGGGAGAGTTCGACGTTCTGGCCACGCTGCGCCGCTCGGGAGCTCCCTACCGCCTGGGGCCGACGCAGCTGTTCGAGACACTGATGGTCTCGTCGGGAGGCATGACCAGTCGGCTGGATCGCCTGGAGAAAGCGGGCCTGATCGTGCGCTCGCCGAATCCCGAGGATCGGCGCGGCACGCTGGTATCGCTGACCGAGGAAGGCTTGGCCCTGATGAATCGAGTCGTGCCTCGCCACGTGGCGAACGAGGCCCGAATGCTTTCCGCTCTCAGCCGCGAGGAACAGCAGGCATTGGGTGAGCTCTTGAGCAAGCTGCTGGAAGGGTTGGTCGACGAGACCTGAGCTGGCACGGGCCGCTACGCGAGCGTGAACAAGTCGCTCTGCAGCTGGCGCCGCTCGTGCTCCACCAGCCAGCGCTTGCGCGGCAGCCCACCGCCATAGCCGGTCAGGGTGCCGTTGGCACCGATCACCCGATGGCACGGTACCACGATGGCCACCGGGTTGGCGCCGTTGGCCAGGCCAACGGCGCGGCTGGCACCGGGGCGTCCGATATTTGCGGCCAGCTCACCGTAGCTGATCGTGGTACCGGCCGGAATCAGGCGCAGCGCTTGCCACACCAGGCGTTGGAACTCAGTACCACCGGTCGCCACAGGCACTGTATCGAGATGGGAAGAGTCACCGTCGAAATATGCCTCCAGCGCCTGGCGTATGGCGTCGGGCGCCGAGCCCTCGACGAGCTCGTAGTGGCGATAGTGACGCCCCAGCAGGCGGTGCAGCCGTTCGTCGTGGCTGTCGAATTCCAGCGCTCGCAGTGCGCCTTGGTCATCGCCAACCAGTCGCAGCTCGCCCACGGGGGACGGCAATCGATCAAGCCAGAGTCGCATTGCACTTCTCCTGTTGCGGTTTTGCTGCCGTCGTGGTGGCCGCATCGGCATGCCACAGGTGCATCACGGCATAGGCACGCCAGGGCCGCCAGGCCTCGGCCCGTGCAAGCAGCTCGCGCGGCGTTGGGCGCCGGCCCTGCTCTGCCAGTACCCGTTGCAGCGCCACGTCCGATGGCAGAAAGGCATCGCTCTCCTGCAGCCCACGCATGGCGATGTAGTGTGCCGTCCACTCGCCGATGCCTGGCAGGGCACAGAGGTGGGCCACAGTGTCATCGAGATCCTGGCGCCGATCGAACAGCCTTGGGCGCTCGCGGTAGGCAGTCGCCAACGCTACCAGGGCCGCGGCCCGTGCGCTGGGCATGCCGAGTGCCTTGATCTCATCGAAAGTGAAGCGCTCGGGAGCGGGGAATAGTCGCTCCAGGCCGATTCCAGCCTGACCCTCCACGCGTTCACCCAGACGCTCGACCAGCCGCCCAGCCAGCCGTGTGGCCGCATCGACGCTGACCTGCTGGCCGAGGATCGCCCGTACGGCGACCTCGAAAGGGTCCCATCCGCCCGGCACGCGCAGCCCGGGGCGACGCTCTACCAGTGGCGCCAGCGCCGGGTCGCGACCGAGCCCATGGCGTATCGCCTCGGGATCGGCCTGCAAATCGAACAGCCGACGCAGCCGTGCAATCACGCTCGGCAGTGCCGAAAGCTCGGGCAGCCGGATCGAGGCGTGCAGTGCATTGTCGGCGGAAACATCCTTCACACTTACGCTGCCGGCCGTTTCGCCGATGCGGAAAACCCGGTGATAGCCCTCTCCATCGATGCGTTCAAGCCCCGGGATGGTCCGCCGAGCCAGGAAGGCCAGTATCGCCGGCCAGTCGTAGGGCGGCCGGTACGGCAGCCGCAGCGTCAACGCCGCTGCCCGGGAAAGGTCGGCTCGGCGACCGCGGAGGGTGCCTGGCGCACGGCCATAGAGATGCAGGAACACTTCGTTGAAGCGGCGCACGCTGCGAAAACCGCTGGCCAGCGCCACATCGGCGAGAGGCAGTTCAGTCTCGTGCAGCAATTGCTTGGCCAGAAGCACGCGCCGGGTTTGGGCCACGGCCAGCGGGGCGGCTCCGACATGGCGCTGGAACAGCCGCCGCAGCTGGCGTGCGCCCACGCCCAGACGATCGCACAGCGTTTCCAACCCGCCTTCGTCCAGCGCGCCCTCGTCGATCAAGCGCAGCGCCCGCTTCACCGTGGTCGAGGTACCGGCCCAGGCAGGGGAGTCCGGCGCGCTTTCCGGGCGACAGCGCAGGCACGGTCGGAAACCCGCCTCCTGCGCTGCCGCCGCGGAAGAAACGAAGCGACAATTATCGAGCTTCGGCGCAGGCGCCGGGCAGATCGGGCGACAGTAGATGCCGGTGCTGGTCACACAGGTGAAGAAGCGTCCGTCGTAACGAGCATCGCGCGCCAGCAGCGCCTGGTAGCAAATATCGGTCGAGAGGTTCATGGCTCCATTCTAGCTTGGGCAAAGCCGATGTCTGGCGGTTTTCGGACCTGAACGTCAACGCCAAGTGGCTCTGTTGAAATCAATCCAACTGGCCCTTAGCAAGGAGCCAGTAAGGCTTCACACTCGGTAAGACCCATGTGAACGCGAGGACTTACCGATGCCCGTACGCCATGCCTCCCTGGACGACCTCGGCCCGCTCAGCGAACTGCTCGACGGCTACAGGCAGTTCTACCGCCAGGCACCCGACCTCGAAGGCGCCCGGCGCTTCCTGCAGGCACGCCTGGAAGGCGGTGACTCGCACATTCTGGTGCATGAAGGACCGGGAGGAGAATTACAGGGCTTCGTTCAGCTCTATCCCCTGCTCTCCACCGTGCGCCTGGCGCCGCTGTGGCTGCTCAACGATCTGTTCGTCTCGCCCGAAGCGCGCCGCGGCGGCGTCGGCTGCGCCTTGATGCAGGCCGCCAGGGAACTGGCCGCAAGCCATGGCGTTGGCCATCTCAAGCTCGCCACCGAAATGAACAACCGCAACGCCCAGGCGCTCTACGAATCGCTCGGCTGGCAGCGCGACACCACCTTCTATTACTACGGCCTGCTGTTCGACACGCAAGCGAGCCAGGACTGACCCGGAGGCACCATGTACGTACCCCCCTCGATGCAACTCGAGCGCGCTCGGGCCTGGGACTTGATAGAACGGCACGGCTTCGCCGTCCTGGTCGGCGCCGACCTGCAGGCCACCCACCTGCCCCTGTTGCTGGAGCGCAGCGAAGGCGAGCAGGGCATGCTCTACGGCCACTTCGCCCGTGCCAACCCGCACTGGCGAACACTCGATGGCAGCCGGGCGCTGGCGATCTTCAGCGGCCCCCACGCCTATATCTCACCGACCTGGTACGCCAGCCAGCCCGCCGTGCCCACCTGGAACTACCTGGCCGTGCACGCCACGGGCACCCTCGAATTGCTGGGGACAGCGGCCACGCGGGAACTGCTCGACCGCAGCCTGGCGCACTTTGAGCCCGCCCTGCTCGACTCACTGCCCCGTGAGCCAGGCTACCTGGAGAAGATGCAGGCCGGCGTGGTCGGCTTTCGCCTGCCCATCGAGACGCTGGCGGGCAAGGCCAAGCTAGGCCGCCAGCGCTCTGAGGCTGACCAGGCCGGCGTCGAGGCAGCCCTGGCCGAGAGCCGCGACCCGCAGGCGCGCCAGTTGTGGCGCTACATGCAACAACTGACCTATGAGGAGAGCACTTCATGACCCTGACCGATGTGAGCCATAACGCCTTTGGCCAACCGGTCGGCGCCGCCCTGCCCGACTGGCAGCCGGCCCGCCGACCGGATCGAATACCGCTGCAGGGCCGCAGGGTTCGCCTTGAGCCGCTAACACCTGAGCGTCACGCCGCTTCGCTGTATGCCGCTTTGCTGGCGCCCGGCGAAGGTACGCACGATGCCCCCGCAGCGCGCTGGACCTACTCCGGCGGTATGCCGTTCGCCGATACCGAACAGTATCGCGCCTGGCTGAAGGCTAGGTCGGAAAGCGACGATCCGCTGTTCTACGCCATCGTCGCGGCGGCTGACGAGCGGGCACTGGGGCTGGCCAGCTACCTCAACATCGTTCCCGAACACGGCAGCATCGAGGTCGGGCATATTCACTTTACTCCAGCGCTGCGGCGCACGCCGGCGGCCACCGAGGCCATGCTGCTGCTGATGCGCCATGCCTTCGAACTGGGTTACCGACGCTACGAGTGGAAGTGCAATGCGCTCAACGCCGCCTCGCGGCGTGCCGCCGAGCGCCTGGGCTTTCGCTTCGAGGGAATCTTCCGTCAGCACCGGGTGGAGAATGGGCATAGTCGCGACACCGCCTGGTTCTCCCTGCTGGACAGCGAATGGCCCGCCGCCGAGGCACGCCTGGAGCGCTGGCTTGCGCCGGAAAACTTCGATGGAGAGGGCAGACAGCTAAGCTCACTGTCGGCGCTGACGCAGACGTGCCGCTGAACGACTAGGCGTCTGCCAATTCACACCACGCCTGAGCCAGCCAGTGCCCTGCCCTTTCGATCTCGGCTTCGACGGTACCGGCATAGCCCAGTACCAGGCCGGGGTGGCCGGGGGCGTTGAGATAGTAGCTCGACAATGGGGACAGCAAGATCCCCTGCCCCGCAGCCCGCTCGAGCAGGATGCGTTCGTGCTCGGGCTCGTCGAGCCAGGCGACCAGGTGCATGCCGGCCTGCCCTTCGGATAGCCGCAGGCCACGCGCCACCGCCGGCGCCAGCGATTCACGCAGCAGAGCCTGACGCCGGCGATAGCAGTCACGCATCCGGCGGATATGGCGCGAGAAATGACCACGGACAATGAACTCCGCCACGGCGGCCTGCACGGCGTACTGGCCTTCGCGATGGAGCCGGGCATTGGCACGGCGGAACGGCGCCACCAACGGCTCGGGCAACACCAAATAACCCAGCCGCATGCCGGGGTACATCACCTTGCTGAAGGTGCCTACATAGATCACCCGCGAGTCATCCACCAGCCCCTGAAGGGCGGCAACGGGCCGCTGGCCATAGCGAAACTCGCTGTCATAGTCGTCTTCCACGATCCAGGCACCGTACCGTTCGGCGGCTTCGAGCAGCGCCAGTCGCCTGGCCAGGCTCATGGTTGTGCCACTGGGATACTGATGCGAAGGCGTGACGTAGATCAGCCGCGGTTGACGGGAGTCGGACATGTCTTCGATGCACATGCCCTCGCCATCCACCGGCACCGGCGTCATATCAAGCCCGGCCGCCATGAAGCAGGCCTGGGCACCGTGGTAGCCCGGCTCCTCGATCCATACCTCGTCGCCGCTGTCGCTCAGTAGCCGCACGATCAGTTCGAAGCCCTGCTGGGCACCCTGAACAATGAGGATCTGCTCGGGGCGGCAGCGCACCGAGCGGGAGAGCTGCAGATAATCGGCCAGCGCCTCGCGCAGTGCCGGCACTCCCCCCTGAGCCTGATAGTCGAGCCAGTCCAACGGCATCCGTTGCAACTGGCGGTGCAACAGCCGCTGCCACTGGGCGTGAGGAAAGCGATCCAGTGCGGGCACGCCTGGAACGAAAGCGGGATGGCGTTCTTGCGGGGAATGACAGAAGGCGAGCAGTGCCGTACCGCGTGAGGAGAGCAGCGATTCGGCAGGCAAAGACGGCTGTGCGGCTGCAACGTTCGCCGTAACCGACTGCGCCTGCTGGAACGCCAAGTCGGCAACGAAGGTACCCGCGCCATGGCGGGTGGTGAGGAAGCCCTCGGCCAACAGCTGGTCGAAGGCGGCCAGCAGCGTGTTGCGCCCCAGGCCCAGCTCTCGAGCCAACTGGCGAGTGGATGGCAGGCGCTGGCCACTGCCAAGTCGCTCCGTCTGAATCCACTCGCGCAGGGTGTGGTAGAGACGCATGGTCAATGGCTGATTCGACGGCTCACCCAGTACCAGGCCCAGCGCATCGGCCAGCCAGTCGGCTCTCTCCAGAAGAGGCGTTGCCCGGGACGACACGCCTTCAGCGATCCGGTTCATCCGCCACGACCCGATTGCGACCGGCTCGCTTGCCTTCATAGAGGTTCTGGTCGGCACGATGCAGAATGGCCTCCACCGTCTCCTCGGTTCCCTGGAAAGCCGACACACCACAGGTAATCGACGCGCCGAAGCGGTGGCCCTGCTCCGACTCGAACTCCTGCTTCTCTACCAGTTGGCGCACCTTCTCCGCCACGCCGACGGCTTCCTCGAGACTGGTTTCGGGCAGTAGAAGAGCAAACTCCTCCCCGCCGAGCCGCGCCGGGATATCGTTCGTACGCAAGTTGCTGCGCAGCAACTTGCCCACGCTCACCAGCGCCTGGTCACCGGCAGGATGGCCATGGGTATCATTGATCCGCTTGAAGTGATCGAAGTCGAACAGCACCACCGACGTCGACCTGCCGTAACGACGGTAACGGGCCAGCTCCTGCACTAGCCGCTGCATGAAATAGCGCCGATTGAACAACGCCGTGAGCTCGTCGGTGCGCGACAATTGGCGCAGGCGCAGTTCCAGCCGCTTCTGCTCGGTGATGTCGCGCACGGTGCCGATCAGGATCTGCTCGTCGCCCTCAGGCATGTAATCGGCCAGTTCGTGCACCCAGCGGATCTCACCGTCGGGCCGCACGATGCGATGCTCCACGTCATGGCTGCCACTTTCCTGTGCGCGCCACATGCTGGCCTCGACGCTCTCCAGGTCCTCCGGATGGACCATGGCCTTGAAGGCCCGAATGCTGGGGGTAAAGGTCTTGGGATCGACGCCGAAGATGTCATAGATCGCCTCGGACCAGAACAGCTCGTTGGCCTGGAGGCTGGCTTTCCAGTAGCCCAACCGGGCGATGTGCTGAATGCGCTGCAGGGTACGGTCGAGGCGTGCGATCTCCTTGCGTGCCTCCTCGAGCTCACGTCGGCCCCGCTGGCAGGGGGAATCGGGAGAGTCGCAGCTACGCGCTCCCGAGGACTGGCGTTGATTGTCGATATTGTTATGCGAGCCCGTCATGGTATCTCTGCGACGATTTCGAGACATGCTGACAGAATACCGTTTGGTTCAAAGGACTACCAACGTTGCTTGAACGGTTCTCGGGCCGGGGCACGCCCACAGGGCGCTGGAACGCACCTCAAGTGATTCGCCAGTCCCGTGGCGCCAGCCCGCATCATGGCCCGGTGATTCCACAGCACCAGCGGACGAGCCATGCGTGAGAGCAGACTCAGCCAGGGCCGCACCGTTCGCACCTGCCAGATATAGCGAACCCGTGTGCCCGATTTTTCTCCGTATAGCTGCCACCTGCCCACACCGGCCACGTCACCATTTGCCACCCCCTCGATCAAGCAGGGTTCGTCAACACGGGTAATGCAGATGTCGAAACACAGGCGATAGCCAAGCCGGCTCTTCCAGATGAAACGCTGGGTACGCCCAATGCCCTGGTCGTCGCCGGCCTCGAGCGGCTGCACATCGACCAGCCCAGGCCACCAACCGGGCCAGTGCAACGAATCGCTCAGGGCGTCGAAGACCGCCTCGACCGGAGCCTTGAAGTGCCAGGTGGTATCGAAATCGAAGCTTGCCATGGGCGCGACCCACCATGAACGTCAGGGCGAGAAATGATCGGGCGGGAAGGCCGGATCTAGCTCGACGTCTTCCAGGTGCACGCTTTCCAGGCGCTCGCCGCGCCGGTCGTAGCTGATCACCCTGAGCGGGAACAGCGTCTCCTCGTCGAGCCAAAGATCGTAGCGCGCCACCTCGTGCACCGTTCGACCGGGCTCGGACTCCACCACCACATGCTGGACAGAATGCCCATCGAGCGTGGCTGGCCCGAGCAGGCGTGCGCTGCCGTGTTGCTGCAACTGCTGCACATTGCGCAGCAGCGTGCCCACGTCCGACTGGTCCACGCGATGCCCGCGTGAGCTGCGTACCATGCGGTTGGTGGGGCGCAGGGAGAGGCCCGGCCGACTGCCGGGGCCGCCGAACGGCCACAGCTGCACCTTGCCCGTATCGGGGCGGTAGATCAGCACCGCCCCGCGGTAGGGCGTTTCCATGTCCATGCGCACGTAGCCCGGCTGCTGATAGCTGTAGCGAATGACCTCCTCTCCCCCGCTGCCCTGGCTTCGCAGCGTCAGGCGATAGCCTTGCAGCGCATCGATGCGAGCCAGCGCCGCTGCGATCGGGTCCTCCTCGATGGAGGCGCTCATCGCCACCAGTACGAGTAGCAACATGTGGCATTTCCTCGTAGTCCTGCCTTTGAGATTAGCAGGGCCATGGCGGGTACATGCTATCGTATTGGCGTTGCTCAACCCACGGAGAGGCCAGATGAAATACCTCGGAGCCCATGTCAGTGCCGCCGGCGGGCCCGACCAGGCCGTACTGCGCGCCGTCGAGATCGGCGCAGACGCCTTTGCCCTGTTCACCAAGAATCAGCGCCAGTGGCAGGCCAAGCCCCTCGACGATGCCACCATCGAGGCCTTCCGCGCCGCCTGCCGGGAGCACGGCTTCGGTCCCGGGCAGATCCTTCCCCATGACAGCTATTTGATCAACCTCGGCCACCCGGACAACGCAGGGCTCGAGAAGTCGCGCGCCGCCTTCCTCGACGAGATGCAGCGCTGCGAGCAGCTCGGCCTGACCCTGCTCAACTTCCACCCCGGCAGCCATCTCAAGAAGATCAGCGAGAGCGAGTGCCTTACCCGCATCGCCGACTCGATCAACCACGCCCTGTCCAAGACCCGTGGCGTTACCGCTGTGATCGAGAACACCGCCGGTCAGGGCACCAACCTGGGTTGGCGCTTCGAGCACCTGGCCGAGATCATCGAACAGGTCGACGACAAGTCGCGCGTCGGCGTCTGCATCGACACCTGCCACGCCTTCGCTGCCGGCTACGACCTGCGTACCCCCGAGGCCTGTACCGCCACGCTCGACGAGTTCGACAAGATAGTGGGTTTCGGGTACCTGCGCGGCATGCACCTCAACGATGCCAAGAGCGCATACGCCAGCCGCGTCGACCGCCACCACAGCCTGGGCCGGGGCAACATCGGGCTCGATGCCTTTACCACCCTGATGCGCGACTCGCGCATCGACGAGATTCCCCTGGTGCTGGAAACCATCGAGCCCGAGATCTGGGCCGAGGAGATCGCCTGGCTGCGCGCCCAGGCCGCGGGGGACTGAACGTACCGCTCGCCGCTCAATCCAGCATCACCGCCTGGGCATAGTCCCGTGCGTCACGGCCTTGGCGCAGGGTCTCGGCCCACCAGGCGAGCCGCGCCAGCAGGGTCTGCATGCCACGCTCGTAGCGCTGGGCCTGCTTCGGCTGGCCATGCTCATCGAACTGCTCCCAGACGCTGGGGAACATCACGCCGTCGCGAATGCCCACCGCATGCAGTTCGGCGAATACATGACGCAGGTGCTCCACCGCTCGCAGCCCGCCCGAAGCGCCACCGTAGGAGACGAAGGCCACGGGCTTGGCCTGCCACTCCGCCTTG
Organism: Billgrantia sp. C5P2; assembly: GCF_051062895.2. Classification (NCBI taxonomy): domain Bacteria; kingdom Pseudomonadati; phylum Pseudomonadota; class Gammaproteobacteria; order Oceanospirillales; family Halomonadaceae; genus Billgrantia; species Billgrantia sp. C5P2. The sequence continues at coordinate 3,704,322 of NZ_CM128542.1, forward strand.
TAGCTATCGATCAATGCCTTGAGCGCCGCGGGGTAGGAGTGGTTGTACTCAGGCGTGACCACGACGAAGGCATCCGCTTCGTCGAGGCGTCCGGCGAATGCCGAGTCGGCCTCGGCGGCGGGATCGACCACAATCGGCGCGAACGCCTCCCGGCGCTGGATCTGCTCCAGAACCCAACGACCCACGGTATCGCAGAGCCGCCCTTCTCTCACACTGCCGTAGATCACGGCCACCTTGATCGCATCGCTCATCGCTATTTCTCCTTGCGGGGTGAAGATGCGATGAACGATACGCCCTCAAGAAAGGTTGAGGTCAAAGATCGACGTGCCAATGACTTCGATAGGATCTGGCTATTCCAGCTCGACCAGCCCATGTCGCATCGCGTAGCGAAACAGGCCCGCCAGGGAGTTGGTATTGAGCTTGCGATAGATATTGCTGCGATGCGACTCCACCGTTCGGGCACTGATCGCCAGCGCTTCGCCAATGTCGCGGCTGCTCATGCCTTCGAACATCAGCTTCAAGATGTCGGTTTCGCGCTGGGTCAATCGCCCCTCCTTCTCCTCGAGCAGGACCCGCGAGACGCCAGAGCCGAAATGGTTGCGACCGCTCGCCACCTCGCGCAGCGCGAAGACCATCTCCTCCGCTGAGGCATCCTTGAGTACGTAGCCAGCGGCACCGCAGGCCACCGCACGGCGAATGTACTCCTCGTTGTCGTGCATGGTCAGTACCAGCACACGGATGGCCGGACAGCTCTCCTGCAATACCTTGCAGGCTTCCAGGCCGGAAATGCCAGGCATGGTGATGTCCGTGACCACGACGTCCGGCTGCAACTCGTGCGCGAGTGCCAGCAACTCTTGCCCTGAACTGGCCACCCCGACCAGGTCAATGCCCTGCTGCGCCTCCAGCCGGTACTTCAGCCCTTCCAGCACCAGCGGATGGTCGTCCGCCAAAAGTACGCGTATAGACCTTCCCATCGATTCTCTCCCGACTTGTCATGCTGGAGGCCCGCTGAAACGGCACCTTGAGCCTGATGCGCACACCCTTGCCGGGCGCCGCCTCGATCGTCAGGCGCCCACCCAGCAGGTCGACGCGGTCCTGAATGTTGCGCAACCCCATGCCGGTACCGTCCTGCTCCTGGCGACGCTCGGGACGCCAGACGAAGCCTTGGCCGTCATCCGCAATTTCCAGGTAGACCCAACCCCGGCGGCGCTGCACCTTTACCTTGACCCGACGAGCCATGCCGGCGTGCTTCTCGATGTTGTGCAGGCTCTCCTGGGTGATGCGATACAGGGCCGTAGCCAGCACCGGCTGACACTGCCGGCTGTCGACGTTCGACTCGAAATGTATCTGGACGGGCTTACGCTCCGCCAAACCCGAGCAGAGGCTTTCGAGGGCCGCTACCAGCCCCAGGTCGTCGAGCACGCTCGGGCGCAGGTCGCAGGCCAGCCGCCTGAGATCCTGAATGCCCGTTTCCAGGATGCGGTCGGTAGCCGCCAAGGCGGCGGAAGCGTCGACGTGGTCTCCCCGGCCCAGAGCGTCATCGACACGCTCCAGCTTGAAGCGCGCCGAGACCAGGAGTTGGTTGATACCATCATGCAGTTCGCGCGAGATCCGGCGGCGCTCCTTTTCCAGGAAGCCGAAGGTCTTCTGGGCCATTTTGACCAGCTTGCGATTCGCCACCCGCGCTTCGCTCAAATTGACCGCGAGGCCGATCACGGCGATGACGAGCAGGCAGGAGACGGTGAAGAACGCCATCAGCAGGATGGTCTTGCGCGCGTTCCCCACCATATGCTGCTCCATCTGACCGACGACCTGCTCGATGTCGTCCAGATAGAGGCCGGTGCCAACCATCCAGCCCCAGTCATCCAGCCCGATGGAGTAGCCCAGCTTGAGCACCGACTCCCCGCCGGAGGGCTTGTCCCAGCGGTATTCGGTATAGCCGCCCCCCGCTTGCGCTTGCCGGACGAGCTGCTGAATTAGCAATTTCCCGTCCTCATCGCGGAAGTTCCACAAATCCTGCCCGACGACGTGCTCCAAACGAGGATGGACGATATTCAGTCCTTCGTAGTCATAGACGAAGAAGTAGCCATCGGAGCCATATTCCATACGATGGAAAGCATCCGCGACGCGGCGTTGAGCCACGTCTTTGGGTAAGGAAGGGTCTTCGTATATATCACGGATCGCCGTATAGGCTAGCTCCATGTAGTTCTTCAGTTCCGCCTTCTTGGCTTGCAGCAATCCGTCCTTGAGGATTTCCGACTGCACCCCACTCAACCGCGCACTCTGATGGATAGCAAAGAACGTCACACCGGCGATGAGAACCAACAGAGGAAGCAAGGTAAGCAGTGTCAGTTTGGTTCTGAACGTGAACACTGGCGTATACCTGTTTACTTATTATTGTTGAGCCACAGTTATTGTCGAGCCACGAGCCCCGCCAACCTCACAAGCACGAGAGTTGGCAGGGCCTGATTTCAAACTCAGGTAGTGCTATTTGCGACTCACCATCCTACCATCGCCGGCAACCACAGCACCACATCGGGGAAGACGATGATCAGGGCCAGGGCAAGGAGTTGGATCAGCACGAAGGGAATGGCCCCCTTGTAGATATCGGCCGTGGTGATGCCCGGCGGCGCCACGCCCTTCATGAACAGCAGCGACCAGCCGAAGGGCGGCGTGAGGAACGAAGTCTGAAGGTTCATGGCGATCAGGATGGCGACCCAGACCATGGACATGTCGCCCTGGCTTGCCAGGAAGGGCAGGAACAGCGGCACGGCAATGTAGGAGATCTGAATCCACTCGAGGAAGAAGCCCAGGAAGAAGATCAGCAGCAGCATGAAGATCAACGTGCCGTACATGCCGCCCGGCACCCACTCGAACATCGCTTCGATCAGGAACTCGCCGTCCAGGCCTCTGAAGGCCAAGGCAAACACCTGCGAGGCGATCAGTACGAAAAAGATCATGCAGCTGATGCGCAGGGAGGTCTTCACGGTCTCGGAGAGTACCGGAAGCGACAGGCGGCCGGAAACGATTGTCAGCAGCAATGCGCCCACGGCCCCCACCGATGCCGCCTCCGTGGGAGCGGCCACCCCGCCGATAATCGAGCCGAGCACGGCGAAGATCAGCAACAGCGGTGGCACCACGACCTTGACGAAGTCCTTGCCCAGCTCTTTCTTGCTGACGGCGGCACGCTCCTGCTCGTCGATGGCGGGCACGTCGGCGGAGAAGAAGAAGGCCAGAACCAGCAGATAGGCCAGATACATCCCGGCCAGCAGCAGCCCCGGCACCAGGGCCGCGGCGAACAGGCTGCCCACCGAGAGGTTCATGATATCGGCCAGCACCAGCAGCACCAGGCTGGGCGGGATGATCTGCCCCAGGGTGCCGGCAGCACAGATGGTGCCGCACGCCACCGTCTTCTTGTAGCCGCGGCGCACCAGGGTGGGCAACGCCATCAGGGTCAGTGTGACGATGGCTGCCCCGACGATGCCCGTCGCCGCTCCCAGCAGCACGCCCACGATGATCACCGCCAGGGCCATGCCGCCCGGCAGGCCGCCACAAAGGTGGCCGATCACGTCGAGCATGCGCTCGGCGATCTTCGAGCGCTCCAGCATCACGCCCATGAATACGAACAGCGGTATGGCCAGCAGGGTGTAGTTGGAAACGACACCGTAGATCCGCGAAGGCAGCAGCTCGAACAGCCAGCCATCGAAGCCGATGAAGCCGAACACGAAACCGACGAAAGCCACCACGAAGCCGACCGGGATACCGGTCATAACCAGCACGAAGAAGGCCACGATCATGGCCAACGCGTAATATTCCAAAGGCATGACTCAGGCACTCCGAGCGTAGTGTTGAGCGAGACGCCTGCCGTTCTCCAGCGCCTGGCGAATCGACTCGGTCGCCACGAAGACGAAGCCGACCACGACCAACGACTTGGGAATCCAGCGCCAGGGAAGACCGGAAGAGTTCGGTGAGCGCTCGCCTCGAATGAGGGAGGTCTCGGCGAAGGGCAGGCTGTAGTGGATGATGAGCAGTGCGCAAGGCAACGCTACCAGGAGTGCGGTGACGAGGTTCAACCACATCATGCCGACAGGACTGAAGCGGCTCGACAGGATGTCCACGCGAACATGGTCGTCGAATTTCATGGCATAGGCGATGCCCATCATCGCCATCACCGACAGCAGGTACCACTCCAGTTCCTGGGCCCATACCGCACCCAGGCCGAGGGCATAGCGACTCAGCATATTGCCGAAGATCAGCGCGACCATGATGACCATGGCCACGCAACCGATGAAACCGGCAAGGCCGGTGATACGCCCTAGCAGGCGCTCGAGCGAGGTACAGAAACGCAGCATGCAAACTCCCTCCTCCGGGCTGGCCCCCGGTGGACGTCTGAAGCGAGGTAGAAGTGGCCTTTGCAAGGCAGGTCAGTAAAGCCCCTCGGCTACGGGAGCCGGAGCCGAGGGTCGGGCCGCAATCAGATCATGCCCTGGCCATAACGACTGATGGTGTTGGCGAAGACGCTCTCGCTGTTGGCCTGCCAGCCGTCATGCTTCTTCTTGAACGCCCAGAAGCTGTCGTTGATTCTCTTGACCAGCGGGTCCTTGTCGGCCTCGGTCGCGAGAATGTCGCGGGTAGCCTCGAACAGGGCCCGGATGACGTCGTCGGGCAGGGTCTCGAACGCCACGCCGTGGTTGTTGACCAGATCATCCAGGGCGTCGCCGTTCTGCGCTTCGATCCAGGTGTGGGAAGTGATGTTGCAGGCCGCGGCCGCGTTGTGAAGCACCGCCTGGAGATCGCTGGGCAAGGAGTCGTAGGCGTCCTTGTTGACGATGACTTCGGTGGTGGTGGAAGGCTCGTGCCAGCCCGAGGAGTAGTAGTGCTTGGCCGCGTTGTGCAGGCCCAGCGCGCGGTCGAGGTAGGGTCCCACCCACTCCGCCGCGTCGATGGCACCACGCTCCAGCGCGGAGAAGATTTCGCCGCCGGGCAGCAGGCGGGCATTGGCGCCGATGGCGTTGTAGACGTCCCCGGCCAGCCCCGGCATGCGGATGTTGAGCCCGCGGAAGTCCTCGACGCTGGTGACGGGTTCACGGAACCAGCCCACCGGTTGCGCGCCGGTACAGCCCACGGCGAGCGGGATCAGGTTGTAGGGCTCGTAGGTCTCCTTCCACAGTTCGTAGCCGCCACCGTGTGCCAGCCAGGCATTGAAGCCCTGGAAAGTCATGCCGAAAGGCACGGTCGTGAAGTACTGCGCGGCAAACGATTCGCCGGCCCAGTAGTAGGAGCAAGCATGATTCAACTGCACCTGCTGGCCCCGCGACACGGCATCGAAGCCATCGAAGGCCGGAATGAGTTCGCCGGCGCCGTAGACACGGATCTTGATGCGCCCACCGGACATGTCTTCGACCCGCTTGGCGAAATCCGTGGCGGAGCCCGGACCCGACTGGAAGAACGGAAAGCCCGAAGGCCAACTGGTGGTCATGCGCCAGTTGAAAGTTTCCTGGGCCTTGACGATGCTCGGCGCCATCACGGTACCCACCGCAGCAGCACCACCGTACTTGAGGAAATTACGCCTGTTGACGCTCATGGAAATGTCTTCTCCCGGCGAGCCCGATAATATTGAACGCACTATCAAGCCAGCCCTTGTTTATTTTAATGATGGAATCGTGAGCTGGTCAGAGAACTGACCCGGGGAGAATAAACCGAGGACAAAAGAAATAAATCCGGAGGGTTACGCAAATTTAAATACTGTTATTACTTAGTCATTGCTACGAACAGGGCATCCGTAAAACTACGCAAGAGCAGCCTGGGTATTAGCCAGAAGTATATACTTGGAAATATATTTCACTAAATACGATAAAAAAGCAATATCGCATACGGTGCCAGTACTGCTATTGGCTATAGGTGGCATGGAACAGCCAGGCTACACAGCACCCGTCCCTCTCTCCCGTAACGGAGCTACGCTAGCCAGCCTTCCAGCAGCCCTGGAGCGACTCGACAGCGGGCCATTGGCAAGGTCGTGGTACGCGCCTAGGAGGCTGGCGGCCGGCTTATAGCGAAGCGTTAAAACTTAATCGCCAGTCATGAGTCAAAACATTTGTCGGCCAGCGAGAAAACTGCCACCCTCAGTTTGTCGGCACACTCTCGTAGGGACAGTGAACGTCCCGAGGGTCGCCCCATCCACCCACAGGAGGACATGCACATGGGTTTCATCGAGACACTGACCGTGGGCGTGGCCGCAGTGGCATTGCTGGCCCTGACTCACACCATGGCCAAGCAGCGGCGTCCCATCCGCAAGGAAGCGCGTATCGAGGAGCATGAGCGCAAGCCTGACCGGAATCGCATGCGGCGCGACTGATCGTCAGCGCATCGTGAGCGCAGCCCCTGGCACCTCGGGTGCCGGGGGTTTTTCGTGCCCCGGCCCCCGCCGCAACTGTTGCTGCACCTGCCACTTCTCCTTGGCGGGTAGCGTCTCGAGTAAGTGCACCTCGCCGTTCTGCAGCACCGCCTCCGGCACGCCGTCGCGATAGAGCAGGCGATTGCCCGAGACGGCCGGCAACCGCGTGCCGGGCGTGAGAATGCCCATCAGGTTGAGCGGGTCGGCGGCGGCCACCACGACTCGCGTGGCATCCGGTTCGCGCCGCCGCATGGCCTTGAGCCCTCCCACCGCCTCGGCCAGGGCGAACTGCTCACCGGCAAACTGCTGCACGAAGCGCCCGCCGCGGATCTCGCCGCGCGCCTCCAGGCGACGATAGACATACAAGAGTTCGCGCCACGGCGGCAGCGCCGGCTCCCGCTCGATCACACGGCGGAACACCACGCCGTAGCGCTCCAGCAGCACCCAGGCGATATGCTCCAGGCTATCCATGTCGGTCGTGATGCGCCGCTTCCCGGCGGGCGGCTCACGCTCGGGAGCCGGCAGCCACGACCAGCGCCCGGCGGCATCCACACCCGGCGCATGACGCCGCCGCCGGCGTCCACTCGCTGCAATCGGCGGACGCTTGCTGGCCGGGGCGATCAGTGCACGCAAACCGGTGAAGCTGTCGGAAGTCACCAGGCCCCAGGAAGCCAGCTCGCCCAGCGCCTCTTCGACCTGAGTACGCAACATGCGCGTGGGGCCGAGCAGGTCGGCGAAGAACATTGCACCGCCGCCCTGCAAGGCCTCCAGCACCCGGCGCGCGCCGCCGGAGAGCGGCAGAGTATCGAGTTCAGGGGCCGGCGCGGCCTCGCGCCAGTCGGGCAACGCCTGGCGATCGATCAGGGCAACTGGAGTGTTGCGCAGCGGCCCGGGGCGCTGGCGCTCATCGCCCTCGGCGACTCGGGGCGGCAGCAGGCGCAGCCAGATGAAGCGTCCGCTGGCGAGCAGCTGGTCGAGCATGTGCGGGGTGAAATCGGCCACCCGCGCCGGCAGCACGTCGCTCTCCCAGGCACCCGCAGCGACGGGGAATCCCTCTAGACGCTCTACCGCCCCTGCCAGCGCCTCGGGACCTTCCGGCCGTTCGGTCAGACCGTGCCAGTCGAGCAGGAAACGCAGGTAGTGCTGGATACTCACCGGCTCGATCTCGGCGCGGCGGCGGTCGATGGCATAGCGATGCATGCGCGCCAGCAGGCGCCGTTCGCACCAGGCCACCTCGCTGCTCCCCAGGAAAGCGCCCTGCAACACGAAGCCCTCGACCTCGAGGCGTGCCAGCGCCGCCATGGTGCGCTCGAGGGGGATGCCCAGCGATGCGCCCAGGCTTGCCGCCGTTACCGGCCCCAGCGTTTCCAGGCGCGAGCGCAGCAGCTCGATCAGCGCCTCGTCGGGCGTTTGCGGCGCCTCGCCCACCGCCGCGATGGGCGGATCGAACACGGCCTCGGGATGGATCGCCAGCAGCTCGCCCAGGCGCTCCGCCGCCAGCCATAGCGGCTCGCCGCCAAGCGGAGTGACCAGGGTGGCACGCCACGACTCGGCGAGCGACTCGAACCAGGGCCGCCAATCAGCGTCGGTCTCGCTTGCGGCAATGAAGCCGCTCATGACCAGGGCATCGTGCAGCTCGTCGGCATCGCGCGGCGCGGGCCAGGCCTCCTCGCGCACGCGTGCGACCACCTCGGGGGCGTAGCGCGCCGAGGCGGCAGCATCGGCCACATCCATCGCGTCGCCGGTGCGCACGCTGAGCGTGCGCCGCTCCTCCTGGGCGCCATCGTCGAGGAAAGCATAGGGCCGCGCGTTGACCACCTCCTCCGACAGTGGCGAAGGCACGGCCAAGTCGCGCCCGCTGACGCTTATCTCACCGGCCTCCAGTCGCACCAGCAAGCGCTCCAGCGCGTCGATGTCCATGGCGGCGGTCAGGCAGTCATGCAGGGTCTGGTTGACCAACGGATGGTCGGGTAACTCGCGCGCGCCAGCCAGGTTCTCGGCACAGGCGAGCTGGTCGGGAAAAACCACCGAGAGCAGGTCCTCGGAGTCCTGGCGCTGTAGCTGCGGTGGGCGCCGCTTGCCGTTGCGGGTGCGCGGCACGGCAAGCCCCACCGAAGCGTTCCAGCGCCAGCGCAGGCCGAACATCGGCGCATCGAGCAGCGCCTGGATCAGCACCTCGCGCACCGTCCTGCTGTTGAGGTAGCTCCATACCTCGTCGAGCGGGAAGCTGTGGGTCGGCCCCAGCGACAGCACGATGGAGTCCTCCAGTGCCGCCGCCTGCAGCTCGAAGTTGAACTTGCGACAGAAGCGCTTGCGCAGTGCCAGGCCCCAGGCGCGGTTGAGCTTGGAGCCGAACGGCGCATGCAGCACCAGGTGCATGTCGCCGGCCTCGTCGAAGAAACGCTCCAGCACCAGGTGACGCTGAGAGGGGATCACGCCGAGTGCCGCACGCGCCACGGCGAGGTAACGCACCAACTGCTCGGACGCGGCGGGCGAGAGCCCATACTCGGCTTCCAGCCACTGCTGGGCATCGCTCTCGTCGCCCTCGGCCAATTGCCGGTCGACGCCTTCGCGCAGGCGCGACACCGCCTCGGAGAGCTCCGCGGTGCGCGCCGGGGCCTCGCCGAACCAGAACGGAATGCTCGGCGGCGCACCGCGGGCGTCCTCGACATAGAGTTTGCCGGTGGCGAGCTTCAAGATGCGATAGGCCTGGTTGCCGAGCTGGAAGATGTCGCCCGGCATGCTCTCGAAGGCGAAATCCTCGTTGACGGTGCCGACGCGGATCTCCTCGGGCTGCAGGATCACGTCGTAGTCGAAGTGGTCGGGAATCGCCCCGCCGTTGGTCAGGGCAACGAGCCGCGCGTTGCGCCGCGGACGCAGGCGACCGTTGACCTGGTCGCGATGCAGGTAGGCGCCGCGCCGCCCGCGCCGGGTGGTATAGCCGTCGGCGAGCATCTGCACCACCGCGTCGAAGCCTTCCTGCGTCAGCGCCCAGTAGGGCCAGGCTTGACGGATGCGTTCGAACAGTTCCGCCTCGCCGGTCTCCCCCGCCCCGGCGACCTCGGCGACGATCTGCTGGGCCAGCACGTCGAGCGGCCCTTCGGGGATGTGCAGCCGGTCGAGTTCGCCGGCCTGTACCGCGCCCATCAGTGCCGTGCTCTCCACCAGGTCGTCGCGGGTCAGTGGGAACAGCCGCCCCTTGGGCACGCGCCCCACGCCATGGCCGGAGCGCCCTACCCGCTGCAGGAAGGCCGACATCGAGCGCGGCGAGCCGAGCTGGCAGACCAGATCCACCTCGCCGATATCGATGCCCAGTTCCAGCGAAGCGGTGGCCACCAGCGCGCGCAGCTCGCCCTGCTTCAGGCGCTGCTCGGCATTCAGCCGATGCTCGCGGGCCAGACTGCCGTGATGAGAGGTCACCCACTCCTCGCCCAAGCGGTCGGCCAGGTGCCTGGCCACCCGCTCGCAGACGCGCCGGGTATTGGCGAAGATCAGCGTGGTGCGATGCTCGCGCACCAGCGTCGCCAGGCGGTCGTAGACCTCTTCCCACACCTCGTTGGCCATGATCGCGGTAAGCGGCGAGCCGGATACTTCGATGGCCAGGTCGCGCTCGCGCACGTGGCCAGTGTCGATGATAGTGCAGTCGGCGCCGCCAGTGAGAAATGCCGCCACCGCCTCGACCGGCTTCTGCGTGGCCGAGAGCCCGATGCGCTGCGGCGGCTGCGAGGTCAGCCCCGCCAGACGCTCCAGCGACAGCGCCAGGTGCGAGCCGCGCTTGGTGCCGGCTACCGCATGGATCTCGTCGACGATCACCGAGCGTACGGTCGACAGCATGCGCCGCCCCGACTCGGAAGTAAGCAGCACGTAGAGCGATTCCGGCGTGGTCACCACAATGTGCGGCGGGCGCTTGCGCATGCGCTCGCGCTCCGACGAGGTGGTATCCCCGGTACGCACCCAGGCGCGAATCTCCGGCGCCTCCCGGCCATCTGTCGAGAGCGCCTCGCCAATACCGGCGATGGGCAGCTGCAGGTTGCGCTGGATGTCGTTGGACAGCGCCCGCAGCGGCGAAACGTAGAGCACCACGGTCTCGTCGGGCAGCTCATTCTCGAGCCCGTGGCGCACCAGGGCATCGATAGCGGCGAGAAACGCCGCCAGCGTCTTGCCCGAACCGGTGGGTGCGGCGATCAGCACATGGCCGCCCGCGCCGATGGCCGGCCAGGCGCGCGCCTGCACCTCGGTGGGCACACCGAGATCGCGTTCAAACCACTGGCTGACGGCGGGGTGAAAGACATCGAGCGGCATGGGCGCTCCGGGATATCGCTTTCCTACAACGTAATCGAGGGTTGGGCGAAACGCGACGCCCTTCCCCGGGAAGAAGGCAATTACTGCGGCGAGAGCATGTCGTTCAATTCACGCTTGAGCCACTCGATGAGCCGAATGCTGCTCCGCTGATTGCCGCTGGGTGAAAGCCACAGGCATAGCCGAGCGGGTGTCTCGACGAATCCCCACGGTGCCACGAGGCGTCCCTTACGCAGGTCGTCCTCGACCAGCAGCCGGGGCGCTATCGCCACGCCCAATCCCGCTACCGCCGCTTCTATCAGATAATAGAGATGATCGAAGCCCTGCCCCTCGGCCAGCGCCCGGTCGAGGCGTGCCGGGTCGAGCGCCTGTGCGTGTGCCCACTGCGGCCAGGCCTGCGGCCGCGAGGCGGTATGCAGCAGCTTGGCGTTGAACAGCGTTGCCGGCTGCGCCGGATCGAATTGAGTGGCCAACTGCGGGCTCGCTACCGCGCAGATGTGCTCTGCGGCAAGCTCATGCACCTCTACCTCAGTGGGCCACGGCGGTGCGGAAAAAATCAGCGTCGCGCTAATCTCATCCTGCCCAGGCGTGAACTCACCCTCGCCCGATACGACATGCAGCTTGAGTTCGGGCAGCTCACCATGAAGATGATCGAGCCGGGGAATGAGCCAGCGCGCCAGGAGGCTGCCCGAACAGGCGAGGATGAACGGCGTCCCCTCGACGTCACGCTTCAACTGCGCACAGCTCTCGCGCAGGCGGACGAATGCCTCGCCAACGCCGCGCTGTAGCCGCTCCCCGTGACTCGTGAGCTCCAGGCCTCGACCCGCCTTCTCAAACAGCGCTACGCCGAAGTGTTCTTCCAGGCTACGCAGCTGACGGCTGACCGCACCGTGAGTCACGCTGAGCTCGTGGGCAGCAGCCGTGACGCTACCCAGCCGCGCGGTAGCCTCGAAAGCGCGCAGCGCGCTGAGGGAAGGCATGGAATTAAGCATTGATCTGTGATCCAGGCTCACATGTAGCGGCCATCTTATCGATTTTTAGCCGCCTCTGTCTGCGCTAGCTTCGTTGAATGTTCTCCCATGACCTTCGAGGCAACCCATGAACGAATACTCGATGCAGCCTGACGCCAATGGCTTGTTCGGCCGCTTCGGCGGTCGCTTCGTGCCAGAGACGTTGATGCCGCTGATTGCCGAGCTTCAGGCCGAATACGATGCGGCCCGGCAGGATACCGAGTTCCAGCACCAGCTCGCCTACTTCCAGCGCGACTACGTTGGCCGGCCCAGCCCGCTCTACTTTGCCGAGCGTCTTACCGAGCACTTCGGCGGCGCAAGGATCTATCTCAAGCGCGAAGAGCTCAACCATACCGGCGCGCACAAGATCAACAATTGCATCGGCCAGATCCTGCTCGCCAAGCGCATGGGCAAGACACGCATCATTGCCGAAACGGGCGCCGGCATGCATGGCGTCGCCACCGCCACCGTAGCGGCGCGTTTCGGCATGCCCTGCGTCATCTACATGGGCTCGACCGATATCGAACGCCAGCAGCCAAACGTGTTTCGGATGAAGCTGCTCGGCGCCGAGGTCATTCCGGTGACGACGGGTACCGGCACGCTCAAGGACGCGATGAACGAGGCGCTGCGCGACTGGGTCACCAATGTCGATGACACCTTCTACATCATCGGCACCGTGGCCGGGCCGCACCCCTACCCCGCCATGGTGCGTGACTTCCAGGCGGTGATCGGGCGCGAGACCCGCGCGCAGATCCTCGAGAAGGAGGGGCGTCTACCCGACTCCCTCATCGCCTGCATCGGTGGCGGCTCGAACGCCATGGGGTTGTTCCATCCCTTTCTCGACGACGAGACGGTCGAGATGATCGGGGTCGAGGCCGGCGGCAAGGGTGTCGAGACCGGCATGCACGCGGCGAGCCTCACCGGCGGCGTGCCAGGCGTACTGCACGGCAACCGCACCTACCTGCTGCAGGATGGGGACGGCCAGATCATCGACGCCCACTCGATATCCGCCGGGCTCGATTACCCTGGCATCGGCCCGGAGCATGCCTGGCTGCATGAACGGGGACGCATCGACTACGTCTCGATCACCGACGACGAAGCGCTCGAGGCGTTCCAGAGCTGCTGCCGTCAGGAGGGAATCATTCCAGCGCTCGAATCGGCCCACGCCCTGGCCGAGGTCGCCAAGCGAGCACCGACACTGCCCCGCGACCACATCATGGTGGTCAACCTGAGCGGGCGAGGCGACAAGGACATGATGAGCGTAGCCCACCATCTCGGCGAGAAATTCCAATGAACGCCGCCAAGGAGAGCCCCATGAACGATGCCACTCGCCTCGACCAGTGCTTTGCCGCGCTCAAGGCGGAGGAAAGGCCGGCCCTGGTGACCTACGTCACCGCCGGCGACCCCGACTTCGAGACCTCGCTGGAAATCCTGAAGGGGCTACCTGCAGCAGGCGCCGATGTGATCGAGCTCGGCATGCCATTCAGCGACCCCATGGCCGACGGACCCACGATCCAGAAGGCAGCGCTACGCGCCCTCGAGGGCGGACAAATCATGCCCCGGACGCTCGAGATGGTGCACGCCTTCCGCCAGCAGGATACACAAACGCCGCTGGTGCTGATGGGCTATTACAACCCCATACACCGCTACGGTGTGGCGCGATTCCTGGAGGATGCGGCCCGTGCCGGTGTCGATGGCTTGATCGTGGTCGACCTGCCACCCGAGCATGACGACGAGCTGTGCCTGCCAGCCAAGGAGCACGGCATTGCCTTCATTCGCCTCGCCACCCCGACCACCGACGCCAAGCGGCTCCCACGGGTCTTGGAGAATGCCTCGGGCTTCCTCTATTGCGTCTCGGTGAACGGCATCACGGGCGGCAGCGCCCCGGCGCTACAGGACGTAGAGCTTATGGTGGGCCGGCTGCGCGAGCATAGCCGCCTGCCGATTGCGGTCGGCTTCGGCATTCGCACTGCCGCACAGGCGCAAGCGATTGGCCGATTCAGCGATGCCGTTGTGGTCGGCTCGGCGCTGGTGGAAGGCATCGAGGACGCCGAGACACGGCGCGGCGCCGTCGAGGCAGTTCATGGCCTGGTTCGTGAGCTGGCCGCAGGCGTGCGTCGAGCGGGCAAGACCTAGAGCAGGCCCTAACGCAGAGCATGACCGAGTAGAGCACAGCGCACCGAGGCCAGGCCGGACACCTAAGCGAGCCGCGGCGGCAATGGACTACCCAGCCCCTAGACGCCGTGGCGCGGCTCCGCAGCCAGCTTGGCCGCCATGCCGGCCAGCACGCCGCCCATGACGTAGCGCTGCACGGCCAGCCAGGTCGGGCGCTGCTGGAACCAGGTGGCGATACCCGCCGCCGACAGGGCAATCGCCAGGTTGACCGTGAAGCTCACCCCGATCTGGGTGAAGCCCAGCACCAGGCTCTGGAGAAAGACGGGGCCATGCTCGGGAGAGACGAACTGTGGGAAGATCGCCAGGTAGAACACGGCGATCTTGGGGTTCAGCAGGTTGGTCAGGAACCCCATCAGGAACAGCTTGCGAGGCCGGTCCGCAGGGAGTGAGCGCGCCTCGAAGGGCGAGCGCGCGCCTGGCCTGACGGCCTGCCAGGCCAGGAAGAGCAGGTACAGCGCGCCAAGCCACTTGAGGATCTCGTAGGCCAGCGGTATGGCCAGGAACAGAGCGGTCAGGCCGACGGCCGCCGCCAGCATGTGCACCAGGAAGCCGGCCAGCACGCCGAATAGCGAGATCACGCCCGCGGTCCGCCCCTGGCAGATCGAGCGCGAGATCAGGTAGATCATGTTCGGCCCCGGCGTCAGCACCACGATCAGGGCGGCCATGGCGAAAAGCAGCAGATCGGTCAGCGGTATCACGACGTTCTCCCTCCCCCTGTCGGACGAATGGCATTCAGCACCGGAGATTCCTCAGGCCGGCCGTCTGGCCATTAGCGCCCATACCCCCGCGGCCGAAAGCAGCGAGCCGCCCATCAGATGGAAGCCGCGCTGGGCACGTGGCGTGGAGAGCAAGCGGCGTGCGGTGGCGGCAAAAAGCGCGTAGCAGCTGGCGTTCAGCGTGGCCAGCGTGACGAAGGTGGCGGCCAGCACCCACAGCTGCGGCGTCAACGGAAGCTGCGGGTCGAGGAACTGTGGCAGGAAGGCCACGAAGAACACGATGCCCTTCGGATTGAGCGCTGTGACCAGGTAGGTATTACCGAAAAGCTTCCAGCGCGACACGGACTCCGTCGAGGTAAGCACGACACTGGTGCTCGCCCCGGCACGCAGCAGCTTGATACCCAGGTAGAGCAGGTAGAGTCCACCGACCCACTTGACCGCGGTGAACCAGAACGCCGAGGTGGCCAGCAGAGCACCGAGGCCCAGCAGCGACATCGCCAGGGCCGTGGAATCCCCCAGGGCGACGGCGGCCACCAGCGGCACGTTGGCACGTCGCCGAGAGGCCAGCGAGTAGCTCATCACGGTGAGGATCGTCGGCCCAGGAATTGCCAGCATCACGGCGGAAGCGGCGACGAAGGCCAGCCAGAGCTCGATATTCATCTGCGTGGTCTCTCCATTGGCGGGGGCCGGATCGACGTCACGTGAACTGTCATGCCGGCACATTGCACAAGATGCCCCGTCCTGCCCTACCCGGCAAGTACGAGAATGCGAACTGGCTCCACGGAGGACATTCAGCCCATAGCGCCCTGATGGGCAAAGGCCGCCCGCAGCCACTCGGCCACCCGCTCCAGGGCAACGTGGCCGGCGAAGCGTCCATGCCTAACCAGTTGATAGCGAAGCCCCGGCAGCCGCGGGCCGAAGGGCACCTGCAGAATGCCGCGCTCGAGTTCCGCCTTCACCAGGGTAAGACTCAGCAGCGCCACGCCCTGGCCGGCGATGGCGGCCTGGATCGCATGGCTCTCCTCGGAGAAGGTCAGGCTCGCGCCCAGGTCGGCAGTGGTGCCGCCCGCCGCTTGGCACCAATGATGCCACGAGGGCAACCCCAGCGACGGGCTGTACCAGTCGAAGACGATATGCCGAACGCTCTTCAGGTCCTCATACACGGCCAGCCCCAGCCGCGGGCTGGCGACCAGGGCGAAGGTATCGCTGGCCAGCACCTCGGCCTCGTGCTCCGGGTAGGGCCCCATGCCGTAGCGAATCGCCAGCGACGCACCGCGTGACAGATCCAGGGGAGCTTCGCTGGCGTGAATGCGCAAGTCGATATCGGGGTGCCGGGCATGGAAATCGGCCAGCCGCGGCAACAACCACTGGCTGGCGAAGGCCGGCGTGCAGGAGAGCGTGACGCTGCCGCCGTTGCCCTGCTCACGCAGCGCTTCCAACGCCTCTGCGAAGGCGTCGAAACCACGGCGCAGTACGGGAAACAGATGCTCCGCTGCTGCCGTCGGCACCACCTGGCGGATGCGCCGCTCGAATAGCGCCACGCCCAGCAACGCTTCCAACTCGCGCACCTGGTGGCTGATGGCCGCCGGTGTCACGGCCAGCTCCTCGGCGGCCTGCTTGAAGCTGCGGTGGCGCGCTGCCGCCTCGAAGGCGCGCAGTTGCGATAGTGGCAGCGTGCGTCGATTCACTGGCGTCTCCTCGTTGAGCACTCAGCCATGGCCAAGCCCATCATAGACAAGTTCAGGTATTCCATTTCACAAAAAATGGTCGTTTGTCAGCCACTCATCCTGGGTTGATTCTGACTATCACGCATCAACCAAGTTGAATTCTACTTGTCAGGAGATACCCATGACCACGCTACTTCACATCGATGCCAGCGCCCGCCCCGGCCGTTCCGGGATCGATCCCCACGGCTCCCACTCCCGTCGCCTCAGCGCTCGTTTCGTCGAGCAATGGCAAAAGGCCCGTCCCGGCGATCGCATTCTCTATCGCGACGTGGGTCAGCACCCGCCTCACCCCGTCAGCGGCGAGTGGATCCATGCCGCCTTCACCAAGCCGGAGGCGCGCGAGCCCTGGATGCACGACGTCCTGGCCGAGAGTGACGCGCTGGTCGACGAACTGCTGGAGGCCGATGTGATCGTTGCCGGCGTGCCGATGTACAACTTCGGTGTCCCGGCAGGCTTCAAGGCCTATATCGATAACATCGTGCGGGTCGGACGCACCTTCGGCTTCGATCGCTCGCGCCAAGGGCTGCCTTACTGGCCGATGCTGACCGAGATGCACAAGCGCCTGGTGGTGCTGGGCTCTCGCGGTGATTACGGCTACGCGCCAGGCGAACGCATGGCCCATACCAACCACGTCGAGCCGCATATCCGCACCGTATTCGGCTACCTGGGTGTCGAGGACGTACACGGCATCGCGGTGGAGTACGACGAGTTCGGCGACGAACGTCTGCAGGCCTCGCTGGCCCAGGCCGAGCAGGACATCGACGCGCTGGTCATGGCATGGGCGAAGAATCTCGAGGAGGATCTGGTCGACGCCTGATAGCCGACAGGCCACGCGCTGCGTGGCCTGTAACTCGTCCCGAATGGATCAAGCACTGGACATGGGCGGCCGACGTTGAGCATATACAAGAGAGCGCTATCAATTCGTAGGGAATGATCGGAGGAATCGAACATGCTGGACGGCCTGACGCTCGATCAGATGCGCGTCTTCGTCACCGTCGCCGAGACCGGCAGCTTCCGCGCGGCGGCGATGCGGCTGTCGCGGGTGCAGTCAGCGATCAGCCATGCGATTGGCAATCTCGAAGCGCAGCTTGAAGTGGAGCTCTTCGACCGTTCCGGTCACAGGCCGCGGCTCACCCCCTCCGGGGCGTCACTTCTGGCGGATGTCAGGGCGCTGCTGATCAAGGTCGACGCGGTGCGCGCGCGGGCGCGGGGGCTGGGCCAGGGCGTGGAACTGGAGATCACCGTGGCACTCGACCCACAGTTCCCGTTGCCGGTCCTGGGGCGCGCCCTCAACGCGCTTTGCGAAACCTATCCCACGGTCACCTTCCGTATTCTCTCGACGCCGCTTGGGGCATCGTTTGAAGCGTTGCTGGAAGGTGAATGCGATCTGGCGATCAGCGGAATCGACTTGATCAATCCGGCGATCGAATTGGAAGCGCTGACGACAGTCAGGCGTGCCGCCGTTGTCGCGCGAGGCCATCCGCTCGCGCAGGCGGTCGACGCACCACTCAGCACGACAACGCTCGCCGATCACATCCAGGTGGTTGGCGAAGATCCGTCTGCGCTCACAGGCAAACGCGACTATGGCGTGGTATCTCCGTCGCGCTGGCGGGTGGCGGACAACCTTACGAAGAAGACGCTGATCCTGTCGGGAGTCGGCTGGGGCAGCCTCCCGCTCTGGATGATCGAGCGCGAGCTGCACGAGGGTGATCTCGTTCGGCTTCCGGTCGCAGCCTTCTCCGAGGCCGGAGAATCAACGACGCAGACCTACCTTGCTCGTCGCATCGACCGGCCTCTCGGCCCGGCGGGCGCCGCCTTCCGCAAGGCGCTGCTGGACGCCCTACCGGGCTGCTCGTTGGAGATCGATGCAATAGCTGCGGCCCAGGATCAGTTGATCGACTGACTGCAATAGTCCAATCCGATAGATCAAGATGATCCATCTTTTGTCAGTCCCGTGAATCACAAAGCTGTGGCATAAAACTCCTACGGAAGCACCGCGCAGCTGAGCGCACAGACTCCTTCATCCCGACATCGACCACACGTCCCCCGCCAGAGCTTCGCTTCGGCGGGAACGACACGCCATTGCCCAGCGGCAGGACCAACAAAGGAGAAAAGACCATGAGTGATACGCCCATCCGCCTCGCGATCATCGTCGGCAGCAATCGTGAAGGCCGCTTCGCGCCAATGATCGGCAAGTGGTTCCTGAATCAGGTGAATGACCGGCAGGAGTTCGAGGTCGATTACATCGACCTGGCCGACCTCAACCTCCCTGCGATCCTTCCCGCAGAGCTGGATAACGACCTCAAGGCATACACCGCGCGGCTCGACGCGGCCGACGCCTTCGTGATGGTCGTGCCGGAATACAACCACAGCTATCCGGCTTCGCTGAAGCAGGCGATCGACCTCGGCTACGAAGAGTGGCGGGCCAAGCCGGTCGGCTTCGTAGCCTATGGCGGTTTCGCGGCCGGTGTGCGCGCGGTCGAGCACTTGCGCGGCGTCATGCCCGAGCTTCATGCCGTCACCCTACGCGACACGGTCAGCTTTCAGAACCCGTGGGACCAGTTCGACGAGGACGGCCAGCCACGCAATCCGACCGGCTGTGCCGCAGCGGCGAACACGATGCTGCATCAACTCGAATGGTGGGCCAAGGCGCTGCGCACCGCGCGCAACGCCGTGCCCTACACGGTCTCGGCATAAGCAAGGTGGGGAGAAAGTCACAGCACGAACACACGGAGCGCACGACGATGCCCGCAACGCAATACTCCCAATCGAACTCGCCGCGGGAGGCGGGGTGGAGCACGGTCTTCATCATCGCCGGCGCAGGCGTGGTCTCCGCCTTTCAGGTTGGCAAGGCGCCGATGGCGCTCGGCACCGTCCAGCTCGATCTCGGCCTCAGTCTCGTCGTCGTCTCGTGGCTCATATCGGCCTTCGCGATCGTCGGGGCCATTGTCGGGGCGCCGGTGGGATTGGCGGCCGACCGGATCGACACCAAGCGCATGGTGGTGGGCGGGCTGGTGCTTCAGGCGCTCGGCGCAGGGCTCGGCGGCGTTTCGACCGGCGTCGAACTGCTGATGCTCTCTCGTGTCATCGAGGGGCTGGGCTTCATGGCGGTTTTCGTGGCCGGACCCACGATGATCTTCGCCATCGTCGCCAGGAGGATGCAGGATCGCGCTATCGCGGTCTGGGCCACGGTCATGCCGGTAGGGATGACCGTGGTGATGCTCGCCGCGCCACTCCTGACCCTGCTCGAATGGCGTGGCTTCTGGCTGCTCAACTCGGCGATCCTGTTCGCCTATGCTGTCTTCTTCGTCTTCGCCATCCCGTCGCAGAAGGTGGCGACTGCCAACGTCCAGCGCATCGGCTCGCAACTGAAGCAGGCGCTCGTCGCACCTGGGCCATGGGCGCTCGCCACGATCTTCGCCGCCTTCTCGGCTGCCTTCTTCGTGGTGTTCGGCTTCCTGCCCTCACTGCTCACGGAACGGTTCGATCTCGGCCCTGAACTGGCCAGCACGGTCTCAGCCATCGCCATCGCAGCAAGTGGTATTGGCAATCTCGCCGCCGGCTTCCTGCTCGCTTCGGGCCGCCAACCACTTCATGTGCTGGCGGCGGGCTTTCTCGTGATGACGTTGTTCGGTTTCGGCGTGCTGGCTGCCGATCTTTCCTGGATCGTGATCGCCGTCTTTGCGGTGCTGTTCGCTTTCATGTCCGGCCTGATCCCGGTCGTCCTGATGGATAGCGTGCCCCGCTTCGCGCCGCGCCCTGAGCTTGTGGGAGCGACGCTGGGCCTCGCCATGCAGGGCAACAATATCGGGATGCTGGTCGGCCCGGCCGCCGGGGGCGCGCTGGCCGCAAGTCTCGGCTGGACGAGCGTGGCGGTCGCCATGGCGCTCGTCTCGATCGCCGCCGTCCTGCTGGCGCGCTCGACCTTCACGAAGAGGACAACATCCGAGCGCCAACCCGCAGGGGAAGGTGTTCAGCCATGACCGAGCAAGCGCAGGCTGCGCAATCCCCATGGCGCGAAGGCTGGCGCTTGCGACGATCGCCAACGTGGCCAAATTCAGATATTGGCACCGCCGTCGATGGTGAACTCGGCACCTGTCACCGAACGCCCTTCCGGCCCCGCCAGCCAGGCCACCAGGCCGGCCACATCGTCGGCCTTGTTGTAGCGGGGGATGGCCATGAGCCCGCGCTGGGCGTCAGAGAGTTCGCTGTCGGCGGGGTTCATGTCGGTGTCGGTGGAGCCCGGATGCACGATGTTGACGTTGATGCCGCGGGCACCGAGGTCCCGCGCCAGCCCCTTGGTCAGCCCCACCAGGCCCGCCTTGCTCATGGCATACAGGCTGATGCCGGGCCAGGGCACCCGAATGGCAAGGTTGCTGCCGATAGTAATGATGCGCCCGCCCTCCGGCATATGCCCCACCGCCGCCATGGCGGCCACTACCGGCGCCCGCAGATTGATCGCGATGGTGCGGTCCAACTCTTCAAGCGTCGCCTCCTCGATCGTCCCGGACAGGAAGATGCCCGCATTGTTGACCAGGATATCGAGCCCGCCCAGCTCGGCTACCGTCCGTTCGACGGCGGCCTCGAGCGCTGAGGCGTCACGATTGTCGGCACGAATCGCCACTGCCCGCCCACCCGCCGACACGATCTCGTCCACCACCGACTGCGCCTGGGCCTCGCCGTTGACGTAGGTCACCGCCACGCTTGCCCCTTCCGCCGCCAGGCGCCGGGCAATGGCGGCCCCTATTCCACGGCTGCCACCGCTGACCATTGCTGCCTTTCCGCTGAGTCGCTGCATGTCTCGCCTCCATTCAGGTGATTTGTGTAGTGATCGATACATAAATAACATGGCTAGACATGCGCATCGCTGTCAAGATATTTTGTAGTTATCGATACAAAAAAGGAGCAAGACATGCCCCCGCGTGGCAGACCCCGCGGCTTCGACAGGGAAGAGGCGCTACGCCGTGCCATGGAAGTGTTCTGGGCCCAGGGCTACGACAGCGCCTCGCTTGCCGACCTGACCCGGGCCATGGGCATCAACGCCCCCAGCCTCTATGCCACCTTCGGCAGCAAGGAGGCACTGTTCCAGGAGGCGGTAAAGCTCTACGTACACACGGAAGGCAGCGGTATCTGGGAGGCGGTGGAAACGGCACCTTCGGCGCGTGCCGCCATCGAACATGTGCTGCGGACCACGGCCGAGGCGTTCACTCGCGGTGCGACTCCACGGGGCTGCATGATCGTGCTTGCCGCCCCACAGATGCAGGGCGCCAATGATCAAGTCTGCGATGCCTTGAAGGCGCACCGCCAGGCAAACGGCTGCCTGCTGGAGAGCCGCCTGAAGCGTGCCGTCGAGGAAGGCGAACTGCCTGCATCGACCAACTGCCGGGCAATTGCCAATTATTACGTCACCCTGCAGCACGGCATGTCGATCCAGGCCCGTGACGGCGCCTCGCGGGAAACACTGCTCTCCATTGCCGATTGCGCCATGGCAAGCTGGGATGCGCTCACCAGCGTTTCACACGAAGCCTAGCACCTGGAGCGGCCTGGCTAGCTCCTGACAGCAGTCGCATGGCGCTCCCAGGGCGGCGCCGGCTCCCACCGTTCGACGAGAAAGTCGATGAAGGCCCGCACCCTGGGGGGCACCAGGCGCCGCTGCGGCATGATCGCGTGAATGCCCGTCTCGGGCGGCGCATGGTCCGGCAGAATCCGCAGCAGCCGGCCGGCCCGCAGGTCATCGCATACATGCCAGGTGGAGTGCTGCACGATGCCCAGCCCCGCTACCGCGGCATCCCGCAGGAGTTCGCCCTGGCTGCTGCGGATGCGTCCGCCCACCTTGACGCTCACATTCTCGCCGCTGGCATCACGTAGTCGCCAGATGCCGGATTCCCCCTCGCCGTCGGTCAGCAGCAGGCATTCGTGTCGGGTCAACTCCTCGGGTGTACGCGGAGTGCCGTGGCGTTTCAGATAATCGGGAGAAGCGCACAGCACGCGGCGATTCGCGGCCAGCCGGCGCGCCACCAGGCTGGAATCGGCCAGCGAACCGATGCGAATGGCCAGGTCGAACCCGGAGCCCACGATGTCCCGGCGTTGATCGGACAGATCGAGGTCAAGTCGCAGTTTGGGATGGCGACTCAGGAAATCGGGCAACAACGGCGATACATAGAGGCGGCCAAAGGTGGGAGGCAAGGTCAGGCGCAAGGTCCCGGCGACCTCGTGCGTCGACCGGTGCAGCCCACCCATTAGCGCCTCGAGGTCCTCCACCGCTTCCCGGCCTTGTTCAGCAAGGCTGCGGCCCTCCGCCGTCGGTCTTAGTTGCCGTGTGGTGCGCTGCAGGAGTCGCACGCCGAGCTCCCGCTCGAGGCGCTGCAAGCGCTGGCTGGCGACTGCCGCGGAGAGATCCAGGCTGCGTGCCGCTTCGCTGATAGACCCCAGGTCGAGAATGCGCAGGAACAGGGAAAGATCGTCGATTCGACTCATTTTAAATTCTTTGTTGAAAGTCTTTGCCCTTTTAGCCGGATTATCTTGAAAGCACAACGTTCTATGCTCCGCCTACATTCCAACTGACAGGAGCTGAACCATGGAATATCGCTTTCTCGGCCAATCCGGCTTCAAGGTATCGTCACTCGGGCTGGGCGCGGGCACCTTCGGCGGCAAAGGCCCACTGTTCAGCGCCTGGGGCAACACCGACGTCAAGGAGGCGGCCCGACTCATCGACATCTGCCTCGACGCCGGGGTCAATCTGTTCGATACCGCCGACGTCTACTCCGATGGCGCTTCCGAGTCGATTCTCGGGGCCGCCATCAAGGGCAGGCGCGATCGCGTCGTTCTTTCCACCAAGCTGACGCTGCGCATGGGCGACGAGCCGAATGATGTCGGCGCCTCTCGCCACCATCTGCTCAAGGCGACGGACCAGGCGCTGAAGCGGCTCGATACCGACCATATCGATATCCTGCAGTTGCATCACTTCGACGCCATGACGCCGGTGGAGAGTGTGATGGCAACGCTGGACGAACTGGTCCGCGCCGGCAAGGTGCGCTATCTCGGCGTCTCGAACTTCTCCGGCTGGCAGATCATGAAATCCCAGGCGGTGGCCGAACGCTACGGCTATTCCCGCTTCGTCGCCAACCAGGCCTACTACTCACTGGTCGGACGGGACTACGAGTGGGAGCTGATGCCGCTGGGACAAGATCAGGGCCTGGGGGCGATCGTCTGGAGTCCGCTCGGCTGGGGGCGCTTGACCGGCAAGATTCGACGCGGTCACCCGCTTCCCGGTCATAGCCGACTGCATGAAACCGCCGGCTTCGCACCGCCGGTGGACGACGAACGCCTGTACCGGATCGTCGATGCGCTCGATGGCATCGCCGAGGAAACGGGCAGGTCGATTCCCCAGATTGCCCTCAACTGGTTACTCCGACGACCCACCGTATCCAGCGTGTTGATCGGCGCACGCAACGAGACCCAGCTGCGAGACAACCTGGGGGCTACCGGATGGCAACTCGACGAGGAGCAGACAAGGAGGCTCGATGAAGCCAGCCGCGTGACACCGCCCTATCCCTACTACCCTTACTGGAATGGCCAGTTCGCCGAGCGCAACCCCCCTCTCGTATGAGCGCCGCTCGGCCCTGGCCACCGAGGCTGGAGGATGCGGCTGCAGCGATACGACTGCAGGCCGGGACCGAGGCCCGTGCGATCCGTTGGGAGGCAAGGAGGAGGCACCGTCATGTCAGCGCTATCGATAACCCGCAAGTGGCGGCGGCTGGATGAGCCGGGCCTGGAGGTCCTGCACATGCAGCCCGACACCGACGGCATCCTGGTTCTCTCCTCGGTCGTGCACGCGGGTGCTGAGGCATTCGGCTTGTCCTACCTCTGGCAACTCGACCGCGACTGGCGTACCCACCGCCTGGAGTTGCACCTCGCAAGCCCGACGGTCGAGACCCTGCTGGTCGAGCGAGGGGACGATGGCTGGAGAGTGAACGGTCAACCACGCCCAGACCTCGCCGAGTGTGATGAAATCGACCTGTCGGCGACACCGTTCTGCAACACACTGGCCATGCGCCGGCTCCAGGGTTCCGGCGAGTGGACCACGCTCTACGTGGACCTGCCCTCCCTTCAATTGTTGCCGTCCCGTCAGCGCTATACGGCTCTTGGCAAGAACCGTTGGCGATACACCGACCTGGGCATCGCCAAGGGCTTCGAGGCCGACCTGAATGTCGACGACGATCTTCTCGTCGTCGACTATGAGGGTCTGTTCGAGACCTTGAATGGGACTCAGACCTAGCAGAGCGAGCAGGACTCGCCTTTCTCGTCCGGTTGCTCCTGAGCTTCTCCACCGATAGCGCCTACATGGCGCAGGCTGACGATGGAGATCACCGCCAGTACCAGGATGGCAATACCACCCACGGTGGCGGTCACGTTCAGCCCCGCGGTGAAGGCCTGCTGGGCCTCCAACAACAGGCCTGCAGGAAGGCTTTCGCCAGCCGAAACGGTGGCCCACAGGCTCTCCTCCACGACGCCCGCCACCTCGGCGGCTTCGCCATCGGCCATCGTCGCGCTGACCTGCGCGCGATAGACGAAGGTTGCCAGGCTACCCAGCAGCGCCACGCCCAGCGCAACGCCAAGCTCCTGCACCATCTCCGACATGGCCGAGGCCGAGCCTGCCTTCTCCGCCGGTGCCGCGCCCACGACCAGGTCGGTGCCCAGGGCAGCGATGGTACCCAGGCCGAGATAGACCAGCGAGAACCCGGCTATCGCCATACCCACTCCGCTGGAATTCACTTCGACGCTGGCCAGCAGCCAGTAGCCAAGCGTCGAAAGTGCCAAGGCGGCGCCCACCACGTAACCGGGACGAATACGCCGGGCAATCAGCGGCGCCAGAATGCCTGCCAGCACCATCATCAGCGCCGGCGGCCCCATCCACAGCCCGGCCGCCAGCGGTGTGAGTCCCGCCACCAGCTGCAGGTATTGGGTCACCAGCAACATCACGCCAGAGACGCCGACCAAGCCCACCAGCAGCACCACCAGCGCGGCACTGAACGTACGGCTGCCGAACAGCCGCATATCGAGCAATGGATCGGCCAAGCGCTTTTGACGACGCACGAAGGCAAGCGCCATCAACGCACCCAGCGCCAACGCCAGCAACGGAACGGGTTCGAGCCCCAGCTTGGCCAGTTCCTTCACGCCATAGACCGCCGGCAGCACGGCTGCCAGCGAGAGCGCTACGCTGGCGAGATCCAGCGGGCCACTGCGAGATGCGCGATACTCGGGCAGCAATAGCGGCACCGCAATCAGCAGCACGGCCACCACGGGTACCGCCACCAGAAAGGCCGAGCCCCACCAGAAGCGCTCCAGCAGCACACCGCCCACTACCGGCCCCAGCGCCATGCCCAGGGCGAACATGGTGGCCCATACGCCGATGGCCAGGGCGCGCTGGCGCACATCCCCGAACATGTTGCTGATCAGTGCCAGGGTCGATGGCATCAGCGTGGCGCCGGCCACCCCCAGTACAGCGCGGGCCGCGATCAGCATGGCGGCACTGGTCGAATAGGCGGCGATCACCGACGTGACGCCGAAGGCCACGGCGCCGATCATCAAGAGCCGGCGACGGCCGATGCGGTCGCCCAAGGTTCCCATGGTGATCAGAAAGCCCGCGATCATGAAGCCGTAGGCATCCATGATCCACAGCGCCTGCGTACTGCTCGGCTGCAGATCCGCCGCCAGGGCGGGCAGCGCCAGATAGAGAATGGTGACATCGAGGCCGAGCAGTGCCGTAGGCAGTGCCAATACCGCCAGGCCGGCCCACTCCTTGATACCCGCCTGCTGCCGGGTGAGCCGCGAGCCTGACGCTTCATTGAGGGAAACCATGCCATGCCTCCTGTTCCATAGGGTTGGCATGGTAGTCTTGGCCTATCTCGATAGGGTTACAATATAGCCAGTTATCCTATTACCAGCAGTACTATCTGGGACAAAGCCATGGCCGGACGCAGCCTCGACAGAACCCGCAGCGAACTCACCGACTTCCTGGTCCATCATCGCAACAAGCTGACGCCGGTCGACGTCGGCTTGCCTTCCACCGGCCGCCGGCGTACCCCGGGGCTGCGGCGCGAGGAGGTGGCCACCCTCGCCGGCGTGGGGCTGACCTGGTACACCTGGTTCGAGCAGGGACGCGACATCAACGTCTCGGAGAGCTTCCTACTGAGCGTTTCCAAGGCCCTCAAGCTCGACGACGCTGAATGCTGCCACCTATTCCTGCTCGCCCATCGCCGTCCGCCGCCGGTGGAGGCCTACCAGTGGCAGGAAATTCCGCCCCTGGTACAAACGCTGATGGACGACATGCCGAGGCCCGCCTATGTGATGAACTTGCGCTGGGACGTCATCGCCTGGAATACCGTGGCCGATGGTCTGTTCGGCTTCAGCGACAGGGAGACCGGCGAGCGCAACATGATGCGTCTGTTGTTCGCCGATCCTGCGCTGCGCAGGAAGCTGCCCGACTGGCGCCAGGACGCCCCTCGCCTTCTCGCCCAGTTCCGCTGCGACCTGGCGGCCGCCTCTGAGGACCCGGCAATGGGCGAGTTGATCGAAGCGCTCGCCAAGCTGTCGCCGGATTTTCGCCGCTGGTGGGAGCAACCCAATCATGAAACCTACCGCTACGGCATCGGCACGCTTCTCGACACCGACTCAACCCCGAGGGAGTACGAACACGCCACGCTGCTGGTGGACGAGCATCGGCATCTCAGGATGGTGGTGTACTTCAACTGTCACTGACTGCCTTCATGACGACATCCTGCCCAAGATGTCTTCAATTTCAGCCCTCAGCCACTGCGACGCAGGATGGTT
The DNA here is from genome assembly GCF_051062895.2 of Billgrantia sp. C5P2. Lineage (NCBI taxonomy): Bacteria > Pseudomonadati > Pseudomonadota > Gammaproteobacteria > Oceanospirillales > Halomonadaceae > Billgrantia > Billgrantia sp. C5P2. Next base: position 3,731,476 of record NZ_CM128542.1, read on the forward strand.
GTCCTCCTGAACCGTCCACACCAGGGAAACGTCGGGCAATGTGAGCGTCATCGGTACCGGGACCACATGCAGGCCGAATGCCTTGCCGTAGCGTCTAGCCATCCGGGTTGGCAACGTGGCAATCAGCGGCGCATTCGCGACCATGCCCAGCACGCCGAGAAATTCCGTCGAAGTCGCGACCACGTTGAGCTCGTCACCTATCGCATCGAGTGCCGATTCGAGACAGCCGTGCAAACTCTCACTGAGACTGACCAAGGCATGTGGCAGGTTCAGGTAATCTTTCAAGGGAATCGACCCTTCGAAGGCCATCTGGTCGGGATGGAAAACGCAACTCAGCGATTGCTCGCAACTGCTGGCGATAACGTCTCGCCTGGCTGTCAAAACAACCGATTGCCAAGTCCAGAATTCGATCGTCCAGCATGCGGTAGACCTCGCGCTGCTGCACCGGACGGCCATGGAGCTTCACCCCTGGGGCCCGCTGACGCAATCGCGAAGCGAGCTCCGGCATCAGCAGCAGCTCCACCTCGCTTGAGAACCCCATTCGGAAGATGCGTTGGTCGGTCGTTGGGTCGAACTCCGACTTGGCATGAATGACCGACTGCATCATACCGAGCGCCTGCGCCACCGGCTCGGCCAGCGTTAGAGCGCGCACAGTCGGTTGCATGACCGTACCTACACGTACGAACAGTTCGTCCTGAAACAACGTCCTCAACAGCGACAGATTGTGGCTCATGGCTGGCTGACGAATCTTCAGCCTCTCTGCCGCCCGGGTCACGCTTCGCTCGCGCATCATCGCGTCAAAGGCAATCAGGAGGTTCAGGTCGAAACTTCGCAGATCGAAATGGTCGATTGACTGCATTCTTTGAATCGATTTGGTTAATGACAAGCCAAGAAGTACGCTGACTTCCGCCACCAGTCAACCGGAAAAAACCATGACGACCCAGGAGACCTTTCTCGTCGGCGATGCGCGAATCATCAAGGTGCCTGAGTTGGCTCTTGATACAGTCGATGCTACCCAGCTCTTCCCCGAGGGCGATATAGGGGCGCTGAACAGCGATGCCACTCATTGGGGCGAACAAAGCTTCGATTTCGAGCGCGGCCTGCTTCGGCAAAGCATCCATGCCTGGGCGGTCCAGACCCCGACTCACACCGTGCTGATCGATACCGCTACCGGAAACGACAAGCAGCGCCCGACAGCACCCTTGTTTCACCAACTTGAAGAGCCCTTCCTGGAGCGCTTGCAGGCGGTCGGCATATCGCCTGAAGCCGTGGACTTCGTCCTGCTCACCCATCTTCACGCCGACCATGTCGGCTGGAACACGAGACTACAGGGTGGGCACTGGGTACCGACCTTTCCCAATGCACGCTACATCTTTTCCGAACATGAGTATGCCTACAATCTGGCGCTTTTCCGTGAGCGGGAGGTAGTGGCATCGATCCAGCAGCAGGCAGGAATGGGCACACCGCGCCACGAGCCGCTCGACGGTGTCTTCGAAGATAGCGTCATGCCCATCGTGGAGGCCGGTCTGGATCAGCGTATCGTGATCGACAATAGCGTGATCGAGGGCTTCTGCTTCCATTCCACACCTGGCCACAGCATCGATCACGCCTCCATCTCCTTGACCTCCCGAGGTGAGACCGCCTTGTTCTGGGGTGACATCATGCATCACCCACTCCAGTTTCGGCGCCCCGAGATCAATTCCATCTACTGCGAATTTCCACAGGCAGCGCAACGGTCCCGTCACAAGGCCATGCAATTGGCTTCCGAACTCGATGCACAGGTCTTTACCACTCACTTCGGCGACAGCTCCGTCGGCAGAGTCAGCCGACATGCCCACGGCTTCGATTGGCAATTCATTCAAGGAGTCCGGCCATGAACGCCAACGCTTCGACTGACGCATTGCTTCACGACACGTACCTGATCGACAGTGACACCGTAGGCATACGTTTGCAGCTACGTCGCAGACGCCGATCCGACATGGGCCGCGCCAATTCGAGCAATACGCTGATGCTGATGCACGGTGCCACTTTCCCCAGCGAGAGCCTGTTTGACGTTTCTGTGGATGGCGCATCGTTCATGGACGTGCTGGCCACGGCCGGGTTCGACGTATGGGCGGTGGATGCACGCGGCTATGGTGGTTCGACCCGCCCGGCCGAAATGGCGGCTCCACCCGATACCGCACCACCGCTGACGTCGGCACGGGTCGCAGCACGCGACCTCGCCTCAGCGGTCGAGCATGTTCTCGCTGAGAATGATGTCGAGCGTCTCAGCATCGTCGCCATGTCCTGGGGCGGTTCGGTCGCCGGCATCTATGCCGAACGGCATGGCAGCCACATCGAAAAGCTGGTGCTGGTGGCACCGCTGTGGCTGTCGAATCACCCACTGCGCATCGATGCAGGACAGCCGCTGGCAGCGTGGCGTCTGATACATGTCGACGCCTTTCGCGAGGCGTGGCTAACAGGCGTACCAAGCGACCGGCACGAGGCCGTGCTGCCACCGGGCTGGTTCGAACAGTGGTCGGCTGTCACCAAGGCCACCGATCCGGATGCTGTCGAGCCAGGCGCCATGCGGGCACCGGGTGGAGCCATCCAGGATGTCCGCGAGCATTGGCTCGCCAACCGCCCGCTCTATGACCCGAGCGCGATCACCGCACCGGTACTGCTCGTTCACGCCGAGTGGGACCAGGACGTACGGATCGACATGATCCAGGACCTGTTCAAGCGCCTCGATAGCGCCGCCTACCGGCGCTGGGTCGAGATCGGCGAGGGCACCCACATGATCCTGATGGAGCCGAGCCGCTGGCAGGCCTTCGATGCCATTATTGCCTTCTTGAAGGAAACCCTTCATCCACTCAGGGAATCATCCGGGAGCACCGCTGGGGCAGTCGGTTAGCTCTGGGCAAAGCACTATTTCGCTGCTCCTCGCCTCGCCGAGGAGCCTCATGGCGTACGAGCACACTGCGCTGCCGCGACTCTCGCCTCTTTCTCCGCTGGCTTGGAGCGCGACTTGTAGAACATCACGCCATTCCCGGCCAGGATCGTAATCAGTCCTACCAAGGCGTGCGGCGTCCACTGATAGCCTTCCACCAGAGTGGAGATACCCAGGGCCACCAGGGGAAACAGCAGGGTCGCATAGGCCGCCGGGCCGGGGCCGATCCGGCCCACCAAGGCGAAATAGACACCGAAGCCGATCACCGAACCAAAGATGGCAAGATAGAGTAAGGCAGCCATATAGGTGAGTGAGGTGTCCACCACGAAAGGCGTACCGCTGATCACGACTAGCGCCAGCATGATCAGGGCTCCATAGCCCATGGCGTAGGCGTTGGTGGAAAGCAGGTCCAGACCGCGCCGCTGATGGCGCAAGCTGAGCATATTGCCAAGGGAGAAACCATAGGTTCCCACCAGCGCACAGCCCAAGCCGAACAGCACGCTGGCATCCAGTCCACCATGGTAGATGTCCGGCCAGAATAGGCAGACCATCCCGGCCAGACCCAAAGAGGTCGCCAGCAGCAGACGCGGCGTGATCGTTTGGCGAAAGAAGAGCACGCCATTGACGGCGTTGAATAGCACTGCCATGGAGAACACCACCGCAATCAGGCCACTGGTGATATAGGCGGAGGCGGTATAGAAGAAATAGAAGTTGAGGCAGAACACACACAGGCCCTGCAAAGCGCAGAACAGATGATCGCTCACACCTAGTCGATGCAGCCGACCGCTGACCGAAAGCCACAGCAGCAGCACGCCGGCGGCCAGGGCGAAGCGATAGAAGACGGAGAGCATCACTGGCACCTCGCCGACTTGCAGGGCAATGGCGATCCAAGTGGTGCCCCAGATCAGCACGGTGGTCGCATAAAGCAACAGGTTCATGATTGCACTCCTCGGTATTCAAGCGACCAAGTGTGCGTCTCTCAGCGGTCTCCGGCATTCAGCTTCTTGCGCCGGGCATTTGATTCTTGCGCTTTTTCGCGATCCTGCCGGTCTTCGCTTGGCCCGCTCCAGGCGGCCAGCTACTATCGAGCCAAGCGGTCAGCGGCCAAGGGAGAAAGGGGCCATGCAGTACCATGTCTTCGAGCGCCTGGGGCAACACCATGCCCAATTGAAGCGCTCCGCCCAACTCGACGACGGCATCGGCCTGGCCCAGTGGAGCAATGACGACGACTATATAGCTCTCGACAAGCCGACCCACCACACCTTGAGCCTCTACGTGGCCGATGGCTACGAGTCCTATCGCAAAACCCCCGTTGGTTGGCGCAACGGCGGCGCCCCCGATCGATTCTGTCTGATGCCCCGCCAGCACGAATCCACTTGGGATCTCCGTGGCCCTCTTGAGTTCGTCCATCTCTATTTCACCGACAAGCACCTGGCGGGGCTGGCCGAACGGGTCTGGGATATGGACGCCTCCAGCCTGCTGTTGGATGAGAAGACCTTCGCCGATGACCCGCTGATTGCGAGCCTGTATCGTCAGTGGCTGCTTGCCCTCGACTGGCAGGAGCGGGCCGACCGCCTGGCTCTGGACAGCGCCGTCACCCTGCTACTCGTACATCTGCTCAGGTCCTACAGCCAGCGCCAACGAGCTCTTCCGTGCCCCCGCGGAGGGCTGGCACCCTACCGCCTGCGGCAGGTGCTCGACTATATCGAGGCCCATCTGGACCAGCCGCTGCCCCTCACCGAGCTGGCCGCCCAAGTCCAGCTCAGCGAGTATCACTTCGCTCGCATGTTCAAGCAGAGCCAGGGACTGTCACCCCACCAGTACGTGCTCCAACGCAGACTGGTGCAGGCCGAGACACTGCTACACGACACAACGTTACCGCTGACCGAGATCGCCCTGGCTTGCGGCTTCAGCTCCTCGAGCCACCTGGCCAGTCGCTTTCGTCAGGCCAAGGGCATCGCCCCGTCGCGACTGAGGGAGTCGACATCTACCCAGGCTCCGGAGCCCCCGGCAGACATATAGACCGTCCAAAAGCGACAATCCTCCCGTTTGGCTCAGCCGTGCGGCGTTCGTTCTTTGGCATAGAGTACGGACATCTGCGCAAGCGAAAGGCTCCAGCGCGAGGGTAATCACCGCTGTCACTGAGTCACTCAGCCTCTCTCGGATAAACAACAAACGCCAATTTATTGCCGTCGCAATCACGAACATAGGCTGCATAGAAACCTTCGCCGTATTGAGGCCGGTAGCCTGGAGCCCCTTCGTCACTGCCTCCATTGTCGATGGCTATTTCGTATAACTTGTCGACCTGCTCAGGGGCAGCGAACTGAAACGCTGTCATGGTGCCATTGCCGACATTGGCTTCCTGACCATCGAAGGGATAACCGACAAAGAACCTGGGAAAGTCGAGATCGGTTTCTTTCCCATAGGAAGCACACGAATCATCTTTCCAGCAGACATCCCAGCCCATTTCGTCGAAAAGAGGGCCATAGAATTTCAGAGCTTTCTCCAGATTTTTCGTTCCTACCATGGTGTAAGCAATCATATTGCAGAGCCTCCTAGGTCACCGATTGAGCTACTCCAGCGCTGCCTGTTTCCTGCGCCGCTGCCCCAGCGCCCAGCCCAAGGCCGGCAGTACGAGCATCGCCGACGCCCAGGCGCAGGCGGCAAATCCATAGTGCGTAAAGATCGGCCGGTAGAGCAGTGCGCCGGCGAAAACGCACAGGTAGGTAATGGCGCTATAGAGCCCCATGATGGCACCGCGCTGCGTCGGGTCCAGCTCGGCCAACTGGCGCATGAGCAGGTTCAGGCCAATGTGGTTGCCCACGCCCCAGCCCAGGCAGAGCGCCAGCAGTACCAGAGGCAGCGCCGCGGTCGCCATCATTCCCAAATACACGAGCATCAAGCCGGCAAAGGTCACACAGGCGGCGGCGCTCGCACCATGCCGGTCGACCAGCCGGCCCAGCGGTGCGGCAACGCCGAAGCCCAGGCCATAGACGGCGATCGTCAGTCCCGCAAAGGAAGCGGGAAGCTGCAAAACCTCGCCCAGATGCGGGCCCAGATAAGTGTACAGACCATAGAACGCGGTCATGAAGGCACCAACGTTCAACAGCACTGCATGGATACCGGGGATACGCAATGCTATCAGCGCGGAACTCGGCTTTTCCCCGCCCGTCCTTGTACCCCAATCGCTGCAGCGGGAAACACCTAGCGCCAATCCTGCTGCAACCATTGCCAGCACCACAAAAACAGCGCGCCAATGCAGCAAGTCGGCCAAGAGCGCTGCAAAACCGACCCCAACCACCAGGCTCAACGTCCACCCGATCAGTACGAAGCTCAGGGTTTCACTCTCGCGTCCCTTCGCGGCCACTTGGGCAGTAAGGGTATAGATCGCCGGCAGCGCCATGCCCGCCGCCAGGCCGGCAAGCGCTTGGGCGGCAACCAGCAACCACAGCGCGGGAGAGAGCGCCGCGAGGCCCAGCGACACGCACAGCACCAATAGCGCCCGCACCAGTGCGCGCTCGGAACCGATGCGATCGGCCATCGGAGCCAAAAGTAGCGCACTACCTGCCGTGGCCAAGCCATAGAAGGCCGCGGCCGTCATCACATCGGCAGCGCTTCGCCCCGGGAGCGATGCCGCCACCGCAGCAGCAATGGGGCTCAGCGCCAGCGAATTGGCACCGATCACGGCAATGGCAGCAGTCAACAGGAGAAGATGACGAGTAATCACGGCTCGCTCCAAATGCAGTTCGACACTAACATTGAAGAAAGGAATGTCATTCGGAGCAATTGCGATAATGCCGAACTCAGAAAAAACAGAAACCGTTCGGGACAAGGGCCAGGAGGCACGCCCCCTGGATGCCTTCGACCGAAAAATATTAGGCGAGCTGGCCGTGGATGCCGGGCTCAGCTATGCCGAGCTGGGTAATCGCGCCGGGCTCTCGGCACCGGCCGTGCATGAACGGGTGAAACGGCTGCGTGCCTCGGGGCGTATACGTGGCACGGTGGCGATGCTGGACGGCCCTGCCACCGGCAAGCCCTTCCTCGCCTTCGTGCATGTCGATTCCACCGGTTGGGGCAAGACCCAGGAACTGCTGGCACTCTCGGCGCTGCCCGAAGTCGAGGAGATCCACTCCGTGGCCGGCGACACCTGCATGCTGCTCAAGGTGCGCTGCGCCAGCAGCCGCGCCTTGGAAGGACTGCTCGCCCGGCTCTATGCCCTGCCGAGCGTCAAGGCCACGCGCAGCTATGTAGTGCTGTCGACCTTTCTCGAGCGCACCTCGCAAGCGGGAATCACCGAAGCCCTGGAAGAAACGATGAACCCGCTCGATACCGCTACAGAATAAAGCGCTTGAAGATACGATCGATAAGGGTCCCGTCCATGATGGCCTCAGTTCTTTCATTCTTGTTCCCTCTCCAGCATTGGGGCATCAGCCCGCTTCGCCTCACGCTCGAGCAAGGCGCGCTTTCGCTCCACGCCCCAACGGTAACCCGAGAGCGCCCCGTCGCTACGCACAACCCGGTGGCAGGGGATGGCAAGCGCAACAGGGTTGGAGGCGCAGGCCCTGGCTACGGCGCGCACCGACTTGGGAGAACCGATCCGCTGCGCCAACTCCGCATAGCTGATCGTGGTGCCCACGGAAATCTCGGTCAGCGCCTGCCAGACCCGCTGCTGGAAGGCAGTGCCGCGAATGTCCAGCGGCAGCGACAGCCCGACGCCAGGCGCTTCGACGAAGCCCACCACTTGGGCCACCCAGGCATCGAAATCCTTCCCTCCGGGAATAAGAGTGGCATTGGCGAAACGATCCTGGAACTCCTGCAGCAGCTGCTCCGGATCGCTGCCCAGGGAAATGGCACAAATGCCCTTCTCGCTGCTCGCCACCAGTATGGTGCCCAATGAACACTCCCCCAGAGCGAAGCGGATCTCCATGTCTTTCCCTCCCGAACGGTAACGCTTGGGCGTCATGCCGAGCATGCGGTCGGTACCGGCATAGAAGCGTCCGCTGGAGTTGAAGCCCGCCTCATAGATCGCCTCGGTGACCGTTTCCCGCTGCGCCAGCGCCTGGCGAGCACGTTCCGCCCGGCAGGCGACCGCATACGCTTTTGGCGTCAGCCCCATGACCGACTTGAAGACACGATGAAAATGGAAGCGGCTCAGCCCGGCGACTTGTGCCAATTCGTCGAGTGAAGGGAGCTCGTCGGATGTTTCGATGAGACGGCAGGCCCTGGCGACGCTTTGGGCATGTCGCTGGGCCAACGGTAGCTCCTTGGGGCGGCAGCGCTGGCACGGCCGGTAGCCGGCCCGCTCGGCCGTGGCCGCATCGGCATGGAACTCGGCGTTCTCGCGGCGCGGCCGACGCGATGGGCACGTCGGGCGGCAATAGACCCCGGTGGTACGCACCGCATAGACGAAGGCGTCTTCCGCCGCGGCGTCGCGGGCCAGTACCGCTGCCCACTTCGCTTCATCGGAATCGAAGGTGGCAAGTGAATGGGTGGATGTCTCGTTCATGGCGGGCCTCCGCTGTGGGTTGGGCGTTCTCCGTGAATTCAGGATGAGTCCCGAGCCCGCCTGACACACTCCGTCCCTTGCTTTCAAAGTAAGCCCGTCTCTTCACAGCATTTCGCAACATTCGCAGCATAGCATCATCGAACCGCCATATTTTTGACGGCAAGAAGCGGAGTGAGGGCTTGCCCCGAGGCCGGCAAGGTAAGCATGGGATCGCCAGTAACCCATACCTACCATCCATGGAGAATACCGCTATGAACCGACTTGCCGGAAAGATCGCCATCGTCACCGGGGCCAGCTCAGGAATCGGTCATGCCGCCGCCCGGTTGTTCGCCAGCGAAGGCGCCAGCGTGATCGTGAGCGCACGCCGCCAGGACAAGCTCGACGCTCTGGTCGAAACCATCGCTCGCGACGGCGGCAGCGCCGTTGCCGTGGCCGGGGACGTATGCGACGCGCACTTGGCCCAGCGCCTTGTCGCTACCGCCCTGGAGCGCTTCGGAGGGCTCGATATTGCCTTCAACAACGCTGGCATAGTCGGGCCGATGGGGCCGCTTCAGGACATGAAGCCGAGTGATTGGCACGACGTAATGCATACCAACCTGAACGGCGCCTTTCTGGGTGCCAAGTACCAGATCCCGGCGCTGCTGCAGCGAGGCGGCGGAAGCCTGCTGTTCACTTCGAGCTTCGTCGGCCATACCGTCGGCATGCCCGGCATGGCGGCCTACGGCGCCAGCAAGGCCGGCATCCTGGGCCTGATGAAGTGCCTGGCTGCGGAGCTGGGGCCCAACGGCATTCGGGTCAACGCGCTGCTGCCGGGAGGCACCGACACGCCAGCCAGCATCACCAACGCCCCCGACGCCGGGCCGGAAGTCCTGGCGTTCGTCGAGAACCTGCACGCGCTCAAGCGCATGGCTACGCCAGAAGAGATCGCCCGAGCGGCGCTCTATCTGGCTTGCGACGATGCCAGCTTCGTCACCGGCACGGCGATGCTGGCCGATGGCGGGGTCTCCATCTGCCGAACCTGATTGCCAGGGAATGGCGCCCCGGTAAGCACTTACTTACCGGGCAGCGCCAATCACCTCCTCAACTGCGGTATTGAGGGGTACAAGTACGAGTCCGAACTCACGCACCAGTGCTAGATGACCCTGCTCGCTGATACTCACCACCCGCGAGTGCTTCTGCCGGCTGATCCAGCCGAGTTCCAGCAGGCGCTCGGCCAGGGCGGCGCCCAGCGCCCCGCCGAGATGGTCGCGCCGCTCGCTCCAGTCGAGGCAAGTATAGGCGAAACGCCGGCGGCGCTTGCGCAGGGAAGCGATATCGATGCCGAAGTTCGAGAACCAGTCCTCGCCCCGCTCCGTCACGTCCATGGCTTCGCCATCTGCCACCAAGAACTCCCTATCGAGCAGTACCGCCGTCATCCGCGTGCCCAGTTCACCCGCCAGGTGGTCGTAGCAGAATCGCGCAGCTCCTAGGGCACCGGCCGGCCGCCTGCACGGCGATACCACCTTTATCGGTTTGGCCACCACCATCAGCGCCTCGACGGCATGCGCCACCTCGGCGGTCGCCAGCCGGTAGTACTTGTGCCGCCCTTGTGCTGTCGATTCGATCAGTCCGTCGCGCTGGAGCCGCTTGAGATGCTCCGTCGCTGTGCCCGGCTGCACACCACAGCCGTAGGCAAGCTCCTTGGCGGTCAATGCTCGTCCCTCCATCAGCAGCGCCAACATGCCCATCCGGGTCGGCTCGCCAATGGTACGGGCGAGGCGTGGCAGGTCCGGCTCATCCATAGTTAGCTCCACACCTAACGGTTTATGTCTGACAAGCATAGGCCAACGGAACACAATTGAGCGACCAAACAACGGCCCGGAACCACCCATGACTACGCCAGACAATCCACCGACGGCCGTCACACAGCACGGCCCTTACCCACTACGTACTGCCCGTCGCCTGCTCCTTGCCGTACGCAACTACTACGCCAATCGACAGCGCGATGCCCTGCTGCGCGACTGCGATCCTCGCATGCTCAGGGACATCGGCTTGCGCTGGGAACGCGGCAAGCTGGTGCCGATCAACCCGGAACGTTTCGCCTCCAAGAATGAAGCCGTTGTAGCTTCCAGATGCCTCAAACTGTCTGAATCAGGAGTTCATATGATCGCCGTTATCTTCGAAGTCATCCCCAAATCCGGCCGCCGCGACCAATACCTCGATATCGCCGCCAGCCTGCGTCCGTTGCTCGATGAGATCGACGGATTCATTTCCATCGAACGCTTCGAGAGCCTGACCCAGCCGGGCAAGGTGCTCTCGCTCTCCTTCTGGCGCGACGAGCAGGCCGTCGCCCAGTGGCGCCAGCTAGAGCGCCACCGCAGCGCCCAGACCCAAGGTCGTGAAATAGTGTTCGACGACTACCGCCTCCGCGTGGCCGGGGTAATGCGCGACTATGGCATGCACAAACGCGAACAGGCGCCTGCCGACAGCCGCGAGCGCCACGATGCTCCGTGAATGCTCGCGGCCAACAGGCGCCACTTTTTCTCCCTATTGCCGAGATGCCGTTACCGGCTGACGGAATACCAGAGCCAGGCCCAGCAGGATAAGCGCCATCCCCACCAGGCTGAGCATGGGCAAGGCATTGCCGAGGAACAGGTAGTCCATCACGGCAGTGGCCGCCGGCACCAGATAGAACAGGCTGGTGACGTTGACCAGATTACCGGCCTGAATCAATCGATAAAGCAGCAACTGCGCCACCACTGAAATGACCAAAGCCAGCCAGAGCAACGGCACCAGGAATTCCCAGCTCGGCTCGAAAGTCACCGGCTGGAACGCGGCGAAAGGCAGGCACAGCAGCAGGCTGGCCACGTACTGCAGCGGCAGGACCTCGGCGGGAGATTGTCGGAGACGCTTCTGCATGATGGCACCTACCGTCATGCAGCCAAGCGCACCCAGTGCGAAGCCCACCCCTGCCAGGGAAAAGCGCACCAGGACGACGCTCTGATATACCACCAGTACCAACCCCATCAGCGCCACGCAGAGCCCCGCCATTCTCATCGGCGCAAAGCGTCGCTCCAGCAGCATCAGGGTGAGGATCGGCTGTATTCCCAGCAGGGTAGCCAACACCCCGGGCGTGATGCCTTGCTCCATGGCCAGAAAATAGCAGATCGAGTAGGCACCTATCAGCAGCAGGCCGGTGCCGGCGACGCGCAGGCGTGTGCCAGGCACGGGCAGCCAGCGTCGTCGGTAAAGCCCGATGGCCATCAGTACGGCCAGCGCCAGGCCAAAGCGCAGCAGCAGAAATGCAAAGGCTGGGGCATGGTCCAGCCCCCATTTGGTGAAAATGGCGCCACTGCCCCACAGCAGCACGAAGAGCGCCGTGGACGCATGAGCGGCCCAGGCAACGGAAGGAGTTGTCATGATGACTTTCACCTGTCTAAAGACACACAGGCCTCAGCCGGCACTGGAACCAATGCCGAACGATGGAAAGCTGAGGAGCTTGGTGGGCTCGAGGTCAGCCCAGAGTGCACATGGGCGGCGGTGAAACGCCGGCCATGTCGAGCCCCGCTGGCGGCGAAACGCCGAGCGGCGGAGCGACAGGTGGAACGGGAGGTGGCGATGCCGCACGCACCACCGCCATGGCCAGAACGGTCATCGGTGCGGAAAGCGAAGTGCGTATCGGCAAGGTCATGTCAGAGCAGTCTCATTGCGGTTGCCAGACCTGACGAACATAGCACGACGAACGCAAAGGTCAATTCTGCCACGAATCGAATAGCGCCCCGGTAAGCCCTTACTTACCGGGAAGCTTTGAATATTAGAGCCACGCGGCTACCGGGGTACATGCTCGATGGCATCGTGATCGACCAGGTTCCATTCGCCACTGTTGCGATACAGCCGCTTGCCCTGTCGCGGGTAGTCGCAAACGTCCTGGGCCAGCCGCTGCCCGACCACCAGGCATACCAGTGGCTCGTCGCCGTCGTTATACATCTCGTGGGCTACGCCGTTGATGGGGCAGCCGATGAAGTCGCCGGGGCCGATCGGCTGTTTCCGCTCGCCCAGGGTGGCCACGCCATGTCCCGACAACACGTAGATGGCCTCCTCTTCATAAAGATGGAAGTGGTACTCGGTCGAGAAATGACCGGGTGGTACGCTGATGTGGTGGATCCCGAGCTGGGTCATGCCCACGGCATCCCCCAGCGACTTGTCGATGCGCACGGCCTCGGCGTTGAGGAGGTGCACCTTCCTCACGCCCTCGAGGGCTTCGATATCCAGTGCCGATAGGTACATGCCGGTTCTCCTTGGTGTCGAGTCGCCGCCAGGGCATCGCCTGATCATAGCGTGCCCGGCGGCACTCGACTGCCTTGGCTCTAGCCAGCCAGTGGCAATACTCAGACAGAGAGTGCTTCGGCGGCCAGGCGCGGTTCGAGCTCTTTCAGGGTGACATGCCCCTTGAAGTGCCCCTGCCCCTTCGGCTGCTCGCCGCGCTCAATGGCCTCGGCGAACTGCACGGCCGGGTCACTCCTGAGTCTTGCCAGGTGCCGGGCCAGGTTCGGGTATTCCTGTTTCAGGTCGAATAGCCGATGGTATTCGGCCCAGCGGGCGATACCGACAAAGTAGGCATCCGCCATGCTGCGCGCATCGCCCAGCAGCCACTCGCGCTCGGCCAGCAAGCCGTTGAGGTAGGCGCAGCCCTCGGCGACCTCCTCACGTCCCAACCGGCGCAGCAGCGTCTGCTCCACGCCGCTCATCCCCTGGGTGTCGTACAGCGTCCAAAGTGGACCGAAGGCGGCGAAGAAATCAGTATTGAGATAGGCCAGCATCTGGTTGAGGCGATCGAACTCCCGGCTGCCCTGCACGAAGCCCAGCGGCGCTTCGAGGTCGCGAGCCGCCAGATGCTGCAGAATCGCCTGGCTCTCGCTGAGAGCTTCGCCGTCTTCGAGCAGCAGCGCCGGAGTCTTGAACAGAGGATTGACCTTGGCATAAAGCGCATCCCAGGGTTGCTCCAGCATCTCGATGCGGCACAGGCGATAGGGCTGGCCCAGCCACTCGAGCGCTACGATAGAGCCGAACGAGCAGCCTTGCGGTACGCCATAGAAGAGAACGGGTTCCATTGTCTTGCTCCTTGCTGAGTGAACAAAGCCAGCGCCCTCTGCGCCTGGCCATGTCAGCAAGGTAATGGCTAAATAGGACAGATTACGCCCTATTTACGACGAGGAAATTCAGCGTGGCCAGTCCCACCATTCGCGTGCTGACACTCCTCGAGCTGCTGCAGGCCCACCGGCACATGAGCGGCCGGGAGCTGGCCGAGCGATTGGACGTCGACCGCCGTACGCTGCGGCGCTACATCCAGGCCTTGGAAGATCTCGGCATCCCCGTCACCACCGAGCGGGGGCGGCATGGTGGCTACCGCCTGATGCCGGGCTTCAAGCTGCCTCCGTTGATGTTCAACAGCGAAGAGGCGCTGGCCGTCTCACTGGGGCTGCTCGCCGCCCAGGGGCTGGGCATCGCTGAAACGGCTCCGGCGCTGGACACCGCGCGCGCCAAGCTGGAGCGGGTCATGCCCGCCAGGTTGAAGCAACAGGCGCAGGCGCTAAGCGAGAGCGCGCGGCTGGAATTGCCCTCGGCCAGGGCGCCGGGCGACGAGCGCCTGCTGCTATTGTTCGCCACCGCCACCCAGGCACGCCAGCGGGTCCGGCTCGACTACCGGGACGACCGCAACCAAGCCACCCGGCGCGTGCTCAACCCCTACGGCCTGGTCTTCCGCGGCGGGCGCTGGTACGTCAGCGGCTGGTGCCATCTGCGTCGCGACCTGCGCAGCTTCCGCTTGGACCGTATCGCCGAGGCCACACCGCTCGAGGCCAGCTTCGACAGACCGGACGACTTCGATCCGGCCGAGCATCTGGCCCGCAGCATCGCCAGCCTGCCCCGCGCCACCGCCGTCAGCGTGCGCTTGCACACCGACCTTACCCATGCCGTTGAAGAGCTGGGGCGCAATATCGGCGTGTTCACCCCCGACGAAAGCGGGGTGATGCTGCATGCCCGTACCGACAGCCTGAGCTGGTTCGCTCGCCAGCTCGCCCATCAGCCCTACGACTTCGAAATCCTCGCCCCATCCGAGCTTTGCGACGCTCTTGCCCAGCAGGCCGCGCGCCTCCAGCGGTTGGCAGAAAGAAAATGAGCGATCGAGTCGAAATCGACTACGGTGAATCGATGAAGGGAAGTAGCACCTACAACAACCCCTGGAGACCCACCCATGCAGCTTTCCACCTACCTGATGTTCAACGATAACTGCCGCGAAGCCTTCGAGTTCTACCAGCGCTGCTTCGACGCCAAGCTCGAGGCCATGGCAACTTACGGCGAAATGCCCGCCAGCGAAGGGATGGAAATTCCTCCGGAAGCCCGCAACCTGGTCATGCACGCCCGGCTGCGTATCGGTGACCAGTTGCTGATGGCATCGGACAACTCCCCCTGCAGCCCTGCACCCTACGAAGGCATCAAGGGTGCGAGCATTGCGATCGGCGTCGACTCGATAGAAGAGGCCGAACGCCTCTTCAATGCGCTGGCCGACAACGGCACCGTGCAGATGCCGCTCGAGGAGACCTTCTGGGCGCATCGCTTCGGCATGTTGGTGGACCGTTTCGGCGTTGCCTGGATGATCAACTACGAGAAGGAAGAGCAGGCCGCCGCCTAAGGCTTTGCCCTTAAGTCGGAGCACCAACTCCCCCTAGCCGCTCAGTGAACCGGTCGAAAGCGCAGACTTTACTACCGAGCGGCTCCCTTCCCGGTGCATATATTCGGCTGTCCATCTCTCCTTCACCAGCAAACGCCTTTGGCAGCAATAAACGGAGTGTGGCCTCTCACCGGGAGCGAGAAAGTGGCAGAAAGACAGCGCTTTCAGAAGGAGGAAGCATGATTCTGTACAGACTCGCGTCATGGCTGAAGCGAGGCCGCCGAGGCATTGCCAGCTATCGGGACCATGCCGAATTGAGAGAGTGCGACGCGCGAATACTGCGCGATATCGGGCTATATCGTGAGCGTGGCCGCCTCAGGCCTCTCCATCCGCAGCCGCAGGAAACGATGGATTAGTCTGCCCTGTCACAAGTCCCACTCCTGAATCGTCATCACAGTGACGGCCGCAGGCCTTCATCGATTTTCCCCCCAACGATCCAGGAGCCACACATGAGCCAGAGCACACTTTTCATCACCCACAAGGCACTGCCCGGCAAGCGCGACGAAGTACGGCATGCCTGGGAAACTTACCTGGCTCCCAGTATCGAGTCGCGTCAGGTCCACGACGCCTACTTCTACTGCTACGATGACAGCGACCCCGATACGATCCGCGTCTTCCAGCGCTATGCCGACGGCGCGGATCCGCAGGCATTCATGCAGGGGCCGGCCTACGACGCCTATATCGCCGCGGTGTCGCCCTTGCTTGCCCACCCGCCCGTGATCCATGCCGCCACGGTGGCCTGGGCCAAGAGCATGGCGGCTCCGGTAACCGAGACAGCCTGATGTCTTCTGCCGACTTGCTTCGCTTCGAAGAGGCTCGCCCCATGCTGTTGGGGCTGGCCTATCGCATCCTCGGTTCGCGCGCCGACGCCGAGGATGCGGTACAGGACACCTTTCTCAAGTGGCAGGCAGCGGATCATGAGGCTATCGATACGCCTCACGCCTGGCTGACCACAGCCTGCACGCGACGCTGCCTCGATCTGCTGGGCAACGCCCACCGGGCTCGGGTCGAGTACGTCGGCGCCTGGCTGCCCGAGCCCATCCCGACCACCGTCGTCTCCGATGCGGAACGCAGCATGCAGCTGGCAGACTCGCTCTCCACCGCCTTCCTGCTGCTGCTGGAACGCCTGTCGCCCAAGGAGCGAGCGGCCTATCTGCTGCACGAGATCTTCGACACGTCCTACGCAGAGATCGCCGCCATGCTCGAGCTCAAGGAGCCGGCCTGCCGCAAGCTGGTGTCCCGGGCACGAAGCAACCTCCAAACCGCCGAGGAACGGCACACCCCACCGCGGGAACGCCAGCAGGCTCTGCTGGAAGCGTTCAGGCTCGCCATCACCGAAGGCGCCACGGCACGGCTCGCGAACCTGCTCTCGGCCGAGGTTCGCCTGAGTGCCGACGGCGGCGGCAAGGTGCCCACCCTGCTCGAGCCGCTGCACGGCAAGTCGACTGTACTCGACTTCCTGGCCAGCCGGTTGAGCCAGTACTGGGCCAACTATGAATGGCGTGAAGCCGATATCAACGGGGGCTGCGGCTTCGTGATGCGCAGAGAGGGAGATGTCGTCGCGACGGTGACCTTCGGCTACGACCGCTCAGGGCAGGCGAGCGACATCTTCATCGTGCGCAACCCCGACAAGCTGGCGCGGCTGTCGTCATGACTGGCGCTCGACGATAGCGCGGCAGGCGTTCTCTCTGGACGGTGAGTCCAACAACCCCATGATCCACTCGCGCACGGCGGCGATGGCCGGCTCCTCGAGCCTCTCAGGCGGGTAGACGAGCTGGAAGGGAGCGGCCTTAACCTCGGGACCGAATGGCTGTACCAGGCGCCCTTGGCGCAGCTCCTCCTCGATCAGGTACCGGCTCATCAGGGCTATGCCCTGGCCGTCCAGTGCGGCGGTGATGCCATGAGTCTCGTCGGAGAACATCAGCCCGGCGCTGACGTCGAGCCCCGGGACCTGGACCTGGCGCTGCCAAGCCGCCCAGTCCAACGGCGCGGGCGAAGAGAAGTGGAGCAGCGTGTGATGCACCAGTTCGGCCGGTTCACGCAGTTTCAGCATGGGGCTGCAGACGGGCACGAAGACATTGTCGAACAGCTTCTCCGCGGCCAGCCCGGGCCAGGGGCCCTCGCCATAGCGAATCGCCATGTCGGCAACGACCCCGTCCAGAGCAACCGCTTGGTGGGAAACCTGAATGCTCAGGTCGATCTGCGGGTGGGCATCGCGCAGCAGGCAGACCCAGGGTAGCAGCCAGCGTGCGGCAACGGCCGGTGTGGTGGAAAGCGTTACCGCCTGTCGCGCCGGCGGACGGCGCAGCTTGGCCACCGTCTCGGCGATGGCATCGAAGGAGCCGCTCAGCACGGTGAGCAGCGACTGGCCCTGGGCCGTCAGCACCAGCTGCCGCGGCCGCCGCACGAACAGGGCCACCCCCAGGCTCTCCTCGAGCTGGCGTATCTGATGGCTGATCGCCGTCGGCGTGACCGAAAGCTCCTCGGCGGCGCGCTTGGCGCTGAGGTGACGCGCCGCCGCCTCGAAGGCGCGCAGGGCAGAGAGAGAAGGCAATCGACGCGGCGTCATGGCTGAGTTTTATTTTCCAATAGCGAAAAAGAATTGTCGTTTGTCGTCCATCAATGCTTGGCACAAGCTACCAAACACAGCTGAAACAGATTCACTCAAAAGATCCTACACCCAACAAAGGAGAAATCCCATGACACGTCTACTTCACCTCGATGCCAGCCCGCGCCCCGGCCGCGCCGGCACCCACAACCACGGCTCGCATACCCGCCGACTGACCCACCACTTCGTTTCCCGCTGGCGCACTCTGGAGCCGGATGCCGAGATCGTCTATCGCGATATCGGCTCGTCCTCGCCACAGCTGACCAGCGTCGAATGGATCGAAGCCGCCTTCACTCCCATCGAGCAGCAAACCGAACCGATGAGAGAACTGCTCACCGAGAGCGATGCGCTGGTCGACGAGGTCAAACGAGCCGACATCCTGGTGCTCGGCGTGCCCATGTACAACTTCGGGCCACCGGCCGCATTCAAGGCCTGGATCGACAATATCATCCGCATAAATCGCACCGTCGACTTCGATCCACAGTACGGCGCCCACCCGCACCTGCCTCTGGAGGGCTATGAACCGTTGCTGGCCGACCGGTCGCGCCACGCGGTGCTGCTCTCCTCCCGCGGCGGTTTCGACTTCGACCCAGGGCGCCCCCTGGCCGCGCTCAACCACCTGGAACCAAGCGTGCGCACCGCGCTGCAGTTCATCGGCATCGCTGGCTTTCACAGCATCGCCATCGAGCACCAGGAGGAAGGCGGCGAGGCGTTGGCGGCCTCGACCCAAAGCGCCCTGGAGCGCATCGATCGGCTGGTCGAGCAATTGCATCATGAGTTTGCCACGCCTCGCCTGACGCAGCCGGCGTGACGACTGCTCTCAGACGACCGAACACTGGGGCGCCTGGCGCCCCATTATGCATGTCACCGCTATGAGGCCTGGCTCACCGCTGCCTTGTCCGTTACCGGGTCGGCCTTGGCGCCGGCCGCTTCGCGGCGCTCCGAGTAGCGGTCCACCAGCGTCTCACTATGGGGACGCAGCAGCAGGGTGAAGCGCACCAGCTCTTCCATCACGTCGACGATGCGGTCGTAGAGCGGCGAGGGCCGCATACGGCCGGCTTCGTCGAACTCCTGGTAGGCCTTGGGCACGCTGGATTGGTTGGGGATGGTGAACATGCGCATCCAGCGCCCCAGCAGGCGCAGGGTGTTCACCGCGTTGAACGACTGCGAGCCACCGCTGACCTGCATTACCGCCAGGGTACGCCCCTGGGTGGGGCGTACCGCCCCCATGCTCAGCGGCAAGTGGTCGATCTGTGTCTTCATCACGCCGGTGATCTGACCATGGCGCTCGGGGCTGCACCACACCTGCCCCTCCGACCAGATGGCCAGCTCGCGAAGTTCGCGCACGGCGGGATGGTCGTCGCCGGCCACCTGGTCCGGCAGCGGCAGGTCGGAAGGATCGAAGATTCGCGTCTCGGCACCGAAGTGACGCAGCAATCGTGCCGCCTCCTCCACTGCCAGGCGCGAGAAGGAGCGCTCGCGCAGCGAACCGTAGAGCAGCAGAATGCGAGGCGGATGCCCCAGCGGGTCGGGCAGGCCCTGGCCGGGCCTTTGTCGGGCGAAACGCTCGTCGAGGGCCGGCAAATAGTCGGGGTCGGACAACGTGCGAAGCCTCATGTCGCCTCCTTCATGGCGTGGGTTTGCAAAACGAGCAGCGCCACCAGGGCGGCAAGCCCCAGGGCAGAGGAGAACAGCAGCGCCTGGGTGCCGAAGCGCTCGATCAGCAGGGCGAAGGCCAGCGGCGCCAGCGCCTGGCCGAAACGTGCCGGCACCATCAGCACGCCCTGGCGCAGGCCATAACCTTGGGGGCCGAAGATGGCCAGCGGCAGCGTACCCTTGGCAATGGTGAGAATGCCGTTGCCGGCGCCGTGCAGCAGCACGAACACGAACGCCAACGGTGCCCCAAGCGTCATCACGCCGAGCGCCCCGAGCGGATGCGCCACCACCGCCAGCTTTGCCGAGAGCAGCGGATGAAAACGCTGCAGCAGCGAGAACTCGAGCAGGCGCGCCGCCACCTGCGCCGGCCCCACCATCGCCGCGGCGGCAATGGCACCAGCAGGCGACAGGCCTGCGATCTGCAGCAACCATGGCAGGTGCGCCGCCATGCCGGTACTGACGAACCAGGTCACGGCGAAGACGAAGGCCAGCAGCGCCATGGGCAGCCAGGTCGTCTCCCCTTCGGCCGCTGACGCCTCGGCACGGGGAGCGGGCGGCTGGATGCCGAAAGGAATCAGCAGGCGGTTGAGCGGCAGGCCCAGCATCAGGTGCACCGCCGCCCAGGTAAAGCAGGCGTTCTGCCAGCCGAATTCAGCATTGAGCCAGCCGGTGATCGGCCAGCATACGGTGCTGGCGAAGCCCGCCAGCAGGGTAATGCCGGTAATGGGACCGCGCGCCTCGCGGCCATAGAGCCCCGCCAGGGTGGAGAAGGCCGATTCATAAAGCCCCATGCCCATGCCGACGCCGATCACCAGCCACCCCGCCCACAGGATCATGGGCCCGGCGGCCAGCCCCAACAGCACCAGGCCCAGGGCAAACACCAGGCTGGAAACCGTCAGCACGTCGCGCCCGCCGAAGCCGTCGATGCGCCGCCCTACCGCAGGCCCCAGCACCGCCGAAACCACCAGCGCCGAGGAGAACGCCGCGAATACCGTGCCGGTGGAAAGGCCGAGATCCCGTGCCATGGGCACGGCAAGGATTGCCGGCAGGTAGTAGGTCGAGCCCCAGGCCAGGGTCTGGGAAACACCTAGGGCGATCACCACTCGGGAGCGGCTCATGCACCACCTACCTCGATCATCGAGGTATCAACACCTGAAAAAAGACTCGCCTTCACGTCTCGCCTCCCTCCCGGTCGCTATTCGCCCCGCCCGCCATGCGGCGGCTCTCAAGGATGCAGTCCGTGGCTTCCAGCCAGGCATCCACCGCCACCTGGAAGGCATCCCGTCCTTTGTCGGTCAACGCATAGACCTTGCGCGTTCGCCCCTGTACCACCTCGGCGGTCGCGCTGAGATACCCGCCCGCCTCGAACTCGTTGAGCATCGGGTAGACCGTACCCTCCGAGGGGCTGCAACAGCCCTTGGTGCTCTTCTCCACCGCCTGCACCACCTCGTAGCCGTGCATCGGCTTGCGGTGCAGCACGCTGAGCACGAAGAACTTCGACAGCGACATCTTGATGGTGCCGCGCCAGTACGAAGGATCGCTGTAATCCGGGATTCGGCGGCCGATGGCCGGTTCGCTCTTTGCCTGGGTCATGGATGGAACTTATACCTCGATGATCGAGGCGTCAATATTCATGTCGCCGAACGCCCACCTGTCGAATCTGACCCCGCCAGGACGATGAACTCGTGCAACGTCAGCAAAAGGAGAACTCCTCATGTCAGCGCACGATGAAATATCCCACCCCGTCGTATCCCGTGAAGAATGGGTCGCCGCCCGCAAGGAGCTATTGAGAAGGGAAAAGGAGCTCACCCGCCTGCGCGACGACCTGAACGCCAAGCGCCGCGCCTTGCCCTGGGTGAAGGTCGAGAAAGAATATGTCTTCGAGACGCCAGAAGGCCGCAAGACGCTCGCCGAGTTGTTCGATGGGCGCAGCCAGTTGATCGTCCACCATTTCATGTTCGGCCCCGGCTGGGGAGCGGGCTGCATCGGTTGCTCCTTCGCGGCCGACCACATCGAAGGCACACGGGTGCACCTCGAGCATCATGACGTCAGCCTGGTTCGGGTCTCCCGCGCCCCGCTCGACGAGATCGAGGCCTACCGGCAGCGCATGGGCTGGCAGGTGAAGTGGGTCTCCTCGCACGGCAGCGACTTCAACTACGACTACCAGGTCTCGTTCACCCCCGAGGATATCGCCCAGGGCGCGGTCACCTACAACTACGCCACGGCCAACGTCTCGATCGAGGATTTGTCCGGTCTCAGCGTGTTCTACCGGAACGACAAGGGTGATGTGTTCCACACCTACTCGACCTACGGGCGCGGTGACGAACTCGTCGACAGCACCTATATGTTGCTCGACATGACGCCCAAGGGCCGTAACGAAACGGGCCCCAATCACAACCTGACGGACTGGGTGAAACGCCACGACGAGTACGAATCGGCGAGATAGACGAGCCGCACCTATGTCGATTCCGTGACCGGCCGAACGATTAGCTCCTGAAACAATGGCAACAGGAGATAGCCTCATGGCACACAATACGGCGGCACACCCGGAAATCGTCTCCCGAGAGGCGTGGCTCGACGCTCGCAAGCAATTGCTCGAAGAAGAGAAGGCCCTGACTCGTCAGATGGACCGCGTCAACGCCCGGCGGCGACGCCTGCCGATGGTGCGGATCGACAAGCCGTATGTCTTCGACGCGCCGAGCGGCAAGACAAGCCTGCTCGACCTGTTCGAAGGCCGGCAGCAATTGATCGTCTACCACTTCATGTTCGACCCGGAGTGGGAAAAGGGCTGCGGCGGCTGCACCGGGTTCGTGAATGCGCTGGGCGATCTCTCGATGCTCGACGAACGCAGCACCGGCTTCGTGCTGGTCTCTCGGGCGCCGTTGGCCAAGCTCGACGCCTACAAGGCCGCCCAGGGCTGGCACTTGCCCTGGGTGTCGTCCCATGGCAGCGACTTCAACTACGACTTTCACGTCACCCTGGACGAAGCCGTCGCCCCAGCCGAATACAACTACCGCAGCCAGGCGGAACTCATGGCGCGCAGCGACGAGCCGCATTTCATGCAGGGCGAATGCCACGGGCTGAGCGTGTTCTTTCGCCTGGGCGAGGAGATCTACCACACCTACTCGACCTACGCCCGCGGCTGCGAGAGCCTCACCGACGCCTACGCCCTGCTCGACAGGACGCCCTACGGTCGCCAGGAGGATTTCGAGGATTCGCCGCCGGGATGGCCGCAGCGGCCGACATACGGTTGAGTACCGCGCAGGAGCCGCCGCTAGCCATACCGCCGCTGCACATGGTCGAGATAATCGCCCGGGGTGACGCCGGTGACGGCCTTGAAGTCGTGGATGAAGTGCGACTGGTCGAAGTAACCGGCAGCGAAGGCGGTGTCGGTCAGCGAGGCGGCGGCGCCGCCCTGCTTGATCAGCTCGCGGCTGTGGGCGACGCGTAGCAGCCGCGCGTAACGCTTGGGCGAAAGCCCCACGTGGCGCTGGAACAACCGCTCCAGGCGGCGTTGGCCGAACGGCAGCTCGCCCACCAGCGCAGCGATGCTGCCCTGGCCATGATGCTGCTGCAGCCAGCCAAGCGATGCCATCAATCCCGACGGCACTCGTTCCGAGTGGTGAAGCCGGGCCAGCAGGTAATCTTCCAGCAGTGCCAGACGACCGGCCAGGTCGGGTGTATGCCGCAGCCGCTCATGCAGCGCTTCGAGTTCGAGCCGGCGCAGGGCATCCCCCGGCGTGAGTCCTTCACCGGCCAGGGTCGATAGCGTTTCACCAATGAATGGAAACGCCATGCCCGGCAGGAAGCGCACGCCAAGCAAGTCGAGCGTTTCCCCTACTGCCAATCGTGCCGTGCACCGCTTGGGTCCGTCGACCCAGCAGTCGCCACGCACCCGCTCGCCATTGCGCTCGAGCGCACCGCCGAAGTTGAACAGCAGCCCGGTGGCGCCATCCGGATGCAGCAATTCCATGCCCGCCGGCTCTCCGCCACCCCACCAACTTGCCTGCCAGTAGCACTGCACGTAGGGGCGCAGCGCCGCACCGGGCGCGTGGCGCTCGAGCGTCAGGCCGGCGGCTACCGCCTGCGCAGGCCGCAAATTTCCAATGCCGGTGCTACCAGCCAGGTCAGGCTGGGCAACTCCACTCATTTTCGAAGCCTCTTCCGCTATGGATAGAGCACCCGAGACGACCATTCACAGCATGCCTGAGCGCAAATGTAGATAAGCAAAAAGTCCAACTCTTCTCATCGTCCAGTTGTAGAGTAGGGGGACCATTTCTCAATTGCCTAATCTTTGATCTTAGCGGAGCCATATATGAACAGAACGCGTATCGTAGTCGTCGGCGGCGGTGCCGGCGGGCTAGAGCTGGTCACACGCCTCGGGCGGCGTCTGGGGCGACGCGGCAAGGCCGACATCACCCTGATAGATCGTAATACGACCCACATCTGGAAGCCCCTGCTGCACGAGGTCGCCACCGGAGCACTCGATTCCAGCATCGATGAGATCTCCTACCAGAGCCATGCCCAGCTCAATGGTTACCGCTTCCAACGTGGCACGCTCGAGGGCCTGGATCGCGAGACACGTCAGTTGCGCCTGGCCCCGGTGCTCGACGACTACGGCCAGGAAGTGCTGCCGGCTCGTACGCTGGACTACGACCTGCTGGTACTGGCACTGGGCAGCGTGAGCAACGACTTCGGCACGCCCGGCGTCGCCGAGCACTGCCACTTCCTCGATAGCCCGGCCCAGGCGGAAGCGTTCCGACACGATATGCTCAACACCTTCCTGCGCTACAGCGACCCCGAGCGACGCCAGCACCCTCGGCTCACCGTGGGTATCGTCGGCGCCGGCGCCACTGGTGTGGAGCTTTCAGCGGAACTCTACGATGCCTCGCGCATGCTGCACAGCTACGGCTTCACCGAGATGGATAGCCGCAACCTTGAAGTTCACCTGATCGAGGCGGCGCCGGATGTGCTGCCGGCCTTGCCCGAACGCATACGCGGTGCGGTACGTACCGAGCTGGAACGCCTGGGCGTGCAGGTGCATACCGGCACCCGGGTGGTGTGCGTCGAGGAGGGTGCCATCGTGACCGCCGACGAGCAGCGCATCGAAACGGACCTGAACGTATGGGCCGCAGGCATCAAGGCACCCGACATGCTGCGCGAACTCGGGCTCACGCTGGACCGTAACCAGCGCATCAAGGTCGAGCCGACGCTGCAGAGCGTCGACGACCCCAACATCTTCGTCTTCGGTGACTGTGCCAGCTGCCCGCAGCCGGATGGCTCCGTGGTACCGCCACGGGCCCAGGCCGCCCACCAGCAGGCGCAGCGGCTCTACAAGAACCTGCTCGCCCGGCTCGATAACGGCACGCTCAAGCCGTTCCGCTATCGCGACCGCGGCTCGCTCATCTCCTTGGCCCACTTCGAGGCGATCGGCAGCCTGATGCGCGGCGCTTCGGCGCGCAGCCTGTTCATCGAAGGGCGGCTGGCCAAGTTCTTCTACGCCTCGCTCTACCGCATGCACCAGCGCGCCATTCACGGTACGGCCAAGACGGCGCTCATCCTGCTCTCGGACGGGCTCAACCGCTTCATTCGCCCGCGCATGAAGCTGCACTGATTCATCGGGTCGAAAATCTACAATTCCACCCATGTTTCACCGGCTAGGGTGGGGCTTCCAACTTCTTACGGAGCTCCACCCATGCGCATGAACTACTTCTCCGCCAGCCCTGCCGGCCTCAAGGCAATGCTCGAACTGCAGAGTCACGTTCACAAGGCAGCCCAAGAGGGCGAACTGGGCGACGGCCTGCTGGGTTTGATCTACACCCGCGTGTCGCAGATCAACGGTTGTGCCTACTGCATCGACATGCATACCAAGGACGCGCGCAAGGCCGGCGAAACCGAACAGCGCCTCTACGCCCTGAGTGCCTGGCGCGAAACGCCCTTCTACACCGATCGCGAGCGTGCCGCCCTGGCCTGGACCGAGGCCAATACCCTGATTGCGGGGAACGGCATCGACGATGCCTTGTATGAGGCCACTCGCGAACACTTCTCGGAGAAGGGGCTGACCGACCTCACCCTGGCAATTTGCACCATCAACGCCTGGAATCGCCTGTCGATCAGCTTCGCCGCCGACGCCGGCAGTTACCAGCCCGCGTAAGCGCAGCTCAGGCGTCCAGCGACACAGCCTGCCCGGTGACGACGATGCCGCCTGATAGCGGAATGTCCACCTGCAGGCGGCTGGGCCGGCCCATCGCCTCGCCCTGCCGGATGGTCAACTTGGCTGGCGCCTGGAGCAGGCCGGCATCGCGCAGATAGCCCCCCAGCGCCGCGGCGGCCGCGCCGGTGGCGGGGTCTTCCACCACGCCCCCCACCGGGAACGGGTCGCGGGCGTGAAAGCACTCTTCGCTCTCACGCCACACCAGTTGCAGCGTGGTCAGGTCCTCACGCAGCATCAGCGCCTTGAGTCGTTCGAAGTCGTATTCGAGCCGATCAAGGCGCGCCTTCTCCTGGCATGCCAGTACCAAATGCCAGGCCCCGGCATAGGCCAGTGCGGGCGCAATCTCGAGATCGAGTTCCCTTGCCTGCCAGCCGAGCAGCTCACGCACCTCCTCGACCAGCTCTGGTGCGGCAGGGCGAAACTCCGGCGTAACCGATACCAGCGATGCCTGCCACTCCCCTTCCACCTGGTTGACCGTGACCATCACCTCGCCCACCGCCGTATCGAGCATGTAACTGCCCGCCCCGCTCAGTTGCCCCATCAGCACGCCGCTGGCCACCGTGGCATGGCCGCAGAAGCTCACCTCCGCCTCAGGGCTGTAGTAGCGCACCGTGCGCCGCTCACCCGTGGCCGGTGCAATGAAGGCGGTTTCGGAGTAGCCAACTTCGGCAGCGATGCGCTGCATCTCGGCCGGCTCGGGCAACGCCTCGCCCAGCCACACCCCGGCGGGGTTGCCGCCGTTGGGGTCGTCGGTAAAGGCAGCAAGGCGATACAGGGAACCGCTCATGGGGAGTCTCCTTGGGTGCGATACGTTCTTCCCCATCTTGGGGCGAGCCGTCGGGAACGCAATGGTGGATCCTGGGTTTTGCTCATGCCGGTTTCGGCATAGTCTTTGAGCTACGCTCCACAAAGGGAATCAGTATTAGTGAAGAAGGGAGACCGGATATGACCGAGCAGCATCGACCGCACGCTGAGAACGAGGGCACACCCGGGGGACAAGGAGCTGGTGGACGATCGGCCAGGCTGATATGGGGATTACGCGCCTTCGGGTTGCTCTTGGCACTGCTGGTCTGGATCGCCATGGGCTATGCCGAGGGGCTGTCATCGGATGCACGCTGGGTCGCGACGATAGGCACCCTGATGGCGGTCTGGTGGATGACGGAGGCGATCCCCCTCTCGGCCACCGCCCTGCTGCCGATCGTACTGATTCCGATGCTGACGGAGCGGACCGTCAACCAGGCCACGGCGCCCTATGCCAGCCCCATTGTCTTTCTTTTCCTCGGCGGCTTCTTGATCGCCATCGCCATGGAAAAGTGGAACCTCCACCGCCGCATCGCCCTTTTGACGTTGATCCGGGTCGGGGTCGAGCCGAAGCGGATCGTGCTCGGCATGATGCTCGCGACCGGGTTTCTGTCGATGTGGGTTTCCAACACCGCGACGACACTGATGATGCTGCCGATCGGGCTCTCCGTGCTTCGCCTGGTGGCGGACCGCAGCGGCGAGTCCATGGAAACAACCACCTCCGGCCACGACCATCATCGGGCCGGTCACGTCGACTTCATTTTCGACGAGAATATCAAGCGCTTTGGCGTCTGCCTGCTTCTCGCGATCGCCTGGTCAGCAAGCATGGGCGGCCTCGGCACCCTGCTCGGCAGCCCGCCGAACGCCATCGTTGCCGGCTATGCCGCCGACGAACTGGGCCGTAACATCGGCTTTCTCGAATGGATGATGCTCGGCGTGCCGCTGGCCTTCACCTTTATCCTGGTAGGCTGGGTACTGATGACCCGGGTCCTCTATCGCTTCGACGTCGCCGAGATTCCCGGCGGCAAGGAAATGATCGAAGGCGAAATCCATAAGCTCGGTCCGCTCAGCCAGGGCGAGAAAATGGTGATGGCCGTCTTCGGCTCGGCAGCGTTCCTGTGGGTCGTACCCGGTGTTCTCGGCAATATCCCGGGGGTGGGCGAGAGGCTGGGGCCGCTCGGTGCGCTCGATGATACCGCCATCGCTATCGCTGCCGGCATCGCGTTGTTCATCCTGCCCGCGAGAGGCCGCAGCGAGATGGTGCTGAATTGGCATGATGCCGAGGACGGGCTTCCCTGGGGCGTTCTGCTGCTGTTCGGCGGCGGCCTGAGCCTCGCCGGCGCGGTCGCAGGAACCGGGCTGGATAGTTGGTTCGGCGAGCAGATCACCGGGCTGGAGGTACTCCCGATCCTGCTGCTGGTCGCCGCCATCGCCACGATCGTCCTCTTTCTGACCGAAGTGACCAGCAACACGGCGACGGCCGCGACTTTCATTCCCGTGCTCGGGGGCGTGGCGGTCGGTATCGGCGCCGACGCGATGACGCTACTCATTCCGGCTGCCTTCGCCGCCACCTGTGCCTTCATGCTACCTGTCGGCACGCCACCCAACGCCATCGTCTTCGGCACCGGCGCGGTCACCATCGCCCAGATGGCGCGTGGCGGGGTCGTTCTCAACATCATCGGGATCGTGCTGATCACCGCCTTCTGCTATATGCTCGGCGGCTTTGCGCTGGGGCTGCAATTCTGATCGTGTGGCACGCGAACTCAGCGCGATAAGAGGAAGCTGAACGGCCGGAGCCCTATGGTGACAGGGCTCCGGCTGGCATACGCCGATCATTGCAATACAGGACGCGCGTTGACCTCTTGCACCGGGCGGTTGTTGTGATGGTGGTCGATGGCCGCCAGGAACTGCTCGATCTGCTCCTTGGACGCGGTAATCGGCTGCTTCAGCACCAACCAGCGCACGCCCTCGGTGCAGGGGGGCGTCGTCAGCGAACCATTGAAGCGATAGTAATCGTGGTCGGCAGGCAGAATGCCCAGCGGTGAGATGGCTGACGTCAGCGCCAGCGTTTCGCCCTCTTGCGGCATTTGTGCCCACGCTGTTGCCAGAGCATCGTTGGCTTCTCCCTCCGTCACCATCACTGCCACCACGGCCAGGTTGCCCTCCTCGTCGGCATGTACGAGGTGCCCTTCCATGGGAAACGACTCGCCATGGATGAGGTTCTCGCTCGGCACATGAAAGTGGAACTGCTTCAGCTCGAACTCGATACCGTCAACGGTAATGGTGTCGCCCGGATGCACATTAATCTGGACGGTATGGCCGTTGTTGAGGATTTCCGCACCACCATTTTCGTAATGAAAGTCGATTGGCTCGAGTTCGGCATCAATGAACCCTGTCAGGTCGATGGGTGACTGGTTACTTCCCGCACAGGCGCCATACTCCGGGGTCAGCTGTGCCCAATTCTCAGGGCCGGTGTCGCCGGAATAGCTCCAGGAGTGGCCATCGCCGGCATAAGCAAATCCTGAAAGCAATGACATGGCGACGACAATTGCAGTTCTCTTCATGGTGTCCTCTATGGGGTCTTGTCAGGGAGAGTCGACAAGGTAACCCGGCGGACGTCAAGAACGCGTTAAGAGGGCAAGGTGGCCACGACAGGAGGAAACGTCAGGACGAAGCGGGTTCCCCCGGCTTGAGGAATCTCCAGGCGCACCTCCCAGCCGATATGCTCGACCACGCGCTTGACGATCGACAGGCCCAGCCCCGTCCCTTCGTCCCCCGCCCCTTCACCACCATGAACGAATCGTTCGAACAGCCGCTCGCGAACCTCTCGGGGAATCCCCGTGCCGGTGTCTTCGATCACCACTTGGCCTGCGGTTAGCTGCACGAGGATCAATCCCTGGTCGGTATGCTGGCAGGCATTACGCAGCAAATTGCCGATCATGATCCCGGCCAGTTCAGGGCGTACGTCGGCCCATACCCGTTCCGTCCACTCCAGCCTGCATTCGACCGGCTTTCCACTCAACAGGGGCCGGCAGCGCTCCATCTCCGACTCGATGATGGCGTTGAGGACGATGCGCGGCGAATCCAGCGAATCGGGAGCTCGCGAGAGCAGGAGCAGCGCACTGACCCGCTGCGAGGCTTCGGCAGCCACGCGCCGGATGCGCTCCGCCGCGGCATATTCCTTGGAATCTTGCGCCACCTGCGTGGCCAGCACTTCCGCCGCGCCGAGCACGATGGTCAGCGGTGTGCGCAGCTCGTGGCTGACGTCGCCGGTGAACAATCGCTCGCGCTGCAGGAACTGCTGCAATTTGTCGGTGCGCTTGGCAAAGGCACGCGCCAGGGAGCCGATTTCATCCTGCGCCGAGAGCGAAGGCAGCTCAGTCGGGCCAGCATTGCGGCCGACCGCCTCGGCAAGCGCTGCGACCGGTGCAATCACGCGCCGGGCACTCAGCACGCCGAGCACGGCGGCGAGCAGAACACTGACGACGAAGCCGACTGCCAGCGCGAGGAGGATGACCAGCTCCGTATGCTCGATTTCACCCATTTCCTGCACCACGGCATAACGACTATCGCCTTGGTCACGTAACAGGACATGCACCTGTCGGCCGCCGAGCATCAACTCGTGGTCGCCGGCGGGTAATTGCCGCAGCTCGGCTGGAATGCCGTTATCGACCAGGAAGCGCACGTCGGGTGGCGCATTCGGCACAGCACCCAAGTGATGGAGAGCGATCAATGTGTCCGCCATCTTGGCGAGTCGTGCGTCGATTACCTGTTCTTCGATAACCGTTACGGCAATGTAGGTCACCGCGCTAAAGGCGCCGGCCACCGCGACGGTAAGCAGAACGTAGGTGAGCGCGATGCGCTTCTTGAGCGAAAGCCTAGGCTTCATTGGGCACCATCAAGCGATAACCGGTGCCTGGCAAGGTCAGCAGCATAGGGTAGGAAAAAGGCTTGTCGAGCGACTGACGCAGCGTATGGATATGCGTTCGCAAGGCATCGCTATCGGGAGGGTTGTCGCCCCATATCTCGCGCTCGATCGCTTCGCGGGTTATCAACTGCGGGGCGGCATGCATCAGCGCCGTGAGAATCTTGTAGCCCGTCGGCGTCAGCTCGAGTGGCTGTCCGGCGCGGGTGGCATGGCCGGTACCCAGATCGAGCCGAAGTTCGCCGAAGACCAGGACCGATTGCACATGCTCGTTACGCGCTCGGCGAACCAATGCCTTCAGGCGCGCATCCAGTTCGGGAAGGGAATAAGGCTTGACCAGGTAATCGTCGGCACCCACCTCGAAGCCGGTCAACTTGTCGTGCACCGAATCGCGTGCCGTCAGCATCAGTATCGGCGTTGCCAGCCGGTGCTGCTGACGCAGCGTCCTGCATACCTCCACGCCATCCATGCCCGGTAGCGAAAGGTCGAGGATGATCGCGTCGTGAAAGGATCCCGTAGCGCAGGAGATACCCGCATCACCATTGCGCGCCACGTCCAGCATATAGCCGAGCGGTTCCAGATATCCGTACAGGTTCGCGATGATATCCGGATTGTCCTCGATGATCAGAACATGCATGAGCTGCCCACCCCGCACGACATCATGACCCCGCCATCTTCCAGCGGTGGTTCGTTCGCGCCCATGCGCTTTCGCTGCCTTCCCCGCGACCCCGGAAGACAAGAGTAAGTAGAAGTCACGTTGGATGCAAAACAGTGCGATGGCAGGTCGGCAATATCCAAGGGAAAACGCAACGACTTGCGCTCACGCAAGTGGCACGACCCAGGCGAGGCCACTAGCTTTAGTGCGAAACAAGCTTCAAGCATGCCAACAAGAATCGAGGTGACACATGAAGGTCAAACGCATCATGTCCAACACGGCGACGTCGGATTTCGACAAGGCGGCCGCCTTCTATGGTGAGATTCTGGGCCTCGACCTGTTCATGGACCACGGCTGGTTTCGAACGTACGGCTCGGATGAAAGGATGATGGTTCAGGTGAGCTTCGGTACAGAGGGCGGCTCGGGCACACCCGTGCCGGATCTCTCCATCGAAGTCGACGATATCGAAGCGGCGCTGTCACGCTTCGAGAAGGCAAGCGTACCCATCGAGTACGGGCCCGCCAGCGAACCTTGGGGCGTGAGGCGGTTCTATGTCCGCGACCCGTTCGGCAAGCTCATCAATATTCTGCAGCATGAATGAACGACTTCGTTTCATGTGAGAGTCCGCCGGTAGATTGACGGTGAGCGCGGCAAGACGTTCGAGATTGGCGTCCAGGTATTTGGCTCAGTCATGTGCGGTCAGCCGCGCAAACAGTGGCATCAGCAAAGCGAACAGCTCCGCCTGAGAGGAAATATTGCACTTGGCATAGAGCTGGCGACGGAAGACCTTCACCGTCTGGGCGCTGACATTCAGGTGCAAACCAATGGACAAGGAGGAGTGGCCTCGCAGGATAAACAGGGCCACCTCGGCCTGGCGCGGGCTCAACCGGATGCCATGCTCCTGCTCCAGAGCATCGCGCAGGCGCTTTCCCAGAGGTGCAGGGGTCGTTCCGGCATCACCCTCGGGACGATAATGTCGCCAATGCGTCTCCATCAGGGCGCTGAGGATCATCTCGTTCCGCCGCAAGGCCTCGATCTCGCGCTTGCCGAAAGGCTTGCCGCTGGAACGATCCCTGCCGAAGCAGGCGGTTAGCGTAATGGCATCGCTGATGCTGGCAAAAACCGCCACCTCATCGAGCAAGGTGGTCTGCTTGTAATAGTTGTTGTAGTAATGCGTTCGACGGAAGTGGTCCGGCGCCACTTCCATCAGCCGGCGCACGCCCACGACGTTGCCTTTGAGATGTTCGCGGTAGAACGGATCGAGCAGATAGGCTCCGCCCAGGTATTGGCTGTCCATCGGCAGGTAGACCACCGGATCGGTGTACTCCCGGTAGAGCACCGCCGGGCGCTGTTCGCCGTGGTAGGCAATGATGATCAAG
The DNA here is from genome assembly GCF_051062895.2 of Billgrantia sp. C5P2. Lineage (NCBI taxonomy): Bacteria > Pseudomonadati > Pseudomonadota > Gammaproteobacteria > Oceanospirillales > Halomonadaceae > Billgrantia > Billgrantia sp. C5P2. The sequence continues at coordinate 3,763,858 of NZ_CM128542.1, forward strand.
TTGTCGAATGCGGCCAGCCCTCTCGCCAGTGCAGAGAACCGATAGGGCAGTTCGGGCGTTGCCAAGTCCTTGATGGCATTGGCAAGAAGCTCGTCACGTTCACTGTGTTTCACCGATAGCACACCCGCAAAGCCATACCACGCTGGGGTTATGTACCTCCCGATAGCCGGCCAATACCGTTGTAACAGGGCAGTGACTACGTAGCGCAGTCTAGCCGGGCCCAATCGGCACCGGCAACTGCGGGGCGAAGCCACTCGCTCGTGGAGGACCATGCCTCACCACACAATCGCGTCGCACCGGCCCGGCAAGGTCTCGGCGCGGCCCAACGTGCCCTGGAGACGGATCATGTCGGACAACAATATCAAACTCGAGAGAACCTTATCCCTGAAGGCCGTCGTGCTCTTCGGCCTGGCGTACATGACGCCGCTTATCGTGCTCGGTACCTTTGGCATAATCGCCAGCGCCAGCGAAGGTGCCGTGCCCACGGCCTACCTCATCACCACCGTGGCCATGCTGTTCACGGCCTATAGCTACGGCATCATGGCGCGAGCCTATCCGGTTTCCGGCTCGGCCTATACCTACGCACGCAAGGCCATCGATTCACGAGTGGGCTTCATGGTGGGCTGGAGCGTGCTGCTGGACTATTTCTTCCTGCCCATGGTGATCTGGCTGATCGGTGCCGCCTATCTGAACGCGCGCTTTCCCGAAGTGCCGACCTGGATTTTTTTGCTGGGCTTCATCGGCATCACCACTCTGCTCAACGTCTACGGCATCAAGCTGGCGGCCAAGGTGAACTCGCTGCTGATGGTGTTCCAGATCCTGGTCATCGGCTTCTTCGTGCTGCTGTCGATTCGCCACGTGTTCGCTACTGGCGGTAGCGATGCCCTGTTCAGCCTGGCCCCGTTCATCGGCAACGATGCCGGTTTTACCACCATCGCCACAGGGGCTGCGGTGGCAGCCTACGCCTTCCTCGGCTTCGATGCCGTTACCACCCTGACGGAAGAGACCATCGAGCCCAGGCACAACATCCCCCGGGCAATCATGCTCACCGCACTCATTGGCGGCGGCATCTACGTGCTGGTGGGCTACACCACCCAACTGGCGCATCCGGGCAGCGATTTCATCGATGCCGATTCCGCCGCCTTCGAGATCGCCAGGATGATCGGCGCGGACCTTTTCGGTGCTGTCTTTCTGGCCGGCATGGTACTGGCGCAGTTCACCTCCGGCATCGCCGCCCAGGCCAGTGCCTCACGACTGCTGTTCGCCATGGGCCGCGATGCGGTACTGCCGCGCAAGCTGTTCGGGGCGCTGCACCCACATTTTCGCACCCCGGTCTTCAGCATCGTGCTGACCGGCGCTATCGGTATCATCGCCCTGTTCCTGGACGTGCTGTCCGCCGCCTCGTTCATCAACTTCGGGGCATTCATCGCTTTCACCATGGTCAACCTTTCGGTCATCTTCCTTGTCAGCAAGGATGCCGACGCCAAGCGCCGCTATGGCGTTCTCAAGGGCATGGTGGTGCCGCTGATCGGTGCGATTATCAACCTCTGGCTGATGAGCAAGCTCGACATCAACGCGGTCATCCTGGGCTCGATCTGGCTCACGCTCGGACTGGTGCAGCTGATCTACCTGACCCGCTTCTTCCATCGCGAACCGCCGGAAGTGGACTTCGACGAATCGGAACCCGAGCCGGCACCTGCCCCCGCTGAAGCAAACCTGTAACGGAGACATTCATGCCAAGATACTTGCCCATCCTGGTCATTCAGGAAGCCTCTCGCGAGCCCGGCACGGATGCCGAGCTTCGGGACTTCGAGGCCGAATTGGCGGTTTACCTGAGCGACTTCGGGGCCGGGTTCGAGCAGCCAAGAATGGTGATCTATCCGGAGTTTCATCTGTGTGGGGCCAGTGGCACACCAGAGCAGCGCACTGCGCAACTGGAAGCCGCCGCCGAGCCGATCGACGGCCCTCGCGACCGGCACCTGACGCGCATCGCCCGTGACCTCGGCATCTGGTTACTGCCGGGCACGGTCTGCGAACGGGACGAGGACGGCCATCTGTACAACGCCGCCCCGGTGTACTCGCCCCAAGGAGAGCGTGTAGCGGCCTATCGCAAGTGCTTTCCCTGGCGCCCCTACGAGCCCTTCCGCCCAGGCAATCGCTTCGAGGTGTTTGACGTTCCCGGCGTGGGCCGGGTCGGACTGGCGGTCTGCTACGACATCTGGTTTCCCGAAGTGGTGCGGCAACTGGCCTGGTTGGGGGCCGACGTGATCGTCAACCAGGCCGCCACTTCCACCTGCGACCGCGCCCAGGAACAGGTACTTGTCCAGGCCAACGCCATTTTCAATCAAGTCTTCATGGTCAGCGCCAACGCGGCCGCGCCCTCCGGTGAGGGCCAGAGCCTGATCGTCGACCCCGAGGGCCATATCCGCGCGCAGATGCCGGGGGCGACCCCTGGCATCCTCACCGATGTCTTGAACCTGGACGAAGTGGCGCGAGTACGTACTTTCGGCACCGCGGGTGTGAACCGTATGTGGTCCCAGTTCCAGGAGAACGACCCCATACTGGAATTGCCAATGTATGAGGGCCGGATAAATCCGCGCCAATGGCAACGGGGGCCATGAGAGGCTGGCCCAGCATTTTCTGCGAGTAACGAAAGAGGGAGGCAATATGCCTCCCTCTTTTACTGTGCGGCTGGGAATTCCAACTCGCAGCTACTTCAGCTCATCATGCCGAGCAATCAACGTGGGCGGAAGTTGAACTCCTGGCGGGAGATCGCGCCGTTATGGTCGCGGTCCAGGATGACGAAGACTTCAGGCAGGTTGCCCGCCTTGGCCTCTTCACGGGAAATACGGCCGTCGCCATCCTGGTCCAGTTGCTCGAAGCCATTCTGGCCGGAGGCGTTCGAGGAAGCAGTAGGCGGAACCAGCTCTTCTGCGCCCATTTCGGCAAGGGCGACACCAGAGGACAGGGCCAGAGCAAGGAACAGTGCGGTTTTTTGAGCTTTCATGATATCTCTCTCGTTTCTAATACGGGGTTGAGGTCCGGCACTCTCGTAACGACTGGATTCCTGAATGCCGACCGATGGTTGTATTCTATAGACCACCAATCATTGCACTAGACCCTGTTTTTCTAACGTTGCGTTTCCTCTGGGAAACGCATAACGTACCGCTACTACCTCACCGGTACCGATGCGATGCACGACCTCAATGACCTGTACTACTTCCATGCCGTGGTCACGTACCAGGGCTTCTCGGCGGCCTCGCGCCACATCGGCGTGCCCAAGGGAACGCTCAGCAAGCGCGTCGCACGCCTCGAAGAACGGCTCAAGGTGCGCCTGCTGGAGCGTTCGACCCGCAAGATCCGCACCACGGACGTAGGGCATTCGTTCTTCGAACACTGCCAGACCATGCTCGCCGGCGCCGAAGCGGCGGAAACGGTAGTGGCGCAGGCCCACGCGGAGCCCAACGGCATCGTGCGGCTCAGTTGCCCGCAAGGACTGATCCAGAACCTCATCGAGGAGGTCCTGCCGGCGTTCATGAAGACCTACCCCAAGGTCCGCGTGCACATGATGGTTTTCGATCGCCGCGCTGACCTGATCGAGGATCGTCTCGACATTGCCATTCGCGTGCGCACCAAGACGGACCTGTCCGATGCTTCGCTGATCATGCGCCCGCTGGGGCAGAATCATCTGGTGATGGCAGTCAGTCCGGCAGTGCATGCCGCCTGCAAGCGGGGGCTAACCATCGACGAACTCGCAGAGGTGCCGACGCTTTCGATGGGAGGCGAGACGGACGAGGTTCGCTGGGAGTTGACGGGGCCGAACGACGAGACCCGCGTGATCGAACTGCGCCCCCGGCTGATGTGCAGCAATTTCGACATGCTGCTCGCGGCAGCGTGCCAGGGGCTAGGCGTGGCGCTGCTGCCCATTCACATTTGCCGCGTGAGCTTCGCCAAGGGGGAGCTTGTACATGTGCTGCCGGAGTGGCGCTCACCCTACGGCACGATCCAGGCGGTCTTCTCCAACCGCAAGGGGCTCGTGCCCTCCGTCAGAGCGCTGATCGACTTCCTCGCCCAGGCCATCCCTTGCAAGCTCTCGGTGGAAGCCTGACTTTGGCCAGCGCCCCCGCCTAAAGCGCGGACTTGGCTATGAGACCGAACGTCTCACAAGCCTCTCCTCGGTTTGCAGCAAGCCGGCAGCGAGCTGTCGGAACGCCTCGACGGCCTTCGGCAGAACGGCGCGGGGGTCGTCGGCGGCAGCAATCCATAAAGCCGCGTTGAGCGCCGCCCCGTTGATCAACCGGGCAGCGGCCTCGGCATCCACCGGCTTGACCGTGCCCTCATCGATGAGCGCCTGGAGGGTCTGTGTCGTGCGCAGCAGGCACGCATTCTGGTTGGGCCATTGCGAGGGGTCACCGAGTACGGCCGGCCCGTCCAGCAGCATGATGCGCTGGACTTCCGGTTCCAGCGCCATTTCGATATAGGCCACTCCCTCCTCAAGAAGGCCGTCCCAGCGGCTTGCCGCCTCATCCTGGGCAGCCAGCATCCGCTCCACCATCTCCCGGTCGATCTGGTCGACCACAGCCTGCAGCAGCCCCTGCTTGCCACCGAAGTTATGGTAGAGCGCCCCCCGCGTCAGCCCGGCTTCGGCGGTTAGCTCGTCCATGGATGCTGCCGCATAGCCCTTGGTCGCAAAGGCCTTGCGAGCGGCTCGAATGAGCTTGGCCCTGGTCTCTTCCATCATCTGCGCACGTTTCGTGGCCACGACACACTCCTCAAACCTGCCTACGCCTAGCTGGCCAACTTTAACATACAATGCGTATGCGTATTGACATACGAAGCGTATGTGTCCAGCATGCCACATACGGGGCGTATATCAACTCCCCTTCAACCGGAGCAGAACGATGGCCAAACGCGATGCAGTCTTCCCTGCCGGCCGGCAGGCGCTATACGAGATCAACCGCTACTCGGCGGCGATCCGCTCGGGCGACTTCCTGTTCGTCTCGGGCCAGGTCGGTAGCCGCGAGGATGGCTCCCCCGAGCCGGATTTCGAAAAGCAGGTCGAGCTCGCCTTCGATAACCTTACGGCCGTTCTCGAGGCAGCCGGTTGCACCTTCGACGACATCGTCGACGTGACCACCTTCCACACCGATCCCGCCGCTCAGTGGGAAGCGATCGACAGGGTTCGAACGAAAGCGATTGGCGAACCGCCCTACCCCAACTGGACCGCGGTGGGCGTGAACTGGCTGGCGGGCTTCGATTTCGAGATCAAGGTCATCGCGCGGATTCCGCAACCGGCGGCGTAACCCCTCAATAACGCACCGCCGCTTGATCAACGGCGGTGTGCACCAACTAACGTTGACCTCAACTTACCTTCAGGTTCTATGCTTCCTGCATGCGGAGCGATGGCAGGCCCCGACCTTTCACTTGCTACGCAAAAAGTACTTTCAATCGTCAGCAAGGAGGCGCCCGTGGCAAAGAGTCTTCCCATCTTTCGCGTCGACAAGTTTTCTGTACCTGAAGCCGCTCGCGAAACATTCCTTAAAAGGGTCCGCGACACGCATCAAGTGCTAAGACGCCAGCCAGGATTTATTACAGACTCGATTCTAGAGCAGGTAGCGGGCTCTGGAAGGTTCAACATCGTGACGATAGCGGAATGGGAGAGCCAAGAGGCAATCGATGCTGCTCGCATGGCAGTCACCAAGGCTCACAGAGAAAATGGTTTTGACCCGCAAGAAACCATGGCTCGACTTGGAATCGAGGCCGACATCGCGAATTATCAACCTATTGAGCCCTAGCCCTGAAACAGCACGCTACCGGTAGCTAAGCCATACTGCAGCGTATGGTGCGGTCAAGCCAGACGAGAAAACCAGGGAGCGCCTCATGGACGAAGATCTAGAGAGGATGACCCGCGAAGAGCTTGTCGAAGAAGCCAAGCGGCTACGCCAGGGTATTCGTGAACATCGCGACTGCAGCCGGCACGATCTCTGCTGGCACCATCCCGCCCTGTGGGGGCTACTGCCCGACAAGACCGACCCGATTCCCGTGGTACCGGAATGGCCCGAATTCATCAGGGGCTGCATCAAGTACCGGCAGTCGCTCGATGAACAGATGCCAAACGCCCCGCGCACCGATAAGCCGTATGAGGATTAACCTTGGTATGCTCACATGATGCAGCTGCCAGCTTACTGACACGCACCTTTGAGAGCCATGACCCGATGAGCCTCCTGCGCTTTCGCACCACTATCGAAATCAACAACATCAATCCCTATGTGCTCGTCGCGGCAGCGCAAGCCGAGCAGCTCAGGCCGGGGTGGCGCAAGCCCATGCCGGTGTGTGTCCGAATCAAGGGGGAGCCCGACGCGACATGCCGAATCAACATGATGCCAGTGGGTGACGGCAGCTTTTACCTCTACCTGAATGGCGAGGCGCGCAAGGCCTCGAACACCAAGGTGGGTGACACAGTCAGCCTGGGGATAGAGTTCGACGAGGCGTACCAGAGCGGCCCTGTGAACCCGATGCCACCCTGGTTCAGCGAAGCCCTGGAGCAAAACCCGCATGCCACGCAGGCCTGGAACGACCTGATACCCAGCTTGAAGAAAGAATTCCTGCGCTATTTCGCCAGGCTGAAATCGCCGGAAGCTCAGGCTCGCAATGCTCAGCAAGCCTTGTATGTTCTCTCGGGAAACAGGGGCAGGTTCCTGGCCCGGTCATGGCACGAAGGGCGAGTTCAAGAAGGTAGATGACATGAATGAAGTCGTGCACTGGTACGCCTTGTCTACGGTGCTACTGTTCGTGAAAATGTTCGCCATTTCCCTGTTTCAGGGGTATCACCGAATCGGCAAGCGAACCTTCAAGACACCTGAAGATGCAGCCCTCGTTGGGCGGCAAGCCGCCGCGGAGGAATTACCCCAGGTTCAGCGCGCCGCCAATGCCTGGCGCAACGACCTCGAGAACATTCCGATATTCCTCGCCCTTGGCGTTGCCTATGTTTGGGTGGAAGCCTCACCGGGCCTGGCGCCTTGGCTGTTCCTCCTGTTCACGGCAGCGCGATACCTGCACACTGTGTTTTTTCTGTCGGCACTGCAGCCTTGGCGTACGGTCGCCTATGGCGCAGGCATCGTCTGCCTCTTTGCCATGTGCACAATGATTATCGCAGCGCTATTCTGACACCCCGCCTTAACCCAACGTTGTAAGCGATTTACCACATGCGTGTAAGCCATGACCTCAATCAAAGCGTTGAGGGTCTTTTTTGGATTATATGATGTAGCACGTTCATAGCATTGGGTTTACGTTAAGTAAAAAAATGCGGGGAGAAGTGGCGGGATGAAACGCATCGTCATCTGCGCCGATGGCACCTGGCAATGCCCGGAAAGCGACACCGCCACGCATGTGTTGCGCCTGGCACGCGGCATCGCGCCCTGTTGCGACAACGGTATCAAGCAGATCGTGTACTACGACTGGGGCGTGGGCACTGAGGGTGACAGCATTCGCGGTGGTGCCACCGGCGCCGGTATCGACAAGAACATCATGGATTGCTATCGCTTCATCGTGCACAACTACGAGCCTGGCGATCAGCTCTTCCTGTTCGGCTTCAGCCGCGGGGCCTACACCGTGCGCTCACTGGCCGGGCTCATCCGCAACTGTGGTGTGCTGCTCCGGCTCTACGCCGACCGCATCCCGGAAGCCTATCAGCTCTACCGACAGCGCTCACGGAGCTCGGCGCCCAGTGCCGAAAGATCCACTGACTTCCGCCGCGCCTACGCCGTCGCGGATATCACCCCAATTGAGTTCCTTGGCGTGTGGGATACTGTGGGTGCCCTCGGCATTCCCGCTCCCTTCCTCGGCACCCTGGGTACCGAGCGCTACCTGTTCCACGACACCGAGCCCAGCAGCATCATCTGCCATGCCCGGCATGCCGTCTCCATCGACGAAAACCGCCAGGACTTCGAGCCCACGCTGTGGTCGGCCAAGCCCGGCATCGACCTGAAGCAGGTGTGGTTCGCCGGCGTGCACACCGATATCGGCGGCGGCTACCCGCAGCGCGAACTCGGCGATTACGCAGGCCAATGGATGGTGACCGAAGCCGAACGGTGCGGTCTTGCCCTCGAGCCTCACTTCGTTGCCTCGATGAACCCGCGACATAGCGGCCGGCAACACGACGAGTACAAGGGCTTCTACAAGATCATGCGCCGCTCGCAACACCGCACCCCGGAACCTTGCCTGCACCAGAGCGTGCGCCTGCGTTGGGAAGACCCGCATGTGACCTACCAGAGCCCGGCGTTGAAACAAATGCTCGATTCGGTAGGTGGGGATTGGGGTAAGGTGGAGCTGGTGGGGTAAGTGTTGGTTAGATCAAGAGAATGGCAGTTTACGATCCACAGAAGAACTGCCGGGCGAAGCAGAAAATCCAATGCTTGATAACGAGGAAAATCCATAACAAGTCACGCAAAGCGGACGGGGAGGCGCGTCGCTTCGATAAACCAGTGTGCTTGCTGGTTGCGTAAGTTTTCATGGCAAAAATTATTCGAAACAAGGATGTGCCAATTTGAGCATCGAGTTTTTAGAAAGTGATTATGACAAGGCAAGTTGCCTGGTAAACTTGCTTAGCGTAAGAGCTAGCGGCCTTGCCGCAGATGACTTTGTAATCGTTCTCTATACGGCGTGTGATCATGGCCGTGGGGCACATGAATCACAAGTTCGACAAAAAAATAGGGCTCGCCAGAATGGCGTCTTTGAGCATGGCTATCTTATGGCTAAGCTGGGAAGGGAAATGTTTGCTCGCTAGTCAAAGGCGACATTGAAACACCCAATGACATTAGTGGTGTTGTTTATGTTATGCTAGATACATTTGGGGCATGAAAAAATGAGGTTGTAAAAGATCTTAAAGCTTGCGGATAAACTGTTAAAAGCTTTTTATAGCTACTCGTTTAATCCTAACGGGCGCAGTAGATCAGACAGCTTTTCCGTTGCAGTTTCGCCTTTCACTACAGAACCGCGCATATAGGCCGCATTATATCAGAATAGACTTAACGTCCGCTCCTGGCCGAATGTAGAACGTTAGTCTATCCTGATGATATAGATATAGCAGTTTTTTATGCTTACAGTTGATAATTCAGTTTTCCTTGACATTAGGAGAGGTCCATGCAAGATATAAGACGACTTGAGGTTGGCATGACCACAAAGATTGGCACGGATCAGGTGAAGGAGCCTGAGGTGGGCAGGGAGTATGTCCGGGCGCTCGATTCCAATACTTGGCTTCTGTTTACCGAAGACCCGGCCGAGGATCGACCAGTTGTTGTTCGCATTGATAGCATCGACGGTGATGTGTGTCACTGCACGGTGACTCGAAAATTAAGTTGATAGCTGCTCTAATCTTTATTTTCGCTCTCGACTTAGCTGACTAGGCCATCGTGCAATGACGTCAGTTTTTTGGCGGTGATACAGTCTGCGCTCAGACCAATGACTGGCCGCCCGTCATATGCAAGCGGACGGCGCTTAAACGCGGCTCGCTTCATGCTCTCGTCCCTTCAAGACCGTTCAGTCTTTGCTGTGTTTGATAGGTCAATCAAGCAGAACGTCTTACCCCGGCGCGCCAAGGAACGAATAGTAGCGGCTTATATTAACGATATTCGATTGATGGATCCTGGCCGTTAGCTGCCAAAAAACGTCCGGATCAGTGCCAGCGAGAAGCTAGAAGGGACGCTCGAGCGGCGAACGACGCGATGTACCGGGAATCCAACTCCCCCTTCCCATTCATCCCTCTTCCCTCCCCTCGCGACACATCACTACCCGGTTCCTGCCGTCGCGCTTGCCAACGTATAGTGACTGATCCGCTCGCGTGATCAAGGAGTCAAGGTCGGCCTCTTCCGTGTGCGCCAAAGCGATACCTATGGTGACGCTTAGGCGCATCTCGCTCATATCTTCCTGTAACGGAAGCTCGGCGACCCTCTTCTTCAAGCGCTCCGCCACGATTTGAGCATCTTCGGGGCCGGTGTCCGGCAGGGCCACCATGAATTCTTCGCCTCCGAAACGCCCTATCACGTCAGTGGGGCGTAGAGACTGCGCACAAGCCTCCGCAATCTTGGCCAGCACCCTGTCCCCATGCGTGTGGCCCCAAGTATCATTGATACTCTTGAAATGATCGACATCGATCATGAAAAGGCTGAATGGTTTCTTTTCCATTCGCGAGCGCTGCAACAGAGCCTTGGCCCGCTTCATGAAATGGCTTCGGCTATCCAATCCCGTCAGAGCATCCCGTTCGGCGACCATGCGCAACTGAGCTTCCAGGTCCTTTCGAAGAGCGATTTCCTTGAGCAGATGATGATTTTGGTCACGCTCTTCTTGAAGCAATGCAAATTGCTTGCGCTGAAGGTTTTCCAAACGCAGCAAGGCACAGAAGCCCACTGCATTGGTCATAATCAACAACAGCGACAAGCGAAGCGCCGCCACTGGTGAAATATCCGCGAACAGCACTGCAGCGGCCAGAAAACCAACACTCAAATAGAGGCTCGCAAACGCCACCACCGTCAGAAGATTAGGAATCAGGAGATAGAAGGCCATGGTGGCTACCACCACCGCTGTTATCTGGGTCAAGAGGCTCTCGGGGCGCAAGGGAACGATCAAAATGATCCCCGTCGCAAGTATCCAGAGCGGCAAAGCGTGCAACCAGATTTTACGGAAGTAGTTCCCCCAACGTCCGATAATGAATGCCAGGAGAAGGCAGAGGCTCACCACCACGACACGCATAGTGATCAGCAAATAATATTCTCTGGTAAAGCCAAGAAGGTTGTAGTCAGAAATAGCAAACATGCCGAAGATGAAGGACACCAGAATCAACGAGAGACGTGTTTCAAACCGCGCCCTCGTCTTGATAAGCCTGCGATACATCGACTCCATGCGATATTCGCAAAATTGTCCAGTCAACCAATGCACGGCATATTTTGTATTTAGCGATGACAAAGCCCATGCTCCCCGTAGCAATCGACGTTTTATGCGATTTGATCAGCGAAGCGCCGAGAAAGCAGCTGGCTGACCAAAGAAAGACAAGACGGTAATGACCATGCTTGTTGGTCCTGAGCACAGGCTTGTCCTAAGCAGAATTATCGGCACCTGACCGAACATCTTTAGCAGAAACGACTTTGGGGCAGCCGTAAAAAACATGCACGATGTCCTATCATGCTACGCTTCCAGTGTGCTTGCGACAGCGGAGGAGACGATGGCTTTCCACAATCCGGATCCTAAAATGCGGGCAATTGAGCAGCGCAATGCCCGAGTGAAGGCCGATCTGTTTGCCAGGCTGTTGGGTCGGGCGTGGCGTAAACTTCGCAAGGGTGCCCAGAGACTGTCGAGGGGGAGATAACGTCGCGGCCCCACTCCACCGAACCGCGGAGAAACGACGCTGCTTTCGCTACAACGTCTCTTCCAGAAGCATGGCCAACCGCTTGTGATGCAAGGCATCGGCAGCCGCACTGTATGAAGGGGCATCCTTGGCCGTGAAGCCGTGGGCGGCCCCCTTGTAGAGTTCGGTGGTGAAGTGCACGCCGGCTGTGGCCAGCGCCTCGTCCATGCGGGCGATCTGCTCGGGGGGCAGCAACTCGTCCTTGTCGGCGTGGCCGAAATAGATGCGCGCCTTGATGGTGCCGACTATATGCACGGGACTGTTCGGATCATTGGCTTCCGCCAGCCGGGCCGAGTGGAAACCCGCCGCGGCAGCGACGCGGTCGGGATGTTCGGCCGCCATGCGCAGCGCAAAGGCGCTGGTCATGCAGTAGCCGACCACGCCCATCTTGCTGTCAGCGAACTCAGCCTCGTTATCGATGCAGTCCAACAGGGCGACGAAGTCGCGGGATTGCGCCTCGGGCGTCAGATGATCGGCATACTCGACCAGCGTCGGACGCACGTCCGGGTCGCGGAAGGACTTTCCCTCCGGCACGATGGTGCCGCTCGCATCGCGGTAGTAGACGTTTGGCATCAACACGGCATAGCCATTGTCCGCGATCTGCTGGGCCTTCTCGTGGTAGCAGGGGCGCAGGCCACCGATATCGGTGAACAGCACCACGGCTGGAAGGGGACGGTCGGCGCTCCCGGGCGTGAAGACATGAGCGTCGATGGTGCCGTCGGCAGCGGGGATTTCAATAGCACGAGACATGAGCGGGCTCCGGGTTGTCGATGCGTTTTGTCGTCGAGGGTGAATGTAGCAAAGATCCTGCTGGTGAACTTTTCGCCTATCCTCATGAGATGCTCGAGACAGCTTACGGCTTAACGCGGCCTTACCGCTGAAAGCACGTCATGGGCCAAGACAATTATCCATGGCAATCATGAGGAGAGTGACATGAAGGCTGAAGAGTTGCGGTCCGTCCAGACGCCACTGAAAGAGCGTTATCGCGAGGCACCGGATGCCGCGCTGATCACTCTTCGCGCGCAAGGCCGCCTCGGTGAGGGTGTCAGCTGCAGGATCGAGACGGGCAAAGCGCTGGTTGAAGCCGGGCTGCATCCCGCCACGGGCGGGAGTGGCCAGAGCGCGTGTTCGGGCGACATGCTGCTCGAAGCCCTGGTGGCCTGCGCGGGGGTGACACTGAACGCCGTGGCCACCTCACTCGGCATTGAGTTGCGAGATGCCTCGCTCCAGGCGGAAGGTGATCTCGATTTCCGCGGAACGCTTGGCGTATCAAAGGAAGTGCCCGTCGGCTTCCAGAACATTCGGCTGCAATTCACCCTCGACACCGATGCCACGGAAGAGCAGCTCGACACTCTCTTGCGCCTGACGGAGCGCTACTGCGTCGTTTACCAAACGCTGGCACACCCGCCTGCGCTGTCGGTTGCTCGCAAACCCGCAACGGGCTGAGCTCTACTTCTCCCCCACTGAGTACACCCACCTGTCGATTCCTCGACGCCTCGTTCGATGACTGGATACGAAAAAGCAAACCAGGAGGATGAACTCATGCGAAAAGTGATCGTTGGCGCCATGGTCTCAATGGACGGCGTCATGCAGGCACCCGGCGGGCCGCAGGAAGACCCGACCGGCGGTTTCCGCTACGGCGGTTGGGTCGCACCGCTGGTGGACGAGGTGTTCGGAGAAGAGATCGACAAGTTGTTTGGCCAACCGTTCGACCTGCTGCTCGGGCGCAAGACGTATGAGATCTTCGCCGCGCACTGGCCTTATGCCGAGGGAGGGCCGGACGATTTCATTGCCAAAACCTTCAACTCGATCAAGAAGTACGTGGCGACCCGCAAGGGCCTGGAACTGACCTGGGAGGGTTCGGTGGCTCTCCGCGATGCGGCGGCCGATGTCGCCAGGCTGAAGCAGGAAGATGGGCCGGCGCTGGTCACCCAAGGCAGCACCGAGCTGGTCCACTCGCTGCTGGCGAACGATCTCGTCGATGAAATCACCATGTTCATCTGCCCCGTCGTGCTGGGGAAAGGCAAGAAGCTGTTCGACGATGGCGCAGCGCCGGCGGCTTTCAAGCTCGCCGCCAATCGCGTGTCGCCCAACGGCATCGTGATAGCCAAATACGAGCGCGACGGCGCGGTGAAAACCGACGACTTCGCCATGGACCCACCCACCGCGGCGGAAGTGGCAAGGCGCGAGAAGATGCAGCGGGAAGGTTAGGGTGAAGTCTGATCCAGCGTTTTTCTCAGGAACTCCAGGAAGCGATAGTCGTTGGCATAAGCGACGTTGATGCGCATGGTGGTGCCATCGATGCCGTCGGGGCGCAGAGAGAAGATGGCACCGGGGGCGATGAAGATGCCCTCCTCCGTGGCGCGCTTGGCCAGCTCCAGTGTATCGATGCCGGCGGGTAGCCTGGCCCACAGGTAGTAGCCACCGCCGGGGCCGCTGATATCGTCGATGCCCACTTCGCGCAGGGCGCGCCGGGCGCTGGCGCTGGCCTTGGCCACCCGCTCGCGAAGCTGTACCAGATGGCGGCGGTAACGGCCCTTCACCACCAGTTCATGGATCACCGATTCGATGAAGGTGGAAGAGTTGACCACCGTGAGCATCTTGATGTCGGTAAGGGAGCGGATCAGTTCGCGGCTGCCGGCGATATAGCCCGAACGCAGCCCGGTGGAGAGCGTCTTGGAGAAGGTGCCCACGTAGATGACGTTCTCCAGCCCATCCAGCGCCGCCAGGTGTGCACTCCCCTGGGGCAACAGGTCGGCGAATACATCGTCCTCCACCAGCACCACCCCGTACTGTTCGGCGATCTTCAGCAGCTGGTGCATGTTGCTCAGCGACATGCTGGTTCCGGTGGGGTTGTGGGCGTTGGGCTGCAGGAAGAACAGCCGCGGCCGGTACTGGCGTACCTTGCGTTCGAACTCCTCCAGGTCCGGCCCCTCCGGCGTGCGCGACACCCCTACCAGCTTGGCCCGCGCCAGTCGCAGCTTGCCGAATAGCGGATAGTAGCCCGGCGTTTCCACCATCACGCTGTCACCGGCATCGACGAAGTGGCGCACGATCAGGTCGAAGGCATGGTTGGCGCCGAAGGTGAGCAGTACCTGTTCCTGGGCGGCGTGGATGGAGCGGCCGGCCAGCGCCCGGGCGATGGCATCACGCAGCGGCTCGAAGCCTTGCGGCATGCCGTATTCGAAGTGTGCCTCTTCCTGCTCCGGCCCACGCCGTCTCAGCGCGCGGGTGAGGTCGAGCCCGCCCATCCATGAGGCCGGGGCGCGGCCGTCACCGGCGCGCACGGCAAAGCTTCCCACCAACTGCTCGCGCAGCAGCGAGACGCTGTCGATCGCCTCGGTCAGGCTCTCGCGCTCCTCCACCGTGGCCTGGGGCCGCGCATGGGAGACGAAGAAACCGGAGCCATGGCGGGCCTGCAGACGCCCCATGGCGACGAGCTGGTCGTAGGCATCAATGATGGTGTTCTTGGCCACGCCGAACTGCCGGGCCGCCTCGCGAATGGAGGCCACCTTGCCGCCCGGTGCCAGCCGGCCCTCGTCCATGGCCTTGAGCAGGGCTTCTGCAATCTGGCCGGATTTGGTCATGCCTACCCTCTCGCAACGAACTGTACCCTTGATCGAGACGGTACAGTACTTGGGACAATCTCACCAACTGTACCTTATGCTGCCGGACGGTTTTCCCGAAGCTGGCAATGCCGGCAACGGCTTACAACACAATAACGACACACACTTGGAGTTTCGCATGCCAGCCAAAGACAGGGCTTACCTGAATGTCTGGGACGACACCGTCTCGGGCAAGGATCTGCTCATCTCGCTTTCGCTCGCCACGCTGCTGAGCCTGGGTGGCTTCCTGCTCGCGCCGTGGCCGGCGCCCGGCCCGCTGGTGCTGGGCCTTGCCGGCGCCATCGTCGGCTTCTTCATCAGCGCGCTGCTGTTCCGTCCCAAGCGCCGCCTCGACATCGAAGGGGAGGCGTGAGCATGGACCCGATGCTGCTGTTGCAGATGCTCATCGCCGCACTCATCGCGGTGGTGGTCTATACCGCCATCGGTGTGGCGCCCGGCACCGATGAAACCGCCGTGCTGGCGCCCGTTACACTGGCGCTGGTGGTGGCGGGCATCCCGCTGCCCGTGGTCCTGGCCTTCTTCATGGCGGCGATCGTGGCCAAGAAGCTCACCGACTCGATTCCAGTCTCGGTAGCGGGTATTCCCGGCGGCGTGATGTCGGCGCCCATGGTGGAACACGCCTTGACGCTGAAGCGGGAGGGCCAGGCCACCCTGGCGATTCGCAAGATGGCCTCCGGCTCGGTGATTGGCACCCTCGTCGCGGTGCCGATCAGCCTGTTTCTCGCCTTCCTGCTCACACCGCTGGCCGACGTGCTGGGCCATTACGCCAGCCAGATCTTCTTCGGCGGCGCGGTGTTCCTGGCACTGATGAGCCGCGAGAAGGTCATCAGCCTGGTCAGCATCCTGGTGCTGGCGGCGCTGATCCAGGCGCTGCGCCACTTCTACTGGGGCATGGGGGTGATTCCCGAGGGCCGGGTGGTGTTCATCTCGTTCTTCCTGGGTATCACCATCGGCCCGATGATGTTCAACCTGGCGCAACTGCTGGTGAAGCGTGAACGCCAGGCTATGGCAGTGGCCGAGCCCAAGACCATCCAGATCTACAAGACCGAGGACGACCACAAGCTGCCCAACCCCTTCCGCATCCTCACGCGGCAGGAGACGGCCTCGGCCGCCGCCAGCTCGGTGCTGGGCTCGGTCACCTTCTTCATGAGCCCGGTAGGTATCACCATCTTTCTCGGCGAGGTGATGTCAAGCTGGGTAAAGGGCACCGTCGAGAAGGCCAGCCGGGCACTCTCCTCCATGGACGCCGTCACCAATGCCGCCTACATCGCCGGCATCCTGATCCCGCTGGCGGCGCTGGGCATCCCCATGAGCCCCATGGCCATCGGCCCCGGCAACGCCTTCTTCAACGCCCCGCCGGTGCTGACCCTGGAGCAGAACGCTCACCACCTGATGAGTTTCTCGGAGATCGCCATTGCCAGCATTCTCGGCTCTGCCGTCGCGCTGCTGATCACCTACCCCATCGCGGTGCGCTACGCACGCCAGATCTGCGTCTTCGTGTTCCGCCACATTCCCCACGAGGCCTTCCTCGCCATGTTCTTCGCCCTGGTGATGCTGCTGGCGTACATGGATGCCGGGGTAATGGGCATTCTTGGCGTGATGGTGCTGGCCCTGGTGGCGGGTCTGCTGAACCGCTGGGGCGTGAACTACGGCGTGCAGTTCATGACGCTCTACGCCGCTCCGTGGCTGATGGGACTGCTGGCCTGAGGCTCAGTTTTCTTTTCAGATCGTTTTTCATTGCTTTTGACAGGTATCGACATGGCTCACAGCACTTCCCGAATCGCCGGCTTCTATCAGCTCTCGCCCCAGGAGCGGCTCGCCAAGATAGCCGAGATCGCCGGCCTTGACGACGCAGGCGTGGCGCATCTCGGCGACATGGGCAACCTCGTGCCGGAAACCGCCGACTCGATGATCGAGAACGTGATCGGCACCCTGAACATTCCGTTGGGTATCGCCACCAACCTGATCATCGACGGCGAGGAGCAGCTGGTACCGATGGCCACGGAGGAGTCCTCCGTGGTGGCGGCGGTGTGCAACGCGGCGCGCCAGTGCCGCGATTCCGGCGGCTTTGTCACCGATGCCGCCGCGCCGCTGATGATCGCCCAGGTGCAGCTCGTCGAGGTGCCCAATCCGGAGTTCGCGCGCCTCAAGGTGCTGGAGGCGCGCGAGCAGATCCGCCAGATCTGCGATGCCACCGACCCCGTACTGGTCAAGCACGGCGGCGGCTTCCGCGATCTCGAGGTGAGGGTGCTGGACGACATGCTGATCGTTCACCTGCTGGTGGACGTACGTGACGCCATGGGTGCCAACGCGGTGAACTCCATGGCCGAGGCGGCGGCACCCTCGCTGGCGGAGTGGAGCGGCGGCAAGAGCCGGCTGCGCATTCTCTCCAACCTGGCGGACCGACGGCTGGTGCGGGCGCGGGCCACCTGGCGTCTGGATCAGATCGGCGGCGAGGAGGTACGCGACGGCATGCTCTCGGCCTACCGCTTCGCCGACCTGGATCCGTACCGAGCAGCCACCCACAACAAGGGCATCATGAACGGGGTCAGCGCCGTGGTACTGGCCACCGGCAACGATACCCGCGCCGTGGAAGCCGGCGCCCACGCCTACGCCGCCCGCACGGGACGCTACCGCTCGCTGACCCACTGGGAGAAAGACCGCGAAGGCAACCTCACAGGTACGCTGGAAATGCCGATGCCGGTCGGGCTGATCGGCGGGGCCACCCGCGCCCACCCCACCGCGCGCTACTGCCTTGAGATCCTCGGCGTGACCCAGGCCGAACGCCTGGGCCGAATCATCGTGGCGGTGGGCCTGGCGCAGAACTTTGCCGCCATGAAGGCGCTGGCCACCACCGGCATCCAGAAGGGACACATGGCGCTACATGCCAAGAACATCGCCCTGATGGCCGGTGCTCAGGGCGATGAGGTGGCCGTCATCGCCGATCTGCTGGTACAGAAAGGCACCGTGAGAGTCGACGTTGCCGAGAGCGAGCTGGCCAGGCTGCGAAAACACTGAGCCGGTCGCTTCGCCGACCCCGAGACGCCTGAGGCCCTGCCCGTTGGGCGTCTCGTATACCATCACTCTCCCAACGGCAAAATGTCGTACGCTTACCCGAGGGCCAGCGAGAGGGAGCGAGCCGATGAAGCTGTGTGCCGTGCAGTACGCCTCGGTAACGGGCGATGTCGAGGGCAACGTGGAACGCCATGTCGAGCTCGTCGAGCTGGCGGCATCGCATGGCGCCGAGCTGATCTTCTTCCCCGAGCTTTCGCTGACCGGCTACGAGCCGACGCTGGCCAAGGGCCTGGCCACCCACGAGGAAGACCCGCGGCTGGATGTGTTCCAGCGCCTGAGCAATGCCCACGACATCGTGATTGGCGTCGGGCTGCCGCTGGTCACCTCACGGAAACCGCGGATCGGCATGGTGGTGTTCCAGCCCCATACGGGGCGTCAGGCCTACGCCAAGCAGCGGCTCCACGACGACGAACTGCCCTACTTCTCTCCCGGTGAGCGGCCGATGCTCATCGAAACCCGCGAGCACCGCCTGGCGCTGGCAATCTGCTATGAGTCGCTGCTACCCGAGCATGTCGCCACGGCGGCAAGCCTGGGTGCGGACGTGTACTTGGCCAGCGTGGCCAAGTTCGCACCGGGAATGGACGAAGCCTATGCCTACTACGCCACCTTCGCCCGCGAACACGCCATGACGATCCTGATAGCCAACTGCGTGGGGCCCTGCGATGGCGAAGCAGGCGGAGGCCGCTCTGCGGCGTGGAACGATCGCGGCAGGTACGTTGCCGCACTCGACGGCTTGCAGGAAGCGATCCTCATGCTCGACACTGCCACGTTGAGCACGCAAGTGCTGGCCCCGGCTTCACCCGCGGCGTAGCCGGCTCAACCAGGCCGCAGCCGGCCCATCTGAATGAAACTCCCTCCTCCCTGGTGAATGGAAAATCTCTATATGCTGACAATGCTGCTGCTGTTGGTCGGTCTTGTGTTCTTGATCGTCGGCGCGGAGGGCCTCGTTCGGGGCGCGTCGCGCCTGGCTGCGCAGGTGGGAATCTCACCGTTGATCATCGGGCTTACCGTAGTGGCCTTCGGTACCAGCGCCCCGGAGCTCGTCGTCAGCATCAAGGCTTCCCTCGACGATCAAGCGGGTATTGCCATCGGCAACGTGGTGGGCAGCAATATTTTCAACGTGCTGTTCATCCTGGGCATTTCGGCGCTGATCGTGCCGCTGGCGGTCGCCCAGCAACTGATCCGTCTGGATATTCCGCTGATGATCGGCATCTCACTGCTCGTGCTGCTGTTGGCACTGGACGGAAGCATCGGCCGGCTCGACGGTGGGCTGTTGTTCCTGGGGCTGATCACCTACACCGGCTTTCTGCTGTGGCAGGGTCGGCGACAGTCAGCGCTCGACGAGCCGGAGACCAGCGAGGAGAAAAGCCACCATTGGGGGCGAGACGTACTGTTCGTCGCGGGCGGGCTCGCCATGCTGGTGGCCGGCTCACGCCTGTTCGTCGACGCGGCGGTGGTGCTGGCCACCTGGCTCGGCGTCAGCGAACAGGTAATCGGCCTGACCGTGGTCGCTGCCGGTACGTCGCTGCCGGAGGTCGTCACGTCGATCGTCGCAGCCATGCGCGGGCAGCGCGACATCGCCGTGGGCAACGTGGTCGGCAGCAATATCTTCAATCTCTTGGGAGTCCTCGGCCTGGCCGGCCTGATCGCCCCAGCCGGCATTGCCGTGACCGATGCCATGCTCAGCCTCGACCTGCCGGTAATGCTGGCCGTGGCCGTTGCCTGCCTGCCGATCTGCTTCACCGCCAGCGCCATCAACCGCTGGGAGGGAGCCGTCCTCATGGGGTACTACGTAGCCTATACCGCCTACCTGATCCTGGCCGCCACCCACCACGACGCCTTGGCCGGGTTCAGCGCGCTGATGCTCTATTTCGTGCTACCGATCACCGCCCTGACCCTCGCCGTGCTGGTCGTTCCTGAGTTGCGCCGAAGATCGTTCAGGTAAGAGCAAGGGGCCTGCGAAGTGCCCCTTGCCAAGGCTCAGCCCAGCAGGCGCTCCAGAGCACCATCCACATGGTCCGGCCAGTCGCCCGGCGCCATTTCCTCGTAACCAATGTCGCCGAGGAAGGCGCTACCGAACACCACGTCCGGTTCGAGTTCGCGTAGGAGCCTGAGGCTCTCGGCCAATTGCTCGCGATCCTTTTCATCGTTGTGGCCGGGAATGAAGCCGGCGTGCCAATCGCCCTTCTCGCCGCGATAGAGGGTATCCCCGGTGAACAAGTAGCGCTTGCCGTGGGGCGAGTGCACCAGGAAGCAGGTGCTTCCCGGGCTGTGCCCCGGGGTGGGGATCACTTCGATGTTGCCCAGGTGCATTTCGCGCCGCTCGAATAGAATTTCGGGCGTGCGGTAGCGGGCGAAATCGTCAAGCTCGGCGCGGTGGCCGCCCAGCTTGGCTCCGAATCGCCGGTGGATCGTCTCGAGCGTTGCCCCCAACTCGTCCCGGTGGCTCAGGTACTGGTAGGCCAGGCCGCCCAGCTCCGCCATCCTGTCGATCTCGTGTTGGTGGCCGGTGTTGTAGAAGAGCACGTTGCCCTCGTCCCGAGTCAGCAGGTAGGCGTGGACGGTCAGCCCGGCGAAAGGGCGCTCCACTTCGGTTTCCCAGAGGTCCGGTTGAACGCGTCGCATGGTTTTCCTCCTTTGTGTGGCTACACAGCAGGAGCGTAAAACCTCAAGTAAAATTGAGGTCAAGGGATGACCCACCAGACCGCGAGCATTCTGTTACTCTCGGCATTCCAGTCTGTTGCCCGCGAGGAAGCCCATGCACTGCCTGGTGGTCAAAGCGCACCCTCTGCCTGAAAGCCTTTGCTCGTCGCTGACCTCTCACATCGTCGGTCGTCTCGAACGTGCGGGACACACGGTCGAAGTCGAAGATCTCTATGCCCGTGGTTTTGCCCCCGCCCTGACGGCCGGAGAGCGCCAGAGCTACTTCGATCACTATGCTGGGCAGCAGGTAGCCGCCGAGATCGAACGGCTACTCTCGGCCGAGGCTGTCGTTCTTGTCTTTCCAACTTGGTGGTTCGGCTTCCCCGCCATCCTCAAGGGCTGGTTCGATCGCGTCTGGGCGCCTGGTGTGGCCTACGATCATGCCGACGATTACGGCCCTATCACGCCTCGCCTGCATCGGTTGCGCCATATGCTGGTCGTCACTTCACTGGGTTCGCCCTGGTGGGTCGACAGGCTGGTGTTGTGGCAGCCCGTGAAACGGGTGCTGAAAACAGCCATCGTGCGAACCTGCGCCCCTGCCTGCCGCCTGCAGATGCTGTCGCTCTACAAGAGTGAGCGCCTCTCCCCCGCACAGGTTGACCGATTCATGGCCCGTATCGAGCGGGCGATTGAGCGCTGGCCGCCTCCTTCGGATGCCGTAGCTGCGGCTTGAAACTCACCATCCACCTATATACGCTTCATATATCAATCGTATATAGGTGACCCCATGGGAATCGTGAAGATCAGTGATGCCTTGCATGATGAGATCCGCAAGGCGAGTGGCCCCATGCTCCGCTCCATCAACGCCCAGGCCGAGTATTGGATAAAGATTGGCATGCTCGCTGAAACCCATCCTGAGATGACATTCCACGACATCATGAAGGAACAGTTGAGGACAGCCTCGGTGAATGTGCGGCAGGCCATCCATGAGTGAGGTCGTCATAAAGGGCCCCGAGGAGCTCGACCTGATGCGTCAAGCGGGGCGATTACTCGCTTCGGTATTCACCTATCTCGATGACCATATCGAGGCCGGCATGTCGACCATGCAGATCAATGATCTGGCGGAAGAGTACATAACCCAAACCCTGCAGGCCCGCCCCTCCAGCAAGGGGCAGTACGGCTTCCCCTTCGTTCTCAATTCCTCCTTGAATCACGTTGTCTGCCATGGCATGCCATCGGCAACGAAGCTTCTCAAGTCCGGTGATATCGTCAATGTCGACATCACCCTCGAGAGGGATGGCTTCATCGCCGACTCCAGCAAGATGTACATGATCGGTGCCGTTTCACCGGCCGCGAAACGCCTGGTGGATGCCACTTACGAGGCCATGTGGCAGGGCATCAAAGCCGTGAAACCTGGAACGACTCTCGGCGATGTCGGCTATGCGATCCAGCGGCATGCCACCGCATATGGCTATTCCGTGGTCCGAGACTACTGTGGACACGGCATCGGCAGAGAGATGCACGAGGAACCCCAGGTCCTGCATTACGGTCGGCCTGGGCAAGGCCTGGTACTGCAAGAGGGCATGACCTTCACCATCGAGCCGATGATCAATCAAGGCAAGGCCAAGGTTAAAACGAAGCGCGACGGCTGGACCGTGGTAACCAGCGACAAGCTGCTATCTGCCCAGTGGGAGCATACGATCGCCGTGACCGCAGATGGCTATGAGGTTTTGACTCTGCGTGAAGGTGAACGTGTTCCCAGCCCCTGAGAGTTCGCTGCCTTGACACGCCAAACGCTCGAGAAATACCAGGTGCTGGTCTATCTGGCGGCCATCGCCATGGGCCTGGCCTTTGGCACGGCCCTGCCGGGGCGGGTTGGCGTGTTGGAAGCGCTGCTGTGGCCGCTATTGGGGGCGCTGCTCTACGTTACCTTCACTCAGGTACCGCTGACGCAGCTGCGCAGTGCATGGCGTGATGCGCGGTTCATGACGGCAGCGATAGTGGGCAACTTCCTGCTGCTGCCGCTAGTCGTCTGGGGGCTGGCGAGCCTGTTCGCCGAGCCGGCGGTTCGCCTGGGCATTCTGCTGGTACTGCTGGTGCCGTGCACGGACTGGTTCATCACATTTTCCCACCTGGGCGGTGGCAGGGCGCAGTATGCTATTGCCTTCTCGCCGATCAGCCTGCTGCTCCAGCTCTTGCTGCTGCCCTTCTACCTATGGTTGTTCTTGGATCAGAGTCTGCTGGTCGCCGTGGTACAGCGCGAGCTGCTGATGGCCTTTATGGGACTGATTCTGCTGCCCTTGCTGCTGGCTTTCGCCACCCAGAACTGGGCGCAGCGCAGCCGCACCCGAGCGCGATATGTCGAACGGTTGGCCTGGCTGCCGGTGCCGCTATTGGCTCTAGTGGTGTTCTCCATCTCCGCCACGCAGGTCGGTGTCGTCACCGGTTCGCTGCCCGTGCTCGGCGGGCTGCTGCTGGCCTTCTCCGGTTTTCTGATCGCCGCCGCACTGCTGGCTCGCCTGCTGGCCCGCGTGTTCAAACTTCCCGCTACCCAAGGGCGCGTGCTGGCTTTCAGTCTGGCGACGCGCAACTCCTTCGTCGTTCTGCCTCTGGCGCTTTCTCTCCCCGCTTCCTACGAGCTGGCGGTGGTCGCCATCGTGTTCCAGTCACTGGTCGAGTTGATTGGCATGGCGCTCTTCTTGTGGTGGGTACCGCAGCGGCTCTTTCCCATACATGCCTGATGCCTGCTGACAGCCGAATATACTGCCGCATTGGTACCATGCAAGGACTCACGGGAAACTATACTCGCTACGTTACGCACCGCTTCGATACGAAAAAGAACCAAACCATAACGATACAAGAAAGGTTCACCTATGCCCTCTTCCCGGCTTATCGGCTGGTTCCTCCTTGCCCTGCCCGTGGTCGCGCTGGCAGTCGTCAATCCCTCTCCCCAGGCGGACGAAGCTGAGCGCAAGGCCGAGGTGCTGGAGCAGGTGGTAGCCCCCGATGTAGAGGTCACCGAGCCCGTGGAGCCGCTCAGCAAGGAAGAAGCGCGGGTCGTCGACCCGGAAGGCAGCGACCCGCTGCAGGAACCGATCACCTGCCTGGCGCGCTCCATTTACTGGGAAGCGAAAGGCGTACCGGGCCGCGACATGGAATCGGTGGCCAACGTGGTGATGAACCGTCTAGCCAGCGAGGAGTTCCCCAACACCATCTGCGAAGTGGTGAAGCAGGGCTCCGAACAGAGCCCCTGCCAGTTCTCCTGGTGGTGCGACGGCCGACCCGACGAAGTGGTGGAGGACGATGCCTACGAAGTGGCCAAGGAGGTGGCACGCCAAGCCCTCAACCAGGAGCTGCCCGACCACACCGACGGGGCGCTCTATTTCCATGACCGCACCGTTCATCCGTCTTGGGCGAACGAGTTCCTGCTGACCGCCGAGACCGACACCTTCTTCTTCTACCGCCCCGACATCGCCTCTGCGGAATGACCTGTTTCCGGATTCGGTTTGACGGGGCTTGCCGCGAGGAACCACCATGACGTTACAACAATGAAAATTTCACCGTGACAACGACAAGAAAGCGCCCGCCGGGGCCTGTGTGAATTGGAGGTACGCTCCCATGATCGTCTCACTGATCCCCCGCACCACCGCCGTTCCCGAGACCCAGCATGAAACGGATATCGAGGCCTTGCTCGACGGCTTGATGAGCGATGAAGGCTTGAGCCGGGAAGAGCGGGACCAATTGCTCGACCTGTTGATTCTGGAGCGGGCCGAAATCAAGCGCCAGATCAACCGTATGCGCGCCGAACGCAGCTGATCGGCTCGACAAGCAGGGTGGCAGACGCTCCCGCCCCTGTTCAGTAGCTACGAAAAGCTGCCGTCACGTGCCCCACCAGCGTCTCGCAGGCCTGGCCGACGCCGGGGCGCTTGACCAGCGTCAGCTGATATTCTCCCAATGGCGGCAGCAGGTGGGGGTCGATACGCCGCAGCGGTGGCCGCACCAGGCTCTGCGGAAACGGCGATACCGCCAGGTCGGCGATCATGGCGGCCTCCTGGCCGGCACAGTGCTCGCAGGAATAGGCGATGCGAAAGCTCAGGCCGGCCCGATTCAGCGCTTCCAGCGCCATGCCTCGCCAGGCACAGCCCTGATGGGCCAAGGCTACCGGTAGCGGCGAGCGCTGGGCGGCTACGCCACCTTCCCGTCCCGCCCATACCAACGGCTCGCTGTGCACGATCTCGCCGCGTACCTCCTGCCCCGGATTGCCGGCCGTGACCAACACCAGATCGAGTTCGCCGGCATCCAGCCGGGCGAGCATCTCCCGGCTGCTACCCACCACCACATCGACCTGAACCGCCGGGTGCGAGCGGGCGAACTGCGCCAGCACGCCCGGCAGGATACGCGTGCCCACGTCGTCGGTGGTACCGAAGCCCAGCCGCCCCACCACCGAGGGCGCCAGGAACTGCGTCACTGCCTCTTCGTTGAGCTTGAGCAGACGCCGCCCATAGCCGAGCAGCACCTCCCCTTCCGGGGTCAGCCGCACCTGGCGCGCCTCGCGCACGAATAGCGCCTGTCCGAGCGTTTCCTCCAGACGCTTGATCTGCATGCTGAGCGCCGATGGCGTACGGAACACCTGGCGAGCGGCCCGGGTAAAGCTGCCGCACTCGGCGATGGCAACGAAGGTGCGCAGCACGTCGGTATCGAGCAGCGGCACGCTGGCTTGGGAGAGAGCGGCTTGAGAGAGAACAGCTTCGGGGAGAGTCGCTTCGGTCATAACACCACCTTTCAATTTTTCTTAAAGGACAATGTAGACCTTTTCGTTGGATTGATCCATCAGACCGAGCCAGACTCCCCTTCAAGAGGTCGCGACCCTCCCTTCAACCGAAAGAAATGACGGCATCCGCCCTTGGCGAATGCCCGCCAGGAGGTGCGACATGAGCCAGTACGAACCGCTACGCCAGCCTCGCACGGACACCGCCAAGCGTCCTACCCCACCGCCCCAGCCGGACTTCTTCATGCCGGCCATGCCCCCGCTGGGGTTGATCCATAAGCTCGAGACCAAGTGGTGGGAATACCAGCGCCGGCGGCAGTTCCGGCAACGCTTCCTGCACCTGCTGGCCTACGACGACCATATGCTCGAAGACATGAACCACCGTCGCGATGACATTCTATGGGCCTCGCGCCTGCCGCTGAGGGAAGATGCCGAACAGGCGCTGGAGCAGCGTCGGGCGATACGCAAGGCAGCGCAACAGGGTTAGCGGCCAGGAAATAGGGAACATTGCGGCTGCTTGACCTGAACTGCACTTGAGGTCGTACGTTGCTGCAACGTTCACTACAGCGAGAAGAAGTCATGCGCATCATGATCGTGGGAGCGAGCCAGGGCCTGGGCCGGGCCTTCATCGAAGGGCTCGGCGATAGAGGCGATCACTTGATCGGCGTGTCGCGCAGCGTACCGACGACGCTGCCCGAGCGCGCAAGCATCGAGATCGGCTGGATCGAGGCCGACCTGGCCTTGCCAGTGCAGGCGTCCAGAAGCGTGGCCGAGGCCGTCAAAGAAGGCGGACTCGACGTGCTCATCTACAACCTGGGCCTGTGGGAAGCCCGAGCCTTCGAGCCCGATTATTGTTTTCTCAATGACAGCCCGGCGGAGATCCAGCGCATCGTCACGGTCAACGTCAGCGGCGCCATCCTGCTGATCCAGGCGCTGCTTCCTGCGCTGCTGCGCTCACGCGCACCAAGAATCATCCTTACCGGTTCGACCTCCGCCCTCCTCGGCCATGGCCGGCCGGAGGTCGCCTTCGGTGCCACCAAGTTCGCCCTGCGCGGCATTGCGGAGGCACTACGCGAGGGCTTCCGCGAGCATCGCCTGGCGGTGACCTGCTTGCAGCTCGGCTATCTGAACACCGAGGACAAGCTGGCCGTGCCTGTCGAACGTGCGGCCCGGCGCGGCGACGGTGAACTCATCCCCGTGCACGACGTGGTGCAACTGGTGCGCACCCTGCTGGCGCTATCGCCAAGTGCCTATGTGAAAGAGGTGATCATGCCGGCAATTGGCGATGCGCGCTTCTAGCGATTCATCTCTAGCCACTTCCTCAGGTACCAAGCTGTTCACCTTCGGAGGTGGTGTCGGCGAGCGCCTCGGCTCGCCGCAGCAGCATGCGCTCCTGTTCCGCTGTCAGCGCCAGGCCGAACCGCTCGCGCAGCACGATGGGCAGCTCACCGGCTGCGATCCGCTGCAGCTCCGGCGCCTTGCCCGGGCGGAAGATTTTCAGCTCCAGGTCGGTGAGCGCAAGCCGTACCTCAGCGCCGTTGTGCTGAGCCACGATCCGCCGCACGAAGGGCGATGCCGGATGATGAGAAGCCAGATAGTTATACTCGCCAGAGTCGGCGCGGTAGCAGGGTTCGTCACTGAACTGGTAGATGTTGAACCACTCACCGTTGCGCTTGTGGCGAAGCAGCCAGAACCCCATCGGCGTTCGCTCCAGGCGATACTCCCAAGGGCCATGACTCACCTCGCTGCCTTCCTCGAGCCGAATCGGCTCGCGCGGCCCGATATTGCCGACGCCGACATCGACCAGCCAGTCACCGCCCGCCACTTTCACCACCAGCATCGTATGGCCAAGCGGGGTGACGACACGCTCGTCATCGCCCATCAGCATTCTCGCGTTGCGCCCGGCGACCTCGAAGCCAAGCCGGTCAAGTACCGTGGCAAACAGTACGTTCTGCTCATGGCAATAGCCGCCACGCCGACGCCGTACCAGCTTGTCCTGAAGGCTTACCAGATCGATGCGGATCTCGCCGCCAGTGACGATTTCCAGGTTCTCGAACGGCACCGCGGCGAGGTGCGCCTGCTGCAGGGCCTTGAGTGTCTCCAAGCTGGGCGTAATGGGCCCCTGGTAGTCGATACGGGCCAGATAGGCCTCGAGATCGAGCGCCGCCGTCTCCCAGCGAGTCGATTCATGAAAGGGTTGAGTGATCGTTTCAGCCTGCATGTCGTTCTCCTTTTTTTCTCAAGGGCATTCGTTAAGCGCAGGCTAATACCTCAATTTAACTTCAGGTAAAGAGAACAAATTTCTATCGTGCTTATAGCCTGCGCAATGGCTGCCCTCTAGCCCTTTATTCAACCTTATGGTTGACAATTAGCTGTACCCCAACTATCTAAACCCTATGGTTGAACATAGCGAAACGCATCTGGACCGGGTCTTCCACGCCCTGGCCGACCCCACCCGTCGTCAATTGCTCGAGCGGCTGGCGGCCGGTGAACGCAAGGTCGGTGAGCTGGCCGAGCCGTTCTCCATGTCGCTGGCCGCCGTTTCCAAGCACCTGCGCGTGCTGGAGCAGGCCGGGCTGGTGGAGCGGCGCATCGAAGGGCGCGCTCACTTCTGCCGGCTGCAGCCGGAGCCACTGGCTGCCGCTGAGCAGTGGCTAAGCTTCTACGAAGGCTTCTGGAGCCAGCGCCTGAATGCGCTGGAAGCGGCGCTGCAGGCAGCCCCCGGAGACCAGCCACCTGAGGAGGGAAAAGCGGATGGACGACGCTGATTACGGCCGGTCAATCGCCGAGGACAGCATCCGCTTCGAGCGCCTGCTGCCGGGGCCCATCGAGCGGGTCTGGGCCTTCCTGACCGAATCCGACAAGCGTGGCCTGTGGCTCGCCCCCGGTGCCATGGAAATCCGCCAGGGTGCTTCCTTCGCCCTGCACTTCCAAAACACCGAGCTGACGCCCGACAGGACACCACCAAGCGAGCGGTTTCGCCAATACGACCGCAGCTTCACGACGCGTCACCAGGTGCTGCGCTGCGACCCGCCCCATTTGCTCACCTGGACCTGGGGCGGAGGCAGCGAAGCCCCATCGGAGGTCACCTTCGAACTCAGCGAGGCCGGTGATCAGGTACGCCTGGTCGTAACGCACCGTCGTCTCGCCGATGACGATACCCGGGTCACCGTGGCCAGCGGCTGGCATACCCATCTCACCATTCTCGTGGACGTGCTGCAGGGCCACCGCCCTGCCACCTTCTGGCCCACGTTCGAACGCCTGGAGGGAGAGTATCGATGCCGCATCACATCGCCCCGCAACTGATGTTCGAAGGCAATGCCGAACAGGCCATGCGCTTCTATGTCTCGCTGTTCGACAATTCCGACATCGTCCGGATCGAGCGTTACGGCCCCGAGGAACCGGGCCGGGAAGGCAGCATCAAGCAGGCCGAGTTCACCCTGGCCGGACGACGCTATACCTGCATCGACAGCCACATAGCACATTCCTTCACGTTTACGCCGTCGATATCGCTGTTCGTCGATTGCGAGAGCCGCGATGAGTTCGAACGCCTGCTCGAGCAGCTGTCGGCACAGGGTGAGACGCTGATGCCCCCTGACGACTACGGCTTCAGCACGCGTTTCACCTGGCTCAGCGACCGTTTCGGCGTGTCGTGGCAGTTGAACTTGGCTTAAGGAGGTACGCCATGGCGACTCTGCATCACCAGGTATGGATAGATGCCCCGAGAGAGAAGGTATACGAGGCATTGGCCAGTGCCGAAGGCCTCGGACAGTGGTGGGCGCCTCATACTGCCAGAGAGACGAATGAGGGTTTGGTGCTGGCCCATAGCCCGGGGCCGGCTCATGGCGACGTGCAGATGAAGGTCCTGGAACGTACACCCCATCGGCGTATCGAGTGGGAGATCATCAGCAAGCACCCCGAGCGCAGCCCGGCATCGGCATGGACGGGTACCCACATCATTTTCGAGATCCGTGAAATGGAAAGCCCCGGTCACTGGTTGGGAATGAGCAATGAAGGACAGTCCATGACGGTTCTGGACTTCCACCAAGTGGGCTGGGACGAAGGCAGCGAGTTCCTGGGCTTTTGCAACTACGCCTGGGGGATCACCCTGGACATGCTGAGACAGTGGTGTGAATCGCAGGATTGAGCGAGACCTGCCACGTCGCGAGAGGAGCCATCAGTGAACGATTTCAGCACTCCCCTGCCCCCCATCGTCTCGATGGATGAGTGGCAGGCAGCACTCGAACGCCAGACCGCCAAGGAAAAGGAGTTCACTCGCGCGCGTGACAAGTTGAACGCCGCCCGCCGCCGCCTGCCGATGGTCGAGGTGCGGTCCGACTACATCTTCGACGGGCCACGAGGAAAGGCCACCCTGCTTGATCTGTTCGAGGGGCGCCGGCAGTTGATCGCCTACCATTTCATGTTCGGCCCCGACTGGGAAGCCGGCTGCGACGGCTGTTCGTGGGTGGTGGACGCCATGACCCACCCAGCCCACCTGAATGCCCGCGACACCACCCTGGTGCTGGTCTCCCGGGCGCCGCGGGAGAAACTGCTACGCTATCAGGCGCGCATGGGCTGGCAGCACCCGACGTGGTATTCATCACTAGGAAGCGATTTCAACCAGGACATGGGCGTGACGAGCTGCAACTGCCATGCTCCCGACACCGACCGTGGCGAACGCCACGGCATCAGCGTCTTCCTGCGCGACGGCGAGCGGATCTTCCGCACCTACTTCAGCGGCAAGCGCGGCGTGGAATACCTCGGCAGCCTGTGGTCCTACCTGGACCTGACGCCCTACGGCCGCCAGGAGAACTGGGAAGACTCACCGCCGGGCTGGCCACAAACGCCGCCCTACGTGTGGAACCGCCGTCACGACGAGTACGAGACATAGCGGCGCTGCGGAATGAACGACAACAAGAGGGAACGCATGAACATGAAGACCATCGGCCTGCTCGGCGGCATGAGTTGGGAATCCACCGTCAGCTACTACCGTGCACTCAACGAAGGCGTGAAGGTCGCCCTGGGCGGACTACACTCGGCCAAGCTGTGTCTGTACAGCGTCGACTTCGCCGAGATCGAGAAGCTGCAGCACGCCGGCGACTGGGACGCCACCGCCGAGATCCTGTGCCGAGCCGCTCGCCGCGTGGAAGCCGGCGGCGCGGACTTCCTGCTGATCGGCACCAACACCATGCACAAGGTCGCCCCGCAGGTGGCCGAAGCGGTCTCGATCCCGCTGCTGCACATCGCCGATGCCACGGCGCAGCGCCTGGCCGATGACGGCATTCGTCGCGTCGGCCTGCTCGGCACCCGCTTCACCATGGAGCAGGAATTCTACAAGGGGCGTATCGCCGAAGGCTACGGCATCGAGGTGATGGTACCCGACGAGACTCAGCGCGACCTCGTGCACGAGGTGATCTATACCGAGCTGTGCCTGGGCCAGGTGAAAGAGACCTCGCGGCAGCGCTACCTGGAAATCATCGCATCGCTTCGCGAGAGGGGCGCCGAGGCGGTGATCCTCGGCTGTACCGAAATCGCCCTGCTGGTGCAGCAGAGCCATACCGCGGTGCCGCTCTACGACACCACGGCCATTCATGCCGAGGAGGCTGTGAAGTGGGCGTTGGAAAGGTAGGCTCAAGCTGAAGTTAACGCCGTATGGCCAAGCACAGAAACTTTTCGGCCAAGGGAACACTGCACAAATCGACGAGCGAGATGAAGCGCAAGGCGCACGGAGCACAGGAACCGGAGCATATGGGGTATATGTGAGGATTCTGAGCACCGCGCAACGCAGCGATTCGCTCGTGCAGGCATTTGTGCAGTGATTGCCAAGCTCAGGCGTAGGTATTGATCTGAGTTCCCACCATTCCTTCGTTGGCCAGCTGCGGCGCTACCGAAGCCGAGGCCATCAGGGCGGCGACCTGGTCCTTCTGCATGTCCAAGGCTTCCTTGTAGACCTCCAGTTGCACCTGCTGCGCGGCCTGGGCCTGCTGCATGATCATCGACTGGCCCACGATGGCGTTGACGGCTGAATCCATGTCCGTTTCTCCTGTTCTTGGTTCTTCTAGACTTCCACGCTAACAGCGAATGGAAGCAATGGCAAAAAAGCGCAGCCCGCCGAAGCGGGCCGCACTGTTTCTTGCACTGTTCAGGCAGTGGCCAGCGGCCGCGTTCTCACGCCCATCACGATCATCAGCGCGGCCAGCAGCAGTACGGCACCGCTGGCGGCAAAGACGTTCAGCGCGCCGCCCAGGTCGAAGATGAGGCCACCCACGGCGGCGCCGGTGGCGATCGCAAAGTTGATGGCTGCTACCAGCAGGCCGCTGGCGCTTTCGGCCTCGTCGGGCACCGTGCGGGTGAGCCAGGTCGACCACGCCACCGGAATGGCACCGAAGGCCAATCCCCACATCGCCACCAGCGCGGCATCGGTAGCCGGTGTGCTTTCCAGCACCACCAGTGACACCCCGAGCGTACCCATCAATAGCGGCATCGCAATCATGGTCAGGCGCAGGCTGCGTTCGACCATCCAGCCGCCCAGGTAGTTACCCAGAAAGTTGGCTACGCCGAAGCCCAGCAGGATAGTGGCCACGCCGTTCACGCCGACCCCGGTCACGGTCTCGAGGAACGGCCGAATGTAGGTGAAGAAGGCAAAGTGGCCGGTGAAGACCAGGGCCGCGGCCAGCATGCCCAGACCGACACGCGGACGCATCAGCACATCGAACAGGGTGCGCAAGCGGGTCAGGCCGGTCGGCGCCATGCGCGGCAGGGTCGTGAACTGTACCGCCAGCGCCAGCACCCCCAGCAGCGCCGCCATGCGGAACACGTCGCGCCAGCCGAGCAGGTCGCCGAAGTAGCTGCCCAGTGGCGCGGCGGCAATGGTCGCCGCGGAAACGCCGCTGAACATGATCGACAGCCCCCGCGGCACCAGGTCCTCGGGTACCAGGCGCATCATGGTCGCAATCGACATGGTCCAGAACCCGCCCAGGGCCAGCCCCAGCAGCACGCGCCCGAGCAGCAGGACCGCCAGGTTGGGGGCGAACGCCACCAGCAGGTTAGAAGCCACCAACAGCGTAGAGAAACCCAGCAGAACATGGCGCCGGTCGATGCGCCGCGTGGCAGTGGAGATCAGCAGACTGGTCAGCAGCGCCACCGCCGCGGTAACCGTCACCGCCTGGCCTGCCATGCCTTCGGTCACGCCCAGGTCTGCCGCCATGGGCGTGAGCAGGCTGGCAGGCAGGAATTCCGCCGTTACCAGCCCGAACACGCCGAGGGCCATCGAGATGACCGCCCCCCAAGCGGGCTTGGCCCGCTGTGACAACTCGTTCATCGTTCGTTCTCCTTTCCTAGAGAAGCGTTCGTCAAGAACGAGAAGACTAGAGCGACCAGCCCGGACGATCTATGCTAGAAGCTCTCGAATGCTTGATCATTCATCCGAAACTGATGAATACCGACAGGAACAGGAGCACAGGATGCCAAAGCCGGAACTGCCCAGCGACCTGGTAAGCGAGCTGCTGCTCGGCATGCGGCTGCGCGGTATCGCCTACCGCCGCATTCAGCTCTCGCCCCCATTGGGCGTCGAGTTCGGCAAGGTGGAGGGCTGGGCCCAGTTCCACTTCGTGGCGCGCGGCCCCGTCTACCTGCGCAGCCCCAGCGGCAGCGTACACACCCTCTCGACGGGGGATGCCCTGTTGCTGCCGCGAGGTGGCCCTCATGCCCTGCTCTCCTCCCCCGATCAGCCGGCCCAGGACATTGCCGCTTTCGAGAGCGCCACGCTGTGCGAGGCGGTCAGCGCGATCCGTGCCTGCCCGCAGGGCTGCACCCAGGAGGGTGCCCTGACCTTCAGCGGCTGCATGGAATTCGACCTGGGCAGCATGCACGCGCTGGTCTCGTTGATGCCCGAGGTGATGTACGTCGGCACCCTGCTGGAACGTCAGCCCGAGATCCTGCCCATGCTTGAGGCCATGGAGCGCGAGGCGAGAAGCGAACGGGCAGGCTACGCCGCCATCCTGGCGCGGCTCGCCGACGTCATGGCCGCCTTCATCGTGCGCGGCTGGGTGGAGTGCGGCTGCGGCGATGCCAGCGGCTGGATAGAGGCGCTGCGCGACCCGCGCCTGGGGCGCGTCATCGCCGCCCTGCATCGCGAGCCGGGGCGCAACTGGACGGTGGCCGAACTCGCCGCCGAGATGGGCAGCTCACGCTCGGTGTTCGCCGAACGCTTCCTGGCAGTCACGGGCATGACACCGCACCGCTACGTGACCGAGCTGCGCATGCGCCTGGCGGCCCAGTGGATCGGCCGGGAACGACAGCCGATCGAAACCGTGGCCTACCGCCTGGGCTACGGCAGTGCGGCCGCCTTCAGCCGCGCCTTCAAGCGCATCCACGGCTACCCGCCCGGGGTATTGCGCCAGCAGCGAGAGCCCGATACGGCTAGCGTCTCGCATACCTCTGCTACAGGAAGTGTCCATGAACGACGCCCAGTCGCTGCAGCGGGCCATTGAGGAACCGGTGCGCCTGGTAGACTACGATTCCGCCTGGCCGGCATGTTTCGAGGCCGAGCGAGGCCGCCTGCTGAAGCGATTTTCCGCCGAGCTGATCGACGTGCAGCACATCGGCAGCACCGCCATTCCCGGCATGCCGGCCAAGCCCATCATCGACGTCATGGCGGGGGTCGCTTCCATGGCCATGGCCGATGCCCTGTTCGAGCCAATTCTCGATTACGGCTACGTGACCTCGATTGAGTTCAACGCCAGCCTGACCGACCGCCGCTGGTTCATGCGCCACGCCAATGGCCGACGCACCCACCACCTTCATGTGGTGGTGCACGACGGCGAGCTGTGGCACCAGCGGCTGGCCTTTCGTGATGCCTTGCGCGCCGATCCGATCCAGGCCACTCGCTACGCCGCGCTCAAGCGCGAGCTGGCTTCCCGCCACCAAGCGGACCGCGAGGCCTATACCCAGGCCAAGGGGGAGTTCGTGCGTTTAGTCATCGCTCAATAGAGATGCACCGCCTCGAACTGAGCCACGACTGCGCCTGACTCGTCGCGCAAGGTCAGCGCCTGACCGTCGATCTGCCAGGTGGCCGTCGCTTCGAGTGCGCCAAGAAAAGCCGGCTCGGTATCGCCTTCCTCCAGGCAGGCCATGCGCGTGGTGACCAGCGGGCCAAAGCTCAGTGCATCGTTCTCCAGCCGGTAGCTGCCTGCCAGGCGGTTGCATCCAGTGGAGCCCGCCACGCGGTTCTCCTCGGTGTGCAGTACGAAATGCGCCTCGCGCTGGTTGTCCACCGCGACGGGCGTGACATCGCCGACTCGAGTCAGCTTCCAGTAGGTGTTCTCCAGCGGCTCGTTGTGGGTCATCGGACGCTCCATACCGGTACAGCCCATCAGCACGATGGCCAGCGATCCCAACAAGATGGCAAAGCGCTTTTTCATTCTCATTCCCTCGACCAACAGTCTCGCCCCCCGCCAGCACGGCGGGCTTCCTGTGCCGTACTGTCGGAGAAGCGATGGCGAATAGCCAGCCGCAATTACGCAGAAACCGGGGATTTCGCGCCCTCGCCTGCCAGATCGTCGAGATCGAGCAGCGTGGCCGCCACCGCCTGGGCGCGGGGCACCAAGGTGTCGAGGCGGCAGACCTCCTCTTCGGTGTGCATCTTGGCCCCCACCGGCCCGACGCCGCACAGCGTCGGCACGCCCAGGCTGGCAGTGAAGCCCGCATCCGAGCAGCCGCCGGTGAACTCCCCCTTCACTGCAAAGCCCAGCCTGGCGGCATGGCCCTGGTAGCGGGTAAACAGTGCCTCGCTCATGCGCTCCTCCAGCGGCAGGAAGGCGGAGGACAGGGTCAGGGAAGCACTCGTGCCTGGCAACTCCTGCTCGGCGACGATGGCCTCGATATCGGCATAGAGCCGGTCGCGCTGCGCCCCGCTGACGAAGCGCACGTCGAGCTGGGCGCGCGCCCAGGGCGCCACGATATTGCGTGACATGCCGCCCTCGATCACGCCGACGTTGGTCGTGACGCCAGCGGCATGATCGGTCAAGGCGTGCAGCTTGACGATCTTGCGTGCCAGCACCTCGATGGCGCTGGCGCCGTCGGCGTGATTCACCCCGGAGTGCGCCGCCCGGCCCTCGACCTCGATGAGAAAGCCCGCCCCACCCTTGCGAGCGGTGACCACGTTGCCGCTGACCCGCCCGGGCTCTGCATTGAAGACTGCTCGTGCTCCCTGAACCGCGGCTTCGATGAAGGCGCGGCCATCCGGTGAGCCGACCTCCTCGTCGGCGGTGAACAGCGCACGCACGGGATACGGCAGCGACGGCAGGCGGCACAGGGCGCGTAGCACGAAGCAGTTCAGCACCAGCCCGGCCTTCATGTCGGCCACGCCGGGGCCGAAAGCCAGATCGTCGCGCTGGGTGTAGCCGCGGCGGGCCACGGTACCGGTGGGAAACACCGTATCGCGGTGCCCCATCAGCAGCACGTGCGCAGCATCGCGACCTTCCAGGCGCGCTTCGAGAATGTCGCCGGAGTGCGGACGCGGCGTTCGCTTCAGCGCGATGCCGTCGGCCTCGAGCCAGCCGGCGATCGCATCGGCCACGGCATCGTTTCCGGCTTTGTCGTGGCTATGGGAATCGATCTCGACCAGGGTCTGCAGGCACTCGACCATGGCCTCGCGCTGATCGGCGAGCCAGGCGCAGGCCCGCTCCATCAGAGCCTCTGCCATGACGACCTCTCCTTGACGATCTCTTGCCCCTGGGCGCCCAGATCCCACCAAAGCCCCGTCATGAGCATCAGTCCCTCCCGTGCGACGCTGCCCAGCAGGTGCTCATCCGGGGCGTGCTGCGAACAGGCCGGATAGGAGTGCGGCACCCACAGCGTGGGCAGTTGCAGCGTCTCGGCGAAGACGTCATTGGGTAGCGACCCGCCCAGGTTCGGCAACAAGGTCGGTGCCTTGCCACAGGTCGCCTGCATAGATGCCAATGCCCAACCGACCCAAGGGTCTTCCGGGTCGAGGCGCGTCGCCGCCATCTGCGATACGCGCGCCGGGGTCACTTCGATATCCTCGAAGCCGTTACGGTCGAGATGCTGGCGCAGATGTTCGAGAAAACGGCTGTGGTCGCTGCCCACGACATAGCGCAACTGGCAATGCGCTTGCGCACGCTCGGGGATGGCATTGAGCGGCGCGGCGGGATTGCCGGCCTCGAACGCCAGGATCTCCAACGTGTTCCAGGCAAACAGCCGCTCCGCCGGCGACAAGCCCGGTTCTCCCCAGTCGGGGTCGATGGCCGGGGCATTCTCGCCAATGCCAACCTCAAGTGAAGCGAGTGCCGCACGGACTGCTTGGGGAATGGATGCCGGCCGCAGGCCCGCCACCTGGATCACGCCATTGGCATCGACCAGCGTCGCCAGGGCGTTGGCCAGGCGCACGGCAGGATTCTTCAGCACCCCGCCCCAGTTGCCCGAGTGGTGGGCACCCTCTCTGGCGCACAGCCGCAGGTCGAAATTGAACGAGCCCCGCGAGCCCAGGAACAGCGTCGGCGACTCGGCGTTCAGCCGCGGCCCATCGGAGGCAATGAAGAGATCGGCGGCGAGCCGCTCGCGGTGGCGCTGGCAGATTTCCTTCAGGCCTGGCGAGCCTGTCTCCTCACCCATCTCGATCACCAGCTTGACGTTGTAGCCGAGCCGCCCATCGCACGCCTCGAGCGCGCATGCCAGCGCCGCCAGGTTGATGCTGTGCTGGCCCTTGTTGTCCGCCGTGCCGCGGCCGTACCAGCGGTCACCCTCCTGGACGGTGCGCCACGGCGACAGCCCCTCGCGCCAGCGGTCGTCGTAACCGCGTACCACATCGCCATGACCATAGGTCAGCACGCTCAGGGTGGCATCTGGCTCGATGCGCTCGGCGAGCAGGAAGGGACCGAACCCGGCCACCGGGTTGTCGACGACCTCCCAGCCGAAACCGAGGGCCTCGATGTCGGGCACAATCTGCTCGTCGAGGTAACGGTGCAGTTCGTCGAGACGTCCCGTTGCCTGGCTCTCGCTGGGCACCGCCACCCGCGCCTCCAGCCGTCGGTACAGCGCACCGCTATCGAAGTGGTCGCGGGCGTTATCCAGCGCTCGTTCGCGCGTCATGGGCAAGCTCCTCGTTGTCGATCAGATTGGCGCACTTACGCCAAGTGGCAAGCGATGCGGCTACCGCCATTGCCATCGGCGTCATTCAAGAGCGGCCGCTGCCGGGCGCAGCGCGATTCGGCCACCGGGCAGCGTGGATGGAAGGCACAGCCGGACGGCGGTGCGCTGGGGTCGGGCTGTGCGCTTCCCAGGCCGATGTCCGGCACGCCGAGGCCGGGCTCGGGGGTCAGCGCCGAGGCCAGCAGCGCCCGGGTGTAGGGATGACGAGGGGCGTTGAAGATCTGCTCACGGCTGCCCTCCTCGACGATGCGCCCGAGGTACATCACCGCCAGCCGGTCGGCGAGATGCTCGACTACCGCGAGGTCGTGGCTGATGAACAGATAGGTGAGGCCGAACGCCTCCTTCAGGTCGAGCAGCAGGTTGAGGATCTGCGCCTGTACCGAGACGTCCAGCGCCGAGGTGGGCTCGTCGCAGATCACCAGGGCGGGGCGCATGATCAAGGCCCTGGCGATGGCTACCCGCTGCCGTTGGCCACCCGAGAGTTGCCCGGGATACTGCCGCGCGGCGCGTCCCGGCAGGCCGACCAGGTCGAGCATCTCGGCCACCCTGGCGGCCTGCTCGCCGGGGCTGCCGATGCCATGGATGCGCAGCGGCAAGCCGACGATCTGGGCGATCCGCTGGCGCGGGTTGAGCGATGAATAAGGGTCCTGGAAGATCGGCTGGACGTGGCGCGCCAACGCCTTCTGGTTGGCACCCACGATCGGCCGACCGTCGATCAACACCTCACCGGCACTGGGCGGCGTCAGCCCCAGCAGCATCTTGGCCAGCGTGCTCTTGCCGCACCCCGACTCCCCCACCAGGCCCATGACTTGGCCACGGGGCACGCGCAGCGACACCTCGCTGACGGCCTGCAGCGTACGCCCCTGGCGCAGGAAGCCACTCCCCAGGGTGAAGGTCCTGGACAAGCCACGGAGCTCCAGAGCATAGGCCTCCCCCGGTTCCGCCTGAGGCACCTGGGTGGGCTCGGTCGCGGGCATCATGGCATCACCTCACGCTGCGGCTGGTGGGAAGGATCGGCCAGGCGCGCGGCGAAATGGCAGCGTGCGACATGCCCGGCGGCGACGCGGGTAGGCGGCGGAGGCGTCTCGCATACCGCCTCGGCCAGAGGGCAGCGATTGCGAAAGACGCAGCCCTCGACCGCGCCGACCAGGCTCGGCACTACCCCGGGTATCGCCTGCAGGCGGCTGCCCGGCGGCGTCTTGCCAGGGGCCGGGATGCAGTTCAACAGCCCTTGGGTGTAGGGGTGGCCCGGGGCCGCGAAGAGCGCCTCGGCGGTCGCCGTTTCGATCACCTCGCCGGCATACATCACCGCCACCCTGTCGGCGATGCGTGCCACTACCCCCAGGTCGTGAGTGATGAAGATCACCGCGGTGCCGAACTCGCGCTGCAGATCGCGCAGCAGCCGCAGGATCTGCGCCTGGATGGTGACATCCAGCGCCGTGGTCGGTTCGTCGGCAATGATCAGGTCGGGTTCGCACATCAGCGCCATGGCGATCATCACCCGTTGGCGCAGGCCGCCCGAAAGCTGGTGCGGGTACTGTTCCATGCGTTCGGCGGCGGCGCTGATGCCGACCCGCTCCAGCAGGTATACGGCCCGCTCGCGGGCTTCGCGGCGGCTCACCCGGCGGTGGCGACGCAGCGCTTCGCAGAGCTGGTTGCCCAGCGTATACGCCGGGTTGAGGGCGGTCATCGGCTCCTGGAAGATCATCGCCATGCGCGCGCCGCGCAGGTCGCTGCGGGCACGCTCCGTCAGGCCCAACAGCTCGATGTCGTCGAAGCGCAAGCTCGCAGCACTGACCCGCGCCCGACGCGGCAGCAGCCCCATCAGCGCCAGCGAGGTCATCGACTTGCCGCAGCCCGATTCGCCGACCAGGCACAGCATCTCGCCGCGCTCGACATGGAAGTCGATGCCGCGCACGGCATGCAGCGTCCCGGCATCGACCGGCAGGTCGACGCGCAGCTCCTTGACCGTCAGCAGTGGCATGGCGGGCTCTCCTGTGGCGGGGGAAACGAGGCTCGGCTCACTCATTCCGGCCTCCCGGCGCGCTGATGTCGCGCAGGCCATCGCCCAGCAGGTTGATCGCCAGTACCAGCACGAACAGCGCACTGCCCGGAATGGCGATTACCCAGGGCTGGAAGAACATGTAGGACTTGCCCTCGGCGATCATCAGCCCCCAGGAGGGCAGCGGCGGCTGCACCCCCATGCCCAGGAACGACAGGGTCGCCTCGAGCAGGATGGCGTTGGCCACCTCCAGGGTCGCGACCACGATCAGTGCTGCGGCGATATTGGGCAGCACCTCGCGCAGCAGGATGTGGTGCAGGGGGCAGCCCAGCGCTCGCGCCGCCTGGATGTACTCGGCGTCGCGCAGTTGGAGAGTGGCGGAGCGCGCCACCACCGCGAAGCGGTCCCACAGCAGCAGCCCCAGCAGCAGGGTCACCGTGATCAAGGAACCGCCGATCAGCGAGGCCATGGCCAGCGCCACCAGCACCACCGGCATGGCCAGGCGGGTGGTGAGCAGGTAGCTGATCACGGCATCGACGCGGCCGCCGAAATAGCCCGCCAGCACACCCAGGGTGGAGCCGATCAGCCCCGAGATCAGCGCGGCCACCAGGCCGATGAACAGCGAGATGCGGGTGCCGTGGATCAAGCGGCTGAGGTAGTCGCGCCCCAGTCTGTCGGTCCCCAAGGGGTGTTCCCAACGGCCCGCTTCGTGCCACACCGGTGGCACCATGCGATTGGCTGTGTTCTGCAGATAGGGGTCATGGGGGGCCAGCCAGGGCGCCAGCAAGGCGGCGAGTACCAGCAGCGCAACGATGACGGCACCCAGTGCCAGCCCTCGATGCCCCAGCACGGCGCGCGAACAGCGCGCCCATGTGCCGTCCGTCGTGGCGCCGGGCGTCGATATCAGGGAATCGTTCATGATGCTCTCCTCAGCGGGCACGTAGCCGCGGATCCAGGACGGCATTGAGGATGTCCGCCAGCAGGGTCAGCACGATGTAGAACAGCGCGATGATCAGCACCACTGCCTGTACCACCGGGTAGTCGTTGCGCGAGATGGAGTTCCAGGCCAGTTGCCCGAGCCCCCGCAGCGAGAACACCGTCTCGATCACTACCGAGCCGCCGAGCATGAACCCCAGCTCCACCGCCGCCAGGGCCACCACCGGAATCACCGCGTTGCGCAACGCGTGCTTGAAGACCACCTTGCCGGTACGCAGCCCCTTGGCCCGCGCCGTGCGCACGTAATCCGACGCCAGCACCTCGAGCATGCCGCTGCGCGTCAGACGCATCATCGCCGGAGTGGCGTAGTAGCCCAGGGCAATGGCCGGCAGCACGAAGCCTTGCCAGCTTTCGCTGCCGGCCGCCGGCAGCCACTGCAGGTTGACCGCGAAGAGAATGATCAGGGTCAGGCCGAACCAGAAGTTCGGCATCGCCTGGCCGGTCACGGCGATGGCCATCGCCAGGCGGTCGACCCAGCTACCCCGCCTGAGGGCCGCTGCCACGCCCAGCGGAATCGAGACGCCGATGGCGATGGCCAACGACAGGACCCCGAGTGTCATGGTCACGGGCAAGCGCTCGACGACCAACTCCATCACCGAGCTCTGGTAGTAATAGGAGCGCCCGAAATCGAGCTGTATCGCCCCCCACAACCAGGTGGCGAACTGCTCGACCAGGGGGCGGTCGAGCCCATACTCGACGCGGATCCGTTCGACCTGCTCGGCTGTGGCCTCCGGCCCGCCGATGGATGCCGCCAGGTCGCCGGAGAGCTGCAGCAAGCCGAAGCTGAGCACCGAAATGGTCAGCGCCACGCAGAGCGCCACCAGGGTGCGCTTGAAAATGAATGGCCACATGAGGTCTCACTCCCCGGGCCGCAGCGGCACTGCGGCCCGTTGGTCATGGCGGGAAACCGTCACCGCCCTTACTTCCAACTGGCCTCGTAGAAGCGCGGCAGCTCGTCGGGATAGGCGGTGAAGTCGAGATCGGCGGTATGCGCGTAGTAGCTCGAGTAGGAGAACAGCGGTGCCCAGTAGGCCTGCTCGGAGATGCGCGTCAGGGCCCGGCGGTAGTGCTCCAGGCGCACGTCGGGATCGACGGAGTTGTCGGCGACGCTCAACCACTCCTGCACCTGGGGGTCCTGCCACAGGTCGTCGACGCCACCGTTGAAGAAGACGCCGGTGAAGGCGGAGACGTCGTTGATCGAGAACGAGCCCCAGGCCTTGAACGCCATGTCGGTACGCCCGCTGCGCTGCAGCTCGAGCAGCGCCGGCGCGGTCATGAAGCTCAGGTTGGCGTTGATGCCCACCGCGCGCAGGTCGCCGATCATCGCC
Organism: Billgrantia sp. C5P2; assembly: GCF_051062895.2. NCBI lineage: Bacteria > Pseudomonadati > Pseudomonadota > Gammaproteobacteria > Oceanospirillales > Halomonadaceae > Billgrantia > Billgrantia sp. C5P2. Next base: position 3,805,865 of record NZ_CM128542.1, read on the forward strand.
TCGGCGTAGTCGCGTTCGCGATAGGCGTGAAGATCGATCTCGAAGCCATCGGCATAACCCGCTTCGGCCAGCAGCGCGCGCGCCTTGTCGGGATCGTAGTCGTACTCGATGACGTCCTGTGTCTCGCAGCCAAACTGGGTCGGGAAACAGGGCGCATAGAGCGGTTGGCTGCCACCCCGCACCAGGTCGTTGGCCAGGCCCTCCCGGTTGAGGGCATGATTGATGGCCCGGCGCACGCGCAGGTCATTCAGCGGGGAGTCTTCGCGGCTCGCCGCATCCAGCCCAACGTAGCCGACGCGCATGGTCTCGTCGCCCAATACGGTGAGCTGAGGCATCTGCTGCAGAGACTCGGCCTGATCCGCCGGCACCCGCCAGATCCAGTCGACCTGCCCCGACATCAACTGCGCCATGCGCGAGTCCTCATCGGCAATCGCCTTGAACTCGATGTTGGCGATCTGCGGCTGGCCGATGGGGCTCTCCTCGAAGTACTCCTCGAAGCGGGTCAGGCTGACGCCATCTCCCGGGCGCACGGCGGTAATGCGATAGGGGCCGGTGCCTACCGGCTGGCGGCTGAACCCCTCTAGCCCGACTTCCTGGAAATAGTCGGAGGGGTAGATCGGCATGGGGCCGGAGAGATACTCCAGTGCCGCCGGAAACGGCTCTTTGAGATGGATACGAACCCGATGGTCGTCGAGCTTCTCGACGCGCTCGATCCAGTCGACGTTCTGCCGCGTCACCACCCGAGACTCGGGCGAGACGGCGTAGTTGAAGGTGAACGCCACGTCGTCGGCGTCGAACGCCTCGCCGTTGTGGAAATTCACCCCCTGGCGCAGCTCGAGCTCCAGGGTGGTGTCATCCACCCATTCCCAGCGAGTCGCCAGCCGGGGCTCGTGCTCCTGGGTGGCAGGGTTGCGGTAGATCAGAGTGTCCCAGGCCAGGTGGGCGAGGATCACCCCCTCGCGCACATTGTTGTGGTAGGGGCTGACGTTTTCCGGCTCGCTGTCGGAGGCATAGACCAGCGTGTCGTTGGCCTTGCCGGCCAGCGCCGGAGACGCCAGGCCGCCCAGCAGGGCTGCGGAAATCGCGTAACGGAGTGGACGATACAGCGGCATTGTCATACCTCGGTTGTTATTGGTTTTTTATTGGCTTGAGGCGGATAGGAGCCTCGGGCGCACCAAGGAGGCATTGCGATGCCGGTGCCGCCTCACCTCGCCTCCAAGCTAGGACCGGGCAAGACATGCCACAAGTACAATGTTTAGAATGTATCGTTGCCTTTTCGGCAAACCTTGCCCACACCTAGCTTGGAGCCAGCGCCATGAATACCCGCGCCTTGCAGGAAACCTCCCTGCGCTATTTCCTCGAAGTGGTGCGCTGCGGCTCCATCAGTGAAGCCTCCGAGCGACTCAAGGTGGCGCCTTCGGCCATCAGTCGCCAGATCGCCCGGCTGGAGAGCGAGCTCGATACCCTGCTTTTCGAGCGCCGCGCCCGCGGCATGGTACCGAGTGCCGCCGGTGAGTTGCTGGCCGTTCATGCCCGCCGCATGCAGCTCGAGGCGGATCGGGTCGGCAGCGAGATCCAGGCACTGCGCGGCCTGCAGCGAGGCAAGGTGCGGCTAGCCAGCTCGGAGGGTTTTGCAGTGGATTTTCTGCCCAGCGCCGTGGCGGCGTTCCGCAAGCGCTACGAAGGCATTCACTTTCAGCTCGCGGTGGGCCCGCCGGCCGAGGCGACTCGGCGCGTAAGGGAGGGGGAAGCGGACATCGGGCTCACTTTCAGCCTGAAGCCCGAGCCCGATGTGCAGATCGAATATCGCCAGCCGGCCCCGATCATGGCGGTGGTGGCACCCAGTCATGAACTGGCCGGCAAGCGCCAGGTATCCATGTCGCAGCTGCAGCGCTATGACCTGGCCCTGCCCACGCCCGATACCACCCTGCGCCAGCTGTTCGATATCTGCAGCAGTCGCCAGAACCTGGCCTTTGAATCGATCTTCAGCAGCCATTACACCGAGGCGCTGATCAACTTCGCCATGCTGGGAGGAGGCGTGGCCCTTGCCGGCGAGATCTCGATTCGCCACCGCGTACAGCAGCGGCGTGTCGTCGCCATTCCCATTCGCGACCGGGGTATGGATTCACGCTTCATCGAGATACAGACGCTCGCCAAGCGCACCCTGCCAAGCGCCACCCAGACGTTTCTCGAGTTTCTGAAAGCTCACATCGCAACGGGGCGGCTACCATTGGCAACGCCATCGGCAAGGCCGTAGCTCAACCAAGGATATCGATGCCCCGATGCCCTTCCGGCACGCCTTCCACCAGGATGACGTCGCCAACGGCATTGGCGGTACGCAGCGGCATGATGCGCCGGTAGGCCTCGGAGCGATACCACGCGCGGGCCTGCTCCAGGTTGGGAAAGCCGAGCATGATGGTGTCGCCCTGCCAGCCACCTTCCAGCACCTCGGTGGTACCGCCGTGGATCAGATAGCGGCCACCATAGGGGGCCAGGGTGGCATCGATCTTCTCCAGGTATTCGACGATCTCCGGGCCCATGGTGACGTCCTGCAGGCAGGCGATGGCGTAGGCGGTCATGGCAATGCTCCTGTGGTGGGTTTCGCCACCAGCTTCACCCACCGCGCACAGCCTGGCGATTACCTGCGAGGTAATAGCCAGTCATATCGCTTGACGCTAATCTTGAGCCATGACCACAACCACCCACACCCCCGGGCAGCTGTTGAAGATGTGGCGCCAGCGGCGGCGGCTGAGCCAGCTCGCGCTCGCCACCGAGGCCGACGTCTCCCAGCGCCACCTTAGCTTCGTCGAATCCGGACGCGCCGTGCCGAGCCGGGAAATGCTGCTGCGCCTGACGGAACAGTTGGACGTTCCCCTGCGCGAGCGCAACCAGCTGTTGCTCGCCGCCGGTTTCGCCCCGGCATACGGAGAACGCCCTATCGACGCGCCCGAATTCGAGACGGTCCGCGGCGTTATCGAGCGGCTGCTCGCCAGCCACGCCCCCTACCCGGCGCTGGCCGTCGATCGCCACTGGCACCTGCTGATGGGCAACCGTCCGCTCGAGCGGCTGCTAGGCGGCATCGAGCCCGCACTGCTGAGGCCTCCGGTCAACGTGCTGCGGCTCACCCTGCATCCCCAGGGGCTTGCACCGCGCATTCGCAACTTTCGCGAATGGCGCACCCACATTCTCGAACGCCTGGCCCGCCAGGCCGACACGACGGCCGACCCGGCGCTTGCCTCGCTCAGCGAAGAACTGAAGGGCTATCCGGTGCCGGCCGGGGCTCGTCCTCATCTGGCCTCGAAATCGAGTCATGCCGGCATCGTCGTGCCGCTGGAGCTGGCCATGCCGGATGGCCGCGTACTATCGCTGCTGAGCACCACCACGGTGTTCGGCACTCCGCTCGACATCACCCTGGAAGAACTCGCCATCGAATCGTTCTTCCCAGCAGACGCGGCCACCCAGGAGGCGCTGCAACAGCTGGCCGCGTCTGCGCCGACCGGCTAGAACGACAGGCAGATCTTGCCGAAGTGACGTCCCGCTTCCTCGTGGCGGAAGGCGTCGGCGATATCTTCCAGAGAAAAGCGGCTGTCGATGATCGGGCGTACACCGCTGGCCTCGATGCCACGCACCATCTCCTGCTGGTGGATGCGACTGCCGACGATCAAGCCCTGCAGGCGCGCCTGCTTGGCCATCAGCTTGGCCGTGGGAATCTCACCGCCGCGACCGGTCAGCACACCGATCAGCGAGATGTGGCCGCCGATGCGCACGGCATCGATGGATTGCGGCAGGGTGCCGGGGCCGCCGACCTCGATGACATGGTCGACGCCCTGGCCATCGGTCAGCGACTTCACCCGCTTACCCCATTCCGGCTCGGCCTTGTAATTGAGGGTGTGGTCGGCGCCGAGCTGCTGCAGGCGCTCGATCTTCTCATCCGAAGACGAGGTGGAAATCACTCGTGCGCCCATTGCCTTGGCAAACTGCAAGGCGAAGATGGAAACCCCGCCGGTACCCAAGGTGAGAATGGTGTCGCCGGCCTTGAGGTTGCCGTCCACCACCAGCGCGCGCCAGGCGGTCAGCCCCGCGGTGGTCAGGGTCGCAGCCTCTTCGTGGCTATACCCCTTCGGCGCATGTGTGAACCAGGTAGCCGGGCGAATGACCTGCTCGCGAGCGTAGCCGTCGACGCCGTCGCCAGGCGTGGTCTTGAAATCGCCGACCCGCGCCGGGCCGTCCAGCCAGTAGGGGAAGAAGGTAGAGACCACCGAATCGCCCACGGCGAACTCCTCGACCCCCTTGCCCACTGCCTCGACCACACCCGCCCCATCGGACATGGGAATGCGGCCGTCCTCGGTCGGCATCTTGCCGGACACCACGCCGTAGTCGTGGAAGTTGAGCGAGCTGGCATGAATGCGTACGCGGATCTCGCCCGGCCCCGGCTCGCCGGGCGCCTCTCGCTCGACGACTTGCAACTGGTCCAGCCCACCAGGGCTCTTCAGGGTAATGACTTTCATCACGGCACTCCTCTATCCTTCATTGCCTTCAGCTTTCATTGAGAGTGCCAAGAGACTAGTCCATCACGCCGGTGGAAGCGCAAGAAATGGCCCGCCGCAGGAAGCCTGCCAGCGCTTCCACCTGAGGCATGCGCTGTGGCCAGTCGTCACCGTCCCCATCAAGATAAGCGTGCCGCGCCAGTGCCATTTCGGTCTGAAGCTCTGCGGGCAGGCGCTCCAGGGCCCAGGCAGCGGCAACGTCCTTGGGCGCGATCTCTCCCGTTTCGACGGTCATCCACATTCGGGCCAGGGTCAGCAGCACATTGCGCTCATCGCCATGCAGGCCATCGATCAGGCCAGGCAGCGAGTCGACGATCGCCCGCCGCAGGTCCGCCTCGGGAATCGGCGCGACCAGCTCCGCGAGCTCTGGCCCACACAGGGCAAGGCTCGCCTGCCTGGCGGTGGCCAGCACCAGCGCCAGGTCGGGATCGGTGGCCCCAGGCGGAACGCGGCCCTGCGCGAACTCATCCCGCAACCATTCGCCGTAGACCAGCTCGCTTCTCGGCGGGTAGCGCCACTGCACCAGCGACTCTCGGCAGAGCAGCGTCACTTCCAATGGCCTGGGCGAGCCGTCGTTCGCAGGGCTACCGGAGACCGCCATCAGCGCCTCGACCAGGCGCCGGCGCACCGGGTCGTCGGGCGGCTGGCTGATGACCGCCAGCACGTCCACGTCGCTATTGGGACGCAAACCGCCCCGGAGTGCCGAGCCGAACAGATAGACGCCGACCACGCTCTCGCCCAGCTCGCGGGCGATGATGTCGCAAGCGGCCTTGGCTTCCTCGGGTAGCGACTGTCCGGTCGCTTGGAATGAGTGCTTCATCACGTTTCTCCACGTTGTCGGCGCACGGAAGCCGGCCGGCGGAACCTACCTAGCGGCTCTCGTTGAGCGCCGCCTGCCGATAGCGCTGGCTTGGCAACAGCAGTGCGGCCACCGCCACACCGACAGCGCAGGCGGCCAACAGCAGATAGAGCCGGACGAAGCCGCTGACCGGGTCGTAGCCCCAGGCCACGATCGGCACGGCCAAGGCACCGACACCCAGCGACAGCACGTACTTCACGGCATAGACACGCGCCCGCCAGCCGCTTGCGGCATGACGCGCCACGATGGCGTCCTGCACGGGAATGATACCGAACACCGTCAGCATCAGTCCTAGCGACAGCACGACGAGCCACCATTGCTCGGCCTGCCCCATCAGCAGGAACAGGGGTACCTGCACCAGCGCCAGTAACAGCATCAACTGACGTGGCGAGACCCGATCCACCGCCCTGCCGGTTACCAACTGCGCCATGGAGGCGAGTGCAAAGACCACCGAGGCCAGGCTGGCGGCGCTGGCCAAACCACTCCCGCCATTAGTGAAGGCGTCTTCCATGACCTTGGGCAGCACCACGGTCACGACCGCGAAAACCAGCCCGCCCATCAATGCCGTGATGACCAGGTAGGCGAGGATCCTGCCGGGCAATGCCGTCGAGGCTGGCGTCGGCATGGGATCGGCGGTCACAGGAGCCGCCTCACGCTGATGGCGTTCGGCCGGTACCAGCGCCAGATAGGCCACCCCGCTCGCCAGGCACAGTGCACCGGGAACCAGGAAGGCCGCCTGCCAGCCGAGCATGCCGATGAACAAACCGGTCAGCAGTGGCGCCGCCGCGACGCCCATGTTGCCCCATACGCCGTTGACGCCCAGCGCTTGGCCGACGCTCGCGCCACTCTCCGCCACCAGGGCGATGCCGACAGGATGGTAAATCGCTGCAAAGCTTCCCATCAGAAACAGGCCGGCCGCCATCTGGTAGGGGCCGCTTGCCAAACCGGTCAGCAGGGACGCCATACCGAGCCCCAGGAACATCACGGCCATCATGCCGTGTCGGCTCCAGCGGTCGCCCAGCCAGCCCGCCGGCAACGTAAAGGCGGCAAAGGCAACGAAACCCGCCGTGGCCGGCAGCAGCAGCGCACCGTAATCACCCTGGCCGCGACGCTCGAGCACCACCGCCACCGTGGGATGAATCAGCATGAAATAGTGGGCGTAAGCGTGCCCAACATTGAGGAACAGTAGCCGAGCGCGATTGCCGTTCATGACCAGACTCCAGGATGGACGGTCTTTCAGGCTAAACTGCAACCGGCACGTCTTCTCTCGCCATTCTGACAAGGTATATCGCCAAACGGACAACATGCCCCACACTCTGGCTCACACCCGGCCCCTGCCACGCGAAGTGCTGCAACGGCGCATCAAGAGCGCTCCGGGCCCCGTGCAACCTTACGCCTGCGACTACCCTGCCGGCTGGGACACCGGCCGCCATCGTCACATTCGCACTCAACTCGTCTTCGCCACTCGCGGCGTGATGACGGTATCCACCCCGGCGGGATGGTGGGTAGTGCCGCCCCAGCTAGCGGTATGGATACCGGCTCGCCTGGAGCACGCCCTGCTGATGCACCGGGCCGTGAAGCTACGTACGCTCTATCTCGACGAACGGCTGCCGAGGCTACCGACCGAGCCGCGCGTGGTGAACGTCTCGCCGTTGCTGCGCGAGCTGATACTGCGCTTGATGGAACTGCCGGCCGAGGCCACCGCCTACGGTGCCGGAGCGCGTTTGGTCGCGGTGCTGCTGGATGAGCTGCACGAAGAGCGCACGATGCCGCTGCACCTCCCCGAGCCAGACGATCCCGCGCTGCGGCGGATCTGTACCGCCCTGCGCGACGACCCGGCAAACCGGGACGACCTGGCTGCCTGGGGCCAGGCCGTCGGCGCCTCACCACGCACCCTGGCACGGCGCTTCCAGGCACAGACGGGGATGGGCTTCGCCGCCTGGCGACAGCAGGCCCGCCTGCTAGCCGCCTTGCCCATGCTGGCCGCAGGTCGCCCTGTCACGGTCGTATCCCAGGAGGTCGGTTACGAGTCGCCGAGCGCCTTCATCGCCGCCTTTCGCCGCAGCCTGGGGGTCAGCCCCGGGCGCTATTTTTCTCCCCGGCCAGCGGCGATTGAGATCGACACTTCGTCGGAGTGGTCTACAGCCGATCGCTATCGGCCAGCGCCTCGGCCAGGAAGGCCATAAAGGCGCGAATGCGCGTCACCCTGCGCAGGTCGGGGTGGGTCAGCAGCCACAGGTCAGTGGCGAGTTCGGGGATCGGCTCGCCGATTCGCGTGAGCGCCGGTTCGGCGTCGGCCAGGTAACAGGGCAACACGGCAGAGCCGAGGCCGTCACGGGCGGCGGCCAGCATGCCGAGCATGGTATCGACGCGATAGCGGCAGCGCTCGTTCGCGCCGTTTGCGGCCATCCAAGCATCGAGAGCCGCATAGCCCAGGTGACGGTCCGGCCCGACCCAGGCATCGGCGGCGCTATCGGCGCGGGCATAGGCCGCCTGAGCGATGCGGCCGGCCCGCCGCCCCACCAGGTGTTCGGGTGGCGACAGCGAAGGCCGCACCGCCACGTCGGCGTCGCGCTGGGAGAGGTTGAACAGCTGGTTGGAGACCGCCACCTCGAGGACGATCTCGGGATGTGTGCGCTGTAAATCGGCGAAGATCGGCGACAGCAGCCCCATCAGCAGCGTATCGGTGGTGGTCACGCGGATGCTGCCGGAGAGCTTCAGATCCCGCCCCACCACACGCCGCTCGGCGCCAAGCACCTCGGCCTCGACCCGCGCCGCGACGGCGGCCAGGTCCTCCCCCGCCGGCGTCGGCGCGTAGCCCGTGCGCGAACGCTCGAACAGCGCCACGCCAAGGCGGGCTTCGATGGCATTCAGCCGCCGAAAGACCGTGGCATGACTGGTTCCCAACCGTCGCCCGGCGCCGGACAGCGAGCCCGTCTCGGCGATGGCCTGCACTACGCGCAGGTCGTCCCAGTGCAGCGATTGTTCATTCACGATCCGCCCCCATCCGCATGACGTGGCACTTTTCGCCTCTCAGAATTCGGTCACCACGGTCACGCCCACGCCCTGGAATCTATCCATGGCCATCAGCGCCTCGATCGACTGTTCCAGGTTGATCCTCTGACCAACCAGCTTCTCGGGCGTCAGCTTCCCGGTCTGGACCATGTCGAGCATGGCGCCGTAGCGATAGGCCTGCATGCCGTGGCTGCCCAGTATCTCGAGTTCATGGGCAATGACCTTGCTCATCGGAATGGCAGGCGTACTGTTCTCGGCCAGCATGAGCCCGACCTGTACGTGCTTGCCGCGCTTGCGCAAATTGCTGATCGAGTTGAAACAGGTGATGGGGTGCCCCAACGCATCCAGCGACACGTGGGCACCACCGCGCGTCACTTCGATGACAGCCTCGGGGACGTTCGCCACCTCGGCTGCGTTTACGGTGGCAATAGCACCCAGCTCGCGAGCCAACCGGAGCTTTTCCTGGGAAATATCGATGGCGACGACATTGGCGCCCACCGCATTGGCGATCATGATCGCGGACAGGCCAACGCCACCACAGCCGTGGACCGCCACCCACTGCCCCGCGGATGCCTTGCCCTGGTCGACCACGGCGCGAAACGACGTCACGAAACGGCATCCCAGGCTGGCCGCCGTGGCGAAGTCCAGCGTCTCCGGCAAGGCCACCAGATTGATGTCCGCCTGATGGATCGCCACATACTGGGCAAAGGAGCCCCAGTGGGTGAAGCCGGGTTGGAATTGGCTATCGCAGACCTGGTGATTCCCCGAGTAGCACTCGGGGCAGGTGCCGCAGCCACCGACGAACGGCACCGTGACACGATCCCCGACGCGCCATTTCTGCACGTCCTTGCCGACAGCCTCGACGATTCCCGCCAGTTCGTGTCCAGGGACATGGGGAAGCGCAATGTCGGGGTCGTGCCCCATCCAGCCGTGCCAGTCGCTGCGGCACACTCCCGTTGCCATCACCTTGACGACGACGCCATGCGCTTCCGGCGTCGGGTCGGGAACCTGCCTGATTTGCGGCGGAGCGGAAAAGGCCTCATACACCACGGCTTTCATGAAATGCCCTCACTTACGGCCTGTTCATTTACGCAAGTCTCATTGCCGTTTTTTTCAATAACGGATCGCGAGCGTACAACATAGCCTGAACACACGCATCATGCAGGCCAACGAACAGGCACTCTGAGCCCACCTCCCATGCCGCGCTCGCTGACCAGCGGTCCCATGGTCAGGTTTTCGTCACTCACGATCAACGAAAGTGCGGCATGACCTCATTGATGAACAGCTCGAGCGAACGCTTCTTCTCGTCGAAGGGCAACGTATTGTCGGTCCAGAAGCTATACTCCGTGATACCCAGCCGCTCATAGTTCTTGAGCCGATCGACCAACTCACCCGGCGTGCCGATCATCATGTTGCGACGCAAGCTTTCCAACGCGAACTCTGGATTATCAGCCAAGGCTTCCTCAGGCACAGGTTCGAAGAACCCATCGACCGCCTGCTGGTCGTTCTTGAACCAGGCCAGGAAGTAGCGATAGAAGAGGTTGAGAGCTTCGGCACCTTTTCGCCAGCCCTCCGGGTCGCTTTCTTCATGCACGAAAGTGTGGCGCAGCAGCATCAAATCGGGGCGCGGCATATCGGGATGGTTGGCACAAGCGGCATCGAACTTGTGCGCCAGGTCCGCCACTTCCTCATCGCCTTTCATCAAGGCCGTCACCATGACATTGCAGCCGTTCTTGACCGCAAAGTCGTGAGAGTTAGGATCGCGAGCGGCGATCCATATCGGCGGCAATGTGGCCTGGAGCGGCTTGGGGACGCTGGTCGTGACAGGGAAACGATATACATCGCCCTGGTGAGCATAGTCGCCCTGCCACAGGCTACGAATTGCCGGCACCATCTCGCGCAGTGCCTGGCCACCATCCGCCGCCGACATGCCATCGGCAAGGCGGTCGAACTCAAACTGGTAGGCTCCGCGGGCGATGCCGAACTCGAGCCGGCCGTCACTGATCACATCGAGCATGGCGGCTTCACCCGCCAGTCGGATCGGATCCCAGAACGGCGCCACGAAGGTACCCGCCCCAAGGCGGATACGTTCGGTCTTGGCGGCAAGATACGCCAGTTGAGCGGTCGGGCTCGGTGACGAAGTGAATTGCATGCCATGGTGCTCGCCGATCCAGGCAGTGCGGAAGCCTCCTGCCTCGGCGATCCTCACCAACTCGCAGAGTTCCGCGAACAGCTGCCGGTGACTCTCATGCTCGTGGTAGCGTTCCATATGCAGAAAGAGGGAAAACTGCATCTCGATTCTCCTGACGAATGTCGTTAGGACGCCTCGGTCCGTTTTCTTGTGACCAGCTTGCCTTCGCGTCCCTCTTCGCTCAGCGCCTTGATCATGCAGTACGCCATGATCAGCAAGGCCAGCGAGAAGGGAAACGCCGCAGCAATGGCAGCCGTTTGCAGTGCCTCCAGGCCACCAGCCAGCAGCAGTACGGCGGAAGTGGCCCCGAGGCCCAGGCCCCAGATCACACGGTAGAACTGCGGGGGATGCGGGTTGCCCTTGGCCAGAATGGTGCAGATGACCAGCGTGCCCGAGTCGGCGGACGTCACGAACCAGGTAACGATCATCACCGTCGCCATGCCGATCATGAAGGTGGTGGCCCACGGCACGTCCAAGGCGGCAATGGTCTCGAACAGCACCTTCGTCACGTCCGTGTTGGCTACCGCAGCCAGGTCGACACCACCAAACAGCTGCAGGTGCAGCGCCGTGCCACCGAAGATGACGATCCAGACCCCGGCGCCCAGGGTGGCGGCCAACATGCCACCGAGCAGTACTTCACGAAGGGTGCGTCCACGCGATATGCGAGCGATGAAAATGCCGACATACGGACCCCAGGAGAGCCACCAGCCCCAGTAGAATAGCGTCCACCAGCCCTGCCACTGGCTTTCGGGATCAGAATTCGTCCAGAAGCCCATGGCGACGACATTGCTCAAGTAATCTCCCAGGCTAGTGGTGAAGGTAGCTAGCAGGAAAATGGTCGGTCCGGCCAGAACGAAGAAGGCGAAGAGGATCATGCTGAGATAGATGTTCCATTCACTGAGCAGCCGAATGCCTTTCTTGAGCCCCGACACCGCCGATACGGTCGCCATCACGGTGACGCCCAGCACCAGCAGGACCTGATTGGTGCTACTGATTTCCATGCCGAACAGGCTATTCAGCCCCGCATTCATCTGCGAGACCCCGAGCCCCAGGGTGGTGGCGGTACCGAACAGGGTGGCGAAGATCGCCAGCAGGTCGATGGCATGGCCGATCGGCCCGTGAATGCGCTCACCAAGCACAGGGTAGAACGCCGAGCGGATGGTCAGCGGCAGCCCTTTGCGATAGGCGAAATAGGCCAGGATGGCGCCGACCAAAATATAGATCGCCCAGCCGTGCAGCCCCCAGTGGAAGATAGTGATGCTAAGGGCCGTCTGGGCCGCTTCCATCGAGTAGGGCTCTACGCCGCTCATGGCGATGAACGGGTTGCCCTGCAAGTGACTCAGGGGCTCGGCGATGCTCCAGAACAGCAGCCCTGTCCCCACTGCTGCGCTGAACAACATCGCGAACCAGGTGAAGTTGGAGAACTCGGGACGCTCATCATCGTTCCCCAGGCGTAGCTTGCCATAGGGGCTGAAAATGATCCCGATGGTGACGATCAGCACCACATTCACCGTCAGGATGTAATACCAGCCGAGCTCCTGTTCGATGAACTGCTTCACGCCCTGATAAATGCTGTTGGCCAGCGCAGGCTGCAGCACGGTGAAGAGGACGAAGGCGACCACCATCGCTGTCGAAGCGATCGCCATGGTCCTGTCCACGCCGGCAAACACACCGCGCCTTGGGGTGGCCTGTCGAGAGTCTGGCATGGGGAGTCTCTCCCTATAGGTTGTCTTGTAGTTGTGGCCATGCCTGAAGGGCATATGAGCCTAGCGACGCATCGAGCCACGCACCCAAGGGCTGCAACGGCTCGGAAATATTTTGGTATGCCATAATACAATTCGCAAGCACTTATTCCCCGCCGATCCTTCACCCTTCACAAAACAATCATTATAACCTTTATATTTCAGTAATTTACCTAGATTCATCATAAGCAACCCCATTGCCCTGATGGCTTTACGTCAGGGCATTCGTTTGTCAGTTTTTGATTTACGTATTATGGTATGCCAAGATACCTGAGGCAGTGCGCCACCTGAACGGGGCAGAACAACGGAGACGACGATGGGCTTTGAGATTCGCAAGATAGCGACCTACCGCGAGACGACCTACATCGAGGGTGGCAAGCGAGGAGAGCGCCCCGTGACCATGCTTGGCGTGGCAGCGGTGATCGCCAACCCCTGGCATGGCCGTGGCTTTGTCGAAGACTTGGCTCCGGAAATCCGCAGTGGCTGCTCTGCGCTCGGCCAGCAGCTCGTCGAGCGGGTACTGAAGGAGATCGATGGCGAGGCCATCGAGGCGTATGGCAAGGCAGCGGTGGTCGGCGCCGATGGTGAGATCGAACACGCCTCGGCCATCATTCACACCCTGCGCTTCGGCAACCACTATCGCGATGCCGTGGGTGCCAAGAGCTACCTGAGCTTCACCAACAAGCGTGGCGGGCCGGGCAGCTCAATCCAGATCCCCATGATGCACAAGCATGACGAGGGCTTCCGCTCGCACTACGTCACCCTGGAAATGCGCATCGAAGACGCTCCACGCCATGACGAGATCGTCGTCGCCCTGGCTGCCGCCGATGGCGGTCGCCTGCACCCGCGTATCGGCAACCGCTATCAGGACCTGCAAGAGCTGGCCGACGAGGCCGAGCAGGCCGGCACCAACGACTGAGCATCGAGGAGGCAGCATGGAGCTCACCAAGGCGCGCAAGACGCCCGATGGCACCCGTTTCTGGCGCCAGGGCCAGGGCTCACCAGTCATCCTCATCCATGGCGTGGGCCTCGATGCCACCATGTGGCAGTGGCAAGTCGAGGCATTGGCACAACGCCATGAGGTCATCGTCTACGACATGCTCGGACATGGAGGCAGTGCCCTGCCTCGGGAAAATGCCGAGTTGAATGACTACGCGGACCAATTGGCGACACTGCTCGACCACCTGGGACTCGAGCGTGTTGCCGTGGTGGGCTTCTCGATGGGCGGACTGGTGGCGCGTGCTTTTGCCCTGCGCCACTCCGAACGCCTGGCTGCAATGGTGGTACTGTCCAGCGTCTTCGATCGTGACGCGAACGAGCGCTCAGGGGTCCGTCAACGCCTGGCCCAGACCCGAGAACGGGGTCCCGCAGCCAATGTCGGCGCGGCATTGAAGCGCTGGTTCAGCCCGGCCTTCCATCGGGCCCATCCCGAACGGATCGCCGAGATCCATGAGATCGTCAGCCGCAACCATCCCCAAGGGTATTACCGCAGCTATGCCCTGTTCGGTAGCGAGGACCGCTTCGGTACCGAGCGTCTGCAGACGATCCGTGTGCCGGCCCTGGTCGCCACCGGTGAGCTGGATCCGGGATCCACGCCTCGCATGGCGCGCGCCCTGGCAGAACACCTCCCCAATGCCGAGGTACATATCTTCCCCGGTCAGCGGCATATGGTGCCGATGGAGGATCATGAAGCCGTCAACGCCGTGCTGCTGCGCTTTCTTGCCAAGGCATTGGCCCACGCCCCATCCAAGGAGGCATTCCAATGAGTCTTGATACGCTATCCATGTACATCGATGGAGAATGGGTCGCTGCTCGTACCGGCACCACCTTCGACAGTTACGACCCTGCGACCGGCCAGGCCTGGTGTCGCGTGCCGGATGCCGGCATCGACGATGTCGATGCCGCCGTACGGGCCGCACAGCGTGCCTTCGAGACCCCGCCCTGGGCCGGGCTGACGGCCACCACGCGTGGCAAGCTGCTGTACCGGCTCGGCGAGCTGATTGCCGAACATGGCGAGGAACTCGCCCAGTTGGAGAGCCGCGATAACGGCAAGCTGATTCGCGAAACGCGAGGTCAGGTCGGCTACCTTCCCGAGTTCTTCTTTTACAACGCCGGCCTAGCGGACAAGGTCGGCGGCGAAACCCTGCCGCTGGACAAGGCGGACATGTTCGGTGCCACCGTGCGGGTTCCGCTCGGCGTGGTGGCCGCTATCGTGCCATGGAACAGTCCGCTGTATCTGACTGCCATCAAGCTCGCCCCGGCGCTGGCGGCCGGCAACACCGTGGTCATCAAGCCCTCGGAGCATGCCTCGGCTAGCCTGATCATGCTGATGCGCCTGGTCGAACAGGCCGGCTTCCCCCCCGGCGTGGTTAATCTGGTCACCGGCTTCGGTCCAACCTCGGGAGCGGCGCTCACCAGCCACCCATTGGTGCGCAAGATCGCCTTTACCGGCGGCGCCAATGCAGCCCGCCACGTCGTTCGCAGTAGCGCCGAGAACTTTGCCAAGCTGTCGCTGGAGTTGGGTGGCAAATCGCCCAATATCCTGTTCGAAGATGCCGATCTGGACAGTGCCATCAATGGCGTAGTGGCCGGGGTGTTTGCCGCCTCCGGGCAGAGTTGTGTGGCGGGATCGCGCCTGCTGGTTCAGCGCAGCATCTATGACGAGGTGATCGAGCGCCTTCGCGAGCGGGCGCGAACCATCCGCATCGGCGACCCCTCGGATGCCGAGACCGAAATGGGACCCATGGCCACTCAGGCCCAACTCGAGACCGTCGAGCGCATGGTCGCCCAGGCGCAAGCCGATGGCGCGCAACTGATCTACGGCGGCATGCGCCCCGACACTGCGGAAGGTTGGTATTACACCCCAACGATCCTGGCCTGCACGGCGCACGACATGCCCATCATGCAGGAAGAAGTGTTCGGTCCAGTGGTGGCGGCCATCCCCTTCGATGACGAGGCCGAAGCGCTGAAATTGGCCAATGACAGCCAGTTCGGTTTGGCCGCCGGTATCTGGACCCAGGATGTCGGACGCGCTCATCGCCTGAGCCGCGACATTCGCGCCGGCATCCTGTGGGTCAACACCTATCGCGCCGTCTCCGCCATGGCACCGATCGGCGGCTTCGGTGCCAGCGGCTACGGTCGCGAGGGCGGTATCAATGCCGTACACGATTACACCGAACTCAAGACCCTGTGGATCAACTTGTCCACCCAGCCCATGCCCGATCCCTTTATCATGCGTTGAGTACGGAGCGAACCATGATCGATACCCAACATTACAAGCAAGTTCTCGGCGCCTTCCCGACCGGGGTCACCATCGTTACGGCCCTCGACGAAGATGGCAGCTTGGTAGGGTTCACCGCCAGCGCCTTCTCGGCGGTTTCCATGGCCCCTCCCTTGATCCTGATCTGCCCCAGTCTGGGATCCGACTCCTATCCCGTCATCAAGCGAACTGGCCGTTTTGCCGTGCACATTCTCGGCCATGACCAGCAGGCCGTCGCCTACCGTTT
Organism: Billgrantia sp. C5P2; assembly: GCF_051062895.2. Classification (NCBI taxonomy): domain Bacteria; kingdom Pseudomonadati; phylum Pseudomonadota; class Gammaproteobacteria; order Oceanospirillales; family Halomonadaceae; genus Billgrantia; species Billgrantia sp. C5P2. The sequence goes on from NZ_CM128542.1 coordinate 3,821,725, forward strand.
CGCCGGCAAGGGACGGGACAAGGTCGAGGGAGTCGCCTGGCATCGCTCCGAACATGGCAACGCCATTCTTGACGGCGCCACGGCCTACCTGGAATGCCGGCTGTGGCAAGATTACCCAGGTGGCGATCACGCCATCGTCGTGGGAGAGGTACAGACATTATGGCTCGGTGACGAGGATCTCGACCCTCTCCTGTACTGTCGGGGAAAGATGGACAAGTTGCCCGAAACCTTCCGCTTTACAACGGCGCCAGCCTGAAACAATCGCGAGGTATTTCCCCTATGTCTCAAGAACAGTCTCAAGAACGTTTCGAGAAGGGTCTGGAGAAACGACGCCGTGTACTCGGCGCCGAGTATGTCGACCAGTCGATACGCAATGCCGACGATTTCACTCGGCCACTGCAGCAGTTGGTCACCGAGTACTGCTGGGGTGAAGTGTGGCAGCGCCAAGGACTCAGTGACCGCGATCGTAGCGTGATAAACTTGGCCATGATCACCGCCCTGAACCGCCCTCACGAACTGCGCCTGCACGTCCGCGGAGCGATCAACAACGGTCTCAGCGTTGAAGAGATCCGCGAGATTCTGCTGCAAACGGCGGTCTACTGCGGGGTGCCGGCGGCCATCGATGCCTTCCGTAACGCTCGTGAGGTATTGAGCGAAATGGGCGAGCTATAGCCTGGGAGTCCGGCAATAGCGCGACTCTCTGGAACAGGAGATGTAACGATGCGAAGAGCGCTACGGGATGACAGCCTCAGGGTCACGCGAAATCAGCCCACCCTCCGCGAGATCGTGGTCGACAAGCTTCGTCAGGCCATCATGACCTTCCAGTTGCTGCCTGGCGACCGTCTGGTGGAACGCGATCTATGCGAACGCCTGGGAGTCAGTCGCACCTCGGTGCGCGAGGCCTTGCGCCAGCTCGAGGCCGAGGGTCTGGTGGAGCATTCTGGTACCCGTGGGCCGCGCGTCGCCGTGATCACGCTGGAGGACGCTCGCGATATCTACGAACTGCGCTGTATGCTGGAAAGCACAGTGGTGCAGCTGTTTACCCAGAAGGCCACTCGTCGCCAGATGGCGGAACTGGAGCACGCCTGGGAGATCCTCAAGGAAACGCTTCGCGAAGGCGATACCAACGAGATCGTCGAGGCTGTCAGCGACTTCTATGGCGTGCTCTACGAAGGTGCGGGCAACCGTATCGCCGGCCAGATCCTCAGCCAACTGCAGGCACGCGTCAACTACCTGCGGGCGACCTCGGTATCCCAGAAGGAGCGTTCCCTCGACAGCTTCCGTGAAATGACACGCATCGTGGAAGCGATCAAAGCACGGGATCCAGTCGCCGCTCACGAAGCATGCGTAGCGCACATCCAGGCGGCCGCCAAGGTCGCCCTGGCGGTTCTGGCGGCCAAGAGTGGCCAGTCACCGGAACCGATCACACCGCCTCTGCGCGTAGCTCCTCATTTGTAGCGAGGCACCATGCACCTCTATTGCTGCCGTTGCGGTCACCATCCCCTTGCCCGCGGTATCCCCGAAGACGATACCCATGAACGTCTCTACTGCGGTGCCTGTGGCTTTGTCTCTTATGACAATCCAAAGGTGATTGCCGGAGCCATCATTGAACGCGAAGGGCGCCTGTTGCTATGTCAGCGCGGCATCCCGCCGCGTGTGGGCACCTGGACCCTGCCGGCAGGCTTCATGGAGCGGGGGGAAAGTGTCGAGGAAGCTGCACAACGCGAAGTGATGGAGGAAACCGGGATCCAGGCCGAGATACTGACCCCCTACTCGATCTTCAGCGTTCCGCCAACCAACGAACTCTATATCATCTACCGGGCACGTCTGCAGGAATGGCGTACCTCTCCAGGTCACGAGACACTGGATGTGAAGTGGTTCCACCCGGAAGAGATTCCCTGGGAAGAGATCTTCTACCCTGCCATTCGCCAGATCCTGGAGCGCTATATCGACGAGCAAGCCGGTGGTGTCTACGGTATCTACAGCGGCAGTATGGAAAGCGGCGCCATACACTTCATGCGCTAGCGCCTCCCGACAGGGGCGGCGAGACGATCTCCACCACTTCCAACTCGAAGCCCGCCAGGCCCTTGTAGTTCAAGGGAGCACCCATGAGCCGCAGCTTGCCGACACCAAGATCGGCGAGAATCTGCGAGCCGGTCCCCGTGGAGGAGTAGTGCCGGGGAGAGGGGCTGTCACTCGGCGGCTTGTTGAGCCGGGTGGCCCGTGACAAAAGGCTCTGCGGCGATTCGTGGCTGGCAAGTATCACCACCACGCCATGGCGCTCCGCTGCCACCGCTTCCAGGGACGACCACAACGACCACGCCCGGGGGCCCTGATACTCGGCCCCCACCAGGTCGCGTAGCGGATCCATCACATGCACCCGCACCAATGTCGGCCTGTCGGCCTCCATCTCGCCCATGGTCAGTGCCAGATGCGCCTCACCGCTGATGGTGTCTTCGTAGGTATGCAGGGCGAACTCACCATGTACGGTCTGCAGGGGTTCCTGCCCCGTCGGCAGCACCGTCTTCTCGGTGGCCAGGCGATACTGGATGAGGTCGGCGATGGTGCCGATGCGCAATCCGTGTCGTCGCGCAAAGGCCTCCAGTTCGGGACGCCGCGCCATGCTGCCGTCATCATTCATGATCTCGACGATCACTGCCGCCGGTTCCAGCCCGGCCAGGCGCGCCAGATCGCATCCGGCCTCGGTGTGGCCGGCACGGCTCAGCACGCCACCGTCGTGAGCACGCAACGGAAAGACATGACCGGGTTGAACCAGATCTCGGGGCTGGGCGCTCGGTGCCACCGCCGCCTTCACCGTGGTCGCCCGGTCCGCCGCGGAGATGCCGGTGGTCACACCCTCGCGTGCCTCGATGGAAACCGTAAAGGCAGTGGCGAAACCGGAACCGTTGTTCTCGACCATGGGCGCCAGCCCCAACTGGTCGCAGCGTGCGCCACTCAGCGTCAGACAGATCAGACCGCGGGCATGCGTCGCCATGAAATTGATGGCGTCAGGGGTGACGTGGCCGGCGGCCATGACGAGATCCCCCTCGTTCTCACGATCCTCATCGTCGAGCAGGATCACCATGCGCCCCTGGCGGATATCCTCGATGATGTCTTCGACTCGATCGAATGCCATAACGGTTCCGGTCCACTTGGTAGGTATTGATTGATAGGTGTTGATAGGTGGCGAGCATAGGACTCGTCATCATTTTGGCATACCATAATACAAACAGTCACTACCCAGCGGAGGACGTCATGCCCAAAGGCTACTGGATCGCCAATGTCACCGTGATTCATCCCCACCATTACGCCCACTACCAGGCCCTGGCCCCGGAGGCCTTCGCTCGCTTCGGTGCCAGGTTTCTTGCTCGTGGGGGCCAATGTACCGCCATGGAGGGGCGCGACACTCCTCAGCGGAGCGTGATCATCGAGTTTCCCAGTTACCAGCAGGCGCTCGATTGCTATCACTCCGAGGAGTATCGGAAGGCCAAGTCTGCGCGGGAGGGTGCTGCCGAAGTGGACATTATCATTCTGGAAGGCGTATGAACCTGGGTACGCACCCAGACGCTCTCTCAGTCAATGCCATCCCTGTTCATTTATGCAATATCCGTTGTCAAGATCAGGTAATTTCGGTTTGGAAACGCACAGCATAGCCTAAGGGCATGCACCGTTTGCTTTCCGACCGGAGATCCCCATGCATGCCCTGATCGTGTTCTGCCACCCCGAACCGCATTCGTTCAACGGCGCCCTGAAGGACGTCGCCGTCGAGACGTTGCAGCAGCAAGGCTACAGCGTCGAAGTCTCGGATCTCTATGCCGAGGGCTTCGACCCGGTGGAGGGCACGGTGCACTATCCCGCGCGCGCCGAGCCCGATATCTTCCTGCCGCTCACCGAGCAGCGCCATGCTTTCGATCGAGGCAGGCTGCCCGGCGACGTGCAGCGCGAGATCGAACGGCTCGAACGCGCCGACCTGGTGATCCTGCAGTTCCCGCTGTGGTGGCATGCCCAGCCGGCCATGCTCAAGGGCTGGTTCGACCGGGTGTTCGTCTACGGCGGGCTCTACTCCGGCCGGATGCGCTACGACCGCGGTCGCTTCCCTGGCAAGCGGGCAATGCTCTCGGTGACCACCGGTGCCCCGGCGCCGACCTTCACCCGACATGGCCGCAGCGGCCATATCGTGGCGCTGCTATGGCCGATCCACTACTCGCTCTACTACCTAGGCGTCAGCGTGCTGCCGCCCCAGGTCACCTACGGTGTGCAGGGCGGTGGGCTGAGCTACCAGGACGAGGCGACGTTTCGCCAGCGTCTGGAAGCCGAGAAGAGAACTTGGGCACAGCGGCTCGAAGGTCTCGACAATGAGGCGCCGATCCCTTTTGCCGGCTGGGACGACTGGGACGAGCAGGGCATGCTCAAGGCGGGGCACCCCGAGACCTGGCGGCTGTGAATGCCTGGGTGGGCCATCACGCGCGGGGCAGGATGACGCTCACCTCGGTGCCCTCTCCCGGCGAGCTGACGAGCTTCCATGCCGCCCCGTGGCGCTCGCAGATCTCGCGTACGATCGACAATCCCAGCCCCGAGCCCTCTCCCCTGGCGAGGCTCGCCCGAGTGCGGTAGAAGCGCTGGGACACCAGCGGTAACTCCTCCGTCGCGATACCGATGCCATTGTCGATGACCGTCAGCCGCACCCCCTCCGGCAGCACTTCGCCGTCGAGACGCACCCACCCCCCGGCGGGCGTGGCGCGCAGCGCATTGTCGATCAGATTGGATAGCAGTCGGTCGATCAGCCCCAAGTCGGCCTCGACCCGCGGTAGCGCGGGATCGCAAGCCACCGTCAGCGAGATGCCAGCCTCGCGGGCCTGATGCTGGAACTTGCCGACGATGTCATGGGCCAACTCGGCCAGCGAGAACGGCTCGCACTGTAGCGGCCTGTCATCGGCATCCAGCCGTGCCAGGGTCGAGAGCTGCTGGGCGAGACGGGTCAGACGATCGGCATTGTCGAGGATCGCTGTCAACATGCGTCGGCGGCCCTCGTCGGCGGTTTCCGTGGCCAGTAGCTGTTCGGTATAACCGCGCAGTGAGGTCAGCGGTGTGCGGAAGTCATGCGAGAGATTGGCGACCAGCTCACGGCGCTGGCGATCGGTCTCGCGCAGCGCCGCGAGCTGTGCCTCGATGGTCCCGGCCATGTCGTTGAAGGCCCGGGCCAGGCGCCCCAGCTCATCGTCGCGGGGCGTGGCGATGCGTTGCCCGTAGTCGCCGTCGGCGAATCGCTGCACCGCCGTGGTCAAGCGCGAGAAGCGCCGGGTCAACAGCGCAAACCAGACCAGGCCGAAGATTCCGGATACCAGCAGCGCCATCAGCCCGGCGGCCACCAGGGTGCGGGTGATGGAACTGGTACGCAGCATGGCGAACATCGACGCCTGACCGGCATTGTCGAGATCGGCGTAAAGAAAGCCCAGGCTGCGCGACTCGCCATGCTGGATGGGAGCGACGGAAAAGATACCCGGTTCGTTACCGCAGGGCGCCGTTGCCAGCACCGGCAGCATCGGATCTTCACTCAGCAGGGTCTCCAGCGCCAGGACATCTACCCGCCGCCCCAGCCCGCAAGCCGGCTCGGCGTAGTCGGCAACTACCCTTCCCTGCGCGTCGAGCACATACAATGACAGCGAGGGGTTGATCGACAGGATATGACGGGCCATGTCACGTGCGGCGTCGCTGTCGGCGCCTTGCCCCAATGCCGGCTGCATGACCTGGGCAAGGTTCCTGGCGAGATCGATCTCCATTCTCTGCTGCAGTTCCCGGGTGAGCTGGTTGAACTGGCTGATGGCGATCCAGGCGGTGGCCACCGACAGCAATAACAAGCTGGTCAGGTATACCAGCGCGATGCGCGCATAGAGACTGCGACCCAGCCGCCCGCAGCGGCGCAGCAGGCCCCTCATGGGCACTCGACGCCAGGCGCGGACGGCGCTGCTGTCTCGGCGAAGCGATAGCCCACCCCCCAGACGGTCTGGATGAAGCGCGGCCTGGCCGGGTCGGCCTCGATCTTGTTGCGCAGCCGGTTGATATGGGTGTTCACGGTGTGATCATAGCCATCGAATTCCTCGCCCCAGACATGGTCGAGCAGCTCGCCGCGGCTGAAGCTGCGCCCGGGATGGCGAGCGAAGAGCGAGAGCAACGCAAACTCCTTGCCGGTAAGTTGGAGCGCCTTGCCATCGAGGTGTACCCGATGCCGGTCGGCATCGATGACCAGGGGACCGCAGACCAGCGGCGGCGTGGCGACGATGCCGTCGTCGCTGGGCGCCTGGCGCAGGCCGCGGCGCAACAGGGCCTGGATCCGGGCCAGCAGGATCGGCATGGCGAAGGGTTTGGTGACGTAGTCGTCGGCACCGATCTCCAGCCCCACCACCACGTCACGGATAGCCGCCTTGGCAGTGACCATCAGCACCGGGGTCAGGCTGTCGAGACGACGCAATCGACGGCACACCTCCAGGCCGTCCATCCCGGGCAGCATCAGGTCCAAGGTCACCAGATCATAGCGTACTCCCGCGGCTTCGGCGCCCAGCAGCGCCAGCGCCGCCTCGCCGTCACGGACCCAGTCACAGGCATACCCCGCCGCCGTCAACGATTCGGTGAGCAGCCTGCCGATCTCGGCATTGTCCTCGACACAGAGGATTCGATAGCTCATCGCCAGACTCCCACCCGTTGCCTGCGCCCACTCTAGAACGGCACTCGGTCCCCTACATCACGAAATCATCACGGAAAAAGATACCACGCCGTGATGGTTCCGTGATGAACCGCCGATGTCGCCTGACTAGTGTGGCTCTTGCCGCATCGGCATCTCGTCGACGGCCAATCCACGAAGAAGAGGTACAAGCCAATGAACGTGTCGAACCGTCCCAAGACCGCGCTGTTTGCCACCCTGCTCGCCACGGCACTGCTGCTGCCGACCGCCGCTCTGGCCGACGAGCCCATGGAAAACGACAGCATGGAACACGAGACCATGACCGGCGATGAAATGGGCAGTGATGCCATGGACAGTGACGCCATGAAAGAGAAAGGCACGATGATGGAAGAAGATGCCATGCATGGCGATGGGGCGATGATGGAAGAAGACCCAATGATGGAGGAGGACGATCACATGATGGAGGAAGAGGACGACATGATGTCGGATGACGACGCCATGTGAAGTTCGGCTCGCGGCATCGGCCGGTGTCCCGTCTTTACTTTCCAGTCACCGGCCGACCTTGGCTCGCTCTTCACTTTCAGGAGGGTCCACGATGCGTGTCTTCGACGCGATGTTTGGCACGAACAGGGACCGAACCCCAACGGTCATCCATCGACACGGCGCCTTCACCCGGATCTGGCATTGGATAAATGCCGCCTGTCTGTTGGTGTTGTTGATGAGTGGCCTGCAGATCTTCAACGCCCACCCGGCCCTGTACTGGGGCAAGGATTCCAGTTTCGACAGCCCGGCACTATCGATTCTCGCCGTCAGTGATAACGACGGCGAGTGGCACGGCATCACCCAGATCGGCGCCTACCGCCTCGATACCACCGGAGTGCTGGGCGTCTCCGGTCCCCCTGATGCGCGTGAGCGACGCGCCTTTCCAGCCTGGATCACCCTGCCCGGCCCGCGCTGGCTGTCCGCAGGTCGCCAGTGGCACTTCCTGGCCGGCTGGCTATTCGCTCCCATGCTGATTGCCTACCTGATGTATCTGGTCATCAGTGGCCAATTGCGCCGTCGCCTGCTGCCGCGCCGACAGGAGTGGAGAACCTTCGGCCATGTCGTGACCGAGCACCTGCGGCTGCGCTTTCCGCGGGGTGAGGAAGCACGCCACTACAACCTGCTGCAGAAGCTCGCCTATCTGCTGGTGCTGTTCGTCGTCATGCCGCTGGTCGTGCTGACCGGCTTGACCATGTCACCGACCATGGATGCCGCCTGGCCCTGGCTGCTGGATATCTTCGGCGGCCGCCAGAGCGCACGCACGATCCATTTCCTCTGCGCCCTGGCGCTGGTGGGTTTCTTCCTGCTCCATATCGCACTGGTGCTGGTCTCCGGCGTCGCCAACAACTTGCGCTCGATGATCACCGGGCGCTATCGCTTACCCCCGGCCCTGCCCTCGAACGAGGAGGCTCACCCCGATGAACAGGACAGATAGCCCCACCGATCCTCGGCGCCGGCGTTTTCTGACCCGCTCGCTGCTGGCCGCGTCCGCCGTCCTGCTGACGGGCTGCGACCGGCTGTCGCGTAGCGACACCATGGGACGGCTGTTCGATGCCAGCAGTGCCCTGACGCAGAAAACCCAGCGCCTGCTGGCCTCGCGCGAATCCCTCGCCCGTGAATACTCAGCCGAGGACATCGCGCCGACCTTTCGCGCCAACGGCACCACCAACCCTCAGGACGCAGCCTACCGACGCCTGGCGGCCAACGGCTTCCGCGACTGGCGCCTGACGATCGACGGTCTGGTAGAGCGTCCGCAAAGCTTCTCGCTCGACGACCTCAAGGCCCTGCCCGCGCGCACCCAAATCACCCGCCACGACTGCGTCGAGGGATGGAGCTGCATCGGCCAATGGACCGGGGTGGTACTCGGTGACCTGCTGGACCAGGTCGGTGTGCGTGACGAGGCGCGCTTTGTGGTCTTCCACTGTGCCGATCACTACCGCGGTGGGGACGCCTACTACGAAAGCCTGGACATGATCGAGGCCTACCATCCACAAACGCTGATGGCCTATGACCTGAACGGCAGCGATCTGCCCATCGCCAACGGCGCCCCTCTGCGGCTGCGAGCCGAGCGCCAGCTCGGCTACAAGATGGCCAAGTACGTGATGCGCGTCGAACTGGTGGAGAGCTTCGCTCACCTCGGCCGCGGCCGGGGCGGCTATTGGGAAGATCGCGGCTATGAATGGTGGGCGGGAATCTAAGCCCTGCAGGAAACCTGGGAGCCGGGCGACAGTTCCCTTGCCGCCCGGCAACATCGGCGAGCCTACTCGGCCGTCGCCAGCAGGCTGGCATTGCCCCCAGCGGCGGTAGTATCGATGCAGAGGTGACGTTCCAGCACGTAGCGCTCCGGCGAGATGGACTGGGTCTCGAGCGAGACGATGGGGCCGCCGCGCTGGGCGAGGGCGAGGCGCAGGTCGCGGGTCCAGTCGCTGGCGCCGGCAGCGGCCACCGCCGCGATGCCCCTGATCTCGGTCAGCGTCTCGGCTGCCACGCTGCCATTGAGCGCGGCGACGGGTGCGCCGGCATCGATCAGCGGCCGCACGGCCTGCGCCGCGCCAGGTGCGACGATCACCGCCGGGCAGCCCGCACCGAGCGCCTGCGCCGCCTGGGCGATGGCGATCTCGAGCGTCGGCCCGAGGCAGAGCACCGGGCCCTTGGGATAGAACGACAACCGATTGCTCTCTCCCGTCGGTCCCGGCAGCGTATGCGGCGTCATGTCCAGGGCCGCGGTCTCGGCAAGCGCCTTGCGGATCACCCCGCGCTTGCCGGAAAGCGCCTTGCGCAACACCTCGACCCGATCGGGTCGCGCCGCCCAGTTGCGTGCATCCAGGCCATCGATGGCCGACTGCAGCTCGCCGAGCGCCACGGCGTCGCCCTGGGGCGTTTCGTGGCGCTCCGCGGCAGCGGTGCGGCGAAAACGATTGACGTAGAGGGGACCGCCGGCCTTGGGCCCGGTGCCCGAAAGGCCCTCGCCGCCGAAGGGCTGGGAGCCGACGATGGCACCGATCTGGTTGCGGTTGACGTAGATATTGCCGACATGGATGCGTTCGACGATCTGCTGCACGCGGTCGTCGATGCGGGTGTGCAGGCCGAAGGTCAGCCCGTAGCCCCTGTCGTTGATCGCGTCGACCACCCTGTCGATGTCCCGCGCCTTGAAGGTGGCCATGTGCAGGACCGGGCCGAAGATCTCGCGCTCGAGGTCCTCGATGCCGCCGACCTCGACCACCGCCGGGCTGACGAAGGTACCGCTATTCGGCGCGGGCAGCTTCTTCAGTACCGTGCCGGCCTCCTCCTGTACCGCCAGGTAGGCGCCGATGCCTTCCTGCGCCTCGGCGTCGATTACCGGTGAGACGTCGGTGTCGGTGTTCCACGGGTCGCCGATGACGAGCGCATCCATCGCCCCGTCGAGCATCGTCAGCAGCCGGTCGCGCGCCTCCTCCTGGACATACAGCATCCTGAGCGCGGAACAGCGCTGGCCGGCCGACTGGAAGGACGAGATCAGGATGTCGCGCACCGCCTGCTCGGTCAGTGCCGTCGAGTCCACGATCATGGCGTTCAGCCCCCCGGTCTCGGCGATCAGCACCGCATCCGGGCCCGCGTTCTGCGCCAGGGCCTTGTGGATGATCTGCGCCACCTCGGTCGAGCCGGTGAAGCAGACACCGGCGATCCGCGGATCACTGGTCAGCGGCCCGCCCACCGTCGGCCCATCGCCGGGCAGCAATTGCAGCGCCGCCTCCGGCAGGCCGGCTTCGCGCATCAGTTCCACGGCACGCGCGGCAATCAGTGGCGTCTGCTCGGCGGGCTTGGCAATGACCGCGTTGCCGGCCGCCAGCGCCGCGGCGACCTGGCCGGTGAAGATGGCGAGCGGGAAGTTCCACGGGCTGATGCAGACGAAGATGCCGCGGGCGTCGCCGGGCTCCTCCATCTCCAGCCGCTCTATCTCGCAGGCATAGTAGCGCAGGAAATCCACCGCCTCGCGCACCTCGGCGATGCCGTCGAACATCATCTTGCCGGCTTCGCGCGTGGCGATCACGGTCAGCTCGGCAATATGTTCCTCGTAGAGGTCGGCGGTGCGGCGCAGCACCTCGGCGCGCTCGGCCACCGGCCGTGCCGACCAGTCGCGGAAGCCCTCGTGCGCGGCGTCGAGCGCGGCGGCCACCTCGGCCGGGGTCGCCTCATGCACCTGGCCGACCACGCGCGAGCCGTCGGCCGGGGACACGGCATCGCGAGCAGGTCCCTGCGGCGGCGGGTTTCCGGCGAGCATGGGCCCGGCGCTCCAGTTCTTGTCGGCGAATGCCTCGCGCGCCGCCAGCAGCGGCAGGATCGAGGCTGGCTCGTTGATCCGGAAACCGCGGGAGTTCTTGCGCTCGGGCGCGAAGAGCTCGCCGGGCGGGACGATCGACGGGCTGGCGATGGCGTCGCCCAGTCGCTGCATCTCCGTGACCGGGTCGCACGCGACCTCGCTCGAGGGAATCGAGCTGTCCACCACCTGGTTGACGAACGAGGAGTTCGCCCCGTTCTCCAGCAGGCGGCGCACCAGGTAGGCCAGCAGGTCGCGGTGTGCGCCGACCGGCGCGTAGATACGGCAGCGTGTGCCCTCGGTCTGCTTGACGATGTGGTGCAGCGACTCGCCCATGCCGTGCAGGCGCTGGAACTCGAAGCTCTCCTTGTCGTCGCCTGCCATGGCGACGACGGCGGCGCAGGTGTGGGCGTTATGGGTAGCGAACTGCGGGTAGATGCGGTCGCGCCGATCGAGCAGCAGCTGGGCGCAGGCCATGTAGCTGACATCGGTATTGACCTTGCGGGTGAAGACCGGGAAGGTCGCGACGCCCATCTCCTGGGCCAGCTTGATCTCGGTGTCCCAGTAGGCGCCCTTCACCAGCCGCACCATGATCCTGCGGTCGAGCCGTTCGGCGAGGTCGTAGAGCGTCTCGATCACCGGCGCGGCGCGGCGCCCGTAGGCCTGCACCACGACCCCGAAGCCGTCCCAGCCGGCGAGGCTGGGGTCGGACAACAGCGCCTCGATCACGTCGAGCGACAGCTCCAGCCGGTCCTGTTCCTCGGCATCGATGTTGAAACCGATATTGGCCTTGGCCGCCTGACGGGCCAGTTCCAGCGCGCGCGGCACGAGTTCATTCATCACCGTGTCGCGGTGGGTGTATTCATAGCGCGGGTGCAGCGCCGAGAGTTTCACCGAGATGCCAGGGCTCGAACGCACGTCGCCCTTGGCCTGCTCGGCAATGGCGGCAATCGCCCTGGCGTAGGCCTGGTGATAGCGCACGGCATCGGCGTCGGTACGCGCCGCCTCGCCCAGCATGTCGTAGGAGTAGGTGTAGCCCTGCTTCTCGAGTTCGCGGGCATTCTTCATGCCCTCCTCGATGGTCTGGCCAAGTACGAACTGGCGTCCGAGGATCTTCATCGACTGGCCGACCGCGGTGCGCACCACCGGTTCGCCCATGCGACGCACCAGGCCACGCAGCGCCCGCACCGGGCCCTTGGGGTCATCCTCCAGCACCTTGCCGGTCAGCATCAAGGCCCAGGTCGAGGCGTTGACCAGCGACGACGAGGACTTGCCCAGGTGCGCGCCCCAGTCGGACGGCTCGATCTTGTCGTGGATGAGGTCGTCGATGGTCTCCGCGTCGGGCACACGCAGCAGCGCCTCGGCCAGGCACATGAGCCCCACGCCCTCGGCGGTCGAGAGCCCGTATTCGGCCAGGAACGCCTCCATCATCGTGGGCGACGTCTCCTTGCGCACACGTTCCACATAGTTGGCGCCGACGGCGGCCACCTTGCGGCGGTCGTCCTCCGACAGCCTGATGCGCTCGGCAAGCCCATGCAGCACTTCTGCTTCGTCGGCCGCATAGTTGGCGCGCACACGCGAACGTGACTCGCTCACGGCGCTCTGGTGGCGCATGCTGACTTCACTCATGGTCGACCCCCTTGTCACCCGCGGCACGGCGCCGGAGCGCCGGTTCGGATGCTATCGTTCTGTTCGGCTATTGACGCTTGATGGACTGGTCGGCACCGACATTCGATTCAACCTCGTTTCAACCACACTGACATATCAGTCTAGGAGACGTGGCGACGTTCACCTTGCTCCTGGCCATCGAGCCGCCGGAAGCGCCACATGCAGAACGCAAAAAGCCGAGATAGACTCGGCTCTCACTGGTATGGCGCAGAACCTGCGCCTTCATCACCCGAGCGCTAAGGAAACGCTGAACAAATCGACGAGCGAGATGAAGCGCAAGGCGCACGGAGCACAGGAACCGGAGCCTATGGGTTATAGGTGAGGATTCCGCGCACCGCGCAACGCAGCGATTCACTCGTGCAGACATTTGTTCAGTGTTTACCTAACGCGCCAGGCGCTCCACCAAAGGCTGAATGGAGACATCACGCGGCTCGCCGTCGAAATCGTCCTGGATCAGCTCCGCCGCGCGTCGCTCGAGATAGCGACCTGAGCCTTCGACCCCGGCGATGCGCTCGATGTCGGCCAGTGATTCGATCAGTTGCGGAGTCAGGCGGTCGAGCACCGGGCGCACCTCCTCGGCGAGATCGGGCGGATCGGCAAAGGTCGAGCGTCCCTCTTGCAGCCATTGATGGTGCAGGCGCCGCTGGATCTGCTTGCTGGCCTCGAACTGCTTCTCGAAGAAGCGCCGGGCGAAGTCCTCGTCGACACCGGCCGCTTCGGCATCCTCCGATACCTGATCGAGAATCTGCGCCTCACGCTCGGGGGCCTCGATGGGCGCGCCGCTGTTCCACTTGGCTTGGGCCACCAGCGGTGCCACGTCGAGTCGCTCGTCGATCATCACCAACATACGGTCGATGGCCGCCTTGTCCTCGTCGGGTGGTTCCGGCGGCTGCATCTGGCAACCTGCCAGCAGTAGCAGAGCCAAGGCAATGACGAGAAAGCGTGCGGGGTAAAGGAGGGGCACCTTACGCAACGACATGACGATCCTCACCTGGTTGTTGAAGATGGCTGCTGAAGACGATAGTCGGGAAATCCGAGCTAGAGTGTGGCAGGAAAAACCCAACTTGGCCCAACCGCATGGCCGCGGCGCTTTGGATCAACGCTCTCGCTGGGATTCCTGCCACTCCTCGGCGGCCTCTTCCACGCCGGGTTCATCACCGCGGTTACGCGCCCCCTGGCGGTAGGCTTCCTCCTCGCGTACGTCATCGATCACGGTCATCAGTTCGTCCACGTCCACGGTGCTGGTGTCATGCTCGAAGCAACCCGTCAGTTGGCTTTCCGGGTGCAGCTCACCGGCCTCATAGAGCGCCCAGATCTCCTTACCGTAGTCGGTGGCCAACAATTCGGGGGCGAAGCGACCGAAATAGCGGCGCATGTTGTCGACGTCGCGCTCGAACATCATCTCGGCGCTGTTGTTGCCGGCGGCGTCCACCGCCTGGGGCAGGTCGATGATCACCGGGCCATCGGCTGCGAGCAGTACGTTGAATTCGGAAAGGTCGCCGTGGATCAGGCCTGCACACAGCATCTTCACCACGTCGCGAATGACCTTGGCGTAGTATTCACGCGCCTGCTCGAGACTCAGGGTCACGTCGTCCAGGCGTGGGGCGGTCAGGCCCTCGGCGTCGCTGATCATCTCCATCAGCAGCACACCGTCGATGAACCCGTAGGGCTGCGGCACCCGGACATCCGCCGCCGCCAGTCGGTAGAGGGCATCGACCTCGGCGTTGAGCCAGGCCTGCTCCTGCTCCTTCTGGCCATAGCGGGTCTTCTTGGCCATGGCTCGGGAGCGGCGGCTGTTGCGCTCGCGGCGCCCTTCCTGGTACTGCACCGCCTGCTTGAAACTGCGCTGCTTCGCCTCCTTGAAGACCTTGGCGCAGCGACGCTCTCCGTGGGAGCGAACCACGTAGACCTGGGCCTCCTTGCCGCTCATCAACTGACTCTCGACCGCCTCGATCAGACCGTCGTCGACCAATGGCTGCAATCGCTTGGGTACCTTCACCTATCCCCCTTCTGTTCTCAGCGGCTGACACGCCGGGCGCGGAACGAGCGCCCCTTGAGTTTCCCTGCGCCAAGCTGGGCAAGCGCCGCCTTGGCGACCTCGCGCTGCACGGCCACGTAGGCGCTGCGCTCCAGCACCTTGATCTTGCCCACCTGGGCACCGTCGATGCCACCATCGCCGGTCAGGGCGCCGAGGATATCGCCGGGGCGCACCTTCTGTTTCTTGCCGCCATCGAGTTGCAACGTCGCCATTTCCGGCACGAAAGGCTCCTGTGCCAACACGTTGCGTGGCGGCAGCGGCGCCTCCTCGAGCGGTTCACCGAGGAACTCGGCCAACCGCTCGAGGCGATAAGCCTCGTGCTCGGCGACCAGGGTGCAGGCAATGCCCGAGCCGCCGGCGCGGCCGGTACGTCCGACGCGATGCACATGCACCTCGAGTTCACGCGCAATCTGGTAGTTGAATACCGCATCCAGTGCTTCGATATCCAGTCCGCGTGCCGCCACGTCGGTCGCCACCAGGATGGAAGCGCTGTGGTTGGCGAACAGCACCAGGATGCGGTCGCGGTCGCGTTGCTCCAGATCGCCATGCAGCGCCAAGGCACTGAAGCCCGCTTCACAGAGGGCATCGGCGACCTGCTGGGTCTCGCGCCGGGTGTTGCAGAACACCACGCTTGCGCGTGGCCGATGCTGCAACAGGAGCCCACGAAGGGCCGAAAAGCGCTCCGCTTCGTCCGCCACCCGGTAGACGCGCTGGCGAATGGTGCTCTCGTCATGGGTCTCGGTTACCGCCACCTCGGCCGGGTCACGCATCAGTTTCTCGGCGATGCGCCGGATCTCGTCACTGTAGGTCGCGCTGAACAGCAGGGTCTGACGCTCGACGGGCGTCTCGGCGACGATCGCCTCCATGGTGGCCTGGAAGCCCATGTCGAGCATGCGGTCGGCCTCGTCCAGCACCAGGATCTCCAGCGAAGCGAGGTCGAGCGAGCCCTTGCGCAGGTGATCCTCCACCCGGCCGGGGGTACCCACCACCACATGCGCACCATGCGCCAGCGAGGAAAGTTGTGGGCCCATAGGAGCCCCACCACACAGGGTCAGGACCTTGACGTTGGGTAATGTGCGCGCAAGCCGCCTAATCTCGCCGGCCACCTGGTCGGCCAGTTCGCGGGTGGGACAGAGCACCAGCGCCTGCACCCGGAAGCGCGAGACAACAAGCCGCGACAGCAGCCCCAGGCCGAACGCCGCGGTCTTGCCCGAACCGGTCTTCGCCTGGCCAATCACGTCCTGGCCCGCGAGCATCGGTGGCAGGCTTCGGGCCTGGATAGGCGTCATGGCCTGGTACCCGAGCGAATCGAGATTGGCCAGCAACTCTGGCGCCAGCGGCAGCGAGGCAAAGGCCCCGTCGTTGGGAGAATCGGACACGGAATGGACCTGCGAGAAATTGAGCGGTGCCGAGGCGGCAAGCAAGCGAAGCGGGAGTGCGGAAGGCACGAGCCGAGGGTAAAGGAAGGCGGGCAGGATAGCAGAAAAATTCGGGCGATGTCGCACTATCGGCAGCCGGGGGTCAGCAAGTGCTCACTGGGGGACGTAGCGGCAGGTTGAGCCGGCACCGCGCATGGCGCCATGCCGGCTCGAAGAGGCGAACGAGAGTGGCTCCTGCCAGGCTCGACTAGGTTGATGACAAGGCGGGCTCAGCCGTCGCCTGCCGCGGCGCTTCCATGCGCTCCTCCCAGCCGCCGGCCAGCGCTCGGTAGAGCGCCACCAGGGCGGTAGCGGCACGCACGTTGCTCTGGGCCAGGCCGTCCTCGGCCTCCAGCCGCGAACGCTCGGCGTCGATCACCTCGAGGAAGTCGACCACGCCGACCTCGAAGCGCACTCGCGCCTGGCGGGCCGCCTCGGCACTGGCTTCGGCGGCCGCCTCCAGATGCTCGCGCTCGCGCAGCGACTGGGTGTAGCGGGCGAGCGCCGTCTCGGCCTCCTCCAGCGCCTGCAGCACGGCCTGCTCGTAACGCGCCAGGTTGGCCTCGGCGTCGGCATCGGCGGCGGCCATGCGCGCGCGCACCCGGCCACTGTCGAGGAACGACCAGTCGACGCCCAGCGCCACCAACCGCGTCTCGCTGTCGCGGCCGAACAGATCGCCGGTACTGGCGGCCTGGGTACCCAGCAGGCCGGTCAAGGTGAAGCGCGGATAGAGGTCGGCGGTGGCCACGCCGATGCTGGCGGTAGCGGCATGCAGGCGCCGCTCCGCCGCGGCAACGTCGGGTCGTCGGCGCAGCAGCTCGCCGGGCAGCCCGACCGCCACCCGCTCGTGCAGTGCCGGCAACGGCGCTGGCGCCTCCAGTCGGGCAATCAGCGCGCCGGGTTCACGGCCAGTCAGCACTGCCAGGCGATGGATGATGGCGGCGATCTCGCCTTCCAACGCCGGAAGGCGCGAGAGCGTGCTCTCCAATTGCGCCCGGGCACGCACGCTATCGAACTCGGTGCCACGCCCCGCCTCCAGACGCGCGTCCACCAAAGCCAGCGACTCGCGTTGGTTGTCAGCGTTGGCCCGTGCCACGCGCAGCTGCTCCTGCAGGCCGCGCAGGCGTACGTACTGGTCGACCAGTTCGCCGACCACGACCACCTGCATGGCGCGCAGATCGGCGGCCGAGGCCTCCGCTTCGGCCTGCTGGGCCTCTACGGCGCGCCGTACGCGGCCGAAGAAATCGAGCTCCCACAGCGCGGCGATGCCGGCGTCATAACTTTCGTAATCCCGCTGCGAGCGTGTCGCCTGCGGCATCTGGTCGGCGCTGGCGCGCTGGTGGGCGGCGCCGGCCTCGGCGGTGATGCTGGGCGCCAGGTCGCGGCGCGACTGGCGCAGCAGTGCCAGGCTGCGGTCATGGCGGGCCAGGGCGATGCGCAGGTCGTGGTTGGCGTCGAAGGCCTCCTCGACCAGTTCGCTCAACAACGGGTCGTCGAAGCTGCGCCAGAAGTTGCGCTCGACGGCCTCAGGCGTCACGAGCCCCGGCTCGGCACGCACCAAGCCGGCAGGCTCAGGCAGGGCCGGAGTGCGGTAGTCGGGCCCCACTGCGCAAGCGGCCAGCGCCAGGGTCAACGGCAACAGCAGCAGGTTACGCATGCCACGTTTATGCACGCCAAGCTTATGCATGATAGGAGCCCTCCATGGGCTGCGCGGGTTCGGCCTGCTCGGGCTGCCCGCGGGTGACCAGCTTGCGCAATGCAACGTAGAACACCGGCGTCAGGAACAGGCCGAACAGTGTCACGCCGAGCATGCCGGCGAACACTGCCGTACCCAGCGCCTGGCGCACCTCGGCGCCGGCACCGCCGGCCAGCATCAGCGGCACCACTGCCGCGGTGAAGGTGATCGAGGTCATGATGATCGGGCGCAGGCGCAGGCGGCACGCTTCCAGCGCCGCCTCGACGATGCCGCGCCCCTGCATCTCGAGCTCGCGGGCGAACTCGACGATCAGGATGGCGTTCTTGCACGCCAGGCCGATCAGCACCACCAGGCCCACCTGGACGAAGATGTTGTTGTCGCCGCCGGTGAGCTTCACGCCGATCAATGCCGAGAGCATGCACATCGGCACGATCAGGATCACCGCCAGCGGCAGCGTCCAGCTTTCGTAGAGCGCGGCGAGCGCCAGGAACACCAGCAGGATGGCGAGCGGGAACACCACCAGCGCGGCCCCGCCCTGGTTGACCTGCTGGTAGCTCAGGTCGGTCCACTCGAAGGACATGCCGGCGGGCAGCACCGCCGGAGCGAGCTGCTCGACCACCTCGATCGCCTGGCTCGACGACAGCACCCGCGGGTCGGCCTCGCCCATCAGGTCGGCCGCCGGGTAGCCGTTGTAGCGAATCACCGGGTCGGGGCCGAAGGTCTGGTCGACCCGGATCATGCTGCCGATCGGCACCATCTCGCCGAAGGCGTTGCGGGTGCGCAGACGATCGATGTTCTCCACGTCCATGCGGTAGTCGCCGTCGGCCTGGGCCATGACCTGCCAGGTGCGCCCGAAACGGTTGAAGTCGTTGACGTAGACCGAGCCGAGGTAGACCTGCAGGGTCTCGAACAGATCGGTCAACGCCACACCCTGGGTCTTGGCCTTGACCCGGTCGACGTGCAGGTCGAGCTGCGGCACGTTGGACTGGTACGAGGTGATCGGATAGCCCATGCCGGGCGCCTGCATCAGCGCGCCACTGAAGCCGTCGACGGCCTGCTGCAGTTCGCCGTAGCCCAGCCCGGCGCGGTCCTGGATGAACAGCGAGAAACCCGACCCCGAGCCGATGCCGAGAATTGCCGGAGGGGTGAAGGCGAAGCTGAACGCCTCCTGCAGGCCGCCGAACTTGCCGTTCAGCTCGGCGACGATCTCCTCGGCGCTGCGCGAGCGCGCTTCGAACGGGTCTAGGCCGAAGAACACCGTGCCGGTGTTGGGCGTGTTGGTGAACTGCAGCGGATTGAGCCCGGGGAAGGCCACCGCCGAGCTGACGCCGTCGGTTTCCAGCGCCAGGTCGGTCATGCGCCGGATCACCGCCTCGGTACGGTCCAGCGACGCCCCTTCCGGCAGCTTGGCACCGCCGATCAGGTACATCTTGTCCTGGGTGGGAATGAAGCCGCCGGGTACCAGTTGGAACATCGTCCCGGTACCGACCAGCAGTAGCGCATAGACGGCGAACACCACACCGCGTCGACGCAGGCTGCGCGTCACGCCGCGCTGGTAACGCTCGGAGCTGGCGCCGAAGAAGCGATTGAATGGCCGGAACAGCCAGCCGAAGAGGAAATCGATCAGGCGCGACAGGCGGTCCTTCGGCGCGTCGTGGGGCTTGAGCAGCATCGCCGCCAGCGCCGGCGACAGCGTCAGCGAATTGATCGCCGAGATCACCGTTGAGATGGCAATGGTCACCGCGAACTGGCGGTAGAATTGCCCGGTGACACCCTCGAGGAAGGCCATCGGCACGAACACCGCGCACAGCACCACCGAGATGGCGATGATCGGCCCGCTCACCTCGCGCATGGCCTGGTGGGCCGCCGCCAGCGGGGCGAGCCCCTCCTCGATGTTACGCTCGACGTTCTCCACCACCACGATGGCGTCGTCGACCACGATGCCGATCGCCAGCACCAGCCCGAACAGGGTCAGCGTATTGATCGAGAACCCCAGCAGGTAGAGCACGGCGAAGGTACCGACGATCGACACCGGCACCGCCAACAGCGGGATCACCGAGGCGCGCCAGGTCTGCAGGAACAGCGTCACCACCAGCACCACCAGCAGCACCGCCTCGAGCAGGGTCTTGATCACCGACTTGATCGAGTCGCGCACGAACACGGTGGGGTCGTAGACGATGGTGTGCTCCACGCCGTCGGGGAAGCGCTCGGCCAGCTCGTCCATCTTCTCGCGTACCGCATCCGACAACGCGATGGCGTTGGAGCCCGGCGCCTGGAAGATGCCGATGGCCACCGCCTGCTGATTGTCCAGCAGCGAGCGCAGCGAGTACTCCGCGGCGCCGAGTTCGATGCGCGCCACGTCGGAGAGATAGGTGATCTGGCCGTCGCCTCCGGCCTTGACCACGATTTCACCGAACTCCTCCTCGGTGGTCAGGCGCCCCTGGGCATTGATCGAGATGAGAAAGTCCGATGTGGTCGGGGTCGGCGGCGCGCCGAGCTGGCCGGCCGACACCTGCACGTTCTGCTCACGGATCGCCGCGATCACGTCGCCGGCCGTCAGCCCCCGGGCGGCGGCACGGTCCGGGTCGATCCACACCCGCATGGCGTAGTCGCCGGCGCCGAACAGCATCGCCTGACCCACCCCGGGCAACCGCGCCAGCTCGTCACGGACGTGCAGCGCCGCGTAGTTGCGCAGGTAAGTGCTGTCGTAGCGGCCGTCGGGCGAGATCAACTGCGGCACCATGGTCAGGTCGGGCGACTGCTTGTCGGTGGTCACGCCTTGGCGGCGCACCGCCTCGGGCAACCGCGCCAGCGCCTGGCTGACCCGGTTCTGCACCTGGACCTGGGCCTCGTCCGGGTCGGCACCGGGGCGGAAGGTCAGCGTCATCGCCAACACCCCGTCGGAACCGGCCACCGACTTCATGTACATCAGGTTCTCGACCCCGGTGATCGCCTCCTCGAGCGGCGTGGCCACCGTCTCGGCGATCTCCTTGGGGTTGGCACCGGGATAGACCGCGCGCACCTGCACGGTCGGCGGCACCACGTCGGGGTATTCGCTAACCGGCAGCAGCGGTATGGTGATCGCCCCGGCGATGAATATCAGGATCGACAGCACCGCGGCGAAGATCGGCCGGTCGACGAAGAACTTGGCGAAATCCATGACAAGACTCCCTCCCGGCGCGGACAGCCACGTCCGCGCCGAAGATGTCGTTCAGGGGTTTATGACGTTTGTTATGTCACATCGGTGATGAGGAGCCTGGTGCGGTCAGCGTGTGGCGGCCAGTTCGTTGCCGCCCTCGGTCTGGCCGCGCATGTCGACGCTCTCCGCCGCCACCGGCATGCCGGGGAAGAAGATCCGCTGGGCGCCATTCACGACCACTTGGTCACCGGGTTCGAGACCGGCGGCAACGACACGCAGTCCATCGGCCATGCGCCCCAGCTGCACGTCGCGACGCATGGCGCGGCCCTCCCCGTCGACCACGTAGACGTACTTGCGGTCCTGATCGGTGAGCACCGCCTTGTCGTCGATCAGCAGGGAGCCCTCCGCCTCCCCCGCGAGCAGCTGCACGCGGGCGTACATGCCCGGGGCGAAGCGGCCTTCGCTGTTGTCTAGCACGGCGCGGGTCAGGATGGTGCCGGCCTCGGCATCCAGGTGGTTGTCGACGAAATCGACCTCGCCGCGGTAGGGAAAGCCCTCATCGGACGCCAGCCCCACCCGCACCGGTATGCCTCCCTCGCGAAAACTGGCCTGGCTACCGCTACGCGCCATGGCGTCGTAGTGCAGGTAGGCCTGCTCGTTGCTGTGGAAATGCACGTGGACCTGGTCCAGGGCGACGATACGGGTCAGCGGGGTGGCTTCGGATACCAGGTTACCCGGCGTCACCAGGGCGCGGCCGGTGCGGCCGGCGATGGGCGCGCGCACCTCGGTGAACTCCATGTTGAGCCGGGCCGTCTCGGCGATGGCCCGGGCAGCCAGGATGTCGGCCTCGGCCGTGGCCGCGGCAGAGCGCCGCTGGTCCAGTTCCTCGCGAGAGATCGAGCGGCTCTGGGCCAGCGCCTCGGCCCTGGCGGCCTCGCTGCGGGCCAGCTCGGCCCGGGCCTGGGCCCGCTGAAGCTCGGCCTCGGCACGCTCCAGCTCGGCGCGATAGGGACGCGGATCGATCGTGAACAACACGTCGCCCTTCTCGACCTCCTGGCCTTCGGTGTAGTGGATGCTATCGATGTAGCCCGAGACGCGAGGACGCAGGTCCACCGTCTCCACCGCCTCGATGCGACCGGTGAAGGCATCCCACAGCTCGACGTCCTCGACCAGCACTTGCGCGACACTGACCTGGGGCGGCGGCGGGCCCTGCTGGGCTCCTTCCTCCTGGCCTCCATCCGCCAGGCTATCGCACCCCGTCAGAACGATGAGTCCGGCAGCCATGGCGGTGACCATGAGGATTCGCCGACTCCCTTGATTCACGAACATCTTGTGGACGTTCATTATTTCTTCTCTCCCAATACCAAGTAGCAGTTCGCTGTGTCGTTATTCATCCCGGCCGGCAACTCATTTGCCGCAACTTTATTAATGTCGTTTGTTGGTGTGATTAATCGACAGCAAACTTCGCCGAAGGCCACCATATAGTGTTACCGGGCACTTGATTAGTCGGGCCGACAGGGAAATACTGTCCCGTTGGCGGGACAGTCACCGTGCAGCCTGCTCGTCTTCATCTCGCAGTATTTTTCCCCTGGCGCAGTGTTTTCCCTGACATTGCATGCACGGCACAGGACAATAACCATGCTGCAGGATCTCAACGACGCCCTGATCTTCGCCAAGGTCGTGGAACAAGGCAGCTTCAGCGCCGCCGCCAAACAACTTCGTCTCGGCAAGACAACGGTCAGCCGCAAGGTGCAGGACCTGGAGCGGCGCCTGGGTGCCCGGTTGCTCCACCGCACCACTCGCAACCTGAGCCTGACCGAGGCCGGCGCCATCTACTTCGACTACTGCAACCGCATCGTCCGCGACCTGAGCGAGGCGGAAAAAGCCGTGCACCACCTCGAGGAGAGCCCCCGAGGCTGGCTCAGGGTCACCGCCCCCTTCACCATGTGCACCGAGTTCACCTCGGTCCTGATACGGGATTTCCGCCAGTTGCACCCCCAGGTACGCATCGAACTGGTGCTCTCCAACGAGCGCCTGGACCTGGTGGCCAATCAGATCGACGTGGCGCTGCGGGTCGGCCCGCTGCCGGACTCCAGCCTGGTGGCACGCCCCCTGGCGCGCTTCCGCTCGTTCGTCTATGCCAGCGAGACCTACCTCGCTCGACATGGCGAACCCCGCACGCCATCGGACCTGGCTTCTCATGCGGTGCTGGCCAAGGCCATGGACCAACGCGGCCAGCGCTACGTCTGGCAACTGCGCAACAGCGCGAGTCAGGAGACCGTCGAGGTGGAAGTCGATCCGGTGGCCATTGCCAACGACCCCTTCGCCCTGCGTGGCATGCTCGAGGACGGGCAGGGCATCATGCTCGCCAACGAGTTCGTCGTCTGTCTCAGCGCGGAAGCCACGCGTCCACGGCGCATCCTGGAAGGCTGGGAGGGCCCCGAGGTCGAAATGAACGCCGTCTTTCCCGGCGGCAGCCTGGTCTCGCCCAAGGTGCGCACCTTCGTCGACTTCGTCGTCGAGAGCATGCGGATCGAGAGCCTGTCGGCACCCGAGCCGTGGCAGCCCCTGACTTACACCGGCACCCCGGCCGAGGCCGTCGACGAGCCGGCTTGAGCCGGCTGCCGGGGCGCCGCATGCCGCTGCCTCATCACCCGATGTCAGGCAATACCGCCTCGGCCTCGATCTCGATCAGCCATTCCGGCTCGGAAAGGCCACTGACGATCACCCAGGAAGTCGCCGGGGGCGACTTGGGAAAGCGCGAGCGCAGCGCTTGCACCACTCCCTCCTGGTCGTAGCGGGCAGGCTCGGCGATATAGATGCGCATCATCACCACATGCGACAGGTCGCCTCCCAGCGTGCCGAGTATCGCTTCGATGTTGTCCAGCGCGGTGTAGGCCTGGCCCTCGAGGTCGGGGCCGACCAGGCACTCGTGGGCATCGACGCCGACCTGCCCCGACAGATGCACGCGATAGCCTCCCTTCACCATCACGGCCTGGCTGAAACCGTACTGCAGCGTATTCGGCAGTCCACGCGGATTGATGGCTTCCCGTTCCACACCTTTCATGCCTCCCCCTCCTTTTGCCAAGGCTCATGATCGATTCAGGGCTCAATGCCCAGCGGCTTTCCCTGCCGAGGCTCGGATGCCTCGTCGGTATCCAGCCCCAGGAAGCCACCGGACTGGCGGCGCCACAGCGAAGCGTAGAGCCCGTCGCGCGCCAGCAATTCGCGGTGGGTACCGCTCTCGACGATTTCTCCCTCGTCGATGACTACCAGTCGGTCGAGCATGGCAATGGTCGACAGCCGGTGGGCAATGGCGATCACCGTCTTGCCCACCATCAGCGTGTCGAGTTGCTCCTGAATGGCGGCCTCGACTTCGGAGTCGAGCGCCGAGGTGGCCTCGTCGAGCACCAGGATCGGCGCGTTCTTGAGCAGCACCCGGGCGATGGCGATACGCTGGCGCTGCCCCCCGGAAAGCTTGACGCCGCGCTCGCCGACGTGGGCATCCAGGCCGCGACGGCCTTTGAGGTCCACCAACTCGTCGATGAAGGTATCGGCGTGGGCACGGCGAACCGCTTCCCAGATCTCCTCTTCGCTGGCATCGGGGCTGCCGTAGCGGATGTTCTCGCGCACCGAGCGATGCAGCAGCGAGGTGTCCTGGGTCACCATGCCGATCTTCCGGCGCAGCGACTCCTGGGTGACATGGGAGATATCCTGGTCATCGATCAGGATGCGCCCGCCCTCGAGGTCGTAGAAGCGCAGCAGCAGGTTGGCCAGGGTCGACTTGCCGGCCCCCGAACGTCCGATCAGCCCGACCTTCTCGCCCGGCGCGATGTTCAGCGTGAGGCCATCGAACACCCGGATCGCCTCGCCGTCCGGGCGGGCGTAGCCGAAGCGCAGTGCTTCGAAGCGGATCTCGCCGCGAGGAACCGTGAGCTCTGCGGCATCGGGCGCGTCCTTGATCGTCGGCTCCTGGGCAATGGTGTTGATGCCGTCCTGCACCGTGCCGATGTTCTCGAACAGCCCCGCCACCTCCCACAGGATCCAGTTGGACATGAAGCGAATGCGCATCACCAGGGCGATGGCCACGGCGATGATGCCGAGCGATACGGCCCCGAGGTACCAGGCGCCGATGGCCACCGCCGCCACCCCGGCCAACAGCAGCGAGTTGAGCAGGGTCAGGCTCACGGTGAGCCCGGTGGCCAGACGCATCTGGCGATGCACGGTGACCATGAACTGCTCCATGGAGTCGCGGGCATAGGCCTGCTCGCGCCGGGTATCGGCAAACAGCTTGATGGTCTGGATGTTGCTGTAGCTATCGACGATCCGCCCGGTCATCACCGCACGGGCATCGGCCTGGGCCATGGAAACCCGCCGCAAGCGCGGTACGAAGTACCACAGTATCGCCACGTAGCCGGCCAGCCACACCAGCAGCGGCAGCATCAGCCAGGGTTCGGCCTGGCCCATCAGCAGCATGGCGCCGGCGAAATAGACCAGTACGTAGACCATCAGGTCGAGCATCTTGGTGACCGTCTCGCGGATCGCCAAGGCCGTCTGCATCACCTTCTGCGAAACGCGCCCGGCAAACTCGTCCTGGTAGAACGCCAGGCTCTGGCTGAGCATGTGGCGGTGCGCCATCCAGCGGCCGAGCATGGGATAGTTGCCGAAGATGCCCTGGTGCATCACCAGCGACTGAAACAGAGTCAGCAGCGGCAGCCCGACCGCCACCAGTGCCGCCATGCCGGCCAGGCGCCAGCCGTACTCGTTGAAGAAACCCTCGCGCTCGGCATCCGAGAGCCAGTCCACCAAGTCGCCCATGTAGCTGAAGAACATCACCTCGGCAGCCGAGACCAGCGCCGTCAGCAACGCCAGCGCGGCCAGCAGCGGCAACAGTGGACGCGAGAAATGCAGGATGAAAGCGGCGAGCCCCCGCGGCGGTGTTTCGGTCTGCCCCGAGGGATAGGGGTCCACCAGCGTCTCGAAGTAACGAAACATGACAACTCCATCGTCAAGAAAACTTAGGAAACAGCAAATCGGGAACTGCCGTATGTGCTCACTATTTGCTGACAGAGTGCAGGCTAAAACCTAAACTTAAATTGAGGTCAAGAAGGCCGGTGGGAAAATTTGAAAAAAAGAAGCTGAAAACCATACGAGCCCTCCCGATGAAAGCAAAATCAAACTTCGTGATTCTATTCATCAAAAAGTTTTATATATGAACCCCAGCTAGAGGGAGTTGATGATCATGTCTTGTCAGACGTCCGGCGAAGCGCTAAAAACGTCTCCCCAGCCGAAGCCAAGGAGACGCAAGATGCCGGCTCACCTCCAACGTGACCTCAGCGTCGGCGAAGTCGCGAAGCGCAGCGGCCTGGCAGTTTCCGCCATTCACTTCTACGAGGCCAAGGGGCTGATCAAGAGCCGCCGCAACGCTGGCAATCAGCGCCGTTTCACTCGCGACGTACTGCGTCGCGTAGCGATCATCAAGGTCGCCCAGCGTACCGGCATCAGCCTGGCCGAGATTCGTAGCGCCTTCGATACCTTGCCGGATTTTCGCGCTCCCACCGCCGCCGACTGGCAGCGCCTCTCGGCGAACTGGCGACACACCCTGGACGAGCGGATCGCCCGCCTCGTCCAGTTGCGCGACCAACTGGACCACTGCATCGGCTGCGGCTGCCTGTCGATGGGGGATTGCCCGCTGCGCAATCCCGAGGACGAATTGGCCGCCGAGGGCTCGGGGCCGCGCTTGCTCGACCCCGATTGACGCGTCGCCACAGGCCTCACCAACTGGGCACCGTTTAACCGTTCATTTACCGTTCGGATACGTTTTCATTGGGAGCTGCTATCTTGGTGAGAGCCCAAGGAGAGAGCTGCCATGCACGATTCACTCGTTCTCTATACCCACCCGGTGTCTCGCGGGCGCATCGCCCGCTGGATGCTGGAGGAAACAGGTGCGTCTTACCGCACCGAGGTCGTCGCATTCGGCCCCGCCATGAAATCGCCGCAATATCTTGCCATCAACCCGATGGGCAAGGTGCCGGCAATACGCCACGGCGAGACGATCGTGACCGAGTGCGCCGCCATCTGCGCCTACCTGGCCGATGCCTTTCCCGAAGCCGGCCTGGCCCCGCCACTGGCCGAGCGCGGCGCCTACTATCGCTGGCTGTTCTTCGCCGCCGGTCCGTTGGAGGCTGCTATCACGGACCGCGACCTGGGTATGGAACCCAACATCACCCAGCAGGGCAGAGTGGGTTACGGCAGCATCGAGGCGGTGCTGGAAACCCTCGAGATCGCCGTCAGCGCTCACGAGTTCATTGCCGGCCCCCGCTTCACCGCCGCCGACGTCTACCTCGGCTCCCATATCGGCTGGGGTCTGCAGTTCGGCAGCCTGGAGTCCTGCCCTGCCTTTGCCGATTACTGGGCACGGGTCAGCGATCGCGAAGCCTATCGGCGCGCCACTTCACTCGACGACCAGGCGATGAGCTAGGCTTCCTCCACAAACCCTCCCGACGCCGATCAATGTGCCTCGTAGGGCGTGGCCCAGAGATCGTCCGGCTGATGCCGACTGAGAATTTTTTCCGCTCCGGACTTTGCAGTGTCCGGCACAATCACCTTGACTTGGAACGCCTCCTTGTCGAAGTGGAGTTTTTCACGCGGAAAGCCTTCCGAAATCAGCTCATCGTAGGCGTTGGTGGCCTTCATCAGGTCGTGATAGGTCGCCGTTACGGTCAGGGTCATGGCGCCCTCCTTCCTTTGGTTGTCCCTTCTGAACACAAAGGATTTCCCATGAGGGAGATCCTTTTGCCTTTCTCAGTATAGTGAAAGCGCGCCTCCTTCATTTCGCTCGGGAAACGGCGCTTTCGTGAAGCTGCCAGTCATTGTCGGTGAGCGGCTCAGCACCCTTGGGCGTGACCCGTACGGTATCGCTGAGCCCTATGCCCCAAACGCCCGGCACACGCAGGCAGAGCGGGAGGTGGAAGACCATGTCGGCTTCGAATCGGCGCTGCTGCCCGCGGGCGATGTAGCCGCTGCCCTCGACCCAACTGGGCGGAAACTGGGCGCCCACGGCGTAGCCGAACACGCCCGAGAAAAACACCCGCTCGGCATGGGGTTCGAGCACGGCCTCGGCGGCCCGGGCGGCATCCTCGAAGGTGTTGCCGGGTCGCATGGTGATACGGATGGCCTCGAACAGATCGTGGCATACGTCGCGCAGTACCAGCATCTCGCGGCTGGCCCGGCCCGCTACGACGGTCTTCATCATCGGTGCGGTGTAACGCCGGTAGGCGGAGCCGAACTCCAGGAATACCGGCTCATCGGGTGCGATGCGATGCCGCTGATGGTTCAGGTGGATCACGCTGATGCGCCGGCCGCTGGTGACGATGGGCTGCATGCTCATGAATTCGCTGCCGGCGGCCAGCATCGCCCGTGCGCCTTCGGCGGCCACGTCGCCGTCGCTCATGCCCGCCGCGATGACGCGCGTGGCGGCCTTGAGCCCCAGCGAAGTGATCCGGGCACTCTCGCGCAGGCAGGCGAGCTCCGCCTCGCTCTTGACGATGCGGATGCGATCGAGCAGCTCGCCGCCATCGTCGCGAAACCGCTCGCTCCCCAGGCGCGCCTGCAGCTCTCGCAGCACGCCATGACGCAGACCGGCTCCATAGAGGTCCAGGCCAATCGCGCGAAAGGGAGCCAGGGTGTCGGCCAAGGGCTCGATCACCTCGTCGACGCCCTCCCAGCGATAGCCCAGCAACTCATCGACTCGTGCAGTGACCACCGCCGGTCCGGTCTCGATGGAAGGCACCTGAAGAAACAGTCGCCCGGCCGAGCAGACGAGGCAGGTATGCACCGACACCTCGAAAGTGTTGTAGCCGGTCAGATAGTAGATGTCGGAAGGGTCTGTCAGCAGCAGGGCATCCAGCCCCGCGTCCTGCATGGCACCGCGGACTCGGGTCAGGCGGGTATCGAACTCGCTCTCGGGAAAGGCCAGTTCGCTGGCCTCGAGCTGTGCCGCCAGGGCGTGGCGGTACTGGTGATGATCCATGGCGCGGCTCCGTCAATCGCGGGAATCTCAGAGCAGTGTAGTCATGACCCGCATCAGGTCCGCTACCACCGAGGAGAAATAGGACTGTTCCAGGACAGGCCGGTTTCGTAGAATCCAGCCTCGTACCCGAAGCAACAGGACAACGTTATGGGCAGGGCCTTTCAGAACCGCAAGGAATCCATGGCCAAGACGGCCGCCGCCAAGACCAAGGTGTACAGCAAGTACGGGCGCGAGATCTACGTCTGCGCCAAGCAGGGCGGCACCGACCCCAACGGCAACCTGACGCTGCGCGGCCTGATGGAACGCGCCAAGAAGGACCAGGTACCGAGCCACGTGATCGAGAAGGCGCTGGACAAGGCCAGCGGCGTCGGCGGCGAGGACTACTCAGTTGCCCGCTACGAGGGCTTCGGCCCGGGCAACTGCATGGTCATCGTCGACTGCCTGACCGACAACCCCAACCGCACCTTCGGCGACGTGCGCGCCTGCTTCAACAAGGCCAAGAGCAAGCTCGGCACGCCGGGCAGCGTCAGCCACATGTTCGATCACTGCGTCATTCTCTCCTTCGTCGGCAGCGACGAGGAAGCGGTGCTGGAAGCACTGATGGAGGCCGATGTCGACGTCACCGACATCGAGAACGAAGAGGGGCACATCACCGTCTTCGCGCCGCATACCGAATACGCGAAGGCCAAACAGGCGCTGATCGACGCCTTCGGCGAGATCGAATTCGAAGTCGACGAAATCCAGTTCGTGCCGCAGACCACGACTACGCTCGAGGGCGACGATGTCGCCATGTTCGAGAAACTACTCGACGCTCTCAACGACCTGGACGACGTGCAGAACGTCTTCCATAACGCTGAAATCGACGCCTAGCACGACAGCGCCGGCCCGATCGGGCCGGCGCTGTCACGACTTTTCTGCTTCTCCAAATGGGCTTTACTCAAGCACCTCGTGTCGGTGGTGTGGTACCGCTGCCGCCGGGCTTCGTGCTCGATGAGTCCGAGGCATTGGCACCCGGAGTACTGGTACCCGGGGTAGTAGTACCTGGTGTACTAGTTCCCGAAGTATTACCCGAGGTGGGGGAGCCGCTAGCGCCAGTTCCGCCTTTGTTTGCCGCCGACTCTCGTCCGGTATTCGCGCCGGCCCCTGTGGGAGTTGAACCGGCCTTGGCGAAACGCTCCTCGCTCGAGGAGTTCTCCACATAGCCCGGTGCGTTCGACGGCCGTGCCGAACGGGCGTCATCCTTCCACCGCTCCGCGGTTTCGTGGATCTTCTCCTCGGCTCGCTCTAACTGCTCCCGCCCCGCTTCCTCGGCACGATGCATGGCCCGATCGCGCAATTCCCCCAGATGACGATTCTCGGTGCGAGTCGGTGAGAACAGGCTACCGAGCACGGCACCCACCGCTACTCCGATGGCACCGGCCACCAGCGGGTGATCCTGGATGAAGTGGCTGGTCTGTGCGCCGGCATCGCGTGCGCGATGGGTAACGGCCTGCATGGCCGAGTGCTGGCGATCTCGCAGCTGCCCGCTCATGTGCTGCGCGCGCTCTCGCATCTGATCGCTGACATGTTGGGCGCGGCCTCGCACCTCACTGCCCATGTGCTGGGCGCGCTCCTTCATGCTACCGGCCATCTGCTGCGCCTTCCGCGTCATGCCACCTCCATGGCCATGCTCATCCGAGCCATGTTGCGGCATGGCCCCCAGAGCAGCGGGATCGTGCCCCATGGTCGTGGTGCCGGCACCGCTGAACGTGCTGTCCGGCATATCGTCGCCGTCGGGCATTCGCGTGACAGGCATCGTGGAGCCGGGATAGCCCCCCGAGTAATACTCCTGGTCGTCGTAGTCATGACTGGAACGGCGCTGTGCCAGCAACAGCCAGCCCAGGCCGATACCGGTCACCATGACAGGCAACGGGTTCTCTCGGATCGCTCTACCGAGCGAGGAGACGGCGCTTTCTGCACCGCCGTGACGTAGATAATCGTAGGTCGTATTCATAAGCTTTTGGGGAGAGAATCTCTCTTCGATTTCGTGAAGGGTCTCATCCAGACGCGCCCGCGTCTGATGAATCTCGTGTTCAATTTCATCCGAGGTGCGCCGGCCATCCTGGCTCATCTCAACTCCTCCTTGACCGCCTCTTCATGCTCCCGGGTCAATGCCTTGTCGCGACGCAGGCTAGCCATGGTGCGCGTCGGCATCAGGTTTTCCTGCTTTAGCTTCTTGCGCCCCGCCTGCAGCATGATGAGGCCGATCACAACGACGATGCCGCCGACGATAAGGGCGGAAAGCCAAGGGGTGGTTTCGGGAGGAAGTACGGTATTGAGGCCGAAGACCGCTGCGGCAAGCAGCACCAGAAAGCCGCACATCAATATCGCGCCGGCAATGGCGATCGATGCCAGAGCACCCATCGCCTGGCTGGTTTTCTCGCCCATCTCGACTTTGGCAAGCTCGGTTTCCTTGCGCACCAGCGAGGAGACTTCCCGTGCCAGATTGGTGAAGAGAGTCCCTATCGAGGACTCTCCCGTGCGAACTTTGTTTTCCGCTTCCATGAGGTGTCGCCTCCATTGCAACTATCGGCAAAGCATCGCTCGACAAGAGCCAACGCTTTCGTCTCACATGCTGCGACTGTTCGGTACGTCACTCTGGCTGGAACTACGCATGAAGCGGGATAGCATGAAGCCGGCGGCGATTGCGCCGCCCATGAACAGCGCCGGATGTTGGCGACTGTAGTTGCGAGTCTGCTCCATAAGCGCGTCCAGGTCGCGTTCGCGCAAGTTGCGTGAAAAGGCATCGGAACGCTTGGCCAGCTCATTGATGCAACCGGAAAAATAGGGCTGCTCCTGGCGCTCGAACTCGTCAGCCATCTTGTGCAGCACTGTGGTTACCCTCTCCGCCTGATCGGCTGCCGCCGCCTTCTGTCGGTCAAGCAGACTCTCGGCCTGCACGCGTGCGACATCGCGTAGCTCATCC
Organism: Billgrantia sp. C5P2; assembly: GCF_051062895.2. Lineage (NCBI taxonomy): Bacteria > Pseudomonadati > Pseudomonadota > Gammaproteobacteria > Oceanospirillales > Halomonadaceae > Billgrantia > Billgrantia sp. C5P2. Next base: position 3,853,699 of record NZ_CM128542.1, read on the forward strand.
TTGGTTTCGGTTGCCTTCTGCTTGAACTCCTCGCGGCTAAGCTCGTGTTCTCCAGCGTTACGGGTACCGGGGCTGGCACCGCTAGCGGCTCCTGAATTGTCACGGCTATGGGTATCGCTCATTACGCCACCTCCTTGTCTCGCCATGCTCACCAAGCCATTCCAAATCGGCGTGGTTTATCCTTTCGAGAAATTCCGACTGACACTCGAAAAATAGCCTCCCTATACCCGCTGTCAATGCATGCCGGACATTGCGAGAAAAAAAGAGACAAAATGGGCGAAGGAAAGGCAATAAAAAGAAAAATTAGGTAACGTTATATTCAAGACGACTAACAGAGGGATACGCATCCGTGCGTACGAACTCTGAATTAAGTGCGACCGACAAAAGTGCGATAACTCTCCCACACATCGGCCACGCTTGCCTCGAAGAAGCGCTCGCCATGCTCCACACTGGCAAGACTCGGGTCCGAGCCCATGCGGCCATCGGGGAAGCGACGGCGGAACTCGTCGGCATCGCACTGGGCACTGCCGCGAGGAGCGATACGCGGCGACATGTGCACTTGCTTTTGAGCCTCCGGCCGCGCAAACCAGGAGAGCGATACTTCCGAAGCGGTGGCGTGGGTGCCCTCGGCATCGCCATAGAGAGACTCGGCCAGCTCACGTACCCGGGGGCCGGCAAACCAGTTGTTGGTGGCCAGGTAAAGTTCGGCAGCGGGCCGCGGTCCCAAGCCCATACTGCGCTCTGTATAGATTTCGGCGAAAGCCGCGCTCAGGCTAGCGATGTTGCCGCCATGGCCGTTGAGGAAGAACACATGGGTGAAGCCGTGACCCGACAGCGAAGTCACAGTGTCGCGCAGCACGGCGATCAACGTGCTGGGGCGCAGGCTGATGGTGCCGGGAAACCCCAGGTGGTGCTGGGCCATGCCCAGGTTCTGGGTGGGAGCCACCAGCACCCCATGGCGCTCACCGATTTCCCAGGCGACCGTCTCTGGACAGATGGCGTCGGTACCCACCAGGCCGTTGGGACCGTGCTGCTCGGTGGAGCCGATCGGCACGATGATGCCGGTTTCGCGCTGCAGGTATGTCTCGACCTCCTGCCAGGTAGCGTGCTGTAGCCGCATGTTGCCTCCTCGAGATCAGCCTTGCCCGGCGCTGCGGTCGCAACCCATCATCCCGGCCTTGGCCCAGTTCTCGCCGTCCACTTCGCTGAAGAAGACCTGCACGCTCTGCTCGGGGACGCCGTAGACCTCGATGAAGGCATCGGTGATACGGCGTGCCAGCTCGCGCTTCTGCGCCAACTCACGCGGGAACTGCTGAATGGTCACGATGGGCATGTCGGCTCCTGTCATGGCGGTTCTGGAAAGGCTTCATGGTCGACCCAAAGAAACTTTCCCGCAACCTCATGCCTGCCAGTAGCCAGTACGATCGTTACTCCGAGGAGGAATCGCTGTATTCCATGCGCGACCACAGGCTGCCCTGCAGCAGGTCGCAGCCCTGTTCGCGTAGGAAGTCGGCCAGCTGGCGCGAACCGACCCCGCTTGCCGCCACGCGCACACCCAACTCGTGTGCCATGCCGATGACCGAGCGGATGATCGCCTGACGACGCGGATTGTCGAGACAGTCATCGATGAACAGCGCATCGAGCTTAAGCGTGTCGATGGGGAACAGGCTCAGATGGCCAAGGCTGGAGTGGCCTTTGCCGAACCCATCGATGGAAAGCCCCACGCCGGTCGCCTTGAGCCGCTCGAGCAGCGCACAGACATGCTCGGGATCCTGCATCAACCCACCTTCGGTCAACTCGATCTCGAGCAGTCCCGCCGGCAGGCCGCTCTCCTCGAGAGCGAAGCGAACGCATTCAACCAGCACATTGTCCATCAGCCCTTCCGACGGTACGCCGACCACCACCCGTAGCCCCGAACCGGCCTCGTACCAGGACCGGGCATGCCGGCAAGCGCTCGCCAGAACCCAAGGGCAGATTTCATGCAACTGGTCGTTGTCGCGAGCAGCAGGCAACCACTGTGCCGTCTCCAGCACACCGAAACGCGGCGAGCACCAGCGCGGCTGGGCCGACACCGCCACGACCTGGCCGCTGCGTGCGCACAGCACGGGGCGATAGCGCAGCTCCATTTCACCGCGCGCAAAGGCATCGCGCAGCTCACAGCGCAACGCGATGCGGTCGGGGCCATCGTCGAGCAGCTCGGGCGAGAAGGCCCAATACTGCATGCTCCCCCGGGCCTGTGCCCGGCGCCGAGCCAAGTTGGCGTGACGCATCAACTCGGTAACCGTACTGCCATGATCGGGATACAGCGCAAGCCCGATGCAACAGCTGGCGAACAAGGTTCGCCCGGAGAGGTCGATGGGCTGACGAGTACGCTCCAGCAGCCGTTCGACGATGGGAAGGACGCCCTCCAGGGTTGTAACGTCGGGCAGTACCGCCATGATTTCATCGCTGTCGAGCCGGCTGGCGCTGCCCTTGAGATCGATGACGTCGACAATCCGCTGTGCCACCAGGCGCAGGCAAGCATCGCCTACGGACCTGCCCAGCGAATGATTGATCTCCTTCAAGCGGTCGATGTCGACGTGCAGCACGGCAACCTTCGTGCCCTGCTCGGCGGCACTTGCCAGCAAGGACGCCAACTGATGCTCGGCGTGGCGACGTGTCGCCAGGCCGGTAACGTCATCATGACGGGATTGACTGGCCGGATCCTGAGATCGGCTCTGGATGGCAAGCTGGCGCATGAGACTCCCTTCCCCGCGAATACAACGCATTTATTCGTAAAGATTGAATCAAGTGATCCCGATTAACTCACTGAACTCACGCCAGATCGTTGTCGTTATTCATCTTGCCTTGTCCCAAATATCATGCAGAACGCTTACAGTCAAAAGGGATTTTGTAAGTGCCTTTAGAACGTATTTCAGTTATTTCTGCAACGCTCTCAACCACCTGTATTTCAGAACAGCGTTTCTGCCATTACCTAACCACGCTCCCTGTAACACACTGAAACGGAAGCCCTATTAACCACAGGCTAGCTTCTACGACAGGAGGACGGAATATCGGTAAAGCCTCTTTGTGTCGAAAGAAGGAGACAGTCCATGCCAGCCAAATCAGAAGCCCAGCAAATGGCAGCCGGAGCCGCCCTAGCCGCCAAGCGTGGTGAGAAAAAGGTCAGCGAACTCGAAGGTGCCTCGAAGCAGATGTATGAATCGATGGACGAGAAGGAACTCGAGAAAATGGCTTCCACCAGTCAGAAGGACAAGCCTACCCACAACCGCAAGTCATGAGTACGCCGTCCTGCACCGATCGCTCTCGGCAAATGGCGTCTAGGCTTTAACCATGTCGAGCCATTCGAACCCATGCTAATGGGTCAAGGGAGGCGAGTGATGCAGGAACGTGACGTGGATGTTGCCGTGATCGGGGCCGGCACGGCCGGCCTGAGTGCCTGGCACGCGGCCAGGCAGTACCGTGACCGGGTAGTACTCATCGAAGGCGGCGAGCCCGGCACCACCTGCGCGCGGGTGGGTTGCATGCCTTCCAAGCTCCTGATCGCTGCTGCCGAATCGGCCCACCAGGCCCGCGAAGCCGCCGGTTTCGGCATCGAGGTCGGGAGCATCAAGGTCAACGGCCAGGACGTCATGGCCCGTGTCAGACGTCAGCGCGATGCCTTCGTCGCGAGCGTGCTCGACTCCATGCAGCGCATCGCGCCCGACAATCGCATCCTCGGCCACGCCCGCTTCGAGGATCCCCATACGCTGCGCGTCGGCGACGATCTGCGCCTGCGCGCCAGGACCATCGTCCTCGCGACCGGCTCACGTCCCCACTGCCCCAAGGCCCTCGCTCCGGCTGGCGACCGACTGGTCGATAGCGACGCCCTCTTCGAATGGGAAGAGCTGCCCGAATCGGTGGCCGTATTCGGCCCCGGCGTCGTCGGATTGGAACTCGGCCAGGCACTCGGACGCCTGGGCGTGCGTATTCGCATGTTCGGCAAAAGCGGCTCGCTGGGCCCCTTTCAGGACCCGGCGCTGCGCGACTATGCCGAGCGCACCTTCAACGGCGAGTTCTACCTCGACCCGGCGGCTCAGGTCGAGGCCATCGAGCGCGACGGGAATCAGGTGGCGATCCGTTTCCTCGAGCGCGACAGCGGCCGTCGCCTGACCGAACGCTTCGACTACCTGCTGGCCGCCACCGGACGCCGCCCCAACCTCGACCGCCTCGACCTGCAGAACGCCGGCCTGCGGCTGGATGACAAGGGCGTTCCCGACTACAACCGCTTCACCATGCAGTGTCGCCAGGGCGACGACGAGGGTGCCGGCAGTCATGTCTTCATCGCCGGGGACGCCAACCAGGAGCTGCCGCTACTGCATGAAGCGAACCAGCAGGGGCGCATCGCCGGGCAGAACGCCGGGCGCTACCCCGAGCGTCGCGCTGGCCATCGCAGTACACGGCTCGCGATCGCTTTCACCGACCCGCAGATGGCCACGGTGGGGCTGAGCCGCGACGAAGCGGCAAAGCGCTTCGGTTGCGACGTTGTCGCCGAGGGCGAAGCCACCTTCGAGGATCAGGGTCGCGCGGTGGTGATGCGCCAGAACTGCGGCCTGATGCGTCTGTACGCCGAGCACGGTTCCGGCCTGTTTCTCGGCGCCGAGCTGTTCGGCCCTCGCGTGGAGCATATCGCCCACCTGCTTGCCTGGGCGCTTGAGCAGAAGATGGGCGTCGAGCGCATGCTGGAGATGCCCTTCTACCACCCGGTACTGGAGGAGGGCCTGCGCAGCGCTTTACGCGACCTCAATAGCGCGCTGCTGCAGGGTCCGGCCATGACCGAGCGCTGCCTCGAGTATGGCCCGGGGGGCTAGGCCGTTACTCCTCGAACGCCGAGAGCGCCTGCTCGCAGCCCATGCCGACCTGCTCGCCACCACCCGGATCGACCCACGGTAGAATCGCCAGGGGCGGCGCGACGATGGCGCCCAGTAGCGACAGGGCACCACGCGCTACCAGTTCCTCGGTGATGACGTTCACCTCCGGGTCGCGCAGCGAGCCCTTCAGCTCCACCGGCGAATTCCCGGTGAACAGAGTGGGATTCACATTGTGTCCCTGGAAGGCCATGTCCATCCTTTCGGTGGCCAGGTTGATGGCCCCGGCCCCCTCGAAGTGGGCGATCTCCGTGGCCATGAAGAACTCATCCAGATCGGCCAGGCCATCATCGGCCACGAAGCGCACGTAGCTACACTCCAGCTCTACCTGCCCCTCCCCGGCGAGCGCCGCCACCAAGGCATTGGCCACGTTGAGCGGCAGCAGCTCGGCGGCAATGATGTCCAGCCAGCCCTGGGACATGGCCAGCTCCAGCTCGCCATCGAGCCCGGCCATGACCTCATGCATGGAGCGCCCGCGGTAGCGGAAGTCGCCGCGACCGCCGATCAGCCCCAGGGTGTCACGAGCCACCTCGGGCAGGCCAGCCTCATCCAGCAGCGCACTGAGATTGACCTGATCGAGCGCCAGTTGCAGAGCGCCCTCGATGGCGGCCTGACGTGCATCCAGGGTCCAGGAGGCGCTGACCTGCCCGCCGCCGAGCCCTACCCGCAAGGGCTCGACCGTCATCACCCCCTGTTCCAGTACCAGCGCCAGTGACAGGCTCTCGAACGGCACGTGCTTTGCCTGCACGTTGGCCGCCTCGTAATCCAGCACGATGTCGGTGTTTCTCAACGCCTCCAGGTTCCATTCACGGTCGGGAAACAATATCCCGGCGCGCTTCTCCTCCGCCTCCCACTGCCGCTGCTCGGACGAGACCGTCTCGCCCGAGCCCGTCTCCGGCGACATGCCCAGCATCGGCAGCAGGTCGTCCGCCTCGAGCTGTTGCGATTTGAGGGTTGCCCATAGCGTGGGCTGCTCGCCGAAGCGCATGCGCACGTCACCGGCCACGTCGCTGTCGCCGAAGCCACCTTCGAGGCCGTCGATCTCGAGCTGGCCATCCCGGTAGCGCAGGTAGCCGCTGACCCGATAAGGCGGCAGTTCGGGCAGGCCGATACCGGTCAGATTGGTGAGCTCGGCCGGGCTGGGCCCCTCGAGGCGGGCGTTACCCTCCAGAGATTCAAGGGCGAAGGGCTGCACCGCGCTGCCATCGATCCACAGCCGGGTATCGCCACTGGCCAGTTCGCCGGCGACCGGATAAGGCCTATCGGGATTGGTGAGATCCAACAGCGGCCCCACCAGCAAGTCGAAGGCAAAGGGTTCCTGCTCGTAGCTACCCTCACCGACCAGTTGCACCCGCTGCCCCTCCACGCCCTCGGTGCGGGTATCGGCGGTGAACGAAAGCGCCAGGCCCCAGTGCGGGGCGCGATAGTCCAGCGCGGTATTCTCGAACAGCAGTCCACCGTCGACCACGCGGGTATTGAGGTTGCCGTCCAGCGTGCCCAACGGACCGAACCCGAGCGGTGCAAGTGCCGCGGTCAGGTCGATGCGGTCAAGCTGCGCCTGCAGCTCGGCCACCAGGCGTTGTTCATCGACTTCAAGCCAGCCCTGGAGGCTCAACGAGCGTGGCGACTCGTCATCGAGCTGTTGGTGCGTCTGCACGCGGGCGATGGTGAGCCGCCCCTCTTCGAGGGTCGCCTCGAGGGCCAGGTCATGCAGGGTCTGGCCGGCATAATGCAACTCCCCGAGTGTCAGGTCGAACTCGCCTTCGAACGTCTCCAGGCCTTGCAACACCTGAACCACGTGCCGGTCCCACTCCCCTTCCTGCTGCGCTTCTTCCTGCCCCGGTGCTCCGCTTGCCTGCTCCTCTTCGAACAACCCCCAGCGGTCGAGGTCGAGCGCATCGCCCTCGAACTCGACGGCGAGCCAGGGGGAATCGCGCCCCAGGTCGAATTCCAGGTTACCTGCCAGGCGGCTTTCGCCGATGCTCGCCTCGAGTCCATCGATACCGCCTCGCCACGCCTTCATGTCGAGGCGCAACAGCCCTTCGAACGCCACGCGGTCATCCTGTAGCCGACCCTCGCCCTGCATTTTCATGCGCTGGCCTTCCGCAGGCCCGCCTGAATCCTCGGGGGCTTCGAAACTCGCCTCGAGCGAGATCTGCCGCGCCGTGTCACGGTAGATCAGTCGCCCCTGCTCGACGCTTGCAGACTCGTTCTCATCAGACGACGCATCCAACCGCCCCTGCAGTTGAAACAGTCGCTCCTCCCCTTCGCCCAGCACCTCCTTGGCCTGCAGTCGATCGAGCGCCAGCTCTCCTTCTCGCAGCGCTCCTTGCACCACGACGTCGTGCAGCGTTCGCTCGGCGGCATATAGCAGGCCAATGGAGAGGTCTACTTCGGCCTCGAAGGAGTGCAGCACCTCCAGCCTCTCCATGAGCGGACGCTCCTGGGCGGTAGCCTGGGGTTCATCCTGCGCAAAGAGTTCGCTCCAGCGATCCAGGTCAAGCACGTCGGCTTCGAGCTCGGCTTGCATCCGCGGTACGTCACGTCCGATATCCAGCGCGAGATTGCCATGCAGACGGCTTACTCCGATGCGCCCCAGGAACGCCTCGATGGCGCCACGACGCTCTTCAATTTCCAGATGCAGCAGGCCTTGGAATTGAATGGTCTCGCCTTGTGCACTCCCCTCCCCGCGAACGTCCACGCTCAGTTCTTCGACACTCTCTCCGGGGGTAGAGAACGCGATGTCGAGTTCGACATCCTGACCTGCATCGCGAACAACCAGCCGCCCGCGGTCGATGTTGAACGCCTGGGGCCAGAGAGGAATCTCCTGCTCCTCGGTCGGCTCGTCCTCAAGCAGGTCATCGATATTGGTGGTGCCATCCTCGCGGCGCAGCAACACCACCTCCGGGCGACGGATGCCGACCCGCTCCAGCTCGATTTCGCCTTGAAGCAGGGCGCCGACGTCCAGGGTTACCGACAGCTCCTCGAGGTGGGCCATGGGCTCGTCGGCCCAGCTCGCATTGGCGACGCGCACCTCATCGAGCCGCAGGGTCAGCGGCAGGCCCCAGTCGATACCGTGATTGGCGATCTCCACCTCGCGCCCCAGCTGTTCGCTGGCCTGATCTTCCAACCAGCCGCGAAACCAGGAGGATTCCAGGAACAGCGCCACCGCCACCAGTACCAGCAGCAGCGCCCCCAGCGTCATGGCGATTCGACGAGCGACCTTGTTCACCGTTCCATCCATGGGTTGTGAGTTGACCCGTTCCCTAACCATGGACAGAGACGCGGGTTCGGTCCAATCCTACCTCCTGTCCGCATCTCCAAAGGCACTCCCATCTGGTGGCATGCCGGACTTGGGGCATGCAGCGCTTCCTTAGCAAGCCTTCACACTCGCTAACCTGCCCCAAGCCGATAAAGCTTCTATGCTGGGAGCATGGACGTCTCGACCGTTAACCGCGGTAAACAAGGAGAGACAGCGGGATGTTCCCAGTCGGAACGGGAGGTTCGTATGAAAATCTACAAGCCGGAATGGCACTGCACATTCACCGTGAACGAAGCTGCCGGAGCATCGGCCAGTTGGCGTACGAGGCTGGCCTGGCGCATTCGCCACTGGGCCGACAGACTCGATGACGGGGGCCGCACGGTAACGATCGAGTGCAACGTCGAGCCCGCCGTGACAGCCGAGGAGATCGATACCTGCCTGGTCAAGGGCTTCGAAGTCACCCACTCGCTGCTCAATCAGCTGGCGCAGCAGGCTGCCTGCGAAGACGTGATGCGGGATGCCAAGGCCGAGCTCTTCGAGCAGGGGCCGCCACGCTGAGTGATCGCAGCAGGATGCAAGCAAGTCAAGGAGCCGACATGCAGTCACGTTATTTCACAATTCGCGACTACCCGAAGGGTACGCCGTCGAGAGAGCTGTTCGAATTACACAGCCGGGCGCTGCCGGGGCTGGACGAAGGAGAGGTACGCATTCGCAATACCTGGCTGTCGGTCGACCCCTATATGCGGGGCCGCATGAGCGGTGTCAGGACCTATGTGGCACCGTTCGAGCTGGGAGCCCCGCTGGAGGGTGCCGCCATCGGCGAGGTGATCGAGTCGCGTCATGCCCATTTCAAGGTCGGGGACAAGGTGCGCCACATGGGCGGATGGCGTGACGTCGCCCAGCTCAAAGGGGACGTGCTTGACCTCCTGCCCGACATGCAGGTTCCCGAACAGGCCTATCTCGGCGTGCTCGGCATGCCGGGCATGACCGCCTGGACGGGACTCAACCGCATTGCCAACCTGCGCGAAGGCGACAACGTGCTGGTCAGCGCCGCCAGCGGCGCCGTGGGCTCGCTCGCCGTGCAGCTGGCCAAGGCCAGGGGCGGCACCGTCGTCGGCATTGCCGGTGCCGCAGACAAGCTCGAATGGCTGGAGCAGCACGATATTCGCGCCGTGAGCTACAAGGGCAAGGATGCCCGGCAATTGAGCGCCGACCTCAAGGAGGCCTGCCCCGAAGGCTTCGATGTGTACTACGAGAACGTGGGTGGCGCCTGCCTTGAAGCGGCGTTGAACAATCTCAAGGTCGGCGCCCGCATCGCCATCTGTGGGCTGATCTCAAGTTACAACGATGAAACCCAGGATCGCGGCCCAAGCAACCTGGCGAACCTGCTGGTCCAGCGCGCCCGCATGCAGGGCTTCATCATCTTCGACCACTGGACCGAATACCCTCACTTCCTCGAAGAGGTCGGGCCGCGCGTCGCCCAAGGTGAGATCGATTACGAGGAAACTATCGAGTCTGGCCTGGAGCGCACCCCGGATGCCTTTCTCAAGCTGTTCGAAGGAGCCAACCGGGGCAAGATGCTGGTACGGCTCTGACTGAGTAATTCCTGTTCCACCGCTCAGGTTTTCTCCCCTTGTGCCGATATGAGAAGCAAGTGCTTTTTACCATCGGCCGGGGGCTCTCATGCCTCTTGCGCGACAAGCATGATAACTGTCACCCTGTCAGGCGTAGCGAAGCAGCACAGCTCGTGAAAGATCGGTACAAGTTTGTTATGTTGAAAGTATTATTTGTCGAGAAAGTGGAGCCCAACATCACGATCGATCATTCCTAACCAAGCCAGTGCAGGAGGTACTCATGCGAGTCTTCAAACCTGAGTGGCGGTGCACGTTCAGCGTGAGTGAAGGCAGGGAAGAGACGAGCGGCTGGCGTGATCGCCTTGCCTGGTTCATCCGTAACCTCGCCGATAAGCTGGACGGTAGTGGCAGAACGATCAAGATCGACTATCTCGTAACACCTCATTTGAGCCGTGAAGACGTGGATACCTGTCTCGGCAAGGGCTTTGCCGTGACCCAGAGCCTGCTGACCCAACTCGCCCACCAAGCTGCCTGCGAGAACGTCATGCGCGAGGCCAAGGCCGAACTTTTCGAGGAACATCCGCAGCGCTGAAGTCTTACGCTCGAAGCGATCCACGCCCCATCCGGCTACCACCGGATGGGGCGTCTTGCTTGGAGGGCACATGCAGGCTGTTACAAATCCTATGCTGCGGCGCAGCAAAAAACGTCTATGCTGGTGGTGTAGTCCTACAGGAGGACCGCTCCATGACACAGCCCCATTTCCCATTTGCACATCATGACGATGAAGTACTCCGCTTCTGGGCACTCCAGGCCAGCCAGCTGCTGGCCGCGTACGAGGCCCTTTGGCATCACCTCGAAAGCTCGCCATCCAACCCATCACCCCAAGGGCAGCATGAGCTAAGCTAATCGAAAGCACATGGCATTGCTCTAGCAGATAAAAAACCTGGACAACCTTTAAAACAACATACGTATGGTGCTGGACATGAGGCCTGCCAGAACCGCCGATCGTTGGCTGGGCCTCAGCCAGCCTTTGCTACGATACCCGATTCAGGAAGGCAGCATGCCGGAAGAGCATCACCATGTAGCCGCGCACGCCATGGGGGTCGATGGCCTGATGGCAATGAGCCTGGCTTCGGACCGGACCTTTCCTCGTCACTCCCACGATCAGTATGGCATCGGTCTCATCGTCGCCGGGGGGCAGCGCTCCTGGAGCGGGGTCGGTCGCGTGGAGGCCGTGGCCGGCGACATCATCACGGTGAACCCGGGCGAGGTGCACGACGGCGCGCCTCTCGGCGGCACTCGGCGGACCTGGCACATGCTCTACTTCGACACCGACCTGGTCCGGCAGGTCATCGACGGCCCCGACGCCCCCATCGAGATGTCCCGCCCCGCACTCAACGATCCCCTGCTCCTCGAACTCATGGAACAACTGTTCCGTCGGCTTGCCGTAACGCCAGATGATCTTCTGGGCCTGGAGGAGCACTGCTGCCAGCTGCTTGGCGCGGCCTTTTCTCGCCATGGCTCGCGCCGCCTCGACACCCTGCATGGCGCCACGGGCAACGTCGCCAGGGTGCGCCAGCGCCTCGACGACGCACCTCAGCAAGCCGTCACTCTGAGTGAACTGGCCGAAATGGCGAGTCTGAGCCGCTACCAACTGCTGCGCAGCTTCTCCCGTACGTTGGGTATCACGCCACACGCCTACCAGTTGCAGCGACGGGTATTGATGGCCAGGCACCTGATCGCCAACGGTCATTCGCTGAGCCAGGCGGCCCTGGAGGCGGGGTTCTCCGACCAGAGCCATATGAGCCGAGCCTTCAGCCGCCAGCTCGGACTCTCCCCGGGACGCTATCGCCGAGCGCTCCGGCCCCACTGAGAGGCTGCAATTTCGTACAAGAACCGGTCGGCCGATAGCGACACACTGGCGGGGTTTCGTTACCGGAGCCCGCCCATGACCCTCGAATATCTCCTGACCTCGCTGGTCGTCGCCGCCGCACCCGGCACCGGGGTGCTCTACACGCTTGCCACCGGCCTTGCGCGCGGCGTGCGGGCCGGCATACTGGCGGCCTTCGGCTGTACCCTCGGCATCGTGCCGCATATGCTCGCCGCCATCACCGGGCTTGCCTCCCTGCTGCATACCAGCGCCACGGCTTTTCAACTGCTCAAACTGCTGGGCGTCGCCTACCTGCTCTACATTGCCTGGAGTGTGCTGAAATCGCGCGACACCGCACTCCCCGCCACCGACCAGGCGCCCCTGCCGGCCAGACAACTGATCGGCAGCGGCGTACTGCTGAACCTGCTCAATCCCAAGCTGACCCTATTCTTCCTCGCCTTCCTGCCGCAATTCGTCGATGCCGGCGAGGCCCCGCTGGTTCAGATGTTCGAGTTGAGCCTCGCCTTCATGCTAATGACATTTGCGGTGTTTATCGTCTATGGCGTCAGCGCGGCAGTTGCACGCCAGCGCGTCCTGGCACGCCCCCGGACAATTGCCTGGCTGCGGCGCTCCTTCGCGGCGGGCTTCCTCGCCCTGGCAGTGCGCCTGGCGATGACGGAGCGTTAGCCTGGCCGGTACTGCTGCGTATGGCTACGCTCAAGTCTGGCCTCAGGCGTCAACTGTGGCCCATGCCAACAAGGAAGAAAGCGAGACACGCCATGAACAAGACACTCCCCACCCTGGCCTGCCTGGGCCTGCTGGCCACCGGCCCGGCATTGGCCCAGGAGACGACTGCCAATGCTCCCGAGTGGAACGATGCCCTGCTGGATGCCGTCGGCCAGGTGACGCTCGGCCCGCGCCCGCTATTCCTGGTCAATGACATGAGCGAGGAGACCGAGCGTGAGCGCGAACTCAAGGCCGAACTGCTCGAATGCGCTGCCCAGCACACCGACTGGCAGCCTTCGGAGCTTGTCATCGCCCATCGCGGTGCACCGCTGCAGTTTCCCGAACACACCCTTGAGTCCTACCTGGCCGGCGTTCAGGGCGGTGCAGGCATCATGGAGTGCGACGTGACCTTCACCAGCGACAACGAACTGGTGTGCCGGCACTCCCAATGCGACCTGCACTACACCACCAACATCGTCGAAACCGAGCTGGCCCAGAAGTGCAGCGTACCGCCGGAGATCGATCCCGAGAGCGGCGAGCTGACCAATGCCGCCGAGATACGCTGCTGTACCAGCGACATCTCCCTGTCCGAGTTCCGCACCCTGCGTGGCACCATGGAAGGCGCCAACCAGGAAGCGCGCAGCATAGAGGAGTATGTGGCCGGCACGCCCGGCTGGCGCACCGACCTCTACGCCAGTCGTGGCACCCTGATGAGCCATGCCGAGACCATCGCCCTGTTCAAGGAACTCGGCGTGAAGATGACACCCGAGCTCAAGGCGCCCGAAGTGGAGATGCCCTTCAACGGCATGAGCCAGGAGGACTACGCGCAGAAACTCGTCGATGAGTACAAGCAGGCCGACGTGCCGCCGGGCGATGTCTTCGCCCAGTCGTTCAATCTCGACGACGTGCTTTATTGGATCGAGAACGAACCCGAGTTCGGCGAACAGGCCGTCTATCTGGATGGACGCTACGATGATGAGGACTTCGACCATAGCGACCCGAATACCTGGTCGCCAAGCATGGAAGAGCTGGCGGAACAGGGCGTGCGAATCCTTGCTCCACCGACCTGGATGCTGCTGGCTGCCAATCCCGACTTCGGCGAGGGCGACAGCCGCATCGTACCTTCGGAATACGCCGAGCGCGCCAGGGAGGCGGGGCTCGAGCTGATCACCTGGACGCTGGAGCGCTCGGGCCCATTGGCCGAAGGGGGGCAGTGGTACCACCAGACGACGGAAGAAGTGATTCGCCGGGATGGCGACAAGCTGATCACCCTCGACGCGCTGGTGCAGGATGTCGGCGTCATCGGCGTGTTCAGCGATTGGCCGGCGACCGTGAGCCTCTATGCCAACTGCATCGAACGGCGTGACTGAAAGCCGTGGCCTGCCGACAGCCCAGCTTGTCGGCGGGCCTTCCGGCCAGCCTAATCGTCAGTGCGATGGGGCCGCGGCCAACGAGAAGTGCAACGACAGCACCCGCCACTCACCGCTTACCTTCTGCCACAACTCACTGAAATACAGGCTGGGCCGAATCCGAACGTCGTCTACGACCCGGCCTTGCCCATGGATCGATACGACATCGCCCAGCGGCACCAACTTCAGTATGGAGTCCACGGCGTGACTACCGCGGGCAAACCAACGGTCCGCCGCCACGGCGTCGGCAATACCCCCGAGTTGGTCCAACTTGCCCTGCAAGCCCGTTTCATCGATCAGGACGAAATCGTCCAACTCGATATGATCCAATTGACCGACGTTTCCCTCGACATAGGCGGCGTACCACTGACGCCGTGTCTCCAGCAGTTTTTCGTGCACCGTGTCCTCCATAAGCCCAGCTCTTGGACGGGTACCGCCTGCCGTGACCACAGCAGGCTTAGGAAGATACCCATACTAGACCAGAGCCACAGAAGTACTATCAGACATCGGCGCCAAAACGTGTAAGCCATGGCGTACGTGGAGACAGGCCACTGTCATTCCTGAATCAAGGCTAGCCCTCCTGCAGCGCACCCCGGATACGATCGGCATTCTCTGCCAACTCCTCCGGCCGCGCCTGGGGCAACCCTTCGAAGCGGATATCCTGCATCGCATCGATCGGCACCAGGTGCAGATGCACATGAGGAACTTCGAGACCGACGATCATCATTCCCACGCGCTCACAGGGAAAGGCTCGCTTGAGTCCTTTCGCCAGCTTTTGCGACACCGCCATGAGATGAGCGCTCAGTTCGGCCGGCAGGTCATCCCAATGGTCGATCTCATCGCGCGGGATCACCAGCAGGTGACCGGGCTTCATGGGGTTGAGGGTCATGATGGCCACGCACTGCTCGTCGGACCAGACGAACTCGCCAGGTAGCTCGCCGTGGATGATACGGCTGAAGATACTCGCCATTTCGGTTCTCCCTGTCAGGCAAGGTCGATGGGTTACGGAGGCAGTCTCGCCTGAGAGGCGCCGCCGGTCCACCCTCCTTCTTCCAACTGGGCTTCGCCGAGGGAGATCCGGAGTATCCTGCCCATTCGGCGCAAGGAAGCATGACTCCATCCCCGCTAAGTGTCTCCACAAGGCGACACGCAAGTCTTTGTTTTAAAGCCATAATCTCGAACGGCCCAATATGCGTCTCCGAATAGCTACACTTTTCCACTCCAGACTAAGCCATTGTCATGTACTACCTCCTATTCGTCGCACAGAGCTATTTCCAAAACGCTGTTTTTTAAAAGAATCATGCAAACATGGCACTCTTTTCGCTTACATCAAGGCAATGGCAAGGTACGACGAGCCGGACCTTGTGAAAGGCCACCGCTCGTCACTCCAGGCACTTGCAGCGTCACGAACTGGCGCTATGCGGGCTGCCCCCGGCAAGCAAGCCTTAACTGCTTCTACCGGCCTAAGGCACGCTCATGCAATGAGTTAGCACTATCCTTTAGTTCCCTGCGTACTTGGGCCGCTCTGCGGCCCTTTTTTTAGCCGAAATTTTAACAGCGAAGCTTTAACAACAGCGAAGCGCAAGGATGCCGCGAGCGCTAGCTGGCCAGAGTCGAACCCTGTCACGGGCACAGCCCGAACGGCCCAGGAATGAGACGACGCCATGCATACGAAACCCAAGTCTCCGCTGAACAATAGCCTCTGTCTTGCCAGCTGCGTGCTGGCCATTGCCCTGCTGCTCGACGCCGCACTCTCTCTCAACGGCCTAGTACCCGAGCAGACCGCCCTCTTTCCCAACGCTGCCGCTTCCCTGAAAACGCTGGCAGCGGATGCGCTGCCCCCCGGTATGGCGCTTGCTGGCTTCGCCAGCGGCATAGCCCTCGCTCTCACCTTGATCATGCTGCCGATGCACCGCGTCTATCGCTCCCGCGAAGCCCGGCTACTGCAGGAACGTGAGCGCCTTGCCGCCCGGAATGCGGAACTCGTTCATCAGGCCGCCAGCGATGGACTGCTGGGCATCGCCAACCGCCGTGAATTCGAACGCGTATTGAAATTGGAGTGGCGCCGGGCGGCGCGCGAGCGCCAGCCACTCAGCCTGCTGATGATCGACATCGACTGCTTCAAGCTCTTCAACGACACCTACGGTCACCAGGCCGGCGACACTTGCCTGCGTGGCGTTGCCGACGTACTTCGCACCGCCGCCGCACGCCCGGGAGACATGGTGGCACGCTATGGCGGTGAAGAAATGGTGGTGCTGATGCCGCATACCAGCCTGGAGGGCGCCGTGCGCATGGCAGAACGTATCCATGCCATGCTCGCAGAACGCGACCTCGCGTTCTGCGTCTCGCCCGTGGCGAAGCATGTCACCGTCAGCATCGGCGTCTCCTCGATGCTACCGGTGCGCAACGCCAACCGCTCGGTGCTGGTGCAGCAGGCCGATGAAGGCCTCTATGCGGCAAAGGAGAGCGGACGCAACCGCACGGCAACCGTACCGAATCTGCGGCTCATCGCCCCGGAGGAAGAACCGGAGAACTGGACCCACCGCGCCCAGGGCACCTGAAAGCCTGGCGTCCGCCAACAGCACTTCACGACTCGTATAAAACCGAACTGAGCCCCTTGCTCGACATGCCCCGTCGAGCAAGGTCCATGCACGGCTACCGTTCAGCCGGCAGCGAAAACTCCTTGAACGATCAGCGCCCAACGCCGCCCAACGCGACGTCTTCTCCTGCAAACGCGAGGCAAAGCGTACGCCTTGGGTTGCCCAATGCAGCCATGCCGGGTACTATCCCTAACGCTCACCCGGCACCTCATCGATGAAAGCGATAACCGCCAAACGATAACCTGAGGTAATACCATGGGAGCTCTACCAAGAAAATTGCTCGCTTGTTGCCTGGCAGGATTGTTCGCGGTATCCACCGCCAATGCTCTGGCCCACGAGGCCGATCAGGAAGAAGGCATCGCATCCTTCTATAGCGACCGATTCCAGGGCGCCACCACTGCCAGCGGCGACTCCTTCGATCAGCAAGCCATGACCGCCGCCCACCCCAGCCTTCCTCTCGGCACCAAGGTGCTCGTGACACGGGCGGACACGGGCCAGGAAGTGGAAGTGATGATCAATGACCGCGGCCCCTTCGTCGAAGGACGCATCATCGACCTCTCCAAGCGCGCGGCACGCGAGCTCGGCATGTTGAGGCGCGGCACCGCACCGGTCATGGTGACCGTGCAGTAAGCCACTCGAGCTGTGGCGTGGCGTGCCAACAGGCCACGCACTTTGCCTTCGTGAGGGGACTACAGTTTCTTCCGCCTTGACCGATAATGCTATTTAAGCGTCCTGCGAGGGGCATCGCGACGCTTGTTCGGTTCGATTCGTAAGGGGGGAGCGATGAACATGCTGAGTATGCCGGGGGATTCCCCGAATGCTTTGATAGAACCACGCGCCAACGAGGCGCTGTGCAAGCGACTGGTCATGGCCAAGATACAGCTCGATCGCCTGGAGCGTGACGCTTCCTGCAAGGATCTGAGCGCCCTCAGCGCGGCTCGCATAGAGTTCGCCCTTGCCTCGCGGGCACTGGCCGACGCCTTGATCACACAGGAAGCCGCGGAAGCATATAACCTCTGCTGACCCCAATGGGAGGCGCAGGGCCGGGCGGTCTCCCTCCCGGCCTTGATATACCTTGCCACCTCTCGAAAACGAGGCTTCGGCAGCGCGCCAGCGCCCGCTGGATTCCCCTGCCAACCCGTCCCCGCCAGGCCTGCTTCTCGGTGGCCCTGCGGTCAATCGGGAATTTCCGCCTCGACCAATTTCGCCAGCAGCGTCAGCGACTCCTGCCAGCCCATATAGCATTCTCGGCCTCCTTGTGACGACATTTACCGGAATGGCGTAATGTCACCCAATGGCCGGGCGTTCTTTCGACACCCGCTAAACGCCCGCGTCATTGCCTGTCGTTCACGAAGCGTCTCAGATCCAGCGCATTGCGCGGTGCATGAGCTTTCTGGTCGTTATTGAAATAGGCATAGACATCGCAGCCCTCGCGCAGCAGCTCGGCGATACGCTTTGCCTCGGCCACGAGATACTGGCGTGAGTAGCTGCCGGCATACCGCTTGCCATGAAAGCGCAGGTAGGTCCAGCCGGCGGTAAACACTCGTGGGTGGCGCTCCAGCATGTCATGCAGGCACAGCGCCACGTCATGGCGGCGCAACACGTCGTACACCTCATCGTTCAGCCAGTCCGGGTCGCGCAGCTCGACGGTCCAGCGATGCTGCTTCGGCGCCTCGGCGAGAAAGGCGTCCAGCCGCTCCGGCCGGGCCTTCCAGTTGGGCGGCAATTGCACCAGGATCGGGCCCAGGCGCTTGCCGAGCCGCTGTGCCACCTCGAGGAAGGCGTCAAGGCTCTGCTCGGGATCCTTGAGACGCTTCATGTGACTGCCGTAGCGGCTGAATTTCAACGCATACTCGAAGCCGGCCGGTGCCGCCTTCTTCCACTTGTCGAAGGTTTCGGCCGGGGGCAGGTTATAGAAAGTGTTGTTGATCTCCACCGTATCGAACTGCCCGGCGTAATGGCCGAACCACTCATCCTGGGTCAGTTCGCTCGGATAGAAGCGTCCCTTCCAGTGGCGATACTGATAGCCGGACGTACCGATGCGCAGCCGCCCCTGGCGCTTTTGCCGTGTAGCTTCGCTCATGGTTCCCTCCGCTGTCGCTTCGTCGCTGGGATATGCCTTCAGTGTGGCCCAGCCCCATAAAAGCGACAGTGCAGCTCGCGCACCTGCTCCGCCAGCTCAGGTACCGGCCCCTCCACGATAATGCCTGGAGCAACTTGCTGGATCGGCAAAGGGTGTACAGGAGCCGGCGGAACCCCCAGCTCGCCAAGCCAAGCGGACAGCTGCTCCGAGGAGCTGGCATAGACGATACGCCCAAGCCCAACCCAGGCATGCGCAGCGGCACACATGGGACAGTGTTCGCCCGAGGTGTAGACGGTGGCCGTTCGGCGCGCTTCCGGGCTCATGTGAGCAGCCGCCCAGCGTGCCAAGGCAAATTCGGGATGGCGGGTCCTGTCACCGGAGGCCACGCGATTGTGATCCTCGCCCAGCACGCGGCCGCCACCATCGACAAGGACGGAGCCGAATGGCTCATCGCCTTTCTCGAGCGCTTCAGTGGCCAGCTCCACGCAGCGGCGGAGATGACGCAAATCATCAGGACTCAGCATTCCTCGCTCTCCTCATCATGCCTATCACTTGGGGTGGCCAGCCCTCCCTCCTGCCCCCGTCGCCATGTTGCCGGCGGCGTCCCGAAGGTGCGCTTGAACGCCTTGGTGAAGGAGACCTCCGATTCGTATCCGACCTCCTCGGCAATCAGCGCTATGGGATCGCGCGACTCCCGCAGGCGGCGTGCCGCCAGTTGCATGCGCAGCCCGCTGAGATAACGCATCGGCGGTGCACCCACCAGTTCGGTGAAACGTTCGGCGAAAGCGGAGCGCGAGAGCCCCACTTCCCGAGCCAGCGCTTCGGTCGTCCAGTGGTGGGACGGGCGGTCATGCATCAGTGCCAGGCCGCGGCTGACGAAGGGGTTGCGCAGCCCGCCCAGCCAACCGAGCTGCTCCGGCGGCAGGCCGGCGAAGTAACATTGCACGGCTTCGATGAAGAGCAGCTCCGCCAACCGCGACAGCAGTACCGGCGAACGCACCTCTCCCGTCGCGAACTCGCTGGCGGCCAGGCGAAAGGAGCTCTCGATCCATGGCCCCGCAACGCCCTGCGTCACGTCCAGTGTCATCACGCTCGGTAGCATGCCAACCAGAGGATCGGTCGTCGTATCGCTGAGCAGAAAGCCGCACCAGAGCCGTGTCGCCTCGCCCTCGCCGCCATGCACGATTCTTGCGATACCGCTCTCGACGGTCGCCTGCATGAGTCCTTCGGCACTCACGGGCGGGCAGTCCAGGCTGCTGCCGAGCACGTGCGGATCGTTGCGCGGCAGCACCACCAGGTGCCCTGCCGGAATCTCCAGCGGTACGCCCTCGCCTACGCGCAACAGTAGCCGGCCAGCGCTGACGTAATGGTAGGCAATGATGCCCTTGGGCAGGGGCGTGAACGGGTGGCAGTCTTCCGGGGCGACTTGGGCGGCCACGCACCAGGGCGCAGTGAATTCCGCATCGAGGAAGATGCCCCCGGTCAGGCGGATCGTGCGCAGCACATCGAGAGAAGCCTCCATCGAGCAACGCTCCCGTGATGGCGGCGGCTCGGACAAGAAGTCCGGCGTCTCGCTCATTATCGTCCGCCGCGCCTGCCAGTAGTTTAGCAGCATGGCGTCAGGCAAAGGCCGGCGCCATTTCCCCCGACTAAACGACGGAATGTGGAGCAATAACGACAATGCTGACCGACCTGCAAGGAAACACCCTGTCCGGCGCCACCACAGAAGCCCTGGACCTCTATTCCCGCTCTGCCGAGGCCTTCAACCTCTATCGCGGCGATCCCGTGACACCGCTGGACCAGGCCATCGAGGTGGCTCCCGACTTCGCCATGGCGCGAATCCTCCGCGCCTACCTGTTTGCGCTGGCCACCGAGCCCGACGCCGCCGAAGCGGCCAGGGCCGATGTCGCGGCCGTGAAGTCGTACCGCCTGAATGATCGCGAAGCCTCCCACGTCGCCGCCCTCGATCACCTGCTGGCCGGGGAGTGGACCGCGGGCGCCTGCTCACTGGACCGGCACAACATGCGCTACCCGCACGACCTGCTGGCACTGCAGGCCGGGCACCTGACCGACTTCTACCGTGCCAATGCCCGCGACCTGCGAGACCGCATCGCCCGGGTGCTGCCCAAGTGGTCACCCGATATCCCGGGCTACTCGATCGTCCTTGGCCTTTACGCCTTCGGGCTGGAGGAGACCGGCGCCTACGCCCGGGCCGAGGCGACCGGCCGAGACGCCCTGGACAGGCAGCCGCTCGACTGCTGGGCGCACCATGCCGTTGCCCATGTGATGGAGATGCAGGGCCGCGCCGAGGATGGCATCGGCTGGATGACGGTGCGTGAACCGCACTGGGCGGGCGAGGACAATCTGTTCAAGGTACACAACTGGTGGCACCTGGCCCTGTGCCATCTCGACCTGGGCCAGACCGAGCGGGCACTGGCGCTGTATGACGGCCCGATCCGCCAGGAGCGCAGCCCCGTAGTACTCGACATGGTCGATGCCTCCGCCCTGCTCTGGCGGCTGCATCTCACCGGCCAGGATGTCGGCAACCGCTGGCAGGAACTGGCGGAAGCCTGGGACAGCCATGCCGATGGCAACCTCTACCCGTTCAACGACTGGCATGCCGTCATGGCCTATCTGGGCGCCGGCCGTGGCGACCGGATCGACCGGCTGCTGTCGGCGCTTCGAGACAACGGCGCAAGTCGGGAGGCGAGCGTCTGGGCCAGGCAGACGGGCCTGCCACTGGTGGAAGGATTCATCGCGTTCTGGCGGGGCGACTATGGCACTGCCGTCGAGCGCCTGCATCCGGCGCGCTTCATCGCCAACGGCTTCGGCGGCAGCCACGCCCAGCGCGACATCATCGACTGGACGCTGACCGAAGCCGCCCTGCGCGGCGGTTATCGCGACGTGGCCGAGGGGTTGGCGCATGAGCGCCTGGCCATCAAGCCGTTCAGCCCCTTGAATCGCGCCTTCCTGAATCGGGCAATCACCCTTGGCGACCGGCCGCGACAGGTTGCCTGAACGAAGACCGGGGGCTCCGCTGAACCCGCAGGGCACCCGGCTCACCCCCACTTCAGAAATTCAACCCGCATAGCGCTGAACCTGCCAGTCCAGCAGGCCAGGGCGGACCAGGTATGGCGTGGCATTGGCCAGCCGCGGGCCGTTCGGGGTGCCGACCAACTGGGCACGAATGACGCGAAAGACGCCGGAGTGAGCCACCACCAGCGGCATCTCCGCACTTGCCAGCACGCCGTTCAGCGCCGCCAGCACGCGAGCCTGGAAGCTCGCCCAGCTCTCGCCGCCGGCCGGGGTGGCCTCATAGGGAGGCTGCTGCGTCAGCGGCAACTGGTCCAGACGCCCCCAATCGCGCTCGTCGAGCCCGCTCAGGCGCATCGCCTCCTGGCCAGGAACCGCCAGCTCCGCGGTGCGCCAGGCGCGCTGCAGCGTGCTGGTGACGACCCGACTCCATGGCCGGTCGAGCCATGCAGCCGCCTGCCGCGCCTGGGCCTCGCCCTGTGCCGTCAGCGGCACGTCACTGCGCCCGCAAATGCGATGTTCGCGGTTGAGCTGCGTTTCACCGTGACGAATGAAGACGAATGACCTAGCCAGCAGCATCGCTGCCCTCCTCCGATAAAGCTGGCTCGACTGCCGTCAACGACTCGCTCACTTCGCGCACCTCGGTGGTAAAGAGGGGAATCACCTGCCTAGCTCCCAGTTGCCGTACCAGTGCCCGCATATGGGACAGCCGCAGGTGGACGTTCCAGCGCTGCCAGTCGACCTCGCCTTCCGCTCGCTGGCGCCGACGCCGGGGCGTGAGATAGCCCGTGTGCAGCAGCCGGTGCGCCGGCCAGTCCTGCGGGTCGTCGTCGCGGTCCTCCACCAGCCATAGCATGGGCGAATCCGTACGGGAAGCATCGAGTAGCCGCCGGATGGCAGCGTCATGCCCTTCCCGGCGCAGCGCACGCGGCAAGCGCAGCAGCGCCTCGAGCCCAGCGCGGCAAGAGTGATCCAGGTTCCAGCTCGCATCCCGCCGCCCGGCCTCGGCGTCGAGCCACAGCGCCATTTCCAGGGCGCGACCCGAGGCGGGCACCGGCAGCACCCGGGGCTCGGACAGCCGCTGCGCAATGGCCTCGCGGCACTGCACCTGGGGCGTGTCGTAGCGGCCATAGGAGGCGTCCAGCAGCGCGATACGCGCCGGCGGCGGTTCGTCGAAGGGGAAGAGCAGCGACTCACGGCAGGCGTCGCCGCTATAGAACACGCCGTCATCGACGCCGAGATGCAGCCATACGCCACCAAGCGAATGCCCCGCCTGACCGGTGGTCACAGGAATACCCGCGATTCGACACTGGCCACGCTCGGGCAGCGCTAGCCATTCGCGGCCGCCGGGCAGCGCCGTCGCCACCGAGGGAGTGCAGTAGAGCGGCAGTTCGGCGGGCAACGCCGATACACCGCCGATGTGATCGAAATGATCGTGGCTGATCAGCACGGCGTCGACGTCCAACCCTTCGGCCCATGCCATCGACTGGCCCGGGTGCAAGGCGCCACCGGCGTCGAGCAGCAGGCGCCTGCCCTCGGCCTCGACCAGGATGGCGGCGGGAGCCTTCTCCCCCAACCCGCTGAGCACCTCGATGCGCAGGCTCATGTCTCGGGCTCCAGGCACCAGCCCTCGCGCAGGGTCACGGCCACCTGCCGCCCTTCATCGAGCGCCGCGTGGTGGTAAGCCAGCAGCACTTCACCACTTTCGAGGCGCAGGTGCAGCTCATAGCGCTCGCCGCGGAAGGTCACGCTCTCCACTCGTCCACGCAAATCCTGTGGAGCAGGGGCATCGGACAGCACCGTTACGTGCTCCGGGCGCACCAGCACCGGCTGGGTTCGCTCGGCAGGAGCGGCGGCAAGCCCACGCATCAGCGCGGCCTCCTCCAGGCGTTGGCCCGGCCGTCCGGCCGCCACGTTCAACAGGCTGCCCTGGCCGATGAAGCTCGCCACCCAGGCGGTTCGCGGCTGGCGATAGAGCGTTTCCGGCGTGGCCCACTGCGCCAGCCTGCCGTCGCGCATGACCGCGATGCGGTCCGCCAGCGCCATGGCCTCGCTCTGGTCATGGGTGACGTAGACCAGGGTGGCCTGGGTGCGGCGGTGGAAATCGCGAAAGCTCTGCTCCATGGCCGCACGCAGGTGGCGGTCGAGGTTGGCCAGCGGCTCATCCAGCAGCACGACGTCGGGGTCGGTGACCAGGCAGCGCGCCAGCGCCACGCGCTGACGCTGGCCGCCGCTGAGTTCCTGCGGCGAGCGCTCGGCATACGGCGCGAGACCCACCAGCGCCAGCGCCTGGGCCACCCGGCGCCGGTACGTCTCGCCATCCAGGCGGCGCAGCTTGAGCGGGTAACCGACGTTGTCGGCCACGCTCATGTGCGGCCACAGGGCGTAGGACTGGAACACCATCGCCATGTTGCGCTGTTCCGGCGGCACGTGATGCTCGCGGCTGGCCAGGGTCCGCCCGCCCAGGCGAATCTCCCCTTCACTGAGCGACTCGAAGCCGGCCAGCATGCGCAGCATGGTGGTCTTGCCGCAGCCGCTGGGGCCGAGCAGCGCGACGAACTCTCCCGGGGCGATGTCCAGGGAGAGCGCCTCGACGGCAGGGTGATCACCGAAGCGCTTGGTGACACTATCTATCGTCAACCCTGCCATGGCACGACCCCCTTGGGCAGGCGCGGTGCCAGCAGGCTCAGGCAGAGCATCAACGTGGCGACCATCAACACCACCAGCACGGAAACCGCGGCGGCCAGCACGCTCTCGCCGCCTTCGTCGAGGTTGAAGATCAGCACGCCCAGGGTCTCGTTCCCCGCGCTCCACAGCAGCGCCGAGACGGTCAGCTCGTTCACCGCCAGCAGGAATACCAGCAGACCACCGGCAAATAGCGCCGGGGCCACCAGCGGCAACACGATGCCACCCAGGCGCCGCCAGGGGCCGGCGCCTGCGAGCTGGGCCGCCTCCTCCAGCGAGGGGTCTAGCTGGGCGAGACCGGCGGCCACCGGCTTGAGGCACACCACCAGGAAGCGCGCCAGGTAGGCGACGAAGATCAACCCCAGGGTGCCGTAAAGCGCCACGTTCACAACAGGGATGGGGCGCACGAAGAGCAGGATGCAAGCCACCGCCAGCACCACGCCGGGCAGCGCATAGGGCAGCTCGATGGCGCTCAGCGCCAGGCCCTGCCAACGTCGCGGCAGGCGCTGCAGGCGATAGGCCAGCGGCAGGCTACACAGCATCAGCACAATGGCGGCGCAACCCGCCAGCCACAGGCTGTTGCGCACCGCGCGCCAGGTCGCCCCCTGGCGGCCGATCACCTCGTGATAAGCGCTCAGGGTGGCGGTTTCCCAACTCAGCGGCACGCCCATGGCGGGCACCAGCGAACTCACCACCAATGCCGCCAAGGGTGCGACCAGAATCGTCAGCAATACCGCCACCAGCAGGGCGGTTACCCCGCCTCGCCAGCGCCCCAGCGAAAAGTCGTGAGCGCGGCCACCGTGCCCCACCAGGCCGAAACGGCTGCGCTTCATCCACGCCTGCTGCAGTGCCACCCCGGCCAGCGCCAGCACGCCGATCAGCAGCGAGAGGGAGGCCATCTCCGCCAGCACGCCGGTGCCGAAACTGGCCATGCGCTGGTAGATCAGGGTCGGCAGCACGTAGTAGCCGGCGGGAATACCCAGCATCGCGGGTATGCCGAAGTTGCCCAGGCTCGAGATGAAGGCCATGGCGGCGCCTGCGATCAGGCCGCTGCGGGTCACCGGGAGGATGATCTGCCCCCACACCTGAGCCTGGCGGGCGCCGCTGATGCGGGCCGCCTCGACCAGCTCGCGGGGGAGAGAAAGCAGCGAAGTGCGCAGCGCCAGAAACACCAGCGGTGCGCTCTGGATGCCCAGCAGCAGGGCGATGCCCTCGGCCGAGTAGAGCGGCTGCGGGCTGCCCAGCGGCGGCGCCATGCCGATGCTTTTCAGCAGCGGGCTGGCGGGGCCGAACAGCTGCAGCCAGCTCAGCGCGGTGACCTGGGGCGGGATCATCATCGGCAGCATGAAGCAGAACACCAGCCAGGCCTTGCCGCGAATGTCAGTGAGGGTGATCACGAAGGCAAACAGGCTGCCCAGCACCAGCGCAATCACCATGCCCAGCCCCGAGGTATAGAGGCTGCGCCACAGCGCCCGCCAGGTACTCTCGGCCTGCAGTACCCGCCACAGCGGCGATTCACTACCCTGGGCCAGGTCGCCCAGCGCTTCCATCAGCAGCCGCAGGCTGGGCACAAGGCTGAGCGCCACGATGACGAGCATGAGCAGGGTGAGCAGCCAGCGATGCTGGCTGCTGTCGATAAGACCCGGTGCCATGGTCAGCTTCCGAACAGGTCGCCGAAGCGCTGCTTGAGTTCGGCTTCCCTGGTCAGGGCGCTTTCGACGTCCAGCGGCATCAGCGCGATATCGTCACGGACGGGGAAGCCTGCCGGTGGGGCGACCTCGGGATGTGCCGGAAGATAGCCCTGCTCACTGACCAGCTCCTGGCCTTCACGCGAGAGAACGAAGTCGACGAACTTCTGCGCCGCGTCGAGGTTCCTGGCGCCCTGCATGATGGCCACCGGCTCGGTCACGGCGCTCACGCCCTCCTCGGGGAACACGAACGCCACCGGCGAGCCCTTGGCCGCTTCGCGGATCGGCAGGAAGTCGACCACGATGCCGTAGGGTTTGGTGCCCGACGCCACGGCGTTGAACACGCCGCCGTTGCCGCCCTGGGCCTCGACACGATTGGCGTGCAGTGCCTCGTAATAGCCCTCGCCCAGCTCGGGATTCGCCTCGACCGCCGCCATGTGGATCAGCGCGGCGCCGGAATAGAGCGGGCTTGGCATGGTCACCTGCCCTTCGTACTCGGGCTGGGTGAGCTCCTGCCAACTCTGCGGCTGGCGCTCGGCACCGGTGTTGTAGACGATGCCGGTGGTGATCAGCTTGGTGCCGTAGTAGTAGCCTTCCGGATCGTAGAGCTCGGCGGCGTAGGCCTCGCGTTCCGGGCTCAGGTAGGGCTGCAGATACCCTTCCTGCTTGAGCGACTCCAGGGTCATGCTGTCGGCGATCAGCAGTACATCGGGGTTGCTGACGCCGGCGGAGAGTTCGGAGCGCAGCCGGGTCATCAGCTGCGTGGTGCCATCCCGCACCCACTCCACCTCGATCTCGGGGTAGGCCGCCTGGAAGGCATCGACGGTCTGCTGGGCGTCGCTGTTGGGCTGGCTGGTGTAGAGCACCAGCTTCTCGTTGCCGAGAGCCGGGAGGGCCAGGCCGGCAAGAACCACGGCGGCAAGGGCCGCTGACAGGGGGCGCTTCGACATAGGGGAAAACCTCCGATGAGTGAGCCCCATCGACATTACTGCCATTGGCTTACAGCTCCGTGACAGTCGATTTTCCCCGGTGCTTATGCCTTCTTGACGAACTCCGACTTCAGCTTCATCGGCCCGAAGCCGTCGATCTTGCAGTCGATGTCATGGTCGCCCTCCACCAGGCGAATGCCCTTCACCTTGGTGCCCACCTTGACCACCGACGAGGTGCCCTTGACCTTGAGGTCCTTGATCACGGTGACGCTGTCGCCATCCTGCAACTCGTTGCCGTTGGCATCGCGCACCACCTTCTCGCCCCCGGCCTCGCCGACTTCCGCCAGGCTCGACCACTCATGGCCGCACTCGGGGCAGGCGTACATATCGGCCACTTCGTAGGTGTACTCGGATTGACAGGCGGGGCAGTTCGGCAAGGCGCTCATGGGCTTCTCTTGGGCGGATTTCGAAGGCGCGAAGCATGCCAGAGCTCCAAAAGGGTGTCCAACGAGGCGTCTCCTCCCCCTAGCCCCGCAGGCCCTTGGCATGGAACGCCATGCTCTCGCTGCAGCGAAAGCCCAGCCCTTGGTAGAAACGGGCCGCGGGGTCACCTAGCGCTTGTCCTGCGTCTGCGTCTCGAAGTCGCTGGCGTCGTGGCGCTCGTGCAGCTGCTGCTCCGGTGGGCCGAAGGTGCGGTTGACCATGCGTCCGCGCTGCACCGCCGGGCGGGCATCGATCTCCCTGGCCCAGCGCTGCACATTCTCATACTCCTGCACCTGCAGGAATTCGCCGGCATCGTAGACGCGGTCGAGCGCCAGTTGACCGTACCAGCACCAGTTGGCGATATCGGCGATGGTGTATTCGTCACCGCCGAGGTAGCGGCTCTCGGCCAGGCGCCGGTCCAGCACGTCGAGCTGGCGCTTGGCCTCCATGGCAAAGCGGTCGATGGCGTACTCGATCTTGGTCGGGGCGTAGGCGTAGAAGTGGCCGAAGCCGCCGCCGAGATACGGCGCGCTGCCCATCTGCCAGAACAGCCAGTTCAGGGTCTCGGTACGCCCGGCCGGGTCGCGGGGCAACAGCTCGCCGAACTTCTCGGCCAGGTAGAGCAGGATCGAGCCCGATTCGAACACCCGGGTAGGCGGCGTGGTGCTGTGGTCCATCAGCGCCGGGATCTTCGAGTTGGGGTTGACCTCGACGAAGCCACTGCCGAACTGCTCCCCCTCGCCGATACGGATCAGCCAGGCATCGTATTCGGCGCCTGAGTGACCCAGCGCCAGCAGCTCCTCAAGCATGATGCCGGCCTTCACCCCGTTGGGCGTGGCCAGCGAGTAGAGCTGCAGCGGATGCTTGCCGACCGGAAGCGCCTTGTCCTGGGTAGGGCCGGCGATGGGCCGGTTGATATTGGCGAACTCGCCACCGTTGGCCTTTTCCCATTTCCAGACCTTCGGCGGTACGTACTCGTTGTCTTGACTCATAAAAGCTCCAATACGCTAGGCTCTGTCCGAAAACTGGTTGCGCTCGACCATACGGCGTTAAAAACCGGCTCAAAGTACTCATTTACATCCCGTAAACTCCGTCTTTTCACCGATTTTCGCCTTGTCTGGCCTTCGCTCACCGACTTTTCAGACAAAGCCTGTGACGACGCATCCCGCCCCGATCCTGGGCAACGGGAGGCATGCAATAGCCACAAAGATAGCGTGTTAACGTTCGAGCTTCGAGTCGGTCTCGCGCCAGTTGGGCGGCACCAGGCCATGGCGGCGCATGCGCCGGTAGATCGTGGGTCGTGAAACGCCGATCTTGCGCGCGACGAGGCTGACGTTCCAGCCGCTCGCACGCAGCAGTTCATGCAGCACCTCGCCTTCGTCCGCTGCTTCTGTCTGCGTCACCGCGAACGTCTGCGGTGCGGCGCCGAGGTGCCCCTGGCACTCTTCCGGCAGGTCGTGGAGGGTGATCTCGTCCCCTTCGGCCGTGGCCAGGGCGAAGGCCAGGGCATTCTTGAGCTGGCGGATATTGCCCGGCCAGGCATGGGTCAGCAGTGCGCTCATGGCGTCGGCACGCAGGCGCACCTCCCGTTCACGCTCGTCGAGAAGCGCCTGGTAGACGCTGCGGATCACGTAGTGTTTGTCGGCCCGCTCGCGCAGTGCCGGTAGCCGCAGTTGGGCGCCGTTCAGGCGGTAGTAGAGGTCTTCCCGGAAACCACCCCGGGCGATCAGCTCGCTCATGTCGCGGTGGGTGGCGGTGATCACGCGAATATCGACATGCACCGCCTTCTCGGCCCCCAGCGGCATCACCTCGCGCTCGGCCAACACACGCAGCAGCCGGGTCTGCAGCGTCAGTGGCATGTCGCCGATCTCGTCCAGGAACAGGGTGCCGCCGTCGGCTTGCTGGATCAGCCCGCGCATGCCCTTGCTGCGCCCGCCGGTGAAGGCGCCGGGCAAGTAGCCGAACAGTTCGCTCTCGATCAGCGACTCAGGAATCGCCGCGCAGTTCACCGCCACGAAGGGTCCCTTGGCGCGCGTGCCGCTATCGTGCAGCGCCCGGGCCAGCACCTCCTTGCCGGTGCCGGTCTCGCCGGTGATCAATACGCCGACCTCCTCGTTGCGCAGCCGCCGCGCCAGCTTGAGTACGCGATGCATGGCGGGGTCGTCCGAGGCGAGCCGATCCAGCGCCGGCACCGGTGTAAGCGTAGGAGAAGGCGGCAAGCCTCGCGGGGGGAGGCGTCGACCGCGCGGCTCGACCAGGGTGATGAAACAGGTGGTGTCATTGGCACGCGCCCGGAAGGCGCGAATGCCGTCGTCGCTGGCAGTCGGTATGCCCAGCAGCTCACCCAGCTCACCGTCGAACAGCTGGGTGATCGAAGGCTGCCAGCCTGGCGACCACGGTGGCCAGCGCCGCAGGTGGGCGTCGATCAGCGCGCGGCCGGCGCCATTGGCGGCGATCACGCTGCCGTCCTCCTCGATGGCGATCAGCCCACGACCATTGAGATGAACGAACTCGCGGGCGGTATCGAAGCGCAGCATCAGGCAGTGGCGATAGCGGTGCAGGAAATAGGCGTCCTCGATCATACGGGCGTAGAGCGTGACCAGCGGCAGACCGAAGTTCTGGCTCTCCTGGGCGCGCGGCGACTGCAGTGCGGAGATGTCCAGCACCGCGATGACCTGCCCCTGCGGGTTGGTGATCGGTGCCGCCGTGCAGGTCAGGCTGATATGTGTGGCGTCGAAGTGTTCGCTCTGGTGGCAGGTTATCGCCTGAGCGTCGTGCACGCAGGTGCCGACCGCACAGGTTCCCGCGTAGCGCTCGTCCCAATCGGCGCCGAGGTAGAGGCCGGCCCGGCGCAGGTCCGGCTCCCGGTCGCGCTGGCCACGGAAATCGACGGTGATGCCCTGCCGGTCGGTAAGCAGCAGCACATAGCCCAGCGGGGCGATCTGGGTGAAGAGCTGATCGACACCCGCCCGGGCGACGTGCAGCAGTTCATCCACCGGTTCGCGGTGCTCCTTGAGCGCTTGCTGGGTCAGCACCCGCACGGGACGAGGGCGGCCGGGGTCGAGTCGGTACTCGCCGACGCAGCGCTCCCAGGAGCGCCGGATCACTTCCCGGCAGCCACCCAGGTCGGCCGGCTGGCCTTCGCTGAGCCGGATCAGGGTCTCGATATGCTGGCGTTGCTCGTTACGCAATGGCATCGCTGCCTCCGGTGCCATCTTGCCACGCTCCTGTAGCAGAGGCCCTTGTTGTTGTGTGGCAGTGTTGTGTGGCAGAGCTGACTTCAAGCCTATGCCGTACCGGGCAGGAGTCAATCGGCTCCGCCTGCGCCCTTGGTCGGGGGTTTACAGGTGTAACGCCGGGCCACCCCGGCAACGTGACAGCTGTCACGCGCGTTACAGGTGGGCAGAACAGCGCCCCGCACTATCGCCGTTAACATCCCGCTCAAAAAAATAAATCTTTTCAATCACCTGAAAGAGCTTCTCGCACAACCTCCGCGGCTGGCACGGTTTCTGCCAGAACACAGGGCGTCCCCCAACAACAAGCGGAGAACAACGATGACGACACCCACGCCGACTCAACACGCCCAGCAATGGCTGCGCGACTTCGAGATCGCGCTGGAGCAGCGCGACATTGAACGGGTCATGGCCCTGTTCCATGACGAGTGCTACTGGCGCGACCTGGTCGCCTTCACCTGGAACCTCAAGACGCTGGAAGGCAAGGACGAGATCCAGTCGATGCTCAACGCCACCCTGGGCGAAGCGCGCCCCGCGAACTGGCAGATCGACGGGGAAGCCACCGAAGCCAACGGCGTGACCGAAGCCTGGTTCACCTTCGAGACCGGCGTGGCCCTCGGCAAGGGCCTCCTGCGCCTGAAGGACGGCAAATGCTGGACCCTGCTGACCACCATGCAGGAGCTCAAGGACCACCCCGAGCCGCGCGGCGCCAGACGCCCCATGGGAGCCGAGCACGGCGCCAGCAAGACCCGCGAGACCTGGCTCGAATCGCGCCAGCGGGAAGCGCGTGAGCTCGGCTACACGCGCCAACCCTACTGTGTGATCATCGGCGGCGGCCAGGGTGGCATCGGGCTCGCCGCGCGGCTGCGCCAGCTCGACGTGCCCACCATCGTGCTCGACAAGCACCCCCGCCCCGGCGACGCCTGGCGCAACCGCTACAAGTCGCTGTGCCTGCACGACCCGGTATGGTACGACCACCTGCCCTACATCCCCTTCCCCGAGAACTGGCCGGTGTTCGCGCCCAAGGACAAGATCGGCGACTGGCTGGAGATGTACACCAGGGTGATGGAGCTCAACTACTGGAGCTCCACCGAGTGCGAGGGCGCCAGCTTCGACGAGGCCAGCGGCGAGTGGACGGTGCGAGTCAACCGCGACGGCGAGCAGGTCACTCTCAGGCCCAAGCAGCTGATCCTGGCCACCGGCATGTCGGGCGTGCCCAACGTGCCGCACTTTCCCGGCGCCGAGACCTTCGAAGGCGAGCAGCAGCACTCCAGCCAGCACCCGGGGCCGGACGCCTATCGTGGCAAGAAAGTGGTCGTGGTGGGCTCCAACAACTCGGCCCATGACATCTGCGCGGCGCTGTGGGAGAACGATGCCGACGTGACCATGATCCAGCGCTCCTCGACCCATATCGTGAAGTCCGACTCGCTGATGGAACACGCCCTCGGCCCGCTCTATTCCGAGGAGGCAGTGAAGAACGGCATCACCCACGACAAGGCCGACCTGATCTTCGCCTCGATCCCCTACAAGCTGCTGCCCGACTTCCAACGGCCCGCCTTCGACCGGATCCGCGAACGTGATGCCGAGTTCTACCAGAGACTCGAAGAGGCCGGTTTCCTGCTCGACTTCGGCGACGACGACTCCGGCCTGTTCCTCAAGTACCTGCGGCGCGGCTCCGGCTACTACATCGACGTGGGCGCCTGCGACCTGGTGGCCAATGGCGACATCAAGCTGCGCAGCGGCGTGGGCATCGAACGCATCAACCCACGTTCGGTGACGCTCAGCGACGGCTCCGAGCTGCCCGCCGACCTGATCGTCTATGCCACCGGCTACGGCTCCATGAACGGCTGGGCGGCGCGCATCATCTCCCAGGAGGTGGCCGACAAGGTCGGCAAGTGCTGGGGGCTCGGCTCCGATACGACCAAGGACCCCGGCCCCTGGGAGGGCGAGCTGCGCAACATGTGGAAGCCCACCCAGCAGCAGGCGCTGTGGTTCCACGGCGGCAACCTGCACCAGTCGCGCCACTACTCCCACTACCTGGCGCTGCAGCTCAAGGCACGCATGGAAGACATCCCCACGCCGGTGTATGGCCAGCAGGAAGTGCACCATCTCGCCTGAATCCACCTGACAAAGCGGGCCGGCACCTTGCCGGCCCGCGTCACAAGAACAACGAGGCCATTCCATGAACGACGACAAACACATCATGCAAGCGGCCGTCTGGTATCGCGCCCGCGACCTGCGCGTGGAAACGGTCACAACACCCCGAATCGAGGAGCCGCACCAGGTCAAGGTGAAGGTCGCCGCCTGCGGCATCTGCGGCAGCGACCTGCACGAGTACAGCGCCGGCCCCATCTTTATTCCGGTGGACGAACCGCACCCGCTCAGCCAGCAGTGCGCCCCCATCATCATGGGCCACGAGTTCGCCGGTGAAGTGGTGGAGGTGGGTGAACGCGTTACTCGGGTCAAGCCCGGGGACCGCGTCGCCATCGAGCCGATCCTGTCGCCCCATCGAGACGGCAGCTACCTGATGGAGCGCTACAACCTTACGCCCCTGCTGGGCTTCCATGGCCTATCGGGAGGCGGCGGCGGTTTCTCGGAGTACACCGTGGTCGGCGAGCACATGGTCCACCGCATGCCCGAGGCGCTCTCCTACGAGCAAGGCGCCCTGGTGGAGCCCGCCGCCGTGGGCCTGCATGCCGTTCGCCAGAGTTCGCTGAAAGCTGGTGACAGCGCCGTGGTGTTCGGCGCGGGCCCCATCGGGCTGATGGTGATCGAGTCCCTCAAGGCCGCCGGCGCCGCCGAGATCTACGCCGTCGAGCTTTCCGAAGTGCGACGGCAGAAGGCCACCGACCTGGGCGCCACGGCCCTGGCCCCACAACAGGGCGACGTGGTGGCACGGATCCACGACCTCACCCGCGGCGGCGTGGACTTCGCCTTCGAGGTGACCGGCATCCCCGCGGTACTCAACCAGGCCATCAACAGTACCCACGCCGGCGGAGAGACGGTGGTCGTGAGCATCTGGGAAACGGAAGCTGCCTTCCAGCCCAACGACCTGGTGATCAAGGAGCGCACCATGAAGGGCATCATCGCCTACCGGCACGTCTATCCCGCCGTCATGGCGTTGATGGAGCAGGGCTACTACCGCGCGGAGGACCTGATTACTGCGCGCATCCCCCTTGCGGACGTTGTCGAGAAAGGCTTCGAAACGCTGCTCAACGACAAATCTCACGTAAAGATCATCGTGGAGCCGTAGGTCGCCCCAGCCGAAAGCGGCGCAGCCATGATGATGGCTGCGCCGCTTTTTACAGCTCACCTCTTGGCGCTCACCTATTAGCGCTGGAGGCAATCAGCGTGCCTCCCGCGCCCAGGAAAAGCCCGCCGGTGGTGCGGTGAAAGGCGCGCATCCTGCCGGGGCTATCGAACCAGCGGCCCAGACCCGAGCCCAGGGTGGCGTAGAGCGTCATCAGGGTGGTGTCGATGACCAGCCAGGTCAGTGCCAGGATGACGAACTGCAACACTTGCGGTTCGCCGATGGTGATGAAGTTGGGGAACAGAGCAGCGAAGAACAGCAGGTCCTTGGGATTGCCGATCCCCACCAGGAAGCCTTGGCGGAACAGGGCGGGGACGGATTGCCGCATTGCCGGCCCCGCCTGGGGCACCTCGTCCATCGGCGAGCGGGGCACTGTCAGCCAAGCCTGCAGCCCCAGGTAGATCAGGTAGGCGCCACCAACCAGCTTGAGTACGAAGAAGGCCGTTTCCGAGGTGGCCAGAACGGCGCCGAGGCCCAATGCAGAGAGCGCCATCAGAACCAACGACGCTATGCCGCCACCCAGCACGGTCGCAAAGGCACGATGTCGACCGAAGCGTAGGCCATGGCTGGTGCATAGCAGAGCCACCGGCCCGGGGAAGATGATCAGGGCCGTAATCACGCCCACGTAGGTTATCCAGGTCCACCACTCCACGGTCCATCTCCTTGTAGATCACCATGTCGCCTGCTGCAGCCGACAGCAAAGTTCGAGCTTACCGCAAAGGTTATTGCTGCGCCTGAGTAGACAGAGACTCCCGGGGCGTTCGCAGCAGGTAGGCGAGGTGGAGAAAAGGTATCAACAACGGGCTGGCAAACACCCCCAGGGCAATGATGACCACCCACTCCGGCCGCTCCCAGCCAAAGGCGATCAGGCAGAACAGTATCAAGGAGACGCTCACCAATCCGGCGCCCATGCAGGCGGCCCGCCACCACCAGAGGAACCGAGTCCGCCGGGCCAGGTAAGTGATGGCGGCACACCACAGCCCGACGATACCCAGCGTGCCGACCAGCACGAAGAGCATGATCGCGATTTCTTCCAGCCCCCAGGAAAACCCCACCGTCATTAGCAGAGTCAAACCGAAAAACAGGCAGAACACGCTAACTGGCAATGCCAGCAAGAGCATCTCGGCAACGATCAGAATCCTGTGGCACAACTCCCCGTTCATACTCCTGCCTGCCATACGCTCATTCGTTAAATCCGCTCTGCCGTAGCGCCTCGACATCGCCAGCCACGATCAGCGGCAGATGCCGGGTGATCTTCTCCACCGGCCAGTCCCACCAGGCAATGGCCTGCAGGGTTTCGACCACCTCCGGCGAGAAGCGCTGCTTGATTGGCCGGGCCGGGTTGCCGCCGACCACCGTATAGGGCGGTACGTCACTTACCACCACTGAACGCGATGACACGATAGCGCCATTGCCGATCTTCACGCCGGGCATGATGAGGGCGTCATAACCGATCCACACGTCGTGCCCAACGACCGTGTCGCCCTTGTAGGGCAGTTCGCTTGGCTCCGGCATGACCTTCTCCCAGCCATTGCCGAAGATCTGGAACGGGTAGGTGGAGATGCCGGAAAGCTTGTGATTCGCCCCGTTCATGATGAACTTGGCGCCCCGCGCAATGGCGCAGAACTTGCCGATGATCAGTTTGTCGCCAATGAACGGGTAATGGTAGAGCACATTGCGCTCGAAGTTCTCCGAATCCTCCGGATCGTCGTAGTAGGTGTAGTCGCCTACGATGATATTCGGGCCCTTGATCACGTTCTTGATGAAGCACACCTGGGGAAACCCTTCCATGGGGTGCTTATTGGTCGGGTCTGGTCCATGCACTGCTGCTCTCCTAATGTCATCTGCTAACGTTTACCGATGCCCTCTTCTATTCTCCTTGGATAGAGGAGAGACGCATAATACCCACTCCGGATGGGCGCCATGGCACAAGACCGCGAAGATCTCGAGCCCGAGCACCGCCCCGAGGCAGTGAAGGAGCGCCTGTCCCAACCGCCGCAAGCGAACTCCATGCCCGATGCGATACTCGGGGGCATCGATGGGTGCGTAACCACATTCGCCGTCGTTTCTGGCGCTTTCGGCGCAGGCTTTTCCCCTACGGTCGCCCTGGTACTCGGTTTCGCCAACCTTCTTGCCGACGGCTTCAGCATGGCCGTCAGCAACTACGAGGCTTCCCAAGCGCAGCAGGAACATATCGACAGTGTCGCTCGTCGCGAATATCACCATATCCAGCTCATCCCCGAAGGAGAGAGAGAAGAAATACGCCAGATTTTCCGTGCAAAAGGCTTCGAGGGGGAATTGCTGGAAAGAGTGGTGGAAACCCTGACTGACGATCACGATATCTGGGTGGACACCATGCTCAAGGAAGAGTATTCCCTGCAGCCTGTCGGATTGAGCCCCCTGCGCGCCGCGCTGACGACCTTCTTCGCTTTTATCATCGTAGGCGCCATGCCGCTACTGCCCTATGCGCTACCGGGCCTGGATGCCACCACCCAATTCCTGGCGAGTCTTCTTATCGCCGGTGCAATGTTCTTCGGCATCGGCATGCTCAAGAGTCTGGTCTATCATCGCCCGATGCTGCGTTCCGGGTTTCGTACCCTGTTGATGGGTGGCGCTGCCGCCAGCCTCGCCTTCCTCAGCGGACACCTGGCCCATGCGCTGTTCGGTTTGAGCTAGCTCGTGAGCAACCCCGGCGCCATAGAAACTACGAAGCCATATCACCGCTCCATTTCCCCCAGCAGCTCCAGCTCGGCATCGTGCAGGGAAACGAGCAGGGGTTCGCCGCGGTCGTTGACGCGGAACTGGCCATAACGAGCGGGCTCGTAGCGCTCGGCATGGCCCTCCTGGAAGAAGAAGGCATCGGTGGCGAACCGGACCCGGCCGTTGCGCACCCGGTAGCGCAGGCGCATTTCATCGGCGTTCAGCGCACTCTCCACGGATTCCAAACGCTCGAAGTGCGCGACCCGCTGCGCGTCCAGACGAACGACCACGTGCCCATCGACGGCATCCATATCGCCACTCTCCAAGCGCTTTTCGTACAGTGCGTCCTGTATACGGTTGCCGATATCGAAATTCAGCGCCATGTAGTCGCCCTGCATCAGCGAGCGCGGGTCCACCGGCGCCAGCTCCAGATACACCACCTCGCCTTCGGCCAAATGGCGCTCCTTGGCCCAGATGCTCCAGTTGACCAGGGCCAGGATCAGCACCAGGGCCGCCGCCACGATGATCCTGTTCAACTTGGCTGTCGCTCTCATTGGCCCGAACCCTCCGCTTCACCGGTCCGCCAGCCACGACGCATGGCCCAACGTAT
Source organism: Billgrantia sp. C5P2 (assembly GCF_051062895.2). Classification (NCBI taxonomy): domain Bacteria; kingdom Pseudomonadati; phylum Pseudomonadota; class Gammaproteobacteria; order Oceanospirillales; family Halomonadaceae; genus Billgrantia; species Billgrantia sp. C5P2. Next base: position 3,890,801 of record NZ_CM128542.1, read on the forward strand.
CGCCAGCAATACCACGCCCATGGCGAACAGCGTCATTGCCTTGGTCAGCAGCGTCACCTCGAGCCAGTAGTAGTAATTCGTGATGGAGAGCAGCAGCAGTAGCCCCCCAAACCCCATGACCAGGCGATTGGCGATGGCGAAGCCCAGCACGACCACCACCGCGCCCTGGCTCAAGCCATGGGCCTGGAGCGAGAGCAGCATCAGTACCGCCACGGCACCATAGGCGGCCGCACGCAGACCCGGCGCGACTGCGCCGGCATGGTGCTGAAAGACGTTTCGAATCAGCAGCAACAGCGCCAGCATGCCCAAGGCATCCCCCGCCCAGGGTTCCAGCCAGGCTAGACCAGTGCCGTCATAATATCGCCCTATGAGAAGCGATTGGCCGAAGTGCTCCATGGCCTGGATGGCCAGCAATCCCAGCAACAGGCCATAGCCCAGCGCCTGCACCGCCCGCAGACGGGCCGGCCAGCGAAACTCGTTGAGCCAGATGGCAGTCAGCCCCAGCACCACCAGCCCGCCGGCCAAGGATGGCGCTGAAACGCCTTCGGCTAACGCCAGGTAGAGCGCCAGGCTCGCAGCGAAGGCGGAGAAAGCGCGATGTGTGAGGCTCGGCATGACCACAGCCAGGATGACCTGCAGCACCAGCAGCGACCACCACAGGCTCGCATTCATGTCGCCCACGGCATCGGCCAGCGCCCAGGCCACCAGCAATTGCCCGGTGAGGCTTCCCGCCAGCGCCAGGTGTTCGAGGAAGTCGCCGGGCGCCGCCTTGAGCAGTGCGAAGGCACCAACAATCATCACCAGCCCCAGCATGGCGGCAGCGGCGCTGCTCTCGACCACAAAGGCCACGCCCATGGCGATGAAGCCCAGCAGGAACAGGGCGGCCAGCCAGCCAGAAAACGCCTGCAGCGCCCGCACGAACCAGGGCGTCTCGAGTGTCGGCTCGCCTTCGCCTTCGGTCATCGTAATGCCGGCTCGGCCAAGTCGCTCTCTGAGGGGCGTGATGGAGCGGCTCATGAAGATGTCTCCGTATGAGTAACCCAAGCAGTATCGATATCACGATCCCAAAGCGCTACATCGCCGCCGAGCCGTTCAGCCAAAAAGTCGATCATCGCTCGCAGCAGCAGCGGCTGGTAGCGACGCGACAGGTACAGCGCATGTATGCCCAGTGGCTCCGGCTCCCAGGCGGGCAGCACGAGCACCAGCCGGCCTTGGCGTAGGTCGTCGGCAACGAAATAGGTGGGCAGCATCGCAATGCCGGCGCTGGCCAGCGTGGCCATGCGCACAACACCCGTCTCGTTGCTGGAAAGTTTTCCTGTCACCGGCACGCTCACGCTGCGGCCCTCCCGGCGCAGTCGGATCTCGCTACGGCTGACATAGGAGTGTGCCACACAATCATGTTCAGCCAGCTCCTCGGGCGTTTGCGGCATGCCGTGCCGCTCGATATAGCCAGGAGACGCGCACAGCACCGAGCGACAGGTACACAGCCGCCGCGCCACCAGCGACTCCTCGAGCTGATTGGTGATGCGCACCGCCAGGTCCACCCGCTCCTCCACCAAGTTGACGGCCCGCTCCAGCACCAGTAGTTCGACTTGCGCCTGTGGATGGCCGGCCAGGAACTCCGCCACCGCCTCGGCAAGCCAGGCCTGGGCAAATGATTGGCTGGTGGCGATGCGCAATCGGCCTTTTGGCTCGACACCGCGCGCACCGGCCGCAAGCTGAACTTCATCGGCAAGGTCCAGCATTTGGCGGCAGCGCGAAAGAGCCTCGTGACCGGCATCCGTCAGCGCAATGCGGCGCGTCGTGCGATGCAGCAGCCGCGCGCCCAGCCAGCTCTCCAGGCTCTCGAGATAACGACTGGCCATTGCCCGCGACATATCCAGCGCCTCGGCGGCCGCGGTCACGCTGCCGCGCTCGGTCACTGCGACGAACACCTTCATGGCGGTAAAACGATCCATCTATTTGCTCGATCTAGTTGACAAACTGTCGTCAAGAATAGCGTATATCTCACTAATTCGAACCAATATCCTGTGCACAACCCACCCAATCGTTTACTCAACTTGCAGGATAATTCGATGAAAAAGCTTCTTTCCCCAGCCCGCTGGCTCACTCTCGCCATGGCGTCGCTGGGCTTTACCACCGCCAACGCGCAAACCGACGAGCCCGCGGCGGCACCGCTGACGCTGCAGGTCTATAACGCCGATGCCGGCAGCTTCCACGTCAATGCCGTACTGGTGTCCGGTGAGAACGACGCCGTGCTGCTGGATACCGGCTTTACTCGCGCCGACGCACTGCGCATCGCGGCCATGGTGCTGGACAGTGGGAAAAATCTGCAAACGATCTACATCAGCCAGGCCGACCCGGATTACTACTTCGGTATCGACGTACTCAAGCAGTTCTTCCCCGACGCGGAGGTAGTCGCTACCGAGCCGACGGTGGAGAAGATCGAGGCCACCCTGCCGACCAAGCTGCAGGTCTGGGGCCCGCGGATGGGTATCAACGCACCGCAGCAGGTGCCGCTGCCCGAGGTGCTGCCCAGCAACACAATCATGCTCGAGGACCAGGTACTGGAAATCCGCGGCCTGGGCGACAGCCTGCCGCACCGGAGCTATGTGTGGATCCCGTCGATCGAAGCGGTGGCCGGGGGCGTAAACGTATACGCCGGTCTGCATGCATGGACCGCCGATGCCCAAACAGCGGCGGAGCGCTCAACCTGGGTAGAGAAACTGGACGACATCGCCGCGCTGAATCCGGCCATCGTAGTGCCGGGCCATTCTCTTCCCGACCTGCCGCAGGATGCGTCCCAGCTGGCTTACACCAAGGACTACTTGCAGCGCTTCGAGACCGAATTGGCCCAAGCTGAGGATAGCGCAGCGCTGATCGAGGCGATGCAGGACGCCTACCCGCAAGCGGGTCTCGGCATCGCGCTGGAGATCGGCGCCAAGGTCAACACGGGAGAGATGGAGTGGTAATTCCCATGAGCGAACAGGCAACCTCTTTCCGCCCCGGCAACGCCGGGGCGGTGACCCTGCACTACATTCTCGACCCGCTGTGCGGCTGGTGCTACGCCGTCGCACCGCTGGTCCAGGCGGCTCACCAGGTGCTGCCGATACAGCTACACGCCGGCGGCATGATGGCCGGTCCCAACCGGCGCCCCGTGACGCCGCAGCTGCGCCAGATGGTGGAACCGCACGACCGGCGGATTGCACAGCTCAGCGGGCAAACGTTTGGTGAAGCCTATCGTAACGGCCTGCTCTGCGACCAAAGTGCCCTCTTCGACTCCGAGCCGCCGATCACCGCCATCCTGGCGGCCGACGAGATCGCTGGCCGCGGGCTGGATCTGCTGGCACGCATGCAGACAGCCCACTATGTCGAGGGGCGGCGCATCGCCGACCCAGCGGTGCTGCGCGCGTTGGCGCTGGATATCGGCCTCGACGAGGCCGCCTTCGACGCGGCCTACGCCACACAGCAGGGCGAGCCGACCCAGGCACATATCCACGCCAGCCGGGAGCTGCTGGCCCGCGTGGGTGGGGCGGGGTTTCCGACACTGGTACTTGAGAGTGAAGGCTGCCACGAGGTCGTGGACATCATGGGGTATCTTGGTCAGCCGTCGGCTTGGCTGGATCGCCTCACAGAGCTATCACGCAGCGGCTCATGACGGCATCTCGGCATGCAGCCGCTTGAGCCAGAACACTGCCGCTGCACCCAGCGCCAGCACTGACATAGCCAGGAACAGGAAGCCACCCGCCCCGCCCTGCCACAGCAGATGTCGCCCAAAGAAGGTGGTGACGACCACGATGACCGACAGGCAGCCGCCCGCCAGCATGAAAAGATCCGGCCGCCAGTGGCGGTAGACGACGTAGAGCGCTACCAGCCACAGCGGGTAAACCAGCACGGCAGCCGAGACATCGGCCCGCTCATCCAGGATGAACATGAGCAACAGCAGTGTCAGGGGAATGCCGCTGCCCAGCGCCAGCAGGCGTGTGGCCCATCCCACCGATAACCAGCGCCAGCGCCGCGCACCCAGCTCCCACAACCCCAGCGCTACCGTATTGAGTATGAACACTCCCCACAGCACCGCAGTCTCGCCCGAGAACAGGATGCCGAACGCCCAGCCCCAGGTTCGCAAGTAGAGCGACAGCGAAAGGTTGAGCAGCCCCAGCCACAGGATCCAGAGCGCATCGAAGCGCGCCACCACCGCCCAGGGCAGCATCAGCACGGCCCAGAAGAAGAACAGTTGCCAGGGATCGGCACCGGTCTGGTAGGCCTGGCCGAACAGCGCTAACAGCACGCCCAGCAGCAGCGAAGCTGCCATGAGTGCCGCCCGAGCCACCATGTTTTGCACGACGCCGCGCCCTTCGGCCCACCAGTAGACGCCGATGGCCACCACCAGCGCCACCTGCACCAGCCCGAAACGCAGCCAGCGGCCCATCTCGGCCCAGTTGTAGGCGATCAGAAACATTACCGCGCCGGCCAACGCCAGCGTGCCCAGCCACAGCAGCAATCGATCAAGGAATATACCCCAGGCCCGCCCTGAAGGGTGGAGTCCGGAAAGCGCGACCGCTCGCGCCACCTCTTCACGCGGAATCGTGCCGCGCTCGATCAATGCCACCAGCTCACGGCGAATGGAGGCCATGTCGTTTCCTTACGTAGTGTTTCGCAGCGTGGTATTTCGGCTCTTATTAAGCTTTATAGCGACTGTATGACCCGCTGCGCCTCGACGATTTCGTGCTGGCCGTACACCCGCACGCCGTGTTGACGAAGCAGCGTCGCGGTAACACCGGCACCGGGTCTCTTGGTGCCCGAGAAACTGCCATCATAAATGTGCGAGCTGCCACACGAGGGACTGTGTTCGGTCAGGACCGCCACTTTGATTCCATGCCGCCGGCATAGCTGTAGCGCGAGCGAGGCTCCTTTCAAGAAGGCCTCAGTGAGATTTTTACCGTGATGATCGACGACCCGTGCCGAACCGGCCAGTACGTCGCTTCCGTCGCCGGCAATGATCTCGGCCGGCGCGCGCGGCGTGGGCAGGCCAGCATCGACCTCGGGACACACCGGTACTACTCGACCCTCGGCTTGCCACTGCGAGAGTATCTCCGACGACAGCATTTTGGCGCCGCCATCGTAGCGAACCCGCTTGCCCAGCAGGCAGGCGCTGACCAATATTTTCTCCATGCCCTTCCTCTTCCAACCGAGGCCCTATTCTCGACCTAGATAGCGCGGCTTGGCGATACCCTCAAGCTCATCGAGGGGAATGTGGAGTTCCGGCTGGCCAACGGCGTAGGGAGCGATCTCGTAGACGTTGTACCTGACCGCCCAGGCCGACTCCAAAGGCGCCACGTTGCGGCTTTCGTGCAGCGGCCAGTTGGCGGCGAAGCCATCGTCCTGCTCCAACTCCCGGAGCCAGCGCTCATGGGCACGGATCAGGGCCTCGTAGAATGCCGCCTCCTGGTCGTCGAGCAGCATGTCGTCGAGCGTGACCACCTGCCTCAGGCGCTCATCGATGACCATGAACTCGGTCAACGGCATACCATGAGCCTGCCCCGCATGATAGACGTAGCCATCAAGCTCGATGATCAGCAGCTCGTCATGCCGAGCCATCGCCTCTGCCTCGAGCCGGACATGGCTGGCGGAGTGTGTGGCGTACTGGCGTGTTTCCCTGGCCTGCTCGAAGAAGGCCTCGGCGAAGGCTTCCCAGGAATCGGTCGGCCACTCGGTCTCGCCATCGGTGATCCCCTGCCCCATGAGGAGCAGCCGCGTGCGCACATGGGCACTCAATTCCGGCGAATCAGGAAAATGGATCGCACTCACTTCCACCGTCGCACAACGCTCCTCCGGGCAATCGGTTTCCACGAAACTTGTCTCGAAAGGCTCGTAGGCGATCTCGCTCGCCTGGAGCTGCGTCTCCTCGGCCTGGCACCCGGCCAGCAGCATCACCCCCGCGGCCAGCACGGCTACATTGCGACACGACATTCTGCACTTCTCCCTGTTATGCGACCCATGTCGCCTCGCTGCTCCGCTCGCCCCGCCGCCTCAGGCGTGAAGCACTGCCTCCGAGCGCTCCACGAAGGCCTTCATTTTTTCCTCGGTATCCGTATCGCCGGTCGGCACATAGGTGATCAAGTGCAGCGGCACGTCATTGCTACCGGCCACTTGCAGGATGGCGTAATCGAAGGAGAGCCGGCCTGCGCCGGGATGCTCGTAGACCTTCACACCGTCATGGGGCAAGCAGACATCATGTTCGTCCCACCATTGGGAAAACGCTGGGCTGCGTGACAGCAACAGCTCGACGAGTTCGTTGAACCAGGGATCGTCGAGGTAGCGGGCCTGGGTCAGGCGCAGCTTGGCGACACAGTCCCGGGCATGTTCCTCCCAGTCCACCAGCATGCGGCGCATCCGCGGGTTCAGAAAGAGTTGATGGATGCCGTTCCGCTCGATCCCGCGCATGCCGTGAAGATCGCCATGAATGACAGTCGCCGCCCGGTTCCAGGCCAGGATGTCCGAGCGGGCTCCCATGATCCAGGCCGGGCAGCACGCCAGTTGATCCATCAGTCGCTGGAGCTGCGCGCCCACCACCGCCTCGCGCGCCAGCCCGGCGCCGCCGTTCTCCAGGCCATAGCCTCCCAGGGTGAGGAGGTGCTGCTGTTCGGCAGGCTCCAGCTTTAGCGCGCCGGCGATGCGTTGCAGGGTATCCATCGACGGATGCACGTCGCGCATCTGTTCCAGCCAGGCATACCACTCGGTACTGATCCCGGCCAGTTCGGCCACCTCTTCTCGGCGCAGGCCGGGCGTGCGCCGCCGCGCGCCCCGCGGCAGGCCGACCTGCTCGGGCTGCAGCCGGGCACGCCGGATCCTGAGGAAGGTAGCGATCTCGCTGCGACGGATGTTGCTGAGCACGTTGCGTTTCCTTGGGGGGAAGTACGAATACCAGAATAGCGCGTCCCTGAACGATGTCTCACGGCTTGCGTATCGTCTCATCGTACACCGCAGTCAACCGTGAGTGGCAGCGGTACCGACCATCCTCGACAGGAGATGAACCGAACCATCACTACGCTGGACAACTGCCACACTATACCTCTGCAAGAAAAGTAAGGAGCACCGCATGCAATATCGCAAACTCGGCAATACCGGCCTCTTCGTTTCCCAGTTCTGCCTGGGCACCATGACCTTCGGTGGCGAAGGCGAACTCTGGAGCAAGATCGGCAACCTGCAACAGAGCGATGCCGAGGGGCTGATCGCCCGCGCGCTGGAGGCCGGCATCAACTTCATCGACACCGCCGATGTCTATTCCGAGGGGCTTTCGGAGCGCATGACCGGCCAGGCCCTGAAGAACCTCGGCGTACCGCGCGACGAAGTGGTCGTCGCCACCAAGGTATTCGGCGAAACCGGCCGGGGCGTCAACGCCAGAGGGCTGTCCCGCTATCACATCATGGAAGGCGTGAAGGCGAGCCTGAAACGCCTGCAGCTCGACCACGTCGACCTCTACCAGGTGCACGGCTTCGACCCCGCCACGCCCATCGAAGAGACCCTGAGCGCGCTGGACACCCTGGTCCAGCATGGCCATGTGCGCTATGTCGGCGTCTCCAACTGGGCGGCCTGGCAGATCGTCAAGGCGCTCGGTATCGCCGAACGCAAGGGGCTGAACCGCTTCCAGTCACTGCAGGCCTACTACACCCTTGCCGGTCGCGACCTGGAACGCGAGATCGTTCCCATGCTGGAGAGCGAGGGCCTCGGGCTGATGGTGTGGAGCCCGCTCGCCGGCGGCCTGCTCAGCGGCAAGTACGCGCGCGACGGCCAAGCCGTTGGCGAAGGCCGCCGCGCCAACTTCGACTTTCCACCGGTGGAAAAAGATCGCGCCCATGACTGCGTCGACGCGATGCGCGGCATCGCCGAGGCCAAGGGCGTCAGCGTCGCCCAGATTGCGCTCGCCTGGCTGCTGCACCAGCCGGCGGTCACCAGCGTGATCGTCGGGGCCAAGCGCATCGACCAGCTCGACGACAACATTGCCGCCGCCCAGGTAGCGCTCAGCGATGAAGAACTCGCCGTACTCGATCGCGTCAGCCAGTTACCGCCCGAGTACCCGGGCTGGATGCTGGAACGCCAAGGTGAGTTCCGCCGTGAGCAGCTCGGTGCCCACAGCCGCTGAGAGAAAATGAAGAATGCCACCACCGCTACTTCTGTAGGCGAACTATGCTTAAGGAGCTGTCCAGCTCGCCCGCTCCAATGCCATTGCCCTTACGATGGCTGCCCTTGTGAGCAAGGCGAGGTGAACTCAGGAAAGGGACGGCGGTGGCCGTGGCGCTGGTATGCAGCGCCACGGTATTACAAGGAGCGGAGCGGCCGCCGACAGGGGCTGCTCGCATAGGGACACGATGTCCAAGGAGTCATGCCATGTTGTCTCGCGATATTCTCAAGCGAATCGGTGTGCTGGGAGTGACGATGGGCCTGGTTGCCAGCCCCCTCGCCTGGTCGGCCGGTAGTGACAAGGAAACGGATGCCGCCGGCGGGCAAGGCGGTACCTCCACCATGACGGAAGGCACCTCCGGCACCGCAGGCTCTTCCGGGGCGGTTGGAACGGAGGCCGAGAAAAAGCCCCAATGGGAAGAGGAAGAAAATGGCGAGATGGAGCCGGAAGGCACCGGTGACGGCTCCGGCGAAGTGAGTAGTGACCCGGGGGCGCCAGGCGTGGACGGAGGTGAAGGTACGCAGGGAGGTGAGGCACCCGACCCGAGCGATACCGACAATACCCAAGACGCAGAAGAGGATGAGACCTGATTAAGGAGGGAATCAACGTGGTTCCGACAGGGCCCGGCAATGCCGGGCCCTGTCGTATCTGTCCTCAAAGGGTGTCAAAGCTGCACGATGTCTTCGGGCCGGCCCCCGGAGGCATCAGCCTTCCTCGTCGCCCCCCGGAGCTGACTCATGAGGGGATCGGCGAGAGCCTGGATGCTCGCCCTTGGCGATATCGCGATGGCTGATGACCACCACCTCCCTCGGCCACCACTCGGGATGGTTGTCCCTGATGAAAGTCATCAGCTTCTCGCGGATGTTCATCTCCGCTATCCAGCCGGCAAAGGGATCGGAGGCCATGAGGTAGCAGGAGATGGTCTGCGCTCTCTCGGTCTGCCCCGTCACGTAACACGACAGCTTGTGGTGCTCGACGACGTTCTCCTCCTCCTTGGCGTACTCCAGGAACTTCTCCCTGATGACCTGGGTATCGGCACTAAGATGGACGACAAGCTCCAGCGTCCGGTACATCTTGGCACTCTTGACGGAGAGGTTCTCGAAGGGCTGGGAGACGAAGTACGTCACCGGTACGATCAGGCGCCGCTCATCCCAGCTCCTCAACCGGATAAAGGTGTAGAAGATGCCTTCCACATAGCACCACTGCCCCTCGAACATCACCAGGTCGCCGATGCGTATGGGCTTCGCCAGGGAGACCTGAAAAGAGGAAAGGATATTGCCGAGCACTGCCTGGCCCGCGATACCCACCAGCACAGCCAAGACACTGGCCGACGCCAGAAGCGACATACCCAGCGTCTCGAACAGCTGGATCTGGCTCAGTACGTAGACGGAAACGGCAACCACCGTGATCAGGATGATGACCCGGCGCAGCGCGTAGAGCGTGGTGAGCAGCTTGCGCTCGTCCTTGGGCTTGGTGTCGTCGATCTCCCCCACGATGCGCCGCGTCACCTTGAGCAGGAGAGTGTCGACCAGGCGCAGCGCAATCGTACCGACGCCCCAGGCCACAATGATGATGAGCATTACACGAATGAATGAGGTGGCCATGGCCGTAAAAGAGACCACGTAGTCGAGCAGTAGCTGGGCAACGAATGACATGACCAGAAGTGCCATGGGCCCCCTGATCCGGCCTGCAAAGATGCTCGGCGCCCCGTTGGGGAACCAGTGCGCCAGCAAGCCGACCAGGCCGTAGACCCCCCAACCCACCAGACCGATCACAAGCAGGAACACCGGTATGGCGATCCACTCCCAGATCTCCAGCACTCCGAGCGACGCCTTGAATCGCTCCGGAATGTACTCCTCCAACATCGAGGGCCCGAACTCTTCATAAAGCCGGGGGATCGACGAAAGGCTGTCTGGTGTGATCAGCCAGACCGGCGCCTCGTCACCCATTCGATATCGGCCCAGGCGGATGTCATAGGTCTGGCCCTGGGCCTCGAGCGATGCCAGCGCGAGATTGCGACGCGGCTCGCCGGTCTGTGGGTGTTGGCCCGACGGGTCTTCGATGGCTGCATCCTGACGCCCGGAAAGGTTGGAGGCTTCGATCCACTCGCCACGCCGAAACACGGTCGCCAGTTGCTTGGCCAACTGCGCCCCCCTCTCTGGTTGCTCCGCGGGGCTCAGGTCGGAGAGATTGAGGACATGCGCCGCTGCGGAGAATTCCTCCTGTTCGGTAAGTTCGAGAAAGCTACGGATCGATTCGCGCGGTGTCTCTCGCTTGACCTCCTCGGGCGCCTCGCCAAGCCCTTCGTTCAACGAGTCGACGGTGAACCATTGATTCTCTTCGCTCTCGTCCTCCTGCGCTTGCGCCATGCACAGGCCGGAAAAGAGTAGCGCCAACGCCAACGCCAGCAGCCACGAGCCGTTTGCTTTCATATACCTCGTTCCCATAGATGCAAAGCCGCTGTCGACTCCTTGTGACAGCGCCGTTCAGACCTGACAAATCAGCGCCAGGTACCAGGCTACCCCGCTCAGGGGCTGGTCGCAGTACAGCTTACCGACTACCGCTTCGTCCAGTCTGGTACCGGCGCCGAGTCTTCAGGGCGAAGCGGTCGATGACGTCTCCAATCTTGATTGGTGCGGTGTGTGGGACACCAGCATCAGTAGCCCACGGTAAAGCGCTGACGCACGTGGGCGGGGCGCTCGAGCTCGTCGATCAGGGCAATGGCGTAGTCTTCGAACGAGATGCTGGAGCCTTGCTCGTTGCTCAGCAACGTATCCTTGCCGAGGCGGAAATCGCCGGTACGTTCGCCCGGCACGAACAGCGCCGAGGGTGACAGGAAGGTCCAGTCAAGATCCTCGACGGCCCTCAGGCGCTCCAGGAAGGCCACGCCTGCGCTCGCTTCACCCTTGTATTCGGCCGGAAAGTCCGGCTGGTCGATCAGGCGCTGGCCAGGGGCGACCTCCAGGCTGCCGGCGCCGCCCACCACCAGGTAGCGCTTTACGCCCGAGTCGCGCACCGCGCCGATCAGCGTATCGGCATCGCTGGCGGTAAAGTGCACCGAGCTGATCACCGCATCGTGGCCGCGCAGCATTTCGGTCAGCCCCGCGCGGTCGTAAACATCTCCTTGGCGGGCCATGACCCCAGGCAGCTTGGCGATTCTTTCGGGATGACGGGCGATGGCAGTCACCAGATGACTGCGCTCGGAGAGTTCCGTGAGGATACGCGAGCCCGCGTTGCCTGAGGCGCCGATGAGAGCGACGTTTGCCATGATCAAGTTCTCCTTGGTTTGAATTACAGACCTGGTCTAACAAATAGACCTAAGCGGCAAACTATGGTACTTCTCATTCATCCGCAAGAAGTCACCGCGGTGGGACCCGGTCACACCGCGATGACTCATGAGTGCCCAAGGAGCCCGCCATGACTCAACAACAATCCGAGATCGTCGCATTCGACCATCCCTGCCCCATCCGCGACGTACTCGACCGCATCGGCGATCAATGGAGCGTTCTCGTACTGCTGACCCTGCAGCCCGGCACCAGGCGCTTCAACGAGCTGATGCGCGAGATCGGCGACATTTCCAAGCAGATGCTCTCGCGCACCCTCAAGCACCTGGAACAGGATGGCTTCATCACCCGCACGGTCTATCCGGAAGTACCACCGCGAGTGGAGTACGACCTCACCGAACTCGGCCGCTCCTTCCTCGCACCGATGCAGGCCCTGGTGACCTGGGCCGATGCCAATCACCGTACCATTGCCGAGTCTCGGAAGCGTTATCGGGGCGGAGAAGGTAAGTGAATCGCTGTGGCTGGACTATCTTCACTTCAGGTAGCGATGGCCAGTCTTCGATAGCAACGCCGACCGTCCATCGCGTTTCATCCGCCCTTCAAGCAAGGTTCGTGAAATGGCCGACCGCATTCTCGTGCTCTATGGTTCCTATCGTTCCGACCGCGCCGGCATTCGCCTGGCCGACTATACCGTGCGAACCCTGAACGCACGCGGCTTCGAGGCAGAGCTGATCGACGCCAAGCAGGTCGATCTGCCGATGCTGGATCGCATGTACAAGGAGTACCCCGCCGGTGAAGCGCCGGAGGCAATGGAAACCCTGGCGGGCAAGATTCGCGAGGCAGATGGCTTCGTGTTCGTGACCGGGGAATACAATTGGGGCATGCAGCCCGGCCTCAAGAACCTGACCGATCACTTCCTGGATGAGTGGTTCTGGCGGCCGGCGGGCATCGTAAGTTATTCGGCGGGCCGCCTGGGCGGCGCACGCTCCGCCCTGGTCTGGCACGGCACTCTCGCCGAAATGGGCATGGTGGTTATCTCCAGCTCGGTGACCGTCGGTCCCATCGCGAAGACCCTGGACGAAAACGGCAACCCCACCGGCGATGCCGGCCAGTCGTTGGAGCGCTCCTTTTCACGCTTCGCCGACGACCTAAGTTGGTGGATGGAAGCGGCGAAAAGGCAGAAAGAGCGTAAGGCACCGCCGTTTTGATGCCCGTCCGGTCATCCAAGACCCAAGCGCTTGGGTAGGTCGACCCACTACAGCCCCACCAGAATCGAGGGCAGGTAGGTGGCTGCGCTCGGGAACAGCAGTACCGCGATCAATACTGCCAGTTGTGCCAGCACGAAGGGCATCACCCCTCGGTACATGTGCCCGTAAGTCATGGAGGGAGGGGCGATCGATTTCAGGTAGAAGATCGAAGGCGCCATGGGCGGAGTGAGATAGGAAGTCTGGATCACGATCATCACCAGCACGGCGAACCAGATCGGGTCGATCCCGAGTGCCCTGATCACCGGCGTGAAGATGGGCACACAAATCAGGACGATGGAAATCCAGTCGAGCACGAAGCCGGCAACGAAGACGATGGCGAGGAACAGGGCTACTACGCCCGTAGGCCCAAGGCCGAGGGTGTCGACCAATCCGCGCACCAGGCCACCGCCGCCAGTAACGGCAAAGATGGAAGTAAACATGGTGCCGCCCACCACGATCAGCATGATCATGCAGGAAATGCGTATGGAGACTGCAAAGGCCTGACGCAGCATGGTGCGGTTCAGGTCCCCCATGACGGCTGCCAGCAGAAGCGTGCCGAGCGCCCCCACCGCAGCCGCCTCAGTGGGAGAGGCCATCCCCGACAGTAGCGAGCCCAGCACCGCGACGATCAGCGCCAGCGGAGGCACCAGCGCCTTGCCGGTAATGAAGAGTTTGTCACGTAAGGGCATGGCGATTTCTTCCGCCGATACTGGCGGGCCATCAGCGGGCCTAAGGATACAGCGCCCTACCACGTAGACGAGGAAGAACAGCACCATCAATGCACCGGGGATCATGATGGCCGCAAATAACTTGCCGATGGAAAGCTGGGCGATGGAGGCATAGATCACCACCACGATGGAGGGCGGGATGATGGTGCCAAGCGAGCCTCCGGCACAGATTGTACCCGCCGTCAGGCCGTTATCGTAGCCGTAGCGCTGCATAGCGGGGATGGCCATCATGCCCACCACGATCTCTACCGCGCCCACCACACCGGAAGCGGCGGCGAATATCGCGCACATGGCAATAGTGGCCACTCCCAGCCCGCCCGGCATCCGGCCAAACCAGAGCTGCAGCGCCTGGAAGAGTCTTAGTGCAATACCGGTACGCTCCAGCACTGCCCCCATCAGCACGAACAGGGGAATTGCCGCCAGGGTGAAGTTGGACGCAGTAGTCAGGACAGCCCCGTAAAGTTGCAAGAACAGGACATCGCCGAACGCGAAGAAACCAAAGCCGGCAGCCACGATAATGAGGCACAGCGAAACGGGAATACCGGCAAAGACCAGGACGAACAAAGCCGGAAACATGAGAACGGGGGTGATAGGCACGTTACAGGGCCTCCGTATCGGCGAGTTCATGACCGGTAGCGCCGGGGGCTTTATCTGCCAGTGCAAAGCGTGCGGCTTCCGCCAGGAGCTGCAGTGTCATGAACAGGAGACCTAGTGCCAGAACGGTGTAAAAGGGCCACATCAGCGGCGCCCAAGGGCTGACCATCTCCACTTGGCCACGCTCGAAGGCGCGCAGAGCCTTGCGCAAGGCAAACCAGGTAAGTGCACCGAAGATGGGAGCCAGAACCAGGGCATAGATAACGGCGTTGAGAAGCTGCTGGAACCGCAGGGGCAGGCGTGTCGACAGGAAGTCGATGCGCACATGAGCATCCTCCTTGAGCGCATAGGCTGCGCCCATGAGGAAGATGGTACCGTTGAGCATATAGGAGATATCGAAGGCCCAGATGGTCGGCGTACCAAACACATAGCGGGCGATGACTTCGAACATCATGGAGCCGACTAGAGCGGCCAGCATGAGCATGGCGAGAAAGCCGGAAAAGTCGGCAACCCTGTCGATGGCATCCAATGTCTTGCGCATTTTCCCTTTCCCCCGGAATAACACGGGCCGATCCTGACAGGCACCGGCCCAGGCGTTCTGGCTACTTGCCGTCGCGAACCAGGTATTTCGAACCTTCCGTCCAACGCTGCTGATAGTTGAGATAGTCTTCCAGCACCTCCCCCATCAGCGGCTTGCCGTTTGCGGCTTGTGACTCGGCTTGGGCGCGTGCCCAGTTGCGGCCTGCCTCGCGCAGGGTCTGGATGGTGTCAGGCTCGAGCTCTATGATCTCGACGTTGGTGTTTGCGTAGTCCTCCATGGCTTGCATGTCGGCGTCCAAGAAATAAGTGAAGCCCTCATAAGTCGTAAGCTTGGCGGCCATCTCGATCTTTTCCTGCAACTCCTCCGGCAGTTCGTTCCAGGTTTCCTGCTGCAGTACGACCTCCCAGACGAACGTTGGCTGGTGCACGCCCGGCAGAACCAGATAGGGCGCTACTTCGTGAAACCCCTCGGTCATGTTGGAGCCGGGAGTGGCCCATTCGACCGCATCGACGCCCCGGCGCTGAAGAAGCGTATAGATCTCGCCCGGCGGCACCACGGTGGGCACACCATTCAGATCGTTCTCCAGCACCGCCGCCCAGGCGCCGGCCGTCCGGTATTTAAGGTTTTCAAAATCCTCCACGGTGCGCAGCTCCACATTCGAATGAGCCAACACTTCCGTGGTCCCTACCCCCACGATCATGGATTTCAGTCCCATGTCCTCGGCGCGAAATTCGTACAGCCTTTCGGCACCGCCGCCCTCATAAAGCCAGGTCAAGGTGGCTTCCGCCGACATACCGCCTGGGAAACTGGCAAAAATGGCGTTGGTGGCATCCTGATTGGTCAGGTAAGTGGGGGTCGAATGGCCGGCTTCCACGACACCATCCTGCACCGCTTCGTAGACCTCGAGCGCAGGCACGATCACGCCGGCACCAAACGGCTGGATTTCCACGCGGCCATCGGTGAGCTTGTCCACGTTGTCGGCGAAGCGCACGAGGAAATTCTCGTAGAAGAAGCTGCCTTCGGGCACCGAGGTAGGGACGCGCCACGTCACCTCCTGAGCGTTGGCTTGCAGGCTGGCAACCACCGAACAGGCAGCGGCAGCGATCAGGGTTCTCTTGAGCATGGGATGGTTCCTTGTTGTTGGAGACCGCTTCGGTTGTCAGACGGGGCTGGTGCGGCTGGCAGCCCCGCCTTGTCGGCAAGTGTCAAGCGCTTCAGGTCGTCCCGCTGTCCAGCGAGAAGCGGGAAAGATCGGGCCGGCAGGCAAGTTGCGTTTCGATAATCTTCGTGACCCGCTCACGCTCGGCTCCCTGCAGGGGCAGACGAGGGCCGCGCACGCGGTCGTTGGAATTGTTGGCAAGGACTTCGGCCAGCTTGATGTTCTGCACGAGATTGGTCGAGACATCGAGATCGAGCAGCGGACGAAACCACCGGTAGATCTCGCGCGCTTCGCCGATACGGCCAGCCTTGATGAGTCGATGGATGGCCACGGTTTCATGGGGGAAGGCGACGACTAAGCCGGCGACCCAGCCGTGCGCGCCCATCACCAGACTTTCCATGGACAGATTGTCCACCCCGGTAAAGACATCGAAGCGTTCGCCGAAACGGCTGAGCACTTCCGTAACACGCCGGATGTCGTCGGTGGATTCCTTCATGGCGACGATCAGCTCTTCCGCGGCGAGTTCCTCGAACATGTCGAGGCTCACATCCACGCCATAGGCAACGGGGTTGTTGTAGACCATCACCGGCAGGCCGCCGGCGCGGGTCACGGACTTCAGGTGGGCCACGGTTTCATGGGGAGCGGATTTGTACGGCACACCCGGCAGCACCATGAAACCGTCGGCTCCGGCGATGGCAGCCGCTTGTGCCGCCTGTTCAGCCCGGTGCGTGGAGCTTTCGCAAACGGTCATCAGGACGGGGCGACTGCCGGCAACGGCTTTCGCGATACCCAGTAGTTCAAGTTTCTCTTCTGGCTCCAGGGTCATGGCCTCGCCCAGCGAGCCGCAGACGATGATCCCGTCCACGCCCGCATCGATCTGGTAGGCAAAGCAGCGCTCGTTTTCGGCCCGGTCGAGAGACCCGTCCGCCCTGAATTTGGTGGTGACCGCGGGGAAAACTCCTTGCCACATGATTGTGCCCTCTGGATTTTTGATATACCAAAGATATATCAACGAGGGTTGCAAGTTGTCAAGGGTTGATATATCAATCGCGGTTCGATTCGATCAAGCGAGACAGACGTGCTGGAAAACACTACCTCTCAGGCCCACGCCGCCTACCGAATTCTCGAGAGCATGATCGTGACGCTCAAGCTGCGCCCGGGCAGTGTCGTGACGGAGAAGAAGCTGATCGACATCGTCGGGCTGGGGCGCACCCCCGTGCGTGAGGCACTGCAGAAACTCTCCTGGGAGGGGCTGATCGAGATCAAGCCTCGCGCGGGTGTGATGGTGGCTGACATTCGGCCCGAGGATTATCTACGGGTGATGGAGCCTCGCCTGGTGCTGGAGCCGCTGCTGGCGCGGTCAGCGGCCCGGTATGGAGACGCCACCCACAGGGCTCGGCTGGCCGAATGCGCCCAGGCCATGCAGGAAAGTGCGCGACAGCAGGATATCGAGGGCTTCCTGCAGGCGGATAAGGAGTTCGATGAAACGCTGGACCAGGCATGCGATAACCGCTACCTCTCCAAGGTGCTGGCGCCGCTGCAGACTCATTCGCGTCGCTTCTGGTTCCGCTTCGGCTCGTCACAAGGCCCCGACATCTCGGCTGGCTACCATGTCAAGGTAATGGAGGCGATCGAGCGTGCGGAGGAGGACTTGGCGGAGCAGACCATGCGGGAACTGATGCAGTATCTACGGCAAGTGGCCATCGACCTGGTGGCCTGAGCAAGAAAGGATCGAAGACAGGCTGCCATGCGCGGTGGGGTCGTCCAGGCTGACGCTTGCCGAGTCGCGGAGGCGTTATCAGGCTTAAAGCAGAGTCATTTGAGCGCCCGCTGCCAGGCGCGCCGAGCTTCGCGACCGAGGCCCCTGGGCAGGACGAGACGAGTAGCGCCGAGGTAGGCAAGAAACTCACGGGCGGTTTGCTGAAGGGCCTCGGGCAGGCCCTCGGGAAGTCTGGTCGGAGGGATGTCGGGCTCCCAGTGCCAGGCGAGGAGGGTCACGGTGCCCTGCTCGCACCTGGCGTCGAAACGGGCAACGAAACGCTCGCCCCACAGCACCGGCAACACATAGTACCCCCAGCGCCGCTGGGCCTGAGGCTTGTAGACCTCCCAGACGTAATCGAAACCGAAAACGCGGGCGACACCGCCGCGGTCCCACATCAGCGGATCCAGCGGAGCGAGAAAACGCATTTCCCGGTTCGCGGAACCGGCCGAGTCGGGGGCCTCCTCCAAGGCCGAGAGCGCCTCGGGCGTGGTCCAATAGCCCGAGCCCTCCACGTCGAGTGCGACCAACTCTCCCCTGGCTATGGCCCGTGCGGCGATGCGGTTGCGCTCCGCACGCGAACAGGGCAGCAACCACACGGCGGCATCGGCAGTGGGACGCAGCAATCCAGCGGCCTGCACGCGACGGACCACCAGCCGTTGCAAGGCATCATCTTGCGTGGCGTCCGGCCCGCTCGCCCCCTGGGGCAGCACACGTTCTGGCAAGTCATAGGCATGGCGACCGCTGACCCGGTGGTGCGTCATCAAGCGTCCGGCGTCCCATAGCGCCTTGAGCAGGTGTCGCGAGCGTTTGGGGCCGTACCAACTGCCGCGCAATGCGGGGTCGGCCCGTTGATCGCCGAGCTCGAGGCTGGTGGCGGGGCCATGGCGCTCGACCTGTTCGACCAGGGCGAGGGCCTCCGGGGAATCGACATCCACGCCATGCTGCCGCCAGCGCCGTTCGAACCAGCGATGGAACGGCGCCTGGGCCCACCACTCTCCGGGCTGGATCAGGCTGGCCTGCTTGTCCCATCCATCGACCAGCAATCGCTGACGATAAGCCGCATGCAGCCAGTCACCCCGCCGGTATTCGGGCACCCGGGAGTGCAACACCAGGTCCGGGTTGGTACCGACCGGCGCCAGGGGATCGAACTGAATGGTCCCTAGCCGACGGATGACGCTCCCCAGAGGCGCTTGTTGAAAGTGATAGCGCACCAGCAGGCGGCGGGCATCAGCATGCGTCAGGGTCAAGCGTTGTTGAGCGGTCATCGGCAATCCTTTTACTGCGGCATACCCCATCTTAGGCGAACAGCCTACCTTAGCCCCAGTTCCACTCGCTGCGTGCCACGGCGTCGTGGGCATGCAGGCTTTCGCCATGCACCACACGCAGGGTGAAGCCCTCGATGCCGGTCTGGTCGCGCAGGGCATGGTGTAAGCGGCGCGCGGCGTCCTCGCAGAACATCAGGTTCTGGCCGTTGGCCAGGGCGAAGGCCTGCTCATCGATCCGCTTCACCGCCGTTTGCAGCGCAGTGCCCAGTGCTCGCTCAGCGCGTCCCACCAAGCGCAACAGCGGCAGCTCGTCCTGCCCGTCAGCCAGCCGCACCGAGAGGTGAGCCTGGCTGCGCTGGCTATGGGGCGTGGCCAGGATGCCCTGCTCGCTGCCCAGCCAGGCCCGCACCGCCTCACGGCTAACCGGCATGTCGGTGAAGTCCTCGTCGAAGGCCTGCTGGATCAACTGGCGCGAGAGTGCAGCCGAACAGGGGCAGGTGGAGGAGTAGCCCACCGTGAACTCGAGGGTCGCCTCGAAGCCTTGTTCGTCGCGGCGGCAGCGCAAGGTGAAGGGGTAGCGCTTCCAGCCTGATAGCGGGCTGATCAGGGCCGGGCGCTTGAGCATCGCCTCGCCGCTCAGGTCGAGGAAGGCCGTGCTGGAAAGCCCCGCATGGCTGTCGAGAAAAGTCTCCAGCACCGACGCCACTCGCACCAGCGAGATCTCCCGCTCCTCGAGTTCGACCAGTGCCAGGTAGAGGCGCGACATGTGGATGCCACGCGCGGTGGGGTCGTCCAGGCTGACGCCCGCCGAAGCGTAGCCGGTCACTCCCTGACCGGCTACCTGCAGCGGCAGGGCGATCTGCTCCATGCCGACCCAGCTCAAGGTGCCGAGGCGCGAGGCTGGCGCCAGGGCAATGTCTTCCAGCGGTAACCTGTTCATCGAAAGGGACTCTTTAGCTGTGCATGAGGTTTAGTAGTACGACATGGCTAAGCTGCCATGCTGATGAAGGCCCGGCCTGCCACTGGACCCGCTGCCACCCCGGTCAGATCACCCGCTCCGGCTGAAAATAGTCGAACAGCTGCGTGACCGCTGCGGGCGCCACCCCGTTGGTGATGAACACGAAACGCGAGATACCGTCGCTGCAGGCCTCGGCCGGCAATGGCTCCGGTGGGTGAAAGATGTGCTGCACGCCGTGCAGGGCCAGCGGTTCTTCCCGACCGGCAATCTTCACGATGGCCTTAACCCGCAGGATCTTTTCGCCAAGCAGCGACATCAGCAGGTCCAGCCAATCCTCGAGCACTTCCGCAGCGATGGGCTGCACGACGGTGAAGCAGAACGAGCGGATTTGTTCACCATGCCGGGTGAGATCAGGGTCTGATTGAGGTGCCAGCATCGAGACCAATGAACCGGCAGCGGGAGCCACCATACCCACCGCGGGCGACACCTGTGCATAGGAGGCCGCGCTCAGCCATTGCTCAGCATGGCGCTGCCGAACAGGCAGGCTGGCGCCGGTCAACTGCTCGGCCAAAACCTCACCGTGTCGCACCTGCAACTGCTCGGCAGCCGGGTTGATCCTGCTCAGGTGTTCGGCCAGCCGCGACAGCCGCGCTTCGTCAACCAGATCCGTCTTGGTGATCAACAACCGATCGGCGACGGCGACCTGGCGCTGCGATTCGCGATGAGCGTTCAGGGTCGAAATACCGCTGGCGGCATCCACCAGGCAGATCACGCCATCCAGGCGAAGTCGGTGAGCCAACCAGTAATCGGTTATCAGGGTTTGCAGGATGGGGGCCGGGTCGGCAAGCCCCGTGGTCTCGATGATCACCCGGGAGAAGGGCTCGCCACCCGCCCGCTCGATCGCATCGAAGGTCTGCTGCACGGTGTGGCTCAAGTCACCGCGAATGGTGCAGCACAGGCAACCGCTGCTCATTTCCACCACCGTTTGTTCGTCGCCCTCAACGACCAGCCGGTGGTCCAAACCTATATCGCCGAACTCGTTGATCACCACCAGCGCCTCTTTCATGGCGGGCTGGCGCACCAGTCGATTGAGCAGCGTGGTCTTGCCGCTACCGAGAAAGCCGGTCAATACGGTCACAGGAATCAGGTTTCTTGCATCAGGGCTCATACGCACCGTCACGGATCATGGACATGCCAACCGGGAGAGGCTTCGCCCCGTCGCCGGACACACCTTCCGAGGCCTAACCAGGCCAATGAAGGGAATCACATTGTTCACCCAAATAGAATGTTATAACGTAACGATTTTGGCAATAAATGTCACGTCGCCCTTCGATCAGGAAACCACGGAGTTCAGGAATGAAAAGAGCATTCTCTCGGTTTACCCTCTCCCTGCTGGCCGCCGGGCTGGCAGCCAGCAGCGCCCATGCCAAGGAAGCCACGGCCTGGCGGCTGTTTCTCTCCGACCACAGCGAGCCGGTCGTGCATGTCATCGACGCCGTGGAGGGCGAACGGTTGGCATCGTTCGATATTCATGGCGCGGCGACGCTCTATCGCAGCCACAGCGGTGAGACGGTCTATGCGGTGCAGGGCTCATCCGATGTCGTGACGGCCCTGGCTACGGGCATCGCATTTCACGGCCATGGCGACCACGCCGACATCGAGATAGGGGAGCCCCAACTGACCGGAACCGAGATCGAGGGTGGCTATCCGGTGCACTTCGTCGAGCACCAGGGCCACTGGGCCGCGTTCTTCGACAACGAAGGCGTTGCCCGGATCTTCCGCGAGCGCGATGTGCTGTCCGGAAGCGTCGAGCTTCGCGAAGTGGACTCGGGCGCCCCCCACCACGGCGTCATCATCCCCTATGGCGACTACGACCTGGTTTCCGAGCCACACCCCGAGGACCCTACCAACCTGCCCATCGGCATTCGGGTGCAGGATCGCGACGGCACCCGGGTGGGCGAGCTGGCCGAGTGCCCCGACCTGCATGGTGAGGCGGCAACGGGCAATCTGATGGCTTTTGCCTGTGCAACGGGCCTGCTGATCGTCCGCTCCGGGGATGGCGCGCCGGCCATCGAGCACCTGCCCTATCCCGACGCTCTCCGCGGTGGCAAGACGACCACCCTGGTCGGCGGCCGCGGGCTGCAATACTTCCTGGGCAACTATTACGATAGCCCCGACCGGAGCGCCGTGGTGCTGATCGATCCGAGCGAAGAGGAAGCCTTCCGCCTGGTCGAGCTGCCCACTCGCCGCGTGCACTTCGCCGTCGACCCGATCCGGGCCCGCTATGCCTACGTGTTCACCGAGGATGGCCAGCTTCATCAGCTCGACGTACTCGCCGGCGAGATCCGCCAATCGCTGCGGCTTACCGACCCGTATTCCATGGACGGCCACTGGCGGGATCCTCGCCCACGTGTGGTGGTTGCCGGCGAGCACGTCTTCGTGACCGACCCGCTCGAGGGCAAGCTACACCAGGTGGAAGCCACGAGCTTCGAGAAAATCGGCGAGATGGAAGTCGAAGGTGTGCCCTTCAGCATCGTGGCCGTAGGCGGCACCGGCGCCACGCACGACCACGGCCACTGAGGACCGCGCGGAGCGAGCCGGCGATCGCCGGCCCGCCCTCCCAGCCCACACTCAGAACGTCATGCCGAAGGTAGCAAACACACTGCGCGGCGCGCCGGCAAAGGTGGGCACGAACGGGCCGCCGGAATCGTAGTAACGCTTGTCCCCCAGGTTCTGCACCATCATCTGCACCCGGTAGCGCTGCCCTTCCCCGAAGCGGTAGATCGCATTGGCATCCCAACGCGTATAGGAAGGCAGCTCGAAGCTGTTGGCGGTGTTGGCCTCGCGCTCACCCACGTAGATGGCGCCGAGGCCCACGCTGAGCCCCGAGGCACGGCCGGCGAAATCGTAGGTGGACCAGAAGCTGGCGGAGCGGCGCGGCGCATTGGCCACCAGGTTGCCGACCAACGCGGGATCGCTGTCCTCGGTGATCTCGGTCTTGAGCTGCGTATAGCTGGCCAGCAAACGCCACTGCGACGTGACGGCATAGGGTACATCTACCTCCCAGCCACGGCTGCGCTGCTCGCCGACCTGGATTACATAGTTGAAGTCGTCCGGGTCCGATACCACGCCGTTACGACGGCGAATGTCGAACAGCGCCAGCGTCGGCTCCAAGCGGCCATCGAGCAGGCTCAGCTTGGTGCCCACCTCGGCTTGCCGCCCTCGCGAGGGCGACGGCAGGTTGCCCTCGCGCAGCATGCCGTTGGAGGGCTCGGTGAGGAAGGATTGCGCCCAGCTGGCATACAGCGAGACCTCCTCGCTGGGCGTCCAGGTTAGGCCGACGCGGGGCGAGAACGCCTCGTCGGTACGCGTCAGGCGCCCCTCCACCGGCAGGTACTCGGCCCTGGCGCCGCTGCGCGAACGGTCGTAGCGGCCCCCCAGCAACAGCCGCCACTGGCTGCCGAGCTGCAGCTCGTCCTGCAGGTACAGCCCGACATTGTGACTGTCGTAATGCGAAGCGTCGTAGGGCTCAAGCGGGCCGCTGGGGGCCCTCCCATGCACCGGATCGTACAGGCTGATCGGCAGGTTGACCGGGAAGCCTCCGGGGCCGAGGAAGGCCTGGGCCTCGAAGTCCCACTCGTCGTAGTGGTAGTCGGCGCCCAGCAGCACGCGGTGCCCCACCGCCCCCGTATCGAAGCGCCGCGACACCTCCGCCATCACCGAGGCGTCGGTCTGCTCGTCAATGCTGCGCTGGCGGCGGCGGTTGACCTGGGGGTCGTTCGTGTCGGCCCCGCTGATCGGCTCGAAGCCGTAGGGGTACCACAGCGCATCGGTGCGCGCCCACGACGCCTGCATCCCGCTGCGCAGCTCCCAGCCACTGTCGAAGGCATGGTCCAGCACCACGGACGCCAGCGCGCTTTCGTTCTCCAGGCGTGCGTCCGGCTCGGCATAGTTGTTGTGAATCGGCACCTCGAGGAACAGTGGGCTGTTGCCGAAGCCGCGGTCGAATGACGAATCGCGCCGCCCGAGTTCCAGCTCGGCGGTGAGCGTGGTCTGCGGCGAAGGCTGCCACCTCACCACCGGCGAGATGAACTGGCTTTCGGCCTCCATGAAGTCACGGAAGCTGCCGCTATCCTGCCACGCCCCGGCGACCCGATAGCTGACGGTATCGCTAAGTGGCCCCGTGGTATCGAAGGTGCCGCGGTAGAAATCGTAGCGCCCGCCGGTCAGGTCGAAACGCGTTTGCGCTTCGTCCAGCGGCTTCTTCGTCACCAGATTGACCACCCCGCCGGGCTCGAAGCGGCCGTACAGCGCCGAGGCCGGCCCCTTGAGCACCTCGATCTGCTCGATGTTCACCAACTCGTCCACCGGCGCGAACACGCTTCGGCGAAAGCCGTTCTTGAGGTTCGCCGTGGTGGCGAAGCCGCGCAAACGGAAGCGGTCGTTGCTGCCACCCCAGCCGACCTGCGGCGTGACACCGGGCACGGTGCGCACGGCCTCGCCGAAGGTAGTGACGCCTCGATCCTCGATCAGCTCGCGGGTCACCGTCTGGATGGAGAAAGGCGTTTCCTTGACCAGGGTGTCGCTCTTGTTGGCCGTGGGCGCCACCACGTCGCGGTAGGCGCGCTCACGCGTGCCCATCACCGTGATCGCCTCCAGCTCGTATTCGGAGCCGCTCGTCAGCTCCTGGGCACCAGCGCCTGCCACCGGCAGGCCGATCAGAAGCACGAACGAGGCACGCAGGCACACGGGGCCGAAGCGCGCGGCAACGGCACCAGGCCGTAAGGAAGGTGTGGTTGAGTTCACCGTCGATCCTTGGAAGGAAGTGAGGTTAAGGCCGTGGCTTCGGATGGTCACGGCCTGCCTTGCCTATAACATGATATGTAATAACATCACAATTTTTGCTGAAATGATCAAGCCTGTTAATTGAAGAGATGCTTTCCAGCCACGTTATTTCACACGGCAGGAACTCGAACTCGACGAGCGCACGCCCACCGTGATCACCTGTTACGACAGCTCCAGCGCTTTCTCCACCATGTTACGCAATGCACTCGGAGCTGCCGTCCGCCTTCGTGGGGGTCGTCCTCCCCACGACCTCAGCGCTTGTCGTACTCGTCATGGCGGCGCCACCATATACCCGTCTCGTTGCGCCCCCCGGGGGCACGATCGAGCCACTGATACATGCCCCACAGGCCGTCAGTGTCCCCTTCGGGTATCGATCGCGAGGGTATCTCGGTGACAGACTGCTCGTTATCGCGTAACTGACTCGCCGGCTCGCGCCGGTAGTTGTACTCGATGTTCTCCTCGCGCTGCTGCTCGGTGATCGAGACATTGAAAGCCGCGCTCCTTCGCGGTCATGAGATACCTTTAGTGCCAGATAACCGGACGGTGGGAGTAACAAGTGTGGCGGGATTCCGATGGACTCACTGATCACGGCCGCAGCCCGTGCGCTTACGGTGGGTGACCCCCTCGGCGCCCTGAACCTGGTCGCCCTGCGTGACGACGCGCCTGCGCTCGCGCTCCGCGGGATCTCGATGGCGCAGCTCGGCGACTTCGCCAGCGCCAAGCGGCTCCTGCGCCGGGCGGCGCGCGCCTTCGGCACGAAGGACGTCATGGCCCGCGCGAGGTGCATCGTCGCCGAAGCCGAGATCGCCCTCGCCGCGCGAGACCTGAGCGGCTCCGCCAGAGCCCTCGGCACGGCACGGGCGACGCTCGAAGCGCACGGCGACCGGGTCAACGCCGCGCATGCACGCCATCTCGAGGCCCGCCGCCTGTTGCTCATGGGGCGCTTCGACGAGGCGGAGCGCACCATTGGCGAACTCGACCCGGCCCCCTTCCCGCCCGCTTTGAGAATTACCCACGAACTCGTAGTGATGGGTATCGCGACGCGCCGCCTGCACACCCAGGCGGCCCGCACGGCACTCGCCCGGGCCGAGCACGCCGCACGGCAGGCCGACATTCCTTCGCTGACGGCGGAAGTCGAGAGCGCTCGCCGGGTGTTGGATACCCCCGCGGCCCGCCTGGTGGCGCATGGCGAAGAACGGCTGCTGCTGCTCGAGGAGGTCGAAGCCCTGCTGGCGTCCAAGTCCCTCGTCGTGGACGCCTGCCGCCACAGCGTGCGTGAGGCAGGCGCGGAGGTTTCGCTGACCGGACGCCCGGTGCTGTTCGCCCTCGCTCGTCTGTTGGGCGAAGCGTGGCCGGGTGACGTGCCGAGGGAGACGCTCATCGCCCAGGCATTCCGCACGGCATATGCCGATGAATCGCATCGCGCGCGGCTGCGCGTCGAAATCGGTCGGCTCCGCTCGGCGCTTGTCTCCCTCGCCGAAGTGCGTGCAACACGGCGAGGCTACGCGCTGACTCCACGCCACGCTCCCGAAGTCGCGGTTCTGGCGCGACCGCTCGAAGAGAAGCACGCCGCGGTGCTCGCGCTGCTGGCGGAAGGCGAGCCATGGTCGAGCTCGGCCCTGGCACTGGCCCTCGATACCAGCCAGCGCACCGTCCAGCGCGCGCTCGATTCGCTGGCGGAAGAAGGCAAGGTGCAGGCATACGGCCAGGGAAGGGCACGCCGCTGGCTGACCCCGCCGCTGCCGGGATTCACGACAACCTTGTTACTCCCTGCTTTCTTGCCGGGCACTTAGGCTGACAACACCTACCGAGTAATGAGGACTACGCAATGAACCGTTCCACCGCTGAAATTCTTCGTGAATATGGCCCGTTCCCCGGCGTCGAAAACGTACACGGCGTCACGTTCGACGGCCGGCACGTCTGGTTCGCCACCGGCGATACGCTGAACGCCCTCGACCCGGCGAGCGGGGAAATCCCACGCAAGCTGGATATCGCCGCACAGGCAGGCACGGCCTTCGATGGCCGACACCTGTTCCAGATCGCCGATGAGCGGATCCAGCGAATCGACCCCGACAGCGGTCGTGTGCTGGCCACGATCCCGGCACCTCCCGGCGGCGGCCATTCCGGGCTCGCCTGGGCCGAAGGCGCGCTGTGGGTGGGTCAGTATCGGGAGAGGAAGATCCGCCAGGTCGACCCGGACACCGGGGAGGTCCTGCGCACCATCGAGACCAACCGCTTCGTCACAGGGGTTACCTGGGTGGATGGCGAGTTGTGGCACGGCACCTGGGAAGACGAGGCGAGCGACCTGCGGCGAATCGATCCCGACACGGGCGAAGTGCTGGAGTGCCTCGAGATGCCGCCGGGTGCGGGGGTGTCGGGGCTCGAAGCCGATGGCAACGGCCGATTCTTCTGCGGCGGCGGAGACAGCGGCAAGGTGAGGGCCGTGCGCCGCCCCTGAAAATAAAAAAGAAAGCCTTTGACCCACGGTGCCAAACCATGGCACCGTGGGTTCAGCTGGTAAGCAAGTGGCATAGTTTCAGTAGCGTTCGATTCTTTCGGCAGCCTGTAATTTATCCCTGTCCTACCCGCTACACATCTGGGTAACACCAGGAACATTGCAAGGCGCGATTGCGCGAAAGGATTCAGAACATGGCAACTGGTACCGTAAAGTGGTTCAACGACTCCAAAGGTTTCGGCTTCATTACTCCTGCCGATGGTGGCGATGATCTCTTTGCCCACTTCTCCGAGATTCAGTCGGAAGGCTTCAAGTCTCTGCAGGAAGGTCAAACCGTCTCTTTCGACGTGACCCAGGGCAAGAAAGGCCTTCAGGCTTCGAACATCAAACTCGCCTGACCTAACAGTCACGAGTTCTCGAACCTCCCCGGTTCGAAATCAGGGCCCGCTTAGGCGGGCCTTGTTGCGTTCTGGGGCTGGCGAGCGAAATCGGGAATACTGAAGCGCCGGCGATAGGCAATCGGCGTCAGGCCGGTGGCAGCGGCGAAGCGCGCTGGACATCGATCGGCACGCCGCTGGCCAGCTTCAGCGCTCCCACTGCCTCCCCCACGATCTCGATATGAAACGGGGCCGGGGCATTTGACGCCAAGGAACTCGCCAGCCGTATCGGCTGCGCCGAGCGCTACGTCTCCGAGTGGTTGAACGCCTAGGCCGCCGGCTATGTGGCTTACCACGCCGCCAGCGACACCTACGAACTCTCTCCAGAACAGGCCATGCTGTTCGCCGACGAAGGCCTCCATGCTTCGAATATCAAACTCGACTGACCTTATCGGTCACGAGTTCTCGAACCTAGCCGGCTCGACATCGAGGCCCGCCTAGGCGAGCCTTGTTGGGCAATGGATCTGGCATGGGCAAAATAATTTCAGCAAAACCAGGTAGTTCGAACCAATGAAAAAAATAAAAAAATAAAGCCTTTGACCCACGGTGCCCAAGCATGACACCGTGGGTTCAGCTGGTAGCAAGCAGTACGGTTTCAGTAGCATTCGAATTCTTTCGGCAGCCTGTGATTGAACCTTGTTTTACCCGCGGCACATCTGGGTAAAACCAGAAATATCGCAAGGCGCTAAATGCGCGAAAGGATTTATTATGACGACTGGAACAGTCAAGTGGTTCAATGATTCCAAAGGTTTCGGCTTCATCACTCCCGCCGATGGCGGTGACGATGTCTTTGCCCACTTCTCCGAAATTCAAGCTGAAGGTTTCAAATCCCTGCAGGAAGGTCAAAACGTCTCCTTCGACGTGACCCAGGGCAAGAAAGGCCTTCAGGCTTCGAACATCCAACTCGCCTGACCTAACGGTCACGAGTTTTCGAACCTCCTCCGGTTCGATAGCAAGGCCCGCCCAGGCGGGCCTTGTTGCGTTGTGGCATCAATGTACAACTCTTTATCAGTGCAGGATCGCCTCAACCAGGTGCGCCCTCCCTTCAGGGGCAGAGTAAGGCTCGGGCCAGTATTCGACCAAGCGGGTGATTCTTCCCTCCGCCACGGTAAAGAACGAGATGGCCGTTGCCGTCTGAACTCCATCGGTGATAGCAACCTCCGTTACTACCTCCCCCTCCTCCACGAGGATACGGTTCAGCGTGAACTGCCAGCGGCCATGCGCAGGATACTCGGCATTCATCTGTGCGAAGTGCTCGCCACCGCGGATGCATTCGTTGGACTGTGGCCATTCGAGAACGAAATCCGGCGCAAGCATCACCGTTACCGAGTAGAAATCATTCGAGGACATTAGCCGCCAGAATTCGCGTATTACTTCACCCGCTGTCCTGTTCATACTGCTTCCTCATCGTTCATCCCAAGCAATCACCAGGGTAACTCAGCCACCGCACAATCAGCACAGCGGCTACATCACATTATCTTTTCCAATACTTTGTAAGAGATCTCCGATATTTCTGTAAGCCATTTCTCAACCTCGTCTTTGGCAGTAGCCAACGGCGCGCAGCGGGCGATAATCGTTATCCGCACCATGGGCATGGGGACTAAGGGAGAAGTCATGAAACCTGCGAAGGCGCGCCGCGCCTCGATTACCACCCTCCTGCTCATCGCTTGCTCTCCGGCCAGCGGCGAACCACCGGCACATTATCTGGAGCGCGCTGGCGTCGCACTGATGGAAGCCTTGGGCGACCCGCAGCAGCTCGAAAACGTTCTGGCGATATACGACGATGGGCTGGAACTGCACCCCGACGACGCCGAGCTTCGTTACGGCCGCGCCCAGCTTCTCACCAGCCTCGGCCAGTACGAAGAAGCCAAGCAGGACCTGGATGAACTTCACGAAGGGGGACTGCACAAGGAGGGAATGTTGCTGCGCTGCATGGTGCATGAGCGCCTGGCGGGAGCCGCGGAGGATGCCCTGGCCTGCTACGCGGGGGCGGAAGCCGCCTTCGCCACGGCCAGCGAAGCGAGCGGCCAACCGGATGCCAACCACATCCTGGCGGCCCATCTGGCCGAATCGCCCGAGGCCGATGCGCTATTGCTGGAATGGCCGGACAGCGAGAACTCGATGCTGAAGGAAATACTGGAGATGGAGCGGGAGGATCTGATCCGACAGTTTTTACCGTGAGTTGAGTGTCGGCACCCGCTACCGCATGAGGGCCCCTCATCGTCTTGCGAGATATACACTGTATGTCTACGCTGTATATATGAGACGTGCAATGACGGGTTCTGGAATGATCACCACGCTATCCTTGGCAACGCTACTCCTCGTGGCGGTGACAATGGGGCTCTCACTCGCGCATGCCCTGGAATTTTCCGGAAAGCTACGGCTCGATGAGCCGACCTACCGGGCGGTGCAGACGATCTACTACCCAGGCTTCACGATCGGTGGGCTCATCGGTGAATTCGGGGGAATGCTTGCGCTTATCGTCCTGCTCATCCTGACGCCCACGAATGCCGAGCGATTCTGGTGGATTGCCGCGGCGCTCGGTTTCCTGCTCCTTGGCCATGCGGTCTACTGGATCGTCACTCATCCGGTAAATGCAGCATGGCTGAAGGACACGAGCCTCACCGGAGCCAGCCAGATGTTCTTCGGTTTATTTTCCTCCCCGGATGCCGATTGGCAGCACATGCGCAACCTTTGGGAGTATTCCCATGTCGCGCGGGCGATTCTCCACATGCTCGGCTTCCTTTCGATGGCGCTGGCCCTGATTCGCTAGGGGTAGCCACTGTGTCTCCCTCTGGTAGAGCAAAAAAGACGGCGCGGGGCGCGCCCAAGGGGAAGTCGCGCAACCTCACCCGCGACAAGGTAATCGACGCCGCCATGGCGCGGATCGACGAGGCCGGTGCCGATGCAATCACCATGCGCGGCCTGGCCGAGGATGTCGGCGTAACGCCGATGGCGCTCTACAACCATTTCAGCAGCAAGCGAGCCCTGCTCTCGGCCGTGGCAGAAAGCGTCATATCCGCCGCTGACTTCGACGGCCATCACGCCAGCTGGCGCAATCAAATTCATCACTGCTTTGGTGTGCTTCGCAGTCTCTGCCTCCGGCACCCCGGCCTGCTACGCCTGCTGGAATTCGAGGGCGCGGCACCTGCGTCGGTGTTCGCACCCATGGAGGTCACGTTGCGAGCGCTCGGTGAAGCTGGCCTGAGTGATGTCGACAGCGCGCGAACCTATTTCCTGCTGGTGAGCTTCACCCTCACGCAGGCTGCGTACCAGGCCCGGCGGGTTCCCGACCTGGAGCCTTCCGAACAGATCCGCGCCGAGCGCATCGCCGGCCGCGGCTACCCGACCGTCGAGCATCTGGCATGGCCGGAGACGTGGGATTTCGACGCGAGCTTCGAGTTCGGAGTTACACTGATCCTCAACGGCGTCGAGGCGACGGTAGCTGGCGCCGAAGAGCGGTATACCCCGTCCTAGCCGATGCGAAACGCTCGCAGGGTTGCCTTGGTGGCGTTGAGCGAACCTGCTGGGAGGCCTCACGCTCCCTTCCCATTTGACAGCCGGAACCGGAGTCCCGGTTCGGCCTGCTCGGCCGTGAGGCGCCAGCCGTGTGCCAGGGCGATCTCCTGGCAAATGGCCAGGCCGAGGCCTGCTCCGTGGTCACGCCGATGCGCGGCACGCCAGAAGCGTTCGAACAGCAGGGGCAGCTGCTCTGCATCGACGCCAGGGCCTCTGTCCCGCACGGTCACCGTATCGCCCTGAATCTCCACGCTGACGGAGCTTTGCGCGGGCGCATGCTGGATGGCGTTCTCCAGCAGGTTCTTCAGCAAGGTGAAGCAGGCCGCGCGGTCCGCTTTCCACTGCACGTCGCCAACGGCACGCACCGCCAAGTGAACGTCGGCGGTTTCCGCCATGCGTTGCAGGTAGGAAGCGGCATCGTGGGCGACCTCCTGCATCCCGACGGTAGTGAAGTGGTAGTTGTGCGCCTCGCTGGCTTCCGCCAGGAGCAGTAGCTGCTGCACCTGACGGGTCATGTACTCGACGTCGCTCAATAGCGAGTCGCGCTCACTCCTGCCCCCCTTCTTCAACTCGATCTGAGCGCGGATCAGTGCCAGTGGTGTCTTCAACTCATGTGCCGCGTTGCCGAGAAATTCCTGCTGCACGCGGTAGCCTCGTTCGAGGCGTTCCAGGGCTCGATTGAAGCTGTCCACGAGAGGAGCGATCTCCGTGGGCACCGCTTCCGTACTCAATCGGGCATCAATGGAGCGCGGCGAGATGGCCGCGGCGGACTCCGACACGTCTCGCAGCGGCTTGAGGGTGTAGCGCAGGGTGATATAAGCGCACAAGCCGAAGGCGATGAACAGGACACTGCCGAATACCGTGACGCCGGCGACCACCTGCGGCCAGGCAACGGTATAGACGACATCCATGAACCTCGCACTGACGGCGAATTGCAGATACCACCTTCGCCCATCGTGCACGAGGGGCTCCGTGGCGCCGAAAAAGGTGTTTCCCTCGTGCTCGAAGGTGAAGTTTCCGCGCGTCAACCGCATGAGCTCATGGGTGGCTGGCCAGAACTCCTCTCCGGCACTCGAGAAGACGACCGTGTCTCCAGCTTCATCCAGGATCCGATAGGCCGTCTCGCGCTGAGGGCCCTCATATAGCCAGGCGCGGTCGTCCATGCTCGAGTCGAACCCGACGGGTCTGCCACTGCTGTCGAATTCGATATTGTTCGCCATCCCCTCCGCGGCGTCGGCCAGATCCATCCGGGCCAGCATGTTGCTCTGGACCACCACTACTGCAGCGATCACGAGCAGCACGATGCTGAGCACCATCCCTGCTACATAAGCCAGCAGAACCTTCAGACTAATGCTATTCAGCGGCATCGGCCTTACGAAGCGCATGGCCCAGCTCCCTGAGGTTGTTGACGATCAAGCACATGACGGAATCCCATGAGGTCGGCTGATGCGTTATCGCCAGGAGTCTCCTCACGTTGAATAGAAGAAGGGTCAACTATCACCTGCCACCTCGCGGATACTGTCGAGGAGATCGAGGAAGTAGGGGTTCCAGGTCAGGCGGGCATGGTATTTTTCCGCCGCGATCTGTCCCCATGCCCCAAACCACAAGGTGTTGGAATCCTCGGGGAGGGGAATTCCGTCCTGTCCGTTTTCAAGAATGATATGGCTGCCCTTCTCACCGTAATAAGTGTTCTCGGGCGCAAATAGCACATTCATGTGGGAAAAGGTGCTGATGCGACGGTCGGGCAAATTGCTGGCAAGGGCGGTGATGCGTGGATCGTCAAGTTCCTGCGGGGCGTCGCCGTACCAGACGAAGCGTGACTGTTGGTTGGGAAAGCGGGTTTGAAAGGCATCGAGCGTCGCGCTGGGATCGAGAACGCTGTCATGCTGGCTCATGGTGATCAGGACAGGTTTGTCAAAACGCGCGGTTTTGAGATCTTTCTGCACGGCTCTGACCGAGCGGTAATAAAGCGCGGCCCCACGCGTAGGCAGGGACTGGTAAGTGGCGATATTGTCCTCGTCATCGATATCAACCCAATCCCACAAACGGGAAATGACCGGGGCGAGAAACAGATAGCCGTTATCGGGATAAAAGCCAGGGGAAAACAGCAACAGCCCGGCAACATTCTCGTCGCTTAGCGCATGGGAGGTGACCAGGTTTCCGCCGGTAGAGAAGCCGCCAAGCCAAAGCTCATCGACCTCGGCTGCCAGCAGGTTTGCGTGGTGGGCAACGGTTTTTTCCCAATCCTCGCTATCGGGCAGCATCAGATCGGCGGGGCGGGTGCCGTGGCCCGGCAGCAGAATGGAGCGAACCAGCCAGCCGTCATCCGCCATGGCAGTGGCTATGTCGGAAAAGTACCAAGGACTTGCGCCCAGTCCGTGAACGAAAAGAATGCCTCGCTTGGCCGGTTTATCGGGGCGAAGCTCGAACGGCGTGTTGAGCTGTATTTCCAGGTTGTGGTCGTCACTGAGAAAGGCACGGTTTTCGGCAATCCATGCGCGGGTGTCGCGCACATATTGATCGAAACTGTCCTGATCATAGGGTGGCAGGCTGTCGGAAGGTTGAAAATGCGGGGTATCCGGCGGCAAGGCGCAGGATGCCAGAAACACCAGTGTGGAAAGCAGTAAGCCAAGGCGGGGAAGCATAAACCCTCCATCAATGTGTGCTTGCCATCCAGCAGAGAGCCGCATAGGCCAGCAGGACTTTCAATCGCAAGCTATTCAGCGGCATCGGCTTCACGCAGCGCATAGCCCAGCCCCCTGACGTTGACGATTCGCTGGCGCGAACCGATGGCGAGCAGCTTACGGCGCAGACGGTGCAGGGCTACGTCCAGGGCGTTCGGTGTGACCGCCTCGCTCAGCCCCCAGGCCGCCGCTTCCAGCGCGCTGCGGCGCACTACCTCATCGTGCTTGTGCAAGAGCAGCTGCATGATGTGCAGCTCCGCCGGGGCGAGGATGACGCTTTCATTGCCGCTGTACAGCACGCCGGCTTCGGGTCGCAGGGTGAGGTCGCCATGGCTGGGGTCGAGCGAGTGGAACGCCACGGGGCGGCGCAGCAGCGCGCGAACACGCGCTACCATCTCGTCCATCGCGAACGGCTTGGGCAAGTAATCATCGGCACCGGCTTCGAGCCCCTGTACCCGATCATGCAACGCATCGCGGGCCGTCAACACCAGGCAAGGCACGCCGAGGCCGGCGCGGCGCATCTTCTGCAGCAGGATGAGGCCATCCCCGTCCGGCAACCCCCGGTCGAGAATCAATGCCTGGTAGGGCATCTGCTGGACGGCGGCCCATGCGGCATCGATGCGCTCGGCCACATCGGCGGCGATGCCGGCGGTTTCCAGCCCCTTGCACATCAGCCGGGCCAACCGGTCATGATCCTCGACCAGAAGTATGCGGCTCATCAGAAGCGGTAAACGTAGCCGAGAAACACACTATTGGTGGTCGAGCGATCCACCAGCGGGCTGTCCTTGATCTCATCCGCCAGACGCGTCACCTCGACGCCCATGAGCACCGAGTGGTGCTTATCGAACATGTAGGCACCACGCACCCCTGCTTCTACGTCGATAGCGGACTCCCCGGCATAGGCAGGCCGATCGATGCGAACCTCATCGTCACGAACGCCGAAATAGTAATCGATCGTCTTATCGTCCTGCCAGCTCGCCCCCACGTGCGGCGTAAGCAGGAAATGATCTCCGAAGTGCCAGGTTCTCTCCAGACCAACGTTGATGCGTTGGCCCTTGCTGTTGCCCGACACGTCGGCAAGCCATTCGGCGCCGACTTCAACGAAGTCGTTGTCCCATTCCACCTTGCCGCCCGCCCAGAAGCCATCCTTGCGCTCACTCATGCCATCGAGGATATCAGCGTCGCCTTCTTCATAGCCGCTGCCGTCGTACTGGACGACGATACCGAAGTCGAGCGCTTGAGAATCGCTGATATAGAGGCTCGGCAGCTTGAATTCGATCTGCGGGCCAAAGAGATGAATGTACCGGTTCTCAACCTCAAGCAACGGCAGGAGCTGGTTGTCACGATCGATACCGGTGTAGGGCTCCTGCTCGCTCATTGCGCCGAGCCCCAGCCCCCAGGTCGTGGAGGACGACTCGGCGTCGTTCGGCTCTTGGGCCAGGGCCGTCGCCGAGGTGCAGAGGCCAACGGCGAGCACGGAAACGGCCGCCATACGTGAAACAGAAGCTTGGGAGATCGAGACAAGCGGGGGTCGGGAGATCGAGATAAGCGGGTATATGACTGACATGATCGTTTCTCGCGTGTTGTTAAAAGAAGCCCACTTTCGCAGCCACCTACTTACGGAAAACTTACCGAAACACCCAATCGATCCAAATCACCAGTAAGTCTTCTGAAAGACGCATTGCGGGAAAGTCTCGCCCCATGAGACGAGGACACCGCATGTTCCCAGCCACCGATGTCATTCCTGTTGACTTCATGCCCCGCCGGCGACGGGTGGCGGATACGAAGGCGCTTCCCGGCCGTAAACCATCACCGCTTGCGGCCTGGTGCATCTTGGCAACCACCGCGCTGCTCGCCGGATGTGTATCGACTCAGCCCGAAACCATACCCGGCAGCGCCGCAGCGCCCGTTGCCGCGCAATGGCACGCCCCGTTGCCTCACGGTGGGCAGCTGGGGGACCTGAGCCGCTGGTGGGCTCAGTTCGACGACCCTTTGATGCTGCGCCTCATCGAGGCCGGTCAGCAGGTCAGCCCGACAGTGGCGCAGGCAGCCGCTCGCATCGCCGATGCCCAGGCCGCACGCGTGGCGCAGAGCGCCGCCCTGCTGCCCTCGCTGGATGCCAGCGCCAGCGCGAGCCGGGGACGAACGGATCTGGACACGCCGGTCGGCACCGAAACATCGGCAGGCTTGCAGCTCGGCTGGGAACTGGACCTGTTCGGCGCAGGCCGTGCCGGCGTCAACGCCGCGCAAGCCCGGCTCGAGTCCAGCCAGGCCGATTGGCACGACGCCCGGGTTTCGGTCGCTGCCGAAATCGCGACGACCTATGTCGAGCTACGCGCCTGCGAGGCCTTGGCCCAGCAGGCCGAAATCGATACCCAATCGCGAGTTCAGACGGCGCAGGTCACCCGCCTGACTGCGGACAAGGGCTTCCGCCCCCCGGCAGAGGCGGACCTGGCGAATGCCAGCGCGGCGCAAGGCAACGTAACGCTGATCGAGCAGCGGACGCAATGCGAACTCCTGGTCAAGGCATTGAGTGCCCTTGCGGCCCAAGACGAAGCGGCGCTGCGCCGAGAACTGGCCACCACAAACGGCCGGCTGCCACGGCCGGCCGAGCTCAGTGTCACGGCGATGCCGGCCGAGGTGCTGGCACAGCGCCCCGACATTCACGCGGCAGCGCGTGACGTGGTGGCGGCGAGCGCCGATTCGGATCAGGCGCGGGCGCAGCGCTGGCCCCGCATCGGGCTGGCCGGCAGCATCGGCACGACACGCATCTCCAGTGGGGGCATCAGCACCAATGGCAGCGTGTGGAGCATCGGCCCCGTCACGGTAACGCTGCCGCTGTTCGATGGCGGGACGCGACGCGCCAATGCGGAAGCGGCACGCGCTCGCTACGAGGCCGCCACCACCGTCTATGCCGCCCGCCTGCGTGAAGCGATCCGTGATGTCGAGGACGCGCTGGTCACGCTGGACAGCACGGCGAAACGCAGCGAGGACGCGGCCATCGCCGCTGACGGATTCGAACGCTCCTACCAGGCCACCGAAGCCAGCTACCGCATCGGCACCGCCAGCCTGTTCGAGCTCGAGGATGCACGCCGCAGCATGGTCGCCGCCCAGAGCGCCGTGATCGAACTGCAGCGTGAGCGAATCACTGCCTGGATCCGATTGTACCGCGCGCTAGGCGGCGGCTGGCCCGCTGACGAAAACAAGGATCACGATAATGAATAAATTACGTTCACTCGCGGCCGCCACGGTCGTTGCGGTGGGCTTCACCGTGACGGTCGCCTGGCTCCTGCAAACCTCCAGCAGCGCCTCGGACAGTGACACCCCAGCGGTCGCCCAACCCGCGCTGAGCGTGGCCGTCACGACACTACAACCCACCATGCTGCCCCTCACAATAGCCGCGAACGGGGACGTCATGGCTTGGCAGGAAGCCAGCATCGGCACCGAGGCAAACGGCCTGCGCCTGGCCAGCGTCGAGGTCAACGTGGGCGACGTCGTGCAGCGCGGCCAGGTACTCGCCACGTTCGCGTCCGATACGGTGAACGCCGAACTGGCACAGAGCCGCGCCGCCGTCGCCGAGGCCGAGGCGGCACTCGCCGAAGCCGAGGACAACGCGCAGCGCGCTCACGAGTTACGAGAAACAGGCGCGATGGCGACCCAACAGATTCTCCAGTACAGCACGTCGGCACGCACGGCGCGTGCACGCCTGGAAGCGACGCAAGCCGTCGAGCGCGTGCAACAACTCCGCCTGGCCCAGACCCAGGTGCACGCCCCCGACGATGGCGTGATTTCGTCCCGCAGTGCCACGGTCGGTGCAGTGCTTCCCACCGGTCAGGAACTGTTCCGACTGATCCGGGGTGGCCGGCTGGAATGGCGGGCCGAAGTCGCCGCTTCCGATCTGGAGAAGCTGCAGCCCGATCAGGTCGCCAAGGTCACCTTGCCGGGAGGAAGCGAGCTGGAGGGCCGTGTACGCACGATCGCTCCGCTCGTGGACGTATCCACCCGAAATGGCACGGTCTATGTCGATCT
The DNA here is from genome assembly GCF_051062895.2 of Billgrantia sp. C5P2. Taxonomy (NCBI): domain Bacteria; kingdom Pseudomonadati; phylum Pseudomonadota; class Gammaproteobacteria; order Oceanospirillales; family Halomonadaceae; genus Billgrantia; species Billgrantia sp. C5P2. The sequence continues at coordinate 3,928,493 of NZ_CM128542.1, forward strand.
ACCGGCAAGCAACATCGCTCGGGCGGGCATGTTCGCACGCGGTGAGTTCGAGCTCGGCACACGCCGGGCCATGACCCTGCCGCAGAGCGCGGTACTGCTGCGCGACGGATTCAGCTACGTGATGCGTCTCGGCCCGGACTCCCGGGTCGTACAGACCAAGGTGACGACTGGCCAGCGTGTGGGAGAGCACATCGAGATCGCTGGCGGCATCGGGGCGTCGGCACCAGTGGTCGCCTCCGGAGGCGCCTTCCTCGGCGATGGCGATCTGGTTCGTGTGGTCGAGGATCCATCATCGTTGGATGCCATGAACCGAGCAGAGGAAACACCATGAACCTCAACGTTTCCGCCTGGTCGATCCGCAACCCCACCCCGGTCGTGCTGCTGTTCATCGTGCTCACGCTCGCGGGCCTGATGGCCTTCAGGACGATGAAGATCCAGGAATTCCCCGACGTCGAGATACCCGCAGTCAGCGTAACGGTTTCGCTACCCGGCGCCTCGCCCGCGCAGCTCGAAACCGATGTGGTGCGCAGGATCGAGGATTCGATCGCGACGATGCAGGGTGTCGATCACATCACCAGCACCCTGACCGACGGCAACGCGATCGTCACGGTCGAGTTTCGCCTCGAGAAGCCACTGCAGGAGGCTCTCGACGACGTGCGCGACGCCGTCGCTCGCGTACGCGCCGATCTTCCGGCCGACCTGCGCGACCCGGTGATCGAGAAGGTGGAATTCTCCGGCAGCCCGATCCTGACCTATACGGTCGCCTCGTCGCGCATGGACGACGAGGCGCTATCGTGGTTCGTCGACGACAAGGTCAGCCGGACCCTGCTCGCGGTCCCCGGCGTTGGCGCCGTCTCGCGAGTCGGCGGCGTCACCCGCGAGGTGCATGTCGATCTCGATCCGGCGCGGCTGTTCGCGCTGGATGCGACGGCGGTGGACATCTCGCAACAGCTGAGCCAGGTGCAGCAGGAGGCGTCGGGCGGGCGTGTCGACCTTGGCGGTACCGAACACTTCGTACGCACGATCGCCACCGTGCAGACCGCCGAGCAGCTGGCCGATCTCGAAATCACCCTGGGCGACGGCCGAAGCATCAAGCTCGGCCGGGTGGCCGCCGTCTCCGACACGGTTGCCGAACCACGCTCGGCCGCGCTCCTGAATGGCGAACCGGTGGTCGGCTTCGAAATCGCGCGTGCGCGGGGTTTCGGCGAGATCGAGGTCGCCGAAGGGGTGCGCGCCGCGCTCGATGCGTTGAAGGCAGAGCATCCTGACATTACCGTCACCGAGGCGCTCAACCTCGTCGATCCCGTCGTTGAGAACTACCAGGGCTCGATGTGGCTGCTCTACGAGGGGGCAGCGCTGGCGGTGCTGGTGGTGTTCCTCTTCCTGCGCGATTGGCGGGCGACCTTCGTGGCGGCGGTCGCGTTGCCGCTGTCGGCGATCTCCACCTTCGCGGCGATGTACCTGATGGGTTTCACGATCAACATCGTGACTCTGCTATCGCTGTCACTGGTGATCGGCATTCTGGTCGACGATGCCATTGTCGAGGTCGAGAACATCGAGCGCCACCTGCTGATGGGCAAGAAGCCCTACCAGGCGGCGATGGAAGCCGCCGCCGAGATAGGCCTGGCGGTCGTCGCGACCACCTTCGCGTTGATCGCGGTGTTCCTGCCGACGGCGTTCATGAGCGGCATCGTCGGCAAATTCTTCGTGCAGTTCGGCTGGACGGCGGCGACCGCGGTGTTCTTCTCGCTGGTCGTCGCACGTCTTCTGACGCCGATGATGGCGGCCTACCTGCTGCGTGCGCCGAAATCGCATGCCAAGCGCGAGCCGCGCTGGATGAGTGTCTACCTGGCGGGCGCGCGCTGGTGCCTGCGCCATCGCCTGCTGGTGATCGTCGGCTCCTCGGCTTTCTTTGTCGGCGGACTGGCGCTCGCTACGACGCTTCCCGGTGCCTTCATTCCCGCGGATGACAACTCTCAAACCCAGGTGACCCTCACGCTGCCGCCCGGTAGCAAGCTGCACGACACGCTCTCGCTCGCCGAGCGGGCTCGGAGCATTCTCCAGCACTACGAGCACGTGAAAATGGTCTACACGGCGATCGGCGCGGGCAACTCAGGCGACGATCCGACCGAGTCGGTGAGCACTTCCGGCGCTGACGTCCGCACCGCCGTGCTGACGATAAACCTGACCCACCGCGACGACCGACCGGGCTTGAAAAGACAGGCGATCGAGGCGCAGTTCCGCGATGGACTTTCAGCGCTGCCCGGCGTGCGCGTGAGCGTTGGCGAGGGCGACTCGAGCGAGAACTATGTGCTGGTACTCGCCGGAGAAGACAGCCGGGTACTCGCGCAGCATGCGCAGCGGGTGGAGCGCGAATTGCGTACGATTCCCGGCATCGGCGCGGTCATCTCGAGCGCGGGCCTGGCAAGCCCCGAACTGGTCGTGCGGCCCGATTTCGCGAGCGCCGCAGACCTGGGTGTCACCACGGAGGCGATCGCCGAAACGCTACGCGTCGCCACGCTGGGCGACTACGACCAGGATCTCGCCAAGCTCAACCTGAGCGAGCGCCAGGTGCCCATCGTCGTCAGGCTCGCCGATGCCGCCCGCGAGGATCTTCAGACGCTCAAGCAGCTCCCGGTACCCGGTGCGCGAGGAGCGGTACCGCTTGAGAACGTCGCCACCCTCGAGATCGGCAGCGGCCCTTCGCAGATCACGCGATACGACCGCATGCGCAACATCAACTTCGAGGTCGAATTGAATGGCCGAGAGCTGGGTGAGGTGGAACAGGCGGTACTCGCGCTGCCCAGCCTTCAGATACTACCGCCGGGGGTGACACGGGCATCGAGCGGTGACGCCGAAGATATGGGCGAGCTCGCGTCCGGCTTCGGCCTGGCGATGCTGACCGGCGTGCTGTGCATCTACATGGTGCTGGTGCTGCTACTGAGGGACTTCGTGCAGCCGGCGACCATTCTGGCCGCGCTGGTGTTCTCGGTCCCGGGCGCCTTCCTGGCGCTGTTCGTCACGGGCTCGGCACTGTCGATGCCCTCGATGATCGGGCTGATCATGCTGATGGGCATTGCGACCAAGAACTCGATCCTGCTGATCGACTACATCATCATCGCCCGCCGCGATCATGGCCTGGAGCGCCGGGACGCGATCATCGACGCCTGCCGCAAGCGCGCCCGCCCGATCGTGATGACGACCATCGCCATGGGTGCCGGCATGCTGCCGATCGCGCTCGGCTGGGGCGCCGACCCCAGCTTCCGCGCACCGATGGCCATCGTCGTGATCGGCGGGCTGCTCACCTCAACTCTGCTGAGCCTGCTCGTGATTCCGGTGGTGTACAGCTACGTGGACGACACCGTGCAGTGGACCACCAGACGCTTTGGACGATTGACCCACACGCCTCATTGAAACCGCCGAGCCTTCAACGCCGCATCGGGGCTCGGGGTCGAAGACGTGGCAGATGGTTTAGGCATTGAGGTCATGGCTGATCCACTCCGTACGCTGAAGCCGGCAATGCACCTCCTTGGTGTCTTAGCGATAGAACCTCGACAGTGCCCTGAGTACCTCGTTCGACACCCGGGCCTGGAGCTCGATATCGTCGAGTTCGCTCATGCGGTAGTCATAGACTTCAAAGGCCCCTGTGGGGTGCACGGCCACCTGATAGTCGGGCATCAGGATGCCATAACCCATGTAGCTGCCTGAAAGCATCCAGTCGCGATGGGGTTCGACGTCCAACAGGCTTTGCCCCAGGGTGTAATGTTGAGGAGCCGATTCACAGTCGAGCAGTTCCTCGAGCAGCGTCGGTGCGATATCGGCGTGGTGCGTTCGCCGCTCCAGCGCACCGCCGGACCGTCCCGGCAAATGCATTACCAGCGGGACCTGGACCTGTTCCAGCGTATAGTTGCTGCCATGTCCCCAGTAGTTCTTGCCATGTTCGTTGAAGGACTCACCGTGGTCGGAAGTAATCACTACCGCCGTATCCTCAAGCCGCCCACGGCGCTCCAGGTCATCGAGTACGCGTCCCAATTGCTGGTCTACATAGCGCACCGCCGTGCGATAGCGGTTCCAGTAAGGTTCGGGATCAAAGTCAGGCCCCAGGCTCACGTGGTTGATATGCTCCCAGTAGGGCGTGAACCGCGGGAAGTCTGGCGGATGGCTGTAGCCGTGCACGGCGTCATAGAACAGGAAACCAAAGAACGGCCGCTCATCTGACTTTGCATCTTCTTTGTCCATCCAGGCTAGCCAGTCATCGGTGATCTGCTGGTCTCGCTTCCAGGGCTCGCCCTGTGCTGGCTCCAGCGAGACATCCTTGAGGCCGGCAAAAACGTTACGGTCAAAGGCAGGGCTCACCAGCGTCGCCGAAGAGAGAACCTGAAAGCGGTAATCGGCAGCCTCGAATCGCTCCATCAGCACCGGGGGCGTCTGGCTGGTAGTAAATGCATCCCAGTAGGTGACTGGCAGGCCATAGAAGAGGCTGAAGATGCCGGCCTTGGTGGAGTTGCCACCACTGATATGCTCACGCGCCCTGAACCAACCGGGTTGATTGGCGTACCGGTAAAGATTCGGCATCACTTCAGGAGTGAGCATGTCGTGACGCAGGGTATCCAGCACCACCAGCAGCAGGTTGTCGGAAGACACCGACGGCGAGCAGCGCAGCGGCGCGGAGGGGTAGACCAGGTCCTGCGCCTCGCCCTTCGTCGCCTCGAGATCCACCCGATCGCGCACCGCCTGGGGGTCGACCCATCCCTGCTTGACGAAGAAGCGCTTGGCGGTGGCCGGATAGAAGAGCGGCACATGACGCGTCATGCGGGTGATATCGCGGTCGTAGTGGGCATCCGCCCAGGCATGCCAACCGTGCACCCCCAGCAGGGCCAACAAGCTCACTACCAGCATTGCTCCCACAGGCCGTGAAGGTGGACGTAGCTTGAACAGCAGCCCGAGACCGCCCTGCACCGCCAACATGCCCAGCACGCCACCGACGGCCAGTGCCCAGGCGACCCATGAGAAGCTGAACACGTCTCCCCCGGCGTTGAGCAGCAGGTCGAGGATGAAGCCGCTCAGGTGGAAGCGATACTGAGCGTAGACGAAGGTATCAAGCAGCAGCAGCAGCTGCAGACCACTCGCCCATAGGGTGGTCACCAGCCATAGCCCGATGCCGCGCAAGAGCGTGGCCAGCAGGAACATCGGCAAAGCTCCCAGCCATACCAGCAGCGAGAGATGGCCGAGGAAAACCATCAGCAGGTAGCTCCACTGCTCGGCCCCCTCGGGCTGGATGTAGGCGACATAGCGCAGCGAGATCATCCAGGCAAGCAGCAGGTTGGCCAGGGTCCAGACGCCAAGCCAGCGCCACCGGTGCAGGAGTCGATACATCATGCGCGAATTCCCGAAAGACCAGAGGCCCTTCAGTCGACGTTGGGTGGAAAGAGTGTCCACTGTCGCAGCCGCACACTTACTGAGAACTTACGCAGTACTTCTCGTTCGTTCCGACCCCCCGGTAAGGCTTCTGAAAGACGCATTACCGGACTGAATCGCCACAGGCGGGTTGATCACCTCGACGCTACTGAGCCTGCTCGTCATCCCGGTGGTGTACAGCTGCCTGGACGATGCCGTGCAAAAGGGAGCGCAGTGGGCCGCCAGGCGCTTCACAGGTAGGCGGCCGGTGCAGTCGGCGTGACGCCGGCCTCAGGATGAGGCCACGGCGTCGGTGGCGAATTCGCGATAGGAACGAAGCGGGCGACCCAGGAGCGTTGTCAGCCGTTCGACGTCGCCGGCTTCGGGGACCATTCCCTCCGTGATGAAACGCTCGCTCATCAGGCGCATGTCGAAGGCCATCCAGCTTGGCATGAACTGCCGCAGGCTCTGCTCGAACGCGGCAGTGTCATCGCCTGGATAGGCGATCTTGCGACCCAGTACGTCGGTCCAGATTGCGGCGACATCCGGGCCGGTCAGCGTGTCTGGGCCGACCAGGTTGATCCGCTCGATCGGAAGCGGCACGGCCGACTGCTCGCGACGCAGGAGTTCGATGGCCGCAACCTCGCCAATGTCGCGAGTGTCGACCATCGCCAGGCCCTTGTTGCCGATCGGCATCGGATAGATGCCGTATCCGGTCACCACGTCCTTGATGGTGAGGTCGTTGCCCATGAAGTAGGCGGGACGCAAGATCGTGGCGTTGAGGCCCATCTGCTCGATCATGCGCTCCACGCCGTACTTGCCTGCAAAGTGCGGCACGTTCACGTAGCGGTCGCCGTGGATTACCGACAGGTAGACGATTCGCTTTATACCGGCCTCCCGGGCGACGTTGAGCGCGATTAGCGCCTGGGTGTACTCATCGGCCACCACCGCGTTGAGCAGGAAGAGCGTCGAAACGCCATCGTAGGCGCTGCGCAGCGAGTCCACGTCGAGCAGATCACCCTGGACGACACGGACGCTGGCCGGGAAGTTGGCCTTCGAGGTATCGCGAACGAGCGCGCGGACATCGGCACCGCGCTTGACGAGTTGTTCGACAACTTGGCGGCCGACAGTGCCGGTGGCGCCGGTAACGAGAATGGTCATGATGATTTCCTTGGGTTGGGTTGTTTACTGGTTGCCTACGAAATGAACAATAGAGAGTTTCATATTCAAAACAAAGACACTAAAATAGAGACAGTTCGTACCAAATGTGAGACACCATGGACCTAAACGCCCTGAATGATTTCCAACTGGTGGCCGTTCACAGCGGCTTTGGAAGAGCCAGTCGCGCCAGCGGCAGGTCCAAGGCAACCCTGTCGCGCCGCGTCGCCGATCTCGAAGAAGCGCTGGGCGTTCGGCTCATCGAACGAGGTGAGCGCAGCCTGGAACTGACTGAAGCCGGGCAATTGCTGCTGGCCAGAATCGAAGGGCCGATGCGCGAGGTTGCCGAAGCCGTAGCGGCGGCACGCGATGGGCTTGTGGCGCCCAGAGGCCGCCTGCGCATCGCGGCACCGTTGCTGTTCTCGCAAGTGGCGCTGGGACGGCTTGCCGCCGCGTTCCAGGCGGTCCATCCCGAAGTTCAGATCGAAGTCGTGTCCGAGGACCGTGTCGCCAACCTCATCGACGAGCACTTCGACGTTGCCATCCGCATCAATCCCCGCAAGGACAGCGTACTCGTCGGCAGGTGTTTCGCCCGGGACCGGTTGGTCCTCGTCGCTTCCCCCACTGTTCCAATGCCGAAGGGGCGCAGAGAGAAGCCTGTTCCAGTACCGGCCGTCGTGATGCCGACCTATCGCGACGGTGAGGTCTGGTCCGTCCGCGATAGCCAACTCATTGTCGAACCACAACCCGTGCTACGGCTGTCCTCGCTCCTGACGGTCCGCGATGCCGTTATCGCCGGCGCGGGGGCGGCCATGCTGCCGCAGTCCATCATCGGAAACCTTCTGGAAAAAGGCGAACTGGTGTCCTGGGGCATGGCCGGCGACGAGGTCGAACTATGGGTTCTGCACACGTCTCGACGCTTGCAGAGCCCCAAGGTCCGTGCCTTTGTGGAGTTCATCAGCAACTATTACCCCAATGGGTCATTCGTCGTTCAGGCGTAATCTCCATTACCCATTCAAGTCGTTTCGGCAAATGGGGCCGATTCAGCCTGTGGCTGCGCCAGGTCTTTACGCGTATCGATGTCGAGCACCGAACCGGCGACTACCTTGCGCTGATAGGCTTCGACGATCTCCGCGAGTATGGACACGGCAAGCGTCGATGCCTCGCGCATGGATGGGATCAGGCCGACGGGGCCATGGATGCGCCCGATCTGGCCCTCGGTGATGCCGGCCGCACGAAGCCTCTCGCAGCGCCGGGCATGAGTCGTCCTGCTGCCAACCGCGCCGATATAGAAGGCGGAGCCTTTCAGGGCCTGGGCAAGGAGCGCTGCCTCCCAATCGACGTCATGAAAGGCAAGGAGGAAAGCCGTCCAGGGGTCGTCGTCCAGAGTCGGCAGCGTCGAGGGGAGCGTCAGATGCGTGACGCTATCGATTCCCAGGCGCCAAGCCTCCTGGGCTTCGGCACCCTCGCGAAGCTGCAGCTCGGTGGGGATACCGCTTGCCATGGCAAGGCGGGCAAGCGCCAGACTGTCGGCCCCGCGCCCGGCGATGCGCAGGCGAAGCTTCGGCGTGTACCGGAAGGACAACGCGCCTGGAACTGATGGATACCCCTCCCCGAGAGCACCAGACTCCGCAAGAGTGAGCGTCACCGGCTGGCGCGCGGCGAGCCTATCACGGCACACCCGCAGTACTCCGGCTTCTGCATCGGGAAGGACGCAAACCTCGATGGCACCGCCGCAAGGCAGAGGCATGTCGATGAAGGGCGAGCCATTGCCGTATCTCAGGCGCGCGATCCGCCCCGAGCGAAGCGCCTGCCGAGCATGATTCACCACATCAGCATCGATGCATCCGCCCGAGAGATAACCGCAACTCTCGCCCGCTGCAGACACGGCCATCAGGGCACCCGGCGCACGCACGCCGCCGCCCTGCGTTGTCGTCACGACGACGAGTGCGACCTCACCCGCCCGGCGCCAGGCGAGCCACTGTCCAAGGACGTCCTGCGCGTGTTCCAGATACCTAGTTTGGAGATACATAGGTTGAAGATACATAGCGGGCGGGCCTCGACGGTCTGTCTTCGCCTGCTAGACCTGGACGTGATCGGTCAGCGGCAAATGGCGAATCCGTTGCTGCGTGGCGGCGTACAGCGCATTGGCCAGCGCAGGCGCAAGCGGGGGAATACCCGGCTCACCGACACCGCCCAACGGAGAGCCGATCTCGACGATGCTCACCGCCACCGACGGCGCCTCCCCGATGCGCAGCAGCGGATAGTCATGGAAGTTCGACTGTTCGGCGCGGCCGTCTCGAATCGTGACCTTCTGCCTCAGCGCCACGCCGAGCGCATCGATGACGGCACCCTGCATCTGCGCCTCCACCTGGTCGGGATTGATCGCACGTCCGCAGTCGATCGCCACATGGACTCGCTCCACATTGATGCCATCGTCGTCGACGCGAGCCTCGACCACCTGGGCGACGTAGGACCCGTAACTCTCGACCACGGCCAGGCCGCGAGCGATTCCCTCCGGCGCCGGCTCGTCCCATCGCGACATCTCGGCCACCCGGTCGAGAACGGCGAGCATCCTCTCCTCACCTTCGCTATGGCTGCGGCGAAACTCCAGCGGATCGCGGCCCGCTGCCGCGGCGCACTCGTCCATGAAGCTCTCGAAGAAGAAGCCGTTGAAGGAGTGGGCGATCGAACGCCAGGGGCAGAGCGGAATCGGCAGATCGACAACCGCGTGGTCGACGACGAAGTTCGGGATGACGTAGTGCATGTCCGACAGCCCACCGAGCGAGAACGGGTCGAAGTTAGCGAGGTTGCCCGTCGCCTGCGCCCGCTGCTCGGGATCGATACCGTATTCGCGGCCCATCTGCGGCCCGGCGACGCGGATGCGCATGCCGGTGATGTTGCCGGCTTCGTCCAGAACCGCCCGAAAGCGGCACCTCATCGTCTGGCGGTACTGGCCCTGCCGAACGTCGTCCTCACGCGCCCACAGCACCTTGACCGGCCGTCCACCGACGGCGCGGCTGGCCAGCGCTGCCTGAAGGGCGATCTCGCCATGGGTCTTGCGGCCGAAGCCTCCTCCCAGGTAGGTGGTGTTGATGAAGAACTTGTCGGCCTGCACCTGCAGCGCGTTCTCGAGCGTCATGCGGACGACGTCCTGGCCCTGGGTACCGATCCACAGCTCCGTCCGTTCCTCGGTGGACTCGGCGGTGCAATTGATCGGCTCCATGCTCATGTGGGTGAGAAGCGGCACCGAGTACTCGGCCTCGACGATCTGGCCTTCGGTCGTCAACGTCGCCTCGGCGTCGCCACGCAGCGTCGTGACCGGTACATCGGCTCGCTCCAGGCCCTCGCGAAACAGCCTGTAGATTTCATCCGTAGAGAGCGTGTCCGCCGGCGTCCGGGTGAAAGTGATCTCCAGGGCATCGGCTGCCTGCTTGGCCTGCCACCAGGAGTCGGCCACGACCACCGCGCCGCGCGGCACACGAACCACCGCCACCACGCCCGGCATTTCCGAAACGCTGCCCTCGTCGAACGAATCGACGGCGGCGGAATAGACCGGGGCGAGTCGCACGGCGCCATACAGCATGCCTTCGCGCTCGACGTCCACCGCGTAGACGGCCTTTCCCGTCACCTTCTCCGGTGTATCGAGGCGTGGCACCCTGCTTCCGCTCAGCGTTCGCTGGTCGTCGGGACGCAGGGTCGGCTCCTCCGGCACAGGCAGCGTCGAGGCATCTTCCACCAGCTCACCGAAAGGGATCCTCTGGCCGCTGTCGGAATGCACGATGAAGCCATTCTCGGCATGAAGCGCCGCAGGCGCTACATCGAGGCGCTCGGCCGCCGCCTGGGTCAGCATTTCCCGCGCCTGGGCGGCCGCGAGGCGCAACGGGTCGTGCCAGAAGCGGATACCGAACGAACCCACGGAGCGCATCTGGCCGATGAATGGAATCCGGTAGTCGGGCGTCGGCTGGTTCGGCATGCCCACCACGATGCTCGACCAGTCGGCACCCAGCTCATCGGCCAGAATCTGGGCCTGCCCCGTGTGAGTCCCCTGCCCCATTTCGCTGGTGGGGAGCAGGAAGGTCACCTGACCGCTCGTGTCGATGCGGATATAGGCTTGCAACGTGTGGGAAGCTTCCTGCTGCTGCGCCCATGCCGACGGCAGCCGAAGGGGAACGACGAGGGCGACGCCGGCTGCGGCAGCGCCTGCCAGGAAGGATCGACGGGTAAGGGAGAAATCTTGTAGTTTCATCGTTCTACCTACGCCTCGGGTAACCGTGATGGACGAATAAGGGTGAAGGAAGCGGATCTCGTCAGGCCTCGGCGGCCTGGTGAATAGCCGCCCGGATGCGCACGTAGGTGCCGCAGCGACACAGATTGCCGCGCATCGCCTCATCGATCTCCTCGTCGGAGGGGCTCGGATTGCGCGCCAGCAGTGCAGCTGCGCTCATGATCTGCCCCGACTGGCAGTAGCCGCACTGCGGTACGTCCAGCTCCACCCAGGCCTGCTGGACGGGATGCGAGCCATCCTCGGATAGCCCCTCGATGGTCGTGACGGACCTGCCTTCGGCGGCGGATAACGGGAAGACGCAGGCACGCACCGGCTCGTCATCGACATGCAGCGTGCAAGCACCGCACTGCGCGACGCCGCAGCCGTACTTGGTACCGGTGAGCTTCAGTTGCTCGCGGATCACCCAGAGCAATGGCGTAGACGGCTCGGCGGTGACCTCGACCTCGCGCCCGTTGAGCGTGAATGCTGTCATGAGTGCTTCTCCTCGGCTGGCCACGATTACGTGACGGGATGCCCTTTCGGTATTTCACTGTTAACTATTCGGCCTGGAGAGTTCTTGCCACCCACTACGTAAAACTTGCCTGATTCTGCCGGGCTGACGAGTGTTCTAAATCGAAGCGGCGTCAATCTGTTACTTGTCACAATTCGGTACCAGCGCGGCACACTTGCGCGACAAATTCATTGTATTAGTGATACTCCGCATCGCGTCTCATCCGGAACGCTTCAAGACAGCCGTGATCGGCGTGCTCCCGATACTCCATGCCGCGACTGGCCCTGCGGCGCAGAGTGGGGCGACGAGAGTCCCATCAACGATCAAGTTGACGCTGGGGTTAGCGAAGACCAATCTACGGGGATCACTCCCGGGGTGGCTTCGCAACTCTAAGATGAGCTAGCCAAGAGCACAGGCCAGAGTCTCGACTGAGGAGAGTGCCAGCTTTACGGCGGAGGTCAGGGTAATGCAAGACGCCACACATGTAGTCGTCGTAGACGATCACAACGATATTCGGGACCTGGTTCGGGAGTATCTCGAACACCATGGCTACAAGGTCAGCGTCGCGGAAGGTGGCGCGACCCTGCGACGAGTCCTAGAACGGCAGACGGTCGATCTGATCATCCTCGATATCATGATGCCCGGCGAAGACGGCATCTCGTTGTGCAGGCAGGTTCGGGCTACTGGAGATATCCCCATTATCTTTCTGACAGCGATGGCCGAAGACACGGATCGTATCGTCGGCCTCGAACTCGGTGCGGACGATTATTTGGTAAAACCCTTCAACCCGCGCGAACTTCTTGCTCGGATTAGAGCCGTGCTTCGTCGCGCCTCGAGTTCCGCTCCGGCACGCACACCTCTCGATCGCAGGATAGTCCGCATCGGCCACTGGCGGGTCGATCTGGGTCGCCAGGAAATCTTCGGTGACGACGGCGTGGGCATTCCGCTCAGCACCGCGGAATTTCGCCTTCTCAAGGTCTTCATCGAGCGGCCTGGCTTGATACTCAGCCGGGAACAGCTCCTTGATCTGACGGTAGGGAGGACAGCCGATATCTTCGACCGCAGCATTGACAACCAGGTCAGCCGCCTGCGGAAGAAGATCGAGGATAACCCCAAGAATCCATCAATCATCAAGACGCACTGGGGTGGCGGCTACAGCCTATGTGCCGAGGTCGCATTCGAATGACTCGTGTTTGGCGCAGGAGCCTGGCCATACGATTCATCGGGCTGATGCTCGCGGCGTTGATCGTCTCACAGGCAATCACTTTTCTCATTTCCTCGGATGAATACACCAAGAAATTCGACGCCGGGGTGAAAGCCGAATTCATCAGCCGAGCCTCATCGGTGACCCGCCTGATGGAATCTCTACCCCCGCCATTGAGAGAGCAAGCGCTGCGTGCGAGTGAAGGCAGCTATTTGCGATACTGGTTGACCGACAGCGAGCCCATGGACCCGAATGCCTGGAGGTTGCAGGCCCTTTCCCAGCTTTCCCGGCCGCTGGACAGTTCCGTCGATCGCAATGGAACCTTCGGATGGGCCGGGTCTTCCCGCCCGAAATTGCCGAGCGCCGACGATGTGGCCACGGCAAATGCAGATGACCCTTGGTGGACGCCGACGGATTATTTATGGATGCTGTCGCAGCCAGCAAAGACGCTCCGCTTTTCAGGCAGCCTGGGGTTTGGGTACACGACGCAACTTGATGACGGGCGCTGGTTGAGCGCTGCCTTTTACCAGCACGACAAAGGAAGCTTGTGGACGTCAGGCCCACTGATGTCGCTTGGGCTTACCGCTCTCATGCTCGCCCTGATCGGCGTTTTTATCGCGAGGCGCATCGCGCAGCCACTACGAAACCTGGCAACTTCCGCCGAAGCCTTGGGCCGAGGACAAAATTTGCCGCCCCTGGTGGAAGAAGGGCCGGAAGAGATCAAGCGAACGGCTCAATCCTTCAACAAGATGCAAAGCCGCCTGCATCGTTTCGTCGAGGATCGTACGAAGATGCTGGCAGCGATTAGCCATGACTTGCGGACGCCGCTGACTTCGCTTCGGCTAAGAGCCGAGTTCGTCAGCGACAAAGATATCCAGCGCAAAATGATAGAGACGATCGACGAGCTCCAGTCGATGACGGAAGCCGCCATTTCATTCGCACGTGGAGAATCCATCAAGGAGGAGACGCGCGCCATCGACCTGGAAGCGCTTGTCGGGAGCATCTGTGACGACCAATCCGACCTGGGGCATCCGGTCACGCATGTCGAAGGCGTGAAGATGAAGTACCGTTGTCGACCCGATAGCCTCCGCCGCGCGATAAGAAACCTGGTCGAGAACGCAGTGCGTTATGGGGGAGAGGCGAAAGTGTCGCTCCGTTGCACCGCCTCGACTGTCGATATCGTCGTGGAAGACCGGGGGCCCGGGATCCCGGAGGACATGAAAGAGAGAGTGTTTGCGCCCTTTGTCCGGCTCGAGACGTCGCGAAACAGGCAGACCGGCGGTATCGGGCTTGGCCTCTCTATAGTGCGCGCGGTCGCGCGGCAGCATGGGGGAGATATTTCGTTTTCCAACGGCGAAGCCGGTATGCAAGCCATCATCTCGCTGCCCAGAGAAGGCAGTGTAGACGCGGCGCCAGCGCGAAAGGAGCGCATCTGGAGGTTCAAGAAAGCGTCACGCCCCGCGCAGAATACCCACATTACGAAATAACTCGCTTACCGAAATAGCTCGGCGCCCTCATGGCCACCAAATGTTCACAACATTAGGCGAATTCAGACTGCCACGGCAGCACCGATACTGCTTACTTCGATTTCCTCTCACTGGGACATTTTGCGACAAACTATTGAGTCTCTGGCATACCGTGGGGACAACCACGCCCTACTCTCCTCGTTGTCGCCGTAGGCTTCCGATAGCCCGGCTCCATAATCACCAGAACAGACCGAGGAAAACATGCTAACACTACCGATGCAGCGCCTACAGCGCCTCGATATACTCTCCCCGCACCTTCTCAGCGTACTGCGAATCTTTGCGGCCGGGTCTTTTCTGACTCATGGAACGATGAAGCTTTTTGGCTGGCCCGCAGCTTTCGAGTATCCCCTCAACCCTATGCTTTATACCGCCGGCTTCCTGGAAGTAGTAGGTGGTTTTTTCCTGCTAATCGGACTCTTCTCGCGTCCGACCGCCTTCCTGCTTTCCGGTTTAATGGCGTTCGCCTACTTTATCGCGCACAGCCCGAACGGCTTCTTCCCTGTTCTCAACCACGGGGAAGCGGCAATGCTATACTGCTTCATCTTCCTCTATATCAGCGCCGCCGGCCCAGGCCTTTGGAGCGTGGACGCATTGCAACAGCCAAAAAATCAGGTGGAGTAAAGCCCTGCCTGCACCCGCCCCTCATGCTACGTTCAAGTCGAAATGCGGAGGAAGCATATGGATTCGCTCAAACAGGCTGTTCTGGCTTATACCAGCCGCCACGCCAATAGCCACGGTATGGCGATCACCCCGGTGCCGGGGTTACGCATGATGTGCCTCGAGGCACCGTCAGGCGAGCTGCATTCGGTTTACAAGCCGCTGATATGCCTGGTGCTGCAGGGGGCGAAGCGCTTGATCGTAGGGAATGAGGAGCGGGTTTTCTCTACCGGCCAGTCCGTCCTCGTGAGTGCCGACATGCCGGTCATCGGGCGGGTCGTGCAAGCGAGTCGCTACGAGCCCTATCTGGCGATCGCGGTCGAACTGGAGATGGCGACCCTGCGCGAACTCACCGCCCATATCGGCAGCCCTCGCCCACGGCGCCCCTCCGAGATGCCTACGTTGTTCGCCGTAGACACCGAAGCCGCTCTGCTCGATTGCGCATCGCGGCTGATGCACCTGCTGGACCGCCCCGAAGCGGCGCCGCTGCTGAGTCCGGGGATCATGCGGGAGCTGCACTATTGGCTCCTCTCGGGGCCCCACAGTAGCGCCTTGCGAACCCTGGCAGACCCGGACAGCCACGCGAGCCGCCTCGCCGCCGCCATTGCGATCCTCAGGGCCGAGTACCGCTCGCGCGTATCCGTGGAGCGGCTAGCCGCGGAAGCCGGCATGAGCCTCTCCTCGTTTCACAAGCACTTCAAGCACATGACCTCGCTGACGCCCGGTCAATACCAGAAGCGGCTGCGCCTGGTCGAAGCGCGCCGGCTGATGCTCGACGAAGGCGCCTCGGCGACCAGCGCCGCCTTCGAGGTGGGCTACGAAAGCGTCTCGCAGTTCACCCGCGACTACGGCCGCCTGTTCCAGGCGCCGCCGAAGCGTGATGTGCTGCGCGGTCGAAAGCCTACGGAGCATCGGCCATCGCCGCTGGCGGTCCCAATAATGGCGTGATCCGCGACCGCCCAAAGCACTATCGCCCCGCTCCATTCAAAGAACGTCTTCGATGCGGATGGGCAGCTTGCGAATGCGTTTGCCGTGCCGCTGCGCGTAACCCGATAGCCTGTCGGGAACTAGTTGCCGACAGGTGGCCATTCACAATGGCGGATGTACTCGAGGAAGGCCCGCATGGCCGCGCGTCGGGACACCGCCCTTGCCTCCCGCCGCCGTATCTTCGATATGGCGGCGGCAGACCGGCTCCCCGTTCTCGGCTTCCACTTTCCCTTCCCGGGCATTGGCCGAATGCTCAAGACGGACACCGGCTATGCCTGGGTCCCGGCCAATTGGCAGTTTTGATCCGGTGCGCCCGGTCACGAGGCCAGCACCTCGAAGGGCTGGATCTCCTTCGAACGCCAACCACATCCTGGCGGCACGCCTGGCCGAATCGCCCGAGGCCGAGGCGCTGTTGCTGGAGTGGCAGGCTAGTGAGGGAGCCCGGTAGAACCCGATGTTGGGAGAGGTCCTGGAGATGGAGCGTGAAGCGTTGATCCGCCAGTTTTTGCCGTAAGCTGCACGGTATATGGTGTCGAACGCTATCGTGGCAGGCTGAAAAGTATGGAGAGTGAATGATTGCCAAGAAAGAACGCGGCAAGATGGAGCGACGGCTGACCGCTGCGCTGACCCACGCCTGCGAGCAGGCCAAGCCCCTGCTGCCCGGCTTTTGCTGGCTGACCCATGAGGTCGATTACCAGCGCTTTCCCGAAAGCCTGGTGGTCACCTGGGTGTTCGATACCCATCCCAACCTGGCGAATGCACTCAAGGGCGATGCCCGCCGCCACATGGAAGTACTGACCGCCGAAGCATTGACCGAGGCCGGCCTCGATGCCGGCGACGCCTCGCGGCATCTCGATTTCGACAGCGAGGAAGCGTGCCAGCGGGAGCACGGCGGCGACTGGCAGCGCAGGCTACGCGCCAAGGCAACGAGGCATTGAATGGCGAAGAAGATCGAAAGCCCCTGTGTCTCGGTTTGCCAACTGAAAGGCGATCTGTGTATCGGCTGCGGCCGCACCGTGGAAGAGATAGGCCAGTGGAAAGCGATGAAGCGGCCGGAAAAGATGAAAACGGTGAAGCGCGCCGAGGAGCGCTTGAAGAAAATCGAAGCGCGACAAGCAGGCGCTTGAGTCGGCGATAGTCGCCGGTAACGATTAGGGCCCGCGTTGCGGGCCCTAAGTCGTCTGGTCTCAGTGTATTGCTTGATCGCCTACGCTGTTACGTCAGCGCTGTTACACCAGAGCCATGGCGTCAGCGCCAGCCGGGAAGCGCAGTTGGTCCGAGGTGTCGTTGGCGGCTCGCCAGATACCTTCGGCCACGTCAGCCGGCTGGGTCACCTCAGAGACATCGGCGAAGCCGGTGAACACGCGGTGAGCGAATGCCTCGTAAGCCGGAGGGATCAGCCCTTGCATGCGCTGCTGGCCGTTGGCGGCAAAGCGCGTCGAAGGACCATACCCGGGCTCCACCAGCTTGGCTCGCACGTCGAAGGCCTTGAGTTCGTGTTCCAGGGAGGCCGTGAATCCTTCGATGGCCGCCTTGCTGGCCGTATAGGTTGCCACCAGCGGGAACGAGGCCAGCGTCGTGCTCGAGGTGACGTTCACGATGGTGCCCGCCCGGCGGGCACGGAATTGTGGGATGACCGCCCGGCACATGGCCATGACACCAAAGGTATTGGTTTCGAAGATCTCGCGCACGGTAGCCATGGGTGTGGCTTCGAATGCACCGAACAAGCCGATTCCCGCATTGTTCACCAACACGTCGATGGGCCCGGCGGCCTCCACGGCATGCGTAATGCTGTCTGGCTGAGTGACGTCCAGCGCCAGAACGCGGAGGTTTTCATCGGCGGGGAACAGCTCCTCCCGCGGCGTGCGCATCGTGGCGATGACCTTCCAGCCCTGAGCGAGGAAGTAGCGAGCGGTTTCCAGTCCGTAGCCGGAGGAGCAGCCAGTAATCAGTACCGTCTTCATTTTTGATCTCCAAGGGGTTGAGTTGACTCGGAGAGAACAATAGATGAGCATCTTTGGATGATCGATAATGCATCGTCCGACTTTATTTAGCGAGAGTCCTGATGAGCGACCCGCTTTCCGAAGTAGTTCAGCTCCTGCATCCTCGCGCCGTCTTTGCCAATATCATCAGCGGCAAAGGAAGCTGGGCCGTGCACTATTCCGAATACGGGCACCCCAGTTTTTGTATCGTGCTGGAAGGGAGTGCCCTGCTGAGCGTCGACGGGCACGAGCAAGTCATCATCAGTGCCGGCGACTTCGTCCTGTTACCCACGACGCCAGCCTTCACGATCTCCAGCTTCACGCCAGCGCCGCCGGTCCATATGGACCCCCATCGAGTTGCGGGTAACACTGCCGAGCTACGCTACGGTGAGCAGGAAGGCCAGCCGGACATGCGCTCACTGGGAGGATCGTTCTTGTTCGACTGCGCCAATCCGGGACTGCTGGTTTCCCTGCTGCCGATCGTCGTGCATGTACAGGGTTCGAAGCGTCTGTCGCAGCTAGTACAGTTGGTGGGCGAGGAAGCCAGCGACCAGAAGCCAGGCAGCGAGTTCATGCTCTCCCGGTTGGTAGAGCTGTTGCTTGTCGAAGCGATGCGCTCGGCCGCGACCGGAAGCGCCCCGCCGGGGCTATTGCGAGGGCTGGGCGATGAGCGGCTGGCACGCGCCCTCAAGCAGATGCACGAACACATCGAGCGCTCCTGGACCATTGTTCAGCTTGCCAAGATCGCCGCCCTTTCCCGTTCTGCGTTTTTTGAGCGCTTCACGCGACTGGTCGGGATGGCGCCGATGGAGTATCTGCTTGCTTGGCGCATGGAGATCGCCAAGGAACTGCTTCGTAACGGCGACCTGGCGGTCTCAGAGGTGGCCGAACGCGTTGGGTACGGCTCCAGCAGTGCCTTCAGCGTTGCCTTCAGCCGGCACGTTGGACAGCCGCCGAGCCAGTTCGCGCAGAGGTGAAACAGCGAGTTACCGATCGGTAGTTCTTTCTGCAAGCCAAGCCTTGATCACCATGATAATTACCGAGCGGTGGGCAGTCGGGGGCGATTGAGTGGACCATGGCGGCCCTCAGTGCAGCGCCTACACTGTCCGGTAATGGCGCGAGCAGGCCCAAGGATCAGCTACAAACAAAGATTCTATTCACCCTCCTTATCACGGGTAAATATTCTGCCTAAAGGCGAAATTATGGCGCCTTAATCTTAATTTTCAGCAGGTAGCCGATTTTCTGGGAAGTGCTGATAAACTCCGCGCATGACAGGCTCTGCCCCGCGGCGGAGCTTTCTGTGTACAACGGCAGGAGTCCTTCATGGCCCGCAATATCATCGTTCTTGGTGCCGGCATGGTCGGCGTATCTGTGGCCTGGCATCTGGTGCGTCGCGGTCATGACGTCACGCTGGTCGACCGCCGCGAGCCGGGTCTCGAGACCTCCTTCGGCAATGCCGGCATCATCCAGCGCGAGGCGGTTCGCCCCTACGCCTTCCCCCGCGATATCGGTACCCTGCTGCGAGTGGTGCCCAACCGCCAGGTGGACATCCGCTACCGCCCCACCGGCATGCTGAGCGCGGCGGGCCCGCTGCTGGACTACTGGCTGAACTCGAGCGGTAAGCGCTACGAGCGCATCGTAAACGAGTGGGCGTCGCTGATCATGCGCTGCCAGGATGCCCACGCGCCGATGATCGAGGCCGCTGGCGCCGAGGCGCTGGTGCGCAAGGGCGGCTGGCTGGAGCTTTACCGCACCCGCAAGGAGTTCGAAGAGCGCCAGGAAACGGCCAGGGAGAACCACGAGCGCTTCGGGGTCGAGTATGAAGTGCTGGACGCCGAGGCGCTCTACGCCAAGGAGCCGCACCTGGGCAAGGGGCTGATCGGGGCGATCCACTGGACGCAGCCCTGGATGGTCTCGGACCCGGGCGGCCTGGTGCAGGCCTACGCCCGCAGCTTTGCCGAACAGGGTGGCCGGGTGATGCAGGCCAGCGTCGAGGACGTGACCCAGGGTGAGGGCGGCTGGCGAGTCAAGACCAGCGAGGGAGCCCTGGAGGCAGAGGAGGTGGTAGTGGCCCTGGGGCCCTGGGCCGGAGAACTGCTGGGGAGGCTGGGCATGAAAGTGCCGCTGTTCGTGAAGCGCGGCTACCACATGCACTATTCCGCCGAAGGGGAAGCCAAGCTCAACCACTGGGTGATGGACGCCGAAAAGGGCTTCCTGCTCGAACCGATGCGCGCCGGGATTCGCCTGACCACCGGCGCCGAGCTTGCCGACCTGGAATCGCCACCCCAGTACAAGCAGCTGGCCGCCGCCGAGAAGGTAGCACGTAAGCTGTTCCCGCTGGGCAAGCGTCGCGACAGCCAGCCCTGGAAAGGCGCACGCCCCTGCCTGCCCGACATGAAACCGGTGATCGGCCCGGCCCCCGACAAGGCGGGGCTGTGGCTCGCCTTCGGCCACGGCCATCAGGGCTTTACTCTGGGCCCGGCCACCGGCGAACTGCTCGCGCAAATGATGGATGGCGAAGAGCCCGCGGTGGATATGGCCCCGTTCCGCGTCGACCGATTCTGAAGGTGAGGCTATAACGAAAGCGGGCGCCCTTGAGGCGCCCGCTTTATGCAGCTTCAGTACTGATTGGACTGGTGTTCGATAGCCGAGGCACTCCGGGGGCGTCAGGTATCGATCTGCGGTGAAGTGGCAGGTCCCTGCGCTGATGATTCTGCCATTTCCACCTCTGCAGAGGAAAGCTGTTTCGAGGGATTGGTTAGCAAATAAATATGAGCGGCAATGCTGATAGGCCACAGGCTAAGACCGATGGTTTTGGCCAGCAGAAATAGCCACCCACTACTATAAAACTCGTTTATTGCCAGCCAGACCGTACCGCCTCCGATGACGACTGTCAGGCCTATACCCCAGCATATAATTGCCATCGTAGCATCGGTGAAACTATTCAATCGCTTGGCGACTAGCTTGAGAAGCCAGATGCATCCCAGCACTGCCAGTAGCAGTAGGAAAAAACCACCGATCTTTAATGTTGAATCGGCTGCCCCATAGTGCCCCATCACTGATGGGTTGTTGAGACGCCAAAACATGATGCCGATAATTGCGACGCCCATCACATTGAGCACCAAGTGGGCTAACAGATAGCGGCGCAAGAAGGACAGACAATCCAGCTGTTTTTCCAAAGGTATGTCCGGGCGCTGTCGCAAGAGCGCATGTGACGGGTCGACATCGCGAAGAGAGCGTAACGTGAAACCCATGAACAGCGCCACGATGCCTATTATTGCCAGCATCACTATCGATAGTAGTGGGTACCAAAGGGGCTCCTCCATACCACGCGATGCCGCCCAACTGAACGCTGAGGCCAGAGCCCCTAATGAGTAAATGCCGATCCCGGCGAGGCCACCAAAAGCCCGGCCGAAGGCGTTAATACCCACGATAATGTACAGAACGATCAATGCGAGATCCATCGAGACGTGCGGCGTGAAATAGCTTATCCAAAAGAAAGCTTCAGGATAAAAATCTGGCATCATGCTCCATAAGAACTGGTCTTGGCTCATAAGAAACGCAGCACCCAGCTGTAGGCTTAATAGCAAGTAGGCAGCCAGCCAGTAGCGGTGACGATCCATGCGCGGTTCGCTCATGGAACGGAGCCAATACAGTTCTTTCAAGATGTGAAACATACCTTTCCTTAGGAATTTCGTTAACGGTTAGCGGGGTACTTACCTGGGGACTAAATCACTTCGTGAAGATCACTTCCCCTCGATCGTCGCGGGCGGCTTGCTGCAGACGTCGTACATGACGCAGGTGGAAACGATTTCCAAGCAGCTCTAGTGCAGGTACGCCCACCTTGCGGTCATGAAGTCGACGGTTTTCACAGCGCACAGGCGATGACCCATTCGTAGCGGCAACCGTCGCCGATCACACCGACGGACTTCAGCGTTGGGAGCACTGCAAAGGCTCGATAGATCGCGACACTGGCCAACTCTTTCTCAGGGCTGGTAGTATCCATGCCGATGTTAGGCCAATTCACAGAGGCACGCACGCATGGGCGCTAAGAAGTCAGACCGCTAAGCCGCAACAACCTTGTTTCCTCGTTGTTGCGGCAGCCTGCTTGGCCCATCTCATCCATTACATGTAGGCCGCCGCCAAATACCTCGATTTGCGCGGAGATTTCATCGTGCCTGCTCAAAATCCTCGTCTGTGGACGTACAGCCTGCCGGCGGCCCTGCTGCTGCTGGCTCCCTTCAATATTCTCGCGTCCCTCGGCATGGACATTTACCTGCCGATCGTTCCCGCTATGCCGGGCATTCTCGCAACCACGCCCGAGGTGGTTCAGCTAACCCTAACTCTCTACATGATTATGCTTGGCGTGGGGCAGATCCTCTTCGGGCCACTTTCAGACCGCTTCGGCCGGCGCCCGATTCTGTTTGGTGGCGCACTGATCTTTGCTGCGGCTTCCTTCGCCCTCGCGGCCACGACCTCGGCCTGGCTTTTCGTTCTGCTACGGCTGGTGCAAGCAACCGGGGCGGCTGCCATGCTGGTAGCGGTCTTCGCCACGGTGCGCGACGTCTATGCCGAGAGGCCTGAAAGTGCGGTTATCTATAGCCTGCTGAGCGCCACGCTCGCCTTCGTGCCCGCGCTTGGCCCTATTGCGGGAGCCTTGATCGCGAGCGCTCTCGGCTGGCGTGCCATCTTCCTGGCGCTCGGAATTCCGGCACTCATCATGCTCGCCTTCGTACTACCCAAGTGGCATGAGACACGGAAAGTGAGGACACAAACCAGCAGAGCCGGCTTCGGAACAGTGCTGAGAAGTCCTTACTTCTGGACCTATACACTGGCCTTCGGCACGGCGATGGGTTCGTTCTTCGTGTTTTTTTCCACTGCTCCACGTGTCTTGATCGACATGGCGGGCTTCTCCGAACTGGGCTTTAGCTTCGCCTTTGGCACGGTTGCCCTCGCCATGATCGCCACGACGCGTTTCGCCAAGGCCTTCGTTGCACACTGGGGTATTCCAGGCAGCGCGTTGCGCGGCATGCTGACGCTGTTTCTCAGTGCCGGCTTGCTGGGGTTGGGCGAGATACTCCTGCCGCCCTCTTTTTGGTCCTTCGTCTTGCCAATGTGGCTAGCTGCAGTCGGTATCGTGTTCACTACTTCCGTTACTGCCAATGGTGCACTTCAGGAATTCAGTGAAGTGGCGGGCACAGCCGTCGCCCTGCACTTCTGCGTTCAGAGCCTCATCGTCGGTGTGATAGGAACGGGCGTCGTGATAGGGCTGAGTGGCGACACTGCTTGGCCCCTCACCGCCTATACGGCAGGCATGGCGGCGTTCACCTTGGCTTCACTCTTCTGGCTGCATAGTCGTAGCCAGCAGCGGTAGAAAAAAGCGCTGCTCCAAAAAACGATCCGCCCCAGTGGGGCGGATCGCTCATGGCAGGACTGTGGGGGTCGTAAGGATTGACACAGGGATGGGGGCCGGAGCGTCCACTATTCAGCACACGCTGTCAGCGTGCTCTGGATAATCTACTCCCACGCGCGATCGTGCGGGGACCTTGCTGCTGACGTCTTACGTCACGCGAGAGACGCCGTAGGGCAGGCCGAGATCCAGACCGACATGAAACCGGTGATCGGCCCGGCCCCCGATAAGGCGGGGCTGTGGCTCGCCTTCGGCCACGGCCATCAGGGCTTTACCCTGGGCCCGGCCACCGGCGAGCTGCTCGCCCAGATGATGGATGGCGAAGAACCCGCGGTGGATATGGCCCCGTTCCGCGTCGACCGATTCTGAAGGTGAGGCTATAACGAAAGCGGGTGCCCTTAGGGGTATCCGCTTTTTTGATGCCTACCTACAACTCCCCTGCCCACCTGGCACCCCCATTTGCCACAGCGAAGAACTCGGCAAGCTGGTACGCCAACGGTGCACCGGGCCAGGCCAGTTGCGCCCGAGATAGACCAGCAATCATCTGGCAAGGCCAGCCACCATGAAAGGTCGGAAAACAACCGATTGGTGAATGTGGGCCAGCGCACCGACACAGGTCGCAGGCCAGTTTAGTGTGGCTCTAACTCAGAGTCCCGATGGCTTCATGGCGGGGCTCAGCGTGGATACCCGTTATCCACAGGAGCAATCTCCAAGGGCAATCTCCATGAACAAGCACCAAATCTAAGACCTAAATTTCGAGGAGTACCAGACAAATGTCGAACAACCCGATGAACATGATGTTCGCATGGATGAAGATCGCATCGTCCTACCACCAGATGCTGATTTCTTCCGGTGAGGTGATCGCCCGCCGCACCATGATGATGGCCAGCGGCACCATGAGCGTGCCCGATGCCATGAGCATGATGATGGAAAAAGCGACGATTTACGCCACGGCGACCGAGCGAGCGGCAGTGGCGATGGCAAGCGGCGCCGATCCCGCAAAGATCGCCGCGGCAGCGCTGAAGCCATACAGCACGAAGACCCATTCGAACGTGCGCAAGCTGCGCGGCTGAACGGAGCCAATCCTCCAGCGGCAATCGCTAGCAGAAGGCCAGAAACGCAAAACCGCCACCCCGAATGATCCCGCCCCACTAGCCCGATCGCAGCGCCTGCAGCACCAGCCGCCGCTCCAGGTGCTCATTCCAGCCGGTGGGTCGATCCAGCTCGAGCCGGGCCAGCAGCGACCGTTCAGCGTCGCTGGCCTGGCCTGTGCCCACTGCACCCAGCAGGGCTTTCAGCTTGCCGCGCCGGGTGGCAGTGCGCGCCTTGAGCTGCTTGAGGGCCTTGCCCAGGGTCAGCTCGTCGTCGGTGAAGTCGGTGCCGAACGGAAAACGGGGAAAGACCTGCTCGCCCCCCATCCGCTCAAAGTTCTGCGCCAATCGCTGCGGGGTATTGTCCTGCCAGTGTGCGGGCATCTCGAAGTCGGCGGCCACTTTGCCGGCGTCCTTGGCCTGCGCCAGCAGCTCGGGCTGAAAACGCGCATCGGCAATGGCGATCAACGCCAGGTAAACCTGCTCATCAGTCCGACCGAGCAAATCGGCAATACCGTATTCGGTCACCACGATATCGCGCAGATGGCGGGGTATGGTGCAGTGGCCGTAGCTGAACAGAATGTTGGACCGGGTTTCGCCGTCGCTCTCGCGGGTGCTGCGCATGGTAATGACCGAGCGAGCCCCGCTCAGCTCGTGGGCCATGGCGACAAAATTGTACTGCCCGCCCACACCACTGATCACCCGGCCATCTTCCAGGCCATCCGAGACCACCGCCCCATCGAGCGTGCACAGCATGGCAGAATTGATAAACCGCGCGTGCTGGCGCTGGGCCACCTTGAGCCGTTGATCTCCGAAGCGGTGATCGTAGAGATCATTGATGTAGCCGACGCTGGTCATATTGATGCGCTCGCGCTCGGCGTCGGACAGCGCGTGCAGCTTGTCGTAGAAACGCCGTGGCCCCAGATAAAAACCGCCATGCATCACCACACCCTTGGCCGCGCTGGGGTGGTCGCTGCTCTCGGGGTCGATCTCGCCGCGGTTGATCGCTTCCTGAAAGTCGGCATCGACAAAGACCTGGCGCTTGAGCACCCCGCCTTCCATCAGGTAGACAAAGCCATCCACCATCATCTCGCTGCAGCCATAAAGCCCCTGGCTGAAGGGCTGGGTGTCGCCCCACTGCTCGGCCACCGGAAACCGCTGGGCCACCTGCAGGTCCCGGTAAATCGCTTGCCAGTGGGCATTGTCCTGCTGGCGCAACAGGGTGCTGTGCACCAGCGCCGCCCCCAGGGAGCCGATGCCGATTTGCAGCGTGCCGGCATCCTTCAGCAAACAGCTGGCGTAGAAACCGATCAGGTGATCTGCCGGCGAGATGGGAGTCTGGGGCGCGCTGAACAGCGGGTAGTCGGTAGCCGGTTTTTCCAGCAGCAGGTCGAACTCGCTACGCGCCACAGCCGCGTCATTGCCCATATAAGGCAGGTGCCGATTGGTTTCCGCGACACAAACGGTGGCATAGGGCTGCGCACGCAGCCGGGGCAACAGATCCAGGGTCAGGTCCGGGTTGCAGCTCAGGCTCATCGTCTCGCCCCACTCATCGGGCGCTACCAACTGACCGATCACATTGATGCCCTGGGCCATTAAATCACGCAGCGCATGGGTGTAGTTGGTGCAGATATAGCGGCGCTGCTGGTCGGCATTGTTCTTCAGGTTGCCGGCCTGGAAAAAGAATTCCGACACCGTGACATTGTCCGGCAGGCGGTTGGCCTGGGCATCCCGGGCATAGGCCAGCTCGGGGATATCGCCGTACAGGCGCTCGACAAAAGGCTCCAGGAAACGACGCTCCAGGGAGGAGCTGCCCGCCGGCGCCAGCAAGGAGAGAGCGGTGACGATATGCAGCTTGATCGTCGGGTCGCGCTGGGCACGGGCATACAGGGCGTTCACGAAACGCAGGGGTTTGCCCAACCCCAGCGGCAGCCCCAACACGATGTTCTTGCCCACGCGATCGATGACCTGATCCACGCACGCTTCAGCGTCCTGATAACTCACCGGCTCGGCCATAGACTGAACCCTCCTTGGCTTCGATACGCTTCAAGCTAACACAGGGTGACACGACTCCCCTTCCCACCAGGCGCGCGAGGCATCCGAGACCGAGGGTTATCTGGCATCATGATGGAAAAGATGAAGCTGAGGGAGTGACCTGAATGGACGACATAGCCGAACGGGCGGCGCTGTTCAGCAGGGCTGCACATCAAGCCGTTGGGCAGCGACGCAAGTACAGCGGCGAGCCCTACTGGCACCACCCGGCGGCCGTCGCGGAGATGGTGTCGGCAGTCGAGACGGCGACACCGGAGATGATCGCCGCCGCCCTGCTGCATGACGTGCTTGAAGATACCGGCGTTACGCCGATGGACATCGAGGAGTGCTTCGGCGAGCGGGTCGCCATCCTGGTCCAGGAGCTGACGGATCAATTCATCGATCCGGAAATCGGCAACCGTGCCCACCGCAAGGCGCTGGAGCGTAACAGGCTGGCTCAGGTTTCCCCAGAAGCGCAGACCATCAAGTACGCCGACCTGGTCGACAACACCAACAGCATCGTCGCGCGGGACCGTGGCTTCGCCCGGGTCTATCTGGCCGAGAAGCGCCGACTTCTGGAAGTGATGGAAGGGGGCGACCAGGCACTGAGGCGCAAGGCATGGACCGTATTGGTTGAAAGTGAGGCGAAGGTTCGTGGAGCAGAATCGAAGCGCTAGCTAGATCAGCTAGCGGCCATACGCGGCACCGCATAAGAAAAGGTTGTTGTTGGAAGTAGCTTTAGCTCGCGACCGCGGTCCACGCTCGGTACCCTGGGCGCCGCTTCTCACCAGCCTCGGCCGATTCGGGGAAGCCAAGCGCGACCTGGATGAACTGCAGGAAGAAGGATTACACAAGGGGGGAATGCTGCTGCGCTTCATGCTGCAAGAGCGCTTGGAAGGAGCCACGATACCTTGGGTGCTATGCGGAGGTGGAGGCCGCCTATGTCATGGCCAGCGAGCTAGACGCCCCCCAACTCCAACCACATCTTGGCAGCTTGCCTGGCCGAATCGCCCGAGGCCGATGCGCTATTGCTGGTATGGCAGATGAGCGACGACCCGATGAAAAAACCGATACTGGGGGAGATGCTGGGGAAATAATTCGACATTCTTCACACTGAATACTAATGGCCATTTCTAACACGAAGCCTATTAATTTAGCCTCAGCATGAAAGGATAAATCCTATACTGGCTTCAAGTAAGGGTCCCGGAGCGACGACAAGAGACCCAGAAAAACGGCAGAAAACTCTGCCTAACTAGTAGGAAGTCCATCGGGGCATGTATCAGGTGAATACCGTCACTGTACAACCAGCGCTCTAGAAATAGCGGATTGCATTCATTACGCAACAAAACCATTAAAAAATCAACTCGACAATAGCTCTTGTTTATAAAGAGAAAGAAAATATTTAAGCTCCTTTATTTTTTCAATCTTAGAAGGCATCAGGGACAATATAAAGAAAACAAAAACCCCTGCAGCCAGAATAGAAAGAACCAAACCAAAAACATTTTCCTCTCCAACAAAATCAATCACATAAGAGTATGAGGCAATAAATAGAGCTCCTAAGAAAGCAAGAAATCCTTTCGTGTAAACTCCCACTGAGCTCTCCATTTCAAGTCTAGCTGCAATTATATCAAACATAGAAACAATATCTTCTTCAATTATATTTTCTTCAATGATTCTTCTTCGAAACATCAGATACCTGACGTCCTGATGATTCACCTCTTCAGGTGGAGCCAACGCAACATCCTCATTAGTATAAACATTCCTTAGATATTCTTTTCTTGCGTAATCAGAAAACTTTATCAAAGATAACTCAAGGACAGCAAGAGCAATAAAAATAAAATTAGATATGTAATGTGGGTAACTAAACTGCGCATAAACACTCAGAACAACGAAAAATAAAAATAAAAGAAAATTCAAAACTAGAAAATACTTAAAATACTTTCCGAGACTACCAAGCACATCAGCAATCAGTTTCATTCGGGTACACTCGACCATGTACGCTTTCCAAACGACTCCCCACTTCTTCATCCCCACCCCCATTATTTCATAAGCCAATAATAACTCAAGCTAGAGGCTCAACCTATAAAGCACCGAGAGAACACTTCAAATGAATACCGACGCTGAACAGCCAATGAAACATATTAAAAATTGGCTACAGCTCCTTTACACCACTTATTCTGCCCCTTGCCACTGACAACTCTCTACCAACCTCTTCAATACAGTTTTTCAAGTCAGACAAACTCTCTTTAACCAAAACTCCTATAAAATCGTCGCGTGAAATCTGCAACTGAATAGCAACAGCTTCCAACCACTTTATTACTGGATTTGATGCCGCCAGAAACTGCTCCTCACGAGCAGCTAAGGCCTGCAAATATTCATCTAACCTACCCCGTCTCTCACGCTCATAAGCCACATCTATTGACTCGATTTCCTGTGCGACCTCATTACTTTTTCTTGCAGCAAGAACAACCTCTTCGGCACATTCCTTGACCTCCTTAAGCTTTTCCCCAAGCCAATCACCAATATAACTACCGAGCAACTCACCTTGAAGTCTTTCCAGGATCACTCGAGGTTCAATATCATGTATAACTATATCTCTTTCAAGTCGTGCAAGAAAGCCAAGCCTATCTTTTTCTGAACCCCTGCTAAATAGAAAGAATATAGCAAGAATAATTAGTGATAAATTAAACGCCACCCTAATTGCTATAGGATCATAACCACTTGAGTAAAAACCGACAGCAACTACAACGAGATTGCCTACAAAAAGCTCTATAATAACAATCAGCAGCACACTATAAACCGCTATCTGAAACCAAGAATCCTCTAGTGCAAAATTATCTGGCGACGGCATTTCACTTATATGATTCTTAAAAAAACTCAATATTGAAGACAATCCAAATAGGACAAAAATCGACACAAAAAACCAAAAATTCAGCAACCTCTGAAAGGCGTAATAATTATTGTCTTCCAAAGGCTCAGAAGAAAAACTAAAATATATTGGAATCAGCGAAAAAGCCAGCACAACCAAAAGAAAGCCAATTCCCCCTGCTCCCTTCTTATACAGCCTATAATCATAATTTCGCTTACCCTTCAAAACGCCTCGGTATGAAGCCAACATGGTCAATGCAAAAAGCGCCACTACAATATTTCCAAAATAATAATAAAAAGAATCCTTAAAGACCTTAATTTCTTGAACGCTTAAAAGGCTATCGAAAGTATTCCATAACAAATAAACAAGACCAGCAAGAACAGCCCATAACGTCACCCCAGCTTTCGAAGATGCACTCGACTGCCTCTCATAAAGCAGTCTAATATACTCAAGCAATTCTTTACGCTTGCTTTCCATGGCCGCCCCGCATATCTATTTAAAATCAACAAATATCACAATTGGTATGAACAGTATAAAAAAAAACCTCTCAATGAGAGGCCCGGTATTTATAGATAACTTTTGATCGTTGCGGACGGCTTGAGCTTGCTGCAGACGTCATACATTATTCGATATAGGTTAGAGACAATGTTGGGAAATTTTGAAATTGATATGAGAGAGTTTAATTGGGCAGTTACTACTATAATCCGAACATATTAGGAGAGGAATTGAACTACCGAACAGTAATTTTTAAACCAAGCCAGGCCTGTTTGCCGCTCTGTCGCGCTCACAGCAATTTGCATGAGAAGGGCACGAAAAAGGTGGCACGAATACCCCGCGCGGAGAAGGCGCTTTACTGATAGATATCTTGGAAAGTTGGGCGCTAAAAATAGTCACTTCATATAAACTACATCTTGAACAACAACATCAATATTCATTCAAAAAACCATTACCACTTAAAACAACTTAGTTTTATTTAAAATTTTCTCAACCAATTTTCTCTCATATTCGTAGTGTTCCTTATCCTTTCTCATGGCGGGATCAAACAAAAAAATCTTTGCCCTCTGTTGTTGAAATCCATTCCCTCCATTATTTAGCGAAGCTCCACAGTCTGATATGAAACGGGAATTTTCCGAGATATTTTCCCCAAAAAGGTCAAGCTGCATTTCTTTATCCATGTGCCGACTCCACGAAATTATCAAGCTAAATCCAATATGATTCGAGATTATCTCCATCCTACTCTAGGCTACGCACCACTAGACCTTCAAGAGTTGGTATTGCTTCAATGGATGGCGCAGTGACAGGAAAGGCTGATGAAAGCTGCAATTTCCCATCTTTGTTCTTTCGTCCAGCCATCCCAGGAGAAAAAAAACTTAGATAACGGGCAGGCGCAACCCCATCGAATGGTATAATTCTAACTTTTTTACTATCACTCTCTTGCTCTGTGAGCGCATCATCATGTAGCTTTGTTGCCAAGCTTTTACGGTAAGGCTCTAAAAAGTAGACTTCAGATATTCCAGCCGCAACTAGATGACGGGCACATGAATGGCAAGGGTAGGTAGTGACAAATAGTTTTCCCCCTTTAATCTGTGCTCCGTTTGAGGAACCGGCGTTTAGAAGCGCATGCATTTCAGCATGCACTGCTCTTGAAAATTCAATTAAAGTTTTTAACTGACTATCTTTTCTAATTACCTCAAACGCCTCTTGTCTCTTTTCTTCTACAACCAATTTTTTTTCAATCAATCTTTCAACTACAGCATTCGCAATTTTTGTTTTTTCACTATCATTAAAACAATGGCCGCCCTCAACATTCCAACATCGTTTGTCATCATCTGCAGACGAGCTAGCGTCTTTAGTTTCATAAAGCCCTCCAAATGGCTTAGGAACATCATTCCAGCCCGTTGCAAGGAGTTCTCCATCTCGATTAGTTATCGCCGCCCCTACTTGCCTAGACAAGCACGCAGAGTTTCTTGCGGCAGAATATGCCAAATACATAGCCCTTTCTGCCACAGTTGGTGTAATTATTTTCGTTCCCAACATTAGATCTAAAAATCGCCTTGCTCGTTTTTCTCTTTGTGAGTCCGTCCCCGCATCAATACGCATAAAGAAATCTGACAAAGGAAACGTTTCCCCTACACTCTGTCCGTAATGCACTTCCTCACCAGAGTCTCTATCGATCAAATCATGAATCACATCCTGTCCAGATTTGATTTTTTCCAACTTCTGGATACGCATCTCAACCGGAGAATACACACCAACAACATGCAGCATATCACCGTAAATTGAACGGAGAAGCCTTAGCTCATCAATATGCTTTATAGAATCGATAATGTGGCACGTTTTAACTGTAACGGTGGGTTCTATAGCACTTTTCTCATCTCCACCATCTTGCTGACTTACTTCCTGTAACGCTGCACGCTTAATCGTAATTTTTTTTACAGCAAGTTTTGCCAAAATATTATTGGTAGTCCTTTCCCTCAAGGAGTTCCCAGCCTCAATCAGCCGCTTAATGGACTTCTCAGACTCTGGAATTTTTTCCTCTCTTCTTATCTCTTCGCTTAACCTAATAACATTAACATATGTGTAGTTATAATCTGAGCCAGCAAGTAGCTTTTCAAAAGTTTCAGCCACCTCATGAAGAGGTGTACCCAAAGGACCGCAAAGAGCAATTACAATTTCTGGAGTTGAGGTTTTTGCTATTCTTTCTTGTTCGTCAAATATACGACGTTTCATCGAATGAGTTTCGCTCTCAGACTCAGAAATTATTGTTTTATTACTCTTTGAATCCATAAAACACCGAACGAGTTAAATACAAGAGACACCGTTGATAACTATAATTCGCATCAACTAAAGCAACCAAAGTAATGAGATGGTCATGACACGCTACCGCCCCGGGATTACATCATTTCCCCGAGACAGTCAAGCGTTAGTTTTACAGTCTTTCATTTACCACTGTTTGAAGTAAAGCCGACAAGGTAACAAAATGCAATTCAGAAGGCCTACCCTTTGGTAGACCCTTGATCCCGGCCAGCTCAGCCGTGCCGCCTAGGCTACCCTCACTCCCACTCAATCGTCGCAGGCGGCTTGCTGCTGACGTCGTAGGTCACGCGGGAGACGCCGCGAATCTCGTTGATGATGCGGTTGGAAACCTTTTCAAGCAATTCATACGGCAGGTGGGCCCAGCGTGCGGTCATGAAGTCGATGGTTTCCACCGCGCGCAGGGCGATGACCCATTCGTAGCGGCGGCCGTCGCCGACCACGCCGACGGATTTGACCGGCAGGAACACGGCGAAGGCCTGGCTGGTCTTGTGGTACCAGTCGGCGTTGTGCAGTTCTTCGATGAAGATGGCGTCGGCTTCGCGCAGGATGTCGGCGTACTCCTTCTTCACTTCGCCGAGGATGCGCACGCCCAGGCCCGGCCCCGGGAAGGGGTGGCGGTACACCATGTCGTAGGGCAGGCCAAGTTCCAGGCCGAGCTTGCGCACTTCGTCCTTGAACAGTTCGCGCAGCGGTTCGACCAGCTGCAGCTTCATGGTCTCGGGCAGGCCGCCGACGTTGTGGTGCGACTTGATCACGTGGGCCTTGCCGGTCTTGCTGGCGGCGGATTCGATCACGTCGGGGTAGATGGTGCCCTGGGCCAGGAAGTCGACGCCTTCGATCTTGCTGGCTTCCTCATCGAACACGTCGATGAAGGTATTGCCGATGATCTTGCGCTTGGCTTCCGGGTCGTTCTCGCCTTCCAGCTTGCCGAGGAACAGCGCTTCGGCGTCCACGCGGATCACCTTCACGCCCATGTGGCGGGCGAAGGTTTCCATCACCTGGTCGCCTTCGTTCTTGCGCAGCAGGCCGTTGTCGACAAACACGCAGGTGAGCTGGTCGCCGATGGCCTTGTGCAGCAGCGCCGCGACTACCGAGGAGTCCACGCCGCCGGAGAGGCCGAGCAGCACGTGGCGGTCGCCGACCTGGTCGCGCACGCGGGCGATCTGGTCTTCGATGATGCGTGCCGGGGTCCACAGCTTCTCGGCGCCGCAGATGCCGACGACGAAGTGCTCGAGGATGCGCATGCCTTGCAGGGTGTGGGTCACCTCGGGGTGGAACTGCACGGCGTAGAAGCGCTTCTCCGCCCAGCTCATGGCGGCCACGGGGCAGCTCGGGGTGGAGGCGGTGACGGTGAAGGCTTCCGGCGCGCGGGCGACCTTGTCGCCGTGGCTCATCCACACGTCGAGCAGCGCCTTGCCGTCGTGGTCCACGTGATCCTTGATGTCGCGGAACAGCTCGTCGTTGCCGTCGACCTTGACCTGGGCGTAGCCGAACTCCTGCTTGTTGGAGCCTTCCACTTCGCCGCCGAGCTGCACCGCCATGGTCTGCATGCCGTAGCAGATGCCCAGCACCGGCAGGCCCATCTCGAATACGCACTGGGGCGCGCGGGGCGAGCCGGCCGCTACGGTGGATTCCGGGCCGCCGGAGAGAATGATGCCGTTGGGCTGGTACTCGCGGATCTCCTCCTCGGTGATGTCGAAGGCGCGCACTTCGGAGTACACGCCGATCTCGCGCACGCGGCGGGCGATCAGTTGGGTGTACTGGGAGCCGAAGTCGAGGATGAGGATCTTGTGGGCGTGAATGTCGGTCATCTGGGCGTCTCTACTGGCAACGTATGGCGGCGGGCCGGATGCAAAAGCGTGCGGCGGGATGATACCCGCCGCGTTTGTTTCTTACGAGCTGGCGGTTAACCGGCCCGATAATTTGGCGCTTCTTTGGTTATCTGCACATCATGCACGTGCGATTCGGCGAAGCCGGCGCCGGTGATCTGCACGAACTCCGGCTTGGTGCGCATCTCCTGGATGTTGGTGCAGCCGGTGTAGCCCATGGAGGCGCGCAGGCCGCCCATCAGCTGGTGCACGATGGCGCTCATCACGCCCTTGTAGGGCACGCGGCCTTCGATGCCTTCCGGTACCAGCTTCTCGGCGCCTTCGCTCTTGTCCTGGAAGTAACGGTCGGCGCTGCCCTGGCTCTGGGCCATGGCACCCATCGAACCCATGCCGCGGTAGGCCTTGTAGGTACGGCCCTGGAACAGCTCGACCTCGCCCGGGGCTTCCTCGGTGCCGGCCAGGAGGCCGCCTACCATTACCGCGCTGGCACCGGCTGCGATGGCCTTGGCCAGGTCGCCGGAGTAGCGCACGCCGCCGTCGGCGATCAGCGGGATGTCGAATTCCTTGAGCGCCTCGGCGACGTTGGAAACCGCGGTGATCTGCGGTACGCCGACGCCTGCCACCACGCGGGTGGTGCAGATGGAGCCGGGGCCGATGCCGACCTTGACGCCGTCGGCGCCGGCTTCGGCCAGCGCACGCGCGGCGGCGGCGGTGGCGATGTTGCCGCCGATCACCTGGATCTGCGGGAAGTGCTCCTTGACCCAGGCCACGCGGTCGATCACGCCCTTGGAGTGGCCGTGGGCGGTATCGACGATGATCACGTCCACCCCGGCCTCGGCCAGCGCGGCCACGCGGTCCGGCGTTTCCGGCCCGGTGCCCACCGCGGCGCCGACCAGCAGGCGGCCGTCGGCATCCTTGGCGGCGCTGGGGAAGGTGCGTGCCTTCTCGATGTCCTTGAAGGTGACCAGGCCGCGCAGGTGGAAGTCGTTATCCACCACCAGCATCTTCTCGACCCGGTGTTCCTGCATCTTGCTCTTGATCAGGTCGAGTTCGGTGCCCTCAGCCACGGTGACCAGGCGTTCGCGCGGGGTCATGATGTCCGCCACGCGGTCGCCGTGGTTGGGCTGGAAGCGCATGTCGCGCTCGGTCACGATCCCCACCAGGGTCTCGCCCTCCACCACCGGGAAGCCGGAGAAGCCGTACTCCTGGGCCATGGAGAGCAGGTCCTCGAGCTTGGCCTTGGGCCCGACGGTCACCGGGTCCTTGACGATCACGCTCTCGTGCTTCTTGACCTTGCGCACCTCGGCCGCCTGGGCGGAGATGGCCATGTTCTTGTGGATGATGCCGATGCCGCCTTCCTGGGCCATGGCGATGGCCAGGCGGGCTTCGGTCACGGTATCCATGGCGGCGGAAACGAGGGGGATGTTGAGGTAGAGGTCGCGAGTCAGGCGGGTCCGCAGGCTGACGTCCTTGGGCAGGACTTCCGAGTAGCCGGGTACGAGTAATACGTCGTCGAACGTAAGAGCTTCTTGGGCCATACGTAGCATAGTCGGCAACACCCAGTGCTGGTGGGGGGAGTGGGAAAAGTAATCGACCATTATAGCGTCCCGGCCAAGGCACGGGCAATGCGAAGGCCGGTCGGATCGGTTTGTCAACGGCGCCTGAATTCGCGTCGCCAACGCTGCATGAAGGCATCGCGCCGCTGCGGGTCGACGAACGCCAGCAGCGAGGCATCGAGCGGTATGGGATAGAGCCGGTCGCCGACCTGGTCGCGCAGGCGCTGCGCGGTATAGGGGCCGATCACGTCGGGGCGCACGCTGAACAGCGGCGTCTCGCCAGCGATCACCCGCTGGCCTTCGCGGCTGAGCAGGAAATCGAGGAACTGCCGGGCCGCGGCGGGGTGCGGCGCATCGCGATGAATGAACGCCATGCGCATCATCACCAGCGAGTAGTCCTGGGGCACCTGGACGATCACTTCGGGATGCTCCTGGGCCCACACCATGGCGTAGGAGCCCAGCAGGTTGTAGCCCAGCCAGTAGCGGCCTTCGCTAATGCCTTCGAGCATGTCGCGCGTGTTGGCTTCGAGCACCGCCTCGACGTTGCCCATGGCGGCGACCAGGTCCCAGAAACGGGTGGTATAGCGGGCATCCTGCTGGAACAGCGTGTAGCCCACACCGCTGTGCGACGGCGAGTAGGTGGTCACCCGCCCGCGCAGCAGCTCCCACTGCTCGGTCAGCAGCGTGTGCAGGTCGGCATGGGTGGCCGGCGGCATCATGTGGCGCGACAGGTCGAGACGGTAGGCCATGACGATCGGCTCGAAGGTGAAGCCGAACACCTCGTCGCGCCACTTGGCCCATTCCGGCCAGGCCCGCGCCTCGGCCGAATCCAGGCGGCTCGCGTAGCCTTCGTTGACGCGTGCCATCTGCCACGGCATGGCCGAGCTGATCACCACGTCCGGTGCCGGGGCGGCTCCGGCGACGCGCTCATCGACCTCCAGCGTGGAGCGGTCGCGGAAGTCCAGGTCGATGTCGGGATGCGCCAGCTCGAAGGCTGCCAGCAGCGGTGCGACCACTTCCTCGTCGAGTGCCGCCTCGACCACGAGGGGATTCGCCGCCCGGCCCGGTGCCGCCGCCAGCAGGAGAATGGCGAACGCGAAGGCGTGGAAGTACCGGGGCATCATGGCCTGTTCTCCAGGGGGAAGGAAATACTGATGCTCAGCCCGCACGGCGTGTGCGGCGCCACCTTCAGGCGGGCGTCGTGGCGCCGGGCAATGGAATCGACGATCGCCAGCCCCAGCCCCGAGCCTTCGGTGTCCTGGCGTCCGCCACGCTCGAAGGGCTGGTGCAGGCGCTCCAGAATCTCAGGGGGCACGCCGGGGCCGTCGTCCTCGATGTAGAGCTCCACCTTTCCAGCGTGCCCCACGCCTCCAGCGTGCTCCACCAGGCCCAGGGTAATCACGCTACCAGGCGGCGTGTAGCGCAGGGCATTGTCGATCAGGTTGCCGAGCAGTTCCCGCAGCGCCCAGGGCTCGCCGTGAACGTAGAGCGGGGTATCGGGCAGCTCGGCCAACCCCAGGTCGTGATCCCGAGCGACGTCGCGCCCGGCCCAGTCGAATACGGTCTCGCGTAGCAGCGCCGCCAGGTCGAGCCGGTGCATCTCGCGGCCATCGGCGACGTGACGCAGTCGCGCCAGGCTGAGTAGCTGGCTCGCCAGACGGCTGGTGCGTTCGGCTCCCTGATGGACCGCCGCCAGCGCCCGGTGCCACTCCTCGGGCCGGTTGCTCTTCAAGGCCAGCTCGCTGGTGCTCTGCAGCCCCGACAGCGGTGTCTTGAGCTGGTGGCTGGCATCGGCGGTGAAGCGCAGCAGCGCATCGCGGCTCTCGCGCTGGCGGGCGAACAGGGTATCGAGCGTTTCGGCCAGCTCGCGCAGCTCTTCCGGCACCCGCGCATCGAACGGTCGCATGTCGTCGGCCTCACGCTGGCGCAGCAGCTGGCGCAGGCGACGCATGGGCTTCAACGCCACCCGCATCGCCAGCAGCATCAGCAGCCCCGCCACCAGCACCATGACCAGGAAGCGGCTCACCGCGCCCTCGAACAGCTCGCCGGTCAAGGCCTGGCGCCCGGCCAGGGTATGGCCGACCCAGATCTGCACCGGGTCCTGGGTTTCCCAACCCGCGGAGTCGAACTCCCAGCCATGCAGGCGCCACTCGGCGCCGCTGTGCTCGGCGTTCGTCCACACCGGCCCTTCGGCCACCTCGGCACGTCGCTCGGCCGGAATGGGGATATCCAGATTGGCCGAGACCCGCCGCCCCTCGGCGTCGAGCACGGCGTAGAAGACCCGCTCCTGATGACGGGTGGCGATGATCTGCAGCGCCGCGGCGGGAATTTCCACCACCGGCTGCCCTTCCTGCCACTGCACGGCCTCGGCGATAGTCAGCGCCGCCGATTCGAGCTGGCTGTCGTAGGCGCGCTCGGCGGCACGCTGCGAGCTGAAATAGGCCTCGACCAGAAGCAGCGCGCCCAGTGCAGTGACGGTGACCGAAAGCCAGACCGCGAGGCGCGACTTGAGGGTGCCGTCGACCTCGATCACTCGCGCTCTTCCTCGAGCCGATAGCCCAGGCCGCGAAAGGTCCGGATGCGCAGCCCGCTGTCCTTCAGACGCTTGCGCAGGCGGCTGATGTAGACCTCCAGGGCGTTGGAGCCCACCTCGCCGAAACCGAACAGCCGGTTCTCGAGCATCTCGCGCGGAGTGATGCTGCCGGCATGCAGCAGCAGGTCTTCCAGCAGGCACAGCTCGCGACGCGGCAGCTCGAGGGGCTCGTCATGCAGCGTGGCGACGCCCAGGGCCGGATCGAAGCACAGCGCGCCCAGGCGCAGGCGGTTGTCGCTGCGCTGCTGGCTGCGCCGCAGCAGGGCGCGCACCCGCGCCTCGAGTTCGGCGAGCGAGAACGGCTTGGCCAGATAGTCGTCGGCGCCCAGGTCGAGCCCGCGCACCCGGTCGTCGATGCCATCGCGGGCGGTGAGGATCAGCACCGGGGTGGTGTCGCCGCGCTCGCGCAGTTCGCCGAGCAGCGTCAGTCCGTCGCCGTCGGGCAGCCCCAGGTCGAGCAGGATCAGGTCGAAGCTGTCGTGACGCAGTGCCGCACTGGCCTCGGCATGGCGCGCGAAGCCCTCGACGGTGTTGCCCAGTGGCGTCAGGGCCTGGTGCAGCGAGCGGGCGATGAGAGGATCATCCTCGACGACGAGCAGGCGCATACGACCAAAGTCTCATGAGGCGGTGAGGAGATGACAGGTTGGTGAAAGGTTGCGCGCCTAGCATGGCCGTTCTGTCATCCACAGCGATGGCAGGCGGGGAAATCCCTCTCCGCGCTCCCAGAACAAGAGAACAGGAGTTCGCCATGAAGATCAACAAGGCTTTCCGTCACTGCTCCGGGCTGGCCCTGCTGGGCGGCATGCTGGTCGCCGGCGGCACGCAGGCGCAATCCAATTCCACCGAGTGCATCGCACCGGCCAAGCCGGGCGGTGGCTACGACCTGACCTGTCGCCTGGCGGCCAACGGCCTGCAGGAAACCGGGTTGATCGACCAGCCGATGGTCGTCACCTACATGCCAGGTGGCATTGGCGCCGTGGCCTACAACCATGTCAACGGCGTGCGCAAGAATGATCCTAACCTGATCGTGGCGGCCAGCACCGGCGCGGCGGTCAACCTGGCGCTGGGCAAGTTCGGCCAGTACGACGCCACCGAAGTCCGCTGGCTGGGCGCCCTGGGCGTCGACTACGGCGCCATCGTGGTCAATGCCGATGCGCCCTGGCAGGACCTCGACGAGCTGATGGACGATCTGCGCGACAGCCCCGGCGAGATCGCTTTCGGGGCCGGCGGCACGATCGGCAGCCAGGACTGGATGAAGGCGGCGCTGACCGCGAAATCCGCCGACATTGCGCCTCAGGACCTGCGTTACGTTGCCTTCGAAGGGGGCGGCGAGGCACTGGCAGCCCTGCTCGGCGACCATATCCAGGTCTTCACCGGCGACCTCTCCGAGCTCAAGTCGCAGCTCGAGAGCGGCAAGATCCGCGTGCTGGCGGCGCTCTCCGAGGAGCGCATGGACGGCCCCTACGCCGATATTCCCACCGCCGCCGAGCAGGGCTACGACGTGCAGTGGCCGATCTGGCGCGGCTATTACATGGGCCCCGAAACCGACGACGAAGCCTACGCCACCTGGGTCGAGCGGCTCACCGAGCTGTCCGAATCCCCGCAGTTCGCCGAGCTGCGCGAGGCCCGCGGGCTGTTCCCGATGTCGCGCTTCGGGCCCGACTTCGATAGCTACGTCCAGGAGCAGGTCGCGCAGTTCAAGTCACTGGCGGAAGAAGTGGGTCTGAGCCAATGAAGCTTGCCGCCGACCGAGTACTGGGCCTGTGCCTGATCGGTCTGGCGGCGTTCGTCGCCGTCCAGGCCGCCAGGCTTCACGTGCCCTTCAGTTACGATCCGGTGGGGCCCAAGGCCTTTCCGCTGATCCTGTCGATCCTGCTCGGCGTGCTGTCGCTGGTGCTGGTACTCAAGCCCGGGAGCAACGGCCACTGGCCCGACCGCTCCCTGGCCGTGAAGCTGTTGGTGGTGCTCGCCGCGCTGCTGATCTACGCGCTGCTGTTCACGCGGCTGGGCTTCGTCGTCACCACCCTGCTGACGGCGGTCGCTCTGGCACGGGCCTTCGCCGCCCCTTGGGGCAAGGCGCTGCTGACAGGCGTGCTGATGGCCGTGGGCAGCTATTACGTGTTCACCGCCGGGCTGGGGATCTCGCTGCCCAGCGGTGACTGGCTGCGCCCCTTCATCTAAAGGAACGACATCATGTTTAGAGGAACGCCCTCATGTTCGATTTCCTGATCCAGGGCTTCGGCGTTGCGCTGAGCCCGCTGAATCTTGGGCTGGCCTTCCTCGGCGCCCTGCTCGGCACGCTGTTCGGCGCCCTGCCCGGCATCGGCCCGATCAACGGCATCGCCATCCTGATGCCGCTGGCCTACACCCTGGGCCTGCCGGCCGAGTCGGCGCTGATCCTGCTTGCCGGCATCTACACCGGGGCCGAATATGGCGGGCGCATGTCGAGCATTCTGCTCAACGTGCCCGGCGACGCCGGCGCGGTCATGACCACCCTCGACGGCCACCCGCTGGCCAAGCAGGGGCTCGCCGGCCCGGCGCTGGGTCTGTCGGCGGTCAGTTCCTTCGTCGGCGCGACCATCGCCATTCTCGGCCTGACGCTGTTCGCCCCGCTGCTGGCGGAAGTCGCGGTGATGTTCGGCCCCGCCGAGTTCTTCGCCCTGATGGTATTCGCCTTCGCCTCGATGTCGGTAATGATGGGCAAGGACCCGATCAAGACCGCCATCGGCGCGGTGCTGGGCGTGCTGATCGGCACCGTCGGTGTCGACTCGGGTACCGGGGTGCTGCGCTACACCTTCGGCATGGCCGAACTCTACGACGGCATCGACTTCGTGGTGATGATCATCGGGCTGTTCGCCATCAGCGAGATCCTGCTGATGCTCGAACATGCCAACCGCAAGGATTCCGGCGGCGATATTCCCCCGCTGGGGCGGGTATTCGTCACCCTCAAGGAGGTGCTCTTCTGCAAGGGTGCGATGCTGCGTTCGGGGCTGATCGGCTTCATCATCGGCGTGCTGCCCGGTACCGGGGCCTCGGTGGCCGGCGCGGTGTCCTACACCACCGAGAAGCGGCTCTCCGACAAGGAAGGCACCTTCGGCAACGGCGACATGCGTGGCCTGGCGGCACCGGAGTCGGCCAACAATGCGGCGGCGGCGGGCTCGTTCGTGCCGATGCTGACCCTGGGCATACCCGGTTCCGGTACCACCGCCGTGCTGCTCGGCGCGCTGATGCTCTACAACATCACCCCGGGGCCGATGATGTTCAGCGAACGCCCGGAAGTCGCCGGCGGCCTGATCGCTTCGCTGTACATCGGTAACCTGGTGCTGCTGGCACTCAACCTGCCGCTCGCCGGGGTGTTCGCCCGGGTGCTGACCATCCCGCGCTGGGTGCTGGTACCGGGTATCGCCATCCTGGCATTCGTCGGCGTCTACCAGCTACATTCCGACCTCACTGCCATCTACCTGATGCTGATCATCGGCGTGTTCGGCTATCTGCTGCGCAAGCTGGGTTTCTCGCTGGCACCGGTGATCCTCGGCTACGTGCTGGGCGGGCTGATGGAGCAGAACCTGCGCCGTGCCCTGTCGATCAGCGGCGGCGAGGTGGAGATCCTGTGGCGCTCGGGCATCTCGCTCGGCTTGTGGATCGCTGCCGCGGCGCTGCTGGTGCTGCCGTGGCTGCTGCCCAGGCTGTTGAAGGCGCGCCTGGGACGCGCCTGAGCCAGGCCGGGGCCCAGCCCCGGCGATGCCCTTTGCTGATTTATTGATATCCTGATGCGGATACCGCCATTGCTCCTCTCGAAGCGAACCCGATTCGACACCCTGCGCGCTTTTCTCCCCACTCTGCTGCTGGGCCTGCTCGGCGGCAGCCTCGCTTACTGGGCCGGCCTGCCGCTGCCCTGGCTGCTGGGCGCCATGCTGGCCACGACCCTGCCCAGCCTGGCCGGGATGCAGCTGCGCGGCCCGGGGTCGGCGCGCAAGGCCGTGCTGGCGGTGATCGGCGTCATGCTGGGCTCGGCCTTCTCCCCCGATATGGCCGGCGACGCCTCGTCGTGGATGATCAGCCTCGGCATGATGCTGCTCGCCACGTCCGTGATGTGGGCTTTCTCCTTCTGGTTCGCGCATCGAGTGGCCGGTTACTCCGTCGAAACCTCCCTGTACGCCGGCATTCCCGGCGGTGTTTCGGCGGTTACCGCCATGGCCATGGAGTCGGGTGCGGACCTGCGTATCGTCGGCCTGACCCACGCCACCCGCATTCTGATCCTGCTGTTGTCGATACCCCCTCTGCTTGACGTGCTGGGTCATGTCGAGCTCGGCATGCACCCCGCCGACTCCGCCTCTTGGCTGTGGCTTCCCTCCCCCCTCGATATTGCCTGGCTGTTGGGCTCAGGTGTGGCCGGCATCGGCCTGGGGCGCCTGCTGCGCTTGCCCAATGCCTTTCTGTTCGGCCCCGCGCTGCTGTCGGCGGCGCTTCATCTCACCGGCCTGACCCACGCCGTTGTCCCACCCTCGGTGTTGGCCATCGCCCAGGTCATCATCGGGGTATCGGTGGGTATCCGCTTCGGCGGAACGCCGCTAACCGCAGTGGCCTTCAACCTGTGGATGGCGACACTCCAAGCAGCGGTGCTGTTGCTGATTGCGGTCGCGGCGGCCTGGAGCATCCATGTGGTGACCGGGTACTCCATGGCGGCTGCGCTCCTGGCCAACATGCCCGGTGGCGCCCCGGAGCTGAGTCTGGTTGCCCTTTCTCTCGGTATCGACCCTGCTTTCGTGACATCTCACCATCTGCTGCGCATCACGGCCTTGATGCTCCTGATGCCGCTCATGCTGCGCGCCTTCCGACGCCTTCTGGCTTGACTAGCGGCCTGCCTTTGGCCGGGCTCTCCTAATTACTCTTCGAAACAGTCCGAAACCGACTTTGACTTACAGCGGCAGTCGGTTGATCTAGCTTTAAGAAGCAACACGACGGGTCCAATCACGGAACGGTCGACTCAAGGAAAGGAGTGACGAGATGAACTGGGACCAGATCGAAGGCAAATGGAAAGAGTACATGGGCAAGGCCCGCTCAAGCTGGGGCGAGTTCACCGACGACGAACTCGACCAGATTGGTGGCAAGCGGGAGCAGCTGATCGGCAAGCTCCAGCAACGTTATGGCCTGGAGCGTGAAGAAGCGGAGCGCCAGGCCGACGAATGGGCACGAAACCTTTAGTGAGTGCCTATCGAAGTAAAGCAAGATCCGGAACCAAGGAAAGGAGAACGATCATGCAGAAGCGCTTAATGACCATCGCAATTGCAGCCGTAACCGGTAGCCTGGCCTTTGGCACCCACGCTGTAGCGCAGGAAGACGATGCCAAGGCGGCCCAAGGCCTCTACTCGGCAGATGACATCATCGGCGCCGATGTCTACCACGTCGATGACGCCGATGAGGAAGTCGGCAGCGTCGAGAACCTCCTGCTCGATGAGGAAGGCAAGGTCAGCGCCGTGATAGTGAACGCGGGCGGCCTGTGGGGTATCGGCGGCGACGAAGTGGTCGTCGGTATCGAGCACTTCAGCATGGAAACCGAGCGCGACGATGATGACGTCACTCATCGCATCATGGTCGACGCCAGCGAGGACGAGCTCGAGAACTTCCCCGAGTATAACGAGAAGTGGTTCGACGATGAGCGTAACCGTCGCCTCGATGAGCGCGGCGAGCGTGAAGGCGTGTGGCAGACCACCGGCACCGCCGGCACTGGCGCCGTTGGTGACGGCGGCGAGTTCACCGATGACGATGTCGAAGACGATTTCGATTAAACGCCCACTTTGAAGTGTCCCTCCCCATGACACTTTGGCGCCGGGTCCTCCCCGGCGCTTTTTTCGTTTCCGCTCCTCGTGCCAGAGCGATGCCTCCATGCTAGCCTTGATGACTTTAGCCGTGGCCCAGGAATCGCTGCTCCATGTCCCAGCCTAACGATAGCGCGCTCTCCGTCAGCGAAGTGAACCGCCGCGCCCGCCAGCTGCTCGAATCGGGCATCGGCGAGGTGTGGGTCGAAGGCGAGCTTTCCGGTGTATCGCGGCCAGCCTCGGGGCATGTCTATTTCACGCTCAAGGATGCCTCGGCACAGCTGCGCTGTGCGCTGTTTCGCACCCGCGCCCGCTTCGTGGCGGCGCCCATGCGCGACGGTGATCGGGTGCGAGTACGTGGGCGGGTGTCGCTGTTCGAGCCGCGCGGCGACTACCAACTGATTGCCGAAGCGGTACAGCCCGCCGGCGAAGGCGAGCTGCTGCTGGCACTGGAACGGCTCAAGCAGCGGCTCTCCGTCGAGGGCGTGTTCGCCAATGCGCGCCCCCTGCCCTGCCCGCCCCGCCACCTGCTGGTGCTGACTTCGCCCACCGGCGCGGCGATACGCGACGTGCTGGCGGTGCTCAAGGCGCGCTGGCCGCTGGCCCGGGTCACCCTGATCGCCGTGCCGGTGCAGGGCCGCGAGGCGGCACCGGCACTGATCGCCGCGCTTGGGCTGCTCAACCGCCAGCAGGCACTGGACCCGAACCGCGACGTGATCCTTATCACTCGAGGCGGCGGCAGTCTGGAGGATCTGTGGGCCTTCAACGACGAGCACCTGGCGCGGGCGATTTTCCATTCGCGTCTGCCGGTGATGTCGGCGGTGGGTCACGAAGTCGATATCACCCTCTCGGACCTGGCCGCCGATCAGCGTGCGCCGACCCCCTCCGCCGCCGCCGAGATGCTGGTGCCGGACAGCCGCGACCTGCAGCGCCGCCTGGTCGGCCTGGAGCGCCAGCTCGTGCGCTGTACCC
Source organism: Billgrantia sp. C5P2 (assembly GCF_051062895.2). Taxonomy (NCBI): domain Bacteria; kingdom Pseudomonadati; phylum Pseudomonadota; class Gammaproteobacteria; order Oceanospirillales; family Halomonadaceae; genus Billgrantia; species Billgrantia sp. C5P2. The sequence continues at coordinate 3,973,169 of NZ_CM128542.1, forward strand.
AGGCCCGGCTCGAACGCGAGGGCCAGCGGCTCGATCACCTGCGCGCCCGGCTGCGCCACCCCGGTGAGGTACTGACCCGCCAGCGCCGTACCCTGGGCGAGCTGGAAGCCCGTCTGCAGCGTGCCATGCGCGCCCGGTTCGTCGCCGAGCGCCGGCAGTTGGAGCACCTGCAACGGCGAATGGGCGCTTGCCACCCGCAGCGCGGCGTCGAGCAGGCCCAGGAGCGGCTGGCACGCGCCCGGACCCGGCTCGAACAGGCCATGCAACGCGACGTGGCACGCCAACGTGAGCGCCTGGCCGGCCTGGCACGGCAGCTCCAGGCCGTAAGCCCGCTGGCGGTGCTGGGGCGCGGCTACGCCATCCTGCAGGATGACGAAGGCAAGGTGATACGGCGCGCGGCCGACACCCGACCCGGCCAGGCGCTGACCGCCCGGCTGGGTGAAGGAAAACTGAAGGTAGAGGTCAAGCGGCGCCTGAAATGAAAAGAGCGCCTGTTGCAGGCGCTCTGATAGAAAAGCCGGGCTGGCATCACTCGGGCTTGAAGGTGCTCGGCTCCAGCTCGTGACGGCTGAGCAGCTTGTAGAAGTCGGTGCGATTGCGCCCGGCGATACGCGCCGCCTGGGTCACGTTGCCCTCGGTGATCTTGAGCACCTTGACCAGGTAGCTGCGCTCGAAGCCAGCGCGGGCGTCGTTGAAGGTCGGCAGCGCGCTGTCTTCCGCCGCCAGGGCCTGGGCCACCAGGGCCTCGGGAATCATCGGCGAGCGGGTCAGCGCCACGCACTGCTCCACCACGTTGACCAGTTGGCGTACGTTGCCGGGCCAGGCGCTGGTAGCCAGCAGGTTGAGCGCTTCCGGCGAGAACCCCTTGACGAACGGCTTGTGGCGCGCCGCGGCCTGGGCCACCAGATGGCGCGCCAACAGCGGCACGTCCTCGGCGCGGTCCTTCAGCGCCGGCAGCTTGAGGTTGACCACGTTGAGGCGGTAGAAGAAGTCCTCGCGGAACTCGCCCTGATGCATCGCCTGGCTGAGATCGCGATGGGTGGCGGAGAGAATGCGCACGTTGACCGGGATCGATTGGGTCGAGCCCAGCGGACGAATCTGGCGTTCCTGCAGCGCACGCAGCAGCTTGACCTGCAGCGGCAACGGCATGTCACCGATCTCATCGAGGAACAGGGTGCCGCCTTCGGCGGCCTGGAACAGGCCCTTATGGTCGCTGACGGCACCGGTGAAGGCGCCCTTGGCGTGGCCGAACAGTTCGCTTTCCAGCAGTTGCTCGGGCAGAGCGCCACAGTTGATCGCCACGAACGGGTTGTTGGCGCGCGGGCTGGCATCGTGAATGGCACGCGCCAATAGCTCCTTGCCCGAACCGGAGGGGCCGGTGATCAACACGCTGACGTCCGACGAGGCCACCATGCGAGCCTGCTCCAGCACCCGCTCCAGCTCGGGGCTACGGGTGATGATGCTGGCCCGCCAGGCATCGCTGTCCTCACCGCTGCCGCCGGTAGGCATGTGGGCCAGCGCCTCGTCGATGGCTTTGAACAGTTCGTCGCGATCCACTGGCTTGGTGAGGAAGCTGAACACCCCCTGCTGGGTGGCGTTCACGGCATCGGGAATGGAGCCGTGGGCGGTCAGGATGATGACCGGCAGCCCCGGCACCTCGCGCTGGATCGCCTGGAACAGGGCGAGACCATCCATCTCGTCCATGCGCAGGTCGGAGAGCACGATGTCGGGGCGCTCGGCTTCCAGCCTGCGCAGCGCCTCGGAACCGCTCTCGGCGGTAGTCACCCGGTAGCCGCGGCTTTCCAGGCGCATGCCGAGCAGACGTAGCAGGCTAGCGTCGTCGTCGACCAGCAGAACGTGGGCGCTGCCTGCCTTCGCACCCGACGTGCGTGCCGCCGCCGGCCTACGAGCCTCATTCTTGCGTGTGTCGGTCAATCGAGCCGCTTCCATGACGTCTTCTCCCGTGTTGCCCGATCGCCCCTCAGGGCGACTGTTGTCTCAGGTTCATGTTCTGCTCGATGGCGGTCAGTGCTTCGAGCTTTTCGGAAAGCTCGGCCTTCTCCCGCTGCAGGGTGGCCACCTGAGCGCGTACGTTCGTGCTCTGATTGGCCAGGGAGCGCCGCCCTTCCAGTTCGTTGCGCCAGTAGAGCAGCAATGGCTGCAAGTCGGCCGGCGCGGCATGCGTATGCTGCTGGTAGAGTTCCGCCGCCTGCCGCCATTCCCGCTCGTTGCCCCAGGAGAGCGCGACGGCACGCGCCAGCTCCCGTTCGGCTTCGCTTCGGTCGTAGGCGCTATCCAGCTCATTGAGCGTCTTGCTGCGCCAGTCGCTATCACCGCGCTGCGACGCCAGGCCGTACGCCACCCAACTGGGCAGCAGGCAGGCTTCGTTCTCGAACGTCGGTTCCGCTGCGCGGCAGGCGACCGACTGCGGGGCTTCTTCCGGCTCCGTGCCGAGCATGGCGTTCTCGGGCAGGTATTGGCAGCCACTCATTAGCAGGGCTAGTCCACCGGCATAAAAGGCCTTTCTTGCACAGCTGTTTACTCTCACCTCCATCGCTCCTCGCTCCTTGCGTTAAGGCCCAATTCAAGGGGCTCTATCTTATTATTTTCCTTGCTCAGGGGAACCGCCTGATACGGCAACGTCAGGCGGAAACACACATCGAATTCACGATCGTCTACCAGCGCCAGGGCGCCGCTCTGGATGCGCGCGCAGTCGGCCGCCACCGAGAGCCCGATACCCGAACCCTTGAGCGGCCCCTTGCGGCGCGAACGTCCCTGATAGAAGGGTTCGAACAGCCGCGGGCGGTCATGCTCGGCAATCGGCTCACCACTGTTGGCCACGTCGAGAATCAGGTGATCCCGCCCGGCATGCGCGCGAATCATCAGGTCGCCGCCATCCTCGCCATAGGCGATGGCATTGGACACCAGGTTGTCGAGTATGCGCTCCATGGCGGTACGGTCCACCACCCACTCCAGCGGACCATCGAAGGCGGTTATCTGCATGCCCTTGTGCTCCAGTGCCAGCCGATGCTTGGCCAGGGTGGCCTTGACCAGCGTGGCCAGGTCCACCCGCTCGAGGGTAATACGCTGGTTATGCTGCAGCAGGTTGTAGTCGAGCAGCTGTTCGATGAGCCGCTGCAGTTCACGACCACTGGTATCGATCAACGACAGGATCTCGCGCTGGCGAGACGTCATCTCGCCGGCCACGCCGTCGGCCAGCAGTGCCGAGCCCTCACGCACACTGGCGAGCGGCGTCTTGAGCTCATGCGACATATGGCGCAGGAACTGCTGCTTCTGGGCCTCGAGGTCGCTGAGACGGGTCGACAGCCAGTCGAGCCGGTCGCCGAGCTGCACTAGTTCGGCGGGGCCCTGGATGGTGTCGCGGTCGTTGGTTTCCACGCCGCTGCCAATGCTCAGGATTCGGCGCTCGAGTTGGCGCACCGGACGAATGATCAGCCAACTGAACAACAGCATGAGCACAAGGCTGGCGGACACCAGCGCCGTGGTCTGCAGCCATAGCCGCGACTGCACGGCTTCCGCTCTCGCACTGATCATCTCGATGCTGGCATCGATCTGACGATTGGTGGAGCGACGCATCGCCTCGGTATGTTCGGCGAACGGCACAAACAGGGACAGCCAGACCTCCAGCGCATCGGCCTCGAGTTCCGGCAACTGCGAGAGTAAAAGAAGCTGTTCTTCCAGTGCCACCACATCGGGGTCGTCTTCGGGCAGGAAGCGGCGTTGCCGTTCCAGTAGTTCCTGGAATTCGCCGTGGCGCTCGGCATAGAGCTCGAGCAGGCTTTCCTGCTCAAGCACTGCATACTGGCGCGCGCTGCGCTCCATCTCGACGGCCAGATTGCTCAGCACCCGGGCACGGCGGCTCTCTTCCACCGCCTGGCGAGCACTGACATCCGCCAGGCGCGACAATTCGGACAAGGCCTGACCGGCCTGGTACATCAGGATTCCCAACGGCAGCATCACTACCAGGAACGCCAACAGCACGAGCTGCAGCAATGAGCGTGGACGCCAGCGGCGCGAGACCCGTTTGGTCATGACCAATGTTCTATTCAGGAGAGGATAAGGGACCATCATGGTACATTCCTGAAGGATAACAGAGTTCCACGCTCGGCTACTGCCCCGTTACCTGGAAAAAAAAGAGGCCGGCAAAAGCCGGCCCAATACGCAGGGAACTGAAGGGGTTGAAAATATGGGCATCGTTCGCCTGGTCGAGCCATGTCCCATACTTTCAGTGGGCCCGAAGGCCCCGAAGCACCGTTACCGACTCTTTTGCCACCAGGAGCCGTCGGTACGGGCGGGCGGCGAACGCCCCGCTTCGTTTCCTTGGCGCCACCGCTATGTGAAGTTCACTAGCGCTGGCCCGTAATTCGATCCCCCGAGGGGGATGAGGCATCCTTGCCGGGGCATCCTTGCCCTTCTGGTACCTTTCCTTGCCTGTCGGCGGTACCCGTCTCATCGCAACCTAAGTTACACATCGCGGAGCAAACGCTGATCGTCGGGCTGCCCGGGTCGCACAGGGCATGGGGGGGTGGTGTTCCCCGAGCTTCTCGACGATCTGAAGTGATTCGAGCCGTTTGAATCACTTCTTCGTTGCTCGACAAGTATATTGCCATTTGCATGCCAATAATCTTTATAATCCTTAAAAAACAATACATTAAAAGAACAATAAAAGTGGCATGCGGCAAGCCGCAGGTGAAACTTGAGCAAAGAGCGTGTGACATGGGCGCTTTTCGTCACCGATTGGCGACACCCTTTTTAGCGCACCCGCATCGATCTTTATAAAACAACCAGTTAGCTTGTAGCCTTTTGGAGACAAACCTTTTGCTGGCGTTGCCCCAAAGCGACAGCCGCCGCTCGGAATACGCTACCGAGCGGCGGCCGGGCCCCGACGTAGGGGGCGGGAGGCTACAGGCGGCCTCATGAGAGAGGCTTGACGAGAATCTTCGACTTGCGCGCGTGGTTGTAGGTGTCGCGCCGTAGCGTGGGCAGCGATTCGATGTCCGCAGGACGAAAGCCGTGTTCGACGAACCAATGCGCCGTGTGGGTAGTCAGCACGAACAGCGAGGCAAGCCCAAGCCGCTTCGCGCGCTGCTCGATTCCCGAGAGCAGCAGCGAGCCGCGCGCGCCGCCGCGGTAGTCGACGTGAATTGCCACGCAGGCCAGCTCGCCCATGTCGGCTTCGGCGAAGCGATGCAACGCCGCGCAGCCGATGATCATGCCGTCGCGCTCGATCACCAGGTAGTCGTCGATCTCATACTCCAGGCGCTCGCGCGAACGCGGCACCAGCATGCCGCGCCGCTCCAGCGGCTCCAGCAACTCCAGCAGGCCGCCGATGTCGCCGAGTTCGGCCGGTCGCAATTGCTCGTAGCGATGCCGGGTAATCATGGTACCCACGCCATCGCGGGTGAACAGCTCGCCCAGCAGGGCGTCGTGGTCGTGCCACGAAAGCAGGTGCGTGCGGGCCACGCCGAGTCGTGCGGCGGCACAGGCGGCGCCGATATGGCGCGCCTGCTCGCTGCCCGGGTCGGCATGGCGCAGTAGCGGCTCGGCTTCGTCGGGCGTGAGTTGACGCTGCATGGCGCCGTTCTCGTCATAGAGCCCGGCGGCCTCGCCCAGCAGAATCAGCTTGTCGGCGGCCAGCGCCGTTGCCGCATGTTGGGCCACCTCAGCGGCGTCCAGATCGAAGACCTCCCCGGTACTGGAAAAGCCCAGCGGTGGCAACAGCACCAGTGATCCGCGGTCGAGCAACCCCTGCACGGCCGAGACCCGTACCCGGCGCACCTCGCCGCTGTGGTCGTAGTCGACGCCTTCTCGTACGCCCAGCGGCTTGGCCATGACCAGATTGCCGGACACCGCGGTGAGTTCCACTCCGTGCAGCGGCGTGTTGGGCAACCCCAGCGACAGCCGCGCCTCGAGCCACAGTCGCTGCTCGGCGGCCACCCGCTCGACACAGGCCATGATCGCCTCATCGGCGACCCAGCGGCCTTCGTGGCGCTGCGGCACGATGCCCGCCTCGGCCAGGGCATGCTCCACCTGGGGGCGAATGCCGAATGCCACCACCAGCCGCACGCCAAGGGTATGCAGCAGCGCCAGGTCCTGGATCAGTTGCTCGCCTCGTCCTCGCGCCATGGCCTCGCCCTCGATCAGGATCACGAAGGTTCGGCCCCGATGCGCATTGATATAGGGGGAGGAATTGCGGAACCAGTCGACGAAGGGGAAACGAGTGTCCAAGGCCGCTCTCCGGCAGCAGGTGAGAGAAAGGTGTATCGAATTCGACTATATCAGAGCGACGAAAACGGCGGCACCATCAAGGTGCCGCCGCTATGGCTCTCTGGCGGGGCAACGCACGGATTTCACCGTGGCTTGCTTAACCGAAGATTGCCTTGAACAGGAAGAAGAACATGATCGCCAGACCCGCACCGGCCGGCAGGGTGATCAGCCAGGACATGGCGATGGTACCGATCACGCGCAAGTTGAGTGCCGCCATGCCGCGCGCCAGGCCCACGCCGAGTACCGCACCCACCAGTGTATGGGTGGTGGAGATCGGCAGGCCGGTACCGGAAGCGAGCACCACGGTGAGCGCGGCGGCCAGGGTGGCGGCGAAGCCGCGGCTCGGGGTCAGCTCGGTGATGCCGGTGCCGACCGTGGCGATGACCTTGTGGCCGTAGGTGACAAGGCCCACCACGATGCCGCCACCGCCCAATATCAGCACCCACCAGGGCACCAGTGCCGAACCTTCGATGGCTCCGCCGTGCTGGACGACACTGATCACCGCCGCCAGCGGGCCAACGGCGTTGGCCACGTCATTGGAACCGTGGGCGAAGGCCATGGCGCAGGCGGTGAAGATCATCAGTACGCCGAACACACGCTCCACCCCGGTGAAACCGAAGTGATCGGACTGACGGCTGCCGGCCTGCACGCGCCTCTCCATCCAGCCGCCCAGCGCCATCATGCCAAGGCCGAACAGGGCCGACAGTAGCAGGTTGGTGCCGAAGCCCATGTCCAGGCCAATGTGCTTGAACCCCTTGGTCAGGGTCACCATGCAGATGGCAAAGCCGACCAGCAGGATATAGAAAGGCACGTAGCGCTTGGCCGCGACGAAGGGATCGTCAGCCTCGAAAATCAGGTGCTGGACCGACTTGAACAGGGTAAAGGCGATGGTGCCTGCCAGCAGCGGCGACACCACCCAGCTAGCGGCGATCTGGCCGACCTTGGGCCAGCCCACGGCATCGATGCCCAGCCCCGCCAGGGCGAAGCCGACGATGGCGCCGACGATGGAGTGGGTGGTCGATACCGGCCAGCCCTTCATCGAGGCGATCAGCAGCCAGGTGCCGGCAGCCAGCAGCGACGCCAGCATGCCGTAGACCAGCAGTTGGGGGTCATTCTGTAACGCGGCCGGATCGATGATGCCCTTGCGAATGGTCTCGGTGACCTCGCCGCCGGCGAGCCAGGCACCAAGAAACTCGAAGATCACCGCGATAATGATCGCCTGCTTGATGGTGATTGCCTTGGAGCCGACCGAGGTGCCCATGGCGTTGGCGACATCGTTGGCACCGACGCCCCAGGCCATGAAGAAGCCGAAGAGGCAGGCCAGGATGATGAAGGTATTCGCGTGCTCTGCAATGATCGACATAGGGAGGTTGGTCCTATGTGGCTGTCAGGTTGAAAGAACATCCCCCGGCCATGCCGGGCGGCGATGTCCTACCGGGCAGTGAGAATCTGGAGACGGCTGCCGACGCGCTCGGCGCGATCGGAGAGTTCGCCGACCCAGTCGATGATCTTGTAGAGAAAGACCACATCCACCGGCTTGAGCTGGTCTTCCAGGTCGAAGAGCCGGCGCCGAATGTCGATCTGCTGGTGGTCGGCCTGCTGTTCGAGAATGTGCAATTCGCGAATCAGGTTCTGCATCACGTCGGAAACATGACGGCCGAAGCCCGATTCGAGCAGGTCCTGGAGTTCCTCCAACGCCTGGCGCGCCTGGGCGACACAGGCCACGGAGGTCTGCATGTAGTCGCGCATGGGCTGGGCCAGTTCCGCGGGCACCTGCATGCGGCGGCCGAGCATGATCCCGGTGATGTCGCGCACCTTGTTGGCGATCTTGTCCTGCACGCTGATCAGGTCGAGCAGATCGGTACGGGAGACAGGCAGGAACAGGGTATTGGGCAGGTTGAGGCGAAGCTCGGTCTTGAGGCTGTCGGCGTCGTGTTCGAGTTGCGTGACGATCTCGCGAATCCTGACGGCCTCGTCCCAGTCGCCGGCAAGCGTGGCCTCGAAGAAAGGCAGCAACTGGTCGGCACACTCGTTGGACTTGGCGATGTGCGCCAGCAGCGGCTGGAACGGCGAACGGCCGAACATCGCTGAAAAGGGGTTGGATTTGACCATGGCGTAAGATGCGCTTGTGAAATGGCGGCATCAGTATAAAGAATGGCACCCTGTCACGTCATGGAAATATTCATATGCCCGGGTGCGGGGCCCTTCAGGCGAAAGACCGGGAGCAGCGGGAAGAGACATGAGCCACGAGATCGAGATGAAACTGGCGCTGGGCGAAACGGGGCCTGAACACCTGCTGCAGCATCCGCTACTGCGCGGGGGAGTGCATGGCGCCCAGCGCCTGGCGAACACCTACTATGATACGCCCGAGGGTGAGCTGGAAGCCGCGCGCATGGCACTGCGCCTGCGCCGCCGCGACGACAGCTGGGTGCAGACCCTCAAGACCAGCGGCGAAGGCGGTGGTGGCTACAGCCACCGGCGCGAATGGGAGTGGCCGGTGGCGGGCGGCAGCCTCGACCGCGCAGGGCTCGCCGAACTGGCCCCCATGGCCGCGCTGGGCGAGAACGTGCTGGCGCGGCTCGAGCCGCGCTTCACCACCGACTTCGAGCGCCGCCTGTGGCGCCTGGAACTGGCCGAGGCCACCGTCGAGGTGGCGCTTGACCAGGGCGAGATTCGCGCCGCCGGCCGGCGCGTGCCGATCTGCGAACTGGAGCTGGAGCTCAAGGACGGCGACCCGCAGGCACTGTGGAGCCTGGCGCTGGCCTTTGCCGAAACGGTCCCTCTGCGCCCCGCCGATGCCAGCAAGGCCGCCCGTGGCAGCGCCCTGCTCAACGATCACTGGAAACTGCCGGAAGGGCTCGATGAAAGCGAGCGGCTGCATCGCGCCATCCTGGCCCTGGATGCCCTGTCCGATACCGGCGACGATGGCTGGAGGGCAACGGCCAGGGAAGCCCTGCAGGTACTTGCCGAAAACGGCCACGATGAGGCCGGACGGCTCGCCGCCATGCTTCAGCAACGCGACTGGCTCGGCGTGGATTTCGGCCGCACGGCGTTGAAGCTGGCGCACCGCCTGGCGGTGTGAGCCAACGTTGCAAAACAAAGCGAGCAAAAAAAATGTGCAAAGCGCTACAGGGAGTTTGGCGATGAGCGAACCGGATCGACCCGCAAACAAGGGGTTGCGCACCCGCCTGTTCCAGATCATCTTCGAATCCGATACACCGCTGGCAAAAAGTTTCGATATCGCCCTGATCGTGTTGATCCTGGCCAGTGTGGCGGTGGTACTGCTGGAAAGCGTGGCCGCCTGGGATGCCGCCTTTGGGAACTGGTTCTACTGGCTGGAGTGGGGCTTCACGCTGATATTCACCATCGAGCTGGCCCTGCGTATCTACTGCCTGGAAAAGCCTTGGCGCTACTTGCGCAGCTTCTATGGCGTAGTCGACGTACTCGCCGTGCTGCCCACCTGGCTGATGCTGATCCTGCCCGGCAACCTGGAAACGCTGGTGATCGTGCGCCTACTGAGGGTCATGCGCATCTTCCGCGTATTGCGCCTGATGCAGTTCGTCGGCGAAAGCCGTCTGTTGCTGGATGCGCTCAGGCGCAGCACACATCAGATCATTCTGTTCTTCTTCGGCATTTTCGTGCTGGTAACCATCTTCGCCGCGGTGATGTACACGATCGAGTCGCCCGAAGCCGGCTTCACCAGCATCCCGATGTCGATCTACTGGGCCATCGTCAGCTTGACCACGGTAGGCTATGGCGACATCGTGCCGATGACCCCGCTGGGCAAGGCGATCACGGTCATGCTGATGCTGATTGGCTATTCGATCATTGCCGTACCGACCGGGGTCTTCTCGGCCCAGGTGATCCGCGCCATTCGCGAGGAGCGCTACTCGGACGAGGCCTGCCCCGGCTGTGGCAACGATCGTCATGAGCGACGCGCTCGCTACTGCTTGCTGTGCGGCACTTGGCTCGACGAGACTTTGCCTGACCCGCGCCAAGCCGAACTCGGCCGCTACGGGCCGCCGGAGTGACCGGCCGCAGTGAAGGCACGCTTTGCCAAGCTCACTCGCGGAACGGCGCCAGGTCGCCGCGCCCCTCGCGCACGATGGTCGGCGGCAGCTCGCGCAGGTCGATTACGCTGGTGGGCTCCAGGTGGCAGGCGCCACCATCGATGATCAGGTCCAGGTGGGCGCCGTAGCGCTCGCGGATCTCTTCCGGGTCGGTCATCGGCAACGCCTCGCCCACCGGAATCAACGTCACGCTCATCAACGGCTCGCCCAGGGCCTCGAGCAGTGCCAGGGTGATGCGGTGGTCGGGCACGCGCATGCCGATGGAGCGCCGCTTGGGATGCAGCAGCAGGCGCGGCACCTCGGAAGTGGCATTGAGGATGAAGGTGTAGGCGCCCGGCGTATTGGCCTTGAGCAGGCGGAATACGCTGTTGTCGACCTTGGCGTAGGTGCCGATGTCGGAGAGGTCGGAGCACACCAGGGTGAAGTTGTGCTTGTCGTCCAGCGAACGCAGCCGCTTGATCTTCTCGATCGCCTTCTTGTCCCCCAGATGGCAGCCCAGGGCATAGCCGGAATCGGTAGGGTAGGCGATCACGCCACCCTCGCGGACGATCTGCACCGCCTGGTCGATCAGGCGCTTCTGCGGGTTTTCCGGATGGATCTGGAAGAATTGGCTCATGGGGTCATTTTCCTGACGTTTCGAATTCTCGCTGCCCACTATAGCGCGCTCGTGGCGGCCGCGACGAAGCCGGCCAGCCGCGGATGGGTCCAGACCGGAGCAACAGCGGTGCGGGGGGGCGGGCTCATGCTGCCCGGGGCCAGGTGGCCGCCGGGAAAATGGAAGTCGCTGCCGAGCGAGCCGTAAAGCTCGCGCTCGGTCAGTTGGCGGGCCAGATCGCGTGTGACATCGGCGTTCTGGAAGCCGCTGACTAGCTCGACGGCCTGGCCGCCGGCCGCGGCGAAGTCGTCCAGCAGTTGTCCCCGCTTGCGCCGGGTCAGCCCATAGCGCAGCGGATGCGCCAGCACAGCCACGCCGCCCGCTTCGACCACCCAACCCACCACCTCGGCCAGCTCCGGCCAGTGCGCCTTGACGTCGCCCGCCTTGCCGCTGCCGAGGTGCTTGCGAAACGCCGTGGCCATGTCGGGTACCAGCCCCGCCGCCACCAGCGCTCGGGCGAAATCCGGACGGCCCAGCGGGCGATAGGGCCCGGCCTGCTCGCGAGCCTTGGCCAGGGCGTCGTCGAGCCCGATCTTTTCCATGCGCTCGGCGATGACCACGGAGCGCGCCTTGCGCGCCCGGGCCTGGGCCTCGAGGCCTTCGTCGAGCGCACCGCGCGCGCCCTGCGGCAACAGCCCCACCACATGGATGCCGATGCCCTGCCAGCGGGTCGAGAGCTCCGCCGCCGGCAGCAGGCGCACGCCCAGGCGCTTAGCCGCCTCGCTGGCCTCGGCCACGCCGGCCACGGTGTCGTGATCGGTCAGCGCCATCAGCGTCACGCCGCGCTCGGCACACAGCGCAACGACCTCGGCGGGTGCCATGGCGCCGTCCGAAGCGGTGGAGTGCATGTGCAGGTCGACCCCAAGGGGGGTGGTATCGCCGGTAAAATGCTCGGGCAGGGAGGGCTGTGGCATGACGCAGGCAGGCAACTTTGTCAAAATGGTGGCCCAATGGTGCGCGCCCGACGGCGGTCGGTCAACGCACGGTTGGAGTCCGCGGTAACACCGCGCTTGCTCGAGGAACGCTGCGATGTTGTACGCAATCATCAGTGAAGACGTGAAGAACAGCCTGGAACGCCGCCTGGCCGCCCGCCCCGATCACCTGGCCCGCCTGGAGAAACTGCGTGACGAAGGCCGCCTGGTGCTGGCCGGCCCGCATCCCGCGGTGGATGCCGAGAACCCCGGCGATGCCGGCTTCAGCGGCAGCCTGGTGGTCGCCGAGTTCGACAGCCTCGACACCGCCCAGGCTTGGGCCGACGCCGATCCCTACATGATCGCCGGCGTCTACGCCAAGGCGACCGTGAAGCCGTTCAAGAAAGTATTGCCCTAGGATCCCCTCCCGGCGCGGCCGATTATCCACAGGGGTTTTGCTCACAGCTTCTGTGGATAACACTGTTGAAACGCCGCGGATGGCTTGCTCGATGCGCCATGCCACGCTGCCGTGGAGCCATCGATCAGTTTTTGAGCAGCCTTGGTCTTGGAGCCACACCTTGCCCCTGCCCCACCCCACCCTTCCGCCGCTGGCCGGGCTCGAGTCCGCTCGCCTCGACTGGCAGTGCGACGACACCGGCGAGAGTGCCCCGCGCTCGACGCGCTTCGACGACGTCTATTTCTCGCGCCACGACGGCCGGGCCGAAACCGAACATGTCTTTGTGCAAGGCAACGCGCTGCCCCGGCGCTTCGCCGCCTGGACGGCCAGGCGCCCCTTCGTGATCGGCGAGACCGGCTTCGGCACCGGGCTCAATATGCTCTGCGCCTGGGCCTGTTTCGATGCACACGCTCCGGCCGAGGCGCGGCTGCACCTGGTTTCCACCGAGCGTTATCCTCTGCGCCGGGAAGATCTCGCCCGGGCGCTTGCCGCCTGGCCGGACCTGGCCCCGCGTGCCGAGCGGCTGCTGTGTCAATGGCCCCCACCGGTGGCCGGGGTGCATCGGCTGTGGCTCGACGACCGGGTCACGCTGGACCTGCACTTCGGCGATGCCGCCGAGCGCCTGGCGCTGCTCGAAGGCCAGGTGGACGCCTGGTTCCTCGACGGCTTCGCCCCGGCCAAGAACCCGGAGATGTGGCGCGCCGAGCTGTTCGTTGCCATGGCGGCCCGCTCGCGGCCGGGAGCGACTTTCGCCACCTTTACCTGTGCCGGTGTGGTCAAGCGAGGGCTGGCTGAGGCCGGCTTCGCCTGGCGCAAGGTGCCGGGCTTCGGGCGCAAGCGCGAAATGCTCGCCGGCGAGATCGCCTCGCCACCGGCCGACACACGCCGAGAGCAGACGCCCTGGTTCAGCCCGCCGCCGGCACGGCCGCCGCGCCACGTGGCGGTGATCGGGGCCGGCATCGCCGGCGCCAGTACCGCAGCCGCCCTGGCCCGGCGCGGCGTTGCAGTGACGCTGATCGACCGCTTCGACCGGGCAGAGCTGGGCACCACCCACCTGCAGGGGGCGCTCTACGTCAAGCTGGCGGTCGAGACCAACTTGCAGAGCCGCGCTTACCTGTCCGGCCTGCTCTACAGCCGACGTTGGTTGGAGCAGCTCGACCCCGGGCAGTCGCTGTGGCGGCCCAGCGGCGTGCTGCAACTGGCCCTGAACGAGAAGGAACGAACGCGCCAGGCCCGCTTCCTGACCAATCATCCCTTGCCGGAGAGCGTGGTGCGTGGGCTCGATGCCGACGCGGCCAGCGACGCTGCCGGCATTCTTATCGACGCCACGGCACTCGACTATCCCGAAGCCGCCTGGATCAGGCCGCTGGAGCTGTGCGTGCGTCTCGCCAGGACACCGGGCGTCGACTTTCGCCGTGGCGAAGTGACGGCACTGCATGGTTCCGACTCGGGCTGGACGCTGACCCTGGCCAATGGTGAGCGTATCGACGCCGACCAGGTGGTGGTCGCCGCCGCCAGCGAGGCGGCCGGATTCGACCAAACCTCGGCGCTGCCCCTGCAGCCGGTGCGCGGCCAGGTCAGCCAGCTGACACTGCCCGAAGAGGCTCCCGCGCTGGGCCGCGTGATTTGCGCCGGCGGCTATGTACCACCAGCGGCGGATGGGATGCTCAATTTCGGCGCCACCTTCGGCCCCGGCGACACCGACATGGCCGAGCGCGAGGCCGACCACGCCGCTAACCTCGCGGAGCTCGAGCGCGGCCTGCCCCATTTCGTGGCGGCGCTACGCCAGGCCGGCGCCGACTTGTCGCCCCAGCGGCTCACCGCTCGCGTGGGTGTGCGCGCGGCGAGCCCGGACAAGTCGCCCTATTGCGGCCCGGTGCCCGACGTCGAGGCCTGGCGCGAGGACTATGCCGTGCTGGCCAAGGACGCCACCCGGGTGCCAGCCATCGCCGGACGCCACCATACCGGCCTTTGGATCAGTGCCGCCCATGGCTCCCGCGGCATGGCCAGCGCGCCGCTGTGCGCCGAACTGATCGCCTCGCGCATCTGCGACGAACCGCTGCCGCTTGAGTGGCCGCTGGTAGATCACCTGCATCCGGGCCGACGTATCGTTCGCGACCTGGTTCAGGGCAAGTAGCTATCCTCCTCGGCGCTACCTTTCGACGAGAAGCTGCTGGCGGTGGTTGACGAAGCGTGGCCCCGGCCGGCCCAGGTGGTAGCCCTGGCCGAAGTCGATGCCCAGCCCCTTCACGACTTCGAGCACCTCCTCGTCCTCGATGAACTCGGCGATGGTGCTGACCCCGAGGCTCTGGGCCAGAGTGACGATGCTCTTGACGAAGGCCATGTACTTCTCGTCGTTGAGCATGTTGCGGATGAACTCGCCCTCGATCTTGATTACGTCGATGGGAAATTGCTTGAGGTAGCGGAACGAGGAGTAACCCGAGCCAAAGTCGTCGATGGCGAAATTGAAACCTTCGAGCTTGAGGTCGAGGACGAACTTCTCCAGCAGCTTGAGGTTGCTCACCGTCTCGCGCTCGGTCAGCTCGAAGACGATGCGCTCCGGCAGGATGTCGTAGTCGATCGCCAGCTGGTGAATATGGCCGATGAACTCACCGATGATCAGCGACTTGGGCGAAAGGTTGATGAACAGCATGCCCTCGTAGCCCTGCGCGCGGATCTGCGCGAAGGCCTTCTCGATCAGCAGGTAGTCCATCTTGTGAATCACGCCGATGCTCTCGGCGATATCGATGAATTCGCCGGCCGGCACCAGGTGGTCGTCTAGCTGAATGCGCATCAGCAACTCGTGGATGTTGACCTTGCCGGTGCGCACATCGGCGATGGGCTGGAAGTAGGGCACTATGCGCTGCTCCTCCAGCGCGCTGAGCACCATCTGGTTCTTTTCGCCGACTTCACGGAAGACTTCCGCCACCTCCTCCTGCGCCGGCACGGCCACGCAGTTCTTCCCCTTGCGCTTGGCCTTGTACATCATGTTGTCGGCCATCAGGAAGAGATCGTGAGGGTTGGTGGCATGGTTGGGATAGCTGGCGATGCCGATCGAGGTCGTCGCCCGTACCGTGCTGCCGTCGGGCGCGGTGAGCACCTGGCTGGAGAGGTTGCTGGCGATGCGCTGCGCCACCGAATAGGCCTGCTGCTCCTCGGTCTCGGGCAGGATCACGGTAAACTCGTCGCCGCCGTAACGGGCCAGGAAATCGCCGGGACGTACCGAGTGGCTCAAGGTGTCGGCCACGGCGTTGAGGAACTGATCACCGAAGGCGTGGCCGTGGCGGTCGTTGACCGTCTTGAAGTTGTCCAGGTCGAGCATCAGCAGGCTGAAATGGTCCTGGTGGCGTGCCGCCCGACCTACCTCGTAGGTCAGCATGTCCTTGAAGATACGCTGGTTGTGCAGGTTGGTCAGGGGGTCGCGAGTGGCGTAGAACTCGAGATCCTGAGTGTACTTGTAGATCGCCTTGACCGAGCCCACCAGATTGAGCAGCGTCGAGAGAATGCCGTCGATGACGATATGACGGATGGGATCCTGAGCCAGGTCGGACTGTACGCCGATGCCGACGATGCCACCTATCTTGGGCGCCTCGAGCAGCAGCGACTTGGTTTGCAGGCGGATGTCCTCCGGCGAGAGGTCGGCTACCGCCTCGTCGGCACCGGCGTTCATCACCGTATGGTGATGCACCTTGAGTACGCTTCCCCCCGGCTGCCCCTCTGGCTTGTTCTCCAGCAGTTGGGTCAGCAGCGCCTCGAAGGTGGCGCGGGTTTCGGGCGCAACCTCGCGGTACCAGAACACCTCCAGTTCGTAGCCCTCATCCTCCACCTGGAAAATCGTCACCAGGGTATGCGCCTGAATGATGGTATTGATGTCGGCCAGCAATTCCTTGATGAATTCGCGCCAGTCACGCACCACTTCCGAGGTGATGATGAACTTGCTCAGCAGGCGAATCTCGAACTCGAGGATATCCTTGTCCACCGCCACGTTCCTGAGCCGGTCGACCAACGCATTGACCTGCTGCAGAGCTTCGTTGAGTTCATGGAAGCGCACCTTGGCATCGCTGAAGTCGAGCTTGCGAAAGTCCTCGACGGAATTGACCGCCTCCAGGCGCTCGCGGAACTGCTTGAGGGTTGCCTGAATCCGTCCGGCGAAGAGTTTCGACATGCCCAGCGCCAATAGCAGGATCACCATGGCGGCGACGATGAACAAGGCCAGGTAGTTGTACCGCATCTCGCGACTGATCGGTGCCAGGTCGTGCTGGATGTCGATCACGCCGAGCACATCGCCGGTGGCCGCATTCTGGTGACAGGCCAGGCACTCGGAGCGTGCCACCAGGGGCATGATGCGCCGTACCGTGCCATCCTCGAGCCACACCCGTTCGTTGCCCGACTCCAGGGCGGCACGGATGACGATGTCCATGGGCGGCTGGTCGATCTGCCCGAAGCGCTCCGTAACCCTGTCTCCGCGATAGAACGCGAAGCGGTAGCCGGAGCTTTCATGGGCGTGCTGCGTCTCCTCGATGAAGGTTTCCATCTGCTCGCGGGTCCAGCCCTGGCGCATCACCTGCAGCATGGCATTGAAGCTCTGCCGGGCGAGGGTCTCGGAGGTCTGCTCGGCCTGGCGCGCGAGGATGTTTTCGTAGAGCAACGAGGACACCACGGAGACGCCCAGGAAGACGGTCAGAGAAGCGGAAATGATCGCTACCAGCACGAAACCTTGCAGGGATTGCAGGCAAGCGAGAAAAGCGCGGGCGTAGGTCAGCATCACGATACTCGGTAGGCACGACGTGAGGCGCCAGCCCATCCCTAGAGGAGCCGCCGTCAGCGGAAGAATCAGAAAGCTCATTCTTGCCGCATGAGGTTTCCCAGCCTCTGACCTGGATCAATTTCCCGTTACATTCCTCTGCTGCCTCGTTGGACATTGGTAGTGCAGCGCAGCATTACGCCGGAGATTCGCTGAACCCGGTACCTGCCTAGCCCTCCTCCTCGTCGTCGGCCAGGTCACGGCCGAAGGCGCGCCACTGGGCCAGCGTCATCACCTCGGTGGTCTCGGTCTGCAGATCGTGGGCGATGAGCAACTCGCCGCGCTCGAGCTGCTGCTTGAGCTGGCCGACCCAGCCGCGCATGCCCTCGCCGGTGTCGGTGGTGTCGTAGCCCTGGCGGGTGACGAAGGTCTCGAGCAGGGCGTCGAGCGTTTCCGCCGGCAGCATGCGGTAGGGCACCTCGATAAAGCGGCCGTCGTTCATTGCCCCTCCTCACTGTTCGCTTCACTGCCTTCACCGCTTTCCCAGGCTTCGAGGCGCTTCAAGAAGCCCTCTTCGTCGAGCACCTCGACGCCGAGCTCCTGGGCCTTGGCCAGCTTGCTGCCGGCCGACTCGCCGGCCACCACCGCGGCGGTCTTCTTGGATACGCTGCCGGCCACCTTGGCGCCCAGCGCCTGCAGGCGCTCCTTGCCTTCGTCGCGGGTCATGCTCGACAGCGTGCCGGTGAGCACCCAGGTCTGGCCGACCAGCGGCTGGGGGCGCTCGCCTACCGTCTCCTCGGCCCAGGTCACACCCTGCTCGCGCAGCGCCTCGATGGTCTCGCGGTTGTGCTCCTGGCGGAAGAAGGTATGCACGTGGGCAGCCACCACCGGGCCGACGTCCTCCACCGCCTCGAGTTCGGCCAGCTCGGCGGCCATCAGCGCATCCAGGGTGCCGAAGTGGCGCGCCAGGTTGGCCGCCGTGGCCTCACCCACCTCGCGGATACCCAGCGCAAAGATGAAACGCGGCAATGTCGTCTGCTTGGCCTTCTCCAGCGCCGCTACCAGCTTCTCGGAGGACTTCTGCGCCATGCGCGGCAGCGATGCGAGCCGTTCGGCATCGAGTCGGAACAGGTCGGCGGGGGTCTTGACCCAGTCGAGCTCGACCAGTTGGTCGATGAGCTTCTCGCCCAGGCCATCGATATCCATCGCCCGGCGCGAGGCGAAGTACCTGAGTGCCTCCTTGCGCTGGGCAGGGCAGTACAAGCCGCCGGAACAGCGCGCCACCACCTCTCCCTCGAGACGCTCGACCTCGGAGTCGCACACCGGGCAGCGGCTGGGGAAGACGATCTCGCAAGCGTCGGCAGGACGCTGTTCTTCCAGCACCCGCACCACCTGGGGAATGACGTCGCCGGCTCGGCGAATCGTCACGGTGTCGCCGATCATCACGCCGAGGCGCGCGATCTCGTCGGCGTTGTGCAGGCTGGCGTTGGAGACGGTGACCCCGGCCACCGATACCGGCTCGAGCCGCGCCACCGGTGTGATCGCCCCGGTGCGGCCGACCTGGAACTCGACGTCATTGAGCCGCGTGGTCTCCTCCTGCGCGGGAAACTTGAAGGCGATGGCCCAACGTGGCGCCCGGGCGACGAAGCCCAGCTCGCGCTGAAGGCGCAGGTCGTCGACCTTGATCACCACGCCGTCGATGTCGTAGCCGAGGCTGTCGCGCCGCTCGCCCAGCCCGCGGCAGTAGTCGATGATTCCCTGGCTGCCCGTGACCACCTGGAGCTGGGCGCTGGCTCGAAAGCCGAACGTCTTGAGGTGCGCCATCAGCTCGCTGTGGCTGGCATCACCCGGGTCCGGCTCGATGCGTGCCACCTGGTAGGCGCTGAACTCCAGCGGCCGCGTGGCGGTGATGCTGGGGTCGAGCTGGCGCAGGCTGCCCGCCGCGGCGTTGCGCGGGTTGGCAAAGACCTTGCCCCCCGACTCGCGGGCGCGGTCATTGAGCCGCTCGAAACCCTCGTGGCTCATGATCACCTCGCCGCGCACCTCGAGCAGCTCGGGCACGTCGCCGCGCAGCTTGAGGGGGATCGAACGCAGCGTGCGCAGGTTGGAGGTTATGCCCTCGCCGGTACGGCCGTCGCCACGGGTCGCGCCACTGATCAATATCCCCCGCTCGTAGACCAGTGACACCGCGGCGCCATCGAGCTTGGGCTCGCAGCAGAAGCGGATGGTCTCGCCATCGGTTTCCAGCCGCTCGGCCACGCGCTTGACGAAGGCTTCGACCTCTCCCTCGTTCAGGGCGTTGTCGAGCGACAGCATGGGCACTGCGTGCTCGACCTCGGGGAAGCCGGCATCCGGTGGCGCCCCGACCCGCTGGGTCGGTGAATCGGGCGTCACCAGCTCGGGATTGGCCTGCTCCAGCTCCTGCAGGCGGCGCAGCTTGCGATCGTACTCGGCATCGGTGAGCTGCGGCTCGTCGAGCACGTAGTAGCGGTAGTTGGCGTCGTCGAGCTCGGCACGCAGCTTGGCGACTTCATCCAGAGTTTTCTGTTCGGGCTGGCTCATGCGTCTGTGTGTCTCGAAGAGGATTCTCTACCGCCCTGAACACGACAACCCCGTGATCGCTCACGGGGTTGTCGGCGGGTGCGGCATGGCACTCGATCAGGCGTCAGTTCACCTGGTAGCGATTGAGGCGATTGCGGCGCTCGAACTCCTGCACGCGCTGGCGGGCGAACCCCACGGTCTGCGCAGTCATCACGCTGTGGTTTTCGTCCTTCAGCTCGCCACCCAGGTTGCGCACGATGACCATGGCGGTCTCGACCATCGCCTCGAAGGCGGCGGCGGTGTCCATCGCCCCGGGCAGCGGCATCAACAGGGTGATACCCGGCGTACGGAACTCGTCCATCGCCTCGATCGGGAAGGTACCCGGCTTGAGCACGTTGACCATCGAGAACTGCAACTCGCTGTCGGGGTCCTCGGTCTCGAAGCGGTGGAAGATGCCCATGTCGCTGCTGTAGCGTAAGCCGCAGGCCAGCATCAGGTTGAGCAGCGCCTCACCGGAGAAACCCGCTTCTTCACGCGACAGCACGCTGATGACGATGATCTCGTCGGCCTGACTCAGGGTGTCGCGGGCTCGCTCGGCGTTGACGTTGTGACGCAGCGCCCGGGCCAGTGTCGGATGGGCGCGGACCACGTCGTCATCGTCGCTGACCTGCTCGGCCGGCTCGGCGTAGTCGGACGCTGCCGGCTCGGCGTACTCGGACGCTGCCGGCTCGGCATACGCCGGGACCGCGGCCTCTGTCGCCCGTGGGCGCGGCGGTGCGAACAAGGGATCGTCGTCATCCGCTTGGTCGATGGCCTCGGCTTCCAGACGACGGCGCTCGGCCTCCCGGACGGCCTGAGCCTCGGCGGCCTCCTGGCGACGCTGGGCATCGAGCGCGGCCTTCTCGGCCCGCACCTGCTCGCGGCGTATCTTCTCTTCGCGCTTCTGTTCACGGCGCTTGGCCATGCGCTGCTGAATGGAAAGCCCGAACCGCTGAACCGACTCGCCCATGCGGCGTGAGCCGCTCTTGATCGAATCGCCCATGCCTTCGAGATCGACCAACCGATAGCGCTCGTCCTCGTCGTGGTGAGGGTCGTGGTCGTCGGGGTCGGCGGCCAACCGCGCGGCTTCGGCAACCGGCTCCTCATCGTCGAGGGCAGAAAGGGTCGGCTCGTGACGCTCATCGTGCTCGTCCCGCGCCAGTGAAGGTGGTGCGGGACGTTCGGTGGTGGCCTTGGCGGTTTCGGTCTCGACCCGTGATTCGCTGGAAGCACTGGCCGGCTCCGCCTCCTGCCGTTCGGCCATGGGCCGCTCGGTCGTGGGAGGTTCGGCAGGCGATCCTTCGGCGCCCCTGTGGGCAACGACTTCCCGCTCGAGAGCAACTTCCGGCTCGACGCGTGCGGCATGATCCGGCCCGGCGGGGCGAGCGGCAATGCTCGCTTCACCCTTGGCGGGCTCGGTCGCGGCCGCTGCTCCCGACATGGCTGAAGCCACCGGGCGGGTCGCCGCGGCGGCATCGGGATCGGAACCCGGCACTGGCCTGGTGTCGGTACTGCCGCCTTTCAGGCCAGCCAATACGCGCGAAGGCCCGGGATGTTCCTGGCGTTCGAGCTTGGGCTTCGTTTGCACCTGGGTATAGCTGGCGGGCCTGACGACACGGGCGCCGCCGTTGGGCAACTCCCAGTTGTCTCCACCGTCGGCCGCTGCCTCGCCATTGCCTTGGTTGTTATTGTCCCCTGCCTGGTCCAGGCGGGGCACTCGGCGCTGACGTTTAAGGCGTCGCACACCGTCGATCACGATGAGCGTCACCAGGGCCAGCCCCAGAATGATCAGCCATTCTCTAAGTTCCATGGGTCGTCTTGCCTATCACTAGGGCGCCATGCCGGATGGATGTTCGTCAACAGCATAGCGCGATTGCCAGAAAAAGGGCCACTTTTTTTGTTTGTCAAGCCCCGGCATTATCGCCCGAGAGTCAAATCAACCCTGCGCCTTTCCCTGTCAATTCGCTTTTCTAATCTGCGGTATGACCGTGATGTGTCTTCTGATATCGCGTTTGCCGCTGGCTTGCAAGCCCTTTTCAAGCCTCGGCCAGCGCAGCCGCCTCTTCTACACCAACGGCTACCAGTCGCGAGACGCCGGGTTCTTGCATGGTCACACCCATGAGTCTTTCGGCGGCCTCCATAGCGATCTTGTTATGGGTGATATAGATGAACTGAACCGACTCGGACATGTCTTTCACCAGTTTGGCATAGCGCCCGACATTGGCATCATCGAGCGGTGCATCGACTTCGTCGAGCATGCAGAAAGGCGCCGGATTGAGTTGGAAGATGGCGAAGACGAGCGACAGAGCCGTCAATGCCTTTTCTCCACCCGAGAGAAGATGAATGGTGCTGTTCTTCTTTCCGGGAGGGCGCGCCATGATGGCCACCCCAGTGTCGAGCAAATCCTCGCCGGTCAGCGTCAACCATGCGGTTCCACCGCCGAAGACTCTAGGAAAAAGTGACTGCAGGCCCTGGTTGACTCGTTCAAAGGTGTCGCGAAAACGGGTACGGGTCTCCTGGTCGATGCGACGTATCGCCCGCTCCAGCGTCTCCAGCGCTTCATTGAGTTCCGACTGCTGGGCCTCGAGATAGTTGCGTCGCTCGGCCTGTTGGTCGTACTCCTCGATGGCCGCCAGGTTGATCGCGCCCAGCCGCCGGACGCGCTCGCCGACCTCCTCCAGGCGGGTCTGCCAGGCCGATTCGGTGGCGTTGGGGTCAAGGCCCGCTTCCAGCGCCGCGGCCTCGTGGCCCAGTTCGGCAAGCTGCTCGTCCTGGGTCTCGGCCTTCAGCGCCAGCGCCTGCACCTGCATGCGCGCTTCCTGCAGTCGCTCGCGTATACCTTCCAGGTTGCGCTCGTGATTCTGCCGCGCCAGCTCGTCCTCGCGCAGCCGTTCCACCAGCTCGGCGGCACGCGCCTTGGTTTCGTTGAGCGCGCGCTCGTCGCCCTCGCGCCGATGCAGCAGCTCGTCGAGCTTCTCGCGCTGCTCTTCGTCGGGCTCGCGCAGCTGCTCCAAGGTCTCGGTCAGTTCCTCGCAGCGTGCCAGCAGACGCTCGCGGACATCTCCGCTGCGCCCCTGCTGCTCGGCCAGGCCGTCGCGCTCGGTGGAGAGCCGCTGGCGTTCCAGCGCCAACTGCTGAACCCGCTCGTTCAGCGGGCGCTGCCGGGCGCGCAGCGACGCCAGGCGTTCACGGGCTTCGCTGCGCGACCGCTCCAGGCGTTCGCGCTGCTCGGCGCCCTCCTCCAGGCGCGCCATGGCCAGTTGCCACTGCTCGCGCGCCTCCTCGATGGTCAGCCGCGTCTCCTCGCGGGCCTCGTCCAGCCCCGCCAGTTCCTCGGCCAGCTCTCCGGCACGCCCCTGTAAATGTTCCAGGCGGCTGGCCAGGCCGCTGTCCTGCACGGCGAGCTGTTGCTGTTCGCCAGCCAGGCGACGCTCCTCCTGGCGGATGGCGTCGAGATCGCGCTCGGCTTGCCCGGCGCGTTCGCGTTCGGCTTCGATGGCCTGGTCGCGCGCCGCCAGGCGGGTCTCGATCTCGTCGAGCTCGGCTGCGGCCTCCTCGAAGCGGCGCCGGCTGACCAGCAGCGCATCGGGCCCGGCACCCTGGCCACGATGACGTATCCAGTCGCGACCCAGCCACAGGCCCTGTGGAGTGATCAGGCTCTCGCCCGCGGCCAGGCAGTCACGCTCGGCCCAAGCCTGCTCGTCGCTCTCCACACAGCGGATCGGCGCCAGCCAGCTCGCGGCGGCACCGGCACCGCGCACCCGGGCGGCCAGGCTAGCCGGTGAGAATTCGACCGTGGTTTCAGGCGACAGCGCGCCAAGCTCGGCGGGCGGTTCGGCACTCGCCAGGCGGAAGGTATCGGGAGCGGCCAGGCGCGCCTTGAGCCAGGGCGCCAGCACCCAGGAGACGCTGGCTTCCCAGCCGGGCTCGACCTGGAGCGCTTCGCCCAGCCGCGGCAGCTCGCCCAGCTCGTGGCTCGCCAAGTGCTCGGTCAGGGCCTCGTCAGGGTCGGTCAGGGCCGCCTGGATCAGGGCGTCAAGGGAAGCCAACTCGCCCTGCAGGCTGCTGCGACGGCTACGCTCCTCCTCACGCTCGCGCTCCAGCGCGGCGGCGGCCTCGCGGGCTTCCTCGCGAGTGGCCTGGAGCTGCTCGCGGCGGGCTTCGACGCTCTCCTGCTCGAGGGCGAACTCGGCCAGACGCTCCTTGAGTTCGTCGCGCCTGGCGGTCAGCTCGGCCAGGTCCGGCAGCTCCTGCTGCTGCTGGCGGCGGCGCTGGGTATCGGCCTCGAGCCGCGTCAGGCGGCTTTCGAGCTCGCGCAGGCGGTCCTGGCTGCGCTCCGCGTCGCGACTGGCCTCGCGCCAGCCTTCGCTGAAGGTTTCGAAGGCCTGCTCGGCCTCCTCGACGCCGGGCTCCGCCTCTTCCAGCATCGCCTCGAGCTCGGCGAGCTGCTCGGCGAGCTCTTCCTGTTCCGGCACCAGGGTCTCGAGCCGTTCGTCGAGCCCCACCAGACGCTCACGGTCGTGTTCGCCCAGGCGGTCGAGCTCGACCAGCTCGCGCTGGGCGCTCTCCAGGTCGCGGGCCAGTTGGCCCTCGCGGCTGCGCGCGTGCTCCAGGCTCTGCTCGAGCCGGGCGATGGCGCCGGTGGTCTCGAAGAAGCGCGCCTGGCGCGCCTCCAGGGTCTCGGCCAGCTTGTCATGGTCGGCTCGGGCCTCCTCCAGGCGGGTCTCGCACTGGCGCAGGCCGAGGATCTCGCGCTCGATGCCGGTCTCCAGCTCGCGTACGCGGTGCTCTTCCTCGCGCTGGCGGGCGCGCAGGGCACGGCCGCGCAGCAGGGCCAGCTCGCCCTTGAGCCGGTGCTCCTCGTCTTTCAGGGTCTGGTAGCGCCGCGCGGCCTCGGCCTGGCGGCGGAGACGTTCGAGCTGCTTGTCGAGCTCCTCGCGGATGTCCTCGAGGCGCTCGAGGTTCTCACGGGTGCGGCGCATGCGGGTCTCGGTCTCGCGACGACGCTCCTTGTACTTGGAGATGCCGGCGGCTTCCTCGAGGGTGGCGCGCAGCTCCTCCGGGCGCGCCTCGATCAACCGCGAGATCATGCCCTGGCCGATGATGGCGTAGGAGCGCGGCCCGAGGCCGGTCCCCAGGAAAAGGTCGGCGATGTCGCGGCGGCGGCACTTCTGGCCATTGAAGAAGTAATTGGACTGGCCGTCGCGACTGACCTGACGCTTGACCGCGATCTCGGCGTACTGGGCGTAGATGCCCCCCATGGTGCCGTCGCTGTTGTCGAAGCGCAGTTCGATGGCGGCCTGCCCCACCGGCTTGCGACCCGTGGAGCCGTTGAAGATGACGTCGGTCATCGACTCGCCACGCAGGGTCTTGGCCGAGGATTCGCCCATGACCCAGCGTACGGCGTCGATGATGTTCGACTTGCCGCAGCCGTTGGGGCCGACGATAGCGGTCATGTTGCCGTCGAAGGGCACCGTGACCGGGTCGACGAAGGATTTGAAACCGCTGAGGCGGATCGAGGTGAGTCGCATCCGGCTATTCTATGACACGGTCGATCACGACCTCCACGGGTTCTCCTTCAACGTCGCCCACCGGCACACCTTCCCTGTCGCCATACATGTCGCCGGCCTCAGGTGCCACACCACCGCTACGGGTCACGCGAACCAGCAAACGCACCTCGCTGGCCTGGGACAGGCTGGCGGCATCGGACATGGCGTGGCGGTCGTCGAGCACCAGGGTCGTCGGCAGGTCGCCGAGGGTTACCCGCGCCACCGCCAGCGGTGGCAGCTCGCCCTCCATGTCACGCGCCACGATGAAGACGCGGGTATCGTCGTCGAGCAGTCCCTCGAGGCTTTCGTCGAGGCTGACGCGCACCCGCACGCCAGGCCCCTGGGCGATCGCTTCCTGCTCGCCGCCCCCGCCGAGGCGCTGCTGGGCGACCTGAATGCCTTCGCGCAGCGCCCGCGCGGAATCGGAGTCGGACATGCCGGCAATGGCCCGCCGCCAATGGTCGATGGCCTGCTCGTAGTCACCCCTGTCGAAGGCGTGCACGCCCAGCATGCCGAAGATGGTCGGCTCGCGTGAGTCGCGCTCGAGGGTCTCGTCGATCAACGCCTGCACCTCGTCGGTGAGGGTGCGGTCGGCCATGAAGAACATCAGCTGCGCCTTCTGGGCCAGCAGCGAGGGCGACCGTCCCTCGAGCTCGATCAAGCGATCCAGCGCCCCGACAGCGGCCTCGCCCCGGACCGAATCGCGGTAGAGCGGATAGAGCGAGGCCCACACGTTGGCATTGTCCGGTTGGCGCTGGGCCTCCTGCTCCAGCCGCTCCAGCAGGGTCGGCAACGAATCGCTCTCCTGGAAGGCGGCGAACAGGCGCAGGTCGCCCTCGGCGCCCTCATGCAGGTACCAGAGCATGGCGGAAAGGACCACTGCCAGCGCCACGACGGGCACCGCGAAGCGACCGGCGGTGGGCGAATGCAGCGGCCCGCGGTTCAGGCTCTCGGTATCCTCGAGCAGGCTGCGGTCGAGTTCGAGACGGTCCTCGTCGAACTGCACGCGGTCCACGTCGCCGCGTTCGAGCGCCGCCTCAAGCGACGCCAGGCGACGCCGATAGATCGCCACGTTCTGCTCGGCCGCGCGATCGTTGGCTTCGAAGCTGGCCTGGGCATCGTGTACCAGGCGGGCACGCCGGAGCGGCACCACCAGCAGCCACAGCGCCGGTAGCAGCAACAGGCCGAAGGCTAGCCACAATACGATCATTGGCCACTCTCCCGGTTGATCAACGTCTCCAGGCGCCGGCGTTCCTCATCGCTCAGGGCCCGCACCGAGGCATTGCGACGCGCCCGCACCAGTAGCATCACCAGGATCCCGCCGGCCACGACCAGCACCGCAGGGAGGCCCCACAGCAGGTAGGTGCGGCCCTCGAGACGAGGGTTGTAGAGAATGTAGTCGCCGAAACGCTGCACCATGTGGTCGCGGATCTCCATGTCCGAGCGTCCGTCCTGCAGCAACAGGTAGACACGGTCGCGCATGTCACCCGAGACCGGCGCGTCGGAGTCATTGATCGCCTGGTTCTGACAGGTGGGGCAGCGCATGGAAGCCGTCAGGCTGTGATAGCGCTTCTCCATGACCGGGTCGTCGAATTCGCGCACTTCGATGGCGGCGCCATGAATCATGCCGGCCACCAGCATCAGCGCCATGCCGAGGAGCATCCAGCGGACTACTGCCATTTTTCCACCTCCGGCAGGATGTGTTCACGTAGGTCGGACGGCGAGATGTACCCGGTATGGTGGTAACGGATGATGCCGTCGCGGTCGACCAGGAAGGATTCCGGGGCCCCGTAGACGCCCAGCTCGAAGGCGAGCTCGCCTTCGGGATCGAAGATGTTGACCTCGAACGGATCGCCGAACTCCTCGAGGAAGCCCAGCCCCTTTTCGCGGCTGTCCTTCCAGTTGATGCCGACGAGCCGCACGCCGCGACCGGCCAGGTCGAGCAGCTGCGGCATCTCGCGCTTGCACTCGGGGCACCACTCGCCCCAGACGTTGACCAGGGTGACCTCCCCGGGGATCAGCGACTCATCGACACGCCGCTCGGGGTCTTCGAGCGTGGTGAGTTCGAAGGCGGGGAAGGCCCGCGCCTCCTCGACCAGTCTCGATTCGCGATGGAACGGGTTGAGCCCCAGCCCCAGGTAAAGGAACAGCATCAGCAGCAGGAAGCCGAGCAGCGGCAGCATCAACAGCAGTCGACGACTCATGCTGTGGCCTCCCGTGAAGCGCCTTCGCGGGCGCTGTCCTCGGGATCGCGCGACGTGGCCAGGCGCCGGTAGCGCCGATCGATCACGGCCAGCACGCCGCCGATCGCCATCAACAGCGCGCCGAGCCACAGCCAGCGCACGAAGGGCTTGTACTGCACACGCATGGCCCAACTGCCGTCACCCAGGTCTTCGCCCATCGCGACGTAAAGGTCACGGAACAGGCCGGGGCGCAGCGCCACCTGGCTCATGGGCATGCCGCGCGCGATGTAGAGCCGCTTCTCGGGATTCATCGTGAAGCTGCGCCGGCTGTCGCCGCGGCGCACCTCGAGCTCGGCGCCGTCGGCGATGTAGTTGGGTCCACGGCGGCTGGTCAGCTCTTTCATGGTGAAGGTGTAACCGGCGACCTCGACGCTGTCGCCGGGCGCCATGCGTGCGTTGCGCTCGATCTCGAAGTTGGAGACGACCGCCACTCCGATGATGGTGACGGCCACGCCCAGGTGTCCGAGCTGCATGCCCCAATAGGCCAGTGACAGCTTGCGCAGCCCGGCGCCGAAGGAGTCGGCGCGGCGGGACTTGTCGTATAGGTCGCGCAGCGTCGGCAGCACGATCCACATCGCCGCCACCAGGCCTAGGGCGACCCAGGCGTTCCACTCGCCGCCGATGACGAACGGCATGAGCGCCGCGATGAGCAGCGCCACGATACCGGCCAGCCACAGCCGCTTGACCAGCAGCCGCGGGTCGGTCTGCTTCCAGCGGGCGGTCGGCCCCAGGCCCATGAACACGCACATGATGACCGTGAGCGGCACGAACAAGGCATTGAAGTAGGGTGGGCCCACGCTGATCTTGCCCAGGTCGAGGGCATCGAGCAGCAGCGGGTAGACGGTGCCCATCAGCACGGTGACGGTCATGATCACCAGCATGATGTTGTTGATCAGCAGCAGGGCGTCGCGCGACAGCCAATTGAAGCCGGTGCGCTGGCTGACCCGCGGCGCGCGCAGCGCAAAGATCAGCAGCGACAGCCCCACGGTGATACCCAGCAGGATCAGGATGAAGAAGCCGCGCGAGGGGTCGTTGGCGAAGGCGTGCACCGAGGTCAGCACGCCGGAGCGCACCAGGAAGGTGCCCAGCAGCGACAGCGAGAAGGTGAAGATCGCCAGTAGCACCGTCCAGCTCTTGAAGGCGCCGCGCTTCTCGGTGACCGCCAGCGAGTGCATCAGCGCGGTGCCGGTCAGCCACGGCAGCAACGAGGCGTTCTCGACCGGATCCCAGAACCACCAGCCGCCCCAGCCCAGCTCGTAGTAGGCCCACCAGCTGCCCAGCGCGATGCCCACGGTGAGGAAGGCCCAGGCCAGGTTGGTCCAGGGCCGCGCCCAGCGCGTCCAGGCCGCATCGAGGCGGCCGCCGAGCAGGGCGGCGATGGCGAAGGCGAAGACCACCGAGAAGCCCACGTAGCCCATGTAGAGCATCGGCGGATGCAGGATCAGGCCGATGTCCTGCAGCAGCGGGTTGAGGTCGGCGCCGTCGCTCGGCACACCCGGCAACAGCCGCTCGAAGGGATTGGAGGTGACCAGTACGAAGGCCAGGAAGCCGACGGCGACCAGGCCGAGCACGCCGATCACGCGCGCTACCATGTCGCGCGGCAGCTCGCGGGAGAAACGTGCCGCCAGGTAGCCCCAGCCGGCCAGCATCAGGCTCCACAGCAGCACCGATCCCTCGTGGTTGCCCCACACGGCGCTGAGCTTGTAGTACCACGGCAGCATCGAGTTGGAGTTGTTGGCCACGTTGGCCACGCTGAAGTCGTCGAGCAGGTAGCTCGCCGTGAGGCACAGGTAAGCGATGATCACGAACAGGAACTGACCGGCGGCCATGGGGCGAGCATAGGCCATCCACAACGGCCGGCGCAGCGCGGCGCCGGCCAGCGGCATCACGCCCTGCACCGCCGCCATCAGCATGGCGATCACCAAGGCGAAATGGCCGATTTCAGGGATCATTCGAATGAGCATGACGTCTCCGGGTCAATTCTGGCTCGCGCCCTCTCGTTCCTCGATGCGCTCGGCCACCTCGGCGGCCTTGGCCTGGTAGTCGGCGGGCGAGTAACCGGCCGCTTCGAGCGCTTCGGACACCTCGGGAGGCATGTAATTCTCGTCGTGGCGCGCCAGTACCTGGTCGGCCTTGATGTAGCCGTCGCGCTGCAGCTGGCCGACCACCACCACGCCCTGCCCTTCACGGAACAGATCGGGAAGGATGCCACTGTAATGCACGCGCACGTCCTCGACATAGTCGGTCACGGTGAACTCGACATCGAGGCTGTCCGGATTGCGCCGCACGCTGCCCTCCTTGACCATGCCGCCGGCACGCAGCTGGCGTTCGAACGGCGCGTCGCCGGCGACGATCTGAATCGGACTGAAGAACAGGTTGATATTGGCCCGCAGCGCATAGAGCGTCAGCCCCACGGCAATCGCCGCGAGGGAGACCAGGCCCAGGACCATGAACAGCTTCTGTTTGCGTTTAGGCCTCATTGGTGCTTTCACCCCTACTAGTTCGAATCGGTTGCGCCCCGCCGCCGCGCCCGGCCTGATGGGCTTCGCGGCGCACGCGACGCTGCAGTTGGCGCAGCACCTGGCGACGCTCGAAGCGGGCGTGGAGTACGGCGCCCAGCAGCAGCACGGCGGTCAGCCCCCAGGCCGACCAGACGTAGCGCGCGTGCCCGCCCATGGCGAGAAATTCCTGGAAGGTATCGAAAGCCATCAGTTCACCTCCTCGGCCAGCTCGCGCACCCAGCGCTTGCTGGCTTCGCGGCGCAGGATCTCGCTGCGGGTGCGCATCAGGGTCAGGGCGATGAAAAAGCTGTAGAAGCCCAGCACCATGATCAACAGCGGCAACCACATCTGCATCGGCATGGCGGCGCGTCCGGTGACGGTAAAGGTGGCGGGCTGGTGCAGCGTGTACCACCAGTCGACCGAATACTTGATGATCGGGATATTGATCACGCCGACCATGGCCAGCACCGAGGCGGCGCGCGAGGCGCTGTCGCGGCTGGCGAAAGCGCCGCGCAGGGCGATGACACCGAGGTAGAGGAACAGCAGGATCAGCATCGAGGTCAGGCGCGCGTCCCACATCCACCAGGTGCCCCAGGTGGGCACGCCCCACACCGCGCCGGAGAACAGTGCGACGAAGGTCATGGCGGCGCCCAGCGGTGCCATCACGGTCGCGGCCATGTCGGCGATCTTGATCTTCCACACCATGAACACCAGCCCCGTCACCGCCAGGGAGACGAAGATCGATTGGGCCAGAAAAGCGGCCGGCACGTGCACGTAGATGATGCGGAAACTGTTGCCCTGCTGGTAATCGGCCGGGGCGAAGGCCAGCCCCCAGACGGTACCGGTCACGAGCAGGATCAGCGCCGCGGCCCAGAACCAGGGCTGCAGGCGGGCGCTGATGGCATAGAACCACTTGGGGGAACGCAGCTTGTTAATGAAGGCCCACATGCCTCGTCAACCTCTCAACCGTTGATGCTGATGCGCAGCGATGCCGCGATCGCCAGCGGCGCAAGGATCAGGGCCAGCGCCAGCAGCGCGCCGAGAATCGCCAGATGCGCCAGTACGCCATCGCCGAAGATGGCCGCCTGGACGGCCCCGGCACCGAAGATCAGCACCGGAATGTAAAGGGGAAGCACCAGCAGTGACAGCAGCACGCCGCCACGCGAGAGCCCCACCGTCAGCGCCGCTCCGATGGCACCAATCAGGCTGAGACTGGCACTGCCCAGCGCCAGTGAGACGGCCAGCACGAGATAACTGCCCGCCGGCAGCGCCAGCATGACCCCCAGCAAGGGCGCCATCAGCGCCAGGGGCAGGCCGGTCAGCAGCCAGTGTACGGCCACCTTGGCCAGGGCCAGCATCGCCAGAGGCTGAGGGGTCAGCAGCAGTTGCTCCAGCGAGCCGTCGTCGTAATCGGCCCGGAACAGGCTGTCCAGCGACAGCAGGGCCGCCAGCAGTGCCGCCACCCACAGCAGGCCGGGGGCGATGGCCGCCAGCAGCGCCGGATCGGGGGAAATGCCGATCGGGAACAGAGTAATGACGATGGCGAAGAATACCAGGGGGTTCAGCACTTCGCTGCGCCGCCGCAACAGCAGCACCAGGTCCCGCTTAAGCGTTGCCCATACTGCGACCGCGAGGCCGCCGCGAGGTTCCTCGCCAACCACCGCGGCCTCCTCGCTCAATGAGCCTTCAGTTACCGGCATCGGCTCCTCCTCCACCGAGGCGGATGCGACGTAGCTCGGCGCATGGCGTCAGTTCGTGATGCGTGGTGACCAGCACGCTGCCGCCACGGCGGGCATGCTCGACCAGGCGCCGCTCCAGCGCCGCGACACCGTCGCGGTCGATGGCGGTGAAAGGCTCATCGAGCACCCACAGCGGGCGCGGCGTGAGCACCAGCCGGGCCAGCGCCACGCGACGCTGCTGCCCGGCGGAGAGCTGAGCGGCCGGCACGTCTTCGAAACCGACCAGGCCGAGCTCCTCCAGCGCACTCAAGCGAGCCGCCTCACCGCCACGCTGGCCGCCCAGCGCCTGGTACCAGGCGAGGTTCTCCAGCGGCGTCAGCGCCGCCTTCACACCCGGCGCATGGCCCAGGTAGAGCAGGCTCGCCAGGAAGGCGTCGCGCGCCTTGCGCATCGGCCGGTCGTCCCAGAACAGCTCGCCCTCGTAATCCGCCAACTGGCCGGAGAGAATCTTCAGCAGGGTGGTCTTGCCGCTGCCGTTGGGCCCCTCCACACGGACGATCTCTCCCGCGCGGATATCCAGGTCCAAGCCCCGGAACAGCCAGCGATCGTCACGTTCGCAGGCCAGGCTTTGCGCTTGCAGACGCAGGCTCAACGGCACTCTCCAGGCAGGGTAAATTCGACCGAAATGCTACACGGAAAGCCCTGTAGCCGCTAGCGATCAGGGTGCGTCACGGCGCCACCCTTGCCCCAGGTCAAGGTGAAGGGGCATCAGCAAAACTTGCCACTTGCCCATCGCTTGGTATGATGCAAGACACCTGTACATTTCAACAGGGTCGCAAAGAGGGGGAACGCCAATGCCAACGCCTTCCATGCAGTACCTGTACCGCCGCCCCAATCTGCCCATCGCCGACTCATGGGCCGACGTCGATGCCAGCGATCTCGTCGAGGTGCCCCTGCTGGGGGATGTCTCGGCGGGCCTGCCCATCGAAGCCTGCCCCAGCGGCGGCGCCATTCGCGCCCCCGCCTGCATGGTTCGCCGCAACACCTATGCCCTGCGCGTGCGCGGCGACTCGATGATCGACTGCAACATCTTCGATGGCGACGTGATTATCATCGAGCGACAGGAGAGCGCCGAGAATGGCGAAACGGCAGTCGTACTCATCAATCAGCAGGAAGTGACGCTGAAGAAGCTCTACATCGAGAAGAGCGGCGTTCGCCTGCAGCCGGCCAACGAGAACATGGCCCCCATCTATCTGAAAAACAGCGACATCCAGGTGCTCGGCATGGTGATGGGCGTGGTGCGGCAGCAGGATCGGCACGAGCTGACCCACTGATGCGCTATCCGGTGCCCGACCTTTCCCCCGGCCAGAGGTGGGAAAGCGTCACCGAAGTGGAGAAGAGCCGTTTCATTGCCTGGCTCTGCCACGCCCCCGACGCGGCGGCCTTCGCTGCCCTGCTGGCCGAAGCCCGCCGCGTCCATCCCAATGCCAGCCACCACTGCAGCGCCTATATCGCCGGCCCGCCCGGGGAGCAGAACGCCATCGGCTTCTCCGACGACGGCGAACCCGGCGGCACCGCCGGGCGCCCCATGTTCCAGGTGTTGGAAGGCGCCGGGCTGGGCCAGGTGGGCTGCGTGGTGACACGCTATTTCGGCGGCACCAAGCTCGGCACTGGCGGCCTGGCCCGCGCCTACGCCCAGGCCGTGAGCCAAGGACTGGAAACCTTGCCTCGTCGCGAGGAAGTCGAGCGCTACTCGCTGCGCCTCAGGGTCGACTTCGCCGGCGAGGCAGAGGCCCGCGCCTGGCTTGAGAGCCACGACGTGCCGGTCGATACGGCCGAGTACGCCAGCGATGGCGTACTGCTCAGCGTCGGCTGGCCGAGCGACGTCGTGGTCGACCTGGCGCCGCTGGAAGCCCGGCTGCGTGGCAGGCTTGCCTTGATCGAAGGCTAGCCCCGAACCACGCTGCCATTTGCGCGGCGCTGAGCGAGTAGGGTAAACCTTCCAAAGCAACGACCATGCACTTCGTCCCCGCGAATGAGGAGTCTTCATGACGCCGCGTGCCAAGGCGCCACTCGGCGCCCTGTTCTGGGCCTTCACCCGCATCGGCCTGTTCGGCTTCGGCGGCGGACCGGCGATGATTCCCCTGGTGCAGCAGGAGGTGGTCAAGCGTCACGCCTGGCTCAGCGACGAGGAGTTCGCCGACATCCTGGCCATTGCCAATACCCTGCCCGGCCCCATCGCCACCAAGATGCCCGGCTATATCGGCTTTCGGCTGGCCGGCACGCTCGGCTGCGCGGTCGCCGTCAGCGCCGTGATCCTGCCCATGATCGTGGCGATGATCGTGTTGCTCACCACGCTGAGCCGCTATCGCGACGTGGCCTGGATCCGGGGCATGGGCCAGGCCGTGGTGCCGGTGGTCATGGTGATGATGGGACAGCTGACGCTGGATTTCTGGAACAAGTCGCGGCTTGCCCTGGGCTGGATCGCCAGCCTGGTCATGGCAGCGGCAGCCGGTGGCCTGATCTATCTGGCAGGCGTGCATCCCGGACTGATCATCGGCGCGCTGCTGGCGGTTGCCCTGCTGTGCCCACTGCCCAGGCGGCAGGCGAAGCACAAGGAGACGAGCCCTTGATCTACTGGCAACTGTTCCTCGCCTTCTTCATTCCCAATATCGTCGGCTATGGTGGCGGCCCGGCGATCATCCCGCTGATCGAAGCGGAGGTGGTGGGCCGCTACGACTGGATGAACCCCCAGCAGTTCGCCGAGACCCTGGCGCTCGGCAATGCCCTGCCGAGCCCCATCGCCACCAAAATGGCCGGCTACGTGGGCTATGACGTGGCCGGTATCGGCGGTGCCCTGGTCGCCGTGCTGGCCACGGTGATGCCGTCGCTGTTGCTGATGCTGGGCGCCCTGGGCATTCTCTATCGCCATCGCGACTCGCTGCGCGTCAAGCGCATGAGCCAGTGGGTGCGCCCGGTCATCGCCGTGATGATGGCCTGGCTGACGTGGAGTTTCCTCAGCGAAGGGCTGGGCGGTGCCGGCCCTCTGCATACGCTGCTGATCGGCGCGGTCTCCGCAGTCGCCCTGCTACGCTTTCGTACCCATCCGGCGTTCGTGATCCTGGCCGCTCTCGTCTACGGCGGCCTCTTCCTCGGCTGACCCGCGGCCGGGCACCCCATGCGCCGCACTGTTCCGTAACCTGAACGTCAAGGAGCCTCCATGCAGCACGATGCGCACTACTACCCCAGCCCCTCGCGGCGCATGGCCACCTTCGGCAGCCGCGGCATGGTGGCCACTTCGCAGTCCCTGGCCGCGCAGGCCGGCATGCAGATCCTTCAGCAGGGCGGCAATGCTGTGGACGCGGCGATCACCACCGCCGCGGCGCTGACGGTGGTGGAGCCGACCTCGAACGGCCTGGGCAGCGATGCCTTCGCTATCGTCTGGATCGACGGCAAGCTGCATGGCCTGAACGCCAGCGGCCCGGCCCCAATGAAGGCGACCATCGAGGCCGTCCGGGCGCTGGGCCACGAGCGCATGCCCGAACATGGTTTGGTGCCGGTTACCGTGCCCGGTGCCCCGGCCGCCTGGGCGGCACTGTCCGCACGCTTCGGCAAGCTGCCCTTCGCCGACCTGCTGACCCCGGCCATCGCCCTGGCGGAAGCGGG
Organism: Billgrantia sp. C5P2; assembly: GCF_051062895.2. NCBI lineage: Bacteria > Pseudomonadati > Pseudomonadota > Gammaproteobacteria > Oceanospirillales > Halomonadaceae > Billgrantia > Billgrantia sp. C5P2. The sequence goes on from NZ_CM128542.1 coordinate 4,008,512, forward strand.
CTTCCCGGTCTCACCGACCGTCAACCGGATGTGGGAGGAGGCATTCGCCAGCTACAGCCGCTACGACGCTCCGGCGTTCAAGCCCTGGTTCGACACTTTCGCCCCCGGTGGCCACGCACCACGAACAGGCGAGCGCTGGGCGGCACCCGACCATGCCCGCACGCTACGCACCATCGCCGATACGCAAGGTCGAGCCTTCTACGAGGGCGAGCTGGCCGAGCGTATCGACGCCTTCATGCGCGAGCACGGTGGCCTGCTGTGCCGCGAGGACCTGGCAGCCTTCGAGCCCGAGTGGGTCGAGCCGATCGGCACCCGTTACCGGGGGCATGACATCTGGGAAATCCCGCCCAACGGCAGCGGGCTGATCGCGCTGCAGGCGCTGGGCATGCTCGAACGCCTCGGAGCGGAAGGGCGCGATCCTGTCGAAACCCTGCACCGGCGTATCGAAGCCACCAAGCTGGGCTACGTCGACGGGTTGCGCTACATCACCGAGCGCGAGGCCATGGGCCCCAGCATGGAGCAGCTGCTGGCCGACGATTACCTCAAGGCGCGAGCCAACCTGATCGGCGAACGGGCTCTGGACCCCAAGCACGGCAACCCGATCAAGGGCGGCACGGTGTACCTCGCCACCGCCGATGGCGAAGGCAACATGGTGTCGTTCATCCAGAGCAACTACATGGGCTTCGGTTCGGGCATCGTGGTGCCGGGTACCGGCATCAGCCTGCAGAACCGTGGCCATTCGTTCTCGCTCGACCCCGGGCACGCCAACGCCCTGGCGCCGGGCAAGCGCACCTACCACACCATCATTCCGGGGTTCATCACCCGCGCTGGCGAGGCGGTGGGCCCGTTCGGGGTGATGGGCGGCTTCATGCAGCCGCAGGGCCACGTTCAGGTGATCACCGCCATGCTCGACGAGCACCTCAACCCCCAGGCGGCACTCGACATGCCGCGCTGGAAGTGGGTCCAGGGGCTGACCGTGGAGGTCGAGCCGCACTTCCCCGACCACCTCGCCCAGGCCCTGGCGCGCCGCGGCCACCATATTCTCAAGCAAGCCGACGCGCTGAGCTTCGGCCGCGGCCAGGTGATCCTGCGCGACCGCGACAACGGCGTGTTGTGCGGCGGCACCGAGCCGCGCACCGACGGCGCCGTGCTGGCCTGGTAGCGAGCCTTGTGTCAGAAACGGCAACGGCGCCCCGCGGGCGCCGTTGCGTTCTTCGCGGGCCTTGCTCAGCCCAGGTACTTGATCATCACCCCCGCCGCTACCGCCGAGCCGATCACCCCGGCCACGTTGGGCCCCATGGCATGCATCAGCAGGAAGTTGTGCGGGTTGGCCTCGAGCCCCACCTTGTTGGAGACCCGGGCCGCCATCGGCACCGCCGAGACGCCGGCCGAGCCGATCAGCGGGTTGATCGGCATGCGGCTGACGAGGTTCATCAGCTTGGCCATCAGCACCCCGGCCGCGGTACCGATACCGAAGGCCACGATCCCCAGCCCCAGGATGCCCAGGGTCTCCACCGCCAGGAAGCTCTCGGCCATCAGCTTGGAGCCCACGGAGAGCCCCAGGAAGATGGTGACGATATTGATCAGCGCATTCTGCGCGGTATCGGAGAGGCGCTCGACCACGCCGCACTCGCGCATCAGGTTGCCGAAGCAGAACATGCCCAGCAGCGGCGCGGCATCGGGCAGGAACAGCGCAACCAGGAGCAGCAGCGACACCGGGAATACGATCTTCTCGAGTTTCGACACCGGGCGCAGCTGGGTCATGGTGATCTCGCGCTCACGCTGGGTGGTGAGCAGCCGCATGATCGGCGGCTGGATCAGCGGTACCAGCGCCATGTAGGCGTAGGCCGCCACGGCGATGGCCCCCAGCAGTTCCGGCGCCAGCACGCTCGACACGTAGATCGAGGTGGGGCCGTCGGCGCCGCCGATGATACCGATGGCAGCGGCCTGGTTGAGCGAGAAATCCATCCAGCCGAGCGCCGAGAGTCCCACCGCCCCGAGCAGGGTGGCAAAGATGCCGAACTGCGCCGCCGCGCCCAGGAACAGCGTACGCGGGTTGGCCAGCAGCGGACCGAAGTCGGTCATCGCCCCGACGCCCATGAAGATCACCAGCGGCGCGATGCCGGAGGCGATCGCCACGCTGTAGAACTGGTACAGCATGCCGTTGCCGTAGCCGGCATCCATCGCCACGTCGCCGGCCGCCCGGTAAGCCTGGGGCGTAATGTCGCCATGCAGCGCCGCGCCGATGGCGTGGCGCCAGGCATCGACGGAGGCGCCGTCGGCCAGCTCTACGTCTAGCACCGCAGCCAGCTGCTCCAGCACGCCGGGGCGTGCCATGTGCACGGCCTGTTCCGCCGCCGACAGTGCCAGCCCGGCCTCGGGGATGTTGGCCAGGATGCCGCCGAAGCCGATCGGTACCAGCAGCAGCGGCTCGAACTTCTTGTAGATGGCCAGGTAGAGCAGCACCAGGCCGACCACGATCATCACCGCCTGGCCCAGCGTCAGGTTATAGAGGCCGGAGCCCTCCCACAGGGTCAATAGCTTGTCCATTGGCATCGACCCTTAGAGAACGATCAGCGTGTCGCCGACGGTGACGCTATCACCCTCGCCGACCTTGACCTCGGAGACGGTCCCGGCACTCGCCGCCCGCACCTCGGTCTCCATCTTCATGGCCTCGAGGATGATCACAACGTCGCCCTCCTTGACCGTGTCGCCCGGGCGCACGTTGACCTTGAAGATGTTACCGGCCAACGGTGCGGCGATCGTCGCCCCGGAGGAGGCCGGGGCGCTCCCGGCGGGCTGGGCAGCCGGCTGGCCCGTCTGCTCGGTCACGGCGCCGATCTCGCCGCCCTCGGCGACCTCGACCACGTACTGCTTGCCGTTGACCTTGACGGTGTATGTCTCGGGGCCGGCAGGTGCACTGGCCTGAGCCGGCATCTTGCCCTCGGCCGCGCCCTCCCGGGAAGCGACCGGCAGGCTGGCCTTGCTCGTTTCCTTGCCCGGCGCCTGGGGTACCGGCTCGAAGGCGTCGGGGTTGTCGCGGTTCTTGAGGAATTTCAACCCGATCTGCGGGAACAGCGCGTAGGTCAGCACGTCGTCGATCTCGCGCTCGCCCTCGGCGAGGCGGATGCCATCAGCCTTGGCCTTCTCCTTGAGCTCGGCGGCCAGTCGCTCCATCTCTGGCTCGAGCAGGTCGGCGGGGCGGCAGGTGATCGGTTCGCCGCCCTCGAGCACGCGGCTCTGCAACTCCTTGTTGAACGGAGCCGGAGCAGAGCCGTACTCGCCCTTGAGCAGCGCCTGGACCTCCTTGGAGATCGACTTGTAGCGTTCGCCCATCATCACGTTCATCACCGCTTGGGTGCCGACGATCTGCGATGTCGGCGTGACCAGCGGGATGAAGCCCAGGTCCTCGCGCACCCGGGGGATCTCGGCGAGCACATCGTCGAGCTTGTCGCCGGCGCCCTGCTCCTTGAGCTGGCCCTCCATGTTGGTGAGCATGCCACCCGGCACCTGGGCGACCAGGATGCGCGAGTCGATTCCCTTCAGCGAGCCCTCGAAGGCAGCGTATTTCTTGCGCACTTCGCGGAAATAGCCGGCGATGTCCTCGAGCAGTTCGAGATCGAGGTTGGTGTCGCGCTCGGTGCCCTTGAGAATCGCCACCACCGACTCGGTGGGGCTGTGGCCATAGGTCATCGACATCGATGAGATGGCGGTATCGACGTTGTCGATGCCGGCCTCAACGGCCTTGAGAATGGTCGCGGTGGACATGCCGGTGGTGGCATGGCACTGCATGTGGATCGGAATCGACAGCGCCTTCTTCAGCCGCGAGACCAGCTCGAAGGCATCGTAGGGTGCGAGCAGGCCGGCCATGTCCTTGATCGCCAGCGAGTCGGCGCCCATGTCGGCGACGGTCTCCGCGAGCTCCACCCAGCTGTCCAGAGTGTGCACCGGGCTGACGGTATAGGAGATGGTGCCCTGGGCGTGGCCGCCCGACTTGCGCACGGCCTTGATCGCCCGCTCAAGGTTGCGCGGGTCGTTCATGGCATCGAACACGCGGAACACGTCGACGCCGTTGGTCCTGGCGCGCTCGACGAAGCGGTCGACCACGTCGTCGGCGTAGTGGCGGTAGCCGAGCAGGTTCTGGCCGCGCAGCAGCATCTGCTGGGGCGTGTTGGGCATGGCCACCTTCAACGCCCGTATCCGCTCCCACGGGTCTTCTCCGAGGTAGCGGATACAGGCGTCGAAGGTGGCGCCGCCCCAGGATTCCAGCGACCAGAAGCCGACCCGGTCGAGCTTGTCGGCGATCGGCAGCATGTCGTCGAGCCGCATGCGGGTGGCGAACAGCGACTGGTGGGCGTCGCGCAGTACGACGTCAGTGATGCCCAGCGGGCGCTTGGTCTCACTCATGAAGATGACCCCGTAGATGGCGTGTTGTGTAGTAGTATTACCTTTCGCGGCGACGAGCCGCGGCGGCGATCAGCGGCGATGGCGTCGGCGATAGCGGTGCACGGCGGCGCTGATGACGGCCGTGAGCTGGGCGTCATTGGCCTTGTCGGAGGAAGTCGGCACGGGGGCCGGAGGCACGGGAGCTGGCGCCAGGCGGCAGACGATCTTCGACATCAGTGTCGTGATCAGCACGAGGATAGTAAGAAAAACAAAAACGAACCCCATACCGACCCCCATCAGGGCCAATCCGTCGAGTAGCAATTGCTTGTCCTGCATGCTCTCTCCCCCTCGTTCTTCGCGACCTGCCGGTGAACTGCCGCAAACATGTCGCCAAGCTGTAAAATGTCGGCCATATAAACTGCCACACTCTGGATATATTGCAAGCGCGCCATGGTGGAAGACAAAGTTGTTGTTTTACTACAAGGCAGGATCGGACTCGCTCCCATGGAGGGCGTCATCGATGCCCATACTCGCGACCTGCTGACCCGCCAGCCCGGCTTCGACTGGGCGGTGACGGAATTCGTTCGCGTCGTCGATGCGCGCCTGCCGCCACGGGTCTTCCTGCGCCACTGCCCCGAACTCGATGCAGGCGTGGCAACGCCCTCTGGCATCCCTGTGGCGCTGCAACTGCTGGGCAGCGACCCGAAGGCACTGGCGGCCAACGCCGAGCAGGCCCTTCGGCTCGGCGCCCGCGAAATCGACCTCAACTTCGGCTGCCCGGCCAAACTGGTCAATCGTCACGACGGCGGCGCCTCGCTGCTGCGCGACCCGCGCCGCGTGCACGCCGCCGTGGCGGCCGTCCACTCGGCCGTGGGCAGCGAAATCCCGGTCACGGCCAAGATCCGCCTGGGCTTCTCCCACCGTCGCCTGGCGCTCGACTGCGCCAAGGCCGCGGAAGACGGCGGCGCGACCCAGCTCGTCGTTCACGCGCGCACCCGCGACGAGGGCTACCGCCCTCCGGCCCACTGGGAGTGGATCGGCCGTATCCGCCGGCACCTGCGCATCCCGGTCGTCGCCAACGGCGACATCTGGAGTCTGGAAGACTACTGGAAGGCACGCACGCTGTCCGGCTGTCGTGACGTCATGCTCGGGCGCGGCGCCCTTGCCGACCCATGGCTGGCGCCGCGTATTCGCCACTGGCTGCTTACCGGCGAGCCACTGCCCGCCACGCCATGGCAGGCGCGCGCCGCCATCCTGACCGAGTTTGCTGCATTGCAGCGTATCACACTTCCCGACCGGGTTGTCACGTCCCTGGTGAAGCAATGGCTGAATCACATGCGCCAGCAAGATGCAGAGGCGGCCCGGCGCTTCCAGGCGGTCAAGCGCATCAACGACCTGGAAACGCTGCTGGCGGGGCTCAGCCCTCAGCGCATGCAGAGGACCTGCGGCAGCCTCGAGCCGGCTTGAACAAGCCGCATAAAAAAGGGTGCCCATCGCCTCGCGAAGGGCACCCAAACGATCGCGCGGCCGACATCATCCCATGCCGGCTCGGCTAGTCGATACGCAGCCCCGGCGACAAGGCAGGGGCCAAAGCAGAAGACCCGCCCTCGAAACGAGGACGGGTCGTAATCTGGCGCGCCCGGGAGGATTCGAACCTCCGACCACCTGATTCGTAGTCAGGTACTCTATCCAGCTGAGCTACGGGCGCTGATGAAACCACTTCTTTACTGCGAATGCCTTGCTTCGAACCGCGCGATGAAAGACTCCGTGCATTCGCGAACGACCGCTCGTGCTCATTTCGTCAATCGTGGCGCGCCCGGGAGGATTCGAACCTCCGACCACCTGATTCGTAGTCAGGTACTCTATCCAGCTGAGCTACGGGCGCATCATCACGCTTTCGAACTGCCTCACGCTTCGAGCTAAGGCAACGTGTCGCATGGCGGAGAGGGAGGGATTCGAACCCTCGATGGGGCTATAAACCCCATACTCCCTTAGCAGGGGAGCGCCTTCAGCCACTCGGCCACCTCTCCCTCAACGACACGGCGCATATCCTATCGTTCTCGTGCCCCTTTGTCCAGCGTATTCAGCTATTTGTTTATCTATCACAAACTGCCGAAGGAGGCGGGGCACTCAAGAAGAGGAGCTGCTTCCCCCTTCATCGTCGGACTTCTCACGCTGAATGCGCTGGTAGATCTCTTCACGATGTACGGCGACATCCTTGGGCGCATTGACGCCAATTCGGACCTGATTGCCCTTGACGCCAAGGACGGTCACGGTGATGTCATCACCGATCATCAGGGTTTCACCGACTCGGCGGGTCAGGATGAGCATGACTGATCTCCTTCTCAGACGACTAGCAACGGGATGCGCGTCGATCCCCGACGCTTAGTTGCTGCTTGCATTATGTAACATATGGACCACTGTGCACCACCACCAACCCCACCATGACACCATGACAGCGTTGAAGGGAAGCCAGGCCGCTCATCGCAACAGGCTTCCCCCAGCGTAGAACACGCATAGCTTGCTAGTCGTTCATACCTTGTTAAATTTCTTATTTGCTTCCCTATTCGCTTTCGATATCGCTCTTGTCCAGACCGAAAGCGGTATGCAGGGCACGCACGGCGAGTTCCATCTGCTTTTCGTCGATCACAACGGAAATCTTGATTTCCGAAGTGGAGACCATGCGGATGTTGATGTTCTCGTCAGCCAGGACGCGGAACATCTTGGCGGCCACGCCCGCATGTGAGCGCATGCCTACACCAACCAGCGAAACCTTGGCGATGTTGTCGTCGCCGTTGACCTCGCCACCGCCCAGGTCGGGGATGACCTGCTCCTCGAGAATCCTCAAGGTCTTCTTGTAGTCGCCCTTGGCCACGGTGAAGGTGAAGTCGGTGTAGTCGCCTGCCGGCGCCACGTTCTGCACGATCATGTCGACTTCGATGTTGGCATCGGCGATCGGTCCGAGGATGCGCGAGGCGACGCCCGGCACATCCGGCGTGTTGAGCAGGGTCAGCTTGGCCTCGTTGGCGGTGAAGGCGATGCCTGAGATCAGCGGTTCTTCCATGGAGTCCTCGTCTTGGTCGGATTCAGCAACGATCAGGGTGCCGGGGCCATCCTGGAAACTGGACAGCACGCGCAGCGGGACATTGTACTTGCCGGCGAACTCCACCGAACGGATCTGCAGCACCTTGGAGCCGAGGCTCGCCAGCTCGAGCATCTCCTCGACAGTAATGCTGTCGAGGCGCTGGGCCTTGGAACAGACGCGCGGGTCGGTGGTGTAGACCCCATCGACATCGGTATAGATCTGGCATTCGTCGGCGCCCAGCGCGGCGGCCAGCGCCACCCCGGTGGTATCGGAGCCGCCACGGCCGAGGGTGGTAATGTTGCCCTCCTCGTCGACGCCCTGGAAGCCGGCCACCACGACCACCTTGCCCTCGTCGAGGTCCTCGCGCATCTCGTCGGTCTCGATGCGCTGGATTCGCGCCTTGGTATGGGCGCTGTCGGTGAGGATACCCACCTGGGAGCCGGTGTAGGAGGTCGCCGGCACGCCGAGCTTGTGCAGGGCGAGCGCCAGCAGCGAGATGGTCACCTGCTCGCCGGTGGAGACCAGCATGTCCATCTCGCGCGGCGTGGGTTCGTCGTTGATCTCGTTGGCCATGCCGATCAGGCGGTTGGTCTCGCCGCTCATGGCGGAGACCACGACCACGACCTGGTGGCCGTCGTCACGGAAGCCCTTGACCTTCTCGGCCACGGCCTTGATGCGCTCCACGGAGCCCACCGAGGTACCGCCGAATTTCTGTACGTATAGTGCCATCTACGGTTTTCCCTCGCTTGTCGAGCGCAGCACGCCCGTATGAGTGAAAGTCGTCCAAAGTCGAAGGGCCGGGACATTCACGGTCGCCGGCCCTCTGTCGCCTTACTGAAGCTGCTGTTCGACCCAGGCGGGAACGCTCTCCAGCGCCGCCGGCAGGGCCGCGACATCGCTGCCGCCGGCCTGAGCCATATCGGCGCGACCGCCGCCCTTGCCGCCGACCCGGGACGCCACGTGATTGACCAGCTCACCGGCCTTGACCCTGCCGGTCAGGTCGTCGGTGACGCCGGCAATCAGACTTACCTTGCCAGCCTCGCCGTCCGCCACCCCGAGCACCACGATGCCCGAACCCAGCTTGTTCTTGAGCTGGTCCAGCACGCCGCGCAACTCCTTGGCCGAGACACCCTCGAGCCGCGTGGCCAGCACCTTGACGCCATTGATCTCGCGCGCCTGGCTGAGCATGTCGCTGCCTGCGGCACTGGCCAGCTTGGCCTTGAGCCGCTCGAGCTCCTTCTCCAGGCTGCGGTTGCGCTCCACCAGCGACTCGACGCGCTCCTCGACCTGCTCCGGCTTGGCCTTGAGGCGCTCGCCGATGCGGCCCAGGCGCGCTTCCTGCTCGCGGAAGTACGCCAGCGCACCCTCGCCGGTAATCGCCTCGATGCGCCGTACGCCCGCGGCAATGCCCTGCTCGGCGACGATATGAAAGCAGCCGATGTCACCGCTGCGCGCCACATGGGTGCCGCCGCACAGTTCGATGGAGAAGTCGTCGGCGCCGATGGTCAGCACCCGAACGCTATCGGCGTACTTGGCCTCGAACAGCGCCGCCGCGCCCCTGGCCTTGGCCTGGTCGAGGGTCATCTGCTCGATGCGGGTCGGCGCGTTGGCGAGTATCTGCTCGTTGACCAGACGCTCCACCTCGGCGAGCTGCTCGGGTGTCATCGCCTCGAAGTGGCTGAAGTCGAAGCGCAGACGTTCGGCCGTGACCAGCGAGCCCTTCTGCTGCACGTGCTCGCCCAGCACCAGGCGCAGCGCCTTGTGCATCAGGTGGGTGGCGGAGTGGTTGCGCACGGTGGCCGCACGCAGCCCGGCGTCGACCTGGGGACGCACCTCGGCGCCTACGCTGAGATTGCCCTCGAGCAGCACGCCGTGGTGCAGGTGATGGCCACCCTGCTTCTGGGTGTCGGTCACCTGGAAACGCCCCCCCTCGACGTGCAGGTAGCCGGTGTCGCCCACCTGGCCGCCGGACTCGCCGTAGAAGGGCGTGCGGTCGAGCACCACGATGCCGCGCTGTTCGGGCTGAAGCGCCGCCAGGGCATTGCCTTCGCCATCGACGATGGCGGTGACGGTGGCGCGGTCCTCGAGCTTGTCGTAGCCGGTGAAGGCGGTCTCGCCCTCGAGCTCCAGCGCGGCCGCGTAGTCGGCGCCGAACTGGCTGGCGGCACGGGCACGCTCACGCTGGGCCTCGAGTTCGCGCTCGAAGCCGGCCTCGTCGAGGGTCACGCCGCGCTCGCGACAGACGTCGGCGGTGAGGTCGTACGGAAAACCGTAGGTGTCGTAGAGCTTGAACACCGTGGCGCCGGGAAGCTCGTTGCCTTCGAGGTCGGCCAGCGCCGCCTCGAGCAGACCCATGCCGTGGTCCAGCGTCCGCGCGAACTGCTCCTCCTCCTTGAGCAGGATGCGCTCGATCTGGCTGCGCGCCTCGCGCAGCTCGGGATAGGCCTCGCCCATCTCGGCGTCTAGCGCCGCCACCAGCTGGTGGAAGAACGGCTCGCTGGCGCCCAGCTTGTGGCCGTGGCGAATGGCGCGACGAATGATCCGACGCAGCACGTAGCCGCGCCCCTCGTTGGAGGGCAGCACGCCATCGGCGATGAGGAAGGCACAGGAGCGAATGTGATCGGCGATCACCCGCAGCGAAGGTGCGGTGGTATCGTCATGGCCGGTCGCCTTGGCCGCCGCCTTCAGCAGATTCTGGAACAGGTCGATCTCGTAGTTGGAGTGCACGCCCTGCAGCACAGCCGCCACGCGCTCCAGCCCCATACCGGTATCGATCGAGGGCTTGGGCAGCGGGTTCAGGTTGCCGGCCGCGTCGCGGTCGAACTGCATGAACACCAGGTTCCAGATCTCGATGTAGCGGTCGCCGTCCTCCTCGGGGCTACCGGGAGGCCCGCCCCAGACCTCGGGGCCATGGTCGAAGAAGATCTCGGAACTCGGCCCACACGGGCCGGTATCGCCCATCTGCCAGAAGTTGTCCTCGTCGAGCTTGGAGAAGCGTGCCGGATCGACGCCGATCTCCTCTTTCCAGATCTTCTCCGCCTCGTCGTCGCTGACGTGCACCGTGACCCATAGTTTCTCGGCCGGCAGCCCCAGGCGCTCGGTGAGGAAGGTCCAGGCGAAGCGGATGGCGTCGCGCTTGAAGTAGTCGCCGAAGCTGAAGTTGCCCAGCATCTCGAAGAAGGTGTGGTGGCGGGCGGTATAGCCGACGTTGTCCAGGTCGTTGTGCTTGCCGCCGGCACGCACGCAGCGCTGGGATGAGGTGGCGCGCACGTAGGGGCGCGGGTCGCGGCCGAGGAAGACGTCCTTGAACGGCACCATGCCGGCATTGGTGAACAGCAGCGTCGGGTCGTTGCCCGGCACCAGGGAACTCGATGGTACGACGGTGTGGCCGTGCTCTTCGAAGTAACTCAGAAAGGCCTGTCTGATATCTGCGCTTTTCATGGCATATCCGTGGCGATGAGCGTGGTCACCCGACGGGCAGGCGCGTTTCGGACCGTCGATCCTGGCCGAGAAACGCAAGCGCTGTGTGTCAGGAGCGCCACCCAGGGGCGTTCGCAAAGGGATGCATTATAACGCAGTTGTCAAGCGACTAAAGGGGAGTCGCACATGGCGGGATCAGTCGACTGAATCGAGTCGCTCCAGCGCATGGCGGATCTGCTCGAAACCGAAGCCTCGAGAAGCCAGGAAGCGCTCGCGGCGGGCACGCTCGCGGGGGGAGTCGCCGGAGTGGGTGAAGCGCCGGGCCAGCACTTCGGTGGCCAGCTCGAACCAGTCGACTTCGCCTGCCTGTTCGGCTTCGGCCAGGGTCTTGGCGATCAGGGAGCGCTCGAGGCCGCGCCGCTCGAGTTCGGCACGCACCTTGAGCGGCCCCTGGCCTCGCATCACGCGGGAACGCAGGAAGCTCTCGGCAAAACGGGCATCGGACTGCAGCCCTTCGCCGGCCAGCTCGTCGAGACTGGCATCGATCGCTTCCGGGGAGTGGGCTCGGGCTGCCAACCGCTGCGCCAGCTCGGCGCGGGAGTACTCGCGCCGGGCCAGCAGGCGGATGGCGTCGTCCCGCGGGGACGACGCACGCGCTTCGGGCAAGGCAGGCATGGCTTAGAGCAGGTCGTCCTCGCGCTCGGCTTCGACGGCGACCGGCTCACCGGCCTCCTCCTCCTTGGGCGCCACCGTCGCCAGTAGCTGGCCGCGGATCTGGCTCTCGATCTCCTCCATCACCGCCGGGTTGTCCTCGAGGAACTGGGCGGCGTTGGCCTTGCCCTGGCCGATCTTGTTGCCCTTGTAGCTGTACCAGGCACCGGCCTTGTCGATCAGGTTGCACTGCACGCCCAGGTCGACCACTTCGCCGGCGTGGTAGATGCCCTTGCCGTAGAGGATCTGGAACTCGGCCTGGCGGAACGGCGGGGCCACCTTGTTCTTCACCACCTTGACGCGGGTCTCGTTGCCGGTGACCTCGTCGCCCTGCTTCACCGAGCCGGTGCGCCGGATGTCCAGGCGCACGCTGGCGTAGAACTTGAGCGCATTGCCGCCGGTGGTGGTCTCGGGGCTACCGAACATCACGCCGATCTTCATGCGGATCTGGTTGATGAACACCACCATGCAGTTGGCGTTCTTGATGTGACCGGTGATCTTGCGCAGCGCCTGGGACATCAGGCGCGCCTGCAGGCCGACGTGGGAGTCGCCCATCTCGCCCTCGATCTCGGCGCGCGGGGTGAGGGCCGCCACCGAGTCGATGATGATCACGTCGACACCACCGGAGCGCACCAGCATGTCGCAGATCTCCAGCGCCTGCTCGCCGGTATCCGGCTGCGAGACCAGCAGATCGTCGAGGTTGACGCCGAGCTTTTCGGCATAGCTCGGGTCGAGCGCGTGCTCGGCGTCGATGAAGGCGCAGGTCTTACCCTGCTTCTGGGCCTGGGCGATGACTGACAGGGTCAGGGTGGTCTTGCCCGAGGATTCCGGACCGAAGATCTCCACCACGCGGCCGTAGGGCAGGCCACCGATACCGAGCGCGATGTCGAGCCCCAGCGAGCCGGTGGACACCGACGGCATCACCACCCGCGGCGTATCGCCCAGGCGCATCACGGTACCCTTGCCGAACTGGCGCTCGATCTGGGAAAGGGCGGCATTCAATGCCTTGGAACGGTTTTCATCCTGTGCCATGAGGCTCTCCTCGCAGAACACGCTGACGCTTGCAGGTGCAAAATGGATGGCGGGCTGCCGACGGGGAGCTCGCCTGGACACTGTATGGTTGGACAGTAGTATGACGAAAAATTCGCCGCGCGACTAGCCACTCGATGAATACGATCGCCTAGCCGGCCTCGAGGTAGCGAATCAACCCGACGATGGCCTCGCGCACTGCCCGTTCGCGCACTGCGCGGCGGTCGCCGGGAAACTGGAAACGCTCGGCCTGCTGGTGCGTCTCGCTGCCCCAGGCCAGCCATACGGTACCCACCGGTTTATCCGGCGTCCCGCCATCGGGCCCGGCCACGCCGCTGATCGCCACGCCGAGCTTGGCCCCGCTGTCACGGCAGGCGCCCGCGACCATGGCCTCCACCACCGCCTGGCTGACGGCGCCATGCTGGGCGATCAGCGCCTCGGGAACACCCAGCAGGCGCGCCTTGGCGGCATTGGAGTAGGTGACGTAGCCGGTCTCGAAGTAGTCCGAGCTGCCGGCCACCGAGGTGATCGCACTGGCCACCCCGCCGCCGGTACACGACTCGGCGGCCGTGACGCTCACACCACGCTCGCGACAGCGCCGCCCGAGCCGTTCGGCGAGTGTGGCAAGATCGAGGTTGGCCAGGCTGGAAGCGCTATGAGGCATGGTATCGCTCCTTGTTCGAGAGGGTCGGCGATAGGTATCAGCCGCGTGTCCTGCAACTGCCTGCTACCATAGCGCATCCTTCCCCTCGGTACAGGCAGGGGGTGGTAAACGACCGCGGCAACTCCCCATTGGCCGCTGCCGGGAAAGCGCAGCCGGGAGAGGGCCGTTTCGACATGTCGACCATGGGCCGTGCGTGGTAACCTTGCCCTCTCCTGCCCCGCACAACCGACGAGCCAGCTGAGAAAGCATGAACGACGCGGTCAAGACAGACGTGCCGAGCCATACCCCGATGATGGCCCAGTACCTCAGGATCAAGCGCGAGCACCCCGATGTGCTGCTGTTCTATCGCATGGGCGATTTCTACGAGCTGTTCTTCGACGACGCCAAGCGCGCCGCCGCCCTGCTCGACATCACCCTGACCCAGCGCGGCCAGTCCGCCGGCAAGCCGATCCCCATGGCCGGCGTGCCCTACCACAGCGCCGAGGGCTATCTCGCGCGCCTGGTGAAGGCCGGCGAGTCGGTAGCGATCTGCGAGCAGTTCGGCGACCCGGCGACCAGCAAGGGGCCGGTGGAGCGCAAGGTGGTACGCATCGTCACGCCCGGTACGCTCTACGACGAGGCGCTTCTCGATGCCCGCCGCGACAACCTGCTGGTGGCCGTGCACCCGGCCGGCGACTGCTGGGGTGTCGCCTGGCTGGAACTCTCCAGCGGCCGATTCAGCGTGCTCGAGGTGGAAGGCGAAGGCGACATGCTCGCCGAGCTCCAGCGCCTCGACCCCGCCGAGCTGCTGGTGCCGGACAGCCTCTCGTTGCCGCCCAGCCTGGAGGGGCGACAGGGGCTGCGGCGTCAGAGCGACTGGCTGTTCGATCTCGAATCCGCCACTCGCCTGCTGTGCGACCAGTTCCAGGTGCAGGACCTGCGCGGCTTCGGCTGCGCCCACCTCGAGGCCGCCCTCACCGCCGCCGGGGTGCTGGTGGAGTACGCCCGCGACACCCAGCGCTCGCGCCTGCCCCACGTCACCGCGCTGGGCGTCGAGAACCGCGACGACGCGGTGGTGATCGATGCCGCCAGCCGTCGCAACCTGGAGATCGACACCAACCTCGGCGGCGGCGTCGACAACACGCTGGCCAGCGTACTCGACACCACCGCCACCGCCATGGGCTCGCGGCTGCTCAAGCGCTGGCTCAACCGGCCGCTGCGCGACCGCGCCCAGGTGCAGGGCCGCCAGGCCGCGGTCGCCCTGCTGCTGGAGCAGGAAGGCTTCGTGGCCCTGCGCGAACTGCTCAAGGCGATCGGCGACGTGGAGCGTATCCTGGCCCGGGTGGCGCTCTACAGCGCCCGCCCGCGCGATCTCGCCCGCCTGCGCGATGCCCTGCTCACGCTGCCGGAACTGCAGGGCGAACTGCAGGGCTACAGCGAAGGCACCGCGCTCGACGAGCTGGCCCACCATATCCGGCCCTATCCGGCCTTGGCCGACATGCTCGCGAGGGGGCTTAACGACAACCCGCCGGTGGTGATTCGCGACGGTGGCGTGATCCGCGAGGGTTTCGACGCCGAGCTCGACGACTACCGCGGGCTGGCCGAGCACGCCGGCGACTACCTGGTGAAGCTCGAGGCTCGCGAGCGCGAGCGTACCGGCCTGGCCGGGCTCAAGGTGGGCTATAACCGGGTCCACGGCTACTACATCGAGATCCCCCGCGCCCAGGCCCGCGAGGCGCCGGTCGACTACGTGCGCCGCCAGACCCTGAAGAATGCCGAGCGCTTCATCATTCCCGAACTCAAGGAGTTCGAGGACAAGGCGCTGTCGGCAAAGTCCCGCGCCCTGGCCCGCGAGAAGCTGCTCTACGACGGCCTGCTCGACTCACTCAATGGCGAGCTCGGCCCCTTGCAGGGCACCGGCCGGGCGCTGGCCGCGCTGGACGTGCTGGCGGCCTTCGCCGAGCGCGCCCAGGCGCTCGGCTTCTCTCGCCCGCGTCTCGCCGAGTCGCCGGGTATCGAGATCCGCGGCGGTCGCCACCCGGTGGTGGAACACGTCAGCGACTCCCCCTTCGTGCCCAACGACCTGGTGCTCGACGACAGCCGCCGCATGCTGGTCATCACCGGGCCCAACATGGGCGGCAAGTCGACCTACATGCGCCAGGCGGCGCTGATCACGTTGCTCGCCCATACCGGCAGCTTCGTCCCCGCCGACGAGGCCTGCATCGGACCAGTGGACCGCATCTTCACCCGTATCGGCTCGTCGGACGACCTGGCCGGCGGACGCTCCACCTTCATGGTGGAGATGACCGAGACCGCCAGTATCCTGCACAACGCCACCGACCACAGCCTGGTGCTGATGGACGAGATCGGCCGCGGCACCAGCACCTTCGATGGCCTGTCGCTGGCCTGGGCCAGCGCCGAGCACCTGACCCGCACCCGAGCCTTCACCCTGTTCGCCACTCACTATTTCGAGATGACCGCACTGGCAGAGCAAGCCGAGGGGGTGGCCAACGTGCACCTCACCGCCGCCGAACATCGCGATGGCATCGTGTTCATGCACCGCGTGGAGGAGGGTCCCGCCAGCCAGAGCTACGGCCTGCAGGTGGCGCAACTGGCCGGCGTGCCGCAATCCGTCATCGCCCGTGCGCGTGACAAGTTGTCTCAGTTGGAGCAGCAGGAGGTCGATCAGGGCAGCCGCGGCAGCCTTCCTTCGGCAGGCGATGCCAAGCCGCTGCAGAGTGACCTGTTCGCCACCACGCCGCATCCGTTGCTCGATGCCTTGGCCGATCTGGATCCGGATGGACTGACGCCGCGCCAGGCGCTTGAGCTGATCTATGCCTGGCGTGAACGGCTCTAGGCTTCGTGCGGCTTGCTCAGGCCTTTGGGCATGTCTAGAATGTAGCGTTCAAAGCGCTACACACTTATAAGAAGCTACTTTTTTATAACTATCAGGATTAAGACTGATACCGATCATCACCACCCGGGCTCCCGCACGACCCGGCTGCGAGGAGGGAGACAGGCATGACCTTTGTCGTCACCGAAAACTGCATCAAGTGCAAGTACACCGACTGCGTCGAGGTCTGCCCGGTGGACTGCTTCTATGAGGGCCCCAACTTCCTGGTGATCCACCCGGACGAGTGCATCGACTGCGCCCTGTGCGAGCCGGAGTGCCCTGCCGAGGCGATCTTCTCGGAGGACGAGCTGCCGGAGGGTCAGGAGGAATTCATCGCCATCAATGCGGAGCTCTCCGAGGTGTGGCCCAACATCGCGGAGAAGAAGGACCCGCCGGCCGACGCCGAGGAGTGGGACGGCAAGCCCGGCAAGCTGCAGTATCTGGAGCGCTGAACGCCTATCGCCTCCCGCACCTGATGCACACGCGCCGGATGCCAGTGGCTTCCGGCGCGTGTGCATGAGCGCAACGCACCGGAACACGAGGCTCGGGCGTGAACCTCCAGGCATGAAAAAAGGCGGCCCAAAGGCCGCCCGGCTCCCAGCATTTCCTTGGGCGGTTCCCTCCGCCCTCTCTCCTGCGGCAACTTCCATGCCCGGAGGCGACTTCCTGTCACACCGGGCGTGCCACGTAGATAGCATCCCGTTGCATCCTGCCGGAGAGCCTCCCGCTCTGCCTTGTCCCATGTGCATTCTGGCATTTCCGCCAAAGGACGCAAGCGCCTCCCAAGCAACCTCAAGGCCCTCCCCAGGTTGACAGGAGGCACTGTAAATTCAGTAAAAACAGTGACATATAAAAAGGCCGACACATTAAGTATCGGCCTTTTTGTCCTATATAGGCTTAGATCGTCGCCTCCGTGTAGTCAATGTCCTACAAAAATTGTCAGCGATGTCGTCGGCCAGGCGGCTAGAAAGTACCCGTCACTGCCCCTTGATCGCGGTGCGGCCAGGGTAGTCGACACGATCACCGAGCTGCTCTTCGATCACCAGCAGGCGGTTGTACTTGGCAACCCGATCGGAGCGGCACAGCGACCCGGTCTTGATCTGACCGGCCGAGGTGCCCACCGCCAGATCGGCAATGGTGGTGTCTTCGGTTTCGCCGCTACGGTGGGAAATCACCGCGGTGAAGCCGGCATCCTGGGCCATCTTGATGGCGTCCAGCGTCTCGGAGAGCGAGCCGATCTGGTTGAACTTGATCAGGATGGAGTTGCCGATTTTCTCGTCGATGCCGCGCTTGAGAATCCGGGTGTTGGTGACGAACAGGTCGTCGCCGACCAGTTGCACCTTGTCACCGAGCTTGTCGGTCAGCGCCTTCCAGCCCGCCCAGTCGGACTCGTCCATGCCATCCTCGATGGAGACGATCGGGTACTGGTCGCACAGCTCGGCCAGGTAGTCGACGAAGCCCGCCGCATCGAAGGATTTACCCTCGCCGGACAGGCTGTATTGCCCATCCTTGTAGAACTCGGAAGAAGCGCAGTCGAGCGCCAGGGTGACGTCGCGGCCGAGCTCGTAGCCGGCATCGCTCACCGCCTGCTTGATCACCGCCAGCGCCTCGGCGTTGGACTCCAGGTTCGGCGCGAAACCGCCTTCATCGCCTACGGCGGTGGCCAGGCCACGCGCGGCCAGCACCTTCTTCAGCGCATGGAAGATCTCGGCACCTACTCGCAGGGCCTCGCGAAAGTTCGGCGCACCCACCGGCTGGACCATGAACTCCTGGATGTCGACGTTGTTGTCGGCATGCTCACCGCCGTTGAGGATGTTCATCATCGGCACCGGCATGCTGTACTGACCCGGCTGGCCGTAGAGTTCGGCGATATGCGCGTAAAGCGGCATGCCCTTGGCGTTGGCAGCGGCCTTGGCGGCGGCCAGCGACACGGCGAGGATGGCATTGGCGCCAAGATTGGCCTTGTTGTCGGTACCGTCGAGTTCGAGCATGACATTGTCGAGGCCACGCTGGTCGCGGGCATCCAGGCCGACGAGCCGCTCGCGGATGGGGCCGTTGACCGCTGTCACCGCCTTCAGCACGCCCTTGCCCAGGTAACGCGACTTGTCGCCGTCACGCAGCTCAAGTGCTTCGCGCGAACCGGTGGAAGCGCCACTCGGGGCACAGGCCACGCCCACCGCACCGCTCTCCAGGCGCACTTCGGCCTGGACGGTGGGGTTGCCGCGGGAATCGAGCACCTCGAGGGCGTGGATTTCGACAATCTTGGTCATCTCTGTCGTCCTTTCATTCAGTCAGCGTTGATTGAGTCAATGGGGAACCGCTTTCTCTCTCGACTTATAAGAGGGTGCTTACAAACTACTGCGCTCGGCCCGTCGCTCGTGACTTTTGTAAACACCCTCCAGGAGCTGCCTGGGTCAGGCTTATTCTATTTTCAGTGCCGGGAGGCCCTTTACCAGTTCATCGAGGGCTTTCAACTGAGCCAGAAAGGGCTCCAGTTGGTCCAGCGGCAGCGCACAGGGACCGTCGCACAAGGCGTTGTCGGGATCCGGGTGGGCTTCGAGGAACAGCCCGGCCAGCCCCACGGCGACACCCGCGCGCGCCAGCTCGGCCACCTGCTGGCGGCGACCGCCGGCGCTGTCGGCACGCCCCCCCGGACGCTGCAGGGAGTGGGTGACGTCGAAGAAGACCGGATACCCCGTCTGCTTCATGTCGCCGAAGCCGAGCATGTCGACGACGAGGTTATTGTATCCAAAGCTCGACCCGCGCTCGCAGAGCAACAGACGGTCATTGCCGGCCTCCTCGCACTTGCGAATGATGTGGCGCATCTCGTGGGGCGCGAGGAACTGCGGTTTCTTGATATTGATCACCGCGCCGGTTCGGGCCATGGCCACCACCAGGTCGGTCTGGCGAGCCAGGAAGGCGGGCAACTGGATGATGTCGGCCACCTCGGCCACGGGCTCGGCCTGCCACGGCTCGTGCACGTCGGTGATGAGCGGCACGCCGAAGCGCGACTTCACCTCGGCGAGTATCTCGAGCCCCTTCTCCAGGCCGGGGCCGCGGAAGGAGTGGATCGAGCTGCGGTTGGCCTTGTCGAAGCTGGCCTTGAACACGTAGGGCATGCCGAGCCTGCCGCATACCTCGACGTAGGTTTCGGCCACCTCGAGGGCGAGCTCTCGGGACTCCAGCACGTTCATGCCACCGAGCAGCATCAGCGGCAAAGAATTGCCGGCGGTGAGGCCGGCAAACGAGATATCGCGTTCAGGCATGGGCATCGTCGTCACTCCTGGTGCGCGGTCTGGGCGCGGGTGCGCGCCGCCTTGTGCTCTAGCGCCGCGTTGACGAAACCGGTGAACAGCGGATGGCCATCACGCGGCGTGGAGGTGAATTCAGGATGGAACTGGCAGGCCACGAACCAGGGATGGTCGGGCAGCTCGATCATCTCCACCAGGGAATTGTCGACGCTCTTGCCCGACACCACCAGGCCGGCCTGCTCTAGCGCCTCGATGAACTGGTTGTTGACCTCGAAGCGATGCCGATGGCGCTCGACGATCTCGTCGCTGCCGTATGCCTCGCGGGCCTTGGTTCCCGGCTCGAGGTGGCAGACCTGACCGCCTAGGCGCATGGTGCCGCCAAGATCGGAGGCCTCGTCGCGCAGCTCGATCTTGCCCTCGGCATTGATCCACTCGGTGATGAGGCCGACCACCGGATGCTGGGTGTCGTGGGTGAATTCGGTGGAGTTGGCGTCCGCCCAGCCGGCCTTGTGTCGCGCGAACTCGATCACCGCGACCTGCATGCCGAGGCAGATGCCGAGGTAGGGAATGTCGTTCTCGCGGGCGTAGCGGGCCGTCTCGATCTTGCCTTCCACACCGCGCTCGCCGAAGCCGCCGGGGACCAGGATCGCGTCCTTGCCGGACAGGCGTTCGGTGCCGTGACGCTCGATGTCCTCGGAGTCGATGTAGTCGACGTTGACCTTCACCCGGGTCTGGATGCCGGCGTGGATCAGCGCCTCGTTGAGCGACTTGTAGGCGTCGAGCAGTTCCATGTACTTGCCGACCATGGCGATGTTGATCGACTTGAGCGGATTGAGCTTGGCGTCGAGCACATGGACCCACTCGGTCAGGTCAGCCGGCTCGACATCGAGGCGCAGCTTGTCACAGACGATCTCGTCGAGGCCGTGCTCGTGCAGCATCAGCGGGATGCGATAGATGGTATCGGCATCCTGCAGCGGGATGACCGCACGCTCCTCGACGTTGGTGAACAGCGCGATCTTGCGCCGCTCGGTTTCCTCGAGCTCGACCTCGCTGCGACAGATCAGGATGTCGGGCTGGATACCGATGGAACGCAGTTCCTTGACGCTGTGCTGGGTCGGTTTGGTCTTGGTCTCGCCTGCTGTCTTGATATACGGCACCAAGGTGAGGTGCATGAAGAGCGCCCGGCTCGAACCCAGCTCGCTTCTGATCTGGCGGATCGACTCGAGGAACGGCAGCGACTCGATGTCGCCCACGGTGCCGCCGATCTCGACCAGTGCCACGTCGAAGCCCTCGCCGCCGGCATAGACCCGGCGCTTGATCTCGTCGGTGATGTGCGGGATCACCTGCACGGTGCCGCCCAGGTAGTCGCCGCGGCGCTCGCGACGCAGCACGTGCTCGTAGACGCGGCCGGTGGTGAAGTTGTTGCCCTGGGTCATCTTGGTGCGAATGAAGCGCTCGTAGTGGCCCAGGTCGAGGTCGGTCTCAGCGCCATCTTCGGTGACGAACACCTCGCCGTGCTGGAAGGGGCTCATGGTGCCCGGATCCACGTTGATGTAGGGATCGAGCTTAAGCATGGTGACCTTGAGGCCGCGCGCCTCGAGTATCGCCGCCAGCGAGGCCGACGCGATGCCCTTGCCGAGAGAGGACACAACGCCGCCGGTCACGAAGATATATCGTGTCATGGAGAACCTGTCGAAACGTGATCGTGAGGCTTGGCAGAAAGCCGCGCCAGGATGGGACGACAGCGTAGCAGATTACGACCAATGGCTCAATTTTGCCGCCGAGCTGATGCCCTGGTCACGACCACCACTGCGCGGTGCCGCCGCCCAGCGGATCACACAAAGGACGCGAGACCCGGGCGATGCGCGCCACTGCTGCGTCGTGCTCGGCCGGGTCGGCCCTCAGCAAGTCGAGCTCATGCTGATCCTCCGGGTAGGCCGCCAGCAGCAGGAAGTCGTCGCTCGACTCCAGATGACAGTGACCGGTACCCGCCGGCAACACCAACGCGTCGCCGGTGTGCAGGTCCAGATCGCTGCCACCCTCGCCACCCAGACGCAGCCTGCCCCACCCCGAGAGCACGCCGAACGCCTCGTGAGCGATGGAGTGGTAGTGGTGGTAGTCGTAGACGCCGCCGCGCCAGCTCGGCCGCCAGCCGTAGGCGCTGAACAGCCGCTCGAAGCGCTCGGCGATGGCTTCGCGGTCGAGGACGGGATTCACGCCTCGCGAGCGAAAGGCCAGCGTCGCCAGCCGGCTGTTGGGAATGCGCCCGTCGTCGGCGAAGATCAGCCGCTCGGGGGCAACCGGTTCGCCTTGCGCATCGGCCAGCCCCAGATCCCTCCGCGTCTCGTCCATGATTCGCGCTCCTCGATGCAATGTACCTGCCCTGAGTCTAGAACCTGTCCGGAGTCTAGAAAAAGTCGGCGCATGACGAAAACGCCCCGGCAGGGCCGGGGCGAGTGTCATGGCACATCGAAAGACTTACACGCCGAGATAGTCGAGAATCCCCTCGCCGGCCTCACGGCCCTCGAACACGGCGGTCACCACCAAGTCGGAGCCACGCACCATGTCGCCGCCGGCGAAGATCTTCTCGTTGGTGGTCTGGAAGGCGTAGGCGCCCTTCTCCGGCGCCAGCACGCGACCTCGCTCGTCGAGTTCGATGCCGAAGCGGTCGAACCAGGGCGCCGGGCTCGGCTGGAAACCGAAGGCGATGACCACGGCGTCCGCCGGCAGGATCTCCTCGGAACCCGGCACCACTTCGGGGCGCTGGCGGCCATTCTCGTCGGGCTCGCCCAGGCGTGTGCGCACGACCTTGACGCCCTCGACCCGGCCCTCGCCGACCACTGCCACCGGCTGGCGATTGAACAGGAACTCGACGCCCTCCTCTCGGGCATTGGCCACCTCGCGCTTGGAGCCGGGCATGTTCTCCTCGTCACGGCGGTAGGCGCAGATCACCGAGGAAGCCCCCTGGCGGATCGCCGTGCGGTTGCAGTCCATGGCGGTGTCGCCTCCGCCCAGCACCACGACCTTCTGGCCTTCCAGCGAGACGAAGTCGGCGGGGTCCTTCTCGAAGCCCAGGCAGTGGTTGACGTTGGCGATCAGGTAGTCGAGCGCCTTGTGCACCCCGGGCAGGTCCTCACCGGGGAAGCCGCCGGTCATGTACTTGTAGGTGCCCATGCCAAGGAATACCGCGTCGTACTCTTCGAGCAATGTGTCGAAATCGATGTCCTTGCCCACCTCGGCGTTGAGGCGGAACTCGATACCCATCTCCTCGAACACCGCGCGCCGGCGCTCCATCACCGTCTTGTCGAGCTTGAACTCGGGAATGCCGAAGGTGAGCAGGCCGCCGATCTCGGGGTACTTGTCGTACACCACCGGCCGCACGCCGTTGCGCACCAGGATATCGGCGCAACCGAGCCCCGCCGGGCCGGCACCGATGATGGCGACCTTCTTGTCGGTCCAGGTGACCTGGGACATGTCGGGGCGCCAGCCCATGGCGAAGGCGGTGTCGGTGATGTACTTCTCCACCGAGCCGATGGTCACCGCGCCGAAGCCGTCGTTGAGGGTACAGGCGCCCTCGCACAGGCGGTCCTGTGGGCATACCCGGCCGCACACCTCGGGCAGCGAGTTGGTCTTGTGCGACAGCTCGGCGGCCTCGAGGATATTGCCCTCGGCGACCAGCTGCAGCCAGTTGGGAATGTAGTTATGGACCGGGCATTTCCACTCGCAATACGGGTTGCCGCAGTGCAGGCAGCGGTGCGACTGGCTGGCCGCCTCCTGCGGCTTGTACGGCTCGTAGATCTCGCCGAATTCGCGCGAGCGAGTGCGGGCGTCCTTCTTCTGCGGATCCTGACGCCCCACGTCGATGAACTGGAAGTCGTTTCTGGTCAAACGGTTGGCCATATTCGTATCTCCTGGAATCCGGCTCACTCGGGACGTCTGCGCGATTCGTCGAGCAGGCTGTTCAGGCTCGCCGCCTTGGGCTTGACCAGCCAGAAATGGCGGGCGAAATCGCTGAAGTCGTCGAGGATCGCACGGCCGCGGGCGGAGCCGGTCTCGGTCACGAACTCCTCGATGGTTTCCCGCAGGTGACGCCGATAGGCCTCCATGGCTTCGGTATTGACCCGATGGATCTCTACCAGCTCGTGGTTATAGCGGTCGACGAAGGAGCGGTCTTCGTCGAGCACGTAGGCGAAGCCGCCTGTCATGCCGGCACCGAAGTTGACACCGGTCTCGCCGAGCACGCAGATCATGCCGCCGGTCATGTACTCGCAGCAGTGGTCGCCGGCCCCCTCGATCACGGCATGGGCGCCGGAGTTGCGCACACCGAAACGCTCGCCAGCGGTGCCGGCGGCGAACAGCTTGCCGCCGGTGGCGCCGTACAGGCAGGTATTGCCGATGATCGCCGTCTTGTGGCTCTCGAAGCGGCTGCCCCGGGGCGGTACGATGACCACCTTGCCGCCGTTCATGCCCTTGCCGACGTAGTCGTTGGCGTCGCCCTCCAGATAGAGATGGAGGCCCCGGGCGTTCCACACGCCGAAGCTCTGCCCGGCCACACCCTCGAAGCGCAGAGTGATGGGCGCATCCTCGAGCCCGGCCTCACCGTAGTGCTTGGCCACGGCGCCGGAGGAGAGCGCCGGCACCGAGCGGTCACAGTTGGTGATGGTGAAGGCGAATTCGCCGCCGCTCTTGTCGGCGATGGCCTGTTCGATGGTGGCCAACACCTCCTGGTTCTTGGCGCCCGGATCATGCGGCACGTTGCGACTGACCTGGCAGAACTGCGGCGCATCGGCCGGTACGAAGTCGTTGGACAGCAGCGGGCTGAGGTCGAGCCTGCGCTGTGAGGCGGTATCGCCCTCCAGCACCTCGAGCAGGTCGGTGCGGCCGATCAGGTCGGTCAGCTTGCGCACGCCCAGCATCGCCAGCAGCTCGCGCACCTCTTCGGCGATGAAGCGGAAGTAGTTCTTGACCATGTCCACGGTGCCGCGGAAATGCTCGTCGCGCAGGTACTGATGCTGGGTAGCCACGCCGGTGGCGCAGTTGTTCAGGTGGCAGATGCGCAGGTACTTGCAGCCCAGCGCCACCATCGGCGCGGTACCGAAGCCGAAGCTCTCGGCGCCGAGAATCGCCGCCTTGACCACGTCTAGGCCGGTCTTCAGGCCACCGTCGGTCTGCAGGCGGATCTTGTCGCGCAGGCCGTTGATGCGCAGCGCCTGGTGCACTTCGGGAAGCCCCAGTTCCCAGGGGCTGCCGGCGTGCTTGATCGAGGTCAGCGGGCTCGCCGCGGTGCCGCCATCGTAGCCGGACACGGTGATCAGGTCGGCGTAGGCCTTGGCCACGCCGGTGGCGATGGTGCCGATGCCGGGCTCGGAGACCAGCTTCACCGAGACCTGCGCCTCGGGGTTGACCTGCTTGAGGTCGAAGATCAGCTGCGCCAGGTCCTCGATGGAGTAGATGTCGTGGTGCGGCGGCGGCGAGATCAGCGTCACGCCGGGCACCGAGTAGCGCAGCCTGGCGATAAGATCGTTGACCTTGCCGCCGGGCAGCTGGCCGCCCTCGCCGGGCTTGGCACCCTGGGCCACCTTGATCTGCAGTACCTCGGCGTTGACCAGGTAGGCCGGTGTGACGCCGAAGCGACCCGAGGCGATCTGCTTGATCTTGGAGCTGCGGATGGTGCCGTAGCGTGCCGGATCCTCGCCGCCCTCGCCGGAGTTGGAACGCCCGCCGGCCTCGTTCATGGCCTGGGCCAGCGCCTCATGGGCCTCGGGCGACAGCGCGCCGAGCGACATCCCGGCGCTGTCGAAGCGCGGGATCAGCTCGTCGACGGACTCCACCTCCTCGAGCGCAAGCGGCGTGTCGGCGGCCTTGAGCCCAAGCAGGTCACGGATAGTCGCGGCGGGACGCTCGTTCACCAATCGGGCAAATTTCTTCCACTTGGCGTAGTCGCCCTCCTGCACGGCCTCCTGCAACGCCTTGATCACGTCCGGGTTGTAGGCATGGTACTCATGGTCGTGAACGTACTTCAGCAGGCCGCCCTGGTTGATACCCTTGCGGGGAATCCAGGCGTCCCGCGCCAGCAGTTCCTGCTGCAGCTGCAGCTCGCTGAAGCCGGTGCCCTCGATGCGCGAGGCCATGCCGGTGAAGCACAGCTCGACCACTTCGGAAGAGAGACCCACCGCCTCGAACAGCTGCGAGCCGCGGTAGGAGGCGAGCGTCGAGATGCCCATCTTGGAGAGGATCTTGTAGAGCCCCTTCTGCATGCCCTTGCGATAGTTCTCGCGGGCATCCGCCGGGTTGCCGGTGAGCTCCCCGGTGCGGTGCATGTCGGCCATCACCTGGTAGGCCAGCCACGGGAACACCGCGGTGGCACCGACCCCGAACAGCACCGCCATCTGATGGGCGTCGCGGGCATAGCCGGTTTCGACCACGATGTTGGCCCGCGGGCGCAGCGCCAGCCTGCCCAGGTGGTGGTGCACGGCCCCCACCGCCAGGGCGGCGTGGATCGGCAGCTGCCCCTGCTCGAGGTTGGCGTCCGACAGCACGAGGATAACCTTGCCGTCGTGCACCGCGGCCTCGGCCTGACGGCACAGTTCAAGAATGGCGCCCTTGAGGCTCATCTGCTCCGGGTCGTAGCCCAGGCTCAACTGCTGGTGGGAAAAGGCCGGGTCGTCCTGCTCGAGCAGCGCGGTGAACTTGCGCGGAGACAGGACCGGCGTGGTCAGGATGATGCGATGGGCGTGCTCGGGTGTGGCCTTGAACACGTTGAGCTCGGCGCCAATGCAGGTCTCCAGCGACATCACGATCGCTTCGCGCAGCGGATCGATCGGCGGGTTGGTGACCTGGGCGAACTTCTGACGGAAATAGTCGGTCAACAGGCGCTGCTTGCGCGACAGTACCGCCATGGGGGTGTCGTCGCCCATGGAGCCCACCGCCTCCTGGCCGCTCTCGGCCAGCGGACGCAGCACCTGGTCACGCTCCTCGAAGCTGACCTGGAACATCTTCTGCCAGGTCTTGACCTGCTCGGCATCCATGTTCTGGAAGCTGGCGAGCTCCGTCAGCGCCGACTCGAGGTAGTGCGCCTCCTCCTTCAGCCAGCGCTTGTAGGGGTAGGCGGACTGCAGGCGCTCGTCGATATCAGTGGTGTGCAGCACCTCGCCGGTTTGGGTGTCCACGGCCAGTATCTGGCCGGGACCGACGCGCCCCTTGGCCACCACGTCCTCGGGCTTGTAGTCGTAGGTGCCGATCTCCGAGGCCAGGGTGATGTAGCCGTTCTTGGTGATCACCCAGCGCGCCGGACGCAGGCCGTTGCGGTCGAGCATGCAGATCGCCTGACGGCCGTCGGTCATGACCAGACCGGCGGGGCCATCCCACGGCTCCATGTGCATGGAGTTGTATTCGTAGAACGCGCGCAGCTCCGCCCCCATGGTCTCGACGTTCTGCCACGCCGGCGGCACCATCATGCGCACCGCACGATGCAGCTCCATGCCGCCCATCAGCAGCACCTCGAGCATGTTGTCCATGCTCGAGGAGTCGGAGCCCACGGTATTGACGATCTCGTCGAGCTCGGCGATATCGGGCAGCCGATCGTTGACGAAGTTCTCCTTGCGCGAGTTCGCCCAGCTGCGGTTGGCCTCGATGGTGTTGATCTCGCCGTTGTGGGCGAGCAGGCGGAACGGCTGTGCCAGCGGCCAGCGCGGTGCGGTGTTGGTCGAGAAGCGCTGGTGGAAAACGCAGATCGCCGTCTGCAGTCGCTCGTCGCCCAGGTCCTGGTAGAAGGTGGGCAGATCCACCGGCATCACCAGGCCCTTGTATGACAGCACCTGCGACGACAGCGAGCAGACATAAAAGTCCTCCTCGTCGCGCAGCATCTGCTCGGCACGGCGGCGGGCCATGAACAGGTCGACATCGAAGCGTGAGACATCGCCGAGCTTGCCCGGCTCGACGAACAGGTGACGGATGCGCGGCAGGCAGGCACGTGCGATGGGGCCGCAGCAGGAGGGATCCACCGGCACGTCGCGCCAGCCGCGGATCACCAGACCACAGGCACGCAGTTCGCCCTCGAGGATACCGCGCGCCCGCGCTTCCTTGGCATCGTCGTCGGGCAGGAACACCGCCCCCACGGCGAAGCGGTCGCCGAGTTCGACGCCAAGCGCCTCGGCGGCAATTTCACGCATGAAGCCCTCGGGCATCTTGAGCAACAGGCCACAGCCGTCACCGGTCTTGCCATCGGCGGCAATGCCGCCGCGGTGGGTCATGCAGGTGAGCGACTCGATGGCCGTGCGCAGCAGATCGTGGCTGGCCTGCCCTTCCATGTGCGCGATCAGGCCGAATCCACAGTTGTCACGGAACTCGCCTGGATGATGAAGGCCTCGGTTCATGGGCGTGCCTCAAAGAAAGACTATTGACCAAACGGCATGACAGGGATATTATTATCTGTTTTCTTTCAATTCTTGCTGCTGATCGCAGCCTGCTGCCGTCGCGGGAAAAAGGACGTCAAGCATAGACACTTTCTACCCTGTCGCGCAATCTCCCCACCTACCCGCACCGCCAAAATCCTCATCAAATCCGCAACTTGCCGAACAAGACGAAGCAAAAAAAACCATCAGCTCAAGGACTTGCGCCATACATGGGCAGGTTTCTCACCCGAGAGAACCGGCATTGGACTTTAGTCTAGTTATGGCCATTTACCCCATACCGATACTGCATGAGGCATGCGAATTTGATGCCGTGCCGGCCTTTGCCTCCCTTCGCAATCCCCGAGGAGGGAAAAGAAAAGGCCGCACGAATCGCTTCGTGCGGCCTACGAGTCGGCTGCGCTCCAGTCAGCGGGGACGTGGCGCTTCGATCAGCGCCGAGGAAATGTCGCCAGCAACTCCTCGAGCAAAGGCTGGGGCGTCTCGTCGTGAACCACCGCCCGCCCCAGCGCCTCGAGCAGGACGAGACGCAGGCGCGCGTCGACGTTCTTCTTGTCCAGGCGCATCCGGACGAGGAAATCCTCCACCCCCATGTCGGCAGGAGCCGTCAGCGGCAAGCCGGCCGCCGCAATGATGGCGGCGGTACGCTCGACCTCTGCCGGAGAAAGCCAGCCCAGGCGCTGCGAAAGCTCGGCAGCCATCAGCATGCCCGCCCCCACCGCTTCGCCATGCAGCCAGCTGCCGTAGCCCTGATGGGCCTCGATGGCATGGCCGAAGGTATGCCCCAGGTTGAGCAGCGCACGCACGCCCTGCTCGGTCTCGTCCTCAGCGACGATATCGGCCTTGAGCTGACAGCTGCGTTCGATGGCCCAGGCCAATGCCTGCGGCTCCAGTGACCGCAGCGCCGCCATGTTGGCCTCGAGCCAGGCCAGAAAGTCGGCGTCGCGGATCAGCCCGTACTTGACCACCTCGGCCAGCCCTGCCGAGAGCTCCCTGTCCGGCAGCGTATCCAGGGTGTCGGTATCGATCAGCACCGCACGCGGCTGCCAGAAGGCGCCGACCATGTTCTTGCCCAGCGGATGATTGACGCCGGTCTTGCCGCCCACCGAGGAGTCCACCTGAGACAGCAGGGTGGTGGGTACCTGAATGAAGGCCACACCGCGTTGATAGCAGGCGGCGGCGAAGCCGACCATGTCACCGATCACGCCGCCACCCAGGGCAATCAGCGTGCAGCGGCGATTGAAACCCGCCTCGAGCAAGGCATCCCAAATGCGGCTGACGTTGGCCAGGGTCTTGGTCGCCTCGCCGTCGGGCAGCACCAGCTCGCGCACCTCCACGTCCTCCGGCAGACCTCTCTTCAGGCGCGCCAGGTAGTGAGGAGCCACCGTCTCGTTGGTGACGACCATGATCTGGCGTCCGGCCAGGTAGGGCGAGAGCCAGGTCGGATCGCCGAGCAATCCGGCGCCGATGTGAATGGGATAGCTGCGCTCGCCCAGTGACACTTGCAGGCTGCGCCGGGTCGAGGGGGTTTCGCTCATGGACATGTTCAGGCCTTGGCTTGTAGGGGATCGACCAGCCGCTGCACGCGACGCACGATCTCGTTGACCACCGCCCGCGGACTGCGCCGATCGGTACGCACCACGATATCCGCCGTGGCGCGATAAAGCGGGTCGCGCAGGTCGAACATTTCGCGCAGCACCTGCTCGCGATCAGGACGCTGCAGCAGGGGGCGGTTGCGATCCTTGGCGACACGCTTGAGCTGCTGCTCGACGGTAGTGAACAGATAGATGACGGTGCCCCGCTCGCGTAGCCGCCGACGATTCTCCTCGCGCAGTACCGCTCCACCACCGGTGGCGAGAATCACGTTCTCGAGCGAGGTCAGCTCCTCGATCATCTGCACTTCGCGCAGACGGAAACCCGCTTCGCCCTCGACATCGAAGATCCACGGAATGTCGGCACCGCAGCGCGCCTGGATTTCGTGGTCACTGTCGAGGAAGTCGCGTGAAAGCTCGGCCGCCAGAAGGCGGCCGATGGTGCTCTTGCCGGCCCCCATGGGGCCGACCAATATCAGATTGGGCAAGTCCTGCATCAGCGAATCGCCAGGCCGTCCTCGAGAATGCGTGGAGTGATGAACACCAGCAGCTCCACTTTCTGGTTGCTCGACTCATTGTACCGGAAAAGCCTACCCAGCACAGGCAGGTCGCCGAAGAACGGGGTCTTGGCCAGGCGACTGAGCTGCTCGGTGGTGAGAATGCCGCCCAGCACCACCGTCTCGCCATTGTCGACCAGCACCTGGGTCTCGATGCGGTTGGTGTCGATCGGCGGCGCCTGGCCCGGCGCCGCCTCGCGGAAGCTGTCGTTCTTCACCACCAGGTCCATGATGATGCGATTGTCCGGCGTGATCTGCGGAGTCACCTCCAGCGAGAGCTCGGCCTCCTTGAACTCGGTCTGCGGCACGTTGCCCTCGCCGATGGACTGGAAGGCACGCTCCTCGCCCTGGATGATGGTCGCCTTGCGCTGGTTGGCTGTGATCACCCGAGGCTGCGAGATGGTCTGGCTCTTGTTCTCGCTCTCCAGCGCACGCAGCTCCAGGTCGAGCAGGATATCGCCGGAGAGATAACCGAAGCTGAAGCTGGTCATGGGGTTGGCACTGCCCAGGTCGACCGCCAGCCCGCCGCGCTGGAAACGACTACCCGTGGGGTCATCGAACTCGCCGGTGAACTGGCCGCGCGAGTCGCGCTGCCCGGTGAGGCCGTCGCCGTAGCCGGCGATCGGGGTACCCGTCGAGGCGCCCCCCAGGTTGAAGCGGCTACCGCCGCCGGACGCCCCCCAGTTGACGCCAAGCTCCTGGGTCACGCCGTCGCGCGCGATGACGATACGCGCCTCGATCTGCACCTGCCGCACGGCGACATCGAGCTGGTCGAGCGTGGCGAGGATCTCCTGGATCTGATCGGCGGTGTCCTGGATCAACAGCATGTTGGTGCGCACATCCACCGCCACACGGCCTCGCTCCGAGAGCAGGCCGAAGCCCTCGCCGCCGCGCAGCAGCTGGGCCAGGTCCTCGGCCCGGGCGTACTTGACCTGGACGTATTCCGACACCAGCGGCGACAGCGTCTCAGCCTGGGCGCGCGCCTCGAGCTCCTGGCGCTCGATGTTGGCCAGCTCGCCGGCCGGGGCCACCACGATCACGTTGCCCTCCTGACGACTGGCCAGGCCATGGCTCTTGAGCACCAGGTCCAGCGCCTGGTCCCAGGGCACGTCCTGCAGATTGAGCGTCACCTCACCCCTGACGCTGTCGCTGGCGACAAGGTTGAGGCCGGTGAAGTCGGCGATGATCGACAGTACCGAGCGCACCTCGATGTCCTGGAAGTTGAGCGTGATGCGCTCGCCGGTGTAGGGGAATTGCTGGCGCACGCGCTGCTCGCGCTCCTGCTGGGTGGCGGGCCGGGCCTCGATGATGAGCTGACGTCCGCTCTGTGTGGAGAGCATGGCGAACTCATCGCTGCCCTCGATCTCCAGGGTGGTACCGTCACGGCCGGCACGCGGCGTGATACGTCGCAGCGGCGTGCCGAAGTCGCTCACGTCGAGCACCTGATTGTGGGCTTCCGGCAGGTCGACGCCGACGAACTCGGCCACGATGCGATTGCGGCCCGATTCCCGCACACGGGCATCGACGCCGGCACGATCGAAAGTCACGATCAACCGGCCTGAACCGCCTTCACCACGACGGAAGTCGATGTCGGCGATAGCCGGCATGCCGCCCGGTGCGGCCGAAGCAGGCGCCGTTGACGGGGAAGGCGTGGACGGCTCGTTGCGCACTCCCGGACTGGCCGAGGCCACCGCACTGCCACCGATGACAAGCCTCAGGCGGTTGCCTTCCTGCACCGTGTCGTAGGGCAGCGGGCCGTCCATGCTGAAGACCAGGCGCGTGCGCGAACCGGCCTCGAGGGTCGTGACCTGTTCGACTCCGCCGATCCCCAGGTCGAGGCGGCGCCGCTCCAGCGCGTTGGTCGTATCCACCAGATCGATGGTCAGTCGCGCCGGCGCATCCAGCCGATAGCCGCGGACTTCCGGCACGTCCCCACTGAAGGTCAGGTCGATCAACAGCTCACCACGCTCGCCCTGGCGAAAGTCCAGATCGGTCAGCGTGGTTGCCGCCAGGGCAGGCATAGCCGCCAATACCAGGCAGAGTACCGTCAGTGTGCGAATCACATGTTTCATCGTTGCCCTACTCCTGCCTGTTTCAAGTGCCCTGCCATGAGCCACTACGAATGACCTCAACGCCTCGCCTCTTCCAATGCCATGCGCGTCGTGCGCTCCATCCAGCTACCCCCACCGGTGGGCACCAGCTCCACCAGTTGCACCGTCGAATCGGTAATACTGACGACGCGGCCATGGTTCCGGCCCAGGTAGTTGCCGGTGCGCAACCGGTGCACCTCGCCCTCCGGCGCCCTGACCAATGCATGGGTCTGCCCCCCCATGGTCAACGTGCCCACCAGCCTCAGCGCCTCGAGGTCATACGTCTCGAGCGGTTCGCGCGCCCGCTCGGTGTCGGGCGCCAGGTCGCTGCTGCCCGCCTGCGCCTCCTCCGGCTCAGGCAGTTGCGGCCGGAAAGGACTGCGTCGATCGCTGGCCTGGTAGGGTACCGACTCGTAGGTGGGTACCTCCGGCATCTCCAGCACTCGCGGCGCCCCCGGATTGGTACGAATGTCGCTCAGCCGGCGGTCCAGCTCCCCCAACTGGGGATCGGCACAGCCCACCAGCAGCAGGCTGGTCGCCAATGCTACCGACAGCCGGATCATGGCAACGTCTCCTCATCGGCCTGGGGGCGATAGCTGTAGGTGCGCGCCAGCATCGACAGGCGCAGGCGATCGCTACCTTCCACCGGAGCCAGCACGAAATCGTGCAGCGTTACGATACGCGGCAGTGCCGCCACGCTGGCGAGGAAGCCTGCCATATGGTGATACTCGCCCTCTACCTGGAGATCGAACGGACGCTCGATATAGAAGTCACGCTCGACAGTGCTGCGCAGTCGGATGAAATCGATGGTCAGGTGATGGTCCAGGGCGCTCTCGCTGATGCTGTCGATCAGCGACGGAATCTCGGCGCCGGAGGGCAGCATTGCCATCAACTCGTCCATGCGCGACTCGAGCATCGCCATCTGTTCGAGCATGTCAGGCAGCCGTGCAGCCTGGGCGGCGCGATTGCGATAGTCGAGCAGCAACCGCTCCTCTTCCGCTTCGACGCGCTGCAGCTCGGTGGCCTTGGGGCCGGCCAGGTACCAGTGCGTACCGGCAAAGGTCAGCCCCAGCACCAGCAGGCAGCAGAGCCAATGCAGCAACAGCGGCCAGGAACCCGACTCCTTCAGGTCCAGCCCGCGCCAGTCGAGCTCGCGGAGACGGCGCATCTCGGCCCGCAGGTTCATTCCTCGCCCTCCCTTTCTTCCTGCATGCCCGACGCCCCCTCCATGAGCTGCGTCACGCCGAGGCTGAAACGGCGTCGTGCACCACCGTCTGACTCCACTTCCGACAGCACCGGCTCGGAGAAGGCAGGCGCGGCGGACAGCGCCCGCATCTGCTCCGAGACGCGGTGATTACTCTCGGCACGCCCGGTCAGGCGCAACTGCTCGCCCTGGCGGCTCATCTGGGTGTAGTACACACCGTCGACCAGACTGACGGTCAGATCACGGAAGACGCGGACGGTCTGAGAGCGCCCTTGCTGCAAGTCGCTGAAGACCTGGACCTGGCCGATCATGCGCTCGCGGATGGCTTCGTACTCGCCAATCGAGCGGATGTCGCCATCGAGCTGCTGCATGCGCTCGCGGACATGCGCATTGCGCTCGCGCTGAGCCTCTATCGCGGCATCGTAGTAGTAGGTCTGCCCCAGGCCGCCTGCCGCACCGAGCAGTGCCATGATCACCAGGGCCAAGTAGAAGTGG
The DNA here is from genome assembly GCF_051062895.2 of Billgrantia sp. C5P2. Lineage (NCBI taxonomy): Bacteria > Pseudomonadati > Pseudomonadota > Gammaproteobacteria > Oceanospirillales > Halomonadaceae > Billgrantia > Billgrantia sp. C5P2. The sequence continues at coordinate 4,042,279 of NZ_CM128542.1, forward strand.
CGGCTGCGACGTGCCCGCTGCTGTTCGCGCCAGGCCAGCAGATTGATTTCGATAGTCATCCCGGCGACCTCATGGCCAGGCCGCATGCCGTCACCATGGCCGGTGCATCGCTGGCCAGGGTCTGGACATCGATCCGCGAGTTGATCCTCATGCGCAGGAAGGGGTTGGCGATGACCACCTGCATTGCGCTCTCGCGGGCGAGCCGCTCGGCAAGACCAGGGATGACGCTGGAGCCACCGGCCAGAACCATGCGCCGTACCTCGTGCTTGCGCCCCGCGGTGTAGTAGAGCTGCAGCGAGCGACCGACCTGCTGAACCAGGGTATCGATGAAGGGCTCGAGCACGCTGGTCCGGTAATCCTCCGGCAGGCCGCCACGCTTCTTGGCCAGACCGGCTTCCTCCAGCGTCAGGCCATAGCGCGCCCGGATCTCCTCGGTGAGCTGGCGCCCGCCGAAGACGGTATCGCGGGTGTAGACGATGCGCCCGCCGCGCAGCACGTGGAAGGCATTCATGGTCGCGCCGATATCGACCAGGGCCACGCAGTCGTCGTCGCCGGCGGCCGGCGGCAGCTGTTGGCGCAACTCGCCGAAGGCGCGTTCCATGGCAAAGGCCTCGACGTCCACCGCCGCCGGCACCAGGCCGGCCTGTTGCAAGGCATCGGTGAGCTGGTTGACGTCCTGCTGGCGACAGGCGACCAACAACACGTCCTGCTGGTCGCCATAGCGGGCATTGAGCCCCAGCCGCTGAAAATCGAAAGCGACCTCGCTGAACGGAAACGGAATGTGCTTGTCTGATTCGAGTTGTATACGCGCTTCGATCTCGTCATCGTTGAGCGAAGCGGGTAACGTCAGGGTCTTGGTGATGGCGGCACTGGCCGGTACCGCGGCCGCGGCCAGCCGGGAGGATGGCTTGGCACTCTCGACCGCACGCCGCAGCACATCGGCAACTTCGCCCATGTCGCGAATGCGCCGTTCAACCACGGCGCCTTCGCGCAGCGGCCTGACGGCATAGCTTTCGATCTGGTAGTGGGAACCCACCCGTTTGAGTTCGATCAGCTTGACCGTTGCCGAGGTGATATCGACACCGATCAACCCCTTTCCGGAGGGTCTGAGTCGCATCAATCGTTGCCCTTGCGTAAGCCGTCGCGATAGTAGCTAGTTATAATCTTGCTCTTTTATGCCTTGCGCGCCTGAACGCGAAGACTGAGAAAGATAATACTCGCATCACTGGGAATGAGGTTACATGATATTGCCCCACTGCACACAAAGTTGGATGGGTCTCGCCTCAACGCTGGTGGCGAGCGGCTCAGGTTCTTTATAATGGTCACGCCAGTGAAGGCTCTCGTTCATCGCCATCCCCTTCCTGCTCTCACCACGGGTAACGTCTTTTCATGAAGTGGATCAAGACTCTGGTTCTCTCGGCCTTCTGGCTGCTGGTATCGCTGTCGGCCGCGGCCCTGCTCAGCGTGGCCGGCGCTGCGCTCTATTTCTCGCCGGGCCTGCCCGACGTCCGCCAGCTGCAGGATTTCGAGCTACACACGCCGCTGCGCATCTTTACCCGCGACGGCAAGCTGATCGGTGAATACGGCGAAGAGCGGCGCATGCCGGTCACCTTCGACGAGATCCCCGAGGACTTCCTCCAGGCCCTGCTGGCCGCCGAAGACGCCTCCTTCTTCGACCATCGCGGCGTCGATCCCAAAGGCCTGGCGCGCGCCGCCCTGGAGCTGGCCTCCAGCGGCGACATCCAGTCCGGCGGCTCCACCATCACCATGCAGGTAGCTCGCAACTATCTGCTGACGCTCGACCGCACCTTCACCCGCAAGATTCGCGAGATCCTCCTGGCGTTGCAGATGGAGAAAATCCTCTCCAAGGAGGAGATCCTCGAGCTCTACGTCAACAAGATCTTCCTCGGCCATCGCGCCTATGGCATCGCCGCCGCCGCCGAGGTCTACTACAACAAGCCGCTCGACGAGCTCACCCTGGCGCAGAAGGCGATGATCGCCGGCCTGCCCAAGGCCCCCTCGTCGTTCAACCCGCTGGCCAACCCCGAGCGCTCGCTGATCCGCCGCAACTGGATCCTCTACCGCATGCGCCAGCTCGGCTACATCGACCAGGCCGCCTACGAGGCCGCCGTGCAGGAGCCGACCACCGCACGCCGCTACGTGGCACAGGTCGAGGTGGATGCCGACTACGTGGCGGAGATGGCGCGCCAGTACGCCATCGAACGCTTCGGCGAGGAGGCCTATACCGGCGGTTACCGCATCCACACCACCCTGGACAGCGAACTGCAGCCCTTCGCCCGCCAGGCCCTGGCTCGCGGCTTGATCGACTACGACACCCGCCACGGCTGGCGCGGCCCGGAGGAGCGCGACATTCCCGCCAGTCTCGCCGAGGCGCAGGAGCGCACCGAGCGACGCGGACTGGAGGAGGAGCTCGACGAGTCCCCCGAAATCATGCAGACCGCACGCCAGGCGGCTGAACGCAGCCAGACGAGGGTCGAAGGCATCGAGGGCGACGTCAGCAACTGGCTGCGGGTACTGGAACGCACGCCTGGCTTCGGACCGTTGCAGCCGGCCATCGTGGTCGAGAGCGAGGGTCGCGAGATGCGCGTACTGGCCCGCGACGGAGAGCTCGTCACCCTCGACTGGGATGGCCTCTCCTGGGCACGCGAATATCGCAACCCCCGTGCCCGCGGCGCGGAGCCCGGTTCTGCCGCCGAGATCGCCGATACCGGCGATCTCGTACGCATCCTCGAGCGCGACGACGGCAGCTGGCGGCTCTCCCAGCGCCCCGATGCCGAGGGCTCGCTCGTCGTGATGAACCCCAGTGACGGAGCCATTCTCGCCCTGCAGGGTGGCTTCAGCTTCAATGCCAGCAAGTTCAACCGCGCCGTGCAGGCACAGCGGCAGTCGGGCTCGATCTTCAAGCCCTTCGTCTTCCTGGCCGCACTGGATACCGGACTGATGACCGCCTCCTCAGTGGTCAACGACGCGCCGGTGGTGATGCAGGACGGCAGCAACGAGATCTGGCGTCCGGTGAACTCCAGCGGCGACTTCCTCGGCCCGATCCGGCTACGGGTCGCCCTGGCCATGTCGCGCAACCTGGTGACGATTCGCATCCTGCAGACCCTGGGGCTCGACAATACCATCGAGTACCTGGAGGGTTTCGGCTTCAGCCCGAATCGGCTGCCTCGCGGCCTGTCGCTGGCACTGGGCAGTGCCGACCTGACGCCGCTGGAAATGACCAATGCCTACGCGGTGCTGGCCAACGGCGGCTTCCAGGTCTCCCCCTGGTTCATCGAGCGCATCACCCGCGGCAGCGACGACCAGGTCATCAGCGAAGCCCGCCCGGCCATGGCCTGTCGCGACTGCCGCGAGGGGCAGACCGAGGTCGAGATCGACGGCAAGCGCTACGACGTGGCGCCCAGGGTCGCCGACCCGACCGCCGTCTATATCCTTCGCGACATGCTGCGCGACGTGATCGAGAGAGGCACCGGGCGCGCGGCGTTGTCGCTAAACCGCAGCGACGTGGTGGGCAAGACCGGCACCACCAACGGCTTCCGCGACGCCTGGTTCGCCGGTTACAACGACGATCTGGTAGCCACGGTATGGATCGGCAAGGACAACAACGAGTCGATCGCCGAGTATGGCGGCAATGCCGCCCTGCCAGTCTGGATCGACTTCATGGGCAACGCTCTGAACGGCCGCCCCGAAGCCAGCCCCGAAGCACCCGACCAACTGGTCAGGATGCGCATCGACGAGCAGACCGGGCGACGCCTGGCCGATAATCAGCCCGGCGGGATCACGGAGATCTTCCATCCCGACCACCTGCCCGACATGGAGCCGCGCCGCATCGAGCAGGAGATAGAGCAGCGCAGCGGCTCGCAGGGCACGGGAAGCTACGAGGCGATCTTCTGATACGGAATGCACCCCCGGGGGCTGCAAGGACGCCGCCCCTCGTCTTGCCAACCGCCATACAGCCGCTTCTCGAGGCGGCCCGTCACCGGGACAACAGGACAGGTTCATTGTTATGCCACGACTGATGCCATGGAGCGTCATTGGCTTGACGCTATTGCCGGGCACCGCCCTTGCCGCCAGTGTCTTCTACGCTCCCCCGCCGCCCGAGGACGACAGCCCCACCTTCAGCGGTGAAGCCGAGCTCGGCTTCACCCAGCTCAGCGGCAACACCAACAGCCGAACCCTGATCGGCAAGAGCCGGTTGACCTGGCTGACCAGCCGCTACTGGACGCACACCCTTCGCAGCGAGGTGCGCAATGTCAGCCGCGACGAGGAGACCAGCGCCGAGCAGTACCTGATTTCCGGCCGCGAGCGCTACGACTTCGACGGCCCTCACTATCTCTTCGGTTTCGCCCGCTGGGAGAAGGACCGCTTCAGCGGCTACGACCAGCAGTTCACCACTATCGGTGGCTACGGCCGTGACGTCATCGATACCGGTCAGCACCGCCTGTCACTCGAGGCCGGCCCGGGGTATCGCCACGACAGGATCGATGGAGAGGAAAACAACAACCTGGGGGTCGTCTACAGCGCACTCGACTACCAGTGGACGTTCTCCGAGTACTCCAACCTGCGCCAGGAAATGTCGGTGGAAGCGACCGACGCGAACACCACGTCGAGGTCGGTGTCATCGCTTACCGCCCGGCTCAACTCGCGCCTGTCGCTGCGCCTCTCCCACGAAATCAAGCACGACTCCGACCCGCCCGAGACGGCGGACGCGAATACCGACCAGACGACCAACGCGACCCTGCTCTATACCTGGTAACCTCACGAGCGATACGCACCCGACACACGACGCACTGCGCCGGCCCGAAGGCCGGCGCAGTCGTTGCAGGGCGATGCCAGGACGCGCCGATCAGCCGCCGTAGACGTCGTCCACCGTCTTCAACGGGTAGTGGGCCGGATAGGGGCGACGGGCCACGCCGGAGTCCACCGCGGCCTGGGCCACCGCCGCAGGAATCCGCTCCAGCAGGCGCACGTCGACCGGCGTGGGAATGATGTACTCGGGGCCGAATTCCATATGATCACGCTCGTAGGCGTCGAGCACCGCCTGGGGCACCGGCTCGCGGGCCAGGTCCTTGAGCGCATGCACCGCAGCCAACTTCATCTCCTCGTTGATGCGCGTGGCGCGCACGTCCAACGCCCCGCGGAAGATGAAGGGGAAACCCAGCACGTTGTTGACCTGGTTGGGGTAGTCGGAACGGCCGGTGGCCATGATCACGTCGGGGCGCGCTTCCCGAGCCACGTCGGGGTTGATCTCGGGGTCGGGGTTGGTACAGGCGAAGACGATGGGATTCGACGCCATCTTGCGCATGTGCTCGGCGGTCATCAGGTTGGGCCCGGAAAGACCGATGAAGACATCGGCACCCTCGATGGCGTCGTCCAACGTACGCTTGTCGGTATCCACCGCGAATACCGCCTTGTGAGGGTTCAGCCCCTCGCGCCCGGCGTGAATGACGCCTCGGCGATCGAGCATCACCAGATTCTCGGAGCGGGCTCCGCAGGCCACCAGCAGCTTCATGCAGGCGATGGCCGCCGCGCCGGCGCCCAGACAGACGATCCTGGCCTCTTCCAGGCGTTTGCCGGCGATATCCAGCGCATTGAGCATACCGGCCGCCGTGACGATGGCGGTACCGTGCTGGTCGTCATGAAAGACAGGGATATTGCACTGCTCGATGAGCGCCTGCTCGATCTCGAAGCACTCCGGCGCCTTGATGTCTTCGAGATTGATGCCACCCCAGGTGTCGGCAATGCGCGCCACCGTATCGATGAAGGCCTGCGGACTCTCGGCGTTGACTTCCACATCCACCGAGTTGATCCCCGCGAAGCACTTGAACAGCACTCCCTTGCCCTCCATGACCGGCTTGCTGGCCAGCGGGCCAAGATTGCCCAGTCCAAGGATGGCGCTGCCATCGGTAATGACCGCCACCAGGTTGCCCTTGCCGGTATAGCGATAGGCATTCTCCGGGTCGCGGGCGATTTCGCGCACCGGCTCGGCGACACCGGGACTATAAGCAAGGGAGAGATCACGAGCGGTAGCAGTGGGCTTGGTCAGCTCCACGGAGAGCTTTCCGGGAATGGGCTTGGCGTGATAATCCAGCGCTGCCTGCTTATTGGCGTCTGTCATGCTGAGAATCCGGTATCCGTACTTGGAGGGGCCACCTACCATATAGAAAAACATTCCACATCTCAATGACCACCCCATTCGACGATTTTGAACGCCCGTTCGCGAACATTCGACGCTATTTGCTGCAACTTATGCCGAGCGACTCATCCATAACCCTTTCCTTATCACTCGGCTCTTCAATGCAGCACACGCTTTCCAGACCCGCAAAAAGAAAGAACCCGCCATGAAGGCGGGTTCTCTCGGGCGATGCGCCTCGCAGCAGGGCGAATCAGCCGCGCTTGACGGCGGCACCGAAGCGCTTGTTGAAGCGCTCGACACGACCACCGGTGGTCGCCTGCTTCTGCTTGCCAGTGTAGAAGGGATGACACTGGGAGCAGACGTCCAATGACAGGTCATGGCCGGCGGTGGTGCCGACTTCGAAGGTCGCGCCGCAGGAGCAAGTCGCGGTGACCATCTTGTAATCCGGGTGAATACCTTGTTTCATCTTGAGCCTCATGGAGCGGTATGCCGCCACCTGATCCATTGCCAGGCACCGCATACAGGGTTGTCTATCGTCAGCACTCGTTCAACCAACCGGTAGCCGCCAGGCCTGTTTCACGAGCCAGGTGCCACGACGGCCGGACATTCTAGCAGAGTCGACGCCGGAGGCAAATTGCCCGATTCCATCTCTTCGCTCCCGCCTCGCGTGCTGCGCGTGGCGGTTCCCACTCCCTTGAGACGCCTGTTCGACTACCGCCCGAATCGGGACGCCCCACCCGGCGGCTGGCAGCCTGGTATTCGTGTGCGCGTGCCGTTCGGCCGCCGCCAGGTCATCGGCGTGGTGATGGAGCTCGGCGACAGGAGTGACTTCCCCCTGGATCGGCTGAAGCCGGTGGAGGCCTGGCTGGATGCCGAGCCGCTGCCCGAGGACTGGCTGTGGCTGTGTCGCTTCACCGCACGCTATTACCAGCATTCACTGGGCGACACCCTGCATCAGGCCCTGCCCGTGCTATTGCGACAGGGCCGCCCCCTGGCCGGACGCATACGCGAACGCTGGCAGGCCCTGGCGGTGGCCGGCGATGACGACCCGCGCCTGAAGCGGGCGCCGCGCCAGGCCGAGCTGCTGGCCATGCTGCGCCAGCATCCCCATGGGCTGCCCACCCAGGCCGTGCTGGCTCACAACTTTTCTCGCGAACAGCTCCTGGCACTGATCGACAAGGGGTTGGCCGAGCGCCACGAAGACCCGCTGACTGCCGCCGAACCCGCCACCGCCCAGTTACTCGCCGAGCCGGCACTGCCGCTCAATCGCGAGCAGGCAACCGCCCTGGCGGCGGTGCACGAACGTCTCGATGGTTTTCACCCCTGCCTGCTCCACGGCGTGACTGGCAGCGGCAAGACCGAGGTCTACCTGCAGTTGATCGAGGCGGTGGTCGCCCGCGGCCGCCAGGCCCTGCTGCTGGTGCCGGAGATCGGCTTGACGCCCCAGACCCTGGCACGCTTTCGCAGCCGCTTCCGGGTGCCGGTGGTGGCGCTGCACTCGGGGCTTACCGACAACGAGCGCCTCGACGCCTGGGAGGCGGTGGCCAGTGGCCGCGCCCCCATCGTCATCGGCACCCGCTCGGCGATCTTCACACCGCTGGCACGGCCCGGCGTGATCATCGTCGACGAAGAACACGACGGCTCGTTCAAGCAACAGGAGGGGCTGCGCTACCATGCCCGGGACCTGGCCGTGACCCGCGCCAAGCATCATGCCATCCCGCTGCTGCTGGGCAGCGCCACGCCATCGCTGGAGAGCCTCTACCACGCCGAACGCGGCAACTATCGTCATCTGCGCCTGACCCGGCGCGCCAGCCGTCACGCTCCGGCCCGGCTGGAACTGATCGATCTGCGCGGCCGGCCGCGCCAGGGCGGGCTGATTCCACCGGCCATCGAGGCGATCCGCGAGACGCTCGAGGCCGGCCATCAGGTACTGGTGTTCATCAATCGCCGCGGCTTCGCCCCCACCCTGGCCTGCCACGCCTGCGGCTGGATGGCCGACTGCGACCACTGCGACGCGCGCATGACCCTGCACCGCCAGCCGCCGATGCTGGCCTGCCACCATTGCGACAAGCACCGCCCGGTGCCGGACGCCTGCCCCGGCTGCGGCAGCGCCGACCTGCGCCCGCTGGGCAGTGGCACCGAGCGCACCGAAGAGACCCTGGCGGCGCTCTTCCCCAAGGTACCGGTGCATCGCATCGACCGCGACAGCACGCGCCGCCGCGACGCCTTCGAGCAGACCCTGGGCGAAGTGAGGCGTGGCGCACCCTGCCTGCTGGTTGGTACCCAGATGCTGGCCAAGGGGCACCACCTGCCCCATGTCACCCTGGTGATCGTGATCAATGCCGATGCCGGGCTCTACGCCAGCGATTTCCGTGCCCTCGAGCACAGCGCCCAATTGCTGACCCAGGTAGCCGGCCGCGCCGGCCGCGCCTCGCATCCGGGGCGCGTGCTGGTGCAGACCCTGCACACCGACGACCCGCACCTGCGGCTACTCGCCGATCGCGGCTACGACGCCCTGGCCGAGCAGTTGCTCGCCGAACGCCGCGCCGCCGCCCTGCCCCCTTTCCGCTTTCTTGCCCTGCTGCGCCTGGAGAGCCCCCGCGAGGAGGCCGCCATGGCGCTTGGCCGCGACGCGGCAGCCATGCTGCGGCAGTGGGTCGCCGAGCATGCCCCCGACGTGAGTTGCCTGGGCCCGGTGCCCGCCCCCATGGAGCGGCGCCAGAACCGCTACCATGTCCAGTTGATGCTGAGCGCCGGCCGGCGCAGCCAGCTTCATGCCGCCTGTGCGCAGTTGACCGCCCGGCTCGAGGCCTCGCCCGAGGCGCGCCGGGTACGCTGGTCGCTCGACGTCGACCCCCAGACGCTGGCCTGAAAGTGCGGCCTTTAAAGCCGCGGCACAATTGCCGATAATGGCCGACCAGCCCAACTTTCGTGGCCGCGCCTTTCGCGAGTGCCTCAGGCTTCGTCATCACCTCGTGCGCCCGCCGCTACAGGACATAACCGCTTCATGAAAGAGACGATCATTTCCCTGCTCGAGAACGCCCTCGATACGCTCAAGCAGCAGGGTACGCTGCCCGCCGACGCCACTCCGACCATCAAGGTCGACCCGACCAAGGACAAGGCCCACGGCGACTACGCCAGCAACCTGGCGCTGATGCTGGCCAAGCCGGCCGGCCGGAACCCCCGCGAACTGGCCGAAGCGCTGATCGCAGCGCTGCCGGCAAGCGATGCCGTGACGAAGGTCGAGATTGCCGGCCCCGGCTTCATCAACTTCTTTGCTGCCACCGACGCCGCCGCCCAGGTCGTGCGTCAAGTGCTCGAGGCGGGCGATACCTTCGGCCGCAGCCTGGCCGGAGGCGGCCGCAAGGTGCAGGTGGAGTTCGTCTCCGCCAACCCCACCGGACCACTGCACGTGGGACATGGCCGCGGCGCCGCCATCGGCGACTGCATCGCGCGGTTGCTCGAGGCCACCGGCTTCGATGTGACCCGCGAGTTCTACTACAACGACGCCGGCGCCCAGATCGCCAACCTGGCGCTGTCCGTCCAGGCCCGCGCCAAGGGCCTCACCCCCGACGATGAGGCCTGGCCCGACGACGGCTACCGCGGCGACTACATCGCCGAGGTGGCCAACGACTACCTGGCCGGCGAGACGGTGCACGCCGACGACCGCCACGTGACCGCCAAGACTGACCCCGACGACCTCGACGCCATCCGCGACTTCGCCGTGGCCTGGCTGCGTCGCGAGCAGGACCTCGATCTCAAGGCCTTCGGCGTCTCCTTCGACGTCTATTTCCTGGAGTCCTCGCTCTACCGCGAAGGCAAGGTCGAGGAAACGGCCGCACGGCTGATCGAGAAGGGCCACACCTACGAGCAGGACGGCGCCCTGTGGCTACGCACCACCGATTTCGGCGACGACAAGGACCGGGTGATGCGCAAGTCCGACGGCAGCTATACCTACTTCCTGCCCGACGTCGCCTATCACCTGAACAAGTGGCAGCGTGGCTTCGAAACCGTGATCAACGAGCAGGGCGCCGACCATCACTCCACGGTCACGCGGGTACGTGCCGGCTTGCAGGCGCTGGAGGCCGGCATCCCTCAAGGCTGGCCCGACTACGTGCTGCATCAGATGGTGATGGTGACCCGCTCCGGCGTGGAGGTGAAACTCTCCAAACGCGCCGGCAGCTACGTCACCGTGCGCGACCTGATCGACGAGGTCGGCCGCGACGCCACGCGCTTCTTCCTCGCCGCGCGCCGCGCCGACTCGCAGCTCACCTTCGACATCGACCTGGCCCGCTCGCAGTCCAACGACAACCCGGTCTACTACGTGCAGTACGCCCATGCCCGGGTATGCAGCATGCTGCGCAAGGCGAAGGCCCAGGAGCTCGGCTTCGATCACGACCTGGCGATGGTCAGCCTGGCGAAGCTGGAGGAGGACCAGGAGAAGGCGGTGATGAACCGTCTGGCGCGCTTCCCCGAGGTGGTCGCCCATGCCGCCGCCTGCCGTGAGCCGCAGCAGGTCGCCCAGTACCTGCTGGATCTCGCCGCGGAGTTCCACTCCTGCTACAACGCGGTGAAAGTCATGGTCGACGACGACGAGCTGCGCAATGCCCGCCTGGCCCTCGGCCTGGCCACACGCCAGGTGCTGCGCAACGGCCTCGACCTGCTGGGCGTCGGCGCCCCGGAGGAGATGTAAGCCATGGCTGCCCGTCGTACGCCCAAGAAACGTGGCGCCACCACCAGCCGCAAACGCACCACCGCCCGGCGCCAGGGCTTCCGCCTGCCCGGCTGGGTATGGGGGGTGGGCGGCGTCATTGCAGGCTTCCTGCTGGCCCAGCACCAGCACGGCACCGCCCCCTGGCAGGAGGGCAGCGACTCGCCGCTGGCCAAGCTGATGCCGCGCACACCCACGGAGGTCAGCGAACCCGCGCCCACCATCGAGCCGCGCGAACCGCCCATGCCCACCTTCGAGTTCTACACCCTTCTGCCCGAGGAGGTCGTGGCGCCGAAAGAGGTCGCCTCGACCGCCTCGCCGCCGGAACCGACGGTCGAGGTACCTCCGCCCCTCGACGCCAACGCCGCCAGCGAGCCGGTACCCGCCGACGATCCCATCGCCCAGGTGATCGCCGCCAACCTGCGCGACGAAGTGAACGCCACACCGGCCAACGAAGCGGAAGCGCCGGCAGGCACACGCTACATGCTGCAGGCGGCATCGTTCCGCCAACCCGAGGATGCCGAGCAGCTGCGCCAGCGCCTGCGCAACCTGAGCCTGGTAGCCCAGGTCAGCCAGGTACAGTCTGCTGACGGCCAGACCTGGCATCGGGTCATGGTGGGCCCCTACGACGACACCCGCGAGCTCAACCGAGCCGAGGACCTGATGACCACCCAGGGGATCACGCCGCTGCGACACCGCGCCACCAATTGAGAGTCGCTGGTGGAAGGGCAAGCCGGGCAACACGGCAGCTCCGCTTCCGATGACGCTTGAATTCACCTGCCGCCGCCCACACCTTCCTTGAACGTTCTTGTCCGGCGCCCGTTACCCGGGGCGCCGAAAGTCACCGGGAGCCCCGGCTCCCCGTTACGGAGTTCTCTCCATGACCACGATCGTTTCCGTGCGCCGCGGCGACCAGGTTGCCCTAGCCGGCGACGGCCAGGTATCGCTGGGCAATACCGTGATGAAGGGCAATGCCAGCAAGGTGCGCCGCCTCTATCGCGGCCAGGTGCTGGCAGGTTTCGCCGGCGGCACCGCCGATGCCTTCACCCTGTTCGAGCGCTTCGAGGCACAGTTGGAGAAGTACCAGGGCAACCTGGTCAAGGCGGCCGTGGAACTGGCCAAGGACTGGCGCACCGACCGCGCCCTGCGCCGGCTCGAGGCCTTGCTCGCCGTGGCCGACAAGAACGCTTCGCTGATCATCACCGGCAACGGCGACGTGGTGGAGCCGGAGCGCGGCATCATCGCCATCGGCTCGGGCGGCAACTTTGCCCTGGCCGCGGCCCGCGCGCTGCTCGAGAACACCGATCTCCCGGCCAAGGAGATCACCGAGAAATCCTTGGAGATCGCCGGCGACATCTGCGTGTTCACCAACCACCACGTCACCCTCGAAACGCTCTGAAGGCCGCCAACATGTCCCAGATGACCCCTCGCGAGATCGTCCACGCCCTGGACCAGTTCATCGTCGGCCAGCAGGATGCCAAGCGCGCCGTCGCCATCGCCCTGCGCAACCGCTGGCGCCGCATGCAGCTCGACGATGACCTGCGTCCCGAGGTTACCCCCAAGAATATTCTGATGATCGGCCCCACCGGGGTGGGCAAGACCGAGATCGCCCGACGCCTGGCCAAGCTCGCCCGCGCGCCCTTCATCAAGGTCGAGGCGACCAAGTTCACCGAGGTGGGCTATGTCGGCCGCGACGTCGAGTCGATCATTCGCGACCTCACCGAAGCCGCCATCAAGCTGGTGCGCGAGCAGGCCAAGGATGAAGTCAGCCATCGCGCCGAGGACGCCGCCGAGGACCGCATCCTCGATGCCCTGTTGCCCCCGCCCCGTGGTCAGGAAGACAGCCCCCGCAGCGACAGCTCGACGCGACAGATCTTCCGCAAGAAGCTGCGTGAGGGCGACCTCGACGACAAGGAGATCGACATCGAGATCACCCCGCAGGGGCCGGGCATCGACATCATGACCCCGCCGGGCATGGAGGAGATGACCAGCCAGCTGCAGAGCCTGTTCTCCAACATGGGGCGTCAGAAGACCGAGAGCCGACGGGTCAAGGTCAAGGACGCCTTCGCCCTGCTGCGCGACGAGGAGGCCGCCAAGCTGGTCAACGAAGAGGAGATCAAGCACCGCGCCATCGACGCGGTGGAGCAGAACGGCATCGTCTTCCTCGACGAGATCGACAAGGTGGCCAAGGGCAGCGGCCAGTCCAGCGGCGGCGAGGTCTCCCGCGAGGGCGTGCAGCGCGACCTGCTGCCGCTGATCGAGGGCTCCACCGTCTCGACCAAGTACGGCATGGTCAAGACCGATCACATCCTGTTCATCGCGTCGGGCGCCTTCCACCTGTCGCGCCCCTCCGACCTGATTCCCGAGCTGCAGGGTCGTCTGCCGATCCGGGTCGAGCTCGAGGCGCTGACGCCGGAAGATTTCAAGCGCATCCTCACCGAGCCTTCCGCCGCCCTGACCAAGCAGTACAAGGCGCTGCTGGCCACCGAAGGGCTCGAGATCGACTTCACCGAGGATGGCATCGAGCGCATCGCCGAGATCGCCTGGAAGGTCAACGAGGGCACCGAGAACATCGGCGCGCGGCGCCTGCATACGGTGATGGAGCGACTGCTAGAGGATGCCTCGTTCAAGGGTGCCGATTTCGGCGGCCCCCTGTCCGTCGATGCCGCCTACGTCGACTCCCAGCTCGGCGAGCTGGCGATGGACGAGGATCTGTCGCGGTATATTCTTTAAACGAGGGCTGCACCTCGGTTCGCCAGTGCCGCTCGCGATACGCAAGGATGAAACCCCGGCGGTTCGCTTGCGGCCTGCGCGTCGGGCCGGAACAAGGTCCCTCTTGCCGGCCCTCAATCGACATCCCTGTCGATTGACGCGCGCCGCTGCACTCGCCGCCAGCATCCTTGCTAAAGGTCGCTTCGCCAGCACAGCCGGACCTCGTCAGTCGCTATACCTCACTCGAACGACTGGGAGAAACGGAATGCCTGCCCCCATACCCAGCAAGATCCATTACCACAAGAAGGCCCGCGAGCTGGAGCTCACCTACGCCGACGGCGAAAGCCACCGCCTGCCGGTGGAGTACCTGCGCGTCTACTCCCCCTCCGCCGAGGTGCGCGGACACCATCCCAGCCAGGCCGTGCTGCAGGTGGGCAAGAAGGATGTCGGCCTCAAGAACATCGAGCCGGTGGGCCGCTACGCCGTCAAGCTGGCCTTCGACGACGGCCACGACAGCGGCCTGTTCAGCTGGGAGTACCTCCATGAGCTGATCGAGCACCGCGAGGCCTACTGGGCCGACTATCTCGAACGCCTGGAAAAGGCCGGCGCCAGCCGGGAACCGCTGGGCATCGAGATCAAGCAGCTCTAGAAGGCAGTCGTCAAGACAAGAACTGCCTGAGAGGGCTACAATAGCGCGCAAATCGAGGCCTCGGCCTTGCCTTTCCGCAGCGATTCGGGAGCCCTTTTCGCATGAGCCCTCACTCCACCCCCGGGGACCAGCGCACCACCCACTTCGGCTACCAGGAAGTGCCGGTCGAGGAAAAGGCCTCGCGCGTGGCCGACGTCTTCCACTCCGTGGCGGCGCGCTACGACGTCATGAACGACCTCATGTCGCTGGGCATTCACCGCCTGTGGAAGCGCCTCACCATCGAGCGCAGCGGCGTGCGCCCCGGCCATAGCGTGCTCGACATCGCCGGCGGCACCGGCGACCTGACGCTCAAGTTCTCGCGCATGGTCGGCCCCCGCGGCCGGGTGGTGCTGGCCGATATCAACGAATCGATGCTGCGGGTCGGCCGCGACAAGCTGCTCGACAACGGCGTCGGCGGCAACGTCGAGTACGTGCAGGCCAACGCCGAGTGCCTGCCGTTCCCCGACAACAGCTTCGACTGCATCACCATCGCCTTCGGCCTGCGCAACGTCACCGACAAGGACGCCGCACTGCGTTCCATGGCCCGGGTGCTAAAGCCCGGTGGCCGCCTGCTGGTGCTGGAGTTCTCCAAGCCGAACAACCCCGTGCTGACCCGCGCCTACGACGAGTACTCCTTCCGCCTGCTGCCCTTCATGGGCCAGATGGTGGCGGGCGACGCCGACAGCTATCGCTACCTGGCCGAGTCGATTCGCATGCACCCCGATCAGGAGACGCTCAAGGGCATGATGGAAGCGGCGGGGCTGGAGCGGGTCGAGTACACCAACCTCACCGGGGGCATCGTCGCCCTGCATCGCGGCATCAAGCTTTGAGGACGTGATGACGTTGATCCCGCCCCTGCTGCTGGCCGGCATCGAGCGCACCCTCAATGCCCTGCTCGCCCGCGACCTGGCCGCACCCACGCGCCTGGCCCGGCTGACCGGCAGCCGGCTGCTGCTGCGCCTGGAGCACCCCTCCCTGGCGCTGCTGCTGAGCTTCCATTCCCATGGCGTCGACCTGATGCGCCAGGAGGTGCCCGACGAGAGCAGCGCCGACGCCGTGGTCGAGCTCGATGCCGAGACGCTGGGCGAGCTGCTCGGCGGCGAGACGATCGAGCGGCTGATGTTCAGCGGGCGCCTGGCGGTACGCGGCCGCGTGCACCTGCTCGAGGAGGTGCGCGACCTGTTCTTCGATCTCGACCTCGACTGGGAGGCGGAACTGGCGCGCTGGCTGGGCGGCGTGCCCGCCCACAGTCTGGCCGAAGGTATCCGCCGCATGGCCCGCTGGGGCCTGCGCGCCCAGCAGGAGATGCGTGCCGACATCGCCGAGTATGTCTTCGAGGAGGCGCGCCTGCTGCCTGGCCGCCAGCAGCTCGAGACCCTGCGCGACCATCTCACCGAACTGGAAATGGCCACCGACCGCCTCGAGGCCCGCCTGGCCAGGCTGCGCCGCCGACTCGAACGTGAGGCCACGTCATGATGGGGTTTCGCCTGCTGCGCATCATGTGGGTCATCACCCGCTATCGCCTCGATACTCTGCTGCCGCTGCAGCGTTTGCCCTGGTGGCTACGCCTGGCCTTCCTGCTCTCGCCGCTGCGCCTGGTACCGGTGGGCCGGCGCACCGGTGGCGAACGGCTGCGCCTGGCCCTGGAGTCGCTGGGCCCGATCTTCGTCAAGTTCGGCCAGTTGCTCTCCACTCGCCGCGACCTGTTGCCGGAGGAGATCGCCAACGAGCTGAGGCGCCTGCAGGATCAGGTGCCGCCCTTCCCCGCCGACGAAGCCCGTGCGCTGGTGGAGTCGGAGCTGCGCATGCCGCTGGACGTTGCCTTTGCGCATTTCGAGCCCGAGTCGCTGGCGTCGGCCTCCATCGCCCAGGTGCACGCCGCTCGCCTGCACAGCGGCGAAGATGTGGTGGTCAAGATCATCCGCCCCGCCATCGATCGCGTCATGCGCCAGGACATGGCCCTGATGTATCGCGTGGCCGGCCTGCTGACCTTGATCCCCGAGGCGCGACGCCTGCGTCCGGTGGAAGTGGTACGCGATTACGAAGCGACCCTGTTCGACGAACTCGACCTGCACAAGGAAGCGGCCAATACCTCGCAGCTCAAGCGCAACTTCAAGGACTCGCCGCTGCTTCACGTGCCCACGGTCCACTGGTCGCATACCCGCCGCCGGGTCATGGTGCAGGAGCGCATCCACGGCATCCCGGTGGCCGACATCGCCGCGCTGAAGGCCCAGGGCACCGACCTCAAGCGGCTAGCCGAGCGCGGCGTGGAAATCTTCTTCACCCAGGTGTTCCGCGACAACTTCTTCCACGCCGACATGCACCCGGGCAATATCTTCGTGTCCCGCGAACATCCGCACGACCCCCAGTACATCGCCATCGACTGCGGCATCGTCGGCAGCCTGACCCGCGAGGATCAGGACTACCTGGCGCGCAACCTGCTCGCCTTCTTCCGTCAGGACTACTACGAGGTCGCCGCGCTGCACATCGAGTCGGGCTGGGTGAGCGAAGATACCCGTGCCAACGAATTCGCCGCTGCCATTCGCACGGTATGCGAGCCGATTCTGGAGAAGCCGCTCAAGGACATCTCCTTCGGCCAGGTGCTGCTGGGGCTGTTCCAGACCGCACGGCGCTTCAACATGGAGGTCCAGCCACAGCTGGTGCTGCTGCAGAAGACCCTGCTCAACATCGAGGGGCTGGGGCGTCAGCTCTATCCCGACCTCGACCTGTGGAGCACCGCCAAGCCCTACCTGGAGCGCTGGATGCACGAGCGCGCCGGGCCGGTCGGCCTGTGGGAGTCGCTCAAGCGCCAGGCACCCGAACTTTCGCGCCAACTGCCCGAGCTGCCCTCCGTGGCTCACCAGGCACTGAGCCGCATCGAGCACGAGCACCGCCAGCGCCGCCGCCAGGCCCAGGCCCTCGGCGGCATCCAGCACCAACTGCGCGAAGGGCGGCGCGGCGGACGCCGCCTGCGCCTGGGGTTGCTGCTGGCCGGGCTGGCGCTGGCCTGGCAGCCGCTAGCCACGTGGGCCGCGGGCCAGCCCTGGCCGATACTCGCTGCGGGGCTCCTCGGCCTGCTGCTGCTGGCCTGGCAATGAACTTGATCCATCGCAACCGGAGCCGCTCGCATGCATGATATTCTCGATGAACTCTTCGACGTACTGAGCCAACGCCGCAGCGCCGACCCCGCCGAGTCCTACGTGGCCGCCTTGCATGACAAGGGGCTTAACAAGATACTCGAAAAGGTCGGCGAGGAAGCCACGGAAACCCTGCTGGCAGCCAAGGATGCCGAGGCCGGTGGCGACGACGAGCGCAAGGCGCTAGTCGCCGAAACCGCCGACCTGTGGTTTCATAGCCTGGTGATGCTGTCGCATCTCGGACTCGACCATCGGGACGTACTCGACGAGCTGGCCCGCCGTTTCGGCATTTCCGGGCACGAAGAGAAGGCCGCAAGGTCAAAGTGAAAATGTCTTCCGGATCCGCCGGAAAACCGACTCAGAGGTAACCTTCATGTTAGGTGGCATCAGTATCTGGCAACTGCTGATCGTACTCGGCATCATTATCCTGATCTTCGGCACCAAGAAGCTGCGTAATGTCGGCTCCGACCTGGGTGGCGCGGTCAAGGGCTTCAAGCAGGCCGTCAACGAGGAGGGCAAGGAAGGCAAGGACGACAAGTCGCAGGCCAAGGTAGCCCACGAGGAACAGCCCAACACCTATGACGTCCGCGCCGAGGAGAAGAAGGCGGCGGACAGCGTCGAGGAACGAGAAGAGCGCAAGTAAGCCTCCATGTTCGATATCGGCTTCCTGGAACTGCTGATCCTCGGGATCGTGGGCCTGCTCGTGCTCGGCCCGGAGCGCCTGCCCAAGGCGGCGCGTACGGTTGGGCTGTGGGTAGGCAAGATCAAGCGCACCGTGTCGAGCATGCAGCGCGAGATCAACTCGCAGCTCGAAGCGGAGGAGTTGCGCCAGAAGCTCAAGGAACAGCAGACCAAACTCGACGAGAGCCTCAACAAGGCCAAGCGCGACGTGGAGAGCATCGCCGAACCCGCCCCGACACCACGCCAGGGCGGCGGTGAACCGCCCGAGGCCTCGGCGCGGGAGCCCGACGGCGAAACGCCGCCACCGGCCTCCGCGCGACTCGACGATGCCCTGGCCGATGCCAGGGCGGCAGGCGACAAGCCCTCCTCCCCCGACGATGACAAGGACGCCGCTTCCCGATGAGCGACTCCGACGACAAGCAGGAACTTGGCCAGGCCCCTCTGATCGAGCACCTGATCGAGCTGCGTTCGCGCCTGCTGCGCGCCGTAGTGGCGATCTTCGTGATATTTCTGGGCCTGTACCCTTTCGCCAACGAGATCTATACCTTCGTGGCTCAGCCGCTGATGGGCATGCTGCCGGAAGGCTCGCAGATGATCGCCACCGAAGTGGCCTCACCGTTCCTGGCTCCGTTCAAGCTGACCCTGGTGGTGGCGGTGTTCCTCGCCATTCCCTACGTCCTGCACCAGGCCTGGGCCTTCGTCGCCCCCGGGCTCTACGACAACGAGAAGGCCCTGGCCCTGCCGCTGCTGGCCTCCAGCGTGGGGCTGTTCTATGCCGGCGCGGCCTTCGCCTACTATGCGGTCTTTCCTCTGCTGTTCCAGTTCTTCACCCAGACCGGGCCGGAGAACGTGGCGGTGATGACCGACATCAATCAGTACCTGAACTTCGTCCTCAAGCTGTTCTTCGCCTTCGGCGTGGCCTTCGAGATCCCCATCGCCACCTTCCTGCTGATACTCTCCGGCGCCACCACGGTGGAGAGCCTGACGAAGAAGCGGCCCTATATCATCCTCGGCTGCTTCGTGGTCGGCATGCTGCTGACCCCGCCCGACGTGATCTCCCAGAGCCTCTTGGCAATTCCGATGTATCTGCTCTACGAGGTGGGCATCCTGTTCGGCCGCCTGGTGCGGCGCAGAAGGCGCCGATCGGCGGAGGCGACCCCGGTCGAGGAGCGCGACGACGCCTGACCCGGAGCGCAAGCCGGAAAGCGAAGCGCCCCCGCTCGACCGCAGCGGGGGCGCTTGGTATCGGGGCGCCAGCGGCGTCAGAGATCCATCAGCTCGTCGATACGCTCGACCAGCTTGAAGATCCCCGTGGCGGCCTCGCCGATGCGCGTGGCGAGCATGTAGGCCGGCGTAGTCACCACGCGGTTCTCGAAGTCCACCACGATATCCTCGACACCGCAGCTGCGATGCAGCCCGCCCATGGAGCTGATCGCACCGGAGACGCCGGGATCGTGGCCGATGGTCACGGCAATGCCCGGCCCCAGCAGCTTGGGCACCAGGGCCGGCGTAATGCACATCAGGCCGATGGGCTTGCGCGCCTCGTAGAAGGGAGCCAGCGCCTCGACCAGTTCGGGCAGTGGCTCCATGTCGCTGCCGGCCTCGGCGAAGTTGGACAGGTTCTTGGCCGCACCGAAGCCACCGGGCAGGATCACCGCGTCGAACTCGTCGACCTCGAGCTCCTCCAGCGGCGCGATGTTGCCCCGCGCGAGGCGAGCCGACTCCGTGAGCACATTGCGTGATTCACCTTCGGCTACCTCGCCGCTGCGATGATCGACGACATGATGCTGCATGATGTCCGGTGCAAAGCAGCGATGGCCGATGCCCAGTTGATCCAGCCGCAGCAGGGTCAGGGTGGTCTCGTAGATCTCCGAACCGTCCTGAACGCCGCAGCCCGCCAGGATGACCGCCACTTGTTTGCTCATGCCATTCTCCTTGTTGTAGAGGCGCCTCGATTGAAGAGCTTCGCCTCGAATCCTGAAGCCCACACTTTAGAGAGTCGCAACGGGTGCGACAAGGCGTGACTTCCCGCACGGGGTGGCGCTGATATACTCGATGTAACGCATTCGAACGCCATCGCACTGTCACCCTTGCGGGGCACACTTTCGTTACGTCATGCCAATGGCGCAGCGCGGCCCCACTGTCGGAGTAGAAAATTTTGAGTTTCATGACCACGCGCCAGTTCCCCGCCACGCGCATGCGCCGCATGCGCCGCGACGACTTCTCGCGCCGCCTGATGCGCGAATCGACACTGACCGCCGCCGACCTGATCTGGCCGGTGTTCGTCCTCGACGGCGAGCAGCGCCGTGAAGCAGTGCCCTCGATGCCGGGCGTGGAGCGGCTGTCGCTGGACCTGCTGATCGAGGAGGCGCGCGAGGCACACGAGCTCGGCATACCCGCCCTGGCACTGTTTCCGGTGGTGGACCAGGCGCTGAAGAGCGAACTGGCCGAGGAAGCTTACAGCGCCAATGGCCTGGTCCAGCGCAGCGTACGCGCCTTGAAGACCGCCGTGCCGGAACTCGGCATCATCACCGACGTGGCCCTCGACCCCTACACCATTCACGGCCAGGACGGCATCATCGACGACAGCGGCTACGTGCTCAACGACCGCACCGTGGAGACGCTGCTCAAGCAGGCGCTGTCCCATGCCGAAGCCGGTGCCGACGTGGTCGCCCCCTCGGACATGATGGATGGCCGTATCGGTGAGATCCGCCAGGTACTCGAGCAGGAGCACCTGCACAACGTGCGCATCATGGCCTACAGCGCCAAATACGCCTCGCATTACTACGGCCCGTTCCGCGATGCGGTGGGGTCGGCGACGAACCTGGGCAAGGCCGACAAGCGCACCTACCAGATGGACCCGGCCAACAGCGACGAGGCGCTGCACGAAGTGGCGCTGGACCTGGCCGAAGGCGCCGACATGGTGATGGTCAAGCCCGGCATGCCCTACCTGGACGTGGTGCGGCGCGTCAAGGACGAACTCCGGGTGCCCACCTATGCCTACCAGGTGAGCGGAGAATACGCCATGCACATGGCCGCCTTCGACAACGGCTGGCTCGATGCCGACAAGGTGATCCTCGAGTCGCTGACGTGCTTCAAGCGCGCCGGCGCCGACGGGGTGCTGACCTATTTCGCCAAGCGCGCCGCCCGGCTGCTGGCGGAAGCCTAGGAGCGGCTTCTAGCTGCGCTTGAAGGCCGCCAGGTCGTGGGGGTCGAAGCCCTCGACCTGGACGGGCAGGCCGCGCTCCTCACGAAGCCGGCGGATCCTGGCGCGCTCGCCAATCAGCTCACTGTCGTCATCCAGGGTGCGGCCGTTGAGTTCGGCCAGCTGGGCCATGCCCTGGTGGTAAGCCGTCATCAGGTGCAGGGCCACGCCGTTGCCCTGCTCCGTCTCGCGGCGCAGGGTGGCGAGATAACCGCTGAGCCGGGAGAGATGGTGCTTGAGCTGCCAGACGTAGCGCATCTCGCGCATCCAGGGCCGTTCGCGCAGCACGGCGAAGGTCATGCTGGTGGCCAGCAACCCGAGGAATACCCCCAAGGCGTTGAGCCACAAGCTGGAGCCGAAGACAGTCACCAACAGTTGGGAAAACACCAGACCGAAGACGATCAGCTGACCCGCCATGGCGACGCTGATGATCCTCGCCTTGCGGCGGTAGGTTTCGGGATCGTGGTGTTCGAAGACAAACGACATGGGGGGCTCCTGTGGCAACGCGGTGCCGGGATTATCCCGGCATCCTGCGTCGAGGTACAGTCGCCCCCTCGCTCAGCGCAGCCTGGCTGCCGCTTCCAGCAGCAGGGCCTCGGTGTCGTCCCAGCCCAGGCAGGGGTCGGTGACCGACACGCCGTAGCGTAGCGCCCCGGGCGCCAGCGGCTGCTTGCCCTCTTCGAGGTGACTCTCCAGCATCAGCCCCATCAGGGACGTCTCGCCCGCCGCTCGCTGCGCCACTACGTCGCGCAGCACTTCGGCCTGGCGACGATGATCCTTGCGTGCGTTGGCGTGACTGCAGTCGACCATCAACCTTGCCGACAACCCGGCATTCTCCAGCGCCTCGCGAGCGGCACGTACCGAGACGCTGTCGTGGTTGGGCCCACGGTGGCCTCCGCGCAGCACCACATGGGCGTGAGGATTGCCCGCGGTCTCGCACAGAGCGGGCCGACCCTGCTCGTCGAGACCGAAATGCCGGTGCGGATGCGCCGCGGCGCGAATGGCATCCACCGCGACGCCGACGTCGCCGCTGGTGGCGTTCTTGAACCCCACTGCCGCTTCCAGGCCGCTGGCGAGTTCGCGATGCAGCTGCGACTCGGTGGTGCGCGCTCCGATGGCGACCCAGGCCAGCAGGTCGTCGAGGTAGGCGGCCAGCATCGGCTGTAGCACCTCGGTGGCCACCGGCAGGCCCAGCGCGGCAATTTCATGCATCAAATGGCGGGACAGGTGCAAGCCGCGGGCCATATCGCCGCTGCCGTCCAGGTCGGGGTCGTAGGCGAGGCCCTTCCAGCCTACCGTGGTACGCGGCTTCTCCACGTAGACCCGCATGACCGGCAGCAGGCGGTCGTCTACCTTCCGTGCCAGTTCGGCCAGGCGATGGGCATACTCCAGCGCTGCCAACGGGTCGTGGATCGAGCAGGGGCCCACCACCATCAGCATACGGTCATCGTGCCCGCTGACGACAGCCCGGATGGCTTGACGCTGGGCCGAGAGGCGTTCCGCCACCTGAGGCGAGACGGGCAATCGCCGGCGCAGTTCGCCGGGCGTCGGCAGGGTCATCCCGGCCCGGCAGGAGGGGGTGGCGGCAAGGTCGGCCTGGTCGCCGGCCAGGTGTTCAGCAAAGGATGCGGGGGCATTCATGGGGTCAACTCCGTGAGGTCGGCATACATCGTGTCGTCAGGCCACCGGTCATCTCACGGTCGGAGGTGGCGCACTGGGTCGACCGCGCGGCGCTAAATCGCCAGCCATAGCCCCAGCCGTAATAGTCTTGGCGAGCGTGGGCGGCGAAAGTGGCGCGGCGTGCGGTCATGGTGCGTCTCCTCTGGTTGAATTCGAGCGTTTTACAACGCAAAACCCCCGGTCGGGGTTGCCGACCGGGGGTTTCTGGGGAGGCAACCCGGTTAGGGTGTGCCTGCGTAGCGATCCTGGCTCAGGACCCGGCCACGGGCACACCGGAACTAAACCAATACCAATACGGACCTTTGACGCCACACGCCTGCACCGCGCGAGGGGCGCGGTCGAAGGCGGTTGCTGTCGTGTGCCGGTTCGGTGTCATGGTCGTCTCCGATGTTCTGGCTTCATCGTGCCCGATCAGCGTAGGCTTGGCAAGCGTGGCCGTCAGCCCGCGAACACCTGGTACCAGCCGATCGTGGCCGGCAGCGCGCTCATGCTGACCAACACCACCAGGCCCAGCACTATCGACAGCAGGCCGCTGTCATCCTTGAAATCATGGTCGTTCGCCATGTTGGCTCCTCGTTCACGAGTTATCAGGGGGGAGGAGTATTCTAGCGGAGGTGGCGGCCGCCATCGACAGGTAACGTGATGCCGGTGACGTAGCGGTTGTCGAGCAGGTAGCGCAGGCTCTGGTAGATCACACCCGGTCCCGGTATCGTCTCCATCGCCGACTTGGCCCTGGCCTTCTCGGCGTAGGCTCCGTCGTCGCCCTCGCCCAGCATGATCAGTGCCGGCGCGATGGCGTTGACCTGGATCGACGGGGCGTACATCGCGGCAAAGGAGAGCGTCAGGTTCTCGAGCCCCGCCTTGGTAGCGGCGTAGGCGACATGTCGAGTCGACCCCTTCTGCACCACGTAGTCGGTCATGTGCACGATGTCGCGCTGCGGCTCGCCGCACGCCTCGAGCAGCTCGCGACAGTGCAGGTTGATCAGGTAGGGCGCCAGCATGTGGATGCGGAACAACCGCTCGAAGTTGGCCCCGGCATCTTCGCCTTGGCTGTCGGGCGCCCAGTCGCTGGCATTGTGCACGATGGCACGTAGCACGGACGTCTCGCCCTTGAGCCGGCCGATGAAGTCGAGGATGCCCGCCTCGCTGGAGAAATCCGCCTGCAGGGTGACGATGCCGCGCCCGCGTAGCGCCGCGAGCTCGGGCCGCTCGCGGCGATAGCTGACGATCACCGGGTGGCCGTCCTCGGCCAGGCGCTCGGCGCAGTGGCGCCCCAGGCGTCGGGCGCCACCGGTGATCAGGATCGGCGCGGCGCTCATCCGGCGCTTCCCCGGCGCAATACACCGGCGGTGGGTACCAGCGGCTGGCGCGGCGCATAGGCGAAGACATCGGAGAAGACCCGCGACGGCTCGAGGCCCAGCGAGGCCAGTACGTCGACGCAGGCGTAGACCATACCCGGCGAGCCGGAAAGATAGACGTCATACCCGCTGACGTCATCGAGCCCGGCGGCCAGCGCCTGGTCGATGCGACCCTGGTGGCCCTGGACGCGCACACCGGTCACCGGCGGCTCCGGCGCCACTTCGGTGACCACATGGAAGCACACGCTGTCATGCTGCTCGGCCCATTCATTGGGAAGGCTCTCGAGATAGAGATCGCGTCGCTCGCGGGCGGCCCACCACAATTCGATGGGCCGCTGCGGCGCCTCGTGCAGCGAAGCCTCGACGATGGCTTTCATCTGGGCGAAACCGGTACCGGCGGCGACCAGCAGCAGCGGACGCCGGCTGGTCGAATCCAGGATACAGTCGCCGCCCGGCAGGCGTACCGTCAGGTGGTGCGCCACCACGATCAACTCGCGCAGCCGGGCGGAATTCTCGCGCTCCGGCCAGTGCTGGATATGCAGCTCCAGGGTACCGTCGTCGGCATGCGCATTGGCAATGGAGAACGGCACCCAGGTCTCGTCGTCCAGCTTGAGTTCGAGATACTGGCCCGGGTCGTGGGCCATGGCCTCGGCACGCCCTTCCAGGCGCACGCGGAACACGTCGGGGGTCAGGTCCTCCACTGCCGTTACCTGGCAGTTCAGGGTCCTCGGGGTCATGCAAGCCTCTTGTCGTCGGGGTGGGGGGGCAGGCTGATGCCCAATTCGTTCCAGCGTTCGCTGACGCGGGCCTTGACGGCCTCGTCCATGACGATGGGGGTGCCCCATTCGCGGTCGGTTTCACCGGGCCACTTGCTGGTGGCGTCCAGCCCCATCTTGGAGCCCAGACCCGCCACCGGCGAGGCGAAGTCGAGATAGTCGATGGGCGTGTTCTCGACCATCACGGTATCGCGGGCCGGGTCCATGCGGGTGGTAATGGCCCAGATCACGTCCTTCCAGTCGCGGGCATCGACGTCGTCGTCGAGCACTACCACGAACTTGGTGTACATGAACTGGCGCAGGAAGCTCCACACCCCCATCATCACCCGCTTGGCATGCCCCGGGTACTGCTTCTTCATGGTCACCACCGCCATGCGGTAGGAGCAGCCCTCCGGCGGCAGGTAGAAGTCGACGATCTCGGGGAACTGCTTGCGCAGGATCGGCACGAACACCTCGTTGAGTGCCACGCCCAGTATCGCCGGTTCGTCGGGGGGCCTTCCGGTGTAGGTCGAGTGATAGATGGCGTCGCGGCGCATGGTCATGCGCGTCACCGTGAACACCGGGAACTCGTCGACCTCGTTGTAGTAGCCGGTATGGTCGCCGTAGGGGCCTTCCGGCGCCGTGTCGTCGGG
Source organism: Billgrantia sp. C5P2 (assembly GCF_051062895.2). Taxonomy (NCBI): domain Bacteria; kingdom Pseudomonadati; phylum Pseudomonadota; class Gammaproteobacteria; order Oceanospirillales; family Halomonadaceae; genus Billgrantia; species Billgrantia sp. C5P2. The sequence continues at coordinate 4,068,016 of NZ_CM128542.1, forward strand.
GTAGATGAAGCCTTCGAGGATGATCTCGGCTGAGGCCGGCACCTCGAGATCGGCGTGGCCGCACTTGACCAACTCGGTGCGCGAGCCGCGCAGCAGCCCGGCGAAGGCGTACTCGGAGAGCGAATCCGGCACCGGGGTCACCGCGCCGAGGATAGTGGCCGGGTCGGCACCCAGTGCCACCGCCACCGGGAAGGGTTCGCCGGGGTTCGTCTGCTGGAACTCCTGAAAATCCAGCGCACCGCCACGATGTGACAGCCAGCGCATGATCAGGCGGTTCTTCGTCAGCTTCTGCTGGCGGTAGATGCCCAGGTTCTGGCGCTTCTTGTGCGGCCCGCGGGTGACCACCAGCGGCCAGGTGACCAGCGGAGCGGCATCGCCGGGCCAGCAGTGCTGGATCGGCAGCCGGTCGAGATCGACATCATCGCCCTCGAGAGTCACCTGCTGCACCGGCGCCGAGCGCACCGTCTTCGGCCCCATGCTCATCACCTGCTTGAAGATCGGCAGCTTGTCCCAGGCGTCGCGGAAGCCCTTGGGCGGTTCGGGCTCCTTGAGGAAGGCGAGCAGTTCGCCCACCTCGCGCAGCGCTTCGACCGAGTCCTGGCCCATGCCCATGGCGACCCGCTTCGGCGTGCCGAACAGATTGCCCAGCAGCGGCATGTCATGGCCCTTGACGTTCTCGAACAGCAGCGCCGGCCCGGCGGCGCGCAGGGTGCGGTCGCAGATCTCGGTGATCTCGAGGTAGGGGTCCACCTCGGCGGTCACGCGCACCAGCTCGCCCTGGGCCTCCAGGGCGGCGATGAAGTCGCGCAGGTCGTTGTACTTCATTCCATTTCCCGTTTCCGGAACGACGAAAGGGGCAGCATAGCATGCCGCCCCTTTCCGCACCGCCGATCAAACCTAGCGGCGCTTCATGGCTTCGAAGAACTCGAGGTTCGTCTTGGTATCCTTCAAGCGGTCGATGAGGAATTCCGTCGCGGCGGTATCGTCCATCGGATTGAGCAGCTTGCGCAGGATCCACATACGCTGCATCTCGTCTTCGGAGGCGATCAGATCCTCACGGCGGGTGCCGCTGCGGCGAATGTTGAGCGCCGGATAGACGCGACGCTCGGCGAGCTTGCGGTCCAGGTGGGCTTCCATGTTGCCGGTGCCCTTGAACTCCTCGAAGATCACCTCATCCATCTTCGAGCCGGTATCGACCAGCGCGGTGGCGATGATGGTCAGGCTGCCGCCCTCTTCGATGTTGCGCGCGGCACCGAAGAAGCGCTTGGGCTTCTCCAGGGCATGAGCGTCGACACCGCCGGTGAGCACCTTGCCGGAGCTCGGCACCACGGTATTGTAGGCGCGCGCCAGGCGGGTGATGGAGTCGAGCAGGATGACCACGTCCTTCTTGTGCTCGACCAGGCGCTTGGCCTTCTCGATGACCATCTCGGCGACCTGCACATGGCGCGCCGGCGGCTCGTCGAAGGTCGAGGCGACCACTTCGCCACGCACGGTACGCGACATCTCGGTCACTTCCTCCGGGCGCTCGTCGATCAGCAGCACGATCATGTGGCATTCGGGATTATTGCGCGTGATCGATGTGGCAATGTTCTGCAACATCAGCGTCTTGCCCGCCTTGGGCGGCGAGACGATCAGGCCACGCTGGCCCTTGCCGATGGGTGCGGTGAGATCGATGATGCGTGCGGTGAGATCCTCGGTGGAGCCGTTGCCGATCTCCATGCGCAGCCGCTCCTGGGGAAACAGCGGCGTGAGGTTCTCGAACAGGATCTTGTGCTTGGCGTTTTCCGGCTTGTCGAAGTTGATCTGGCTGACCTTGAGCAGCGCGAAGTAGCGCTCCCCTTCCTTCGGCGGACGAATCTTGCCGGAGATCGAGTCACCCTTACGCAGGTTGAAGCGACGGATCTGCGACGGCGAGACGTAGATGTCGTCGGGGCCGGCCAGATAGGAACTGTCGGCGCTGCGCAGGAAGCCGAAGCCGTCCTGGAGGATTTCGAGTACACCATCGCCATAGATATCCTCGCCGCTCTTGGCGTGCTTCTTGAGGATAGCGAAGATGATGTCCTGCTTGCGTGAACGGGCCAGGTTGTCGATGCCCATTTCACGGGCGATCTCCAAAAGGTCCGGCACGGATTTTTGCTTGAGTTCGGTAAGATTCATCGGTGCGTTCGGAAGTTGCTCATGTCAGCGTGGCGGCACGGCGGCCGTGGGAGTGGTGCGAATAAAAGAACGGTACGCCGCTTGGGTGCGTTCAGAGCCCGGGAGAGCTGCCGCTCATGAGCGATGCTCGTGGCTGTACGACCACTCTGCGAAGGGATCGTCGCACGGTATCGTGTTCGAGGGAGCAGCGCTTCTTTGTCACCTGGATTCATCGCCTGGGTGCGTTTCAAGTGCCACCATGGCTAAGGCACATGACAACGAGCGACAAAGAAGGGGCTGTCTGACGACTTGATGTTGACCGCGACGCGGTCGGAAAGCATTCGGAACAGGCGAACGACCCGATGTTAGTCAAGGCCGGCGAGGAACGCAACCCTATAGATCAACCTTATGCGATTGACAGGCTCGGGGAGTCGCCGCACCCTTTAGCCATTCGCTATCAGGATGCTTCGATGAACCCACCCACGGAACGGCCCAACCTCGTCAGCGACGCCTCCGGCGTATCCCAGGAACAGCGCCTGGCCGCGATCGATCTCGGGTCCAACAGCTTTCACTTGCTGGTGGCGCATTATCTCGATGGCCAGCTTCAAGTCGTGGCCCGACTGGGCGAGAAGGTGCAACTGGCCGCCGGCCTCGATGCCGCCAATTGCCTGGACGAGGCCTCGATGGAGCGCGCCATGACATGTCTCTCTCGCTTCGCCCCACTGCTGGAGGGTGTGGTTGCCGAGCGCCTGCGCGTGGTGGGTACCAGTGCGCTGCGTACGGCGCGCAATCGCCAGACTTTCATTGAGCGTGCCGAAGCCCTGCTGGGGTGCCGTGTCGAGGTGATACCCGGACAGGAGGAAGCCCGCCTGATCTACCTGGGCGCGGCCCATGCCCTGGCCGAGAACGGCCGCCGCCTGATCGTCGACATCGGGGGAGGATCCACCGAGTTCATCGTCGGTGAACAACTGAAACCGCTGAAATTGGAGAGCCTCGACATCGGTTGCGTCACCCATACCCAGCGCCACTTCGCCGATGGCCAGTTGAGCGAGGCGCGCATGAGCCAGGCCGAAGCGGACGTTCTGGCACAGCTTGCGCCACTCCGGGTGAGTTACAGCGAACTGGGCTGGGACGAGGCGCTGGGCTCCAGCGGCACCATCAAGGCGGCCGCCTCGGTGCTTGCCGCCGACGGCGGCACACCTGGCGAGATCAGCAGAAGCGGATTGAGGGTGCTTCGCCAACGTCTGATCGACTGCGGCCATCTCGACCGGGTCGCCCTGGAGGGACTCAAGCCCGACCGCGCGCGTATCTTTCCCGCCGGAGTGGCGATTCTCGGATCGATTTTCGAGGCGTTCGAGCTGACCACGATGCGCTATGCCGATGGTGCGCTGCGCGAAGGCGTGCTGTACGACATGCTGGCCCGAGACATCTCACGCCGGTACTGAGCCCTCACACCTCGCCAACCGATGCTCGCCATCCTTCGGCCACTGCCAGCCAGCGTGCCGAATCGGGTTGAAACGCCGCCACGGGCGTACCGTCGCACCAGGCCACCAGCAGCCGCTCACGCTCCCAGGGGGGTATGCCCCTTTCCTGCAGCAGACGTTTGAGATCCCGCCCTCCCCGCCCCGCCAGGCGCAGCCGCTCTCCCCCTTGTCGTGCCATCAGGGTCAGCACCACCGGGCAACCGTCGGCTGGAATCAGCGCAGCGTGCAGCAGTTCTCCCCAGGGCAATGGCAGCGGGGCCATGCCATCCCACTCGGCACACCAGTCCGCCCTCAAGGTCGCATGTATCGGCCGAAGGTAGAGTGTTCCGCGCCATATCCGCGCCTCGGCGCCAGCCCAGGCAACTCTCACCTGAGCATCTGGCCGAGCTTCGAGCTGTGCCAGCAGGCTCGCGAGGCGGGTCGACGGTGGCGTCGCCAGCCTCAGCCGGCGACAAGCATGGCGAACCAGTGAACGCTGGCGCTCCGGCGCAAGCGCCACGAGCCCCGCCAGCGGCACGCGGCCGGGATCGCCGCCGAGGGCGTCCAGGTCGTGTTCAGCGAGCGCTTCGATCAGCGCCTCGGCCTCGGCGGCGTGGCGTGCACTGCTCGCCAACGCCTCGGCCGCCTGGGGCCAACGCGACTGCAGCAGCGGCAGCACGCTGTGGCGCAGGAAGTTGCGGTCGAGCGACTCGTCGGCGTTGGAGGGGTCATCGACCCAGTAAACCCCGAGCCGCTCCGCCTCGGCTTCGAGCTCGGCCCGCGAACAGGCGAGCAGCGGACGGACGAGGCGCCTTCCCAGCCACTCGCGACCGGACGGCATGCCTGCCAGGCCGCGCACACCGCTGCTGCGCAGCGCGGCGAGAAGAAAGGTTTCGGCCTGGTCGTCGCGGTGCTGGGCCAGCCATAGCGTATCGCCCCTGGCCATGCGGCGGATAAAGGCGTCGTAGCGTGCCTGACGCGCCATTCCCTCGAGCCCCAACCCGGCGTCGCGGTTGATCACTACACGTTCGACGAACAGCGGCACGCCGAGTCGCGAGCAGAGCCGCCGGCAGTGAACCTCGAAGTCGTCGGCGGCGGGCTGCAGCCCGTGGTGGACATGCAGCGCATGCAGCGGCCGGGGATGGCGACGGCAGGCCGCTGCGGCCAGTGTCAACAGCAGGCTCGAATCCAGCCCGCCGGAGAGTGCCACCCAGACGACACGCCCCGGCGGGGTTTCCGCCAGGGCGTCGTCGATCAGGGCTTGCAGAGACTCTCTCTTATGCCGGGGCGCCATAGCTCATCAGACGCTCATACCGGCGCTCCAGGAGCGCCTCGGTATCCATCGCCTCGAGCCGCTCGAGGCTCGCCAGCAAGGCCTCCTTGACCCGCTCGGCGGTGGTCTGCGGATGACGATGGGCGCCACCCAGCGGCTCCTCGATCAGGGTATCGACGAAGCCCAATTCCTGCAGGCGCTCGGCAGTGATGCCCATGGCCTGGGCAGCATCGGCGGCCTTCTCGGCGCTCTTCCACAAGATTGACGCACAGCCCTCGGGAGAGATCACTGAATAGGTGGAGTATTGCAGCATGGCCAGCTCGTCGCACACGCCGATGGCCAGCGCCCCGCCGGAGCCGCCCTCGCCCACCACGGTGGAGATGATCGGGGTCTTCAGCCGCGACATCACCGCCAGGTTGTAGGCGATGGCCTCGGACTGGCCGCGCTCCTCGGCGTCGATGCCGGGGTAGGCGCCCGGGGTGTCGATGAAGGTAAGCACCGGCATCTTGAAGCGCTCGGCCATCTCCATCAGGCGGCACGCCTTGCGATAGCCCTCGGGACGCGGCATGCCGAAGTTGCGCCGCACCTTCTCCTTCACGTCGCGGCCCTTCTGGTGGCCGATGATCATTACCGGGCGGTCGTCGAGGCGGGCAATCCCGCCGACGATGGCCGGGTCGTCGGCGAAGCGGCGGTCGCCGTGCAACTCGTCGAAATCGGTGAAGACGTGCTCGAGATAATCGAGCGTATAGGGGCGCTGGGGGTGACGCGAGAGCTGCGACACCTGCCAGGGGCTCAGGTCCCTGAAGATCGACTCGGTGAGCTTGCGGCTCTTCTCCTCCAGGCGACCGATCTCGTCGCTGAGGTTGAGCTTGCTGTCATTGCCGACCAGGCGCAGTTCTTCGATCTTGGCCTGGAGTTCGGCGATGGGCTGTTCGAAATCGAGATAGTTGGGATTCATAGTGGCTAAGCCGCCTTGTCATTGCTGTCGCCGGGAAAAGGATAATGAACGCTGTTCGTCCCGGAAGCCATAAATTCGAGTGTCGGGCATTATCGCACCCTCAACGCGCGGCGCAAGGCGTGAAACAGCGGCTTTCCCGGCGACAGGTCTCTGCGGAGGCGCTGTGAACCCATCCCTGGGCGCTACCTTTTCCATCCCTGGAAAAGGACCGCCGCTGCGACCTGTCCCCGGCGCCGCCCGCAGCCAAGGTGGTGAGCCCAGATCCTGTCGAAAAGTCGGCGAGCGATGGTCAGACAAGGCAAAAAACGGCGCAAAAGCGGAGTTTACTTTAGTAAATGAGCATTTTAAGCCGTTTTTTAACGCCGTATGACCGAGCGCAGGCACTTTTCTTAGGCCTAGCGGTATTTGAGGCGCACGCCATCCTGCCCTTCTACTTCACGCAGCGCGATCAGCAACTCGTCGCAGGGCGATACGCGCCACTGCGCGTCCAGTTCCAGCCAGCCGGCGGCCGCCTCGTTGCGATAGCGCAGGCGTACCGGCAGACCGCCGTCGTCGCGGTGCGGCGCGAGGCTGTCGCGCAGGGTGTCGATCAGGCGACCGTTGACCCGGGTGCCGTCCAGCGACAGCTCGACCGCCTCGCCGTAGCGCGCTCGGGCGGCCACCATCGGCGTGACGTCCTTGCCGCGCAGGCGCAGGCCGCCGGAGAAGTCGTCGCTTGAGACCTCACCTTCGACGATCAACACCTGGTCGGCCTCGATCTGGCCGCGCAGGGAGTCGTACAGCTCGCCGAACAGCGACGCCTCGATTCGCCCGGTGCGGTCATCCAGGGTGATGAAGGCCATGGTGTCGCCGCGCTTGGACTTCATGGTACGCATGGCCACCACCAGGCCCGCGACGCGCTGCGGCTCGCGCGAGGGCTTGAGGTCGCTGATGCGCGTGGAGACGAAACGCGCCAGCTCCTTCTCGTACTCGTCGATGGGGTGCCCGGTCAGGTAGAGCCCAAGGGTCTCCTTTTCACCGGCCAGGCGCTCCTTGTCGGTCCACTCGCGGGCGCGGCGATAGGCCTCGTAAGGATCGCTCTCGACCGCGTCGTCGACGAAGGCCTCGCCGAACATGTCCATCATGCCCAGGTTCTGGTTGGTCTGGGTCTGGGCCGCGGCACGCAGGGCGTCGTCGAGCGCTGCGGCGAGCACCGCCCGGTTCGGTCCCAGGTTGTCCAGCGCCCCCGAGCGAATCAATGCCTCCAGGGTGCGCTTGTTCATGCGCTTGGGATCGACCCGCCGGCAGAAGTCGAACAGGTCGCTGAAGGGGCCATCGGCCTCGCGGGCCTCGACGATGGCGCCGATGGGGCCCTCGCCTACACCGCGAATCGCCCCCAGGCCGTAGACCACCCGGCCCTCGGTATCCACGGTGAACTTGTAGGCGCCGATGTTGACGTCCGGCGGGGTCACGGTCAGACCGATACGCCGCGACTCCTCGATCAGCGGCACCACCTTGTCGAGGTTGTCCATCTCGGTGGACATCACCGCGGCCATGAAGGGACCAGGGTAGTGCGCCTTGAGCCAGGCGGTCTGGTAGGAGACCAGGCCGTAGGCCGCCGAGTGCGACTTGTTGAAGCCGTAGCCGGCGAATTTCTCCACCAGGTCGAAGATGTTGCCGGCCAGCTCCTTGTCGATGCCGTTGGCCGCACAACCCTCCATGAAGCCGGCGCGCTGCTTGGCCATCTCCTCGGGCTTCTTCTTGCCCATCGCCCGGCGCAGCATGTCGGCCTGGCCCAGGCTGTAGCCCGCCAGCACCTGGGCGATCTGCATCACCTGCTCCTGGTAGAGGATGATGCCGTAGGTGGGCTCGAGTACCGGCTTGAGCCACTCGTGCTGGTAGTCGGGGTGCGGGTAGGAGATCTCGGCGCGGCCGTGCTTGCGGTTGATGAAGTCGTCGACCATGCCCGACTGCAGCGGCCCCGGGCGGAACAGGGCGACGAGGGCGATCATGTCCTCCAGCGAGTCGGGCAACAAACGCTTGATCAGCTCCTTCATGCCGCGCGATTCGAGCTGGAACACCGCCGTGGTCTCGGCACGCTTGAGCATCTCGAAGGTGGGGCCATCGTCGAGCGGGATGCTGTCGATGTTGAGCGGCCCCTGGCCCTTGACGGCACGCACCTTGTCGACCATCTCCAGTGCCCAGTCGATGATGGTCAGGGTGCGCAGGCCGAGGAAGTCGAACTTGACCAGCCCGGCCTCCTCGATGTCGTTCTTGTCGAACTGCACCACCAGGCCGTTGCCTTCCTCGTCGCACAGCAGCGGCGAGAAGTCGGTGAGCTTGGTCGGCGCGATCACCACGCCGCCGGCGTGCTTGCCGGTGCCGCGGGTGATGCCCTCGAGCTTGACCGCCATCTCCCAGATCTCGGCGGCCTCCTCGTCGTTCTCGACGAACTCCTTGAGCGCCGGCTCCGCCTCGATCGCCTTGGCGAGCGTCATGCCCACCTCGAAGGGGATCAGCTTGGAGAGCTTGTCGCCCAGCGAGTAGGGCCGGCCTTGGGCACGGGCCACGTCACGCACCACCGCCTTGGCCGCCATGGTGCCGAAGGTGACGATCTGAGACACCGCGTTGCGGCCGTAACGGTCGGCCACGTACTCGATCACCCGGTCGCGCTTCTCCATGCAGAAGTCGACGTCGAAGTCGGGCATCGAGACCCGCTCGGGGTTGAGGAAGCGCTCGAACAGCAGATCGTATTCCAGCGGATCGAGGTCGGTGATCTTCTGCGCATAGGCCACCAGCGAGCCGGCACCGGAACCGCGCCCCGGGCCCACCGGAACGTCGTTGTCCTTGGCCCACTGGATGAAGTCCATCACGATCAGGAAATAGCCGGGGAAGCCCATCTGGATGATGATGTCGAGCTCGAAATTCAGCCGCTCGCGGTAGCGCTTGTCGATCTCGGCGAACTCGGCGCTATCGCGAGGGTACTTCTCGGCCGGGTAGAGGAAGTTCAAACGTTCATCGAGGCCGTCGTGGGAGACCTTGCGGAAGTACTCGTCCTGGGTCATGCCCTCGGGGATCTCGAACTCCGGCAGGAAGATTTCGCCCAGGCGCACATCGACGTTGCAGCGCGCGGCGATCATCACGCTGTTCTCGAGCGCCTCCGGAATATCGGCGAACAGCTCAGCCATCTCCGCCGGGCTCTTGAGATACTGCTCCTCGGTATACTTGCGTTCGCGGCGCGGGTCGTCCAGCGCCTTGCCCTCGCCGATGGAGACGCGGGTCTCGTGAGCCCAGAAGTCGTCGCGCTCGAGGAAGCGCACGTCGTTGGTCGCCACCACTGGGGCGCCGCTGGCCATGGCGAGTTCCACCGAGAGATGCACGCACTCCTCCTCCAACGGCCGCCCGGTGCGGGTCAGCTCCAGGTAGAAGCGGTCCGGGAAGGCGGCCTGCCACTCCTCGAGCAGAGCTCTTGCCTCATCCCGATGGTCGGCAAGCAGGTGTCTTCCGATCTCGCCATCGCGGCCGCCGGAAAGCGCGATCAGCCCCTCGCTCTGCTCGAGCACCCAGGCCTTTTCCAGCACGGCGCGTCCCTGCCGCTGCCCCTCCATCCAGCCGCGCGAGATCAGCTCGGTAAGGTTGCGATAGCCGACGCCGTTCATCGCCAGTAGCGTCAGGCGGTAGGGATGTCCTTCGTCATGAGGGTTGGCCAGCCACAGGTCGGCGCCGATCACCGGCTTGAGCCCGGCGCTCTGGGCGCCACGGTAGAACTTGACCAGACCGAACAGGTTGGCCTCGTCGGTCACGGCCAAGGCCGGCATGCCCTGCTCGGCGGTGGCCTTGAGCAGCGGCTTGAGTCGCACCAGGCCGTCGACCAGGGAGTATTCGGTATGGACGCGCAGGTGTACGAAGGGCGTGGTCATAAGAGGCTCGGGGCTTGGCAGTGAATGGGCCACGACAGCAGGACTAGAGCAGCTCGAGCTGCCCCTTCAGCGGGGCGAAAGTGCGGCGATGCTCGGGCAGCGGCCCGAGGCGCTCCAGGGCATCCAGGTGCTCGGGCGTGGCATAGCCCTTGTGGCGGGCGAAACCGTACTCGGGAAACAGGCCGTCGAGTGCCACCATCTGGGCATCGCGGGCCACCTTGGCCAGTATCGAAGCGGCAGCGATGGACGGATGGCGGGCGTCGCCCTTGATGATCGCCTGGCCGGGAACATGATGCCCGGGCAGGCGGTTGCCGTCCACCAGCAGGTATTCAGGCGTCAGCGGCAGCGCATCGATCGCCCGTCGCATGGCCAGATGGGTGGCGTGGTAGATGTTGAGTTCGTCGACCTCGGCGTGGCTCGCCTCGGCCACGGCGAAGGCCAGCGCCTTGTCGCGAATCTCGGCATCGAGGTCGGCGCGTCGCTGCGGCGAGAGCTTCTTGGAGTCGGTCAGGCCGGCGATCGGCCGCATGGGGTCGAGAATTGCCGCAGCTGCCACCACCGCCCCGATCAGAGGTCCGCGACCGACCTCATCGACACCGGCGAGCAGATGGCCCTGATAGTCGATCACCAATGGGGGAAACGGACAGTCGCTCATGTCTCCTCTCTGCCTGTCTGTGGTTGCTCAGCCGAGTCCTGACCTGACGCCACGACATGCTCCTCGCTGGACAGCGAAGCGGGCATCGGCCGCCCCTCCAGCAAGGCCTCGATGGCCTCGGCCGCCCTGGCGCTGGCATTGCGCTGCAGCCCGGCATGCATGACGGCGAAGCGCTCTTCCAGAGCGCCTCTGACTCGAACGTCGTCGAGCATCGGCCCGATATGCTCGACGATCGCCTCGGGCGTGGCAGCGTCCTGAATCAGTTCCGGCACCAGGGCCTCGCGGGCGATCAGGTTGGGCAACGAGATCCATTCGGTCTTGACCAGACGACGGGCCAGCCAGTGGGTCATCGGCGCCATCTTGTAGACCACCAGCATGGCACGGTGGCACAGCATTGCCTCGAGTGCCGCCGTGCCCGACGCCAGCAGCACGGCGTCGCTGGCCACCATCGCCTGGCGCGCCCGGCCGTCGAGCAGCGTGACCCGCCCGTCCAGCGTCGGACGGCTTGCCAGCAGGCCCTCAAGCTCCTCACGGCGCAGCGGCGTCGCTGCAGGAATCACCACTTTCAGCTCGGGACGCTCGCGGCACAGCCGCTCGGCGGCATCGAGGAGGGTCGCACCGAGAAAGCGGATCTCGTTGGCCCGCGAGCCCGGCAGCACGGCCAGTACCGGGTCAGTCTCGGCCAGCCCGAGCTCGGCACGCGCACCCGCACGATCAGTGACCAGCGGTAGCTCATCGGCCAGCGGATGGCCGACGAAGGCCACCGGCAGACGATGCTGCTCGTAGAAGGCGGCCTCGAAAGGCAGGAGGGCGAGCATGGCATCGACCGAGCGAGCGATGCCCTTCACCCGTCCCTGGCGCCACGCCCAGACGGTGGGGCTGACGTAGTGAACCGTGGTGAGGCCTGCCTCGCGCAACTGTCGCTCCAGGCCGAGGTTGAAGTCGGGGGCATCGATACCGATCATGACGTCCGGCCGCCAGGCCAGGGCATCGGCGCGCAGGGCGCGACGCACCCGAATCAGCTCCGGCAAGTGCTTGAGCACCTCGACCAGGCCCATGACCGACAGCGTCTCCAGCGGGAAGCGGCTGTCGATACCCTCGGCAATCATGCCGGGACCGCCAATGCCACGGAACTGCACCTGCGGATGACGCGCCTTCAGGGCACGCATCAGGCTCGCCCCGAGCAGGTCTCCGGACATCTCACCGGCGACGATATAGACACGCGCAAGCTTGCTCATATCAGACTCGCTGCGAGGCCGCGTCAGCGAATGATGCCGCGGGTCGAGACCTCGATGGAAGCGGCGAAGGTTTCGGTTTCGGGCAGCGCATAGCGGTTGCGAATCTCCTCCAGCGCCTGGGGAACGGTCAACCCCTGACGATAGACCAGCCGGTAGCTATCGTTCAGGGCCTTGATCGCCTCGGCGGAAAAGCCGCGCCGCTTGAGCCCCACCTGGTTGAGTCCGTGAACCCGAGCCGGATTGCCGTTGATCATGACGAAGGCCGGGGTGTCCTTGGTGATGATCGAGCCGCCGCCGGCCATGGCGTGATCGCCGAAGTGACAGAACTGATGAACGGCCGACAGCCCGCCGAGGATGACGAAGTTGCCCAGGGTCACGTGGCCGGCCAGTGTCGCCTGGTTGGCCAGCACGCAGTCGTCGCCGATGACACAGTCGTGGCCGACATGCACGTAGGCCATGAACAGGTTACGCGAACCGATGGTGGTCTCGCCGCGATCCTGGGCGGTGCCGCGATGCAGCGTCACGCACTCGCGAATGACGTTGTCGTCGCCCATCACCAGGCGTGTCGGCTCGCCGGCATACTTCTTGTCCTGGCAATCCTCTCCCACCGAGGCGAACTGGAAGATACGGGTCCGCGCCCCCAGTACGGTCGGCCCCTTGATGACCACGTGAGGACCGATGCGACTGCCGGGGCCGATCTCCACATCGGGGCCGATCACGCTGAAGGGCCCGACTTCCACATCCTCGGCCAGACGTGCCCCAGGGTCGACGATGGCAGTGGTATGTATCAAGAAACCTTCCTCTCCGCACAGATGACCTCGGCCTCGCAGGCCAGTTCGCCATCTACCGTAGCACGACAGGCGAACTTCCAGATGCCGCGCTTTTCACGCTCGACCTTCGCTTCCAGCCTCAGGCGATCTCCCGGCATCACCGGTCGTTTGAAACGCACGTTGTCGCTACCCACCAGGTAATAGACGTAGCCGTCGGCCGGCAGCTTGTTGACGGTCTTGAAGCCCAGGATGCCGCAGGCCTGGGCCAGCGCCTCGAGCACCAGCACGCCGGGCATGATCGGGTGGTGGGGAAAATGACCGTTGAAGAACGGCTCGTTGATGCTGACGTTCTTGTAGGCAACGATGGATTCGCCGAGGTTCAGTTCCAGCACCCGATCGATCAGCAGGAAAGGGTATCGGTGCGGCAGATACTCACGAATCTCGTTGATGTCCATTACCATCGTAGCGACCTCTGAAATGAAGTAGGGAAGCCATCGCGAGCGTCGGTGCGCGCCGCCCGGCTTCCCGAAAAAACGCCTGCGTCAGGCAGGCGGAATTATAGCGCCGCCCGACCCTGTCTCAACCCTGCCGGTCGCGCTTCTCGAGCCGCGCCAGTCGCCGCGCGAAGTCGTCGAGTTGCTTGAAGCGCACCGCGTTCTTGCGCCACTGGGCGTTGGACATGGCACCGGTACCCGATGAATAGACACCCGGCTCATGAATCGAGTTGGTCACCAGGCTCATGCCGGTGACCTGCACACCGTCGCAGATGGTCAGGTGTCCGGCGAGCCCCACACCGCCTCCGAGCATGCAATTGCTGCCCACGCGGGTGGAACCGGCGATACCGACGCAGCCGGCCAGCGCCGTGTGGTCGCCGATACGCACGTTGTGCGCGATCTGCACCTGGCTGTCGATCTTCACGTCGTTACCGATCACGGTATCGTCGAGTGCACCGCGATCGATGCTGGAGCAGCTGCCCACTTCGACGTCATCGCCCAGCACCACACCGCCGAGCTGTGCAATCTTGTGCCAACGGCTGCCGTCGTGGGCGAAACCGAAGCCGTCGCCACCGATCACGCAGCCACTGTGCAGGATGACGCGCTCGCCGACGATCACACCGTGGCAGACGGTAGCATTGGGGTGTAGGCGGGAGCCCGCCCCGATGCGCGTGCCTGCGCCGATGAAACAACCGGCACCGACCACCACCTCGTCACCCAGCTCGACGCCGGCTTCGACGACGGCATTGGGGCCGATCTCGACCCGCTCGCCAAGCGTCACGTCGTCTGCCACCACGGCTGCAGGATGGATGCCGCCCTGCGGGGTTGCCAGAATCGGGTCGAACAGCTGCGACAGCTGGGCATAGCCGAGATACGGATTCTTCAGTTCCAGGCGCGCCACCGAACAGGCGGCGGCATGCTCGGGCTGCAGCAGCACGGCACCGGCCCGGGTACTGGACAGGTCCTTGAGGTAGGAACGACTGGCCACGAAAGCCACCTGATCGGGGCCGGCTTCCTTGAGCGTGGCCAGGCCCCGGATTCGCTGGTTGCCATCACCTACCAGGTTGGCGCCGAGCCGCTCGGCCAGTTCGGCCAGGGTGAATTCGTGAATAGCAGGGTGCGTCATGGAAACCCGTATCGACAGCGTGCGGCAGGAGTTGCCGCCATGTTCAGTTGAGTGAGTTGAGAATTTCGATCACTTCATCCGTCAGGTTGGGCAGCTCCTGGTCGGAGTGCAGCACGCCCTGGGGCTCCACCAGTACCTGAACGCCGTGCCGCGAAATGACCTGCTCGACGGCTTGATCGAGCTTCGGCTCGGCCTGCTGCAGGAACTCCTGCTCGGCGCGCATCTGTTCTTCCATGATCTGCTGACGCAACTGCTCGAAGCGGCTTCCCTTCTGCTGGAACTCCTGAATCAGCGACTGGCGCTCGGCGTCAGGAAGGCTGTCGCCCTCCTGCTGCAGCCGCTGCTGCAGCCGGGACAGCTCCTGGCCCAGCGACTGCGCTTCCTGCTGCTGGCCGGCCAGGCGGCTCTCGAGTTCCTGCATGGAGCGCTGGGCGGCATCGGATGTGAGCAGCGCCTGGCGCCAATCCAGCATCGCGACTTCGGCCGAGTAGGCCGGTGCAGCCATGACGGCGAACAGGCCCAGGCAGAGAATGGCTGTCAACTTGCGCATGCGAAATATCCCCTTGGCAGGCCGGCTCAGAACGTCTGGCCCAGCGAGAATTGGAAGAACTGAGTGTCGTCGCCGCTCTCGTCATTGAGGGGCTCAGCAATGCTGAAGGTCAACGGCCCGACCGGCGTCAGCCAGGAGAGCCCCACGCCGATGCTGTAGCGCAGATCGCCCAGGTCGACACCCGACGAGCAGCGCGAGGGGCCATCGCCTTCCACCACCGGGTAGCAGCTGGTCAGGAAGGTGTTGCCGGCATCGACGAAGAACCCGGTCTGTAGCGAACGCTGATCCTCGATAAACGGCAGCGGGAAGAGCAGTTCGGCACTGCCTTCGACCAGTACGTTGCCGCCCAGGGTGCGGTCTCGCCCGGATTCGCGCGGCGTGGTGCGCTGGCCCAGCGTGTTGCCCGTATAGCCGCGCACCGAGCCCAGGCCACCGGCAAAGAAGTTCTCGTAGAACGGATAGGGATCGCTGCCGATGCTGTCGGCGTAGCCCAGGGTGGTGCCGAACTTCAGCGCCCAGGTCTCCTCCTCGTTGAGGGCGAAGAGCTGCTGGGCACGGGCACGCAACTTGTAATAGTCGGCGTCGCTGCCGGGGGCGGCAGTCTCCAGCGACAGGCGCTGGTAGTCGCCGGAGGTGGGCATGATGCCGCGGTTGAGATTGTTGCGGGTCCAGCTCGCGGTGAGCTTGAGGCTTTGGGCGTTCTCACCTTGCTCGTCGACGTAGCGCACGATCTCCGAGGCGGTATCGCGGTAGGTCTTGACCGTGATGTCCTCGATGCTGGTGCCGAAGTTGAGCCGCGACAGCTCGCTGATCGGATAGCCGAAGTTGATCCCCGCGCCGTAGGCGTCGGTGGAGTAGGTCGAGATGTCCGAATCTTCGTAATCGGTCTCGCGATAGAAGAGATTGTAGCCGCGCGAGATACCGTCCAGCGTCCAGTAGGGGTCGGTGTAGCCGAAATTCACGCTGGTGAAGGTGTCGCTGCGCTGGGCGCCGATATTGACGCGGTTGCCGGTTCCCAGGAAGTTGTTCTGGGCCAGCGCCGCGCCGTAGATCACCCCGGCGCTCTGGGAGAAGCCGATGCTGGCCGAGACCGAGCCGGAGGGCTGCTCTTCGACGGTATAGGTAACGTCGAGCTTGTCGGACTCGCCGGCCACCGGCTGGGTCTCCACCTCGACCTGGCGGAAGAAGCCCAGACGCTCCAGACGACGACGCGATTGGCTGATCGACTCGGTGGAGGCCGGCGCCCCCTCCATCTGGATCATCTCGCGGCGCAGCACCTCGTCCTCGGTGGTGGTGTTGCCGATGAAGTTGATGCGGCGTACGTAGGCGCGTCGACCCGGGTCGACGCTGAAGGTCAGATCGACGGTCTCGCCGTCGGCACGCGGCTGCGGCACACCCTCGACCCTGGCGAAGGCGAAGCCTTCGGCGCCAAGCCGCGAGCGCAGTGCCTCGGTGGACGCCGTGACGTCACTGCGCGAGAAGATGTCGCCACTCTCGACCTGCAGCAGGTTGCGTGCCTCGCGCTCGCTGACCTGCAGGTCGCCGACGAAACCGATGTCGCCCAGGCGGTACTGACCGCCCTCGTCGACGTTGACGGTGACGAAGATCTGCGACTTGTCAGGGCTGATCGAAACCTGGGTGGAGGTGATGTTGAAGTTGACGTAGCCACGATCGAGATAGAACGAGCGCAGCCGTTCCAGATCGCCGGCCAACGCTTCGCGGGAGTACTCGTCCTTGGAGAACCAGCCGAAGAAGCGCCCGGGCCGGTCGTTGAGTTCGAACACCTCGCGCAGCTCATCATCGTCGAACTGGCGGTTACCGACGATGTTGATCTGGCGGATCTTGGCCACCGCGCCTTCGTTGATGTCGATATCGACCTGGACCCGGCCCTCGTCGATCTCGCGCACGCTGGTCTCGATGCGGGCGCTGTAGCGCCCCTGGGCCTGGTAGACGCCTTCGAGCTCGCGCTGGATGTCCTCGAGCGTCGAGATCTGAAGCACCTGGCCTTCCGCCAGACCGCCTTCGCGCAGCCCGCGGCGCAGATCCTCTTCGGAGAGCTGCTTGTTGCCGCTGATGTTGAGGCGCGAGATGGTCGGTCGCTCGACGACCTGGATCACCAGCACATTGCCGTCGCGGGCAAGCTGAATGTCCTCGAACAGGCCGGTGGCGAACAGGCTGCGGGCCGCCTCGGCAAGCTCGCGATCATCCACCTGATCGCGCGCGCTGATGGGAAAGGCGTTGAAGACGGAAGCGGCGGAAACCCGCTGCAGTCCTTCCACGCGAATGTCGGAAACTTCAAAAGATTCGGCCAGCACCGTACTGGAACCGGCCAGCAGCAGTGCCGCCAGTCCGAGGGTCTTGATATTCATGCAGTCGCTTCGCTCGCGTTGATCCGCCTGCCTGTCCAGACAGGCACCATATACATATGTGCGGGTGACTGACAAGGCAGAGCGAAGCTCTGCCTCCCTGTGCCCCGGAGGGGGCGCTTGCTACCAGAGACGCATCAGATCGAAATACAGGGCCATCAGCATCAGCATGCCGACCAGCGCCAGACCGATCCTCAGCCCGAACGCCTGGGCCCGCTCCGACACCGGCCGACCGCGAACCGCCTCGACGAAATAGTAAAGCAGGTGGCCGCCATCAAGTACCGGAATCGGCAACAGATTGAGCACCGCCAGGCTGATCGAGAGGTAGGCCAGGAAACTGACGAAGCTCTCCAGTCCCGTGCGCGCCGTATCCCCCGCCATCTGGGCGATGGTGATGGGACCCGACAGATTGGTCGGCGAAATCAGCCCCACCAACATCTTGCGGATGGCATTCAGGGTCAGCAGCGTCATCTCGCCGGTACGGCTCAATGCCTGCCCCACCGCCGCCACGGGACCGTAGCGAATCTCGCGGCGAAACTCCTCGGGCCACTCCACCGGTTCGACGCCGGCACCGACATAACCGATGGCGACCCCCGTCTCGAGCTCTCGAGAGCCCGGCGTGAGCGTCAACGCAAGGTGTTCGTCGCCACGGGCCACCTCGAGTTCCAGGGGTTCGCCCGGGCTGGCCCGCACCACACTGACGAAGTCCATCCACTCTTCGATCGGGTTGCCGTTCACCGCCACTACCTCATCGCCGGCACGCAGCCCCGCCTCCGCAGCGGGCTCGCCGTCGACCACCTGGCCCAGCACGGCGGGAAAGCGCGGCTGCCACGGGGTGATACCGAGCGTGGGCAGCGGCCGGGGCGGATCCTGGCGCACCAGGTAGTCCTGCACGGGCAGGCGATACTCCCTGGGGTCGGTCGAGGCATCGTCGCGTGCCTGGATGGCCAGTTCGCCACTGAAGCCGATATCGGCGATCAGGCGCAAGTTGATCTCATCCCAGGAGCGCACCTCGTTGCCCTGCACTGCCACGATCTCCTGGCCTGGCTGCAGGCCGCCACGGGATGCCGGCGAATCGGGAGTCACCTCGCCCACCATCGGCGCCACCGTCGTGGTACCGGCCACGAACAGCGCCCAGTAGGCCACAATGGCGAGCAGGAAATTGGCCAGCGGGCCCGCCGCGACGATGGCGATGCGCTGCCATACCGACTTGCGGTTGAATGCCTCATGGAGCTGGTCGCCAGGCACCGGGGCCTCGCGCTCGTCGAGCATCTTGACGTAGCCGCCGAGCGGAATCGCCGCCAAGGCGAACTCGGTCCCATGACGATCGACGCGGGACCAGATCGGCTTGCCGAAGCCCACCGAGAAACGCAGCACCCTGACACCACAGCGGCGCGCCACCCAGTAATGGCCGAACTCGTGGAAGGTGATCAGCAGGCCCAGCACCACGATGACGGCCAGCACGTTCTGGATCAGGCCCAATACAGTCTCCTTGACCTTGAAAAATCACTCGGTTCGCTGGCGAATCGGTTCAGCGTCCTTCCAGCCTCTCGCTCGCCGCCTGGCGCGCCCGGGCGTCGGCAGCGAGGATGGTTTCCAGGTCGCCACCGGCTTCTACCGGCAATGCCTCCAGGACCTCTTCCACCAGATCGCCGATTCCGCGGAAACCCAACCGGCCCGCCAGGAAGGCATCGACGGCCACCTCGTTGGCGCCGTTGAGTACGGCCGGCGCGGTCCCTCCCGCCTGCATCGCCTCGCGGGCCAGCCGCAGGCAAGGGAAGGCAGCCTCGTCGGGTGCCTCGAAGTCGAGCCGGGCGATCCGGAACAGGTCCAGCGCCTCGACGCCGGCATCGATGCGCTCGGGCCAGGCCAGGCCATAGGCGATCGGCGTGCGCATGTCCGGGTTGCCTAACTGTGCCAGCACCGAGCCATCGCTGTAGGCGGCCATGGAGTGGATCACGCTCTGTGGGTGCACCACCACCTGCACCTGCTCGGGCCGGGCATCGAACAGCCAGCATGCCTCGATCAGCTCCAGCCCCTTGTTCATCAGTGTCGCGCTGTCCACCGAGATCTTGCGCCCCATCGACCAGTTGGGATGAGCGCAGGCCTGCACCGGCGTCACCGTAGCCAGGCGCTCCGGGGTCCAGCCACGGAACGGCCCCCCGGAGGCGGTCAACAGCAGCTGAGTCACGCCATGGCGGGACAGGCCGCCGCGATGCTCGGGTGGTAGACACTGGTAGATGGCATTATGTTCGGAATCGATCGGCAACAATGTGGCGCCATGGCGAGTGACGGCGTCCATGAACAGTGCGCCGGACATCACCAGCGCCTCCTTGTTGGCCAGCAGCACACGCTTGCCGGCGCGCACCGCGGCCAGCGTCGGCAGCAGCCCCGCAGCGCCGACGATGGCCGCCATCACCACGTCCACCTCGGTGGCGCCTGCCACCTCGATGAGCGCCTCTTCACCGGCACGCACCTCGGTGGCCAGCCCCGCCTGCGACAGCCGCTCGCGCAACCAGACGGCATCACGCTCGTCGCCAAGTACCACCACGGCGGGACGATGTTGCCGACATTGGCCCAGCAGCGTCTCGCGCGAGCGATGCGCGGTCAGCGCATGCACCCGGTAGCGCTCGGGGTGGCGCGCGATCACGTCGAGCGTACTGGTGCCGATGGAGCCGGTGGCTCCCAGCACCGTGACGCTCTGCTGCCGAAGCGGCCCGTTCATGTCACGACATCCCGTGTGAGAGCAGCGCGAACAGAGGTACCGCCGCCGTCAGGCTGTCGATGCGGTCGAGCACGCCACCGTGGCCGGGCAACAGGTTGCTGGAATCCTTGATGCCGCGAAAACGCTTGAGCATGCTTTCCAGCAGGTCGCCGAGCACCGAGACCAGGGTGACCACCGCGGTCACGATCACGAGTCCCGGCACCCCCACTCCCTGCCAGACGGCGAACGTCAGCGCCAGCATCAGCGTCACGGCCAGGCCCCCGACGACGCCCTCCCAGGACTTGCCGGGACTGACCGCGGGCGCCAGCTTGCGCCGACCCCAGGCGCGACCGCAGAAGTAGGCGCCGATATCGGCGCCCCACACCAGCAGCAGCACGTAGAGCAGCCAAACACCGCCGGTGTCGCGCAGCAAGTTGAAGCCGACCCAGGCCGGCAGCAGTACCCATAGCCCCATGGCCAGGCGCACGGCGGTCGAGCCCCATTGATCGCTCTTCGCCGGATAGCGAGTGACCCAGTAGAGATTGACGAGCCAGCCGGCCACTGCCAGCCACAGCGGCCAGATGGCCAGCGCCGCGCCCAATGTCCACAGCACGCCCATCAGCAACGCCAGGCCGGCCACCAGTGCCAGCCGCCGGTTCGTTTCGGTCACACCGGCGAGGTTGGACCACTCCCAGGCGGCCAGCAGCACGATGACACCGGTGAAGGCGGCGAAGGCGCCACCGTCAAGGCCGAACAGGCCGGCCAGCATCAGCGGCGCCAGCCACGCCGCAGTAATGATCCGCTGTCTAAGCACCTTTCGCCTCGATCTGTTCATCGGTCATGCCGAAGCGACGCTGCCGCCGGCAGAAATCGTCGATCGCCATGTCGAAGGCCTGACCGTCGAAGTCCGGCCACAGCAACGGGGTGAAATAGAGCTCGGCGTAGGCCATCTGCCACAGCAGGAAATTGGAGATGCGCTGCTCGCCGCTGGTGCGAATGCACAGGTCGATCGGCGCCTCGTCGCCCAGACACAGCCCTCTCTGGAAGGCGTGCTCGTCGATGGCATCGGGCTCGAGTTCGCGGTTTGCGACCCGCTCGGCCAGGTGTCGGGCGGCGTTGACGATGTCCCAGCGGCCGCCGTAGTTGGCGGCGACGACGAGATGCAGCCCGGCATTGTCGCGGGTGAGCTCTTCGGCCCGTACGATGTATTTCTGAATCGAGGGTGAAAAGGCGCTGCGGTCGCCGATCACCGAGAGTCGGATACCGTTGTCGTGGAGTTTTCTCACCTCGCGCTTGAGCGCGATGAGAAACAGCTCCATCAGCGCGCGGACTTCGGCCTCGGGGCGGCGCCAGTTTTCACTGGAGAAGGCGAACAGGGTGAGGGTGCGGATGCCCCGCTCGGCGGCACGGCGAATCACCGCGCGCACGGCCTCGACACCGGCACGATGACCGCGAATGCCGGAAAGCCCACGCGCACGTGCCCAGCGGTTGTTGCCATCCATGATGATCGCCACGTGTCGCGGCAGGTCGTCGCCGGGGGGCTTCGGTGGCATCTGCGATGCGGAAGTCTGCGCTGACGTCATGATGTCTCGCAATGGGGATGGAAAAACCGGGCGGCAACGCGCAGGCCGGCGCCCGGCGCTGCTCAGACCTGCATCAGGTCGTGTTCCTTCACTTCGAGCTGCTTGTCGATCTCGGCGATGTACTTGTCGGTCAGCTTCTGAATCGCTTCTTCGCCGCGGTGCTGCTCGTCCTCGGAGATCTCCTTCTCCTTGAGCAGCGCCTTGAGGTCGCTATTGGCATCGCGACGCACGTTGCGCACCGCTACACGAGCATGCTCGGCTTCGGCGCGAGCCTGCTTGATGTAACCCTTGCGAGTCTCCTCGGTGAGCATCGGCATCGGCACGCGAATCACGTTGCCGGCACTCGCGGGATTGAGACCCAGGTCGGAGGTCATGATCGCCTTCTCGATCTTGGGCACCAGGTTCTGCTCCCAGGGCACCACGGAGAGGGTACGAGCGTCTTCCACGTTGACCGAAGCGACCTGGTTGAGCGGCACCTGACTACCGTAGTAATCCACGGTAACCGAGTCGAGGATGCTGGAGTGAGCACGCCCGGTACGGATCTTGTTGAAGTTGGCATGAAGCGCCTCGAGGCTCTTCTTCATGCGACTTTCAGCATCTTTCTGGATGTCATTGATCACGATTTCAACCTCTGTCTATCAGCGTGCCTTCCTTGCCGCCCATCACCAGGTTCAGCAGGGCGCCCGGCTTGTTCATGTTGAAGACGCGGACCGGCATGTCATGGTCCCGCACCAGGCAGATAGCGGTCAAATCCATGATGCCGAGCTTCTGATCGAGCGCACTATCGTAGCTCAGATGATCGTACTTGACCGCATCGGCGTGCTTCACCGGGTCCTTGTCGTAGACCCCGTCCACCTTGGTGGCCTTGACCACCACGTCGGCGTCGATCTCGATGCCGCGCAGGCAGGCTGCGGAATCGGTGGTGAAGAAGGGGTTGCCGGTACCGGCGGAGAACAATACCACGTCTCCCGACGTCAGGTAGCGAATTGCGGTGCGGCGGTCGTAGTGCTCCACCACCCCGCTCATGGGGATGGCCGACATCACGCGCGAGCGGATATTGGAGCGTTCCAGGGCGTCGCGCATGGCCAGGGCATTCATCACCGTGGCCAGCATGCCCATATGGTCACCGGTGACCCGATCCATGCCTGCCGCGTTGAGCGCGGCACCACGGAACAGGTTGCCGCCGCCGACCACGATACCCACCTGGACGCCGATGCCGACCAGTTGCCCGATCTCCAGCGCCATGCGGTCGAGCACCTTGGGGTCGATGCCGAAGTCGTGCTCGCCCATCAGCGCCTCGCCGGAGAGCTTGAGCAGGATGCGCTTGTACTTCGACTTCTCGCTGCGGGTCTTGGCGGGATGATCGACGTGATCGGGCGTGGACATGGCAACTCTCCTGGGCGCAAGGGATGGAACGACTCTACTACAGCCGACGCGGCGGCCGGATACGAGAAGGCGTGCGCTCGCGCGCACGCCATCCTCGAGCTGGAACCTCTGACCTTAGCGACGGCCAGCCTGTTCCATGACTTCCTTGGCGAAGTCGACCTCTTCCTTCTCGATGCCCTCGCCCACTTCGAAGCGAGTGAAGCCGATCACCTCGCCACCCGCGGCCTTGGCGAACTCGGCGACGGTCTGGTTCGGGTCCTTGACGAAGGGCTGTTCGGTCAGGCTGTTCTCGGCCAGGTACTTCTTCAGGCGCCCCTCGACCATCTTCTCGGCGATCTGCTCGGGCTTGCCGGCCATGTCGGGCTGGGCCAGGATGATCGCCTTCTCCTTGTCGAGCTGCTCCTGCGGCATGTGCTCGGGGCGCGCCACGGCCGGGTTGATCGCGGCCACGTGCATGGCGATGTCCTTGGCCACCTCGGCGTTGCCACCCTTGAGCAAGGTGAGCACGCCGATACGTCCGCCGTGGACGTACTCGCCCACCAGCCCGCCTTCCGGCGCCTCGACGACGGCACAGCGACGCACGCCGATGTTCTCGCCGATCTTCTGTACCAGCTGCTCGCGGTCGCTCTCGAGGGCGCCTTCCATCACGGCGGCGACGTCTTCGCTCTTGGCGGCGAAGAAGGCGTCGGCGATCTTGTCGGCAAAGGCCTTGAAGTTGTCGTCACGAGCGACGAAGTCGGTCTCGGAATTGATCTCGACCACCACGCCGTAGCTGCCATCCTCGGCGACGCGGGTCACCACGGCGCCTTCGGCGGCGGTACGGCCGGCCTTCTTGGCGGCCTTGAGGCCAGAGCTCTTGCGCAGATTCTCGATGGCGACTTCGATGTCACCATCCGCTTCGGTGAGCGCCTTCTTGCACTCCATCATGCCGAGCCCGGTACGCTCGCGCAGTTCCTTGACCTGGGAAGCGCTGATCGCTGCCATGGTATTCACCTCTTGATAGTGGAACCCGGTTAGGTTCGACCTGGGAATAAGGGCGCCGGACCCTTGGGTCCGGTTCAATCCCGCTCCGCCACGGCGGAACGGTAGCGGGCGGCCGCCTTGGTTGGCCGCCCACCCGGGCCGGCAGCGCCGGCCCGGGCGACTCGCCGTTACTCGGCAGCGGCAGCCGCGTCGCCGCCTTCACTCTCGGTGACCTCGACGAACTCGTCGGGACGGCCTTCCTTCGCCCGCGCGCAGGCGTCGGCGATTGCCCTGACGTAGATCTGGATGGCACGGATGGAGTCATCGTTGCCGGGAATCACGTAGTCGACGCCGTCCGGGTCGGAGTTGGTATCCACCACGCCGATGACCGGGATACCGAGCTTGTTCGCCTCGTTGATCGCGATACGCTCGTGATCCACGTCGATGACGAACAGCGCATCGGGCAGGCCGCCCATCTCCTTGATGCCGCCGATGGAACGCTCGAGCTTGTCCTGCTCGCGGGTCGCCATCAGGACCTCTTTCTTGGTCAGCTTCTCGAAGGTGCCGTCCTCGCGCATGGTCTCGAGGTCGCGCAGACGCTTGATCGACTGACGGATGGTCTTGTAGTTGGTCAGCATGCCGCCGAGCCAGCGGTGGTTGACGAACGGCTGACCGACCCGGTTGGCCTCTTCCTTGATGATCTTGCTCGCGCTGCGCTTGGTGCCGACGAACAGGATCTTGTTGTTGGAAGCGGCCATCTTCTCGACCACGCCGATCACCTCGTTGAGGGCCGGCAGGGTGTGCTCGAGGTTGATGATATGGATCTTGTTACGAGCGCCGAAGATGAACTTGCCCATCTTCGGGTTCCAGTAACGGGTCTGGTGACCGAAGTGTGCGCCTGCCTTGAGCAGGTCGCGCATGTTGACGTGTGCCATGGATGACTCCTGAAAATCGGGTTAGGCCTCCACGTACCCCATGGATCCGACCGCCGGGATTGACCGCGGCAGCACCCGGGACCATGTGCCGGTACGTGTGTGTTTTCAAGGCTATTGAGTTAACGGCGCGAACCGTGACGTGTCGCAGCTCGACGCCAGCACCCTCACGCCTCGTCAGCCGACCGGGCCAAGGCCGGGGCGGCGACGATTGCAGGAAAGCGCGCGGCTTTATACCATAGTTCGCCAACGAGATGAAGTCGCCCGCCGTCCTTGGCCTACGTTGCCGGCGCTGCAACCCCTCTGAACCGAGATTCCATGAACATACCCATCAAGACGCCCGACGAGATCGAGAAGATGCGCGAGGCCGGCCGCCAGGCCGCCAGCGTGCTGGAGATGATTGCGCCCCATGTCACGGCCGGCGTGTCCACCGGCGAGCTGGACCGCCTGTGCCACGACTATATCGTCGATGAGCTGGGCTCGACGCCGGCACCGCTCAATTATCACGGCTTCCCCAAGTCGATCTGCACCTCGCTCAACCATGTGGTCTGCCACGGCATCCCCGACCCGGCGAAGAAGCTCAAGAAGGGCGACATCATGAACATCGATGTCACCGTGAAGACCGCCGACGGCTATCACGGCGACTCCAGCGCCATGTACATCGTCGGCGAGAACATCCAGGGCGAAAGGCTCTGCCGGGTGACTCAGGAGTGCCTGTACCGGAGCATTGCCCTGGTGCGCCCGGGCGTGCGCCTCTCCGAACTGGCCCGCGCCATTCAGAACCACGCCGAG
The DNA here is from genome assembly GCF_051062895.2 of Billgrantia sp. C5P2. Taxonomy (NCBI): domain Bacteria; kingdom Pseudomonadati; phylum Pseudomonadota; class Gammaproteobacteria; order Oceanospirillales; family Halomonadaceae; genus Billgrantia; species Billgrantia sp. C5P2. Next base: position 4,093,304 of record NZ_CM128542.1, read on the forward strand.
GCCAACGGCTACTCGGTGGTGCGGGATTTCTGCGGCCACGGCATCGGCGCCACCTTCCACGAGGACCCGCAGGTGCTGCACTATGACGGCTACGCCCCTGAGGCCGACGCGACCCTGGCCGCCGGCATGTGTCTGACCATCGAGCCGATGATCAACGTCGGCGGGCACCAGACCAAGGTGCTGCGCGACGGCTGGACCGCCGTGACCCGGGACAAGAGCCTGTCCGCGCAATGGGAGCACACGCTGCTGGTCACCGAGACCGGCGTCGAGGTGCTCACGGCGCGCCACGAGGAAGACTTCTCCTTCCTCGACCACTGAGTCGAGCCAACATGCTCCTGCACCACTATCGCTTCGTGCCCGACGAGACGCTGTTCGACGCCGAGACCTTTCGGCGCGAACTCGCCGGTACCCGCTCGCCCATCGCCCCCTTCAAGGCGGCGCTGCGCGACATCCAGAGCCGGCTCGACGAGCGTTTCCATGCCGGCGCCGACATCCGCGACCTGGTGCACGGCCGTGCCTGGAGCCTCGATCAGTTGCTGGGCGTGGCCTGGTCGCTGCACGACTGGCCCGACGATGGCGTGGCGCTGCTCGCCGTGGGCGGCTATGGTCGCGGCGAGCTGCACCCGCACTCCGACGTCGATCTGATGCTGCTGCTGGAAAGTGACGACGACACGCCCTACCGCGAGGGCTTGACCGCCTTCATCACCCTGCTGTGGGACATCGGCCTGGAGATCGGCCACAGCGTGCGTTCGCTCTCCGATTGCGAACGCGAGGCCGAAGGCGACATCACCATCATCACCAATCTGATGGAGTCGCGCACCCTGGCCGGGCCCGAATCGCTGCGCGAAGCGATGAAGGCACGCATCGCCCCCGAGCGGATGTGGCCGTCGGACCGCTTCTTCGAGGCCAAGTGGCAGGAGCAGATCGCCCGCCACCACCGCTTCAACAACTCCGAGTATCATCTCGAACCCAATATCAAGAGCTCACCGGGCGGACTGCGCGACATCCAGATGATCGGCTGGGTGGCCAAGCGCCACTTCGGCAGCCAGCGCTACGAGGACCTGGTGGCCAACGGCTTCATGAACGATGCCGAACTGCGCATCCTGAGCCAGGGCCAGGCCTTCCTGTGGCAGGTGCGCTACGCCCTGCACATGCTCACCGGCCGCGCAGAGGATCGCCTGCTGTTCGACCACCAGCGCACCATTGCCGAGCTGTTCGGCTTCCGCGACACCCCCGAGAGGCTCGCGGTCGAGCAGTTCATGAAGCGCTACTACCGGCACGTCACGGCGTTGGCCGGGCTCAATGACATGCTGCTGCAGCACTTCGACGAAGCGATCCTGCGCGGCGGCGAACGGCTGGAAACGATTTCGCTCAACGAACGCTTCGAGATCGAGGGGGGCTACATCAAGGCACGCAACCGAGCGGTCTTCCGCGACCACCCTTACGCGCTGCTCGAGCTGTTCCTGCTGATGGCGGAGCATCCCGAGATCGAGGGCGTGCGTGCCGACACCATCCGCCTGATTCGCGACCATCGCCATCTGATCGACGACCTCTACCGCGACGACGCCCAGCATCAGCACCTGTTCATGTCGCTGCTGCGCTCCAGCGGTAACGTGGCGCGCCAGCTCAGGCGCATGAACCGCTACGGCGTGCTGGGCAAGTACCTGCCGGAGTTCGGCCAGGCGGTCGGCCTGATGCAGCACGACCTGTTCCATATCTACACCGTCGACGCGCACACCCTGCGCCTGCTCAAGTTCATCCACCAGTTCCGCAAGCCCGAGGCGCGCAACGAGTTTCCGGTGGCGGCGGCGCTGGTCCACCAGTTGCCCAAGCTGGAGCTGCTGTGGACCGCGGGGCTCTACCACGACATCGGCAAGGGCCGTGGCGGCGATCACTCGCTCCTCGGCGCCCGCGACGTGGAGCGCTTCGCCGAGCGCCACGGCCTGTCGAGCCGCGACACTCGGCTGGTCAGCTGGCTGGTGGAGAACCACCTGGTCATGTCGATGGTGGCCCAGAAGCGCGACATCACGGACCCCGACGTGATTCGCGAGTTCGCCGTCCTGGTCGGGGACGAGACCCGCCTGGACTACCTCTACGTGCTGACCGTGGCCGACATCAACGCCACCAACCCGACGCTGTGGAACGGCTGGCGTGCCTCGCTGCTGCGCCAGCTGCACGCCGAAACCAAGCGCGCCCTGCGCCGCGGCCTGGACAATCCGCTCGATCGCGAGGAGTGGGTGCGCGAGACGCGCGGCGAGGCACGCTCGCTGCTGGCCACGGTGGGCGCCGACATCGGCCGGGTCGACCGCCTGTGGGAATCGCTCGGCGAGGAGTATTTCCTGCAGTACGCGCCCAGCGAGATCGCCTGGCAGACCATGGGGATCCTGGCCCACGGCGAATCGCCACTGCCGCTGATCCTGATCAGCGCCCCCACCGACGACATGACCGACGGCGGCACCAAGGTGTTCATCCACACCCGCTCGGTGGACGACCTGTTCGCCGCCACCGCCGCCGCCATGGAGCAGCTCGGGCTTTCGATCCACGATGCCCGCATCGCCACCTCGAGCAACGACTGGACGCTGAACACCTTCATCGTGCTCGACGACCAGGGCCGCGCCATCCGCGATCCCGCCCGCATCGAGGAGATCCGCGCACACCTGGTGGAGGAGCTCGACGACCCCGATGACTATCCGCAGATCGTCACTCGCCACACCCCGCGCCAGCTGCGCCATTTCAAGGTACCGACCGAGGTACTCATCGAGCAGGACCCGGCCAACGAGCGCACCCTGCTGGAGCTGACCGCTCCCGACCGCCCCGGCCTGCTGGCCCGGGTCGGGCGCATCTTCATGGAGCAGGACATTTCGCTCTCGGCGGCCAAGATCGCCACCTTGGGGGAGCGCGTCGAGGACGTCTTCTTCATTACCGACAAGGCCGGCGCGCCGCTGACCGACCCCGAGCGCCAGCAGCGCCTGCGCGAGCGGCTGATCGAAATGCTCGACGTGGCAGGCTGACGCCTGCCACGTATGGGTTTGAGGCGAGCCGGGGGCTTCCCTATAATCGTCGGTCTGCCCGCAGCCACGACAAAGACGCCGCTCCATGGCGCTGGACACCGATGAACCCCGACCTCGACGCCTTGAAGCCCTACCCCTTCGAGAAACTCGCCGCGCTGAAGGCCGGCGTAGCGCCCCCCGAGGGGCTCGCGCACATCCCCCTGACCATCGGCGAGCCACAGCATGCGCCCTTCGCCGCGGCCCTGGAGACGCTGCAAGTCCACCAACAGGCGTTCGCTCGCTACCCGGCCACCGCCGGCATTCCCGAGCTGCGCCAGGCCATCGCCGGCTGGGCCACCCGCCGCTTCGGGCTCGAGGGCCTCGACGCCGAGCGCCAGGTGCTGCCGGTCAACGGCACCCGCGAGGCGATCTTCGCCTTCGTTCAGGCGGCGCTGGATCGCACCCGCCCGGCGCGGGTGGCGGTGCCCAATCCCTTCTATCAGATCTACGAGGGCGCCACCCTGCTCGCCGGAGGTCAGCCGCTCTACCTGGACTGCCGGGCCGAGAACGGCTTTCGACCCGACCTCGACGCCGTGCCGGCGGATACCTGGCGCGAGGTGCAGATCGTCTTCCTCTGCTCGCCGGGCAACCCCACCGGAGCGGTGACGCCGCAGGCCGAGTTCGAGAAGCTCATCGCGCTGGCCGACGAGCATGACTTCATCATCGCCTCCGATGAGTGCTACTCCGAGCTCTACCTCGACGAGGCCGCTCCACCGCCGGGGCTGCTCGAGGCGTGTGCCGCCATCGGCCGCCACGACTATCGCCGCTGCCTGGTGTTCCACTCGCTCTCCAAGCGCTCCAACCTGCCCGGGCTACGCTCGGGATTCGTCGCGGGAGACGCCGAGCTGATCGCGCCGTTCAAGCGCTATCGCACCTATCATGGCTGCGCCATGTCGTTGCCGCTGCAGCACGCCTCGATCACCGCCTGGAACGATGAGAGCCACGTACGCGCCAACCGCGACGCCTATCGCGAGAAATTTGCCGCCGTGACCGAGATTCTTGCCCCGGTGCTTGAATTTCCTGCGCCCGAGGCCAGTTTCTATCTATGGCCGGCAGTGCCGGATGGTGACGACGAGGCCTTCACCCGAGCCTTGTTCGCCGCGGAGCACGTCAGCGTACTGCCCGGCTCTTACATGGGGCGCGAAAGTGCCGGCGGTGCCAATCCCGGGCGTGGCCGGGTACGCCTGGCATTGGTGGCCGAAGTCGCTGCCACGCTCGAGGCGGCGCAACGCATTCGCCGTTTCGTCGAAAGGAGCTCATGATGGCAACTCTGTTCGTGATCAAGAACTGCGATACCTGCCGCAAGGCGCGCAAGACGCTGGACGAGAGAGGTCTACCCTATCAGGTCCACGACCTGCGCGAGGATGGCCTCTCCGCGGCGTTGCTCGAGCATATCCTCGAGCGCGTCCCGGTTCTGGAAGCCATCAATCGGCGCAGCACCACCTGGCGCAACCTCCCTGAGGAGGACAAGCAGGACATCGACGCTAACAAGGCCCGTGCGCTGATCATGGCCAACCCCACACTGCTCAAGCGACCGATGCTCGATACCGGCGACGAGATACGCGTCGGCTATCGCGACGGCGACTACGACGATCTCAAGGGCTGAGGCCCACTCCCTACAAGACGCGAGGACACCGCATGTTGAGTTTTGCCTTCGGAATCGGCACCCAGAACACCCAGGGCGACTGGCTGGAAATCTACTATCCGGCACCGCTGCTCAAGCCCGATGCCAGCCTTGTGGAAGCCGTCGGCAAGGTGCTCGACGTCCCCGCCGGCAACAGCGCCGTCAGCTTCCTGCCAGAACACTGCGCCGAGCTCGCCGAGGCGCTCGAGGCGGCGGGCCATGTCGCCCAGGCCGAGCTGGCCGAGGCCCTGGCCTCCAGCCAGCGTCCGCTGGTGGCCACCTTCCTGGAGAACGACCTGGCGCCGCAGAGCGCACCCGAGGTCTATCTCAAGTTGCACCTGCTGTCGCATCGCCTGGTCAAGCCGCACGGCGTCGACCTGACCGGCATGTTCGGCCTGCTGCGCAACGTGGCCTGGACCAGCGAAGGCCCGATCGATATCGAGGAACTGCCGGCCCGTCGCCTCAAGGCGCGCCTGGAGGGTCGCGCCCTGTCGGTGGACTGCGTCGACAAGTTCCCCAAGATGACCGACTACGTGGTACCGAGCGGCGTGCGTATCGCCGACACCGCCCGAGTGCGTCTGGGCGCCTACCTCGGCGAAGGCACCACCGTGATGCACGAGGGCTTCGTCAACTTCAATGCCGGCACCGAAGGTCCCGGCATGGTCGAGGGCCGTATTTCCGCCGGCGTGATGGTGGGCAGGGGCTCCGACCTGGGCGGCGGCTGCTCCACCATGGGTACCCTCTCCGGTGGTGGCAACATCATCATCAAGGTCGGTGAAGGCTGTCTGATCGGCGCCAACGCTGGCATCGGTATTCCGCTGGGCGACCGCTGCACCGTCGAGGCCGGGCTCTACATCACCGCCGGGGCCAAGGTGGCCCTGCTCGACGACCAGGGCCAGGAGGTCAAGGTCGTGGCGGCCCGCGAGCTGGCCGGCCAGAGCGATCTCCTGCTGCGTCGCAATTCGCAGAGCGGACGCATCGAGTGCCTGACCAACAAGAGCGCCATTGCGCTCAACGAGGCCCTGCATGCCCACAACTGAGCCACAGGGGCTCTCCCCGACCCTGCAGCTCGCCATGGAGCTGATCCGCCGCCCTTCGGTCACCCCCGACGACCTGGGCTGCCAGGCGTTGATGATCGAGCGTCTGGAGCAGCTCGGCTTTCACATCGAGAGTCTGCCCTTCGGCGACGTGGAAAACTTCTGGGCGACACACGGCCATCACGGCCCGGTACTGGCCTTCGCGGGTCACACCGACGTCGTGCCAAGCGGTCCTCACCTGCACTGGGACACGCCCCCCTTCGAGCCCTGTATCGATGACGAGGGCATGCTGCGGGGCCGTGGCGCGGCCGACATGAAGGGCAGCCTGGCGGCGATGGTCACTGCCGTGGAGCGCTTCGTCACCGCCCATCCCGACCATCACGGCCGCATCGCCTTCCTCATCACCTCCGACGAGGAAGGCCCTGCGGTGGACGGCACCCGGGCCGTGGTCGAGCACTTGCGCGAGCGCCACGAACGCCTCGACTATTGCATTGTCGGCGAGCCCTCCTCCACCGACATGCTCGGCGACGTGATCAAGAACGGTCGCCGCGGCTCGCTGGGCGGCGTGCTGCATGTCAAGGGCATCCAGGGCCATGTGGCCTACCCGCACCTGGCACGCAACCCCATTCACCAGGCGATGCCGGCGCTCGATGCCCTGATAAGCGAGCACTGGGATGGCGGCAACGACTTCTTCCCCGCGACCAGCTTTCAGATCTCCAACATCCGCGCCGGCACCGGTGCCACCAATGTCATCCCCGGCGACGTGGAAGTGGTGTTCAATTTCCGCTTCTCCACCGAGGTGACCCATGAGCAACTGCGCGAGCGCACCGAGGCGATCCTCGATGCCCATGGGCTCGAGTACCAGCTCGACTGGACGCTCAACGGCGAACCGTTCCTCACCGCCGAGGGCGAGTTGGTGGATGCCGCCCTGCACGGTGTGGAAACGGTGCTCGGCCGTCGTCCTCAGCTCTCGACCAGCGGCGGCACCTCGGATGGGCGCTTCATTGCCACGCTGGGTAGCCAGGTAGTGGAGCTGGGGCCGCGCAACGCCACCATACACCAGACCAACGAGCACGTTCGCGCCGCCGACCTCGACGACCTGAGCCTGATCTATGAAGCGATCCTGGCCAAGCTTTTCGTCAACGGCACCGCCCAGCCCTGACCGCGCCGAGAGAGTTCACCATGCCACATCAGCACGACAGCAACATGCGCTATCCGGACATCGAGATCTACCTGCGCCAGGCGCCGCTTCCCGCGATCGATGCCTGGCTGGGCGAGACGCTGGATGCCGCCCCGCTGCGCGGCGCAGGGCGCGGCAAATGGCAGACTCGCGGTCATCATGCGGGGCACGAGGTTCCGGTGCTGCTGGTGGAGAAAGCAGCCGACGGCTTCGCCAGCCTGTGGCTCGACAGCCCCCACTCCCCTTGGCCGCGCGACTGCGATTGCGCTCGTGATGCCGCCACTCGGCTCGGCTGCGAGGTGCGCTGTTCGCTGGGCGGCTGGCAACCGGGCGACGAACCCGACCGCTTCTGGCAGGTACTGCCCGACGGCAGCGAAGGCGCCATCGACTGGCCCGACTCGGGTCAGTGACCGAAACGACATCGCCCCGCCGAAGCGGGGCGATGTCGTTGGAAGCGCAGGCGCTTCGTTCAAGTGATTACAGTGACGTCGTCGGCCTGCAACCCCCTCTCGTTCTCGATCACGTGATAGCGAACCTTCTGCCCCTCGGCGAGAGTACGATGCCCGCGGCCGCGAATGGCGCGAAAATGCACGAACACGTCCTCACCGCTCTCGCGCTTGATGAAGCCGTAGCCCTTGTTGACGTTGAACCACTTGACCTCACCGATCTCGCGGTCATCGTTCTCGACGTCGGCCAGCACGGCCAGCCTGGGGCTGAAGGCATGCACCGTCAGGGTAGCGACGAGCAGCAGCAAGAAGACGGCAAGCGCCACGGTGAAATAGCCCACCACGAAGCCGTCAGGCTCCAGCAGGGTCAGGAGCTGCTGGGGCAAGCCGACGTCGGCCAAGGCCAGTGACAGAGCGATCAGCAGCGGCGCTGGCAGCGCCAGCAGCAGGCTGATCAACGAACAGCGAAAGATAACCTTGCGATTCATGGATCCGTATTGCTCACTTGTTATGTGGAATTGGCGAAACATGATGTCTGATGACGACACGACCCGAGGTCCTATCGCCCAATGAAGGTGTCACGATGAACAGCGACACGCAGCGCGACGATTCTAGCATGAGCCTTTCCCAGGCGCTCGCCACCCGGCTCGAAGCCCTGGAGAGCCGAATTGCCTACCAGGAGCACTGGCTGGATACGCTGGACGAAGCCGTCGCCAGCCAGGAACGGCGCCTGGCCCAGCTCGAACGGATCAATGCCTTGATGCAGGAAAAGCTGCGCGACCAGCAGCGAGCGCTGCAGGATTCGGAGATGGCGGCACCCAGCCCGCAGGACGAGGTACCGCCGCACTATTGATGGGTATCGATAGTGACAGGCCGCGCCGTGCCGCTCCTGAGGCTAGCTCGCGCCTTAACCGGCGCCAGGGTTACGCGGAGGCGCTGTGAACCCATCCTTGGGCGCTACTTTTGCCATCCATGGCAAAAGACCTCCGCTACACCCTGCCCCCCGGCGGCGCTCGACTCCCGCTAAGCGCCACAGCCCCCCGGGACGAGGAAACAATTAGACGAGATCGTCGAGGTAGCGCTCCGCATCCAATGCCGCCATGCAGCCGGTGCCGGCGGAGGTCACCGCCTGGCGGTAGACGTGATCCATCACGTCGCCGGCGGCGAACACGCCCGGCACGCTGGTGGCGGTGGCGTTGCCCTCGAGGCCGGACTTTACCTTGATATAGCCGTCATGCATCTCCAGTTGGCCTTCGAAGATACCGGTGTTGGGGCTGTGGCCGATGGCGATGAACACGCCGGGCACCTCGAGCTCCTTTACGCCGTCGTCGACGACGGAACGAATACGCACGCCGGTGACGCCGCTGGCATCGCCCAGCACTTCCTCGAGTACGTGGTTCCATTCGAGCACCACGTTGCCGCTCTCTGCCTTCTCACGCAGCTTGTCCTGCAGGATCTTCTCGGCGCGCAGGGTGTCGCGGCGGTGCACCAGGGTCACCTTGGAGGCGATGTTGGAGAGATAGAGCGCTTCCTCCACGGCGGTGTTGCCGCCACCCACCACCACGACCTCCTTGTTGCGATAGAAGAAACCGTCGCAGGTGGCGCAGGCCGATACCCCCTGGCCCATGAACTGCTGTTCGGAAGGCAGGCCCAGGTAGCGCGCACTGGCGCCGGTGGCGATGATCAGCGCATCGCAGGTGTAGCTGCCGCTGTCGCCCTTGAGAGTGAAGGGGCGATTACGCAGATCGACCTCATGGATGTGGTCGAACAGCACTTCGGTATCGAAGCGCTCGGCGTGCCGCTTCATGCGCTCCATCAGTTCCGGCCCCTGCACCCCGGCGTCGTCGCCGGGCCAGTTGTCCACGTCGGTGGTAGTGGTCAGTTGGCCGCCGGCCTGGATGCCAGTGATCAGTACCGGCTTGAGATTGGCACGTGCCGCGTAGACGGCGGCGGTATAGCCGGCCGGGCCTGAGCCCAGAATGATCAGGCGTTCGTGACGCGCTTCGCTCATGAAGAGATCCTCGCAGCTCGAAAACGGGATGAGGCTTGTCGTGTCTCGCCCCGGTCATGCTCGTCGCAGTCGACCGGGGCAATGGATGGCACCATTGTACCAGCCTCGGATGCCTTTCTTCACAGCACTTCATCGTCGCGCCCCAGCATCAGCGTTACCAGCTCGCCGGTGGCCGGCGACACCTCGACCCGCAACTGGATGGGTGCGCAGCAGTAGGGACAATCCTCCCAGGTCTCGTGGCTGCCCTGGGAGACATCCACCAGCAGGTCGAAAGGCATGCTGCAGTAAGGACAGTGGACCGAATGACTGTCGAGTTGCTCTTCGTGCATGACGAAACTCCCGGCGCTCCTCCCTTCCCCTACGGACGGCAGCGCCACGCAACGGGTTCTCGTTCAGCATAGAAACCCTGGGCAGTGCTTGAAAGGGGGGCCTATCATGACCATGTGTTAAGAATGAGGTCGAAGAAAAGGACCGTTCACTACCGTGACAGGAGGCCTTCATGAGCCGTGACCAGATGCCGGATACGCTGCAGACACTAGTCGCCGGTGACACCACCTACCACTACTACAGTCTGCCGCGGGCAGCCGATACCCTGGGCAACATCGACCGGCTGCCGAAGACGCTGAAAATCCTGCTGGAAAACCAGTTGCGCTTCGCCGGCGATCCCAGCGTTGCGCGCGAGGACGTGCAGGCGCTGGTCGACTGGCAGCAGGATGGGCGCTCCAGCCGCGAGATCGGCTATCGCCCGGCGCGGGTGCTGATGCAGGACTTCACCGGCGTTCCCGGCGTGGTGGACCTGGCCTCGATGCGTGCTGCGGTAGCAAAGCTCGGCGAGGATCCGTCGCGCATCAACCCCCTCTCACCGGTGGATCTCGTCATCGACCACTCGGTGATGGTCGACAAGTTCGGCAACCCCACCGCCTTCAAGGACAACGTCGCCATCGAGATGGAGCGCAACCGCGAGCGCTACGAATTCCTGCGCTGGGGCCAGGACGCCTTCGACAATTTCCGCGTGGTGCCGCCGGGTACCGGCATCTGCCACCAGGTCAACCTCGAGTATCTGGGCAAGACGGTGTGGAGCAAGGAGCAGGATGGCAAGGTCTACGCCTACCCCGACACCCTGGTGGGCACCGACTCCCACACCACCATGATCAACGGCCTAGGCGTACTCGGCTGGGGCGTCGGCGGCATCGAGGCCGAGGCCGCCATGCTGGGCCAGCCGGTGTCGATGCTGATTCCCGAGGTGGTGGGCTTCAAGCTCACCGGCAAGCTCCGGGAAGGCATCACCGCCACCGACCTGGTGCTGACGGTGACCCAGATGCTGCGCAGCCGCGGCGTGGTGGGCAAGTTCGTCGAATTCTACGGCGACGGCCTGGCCGACCTGCCGCTGGCCGATCGCGCCACCATCGCCAACATGGCCCCTGAATACGGCGCCACCTGTGGCTTCTTCCCGGTCGACGACGAGACCCTCACCTACCTGCGCCTGACCGGTCGTGAAGATGCCCAGATCGCCCTGGTGGAGTCGTACAGCAAGGTCCAGGGGCTATGGCGTGAGCCCGGCGACGAACCGATCTTCAGCGACACCCTGCACCTCGACCTGGGCGATGTCGAAGCCAGCCTGGCCGGCCCCAAGCGGCCCCAGGATCGCGTTGCACTGAAGGACATGAAGGCCACCTTCGAGAAGCTGATAGAGGGCGAGAAAAGCGACAATGGCCTGTCCAGCGAGGAGAAGGGACGCTTCCTTTCCGAGGGCGGCCAGACCGCTGTGGATGTGAAGGAAAGCTACGAGCACCATGACAGCCAGAACGTCGAGATGGACGGCGAGCAGTTCTTGCTCCATCCCGGTGCCGTGGTGATCGCTGCCATCACCTCCTGCACCAATACCTCCAACCCCAGCGTCATGATGGCCGCCGGCCTGTTGGCTCGCAATGCGCTGGCCAGGGGGCTCAAGACCAAGCCTTGGGTCAAGACCTCGCTGGCCCCTGGCTCCAAGGTGGTGACCGACTATCTCAAGGCCGGCGGTGTCAACGACGACCTCGACGCCCTGGGCTTCAACCTGGTGGGCTACGGCTGCACCACCTGCATCGGCAACTCCGGTCCGCTGCCGCCGCCCATCGAGAAGGCGGTCGAGGATGGCGACCTCACCGTGGCCTCGGTACTCTCGGGCAACCGCAACTTCGAGGGCCGCATCCACCCGCTGGTGAAGACCAACTGGCTCGCCTCGCCGCCGCTGGTGGTGGCCTATGCGCTGGCCGGCAATGTGCGCCTTGACCTCACACGTGAGCCGCTGGGCGAGGACCGGGACGGCAATCCGGTCTATCTGCAGGACATCTGGCCCTCACAGGCCGATATCGCCAGCGCGGTGGAAAAGGTCAAGACCGAGATGTACCGCAAGGAGTATGCCGAGGTATTCGAGGGCGACGAGACCTGGAAGGCACTGCAGGTGCCGCAGAGCAAGGTCTACGAGTGGTCGCCCTCCTCCACCTACATCCAGCACCCGCCCTTCTTCGAGGGCATGGGCCGCGACCCGGAGCCGATCGAGGATGTCGAGGATGCCCATATCCTTGCCCTGCTCGGCGACTCGGTGACCACCGACCACATCTCGCCGGCCGGCTCGATCAAGCCCGACAGCCCCGCCGGGCGCTATTTGCAGGAGCGCGGCATCAAGCCGGTGGACTTCAACTCCTACGGCTCGCGCCGCGGCAACCACGAGGTGATGATGCGCGGCACCTTCGCCAATGTGCGCATCAGAAACGAGATGCTCGACGGCGTGGTCGGCGGCGAGACCCGCCACGTGCCCTCGGGCGAGCAGATGGCGATCTACGACGCTGCCATGCGGTATCAGGAGAAGGGCACGCCGCTGGTGGTGGTGGCCGGCAAGGAGTACGGCACCGGCTCGTCACGCGACTGGGCGGCCAAGGGCACGCGCCTGCTCGGTGTGCGCGCCGTCATCGCCGAGTCCTACGAGCGCATCCACCGCTCCAACCTGATCGGCATGGGCGTGGTGCCGCTGCAGTTCCCCGAGGGAGAAAGCCGCAAGACGCTTGGCCTGACCGGCGACGAAACCATTTCCATCGCGGGCCTGGCCGACCTCACCCCCGGCGGCAAGGTCACGGTCACGGTGAAAAGCGACAAGGGCGAGAAGAAGCTCGAGGCGCTGTGCCGCATCGACACCGCCAACGAGCTGGAGTATTACCGTCACGGCGGTATCCTCCATTACGTGTTGCGGCGAATGATCGGCGCGGCATAAGCCCTCCTAGCGCGCTCAAGTGAAAGGCCCTGCCGGGGAAACCGGCAGGGCCTTTGTCATTGCATGGCATAGTGCTTCTGATTCATCCAACGCACTTCCCACATCCCTGTAGGTCGTCGAGCGCAGTAATGCATCAGTCCACAATCAGAACGCACGGCGCCGATAGCGACGATATTCCGGCGTCCAGCTGCTGCGCTCGATGGCTTCGCGCAGCTTGATGCCGTCGGTGCGCAACGCCACCCCTTCCTGCTGCGCCTGGGCGGCGACCTCGAAGGCGATCGCCCTGGAGAGTTCGCGGATCTGCGACAGCTGCGGCAGCAGCGCTCCCTCACCCTCCTTCACCAGTGGCGCTTCGCGGGCCAGCGCACGGGAAGCGGTCATCAGCATCGAGTCGGTGATTCTCTTGGCGCCGCTGGCGACCACGCCGAGGCCGATCCCGGGGAAGATGTAAGCGTTGTTGCACTGGGCGATGGGGTAGGTCTTGCCATCGTGCACCACCGGCGGGAACGGGCTACCGGTCGCCACCAGTGCCTGGCCGTCGGTCCACTCGATCACGTCCGCGGGTGTGGCCTCGACGCGTGAGGTGGGGTTGGAGAGCGGCATGATCACTGGCCGCTCGCAACCAGCATGCATGGTACGGATCACGTCCTCGGAGAACAGTCCCGGCTGGCCCGAGACGCCGATCAGTACCGTGGGCTTGATATGTCGCGCCACTTCGAGCAGCGACTGGTTGGCCCAGCCCTTGACGAGTTCCGGTTCATGCGCCAGGCGGCGCTGAAAATCGCGCAGCCACTCCTGGTCGGAAGTGACCAGTCCATCGCGGTCGACCATGAAGACCCGGCGGCGCGCCTCCTTCTCGGAGAGCCCCTCGGCCTGCATCGCCACCACCACCTGCTCGGCGATACCGCAGCCGGCGGAGCCGGCGCCGACGAATACCACGCGCTGGTCGGCAATGGTCTCGTCACGCGCCTGGCAGGCCGCCATCAGGGTGCCCACGGCGACCGCCGCGGTGCCCTGCACGTCGTCGTTGAAGCAACACAGCCGGTCGCGGTAGCGCTCCAGCAGGGGCACGGCGTTGGCCTGAGCAAAGTCCTCGAACTGCAGCAGCACGTTCGGCCAGCGGCGCTTCACCGCGGCGATGAAGTCTTCGAGGAAGGCATCATACTCCTCCTGGGAGATACGCGGGTGCCGCCAGCCCATGTACATGGGGTCGTCGAGCAGGATTTGATTGTTGGTGCCCACATCGAGGGTGATCGGCAGCGTATAGGCGGGGCTGATGCCGCCGCAGGCGGTGTAGAGCGCCAGCTTGCCGATGGGAATGCCCATGCCGCCGATGCCCTGGTCGCCGAGGCCGAGGATACGCTCGCCATCGGTCACCACGATCACCTTGACCCTGTCCTTGGTGGCGCTGCGCAGGATGTCGTCAATGCGCTCACGGTCCGGATAGCTGACGAACAGGCCGCGGTGGCTGCGGTAGATGTTGGAGAATTCCTCGCAGGCCTGCCCCACCGTAGGGGTGTAGATGATCGGCAGCATCTCCTCGAGATGCTCCATTACCATGTGGTAGTAGAGCGTCTCGTTGTCGTCCTGGATCGCCCGCAAGTGGATGTGTCGTTCCAGGTCGCTGTGGCACTGCTGATACTGGCGGTAGGCCCGTTCCGCCTGCTCCTCGATGGATTCCACATTCTGCGGCAGCAGACCGATCAGGTTGAACTCGAGCCGCTCCTCGCGAGAAAAGGCACTGCCCTTGTTGAGCAGCGGCATCTCGAGCAGCGAAGGACCAGCGTAGGGAATGTAGAGGGGGCGTTTGGTTTCGGTGGACATCTCTGATCTCGATACGGTGACTGGAATCCGGCCGTAGGCACTCTACTGGCACCTTGGCGCCAACTTTACCACGCCTCCGCTATCGTGGCGCCCCGACTCAACTGGTCTTGGCCCGGGTCCTGTCGCCGGGTGGACGGTCGAAGAACAGCGGGCGCAGCCGCGCGCCGAGCATATTGCCGGCGAAGCCCGCCACCCTTCCAGCTTCCAGCTTCCAAAACGACACAGGGCGCCCGAAGGCGCCCTGCAGGGTCGCGTCCGGGTCAGACGAAGCGGCCCAGTCCCACGGCATGCCTCAACCTGTCCATGAACGGCGCGGCCTCGGCGCGCGCACGTTCGGCCCCCTTCAGCAGCACGCTCTCGATATGCCCCGGGTCCTCCATCAGCGCCACGTAGCGTTCGCGGGGCTCGCGCAGCTGTTCGTTGAGGTGCTCGAACAGGCGGTTCTTGACCTCGCCCCAGCCGATGCCGTTGGCGTACTCGCCACGCATCGCCTCGCGCTCCTCGCGAGAGGCGAAGGCGGAATAGATCTGAAACAGGGTGCAGCCCTCGGGATCCTTGGGCTCGCCGGGTTCAAGAGAGTTGGTCTTGATCTTGCGCACCAGTTTGAGCAGCTTCTTCTCGGAGACGAACAGCGGGATGGTGTTGTTGTAGCTCTTGGACATCTTGCGCCCATCGAGGCCGCCCAGCACCGCCACCTCGTCGTCCACTACCGCTTCCGGCAGGGTAAAGAACTCGCCCTTGTAAAGGTGGTTGAAGCGCCCACCCATGTCGCGGGCCATCTCGATGTGCTGGATCTGGTCGCGGCCCACCGGCACCTTGTTGGCGTTGAACATGAGGATGTCGGCGGCCATCAGCACCGGGTAACCGAACAGCCCCATGGTAATGCCCTTGTCCGGGTCCTGGTTGCCGGCGGCCTCGTTCTCGGCCACCGCCGCCTTGTAGGCGTGGGCACGGTTCATCAGGCCCTTGGCGCAGACGCAGGAGAGCATCCAGGTCAGTTCGGAAATCTCGGGAATATCCGACTGGCGGTAGAAGATGGCGTTGTCGGTGTCGAGCCCCAGCGCCAGCCAGGTGGCGGCGATCTCCAGGCGCGATTCCTGTACGCGCTTGGGGTCCTGGCACTTGATCAGTGCGTGCAGATCGGCCAGGAAGTAGTAGGACTGTACGCTGGGGTCCTGGCTCGCGGCGATGGCGGGCTTGATGGCCCCGACGTAGTTGCCCAGGTGGGGCGTGCCGGTGGTGGTGATGCCGGTGAGAACGCGTGTCTTCTGGGAAGCTGCACTCATGGAAAGCGGACTCTGCTGTCGGAAATGCCCGCTATGGTAACGCGAGGGGGGCGGTCAAGGCGACCGCCCCCGGCGCCGCTCACCGTACCAGGCTGGCGGGATCGACGCTCTCCAGGCCAAAGGCCTCGGCCACGGCGCGGTAGGTGACCTGGCCGTCGTGCACGTTGAGGCCGGGCAGGAAGTGCGCATCATCGGCCAGCGCCCGCTTCCAGCCCTTGTCGGCCAAGGCAATCACGAACGGCAGGGTGGCGTTGGTCAGCGCCTGGGTCGAGGTACGTGCCACCGCGCCGGGCATGTTGGCCACGCAGTAGTGGACGATGCCATCGACCATATAGGTCGGCTCGGCATGGGTGGTCGCACGGCTGGTCTCGAAGCAACCGCCCTGATCGATGGCCACGTCGACCAGCACGCTGCCGGGCTTCATGTCAGCGAGCATGGCGCGAGTGATCAGCTTGGGCGCGGCGGCGCCGGGGATCAGCACTGCGCCAACGATCAGGTCACTCTCGCGCACCGCCTCGTCGATGGCATCGGCGGTGGAGAAGACGGTCTTCATGCGGCCCTGGTAGCGGTCGTCGAGCACCTCGAGGCGTGGAATCGACTTGTCGATCACGGTCACTTCGGCACCCAGGCCCAGCGCCATGCGCGCGGCGTTCTCGCCCACCACGCCGCCGCCGATCACGGCGACCTTGCCGGGCGCCACGCCGGGCACGCCAGGCAGCAGCACGCCGGAACCGCCCTGGGCCTTCTCCAGGCTGTGTGCGCCGGCCTGGATCGCCATGCGGCCGGCCACGGTACTCATCGGTGCCAGCAGCGGCAGGCCGCCCAGACGGTCGGTGACGGTCTCGTAAGCGATGCAGGTGGCGCCGCTTTCCATCAGGCCACGAGTCAGCTTCTCCTCGGCGGCCAGATGCAGGTAGGTGAACAGGGTCTGGCCGCGGGTGAGGCGCGCCACTTCTTCCGACTGCGGTTCCTTGACCTTGAGGATCAGCTCGGCGTCGGCCCAGAGGGTGTCCACGTTTGCCTCGATCCGGGCACCTGCGGCCTCGTAGTCGGCGTCGGAAAACCCTGCCCCTTCGCCGCCACCGGCCTGCACCGTGACCGAATGGCCGCGTGAGACCAGCTCACGAGCTCCCGTGGGCGTCAGGGCGACGCGGTATTCGTGATTCTTGATTTCCTTCGGCACGGCGATCTTCATGAGGCACCTCCTGAGCGTTCAACGCCTGTTATTAGGATAAGACAGGCGCATTACAGCACAGGCAGTCCAAACATGAAGCACCTTGGACAAAGAACGGTAAAAACCCATGCAGCGAGGCTTTCCAAAAGAAAATCAGCACCGCACAAGAAAATCTGACAAAAAAATCACAGCCTCACTCGACAACAAGCGCACCGCCGTAGATGGCCACGTACTCCTCGGGTAGGCGCCGCGGACGCCCGCCGGAAAGCTCGATGCAGGCGAAGCGGGTGCGCGCCCGCAGCAGGGTGCGGCCGTCGGCAGGTCGTATCAGTTGAAAGCGTCGAGTGAGAGTGAGGCGGCCGTCGCAGCCGACGATCCAGGTCGCCAGTTGCAGGCGTTCCCCCTCAAAGGCCGGTGCCAGGTAGTCGAGTTCGTGGCGATGCACGGCCATGGCGCGGTCCAGCTCGCGGTAGCGAGCCAGGTTCAGCCCTAGATGCTCCGAGTGAGCCCAACTCACCTGCTCGACCCAGCGCAGGTACTCGGCGTTATTGGCGTGGCCGTACTCGTCGATGGCCGAGGCGGCCACCTCGAGCTCGATGACAAAGGGATCGGGAAGGTCCCACTCCAGTGACATGATGCTCTCTCCGTGCGGGGTAATTCGTGACGGATTCAGGCTTTCGTCGTGCCGCAACGCCAGCAGGCATCGAAGACACCCTCCAGCGTTTCGCCGCAGTTCGAACAGTGCCAGCCCGGTGTTTCGCCGGGACCCGCCATGGCCGCGTGAATCAGCGCCTCGGCTCGCTCGCGGTTGTGCGGTGCCACCCATACCTCGGGTTCGCACTCCCCCAACGGTAGCTCGCCGGCGCCTCCGCCCAGCACCATGTTGCGCAACTCCACGGGAATACCCGCCGCGGCAAGCACGTTGCGCACATGGCTGACCAGCAGCGAATTGGAGTGGGCAAAAACGCGGACGTAGCCGTTCATATCAGTTCAGTCGCGGAAGACCCGGACACCCAGCGCCTTGAGATAGGCCGTCTCGGGGATCGCCGGGTGCACCGGATGATCGGCCGCCTGGTGGCCCTGGTAGACGATCTGGCCGTGGCGGTCCTGGTGGCGCACCGCGCCGCGCACCACGTCCACCAGCCGTTCCTGTGCCAGGTGCATGGAACAGGATGCCGAGAGCAGCAAGCCGTCGCGCCCGAGCAGACGCATCGCCTCTCGGTTGAGCCTGGCGTAGGCGCGCTCGCCGTTGGGAATATCCTTGCGCTTCTTGATGAAGGCCGGGGGGTCGAGGATCACCACGTCGAACTGCTCTCCGTCGGCCTTGAGCGCGGCCAGCGCCTCGAAGGCATCGGCCTCGCCCACCGCCACCCGCTCGTGCAGGCCATTCAAGGCTGCGTTTTCCGCCACCCGCTCGAGCGCCTGGGCGCTGGCATCGATGCACAGCACCTCGCTGGCCCCGTGGGCCGCCGCCTGCACGCCCCAGCCGCCGATGTAGCTGAACACGTCCAGCACTCGCTTGCCGGCCACCAGGCCATTGAGCCAGGCGCGGTTGCCGCGGTGATCGAAGAACCAGCCGGTCTTCTGGCCGTCGAGCACCGGCACGTGGAAGCGCACGCCGTTCTCCTCCAGCAGCACGGGACCATCGAGCTCGCCCTTGGCCACGGTGACCTGGCGTTCGAGCTGCTCCTGGCGACGCCCGGAGGAGTCGTTCTTGAACACGATGACCCGTGGTGAAAGCACCTTGTCCAGCGCTGCCACGACCTCCTCGGCCAGGCGCTCCATGCCCAGGGTATTGAGCTGCACCACCAGCACGTCGTCGAAGCGGTCCACTACCAGCCCCGGCAGCAGGTCGCCCTCGCCGTGCACCAGCCGGTAGAACGGCTTGGCGTAGAGGCGTTGGCGCAGTGCCAGCGCCTGGTTGAAGCGATGCACCAGCAGCGAGCGGTCGAGGCGCATTTCGGGGTCGCGCGACACCACTCGCGCGCAGATCAGCGAGTTGGGGTTGACGTAGGCCACCCCCATGGCCTTGCCGTTAGCGGCTTCGACCACCACCTGGGCACCCGGTTCGAGGCCCTTGAGCGGCGTGGCCTCGATGTCGACCTCGTTGGAGTAGAGCCATAGGTGGCCGGCCTTGAGGCGACGGTCGGCGTTCTTCTTGAGGCGCAGGGTCTGGGTCATGGTTCGTCTCTTGAATGGGAAAATCAGCGCTGGCAGGCGGGACAAAAGACACTGGCCCGCTGCCCCAGCGTCACCAGCCGCAGCTCGCCGTTGCAGCGTCGGCAGCCCTGGCCATGGCGGCCGTACACATTGAGTCGCTGCTTGAAGTATCCTGGCTCGCCGGTGCCACTGACGAAATCTCGTAGCGTGGTGCCGCCCTGGGCGATGGCCGCCGCCAACACTTCGCGAATGGCGGCGGCCAAGCGCTCGTAGCGCTCGCGGGAGATGCGACCCGCCGCCCGACGTGGGTCGATACCGGCCAGGAACAGTGCCTCGCTGGCATAGATGTTGCCGACGCCCACCACCACCGCGTTGTCCATCAGGAACGGTTTGACGGCCATACGTCGTCCGCGCGAGAGCAGGAAGAGGCGCTCGCCATCGAAGGCATCGGACAGCGGCTCGGGCCCCAGGTTGGCCAACCGCGGGTCGGATTCGGGCGTGCCGGCGAGCCAGTCGACGAAGCCGAAGCGGCGCGGATCGTGGTAGCGAAGGATGGCACCGTCATCGAACACCAGGTCGATGTGATCGTGTTTCCTGGGCAATTCGCCCAGCCGGGCGATGCGCAGGCTGCCCGACATGCCCAGGTGCCAGATCAGGCTGCCAGCGCCCTCTCTCTCACCCCCTCCCTCGACCGGCAGCAGCAGGTACTTGGCGCGCCGCGCCAGGATGCCGATGCGCGCCCCCACCAGGCGGTCGATCAAATCGTCGGGCACCGCCACGCGCAGACGCGGCTGGCGTACGATCGCCTCGACGATCTCGCGCCCCTGCACGTGGGGGGCGATACCGCGGCGGGTGGTCTCGACTTCGGGCAGCTCGGGCATGTTGTCGCTCGCTCGGCAGCCGCACTGCGGCTCGACGATAAAATGCTGTTGGGAACGCTGCGCAAATTAGCGAACGGGATGAAGCGCAAGGCGCCCGCAGCGCAGAAACCGGAGCCTATGGGGTATAGGTGAGGATTTCGAGCAGCGCGTAACGCAGCGATTCGCCTGTACAGCAATTTGCGCCGTGTTCACTAACGCCTGAACCCGGCGAGGGCGCCGGGTTCAGGAGGACAGGTTTGAACACCTGCGGAAGACGACCAAGATTTACTTGATCTTGGCTTCCTTGTACATCACGTGCTTGCGGACTACCGGATCGAATTTCTTGAATTCGAGCTTGTCCGGGGTGTTCCGCTTGTTCTTGTCGGTGGTGTAGTAGTGGCCGGTACCGGCACTGGACACCAGCTTGATCTTGTCACGCATGGCTGCTTACTCCCTGAGTGGTCGCTTAGACGGCTTCGCCGCGCTTGCGGATGTCGCTGAGCACCGCGTCGATGCCCTTCTTGTCGATGATGCGCATCCCCTTGGAAGAGATGCGCAGCTTGACGAAGCGATTCTCCGACTCCACCCAGAAACGATGGGTGTGCAGGTTCGGCAAGAAACGACGGCGGGTCTTGCGCTGGGAGTGTGATACGTTGTTACCAGTTACCGGACGCTTGCCGGTAACCTGACATACTTTGGACATGGGAGCCTCCAACCGCTTGGCCAGGTGGTCAAACCTGAGTGTTCAAAACCTGTCGGGCAAACCGGGAACGACCCCGTTCTCATTTGACCCAAGGGAATTCAAAGGCTGCACTTTATAGCAGAGTGCATCCCTACAGGCAACAAGTAGCCGCGTATTCTACACCCCTCGCCCCCTAAAGCCACCCTCTCTCCGCAAATGACACGACATCTCCGTCCCCAACGACAAAGTGATCCAGCACGCGGATCTCGAACAGACCCAGCGCCTCGCGCAGGCGATCGGTGATGCGCCGGTCGGCATCGGAGGGTTCGGCCACCCCCGAAGGATGGTTGTGAGCGAAGATGATCGCGCCGGCCCCCAACTCCAGCGCCCGGCGTGCCACCTCGCGCGGATAGACCGAGGCGCTGTCCAGTGTGCCGCGGAACAGCGACTCGAAGCGGATCACGCGATGCTGGGTATCGAGGAACAGCGCAGCGAATACCTCATGGCCCAGATGGCGCAACTGGGTGGCCAGGTAGGCCCGCACCAGGGTCGGTGAGGTCAGTGCATCGCCACGGGCGAGCTGGGCGGCCAGGTGGCGCTTGGAGAGCTCGAGGGTCGCCTGGAGCTGGACGAACTTGGCCGTGCCCAGGCCCCGCTCGGCACAGAAACGCACCTGATCGGCCTCCAGCAACTGGCGCAACCCGCCGAACGCCGTGAGCAGGTCGCGGGCCAGATCCACTGCCGAGCGGCCCGCCACCCCCACTCGCAGGAAAATCGCCAGCAGCTCGGCATCGGACAGTGCCTCGGCACCCAGCGCCAGCAGTTTCTCCCGCGGGCGCTCGCCCTCGGGCCAGTCGCGAATCGACATCCCCTGTCTCCTTGCTACGCTTTCCATCGGTTGGTAGAAGTCATGCATTGTAACCGACGCGCACGAAGGGCCGTGGCTGCGCAACTTCAACGGCAATGGTAAGGTAAGAGGTCGGGTTTTAGTTCAGGAAACTCCCATGACAATGCAGTCCGTCAATCGGCTCGCTGGCCGGCGCATCCTGCTCGGCATCAGCGCCGGTATCGCCGCCTACAAGAGCGCCCAGCTCGCCCGGCTGCTCAAGCAGGCGGGCTGCGAGGTACGCGTGGTCATGACCGAGGGCGCCCAGGCCTTCATCACCCCGCTGACGCTGCAGGCACTCACCGGCGAGGCGGTACGTACCTCGCTGCTGGACCCGGAAGCCGAGGCCGGCATGGGGCATATCGAGCTGGCGCGCTGGGCCGAGACGATCCTGATCGCCCCCGGCACCGCCGACCTGATGGCGCGCCTGGCCCAGGGCATGGCCGACGACCTGCTCACCACCCTGTGCCTGGCCAGCGAAGCCGAGAGGGTCATGGCACCGGCGATGAACCAGGCCATGTGGCGCCATGCTGCCACCCAGCGCAACGCCGCCCGCCTCGAACAGGACGGCTGGCGATTGCTGGGGCCGGCCAGCGGCGACCAGGCCTGCGGCGACGTTGGGCCGGGTCGTATGCTCGAGCCCGAAGCGATCGTGGCCGAACTCATCCAGCCGGCCAGCGAGACAGCACACGACCAAGTCGCACCAGGCGAGAAAACCCCGGCCCAGGGCCTGCATATCGTGATCACTGCCGGCCCCACGCGCGAGCCCCTCGACCCGGTGCGCTACCTTTCCAACCACAGTTCGGGAAAGATGGGCTTTGCCCTGGCCGCCGCCGCCGCCGAGCTCGGCGCTCAAGTCACCCTGATCAGCGGCCCCGTCAGCCTGCCCACGCCCGAGGGTGTAGCACGCATCGATGTGGAGACGGCACTGCAGATGCACGAGGCGAGCCGCCGCCTGGCAAGCGAGTGCGATATCTTCATCGGCTGCGCCGCCGTGGCCGACTACCGCGCCGAGGCGGCATCGGAGCACAAGATCAAGAAGCGCGAAGACGAGGATGGACTGACCCTGAGCCTGGTCAAGAACCCCGATATCATTGCCGATGTCGCCAAGCAGCGCGATGCGGCAGGCGGGCGTCCCCTGGTGGTAGGCTTCGCCGCGGAAACCCGCGACCTGGAGGCCTACGCCCGCGACAAGCTCGAACGCAAGCGGCTGGACATGATCGTCGCCAACGACGTTTCCGCTGCGGGGCTCGGCTTCGGCGCCGACGACAATGCCGCCCTGCTGCTGTGGCGAGAAGGCGACGGTGAGAGTGGCGCGAGCCTGCCGCCACAGCCCAAGACCCAGCTCGCCAGGGCAGTGATCGAGCGCGCCCTCGGCTGCGTGGCTTCGCACCCCGTGCACTGAACGCCGGCCCAAGCCCCGGCCCTTGACCCAGACCATTAGCGAAACCGACGGAACGATCATGCCCGATACCCCACAAGCCAGGCCCACTGCCAGACCGCGACTGGAAGTCAAGCTCCTCGACGAGCGGTTGCACGACTACATGCCCCGCTATGCCACACTGGGCTCGGCCGGGATGGATCTGCGGGCCCTGCTCGACGAACCACTGACCCTCGAGCCTGGCCAGTGCGAGCTGATCCGCACCGGGCTTGCCATTCATATCGGCGACCCGGGCCTTGCCGGCCTGATCCTGCCGCGCTCGGGTCTCGGCCACAAGCACGGCATCGTGCTCGGCAACCTGGTAGGGCTGATCGACTCCGACTATCAGGGCGAGTTGATGATTTCGACCTGGAATCGCGGCAACACTGCCTTCGTACTGGAGCCGTTCGAGCGCCTGGCTCAGTATGTGCTGGTACCGGTGGTCCAGGCCGAGCTCGAGGTCGTCGACAGCTTCGAGGCCAGCCTCCGCGGCGAAGGCGGCTTCGGCAGCTCGGGCCGCCACTGACGCTTGACGCACCGCTGCCTGCCGTTCCAGGGAAGGAACCGCCTGGCAGCGTTTTCGCAACCTGGCACATGAACCCACACCTGTCTGACAAGGAACCGCTATGAGCCAAGTCACGAACAGCAGCGTACCGGCCTCCATCTTCCGCGCCTACGACATCCGCGGCATCGTCGACGATACCCTGACCGAGGCAACCGTCGAGATGATCGGCCGGGCGATCGGCTCGGAAGCCGCTGCCCGCAATGAATCCACCGTGGTGGTCGCCCGCGACGGCCGCCTCTCCGGCCCCCGGCTCAGCGAAGCGCTGATGCGCGGCCTGACCGCAGCCGGGCGCGACGTGGTCGATATCGGCATGGTGCCCACCCCGGTGCTCTACTTCGCCACCCACGTGCTCGAAGGCACCGCCTCGGGCGTGATGGTAACCGGTAGCCACAACCCGCCGGACTACAACGGCTTCAAGATCGTGCTGGGCGGAGAGACCCTCTCCGGCGAGGCGATCACCGCGCTCTACCGGCGCATCGAGACCGGCGACCTGGCCGAAGGCCAGGGCAGTGTGCGCCAGGACGACCTGCGCGCCGCCTACCTCGAGCGCATCGTCGGCGACGTCAAGCTCGAGCGCCGGCTCAAGGCGGTGGTCGACTGCGGCAACGGCGTGGCCGGGGAGCTGGGGCCGAAGCTGATCGAGCAGCTCGGCGCCGAGACCGTGCCGCTGTTCGCCGAAATCGACGGCAACTTTCCCAACCATCACCCTGACCCCGGCAAGCTCGAAAACCTGCAGGACTTGATCCGCACGGTGAAGGAGACCGGCGCCGACATCGGCCTGGCCTTCGATGGCGACGGTGATCGCCTGGGCGTGGTCACGCCGAGCGGCAAGCTGATCTACCCCGACCACCTGATGATGGCCTTCGCCGAGGACATGCTGTCGCGCAACCCAGGTGCCCGGGTGATCTTCGACGTCAAGTGCACCGGCAACCTGGCAGGTGTCGTCGAGCGGGCCGGCGGCACGCCGGAGATGTGGCGCACCGGCCACTCGCTGATCAAGGCACGCATGAAGGAGACCGGGGCTCTGCTCGCCGGTGAGATGAGCGGCCATATCTTCTTCCAGGAACGCTGGTACGGCTTCGATGATGGCCTCTACGGTGCCGCCCGGCTGCTCGAGATCCTGTCCAAGCAGGATGAGGACGCCGACACCTTCTTCGCCCGCTACCCGCAGGACATCGGCACGCCCGAGATCAACGTCCACGTGACCGACGAGAACAAGTTCGACCTGGTGGAGAAGCTGGCCCGCGAGGGCGACTTCGGTGACGATGGCGTCAAGACCACCCTCGACGGCATCCGCGTCGACTACCCCGACGGCTGGGGCCTGTGCCGTGCCTCCAACACCACGCCGGTGCTGGTGCTGCGCTTCGAGGGCAAGAGCGATGCGGCCCTCGAGCGCATCCGCAATCGTTTCGCCGCCGCCCTGCAACAGGTCGACCCGGCGCTGACGCTGCCGAGCTGACGGCGGCGTTTTCGACTCCTTTAAGGAAGGACCATGACCGAAACGACTCGTGACCCGCGACTGGTAGTGGAAGTGCTCTCCGAGGCACTTCCCTACATCCAGCGCTTCTCCGGCAAGACTGTCGTCGTCAAGTACGGCGGCAACGCCATGACCGAGGACACCCTGATCGACTCCTTCGCCCGCAACATGGTGTTGATGAAGGAGGTGGGCATCAATCCGGTGGTGGTGCACGGCGGCGGGCCGCAGATCGGCGACCTGCTGGGCAAGTTGAAGATCGAGTCGCGCTTCGTCAACGGCATGCGGGTCACCGACTCGCAGACCATGGACGTGGTGGAGATGGTGCTCGGCGGGCTGGTCAACAAGGGCATCGTCAACCTGATCAACCAGTGCGGCGGCAAGGCGATCGGCCTCACCGGCAAGGACGGCGCGCAGATCCGCGCGCGGAAACTCAAGGTGGAGCACAAGACGCCCGAGATGACCGCCCCCGAGATCATCGACATTGGCCACGTAGGCGAGGTCGAGCACATCTCCACCGACCTGATCGAGATGCTCGCCGAACGCGACTTCATTCCGGTGATCGCCCCCATCGGGGTCGATGCCCAGGGCAACAGCTACAACATCAACGCCGACCTGGTGGCGGGCAAGATAGCCGAGGCGCTGGGCGCGGAGAAACTGATGCTGCTGACCAACGTGGCCGGGCTGATGAATGCCGAGGGCGAGGTGCTCACCGGCCTCACTACCGCCCAAGTGGATGCCTTGATCGCCGACGGCACCATCCATGGTGGTATGCTGCCCAAGATCCGCTGCGCACTGGACGCCGTGAAGGGCGGCGTGAGAAGTGCGCATATCATCGACGGCCGCGTGCCTCACGCCACACTGCTGGAGATCTTCACCAATGCGGGCGTCGGCACCCTGATCACCGATGCCGAACGGCAAGGGAACGACAGCGCCTGAGGCCAGCCGCCCCGGGCCATTCCAATAACCAGAAGACAAACATCGACATGACGCAGGCAACGCAACCAACCAGCCGGCGCGAGCAGATCCTGCAGTCGCTCGCCCTGATGCTGGAGGAGGATAGCGGCAAGCGCATCACCATTGCGGCGCTGGCGCGCCAGGTGGGCGTCTCCGAAGCCGCGCTATACCGCCATTTCCCGAGCAAGGCCCGCATGTTCGAGGGCCTCATCGAATTCATCGAGGAGACGCTTTTCGAGCGTATCAGCCGCATACTCGAGGACTTTCCCGACGCCGTGTCGCGCTGCGGCCAGATCCTCACCCTGCTGCTGGCCTTCGCCGAGAAGAACCCCGGGCTGTCGCGCCTTCTCGAAGGCGACGTGCTGACCGGCGAGACTGCCCGGCTCAGGCTGCGCATTCATCAGCTCTTCGAGCGCCTGGAAACCCAGCTCAAGCAGGTCCTGCGCGAAGCGGAGCTGCGTGAACGCCTACGCCCCGTGCTGACGGTCTCGGCTACCGCCAACCTGCTGGTCGCCGTGGCCGAGGGGCGCATCTCGCAGTACGTGCGCAGCGACTTCCAGCGCCGCCCCACCGAGCATTGGGACGAGCAGTGGGCGTTGCTCTCGTCGCAGCTGATGCGCCAGCCAGTCACGCAGACCGCCTGAGGCGCGCCCACAACGAGAAAGCCCCGGCCAAGGCCGGGGCTTTCTCGTTGTGGGCGGCTCACCGGTCACGCGGCCAGCGTATCGCCCAACTGATGGCGAATCTTCTTCATGGCGTTCTTCTCGAGCTGTCGGATACGCTCGGCGGAGACGCCATAGACATCGGCCAGGTCGTGCAACGTGGCCTTGTCGTCGGCCAACCAGCGACGCTGGAGTATGTCGCGGGAGCGCTCGTCCAGCGCCTCGAGGGCCATCTTCAAGCGGCGGCTGGCGTCATCCTCCCAGTCGCTATCCTCGAGCTGAACGGCAGGATCGGAGCCGTCATCGTCCAGGTAGTGGACCGGCGCCTGGTAGGCGGAGTCCTCGTCCTCGCTCGGGGAAGCGTCGAAGCCGGCATCGTGAGCCGCCAGGCGGCCTTCCATCTCGCGCACCACTTCCGGTTTGACGTCAAGGTCGCGGGCGATGGCGTCGACTTCGGCATTGTTGAGCCAGGCCAGGCGCTTCTTGGCGCTGCGCAGGTTGAAGAACAGCTTGCGCTGGGCCTTGGTGGTGGCAATCTTGACGATGCGCCAGTTGCGCAGCACGAACTCGTGGATCTCTGCCTTGATCCAATGCACGGCGAAGGAGACCAGGCGCACCCCCTGGTTGGGGTCGAAGCGCTTGACGGCCTTCATCAGGCCCACATTGCCTTCCTGGATCAGGTCTGCCTGGGGCAGACCGTAGCCGGAATAGCTGCGCGCGATATGGACGACGAAGCGCAGATGCGACAGCACCAAACGACGCGCCGCCTCCAGATCGCCCTCGTCGTGAAGGCGAAAGGCGAGTTCGCGCTCTTCCTCGGCGGTAAGCATGGGAATGCCATTGACCGCCTGGATGTACCCGTTGAGGTCATGCCCCGGCGAGAGCTGGCCCACCGGCAGAAGACTGGTGCTCATTGCAGGTTGTCTCCTTGAAAACCTAATATACTTTTCAACCGCCTGCTTAGACGGGCGATAATCGATAACGTTCCCTTCCTGCTGTCGACAGCGTGGCAGATGCCGATCGCGGTCGCTAGCGCAACAACGGCGACAGGGCGTCGCAGCGCGGCTTCTTATCGCGGCCGAACCTCCGCGAGGTGACGGCTTACGGCGATCCAAGCTCCCAGCCAGCCCAATAGTGTACTGCACAACAGCAGCGTTGCCGAGCCCTCGGGGCCTAGCTGGGGCAGCGTGAAGGAGGCGCCGTAGCTGGCGGCGAGAGCGCTGACCGGTACCGTCAGCCACTGGTTGCCGAGCCCCAGCAACCCCCAAGCGAGCAGGCCGCCACCGAGGCCGTACCAGGCGCCGCTGTAGAGAAAAGGGCGGCGCACGAAGGCGTGGGTGGCCCCGATCAACATCACCACTTCGATCTCCTGGCGGCGGCTCTCCACCGCCAGGCGTATGGTGTTGCCCACGATCAGCAGCACACCCAGGCCGAACAGTATCCCCAGCGCCAGGGCCAGGCGGCTGCCCAGCTCGGCCAGGTGGCGCAGGCGTTCGAGCCAGGCCAGGTCGAGGCGGGCCTCATCGATACCGGACACTTCCTCCAGCGAATCGGCCAGCCGTCGAACCGCCTCAGGTGACGGATCCAGGGGCACCACTACGATACTCGCCGGCAGCGGATTGTCTTCGAGCCGCCCCAGTGCATCGGCCAGGCCCAGCGCCTGCTGGAATTCCGCCATACCCTCGGCGGCACTGATCAGCCGGGTGCGCGCCACACCCTCATGTGCCGCCACCGCCTCGTCGATTCGCCCGGCCTGGGCCTCGTCGACACCGTGGGACAGATAAACGGTGAGCGTGGCACTCTCGTCGAGTTCGGCATCGAGCAGGCGCGCGCTGTCCAGCGCCAGCCACAGCGCCGCCGGCAGCACCAGGGCGATGGCGATGGCAAGCATGGTGAGCAGGCTGCCAATGGGGGCGCGCAGCAGACGGCGGGCGCTGTCGAGGCACATGGCGCGATGGTGACGCAGCCAGCCACGAAAACGGCTCGAGGAGCGGGTGCGCTGGGTGCGTGCGCCACGCGGCGGGGCAGGAGGCTGCCGGCTCATGCCGCCTCCTCGTCAGCGACCAGGCGCCCCTCGCGCAGACGCAGCACACGGTGGCGCAGGCGAGCGATCAGCGCCAGGTCGTGACTGGCGATCATCACCGTGGTACCGATGCGGTTGAAGTCCTCGAAAAGCGCCATGATGTCGGCGGAGAGCTGCGGATCGAGGTTACCGGTGGGCTCGTCGGCCAGCAGCAGCGAGGGCTTGTTGACCACCGCCCGGGCGATGCCCACGCGCTGCTGCTCACCGCCGGAGAGCTCGATGGGCAGCGCCTTCTCCCGATGCAGCAGGCCCACCTTGTCCAGCGCCGCGCGCACCCGGCGGCCGGCCTCGCGCGGATCGAATCCACGAATCTCCAGCGGTAGTGCCACGTTATGGAAGATGGAACGGTCGAACAGCAGTTGGTGATCCTGGAACACCACGCCGATCTGGCGACGGTAGAACGGCACCTGGCTGGGGTGCAGGCGCCCGATGTCGTGCCCCGCCACCAGTATGCGCCCCCGTGTCGGCCGCTCCAGCAGCATGACCAGGCGCAGCAAGGAACTCTTGCCGGCGCCGGAGTGGCCCGTGAGGAAGACCATTTCGCCACGCCGTACGCGAAAGTCGATATTGGCCAGCGCATCGAAACGCCCGCCATAGCGCTTCCCCACATGCTCGAAGAGGATCATGGCGCGGCGGCGGCTCCCTCGTCGCCCTGGTCGAAGAGCGCATCGACGAAATCGCGAGCCTCGAAGGGGCGCAGGTCGTCGAGCCCTTCGCCCACGCCGATGAAGCGGATCGGCGTGCCGAGCTGCTTGGCCAGGGCGAAGATGATGCCGCCCTTGGCGGTACCGTCGAGCTTGGTCAGGGTAATGCCGGTGACCGGTACCGCCTCGTTGAAGGTGCTGGCCTGGGACAGCGCGTTCTGGCCGGTGCCGGCGTCGAGCACCAGCATCACCTCGTGGGGCGCGCTGTCGTCGAGTTTGCCCATCACCCGGTGCACCTTCTTGAGCTCTTCCATCAGGTGCCCCTTGTTGTGCAGGCGCCCGGCAGTATCGGCAATCAGCACGTCGACCTTGCGTGCCTTGGCCGCGGCCACCGCGTCGTAGATCACCGATGCGCTATCGGCACCGGTGTGCTGTGCGATGACTGGCACGCTGTTGCGTTCGCCCCATATCTTGAGCTGCTCCACCGCGGCGGCGCGGAAGGTGTCGCCGGCGGCCAGCATCACGCTACGCCCTTCGCGCTGGAAGCGCTGAGCCAGCTTACCGATGGTGGTGGTCTTGCCCACCCCATTGACCCCCACCATCAGGATCACGAAGGGGCCATCGCCCTTGGCCGGCAGTGCCAACGGCTTGGCCACGGCGTCGAGCATCACGGCAAGCTCATCCTGCAGCGCTCGATAGAGGGCCTGGGGATCCTTGAGCTCCTTGCGTGAGACGCGCTCGGTCAGGCGGTCGATGATCTCGGTGGTCGCCTCGATGCCCACGTCAGCCATCAGCAGTTGGGTCTCGAGATCCTCGATCAGCTCATCGTCGATCTGCTTCTTGCCCAGGAACAGCCCGGCGACGCCTTCGGTGAGGTTGGCGCGGGTCTTTCCCAGCCCCGAGCGAATGCGGGCGAACCAGCCCCTCTTCTCGGCGCCAGGCTTCTCCTGCAGCGGGGTACGGGCGGGCTCAGGCTCGGGTGCAGGCGGTTCAGGCTCCGGTTCGACCTCCGACTCGGGCACCAGCGCCTCCTGGCGCAGCACCGCGTTCTCTTCCTCCTTTCCGACCTCATCGACCGCCTCGGTCCGCTCAAGCGCCTCATCCGCCGCGGGGCCGGCCATGGCGCGCTCCTCGGGTCGCGGCGCGTCGACGACATCAGGCTCGGCGGGCGCCGCTTCCTGGCGGACGGGGTCGACCGCAGTCTCTTCCGCGGGCGCATCCTCTTCAGGCGACTTCTCGCTCAAGCCCTCCTCTTCTTCGGGCCGAGTCGATTGCTCTTGCTGCTCTTCCTGTTTCTTGCGCTTGAAAAAACCGAACATGGGGGGATTCAGCCTCACGGGTGAATGATCGCTACATCCTAACACCGCGCATCATGACTGTGGACAAGCCGACAGGTACAATTCGACCGCATGACACGTCGCCGCCCCCCCTCTCGTTCGCGCTCCGGCGCTCGCTCGCCCCAAGGCAGCGGCCGCCTGCGCATCATTGGCGGCGAGTTCCGCCGCCGGCTGTTACCGGTACTCGACAGCCCCGGCCTGCGCCCCACACCCGACCGGGTTCGCGAAACGCTGTTCAACTGGCTGGCCGCAACCACGCCGGGCGCGCGGGTGCTAGACCTGTTCGCCGGCACCGGCGCCCTGGGCCTGGAGGCGCTCTCTCGCGGAGCGGCCGAGGCGCTGTTCGTCGAGCGCGATGTCCGAGTCGCCCACAGCCTTGCAGCCAACCTGGAAACCCTGGGCGCCGATGAGCGGGGCCGGGTGCATGCCGGCGATGCCCTAGTCCTCCTCGCCGCAGGCCCTGCCGACATCCCCCCCTTTTCACTGGTCTTCCTCGACCCACCATTTCGCCAAGGCCTGGCCGAGCCCTGCTGCGAACGGCTCGAGCAGGGCTGGCTGACGCCGGATGCCTGGATCTACCTGGAGACCGAAACGGCACTCGAGGTGCGAGTTCCCGCCACCTGGTCGCTGCATCGCGAAGTACGCGCCGGCGACAGCACCGGTCGGCTCTACCGCCGCTTGGCGGCATCTGGCCACTGAGCCCAGGGCGTCGCCGTTCGGCTACGCTTGCCCAGCCGCGGCCCTCGGCGTTACGCTGCGCAACGGATTTCAGCGCGGGCAGGGGCCCGCCCCGGCAGGATGTCATTTCAGGAGAACACGATGAGCACCGAACTCTTCAACCGGCTCGAACAGAAAGTGGCCAGTGCCGTCGAGGCCCTGGAGCTGCTGAAGATGGAGGCCGAGGAACTGCGCGAGGAGAACAGCCGGCTAAAGCAGGAGCGCGAGGAGTGGGAGCGCCGCCTGACCGCGCTGCTGGGCAAGTTCGATGAGGTGGAAACCGAGAGAGGCTGAGCCCTTCCGCCCTGCCTCAAGGCAGACGCGACATCAGAATGGCATCCTCCCTGCTCGCGTCGGCTACCTCATAAAGCGGCGGGTAATAGTCGCGCCGCCGCCCGTCTTCGCTGAAGCCTGCGCGGCGGTAGAGCTGGATGGCGGCCTCGTTGCCCGCCCTGACCTCGAGCAGTAGCCGCTCGCTGCCCCAGCTTCGACTCTGCTCGATCACCGCTTCAAGCAGCGCTGCAGCCAGGCCGCGCCGTCGCATGGCGGGTGTTACCAGCATGGCCTGCAGTTCGGCCTCGAAAGGCAGCCTGACGACCACGGCATGGCCTGCGAGCCCCTCCGCCACCTCGGCTCCCAGTACGCAGCAGTCGGTGTCATTCAACATGGCCTCGAGCTGGCTGCGCGTCCAAGGTCGCGGTTGGTTGCCTTCCAGCGCCGCCAGGCGCTCCAGATCGGCGGCCTCCAGCCGACGTATATCGACCTCAGCCATCGACCTTGCTCTCTTGCTGCGACCAGGCCCGCCGCCATTCCAGCAGGGTGGGCCACAGCGCGCGCTTGGCCGCGGCGCTCTGCACCAGTTCAGCCAGGGCGGGGCCCTGCCAACCGGGCAACCCAAGCAGCTCGGCCCGCCCCTCGCGCATGTCGAGCAGACGATCCAAGGTGTCGTCCCGGCCGAAGACCAACACTCTTTCCGGCGACCAGCCGCGCCTGCGCGTGCCCTCGACGAAAGCCTGGAGTCCTTCACGCGCCTCTTCCAGCGGTGCCTCGGCAGGTAGATTTTCCATCGGCGGCCAGCGATACGCCTCGAATGCCGGCGGCTGTTCGATGTCGATCGCTGCTGCCTTGAGCAGATTGTCCAGCAGTAGACTCTGAATGGCGTCCGGCGCGGTCTCCTGCGGCACGATTACCAGCCAGCGCCCACCCAGGCATCCCACCTGCAGAACGAAACGCAGCGGCTCTCGAACCGGTCTCGTTTCCGTGGGTGTCGCTTCCTCGCCTACCGGCTGCTGGGCCTCTTCGTGGGAGGGCGTGATACCCAGCAGCTGGCGGGCGCGTCCGGGTGACGTCGCCCGCGGTGGCTCCGCCGCCGATTCTGCCGGAGGCGCCTGGCGTGCCACGCTGCCGGCTTCGTCCAGCAGGGCATGCAGGCGCTCGGCAGGAGGTGGAGCGACAGGCCGCTCGGGCAACTCCCACTCGCAGGCCTCCGTCGGCCGCGCATGGGGCAGTTGGAAGCGAGCGACCCAGGCGGTCAGTCCCATCGCCTCCAGGTACTGAAGACGCTGCGGCTCGGTGGTCACGCGCCGGCGCCACGACAATTGGGGGAATCGGGCCGAGCCTCGCCGCGGGCGGCCCACTCCTGCGGTGTATAGAGGTGCAGGGCCAGGGCATGCACCGGCCCCGCCAGCTCGTCGGCGAGCAGCGCATAGAGGCGCTGATGACGCTTCACCGGCATCAGTCCCAGAAAATGTTCGGACACCACCGTGACCTTGAAATGAGTTTCGGAGTTCGCGGGCACGGCATGTCGATGGCTCTCGTTCTCCACCGCGACAAAGGTGGGTTCGAGGGCCTGCAACTTCTCTTCGATGACGGCCTGAATGCTCATTCGGGCTCCTCGATCATGGATGTGAGGTTCATTGTACTCGCTTGCTCGACGACTGCACCCGGGGCGCCTCTTCGCCATCGCCCGTCCGGGC
This sequence comes from Billgrantia sp. C5P2, assembly GCF_051062895.2. Classification (NCBI taxonomy): domain Bacteria; kingdom Pseudomonadati; phylum Pseudomonadota; class Gammaproteobacteria; order Oceanospirillales; family Halomonadaceae; genus Billgrantia; species Billgrantia sp. C5P2. Next base: position 4,126,609 of record NZ_CM128542.1, read on the forward strand.
AGCCCCGGCCAGCGACACCCGCGCCAGGCTGGCTGCCAGTGCCAGCAGGCAGGCCAGGCAGCCAGCCCACAGTGTGGCCTGAACTGGCGCGCTGGCCGCCAGGAAGGCGCCGACCAGCGCCACGCCGAGCGACTGCCCCACGGTGCGCGTGGTGCTGAGCACGCCCGAGGCGCTGGTGGTCAGCTCCCGCGGGGCGCTGGTCATCATCTCTCGGTTGTTGGGGGGTTGGAACAGCCCGAAGCCGATGCCGCACAAGGCCGTACGCCACAGGCTGTCCAGCATGCCGGCATCCTGCGGCAGCAGGGCCAGCGAAGCGAGCCCCAGCATCAGCAGCACCAGCCCCAGGCTCGCCATGACGCTGGGGTTCACGCGGTCGGCCAGGCGACCGGCAATCGGGCCGACCAGCATGATGGCGAGCGGCCAAGGCGTGAACAGCCAGGCAGTGTGCAACGGCGAGAAGCCCATCTCCTGCTGGTAGAGGAACGACAGCGCGACGAAGGCGAGCCCTTGGCCGACGAAGGCGAGCCCAGAGGCGGAGACCGCCAGGCGGAAGCGCGGCACCTGAAACAGCCTCGGCGGCAGTAGCGGATGGCTGGCCCGCCGCTGGCGGCGCAGGAACAGCCAGCCAGTGATCACGCTGAGCGCCAGCCAGGCCAGCGCCTGCCACAGCGGCGCGCCGTGCCCCAGGGTATCCATAGCCAGGAAAAAACTCCCCAGCATGACTACCGAGCCCAAGGCACCGCGACCGTCGAAGCCGCCGCGCCGCCCCCTCTCGCGAGGGAGCGCGCGCCACGCCAGCCACAGCGAAACGATCCCCAGGGGCAGATGCAGGGCGAACAGCCAGGGCCAACTGACCAATGACAGCACCACGCCTCCCAGCGCCGGGCCGGCGGCGTAACCACCCGCCACCACCATGGCGGAGAGCCCCAACGCGCTGCCCAGCAGCCGTGTGGGGAAGATCGAGCGGTAGAGCGAAGGACCGATGGAGAGGGTGGCCGCCGCGCCCAGTCCTTGCAGGGCGCGGAATACCAATAGCCATTCCAGGCTGCGGGACAGCGCCGCGCCCAGCGATGCCAGCACGAAAAGCCCGAGCCCTGTCACGTAGAGTCGCCGACGGCTGATCATCTCGCTGAAGGAGGCGCATACCAACAGAAAGGCGGCACAGACGATCTGGAAGAGGTTGGTGACCCAGACCGTCCTGGCGGCAGAGACCTCGAGATCGCGCGCGATGGAGGGCAGCGCGATGTTGATCATGGTGACGTCCACCACGGCCATCAGGGTACCGAGGATCAGCGCCAGTACCGCCAGGCGACGCTCGGGACCCGGCAGGCCGTCATCGCCGGGCCGGGTGGAGAAGAGTCGGCTCATCCTGTTTCCATCACTGCAGGGTACGTAACGAGAAAACCGGCCGCAGCCGGTTCCCGAAAATCAACGAGGGAAGCGAATCAGTCTTGATCGGTTTCCAATAGCAGCGAGTCGTCGACCTCGGAGATCTCCAGCGCCGTCTCGTCATCCAGATCGATCGCCAGGTAACTGTGCTCGACCTGCAGGAAACGCTGGAACAGCGCCCAGTCCACGGCCTCGGGCCACTGGCGCTCGTCCTCTTCCCAGGCGCGCAACTCGGTCTCGAGAATCTCGAGATAGCGCTCGCGCACGAAAGCTTCCAGCGCCTCGGGGGTGTCCATCTCGGGGATGAGGTAGACGGTGCTTTCGCGTTCGACGTCGGCCAGGGTGAGGTCGTCCTCCCCCATGGTGGGTTCCAGCGCGTTGATCCAGTCCACGAAATGCCGGGTCGGCCTGACGCTCAGGGCGGAGCGGTTGAGCAGTTTCATCGCGGTCTCCTCGACGTCGAAACGGTGATCATTATGGGCGCTAGCGCCGCCGCTTACCAATACTTCCGCCGGGTCGACACCGAGAGGCCCGGGCTTGATCCGTCAGAAGAGGTAACGCGACGGGGGAATGCCAGAGAGGAGGTCCGGCGCCATGGATGGCGCCGGTAGCTCCCAGGGATGGGCTCGGTGCGCCTCCTCGAAGGCATGCCCCGTCGCTTCAGCGGCTTGCCGGGCCGAAGCGCAGCCCCTTCAGTCCACCTCTGGGCGCATGGCCGGGAACAGCAGCACATCCCGGATCGAGGCGCTGTCGGTGAACAGCATCACCAGGCGGTCGATGCCGATTCCCTCACCGGCAGTGGGCGGCAGGCCGTACTCCAGTGCGCGCACGTAGTCGGCGTCGTAATACATCGCCTCGAGGTCGCCGGCCTCCTTCTCCGCCGCCTGGGCGCGGAAGCGCTCAGCCTGATCCTCGGCGTCGTTGAGCTCGGAGAAGCCATTGGCGATTTCGCGCCCGCCTACGAAGAACTCGAAGCGCTCGGTGACGAACGGGTCGCGGTCGTTGCGCCGCGCCAGCGGGCTCACCTCAGTGGGATAGTCGGTGATGAAGGTCGGGTCCTTGAGGCGGTGCTCGACGGTCTTCTCGAAGATCTCGATCTGGATCTTGCCCAGGCCCCAGCCATCCTTGACGTCGATGTCCAGGCGCTCGGCGATCTGGCGAGCCGCCGCCTCGTCGGCCAGGGCGTCGGCGTGGATGTCCGGGTTGTACTCGAGAATCGAGTCGAACACGCTGATACGCTTGAGCGGCTTGCCGAAATCGTACTCGTAGGTCTCGAGGATCTCGCCTTCGGCATTGCGCACGGTGTTGACCACCGTGGTAGTACCCAGCACCTTGAGCGCGATGGTGCGCAGCATCTCCTCGGTGAGATCCATCAGGTCATGATGATTGGCGTGGGCCTGGTAGAACTCGACCATGGTGAACTCGGGGTTATGGCGCGTCGAAAGCCCCTCGTTGCGGAAGTTGCGATTGATCTCGAAGACCTTCTCGAAGCCGCCCACCACCAGGCGCTTGAGGTAGAGCTCCGGCGCGATGCGCAGGTACATGTCGATGTCGAGCGCGTTGTGGTGCGTGACGAAGGGCCGCGCGGTGGCACCGCCGGGAATCGGCTGCAGCATGGGGGTCTCCACCTCCATGAAGCCACGCTCCTCGAAGAAGCGGCGCATGGCGCTGATCACGCCGGCGCGGGTCTCGAACACACGGCGCGAATCGGGGTTCATGATCAGGTCGACATAGCGCTGGCGATAGCGCGCCTCCATGTCGGTCAGACCGTGGAACTTGTCCGGCAGCGGGCGCAGGCTCTTGGTCAGCAGCTTGGCCTCTTCCATCATCACGTAGAGGTCGCCCTTGCCCGACTTGTGTACCGGGCCGCGGCCGGCCACGATGTCGCCGATATCCCAGCCCTTGATGTCTTCGAGCGTCTCTTCCGGCAGCCCCTTCTTGTCGACGTAAAGCTGGATGACCCCGCTGGGGTCCTGGATTACCAGGAATGGGCCGCGCTTGCGCATGATGCGCCCGGCCACCGCCGCCGGGCGATTCAACGCTTCGAGCTCCGCCTTGTCCTTTTCGCCCAGCTCGTCGATCAGGTCGGCCGCCAGGCTGTCGCGGCGGAAGTCGTTGGGGAAGGCGCTGCCGCCGGTCTCGGCGGCACGCTCACGCCGCGCCGCCAGCTTGGCCCGGCGCTCGGCAATCAGGCGGTTCTCGTCGATCTGGGGGCTATCCGGGGAGGAGCTCTGGTTGGCCATGTCGTTACCTGTTAAGAATTCGCTACGGGCGGGGAGCCCCGAGCCACGGGCGCAAGCGGACTGGCTACCGCTCGCGACCCGTGGCTCGAAACCCGAGGCTACAAGCCTTGTTTCAAGCTGGCTTCGATGAAGGCATCCAGGTCGCCGTCGAGCACCCGGTCGCAGTTGCTGGTCTGCACGCCGGTCCGCAGGTCCTTGATCCGTTGGTCATCGAGTACGTAGGAGCGGATCTGGCTGCCCCAGCCGATGTCGGACTTGGCATCCTCCGCCTCCTGCTTGGCGGCATTGCGCTTCTGCATCTCGTGCTCCCACAGCTTCGCCTTGAGCTGCTTCATGGCGAAGTCGCGGTTGGCGTGCTGGCTGCGCTGGCTCTGGCAAGCCACTACGATGCCGGTGGGCTCGTGGGTGATACGTACCGCCGAATCGGTAGTGTTGACGTGCTGGCCGCCCGCGCCGCTGGAGCGATAGGTGTCGGTGCGCAGGTCCGCCGGGTTGATCTCGACCTCGAAGTTGTCGTCCACCTCCGGCGACAGGAACACGGAGGCAAAGGAGGTATGGCGACGGCCGCCGGAATCGAACGGGCTCTTGCGCACCAGGCGGTGCACGCCGGTCTCGGTGCGCAGCCAGCCGAAGGCGTGATCGCCCTGTACGTGAATGGTCGCCGACTTGATGCCCGCCACTTCACCCGCAGACACCTCGACGATCTCGGCCTTGAAGCCGTGGTGCTCGCACCAGCGCAGGTACATGCGCAGCAGCATATTGGCCCAGTCCTGGGCCTCGGTGCCGCCGGAGCCGGCTTGGATGTCGAGGTAGGCGTTGTTGGCATCCATCTCGCCGGAGAACATACGCCGGAATTCGAGCTTGGCCAGGCTCTCCTGAAGCCCGTCGAGTTCCTTCTGGACCTCGGCAACGGTGTCCTCGTCCTCTTCCATCTCGGCCAGCTCGAGCAGGTCGCGGCTGTCCGCCAGGCCCTGGTCGAGCTCGTCGATGGTCTCGACCACCAGCTCCAGCGACGCACGCTCGCGGCCGAGCTTCTGGGCGTAGTCGGGGTCGTTCCAGACGTTGGGGTCCTCCAGCTCGCGGGAGACTTCCTCTAGCCGATCCTTGCGTTCGGCATAGTCAAAGATACCCCCTCAGGACGTCTGTCCGTTCGGACAGGTCCTTGATGAGGTTGTGAATGGGGTTGGTTTCCAGCATGGGCTCGCTCGCCTGATTCGCTTGGGAAAACGGCCACCACGGCACGGGCCAAGGCCCATGCACAGGCAGCACGGAAAGGCGATTATTGTAGCGAACTCGCCGCTACGGCGCATCCTCGCCAGCCGTGTCGTCGGCAAACTCCGACACGTGGGCCGCCTTTCTCGCTCAGGCGGCTTAGCGATGCCAAAACGCACAAGGCCCAGCAATTGCCGGGCCTTGTACTCAGGCTTGTTTCAGTTCAAGCGTTCGACTGGCTCAGAAGCGATAGGTCAGCTGTGCACCGAAGCCATGGGCTTCGTTCTTATAGTCGGCAGAGTAGGCCAACTCCGTTTCCGCTATCGTTCCAGCATGGTCCGTACGCGATTGATCCACTTGTGTACTACGCTCGGTCAGATAAGAGTAGGCAAAATCCAGCGTCAGGTTTTCCATGGGCGTCCAGCCGGCGCCGATGGAGAAGATGCGGCGATCGTCCGAGGGAATCCGCGCACTACGGTACTGGTCGTTGGTGGGCGTGGAATCGAGAGTGACACCGGCACGCAGGACCAACTGTGGGTTTAGCTGGTATTCACCGCCGACACCGTAAGCCCAGGCATTCGAATAATTCTGAGTCTCCCGGGTGATCGTGTCGCCCGCATCGTTCGTTACATGGATTTCATTGAAGCGACTCCAGCGAGCCCAAGAGACACCCGCCATCAGCTTCAAGCGATCGCTCATCTGCTGGGTCACGGAGAAGTTGACGGTTTCCGGCGTCACCAGGTTCAAGCGTGCGTTGTCCTCCAACGCTGCGCCTGTCAGGGGATTGGTAGCGACAGAGCCATCGGGATTGGTTGCTCTATAGGTACCCGTAAGGTCGTAATCGACCTTCGAGCGGTAAGTCAGGCCAAGAGTCGTTTCAGGAGCCGGCTGGAAGATGATGCCCAGGTTATACCCCCAAGCATCGTCATCCCCTTCCACCCGTGAGTCCAGATCCTGGTCAGGATCCGCCATGCCAAAACCGGGCTGCGGCACTTGGCGTTGGAGCTCGCCATCGACACGGTTATAAGTTATGCCAGCACCGATCGACCACTGGTCGTTGAAACGATACGAAACCGTCGGCTGGGCACTCATCACCCTTAGCTCGGTATAGTTCCCCAGGTTGCGGCCAATGAAACCGTCTTCATACTCGGTCTTGGAACCAAACGGTGCATAAACACCGAAACCAAATGCCAGTTGCTCGTTCACCGGATGAGCATAAAAGGCAAAGGGAATCAGCGTACCCGGCACCATGTCGCCTTCAGAGGAACCGTCAACCGGTTGAGCAAACCCTCCAGTAAGGAGGTTGGAGCGACTCGCTTCGGCATTGCGGATCCGGCTATTGACGTTCAGATAGGTCCCGCCCGCGGTCAGCTGCGCCCGGTCGAGGAAGGACATGCCCGCCGGGTTGCCGAAGACGATGGTGGCGTCGTTGACGTTGGAGCTCCGCCCTGCATGGCCATAGCCCTGGCCGCTGACGCTCTGCTCGTTGATCTGGTATCCGCCGGCGTTGGCCTGGCTGGCGAAGGCGGCAGCGGCGATGGCCACGGCCCAAGTGATCCTGTTGAACTTGTTCTGCATGTCTCGACGTCCTCTTCCAGATGCGAGCTGGAGCTGGTTGTTTGTTCCGCCCTAGCCGGAGCGGTGCCCTACCCAGTCAGTTTTCGCCAAACATGCGCTTGGTTCAAGGCCAAACGTTCGTTTTAATGCGAGATTTGCTAATACTTTAGTTTCAATTTTGTCTAAGTCATTGAACTTTTCCATTGTGCGCCGCAGCATCTCTGCTCATCTACAGCGCTAGCCGCATTGACCCGTCAGGCAGGTAAACAGGGAGCACCTGCTAAGCTGAAAGACATATGGCAGAGGGAGAGAAAGCCATGCCCAAGCTCAACGGCGTACTGGAGACCGCGCTCTACGTCGACGACATGGATCGGGCGCGGGTCTTCTTCGAAGGTGTGATGGGGCTCGAGCCTTTCAATGCCGACCATCGTTTCACTGCCTACGATGCCGGTGCCGGCTCGGTGTTGCTGCTGTTCCTGCAAGGCGAGACGCTGGAGACCGTGGTGCTACCTCACGACATGGGCACCATTCCACCCCACGACGGCAAGGGGCGGGTCCACCTCGCCTTCGCCATCACCAAGCGCGAGCTGGCCGCGTGGGAGCGCCAACTCGACGATCATGGCGTTGCCATCGAGGGGCGCACCCATTGGCCCCGCGGCGGCGAGAGTCTCTACTTCCGCGACCCCGACGGCCACCTCATCGAGCTGGCCACGCCGGGCGTCTGGCCCAATTATTGACAGGAACCGTGCCTGCACTACTGAAAAGCCGGCGAGCGCAGCCACTTTTCAACTCACGCCCATGTAGCGGCCGGGCTTGTGGTTAAGGGCAATGATCAAATTGAGCGCCACGGCGCCCAGCACCGAGAGTCCGACCCGATCCGGCGGCAGCACCAGGAGAGCAGCGAACATGATCAGCCCGTCGACGCCAAGCTGCACGTAGCCGGCGCGCAGGCCGTAACGGCCCTGCAGATAGAGCGCCAGGATGTTGATGCCGCCGAGGCTGGTGCGATGGCGAAACAACACCAGCATGCCGATACCGATCAGGCTACCGCCCATCAGCGAGGCGTAGAGCGGATTCAGTCTGTCGAAGGTAACCCAATCGCCGGTCAGCTCGGAGAACAGCGACACCAGGGCGATGGCGGCGAAGGTGCGCAGGGTGAACGACCAGCCCATGCGTTTCACCGCCAGGTAGTAGAACGGCAGGTTGATCAGGAAGAACCACACGCCGAAGCGCCAGCCGGTGGCGTACTGCAGCAGGAAGGCCATGCCGGCGGTACTGCCGGTAAGCAGCAGCGCCTGGGTATAGAAGCTCACCCCGAGCGCGACGAACAGCGTGCCCACCAGCATGGCCATCACATCCTCGTAGGGGCGATGGGGATCGGTGGGGAGATCTTGTGGATCCATGCGTAATACCTTGCAACAGGAAGGCGATGCTCGATTAGCCGCATTGGTCGGCTTGTATGCCGACCGCTGGGCAGGAAGCCGGATTCTACCGAGCCCGGGGGCCTGCCTCCTTGACTCAGCTCAGTCGCCGGTGTCGCGGCCGCCCCGGCGGTCAGCGGCCAATCGGCTCGGCGTATTCCACCATCAGCTGCAGCGACTCCTGGCCGCGCCAGCGGTTGCGGTTGAGCCGGTAGGCGCAGCGCAGCCGATCGCCCAGGGCGAAGGCCGGCAGTTCGCCGGGCGTGAGGGCGCGAAACCAGATCGCCTTGAGGCTCGTCGCCCCGGTGGAAAGGTGCATCGAAAGGTGGGTACCGTCGGCGCCCACGGAACGCATCGATTCGATCAGGAACTCCCCGTCGAACAGCGGCGCATCGAATTCGCGCCCATAAGGGCCCAGCGCCTCCAGCTCGAGCAGCGTGGCCAGGTGGAACTGCTCAGGCATGAGAGTCCCATCGGTCAACACGTGGGGGTACAGCTCGGCACCACCCAACTGTTCGCCCACCGCCTGAAGGAAGGCCGTCCGGAAGATTTCCAACTGGTCGACCGGTACGCCGACCCCGGCCGCGCCACGGTGACCGCCGAAGCGTGGCAGCGCCTCGGGGGCGAGTTCGAAGGTGCGCTGCAGGGCATCGCGCAGGTGCAGCGCCTCGATGGAACGCCCCGAGCCGGTGAGCATGTCCGGCGCTGCCGCTGGTGTCAGCACCAGAGCTGGGCGGCCATAGGACTGCACCAGTCGCGAGGCGACGATGCCCTGCACGCCCGGATGGCCACTGTCGAGAAACACTACCAGCGCCGGCTGGTCGGCCTCGAGCTGCGGCATGGCCAGGGCCCGGGCTTCCTCCACCATTTCCGCCTCGATCGCCTTGCGCGACTGGTTGTCGTCATCCAGTGTCTGCAGGTGACGTATCGCGGTGGCATCGTCCTCGGCCAGCATGAAGTGAAGCGCAGCGTAGGGATCGTCGAGGCGCGAGCGGGCATTGATCCGCGGCCCCATCTGGAAGGCCAGAGTCTCGGCGGAAAAAGGCACGCTATCCTCGCCCAGGCGTGTCGCCATGGCACGCCAGCAGGCAGCCTCCATGCGATTGATCAGCGCCAGGCCGTGGCTGACCACCGCGCGGTTGGCCGGGCTAGCCCCCAGCGACACGCAGTCGGCCACGGTACCCAGCGCCACGTAGGAGAGCCAGGCGGAGAGCTTGGGCGTGGCCACGGGAATCGCCCCCCATTCAATCAGTACGCTACGCGTGAGCGACATCGTAAGCCACGCCACCATGCAGCCGGCAATGGTGCGATCCGGGTATTGGCAGTCATTGCGCGTGGGATTCACCACGGCATGCGCCGAGGGTGGTGGCCCTTCCACCGGCAGGGCGTGGTGATCGCTCACCACCACGTCGATGCCCGCCGCCTTGAGCCGGGCAATGCGCGGCTCATCGGAGCTGCCGCAGTCGGCAGTGATCACCAGGCTCGGCCGCGGTTTGAGCCCCAATGTCCGCTCCACCAGCGGCAGGCTGATGCCGTAGCCGTCGTGGATGCGATGACCGATCAGGCTGTGCAGCCGCGACTCCGGCACGCCAAAAAGCTCCACCAGGGTGCGCCGGATCACCACGTGGGAAGTAATGCCGTCGACATCGTAGTCGGTGAGGATGCCGATATGCTCGCCATCCACTACGGCCTGGGCGATACGCTCTGCGGCGCGACGGCCGTCGGCCAGGCGCTCCGGATGTTCGAGGTAACGCAGGCTGGGCTGGGTGAGCGGCGCAAGCTCCCCGTCGTAATCGGGCAGGCGGCCGGCAAGCACGCGAGCCTGAAGTTCGCTCAGCCCTTCCGCGCGAGCGCGGGTATAGAGCGCGTCATTGCGTGGTCGCAGCAGCAGTCGAGGCTTGAGCCGGGCGTGCAGGTCGGGCGGCGCGGTCGCGTCCAAGCGTGGCTCCTTTTACATGACGGATTTTGCGGCCGACTTATGGAAATCGCGGTGCGGCTTCTCGGGATAGCCTTACACAAGGGCGCCGAACCTACCTTCGCACGATACTGTCGTCGCTGACACTCGCTCGGACTGGTCTCGATGCGAGGGGCGCCGGGGACAGGTCGTAGCGGGGGTCCGATTCCAGGGATGGAATCGGTAGCGCCCAGGGATGGGTTCACAGCGCCCCCGCATAGACCTGTCGCCGGATCAGCCCCGAGCCGACCGGCGACGGTTAGCGTATGCCTACCGCCGGTTCTCGGCAACGAACGCCTGTACCTTCGCCAGCTCCGCCGGCAGCACGGTGTAGCGCTCCTCCCGCTCCAGCAGGTCGTCCATGTGCGGCGGCAGCGGCACGCCAGGGAAGCCCGCCTTGACCACCGCCTCGGCAAACTTGGCCGGGTGGGCCGTGGCCAACGTGATCATCGGCGTTTCGGCATCGATCCGGGCACGCTCGGCGGCACGGTAGCCGGTGGCGGTGTGCGGATCGAGCAGTTCCTTGGTGCGATGGTGCGCCTCTCGGATCACCTCGAGGATGGTGGTGTCATCGACGCTGTAGCTGGCGAACAGCTTGCGCAGCCTGGCCAGCGGCGCCTCGGCCAGCGCCGTTGGCTCGGACTGGAAGCGCTCGAGCAGCGCCGCCACGGCGTGGCCGTCGCGCTCGTAGGCCTCGAACAGCAGGCGCTCGAAGTTGGACGACACCACGATATCCATCGAGGGCGCCAGGGTCGCCTTGAGTTCCTGCTTGGAGAAATCGTTTTCGGAAATCGTGCGATGCAGGATGTCGTTGGCGTTGGTGGCAATGATGAACTGCTTGACCGGCAGGCCCATGCGGTAGGCCATGTAGCCGGCGAAGACGTTGCCGAAGTTGGCCGAAGGCACGCAGAAGCTGACTTGGCGATGGGGCGCACCCAGCGCCACGCCGGCGGCCACGTAGTAGACGATCTGGGCCATGATGCGCGCCCAGTTGATCGAGTTCACGGCCACCAGGCGGGTGCCATTCAGGAAGCCCTGGTCGGCGAAGCTCGCCTTGACCATGGCCTGGGCGTCGTCGAAGTTGCCCTCGATGGCGATGTTGAACACGTTGTCGGCCAGCACCGAGGTCATCTGGCGGCGCTGTACCTCGGAGACGCGGTTGTGCGGATGCAGGATGAAGATGTCGAGATTGTCGCAGTGGCGGCAGCCCTCGATCGCCGCCGAGCCGGTATCGCCCGAGGTGGCACCCATGATCACTGCGCGCTCACCGCGCTTGGCCAGGAAGTGGTCGAGGATGCGGCCGAGCAGCTGCAGGGCGACGTCCTTGAACGCCAGCGTCGGGCCGTGGAACAGCTCGAGCAGGAAATGGTTGGCGTCGAGCTGGTTGAGCGGCACCACGGCATCGTGGCTGAAAGTGGCGTAGGCGTCGCGCACGATGCCGCGGAACGTCTCGTCGTCGATCTCGCCGTTGACGAACGGCTTCATCACGCGGAAGGCGATCTCGGCGTAGGAGAGCCCGGCCATTGCCGTGAGATCTTCATTCGTGAGCTGGGGAATCTGCTCCGGCACGTAGAGCCCGCCGTCACTGGCCATGCCGGTCAGCACGACCTCTTCGAAGGAGAGCGCAGGCGCCTGCCCGCGAGTACTGATGTAGCGCATGCCTTTACTCCTGCTCGTCCAGCGACTCGACGCGAATCCGTGTGACCGGTCCGGCGATGTCGGCCATCGACTCGATATGGCGGATCGCCTCGTTCATCTGCTTTTCGCGACAGCTATGGGTCAGCAGGATGATCGGCACCAGCTCGCCCTCGGTGGCCTCCTTCTGCACCAGCGCCTCGATGGAGATGCCCTGCTCGGAGAGGATGGTCGCCACTCGTGCCAGCACCCCGGGGCGGTCCACTGCCAACAGTCGCAGGTAGTAGGCGGTGACGATGTCCTCCATGGGCAGGATCGGCATGCCGCCGTCTCCCTCGCCGATGCCGCTGAAGGCCAGGTAGGGCACGCGGTAATGGTGATCGGTGGTGATGTCGCGGGCCACGTCGAGCAGATCGGCGACCACCGCCGAGGCGGTCGGCTCGGAGCCGGCACCGGCGCCGTAGTAGAGCGTCGGGCCCACGGCATCGCCCATGATGGCAATGGCGTTCTTGACGCCGTGCACATTGGCCAGCAGGCGCTCCTTGGGAATCAGCGTCGGGTGCACGCGCAGCTCCAGCCCATGCTCGGTGCGCTTGGAGATGCCCAGGTGCTTGATGGTATAGCCCAGGTTGTCGGCCTGCTCGACGTCCTCGGCCGTCACCCGGGAAATGCCCTCGGTGTAGGCCTTATCGAACTGCAGCGGCACGCCATAGGCAATCGAGGCCAGGATGGTGAGCTTGTGAGCGGCGTCGATACCCTCGACATCGAAGGTGGGGTCGGCCTCGGCGTAGCCCAGCGCCTGGGCTTCGGCGAGCACGTCCTCGAAGGCACGCCCCTCGCTGCGCATGTGGGTGAGGATATAGTTGCCGGTGCCATTGATGATGCCGGCCAGCCACTCGATACGATTGGCGCCGAGCCCTTCGCGCAGCGACTTGATCACCGGGATGCCGCCTGCCACGGCAGCTTCGAAGGCGACGATCACGCCCTGCTCGTGGGCCGCCTTGAAGATCTCGTTGCCGTGCACTGCGATCAGCGCCTTGTTGGCGGTAACCACGTGCTTGCCATTGGCGATGGCGGTAAGCACCAGCTCGCGGGCCACGTCATAGCCGCCGACCAGTTCGACGAGCACATCGACATCCGGGTTGCGGGCCACCTCGAAGATGTCGTTGGTGGTCTTGATACCGGTGAGGTCGCACTCCGGGTTGGTGCTGCGCAACGCTACCTGCTCGATGACGATCGGGCGGCCGGCACGCCGCGCAATCTCGTCGGCGTTGCGCGTCAGCACGTTGAAGGTGCCGCCGCCGACGGTACCCAGACCACAGATTCCCACTCTCACCGGTTTCAATGTCCTGCTCCCCTGATGGTGTCAATGTCCAGCATTCGGTTGCATTCGGCAGCTCATGGTCTGCCGTCGCTTATATCACTCTGCCAGGCCGAGCATGTCGGCGAGGCGTTCGGCTGGCACGTAGCCCGGCACCAGCCGCCCATCTGGCAACACGATGGCCGGCGTACCCTGCACGCCCATGGCCATGCCCAGATGATACTGATCCTCGACCGGATTGTCGCAGTCGGCGCTACCTGAAATCGCTTCCTGCCGCTTGCCCGCGTTCATTGCCTCGCTGCGATTGTCGGCACACCAGACCTGCTCGAGTATCCTGGCCCCCTGGGAATTCATACCGGCACGCGGAAATGCCAGGTAGTGCACCTCGATGCCCATCTCGTTGAGTGCCGGCACCTCCTCGTGGAACTGCCGGCAATAGGGGCAGGTGGTATCGGTGAACACGACGAGCGTGGCACGGCCCTCGCCGGTGCCGCGAAACACGACCCGCTCGCTCTCGGGTACCTGGGCGAGCTGCTCGGCGCGCTCCACGTTGCGCGACTGCTCGGTCAGGTTGGTCAGCCCACCCTCGCCATTCTCGTAGAGGTCACCGACCAGAAAAAACTTGCCCTCGGCATCGCTGTAGAACGCCTCGCCGGTTTCCAGGCGCACCTGATAGAAGCCCTCCAGTGGCGTCTCGTGCACACTGGCAACGGGCATCGACTGGCCGCTGACCTGCAGACGCTCGGCCAGGCGTTCGGCACCATCGGCCAGGGCGGCGGCGGGTAACAGGAACGCTGCAAGGGGAACGGCCAGGGCAAACAGGGAACCGGCAAGACGATGGGATAACGCGATCATGATTCAGCCTCGAGGATGATGGTCGGCATGCAGGGCTTCGAGTCGTGCCTGCGCAACGTGGGTATAGATCTGCGTGGTCGACAGGTCGCTGTGACCGAGCAGCAGCTGTACGACACGCAAGTTGGCCCCATGATTCAACAGATGCGTGGCGAATGCATGCCGCAGCGTATGCGGCGACAGCGGTCGCGCGATACCGGCCGCGCGCGCGTGGATCTTGATCCGATGCCAGAAGGTCTGACGTGTCATGCAGTTGTCGCCGCGCCCGGGAAACAGCGCCGGCCGCGTCACGTCGCTCATCAGCGCACCACGGGCGCTGCGCAGATAGCGCGTCAGCCAGTGTACGGCCTCTTCCCCCAGCGGGACCAGTCGATCCTTGTCGCCCTTGCCCCGCACCCGCACCACGCCTTGGCGCAGGTTGACGGCATCCACGCTGAGGCCCACCAGTTCCGACACCCGCAGGCCGCAGCCGTAGAGAATCTCGAGCATGGCGCGGTCACGCAGGCCGATATCGGTGGCAAGGTCAGGCGCGGCGAGCAGGCGCTCCACCTCGTCCTCCTCGAGAGTATCGGGCAGGTTGGGCCTCACCCGTGGCAGGCGCACCTCGGCCAGCGGATCGCGCTCGATACGCTCCTCGGCCAGCGCCCAGCGGTAGAAGCCACGCAGGCTGGAGAGCAACCGGGCATTGCTGCGCAACTGGTAGCCGGCGGCACGACGCTCGTCGAGCCAGGTCGGCAGCAGGCCCGCGCCCGGCGCAAGCAGCGTATCGCCCGCCTCCGCCAAGCGAGCGCACCAGGCCTCCAGGTCCCGGCGATAGGCCGCCAGGGTATGCTCGCTCGCCCCGCGCTCGAGCCATAGGGCGTCCAGGAACGTCTCGACAAGGGCAAGGGACTGAGGGTCGTGTGTCATGTCATCGCCCAATACGGCGAAGCCCCGCCCCGCGTGAGCGGTGGCGGGGCTTCGCGATGGCGCGCAAGCGCCGTCAGCCAACCCGGATCAGGAGAGCTTTTCCTTGATACGGGCAGACTTGCCGCTGCGCTCACGCAGGTAGTACAGCTTGGCCTGGCGCACGTCACCACGACGCTTGACTTCGATGGAGTCGACCAGCGGGCTGTAGGTCTGGAAGGTGCGCTCGACGCCGACACCGTGGGAGATCTTGCGCACGGTGAAGGCGGAGTTCAGGCCGCGGTTGCGCTTGCCGATCACCACGCCTTCGAAGGCCTGCAGACGCTCACGGTTGCCTTCCTTGACCTTGACCTGGACAACGATGGTGTCGCCCGGAGCGAAATCCGGCACCTGCTTGCTCATCTGCTCGGTTTCGAGCGCCTGGATCACCTTGTTCTTGCTGCTCATGACGTAAACTCCTCAATGTTCGGCACCGCCGCTCATTACAAGCAGAGCGGTGCGTGATCCCGGCGCTCGAGCCTGGCTCGAGAGCGCGGGAGATGATGGGTGACGCAAGTCCGCGAGCTCAGCGTGAGCCGGCGTCCTGCACCTCCGCCCCGATCTACCTGGTAGGCGAGGCGTATTCTTCGATGAACTCCTCGAGCAGCGCCTGCTGCTCGGCATCCAGCGCCCTGCCTTCCAGCAGGTCGGGGCGCCTCAGCCAGGTTCGCCCCAGCGACTGCTTGAGCCGCCAGCGCCGGATCTCGCCATGATGGCCGCTTAGCAGCACATCCGGCACCCGCCGCCCGTCGATCTCCTCGGGGCGCGTATAGTGCGGGCAATCCAGCAGCCCTTCGTTGAAGGAGTCCTCGACCGCGGAATCGTGGTGCCCCAGCACACCGGGAACCAGTCTTGCCGCGGCGTCGATCAGCACCATGGCCGGCAGCTCGCCGCCGCTGAGCACATAGTCGCCGATCGACCACTCTTCATCGATGTCGCTCTCCACGATACGCTCATCGATGCCTTCATAGCGTCCGGCCACCACCACCAGCGGGGGACCGGAAGCCAGTTCGCGTACGCCCTGCTGGTCGAGCCTGCGCCCCTGGGGAGACAGGTAGATGACCTTGGGCCGCTGCCCCGTGGCCTCGCTCGCCCGCTTGCGGGCGGCGTGGATGGCCGCGCGCAGGGTGTCGACCTTCATCAGCATCCCGGGGCCACCGCCGTAGGGACGATCGTCCACGGTGCGATGCCGGTCGCTGGCGTAGTCACGCGGATTCCAGAACTCCAGCGCTACCCGCCCCTGACTGACCGCCCGCCCCGTGACGCCGTGCCGGGCAATGGCCTCGAACATCTCGGGAAACAGCGATACGACGCCAACCCACATGCCCGGCGACTCATCCGTTTCGATGGTCAAAACGTCGGATCCCAGTCGACGGTCATGCTGCCTCCCGGCAGATCCACCGCGACGATCACCTCTTCGGGCAGGAAGGGCAGCAGGCGCTCGCGGTCGTCGATGGCCGGCGGCTCCCCTTGCGGGTCGCCCTGGACCACCAGCACGTCGTTGGCGCCGGTCTCGAACAGGTATTTGACGCGACCCAGGACGAGGCCCTCACGGGTCACGACCTCGAGACCTTCCAACTGGTGCCAGTAATACTCGTCACCGGCGAGCGCAGGCAGCTCCGCCTTGGGCAACAGGATCTCGGCGCCGGCCGCACGCTCGGCGGCTTCGCGCGAGTCGATGCCTTCCAGCAGGACCACCAGCCCCTTGCCTTGTCGCCGCCCCTGCAGCAACCGATGTCGCGTCAGGGCATCACCCTGCCTCAGCACCCACGCCGGGTACTCGAGGATGCCGTCCATCGGGCTGGTATGGGAGTAGACCTTGAGCCATCCCTTGACGCCATAGGGGCTGGTCAACTTGCCCAGCACCACATGCTCGTCGCGCTCGTTGCTTGAGGCCTGCTCGCTCATGAGATCACCCGGGCACGACAGGCTCAGGCCTGCTTGCGAGCTTCCTTGACCAGCTCGGCCACGCGGTCAGACATCTGCGCGCCCTGGTCTTGCCAGTGGGCGATGCGGTCCAGGTCGACGCGCAGGCGCTCTTCCTGACCGCGGGCGATCGGGTTGAAGAAGCCCAGACGCTCGATGAAACGACCGTCGCGGGAGTTGCGTGAATCGGTCACGGTCAGGTGGTAGAAGGGACGCTTCTTGGCGCCACCACGTGCCAGACGAATGGTAACCATGGCGTTAACTGTCCTTCGGTTGAGGTTACATTTTATACCGATGCGCCGGACCCGGCTCACGACCGGGATTCTCGGCAACTGCCAGGAAAGCGGGTCCTTGGACCCGCTTTCGCGTCATTCGGTCACTTTCTTAACAAGCGCTTCTTTACAAGCGTGCAGGCGGGCAGAGCCACGGTCCTGCCATGAAGACGCAGCATTCTACGGAAATCAGCCCCACTTTGAAACCCTTTTATCGAGTTCCACCCTCAGCGCCACGGGAAGCCACCAGGGCCGCCCATGCCACCCATTCCTCCAGGGCCACCGGGGCCCCCGCCGCCCATCATGCCGGACATACCGCGCATCATCTTCTGCATGCCGCCCTTCTTGCCCGCCTTCTTCATCATCTTCTGCATCTGCTTGTGCTGCTTGAGCAGGCGGTTGAGATCGGGCACCTGCAGTCCGGCACCGGCGGCGATGCGACGCTTGCGCGAGCCGTTGATGATCTCGGGTTTACGCCGCTCCTGGGGCGTCATCGAGTTGATCAGCGCCTCGAGCTTGCCCAACTCCTTCTCGGGCCCTGGCCCCTGGGCCAACTCGGCCATCTGCCCCATGCCCGGCAACTTGCCGAGCAGGCCGCCCATGCCACCCATCTTCTTGAGTTGCTGGAGCTGGTCGCGGAAGTCCTCGAGGTCGAAGCCTTCGCCCTTCTTGACCTTCTTGGCCAGCTGCTCGGCTTTTTTCTTGTCGACCGTACGCTCGGCCTCCTCGATCAGCGACAGCACGTCGCCCATGCCGAGGATGCGCGAGGCCACCCGATCCGGGTGGAAGGGCTCGAGCGCATCGACCTTCTCGCCCACGCCCATGAACTTGATCGGCTTGCCGGTGATGTGACGTACCGAAAGCGCCGCACCGCCGCGTGCATCACCATCGGCCTTGGTCAGGATGACGCCGGTCAGCGGCAACGCCTCGTTGAATGCCTTGGCTGTGTTGGCGGCGTCCTGGCCGGTCATGGCGTCGACCACGAACAGGGTTTCCTGCGGCTGACAGGCACGGTGCAGCTCGGCGATCTCGGCCATCATGGCCTCGTCGACCGCCAGGCGGCCGGCAGTGTCGACGATCACCACGTCGTGGAACTGGATCCTGGCGTGCTTGATCGCTGCCTCAGCAATGGCCACCGGCTTCTGGTCGGATTGCGAAGGGAAGAAGTCGACGCCGACTTCGCCGGCCAGGGTCTCAAGCTGGTCGATGGCCGCCGGACGATAGACGTCGGCGGAAACCACCAGCACCTTCTTCTTTTCACGCTCCCTGAGGTAGCGCGCCAGTTTGGCCACCGAGGTGGTCTTGCCCGCCCCCTGCAGGCCGGCCATCAGCACCACCGCGGGCGACCCCTTGAGCGAGAGACCCTCGTTGGCCTCGCCCATGATCGCCTCGAGTTCCTGCTGGACGATCTTGACGAACTGCTGGCCCGGCGAGAGGCTCTTCGATACCTCCTGGCCCACGGCGCGTTCGCGCACCCGCTCGACGAAAGCCTTGACCACCGGCAGGGCGACATCGGCCTCGAGCAGCGCACGACGTACCTCGCGCAGCGTATCCTTGATGTTGTCCTCGGTCAGGCGCGCCTGACCCTTGATGGACTTGAGCGTCTGGGAAAGCCGCTCACTGAGGTTCTGGAACATAAGCCACTCCGGCTGTCAGGCTGTCGGCTCGGCACGATGTCTCGCCGCTTGGCGAAGGGGACCTGCGGCGAAGCGACGCGCTCTCCGCAAAGATGATGGTCCATCCGGCGACGCAACAGCCCTGATAAAGCGGTTGAAGAATCTGCGCGCCAGTATACGCCCTGCGGCGGCCAGTCTCCATGCATAGGCCGCGCGCCACGGCTGTGCGCCGCAGCGAGGATTGGGTATAGTGGCCCTCGGCAGACTCCATCCACCCTGGGATCCACAGACGCCGGCGACGGCGCACGGACGACGACTGATGCAGGCGCTTCCTCTGGCCATCATGGCCCTCATCCTTTACCTGGGCGCAGCTTCCTGGCAAGGCCTCACGCTGCTTCGGCGCGTGCCGCAGCGTCCCGCCCTGGTTCGCGTCCTGGGCCTGCTGGGCCTGCTGTTCCACCTGCCCGTGGCCTTCCAATTGATCGACCAGAGCCCCGGCCTGATGCCCGGCCTTTCGACCAGCGCGGTGGTGTTGACCGCCATCATGGTCATCCTGCTGCTCAGCGTGAGCCTGGCCAAGCCGGTACTGAGCGTGGCCGTGGCCCTGTTCCCGGTATCTGGCCTGGCGCTGCTGCTGGCAGTCGGCCTGCCGAGTCCGGAACGCACCGGTGGCATGACACCGGGTATCGCCTTGCATGCCATGAGTTCAGCGCTGGCTTTCGGCATACTCTTCATCGCCGCCTGCCAGGCCATACTGCTGGGGCTTCAGAATCAGGCTTTGCGCCATCATCACACCCGCGGCATGGTGCAGGTGCTGCCGCCGCTGACCACCATGGAGCGGGTGCTGTTCGAATTGATCTGGGCCGGCATGGCGCTGCTCACCCTGTCGATTTTCAGCGGCTTCCTGTTCGTTGAAAGCATGTTCGCCCAACACCTGGCCCACAAGACTATCCTGTCGCTTGCCGCCTGGGTGATATTCGCCATCCTGCTGATCAGCCATCATGTACTTGGCTGGCGTGGCATGCGTGCCGTACGCTGGACGCTGGGCGGCTGCGCCGTACTGCTGCTGGCTTATTTCGGCAGCAAGTTCGTGCTGGAGATCATCCTCAATCGCACCTGAATCGGAAGTCGCCTTGACACTGCCGAACCGAATCCCTACAAACGGGGCTGACACGCTAGTGAGGATCCTACGACCTTGAGCGACGACTTCCCTCTGGGATTGCTGTTCGGCCTGCTTTTCCTGCTCGTCTGTCTTTCCGCTTTTTTTTCGAGCTCCGAGACCGGCATGATGTCGATCAACCGCTATCGGCTGAATCACGAGGCCAATAGCGGAGACAGTCGGGCTCGTCGGGTCCTGAGGCTGCTGGCACGCCCGGACCGGCTCATCGGCGTAATCCTGATCGGCAACAACCTGGTCAACAATCTGGCGGCTGCCATCGCCACCGTGCTCGCCATTCATTTCTTCGGCGAGGTCACCGGTCCGGCAATCGCCCCGCTGATTCTGACCATCGTGATCCTCATCTTCGCCGAGGTCAGCCCCAAGACCTACGCGGCGATCAAGCCCGAACGCGTTGCCTATCCCTCCTCGCTGATTCTCGAACCGCTGCTGAAGGTGCTTTATCCGCTGGTGTGGCTGGTCAACGCCATCTCCAACGGCCTGCTCAGGCTGGTCGGCATCAGGAGCCTCGAAGGCGGCGCGGACAGCCTGACCCGCGACGAACTGCGCACCGTGGTGCACGAAGCGGGCACGCTGATCCCCCACCGCCACCAGGCGATGCTGCTGTCGATCCTCGACCTGGAAAACGTCACGGTCAACGACATCATGGTGCCGCGCCACGAGGTGGTGGGTATCGACCTCGACGACGAACTTGAGGCCATCCTGGCTCAGATCCGCACCAGCCAACATACCCGCCTGCCGGTATTCAAGGGCGACATCAACAACATCATCGGCATGCTGCATCTGCGCAATGCGGCACGCTTCCTGTCGCGCGACGAGGTAACCAAGGCTTCGATCGTGCAGGAGGCGCGCGAGCCCTACTTCATTCCCGAATCGACCCCGCTGCACACCCAACTGCTCAACTTCCAGAAGCAGAAGCGTCGCATCGGCATCGTGGTGGATGAATATGGCGACGTGGAGGGGCTGGTCACGCTGGAAGACATTCTCGAGGAGATCGTCGGCGAGTTCACTACCGACGTGGCCGGCCAGGACCAGGAGATCCATCGCCAGGAAGACGGCAGCCACGTGATCGACGGCACCGCCAACATTCGCGACATCAACCGCGCCCTGGGCTGGAAGCTGACCACCGACGGCCCCAAGACGCTGAACGGCCTGATACTGGAGCATCTCGAGGCCTTCCCCGACGGACCCGCCTGCCTGCAGATTGGCAATGTCCGCATGGAGATTCTCGAGGTTCGCGACAACCTGATCACCTCGGCGCGCTGCTGGCAGGTGGTGCGCAGCGGTCGCCAGCGTCAGCCGTGATCAGCGTCGCCGTGGCGGGGAGGGCATCTCGAGCGGGCAGGCCCAGCCATCGGCCTCGGCCTTGAGCGCCCGCACGCGCGCCTCCAGCAGGTCACGACGCGCCAGCCTGGGCGGAATCGGCTTGCCGAAATAGAGCGCCACCCTGGCACGAAAACGGCGCGGCCCCCTGGATAGCGCCGGCCCATCGCGATGAGAGGTCCACGAGCCCCACAGGCCGGACAGCCCGGCGGGGATCACCGGCACCGGATCGCGCGCCAGAATCGTCTCGAGTCCACGGCGAAAGGCCTGCACCTCGCCATCTGGCGTCAGTCGCCCCTCGGGAAAAAGCATGACCACTTCACCACTGCGTAGCGCCCGACTGACTTCCTCCAGGGCGCGTCGCACGCTGCCGGGATCGCGCCGGTCGGACTCCACCGGGATCGCCCCCACCAGACGAAACAGCCAGTTGAGCCAGGGCGACTCGTAGATCGGCCGGTCCATCAGGAAGCGCAACGGGCGCGGGCTGGCCCCTCCCATGACCAGCGCATCCATGAAGCTGACATGGTTGCATACCACCACTGCGGCCCCACTGGCCGGGATGAAATCACGCCCACGCAGGCGCAGCCGATAACAGCAGTGGACCAACAGGAAGATGAGAAAGCGAATGAACGGCCGCGGCGCACGAGCCACACGCCAGCTCCCGAGCAGCAACAGGGAGCCGAACACCCCGTACAGCACGAGCGTCACGCGATATCGGACCTGTGCTTCAGGCCGGCGAGGATGGTGTAGAGCAGTTGGTCGAGCAGCTCCGGCACTTCGAGCTGCTGCCCCTGCCAGTAGCCCAGGCGCTCATTGAGACCCAACTGCACCAGGCCATGCACGCTGCCCCACAGGGTGCGCCCGAGGCGCCTGGCCTCCAGATCGCCGAGCGCCGGCTGGTACTCCTTGAGGCTCTTCTCGACGCGCAGGAACAGCGCCTCGATCATATCGGACTGGCGCTGGTCGAGTTCCCCCTCCTGGGCCAGCGGATAGTCGAACAACAGCTGCCAGCGAAACGGCTCGCGCTGCGCGAACTGCCAGTAGGCCAAGGCCAGGGCACGCATCTGCCTTTCGGGCTCCGCCCCCTGGGTCAACGGTTCGATGACCATGCGCAACCTTGCCAGGGTCTCGATGTTCACATGCTGAAGCAGGTTGCCGAAACTGCCGTAGAGCTTGAGCAGCGTACTCGGCGCACAGCCTACCTCGCGCGCCAGGGCGCGCAGCGAGAGTGCATGCACAGGGTTATCCTGCAGCCAGTCATCGCATGCAGCCATGACCTGGGCATGGAGCGCTTCGGGCGCATGCTGTCGGGGACGAGCCATCGAGTTCCTCGCAGGAGGTTTCACATCACGGGCGACAGGGCTTCGCTCGGTAGCTTAGGATAGCGCACATCGAACACTGTTTTCGACCATTGCAGACCAACCCTTTTCTGTTTTCTTCGGCTTGGCTAACCTGACGCCATTCCGTCACCCGGAGACTCCATGGCCGGCCGCCTCTACATTCCGCCATTCGACATGGCTCGACTGCTGCCCGAACTTCGCCAGGAGACCCCTCTGCTGACCGCCGTCAACCTGGCGCCAAGGCATCAGGTTTCACACATTCGGCTGGAAGCGGGCCGCGCCAGCCTGACCCAGGTCTTCTGGGGGCTGACGCCCTCCTGGCTGGCCGTGTTCGATCACGCGCCCCACTGTGCTCGGGCCGAGTCGCTCGAGGCCCGCCCCATGTTCCGCGACGCCTTTGTCGCCCGCCGTAGCCTGGTACCGGCGGGGGGCGTCTATGTATGGAAAACGCAGCCGCGCTTCAAGCAGCCTTTCCTGGTGACCCACATCGATCGGAGCCCGATGCTGCTGGCCGCCATCTGGTGTCGCTACCACACGACCCCGACCGAATATGCCGATTCGATGGCGCTGGTGACGGTGCCGACCAGCGATTTCATGGCGCCGCTCAGCGACCGACTGCCGGCGCTGATCGATGCCGCCGATGCCATGCGCTGGCTCGATCCGAACACCCCACCGGAAACCGCTCGTTCGTTGTTGCGTCACGCCCCTCGGGAACTGTTGGGCGCCTTTCCGGTATCAAGAAGGGTGAATGACCCTGCCAACCAGGACCCCGCCTGCGCCCATCCGACGGGCCCCATGCTGCGCTGGAACGAATAGGAGAGATGATGCTCAAGCCCCGCCCGCCCCTGCACTGCCCAGGCCGTCGAGACTCGCGGCCTGGGCTTGCACGCCTGCTGCTGGCCGGCTTCCTGGTGACCAGCCTCGCACAGGCCCAGCCGCCTGACGATACCGCCGCCGAAGAGGCGGTCGATGAGGTCGTGCTTCCCCACGTCAGCCCCCATGACAACCGTGACTATCGCGTGTTGCGGCTCGACAACGGCCTCACCGCCCTGCTCGTCAGCGACCCCGAAGCCGACCGAGCGGCGGCCTCGATGAACGTCGGCGTGGGCAGCGCCCAGGATCCCGATGACCTGGCGGGGCTTGCGCATTTCCTCGAGCACATGCTGTTCCTCGGCACTGAGCCGTTTCCCGAGGCCGATGCCTATCAGGACTACCTGCAACGTCACGGCGGTAGTCATAACGCCTTCACCGCTCCGCAGGACACCAACTACTTCTTCGACATCGAGCCCGAAGCGCTGCCCGGCGCGCTGGATCGCTTCAGCGAGTTCTTTCTCTCTCCTCTGTTCAACGCCGAGAAGCTCGAAAGTGAGCGAAATATCGTGCACTCCGAGTACATGTCGCGCATCCGAGACGACGGTCGGCGCGAGAACGACGTACTCAACCAGGTGCTCAATGCCGACAACCCCACCACCGGCTTCTCCGTGGGCAGCCGCGAGACGTTGGCGGACCGCTCCGAAGGCGAACCCAGCCTGCGTGAACGGGTGATCGATTTCTACGAACGCCACTACGATGCCAATGTGATGCACCTGGCGCTGGTGGCACCACAGCCACTGGACGAACTGGAGGCGATGGTGACCGAGCGCTTCGCCGCCATTGCCGACCGTGGCCTGGAACGCCCGGTCATCGAGGAACCGCTGGTACGGGAGGGAAGCCTGCCGCGCAAGGTGGAATTGCAATCGGTACGCGACAGCCGCCAGGTGAGCTTCATGTTCCCGGTGCCCGACCCCATCCAGCACTATCGGCACAAGCCTGCCGACCTTCTTGCGCACCTGCTGGGCCATGAGGGCGAGGGCAGTCTGTTCGCCGTTCTGCGCGAAGCGGGGCTGGCCGACGGATTGTCCGCCGGCGTGGGGCGCGGTGACGAACGCCACGCGCTGTTCACCGTCAGCATCAGCCTGACGCCCGCCGGTGCCGAGCGCATCGACGAGATCGAAGCCACACTGTTCGCCGCCATCGAGCAGATCCGCGAGCAGGGCTTGGAGGAGTGGCGCTACGCCGAGCAGGCCCAGCTTGCCGAACAGCAGTTCCGCTTCCAGCAGCATGGCTCGACGTTGCAGAGCGCCATGCGCCTGGCCATGAATCTGGCCCGCTTCCCGATGGAAGACGTACAGTACGCCGCCTACCGCATGGACGGCTTCGAGCCCGAACTGGTCGCGGAATATCTCGACGCCCTGCGCCCCGAGTCGCTGCTGCGTGTCTACAGCGGCCCTGATGTGGAGGGCGAGCGCACCTCACCCTGGTTCGACACCCCTTGGCGTGAGATCGAACCCTCAGACGCCTCTGCCCAACCGCTAACGGGCCTTGCCCTACCCGGCCCCAACCCCTTCATCGCCGAGGACCTGGCCCTTCTCGAAGAGCAGGACGAACGCCCCGAGCAGTTGCTGGAAGCACCCGGCTTCGAGCTGTGGCACATGGCGGAAGCCAGTTTCAACACACCCAAGGTGGAGTGGCGCTTCAGCCTGCAGAATCCCGCCGCCAGCAGCGACCCGCACCATGCCGTACTGGCCGACTTGCTGGCCGGCTGGCTGGACGACAGCCTCAACGAGGAGTTCTATGCTGCGCGTCTGGCCGGGCACGATGCCGAGGCGTATGCCCATGCACGAGGCATCACTCTGGCCTTCTCGGGTTGGCGCGACCGCCAGGACCGGGTCATGCGCCGCACCCTCGAGCAGTTGCTCGAGGGTGACATCGATGAGGCGAGCTTCGAGCGCGTGCGCTACCGCCTGCAGCGCGAATGGCGCAATGCCCCCCAGGCAGCCCTGTTCCGCCAAGGACACCGCACTCTGGCCGAGGCCCTGATGCGCCCCCACTGGCCGACTCAGAGCCTATTGGAGGCCAGTCGCGAACTGACGGTGGACGACCTGCGCGATTTCCGTCAGGAGTTCCTCGGCGAGCTTCGCCTGCAGGCACTCGCCATCGGCAATCTCGATGCCGAACTGGCCCGGCGCGAAGGACAGCTCGTGGCCGAGATGCTTGCGCCCACACTGCCTAAGGAGGCGATCCCCGACCTGACACCGCTGCGCATCGACGATGCACTGCCTACCCTGCATCCGCTGACCACCCGCGAGGAGTCGCTGGTACTGCGTTATCTGCAGGGCAGCGACCGCTCACTCGACGCCCAGGCGCGCCTTTCGGTGCTGGGACAGGTGATCGACACGCCCTTCTATCAGCGTCTGCGCACCGAGGAGCAGCTCGGCTATGTGGTCAGCGCCGGCTATTCGCCGCTGCTCGACGCGCCAGGGCTGAGCCTGCTGGTTCAATCACCCGATGCCCGGAGTGACGAGATCCAGACCCATATCGACGCCTTTCTCGAGGCGTTCGGCCAGCGCCTAGCGGAGATGGACGATGCCGACCTGGCCCCCTACCGCCAGGCCGTGCACGACAGCCTGCTGCAACGCGACACCAGCCTGTCGGGGCAGACCAACCGCCTGTGGCGTGCGCTCTCATTCGGCGATACCGAATTCGACCGTCGCGAGCGCCTGGCGCAGCGCGTGCTTGCCGTTACTGCCGACGACCTGCACGATGTCTGGCCTGAGCTGATCGAGTCGCCCAGTGCCATCGTTGCCTATGACCCCGGTGACGAACCCAGCGATGTGGCGGCCCTGAGCCGGCACCTGCAGCCGCTGCCCGAAGCCGACGACTGAATGCCCCATACCAAAGCGCCCGGCCAATGGCCGGGCGCGGTCGTGTTACGTTCTGCCGTCAGCCGAAGGCCTGTGCCGGCATCATTGCCTCCACATGCATGACGAGCTCCTCGAGAATCAGGCGGTCACGGTCGCTCAGGGCAACCTGGTTGAGGCGCTCGATCTCGCGGGCGAAGTCCTTCAGCGTGAACCCGGCCACGGCGCCGTCGTTCATGCGCTCCCAACGGTAAGTCTCCCAGCGCGCCTGCTCTTCACCGCTGAGGGTATCGGGGTAGTTGCGGGCGCGATAACGGAACAGCATCTCCTCCAGGCGGGGGTCCTGAAAGGCGAATCTGGCATCCACCAGGTCCCAGGGCGCCGTTGCGCGCACCCGTTCCATCTGTTGGCGATCGGTAGGCGAGAAGAAACCGCCGCTGTAGAGCATCAGGTCGGGGTCGTGTGGGCCCTCGGGGGGCGGCTGGGCGAAGACCTCCGCGACTTTGTGCGCCACCTCGGGGCTCGCCGCGAGTCGCTTCCAATTGGCACGACACGCGACCAGGTCGAGCCCCAGGCGCTCGACGATCTCACCGTACTCGCCCTGGCGTGGCCCCTCCACATCCTTGAGCGCCGCGGCGGGCAGGATCACCGGGCTGCGATTGATGTGGATGACCTTGAGTGGAATCCGCTCCTCGCCTTCCGCCAGGTCGTCGCTGCTGACGAAGACACGCTGGCGTATCTCCTCGGCGCTCAATTCGAGCAGCGCCTGAGGATCCACCGATAGATCGTAGACGATCACGCCGTTGGAGTTGGTGGGGTGCTCGGCCAGGGGCATCACCAGCGCACTGCAGCCGCGACTGGCCGGGTAGCGACGCGACACGTGCAGCACTGGCTTGCGACCGGTGATGTCGAGGCGCTTGGCCACCTCACGCTTGTTGCGCAGCGCCAGCAGATGGTCGAACAGACGGGGATTGCGCTGCCGCAGCAGCCGCGCCAAGGCGATGGTAGCACGCACGTCGGCCACGGCATCATGGGCGCCTTCGTGGGCGATGCCGTTGGCCGCGGTCAGGTGCTCGAGCCGGAAGCTGGGCGAGCCATCCTCGCGGCGCGGCCACTCGATGCCCGCCGGGCGCAGAGCGTGAAACGCCCTCACCGCATCGATCAGGTCCCAGCGCGAATTGCCGTTCTGCCACTCGCGGGAGTAGGGATCGAGCAGATTGCGGTAGAACAGACAGCGGCTCACTTCATCGTCGAAGCGCAGGCTGTTGTAGCCCAGCGCACAGGTACCGGGCTCGCTCATCAGCGCATGGATACGTCCTGCGAACTCGGCCTCGGGCACCCCGCGGCGGCGCGCCTGCTGCGGCGTGATGCCGGTGATCAGGCACGCTTGCGGGTGCGGCAGGTAATCATCGGCCGGCTTGCAGAAGAGTTCGATCGGCTCGTCGATCTCATTGAAGTCGGCATCAGTACGTATCGCGGCGAACTGCGAGGGCCGGTCGCGACGAGGGTCGGCGCCGAAGGTCTCGTAGTCGTGCCACAGGAAGGTCATCGGGGCGGCATTGGGCTTCGCCATGGGCGCGGTGTCTCCTGACTGCGTCCTGAGTGGCACAGCCTATCATAGCCCCGCGAACGACTCAGCTGCGCGGCAGGGTGACGTTGAGCTCCAGTACCGAACAGTTGTCCTCGCTGTCCAAACTGATGTTGATGGCGTCGTCATCGACCTGCACGTAGCGCCGAATCACCTCCAGCAACTCCTTCTCCAGCATCGGCATGTAGTCGGGTTGGCCACGCTGGCTGCGCTGATGCGCTACGATGATCTGCAGCCGCTCCTTGGCCACCGAGGCGGTTTTCTTGCGTTCGCGCTTCAGAAATTCCAGTAACTTCACCGGCGACCTCCTCCGAACATGCGACTCAGCAGGCTCTTCTTCTGGAGCTCATGGAAACGCAGCGGGATTTCTTCTCCGAGCAGGCGCGAGACGGTATCCATGTACGCCTGACCCGCATCGCTGTTGTCATCATGGGTCACGGGCACCCCCTGGTTGGAGGCACGCAGTACCGCTTCGGACTCGGGAATGAGGCCAATCAGATCAATGGCCAGTATCTCGCGAATATCCTCGAGGTTGAGCATGTCGCCATGATCGACCCGGGTCGCATTGTAGCGAGTGATCAGCAGGTGCTCCTTGACCGGATCCTCGCCGCGCTCGGCACGCCGCGTCTTGGAGGCGAGCAGCCCGAGGATGCGATCGGAATCTCGCACCGATGACACTTCGGGGTTGGTGACCACGATCGCCTCGTCGGCGTAGTACATGGCCAATTGGGCGCCGCGCTCGATGCCGGCGGGGGAATCGCACAGGATGTAGTCGAAGTCCTTGCCCAGGGTATCGAGCACCTTCTCGACGCCTTCGGACGTCAGTGCGTCCTTGTCTCGGGTCTGGGAGGCCGGCAGGATGTGCAGGTTGTCGACCCGTTTGTCGCGAATCAAGGCCTGGTTGAGCCCGGCCTCTCCCTGGATCACGTTGACCAGGTCGTATACCACGCGGCGCTCGCAACCCATGATCAGGTCCAGGTTGCGCAGCCCCACGTCGAAATCGATGACCACGGTCTTGTTGCCTCGCAGCGCCAGCCCGGTGGCGATGGCCGCTGCACTGGTAGTCTTGCCGACCCCACCCTTGCCTGAGGTCACTACGATGATCTTGGCCAAGTTACACGTTCCTTTGGATAGACGAAGAAAGACGAATAGAGCGTAAGCTGCCTAGGCCAGCGAGGTAATTCCCAACTGGGCATCGCGCAGGGTGACCTGAACCGAGGAACCCAGCAAGTGCGGGTCGATGTCCTCGAGACGCTTGTAATTTCCCGCCACCGAGAGCAGCTCGGCACGCAGCTCACGGCAGAAGATACCGGCGGCGGTATCGCCATGGATACCGGCCAGCGCACGGCCACGCAGGGCGCCATAGACGTGAATGCTGCCGGCGGCCAGCACTTCCGCCCCGGCATTGACGGCGCCGATGACCACCAGATCACCATCGGGCGCACTCACCTGCTGTCCCGAACGCACCGTGCCGCGATAGATACGTCCACCGCTGGCCACCGAGGAGGCTCCCGACTCGGGCTCGCCAGCGCCTGGTACCGCCTCTTCGAGAGGCGGTACCTCCTCGAGCGAGCGTGCACGCGACCCGTCGGTGGGCGGAAACCAGCCCAGACCCAGCGCCCAAGCGGACTGCTTCACGGGATCGGCACCGCCACGTACCGCCACCGGCAACAGCTTGTGAGTTCGGCATACGGCACAGATCCGCTCCAGAGCCAGGTGGGGCTCGTCAAGCTTCTCGACGCTGAGGACCACAGGGGTATGCTGAAAGAAGGCAGGAGATTGGCTAAGCTTGCCCGAAAGCTGCTCGCGGATCTGCTCCGGATCCGCACTCGCCAATTCCATCACGGTCATGGGCAGCATGCCCCCCTTGAAGGTGAATGCCATGTCTGCCCTGTCCACTTTGAGGCTCATTGCCGGACTCCACTCGGGTGTTGTCGGGTCGTGGGACTAAAGCTAAGCGACTCCCATCCCCCCTGCAACTGATGATACGGCCAGCCAAGGCTCGATGGCCATTGTCGCCATTCGCCCACACTCTCCTGTTCCAGCAGGCTTTTCCATAACCGCGGCGCGTGCTTAGATAACATACCTTAGACGAAAGACGCCGACTCGACAGCAACAATACGGCTTGCGCGCCAACCGCTGCGCTTCTCACTGCAGGATGTCTCATGCCCGGATTCCTTCGCCGCCTTTTCGCCCCGCGCTGGCAGCACCCCGATGCCAAGGTCCGATCTCAGGCCATCGGCCGGCTCGATCCCGCACGCCCGGAACAGCGTCAGGCTCTGGAAACGCTGTGCCTCGATACGGATGCCACCGTGCGCCAAGCAGCGTTGGAAAGAATCGATTCGCCCGAGACGCTTCTCGTTCTTCTGGCCCGCCAACCGGAACTGACTGAAATCCGCCGCCGCCTGGTCGTGCTGCTCAGCGGCCAGGACGGCGGCCACGACCTGGCCCAGCGCGTGCGTATCGTCGAAAGCCTCGATGACCGGGTCCTGCTGTCGCGCTTGGCGCTGGAGGGCGACAACCAGCAGCTGCGCCTGGCCGCCGTGGAACGCCTGACAGCGGAAGAGGATCTCATCGAGCAGGCCTGCGACAACGGCATCGCCGCCGTACGCCACGCCGCCGCGACGCGTGTGACCAGCGAAGCCGGCCTGCAACGCCTGGTCCAGCAAGCGCGCCGCGACCGCCAGGTCGTACGCCACGCACGCGAGCGCTTGAACCGGCTGCGCAAGGATGCGGCCTCCCTGGCGGCGGCGCAGGCTCAGCGCGAAGCCCTGCTGGCCAAGCTGGAGGCGCACGCCCGGGCTCCCTGGGAACCCCTCTATGCGGGCCGGTTCCGACACTTCGTACGCGAATGGGAAGCGTTCGACGACCTACCCGAAATCGAACAGGAGCATCGCTTTCAGGAAGCCTGCCTGAGCTGCCGCAAGATCATCTCGGATCACGAAGCGCATGAACACGCCATCGCCGAAACGGACCGCCGCCGGGAGCAGGCCGCGGAAGCTCGCGAGTCGCTGCTCGAGGCGCTGGAGGAGAGCCTCGCCGGCCTGCCCCGCGGCGACCGCCTCACGGGGCAGGACATCGCCAGCCTGCGCGCTCAGAAGGTACTGCTGGCCAACCGCTGGCAAACGCTCTCCGACCTGCACGTCACCGACGAGGCGCTGCGACAGCGCTACGACACCGTCCTGAGAAATTACGATGAGGTCCTCGCTGCCTGGGAGCGTTTAGAGAGCCACGCCAGCGATATCGAACAGGCCTTGAAGGAGAAGGACATCGAGCGGCTGCAGAGCGTCATCGCAACGTGTAACTGGCCCGACACGCTACCGAAGTCACCACTGCTCGTCCGCGCGCAGCAGATGCTGTCCGGCCGGGAGGAGCCGGAAGAAGAGGCCTTGGAGGCACGCCTTGATCGCTTCACCCAAGACCTCGAGCAACTAGAGCAGTTGCTCGACCGTGGCGCCTTCAAGGGCGCCAGCCGTCTTCACCAGAGCCTCAGGCATCGCGCCGATACGCTGCCCGCAGCGAAGCTTCGCCCCTACCAGGCCACGCTCAAGCGGCTTGGCGCCCGACTGGCCGAGCTGCGCGACTGGCGCGGCTTCGTCGCCGGCCCCAAGCGCGAACAGCTATGCCAGGCCATCGAACTGCTTGCCGACGATACCACCCTCCCTGATGCCGAGCTCGACCGCCGTCACCGCCAGTTGATACGCGACTGGAAGGGGCTCGGCGATGCCGCCGCCAGCCGCGAGCTCTCCGAGCATTTTCGCAGCGCCTCCGACCGTATCCACGAGCGCCTGGCCCCATGGCGCGAACATCAGGTCCATGAGCGCTCGCGCAACCTCGAGGCACGCATCGCCCTGTGCGAGCAGCTCGAAGCCCTGCTGGACATGCCCGCCGCCGATGCCGACCCGGATGCCCTGAGGCGTATCCGCGACCAGGCGCGTGAAGAGTGGCGCCGCCACTCCCCTGTGCCGCGCGAGCAGGCCCAAGCCATCGGGCGGCGCTTCGGCCGCATCCGCTTCGCGCTGCAAAGCCTGATAGACCAGC
Source organism: Billgrantia sp. C5P2 (assembly GCF_051062895.2). Taxonomy (NCBI): domain Bacteria; kingdom Pseudomonadati; phylum Pseudomonadota; class Gammaproteobacteria; order Oceanospirillales; family Halomonadaceae; genus Billgrantia; species Billgrantia sp. C5P2. Next base: position 4,158,101 of record NZ_CM128542.1, read on the forward strand.
GCGCCAAGGAGGTGGCCGACGCCAAACGACAGCTCATCGACGAGGCCCAGGCGCTGATCGAGCGCCCGCTGCCCCCCGATGCCCGAGCGGCACGAGCCAAGAGCCTGCAGCAGCGCTGGCGCGAACTAGGCCGTGCCCCACGCGGGGAAGAACAGACGCTGTGGCGCGAGTTTCGCTCGGCCTGCGACCAGATCTTCGTCCTGCGCGAAGCCCAGCGTGACGACCGCATGCAGCGGGGGCGTCAACGCCTCGACGAGATGCAGGCCCTCATCGACCGGCTCGACGCCTGGCAGCCGACTCGCCACGCCGACGGTGCTGTGCTGGAGCAAGCCATCGACCAGGCCGCCGCCCTGGAACCGCTACCTTCGGGAAGACGCACGGAAGGCATGCGGCGGCGCTGGAGCGGCATCGTTCGCACCCGCCGTGAGCGCCTGGCACGCCTGGCCGTTGTAGAAGAAATTCAGCGCTGGGAGGCCTGCCGCTCACTGCTCGACGCTCATCTGGCAGCGGATGCAGCGTGCCTCGAGGGGAGCGCCTGCGAGGAGGTTCCCTTCGACCAGGGGCTCGACCTGTCCACAGACATGCGCAGCGCTCACGAGCAGCGCAACGCCTCACGGCACAACCCGCCGCCCCCTCAGGAAGTCAGTGAGCAGTTGGCGCGTCTGCGCGTACATCTCTCGCTGCTCGCCATGGGCCGCGTCAGCCAGCATGATGAGCCCCTGCGCCTGGCCATCCAGGTCGAGCGTCTCAACGAAGGGCTTGGCCGCGAACTGAGCCGCGCCGAGGAAGTCAGCATCGTACTGCGCAACCTGTTGGCGACGGGGCCGGTCTCCCCCGAGCAATGGGAACGGGAAGTGGGTGAACTCGACTCGCTCCTCACGCGCCTGACACGCCTGCCACCTCCTTGATGCCCCGGTAGAACGAGAACGGGAGGCCCAGATGGCCTCCCGTAGGACCCCGCTTTGGCATTCAGCCCATGAACTGGCCGCCGTTGATATCGATGTTGGCCCCGGTGATGAAGCCGGACTCCTTGTCGGCCAGGAACACGACCAGCCTTGCGATCTCCTCAGGCGTGCCATAGCGCTTGACCGGGATGGTCTCGCGAATGGCTTCACGCACGTTCTCGGGAATCTTCATGATCATGTCGGTGGCAATGTAGCCGGGCGACACGGTATTGACGGTGATGCCTTTGGTGGCGGTCTCCTGGGCCAGCGCCATGGTCAAACCGTGCATGCCGGCCTTCGCCGCCGAGTAGTTGACCTGGCCGAACTGCCCCTTGCGGCCATTGATCGAGGAAATATTGATGATGCGCCCATGCTTGTGCTCGAGCATGCTCTCGATGACGCTACGGCAGGTGTTGAATACGGTGTTGAGGTTGGTGTCGATGACTTCGTGCCACTGCTCGGGGGTCATCTTCTTCATCGTGCCATCGCGGGTGATGCCGGCACAGTTGACCAGTACGCTGATCGGCCCATGGGCCGCTTCGATCTCCTTGACCCCTCCTTCGCACGCCTGGTAGTCGGTCAGATCGACACCCGACAGGGAGATATTGTCGTATCCGTCGGCCTTCTGAGTCTCGAGCCAGGACTTTGCCTTTTCCGGATTGTGGTAGCCCGCCACCACGTGGTAACCCGCCGATGCCAATGCACGGCAAATCGCCGAACCAATACCACCGGTTCCGCCAGTGACCCACGCTACGGGTGCTGATTGAGTCATATTCCACCTCCCTGATCATGACGCTTGTAATCGCATTGCCGGTCCTGCCGGGGCAGGCCAGCTATAACAGGATGCTGGCAGAAGGGCTCGCCTTCAAGCTTCCCCCTCCTGATTATGGACACAAGCGGCGCCCTTGCACGCACAACGTCGCCCTCCTTGACACAGCGCAGAAAAAGCGTAGTATACGCCTCACGTTGATGCGGGGTGGAGCAGTCTGGTAGCTCGTCGGGCTCATAACCCGAAGGTCGTCGGTTCAAATCCGGCCCCCGCTACCAACCAAAAATTGCAATCGACCCGCCCCTGTGGCGGGTTTTTTGCGTTTAAGAGATTGCAAGAATTCCCGCCCCTACACATCGATGAGCATTTCACTCCCGGCGAGAGTCAAGAATGGTCTCGTCGTTCAAGAGTCGCAGCAACTCAGTTGCTCCAGTCGCCTTCCACGGCTTCGTCCTGCAAAAACGGCTGATAGCTGAACGACGTGCGCCCTCGCTTTCTCAACGGCGGCAGATCCGGCCGGATCGAATCAGAGGCAGGCTCAACGATTCGAGGCAAAAAGGCCATTCACACCAGCAGGCTGCTAAGGCGGTTGCGTTGTCGGTACTGCGCCGGGGTCACGCCCGCACGGCGCTTGAACAGCTTGCGGAAGAAGGTCGAGTCTTCGTAACCTACTGCGGCGGATATCTCTTCAATGCCCATCTCATCGGTTGCGAGCATCTGCTTGGCTTCCTCGATCCTGAGCGCCTGAACATATTCGACAGGTGTATATCCCGTGGCTGCGGAAAAGCGACGTTTGAAGCTACGCTCTGACAGGCCAGAGCGGCCTACCATGGCAGTGACCGGATTCGGCGTGACGTAGTTATCGACGAGCCACTCCTGAATTCTGGATATGACGGCGTCATTATGTTGTCGCGGCCGCGCCATGGATGCAAAGGGCAACTGACCGTAGCCCCTGTCGCCGAGCAGAAAAAGATGTGCAACTCGGGCAGCTTCTTTCGCACCACAAAAACGCCCAATCAGATAAAGGGCAAGGTCCTGCCAAGAGGACGCTCCGCCTGTTGTGATCAGTTGGCCGTTGCGTCCGCTGTCGCATAGGATTCGCTCCGGCCGAAACTTGATGCTTGGATAGCGGTCGCGAAACAGGTCGGCCATGGCCCAGTGCGAAGCCGCCTCGAGGCCATCCAAGAGGCCCGCTTCGGCCAGGAGCACGGAACCGCTGCACGTCGAACATACGAGGGAACCATGATCGAAGTGGCGGCGCACCCACGCGATCTCCTCCGGCCATCGACCTTCAGGTGAGTCATCGAGGTTCAGGTGGATGTCGCAGATGATGATAACGTCAGCACAGTTTCCCTTCAGGCCCTCGTCAGGTGTGACCTGCAACCCGGTGCTGGACCTATACGTCTCGCTGCGGCTCGCAACCAACTTCGGATGAATGGGGCGGGACAGTGCTTTGCTATTCGTTCCCGTGTCTCCAAGGACTTCATGCAAGCCAAAGGCTGCCATCGTCCCACTTTCGGGCAGGCTCAGTATCGAAACTCGAAGCGGATCTGTAGAGCACGGGCGCATTGGCATTCTCGAATTCTGGCACAAATGCCCTGAAATCGTAGAGTCTGCCCCTGAACTTCGCAATTGCTTTGGTCCAATCTGGTGCTGCGTCACAAACACTGCCAGAAAGAGGACATTCGCATGAGCATTGTAGTGGGCACTATTGAACTGAAAAAGGATGTCGATCGACCGCTTAGTGCTGCTTTCTTGGCCTGGTCGAGCGAAGAAGCGCAGCGGGCATGGGGTGATCCAGGAGATGGCTGGGTGATGGCCTTCGACCAGTTCCGCTTCACCGTCGGTGAGTCGGATATCTGCCGCTTCGGTCCCAAGGGTGGTCAGCAATACATTAACGAGAACCATTACCTCGCAATCGAGCCCGAACAGCGCATCGTCTATTCAACATCGCTCAGCAGCGCTGGCCGACTCAACTTTGCCGGCACAGTTGCCATCACATTCGAGGCGACGGATAGCGGGGCGCGCATGAGGCTGATCGAGCAGGGCCTCTATTTCGATGGGCAGGAAGACATAGCAGGCCATCGGTCCGGCTGGGAGGGCATGCTCAGCGCTCTTGGTAAATACCTGCTCAGCCGTCCGTGAGTACCACCGCACAACCTAACCGCCGACTAATAGGTAGCCGGCCTTCTGGTGCCAATCGGCTCGATGGCGCCGGCACACAAAGAACGAGGCCATGAGGCCTCGTTCTTTATGTTCGCTCGGTTACTGAACCGAAGACCGCATACTACAGAAGCCACTCGATATCGTTGCGTGCATGGGGAGAAAGCTCCCTGGCGGCACGAGTCGTGAGATGATGCTCGTCTCGATACACCACCGTATCCCCCAGGAGCGAGTGGCATCTTCCCCCCGGGCATAACCGCGCATAAAAATCGACGATCCTGACGTCCGCTTCTTCCTCGGCTATCTCGTGCATGACGGCAAGGATGGCCTCCCGTCTCTTTTCCAGCCGTCGCTGGAAAGTACTGCATGATTCTACCGTCCGCCTGGCCAGGCAATCCGTCATGGGAACGCTGAAAACGGGTGTGGGCGCCACGACAATCACTCGCAGCCCGTAATCAAGCAGCATATCGACGGTATCCCTGAGCCCCTCTTCCGCCAGGGATAAGTGGGTTTCACTGCTGGGCCGCCCCAGCCAACTGGCACTCAGCACGACCCCCGAGAGCCCCCGCTCCGCCAACCGGGAGAGTTCGCTCGCCATCTCCTCCTTGAACAGCTCGCAGTTCCGGTCGTTCTCCTGGGGATGGCCTTGAGTATAGCCATGGGAATAACCCATCAATGGGGGACAGGTACTAAAGGTTCGTTGGAGAAACGCAAACTGCAAATCATCCGAAAGCTCATCCAGCATCGGTGAATAGTGGTCCGCATGGGAATCACCCCAGAGCAACAAGTCCGGAGCCTCTCTATCGGACCTGTTCACACAAATGGATTCGTCCGGAAGCCCTTGGAAAGGAGAACTCAAATGGCATTTCCCACGAAGGTCGGGCACGTCTTCCGCAGCACTTTCCAACTGGCGATAGAACCCCATGCTCTTCTGTTGGTTGGCATGACTCATCAGCCCGAACGCAGCGAGAGCGAGCAGAACGGAGGAAAAAGCTCCCAACTTGACGAGCTGCTGATTGGATACGGATCGCTGCGTAAAAAATCCTACGACAGGCTTTTCCACCAAACGGTATGTCAGGTAGGCCAGTAAGAACGAAAGGGACGCCAGCGCCACATCGCGTATCAGATCCCCCTCTCCCAGTTGATAGGCTCGCGCCATGGCCAGCAGGGGCCAGTGCCAGAGATACCAGGGGTAAGATATCTTCCCTACGAAGACGAAGGGCCGCGTCGAGAGCAGTCGGGAGACGGGATTCGCACTACTGCCGAACCCGGCCACGATCAGCGCCAATGCCGAGAGGACCGGAAGCACGCCTGCCCAGCCAGGATACGCATGGGAACCTTCGATGACGAATGCCGCGACCAGCAACAGCCCCGCTCCGAACCAAGCCAGCGCAGACACGGCGGCGGGCGAGGCTCGTACGAGCAGCACGCGGCCAACGGCACAGGCCAGCAGCGCACCCGCCAGAAGCTGCCAGCCACGGGAAAGGACGGAGAAGTAAGCCGCGTTCGGGTTGGTGTTGGACAGCCATACGCCATAGAAGAAGGAAGCACCGATACCCAATACAGCCAGCATCGAAATAATCGTCCACGCCCTTTTTTGGTAGCGCTTGGCGATGGCCACGCTGACGATGAGCAGGACAGGCCAGACGGCATAGAACTGCTCTTCCACGGACAGGGACCACATGTGCAACAGCGGAACCTGATCGGTGGGGCCGTCGAAATAACCTCCCGTCGTCGCGATAAAATAATAATTGGCGAAGAATGCAATGGAAGCGATAGCGGACTCGGCAAGACTTTGCTGCTGGCCGATGGGAGTGAGAAGAATATAGCCAAGGACAAGGGAGGCAGTTATCACGACGACCATTGCCGGCATCAGTCGTCGGACACGGCGTCCGTAGAAGGAGAGGAGGCTTATGCTGCCAGTGCTCTCCAACTCTCTTAGCAGTAGGCTCGTGATCAAATAGCCCGAGATGACGAAGAAAACGTCTACGCCAATGAACCCGAACCCAAATCCCGGCACTCCCGCATGGTAGGCGACAACCAGGATGACGGCTATCGCCCTCAGGCCATCGATATCCGGCCTGTACTGCGGTTTCTGCATCCCTTTCCCCATCCTTGGTTCTTCCATTCGAAGCCTGGTGTCGTCTCTCCTACCCAAGGTCGCCGATAGCGAACCATTCCCGGCATTATGGCAAGAAGGCGGTTTCTGGCGACATACAGGAAAGCATAGCCTACGGAGTGCCTACCTCATCCAGGCCCCTGGCCAACAGGGCGATGCTGCGATCGTCGCCGCCGGTGCCACGGCAGAACCCTTCGCTGTAGAAGCAGCGCACCAGATCGCGCTGGCGCAGCCGCCCCTGGCGCAGATCGTCGAGCCAGAGGCTGAGTTGCCCCGAGACCTGCTCGCCATCGAGCGAGACCAGCTTTTCGGCGGCGCCGTCGCTCATCAGGGCGATTCCGGTCAGGGCCGCCATCGGTTCGCAGCCGTACTGCACCTGCGCGAAGACCAGGCGTTCATCGACAAAGATCGTCTGGTTGGCAAACTCGCCCTTGCCTCGCTCGCCCAAGGTGGAAAGGTGCGGCAGCAGCCCGGGCTCTCCTCCCTCCTGCGCGTCGCTGGGCACCGCCCTCTCCAGTACGATCTCGCCATCCCCCACCTTGAGCCACAGCAGCCGCTCGCGACCCACCAGGGCCAGCAGCAACGTACAGCGCAGGTCGCGCGCCGGCCGGCTCTGCTCGGCAGCGCGGTCGACCAGGCTACCCTGGGCATGGCGAGCGAGCAGTTCGGCGAATTGATGCAGCGCCTCCGGGGAGGGCGCAACCCGGCCGTCGAGCAACCAGGCGAGCTGCGCCTCAAGGGTATCGGCCAATCGCAGCATGGCGGCAACCAGGAAACGCGCGCCCAGATCCGAGGCCGGCGAACTGCCTGCACCGTCGGCCACCACCAGCACAGGACGCGAACTTGCCACCGCACCCACGGCGTCCTGACACGGCAATGGCGGCGTGCCCTCGAGGTGGGCCAACCCGGCGGTAGCGACACTCAGAGCCGACCATACGGCCACCGGCTCGCTATTGCGGATATCCGTCTCAACGGGCATGCAGCACCTGCGAGCGCTGAGGCCGCCCCGGCTTGGCCAGATGCACGGCACACTGGCCCGTCGACATCGCCTCGCGATAGTCACTCAACGCGGCATGCCACTGGGCCAGCGTAGCCCGCTGGATGGGCGCGTCGGCCCCTACTGTGAAGGTGGTCACGAACATGTCACGAATGGTGTCGGGCAGTTCGCTCCAGAGTTCGTACCAGACGCCTTGAGGCACGTCGCGCTGGCCGCGGCCGTAGGCGAAGTTGCCGCGCCGCAGGTTGCGCACCGGGTCATCCCCACCGACGATGTCGTAGGGGTGACGACCCAGCATCAGGCACTTGAACAGTACGATGGCCAGCGAGAAGGCCTCGCTGCGCGGCGAACGCACGATATGGCGGAAGGAGACGCCCTGATGCTCCTTGGGCGTCATGTCGGGGCTGCCCACGGGACAAGGGTAGAAGGTGCCGTCGACCCGCAACTGGTAGCTGTCGCAGTCGATCAGTGTCACCTGCTCGGATGCAGGGACACAGAAGACGTTGTTGAGGTTGTAATCGCCGATGCAGACCCCGGCCTCGTGCAACTGCTGCACGATCTCGACGAAGCGGATCAGGTAGCCGACGATCCGGCGCCGATCGAGACCGGGAAAGTAGCGCTGGTAGAGCAGGGCATGGGCGAGGAAGCTCATCTTCACGCCACGCGCGCGATACATGGCGAATCCTATCCAGCGATGCTGTTCGTCGAACACGCGGATCAGGGGCCAGCAAACGTCGCGGGTCATGTGGGCATCGCGCAGGCCGCGCATGGCCTCGACCTTGCGGTGCAGTTCCTCGCCGCGCTTTTCGAGCACCTCGGGGTAGTACCATTTGACGATCACGTCGAGGCGGTCGCGCAGAGCGAAGATCTCGCCCTCGCCTCCGCGCTCGAGACGCTTGCCGAGCCGGCGCTCCTTGCCCTGAGAATCCGTCACTACCAGTGCGCGTGCCAACACTCGGCCTCCTTCGACGTCACGCATCCGTGCTAGATGCTGTCCCAGCTGTCCGTCGGCGGCAGCTTGACCTGGTCGGTGGTCGACGAGGACGCCGAGACGCGGCTCATGCTGGCCGAGAGCCAGAGGAAGAATTCACGGAACTTCAGCCCTTCGAGGCGCTTGGCAGATCGTGTGGAGAAGGCGCTGAGCGCCTCGAGATCGGCCTCCTCGACGCCCACCGGCATGACTACCAGCTTACGCTGCTGGGCCAGGGTACGCGCTCTCACCGAGGCCGCCTGCCACTGATCGGTCGGCACGCCGTCACTGATCACGACGAGCCAGGGCTGGTAGTAGGCCACACCCGCCTTGCGGTAGGCCGCGGTGCGCTCTTCCAGACGATCCAGCGCCAATTCCATGGCACCGCCCAGCGGCGTCAGTCCGGAGGCAGTGAACTGGCGGCACTGCGAGATGTTCATGGCCGTGGTGAAGGGCAACTGCTCGGCCACCTTGCCGCCGGCGGTAATCACACCGAGCTCGACCGAGCAGGCAGCCATGTCGTCTTCCTGAATGGCCGAAATGAAGGCCTGGACGCCAGCGTTGAGCTCACGAATCGGCGGGCCGGACATCGACGCAGACGTATCCAGCACCAGCATGCAGGCACAGCGCGGTGAAGGGTTGTCGATCAGGTCGCTATCGCCGTTGAGTCGGTACGTTGCCATCCACGGATCCTCATGTCTGGATGCCCGGCCCCGATACGGCCGGACGTAGACGAGACTATCACAGCCCCGGGATGGATGCCGTGCCCACGGCGGCCCGCTAACCAACGCGACGGCCAGTCCGACACCTGCCCCTTGAATCCCGCGGCCTTTACCCGCATCTTTCGAACAAACTCACTCTTTGAGCAAGGCCGTTTCCATGTCCATCGTCGACCCTCGCAATGGTGCCCCGCTGACGGCGCCTCAGGATTCTCCCTCTTCCTCGCAGGAAGCGGCGCCCAGCGATGAACAACTGATCATCGATGTCGACCGCAACAATATCCAGCAGGTGCTGGAAGTCTCCATGCAGGTGCCGGTACTGCTCGACTGCTGGGCCCCTTGGTGCCAGCCATGCAAGGCGCTGATGCCGATCCTCGAAAAATTGACCCGGGAGTATCGCGGCACCTTCATCCTGGCCAAACTCAACATCGAGGAGAACCAGGAGATCGCCGCCCAGCTCGGCGTTCGCTCGGTGCCGGACGTCAAGCTGATCAGCCAGGGCGGGCTGGTGGATCACTTCCAGGGGGCGTTGCCCGAGAAGGAAATCCGCGAATGGCTGTCGCGCTACTTCCCTGCACCGGAGCACACCCCGGCCAGCCCCGAGGAGCAAGCTGCTGAAGCCTTGGCCCAGGGCGATGCCGCCACGGCCATCATCCTTTACCAAGAACTCATGCAGCAGCACCCCGAGCACTACCCCTATCAGGTGGAGTTGGCCCGAGCGCTGGTAGCGGAAGGCCGCAGTGAAGAAGCGCTGGCCCTGCTGGATAACCTGCCCCCCGAGGAGCGCGACGCCGCCCCGGCGCGAGGCGTGCGTGCCAGCATCGAGTTCCGCAAGGAGGCGCCGAGCGACGAGGAACTGGCTGCCCTGGCCGGCCGTGACGACAGCGAGGCGAACTTCAAGCGTGCCCTGCGCCAAGTCGCCGACGGCGACTACGAGGCCGGGCTGGAAGGGCTTCTCGACGTGATGCGCAAGGATCGAAGCTACGGAGATGATGCGGCACGCCTGACCCTGCTGCGAGTCTTCGATGCCCTGGGTGCAGATCATCCCTTGACCGTCACCTATCGGCGCAAGCTGTTCACGCTGCTGTACTGATCCGGCACCATCCGATCCATGGCGGCCCTGAGGGCCGCCGCAGCTCTTGTCACCCCTTCAGCACCGTGTCGAGGCGAACCAGCGCCTCTTCGAGCTGTGACGCGGTGGTACCGAAATTGAGCCGCACGAAGCCCGGCCAGCCGAAATCGGCACCGTCGGAGAGCGCCACGCCAGCCTGCTCCATCAGGACCTGCTGGGGCGAGCCTCCATATTGCGCCAGCCCTTCGGCATGGCGCAGGTCGAGCCAGGCAAGATAAGTGGACTGGGGAGCGCTCATGCTGACTCCCGGCCACTGGGCGACACGCTCGACCAGGGCCTGGCGGTGGCCACGCAGCACCGCGATCAGCGCCCGACGCCAGGGATTGCACTGCCCATAGGCCACCTCGGCGGCAACCAGCCCCAGTACGTTCACGTCCGGCATCAAACCTCGCGTTGCCGCGGCAAAGCGTTGCCGCAGCGAGGCATCCGGAATCACCGCACAGGCCGCGGTGAGGCCGGCCAGGTTGAAGGTCTTGGAAGGCGCCCAGAGGGTGATGGTACGTGCCGCCAAGCTCGGGAACGCTGCTGCCAGCGGCCGGTGCACGGCCCCTTCGTCGAGCAGCAGATCGCAGTGCAGCTCGTCGGAAACCACCAGCAGGTCGTGACGCTCGACCAGCTCCGCCAGCCCGGCCAGCTCCTCGTGGCGCCACACCCGACCGGTGGGGTTGTGAGGATGACACCACAAGAGCAGCCGCGTCTCGGGCGTGATCGCCGCCGCCAGCGCCTCCAGATCGAGTCGCCATGGCTCGCCCGGAGCAGCCGGCTCGCCCAGCGGCGCCTGCTGGGCCAGTCGCCCGGTGCGCTCCGCCACTTTGAGAAACGGCGGATAGATCGGTGTGCCGGTCAACACGCCCTGCCCCGGCTCGGTCAGCGCCAGGCTGGCCAGGTGCAGGGCCGGCACCACGCCGGGTAGCCACAGTTGCCACTCCGGCTCGATCGGCCAGTCGTATTCCCGTGCGCTCCACTCGCACAGGGTACGCTTGAGACTGTCGGGGACCAGTCCATAGCCGAAGACGCCATGATCGATCCGCTCTCGCAGCGCCTCGATCACTTGCGGCGGGGAGCGAAAATCCATATCGGCCACCCACAGCGGCAGGATGCTGGCATCATAGCGATGCCACTTCTGCGATGGCCATTCGCCATGATCGGGGTGGCGACGCTCGATGGGCGTGGCAAAATCGAACTCCATGTTCTTTCCTCGGGAAGCAGCAGTATGAGCAAGACCATGCCGCAAAGCGGCTTCTATGCCAAGGTACGTCGGGGCATGCCGGCGCTGATCGGCCAGTGGCTCAAGCTCGGCCAGGGCGAGCCGGACCGCCTCGCCCTGATCCTGGCCGAGACGGCACGAGTGGCCCACCTCGGCGAGCCCGAGTCCACTCCCGATGGGGCAATGCTCCAAGCATGGAGCCAGCCCGAGTCAGGGGACCGCATTCCGCTATGGGCGGCACGCACCGCCACCTTCCTGCTGATACAGATGCCGGCGCGCCCGCTGCCGGAAGACGATGACGAGGCTTGCGCCTGGGCCTATTGCTGGTTGCGCAACCGCGAGTTTGCCAGCGTCGACGAGGCACGCACCGCCCTGCCCGCCCATCTACGTGAGATACTGGCCCACGCGGTGGGCGCCGCCTGGGCCGATCGCCAGGGCCTGCGCCTCGTCTAGTAGCGTTACCTCTCTTTCAAGGAATCAGTCATGGACGTTCCCCTGAGCTGGCAGCTGGCCAAGCTCGCGGTATCGATCGGTATCGTGCTCGGCCTGTCGGTCGTTGCCGAGCGCGTCAGTACCCGTGTGGCCGGCCTGCTTTCCGGCTACCCACTGGGCACTGCCATCGCCCTGTTCTTCATCGGCTTGGAAATCTCACCGGACTTCGCCGCCGAGAGCGCCGTGTTCAGCCTGGCAGGCTTCACCGCCACCATGGCGCTGGGGGGCGGCTACCTGGTTTGCGGGCGCCGCGACGGCCTGGTTGGCGTGCTCGCCGGCACGGCGGGCGGTCTCATCGCCTGGTGGCTCGCAAGCCTCGTGCTGACCCGCTTCGAATTCGATCGCCTGAGCGGCACCCTGGTGACCTTGGTAGCCATTTTCGTCTTTACCTGGCTCTATCGACACGTACCGGAAACCCGGGTCACGGTGCACCATGGCAGCTCACGCTGGAAGCCGCTTGTGCTTCGCGCCGGGCTTGCCACCGCCATCGTCTTCCTGGTCACCGGCCTGGCCCACGTGCTGCCGGTCTCCTGGGCCGGCATGCTGGCGGCCTTCCCGATCTCGATGTATCCGCTATTGGTGATCCTGCACCTCACCCACGGCGCGGCACCGGCCGCCACGGTGATCAAGCACTATCCGGCCGGCCTGGGTGCGCTGCTCTGTTATGCGCTCTGCGTGTCGCTCACCTACGCCACCCTGGGCCTGCTATGGGGCACTCTGGCGGGCTTCGCCGTGGCGACCCTGTGGCTGCTGGCCTGGATGCGCCTGCAGGCGTGGCACGGCGCAAGGCAGGCGGCCCGCACTTGACCTAGCGTTTGCTCGGGGCAATGCTGTTAGCCTGCCAACGACACGCCACAAGACCAGAGTGATAGAGGAATTCCCATGTTCGTGCGCACCATCGAGCCGGCCTTCTACGACACCGATGCCCTCGGGCACGTCAACAATACTCGCCTGCCCGCCTGGTTCGAGCTGGCACGCAACGACCTGTTCCGCCTGTTCACGCCGGACCTGGATCCGCGCAAGTGGCGGCTGATCATGGCGCGCATGGAGATCGACTACCGCGCCGAGCTGCACTATGGCAGCGACATCGAGATTCACACCTACGTCTCGCGGCTGGGCAACAGCTCCTTTACCGTAACCCAGGAGGCGTGGCAGAAAGGCCAGTTGACCAACCTCGGCCATACCGTGATGGTGCACTTCGACCACGCCACCAAGCGCGCCGTGCCTATCGAAGGCGAACTGCGCGCAGCGCTCGAAACCCACCTGCAGCCCATCGCTGAGCCAGCCGACGCATGACTCCGGCCGTCAAGGCGTTGGAACGCGATGGCGCCGCCTTCGAGCTGCTCAGCTATGAGCACGACCCGCGCGCACCGGCCTATGGCGAGGAGGCCGCAAGTGCCCTGGGACTCGACCCGAACACGGTGTTCAAGACCCTGATTGCCCGTCTCGACGATGGCCGCCTGGCGGTAGGTATCGTGCCGGTGACCGGCCAGCTCGACCTCAAGGCGCTGGCCAAGGCGGCCGGGGCGCGTCGCGCCAGCATGGCCGAAGCGGCCGAAGCCGAACGGGCGACTGGCTACGTGTTGGGCGGCATCAGCCCCTTGGGGCAGAAGAGACGCTTGCCGACGTTTCTCGATGACAGCGCTGAGGCGCTAGGGAGACTGCATGTCAGCGGCGGGCGGCGCGGCCTGGAGATTGCCCTGGCGCCTGCCGATCTGATGCGCCTGTGCCAAGCACGCCTGGCCCCGCTGGCACGTGCCTGATCTCATGAGCCGAACCCGGTCTCATGTGGTCAAAACTCCATGACCCGGCAGAACGACGGGCCATTCATCGCTGGCAGGAGTCCATCATGGCCATCCGCTACAACCTCTGGCTCGACCCCGACAACGTGGCCCAGCACCGCGCCGTGGAAGCCGACCTGGAGCGCTACTTCATGGAGCGGTTCGCCGACTTCCCGCATATCCGCTTGTTCGGCGCCGACCCCTACGATTATGATGCGCCGTTCAATCGCCTCTACGACGCGCTGATGGCACGGGCCAACGAGTACTGCGAACGCCAGTGGCGTGGCTACGTGCCCACACCCGAGCAGCTCAACCGAACCTTCTTCCGCGCCGTGGGCCGCTCCAACAAGTTCGTAAGGGAACCCGCCGATGGTGATCCAGACCGACCAGATGCCTGACGCTCGCCAGCTCGCCATCATTACCGAGCAATTAGGCCGTGCTCCGCGCGGTATCGAGGCGGTCGCGGCCGTTGATGGTGAAGGCACTCCGCTGGTGCTGCGCATGGCGCCTATCGTCGATGGCAAGCCCTTTCCCACCCTCTACTGGCTCTGCTCCGAGCAACTCAAGATCGACATCTCTCGCATCGAAGCCAGTGGCGTCATCAAGCAGATCGAGGCAAGACTTCGGGAGGATGGCGACTTTCTTGCCGCCTACCATGCCAGCCATCGCGACTATGTGGAGGCACGCTGGCAAAACATGAGCGCTGCACAGCGCCATGAGGTCGAACGGCTCGGCTATGAGGGCATATTGCGCGAGCGTGGCATCGGCGGCATTGCCAACTGGGACCAGGTGCGTTGCCTGCATACCCAATACGCCCACCACCTGTGCGGTAATAACGTGATCGGTCAGTGGCTCGATGCCGAGTTCGCCGTGGCCGACTACCTGCCCTGACGCTATTTCGACGCTTCCGAAGCCAATCCCTGGCAGCTAGGATAGGAGCTTGCCAAGGAGACGCGCATGTCGAAATTCTGTGTTTACCTGGGCTCCCGCGATGGCCGGGACCCTGCTTTTGTTGAAGCCACCCGTGCCCTCGGGCATGAGCTCGCCGCGCGCGGCCATGGCCTGGTCTATGGTGGTGCTCGTATCGGCCTTATGGGAGAGCTGGCCAACGCCGTACTCGCCGGTGGCGGCGACGTGATCGGCGTGATGCCCGACCATCTGGTGGAGCGCGAGCAGGCCCACGAGGGGCTACCGACGCTGATACGCGTGAACAACATGCACGAGCGCAAGGCCAGCATGGCTGCCCACGCCGACGCCTTCATCGCTCTCCCCGGCGGTATCGGCACCCTGGAGGAGCTGTTCGAGGCCTGGACCTGGCAGTACCTGGGGCTTCACGACAAACCCATCGGCGTGCTCGATATAGCCGGCTTCTATTCCCCTCTGCTGGCCTTCCTCGACCAGACCGTGGAGCACGGCTTCCTCAATGCCCGCACCCGGACCCAGTTGATCGATGCCGAGGAACCCGCCGCCCTGTTGGATGCACTGGAAGCCCGGCTCGCCGAATCCGCCACCTAGGAGGCCCTCCATGCACGCCATCGTCATCGAGCAGGAGCGCCTGCACTGGCGTGAGCAACCGGCCCCCAGAGGGCCCGCTGCCGGCGAAGTGCGCCTGCGCGTCGCCTGGGCCGGCGTCAATCGCGCCGACCTGATGCAGCGCGCCGGTCATTATCCTCCGCCACCCGGAGTCAGCGACATCCCGGGCCTGGAGGTCAGCGGCACAGTGGCCGAGGTCGGCCCCGACGTCGATGGGCTTCGCCCTGGCGACCGGGTCTGTGCCCTGCTGGCGGGAGGTGGCTACGCCGAGGAGGTGGTGGTCGACGCACGACAGGTGCTGCCGCTGCCTGAAGGGTTCGGCCTGCGCGAAGCGGCCGCCCTCCCCGAGGTATTCGCTACCGCCTGGCTCAATCTGTTCATGGAGGGCCAACTGGCCTCCGGTGAGCGTGTCTTGCTGCATGCCGGTGCCAGCGGCGTCGGCACCGCAGCGATACAGCTCTGTCATGCATTTGGCCACCCCTGCTTCGTCACAGCAGGTAGCGACGCCAAGCTCGCCGCCTGCCATGAACTGGGGGCCGACGGCCTCTTCAACCGCCATGAGGGCAGTTTCGTGGATGCCGTGAAGGCCTGGGGCGGTGCCGACGTGATCCTCGACCCGGTAGGCGCTTCCTATCTCTCCGACAACCAGCACGTGCTCAACGCCGATGGCCGCCTGGTGCTGATCGGCCTGATGGGCGGACGCCACGCCGAACTCGACCTGGGGCGCATGCTGATGAAGCGGCAGAGATTGATCGGTTCGACACTGCGCGCCAAGCCCCCGGCAGCCAAGGGCGCCATTCTCGACGCGCTGCTGGCGCATGTCTGGCCACGCCTGACGAGCGGTGAGATCCGACCGCTGATCGATCGCACCTGGCCGATCGACGAGGCCGAAGCCGCCCATGCTCATGTCGAGCGGGACGCCAATATCGGCAAGGTGTTGCTCGCGGTGAGCGGCGAAGGCTGACGCCGACTTCCTGGAGGCTAGCCGCAGTCGGCCTGCTGGCGCGTACGCTGGTAGGTGAGCTGCAGCAGCCGTGCATCCTCGCTGGCACGATGACGGCGGATCCCCAACTCCTTGACCAACGCCTCACGGGTCATGTGCCAGAACACAAGCTGCTGCTCGCTGAGCAGGATACGCAGCGCCTCGAGACGGAACGCCGGCAGCACGCCGGCATGATGGAACAACAGCGACAGCCAGGTATTGTCGTAGCCCCAGCTGTCGCTATAGGCCACCCCGATCTCACTCAACTCGTCGTTGAGCCAGCGCGCCACCTGAGCCACGGGCAGGCCTTCGCGTTGCAGGCGTGCCCGGGATATCCCATGCAACAGCTCGGCCTTGGGGTCCCAATGCGTCCACTCCTCCAAGGGTTGGACGAGGAAGGCACAGCAGCTACCATCGGCCCTTGCCAGGCCGATCTCGATGGGGTAGCTACCGCGCCCGAACCCGGACGCCTCGATATCCAGCAGTGTCGGCAGCGTCACGAATGGGCACGTCCTCGGAAGCAGGGCTGAGTGGTAGGGAGCGCGACAGGTTAGGGTTAGTGTCGGGCCTGGACAACGTCGCTGTCCAGTTCCTCACCCTCCAGCCCGGCATGACGGTCGGCCAAGGCCTGCCAGCGCTCGGCCTGGGCACCATCCACCGGCAGCCCCAGCTCGCCCAGGCGATAGGCCCTGGCCAGGCGCAGCGCAGCGAGCGAATGACCGGCCTCGCCGGCACGCGCATACCAGGTCACGGCGCGCTCCTCACGGCGGGGATACTGGGCGCAGCCGTGTTCGAGAATCAGCCCCGCCTGGTACTGGGCCTTGAGATTACCGGCCTGCGCCGCCTCGAGAACGTAGCGAGCGCCACGCGCCTTGTCCTGTGGACTGATGCCACGATGGAAGAGCATGTGCCCATAGAGCGATAGCGCCGCAGGGTGCCCGGCGTCGGCGCAGCGCTCGAAGAGATGCATGGTCAAGCGCTGGGTACGCGGGGAGCGTGGCAGCCAGCGCGTGTGGAACAGTTGTTCCGCAAGACGATATTCGAGCCGGATGAACAGTGATGATGCCTGCGTCATTTTGCAAACAACCTTGCTTTTGCTTGAAGCTGGCCACATGACGCTGCGCTCACACCCTGTGAACATCGTCATGGCCTGTCTTGAGCTCGCCGCGGGACTCCGCCGGGCCGCTGAGGGTCGCCAGCATACGCTCGCCCCGACGGTGACTCAACCCCCCATGATTTGCTGCTCAGGTAGGCCTCGGCTAGCATGGCTTGGATAAGCCACGAGAACGCTTCCGACCCCTACCTCTTACAGGAGCGATGATGCAGACGCGATTGCTTGGCGACACGGGCATCGAAGTCAGCCGCCTGTGCCTGGGCACCATGACGTTCGGCGAGCAGAACAGCGAAGCCGAGGCCCATGAACAGCTCGACCGCGCCGTAGCCTTCGGCATCAACTTCATCGACGCGGCCGAGATGTATCCAGTCCCACCTCGAGCCGAGACCCAGGGCCGCACCGAAGCCTACATCGGTAGCTGGCTCAAGCGGCGCGAGAGCCGCGACGATGTCATCATCGCCACCAAGGTCACGGGCCCCCGAATGGAACATATTCGCGGCGGCTCGCGCTTGAGCCGCGAGCAGATCCATCAGGCCATCGATGCCAGTCTCATGCGGCTGCAGACCGATTACGTCGATCTCTATCAGTTGCACTGGCCCGAGCGCTCGACGAACTATTTCGGCAAGCTGGGCTATGTTCACGACGACGAGGAGGATACGGTCGCTCTGGAAGAAACTCTCGCTGCACTCAAGGAGTTGGTGGAGGCGGGCAAGGTGCGTGCCATCGGCCTCTCCAACGAAACCCCCTGGGGCGTGATGAAGTCGCTGCAACTGGCCGAGCACCTGAACCTGCCACGCGTCGCCTCGATCCAGAACCCCTATAACTTGCTCAACCGCACCTTCGAGGTCGGTCTGGCCGAGATCGCCCATCGCGAAAACGTTGGATTGCTGGCCTATTCGCCGCTGGCCTTCGGCGTGCTCTCTGGCAAGTATCTGGATGGGGTCCGCCCCGAGAACGCTCGCCTCACGCTCTTCGAGCGTTTCCAGCGCTACACCTCTCCGCTCGCCGAACAGGCCACCCGCGCCTATGTGGACATTGCCCGTGAACATGACCTGGACCCCGCCCAGATGGCGTTGGCGTTCGTCAATTCACGCAGCTTCCTGACCAGCAATATCATCGGCGCCACCACCATGGAACAGCTCGAGGACAACCTCGCCAGCGAATCACTCAAGCTTGAGCAGAGCGTGCTCGATGCCATCGATGAAGTCCATCGGCGCATTCCCAACCCCTGCCCCTGAGGCCCGATCGAGCGTAAGCCTGGGGCTATCGCTGCGATAGCCCCGTCGTCGTGCCGCTGCTGGTATAATCCCGCCATTCCCGACTCGTCTCTTTCAGGTACAGGAGTGCCCCATGCTGAGCGTGATCTCGCCAGCCAAGACGCTGGACTTCGAGACTCCGGCCACGACGGCCATCCACACGCAGCCGGACTTTCTCGACCGGAGCCAGCGGTTGATCACTATTCTGCGAGACTACTCTCCGCAGCAGCTCAGCGATCTGATGGGGATCAGTGACAAACTGGCCGGCCTCAATGCCGCCCGGTTCGCCGAATGGCGACCGCCCTTCTCCCCGGACAACGCCAAGCCGGCAGCCCAGGCCTTCCAGGGCGACGTCTACATGGGACTCGAGGCGGCCACCTTCAGCGACGACGACAATGCCTTTGCCCAGCAGCACCTGCGCATTCTCTCGGGCCTGTACGGCCTGCTGCGGCCACTCGACCTGATCCAACCCTACCGTCTGGAGATGGGCACTCGGCTGCCCAATCCGGCCGGCAAGGATCTCTACGCCTTCTGGCAGGCTTCCCTGACCGAAGCGCTCGACCAAGCCATCACCGATAGCGGCTCGAAGGTGCTGGTGAACCTGGCTTCCAACGAGTACTTCAAGGCCGTCGACGCCAAGCGGCTCGACGCGCGGGTGATCACACCGATATTCAAGGACGAGAAGAACGGCAAGTTCAAGATCATCAGCTTTTATGCCAAGAAAGCCCGGGGACTCATGGCCGCCTGGATGATCCGACAGCGCCTGGACGACCCGGAAAGGCTCAAGGAGTTCGATGTGGCTGGCTATGCCTACAACCCGGCCATGTCGGAGGGCGATACGCTGGTCTTCACTCGCCGCGAAGACCAGCACTGAGCCCCTAGAAGAAGCGCAGCGGGCGAGCCGAGCGCGGCTTGAGAAAACGCTTGTGGATCTGGCGAAAGCGTTCGTCATCACAGCGCTCGAGCCACTCGTAGGCGACCATGTCGGCACTCACTGGGATTGCGCCCGCGCGTACCATGCGTTCGCGGGCGAGCATCGCCTCCTCCGCGCGCCGGCTGACCGATGCCTCGCTGAGCCAATACACTTCATAACCTGCCTCCAATAGCCCCAGGCCGGTCTGCATGACACAGATGTGTGCTTCGCTACCGCACAGCACGATTTGTCGCTTGCCACTCTCCGCCAGCGCACCGGCAAAGTCCGGCTCGGCATGGGCATTGAAATGCACCTTCTGCCACAGCTGGTAGTCAGGGAGCGCTTCAAGCAGCCGTGGATCGCTCCCCCCCAGGCCCTGCGGATACTGCTCGGTCAGCCATACCGGGATGGTCAGCGCGCAAGCGACACCTCCCAACCATACCGCCTCGTTGACGGCTTGATCGCCGCCATCGATTACCGGTAGCAGGCCCGCTTGCAGATCGACGATCAGCAGCAAGCTCTCTTCACTCTTCAGGCGCACGACTTTGCCCCTTTATTTGTCATCACTTTCGACAGCATAGCCGCTAGAATGGGGCCACCAAAATTCCCTTTCTCCTCCATCCCCATAAAGAGATCTTTCGATGCGCCACTTTCTCGTCATGCTCATGGTTGCCGTGCTGGGCTTCGGCCTGGCCGTCGAACATGCCGAAGCCCGCCGACTGGGCGGCGGCAGCAATGTCGGCAGCTTCTCCCGCCAGGCTACCGCACCCAAGCAGGCCGCTCCGGCGCCCCAGGCCCAGCCCACCCGGGCCGCTGGCTCACGCATGCCGGGCATGCTGGGCGGCATGCTGGCCGGAGGTCTGCTGGCGGCGCTGTTCTTCGGCGGCGCCTTCGACGAGCTGCGTATGATGGACATTCTGCTGATGGCCGGCCTCGGCTTTCTACTGTTCCGACTTTTCGCACGGCGCCGTACCTCCGCGGTCGGCGGACCGCCGCCCAGCGAGCGTCAGCCTTACGCCGAGCCCCAGGCTTTCCAGCCGGCACCCGGAGCCACCATGGGCGGTGGTACCTTCAGTAGTCTGCCGGACTGGTTCGACCGTGAGCGCTTCCTGTCGGGTGCCAAGGAGCACTTCATGACCCTACAGCGCGCCTGGGACAACAACGACTTTGGCGGTATTCAAGAGTACGTCACCCCCGAACTCTACAACCTGCTGCGTGAGGAGCGCAGCAAGCAGCCGGCGAACAACCGCACGGAGATCGTGCGCCTGTTCGCCGAACTCGGCGACGTACGCGAGGTAGGCGGTCAGGCCGAAGCCACGGTTATCTTTCACGGCGTTCTCGAAGAAAACGGCGAGCAGACCGAGTTCAATGAGACCTGGCACCTGATTCGCGAGGTGCGTGACGGCGCCCCTTGGTACCTCCAGGGCATTGAGCAGAACGCCGCGGTTTGATCCTTACAGGGCATCCAGTGCCAAGGGTCGGCTTCGCTCCTCGCGGGGCTGGCCCTCAGGCATCCCCACTGCCTGACTCAACCTCTGGAGAGGCACTGGGCAACTCTTCAGCTTGAAGCGCCCCACCATGTCTGCCAGGCGATCTGCCTGCTCCCGCAACTGCTCGGCAGCCGAAGTTGTCTCTTCTGCCAGCGCCGCATTCTGCTGCGTCATTCGGTCGAGTTCCGCCACGGCGATGTTGACCTGGGCGATACCGTCACTCTGCTCACTGGCAGCGTGGCTGATCTCTCCCAGCATGCAAGCAACCCCATCGACCCCCTCCATGAGGCGCTGCATGGCGTCGCCGGTTTCGCGTACCAAGTGCGTGCCGTCCTGCACTTTCTCACTCGACACCTCGATGAGCTGGCGTATGTCACGCGAAGCCGACGCACTGCGCGTGGCCAACTGACGCACCTCACCGGCTACCACGGCAAACCCCCTTCCACTCTCTCCTGCCCGCGCCGCCTCGACCGAGGCATTCAGGGCCAGCAGGTTGGTCTGGAAGGCGATGTCGTCCATGACCTTGACGATATCGGCAACTCGTGAGGAGGCATTCTGAATCTCACCCATCGTCGAGATGACATGCTCGACCCTGCCGGAGGTACGCTGTGCCAGGTCTGATGCCGCCTGCGAAAGAACGCTGGCCTCCTGCGCGGAGCCAGACGTGTTGGCTACGGTGCCATTGATCTCCTCCATCGAAGCCGAGGTCTGCTGGAGGCTGGAAGCGGCCTGGTCGGTGCGGCGTGACATGTCATGACCGCCGCTGGCGATCTCCTGCGCAGCCAGCCGAACCGAATCGCTACTGCTTCTCACCTGCGCCAGAACATCGTGCATCTTGTCAGCAAAGGAGTTGAATTGAATGGCCAGCTCGGTGCTTTCATCCCGGCCTTCGACCGGCAGGCGTAGCGTCAGGTCGCCGTCACCTTCGGCGACTTCCCTCATGGCTTGGGCCGTGCGCCGTATTGGTCGGAATAACGCTCTCAGAAGCAGAGCGATGACGGCCAGGCTTGCCACCAGAATCAACGCCACACTCAGTACGACCAGCAGGACGGCCCGGTTGAGATCCGCGAACAGTTCATTCCGCGGAATCTGGGCAAAGGCAACCCAGTCGGTACCCGGCACGTCGATGGCAGCCACCAATTGCTCAGTACCCTCGGCGTCCTTTGCTATCGCGTAACGATACCCCTCGCCGCTTACCAGCTCTTCCGCTATGTTCTCCCAGCCCGGCAGGGTCTCCATGGGCTCTCCCACCCGGTCAGCCCCCTCGGGATGAATGCTGATGGTGCCATCTCGGTTTGCTAAAAAGACGCTGCCACTCTCGCCCAGCCGATAGTTGCGTATCATCTCCGCCATAGCGTCCAGCGAATAGCCGACACCGGCGATCCCCACACGCTCCCCATCGGCCTCGATGACATGGTTGATGAATACCTGGACCTCTCCGCCTTCGGTATCGACGTTCAACTGGTAGGCCTCACCATCGCTGGCATCCACCAGATCGTAGAACCAATGGTCTCGGTCACGGCTCAGCGTGCGCTCGACGCCATTCCCCGTGTAGTAATTCCCGCTGTGTGCCGAAACGTAAAAGACGATACTGGCACCAGTACGCTGTTGTATATCCTGAAAGTAGTCGGCTGCCTGCGTGGCTCCTTCTTCGGGCTCTCCTGCCGACAGCCAAGCCTGCAGGTAACGGTTGTGCGCCAGGCTCTGGGCAGTAGTAACAGGACCTGTCAGTGTCGCATCGATGTCATTGCGGATACTTTCCAGTGTGGCAGGCAGCTCTGCCGCCGTGACTCGTTCTGTGACCAGATCACCGAAGAGCCTGTATTGGACGATTGTGGAACCGCCGACTATCAACAGCATGCACAGGCTGATACAGAGCAGCAGCTTCTGGGCTATCGTGAGGTTAATCATGGCTTTCCCTTTGGCTGTGGCGCATCGCCAGGGTAAGACGCGCCTATCTTGACCATATGGTCAAGATAGGTATCGGCGGCCAACAGGGAAACTGTAGGGCTAGAGAGGCAACTTACGGAACACCATCATTGCCCCTCCTCTTCAGCGTCCTCTTCGATCTCTTCGCTGACCTCTTCAATGCGTTCTTCCACGCCCTTCATCGCCTCGTCGATATTACGCTCAGTCCTGTCGCCGGGGCCCGTATTGTCGCAGCCCATCAGCCCCGTGCTCACGGCAGCCAGCCATGCAGCTATCAGATATTTTCTTGATTGCATTCACTCTGCTCTTGGCTCGAGGGTTTCTGTGGTTCTACGCTACTCGTAACCTGGCACCCCCGCCACTCGTTGCTGTGTGGGGCTGTTCGCCTTTGTAAGGCCTATTCGCATGCAGCGCGACTTGAGTAACGACTCCTGTCCCGGCCTGACCTCGAGGCAAAGAAAAACCCCGAGCTCTTTCGAACTCGGGGTTTTGGGAGTGATGCCTGACGATGTTCGGGCCGGCCATCCGGCGGGCGGCGCTCCGCTACGCTCCATGGGAGGCTCTGAAACGGCGAAACCCAGCCTCTTTCGAAGCTGGGTTTCTGAATAGATGCCTGACGATGACCTACTCTCGCATGGGGAGGCCCCACACTACCATCGGCGCTGAGCGGTTTCACTGCTGAGTTCGGCATGGGATCAGGTGGTTCCCACTCGCTATGGTCGTCAGGCGAAAACGGTTGGAATCATGCTGGCGTGATCGTCTCGACACGGCGCTCGCCGTGCCTGCGTATCCGTCAATCGTGTGCGCAATGCGCAGACCCCTTGGGGTTATATGGTCAAGCCTCACGGGCCATTAGTACCGGTTAGCTCAACGCCTTGCAGCGCTTCCACACCCGGCCTATCAACCAGCTGGTCTCGCTGGGCCCTTCAGGAGGCTCGAGGCCTCGGGGATGTCTCATCTTGAAGGGGGCTTCCCGCTTAGATGCCTTCAGCGGTTATCCCGTCCGCACGTAGCTACCCGGCAATGCCACTGGCGTGACAACCGGAACACCAGAGGTGCGTCCACTCCGGTCCTCTCGTACTAGGAGCAGCTCTTCTCAAACATCCAACGCCCACGGCAGATAGGGACCGAACTGTCTCACGACGTTCTAAACCCAGCTCGCGTACCACTTTAAATGGCGAACAGCCATACCCTTGGGACCGACTTCAGCCCCAGGATGTGATGAGCCGACATCGAGGTGCCAAACACCGCCGTCGATGTGAACTCTTGGGCGGTATCAGCCTGTTATCCCCGGAGTACCTTTTATCCGTTGAGCGATGGCCCTTCCATACAGAACCACCGGATCACTAGAACCTACTTTCGTACCTGCTCGACGTGTCTGTCTCGCAGTCAAGCACCCTTATGCTCTTGCACTCAATGCACGATTTCCGACCGTGCTGAGGGTACCTTCGTGCTCCTCCGTTACTCTTTGGGAGGAGACCGCCCCAGTCAAACTACCCACCACACACTGTCCTCGATCCGGATCACGGACCTGAGTTAGAACGCCAATGATGCCAGGCTGGTATTTCAAGGTTGGCTCCACCCGAACTGGCGTCCGGGGTTCCTAGCCTCCCAGCTATCCTACACAAGCAACATCAGCGTCCAGTGTGAAGCTATAGTAAAGGTTCACGGGGTCTTTCCGTCTAGCCGCGGGTACACAGCATCTTCACTGCGATTTCAATTTCACTGAGTCTCGGGTGGAGACAGCGTGGCCATCATTACGCCATTCGTGCAGGTCGGAACTTACCCGACAAGGAATTTCGCTACCTTAGGACCGTTATAGTTACGGCCGCCGTTTACCGGGGCTTCGATCAAGAGCTTCGCCCGAGGGCTAACACCATCACTTAACCTTCCGGCACCGGGCAGGCGTCACACCCTATACGTCCGCTTGCGCGTTTGCAGAGTGCTGTGTTTTTAATAAACAGTTGCAGCCACCTGGTATCTTCGACCGGTTCGAGCTCCAGCAGCAAGTGCCTTCACCCTACGCCGGCGTGCCTTCTCCCGAAGTTACGGCACCATTTTGCCTAGTTCCTTCACCCGAGTTCTCTCAAGCGCCTTGGTATTCTCTACCTGACCACCTGTGTCGGTTTGGGGTACGGTCCCACTGTATCTGAAGCTTAGAGGCTTTTCCTGGAAGCGTGGCATCGATGACTTCCTGACCGTGGTCAGTTCGTCTCGCCTCTCGGCCTTGGGGATCCGGATTTGCCTGAATCCCCAGCCTACGGGCTTTCACCAGGACAACCAACGCCTGGCTCACCTAGCCTTCTTCGTCCCCCCATCGCAATACAGTGAGGTACGGGAATATTGACCCGTTTCCCATCGACTACGCCTTTCGGCCTCGCCTTAGGGGCCGACTCACTCTGCTCCGATTAGCGTCGAACAGAAACCCTTGGTCTTCCGGCGGGGGAGTTTTTCACTCCCCTTGTCGTTACTCATGTCAGCATTCGCACTCGTGATACCTCCAGCAGACTTCTCAATCCACCTTCATCGGCTTACACGACGCTCCTCTACCGCTTGCCATTCGGCAAGCCCGTAGCTTCGGTACCTGGTTTAGCCCCGTTACATCTTCCGCGCAGGCCGACTCGACTAGTGAGCTATTACGCTTTCTTTAAAGGATGGCTGCTTCTAAGCCAACCTCCTAGCTGTCTGAGCCTTCCCACATCGTTTCCCACTTAACCAGGATTTCGGGACCTTAGCTGACGGTCTGGGTTGTTTCCCTTTTCACGACGGACGTTAGCACCCGCCGTGTGTCTCCCACGCTTGCACTCACCGGTATTCGGAGTTTGCCTCGGGTTGGTAAGCCGGGATGGCCCCCTAGCCGAAACAGTGCTCTACCCCCGGTGGTGATACGTGAGGCGCTACCTAAATAGCTTTCGAGGAGAACCAGCTATCTCCGGGCTTGATTAGCCTTTCACTCCGATCCACAAGTCATCCAAATCTTTTTCAACAGATCCTGGTTCGGTCCTCCAGTTGATGTTACTCAACCTTCAACCTGCTCATGGATAGATCGCCCGGTTTCGGGTCTATTTCCAGCGACTGGTCGCCCAGTTAAGACTCGCTTTCGCTACGCCTCCCCTATTCGGTTAAGCTCGCCACTGAAAATAAGTCGCTGACCCATTATACAAAAGGTACGCGGTCACATGACTTGCATGCTCCCACTGCTTGTACGCATACGGTTTCAGGATCTATTTCACTCCCCTCGCCGGGGTTCTTTTCGCCTTTCCCTCACGGTACTGGTTCACTATCGGTCAGCCAGGAGTATTTAGCCTTGGAGGATGGTCCCCCCATGTTCAGTCAAGGTTTCACGTGCCCCGACCTACTCGATTTCACATGCTCAGGTTTTCGGCTACGGGACTATCACCCGCTATGGTCGAGCTTCCCAGCTCGTTCGCCTAACCAGTCACATGCTTAAGGGCTAGTCCCCGTTCGCTCGCCGCTACTGGGGGAATCTCGGTTGATTTCTTTTCCTCGGGGTACTTAGATGTTTCAGTTCCCCCGGTTCGCCTCCCAACACCTATGGATTCAGTGTGGGATACCCAGCTTGTGCTGGGTGGGTTTCCCCATTCGGAAATGCCCGGGTCACAGGTTGTTTGCCACCTCACCGAGCCTTATCGCAGGCTACAACGTCCTTCATCGCCTCTGGCTGCCAAGGCATCCACCGTATGCGCTTAATCGCTTGACCATATAACCCGAAAGGGTCTGGTCCGCGATTACGTACGACAATTGCCGGATACGCTTGAGACGTATCACTTTTGCTTTCTCCTTGCGGAGAAAACGTGTCAGCATGATTCACATTGTTAAAGAGCAGACTGTCAATCGACAGTCATAAACCCGACATCGCACGGTGCGACGATGGCTTATGACTGCAGATCCGATCAGGGTAGACTGTGGGGAAGTGGCGAAGCCAAACGATCTGAGGCTAGGCGAAAGGTGACGACGCATAGTTCGCTATGCGAGGAGCCTTTCAACGACGCATCAGGAAGTTTGGTGGAGCCAAGCGGGATCGAACCGCTGACCTCCTGCGTGCAAGGCAGGCGCTCTCCCAGCTGAGCTATGGCCCCGAAAGTAATTTGTGTGAGACTTTCAACAACGTATCACGCAAATTTGGTGGGTCTGGGCAGATTTGAAATAAACCCGGCGACCTCACCCTTCTCTATGACAGAACTTCCGGGGGTGCGCTCTCACCAACTGAGCGACAGACCCGGCCGAAGCTCGAGAATGGTGGGTCTGGGCAGATTTGAACTGCCGACCTCACCCTTATCAGGGGTGCGCTCTAACCAACTGAGCTACAGACCCATTGGTCGCGCTGGGTCCATACCCAAACAGTCTTTGCTCTGGCCGATCAGGTAATTCATTGTGGGCACTTGCCGCGAGGCGTGATACGTCGTTTAAGGAGGTGATCCAGCCGCAGGTTCCCCTACGGCTACCTTGTTACGACTTCACCCCAGTCATGAACCACACCGTGGTGATCGCCCTCCCGAAGGTTAGGCTAACCACTTCTGGTGCAGTCCACTCCCATGGTGTGACGGGCGGTGTGTACAAGGCCCGGGAACGTATTCACCGTGACATTCTGATTCACGATTACTAGCGATTCCGACTTCACGGAGTCGAGTTGCAGACTCCGATCCGGACTGAGACCGGCTTTCTGGGATTAGCTTGCCCTCGCGAGCTCGCAACCCTTTGTACCGACCATTGTAGCACGTGTGTAGCCCTACCCGTAAGGGCCATGATGACTTGACGTCGTCCCCACCTTCCTCCGGTTTGTCACCGGCAGTCTCCCTAGAGTTCCCGACCGAATCGCTGGCAAATAGGGACAAGGGTTGCGCTCGTTACGGGACTTAACCCAACATTTCACAACACGAGCTGACGACAGCCATGCAGCACCTGTCACTCGGTTCCCGAAGGCACTCCGCCGTCTCCGGCAGATTCCGAGGATGTCAAGGGTAGGTAAGGTTCTTCGCGTTGCATCGAATTAAACCACATGCTCCACCGCTTGTGCGGGCCCCCGTCAATTCATTTGAGTTTTAACCTTGCGGCCGTACTCCCCAGGCGGTCGACTTATCGCGTTAACTGCGCCACAAAGTCCGCGAAGGACCCAACGGCTAGTCGACATCGTTTACGGCGTGGACTACCAGGGTATCTAATCCTGTTTGCTACCCACGCTTTCGCACCTCAGTGTCAGTGTCAGTCCAGAAGGCCGCCTTCGCCACTGGTATTCCTCCCGATCTCTACGCATTTCACCGCTACACCGGGAATTCTACCTTCCTCTCCTGCACTCTAGCCTGACAGTTCCGGATGCCGTTCCCAGGTTGAGCCCGGGGCTTTCACAACCGGCTTATCAAGCCACCTACGCGCGCTTTACGCCCAGTAATTCCGATTAACGCTCGCACCCTCCGTATTACCGCGGCTGCTGGCACGGAGTTAGCCGGTGCTTCTTCTGTGGGTGATGTCCTTCCTCCCGGGTATTGGCCGGAAGGCTTTCTTCCCCACTGAAAGTGCTTTACAACCCGAGGGCCTTCTTCACACACGCGGCATGGCTGGATCAGGCTTGCGCCCATTGTCCAATATTCCCCACTGCTGCCTCCCGTAGGAGTTCGGGCCGTGTCTCAGTCCCGATGTGGCTGATCATCCTCTCAGACCAGCTACGGATCGTCGCCTTGGTGAGCCATTACCTCACCAACCAGCTAATCCGACATAGGCTCATCCGATAGCGCAAGGCCCGAAGGTCCCCTGCTTTCTCCCGTAGGACGTATGCGGTATTAGCCTGGGTTTCCCCAGGTTATCCCCCACTACCGGGCAGATTCCTATGCATTACTCACCCGTCCGCCGCTCGCCACCAGGAAGCAAGCTTCCCGTGCTGCCGCTCGACTTGCATGTGTTAGGCCTGCCGCCAGCGTTCAATCTGAGCCATGATCAAACTCTTCAGTTTCAAATCATTGCGGTTCTTACTCATCCCTTCCCGAAGAAAAGGACAAAAGCGAACCAAACTTGGCTCAAGGTCAAAGCTTCTCAAAAAGACCCGAAGGCCTTCGACGAGTCGCTTGCCTCGATATGGTGTGACTTCTCACCACCTCGTCGACAAGCGCCCACATGAATTACCTGATCGATTGTTAAAGAGCGGCTCCAAACCCTCTTCAAAACACAACATGAAGAGTGGAGCGTCTCGCTTGCTGCCGTGGCCGTTCGATCCAAGGACCGTGGGGCCTCGCCAGCGCCCTGCGAGGAAGGCGTATTCTACCGATTCGACCGAACTTGTCAACTCGCTTCATGGTCGTCACCGAGGTGAACCTGACCGTGAAGCCCTGCGTCGCAGGGGTCGTGAGAGCCCTCAGCGAGGCCTCTCATGAGTGGGCGCATTCTACCGAATCCGCCGTGGGCGTCAAGCGGGAATTTTGCGAAGCGATTCGAAAAACCCAAAGCGTGACAGCCACTTACCACTCTCTCCACCGCTGGCAACGTTGCTCGTTGCCGGCAGCGGATGCGTACTTTACGGTTTTCCCCGCGCCCCTGCAAGGGCCGTTTGTAAAAAAGTTTCAGGCGCGTGACGAGGTCGTGTCGGGCCGATGACAGCCAAGCTATTCCCAGGCGTTCTCCACAGGCCCGCATGGCGGGGCCTGTGGATAGAAAAGCGAGGAACGAAGATGACAACGCCCGCTCGAGGCGGGCGTTGGTTCGGCGCGAATACACTTAGCTTCCGGGGGGGGCGTGACGCATCTTGCGCATGATGGCCAGCGTCGGCCCAGAAGCTACGTATGTGCCGAATAGCAGCAGCAGCATCACCGACGGCTCCACCGAGATCACCACGAAGCCGAGCACGATGGCGAGCAGCACCACGAAGGGCACCGGCCCCTTGAGATCGATGTCCTTGAAGCTGTAGTAACGGATATTGCTGACCATCAGTACACCCGCCGCGGCCACTACCAATAGCATCAGCAACTTGAAACCGACGGCGTCGGCGTCGAAGCTGTGAAACGTCCATACGCTTGCCGCCACGAAAGCCGCTGCAGAGGGACTGGGCAACCCGATGAACCATTTCTTGTCGACGCTACCTATTTGCACATTGAAGCGTGCCAGGCGCAGTGCAGCGCAAGCGACGTAGAGAAAGGCCACGACCCAACCGGTCTTGCCAATATCTTGAAGAATCCAGGTAAACGCCACCAACGCTGGCGCCACGCCGAAGGAGAGCATGTCGGAGAGGCTGTCGTATTCGGCACCGAAAGCGCTCTGGGTATTGGTCAGCCGCGCCACGCGTCCGTCCAGGCCGTCGAGCACCATGGCGATGAAGATCGCCACCGCAGCCGCGGTAAAATCGCCATTGATACCAGCCACCACCGAGAAGAAACCGGCAAACAGGGCGGACGTGGTAAACAGGTTGGGCAATAGGTAGATACCCCGGCGCCGGACTTTCTTGCCGTCCTCGATCGACTCCTCTACCACCTCCGTCTCGCGCACGAAGGCAGCCGCCAGATCCTCCTCGTCTGAACGCTGGTCCTTGCCGGCGGCGGGATCTGCGTGGGCGCCACCACAATGGATGTCGTCGTGCTCGGTATTACGGGAATCCTGACTCATTCGTCTCATCCGTTGCCAGAATGGGGACACTCGAAGGTGTTGCCTTCATTCTACACGGTGCTGCCGAGGCGAAAAGCGAAGCGGCTATCAGCCAGATACGACAAGGGCGCGGAAATCCGCGCCCCTGCATGATCAAGACGATCAGATGATTCAGTTCTTGGTCTTGTCGACCAGTTGGTTGGCAGCAATCCACGGCATCATGCCACGCAGCTTGGCGCCCACCTGCTCGATGTCGTGTTCGGCATTCAGGCGGCGACGCGCGGTCATCGAAGGGTAGTTGGTGTTGCCTTCCTGAATGAACATCTTGGCGTATTCACCGGTCTGGATGCGCTTGAGTGCATTGCGCATGGCTTGGCGAGACTGCTCGTTGATCACCTCGGGGCCAGTCACGTACTCGCCATACTCCGCATTGTTGGAGATGGAGTAGTTCATATTGGCGATGCCGCCCTCGTACATCAGATCGACGATCAACTTGAGCTCATGCAAACACTCGAAGTAGGCCATCTCCGGCGCGTAACCAGCCTCGGTCAGCGTTTCGAAGCCGGCCTTGACCAGTTCTACCGCACCGCCACACAGCACGGCCTGTTCACCGAACAGGTCGGTCTCGGTCTCGTCCTTGAAGGTGGTCTCGATGATGCCGCTACGACCGCCGCCGATGGCTGCGGCATAGGAGAGCGCAAGTTCCTTGGCCTTGCCGGAAGCGTCCTGATGGATGGCGATCAGGTCGGGAATGCCGCCGCCCTTGACGAATTCGGAGCGCACGGTATGCCCCGGCGCCTTGGGGGCGACCATGATCACGTCGAGATCGCGACGCGGCTCGATCTGGTTGTAGTGAATGTTGAAGCCGTGGGCGAACGCCAAAGTGGCGCCTTCCCTGAGGTTCGGCTCGATCTGGTTTTCGTAGATCGCCTTCTGGTTTTCGTCCGGCGCCAGGATCATTACGACATCGGCACTCTTGCATGCCTCTTCGACGGAAGCGACCTTGAGGCCGGCCCCCTCGGCCTTGGCCGCGGATGAAGAGCCCGAACGCAGCGCGACGGTAACGTCGACGCCGGATTCCTTGAGATTGTTGGCGTGGGCGTGGCCCTGAGAGCCGTAGCCCACGATGGTGACCTTCTTGCCCTGGATGAGGGAGAGGTCGCAGTCCTTGTCGTAATAGACGCGCATGG
The DNA here is from genome assembly GCF_051062895.2 of Billgrantia sp. C5P2. Taxonomy (NCBI): domain Bacteria; kingdom Pseudomonadati; phylum Pseudomonadota; class Gammaproteobacteria; order Oceanospirillales; family Halomonadaceae; genus Billgrantia; species Billgrantia sp. C5P2. The sequence continues at coordinate 4,189,388 of NZ_CM128542.1, forward strand.
TGATGCTCCTGGTATGAAGTCGGTGAAATCAATGTCAGCGTTGATGGCCACCCGCGCCGTCTAACGCGGCACTGGGATTCGGCTCATTCGATGGATCCACCTTAACGCCAGAGTCACGTTGCGTAAAACGCTATATTTGCAACGTTACGTGCCGAATTATGCAATAATCCAGGCATGGACATGCGCCCTCTCAAGCAGTTTCTCACCCTGGCCGATACGCTGCACTTCGGCCGTGCCAGCGAGCTGTGCCATGTGAGCCCCTCGACGCTCTCGCGCACTATTCGTCAACTCGAGCAGAGCCTCGATGCGCCATTGTTCGTGCGCGACAATCGCCACGTCAGCCTGACTCGCCAAGGCCTGGCCTTTCAAGCCTATGCCCGCGAGGCGCTGACCCAGTGGGAGATGCTGCGCCATACCTTGAGCAACCAAGCCGGTGAGCTCGCCGGTGAGATCAGCATCTACTGCTCGGTCACGGCGAGTTACAGCTTTCTCTACGACCTGCTCAGCGATTTCCGCCTGCGTCATCCGCGCATCGAACTCAAGCTGCATACCGGCGATCCGGCTGAGGCCATGAACCGGGTACTGGCCGGCGAAGAGGATATGGCGATCACGCCACGGCCTCGCAGTGCACCGGCGGGACTAGCCTTCAAGTCGCTGACCCGCTCGCCGCTGGTATTCATTGCTCCGGTAGAACAGACATCATGGACCCCGACCACGCCCACCTCCCCTTCCGCCGAGCAGTGGCGAGCCGTGCCGATGATTCTCTCGGAAGCGGGGCTGTCACGAGAGTATGCCGACACCTGGTTCCGGGCACTGGGCGTGGCACCGACCATCTATGCCCAGGTAGCCGGTCACGAGGCGATCGTCAGCATGGTGGGGCTGGGCTTCGGTATCGGCGTGGTGCCGAAGATCGTGCTCGACAACAGCCCGCTCGCCGAACGGGTGCGCGTGCTGCCGGTGAAACCCGAACTCCCCCACTACGATGTCGGCCTGTGCGTGCTCAATCGGCAGTTGAAGAGCCCGCTGATTCAGGCGCTGTGGGATGAGGTCAAGGAGCGTTAGGTCGGAGCCCACGAAAAAGCCGCCCCGAAAGGCGGCTTGTCGATACGCAGGCAACAGAATCAGAGACTGAGAACCTTGTCTCCCCGGGCGATGCCGGATACGCCGGTCCGCGCCACCTCGAGGATCCCCACCGGCCCCATGGCCTGCAGGAAGGCATCGAGCTTGGAAGCATCCCCGGTAATCTGCACGGTGTAGAGGCTCGGCGTCACGTCGACGATCTGCGCACGAAAGATATCCACCGTCCGCTTCACCTCGTCACGCGCTGCTCCCAGCGCCTTGACCTTCACCAGCATCAGTTCGCGCTCGATGTGGTTGCCCTCGGTGAGGTCGACCAGCTTGATCACGTCGATCAGCTTGTTGAGGTGCTTGGTGATCTGTTCGATTACGCGGTCGTCGCCGACGGTGGTCACGGTCAGCCGCGACAGCGACGGGTCCTCGGTGGGCGCCACGTTGAGCGTCTCGATGTTGAAGTTGCGCTGCGAGAACAGCCCTACCACGCGAGACAGTGCGCCCGGTTCGTTTTCCATGAGAATCGAGATGATATGGCGCATCAGGTCCGCTCCGTCTTGGAAAGCAGCATGTCACGCATGGAGCCCAGGGGCACCTGCATCGGATAAACGTGCTCGCGCGGATCGACGATGACATCCACGAACACCAGCTCGTGCTTGTCGGCGAAGGTGCGTTCCAGCGCCGGGCGCAGCTCGTCCATCGTCTCCACCCGCAGTGCGGTGAAGCCATACGCCTCGATCAGCTTGGCGAAGTCGGGCAGCGATTCCATGTAGGAGTGCGCATGGCGCGACTTGTAGTTGAGGTCCTGCCACTGGCGCACCATGCCCAGCGACGCGTTGTTGAGGTTGATTATCTTCACCCCGCCACCGAACTGCTTACAGGTCGAGAGCTCCTGCATCATCATCTGGAAGCTGCCCTCACCCGTGACGCAGATCACCTGCTCCTCGGGGAAGTTCTGCTTGATGCCCATTGCGGCCGGAAAACCGAAGCCCATGGTGCCGAGCCCGCCCGAAGTAATGAAACGGTTGGGCTTGTCGAACTTGTAGTACTGGGCAGCGAACATCTGGTGCTGGCCCACATCGGTGGTCACATACGCCTCGCCGCGCGTCACTTCGCACAGCGCCTCGATAACCTCCTGCGGCTTGAGCTGCTCGCCCGGCTTCGACGGCTCGTAGAGCTTGCCGCGGCGCTCCTCGCGCCAGCCATCGATCTTCTGCCACCACTCGGTCAGCGCCTCGGGATGAGCGATCTCCTTGCCCTGTACCAGACTGATCATTTCATCGATGACGCTGGCCGCCGGCCCCACGATCGGCACGTCGGCACGCACCGTCTTGGACACCGAACTGGGGTCGATGTCGACATGGATGATCTTGGCCGTAGGACAGAACTTGGAGGTGTTGTTGGTCACGCGGTCGTCGAAACGCGCACCGATGGCGATGATCAGATCGGCGTGGTGCATGGCCATGTTGGATTCGTAGGAGCCGTGCATGCCCAACCAACCCAGGCACTGGCGATCGCTCTGCGGATAGGAGCCGATGCCCATCAGCGTAGTGGTGATGGGATAACCAAGCCGCTTGACCAGGTCGGTCAGGCCCTCGCAGGCACGGCCGGTGACCACCCCGCCACCGGTATAGAAGACCGGCCGCTTGGCCTTGAGCATCATCTCCACGGCCTTCTTGATCTGGCCGGTATGCCCCCGCGCCACCGGATTGTAGGAGCGCATCTTGACCTTCTTCGGGTAGACGTACTCGTAGCGCTCGGTGGGCGCGGTCATGTCCTTGGGAATATCCACCACTACCGGTCCGGGGCGCCCCGTCGCGGCCAGGTAGAAGGCCTTTTTCAAAACTTCTGGAATCTCGGTCGGATGCTTGATCGAGAAGCTGTGCTTCACGATCGGGCGAGTCACGCCGATGATGTCGGTCTCCTGGAAGGCGTCATCGCCGATCAGGTGGCTCATCACCTGACCGCACAGCACCACCATGGGAATCGAATCCATGTAGGCGGTGGCAATACCGGTAACGGCGTTGGTGGCGCCGGGGCCGGAGGTGACAAGGACCACGCCGGGCTTGCCGGCAGCTCGGGCGTAGCCGTCGGCGGCATGGGTCGCCGCCTGTTCGTGGCGCACCAGGATGTGCTTGACCTTGTCTTGGCGAAACAGCGCATCGTAGATATGCAGCGCCGCACCGCCGGGATAACCATAGATATACTCGACGCCTTCATCCTGCAGGAATCGGGCGATCATGTCCGCGCCGGAAAGCAGTTCCACTTGTGTATCTCCCCTGGAGGTCTCGAGTGCGATCCGCGCCCAGAATGGGCACGGGGTCGAGTGCGGCGGTACGCCGCTGCCGGCCTTGCCGGCACCTGATGCCAAACCCTGGCATTGGATGCGACCTTGCCGGTACGCATCCTACTGGCCCGGTTGGGGCCTGCACTCTCATCACGGCGGATCGCCGCGTCGGGGCGTTGGCCGGATCCGGCGGTTGGCCGGTTCCGGAATCCTTCGGCGGGTAGAGGCCCGTTGGCCTACCCTTCGCACGGGAATGGGGGGTCACCCTCGGTTATCCGTGCCCGCAAATCAGGAACGCTCAAGATTCCAACAGCCTAGCGGCAGTGTCAACCGTGGCGCGACTGCGTGCATGTCGATAGCGTAAAAAAGCCCGCCGGCAATATGCGGGCGGGCAAGGGGGTTACAGGACGCAACCTATAAAGCAGTGTAGGACGCTCGCCGGCGGCTGTAGCGGCCTAACGCGTAACGTTGTGTATCAGTCGTGAAACACCAGCTTATCGTCCTCTACTTCGACTCGGATGACGTCCCCGGGAACGAACCGGCCGGCCAGCAGATCCTGAGCCAGCGGGTTCTCGATTCGGCTCTGGATCGCCCGCTTGAGTGGTCGAGCGCCGAATACCGGATCGAAGCCCGCCAGGGCGAGCTGGGCCATGGCCTCGTCGCTGACCTCGAGCTGCATGCCGTGCTCGGCCAGGCGAGCGCGCAGGCGGTCGAGCTGGATGCCGGCGATGGCCTCGATCTGCGCCTGACGCAGAGCATGGAATACCACCACTTCGTCGATGCGGTTGATCAGCTCGGGGCGGAAATGCATGCCCACCACGTCCATGACGGCGCTCTTCATCTCGTCGTACTGCTCGTCGGCCCCGCCCATGCGCTGGATGATGTCCGAGCCCATGTTGGAGGTCATTACGATCACGGTGTTGCGGAAGTCGACGGTGCGCCCCTGGCCGTCGGTTAGACGACCGTCTTCCAGCACCTGCAGCAGGATGTTGAAGACGTCAGGGTGGGCCTTTTCCACCTCGTCGAGCAGCAGCACCGAGTAGGGCTTGCGCCGCACCGCCTCGGTCAGGTAACCACCCTCCTCGTAGCCCACGTAGCCGGGAGGCGCACCGATCAGCCGCGCCACGGAGTGCTTCTCCATGAACTCCGACATGTCGATACGCACCATCGCCTCCTCGGTATCGAACAGGAAGCTCGCCAGCGCCTTGCACAGCTCGGTCTTGCCCACCCCGGTCGGACCGAGGAACAGGAACGAGCCGTTGGGCCGGTTGGGGTCGGCAAGGCCGGCACGCGAGCGGCGCACGGCATTGGCCACCGCGGTGACCGCCTCCTCCTGGCCGATGACGCGCTGGTGCAGCGCTTCTTCCATGCGCAGCAACTTGTCGCGTTCGCCTTCGAGCATCTTGGCCACCGGGATGCCGGTCCAGCGCGACACCACCTCGGCGATCTCCTCCTCGGTGACATTGGAGCGAAGCAGCTTGTGCCGCGACGTGTCGGCCTCGGTTTCGCTCGACTCGGCGATTTTCTTCTCCAGTTCCGGGATCACGCCGTACTGCAGCTCCGACATGCGGCCGAGATCACCCTGGCGACGCGCCTGCTCCAGATCGATGCGGGCACGTTCCAGCTCGTCCTTGAACTGCGCCGCGCCCTGGATGCTGGCTTTCTCGGCCTTCCAGATCTCGTCGAGGTCGGCGTATTCGCGCTCCAGATCGTCGATCTGCTCCTGGAGGCTCTCGAGGCGCTTCTTCGACGCCTCGTCGGTCTCCTTCTTGAGGTGCTCGCGCTCCATCTTGAGCTGGATCAGTCGTCGGTCGAGGCGATCCATCTCCTCGGGCTTGGAGTCCAGTTCCATGCGAATGCGCGAGGAGGCCTCGTCGATCAGGTCGATGGCCTTGTCGGGCAACTGACGATCGGTGATGTAACGGGTCGAGAGCTTGGCCGCGGCGATGATGGCACCGTCGGTGATATCGACCTTGTGGTGTACCTCGTAGCGCTCCTTGAGGCCGCGCAGGATCGCCACGGTGTCCTCCTCGGAGGGCTCGTCGACCAGAACCTTCTGGAAGCGCCGCTCGAGTGCGGCATCCTTCTCGATGTACTTGCGATACTCGTCGAGGGTGGTGGCGCCCACGCAGTGCAGCTCGCCACGCGCCAGCGCCGGCTTGAGCATGTTGCCTGCGTCCATGGCGCCCTCGGCCTTGCCGGCGCCGACCATGGTATGCAGTTCGTCGATGAACAGGATCACCCGGCCTTCCTCCTGGGCCAGTTCCTTGAGCACCGATTTCAGGCGCTCCTCGAACTCACCGCGGAACTTGGCACCGGCCAGCAGCGAACCCATGTCGAGCGACAGGACACGCTTGTCCTTGAGCCCCTCCGGCACCTCGCCGTTGACGATGCGCTGGGCCAGGCCCTCGACGATGGCCGTCTTGCCCACGCCGGGCTCGCCGATCAGCACCGGGTTGTTCTTGGTGCGTCGCTGCAGCACCTGGATGGTACGGCGAATCTCGTCGTCGCGACCGATCACCGGGTCGAGCTTGCCGTCGGCGGCACGCTCGGTCAGGTCGAGGGTGTACTTCTCCAGCGCCTCACGCTGCTCCTCGGCGTTGGGGTCGTCGACCCGTTCGCCGCCACGTACGCTGTCGATAGCGCTCTCCAATGCCTTGCGAGTCACGCCGGCCTGGGTCAGCAGCTTGGTCACCGCATGGCCCATCTCAAGAGCGGCAAGCAGCACAAGCTCGCTGGCGATGTACTGGTCGCCCCGTTTCTGCGCTTCACGGTCGGTGAGGTTGAACAGCTTGATCAGGTCGCGCGATGGCTGCACCTCACCGGTGAACTGGCCGACCTGGGGCAGATCGTCCAAATGACCCACCAGGGTGTCGCGCAGACGCGCGGCATCGCCGCCGGCCTTCTGAATGAGCGCCTTGAGGCCGGCATCACGCGTATCCAGCAGCGCCAGCAACAAGTGGCCGGGCTCGAGCTGGTTGTGGCCTCGCCCCACGGCCAGGGACTGAGCGTCGGCCACGGCGTTCTGCAGCTTGGCGGTGAACTTGTCGAAACGCATTCGCTTTCCTCCATCGGGGTGGCGGCGCGTTCGGACGCACCGCTTTGCCCTGTCGTATCGTATTGACAGATTCAATGGAGTCAGCGTGGCCGGCTTTCAAGTCGCCGGCCAGGGAAAGGATGCGTCAGCTTGACGCGGGTCAATGCTGCAGGTTGGGGCAGGAGTCTGGCTCTACGCTCGAAGCTCGTGGCCGGTGCTATCTGAGCCAGATCACGCTGGCCATGCGTCCAGTCTTGCCATCATCGCGACGATGCGAGTAGAAGCGCGACTCGCAGGCGGTGCAGAAGTGGCCGCCGCTGACGTACGCCACGCCGAGTCGCTCCAGGCGCAGGCGAGCGAGCTTGTAGAGATCGGCCATGTAATGACCCAGGCGGTATGGGCTGGGATCGAACGCCGCGGCCGCCTCCGGGTGTACACCGGTGAAGGCCTGCTGCACCTCGGGGCCCACTTCGAACTGGGCGTTGGAAATCGCCGGCCCCAGCCAGGCCATCAGCTCTTCCGGTGGGCTGGAGAGCGCGGCTACCGTGGCCTCGAGTACTCCACCGGCCAGCCCGCGCCAGCCGGCATGGGCCACGCCGACACGAGTACCGCGTCGGTCGCAAAAAAACACCGGCAGGCAGTCGGCGGTCAGCACCACGCAGGCGTAACCGCGATCGAAGGCCACCGAGGCGTCGGCTTCGGGAACGGCCTCGGTATAGTTCGCCTGAACTCGGGCCCCATGCACCTGCTTTAGCCACAGCAGCGGCCGGTCGTCGTCGAGTTCGTTGCCGATCAATCGCCGGCAGAGCCCCACGTGGGCAGGGTTGTCACCCACCCCGTCGGACGGGTTGAAACAGGCGAACTCATCCTGGCTGGGCCCGGCCTCGCGCGTGGTGACGAAGGCACCCACGCTGGCGGGCGCCGGCCAATCGGGCTCGATCAAGGTCGGTTGCAAATGGGGGGCGTCGCTCATCCGGGCTCCTCAGCGCATGATTTCGTGATCGTTACGCAGGTAATCGATCAACAGCAGCAGGTCATCGGGCAGCGGCGCACGGAACTCGACCGGCTCGCCGCTGCCGGGATGCAGGAAAGCCAGCTTCCGAGCGTGCAGCGCCTGGCGCGGAAACTCCCGCAGCAAATTCTTGAGCTCGTCGTTCGCCCCAGCCGGCAGCTTGAGCCGCCCACCGTATACCGGATCGCCGACCAGCGGGAAGCGTCGATGCGCCAAGTGCACACGGATCTGGTGGGTGCGACCGGTCTCGAGCCGGCACCGCACGTGAGTATGGGTACGAAAGCGCTCGACCACGCGGAAGTGTGTTACCGCGGGCTTACCGCTGGCGTGTACCGCCTGGCGCTTGCGATCCTTCGGGTGCCGGCCGATGGGGGCGTCCACCGTACCGCCCGTTGTCATCACGCCGACACAGACCGCATCGTACTCGCGCGACACCGTGCGCGCCTGGAGCTGCTCCACCAGCGCGGTCTGGGCAGCCAGCGTCTTGGCCACCACCATCAGGCCGGTAGTGTCCTTGTCCAAGCGATGCACGATACCGGCCCGCGGCACCGTCGCCAGACTCGGGCAGTGATGCAGCAAGGCATTGAGGAGGGTGCCATCCCGGTTACCCGCGGCCGGATGCACCACCAGCCCGGCCGGCTTGTCGATCACCAGCACCTGTTCGTCTTCATGCACGATATCGAGCGGAATCGCCTCGGGCTCGAAGCGCGCGTCCTCCTCGAGGGTCGCCGCCAGCTGTAGCCACTCGCCGCCGGCCATCTTGTCCTTGGGCTTGCCTGGGCGGCCGTCAACGGTCAGCATGCCCTCCTTGATCCAGCCCTTGAGACGCTCGCGGGAATGGTCGGCGAAGAGTTCGGCAGCGGCCTGGTCGAGGCGGCTCCCGGCCAGGGAAATGGGCACGCGCTGCTGGGCTTCCACGGTCTGGGGCATAGGGGGACTGTCGTTGTCAGCATCCTCGGACTGCGTTTTCACGCGAGGTGCTTTATAGTGGACGGGTTTACGGTCGATTCTACCACGGCCGACACGGCTTGTTAGACACGAGGATCACGATGCGCGTTTCCCCCATCGCCACACGCCTTATTGCCCTGCTCCTGGCCGCCACTCTGGTTACCGGTTGTGCAGGTAGGTCCGACACGGAAGAGGAACAAGACGAGTTCGAGGGCGTTGCCGAGCAGCAGCTCTACGACGAGGCGCGCGATGCGCTCGAGGGCGGACGTTACACCACGGCCATCTCGCGACTGGAGGCCATCGATACGCGCTACCCCTTCGGCCGCCACGCCGAACAGGCACAGCTCGAGTTGATCTACGCCTACTACGAGACCAGCGACTGGGAAGCCACCCGGGCCGCTGCCAGTCGTTTCATTCGTCTGCACCCGACGCATCCGCAAGCCGACTATGCGCTCTACATGCGCGGGCTGGCCTCGTGGCAGGCGGGTCGTTTCAGCCTCGAGCGTCTGCGCTTGATCGATATCTCCAAGCGCGACCTTGGCGCCTCGCGGGACGCCTATACCGATTTCCGCGAGCTGGTGTCGCGCTACCCCGATAGCGAGTACGCTCCCGACGCCGAGCAGCGCATCGTCTACCTGCGCAACGTCCTGGCTCGTCATGAGCTTCACGTCGCCGACTTCTACTTGCGCAAGGGTGCCTACCTGGCCGCCGTCGAACGCGGCCGTTGGGTGGTCGAGAACTATCCCGAGGCCGAGGCCACCCGTGATGCGCTGGCCGTCATGGTCGAAGGTTATCTGGGACTCGACATGCGCGATCGTGCCCGTGAAGTGCTCCAGGTACTGATCGAGAACGACCCGAACAACGACCGCCTGCGCGGACGCACCTTCCAGCCGCAGCACGTGCGGGCGGAATCGCTCTCGGCCTGACAGCTACGGGCTAGTCAAGGCTCAGCCGCCAAAACGCGAACGCCACCGCCCATTCGGCGGTGGCGTTCTTTTTGGCTCGGGCTCGTGGCTCTAGAGCCTACTCGCCAGGCTGCCAGCCGTTGACGATGGGATAGCGACGATCGCGGCCGAACCCGCGCGGCGTGACCCGCACCCCTACCGGCGCCTGGCGCCGCTTGTACTCGTTGCGATCGACCAGCTTGACCACCTGGTAGACGTCATCGCGCTCGAAGCCGGCGTCGATGATCGCCTCGGCACTCATGTCGCCCTCGATGTAGCGCGCCAGGATGGCGTCGAGGGTATCGTAGTCGGGCAGCGAGTCGGTATCCTTCTGGTCGGGTGCCAACTCCGCCGACGGCGGACGAGTGATCACTCGTTCAGGAATTGCCGGCGACTGAGTGTTGCGCCAACGGGCCAGGCGATAGACCCAGCTCTTGTAGACGTCCTTGAGCGCATTGAAGCCACCCACCATGTCGCCGTAGAGCGTGGCATAGCCCACCGCCATCTCGCTCTTGTTGCCGGTGGTCAGCACCATCAGGCCCTTCTTGTTGGAAATGGCCATCAGCAGCACACCGCGGCAGCGCGACTGCAGGTTCTCCTCGGTGGTATCGCGTTCGGTGCCGGCAAAGGTCTCGGCCAGCGTCGACATGAAGGCGTCGACCATCGGCTCGATCGGCAACACCTCGTAATGCACGCCGAGCAGTCGCGCCTGTTCGGCAGCGTCCTCTTGGGACATGTCAGCAGTGTAGCGGTAGGGCATCATCACCGCATGCACCCGCTGCGGCCCCAGCGCATCCACGGCGATGGCCAGCGTCAAAGCCGAATCGATACCGCCGGAGAGGCCCAGCACCACGCCATCGAAGCCACTCTTGTTGACGTAGTCGCGTACGCCGCTGACCAGCGCGCAGTAAAGGCTCTCCTCGGGCTCCTCGTCCGGCTCGATCTCGCCTTCCTGCGGCACCCAGCCACCCGTTTCCTGGACGAACTGCACCGGCATCAGTCCCGCCTGCCAGTAGGGCGCTACCACCCGTACCCGACCCTTGGCATCGACACAGGCCGAACCGCCATCGAAGACCAGTTCGTCCTGGCCACCGATGGTGTTGACGTAGACCAACGGCAGCGACACCTCGGAGGCGCGCTGCTCGAGCAGGCGCAGGCGCTCGGCCGGCTTGTCCTGATGGTAGGGCGAGGCGTTGAGCGTAACGAGAATGTCCGCTCCCGCATCGCGGGCCGCCCGCACCGGCGCCCCATCCCAGATGTCTTCGCAGATCAGCACACCGAGCCTGACTCCCTTGTGCTCGACCACCAGGCTCTGCTCGCCGGTGGAGAAATAGCGCCGCTCGTCGAAGACCTGATAATTTGGCAGCACCTGCTTGGCGTACTCGCCGATCCATTCGCCGTTGTAGAGCAGCCCGGCCATGTTGTAGCCCAGCCCCTCGCGCCGGCCGGGGTAACCGATGATCACCAGCACATCGCGGGACATCTTTGCCGCCATGCGCGAACGCGCCTCACGCAGGCGAGTCTCCATGGAGGGGCGTAGCAGCAGATCCTCGGGGGGATAGCCGCTCAGGAACAGCTCGGGAAACACCACGATGTCGGCGCCATGTTCGATGCGCGCCTCGCGAACGGCTTCGATGGCACGGTCGGCGTTGCCGGGGATGTCCCCTACCAGCGGGTCCAACTGCGCCATCACCAGCGTCAAATCTTGCATGGGCGTAGAAATCTCTTGAGAATCCGAAGTCATTACATTGTCCCGCAAGGGCGCCCGGCTGGCAAAGCCGCTAGCCCTCATCTGGGAGACGAAAAAGGATGAATCTTTTGCTCATTCGCTTGATCATTTTCGCCGTGCTGTTCTTCGCCGGCCTAAAGCTCTACCGCATGTACCGTGAGTGGAAGCTGGAGCGTGAGGGCCAGCTTGACGGCGAGTCGCACCAGGAGGGGGGGCAGATGGTGCGCTGCGCCTGGTGCAAGGTGCATGTACCGGAAGCCGATGCCCTGCGCGACCAGGGTGAATGGTTCTGCAGTAGCGCCCATCGCGACCGCTTCCTGCAGGAGCAACGCCCCGAGGAGTAGGCCGACAAGCCATAGCGGCAATCGCCTACAAACTCCATCGGCAATGGCTGATAGATTCATCTCCAGGCTCGACTAGAGTGAATGCCTCATGACCAGAGGACATCTCTCCAGGAGAGCTTCATGGACGCAGCTCGTGCCTCGCTTACCGTCCCTCAGCGCCAGCGCGGCCTTACCCTTATCGAACTCCTAGTCGTCGTCGCCATGGCCGTCGTGCTGATGGGCTGGGCGGTGCCCGGCCTTCAGGCGATGAACGCCCGCCAGGAAGTCGCCGCCGAGACGCATCGGCTACGGGTAGCGCTCTCCCTGGGACGCAATACGGCCATCACTCGGCGCAGCACGGTCGTCGTCTGCCCCAGCCCCGACCGTAGACGTTGTGACACCAACGACTGGAGCGCCCCGTTGGCCATCGTGCTCGGCCCACTATCGGGCAATGCTTTCGATGAGGATGCCCTGCTGCGAGTGGTCGAAGCCGGTCGCGGCGTGCGCGTCAGCTATCGCCAGGACGGCAAGCCGGTACGCTATGGCACACTGGGACGACCAGCGGGGCATAATGGTACCTTCCGCATCTGCGGTCGCCACGATCAGGGCGCCCAGTTGGTACTCAGCAACTTCGGGCGGGTACGCTCGGGTAGCGCCATCGACTGCTGAGTTCCCCTGCCGCCTCGCCACAGGAGCCTGAATGCGGCAAGCCATCGTGGGTTACCACCTGGACGACGAATGCCACTGGGTTGCCGAGCTGGCGTGCGGCCACAACCAGCATGTTCGTCACCAGCCGCCCTGGGTCGAGCGCCCCTGGGTCACGACAGAGGCCGGACGCCGTTCGCGCCTCGGCCTCGAGCTTGAATGCGTCAAATGCGAACGGGGCGAGCCACGAGACAATCCGTGAGTCGCGGCCCACTGCCCATACCGCTACCCCTTGGGGCCCATCAACAGCCAGATGATCAAGCCAATCAGCGGGAATACCAACAGCACGATGATCCACAGCAGCTTGGCAACGGGGCCGGCCGTACTCTTGGCCACCTTGACGATGGCCCAGACCAGAATGATCAGCCAGATCAGGCCCAGCAGGCCGCCCACTTCGATTCCCATCAGACATCTCCTTGTCCAGCGGTAGGTGATGGTTCAAGAAGTAGCACGCAGCGGCAAAGGTAACAAACCGAAACTGTTACGCCAGGTAAGCTCAGGTAACTCATCTCAGCCGACTTGCCACCACTCGGGCAGCAGCCGTCTCACGTCCCGATGCTGGAAGCGATCGTCCATCAGCACCAGGGTGCCACGGTCCTTGGGGCTGCGGATGACCCTTCCGGCTGCCTGTATCACCTTGATCAGCCCCGGAATGCGATAGGCATAGGCATCGCCATTGCCGAACCGCGCCTGCAACCTGGCCTTGAGGGTTTCGTTGAAGGGATCGAACGGCGGCAAGCCAAGGGTGGCAATGAAGGCACCGACCAACCGCTCGCCGGGCAGGTCGATGCCCTCGCCGAACGCCCCGCCCAGCACCGCAAAGCCGATGCCCTGCCCGCCCGCCTGGAAGCGCGCCAGGAAGGCGTCGCGCTCGGCTTCACTCATGCCGCGAGTCTGGCTCCAGCGGGACAGCTCGGGGTGAAGCCGTGCCAGTCGCGCCTCTACAGCCTGCAGGTAGGCGAAACTGCTGAAGAAGGCGAGATAAAGCCCAGGTCGACGCTGGTACTGCCCGGCCAGCTCGGCAACGATGGGATCGAGCGAGGCCTCGCGATCGCGCAGGCGCGTCGAGATGCCGCCCTGAATGCGCACCTCGAGCTGGTCGGCCCGGAACGGCGAGGCAACCGACTGCCATACGCTATCGCCAGGTAGTCCCAGCAGATCGTGGTGGTAATGGGCGGGGGACAGGGTGGCGGAGAACAGCACGCTGCTGTGTGCCTGGGCGAAGCGCGGCGCAAGGAAGTCCGCCGGGATCAGGTTACGCAGTCCCAGGATCGCATGGCCGCGGCCGTGCCGGGTGAGATCACACAGCGAATGCTCGCCGAACGAATCGGCCAGGCGTATGAATGCCTGGACTTCGAACAGCCGCTCCTGCAAGGCCGGCTCGGCATCGCCTGGATGCTCTGCCAGATAGTCGGTGATGGCTGCCGCCGCCCGCTGCATGGCGCCAACGAGCCGCTCGGGCAGGCCTTCCAGGACCCGATAGGTGGGCCGCCCCGCCTGCCCCTCGTCGGCTCCGCCCTGCTCGCGCACCATCTCCTGCCACTGACGTACCAGCCGCCCGAGAGGTTTGACCAACGGCGCCGGAGCGCTACGGTGCAGCTGGCTGAAAGCACGCTGGTCCAGCTCGATGCTGTACATGCCACGGGCGCGCTCCACCAGGTTGTGCGCCTCGTCCACCAGCAGCGCCAGGCGCCAGGCATTGGCCTGGGCCAGGCCGTGCAGCAGCGCGGAGGCATCGAAGTAGTGGTTGACGTCACCCACGCAGACATCGCTCCAGCGCGCCAGCTCCTGCCCCAGGTAGTAGGGGCAGACACGGTACTCGAGCGCCACTTCACGCAGCGCCTCGCGGCCGAGCCAGCCGCGTGTCACCGCGGCCTGGCGCGCCGCCGGCAGCCTGTCGTAGAAGCCGGCGGCCAGCGGACAGGCATCGCCATGACACGCCTTGTCGGGGTGCTCACAGGCTTTGTTGCGAGCCACCAGCTCCAGCACTCGCAGAGGAAGCCGTCCCCCGCCACTCTCCTCCGGGTTCTGGTCTCTGCTCTCTCCTTCAGCCCCCAGCCGGGCCAGGGATTCCAGCGCCAGGCGCCGACCCGGCGTTTTCATGGTCAGGAAGGCGAGTCGGTCGATGCCTTGGCGTGGCATCGCCTTGAGGGTGGGAAACAGCGTGGCCACGGTCTTGCCGATGCCCGTAGGTGCCTGTGCCAGCAGGCAGCGCCCGGTGGCTGCCGCCTTGTAGACGCCCTCGGCCAGCTCGCGCTGCCCGGGGCGAAACTCGGCGTGGGGGAAGACGAGGCCGGCCAGCGCGGCATCGCGCGCCTGGCGATGGGCCCGCTCCTGCTCGGCCCAGCCCAGGAAGCGCTCGCATTGAGCTTCGAAGAAGGCGGTGAGTTCGCCGGCGCTGGCCTCCTCGGTCAACAGTGTCTCGCGCTCGCTGGCGATGTCCAGATAGACCAGCGCCAGGGTCAGCGACTCGAGCCCCCGTTCCGCACACAGCAGCGCTCCGTAGACCCTGGCCTGAGCCCAGTGCAGGGCGCGCTGGTTGGCGGCCATGCGCGACAGGTCGCCACGATGGGTCTTGATCTCCTCGAGGCGGTTCAAGGCAGGATCGAAGCCGTCTGCCCGGCCACTGACGGCGAGGCCGCGATAGCGCCCACTCAGCGCAATCTCGCTTTCATAGCCGTCGCCACGCCGTCCGGTTACCAGGACATGGCCGGCCATGCCCTCGCGGGCGCTGGGAGAGGGTGTGAAACGATGGTCGAGATCGCCTTCCCGAGCGGTGAAATCGCATAGCGCCCGTACGGCGACCCGGTAGAGCGGCGTTTCGGCACTCTTCACGGCATCACTCATGGCACCGCATCCTGTTGCCAGGTCACGTGGCAGACCACGGCCTCAATGCCTTGGGCCTCGAAGAACGCCAGCCAGCGGCGCTGGTTATCCTGCAGCCTGTCGCCCGGTCCCTTGACCTCGATCAGCCGATAACGAGGCTCAGCGCCGTCTGCTCCGGGCAGGAATTGGATCAGGTCGGGCAGACCGGCGCGGTTGGCCTTGAGGTCGGTCAACAGGCGCTCGAAGCAGGCCCGCAGGTGCACAGCAGGAATGCAGACGAGCGCTTGCTCAATCAGCGCCTCATCGAGCCCCTCCCAGTACACGAAGGGCGATACCACTCCATGCTTGTCATGCCAGACGCGCCAAATGGCCTCACCGTGAGTTCCCTCATCGAGCCGGGCCAGGCAGGCCGCGAACCGCTCGCGGCGGCGAGCCACGAAGTCGTCTCGATAGAGATCCGCCGGCCCGCTGTGGAAGGGGTGGAAGAAGGACCCGGGCAGTGGCGTAAACAGCGCCGGCCAGCAGAGCAGGCCGAACAGGCCGGTCACGAGGGCGTTCTCGACGTAGCGCACAGGCGCTTCGGGGCGGCTCAGGTGCTCGGCTACGGCCTGCTCGACGCTCGGCGTGGCAGGACGCGGCAGGCTAAGGTCCATCCGCCGTGGCACGATTTCGGGTTCGTGACTTGGTGGCGCCAACCCCAACCGGCGACAGAGCCTGGGCATCAGCCGTGCCAATGCCTGGGCCTCCTGCTCGCTGGCAGAAGACGTCCAAGCGTGAGTCGCCAAGGTATGGGCTTGGCGGTATTCGCCCAATCGCTCCAGCAGCCGCAGGCGGCGAATGCGCGCCTCCACCTGACCGCCTGGCTCCTCACCGCTTTCGCCATAGAGCGCCAACGCCAGCGCCTCCTGTCCGGCCCGCTCGGCGGCGTGGCCCAGGCGAAACAGCAGCCGGCCCCGCCGCTGCGCCAACCAGGCGTTGTCTTCCGCGACTGTCGGCACGTCGGCGACCAGCCGCTCGGGTGGCTCGCCCGTCTCGAGGCGCTCGCGCAGCCTGTGCAGGGTCAGGTAGGCATCCACCTCCTCGCGGCGGTGAAAGGCGCGCGAGCCCGGCGTCAACTCGACCCGCTCGAAGCGCTGCAGGCCGAGCTCCGTGAGCACGAACTCGGCCCAGTCCTGATGCAGGTTGCCGAAGAACATCAGTCGCAGCCGATCGCACCATGGCATCACGGCCAAGCGCACGATGCGTACTCCTGCCAGCGCTGCGTCGGCCTCGGGCCACCACTCGGACAAGCGCTTGGCCTGGCTCTCCTGCGCCAGCAGCGCCTCGCCCAGCGCGGTCTTGCTCGCCTTGGGCGAAAGCCCTGCGGCGGCGATCTCCTTCGCCAGCGCCCGGCGCAGTTCGTCCAGGCGCAGCAGGCGGAACAGCTCGTCAAGCGCCAGTGCCGGGTTCGCGTCGACCCAACCGGCCTCGACGAGCGGAGCCATCGCGCGCTGGGTATCACCGATCTCGGCATAGGCGAGTTTGTCGCTGCGAAAGAGCTCGCCCTTGCGCATCACCATGCGGACCAGCAGCGCCTGGGATGGCTGTGGCATGGCTTCGAAGTTCTCAACGAAACCCTGCTCCGCCGCGGTCAGCAGTTCACCGTGACGCTCGCACACCCAGCCGAGGACGAAGCGGAAATTCGCCAAATAGTAGAGCGGATCGTCGAGCGAGGCGGTGACGGGAGCAGTGCCTGGAATACTGTTCATGCATCCATGATATCAGCCCTGCGGCGCCTCGCCATCCTTGTGTTCAGCGCAGGCCTGCGGCGAGTGCGCGCACCACCTCGGAAGCCGATATTTCACGGCAGGCGGTGGCGTTCTGCCCCGCCCACAGCGGCGAGAAATCGGCGCTGCCGGCCGCCTCGGCAGCACTGCGCAACGGCGCAATGGCGGCGGTGGCCAGGGGGAAGGCCGGCGCCACATTGCTGAGCGGGCCGAGCTCGCGCATCAGCCGGGTGACGATCCCGCGAGCCGGTCGCCCGGTGTAGAGGTTGGTCAGCGCCGTATGTCGCGCAGCTTCGCTCTGCAGCGCCTGGCGATGCAGTACCGAGGTGGTGGCTTCATGGCAGCAAAGGAAGGCGGTGCCGGCCTGGACCGCAGACGCCCCCAGGGCAAGAGCGGCCGATACGCCCCGTGAATCGGCAATCCCCCCGGCGGCGATCACCGGCACCGAGACGGCTTCAACTACCTGCGGCAGCAGGGCGAAGGTACCGAGCTGGGTGCTGATATCTTCGCTGAGGAACATGCCGCGGTGGCCACCCGCTTCCATGCCCTGGGCGATCACCGCGTCGACGCCGTGCGCCTCGAGCCAGCGCGCCTCCTCGACCGTAGTGGCGGACGACAGTACCAGCGCCCCCCAGCCCTTGACCCGCTCGACCAGCGACGGCTCGGGCAGGCCAAAGTGGAAGCTGACCACCTCGGGGCGGAAGGGTTCGAGTGCGTCACAGGCCTGATGATCGAACGGGCGGCGCCCGGCCCCCGCCGGCACGCTGTCGATGTCGAGGCCGTACTCGGCGTAATAGGGCGCCAAGGCCCGGTGCCAGCGCGTCAGCCGCGCCTCGTCCGGCGTCGGTGGAGCATGGCAGAAGAAGTTGACGTTGATCGGCCGTGCCGTCGCCCCGCGGATGCGCTGTAGCTCGGCCGCCATGGCCTCGGGCGAGAGCATGGCGCAGGGCAAGGCCCCAAGGCCGCCCGCCTCGCTGACGGCCGCGGTCAGCTCGCCTCCCTGCACCCCGGCCATGGGTGCTTGCAGGATGGCAAGCTCGATACCGATCTGGCGAGTCAGGCTCATGAATCTTCTCCCTCTTGTCGTTTGCGCTGCCACGGCCGCTTCGGCCCCAGGGTATCGGCGGCATAGGCGCCTCGCTCGCCCATGGGCCGGGGCTCGCCCACCGTGGTGTCGCGTCGGGTCTGGCGTTCCATTTCAGCGTTGATCTCGGCGCCGAGCAATACGACGAACGAGGAGAGCCAGAACCACAACATCAATACCACGACGGCTCCCAGGGATCCGTACAGCTCGTCCATATCGGTGAACTTGCCGACATAGAGCGACAGGCCGCCGGAGCCGAGCAGCCACAGCAGCGTCGCCACCACCGTACCCACGCTGACCCACTCCCAGCGCGGCGAACTGCGATAGGGGCCGAAGCGATAGAGCACGGCAATCACGAACATCATCATCAACAGCAGGGCCGGCCAGCGCAGCCAGGTGATCAGCGTGACGAGAGGCCCCTCCAGGATGAGCCAGCCGACAGCTATGGGGTATAGGGCCACGAACACGGTGCCCGTCAGCGACATCACGATCAGCCCGAAGGTCAAGGCGGCCGTCACCAGCATGCGCTGCACCAGGCCGCGCCGGTCTACCTCGCCATAGACCACGTTGAGCCCCACCATCAGGCCGATCACGCCCCTAGAGGCGAGAAGCAATGCCACGGCCAGGCCGAACAGGGCCGTCAGGCTCAGGCCGGTACCGGTGTTTTCACTGACCGCCCGGGCCCGTTCACTGATCAGCCGAGCGCCTCCCGGCGGCATGTAGCGACTCAGTTCGCCGATCTGACTGGCCATTTCGAGCGGATCGAAGGCCAGCGCCCACAGCGAGATGACCGCGCCAATCGCCGGGAAGAGTGACAGCAGCGCATAGAAAGCGATAGCCGCGGCCAGCATGCTGACCCGATCCTCCGCCAACTGCTCCTTGACCCGCCAGAAGACGTCCAACCACCCCGGGCCGGATATCTGGTTCGGATTCTCGGCTCGCCTGCCTCGCCAGACCTTCTTCATGCGCTCCTCAGGATTGCGGCTCGGGCTCAGGGCTTCTGCGCCGGGCGCAGGACCATGCGGGCATCCCGTATCTCGATGTCGAACCGATTCAAGAAGCTCATGCCCAGCAGGGCCACGTCGCCCTCGAGCCCCGGACTGATGGAGCCACGCACCTCAGCGGCGCTGAAGCCTCCCAGGCTGACTTCATCGAGCCATGTGAGGTCGCCGCGCACACGTCCGTTGGCGGTGTTGAACCAGGCGGAACCCGCGCGCTCCAACTCCAGCCGTTCGGCTAGACCAGCGGACACGGCCACGTAGGTAGCGCCGGTATCGAGCAGGAACTCGACCGGCTCGCCGTTGATGCGTCCGGTGGCGATGAAATGTCCCGAACGGTTGCGTTCGAGCACGATCGATTCTTCCGCTCCGACCACGGCATTGACCAGGTGGGCGTTGGGATTGCGCTGGGTCTCGAGGAAGCCGTGGAACCACCAACTGCCGAAGCCGATGAACGCCACCCAGAACAGCAGCATCATGCCCATTCCGGCGCGCCGGATAGAACCGCATTCTCGCTGCATCGACTCCCCCCCCGATTGGCAAAGCCAATCCGCTTTGACACCCTCGAATCCGCTGTCTGTACTGGAGAGCGGTCAGTTTTCTTGGCCAGGCAACCCGAGGCAGGCGCCGGGCACCATCGCCTTTCGACAATATCGATTCGACAAGAACAAGGATAGCCACATGCCAGACAGCATCGGACATTCGACCGCTTTCGTCTTCCGTCATTCCCCAGCCGCTTCAATACTGGCCGGAATCACCCTGGTCACCTCCCAGCTGCTGACCGGCATGCCAGTGGCGGCATGGGACGGGCTGGTGGAAAAGCAGGTCTTCGAGATGGAGGAGTACACCACCGTCGGCGGCGAGGCCATCGCCCCGGTACGCATCGGCTGGGAGGCCTATGGCGAGCTCAACGAAGAGAAGGACAACGTCATCCTGATCACCCACTTCTTCTCCGGCACCAGCCATGCCGCCGGCCGCTACGCGGAAGACGACGCCGCCCCTGGCTACTGGGACACCATCATCGGCCCGGGCAAGCCGCTGGATACCGACGAGTACTACATCATCGCCTCGGACACCCTGGTCAATCTCAACGCCCATGATCCCAACGTGACCACTACCGGGCCGGCAACGACCAACTCCGAAACCGACGAGCCGTGGGGTACCGACTTCCCGCTGGTCACCATTCGCGATTTCGTCGAGGTGCAGAAGGCCCTGCTCGAAAGCCAGGGTATCGAGCGCCTGCATGCGGTAATGGGAGCGTCGATGGGCGCGCTGCAGGCCTACGAATGGGCCAGCGCCTATCCCGAGCGCGTCGAACGACTGATCCCGGTGATCGGCGGCGGCGTTTCCGACCCGTGGCTGCTCGCCACCCTCAGCGCCTGGGGCGCGCCCATTCGCCTCGACGCCAACTGGAACCAGGGCGACTACTACGACGGAGAACCGCCGCTGGACGGCCTGCGCGAATCGCTCAAGCTGGTGACGCTGAACGCCAATCACTGGCAGTGGGCCAACGAGACCTTCGACCGCAGCTGGGCCGACGAGGATGCCGACCCCGCCCGCGAACTCGACGCCCGCTACGCCATCGAGCGGACCCTGGACGACATCGCCGCTTCCCGTGCCGAACTGGCCGATGCCAACCACCTGCTCTACCTGGTGAAGGCCAACCAGGCGTTCATCACCGGCCACGGCGAAAGCCTCGAGGAGGGTCTGGCACGCATCGATGCCCCCACCCTGATGCTCTACAGCGAAAACGACCTGGTCTTCGCCCCGCAGGGCGTACGCAAGACCGCCGAACTGATCGAGGCCGGCGGCAGCGAGGTCGAGCTGATCACGCTGGATGGCAACCGCGGCCACCTCGACGGCGTGCTCTCCATCGACCAGGCCGGCGATCGCCTCCGCGCCTTTCTCGCCGAGTGAGACGTCTTGGCTAGCCCGTCAGCGACCGCAGCAGCAGGTAGGCGCCCATGGCCAACAGGCCGCTGAGGAAGACGCGCCGAAAGGTCGCCTCGGAAAGCCGTTGGCGCAACCGCTGACCGAGCCGCATGCCGATGATGGCCGGTATCACTGCGCCCAAGGAGAGCAGCGCCAGCTCCACGCTGAGCAGGCGCTGTTCGCCCATGGAGACCCCCAGTGCCATGGTAGTCACCACGAACAATACCCCCATGGCCTGGATCAGCATGTCCCGCGGCAGGCCGAGAGACTGCAGATAGGCAACACCGGGAAACACCGAGGAGCCGGTCATACCGGTGAGCAGGCCGGTCAGGGCACCATTCATAGGAGCCGCATGACGGCCACGACTGACCAGCTTGCCGAGGCCGAGGCTGAACAGCCCGGAAAGGGCATAGAAGGCGATCAATACACCTAGCAGGCCGGAAAGCCAGCGAACGTCGACCCTGGCCAACACGCCCACGCCCAGCCACACGGTCACCACCGAGGCCAGCAGGAAGGGCCACAGGCGCCGCAGGATCTGCTGCAGATGGCCGCCCACAAGCGCCTGCCACACATTGGTGACAATGGTCGGCACCAACAGCAGCGCCATGGCAGACGGCAGCCCCACCGTGGCCGTGAGCAGGGCCAGCGACACCGTAGGCATACCCATGCCGACCACCCCCTTGACAAGGCCGGCGACGACGAAGGTTGCCGCCACCAGTGCCAGCAGCAAGGGATCCAGGGTCATCGCTCGTCGTCTCCCGGTATGGCGTGACCATTACGCGCCTCCCACTCGACGGCCGCCTGCTGCCCCCGGGCCTGATCGACCGCCAGGCAGATCAGGATCGCCACGATGAACAGTGCCGCGCACAGCAGGATAGAGGCCTGCAATCCCACCACCGACTGCAACAGCCCCAGGCCGACGATGCCAATGACCCCGGCGAGTTTGTTGGCCAGCCCCCAGAAGCCGAAGAACTCGGCGGCCTTGCGCGTGGGCGAGAACAGCCCCACCAAGGCACGGCTGGCCGACTGGCTCGAGCCCAGCGAGAGCCCGGCCAGGCAACCGACGAACAGGAACAGATGCTGAGCTTCCCAGTCCAGCCCCAGACTGGCATTGAGGAGAGCCGTGACCTCCGGCGTAGCCCAGATGGCAAATATTGCCGCCACCCACAGAAGCAGGGTCAGTTGGTAGGTGAACTTGGTGCCGATACGATCCTGCAGGAAGCCGAAACCGAGAGCGCCGGCCGCAGCGGTGACCTGCACGATGATGAACATGACGTTGCGCACTGACTCGTCCCAGCCGATCACCTGGGCGCCGTAGATGAAGGCGAAGGCGATGATGATGTAGACCCCGGCCATGGAGAACAGCAGCGACACCAGGAAGATCCCCAAGTCACGAAAACGGCGGAGTTCGTGCAGGGTAGTGGAGACGCGCTCCCAGGCGATCTCGCGGTAGGTCCTGGCATGCGGCTGCGGGGTGCCGCGCTCCCTCACCCACAGAAATGTGGGAATGGCGGTGACCAGGAAGAACACCGCGGCGAAGGGGCCCACCCAGCGAATGCGCTCGAAGTTCTCGGCGGTGGCCTCGCCCAGTGCTATCAGGGTGAAACCGGCGGCAAACAGCCCGCCCACGTAGCCCAGCGCCCAGCCGAAGCCGGAAATCTTGCCAAGGTCCTGCGGCGGGCCGAGGTCGGGCAGGAAGGCGGCGATGAACGACTCGCCCATCGAGTAGGCGTAGTTGGACACCACGATCAGCAACAGTCCGAGAAGGACATAGCCCGGCGCCACGAAATAAAGCAACGCGGTGGCCACCACGGTGACGATATAGCTGATGAACAGAAAACGCTTCTTGGCCGCCCGATAGTCCATCACTGCGCCGCATAGCGGACCGGTGATCACCACCAACAGGTAGCTGGTGGCCAGCGCCAGGCTCCACAGCAGATTGGCCAGGCGGAAGCCATCATCGCGATCACCGACGATCACCGTGGTGAACAGCTCGCCGAACACCACGGTGATGATCAGCAGCGTGTAGGCCTGGTTGGCGAAGTCGAACATCGCCCAGCCGAAGATCTCCTTCTTCGGCGCCCGCTGCCGGGGTGCCGTACCGTCAACGGCCGGTATCGCGCTCATCGCCCCTTCTCTCCTGCCTGCCCTGTTCGAAGCGCCTAGACTAGCAGCTTATCGGAGCAAAAATGACGACAAGTCTGCTTTCACTACACTGAGAGCAACATTTCAGACTGGAGGCAAGCAATGGAACGCTTGAGCGCTATTTCCTTGACCATGGCCCTGGCCGTGGCATCGGCGCATGCCGAAGAGAAGCCCATGGACACCGAGCATCAGAACTTGCGGTTGGTACCGGTGGCGGAAAACCTCGAACAGCCATGGGGTGTGGCGGTCCTGCCCGGCGGACTCTTCGTCATCAGCGAGCGCACCGGACAGATCCAGACGTTCTACAACGGCGAACGGCAGGAGGTCGAAGGCCTGCCCGGCATTCACGTCGAGGGCCAGGGGGGCCTGCTCGACATTGCCGCTTCTCCCGACTACCCCGATACCGGCTGGCTCTACTTCACTTACTCGAACGGCGATACCGGCTCCACCGCCACGGCGCTGGCACGCGGCCGCCTGGCCGGCGACCGACTGGTGGACGTAGAGGAACTCTTCGAGCAGAACCGGCGCTCCGAACCCGGCCCTCAAGCCGGCTCACGGCTGGCCTGGCTGGAGGACGACACCCTGCTGATGTCCGTCGGCGACCGGGGCTCCCCTGAGCGGGCCCAGGATACCCAGGACCACGCCGGCTCCATTTTGCGTCTCGACCCGCAGGGTCTGGCGCCGGAGGACAACCCCCTTCTCGAAGAGGCCGGCTACCTGCCCGAGATCTACTCCTGGGGGCACCGACATGTACTCGGCCTGGCCGTGGATGAGGATCGCGACAACATCTGGGCCGTGGAAGCCCGCAGCAACGGACACGACGAACTCCTCCTCATCCAACGCGGGGAAAACCACGGCTGGGCAGACGAGGATGAGGACTCGGGTATGCTGGAACGAGGCGCCAGCAGCGGGTTCTTCAATGAGGATGAAGTCGTCGAGCCCGCCTATCGCTTCTCCGAAGACGTGTCGCCTTCCGGCCTGGCCGTGGTCAACGGCGAGCACTATCCACAATGGCAAGGCAACCTGCTCGTCGGCGGGCTGGAGAGTGAACAGCTTTATCGAATCGAAGTGACCGATGGCAATGAAGTCGCCGGAGTGGAAGAACTGCTCGACGAGCCCCTGGGCCCGGTTCGCGATGTGCGCCAGAGCCCCGACGGCTATCTCTACGTTCTTGTCGGCGACGAGAATGGCATGCTCTATCGGCTCGAGCCCAATGAGTGACGCTGTCAGCCCATTCGGCCGCCCTGCGAGACCAGCGGTCCGGTGTATCCGTTCGCGCAGCGTGGAGAAGGGGGTTCTTCACTTCTCACAGTACGACGGGCATTATCCTTGTTAACCTGGGTTAAGCATTTTTGTCATGCTGTAGGCTTCAACCAGGCGCTACCTGGATGGGCAAGCGCAGACAGGCGGCTCGGAACCGTGACTGACACCGTCACGCGGAGGTCAGAAGAACAAGCAGGCAGGGGTGGGGCGCATGAAAAAGTGGCTGATGCTGATGCTGGTACTGCTGCCTCTCCCGGCGGCAGCCGGCCTGGAAGGGCTGACCTTCATCACCGAAGAGTACCCACCCTACAACTATCGGCAGAACGATCGCCTCGAAGGCATTTCCATCGAGCTACTCGAACGGATCTTCGCCGAGACCGATACCGCGCTATCCCGTGAGGACGTCCTCTACTACCCCTGGGCACGCGGCTACGATACCGCCCTCTCCGAGCCGGGTACGGTACTCTTCTCCACCACACGCACCGAGCAGCGTGAAGAACTGTTCCAGTGGGTGGGGCCGATTGCCACCAACAGGGTCAAGCTGATCGCGCGTCGTGACAGCGACATCCAGCTGAACGACATCGAGGATGCGATTGACGGTGGCTATCGCATTGCCGTCATCCGCGAGGATATCGGTGCCCAGCGGCTCCAGGAAGCCGGAGTACCGGATAGCCAGGTGCATGCGGCGATATCCAATGTCAGCGCCCTGCGCATGCTGGAGCGTGGTCGGGTCGACTTGTGGGCCTATGGCGAGGACGTGGCCTTCTGGCTGATGGAGGAGGAGGGCCTGCCTGCTACCGACTTCGCTCCCGTGCTGACGATCAGTGAATCCGACCTCTACTACGCCCTGCACCGCGACACCGACCCCAGCCTGGTCGCGCGCATGCAGGCGGCTCTGGATCGCTTGCGTGAACAAGGCGTCGTCAGCGAGATCCTTGGCGGTACCATCACTTTCAATACCGAGGAGTATCCACCCTACAACTACCTGGACGAAGACGGCCAGGTGACGGGGAGCGCCACCGAACTGCTGCGGACCGCACTGGATGACGCCGAACTCAACGCCAATTTCCGCCTGCTGCCATGGGCGCGCGCCCTGACCGAGGCCCAGTTGCGCGAGCGCCACTGTGTCTATTCGACTACCCGCACGCCAGAGCGTGAGTCGCTGTTCACCTGGGTGGGTCCATTGGTGTCGAGTACCTGGGCTGCCTTCGCCCTCGAGGAGGCCGATATAGACGCCGACTCGCTGAACGACCTGGCTGAGCTGCGCGTGGGCAGTTTCCGCGAGGATGCCGTCGGCCAGTACGCCGCCAGCCAAGGGGTTCCCATCGTCGTGGCCAGCGCCGAGCGCGAGAACATCGGCCGCCTGCGGGCCGGGCTGATCGACGCCTGGGTCACTGGTGAACAGACTGCCCGACTACTCGCCGAGGAGGCCGATCTGTCACTGCGTCGTCTGTTCGCCTTCAACGAAGTCAACCTCTACCTGGCTTGCCACCCCTCGGTTCCCGATCCGTTCATCGCTCGATTGCAGGCCGCTCTCGATCGGGCACGGGCCGACACGGAGACGCCTCAGTGAGCCCTACTCCTGGCATGGATCGCCAGACCGGCAGGCGTAGCCTGACCGCCAAGCAGGCCGGACTCACCCTGGCCATCGCACTCTTGCTCAGCATTCTCGCCGGCGCCATCGAGCTGGCCCTCGATGCCCGCGAAATGCGCCAGGAGATCGTCAGCGAGACCCGCTACCGCCTCGAGCTGGTGCAGGGCACCGCGGCAGAAGCCGCCTTCCAGCTCAACCCCGACCTGGCGACCCAGGTCGTGGATGGCCTGTTCAACGGCGGCCGTGTCGCCAGCGTGGCCATCCGGGACGACTTCGACCGCACCATGGCCACGCGGCAGCGCGAGTTCGAACCCGTCTCCGGTTGGGTGGCCCACGCCCTGTTCGACGATATCCTCCACTATCAGCAAACGCTGTATTACCTGGCCGGCCCCGGCGACTCGGCCCAGCCAGTCGGTGAACTCGAACTGACCCTGGCGCTCGACCGCCTGGCACGCGACTTCACCGACCGCAGCCTGCTGATCTTCTCACTGGGCGTCGCCAAGTCACTCGCCATTGCGGCACTGCTGGCCCTGGTATTTCACTGGTTCGTGACCCGCCCCTTGCTCCGCGTGCACGCCGCGATTGCCAACACCGACCCGCGCCAACCCGGCCGCTGGCCGAAACCCGCCATGGGCCGTCATGGCAACGATGAGCTGGGGCACCTGGTAGAGAGCGTCGACCAATTGCTGCTGGCCTTCCAGCAGGGTCTCGACCAGCGCGACCAGCTGCATCAGATCTCGACCATGGATGGACTGACCGGTATCGCCAATCGTCGTCACTTCGACGCCTTTCTCGTACGCGAGTGGCAACGTGCCAGGCGCAATGGCCATGCGCTCTCGCTGGTCTTTCTCGATATCGACCACTTCAAGGAGTTCAATGACCACTACGGCCACGTCGCAGGCGACGATACTCTGAGAGCCATCGCTGAAGCGCTCACGCGGGTCGTCCATCGCGCCACCGACCTGGTCGCCCGCTATGGCGGCGAGGAGTTCGTCTGCGTGCTGCCCGACACCGACCTGGAGGGCGCCCTGCGGGTTGCCGAACGGATTCACCTGGAAATACGCGCACTCGACATTCCCCACGCATACGCGACCCGCACCGGCCGGGTCACTGCCAGCCTCGGGGTTGCCAGCAGCACACCGGCACTCGACGATATCGGCCATGAGGAGCTGATGGCCCAGGCCGACAACCAGCTTTATCGCGCCAAGCGCCAGGGCCGCGACCAAGTGGCCGCGCAGACCTGAGAACTTCCGGGGAACCGGCCCGGCAGAGAGGAATCGATAGGAGTAGCATCAGCCAGAGGCGGAGAGCCGCATGAACAGACGCGACGAGTTCATTGAGCAGATGAAGGCCCGACTGGACGAATGGAACACCGAGATCGAGGCACTGGCTGCCCGCGCGCGTAAGGCGGGCGCCGAGGCACAGACCCGGTACCAGGACGACATCGAGCGACTGCGGCGACGCCGCGACGAGACCCGCCGCCGGCTCGAGGAGTTGCAGTATGCCAGCGAGGCGGCCTGGGACTCCTTGAGGCAAGGACTCGATGATGCCTGGGAGCTGATGCGCAAGGCGCTGCGCGACGCCCAGCGGCACGAGCCGCCGCCCAAGGACGTCAATGAAGACGATGGCCCGGGCCACTCCCCGGGGGGCTCGCCCTAGGAAAGCGGAGGCCTGGCCTAAGGCTCATGCTGAGATGGCGGTTCCTTCTCTTCCGAATCGGATGACTGGATCTCATTGCCACGCTGCAGCCTGTCGATGGCGTTGCCGCCGCGGCGCGCCAGTTGCGCCAAGCGGTCGATCTGGGCATCGAGCTGGGGCAGCGCTTCCTGGCGATAGTGAGACAGGTCGTCGATCGCGCCTAGCACGTCGTCGAAGGCCTGCTCCAGCGCCTGCATGTCGAGCTGCGCCGAGGCGGCACGAGTCTGGATCTCCACCCCCTGCTGACGCAGCGTCCTCGCCGTTCCGGCAATCATCTCCGAGGTGGTGGTATTGAGCGACTCGACTCGGTCGAGGACCAGGCGCTGGTTGGCCAGCGCCAGTGCCACGGCCACGGCCACGGTCAGCGCCGACACGGTCACGTGGATGGCTCGGTCGACGCCGCGAATCAGTTCTCGATTGTTGCGGATGATCACTTCCAGGGCCAGCACGCCCTGCTGGCTGACCGCCTGCTGCTGCTGAAGGTCGACGATGCGCTGGCGCAGCGGGAAGAGCAGCTCCTCCTCGATGAAGGCGCGCTGCGGATGCGCGTCGCCGAGCCGTTCCAGTGCCTGCACCAGGCGACGGTCGATCAGCCGACCCAGGTCGACCTGGCGCTGCAGCCGTCCCAGCAGTTGGCGCAGGTTCTCCTGGTCATCGCTGAGCGTTATGTTGTCGCGACGCAGCATGTCGCGCCCCGCTTCCAGGTCGGCGATGATGGCATCCAGCGCCTGCTGGGCATTCTCGAACTTGCGGAAGTAGCGCTGCACGCGGCTGCCGGCGCCGGGAATGCGCGCCAGCAGGCGGTCGAACGGCCCCGCTGACAGGCGATGCTGGTGCGGGTCGAGATCCTGCATGTGCCCGCGCAGATCGATCAGCGCCTTGGCCACCGGGCCGCCCTCGTCGCCCTGATGGGCCAGCTTGCGCAGCGGTGCCTGCAACATCTCGCTGTGATGCGCCGCCTGTTGCTGCAACTCGAGGCCCATCTCATCCACCGCACGCCGCTGGCGCTCGAGGGCGGCGCCTTCGCTGGCCAGCACCTCGTCGACGAAGGAGTCCGCCAACTGCTCGAGCTCCGGGTCATTTATCACGACCTCTTCACTATCCATCGGCTCGGGGGCGACCTCTTCGAGCTCACTGGCGATCTGCTCCACCGGTGGCAGCGAGAGCGGCGAGCCACGTTCGGACGACTGGTTCATAGTGCTTCCCTCCCCCTTCAGGCGCTTACCCACACCTTAGCAACCAAAGTCGGCGCATGGATCAACGGCGCTCATGGCGACTGTAGCGTTCCGCTCCTTCGATGAAGCGTCGCAGTTCCTCGAGCGCCCGGTCGGTGGCAAGCGTGGCCTGAGGACGTCCCGTCTCGACCCGGGCGAGAGCCACCGCCGTATCGTCGAGCAGGGTCAGAGCCGACTCGTTGCGCGCGACCAGGCGGCGCAGGCGGCGGTCGGTTTCCTCGATCAGCTCGAGCCGGCGTTTGAGCGCAATCCGCTCCTCGACGGACAAACGAGCACCCTCCTGCTCCAGGCGCCGGCGCACATAGTCGCCGTCCAGCCCCATCACGCCACGCGCCTGGGCCGCCATGGAGGTGAAGGTATCCACCGCACCGAGGCAGACCTCGGTGATCAGTCCGCGGGAGCGCTCGAAGGCCAGCTCGCTGCGGTCGAAGCGGGCCGCCAACAGCTCCATCACATGGGCATAGCGGGTGTAGAAGCGATCGACCTGGCTCGCCAGGTCGGCACGCTTCACGTCGAGCAGGCCTTGCTTGGCCCGGCACAGCGACAGCACCAGCTCGTCGGCACCCACCGGCGGCCGGGCCGGGTCCAGCTCGGCCACGCCGGTTTCGCGCGCGGCACGTTCCTGCTCGGCGCGCCGCCGCTCGCTTTCGACCGCCAGCCGCTCCTGCAACCGGCGTTGATGCCGCCGAGCACGCCAGCGGCGCCAGCCACGTTCCACGGGCAACGATACGCCCACCGCCACCAGACCGGCGAGCCAACCGCCCAGGCTCGGTCCGAAGCCACCCCACAGCGACGTCAGCCACAGTACCGTGCTGATGAAGGGCACCAGCAGGCAGTAGCGAAACAGCACCTGGAAACGATTGGGGTTATCGGTGGCTACCGCCAGCCGCGGATTGGCCAGCCCAACCAGACACCATGGCAGACAGGTGACGAAGAGCCCGTAAGCGAATCCCTGCAAGAATCCCAGCATAAGCCTCGTGCGCCAGCGGGTAGATGCCTCTGAGTGTACGGGGGCCGACGACAGCGTGCGAGCCTGAAGACTTCAGCGGCACAGACGGAAGCCCCGCATGCCGAAGTGGAAATGGTCGGCATGGGCGCGGTTGTACGCCGGTCCCAGCACGCTGCCGAACAGGTCGCAGGCGCCATCTCTCGCTTCGCGCAGGAAGGCTCCCCGCGAGTTCTCGTCGTCCCAGTGTTCCAGCAAGGTGATCCGACGCCCGTCCTCCAGGCCGAAGGCGGCTATGTCCAGGGCCTCGGCCGTGGCGTGCTCGCTGCGCCGCCCACTCTCGCGTCCGTAGACATTGCGACAGGAGAAGCTCCCGAAATGTTCGACACGTGCCACACGGGTGCCGAAGTGGGTCTCTGCCGCCGGCTGCAGCCGCTGGCGTTCGTACATGACCCAGGCCAGGGCCAGCGGGCAGCTCGCGACGAAGCTGGCATTGAACTCGACATCACTGCCGTGGACGCGCACCACGTTGCTCAGCGGGCAACCGGGGGCCGGCTCGTGGTCGTCGAGCGGCGTCATCCGCAGCGCCTCCTCCGGCGCCGTGCCGAGCGCTGTCAGGCACGCCTCGCGGTCGTCAGCCAGGCGCCGGAGTTTCCACTTGGTGACCGGGGTCAGGGTATCGTCGACGCTCAGCGGCTTCCAAGGATGCCAGTGGGAGGGGATCCGTTCCTCGAACTGCCACCAGGCCACGCCAGCGGCGGCAATCAGTACGACCAGGACCAGCAATGAACGCATCTCGCCTCGGCGCTACAGCAGCAGGTGAAGTACCAACGCCACGCCCCCTACCGTCAAAGCGGTGAGCACGGCAATGTCCACCGCACGGTCTAGCCAGCGATCGAAGCCTCCCGGGCGGCGGTGCTTCGGCTGTCGCCGGCGGGTGGCACCGCGCTGCAACGAGCGCTGGCGTGAGCCGATGAGAGACATGGTCAGCGTCCGGTTCCCCATTTTTCTTAGAGCTTACGACCTGCGCTCCATGCTGGCTACCGGCAATCGCTGTTAGACGCATCTTGCCTAACCGCCTTCGCGGCGGTTGATGCGTCGGTTGACCACATTGGGAGCGCGACGCAACCGCTCCTGTTCGCCCAACAGCTCGGCCTCGAAGGCATCGGCACCCACCGGTGTTTCGCCATGGCGGCGGTAGAGCTGGGTGAGCATGGACTGGCGATCGGCACGCAGCTCACGCACCAGCACCACGATCATGCCGTAGAGAATGAAGGTAAAGGGCAGTGCCGAGAGTACCGCCGCCGACTGCAGCCCGGTCAGGCCACCGGCAGCGATCAGGGTGAGGCAGATGGCCGCGATCAGCACGCCCCAGATCACCCGCTTGAACAGCGGCGGGTTGATCGAGCCGTTGTCGGTCATCTGGGCCACGATATAGGAGGCCGAGTCGGCCGAGGTGACCAGAAAGATGAAGATCAACAGCATGGCGACCACCGAGAGCACGCCGGTAAAGGGCATGAGCTCGAACATCTCGAACAGCGCCACGGTGATGTTGGCCTCGGTGGCGCTCGCCAGGCCGACGTCGCCGGCAAGCTCCATTTGCAGGGCGGCGCCGCCGAACACGCCGATCCACAGGCAGGCCAGCAGCGGTGGCACGATCAGCACGCCGAACACGTACTCCTTGATGGTGCGCCCGCGCGACACCCGTGCCACGAAGGTGCCGACGAAGGGCGACCATGCAATCACCCAGGCCCAGTAGAAGATCGTCCAGTTGGCTGCCCAGGTGTTATTGCTGAAGGGCGAGATACGCAGGCTCATGCCGATGAAGTTCTGCAGGTAGTCGCCGATGCCCAGGGTAATGGTCTCGAGGATCGCCACCGTAGGGCCGGCCACCAGCACGTAGAGCATCAGGCCGATGCACAGGATCATGTTGAGATTGGAGAGCCGGCGGATGCCCTTGTCCAATCCCGACCAGGTGGAAGCCATGTAGGCCAGGAACATGACGAACAGGATGAGGGATTGCCACAGCACGTTCTCGGGCAGACCGAACACGGCATTGAAGCCGCCATTGAGCTGCAGCACACCCAGCCCCAGCGAGGTCGCCACGCCCATCACCGTGGCCACCACGGCGAACACGTCCAGGGTCGGTGCGTAGGGGCGCACCCGGGGGTACTTGGCCGCGATCGACGACAGCACCGAGGAGACCAGCCCGGCCTGTCCCTTGCGGAACTGGAAATAGGCGATGATCAGCCCGACCACGGAAAAGGCCGCCCACTGGTGGATGCCCCAGTTGAAGTAGCTGTACTGGATGGCGTAGCGCGCCGCCTCGGTGCTCTCGGCGGCCACGTCGCCGTAGGGCGGTTCGACGTAATGCAGCATCGGCTCGGCCATGCCGTAGAACACCAGGCCCACGCCGAAGCCCGCCGCCAGCAGCATGCTCACCCAAGAGAAGAAACTGAAACTCGGCGTACTGTCCTGCGGCCCGAGGCGGATCTTGCCGTACTTGCTCAACGCCAGCGCCAGCAGAAAAAGCACGAAGCCGAACACCGAAAAAAGATAGAACCAGCCGAATAGCCGGGTCACGCCGGCGAGCGCCGCATCGGCCGCCTCGCCGAAGGCCTCGGGAAAACCGGCGCCCAGTGCCACCAGCGCCAGAATGATCAGGGCCGATACGGTAAAGACCCGCTGCCCTCCGTGGTTGGCCATGAGGTGCTCCTTGCTTCGTCCTTGAACGCCCTCATCCTAGCAGGCCAACCCTGACGCCACACAATCCACTGTCACTGCCGTCGATTCGGGCCACAAAACCATTGCATCGCGGCCTCGAGACGACGATTCTGGAGAAACCAAGCAGGCTAAAGGTTATAACGAGTCTCGAACATGTCCCGACTTTCCGACACCCCACTGTCCGTCCTCGATCTGGCGCCGATCCGCCAGGCCGGTACCATTGCCGACAGCTTCGCCGAGAGCGTGGCGCTCGCCCGGCTGACCGAACGCCTGGGTTTCACCCGCTACTGGCTGGCCGAGCACCACAGCCTCGACGGCATCGCCAGCGCCGCCACCGCCGTGCTGATCGGTCATATCGCCGGTTCCACCTCACGCATCCGCGTCGGCAGTGGTGGCATCATGCTGCCCAACCATCCGCCGCTGGTGGTCGCCGAGCAGTTCGGTACCCTGGAGACGCTCTATCCGGGGCGTATCGACCTGGGGCTGGGCCGAGCGCCGGGCTCCGACGCCGCCACCATGGCCGCGCTGCGCCGCGACCCCTATGCCGGTGCCGAGAATTTCCCTGAGCTGCTGGCCGAGCTCCAAGGCTTCCTCGGCGAGGAGAGGCCGGGCCAGCGCGTACGCGCCGTGCCCGGCCAGGGCACCAACGTCCCGCTCTGGCTGCTCGGCTCCAGCGGCTACAGCGCCCAGCTCGCCGCCCGCGAGGGGCTGCCGTTCGCCTTCGCCGCCCAGTTCGCCCCCGGCTACCTGCACGAGGCGCTCAGGCTCTACCGCGACAACTTCCGCCCCTCGGCGCTGCTCGAACGCCCCTACGCCATGGTCGGGCTGCCGGTGATCGCCGCCGAGAGCGATGAGCGTGCCCAGTTCCTCGCCTCCACCACCCGCCAGAAGTTCCTCGGCATGGTGCGCGGCCGTCGCACCCGCTCGCTGCCGCCGGTCGAGACCCTCGACTGGACGCCCATGGAACGGGTGCAGGTGGAACAGTTCCTGGGCGCGGCGGTGATCGGCGGACCCGATACCGTGCGCGAGGGGCTCGAGCGCTTCCTCGAGCTGACCGGGGCCGACGAACTGATGCTCAATACCGATACCTACGCCAGCGAGGATCGACTGCGCAGCTACGAGATCGTCAGCGAGGTGTGGCACGCATGACCCCACCTGCACCCGGCGCCCAGCTCGATCTTGCCGGTATTCTCATCGGCATCCGCCGCATGGCACCGCTTTCGCTGTTCGTGGTGGTTTTCGGCCTGGCCTACGGTGTGGCCGCCCTGTCGCGCGGCCTGTCGGGCCTGGAGGCCATGCTGATGAGTGCGCTGGTATTCGCCGGTGCCTCGCAGTTCGCCGCCCTGGAGCTATGGGGGCCGGAAATCCCGCTGCTGCCACTGATCGCCACCACCTTCGCCATCAACGCCCGACACCTGCTGATGGGGGCCGCCATCCAGCCCTGGCTGGCCCACCTGCCTCCCGGCCAGCGCTACACCAGCCTGGTGGTGATGAGCGACTCCAACTGGGCCATGGCCGCCGCCGATCGCCAGCGCGGCGAGACCAATGTCGGCATGCTGGTGGGAGGCGGCATCGCCCTGTGGCTGACCTGGCTTGCGGGCACGCTGCTCGGGGTAATCTTCGGCAGCGGTATCGAGGAGCCCGAGCGCTTCGGACTCGACGTGATCATGGGCTGCTTCCTGCTGGCCATGCTGGTAGGCGGGCGTCGCGACCTGGCGATGCTGCTACCGTGGGGCGCCGCCGCGCTGGCCGCCCTGGCGGCCATGACCTGGCTGCCGCCGCACTCCCATGTGATCGTCGGTGCCCTGGCCGGCGGGCTGGCGGGCATGCTGTTGCCGCGCCGACAGAAGGAGCCCGCATGACCCTGCCCTCGACGACGGCGGGAGCCGTCATTGCCATCATGGTCATGGCGTTGGTTACCTACCTGACCCGCGCCGGCGGCGTGTTCGTGATGTCGCGAATCCCCATCGGCCCCAAGGTGGAACGCTTCATCAATGCCATGGCGGGCTCGGTGCTGGTCGCGGTGATCACCCCCATGGCAGCGCAAGGCGACTGGGGCGCGCGCCTGGCGCTGCTGGCCACGCTCGTGGTGATGCTGACCACCCAGAAGGCCCTTGCAGCGATCAGCGCCGGCATTCTCACCGCTGCCCTGTGGCGACTGGTCGCATAGTTTCCAGGGAACGATCCATGTCCCACAGTCTCAAAGGGACAGTCATTTCGCACGCCGCGCTGCGGCGTCATCATCGGAGACGTGCATGTTCGACCGCAACGATCCTCGCCGCAATGCCGCCTGGCAGGCTGCCCAACAGTGGCGCACCCGGGCGAATCAAGCGCCCCGCGGCCCCCTGGGTGGGTTGAAGCTGATCCTGACCTGGCTGCTGTTCGGCCTGCTGCTGATCGTGGGCACCGTACTCGGTCTGTTCTTTCTGCTGCTCGGCTGGGCCATGCTGCCGATCGTGCGCTACCGCATGAAGAAGCGCCTCGAGCAGATCCGTGCCGAGCAGGCCAAGGATGCCGGCAGCGGCTACCATTACAGCGAGACCCGCTATCGTGAGACCCACCACCGCGGACGCCCCAGCCCCGGGGAGCACGAGCTGCTGGAAGGCGACTACCAGGTGCGCGACGACGAACGCAACGGCTGACCGGTTATGGAAAAAAGCTCTCGATTGCAATAACTTGAAGCCATATCCCTGATGCTTCCGGAGACAACAACAATGCCTCGACTTCGGACGACAGCAGCCGGTGTGCTGCGCCAGACGGTGCTCGCCTGCCTGCTGCTCCCCCTCGCCACGACGAGCCTGGCCAACGACTACCCCACCGAGGCGCGTGTCGACTACGTGCTGGGCTGCATGGCGTCCAATGGCAACGACTACCTGACCATGCAGAAGTGCTCCTGCAGCATCGACGTGATCGCCGAACACTTGCCCTACGAGACCTACGAACAGGTCGAGACGGTGCTGGGTATGCAGGACCAGCGCGGCGAACTCGGCGTGCTGTTCCGCACCGAACGCGGCATGCAGGATCAGGTCGACGCCCTGCATCGGGCCCAGGCCGACGCCAACCTGCGCTGCTTCTGAGGTGCCCGTGTCGCACGCCTTCCGGCTCGGCCTGACGCCGGCCGTCCTCGCCCTGCTGGCGATGCTTTCAACTCCGGTGCCAGGCGCGGCTGACGAACATGCCCAGGGCGAACGATTGTTCCGCTCGCAGTGCATCGGTTGTCACAGCATCGAACCCGGTCGTCACCTGGCCGGCCCCAGCCTGCACGCCCTGGTCGGCCGACCGGCCGGCAGCCTCGAGGACTTCGATTACTCGCCGGTCCTGGAACAAGCCGACCTCACATGGAACCGCGAGAACCTGGACGCCTTCCTCGCCGGACCCCAGGAGTTCCTGCCCGGCACGCGCATGGTGCTGTGGGGGCTCGACGAGCGCTCGCGCCAGCGCATCATCGACTACCTGGAAAGTATCGCCAAGCCCTGAGGCTCAGTCCCCGCCGCCCTTGCGGGCCATCATGCCACGGGAAGGGTTATAGCCGAGGATTGCCAGCGCCAGCAAAATCGCGGCTACGACCACACTGATCGTTGCCGCATCAGCGTTGAAGCGCTCGTACATGGCGAAGCGGATCATCTCCACGGCATGGGTGAAGGGGTTGAGCGCGGCGATCTGGTAGACCAGGTAGCTGCCCTCGCGGATGCGCCATAGCGGATAGAGCGCCGAGGAGAGGAAGAACATCGGGAAGATGACGAAGTTCATCACTCCGGCGAAGTTCTCCAGTTGGCGAATGAAGGAGGAGAGCAGCAGCCCCAGGGCACCGACCATGAAGCCGGTCACCAGCAGCGCCGGCAGCAGGTAGAGGTAGCCCATCAGGGGCGCCTGGATGCCGTAGGCCCAGGCGATGGCAAGAAAGACGTAGACCTGCACCACCGACACCAGGGTACTGGCGAGCAATTTGCACACCAGCAGGTACCAGCGCGGAAAGGGACTGACCAGCAGCACCCGCATGCTGCCCATCTCGCGGTCGTAGACCATCGACAGCGAACTCTGCATGCCATTGAACAGCTGGATCATGCCCACCAGCCCCGGCACGATGTAGACCTCGTAGAGAATGTAGGTCTGGTAGGGCTCGGTCATGGCAACACCAAGCGCCATGCGAAAGCCGGTAGCAAACACGAACAGCCACACCAGCGGCCGCACCAGTGCCGCCAGGAAGCGGCTGCGCTGGTGCAGGAAGCGCAGCAGTTCGCGCCCCACCACGCCGCGCAGGCAGTTCAGCCAAGGCATCAGGCGCATGTACCCTCCCCGCCCACCAGGCGGTCGAAAGCCTCGCCCAGGCTATCGACGCCGAGCCGAGTGGGCAACGCCTCGGCCCGCTCGTCGGCCAGCAGGCGGCCTCGATGCAGCACCAGCACCCGGTCGCCGGGGCGCACCTCGTCGATCAGGTGGGTCGCCCACAGTACCGCCACGCCCTCCTCGGCGCACAGCCGGTGAGCATGCTCGACCAGCTCGCGGCGCGAGGCGATATCCAGCCCCACGGTGGGCTCGTCGAGCAGCAGCAGGCGCGGTGAGTGCATCAGCCCGCGGGCGATCTCCACCCGCCGTCGCTGACCGCCTGAGAGCTGGCGCACCCGCGTGCGACGCTGGTCGGCCAGCCCCACCCGTTCGAGCTGCGCCTCGGCTCGCAAGCTCGCCTCGCGCCGCCCCATGCCGTGCAAGGCACCGTGGTACGCAAGGTTCTGCGCCACGCTGAGGTCGGGGTCGAGGGTCGGCTGCTGGAACACCACGCCGATGCGAGCATGCGCCTGCACTGCCTGACGGCGCACATCGAAGCCGCCGATGCGGATCTCGCCCCGGCGGCGATCGTGAAGACGGGTGATCAGCGAGAACAGGGTGGTCTTGCCGGCACCGTTGGGCCCCAGCAGCACGACGAACTCCCCCGCCGCCATGGCCACGGAGAGTGCCTCGAGCACCGGTTTTCCATCATAAGTGAAGCTCAGCCCGGCAATCTCGAGGGCAGGTGCCGTTCCTCCACGCACAGCGGTCACTTCGCTCACGGTTCGACGATCACTCCCCAGGGGAAGCGCCCCACCGGAATCGACTTGACCGCCCGCAGGCCATCCACTTCGATCATGGTGACGTCTCCGCTGACCCCGTTGGTGGTGTAGAGCCGGCTCTCGTCGCCGTTGAGCGCCAGGTGCCAGACCCGCTGACCGACCAGGATGTAGTCGAGCACCTCGTAGCTCTGCTGGTCGATCACCGCCACGCGGTTGGAGGGGCCCAGGGCGACGAAGGCGTAGCGACCGTCCGAGGTCAGCACGACCCCCACCGCCTGCACGGTCTCACGCGGTACGCCGGGAACGTCGAAGCGAATGGTGTGCTTGATGTCGAAGGTTTCCTCCATGTCGAGGATCGTCACCAGTCCGGCGATCTCCGACGAGACCCAGGCCTCGCGGCCATCATGGGTGAACTCGGCGTGCCGCGGCCGGGCTCCTACCAGGCGATGGTGCACCGCCTCCATGGTCTCGAGATCGATGATGTGTGCCATGTTGGAGGTTTCGGTGGTGGAGATCAGCCAGCGTCCGTCGGGGCTGATGCCGAGCCCCTCGGGCTCGACGCCCACCGGTATCTCGGTCACCAGGGTGCGGCGCTCGTAGTCGAGCACCGAGACGATGTTGTCGTCCTCGTTGGAGACGTAGACGTAGGGTCGGTTGGGGTCGACGCGGATCACTTCCGGGTCCTCCCCGGAGGACTGGCTGCGCACCACCTGCAGCGTCTCGAGATCGATCATGTCGATGGACTCGTCGTCGCCCACCGCCACGAACAGCTCGCTGCCATCGCTGCTGAAGGCCATCGCACGGGGGCGGCGCCCGACGCGTATGGTCTCCACCACCTCGAGGCTCGCGCCGTCGATCACCGAAACGGTATTGTCCTTCTCGTTGGAAACGAAGATACGCTCGGCCTGGGCGGCCAGGGGCAGCATCAGCAGACTCGCCAATCCCAGCCCGAGGGCGGCATGCTTGGTGGCGGGAGGCATGCTCCCTCGGCTCAGAAGCGGCATGTCGATTCCCCCTCGTCGACGCCCAGCGAATCGAGTGGCGTGCGTGGATGCAGGTAGCCCTCCTGCGGCGACACCGAGGCTACCATGCGCGGCCCGGTGACCAGGATGGGCTGGCGCAGTTGGTGGTTCCAGGTGCGGTAACTGACTGGCAGGCCCAGATAGCCGGCGAGCTCGAACTCCTCGCTCAGCATGTACTCGAGGATCGTATCGCGCTCGACGGAACCGGTACGCGCCGCTGCCTCGCCCAGCGAACGCACCGCCAGCCAGGCGCCGAAGTCGCGCGGCGTCATCCAGCGCTCGGTGAGTTCCTCGAAGCGTCGCTGCAACTGCACCGCGCCCCAGGATTCGTGAGCGCGGTGCCAGGATGTGGCGATCAGCCCCTGGGTACCCACCACCAGGCGCGGCGTCCAGGTCTGGTAGGGGAAATATTCACCGAAATAGTCGGTCTCGTCGGCGATCACCAGCACGTCGTGCTCGGGCAAATCCTGGACGAACACCGGGATCTCGCGCTGGATGGCATGGAAACCGCCCTCGGCGCGGCGCGCCAAGGGGTCGTGCGGCCACTGCCGGTCGACCACGATGCGATGGCCGTAGCGTTCGGCCGCGGCGCGCAGCACATCGGCCAGGATACGATCCTCCTCGGTGTTGCCGTAGACCAGCGCCCAGCGGTTCCACTGCTTGAAACCGAGGAACTGGGCCAGGGCGTCGGCCAGCATGCGTCGGCTCGGGGTGGTGTGGTAGAGCTCGGGGTGGCAAGCCTCGCCGCGCAGCTCGTCGTCCGGCGCCCCGGCGTTGAAGACCACGCGGTCGCCGCGGGCGGGGTGCGCCATCACCTCGGTCAACACCTCACCGGGCAGGCCGCTGACGATCCACTCCACACCCTGCTCGACCAGGCTCTGCAGCGCCTCGCCGACGTCACCCCCCTGGGCGACCTCCACCTCGTGCAGGATGAATTCCTGGCCCAGAAACTGCGCCGAGGCGTTGTTGTCGCTGACCCCGAGGCGGGCGCCCTGAATCCCTTCGTCGTCGAGCACGGGGTCGAGCACCGAGAGCGGCTCCCGGTCGTCGGGCCGCTCCATGCCCAGGTAGCCCACGACGATAGGTTCGAGCGTGTCGGCCGAGAGCAGCGGCGACCACCCGAGGCCGCAGGCCAACCCACCTACCGCCAGCCAGCGAAGGGATCGCGGTAGTGTTCTCATGCGTACTCCTCAGGCAGTCGGCGCTGCCGCTGTTGTCGTTATGGTCCTCACTACCAGCCAAGCCAGCTCACGGCATTCGCGCCATGATCTCCCTGACCATGCGAGACAGCCGCTCTTCCAGCAGGTAGGGCTGGTCGCACATGGCCGGTAGCGCCTGCTGGCGATGCTGGAAGGTGCGCTGCTCCCAGAACAACGCCTCGGAGAGCCGCTCGATCTCGGCCGTATCCGCCTCGTCGTCGGCGCGCCGCTCCTCCAGCTCGTCGACCATGGCGGAAACCGTCTCCAGGCGTGTCAATTGGGCGCGCGAGGCTCGGCGAATCCCTTCGATGGCACGCCTGCGCTCGCGGTTGGTGAGTTCGAACAGGCCGGAGAACAGCAGGGTCAGGCGCTGCTCGGCTTCCTCCTCGTCCACCGTATCGATGAACTCCCTGACCCGCGCCAGCGCCTGCTCCTCGGGGGTCGAGCGAGAGGTGGCAAAACGCACCACTCGTCCGATCTCCTCATCCTCCCACCAGTCCTGCTCAAGTTCGTCCAGCGGCGGGCCGGTCCAGATGGTGCCCCAGGCCAGTTCGGGGATCAGCCGCTGCACGCAGGGCCAGTCGGGCGGACCCGCCGCCGCGCGCTGGGCCTCGACCTGAGCCATGCCGCCCAGCATCAAGCCCATGGCGACTCCCAGTGGCAGAAGGCGCAGGCGAATCGCTCGGCTCATGAATCACCTCCCTCGCCCGCCTCGATCAATTGGCCACGCCGGTCGAGCAACGGCACGTGATAGTCGGTCAGGATGGCCTCGATCTCCTCCTGGTGACGGTCGATGAAGTCGTTGATCCAGTCCTTCCAGTGGGGCTCGCCATGGCGAATGCCCATGGTGATGCGGTAGTCGAGCTGCGCCCCGGAGTCATCGCCGACCAAGGGAATGACCTTCAACGGCGGGTCCTGGCGCGCCGCGTAGTAGCCGGCCAGCGGCCCCCACAACACGGCACCCTCGGTGTTGCCCTTCACGACGTCCTCGACGGCGTCGCGCACCGGCGCGCGCACCCGGGTATCGACCATCAGCGGGTAGCTTTGGATCCGCGCCCCGCTGCGCCGCAGTGGCACCAGCGGTGGGGTCTCCGCCACCACGCCGATACGCCGCCCGGCGAAGGCCGGATCGCTCAGGCGGGTCGCCTCGAGTTCGGAGTCCTCGGGCACCACCAGGGAATACACCGAACGATAGTAGGCATTGGTGTTCTGTACGAACCCGTAGCCGGCCACGGCGCCGATCATCACATCGCAGACGCGAAGCTCCAGGGTGTTGCGCACGAAGCCCATCACCTGCGGTGCCCACACGTAGGTCAGCGGCACGCCCAGGTCTTCTGCCATCAGCTCGGCGATGCGGTTCTCGAAGCCTTCGCCGGCCTGGTTGCTGAAAGGGAGATTGTTGCCATCGGCGCAGACCCGCAGGGCCTCGCGCTCCTGGCGCTCGGGGGGTTCGGCGACGGCAGCACAGGCGGCGACCAGGCCCAGGGCCAGCGTCACGGCTCGTACCATCTGACGACAGGCTGCTCTCATGCATCCTCCGCGGGCGGAAATGGCATTGCGAACGGTGCCACGTTTACTCGGCGCTCGCTTCCTCGGCGGCCTCGTCTTTTTCTTCTGCCTCGTCTTTTTCTTCTTCCTCAGCCTTTGCGTCGCTCTCCTCGTCCTGCTCCTGCATCGACTCGATGATCTTCGGGCGACCGCGCCCCAGGCCACCCTCGCCGCGCGCACGCAGATAGCTGAATATCTTGGGGATGTTGCCCATGACGTTGGGGTCATCGGCGAAGGAAGGCATCACCTGGCCAGGCTGAACCTCGCGCCCGGAGGCGATGGTACCGGCGAAATTTTCCCAGCCGCGCCGCTCCACGGCGCGGACCAGATTGGGCGCGAAAGAGGAGCCCATGCCGTCGGGCCCATGGCAAGCCATGCAGACTCGGGTGTAGATGAGGTAGCCCTCGTAGGTGTCGGGGTCGACCTTGCCGTCCTCGACGACGAAGGCGCCTGGGGCCTCGCCGGTGATGCGATGCTCGTCGGCCAGGGCCTGGACCAGGCCCAGCGTCAGCAGGGCGACGAAGATGGAAAGGATAACGCGGCAGGAACGTGCAAATACCGTCATGCAGGACTTCCTTCTACAGCTCGGGCACGTCGTAGGTGACGCTGCCGGAAAGACAAGGTTGGGCGGGCATGGCATCGCCATACCCGCCCGATCATGAACCGGCTCAATCCGGCAGGGCGAAAACCGTCAGCACGCCACCTAGCTTGGTGTAGTCCCCCAGAGCGGAGAAGGCACTCACCGCACCCAGTCCGTCCTCGGGGTTCTCCAGGCCAGCCGCGAGCCCGATGCCGGCCCACCCGCCGACGCCGGAAAGCACGGCCACGTACTGCTTGCCTTCGTGCTGGAAGGTGTTGACGTTACCGATGATCCCGGAGGGAGTCTTGAAGCGCCACAGCTCCTCGCCGGTTTCGATATCGACCGCCTTCACGTGCCCTTCCAGCGTGCCGTAGAACGCCAGGTCACCGGCCGTGGCCAGCGCCCCGCTCCAGACCGCGAAGCGCTCGTCCACTTCCCACACGGTTTCGCCAGCCACCGGATCCCAGGCGATGAAGCTGCCCATGCGGCCTTCCATGCTGCCGTTCTGCGTCGGTGCCGGCATCATGGTCAGGGTGGCGCCGACGTAGGGCTGGCCTGCCACGTATTCGGCTTCGAAGGGCTCGTAGTTCATGCAGATCCGGTTGATACCGGCATAGATCAGCCCGGTGCGCGGCGAGTAGGCACTCGGCTGCATGTTCTTGGCGCCCATGGCGGTGGGGCAGATGTCGGTGGTATTGACGTCCACTCCCTGGCGGTAGGTGCTGTACTGCTCGTTGACGTTGGGCCGGCCGGTCTCCATGTCGTAGTCATCGGCCCAGTTGGTTTCGGGGGCGAACTTCTCCGCCACCAGCAGCTCACCGGTTTCGCGGTCGAGCAGGAAGCCGAAGCCGGTACGGTCGATGATCGCCAGCCCCTTGCGCTGTTCGCCCTCGTATTCGATGTCGATCAGCTGGTTCTCGTTGACACCGTCGTAGTCCCACTCGTCGAAGGGCACCTTCTGGTAGACCCACTTGACCGTCCCGTCCTTGGGGTCGCGGGCAAACACCGTGATCGCCCACTTGTTGTCGGCGGGCTCACCATCCTTGGTGCGCTGCTCGGGGTTCCAGGTGCCGGGGTTGCCGGTACCGTAGTAGACCAGGTCAAGCTCGGGGTCGTAGGTGACCCAGCCCCAAGGAGCACCGCCGCCGCGTTCCCATTCGCCCTCGGGCCAGGTGGAGACGCCAAGGTCGGCCTCACCGATCGGCTCGCCCAGCATGGTGGTGGTCTCGGGATCGATCAGCACTTCGTCGTCGGGGCCGGTGGAGTAGCCGCGCCACACCTGTTCGCCGGTCTCGACGTCATAGGCGGTCATATGGCCGCGAATGCCGTACTCGCCGCCGCTGACACCCATCAGCACCATGTCGTGCACCACCAGGGGCGACATGGTATTGGTCTCGCCGACGGTGTGGTCGCCGTTGCTGACGTCCCACAGCAGTTCGCCCGTCTCGGCATCCAGTGCGATCAGAGTATTGTCGGCCTGGCCAAGGAACAGGCGGCCATCGGCGTAGGCCAGGCCGCGGTTGACCGTGTCGCAGCACATCACCGGTATGACGCGGGAGTCCTGGTCCGGCTCGTAGCTCCAGACCACGCGCCCTTCGTCTTCCAGGTCGAGGGCGAATATCTTGTTGGGGAAGGGGGTGTGGATGTATAGCCGCCCGTCGCCGACATAAAGAGGGCCGCCTTCATGACCGCGCAGCACGCCTGTGGAGAACTGCCAGACTGAGCGCAGCTCGCCCACGTTGTCGCGGTTGATCTGGTCCAGCTCGCTGAAACGGTTGCCGTGATAGTTGCCCAGCTGAGTTGCCCAGTATTCGGGGTTCTGCTGGAGTTCGAGTTGATTCTGGTTGGCGTGTGCCACCGATGCGGCCAGCAATCCCACGGCCGCTAGTGCGTAACCTGTCTCCCTAAGCATGGCGTCGTCTCCGTCTCACTGAAGGTGTGCCTGGGGAAACGGCACATCTTGTATAGTTGTGTTTCAGCTATTGACATTGAGAAGGTCTAGCACAACTTTGCCTAGGCACAGGTCGACAGGGGTAAATTAGGCACCGCTTTGGGCTCAAAAGACTATTGCCCCTTGGCAACAATCCCTTCGCTTCGTTATCGAGCCGCGTCACAGCGGCGTTTCAACGCGTTACATTCGTGCCAGCTTTTCACGCATGCGACTTAGGTCGAAAGGCAACCGCGCCGTTCACTGCTTTACTGGGGAGTGCATGCAAAGAAATCCACCCAATGTGGAGGGCCTCCTAT
Source organism: Billgrantia sp. C5P2 (assembly GCF_051062895.2). Lineage (NCBI taxonomy): Bacteria > Pseudomonadati > Pseudomonadota > Gammaproteobacteria > Oceanospirillales > Halomonadaceae > Billgrantia > Billgrantia sp. C5P2. The sequence continues at coordinate 4,233,299 of NZ_CM128542.1, forward strand.
GTGGACCAAGCCTGCGTATACCGATCTTCGTCTCGGTTTCGAAGTAACGCTGTACATCTCCAACCGTTGAACCCGACTCAGGATCAGGATGTAGCATCGACCGGCTGACGCCCACCTCGGGCGTCAGCCGTGTTTCGTTTATCACCGGCAACGGAGCTCTGCATGCATGTACTGGTTCTGGGCGCGGCTGCTGGCGGCGGCTTTCCCCAGTGGAACTGCAACTGTTCACTCTGTCGCGGCCTGCGCGACGGCAGCATCGCGGCCACCCCTCGCACTCAGTCGTCGATCGCCATCAGCAGCGACGGGAAAAACTGGCTGTTGTGCAATGCTTCTCCCGACATCCGCACCCAGCTGGCCACCAATCCCGAACTGCATCCGCGCCGGATCCCGCGCGACAGTGGCATCGGCGGAGTGCTGCTGATGGACGCACAGATCGATCACGCCACCGGCCTGCTGTCGCTGCGCGAAGGCTGCCCCTTTGACGTGTGGTGCACGCCCAACGTGCATCAGGACCTGAGCAGCGGCTTCCCTCTGTTCACCATGCTGAAGCACTGGGGTGGCCTGAACTGGCAGCCCATCGGCGTCGACGAAGCTCATCTCGAGGCCGAATTCGAGGTGCCGGCCTGCCCTGGCCTGATAGTTACCGCCGTGGCGTTGAGCAGCAACGCGCCGCCCTATTCGCCGCGGCGCGGAGCCCCCTCGCCGGGCGACAACATCGGCCTGCTGATCGAGGACCGCGATCGCGGCACGCGGCTGTTCTATGCGCCGGGGCTCGGCCGGCTCGACGAGCGGGTGCGTGGTTTTCTGCGCCGGGCGGACTGCGTGCTGGTCGACGGCACGCTATGGCATGACGACGAGTTGATTCGCGCCGGCGTGGGCCAGGCCACGGGTGCCGACATGGGCCATCTGGCGCTGGCGGGCGTGGACGGTCTGCTGGAAGAACTGGCCGACCTGCCGGCGTCCACCCGTCGGGTGCTGATCCACATCAACAACACCAATCCTATCCTCGACGAGCGCTCGCCCGAGCGAGCCACCCTGGGTGATGCCGGCATCGAGGTTGCCTTCGATGGCATGCGCCTGGAGATATGAACCGGCAACGTCGGATAACGTCACAACAATAACCATCATCACGCCATGCAAGGGAAGGAAGCGTCCATGAGCTCCATCGCATCCCCTTTCGCCGCGGCCGAGACCGACGCGCCGGCCCTCTCTTCCGAAGCCTTCCGCGAGGCCCTGCTGGCCAAGGGCGCTTATTACCATATCCACCACCCCTATCAGGTCGACATGGCCGAAGGGCGCGCCACACCGGAGCAGATCCGCGGCTGGGTGGCCAATCGCTTCTATTACCAGGTCAACATTCCCCAGAAGGACGCCGCCCTGCTGGCCAACTGCCCCGACGCCGCCACGCGCCGCCGCTGGATCCAGCGATTGCTCGACCACGACGGTCACGACAACGATGGCGGCGGCATCGAGGCCTGGCTGACCCTGGGCGAGGCGGTGGGGCTGACCCGCGACGAGCTGTGGGCGCAGGAGCACGTGCTGCCGGGTGTGCGCTTCGCGGTGGATGCCTACGTCAACTTCGTGCGCCGTGCCGACTGGCGCGAGGCGGCCATCTCATCGCTGACCGAGCTGTTCGCCCCCGAGGCACACAGGAGCCGACTCGACACCTGGCCGACCCACTACCCCTGGATCGACGAGGCCGGCTACGGCTACTTCCGCAAGCGCCTGAAGGAGGCGCGCCGCGACGTCGACCACGGCTTGGAGGTGGCACTAGCGGTATGCACCACCGCCGCTGCCCAGCAGCGCGCCCTGGAGATCCTGCAGTTCAAGCTCGACGTGCTATGGTCGATGCTCGATGCCATGACCCTGGCGTACCAGCTCGAGCGGCCGCCCTACCACAGCGTCACCGACCGGCGCGTCTACCACCGGGGGCTATGATGACCATGATCGAACCCGCTATCGTCTACCGCCTGCGCCCCGGCTGGCGCCTGCAGTGGGAGGAGGCCCAGGGCCGCCATGTGCTGCTTTATCCCGAGGGCATGGTGCAGCTCAACGACAGTGCCGGCGCCATCCTCACCCAGCTCGACGGCCAGCGCGACGTGGCGAACGTGGTGGCGAACCTGCAGGCCCGGTTCCCCGATGCTCCCGCCGCGGCGATCGAACAGGACGTGCACGAATTCCTGCTCGATGCCGCCCGACAAGGGTGGATCCAACATGACTGACCGTACCCATACCGCCGCCGTCAACGGCGCCACCGGCGCCCCCCTGTGGCTGCTCGCCGAGTTGACCTATCGCTGCCCGTTGCAGTGCGCCTACTGCTCCAATCCGCTCGACTTCGCCGCGGTGAAGGAGGAGCTAACCACCGACGAGTGGATCGAGGTGCTGACCCAGGCCCGTGCCATGGGGGCGGTACAGATGGGCTTCTCCGGCGGCGAGCCGCTGGTGCGCCAGGACCTCGAGACGCTGGTGGCCGAGGCGCGCCGGCTCGGCTTCTATACCAACCTGATCACCTCCGGGCTGGGGCTCGACGAGGCGCGCATCGCGGCGCTGCACGAGGCCGGGCTCGATCACATCCAGATCAGCCTGCAGGCCTCCGACCCCGAGGTCGCCGCGGCGGTGGCCGGCTCGCCCAAGGCTCACGCCAAGAAGCTGGCCATGGCGCGCGCGGTCAAGGCCGCCGGCTACCCCATGGTGCTCAACGTGGTGCTGCACCGGCACAACATCGACCGCCTCGACGACATCATCGCCCTGTGCGACGAGCTGGGCGCCGACGCCGTGGAGCTGGCCAATTGCCAGATGTACGGCTGGGCCCAGCTCAATCGCGAGGGGCTGCTGCCCAGCCGCGAGCAGCTCGAGGTGGCCGAGGCCACCACCGCCCGCTGGCGCGAGCGGCTGGCGGCGCAGGGGCGCGACATGCGCCTGCTGTTCGTGGTACCCGACTACTACGCCGAGCGCCCCAAGGCGTGCATGGGCGGCTGGGGCGCGATCTTCATGACCGTGGCGCCCGACGGCGCGGTGCTGCCCTGCCACAGCGCGCGGATGCTGCCGATGACGTTCCCCAACGTGCGCGAACGCCCGCTGCGCGAGATCTGGTACGACAGCGAGGCCTTCAACCGCTACCGCGGCGACGCCTGGATGAGCGAGCCTTGCCGCAGCTGCGACGAACGCCACCAGGACGTCGGTGGCTGCCGCTGCCAGGCCTACCTGCTGACCGGCGATGCCACCGCCACCGACCCGGTCTGCTCGCTGTCGCCGGATCATCACCTGATCGAGGCCGCCCGCCGCGAGGCCGACGCCAGCGCACCCTCCATGGAGGCGCTGACCCCACGCAACGTGCACGAGTCGCGGGTGTTCTGCCGTACATGAATGCTCCAACGACTGCCCCCAACGACGACGAGACTGCCCGGCGCGCAGGGCTACCGCCGGGTAGCCGCTTGCATGAGACCCGCTTGGCAAGCGGCCTGACAATCGCTGCAGCGGAGGTGCCAGGCGCTCGCCTGCAACGCCTGGTCGGTGCGGTGGGCGTGGGCTACCTGGACGAACCTGGCGACTGCCGCGGCCTGGCCCACCTGCTCGAACACGCCATGTTTCTGGGATCGGCAAACTTTCCCGACTCGAGCGAACTGGCCTGCTGGGTCGGCGAGCGTGGTGGACGTTACAACGCCCGCACCGAAGAAACCGTCACCGACATTCACCTGCACCTGCCGCCCGGCGATGCCGACGAAGGGCTGGCCCGTCTGGTGGACATGCTGGCCCAACCACGCTTCGAGCTCGAGCGCATCGCCCAGGAAGTGAAGGTGCTCGATGCCGAGTTCCAGGCCCGGCTGGCCGACCCGGTCCTGCACCGGCGAGCAGCGCTCGGCCGGCTCTGTCGCGAGGGGCATCCCGCCCGGCTCTGTCATGCCGGTAACCGCAATACCCTGGGCGATGATACGCCCCGGCTGGTTGCACAGCTCCGCGATTTCCACCGCCTGCACTACGGCGCCGAGCGCATGGTGCTGGTCATGCTGGGGCCGCTGCCGCTCGAGGAACAGTTGGAGCTGCTTGCACGGCACGGTGCGGCGTTACCGGCTCGCGAGGCCAGGGCGCCGATACGAAACTGGCGCTGGAGCGAACCGGGAGGTGTGGCCTGGCATCCGCCCACGGCCAAGGCCGGCACCAAGTCCCGAACGACGACGCTGGAACTCTTCTGGCCCCTGCCCGAGGAACAAGCAAGTGCGCATGCCGACTGGCTGGCCAGCGTGGCGGCCCGGCTGGCCGATGGCCGGCTTGCCGCCACCCTGCAGGCCGCCATTGAGCTGGAGCAGTTGGAAGTCACACTCGCTCCCGATGGCATGGGTAACGCACTGGCTCTGTGCCTGTCGCCGGCACCCGATAGGGAGGCGGTGCAGGCGATGGTGAGCGCCTGTCACAGCGCGTTGGAACGGGCTCTCGCCGCGCCGCTGCCCACCCCACCCGCTGCTCCGCTGGATCTCGATGCCTGGCCGCGCCGGCGCGCCACTGAGTTGGTAGCCAACCACCAGGACACGCCCCAGCCGGCCGACGCGTCTACCGAGCCGCTATTGCCCTGGCTCGCTCCCGAACAGTGCCGGTTACTGTGGCAATCGCCCTTGACGCCGCACCGCTGGGCGACGCTGGCGGAAACCGGCACCGCCTGGCACGCCCTACCGCTGCCGGGCGAGAGCATGCCGCTGCCCTGGCGGGCGCCACCGGCGCTCACCGTCCGCTCGACCCACCCACGCGCCGGCGACCCAACGCCACGTCAGTTGCACCGGAACGAGCAGTTTACGCTCTGGACCGGGGACCCGATTCTATTGCCCGATGCGCCGCCGGCCAGTCTCTGCCTGGGCTGGCCCGCGCCAGCCTCGCAGCAGGCCGCGCGCCTGGCCCAGTGGCGGCAGAACACCCTGCCGCTACGCCAAGCGGCCGCCAGCCACGGCATGCGCTTGAGCTGCGCGGGCGATGCTCGCGGCGATTGGCTCATCGCCACGGGCACGACCGAGCGCCTCGAGGCGCTGGTGGAGCTGGCCGTGGCCTGCTGGCCGGAGAAGACCGCGCCGGCCTCCACTGGCCCGGCCGAAGGACTGCTGGCCCAACGCATGCTGGCGCGGCTCGAGACCCTGCCTGCCCCCGTGGCGCATGACGCCGGGGCCGGAGACCTGCTGGGATGGGCAAGTGGCTGCGCCGATGAACGGGCGGCCGAAGCGCTCATCCGGCATCTGGCCGAACGGCTGGCAGAGGCGCCAGCGCCGGTTGACGAACCGCGGCACGGGGCGCAGGAAGATACGCACTGGCTGCCTCCTCAGGGCAGCGACCATGCCGCCATGCTGGAGCTCCTCGGCCCCGACGACACTCCCCGCAGCCGCTGGCTGCTGCGGTTGCTGGCCCAGTGCCACGATGCCGCCTTTCATCACGAAATGCGCCAGCGCCGCGGCCTGGGCTACGTGGCGGCGGTGCGCTATCGCGAGGCGTCGGGCTTCCCGCGACTGGGCTACGTGATCCAGTCTCCCGGCACCGAGGCAGGCGCTCTGCGCCAGGCCATCCTCGACTTCCTCTCCCGGCAGGGCGAAGCGCTGGCGAAACTCTCCCCAGCAGAGATGATACAGCGCCGGCATGGCTTGCTCAGCCACGCCGGCCGCCCCGAGACTCACGCCGAGGCCACGGCCCGGCTATGGCAGGCACTGCGCCGCCAGGCAGCGGCGGGTAGCGACACCTCGCCCTGGCAGCCACTGCCCTGGGAGGCCGAGGAGCAAGCGCTGGCAGCGCTGCACTGCGACGATCTCCTCTGCCTGGCGAAGGATCTCGCCATGGACCGTTTAGCAATGCGCTGGTGGCTTCACCGCCCGAGCGGGGCAGACGCGTAACCCACGCTGGACAATGTTGCCCGTATGCAACTCTGTTGTGTCACCACGTCACAATCCGTTTGCCCCGGCTCACCTAGACTGTCATCAGCGTCGACCCTTTCACGGCCTAACGCGGCCCTACGACAACAACCCAGGGAGACCTGCCATGAAATCACGCGCCGCCGTCGCCATGGCCGCGGGCCAGCCCCTCGAACTCACCGAAATCGACGTCCAGGACCCCAAAGCCGGGGAAGTGCTGGTGCATATCGCCGCGACCAGCGTCTGCCACACCGACGCCTTCACGCTTTCGGGCGCCGACCCGGAGGGGCTGTTCCCCTCGGTGCTGGGCCATGAGGGCGCCGGCATCGTCGAAGCGGTGGGCGAAGGGGTCACCAGCGTCCAGCCCGGCGATCACGTCATCCCGCTCTATACCGCCGAGTGCGGCCAGTGCAAGTTCTGCCGTTCGGGCAAGACCAACCTGTGCCAGGCGGTACGTGCCACCCAGGGCCAGGGCCTGATGCCCGACGGCACCTCGCGCTTCTCGCTCGACGGCCAGATGTTGCACCACTACATGGGCTGCTCGACCTTCAGCGAGTACACCGTGCTGCCCGAGGTCTCGCTGGCCAAGGTCTCCAAGGAGGCGCCGCTGGACAAGATCTGCCTGCTCGGCTGCGGCGTGACCACCGGCATCGGTGCGGTGCTCAACACCGCCAAGGTCGAGCCGGGCTCCACCGTGGCCGTGTTCGGCCTCGGTGCCATCGGCCTGGCGGTGATCCAGGGCGCGCAGATGGCCAAGGCCAGCCGCATCATCGCCATCGACGTCAACCCGGACAAGTTCGAGCTGGCGCGCCAGTTCGGCGCCACCGACTTCGTCAACCCCAAGGAGCACTCGGACCCGATCCAGCAGGTGATCGTCGACCTGACCGACGGCGGGGTCGACTACTCCTTCGAGTGCATCGGCAACGTCAACGTGATGCGCTCGGCGCTGGAGTGCTGCCACAAGGGCTGGGGCGAGTCGGTGATCATCGGCGTGGCCGGGGCCGGCGAGGAGATCTCGACGCGGCCGTTCCAGCTGGTCACCGGCCGGGTGTGGCGCGGCTCGGCGTTCGGCGGGGTGAAGGGGCGCAGCGAGCTGCCCGGCTACGTGCAGCGCTACATGGACGGCGAGCTCAAGATCGACGAGTTCATCACCCACGAGATGCCGTTCGAGAAGATCAACGAGGCGTTCGAGCTGCTGCACGCGGGCAAGAGCATCCGTACCGTGCTTCGGTATTGACGCGTCCAAGGGACAAGGAGGCAACCATGAGCTTGATGGACATGATCCAGCGCTGGTTCGGCGGCAAGCCCGCCCCGCCGCGTGCCGCGCCTGGCAGCAGCACGAGAACCGCCCCAACGCAGAGCACGCCCCGTACGCCGCCTCCCGCGGCGACAACGACAACACAGGGGAGTCAGCCCACCATGAGCCACCATAGCGTTCACATCCATCCCGCCGTCGACGACGGCGTCAAGCGGGGTAGCGAGAGTTTCACCGGTGGCAAGCTCTACTGCCACTGTAGCAGCAACCAGGTCGAGGTGACGGTCGACGCCCAGTGCGCCCACAATCACGTCTGCGGCTGCACCAAGTGCTGGAAGCCCGAAGGCGCGCTGTTCTCGATGGTGGCCGTGGTACCCCGCGACCAGCTCCGGGTCACTGCCAACGAGGACAAGCTCGAGGTGGTCGATCCGGCCGCCGCCATCCAGCGCCACGCCTGCCGCGAATGCGGCGTGCACATGTACGGCCGCATCGAGAACACCGGCCACCCCTTTCATGGACTGGATTTCATCCATACCGAGCTCTCCTACGACGACGGCTGGGCCGGCCCCGAGTTCGCCGCCTTCGTCTCGTCGATCATCGAGTCCGGCGCCGACCCTGACAACATGAGTAACGTGCGCTCACGGCTCCAGGAACTGGGCCTGCCACCCTACGACTGCCTCTCGCCGCCGCTGATGGACGCCATCGCCACGCATACCGCCAAGGCCAAGGGAGTGCTTTGATCTAACCATAAGGCCCCGGGCTCCTAATCAACAGATGAGGGGTCCGGGGCCTTTCACGTCAAGATCGACTCAAAGCGCGTTGAGATTGCGGAACATCTTGCTCAAACACTGGTTGATGTAGACAACCTCGTCCTTGCGCAGCCCCCTGAAGGCCTTCTCCACCACCTGAGCGGTAAGCTCCCTGGCCACGGCCAGCTTGGCCTCGCCGCCTTCGGTCAGCTCCACTTCCGTGACCCGACCGTCCTGGGGCGAGGGAGCGGTCTTGAGCAGCCCCGCCTCCTGCATCTTGTAGACGATCTTGGTGATGGTGGAGAGCTTGGCCACCGCGTGGATGGCGATATCCGACATGCTCAGGCGGCCTTGCTCGTGCAGGATCATCAGCACCCGCCACTTGGAGGAACTCAGTCCATGGGGCTTGAGCAGCGTGTCCACGTCGGCGCTGTACTTGGCGTTCAGGCGGGCCACCCAGTAGAACGGGAAATCCTGGGCACGATAGTCATCGGAAAGCGGGAAGAAGGAGGATGCCAGCTCGTCCTTGTCGACCATAGGGTGGGCACTCCAGGGCGATAAAATAGTGGAATATTCTAACATGTGCCCACCGTAACGACAGCCGCGACCTGTTATGTCGAGCAGGGATTCGCTCACCACTCACTCCAGCCTTTGTGTCTCGGACGGATACTCCCCGAACAGCTTGTGGTAGCTGGCCGAGAAGTGGCTCAGGTGGCGAAATCCCATCTCGTAGGCCGCATCCCCGACGGTACATTCCCAGGTGGATGTGCTTGCCAACTTCCTGCGTACCGCATTGAGCCGAATGCTACGCAGGAACTCCACCGGGCGAATGCCCACCACCCGCTGAAAGCTGTTCTGCAGCGTTCGGCGACTCACCCGCAAGTGCTCGCATAGATCGAGCACGCTGAGCGGACTGTCCGGATCGGCCAGGACAAGCTCCTGGCTTTTCTTGACGATATACGAACTCACGGCGAGTTCGCTGCGCTTCTTCTCACCATGCGCCTGCAGCAGAAGATCGAGTAGCACCGCCATCAAGGTATCCTCGATGTCCTTCTCGATAATGGGTGCCTCATGCTCCCCCGGACGAATGAAGCCATCGAAGTTCCGGCACACCTGTACCTTTATCTCTTTCAACAGCCGCATCGGCACGTTCATCCCCGGCATGGAGACCAACTGGGCGAACTGGGCCGAACCCAGCTCGATCTCCGCCAGGCGGGTGAATCGCTCGAGATCGACGCCCAACGACATGAACGCCATCCCTTCCGGGGCATGCAGCAGAAACTCTTCGCCATCGCGCAGCAGCAGAACGCTGTTGGAACTGACCTTGCAGCCTTGAATGATGGGTGGCCTTCCCGTGGCAAAGGCCATGCAGAACCGCTGCCTGGGCGCGTGCCCCCGCTGGACGACGCGCTTGTCGAGCACCTCATGGAAGACCTGAAAGCGCTCGCCCGACACCTGGAAAAGCTCGCTGGAAAGGCGGCCGGCGCCAAGTTGGTCGTAGACCTGCCGCCAGCCCTGTATCGCAGCCGCATGCTGCTGAGGGTCATGGAAGGAACGAACTTCATAGCGCATACCCGCCCCCCATGAAAAACGCGTCATTTGAAACTCGGCAGCATGATTCGGTTAACGGCACCAGCCGCCCATCACAATAGAACTAGCAAAAAAGAGCTATCAGAATAGAGTCATCAGAAGAACGCCGCCAAGATGAGCTGGGCGTACACGTTGGTACCGTTGCCGCCCACCTGGGTGCCCCCCTCGGTTTCGTCTCTCCTGGGCTTGTACAAGCCCAGCAAGGGGCTGATGACGATGTTGTCGGTCACGGCCCACTCCAGGTACAGGTCCAGCTCCCTGCCATCCAGATTCAGCGTATCGCGTCCCTTCAGGGTGCTGAAGTCGAAGAACAGCGCCCCCAGGGTGAGGTTCTCCCTGGGGCTGGCCCTCAAGGCGATATGATGAACGTCGTTGTTGCGCGCAAAGGGTCCCGCATAGTTGGCCGCCACTTCGCCCTGGAACCAGGTGCCCAGCTCGGGGCTGCTCAGGCCGGTGAACAGCGAGTCCCACTCCCCCGAATAGCGGGTATAGCGATACGTCAGGCTGGGCGACCAGGGAACATCGGCGAAGGTGTAGCCGGCCTCGGCGTACCAGGCGGTTTCCGAGCCGGCCTCCTTGTCCTGCCAAGCGTATTCGAAGGCGAAGTTGGCGTTCTCGATGCCGACGTCGCCTTCCCCCCGCAGGCTGTAGACGTTCATGCCGTCACGCTGCTCGAGAAATTCGTCGGCCCACTCGCGGTTGACGTCGAGACCGTGCACCCAGGTCAGTCCGATGAGGCCCGCATCGCCGGCATAGTCGAGGGTAGCGGCGGCCAGTTCGGTCTCGGCCTGGGCCAGGTTGTCGGACTTGAGCCAGGCAGCCATCCCGTGCAGGCCCTGCTCCCCGCCGAGGCGCAGCACTGCGGTGCGATCGAAGGCATGCCTGGCCGCCAGGTAGTAGGCGCCACCACGGTCCAGGGCGCCGTCAGCCGGGCCCCGGCCCAGGTTCAGCCCATCGTCATTGATGATGAAGCCCCTGCCGAGCTGGACGACCTGCCGGCCCAGCGAGACATCCACGCCATCCGTCCCGAGGGCGGGAAAGCGATCCGCGGAGCGCCATCCCAGGTAGGCGTCCTCGAGGGTGGTGCTGCGTTCCGTGCCCACGCTGTTGCCGCCGGCATCGCCATCCCCCCAGGTGGCGGAGCTGACCCAGTTGAGGCCACCGTACAGGGTGCCGGTGTATCCCAGCCCCTGATGGCCACTGAAGCCATACTTGATGAAACCCTCGCGCCAGCTCGAGCCATCCTCCCTACCGTCGTAGTTCTTACGGCTGTTCATCCAACCATGGACGGCCAGCAGATCGGCGTTCAATGCCCCGTCGGCACTCGTCAGCAGTTCGTAGGCCTGGGCCTGACCTTCCTGTCCAAGAGAAATCGTCAGCGCGAGGACCCCGCCGGCAACCCAAGTCGTCTTATGAGAGTTCATGTTCGTACCTTGATGTCTTGTTGTTGTCGGCTCGCTCGATGAATGAGCCGCGAGCCGTTCGGGTCGAGCGCGCCCCTCCCCCCCTCTGGGACCACACGCGCTCGTTCACTGCCTCTAGCCCTGCCGCGACAGGGCCACCTCCAGCGCCTGGGCGATCATGCCGGCCTCGTCGGTCGTCAGGGTCAAGGGCGGAGAGAGGATGATCTTGCTGCCGACCGGGCGCACCAGCACCCCCTCCTTGCGCGCCTCCTCGGCGATGCGGGCCGCTTGCCCCCCGGCAGGGTCTATCGGCTGCCGGGTGCGCTTGTCGGCCACCAGGTCGAGCGCGACCATGAGCCCCTTGCCGCGCACTTCACCGACCACGTCGAAGCGCTCGCTCAGCGGCTGCAGCTGCTCGATCAGTCGCGCCCCCACCTTGGCGGCGTTGTCCGGCAAGGCCTCCCTCTCGACGATGTCCAGCACCGCCAGGGCCGCGGCGCAGGCGGTGGGATGGCCGCTGTAGGTGTAGCCATGCATGATGACGTTGCCGAACCCGGGCGAGTTCTCGATCGCCTCGACGATGCGCCGGTTGAACACCGTCGCGCCCAGGGGGATGTAGCCCGCGGATATTCCCTTGGCCAGGCAGAGAATATCGGGCGCCACGCCCCACCCACGGCTGCCCAGCATGCAGCCGGTACGGCCGAACCCCGTGACCACCTCGTCGGCGATCAGCAGGATCTCGTGGCGGTCGCAGACCTCCCGCAGCTGCTGCCAATAGCCGTCCGGCGGCACGATCACTCCACCGGCGCCCTGCACCGGTTCGGCGATGAAGGCGGCAATGGTCTCGGGGCCGAGGAACTGAATCTGCTCCTCCAGCTGACGAATGCAGTGAGCGGTCAGCTCTACCGGATCGCGACAGTCCCAGGGGTTGCGGTAGAGCCAGGGGGTGTCGAGGTGGTAGCAGCCCGGCAGCAGCTGGCCATGGTTGTAGTGGTAGACGCCGTTGCCGCCCACCGAGGTGCCGCCCACATGCACGCCATGGTAGCCATTGCGCAGCGAGAGAAAGCGGGTGCGGCCGGGCTCGCCGGCGGCGATCCAGTATTGACGCGCCATCTTCAGCGCCGTCTCGACCGCATCGGAGCCGCCCGAGTTGAACAGCACCCGCGTCATCTCCTCCTGGGCGAACAACGAGGTGAGCCGCTCGGCCAGGTCGAAGACCCGCGGGTGCGCGATGCCGTCGAAGGTCTGGTAGTAGGCCAGCTCGTCGAGCTGCGCGGCGATGGCCGCCTTGACCTCCGGACGGTTGTGGCCGACGTTGACGTTCCACAACCCGCCGACGCCGTCGAGCATCCGGTGGCCTTCGATATCGGTGATGTAGTTGCCGTCGGCACGGGCGATCACCAGCCGCCGGGCCTGGTTATCCGGCGCCGACGAACTCATCGGATGCCAGAACTTCTTCTCTGCCGTCTTGTATTTCTCGTACATGGCTTGATCTCTCGGGTTCTTATGCAATTTCTTATGCACTGTCTTTTCAATGCATCGCTTGGGTATCGGCCTGAAGTGCCCAATCACGTCTTTGCCGCGGGTTTACGAACGAACAGCAGCTGCGGAGTGGTGAATTCGAGCAGCCCCTCCAGGCCGAACTCGACGCCGAAGCCGGACATCTTGCGGCCGCCGAAGGGCGTGTTGGGCTGGATCTGGGCGTGGCAGTTGACCCAGGCCACGCCGCTCTCCAGTCGGCTGGCGATGGTCTGCGCCCGGGCCTGGTCCTCGCCCCACACCGAACCGCCCAGTCCCATCTGCGATGCATTGGCACGCCGCAGGGCATCCTCGACGTCGTGGTAGGCGATCAATGGCAGCACCGGGCCAAACTGCTCTTCATCCACCAGACGATGGCCATCGCTGACCCCGGTGACGATGGTGGGCGGGTAGAAGAAGCCCGGGCGATCCAGGCGGGCGCCTCCGCACAGCACCTGCGCGCCCTGGGCACGGGCATCGTCGACGAGTTCGCTCACCAGCTCGAGTTGATCGAGGTTCTGGATCGGCCCGAAGGTGACGCCCTCCTCCAGGCCAGCGCCGACCACCTGCCGCTCGGCAATGGCCGCCAGGGCCTCGGCGAACTCCTGGTACTGGGATTCGTGCACGTAGAGCCGCTTCAGCGCCGCACAGGTCTGGCCCATGTTGAGGAACGCCGCCTGGAAGATGTCCTCCACCACAGCGTCCACCGGCGTGCCCGGCAGCACGATGGAGGCATCGTTGCCCCCCAGCTCCAGGGTCAGGCGCTTGAGGTTGCCAGCCGCCGCCTGCATGACCCGCTGCCCCGTCTCGGTGGAGCCGGTGAAGACGATCTTGTCGATGCCGGGATGAGCGGTGATGGCGCTGCCGAAGCCCTGCTCGCCGGTGACGACATTGATGACGCCCCTGGGCACGTGGCGGGCGATGATCTCCACCAGGCGAATCGTGCTCAGCGGGGTGAGACTGGAGGGCTTGCTCACCACGCAGTTGCCCGCCCGCAGCGCCGGCATGATGTGCCACACCGCGATCATGAAAGGCCAGTTCCAGGGCGTGATGGAGGCCACCACGCCCACCGGCTTGTGGTGCAGCTCGATGCGCTGGGTGGGCGTCTCTTCCACCAGCTCCACCGGCACGTCCTGGCTGGCCGCATAGCGTGTCCAGGCCGCGCCGCCGCCCACCTCGGAGTAGGCCAGGGCCAGCGGCTTGCCCTGTTCCATGACGATCAGCCTTGCCAGCTCGACCGCCTCATGCTCGATGTCGTCGGCGATGCGACTGAGCAGCTCGCATCTCTGCGCATGAGAACTGAGCTTCCATTGATCGAAGGCATCGCGGGCGGCGCTGACCGCTTGATCCAGCTGTTCGGTCGAGCCGGCCGGACACCGTGCGAAGGGCGCCCCCGTAGCCGGATCGATGACCTCGAAATGCCCTGCGGCACCCGGTACCTTGTCGCCGTTGATCGACAGTTCGTAGTTACGCATACAGCCGTCCTTCCTGCTTCGATGCCTGGCCGGGAAAGGCAGGCCTTTCCCGGCGATCAAGGCAGAGTGGTTTACAGTCGATGAGAGCCGAGCTGCTGGAATTGCTCGGGAGAGGTTTGGCGCAGGCGCATGGCCATCGCCCCGCCCACGGCAAGCGCCAGGGCGATGAGAATGCAGAGACCGTAGGAGAGCAGTTGGCTGGAACCGGTCAGAACGTCGAAGTGCATCACCGCGATGACCAGCATGGTGAGCAGCGCGAGACTGGAGAATGCGGGAAGAATCTTGCCTCTCCACGGGCCCACAGCCAGCTCGGGATGGCGGCGGAAATAGCGCAATACCGCCAGGGAGGTGATCGCCATCAGCAGGATCAGAGAGAGCGCGGCCAGGCTGGAGAACCAGGCGAACAGCTGCAGGATGGGGTCGCCACCGAAGGCCGCAAAGACCATCACCGCCGTTGCCGCGATCAGCGTCTGCAGTAGCGAGCCGACATGGGGGCTCTGATGCACGGGGTGAGTGGTTCCCAGGGCACTCGGCAGCAGGCCGTCGCGGCCGATGGCATAGAAATAGCGGGCCGCCGAATTATGGAAGGCCACCAGACCGGCATAGATCCCTACCAGGAACAGGACGCGAATGACCTGCGTCATTTCAGGCCCGACGTAGTGGTCGGACAGGCCGTAGATCAGCGTGGTCGGATCCTCGAGCGCGTACAGGGTGGGCACGATCTTGTCGACGCCAACGCCGATGATCATCGACCAGGTGGAGACCGCATAGAAACAGCCAATCAAGAGGATGGCGGAATAGGTCGCCAGCGGAACGTCGCGGCGGGGATTCTTCGCCTCTTCACCATAGATGGTGGTCGCTTCGAAACCGATGAAGGCGGCAAAGCAGAACAGCAGACCGATGGAAGGGGCGCCGCTGAACACATGCTGGGCCTGGAAGGAGTCGAAATTCACTCCGCTGTCGCCACCGCTGGTGAGTATCGCCACGTTCAACACGAGGATGACGAGATACTCCACCATGACGATCACGCAGAGCACCTTGGCCGAGAGGTCGATCTTGCGGTAGCCGAGAAACGCGATGCTTGCCATCGCCACCAGCGAATAGATCCACCATGGCAGGTGCAGATCGAATACGGCGCTCATGGTGCCGGCGGCGACGCCGCCAAACATGCCGTAGAGGCCGATCTGCAGGATGTTGTAGGCAAAGATCGCCAGCCCCGCAGCCGCACCGCCGGCAATCCCGCCCAGGCCCCGCGCCGAGAAGGCATAGAAGCCGCCGGCATTGGTCACGTAGCGGGCCATGGTGGTATACCCCACCGAGAATATCAGCAGAACCGTCAATACGAGGCCGATCAGCACGGGAGTGCCCGCACCATTTCCCAGCATCATGCCGATCGGAAAGCCGCCTGCCAGGACACTGAACGGGCTTGCCGCGGATACGACGAAGAAGATGATGAAACCGACACCCAAGGCGCCACGCCTTAGCTCTGTCGAGACAATCGCAGGGGAGGAAGTTACGCTCATTTTTCGAACCTTCATATTATGATTATAGGAATCACCAACGCCACAGCTTTTATCTTATTACCACTCCGGCAAGTGGCGTTATCCCAAATCGGCACCACGATTCTCTTTTTATTCAATGAGATACATATCAACTACGGACCAAATCCACACTATCCCGCCATCGACTCCAAAAGTAAAAACCGGACAGACTCAGAACTTTTCACGGATGCGAATTACGTCAATAAGCCGCGTTTCTCTTAGAACGATTTATTTCTTCACCATGACGAAGTCGAAGTTGGCCTTCCATTTCACATGGGAGTCCCACACTTCACGATAATCGATGATCAGTGAACTCTTGACGCCGAACACTGCGTCCGATGTCAGGTAGTCATCCCCCGCGACGAAGGTATGGGTGACGATGCGCTCATAGTCGGGGTGCTCGAGCATGAAGTGCATGTGCGCCGGCCGCCACGGATGGCGCCCCAGGCTTGCCAGCATCCGGCCCACCGGGCCGTCATCGGGGATCGGGTAAGGCACCGGCTTGATGCCGATGAAGTCGTAGCGGCCGTCGGCACCGGTAATGAACAGGCCGCGGTTGTTCCACTCCGGCTGCTGGTCCGGCTGCTGGACGTCGTAGAAGCCGTCGCTGTTGTCCGACCAGACGTCGATGCGCACCCCCTCGACGGGGTTGCCCCCCAGGTCGAGCACGCGACCCTGGTAGCGGCAGGCTTCGCCCTTGCCATCCAGCGAGATGGAAGCCCCCATGGGCAGCTCCGGTGCCCCGTCCACGTGGAAGGGACCGAACACCGTGTTCTCGGTCGCGCCCGCCGGGCGGCGGTGCTGAATGGCATCCACCAGCATGGAGACCCCGAGGGTATCGGAGAGCAGAATGAACTCCTGACGCTTGTCGTCGCACTTCTGCCCCGTGCGGGTCAGGAAGTCGATCGCCGCCTCCCACTCGGCCTGGGTCAGCCCCACTTCCTTGACGAAACCATGCAGATGGCGGATCAGCGACGCCATGACCTCACGCAGCCTGGGGTCGGTCTCCTCGCCCATGCGTGCATTGACCGCCTCGACGGAGTTCGCTTCGGTGAAATAGTCGATCTGGGACATGCTTCATTCTCCTCGATGGCCCTTTCGCTCCGGCCTGGGTAAGCCGCTCGGGCCTGAATGAATCGCTCTCGCCTAGGTGAATCACCGGGGCCGGGAACCGCTCCAGGCGCGCTGGAGCAGCTCGCGTATGGCGTCGCGCTCCACCGGCCGGGGGTTCCAGTAGGGGTTCTTGGCCGCCAGGTCGGCCGCTTCGTCCAGGTCGGATTCGCGCAGCCCCAGCGCCTCGAGGGCAAGGGGGGCTCCGAGAGAGCCGGCAAAGTCGTAGAGGCCACCGCCCAGTTCGCCGCCAAACAGGCTCGCCGCCGGCGCCAGGACCTCGGCGGCCGCCTGGGCGTTGTACGCCGCGGTATGCGGCAGCAGGATGGCGTGGGTCTCGGCGTGGGGCAGGTCGAAGCTGCCGCCCAGTGTGTGGCAGAGCTTGTGGTGCAGCGCCATGCCCACGCTGCCCAGCACGGTGCCGCACAGCCAGGCGCCATACAGCGCATCACTGCGCGCCTGTAGGTCCTGCGGGCGTTCGACGATGGCCGGCAGCGCCTGCTTGAGACTGCGCAGGCCCTCCATGGCCATCAGGCCGGTCAGGGGGTTGCGGTCCTTGGCATAGAGTCCCTCCACTGCGTGCGCCATGGCGTTGAGGCCGCTGGTCACGCTGGTCGCCACCGCTAGCCCCAGCGTCAGCTCGGGGTCGTAGATCACCACCTCGGGCAGGATGGCGGCGCCTTTGACGGTGCTCTTCAGGCCGTTCTCGGTCTGCCCCAGGATCGGCGTGACCTCGGAGCCGGCATAGGTGGTGGCCACCACCAGCTGCGGCGCATCGTTGCGATAGGCGATCGCCTTGCCCAAGCCGATGGTCGAACCCCCGCCCAGGGCGACGACGCAATCGGCGGCGGCGTCCTCGAATGCCGACATGGCCTGCTCGGTCACGTGCACCGGGGTGTGCATGACCGCCCCGCTGAAGACCCCGGCCCCCAGTTCGCCCAACTGCACGTTCAGGCGCAGGGCATCCTCGCGTCGCGAATGCGTCGACAGCACCAGGGCCCGGCGACAGCCCAGCAGGCGCACCTCGTCGGCGATCCGGGCCAGGCTGCCGGGGCCAAAAAGAATGCGCGCCGGATTGGCCGTGTACACAAAATCGTGCGACATGACGCCCCCTCAGTCCTTGAGCAGCACCGACTCGGACGGGTAATCAGTCGCCCAGCCCTCTTTCAGCGGCGCGACGAAGACGTTCTCCGTACGCGTTCGGGTGATCTTCCAAGTGCCATCGGGCTCCTTGCGGAAGGCGTTATTGAGCCGAGACGAGCGCAGCAGCGCCTTGCCATCGGAGAAGATCCAGGGCTGGCAGTGCACCCACTGGCCCTCCGCGACGTCGTCCCTGACATGGATCTGCTCCGAGGTCAGGTAGTGCACGTTGAGCAGCAGCTTGGGATCCTGGTCCTTGTTCCAGAACCCCTGGAAATGACGCCGGATGGCCGCCGCCCCTTCGGCGCGGCCGAACTGGTTATCGTAGTACTCGCCAACGCCTTCCCACACGGCGTCTTCGGTATACAGCGCCATGATCAGCTCGATGCGCTCTTCATCGCTCTTCACGCCATATTCGGGAATCGGCGTGTCGCACAGGAACATGTAGCGCGCCTGGAGGCGACGGATCTCTGCCTCGGCCTCCAATGTCTCGATACGCGCCACCAGGGCCTTCATCTCGGCACTCGTCACTTCCGACATGTCTCTCTCCTTTGCTTTCTTCAGCGGAATG
This sequence comes from Billgrantia sp. C5P2, assembly GCF_051062895.2. Classification (NCBI taxonomy): domain Bacteria; kingdom Pseudomonadati; phylum Pseudomonadota; class Gammaproteobacteria; order Oceanospirillales; family Halomonadaceae; genus Billgrantia; species Billgrantia sp. C5P2. The sequence goes on from NZ_CM128542.1 coordinate 4,251,533, forward strand.
GTCTCGCCCGGAGGCGGCTATAGAGGGGCACCGAGGCGCTCTATCACGCGCCCCAGGCCCGACTTGATCGCGCTTACCTCGGCCGGCTCCAGATTCTCGAACAGGCGTCGCTCGTAGTCGTCGGCCATGGCCAGCAGGCGCAGCGCCAACGCCTGCCCCTCCTCGCTGAGCCGGACGCAACCGTCTTCGCCCGGGCCGACCAGGCCACGCTCACGCAGCCCGTCGAGGGTGTCCTCGAGATCCGCCTGGGGCTGGGCCACGCGCTCCGCCAAGGTCTCGGCGGCCTGAGGGCCGCGGTCCGCCAGCAGGGTCAGGATCCGCCACTCGTTGTCGTTGACCCCCAGGCTGCCGAGCCGCGGATAGAAATCGCCGCGGTAGGCGGCCAGCGCCTGGCGCATCAGGTAGAGCAGGTGCTTGCCCAGTCGGCCGTTCAACGCCGGGTGCTCGCCGACATTGAGCAGCAAGGGATGCGGCTCGGGCACGGCATAGCGCCCGTTATGGAAGACCAGGGCGCTGCCCTCGTTGCGATAGGCGTAGCGCACCACTTCACCGACGATGATCAGGTGATCGCCGCCCTCGTAGACGTTCCACGTGCGGCATTCGAAATGGGCCGCGGCCCCCTTCACCTTGGCCACACCGCCGAGGCCCTCCTCGATGGCAATGCCGGCGAACTTGTCCTCGCCCCGCCGCGCAAAGCGATTGGAGATATCGACCTGCTCATTGCTGAGCACGTTGACCACGAAGTGCTCGGCATTGCGGTAGGCATTCAGGCTGTAGGCGCCCTTGTCGATGCTCCACAGGATCAGCGGCGGCTCCATCGACACCGAATTGAAGCTGCTGGCGGTGACGCCATGGTTCTCCTCGCCCTCGCGCGCGGTGACCACCGTCACGCCGGTGGCGAACTTGCCCAACGCGCTACGGAAATCTCTCGTATCGAAGCTCATAAGCGGCTCTCCCTCCCAGACGCGGGATCGTTGTCAGCGCCCTAATTTCTCGCCGGTGGTGCCGGCGATACCGTAGTGGCTCTTGGGTATCTCGCTGATGATGACCCGCACGTTTGCTTCGGGGGCATCGATGGATTCGGCGATGGCGTCCGTCACCTTGCGGATCAGAGTCTCCTTCTGATCCTGGGTACGACCCGCCATCATGTAGACGTGAACGGTTGGCATTGTCTTGTCCTTTTGTTGTCGTCAGAGATCGAGAACGATCCGTTTACCCTTGGCCCGAGAGCAGCAGACGCACATCATCTCGCCCTCCCGCTTCTCCTCCTCGGTGAGAAAGTGATCGCGATGATCGATCTCGCCTTCGAGGACGTCGGCCACGCAGGTACCGCACACGCCCTCCTCGCATTTCACCTCCACTTTCACGCCGGCCTTGGCGAGGGCTTTGGCAATCGTCTCCTCGCTACCGACGGAGACACTGATGCCGGACCTTTCGGCAACCACCTCGAAGGCGTCGCCCGAGACATCGACGTCGGCGGAGAAGAATTCGCGATGAATGCGGTCGTCGCCGATACCGAACGCCTGGGCACGGGAGATCACCCAATCCATGAATCCCTGAGGGCCACATACGTAGACATGCGCACCTTCCCTGGCAGCGGCGAGCTCGGCATTCAGATCGAGCTTGGTCTCGAATTCGTCGTCATGGTGATAGACGACGACGTCGGAAAGCCCGGCCGCCTCCACCTCGCCGCGGAAGGCCGTCAAGCTGCGCGACCGCGTGCAGTAGTGCAGCGTGAAGTCCTTGCCCAGCGCGCGCAGGCGACGGGCCATCGCCATCATCGGCGTGACCCCGATGCCGCCGCCGAACAGCAGGCTCTGCGGCGCCTCTTCGTGCAGCGGAAAGTGGTTTCTCGGCCCTTCGATCTCGAGGGTTTCCCCCTCCCTGGCGATTCGGTGCAGGGTCTCCGACCCACCGCGGCTGTTGGGGTCGCGCAGCACGCCGATCTCGTAGAACTCGCTCACTTGCGGATCCGAGCAGAGCGAGTACTGCCGCCACAGGTCGATCTCGCCATCGCGCACATGCACGTCCAGATGCGCGCCGGCGGTGAAGGGCGCCAGCGGCGCGCCGTCCAGCGAGCGCAGCCGCAGCCTGGCAATCCCGCCCGGCTCGTCGATGCGCCGGTCGATCGCCAGCGTCAGGCGTTGGTTAGCGGTATCCATTGGCATCACCTCATGTAGATTCCACCGTTGACGTCCCAGCAGGCGCCGTTGACGAACGCCGCCCTGGGGCTCGCCAGCAGCACCACCAGCTCGGCGACGAAGTGCGGATCACCCAGGCTGCCCACCGGGATGTTGGCAATGGCCTGCTCGAGATTGCCGCCCAGCACGGAGCGCACCATGGGCGTATCCATCGGGCCGGGCGCGATGGCGTTGCAGGTGACGCCAAAGGGGGCGAGATCGCGGGCAAAGATCTTCGTCAGCGTGAGGATGGCGCCCTTGGAGGCGGCATAGTGCGCCCCGGTGGCCGTGCCGCCGTTCTGCCCCGCCAGGGAGGCGAGATTGACGATTCGCCCGTAGCCACGCGCCTTGAAGTGACGGCCGAATATCTGGCTGCCGGCGAAGGTGCCGCCGGCATTGGTGGCCAGCACGGCATTGAAGTCCGCGGGGTCGATCTCCAGCAGCCCCTGAACGGCCGTGCGCGCCGCGTTGTTGACCAGCACCTCGACCGATCCCCAGCGTTCGATGCACTTGTCGAGCACGGCCTGGAAGTCCTCGGGCCTCGACACATCGAGGGTGGCGGATACGGCGGTGTCGCCCGCCAGGTCGAGTTCGGCGGCAAGCGCCGCGGCCGGCTCGGGTTCGATGTCCGAGATCACCACCCGGAAACCGGCCCGATGCAGGGCGCGCACGGCTTCGGCGCCGAAACCACGCGCCCCGCCGGTCACCACCGCCGTCTGGATCTTGTCAGGAGTCGGCGTAGTCATCAGAACAAATAGCTGAATGAATTCAGCACTCCGTCGGAGTTGAGCAGACGCGCCACCTTGTGGCGGATCTTGAAGCCGCCCGGCGTGACGATGAGGGTGTAGGTCAGGTTCGCGGCCCAGATCCGCTGGCGACCGAACTTGTCTTCGATCAGATGCTCGGCGCAGCGCACCGTCACTTCGTCGCCCTCGGCCTTGTCGATGACGAAGCGCGACACCGTGCGGATGGTGCGGGCCGGCGGCGCCGAGGAGATCGAGAATCCCTGCTGGAAGCGAGTGATGCGATCACGCCGCATCTTGGCATCGTCATGGCAGAGGTTGAGCGCGTTGTCGAAGTCCTCGCTGTCGCCGATCGGCAGGGTGTAGAAGCCTTCCTCGCTCCACAGGGCGAGCCAGGCGTCGTAGTCCTGGCGGTCCAGCATGTCCGCCTCGGCCCAGACGAAGGCCTGCGCATCCTGCAGCAAGAGCTCCTTTTCCATCTTGATCATCTCGTTCATGACTGCATCATCCTCTTCCACATGTCGTACGCCGCCCGCATGCCGGTCTCGGCACTGATATGGCCGCGGGGCCCCACCTCGCCCGGCTGCTCGTCGACGAGACCGCGATTGAGCAGGATGGGCAGCTCCGCCCCGCCCTTGGTGCCGCGCTGGACCCGCTCCCACACCTCCGCATCGTCGGGCGAGCCGAAGCCCATCGGGCCCTGGAAGTGCTCGTGCAGGCGCAGACGTGCCTGGTTGGCCGCCTCGGGGCCGCCATCCATGCCGATGGCAATGTGGCGAATGTCGGTCCGCTCGACGTTCACCGGCGTCAACACGCGGAAGAACGCCAGCGAGAACGAGACGTTGGGGAAGAGATTGAGGTTGAAGCCCGCGCCTCCCACGGCACGTACGATGCGTCTCACCTGCTCGTCGGGGTAGCCGTCGGCGCGCAGCTCCTGGGCCAGCGCCTCGAAGCGCTCGGGGATCGGTGCCTCGAGGTTTTCGTCGAGATCCACCAGCTCGGGGATCATGACCATCACCGAGTGGCCGTTGCCGAGATCCTCCACGTACCCCTTGCCCTGATCCAGGAAGGAGAAGACCTCCTCGGTTTCGTCATCCAACGACTGCAGGAAGGATTTGTGGACGACGGGGAAGTGATAAGCGTCGGTGGTGTTCTCCAACTGGACCTTCCAGTTCATCGGCACACTGAACTGATGCTCGCCCAGCACCTTGACCGGATAACCCGCCCCTTGCTTCATGAACAGGTCGATCCACTTGGTCACCGGGCCGAGGAACTCGACCAGCGGCTCGGCTTCCTCGTTGAAGGTGGCGAAGACCATGCCGGCGTAGGACTCGGTGCGCAGCTTGAGCAGGCCGTGCTGCGCCTTGTCGAAGTCGTCGCCGTACTGCTCGGGATAAGGCAGCGCCCGCAGCGAGCCATCGAGCCCATAGCCCCAGCCGTGGTAGGGGCACTGGAACGAGGAGGTCTTGCCCTTCTTCACCTCGCACACCGTGGCCGCGCGATGGCGGCAGCGGTTCACCATGACGTGGATCGCGCCCTTCCTGTCGCGTACCACGATCACCGGCTCGAGCCCCACCTGGGAAAGCTTGAACGAGCCCTTGTCGGGGAACTCGCTTTCGTGGGCGACCCACACCCAGGTCTTCTTGAAGATTTTCTGCATCTCCTCCTCGAACAGCCTGGGATCCTCGTACATTGGCGTGCGAATGTAATCCTTGAACACGAGTTCGTGAGGGGTGATGTCGATCTTGTTTTGGCTATTCATGATGACCTCGAAATATCTATTGGCCGGCCTTGTTGGCAACGGCTTGTCGATGGTTTTTCGTCATTCGGGCACGACGAGTTCGCGCCCGATGCGCGCCTCGACCCGGCAGTATTTCCAGAGCTTGTAGGTGCCGTCGCCCACCGGCGTGGTGCGGAAGAAGTTGCAGGCCTCGACGATGGATTCGTAGTCCTGCACGTCCGCCATGATGTAGAAGGTCCAGGGGGCGGAGATGGAGGGGCCGACCTGAATGCGGTCGTCGTCCATGATGCCCAGGATCGTCAGGCCGGGCAGGCCGTCGATACCCTGCAGCATCTCGCGGGTGGCCTCCCACACCTGCTTGGCCTCCTCGGCGGTGGCGTTCATGAAGTTCTGGTTGATGCCACAGCAAAACAGTACGCGATGCTTCATGATGATCTCCGTTCTTCAGTGGTCGTTTCGGTTCACAGGTAGCCCGGCAGGGGGGCGTGATCGAAGAAGATGGCGCCGGCGTTCTTCCAGGTGATCTCGCCCATGAAGGCGTGCTGGGTGCACAGCAATGCGTCGCGCAGAATCCGTGACAAGGGGTGGCCGTTCTCGGCACCGGTCATGCCGCTGATCTGGTACACGCTGCGAATGGCCTCGGCGCACTCATGGGTCAGGTGGGTGGCGGAGAGACGCAGCAGGTTGATCTGCTCGCGACTCGGCTCGCCGCCGGCCTCAACGGCGCTCCAGGCCGACTCGGTGCTGTCGTAGAAGAAGGCACGGGCGGCACGCACCCGGGCCTCGGCCTTGGCCAGGCCAATCTGGGCGTACTCGCGCTCGCCCAGATTGGGCGCCCCGGTGACCGACTTGCGCCCCCCGGCCATGGCCCGCACCACGTCCAGTGCCTCCCGGGCCAGTCCCAGGGTGGTGACCGCCAGCACCTGGGTGGCAAAGGAGAGGGCGGGATAGCGGAAGAAGGGCGCGTCGATGGTGGCCTTGGCGCCGCGCACAAAGGTCCACTCCTCGGCGACGTAGGCGTCGTCCACCACCAGGTCGTGGCTGCCGGTGGCGACCATGCCTAGCATGTCCCAGGTGGGGTCGATGCGAACCTGCTCGCGGGGCAGCACCGCCATGCGCGGCAGGGCACCGGGCTCGTCGGGCTGGATCCCGACGCCGCACAGCGAGGCGCTCATGCAGCCGCTGGCGAATTTCCAGCGCCCCTTGATGCGAAAGCCGCGGTCGACCCGCTCGGCGGGATGGGGCGGAAAGATGCCCCCCGCGAACACCACGTCGGGAGAGTCCTTCCAGATCTGGGTGATGGTCGCCTCGGGCAGCGCCGCCAGGTAGGCGGGGTTCATGCCAAAGCTGGCCACCCAGCCGGCGGAGCCATCGGCCGCCGAGATGGCTTCGACCATCTTCAGGAACTCGGCGGGGGACTTCTCATCGCCGCCGTGGCTGGCCGGCACCATGGCGCGATAGACGCCGATGGCCTTGAACTCCTCGACGATGTCCGCCGAGAGGTGTCGCTGTGCTTCGAACTCGTCACGCCGCTGGCGGATATTGTCGAGCAGCGCATCGAAGCGCTCCTCTCCGCCCCACTGGGCTTTATCGACCTGGCTGTGCATGGGCTTCTCCTGTTGTTTGAATGGCCTCGTCATGCCGTGTGCCGATGAGGTAACGCGCGGCCCGGCAGACGCCGGCGTCATCGCCACGCCGGCCGACGAGCTGCAGGCTCACCGGCCGACCCCGGCTGGGGGGCAGAGGCAGGCTCAGGGCGGGATGCCCCGAAAGGTTGAAGGGCCGCACGAGGGAAGAGACGGTCAGATCCTGCCGCCCCTCCTCGGCTGCCGCCCGGGTCAGTGGGAAGTGCGGCAGCGTCGGCAGCGCCAGCACTTCGTAAGTCTCGAGCAGCCGGTCCACGCCGGCCGTGAAGGCCCGGCGTACCGCTTCGGCCTCGCGCAGCTCGGCGTCGGTGGTCTCGGCGGCCGCACGCAGGCGCCGCTCCACGTCACTCCCCAGTCGGCCGCTGTCGAGCCAGGCGGCACAGGCCACGTAGGTTTCGCGGTTGATCAGCGCCATGGCCGCCTCGTAGGCCTCGTCCATCAGGGGCAAAGCGCGCGTTTCACCGGCCAGCCCGGCGCCTTCGAGACACGCCTCCAGCGCGCCGAGGATCGTCGTATCGGCCGCCACCGCCAGCCCGCACAGGCGCGGCATCGCAGCACTGCTTCCTACGGCGAAGCTTGTATCCACGGCCGTCATGAAGGCGATCAGCTCGTCGAGATCGGCACTGAGCGGTCCCACGCAGTCGAGGCTGCTGTGCACGGGCATGACGCCGCGACGCCCGAGCCGGCCGAAGGTGGGCTTCAGCCCGTACACGCCGCAGCAGGCCGCCGGCACCCGGATCGAGCCTCCCGTGTCGGTGCCGATGCCGATCTCCGCCACGCCCGCCGCCACCGCCGCCGCCGAGCCGCTGGACGATCCCCCCGGGATGAACGACGGGAAGCGCGGATTCTCGGGGGTGCCCGTCCAGGCATTGAGCCCGGTCATGCCGAACGCCAGCTCATGCAGGTTGGCCTTGCCGACGATGCGGTACCCGGCTGCCAGCGTGCGCTCGACGATCTCGGCATGCCTCTCCGCTGCCGGCGTATCGGTCAGCGCCGCAGAGCCCGCCCGGGTCGGGTAGCCGGCGATATCGATACTGTCCTTGACCACGACTCGCTTGGGGCCCGTGCCGAGGTCGAGAGGTTGGATGAGAGATGTCATGGCAGCCTTTTGTTTATTTATCACATGAAATTTCAAGTATTTGATGACACTCGGTTTCGCTTCTTGGTCTACTTCCGTTGCCTACAGGCCTACCTTCGCTTCAGAGAGCGAACAGGACGATCTCGGGCACCAGCAGCAGCAGCGCGATACATATCAGGTAAGGCGACATAAAGTAGCCGACGCCGCGAAATATCTCGCCGAAGCTGAGCTCGGGATCGAGGCTCTTGACGATGAAGGCGTTGACTCCCACCGGCGGTGTGATCGCCCCCATGCTGGTCACGATGCAGACCATGATGCCGAACCAGATCGGGTCGTAACCCAGTACCATCGCCACCGGGAAGAAGATGGGGATCGAGATGATCAAGAAGCCCATGGCATCCATCAGCGCCCCGCCGATGACGTAGATCAGCAGCACGCAGGCCATGACCAGCACCGCCGGCAGGGGCAGCGCAGCGGCCCATTCGCCGACCAGGAAGGGCAGCCGCGTGACGGTCAGGAAGCGGCCGAACACCACCGCACCCGCCACCAGCATCAGGATCATGGCGGAGGTTCTGAGGGTGTTGCTCAGCGATTCCCGCAGCATCTCCCAGGACAGCCGCCCGCGCAGGCCGATGATGGCCATGGCGCCGACACAGCCCACCGCCGCCGCCTCGGTTGAGGTGAACCAGCCGGCGAACAGCCCTCCCAGCACCAAGGTGAAGAGCACGAAGATCTCCACCACGCCCTTGAGCGAGGCCAGGCGTGCAGCCCAGGAGGAGCGTTCACCGGCCGGCGCCATGGCCGGGTTGCGCCAGCAGAGATAGGCTATGGTCAGCACGAACAGCGTCATCAGCATCAGGCCAGGCACGATGCTGGCGATGAAGAGATCGCGAATGGCCAGCTCGGCCTGCAAGGCGATCACGATCAGCACCGCGCTGGGCGGGATGATGACGCCCAGGGTGCCGCCGGTGGCGACGCTGCCGGCGCTCAGCGCCCTGTGGTAGCCGAACTTCTTCATCTCCGGCAGGGCGATGGTACCCACCGTGGCGGCCGTCGCGGTGTTGGAGCCGCAAACCGCGGCGAAGCCGGCGCTGCTCAGGATCGTCGTCGTGGCCATGGAGCCCTGGCGATGGCCCGTCCAGGCATAGGCGGCAGCGAAGAGCTTTTCGGTGATTCCCGAGCGAAACAGCAGCTCCCCCATGAAGATGAACAGCGGGATGACGCTCAGGGAGTAGGAGGAGAGCTGTTCCCAGATACCGGAGCTGACGATGTTGTATGCCGCCATGGAACTCGTGATGTGCAGCATTCCAAAGAAGCCGACGATGAACATGGCAAAGCTGATCGGCATCTTAAGGACAATCAGCACGAAAAGGGCCAGCACGCCGATCAGGGCCACCAGGGTGAAGCTCATGACGCCTTCCCCCTCTTCAGGCACTCCAGCACATCCACCAGCAGCACCAGGCAGAACGCGGTGAAGCCGAAGGCGACCAGATAGATGATGGGGTAAACGGCCAGGCGCAGGGATTGAGACAACGTGCCCCGCTGCATGGCAAGCAGACCGTACTGCCAGAGCTTGAACGCCACCATGGCGAAGAACAGCAGGCTCGCCAGCAACACCAGGGCTTGAATCCCATGCTGCAGACGCCGGGGCAAGCGAGCCACCAGCATGTCCAGATCGATATGCGCCTTTGTCACCTGGGCATAGGCCAGGGAGAGCGCAACCACCACCGCCGTCAGCCAACCGACCACCTCGGTGGTACCACCGAACGAGGAGGCGACCTGGCGCATGACGATGTTGGTCACCACCAGGAGCACCATGGCCAGCAAGGCACCGCCGGCGAGGGCGAGCAATAGCCGACTGACCAGGAGAGAAAATCTATTCATGAGCCAGACCCGTCGTGTCGAATGTTTCCCGGGCCGAAGCCCGGGCACCTGTCACTACTGCTGGTCCTGTCACTACTGTTGATATTGCTCGAACAGCTCAAGCATGCGCTCGTTGAACTCGTAGGCGGGAAGGCCTAGCTCGGCAACGTGGGCCAGGCGTTCCTCGTTGATCGGCTCCAGGCGTTCGGTCCAGCGAGCCGCCTCCTCCTCGCTCAGCGAGAGCACCTCGACCCCCTCTTCCTCATGCGCCCAAGCCAGTGACGCTTCGACATGGGAATCGAGATAGTCGCCGGCAAAGAAGGCCATTTCGGCGCCCAGCTCATCGATGACCTGCTGCACGTCCTCGGGCAGCGCCTCCCAGCGCTGACGATTCATGACCGCCACAAATACCGCACTGCTCAATGGGTAGTCGGTCACGTACTTGACGGTGCGCGCATAGCGCAGGTCCCTCAACACCTCCCGTGAACTCACGTAGCCGTCGACGACGCCCGTTTGCAGTGCCTCGCCGGTGTCGGCCTGCGAGAGCGCTATCGGCACCCCGCCCAGTGCCGCCAGAACGTCGGTACTATCACCAGGCACACGAATCTCCTGACCATGCAGCGCGTCCAGGGAAGTCACCGGCTCCTTGGTGTGCAAATAGCCGGGTTCTGAGGTGAAGGCAGTGATGACCTTGTAATCATCAAGGCCCAGCTGCTCGGGGGGGAACTCCTGAATCAACTCATAGACGGTCTGACTCGCCACGGTCGAATTGACCTCCAGCCCAGTCAGGCTGCCGGCCAGGTTGAGCAGCGGGAAGCGGCTCGGCTCGTAGGAGGTGATCGAGAGCCCGATGTCGGCAACGCCGCTCAACACGCCGTCATACATGTTGTTGGCGGATAGCAGCGTACTGCCGGGAAAGGTGTTCACCGTCACCCGCCCGTCGGTGCGGCGCTCAAGCTCCTCCGCCCAACGCTCCATCTGCACACCGGGGAAGGTGCTGGCAGGCGAGATGAAGGCATAACTGAGGGTGATGTCGCTGGCCGAAGCGAGCGGACTTGCCAGGGCACTCATCAGCACACCCGCCAGCCCAATGGCACCCGCCGCGCGCCGAATGTTCGGCACTGTTGTCTTCGTCGTCATGGGGTCTACCTCTGTTTATCGTTGTTGTTGGGTGCTTCTGTGTCACCCAATACAGTCAATATCACATGAAATTTCAAGCAATGCAAATAACGCGCAAAGGTTCGTATTGCGAACATTACTGGCTAGTCCGGCATCCCCAGCACGGCAAACAGCTCGGCGAGCCCCGCCTCCTGGCGCCTGGCCTGCAGCAGCTCGGCATCCTCCACCGCGAAGCGGCCCGAGATGGCGCGCAGGTACGTCTTGCCGCTCGTGGCATCGACGAAGCGGACCTCCGGCACCTTGGCGAGGCACTGCTTGAGGAATGTGCAGTTGTTGGCCACCGCGAGCACGTCGCCGCCAGGATAGACCTCTGCGGGGCACGTCGCCGCGGTGTTGATCTTCTTGTAGCGCTCGATGGCGACCAGGCCCAGGGGATCCAGGATATGGAGCATCTCGCGGGTGCCGTGGGCGACGACCGCCGGCGGGGTGTGCTTGGGCACACTGTTGTCGAGAAAGACGTACTTGAAGCGCGGCCGCGGGCTGTCCAGCCACTTGAAGAACACTCTGGGCATGCCGTCATAGGCTTCCACGCAGTGCCCCAGGAAGTCCGACACCGCCTTGTAGCGCCCCCGCTCCAGCCCTCGCTGCCAGCCCCGCTCCACCGTGGCTTCCGGCGGGGTGATGATGAAGTACATGTGCATCGTAGCGACGTACTTGGCGTAGGTATCGTCGAGGATTCGCGCCACCGTCTCGGTGGAGAAGCTGTCGAAGCGAAAGCGGTCGATCAGCAGATGAGGAATGGTGCCGTCCCGCTGCGCCTTGTCGCGGATGTAGCGATCGAGCTTGGCGTCGATCAGCTTGACCTCCTTGCCCGCCAGGCGACCGGCGTACTTGTAGGCTTCCCCCAGCGCCTCATAGTCGAGCAGCAGGCGACGCCAGATGTCGGGGGTGATGGTGCCGTACCGATCCGGTGGCAGGCCCAGGTCCTGCAGCGTATGTCTCAGCAGGTGTCGCAGGGAGCTCTTGCCAGCCGCCGAGGCACCCTTGAGGCTGACCAGAATCGGCTCGTCGGCAAGAGGCACCCTATCGTAGCCCTCCTGCTCGATGGCCCGCTCGACGTTCGGCGCCAGCAGGTGGCCGATCAGGCGGCTGCCGTAGTCGTTGCAGGCATGCCGAGTGATCAAGCGCACCAGCACTTCGCGGTCCATCCCGATATGGCCCTGGGCAGCGGCAATCGAACTCAGCACACGGTAGGCGCTCTTGTAGACGGCCTGCTCCAGCTCGTCCCGGGCAGCCAGCCCGCGCTGCTTGATACCCTGGATGGCATCGTGGTGGCGCTCCTCCAACGAGCGGCGATCCGGTGGCCGCGGCGGGGCGGGCCGCTTGCCCAGCCAACGAGCCAGCAAGGAGACGGGCTCGGCATCGCTCGCCTCCGGTTCGGGGGCGAAGGCTGCTTCCAGGATCTTCCCCGCCCTGCCTCGTATCGACGCGCAGAGTCGGTCGAATGCCTGCTGGAATGCCGGCAGCTGGGGAGAAAGGTAGTCGGCCAGGATCTTGAGCACGATGCGGCGGAAGTTGTGCCCCAGCACCTCTTCCTGTTCACCCTCATGCACCAGGATGTCGGCGGTGACCCGCACGATCAGCTCGTGCAGCACCAGGCGCTCGGCGCGGAACGCGACCAGCTCCTCCTCCTCGAGCCCGGTGAGCGCCCTTAGTTCGGGAATTTCGGCCAAGTCGGAAGAGACGTTGGCCGGACGATGAATGGTCTCCAGGGGCCGGTAGCGCCTGGGCAGGTCGGCCTCGAGGCCGGGGTTCCACGCCGAGAACTCGGGAGCAGCTCGATCAAGCATAGGCGCCACGCACATGCTGAGGTTTCAGGCCGATGGACGGCGGTCATGCCTCGACATTGGCCGAATTTCTCATGCGGGGCAATCTCGGCTCGATCACGACTTCTCCTCGGCGGCAGCCGCCGCCCGCCGCACCGGCAGCGCCAGGGGCCGGTGCAGGACCAGGTACGCCGCGCAGCCGATCACCACGCCCCAGAAGGCCGAGCCCAGGCCGAACAGGCTCATGCCCGACGCGGTGGCCAGGAAAGTAATGATCGAGGCCTCGAGATGCTCCTTCTCGGCGGCCGCCGCGCTGAGGTTGCCGGCGATGGCGCCGATCAGCGCCAGCCCCGCCAGCAGGGCGACGAAGGTCACCGGCAGCGAAGTGAACAGCAGCACGATGCTGCCCGAGAACAGCGCCCCGAGCAGGTAGAAGCCGCCGTTGGCCACGCCGGCCACATAGCGCCTGGCGGGGTCGGGATGGGCCGCCTTGCCGGTGCACAGCGCCGCGGTGATAGCCGCCACCACCGTGGTGATGCCGCCGAACAGCGCCATCGGCAGCGACACCAGGCTCGTCACGGTGAGAATCGGCCGGGCCTGGACCTCATAACCGGCGCCGCGCAGGATCGCCATGCCCGGCAGGAACTGCCCGGTGAGGCTGACCAGCGCCAGCGGCAGGGCCAGGCTCAGGGTCGCGCCCAGCGTCCACTCGGGGCGAATCGGCTCGGGCGACGCCAGCCGCCACGACACGCCCGCCAGGCTGGCGCCCTCCAACAGCACCGCGAGCACGATCCCCACCAGCAGCAACAGCACCAGGAAGTAGCGCGGGAAGAGCCGCTTGAACCCCAGGTAGGCGGCGAGCATGCCCAGCGCCAGCAGCGGCGCCTCCTCCAGCGAGGTGAACACGCCGACGCCGAACTGGAACAGGATGCCGGCCATCATCGCTGCGGCGATGCCGGGCGGGATCAGCGCGACGATCCGATCGAAGGAGCCGCTCACGCCGACCGCGAAGACGATCAGCGCCGCGGTGAGATAGGCGCCCACCGCCTCGTTCAACGACAGCTCGGGAAACAGTGTGACCAGAAGCGCCGTGCCGGGCGCCGACCAGGCGGTGACGACGGGCACCCTGAGCCACAGGCTCAGCCCGATGCCCGACACCGCGGCGCCGATGGAGATGGCCCACACCCAGGAGCTCATCATCTGGGGGGAGATCTCCGCGCTCTGCGCGGCCTGGAAGAAGATCGCCAGCGGGCCGGCGTAGGAGATCAGCACCGCCACGAATCCGGCCGTCACGGCCGGCAGCGACCAGTCCTGGCGCAATGACATGTTTCACCTCGCATGGAAGAGATGGGGGATTTCAAACGGATAAAAAAGGCCCGTAGCGAGGGATCGACCACGGGCCAACGGAGGAAGGTCTGACCGCCCGCTAGCGCGCCGTGGCGGTCTCCCCCTGCGAGCTGCGAGACTCGCGGGAGAAATCGAAGTCGCGGAACTCCACCAGCATGGAGAGACCCGCCCCCAGCACCAGTGCCCAGAAGGAGGAGCCGATGCCGAGAATCTGGATCCCCGACACGGCGATCAGGAAGGAGAACATCGCCCCCACCTCATGCTTGCCGGAGAAGGTCATGTGCATGGCCGAGCTGATGACCCGCAGAAGCGCCAGCCCGGCGACGATGGCGATGAAGTAGCTCGGCATCGCCTCGATCAGGCTGAACACGAAGCCGTAGAAGGGCGCCGCCGTGACGAAGATGATGCCGACGATCACCGCCGCCACCCAGCGCTTGTCGTGGCTGCCGGCTTCCGGCCCCGAGCAGATCCCGGTCATCGGCGCGGCGATGCAGGTACTGTGCAGGTTGAAGAAGGCCGACACCATGGTGCCGAAGCCGCCCAGGGCGGTGATCGCGTTGGCCGGGGCGCTCTTGTAGCCCATGCCCTTGACCAGCCCCACCCCGGCCGGGGTCTCCATGCCGACGAGAATCAACGCCAGCGGCAGGCCGTAAGCCAGGAAGGCCTCCAGTGTAAAGGCCGGCATGATGAACTCGGGCAGCTTGAAGGAGAACGTCACGCTCGAGAAATCGGCGCCGGAGAGCGCCATGTAGCCAACGCCCACCAGCAGCGTGACCACCAGTGGCGGCACCCGGCGCAGGTAGCGCGCGGCGAAGAAGAAGGAGAGGATCATGATCGCCGCCGGCACCAAGGCATTCTGCAACGGCATCACCATGTTGGTGCCGAACTTGAGCAGGATGCCCGCCACCATGCCCATCACGATGGGCATCGGAATCAAGCGCATGACCAGGCTCATCCACCCCGCCAGGCCCACCACCAGCGCGATGCCCCCGGCGATTAGCGTGGCGCCAAGCGCCTCGTTGAGGCCCACCAGGGGAATGACGGCGGCGAACAGCAGCGCGCCGGGGATCGAGTTGGCCATCGGCAGCGGCAGCCGGTAGTAGGCCGGCAGGAACAGCCCGAACAGGCCGTTGATCATCAGGTAGCTGATCACCCACAGCAGGGTGAATTCCTGGGGGAGCCCCGCCGCGGTGCCGGCGCTGATGTGGATGACGCCGGCGCTGAGGCCGAAGATCCCGGCCACCACGCCGGCACTCAGGTTGTCGGCGTTGAGGTCACGGATGAAGTCGCGTGGCGCCGTGGCGAGTCCGGCGCCCTTCTCGATATGTTTCACGGTGTACTCCAGGGGAATGTTGTTATCGTTGAGTGAGTGGTGCGTACCGGTGAACGTGGCGTGAAGAACGATCAGCCGCTATCACCTCCCGCCACCGGCAATACGCAGCCGGTGATGTAGCCGGCCTCGCGCGAGGCCAGGAACAGGATCGGGCCGGCCTGTTCGTCGAGGGTGCCGTAGCGCCCCATGAAGCTGGTGGCCTTGGTCTGATCGATCAGCTGCTGGTACCACGCCTTCTCCTGCTCGCTGGGCTCGGCGGTGTTGCGCGGGATCACCCGCGGCGGCGCCTCGGTACCGCCGGGGGCGGTGGCGTTGACGCGAATGCCGTGCTCGGCGTACTCGAAGGCCAGCGCCACTGTCATGGCGTTGACCCCGCCCTTGGCGGCGGCATACGGCACCCGGTTGATGCCGCGGGTGGCCACCGAGGAGACGTTGACGATGTTGCCCCGACTCTCCAGCAGGTAGGGCAGCGCCGCGCGACAGCACCACAGGGTGGGAAACAGCGAACGGCGCACCTCGGCCTCGATCTGCTCCGGCCGGTAGTGCTCGTAGGGCTGGGCCCAGATGGTGCCGCCAACGTTGTTGATCAGCACGTCGACCCGGCCGTAGTGCCCCTGGACCTGGCGCATCACGCCCTCGGCGCCTTCCCAGCTCTCCAGGTCGGCCTTCAGGGCGATCGCCTCGATGCCCGCCTCGCGCAGCTCGGCCGCCACTGCATCGACATGCTCGGCGCGATCCACCAGCGCCAGCCGGGCGCCCTCGGCGCCGGCGCGCTCGGCGACGCGCCGGCCGATGCCCTGGGCAGCGCCGGTGATCACCATCACTTGCTCCTGGAAACGTGAGCCTTCAAAACGCGCGCTCATGCCACCGCCTCCTTGGCTGTTTCCGGGGCCAGGCTCGGGGTGAACTTCTCGTAGTGGAAGCTGGCCGGCGAGATGCCCTGCTCGCGGAAGTGGGTGAGCACCGCATCCACCATCGGCGGCGGCCCGCACAGGTAGACGTCGACCTCGCCGTCGTGGAGCAGCTCGGGGGCCATGTGGTGGGTCACGTAGCCCTTGCGTGGATGCTCGCTCGCCGCATCGGCCACCACCGTGGTGTAGGCGAAGTCGGGCAGCGCCTCGGCGAAGGCGTCGAGCTCGTCGAGCTTGACCAGGTGGTCGTCGACGTTCACTCCGTAAAGCAGTCGCACCGGCTGGTCGCAGCCGCGCGCCTGCAGCTGGCGCAGCATGGAGAGGAACGGCGCCAGCCCGGTGCCGCCGGCCAGCATCAGCACGGGGCGCTCGACCTCGCGCAGGTAGAAGCTGCCCATCGGCCCGGTCAGGGTCAGGTCGTCCTCGGGTTTGGCCGCCCCGGTCAGGTAGCCGCTCATCAGGCCATTCGGCACGTTGCGGATGAGGAAGCTGGCACGGCGCCCGCCGGGCAGCGAGCTGAACGAGTAGGAGCGGGTCTCGTCGCGGCCCGGCACCTGGATGTTGACGTACTGCCCCGGCAGGAAGGCGAGCCCCTCGCCTTCGTCAAGGTCGACGACCAGCTCGAAGCTGTCCTCGGAGAGGCGCTCGACTTCGGCGACCCGGCCGGGAAACTCGCCGACGCCGGTCTTGCACAGGGTCGAGGCCACCGGCACCTGCACCACACAGTCCGACGACGGCACCATCTGGCAGGTCAGCACCTTGCCCTCTGCGAGTTCTTCGTCGGAGAGCGCCTCGTCGATGTACTCGTCGCCCAGGTCGAACTCCCCCTGCTCGCAGCTGCCCTTGCAGGTGCCGCAGACACCGTCGGAGCAGTCCATCGGCAGGTTGACCTTGTGGCGATAGGCGGCGTCGAGCACCGTCTCGCCGTCCTTGCAGCTGATGAAGCGGGTCACACCGTCTTCGAAGTTGAGGGCTATGGTGTAGCTCATGCTCGTCTCCTCCCACCGGGATCGCGGTCGCTCAGACGTGGTAGACGTCGATGACCTGGTGGATGTAGTCGTTGTTCAGCACCACCTTCTTGTAGGTGATCAGCGGCGCGACGCCGCTTACGTCCAGGGTGTAGAACGACGTGCCGAAGTAGGCGCTGGTCTGCTGGTAGCGATGGCTCAGGGTGTGCCAGTTGAAGCGCAGCTCGACCGTGTCGCCCTCCTGCGAGAGCACCTCCAGGTTGGAGACCTGGTGGGTGGTGCGCGGCTCGGGAATGCTGGTCGCCCCGGAGCGCTCGGTCTTGATGCGGTAGACGCGGTCCTCCAGCCCCTCGCGGTTGGGGTAATAGATCAGCGAGATCTCGCTCTGCGGGTCCTCGGTCAGCCGGTCGTCGTCGTCCCAGGCCGGCATCCAGAAGACCACGTCCTTGTGGTAGCAGGTCAGCCACTCGTCCCACTGGCGGTCGTCGAGCAGGCGGGCCTCGCGATGGACAAAGGCCTGAATATCGAGATAAGTCATGACGGTGCCCTCCCTCAGGCCGACGCGGTGGCAATGAACTGGCTGCGCTCTTTTTCGATGGCGCGCAGCATCTCCTCGACCCAGTGCTTGTGGTGCATCACGTAGAGGCCCTCGTCCTCGGGCGAGGCGCCGCTGAGCAGCGGCTTCATGTCGATGGCGCGGGCATTGTCGTCGGCGCCCTCGATCCACTGCTTGGCGCCGCGGGAGAGGTCGTTCCACTCGGCGTCGAGGCCGGCGTAGCCGTTCTGGCAGGCGCGGAACTCCTCCAGGTCGTCCGGCGTGCCCATGCCGCTGACGTTGAAGAAGTCCTCGTACTGACGGATACGCAGGGCGCGGTTCTCGGCCGATTCGCCCTTGGGCGCGAAGCAGTAGATGGTGACCTCGCTCTTGTCCACGGCGATCGGCCGGATCACGCGGATCTGAGTGGAGAACTGGTCCATCAGGTAGACGTTGGGGTAGAGGCAGAGATTGCGGGTCTGGTTGACGATGGAGTCGGCCCGCGCCTCGCCGAGCTCCTGCTCGATGCGCTCGCGCTGGGAGTAGACCGGGCGCACCTCGGGGTTGAGCAGGCGCGTCCACAGCATCATGTGGCCGTTCTCATAGGAGTAGAAGCCGCCCATGCTCTTCGACCAGCCATTGGCGTCCACCGCCTTGGTGCCGCCGGCATCGTAGTTGCGCCGCTCCATGGTCGAGGCGTAGTTCCAGTGCACGGTGCTGACGTGATAGCCATCGGCGCCGTTTTCGGCGCCCAGCTTCCAGTTGCCGTTGAAGGTGTAGGAGGAGGTGCCGCGCAGGATCTCGATGCCCTCCGGCGCCTGGTCGACGATGTTGTCGATGATCTTGGTGGTCTCGCCCAAGTATTCGGTGAGCGGGGCGACGTCGGCACTCAGGCTGCCGAACAGGAAGCCGCGGTAGTTCTCGAAGCGCGCCACGCGCTTGAGGTCGTGGGAGCCCTCCTGCTTGAAGCCCTCGGGGTAGGCGCCGGTCTTCTCGTTCTTGGCCTTGAGCAGCTTGCCGTCGTTCTTGAACGACCAGCCGTGGAAGGGGCAGGTGAAGGTGCCCTTGTTGCCGCGTTTCTTGCGGCACAGGGTGGCGCCGCGGTGGGCGCAGGCGTTGATCAGCGCGTGCAGCTCGCCCTGCTTGTCGCGGGTGATGATCACCGGCTGGCGGCCCATGGTGACGGTCATGTAGTCACCCGGTTCCGCGACCTGGCTCTCGTGGGCCAGGAACAGCCAGTTGCCCTCGAAGATGTGCTTCATCTCCAGCTCGAAGAAGGCCGGGTCGGTGAACATGCTGCGATGGCAGCGGAAGATGCCGTTCTCGGGGTCGTCGACGACGGCTCCGCGAACGCGCTTCTTGAGACGATCAAGCTGTGCGGTCATGGCTCCAACTCCTCGTGGCTCTTGTCAGGTCGTGAGGCTCCCCTACCCGCCGGCCAAGGCCGGCGGGGGAGCGCTTCGTATCGTCAGGTGACTTGCGGAAAGCGTCGGGCGATCAGGCCTCGGCGGGCTCACGCTTGCCCGCTGCCGCCTCGTCCTCCAGCGCACGCGGGCGCTTGTGGCGGCTCTGCAGTTCGGGGTCGGCGGTCGAGGCTAACTCGACGTCGAATACCACCTCGGTGAAGGGGGCTTCGAGCCCGCGCTTGGCGGCCTCGGCTGCGTCCTCGATGCGGGTGGCCTCGACCACCAACTCCTCGCGGGTGGCGAAGGCGAAGTCGTCGTAGGTGTACTCATCGCCGGCCAGATTGATCTGGGTGGTCAGGTGACGATGACCCGGCGCGGAGACGAAGAAGTGGATATGCGCGGGGCGCTGGCCGTGGCGACCCAGCAGCTTGAGCACCTGGTCGGTGGGGCTGCCTGCCGGCACGCCGTAGCCGGAGGGGATGATGCTGCGCGCGCGGTAGCGTCCCTCGGCGTCGGCGAGGATGGTGCGGCGCAGATTGTATTCAGACTGCGAGGGATCGAAGAACGAGTAGTTGCCCTTGGAGTCGGCGTGCCAGATCTCCACCTGGGCGCCGGGGATCGGCTTGCCCTGGGTGTCGCGCACCTGGCCGGTCAGCCACATGACCTCGGCGTCCGTGTCGCTACCGTCGTCCATGCGCGCCTCGCCCTCGGCCACCGGTGCGCCCGCCACGTAGAGCGGGCCCTCGATGGTGCGCGGCGTGCCGCCGGTCAGGCCGGCCTGCTCGTCGGCAGCGTCCATGCGCATGTCGAGGTAGTGGTCGAAGCCGAGCCCCGGGGCCAGCAGGCCGAACTGGCTCTCCTTGCCCAGCTCGTTGAGCAGGCTGACGGCGGACCAGAACTCCTCCGGGGTGACGTCGAAGTCGTCCATCAAGCGATAAACGTCGGAAAGCAGGCGATGCAGGATCTGCTTGGCGCGGTGGCTGCCGCCCTGCTGGTCGAAGCCGGCCACGGCCTTGAGAAAGTTCTGTACCTCGGGGGTGTCATGGATCTTCACGGTCATGGGTCTGTCCTCGTTGTCGTTGGTTGCCCCACGGGGCTGGCGTGAATCGTCGGGATCAGCTGTCGTCGTCACGAATGGATGAGGGGTGGCGGCACAGCGGCTTGACGCCGATCTCCATCCACGGGAAGAGCGGCAGGCCCGCGACGATCTCCTGCAGCTCGGCGTTGTCGCGCACGTCGAAGATGCTGACGTTGGCGTAGCTGCCGGCGACCCGCCATAGGTGGCGCCACTTGCCCTGCCGCTGCAGCTCCTGGGCGTACTCCTTCTCGCGTGCCTTGATCGCGGCGGCCTCTTCGGCCGGCATCGACGGCGGCAGCTTGACGGTCATTTCCACCTGAAAAAGCATGAGTGCGTTCTCCTGTCACTGGCGGGTGTAGTGGGCGAGCTTGTCTTCATCCAGGGTGATACCCAGCCCCGGCCCTTTCGGCAGCTCCACGCCGAACTCGCCGTAGGCCAGCGGCTCGGCGACGATATCGTCCTTGAGCAGCAGCGGGCCGAACATCTCGCTACCCCAGGCCAGCTCGGGCAGCGTCGCCCAGGCGTGCAGCGAGGCGGCGGTGCCGATGGTGCCCTCGAGCAGGGTGCCGCCGTAGAGGCCGATGCCGGCTGCCTGGGCGACCTGGGCCAGCGCCAGGGCACCGCGCGGGCCGCCGGCCTTGGCGATTTTCAGCGCATAGGCGCCGCTGAAACCGGCCGCCGCCAGGGCGAAGCCGTCGCGGGCGTCGGCCACCGCCTCATCGGCCAGCATCGGCACTTCGAAGCGATCCGCCAGACGAATCAGCCCGGCATGCTCGCGGGCGGGTATGGGTTGTTCGATCAGCTCGATGCCGGCGGCCTGCAGCGCGGCGATGCCGCGCACGGCGGTGCTCTCGTCCCAGGCCTGGTTGACGTCGACCCTGATGCTCGCCCGCTCGCCCAATGCCTCCTTGATCGCGGCCACGTGGCGCACGTCGTCGTCCACGGCGTTGGCGCCGATCTTGAGCTTGAAGTCGCAGTGACGGCGCTGCTCCAGGCGCTGGAAGGCCTCGTCGATGTCGCGGCCGGTGTCGCCGCTGGCCAGGGTCCACAGCACCGGCAGGTGGTCGTGGCGCGCGCCGCCGAGCAGCTCGGCCACGGGCAACCCCAGGCGCTTGCCCTGGGCATCGAGCAGCCCGGTTTCCAGCGCCGACTTGGCGATGGCGTTGCCTCGGGCATGGCGGTCGAGGCGTGCCCGCAGCGCCGCAACGGCGCCCGCCGGCTGACCGATCAGCAGCGGCGCCAGGTAGGTGTCGATGTTGCGCTTGATGCTCTCGGGGCTCTCGGGGCCGTAGGCAAGCCCGCCGATGGTGGTGCCCTCGCCCAGGCCCTCGACGCCGTCGGAGTCGCGCAGACGCACGATGACCAGCGTCTGATAGGCCATGGTGGTCATGGAGAGCTTGTGGGGGCGGATGGTCGGCAGGTCGACCAGCAGCGTTTCGATGGACTCGATGACAGATGACATGCGCGCTCCGGCGGTTCGGTGTTTCGATACCTTGGCAGTCTGCTTGCCCCGACGCGGCCGAACCAATATCGTTTAGGTCCCGAGCCATACCCTGGAGGTATCATGGAGCTGCGACACCTACGCTATTTCTGCATGGTCGCAGACGAGCTCAACCTGACCCGGGCAGCCGCCAAGCTGCACATGGCCCAGCCACCTTTATCCAGGCAGATCAAGCAATTGGAGAGCGAGATAGGCGCAGAACTGTTCGAGAGGAGCGCGCGTGGGTTGCGCCTGACGCCGGCGGGACAGTTCTTCCATGAGCATACTCTGCAGATACTGGAAAAGGTCGACACCACCGTCGCAGCCACCCAGCGCCTGGCCCGCAGCAAGCGCGTGATGTTCGGCATCGGCTTCGTTCCTTCGGTGTTCTACGGGCAGTTGCCGCTGCTGGTGCGGGAATTACGACAAAAGGATAACGTCGAGCTGATGCTGGCCGAGCTGACCACGGTGCAGCAGATCAAGGCGCTCAAGAGCGGACGCATCGACATGGGCTTCGGCCGCATGCGTATCGACGACCCCGATGTAGAGCAGGAGAACCTGTTCGACGAGCCACTGATGGCGGCGCTGCCCGAAGGGCATCCGCTGTCAGAGACCAAGCCGACCCTGGCCCAGCTCGCCGAATATCCGCTGGTGCTGTTTCCCGCCCAACCGCGCCCGAGCCTGGCCGATATGACGCTGGGGCTGTTTCGCCGCCGCGGCCTCAAGGTCACCGTGGCGCAGGAGGCCAACGAGCTGCAGACGGCGCTGGCACTGGTCGCCTCGGAAATCGGCATCACCCTGGTGCCGGAGCAGGTCAAGCGCGTGCGTCGCGACGGCATCGTCTACGTCTACCTCGCCGACCCGGGCCTGACCTCGCCGGTGATCTGCAGCCGGCGCAAGGGCGAGGCGCCCTCGACGATCATGCAGGAGGCCAATGCCATTCTCGAGGTGCTGGTGGAGAATCGCCGCAGCGGTAGATATCCATGAACTGTCGGTGAAGGGTCAGTCGACTGGCCGGGCCACGACCAGGCACGATGTCCGACTGCCATGACGCGACAGAAGCGTGAACTCCTCCAGCGCCAGGCCGGCGTCGCGAATCTGTTCCTTGAAGGCATCCTCGTAGGTCACCTGGCCGAAATCGATGCTGGTGAGCCGCTTGAGCATGGGCTTGAGGCGCTCCATGAAGCGTGAAGGCCGCTGCTGGATGGTCTGGGTGAAGTAGAGTCGTCCGCCCGGATTGAGCAGTGTGCGGCAATGGCGCAGTGCCCGCTCGGGCTCCGGCAACAGCATGAAGCTGGCGGAGAAGTAGACCGCATCGTAGGGCCCGCCGCGATGATCGTAGACGGACTCGAGACGCACCTCGGCACGCTCGATCAATAAGGAATCGTGCAGCCGCCTACGGGCACGTGCGACGTAGTCGGCGTCGATATCGATGCCGGTAATGCGCAGGCGCTTTTGCTGCACCCGTTCGGCGTTGGCCAGCAGCGCCCCGGCGGTACCGACCCCGACGTCCAGCACCGTCGCCCCCTCGGGCAACCGCTCGAGTACCTCGGCGTACCAGCGGGCGGTGAGCCGCAGAATCAGGGTGTCGTAGAGCAGGCTTCGGAGCATGTCTCGCATCTCAGCAGAACGGAGGCGCGCACCGATGAACCAGTGCTATCGGCTCAAGATAAGTCGTAGCCCCAAACCTCCCAGGCAGCTGGCTGTCACCCGGTCGATGATGCTCTTGAAATGCATGTAACCATCTCGAAAACGTGGGATGGAAAAGGCACAGGCGACAAAGGAAAACCACACGAACTCATTCAGAAAAACAACCAGCAGAAGCGCGGCTATCAGGCCATTCGAAGGCTGTGGAGGCAGCAGCGTGATCAGGATCGAACCCATGAAGACAACCACCTTCGGATTCGACAACTGTACCAACAACCCTCTAAAGAATGATTTGCACTGTGAAACGGCTGGCTTGGCAACTGAGACATCAAAGTGCATGGGTAATTTGGCATTTCGCCAGAGCTGAAACGCGAGATAAAAAAGATAGGCAGCACCGACGACCTTCATGCCGGTATAGACCCAGGGGGCCATGGCGAACAGCAAATGAAGCCCGAACAACGCGGCAAGCACCCAAATCACCGATCCCACCCCAATGCCGAGTGCCGTCCAGATTGCCGCATTCCGCGAGGTGGAGATCGCTGATCGGGCCACTACGAGCAGGCTCGGTCCTGGGCTGATAACGGCCAGTAGATGTGCAACGCCGACTCCAACCAGAATCAAGAGGAGTTCCATGGGCTACCTCGTTAAATTAAATGGCGGCGGGTCAATAAGCGCATTCTGGACCAGTTCGGCACTCTTTGCCTTGCGAAGGAACGGAATGTGGCCAACGAGCAGCAGAACTCGCCGGTGACTTGCAGCCGCCGCAATGGCGACTCGTGGCACTCCGAGAGGGACGGATCGTCATTTGCCCTGGCGGTCCGAGGGATGGTTGATGCCATCCGATACCAGCACCTCGCCCAGCTCGAAAGGATTGACGCCCTCCAGGCAGCCGACGTTGTAGCCATATTCATTGGGATCGGAACGCCGCTGGTGGTGCGTATAGATCCCGCAGTTCGCGCAGAAATAGTGTTTCGCTGTCCTGGTGTTGAACTGGTAGAGCCTCAAGACATCCTCGCCCTTGACGACGCGCAGCCCATCGAGACCCACCGAAGCGACGATGGCGCCTTTTCGCCGACAGAGGGAGCAGTCACAGCGTCTCGGGTTCTCGATCCCGTTGGGAAGTGTCAGCTCGCGTTCGACCGCACCGCAGTGGCAGGTCGACTTGTGCTTGAGCCGTATCTCGGTATTGCCGACGTTCCTGATCATGTCCCTACCTAAACATTTCTGGATTGGCACGTATCTCTTTAACGCCATCACCTTGCACTGGGTCTCTCAAGGAGCGCAACAGACAAGCCAGCCGCAATGAATGCCGCTCCCGCACCCAAATTGAGCCCCAGGATTGTCCGTGGACTTTTCTGCAACCACTGCGACAGGAAAGAGGAAAAGATACCCAGGAGAGTGAAAGTCACGAAGGCCAGCAGCACGAGCCATATCCCCAGAACCAGCGACTGCCACTCAACGGCACCCTGCACAGGCGACACGAACTGAGGAAGGAAGGCAAGAACGAACAGCGCCGGCTTGGGGTTGAGAAGATTGGTAAGGAATCCCGATACGAACATGGATGACATCGTCGTCCGTTTCTCGGGGAACAGAGAAATCATATCTCTCGAGCGCAGGATATTCAGCCCGACCCATATCAAGTACGCAGCGCCGACAATCTTCACTACGGTGAAAGCCACTACCGAAGTCTGCATGAGCACCACCAACCCGAAAACTGCAGCCAGCACGTGAATCATGAGCCCGCATGAAGCTCCCGCACTGGACACCAGTGCCGCCAGGCGCCCTTGGCTGAGCCCACGGCTAATCGCCAGAATATTGTCCGGCCCGGGAGCTAGAATGATCAGGATGCAAGCGGCGGTATAGGCGATCCACGTTTCGATCGATATCAGCATTCCCTTCCTCCCCTCGTCGAATACCGTTCGAATCACGCTACGACGCAGCACCCCGGCATCTTCGGAATGAGGCGTCATTTGACACTAGCACCAACAGGGAAGAGGCAACAGACAGTTGATCCTCCAGCTCTCTGTAAAAACCGTCCCAGACCAAGGTCGGGTTGCGACGCGTCTGCTGGAGCGCAACCATTTGGCGAACGCATGTGCGCCAGGTGCACTCACGATCTCGCTTACCAAGGTCCGAACATGACAGAACCCTGCGCAATCGTCACCGGCGGCGCCCGCAATATCGGTCAGGCGATTGCCCTGCGCCTGCAACAGGACGGCTACCGGACCATAGTGCTGGACATCGTCGAGCCAGAGGCCGGGTCGCTCAGGGCCGATGCACGCCAGGTCGACCTCGCCGAGGTTGAAGCGACTCGGGCGGTACTCGCGGAGATCGTCGAGACCCATGCCGTGGAGTGCCTGGTCAATAACGTGGGAATCGTCGCACCCGCGCTGCTCGACGAGACGCGAGTGGAGGATTTCGATCGCCTGATGCACCTCAACGTGCGCTCGGCACTGGTCTGCACCCAGGCGCTGTTGCCAGGCATGCGCGAAAGGCGCCACGGTCGTATCGTGATCAACGCCAGCCGTGTGGTGCTGGGCAAGGAGGCGCGCAGCCTCTACAGCGCAACCAAGGGTGCGCTGCAGTCCATGGCCCGCACCTGGGCGCTGGAGCTGGCCGGGGACGGCATCACGGTCAACTGCGTCGCACCCGGCCCCATCGCCACCACCGCCTTCTGGGAGAACAACCCGCCGGACTCCGAGCGTGCGCGGCGCATCATCGACAACATCCCGGCGCAGCGCATGGGTCAGCCCGAGGACGTGGCCCAGGCGGTGAGCTTCTTCTGCGACGCGCGCAGCGGCTTCATCACCGGCCAGACCCTGTTCGTCTGCGGCGGCGTCAGCGTCGGCTGATTCGCTCTAAACGACCCCGCGCTTTCTCAGTTCGGCAACCTCCCCCGGTGCCTTGCCGAGCAGTCGCGCCAGCACGGCCTCGGTATCCTCGCCAAGAGCCGGCGGCGCCTTGCGATACTCGATCCGCGTGCGTGAGTACTTGATCGGGTTGGCCACGCCGGGTACCGGTCCGTGATTGGACTCGAGTTCGATCTTCATCTCCCGCGCCTTGACCTGGGGGTCGTCGAAGACCTGGGTGATGTTCTGGATCGGCCCGCAGGGCACCGCGATCTCGCTGAGCAGCGCTATCCATTCTTGGCAGGTGCGCGTACGCGTGATCTCGACCATCAGCGGCACCAGCTCGAGGCGATGTCGGACCCGCTCGGGATTGGTGGCGAACCGCACATCCTCAGACAGCTCGGGCCGTCCCACCGCCCGGCAAAAGCGCTGGAACTGGCCGTCATTGCCGATGGCGATGATCACTTTCTCGCCGTCGGCAGTGGGAAACGGCTGATAGGGCACCAGGTTGGGGTGGTACTCGCCGGTGCGGCTGGGCGACGTGCCGCTGCAGAAATAGTTCTGCGCCTGGTTGGCCAGCCAGCTCACCTGCACGTCGAGCAGCGCCATGTCGATGTACTGCCCTTCGCCGGTCAGGTGACGATGATGGAGCGCGCCGAGGATGGCGATGGTGGCGTTCATGCCGGTGGTCAGGTCTGCCACCGCCATGCCGACCCGCTGCGGACCGGCGCCGGGTTCGCCGTCGGCCGCGCCGGTAATGCTCATCAGCCCGCCCTGGGCCTGGATCAGGTAGTCGTAGCCGGCCTTGGCGGCCATCGGCCCGGTCTGGCCGAAGCCGGTGATGGAGCAGTAGATCAGCCCGGGGTTGATGGCCTCGAGGGTGGCATAGTCGAGCCCCTTGCGCGCCAGGCCGCCACTCTTGAAGTTCTCCACCAGGATGTCGCTCTGGGCGGCCAGCTCGCGGATCAGCGCCTGACCCTCGGGCTTGCTCATGTCCACGGTCACGGAATGCTTGCCACGGTTGGCCGAAAGATAATAGGCCGACTCGCGGGTCTCGTTGCCGTCGCGATCCTTCAGCCAGGGCGGTCCCCAGTGGCGCGTGTCATCGCCGCTCACCGGACGCTCGACCTTGATCACTTCCGCGCCCATGTCGGCCAGTATCTGGGTGCACCAGGGGCCGGCCATCACGCGGCTCAGGTCGAGCACGCGCAGGCCTGTCAGCGGTCCCGCCATGTCATTGTCTCCGCTCGCTGTGGTTCCACCCTTGTGGATTCCGCCTGTGCTTGGTGTTTACGGCGTCTCCTGCGTCGTCTCGCTGGTTGTCGGCTGGCGACGCGCAGTGGCGTAGCGGTAGAGCGCCAGCAGGATCGAGCCCAGCGTCAGGGCGATGAAGAACCAGGTGATCGGACCACGCACGAAGATCGAGAGATCGTTATGGCCGATCAGCAGCGAGCGACGCAGATTGTCCTCGAACATCGGCCCGAGGATGAAGCCGATCAGGAAGGGGGCCGCCGGAATCGCCGCCCGGTTGAAGATGTAACCCAGTACGCCGAAGCCCAGCATCAGCCAGACGTCGAAGGTGTCGTTGTTCACGGCATAGGCACCGTAGACGCAGAACATCAGCACGATGGGAAAGAGGATCTCCTTGGGGATGTCCGCGATCAGCGAGAAGTACTTGATGGCGCCGTTGCCCACCAGCAGCAGCACCAGCGAGCTGAACATGATGCCCATGAACAGGGCATAGATCAGCGGCAGGTTCTCCTGGAACATGAGCGGGCCAGGCGTCAGGCCATGAACCATGAAGGCGCCGAGGATGATGGCGGTGATCACGTCCCCCGGAATGCCCAATGACAGCAGCGGAATCAGGGTCGCCCCGGCCACGCCGTTGTTGCCCGCCTCGGCCGCGGCCACGCCTTCCACCTCGCCCTTGCCGAAATTGTCGCGATTGGGCGAGCGGCGACGGGCGTCGCTGTAGGAGATGAAGGCCGCGGCGGTGGCCCCGGTGCCGGGAATGGCGCCGATGATCACGCCGATCAGGCTGCCGCGGATGATGCTCTTCAGGCAACGCTTGAGCTCCGCCAGCGAGAGGCCCGCGCCGCTGGCCTTGGCCTTGAGGTGAGGCAACGCCTTCTTGCGATAGAACTCGATGATCTCGGGAATGGCGAACAGCCCGATCAGCAACGGGATGAACGAGATGGAGTCCATCAGGTTGTAGTTGCCGAAGGTCAGCCGCTGGGAGCCGAAGACCTCGTCCAGTCCCACCAGCGAGAGCAGGATGCCCATCAGCGCGGCGAGCAGCCCCTTGATCATCGAACCGCTGGCCAGCGAGATGATGATGGTCAGCGAGAAGCAGATCAGCCAGAAGAACTCGGGGGCACCGAAGTTCAGCGCGATCTTGGCCAGGTAGGCGGCAAAGAAGATCAGCGCGATATTGGAGATGAAGTCGGCGATCACCGATGAGTAGAGTGCCGTCTTGAGCGCCTTCTTGGCATGGCCCTGCTGGGCCATGGGGTAACCGTCGAGCAGCGTACAGGCGGAAGCCGGCGAGCCCGGGGTACGGATCAGGATGGCGGTGATCGAGCCGCCGTACATGCCGCCCTTGTAGATGCCCACCAGCAGCAGGATGGCCGCCACCGGCTGCATGGAGAAGGTGAACGGCAGCGCCAGGGCCACCGCCATGGTGGCGGTCAGGCCGGGGATCGAACCCACCACCACGCCGATGACGACACCCAGCGCAATGGCCAGGAAGTTATCCAGGCTGAGGAAGAGATCGAGGACTTCCGACAACATATCCATAGGTCACCGAAGGCGGGGGTGAGAGCGAGCACCTTTCATCAGAACGGCATCAGCGGCAGCGGTACGTTCATGACCTTCACGAACAGGAAGGTGACGGCAACGGGAAACACGAATGCCAGGCCATAGACCCACCAGGTCCTGACCGGATGCGCGGCAAACAGGATCAGGGTGGCCAGGATGCCGCTGATCACCGCGCCCAGCGCCTCGAACAGGCCCACATAGACGACCAGGGCCACCACCATCATGGCGGAGCGCAGCCAAGGCCCCTTCTCGATACGCCGGCCGTCCTCCTTGTCGGTGTTGTCGACCAGCAGCCCCTGAACGATCAGCAGGCACGAGAAGCCGAGCATCAGCCAGCCCACGATGCGCGGCAGCCAGCGCGGCGACATCATCGGGTTCTGCAGGATGGGCGGCTCGCCAATGTAGTTCGGAATGAGATAGAACAGCAGTGCGGCAGCGGCGGCCAGCAGCACAGACCCTGCCAGAACATCGCCGGGGTCACGGAGCGCCCTGACACGCTTGGGAAACGAGGTCGACATGACACCCCTCCACGGACACACGAGCGAGGCGAGGACGATGCCCTCGCCTCAGCGGCTGTTTGCGTTCGGCCCTCCGCGTTACTGGCTGATGCCAGCCTGCTCGGCAACACCCTGCCAGCGCTCGACTTCTTGCGTGATGAATTGCTTGAACTCCTCGCCGGCCACCTGGCCCGGCTCGGCGCCCAGTTGATTCGCAAAGTTCACGAACTCCTCGCGCTGCATCACGGCGTCGAGCGCCTCGCGCATGGTGTCCTGGGCGTCCTGGGGGAAGGACTCATGGGCAATCAGGCCGAACCAGGCGGTGGTTACGAACTGATCGAGGTTGTAGTCACCGATCTCGGTCAGGGTCGGCACGTCCGGCAGGTGCTCGGAGCGTTCGGCGGAGGTCACCGCCAGGGCCTTCAGGTCGCCGGATTTGATGTGCGAGAGCACGGTCGGCATGTTCTCGAAGGAGACGTCGACGTCGCCACCCAGCAGGGCCGGCAGCGCCGCGCCGCTGCCGGCGAAGGGAACGGCCGTCATGTTGGTCTCGGTCAGCGTCTTGAACAGCTCGCCCGACATGTGGATGGAGCTGCCCACCCCACTGTGACTGAAGGTCATGTTCTGCTCGCGCGCCGCCTCGACGAACTCCTCGACGCTGTCATAGGGGCTGTCGGCCGGCACCACCATCACGTTGGGGATGTCGATCAAGTTCTGCAGGAAGACGAAATCCTCGACCGGGTCGTAGGCCAGGTCGGGATAGATCGCCGCGCCGATGGTGTGGCCAGGGGACGCCATCAGGATGGTGTGATCGACGTCGCGGCCGCCGCGTGCCAGGCGGCCGGTGGCCACGGTGGAGCCCGCACCGGGGCGATTCTCGACTACCACGTTGGCGTCCAGTTCCTCCTGCAGCAGATCGGCAACGCGACGCGACAGCACGTCGGTGGTACCGCCCGGCGCGTAGGGCACGACGAGACGCACGTCGTCGGTCGGCCAGTCGTTGGCTTGGGCCGTCGAAACGGACATCGCAACAGCCAGACCACCGCTGCATGCCGCCAGGCATGCCTTCCTGAGTAAGCTCGTCATCACGCCACCTTTTCTTGGTTTAGCTTCGCCAGATTTGTTCGCTTAGCGCACATCTATTCGTAATTTGATCGAGGTTACTGCGTTACGACTTGGCCCCAAACCCGACCTTAGTCTTATTCAGAGCTCTCGCGAGGAAAGGAAAAACCCGGGCCAATCGCTTGGACCCGGGTCAAGGAGGAAACACTGGAGGGTGGGGTCACTCGAGGGGCTCGTAAGGCAGGCCGACGTAGTTCTCGGCGATAGTCGTGAGGCCCGCTTCCGATGAGGTGAGGTAGTCGAGTTCAGCCTGTTGCATGCGGGTCTCGAAGTCTTCCTCGTCGGAGAACTTGTGCAGCAGCGAGGTCATCCACCAGGAGAAGCGCTCGGCCTTCCAGATGCGCTTGAGGCAGGTCTGCGAGTAGCGGGGGATCAGGTCGGTGCGGCCCTCATGGTAGACCTTGACCAGCAGCCGGTAGAGCGTGTTGACGTCGCTGGCGGCGAGATTGAGCCCCTTGGCGCCGGTGGGCGGCACGATATGGGCGGCATCGCCGACCAGGAACAGCTTGCCGTACTGCATCGGTTCGACCACGAAGCTGCGCAGCGGGGCGATGCTCTTCTCGATAGAGGGGCCGGTGACCAGCTTCTCGGCCACGTCGTCGGGAATCCGCCGCTTGAGCTCCTCCCAGAAACGCCCGTCGGACCACTCCTCGACCTTCTCGTCGAGCGGCACCTGCACGTAGTAGCGGCTACGTGTCGGCGAGCGCATGCTGCACAGGGCGAAGCCACGCGCGTGGCGGGCGTAGATCAGCTCATCGGAAACCGGCGGCGTATCGGAGAGCACGCCGAGCCAGCCGAACGGGTAGACCTTCTCGAACACCTTGAGGCGATCGGCAGGGATCGACCGCCGCGATACGCCGTGGAAGCCGTCGCAGCCGGCCACGTAGTCGCAGTCGAGGCGCAGCGTTTCGCCGTCCTTGTCGAAGGTGACATGGGGGCTGTCGGATTCGAGATCGTGGGGTTGGACGTTGTCGGCCTCGTAGATCGTCGTGCCGCCGCTTGCCTCGCGGGCCGCCATCAGGTCGCGGGTCACCTCGGTCTGGCCGTAGACCATCACGGTCTGGCCGCCGGTCAGACCGGCCAGGTCGACCCGCACACGGCGGTTGTCGAAGGCGAGCTCAACGCCGCTATGCGGATGGCCCTCCGCATTCATGCGCTCGTCGACGCCGGCCTCGCGCAGCAGGTCGACCATGCCTTGCTCCAGCACACCGGCCCGAATGCGGCTGAGCACGTAATCGCCGCTCTTGCGCTCGAGAATCACGTTGTCGATGCCGTGGCGGCTCAGCAGTTGGCCAAGCAGCAGCCCGGATGGGCCAGCACCGATGATGGCTACCTGGGTCTTCATGGAGCAATGCCTCGTCGCGTCGGGGATGACATGAGTTGCATTTTTCAATGAAACGAAACGGCTTTTAAGGCAAGATTGGCACCAATACTTGGACTTTTTACGCATCCGGCATCGACTTTGGTCGAGCCAGATCCAGGAGGCGCCCATGTCACGCTCAGCGCAGGCTTCCGTCCCCGTTTTCAAGCTCTATGGCGAGACCCACCACTGGCCAACGCCGGACCTGCTGCACTGCGAGTCGATACCCGAACGCAGCCGGCTGCACGACTGGTACATACGCCCCCACCGGCATGCCGACCTGGTGCACGTGCTGCATGTCGCCAGCGGGCAGGTAGAGCTGGAACTGGAGGGCTCCCAGCACGCCCTCCAAGGCCCGCTGGTGATCGTGGTACCGGCCATGACGATTCATGGATTTCGCTTCTCTCAGGATATCGAGGGGCACATCGTCACCTTGGCACAGCCGCTGGCCGAGCAACTTGGCCAGCGGCTAGAGGAGCAAGCCAAGGTGCTCAAACACCCTGACTACCACCTACTGGGGCAACCGCCGAAGGCGCGGCGCCTGGCCACCCTGATGTCACAGATCGATGCCGAGTATCGTCAGCCCGCGCCGGGGCGAGATCGCATGCTGGGTGGCCTGATCCAGGCCCTGGCGGTAGAGCTCGCCCGGCTGGCCGAACCGCACGGCCTGACCGGCACCGCCGCCCCCGGGCCACGTCAGCGCGACCGCGGCCACGAGCACCTGGCAAGCTTCCAGGCGCTGATCGAGGCGCAGTACCGCCAGCAGCCCAGCATCGAGCGGTTTGCCGAACAGCTCGGCATGAGCAGCGCACACCTCAACGCCCTGTGCCGCCGCCTGGCCGACCGCAGCGCACTGCAGCTGCTTCACGAACGCCTGCTGCTGGAGGCCAAGCGCCAGCTCACCTATACCAACATGACCATCAGCCAGGTTGCCGACAGCCTCGGTTTTTCCGAGCCGGCCTATTTCACCCGCTTCTTCAAGCGCAACACCGGCCTCTCGCCGCGGGACTTCCGGCTGCGGCAGCATGCAGCGGAACCGCAGATGCATGACGCCCCCGGTCAGGCGAGCTGACCGGGGGCAAACCATGACGCGAAGGGTCTAGAGCAGAAACAGCGTCGTCAGCACCGGGAACGCCACCAGCAGCGCCAAGCGGATGAAGTCCGAGACGATGAAGGGCGCCACGCCACGGAAGATCTCGCCCAGCCCCACGTGGGGCGCCATCGCCTTGATCACGAACACGTTCATCCCCACCGGCGGCGTGATCAGCCCGAGCTCCACGGTCAGCACCGTGATGATGCCGAACCACACCGGATCGATGCCCAGCGACTGAATGATGGGATACACCACCGGCACGGTGATCACCAGCATGGCGATGGAGTCCATGAACATGCCCAGCACGAAGTAGAGCAGCAGGATGCACAGCACCACCACCATCGGGGTCAGGTCCGCGCCGTAGAGGAAATCGCTGATCGAGAACGAGATGCGCGACACCGAGATGAAGTAGCCCAGGGTCTCGGCCCCCACCAGCATGAAGAACACCACCGCGGAGAGCGCCAGGGTCTCCTGCACGCTCTGCCATAGCCCATGCCAGCGCATGCCCTTGGCCAGTGCGTAGAGCAGCGTGGCGAACGCCCCGACGCTGGCCCCTTCGGTGGGGGTGAAGGCGCCGAAGTAGATGCCCAGGATCATCACCAGGAACACCGCGAAGAAGGGCACCAGCCCGCCCATCGAAAGCAGCTTCTCCTTCCACGGCGTGGGCTCGCCGGCCACCGCCAGGGAGGGGCGCAGGCGCATCACCACGCTGACCGTGAGCGCATACATCACCAGCCCCATCAGCCCCGGCACCAGGCCGGCCATGAACATGTCGCCCACCGACTGCTCGGTGAGGATGGCGTAGATCAGCAGCGCGATGGAGGGTGGGATCATGATGCCCAGGGTGCCGCCGGCGGCCAGCGCGCCGGTGGCCAGGCCGCGATTGTAGCCGTAGCGCTCCATCTCCGGCAGCGCGACCCGGGTCATGGTGCTGGCGGTGGCCAGCGACGAACCGGAGATCGCCGAGAAGACCCCACAGGAGCCAATGGCAGAAATTGCCAATCCGCCTTTCCAGCCGCCGCAGATGCTGCGTGCAGAGTCGAACAGCTTGCCGGCCATGCCGGAGTGCGCCGCCAGCACGCCCATCAGGATGAACATTGGCACGGCGCTGAAGCTGTAGTTGGAGAGCACCTCTACCGGCACGGTCTTCACCTGGGCGATGGCAGCATCCCAACTGATCACCTGGGCGAAACCCACCATCCCGACGATCAGCATGGTCAAGGCTACCGGCACGCGCAGCACCATCAGTACCAACAGCATGCCAAGCCCGATGGCGCCGATCATCTCACTCCCCATGGGACACCTCCTGTTCGACACCGAAGACTGCGCCGAGCAGCGCGTGGATCAGGCTACGCACGCCGAGCAGCAGGCTGAGCGCCGCGGCCGCCTGGTAGATGGGGCCCATGGGCAGGCGCAGGTCCTGGGTGACCTCGCCGTGACGGGTCGCCGCCACGGCCGAATCGAGCAAGCCGAGGAATAGCACCAGGCCGAGAGCCGCGAAGCCCAGCAGGTAGAAGCCGTGCAGACGGTTCTTGATGGCGGGCGCGAGACCATGGGAGAAGGCCTCCACCACCACCTGGCTTTTCTCCACGTTGGCCGCCATGGCGGCCAACAGCGCACAGAGCATCAGGTAGCTCACCAGCTCCACGCTGCCGGAGACGCGCAGAGCGATGGCTCCTTCGGTGAGACGATAGAGGTAGCGGGTGCCGACGTCGGCGATGGTCACCGTCAGCAGCGCCAGCAAGGCGACACCGGCGACGACGCGACAGACCAGGGCCAGCCAGTGGCTGGCCCGTTCGAGGAAGGCCCGCATGGCTTACCCCTGATCGCCCGCGCAGGACTCGCTGGCGGCAAGCGCGGCCTCGTATACCTCACGCGCAGGGAGGCCGCGCTCCTCGACTTCCGCCAAGTAGCTCTCGATACCGTCCTGGAGCGGCCCCTGCCAATCCGGGTTCTCGAGCGGGTTCTCGATCTCGCGGATGGTGTGGCCGGCGTCCCTGGCCTCCTGCTTGCCCTCGACGTCGAGCCGGTCGAAGACGGCGCCGGCGTTCTCGGCCCACTTCATGCCGGAGTTGGCATCGATCACGGCCTGCTGCTCGGCGCTCAGGCCGTCATAGGTGCGCTGGCTCATGGTGGCGACGAAGATCAGCGTGTAGAACGGCACCTCGGTGTGATACTCGACCAGTTCGTTGATGCGGAAGCCCTTGAGGCCTTCCCACGGGAAGCTCAGGCCATCGACCACGCCGCGCTGCATGGCGGAGTAGATCTCCGGCGCCGGCATGCCCACGGGGTTGGCACCCATGTTCTCGAGCATCTGGCCGGCCACGGCGGTCGGCCGACGAATGCGCAGGCCCTCGAGGTCGGACGGCACCTGTACGTCGGTGTCGATGGTGTGGATCCCGCCCGGCCCGGTGGTGAACATGAACAGCGGCCGCGTGTCGCCATACTCCTCGTCGAGATGGCCTTCGTCGTAGAGTGTCTGGAGCACGCAGGCGCCCTGGGTGGCGGTGCTCGCCACGCCGGGCAGCTCGACGATCTGCGACAGGGGGAAACGACCGGCGGTGTAGCCCTGTGCCGTGGCGCCGATATCGGCGATGCCGTTGCCGACTGCGTCATAAATGGCGTCGGGCTTGGCCAGGGTGCCGGAGGGGAACATCTCGACGCGCAGCTCGCCGCCGGACTCCTCCTCGATGGTCTTGGCCCAGGCCTCGAAAATGTCCTGGTTGATGCCCGAGGCACCCGGCCAGAAGTGGGCCATGCGCAGGGTGGTCGCGGCTTGCGCCGAAGCTACGGTGAGACTGGCGATGGATGCCGCCAGCAGACAGCGCGTCAGGATACGGTTCATGGGGTGCCTCCGAGTATCATTATAATGATCAGCGCATTTGTTCGGCATCCGAATATACGTTCGGATTTATGGATAAGCTACCCCACCAATACGCATTCCGATAATCGACATTAGTCTAGGGTGCTTGGATTTTTCACTTATCCAACTAGTTGATTCAAAGCATAATGTTTGCCCCAACAAGGATTATTGCCACCCTTTTCTTGGACTTTTCACGCACCCAACAACTCCCCATAGCGCAGGCCAATGAAGGCGTGTTCGCGCATCAGCATCTCGGCCCGGGCACCCTCGCCGTGGCGCAGTGCCTGGACCACCAGCTCATGCTGCACCTGGGCCAGCTGCAGCTTGCGGAATTCACGATCGAGCGCCTCGCTATCGATGATGATGGAGTCGGCAGCCGCGAAAGGCAGATGATTATTGCGGGCAATGGCGTCGCCGATCACCGGGCTGCCGGACGAACCGACGATGGTCTGGTGAAAGTGGCGGTTGAGCTCGCTCCAGACATCGACGTCGCGCTCCTCGAGAAACCCCTTGGCCAGCAGCTCACGCCCTCTTTGGATCCAAACTTCCAGTTCGGCATCCAGTTCCCTGGTAATGCCCTGCTCGGCCAGTCGCCGCGCCGCCAGCCCCTCGAGCACCCCACGCACCTCCACGGCACAGAGCACATCGGCCTCGGTGAACTCCCGCACCATGAAGCCGCGCTTGCCGGCTCGCTGCAGCAAGCCCTCCTGTTCCAGGGTGCGGAAGGCCAGGCGCACCGGCGTCCGTGAGACGCCCAGCTGTTCCGACACCGCCACCTCGCCGAGGCGCTCCCCCGGCCGATAGGTTCCCTCGCCGATCAGCTTGCGCAACCGGCTCACTACGCTCTTGTCGCTGTTAGTCACTCGATCTCCTTGATGTCCTTACCCATTCTCGCCACCCCCCGCCTGGATCCAACTAAAGCATAAGTTGACCAATTATACGCCTTGAAGCTCTACTTTGGATCCAAACATAACATTCTCAGCAAAGACGGAAGCGCCGCTTCATGCCGTGACCATGAACCGCTCCCGAGGAGAAGAACCGTGACTCACCATGCCCCCTATCCCAAGAATACCTGGTACGTCGCCTGCACCCCGGACGAGATCGAGGACAAACCGCTCGGACGCACCATCTGCAACGAATCGGTCGTCTTCTTCCGTGGCGACGAAGGCCGCGTGGCCGCGGTCGAGGACTTCTGCCCCCACCGCGGCGCCCCACTATCGCTGGGCTTCGTACGCGACGGTAAGCTGGTCTGCGGCTACCACGGCCTGGAGATGGGCTGCGACGGCAAGTGCGCCAGCATGCCGGGCCAGCGAGTGCGCGGCTTCCCCAGCATTCGCGCCTACCCGGTGGTGGAACGACACGGCTTCGTGTGGCTCTGGCCGGGCGACCCGGAGAAGGCAGATCCCGACCTGATTCCATCTCTGCACTGGGCCGACAGTCCCGACTGGGCCTACGGCGGCGGGCTCTACCATGTCCGCTGCGAATATCGCCTGATGATAGACAATCTCATGGACCTGACCCATGAGACCTATGTGCACGCTTCCAGCATCGGCCAGCCGGAGATCGAGGAAGCCGCTCCCGAAACCCGCGTCGACGGCGACGAAGTCATCACCAGCCGGCACATGGAGAACATCCCGGCCCCTCCCTTCTGGCAGGCGGCTCTGCGCGGCTGCGGCCTGGCCGATGACGTGCCGGTGGACCGCTGGCAGATCTGCCGCTTCACCCCGCCGAGCCACGTGCACATCGACGTGGGCGTGGCCCATGCCGGAAACGGCGGCTATGACGCCCCGGCGGAGGTCAAGGCGTCGAGCATCGTGGTCGATTTCATCACCCCCGAGACCGACACCTCGATCTGGTATTTCTGGGGCATGGCGCGCAACTTCAAACCCGAAGACGGCGAACTCACCGCCAAAATTCGAGAAGGACAGGGCAAGATCTTCGCCGAAGACCTGGAGATGCTCGAAGCCCAGCAGCGCAACCTGCTGCGCTATCCCGAGCGCCAGCTGCTCAAGCTCAACATCGACGGCGGCGGTGTCCAGGCGCGACGCATCATCGACCGGCTACTCACCGAGGAGCGCGAAGCCAGCCAAGAGGAGGCCTCGGCATGAGCGGCACGCCCCTCTCGCTGATCGTCGAGGTCAAGGCGCGTCACGATGAAGCCCAGGATATCGCCAGCTTCGAGCTGGCCGATCCCCACGGTCGGCCGCTACCGGCGTTCAGCGCCGGGGCGCATATCGACGTGCGGGTGAAGGATGGGGTGATCCGCCAGTATTCGCTGTGCAACCACCCCGAAGAGCGCGACCGCTACCTGATCGGGGTACTGCGCGACCCCGCTTCACGGGGCGGCTCGGTGGCCATGCACGAGGAGATCAAGGTGGGCGATCTGGTCCAGATCAGCGCACCCAAGAACCACTTCGCGCTCAAGCCGGCCGGGCGTACGCTGCTGCTGGCGGGCGGCATCGGCATCACGCCCCTGCTGTGCATGGCCGAGCGCCTGGCCCACACCGACGCCGACTTCGTACTGCATTACTGCACCCGCTCCGCCGAGCGCACTGCCTTTCGTCAGCGCATCGCTGCCTCCGGCTTCGCCGAGCGGGTGCACTTCCACTTCGACGACGGCGCAGCGGAGCAGAAGCTGGACCTGGAAGCCCTGCTGGCCACGCCGGAGCCCGACACCCGGGTCTATGTATGCGGCCCCACCGGCTTCATCGAAGCGGTGCTGTCGACCGCCAAGGCCAGCGGCTGGCCCAGCGAACGGCTGCACACCGAGTACTTCGCCGGCGCCGTGGCCGACACCAGCGACGACGGCAGCTTCGAGGTCAAGATCGCCAGCAGCGGCGCCAGCTTCACCGTACCCGCCGACAAGACGGTGTACGAGGTCCTCGCCGAGAACGGCATCGAGATCATGGTCTCCTGCGAACAGGGGGTCTGCGGCACCTGCCTGACCCGTGTACTGGAGGGAGAGCCCGACCACCGCGACCTCTACCTGGACGACGACGAGCACGCCGCCAACGACCAGTTCACCCCCTGCTGTTCACGAGCAAAGAGCAAGGTCCTGGTGCTGGACCTGTAAGCGTTTCAACAACATAACGACAAGAGGAACCCCCCATGACACCCAGCAAGACCGTGCCCCCAATCACTCGTATGAGCACCCTGAACCGCGCCCTGACCGGCGCACTGGCCGTCGCGCTCGTCGCCATCCCCTCCCTGGCCGAGGCGAATACCCTGCGCATCGCCCATGTCTGGCCCGGCGGTTCGCTGATCGACCGCGAGCTGTTCCAGGCCTGGGGGGAAAGCGTCG
Organism: Billgrantia sp. C5P2; assembly: GCF_051062895.2. Taxonomy (NCBI): domain Bacteria; kingdom Pseudomonadati; phylum Pseudomonadota; class Gammaproteobacteria; order Oceanospirillales; family Halomonadaceae; genus Billgrantia; species Billgrantia sp. C5P2. The sequence continues at coordinate 4,290,336 of NZ_CM128542.1, forward strand.
AAGCGGCCTCGGATGGCCGTCTCAAGGTGGAGATCTACCCCAGCCAGACCCTGGCCAAATCCGACAAGACCTACGAAAGCACCACCAGCGGCGTCGCCGATATCGGCGCCTCGGCCCAAGGCTACAATGCAGGGCGCTTCCCGCTCACCCAAGTGGTAGAACTCCCCGGCGTCTCGGCCAGCAGCCGTCAGGGCTCCTGCATCCTGCAGTCCCTCTACGAGCAAGGCCACTTCGCGGAGGAATACGCCGATACCCGACCGCTGTTCATGTTCACCACCGGCCCCGGCTATCTGCACACCAAGGAGCGCCTGATCGAGACGCCCGAGGACCTGGAGGGTCTGCGCCTGCGCCGCCCCACGCCGGTGGTCGGCGACATGTTCACCCGGCTCGGCGCCCAGGCCGTGGGCATGCCCGCCCCCGAGGTCTTCACCGCCATGCAGCGCGGCGTAGTCGATGGCCTGAGCTTCAACTGGGAGGGCATGAAGACCTTCCGCCTCAACGAACTGGCCAGCTACCACACCGAGGTGCCGCTCTACGACCTGTCGCTGTTCGCCACCATGAGCCAGCGCACCTATGACGGCTTGCCCGAGGATCTGCAGCAGGTGATCGACGACCACAGCGGCATGGAGTGGTCGCTGCGCGCCGCCGACGTCTACGACGAACTGATCCGCCAGGGCCGCCAGGACGCCGAGGAAGCCGGCCACGAATTCCTGGTCATCGAGGATGCCCTCGGCCACCCCGAGTGGGGGCCCGTGCTGCAGCAAACCATCGAGGGCTACCTGGAGGAAACCGGCAGCAAGGCCGGCGAGATCTACGAGGCTGCGATGCAACTCAAACAGAGCTGCGAGGCCTGATTTCAGCACACACACAGGAAAACACCGACGGCGGGCCCTAGGCCCGCCGTCGGCATTCTGGCGAGGCTCAGCCGCCTTTCTTGCTCAATGAAGGCCGCTTGGCCAATGGCCGGCCGAAAGTGAACTCGAAATCCCTGGCCTCGAAGATCAGCGAGACGAAGACGCCCAGTACGAGTGCCCAGAAGGAGCCCCCGATGCCCAGAACCTGCAGTCCAGACGCGGCGATCAGGAAGGAGAACATGGCTCCCACCTCATGCTTGCCCGTGAAGGTCATCTGCATCGCCGAGCTAATTACCCGCAGCAGCGCCAGGCCGGCAATGATGGCCATGAAATAGCCCGGCATCGCCTGGATGAGGCTGACCACATAACCGTAGAAGGGGGCGCCCAGCATGAAAATGGCGCCGGTGATGACTGCCGCCACCCAGCGCTTGTCCTGCGCGCCAGCCTCCGGCGAGGCGCAGATGCCGGTGGCAGGGGCAGCGATGCAAGTACTGTGCAGGTTGAAGAAGGCGGAGATCATGGTGGCAAAGCCGCCCACCGCGGTGATGGCGTTGGCCGGCACCTCCTTGTAGCCCATCCCCTTCACCAGGCCCACCCCGGCGGGGGTTTCCATCCCCACCAAGATGAGGGCCAGTGGCAGACCATAGGCCAGGAAGGCCTCCAAGGTGAACTCCGGGACGATGAACTCGGGAAAGGTCACCGAGAACTCGACGCCAGTCAGATCAACACCCGACATGGCCATGTAGGCGATACCGGCCAGCATGGCGACAATCAGCGGCGGCACCCGACGCAGCAGGCGGGCCGAGAAGAAGAAGGCCAGGATCATGATGGTGGCCGGCAGCAGAGCGCTCTCCAGCGGGGCCACCATATTGAGGCCGAACTTGAGCAGGATGCCGGCAACCATTCCCATCACAATCGGCATAGGGATCAGCTTCATAACGAGGCTCATCACCCCTGCCAGACCGGCCACCAGCGCAATGACGCCGGCTACCAGTGTCGCCCCCAGGGCCGCCTCGAGCCCCACCACGGGAATGATCGCTGCGAATAGCAGGGCGCCGGGGATGGAATTGGCCATGGGCAGGGGGAGCCGGTAGTAGGCTGGCACGAAGAGGCCGAACAGGCCATTGATCAGTAGGTAGCTGACGACCCAGATCATGATGAAGTGAGAGTCGAGCCCTGCCGCCGTGCCGGCACTGATATGGATGATGCCGGCGCTGAGACCGAAGATGCCGGCAACGATGCCCGCGCTGAGGTTATCGCCGTTGAGGTCTCTGAGGAAGTCGCGGGGGGCGGACCTGAGGCCGACGCCCTTCTCGATGTGTTTCATGGTGTGCTCCAGGGGTTGTTATCGTTGTCTTCAGGGTTTGAGGAGAAACCTCCCATGTCAGCGCGGGGTTAGGCCGTTGCGAAAGACGCCGCCGACTCCCATCCCAAGCGCACTCTGGCCGCAGCCACGTCATCCCGTAGGTCATGGTTCCAGAGCCAGTCGAAACGGGTCTCCAGGTCGGCGGCGAGCCGTGCCTCGTCGTCGCCAATCCCTGGCGCGCTGTACTCGTAAAGATCTCCTGCCTGGTGGGAGGTGCGCTGTACCTTGCAGGTGCGCTCATGACGAACCGCCTCGAACGCCGCCAGGACCTGCTGAACGTTCTGTCGGGTGCAGGCCTGATCGGTAAGCAGGCTGGCCAGCACGTAGGCGTCTTCCAACGCCTGACCGGCTCCCGCTCCCTGATGCGGCACCATGGCATGGGCCGCATCCCCCACGATCAACACCCGGCCACAGTGATAGCGAGGCAGTTGCGGCAACTCATGCAGCGCCCAGCGCGTTGGCTCGGGAATACAAGCGAGAATGGCCTGGGAGGCGGCGCCCCAGCCCGCAAAGACTGCCAACATCTCCTGCTGGGAGACCGCCTTGAACCACTCCTCGCCCTCGGGAAGCCGGGGGTTCGGGGTGGAGCGGTCGGTGACGAAGGCCACCACGTTGATCAATTCGGACTGCTTCACCGGGAAGGTCAGGATGTGGCGATCGGGGCCAAGGTACATCTGCGGCACCAGTGCCAGGCGCTTGTCGGCCCCCCGGGCCTCCAGCGCCGCCTCCAGTTGCGTGGTGGGAATCATGCCGCGATAGGCATGGGTGCCGCTCCAGAACGGGCCGAGGTCGCCGTACTGCGCCGGCGGCAGCACGTGCTCACGCACCGCCGACTTGATGCCGTCGTAGCCGATCAGGATATCGGCAGTAAACGAAGAGCCGTCTTCAAAGCGTGCGGTGGCACCACCACCACTCTGCTGCACTTCGATACAGCGCTTGCCGAAGTGGGCGATCCCCTCCGGAAGGTTAGCGACGATAGCGTCCAGGAAATCGGCCCGGTGTACCGAGGACTGGCCGCAGCCAGGCGCCAGACTAGCGGTCAGGCAGGTGTCGTCGAGGCCGCGACGCCACTCGAACCAGACGTCCTCGAAGGGAGCCGGAGAGGCGTCGGCGATGCGACAATAGGAAGCCTCCAAACCGAGCAACTGGATCGCTCGAACGGCGTTGGGCCCGAAGGAGACACCGGCGCCAATCTCAGAGAATCGCTCCGCGGCCTCGAAGAGGTGCACATCGAGGCCGAAATCCCGCGACAGAGCCACGGCGAAGGCCACACCGCCGATGCCGCCGCCGATGATGCCGATGGAAAGGCGTTTTTGTTGGTGGTTGGTTACCATGATCATGCTCCCATGCACTGACTGAGGGTATGCCCCCACGCTAGGCGCGCCGCTTACCGGCCACCACACAGCACCCTGCATTCACTGCATAAGCACCACTAATAAATTGACGAAACAAAGACCTGGACTATTTCTTGCCCACCCGGACTCGACCTTTGTCCAATACCGGGATCGGATGGTAAACCACCGCTAATGACAGGAACGCCATGATCAAGCTGTCGGAGGTCGACATGAACTTGCTGGTGGTATTCGACCTCCTCTACCAGGAGCAGAACACCCAGCGCGTGGCGCTGCGCCTCGGCATCACCCAGCCCGCGGTCAGCCATGCCCTGAAGCGGCTGCGCAACCTGCTTGGCGACGAACTCTTCGAGCGCACCTCCCAAGGCTTGATGCCGACACCGTTGGCCACACGCCTGCACCCCGCCATCGCCCAGGCCCTCGCCCAGCTACAAGAGACGCTCAATCGGCCGGATGACTTCAACCCAGCGACAAGCAAGCGCATCTTCAATATCGCCATGACCGACATCGGCGAGATTGTCTTCCTGCCTCGCCTACTCGAACGCCTGGCCCGGGAGGCACCGGGTATCTCCCTGAGCACGGTGCGCAGTCAGCACGAGGACTTGAAGCGGGAGATGGAAGAGGGGCGAACCGATTTGGCCATCGGCCTGATTCCCCAACTCGGCGCTGGCTTCTATCAGCAAGGCCTCTTCGTGCAGCGCTATGTCTGCCTGATGCGGGCGAGCCACCCCCTGACAGTGGGCGAGTTCGACCTGGATGCCTTCGTCACCGCCCAGCATGCCGTGGTGGTGGCCCAGGGTACCGGCCATGGCATCGTGGAGGAGCATCTGGCGAGGGCGCGCGTCACAAGGCCGGTCAGGCTAGAGCTTCCCCACTTCGCCGCCGTGCCCTACATCGTCAGCAGCACCGACTTGGTGGTGACCGTCACCGACAAGCTGGCCGAGGTAACCCGAGAGCGATTCCAACTAGCGATGCGCGAGCATCCGGTACCCTTCCCCGAGATCCCCATCAATCTCTTCTGGCATCGACGTTTCCATCAGGATGCCGGCAACCGCTGGCTGCGTGGTCTTATTTTCGACATGTTTGCGGAATGACGGCACTTCTCTTCGCACTTCTCTTCCCACTTCACGGCAGCCTTCGGGCTGCCGTTTTCGTTTCTCACCGACGCACCCGAAGCCAACACAAGACTAAAGTCGTGGTGCAGTAGGAATGACCCGGCAGGAGAACTGTTGTAGCCTCTATATTGTTTATATTTACAACAGTATTTTCTCGCAACAAGCGCTCAGCCTGACGAACCACTGCCGAGGCCCACATGACCGAAACTCTCGTCAAGACGACTCTGGACGACAGCATCTACACCATTACGCTGGCACGACCGGAGAAGCGCAATGCCGTCAGCGATCGCCTGCTCAGCGCTCTGGAAGACGCTCTGATTGCCATACCGGAAGACACCCGGGTCATCATTCTTGCCGCCGAAGGCAAGCACTTCTGCGCTGGGCTCGACCTGGCCGAACACCAGCACCGCGAGCCCTTCGGTGTGGTACAGCACTCCCGTAGTTGGCATCGCATCTTCGACCGGCTGCAGAACGGCGGCATACCGGTGGTAAGCGCCATGCAGGGCGCCGTGATCGGCGGCGGCCTGGAACTGGCCACCGCCACCCACGTGCGGGTCGCCGAAGCCAGCACTGTTTACCAGTTGCCCGAGGGGCGCCACGGCATCTTCGTCGGCGGCGGCGCCTCGGTGCGGGTAGCCAATATCATCGGCCCCGGCCGCCTGTGCGAGATGATGCTCACCGGCCGTGTCATGGAGTCCGACGAGGGGCAGCGCCTGGGCCTCTCCCATTATGTGGTCGGCGATGGGGAGAGCCTCGCCAAGGCCCGCCAGTTGGCCTCCCGCATTGCCGAGAATGCCCCCATGGCCAACTGGGCCATGGTGTCCGCCATCTCTCGCATCGACAACATGTCCAGCGACGACGGCCTGTTCGTCGAGTCACTCACCGCCGCCCTGACCCAGACCAGCCCCGAAGTTGCCGAACGCATCAGCCATTTCTTTGCCAAGAAGGGCCAGGGCCCGCGTACCTGAGGAGATCATCATGAAGTTTCAGGACAACACCTTCATCGTTTCCGGCGGCGCCTCGGGCCTCGGCGAAGCCACCGCGCGTGCCCTGCACGAGGCAGGTGGCAACATCATGATCGCCGACCTCAATGTCGAGCGCGGCGAGGCGCTGGCAGGCGAGCTGAACGCTAGAAGCGCCACTGATCGCGCGCTCTTCCAACGCACCGACGTTACCAGCGAAGCCGATGCCCAGGCCGTGGTGGCGCTGGCCGTGGACACCTTCGGCAGCCTGCAGGGGCTGATCAACTGCGCCGGGGTCGGCGACCCCGCCAAGGTCGTCGATCGCCACGGCGAGCCCCTGCCACTGGAAGCCTTCTCGCGCATCGTCAACATCAACCTGCTGGGCAGCTTCAACATGCTGCGCCTGGCCGCCGCCGCCATGGCCAAGGGCGAGCCCCAGGCCGATGGCGAGCGCGGGGTGATCATCAACACCGCCTCCGTGGCGGCCTTCGACGGCCAGATCGGCCAGCCCGCCTATGCGGCCTCCAAGGGTGGCATCGTCGCCATGACCCTGCCCATCGCCCGGGAGCTGGCCCGCCACGGCATCCGCGTGATGACCATCGCCCCGGGGCTGTTCAAGACCCCGCTGATGGACGCCCTGCCGGAGGAGGCGCAGCAGTCACTGGCGGCATCCATCCCCTTCCCCAATCGCCTGGGCGACCCCGACGAGTTCGCGCGCCTGGCCTGCCATATCGTCGATAACGCCATGCTCAACGGCGAGACGATTCGGCTGGATGGATCGATCCGCATGGCCCCACGTTAACCATGCTCGACTACCAAGCGCCGCTGCGCGACATGCAGTTCATCCTCGAGGCGCTGGCCGGTCTCGAGCGGATCGGCGAACTGCCCGGCTGCGAGGACGCCTCGTCCGACCTGGTGAGCGCCGTGCTCGAGGAGGCCGGCAAGTTCGCCGCCGGCGTGCTCGTCCCCCTCAACCCGGTCGGCGATCGGCAGGGCTGCCGCCTGGAGGGCGAGCGGGTAAGCGTGCCCGACGGCTGGCAGGCGGCCTATGACCAGTTCCGCGATGCCGGCTGGATCAGCCTCTCCCTGCCGCCGGAACATGGCGGCCAGGGGCTGCCCAAGCTGGTTTCCACCCCCGTGTGGGAGATGTGGTTCTCTGCCAACATGGCCTTCGCCATGCTGCCCCAGCTCAACGTGGGCCAGACCGAAGCGCTGATGATCGCCGCCAGCGAGGAACAGAAGGCCATCTGGCTGGAGAAGGTAGTGAGCGGCGAGTGGGCCGCCACCATGAACCTCACCGAGCCCCAGGCCGGCTCCGACCTGGCCGCCACGCGCATGCGCGCCGAGCCCACTGACGGCGGCGCCTACCGCCTGTTCGGCCAGAAGATCTTCATCTCCTACGGCGAGCACGAGCTGACCCCCAATATCGTGCACCTGGTGCTGGCCCGGCTGCCCGACGCCCCGCCCGGGGTCAAGGGGCTATCGCTGTTCCTGGTGCCCAAGTACCTGCTCGACGAACGGGGCGAGCCGGGCCCGCACAACGACATCCACTGCATCGCCATCGAGCACAAGATGGGCATCCACGGCAGCCCCACCTGCACCCTGAGCTACGGCGATGATGGCGGCGCCCTCGGTTACCTGGTCGGCGAGCCGCATACCGGCCTGGCCACCATGTTCGTGATGATGAACGAGGCCCGCTTCAACGTGGGCGTGCAGGGCGTGGCGCTGGGCGAGCGCGCCTACCAGGCGGCCCTCGCCTATGCCCGGGAGCGGGTTCAGGGGCGCGATGTCGTCACCGGCGAAGTCGGCCTACCGATCCTCGCCCACCCCGACGTCAAGCGCATGCTGGTGTCGATGCGCGCCCGACTGATGGCCATGCGTGGCCTGCTCTACAGCGCCGCCGGCTGGTTCGATCTCGCCCGTCATCACCCCGACGCCGAGATCGCCGACAAGTACCGCCGCTACGTCGACCTGCTGATGCCGGTGGCCAAGGGCTGGTGCACCGAGGTGGGCAACGACCTCTGCGACGAGGCGATCCAGGTGTTCGGCGGCATGGGCTTCGTCGAGGAAACCGGGGTCGCCCAGCTGTTCCGCGACGCCCGCGTCATCACCATTTACGAAGGCACCACCGGCATCCAGGCCAACGACCTGCTGGGCCGCAAGATCCTGCGTGAGAACGGCGCCACCCTGCGCGAGCTGATTGCCGATATTCGCGAAACGGCCGGACAGCTCGAATCTCATGCAAATCTCGGTGGCCTGGCGCAGTCGCTGCACGACCAGGCCAATCTGCTCGAGGAGACCACCGACTGGCTGCTAGAACGCCGCGCCGATACCGCCGATCTCTACGCCGGCGCCGTACCCCTGCTGCACCTGCTCGGCATCGCCTGCGGCGCCTGGCAGATGGTCCGCCTGGCACTGGCCGCCCAGGCCCGGCACGAGCAAGGAGAGAGTGACGCCGAGTACCTGCAGGGGCTCATCGAACTGGCGCACTTCTATATGGCCACCCAGGCACCCCAGGCTTACGCCCACGGCCATACCCTGCGCCATGCCGGGGCGGTGCTGAGCCGCTTTTCCGCGAGAGGGCTTTAAGAGAGGGCTAGGAGAGAGGGCTAGGAGAGAGGGCTAGGAGAGAGGGCTAGGAGAGAGTGGGCTTTGAGCCGGCGCCGCTAGGCAATCAACTCGCAGCCGCATAGCATAAGCACCAATAACAACAAATGACGGAGACGTTCCCTGATGCACACGACCGTCACCCCCATGACACAGTTTCCAGGCTTCCGCCATCGGCAGAGCAGCGATGTCGAGGAGCATGCACGACAGCTCAGCGGCTGGCAGTGCCGCTACGACCAGGTCACCCCCGGCCGTTTCGCCGGCAGCGTGACCGAGCTTCACCTGGAAGGCATGCAGATGGCGCGCGACCGGGCCAATCAGGCCATCGTCAAGAATGGCAACGCCTGGCCCAATGCGATTACCTTCAGCCTGCCACTCGAGACCAGAGATCCCGGCTTTCATTGCGATGGCCACGCCGTCAGTGGCCCGTGTCTGCTGACGGCCCATAGCGACCGACTCCCCGAGGTGCGCGCGCCCGCCTATCTTGACCTGCTACGCGTCACCATCGACGAATCGCTGCTCGAGGAGGTGCAGGGGCACCAGCAGCGCAGCCTGAACCTGCCCGCGGTGGCCCATTGCTACCGGCTGGGCAGCCACGCCGAGCGGGACGAGCTGATTCCGCTGGCACGTAGTCTCATGCAAGGGGACAGCCCCCGCAGCCAGGCACTGTTGACCCACGCCGCCATCCGCAGCGGTTTCCGGGATATGGTACTTATGCATCTGCTCGATCTGATCGACAACGAACGCATCACGCTGCTGGCGCCCCATGCGCGCAAGCGTATCGTCGACCGCGCCTGCGACTATGCGCTGGCACATTGCGATGCGCCTCCCTCCATCGTCGATCTGTGCAACCGGGTCGGTGCCAGTCGACGCAAACTGCAGTATTGCTTTCAGGAAACGCTGGGCATCAACCCGGTTGCCTACTTGCGCACTCTGCGTCTGAACGGGGTGCACCGCGACCTGTTGCAGGCGGACAAGAACGTCCAGGACACGGCCTCGCACTGGGGCTTCTGGCACCTGAGCCGCTTCGCCGCCGACTATCGACAGCTTTTTGGAGAGCATCCTTCGGAGACCCTCCAACGCGCCAAGCGCGATTTTGCCGAATACGGATAACCCCCCTCTGAGGCTCTCTGTAGTGTGTTTGTTGACAACCACAACAAACACACCAAGAGAGTTGCCCCATGCGTTATCCCAACCTGACGTCCGCCTTTCTCGGCGCGGCCTTGGTCTTCTTCTCCACAAGCGGCCATGCCACGGAGAATGGTGCCCCCACGACACCCGCAGGGCTCTATGACTTCGGCGCCGGTTTCACGCCACCCGCTACCCCCACAGGCACCTTCGGCATTCGCACCGCCCTTTATTCGGCCAGTACGCTCAAGGATGGCAACGGCAACGACCAGCCGGTGGCCTTCTCCCTCGATGTGCTATCCGTCGGGCTGGCCTACCTGCGCATGACCGACCAGCAAATCTTGGGTGCCCGATACGGCTGGGGAGCGGTGCTGCCGTTCTTCGCGATGAATGCCTCGCTCGAGGTACCCACCCCCTTCGGCACCTTCTCCGACAGCGCCAATGTCTTACGGCAGGCCGATCTCCAGGTGCTTCCCTTGATCCTGCAGTGGAACCCCTCGCCCAACCTGGGCATCAACACGCAGTTCCAGATCCAGGCCCCCACCGGCGATTACGACGAGGACCGCCTGGTCTCACCCGGCCTGAACCGCTGGGCCTTCTCACCCATTCTCAATGCCACCTACATCACCGATGGCGGCTTCGAGGTCTCCTCCAGCTTTCAGCTAGATTTCAATACCCGCAATCCCGACACCGACTATCGCAGCGGCGTGGAGTATCGCCACGAGTTCGCCCTGGGCCAGCACATCGGTAGCTGGACGGCGGGCCTCGGCGGCTACTACTACCGCCAGCTAACCGATGACGACGGCCCGGGCCTGACCGACGGCAATCGTGCCCAGGCACTGGCGCTGGGACCGGCGGTCAGCTTCTTCAAGCCAGGCCTGCCGGCGGTGTGGCTTCACGCCTACAAGGAGTTCGAGGCGCGCAACCGCGCCGAGGGCTACACCGTGGCGCTGCGCATCGGCAAGACCTTCTGACGGGGAGCCTCATCATGACAGAACATAATGTGAGCCCCCGTCAGGCGACGGGGCGGCGGGAAGGTACGGTGATCCTGCTGGGTAGCAGCCTGACCATCGTCGGCTCGGTCATGGTCGCACCGATCCTGCCCAAGCTCTTCGCGGAATTCGGCCCGGTGGAACCGAACGCAGAGCTCCTGGTGCCGCTGGCGATCACCGGCCCGGCCCTGGCGATTGCGCTCTGCGCTCCTCTCGCCGGCTGGCTGGCGGACCGCTTCGGCCGCAAGAATCTGCTGATACTGGCGACCCTGCTCTATGCCCTGCTGGGCGCCACCCCGGCGCTGCTGAACGACCTCACCGCCATCGTCGGCGTCCGCCTGCTGTTCGGCTGCGCCGAGGCGGCGATCATGACCTGTTGCGCCACGCTGATCGCCGACTACTGGAGGGGCGAGGAGCGGTTCAAATACGTCAACTATCAGGTGGTCACCATCGGCGTGATGGGTGCCCTCTTCTTCGTCATCGGCGGCGTCCTGGGCGAACACTCCTGGCGTACCCCCTTCTATCTCTACCTGCTGCCGATCCTGCTGGTACCGGCGATGCTGAAGATACTATGGGAACCGCCGCGCCAAGCCACCGCACTGACGGCCGAACTTCCCGAAGGGAGGGTCAACGTCGGCGCCCTGCTGATCGGTTACCTGCTGATATTCTCCGGCATGGTGCTGGGCTTCATCGTCACGGTGCAGACACCGATCCTGCTGGTCGGCCTGGGCATCACCTCCAGTACCATGATCGGCATGGCCGCCGGGTTTGGCCTGCTCTCCACACTGCTCGGCTCGCTGCTGTGGCCACTCATGCGCCGAATGCTCGGGATTCGCGGCTGCAATGCCCTGCTGCTGACGCTGCTTGCCCTGGGGCTGTGGCAGCTGGCCAACGCCCAGAGTTACAACGCGGTCCTGCTGGCGGTCTTCTTTCACGGCATCGGCGCCGGCCTGCTCGTTCCCAACGCCATGGCGCCCGTCATGAACGCCCTTACTCCCCGAACCCTGGGCCGCGGCATGGGCGGCTTCACCGCCAGCCTCTACATCGGCCAGTTCGCCAGCCCACTGGTGGTCGCCGCCGTGACCGCCCTGGGTATCGACCTGCGCGGCGCGATCTCGGCACTCGCCCTGGCCAGCCTGGGCGGCGCCTGCCTCTGGCTATTGGCTCAGCTGCGCACGCGCTCGACCCAATCGACGCCGACCTCGGCCTCCTGAGTCCCCCGCATCCGTTTTCCCATTGAAAGAGTCATGCCATGCACGATATCCACACCTTGATCGACCAGTCGGATGCCACCACCTTGGCGGAGCTCGTCAAAGGCGGCGATCTCCAGGCGAGCGAACTGCTGGAGGCAACGATCCAGCGCCTGGAGAGGGTCGAGCCACAGCTCAACGCGGTGGCGGAAAAGCTCTACGACCAGGCCCGGCAGCAGCAGCCGGCCGTGGGGCCCTTCAGCGGCGTTCCCACGCTGGTGAAGGACCTGTTCGCGCCACTGGCCGAGGCGCGCATGACCAACGGCTCCCTGGCCCTTGGTGAAGCGCGCCCGGGCATGGACGACGAGATGGTCAGCCGCCTGCGCCGGGCCGGCTGTGTCTTCGTCGGCACCAGCACCTCTCCCGAGTTCGGGACTTCCTACAGCACCGAATCGACCCGCTTCGGCGCCACCCGCAACCCCTGGAACCTCGTGCATAGCGCCGGCGGCTCCAGCGGCGGCGCGGCGGCACTGGTGGCCGCCCGGGCGGTCCCCTTCGCCCACGGCAACGACGGCGGCGGTTCCCTGCGCGTGCCCGCCTCCTGCTGCGGCGTGTTCGGCCTCAAGCCCAGTCGCGGCCTGATGCCCAACGGGCCATTGGCCGGCGAAGGCTGGGGCGGCATGGGCGTGGCCCATGCCATCACGCTCTCGGTGCGCGACAGCGCGGCACTGCTGGATGCGACCGCCGGCGCCGACCTGGGAGCCCCCTACGCTGCCCCTGCCCGACCTTCCAGCTATGTCGAGGCGATGCAGCGCTCGCTGCGGCCGCTCAAGATCGCCCTGGTGGAACACCTCGAACCCTGGCCGTCGTCGGCGGAAGCCCTGGCCGCCATACGTCATTCCGCCACCCTGTGTGAGCAACTCGGGCATCAGGTGACTCCGGCCACCCTGCCGGTCGATCTTCCCCGCTTCCTGGACCAGGCTTTCGACATCATCGGGCCCAATACCCGTAATTACCTCGACCTGCTCGGCCAGATGCGCGGTGCACCGGTGAGCGAAACCGAGCTGGAGCCACGCACCCGCATCTACCTCAGGGAAAAAGGGGATATCGGCGCGGTCCAGTATGTACAAGCCATCGAAGGGATCCATGCCCTCGGCCGTACCTTCGCCAATTTCATGCGCGACTACGACCTGATCCTGACCCCCGCACTGACACGCGAGCCACCGCGCATCGGTACTCTGGACGTCACCGACGACCGGGCCGACCTGGCAACACTGATCGAGTGCTTCCACAGCTACTCGCCCTTCACGGCGCTGTTCAACGCCACCGGCCAGCCCGCCATGTCGGTGCCGCTGTACTGGACCAACGGCGGTCTGCCGATAGGTGCCCACTTCGCCGGCCGTTTCGGCGACGAAACGACCCTGCTGACCCTGGCCCATCAACTGGAAACGTTGCAGCCCTGGGCGCAACGCCGGCCGCCGGTAAATGCCTGCGCGACGTAATGTGCGTACCGCTTGCCCACGAAAAGGGGCGAATCATCGAATAATCGATGATTCGCCCCAAATGAAGCGATCGAAATCAGGAACGTACGATTAGGCGATAGACGCCTGCTAGAACTTGTACATCGCCATCAACTCCACCTGCTGCCCGCCCGGACGCAACGGCATGGTCGACGCATTGCGGTCACGCCACTCGATGCCGAAGTCCAGGTTGGGCAGGTAGGTATAGATCAGGTTGACGTTAATCATCTCGAGCGTGTCATCGGCAACGGTCGGCGCCACCTCATCCGCTTCCACCTGGGCGTAGCGGATATTGCCGCGGAACTGCTCATTGAACCGATGACTCAAGCCTGCACTCAACCCCGTCGTACTCACCAGATCGCCAGACGCATCGACCTCCCCTCGCGCAGCAATGGTGCTGGGGTTCGTTGCACCGTTGTATCCCCAGCCGGAGTAGACGTTATTGCCCTTGCCCGTGTAGCCACTCAGGGCAAGCGAGGTATTGCCGAAGTTGAGCTTTGCTGCCAGGGAGAACGCGGCGCCGAATTTTGAATCGTCGATGCCGGTCTCGACCTCCCGCCCGGTGACGGCGGCGTTGAAGGCGTGCCCCGACGGGGTGCGATGCGTGTAGGAGGCCACCATGTCCGGAAAGTCGGCATCCTGGTAGACCGGGTCCTGCAGGCTGAAGCGGAACCCACCCGGCGTATAGTGCAGGACCACGTCGGGTCGAACGACCGCGCCGCTACCGGAGACACTACCGACACCTGTGCCATAGAAATCGAGTATCTCGACATCGAATGGCGCGTTGGCAAAGAACTGGCCGGACCAGGTCTGCCCGAGTGTAAAGTTGTCAACCTGGATGTAGGCGTGACGCAATCGCATGGCGTAACTCGTATCCGATGCGTCCGTCGCATTGTCCCAGAAGTCACCCTCGATGAAGCCCGTCACGTTATGGCCCTGTATTTCCTTGTCGATCTTGAAGTTGATGCGTGACTGGCGAGCGCTCGCATCGAAGTTCCTGTCCCCCCCATCGGGGTCGGTAAAGATTCCCTCGGCCTTGACGTAACCACCGATGCTGAGATTCGCACCACCGACTTCACCCAGATCCAGGGCATGTGCCTGGGCAGTAACGGCTGAAAGCGCTACCGCCATGGCCAGTCTTTTCTTATTTAACTTCATTGTTCATCTCCGTGTTGTTCTAGTTCGATAACAGCTGCTTGCTACTCATGTCCCTTGCGCTCTTTCTTGCACCCGCCAACTCCCTTGTCGGGCTCTTCCGGTTGGAATAACCGGTGAGAATTCAGCCCACCTTGACGATCAGCGCCGCGGCGGAGTCGCCGGCCGCACAGCCGGTGACCAGGGCGTAGCCGCCACCCTTGAGCGCGGTCTCCTCGATGGCCTCGATCAGCAGGCGCGCCAGCGTCGGCGCCTGGGGGTGCCCGTAGACCAGCGAGGTGCCGTAGTTGTTGAAGGTGTTGGCATCGAGCCCCAGCGCCTTGGCCAGGTGCAGGTCGTTGGCAATAAACGGCGAGTGGTTCTTGATCGTCTTGATCTGGTCGAGGGTCAGGCCGGCCCGCTCAAGTGCACGCCTGACCGATTCCGCCGGCGCCATGGGCATATGCGCCGGCTTGGTACGGGCATGGCCGTAGGCCACCACCTGGACGGCCAGTTGGGGATCCGTGCTGAGCTCGACGGCGCGCTCGCGGGTGGTGACGACGATGCCGGCATTGGCATCGGCCGGATGGGTCTGGGCACCGTAGGTATGAATGCCGTCGGGCTGCACCGTGCGTAGCCTGGCCAGGCCTTCGGCGGAGGTCGCGGTTACGCCCTCGTCGGCCTCGACGAGCTTGGTCTCCTTGCGCGAGACCGCCACCTCGACGGGAAACATGTAGCGCTTCTGGAAGGCACGGTCATCGGCCAGCGCCTCGGCGTACTGCTCATAGCGGCGCAGGGTCAGCTCGTCGGCCTGCTCACGGCTGAAGCCATGCTCGCGCGCGACGTTCTCGGCGGTGGTCAGCATGTCCTTGCCGGTGGCCGGGTCGGCGGCGATGTTGTCCATGTTCCAGTTCTCGGCGATCACCTCGCCGCCCGGCCCGTTGGGATTGGGCCAGATGGTATGCGGGCCGTTGGAGGGGCGATCGGCGAGCAGGCAGTAGGTCGTGTCGAAGCTGCCGGCATCCACCGCCAGGGCGGCATTGAAGACTGCCGTGGTGGCGGTGGCGCAGGCCTGGGTGATGTTCTGGCCCGGCGCCTGGCCGGCGCCCATCATGGCCGCGGCCCAGGGCGCCCCGTAGAAGATCGACTTCTGGCCCACCGAAACGCCCAGGTAGAGGTAGTCGATGATCGTGGGGTCGATGTCGCGGCTGGCGAACCAGCGCTTGCTGGTGGCCGCGCCCAGCTCGATGGAATTGGCGTTGGCCAGGCTTCCCATCCACTTGCAGAAGGGGCTGGAGTAGTAGCCGCCGTAGGGGATGTAGGCGTTCTTGAACATGTCATTTCTCCTCGATGTTCAGTCGCGCGCCAGATGCTCGCGCAGGCCGCCCCAGTGGGGCTGGAAGAGCGCCTCCGGCATCTTGCGCAGCTCTGCGGCGATGCACGGCACGAAGTCCATGGCCGCCAGGATGTCGCGCTCGATATCGATGCCCGGGGCGATCTCGGTGAGGGTGACCTCGCCGTCGAGCAGCTCGAAGACGCAGCGCTCGGTGACGAACAGCACCGGCTTGCCGGTCTCCTGGGCGTAGCGGCCGCTGAAGGTGATCTGGTCGACGCGCTGGACGAACTTGCGGCGATGGCCCTCCTGGCGGATAGCGAGGCGGCCGTCCTCGATCGCCAGCTCGCCGCCGTTGGTGAAGGTGCCGCAGAACACCACCTTGCGGGCGTTCTGGCTGATGTTGATGAAGCCGCCCGGCCCCACCACCTTGTCGCCGAACTTGCTGACGTTGAGGTTGCCTTCGTGATCGGTCTGGGCCAGGCCGAGGAAGCAGACGTCGAGGCCGCCGCCGTCGTAGAAGTCGAACTGGTAGCCGTGGTCGATGATCGCCTCGGCGTTGTAGGAGGTGGCGAAGTCGCCGCCACTGGCGGGCACGCCACCGTAGGTGCCGAGCTCGGTGGTCAGGGTCATGAGGTCACTGACACCCTCCTCGGCGGCCACGCTGGAGACCCCTTCGGGCATGCCGATACCGAGGTTGACGATGCCCCCCGGCACCAACTCCATGGCGGCGCGCCGGGCGATCACCTTGCGTGGATCCAGAAGCAGCGGCTTGATCCCGCCCAGCGGCATCTTGAGATCGCCGGAAAGCGCCGGATTGTAGGTCGTGGTAATGGTCTGCATGTGATGTTCGGGCTCGGCCACCACCACGTAGTCGACCAGGTCGCCCGGCACCTTGACCTGCTTGGGGTGCAGGCTGCCCTGGGTGGCCAGGTACTCCACCTGGGCGATGACGATGCCGCCGCTGTTCTTCGCCGCCTGGGCCATGGAGAGCTGCTCGAGGAACAGCGCCTCGCGTTCCATGCTCAGGTTTCCGCGCTCGTCGGCGGTGGTGGCGCGAATCACCGCCACGTCGACCGGGAAGGTGCGATAGAGCAGCCACTCCTCGCCTTCGAGCTCGACCAGCTTGACCAGGTCCTCCCCGGCGGCGGCGTTGGCCTTGCCACCCTCGAAGCGCGGGTCGACGAAGGTGCCCAGCCCCACCTTGCTGAGCACGCCGGGCTTCTTGCCGGCAATGTGGCGCCATAAATGGGCCAGCACGCCCTGGGGCAGCAGGTAGCCCTCGACGCGGTTCTCGCGAATCAGCTCTCCCATGCGCGGGGCCTGGCCGGTGTGACCGCTGATCAGTCGCTTGACCAGGCCGGCATGGCCCAGGTGGTTCATGCCACGGGTCTTGCCGTCGCCGCAGCCACAGCTGTGCGCCACGGTGAGGTTGCGGGGGCTGCCGGTCTCGAGGAAGCGCGCCTCCAGTGCGGTGGCCACGGCTTCGGCGAAGCCGCTCAGGCCGGCAGTGGTCCAGATGACGGTGTCGTCATCCCGAAACAGGCCCGCCGCGGTAGTGCTGTCGATGATCTTGTTCACTCTCTCGGCCCTCCTTGGGGAGGCATTTCATATTGAAGAATAAATATATTGTTGTATAAACAAATCAATAGATCCGGACTTGAGCCGACAATGGCGAGCGTCAGCCGCTCGCCCTCTGTCGTATCAGCCGCCGGTCAACACCAGCACGATCTGGGGATAGAACACCACCAGCGCGACGACCACGATGTCGGCCACCAGAAAGGTCGACACGCCACGAAAGATATCCATCAGCGAGGCGTACTGCCCCGCCACGCCCTTGATCACGAAGATGTTCATGCCCACTGGCGGGGTGATCATGCCGATCTCGAGCAGCTTCACCAGCAGAACGCCGAACCAGATCAGGCTCACGTCGTAGAGTTCGAATACCGGCAGCAGCACCGGCAGGGTCACCAGCATGGCGCCGAAGGGCTCCATGAACAGCCCCAGGAAGAGGTAGATCAGCACCACCACCAGCATCAGTTCGAGATAGGAGAGCTCCCAGCCGGTCACCGCGCCGGTGATAAAGCCGGCCAGGCCGCTCAGACTCAGGAAAAGGGTGAACATGCTGGCCCCGACACCGATGATCAGCAGCGCCGAGGTAGTGGAAAGGGTCTCGAGCAGCGCGGCCTTCATCGCCTGGCCGTTCAGACGCCCCAGCAGCAGGCCGATGAGAATCGCCCCGGCGGCCCCCACGGCACCGGCCTCGGTGGCGGTAAAGAACCCCGAAAACAGGCCGCCGAACACCAGCACCCCCAGCACCAGCACCGGCCAGATGTCGAGCAGCGCCTGCCGGGCGGTAATGTCGCGAGCCCCTACGGCTTCCCGCGGCACGATGTCCGGCCGCAGCCAACTGACCATCAGGATCACCAGGCTATAGCTCAGGGCCGTCAACAGGCCGATGGTGATGCCCCCCAGGAATACCTGGGTGATCGACACCTGGGCGAAGACGCCATACACGATCATCAGGATGCTGGGCGGAATCAGCGCGCCGATGGTGCCACCGGCAGCGATGGTGCCGCAGGCGAAGCTCGGCTTGTAGCCACCGTTCACCATCTCGGGAATGGCGATGCGCCCCATGGCCGCCGAGCAGGCCACGCTCGAGCCGCTCACTGCGGCGAAGCCGGAGCTGGCCACGATGCTGGAGATCGCCACCCCGCCAGGCAGCCATCGAAACACCACCTTGGCGGCACTGAAGAGCCCGTTGGTCAAACCGGTGTGATAGCAGACGAAGCCCATCAGCAGGAACATCGGCACCGCGCTGAGCGTCCACTTTGCGATGAATTCATAAGGCGTAGAGGAGAGCATGCCGATGGCGGTATTCCAGCCGAACATCAGCGTCATGCCGCCCAGCGCAACCACGACCAGCGAGAGCGCCACCGGCACCCGCAGCGCCAGCAGCAGCATCAGGATGGCGAGGCCGTAGAAGCCAATGTCAACGGACATGGAGATCACCTTTCATGATGTGCCGGAAGAAGAGGTCGTGTCTCTGAGCAGGAACGGCAGGCGCACCACACAGACCATCGCTGCCAGGGCGAAGGCAGCGGGCAAGGCGAAGTAGGTCGGCCAGACCGGCATGGGGAAGTTCAACGACATCACGTAGGAGCCGATGTCGTACTGCTCCATGGCCTTGCCCCAGGTGGTCACGGCCAGGACGCCATAGACCGCAGCCGAAAGCAGCGACACCAGCACATCGGACAGACGCACCAGCCAGGGCTTCATCAGCCCCTCCAGGGCCTCCACGGCGATCATCTCCCGGCGCCACTCCACCCACCCCAACGGCAGCAGTGCCAGGGTGATCAGGTAGTAGCGGGTCACCAGCTCCACGGTGGCGGGGATCGACACGGACAGCGTGGCGCGCAGCAGCACATCGAGGGTGATGTGGATCACCATCAGCAGGATGCCGAGCGTCCCCAGCAGGGCCAGCCCGACGGCGGCCCGATTGGTGAGGCGGTAGAGAGCGTCCATGACGTGTCTCCAAGAAGCGGCGATAACGCAGGCCGGCGTGCCGGCCCGCGTGACATCAGGTCCCGTAGGTGGAGAAATCCACCCCGGCCCAGATCTCGCGATTCATGGCCTCGGCAACCGCCTCGGGATCCGCGCCGACCTCCTCGACGATGGCGGTCCACTTCTCCACCAGTGACTGGAAGCGCTCGATCTTGGCCGCCGCTTCTTCTACGCCGTGGCGGCTCTCCGCCTGCTCCGCGGCATGGACCAGATCTTCCTCGAGGAAAGCCTCGATGGCCTCCAACAGCTCGGGCTCGGGTTCCAGAATCTCGATACCGTTTTCGAGTGCGACCTCGCGAGCCTCGGCTGCCATCTCGTATCCCCAGCGCTGGGTAATGGCGGCGGAGGCCTCGACCGAGGCATGCACCAGTGCTTCACGCTGCTCGGGAGTGAGCGTGCTCCACGCCTGCTGACCAACCGCATGGGAAATGGTGCTATGGAAAGTGCCCAGCTCGACATCGGTGACATAATTCAGCACGTCATCCAGTCGAAAGGAGATGATGTCGGCAATGGAAGCAATGGTGCCCTCGATCACACCCTGAGAGAGCGATTCGTACGTCTCCCCTACCGGCATGGATGCCGGCGACACCCCCACCGATTCGGCCCAGCGGGAATACTGGGGTCCGCCCACTCGCATGCGCAGCCCCTGGAGGTCGTCGAGAGAGCGTACCGGCTCGGTACTCAGTATTCGGTAGAGATCCGAAGCATGAGAGCTGGTATAGACGACACCCAGTTGCTTGAGCTCCTGCTGGCACTCGTCACAAGTGACGATGTACTCGGTTGCCGCCGCTCCCATGGCATGGGGGTTGGTGCCCAGGAAAGCCAGGTCCCCGACCAGGTTGATCTCGGGCAGGTCGGCCGGGAAGTAGGCCGGCAGGAAGAGCCCCACCTCTACCAGGCCGCTGCGGATGGCGTTGCGCATGTTGCCGATGTTGGCCACCTCGGTTCCCAGCAGGTTGCCCGTCAAGTCGCCATCGGTCTTCACGGCCAGACGCTCGGCGAATTCGGTGAACATCGGATCATAGGCGGGATGCGCCGGCGGCACCCCAGGCGCCATGCGCAGATCGCGGGCCTGGGCTTGGCCGGTGAGCGCCAGGCTCCCGACGGTAGCGGCGACGGCAAGGGTCTTGAACAGCGTGCGACGTGTCATGGGGTTACCTCGGCGGCTTATATTTGTTTGTGTATAAAACAATGGTCATTACCATCTATTTGAAAACCGATTATAGTCCAGACAGCAACCCCTCCCGATACCCGACTTTGGTATAGGCAACCAGGCCTGCGAGCTTCCCTAGGCACACAGGGGTGCTGCCCCCGTCGCGGGGGCAGAAGGAGATCTTTTCATGATGGAATGGGGCGTAGCGCGGCTCAGCTTTCCACCGCTGCGAACGCCTCGGCGATGGTGTGGGCCATGGGCTGGGATGACACCGCCTTCGACCTTCTGGGGTAATCACCTCTCTTTCGGGGTTGAGAGAAAATCCTGCTTCCGGTGCTCACCTTGCATGAGGTCCGGGCAATCGGAGTTCTTCCTGACTAAAGTCCCCCACAGGATTTTTTGAGTTATCAGGGTGTACAGATCTCGAAAAAGCGATAGATCAGATGGGCCACCCAGTTTCCATGTTCCTCATAGAACTGGTCTTCCTGTAGCCCTTCTTCACCCCACGGGTTCTTTGTGCTGCCAACCATCTGGAAGCCAACCATAAGAGTCCGCCCACTAGCATCTGGGTATAGAGGAAAAATAAAATGCACTTTTCATCCTCTTGTTTCGAAGGTTAATCTACGAGTTCAAAAGCCGGCACCTCAGAAAGAAACTATCGAACCAGCCTTACAATGCAATCCACTTCATGGCAATTATATTAACCACCTCTCACAAGACTAGAGTTTAAGAATGAAAAGGCCTTTTCATGGATAAAAAGCATATTGATTGGGAAGCTCTGGCTCTCTTCATAACTGTCGCTCGTGAACAGGGCTTGTCGGCAGCAGCCCGCCGGATCGGCACGAGTGCTCCCACTCTCAGTCGCCGGATGCTGTCCTTGGAACGGAGCCTAGGTCGCCAATTGTTTGTGCGAGGCAGGCTGGGTTATTCCCTGACGGAAGACGGCCAAGCGTTGTTGCAAGGGCTCGAGGAGGTCGAGACTCGCATTGAACGGCTGACCCAGCCAAGCGAGAAGATCAAGCCCACCGTGAAGATTTCGGCCGGTAGCTGGACGGCTCTTTTCTTGATGGAACGGTTGGACCTGGTTACGGGCCAGCCGCCTGACATCAAACCCTGTTTCATAACCAGCGAGAAGGTGCTCAGTATACGGCACCGGGAGGCGGTGATCGGTTTTCGGAACCAGCGACCCACGGAGAAGACGCTGGTAGCGCGGAAGCTCAATCCTGTCGAGTTTGCTCCCTACATAGCGGCCAACGCTCCGGAACGCTGGATCAAGGTGCTGGCGGACACACCATCGGCGCGCTGGGTGGACCGGGAAGTCAGTGAAGAAGACATCGTTTGTGAAATCAGCCAGCCTCGCGCCGCTCTTGACCTTGCACTCACGGGTATTGGTATCGCGCTTTTGCCTACCTTTATCGGAGATGCGCAGGATCGTTTACGCCGCGTTCAGCCTCCGATCGACGAGTTGAGGCATGAGCAATGGCTGGTTACCCATCAGGACGACCGCAACCTGCCGGAGGTTCGGAAGACGATTGATAGGATCTATACATTCATGCGGGATGATTGACGGTAACGCTGCAGAGCGGTGGATGCAGCGAACCGTGGGTGAGTGAGTAAGTGACTGGTTAGACCACCAGACGAGAGAGCATGTAGCTTTCGCCGTCCTCAGCTATGACGCGAACTGAAGACGAAGCGGCCAAGGTAAGCAACTCTTCCAGCGAAACCTTGACGGAAGAAAGATCGATCGTCTGCTGCGCAAGATCGCTCGTGTCGATGGGCTGACGCTTGTGGGGCTCGGATATGATTTGCTTGTTTGAGATCTCTACGCGTCCGGCCATAAGCAATCGCATGTCCCGAATCAGGTACGCGGCAAGCTGGTCGTCCGAAATATCTTCGCCAGGAATATCGAGACGGAAGTCCTCTGCAGAAAGACTCCCGCCATTCGTAAAGTGAACGGTGAAATCGAATTTCACACGATAGTCGCCCATACCCACCCCTGCAGCCTAACTGACAGAATTGGACCAACTCAGATCCAGACGTCGTTCTCGGCGGTCCGCTCGCCCCCGGCCTGACCCGTATTCAGGACCCCACGCGGCTCGATCAGCATCACTTCCGCCTCCTGCTCGGCGAAAGGCTTGTGCTCGACGCCCTTCGGGACCACGAACATCTCACCGGCAGCCAGATTGACCGCGCCATCACGGAAGTCGATGCGCAGGTTGCCCTTGATCACCAGGAACACCTCATCCGTCTCGGGATGATCGTGCCAGACGAAATCTCCCTCGAGCTTGACCACCTTGAACTGGTAGTCGTTCATCTCGGCGATCACCCTGGGTGACCACTGCTCGTGGAGCAGGCCAAGCTTCTGTTGGATATCGATCGCCTTGTAGTCCATCTTCCCCTCTCCTCGTCGGATACCGTCCGAGTCACCGAATTGGCGCGGCGCTGCTGTCGAGCCGCGATATAGCAACGTCAGGCTTCGTCTGAAAAATCGGCGAGCAAAGGCCAGACAAGGCAAAAACCAGCGAAAAGACGGAGTTTACGTGGTGTAAAATGAGCACTTTGAGCTGGTTTTTAACGCAGTATGGGCAAGCGTAGCCAGTTTTCAGATAAAGCCTAGCATCAACGAGGCGAGACAAAACAGAGACAGTTATGCACCATTCCGCGCATGACAGTTGAGACCTTGTCCATCACCACCCCGGCAACAAGACCAGCTTGCCGAGATAATGCTCGCCCAGGGCTTGGTGGGCATCGGCAGCCCGCTCCAAAGGGAAGGTTTGTGCAATGTGAACCTCAAAGGGACCTGATGAGATCAAGCGGTTGAGCTTCTCGAAATCCTCAAGACGGGCATCGTCACCGACATACTGTTTGATATTCATGCCAGGGCGCGCTTTGGGCTGCGGCTGGACACCCCTGGGATAGGCGATTCGTCCACCATCGCGTAATGTCGCAAGGGCGCGTTCGGCCACCTCGCCGCCAGCGGTGAGCAGCGCCGCATCGATGCCGTGGGGCGCGAAAGCGCGGGAAGCGGATGCCACATCGTCTTTGCGTCCATCCACCGCCGCATCGGCTCCCAGGCGCCTTACGAGTTCTACCCCATCCTCACCCGAGGCGACAGCAAATACACGAGCCCCCATGCGCTTGGCCAGTTGTACCGCCAAGTGGCCAAGACCACCACCAGCTCCGAAGATCAGCACCGTTTCACCCGGCGAAAGGTCGAGAACATTATCGAGCCCCAACAGGGCGGTAATCGCGTCGACTGGCATGGCGCCTGCTTCCTCGACAGTAAGTCCGTCAGGAATAGGGACCACATGGCCAGCGTCGACAGCGACATACTCGGCATAGAAGCCGCCCTTGGGATTGATGTGGTGGTCGGCATAGACGCGATCGCCCACCTGGAAGCGAGTGACGTTGCTTCCCATCGCTACCACAGTGCCTGCCCCCTCGAAGCCGATCACGTAGGGGAATGTCGGTTCGGCGCCATACCGCTCGCAGAAGAGCTGGCGGAAAGCCCCGTCGCGCTCCCACATGTCCCACACGCCGACACCTATGGCCATGAGTCGAATCAGTACCTCATCGGGGCCGATGTCGGGAACGGGCAGAGTTTGCCAAGTGAGTACTTCAGGCCCACCGAATCGGTCGATAGCGACGGCTTGCATGGTGTCCGGAATCGATTGGGACATGACACACCTCGTTGGTAGCTGGGATTGAATCCTTACCGTATCCGACGCAGAATCGTTCCGATACATGAATGAGTGGATAGATAATTTCCGAAAAATGGATAAATCAGATATCACGCTGGAGAGGATGCGCAGCTTCGTTCGGGTTGCCGAGCGAGGGAGCCTGTCGGCGGTCGCACGAGAAATAGAAGTCGGGCAATCGACGATCTCACGACACCTGCGGGAACTCGAGGAAGCCGTCGGCGTGCCTCTACTCAGCCGGACCACTCGACGTGTCACGCTTACGGAGGAAGGAGCCCGTTACTATTCAAGCTGCATTCAGATTCTGCGGCTTCTGGAGCAGGCCAATGACGAGGTGCGCGGCACACGCGGCGCGACGGCCGGTACCATTCGAATCTCCTGCACGGCCGCCTTCGGCGTCCTGCACCTCAGCCGATTGATCTACGGCTTCCAGGATCAATTTCCCGAGATCGGGATTGATCTGAGCTTCACCGACGAGCGGGTCGATCTTGTACGGGAGGGAGTGGATATCGCGCTTCGCCTGGGACCGCTCACCGACAGTTCCATGAAGCTGAGAGCCATCGGTGAATGCACGCGCCTTCTCGTGGCCGCACCCGCGTACCTGGCAAAGCGGCAGATACCGACTGTCCCACAGGATCTGGCTCAGCATGAAGGCGTCCGGATGTCGAACGTGGCAGGTAGCAACACGCTGGTTCTGCAAGGCCCAGACGGCGAACGCCATGGAGTACCGTTCGGAGGACGCCTACGAGTCGATCATGGGCTCGCCGCGCGAGAAGCCTTTGTCGCCGGGCGTGGCATTGGACCTGCCCATCAGTGGCTAGTCGACGATCTCCTGGCCGCCGGCAAGCTCAAGACAATCTTGCCGGAATACTCGCTTCCCCCCGTTCCCCTGAGCATGCTGATCGTCCCTGAACGGGCGAACATCGCCCGGGTCCGGCTGCTGATCGATTTCCTTGTCGAGCAGATTCGCAGTATCCCCGGAGTAAATGTCCCCTAGCCCGCTGGGGCACAGCCTTCAGCTCGTAGGGCGCTCAATCGAACCGCAACACACTCGGCGGCGGCGAATCGCGATAAAGCTTGTCGACGATGTCGGCCCGGTTCTCCAGCACGGCGCGCTGGTTGATCGAGCCCTTGTCGGTGATCTCGTGGGCATCCAGGCGCGGCGGTTCCTCGAGCAGCACCGCCCGACGCACCCGGGTGGAGCTGCCCGTGCTGTAGGCGTCCAGGTCACGCAGCATCTGCAGGAATCGCTCGCGCACCGGTTCGCTTGCCAGCACCGTGGCGGCATCGGTCTCGCTCCCCAGCCCTGACAGTTCGCGACACTTCTCAAGGTCCGGGAACACCATGACCGAGACATAGGGCTTGTCGAGCCCGGCGATCACCACGTCCTTCACATGGGGGGCGCCAGCTTCGATGATACGCGCCCGCAGCGGCCCGACACTGACCCAGGTGCCGGTATCCAGCTTGAAGTCCTCGGAGATGCGTCCGTCGAAGCGCATGCCGCGTTGGGGGTCGTCCGGGTCGATGAACTTGACCGCATCGCCCAGGCAGTAGAAGTCTTCCTCGTCGAAGCTCTTCGCGGTGACCTCGGGCTGGCGCCAGTAGCCCGGCATCACGTTGGGGCCCTTCACCCGGCACTCCAGCTTGCCGCCGTTGGGCACCAGCTTGATCGTCACCCCGCGGGCGGGCAGGCCCACCACGCCGGACCTGGACTCCTCCAGCGAGGCGAACATCGCCGAGGGAGCGGTCTCGGTGGCCCCCAGGCCGGTCAGCATGCCCACCTTGCAGCCCAGGGTCTGGATGGCCAGGCGGTCGAGTTCGTCCCAGATGTGCTGGGAGAGCCCCGCCGCGGCGAAGAACATCAGGTTGAGGCGGGAGAAGAAGGTCTCGCGCAAGCTGTCCTCGCGCTTCAGGTAATCCACCAGGATCTCGAAACCCTTGGGCACGTTGAAGTAGACCGTCGGGGCGATCTCGCGCAGGTTGGCGATGGTGGTCTCGAACTCGCCCGGCACCGGGCGGCCGTCGTCGATATAGAGGCTGCCACCGTTGTAGAGCACGATGCCGACGTTGTGGTTGCCGCCGAAGGTGTGATTCCACGGCAGCCAGTCCACCAGCACCGGGGGCTCGTCGCGCATGAAAGGCATCAGGGAGGCCAACATCTCCTGATTGGCGCAGAGCATGCGGTGGGTATTGATGACCCCCTTGGGCATGCCGGTGGAGCCGGAGGTGAACAGGAACTTGACGATGGTGTCGGGGGTGACGGCCCCGCGGGCTTCATCCACCGCCGCGGTCACGGGCGTATCCAGTAACGTGTCGAAGGCGCTTATACCTGGAAATCCTGCCGGATCCACAGCCACGCAGTCGCAGTCGGCCGGCTGCACCGCCGCCAGGGCCGGAGCAAAATCCTCGGCCTTGTCGACCATCAGCAAGCCCGGCGTGAGCAGCTCGACGACATGGCGCAGCTTGCCGAAGTCGCGACTGACCAGCGAATAGGCCGGCGATACGGGGGCAAAAGGAACACCAACGTACATCGCCGCCAGCGCCATCAGCAGGTGCTCGATGGAGTTGCCGCTGAGGATGGCCAGGGGCCGCTCGGCGCTCAGGCCGTGGTTCAGCAGCCCTTGCGCCAGGCTACGTACTCGCGTCAGGGTCTCGGCATAGCTCAGGCGCTGCCACTCGCCGCCGGCATCGCGTCGTGCCACGAAGGTGCGGTCCGGTGCTTCGTGGGCCCAGCGCTCCAGGCAATCGAGCAGGGTGTCGGGATAGGCGCCGAGGGGTTCCTCGACGCTGAGAAGTCGGGTTCCGTCATCGCGCAGAGTCAGCTTGGCAGTGGCGGTGCCCAGGTGGACATCGCGAAAGGAGTGAGACATGGGCGCTCCGGCTGTTTGTGATCGTTATCAGCATCGAAAGGGGCATCTCGCTACCCTCGGCATGGGAGCCTTGGTAACATGGAGTCCAGTATTTTTTTAAATTGTTGGTGTGTCAAACATTTCGCCAGCATAACATTATAGTTCGATGAGCCGAAGGCATATAACGAAAGCTTTCCAATCAAAGGGATAGGCGCGGAAAGGCGTATATGGGAGACGGTTGTCCTGGCTGAGCTGCGACTAAAGTTGATGCCCTCGCGGGCCTCGCCGACCTGTATCCGATAGGCTATTCGCTGCTTGCCGCTTCATGGCTCACCCAACGTCAGGGCCGACCAACCTATGAGCAACGACGACCAGAACGGTATCGACTACTCCATGCTGCAATCGCGTCTCGGCTACAAGCTACGCCGAGCGCAGCTCGTCTACTTCGACGTGTTCTTCGAAGCCTGTGCCCAGGAAGGCATTACCCCGGGGCTGTTCAGCATCCTCGCCATCATCTATCACAACCCGGGGCTTACCCAGTCCGCGGTTTCCACGGCCCTGGATGTGGACCGTTCGGCCATGGTGGCGGCCATCGACAAGCTGGAGAGCATGGAGGTAGTGGAGCGTCGCAAGTCGAAGAACGACCGTCGCTCCTATGCGCTCTACCTGACGGAAAAGGGCAAGACCTTCACCGAACGGCTCAACCGCAAGGTCGCCGCGGGGGAAGACAACTTCGACAGCTTCATGAAGGAAGGTGAGCGCGAGTGGCTGCTCGATCTTCTCGACCGCATCATCGCGGCCCGCAAGGGAGGCTGATGCCAGCCTCCCATCATCATCGGATATAGCCAGATCGGCTAAATGGGCCTAGATGGGGTAGTGCCGGGGCCCGAGCTGGATCGTGATCCAGCGCAGCTCGGTGAACGCCTCGATGCCCGCCTTGCCGCCGAAGCGCCCGTAGCCGCTCGACTTGGTGCCGCCGAAGGGCATCTGCGGTTCGTCGTGCACCGTGGGGGCATTGATGTGGCAGATGCCCGATTGGATCCGTCCGGCCACCTTCATTGCACGTGCCGTATCGCGACTGAACACCGCCGCCGACAGGCCGTACTCGCTGTCGTTGGCGACCCGAACGGCCTCCTCCTCGCCCTCGACACGCATCACCGCCACCACCGGCCCGAAGGACTCCTCGCTGTAGAGGCGCATTTGCGGCGTCACGCCATCCACCACCGTAGCCGGCATGACCACCCCTTCTGCCTTGCCGCCACTGGCGAGCCGCGCCCCGTGGTTCACGGCATCGTCGAGCAGGCCA
Source organism: Billgrantia sp. C5P2 (assembly GCF_051062895.2). Taxonomy (NCBI): domain Bacteria; kingdom Pseudomonadati; phylum Pseudomonadota; class Gammaproteobacteria; order Oceanospirillales; family Halomonadaceae; genus Billgrantia; species Billgrantia sp. C5P2. Next base: position 4,318,459 of record NZ_CM128542.1, read on the forward strand.
TTGAGCTTCTGCCCCGACTCGGCGTTGATCAGGGTGCCCAGCGCATTGCCCTCCCCGCGCGGATCGCCGGCCTTGAGCGCCGCAGCCCGCACGGCCAGCTTGTCGACGAAGGCGTCGGCCACCGAGGCATCGACGATCAGCCGCTCGGTGGACATGCAGATCTGCCCCTGGTTGAAGAAGGCGCCGAAGATCGCCGCGTCCACGGCGGCGTCCAGGTCGGCATCGTCTAGTACCAGGAAGGGCGCCTTGCCGCCCAGCTCCAGCAGCACCGGCTTGAGGTGGCGCGCCGCCTTCTCGGCGATGATGCGCCCCACCGGAGTGGAGCCGGTGAAGTTGATGCGTCGTACGGCGGGATGCGCGATCAGCGCCTCGACCAGCTCGGGCGCGTCGGCCGGGGCGTTGGTGATCACGTTGACCACGCCCTCGCCGAGCCCCGCCTCCACCAGCACCTCGCCGATCAGGTGATGGGTCGCCGGGCACTGCTCCGAAGCCTTGAGGATCACCGTGTTGCCGCAGGCCAGCGGCGTGGCCACGGCCCGGGTGCCGAGGATGATCGGCGCGTTCCACGGCGCGATGCCGACCACCACGCCGCAGGGCACCCGCACGCCCATGGCCAGGTTGTCAGGCACGTTGGAGGGAATCACGTCGCCCTGGATCTGGGTGGTCAGCGAGGCCGCCTCGCGCAACATGCCGGCGGCCACCATCACGTTGAAGCCGGCCCAGGCCGGTGTGGCGCCGGTCTCGTCCACCATGCGTTCGATGAACTCGGCCTGGCGTGCCTCCATCAGCTCGGCGGCCTTGAGCAGCTTGCCGCGCCGCTCGCCGGGGCCGCTCTGCGACCAGCTTTCAAACGCCTTTCCTGCAGAATCGGCGGCCGCCTTGGCGTCCGCAACCGAGGCGGCCGCCGCCGTGGTCGTGGTCTGGCCAGTAAAGGGGCTGGCGCGCTCGAAGGTCGCGGATTCCTGGGCGGGCCGGGATTGGCCGCCAATCAGCAGGTCCAGGGTATTCATGGCGAACTCCTCATTGTTGTAGTGACGATTCCTAACGCCGTATGGCCGAGCGCAGGCACCTTTCGGACAGAGCCTAGCACTTACGCCTCGCACTGCTCGCGCAGGCCCATGGCTTTCTCGTAGATGGCGCGGGCCTCATCCAGGCCACGCTCCTCGAGCCGCTTGAGGTAGTTCTCGGTGCCCTCCTCAAGCGGACCTGACCATTCAGGGTCATTGAGTGGGTCTTCGACGACGTGGATGGTATCGCCCTGGGCCACGGCCTCCTCGCGCCCGGCCTTGTCGAGCTCGTCGAAAACCCGCCCCGCCTGCTGGGCCCAGGCCATGCCACTGTTCTCGTCGATCACCGCCTGCATCTCGGGGGAGAGCCGCTCAAAGCTCGCCTGGCTCATCGTCGCCACGATGGCGCCGGCATAGTACGGCACCTGGAGGTGGTACTTCGTCAGCTCGTTGATGCGGAACACCTTCATCGCCTCCCACGGGAAGCTCAGGCCATCCATCACCCCGCGCTGCAGCGAGGTGAAGATGTCGGGCGCCGGCATGCCCAGGGGCTGGGCGCCCATGCTGGCGAGCATCTCGCCGGCCACCTCGCTGGGGCGACGGATGCGCAGCCCCTCTAGGTCGGCGGGCGTGCGGATCTCGGTATCGCGGGTATGCAGGTAAGCCGGCCCGGTGGTGAACAGGAACAGCACGCGGGTATCGTCGTACTCCCCGGCGATATCGCCTTCATCAAAGAGCGTCTGCAGGATGCACGCGCCCTGGGAGGCGCTGTTGACGATCCCAGGTAGCTGCACGATCTCGGTGAGCGGGAACCGCCCGGCGGTGTAGCCCTGCAGCGTGACGGCGATATCGGCGATGCCGTTGACCGTCGCGTCATAGGCCTGGTCGGCCTTGCTCAAGGTCTGCGAGGGGTACATCTCGACCTTGAGTTCGCCGCCGGAATCCTGCTCCACCTGTTCCGCCCAGGCGCGGTAGATCTCCTGGTTGACCGCCGAACCCTCCGGCCACAGATGTGCCATGCGCAGCGTGGTTTCCGCGCCGGCCGAGGCGCAAAGCCCCAGCACGGAAGTGGCAAGCAGCAGGCGTGAGATGGCGTGTTTCATGACGGTGTCCTCTTTGTCGTTGTATTGGTTATGTGATGGGGCTCAGGTAGGCAGGGTCGGCACCTCGATCAGCAGCGGCCGGTCCATCGCGAAGCCCTCCTGCAAGGCAGCCTCCAACGCCTGCCGCGAGTCGGCCAGGCGCGCCTCGACCCCGTAGCCGCGTGCCAGCGCGCAGAAATCGATGCCCGGCACGTCGAGCCCGGGTGCGTCGTCTACCGCCATGTGACGGGCGAAGCCGCGCAGGGCGCCGTAGGTATCGTTCCTGAGGATGATCAGCACCGCCGGAATGCGGTACCGCGCGGCGCTCCACAGCGCGGTGATGGCGTAGCTGGCCGAACCGTCGCCGATCACCCCGATGACCTGGCGCTGCGGCTGGGCGAGCTGCACACCGAGCGCCGCCGGCAGGCCGAAGCCGAGCCCACCCGCAGCGGGAAAGAAGTAGCTGCCGGGCTGGCGCATCGCGACGCGCTCCCAGAAGATCTCCACCGTCGAGGTCGATTCCTTGACGTAGATGGCATCCTCCGGCGCCAGGGCATCGAGGGTGTCGAACACGTTGACCGGGGCCAGGCGCCCCTCGCCATCCTCGGCCGCTGCCGGCTTGGGCAGCGGCTCGGGCATGGCCCGCTCGCTCGGCGCGATGTGCGGCAGTAACGCCTCGAGCGTGGCGTGAACGTCGCCCACCAACGCATCGCCCATGGGGGCGCGGGCCGCCTCGTTGGCGTCCCCGGTCAAGTGCACCAGCCTCGCCCCCTCGGGCAGGTAACGCCCCGGCGCGTACTTGTGATAGCGAAACACCGGGGCGCCGACGACCACGACCAGGTCGTGCCCCTCCAGCTCCGCGGCGATGCCGGCAATGGCCGCCGGCAGCACGCCGCGAAAACAGGGGTGGCGATTGGGGAACGGGCAGCGCGAGGCGGAAGGCGCCACCCACACCGGCAGGCGCAGGCGTTCGGCCAGCTCCACGGCCAGCCCATTGGCCTGGCGAGCGTCGACCTCGGGCCCCAGCACCAGCACCGGGTTGTCGGCGGCATTGAGCCGCTGAGCCAGCCGCTCGAGCTGCGCGGGCGACGGCACACCAGCGTGGTCGATCTCGCGCTCGATCACCAGCGCGGCGTCCTCGCCGGCTTCGCGATCCCAGTCGTCGTGGGGAATCGAGACGTAGACCGGCCCGCGCGGCGGCAGCGAGGCGCTGTGGATCGCCTGGCTCAACGCCCGCGGCACGTCCTCGGGGCAGGCCGGCTCGTAGCTCCACTTGACCAGCGGCTTGGGCAGCTGCGGCGCCTCCACGTTGGCCAGCATCGACTCCACGCCGATCATCGAGCGCGCCTGCTGCCCGGCGGTGATCACCAGCGGCGAGTGGGAATACCAGGCGTTGGTCAGCGCGCCCATGGCGTTGCCGGTGCCCGCCGCAGCGTGCAGGTTGACGAATGCGGGCCGGCCGCTTGCCAGCGCGTAGCCGTCGGCCATCCCGGCCACCACGCCTTCGTGCAGGCCGAGCACATAGCGGAAGTCCTCGGGAAAGCCCTTGAGAAAGGGCAGCTCGTTGGAGCCGGGATTGCCGAAAACGGTGGTGATGCCCTGGCGGCGCAGGAGTGAATAGGTGACGGCGTGAACGCTCGGCATGCTCGATTCCTTGTTCTTGTGCAGTACGTGTCTTCACGCTAGTCGCCGCTGCTACAATCAAGCAAATCGATACTCTTTCTATCAAAAATAAAGTGTGTCTATGCGATGAATCACATCGACCTCAACCTCATGCGCACCTTCGTGCTGCTGTACGAAACCGGCAGCGTGACCCAGACGGCCGAGCGCCTATACGTCACCCAGCCCTCGATCAGCTATGCGCTGGCCCGGCTACGCGACCTCTTCGAGGACCGCCTGTTCGTGCGCACCCGCCAGGGCATGGAACCCACCATTGCCGCCCACCAGCTCTACCCCTCGCTGCGCGATGCCCTGCAGCAGCTCCAGGACACCATCGAGAGCAGCCGCGACTTCGACCCGGCGACCTGCACCCGCCGCTTCCGGCTGGCGCTGACCGACCTGGGGGAAATGGCGCTGCTGCCGAAGCTCATGAGCCACCTGCACGACCAGGCGCCGCAAGCCGAGCTGGAAGTGGTACCGCTGGAGATCGAGCACGCCGAGGAGTGGCTGGCCGCCGGCCGGGTCAACGCGCTGATCTGCAGCCGCCCGCTGACAGGCGCGGCGATTGCGCGCCATGTGCTCTTGAGGGATCGCTACGTCTGCCTGCTCAACCAGGAGCGCTTCGGCAAAGGCCCACTGACCCGCGAGCGCTTCATCGCCGCCCGCCACGTCGCCGTGACCTCCTCTTCCGGGCATGGAATGGCCGAAGAAGTGATGCGCCAAGAGGGTATACAGCGCAAGGTGAGCCTGGAGATCCCACACTTCTCGGTGCTGCCACGGGTGCTCCACGACAGCGACCTGATCGCCATCATGCCGCTGCAGGTCGCCGCCAGCTTCACCGAAGGCTCGCCGCTGACCATCCATGAACTGCCCTTTCACGTGCCCGAGTTCGAGGTCGCGCTGCACTGGCAGGCCCAGGCCAGCCGCTCCCCGTCACAGCGCTGGTTCTGCGAGAGCATTATTGAGGCGATCGGGGAGCGGGAGGGAGCCGCGTTCACCGATTAGCAGCCAGCACCACCGCGAGGCCTTCCTGCAGGTCTTTGACGAAATAAGCGGGCACCTCCAGCGACGGAAAATGCCCTCCCTTTTCGGGCGTCCTCCATCGCACGATCTGCCGATAGCGCTGCTCTGCCCAGGGGCGCGGGCACTTCTCGATGTCGCGGGGGTATATGGTGATGGCAGAGGGAACATCAACCTGCAGTTCGGGGTCGAGCGCGTTAACTCCGCCGTGGCTTTCATAGTAGATGCGGGCCGCCGAGGCGCCGGTCCGCGTCAGCCAGTAGAGGGTGACGTCGTCAAGAATGCGATCTCTGGAAATCGTCTCGAACGGGCTATCGTCGGTATCCGTCCACTCGGCAAACTTGTCGAGAATCCAGGCCAGAAGCCCGATGGGTGAGTCGACAAGCGAGTAGCCGATGGTCTGCGGTCGGGTCGCCTGCTGCTTCGCATACGCCGCGCGGTAGAGCCAGAAGTCGCGGGTGTCCTCGGCCCATTGGCGCTCGGTCGCCGTCAGGCCGTCCATCGTCAAATCGGGCGGTGCCTGGGCCAACGTTGTGTGGATGCCGAGAACGTTTGCAGGGAACTTGCCGCCGAGCACAGTGGTGATGACACCTCCCCAATCGCCGCCGTGGGCGACGAACTTGCCGTAGCCGAGCCTTTCCATCAGTTCCACCCAGGCGGCTGCGATCTTACCGGCACCCCACCCGGTAGTGGCCGGTTTATCGCTGAAGCCAAAGCCCGGCAGCGACGGGACCACGACGTGGAACGCCGGCGTGTCTGGATCTTTCGGCTCTGCCAGTTCGTCGGCGATATCGATGAACTCGGCAATGCTCCCCGGCCAGCCGTGCGTCATGATCAGGGGAGTGGCATCGGCGCGAGCGGATCGGCGGTGCAGGAAGTGGATGCCGAGACCGTCAATCGTGGTGCGGAACTGGCCGATACGCTCAAGGCGCGCCTCGAACGACCGCCAATCGTACTCGGTGCGCCAGTAGTTCACGATATCGACGAGGTCGGCGAGAGGAACACCCTGATCCCAGCGGCGAGGATCGGGCGCGGGGCGATAGACCGTCTCGGTCTCCGGTAGCCGCGCCGCGGCCAGTCGCGCGCGCAGGTCGTCGAGGTCAGCATCGGTTGCACGGGCTTTGAATGCTTGAACGTCCCTGTTTAGGCGATTCATGAGTTGTTCCTTAAGCCTAAGTATTAACACCGATGGCGACGGAGCCGAAGGCACGGCATGGCCTTGCGCAATCCTCGCCTGGCACCCGCAATTAGCTTGGCAAAGAATTCGCCGCACAACCGAGCATTGCGCCGCTCGATATCACGCATTTTTGGGTCCGGGTTATGGAAGGCTATGACTGTCACCCACTGCTGTATCAAGCACACTGGAGGCATATCATGGGGTCACAGCACCTGTCGAGATGAGCAGTAGATGCACCCAGCGTTTCCGTCCGGCACCACAGGCGCCTGGGTGCTTAGAGCGGGTGGTCGAGTGCTCTCAACTCCCAGAAAGCCACCACCGCCAACGTGCCGACTACCAATATGGCTAGCGTCAGCACCGTCAGCCCGGTTGCAGTCAGTGCCAGCACGGCCAACAACGCCAGGCCTACGCAGTGGGATAGCGGTACACGGCCCCAGGCAATGGTCTTGAACAGCAAATTGCCGATCAGATACACCGCCGGGCCGCCAATCAGTGCGCTGCCCCATTTCCAACCAGCCACATCCTGCGGATGAGCAAGCAGAAACTCAGCCCCCACGGCAGTCAGGATAATACCGGCCACTAATGGGATATGGGCGTAGGTATAGGCCAGTCGTCCCAGCGCACCAGGATTATCCGAGGTCTTGATCAGCTCTGCCGCACGCTGGTGGCCGAAGCGGAAGTAAATCCACCACAGCAGAATGGTGGTGACAAACGCCGTGACAAAGGCCAGGAACAGTGTCGGTGAAAGCTCCAACCTGGTCAGGGTATTGCCCATCACCAGAATGGTTTCGCCAAGGCAGATGATAATAAACAGCGCGCAGCGCTCGGCCATGTGCGCACCGGAAATTTCCCAATCTCGCCCCGTGGAACACCCCAGCACCGGCAGCCAAAACCCAACGGCGGCAGACAGGTATTCAATGCCCAAGGCTATGCCCCACAGCAACATACGGCGGTCGCCTTCATCCAGCGCCCCGGCCACCCAAAACACTCCGGCCAGTGCCAGCCAACTGGTGATGCGAATAAAATTTCGGTAGTTACGCTCATCCACTCCACGTAGCAGGCACATCACGACTGCCGAACGCCCCACCTGCATAACGGCAAAAGCAATACCAAAAATCAGCCCACGCTCGCCAAACGCCTCGGGGATGGAGGTGGAGAGCAGCAGGCCAACCAGCATCAACCCCAGAAACAGGCAGCGGCTGATCCAGTGTTCCGGATTGATCCAGTTGGCCACCCAAGTGGTGTACACCCATACCCACCAGATTGCCAACACCAGCATAATGCCTTCGATAAACCCGCGAGGGGTGTAATGGTGCGCCAAGGTGTGAGAAAGCTGGATGATGGTAAATACAAATACCAGATCGAAGAAAAGTTCAATAAAAGACACATGATCGGCGTCGGCGCTGCCACGCTGGCGAAATAGATGGACAGGGCTCATTTACTGGCTTCCTGATGATCGTTCAAGGCACGGGCTATACGCGAATCCGGCACAAACCACAGCACGGCCACGGTCGCATACAACAGCCAGGACAATACCGGTTGAACGATCGCCAATCCGATACCCACGGCGTAGAGCACCGTTGAGGTTTTACCCTTCCAGTCGTAGCGAAAGGCATGACGCAGAGGGTGGTCATGCTCGTGCTGGTCGAGAATACGCTTTTGCAGATAAAAATAGGCCAGCGCCGCCATCAGCAACACCGCGCCATACACCGCGCTGGGCACAGGCGCAAAGGGGTAACTGCCCACCCAGCGCGTGGCAAAGGGAATCAGCGATAGCCAGAACAGCAGATGCATGTTGCCCCACATCACCGCCGGACTGAGCTTGCGGCAGGCCGAGAGCAAGTAGCTGTGGTTATTCCAGTAAATGGCGATATAGACAAAGCTCAGCGCAAAGCTTAGCAGCACCGGCCATAAAGCCAGAAGATCCGACAGTTGGTCACCGGTGGTGACAGTAATGTCGAATACCATGATCGTTATAATTATGGCCAATAGGCCGTCAGTCAGCGCTTCAACTCTTCCGGTATTCATCTTGGTCTTTGTTCGCTCTCATGGGATGGAAGAGAATACTGCCTGTCCCTCGCGCCGGATGACTATCGATTTATTATTCGCAGCATTGCTGCGATTATCGGTTCCAATTTCAAACGTACATGTGATCTCAGGGTAGCCGCCTGGTCTGGCTTGCACCAGAGGCTCAAATCAACGCAAGCCAGATAGATGATATGCGCAAATGACCACGCACCGAAAGTCGGCCCGTGGTCGTGAAAGGGGTAAGGGATTGAGGCAATGGCGGCCTAGCCCTCCATCGCCGCGAACGCTTCGGCGATAGTGGGCGGCGCCGTGGGACGGGTGTACATCGCCTTCAGGTAGTCCTTAAGCCTGGGTGCGTCGCCAAGCATTTCCTCTTCGTTGGCCCAGTCCAGGGTGTAGGCGGCGTTGAAGTCGGCGACGCTGAGCCGGTCGCCGACCACGTACTCGCGCTCCTGCATGTGATGTTCGAGCACCGCTACCATCTCCAGGCACTCCTGCCTGGCCAGGTCGACGTCCTTAGGCAGGCGCTTCTCGTCCGGGTAAACGAAGGTGTGGCGAGCGATACGCCATAGCGGCTGCTCGATCTCCGTCACCAGAAAGAAGTTCCAGCGGTACATCTGGGCTCTCTCTTCCACAGTGTTCGGAATGAACCCCGCCTGTGGATATTTTTCGGCCAGGTAGAGCTGGATCGCGGCCGATTCGGTGATGATCTGGTCACCGTCAACCAGCACGGGGACCTTGGCGGCAGGGTTGAGCGCAAGGAAATCGGGCTGGAGATGCTCCCCTTGCATAAGGGCCACCGGGACCAACTCATACTCCAGGCCCAGCTCATTGAGCAGCCAGATGACGCGCAGTACGCGAGTCGGCGGCGTTCCATAGAGTTTCAACATTTTCCGGCTCCATCGGTTGGCAGGCCTCTGCTGTTTTGCAGGCTTCCTGATCCTGTCGAGCGGGTGCTGGGGGAATCGACACCAGCGGGAGGAAGGCATCGCTGCCTGAGCTCGAGATTCGGTCGCCCCCATTCACAAATGAGAAGAGCCAGCGCAGTGCGCTGGCTCTTCTCGCTGTGCCTTGTTGCGGCCCATCGTGGGCCAGGCATGGCTAACCGTTAGAGGTAGTAGTGGTTGCGCAAGCGAGGTGCATGCTGACGATAGGCCGCTTCGCTCATCCGCTCGAGCAGACGATAGGCGGTACGACCGATGCGCTTGCTCAGGGGAGCGCTGGTGTTGGGGGCGGTCGCACTGTGGGGAAGCGTCTGGGTGGTCATGGTGGCGGTTCTCGGTTACTTCATGAGGATGCTAACAGAATAGCCGAGATTTAGACTTTGGTCTAACCTATTCGCCTTTAGTCGCACATGATCGCCAGCGAAGCCTCAAAAACGAGAGCCAGCACAATGCGCTGGCTCGCTTGCTGCCGGCCCACTAAGGGCCGGGTTCGCTATGGTGCCGCCGAATCAGAAATCGAAGCGCTTAGAAGTCAAAAAAGACGGTCTCGCCTTCGCCCTGCAGCTTGATGTCGAAGCGGTAGCGCACCTTGCCGCCGGCCTCTTCGCGCTTGGCGATGAGGGTCTGCCGGCGGGTCGGCGATTCGATGCGGGAGAGCACGGGGCACTCGGCGTTGGCGTCGGCTTCGTCCTCGAAGTAGAGCCGGGTCTGCAGCTGGATGTTCACCCCGCGGGCGAAGATCGCGAGGTTGATGTGCGGCGCCATGGGCTGGCCGTTGGGGTGAGCTACCGGGCCAGGCTTGATGGTGGTCAGCGACCACTCGCTACCCTCGTCGGCGGTGGTGGCGGTACGTCCGAAGCTGTTGAACGGTTTCTTCAGGTCGAACTCGGACTGGTAGCGGCCCTTGCTGTCAGCCTGCCAGGCCTCGAGCAGGGCGTCGCGCACCAAGTCGCCGTTGCCGTCGATCACGGTACCGACCACCTCGATGTGCTCGCCCTCGGCCTCGGGACTGGCCATCCGGCTCCAGATCTCCTCGTCTCGCTCGGGCAGGCCGGCCACGTGAAGGGCCAGGCCGATGTGCACGTAGGGGCCGGCGGTCTGGGAGGCGGTCTCGCGCAGCATCAGCTCGCTGCAGGGTTGGGAATTCGGCTGTTTCATCTGGTTGCCCCTTGCTGGTTCTCGAACCCGCTTACTGGTTTTCAAAGAAGGTCTGCAGTTCGCCGCGCACCACCAGGTCGAAGCGGTAGGCCAGGCAGTCCATGGGCTTGCTGCGCGCCATGTCGAGGCGGCCGATCATGGTCTCGACCGCAGCCGGATCCTTGATGGTGTTGACGATGGGGCACAGCGGAATCAGCGGATCGCCTTCGAAGTACATCTGGGTGATCAGGCGGGTGGAGATCGAGGGGCCCATCACCGAGACGTGGATGTGCGAGGGGCGCCAGCTGTTGGGGTCGTTTGGCCAGGGGTAAGGGCCGGGCTTGATGGTGCGGAAGCGGTACCAGCCCTGCTCGTCGGTCAGGGTGCGGCCCACGCCGCCGAAGCCCGGATCCAGCGGCGCAAGATAGCCATCCTTCTTGTGGCGATAGCGTCCGCCGGCGTTGGCCTGCCACATCTCCACCAGGGTATGCGGTACCGGCTTGCCGAACTGGTCGACGACACGCCCGAACATGATGATGCGCTCTCCGACCGGCAGGCCAACCGCCCCTGCCAACGCGGGGTCTTCGCGATAGTTGAGCAGCAGGTCGTTGTCGTGGGGGCCCATGCGCAGGTGGCGAAAGCTCGGACCGGAAAGCTCGGAGGTGCTGGCTTGCTGCATGCTGACCAGCGCCTGCTGCGGCGAGCGGGCCACGCTGGTCTTGTAGCCGGGGGCGTAGGCCGGGGGGTGCCAGTTGCGGTCGCGCTCTACGAAGCGCTTGTTGTGATCTTGCATGGTGGTCGTCTCTTGGGGAGAGTGGTCTTGTCTCGCCCAGTGTGGCGCCTTGTCGCAGGTGCGCCAATTGACGACTCGGGCAGCCCCCATAACCGCTGGGTTATGCTGCACTGCCGCTACGACGGCTACCTGGCACGGCTACCCGAACCGCGCCAGGCGCTGACCTCACGCAGTACCTCGCAGAAGGCTTCCCGCGCCAGCGAGGCTTCCATGCTGGCATTGAAGCAGAGCCCCACGGAGCCGCCTTGCGCTTCCAGGTCGATGGCTAGCCGACACAACCGCCCTACCGACACGTCCTCGGCAATGGCCTCCTCGGGGGCGACCCAGATGGCGTCACTCTCCAGGGTGTAGCGTCGGCTGATGGGCAACGAGAGGGTCTCCAGCCGCTGGCTCATCAATGTCAGCGAATGACGCACGCAGAAGCTGTCGACCTGCTGGCGCAGGGTGGTCTGGGGCGGCGGCAGCACCCAGGGGAAGTCGCCCAGCCGGGCGGCTTCGAGGGGCGCGGTGCCTGCCAGGGGGTGGCCGCTGCGCACGCACAGCAGCAGCGGCTCGTAGTAGAGGTGCTCGAAGGCCAGGTCGCGGATTTCGCGGGCCTCGGTCATGCGCCCGACGACCAGATCGAGCTCGCCACGGCGCAGCCGCGAGAGCAAAAAGGCGCTGGAGCCGGTTACCACGTTCACACCCACCTCGTTCTGCCCGTCGGGCTCGGCATGCCAGCGCCGGATGGCCTCGGGCAACAGTTGGCTCTCCACCGTGGAGAGCGCACCCACGCGCAGCCAGCGGTCGCCGCGGTGGGTATCGCCGACGGCAGCCACGCCTTCTTCCAGGGCGCGCATGGCCGGCCCGGCGTGGCGCAGCAGGGTCAGGCCCGCCTGGGTCAGCGCCACGCCCTGGGGCGTACGTTCGAACAGTGAAGCGCCGAGACTCTCTTCAAGCTCGCGAATGGTCTTGGAGATACCCGGCTGGGTGATCGCCAGCCGCTCGGCGGCCCGGGCGAAGCTGCGCTGGCGGGCCACTTCGAGGAAGGCCTGCAGGTGACGCAGCTTGATGCGGGCGTTGAGCATGCGGGTTTCCTACTGACGGGAAGCGAGCAGCCGCGGGGTGACGGCCATGGCCACCAGGCTGATCAGCAGCGTGGGCAGGAAGGCCAGCGCCACGGTGCCTGACATGTCGTTGAGCCAGCCGCCCACCACGGTGATGGCGAATACCAGAAGGTACCCGAAGAACAGCATGCCGGCCATCAATCGGGGCAGCGCCTCGAGGCGCACCAGCCACGCCGGCAGCGCCAGCACGAAGATGAACAGCGCGCTGGTGAAGAAGCCGAAGACACCGGAAGCCCACACCACGTGGCCCCCCGGCAGCCAAAGCATCAGCGGCAGGGCCAGCAGCGCCAGGGCGGTGATGCCGATCAGCGGCCTGGGCCGGCCCATCAGCCGGTCGGCGTAGAAGATCAGCAGCGCCGAGGAGAGCATCTGGGCGCCGTTGAGCGCGGTGAGGCTGGGCGCCAGCAGCGACAGGCGTTCACTGGCCTCGAGCAGCGGCGGCAGGAAGACGTTGCCGGTGAAGTAGAGCGCCGCCGCCGCGCCGAGCAGGGCCACAAGGCGCCACATACGCACGTCGCGTGGATCCGGCAGGGTCAGGCTCGCGGCGCGGGAGCCGTTGGCCATGGCCGGAAGGTGCCGACAGCCGACTCTCAGCGCCAACATCAGCAGCGGCACCGGGGCGACCCACAGGGCAAAGGCCCACTGCCACTGGGCACCGAGCCAGGCCGCGGCCATCGGCCCGGTGGCGCCCGCCGCCAGCAGCTCGCCCACCAGCAGGCCGTTGGTGTACACCGCCGAGGCGCGCCCGATGCGGCCGGGCGCCCACAGCTTGGCGATTACCGGCATCGCGGTTTGCATGAAGGCGATGCCCACCCCCATCAGCACGGTCGCCAGCAGGAAGGGCAGGAAGCCCTCCGGCAGGCTGCGCAGTGCGCTGCCGATGGCCATGATCGCCAGCCCCAGCAGCATGCAGGAGCGTGTACCGACCCGCGCCAGCAGCCACCCTGCCAGCAAGGCACCGAAGGCCAGCGTGACCAGCGGCAGGCTGGTGGCGATTGCCACGTCGCTGCTGGAGAAGCCCAGCACCGCCTTGAGCTGGGGGATCAGCGGCGGCACCACCAGCACCGTGAGGCGCAGGTAGAGCCCCAGGCACCACAGCAGGCCGTAGGCCAGCAGCGCCTGGCGCAGCTCGCTCGGCGGTGGTGAGGTGGTGTCCTGCGCCATGGCCTGCTCTCCTGCGTTCAAAATATTCTGCTCCTAAAGCCGAAACCGGCCAGAAGGCCGGTTCGGATCATGCCATGCGGCACGCCTTGTTAGCACCCTAACGAAAGTCTAGGGCTTCTCGCCCCAGCCCAGCTCTTTCGCCAACGCAAACGCATGGTTCGCCGCCGGCACGCCGCCATAGACGGCCACGTGCATCAGCACCTGGCGTAGCTCCGCTTCGCTGAGGCCGATGCGCTTGGCGGTCTTGAGGTGCAGTACCAGCTCCTCGCGCCCCAGCACGGCGAGGATGCCGGTGGTGATCAGGCTGCGCTCGCGCCGGGTGAGGTCGTCGTTGCTCCACAGCTCGCCCCAGGCCAGCCGGGTGATCATCTGCTGGAAGGGGGCGTCGAGACTGTTGGCGTTTTCGGTGGAGCGGGCCACGTGCTCCTCGCCAAGCACCTGCTTGCGGGTCTCGAGACCTTCGGCATAGCTCACGCCATGCTCGCCGACGCTTTCACGATCGGCGGCCATCCACAGCAGCAGTCGCTTGGCCGTGGCGGTGGGGTCCTCCACCGAGGGCACGTGGGCGAAGCCTTCGAGAATTTCCAGCGGCGCGCCGCCGCACTCGGCCGCCAGCGCCTGCAGGGTCTCGGGCGGCGTGGCTACGTCCTCGCTGCCGCCGAGCAGGTGCACGCTGACGTTCGGATGCTGCGCCAACGGCCCCTTCAGCTTGCCGCGGAAGTCGGTGCGGCCGAGCATCTCGCAAAGCCGGGCATAGGATTCGCCGTCGGTACGTGCCATCTGGGTGCGCCAGCCGGCTTCCAGGGCGGGTTCTGCCTTGAGCCTCTGGGCCGAGAACCAGCGCGGCACGATCTCGCCGGACATGGCCGCCAAGCCTTCGTCGCGCACACGCCCGGCGCGGGTGGTCCATAGTTCGCTGTTGCCGATGACCGCGCCGGTGTTGGTCAGCTTGGCGGAATAGAGCCGCTCGGCATGCTCGGCGATCAGCTGCTGGCCCACCACGCCGCCGATGGAGGTGCCGACGAAATGAAAGCGCGAGGCGCCGGCATGCTCGGCCAATGCCAGGGCCTCGCGGGCCAGCGCTGCCGGGGTGATCTCTCCGTCCGCCTCCGGCCAGGCCTGGCTGGCGCCGTGGCCGGGCAGGTCCCAGGTCAGCACTCGGTAGCGCGGCAACAGCGCCGGCAGCAGGTCGTCCCATACCGCCTGGGTCATGCCCAGCGGATGCGCCAGCACCACCAGCGGCAGCGCCTCGGGGCCGAGCAGGCGATAGGCGACGCTGCGGCCATCGACGTTCAGAAATGCCATGTTCCTTCTCCCAGCAGTGCAACGGGAAAAGCCGGCAGTTCGTCACCGCCGGCCTGGTTCCACTCTATTCTCTTAGGCCTTCTCGATCAGGGTCGCAATCCCCTGCCCCACGCCCACGCACATGGTGCACAGCGCATAGCGCTTACCGGTGCGCTGCAGTTCGTGAGCGGCGGTCATCAGAAGGCGGGCGCCGGACATGCCCAGCGGGTGGCCTAGGGCGATGGCCCCACCGTTGGGGTTGACCCGCGGGTCGTCATCGGCGAGCCCCAGGTCTCGCGTGCAGGCGAGTGCCTGGGCGGCGAAGGCCTCGTTGAACTCGAAAATATCGATCTCGTCCATCGTCACGCCGGTGCGCTCGAGCAGCTTGCGCACCGCCGGCACCGGGCCGTAGCCCATGATGCGCGGCTCGACGCCGGCGGTGGCCATGCCGATGATCCTGGCCATCGGCTTGAGGCCGTGCTGCTCCACCGCGGCCTGGCTTGCCACCAGCATGGCGGCCGCGCCGTCGTTGACGCCGGAGGCGTTGCCCGCTGTGACGCTGCCGCCCTCACGGAACGGCGTCGGCAGCCCGGCCAGCTTCTCCAGGGTGGTCTCACGCGGATGCTCGTCGGTATCGAACACCAGCGGCTCCTGCTTGCGCCGGGGAATCTCGATCGGCGTGATCTCGATGGCGAAGCGGCCCGCCTTCTGGGCGGCGGCGGCCTTCTGCTGCGAGCGCAGGGCGAAGGCGTCCTGATCCTCGCGGGAGATATTGAACTGCTCGGCGACGTTCTCGGCGGTCTCCGGCATGGAGTCGATGCCGTGGGCCTTCTTCATCAGCGGATTGACGAAGCGCCAGCCGATGGTGGTGTCCTCGATCTTCTGGCCGCGGGAGAAGGCGCTGTCGGCCTTGCCAAGCACATAGGGTGCGCGGGACATGGATTCCACGCCGCCGGCCAGGGCCAGTTCCATCTCGCCGGCCTTGATGGCGCGGAAGGCGGTGCCCACCGCGTCCATGCCGGAGCCGCACAGGCGGTTCATGGTGGTGCCGGGCACCGAGGTGGGCAGGCCCGCCAGCAGCGCCGACATGCGCGCCACGTTGCGGTTGTCCTCGCCGGCCTGGTTGGCACAGCCCATGAAGACCTCGTCGATGGCGGCCAGGTCGAGATCGGGCGCATCATTCAACACCGCCTTGAAGATGGTGGCGGCGAAGTCGTCGGGGCGCACGCTGGCCAGGGTGCCGCCGAAGCGGCCGATGGCGGTGCGCCGCGGATGGCAGAGAAAGACGTCAGTCATAAATAGAATCTCCTGTGATTCACGCTTAAAACGCGACGAATGCAGCCCGTTTCAAGGCGAATTTATGCGCCCGCGTGCTTACGCTCGGTCCTCGCCTTCAACTCGCGCAGGATCTCGAGTTCGTGGGCGCTGGGCTCGGGCGTGGTTTCGAGCGTGTCGGCGAAGCGGATCTCCCAGCCGGTGGCCTCGATCACGTCCTCGCGGGAGACGTTCGGGTGCAGCGATACGACCACCAGCTCCTTGGTCTCGGGGTCGGGCTTCATCACGCACAGGTCGGTGATGACCCGGGTCGGCCCCTTGCCGATGTTGGGCACGCCGTCGCGGCCCTTGCCGTCGCGGCCGAAGCCCAGGGTGGTGATGAAGTCGACGTCCTTTACGAAGGCGCGCTTGGAGTGCTTCAGGGTGATGAAGACCTCGCCGGCGTTGGTGGCGATCTCCGGCGCCCCGCCGCCGCCCGGCAGGCGCACCTTGGGATCATGGTAGTCGCCGATCAGCGTGGTGTTGAGGTTGGCGAAGCGGTCGATCTGGGCAGTGCCGAGGAAGCCCACGCTGACCTTGCCGCCCTGCAGCCAGTAGCGGAACATCTCCGGCACCGAGACGGTGGTCAGCGCCGATTCGCACAGCTCGCCATCGCCGATGGAGAGCGGCAGCACCTCGGGCTTGGTCTGTAGGGTGCCGGATTCGTAGATCAGCACCACCTCTGGCGCGTGGGTCAGGCGCGCCAGGTTGGCAGCCTCGCTGGGCAGGCCAATGCCGACGAAGCAGGTCATGCCGTTTTCGAGCGCGCGAGCGGCGGTGACGCTCATCATTTCCGCTGAGGTGTAATCGAGGCTCATCAGGCGTTCCCCCCTGCATTCATGACGTTCTCATCGATCCACCGGGTAAAGGTGTCACGGTCGCGAGCGATGGCGTCCCACTCTTTGTAGAAGGCGTTGTTGCGCGGGTAATAGCCGTGGGCATAGGAGGGCAGCGAGCCCTTCTCGGCCACGGCAATGGCGCTGACCGCCCAGCCCGGAATGATGCAGGCGTTGGGGTGATAGCCCGGCTCGGCGCGCAGGTCGTCGACGATCTCCTCGACGGTGACGATGCTCTTCTTCGCCGCCAGTACGGCTTCCTTCTGCACGCCGATGATGCCCTCGACCAGCACGTTGCCGGCGCGGTCGGCCTTCTGTGCGTGGACGATGGAAACGTCGGGGCGCACCGAGGGCACCGCGGCCAGGCGCTCGCCGGTGAAGGGGCACTCGATGAACTTGATCTGGTCGTTGACGCTGGGCAGCTCGCTGCCCACGTAGCCACGCAGCACGGCCAGCGGCAGCCCGGCGGCGCCGGCCTCGAAGGCGCAGGCCATGGCGGCGTGGCTGTGCTCGAGGATCTCGACCTTGTGCGGCCAGCCCTTCTCCACGGCATCGCGCAGGCGGTGCAGCGAACCCACGCCGGGGTTGC
Source organism: Billgrantia sp. C5P2 (assembly GCF_051062895.2). Lineage (NCBI taxonomy): Bacteria > Pseudomonadati > Pseudomonadota > Gammaproteobacteria > Oceanospirillales > Halomonadaceae > Billgrantia > Billgrantia sp. C5P2. The sequence goes on from NZ_CM128542.1 coordinate 4,335,599, forward strand.
CGCCCCAGGAGAAGATCACCTTCTTGGCGCAGCCGGCACCGATCATCTGGTCGTAGACCAGGTCGGGCGTCATGCGGATCAGGGTGAGGTCGCGCTTGCGCTGACGGATCACTTCGTGACCGGCGGCGAAGGGAATCAGGTGGGTGAAGCCCTCCATGGCCACGGTAGCGCCGTCTTCGACGTAGCGTGCCACCGCGTCATGCAGGCTGAGGAACTCGGCCATGGTCGTCCTCCTGGCGGGTATTCTCAAATAAGTTCGAATAGCGAACTTTGTTTTGTGATGCGAACAAGTTACCGCCAAGCCAAGGTGCCGTCAAATTCGCCGTATCTGAAAAAGCACAAGGGGAGGCCAGGCCTCCCCTTGCTTGGGACATGCAATACCGTGATTTTTCAGCGAATCATTCCCGCTGAAGCCAGGCAATGGCGCGCTGCACCTGGGCTTGGCTGCTACCAAGGTATAAGGCAGGATCCGTCGCCTGACGCAGCGCCTCGACCTCAAGCTTGTCCCCGATTTCGGCTTTCACCTCGGCATGCGCTTCAAGCGCCTCGGCATAGGGCATGCCCTGGAGGCGTGCCGTTTCGGCAGCCTCGGCGCTGATGCGCTTGGCGGCGTCCTGGCCCAGCACCGGCGCCAGCAGGCGCGACACCGGCTCGGCCATGATGCCGCCGCCGGTAGCCGCCAGGTTGCGGCGCATCGCCTCGGGATTCACCTCGAGCCCCTCGAGCAGCGTGGCGGCCTGCTCCAGCGCACCCTCCAGCAGCAGGGCGCTGTCGACCAGCGGCGACCACTCGGCGTGCCACTCGCCCAGCCCGCGCTCCAGCGGCTGGGCGGCAGCATTGAGCAGCACCGTGGTGTAACCATGTACCTGCCGCGCCGCACCGCGGATCATGGCACAGCGTACCGGGTTGCGCTTGTGCGGCATGGAGGAGGACTCACCCATGCCCGGGGCGGAGGGCTCGGCGACTTCCCCTACTTCGGTCTGGGTCAGCAGCGAGATATCGAGGGCCAGTTTTTCGGCCGCCCCTGCTGCCGCATCCAGTGCCGTTCCCAGGGCATGGATCGGCTGGCGGTCAGTGTGCCAAGGGAGCACCGGTGCACTCAGACCGAGGCGTTGCGCCAGGGCGTCCATGAAATCGAGGCCCGGCTCGTCCAAACCAGAGTGCACCCCCACGGCGCCACCGAACTGCACCGGCAGCTCGACCTGCGCCAGGCGGCGGCGCGCCTGCTCCAGGCCGATGGCCCAGTGCGCCACCCTGACGCCGAAGGTGATCGGCAGCGCCTGCTGCATCAGGGTGCGCCCCACCATGACAGTGCGCTCATGGGTCTTCATCAGCTCGACCGCGGCGACGCGACAACGCACCAGCAAGGCGTCCAGCGCAGCCAGCCGCGGCTTGAGCAGCAGCATCAGCGCCGAGTCAATCACGTCCTGGCTGGTCGCACCCATGTGCCAGTAGCGCTTGAGTTCGTCCGGCAGCGCGGCGCGGGCCTGCTTGACGAAGGGAATCGCCGCGTTGCCGCCACTGGCGATACCGGCAGCGATGGCGGCATCATCGAAGGCGTGCTCCGAGAGCACCTGGCGCATTTCCTCGCTCGCCCCGACGGGCACGGCGCCATGCTCCTCCTGCACCTCGGCCAGCGCCAGCTCGAAAGCGAGCATGGCCTGGACCATGGCCTGGTCATGACACTGTGCCAATGCCGTTTGGCTCATGAAAGGGTGCCGAAGCAGGGCGTCAGGCATATCATGCTCTCCGCAGAAAGGATTGGCTCATGCTCAGACTTAAGGCTCAAGCTTAGCCCATAGTCGTACATATGTTCGCAAAACGAACACTATGCTAGATTGAAGGGCTCCGATGGAGCAACTCATCCAAGACGACAACGGAACAGAAATGGCACCCGAGGAAGAGGTACTCAGCCCGGACGACCGGGACTTCGTCACCGCCCTGGCCAGCGGCCTGGAGGTCATCCTGGCCTTCGACGAGACGCACTCGCGCATGACGCTGAGCGAAGTCGCCAGCCGTACCGGCATGAACCGTGCCCGCGCCCGGCGCTTCCTGCTCACCCTGCATGCCCTTGGCTATGTGCGCAAGCAAGGCCGAAACTTCGAGCTGGCCCCGCGGGTGCTGCAGCTCGGCTACGCGTTTCTCTCCGCCAACAACTATCGTAGCGTGATCCAGCAGGTGCTGGAGGACATCACCGCCGAGAGCGGCGAATCCTCTTCCCTGGGCGTGCTCGATGGCGACGAGGTCACCTACGTGGCGCGCTCCTCGGCCCGCCACCGGCTGATGGCGATTACCCTCTCCGTCGGCACCCGGCTGCCTGCCGCCCATACCTCTATGGGGCGGGCGCTGCTGGCCCAGCTTCCCGATGCCGAACTGGATGCCTTCCTGGAACGGGTCACGCTTACGCGCTACACCGACAAGACAGTGACCGACAAGGCCGCGCTCAAGAAGTGCATCCTCAAGGTGCGCCAGCAGGGCTACGCCATCGCCGACCAGGAGCTGGACTCGGGGCTTCGCTCGCTTGCCGTGCCGGCCTTCGATGCCAACGGCAAGCTGCTCGGCGCCATCAACATCAGCACCAATGCCGCCCGGGTGGATCTGGATACCCTGATGAAGGAGTACCTGCCGCTACTCCAGCAGAAGGCACGCGATATACGCGCCACTGTCAGTTGATGAGACGAGCGGAGGCATGACTTTTCTTGAACACCATTCTAGAATGCCTTATTTAGCCAGCGAGACATCCACATGGCGGGCAGTCTGATCGAACGCACCCTCGGGGTGCTTGAAGCCCTTTCCGAAGATGCCGACGGCCTGCCGCTGTTGATCGTCGCGGAACGCCTGGGCATTCCCAAGAGCGCGGCTCACCGTATCTGCCACGAGCTGATCCGTCTGGGCCATGTGCGTCAGGACCCGGCCAGCCAGCGCTATCAGCTCACTACCCGGTTGGTGGCACTGAGCTTGCGCTATCTCTCCAGTACCGGCGCCAGCGACATCGTCCAACCGGTGCTCGATCGACTGGCCGAACAGAGCGGTGAGCTGGTGCGCCTCTCGGTGATCGAGGGCAGCCGACTGACCTGGATCGCCAAGGCCCAGGGTGCGCGCAGCGGCCTGCGCTACGACCCCGACATGGGCAAGGAGGCGCCGTTGTTCTGCACCGCCAGCGGTCACGCCTGGCTGGCGGCCCTGAGCGACGAGGAGGCCCTGGCGCTGGTCGACACCCAGGGCATGGAGACCGACCACCCGCTGGGACCCAACGCCCCACGCAGCAAGGAAGCCCTGCTCGAGCACTTGCAGCAGACACGGCAGCGCGGCTACAGCTGGACTCACGACAGCATGGGGCCCGGTACCGCCGCCATGGCCGCCTTGGTGCGTCATCCCCTGGATCGCCATCCCCAAGGGGTGCTGAGCATCGCCGGCCCCAGCGTGCGGCTCGACGAGCAGCGCGTGAAGGAACTTGGCCCCGCCCTGGTGACCGCCGCCGAGGAACTCTCCCAGGCCACGCCCTCCTCGCGCCTCTTTACCTGATTTCTTCCTCTTTCTAAAAGCGGCTGGCCGGGATAGTTCCCGGCCAGGTCGTGGTTGCCTTGGCACGGAGGCCCGCATGCTCGAAATACTCGCCATTACCACGCCGATCTTCTTGCTGATCGGTGCCGGCTACCTGGCCATGGGCACACGGCTGGTGAACCGGGAACAACTTCAAGGCGTGGCCACCTTCGTGCTCTACTTCGCCCTGCCGGCCCTGATCATACGTGCCCTGACACAGAACCCTCTCGACCAGGTGCTTCATACGCCCTACCTGCTGGCCTATGGCCTGGGCTCGGTGGCGGTATTCGCGTTTGCCCTGCTGCTGACGCTGGGCCTGCAGCGCAAATCGCTCAGCGAGGGCGCCATGCACGCGCTGGGCATGTCCGCCTCCAACAGCGGCTTCATCGGCTACCCGGTTGCCGCCATGGTGCTCGGCAGCTCGCCGGCGGCCATCCTCATGGCCCTGAACATGGTGATCGAGAACCTGCTGATCATTCCGGCCGCCCTGATCCTGGCCGAGGCAGGTCGCCAGAGCGGCGCCGGTATCGTCACGGTGGCCCGCAAGACCCTGGTGCGGCTGGTGCGCAATCCCATCCTGATCGGCCTGGCGGCAGGCCTGGCATTGGCCGTGACGGACACTTCCCTGCCGGGCCCCCTGGCCCAGGTCATCGACATGCTGGCCAGCGCCGCCGGCCCTGCGGCACTGTTCGTCATCGGCGGCACCCTGTTCGGGCTCCAGGTACGCGGCATGGTCAACGACGTCGGCCAGATCGTCACCGGCAAGCTGATCCTGCATCCCCTGGCGGTGCTTGGCCTGTTCCTGCTGATGCCGTCGGCGGATCCGGTCCTGCTGGCCGGTGCCCTGCTGTTCGCCTGTGCGCCGATGGTCAGCATCTATCCGCTGCTCGGTCATCGCTACGGTATGGCCGGTGTCAGCGCCGCCGCGCTGATGGTGGCTACCCTGGCGGCTTTCGTGACCCTGAGCCTGGCTATCTGGCTGATGAATTCCGCTGGCCTGCTGCCCACGGGGTAGCGATGTGCCGTAATAGCCAAGAATGGAACGTCACACTGCGGAAAGACATCGCGATGCATGTGCACCCTCACGAAGCCTGGTCCAGGACCAGGCAGGTCGTACTCGCAAGGGCGTAGAGCTTGCCGTCCGGTCCGTAGAGCTGGCCTTCCGCCACCGCCATTCGGCGACCACCGTGAACCAGCCGACCTTCCGCGCGAACCAGCGGTATCGCCTCGGTGAGGGCCCGGACGATATTGAACTTCAGCTCCAGGGTCGTGTACGTCTTGCCAGGCGGCAGTGTCGAATGCACGGCGCATCCCATCGCCGTGTCGAGCATGGTCGCAAACCAGCCGCCGTGCACCGTACCCATCGGGTTGTAGTATCTGGAGCCCGGCCGTCCCTGGAATACCGCACGTCCAGGCTCGATGCACACCGGGACGCAGCCGAGTGTGACGACCATCGGGGGGAGCGGCAGCTCGCCGGCAAGGATCGCTTCGAATATCTGCAATCCACTTCGGCCGGCGACCTGATCAGGCGACGCCACACCGGGAACGGTCTGAAGATGGGCACGCACGGCCGCTTCCTCGGCCTGCCAGCGAGCCAGCGTTTCTTCGGAATTCATCGCGTCGGTTGTGGTCATTTCGCATCCCCGTCGACGGTGATGGAGAGATCGCTGTAGAGGCGGTTGCTGCTGGCAGGTCGCGCCTCCCAGCCGCCTCCCAAGGCCCGGAAGGAGGCAATGGCGGCGCGCGCCGCTTCGGTTTGCGCCTGGGCCTTGGCGTCGCGCACCTGCAGCAGGCTGCCGTCGGCATTGAGTACCTCGATCAGGCTGACGATGCCGCCTTCGTAGGCGGCAAGCGAGTTCTCGCGGGCACTGGCGAGCGACGCTTCCCCCTGCGCCAAGATGTCGACCTGGGCCTCGCGTTGGACGAGGGCGGAAAAGGCGTTCTCCACTTCCTCGGCCGCCCGCAGCACGGCCAGCCGGTAGGCCGCGAGCGCTTCGGCCTCCTGGCCACGCGCAGCGGCGATCTGCGCCTCGACGCGGCCGAAGTCGAACAGACGCCAGCGCAGCCCAAGGACACCCTGGGCCTGGCTGGCATCGCCAGAGAAGAGGTTGCCGCTCGAGATCGTAGTGGCGCTGCCAAGCAGGGCACCGAGCGAGAGCTTGGGATAGTACTCCGACATCGCCACGCCGATACGCGCATTGGCGGCTGCGAGGCGCCGCTCGGCCACGATGAGGTCCGGCCGGCGCCGAATCATCTCGGCCGGGGTGCCGGTCTCGGCCAGCCCCGGTGCGACCGGAACCGGCTCCGCCGGGCTCAAGTCGGCGCGGTAGGTCCCAGGCTGCGCGCCAAGCAGCACGTCCAGCGCGTTCATCGCCGCGTCGAGACCCGTTTCCAGGACGGGAATCTGCGCCTCGACTTGAGCGAGCGACCCCTCGGCCTGGTGCATCTGCAGCTCGGCCGCGATCCCCTGCTCGTACTGGAACCTGATCGTGTCGAGCAGTTGGCGACGGGTCTCGGCCTGTTGCCTGACGATTGCGAGGCGCTCCTGCAGGCCTCGGATCGTGACGTAGACATCCGCCGTGTGTGCGGCCACGGCCAGCCGTGTCGCGACAGCGCCAGCTTCGGATGCCGCGTACTCCGCGCGCGCGGCTTCCCGTCCTCGCCGCAGGCCGCCAAACATATCGACCTCCCAGCCCACCTCGAGGTTGGCCTCGTAGGCACTGCCGCTGCGATCGAAATCGGGCGTGGCAGACAGCACCCGCCCCAGCGGGGTCTCGATCGACTGGTATACTTCCGCACCGTGAGCGTTCACGTTGGCCGATGGCAGCAGTGCGGCATCGGCCTGGCGCAGCGAGGCACGCGATTGGGCGACACGGGCCGCCGCTTGCGCAATGTCCAGGTTCTGCTCGAGGGCGAGGCTGACGAAGCGCGCCAGCAAGGGATCGTCGAAGGCGGCCCACCAGGCCTGGAGGTCCGCCTGGCTCTGGACTTCCCGCTGCTCGACGCTCTCCTGCCCGATGAAGCGAGCCGACAGGGCAGTTTCGGGCGGCCGGTAGTCCGGGCCGACTGCGCAGCCCGTCAAGACGCTGACACTCAGCAGAAGGGCGAGAGAGCGGGGGCGGGCAAGCATGGGAGTCTCCAGAGGGTGGAATTTGTCGAAGTGACTATAGTCCAATATAGTCACAAGTTGTCAAACCCAAAATATCGAGGTGTGGTGTCTCATGAGTGAAAACGCGTCTTCCGCCCCCCAATCGCGCGGCCCTGCCGATCACAATGTTCGCGAGCAGATCGTGGAGGCCGCCGAAGAGCACTTCAGCCACTACGGTTACGACAAGACCGCGGTCTCCGACCTGGCCAAATCAATTGGTTTTTCCAAGGCTTACATCTACAAGTTCTTCGATTCCAAGCAGGCCATCGGCGAGGCCATCTGCGCCAAGACCTTGAGCGCCATCATCGTCGCGGTCGAAGAGGCCGTGGCCGACGCGCCCACGGCAACGGAGAAATTCCGCAGAATGTTCAAAAGCTTGGTATCGACTGGTGTGAGCCTGTTCTTCAATGATCGCAAGCTGTACGACATTGCCGCGCACTCGGCCGGCGAGGGCTGGCCATCTGCCCGCGCCTACGGTGAGCGCATCGAACAGATCCTGTTGGAGATCGTCCGCGAGGGGCGCGAGAGCGGCGAATTCGAGCGCAAGACGCCGCTGGACGAGACGGTGAAAGCGATCTTTCTGGTCATTCAACCCTACGCGAATCCGCTCCTGCTCCAGTACAACCTCGATCTCGTCGAGGAGGCGCCGGTGCAGCTGTCGAACCTGGTGCTGCGCAGCCTGGCTCCCTAGTGCCCTAGCGAACCCAGAGAGTGACTATTTACAAATCTAGTCACTCGTCATAAGCTGTGAGATATCCGTCTTCCCGGAGATCTCCATGCTCAAGCGCCGTGATGTCCCATTCCTTACCGTCATCGCTCTGCTGCCGCTTGCCTTGGCAGCGTGCAGCGATGCCACCTCTTCAATCGATCCGCGGACGGTGAGTCCCCTGGTGCGGGTAGCGGAGGTGGCGCCTTCCGCCCAGGCGGAGCGTTCGTTCACCGGCGTCATTGCGGCGCGAGTGCAAAGCGACCTCGGCTTCCGCGTACCCGGCAAGATCCTCGAGCGCCTGGTCGATACCGGGCAGACCGTCGAACGCGGCCAGCCACTCATGCGCATCGATCCCACGGATCTGCAGCTCGCCACGCGCGCCTTTGAGGAGGCCGTGGCCGCCGCCAGGGCGCGTGCACGCCAGACCGCGGATGACGAGGCGCGCTACCGCGCACTCGTTACCCGGGGCGCGGTGTCGGCATCGGCCTACGACAACGCCAGGGCGGCCGCCGAGTCGGCACGGGCGGAACTCAATGCAGCCGAGGCCCGGGCCAATGTTGCTCGCAACGAAGCGAACTATGCGGTCCTGCTCGCCGACGCGGACGGCGTGGTGGTGGAAACCCTGGCGGAGCCGGGCCAGGTCGTCGCGGCCGGCCAGGTGGTCGTACGTGTGGCGCATGCCGGACACCGCGAGGCGGTCGTCGCGTTGCCCGAGACCCTGCGCCCGACGCTCGGCTCCACCGGCCGTGCGACCTTGTATGGCAATGGACTCACGGGTGCTGCGACGCTTCGCCAGTTGTCGGATGCCGCCAACTCTCAGACCCGGACCTTCGAGGCCCGCTACGTGCTGGCGGATGGACTGGCGGATGCACCACTGGGCTCGACCGTTTCCATTCATATTTCTGACCGTCGGTCCGACTCGGCACTGCAGGTACCGATCGGCGCCATCTTCGATCCGGGCAAGGGGCCCGGCGTATGGCTGGTCGAAGGAGAAACGCCCCGGGTCACTTGGCAGGCCGTACAGGTGGCCGGCCTCAGCGATGAAACGGCGTCGATCGTCGGCGACCTCGAAGCGGGCGATCGCGTCGTGGCGCTCGGCGCGCATCTGCTGCACGAGGGCGAGCAGGTGCGATTCGCCGAGAGCGAGGTTACACCAGGCTTGGCCGTTAACGGCGGAGAGCAGCGATGAGCGGCTTCAATCTCTCCGCCCTCGCGGTACGCGAGCGCTCGGTCACCCTGTTTCTTATGGTGGCGATCTTCATCGCCGGCATCGTGGCCTTCCTGACGCTGGGCCGGGCAGAGGACCCCGCCTTTACCATCAAGCAGATGACCGTGGTCACGGCCTGGCCCGGGGCCACGGCCCAGGAGATGGAGGAACTGGTCGCCGAGCCCCTGGAAAAGCGCATGCAGGAACTGCGCTGGTATGACCGGACCGAGACCTTTACGCGACCGGGCCTGGCCTTCACCACGGTGTACCTGCTCGACAGCACGCCGCCTGCCGAGGTCCCCGAGCAGTTCTACCAGGCGCGCAAGAAACTCGGCGACGAGACCGGCAACCTGCCGCGTGGCGTCATCGGCCCGATGGTGAACGACGAATACGCCGATGTGACCTTTGCGCTCTACGCGTTTAAGGCCACGGGCGAGCCTCATCGACATCTCATCCGTGAGGCAGAGAGCCTGCGCCAGCGCCTGCTTCACGTGCCGGGCGTCAAGAAGGTGAACATCATCGGCGAGCAGGCCGAACGGATCTTCGTCGAATTCTCCCATGACCGCCTCGCGACCCTGGGCGTCTCCCCTCAAGCCCTCTTCGCGGCACTGAACGGGCGCAACGTGATGACGCCCGCCGGCTCGATCGAAGCCCACGGTCCGCAGGTCTTCATCCGGCTGGACGGGGCGATCGATGACCTCGAAGCGATCCGCAATACCCCGGTCACCGCGCAAGGCCGTACGCTGAAGCTCGGCGACATCGCCGAGGTGAAGCGGGGCTACGAGGATCCAGCCACCTTCCTCATCCGCAACGACGGCGAACCGACCTTGCTGCTCGGCGTAGTCATGCGCGAGGGGTGGAACGGCCTCGAGCTCGGCGAGGCACTGGAGGCGGAGGCAGCGGCGATCAACGCCGAGATGCCGCTGGGCATGAGCCTGTCCAAGGTCACGGACCAGTCGGTCAATATCAGTTCGGCCGTCGATGAGTTCATGCTCAAGTTCTTCGCCGCCCTCGGCGTGGTGATGCTGGTGGGCTTCCTCAGCATGGGCTGGCGCGCCGGCATCGTGGTCTCGGCAGCGGTGCCCCTGACCCTGGCCGCGGTCTTCATCGTCATGGCGGCCACCGGCAAGGACTTCGACCGGATCACGCTGGGCTCGCTGATCCTGGCGCTGGGGCTTTTGGTCGACGATGCGATCATCGCCATCGAGATGATGGTGGTGAAGATGGAGGAAGGCTACGACCGCACCCGCGCTGCGGCCTATGCCTGGAGCCATACCGCCGCTCCCATGCTCTCCGGGACCTTGGTGACGGCGATCGGCTTCATGCCGAACGGCTTCGCCAGGTCCACCGCCGGCGAGTACGCCGGCAATATGTTCTGGATCGTCGGCATGGCGTTGATCGCGTCGTGGATCGTGGCCGTCGTGTTCACGCCCTACCTGGGGGTGAAGCTGCTCCCGAACTTCGAGAAACGTGAGGGCGGGCACGGGGCGATCTACGATACGCCACGCTACAACAGCTTCCGCCGGTTGCTGGGTTCGGTGATCCGGCGCAAATGGCTGGTTGCGGCGGGCGTGATCGGTGCCTTCGTCGTCGCGGTCCTGGGCATGGGCGTGGTCAACAAGCAGTTCTTTCCGACTTCCGATCGGCCCGAGGTGCTGGTCGAAGTGCAGATGCCGTATGGCACCGCGATCGAGCAGACGAGTGCGGTGACCGCCAAGGTCGAGGCCTGGCTGGCCGAGCAGCCGGAAGCGACGATCGTGACCGCCTACGTCGGCCAGGGGGCGCCGCGCTTCTACCTCGCCATGGCGCCGGAGCTGCCCGATCCCTCGTTCGCCAAGATCGTCGTCCTGACGGACGACCAGGCGGCGCGTGAGGCACTCAAGCTCAGGCTGCGACAGGCGGTGGCCAACGGCCTGGCGCCGGAGGCGCGCGTACGGGTGACCCAGTTGGTGTTCGGCCCCCCCTCGCCGTTCCCCGTGGCCTTCCGCGTGATGGGGCCCGCCCCCAACACGCTGCGCGACATCGCGGGAGAGGTGCGTGCCGTGATGCAGGCCTCTCCCCAGATGAGGACGGTCAATACCGACTGGGGCGAGCGCGTGCCCACGCTGCGTTTCTCGCTCGATCAGGACCGGCTGCAGAGCCTCGGCCTGACCTCGAGCGACGTGGCCCAACAGCTGCAATTCCTGTTGAACGGCGTCCCCATTACCGAGGTGCGCGAAGACATCCGGTCGGTGGAGGTCGTAGCCCGCTCTGCCGGAGACTCGCGGCTCGATCCGAGCAAGATCGACGATTTCACCCTGGTTGGCGCGACCGGTCAGCGGATTCCGCTGTCGCAGATCGGGACGGTGGACGTCCACATGGAAGACCCGATCCTGCGCCGCCGCGATCGCATGCCGACGATCACCGTGCGCGGCGACATCGCCGAGGGCCTGCAGCCGCCGGACGTGTCCACCGCCGTGTGGAAGGAACTGCAGCCGATCATCGCCGAACTGCCGACCGGCTACCGGATCGAGCAAGGCGGTTCCATCGAGGAATCCGGCAAGGCGAATCGCGCCATGGCGCCGATCTTCCCCATCATGATCGCCCTGACGCTGATCACGATCATCTTCCAGGTCCGCTCGATCTCCGCCATGACGATGGTCTTCGCCACCGCGCCGCTGGGCCTCATCGGGGTCGTGCCCACCCTGCTGGTGTTCCAGCAGCCGTTCGGCATCAACGCCCTCGTTGGCCTGATTGCGCTGGCCGGCATCCTGATGCGCAACACCCTCATCCTGATCGGCCAGATTCACGACAACAAGAAGGCAGGACTCGCACCCTTCGACGCCGTGGTCGAGGCCACCGTGCAGCGCGCCCGCCCGGTCATCCTGACCGCGCTCGCCGCCATCCTGGCCTTCATCCCGCTCACCCAGTCGGTGTTCTGGGGAACGCTGGCCTACACCTTGATCGGCGGCACCTTCGCCGGGACGGTGCTGACCCTGGTGTTCCTGCCGGCGATGTACGCCATCTGGTTCAGGATCAAGCCGGCCCCATCGCAAAGCTGGTCGCCATCACCCCACTCCCCCTAAATAGAGAGAAACTGCCATGTCAAATTCCAAAGTTGTCGTCGTTACCGGCGTGTCATCGGGCATCGGACGTGCCGCCGCGGTGAAGTTCGTCGAGCAGGGCTGCCGGGTGTTTGGCACCGCACGCAACACGGCAAAGGCACAGCCAATACCGGGAGTCGAGCTGGTCGAGATGGATATCCGTGACGAAGCGTCAGTTCAACATGGAATCCAGACCGTCATCGCTCAGGCAAAACGCATCGACGTGCTCGTCAACAGCGCTGGCGTGACCCTGCTCGGCGCAACGGAGGAGACGTCGATTGGCGAAGCCCAGACGCTGTTCGACACCAACCTCTTCGGCCTCTTGCGCACGACCAGGGCGGTGCTGCCGCACATGCGCGAGCAGCGTGCTGGTCGCATCGTCAACGTCAGCTCGGTGTTGGGCTTTCTGCCTGCGCCATACATGGGACTCTATTCGGCATCCAAGCATGCCGTCGAAGGGCTATCCGAGACCCTGGATCACGAGGTGCGTCAATTCGGCATTCGCGTGGCACTTGTCGAACCCTCCTTCACCAAGACCAACCTGGATCTCAATGCGCCCCAGACAGCTTCCAGAATCCCTGACTACAGCAAGGAGCTAGGCGTCGTTTCCCAAGCCATCCAAAACAATGTCCAAAAAGCGCCTGAGCCCGATGGGGTCGCCACCACGATTGTCGATGCCGCGTTGGGTGCATGGAAGATGCGGCACACGCCGAAAGGCGAGGCTTCTCTTCTGAGGAAATTACGCCGCTTCATGCCCGCTGGCCCGGTCGAGAAAGGCCTCAGAAAAACGTTTGGGCTCGCCTGAATTGCTCCTCTACTTTCTCACCAGAGTATGAGCCTTACAGGCATCACGAATGGCAAACGAGGAATCGAGTATGCGTGAGTTGTGGTGGCTGGCTTGGGGCTGGTTTCTCCTTTGGCCGTAGGTGTAGAGGCCACCTGGGTCCGGCTCTTGAAGGGAGAGTCCGACATCAGGCACTTGCCCGAAACCAAGTACGGCACTAGGCATCTGGCTCCTCGTGTCACTCCAGATACAGAGTCGTCAGGCGGCGATGGTCCCCGTCGCCAGGGCGTGCTCCGTTCCGCCCCGCAGGTGGCGCTGCAGGATTTCCTGCGCACCCTCGGCATCTCGCCGCAGGGCGCAGTCGTAAAGCGCTCGGTGCTCGTCGGCGGCGATGCGGCCCCGGTAGGAGAGGGCAATGAGCTGATAGCGCAGGTACTTGTCGAAGACCGCGTTGTGCAGGTGCATCAGTACCTGGGAGCCGCAGGCCGAGGTCAGCGCTTGGTGAAACTGCCAGTCATACCGCTTCCAGAGTTCGGCGACCTGTAGATTGCCGCTCGCCATCTCCGCCTCCATGGTGGCGAGCTTGTGGTAGGCCGCTACGACTCTCGCTTCCCAGTCGATGTCCCCATGCGCAAAGGAGTCCTCCAGCGCCCGCCCCTCCACCAGAAGCCGCAATTCGGCCAGCTCGCGAGCATTCTCGGCCGATATCGGCGCGACTTCGAAGCCACGCTGACCCTCGGCGACGACGAATCCTTCCGAGGTCAGCCGGTTGAGAGCTTCGCGCAGTGTGGTCACGCTGGTGTCGTAATCCTCCTGCAGGTTGCTCAATTTCAGCTTCTTCCCCGGGGGCAGCTTGCCGGCGATGATGTCGGCGCGTATGCAGCGCCAGGCCGTCTCGCCCACCGAGGCCAGCGCCTCTGACTTGTTCAGCCTTCCGTGAATTGAGGGCGTTGGGTCCGAAGCGGCGGAGGAGAGCTGACCGGTCTCCACCGTATGTGCCACGCAGGCTGCGATATGCTGGTGCAATATACCGGCGGCACGCTCGGCGTCGCGTGCCAGGGCTGCATCCAACAGCATGCGGTGTTCCTGAGCCGCGGGTTTGCCACGAAAGATGACGGCAACGATCTGGTAACGCTGGTAGCGGTCGAAGATAGCGCCATAAATCTGGAGCAGCTCCGCCGAGCCGCACGCGGAAATCAGGGTATGGTGGAATTCACGGTCATAGCGCTTCCATTCGCCGCTGCGGCTGGTATCGCCCGCCATCATCAGGCGTTCCATGGACTCGAGCTTGTGGTACGCGCCGACCACCCGCCCTTCCCACTCCAGGTCACCCTTGTGGAATGCCTCGCGCAGGGCGTGGCACTCCAGCAGTTCGCGCAGATCGGCGAGTTGCTGAAACTCCTCCTGGGTGACGGCGGCGACCTCGAAGCCGCGCTGGCCTTCGGAACGAACCAGGCCTTCGGCGGATAGCCGATAGAGGGACTCGCGCAGGGTGCTGACGCTGGCCGAGTAGCGCTCCTTCAACGCTTCCAGGCGTAGCCGGGAGCACGGCGCCAGACGACCGCCAATGATGTCGCTGCGGATGGACCGGTAAGCGCTTTCACCCGCCGTTTCCTGTGGTACAGGCAGCAAGACCCACCTCCCTTGTTGGTACTGACCATTTTGTTCCTCGCCCGTGAAGCCAGCAAGAGAAAAACTCAATTCAAATGACATTATCAAAAATATCGTAAGAAATCGCTAAAAGCAGTTGATCACCGAAATGCGTGATGTAGCATGGAGCTGTCCAGCGTGGGTGCAAGGCATCTCGCCGCGGGCGCATCACAACGACAAGATAAAAAGGAGGCACTCCATGCCCATTCCCGCCCAATGCCGCGGCTTTCTTGCCGCCGGTGTCATGATGTTCGCAGCGACCACATCAGCCGTGACCGTCGCGCAAGACAACCCCACGCTGCGTTTCTCGGCGGTGTTCTCCGAGCAGGACATCCGGGCCGAGATGATGCAGCGCTTCGAAGAAGCCATCGCCGATGACTTCGATATGGAACTGCATTATGGCGGCACGCTCTTCAGCCAGGGCTCGGAATTGGTCGCGCTCCAGCGTGGCAACCTGGAAATGAGCAACGTCGCGCCGCAGGACGTCGCCAACCAGATCCCGGCCTGGTCCATTCTGACCTCCGCCTACCTCTTCCGTGATGCCGAGCACCTGCTGACGTTCTTCGACAGTGAAGCCGGGGAAGAAATGAAGGCCATGGCCGAGGAGCAGTTGGGTGTTCACATCCTGGGCCCGACCTTCTTCGGCACCCGCCATGTAGGGCTGGTGGACGATGAGCGGATCGAAACTCCCGAGGATATGTCCGGCGTGCGGCTACGCATGCCGCCGGGTGAGTCGTGGCAGTTCTTGGGCGAGGCGCTCGGCGCGAATCCGACCGCCATGGCTTATGCCGAGGTCTATACAGGCCTGCAGACCGGCGCCATCGACGGTCAGGACAATCCCCTGCCGAACGTCCAGAACATGCGTTTCTACGAAGTGATGGATCAGATCGCGCTGACGTCGCATCTCGTGGCGTTCGACCTGCTGATGGTTTCCTCCAGCGTCTGGAACGACATGACGCCGGAGCAGCAGCAAGCCTTCCAGGCCGCTGCTGACGAGGCGATTGCCTGGAGCACGGCGGAACATCAGCGCAAAGAGCAGGAACTGGCTGACTTTTTCCGCGAACAAGGACTCGATGTCTACACGCCGGATATCGATGCCTTCCGCGAGTACGCGCAGCAGCGGTACCTGGAATCCTCGATCTCCGACGCATGGCCGGAAGGCATGCTCGAGCGCATCAACAACCTTTGATGGCTGATGGATCGGCCGCGTCGCGGTCGATCCCACTCCACCCTGGAGGTACGCAGATGCGCCAAAGGATTCTCCGGTGGGCGGCATGGCTGCGCCATGGCGCCGAGGCCGTTGCGGCCGCCATGCTTGCCGTCATGTTCGCTTCGTTCCTGATCACGGTGCTGTTCCGCTACGTTCTTAACTGGCCGGCGGGCTGGGCCTCGGAACTGAGCACCGTGATGTGGGTCTGGCTGGTGCTGTTCGGTGCGGCCTTTCTGCTCCGCGAGCGTGACGAGATCCGCTTCGACATCTTCTACAGCAATGTTCCGCCTCCCATTCGCCGTATGATGACGGTGCTTTTCTCCCTTGGCGTCGTCGGCCTTTTCCTGGTTTCCCTGCCCGCGGTCTACGACTACGTGACCTTCATGAAGGTACAGCGCACGTCGTATCTGCGTATCCGCTACGACTGGCTGTACTCGATCTACGTGGTCTTCGCCGTGGCCATCATCATCCGCTACGGCTGGATTGGCACTCGCGCCGCACTGGGGCACGACCCGATGGCCAAACGCGACGCCGACGACGAAACACAGCGAGGTTAAGGATGGATCCCTTTACGCTCACGCTTCTGGCAATCATCGCCCTGGCGCTGTTGGGGCTGCCCATCGGGCTGTCGATGATTTCGGGCTCCATCGTCTACCTCCTCATGAACGGAATGGACATGGGGCTGGTGGCCGAGCGGTTGCTGAACAGCATGTTCACCGGCTACGTCATTCTCGCGGTGCCTCTGTTCATCCTCGCCGCGGAATTGATGAACATCGGCACCATGACCAATCGCCTGCTGCATTTCTGTAATGCCCTGGTCGGACGCTTTCGTGGCGGCCTGGCCTACGTCAACATCGCGCAGTCGATCATCTTCTCCGGCATGTCCGGGTCGGCCTTCGCCGATGCGGCAGGCTCGGGCCGGATCATCGCCAACATGATGATCCAGGACGGACGCTACACCCGCAGCTTCGCCGCTGCCCTGACGGCGAGCGCAGCGGTCATCGGGCCGATCATTCCCCCCTCGATTCCGATGGTGCTCTATGCCCTGGTGTCCAACGCCTCCATCGGCTACCTGTTTCTCGGCGGCATCATTCCCGGCTTGTTGATGGGCGCCATGCTGATGATCGTGGTGATGGTCACGGCGCGGCGCCGGCGGTTTCCGGTGGAGGAGCCCACGCCAGTACGGGAGTTGCCGGGCATTACCGTTCGCGCGTTCCCGGCGCTGATGCTACCGGTGGTACTGCTGGGCGGGATCTACAGCGGAGCGATGACACCCACCGAGGCAGCCGCCGTCGCCGCGGCCTACGCCTTCCTGATCTCGGTCCTGCTTTACCGCAACGTCAGTGTGCGCCAGGTTTACGATTCTCTCGTCGCCAGCGCCCGCTCCTCCGTCGCCATCGGCATGCTGATCGCGGGGGCACTGGTGTTCAACTACGTGGTGACGTCCGAGAACATTCCACAGGCACTGCGCATCTTCCTGGCCGATTACGACCTTTCGGCGTTGCAGTTCCTGCTGCTCGTCAATCTCGTGCTGCTTCTGCTGGGCTGTCTGCTGGAAGGCACGGCCATCATCCTGATCATCGTGCCGGTGTTCATCCCCACGGCGAATGCCCTGGGCGTCGACCTGGTGCATTTCGGCGTCATCGCGGTGGTGAACATCATGATCGGGCTGGTGACGCCGCCTTACGGGCTACTGATCTTCATCATGCAGAGCATTACCCGCGCCCCATTGCGCAGCCTGTTCCGCGATCTCGTCCCGTTCATCGCCGCGCTCTTCGTGTCGCTGGCGGTCATCACGCTCTTTCCCGATCTCGTCCTCTGGCTACCGCGACAGTTCGGCTACCAGGGCTGAATAACGATAAGAGGTAATGCCATGCCCAGCCCCATTCACGTTCTCAACGGCCCGAACCTCAACCGGCTCGGCAAGCGCGAACCGGAGATCTATGGCCATACCACGCTGGCGGAGGTCGAATCTCTGTGCCGGCAGGCCGCCGGCACCCGGCCGTTGGTGTTCCGCCAGTCCGGCTACGAAGGCCAGTTGGTCGAGTGGATTCATGAGGCCATCGATGAGCCCGCTGCCGCCATCGTCATCAACCCGGCGGGGCTGACCTTCACCTCGATCCCGATCCTCGACGCGCTCAAGATGTTTCCCGGGCCGATCATCGAGCTGCATATCTCCAACATCCATCGACGCGAGGAGATCTATCATCGCTCGCTCGTCTCGCGCATCGCCACGGCCGTGATCGCGGGGCTGGGGCCGTCCGGCTATCGGACGGCCGTCGAGGCCGCGCTACGCCTGGTCGAAGGCACCGATCCATAACCGTGTCTGGTTAATCAAGATCTGGTTAATCAAGCGCCCCAATGGCGGCCCCTTTTCAGGGGCCGCTCTCGTTTAATGGCTCCCATTTCATCCCCCCAAGAGTCTCCGGCCTGTCTGGCCATTGCATAAATTGGAACAAAGTTCTAAATTATTCAAAACAGCTTCTCAGCGAACCTCTACATGGCCGACATACGACAGGATTACGACCTGGTGGTGGTAGGTTCCGGCGCCGCCGGCCTCGCCGCCGCCGTCACCGCCGCCTACCAGGGTCTCGAAGTAGCCGTGGTAGAAAAAGCCGATGCGCTGGGCGGCGCTACCGCCTGGTCAGGCGGCTGGATGTGGGCCCCGCTCAATCCGCTGGCCAAGGCGGCCGGCATCGATGAAGATCCAGAGACCGTGCGTACCTACCTGCGTCATGAGCTGGGTGAACACTATGACGCGGCGAAGATCGACGCCTTCCTCGACGCCGCACCGCGGATGGTCGCCTTCTTCCATGAGAAAACCGCGCTGCAGTTCGCCGACGGCAACGCCATCGCCGACATCCACGGCGACACGCCCGGGGCCGGCACCGGCGGCCGCTCGGTGATCGCCGCTCCCTTCGACGGACGCCAACTGAGCAGTGCGACATTGGCCAAGCTGCGCAAGACCATGCCGGAGACAGCCTTCCTCGGCATGCCGATCCAAGCCGGGCCGGACCTCGCGGCCTTCCTGACCGCTACCCGCTCGCTGAAATCCTTCGTGCACGTGGCCCGACGCCTCACCCGCCATTGCCTCGACCTGGCCCGCTACGGCCGTGCCATGCAGCTGGTCAACGGGGTGGCCCTGATAGGGCGATTGGCCAAGTCCGCCGAGAACCTGGGCGTGGAGATGCACGTCTCATCCTCGGCGAAACGCCTGATCAAGGAGGATGAACGGGTCACCGGCGTGGTGGTCGAGGGCTCGCAGGGGCAGGTGACCCTGCGAGCCCGATGTGGCGTGGTGCTGGCCGCCGGTGGCTTCCCCTGGGACGTCGAGCGCCGCCGGGAACTCTTCCCGCGCACGCCGACGGGCCAGGAGCACTGGCCCCTGCCGCCCCCCTCCGCCAATGGCGACGGCCTGCGTCTGGGCGAGTCGGTGGGCGGCACGGTGGCCACCGACCTCCACTCACCGGTGGCCTGGGCACCGGTGTCGCTGGTGCCCTGGGGTGATGGCCGTGTCGGTCACTTCCCGCATATCATCGACCGCGGCAAGCCGGGCCTGATCGGCGTCCTGCAAAGCGGCAGGCGCTTCGTCAACGAGGCCGGCGGCTACTACGACTACGTGGACGCCATGGTCAAGGCGGTGCCCGAGGGCGAGGAGGTCTGCTCCTGGCTGATCTGCACGCACCACTTCCAGCGTCGTTATGGCCTCGGCATCACCCGTCCGGCGCCGGTCCCCTTCAGGCACTGGATCCGCAAGGGCTACCTCAAGCGCGGCAGGACACTCGCCGAGCTGGCGCAAGCCTGCGGTATCGACCCGGACGGCCTCGCGGCCACCGTGGCCGACTACAACCGCCACGCCGCCCGGGGCGAGGACCTCGAGTTCGGCCGTGGCTCCACTCCCTACAACCGCAAGCAGGGCGACCCTGCCCACGGCCCCAATCCCTGCGTAGCACCCCTGGACCAGGGTCCTTTCTATGCAGTGAAGGTAGTCCCGGGCTGCTTCGGCACCTTCGCCGGCCTCGGGACCAACGAGCATGCCCAGGTGCTGAACGCCCAGGGCACGCCGATCGAGGGCCTCTATGCGGCGGGCAGCGATATGGCCAGCCTCATGGGTGGCTTCTACCCGGCCGGCGGCATCAACCTGGGCCCGGCCATGACCTTTGGCCATATCGCCGGCCTGCATGCCGCGGGACGGATACGGCACGACGCCGCGAACGCCGGAGCCGACACCGCCCATGCGTGAGCCGATCTTCTCCCTCGCCGCCCTCACCGTACTCGAGCTGTCGCCCCCCGAGATGGTCGAGGTCGCCGCCCAGGCCGGCTATGAGGCCGTGGGCCTGCGGCTGATTCCCGCCACGCCGAAGGAGCACCACTTCCCGCTGGCCCAGGATGCCGGTCTGTTATGGCGTACCCGGCAGCGCCTGCGCGAAACCGGGCTACGAGTGCTTGATATCGAGATCCTGCGCCTGAAGCCCGACACCGCCGTGGGCCGGGATTTCCGCCAGGTGCTGGAGATCGGCGCCGAGCTGGGCGCCAGCGAGGTGCTGGTGGCGGGGAACGACGACGATGAGGCACGTACCGTCGACAACTTTGCCGCCCTGTGCGAGCTGGCCGCCCCGCTGGGCCTGCATCCGCATCTGGAGTTCATGCCCTGGACGGGAGTGAAGAACCTGGCCCAGGCGCACCGCATCGTCGCCGCCGCGCGCCAGGCCGGGCAGGGCAACGCCTGCCTGCTGGTCGACGCCTTCCATTTCAACCGCTCGGCCAGCCGCCTGGGGGATCTTGTGCAGGTGCCGCCGGACTGGCTGCGCTACGTGCAGCTGTGCGACGTGGCCGGCCCGATTCCGGACAGCATGGAAGCGATCCTGCATGAGGCGAGGCAGCAACGCCGCTTCCCCGGTGATGGCGATATCGACCTGGCAGCCCTGCTGGCAGCCCTACCCTCGGGCCGGCCGTTAAGCCTCGAGATTCCCACTGAATCGCTGCGTCGCCGAGGCGTCACCGCACTGGAGCGGGCACGGCGGGCGCTCGAGGCGGCACGTGCCGTCGTTGTCGGTTGATACTGGTTCGCTGAGAAGCGGCGCCGGCGAACGATCATGGCTCCCTGAGCAGCTCACGGCGGTAATGGGCATAGAGGGTGGCGGCCTGCTCGTCGGCAGCGGCGCGCTTGGCCTCGTCCTCGCAGAAGCGCTTGAAGGCGTCGACACCCTGGAAGACGAATAGCCCGACACCACTCATCACCTCTGCCCCCGCAGCCTTGGCGGCAGCGACGAACTCGGTGATTGCCGGCACATAAACGGCATCGAAGATCCAGTGGTGCGCCACGATCAGCTCCGCGGGCAGCGGGCAGCCCGGGCTCTTTTCGTGGCCGATGGGGGTGCAGTTGACCAGGCCGTCGCAGGCCGGCACCGTCTCGGCCAGTTGTTCCGGGGTAATGGTGGAGGCGGCAAATCCCTGGGCCTTCAGCTCCTCGGCCAGCTGACGCGACTTCGTCGGGTCCAGGTCCATCAGCACTATCTCTGAAGCGCCGAGCCGGCCCAGGCCGAAGGCGACCGCCTTGCCCACGCCTCCGGTACCAAGCAGCAATACCCGCCCCGGCTCACGCTCGCCGAGAGTGGCACGAAAGCCGCTGATGAAACCGGTGAAATCGGTATTCTCGGCGAAGATGCCATCCTCTTCGAAGACCAGCGTATTGGCGGCTCCGACCATCCGCGCCCCCTCGGAAGCGCGATCGGCAAGGCGCACGGCATCCTCTTTCCAGGGATAGGTGACATTGACGCCCCGGTATCCGACGGCCATCACCTTCCTTACCTGACTCTCGAGCGATTCGATCGGCTGCTCGTTGGCGTCGAACAGGTCATAGGTGGCGGGTATGCCGGTCAACTTACCGAGCCGCACATGCAGATCCGGCGAGCTGGAGTTCATTATTGCCTTGCCGATCAAGCCCAATTTCATAACGCCGTCTCCTGAACGGGGCGAACGAGTTCGCATAGATCGCGAAAATCAATCCCGGAACAACCACTCACTGTTAGTTCTCAGCCGGCCTTGGCCTGGGCCGCGAGGCGGATGCCGGCGTTGGCCTCGCCGAACTTCTGGTAGTCGCCGCGCCGTTCGACGATCTCGAAGAAGAAGCGCCCCGAGAAGGTCTCGGTATAGGCATGCAGGAAGTCGCCGTCCTCGTTGCGATCGAACAGGATGTTGCGCGAACGCAGGGCGTCGAGCAGTTCCGGGGCGATGTCGAAGCGTGTCTCCAGGTCGTCGTAGTAGTTGCGCGGAATCTTCAACAGCGGCAGCCCGCGGGCCAGGATTTCGTCCACGGTGGCGATGATGTCGCGGCTCTCGAAGGCAATCTGCTGCACGCCGCCGCGAAACTCGCTGAGGAAGCGCCCCGGCTGGGTCTCGCGAGCCTGGGAGACGGTGAGCGGCAGGCGAATGCTGCGGTCGGGGCTGACCACCGCCTGGCTGACCATCATGCCGTGAGGGTCGACGATCTCGTTCTCTGCCTCGGCGGCAAAGCCGAATACGGTGCGGTAGAACAGCTGCCAGCCCAGCAGTTGCGTCGCCGGCAAAACGTATGAGAGATGGTCGATACGCACCAGGCCCGCTTCGTCGCGGCTCTCCTGGTCGAAAAGCTCGAAGTCGGTGCGCCACTGCAGGTCGTCGGCGGCCGCCTCGTCCACCAGGTAGATCAGGCTGCCCTCGACGCCACGCAGCGCCGGGATTTCCATCTCCCCCTCCCCCACCTGGCTGCGGAACAGCGGCGCCTTGAAGGCCCGGGCACGCTCCAGCGCCCGCACCACGTCGTCGACCCGAAAGCCCACGGCGCACACCGAGGTGCCATGCAGTAGCCGAAAGGTGTGGGCGAAGCTGTCGGTCTCGAAATTGAGTACCAGGTGGATCTCGCCCTGCTTCCATAGCTCCACGTTCTTGGAGCGATGGCGCCCCACATGGCGAAAACCCAGCGCATCGATGAACTCGCCCAGGGGGCCGGCGCTCTCCTCGTCGAGGGTGAACTCGATGAAATGCACACCATGGTAGTGTGGCGCGGCTGGCAGCTCGCTCGCCCAAGGCCCGGCATCGACCAGGTTCTCGAGCCAGATCAGCGAGCGCAGGCCATCTAGGGCAGTCACCTCGGTCGGGGCGGCGCGGAAGGCATCACTGAAGATCTCGAGCGAAAGGGGCCCGTCATAGCCCGACTTGCCCAGCTCGGCCATGAAAGCCTGGAGCGGCAGGCGTCCCTGGCCGGGAAAGCAGCGGAAATGTCGGCTCCACTGCAGGATGTCCATGTCCAGCAGCGGCGCATCGGCCAGTTGGACGAAGAAGATCTTCTCCTTGGGGATCTTGCCGATGGCGGAGAGGTCGTGCCGGCGAGAGAGGATATGGAAACTGTCGAGTACCACACCAAGATTGGGATGGTCGGCACGGCGAACCACCTCCCAGGCGTCGCGATAGTCGGAGATATGGCGCCCCCAGGCCAGTGCCTCGAAACCAATACGAATGCTTCGCCGGGCGGCCCGTTCCGCCAGCTCGCGCAGATCGGCCACGGTGCGATCCATATCGTCGATGCTCTGGGGCGAGACGTTGCTGCACACCAGCAGGAAATCGGTGCCGAGCTGCTCCATCAGGTCGAACTTGCGCTCGGCACGCTGAAAGTTGCGGCTACGCTGTGGCTCGGGCATGGCCTCGAAGTCGCGAAACGGCTGGAAGGCGACGATGGCCAGACCCAGACGCTCGCAGAGCCGGCGCACCTCCTCGGGTGAGCCGTCGAACGAGAGCAGATCGTTCTCGAAGATCTCCACACCCTCGAAGCCCGCACGAGCGATCGCTTCCAGCTTGGTCCTGAGATCGCCGCTCAAGCAGACCGTGGCAATGGCACGCATCCTCATCCCCTCCCGGCCCCTATCGCCTGACAGCGATGAGCAGCCTTCTTGTTCGTTCAAGATTCCATCGTCCCGCCTCGCGCAGAACTGGAACACGGTTTCGATGTTCGCATGACGGCCTTAAGTTCGCAATATCTACGGCTCTCGTCGAGTTCCCATCGGGATGAGCCTTTCTTGGGCTTCGAGGAATATCATAGAGGTGCACTTTGCCCTTGGCTCCCTTCTTTGCTTTTTGGCGCACCAGCGTTGGCAGCGCCATGTATTAAACCTTCGTCGCAGAAAACCCTCTGGGCATTGACAGTATTGGAAGGGAGTTCTAGTGTTCGCAAAAAGCACTATCGTTCGCAAAGCGAACACAAGTTCACTCCTGCCAAGACAGGAAGCGTCATCAGTCGACATAACAACCAATCACAACACCCCCCGGAGGATTCCATGTTCAAACCACTTATCACATCCCTGGCCGTTATCCTCGGCTCGCTGGCCATGGTCGGCAGCGCGCTCGCCGACTATCCGGAGCGCAACATTCAAGGCACCATCCAGTGGGGCGCAGGTGGCGCCACCGATAACGTCGCCCGCAGCCTCACGCCCCATGTCGAGGAGATCCTGGATACCACCATCGTGCTGACCAACCGCCCTGGCGGCACCGGCGTGATCGGCATGAACCATGTCATGCAACAGCGCCCCGACGGCTACAACCTGCTGATCGGCGCCGAGAACCCGCAGCTCTATCCGCTGATGGGGCTGGCCGACTTCACCTACGACGACATGCATACCGTCAACATCATCGGCCAGGGCCTGGTGGTGATCGCGGCTCCGGCGGATAGTCCCTTCGACAGCTTCGCCGACCTGCTCGAGCATGCCCAGCAGAACCCGAACGAGCTGCGCATGGGCGGCACCGGCGCCGGCGGCCTGCCAAGCACCGTACACGCCATGATCAATGCCGTGGACGAACTCGACGTGCGAACCGTCACCTTTGGTGGCGATGGCCCCGGTATCACCGCCATGCTGGGCGGCCACATCGACTTCATGCCGCTGAGCCTGGCCGCCGCCGGCGAACAGATTCGTGGCGGCAAGATGAAGGGGCTGGCCGTGCTCACCACAGAGGAGATCGAATTGCTGCCAGGCGTACCGCCGATCACCGAGGCGCTGCCCGACATCGAGGCCTTCCTGCCGTGGGGGCCGTTCTGGGGCGTCTTCGTCCATCAGGACACTCCGGACGATATCAAGGCCATCCTGGAAGACGCCTATGAGCAGGCCGTTGCCGAGGAGGAGTTCGTCGAATTCCTGCACAACTTCGGCGCCGAACCGCTGAACCTGCGCGGCGAGGAAGCTCAGCAGTACCTGGACAGCTGGCAGTCGGTTACCGCCTGGTCCATGTTCGAAGCCGATGCCGAGACACTGAAAGCCACGCCTGAAGAGCTCGGCATTCCGCGTCCGTAACCCATCTTCGCGGTGAAGGGGGCGGCAAAGCCTCCCCCTTGGAGTCTGTTGATGAGCAAGAAAATCGAGCGCGTACAGGCGGGTGAAAAGGTCTTCGACTGGCTGCTTCTTCTGTTGAGTATCGGTGTACTGGTCGAGGCTTACCGCATCGACGGTGGATTGAGGCTCAACTCGGCCGGCTCCTTCCCGGTGGGCCTGGCCCTGGTGATGCTGGCCTCGTCGCTGGCCATTCTGTTCAGCCACCGCTACAAGCGACGTGATGAGCAGATTGGTGGTGCCCGCCAAGAGTTACGCGCATTCTTCCACGAGCACTTCCAGCCCCATATCGTGGTCTTCTCCGTGGCCGCGGTGATCTATCTCGCGGCCATCGTCTGGGCAAGCTTCTACGTCAGTACCTCCATTTTCCTGGCAGCGATGTTCATCTACCTCCGCCAGGGCAAGGTCGTCAGCTCACTGCTCATTACCGCGGTGGCTCTTGTGATCATCTATGTCCTTTTCACCGTGGTCTTCCGCGTCTACCTTCCCTGACCTTCGAGGCCTTCGATGAGTGACACCCTTTCCTTCCTGCTCATGGCCTGGCTCGACCCGGGCCTGCTCGGCCTGACCGCCCTCGGCGTGCTGGCCGGCATCTATATCGGCGCCATCCCCGGCCTCTCCGTAACCATGGCCGTGTCGATCCTGATCTCCTTCACCTTCTCCTGGGACATCAACAATGCCCTGGCGCTGATGGTCGGCATCTATGTGGGTGGCGTCTATGGTGGCTCGCGTACCGCCATCCTGCTCAACATCCCCGGCGCTCCCTCGGCGGTGACCACCGCCTTCGACGGCTACCCGCTCGCACAGCGCGGCGAGGCCGGCCGCGCCATCGGCCTGAGCACCGTGATGTCGGTGATCGGCGGACTGATCGGCGTCGCCGTACTCGCCGGCACCGCCCCTTATCTCTCCGACCTGGCCCTGCAGTTTGCGCCTCGCGATTACTTCCTGATCGCCGTTCTCGGCCTGCTGCTGGTCAGCTCGCTCTCCGGCAAGTCGCTGTCACGCGGTATTTTCTCGGTGGCATTGGGCAGCGTCATTGGCCTGGTGGGCATGGACATGGTCACCGCCCAGCCGCGCCTCACCCTGGGGCAAATGGAGCTGCTCGGGGGCATTCACTATGTGGTGGTGATGATCGGCCTGTTTGGCGTGGCCGAGGCACTCTACCAACTGCACAACCTGGCCAAGGTGCCGATCAAGCAGAACGTCGACAAGATCGTGCCGCCGCTGAACATGGTGCTGAAATTCCTGCCCCTCTCGATACGTACCGCGGTGATCGGCGTCATCGTCGGCGCACTACCCGGCACCGGTGGCGATATCGCTTCGCTGTTTGCCTACGATCACGCCAAGCGCACCGTCAAGAACCCCAGCCGCCCGTTCGGCGAAGGGGCCTACGAGGGCCTGGTGGCACCGGAGACGGCCAACAATGCCGCGGTAGGCGGTGCCTATGTGCCGATGCTGACCTTGGGCATGCCCGGCGATGCGGTGACCGCCGTGATCATCGGTGCCCTGGTCATCCACGGGCTCAACCCCGGGCCCATGCTGATGATCGAAACCCCGTATATTTTCTGGTTCACCGTGGGCAACCTGGCACTGGCGAACATATTCCTGCTGATATTCGGGCTCACCGGCATCAAGATCTTCTCGAAGATCGTCGAGGTACCCAAGGCGGTGCTGATCCCGCTGATCCTGGTGCTCTGTGTCGTCGGTACCTACTCCATCAACAGCAACATGATGGAGGTCTACTGGATGCTCGGCTTCGGCATCCTCGGCTACTGGCTCAAGGTATTCGGCTTCCAGATGGGCCCGATCATCCTCGGCGTCATCTTGGGCCCGCTGCTCGACGAGTCCTATCGCCAGGCAATGTCCTCGGTAGGCGACCGTGGCGGGGATTTCCTGCTGGCCCTGGTCACCAACCCGCTGTCCCTGGTGTTGACCAGCGTGATTACACTGGTGCTGCTGAGCAATACCCCGCTCAAGAGCTGGGTGGCCAAACGCTTCAGCAGGGCCTGACGCACCCTGGCGCGGCCATGCCCGGTCGCGCCAACGGTGAAAAAAACCAAGGACAAAGGGGAGAAGTGTGATCGGTCCACCCCTTCACTATGCGCTGGTCTTCGACTTCGATGGTGTGGTGCTGGACTCGGCCACCCTCAAGCGTCAAGCCTTCGCCGATCTCTACGCCGAGGCGCCTGCCCCCCAGTACCAGGCCGTATGCGCCTACCTGAACCGAAAGGGGGGTCAGCCGCGCGAGGTCAAGTTTCGCCACATCGAGGCGCATATCTTTGGCCGCCAAGCCAGCGAAGCACGCATCCGGGAACTCTGTGCCCTCTTCAAGGCAAGCGTCGAGCAGCGCCTTTTGCAGGCCCCGGCCATTCCCGGCGCCGTGGAATTTCTCGCCCGCTGGGCCGGCAAGCGTCCGCTCTATCTGCTTTCGGCCACTCCCGAGGCCGAGCTGAAGGCCATCGTCGAGAAGCGCGAGCTCGCACGCTATTTCAGTGAGGTCGTCGGCTCGCCTCCCGACAAGGTCACCGGCTTGCGTAACCTTCTGGTTCGCTGCGGACATGCCGCACACGAAACGGTGATGATCGGCGATTCGTACAACGATTTTCGTGCCGCCCGCTCCAACGGCACCCGCTTCGTCGGCGTCACCGCCGACCCGGGCGCATCCCCTTTCCCTGACGACACCATTACCGTCCGCGATTTGCACGGTCTGGAAGCCGCGTTGCAGGAACTCTGACCAGGAAAGCCCGAGTCATTACTCTTGCCGTTCCACCTCCTGCCCCTTCTGCCCTGGCTCTATCGTCGCTTCATTCCCAACCTTCGACGCCCGCCATGTCGGGCAGCTCATGGGCGATCCCCTTGTGACAGCTGATGCAGGTATCGTCGCCGTCGATCAACCCGCGCCGATGCGCCGCGGCCGCCCTGGGACTTTGCCGGGTAAAGTCCATGGCACCCTCGTCGTGGCAGTTGCGGCACTCCAGCGAATCGTTGGCCTCGAAGCGACGCCACTCGCGCGAGGCCATCTCCAGGCGATGATCGAGGAACTTCTCGCGGGTATTGATGGTGCCGAAGATCTTGCCCCAGACCTCCTTCGAGGCCTGCATCTTGCGCGCGATCTTGTCGGTCCAGTCGTGCGGCACGTGGCAGTCCGAGCAGACCGCCCTCACCCCCGAGCGATTGGTGAAGTGAATCGTCGGCTGGATCTCTTCGTAGACGTTGGCGCGCATCTCGTGGCAGCTGATGCAGAACCGCTCGGTATTGGTCGCCTCCATGGCGGTGTTGAAGCCGCCCCAGAACAGCACCCCGCCGATGAAGCCCCCCACGGTGAGAAACCCCAGGCTGAAGTAGCCGCTGGGCGAGTTGAAGACGCGCCAGAAGACCGAGAGCAGGTTCTTGATACGTTTGATCATGCAGCGGACCTCACTCTTCCGGCTCGCGTGGCTGGCGGAGAATTTCGGCGATATCGACGAAGCGGTTCTCGACCGCCAGCGGCGCATCCGTCTGCGGCACGTGGCACTGGTTGCAGAAGTAGCGCCGCGGCGAGAGTTCGGCGAGGAAGTTGCCTTCGCGGTCCATGTAGTGGGTCACGCTGATCATCGGCGCCTGGGTGTCGCCGACCCGCTGGCGGCTGTGGCAGCTCATGCAGCGGTTGGCGTTGAGATCGACCTGATAGTTGTCGATCTTGTGCGGGATGGTCGGCGGCTGCATCGGGTAGGCCCGGATGCGACGGCGATCATGGTTCTCGACGTTGTAGAGCGGCTCGGGAGTGCGCTCCTCGAGCAGCGGCACGTGGCCGCGCAGGGCATCGAGCTCGCCCTCCTGGGCGAGCACTCCTAGGCTGATTCCCAAAATGGCGACGGCAGTAGCGATCATTCGCATCGTGCTTCCCTCCCTAGACCGGTTCGATCCGGCAGGCGCACTTCTTGAAGTCCGTCTGCTTGGAGATGGGGTCGGTGGCATCCAGCGTGACCTTGTTGATCAGCTGACTGGCGTCGAACCAGGGCACGAACACCAGCCCCCTGGGCATGCGGTTGCGCCCGCGCGTCTCGACGCGGGAATTCATCTCGCCGCGTGGGCTGATGATGCGCACCTCGCTGCCGCGGCGCACGCCGAGTTGGCGTGCGTCCTCGGGATGCAGGTAAACCACCGCCTGGGGAAAGGCGCGATGCAGCTCCGGTACGCGTCGGGTCATCGAGCCGGAGTGCCAATGCTCAAGCACCCGGCCGGTGACCAGCCACAGCGGGTACTCCTCGTCGGGCGACTCGGCGGGCGGCTCGTAGGGCACGGCGTAGATGACGGCGCGGCCGTCCTTGTGGCCGTAGAACTGGAAGTCGCGCCCCTCCTCCACGTAAGGGTCGTACTCGCCGTTGTAGCGCCAGCGCGTCTCCTCGCCGTCGACCACCGGCCAGCGCAGCCCGCGCTCCTGGTGATAGCGTTCGAACGGGGCCAGGTCGTGGGCCTTGCCGCGGGTGAACTTGGCATACTCCTCGAACAGCCCCTTCTGCACGTAGAAGCCGAAGTGGCGGGCCTCGTCGTTGTCGTACTCCTCGTCGAGCTCGTCGAGGCCGAAGGCGTCCACCTGGCCGTTGCGGAACAGTACCTCGAACATCGACTTGCCGCGGTACTCCGGGTTGGCCTCGAGCATCTCCTCCGGCCACACCTCCTCGATCTGGAAGCGCTTGGAGAACTCCATCATCTGCCACAGGTCGGAGCGCGCCTCGCCGGGCGCCTTGACCAACTGGTGCCAGAACTGGGTGCGTCGCTCGGCATTGCCGTAGGCGCCTTCCTTCTCGACCCACATCGCCGCCGGCAGGATCAGGTCGGCCAGCTCGGCGGTCACGGTGGGGTAGGCGTCGGAGACGACGATGAAGTTGTCGGGGTTGCGATAACCGGGATAGGTCTCCTCGACCAGGTTGGCCGCCGCCTGGACGTTGTTGTTGCACTGTACCCAGTAGACGTTGATATCGCCGTCCTTGAGCATGCGGTTCTGCAGCACGGCATGCGCGCCGGGCTTCTCCTGGATGGTGCCCTCCGGCACCTTCCAGGCATTCTCGGCGAAGCGGCGGTGGTCGGGATTGGTCACCACCATGTCGGCCGGCAAACGGTGGGAGAAGGTGCCGACCTCGCGCGCGGTGCCGCAGGCCGAGGGCTGGCCGGTCAGCGAGAAGGGACTGTTGCCCGGGGTGGAGATCTTGCCGGTCAGCAGGTGGATGTTGTAGATCATGTTGTTCGCCCAGACCCCGCGGGTGTGCTGGTTGAAGCCCATGGTCCAGAACGACATCACCTTGGTGTCGGGGTCGGCATAGAGTTCGGCCAACTGGTCGAGCTGGCGCTGGGGCACGCCGGAGAGCTCGCTGACCGTCTGGGCATCGTACTGCTGCAGGAATTCCCGATAGCGCTCGAAGTCGATGTCGCGGGCGCCGCCGCTGTCAGCGGCATTCTCGGCCGCCAGCTCCAGGCGATGCTCGGGGCGCAGTCCATAGCCGATGTCGACGTTGCCTTCCATGAAGCGCACGTGCTCGTTGACGAAGTCCCAGTTCACCCGGTCGTTCTCGATGATGTAGCGCTGGATATAGTTGAGGATCGCCAGGTCGGCCTGGGGCGTGAAAATGATCGGCTGGTCGGCCAGCTCGAAGGAGCGGTGCTCGAAGGTGGAGAGCACTGCCACCTTGACGTGCGGCGCCGAGAGCCGGCGGTCGGTCACCCGGGTCCACAGGATGGGGTGCATCTCGGCCATGTTGGAGCCCCACAGCACGAAGGCATCCGCCGCCTCGATGTCGTCGTAGCAGCCCATCGGCTCGTCCATGCCGAAGGTGCGCATGAAGCCGAATACCGCAGAGGCCATGCAGTGGCGCGCGTTGGGGTCGATGTGATTGGAGCGGAAACCGGCCTTCATCAACTTGTTGGCGGCGTAGCCCTCCCACACCGTCCACTGGCCGGAGCCGAACATGCCGATGCCCTGCGGCCCCTTCTCGCGCAGCACCGCCTTGTACTTGTCGGCCATGACGTCGAAGGCCTCGTCCCAGCTCACCGGAGTGAATTCGCCCTCCTTGTCGTAGACGCCGTCACGCTTGCGCAGCAGCGGCTGGGTGAGGCGGTCCTCGCCGTACATGATCTTCGAGAGGAAGTAGCCCTTGATGCAGTTGACGCCGCGATTGACCGGCGAATTGATGTCGGCGTGGGTGGCGACCACCTGGTTGTCGCGCGTCGCCACGTTGACCCCGCAGCCCACGCCACAGAAGCGGCACGGCGCCTTCGACCACTTCAGCTGCGATTGGCTGGCGTCGGTGACCACGTTTTGCGCCTGGGCCGTTGCGCTGATCCCTGCCGCCGCGGTGGCTGTCGTCGCCGCCGTGGCCTTGATGAAGTCACGTCGCGTCAGCGTCATTACTCATCTCCTCCATCTCCCTGTCCAGTTCCGCAGCACTTTCCGCATGGTGATACACCAGGCTCACCGACAGCACGCCGGGCGCTCGCTGAAGCCCTTCGATGAATTCCACGATCTCGCGCTGCCCCGCCGTCTCCAGCAGCAGCACCATCTTGCCGCACGGGTCCGTGGCGTGAACCTCGACGCCCGGGTGGGCCTGGCAGTGCCGTCTGGTCTCGTCTATGCGCTCCGGCTGGAGCTGCACGACGAGGCTCGAAATATGCACCTGGGCGTTCATGTCCCCTCCTCAAAGGCGGGTTGTATGCAGGCGGGTCGAATGGCCTGATTCCAGCGGGCCGACCGCCACCGCCTGGGTGGGGCACACCGATACACAGGCCCCGCAGCCGTTGCAGGCCGCACTGTCGACCGTCGGCTCCGGCACGCGCCGGGCATTGAAGGCGAAGTGGATCGCACCGGCCTCGCAGCTCTCGCCGCAGCTACGGCAGTAGACGCCCTGCGGCCCCAGGCATGCCGAGCCGATAGCAGCGACGTGTCGCCACGGCGGTTCGCGCTCTGGGTCGCGAAAGACATCTTCCTCACAGGCCTCGACGCAGGCTCGACAGAAAGTACATTCGCCCAGCCGAAAATCGACCTGCGGAAAACCGGCTGCATCGCGCACGATGATGTCGGTTTCGCAGGCCTGGAGGCAGTCGCCGCATTGGCTGCAATTCGCCAGGAATTTGGGCTTTTCACGGGCCCAAGGGGGGCGCAGCGCAGGGGAATATTCGAGGCGCCCCTTGAGCAGAGCTCGTCGCGAGGGTTCCACGCCCATTTCGGTTCTCCACGGTCTTTTTATTTCATTCTTGTGTCGCGATTCTTCTTTCTTTCGTTCTGGCTAACCTACCTCTCGACCCGCTAACCGGGCGGCCCGGGAGGTCCCGCAAAGATCTGGAAGATCCACACGGCGAAGCCGTAGCCGGAGACTACGAGCACGGCGAGGATCGGAAACAGGATGCCGGCGAGAAACAGGAAGACCAGCAGTTCCCGCTTCTTTTGCTGCCGCTCTTCGGGCGTTTGCGGCTTGGGTTTTCGGCTAGGCTTGTCGAGCGTTCTTTGCATGAATCGGCACCAGAGCGAGACGTCTTGTACTACCGTAGGAAGCAAAGAGGTATTGCGCAAACCGGATTCAAGCTCGCTCAGCATCCAGGAAATAAGCAGGAGCAACGGAATGAAAATCTTTCTCTCGAAGGGCTCGACTTTCCTAGCGGTTGCGCTGGCCTGCCTGCTGGCCGGTCCTCCGGCCCTGGCGCAGGAGAGCGATGACCGTGAAGCGATCCAGGCCAGCCTGCGGGCCCTGCATCAGCATCAGGCCGACCTGGCGGAGCTGGCCGAGGAGCGTGCCGAAGATGACGAGATCGTCCAACTGGCCAACACGCTGCGGCGCGACCATGCCATTCTCGACGAGTGGCTGGCCGAGGCCAGCGAGAACAGCGACACCCCGCACGACGAGCACGCCCTCCACGACCGCGAGTCCTTCGAAGCGTTGCGCGAGCTGGAAGGCGAGGCGTTCGACGAGACCTTTCTGTCCTACCAGATGGAGCTGCACATGGCCGCGATCGAGTACCTGGAGCAGAACCGCCCCCAGGGGGACGAACAGCTCGACGAGTTCAACAACCACCTGCTCGTCACCCACGAGACGCTACTCGTCAATAGCGAGCTGATCGACTCGTTGCTCTAAGGGGGAGTGTCGTGCCAGGGCCCGCTGCCGTGGGGTACGACAACGGGCGCCAGGTTCAGGCGCGCTCGGCGGCGCGGATCACGGCATCCAGCGCGGCCAGGTAGCCCTGGCTGCCGAGGCCGGCGATCACACCATCGGCGCGCAACGAGACGTAGGAGTGGTGACGGAAGCTCTCGCGCTTGTGCACGTTGGAGAGATGCACCTCGATCACCTTGCCCTCGAAGGCGTTGAGCGCATCGAGAATGGCCACCGAAGTGTGGGTATAGGCGGCGGGGTTGATGACGATCGCCGCGGTGCCATCCTCACGCGCGGCGTGAATGGCGTCGATCAGCACACCCTCGTGGTTGCTCTGTAACGCCTTGATGTCCCAGCCGTTGACGGCGGCTTTCTCGTACAGCGCGTTGTTGATGTCGTTCAGCGTCTCACGGCCGTATATTTCGGGCTGGCGGGTGCCCAGCAGGTTGAGATTGGGGCCGTGCAGGATCAGGACCTTGTTCATCGCTAGCTCTCTCGGGGGAACGGAATCGGGCGGGAGGGACTCATGCCTGCGGCTCCAGCAGCCGCTGCCAGGCGTCGATCACCGCCTGGCGGTGGGCGTGGAAATCGGCGTCGCGGCCGCGGGCGGGCTCGCGGGTCAGCGAGGCGCGATGCGCGGTGCTGCGCAGGGCCAGGTAGGCCTCGCGCAGGCGCTGGCACTCTTCGGCGGGCAGCCGGCCGGTGCTCTCCAGGGTCTCGAGGATGCGCATGTTGTCGCTCCACTGCAGTAGCTCGGGTGTCTCGTGGCCCATGGAGAGCACCGCGAACTGGCACAGGAACTCGATGTCGATCATGCCACCGGGGTCGTGCTTGAGGTCGAACTCGCCCTGCCCGGCCTTGCCACCCAGGTGGTCGCGCATCTTCTGGCGCATCTTCACCACCTCCTCGCGCAGCGCCAGACAGTCGCGCTCGCGCCCGAGAATCTCGCGGCGCACCGCATCGAAGCCCTCGGCCAGGCGCGGGTGGCCAGCCACCACGCGGGCGCGCACCAGCGCCTGATGCTCCCAGGTCCAGGCTTCGCGGCGCTGGTAGTCGCCGAAGGCATCGAGCGTGGTGGCCAGCAGCCCGGCGTTGCCCGAGGGGCGCAGGCGCATGTCGACTTCGTAGAGGGTCCCGGCCGGGGTGACCGCGGTAAGCAGGTGAATGATGCGTTGTCCCAGGCGTGTGAAGAACACCGGGGTGTCGATGGGCCGCGCGCCGTCGGTCTCGCCCTGGGAATCGGCATCGTGAATGAAGACCAGGTCGAGGTCCGAGCCGTAGCCCAGTTCGATGCCCCCCAGCTTGCCGTAGCCGACGATCAGGAACTCCGGCTCGGCTCCGGCACGCGAGCCGTCGCGGCGCCGCGGATAGCCGTGCTTGCGCACCAGGTGGCGCCAGGCCATGGCCAGCACCTTCTCCAGCAGCACTTCGGCAATATAGGTGAGATAGTCGCTGACCTTCATCAGGTGCCGGGTACCGGCGATGTCCGAGGCGGCGACGCGCAGCACGTGAGCGTGCTTGAACACGCGCAGCGCCTCAAGCTGGGCCTCCTCGTCATCCTCCGGGATACGCCCCAGGACCTGGCGCAATTCGTCGGCCAGACGTGCCTTGTCGGCCGGGGTGTAGAGCGTATCCGGCGTCAGCAACTCGTCGAGCAGCAGCGGGTAGCGGGCCAACTGCTCGGCGATCCAGGGGCTGGCACCGCACAACCCCATCAGGTGGCTCAGCGCCTCGGGGTTCTCGCGCAGCAGCGCCAGGTAGGCGGTTCGCCGCAGCACCGACTCGATCAGCGGCAACACCCGTTCAAGCGCGGTATCGGGTGTGTCGCTTGCGGCCACGGCGTCCAGCAGCAGTGGCATCAGCGCCTCGAGGCGGTCGTAACCGATGCGCTGCATGGATTGCACCTGGCGCGACTGGCGCAGGGTCGTGAGGCGCCGCAGTGCCATCTCGGCCTGCTCGAAGCCCACCTCGGCGAGCATCGTCTGCGCCTCCTCGGCCTCGAGCTCGCTGCACCACAGCGCGCGCCACTCCTCGAGCGACAGGGCCCCCTCTCCCGGAGCCTCGCTCGACTCCTCAACCTCCTCCTCGGGATCGGCGATCACCGCGTCGAAGTGGTCGCGTACCCGGCTGCGCACCTCGTCGAGCCGCGCCACGACCGCCGGCCAGTCCTCCATGCCCAGCGCCTGGGCGACGCGCTCGCGGTCGAGGTCGTCATCGGGCAGGCTCTGGGTCTGGCGATCCTCGAGCGCCTGCAGCGCGTGCTCGAGGTCGCGCAGGAAGACGTAGTCGGGCTCGAGCTCATCGACCACACTCTGTGGCAACAGACCAAGCGCGGGCAGGCGTGCCAGGGCGGAACGCAGCGAGGTGACCTGCAGCTCGGTATCGCGTCCGCCGCGGATCAACTGGAAGGCCTGCACCACGAATTCCACTTCGCGGATACCGCCGGGGCCGAGCTTGATGTTGGCCTGCATGCCGCGGCGTTTGACCTCGCGGTTGATCAGCGCCTTCATCTCGCGCAGCGATTCGATGGCGCCGAAGTCGAGGTATTTGCGATAGACGAAGGGCCGCAGGTTGCCGAGCAGCTCGCTCCCGGCCCCCAGGTCGCCGGCCACCGGCCGCGCCTTGAGCAGGGCGTAGCGCTCCCACTCCCGGCCCTGGTCCTGATAATAGGCCGCCAGCGAACTGAAATTGCCGACCAGCGGGCCGCCTTCGCCCAAGGGTCGCAGGCGCATGTCGACGCGAAAGGCGAAGCCGTCGGCGGTGACCGCATCCAGCGCGGCGATCAGCCTCTGCCCCAGCTTGGTGAAGTACTCCTGGTGTTCGAGCGACTTGCGCCCGCCCTCGGTCTCGCCCTTTTCGGGGTAGGCGAAGATCAGGTCGATATCCGAGGAGAGGTTGAGTTCACCGGCGCCGAGCTTGCCCATGCCCAGCACCACCAGGCGCTGCTCGCTGCCATCGGCGCGCGGCGCCGGACGCCCCCAGCGCGGCTCGAGGTGCGCCTCGAGCCAGCCCAGCGCCCCTTCGAGACACACCTCGGCAAGCCGCGACACAGAGGCGGCCGTGGCCCACATGTCGGTGCCCGCCGGCCGCGTCAGGTCACGCCAGACGATGCCCAGCATGCGCGCCCGGCGGAAGCGGCGCAGCGCCGCGTGCAGGGCGGCCTCGTCCTCGGCGCTCTCCAGCCGCTCGGCCAGCCAGGCGCCGAGCGTATCGGCGCCTGGGGCTGTATCGAGCTCGCCGTTGGCATCGAGGTGCTGCAACCAGTCGGGGTAGCGCACCAGCGTATCGGCCGCGAAGTCGGAAATGGCGATGACGCGCGCCAGTTGGCGCCGACGCTCGGGATCGAGCCCCTGCCAGTTCTCCGACGGGAGTTCCTGGCCGGTCATCTCGGCAACGCTGTCGCTGCGTGCCAGGCTTTCGCCGAGACGCTGCCAGGCCTTCTCCAGTGCAGGCACGAGTGCGGGGGGAAGATCGACGGCGGGCAGGAAGTCATCGGGTAAGGGCATGGCAACGGGCCTTGTCGCAGCTGGGTCACCCTCAGCATATCGAAGGCGCCGGCTGTGCGGCACCCCTGAACCGGGGCGTTGCGGCATTCAGCCGAAGAATTTCTGCCAGGCGAGCAGCCCCCAGGTCAGGCCGGCGGCCAGCAGCGCGATCATTACCGCCGCCGAGCCAATGTCCTTGGCGCGCCCCGACAGTTCATGGTGCTCGGTGCCGATGCGGTCCACCACGCTCTCGATGGCACTGTTGATCAGCTCCACGGTGAGTACCAGCAGGCAACTGCCGACCAGCAGTATCCACTCCACCGGACCCGAGCCGACCCACCAGGCCAGCGGCAGCATGACCACGCACAGAGCAAGTTCCTGCCGGAACGCCGTCTCGTGGCGAAAGGCGAATTTGAGCCCCTTGAGCGAGTAGCCCGTGGCATCGAAGAGGTGCCGCCAACCGGTACGTGCTGGTTTCATCGTCTCGCTATCCTTACTTGCGGGTAGACGTCAGTGCGCTTCGATCATGCGCTCCAGATCCTGGGTCAAGGGATCCAGCACCTGGGCCCAGTTGAGCCAGGGCGTGGAAGCGGTACCGTTGACCAATACCGTGAACACACCCCAGCGCCCCGAGCGGGTACGGAAGTACCCGCTGGCGGCGCGCACCGCATGGGGCTGGTTGAGAGTGCCGGTCTTGAGCATGAGGTGGTCCTGGACCAGCGGCGAACCACGGCGAATGAAGCGCGACACGCCGTTGGACGGCGACTGGAAGCTGGCGACGAAGCTGGGAAACAGCGACGAGCGGTGGAACATGCTCTCCAACAGCGTGTTGGCGCCCTGTGCCGAGGTACGGTTCTCGGTGGTCAGGCCGCTGCCGCTGAACATGATCACCGGGCCGTGATCGGGTAGCCCGGCCACGTAGTCCTGGATCGCTTCCCCTGCCTGGAGCAGGGTCGCCCGGGGTGTATCGACCAGATTGAGCGCGAGCACGTCAGCCATGAAGTTGTTGGAGTAGTTCATGACGTGCAACAGCAGCTCCT
Source organism: Billgrantia sp. C5P2 (assembly GCF_051062895.2). Taxonomy (NCBI): domain Bacteria; kingdom Pseudomonadati; phylum Pseudomonadota; class Gammaproteobacteria; order Oceanospirillales; family Halomonadaceae; genus Billgrantia; species Billgrantia sp. C5P2. Next base: position 4,372,931 of record NZ_CM128542.1, read on the forward strand.
GTAGCGACTTGCCTTCCACTTCTGCCAGGGAGCGGGCGGAAGCGGGAGGTGGCTCGATGCTGGTGGCATAGCCATCGCCGATGGAAATTCCGGCCTGTTCGAGCATGGCCGTGAGGGTACGCGCCGTCTGGCGAGCAGGGTCGCCGCTGGCACGATAGACGTCACGAGGCGCGGCATCGAGCGCGATGTGACCGCGTAGCAGCATGACATCCCCCTCTTCGCGAGTGACGCGCTCGGCGCTGAACTCGGTGCCGGTCCCGGCCGCGCGCGTTTCGACCTGGTTGTCGATGCCCACGATCAGCGACTGGCTGTCGCAGCTGGTGACCCGAGCCGGCTCGCCCGACACTCCAGGAGCCACGTTGACGCACCAGTTGCCATGGTTGACCCCGGCCGACGAGAGCAGCGCACTGTAGCTGTTGGCGGCGCGCGACTGGGCCTCGCAGCGATCGGTGGTGATGCACTCCACCGGGCCGAAGCGCCACTGGCTTACCACGAGGCGCCCTTCGATCTCGCGCACGCCGGCCTGATGCAGCCGCTGTGCCAATCGCCACAGATCCTCGCTGGCCAGCGCAGGGTCGCCACCACCATCGAGTATCAGGTCACCGCGCAATATGCCGCTGGCGTCGAGGTCGGCAGTACTGACCAGTCGCGTGGTGAAACGATGCTGGGGGCCCCAGCGGTCTAGCGCCGCCGCCGCCAGGTAGGCCTTGGATACCGACGCCGGCGATAGCTGGCGCTGCGGCTCGATGGCACCCAGCACCTCGCCGGAGCGCCCGCCGTCCCCCAGCAGCCGGGCCTCGGCGCTGATCTGAAAGCCCTTCTCGAGCATTTTTTCCAGCTCCGGAAAACCTGCCGCGGAGGCGGCCAGGGGGAGCCATAATCCTAGGAACAGAGCCAGGCAACCCAGCCTGACGGCAGCAATCGATAGCATCTCGGTCAAACCCATCCAACGCCCATCGAATCCGGTTCAATGGGCGGAAACGCGTGAAAAGAGCTGGATCACCACCACACCGGTAATGATCAGGCCGATGCCCAGCACGGCCGGCAGGTCGGGCCTCTGGCCGTACACCACGGCACCGACCATGGCCACCAGCACGATACCCAGGCCGGCCCAGATTGCATAGGCGATGCCGACCGGGATGGTGCGCAGCACCAGCGACAGCATGAAGAAGGCGATAAAGTAGCCGACCACCACCACCAGGCTGGGGCCAAGCCGGGTAAAGCCATCGGTGGCCTTGAGCGCACTGGTCGCCACGACTTCCGCCACGATCGCCAGCGCCAGGTAGATGAATGCCATCAGCCAACCTCCTTTGCACCGCCCGGGACGAGCTGCGGCGCGTAGGGCAAATCTGCTACCAGGCGCCAGAGAGACTGACCGCTCAAGTGGTACTTGCGTTCAAAGGGCGTCAGGTATCGCTCGCCGGGAACGAAGGTTTCCACCGCGGCGTCAATGCCGGTGACCTGCCTGAGCGCCTGGGCGAACTCCTCCACGTAGAGCTGCCAGTTGGAGCGCAATTCCAGCCGGCCGCCAAGCGCCAGGATCACCGGCAGCACCGGGTGGCCATGCCAGCGCTGCTTGAGGTGCGCCGACTTGGGATAGGGATTGGGATAGAGCAGGTAGTGCCGCGCCGGCTGCCAGCCGGCGGCCAGCGCCAGTCGCCAGAAGTCCACCAGGTCGGCGCGTACCAGCAGGGCGTTGCCCCCCACCTCGCCATGCTCCCGCGAGAGCCGATCGGCACTGCGATCCACGCCGATGACCAGGTGATCGTCGAAACGGGCAGCCAGTTGCCGCGTCGACAGCCCCACGCCGCAGCCGGCATCTAGGATCAACGGGTGTCGCCCACCATCGCGCTCGTACCAGGCACGGGCGCGATCGAACGCCTCGAGCGTATGCTCGGCTACGGGCTTGCGCAGGGGATGACTCAGGGCGCGCTCGACCCTTCGTGCAATGTCCTTGTGCGGGCCGAGCTGGTTGGTGGCGATGGCACGGGAAGTGGCATGCATGGCGGAAGCGGTTCGGTAGCGGACGAACTGGCCATTCTAGCAGCCATGACGCAGCAGGCGAGGGGCAAAAAAAAGGCGCACCCAATATCGGGAGCGCCCACATACCCACTCGTATGACTCAAACAGCGTCGACAGCATAACCCTTCTCGCGCCTTTTTTCAAACGTTTGTTTTATCCTTCTCGGTCAGAACTTGCACCGCACGCCCATGACGGCGTCCCGAGGCGGGTGCTATGATCTTCTCCCTTATATCTTCATTACTGACTCGCACGAACAGCACAACGAGGAAAGCGGCTTGTCACACTTACCGGTGATCGTCGGCATGGGCGGCGTCAACGCCGCCGGTCGTACCTCAGGCCATCAAGCATTTCGTCGCACCGTGATCGACGCCCTTCCCGAAGCCGAGCAGCAAGCCCTGCTGCTCGGCCTGGCCGCCCTGATGGGGCTGGGCAGCTGCCGGGAAGGCGCCTGGTACGACGCCGCCGGAAATCCCATCGCCGCCAGTCGGCTGGCCGAGAACTGCCGTGCGCAGGTGCTCGACCATACCCTGATCCGGCGTATCGAAGATCCCCGCTTCAACGACGACGGGCTACCGGCCAATCGTCGCGCCGGCCTGGGCCTGGGATCGGAACTGACCTTCAGCATCCGCCGCCGCCAGCTCCCCGAGCGGCTGCCGCCGACCTGGCAAGTCCGTGAGCTGGACCGTCACACCCTGGAGGTCACGGTGCCCCCGGGTGAGCTCGACGTGCTGCTGCCGGAGACCCGACCGGCCCAGGTGCGGGCTGCCGGCCAGCTGCCCAGCGGCTTCGATCCCAGCCGCTACTACCGCAGCGTGCACCATCCCCGCGGCCTGTCGATGTCGATTTTCGCGGCCAGTGACTGCCTGGCCAGCAGCGGCCTGGAGTGGGAGACCCTGCGCGACCGCCTGGACCCCGACGACATCGCCGTCTATGCCGGCAACTCCATCGGTCAGCTCGACGACGAGGGCTGGGGCGGGCTGCTCAAGAGCTTCGTCTCGGGCAACCGCGCCACCTCCAAGCAAATGCCGCTGGGCTACGGGCAGATGCCCGCCGATTTCCTCAATGCCTACGTACTGGGCAGCGTCGGTGGCACCGGTGCCGTTCTCGGCGCCTGCGCCAGCTTTCTCTACAACCTCCGTCTGGGCGTCGAGGACATCCGCAGCGGCCAGCGCCGTGCGGTCATGGTGGGCACCTCCGACGCCCCGGTAACGCCCGAGATCATCGAGGGCTTCCGCGCCATGGGCGCCCTGGCCGACGACGAGAGCCTCAAGGCGCTGGATGCCCTGGAACTGCTCACCGATGCCGACTACCAGCGCGCCTGCCGCCCCTTCGCGCGCAATTGCGGCTTCACCATCGCCGAGGCCAGCCAGTTCGTACTGCTGCTCGACGACGCCCTGGCGCTGGAGCTCGGCGCCGAGATCCTCGGCAGCGTGCCGGGCGTGTTCGTCAATGCCGACGGCTGGAAGCGCTCCATCTCCGCTCCCGGTATCGGCAACTACATCACCCTGGGCAAGGCGGCCTCACTGGTACGCGACATGCTGGGTGAAGAGGCGCTGCGCGAACGCACCTTCCTGCATGCCCACGGCACCAGCACGCCCAAGAACCGGGTGACGGAATCCCACGTCTTCGACCTGGTCGCCCGGGCCAACGGCATCGAACACTGGCCGGTCGTGGCGGTGAAGGCCTTCGTCGGGCACTCCCAGGGCAGCGCGGCCGGGGACCAGCTGACCAGCGCGCTGGGCAGCTTTGCCCATGGCATGCTGCCGGGTATCCCCACTCTCGACGCGGTGGCCGCCGACGTTCACGCCGAGCGGCTGCGCTTCTCGTGTACACCGGTGCCCTTCGCTGCCGACGCCGCCTTCATCAATGCCAAGGGCTTCGGCGGCAACAACGCCACCGGCGTGGTGCTGTCGCCCGCCGTTACCGAGCGCCTGCTGGTGAAACGCCATGGCGAAGCCACCATCGCGGCCTGGCGTGAGCGACGCGAAGCCATCCGCCAAGTCAGCCAGGCCTATCTGGCCCAGGCCGATGGCGGCCACTACCAGGCGCGCTACCGCTTCGGCGAAGGGGTGCTGGAAGGACCCGAACTCGACGTCAGTGCCACCAGCATCACCATTCCCGGCTACACACGCCCGGTGTCACTGGCGGTGGACAATCCCTTCGGCAAGCTGGACGACTGACCCGCCCGGGCGGCATTGTCGGTCCGGTCGCGGGCGTTTACCCTAGCCTTCTTGAGCTGCAAACGTGAGCGGAGCGCCATGAAAATCGCGGTCTACCCGGGCACCTTCGACCCCATCACCCACGGTCACTACGATCTGATCGAGCGGGCCTCCCTACTGTTCGACAAGGTAGTGGTTGCCATCTCGGCCAGCCCCGGCAAGAACCCGGCGCTGGATCTCGACACCCGTATCGCCCTGGCCCGCGAGGTTTCGGCGGGGCTCGACAACGTCGAAGTGATCGGCTTTTCGGGACTTCTCACCGACCTGATGACCGAACAGCAGGCCCATATCATCCTGCGCGGCCTGCGTGCGGTTTCCGATTTCGAATACGAACTGCAGTTGGCCAACATGTACCGCGCCCAGGCACCCGAGCTCGAAAGCGTGTTCCTCACCCCGGCGGTGGAAAACTCCTACATCTCCTCGACCATCGTGCGCGAAATCGCCAAGCTGGGTGGCGACGTGTCCCGGCTGGTGCACCCCAGGGTCGCCGAAACGCTGCGCAAGCATTACAATACCTGACCGTATTACTCGGTAATTCCCGAGCCGCTTTATCCTGGGCACGGCCGGACGCGGCCTGCCCGATCGCGAGGTAACCCATGGCCCTGATGATCACCGACGAGTGCATCAACTGCGACGTCTGCGAACCCGAGTGCCCCAACGATGCCATCTCGGCGGGCGAGGAGATCTACATCATCGATCCCAGCCGCTGCACCGAGTGCGTCGGCCACTACGATGAGCCGCAGTGCCAGCAGGTGTGTCCGGTCGACTGCATTCCGCTCGACCCCGAGCGCCGTGAGAGCCGCGACGAGCTGATGGCCAAGTACCGCCTGATCACTGCTGCCTGAAGCATCCGCAGTAGCGGACCGGCAGCCCACGCCAGGCCCCGCTCATGCGGGGTTTGGCGTTCATGTGCCCGCAACCGTGCGTACTGGTCATCGCTCGCCCTGCCCGGGCCGAGGATTGATCGAGGTGCACCCCAGACAGCGGCGGAACGTCGCCTCCGCCGGCGTCTTGACCAGGGTTTCGGCAGCGGCATCGACATTGCCGCCCATGGCCGAGAACGGTAGCGAAACGACGAACAGCGCCGTACCGCCGAGCGTGGCCACCAGCAGCAGCGGCCGGGCGATCAGGGCGTCGGCGACCATCGCCCCACCGCTCGGCCGTGCCTCCATACGCTGCTCCTGGGCTTGAGCTTGCATACCGCCTAGCATCAATACCATTGCCATACCCAGAGCCATCGTCCCTCTCGTCGCCACTTTTTTCGCCCCTCTTTTCGCCATTCCCAGCGTCACACTTTCCAGATGTTTCATCTCACCCCCTCCTGGCACCCTTATCCTGAGTATCGCCTCCACGATACTCCCCTGCCGCCTCTGAATCCCATAGACGAGGCCAACATCCGGTCGCTGCATGCCTCGGTTGCGTCAAACCGACTCACCCCCCATGCTGCTCGATTCGTCAATCATAGGGACAAGACGTGGCAACCCCGCTAGCCGAGACACCTGCCGCCGCCCGCCGGCGCATCTGGACCCTGGCCTGGCCGATCATTCTCTCCAACGTCACCGTGCCGCTGCTGGGGCTGGTGGATACCGCCGTGGTCGGTCACTTGCCGGACTCGCGCTATCTGGCCGGCGTGACGCTGGGGGCCACCCTGTTCAGCTTCCTCTACTGGGGCTTCGGCTTCCTGCGCATGGGCACCACCGGGCTGACTTCACAGGCGGTGGGGCGTGAGAGCGACAGTGAGGTGCGCAACCTGCTGGGCCAGGCGCTGCTACTGGCCATGGGCATCGGGGCGCTGCTGATTCTGTTTTCCAACCCGTTGATCACCCTTGGCCTATGGCTGCTCGACGGCAGCGAGGTCGCCACTTCCCTGGCCGCCGAATATGCCCAGATCCGCATCCTTTCGGCACCGGCGGTGCTGGCCAACTACGCCATCCTCGGCTGGTTCCTGGGCCAGCAGAACTCACGCGTGACGTTGGCCATCCTGGTACTGACCAACAGCGTCAACATCGCGCTGGACCTGCTGTTCGTGGTCGGGCTCGGCATGACCAGCGACGGCGTGGCCTGGGCCACGGTGATCGCCGACTATACCGCGCTGGCCTTCGGCGCCTGGTTGGTCGCCCGCCAGTTGAAGCTGCTGCAGGGTCGCTTCCTGCGCGAGCGGCTGTTCCGCCTGAGCGCTTACGGCGAGCTGTTCCAGGTCAATGCCAATCTCTTCCTGCGCACCCTGGGGCTGCTGTTCGCCATGGCGTTCTTCACCTCACGCGGGGCGGCCCAGGGCGACACTGTGCTGGCTGCCAACGCCGTGTTGATGCAGTTCATCATGCTTATCAGCTATGCCCTGGACGGCTTCGCCCATGCCGCCGAGGCCACCACCGGTCGCGCCGTGGGCCGGCGACGCTGGGACGAGTTCGGTACCGCCGTGCACGCCGCCGCCTGGTTCTCTCTGGTCACGGCCGCTACCGCGGCGCTCGCCTTCGCCTTGGGCGGCCACTATCTCATCGCCCTGTTGACCGGCCTGCCAGAAGTACGGGAAACGGCCGGCGAGTACCTGCCCTGGATGGTGGCCATGCCGTTGATTGCGGTGTGGAGCTATCTGCTCGACGGTGTCTTCATCGGCGCCACCGCGATTCGCGAGATGCGCAACAGCATCTTCGTTGCCTTGGTCGCCTACCTGCCTATATGGTGGCTGGCACGGGCGTTCGCTTCACCTGACCACGAGAATCATGCCCTGTGGCTGGCGTTCCTCGCCTTCACCGTGGTGCGGTCGCTGGTGCTGGTCACTTACTATTGGCATCATCGGCGCACCCGCTGGTGCTATCGAATGGACGACGAAGCGACGCCACGGATACCTGATCGTTCTTGCTGAACCTGCAAATGCCCGTTTTTATTAGGGCAAGCTGATGACATTGCGCTATTTTTCTCAGACGCACTCCAGACAATCAGAAGAAGCGACGCCGCCATGCTAAGAATGCTGTCCAGACCCGCCGTCCGGCTGGTCGATCGTTACTTGCCGGACCCGTTCATCTTCGTGCTGCTGCTGACGATCATCGCCGCTGCCGCCGCCATCGGCGTGGAGCGCCAGACGCCTCTCGCCGTCATGCGCTTCTGGGGCGATGGCTTCTGGAACCTATTGACGTTTTCCATGCAGATGCTGCTGATCCTGGTGACCGGCTTCATGCTGGCCAGTTCGCCACCCATCAAGCGCCTGCTGCAGCGGCTCGCCGGCCTGGCCAAGAACGCCGGTCATGCCATCCTGCTGGTGACACTGGTCTCGCTGGTGGCCAGTTGGATCAACTGGGGCTTCGGCCTGGTGGTGGGCGCGCTGTTCGCCAAGGAACTGGCACGCCTGGTGCGGGTCGACTATCGCCTGCTGGTGGCCAGCGCCTATTCCGGCTTCGTGGTCTGGCACGGCGGCCTGGCCGGCTCCATTCCGCTGACCATCGCCACCGAGGGCCACTTCACCGCCGACCTGATTGGCGTCATCGGCACCGGCTCGACCATCTTCGCCTTCTTCAACCTGGCGCTAGTGGCCTGTCTGTTCGTCGCCATCCCGCTGGTCAACCGGGCCATGCTTCCCGAGGAAAAGGACAGCGTCTACATCGACCCCAAGCTGCTCGACGACGACACCACGACGCGGGCGCGAATCACTCGACCGGCCGAGCGTCTGGAGAACAGCGTCACCCTGGCCTGGCTGGTCGGCATACCCGGGGTGATCTTCCTGCTCGACCACTTCGCGCTGCGCGGCGGCGGCCTGAACCTGAATATCGTCAACTTCATGTTCCTGTTCCTGGCCATCGTGCTGCATCGCACCCCACGCAGCCTGCTGGAAAGCCTCAACGAGGCGATCAAGGGCGGCGCCGGCATTGTCATCCAGTTCCCCTTCTATGCGGGGATCATGGCCATCATGGTGCAGTCGGGGCTGGCGGAAACCATGTCCGAGGGGCTGATTTCCTTCGCCACCGAGGCCTCTCTGCCATTCTGGTCGTTCATCAGCGCCGGTATCGTCAACCTGTTCGTCCCCTCTGGCGGCGGGCAGTGGGCAGTGCAGGCACCGGTCATGCTGCCGGCAGCCGAAGCGCTCGGCGTGGACGTCTCGCGCGTGGCCATGGCCGTGGCCTGGGGCGATGCCTGGACCAACCTGCTGCAACCGTTCTGGGCCCTGCCGGTACTCGCCATCGCCGGCTTGAAAGCGAAGGACATCATGGGCTACTGCCTGATCCAATTGGTCATCACTGGGGTGATCATCTCGGTGGGCCTGACCTGGTTCTGAGCACGGCCCTACCCGTTGAGCGGCCCCGGCAAGTGTCGGGGCCGTCGCCTCCTTCGACGCCACGAGCCATATGCATCATTTCATTGAAGCCATTGATACGATTGCACTGCTCATCGAGGTACTCGGGGTCGCCATCATCGTCGGCGGCTTCGCCATTACCTCCTGGCGGTTCCTGCACCATCGCATGTTCCATGAGCAGCAGGCCTTCATGCACTATCGCCACGGCATCGCCCGTTCGCTCATTCTGGGGTTGGATTTCCTGATCGCCGGCGACGTGATCAAGACGGTCATCATCGCCAACACCAGCCAGCAGGTCGCCACCCTGGGCATCATCGTGCTGATCCGCGCCTTCCTCGGCTTTACCCTCCACGTCGAGGTGGAAGGGCACTGGCCGTGGCAGGACAGCCGCTACAAGGATGCAGGTGGCTCCCAGCGTGACAAGAACGAATGAAGAAGCATCGAGCTGCTAGCCCGGCTAAGCCATCGCCGACCGTACCGGTGCGCGCCCCATGCGCGCACTCCACCATAGGGCGCCCAGGAACAGCACCAGCCCCAGGCCGTCCAGCGCCAGCTGGCCATGCGGCCACAGCATCAGCGCGCCGATGGGGAACATCGCCAGGCGCACCCACCACGGCAGCTCGTGCTCCAGGAAGCCCTCGAGCCCGGCGATGATGGCATAGATGCCGAACAGGGCGAAGGCGAACACCGTGGCCATCTCCAGAGGCGTGCCGCCGATCAGCGGCGACCAGACGAACAGCAGCGGGATGATGTAGAGCCCCTTTGCGATCTTCCAGGCGGTGAAGCCGGTACGCATCGGCGGCGTCTTGGCGATGGCCGCCGCGGCGAAGGCAGTCAGGCATACCGGCGGGGTGACGTTGGAGTCCTGGGAAAGCCAGAAGATCACCATATGGGCGGCCACCAGCAGCATGGCCAGGCTATGCGACGACAGGGCCTGCTCGTAGAGCTGGCTGCGGAAGTCGTCCGGCACCAGGGTCAGCAGCTCGCGGGCGCTGGCGGCGTCCATCGGCGCAGCCAAGGCTTCCAGGCTCTCCGGCGCGGCGAGCATGAAGATCGCCCGGGCCTGCTCGGGCAGCTCGCCGGCCATCAGCAGATCCACCAGTTCACCATGAGCCATCAGGCCGTAGAGGGCCGGTGCCGAGAGCGTGCCGAGCACGATATAGGCAGCGGTGACCGGCAGCCCCATGCCCAGCACCAGCGAGGCAATGGCGATCAGCACCAGGGTGATCAACAGGCTGCCGCCGGCCCAGTCGGTGATCATCAGCGAGAAGGTGTTGCCGATGCCGGTGGTGGAGACCACGTTGACGATCAGGCCCACGGTGAGCAGCAGGATCGCCGTGGTGACCATGTTGCGGGTACCCAGCACCAGGGCCTCCAGTACCACCTTCGGCGTCATGGGCTGCTTCGACAGCCAGGAGGCCACCACCACCGAGAGGATGGCGATACCCGCGGCATAGGTGGGGGTGTAGCCGTGGATCAGCGATGCCACCAGCACTACCAGCGGCAGCAGGAAGTGCCAGCCGCCCTTGAGCACCTCGAGAAGCCGCGGTGCCTCCTCGGTCTCGATGTGCTGAGTGTTGCTGCGCTTGGCCTCGATACGCACGAACATCGCCACCGAGAGGAAGTAGAGCAGCGCCGGCAAGGCCGCCACGCCGATGATGGTGAGGTAGGAGACCTGGGTATAGGAGGCCATGATGAAGGCCCCGGCCCCCATGACCGGCGGCATCAACTGGCCACCGGTGGAGGCGGCCGCCTCGACGCCGGCGGCGAAACGCGGCGGGAAGCCGGCCTTGCGCATCAGCGGGATGGTGATCACCCCCGTGGAGACGGTGTTGGCCACGCTGGAGCCCGATACCGAGCCCATCAGCCCCGAGGAGAACACCGCCACGAAGCCGGGGCCGCCAATGAAACGCCCGGCCGCACAGCGGGCCAGCTCGATGATGAAGTCGCCGGCGCCGGAGCGCACCAGGAAGGCGCCGAAGAGGATGAACATGAATACATAGGACCAAGAGATACGGGCGATGGAGCCCAGCATGCCGTCGCCGCCCAGGTAGCTGCGGTAGAGCACCGTCTCCCAGGTCAGGCCGGGGAAGCCGAACACGCCGCTCACATGGCGGCCCCACCAGGCCACATAGGTCAGCGCCACCAGGCACAGCAGCGGGATGAACCAGCCGGTGGTGCGCCGGGCGAACTCCAGCACCAGGGCCAGGGCGACGATGGAGACGACCCAGTCAGCGGTGGAGAAGCGCACGCCGCGGGCGTAGAGGGCGTCCTCGAAGCCGATCAGGTAGAAGGCGCAGCCCAGCGCGGCAAGGCCGAGCAGTATATCGACCGCCAGCACCAGCCGGGCGCCGTCGGCGGAGCGCGCCTTCAGCATCGGCACCGAAAGGGCGCAGAGCAGCCCGAACATGCCGAAGTGCAGGGCGCTGACCCACACCTCGGAGAGGGTACCCAGGGTGTTGAAGTAGAGATGCGACAGGGCGACGACGATGGCCAGGGCGAACAGCACCCGGCCGAGCCAGGGGTGGTCGAGGCGCTCGGGCGCTTCGCTGGCGGCCTCGTCGCGCACCTCGGGGATAGGCGTTGCGTTCATGGGCATTCTCACGGAGCTGGCGTGGATGGGAAGGCGTTGCCGGTGGCCTGGTTCGGGGCTTTGCCGGGCGCAGGCCCCGAAGTGTCGGACCATCGAGGAGGCGCTGTGGACCCTTCCTTGGGCGCTACTTTCTCCTTCCCTGGAAAAAGACCTCCTCTTCGGCCTGCCCCCGGCGCCCCTCACCGGGAATGGCTCGGCAGCAGGCTCTGGCAAGGTTTGGAAAGGCGTGCTTAGCTCTCCAGCAGATGTTCGGGGATCTCGAGCCCCTGCTCCTGGAAGTAGCGGGCCGCGCCGGGGTGCAGCGGCATGGGCAGGCCATCCAGCGCCTTCTCCAGCGACATGTCGCGGGTCGCAGGGTGGATGTTGTTGAGGAACGGCAGGTTTTCGAACATTGCCTTGGTGATCTGGTAGACGTGCTCCTCCGGCACGTCGGCGTTGACCACCAGGATGTTGGGCTGGGCGATGGTGTGAACTGCCTCGTCCTGGCCCGGGTAGGTGCCGGCGGGGATCTCGAAGGCAGACCAGACCGGGTACTCGCCGTTGATCCGCTCGAGCTGTTCTTGCGTGACGTTCAGGATGGAAATATTGCTGCCCATGTTGGCGAAGGCGCTGGTCACCGCCGAGGCGGGCACCCCGGCGGGAACGTTCATGCCGTCGATGTTGCCGTTCTGCATGGAGTCGGCGCTGGGGCCGTAGCCCAGGTAGGCCAGGTTCATCTGCTCCGGGTCTATCTCCAGGCCGGCAAGAATCTGCCGACCCGAGCCCTCGGTGCCGGAGTTGCGCGCGCCAATGGAGAAGCCGCGACCGTAGAGGTGGGCCAGGTCATCGATGGTGCCGGTCTCGACCCGGTCGCTGCGCATCACGAAGTGCTCGACGTTCTGCCACAGCATGGAGACGGAGCGGACGTTGTCGTAGGTCTTGGGAACCGGGCCTTCACCATTCCAGGCCCAGGCGCCGTAGAGGGCCTGGAGGATGCCGAACTGGGCCTCGTCGTCGTCCATCAGGCGCAGGTTCTCAGCGGAACCGGCAGAACTGATGGCCGATACGGAGAGACCGTGGGTCGGTTCGAGCTTGACCCGCACCAGGGTGGAGAGGGCCACGCCCACCGGGTAGTAGGTGCCGCCAGTGGTAGCGGTGCCCATGATGTATTGACCACCCTCACTGCCATTCTCCTGGGCAGCGAGGCCGGTGGCTGTGATGCCGAGCAGGCCGGCGGTGGCGAGACACATGGCGGACTTGAGGAACTGGCGCTTGTGCATGGAGCTTCTCCTATCGATGGGAGCCTGTTGTGGTTATGCCCCATGTCGATAGCGAGAAGCCTGCCAGCTGAGATAGATCGCTTGTTGCATCAATGAATTGCATGGCGTTCAGTCAGGCCGGCCATCCGCCTCACCATTGCCATCGGCAAGAACTTGCCGATGGCAATGGCCCGCACCGGCAAGTTCTTGCCGATGCGGGCCGTCACGCCGGTGTCGGCGGTTCGACTCCGCCGGTGAAGGCCTCGCGACGCAGCCCATGCTTCTGCATCTTCTGGTTGAGGGTGCGGCGCGGCAGCTCCAGCTCTTCCAGTACCGCCTGGATGTTGCCGCCATGACGGCTCAGTGCCTCCCGCAGCAGCGCCGCCTCGAAGGCCGCCAGCTGCGCCGCCAGGGAGCCCTCCTCCGGCGCGGCGTCCGCGGCGAGCCACGGCAGCTCCAGTCCGAGGATGAAACGGGTCGCCGCATTGCGCAGTTCGCGCAGGTTGCCCGGCCACGGGTGGCGCCCCAGGGCAGCCAGGAGCCCGCCCTCCGGCTCCTGCGGCGGACGCTGGTGCACCTCGGCGGCCTGATGGCAAAAATGCTGGAACAGCAGCGGGATGTCCTCGCGACGTTCTCGCAGCGGGGGGATGGTCAGCTCGGCAATGGCCAGTCGATAGTAGAGGTCCTCGCGGAAGCCTCCCTCCGCGGCCAGGGCCAGCAGGTCGACCTTGGTGGCCGCCACCACCCGTAGATCGACCCCGCGCACGGCATTGCTGCCCAGCCGGGTGATCTCGCCCTCCTGCAGGGCGCGCAGCAGCTTGACCTGCGCCGCCAGCGGCAGCGACTCCACCTCGTCGAGAAACAGGGTGCCGCCACTGGCATGTTCGAGGGTGCCGATGCGCCGTTCGCTGGCGCCGGTGAAGGCGCCCTTCTCGTGGCCGAACAGCTCCGACTCGATCAGCTCGGAGGCGATGGCGCCACAGTTGAGGGCGACGAAGGGGCCTTTCGTCCCGCCGGCCTCGTGCAGGCAGCGCGCCACCACCTCCTTGCCGCTGCCGGTCTCTCCCAGCACCAGTACATTGGCGCGGGTCGTCGCCAGATTGGCGACCTGCTGGCGCAGGCGCACGATACCCGGGGCCTGGCCGAGCAGCCGGGCGGCGAGGCTTCCTTCGCGCAACGCCTCGCGCAGCCGGCGGTTCTCCAGCGCCAGGCGGCGGCGCTCCAGGCCACGGCGCACGCACTCCTCCAGGCGCTCGGGCTCGAAGGGTTTCTCGACGAAGTCCCAGGCCCCGGCCTGCATCGCCTCCACCGCCATGGGCACGTCGCCATGCCCGCTGATCAATATCACGGGCGGCGGGTCGTCGAGGGCCTGCAGGGCCCGTAGCAGGGCCAGGCCATCGAGGCCCGGCATCTTGACGTCGCTGACCAGCACGCCACAGGCATCGCCGGCCTGCAGTGCCTCCAGGGCCGCCTGGCCGCGCGCGAAGGCACGCACCGCAAGCTCGGAGATCTCCAACCACTGGCTGAGGGATTCCCGTACGTCCGCGTCGTCGTCGACCAGCCAGATCGGCAGGGTATCGGGGCACACATCATGGTTCATCCTGACTCTCCCGAATCGAACAAGAGGGCGCGAGACCCGTCGTCTGGGCCCGGGGCAGCTCGACACGAAACCAGGCGCCTCCCGATGGGCGATTGCCGGCATGGATGCGCCCGCCGAGATCCTGGACGATGCCGTAGCTGATGAACAGGCCCAGCCCCAGGCCGTCCCCGACCGCCTTGGTGGTGAAGAACGGATCGAAGAGCTGCTCCAGCAGCGCTTCGGGGATGCCTGCGCCGTTGTCGGCGACCGTCACCACCAGACGCTCGGCCTCGGCTTCGACGGCAACCTCCAGACACGGCTCGGACACCCCGCGCAGGGCGTCCAGGGCATTGCGCAGCAGGTTGGTCAGCAGTTGCTCGACACGCACCTCGTCGCCCAGTACCCACGGCCCCGCCTGCGCCTTGTCCACGCGGCGCTGGGGCTGCACCCCCTGCTCGCGACAGCGCTCCGCCAGCAGCTCGAGAACGAAATCGAGCCGCGCCACCAGGTCCACCGGCTCCCGCGCCCCGCCCTTGCGGGCGAACAGCTTGAGCTGGCGGATCAGGCCGCCGAGCCGCTCGCAGAGCGCCTGGATGCGCTGGAAGTTGTCGTTGGCGGCCTCCGGGCGCCCCCGGCCCAGCAGCCGCTGGCCGTTGGCCGCATAGGTACGGATCCCCGAGAGAGGCTGGTTGAGCTCATGGGCGATACCGGCGGCCATGGTACCCAGGGCCGCCAGCTTGCCGGCCTGCACCAGTTCCGCCTGGGCCTCCTGCAGCTCGCGCGTGCGCTCCACCACTCGCGCTTCCAGCCGCTCGTTGGCCTCGCGAATGATCGCCGCCTCCCGGTCCCGCAGCCGCTGCCGCTTCTGCCGCTCGCGCAGCCACAGCGCCAGCAGCAGTAGCGCCAGCCACACCGCCACGCCGCCCATCAGGGCATTGCGGGCGCTGACATAGAGTGGCCGTACCGGCACCAGGTAGTGCATCGTCCAGCCCAGGGTCTCCAGGGTGAGGGTATTGTCGATCAGGCGCTCGCCGTATCCCGCCCCTCCTGCCAGCAGCGAACCGTCACGCAGGCGCCGTCCCAACGGCTCGAGCGGCTCGTCCATGAACTGACGCTGCCGGAGAATCTCCTCGCGGGCCTGGGCCGTCAGCTCTGCCAGGCGGCGATAACGCCACTCGGGTCGGCTGGAGAGAATCACCACGCCGTTGGCATCGGTGAGTAGCACCTTCTCGCCGGCGCGGCGCCAGTCCGCCTGCAGCGCCTCCAGCGAGACCTTGGCCACCAGGACGCCCCGGGGTGCTTCCGTCTCGCCGGAGCCCACGGCGGCGGAGACGAAGTAGCCGGGGCGCCCCGTGGTGCTGCCCACGGCAAAGAACTCTCCCTGCCCCGTGGCCATGGCCTCGTAGAAGTAAGGGCGGAAGCGGTAGTCATGGCCGACGAAGCTGTCGGCCTCGGCATGGTTGCTGCTGGCCAGGGTCAGGCCCTCGGCGTCCAGCAGGAAGATCACCTCGGCGCCGGAGCGCTCGGCCACCAGCGCCAGGAAGTCATTGACCTGGGGCACGAGGATGCCGGCAGGGTCGAGCAGCGCCGCCTGTATCTGGGTCTGTTGCGCAAGCAGCCCCGGCAGGTAGCTGGAACGCTCGAGCGCCCCTTGCAAGCTGCTGCCGTAGAGCGACAGCCGGTTGTCGGCATGACGACGCGCCTCCGCCTCCGACTGGGCATACTGCCAGTGCCACAGCCACCAGAGGCTGGCCAGCGCCGCCCCGACCAGGCACAGGGTCAACAGGCGTCGCTGCCAGTTCAAGGCAGCGGCTCCAGGCATGGCGGCCACATGGGGTCTCCTCCTGTCCGGTCGGCGGCATCGGTCTTGGTGTCCGGATTGCAGAGATCATACCACTCCGACAAGACGGAGACGGCCGTGCACCCGATAGCTGACCCCATCCTGCGGCGAAGGCGTTATGCTGTGGGAAAATCCGACAATGGAAGCGCCTCGATGGACGAACATGCCCTGCCCGGCCAGCATGAATTGATCATGACCGTACTGATGACCCCCGATATGGCCAACTTCAGCGGCAAGGTGCACGGCGGCGCCATTCTCAAGAAGCTGGACGAAGTGGCCTACGCCTGCGCCAGCCGCTACTCAGGCCACTACGTAGTGACGCTGTCGGTCGATCAGGTGCTGTTCAAGCAGCCGATCCACGTCGGCGAACTGGTCACCTTCCTGGCCTGCGTCAATCACGTGGGACGCTCCTCGATGGAGATCGGCATCAAGGTAGTGGCCGAGGACATACAGCAGAAACTGATCCGCCATACCAACAGCTGCTACCTGACCATGGTGGCGGTGGATGCCGACGGCAAGCCGGCTAAGGTGCCGCCACTAAAGCTGGAGACGCCGATGCAGCAGTTGCGTTTCGACAAGGCGGCGCTACGCAAGAAGCTGCGCAAGCAGGCCGAGGAGGCCGAACGCCAGACCCAGGCGGAGCATGGTCGAGGCAGGCACGGCGCAGAGTAGACATGGGCAGGCGGAAGGCACGTGTCGCCCGCCCGTCGAGAGAAACGAGCGTCAGCCGCAGCCGATGTCGGTGATGGTATCGCTGTCGTCGATATGGACGTTGATGCGGTCGCCCCGGTACTCCATGGTGTAGGCATGCCCCGGGCGGATGACCCGCAGCGTGGCGGCGCCGCTCTGCTGGCGTATCGACTCGCCCAGCGCCTCGTCGTAGCGTCGACCGACCCGATCCTGCACGCGCTGCGCGCCGCAGTCGTCTTCGCTCTCGCCTACTTGAGGCGGCTTGGGGGCGGGATCATGAGAGGCGTTGTTGGCATTCGACATGGAATTACAACCTGTCAGTAACGTCAGGCCGACAGACATCAGGCACAACCGCAGAGGGCTTACCATGCACAAGGTCTCGCTAAAAATGAGAAGAAGCAGTCAACAGCTGGCTCAGGCAGCACACGGGAAACCGCTAGGCCACCCGTGCGCTGCCAGGCCATACCGTATGAACTTACTCGGCGGCGTCCTGCACGGCCTGGCCGCCGCGCTCGACGTCTTCGCCGGCACCCTGCATGGTGTTGCAGCCCGCCAGGGTACCGGCGGCCATCAGCAGGGCGAAACTCAGGGCAATTGCTTTCTTCATGGTCTATCTCCTTGAAATGATAAAGGGAAATCCATTCCTTGCCTGAAGCAATGGCCACTTAAGCGTAACAGCCCTTTGCCGCTTTGCATAACCGCTAAATAAAGGTTACGACGATGACTGCCGCTGGATCGCCTCGCCCCCCTGTTCGATATCCTCACCCATACCGCGCATGGTATTGCAGCCACTGAGCAGTGACAGCGCCATGAGCGCCGCCAACAATACCGCTACCGTTCGCTTCATGTTGCTCTCCTCGTTTGCGTCCAGGCTCACTCTCTCACTTTAGCTGCTGTCGATTCGCTTCGCTTGTTTCTCATGCCAGGCGCTTCCCGTCGGCCTGTGTCATGATGGATGACACCGTCACCGTGAGGGAGAGGGAAGATGTCGTCAGTACTGCTGGATGAGCGCTTGGTCAGGGACAGCTACCCAGTAACGGAGCTGCCGCTGTGCCAGCTGCGCCTGATGGACGATACCCGTTTCCCCTGGCTGATCCTGATTCCTCGTCGCGCCGAGGTCAGCGAGGTGTTCGACCTGGACGAGGCGGACCGGCAGCAGCTATGGCGCGAGGCCAGCGAGGTGGGGCGTATGCTCAAGGCCCTGAGCCTGGCCGACAAGATCAACGTGGCCAACCTGGGCAATGTGGTGTCCCAACTGCACGTCCACGTCGTCGCTCGCCGGCGAGACGATGAGGCCTGGCCGGGACCGGTATGGGGGCAGGGTCAGCCGCAGCCCTACGACATGAACGGCCTGGCCGGCATGCGCGACCATCTGCTGGCGCGGCTGGACGGGTTGAAGCAGCGACTCTGAGCCATGCTCACCCTCCCAGCGGGTGCCCGCCGGGAGGTGACGAAGGCTCTGCCGGGCCTGTACGGGCGGGCGGCTCCCCCAGCAGGGGTGCCGAAGCGGGCTGGGTCGCCCCGGTGATCGTGAGCGAGATACCCAGCGCCATGATGGCAAACCCGCCGCCCAGGGCAGCCCAGCTCAGCAGGCGCCCCACCCGTTGCATACCGCCCTGCTTCACCAACTGCCGTTCGGCCCAGCCGCGCGCCATCACGCTGGCCAGCGCCAGGCCGGAGACCGTCAGCGCCGTGCCCAGCGCCATCACCATGACCGCGGCCACCCCGACCGCGAACTGACCCAGCAGAGTGGCCGCACCCAGCAACAGCACACCACCGCTGCAGGGACGAATGCCGATGGCAACCACCGTGGCCAGCGCGGTACGCCAGTCGGCGGCCTGGCTCGGGTCGACGTGATGATGACCGCCACAGCAGACAGGATCGTGGGCGTGGTGGTGAACATGTTCCTGGTGGTGGTCATGGTGGTGGCCATGCCGTTCGTGTTCATGCGCCGGCCTATCGGCAGTGCGCCGCAGCTGGCGAATCGCCCGCAGGCACAGCCAGCCTCCCAGCAGCGTCACCATCAGGAAGCTGGCCTGCTCGACCCAGACGACGCTCCCCATCGCCTGGCGGGTGACCCAGCCCAGGCCGTGCACCAGCACCACGACCAGACCGATGGCCACCAGCCCCTGCAGCAGCGAAGCGGCAAAGGAGAGCGCCAGCGCCCGACGCACCTCCCCCCCCTGAGAGAGCAGGTAGGTCGTCAGCACCGCCTTGCCATGCCCGGGCCCGGCGGCATGGAAGACACCATAGCCGAAGCTGACGCCCAGTAACGCCGCCCAGGCACCCGGCGTGGGCGTGCCGGAGAATTCGGTGATGGCCATGGTCAGGGCACGATGGAAGTCGCGCTGCCAGCTCAGCAATTGAAAGCTCACTGCATGCAGCCCGCCCTGGCTGAAAAAATGCAGCGTCAGTGCGGCAAGGGCCAGCAGTCCGAGCCCGACCAGCCAAGCTCTGGCAGGAGTTCCTGCGATCATCCTGGCCATCACTCGCATGTCACGACTCCGGTCTCGGCGAAATGCCGCCCCATGCCGGGCTCGGCTTCATCATTGATATCGAGCATGGCGGCTTCCGCCACCAGTTCGGGATCGGGATCGGCGGGCAGGATGCGGGTGGTGCAACTCAGCTCGCCGCCGACCGTCAGAGCATCGTCCTTTGGCGTGTCGCCCTCCGCCTCGTGGACGACTTCCAGGTAGTAGGTCGGATCGAAGACCTGATACTCCAGCGTCTGCTCGCCCAGCGCCTGCGGCTCCTCGAGCGGCAGGAGAAAAACGAACTCCACCCGGCCGTTGCGCTCCATCACGGTGTATTCGGTCACGTCGCCAAGGCTCAGCTCGTCATCGCCCATGCGCACTTCGGTGAAGAAATCGAACGGTGCCAGGTTGCCGCGAATCTCGCCGCCCAGCCGGTCGAGGCCCGCTTCAAGCCCGCCTTCGGTCCGGCTCAGTTCCTCGATGAGCACCAGGCTATAGAAAGGATCCATGCGCCAGGCCTGATGCAGCGCTTCGACTCGCCCCTCCTCGTCGACCACCAGGCGTACCCGAATATCGATCCAGCCATGCGGATGGGCCTGGGCCAGGCCGGGCAGCAACAGGGAGAACAGGCCCGCGAGCCAGGCTCGCCTCGTTCCTGCGCGGCAGAGTTGACGCAAAGCATTCATGTGGCAATTGAGCTCATGCAAACGGGTTGAGAATCATCGCGGCGCCAGCCCCAGCCGGCGCTGCAGTTCGGCCAGCAGCGGGTCGAGCAAGTGTGGCGGCAGCGGCCTGCCTCCCCGGGTCGCCGTCAGCGAGGCCCGGGCGCCTTGGCCTTCGGAGGTCACCTCGGCCCGCACTCGGTAGCCCGGCCAGCGAGCGAGTACCGCCTCGACGCGCCCCAGATCGGCATCGGCATGGCGAATCACGTAGCCCTCTTCCATCAGCAGGCCGATGACTTCCTGCAGGGTCGCCTCGGGCGCCGCCGCGAGCGCCAGTTCGCGTGGCTCCGGTGGCTGCATGGTGGTGGCACAGCCCGACAGCACGACGAGCAGCAGCGCAATGGCAAGACCACGCATCAGGGCTCCTCCCTCGCCGGGGCGGCCTGCATGGCCTGACGCAGCGAACCGCAGAAGGCGGCATCGCTGCCACTTCGCGTTTCGCGCAGCTCGCCCCGCCAGTCGATCACCTGGATGTCGCGGCTGGCTCGCACCCAGCCGCCATCGGCGACGACCGAGACGCGTTCGAGCTGAGTGGCATCCTGTGTGATGCTGCCGCCGGCACCACCGAAGCCGATCATCACGCCGGTTGACACGCCACGGCCGCCACCCAGGCCAAAGCCGCCGAAGAAGCCGGTCCGCTCCCAGCTATCGTAGCGATCGCCATAGCCCGGAATGGTCCGGGTGCGCTCGGCGCTGATCACCCCCAGTGCCAGTTCGGTATCGCGCACGACGAAATCGTCCGCTTCCAGCGCATCGAGGGCACGACGTACCCACTCGCGGGACTCGATGCCCTCGGCCTCCCAGCGGCACTCGGCTGCGGGTCGCGGCTCTGCCGATGGCAGAGTCGACGGGGTCGTCTGGCAGCCGACCAGCAAGGCCAGGCCGGGCATCATCCACCACAGGCGCATGGAGGTTCTCCTGTTCGTCATTGGGACGCAGTCTACGCCGCCCGGCCCACCGTGCAAGGACGTCACTGACGCCTTGAGAGTCCCGGCAAGCCCAAGGGTTCCCGAGCGGCCGGCATTCGCGCGCGATGCGAGCGCGCATCGCCTGGACACCAGCGACCGAGGCCGCCCCCTCATGCACACAGTCTATCGCAACCATGGCCAGATATTGTTTAAGCAACCCTTGCTGGGACCTTAGACTTGGCTGCAACGCATTCACACGCCAAAGGAGTACGCACATGAGCGACACCAACGCCATCGGTCTGCATCAAGGCAGCGCCAGCCAGCTCGCAGAGAAGCTCAACCTTCTGCTGGCGAATTACCAGGTCCTCTACATGAACGTGCGCGGCTACCACTGGAACGTGAAGGGTCCGCAGTTCTTCGAGCTGCATGCCAAGTTCGAGGAGCTCTACACCGACCTGTTGACCAAGGTCGACGAAGTCGCCGAGCGCATCCTGACCCTGGGGCACCAGCCGGTACACGCCTACAGCGACTACGTCTCGATGGCACAGATCCGCGAGGACAAGGACGTGCACGACGGCGAAGCCTGCGTGCGCGGCGTGCTCAAGGGCTACCAGACCCTGATCGAACTGCAGCGCGATCTGCTCTCCGCGGCCTCGGATGCCGACGACGAGGGCACCGCCGCCCAGGCCGGCGACTACATCCGCGAGCAGGAGAAGACCGTCTGGATGCTCAACGCCTACCTGGGCTGAGCGACATCCTGCCGGAGCCGGGCGCAGCCCGGCTCCCCGCGCATGCGGACCACACGCCGACACCCCGTTTGACGATTCGCAACATTCCCACCCTTGTCTTCGACGCCATCCGCTACAACCCTTGGGTAAGTACAGACGCGACTCGCCCCATGCTGGCGGAGCCAGCGAACATTGATTGCAAGGAGGTAGCACATGAGCGAGAAGCTGAGAGGCAAGACCGTCGCCATCCTGGCCACCGATGGCTTCGAGGAGTCGGAACTCACCGAGCCCAAGGCGGCACTCGAGCGCGAAGGCGCGACGGTACACGTGATCGCGCCGGACAAGGACAGCATCCGCGCCTGGGCGAAAACCGACTGGGGCCCCTCCTATGACGTCGACCGTCACCTGGAGCAGGCCAATGCCGACGACTACGACGCGCTGGAGCTTCCCGGCGGCCTGTTCAATCCCGACGCCTTGCGCCAGAACCAGCAGGCGCTGGCCTTCACCCGGCGTTTCTTCGAAGCACACAAGCCGGTCGGCGCGATCTGCCACGGCCCCTGGGTGCTGATCAATGCCGGCGTCGCCAAGGGCCGCCGCATGACCTCCTATCCTTCGGTGGAACAGGACCTGCGCAACGCCGGAGCCGAGTGGGTCGACCAGGAAGTCGTGGTCGACAGCGGCCTGGTCACCAGCCGCAAACCCGACGATCTCGAGGCGTTCTGCAGCAAGCTCGTCGAGGAGATAGCCGAAGGCAAGCACAGCCGGCAACACGCCTGATGCGCCGAGCTTTCGTCTCCCGCCGCTCGCCCCAGCGAGCGGCGGTTTCTCCTGGTCGTTCTTGCCAGGAAGTTCTCTGCCGGCTCAGGCGCCCTGCTCCGCCGTGTCGCTGGCCAGATCCGCGACCAGCGCCCGCAGCAGTACCCAGAACTCCTCTACCGAACTCAACTCCACCCGCTCGTCGGGCGAATGTGCCCCGCGGATCGAAGGGCCGAACGAGATCATCTCGAGGTTGGGGTACTTGCCGGCCAGAATCCCGCACTCCAGTCCGGCGTGGATCACCTTGACCGCCGGCTCGCTGCCCACATGCCGTCGATGCAGGCGACGGAAACGTGCCAGCAGCGCGCTGTCGGGCGCGGGCGTCCAGCCGGGATAGGCATTCTCGACCCGGGTCCGCGCGCCGATGAGGTCGAACAGGCCGCGGAAGCGGTCGGCCATGGCCTCCACCGCGCTGTCGCGCAGCGAGCGTACCAGGGCGCAGAGGTGGAAGCGGCCCGCGTCGAGGCTCACTACGCCAAGGTTGTTGGAGGTTTCCACCACGCCGGGCACCGAGCTGCTCATGCGCTCCACGCCGTAGGGCGCCACGTTGAGCGCCGCCAGCAGCATGTGGCTGGCATGGGCATTGAGCGCCTGGGCGGGCGCAGCCTCGAGCGGCGTCATGGTCAGCGTCAGATTCTCCTCGACCCCGGCCAGCTCGCTGCGCAGCTCATGCTCCAGCGCCGCCACGCGGCTCTGGGCGGCATTGACCTCATCGGCGGGCAACATCAGGGTGGCGAAGGCCTCGCGCGGGATGGCGTTGCGCAGGGTGCCGCCACGATAGCTGACCAGGCGAATGTCGTAGGCCTCCAGCGCCCGCAGCACCCGGACCAGCAGACGGTTGGCATTGCCGCGACCGCGATGGATGTCGATGCCGGAGTGGCCCCCCAGCAGGCCGGTCAGGGAGAGCTGCACGGCAACGTCATCGGAACTCGGCTCTGCCGTGGGCAGTTGGGCCTCCACCACGATGTCGGCACCGCCAGCACAGCCGATAAATACTTCGCCGCGATCTTCCGAATCCAGGTTGAGCAGCACGCGCCCCTCGAGCCAGTTCTCCGCCAACTGCAATGCGCCGCCCATCGAGGTCTCCTCCTCGAGGGTGAACAGCGCCTCCAGCGGACCGTGGACCAGCGCCTCGTCTTCCAGGAGTGCCAGCGCCGCCGCCACGCCGAGGCCGTTGTCGGCGCCAAGCGTGGTGTGCCGAGCCCGCAGCCAGCCATTGTCCACGTAGGTCTCGATGGGGTCGCGGGTGAAGTCGTGGGGATGATCGGCGTTGGCCTGGGCCACCATGTCGAGATGCCCCTGCAGGATGACGCCCGGAGCGCCCTCCTTTCCCGGCGTGGCCGGCTTGCGAATGCGCAGGTTGCCGAAGCCGTCGCGATCGTGTGCAAGTCCGTGCCGCTCGGCCCAGCCCTCGAGAATGGCCACCAGCTGGGCTTCGTGTCCCGAGGGCCGCGGCGTGTTGCACAGGGTACGGAAATGACGCCACAGCGGTTGCGGCGCGAGTTGCTCGAGATGTTCGTTCATGATCCGTCTGCTTGGGGATAACCGGGCTACCTTACCGGGCCGCCGGCGCCGGGAAAAGCCCGGTCAAGGCATGTGTCGTGGATGCGGGCCACGACGTCGCGCAGACGCTCCATGACCTGGCGGCGCCCCTTGACACCGGACTGGGCGGCGAGCCAGGCCATGTCGCGGCCCTGGAAGGCCCAGGCGACCAGCCAGGCCAGCTCGCCCTCCCGCCGCCCCGCCGCCGCCGCCCATCGCACCAGCCCCTGCAGGGCCGGGCGTGCCAGGGCCGGTTCGCGATGGCCATGGGCCACATCGCCAATATCGCGGCGCTCGGCATCGCTCAAGGGTGGGGGCTTCCCCTCGGCCAGCAGCGCCAGCGCCACCTCGGGGTCGAGGTCGGCAAGCTCGAAGGCCAGCAGGGCGGGCAGGAGCCGTTGGAAGCGCTCGACCAGCGTCTCGGTCAGCGCTTCGCCCTTGGGGCCGAGCGGGGCGACGACCATGACGGCGTGCTCGCCGGTGGAGGTTTCCCGCGACAGCCCCAGGCGCACCGTACGGAAGCCCAGCGCCTGCCAGAACGCCAGCAGCCCAGGCTCGGCGCCGAAGCTTGCTCCCAGCAGGTCGAACCCGGCCTCACGGGCGACCTCGCGCTCATGCTCCAGCAGCCGACGGCCCAGCCCCTGGCGCCGACACTGTGGACTCACCGCAATGCGCTGCACGCGGCGTAGACGCGCCATCAGCGCCTCGCGGGAACCGGCATGGGCGGCCAGCGATTGCGCCAGCAGGTGTCCGGGCAGGCGTCGCTCGCCCCGCGCCACCCGCTCGGCCAATCCGGGTTCGAAGCCACCCTCGTCGGCACACACCGCGACGGCCTGAGTATGGACGCCGTCGGTCAGGGTCGTGATGTTGAGCCCCGGCTCGTCGAGCAGGCGCTGCAGGTCGGCCGGCGTGGTACGGTAGTGCGCCTGCACCAGCAGGCCGAAGAGCTCGCGCAGGACGGCCTCATCGGCAGCAAGCGTCGAGCGTTGCCAGCGCACCGTCTGCAGCGACGTCGCAGCTATGGAGGGAAGTGGGGTCACCGGCTCGGCATCGAGCAGCAGCAGGTCGTTGACCAGGCGCTCCAGAGGGTCGCCCTCGGCCCAGCGCACCGGCGTTGCAAGGTGAAGTTCGCGCCAGTCGGGTGCCACCCGCGCGAGCCGCTCGCGAAAACGCAGGGCGAAACCGCGACCGGAACCCTCGTAGCCATGCACGGTGGTGGCAAAGGCGATCCGCGGGAACGCCGTGAGCCACTGCCCCAGCATGGTGGCGGGAATGGCAGCGGCCTCGTCCACCAGCAGCCAGCTACCCTGGCCGCCAGCCTCGCTGCGCTCGACCCTGGTGCTCAGTTCGTCGGGGGCAACGAACTCGACCCGTCCGCCCTGCGCGTCGACAAAGCGATTGCCTTCACGCCAGCCCTCGGGACGCAGCGCTTCCAGGCGCTCGAACAGTGCCGCCACTGCCTGCGGGCGCGGCGCCGTCACCCATATCTCCTCCTGGCCCGCCGCTATCAAGCGCGAGCATGCAATGCCCAGCGCTGCCGTCTTGCCGCGGCCACGGTCGGCGGTGAGTACCAGCGGCCGACGTCGCCGCAGGCCGACCAGGCGCCTCACGGCATCGGCCTGATCTGGCGTCAGGCAGTCCGGATCAGCGCTGGCACGACCCGAGCGGGACCGTACGTCGCCAAGCTCGGGCAGCTGGGGAGGCATGCCCGCTGGCCAGCGCACCACACCGGCGGCCTGCGACAGCCGTTGTCGCAGGCGGTCCATATAGCGGCTCGGCGCGGCATCTTGAGTCGGCATCAGCAGTACCAGCAGGCCGCCGGCACGCAGGGTGCCGCTCAGTGCACCGAAGGCATCCGCATCGAGATCGGCCCCTGGCGAGGCGGCATCGAAGACGACCAGGTCGTGCTCGCTCCCCAGGCGCGTCCTGGCCTTGGCGGGTGGCAGCCAGGCTCCGTCGCACGGCGCCCCTGGCGGCGTCGGCGACACCCAGCAGGGCGACAGCCATCTTCCCGCCTGCCACAGGGCGATGGCCTGGTCCCGAGCCGGCTCGGCAGCCGCGACCAACCACACCAGCCCACGCCAGCCGCGCAAGCGCATTTGGTCAGACCAATTTAATATTGCCAGCTCCCTCGATTCGTTCACGCGCACTCTATCTCCGCTTTCCCACCTTCGCCTTTCTTAACAATTGGTAGCATTCAACTCGCCAAAGAAATATATGAGCCTGCTAAATATAAGCAGAAAATCTCTTATTTTGGCGGCACGTTTTGAGAAAATCGCGACAAGACACACGTTCCGATACAAACTTCCACGCTCTTCACGTTCGCCTCAAGCACCAGCAGTTTTGGTCTTACCAATTTTCCACTCTTGCTATGCAACCAGAAGCCATGGCTAATTCGTCGCTGGAATAGGCCTTTCCTAGAACAATACCCGTCACAACAAGTGGAGTCGCGTCTATGCAAGTCTCAACTGGCCTCAAGGTGTCCGCTCGCTTCAAGCTGGCCGGCACGGCCGCCGCCGTGATCGTGGCCGGTGCCGCCCTGGCCGGCACCGCCAACGCTCAGGAGAGCGTTCGCTGGCAGGTCCCCATTGCCTTCCCTTCTCACCTGGTCGGCCTGAGTACACCGGTGGTGCACCTTTCCGAGACGCTTGAGGCGATATCAGGGGGCAACATCAACCTGCGCTACTACGAGCCGGGCGAGCTGATACCGCCGTTCGAGATTCTCGACGCCGTCTCGGAAGGTCGTTATCCGGCAGGCTATACCTGGATCGGCTACGACCAGGGCAGCATCCCGGTGCTGCCGTTGCTGTCCGGCCCTCCCTTCGGCATGGAACCGCCCGCCTTCATGGCCTGGCACTATTTCGGCGACGGCGATACGCTGCTGCAGGAAGTGTACGAGCCTTATGGCGTCAAGGCGCTGCTGTGCGGCGTCATCGGGCCGGAAGCCGCCGGCTGGTTCGCCGAACCACTGGAGTCGCTGGACCAGATCGATGGCCTGCGCATCCGTTTCGCCGGCATCGGCGGGCGGGTGATGGAAGAACTGGGGGCCTCGGTCACCATGCTGCCCGGTGGCGAACTCTATCAAGCCATGGAGCGCGGCACGATCGATGCCACCGAGTTCTCCGCCCCGGCCGTCGACCGTATCCTGGGCATGCAGGAGATCGTGCAGAACTACGTCATGCCGGGCTGGCACCAGACCTATACCACCTCGCATCTGCTGGTGAACCAGGAGATGTGGAACGATCTCTCCGACCTGAGCCGCGCCCAGATCGAGACCGGCTGCCGCTCCGCCACGCTGTTCGGCTTCTCCGAGAGCGAATGGGAAAACCCCCAGGCGCTGGCCGGCTTCGAGGCCGAGGGCGTAAATGCCCAGACCCTGTCGCCGGAGATACTCGCCGAGCTGGAGACCGTTACCATGCGCGTGCTGGACCAGATGGCCGGTGAGGACGAACTCTTCAACCGCGTGCTGGAAAGCCAGCGTGAATGGATGGGCGTGCACGGCAACTGGCACTCGAAAGGCTACCTGCCGCGCTCCTACTACGCACCCAGCTCCAACTGATCAGCAACGGTAGAGTGACGGCCGCCGGAGTCCTGGCTCCGGCGGTCGTCTTCCCGGCTTGCGAAATATGAGGCTGCTCGATGTCAACACCCTGCCCCGCCCCCTCTTCGAACAACTCCGAGAACTTCCAGCCGGAACTGCCCACGAACCGTATCAGCCACACAGTGGACACGGCCATCGCCGTACTCGGCAAGGGGCTCTCCTGGCTGTGGCTTGCCACGCTCGTCGTGGTACTCACCAACGTGTTCAGTCGCTTCATTCTGGGACGGGGCTCCATCGCCCTGGAAGAGCTCTCCTGGCACTTCTTCGGTGCCACCATGATCCTCACCCTGGCCTATGCCGTGGTCACCGACGACCACGTTCGCGTCGACGTGCTGCGTGAGCGCTTCACACTACGCTTCCAGGCCTGGGTCGAACTGCTGGGAATTCTGCTGCTGGTACTTCCCGTCCTCTATTTCATGGTCGACGGCCTGGCCGAATACGCCTACCGCTCCTTCGAACGCGGCGAGCGTTCACAGGCGCCGAGCGGGCTGCCCTATCGCTTCATCATCAAGAGCACGCTGCCCCTGGGCATGGCACTGATCGCCCTCGCCCTGTCGTCACGGGCGCTGCGCTGCTGCACCTATCTCTTCGACTTTCCCCGGAAGCTGCCGCTGCGCCGCCCGGTGGACTACCGCTAACGTGCCTGAGCGAGGATCGTCATGGGTCTGGAAGAACTTCTCGTCATCGGCATGTTCGCCGGCTTCATGGGGCTGTTGCTGCTGGGCTTCCCGGTGGCCTGGGCGCTGGCCGGCATCGGCTTCCTGTTTGCCGTCATCGGCCACGTACTGGTCGAAACCTTCAATGCCGACGTCTGGTTCACTTGGGGCGGCACCATCGGTGTGCTCGACAGGCGTCTCTACGGCATCGTCGCCAACGAATTGATGGTGGCCCTGCCGCTGTTCATCTTCATGGGCATCATGCTCGATCGCTCGGGTATCGCCGAGCGGCTGATGAACTCCCTGGTTCGCGTGCTGGGCGGGCTGCGCGGCGGCTATGCCGTCACCGTGGTCATCGTCGGCGTGCTGCTGGCGGCTTCCACCGGCATCGTCGGGGCTTCGGTGGTACTGCTCGGCATGCTCTCCATCGGTCCCATGCTGCAGGCCAAGTACAACAAGTCGCTGGCCGTAGGCACCGCCTGTTCGGTAGGCACCCTGGGCATCCTCGTGCCGCCGAGCATCATGCTGGTGCTGATGGCCGACCGGCTGGGCACCTCGGAGGCCTCGGTCGGCCGGCTGTTCATGGGTGCATTGATTCCCGGCGTGATGCTGGGGGTGATGTATATCGCCTATATCGTGATTGCCGCCTATATCAAGAAGGACCTGGCTCCGGCACCGGAAAACAGGCAACCGCTGAACGCCCGTGCGCTGCTGGAGGTGCTGATTGCGGTACTCCCGCCGATGGCGCTGATCGTGGCGGTGCTGGGCTCGATCTTCACCGGCTTTGCCACTACCACCGAAGCCTCCGCCGTGGGCGCGCTCGGCGCCATGCTGCTCGCGCTGTTCAATCGACGCCTGAGTTTCGATATCGTCTCCAAGGCGCTGTTCCAGACCACTCGCACCACCGCTTTCATTTTCGGCATTTTCGTCGGCGCCACCGTCTTTGCCGTGGTGCTGCGAGGGCTCGGCGGCGACGACGTCATCCGTAGCGCGATCACCGGGTTGCCCTTCGGGCCCGCCGGTGTGGTGCTCACGGTCATGCTGGTGGTGTTCCTGCTCGGCTTCTTCCTCGACTGGGTGGAGATCACGCTGATCATCCTGCCGCTGGTCGCCCCGGTGGTCTTCAGCCTGGGCGTCGATCCGGTATGGTTCGCCATTCTCTTCGCCATCTGCCTGCAGACCTCGTTTTTGACCCCGCCGGTGGGTTTCGCGCTGTTCTACATCAAGGGGGTTTGCCCGCCGGAGATCAGCACGCTCGACATCTACAAGGGCGTGGCTCCCTTCGTGGCGCTGCAATTGCTGGGATTGTTCCTGGTGTTCTTCTACGAGCCGCTGGCGACCTGGCTGCCGGCCCAGATCTACAGCGGACGCTGATCCATGGCACCGAGAGGCGCCCGAGCCGATCCGGGCGCCTCCTCGGATTTCATGCCCAATCGGTCAGACTTTGGTCTATCGCCCCTCTCGCCCCCGCACTTCCCCCTTCTTGCCGTCATGTTGTCATTTTGCCTTCCAATACAGGCACATCTACTTGGCATATTTCTTAATTAAACGCTACTGATCACCGGCACGGTCGGGCCCGAGCCGCTACCCTAGCCAAAGCAAGCTATCGATTCCGATCGTGCCAGCATGCTAGCTTGTCGATGTTTGCCGAACGGCCAGCCTGGTGATCCCAGCGGCTGCGGGCCCCCTCGGTGCCCCGCCTCGGCACATGGCTCTTCCATTGCGGCACTACAACAAGACCCACAAGGGAGCACGAGATGAAGATGAAGTCGAAATTCGCACTTTCCGGCCTGGCTGCCGGCATCGCCCTGGCAGCCTTCGCCTCCGCCGCCCAGGCTCAGGAACAGTGGACCATGACCACGACCTGGCCGGACAACCTGGACCTGATCGAGATCGACCGCCACTGGGCGGAGCTGGTCAACAAGCTCGCCGGCGACGAGCTGCAGATCGAGTTCCGCGCCGGCGGCACGCTGATGCCCGGCACCGAAGTGTTCGACGCCACCGAGACCGGCAGCATCGAGGCCGCCGGCGACTGGCCCGGCTACTGGGCGGGGCGCAGTTCGGCGTTCTCCCCCCTGGCCGCCACGCCCAGCCTGTTCAATGCCATGGACTATCTCAACTGGATCCAGCAGTGGGGCGGCTTCGAGCTCTACCAGGAGGTCTACGGCCAGTACAACATGGTCTACCTGCCCTACGGCATCACCAACAACGAGTCGGGTTTCATGGGGCGCACCCCCATCGAGAGCCTGGCCGACCTGGACGGCAAGCGCCTGCGTCTCTCCGGTCGCGACCAGGGCCGGGTACTGGAACGCCTGGGCGGCTCCCAGGTCACCCTTTCCGGCGGCGAGATCTACCAGGCGGTGGAACGGGGCGTGGTGGACGGCGCCGAGTTCTCTACCCCGGGCGTGGATTACAACGCTGGCTTCGCCGAGGTGGTCGAATACTGGGCGACGCCCGGCTGGCACCAGTCCGCCAGCGTGTTCGGCGTGATGATCAACAAGGACGCCTGGGACGCCCTCTCCGAGGAGACCCAGGAGAAGCTGAAGATCGCCGCCGACGCCACCCTGGCCTGGTCGCTTGCCTGGTCCGAACGCGAGTCGACCGAGGGTACCGTCAAGTTCCAGGAAGCCGGCGTGGAGATCTCCACCTATGGCGACGAGGACATGGCCCGTATCCAGGAAGTGGCCAACGAGGTGATCGTGGAAGGCGCCTGCGAGGACCCGATGCACGCCAAGGTCTACCACTCCATGGTCAGCTACCTGCAGCACTACGCCAACTGGCGGGATGTCTCGGTGCCCTACAACATGAGCCGCAGCTTCGACAACCTGCCCGACCTCGAGGCCATCGAAGCCTGCCTGTAAGGCGCTCCTCACGTCGCCCCGGCTCTCACGCCGGGGCGTTTCAGTCCTGAGGTCGGAGACCGTATGCCATGAATGCGATTGCCAAGGCGATCGACACCCTCAACGAGGTGTTCGGGCGGATCATCGCGCCGCTGATCGCCATCGTTACCCTGGTGGTGCTCTACGACATCGCCCTGCGCCTGTTCACCGGGCGACCCAGCGACTGGGCCTTCGACATCACCAAGATGCTGTTCGGCGCCCACTTCATGCTGATGGCCGCCTACGGCCTGCGCCACCATGCGCATGTCGAGGTCGACGTGCTCAAGCGCCTGCTCTCGCGCAGGAAGCAGGCCGCACTCGAGATACTCGGCTATCTGATCTTCTTCGTGCCCTTCATCTGGATGCTGTTGACCCTGGGCTGGAGTTTCTTCATGCGCGCCTTCAGTCGCGGTGAAACCACCTATGGCATCGTCTCGATTCCCGTCTATCCGGTGAAGGGCGTGATCGTGGTGGCCGCGGTGCTGATCCTGCTCCAGGCCATCGCCATCGTGATCCGCGCCATCCAGCAGTTGCGAGAGGAAGTCGCATGAGCCTTAGCCCCGAAATGCTGACTCTGGTGATGTTCGGCGGCCTGCTGGTGGGGCTGTTCATGGGCCATCCGCTGGCCTTCGTGCTGGGCGGCGTGGCCGTCATCGGCGCCTACCTGGGCCCCGGCCCCCGCGTACTCGGCACCATCATCAACAATATCTACGGCAACGCCATGGACAATTATGTCCTGGTGGCCATCCCGCTGTTCGTGCTGATGGCACGCTTCCTCAACGACTCGGGGGTCACCGAGAAAATGTTCGAGTCGATGCGCCTGCTGCTGGCCAACCTGCGCGGCGGCCTGGCGCTGACCGTGGTCATCGTCTCGGTACTGCTCGCCGCGACCACCGGCATCGTCGGCGCCTCGATCGCGGTGATGGGCATGATCGCCCTGGCCCCGATGCTCAAGTACGGCTACCACAAGGGGCTCAGCACCGGTGTGATCATGGCCAGCGGCTGCCTCGGCATCCTGATCCCGCCGAGCATCATGCTGATCCTGATGGCGAGCTATTCGCCGGTGTCGGTGGGGGCGCTGTTCGCCGGCGCCTTGGTCCCGGGATTGCTGCTGGGCGCCATGTATGCCCTCTACGTGCTGGTGATCTGCCTGGTGAAACCGAGCTACGGCCCGCCGGTTCCTCCCGAGGAGCGCGCCGAGACCAGCACCGGCGAGCTGTTGCTGATGCTGGCCAAGTACGTGCTACCGCCGATGGCGCTGATCCTCGGCGTGCTGGGCGCGCTGTTCACCGGCGTCGCCACCGCCACCGAGGCCTCGGCCATCGGGGTAGGCATCGCCTTCGTGCTGTTTTTGATCTTCGGCGACCGCAAGATCTCCACCTGCTTTCGCACCCTGATCGACGCCAGCAAGACCACCACCATGGTGATGTTGGTACTGGTCGGTGCGACCGCCTTCACCGGGGTGTTCTCCCGCGGCGGTGGCATGACGGTCATCCACGAGCTGGTCATGGCCATGCCCGGCGGCACCACCGGCGCCTTGATCCTGATGCTGTTCCTGGTCTTCGTCCTGGGCATG
Source organism: Billgrantia sp. C5P2 (assembly GCF_051062895.2). Lineage (NCBI taxonomy): Bacteria > Pseudomonadati > Pseudomonadota > Gammaproteobacteria > Oceanospirillales > Halomonadaceae > Billgrantia > Billgrantia sp. C5P2. Next base: position 4,405,302 of record NZ_CM128542.1, read on the forward strand.
TTCCTCGACTGGACCGGCATCGTGCTGCTGAGCTTTCCGATCATGCTGCCGATCGTCGCCGACATGGGGATCGACATGCTGTGGTTCGTGGTGATGGTGGCCGTGGTGCTGCAGACCTCCTTCCTCACGCCGCCGTTCGGCTACGCACTGTTCTACCTCAAGGGCGTGGCACCGAAAGGCGTGGAGATCATCGATCTCTATAAGGCGGTGATCCCCTTCTGTGCGCTGATCGTGCTGGCTTGCCTGCTGATGGCCTTCTTCCCGGTGCTGGTGACGGGCCTGCCCTCGCTCATGCTCGGTTACTAGCTCAGCGCACACTTCGACTTCGGCGCCCGTATCGCAAGATGCGGGCGCCTTTCCTTGATGCCGGTCAGTTGGCGCAAGCTGCAGCCGCACGCGGCAACTGGTATCATTTCCGGCCGTTACCGCCTCGCATTACTGCGCTGTTGCGCCGGCCAGTGAAGGAGTTCCCGCTTGTTCCGATCCGCGACTACCGGCCTTTCCTCGCTGTCTCGCCGCCTGAGCCTCTGGACACTGCTGATCCTGACCGTGGCACTCGTCGTCGCCCTGCCGGTCATCGTGGTGCTGGCCCATATCGTGATGCCGACCCAAGGCGTCTGGCAGCACCTGGCCAGTACGGTGCTGGGCCGTTACCTGGGCAATACCTTCTACCTCGCCGTCACGGTGGGGCTCGGCAGCATGGTAATCGGCACAGGTGCCGCCTGGCTGGTGGTGATGTGTCGCTTCCCGGGTCGGCGAATCTTCGAGTGGGCGTTACTGCTGCCGCTGGCCGTGCCCACCTATGTGATCGCCTATGCCTATACCGACTTACTGCAATATGCAGGCCCTGTGCAGAGCTGGCTGCGCGAGATCTTCGAGTGGGGGCGCGGTGATTATTACTTTCCCAATATTCGCTCATTGGGCGGCGCCGCCACGCTGATCACCCTGGTGCTGTACCCCTACGTCTACCTGCTGGCCCGGGCCGCGTTCCTGGAGCAATCGGTGTGCGTGCTCGACGTTGGCCGTACGCTGGGGCGCGGCCCGTGGAACCTGTTCGCCAGCGTGGCCGTGCCGCTGGCACGTCCGGCCATCGTTGGCGGCGTCTCGCTGGTATTGATGGAAACCCTCAACGAATTCGGCGCGGTACAGTTCTTCGGCGTCGACACTTTCACTACCGGTATCTATCGCACCTGGTTCGGCCTGGGCGAGCAGGTCGCCGCCGCCCAGCTAGCCGCCTGCCTGCTGCTGTTCGTCATCGCACTGGTACTGCTGGAGCGCTGGTCGCGGGGCAAGCGCCAGTATTTCCATACCACCAACCGCTACCAGCAGTTGCCCGAATACCGCCTGCAAGGCTGGCGGGCCGCTACGTCTTTCATGGCCTGTGCCCTGCCGGTACTGATCGGCTTTTTGATCCCCTGTGGCCTGCTGTTGCAGATGGCCATCGCCAAGGGCGATGCGCTGCTCGGCACCCGCTTCCTCGACTTCGCCTGGAATAGCCTGCTGCTGGCCGTCATCGCCTCGGTGATCGCGGTGGGCCTGGCCGTCGTTCTCAGCTATGGGGTGCGCCTTCACGACAGACCGCTGACGCGCATCGCCACGCGGATCGCCTCGATGGGCTACGCAATTCCCGGCTCGGTGATCGCGGTGGGTATCCTGATTCCCTTCGCCTGGCTCGACAACACCCTGAACAGCTGGCTACACGCCCACTACGGCAAGATCGTCGGGCTGATCTTCAGCGGTTCGGCGTTCATCCTGGTGTATGCCTACGTCGTACGCTTTCTGGCGGTGTCGTTCAATACCGTGGAGGCCAGCCTGGGCAAGGTAACGCCGAGCATGGACGCCGCCTCACGCACTCTGGGCCAGACGCCGACCGGCACGCTCAAGCGGGTGCATACACCAATCATGCGCGGCAGCCTGATCGCCGCCGGCATCCTGGTCTTCGTCGATGTGATGAAGGAACTGCCGGCGACCATCATCCTGCGCCCCTTCAATTTCGATACCCTGGCGGTCAGGGCCTACAGCCTGGCTTCGGACGAGCGCCTCGCCGAGGCCTCGACGGCCTCACTGGCCATCGTCGTCGTCGGCATCGTTCCGGTGGTCCTGCTGAGCATGGCGATGCGCCGCTCGCGCCCCGGCTCAGGCAGCCGCTGAGGGAAAAACGAAGACCTGCGACAGGTCGAGGTGTATGTCGACCCGCTGCCCTTCGGCAGGCAGGAAGACGCCGGGTACCCTGGCATGCAGGTGGGCCTCGCTGCCATCCTCGCCGTGGGCGCAGATGTGCAGCAGGCTGCTGCGCCCCAGCAGCTTGGCCATGACCACATGGCTGTAGCGATGCTCCGGCGCCGGCTCGAAGTGCTCGGTGATGCGCAGCGCCTCGGGCCGGATCATTACCAGTGCCTGGCTCCCTTCGGGCAGCCAGCCGGCCTCCACCGGCCCCACCGGAGTCTGCACACGACCACCCTGTACCACGCCACTCAGCTCGTTCACCTCACCGAAGAAGGCGACGACGAAAGGATCGCAGGGCGCGCAATAGAGCTCCCGAGGCGTGCCCATCTGCACGATGCGACCATTACGCATCAGGGCGATACGATCGGCCATGAACATGGCCTCTTCGGGATCGTGGGTCACCAGCAGGGTAGCGGCACCGACCTTCTTGAGCACGTGCAGGGTATCGTCGCGGATACGGTCGCGCAGGCGCGCGTCGAGGCTGGAAAAGGGCTCGTCGAGCAGCATCAGCTGCGGGGCCGGCGCCAGGGCGCGGGCCAGCGCCACGCGCTGCTGCTGCCCTCCGGAAAGCATGTGCGGGTAGCTTTCGGCATAGGCGGCCATGCCCAGTTGTTCGAGCAGCGCCAGGGCCCGCTCGCGGCGCTGCCGGGGCGGCTCGCCCTTCAGACCGAAGGTGACGTTCTCGATCACCGTGAGATGCGGGAACAGCGCCGAGTCCTGGAAGGCCAGGCCGACGTTGCGCTTCTCCGGCGGCACGTGGCGCCCCTTGGGCACGGCAATCTCACCACCGTTGAGGGATACACGTCCCTGCTGCAGTACCTCGAGCCCCGCCGCGATACGCAGCAGGGTGGTCTTGCCGCAGCCTGACGGCCCCAGCAGGCAGACGACCTCGCCGGGCGCCACGTCCAGGTCGACACCACGCACGGCGGCCTGGCGGTCGAATGTGTGGTGCACCCCCTCCATGGACAGCGCAGTGGTCTGACGGTAGGGAGCGTGTCCGACTTCCATTGGCTTCGATTGGCTAGTCATAGAGCAGGCGACATGATCCAAGGGGAAATGACAACCTTCATCCTACCCGAAATGTCCAGCAAATACGTTTGAAATCAAATCGCATTTGCCAATTTTTTCGCATTTTCTTGCTTCCGGTCAGCTTCGCCGCACCCCGCACGCATGGGCTTCCTGCGGCAGGCTTGACGGCTTGTACGCAAAACGCTTCAATAGCGCTCAACGTAATGCAACGTATTATCATTGCTTCAACAAAAACCTAGTCAGCCTCTCGAGGTGAAACCATCATGATCCACCGTCATCGTCTCGTCGCTCCGCTCGCCGCCATGCTGGCGGGCTCCGCACTGGCCAGCACGGCAGCCGCCGATGAGCTCAATCTCTATTCGGCTCGCCACTACGACTCCGACGAGAAGCTCTACCAGGCTTTCACCGAGCAGACCGGGATCAAGGTCAACCTGCTGGAGGGCGACTCCGACCAGCTGATCGAACGCATCCAGCGCGAGGGCGTGGCCAGCCCTGCCGACGTGATGATCACGGTCGATGCCGGTCGCCTGTGGCGCGCCGAGCAGGACGGCATCTTCCAGAGTGTCGAATCCGACGTGCTCGCCGAGCGTCTGCCGGAAGCCATGCGTCACCCCGAAGGCAAGTGGTTCGGCTTCAGCCAGCGCGTGCGGGCGATCTTCTACAACCCCGAAAATGTCGATCCCAACGAGATCACCTCCTACGAGGACCTGACTGATCCGCGCTGGGAAGGCGAGGTGTGCATCCGCTCCTCCAACAACATCTACAACCAGTCGCTGCTGGCCTCGATGATCGAGCACCACGGTGCGGAAGGTGCCGAGGAGTGGGCCCAGGGCATCGTCAACAACATGGCGCGCGATCCCGAAGGCGGCGACACCGACCAGATCAAGGCAGTCGCTGCCGGTGAGTGCGACCTGGCCGTGGCCAACCACTACTACTACGTGCGCCTGCTCGAATCCGAGGAAGCCGCCGACCGTGAAGTGGCCGAGAAAGTCGGCATCCTGTTCCCCAACCAGGACGACCGCGGCATCCACATCAACGTCGGTGGCGCCGGCGTGGTCGAAGGCGCACCCAACCGGGAGAATGCGGTTCGCTTCCTCGAGTTCCTGGCTTCCGACGAAGCCCAGGAGATCTTCGCCGCCGGCAACTACGAGTTCCCCGTGGTCGAGGGCGTGAAGATGAGCGAGACGCTGGAGTCCTGGGGCGAGTTCAAGAAGGACGACCTCAACGTCAACATCCTGGGTGAGAACAACCCGGAAGCGATCCGCATCTTCGATCGCGCCGGCTGGCGTTAAGCCTTACCGTGCAAGAACGCCCGCGGCCATGGCCGCGGGCGATTGCGTTTGAGGTGTCAGGATCGACCAGTGGCCGCCGTCTGCCGACCGGGCCAGGCGACTAATCCGCCGACCCAGGTTCGATAGACAGCATCGCCTCGCGCAGCCGTTCCGCCAAAATGGAGGTAGCCATGGGCAGGGCACGGTCGCTGTGGGCACAAAGGGTCAACTGCGCCTTGGCGATATGCCGATCGAACAACGGCTTGAACATCAGCTCGCCATGGGCGAGTTCGCGAGCGATGTCGAGTCGGTTGAGGAAGGCGACACCAAGCCCAGCTCGTGCCAGCGACTTGAGGGTGAGGATCCGGTTCCCCGCAGCGACAGGCTCCAGCTCAAGGTCTGCCCTGGCCAATACCTGCTGGAGGGTCGAGCCATGAAACATCTCGGAACTGGGCAACAGCGCCGGATAGGCTAGGCATTCTTTTAACCACAGCGCCTCGCGTTCGGCCAATGGATGACTTGGCGCCAGCACGGCCCCGAACTCCAGGCCAACCTGCTCGATGAAACGGACCTTGGGCGTGATAGGGGGATTGATACACAGTCCGATATCGGCATCCCCCGTGACCACCTGCTCGAGGATGGCATCGGTCATGCCGGTCACCAGCTTGAAGCGCACCTGAGGGAAGCGCTCATGAAAGGCAGCCAGCACCTGGGGCAGTAGCTGGTCCGTCAGTGACTCCACGCTGGCAATACGTACCTCTGCGCAACCGGTACCGCGGATCTCACCCAGATACTCCTGCAAGCGTCTCTCGTCACGTTGCCATTGGCGAATCTGGTGAAGCATCAGCTCTCCCGCTGGGGAGAGCCGCAACCCGCGGGGCAGACGCTCGAAAAGTGGAACCCCGAGCTCGTCTTCCAGCTTGAGGATCTGTCGATTGATCGCCGACGCCGCCACGTGCAAACGCTCGGCAGCCTTCCGCAACGACCCCTGCCGCGCCACCTCTTCGAAGTAACGTAATCCAGGCAGCAGCAGATGCATGCCCTCTCCTTGCTCAATCGTTGCTTTTTCGGCAACAGTTGTCACGAAATTTTATTATGGACCAGAACAGATCAGCCCCGCTAGGGTGATTTCAGGATGCCAAGTCGGCTCTCTGCCTCAGCCCTCTACCGGGCCACCACAACAACAAGAGGATCCATGATGAACACCACTCCCAACCCACCCGATGCGACGGTCGAACCCGTCGATGAGCGCTTGCCGTTGGGCACCATGCTGCTCTACGGCTTACAGCACGTATTGGTGATGGCGGCCGCCCCCATTACCGCCGCCTTCCTGATCGGTCATACCCTGGAGCTGCCGGACAATGTCACCGTCGGTCTGATGAGTGCCATCTTCCTGGCCTGTGGCCTGGCCGGCATCCTGCAGTCGGTTGGGGTATCCGGTTTCGGTGCTCGCCTGCCTTTCGTTCAGGTACCCGGAGGCGCCCCGCTGGTGATCTTCCTGGCCATCGCCCAGGCCACGGATCTGCAGACAGCCACCGGCGCCGTGATCCTGACGGGCCTCTTCTACTTCCTGGCCCTGCCCTTCTTCACCCGGGTGCTGAGATTCTTCCCACCCATCGTGATCGGCACCATGCTGCTGCTGGTGGCCGTCAATCTGATTCGCATCTTCGGCGGCCTGATCACCGGCCGTCCAGGGTCCCCGGAGTTCGCCGCCATGGGCAACATCGGCCTGGCCCTGGTCACCATCGCCTGTACCGTGATCTTCGCCCGCTGCTTCACCGGCATGTGGCAGCGCATCGCCGTGATGCTGGGGCTGCTGGCCGGTGCCGCGGTGGCCGTTGCCTCGGGCGCGATGTCCTTCTCGGGCGTGCTGGAGGGGCCGATAGTGGCATTCCCACAGCCTTTCCCCTTCGGCATGCCGAAGTTCGACCTGTTCGCTTCGCTGCCACTGATCATCTTTTCCGTGGTATCGATGACCGAGGCAACGGGCCAGACACTCGCCACCGCCGAGATTGTCGAGCGCAAGGGCGACCATAAGGCCATCGTGCCGCGCAACATCCGTGCCGACGCCCTTGGCTCGCTGTTCGGCGGCTGCTTCGGCACCTCACTGATCATCACCAGCGGCGAGAATATCGGCATCATCCGCGCCACCGGCGTACGCTCCCGCTACGTGACCATCGCCGCCGGCGCCATGCTGGTGCTGCTGGCCCTCTGCGCGCCCTTGGGGCGGCTGGCCTATGCCATCCCCACCGCCGTGGTGGCGGGCACAGCAGTGATCGTCTTTGCCATCATCGGCGTCATGGGCATCAATATCCTGCGCCGGGTCGACTTCAATCAGAACGGCAACATGTTCACGCTGGCCGCGGCGCTGGCCATGGGCCTGATTCCCATCGTCGTGCCCGGCTTCTACAGCGCCTTCCCGCAGCACCTGCAGATCGTCCTTGGCAATGGCCTGGCCATGGGCACGCTGACAGCAGTGCTGGTCAATATCCTGTTCTATCACCTGGGTCATTCTCGCACCCCGGCACCGGCCACCAAGCAGGTCGACCTCGCCGGCGAACACATCAAGAGCAAGTAAAAAGGGAACCCCCATGTCCACTCCTTCACAGGCCCGCGACACCGCGGGCCAGGGAATGCTTTCCCCTGAGTTTTTCGACGCCGACACCCTTCTACTGCTCCCCGAGGAGGTACTGCTCGGAAGCGGCTGCGCCAAGGGCCAGGCGGTTCTCGTCTCCGAGGGAAAGTTCACCGAGATCGGCGAGCGCGCCGCCTTGCTCGCCCGTCATCCCGAGCTGACGCCGATCGAGCTGCCGGGCAAGCTGCTGATGCCCGGCTTCATCGACACCCACCATCACCTGACCCAATCGCTGGGCAAGTCGCTGGTGTTCGGCGAGCCCTCCGAGATCTTCAAGCGCATCTGGGTCCCGCTCGAGGCCAGCCTCGACGAGCAGACGCTTTACCTCTCGGCCAAGCTTGCCGCGCTGGAGGCGCTGCGCGGAGGTTTCACCACCGCAGTGGATGCCGGCACCCGCGCCTCGGCGGAGATCGGCAGCATCGCCCAGGCCGCCGAGGAGACCGGCCTGCGCTGCGTGTTGGGCTTCATCTGCAACGATAAGGGCGGCACGGAAGCCACCGCGAATGGCGCCGAGATCCGGCGCGACGCCGAGCGGCATCTGTCCCGCTGGGCGGGGCATGCGTTGATCGCGCCTTCGCTGGCGGTGTCGATTCCCGAGGTGGCTAGCGACGCCATGCTGCATGCCGTCTCCTCGCTCTGCGCCGAGGCTGGCACCATCTTCCAGACCCACGTCAACGAACACCTCCAGGCCGTGGAACGCTCCTTGGTGGCACGTCGCCAGCGTCCCCTGGAACACCTCCACAGCGTCGGCGCCCTGGGCCCGCAGGCGCTGGTGGCTCATGCCACCCTGGTCACATCAACGGAACTCAACCTGCTGCGCGACACCGGCACCGCGGTGGCCTTCAATCCGGTTGCCAGCTCGTGGAAGGGCAACGCCGTGGCGCCCGCCCTGCAGATGGCCGCGCTGGGCATCCGCTTCGGCCTGGGCACCGACGGCACGCGCAGCGACGCCTTTCGCCTGATGGATGCCGCCGAGACCAGCCAGCGCCTGACCGTCGGCCTGGCGACCGGAGATTCGTCCTGTGGCGGCGGCTGGCTGTGGCTCGAACACGCCACCCGTGCCGGTGCCGATGCGGCGGGGCTCAAGGAATTGACTGGCGAGGTCGCTCCGGGCCTGGCCGCCGACTTCCTGCTTGTCGATCTCGATGTGCCGGAGATGACGCCGTCCTGGGATCGTCCGTGGGAGCTGGTGCGCTACGCCAATCGAGACCAGATAGACGCCGTGTTCACCAACGGTCGGCTGCGCCTGTGGCAGGGCTGGCCGGTGGAATGGGATGCCCGCGCGCTGCTGCGCGAGGTGCGCGAGGTGGCCGGCGCCGCAGTGGAACGCGCACCGATCTACCGAGTGCACCCGCCGTCCTCGGCGCAGCGGGCAACGGTCAACGGGGTTCAGGGAGCCGACGCTAAGATGACCGCAGGAGCGGCTCGCCCGTCATGAACGAGATCGCCGTCTTCGTCATCATTGCCGCCGCCACCGGCATCGCCGCCTTCGTACAGGGCGCGATCGGTATCGGCTTCGCGTTGATCGTCGCCCCGGTGCTGGGCTTCCTGCGCCCGGACCTGCTGCCTATCGCGCTGCTGATTCTGATGTTGCCGCTCAATCTTTATGTCGGCCTGCGTGAACGCGAGGCAATCGACTGGAAGGGTGTCGGCTGGATCAGCCTGGGTCGTCTGCCCGGCACCTTCCTCGGCCTTTGGATCCTGGTCGTCCTGAGCGCCGACGGTCTCAACCAGTTGGTCGGCGCCTCGACGGTAATCGCCGTGCTCGCCGCCCTGTTCGCCCCGGTGTTTCGACCACAGCGCAGTGCTTGCGCCACCGTCGGCGTCATCACCGGCATCACCGAGACCGCCACCGGGGTCGGCGGCCCGCCCCTGGCGCTGCTCTACCAGCATCGCCCAGGACCGGAACTGCGCTCGACCATTGCCTGCTGCTTCCTGGTCGGCGAGATCATCTCGCTGATCATTCTGGCCGCGGCGGGCAAGTTCCACCTAAACCAGCTGCTCTGGGCCCTTTACCTGCTGCCCCCGCTGGTCATCGGCAGCGTCGCCAGCCGCGTGACACATCACCGCATCGACGCCAGGCGTCTGCGCCAGGGCGTGCTGCTGTTCGCGCTGGTGTCGGGCGTCATCCTGATGACCCCCTTCTAGCGTCCCCTAGTGCGCCTCGTCCCAGTTGACGCCGCTCTCGGCCTCGACGATCAACGGCACGCTGAGCTCGGCGGCGGCCTGCATGCGTGCCTTCACCTCGCCAATGAACTCTTCCACCTGGTTCTCGCCGACTTCGAACACCAGTTCGTCGTGGACCTGCATCACCATGCAGGCGTCGAAGGCGCTTTCCTGCAGCCAGGCGTCGACCTCGATCATGGCGCGCTTGATGATGTCCGCCGCGGTGCCCTGCATCGGCGCATTGATCGCGGTGCGTTCGGCGGCCTGGCGCCGGGCATGGTTCTGGGCGCGAATTTCGGGCAGGTAGAGCCGGCGGCCGTACACGGTCTCGACGAAACCATCCTCGGCGGCCTGGGCGCGGATGCGGTCCATGTAACGCGCTACCCCCGGGTAGCGGTCGAAATAGCGGTCGATGTAGGTCTGTGCCTGGCTGCGGTCGATGTGCAGCTGTTTGCCCAACCCCCAGGCGCTCATGCCATAGATCAGGCCGAAGTTGATCGCCTTGGCGCTGCGTCGCTGTTCGCCCGAGACCTTCTCCAGCATCACGCCGAAGACCTCGGCCGCCGTGGCGGTGTGGATGTCGCGCCCCTCGGCGAAAGCGGAAAGCAGCCCTTCGTCCCCGGAGAGATGCGCCATGATACGCAGCTCGATCTGCGAGTAATCGGCGGCGACGATGCGATAGCCGGGCCGGGCGATGAAAGCCTGGCGAATCTTGCGCCCCTCCTCTGTACGGATGGGAATATTCTGCAGGTTGGGGTCACTCGATGAGAGCCGCCCGGTGGCGGCCACCGCCTGGTGATAGCTGGTGTGCAGCCGCCCGGTGCGCTTGTTGACCAGCCGCGGCAGCTTGTCGGTATAGGTCGACTTGAGCTTGGCCAGCCCGCGATGCTCCATGATCACCTTGGGCAGCGGGTAGTCCAGCGCCAACTCCTCGAGCACCGCCTCGGCAGTGGAGGGTGCGCCCTTGGGCGTCTTCTTGAGCACTGGGATCTTCTGCTCGTCGAACAGGATCTCTCCCAACTGCTTGGGCGAGCCGAGGTTGAACTCGCGCCCGGCCAGCTCGAAGGCGCGCGTCTCGAGCGTCTGGATGCGCGCTTCGAGCTCCTGGCTTTGGGCGTGCAGGCGCGCGGCGTCGATCGCCACCCCGGTGCGTTCGATGCGCGACAGCACCGGGATCAGCGGGAGCTCGATGTTGTCGAGCACTTCGGCCAGGCGCCCTTCCGCCTCGATGCGAGGGCGCAGTTCGCAATGCAGGCGAAGGGTGACGTCGACGTCCTCGCAGGCGTAGGGCACGGCCTGCTCGAAATCGATCTGGTTGAAGGTGAGCTGCTTGGCGCCCTTGCCGGCGATCTCCTCGAAGCTCACCGTCTTCTGGCCGAGATACTTGAGGGCCAGCGAATCCATGTCGTGGCGGGTGGCCGTGGAGTTGAGTACGTAGGATTCGAGCATGGTATCGGTCAGCGGCCCACGCACATGGATGTCGTAGTTGGCCAGCACCGAGATGTCGTACTTGAGGTTCTGGCCGATCTTGCCGCGGCAGGGATCCTCCAGCAGCGGCTTCAGTGACGCCAGCACGCTGGCACGGTCGAGCTGGTCGGGTACGTCGATGTAATCGTGGGCGAGCGGCACGTAGGCCGCCTCTCCAGGCTCCAGCGCCAGCCCCACGCCGACGATCTCGGCATCCATGTAGTTGAGACTGTTGGTCTCGAGATCGAAGCAGAAGGCTTCGCAGGCATCAAGCCGAGCCAGCCACGCGTCGAGCTCCGCCTGGGTCAGGATCAGGTGGTTCTGGCACGCCGCTACGCTGGCCGGCGGCGCGTCGGGGTCGAGATTGCCCGCTGCCGCCGTACCCACCACCCCGGCGCCACGCTGGACATCGTCGACACCCTCGTCCTTGCCGGCCAGCAGCTCGGAGAGCCAGGCCTTGAATTCGAGTTCGGTGTAGAGCCGCTTGAGCGCCTCGCGATCGGGATGAGCGATGTCGAGGTCGTCGAGCCCCACCGGCAGTTCGCAGTCGGTCTTGATGGTGGCCAACTGGTACGAGAGGTAGGCCATATCGCGATGCTCGTCGAGCTTCTTGGGCAAGGTCTTGGCACCGCGGAAGTCGAGCGTCCTGACCTTGTCCAGATCGGCGTAGATGGCATCCAGCCCCCCGCCCACGCCCTGCAGCAGGCCCAGAGCGGTCTTCTCGCCCACCCCCGGCACGCCGGGGATGTTGTCCACCTTGTCGCCCATCAGCGCCAGGAAGTCGATGATCAGCTCAGGCGGCAGGCCGAACTTGGCCTTGACCCCCTCCACGTCGAGGAGCTCGTCCTTCATGGTGTTGACCAGCGTGATATGGCCGTTGACCAGTTGCGCCATATCCTTGTCGCCGGTGGAGATCACCGCGTCGCGGCCGGCCTCGGTGGCGAGACGGGCCAGGGTACCGATGACGTCATCGGCCTCGACTCCCTCGACGCACAGCAGCGGCAGCCCCAAGGCACGCACGCAGGCGTAGAGCGGTTCCACCTGGCTGCGCAGGTCGTCGGGCATCGGCGGACGCTGGGCCTTGTACTCTTCGAAAAGCTCGTCACGAAAGGTCTTGCCCTTGGCATCGAACACCACCGCCATGGGGCTGTCGGGGTAGTCCTTGATCAGCCGCTTGAGCATGTTGAGCACGCCCTTGATGGCGCCGGTGGGCTGACCCGTGGAGGTGGTCAGCGGCGGCAGGGCGTGAAAGGCGCGGTAGAGATAGGAGGAACCGTCGACGAGAACGATGGGCGTATCGGCCATGAATCGGCATCCGTTGGGTCTGTGCAGGAAAATGTGATTCTGATCAGCCATGATACGCATTGCACGCCACTTTTGCCGCCATCGTTGGGATCACGCTGTCCAACGTCATACACTGGAATCAGTGGCAGCGATCGTCGCATGTGCACTTGGGAGGCCATCATGAACGTTTTTCGTCGTTTCCTGGCTGTAGCACTGCTTTCCCTCGGCCTCGGGCTGGCGGCGGCCACGCCCGCTTTGGCCCAATCCTCCGCCGATGTCGAGCCCGACATCACCATCCGCCAGGAGGAAGATCGCACCATTCGCGAGTACCGCGTCAACGGCCAGCTCTATGCCATCGAGATCCGCCCGCGGCAGGGCGCCAGCTACTTCCTGGTCGACCATGACGGCGACGGCAACTTCGAACGCCAGGAGGGCGACCGCGTCGCCGTACCTCAGTGGGTACTGGTTCGCTTCTAGCCGCCATGCCGCGCTCTATCCCAGGTGAATGCCGTAACGTGTCCAGCAGACGTGCATCACAGTGCCAAGACGCTACAATAGGCGGCTTGGCAACCTGGGCGAGAGACACATGGCCGTATTCACCCCGTTGAGCGACGCACAGGTCGCGGAGTTTCTCAGACGTTTCGATGTCGGCAACCTGGTCTCCCTGGAGGGAGTCGCCGGTGGCACCGAGAACACCACCTTCTTCGTCACTACCGACCGCCGCGAGCTGGTATTGACGCTGTTCGAGCAGGGGGAGCACGAGGAGCTGCCGTTCTTCGTCGACCTGCTCGATTATCTCGACGAGCATCGCCTGCCCGTGCCGGGGCCGGTACACGATCGCGAAGGCGTCGCCCTGCACAGCCTGGCCGGCAAGCCGTCGTTGCTGTTTCCACGGCTGCCCGGTCGCCACCCGATGGCGCCCAACCGGATGCAGTGCCAGGCCCTGGGCGACGCACTGGGGCGCATGCATAGCGTGTCCCAGCATTTTCCCGGCCATCGCCCCAACCCGCGTGATCTCAACTGGCTCGTCGCCATGCACCACAAGGTGCTGGGCTACCTCTCGCCCGAGGATCAGGCCCTGATGAAGGACGAGGTGGAGATCTACCAGGGCGTGTTCGGCGGCGCCCCCGAACTGCCCCATGGTGCGCTGCACGGCGACCTGTTTCGCGACAATACCCTGTTCGAGGGCGACCGCTTGGGGGGCATCATCGATTTCTACAACGGCTGTACCGGTGATTTGCTGTTCGATCTGGCCATCGTGATCAACGACTGGGCGTCGGGGCCCGAGGGTCAACTGGATCGCGAACGCCACGACGCCATCCTGCACGCCTACCAGGCCCGCCGGCCGCTGACCGCCGTCGAACGCGAGGTGTGGCCGACGATGCTGCGCATGACGGCACTCCGCTACTGGCTGTCGCGCCTGCTGGTGGTCTATGTGGACCCACCGGCCCATGACCTGACGCCCCACGACCCGGCGCAGTTCCATACCATTCTCACGGCACGCCTGAAACATGGCGCTTTGCCCCTGCCCGAAGCGAGCAACACATGAGCCTATCCATGGGAGCTGCCTCCGGCCCTGCCCAGCAGGCGCGCCGTACCTGGAACATCGACCAGTGGGGCAGTGGCTATTTCGACGTCGACGACAGCGGTCATGCGCTGGTGCGCCCGCTCGGCAGCGAGGCCGAAGGTCCGGCCTTGCCGCTGGCCCCGCTGGTGGATCAGCTGCGCGAGGCCGGTTTGCGCCTGCCAGTACTGGTCCGTTTCAGCGATATTCTGCACGACCGCGTCGAACAGCTGTGCGAGGCCTTCGACCTGGCCATGAGCGAGGAGGAGTACATCGGCGGCTACACCGCCGTGTACCCGATCAAGGTGAATCAGCAGCGCCGCGTGGTCGAAGAGATCCTCGCCACCCGCGAGCGCGGCCACGGCCGGGTCGGCCTCGAGGCCGGCAGCAAGCCAGAGCTGCTGGCGGTTCTGGCACTCTCCGCCGACGGCCCCTCGCTGATCGTATGCAACGGCTACAAGGACCGCGAGTACATTCGCCTGGCGCTGATGGGCGAGAAACTCGGCCACCGCGTTTATCTGGTGGTGGAAAAGTTCTCCGAACTGCCGCTGATTCTCGAGGAAGCCCAGAACCTCGGTGTTACCCCGCGCATCGGCCTGCGTGCCCGCCTGGCCTCGGTGGGCATGGGCAAGTGGCAGGATACAGGCGGTGAAAAGTCCAAGTTCGGGCTCACCGCCAGCCAGATGCTGGCGGTGGTGGAGCGCCTGCGCGAAGCCGATTCACTGGCCAGCCTGCAGCTGGTGCATTTCCACCTGGGCTCTCAGATCGCCAATATTCGCGACATCCAGGTCGGCCTGCGCGAGTGTGCGCGCTTCTACCAGAGCCTGCTGGCGCTGGGAGCACCGATCGACACCGTCGATGTCGGCGGTGGCCTGGGCATCGATTACGAAGGCACCCGTTCGCGCAGCTTCTGCTCGATCAACTACTCCATGCGCGAGTATGCCCGTAACGTTGTCAGCGCCTTCGCCCAGGCCTGCAATGAGGCAGAGATCCCCCATCCACATCTGATCAGCGAGTCCGGCCGTGCCCTCACCGCACACCATGCGGTGCTGATCGCCAATGTGATCGGCGAGGAGCGGGTCAACGACGAGGCGCCTGCGCGCCTGGCCGAGGACGACCCGCAGCTGGACGAACTGTGGCGCGTGCACGATCTGCTGGGCAACTCGGTGGAACCGCGCGAGCTGGTGGAGGCCTGGCACGACCTGCTGCAGGCGATGAGCGAGATGCACGACCGCTTTCTCATGGGGCTCGCCGACATCACCGTTCGCGCCGAGTCGGAAGGGGTCTACTTCGCCGCCTGTGCCCGCCTGCGCGAGAAACTCGACAGCCGCAATCGCGCCCACCGCGAGATCATCGACGAGCTGGCCGAGAAGCTAGCCGACAAGTTGTTCGTCAACTTCTCGCTGTTCCAGTCGGTGCCCGACGTCTGGGGCATCGACCAGATCTTCCCGGTACTGCCGCTGACCGGACTCAACCGCGAGCCCACCCGCCGTGGCGTGATCCAGGACATCACCTGCGACAGCGATGGCCGCATCGACGGCTACGTAGACGGCCAGGGTGTGGAGACCACCCTGCCACTGCCGGAATGGCGCGAAGACGAGGAGCGCCTGCTGGGCTTCTTCCTGGTCGGCGCCTATCAGGAGATCCTCGGCGACCTGCACAACCTGTTCGGCGACACCGACTCGGTCGACGCCGCCCTGGACGAGAACGGCGACTGGGTGCTCAGCCATGCCCAGCAAGGCGACCGCGTCTCCGACGTGCTCGCCTACGTCAACTTCGATGCCAAGGTGCTGCGTGACCGCCTGGCCGGACAGTTGCAGGAGAGCGGCCTATCCGCCGAGGAGCAGGAGCAGTTCCTCGACGATCTCTCCGCCGGGCTGCAGGGATACACCTACCTGGAGTGATCGGCCTCCCGCTGTAGCAGCAAGACACACCCCCTCGGCCTGGCAGGCCGAGGGGGTGTTGCGTTGAGGCTGGAGATCAGCCGGGTTGCCTACTCCGCCACCTGCCCGCGGGCTTCCAGTCCGCCGGTCAGGGTCAGATACAGGTTCGCGCCACGCGGCAGTTCGCCTACGCCCGCTGGCGTGCCGGTCAACACCACATCGCCGGGCTCGAGGGTGAAGTGACGGCTCATCTCGGCCACCAGGGTCGGGACCGGGAACAGCATGTCGGCCCCTTCGCCATGCTGGCGAAGCTCGCCGTTGATCTGAAGTTCGAAGGTCAAGGCATTCCAGTTCGGCGCGCGATTCAGCGGCAGGAAGTCAGTCAGCGGGCAGGCGCCGTCGAAGGCCTTGGCTACCTCCCAGGGCTGGCCCTTCTCCTTGAGCCGCGCCTGTACGTCGCGCAGGGTCAGGTCGAGGGCCAGGCCGATACCGACGATGGCCCGCTCGGCCTCGTCGGGTGTGGCGTGGGTCAGCCGCTCGCCGATCAGCAATGCCAGCTCGGCCTCGAAGTGTACCTCGCCGCGTGCAAATGGGGCCTGGATGGGTGCATCGAAGCTGGCCGCGCTGGTCGCCGGTTTGATGAACAGCAGCGGCTCGGTGGGTATCGGGTTGTTCAGTTCCTTGGCGTGATCGGCGTAATTGCGACCGACGCAGACGATCTTGCCAAGCGGATGGGAAAACGCCTGGCCATCGGTGAAACGGGGGACAAAGCGCATGGCGGGTCTTCTCCTTCTCGTTAGGCGTCCGCATTTCGGCGACAAGCCTAATAGTCTACCTCACCATGCGCCCTGTTCCATCCAATCGTCCGCAGCCCGACGATGAGATCAGCCTTCCGGCGCCCATGGCTTATCCGGTGAATGCGCCAGGAAGCTCGGTCGACGATGCCGTGCGGCGAAGGGCTCGACACAGGCGTTGTCGCGTCGATTGTAGACGAAGAAAACGTTGCTGCGCGGGTCCGGCGACATGTTGGCATTGGAGCCATGCAGGACATTGCAATCGAACAGCAGCAGCCCGCCAGCGGCCCCTTTCGGTGCCTCGATGCCATGACGGGCGACCAGCTCACGCAGCGCCTCGCGGCCCGGTACGCCGAACTCCTGACGCTTGAGCGACTGGCGGTGATGATCGTCAGGCGTTTCGCCCAGGCACGGCACGAAGACCTTGTGCGAGCCTGGGATCAGCATCAGCGGGCCATTGAATTCGTGGTTGTCGGTCAGCACGATCGAGGCACTGACGGCGTGCATGGCCGGCATACCATCCTCGGCGTGCCAGGTCTCGAAGTCGGAGTGCCAGCTGAAGCCCTTGCCCTCGAAGCCCGGCTTGTAGTTGATGCGCGACTGATGCACGTAGGCATCGCCGCCAAGGATCTGGCGCACCCGGCCGACCAGGCGCTCGTCACTTGCCAGGGCGTCGAAGCGCTCGGACAGGTAGTGCACCGCAAACAGCGAGCGGATCTCCTGGCTATCGGGCTCGGTGATGCTGAAGTCGCGACCGCGAAAGTCGTCGCGATTGAGCAGCTCGCTCAGTTCCCGGCGCAGCTCGTCGAGCTCCTCACCGCTGATGAAGTTGGGTTCGAACAGAAAGCCCTTGCGCTCGAACTCGTCGAGTTGCGCCTGACTCAGCGGCCCCTGCTCGGCACGGCCGCGCACGACATCTTCCTGGCGCTCCAACCACAGGGAATCGAGTGGCCCGGCCAGCCGGGTGGGATACGGATCGCGCATGCGATCGAGCGTGTTCTCGACCTGAGCGGTCATGGTGTCGGCGTCGACGTAATCGGTCGCCTGTTTCAGCTTACGGTTGGACGAAGTCTGCACTGTCATCCAATCACCTCCTGTGTATCCGTGATCAGTTTCAGTCCCAACTCGTGCAACGGCGTGCAGCCGTGGAGGGGAGTCCCGGAGGACCATGCACCTTCGATGTGGTGGCGTTGCGGTGCGCTTTCAAGAGCGACAAAAAAACCGCCTTCAAGGGCGGTTTTAATAGCTGCAAGTCGCTAAAATCCCGAATCTTCACCACTAGTTCAGTGATGGTGCCGGCACCAGGAGTCGAACCCGGGACCTACTGATTACAAGTCAGTTGCTCTACCAACTGAGCTATGCCGGCTCGGGACCGATCCAGGCGAATTGCAGATCGGAAAGGGTTGGCGTGGCTGGGGTACCAGGATTCGAACCTGGGAATGCCGATACCAAAAACCGGTGCCTTACCACTTGGCGATACCCCAGCAGATTGGTGGCCAGAGACGGAATCGAACCGCCGACACGGGGATTTTCAATCCCCTGCTCTACCGACTGAGCTATCTGGCCGCTGCCAACGGTGCGTATTAAACAAGATCGCATCCGCAGCGTCAAGCCTTTCGTTTCATGCAGATGCCGCGGCCCAGCCGGTGTCGTTCAGGCTAGCGCTCGCGCGGCACGTAGCCTTCCGCCTGGTCGGTTTCAAGATTGTCGAGAAAGCGCTCCATCTGCTCGTTGAGGTAGGCCCGCGCCTCGGGATCGAGCATGTTGAGGTGCTTCTCGTTGATCAGCCGGGTCTGCAGCGCCTGCCACTCGTCCCAGGCGCGCTTCGACACGCTGCCCTGGATGTCCTGGCCCTTCTTTCCCGGCAGCGGCGGGAATGGCAGCGCCTCGAGTTCTTGCTGGTACTTGCGACAGAAAACGGTCTGGCTCATTTGATCTCCTGATGTGTAGATGGCCGGACACTCAAGGTCCCTCCGATGCAGTCAGTGCAAACGGAGCGAGCGAGGCCAGCAGCGACTTCACCGGCGCCGCCAGGCCGATGCGCCCGGGATTGCCTGGATCGTACCAGCATCGCGCCTCGCCGACCGAATCCAGCCCGCCGATCCGCGCCGGCTGCGGCGTGATATCTAGCCTGAAGTGACTGAAGGTGTGGCTGAAGGCCGGCCAGTTCGGCTGGAGTGCCGCCCCGGGGGCATGTACATCGAGCCAGGCTCGAAGCGCCACCAGATCGTCGAACTGGGGCAAGCCCCACAGCCCGCCCCACAACCCACTGGCCGGGCGCTGCTCGAGCAGCACGCGACCTTGGTCGTCCTGCAGTACCAGCATCAGCGTAGTGCGTGTCGGCAGTGCCTTCTTGGGCTTGGACTCGGGAAAGCGGCGCTGCTCGCCGCGGGCATGGGCCACGCAGACATCGGCGAACGGGCAGCGACCGCATTCGGGCGTGCCGCGCCGGCACAGGGTAGCGCCGAGATCCATCATCGCCTGGGTGTGGTCGGCTACGCGATGCTCGGGCGTGTAATGCTCGGCCAGCGCCCACAGCCTACGCTCCACCGCTGGTCGCCCCGGCCAGCCCTCCACGGCGTGCAGTCGCGACAGGCTGCGCTTGACGTTGCCATCCAGGATCACCGCTCGCTGGCCGGTACTCTGGGCAATGATTGCCCCGGCGGTGGAACGGCCGATGCCGGGCAGCCCAGCCAAGGCGTCGAGGCTTGCCACCGGCAGCTCGCCGCCATGCTCGCTCATCACCTGCTGTGCCGCCTTGTGCAAGTTGCGCCCGCGGGCGTAGTAGCCGAGCCCTGTCCACAGATGCAGCACCTCGTCTTGAGAGGCCTCGGCGAGCTCGGCAAGCGTAGGGAAGCGGCCCATGAAGCGCTCGAAATAGGGAATCACGGTCGCCACCTGGGTCTGCTGCAGCATGATCTCGGAAACCCAGACCCGGTAGGGCGTGCGCTCACGCTGCCAAGGCAGGTCGTGGCGACCGTGACGATCGAACCAGTCCAGCAGGCGGCGCTGGAATTCGGCGGCTTCTAGAACCGGTTCAGGCTTTTCGCGCATGAACCACCTTCACGCAGACGTGGCGAAAAAAAGCGCCGACTGTGAGTCGGCGCAGAGACTGGCTTGTTGGGTCATCAATTCAACAGACCACGCAAGGTGTCGCGAAGTTCCCGACTGGCTCCCTCGCCCAGGCGTTCTTCGAGTTTCTCGAGCGGGCGCTCGAGGCGCTCCTCCAGCTCATCGCCGGCACGGCGGGAGACTTCGTCGCGCAGCAGCTCGGCCAGGGTCGCCTGAAACGCCTCGCGATCGAAGCGGCACCATTCCCCGCTGTCACCGGAGAACTCACCGCTACAGCGCACCGGCAGCGGCACGCGCTCCAGGCGCCGATTGACCGGGCAGGCGGCATCCGCACCATCGACGAAGCGGGCAGCGGCACGCAGGTCGAAGCGTTCGCTGCCCAGGTCCAGCTCGCCGGTGCCGCCCAGCTCGATGCCGGGAATGAGAACCAGGATGTCTTCACTGCGAGCAATGCCATCGTTGATGCGCAGGCTCGCTTCAGCGCGTTCGAAGCGCGTATCGGCGCTCCAGTCGCGGCTCGTCTCGCGCCCCTCGATCGCAGCCGCCAATGAGCACAGCTCTTGTGAGACGTTGACGTCGAGTATGGCCCCCTCGTCGATCTGCCCCGCCATGCGTCCGTTGAGATTGCGCTTGAGCGCCGGCCAGCTGTTGGCGCGCGTTTCGAGCTCACCGTCGAGCGTGAGCCGACCACGTAGCGGCGCAGGGCTGTCGTCCTCGCTCAGCGCCTGCAGCAGCGGCTCCAGGCGTACCCGTGAGAGGCTGGGGTTGAGCTGCCAGCGAATCGGCTCGCGGGTGAGGTCGAGCGCTCCGCTGGCGCTCAACTCACCGTCGTAGAATGCCGAATGGAAGCGTTCGAGGCGCTGCTGGCCGTCGCTACCGGACATGGCCAACCCCACCTCGGTGAAGTCGAGCCCCGACAAGCGCAGCTGTGCCAGGTCCAGCGCCCCATTCAAGTTCAGTCGAGCCAGCCACTCGGCAGGGACCAGCTCGGCCGTGTCGTCGGCATGGGCCTTGCCGACACCCAGGAGATTATTCCGGGCAGCACTCTGGTCGACGGGCTCGGCAGGCGGCAGGTAGCCGTCCAGGTCGAGACGGTCGCCTTGCAGCTCGAAGTCGAGCAGGTGGCCGTCGAAGCCGGCGTTCAGCTTGCCGGTGAAGGTACTGCCATCGAGTACCATGGTCAGGCCCGCCAACTCCAGACGCTCCATATTGCCTCGCACCGGGCTGGTCAGGGCCACGTCGGAGAGCGCCTGGGGATCCGCCATCTCGGGCATTTTGCCCAGGCGCGAGAGCCATGGACGCAACGAGAAGGGCGCCACGCTGACCTGCCCGCTGTAGGCGGGTGCCTGGTCGAGGCCGGTGAGGTTGAGGTGCCCGCTCAGGCGCAGCTCATCGGGCCCGGTCAGCTGCAGGTCGCGCAGCTGTGCCGTGTTCTCGGCCAGGTCGGCATCCAACGCCAGCGCCAACGCCAATGGTATGGGACTCTCGCCCAGGGCAGGGTGTTGCAGCCCAGCCTCGAGCCGGCCCTCCTGAAGCTGTAGCCGCTGCTGCGAGAGGTCCAGGATAAGCTGTTGTCCGCTCAGGTCGAGTTGCTGCCGACCCTCGATGCCCGCCAGCAAGCTTGCGGAACTGAGCTTCAATCCCTCCAGTACGTAGCGGCGCTCGGCAAGGGCCAGCCGCATCCGCCCTTCGAGCGAAATGTCGCTCGCCAGTGCCGGGCTGCGTTCGAGCTCCCGCCAGTCGAGGGTGGGATACGATCTCAGTTGGAAGGAGGATTTGAACGGAAAGGCGCGCTGGGGATTGACGTTGGTGCCGGAAAGATTGATCTCCTCGACCAACCACTCCGTTCCCGACGCGAGATCCCGATACCTTGCCGACCCGTTGCGTACCTGAACGCTGGCGATGTTGAGTGCCACGGCCAGATTGCCGCTCTCCCGGTTGGGCCCGGCGCTGGCCGGCGCCAGCGCCGACTCGGCGCCTTCGCGGCCCTCGTCGAGGCGCTGCAACAGAGTCTCCCAGTTACCGCGTCCCTCCTCGTCACGCGCCAGGCGCAGCTGCATCCCGTCGAGCGTCAGCCCTTCGATGGCGATCTCCCCGCGCAGCAACGGTGCAAAGGCAAGGCTGACCTCGGCATGGGCGAAGGCAAGGAAGGGCTGATCTTCGGCACTCTGCTCCGGAAGGCGGCCTTCGGCTTGCTCCACGCTCACGCCCAGGCGCGGGTAGAACGACCAGGAGAGCGGGCCGTCCAGGGTCAGCTCCAACCCGCTCTGCTCGCGCACCACCTCGACCAGCCGCGGCTTGAAGTCCTCCGGGTCGAGAAAGGTCGTGACGTAGACCACAGCCGCCGCCACCACGACGCCGAGCACCCCGATGGCAGCCAGCAGCATCTGCAGCAATCGCTTCATGTGTTACCGCCTCCTTGCAGCGGTGGAGCCAATACGAAATAGTCACCCGTGATATCCAGGCGATATCCCAGGCGCGTCAGCAGCACCTGGTCGGCGACCGGAAGCTGCGAGGAGAGTATGCACAGTTCACGGCCCGCGGCACGCGCTGCATCGCTGACTAGTGCCAGCAGTCGCGCGCCGACTCCGCGCCGCCGGGTAGCCTTGCGCACGCACAGCTCCGACAGCCACCAGGCCCGATCGTCGTCGCTCACCGCTACCGCGCCCAGCAGGCGATCGTTGAAGTGTGCGCAACCGAAGAAGTGGCCGGCCTCGAGGTGCCCGCGAAGAAAGGACTCCACCGGCACTGCCAGGCGCTCGGCCGGCGCGTCGGCATAGATCCGCTGCAGGTCGTGCTGTATCTGTGGGTCTGACGCCCAGACGGCCTTGTCTACGAGGTGAAGCGTTACCGGCATGGCGGTCTCCCTGGGCCGCGGCATGGAGCCGCCGCTATGATGGGCGCATTGTAGCGGATGGGGGGGGCGATTCTCTATAATGGACGGCCCATGACGGCAAGCGCAGCACCTTGCCCGCCCGGAAGCCGCCTTCGGCCATGCCGGGCCCATACCATGCGACGCGCACCAGCGCCAGAGAGAGGCCGACATGTCCGAGCGAATCGCCACGGTAACCCGTGACACCAAGGAGACCCAAATCACGGTCACCGTGAATCTCGATGGCGAAGGCCGGCTGAACTGCGAGACCGGTGTTCCCTTCCTCGACCACATGCTGGATCAGGTGGCACGCCATGGCCTGATCGACCTGGACGTCAAGGCGGTGGGCGACCTGCATATCGACGACCATCACACCGTCGAGGATCTCGGCATCACCCTCGGTCAGGCCTTCGATCAGGCCATCGGCGACAAGCGCGGTATTCGTCGCTATGGTCATGCCTATGTGCCGCTGGACGAAGCGCTGTCACGGGTCGTGGTAGACTTCTCAGGTCGCCCGGGCCTGTTCATGGACGTCGAGTTCACTCGCGCCAGCATCGGCCGTCTCGACACCCAGCTGTTCTGGGAGTTCTTCCAAGGCTTCGTCAATCACGCCCGGGTCACGCTGCACATCGACAACCTGAAGGGCTTCAATGCCCACCATCAGGCGGAGACCATCTTCAAGGCCTTCGGCCGCGCACTGCGCATGGCCGTGGAGCCCGACCCGCGCATGGCCGGGCAGATGCCGTCCACCAAGGGCTGCCTGTAGCGCAGACGTCCGAACCTGAGAGGAGCCTCCATGACCATTGCCGTCATCGACTACGGAATGGGTAATCTGCATTCAGTTGCCAAGGCGCTGGAGCACGTGACCCACGAACGCGTGGTCATCACTCGCGACCCGCGCCGCATCCAGGGTGCCACCCGCCTGGTGCTGCCCGGCCAGGGAGCGATCCGCGACTGCATGGGCGAGCTCGAAAAGACCGAGCTGCGAGGGCTGGTACAGGAGCTGCTGACCAGGCAGAGCAAGCCGCTGCTGGGCATCTGCGTCGGCCAGCAGATGCTGCTCGACCACAGTGAGGAGAGCGGCGGCATCCCCTGCCTGGGCTTTCTTCCCGGCGAAGTGAAGCGTTTTCCCACCGATATGGTCGACGACCACGGGCAGCGTCTCAAGGTGCCCCACATGGGCTGGAACCTGGTGCACCAGCACCACGAGCACCCGTTGTGGCAAGGCATCGATCAGGACGAGCACTTCTATTTCGTGCACAGCTATTACGTGGCGGCAGAAGACGACGCCTGCGTCTACGGCACCACCCGCTACGGAGGGGTCGACGCCCACGTGGCCATCGGCCGTGACGCCACCTTTGCCGTGCAGTTCCACCCGGAGAAGAGTTCACGGGCCGGGCTCAAGCTGCTGGAAAATTTCGTCAGCTGGGCGCCCTGAGCCGCCTTCATCGCCGAGCCGTTATGACAAACCCGGTGCGCACACGCACCCGAGAGGACACGACATGCTGGTAATTCCCGCCATCGATCTCAAGGACGGCAAGTGCGTTCGCCTCAAGCAGGGACGAATGGACGACGCCACCACCTACGGCGACGATCCGGTGGCCATGGCGGCCCGTTGGGTCGAGGCCGGTGCTCGCCGCCTGCATCTGGTCGACCTCAACGGCGCCTTCGAGGGCAAGCCGATCAATGGCGAGGCGGTGACCGCCATCGCCCGGCGCTGGCCTGAACTGCCCATCCAGATCGGTGGCGGCATCCGTAGCGCCGAGACCATCGAGCACTATCTCGCCGCCGGCGTCTCCTACGTGATCATCGGCACCAAGGCGGTCAAGGAACCGGATTTCGTCGGCGAGATGTGCCGCGCCTTTCCCGGCCATGTGATCGTCGGCCTCGATGCCCGTGACGGCTTCGTCGCCACCGACGGCTGGGCCGAGGTCTCCCAGGTGAAGGCGGTGGACCTGGCCAAGCGCTTCGCCGATGACGGTGTCTCCAGCATCGTCTACACCGACATCGCCCGCGACGGCATGATGAACGGCGTCAACGTCGAGGCCACCGCCCAGCTAGCTCGCGAGGGTGGCCTGCCGGTGATCGCCTCCGGTGGCGTGACCGATCTCGACGACCTGCGCGCCCTCGTGGCAGCGGGCGAACCGGGCATACTCGGTGCCATCACTGGCCGGGCTATCTACGAGGGCAGCCTCGACGTGGCCGAAGGCCAGAAGCTGTGCGACGACCTGACTGCAGGGCTCGACCGAGCCGGGAGCTGAATCATGGGACTGACCAAGCGCATCATCCCCTGTCTCGATGTCGACGCCGGCCGGGTGGTCAAGGGCGTCAATTTCATCGGTATCCGCGATGCCGGCGACCCGGTCGAGATCGCCCAGCGCTACAACCTGCAGGGCGCCGACGAGATCACCTTCCTCGACATCACCGCCAGCCATGAGGATCGTGACACCACGGTGGAGATGGTCGAGCGCATCGCCGGCGAGGTGTTCATACCGCTGACCGTGGGCGGCGGCATCCGCACCTGCGACGATATCCGCACCATGCTCAATGCCGGTGCCGACAAGGTCTCGATCAATACCGCCGCGGTCACCAACCCCGACTTCGTGCGCGAGGCCGCCGAGCGCTTCGGCAGCCAATGCATCGTCGTGGCCATCGACGCCAAGCGTGTCTCCGCCGAGGGCGAGTCGCCACGCTGGGAGATATTTACCCACGGCGGACGGCGCCCCACCGGCTTGGACGCGGTCGAATGGGCGAAAAGAATGGTCGAGTATGGGGCCGGCGAGCTGCTGCTGACCAGCATGGACCGCGACGGTACCAAGGCCGGCTTCGACCTGGGCGTGACCCGCGCGATCAGCGACGCCGTGACGGTGCCGGTGATCGCCTCCGGCGGCGTCGGCAATCTCGATCATCTCGTGGACGGCGTGATAGAAGGCGGAGCCGATGCGGTACTCGCCGCCAGCATCTTCCACTTCAGCGAGTACACCATACCCGAGGCCAAGCGCTACATGGCCGACCGCGGCATCGAGATGCGCCTGTAACAGAAATCAAGGAGAGTGAACTTGCGGGTTTCTTGGAAGGACGCCATGCGCCGGAGCTTCATCACTCTCGCCGCATTCATGCTGGTATCACCAGCGCTTCGGGCCGAACAAAAGCCGATCTGGCCACCGCTTCTCGAACTCGATCACGTATTGCTGCAGACCAGTCTCTACACGCGCCACTTCGACCCCGAGCCCGATCACAACAACCGGCAGAACCTGATCGGACTCGAGCTGCACAACACGCAGCGCTGGCTGGTCGGCGGCGCCCGCTTCCTGAACTCCTTCGACCAGGCGGCCCTCTACCTCTATGCCGGACGCGAGTTCCCCCTCTGGGAGCCACGCGACAACCTCATCGTGCGCGCCAAGCTGTCGGCAGGCCTGCTGCACGGCTATCGCGGCGAGTACCAGGACAACATTCCCTTCAACCGCCATGGCGTGGCACCGGCCGCGCTGCCCAGCCTAGGACTGCAATGGGGGCGCTTCGAGACCGACCTGATCGTCTTCGGCACTGCCGGGGCCATGGTCATCGGCGGCATTCGCTTCTAGACCGCGAGCCTATCCGGCTAACCGGCCTCTAGCCCAAGGTTGCTTATTCCATCGTTTCGTCCAAGCCGCCGTATCGCCTTGAGCGTATCTGGATCAAGCGGGCCTTCCGCGGCTTCCAACACGGCATCCTGGAAATCGTTCTCGTCCGCCATGAGGGGGTGCTCGCGCACCAGCTTCGCCAGCTTGCCGGCGTCCTCCTCGCCCTCGGCCAGTTCGATGAAGGCACGCACGCCAGCCTTGGAGATGCGGCTGACCTCGAGCACGGCATCGGGGGAGTCACCGCGCAATGTATCGAGCAGCGAAGCCAAAGCGACCACGACTTCCATGGCGCGCCGAGCACCGAAGCTGTCGTCGTCGGATGGAGGTTCTAGCTCGGCAAGCTTCTCTGCCTGGCGTTCGAAGTCGATACGCGCCTCTCGCACGCTGAGCTGCTCCCACACCAGATCGAGAATCGCCTTCACCCCCGCCGGATTTCCCGCCCCGGTCATTTTCGCGTAGAGCGCATAGTTGGGTAGCAACCGTTCGCACAGCGCCGCCATGAAGGCTTGTTGCTGACGCGGCGCGAGTGCCTGGAGCCGCTGGTGGAAGCCCCCTGTTGGCTGGCTCATGGATACTCCTAATGAATTGACGGTCAGATGGATAAAGTATGAGAAGTCATCGGCTCATGGCCACAGCGCTTCAGGCGCCACTCGTCCTCGCGCATCGAACAATACGCCTTCGGCAATCAACCGTTGACGCTGCTCGATGGCACCGGGATGGTCGGCCACACGGCGCGAGGCCGTGATGACGCGAAACCAAGGCAACCCATGCTCGTCTGGCAGTTCACGCAGCGCCCTTGCCACCAGGCGGGGGGTGGCGCCTTCGGTCATGGCGGCAATACGGCCATAGGTGGTCACCCGCCCCGGCGGTATTGCGGCCAGGATGGTCAGGATCTGTTCCCGCAGTGCCGGTTTCATGTACGCTGCCGCTCCCCCCCTTTCCGTGTCACCCCTGAATGGCGAGGTTTCCATGCACCTGCACCTTCTTCAACACAGCCCGCATCAGGGCCCGGGACGCATCGCCGATTGGCTGACCAGCATGGGACACAGCCATACCGTCTTCCATCTCCATGCGGGCGAACTTCCCCCGAGCCTGGCCGATGGCGACGCATTGATCCTGCTCGACGGCCCCATGGACATATTCGACGACGAACGCTACCCCTGGCTCAAGCGTGAGCGCAAGCTGATTGCCAAGGCGTTGGACGGCAACAAGCCGCTGCTCGGCATCGGCATGGGCGCGAGGATGATCGCCGCCGAGCTGGGCGCCACGGTGGGCCACGGCACCTTCGCCGAGGTCGGCTGGCACGAGGTGACCCTCGCCCCGGAAAGCCCCTTCGATCTGCCGGAGCGCTTCACCGCCTTCATGTGGCATCGCGATGTCTTCGCCCTGCCCGACGACGCCCTGCCGCTGGGTGGCAGCCCCGGCAGTCCGGTACAGGGCTTCGCCTGGGATGCCGGGCGTGCGCTGGGGCTGCTGTGCCATTTCGAGGTCACGCCAGCCAGCGTCGACGCACTGCTGGCGAGTAACGAGAGGCCAACAGGGAGCGAGGCCAGCCCCCACGCTCAGCCCGCCGAAAGCATCCTCGCCGATGCCAGGCGTTTCGACCGACTGGCGCCGCTGCTCGACCGTCTGCTCAGCCAGTGGATACGCAGTGCAGCGGCCTGATGATAGAAGCTTCAAGCCGGCAAAGGCTGCTCGGCAGACTGCCGTGCCGCCTCGGCCGACCACTCTCGAGCCGCGGCCAGGCAGCTGTCCCAGTCGCCGATGTGCAGGAAGCGTCCCGGGTCGCGCTTCTCCAACTGATAGCGATACATGGGGTCGTAGTATTCGGTGAGCAGCGGTGCCAGCCATGCCTCATGGGCCTGACGGTTGCCGCGCTCGTGCTCTCGGAAAGCGAGCTGCTGCAGCCGCTGGAGGCGTGCCAGACGTGCACGGCCCAGGCGCTTTTTCAGTCTCACCAGCGCACTCGAGAGCTGCTTGCGCATCAGCGCCCAGCCCAGCCACTCGCCGAACTGATGACGATAGATCGCCCACAGGTCATCTATGTAATCCTTATGAATCTGAGCCAGGCGCCAGTCGAGGGGCATCTCCACCCGGATTCGAGGAGCGCGCTCCATCGACCGCCAGAAGGCGAGCGGCACATTGGCCGCACCGATATGGCGCGACTCGTCCTCCACCACCAGCGGGCCAGGGAGCTCCAGCAGGCGCAGTCCCATGGCGTGCTCGAAGTCGATCTGGCTCGGCGCCGGCAGAGGGTGTCGACCAAAGGCCGAACCCTTGTGCCGGGCGCAGCCCTCGAGATCCAAACCATTGGGCAGTGCCTGAATCAGCGCCGTCTTGGCGCAGCCGGTAAGGCCGCCGACCACCAGCAACGGCTGCTCGGCCGCCGCGTCGATACGCTGGCACAGCGCCTGGCGCATCGCCTTCCAGCCGCCACGGATGCGTGGCCGCGCCATACCACTCTCGGCCAGCCACTGCTGGGCGATCTGCGAGCGCAACCCGCCGCGATAGCAATAAATCACGGCGTCTGGATGTGTCTCGACCATGCGTCGCCAGGCATCGATCCGTATCGCACGAATGCCGCCACTGACCAGCCGCTGGCCCAGCTCGATAGCCGCCTGCTGACCGTGATGCTTGTACTCGATGCCCACCAGACGACGCTCCTCATCGTCCATCAGCGGCAAGTTGATCGCCCCGGGCAGGCCGCCCTGGGCAAATTCCACCGGCGCCCGCACGTCAATCAGCGCACACCCCTCGCGCAGCAGGGAGAGGTCGGGCTCGATCAGGGGCAGGTTCACCCGCGCACCTCGATCACCGCCTGCCCCTCGGCCTTGATCACCTCGCCGAACGGCGCCAGTTCGATGCCGTGCTCACGACCGATGCGCTCGACATCGTCTTGCCAGGAAGGGTGCACCGAGAGCAGCAGGCCACCGGAGGTCTGCGGATCGCACAACCATTGCCAGTGCGGCTCGTCCATGTCCTTGAGCGCCGCGCCAAGCGCGTTGCGGTTGCGATGGGTCCCACCGGGCACCGCGCCACGGCGGCGATAGGCCTCGGCTTCGGCAAGCCGCGGTAGGCGCCGGAAGTCGATGCGTGCCGCCACTCCGCTGGCCTGGCACACCTCTGCGAGGTGACCCGCCAAGCCGAAGCCGGTAACGTCGGTCATGGCGTTCACGCCCTTTACCTTGGCCAGCGCCATGCCGATCTGGTTGGGCTTCAGCATGGTCTCGCGGGCCAGGTTCTGATGGCCGGACTCGAGCAGCCCCTTCTTCTCTGCGGTGGTCAAGAAGCCCACACCCAGCGGCTTGGTCAGGAACAGCAGGTCGCCCACCTGGGCACCCTTGTTGAGTTTCAAATGTTCAAGATCGACCAGGCCGTTGACCGCCAGGCCGAAGATCGGCTCCGGCGCATCGATGGAATGTCCGCCGGCCAGCGCCAGACCCAGCTCGCGGCACACGCCCTGGGCGCCCGCTACCACGTCGCCGGCGATCTCCGGCCCCAACTTGTCCAGCGGCCAACCGAGAATGCCCAACGCCAGTACCGGCTTGCCGCCCATGGCATAGACGTCACTGATGGCATTGGTGGCGGCGATGCGGCCGAAGTCGAAGGGATCGTCGACGATGGGCATGAAAAAATCTGTAGTGGCGATCATCCCGCGACCGTCACCCAGGTCATACACCGCTGCATCCTCGCGGCCCTGGTTGCCCACGATCAGACGCGAATGGGTTGCCCCCGGCCCGGCTTTGGCCAGGATACTATCGAGTACGTCAGGGGCAATCTTGCAGCCACATCCGGCCCCATGGCTGTATTGAGTCAGGCGAATCGCGCTCATGTCGTTCTCCTTGGCAATCGTATCGTCATTCTACCGCAGTGGAGGTCCTTTCCTCACAGCGCCTCGAGGGCATCGGCCAGCTTGTCCACGGCGACGACCTCCATGCCGTCGGGGGCACGCTTCGGCGCATTGGCCCGCGGCACGATGGCCCGGGTGAAACCATGCTTGGCTGCCTCGACGATACGCTCCTGGCCGCTGGGCACGGGGCGGATCTCACCGGAAAGGCCCACCTCGCCGAAAACCACCAGTTCCCGTGGCAAAGGACGGTTCTGAAGACTCGACACCACCGCCAGCAGCACGGCCAGGTCGGCACTGGTCTCGAGCACCTTGACGCCTCCAACGACGTTGAGGAACACATCCTGGTCGCCGGTGAACAGCCCGCCGTGGCGGTGCAGCACCGCCAACAGCATGGCAAGGCGATTCTGGTCGAGGCCCACCGCAACCCGCCGCGGATTGCCCAGCGCAGACTCGTCGAGTAGCGCCTGCACTTCCACCAGCAGCGGACGCGTGCCCTCCCATACCACCATCACCAGGCTACCCGACGCCTGCTCCTCGCTGCGGGAGAGGAAAATGGCGCTGGGATTCTTCACCTCTTTCAAGCCGTGTTCGAGCATGGCAAACACGCCCAGCTCGTTGACCGCACCAAAGCGGTTCTTCTGGCCGCGCAGGGTACGGAAGCGCGAGTCGGCGCCACCCTCGAGCAGCAGCGAAGCATCAATCATGTGTTCAAGTACCTTGGGGCCGGCCAGGGAGCCGTCCTTGGTCACGTGGCCCACCAGCAACAGCACGGTATCGGACTGTTTGGCGAAGCGCGTCAGCACTGCGGCGGACTCACGCACCTGGGCCACGCCGCCAGGGGCCGAGGAGATGTCCTCCAGGTGCATGGTCTGGATCGAGTCGATGACCAGTATCTCGGGGCGTTCGCGCTCGGCTACCGCCAATATCGTCTCGACGCTGGTCTCGGCCAGCATCTTGAGGCCCTGGGTGGGCAGCTGCAGCCGGTGCGCCCGCATTGCCACCTGCGAGAGCGACTCCTCGCCGGTGACGTACAGCACCTTGCGCGTCTGGGCCAGCTTGCAGGCGGTCTGCAGCAACAGGGTCGACTTGCCGGCACCGGGATGGCCCCCCAGCAGCACCGCCGAACCCGGCACCAGGCCGCCACCCAGCACGCGATCGAACTCGCCGAAGGTAGAGGAAAGGCGAGGCACCGCGGTGAGATCGACGCTGCCAAGATCCACCACGTCCTTCGACAGGCTGCCGGCATAGCCGGAACGGCCGGCGCCACTCGCAGGCGCAGCGCCCGGGCGGGGCGTACCCAGCCGCACCTCGCTCAAGGTGTTCCACTCCAGGCAACTTGAGCACTGCCCCTGCCACTTGCCAAACTCCGCCCCGCACTCGGTACAGACGAAGGCACTCTTCGCTTTGGCCATGCTGGCCTCTCTTCGGCTTCTGTATGGGCCTCATTCTAACAGGCCCTGTCGATGGCCAGACGCACGAAGGCGGCCCGAAGGCCGCCTTCACCACTGCCTTGCAAGTTCTTACTGGCGCTGCAGCTGCAGAGCTTCGTTGTTCTGGAACCGACGACGCTGAGGATCGATCAATTCCAGGGTCTGCTCGTCGACGCGCAGGAAGTAGTAGATCTGCCCCTCCCCATCAGGCGTCAGCTCGTACACAGTGGCATCGGGGTCGACGGCGGTACCGCTGAGTACCTCCCAGTTGCCCGCATACTCTTCATCCGGCGGTTCCTGAGGGTGCTCTTGATAGCTGGCACGCAGGTCGAAGGTTCGCTCCTCGAGCGATGCCTGCTCGTCACCGCGCAGTGTCACGTTCAGATCGATACCCGCGCAGTTGCGGCAGGGTAGCGTGCCTTGATAAACGACTTCGGCACCGTCCATTGCCGTGTCGGCACGGTCATCAGCCGGGCCGGCCGCACAACCAGCCAGAAAGGCCAGCATGGCCGAGCCAGCCAGCAGGGTCCTTACTTGCATTTGCTCACTCCTAACCTATGGGTTTGTCACCATGTACCATATTTCAGCGTATGCCACAGCATAACCCCTTAGAGCGCCGGCAGACAGCCCGACTGTTCTTGCCTGCTATCGCCGCCCTTACGCCAGCCCCGGATAGACGCGCGTGAATACCAGAGCCAGCACCACGGGCATCACGATCAAGCTGCCCAGGTTGCCGATCAGCACCAAGGAGGCCACCTTGTGAGGCTCCTGTCGATACTGCTCGGCTACCAGGTAGTTGAGCACGGCGGGAGGCAGCGCGGCAAATACCCATAGCGCCGCCGCCTGCAACCCCGTCAGGTCGAGCCACAGGATCATCGGCACAGCCAGGAGGAGGCCAGAGAGGGGGCACAGCACCGCGCCGAGCAGGCCGGTCTTCCAGTCGCCGAAATCGATGTCGAGCATGCGTACCCCGAGCGCAAACAGCATCAGCGGGATGCACACCCCACCCAGCATGTGCAGTGCCTCGAGCAGCCACCCGGGCAGCGGCACACCGCCCAGGTTGACGCCCAGACCCGCCAGGCTGGCCAGCACGATCGGCATGCGCAGCAGCCGCCACAGCGGCGTATGCGGACTCAACATGTAGAGCCCCACCGAAAAGTGCAGCAGCATCTCGACGATGAACACCACCACCGCGGCGGGCAGAGCCGCCTCCCCGAAAGCCAATACCAGCAGCGGTATGCCCATGTTGCCGGAATTGTTGAACATCATTGGGGGCAGGAAGGTCTTGGGATCGAGCTTGAGTAGCTTGACCAGCGGCCACAGCACCACGCCGGAACCCAGCACCACGACGGCAGCCCCTAGTGCCAGGCCGGCATACTCCGCCAACGGTGCCTGTCGATCCGCGAGCACGGCGAACACCAACATGGGCACGAAGATCTCCATGTTCAGGGTATTCAGGCTGCGAATGTCCGGCGTGCGAAAACGGCCATACAGGGTGCCGCAGCCGGCGATCAGGAAAACCGGCAGCAGCGTGGCAATGATCTGGGCGGTCATGAACGAGTTCCGATATTCACGCGAAAGCGCCTAGGCTAGCACGCCGCCGGCTTGCGCGGTCAGCCCGCACCGGTCAACATGGCCTAAAGTCCTGTCGCTGCGAGAAACGAGACCCCATGAGCCAGTTCTGGAGCCCGGCGGTACGCGAGCTGACGCCCTACGTACCGGGAGAGCAGCCGCGCGAGAAGCTGATCAAGCTGAACACCAACGAAAACCCCTACCCGCCGGCCCCCGGCGTCGAAGCGGTGCTGCGGGAATTTCCCGTCGATCACCTGCGCCTCTATCCCGATCCGCAATCCCTTGCGCTGCGTGAGGCGCTCGCCCGAGAGCATGGCGTCGAGGCAGGGCAGGTCTTCGTAGGCAACGGCTCCGACGAGGTGTTGGCGCTGGCCTTTCAGGCCTTCTTCTGCCACGATCGCCCGCTCGAGATGCCGGATATCACCTACAGCTTCTATCCGGTCTATTGCAAGCTGTACGACATCGAGCGGCGCAGCCTTCCCCTCGACAGCAAATGGCAGGTCGACCTCGATGCCTTTACCAGCGACAGCGGCGGTGCCATCTTCGCCAACCCCAATGCGCCAACGGCACATGGCCACTCTCGCCGTGCCATAGCCAGCCTGCTCGAACGTCTGACTGATCAGGTCGTGCTGGTCGACGAGGCCTATGTCGACTTCGGCGGTGAGAGCGCCGTGCCGCTGATCGAACGTTTCCCCAATCTGCTGGTGACCGGCACCTTTTCTAAATCGCGCAGCCTGGCCGGCCTGCGCCTGGGCTATGCCATCGGCTCCCGCGAGTTGATCGAGGGCCTGGAGCGGGTCAAGGACTCCTTCAACTCCTACCCCATCGACAGCCTGGCCAGTGCGCTCGCCATCGCCTCGCTGGCGGACCAGGAGCATTTCGACGCCTGCCGAGAGCGCGTCATCACCACCCGTGAGCGTACCGCCAAGCGGCTTGGCGATCTCGGCTTCGACGTGCTGCCCTCCCAGGCCAACTTCATCCTGGTCAGACACGCCGAGCACGATGCCGCCCAACTCTTCGTCGGCCTGCGTGAACGGGGCATCCTGGTGCGCCACTTCAATACCGAGGCGCTGCGTGATTTCCTGCGCATCTCGATCGGCACAGACGATGAGATGGACAGCCTGATCGAAGCCTTCGAACTGCTCTGCCATTGATGAGCCATCCCCGAGGGCGCCGCGAGGCGCCCATATCGTTCCGGAGACTCACGCCATGCGTACCGCGCACCTTCCCTTGGCAGGCATTCATCATGTCGCCCTGATTACCGCCGATTACCCTCGTGCCAAGCATTTCTATCTCGACGTACTGGGCGCCGAGGTGCTCAACGAGAGCTACCGCGCCGAGCGTGACAGCCACAAGCTGGACCTGAGGCTGCCCGGCGGCATCCAGCTCGAACTCTTCTCCTTTCCTTCGCCCCCGGCACGTCAGAGTTATCCTGAAGCCTGCGGCCTTCGTCACCTCGCCCTGGCAACACCAGACCTGGATGGCTGTGTGAGGATGCTCGAAGCGCGCGGCGTCCAATCCGAGCGCATCCGAATCGACGCCATCACCGGCGCCCGCTTCACCTTCCTAAACGATCCCGACGGCACCCCCATCGAGCTTTACGAAGTGAACTGACAGGCAAAGAAAAACCCCGAGCTCTTTCGAACTCGGGGTTTTGGGATAGATGCCTGACGATGACCTACTCTCGCATGGGGAGGCCCCACACTACCATCGGCGCTGAGCGGTTTCACTGCTGAGTTCGGCATGGGATCAGGTGGTTCCCACTCGCTATGGTCGTCAGGCGAAAACGGTTGGAATCATGCTGGCGTGATCGTCTCGGCACGGCGCTCGCCGTGCCTGCGTATCCGTCAATCGTGTGCGCAATGCGCAGACCCCTTGGGGTTATATGGTCAAGCCTCACGGGCCATTAGTACCGGTTAGCTCAACGCCTTGCAGCGCTTCCACACCCGGCCTATCAACCAGCTGGTCTCGCTGGGCCCTTCAGGAGGCTCGAGGCCTCGGGGATGTCTCATCTTGAAGGGGGCTTCCCGCTTAGATGCCTTCAGCGGTTATCCCGTCCGCACGTAGCTACCCGGCAATGCCACTGGCGTGACAACCGGAACACCAGAGGTGCGTCCACTCCGGTCCTCTCGTACTAGGAGCAGCTCTTCTCAAACATCCAACGCCCACGGCAGATAGGGACCGAACTGTCTCACGACGTTCTAAACCCAGCTCGCGTACCACTTTAAATGGCGAACAGCCATACCCTTGGGACCGACTTCAGCCCCAGGATGTGATGAGCCGACATCGAGGTGCCAAACACCGCCGTCGATGTGAACTCTTGGGCGGTATCAGCCTGTTATCCCCGGAGTACCTTTTATCCGTTGAGCGATGGCCCTTCCATACAGAACCACCGGATCACTAGAACCTACTTTCGTACCTGCTCGACGTGTCTGTCTCGCAGTCAAGCACCCTTATGCTCTTGCACTCAATGCACGATTTCCGACCGTGCTGAGGGTACCTTCGTGCTCCTCCGTTACTCTTTGGGAGGAGACCGCCCCAGTCAAACTACCCACCACACACTGTCCTCGATCCGGATCACGGACCTGAGTTAGAACGCCAATGATGCCAGGCTGGTATTTCAAGGTTGGCTCCACCCGAACTGGCGTCCGGGGTTCCTAGCCTCCCAGCTATCCTACACAAGCAACATCAGCGTCCAGTGTGAAGCTATAGTAAAGGTTCACGGGGTCTTTCCGTCTAGCCGCGGGTACACAGCATCTTCACTGCGATTTCAATTTCACTGAGTCTCGGGTGGAGACAGCGTGGCCATCATTACGCCATTCGTGCAGGTCGGAACTTACCCGACAAGGAATTTCGCTACCTTAGGACCGTTATAGTTACGGCCGCCGTTTACCGGGGCTTCGATCAAGAGCTTCGCCCGAGGGCTAACACCATCACTTAACCTTCCGGCACCGGGCAGGCGTCACACCCTATACGTCCGCTTGCGCGTTTGCAGAGTGCTGTGTTTTTAATAAACAGTTGCAGCCACCTGGTATCTTCGACCGGTTCGAGCTCCAGCAGCAAGTGCCTTCACCCTACGCCGGCGTGCCTTCTCCCGAAGTTACGGCACCATTTTGCCTAGTTCCTTCACCCGAGTTCTCTCAAGCGCCTTGGTATTCTCTACCTGACCACCTGTGTCGGTTTGGGGTACGGTCCCACTGTATCTGAAGCTTAGAGGCTTTTCCTGGAAGCGTGGCATCGATGACTTCCTGACCGTGGTCAGTTCGTCTCGCCTCTCGGCCTTGGGGATCCGGATTTGCCTGAATCCCCAGCCTACGGGCTTTCACCAGGACAACCAACGCCTGGCTCACCTAGCCTTCTTCGTCCCCCCATCGCAATACAGTGAGGTACGGGAATATTGACCCGTTTCCCATCGACTACGCCTTTCGGCCTCGCCTTAGGGGCCGACTCACTCTGCTCCGATTAGCGTCGAACAGAAACCCTTGGTCTTCCGGCGGGGGAGTTTTTCACTCCCCTTGTCGTTACTCATGTCAGCATTCGCACTCGTGATACCTCCAGCAGACTTCTCAATCCACCTTCATCGGCTTACACGACGCTCCTCTACCGCTTGCCATTCGGCAAGCCCGTAGCTTCGGTACCTGGTTTAGCCCCGTTACATCTTCCGCGCAGGCCGACTCGACTAGTGAGCTATTACGCTTTCTTTAAAGGATGGCTGCTTCTAAGCCAACCTCCTAGCTGTCTGAGCCTTCCCACATCGTTTCCCACTTAACCAGGATTTCGGGACCTTAGCTGACGGTCTGGGTTGTTTCCCTTTTCACGACGGACGTTAGCACCCGCCGTGTGTCTCCCACGCTTGCACTCACCGGTATTCGGAGTTTGCCTCGGGTTGGTAAGCCGGGATGGCCCCCTAGCCGAAACAGTGCTCTACCCCCGGTGGTGATACGTGAGGCGCTACCTAAATAGCTTTCGAGGAGAACCAGCTATCTCCGGGCTTGATTAGCCTTTCACTCCGATCCACAAGTCATCCAAATCTTTTTCAACAGATCCTGGTTCGGTCCTCCAGTTGATGTTACTCAACCTTCAACCTGCTCATGGATAGATCGCCCGGTTTCGGGTCTATTTCCAGCGACTGGTCGCCCAGTTAAGACTCGCTTTCGCTACGCCTCCCCTATTCGGTTAAGCTCGCCACTGAAAATAAGTCGCTGACCCATTATACAAAAGGTACGCGGTCACATGACTTGCATGCTCCCACTGCTTGTACGCATACGGTTTCAGGATCTATTTCACTCCCCTCGCCGGGGTTCTTTTCGCCTTTCCCTCACGGTACTGGTTCACTATCGGTCAGCCAGGAGTATTTAGCCTTGGAGGATGGTCCCCCCATGTTCAGTCAAGGTTTCACGTGCCCCGACCTACTCGATTTCACATGCTCAGGTTTTCGGCTACGGGACTATCACCCGCTATGGTCGAGCTTCCCAGCTCGTTCGCCTAACCAGTCACATGCTTAAGGGCTAGTCCCCGTTCGCTCGCCGCTACTGGGGGAATCTCGGTTGATTTCTTTTCCTCGGGGTACTTAGATGTTTCAGTTCCCCCGGTTCGCCTCCCAACACCTATGGATTCAGTGTGGGATACCCAGCTTGTGCTGGGTGGGTTTCCCCATTCGGAAATGCCCGGGTCACAGGTTGTTTGCCACCTCACCGAGCCTTATCGCAGGCTACAACGTCCTTCATCGCCTCTGGCTGCCAAGGCATCCACCGTATGCGCTTAATCGCTTGACCATATAACCCGAAAGGGTCTGGTCCGCGATTACGTACGACAATTGCCGGATACGCTTGAGACGTATCACTTTTGCTTTCTCCTTGCGGAGAAAACGTGTCAGCATGATTCACATTGTTAAAGAGCAGACTGTTCAGAGAACAGTGGGAAGTCTGACGACTTGCCGCTGGTCTCTGCAGATGAAGACTGGCTTGGAGAAGATGGTGGAGCCAAGCGGGATCGAACCGCTGACCTCCTGCGTGCAAGGCAGGCGCTCTCCCAGCTGAGCTATGGCCCCACTGATTCCGACCTTCCCTCAGGGGACGGTTCGGTTAATTTTATTCAGGTCAAGGCATTTCGTGCCGACGCATAGCCTGCTATGCGAGTCACGAAATAACGCAGGACTGGATAAAATTGGTGGGTCTGGGCAGATTTGAACTGCCGACCTCACCCTTATCAGGGGTGCGCTCTAACCAACTGAGCTACAGACCCGGCACTGTACCGTTGCAAGCTTGCTGGCGATCTGCTGGCCGACCTCACCCTGCTTTCCATTTAAGGTCAGGGGGTGCGCTCCAACCAACCGAGCGACAGACCCGGCTAACAACCACTGGGTCATCGACCCAAACAGTCTTTGCTCTGGCCGATCAGGTAATTCATTGTGGGCACTTGCCGCGAGGCGTGATACGTCGTTTAAGGAGGTGATCCAGCCGCAGGTTCCCCTACGGCTACCTTGTTACGACTTCACCCCAGTCATGAACCACACCGTGGTGATCGCCCTCCCGAAGGTTAGGCTAACCACTTCTGGTGCAGTCCACTCCCATGGTGTGACGGGCGGTGTGTACAAGGCCCGGGAACGTATTCACCGTGACATTCTGATTCACGATTACTAGCGATTCCGACTTCACGGAGTCGAGTTGCAGACTCCGATCCGGACTGAGACCGGCTTTCTGGGATTAGCTTGCCCTCGCGAGCTCGCAACCCTTTGTACCGACCATTGTAGCACGTGTGTAGCCCTACCCGTAAGGGCCATGATGACTTGACGTCGTCCCCACCTTCCTCCGGTTTGTCACCGGCAGTCTCCCTAGAGTTCCCGACCGAATCGCTGGCAAATAGGGACAAGGGTTGCGCTCGTTACGGGACTTAACCCAACATTTCACAACACGAGCTGACGACAGCCATGCAGCACCTGTCACTCGGTTCCCGAAGGCACTCCGCCGTCTCCGGCAGATTCCGAGGATGTCAAGGGTAGGTAAGGTTCTTCGCGTTGCATCGAATTAAACCACATGCTCCACCGCTTGTGCGGGCCCCCGTCAATTCATTTGAGTTTTAACCTTGCGGCCGTACTCCCCAGGCGGTCGACTTATCGCGTTAACTGCGCCACAAAGTCCGCGAAGGACCCAACGGCTAGTCGACATCGTTTACGGCGTGGACTACCAGGGTATCTAATCCTGTTTGCTACCCACGCTTTCGCACCTCAGTGTCAGTGTCAGTCCAGAAGGCCGCCTTCGCCACTGGTATTCCTCCCGATCTCTACGCATTTCACCGCTACACCGGGAATTCTACCTTCCTCTCCTGCACTCTAGCCTGACAGTTCCGGATGCCGTTCCCAGGTTGAGCCCGGGGCTTTCACAACCGGCTTATCAAGCCACCTACGCGCGCTTTACGCCCAGTAATTCCGATTAACGCTCGCACCCTCCGTATTACCGCGGCTGCTGGCACGGAGTTAGCCGGTGCTTCTTCTGTGGGTGATGTCCTTCCTCCCGGGTATTGGCCGGAAGGCTTTCTTCCCCACTGAAAGTGCTTTACAACCCGAGGGCCTTCTTCACACACGCGGCATGGCTGGATCAGGCTTGCGCCCATTGTCCAATATTCCCCACTGCTGCCTCCCGTAGGAGTTCGGGCCGTGTCTCAGTCCCGATGTGGCTGATCATCCTCTCAGACCAGCTACGGATCGTCGCCTTGGTGAGCCATTACCTCACCAACCAGCTAATCCGACATAGGCTCATCCGATAGCGCAAGGCCCGAAGGTCCCCTGCTTTCTCCCGTAGGACGTATGCGGTATTAGCCTGGGTTTCCCCAGGTTATCCCCCACTACCGGGCAGATTCCTATGCATTACTCACCCGTCCGCCGCTCGCCACCAGGAAGCAAGCTTCCCGTGCTGCCGCTCGACTTGCATGTGTTAGGCCTGCCGCCAGCGTTCAATCTGAGCCATGATCAAACTCTTCAGTTTCAAATCATTGCGGTTCTTACTCATCCCTTCCCGAAGAAAAGGACAAAAGCGAACCAAACTTGGCTCAAGGTCAAAGCTTCTCAAAAAGACCCGAAGGCCTTCGACGAGTCGCTTGCCTCGATATGGTGTGACTTCTCACCACCTCGTCGACAAGCGCCCACATGAATTACCTGATCGATTGTTAAAGAGCGGCTCCAAACCCTCTTCAAAACACAACATGAAGAGTGGAGCGTCTCGCTTGCTGCCGTGGCCGTTCGATCCAAGGACCGTGGGGCCTCGCCAGCGCCCTGCGAGGAAGGCGTATTCTACCGATTCGACCGAGCTTGTCAACTCGCTTCATGGTCGTCACCGAGGTGAACCTGACCGTGAAGCCCTGCGTCGCAGGGGTCGTGAGAGCCCTCAGCGAGGCCTCTCATGAGTGGGCGCATTCTACCGAATCCGCCGTGGGCGTCAAGCGGGAATTTTGCGAAGCGATTCGAAAAACCCAAAGCGTGACAGCCACTTACCACTCTCTCCACCGCTGGCAACGTTGCTCGTTGCCGGCAGCGGATGCGTACTTTACGGTTTTCCCCGCGCCCCTGCAAGGGCCGTTTGTAAAAAAGTTTCAGGAACAGGACAGGGCGATGACAAGATGAAGACGGCGAACTGTCCACAGGCGCTCGCGCCCAAGGGCCTGTGGATGAAACGACGCTGCCGCCAGAGACGACAACGCCCGCACAGGGCGGGCGTTGGCAGAGCAACTGACTTGTCATCAGTTGCTCCGGGAAGCGGCGGAATGGCTCAGCGCAGCGTCACCCTGGCGTAGCGTTTCTTGCCCGCCTGGATCACGTAGCTCTTGCCGGTATCGAGCATGAGATCCTTGGCGACCACTTCGCCGTCGACCTTGACCCGGCCGTTGCCGAGCATGTCCTTGGCCTGGGCGCTGTTGTTGGCCAGGCCAGCCCGGTTGAGCACCGCGGCGATCGGCGCCTGGGCGCTGCCTTCGAAGTCGACCTCCACCTCGGGCAGGTCCTCTGGCAGCTCGCCCTCGGCCAGGCGGTTGCCGGCCGACTTGTGAGCGCTGGCCGCAGCCTCTTTGCCGTGGTAGCGCCCGATCAGCTCACGCGCCAGGACCATCTTGATATCACGAGGGTTAGCCCCAGCCTCGACGTCGCGCTTGAGCGATTCGAGCTCTTCGTTCGACTTCAGCGAGAGCAGTTCGAAATAGCGCCACATGAGACTGTCGGGCATCGACACGAGCTTGTTGAACATTGAGCCCGGCGCCTCGTCGACGCCGACGTAGTTGCCCAGCGACTTCGACATCTTCTGTACGCCGTCGAGGCCCTCGAGCAGCGGCATGGTGATGACCACCTGAGGCTCCATGCCGAAGTGCTTCTGAATCTCGCGTCCCATCAGCAGGTTGAACTTCTGATCGGTGCCGCCCATCTCGATGTCGGCTTCGAGGGCCACGGAGTCGTAGCCCTGCACCAGCGGGTAGAGAAACTCGTGGATGGAGATCGGTTGGCCCGACTTGTAGCGCTTGTCGAAGTCGTCGCGCTCGAGCATGCGCGCCACGGTGCTCTGGGCCGCCAGCTCGATCATCTTGGCCGCGGTGAGTTCGCCGAACCATTCGGAGTTGAAACGCACCTCGGTCTTGTCGGGATCGAGGATCTTGAAGACCTGTTCCTTGTAGGTCTGGGCGTTGGCACGCACCTCATCCTCGGTGAGCGGCTTGCGGGTCACGTTCTTGCCGGTGGGGTCGCCGATACGCCCGGTGAAGTCGCCGATCAGGAAGATGATCTGGTGGCCGAGGTCCTGGAACTGACGC
Organism: Billgrantia sp. C5P2; assembly: GCF_051062895.2. Lineage (NCBI taxonomy): Bacteria > Pseudomonadati > Pseudomonadota > Gammaproteobacteria > Oceanospirillales > Halomonadaceae > Billgrantia > Billgrantia sp. C5P2. The sequence goes on from NZ_CM128542.1 coordinate 4,446,830, forward strand.
ATCTTGGTCAGCAGGACGCTATGGCCGAGGTGAAGATCGGGAGCCGTTGGGTCAAAGCCCGCCTTGATGCGCAGCTTGCGGCCGGACTCGAGCTTCTTGACCAGCTCATCCTCCAGCAGGATCTCCTGGGTGCCTCGCTTCAGCAGCGCCAGCGCGCTTGCGACATCGCTCATTTTCTCCCACTCCAAAATACGTTGTTCGCCCATACGGGCAGGGGCCATTAAATGGGGCACGATGTTAGCATGACTTGAAACCCCGCGGGGCGACCACGTTTGGGAGAGAAAAGATGGCACTGTTGGTTGGCTTGATGTCCGGCACCAGCCTGGATGGTATCGATGCTGCCCTGGTCGAAATCGAGCCGTCGGGCCACCCCCGGCTGCTTGCCTCTCACGCCGAGCCGATGCCCGACACGCTGCGCGAGCGCTTGCTGGCGCTGTGTCAGGCCGAGCGGGTCGCCTTCGCCGAACTGGCCTGCGCCGAGGATGCCTTCAGCCGACTGCAGGCCGATGCCGTAACGCGGTTGCTGGCCTGCAGCGGCACGCCGGCAGAGCGGATCCATGCCATCGGCAGCCACGGCCAGACCATCGAGCATGCGCCCCGGGGGCACGCTGACGGGCCTGCCTATACGCTGCAGCTCGACAACCCCAGCCTGCTGGCCGAGCTAACCGGCTGCATGGTGGTGGCCGACTTTCGTCGCCGCGACCTGGCCGCCGGCGGTCAGGCCGCCCCCTTGGCTCCGGCCTTCCATGAGGCGCTGTTCCGCCGTGCGGGACAGTGGCAACTGGCACTCAACCTGGGCGGCTTCGCCAACCTGACGCTGCTGCCTCCAGCGGAAAGCGACGCCGAGGTCATCGGCTTCGATACCGGCCCGGCCAACGCCCTGCTCGATGCCTGGCATGCCCGCCACCGCGGCGGCCGCTTCGACGCCGACGGCGCTTGGGCCGCGTCAGGACGAGTGGACGAAACCCTGCTGGAGCGCCTGCTCGCCGAGCCCTTCTTTCACCGCCCGCCTCCGCGCAGCACCGGACGCGAGGAGTTCCATCTCGACTGGCTCGAAAACCATCTCACCGGGAAGGAGAGCCCCGTTGACGTTCAGGCCACCCTGGCGGAGCTGACCGCCACGAGCGTCGCCTTGGGTATCGAGATGGCGCGTGAGCTGGTCGGCGCACCGGTAGCCAGGGCACTGATCCCCTGCGGCGGCGGCGCGCACAACCTCGACCTGCTCAGCCGTCTGGCACGCCATCTGCCCGAGACCGCCCTCACACCCTGCAGCGACTGGGGCTGGCCCGCCGACTGGCTGGAAGCCGGCGCCTTCGCCTGGCTCGCCTGGCGCCGCCTGGAAGGGCTGCCCGGCAACCTGCCCAGCGTCACCGGCGCCGCCGGGCCGCGCGTCCTCGGCGGCGTCTATGCGCCCTAGAGCAGGACCCAAGCAAGCGCTGTAGCATGGATTCCGTGCTTCCTAGAAGTCGTCGTCGTCGCGCAGCGAGAACCGCTGCACGCCCTCCTGCGCCTTCGTCAGCACGTCGCTCTTCTCGTCGCCGTACTTGATCATCATGCGCAGCTCGTTGGCCGAGTCGGCGTGCACCATGGCTACCTCCTCGCTGATCTTGCCGGCCTTGTAGAGATCGAACAGCGCCTGATCGAAGGTCTGCATGCCCTGGTCGCGCGAGCGGGCCATGACGTTCTTGATCTCGCCTACGTCACCCTTGCGGATCAAGTCGGCGATCAGAGGTGTGCGCAAGAGGATCTCGATGACCGGGGTGCGCCCGCCGTCGCGGGTCGGCAGCAGTTGCTGGGCAACGATGGCATGCAGATTGAGCGACAGGTCGAGCCAGATCTGTTCATGTCGCTCGTGGGGGAAGAAGTGAATGATGCGGTCCAGCGCCTGGTTGGCGTTGTTGGCGTGAAGGGTCGCCAGGCACAGGTGGCCGGTTTCGGCGAAGGTCAGCGCATGCTCCATGGTCTCGCGGGTACGCACCTCGCCGATCAGGACCACATCCGGCGCCTGGCGCAGGGTATTCTTCAACGCCACCTCGAACGACTCGGTATCGATGCCCACCTCGCGCTGATTGATGATCGCCTTCTTGTGCGGATGCACGTATTCGATGGGATCTTCAACGCTGATGATATGCCCGCCCACGGTCTCGTTGCGCTGCTGGATCATCGACGCCAGGGTAGTCGACTTGCCGGTGCCGGTACCGCCCACTACGAACACCAACCCGCGTTTCATGTTGGCCAGCTCGCCCAGTTGCGGCGGCAGGGAGAGCTCCTCGAGGTGAGGTATCTCATAGGCAATGCGACGGATGACCATGGCCCACTGGTTGCGCTGCTGGAAGGCGCTGACCCGGAAACGCCCACGACCGGAAAGGCTTAGCGCGAAGTTGGCCTCGCGCTCCTGCAAGAAGCGTTCCTTGAGCCCCTCCGGCACGGCGGTATTGACCAGCTCACGCACCTGCTCCACCGAGAGCCGCTGATCGCCGAGCGCCGTGAGCTTGCCGGCAGTCTTGATCGTGGGTGGCGCCTGCACCGAGATCAGCAGGTCCGAGGCCTCCTGGCGGGCCATGATGTCGAGCAATTGCTCCAGCCATTCTTGTGCTTTCATCTCCCCGCTCCCTTGTCCGATGGCTTGGCGATCAACTGGTCAGCGCACTCTTGGCGCGGGCCTGGGCCTCGTCGCGATTGACCACGTTCTCGGCCACCAGCTTGGCCAGGGCGGCATCGAGGGTCTGCATGCCGATATTGCCGCCGGTCTGGATGGCCGAATAGATCTGCGCCACCTTGTCCTCACGGATGAGGTTGCGCACCGCCGCATTGGCGACAAGGATCTCGTGGGCCGCCACTCGCCCGCCGCTGCGGCGCTTGAGCAGTGTCTGGGAAATCACCGCCTGCAGCGACTCCGACAGCATCGAGCGCACCATGGCCTTCTCCTCGCCGGGGAAGACGTCGATGATACGGTCGATGGTCTTGGCCGCCGAGGTGGTATGCAGGGTGCCGAATACCAGATGGCCAGTCTCGGCGGCGGTGAGCGCCAGCCGGATGGTCTCGAGGTCGCGCATCTCGCCGACCAGGATCACATCCGGGTCCTCGCGCAAGGCGCTGCGCAGCGCCTGGGCGAAACCGTGGGTGTCACGATGCACCTCGCGCTGGTTGATCAGGCAGCGCTTGCTGCGATGCACGAACTCCACCGGATCCTCGATGGTGAGGATGTGGTCGTATCGATGATCGTTGATATAGTCGATCATGGCGGCCAGGGTCGTGCTCTTGCCCGAGCCGGTGGGGCCGGTGACCAGCACCAGGCCACGCGGCAGCAGTGCCAGGCGGCGGAAGACATCGCCCAGCTCCAGGTCCTCCATGGTGAGCACCTCGCTGGGGATGGTACGGAACACCGCGCCGGCCCCGCGGGCCTGGTTGAAGGCGTTGACCCGGAAACGCGCAACGCCGGGGACTTCGAAGGAGAAGTCGGTCTCGAAGAACTCCTCGTAGTCACGGCGCTGGCGGTCACCCATGATGTCGTAGATCAGCTTGCGGACTTCACGGTCCTCCATGGCCGGCACATTGAGACGGCGAATATCGCCATCGACACGAATCATCGGCGGCAAGCCGGCCGATAAATGCAGGTCGGAGGCGTTCTGCTTTGCCGAGAACGCCAGCAGTTCGGTAATATCCATGCGTTTCCCCTGCTCCCCGGTTAAGGTTCTTGCGAGTATGACAGACCTTGAGGACATGACGGACTTCATGTGGATGAGATGACGGATACCATGCTTTCCGAGTCGCTGGCCAGTGCTCGCGAGCGTCTGGCCGAGGCACTGACGGCGGCGGGCCGCCCTGTCGGGTCGGCAAGGCTGCTAGCGGTCAGCAAGACCAAGCCAGCCAGTCTGGTCCGCGAGGCCTGGGAGCTTGGCCAGCGGGAGTTCGGCGAGAACTACGTACAGGAAGCACTGGAGAAACAGGTCGAGCTGGCCGACCTCGACGGCATCGTCTGGCATTTCATCGGCCCGCTGCAAACCAACAAGACGCGCCCCGTGGCCGAGCACTTCGACTGGGTCCACAGCGTCGACCGCGAGAAGATCGCCCGGCGCTTGAGCGAACAGCGCCCCGAAGAGTTGGGGCCGCTGCAGGTCTGCCTGCAGGTCAACGTCAGCGACGAAGCCAGCAAGTCGGGCATCGCTTTCGACGAATTGGAGGGGCTGGCGGAGACGGTACTTGCATTGCCTCGCTTGCGCCTGCGCGGGTTGATGGCCATTCCGGCACCGGCCGAGGACATGGCGCGCCAGCGCGAACCCTTGGCGCGCTTGCGTCGGGCTCTGGAGGCGCTGCGTGAACGCTTTCCCGAGGCGCCACTGGATACCCTGTCGATGGGCATGAGCGACGATCTGGAAGCCGCCGTGCTCGAAGGTGCCACCCTGGTACGCCTCGGCACGGCCATCTTTGGCGCACGAGACACTTCGCGTCGCTAGACGGCGTACCCGCACCGGCCATAAGCCGGTTGCTCAATGACAGCATAAGGACAGATCGAATGGCCAGCAGAGTCACCTTCATTGGCGCCGGCAACATGGCCAGCGCCATCATTGGCGGAATGATCGACAATGGCCATCCGGCTACCGCCATCACCGCTACCTCGCCCAGCGACGATTTCCTCGCACCGCTTCGCGAACGCCTCGGCATTCACACCGATACCGACAACGCCGCGGCGGTAAGCGAGGCCGATATCGTCGTACTGGCCGTCAAGCCTCAGATCATGCGCGGGGTTTGCGAGGGGCTGCGCGATACCCTGCAGCGCCAGCGGCCGCTGGTCATTTCGGTGGCGGCCGGGCTCACTGCCGAGTCGCTGCAAGCCTGGATGGGCGGCGGCCTGCCGTTGGTACGCTGCATGCCCAATACGCCATCGCTGGTCGGCGCCGGCGCTGCTGGCCTGTTCGCCACGCCCGAGGTCAACGCCGCGCAGCGCGACCAGGCCACCGAGCTGCTCGAGGCCGTGGGGCTGGTCGAGTGGGTGGAAGAGGAGAGCTTGCTGGATGCGGTCACCGCCGTTTCGGGCAGCGCCCCTGCCTATTTCTTCCTGATGTTCGAGGCCATGGAAGAGGCCGGCGCCAAGCTCGGCTTGCCGGCCGAGACCGCGCGACGCCTGGCGATCCAGACGGCCTTGGGGGCAGCCCGCATGGCGCAGGGCAGCGAACTCACTCCGGATCGCCTCAAGCGCAACGTGATGTCGCCCGGTGGCACCACCGAGCGCGCCGTGGAACACCTCGAGCAGGCCGGCCTGCGGAGAATCCTGAGCGAGGCCATGGAGGCTTGTGCCGCCCGCGCCCGCGAGATGGCAGAAGAACTCGGCAAGCGTTAGCCTTTCAGGTCGCTCCGATATCGGAGCGGCCGTTCGACGATATGGAGGAGCCCATATGGGCCAATTGGGAAGTGCCGGCCTGCTGCTGGTCAACACCTTGATCAACATCTACCTGTTCCTGATGATGCTGCGCTTCCTGCTGCAGGCATCCCAGGCCGACTACTACAACCCCATGAGCCAATCGGTAGTGAAGATCACCCAGCCGGTGGTCAGGCCATTCCAGAGTTTTCTCGGCCCGGTGATGGGACGCTTCGACCTGGCCACCCTCGCCGCCGCTTTCGTGCTCAAGGCGGTCAGCATCGTCGCGATCCTGCAGATCGCCGGCATCGGCATGCCGCCGATTACCCAGGTGGCAATCGGCGCCGTGGCGGCCATTGCCAACGCCATTCTCAAGATCTACTTCTTCGCCCTGATCGTGATGATCATCCTGAGCTGGGTCGCCCCCAATGCCAGCCACCCCGGGGCGCTGCTGGTGATGCAACTGGTGGAACCGATCATGGCGCCGGTGCGCCGGGTCATACCGCCGCTGGGCATGATCGACCTGTCGCCGATCGTGGTCTTCATCGCCATCAGCATCATCGACGGGATGGTGGTCGGTGCACTGACGCGTGCGGCCGGTATCGCCGGCGCCCTGGTGGGCCTGTAAGGCACGGCTTGCCCATGGCGAACCTCAACGACAGGACGTAGAACGACACATGCCCGAGTATCCCGATGACTCGGTCGGCCTGGTGACGCCGCAAACGGCGCACTTCGACGACCCCCTGGCCCTGGCCTGCGGCAGGATCTTGCCGGCCTACGATCTGGTCTATGAAACCTATGGTTCACTCAACGCGAAACGCTCCAACGCGGTGCTGATCTGCCACGCCCTGTCGGGACACCACCACGCCGCCGGCTACCATGGCGCCGACGAGCGCAAGCCGGGCTGGTGGGACGCCCACATCGGCCCGGGCAAGTCCATCGATACCAATCGTTTCTTCGTGGTCTCGCTGAACAACCTGGGCGGGTGCCACGGCAGTACCGGCCCGATCAGCATGAACCCGACCACCGGGCGCCAATGGGGACCCGATTTCCCCATGGTCACGGTGAGCGACTGGGTGCACAGCCAGGCGCGCCTGGCCGATCGACTGGGGATCGAGCGCTTCGCCGCGGTAGTCGGCGGCAGCCTGGGCGGCATGCAGGCGCTGCAGTGGGCCCGGATCTATCCCGAGCGGGTCGCCAATGCCGTGATCATCGCTGCCACCCCCAAGCTCTCGGCGCAGAACATCGCCTTCAACGAGGTGGCGCGCCAGGCGATCCGATCCGACCCTGACTTTCATGACGGCTGGTACGCCGAGCATGACACCGCTCCGCGACGCGGTCTCAAGCTGGCACGCATGGTGGGACACATCACCTACCTTTCGGAAGACGCCATGGGCAGCAAGTTCGGCCGCGACCTGCGCAGCCAGGACCTGAACTTCGGCTATGACGTCGAGTTCCAGGTCGAGTCCTACCTGCGCTACCAGGGCGATACCTTCTCCACCACCTTCGATGCCAACACCTACCTGCTGATGACCAAGGCGCTGGACTACTTCGATCCGGCGGCGGAGCACGGCGGCGTGCTGGCCGACGCCGTCGCGCCCTGCCAATGCCCCTTCCTGGTGGTGAGTTTCACCAGCGATTGGCGCTTCCCGCCATCGCGCTCGCGAGAGCTGGCCAATGCCCTGACCCGCGCCGGCAAGCCGGTGAGCTACGTCAACATCGACTCGCCTCACGGCCACGACGCCTTTCTGCTGCCGGAGCCGCGCTACCAGGCGGTGTTTGCCGCCTTCATGTCGCGAGCCTCCCGTGAGCTGGGCCTGAAGGAGTCCGCATGATGCGCGCCGACCTGGAACTGATCCATCGCTGGGTGCCCGAGGGTGCCCATATCCTCGACCTGGCCTGTGGCGACGGCATCCTGCTCGAGGCCCTGGCGCGGGACAAAGGCGTCACCGGTTACGGCCTGGAGATCGATCCCGACGGCATCACCGCCTGTATCGCCAAGGGAGTCAGCGTGCTCGAACAAAACCTCGACGAGGGCCTGGTCAACTTCGAGGACGACACCTACGACCTGGTGGTCATGACCCAGGCGCTGCAGGCGCTGCGCCGCCCCGACCGCATGCTCGACGAGATGCTGCGCGTGGCCGACGAATGCATCATCACTTTTCCCAACTTCGCCTACTGGCGACATCGGGTACACTTGGGCATTCGCGGCTACATGCCGGTCTCCAAGTCGCTGCCCCATGCCTGGTACGATACCCCCAACATTCACCTGTCGACCTTCAACGACTTCGAGCACCTGTGTCGTGAGAAGGGGCTGCGAATTACCGACCGGGCCGTGGGGATCGGCGATCATGAAGGCCACTGGGCCACACGACTATGGCCCAATCTGTTCGGCGAGATCGCGATCTTTCGCGTCGAGCGCCAGAGTCGCCAATGACAACCAGCCGTCGATCGGTATGTCCAAGGAGAGCGCCGTGCTGAAACGCTTCGTGTCGTGCCATCGTGCTCTGGCCATTGCCCTGCTGCTGGGGCTGCTGCCGCTTTCTGGCCAGGCCCAGCAATTCGAGCAGGTCGGCGACTACCAGATTCACTACAGCGCCGTGAGCACCAACTTCCTGCCTCAGTCCGTGGCCGAGGCTCATGGCATCCAGCGCAGTCCGGCCATGGCGCTGCTCAATGTCAGCGTGCTCGAGGAGGTCGACGGAGAGCTGCGCCCGGTCAACGCACCGGTCAGCGGCACGTTCGGCGAGGTTCAGGATAGCGAGCGCACGCCGCTCTCCTTCCGCACCCTGCGCAGCGGCGAGACACAGTCACAGGTGGCGGTGTTCCGCATCCGCGAAGACACGCCGATGCACTTCACCCTCGAGGTGAGCTACGACCGCAACCGTGAGCCGGCCGAGGTGAGCTTCATCCAGCGCTTTCACATCGACCGCTGAACCATGGCCGCCATCCTCGCCCACCTGCATGACCTCGATGCCGCCCCCTCACGCGGCGTCACGCTACCCGATGGGAGGGATGCCTTCCTCGTGCGCGTGCACGGCCGGGTCAGCGCCTTCGTCAATCGCTGCCCGCACCAGCAGGTGCCGTTGAACCTGCCGGACGGGGCGTTTCTCGACGCGGGCGGCGAGCTGGTCCAGTGCGGCATGCACGGGGCGCTGTTCCTGCCCGAAAGCGGCGAGTGCGTGTTCGGCCCCTGCCAGGGCCGCTTCCTGGAGCCCGTGGCGATCTCAATCGACGCCGAGGGCAATGTCTACTTGGCGAGTAAGTGACACCGAAAGCCGGGCGCTCAGGGTGATCGACACCGGCCGGCCCTCGCGCCAGCCGATCTCGCAGCCATGGGCCATGACTTCCACGCCTCGCTCGGCCACGGCCTTCAGCGTGGCAGCATAGAGCGGATCGAGGTGCGCCGCCGGTGCCACGTCGCGGATGCCGGTATGCGCCACGCAAAACAACAGCACGGCGCGCTGGCCCCGCTCGGCGAGGGCCGCAAGCGCCAGCAGGTGCTTGCGCCCGCGCTCGCTCACCGCATCGGGAAAATAGCCGTGGCCGTCGAATTCCTTGAGGGTCACCTGCTTGACCTCGACGAAGGCGGTGCCCTTGACGGGGTCATCGAGGCGAAAGTCGAGTCGCGCACCCTCCACCTTGGCCTCGCGTTTCAGCGTGGCGTAGCCGGTCAGGGCCGGCACGCGCCCGGCGTGCAGCGCCTCTTCGACGATACGGTTGGTACGTCCGGTATGCACCGAGGCCAGCGCCACGCTGCCGTCGGGCTGGGTCAGCTCGATCAGTTCCCAGGTCCAGGCCAGCTTGCGCGCCGGGTTGCCGCTCGGCGCCAGCCACACGCGGCAGCCGGGCACGTTCACCGCCCGCATCGAGCCGGTATTGGGACAGTGCGCCACCACCTCACGGCCATCGTCGAGGCGCACGTCGGCCAGGAAGCGCTTGTAGCGGCGTAGCAGTACGCCTGGGACCAGGGCGGGGTATTGCACAAAGACGCTCCCTATTGCCGCGCCAGAAAGCGCTCGAGACGGCTTACCGCCTCCTCCAGGCGGGAAATACCGGTGGTGAAGGCGATACGCACGTGGTACTCGCCGCCACTCACGGCGAAGTCGACCCCGGGCGTGATGGCGACGTTCTCCTCCTCCAGCAGGCGCTGACAGAAGACCTGGCTGTCGCTGCTGTAGCGCGAGATATCGAGCCACAGGTAGAAGGCACCCTGGGGCGGCAGCGACGGCGCCAGGTCCAGCCGGGCCAGACCGGCCAGCAGCGCATCGCGGCGACGACCCAGCTCGCGGCGGCGCTCCTCGAGCAAGTCATGACATTCAGGCGTAAAGGCCGCCAATGCCGCATGCTGGGCCGGGGTGGGGGCGGCGAGGAAGACGTTCTGAGCCAGCCGGATCAGCGGCTCCACCGCATCTTCCGGTGCCAGAAGCCAGCCCAGGCGCCAGCCGGTCATGCCGAAGTACTTGGAGAAGCTGTTGACCACGAAGGCGCCGGACGTGAGCGACGCCACCGACAGCGGCTCGATGTCGTAGCTGAGCCCCTGGTAGATCTCGTCCACCAGCAGATGGCCGCCCTTGGCCGCCACCGTGTCGATGACACGCTTCAACTGTGCCTCATCGAGCATATGGCCGGTGGGGTTGGAGGGCGTGGCCAGCATCGCCAGCCGCGTGGTATCGCGCCAGTGATGGGCGACGAGGTCGGCGTCAAGCTGCCAGCCGCTCTCCAGGCCCACGGGAACGGTATCCACTTCGGCGCCGGCCAGGGCCATGAAATGCCGGTTGCAGGGGTAGTTGGGGTCGGCCATCAGCACCCGGTCGCCGGGGCCGACCAACAGCTGGCTGGCAAGCAGCAGCGCCCCGGAGGCGCCGGGTGTGACCAGGATACGCCGGGGGTCGACGTCGGCGCCGAAGTGCTCGCCGTAGTGGCCGGCGATCGCCTTGCGCAGTGCCGGCAGCCCTGCGGCCGGGCTGTAGCGCGTGTATCCTGCCGACAGCGCCGCCTGCCCGGCCGCCACCACCGGCTCGGGTGTGGGGAAGTCGGGCTCGCCCACCTCGAGATGGATGACGTCATGGCCGGCTGCCTCGCGCGCCTGGGCGGCTTCCAGCAGACTCATCACACGGAAGGGTGCAACGCGACCAACGCGTGGATTCCACGACATGACAAACTCCCAAACGCAAGACAGATGGCCGTTGGTGGGCACTTTTCCCCTTTCCACGGTCAAAAAACCATACCATCGATTTGACCTGCAGGGAGGCCTCGATCGTTCTCGGTAGGTATTGCAAAACTCGTCGAATTCCGATAAACAAGCATGCCTTTGGCGTGAGATACCTTGCACCACGTTGCGGCGGGTATTGATCAGCAGTCACTCAAGTAATGAGGCAGTCCCATGCCAGTAGCAGACAAGAAAGCGGAAGCGCCCAAAAAGTTCACCCCGTACGAGGCGGCACCGGGTGAAGAGTACATGAACGAGCAGCAGCTTGAGCACTTCCGACAGATCCTGCTGGGCTGGAAACAGGAGCTCATGGAAGAAGTCGATCGCACGGTGCGCCACCTGCAGGAAGAGGCGAACAACTATGCCGATCCCGCGGACCGGGCGACCCAGGAAGAGGGCTTCAGCCTGGAGCTGCGGACCCGCGACCGCGAGCGCAAGCTGCTCAAGAAGATCAACGAGACGCTAGAGAAGATCGATGAGGACGATTATGGCTTCTGCGAAGCCTGTGGCGTCGAGATCGGCATCCGTCGCCTGGAGGCTCGCCCCACCGCCACGCTGTGCGTCGATTGCAAGACCCTGGCCGAACTCAAGGAAAAGCAGCTCGGCGGCTGATGCTGGCGTGGTACGCCTCGCTCTCCTTCGCAACGGGCACCGCTGGGTGCCCGTTTGCGTGTCGGCTCCCGCTGCCAGGAGCCAGCCATGACCGGCTATCGCGGTCGTTTCGCGCCTACGCCATCCGGTCCGCTGCATTTCGGCTCGCTGATCGCCGCCCTGGCCAGTTTTCTCGACGCGCGCAGGGCCGGTGGCGAGTGGCTCGTACGCATCGAGGACATCGATCCACCACGCTGCCCGGCGGGAGCTGCCGATACCATCCTGCGCCAACTCGAGGCCTTCGGCCTGCATTGGGATGGCTCCGTGCTTTGGCAAAGCGACCGCGCCTCCGCCTACGCTACTGCGCTCGAACGGCTGAAGGCGCGAGGCCTGGCCTATCCCTGTAGCTGCTCACGCAAGCAGTGGCGCGAGTACCCGATCTATCCCGGGTGGTGTCGTGAAGGCGTGCTCGAGCCGGGCAAGCCGGTGGCCTGGCGGCTGCGCAGCGACCTCGGCCTGCGCCCGGTAATGTGGCACGACCGGCTGTTCGGTGAGCAGCGCTTCGACCCGGCAGAACTCGGCGACGTGGTCCTGCGGCGCAAGGATGGCTTGTGGGCCTATCAGCTCGCCGTGGTAGTGGACGATGCCGACCAGGGCATCAGCGATGTGGTCCGCGGCTTCGACCTGCTCGACAACACGCCCTGGCAGCGTCAGCTGCAGCATGCGCTGGACCTGCCCGAGCCTCGCTACCTGCATCTGCCCTTGATCGTCAATCATGAAGGTCAGAAGCTGTCCAAGCAGAACCTGGCCCCGGCATTACCGCTGGAGGAGAAGATGGTGCGCCCATTGCTCCATCGTGCGTTGGTGGCACTCGATCAGGCACCGCCCTTCGAGCTGGCCACGGCGCCGGTAGCCGAGCAGCTCGCCTGGGCCAGCGGCCACTGGGAGCCACGCCGCATCTGCCCCGAAGCCCACCGCAGGGAGTGAGGAGCGTTCATGTACGTCTATCGCATCATGCTGTTCCTGGTCTTCGGCGGCTACCTGCTGTCGCCGCTGCTGATGAGCGGCTGGTCGAGCCCCGGCGTGGCCTGGTATCGCCCCTTCGCCATCTGGGGCGTGCTGATCGCCCTGACGCTGTGGCTGGAGCAGAAGAGGAAGCTCGATGAGCGCTAGCCTGGTCGGCGTCTTCGCCCTCGGCGGTGGCTACCTGCTGCTGATGTTCCTCTGCGCGCTGGCGGTGGAGCGAGGCTGGCTCAGCCGCCGCGTGACGCGTCATCCCGCGATCTACACCCTGGCACTCGGCGTTTACGCCAGTGCCTGGGCGATCTACGGCAGCCTGGAGCTGGCAGCCGGCTCGGGCTATGGCTATCTGGCCTACTACCTGGGTGTGGCGGGTGCCTTCCTGCTGGCGCCGGTACTGCTGGTACCGATCCAGCGCATGACCCGCACCCACCAGCTCGCTTCGCTGGCCGACCTGTTCGCCTTCCGCTTCCGCTCGCGCTGGGTCGGCACTCTCATCACCGTGATCAGCCTGCTGGCCGTGATGCCCCTGTTGGCGCTGCAGGTCCAGACCCTGGGCGATGCCATCCACCTGATGACCGGCGCCGCCTCACCGTCCCTGCTCGCCCTGGTCCTGTGTCTGCTGATCGCACTGTTCGCGATGATCTTCGGCACCCGTCACGACAAGGGGGCCGTGAGGCACGACACATTGCTGGCCGTGATTGCGCTCACCTCGGTGGTCAAGCTCGTCGCCATGCTGGCGCTGGGTGCGTTCGCCCTGTTCGTGGTCTTCGACGGTCCTGCCGACCTGCAGACCTGGCTGGATGGGCCCGGACAGGTCTATCAGGCGAGCGTGGTACAGCCGGACGCAGCCCACTGGCGCACCCTGCTGTTGCTGTTCTTCGCCGCCGCACTGCTGATGCCGCACATCTTCCACGTCACCTTTGCCGAGACCCTCACGCGGCACACCCTGCTGCAGGCGAGCTGGTCGCTGCCGCTGTTCCTGCTGCTGATGGCGATCCCGGTGCCGCTGATCCTGTGGGCGGGTCAACGGCTGGGTAGCCATGAGGTGATCGGTGCCGCCTACCTGGCCTTCGGCCTGTCCGACGCGTTCTGGGTCCAGGCACTGGCCTTCCTTGCCGGCCTGGCCGCCACCAGCGGCACCATGGTGATCATTGCCATGGCGCTGTCGGGCATGATCCTCAACCATGTGCTGCTGGTGGCTCACCCACCCGAGGCCCAGCCCAACCTCTACCGCTGGCTGCGCTGGCTGCGCCGAGCGCTGATGACCACGGTGATCCTCGGCGGCTGGCTGTTCTACCGCACGGTGGGCGTCCACCACGACCTGACAACGCTGGGGCTGGCAGCCTTCGTCGGCATGGCCCAGTGCCTGCCGGGATTGCTGGCGCTGCTCTACTGGCCGGGGGCCAATCGCAAGGGCATGGTCTCGGGCCTGCTCGTCGGTGTACTGATCTGGCTCGCCGGCCTGTGGCTGCCGCTACTCACGGGCCTGCCCACCTTGATCCTGATCCCCCCGGGCCTGGAACTGCTCGTCGGCGAACCCAACTGGTACGTGGTGACGCTGGTGTCACTGGCGCTCAACGTCCTCGTCTTCATCATCGTCTCGCTGGCCACGCCGACTTCCGAGGGTGAACGCGCCGCCGCCGAGGCGTGCTCGGTGGATGCCGTGATAAGACCCAAGCGGCTGCCGCTGCTCGCCACCACCGGGGAGGAATTCAAGCAACCGCTGGCCCAGGCGCTGGGCGAGGACGTCGCACAGCGCGAAGTGGAGCGCGCGCTCACCGACCTCGGCATGTCACCGCTCGACGGGCGCCCCTATGCCCTGCGCCGACTGCGCGACCGCATCCAGGCCAACCTTTCCGGGCTGATGGGCCCCTCGGTCGCCCAGGACATCGTCGATCGCTACCTGCCCTACCGGCGCAGCGGCCAGGAGCCCACCGACGACATTCACTTCGTCGAGAGCCGGCTCGAAGCCTACCGCTCGCGGCTTACCGGGCTCGCCCGCGAGCTCGATGGCCTGCGCCGCTACCATCGCCGCATCCTCGCCCGTCTACCCGTGGGTCTGTGCGCCTTCGGCGTCGATGACGAGCTGCTGATGTGGAACGATGCCTTGGCGGAGCTTTCCGGTATCGACGGTGCGAGCGTCGTGGGGTCGCGCCGCGACGGCTTGCCGGCTCCTTGGGGGGAACTGCTGGGACGCGCTCTGGGCGAGTCCAGCGCTCCTCTCTACAAACAGCCGGTCGAACTCAAGCGGGGAACACGCTACCTGACACTACATCGCGCCGAGCTGCAGGCCGACGACGATGTGCGCGGAGGAACCGTGATCCTGATCGAGGATCACAGCGAAATGAAGTGGCTAGAGGACGAATTGGTTCACGCCGCACGCCTGGCCTCGATCGGCCAGTTGGCCGCCGGAGTCGCCCACGAGATCGGCAATCCCATTACCGGCATTTCCTCACTGGCCCAGAACCTGCGCTACGACACCGACGATCCCCAACTGCTCGAGACCGCGGGGCAGATCCAGCAGCTCACTGACCGCGTCTCGCGGATCGTCTCCTCACTGGTCGGCTTCGCCCACGGCGGCCGCCATGTTGCGGGACAGGCCTTCGCCCCGGTGCCGATCGCCGCCGTCACCGACGAGGCGCTGCACTTGATCCACCTGGCCCGCTCGGGGGAGGATGTCCGTTACCGTAATCTCTGTTCCGCGGAACTCGAAGTACTCGGCGACGCCCAGCGACTCCAGCAGATCATGGTCAACCTGCTGAGCAATGCGCGTGACGCCAGCGAGCCGGAAGGAGAGGTGGTCATCGATGCCGAGCCGGAAGGCGACATGTTGAAGGTCACCGTCACCGACGAGGGGCATGGGCTCGACGATCGGGTTCGCGAGCACCTCTTCGAACCCTTCACCACCACCAAACCGCCGGGTGAAGGCACAGGACTCGGCTTGCCGCTGGTCTACAGCATCATTGCCGAGCATCATGGCAGGATCGAAATCGAATCACCGCCCCCAGGGCAGGAACGCGGCACCCGCATCTGCCTGTGGCTGCCCACCGAACGAAAGGATGGTGAACATACCGATGAGCCGGATTCTGATCGTTGAAGACGAAGCCATCATCCGTACGGCGCTGCGCAGACTGCTGGAGCGTCACGCTTATGAGGTCAGCGAGGCCGGCTGCGTAGACGAGGCACTGGCCCTGGAGCCCCGCGGCTTCGACCTGGTGATCAGCGACCTGCGCCTACCCGGAGAGCCCGGCACCGACCTGATCGAGCACGCCGCACCGGTGCCGGTATTGATCATGACCAGCTATGCCAGCATGCGCTCGGCGGTGGAGTCACTGAAGCAGGGTGCCGTCGACTACGTGGCCAAGCCCTTCGACCACGACGAGCTGCTGGAAACCGTGTCCCGCGTACTCCACCAGCAGTCTGCGCATCGCGCCCCGCCACCCGACATCACCGATGCCGGCGGCTCGCGCCAGCAGATGATCGGCGAATGCCCAGCCATGCAGTCTGTCTACACGCGCATTCGCAAGACCGCGCCGGCCGACGTCACCGTGCTGATCCAGGGCGAATCCGGAACCGGCAAGGAGCTGGTGGCGCGAGCCATTCACCAGCAAAGCCAACGCATTCATGCGCCGCTCATCTGCGTCAACTGTGCCGCCATTCCCGAAACTCTGATCGAATCGGAGCTGTTCGGCCACGAGAAGGGAGCCTTCACCGGCGCCAGTGCCGCTCGCACCGGCCTGGTGGAAGCTGCCGACGGCGGCACCCTGTTCCTCGACGAGATCGGCGAGTTGCCGCTGGATGCCCAGGCCCGCCTACTGCGCGTGCTGCAGGAAGGCGAGATTCGCCGCATCGGCTCGGTGGAAACCCGCCATGTCGACGTGCGCCTGATCGCCGCCACCCACCGCGACCTGAGGGCCTTGTCCAAGACCGGCGAATTCCGCCTCGACCTCTACTACCGGCTCAACGTGATGCAGATCGACCTGCCTCCGCTGCGCGAGCGCGAGGACGATATCCTGCTGATCGCTGAAGTGCTGCTGGAAAAGGCCTGCCGGCGCCACCGCCGAGACGGGCTGCGCCTGTCACGGGCGGCGCACCGCGAAATTCGCGATTACCCATGGCCCGGCAATGTTCGGGAACTCGAGAACGCTCTCGAGCGTGGCGTCATCCTGGCCGAAGGCCATCTGATCCATCCCGACGATCTGGGGCTGCACCCGAGCTCGGCCCCCCCTTCACGCAGCATCGTCGAACCCCGGACAATGCCCACCGACCCGCAGCGGGACGAGGAAGAGGACGACGAAGAGGATCTCTCGCTCGAAGACTACTTCCAGCACTTCGTGCTGGAGCATCAGGATCACATGAGCGAGACCGAGCTCGCCCAGAAGCTGGGAATCAGCCGCAAATGTCTTTGGGAACGGCGTCAGCGCCTGGGTATTCCGCGCAAGAAGCAGGCCCGGCGAAGCAGCGCCTGACACTGAAACACCTCCCCCTACGACTAACGTCCAAGCGCCTCGGCCAGCTCGTCGAAGGCGCTTTTTCATGCCCCGCCGAACTCATTTGCACCAGGTGTTACCTTCCCACCCAGAATTTGCCCCGACATGGCGCAGCAGGGGTAACACATTTGCCATGCCGAGCTGAGGCGCACCACAGGCTAACTCTCAAGCCATTGTTTGTTTGTGGGTTTCGACCACCTTGGCATGTGCCGTGCAATATCCAAGGCAAGAAAAACAACATCCGGCTGCCACCCGAGTCGACAACAATAACAAGACATCAGGGAAGGCAGGGCCTGCGCCAATAACAACAACTGGCAGGCTATGAAGAGGATGCGGCTAGGGGCAACAACGACAAAACGCCCCAGAGAAGCCGCCCTTCGCTTTGTTTGTCCAACAACAACAAGACCTGAGCGAAGCACCGGATCCATCAGGACGCGACGCGCCAACCCCGGCCTCCAACAAGAACAACGGCCGCAAAAGCGCACCTTCGGCAATAACATCAACAAGCCGAAGGCAGGCATACCTCCTGTGCCGTCGTGGTTGGATTATTGTTTTGAATACGAGGCGGTCGCAACCAGGAACGTCAACAATCACAACAACATTGTTGCCTGTGACTCTTGGTGACTGTGGTGCGTATTCAAGGCGATGCGCCATCACGAAGAAGAAACAGCCGCAAGGACGCAGCACCGTTTAGCTTGTCAGAGGAGGCCCAACGGCCTCCTCTTTTGCTTTGTGTTCTCCTGCCAGTTCCTTGCGGCGAATTCGTCCGCCGCTTTGCAAGGTGTCGGTGGTCGGCTACACTCTACAACTTTCGCACACTGCGAGTCGAAATCACCGCATGTTCAAAGGATTTACCCGCTTTCTGCAGAGCCCTGGCACACACCTCAGGACACTCTTCGGCCCCCAGGATGCCTCCGGAGGGCAGGCCGGCCCTCGAATCATCCCTCGCGATCAGCATCCCGTTTCGCGTCAGCACTTCAGCGAATCGGCCCTGAAGGTACTCTATCGTCTGCATAACGCCGGGTTCGAGGCCTACCTGGTGGGCGGCTGTATTCGCGACTCCTTGCTCGGCAGGATGCCCAAGGATTTCGATGTCGCGACGAATGCCACGCCTGAACAGGTGCGGGAGCTGTTTCGCAACTCTCGCATCATCGGCCGGCGTTTTCGCATCGTGCATGTGCGTTTCGGCCGCGAAGTCATCGAAGTGACCACCTTTCGCGGCACCCACGGCGACGACCACGGCGACCACATTGCCCAGCAATCGGAACATGGCCTGCTGCTGCGCGACAACGTATGGGGCAACATTCAGGAAGATGCCATTCGCCGCGACTTTACCGTCAACGCGATCTACTACAGCATCGCCGATTTCTCCATCCATGACTTTGCCGACGGCATGCACGATATCGAGTCGCGCACCCTGCGCCTGATCGGTGATCCTGCCGTTCGCTACCGTGAGGATCCGGTACGCATGCTGCGTGCGGTTCGCTTCGCGGCCAAGCTCGATTTCCATATCGCTCCGGACTCGGAAGCACCGATCGGCAAACTGGCCCCGCTGCTGCTGCAGATTCCTCCTGCCCGGCTGTTCGACGAAGTGCTCAAGCTGTTCATGGCCGGCCATGGCGTGGAAACCTTCCGCCTGCTGCTCCACTACGGCCTGTTCGCCATGCTCTTCCCCGAGACCGACGAGGCCATGGCCGAATTGCCCTGGGCGGAATCACTCATCGAGCAGGCCCTGGCCAGCACCGACCGACGGATCCACGAAGAGAAACCGGTGACCCCGGCCTTTCTTTTCGCCGCCCTGCTGTGGGGGCCCGTCCAGCACCGTCAGGCGGCGCTGGAAGCCGAGGGCATGCCACCCATACCAGCGCTGCAGCTCGCTTCACAGCAGGTCCTGTCGCGCCAATTGAAGCATATCTCGATTCCCAAACGCTTCAGCATGCCGATGCGCGACATCTGGGACCTGCAGCAACGCCTGCCCCAACGACGCGGCAAGCGCGCCCTGCAGACCCGCGAGCATCCACGCTTCCGTGCCGCCTACGACTTCCTGCTGCTGCGCGAGGCCGCTGGCGAGATCGAGCCCGGTCTCGGCGAATGGTGGACGGCCTATCAGGAGGGTGACGAGCACGAGCAGAGGCGGCTGCTGGAGAAGGCCGGTGCCGACACCGGCCCTCCCGGTGACAACAGCCCGCGTCGCCGGCGCCCCCGCAAGCGTCGTCGGCGTGGTCCCCCCAACCCTTCATGACACCGCTAGTCCACGTGTATGTCGGGCTCGGTAGCAATCTCGACGACCCCGCCGATCAGGTCCGCCGCGCGCTAGATGAACTCGACTCCCTACCGCTGACCCGGTGCCTGGCTGCATCGCGGCTGTATGCCAGCCGTCCGGTCGGCCCTCAGGACCAGCCGGACTTCATCAATGCCGTCGCGCATCTAGGCACCCGGCTTTCCCCCCTCGCCCTGCTCGACCAACTGCAAGCGCTGGAACAGCGTCACCGGCGGATTCGCCAGCGTCACTGGGGACCCCGCACCCTGGATCTCGACCTGCTACTGTACGGTAACGAGACCCTGACATTGCCACGGCTACAAGTGCCGCACCCTGAAATGACAGCCCGTGCCTTCGTGCTGTTGCCTCTTGCCGAGCTGTCGCCGCGCCTGCCGCTACCCGACGGGCGTCGCATCGCGGAGCTGGCGGGAGCGCTTGCTACGCCTGGCGAGATCGAAGTGTTACCTGAGAACGCGAACTGAGGAGCGAGGTGTTACCAGTCGACACGACCGTCTTATTCTGGTAACAATCACGCGCAGCACCGGCGCCAAGGCTCCACGCCGGTCGCCCGAGACACAACGAGAGCACGCCATGAAAACCATCACGCTAAGCACACTGCAGGCCTACAAGCGCGCAGGTGAGACCTTCAGCTGCCTGACTGCCTACGATGCCTCCTTCGCGCGCACCGCCGCCGAAGCGGGTATCGAAGTGCTGCTGGTCGGCGATTCGCTGGGCATGGTCTTGCAGGGCCACGCCAGCACCCTCCCGGTGACCCTCGACGATATTTGTTACCACACTCGCTGCGTGGCACGCGCCAAGGACACGAGCCTGTTGATGGTGGACCTGCCATTCATGAGCAATGCCAGCACCGATCGACTGCTGAACGATGCCGGCGAGCTGATGCGCGCCGGTGCCGAGCTGGTGAAGGTGGAAGGCGAGGCGTGGATGGCCGAAGGCATTCGCGAAATGACCCGCCGCGGTGTGCCCGTGTGCGCCCACCTGGGCCTGACACCCCAGACGGTCTACCAGCTCGGTGGCTACAAGGTCCAGGGTCGCGACGCCGAGCGCGCCGCACAGATCCTCGAGGACGCCCGTACCCTGGTCGACGCCGGGGCTTCGGTCATTCTGCTCGAGTGCGTGCCGGCAAGCCTCGGCCGCGCGATCACCGAGGCCCTCGACGTGCCCGTGATCGGCATCGGTGCCGGCCCGGACACCGACGGCCAGATTCTCGTCATGCACGACGTGCTCGGTGTCACCCATGGCCGCACGCCGCGCTTCGTCAAGAACTTCATGGCCGAGGCCGACGACATCGCCGGCGCCTTCCGTCGTTATCATGAGGACGTCAAAGCGCGCCGCTTCCCGGCCGAGGAGCACAGCTTCTAGTTCCGCTCGTTCCAATCCAGGAGGCCCGCTGATGCGTACTCTGCGAGACATTCCTGCGCTGCGTGAGATTCTCGGCGAATATCGCCATCGAGGACAGCGCATCGGCCTCGTGCCGACCATGGGCAACCTGCACGACGGACACCTGTCGCTGGTGGACGCCGCCCAGCAGCATGCCGACGTTGTCGTGGCCACCATTTTCGTCAACCCGCTTCAGTTCGGTGCGGGCGAGGATCTCGATGCCTATCCGCGCACCCTGGCCGACGATCAGGCGAAGCTCGAGGCGGCCGGCTGCGATCTGCTGTTCACTCCCACGGTGACCACGCTCTACCCCCGCGGGCTGGACAACCAGACCCGCGTTTGCGTTCCCGCCGTCAGCGAAGGGCTGTGCGGCGGCTCACGGCCCGGCCATTTCGACGGTGTCTCCACCGTGGTCAGCATCCTGTTCAACCTGGTGCAGCCCGACGTGGCCTGCTTCGGCGAGAAGGATTATCAACAGCTGGCGGTGATCCGCAAACTGGTCGAGGACCTGCATTTCCCCATCGAGATCGTCGGCGTTCCCATCGTACGTGCAGAAGATGGCCTGGCGCTCTCCTCGCGCAACGGCTACCTCGACACCGCCGAGCGTGCCACGGCACCCGAGCTGCAGCGCATCCTGACCACGCTGCGCGTGGCACTCGAGGCCGGCGAGCCCGTCGATGCCACCCTGGAAACCGGCATGGCCCGGCTGCGCACGGCCGGTTTCGAGCCCGACTACCTGGAGCTGCGAGCCGCCGACCTGGGGCCGGCCACCCCCACTACCCGCGAGGCCGTCCTGCTTGCGGCCGCCCGCCTGGGCAAGACCCGCCTGATCGACAACCTGACCCTGACCCTGCCGCGCTGAGGCGGCGTTCGTACGCACCCGGAGGAAGAAGCCCGCATGTTCACCGTCATGCTCAAGGCCAAGCTGCACATGGCCCGCGTCACCCATGCCGTGCTCAACTACGAAGGCTCCTGCGCCATCGACGGCGAGTTGCTGGACATGTCCGGCATCCGCGAGAACGAGCAGATCCAGATCTACAACGTCGAGAACGGCCAGCGCTTCACCACCTATGCCATACGGGCCGAAGAGGGTTCCCGGGTCATCTCGATCAACGGCGCCGCCGCTCACCTGGCCGGCCCCGGCGACCGCGTGATCATTTGCAGCTATGCTCATTACAGCGAGGCCGAACTGGATAACCATCATCCGAGCCTCGTCTATCTGCAGGAGGGTAATGTCGTCAGCCATACCAGCCATGCCATTCCCGTCCAGTTCGCCTGACGGCCAGCGGCACGGTTGGCGACACGTGAGAGGGGCCATTTCCCGATGAGGCATTGTCGCAGCGCACAATAGTCGCCTATGCTGGTCCCTCAGCGTCCGTGAACGACTCAGGAGAATTCCAATGCAAGATGTGGTGATCGTTGCCGCTCGCCGTACCGCCATCGGCTCCTTCGGGGGGTCGCTTGCCGGCATCCCTGCCAGCGACCTCGGTGCGTTGGTAATCAAGGACATCCTGGCCTCCACCGGTGTGGCCCCCGACCAGGTCGACGAGGTGCTGCTCGGCCAGGTGCTCACCGCCGGTGTGGGCCAGAACCCGGCGCGTCAGGCCGCCATCAAGGCCGGCCTGCCCGCGGCCGTACCCGCCATGACCATCAACAAGGTGTGCGGCTCCGGCCTCAAGGCGCTGCATCTGGCGACCCAGGCGATCCGCTGCGGCGACGCCGAGCTGATCCTCGCCGGCGGCCAGGAGAACATGTCCGCCTCGCCCCACGTACTGCCCAATTCGCGCAACGGCCAGCGCATGGGCGACTGGAAGGCCATCGACACCATGGTCCACGACGGCCTGTGGGACGCCTTCAACAACTTCCACATGGGTATCACCGCCGAGAACCTGGCCGAGAAGTACGCTATCACCCGCGAGGCCATGGACGAGTTCGCCGCCGCCTCCCAGCAGAAGGCCGCCGCGGCCATCAAGGAGGGCCGCTTCAAGGGCCAGATCGTTCCCGTGGAGATTCCCCAGCGCAAGGGCGACCCGGTGATCTTCGACACCGACGAGAACCCGCGCGAAGTCACCGCCGAAAAACTCGGCACCATGAAACCCGCCTTCAAGAAGGACGGCACCGTCACCGCCGGCAACGCCTCCTCGCTCAACGACGGCGCTGCTGTGGTAATGATCTGCTCCGCCGACAAGGCGCGCGAACTCGGCCTCGAGCCGCTGGCGCGCATCGCCGCCTACTCCAATGCCGGTGTCGACCCGGCGATCATGGGCATTGGCCCGGCGCCGGCCACCCGCCGTTGCCTGGAGAAGGCCGGCTGGAGCCTGGACGATCTCGACCTGGTCGAGGCCAACGAGGCCTTTGCCGCCCAGGCGCTCTCGGTCAACAAGGAACTCGGCTGGGATGTCTCCAAGGTCAACGTCAACGGCGGCGCCATTGCCCTGGGCCACCCGATCGGCGCCTCCGGCTGCCGCGTGCTGGTCTCCCTGCTGCACGAGATGATCGCCCGCGACGCCAAGAAGGGCCTGGCCACGCTGTGTATCGGTGGCGGCCAAGGCGTTGCCCTGGCGATTGAAAGGTAAAGTCGCTGCGCTAGCAGCGTGACGGCAATCAAAAAAACCGCCCCCATGGCATGGCCATGGGGGCGGTTCGCTTTTCTGCTTCGAGTGACGCTTACAGCGCGGTCTCGGCCTGCTCGGATTCGAAGGCGGCCTTCTCTTCCGGCGTGATCTCCTTGATGGTGAGCTTCACGCGGTTGCGGTTGTCGATGTCGAGCACCTTGACCACCACCTCGTCACCCTCGTTGAGGAAATCGCGCACGTCGTTGACCCGCTCGGGCACGATCTGCGAGATGTGCACCAGGCCGTCGGTACCCGGCATGATGTTGATGAAGGCGCCGAAGTCGGCGATGCGTACCACCTTGCCGCGGTAGAGCTTGCCGATCTCGGCCTCGGCGGTGATCGACAGCACGATGTCGATGGCCTTCTTGGCCGCCGCCTTGTCCTCGGCGTAGATGCGCACGGTGCCATCGTCGTCCAGATCGATGGAAGCGCCGGTATCCTCGCAGATCTTGCGGATGGTGGCACCACCCTTGCCAATGACGTCGCGGATCTTCTCCGGGTCGATCTTGATGGTAGCCATCGAGGGCGCGTTCTCGGAGACCTCGGAGCGGCTCTGGTCGATCACCGTGTTCATCTGCTCGAGAATGTGCAGGCGGGCCTCATGGGCCTGCTGCAGGGCGACCTCCATGATCTCCTCGTTGATACCCTCGATCTTGATGTCCATCTGCAGGGCGGTGACGCCGGCAGCGCTGCCTGCCACCTTGAAGTCCATGTCGCCGAGGTGATCCTCGTCACCGAGAATGTCGGTGAGTACGGCAAAACCGTCGTCGTCCTTCACCAGACCCATGGCGATACCCGCGACCGGTGCCTTCATCGGCACGCCGGCATCCATCAGCGCCAGTGACGCACCGCACACCGAGGCCATGGAGCTCGAGCCGTTGGACTCGGTGATCTCCGATACCACGCGAATGGTGTAGGGGAAGTCCGCCTCGTCGGGCAGCATCGCCTGAACGCCACGCCGGGCCAGACGGCCGTGACCGATCTCGCGGCGCTTCGGGCCGCCCATGAAACCGGCCTCGCCCACGCTGTAGGGCGGGAAGTTGTAGTGCAGCAGGAAGCGGTCCTTGCGCTCGCCTTCCAGCGACTCGATCAACTGGGCATCGCGCAGGGTGCCCAGGGTCGCGATGACGATCGCCTGGGTCTCGCCGCGGGTGAAGATCGCCGAGCCGTGGGTCTTGGGCAGGCTGCCCACCTCGATGGCCAAGGGGCGCACGGTCTTCTGGTCGCGCCCGTCGATGCGTGGCTCGCCCCTGACGACGCGGCTACGCACCACGCGCTTCTCGAGGCCGGCGAAGGCACCCTTGACCTCGTCGGCGTCGAACTGGCCCTCTTCCTCACCGGCCAGTTGCTCGACCGCCTGCTCCTTGAGCGCGGCGAGGGCGTCCTGACGGGCCATCTTGTCGGTGATGCGGTAGGCTTCGCCGACCTTGGCCTCGAAGGCCGTGGCAATGGCCTGCTTGAGCGCCGTGTTTTCCGCGGGTGGCTGCCAGTCCCACTTGGGCTTGCCGGCTTCGGCGACGAGCTCGTTGATGGCGCGGATGGCGACCTGCATCTCCTGATGGCCGAAGAGTACGGCCCCCAGCATTTCATCCTCGAGCAGTTCATCGGCCTCGGACTCGACCATCAGCACGGCCTTCTCGGTACCAGCGACGACCATGTCCAGCTCTGAGCCAGTCAGTTCTTCCACGGTGGGGTTGAGGAAATATCCCTTGTCCTCATTGAAGCCGACGCGTGCGGCAGCGATGGGGCCCTTGAACGGCACGCCGGAGATCGACAGCGCCGCGGAGGTGCCGAGCATGGCGGCAATGTCGGGGTCATGGTTGCGGTCGGTGGAGAGCACCGTACAGATGACCTGCACCTCGTTCATGAAGCCCTTGGGAAACAGCGGGCGAATCGGGCGGTCGATCAGCCGCGAGGTGAGGGTCTCCTTTTCGGTGGGACGCCCCTCGCGCTTGAAGAAGCCGCCGGGGATCTTGCCCACCGCGTAGGTCTTCTCCTGATAGAACACCGCCAGGGGGAAGAAGTCCTGGCCTGGCTTGACGTCCTTCTTGGCGACCACGGTGCACAACACCACGGTGTCATCCATGGTGACCATGACGGCAGCGGTGGCCTGGCGAGCGATACGCCCGGTTTCCAGGGTGACGGTGCTGCGACCGTACTGAAACGTTTTCTTGACCGGATTCACGGCGACTTCCTTCAACTTGTCTCTACTCATGTATGGGTCTTTTGACTCGGCGACCATTTTAGGGGTTGACGCGCGTGAGAGCCACCTATACCACCGTTTTCGGCCCCGGAAACGCAAAACGGGCAGCCCCCTGTGGGGCTGCCCGTTTCGAAGTGCCGTAGAAAAAAGCGAATTTCGCGTTACGAAATACCCTTTTTCTTAGCGGCGCAGGCCGAGGCGCTGGATAAGAGCCTGATAGCGCGAGAGATCCTTGCGCTTCAGGTAGTCCAGCAGTTTGCGGCGCTGGTTGACCATGCGGATCAGACCACGACGGGAGTGGTGATCCTGCTTGTTGGTCTTGAAGTGATCCTGCAGGCCGTCGATATTGGCGCTCAGCAGGGCCACCTGAACCTCGGGGGAACCGGTGTCGTTGTCGCCTCGGCCGTATTCCTTGACGATTTCGGCCTTCTGTTCAGCGGTAAGTGCCATCTGTTTCTCCAGTAAGCAATATGCCTGAAACGTGAATTTGTGAGACCACGCATATTTGCAGTCTCGGGCGTTTCTCCTTGTGAGACGCGATCAAGCCGCGTCTCAGTCGGCTGCCGTACTGAGCAGCCGCTTGGGAGCCACCTCCTGTGGCCCCTTCACCACGCCGAGGCCGATGAAGACCTCGCCGCTGTAGAGTCTCGCCGTCGCCCCAGGGGCGAGAGCGGTAGGCTCGACGCCGGCCGCCTGGCCGTGCATGAGCCGCTGTCTTGCCGCTTCATTCACATCGAGCCGCGGCAGGTGCGCCACCAGCACGTCGACCGGCAGCAACGCGGCCTCGCGCTCGCTCTGGCCCGGCAACGCCTCGAGGGCATCCAGGGCCAGCATCCCCTCGCTATCGAAGGGGCCGGTGGCGAGCCGGCGCAGGGCGGTGATATGCGCCCCACAGCCGAGCGCACGACCGATATCCTCGGCCAGGGTGCGGATGTAGGTGCCCTTGCTGACCCGCGCTTCGAGCTCGAAGGCATCGCTCTCGAAGGCAAGAAGCCGGGCATGATACACCGTCACACGCCGTACTGCACGCTCGACGCTCTTGCCCTCGCGGGCCAGCTCGTAGAGCTTGCGCCCTTGATGCTTGAGCGCAGAGTACATTGGCGGCGTCTGGTCGATCTCACCGCGAAAGCGCTCGAGCACCCGCTCGACGTCCTCGGCCGTGAGTGGCGGCACATCGCAGCGCTCGACCACTTCGCCCTCGGCGTCACCGGTATCGGTCACCGCGCCGAGCTGCACCCGGGTGCGGTAGACCTTGTCGGCCTCGAGCAGGTGGGCCGAGAACTTGGTCGCCTCGCCCAGGCACACCGGCAGCAGCCCGGTCGCCATGGGGTCCAGCGTGCCGGTGTGGCCCGCCTTCTGCGCCTGCAGCAGACGCCGGGCCCGCTGCAGGGCGTGATTGCTCGAGGCGCCCTTGGGCTTGTCGAGCAGCAGCACGCCGTTGACCGGCAGGCCGCGACGCCGCCGCGCCATCAGCCGCGCTCTCCCTCGTCGCCGCCACCCGGCTCGCCTTCCTCGTCAGGATGACGGGAACGGTCGCTTTCGACCGCCTCGTCGATCAGCGAAGAGAGCCGTTGACCGCGCACCACGCTTTCATCGTAGTGGAAGCGCAGTTCCGGCACGTGGCGCAGCTTGATGCGCCGGGCGATCTGGCTGCGCAGGAAGCCTGCCGCCTGCTTGAGTACCTTGAGGTTCTCCTTGATGCGCTCGGGGCTATCCTCGCCCAGCAGGGTCACGTAAACGTCGGCATAGCCGAGGTCACGGCTGACCGTGACCCCACTGACGGTGACCATGCCCAGGCGCGGGTCCTTGACCTCGCGCTGGATCAGCACGGCCAGCTCCTTCTGCAGCTGGTCACCGACCCGGTCGGTACGCTTGAACTCCCGCATGCTCCACTCCCGCTGCGATTACAGCGTCCGCTCGACCTTGACCTGATCGAAGACTTCGATCTTGTCGCCGACCTGGACGTCGTTGTAGTTCTTCACGCCGATGCCGCACTCCATGCCGCTACGCACTTCGTTGACATCGTCCTTGAAGCGACGCAGCGACTCGAGCTCGCCCTCGTAGATGACCACGTTGTCGCGCAGTACGCGGATCTTCTTGTTGCGATGCACGCTGCCCTCGACCACCATGCAGCCGGCCACGGCGCCGATCTTGGGCGCGCGGAAGACGTCGCGGACCTCGGCCACACCGACGATCTCTTCCTTCCACTCAGGTGCCAGCATGCCGCTCATGGCCTGCTTGACCTCATCGATGAGCTGGTAGATGACGCTGTAGTAGCGCAGATCCAGCCCCTCGCGCTCGATGATCTCGCGGGCAGCAGCATCGGCACGCACGTTGAAGCCGACCACGATGGCTTCGGAGGCCAGCGCCAGGTTGGCGTCGGTACCGGTGATGCCGCCCACGCCTGAGGAGACCACGGCCACCTGCACTTCCTCGGTGGAGAGCTCTTCGAGGGCACCCTTGATCGCTTCCAGCGAGCCCTGCACATCGGCCTTGAGCACGATGTTGACCTTGGCCACCTCGTCCTGGCCCATCTGGCTGAACATGTTCTCCAGCTTGGCCTTCTGTTGGCGGGCCAGACGCACTTCGCGATACTTGCCCTGACGGAAGTTGGCAACCTCGCGAGCCTTCTTCTCATCGGCCACGACCATGAAATCGTCACCGGCATCCGGGGTACCGTCGAGGCCCTGGATCTCCACCGGCATGGCGGGACCCGCCTCCTCGACCTGCTGGCCGAGCTCGTTGGTCAGCGCACGCACGCGGCCGTAGTGCAAGCCGGCGAGAACGATGTCACCGCGCTTCAGAGTGCCGTTCTGCACCAGCACGGTGGCCACCGGGCCACGCCCCCTGTCGAGACGCGACTCGACCACAACGCCCTTGCCTGGCGCTTCCGGCACCGCCTTGAGCTCGAGCACCTCGGAGACCAACTGGATCGCTTCCAGCAATTCCTCGATGCCTTCGCCGGTATGTGCGGAGACGTGCACGAACTGGGTGTCGCCGCCCCACTCCTCGGAGATCACGCCGTGCTGCGAGAGCTCGTTCTTGATTCGGTCCAGGTCGATGCCCTGCTTATCGATCTTGTTGACCGCCACCACCATGGGCACTTCGGCCGCCTTGGAGTGCTCGATCGCCTCGACCGTCTGCGGCATGACGCCGTCGTCGGCCGCCACCACCAGGATGACGACGTCAGTGGCCTTGGCACCGCGGGCACGCATGGCGGTGAACGCCGCGTGGCCAGGGGTATCGAGGAAGGTCACGCCGCCGTGCTGGTCCTCGACGTGGTAGGCACCGATGTGCTGGGTGATGCCGCCAGCCTCGCCGGTGGCCACCTTGGCCTTGCGGATGTAGTCGAGCAGCGAGGTCTTGCCGTGGTCGACGTGACCCATCACCGTGACCACCGGCGAACGGGTGATCTCCTCGCCCTCGTAGGAGATGCCTTCGAGCATTTCGGTCTCGAGCGCGTCGTCCTTGATCAGCTTGGGCTTGTGGCCCATCTCCTCGACCACGATGGCCGCGGTGTCCTGATCGATGGTCTGGTTGATGGTTACCGCCGCGCCCATGGTGAACATGGTCTTGATGACCTCGTTCGCCTTGATCGACATCTTGTCTGCCAGCTCGGCAACACTGATCGATTCGGGGATCGAGACCTCGCGCACGATCGGCTGCGTCGGCTTCTGGAAGCCGTGCTTGCCGCCGCCCTGGCTGCCCCCGCGGCGCCCGCCGCGGCGCTCGGCGCGCTTGACCTTCTTGCCACCGCCACGGCGACGCTCCTCGCGATCACCGCGGTCGTCCTCCTCGCGGTCGTGACGCCCCTTCTTGGCCGAAGCCTTCTTGGGCGGCGCGGTGCGGCGATCGGTGCGGCCCTCCTTGGGCGGCGCCGGCGGCTCGGATTCTCCGGCCGGCTCAGTGGACGCCTCCAACTCGGGAACCGGAACCTCGGGCTCGGCAGCAGCCCGGGACGGCTCGACCTTGGCTGCCTCCTCGCTGGCCGCCTGCTCGGCGGCACGCGCTTCGGCCTGCTCGGCTTCCAGTGCCTCCTGAGCCTCACGCTTGGCCTGCGAGTCGGCCATGTCGCCCACCAGCTGGCGCGGTCCGCTCTCTTCCACCAGCTCGGGCGCAGAGGCCTCTTCCTCCTCGGCACGCTTGACGTAGGTACGCTTCTTGCGCACCTGAACCTCGATGGTCTTGCCCCGCTCCCCGGTCTTGATCCGGCTGCGAGTCTTGCGCGTCAGCGTGATACGGTTGCGCGCGCCGGCACCAGCGCCGCTACCGCCATGACTCTTGGTCAGGTAGTCGAGCAGCTTGCGCTTGTCCTCTTCGGACACGGCATCGCTTTCGGACTTGTGCTCGAGCCCGGCTTCTTTCATCTGTTCCAGCAGGCGAGGCACGTCGCGCCCCACCTTCGCTGCAAAATCCTTAACGGTCATTTCCGACATCTCGACCCTCCTCAGCCCGTGACCCGTTTACTGTTCGTTCTCGAACCAGGGCGCACGGGCAGTCATGATCAGTGCTGCAGCGCGCTCCTCGTCCATGCCCTCAATGTCCATCAAATCGTCGACGGACTGCTCGGCGAGGTCCTCCATGGTGACGATGCCCCGGCTCGCCAGGATAAAGGCCAGGTGACGCTCCATGCCGTCCATCTCCAGCAGGTCGTCGGCCGGCTGTGCGCCGTCCAGCGCCTCCTCGGAGGCGATGGCCAGCGTCAGCAGCTCATCCTTGGCGCGAGCGCGCAATTCTTCCACCAACTCTTCGTCGAGCTCCTCGATCTCGAGGATCTCCTCGAGGGGCACGTAAGCGATTTCCTCCAGCGTGGTGAAGCCCTCCTCCACCAGCAGCCGGGCGAGGTCGTCCTCGATCTCCAGATGCTGAATGAAATGCTCGACCAGGCTATCGATCTCCTGCTCGCGCTTGTCTTCCGCCTCATCCTCGGTCATGACGTTGATTCGCCAGCCGGTGAGTTCGGAGGCCAGACGTACGTTCTGGCCACTGCGGCCAATGGCCTGAGCCAAGTTGTCCTCGGCCACCGCCACGTCCATGGCGTGGGCATCCTCATCGACCAGGATCGAGCCGACGTCCGCCGGCGCCATGGCATTGATGACGAGCTGGGCGGGATTGTCGTCCCACAGGATGATGTCGACCCGCTCGTTCTGCAGCTCGCTCGATACCGCCTGGACGCGGGAACCGCGCATGCCCACGCAGGCGCCGACCGGATCGATGCGGCGGTCGTTGGTCTTGACCGCAATCTTGGCCCGCGAGCCAGGGTCACGCGCCGCGCCCTTAATCTCGATGAGCTGCTCGGCAATCTCCGGCACCTCGATCTTGAACAGCTCGATGATCAGTTCGGGGCAGGTGCGCGACAGGATCAGCTGGGCGCCGCGCGCCTCGGCATCGACCTTGGTCAGCAGCGCACGTACACGGTCATTCATGCGGTAGCGCTCGCCGGGGATCATCTCGCTACGCGGCAGGAAGGCCTCGGCATTGTCGCCCAGATCGATGATCAGGCCGTCGCGGGTGGTCTTCTTGACGATGCCGGCCACCAGCTCGCCTTCGCGTTCGGCATACTGCCGTACCACTTCGGCACGCTCGGCCTCGCGCACCTTCTGCACGATGACCTGCTTGGCGGTCTGGGCCGCAATGCGCCCGAAAGCGGCGTTCTCGATCTGCTCCTCGACCACGTCGCCCAGCGTGAGCGGGGGATCGCGGCGCTCGGCGAAGGACTGCTTGATCTCGGCGTCAGGGTTCTCGAACTCGTCATCCTCCACCACTTCCCAGCGGCGGAAGGTCTCGTAGTCGCCGGTTTGGCGATCGATGTGCACGCGTACGCTGACCTCGTGCCCTTCGAAGCGCTTGCGTGACGCACTCGCCAGTGCCGCTTCGACGGCCTCGAAGATCACTTGGCGCGGAACGCCCTTCTCATTTGAGATCGCATCCACGACCGTCAGAATTTCTTTACTCATGCCTATGCCTCGCCAGAAAACCTGTTCTTGTGCACCAGCCTTGGCCGGCGACTCAGTCTTCGAACCGGGGAACCACCCGCGCCTGATCGATGCTTTCGATCGGAAAGCAGTACTCTTCGCCGTCCAGTTGCAGCAGCACCTCGTCTTCCTCGACGCCGGCCAGCAACCCCTGGAACTTGCGCCGCCCGTCGAACGGTACGCGCAGCTTCAGCGCCACCTGATGTCCGGCAAACCGTGCGAACTGGTCGAGGGTGAAGAGCGGACGGTCCATGCCCGGCGACGACACCTCCAGGCGATACTCCCCGGGAATGGGATCCTCCACGTCGAGCACGGCACTGACCTGGCGACTGACATCGGCGCAGTGATCCACGCTCACACCGTCGGCATGATCAATGTAGATCACAAGGCGGGAGTGCTTGCCCTGGGGGCGATAATCGATGCCCCAGAGCTCGAAACCCATGGCGGTTACCACCGGCTCGATCAGCGCATACAGCGCAGCGTCCTTGAGTGCCACAGAGAAAGCTCCTACAGCCGTTGCATCAGGCACCTGGCCGGGAGTGAACAGGAAAGCTAGGTGGCTGATTGGCGTTGCCCGAACAAGCACTGCCGGCCGGAACCGGCAGTATGCTGCTAACAAAAAGCCCCTTCACAGGAAGGGGCCTTTCACAAGAAACCTGTAGTACCACTTACGGCATCTTGCATCCCATTCGGACGCTTGCCGGAAGATGGTAGCGGGGACCGGATTTGAACCGATGACCTTCGGGTTATGAGCCCGACGAGCTACCAGACTGCTCCACCCCGCAACATTCCAGGTCGGCGATTGTAGGCGCGATACAGGCCTAAGTCAAGCCGGCGCCTACATTCTTCCTGGTGCCAATCCTGCTTCTGACGACTCGCGACCCCATGGGACCGCAGCGTTTCAGATGGTGCCGAAGGCGGGACTTGAACCCGCACGACCATAAGGTCACTACCCCCTCAAGATAGCGTGTCTACCAATTCCACCACTTCGGCTTGTTTGACTGCCGGAACCGCGACTCAGCCGTCGCTTTCCTCCAGCACTGGCGCGGTATTATCCACGTCATTGGCGTCGTCGTCAAGCGTCGGCAACCCGCGCTGCTGCTCGATCAGGCGCGAGTCGGGAATGCCCGCTTCAGGTGCCTGGCCCGCCTGGCTGGCAAAATAGGCCAGGGTCAGCGAGGTGGCGAAGAAAGCTGCCGCGAGTAACGCAGTGGTACGCGACAGGAAACTGCCTGAGCCGCGCGAGCCGAACACGGTCTGCGAGGCGCCACCACCGAAGGCGGCGCCGGCTTCGGCACCCTTGCCCTGCTGTAGCAGGATGAGAACGACCAGGGCGATGGCGATCGCCACGTGGATCATGAGAATGGCAACTTGCATGGGTTCAACCTGCTGACTGACAAATGGCTAGGAAATCGTCGACCTTGAGCGAAGCGCCGCCCACCAGGCCGCCGTCGATGTCGGGCTGAGCCAACAGCTCAGCCGCGTTGCCGGCGTTCATGCTGCCGCCGTACAGCAGGCGCAGGCCTGCCGCGAGTTCACGGTCGAAGCCGGCCTGGTATTCCCGGATGGCGGCCATGACCTCCTGAGCCTGCCCCGGCGAAGCGGTGCGCCCGGTCCCGATGGCCCAGACCGGTTCGTAGGCAATGATCACACGCTCGCGCTGACCGGGTTCCAGGCGCGCCATCACGTAGCCCACCTGGCGTAGCACGACTTCCAGGGTCTTGCCCGCGTCACGCTCCTCGAGGGTCTCGCCGACGCACAGGATCGGCGTGATATCGGCGTTCAGCGCCGCCAGCAGCCGATCATGCACGGCCTCGTCGTCTTCGCGGTAGAGCTGGCGGCGCTCGGAATGACCCGCCAGAGCGTATTCGACGCCGAACTCCTTGAGCATTCGACCGCTCACCTCGCCGGTACGGGCACCGGAGTGGAGCGGATTCAATGTCTGAGCACCCAGCCGCAGCGCAGTGCCGTCGAAGGCGCGTCGCGCCGCATCCAGGTAGGGAAAGGGCGGCAGGATGACCACGTCCAGCGGCGCCGGGAGCGTCGCTTCGGCAAAGGCACGGCCGAACTCTTCGACCAGCGCGGCCGAACCGTTCATCTTCCAGTTCCCGGCGATCAGCGGCGTTCGCATTCGGCGTCCTCTTTCAAAGTGGAGCGAAATGGTATAGGAGGTGCCAGGCCAAGACAACCGTCGCAGCGGATGTCAACCCAACTCGTTCTCGACCTGTGAGGCCAGGCGGCTCGCCAACCCTTCGACATCGAGGTGCGCCCGACCTTCGACCATCACACGAATCAGCGGTTCGGTGCCGGACGGGCGCAGCAGCACGCGGCCCTCGGCGCCCAGCTCCGCCTCCACGCCGGCCACTGCCTCCTGAACGGCCGGACTCGCCATCAGCGCCTTGGCATCGCTGCCCGGCGTCAGACGCACGTTGACCAGCACCTGGGGTACCTTCTCCAGCCCGGCCAGCAAGGTCTGGAGCGGCTTGCCCTCGCTGACCATGAGTGCCAGGACCTGCAGCGCCGACACGATACCGTCACCGGTGCTCTGCACGTCGGCACAGACGATATGACCGGAGGATTCGCCGCCGAGCTGCCAACCGTTGGCGGCCAATCGCTCCACCACATAGCGGTCGCCCACCTTGGCGCGCTCGAAGGGAATGCCCATCTCCTCGAGCGCCATGGCCAGCCCGAAATTGGTCATCAGGGTACCGACCACGCCGCCGATCAGTTGGCCGCGCTCGTGACGGTCGCGGGCGATCAGGTAGAGGATGTCGTCGCCGTCGATCTCGCGCCCGTTGGCATCGACCATCAGCACCCGATCACCGTCACCGTCGAAGGCGATGCCCAGATCGGCGCTTTGCTGGATCACCGCGGCGCGCAGCGTGGCCGGCGAGGTGGAGCCGACGTCGCGATTGATGTTGAGGCCGTCGGGGGTGGCCCCGACCAGACTGACTTCGGCGCCGAGTTCGCGAAACACGCTGGGAGCGATGTGGTAAGTGGCGCCGTGGGCGCAGTCAAGCACCATGCGCAGCCCGTGCAGGCTGACGCGATTGGGGATGGTCGACTTGCAGAATTCGATGTAGCGGCCTGCGGCATCGTCGATACGCATCGCCTTGCCCAGCTTGCCCGCCGCCACCGTGGTCAACGGTTCATCGAGCATTGCTTCGATGCGCTCTTCGATCGCATCGGCGAGCTTGGTCCCTTCACTGGAGAAGAACTTGATGCCGTTGTCGGCAAAGGGGTTGTGCGAGGCCGAGATGACGATCCCGGCATCGGCGCGGAAGGTCCGCGTCAGGTAGGCGATACCCGGCGTGGGCATCGGCCCCAGCAGCGCCACGTCGACGCCGGCCGCCGATAGCCCCGCCTCGAGCGCCGATTCGAACATGTAGCCCGAGATGCGCGTGTCCTTGCCGATCAATACCCTCGAGCGACCCGACTCACGCGCCAGCACCCGACCCATGGCCCAGCCCAGCTTGAGCATGAAGTCCGGGGTGATGGGGTACTCGCCGACCGTTCCGCGTATGCCATCCGTACCGAAGTATTTTCTAGTCATTCTCGCAGCCTTCCCTTAGCACGGCCCAGGTCATGTTCACGGCGTCCATGGTCGGGCCAACGTCATGGACGCGAAGAATGCGGGCACCCCGCTCGACCGCCAGCGACGCCAGCGCCAGACCGCCGGGCAGGCGCTCCTCCACCGGTCGCCCCAGCACCTTGCCGATCAAGCTCTTGCGCGACAGCCCCACCAGCAGCGGCAGGTTCAGGCGGGACAAGCGATCCATGCGCTTGAGCAGGCGCAGGTTATGCTCGACGGTCTTGCCGAAACCGAAGCCGGGGTCGAGCAACAGGCGCTCGCTGCGCAGCCCGGCGGCCTCGCAGGCCGCCACGCGCGCTTCGAGAAAGCCGATGACCGCCTCTTCGATGGGGGCATCATAACGGGGCGCCTGCTGCATGTCCTGCGGCTCGCCCTGCATGTGCATCAGGCACACCGGCAGGCCTGTGCCCAGTGCCGCTTCCAATGCTCCCTCGCGCGTGAGGGCGCGCACGTCGTTGATCATGCCGGCGCCCAGCGCTGCGGCTTGACGCATCACCTCGGGATTGCTGGTATCCACCGACACCAGCGCATCGAGTTCGCAGACCAGCCGCTCGACCACCGGCGCCACCCGGTCCAGCTCCTGCTGCGTCGTGACCGCCTGGGCTCCCGGGCGGGTCGATTCTCCACCCACGTCGATGATCGCCGCCCCCTCGGCCAGCATGCGCTCGGCATGGCGCAGCGCGTCGTCGATGGCGACATGGCGACCGCCATCGGAGAAAGAGTCGGGAGTGACGTTGAGTATGCCCATGACCCGGGGGTAGGAGA
Source organism: Billgrantia sp. C5P2 (assembly GCF_051062895.2). NCBI lineage: Bacteria > Pseudomonadati > Pseudomonadota > Gammaproteobacteria > Oceanospirillales > Halomonadaceae > Billgrantia > Billgrantia sp. C5P2. The sequence goes on from NZ_CM128542.1 coordinate 4,482,316, forward strand.
GGTCGAGGCGATGCCGCCCACAGGGCAGCCAGGTCGGCGAGGGGGTGTCGGTCATGTCATGGATCCTATGGCACGGGCCTGGACACGGGAGCACACGGCAAAGGCGCCCCGATGGGGCGCCTGGCTTCATGCCGGGTCGTCACGACCCGGCTGGACCGCCCAGCGGGTCGGAGGGACGGCGGCGCGGCTCCTCGTCTTCGTCCTCGTCACCACGATCGCCATCGCCGTCGGTCGGTTCCTGAACGGGCTCGTCGGCGCCCTTGGGCTCGGCCTCGCCGGTAACGGGAGCGCCGCTGCCGGAGTCACCGTCCTCCCAGTCCTTGGGCGGCCGCGGCTTGCGGCCTTCCATGATGTCGCGAAGCTGGTCGGCATCGATGGTCTCGTACTGCATCAGCGCCTCGGCCATGGCATCGAGCTTGTCGCGGTTCTCCTCGAGGATCTGCTGCGCCTTGGCGTAGCACTCGTCGATGATCTTGCGTACTTCCTTGTCGAGGCGGGTGGTGGTTTCGCCGGATTTGAGCTTGCCGCCGCTCTGGCCCGGGCCGCCGAGGAACTGGTGCGACTCGTCCTCGTCGTACATGATCGGCCCCATCTCCTCGGAGAGGCCCCACTTGGCGACCATGTTGTGGGCCAGCTCGGTGGCGCGCTTGATGTCGTTGGAGGCCCCGGTAGTGACGCCATTCGGCCCCAGCGTCATCTCCTCGGCAATGCGTCCGCCGAACAGCGAGCAGATCTGGCTGATGATCTGCTGGCGCGACAGGCTGTAGCGATCGGCCTCGGGCAGGAACATGGTCACGCCCAGGGCGCGGCCACGCGGGATGATGGTGACCTTGTAGACCGGGTCGTGTTCCGGCATCACCAGGCCGATGATGGCGTGGCCCGACTCGTGATAGGCGGTGTTGAGCTTCTCCTTGTCGGTCATGACCATGGAGCGGCGCTCGGCGCCCATCATGATCTTGTCCTTGGCCAGCTCCAGCTCCTCCATGCCGACCAGGCGCTTGTTGCGCCGCGCGGCGAACAGCGCCCCCTCGTTGACCAGATTGGCCAGATCGGCGCCGGAGAAGCCCGGCGTGCCGCGCGCTATCAGCGACGGCTTGACGTCATCGGCCAGCGGGACCTTGCGCAGGTGCACGTTGAGGATGTGCTCGCGACCGCGGATATCGGGCAGCGGCACCACCACCTGGCGGTCGAAGCGGCCCGGGCGCAGCAGCGCCGGATCAAGCACGTCGGGACGGTTGGTGGCGGCGATGACGATGATGCCTTCGTTGGCCTCGAAGCCGTCCATCTCCACCAGCAGTTGGTTCAAGGTCTGCTCACGCTCGTCGTTGCCGCCGCCCATACCTGCACCGCGCGAACGACCCACGGCGTCGATCTCGTCGATGAAGATGATACAGGGCGCCTGCTTCTTGGCCTGTTCGAACATGTCGCGCACGCGGGAAGCGCCCACACCGACGAACATCTCGACGAAGTCGGAACCGGAAATCGAGAAGAACGGCACCTTGGCCTCGCCGGCGATGGACTTCGCCAGCAGCGTCTTGCCCGTGCCCGGCGGGCCCACCATCAGTACGCCGCGGGGTATGGTGCCGCCCAGGCGCTGGAACTTGGAGGGGTCGCGCAGGAAGTCGACCAGTTCCTCGACCTCCTCCTTGGCCTCGTCACAGCCGGCCACGTCGGCGAAAGTGGTCTTGATCTGGTCCTGGGAGAGCAGCTTGGCCTTCGACTTGCCGAAGCTCATCGGCCCACCCTTGCCACCGGCGCCGCCCTGCATCTGCCGCATGAAGAACATGAAGATGGCGAGAATCAGCAGGATCGGGAAACTGGCGATCAGCAGGCGCGTCCACAGGCTCTGCTGCTGCGGCTCACGGCCGATGACGGTCACGTTGTTGGAGAGCAGGTCATCCATCAGCTTGGGGTCTTCCGCCGCCGGCCGGATGGTCTGGAACTGCGAACCGTCGGCACGCTCACCATTGATGGTGTAGCCATCGATGGTCACGCTGCGGATCTGCTGGTTCTGCACCTGCTGGACGAACTGCGAGTAGTTCATCGTCTGCGGCGTGCCATCGACGGAAAAGTTGTTGAACACCGTCAGCAGCACTGCCGCGATGACCAACCACAGGATCAGGTTCTTCGCCATATCGTTCAAGGGACCACCCTCATTGCAAGCATCTCTCGGCCATAACGCCTGGCATTATTGACCACAGGCGGGCATGGCATGTTCCACCCCGACCTTCCTGGCCCCACTGTGACACAGTTGGGCCGCGCTGTCCGGTCATTGCACCGTTAGTCTGTCGCTATCAGGACCAGTCTGGCTGGTCGGGAAATGCCGAGCCGATGAAACCGACTCAGCCACGGAAACCATCCGCCAGCAGGTAGACTTCGCGCGAACGGGCGCGAGAGGCTTCCGGCTTGCGTGTCACCACCTTGGAAAAGCTGTCGCGCAGCTCCTTCAGGTAGGCATCGAAACCCTCGCCCTGGAACACCTTGGCCAGGAATCGGCCACCGGGACGCAGGGTCTGGCGCGCCAGGTCCAGGGCCAGCTCCACCAGGTACATCGCCTGGGGCTGGTCGATGGCGCTCATGCCACTCATATTGGGGGCCATGTCGGACATCACAAGGTCTACCGGCCGACCGTCCAGCACAGCGAGGATCGCCTCGAGCACGGCCTCCTCGGTGAAGTCGCCCTGGATGAATTCGACGCCGGCCAGGGCGTCCATCTCGAGGATATCGGAAGCGATCACCATGCCCCGATCGCCGACCTTGTCCGCCGCCACCTGGCTCCACCCGCCGGGCACCGCCCCCAGATCGATCACCGTCATGCCCGGCTTGAACAGGCGATCCTTCTCGTCGAGCGCAAGCAGCTTGTAGCTGGCGCGACTGCGATAACCGTCCTGCCAGCTCTGCTGCACGAAACGATCATCGAAGTGCTCCCTGAGCCAGGAGGCCGAACTCTTGCTGGCAGCCTGCTTGCCACCGCGGGGCGAGGAAGTGGATCGGACCACACGATCACCTTGACTGAAGATTCCGAACGTTGCGTAGGCACGCCGGCCCGGTTCGGTATGACGCGGAGCTGGCCGAGGCCGAACTCAGGCCTCGCCATGCTTTCGCCGGCGCGCATTTCACCGTACCATGGCAGGTTACGCGCAACCGGGAAGACGCAAGATACCATGAGCTTGTCACAGGCACAAAAGAAAGCATTCCGCAGCATCGGTCACCATCTCAACCCGGTGGTAACGGTGTCGGAGAACGGTGTTTCCGAGGGCGTGCTGGCCGAACTCGACCGGGCGCTGGCCGACCACGAGCTGATCAAGGTGAAGCTGGCCCTGCCGGAGCGCGACGACCGCACCGCCATGCTCGAGGAACTGCTGGCCGCCAGCGGTGCCGAGCGCGTGCAGACCATCGGCAAGATGGCGCTGCTCTACCGCAGGAACCCCCAGGCCAACCCGAAGCTGTCCAACGTCAAGCGCTTCGAGGGGCACCACGGCCGGCACTAGGCGCTGACGCGCCGGCGCCGAGCCTCGGGCTGCGAGCACTCCACAAAAAAGCCCGCGACACTTTGTCGCGGGCTTTTTCACTGGCGCGTAGCTCGTCGCTCAGAGATGCCGAACGCTGGCGACCTCGTACTCCACCTCGCCGCCCGGCGTGGCGACCACCACCACGTCGCCCTCCTCCTTGCCGATCAGGGCACGGGCGATGGGCGAGGTGACGGAGATCTTGCCGCTCTTGATGTTGGCCTCATCCTCGCCGACGATCTGGTAGGCGACCTCCTCGTCGTTATTGAGATTGATCAGCTCGACGGTGACGCCGAAAATCACCTTGCCGGTCTGGGGCAGCTTCTGCACGTCGATCACCTGGGCATTGGAGAGCTTGCTCTCGATCTCCTGGATCCGTCCCTCGATGAACCCCTGCTGCTCGCGCGCCGCATGGTATTCGGCGTTCTCCTTCAAATCGCCGTGCTCGCGCGCCTCGGCAATGGCGTTGATCACCCGAGGACGCTCGACACCCTTGAGCTGTTCCAGCTCCTCACGCAGGCGTGCCTCGCCTGCGACGGTCATCGGGACTTTATTCATTGTGTCGCTCCTGCATGCAGTTCCTGTAACCGCCGCACCGTAATCGCGTTGCCATATTCGAGCGCCATGCAAACGGCACTGGCCCCGGCCAGGGTGGTGGCATAGGGCACCTTGCGGGCGAGCGCGGTACGACGGATCACCGAGGAGTCGTTGATGGCCTGACGCCCCTCGGTGGTATTGACGATATAGGCGATGTCGTCGTTCTTGAGCAGATCGACGATATGCGGACGGCCTTCGTAAACCTTGTTGACGACCTCCACCTCGAGCCCGGCGGCTTCGAGGGCGACAGCGGTGCCGCGGGTCGCGCACAACGTGAACCCCAATCCTAGCAGAGAACGGGCGATCTCGATAACGCCGACCTTGTCCGGGTCGCGCACCGAGAGGAACGCCTTGCGCTCGCCTTCGAGCTTGGGAATCGCCTCGCCGGCCCCCAGCTGCGCCTTGTAAAAGGCCTCGGCGAAGGTCTCGCCCGAGCCCATCACCTCACCAGTGGACTTCATCTCCGGCGACAGGATGGGGTCGACACCGGGGAACTTGTTGAACGGGAACACCGCCTCCTTGACGCTATAGAAGTGCGGCACGATCTCGCGGGTGAAGCCCTGCTCGGCCAAGGACTTGCCGGCCATGCAGCGGGCGGCGATCTGGGCCAGCGAAGTGCCGATGCACTTGGAGACGAAGGGTGCAGTGCGCGAGGCGCGCGGGTTGACCTCGATGACGTAGATCTCTCCATCCTGCCACGCCAGCTGGACGTTCATCAGGCCTACCACGCCGAGCTCGACCGCCATGCGCTTGACCTGGTCGCGCATCTCGTCCTGTACGTCGGCGGGCAGCGAGTAGGGCGGCAGCGCACAGGCGGAGTCGCCGGAATGCACGCCGGCCTGCTCGATGTGCTGCATGATGCCGCCGATCACCACCTCGTGACCGTCGGAGACGGCGTCGATGTCGATCTCGATGGCGGCGTTGAGGAAGTGGTCGAGCAGCACCGGCGAGTCGTTGGAGACCTTCACCGCGTGGGTCATGTAGTTCTCGAGCTCGGAGGCGTCGTAGACGATCTCCATGGCGCGGCCGCCGAGCACATAGCTCGGGCGCACCACCAGCGGGTAGCCGATCGCCTCGGCCTTGGCGAAGGCCTCGTCGAAGCTGCGCGCGGTGGCGTTGGGCGGCTGCTTGAGGCCCAGCTTGTCGATCATCTGCTGGAAGCGCTCGCGGTCCTCGGCGCGGTCGATGGCATCAGGCGTGGTGCCGATGATCGGCACACCGGCAGCCTCGAGCTCGCGGGCCAGCTTGAGCGGGGTCTGGCCGCCGAACTGCACGATCACGCCGACCGGCTGCTCCTTGTCGGCGATTTCCAGCACATCCTCCAGGGTGACCGGCTCGAAGTAGAGACGGTCGGAAGTATCGTAGTCGGTAGAGACGGTCTCGGGGTTGCAGTTGACCATGATGGTCTCATAGCCGTCGTCGCGCATGGCGAAGGCGGCATGGACGCAGCAGTAGTCGAACTCGATGCCCTGGCCGATACGGTTGGGCCCGCCGCCCAGCACCATGATCTTCCGGCGATCGGAGACATCGGCCTCGCACTCCTCCTCGTAGGTGGAGTACATGTAGGCGGTGTTTGATGCGAACTCGGCGGCGCAGGTGTCGACGCGCTTGTAGACCGGGCGGATGCCGGCCTTCTGGCGCGTGCGGCGGAACTCCTTCTCGGAGACCCCGAGCAGCCCGGCCAGGCGCGCGTCACTGAAGCCCTTGCGCTTGAGGCCGAACAGCTCACGCGGGGTGAAATCGGAGAGCGAGCGCTTGGCCACGTCCTGCTCGATGCGCACCAGCTCCTCGAGCTGGACCAGGAACCAGGGGTCGATCCTGGTCAGGGTGAAGATCTCCTCCACGCTCATACCGGCGCGCATGGCGTCGGCGATGAAGAAGATGCGCTCGGCGCCGGCCGCCTGCAGCTCGCCCTTGATGTGGGCCATGGCGTCGTCGCTGAACTCCCCGGCCTTGAATTCAGGAAACTTGGGGTCGAGGCCGTCGTTGCCGGTCTCGAGCCCGCGCAGCGCCTTCTGCAGCGACTCCTGGAAGGTGCGACCGATGGCCATCACCTCGCCCACCGACTTCATCTGGGTGGTGAGGCGATCGTTGGCCTGGGGGAACTTCTCGAAGGTGAAGCGCGGAATCTTGGTGACCACGTAGTCGATCGACGGCTCGAACGAGGCCGGGGTGCGCCCGCCGGTAATGTCGTTGGAGAGCTCGTCCAGGGTGTAGCCCACCGCCAGCTTGGCGGCGATCTTGGCGATCGGGAAGCCGGTGGCCTTGGAGGCCAGCGCCGAGGAGCGCGACACCCGAGGGTTCATCTCGATCACGACCATGCGACCGGTCTGCGGGTCGACACCGAACTGCACGTTGGAGCCGCCGGTCTCGACACCGATCTCGCGCAGCACCGCCAGCGAGGCGTCGCGCATGATCTGGTACTCCTTGTCGGTCAGCGTCTGCGCCGGGGCCACGGTGATGGAGTCGCCGGTGTGCACGCCCATGGGGTCGAAGTTCTCGATCGCACAGACGATGATGCAGTTGTCGTTCTTGTCGCGAACGACCTCCATCTCGTACTCCTTCCAACCCAGCAGCGACTCGTCGATCAGCAGCTCATGGTTGTTGGAGAGCTCGAAACCGCGGGTACAGATCTCCTCGAACTCCTCCTTGTTGTAGGCCACGCCGCCGCCGGAGCCGCCCATGGTGTAGGAGGGGCGGATGATCACCGGGAAACCCAGCGACTCCTGGATGCGCCAGGCCTCCACCATGGAGTGCGCCACCTCGGCCTTGGGGCACTCCAGGCCGATGCGCTTCATGGCCTGGTCGAACAGGTCGCGATCCTCGGCCTTGTTGATGGCATCGGCGTTGGCGCCGATCATCTCCACCCCGTACTTCTCGAGCACGCCGTGCTTGTCGAGCTCGAGCGCGCAGTTGAGCGCGGTCTGGCCGCCCATGGTGGGCAGGATGGCGTCGGGGCGCTCGGCCTCGATGATCTTCTCCACCGCCTGCCAGGTGATCGGCTCGATGTAGGTGGCGTCGGCCATCGCCGGGTCGGTCATGATGGTGGCCGGGTTGGAGTTGACCAGGATGACCCGGAAGCCCTCCTCGCGCAGCGCCTTGCAGGCCTGGGCGCCGGAGTAGTCGAACTCGCACGCCTGGCCGATGACGATGGGGCCGGCGCCAATGATCAGGATACTGTTGATGTCGGTACGCTTGGGCATGTCGGTTCCCGCAAAATATGGTGACGAATGGCGACGTTTCTCGGGCTCGGCCTAGCGGCGGGCCTTCATCATCTCGACGAAGCGATCGAACAGCGGCGACACGTCGCGCGGCCCGGGGCTCGCTTCCGGGTGACCCTGGAAACTGAAGGCCGGCCGATCGGTCAGCTCGATGCCCTGCAGCGTGCCGTCGAACAGCGAGCGGTGAATGGCGCGCACGTTGCCCGGCAGGCTCGCCTCGTCGACGGCGAAGCCGTGGTTCTGGCTGGTGATCATCACGTGGCCGGTCGCCAGATCCTGCACCGGGTGGTTGGCACCGTGGTGGCCGTGGTTCATCTTCACCGTCTTGGCACCGGCCGCCAGCGCCAGCAGCTGGTGGCCCAGGCAGATGCCGAACACCGGAACCTCGGTTTCGAGGATTTCCTGGATCGCGGCGATGGCATAGTCGCAGGGCGCGGGGTCGCCAGGGCCATTGGCCAGCAGAATGCCGTCAGGGTTCTTGGCCAGCACCTCGGCGGCCGGGGTCTGTGCCGGCACCACGGTGAGGCGACAGCCGCGTGAGGCAAGCATGCGCAGGATGTTGTACTTCACACCGTAGTCGTAGACCACCACGTGGAAGAGACGCTCACTGCCCGTGGCATCGATATTGCCCTGGCCCAGCACCCACTCGGCCTCGCTCCATTCGTAGGCCTGCTTGCACGAGACCTCCTTGGCCAGGTCCATGCCCTTGAGCCCGGGGAACTCCCGTGCCGCGGCCAGCGCGCGCTCGACGGCATCGTCGCCTTCGGCCTCGGTGCCGGCCAGAATCGCCCCGTTCTGGGCACCCTTGTCGCGCAGGATGCGGGTCAGGCGGCGGGTATCGATATCGGCGATGCCGAGCACGTTCTGGCCCTTGAGGTAGTCGGAGAGCGACTGCTCGGAGCGGAAGTTGCTGGCGATGAGCGGCAGATCGCGGATCACCAGGCCGGCGGCGGCGATCGAGCCCGACTCGACGTCCTCGGCGTTGACGCCGGTGTTACCGATGTGCGGGTAGGTGAGGGTCACGATCTGTCGGGTATAGGAGAGGTCGGTGAGGATCTCCTGATAGCCGGTCATGGCCGTATTGAACACCACCTCACCGCTGGTTCGTCCATCGGCGCCGATGGCCGTGCCGTGGAAGATACTGCCGTCTTCCAGGGCCAATATCGCGGGTCTGTTCAATGCGGGGCTGTTCAAGACAAGGTCCTCCCATGCTGAGGCGAGCCTGAGGGGCGCAGGCTCGGCGGCTATCGTCATTGCGACAGATTCGGCTCGTAAAAAAGCGGGACGAAGCCGATAAGGAACCGGTTTCATCCCGCTTGTTGTCTTTGCTCGGGGGCTGGCCACGCAACAAGCGCGCAGTGTTGGACTGCTGTATTTCAGGCGCCCGGCCAAAATTTTGGAGATGTTACAGGATTCGATCTCATTTGGCTACCGCGATGGCTCACAAACCCAATACATCCTGCATGCCGTACCGACCGTTTTCTTGATCGGCGACCCAGCGCGCCGCGCGCACCGCGCCCTTGGCGAAGGTCATGCGGCTAGAGGCCTTGTGGGTGATCTCGATGCGCTCGCCCTCGGTGGCGAACATCACCGTGTGCTCGCCGACGATGTCGCCGGCGCGCACCGTGGCGAAGCCGATCTCCTTGTCGGTGCGCGGCCCGCACTGGCCGACGCGCTCGAACACGCCGTGCTCCTTGAGCGTGCGATCCAGCGCCTCGGCCACGACCTCGCCCATCTTCAGCGCCGTGCCGGAGGGTGAATCGACCTTGTGGCGATGATGAGCCTCGATCACCTCGATGTCATAGCCCTCGTTGCCCAGCGCCTTCGCCGCGGTCTCGAGCAGCTTCAGGGTCAGGTTCACCCCCACGCTCATGTTGGGGGCGAAGACGAAGGGCAGCCTGTCGCGGTAGCCGTCGAGTTCGGCCAGCTCGTCGTCGGCGAGCCCGGTGGTGCCGATCACCATGCGCTTGCCATGCTCGGCGCAGAAGGCCAGGTTGGCCAGCGTCACCTGGGGCGCGGTGAAGTCGATCAGCACGTCGAAGTCGTCGACGATGGCATCGAGCGAATCCACTGCCGTCACGCCCAGCCTACCGAGGCCCGCCAGCTCGCCGATGTCGGCTCCGGCCAGCGTGCTGCCCGGCTCGACGATGCCGCCGGCCAGGCTGGCCCCGGCATCCTGCTGCACGGCGTTGACCAGGGTGCGGCCCATGCGGCCGGCGACACCGACGATGGCGATACGGGTCATGCGGACTCCTGCAAGTCTGAAGAGTGGGATCGAGGGGCAGTATACCAGAGCACGGGCCCGCAGGGCCGAGCGCTTGGGCAAGGAGGGCGCTTTCGCCCACACTGGGCATAGCGAAGCATCAAGCAAGGAGCGCCATGCCCACGACACCGGAGCCGTCCCACGACAACCCGCTGCTCGACCTGCTGCGCCGCCACCCCCGCGTATTGCTGACCGGCCCGCCCGGCAGCGGCAAGACCACGCTCGTGCGCCGCGTGGCCGCCCAGCTTGCCGATCAGGGCCAGGCTTGCCATTGCCTCGCCGCCGACCCCGGCCTGCCCGGCTTCGGCCCACCCGGTGCCATCTGCCTGGGGCGCTGGGACCCGATGCGGGGGGAGGGTGGCGAATGGCACCTGGAGACCATCGAGGCCCTAGGCACCCTGGACAGTGCGCGCTTTCGCCTGCCGCTGGTCGAGGCGGTGCGTCGTCTTGCCGAACGGGTCGAGGCCGGGCCGCTGCTCCTCGATGCGCCGGGCGTGGAGCGTGGCATCGGCGGCGCCGAGCTGCTCGCAGCACTCGTCAGCGCCAGCCACGCCAGCGCCGTGGTGCGGCTGGCGCCGGAAAACGCGCCCGACCCTTACGCGCAGGAGCGTGTAGCGCTGGACCTGGAAGTACTGAAGTTGCCCGCCGCCGCGGAGGCACGCCACCCAGGGCGCCAGCTTCGCACCCAACGACGTACCGAGGCATGGGACACCTACCTGACCGAAGCCGTGGAGCAATCGCTCGATCTCGTCGGCCTGGCCATTACCGGCACCCCACCTCCGCGCGACGCCCCCCACGCTTGGCACAGGCGCCAGGTCGGCCTGCTCGACGCTACCGGCCGCACCCTGGCCATGGGGGAAGTGCTGGCTCTGGAAGGTGAGCGGCTCAAGCTGCTGGCTCCGCCACTGGGCGACACCCCGCGCACCCTGGTGATACGTGACGCCATGCGCCATCCCGAGGGCCATCTCGGCACGGCGCGCCCCTATCGTGCCCCTTACCCAGCGACACCCGACGAACCATCCCTGAGGCTACCGTTACAGGAAGCCATCGACGGCCCGCGGCCGACGCTGCGCCTCGATGGGGTCCGCGCCACGCTGGTCAACGGCGTGTTCGGCGACCCGCTGCTGCATCTGCGCCTGCGTCATCGCAAGCGCAGCCTGCTGTTCGACTTGGGCGACCCCGGTCGGCTGCCGGCGCGGCTGGCCCACCAAATCAGCGACGTCTTCATCAGCCACGCCCACTTCGACCATATCGGCGGTTTCCTGTGGCTGTTGCGCTCGCGCATCGGCGATTACACGCCGTGCCGGGTCTACGGCCCACCCGGGCTCGCCGGTCACCTGGACGGCTTGATGCGCGGCATCCTGTGGGATCGTGTCGAGGAGAAAGCGCCTCGCTTCGAGGTCTTCGAGCTGCACGACAAGCGCCTGGCCCACTATCGCCTGGTGGCCGGCCAGCCGATGAAGGCGCTCTCGCCGCGCGAGGTCGATGACGGCGTGCTGCACGTGGAGCCCGGCTTTCGCGTGCGAGCGGTCACGTTGGATCACGGCACGCCGGTGCTGGCCTTTGCCTTTGAGCCGGACGTCGAGGTCAAGGTGCGCAAGGAGCGCCTGGATGCGCATGGCTGGGCACCCGGCCCATGGCTCGGCGAACTCAAGCAGCATGTACACGCCGGCGTGGACGAGACGGTGATCGAACTGCCCGATGGCCGCCAGCGGACGGTCGCCGAACTGGCCCAGCACCTGCTACTTTCGCAACCTGGGAAGCGCCTCGTCTATGCCACCGATTTCGGCGATACGCCCGATAATCGCGAACGCCTGCTCACGCTTGCCCGCGGTGCCGAGGTGCTGTTCTGCGAGGCCTCGTTTCGCGAGGATCAGGCGGAGCAGGCCCGGCGTACCGGCCACCTGACTGCCCGCGGCTGCGGCGAGATCGCCGCCGCGGCCGCGGTCGGCCAACTAGTGCCGTTCCACTTCTCGCGTCGCCACGTCGACGACGTGGGCAAGCTCTACGAAGAGATTCGCCGGCATTTTCCGCGCCTGGCCGCCACACCCGGCAGCGAACCCTATTCCGAAGTGGATTGACACTTCTGGGCGCCCTTGCCGTTCTGGCGCAACAGCATGCCGATGGCGGCCAGCACCAGGGCGCTGCCCGGCAGCCACTGCCAGCCGATCTGCTCGGGCGCGGTGGCGAACAGCAACAGCATCGAGACGAAGGGCACCATGTAGCCGTAGGCGGTGACGGCCCCGGGCGTGAGCACGGAGGTGGCACGCTGCATCAACCAGAAGGTGAGCGCGCTGGAGAAAAGCCCCAGATAGACCACCAGGGCGACGTCCTGCCAGCGCATGCCGGCCAGTTCGGCAGCGGGCTCGATGGCAAGCCCCAGCAGGCCGATGGCGAGCCCTCCCAGCCCCAGGCTCCAGAAGGTGCGCACCGCCGCCGACTCCGGCAGCCATTCGCGGGCCAGCCCCCACTTGCTCAGCACCGGGTAGAGTGCCGACGACACGCAGCCGAGGAAGAACACTGCCTCACCGATACCCAGCTGCAGGCCTTTGCCGTGGCTGAGGGCTTCGGCAAAGGCGAGCCCCAGCGCCCCGCAGGCACCCAGCGCCAGGATCGCCGGCAATTGCCAGCCCAAGCGCTCGACGCGAAACCCGAGCCCCAGCAGGTAGGCCAGCAGCGGCACGGTGACGTAGAGCGTGGCCATGGAGAGCGCGGTGGCATGGTGGGCGGCCCAGAACATGGCTGCGAAGAAACCGGCCAGGCACAGCCCCATCAGTGCGTAGAGCGGCAACAGCCGCCAGGGCGGCAGGAAGTCGGGCGAGCGCCGTGCCAACCACCATAGCCCGGCACAGGCGATGGCGAAGCGCAGGGCGGTGAGCGAAAGCGGTGGCAGCTCGCCCATCAACCCCACGGCGGGAAACGACAGCCCGACCAGCAGCGACCACAGCAGCATGCCCAGGTGGGCAAGCCGGGGCGTTATCGGCGCGCTCAATTTTCCCAGACGATCGCCAGGTCCTCGTCGCCCGCCATGCGCTGCAGGTGGGAGTCGACGACGCCTTCCAGGCGGTCGAGACTCTCCTCCTCCAGCGCCTCGATGGCCACTACCAGCTTGCCCGGCTCGACGCGCATCACGCAGGAGCCCTCATCGAACACCACCCGGCTCTCGGTCTCGCCCTGCTCCACCTCCAGCTTGTGCGCCCAGTGCTTGCACAGCCGGCTCATCAGCCTCGCCCCGGACTCCGTGGCGATCTCGGCACGCGACATCGGCATAGCAACGATCTCCATTCGTATTGGAGCTAACAGACTAAGACGCGCGACGGGATCGGCGCCAGTCCTGGCTGGCCCATACGGCGCAACATTACGCTCAGCCGAGCGATACGGCAGTGCGCCAGATGAAAAAAGCCCTCGATACCTGAGGCACCGAGGGCTGCTAATGAGGCGGCCGGGACTTACGGCTTCATATCCTCGAAGAACTTCTTCACGCCGTCGAAGAAGCCGCTCTTCTTGGGCGAGTGGTGGGCGCTGTTGCTGCCCCCCAGGCTCTCCTGGAACTGACGCAGCAGCGCCTTCTGCTCCTCACTGAGATTGACCGGGGTCTCCACCACCACCTTGCACAGCAGATCGCCGGGCGGGCCGCCACGCACCGGCTTGACGCCCTTGGCGCGCAGGCGGAAGAGCTTGCCGGTCTGGGTCTCGGGCGGGATCTTGAGCTTGACCCGGCCGTCCAGCGTGGGCACTTCGAGCTCGCCGCCCAGCGCGGCATCGACGAAGTTGATCGGCACCTCGCACTGCAGGTGCTTGCCGTCGCGCTGGAAGATGTGGTGCGGCTTGATCGCCACCTGCACGTAGAGATCGCCGGGCGGGCCGCCGTTGATGCCGGATTCGCCCTCGCCGTTGAGGCGGATGCGATCGCCGGTGTCCACCCCGGCAGGAATCTTCACCGACAGGGTGCGGGTCTCGCGCATGCGGCCCTCGCCGTGACACTTGTGGCACGGCACCTTGATGTGCACGCCGCTGCCGTGGCAGGTGGGACAGGTCTGCTGCACGGCGAAGAAGCCCTGCTGCATGCGCACCTGGCCATGGCCGTTACAGGTGGGGCAGGTCTCCTTGGTGGAGCCAGGCTCGGCACCCTGGCCGTCGCAGCGGTCGCATTCCACGTGACGCGGCACGCGGATATCCACCGTGGTACCGGCGACGGCACTCTCGAGATCGAGCTCGAGGTTGTAGCGCAGGTCACTGCCGCGCTGCGGCGCATGGGGGCTGCGCCGCCCGCCGCCGCCACCGAAGATGTCGCCGAACACGTCGCCGAAGATGTCGCTGAAGCCGCCGGCACCCGCACCGCCGAAGCCGCCACCGCCGAAGCCTCCGGCCTGGCCGTCTACGCCGGCATGGCCGAACTGGTCGTAGGCGGCGCGCTTCTCGCTGTCGGAGAGGATCTCGTAGGCCTCTGAGACCTCGCGAAACTTCTCCGCCGAAGTGTCGTCACCCGGGTTACGGTCCGGGTGGTACTTCTGCGCCAGCCGTCGGTAGGCCTTCTTGATGTCTTGGGTCTCGGCCCCACGCTCTACGCCGAGCACCTCGTAATAATCGCGTTTGGACATGGGTCCATGCGCCTCCTGGTCTAGGCAGCTCTGCCCGATCCGCGGAAACGGCAACGCGGGAGTCGTCCCCCCGCGCTACCGTCGCCCGTGGCATCGCCTTGGCGATTACTGCTTCTTCTGGTCGTCGTTGACTTCTTCGTACTCGGCGTCGACCACGTCTTCTTCCGGCTTGGCGCCGTCCTCCTGGCCTTCGCCACCGCCCTGCTGGGCAGCCTCGGCCTGAGCGGCGTACATCTTCTGCGCCAGGTTGCCGGAGGCCTCGGTCAGCTTGTCCAGCTTGGCCTGGATGTCGTCCTTGTCGTCACCCTTGAGCGCTTCCTCGAGTTCGGAGGCGGCCGTCTCGATGGCCTGCTTCTCCTCGTCGGTGGCGTGCTCACCGGCTTCCTGGACGGTCTTGCGTGCCGCGTGGACCATGCCGTCGGCCTGGTTGCGCAGGGCCACCAGCTCTTCGAACTTCTTGTCTTCGTCGGCATGGGCCTCGGCGTCGCGCACCATCTGCTCGATCTCTTCATCGCTGAGGCCGCTGGAGGCCTTGATGACGATCGACTGCTCCTTGCCGGTGGCCTTGTCCTTGGCCGAGACGTTGAGGATGCCGTTGGCGTCGAGATCGAAGGCGACCTCGATCTGCGGCACGCCGCGCGGCGCCGGCGGAATGTCGGCCAGGTCGAAGCGGCCCAGTGACTTGTTGCCGCCGGCCTGCTTGCGCTCGCCCTGCAGCACGTGGATGGTCACGGCCGTCTGGTTGTCATCCGCGGTCGAGAAGGTCTGGGTCTTCTTGGTCGGAATGGTGGTGTTCTTCTCGATCAGCGGGGTCATCACGCCGCCCAGGGTCTCGATGCCGAGCGTCAGCGGGGTGACGTCGAGCAGCAGCACGTCCTTGACGTCGCCGCCCAGCACGCCGCCCTGGATCGCCGCACCCACGGCCACGGCCTCGTCCGGGTTGACGTCCTTGCGCGCTTCCTTGCCGAAGAAGTCGGCGACCTTCTTCTGCACCAGCGGCATGCGGGTCTGGCCACCGACCAGGATTACGTCGTCGATCTGGGAGGCGGACAGGCCGGCGTCGGAGAGCGCGGTCTTGCACGGCCCCATCGAGCGCTGGACCAGGTCTTCCACCAGCGACTCCAGCTTGGCCCGGGTCACCTTCACGTTGAGGTGCTTGGGCCCGGTGTTGTCGGCGGTGATGTAGGGCAGGTTGACGTCGGTCTGCTGGGCGCTGGACAGCTCGATCTTGGCCTTCTCGGCGGCTTCCTTGAGGCGCTGCATGGCCAGGTTGTCGCCCGAGAGGTCGATGCCGCTGTCGGCCTTGAACTGATCGACCAGATAGTTGATCAGCGCCATGTCGAAGTCTTCACCACCCAGGAAGGTGTCGCCGTTGGTGGCCAGCACCTCGAACTGGGTCTCGCCGTCGACGTCGGCCACTTCGATGATGGAAATATCGAAGGTACCGCCGCCCAGGTCGTACACGGCGATGGTCTTGTCGCCGCGCGACTTGTCCATGCCATAGGCCAGCGCCGCCGCGGTGGGCTCGTTGATGATGCGCTTGACCTCGAGGCCGGCGATACGCCCGGCATCCTTGGTGGCCTGACGCTGGGAGTCGTTGAAGTAGGCCGGCACGGTGATCACCGCCTCGGTGACGGGCTCGCCCAGGTAGTCCTCGGCGGTCTTCTTCATCTTCTTCAGCACTTCGGCGCTGACCTGCGGAGGTGCCAGCTTCTTGCCCTTCACCTCGACCCAGGCGTCACCGTTGTCGGCCTCGACGATGCCGTAGGGCACCATCTTGATGTCCTTCTGCACCACGTCATCCTTGAAGCGACGACCGATCAGGCGCTTGATCGCGTACAGGGTGTTCTGCGGGTTGGTGACCGCCTGGCGCTTGGCCGACTGCCCCACCAGGATCTCGCCATCATCGGTGTAGGCGATGATGGAGGGCGTGGTGCGGGCGCCTTCGGCGTTCTCGATCACCTTAGCACTGTCGCCGTCGAGCACGGCCACGCAGGAGTTGGTAGTCCCCAGGTCAATACCGATGATGCGTCCCATAGGAAATCCTCGAAAATTCGTTTGCCTTTGATCCATCTCAGCGGCAGTTGCCGCGGTTGACGTCTATCTGGGGGGCGGGGCAAGAATTTTCAAGCCCCGCCACCGTTTTCATCCACTCGAATTCAGCCGGCGGCCTGGCTGACCACCACCATGGCCGGGCGGACGAGGCGGCCGTTGAGCAGATAGCCCTTCTGGATCACTTCCATGACGCTGTTGGGCTCGAGCTCGGGGTTGGGCACCATGGCCATGGCTTCGTGGTACTGCGGGTCGAACGGTTCGCCAGCGGGGTCGAGCGATTCGACGCCGAACTTGGCCAGCACGTCGTGCTGCATCTTCAGCGTCATGGCCACGCCCTCTTTATGAGCCTCGGTGGCATCGTCGCCCATGGCCTCGAGCGCCTTTTCCAGACTGTCGACCACCGGCAGCAGCTCCTTGACGAAGCGCTCCAAGGCGAACTTGCGCGCCTTCTCGGCCTCCTGCTCGGCACGGCGCCGTACGTTCTGCGCCTCGGCGGCGGCACGCAGCGCCTGATCCTTGGCGTCAGCCAGGCTCTGCTCGAGTTCCTCCACCTGGGCGGCCAGCATGTCGGCCTCGGGATTGTCGCTCACCGCCGTCGGCTCCTCGGAGGCAACGCCCTCCTCGTCCCCGGCGACGATGGCATCGTCCAGCTCGCCTTCCATCGGCTCCGGCCGAGCCTCTTCCTCGCGCCGTTCCAGCTCATCGTCGAGCGGGGTCTGGGGTTCTTTAGCCATGCGTATCTCCTGAAGCGTGGTTCGGCCATGCGGCCGCAACGGGTTCGGTTGGGAGAAAGTCTCGAATCTGCCGCCTATATGGGGGCCCTGTCGGCAATCTCAAGAGAGTGGAAGCGTTGATGTACCCTGCGTGCGTTGAGAGAGGGCCTCGACTACTGTATAAAAACGCAATAATGTGTATGGATATCCAGCCCTTTTGCCGGCCGCCGGGAGGTCCCATGCTGATTCAGCTCGCCATTCGCGATTACGCCATCGTCGACAGCCTCGACCTGGAACTTGCCGGCGGCATGACGGCCATCACCGGCGAGACCGGCGCCGGCAAGTCGATCCTGCTCGGCGCACTGGGGTTGTGCCTGGGCGAACGTGCCGATGCCGGCAGCGTGCGTCACGGCTGCGAACGCGCCGACCTCTCGGCGCGCTTCGACATCGCCAGCCTGCCGGCCGCCCGCGCCTGGCTCTCGGAACGCGAACTTCCCGCCGATGACTGCCTGCTTCGCCGCGTGGTAACGGTCAATGGCCGCTCCAAGGCGTGGATCAACGGCCAGCCGGCCACCGTGGCCGATCTCAAGGCGCTGGGCGAACGCCTGGTCGAGATCCACGGCCAGCACGCTCATCAACTGCTGCTGCGCGAGGAGACTCACCTGCGCCTGCTCGATGACTTCGCCGGCAACCGTGGCGCCGTGGGCGAGCTGACCGAGACCTTTCGCCGCTGGCAAGCAGCTCGGCGCCGTCTGAAACAGCTGACCGAGAGCGGCGACGAGGTGCAGGCGCGCCGCCAGTTGCTGCGCTACCAGGTCGATGAGCTCGATCTCCTGGCATTGGGCGAGGAAGAACTCGCCACTTTGGAGCACGAACAGGAGCAGCTCGCTCACGCCGAGGAGACGCTACGCGAGGCGCAGGTGGCGGCCGAATGCTGCGATGGCGACGAAGGCGGCGTGCTGTCACTGCTCAACCAGGCCACGCAGCGGCTCGACCCGCTGCCGGGAAGCGACCGCGGCACGTTGGCCGAGGTACTGGCCATGCTTGGCGAGGCGCGCATCCAGGTCGAGGAGGCCGTACGCGAACTCAACCGCTTCGCCGATACCACCGAGCTGGACCCCGAGAGGCTAGCCTGGGTGGAGTCGCGTCTCAGCGAGGTCCACCGCATCGCGCGCAAGCATCACGTGATGCCGGAGGAGCTGCCCGCACTCCATCAGCGGCTGCAATCCGAACTGGAGAGCCTCGAAGGCGGCGAGCACGACCTCGAGGCGCTGCGCGGCGAGGTCGAGGCGCTGCGCGATGCCTGGCGCGAACAGGCGCGCGCGGTCGGCGAGGCTCGCCGCCAGGCGGCGGGAAAGTTCGGCAAGGCGGTACAGGAGCAGCTCGCCTTCCTGGCCATGGGCAAGGCGCGCTTCGAGGTGGAAGTCGAGGCCCGACAGTCACCGCAGCCGGACGGCATGGAGGAGGTACGCTTCCTGATCAGCGCCAATCCCGGCCAGCCGCCGCGCCCGCTGGCCAAGGTCGCTTCCGGCGGCGAGCTGTCGCGTATCAGCCTGGCGATCCAGGTAGTGGCGGCACGCCACTCGACCATCCCCAGCCTGGTGTTCGACGAAGTGGACGTGGGCATCTCCGGCGCCACCGCTGAAATCGTCGGCCAGCTGTTGCGTCGACTGGGCGACAATGGTCAGGTCATGACCGTGACCCACCTGCCCCAGGTGGCGGCCCAGGCGCATCACCACCTGCATATCGAGAAACAGGCCAAGCGCAATGCCACTCTGACGCGCATGGCGCTGCTCGACGAAGCCGGCCGGGTCAGCGAGCTGGCGCGCATGCTCGGCGGGGTCAATCTTTCCGATCGCACCCTGGCCCATGCCCGGGAAATGCTCGATGCCAGCCAACTGGGTGCCTCGCACTAGGGCCCGCCGAAGGGAATACACCGCTACGCAAACGGCCCCGATCGTGGATCGGGGCCGTTTCGTATCGCCGGGCAGGAAGTAAGAGCTTACTTGCGAGTCGAACCGTCCTGACGCGTGGTATTGGAACCGCGCGGACGCACGTAGAGCACCAAGGCATGATCGACGAGCTCGAAGCCGTGCTCCTCGGCGATCTCCCGCTGGCGGCGCTCGATGGTCTCGTCGAAGAATTCGATGATCTCGCCGCTGTCGAGGCACACCATGTGGTCGTGGTGCTCCTCCTGGGAGATCTCGAACACGGCATGGCCGCCATCGAAGTTGTGGCGGATCACCAGGCCTGCCGACTCGAACTGGGTCAGCACGCGATAGACGGTGGCCAAGCCAACGTCCTCCCCGGCTTCCAGCAGGGTCTTGTAGACATCCTCGGCGCTCAGGTGGTGCTGACCCGTGGCATTCTCGAGGATCTGCAGGATCTTCACTCGGGGCAAGGTGACCTTGAGGCCCGCCTTGCGCAGTTCATGGTTCTGGTCGGCCATGTTCGCTCTTCGCAGTATCAGGTAGGGTCGGGTATGATCGACCGAATCCACGATAGTGAAGAACGGACACAAATGCAAAAGCTGATCAAAACCCTCCCCCTCGTCATCGCCCTGACCGTGGTCAGCGGCTGTGTCTACAAGCGTGACCTCCCCCAGGGCAACTACATCACCGAGGGCATGGTCCAGCAGCTCCAGCCCGGCTTGAGCCGCGCCCAGGTCGTCGACCTGCTGGGCAGGCCGCTGCTGGAAGCGCCCTTCGATGCCAATCAGTGGGATTACGTGTTCCGCCTAGACGAGGCCTACGGCGGCGTGCAGCAGCGGCGGCTGACGCTGACCTTCGACGGCGAGCGTCTGGTCAACATCCAGCAGGAAGGTAACTTCGCCGAGGACATCGAACTGCGCGCGCAGGACGACATCGGCCCGGCGGCCGAGGGTTCCGACCCCGCCGGCATGATGCCCCAGAGCCAGCCCGAAGCGGTACCGGAGCGTGCGCCTGACGCCGGCGGCACGTTGCCGCAAGGCGGCGAGCCGGCGTCGACCGAACCGCTCGTTCGCTAGCCCAGCGCGCTTCGCTAGCGCCCGGCACGCTCTGCGCGCCGGGCTCGTTCCGCCTTGGGGTCGATTTCGAGCGGACGATAGACCTCGACCCGGTCGCCGTCGCGCAGGCGGTGGTCATCGGGGTCGCGCAGCAGCTTGCCGAAGATGCCCAGGTCCGCCTCGGCAAAAGTCGCGGCTGGAACTTCGGGGAACAGCCTGTCCAGCTCGGCCAGGGCGACGGCTTGTCGCGCCGTGGTACCCACCGGTACCTCGAGCGCGACGATGCGCTGCTTGTCCGGCAGGGCAAAGGCAACTTCCACCGCGAGCTCCATGTCAGCGCCCGTACAGCTCGTCGGCGCGCCGTGTGAAGGAGTCGACCAGTTGGCCGGCCACCTGCTGGAACAACTTGCCGAAAGCCATGCCCAGCAGGCGGTTGGCAAATTCGAACTCCAGCTCCAGGCACACCTTGCAGGCGCCTTCGCCCATCGGCAGGAACAGCCAGCGCCCACGCAGGCGCTTGAAAGGACCGCTGACCAGCGACATCTCGATGCGCTCGGGTTCGATCAGGTCGTTGCGAGTGGTGAAGCTCTGCTCGAGACCCGCCCGGCCCAGGGTCATCTCACCGATCAGGTGCGACTCGTCGCGCTCGAGCAGCCGCGCCCGCCGACAGCCCGGCAGGAACTCCGGATAGCGCTCGAAGTCATTGACCAGTTCGAACATGTCCCGAGGGGTGTGCCGCACCAGGGCGGACCGATTGACCATTGGCATTGAGCTCTCCGCTGACTTCACAGTGCCCAGGGCGTATCATGAGCGGTTATTTCACGCCTTGAATGGTACCACGCTTCCCCCCACATCGAAGGGGACGTCGCCATCGGCAGAACATTGACACGAGGTTCCATGGCCAACAAGAAAGGCAAGGGCAAGGGCCCCGGCAGCAGCATGATCGCCCAGAACAAGAAGGCTCGCTTCGAATACCACATCGACGAGACCTTCGAGGCCGGCCTGGTGCTGGCCGGCTGGGAGGTGAAGAGCCTGCGCGCCGGCAAGGCCCAGCTCACCGATACCTACATCCTGATCAAGGACGGCGAGGCCTGGCTGCTGGGCAGCCACATCACGCCGCTGAATACCGCCAGCACTCACGAGATCGCCGACCCTTCCCGCACGCGCAAGCTGCTGCTGCATCGCAAGGAGATCGCCAGGATCTTCTCGCGCTCACAGGAGAAGGGGCACACCTGCGTGCCGCTCAAGCTCTACTGGAAGGGCAACAAGGTGAAGTGCGAGCTGGCGCTGGTAACGGGCAAGAAGCTGCACGACAAACGGGCTACCGAGAAGGACCGCGATTGGCAGCGGCAGAAAGGGCGCATCATGCGGGAACACACCAAGGCCTGAGGTGTCATATGATGTGCCACGTCAGGTGGCTCCCCGGAATCGGCAAGAATCGGGGAAACGATGGAACCAACCCATCCAACAGGTGTCATAGTGTTACCCATGCTGGTAAGATGGGTCGTTACGGGGGCGACATGGCTTCGACGCCGGTGACAACCTCCTAGGTGCATGCCGAGAGCGTGATGTATCTCGTAAATCCAACATCACGACTAAATAGTCGCAAACGACGACAACTACGCTCAGGGCGCGCTGGCAGCTTAATAGCTGTTAGCTTCTAGTCCGGCCCCAAAGCGATGTGCCCATTCATCGCGGAGGGGATATGAGCCAAGAATGATGGGATCGCGGTTGGTGGTGTCCTCTCGCCAATCGCTAAATCTTAGAGGAATCGCGTAGCTGGATCCTGCCCGTTGGAGCCAGATGCGTTAAACCAAAAAACGGACCTAAGCATGTAGAGCCGAAGAGCGAGTGCCGGCGGACGCGGGTTCGATCCCCGCCGCCTCCACCAATCAAGCGAAAAAAGCACCTCCTTGAGGTGCTTTTTTCGTTTCTGCGATTCTGCTGCGACCAGCAAGCGGGTTCGGTCAGAGGCCGCGCCGCTAGGCGAAGCTCTGGAAGACAGGCGGCAAGGCTTCGTCGATATAGGTGTCGTTGAACTCGACCAGCCGAGCCAGTGCCGCCGGATCGGGCAACGTCACGTGCTGACGGTCGCGCACGACCAGCTCCTCGTCGCGCAACATGGAGAAGGTCCGACTCACGTGCACCGCACTCAGCCCCAGCGCATCGCCGACCTGCTCCTGCGACAGCGGCATGAAGAAGCCGTTGTCCTCCACGGCGCCGATCCGCTTGAGGCGCAGGTAGAGCTCGTAGAGAAAGTGGGCCAGCCGCTCGTGGGCGGCATAGCGTCCAAGGTAGACCAGCCGCTCGGTGAGTATCGCCTGCTGGCGCACCGCCATGGCGATGATACCGGCAGCCAGGGCCGGCGAGCGTCCGAAGAGCTCGAACAGCTGCTGATACGCGAACGGGCTGATCATGCCATCGTTGATCATCGCCACGCCTGCCAGCCGCCTGGAGAAGCCGAAATCGCGCATGCCGATGATATCGCCGGGCAGGTAGACCTTGAGGATCTGCATCGAACCATTGCCAAGATTACGATAGGAGTAGGCCCAGCCCTCCTTGATCACGCAGAAGAGGTCCACATCCGCACTCTCCTGCCACAGCACTTCCCCGGCCGACACGCGCCTTGAATTGAGCTCGAGGCCCAGCAACAGGGCCTTGTCTTCAGCCGTCAGCGCTCCGTGACGGTCAAGTCCCTGCATCACTACACTGTCGAGTAGGGTCACACTTGCCTCTCCGGCTTGTGGTTAGGTCGCGACATACTAAAACACAAGCTTATATAGACATTCATAACGCAGGTTATCGACGCTCGAGAATGATTGAACGCCCCCCGAGCGAGGCCGTCGTGCCGGCATCGGAGCCGCTTGGCCAGAAGCACCGCTGCAACTCCGTCGCCCCCTGCTTTGGTCTAACGACTCATCACAAAATCACTTGCCCCTGGCTTCACGGGAAGCCATCATCTGCGCGCAAGCGATGCAAGACCGGGGTGGCATCGGGCACGGGCATGACGAGATGGCCGAAAATCCGATAAGACCCTACCCTTTCATAGACATTCCCCGATCTGGATTCGAGAGGCCCATGAGCAAAGTCCTGATTATCGGCGCCGGTGGCGTCGGAGGCGTCGTCACCCACAAGTGTGCCCAGCACCCCGAAGTCTTCAGCGAGATCTGCCTGGCCAGTCGCAACGAAGAGAAATGCAAGGCCATCGCGGCCCAACTGAAACGTCCTATACAGACGGCCCAGGTGGACGCTGATAGCGTCGACGACCTCGTTCAACTGATCGAGTCGTTCAAGCCGGACGTGCTGATCCACGTGGCCCTGCCCTATCAGGACCTGACCATCATGGAGGCGTGCCTGAAGACCGGCGTGCCCTACCTCGACACGGCCAACTACGAGCACCCGGACGAGGCCAAGTTCGAGTACAAGGAGCAGTGGGCGTTCCACGGCCGCTACGCCGAGGCCGGCAACATGGCCACCCTGGGCTGCGGCTTCGACCCGGGCATGACCAACATCTACTGTGCCTACGCCCAGAAGAACCTGTTCGACGAGATCCACCGCATCGACATCCTCGATGCCAATGGCGGCGATCACGGCTACCCCTTCGCCACCAACTTCA
Source organism: Billgrantia sp. C5P2 (assembly GCF_051062895.2). Lineage (NCBI taxonomy): Bacteria > Pseudomonadati > Pseudomonadota > Gammaproteobacteria > Oceanospirillales > Halomonadaceae > Billgrantia > Billgrantia sp. C5P2. The sequence continues at coordinate 4,505,877 of NZ_CM128542.1, forward strand.
ACCCGGAGATCAACATTCGCGAGATCACCGCGAACGGTCGCTACTGGGAAAACGGCGAGTGGGTGGAAACCCCGCCGCTGGCCGAGAAGCGCAAGTTCGACTTCGACGGCATCGGCGAGAAGGACATCTACCTGCTCTACCACGAGGAGCTCGAGTCGCTCAGCCGGAACATCAAGGGACTGGAGCGCATCCGCTTCTGGATGACCTTCTCCGAGAAGTACATCACCCACCTCAAGGTGCTCGAGAACGTCGGCATGACCAGCATCGAGCCGATCGAGGTGAACGGCTGCGAGATCTCGCCGCTGCAGTTCCTCAAGGCGGTGCTGCCCGACCCGGCCTCGCTCGGCCCGCGCACCAAGGGCAAGACCAACATCGGCATCATTGCCGACGGCATCAAGGACGGCAAGCGGCGCAAGGTGTATATCTACAACATCTGCGACCACGAGGCGTGCTACCGCGAGGTGCAGTCCCAAGCGATCTCCTACACCACCGGCGTGCCGGCGGTGACAGGCGCCATGCTGATGCTGGAAGGCATCTGGAAGGGCGCGGGCGTGTTCAACGTCGAGCAGCTCGACCCGGACCCCTTCATGGAGCGCATCGGCGACATGGGCCTGCCGTGGCAGGTGGTCGAGCTGGATCCGGAGCACGATCCGCTGGCATGACACGACTCGACTTCGACATCCATGCCTGCCCGTCGCCGGCCTATGTGGTCGACGACGCGCTGCTGCGCCGCAACCTTGAGCTGCTGCGGCAGGTCCAGGAGGAGAGTGGCGCGAGGATCCTGCTGGCGCTGAAGGGCTTCGCCATGTGGGACACCTTCCCGCTGGTCAGCCAGTACCTGGTCGGCACTACCGCCAGCGGCCAGGACGAGGCGCGCCTGGGCGCGGAGACCTTCGGCGGCGAGGTGCATGTCTACTCGCCCGCCTTCACCGAGGAGGAGATGGGCGTGGTGCTGCAGTACGCCGACCACGTCAGCTTCAATTCCCCGGGGCAATGGCAGCGCTTCCGCGATACCGTCGCGGCGGCGCCGCGCGAGGTCTCCTGCGGATTGCGGGTGAACCCGGAGTACTCCGAAGGCAAGGTGGCGATCTACGATCCCTGTGCGCCCGGCTCACGGCTGGGCACGCGGGCGGTGGATTTCGAGGGGGCCGACCTCGCCGGGATCGAGGGGCTGCACTTCCACACCCTGTGCGAGCAGAACAGCGACGCCCTGGAGCATACGCTGGAGGCGTTCGAGGCCAAGTTCGGGCAGTACCTCGCCGACAAGCAATGGGTCAATTTCGGCGGCGGACATCACATCACCCGCCCCGACTACGACATCCAGCGGCTGGTGCGGGTGATTCGCGGGTTTCGCGAGCGCCATCCGCATCTCACCGTCTACCTGGAGCCAGGCGAGGCGATCGCGCTGAATACCGGCTACCTGGTGTGCACGGTGCTGGATATCGTCGAGAACGACGGCCCCAACGCCATCCTCGACACCTCCGCCACCGCACATATGCCCGATGTGCTGGAGATGCCCTATCGGCCGCACATCATCGACGCCGGCGAGCCGGACGAGAAGGCTCATACCTATCGCCTGGGCGGCACGACGTGTCTCGCCGGCGACGTGATCGGCCGCTACTCGTTCGACGAACCGCTCGAGATCGGCGACCGCCTGGTGTTCACCGACATGGCCCACTACACCATGGTCAAGACCACCACCTTCAACGGCATTCGCCTGCCGTCGATCTGCCGGGTCGACGAGGTCAGCCGCGAGGTGCGCACGGTGAAGCGCTTCGGCTATGAGGCCTACAAGGAGCGCCTGAGCTAGGCGCTCAGCCAGCCAAGAAAAGCCCCTTCGGGGGCTTTTTTCGTTTCTGCACCGTTACTTGCATAGCAAGCCGGGTGCCCCTTTCGCTATCCGCAGATATGCACCATGGTTAAGGCACGATGACACCAGACAGGGAGAGTCGGAATGACGACCGTGTTCAAGTTCGGCGGCGCCTCGATCAAGGATGCCGATGCCATTCGCCACCTGACCCCGTTGATCGAGGCCCACGAGAACCGACCGCTGGTTGTGGTGGTCTCGGCCATGGGCAAGACCACCAACAAGCTGGAAGCGCTTCTCGCCGCCGCCCGCGACGAGGGCCGAAGAGACGATTACCGCGAGTGCCTCGAGGCGCTGCAGGCCGAGCATCGCGAGGCGATCGAGTCCCTGTTCGGCACTTCGCGGGATTCACCTGCCGAGCGCGTCGATACCCTGTTCGATGAACTCGATGCCCAGCATCGCAAGCATCGGCGTGACACCTATGCCAAGCACTACGACCAGACCGTCTGCTACGGCGAGCTTATCTCGACCACCATCGTCGCGGCCTGGCTCAACCACAGCGGCATTGCCACCGACTGGCACGATGCCCGTGAGCTGGTACGCACTGACGCCTGCCACCAGGCCGCCAACCTCGACTGGGCGGCCACCGCCGAGACCGTCTGCGGACGCCTGGCGCAAAGCGAGCGGGTGGTCCTGACCCAGGGCTTCATCGGCGGCACGGCGGAAGGTGATTCGACCACGCTGGGGCGTGAGGGCTCGGACTTCAGCGCGGCGATCTTCGCCCACTGTCTCGATGCTCGCGAGGTGGTGATCTGGAAGGACGTCGCCGGGCTCTACAACGCCGATCCCCGGCGCTTCGACAACGCCGTGCAGCTCAAGCGAATCTCTTATGCCGAGGCCACCGAACTGGCCTGGCACGGCGCCAAGGTGATCCATCCCAAGACCTTGGGCCCGCTGCAGGAGAAATCGATTCCGCTCATGGTGCGCTCCTTCGAGACGCCCGACGCCGCCCCCACCGTGATCGACGCCGAGCGCCGCTTCGATGCCGACGTGGCCTCCTGCACTCTGCGTGAAAACCAGGTCTGGCTGGAGGTGCGCCCGCGTGACTTCTCGTTCATGGACGAACCGCGCCAGCACGATATCCTCGGCCGCCTGGTGGAGGCCGGCCTGCACGCGAACCTGATCGACAGCAGTGCCATGCGCTTTGCTCTCTGCCTCGACGACAAGCCCGAGCGGCTGAAGCCCATGATCGAATCACTCGAAGCCGACTACGAGGTCGCCCGGCGGGACGAGCTGACCCTGCTGACCGTTCGTCATCCCCGTCCGGGAATGATGGATACCCTCAGCGAGGGTCGCGAAGCGCTTGCCGAGCGTCGCAATGCCACCACCGCCCAGCGCCTGTTCCAGAGCCGGGAGTGCCCGGAAACCTGGCATATTCCCGAGTAACCTCTCTCTTCATGGGAAAAACCGCGCACGCTTGGGCGTGCGCGGTTCGATCGGCTCGACCGGAGGCCGGCCAAGGCAGCCTCAATCGTCGAGGTCGATATCGTCCTCGTCGGTGGCCGCCCCGGCAGGCCATCGGTGTATCACGCCACGACGCGAACCCATCTCCCTTCGACATGCGACCGCTCGATGGCCTCGATCATGCAATTGACCCGCCATGCCTCGCGGAAGTCGGGATAAAGCGGCCGCCCCGTCACGATGCCTTCCACCAAGTCGCGTATCTCGATGACCTTCTGGTCGTTGTAGCCCAGCCCATGGCCCGGGGCGGGGCTGAATGCGGCGTAGTCGGGGTGCTCGGGGCCCATCAGCAGCGTGCGGAAACCGCGGCGCTCCTTGGACCCTTCGTTCTGGTAGAGCTGCAGCTCGCTCATGCGCTCCTGATCGAAGAGGATCGAGCCCTTGGTGCCGGTAAGGGTATAGGCGAGGCCCATCTTGCGGCCGACAGCGACCCGGGATGTCTCGATATTCCCGATAAGGCCGCTATCGAAGCGCAGCAGCGCCTGGGCCTGGTCGTCGTTCTCCACCTCGCCCATGCCGCTGCCGTCTATGAGAGGCCGGCGAGAAATGACCGTCTGCAGTTGCCCGAACACCTCGGCGACTCGCTGGCCAGTGAGATATTCCGCCATGTTGAGGATGTGCGACCCCACGTCGCCCAGCGCCCCGGCCCCTGCTGCCTCGCGCCGGGTGCGCCAGCCGTGGGGCAGCTCGGGGTCGGCCATGTAGTCCTCGTTGTGGCGACCGCGGAAATGGATCAGCTCGCCGATTTCGCCGCTGGCGACGATTTCCCGGGCCAGTTGGGACGCCGGGTTGCGGATATAGTTGAAGCCCACCAACGTCCGCACCCCGGCTCGTTCGGCGGCCTCGACCATCTCTTGCGCATCGCCGGCCGAAAGTGCCAGCGGCTTCTCGGCGTAGACATGCTTGCCGGCGGCGATGGCGGCAAGCGCCATCGCCTTGTGCAGGAAGTTGGGCGAGCAGATGTCTACCACATCGACATCGGGGTCGCTGATTAACGCCTTCCAGTCGCCGGTGGACCGGGCGAAGCCCAGCTCTCTGGCCTTGCGCGAGGCCAGTTCGTCGTCGACCTCGGCCAACAGTTCGCAGACCGGGTGAGTGGGCAACTGGAAGACGACGGGGGCGGCCCTGAGGGCGATCGCATGGGCCTTGCCCATGTAACCGGTACCGATAAGACCAAATTTCAGCGTCTGCATCCTGACCGCTCTCCTGACAAGTCTGCGGGACGAAACGGGGCCATGAACCACGTCGCGGGTCGCATGGGAAGATCAATCGACGATCCGGAACCCGGCCTGCTCGGCCAGGGCGCGCAGATTGCGATACCCCATGCGGGCATAGGTGAGTGGATGCGCGATCTCTGGGTCCTGTTCGGCCTCCACCACCAGCCAGCCGCGGTAGCCGGTCTCGCGCAGGAGGGTCAGGGTGGGCAGGAAGTCGACGTCGCCATCGCCCGGCACGGTGAACAGGCCGTCGAGGACAGCATCGAGGAAGCTCTTGTCGCGATTGCGCAGCTCCTCCAGGACCGGATAGCGCACGTCCTTGCAGTGCACGTGCCTGATCCGCGAAGCGTAGCGCTGGGTGATGGCGAGAGGGTCGCCGCCGGCGCCACGCAGGTGGCCCAGGTCGAGCAGCAGGCCCACGCAGTCACGGGTATTGTCGAGCATGCGCTCGACGTCCTGCTGGCTCTCCACCACGGTGCCCAGATGATGGTGGTAGACCAGCTGAATGCCTTGCTCTCTGAGGTAGTCGCCGACCACGTTCAATCCTTCGGTGAGACGCTGCCAGTCGGCATCGTCCAAATGCGGCCGCTGCGATAGAGGCACTCCCCGGTTGCCGTGGACACAGCGACTCACCTCGCAGAACACCATCACCTTGGCGCCACACTGCTTGAGCAGCTCGAGATGATCCTGAACGGCTTCGACCTCCTCCTCGGGGCTGCGCTCGAGCAATCGGGCGGAATACCAGCCGGAAACCAGCGCCAGATCGAAGCGATCCAGCACCTCGGAAAGTGCCCCGGGCGTGCGCGGAAACTTGTTGCCGAGCTCGAAACCGGCGAAGCCGGCCTCGCGCCCCTCCTCGAGGCAAACCTCCAGCGGCGTGTCGGCGCCGAGGCTCGGCAGGTCGTCGTTGGTCCAGGTGAGGGGATTGATCCCCAAGCGTACACTGCTCATCGGCATGCTCCTTGGCGAAGCGGACGGCGCCATCCGCCATGTTCTTTATCGAATGGAATCAACGCTGCTGGCGCTGCTTGGCCTCGCAGTATCCCGCATACGCCTGGCGGACTTGCTCGCGCTCGGAGACCTCGGGAACCGCCACGTCCCACCAGGCACCGCCCTCCTCGGTGCTGGGCAGCGGATCGGTGTCGAGAGCGATGACATAGGTGCCGCTGGCCTGGCGGGCCCGTACCAGGGCCTGTTCCAGCCCGGCGATGCCGCGCACGCTCTCGGCCCGGCAACCCAGCGCGCGGGCATGGGCGGCGAAATCGGTCTTGGGTGCCCCTTCCGGCACTGAGCGACAGTCCGCCAGCAGGTTGTTGAAGCCGGCACCGCCGGTGGCCTGCTGCAGGCGGTTGATGCAGCCGAAGCCGCGATTGTCGAGCACCACCACGACCAGCTTGTGACCCAGCATGACCGAGGTGGCGAGCTCCGAGTTGTGCATCAGGTAGCTGCCGTCGCCTACCATGACGAACACCTCGCGCTCGGGCCGGGCCATCTTGACCCCCAGGCCACCGGCGATCTCGTATCCCATGCAGGAGTAGCCGTACTCCACGTGATAGCTGCCGGGGCCAGCGCACTGCCACAGCTTGTGCAGCTCACCGGGCAGCCCGCCGGCGGCGCACACCACCGTGCCATCCTCGCCGGCCTGGCGATTGACGGCACCGATCACCTGGGCGTCGGTGGGCAGGTCGCGGCCATCGTCGGCGGTGACCCGCGCCACTACTTCTGCCCATGCCCGCTTGAGGCTGCCTGCCCGCTCGCGCCAGCCGTCGCTGGCGCGCCATTCGGCGAGCCCAATGTCGAGTGCCGTCAGACCATCGAGGGCATCGCCGGTCAACGGCACAGCGCGGTGCTTGAGGCTATCGAAGCGACCCACGTTCAGGGCCACCAGGGTCAGGTCGTCGCGCTCGAACAGCGCGCGCGATCCCGTCGTGAAGTCCTGGAGCCGCGTGCCCACGGCCAGGATGACATCGGCCTGCTCGGCCAGGCGATTGGCGGCCTCGCTGCCGGTGACGCCGATGGCGCCCATCGCGCAGGGGTGAACATCGGGCAGAACCCCCTTGCCGGCCTGGGTCTCGGCCACCGGTACGCCATGAGTCTGGGCGAAGTCGGCGAGTCGCGCGCAGGCGTCGGCATAGTGCACCCCGCCCCCGGCGATGATCAGCGGGCGCTCGGCGTCGGCCAGAGCGGCGATGGCCGCCTCCAGTTCCCGGGGATCCGGCTGGGGGCGACGAAGGCGATGAACCCTCGGCGCGAAGAAGGCCTCGGGATAGTCGTAGGCGAAGGTCTGCACGTCCTGGGGCAGCGCCAGGGTCGCCGGGCCGCAGTGTTCGGGGTCGAGCAGCGTGGCGATCGCCTGGGGCAGGCTGGTCAGCAGTTGCTCGGGCCGGGTGATGCGGTCGAAGTAGCGCGATACCGGGCGAAAGCAGTCGTTGACCGTTATCGTCGGGTCGCCGAAGTGCTCGACCTGCTGCAGCACCGGGTCGGGCTCGCGAGTGGCGAAGGTATCGCCGGGCAGCAACAGCACCGGCAGCCGGTTGGCGTGAGCCAGCGCTGCGGCAGTGACCATGTTGGTCGCCCCCGGCCCGATGGAGCTTGTCGCGGCCATCATGCGTCGTCGCCCATGCGCCTTGGCGAAGGCGATGGCGGCATGGGCCATGGTCTGCTCGTTGTGGGCGCGCAGTGTCGGCAGCGCATCCCGGACGTGATAGAGCGCTTCGCCGAGACCGGCCACGTTGCCATGACCGAAGATGGCGAAGACACCGGCGAACAGAGGCATCTCCTGGCCCTCGCTCTCGATGCGCTGGGCCGCCAGGTAGCGAACCAGGGCCTGGGCCATGGTCAGACGTACGGTGCTCATGTCAGTGCCTCCTCCCGCTGGGGAGCGGCATGGCGCAGGCGCTGCCACTCCTGGATCAGTTCGGCATAATTGGCTGCCACCCGCTCGATCAGTTGAGCGTCATTGATGCCCCCCGCCAGCCACTCGCGGCTGGCGGCGGCAAACAGCGTCCGGCCTACGGTGAAGCCCTTGCACTGAGGCTGTCGAGCCGCGGCCACGAAGCCGCGCTTCATTTCCTCCATGGGCGCATCCAGCCCCAGCAGCACCACGCCCCGGCAGTGCGGGTCCTGTGCGTCGATGACCCGACCGACCGCCTGCCAGGCAGCATCCGAGAGCGTCGGCAGCTTCCACCAGTCGGGACGTATCCCCAGGTGGTAGAAGCGCTGCAGGCTACGCGGCAGTGTCCTCTCGTCCATCGGCATGTCAGCCGGCGGGATTACCTCCAGCAGCAGTTCCAGGCCGCTCTCGCAGGCGACCCGGTAGAGCTGGCGCAGGCGGGCTTCCTGGTCCAGGCGAAGCGCCAGCGGGTCGTCCGGATGGTAGAACACCAGGCACTTGATGATGTGCTCGCGCGGCCATTGATCCAGCCGACTGCCCAGGTCGTCGCCATGCTGGAAGCGCAGCGGGCGCGAGCCGGGCAGCTCCACGGGTCGCCCCATCCACCAGCCGCGGCCGGTGGCATCATTGAGCGCATCCTGGCCGAAGACATCGTCGACCAGGATGGCCGGCTGAGATATCCCGGCCTGCCGAGCCCCGCTCTCCGCAGCACGTACCAGTAGCCGCTTGAGTTCCGGAATGCGCTGCGGATCGGCCCGCACTTCGCGAGCCATATCGGTGAGTTGACGACGATGGTCGAAGGCCAGTCCGCACACTTCCGGCCACTCGGTGGGCGAGCGGGTGGTGACGCGATGCAGATGGTTGAGGCGCTCGTCCTTGTCGGGGTGCGCCACCGCGTCGCGGCGGGCCAGGTAGTCGAACAGCTCCTCCTCGGTGGGCATGGCCGGAGCGCAGCCATGGCGCGACACCACCAGAGCGCCGCAGGCATTGGCGTAGGTGGCGCTGGTCGCCCAGTCCTCGTCGTACAGCCAGCCCCGCAGCAAGCCGCTCATGAAGGCGTCGCCGGCCCCCAGCACGTTGAGCACCTCCACCGGCACACCCTCGACCAATAGGCCTTGCTCGATGCGATCGGGGATCTCGCCCTCGAAGATCACGCAGCCCTGCGCACCCAGCTTGCAGACCAGGGTGGCGTCGCTGATCTCGCGCACCGCATGCAGCGCTGTCAGAGTATCGGTGCAGCCCCCGGCGATGTGGAACTCCTCCTCGGTGCCGACGATGAGGTCGAAATCGGGTAGCCAGCGCTGAAGGTCGGCGGTGACCTCGGCGTCGGCGACGAAACGCGTCTCGCCGTCGCCGGGGCTCGTCAGGCCCCACAGTACCGGCCGATAGTCGATGTCGAGTACGCGCTTGACGCCGTGTTCGCCGGCCGCGTCCAGTGCCTTGCGGCAGGCGCGCCGAGTCGCCTCGGTGGAGAGATGGGTCCCGGTGATGGCCAAGGCCCGAGCGCGACCGACGAAGGCCGGGTCGATCTCTTCGCTGTCGATGGCCATGTCGGCGCAATCGCGACGATAGAACAGCAGGGGAAACGTCTCGCGATCCTTCAGCGCCAGCAGCACCAGGCCGGTATGACGCTCCGGGTCGGTCTGCAGCGCCGTGGTGTCGACCCCCACGCGCTCGAGCTCCTCGCGCACGAAGTTGCCCATCTGCTCGTTGCCCACCCGCGAGAGCATGGCCGACCTCAACCCCAGTCGGGCGGTGCCGTAGGCCACGTTGCCGGAGCTGCCACCCAGGTACTTGGCGAAACTGGCGACGTCCTCCAGACGGCTGCCGAGCTGTTGTGCATAGAGATCGACGGCGACGCGGCCGAGGCAGATCAGGTCCAGCGGCCTGTCGTCGTGTTGGGAATCATGCATGTCGTCTCTCCACGTCGCATGTCGTACGCTCGCCTCGGGGCGAGCCCGAGGCGAGGGAATCAAAGGGTGAAGGCATCCGCGAAACGGCGCAGGGCGAGCTCGTCGTCGCCCGACGCCCAGCCTTCGAAACCGACACAGCCTCGATAGCCGATATCGCGTAGCGCCCGGGCGATGGCGGGGTAATGGATCTCGCCGGTACCGGGCTCGCAGCGCCCGGGCACGTCGGCAACCTGCACTTCGCCGAGGTAGGGCGCGCAGCGGCGTACCAGCTCGATCAAATTGCCCTCGCCGATCTGCGCGTGGTAGAGGTCCAGCATCATGCGTACCTCCGGCCGATCGACGCTGGCCACCAGCGCCATCACGTCGCTCGCCCTGGCGAACGGCACGCCCGGGTGATCCACGGCGGTATTCAGGTTCTCCAGCACGAAAGTGACGCCGTGAGCCTGGCCCAGGTCCGCCAGACGGTTCAGGGTATCGTGGGCCTTGAGCCACATGGCCCCGGTGGTCTCGCAGACCGGCTCGACCGGCATGCCACGCCCGTCGAGACCGGTGCCATGCAGGTTCAGCCGCGGGATGCCCAGCTTTCTGGCGACCTCGAGGGACTCCCGTGCCGTGCGCACCATCTCCTCGGCCCCCTGCTCATCGGCCAGCGTGCCGCGCACGTAGCCTGTCATTGAGGAGAAGGTGGCACCGGTGCGGGCGAGCGCGTCGACGTCATGGCGTGTCCAGTCCCAGATCTCCACCTCGAAGCCGAGCGCATCGATTCGCCGCACCCTCTGCGCCATCGGCAGCTCACGGAACACCATCTCGGCGCAGACCGCCAATACGAAGGGCGACGCTCTCCCCGGCACATCCGTCGTCATCGCGCACTCCTTGACGCTCATTGGTCACCCGCGGCGTAAGCCTGCTGGGGGCCGCCCGGAAGGGAAGCCGTGTTGCCGTCTCGCTTCGCCTTGCCCTCCTGGTCGCTGCGCTGGAACTCGGCGAGTTCCGCATCGAGGCTCTCCATCTCGGCCCCGCCCGCCATCATGTTGAGCACCTCTTCGCGGCTTATCGCCTCCTTGCGGAAGGTGCCCAGGCTGGTGCCACGCTTGAGCAGGGTGAAGGCATCCGCCACGGGGTAGGCATGGTGCACGTTGTGGGTAATGAAGATGACCGCCAGGCCATCGGCCCGGGCCTTGGCGATGTAACGCAGCACGACCGACGCTTGCTTGACGCCCAGCGCCGAGGTCGGCTCGTCGAGGATCAGTACCTTGGCGCCGAAGTAGACTGCCCGGGCGATGGCCACGCATTGGCGCTCGCCGCCCGAGAGCGTGCCTACCGGCTGGCCGGGGTCGCGTACGTCGATGCCGATCTTGGCCATCTCCTGCTTGGCGACTCGGTCGGCATGCTTCCAGTTGATGCGCTTGAAGGGCCCCCACCCCACGGTGGGTTCGCGGCCCATGAAGAAGTTACGCGTGATCGACATCAGCGGGATCATCGCCAGGTCTTGATAGACGGTGGCGATGCCGGCATCCAGGGCGTAGGCCGGCGACTTGAAGCGGACCGGCTTGCCCTCGAGGAGCAGTTCCCCTTCGGTGGGCCGGTAGACCCCCGACAGCGTCTTGATCAGCGTCGACTTGCCTGCACCGTTGTCGCCGAGCAGGCACATGACCTCGCCGGCATGCACCTTCATCGAAATCTCGCTCAAGGCGATGACGCTGCCGAAATGCTTGCTGACGTTGTGCATCTCGATCGTGGGCGTACGTTCGCTCATGTCACTTGGCCTCCATCGCCTTCTTGCGCATGAAATTGTTGAACAGCACGGCCACCAGCAGCATCGCGCCGAGGAAGACCTGGAACCAGTCGGTGTTCACCCCCGTATAGAAGATCCCCATCTGCACCAGCCCGAAGATGAGCGCCCCCAAGGCCGCGCCGATCGCCGAGCCGTAGCCCCCGGTGAGCAGCGCACCACCGATCACCACGGCAATGATCGCCTCGAGCTCCTTGAGCAGTCCGCGAATGGTATCGGCCGAGCCGGTATCCATTACCTGCAGGCAGGCGAAGACGGTGGCCGAGAAGGCAGTGAACATGAACAGCGAGATCTTGACCCGATGCACTGGAACGCCGGAGTTCCGCGCGGCATTGGCATCGCCACCGCTGGCGAAGATCCAGTTGCCGTAGGGGGTGCAGAGCAGGACCCAGGTCGCCACGGCGGTCAGGCCCAGCCACCAGACGATGGAGATCGGGATGCCGGTGACCACCGGGTTGCCAGCGAAATTGGTGGCGATCCAGCCCTGCGCCGCCATCCAGCCGAACAGTCCCGTCGCGACCTCGCCCGAGAACAGGGCGGCCATCCAGTCGCCGGGTACGTGCTGGTGAATGCCGCCGATCTGGGTGCGCCCCGTCAGCAGACGGCTGATGCCGATGGCCAGACCGCGCAGAATGAACAGGAAGCCCAGCGTGACGATAAAGGACGGCAACCCGGTCCGGTTGACCAGGTAACCGTTGGTGGCGCCCACCAGCGCCGCACAGGAGAAGGCCAGCAGAATCGCCGCCCACAACGGCCAGCCGTATTGCACCACGGGGATGGCGATCAGGATGCCGGCCAGCCCGATCATCGAACCGATGGAGAGATCGAATTCACCGCCGATCATCAGCAGTGCGGCGGCGGTGGCGATGATGCCCAACTGTGCTGCCACCTCGAGGAAGTTGAGGACGCCGGACGGCGTGAACATGCCGGTCCCCCTGGCGACGACGAGAAAGAACACCAGGACCAGGATGGTACCGGCCAGCGCGCCAAGCTCGGGGCGGCTCAACGCCTTCTTCCAGAACGGGATCCTCCGCAGGCGCTCATCCTGCGGTGCCAGCGCCGCGTCGGCGGGTTGAGGGGATGCGTTGGACTTCATGGTCGACTCCCACGGCCCGGCCGTTGCCGGGCCATTGCGGTTACGTTGCGGTCAGCGAATTCCCTGCTTGCTCAGCTCGATCACCTGGCTGGCATTCTGCTGGGTCACGAAGCCCGGACCCGTCGGTACGTCCCCGGCCGGCAGCATGCCGTTCTTGACGAACTGATCGAGGAAGATCACCGGCAGATAGCCTTGCAGGTACTGCTGCTGGTCGATGGCAAAGTCCAGCTCGCCCTGCTCCAGCGCCTCGAGCGTGCTGGGAGAGAGATCGAACGTGCCCAGGGTGAACATGTCCGTGGCCCCGTGTTCGCGCATGGCACGGACCAGCGGCTCGGCGGCCAGCGTCCCCAGGGTCAGGATGGCGTCGATATCGTCGTGCTGGTTGAGATAGGCCACGATGGCGTTACGGATCTCGACAGGGTCGTGGGAGGTGGCCAACTGCTCGGCGTTGCCGTCGAAGCCTTCGCTGAACCCGTCACAGCGGCGGTCGAGCCCCTGGTTGCCCTGCTCGTGGTTGACGCAAAGCCCCTTCTCCGCGCCCATCTCCCGCATGCGTTCGGCGGCCTGCTTGCCCGCCTCGTATTCGCTCTGCCCGATATGCAGCCGGGTGCCGTACTGGCTCGCCACGTCCCCACCGGAATTGATGGTGATCACCGGAATGTTGTTGTCGGCGGCCTTCTGGACGACACCGCCCAGGGCGTCCTCATCGGTAAAGGAGACGATCAGGCCATCCGGGCCCGACGCGACGGCGGCATCGATGAGCTGCTGCATCTGGGCCATGTCGAAGGTGGAGGGCGCCCGGTACTCCAGCGTCGCGCCGACCTGCTCGGCGGCATCTTCGGCGCCGTTCTTGACCACGGACCAGAACGGGTCGGAGGGAACGCCGTGGGTCACCATGATGAAGCGGGAACTGTCCTGAGCCTGGGCCGACCCTGCCATGAGAGCCGCTGCCATTGTCGAGGCGAGCAGCCTGTGAATGAGACGTGCCATGGGTTGTTTCCTCTTGTTGTCGTTTGCCTATCGGTAGCGATGCGGCGTATGAAATATAGATTCCATTCTTGAAATTTAACAAATCATTTATTCTATACTTTGGTATAAATGGAATATTTATTCCAAGATACTAGACTGCGATCAGCGACTCGACACAGAGCCGTAATGCGACCGGGCGAGGCAGGCCACCACATGAATCAGACACCGCAGGATTTCAACGAGCTGGAGGCACGCGTCACGGAGGAGTACGCCTCCCTGAGTCGCCGTCTGCAGCAGACGGCTCGCTTCCTGCTCGACCACCCCCAGGAGGTGGCCTTCGCCACCGTCGCCAGGCTGGCCGAGCAGGCGGGCGTCACTCCCTCCACCCTGATCCGTTTCGCCAATTCGTTTGGCTTCAAGGGATTCTCGGAGATGCAGCAGCTGTTCCGCTCACGCCTGGTGGACGAGCTGCCCAACTACACCGAGCGCATTCGCGCCGTTCGCAGCGCCACGGGAGAGACGCCCGACAGCACCCAACTGCTGTGGGAATTCGCCGAGGCGAACCGTGACGTGCTCGACCAGTTGCCGGCGCGTATCGACCCGCAGAACCTGGAGCACGCTCTCGATCTGCTCGAGCAGGCCGAGATCGTGCACGTGCTTGGCACGCGCCGAAGCTTCGTGGTGGCGAGCTATGCCGCCTATGCGTTCCACCACATCGAGAAGCGGGCCTTCTTGATCAACGGCCTGGGCGGCATGCAGGGTGAGCAGGTCAAGGCCATCGGCGCGCGCGATGCCCTGCTGGTGGTGAGCTTTTCGCCCTACGCCGAAGAGAGCCGGCAGGCGGCCGACGAGGCGCGACAGCGCGGCATTCCCCTGGTGGTGATCACCGACTCGAGCTTGAGCCCGCTGGCGCGGATTGCCGATGTCGCTCTGATCGTCCACGAGGCCGAGGTGAAGAGTTTTCGCGGGCTGGCGGCCTCACTGTGCCTGACCCAGACCCTGGCGATCGCCCTGGGGGTTCGTCAGGAAAAGGCCCGAGACCGCTCCGCGAGCGACAGCGACATCGAGCGCGCCTGAAGTCATCGCGGCCATTGCCGAACGAGAGAGAGGAATCCTTCATGAAGCTCGCCCTGATCGGCGCCGGACGCATTGGCAAGGTCCATGCCCAAGCCATCGACCGACACCCCGATGTGACGCTCGCCGCCGTGGCCGATTACCACAGCGAGGCCGCCGAGGCGTTGGCCTCGACCTACGGCTGCCGTGTGCTGAGCGCAGATGCGGTATTCGAGACCCCGGATATCGATGCCGTGCTGATCGCCTCCAGCACGCCCACCCATGCCGACTACCTGGAGCGCGCCGCGCGCGCCGGCAAGGCGATACTCTGCGAAAAGCCCATCGCTCTCGACCTGGCGCGCACTCGAGAGGCGCTCCAGGTGCTGCAGGCGCATCCGGTCACCTGCGCCCTGGGGTTCAACCGTCGGCACGATCCGCAATTCGTCGCCCTGAAGCGGGCAGTGAGCGAGGGCCGGATCGGCAGCCTCGAGATGCTGACCATCATCAGCCGCGACCCGGCGCCGCCGCCCGCCGAGTATATCGGCGCCTCGGGCGGTCTGTTCCGCGACATGATGATCCACGACTTCGACATGGCCCGCTGGCTGCTCGACGAACCGATCGCCCACGTCCACGCCGAGGGCAGCTGCCTGATCGACCCCGCCATCGGCGAGGCCGGCGACATCGACACCGCCATGGTCACCCTGACCACCGGCAGTGGGCGCCTCTGCCATATCGGCAACTCGCGCCGCGCCTGCTACGGCTACGACCAGCGCATCGAGGCGTTCGGCAGTGCCGGCATGCTGCAAGCCCAGAACGAGAGCGAGACACGGCTGCGTTTTACCGGCGAGCCCGGCCAGGTGGAAGAGAAGCCCAAGTGGTTCTTCCTGGAGCGCTATGCCGAAGCCTACCGTCGAGAAATCGACGACTTCGTGAACGCCTGGCGGGAGCGGCGTGCCCCGCTGGCCGGTGCCCGGGATGGCCTCGAGGCGCTGCGCCTGGCCGAGGCCGCCGAACGCTCGCTGCGCGAAGGACGTCGTATCGCGCTGGACTCCATTCACTGATCGCGACAGGAGGGATCATGGCAACGCTACTGGTACGTCCACAGCCACCCGATGCCCAGGGCACCGTGCTGGAAGTCACCCCCGAATCCGCCGGCTGGGAATACGTCGGCTTTCGCGTGCACCGGCTCGTTCCCGGGCAGCGAATCGAGGCCAGCACCGAAGACCGCGAGCACTGCCTGGTGCTGCTCTCCGGCCGCGCCACCGTCAGCAGCGGCGAGCACCGCTGGGAGAACATCGGCGAACGCATGGATGTCTTCGAGAAGCGCCCGCCCCTTGCCGTCTATCTTCCCGACGGGGTGAGCTACAGCGTCGAGGCCGTCACCGACCTCGAGCTGGCGGTTTGCAGCGCGCCCGGCCATGGCAACCACGAGCCACGCCTGATCGACCCGGGACGGATCAAGCGCAGCACGCGCGGAAGCGGCACCAACACGCGCCATATCCAGGACATTCTGCCGGAAACCGAGCCGGCGGACAGTCTGCTGGTGGTGGAGGTCTACACCCCCGCCGGTAATTGGTCCAGCTACCCGCCGCACAAGCACGATGAGGATAATCTGCCGCAGGAGTCATTTCTGGAGGAGACCTACTACCACCGTATCGATCCCCCCCAGGGTTTCGCCTTTCAGCGCGTCTATACCGACGACCGAAGCCTGGACGAAACCATGGCGGTGGAGGATGGCTGCTGCGTGATGGTGCCGCGTGGCTACCATCCCGTGGGTGCTCCTCACGGCTACGAGCTCTATTACCTGAACGTGATGGCGGGTCCCAAGCGCAAATGGAAGTTCCACAACGACCCGGCCCACGAATGGATTGCCAAGCAATGAGCCGGTAGCCGCTCCATCAGCGATGCTTGGCCATGACGTCTCTTCACCCTGCTTCGGCGGGGATTTTTTGTCGCCGCTTTCTTGCTTGGACAACAGAAAACCGGAGCGCCTCGGCGCTCCGGTTTGCGTTCCTGCCACTGGGGACTCGCTCGTATCAGGCCGCTTCGCGCTTGGCGTCGCTGGCGGCCTGCATGGCCAGGGCGGTATCGAGCATGCGGTTGGAGAAGCCCCACTCGTTGTCGTACCAGGCCATCACCTTCACCAGGCGACCGTTCACCCGGGTATGGTTGGCGTCGAAGGTGGAGGAGTTGGCGTCGTGGTTGAAATCGATCGACACCAGCGGCTGGGCATTCACTGCCAGTACCGGTGAGGCGTCGGCAGCCTTGGCCAGGATGGCGTTGATCTCTTCCTTGGTGGTATCGCGGCTGGCGGTGAAGACCAGATCCACCAGCGAGACGTTGATCACCGGCACGCGCACCGCCAGGCCGTCGAACTTGCCGGCCAGTTCCGGCAGCACCAGGCCGACCGCGGCGGCGGCACCGGTCTTGGTCGGAATCATGGAGTGGGTCGCGCTACGCGCCCGGTAGGGGTCGCTGTGGTAGACGTCCGACAGGTTCTGGTCGTTGGTGTAGGCGTGCACCGTGGTCATCAGTCCGTTCTCGATACCCACCGTGTCGCTGAGCGCCTTGGCCACCGGCGCCAGACAGTTGGTGGTGCAGGAGGCGTTGGAGACCACCTTGTGCTCGGGCTTGAGCACGTGCTCGTTGACGCCATAGACCACGGTGGCGTCGGCGTCCGGGCTCGGCGCGGAGATCAGCACGCGCTTCGCTCCCGCTGCGAGATGCTTGGCAGCCGCCTCGCGCTTGGTGAACAGGCCGGTGCACTCCATCACCAGGTCGACGCCCAGCGTCTGCCACGGCAGCGCGGCCGGATCGCGCTGGGAGAGGATGGCGATGCGGTCACCATCCACGCTCATGCTCTCCTCGTCGTGCTCCACCTTGAACGGAAAGTGGCCATGCACGGTATCGTGGCGCAACAGGTGGGCGTTGAGGGCGGGGTCGCCCAGGTCGTTGATGGCCACCACCTCCACTCGATTGCGGTAGCCATTCTCGTACAGAGCACGCAGCACGTTACGACCGATGCGACCGAAGCCGTTGATGGCAATCTTGAGCGTCATGTCCTCTCTCCTCCAGAGCGTCTCTGTAGCTTTCAGGGTAGGGATATAGAGCCGATGGGCAGAGATCGGGCATCGGTGATGCCGGCTGGGTAGCCTGCGGCTCCTGTCAGTATGTCCCTCAATGTGACGCAAACCTGTCAAGGACTCAAGATTTTTTTGGTAACTTTACAACATAACGGGTTAGATGAATCGATACACCGGAACCGATCCCGATCGGAGATTCCTTTTGCAGCCTAGCGAAATCACCAAGCCAGGCAAGCCGGAGGGAGGAAATCTCTTATCACGACAGAATGTAGTAAACTTACCGCATAACCGCTATTGTTGTAGTCTAACGACATCCCCTTCCTTCAGGAGGCGCCTCGCCATGCCGAAGCCATCGCCGCACACCCCCATCCGCCGCACCAAGATCGTCGCCACCCTGGGCCCGGCCAGCGATCGCGAGGGCGTGCTGGAGGCGATGATCCGCACCGGCGTCGACGTGGTGCGCCTCAACTTCTCCCACGGCAGCGCCGCCGACCACCGCCGCCGGCTGATCGCCGTGCGCGAGATCGCCGACCGCCTGGGGCGCAGCGTCGCCGCCCTGGGTGACCTGCAGGGGCCCAAGATCCGCATCGCCCGCTTCAAGGAGGGCGCGGTGGTGCTCGCCGAGGGCCAACCCTTCGTCCTCGACATGGCCATGGACACCGAGGCCGGCGACGCCAGCCGCGTCGGCTGCGAGTACACCCAGCTGGCCGACGACGTCACCGCCGGCGACCGCCTGCTGCTCGACGATGGCCGCTTGGTGCTCGACGTCACCCGGGTCGAGGGCCAACAGGTCCACACCACCGTGGTCACCGGCGGCAAGCTCTCCAACAACAAGGGCATCAACAAGCAGGGCGGCGGGCTCTCGGCCCCGGCGCTCACCGACAAGGACAAGGCCGACCTGCAGACCGCCATCGAGATCGGCGTGGACTACCTCGCCGTCTCCTTCCCGCGCCACGCCGAGGACATGTTTGAGGCGCGTCGCCTGCTCGGCGACGCCGGCCGCGAGATCGGCCTGGTGGCCAAGCTCGAGCGCGCCGAGGCGGTGGCCGACGACGCCACCCTCGACGGCATCATCGAGGCCTCCGAGGCGGTGATGGTGGCGCGCGGCGACCTCGGCGTGGAGATCGGCGACGAGAAGCTGATCGGCATGCAGAAGCGCATCATCAAGCGCGCCCGCACGCTCAACCGCGCGGTGATCACCGCGACGCAGATGATGGAGTCGATGATCGGCTCGCCGCTGCCCACCCGCGCCGAGGTGTTCGACGTCGCCAACGCCGTGCTCGACGGCACCGACGCGGTGATGCTCTCGGCCGAGACCGCCGCCGGCGACTACCCGGTGGAGACGCTGGAAGCGATGCGCCGGGTGTGCCTCGGCGCCGAGCGCGAGCGCATCGCCCAGGAGTCGGGCCACCGCATCCACGAGGGCTTCTCGCGCATCGACGAGACCATCGCGCTGTCGGCCATGTACGCCGCCAACCACCTCACCGGGGTGGCCGCCATCGCCTGCATGACCTCGACCGGCTACACCCCGCTGATCGCCTCGCGCATCCGCTCGGGGCTGCCCATCGTCGGGCTGGCCCACAGCCCCATCGCCCAGCGGCGCATGGCGCTCTACCGCGGCGTGGTCTCGCTGCCCTTCGACACCACCGCGATGGCCGCCGGCGAGCTCAACGACCGCGCGCTGGCGCTGCTGGTGGAGAAGGGGATTGCCGAGCCCGGCGATCATGTCATCCTGACCCGGGGCGACCACATGAACGCCCACGGCGGAACCAACACCCTGAAGATTCTCGAGGTAGGCCAACCATGACCGACAACCGCCCCCGGCGCAGCGTGCGACGCACCCTGCCGGCACGCAAGCGCATCGCACTGATCGCTCACGACGGCAAGAAGGGTGAGCTGCTGGAATGGGCGGAACGCTGGCGCGACACCCTGATCGAGCACGAATTGGTGGGAACGGGCACCACCGCCGGGCGCCTCTCGGCCAGCCTCGGGCTCGAGGTGGAGGGACTGATGAGCGGGCCGCTGGGCGGCGACCAGCAGATCGGCGCACGCATCGCCGAACAGCGCCTCGACCTGCTGATCTTCTTCTGGGACCCCTTTGCCCCCCAGCCTCACGACCCCGACGTCAAGGCGCTGCTGCGCCTGGCCGCGCTGTGGAACGTACCGGTGGCCTGCAATGCCGCCAGCGCCGACTTCATGGTCAGCTCGCCGTGGCTCGGCCAATCTTATGAGATGTCCATTCCCGATGCCGAGGCCTGGGTAGCTTCTCGCAACCCCGAACAAGCCCCGTAAACCAGAACAAACCCGTAACCCAGAACAATGAGAGAGGCGGGCCAGGCCCGCGAACTTGTGAGGAAACCATGTTCCAGCTTACCCGCAGCGTCACCTGGCAGGCCCTGAAGCGCCTGCACGAGCAGACCGCCGACGACCGTATTCGCGACTACTTCACCGCCGACCCGCAGCGCTTCGAGAAGATGAGCCTGCGCGTCGGCGGCTTGTTCCTCGATTACTCCAAGCACGCCATCTCGGGCGCCGTGCTCGACAAGCTGATCGAGCTGGCCGACCACTCGGCGCTGGTGCAGCGCCGCGCCCAGATGTTCTCCGGCGACATCATCAACGTTACCGAGGACCGTCCGGTGCTGCATACCGCCCTGCGCAACCAGGGCGAGGGACCGCTGATGGTCGACGGCCAGGACGTGATGCCCGAGATCCAGCGCACCCGCGAACAGATCAAGGCGTTTTCCGAGGCCGTGCGCAGCGGCGAATGGAAGGGCTACAGCGGCGAGCGCATCAAGGACGTGGTCAATATCGGCATCGGCGGCTCGGACCTCGGCCCCAACATGGCCAGCCGGGCGCTGCTCAAGTACCGTCACCCCGAGCTCAACTTCCACTTCGTCTCCAACGTCGACGGCGCCCATATCCAGAAGGTGCTCAAGCGGCTCGATCCGGCCACCACCCTGTTCATCGTCTCGACCAAGACCTTCTCCACCCAGGAGACGCTGCTCAACGCCAAGACCGCGCGCCGCTGGTTCCTCGACAACGCCGGCGAAGATGCCGACGTCGGCGCCCATTTCATCGCCGCCTCCACCAACCGGCAGGCGGCCATGGAGTTCGGTATCCGCGAGGAGAACGTCTTCGAGTTCTGGGCCTGGGTCGGCGGGCGCTACTCGATGTGGTCTTCCATCGGCCTGCCCATCGCCCTCTCCATCGGCTTCGACGGCTTCATGGAGATGCTCGAGGGCGCCTACGAGATGGACCAGCACTTCCTGGCCGCCCCCTTCCGCGAGAACATGCCGGTGCTGATGGCACTGATCGGCATCTGGTACATCAACTTCGTCGGCGCCGAGACCCAGGCCATCGTGCCCTACGACCAGGCGCTGCATCAGTTGCCTTCGTTCCTGCAGCAGCTCGACATGGAATCCAACGGCAAGTCGGTGGACATCTTCGGCCACCCCGTCGACTACAAGACCGGCCCCATCGTCTGGGGGCAGACCGGCTCCAACGGCCAGCATGCCTTCTTCCAACTGCTGCACCAGGGCACCCGCTACGTGCCCATCGACTTCATCGCCTCGCTGAAGCCCGAACCGGGGATGGAGGATCACCATTTCGCGCTGCTCACCAACATGCTGGCCCAGGCCAACGCCTTCATGGAAGGCAGCCAGAGTGGCAGCCGGCTCGACCCCTACAGCTGCCCCGGCAACCGTCCCTCCAGCGTGCTGCTGCTCGACGAGCTGACACCGAAAAACCTGGGGGCGCTGATCGCGCTCTACGAGCACAAGGTGTTCGTGCAAGGGGTGATCTGGAACATCAACTCGTTCGATCAGTGGGGCGTGCAGTTGGGCAAACGCATCGCCGGCGAGATCAGCGAACGCATCGACGAACACAGCCAGGACTTCGACGCCTCGACCCAGGGGCTGCTGGCACTGGTGCGCGAGCATTTCCGCCCCGACACCAGCGCCCCGGCCACGGCCAGCAAAGCGAAGAGAAAGGCGACGGAAAAGGCCAAGCGCTGAAGGCATCAAGCGCGGCGGGCACGTCAGCCATGGCGTGCCCGCACGAAGCGGTCGCCCAGCCAGGCCGCCGCCAGCCACAGCGGGACGCCGAGCAAGGCGTAGAGCAGCGCCAGGCCGGGCCGGCCGTTTTCGAGCAGGTGGAGCGTTTCCAGGCTGAACAGCGAGAATGTCGTGAAGCCACCGCAGAAGCCGACCGCCAGGAAGGGCTGCCAGCGGGCCATCCTGCCGCCGCCCCGGCAGGCGACATGGGCAGCAAGAGCGGCGATCAGCCAGGAGCCCAGCAGGTTGACGACCAGCGTGCCCCAGGGAAAGGCCGGTCCCAGTGCCGCCAGCATGGCCAGCGACACCAGATAGCGCATGACCGTACCCAGGGCACTGCCGACTCCGACCGCCGCGTAGTCGCGCCAGCCGCTCATGCCAGCCTCCCCGTCAGCCACCAGCCCAGGGCGGCCAGCGCCAGCCCGGCGACCACCGTTGCCGCTACGTTGGCGAGTGCCGTACCTCGGCGTCCGCTCTGCCACAGGGCCAAGCTCTGCAGGCTCAGCGAGGAGACGGTGGTATAGCCGCCCAGCAGCCCCACCACCAGCAGCAACCAACCGCCCGGCATGCCCCCCTCATGGGACATGCCGAACCAGCCGGCCAGCCCGCCCGCCAGCAGCGCTCCGCTGAGATTGACAGCCAGCGTGCCCCAGGGAAAGGCCCTCCCCAGCCGCCTCGCGAGCAGATTGGAGACTGCCAGTCGCGCCATGCCCCCCAGCGCCCCTCCCGCTGCCATCATCAGCAGTAGCCCCATGCTCGCGTTCATTCGGCTCCCTCGCTATCGCCAAGGGCCGATGCTAGCCGAGTCGAAGCATGCGAACAAAAAAAGAAGCCATCCGGAGGGCGGATGGCCAATATAGGGCTTCGTTCAGGGAATCGCGTCCTGGGGAAGGACACAAGGCAAATATGACACAAAAGGATAGTTATGTACAATGTCTGCACAACTAATAATCGCTCATTCGTCCCCCGAGCCCTAACGCCCTATCATTAGCGGGCCGAAATACATATCGTTCCCCGCCCGACACGCCCGAGATGGAGGTCACGCGTGATAGCACACCGGTTTGTCCCCTGGCTGTTCGGCTGGCTGATACTCGCCCTGCTGGTCGCCGCACCGGCCCAGGCCCAGCCTGCCGACGATGCCGTTCCCGCCCCGGAAGCCCTTGCCGAGCTGCTCGAGAACGAGCAGACGCGGCAGCAACTGATCGATCACCTGCGCCGCCAGGCCGCCGACCCAGAACTGGCCGACGAGACGGGCCAGGTAGAGGAGGCGATATCGCTGCCCAGGCGGCTGGCGGAAATTTCCAGCCGCGTCGTCAGTGATGTCGGCGGCGAGGTACGCAACCTGTTCGACATCGTGGCGGGATTGTTCAGCGCCGATGCCACTGCCCTGAACTGGGGCGACTTCATTACCGCGCTGACCAACCTGGGGCTGGTGATCCTCGCCACCTTCCTCCTGTTCATGGGGTTTCGCCATCTGTCACGGCCGCTCTTCACGCGGCTGAGCCAGTGGTCGCGGCAGGAAAGCGGGCTCAATCCGACCATCCGCCTGGTGCTGTGTGTCGCCGCCGCGGCGCTGACCGACGCGCTGGTAGTGGCACTGGCCTACGTGGGCGGCAACCTGATCGCCACCTTCGCCATCGGCGAAAGCGGCGAGCTGTCGACCCGCGCCTCGCTGTTTCTCAATGCCTTCTTGATCATCGAGCTGATCAAGGCGGCTCTGCGCATGCTGTTCTCGTCGCGCTACGAGGGGCTCAGGCTGTTGCCCATCTCGGCCAGCGAGGCCTCCTACTGGAATCGCTGGCTGGCGCGACTGGTCGGCCTGGTGGGCTACGGCCTGCTGGTGGTGGTGCCGCTGGTCAGCGTCTATCTGGCGCCCACGCTGGGCCAGGGTATCGGCGCGCTGATCATGTTCGGCGCCTTCTTCTATGCCGTGGCGGTGGTGCTCAAGAATCGCACCCGCATTCGCGATGAGCTCAATGCCATGGCGGCACGTTCCGACTTCACCGCCACCCGGATCTCGCTGCAGCTGTTCGCGCGCACCTGGCACCTGTTCGCCCTGGCCTACTTCCTGATGGTGCTGGTACTGACCCTGACGCGTCCGGTGGACGCCCTGCCGTTCGTGCTCTTCGCCACGCTCAAGACCGTGGTCGTGGTGGTGGTCGGCATGCTGCTGTCGAGCTTGCTGACACAAATCATCGGCCGGCGCATCCGGCTCTCCGACGATCTGCGCCGCAAGTTGCCGCAGCTCGAGCCGCGGCTCAACAGCTACATACCCAACGCGCTGCGGGTGATCCGCACCGTGATCCTCGTCGCGGTGGTGATGCTGGTGCTCAACGCCTGGGGCGCCTTCGACCTGGCCGCCTGGTACGCCTCCGAACCCGGCCGTGGACTGATCGGCACGTTGGTCAGCGTGGCCGTGATCCTGCTGGTCGCCATTGCCGTATGGCTGGCGCTGGCCAGCGTGATCGAGCACAAGCTCAATCCGGAAACCGGTACCGGTGAACCGGATGCCCGCGCCAAGACCCTGCTGAGCCTGTTCCGTAACGCACTCGCCATTGCCCTGATCACCATGACCGTGATGATCGTGCTGTCCGAGATCGGCATCAATATCGGACCACTGATCGCCGGTGCCGGTGTGCTGGGCCTGGCAATCGGTTTCGGCTCCCAGAAGCTGGTGCAGGACATCATTACCGGTGTCTTCATCCAGGTGGAAAACGCCATGAACACCGGCGACGTGGTCTCGGTGGGCGGTATCACCGGCACCGCCGAGCGGCTCAGCATCCGCTCGGTGGGCATCCGCGATCTCTTCGGCACCTACCACATCGTGCCCTTCTCCAGCGTCGATACCGTCTCCAACTTCATGCGCGAGTTCGGCTATCACGTCGGCGAGTACGGCATTGCCTATCGCGAGAGCATCGACGAGGCGATCGTCGCCCTGCGCGAGGCCTTCGACGAGCTGGCCGCCGACGACGACCACAAGATGAATATCCTCGCACCGCTGGAAGTGGCCGGCGTCGTCGCGCTGGCCGACAGCTCGGTGAACATCCGCGTGCGCATCAAGACCACCCCGGGCACTCAATGGGGCGTCGGCCGCGCCTACAACCGCCTGGTCAAGCTGCACTTCGACGCCAAGGGCATCGAGATCCCCTTCCCCCACACCACGCTCTACTTCGGCGTGGGCAAGGAAGCCGAGGCGCCGCCGGCCAACGTGCGCCTCATGCAGCAGAACTTCGATATCGACGGACGCCCAGGCGGCCAGCCCCGCTCCGGCGAGAGCAGCCGCGAAAGCGAGAACGACCCGCGCGCCAAGTCCGACCCACCCCCTCAGGGCGACTACGACGAACGGGATTGAGCCCACGCGCCCATGACCGCTCTCGCATCCTGATGCGCCTCCCACTCCAGGGTGGGAGGCGTTGCCGTCTCGGCCCCTGGAAGCGAGCCCACGCCGGCATGAAGAATCTCGTATCGTGCCTATACTGTCCCTGGGCTCTGGCGAAGCGCGGTCTCACGCTCCGGCAGTGCGGCCAACCATGCTTCGAAGGCGTTCAAGGGATGGGACTTCCATGACAAGCAAAGCGCAAGGCACCGCCTACGGCGCCTGGCTGCTGCTCGCGATTTCGGCCATTTCGCTGGTCCTCGCGGCAGTCGCCACGTTCAATGAAGGCAACGGCATTGCCTACACCCCGGGCACCTACCTGGTGCTGGTCTCCACCGCCCTGATGCTGGTCGGCTCGCTGCTGCTGGCTCTGGCACGCGGCATGCCGCGCTGGCTGGGTGGGTTGCTCACTTTCCTGCTGTTGCTCGACCTGCTGGGCACGGGCCTGGCGGCCTATCTGCTGCAGGCCGAGTGGCTGCTCGGCTGCATGGGGGTCGGGCTGGTGGCCTGGCTCATCCATGTGATTGCCGACCCCGCCACGGGCAAGCACGACCGCCACATGACGCCACGCCAGGAGGCCGCTTCATGAAACGCCAAGACCTCATCGCCATTTTCGCCTCGCTGCTACTGTCGGGCTCCCTCGGCTACGCACAGGCGCAGGAGGAAATCTCTTCCGACGAGGAAGGCGGCCAGCCACAGGGCATCACCGAGACCCAGGACGAAGAGTCCGAACAGGACGCCAGCGACGACGAAGCGCAAGCGGACCGGGACGCGGACGACAGCGAAGATTCCTCGGTCACGCCGACCGGCCCCGGTGGCCGTGTCGAGACGGGGCCTGCCGGGCAGCCGCCCAGCGGCGACGGCCAGCCCGAGCCGCCGCGCCAGGGCCCGGACGCCTGGATGGAGTCGTCGGACAGCTGGGCGACCTTCAATGGCGACCTGCGCGCCCAGAAGTACTCGCCCGCCGACCAGATCACGCCGGAAAACGTCGGCGAACTCGAACAGGCCTGGGAGTACCATACCGGCGACGTCGCGGATGGCAGCGACGACGTGCCCATGTCGGTATGGTCGGCAACCCCCCTGTTCGTCAACGACACGCTCTATCTGGGCACGCCCTTCTATCGCATCATCGCCCTGGATCCGGGCAGCGGCGAAGAGAAGTGGATTTTCGATCCCGAGGCCCCCCTGGAGGCCCTGACCCAACCCAACATGAAGGGGCGCGGCGTGGCCTACTGGGAGGCCGACGAAGCGCAGGCGGGAGAAGCCTGCCAGAAGAGGGTCTACATCGGCACCATGGACGCCAAGCTCTATGGCGTCGATGCCGATACGGGGGAACCCTGCGCCGACTTCGGCGACAACGGCATGGTCGACGTCAACCAGTGGAACACCGTCAACGACAAATGGCCGCTGTCGCTGTTCCAGCCGCCCACGGTGTACAACGACACGCTGTTCCTCGGCTGGGCCGGCAAGGATTGGGAAGATTCCGTCGCGCCGCCGGGTACGGTCTTCGCGCTCGACGCGCGTACCGGCGAGCGCAAGTGGACCTTCCATGCGCTGCCCGAAGAAGTGGTCGATCGGACCGGCACGGCCAATGTCTGGGCGTCGATGTCGCTGGACCCCGAAACCGGGCTTCTCTACATCCCGATCAGTTCGCCGAGCCCCAACTACTACGGCGGCGAGCGTACCGAGGAGCTGCCACTGGCCACCTCGGTGACGGCGCTGGACACCGAGACCGGCGAGGTGGTGTGGAGCCGGCAGCTCGTGCATCACGACATCTGGGACTACGATACCGTCGCACCGCCCACGCTGGTCGACATCGTGAAGGATGGCGAGACCGTTCCCGCCCTGGTGCAGCCATCCAAGCAGGGCTTCCTCTTCGTGCTGAACCGGGAAACGGGCGAGCCCGTGTATCCGATCGAGGAGCGCGAGGTGCCGGCCTCGGACGCCGAGGGCGAACAAGCCTCCCCGACCCAGCCGTTCGTCGACGTGCCTGAACCGGTGGTGCCGGACGAGTGGCCGGGCATCTCCCGGCTCGCCGACATCGTGGGCCTGGGCGAGTGCAGCCGCAAGGCAGAGGGCCTGCGTTACGAAGGCCGCTTCACGCCACCGAGCGTCGAGGGCACGCTCACCTATCCGCCCACCACTGGGGGCTCGCAGTGGGGCGGCGGCGCCGTCGACCCGGAAAAGGGCGTGTTCGTGATCAATTCCAACAGCGTGGTGCAGATCTATCGCCTCATCCCGCGCGACGAATACCAACAGCTGGAGCAGTCGGGCGAGACCGGTGGCTACTACGCCCAGGGCGACACGGCCTACGGCTTCCAGCTCGAAACGTTCCTCAACTGGGCCGGCATGCCGTGCTGGAAACCGCCCTACGGCACCCTTGCCGCCTACGACCTCAATACCGGTGAGCGGCTGTGGAACGAGCCGTTCGGCCAGGTGCAGAAGCACGGCTTCTACATGCCCGAGTCATGGGGGTCGGTCACCATTGGCGCGCCGGTGATCACCCGCTCGGGGCTGATCTTCATCGGCGCCTCGATGGATTCACGCGTGCGTGCGATCGATCTGGAGAGCGGTGAGGTGTTGTGGAAACACCTGGTGGATGCCCCCGCCGTCTCGATGCCGGCGGTCTATACCTACGAAGGCAAGCAGTACGTCACCTTCGCCGTGGGCGGCAATTCCATCCTGCTGCCCAAGGTCAGCGACCAGGTGATATCCTTCGCCCTGCCGGACTGAGCCATCGTCCGGCGAAGCGGAGCTGGACGGCTGAGCCAAAAAACAGGGTGCCTCGCGGCACCCTGTAGTCTTGCCCGTCGGTAGGGCTCACGGAGCCGGGCCGCTCAGGAGGGCGTCTTGCCGTCCTTGCCGGCCGCTTCCAGCTCGGCGGGCTGCGGCAGCGAGGGCAGCGACTTGTCGAGCAACTCGACGCTCTGACGGTAGTAGAGCTGGCTCTTGTTGTGCTCGCCCAGGTTGGCATAGAGCCGCGCCAGTTCGGCACACACCACGCCGCTGGGACGCTGGCGCTGGCTGGCCTCGAAGTACTCCTGCGCCTTGCCCCAGTAAGCATTGCGCAGCGCCAGGCGGCCCAGGGTCAGCAGCAGGTCGGGGTCGTTGGGACGCTCCTGCAGCCACTTCTCGGCGTGCACCAGCTGGCGCGCCGGGTCGACGCTGAGCAGCCCGTAGCGCAGCACCAGCCGGCTGTCCCAGTGCTCCTTGAGCGAGTGGCGCAGCAGCCGCTCGGCGATGCCCTCCTCGCCTCCACGTACCAGCGCCTCGGTATAGAGCACCACCAGTTCGACGTTGCCGCGCAGCGAATCCGGCATGTCCGCCCACAGACTGCGAATGCGCTCGACGTTGCCCGGGTCGCGCGCCTCGTGAACCAGCAGCTCCTTGTAGGCACGCAATTCCAGTTGGTTGCGCTCCTGGGGCGAGATCAGCTGGCGCGACGCCAGGCGCGGCATCAGCCGGCGCAGGCCGTCCCAGTCGTTGACGCTGAGGTAAGCCTGCTTGAGCTGCTTGAGCACCTGGGGGTGATTGGGCATCTGCCTATCGAGGCGGGTGAGGATGGCCAGCGCCTCCTCGTACTGCTGCCGATCCAGCATCAACTGGACCTGCATCAGGCCCACCGCGCTGTCAGCCCCCTCGGTGGAGAGGTGGGCCCGCTTGAGCAGCGTGTCCGCCTGCTCGTAGCGGCCCTGATAATGAGCGGCCAGCGCGGCGGAAAGGTAGTTGACCAGCGGCGTGCTGGAGTCGTCGGCGGCCTTGACCAGCGACTTCTCGGCGCGCTTCCAGCGCCCCTCGGCCAGCGCCACCAGGCCGCGCACGGTGCGCTTCATGGCGTTGCGGTGGCGGGTCCGCCGGTTCCATACCTTGAGTCGGCTGACGGGATGGCTGAGGCGCATCAAGATTCGCAGCACGAAGTGCAGGACCAGGAACGCCGCCAGCAGCAGCACCAGGCCGAACCAGAAGGAGGTCTGGTAGGAGGTATCACCCACGCGAATCAGCCAGTAGCCCGGCACCGAGACCATCAACTGGCCGAACAGCGCCCCCAGCGCCAGGCCGAGGAGAACGATCAGCAGAACTTTTCTCATGCCTCATCTCCCTGGCCGCCGCGCGAACCGAAACGACGCTCGATGAATTCGGCCAGGGCCTGCTGGGAACCGCTGATGTCGGGCAGCTCGGGCTGGATGGTCTCACCCTTGAGCTCCTCGAGCCGCTGCATGACCGCCTGAACCTCGCTGCGCTCGGTATCGTAGTAGCCGCGAATCAGCTCCAGCGCCTTGTCGATGCTGGCCTCATACAGCTCCTGCTCCTCCTTGAGCAACGCCAGTTGGGCCTGCTCCAGCACCAGGCGTGCGCTCTGGCGCAGGTAGGATTCCTGTTCCGGCGTAACCAGCCCTTCGAGCGCCTCGTCGTGATGGCGAATGACGACCAGATCCTTGAGCTCCTGACCGAAGCGCGAGAGCTGATCCTGCCAGCCACCGCTGGGTGCCTCCTCGATGCCGGAGCGCGCCGGGATCTCTTCGAGTTCACGCGACAGCGGCAATTGCGCCAGGCGCTCCTGCTGGGAGTTCAGGGCGAGATAGAGGCCGGTACGATCGACCTCGGGCACGCCATCCAGAATCGACAGCTCCGAGGCGATGGCACGACGTACCGAGAGCAGGGCCGGGTTGTCGGCTTCGTTCAGGCGGGCATCGGCGGTGCGCAACAGTGCCGCGGCGCCTTCCACGTCGCGCTCGAGCTGCAGGCGCTGGTTGGCCAGGCGCAGCAGGTAGGCCGCCTCGGCGTGCAGCCATTCACGCTCGTCGGTGTCCTGTTCACGGGAGAGTTCGTCGAGCACCTGATCGAGCGTCTCGTCGACCTCGCTGCGGTAGCTGGCGAACTCGCCCTGCATCGATTCGACCGCCTCTGCCAGGGCGGCGTCGCGCTCCTGTTCGCCGCTCTCGAGCCGGTCGCGCAGGCTGGCGAAATCATCGGCCGAGGTGCTGGCACGCTCGTCGAGTTCGGCCAGCCGCTGCTGCTGGGCATCCAGGCGCTCCCAGGTATTCCAGGCAAAGAGGCCCGCGCCGATGCCGAGGAACAGTACCAGGATCAGCGCCAGCACGCCGGCGACATTACTGCTGCCCTTGCCACCGGCGCTGGTCGCGGCAGGCGGCGTGCCGCCGCCCCCGGGCGATGCCGCCTTGGCGGTGTTGCCATCGGGCTTGTCGCTGGCTGGGGTCTTGCCGGCGGCGGCCGGCTTGGCATCGCCCCCCTTGCTGCCGGTCGTGGCCGGCTTGTCACTTTCCGGCTTAGCGGCGGTGGGCTTGTCACTTTCCGGCTTGGCGGCTGCCTGGTCCGGGGCCGGGGCGGTATCTGCCGACTTGGCGGCGGAAGGAGCGGGGCCATCTACCGTGGCGCTCTTGCCCTGGCTCACGGGAGCGTCGGCGGGAGCCGCCGGCTGCTGCTCGCCCGCCTTGCCTTCCACGGGCGGCGGTGATGAGCTGCCACGCTGAGAACGACCCTTGCCGGCGCCGCTGCCGGGCTCGTCCTTGGCCGCGGCCTTGCGGCCCTTGTCGTCCTGGCCCTTTGCGGAAGGCGCCTTCTGCTCGTCCTGCTCGTTGGTCTGCTTGCTCATCAGTCGCTAGCCCTTTTCGAGATCATCTTGATCGACATCGGCATCCTCCTGGTCACAGGCCGCGGCCACGGCGCCGGCAAGCGCTGCCGGTGTGGCTCCCGGTGCCACCACGGGAGTGCGAAACCCCAAGTCGTCGGCAAGTGTAGCCAAGCGACGACTGGACACGATTAACGGTTGGTTCAAGGTGGCCCTGGTGCACCATCTTGCCAGATGTTCGAGTAATTCTCCGCTACTCACTACCAGTGCCCGGTACCGGCCCCGCGCGAGGCACTCCTGCAAGGCGGCGGGTGGCGGCTGGAGGCGCCGCCGATAGAGCGCCAGCCGGGTGACCCGCGCACCGCGCGCCGCCAGGGTATCGGCCAGCAGCGCACGGCCGCCCTCGCCTGCCGCCAGCAGCACGCGCTGGCCTTCGAGCGAGCGCAGCGAGGCGAGCTCGAGCAGCGCCTCGCTGGTATCCTCGCCAGCGGCGGCCGGCGGCAGGTGCACCCTCACGCCGAGGTGCTCGTGCAGGGCTTCGGCGGTGGCAGCCCCCACCGCATACCAGGCCGTACCCAACGGCAGCTGCGGCCAGTAGCGGTCCAGCGCCTGGCAGAGGCGCTCGGCGGCGAAGGGGCTGACCACCACCACCTTGTGGAAATGATCGAAGTCGAGCCATGCCTGGCGCATCGCCGGGGTCTCGGGCAGCGCCTCCAACGCCATGGCATCGAGATTCACCACCGGGAAGCCGGCGGCCTCGATGGCCGCCGTCAGGGCAGCGGCACGCTCGCCCGGCCGGCAGATCAGGACGGGTAGCCCGGCAGTCATGTCAGGCGCCGTAGACCTGCGCCAGGATCTCGCCGGCGCCCTGCTCCAGCAGCTCTTCCGCCACCCGTACGCCGAGGGCTTCCGGCTCGTGGATCGAGCCGCGTCCCTCGGCGCGCAGCACTTCGGTGCCTTCGGGGTTGCCCACCAGTGCGCGCAGCCACAGGGTCTGCCCATCCTCCTCGAAAACGGCATAGCCGCCGATCGGCACCTGACAGCCCCCTTCCAGCCGCGTGTTCATGGCGCGCTCGGCGCGAACCCGCGTGGCGGTGATCGGATCGTCCAGCGGCGCCAGCAGCGAGATCAGCTCCGGGTCGTTGAGGCGACACTCGATGCCCAGCGCACCCTGCCCACAGGCGGGCAGGCACACCTCGGGGGGCAGCTCCTGGGCGATGCGCTCGCCGAGCCCCAGGCGCTTGAGCCCGGAAGTGGCCAGGATGATGGCATCGAACTCACCGGCGTCGAGCTTGGCCAGACGGGTCTGGACGTTGCCGCGCAGGGTGAGGATCTCCAGGTCGGGCCGCTGCTCGCGCATCTGCAAGCCGCGGCGCAGGCTCGAGGTGCCGATGCGTGCCCCCTGGGGCAGCTCCTCGAGCGAGCCATAGTCGTTGGAGACGAAGGCGTCGGTGGGCTCGGCGCCGGCGAAGATCACCGAGAGCCCCAGGCCCTCGGGAAAATGCATGGGCACGTCCTTCATCGAGTGCACGGCGATGTCGGCGCGACCATCCAGGATCGCCTCTTCCAGCTCCTTGACGAACAATCCCTTGCCGCCGATCTTCGCCAGCGGCGTATCGAGGATCTTGTCCCCCCGGGTGGACAGCGCGACCAACTCCACCTCGAGCCCCGGATGCTCGTCCATCAGCAGGTCGCGAACGTGCTCGGCCTGCCACATGGCCAGCAGGCTCTTGCGGGTGGCAATGCGCAGCGTAGTGTTGGATCGCACGTGGTTCTCCCATGCAGCGGGCCTGGACGGCCTCGGCTCAGCGGTATTTGCCGCAACATTATCGGTCACGGCCGGTAGGGCAGTCATTGACACTCATCATAAAGCACCGGGCGAAGCAGGAAAAATGGGGACTTCGTCCGCCACCACCGCCCCTCGCCACCTGCGCCGACTCTGGTACACTGCAAGACCTGACTGATGCCGCCGACGCGGCTTCCCGAGAACGCCACAGCATGCAACACGCAGGATGCCCACGCCGATGAGCCCTAGTTCCACAAACCCCGGCACCAACCAGTCCTGGGGCGGTCGCTTCAGCGAACCCACCGATGCCTTCGTCGAACGCTTCACCGCTTCGGTCGATTTCGACCAGCGCCTCGCCCTGCAGGACATCCAGGGCTCCATCGCCCATGCCACCATGCTGGCCCGGGTCGGCGTACTGACCGACCCCGAGCGCGACGCCATCGTCGCCGGCCTCAGCGAGATCCGCGGAGAGATCGAGCGCGGCGAGTTCCAGTGGTCGGTGAAGCTCGAAGACGTGCACATGAACATCGAGGCACGCCTGACCGACAAGATCGGCATCACCGGCAAGAAGCTGCACACCGGGCGCTCGCGCAACGACCAGGTGGCCACCGACATCCGCCTGTTCCTGCGCGACGAGATCGACGTGGTCGAGGGTGAGCTGGCGCGCCTGCGCGCAGGGTTGATCGAGCTCGCCGAGCGCGAGGCCGACACCATCATGCCCGGCTTCACCCACCTGCAGACCGCCCAGCCGGTGACCTTCGGCCACCACCTGCTGGCCTGGCACGAGATGCTCGCCCGCGACCACGAGCGCCTGCTCGACTGTCGCAAGCGCGTCAATATCATGCCGCTGGGTGCGGCGGCGCTGGCCGGCACCACCTACCCCATCGACCGCCATGTCACCGCCGAGCTGCTGGGCTTCGAACGCCCCGCCGAGAACTCGCTGGACGCAGTCAGTGACCGCGACTTCGCCATCGAGTTCGCCAGCTTCGCCAGCATCCTGCTGATGCACCTGTCGCGCATGAGCGAGGAACTGGTGCTGTGGACCAGCGCCCAGTTCGACTTCATCGACCTGCCCGACCGCTTCTGCACCGGCAGCTCGATCATGCCGCAGAAGAAGAACCCCGACGTGCCCGAGCTGGTGCGCGGCAAGACCGGGCGCGTCTACGGCCACCTGATGGGCCTGCTGACGCTGATGAAGTCGCAGCCACTGGCCTACAACAAGGACAACCAGGAGGACAAGGAGCCGCTGTTCGATACCCTCGACACGGTGCGCGACTGCCTCAAGGCGTTCGCCGACATGGTGCCGGCCATCGAGGCGCGCAAGGCGAGCATGTATGAAGCCGCCCGCCGCGGCTTCTCCACCGCCACGGATCTCGCCGACTACCTGGTGCGCCGCGGCGTGGCCTTCCGCGATGCCCACGAGATCGTCGGCCAGTCGGTGGCCTTCGGCCTGCGTGAGAAGAAGGACCTCTCCGAGATGAGCCTCGCCGAGCTGCGCCAGTTTTCCGAGGTCATCGAAGACGACGTCTTCGACGTGCTGACCCTGGAGGGCTCGGTGGCGGCGCG
Organism: Billgrantia sp. C5P2; assembly: GCF_051062895.2. Taxonomy (NCBI): domain Bacteria; kingdom Pseudomonadati; phylum Pseudomonadota; class Gammaproteobacteria; order Oceanospirillales; family Halomonadaceae; genus Billgrantia; species Billgrantia sp. C5P2. The sequence continues at coordinate 4,539,591 of NZ_CM128542.1, forward strand.
CAACCACATCGGCGGCACCGCGCCGGACCAGGTGCGAGCCGCCGCGCAGCGCGCCCGCGACGCCCTGGCGGCCTTGGGCCGGTAGCCATGAGAACGGCGAAGACGACAACCGTGCGCATGCAGCGCCCGCTGGCACTGGCGGCACTGGCACTCCTGCTGCTGGCCGGGTGCGGCCAGAAGGGGCCGCTCTACCTGCCCGGTGACGAGGCCGCCGAGGAGCGCTACGGTAGCCCCGCGGCGCAACAGGATGAGCAGAACGACGCCGACGACGAGGACACGGACTGAATCATGGATCACTTCGAATATCGCGACGGCGTTCTCTACGGCGAGGAAGTCCCGCTGACCCAGGTGGCCGAAGAGATCGGCACGCCCTGCTACGTCTACTCCAAGGCGACCCTGACGCGCCACTTCCGCGCCTATACCGAAGCGCTGGGCAGCCACCCGCACCTGATCTGCTACGCGGTGAAGGCCAACTCCAACCTGGCGGTGCTGGGCTTGCTGGCACGCCTGGGCGCCGGCTTCGACATCGTATCGATGGGCGAACTCGAGCGCGTGCTGGCTGCCGGCGGCGACCCGGCCAAGGTGGTGTTCTCCGGCGTGGCCAAGCAGGAGGCCGAGATGGCCCGGGCGCTCGAGGTCGGCATCAAGTGCTTCAACGTCGAGTCGCGTCCCGAACTCGAACGCCTCAGCGCCGTGGCCGAGCGGCTGGGCAAGGTGGCGCCGGTGTCGCTGCGGGTCAATCCGGACGTCGACGCCGGCACCCATCCCTACATCTCCACCGGACTCAAGGACAACAAGTTCGGCATCCCGGTGGACGAGGCGCTGGCCGTCTACGAGCTGGCTGCCCGCTTGCCGGGCTTGAAGATCGTCGGCCTGGATTGCCATATCGGCTCGCAGCTCACCGAGCTGGCGCCCTTCCTCGACGCCCTGGATCGCCTGCTGGTACTGCTCGAGCTTCTGCGCGAGCGCGGCATCACGATCGAGCACCTGGACCTGGGCGGCGGGCTTGGCGTGCCCTACCGCGGCGAGCGTCCGCCGCAGCCCTTCGACTATGCCGCCTCACTGCTCGAACGACTGGCCCGGTGGGAGCACGGCACCGGCCTGACCCTGCTGTTCGAACCGGGTCGCTCGATTGCCGCCAATGCGGGTGTGCTGCTGACACGGGTCGAGTTCCTCAAGCCCGGCGAGACCAAGAATTTCGCCATCGTCGATGCCGGCATGAATGACCTGATCCGGCCGGCACTGTACCAAGCCTGGCAGGCGATCATCCCGGTCGATACCCGCCATGTGCGCGAGAGCGCCACCTATGACGTGGTCGGCCCGGTATGCGAAACCGGCGACTTCCTGGGCAAGGAGCGCGAGCTGGCGATCGGCGCCGGCGACCTGCTGGCGGTGCGCTCCGCCGGCGCCTACGGTTTCGTCATGGCCTCGAACTACAACAGCCGGCCGCGCCCCGCCGAGGTGATGGTGGACGGCGAGACCTTCCACGTGGTGCGCCGCCGCGAAACCGTGGCGTCGCTTTGGGCCGGCGAGTCGCTGCTGCCCGAACCGGCGGTGGCACAGGACGGAGAGCACCGCTGATGCTGCTGCACTTCACCAAGATGCATGGCCTCGGCAATGATTTCATGGTGATCGACCTGGTCACCCAGCGGGCACGGCTGCGTGACGAGCAGATCCGCCAGCTCGCCGATCGCCGTTTCGGCATCGGCTTCGACCAGCTGCTGGTCGTCGAGCCGCCACGCGACCCCGACATGGACTTTCGCTACCGGATCTTCAACGCCGACGGCAGCGAGGTAGAGAACTGCGGTAACGGCGCGCGCTGCTTCGCCCGCTTCGTGCGCGACCAACGCCTGACCCACAAGCATGAGATCCATGTCGAGACCGCCGGCGGTCCGTTGACGCTGGTGATACAGGACGACGGGCAGGTGACGGTGGACATGGGCGCCCCGCGCTTCGCACCGGACGCGCTGCCCTTCGATGCCGCCGAGGACCGTCCGCTGCACCGGCTCGAGGTGGATGGCGAAACGGTCGAGATCGGAGCCGTCTCGATGGGCAACCCCCACGCGGTGCTGCGCGTCGACAGCGTCGACACGGCACCGGTCGAACGTCTCGGCCCACTGATCGAACGTCACCCGCGCTTCCCGCAGCGGGTCAACGTGGGCTTCATGCAGGTGGTTTCGCCCCACGAGATTCGCCTGCGGGTCTTCGAACGCGGCAGCGGCGAGACACTGGCGTGCGGCACCGGCGCCTGTGCCGCGGTGGCCAGCGGCATGCGCCTGGGCCTGCTGGAAACCCCCGTCACCGTACACCTGCGCGGCGGCGACCTGCGCATCGATTGGCCCGGTGACGATGCTCCGCTGCTGATGACCGGCCCCGCCGAACGCGTCTTCGAGGGGCGCATCGCCCTGGCCTGACAGGCCGGGACCACCCGAACCGAAGGAGTCAAGCATGACCCGAGCCGTCCCCGAACCGCGCAAGACCCTGGATCCGGACCGGGTAGCCGAGTGGCTGGCCCGGCATCCGGACTTCTTCGTCGGCCGCGAGGGGCTGCTGCAGCAGCTCAAGGTGCCGCATCCCGAGGCCCATGGCACCACCTCGCTGCTGGAGCGCCTGGTCTACGACCTGCGCCGCCGCGCAGAGCAGGCCGAATGGCGACTGGAGCAGCTCCTGGAGTCGGCGCGTCACAACGAGGTGCAGTATCGTCGCACCCGCGAACTGGTGCTGGCCCTGCTGGAGGCCGAGGATGCCGACGCCCTGGGTCAGGCGCTGGCGACGCAGATGAGCGAGCACTTCCAGATCCCGGCCGTGGCGCTGTGGTGCCCGGCCCAGCTCACCGACCACGAGCCATTGCCGCCGCAGCCGCCGCGCCATGTGCTCGACGAGCACGCCGGCGTACGCCTGGCCGCGCTGCTCGACGGACGCGCCAGCCGCTGCACCCGGCTCACGCCCACCGACTGGGGGCGCCTGCTGCCCCACGTGCGGCCGCCGCGCCAGGCCGGCTCCTGCGCCCTGGCGCGGCTGACCCTGGGCGAGCCGATGGGCTACCTGGTGCTGGCCAGCCCCGACCCCGATCACTTTCGCGCCAGCATGGACACGCTGTTCACCGAATACCTCGGCGACGTGGTGGCACGGCTGTTGCTGCGCCATGCTCCACCAACCCACGAGACCCCGCCGAAGCATGGCTGACAACCCTCTGCGGCAGCAGCTGGGCTCCTGCCTGGCGACGTTGGCGCGCACCGCAAGCCCGGCGACGCTTAGCGCCTACCGCCACGATCTCGAGGCGCTGGCGGAATTTCTCGAGGCCCGCGACGTCCTCGACGGCGGTTATCTGGACGTCGGCCTGGTGCGCCGCTTCCTCGGCGCCGAGCGCAGTCGGGGCCTGGCGCCACGCAGCCTGGCTCGCCGGCGCGCGGCCGTGTCGCACTTTGGTACCTTCCTGGTCAAGGCGGGGATTCTCGGCCACAACCCGGCCGAACTGGTACCGGCGCCGCGCCAGCCCGCGCACCTGCCCAAGCCACTGGACGTGGACCAGCTCGCCCAGCTGCTCGACACCCCACATGATGGCTCGCCGCTGGCGCTGCGCGACCAGGCGATGCTGGAGCTGTTCTACTCCAGCGGCCTGCGCCTGGCAGAGCTGGCCGGCCTCGATCTCGGCGACCTCGACAGCCGCCGCGTGCGGGTTCTCGGCAAGGGCAGCAAGCCGCGCCAGGTGCCGGTGGGGCGCAGCGCCCGGCGCGCGCTCGACGCCTGGCTGGCGTGCCGCTCGACGCTGGCCGCCCCCGGGGAGACGGCGCTGTTCGTCGGCAACCGCGGTCAGCGGCTCGGCCATCGCGCCATCCAGAAGCGGATGACCGAAGTGGCACGTCGGCGCGGCCTGCCCGAGCACCTCCACCCGCACCGGCTGCGCCACTCCTTCGCCAGCCACCTGCTGGAATCGAGCCAGGACCTGCGCGCGGTGCAGGAACTGCTGGGGCATGCCAACCTCTCTACCACCCAGGTCTATACCAAGCTCGACTGGCAGCACCTGGCCGCTAGCTACGACGCGGCGCATCCGCGCGCGCGCCGCCGCAACGAACCGGACACGCCATGACCCGCCAGGCCCTGCGCCTCGAAGCCATCACCTTCGACCTCGATGACACCCTGTGGGAAAACCATAGCGTCATGGTCGCCACCGAGACCGGCCACTATGCCTGGCTCGACCGCGAGCTCGCCGCCTGGCGGCAGACCCGCGGCGCCGCTGCATCGCCGACCTTCGCCGAACGCTTCCCGCTGGAGTGTTTCGAACGGCGCCGCCGGGCGCTGGCGCACGCCCATCCGCTGCGCCGCGGCGACTTCACCTGGCTGCGTGAACGAGCGCTTCGCGAAATGCTCGGGGAATACGGGCTCGACCCGGCCTCGGCCAGGCTCTGGGCCAGTGCCGCGATGGAGCGCTTCATGGAGCTGCGCCATCGGGTTGCGCCGCACCCGGAGGTCGAGTCATTGCTGACTGAGCTGGGTCGGCACTACCGCCTGGCCAGTATCACCAATGGCAACGTGGACATTCAGCGTCTGCCGCTCGGCCGCCACTTCCCGGTGGCCATCGCCGCCGGCGAACTGCTCGCCCCCAAGCCCGACCCGCGCCCTTTCCTGGCAGCGCTGGCGCAACTGGGCGCCGCTCCCGGCCGCTCCCTCCACGTGGGCGACTCCTGGCGTGAGGACGTCGAACCGGCGCGGCGGCTGGGCATGCAGGTGGCCTGGATCTCGCCGCATGTCGACGACCTGCCCCTGCCACCCGGCATCCATCGTCTCGAGCATGTCCGCGAGCTGCCCGCGCTGCTGCGCCGGCTGGGCCAGGCGTCGCCGGGCTGAGGCGTTCGCTACACTCCGTCGGAGTCGGCCAGCCAGCCGTCCAGGCGGGCGCAGGCTTCTTCGACGCCCTCGCGCTTGAGCGACGAGAACAACTGCACCGTGACCAGATCTTCCCATTCGCGCAGGCGGCTGCGCACCTGCTGCAGGGCATTCTTGGCCGCGCCGGACTTCAGCTTGTCGGCCTTGGTCAGCAGGATGTGCACCGGCATGTCCTGCTCGTCGGCCCAGCCCAGCAGGGTCTGGTCGAATTCGGTGAGCGGATGACGCACGTCCATGACCAGCACCAGGCCACGCAGGGAGCCACGCCCTTGCAGGTACTCGGCCAGGTGGCGCTGCCATTCGAGCTTGACCGCTTCCGGCACCTTGGCATAGCCGTAGCCGGGCAGGTCGACCAAGCGACGGGCAGTGTCATCGCCCAGGGTGAAGAAGTTGATCAACTGGGTGCGCCCCGGCGTGCGCGAGGTGCGTGCCAGCGCCTTCTGCCGGGTCAGGGTGTTGATTGCGCTGGACTTGCCGGCGTTGGAGCGACCGGCAAAGGCCACCTCGGCGCCGTCATCGGACGGGCACTGGGCCAGCGTGGGCGCGCTCGTCAGGAAGCGCGCGCTCTGGTAGTTCATTCGGGTCATGACCTCAACTTCCTGCCGGTAATATCGAAGTGGGCACCGTCGGGTCCTTGCCCTGCATTTCCGATGCCGGCTTGTTTCGTTATAATGCAGTGTCTTTTTTCTGCGACCTGGGCGCGCTAGTGTAGCATCGTGCTCTTGTCGGCAGCGACCGACCCGATCGGCACTCCGACAGCAGGGCAAGGCCGGCCTGGTACCAGCAAGGCTGGGCAGCTCCCAGGAATGCGTACCGGTATAATCCATAACGGCATAGTGAAACAGCGATGAGAAAGTTACTGGCAAGCCTGGCAATTACCCTCGGCGCCGTTGGCGTCGCTCACGCCGACCTGGAAGCAGACGCCGACGCTGCCGCCGGTCGCGAGAAAGCCCAAAGCTGTGCGGCCTGCCATGGCCAGAACGGCATCAGCTCTGCGCCCTCTTTCCCTCACCTCGCCGGCCAGCAGACGACCTACCTGGCCAAGCAGATCATCGACATCCGCGATGGTAAGCGCCTGGTGCCGGAGATGGCCGGTCAGGTCAACGACTTCTCCGACCAGGATGCCTGGGACGTCGCCGCCTTCTTCACCCAGCAGGATGCCAACATCGGCCAGGCCGACCCGGAAGAAGAAGCGCTGATGCGCGGTCAGGAGCTCTATCGCGCCGGTGACATGGCCAAGGGCATCCCCGCCTGTGCGGCCTGCCACGGGCCCAGCGGTGACGGCATCAATACCGCGGTCTACCCGGCCCTCTCCGGTCAGTTCCCGCAGTACGTGGTGGCCACGCTGCAGGATTTCGCCGCCGGCGAGCGCACCAACGATCCCAATGGCATGATGGGCGACATCGCCGCCAAGATGAGCGATGCCGACATGCAGGCCGTCGCCAACTACATCAGCGGCCTGCACTGAGCGCATCGTTGTCTGGCAGCTTGCCGGTCCCCAGCCGGCAACGAAGGCGGCCCCGGGCCGCCTTCTCCGTCTTGGCGCTCGCCATCGATCGGGAACCGTAAGCGGCATCCACGCTCAAAGTGATCGACGCAAGCGCCAAGATGGTCAGCCGCCGCTTCACGGCGAACTTCCAAGGAGTCCTAGTCCATGTTCAAACCCTTTCGTATCCTTCAGTCAGCCGCCTTTGCCATCGCCGGTCTCGGCCTGGCGACGCTGGCCGCCGCCGACAACCTGGTCGAGGGACAACACTACGAGAAGCTGCCCGAGCCCATCGAGACCAGCGCCGGGGAGGGCCAGGTCGAGGTGACCGAGGTGTTCTGGTACGGCTGCCCGCACTGCTACAACCTGCAGAGCAGCGTGACCGACTGGTACGAGACCTTGGACGAGGACGTCAAGGTGGTGCACATGCCGGCCACCATGGGCGGCGACTGGAACACCCATGCGGCGATGTTCTATGCCGCCGAGGAGCTGGGTATTCGCGAGGAGGCCCACGCCGACTTCTTCCATGCCATTCACGAGGAGGGGCAGCGTCTCAACAATGCCGACAGCATCGCCCGCTTCCTCAGCCAGTACGACGTCAGCGAGGAGGAGGCGCGCCAGACGCTTGATGCCTTCGGGGTCAAGGCGCAGGTCAACAAGGCCCATGCGCGCATGCGCGCCATGCGCCTGATGGGCGTGCCGGCCTTGGTCGTCGATGGCCGCTACCTGGTGACACCCAGCAGCGCCGGCAGCCTCGAGAACATGCCGCAAATCGCCGACGCGCTGATCGAACGCGTGCGTCAGGAGCGCAAAGACTGACCGTGTCCGTCGAGCATTCGCACCTGGTCGACGCCAGGAACCCGACCCTGGAAGGTGGGCACCTCAAGCTGCTCACCTTCAACATGCAGGTGGGCATCCAGACGTCGGCCTATCATCACTATCTGACCCGCAGTTGGCAGCACCTGCTGCCCCATCCCCACCGCACGCGGCGGCTGGACATGGTCAGCAACGTACTGAGCCGCTTCGATATCGTCGGCCTGCAGGAGGTCGACGGCGGCAGCTTTCGCTCCAGCCACGTCAACCAGGTCGAGTACCTGGCCACGCGCGGCGGCTTTCCCCATCACTACCAGCAGCTCAACCGCAACCTGGGCCGGTTCGCCCAGCACAGCAACGGACTGCTGTCGCGCCTCGCTCCGAGCCAGGTCGAGGAGCACCGCCTGCCCGGCACGCTGCCCGGGCGCGGCGCCATTCATGCCCGCTACGGCGACGGCCCGGACGCGCTGCACCTGTTCGTCGCCCACCTGGCGTTGAGCCACCGGGGTCGGGTGCGCCAACTCGACTACCTCAGCGAAATCATCCAACCGCTGCAGCACGTGGTGGTCATGGGCGATCTCAACTGCACGCCGGACCAGTTGCACACCCACACGCGCTTCTGCGCCTCGCTGCCGCTGCATCCGGTGCGGCCACTGCTCAGCTACCCTTCCTGGCAGCCGCGCCGGGCACTGGACCACATCCTGATCTCCAGCTCGCTCAAGGCCCAGGACGTACGCGTGCTCGACCACCTCTTCTCCGACCACTTGCCCATCGCCGTCGACGTGGAACTGCCAACGGGCTGTCTGAAGGTGCTCGAGAAGCTGCGTAAACGCCAGAACCTCTAGTGCTGCCGCTGCGTCGCGAGGGCAGCGAGACTCCACGCTGACAACTCGGGCGTTGAGGCCCAGGGATGACGCCCGCCGTGGAATCGGCGATGATGCGGTCCCTGAATTGCTTCGACACGAGACTCCCCATGCAAACTGCGAACCGCGATCCGGTCCTGCTCGCATGGCTCGACGGCTTTACCGAGGTCGTGGGCCGCTCCATCGCCTGGCTGGTGATCCTCATGATGGCGGTACAGTTCGCCATCGTGGTGATGCGCTACGTCTTCAGCCTCCATAGCGTGGTCATGCAGGAATCGGTCATGTACATGCATGCCATGGTGTTCATGCTCGGGGCGGCCTGGACGTTGCGCCATGACGGTCATGTCCGCGTCGACATCTTCTACCGCAAGCTCTCTGCCCGTGGCCGTGCCTGGATCGACCTGCTGGGCACCCTGTTCCTGCTGTTTCCGGTCGTGCTGTTCATTGCCATCTCGAGTTTCGGCTACGTGAGCAGCAGCTGGGCGATTCTCGAACGCTCGCCGGACGGCGGCATACCCGGTGTCTTTCTGCTCAAGTCGCTGATTCTGATCATGATGGCGCTGCTGCTGCTGCAGGGCGTGGCGCAGGTGATGCGCCAGGTCCTGATCCTGCGCGGCAAGGCCCCAGGCAACACGCCCGACCACGACGAGGTGATCTGACGTGGAAGCCCTGCTCGAGTTCATGCCGCTGTTCCTGTTCCTCACCGTCTGCACCGTGCTGATGCTGGGCTATCCGGTCGCCCTGGCACTGGCCGGCACCGCGCTGATCTTCGCTGGCTTCGGCCACCTGCTGGTGCAGATGGGCGTGCCGGTGCCCTTCGAAGCGCGCATGCTGGGCGCCATGCCCAACCGCCTCTACGGCATCATGACCAACCAGACGCTGTTGGCGGTGCCGCTGTTCGTGCTGATGGGGGTGCTGCTGGAGAAATCGCGGGTCGCCGAGACGCTGCTCGACGCCATGGCGCTGCTGTTCGGCTCGTTGCGCGGCGGGCTGGGCATCTCGGTGATCCTGGTCGGCATGCTGCTGGCCGCTTCCACCGGCATCGTCGGCGCCACGGTGGTTACCATGGGCCTGCTGTCGTTGCCGACGATGCTCAAGCGCGGCTACTCGCCTTCGCTTGCCACCGGCACCATCTGTGCCACCGGCACCCTGGGCCAGATCATCCCGCCTTCCATCGCCCTGGTCCTGCTGGGCGACGTGCTGTCGAATGCCTACCAGCGAGCCCAACTGGCCATGGGCGTGTGGAGCCCCAAAACCGTATCGGTGGGCGATCTGTTCGTCGGCGCCCTGATCCCGGGACTGCTGCTGGTGGTGGCCTATATCGTCTATCTGCTGGTGGTGGCCTGGTGGAAGCCGGAGTGCGCCCCGCCCGCCGATCGCGAAGCGCTCAAGCAGGAGCTTGGCCATACCGGCAGCATCCTGCCGCTGCTGGTCAAGGGGCTGATCCCCCCCGTGCTGCTGATCGTCGCCGTACTGGGTTCGATCCTCGGCGGTTTCGCCACGCCCACCGAGGCCTCGGCGGTTGGGGCCATGGGTGCGCTGCTGCTGGCACTGACCAACCGCCGGCTGAACATGCCGATGCTGCGCGAGGTAGTGCACACCACCGCCAAGGTCACCAGCATGGTGTTCCTGATCCTCATTGGCGCCGCGCTCTTCTCGCTGGTCTTTCGCGCCTACGGCGGTGAGGAACTGGTCACGCACCTGTTCGAGGCGATGCCCGGCGGGGTAGTGGGTGCCACCCTGGTGGTGATGCTGGTGATCTTCCTGCTCGGCTTCATCCTCGATTTCATCGAGATCACCTTCGTGGTGGTACCGATCGTCGGGCCGGTACTGCTGATGATGGGCCTCGACCCGATCTGGCTGGGCATCATGATCGCGGTGAACCTGCAGACTTCGTTCCTGACGCCACCGTTCGGCTTCGCACTGTTCTACCTGCGCGGCGTGACACCGGACTCGGTGCCGACTTCGGCCATCTACCGCGGTGTGATTCCGTTCATTGTGCTGCAGCTCGGCATGCTGGTGGCGCTGGCGCTGTTCCCGGGACTGGCCACCTGGCTACCTTCCCTTCTGTAGACTCAGCCGCATAGGGGGGCTAGCCACGCCTGGGCCAGGTAGAGCACCACGGCGTAGCGCGCTCCCTTGGCCAGGGTGATCAGCAGGATCGCCCGCCACCACGGCAGGCGGAAGATACCGGCGAGCACGGTGAGCGGGTCACCGACCAGCGGCGCCCAGCTCGCCAGCAGGCTCCATTCGCCGAAGCGCAGGTACCAGCGCTCGGCACGGGCCAGCCCCTGCGGCGAGGCAGGAAACCAGCGCCGGTCCTGGAAGCGACGCGCGTAGCGTCCCAGCCAGACGTTGACCAGGCTGCCCAGGGTATTGCCGGAGGTCGCCACCAGCCACAGCGCCAGCAGCGGCTGGCCCAGGCACCACTGGCGCGCCAGCCAGACTTCGGAGCCACCCGGCAGCAGCGTGGCGCTGACGAAGGCCACCAGGAACAGACTCAGCACGCAACGCCTCCCATACACCACCCGTTTCCGTTTGCAGGACGAGACGCCATGACGAACGAACGCCCCATCCCCAACGTTCTCACCATCGCCGGCTCCGACCCTAGCGGCGGCGCCGGCATCCAGGCCGATCTCAAGACCTTCTCGGCGCTGGGCGCCTATGGTACCAGCGTCATCACCGCGCTGACCGCTCAGAACACCTGCGGCGTACGCGGCGTGCAGCCGGTGCCGGTGGATTTCATCCGCCTGCAGCTCGACACCCTGCTCGACGACGTGGCAATCGACGCGGTGAAGATCGGCATGGTCGCCAGCCGTGAAGTGGCGGAAACCATCCGCGACGCCCTGCAGGCCAAGCGCCCCCGCTGGATCGTGCTCGACCCGGTAATGGTGGCCAAGAGCGGCGACATCCTGGTCGACGATGTCGGTATTGCCGCGGTGCGCGAAGTGCTGGTGCCGCTGGCCGACCTGATCACGCCCAACCTGCCTGAAGCCGCCGTGCTATTGGCAAGCCCGGCGCCGGGCACTCGCGACGAGATGCTGGCCCTGACGTCCGGCCTGGCGGCGCTGGGCGCCGGTGCCGTGCTACTCAAGGGTGGCCACCTGCGTGACGAAAGCTGCCCCGATCTGTTGATCGAGCACGCCCAGGCGACATGGCTCGAGGGCACCCGTATCGCGACCTCGAACCTGCATGGCACCGGCTGTTCGCTCTCTTCCGCCATCGCCGCGCGTCTGGCGCTGGGGGATACCTTGCCGCAGGCGATCGCCACGGCCAAGCAGTGGCTCGAGGCGGCGCTGACGGAGAGCCGACGGCTCGATGTCGGCCAGGGCCACGGCCCGGTGCATCATTTCCACCTGTGGTGGTAGCGAAACGGCGCTTGCGCCATTGCCGGGCGCCGCCCATGCTGAAGTCTGTCCTGCCAGGCTCATCCGCAACGGAGAGACTTCGATGACTCAGACCCTGCTGTTTGCCTGTGACCTCTCGGCCGAGAATCGCGCCGCCTTCGCCCGGGCCATACGCCTGGCCAACGAGAGTGGCGCGCGCCTGGACGTCATTCACGTGCTCGACCCCTACCTGCCCCGACGCGTCCTGCATGACCTGGAAGAGGCAGTGGTGGCCGACATGCAGGCTATCCTGACGGATGTTCGCGAGGACTATGCGTTGCCGGAGCCGAGCGTGATGCTGCAGACGGTAGCCGGCGCCACCTACGCCGAGATCATCCGCGAGGCGCACGATCGCGAGGTGGACATGATCGTGCTGGGCTCCCATCGCAAGCGCGGCCAGCCCGACCTGGTCGCCGGCACCACGCTGGCGCGAGTGCTGCGCAGCGCCCCCTGCCCGGTATTGTCGGTCTCCCAGCCTGCCAACCGCGATTGGCAGGAAATCCTGGTGCCGGTGGATTTTTCGCTGGCCAGCCGCAACACCCTGCGCGAGACGCTCAAGCGCTTCCCCGAAGCACGTCTGACCCTGCTGCATGCCTGGGACATTCCCGGCGAGCGCGAACTGGGCTCCGACAGCGATTACGCCCGTTGGCGCGACCGTGAGGTCGAACGCCTGCGCTGCCAGCTCGAGCGCGAGACCGACCAACTGATGGGCGAACTCGACAGCGTGCCGGAAGTCGAACTGATCCTCGAGCAGGGCGAGCCGCTCGAGGTGCTGCTGACCCAGCTGCGACGCCAACCGCCCGACCTGCTGTCACTGAGCAGCCGCGGCCAGTTGGGTCGTCATAGCCACATCACCGAGGCGCTACTCGCCGAGCCGCATTGTGACATCATGTTGTGCCGCGCCTGGTAACACCGATTACGTCACGTGGTACCCTTCCGGCGAGCTCATCGCCAGGAGGAAACCCGCCGTATGAAAGCCCTGATACAGCGCGTGCGCCGCGCCAGCGTGACGGTGGATGAACGAGTGGTTGGCGCCATCGATCACGGCCTGCTGGCGCTGGTGGGGGTCGAGAAGGGCGACGACGAGATCGCCGCCGAGCGCCTGCTGCACAAGTTGCTGCACTACCGTGTCTTCAGCGACGAGGCGGGCAAGATGAACCTCGACCTGCAGCAGGTCGAGGGCGGGCTCTTACTCGTATCGCAGTTCACCCTGGCGGCCGATACCCGCAAGGGGCTGCGCCCGAGCTTCTCCAGCGCCGCGCCGCCGGCCGATGGCGAGCGGCTGTTCCACTACCTGCTCGAATGCGCCCGGGTCGCCTGGCCCAAGGTCGCCAGCGGCGAGTTCGCCGCCAACATGCAGGTCGAGCTGGTCAACGATGGGCCGGTGACGTTTCTACTAGAAAGTTGAGGGGGCCTGCCTCCGGCGCCGCTCGCTTAGGCTAGCCATCGGCACCGTGATGTCTTTGTTCCGGGCATGTCAGGCCCCGCTTTCGAGAAGCTCCGCTTCCATCGCTTCGAGCGCCTCCTCGGCGGCCAGCCACTCGGCCTCCAGCTCCTCCAGCAGCGACTTGAGCTCGCCCTGGCGGGCCAACCGCTCGGTGAGCTCGGCCTTGCGCGCCGGGTCGGTGTAGAGCTCAGCCTCGCCTAGCGCCTCTTCCACTACGGCGAGTTCGCCCTGCGCCTTCTCCATGGCCTGTTCGGCGCGATCGCGCGCCTTCTTCAGCGGGCGCAGCTTCTCGCGCAGCTCGGCGGCGGCGCGGCGGGCCGACTTGCGGTCCTCCTTGGGCGCGGCACTCTCCGCCTGACGCTCGGCCTTGTCGACCCGCGCCTCGCGGCGCTCGCTCTCCAGCCGCGCCTTGAGCCAGGCGCGGTAATCCTCCAGGTCGCCGTCGAAGGGTTCAACGCGGTGGTCGGCCACTTTCCAGAACTCGTCAACGGTCGCGCGCAGCAGGTGGCGGTCGTGGGAAACCAGGATCACCGTGCCCTCGAAGCTGGCCAACGCCTCGGTGAGCGCCTCGCGCATCTCCAGGTCGAGATGGTTGGTGGGCTCGTCGAGCAGCAGCAGGTTGGGCTTGCGCCACGCCACCAGTGCCAGCGCCAGGCGCGCCTTCTCGCCGCCGGAGAAACGCCCCACCTCGCCGAAGGCGTCGTCGCCCTTGAAACCAAAGCCGCCGAGGAAGGTACGGATCGACTGGTCGCTGGCGGTGGGCGACAGCCGCTGCACATGCATGAACGGCGTCGCCGTCATGTCGAGCCCCTCGAGCTGGTGCTGGGCAAAATAGCCGACGGCGAGGTGCTCGCCGGGGATACGCCTGCCCGCCAGCAGCGGCAGCTCGCCGGTCAGCGACTTGATCAGAGTCGACTTGCCGGCCCCGTTGGGACCCAGCAGGCCGATCCGCTGCCCCGGAAGCAGGGTCAGCTTGACCTCGTCGAGCTGAGCTTTTTCCGCCCCGCCCTCATCCCGATAGCCAAGCCTCGCCCGGTCCAGCACCAACAGCGGGTGCGACGTCTTGGCCGAGGCGGGAATGGTGAAGTGGAACGGCGAGTCGGCATGCGCCACGGCGATATCGCCCATGCGCTCGAGCATCTTCATGCGGCTCTGGGCCTGGCGCGCCTTGCTCGCCTTGGCCTTGAAACGCGCCACGAACTGCTCGATCTCCTCACGCCGCGCCTGTTGCTTGGCGGCTTCGGCCTGCTGCAGGGCCAGCTTCTCGGCACGGGTACGCTCGAAAGTGGAGTAGTTGCCGCGGTAGAGCACCAGCCGACGCCGGTCGAAGTGGACGATGTGGTCGCATACCGCATCGAGGAAGTCACGGTCGTGGGAAATCAGCAGCAGGGTGCCGGGATAGCGCATGAGCCACTGCTCGAGCCACAGCAGGGCATCGAGATCCAGGTGGTTGGTAGGCTCGTCGAGCAGCAGCAGGTCCGAGGGCATGAACAGCGTACGCGCCAGGTTGGCGCGCATGCGCCAGCCGCCGGAAAAGGCCGACAGCGGTCGCTCGAGGTCGGCCTGGGTGAAGCCCAGCCCGATCAGCAGCTGGGCGGCACGGGCCGGGGCACTGTAGCCGTCCAGCGCCTCGATCGCTCCATGCAGCTCGGCCTCACGATGGGCATCGCCGTGCTCGCGCGCCGCTTCCAGGCCGGCCTGGGTCTGGCGCAGCTCAGTGTCGCCGTCGAGCACATAGTCGATGATGGCGCGATCCAGCGCGTCGACCTCCTGGGCCATATGAGCGATGCGCTGTCCTCCGCTCATCTCGACCTCGCCTCGGTCTGGTGCGAGCGTGCCCAACAGCAGGCCGAACAGGCTGGACTTGCCGGCGCCGTTGGGACCGACGATACCGGCCTTGTGGCCGGCGTGCAGGGTCAGCTCGGCATCCTCGAGCAGGGTCTGGGTGCCGCGTTGCAGGGCAACCTGGCGCAGTGCAATCATGCAGGCTCCAACTGACAGAGAGGGTAACGACGCCGCACAGGGCCCTATTAGAAGGCCCCGCCGGCGACGACCGGATCATGAAGAACGATTCTACCGCAACGGCCACCGCTCTGCGGGCCGGACTTGCCACCGACCCGCTGTGGGATTTCGCTCTGGACTTCTACGCTCGCCCGGGCGTGGAAGCCGCCTGCCTGTTGCTGCAGGACGAGGCTGGCGTCGACGTGTGCGAGCTACTATGGCGCTGCTGGCTCCATCGCCATGGCCTGGCCTTGGCACAGGAACCAGCCGGCCTCGCGGCCATTCGCTGCTGGCAGGAGGAGGTGACGCAGCCCCTGCGCACCCTGCGCCGACACTTGAGGGCCCAAGCCGCATACAGTGCCGGTGTCGCCGAGGTACGCCAGCAGATCCAGCAGGCCGAGCTGGCGGCCGAGCGCGAAACCCTGGAGCGCCTCCAACACCTTGCCGAGCAGGCCGAGGAGCTGGCCCCTCTGTCCGTCGCTGCTCCAAGTCTCGAAATTTCCCTGGCAAGTCGCTGGAAATTACAGAAAAAAGCGCAACTTTTGGCAGCACAAACCCTCGAATACCGCCTTGACCCTCTGTAGGGGGCACGCTAGCCTGAAAAAAGCTGTGTAGCCATTTGTGGCTACCAATGCCTGTTGATGTGGCTTTTTTTCACGGGCCCAACCTGCGAGGAGAACATAATAATGAAGGCAACCAAGCTGTTGACCACTGCCAGTATCGGCGCAATGCTGTTCGGCATGTCGGCTGCCGCCCATTCCGCCAATTGGCGCTATGCGCATGAGGAATTCGAGGGTGACGTTCAGGACGTATTTGCCGTCGCCTTCAAGGAGTACATTGAGGAAAACTCCGACCACACCGTACAGGTTTATCGCTTCGGCGAGCTGGGTGAATCCGACGACATCATGGAGCAGACCCAGGCCGGCATCCTGCAGTTCGTCAACCAGTCGCCCGGCTTCACCGGGGCCCTGATTCCCGAAGCCCAGATCTTCTTCATTCCCTACTTGCTGCCTACCGACGAAGAGACTGTTCTCAAGTTCTTCGACGAGAGCACGGCCATCAACGAGACGTTCCCGGAACTCTACGCCGAGCAGGGTCTCGAGCTGCTCAAGATGTACCCGGAAGGCGAGATGGTCGTGACCGTGGACGAACCGATCCGCACCCCGGACGACCTGCACGGCAAGAACATCCGTACCATGACCAACCCGTTGCTCTCCGAGACCTACCGGGCCTTCGGCGCCACCCCCACGCCGCTGCCCTGGGGCGAGGTTTATGGCGGCTTGCAGACCGGCATCATCCAGGGCCAGGAGAACCCGATCTTCTGGATCGAGTCCGGCGGCCTCTACGAAGTCTCCCCGCACCTGGTGTTCACCGGGCACGGCTGGTTCACCACGGCGATGATGGCCAACCAGGACTTCTTCGACGGTCTTTCCGAGGAAGAGCAGCAGCTGGTGCGTGACGCTGCCGACGCGGCCTACGACCACACCATCGAGCACATCTCCGGCCTGGCCGAGGAGTCGCTCGAGAAGATCCAGGAAGCTTCCGACGAGGTCACCGTGACACGCCTCGACGAGGACGAGATCGAGGCCTTCCGCGAGCGTGCCCCTCAGGTCGAGGAGCGTTTCATCGAAATGACCGGCGAGCGCGGTCGCGAACTGCTCGAGCAGTTCAAGGCCGACCTGGAAGCCGTGTCCGGCGAGTAAGCCCCAGTCAGGGCACTCACCGCGAACGCATGAAGGGGTAGCCGGCCGGCTGCCCCTTCATGTTTCCGGCCAGCGTGTTTTCCCGGCCAACCAGCGTTGAAGCCGCCGCACTTTTGACGGGCTCATGTTGTTACCCTTTGGCGAGAGAAACACGCTTAACTATCTTGCAGGGAGCCCTTGCAGGAGAAGCCTCCAGGAGACCGGTCGCATGACAGAAGAAGATTCGGAAAAGAACTACCGTTCCACGCTCCCCGGCCCGCTTGGCATCGTCGATACCTGGATCAGCCGCGCCGAGTCGGTCATCCTGGCATTGGGCGTCATCCTGATGGCGGTGAATACCGTGGCCAACGTGATCAGCCGCTTCGTCCTCGGCGAAAGCCTGCACTTCTCCGAAGAGATCAACCGCATCCTGATCGTGATGATCACCTTCGCCGGACTCGGCTATGCCGCCCGTCACGGTCGCCACATCCGCATGTCGGCGATCTACGATGCCCTGCCCACCGGTGGCCGTCGCTGGTTGATGATCGTGATCAGTCTGTTCACCTCGCTGGTGATGTTCGTGCTCTGCTACTTCTCGATCGGCTACATCGAGACCCTGTACGGTCGCGGTCGCGTGCTGCCATCTCTGAGTATTCCGGTATGGACGATCTACCTCTGGGTGCCCATCGGCTTCGCCATCACCGGTATCCAGTACCTGCTCACCGCGATCAAGAATCTCACCTCCCATGACGTCTATCTGTCGACCCATGTGGTCGATGGCTACAAGGATACCGAGACGGAAGTCTGACGCAGGGCGCGAGGAACAATAACCATGACATCCATCATAATTTCCATCATGATCGTGCTCCTGCTGCTGGGGTTTCCGATGATGATCCCGCTGGCGACGGCTGCCTTCGTCGGCTTCTTCATGACCTTCGGCGGTCTCGGGCAAATGGAAACCCTCATCCAGCAGATGATGGGGGGCATTCGGCCCACGGCACTGATCGCCGTGCCCATGTTCATCCTGGCCGCCGACATCATGACCCGCGGCCAGTCGGCCGGGCGTCTGATCGACATGGTCATGAGCTTCGTCGGGCACATCAAGGGCGGGCTCGCGGTGAGTACCGCTGCCTCCTGCACCCTGTTCGGCGCCGTCTCGGGTTCGACCCAGGCCACCGTGGTGGCGGTGGGTTCGCCGCTGCGGCCGCGCATGCTCAAGGCCGGCTACAAGGACTCCTTCACCCTGGCGCTGATCATCAATTCCAGCGACATCGCCTTCCTGATCCCGCCCAGCATCGGCATGATCATCTACGGGGTCATCTCGGGCACCTCGATCGGCGAATTGTTCATCGCCGGCATCGGCCCGGGCCTGCTGATATTGGCCATGTTCTCGGTCTACTGCATCATCTACGCCATCGTCCATCAGGTGCCCACCGAGCCCAAGTCGAGCTGGCGGGGACGCGCCCTGGCGGTGCGTGACGCGCTGTGGCCGTTGGGCTTTCCGGTACTCATCGTGGGCGGTATCTACGGCGGCATCTTCAGCCCCACCGAGGCCGCCGCGGCCTGCGTACTCTATGCCGTGCTGCTGGAGTTCGTGATCTTCCGTTCGCTGAAAATGCCGGACATCTACGCCATCGCCAAGTCCACCGGCCTGATCACCGCGGTGGTCTTCATTCTGGTGGCCGTGGGCAACGGCTTCTCCTGGATCATCTCCTTCGCCCAGATCCCCCAGACCCTGCTGGGGGCATTCGGCATCAACGAGGCCGGCCCCGTCGGCGTGCTGGTGGCCATCTCTGTGGCCTTCTTCATCGCCTGCATGTTCGTCGACCCGATCGTGGTGATACTGGTGTTGACGCCGATCTTCGCTCCGGCAATCGCCGCCTCCGGCCTCGACCCGGTACTGGTGGGCGTGCTGATCACGCTACAGGTGGCGATAGGCTCGGCGACGCCACCTTTCGGTTGTGACATCTTCACCGCCATCGCCATCTTCAAGCGACCCTACTGGGAGGTCATCCGCGGCACGCCCCCCTTCGTGTTCATGCTGATCCTGTCGGCGGCACTGATCATCATGTTCCCGCAGATCGCCCTGTTCCTGCGCGACCTGGCCTTCCGCTAGCGAACCGCCCGATGCTGAGGAGACGCTGAGATGTTCAATCGCATACTGGTACCGGTGGACGGTTCGAGGGGTGCCCTGAAGGCGCTGGAGAAAGCCGTTGGCCTGCATCTGCTCACCGGCGCCGAGCTCTACGTGCTGTGCGTGTTCAAGCACCACAGCCTGCTGGAGGCGTCGCTCTCCATGGTGCGCCCCGCAAGGCTCGACATTCCCGACGATGCCTTGAAGGAGTACGCCACCGAGGTCGCCGTGCACGCCAAGAGCGAAGCGGTCGAGCTCGGCGCCGACCCGGCCCGGCTGCGCGCCTTCGTCAAGGGCGGACGCCCTTCACGCACCATCGTGCGCTTCGCACGCAAGCGGGAATGCGACCTGATCGTGATCGGCGCCCAGGGCACCAACGGCGAGAAGAGCCTGCTGCTGGGCAGCGTGGCTCAGCGCGTAGCGGGCTCCGCCCACTGCCCCACCCTGGTGGTATGAGCCCGCCGAGGCCGGAACCGTTCGACAAGTGCGGAACCGGTCCCGCCCTGATAGAGTCCGATTACTGTTGCACGCCGCTCAATGACTAATCGATAGGACTCTGCATGAAGATACTGCTGACTTCCGCCTCCATGGTTGCCCTGGTGGCCGCGGCGCCGCTCGTTCTGGCTGCGCCGGAAACCGAGGACGAGCGTCTCAGCTACAGCCTGGGCGTCGCCTATGGCCAGAGCATCGCCCAGGAATATCCCGAGCTCGACATCGAGGCTTTCACCGACGCCATTCGCGACCTCATCGAAGGCAACGACCTGGCCATGGACGCCGACGAAATGGCCGCGACCCTAAGCCAGTTCCAGCAGGAGGCACTGGCCGCCCGCCAGGCCGAGGCCGAGGAAATGGCCGAGCAGAACCTCGCCAATGGTCAGGCCTTCATGGCCGAGAACGGCGAGCGCGAGGAAGTCACCACTACCGACTCGGGGCTACAGTACGAAGTGCTTGAGAGTGGCGACGGCGAGAGCCCAGGGCCGAGCTCCCATGTCGAAGTGCACTACGAGGGCACCCTGGTCGACGGTACGGTGTTCGACAGTTCCTTCGACCGCGGCCAGCCGCTGAGCTTTCGCGTGGATCAGGTCATCGAGGGCTGGCAGGAGGCCCTGCAGTTGATGAGCGTAGGCGACACCTGGATGCTCTTCATTCCCCCGGAGCTTGGCTACGGCGCCCAGGGCCAGGGTCCCATCGGTCCCAACGAGACGCTGATCTTCCGCGTCGAGCTGCTCGATGTCGTGGAATGACACCAGCCGAATGAAGGCTTCGTTACTGCTGGCCGCCGGGCTGCTGCTGGCTTCTACCGCAAGTGCCGATGAGCGGCTGCCGGAGCTTCCCCGGCTCGCCATTGCCTCCGGCGATACCAGTGTGATCGGCATCTCCTCGGGAGGCTACATGGCCACTCAGTTGGCCATCGCCTGGCCGGAGCGATTCCTGGGCGTGGCCGTGCTCGCCGCCGGCCCCTGGAGCTGCGCCGAGGGCGGTCTGGGCCAGGCGCTGGGCCGGTGCATGGCGACACGACGCGGATCACCCGACCTGGATGGCCTGGACGTGCGCCTGCGCGACTACCAGGCGCGCGATCTGGTGGGCGACAGCGAGTCCATCGCCGAACTGCGCGCCTTCGTCTGGCATGGTGAGGCGGATAGCGTGGTGGACCCTTCTCTCGGTATGGCGCTGGCCGAGCAGTTGAGTGGCTGGCTGAGAGATCCCGATGAGCAGTTGAAACTCGTCAAGGCGCCCGGCGTCGGCCATGGTTGGCCCATTACGGGCGACGTGCAGGTCCCTCCCAGCCAGATGGCCCAGTGCGACAACGGTGGCGGCACCCACATGCTGGCCTGCGGCATCGATATCGCCGGTGAAGCATTGGCCTGGCTGCATGGACCCCTGGAACCGGCCCAGGCCACGTCATCGGCCCAGTTGCTGCGCTTCGACCAGGCGCCCTTCGACGCACGCGGCCTGGGCGATGCCGGCTATGTGCTGGTTCCGGACGACTGCGAGGCGGGTGGTTGCAGCCTGACGCTGGCACTGCATGGCTGCGGAATGGCCGCAGAGCAGATCGACGAGGCCTTCGTACGCCATAGCGGCCTCAACGAATGGGCCGCGGCCAACCGCCGCGTCGTGCTCTATCCCCAGGCCAGTTCCAGCCTTGCCAACCCTCAAGGCTGCTGGGACTGGTGGGGGTTTGCCGAGAGCACCTGGCAACTCGACCCGCTGCACGACAGTCGGGAGGGCACTCAGGTCAAGGCGCTGATGGCCATGATCGAGCGACTCGAGGAAACACCGGAGCAGTAGGTGTCGGGCCGCCCCTCCTATCCGCCAAGCTCTTGCTCCAGCGCCGCACGCAACGGATGCGGCGTGGGCGAGTAGAGCACCCGCTGCAGGATCGTGCCCTCGCGATCGACCAGAAAGAGTGAGGAGCTGTGGTCGATGGTGTACTCCATTGCCGAGTCGGGGGTTTCCACCCGGCGCCATACGACCCCATAGCGGCCGGCCAGCTCCTCGAGCTGCTCCTGGCTGCCGGTGGCGCCGACGAAGTCGTCGCCGAAATAGCCGACGTACTCGCTGAGACGCTCCAGCGTGTCGCGCTCGGGGTCCAGCGAAACCAGCACCGGAACCACACGGCGCCGTTGCTCCTCGTCCAGCCCCTGCATCACCTGGCGCATGACCGCCATGCTCATCGGGCACACGTCCGGGCAGTAGGTGTAGCCGAAGAACAGCACGGCCAGTTGGTCGTCCTCGAGCTGGGTCAGTGAGAAATCGCCTTGGGTCGAGGGCAGCTCCACCGGCCCGCCGCGCGGATTGCCGTCATCCTGTTGTCGGAGCTGCTGGTAACCGAACAGGCCACCGAGGGCCACCACGACGATCAGCGCGCCCATAGCCCAGATACGTTGCTGCTTCATGGCAAACTCTGCTCCACCGTGAAATCGAATCGGCTTCCCAGCCGGCCTTCAGGGGTTTCCACCACGACCTGTGCCTGCCAGGGCATGACCGACTCGGTGCAGATCGGCACCTGGCCAACTCCCTCGAAGTGCCCCTTATCCTGATGGCTCAGCGTAAAGCGATGCAAGCCCATGTCCATGTCGCGACCCACGAAGTCGACGTTGGCCGACTGCACCTCGACGCCATCCACGCGCACCGTCAGCGGCAGGCGCTCCAGTGCCCGGATACCCTCGGGGGCGTCGACGCTCAGGGTGAGTGTGCGCCCCTCGCCGAGGTTGGCACTGCAGGCGCCCCGATGAAGGTCGCAGGGCAGCGTAGCGAGATGCCAGTCGACGTCGGATTCGCCGCGCAGCAGGTGTGCTGCCAGATACCACAGCGCCACACAGAGGGTCAGCAGCGTCGCCAGCATCATCAGGCGCAGCCTCGGGAAGCGGGATTCACCAGACTCGGGCAGGGAGGGTGAGGTCATGGCAGCAAAAGCAGCACTTTAACGGATGGAGCGGGTAAGCTTAACAGCATTTGCTTCACGGCCTGGCGTGTACCGTTGTCGCAGGGTTTAACGCTCAATCAATGGCCAATAGCCAATAGCCAATAGCCAATAGCCAATAGCTACAAGGATACCGACATGCAAGGCGTCGCCGATGCACTTGGCCCGCTGTTCCTGCTGATACTGCTGGGTGCTGCCCTGGGGCGATTGCGTCAGCCCAACGGCGAGTTCTGGGCGCAGCTCGAGAAGGTCATCTATTTCCTGCTCTTTCCCGCCATGCTGGTCGCTACCCTGGCGACTGCCAACGTGGGCGAAGTGCCCGTGGTTCGCCTGGCAATTGCCCTGCTCGGCGGCATGGCGGTCTTCGCCGGGCTGCTCTGGGCCACTCAGCGTCGTCTGGGCCTCGAGCCCGCCGCCTTCACGTCGGTGTTCCAGGGGGCGCTGCGCTTCAACACCTATGTGGGGGTCGCCGGCGCCGCCGCGCTGCACGGTTCGGCCGGTGTCACGGTGGCAGCGGTCGCCGTGGCACTGATGGTCCCGGTGGTCAACGTCTTGTGCGTGGCCAGCTTCATCGCCGCCGGCACGCTCGGCCCTTCCAGCCTGGGCAAGAGCCTGGCGGCACTGGTACGCAACCCGTTGATCCTTGCCTGTCTGTTTGGTATCGGCCTCAATCTCTCGGGCATCGGCCTGCCCGGCTGGAGCGGCGCGGCAGTCGAGTTGCTCGGGCGGGCCGCCCTGCCGCTGGGCCTGGTCGCGGTGGGCGTCGCGCTGCGCCCGCAGGCACTGCTGCGAGTCGACCGCGGGGTGTGGGCATCCAATCTGGTCAAGCTCGTGCTGATGCCGGCCTTGGTGCTCGGTGTGGCGCTGCTGCTCGGTCTGGATGCCGTCAGCCGTGACGTGGCACTGCTGTTCGCCGCCCTACCCACCGCCACTTCGGCCTATATCCTGGCGCGCCAGCTGGGCGGCGATGCCGAGCTGATGGCCGCCCTAATCACTGGCCAGACGCTGCTCGCCATGCTCACGCTGCCCGTGTGGCTGCACTTGGCCGGAAGCTGAAATAAAAAACATTCGCATTCGTGTTGACAGCGATAATGAGAATGGATTACATTGAAGGCGTGGTGTTGATGAGGCATCACGGCCATTAGGGGAACCGCCAGTTTCCCGCTATGGTTTCTCCCCCTCATTGCTAGTCACGGTCTTGCCTGCGCCTCCTCTGGAGGCGCTTTTTTTTGCCTCGCAGGCCGGGTTCCCACTCATTGCTGCTTTTCACAAGCCCAGGGTCTTGCCTGCGCCCTCCTCTGGAGGCGCTTTTTTGCCTCGCAGGCCGGATTCCCCCTCATTGCTGCTTTTCACAAGCCCAGGGTCTTGCCTGCGCCTCCTCTGGAGGCGCTTTTTTTACCTTGAAGGAGTGGCGCCCCAGGTCGCCACTCCTTCGCCCGATCTGCCTCGCCCAGCACGCCAATCGCGAGGTGCCGGCTCGCTACTCGCAGCGCTCGAAGATCAGGTCCCATACGCCGTGACCCAGACGCGCCCCGCGCGCCTCGAACTTGGTCAGCGGGCGAAACGCCGGACGCGGCACATAGGGCGCCGTCTCGGGCGTCGCCGTATTGGCGTAGCCCGGCGCCGCTGCCATCACCTCGGCCATCCACTCGGCATAGGCCTGCCAGTCGGTGGCCATGTGCAGCTTACCGCCCGGCTTGAGCCGGGTGCGGATCAGCTCGACGAAGGCGGGCTGGACGATGCGCCGCTTGTGGTGCTTCTTCTTCGGCCAGGGGTCGGGAAAGAACAGCTGCAGGGTGTCGATGCTGGCTTCCGGCAGACACTGCTCCAGGACCGCCAAGGCGTCCTCGCGATAGAGGCGTATATTGCCGAGGCCGCGCTTGTCGGCCTCGTCGAGCAGCTTGCCCACGCCCGGCGCATGCACCTCGATGCCGATGAAGTCGGTGTCGGGATGGGCCTCGGCCTGCTCGATCAGCGAGGCCCCCATGCCGAAGCCGATCTCCACCACCCGCGGTGCCCGGCGCCCGAACAGGGCGTCGAGGTCCTGGCGCCCGTCGGCCAGGGTCAGCCCCAGCCGCGGCCAGACCTCTTCCAGGCCGCGGGTCTGGGCCTGGGTCATGCGGCCGGCACGCAGCACGT
This sequence comes from Billgrantia sp. C5P2, assembly GCF_051062895.2. Classification (NCBI taxonomy): domain Bacteria; kingdom Pseudomonadati; phylum Pseudomonadota; class Gammaproteobacteria; order Oceanospirillales; family Halomonadaceae; genus Billgrantia; species Billgrantia sp. C5P2. The sequence continues at coordinate 4,563,853 of NZ_CM128542.1, forward strand.
AGCTCTTGATGCCGCGACGATGCAGCGGGGCGTCGGGCCCTTCCGGGCCGGTGGTGGCGGGGTCGCGTTGCGGGTCACTCATGGAATTCGTGCTGCTCCGGTGGTTCAGCCGTTGATGCGGCCGGCAAAGGGCGAGGAGGGGTCGGCGCTCTGGCGGCGCGGCATGCGCCCGGCAAGGAAGGCCTCGCGCCCGGCCTCGACGGCCTTCTTCATGGCGCTGGCCATCAGCACCGGCTGGCGCGCATGGGCGATGGCGGAATTCATCAGCACGCCATCGCAGCCCAGTTCCATGGCCATGGCGGCGTCGGAGGCGGTGCCGATGCCGGCATCCACCAGCACCGGCACGCTGGCCTGCTCGATGATCAGGCGGATGTTGTGCGGGTTCTGGATGCCGTGGCCGGAGCCGATCAACGAGCCCAGCGGCATGATCGCACAGCAGCCCAGGCGCTCGAGCTCACGCGCCACGATGGGGTCGTCGCTGGTATAGACCATCACGTCGAAGCCGTCGGCAAGCAGCTCCTCGGCCGCCTTCAGGGTTTCGGTCACGTTGGGGTAGAGCGTCGAGTCGTCGCCCAGCACCTCGAGCTTGACCAGCTTGTGGCCGTCGAGCAGCTCACGCGCCAGCTTGCAGGTACGCACGGCATCCTTGGCGGTGTAGCAGCCGGCCGTATTGGGCAGCAGGGTGAAACGATCCGGCGGCACCACGTCGAGCAGGTTGGGCTGCCCGGCCTCCTGGCCAAGGTTGGTGCGGCGCACGGCGAAGGTGACCACTTCGGCGCCCGAGGCGGCAATGGCATCGGCTGTCTCGTCGAAGTCCTTGTACTTGCCGGTGCCGACCAACAGGCGGGAAGTGAAGGCGTGGCCGGCAATCTGCAGCGGCTGATCCTGGAAGTAGTCTGTCATCGCATGGCCTGTATCTGTAGCGGAGTCTGGATCGGGAAACGGTCGGGCAGGAGCGCCTCTAGCCGCCCCCGATGGCGTGGACGATTTCGATACGGTCGCCGTCGGTCAGGGGGGTGGCGCCGTGCTCGCTCTTCGGCACGATCTCCTCGTTGCGCTCGACGGCAATGCGCCGTCCGCTCAGGCCGAGGCTGTCGATCAATTGCGCCACCGTGAGGCCGGGGGCAAGGTCTCGGGCCTCACCGTTGAGCTGGATCTGCATGGCATCCTCTCTACGTTGACGAGTGTCGCGGGCCGATATTGTAGCTCCTTCACGCCCCCCGCGGTACGGTAGGCGGCAATCCCTTGTCCAGGAGAAACACGAATGCACGATCGCGGGTGGTGGTGCCTGGCGGCGTTCTCGGGCGCCCTGGCGGTAATGGCAGGCGCCTTCGCCGCCCACGCCTTGCAAGGCCAGTTGCCCGAAAGGCTGTTCGCCGCCTTCGAGACCGGCGTGCGCTACCAGATGTGGCACACCCTGGCGATGCTCGGCATGCTGGCCTGGCGCGCCGCGCGGCCAACCCGCGGCCAGCGCCTCGTGCTGGCTCTTTGGACAGCGGGAATCGTGCTGTTCTCCGGCTCTCTCTATCTGCTGGCGCTGACAGGGCTGCGCGGCCTGGGGATGATCACGCCATTCGGCGGCGTGCTGATGATCGCCGGATGGCTGGCGCTTGCCGTGTGCGGGCTGCGTGCGCGTCCCGATCAGTCGGAATCGGGCAGGACATAGGTGGCGGTGACCAGCGCTACGGGGCGCTCGTCGCCGGCGGAGAACAGCTGCACCTCGCCCACCGCCAGGCGCCGCCCCAGCTTGAGCAGGCGCGCCGTGGCGATGACGTCGCGGTCACCCCGCGGGCGGCGCAGGAAACGACAGTGCAGGTCACTGGTGACCGCCATGGGCTCGGGGCCGATCTGACCGAGGATGGCCACGTAGAGGCAGACATCGGCCAGCCCCATCAAGGTGGGGCCGGAGACGCTGGCGCCGGGCCTCAGGTGCTCGTCCTCGATGGCCAGGCTCATGGTGGCGCGCATGTCGTCGACGGCCTCGATGGTCCCGATACGCTGAGGGAAGACCTCGTCGAGAAAATCCTCGATGGCGGCGGCGGTCATCACGGTCATGAGGCTCTCCTGGCAGCGTGCGGCGGTAAACATTGAGGCTCAAGATAACGCAAGCCTGGTCTTCCGCACAGTCGCCCATCCAAGGACAGCCACATAGTGACCTTCCAACGATGATCGCACCGTCAATAATGAAATCTTCCGTTAACATGGCGCTGCAAGGATTCATTGGTGCAAGATCGGGGGCGCTTCGCCCTGGCGGGAGGAACAATGACAACGCCCAACCCCGTGGCAAACCAGGCTCGGCATCATATTGCCGTGGTGGACGATGAAGCCGATATGCTCGACGTCCTGCAGGATGTGCTGCAGGAGGAGGGCTACCGGGTAAGCGCCCTGAGAAGTGGCCAGGCACTGCATGAACTGCTCCTCCGCGACCCGGCGGACCTGATCGTGCTCGACCTGAAACTGGCCGGCGAGAATGGCCTGCAAGTGGCTCGCGAGATTCGGGCGACCAGCCCGGTACCGATCATGATGCTGACCGGCAAGGGGGACGAAACCGATCGCATCCTGGGTCTGGAAGTCGCGGCCGACGACTTCCTTATGAAGCCCTTCAATCTGCGTGAGCTGATGGCGCGGGTGCATGCCCTGCTGCGCCGCTCCAAGCAACTCAGCGTGACGCTGCAGGCCGTTGCAGACCAGGATCATGAATGCCTGTGGTTCGACGACTGGCGACTCGACCTGACCCGGCGCATGCTCTACGACCCCCGCGGCCAACCGGTCAACCTGACGTTCGGCGAGTACAATCTGCTGGAAAGCCTGGTCACGTCGGCCAATCACGTACTCAGCCGCGACAGCCTGCTGGAACGTACGCGTGGCACCGACAGCGACTCCTTCGACCGCAGCATCGACGTGCTGATTCTGCGCCTACGCCGCAAGATCGAAGCCAACCCCAAGCATCCCCGCTACATTCTCACCGAACGCGGCCTGGGCTATGTTTTCCAGGCCCAGGTTCGCAAGCGCTGAGATGGGGCGTTGGACACTGCAGCGCCGTGCCCTGGCGGCACTGGTCGTGGCAACGCTATTGGCGGTCGGCCTGGTGTTGGTCGCCTGGTTTGGCCTGACCCAGACCCGCAATGCCGTCAGCCAGTTCGAGGCCCGCACGCTGCCGGAGATTCGAACCGCACTGACACTGTCCGAGGAAGTGGCCCAACTGGCCGCTCTGGCGCCCTACGTGGCTTCGGCGACCAAGCCCTTCTTGCTGCAGATCGAGCGCGATCGCTTGACCCAGCGCTTCCAGTCGCTGGTGGCAGTGGCCGCCTCGATCCACGACAGGCCCTTCCGTCAGATGCTGGAAGCCCAGCTAAACGCGTTGCAGGCCGACATCGAGCGCCTGACCGACCTGATGGAGACCGAGCTGTTCATTCGCGAGGACCTGCTGACGGCCCAGTTCGAAGCCACCCAGATCGCCGGGCAGAGCGCCGAGGTCGGCGGGAAACCCTCCTTGACGCACTGGCAGATACTGCAAGCGCTTTATCAAGGACTCAGCGACCCTGACCAGTGGATCGAACAGTGGGCCATGTTGGCGGAACCGCCTGTTCCCGAGATGCCGCATGCATCGGCTTACCGGCGACTGTTGGAGCTGGCGGAAGCCAGCGCCGGCCGGATGGCGCAGATCACTCAGCAGAAAGCCTTCCTGCTGGCCAGCCTGCGCGCCAGATCCGAACGCTTGACCCGCGAGGTCAACGGCTTCGCCGGCACCCTGCAGCGCCAGGTCGTGATCCAGCAGCAAACGGTGCACTCCCAGGTCGACCGGGTACTGTTCGGGATGATGCTGATGACCGGACTGTTGATCCTGGGCGTCATCCTGCACTACCTGAGCAACCTGAAGACGATACGCGACCTGGGGGTCGTCACGCAGGACATGGTTCAGCTGGCGCAGGGCGGTGAAGCCCCCAAGCACATCGCCGTCACCCGTCACGACGAAATCGGCACGCTGGCCCGAGCCTACGAAGTCTTTCGCGATCACGCCGGGCGCATCGAGCAGGCGGGACACGACCTGCGCGCCCAGAAGCACCTGCTGGAGACGGTGTTCAATGAAATCCAGGATGGGCTCAGTGTCTTTTCCGCCGATGATCGGTTGGTCGCCTGGAACCGCCGCTATCTGGACATGTTCGGCCTGGCTCCTGGCACGATCGGCATTGGCATGCCCTTGGCCGAGGTACAACGCCAGATGGCGCGACATCCTCATCGCAACGTGACGCTGGCCAACCACTCGGTCGACATGAGCACGATCAATGTCCGCCGCCACCAGGTCTACCAGAGCTTCGAGCGCCACTACGACGACGGCCGGGTGATCGAGTTTCGCAGCCAGCCCATGCCCGGCGGCGGCTTCGTGACGCTCTACAGCGATCTCAGCGACCGGCGGACGATCGAGCAGCAACTGCAACAGGCCCAGAAGATGGAGGTCCTGGGTCAATTGACCGGCGGTGTGGCCCACGATTTCAATAATCTGTTGGCGGCGATTCTCGGCAACCTGCAACTGCTTGAACAGCAGGCCGACCTGCCCGACAGGGCACGCCGGTACACCGAGCGTGCCCTGGACGTCGGTGAACGGGGCACGCAGTTGGTGCAGCGCCTGCTGGCCTTCAGCCGCAAGCAGCACCTGCAGCCGGAGTGGGTCGATATCGATGCCCTGATCGACGGTCTTGAAGAGCTGCTCGAGTACAGCGTCTCGGCGCATGTCCAACTGCTGATCCGGCTGCAGGCCCCGGATACCCGGCTCTATATCGATCCTTCGCAACTGGAAAACGCGATTCTCAACCTGGCCTTGAACAGCAGTGCGGCCATGCCACAGGGCGGCCAACTCGTCATTGCCACCGGCTTCACACCAGGCGAGCAGCCGGTAGTAACCATCACCGTCAGCGATACCGGCCAAGGCATACCGGCCGAACTGCAAGCACGGGTACTGGAGCCCTTCTTCACCACCAAGCCCATGGGCCAGGGCAGCGGCCTGGGGTTGAGCAGTGTGTATGGCTTCGTCACCCAAAGTGGCGGCGAGTTTCGCATGGAGTCCGAACCGGGCCGGGGCACGGCGGTGCGCTTGAGCTGGCCGGTGCAGGCCGTCGCGCCCCACCCCACCCCGTCTATCGCCTCAGTGCTCGCCGTGGCGGTACCCAGCGACAAGACCGTGGTCGTGGTCGAAGACGACGCCGAGGTCAGACGGGTGACCGCGGAGCTCATCGCCGCCCACCGTCCCGTCGAGTCGTTTCGTCATGCCGAACAGGCGCTTGACTGGCTGCGGGAAAATGCCGCGTCGGCTGGCCTGGTTCTCACCGACGTCAACTTGAACGGTGCGCTCAGCGGGGTCGACCTGCGTGAGCAGGTACGCTGCCACTGGCCCATGATCCCGGTCGTGCTGGCATCGGGCATGCCGCGCGAAGCCCTGGAGCGCGAGTACGGGCTCTCCATGGGTGATGCCTTCCTGCAGAAGCCGATCCGCCCCGAGCAGTGGCGAGCCTTCTTCACCCCCTCTGCCGACCGCTGAAGCCGAGCGACAAATATTTCAAATATTTCACGTCGCTGCGCGGCAATGAAATCGTTGGTTAGCATCCCGCTGCCATGGTGCCTCGAGTCACTGGTCACAATAACAACGCTCAGGAGTACACCATGAAGAAGTCCCTCTCCGCGCTGGCCTTGGGTTTGACGGCCACCTTCGTTACCCCCGCGATCATGGCCGACGAGGTACTGGTGGGCCTCATCACCAAGACCAATACCAATCCTTTCTTCGTCAAGATGCGCGAGGGCGCGCAGGCCCAGGCCGATACGCTGGGGGCCGAGCTGCGCACCTTTGCCGGCCGCTTCGACGGCGACAACGACTCGCAGGTACAGGCCATCGAAAACCTGGTCTCTGCCGGGGCTCAGGGCATCCTGATCACCCCCAACGACCCGGTGGCGATCGTGCCCACCATCGAGCGTGCCCGCCAAGCCGGGGTCATGGTCATCGCCCTCGATACCCCCCTGAACCCGACTGATGCCGCCGACGCCACTCTGGCTACCGACAATTTCAAGGCCGGTGAGCTGATCGGCCAGTGGGCTCGGACCAGGATGGGCGACGAGGCCGACAATGCCAGAATCGCGCTGCTCGACCTGAGCAGCAGCGAGATCACCGTCGACGTCGCGCGTAATCAGGGCTTCCTGCAGGGCTTCGGCATCGATCTCAACGACCCCAACGACATCGGCGACGAAGACGACCCGCGTATCGTCGGCAACGATGTGACCCAGGGTTCCGAGGAGGGTGGCAGGCGGGCCATGGAGAACCTGCTGCAGAAGGATCCCGGCATCAACCTGGTCTACACCATCAACGAGCCGGCCGCTGCTGGCGCCTATGAAGCCCTGAAAGCCGCCGGCCGAGAGAATGCGGTGACCATCGTCTCGGTCGATGGCGGATGCCCGGGCGTGCGCAACGTCGCGGATGGGGTCATCGGTGCCACCTCGATGCAGTTCCCCTTGCGGATGGCATCCATGGGGGTCGAGACGATCGTCAATTACGCCAGGACCGGTGAAAGGCCGCAGGCATCGGACGGGCTCGACTTCGTGGATACCGGGGTGGAGCTGATCACCGATTCCCCGGTAGAGGAGATCCCTTCGGTTTCATCCGACGCCGGCCTGGAAACGTGCTGGGGCTGAGTAGTCGTTGCTTGTCGGCGTCCTTCCTGGGCGCCGACCTACCAACAGGTGAGTTATGACACAACCCAACCCATCAGGCCCGCACGACCTGACCGCCCACGAGCGCCTGGCGGACACCTCGTCCGGTCAGGTGGCCCGGTTCGAGGAGGAGGCCCTCTCCCTTGGCCGGCGAATCCATCGCTTCTTTCATGCCCATCCGACGGCAGCACCTGCATTGGTCCTGGTCGCCTCCGTGCTGGCCTTCATGCTGCTGGTGGGTGAGCGCTTCCTGGCACCGTTCAACCTGTCGCTGATACTGCAGCAGGTGACCATAATCGGCACACTGGGCATCGCCCAGACGCTGATCATCCTGACCATGGGCATCGACCTTTCCGTTGGCGCCATCATGGTGCTCACGTCGGTGGTCATGGGGCGAATGGCCATCGACTACGGGTTGCCCCCCTCACTGGCACTGGCCATCGGCCTGCTGACAGGCGCCATCTGTGGCCTGCTCAACGGTACTCTGGTGACACGGCTGAAGCTGCCGCCGTTCATCGCCACCCTCGGCACCTGGAACATCTTCTTCGCCCTGAACCTATGGTATTCCAAGAGCGAGGCCATTCGCTCGCAGGAGATCGCGGCAACGGCGCCACTGTTGCAATGGGGCGGCACCGCCTTCGAGCTGTTCGGGGCTCGCTTCACCTATGGCTCGATCCTCATGCTCGCCATCTTCTGTGCCGTCTGGTACGCGTTGAACTGGACGGCCTGGGGCCGGCATGTCTATGCCACCGGTGACGACAAGGATGCCGCCGAACTGGCCGGAATTCGCACGCGCCGAGTCTTGCTGTCGGTCTACATCGTCGCCGGCCTCATCTGCGCCATCGCCGCCTGGCTGCTGATCGGACGTACCGGCTCGGTCAGCCCGCAGGCGGGCTATACCGCCAACCTCGACAGCATCACCGCCGTGGTGATCGGTGGTACCTCCCTGTTCGGCGGGCGAGGCTCCATTTTCGGCACCCTGATCGGCGCCCTGATCGTCGGCGTATTCCGCAACGGGCTGGCCCTGGCCGGGGTCGACGTGCTGTGGCAGGAGTTTACCGTCGGCATGCTGATCATCGTCGCCGTGACCACCGACCAGTGGATTCGGAGGGTATCGGCATGAACAGCACTTCTCCCATACTGGAAGCGATCGGATTGATCAAGCGCTATGGGCGGGTCACCGCGCTGGACCGGGCGGATTTCGACCTGTACCCCGGCGAAGTGCTGGCGGTGATCGGCGACAACGGGGCAGGCAAATCGACGCTGATCAAGGCCCTGTCCGGCGCCGTGGTACCCGACCAGGGCGAGATCCGCATGCACGGCAAGCCCATTCGCTTCAGTAACCCGATGGAAGCGCGTGCCGCCGGCATCGAGACGGTCTACCAGACACTTGCCGTCTCGCCGGCGCTGGGCATCGCCGACAACCTGTTCCTGGGCCGCGAGCTGCGCAAGCCCGGCATCCTGGGTTCCGTGTTTCGCATGCTCGACAAGGCGGAGATGCAGCGCCAGGCGCGCAAGGAACTGTCCGATCTCGGGCTGCTGACGATCCAGAACATCAATCAGGCCGTGGAGACGCTCTCCGGTGGCCAGCGTCAGGGGGTGGCGGTGGCCCGCTCGGCGGCCTTCGGCAGCCAGGTGGTGATCCTGGACGAGCCGACGGCAGCCTTGGGCGTCAAGGAATCGCGCCGGGTGCTGAACCTGATCGCTCAACTGCGCGACCAGGGGCTGCCGATCGTCCTGATCAGCCATAACATGCCCCATGTGTTCGAGGTTGCCGATCGGATTCATGTACATCGCCTGGGCCGCCGGGCTGCCGTGATCCGTCCGGATACGCATAGCATGTCCGATGCCGTCGCCATCATGACCGGCGCCACGGAGGTAGAACCCGGCGTGGCATGACCCGGGAGTTATGCGGCAATATCCGGTGCGAAGCGGTGGCGAAACCCGTCGCCGCTTCGCGCTTTTCGCTCAGGAAGCCCGTATGCGCAAGCTGCTCATCGCCCTGCTCTCGCTATATGCCGCTCATCTCCACGCCGAGCCATTGAGGATCGGCGTCAGCGTGGCGGATCTCGGCAACCCCTTCTTCGCCACCCTGGCAGTGGCCCTCGGTGAGTCGGCACGGGCGATGCACCCCGGCGACGTCACCCTGGAGGTAAGGTCGAGCGCCTACGACCTTGAGCGCCAGGTCAACCAGGTCGACGCCTTCACGCAAGCGCGCATGGACATCATCGTGCTGGCCGCCGCCAACAGCGAGGCCATCGGGCCGGCCGTCCGGCGAGCCCAGCAGGCCGGTATCGTCGTGGCGGCGGTCGACATCAATGCGCAAGGGGCAGACGTTACCGTGACCACCGATAACGTTCAGGCGGGGGCGATGGCCTGTGGCTACATGGCCGAGAGATTGGGGCACAGCGGGCGCGTGGCGATCATCAATGGTGCGCCGGTCTCGTCGGTGACCGACCGAGTCGCCGGTTGCCGTGCAGTGTTGAACGAGTATCCTCGGATCGAGCTGCTCAGCGATGACCACAACGGCGGTGGCACCTACAGTGGCGGTCTCGAGGCCATGACCTATCTGATCAATGCCTACCCCGACCTTGAGGCGGTCTTCGCCATCAACGACCCCTCGGCCATGGGAGCGGCCAGTGCCGCGCGCCTGGCCGGGCAGACCCATCTGTTCATCGTTGCGGTGGATGGTTCTCCCGAGGGTATTGAAGCGCTACGAGAGTCTCCCCCCTTGCTGGTTGCCAGCGCCGCGCAATCCCCACGTCAAATGGCCGAAACGGCCATTCGCGAAAGCCTGAGACATCTGGCGGCGAGCGGACGGCAGGAAAACCAAGTGATCCGGCTCTCCACCCACCTGGTCACTAGGGAGAATGCCGAGACTTTCGATCATTGGGGCGGCGTTGCCCCAGAGTGACGCGATGCTGGAGCGTCGACCCGCTGCCCGAGAACAAGACGCCCCCGCCGGTCTCCCGGCGGGGGCGTTCCTGCTTGTCCCGTCGCGGGAAGCGGGCTTACTTGGCCTTGTGCACGGCACGCCAGTGATGCAGCAGCGGCTCGGTATAACCGGAGGGCTGCACGCGACCCTTGAAGATCAGGTCGCTGGCCGCCTTGAACGCGGTCGAGGCGTCGAAGTCGGCGCTCATGGCGGTATAGGCCGGGTCGCCGGCATTCTGCTCGTCGACCACCTTGGCCATGCGCTCCAGGGTCTTCTGCACGCGCTCGGCATCGACCACACCATGGTGCAGCCAGTTGGCGATGTGCTGGCTGGAGATACGTAGCGTGGCGCGATCCTCCATCAGGCCCACGTCGTGGATGTCGGGCACCTTGGAGCAGCCCACGCCGTGCTCGACCCAGCGCACCACGTAACCGAGGATGCCCTGGCAATTGTTGTCGAGCTCCTGTTGCCGTTCCGCTTCGGACCACTCGGCCTTCTCGGCCACCGGCACGGTCAGCAGGTCGTCGAGCAGGTCGGGTTCGCCCTTGGCCTCCAGCTCGCGCTGGATTTCGGCGACGTCGACCTGATGGTAGTGCAGCGCGTGCAGCGCGGCAGCGGTGGGCGACGGTACCCAGGCGGTGTTGGCGCCGGCCTTGGGGTGGCCGATCTTCTGCTCGAGCATGGCCGCCATCAGGTCGGGCATGGCCCACATGCCCTTGCCGATCTGGGCACGGCCGCGCAGGCCGCAGGCCAGGCCGACCTGGACGTTGTTGCGCTCGTAGGCGCCGATCCAGGCGGCGTTCTTCATGTCGCCCTTGCGGATCATCGGGCCCGCTTCCATGGCGGTGTGCATCTCGTCGCCGGTACGGTCGAGGAAGCCGGTATTGATGAACACCACACGGGAAGTGGCCTCGGCGATACACGCCTTGAGGTTGACCGAGGTGCGCCGCTCCTCGTCCATGATGCCCATCTTGAGCGTGTCTCGAGAGAGACCCAGCAGGTCCTCGATGCGGCCGAACAGCTCGTTGGAGAAGGCGACCTCCTTCGGCCCGTGCATCTTGGGCTTGACGATGTAGACCGAGCCCTGGCGCGAATTGCGCGCCTCGCCTTCGCCCTTCTTGAGGTCGTGCATGGCCAGCAGGCTCGTCACGATGCCGTCGAGGATGCCTTCGGGCAGCTCGTTGCCGTCGGCATCGAGCACCGCCGGAGTGGTCATCAGGTGGCCGACGTTGCGCACGAACATCAGCGAGCGCCCCGGCAGGGTCAGGCTGCCGCCGTTCGGCGTGGTGTAATCGCGATCCCCGTTGAGGCAGCGGGTGAAGGACTTGCCGCCTTTCTCGATGGCTTCTTCCAGGTCGCCCTTCATCAGGCCCAGCCAGTTGGCGTAGACGCCGACCTTGTCCTCGGCGTCGACCGCCGCCACGGAGTCTTCGCAGTCCATGATCGCGGTCAGTGCGGCTTCGATCAGGAGGTCCTTGACGCCGGCCGGGTCGGTCTTGCCGATCGGGTGGCTGGGATCGATCTGGATCTCCAGGTGCAGGTCGTTGTTGGCCAGCAGGATCGCCTCGGGGCTACCCGCCTCGCCACGATAACCGATCAGCTTGCCCGGCTCCTTCAGGCCGGTTTCTCGCCCGCCCTCGAGGGTCACGACCAGATGGCCGTCACGCAGCGCGTACTTGACGGCATCACGGTGGGAGCCCGTGGCCAGCGGTGCGGCCAGATCGAGTACACCGCGGGCGTAGGCAACGACCTTCTCGCCGCGCTTGGGGTTGAAGCTTGCGCCCTTCTCGGCACCATCCTCCTCGGAGATGGCATCGGTGCCGTAGAGCGCGTCGTAGAGGCTGCCCCAGCGGGCATTGGCGGCATTCAGCGCATAGCGGGCGTTGCTTACCGGCACCACCAACTGCGGGCCGGCCTGAACGGCAATCTCGCGATCGACGTTGGCGGTGGATACCGTGACCTGGGAAGGCGCCTCCACCAGATAACCGATCTCCTCGAGGAAGGCGCGGTAGACGCTCATGTCCCGGACCGGGCCGGGATTCTCGCGGTGCCAGGTATCCAGCTGTTTCTGAAGACGCTCCCGCTCGGCGAGCAATTCCCGGTTTTTTGGTGTCAGATCATGAAAGATGGCATCGACCCCGGCCCAGAAGCTCTCGGCGTCCAGGCCGGTGCCGGGGAGGGCCTGGTCGTTGATGAAGCGGTCGAGTTCAGCGGCCACCTGGAGACGATGGCGAGTGACACGTTGGGACATGGGAAGTCTCCTCCTGCGTGGCGGCCGATTGACATCTGCTCGGCCAGCCGCAATTCGTGGGGGTGATACCACTGCGAAGGCGCCAATTTTGTGGAAAACTCTTCCATATGTAAACCCAAGGTAAGGTCTACCCTACTAGACATAGGGTTAAGATCCGACATTTTGACCAAATGGTCAGAAAAAGTGTGCCGAATCACAGTGATAGCTCACCTCATAGCATGGCCGGCAGTTAAACTCGTTGCACGCTCGCGCACCTCTGCAGACGAAAGGATTCGAGGGGACAATGTCTTGATCCGTTGGAGAACGCCATGACCGACTTCACCCCCCTGCAGGCCCTGGGGCCGATCGCCCCCTTCCGGACCGATGGAGACCCCTCGCTGACCGGCTACCTGGCGCATTACGGCCTCGCTCCGCTGCTCACCGAGCAGGTCGGTCTCTACGTCGGCTACGTGGACGCACAGCGTTACCAGCTATGGACCCAGGTGTGGAGCCCGGAGGAACCGGTCGGCACGGCATTCGTGGTGCATGGCTACTACGACCATCTCGGTCTCTATCGCCATCTGCTGGAACGGCTGCTCGAACGCGGCTGGCGGGTCGTGCTGTGGGATCTGCCAGGGCACGGACTGTCCAGCGGCAAACGCGCCTGCATCGATGACTTCGCCCACTATGGAGAATGCCTGCACGCCCTGCAGGCACAGTTGGATGCCGGAGGTCTTGCCCCGCGGCCCTGGCTAGGCATCGGACAGAGCACTGGTGCCGCCATTCTCGCCACCGATGCCTTGAGCCGGCCTGGCGAAGGGCACTGGTCGGGCCTGGCCCTGCTCGCCCCCCTGGTGCGCCCTTTCGGCTGGCCCCAGGCGGGATGGCTGCACACCCTGGTGGGACCTTTCGTCCAGAGCGTACCGCGCAAGTTCCGCGCCAACTCAACCGATGCCGATTTTGCCGCTTTCCTGCGCGAACGCGACCCGCTGCAGCCGGAGCATCTCTCGCTCAACTGGGTCGGCGCCATGCGCCGCTGGATGCCGCAACTGCTCGCCCTCCCCCCCTGCGACATTCCCACCCTGATCCTGCAAGGCGAGCAGGACCTCACTGTCGACTGGGAGTGGAACCTGGCGGTGCTGGCGGACAAGTTTCCCAACGCCCGCATCCAGCGTCATCCGGAAGCACGCCATCATCTGGTCAACGAAGCCGAACCCATTCGTGACGCCCTGTTCGCTTCGCTTGACGCCTTCGTTGACGAACTGGCACAGGACTTCTCGCCGGCCGCACAGGAGCGTCTCTCCCGATGCTGAAACGTATCGCTCTGCTCGTGCTGATAGCCCTACTCGCCGGATGCGCCACCCAGCCCCCCGAACCCGACCCCATTCGCCGCGCGCTGCAGAACCTGAGCGACCGCGCTGTCGCCAGGGTAATGGACGTGGACGCCCTGCAGCCTCCCGAGGAACAAGTGCTGCTGCTGGTACCGCCGCAGGTGGATGCCGACCTGGAAATCGGCAGCGCGCGCTTCCTGGAGAGCCTCACTCGTGCCCTGCTGGGCGCAAGCGAAGGCCCTCAGGTGCTCGACTGGCGCCCCGCCATGGGCGGCGAGGGAGGCGAGGGAGGAGATCATCAATGGCGTATGGAGAGCCGCCTGGAGGCCACCGCGCCACGCCTGCGGCTGACCGACCGCGACCTGCTGCCCTACCGACTGACCCTGTCGCTCTATCGCTCGGACGCGGACGCGGATAGCGCGCTGTGGGAGACCGAGATCGAGGGTGCCTTCGACGCCACGGCGCTGTAGTCGCGCGGCGCGCCTAGTCGGCGCGCCCGCCCTCGCCGCCGATCAGCACCATGGCGATCCCGAGCAGGTAGCAGACCAGTATGGCCACGCTCTCGAAACCGATTCGCCCCGGCCCTTGTTCCTCGCGACGGATCAGCCCAACAAGCAGGATGCCGGTCATCAGCAGCGACAATCCGATCCATAGCGATACCGAGTCCGGCATGGCGTGGTAGATCGAGCCCTCGCGATAGGCCAGGTCGGCGGCGGCAGCGAACAGCGTATCGAAGGCATTGCCGCCGATGATCCCGGCCACCGCCAGGGTCAAGGCACCGCGCCGTACCGCAGCGACCGTTGTCACCAGTTCCGGCAAAGAAGTGGCGACCGAGGTTAGCAGGATGCCGATCGCCGCCTGATCGAGGCCGGTGGTCGCGGAGAGTGCCGTGGCGCTGCGCTCCATCAGCCAGCCGGCCACGCCCAGCGTCGCGGCGAGTGCGACGAACGAGAGCCAGAGCCCGGTCAGAGATCGCCCCGCCGAGGTGGCATCCGGCTCGTCGGGACGCGTCTCGAGGGTCTGGGCAGGGCTCCACATCGGCTCGAACTTCGCCTGGTGGATCAGGTGCAAGCCGAACACGTAGGCGAAGAACAGCAGCGGCGTGACCGGGTGGACGTGCCACAGCGTCAGCTCGGGGGAGAAGCGCCCCACCAGCAGCAGGGACAGCAGGCAGAGCAGCAACGCCCCCTGCAGGAGGTTGCCGAGGGAGGCCGCCGCATGCTCGAGGTTGGCGCGTCGGTAGGAGATGTCGGCGACGGTCAGGAACAGGGTCTGGGCGGCGATGCCGCCCAAGGCATTGCTCATCGCCAGCTCCGCGCGCCCGCCCCAGGCCGCCGAGACCGACAGCACGATCCCCGACAACGACGTCGCGAGTCCCAGCAGCACCGCCCCGGCAATCGCCTCGCCCAGCCCCGTCCGATCGGCCAACTCATCGACGATGCGCGCCAACCGCGTCCCCACCATGCCGATCACTGCCGCCGTGGCGAGGAACAGTCCGATGGCCAGCGGCAATGACAGGCTTGCCGGGTTCAGGAACATGCAGCGCGCCAGTGGTGGCGGGCAAGGGTCGGTAGGCGATTGTGCATGGGGCCTCCCTGGCCTTGGACGGCGAAGCGGCTCGCCACCCTCATGGCGAGCCGCTTCTAAGCGTAGTCGCCCTTCGCGAACGCCCTCAACCCTGGCGCAGTTGACGATCGAGCTGGCGGTAGCCGATCGCCTCCATCAGCTCGCCGCGCTCCGGATGCGGCTTGGCGGCGAGGTCGGCCAGTGTCAGCGCCACCCGCAGCACGCGGTGGTAGGCGCGCGCCGAGAGGCGCAGGCGCTCGAGCACGCCGGCCAGCCAGGCGCGGTCCGCCGTGGAGAGCGCGCATGCGGCTTCCAGCTCGCGCCCGCCGAGGTGGGCGTTGAGCGCGCCACGGGCGTACTGGCGCTCGCGAGCGGCCACGACCCGGGCGCGTACCTCGGCCGAACTCTCGCCTACCTCGCGCGACGTGAGCTGCTCCGGTGGCAGTGCCGGCACTTCGATCTGCAGGTCGATGCGGTCGAGCAGCGGCCCCGAGAGCCGCGACTGGTAGCGCTGGATCTGCGCCGCGGTGCACTGGCAGGCTTGGCGCGGGTCGCCCAGGTGGCCGCAGGGGCAGGGGTTCATGGCCGCTACGAGTTGGAAGCGCGCGGGGAATTTACGCTCGTGATTGGCCCGGGCGATATGGATGCGGCCCGACTCCATCGGCTCGCGCATCACCTCGAGCACGTGGCGGCTGAACTCGGGCAGTTCGTCGAGGAACAGCACACCGTGGTGGGCCAGCGAGATCTCGCCCGGCCGCGGCCAGGAGCCGCCGCCGACCAGGGCCACGGCGCTGGCGGTGTGGTGCGGCGCACGAAAGGGCCGACGCCCCCACTGCTCGGCCAGCGGCAGGCCGCACACCGAACGAATGGCGGCCACTTCCAGCGCCTCCTCCTCGGTGAGTTCCGGCAGGATGCCCGGCAGGCGGCTCGCCAGCATGGTCTTGCCGGTACCGGGTGGCCCGGCGAAAAGCAGGTTGTGCGAGCCGGCCGCGGCAATCTCCAGCGCGCGGCGGGCCTGGTGCTGGCCACGCACCTCGGCCAGGTCGCCCTCGCGGGAGTCGACGATGGGTGGCGCCTCGAGGCGGTGCGCGGCGATCGGCTTCTGCCCCTGCAGGTGCGCCATGACGTCGAGCAGGTGCTCGGCCGGCAGTACCTGAAGGTCACCGGCCAGCGCCGCCTCGTCGGCATTCTCCTTGGGCACGATCAGCTTGCGCCCCGCCCGGCGTGCGGCGAGTGCCAGCGGCAAGACCCCGCTGATGGGGCGCAGGCGGCCGTCCAGCGCCAGCTCGCCGACGCTCTCGATCTCCTCAAGCGCCTCGCCGGGAAGCTGACCCGAGGCGATCAGGATGCCCAGCGCAATGGGCAGATCGAAGCGCCCGCCAACCTTGGGCAGGTCGGCGGGCGCCAGGTTGAGCACGATTCGACGGGTATTGGGGAAATCGAAGCCGGCGTTGGTGAGGGCGCTGCGCACCCGCTCGCGGCTCTCCTTGACGGCGGCCTCGGGCAGGCCGACCAGGGTCATCCCCGGCAGGCCGTTGGCCAGGTGTACCTCGACCTGTACCTCGGGCGCTTCCAGCCCCAGGCCGGCCCGTGTGGCAACGATCGCCAGCATCGTGCAGTCCCTCGCAGTCCATTAGAGAAGCGCTGAATAAATTGGCGAGCGAGATGAAGCGCAAGGCGCACGGAGCACAGGAACCGGAGCATATGGGGTATATGTGAGGATTCCGACGGTCCGACGCTTCGGCACCGCGCAACGCAGCGATTCGCTCGCGCAGGCATTTATGCAGTGTTTCATTAGCGTAAGGGCTAGATACTAGCACTGTGCCAGAACGGGCTCTCCACGCTGGCTCAGCGCTTGGCGTCTCCGGGTGCGGCCGTGTCCGTACCTTTGTCCTCGGGCGGCGTGAGGGTCGCCTGGGTCACCGGAGTTTCGCGTGCCGCCAGCGCCTTCTCCAGGGCCGCGACCTGCTGCTCCAAGGCTTCGACGCGGATCCGCGTGCGCTGCAGCACGTCCATCAGGATGTCGAAATCCTCTCGCGATACCAGCTCGAGGCGGTCGAAGGCACCACGCACGATCTGCTGCACGCCCTTCTGAAATTCCTCCGGCGCCTGAGCCGCGCCCTGCAGGCGCTCGCCCAGCTGTTGTGCCAGCCGGCTGATGGGATCCTGATTCGCCATGGTGCGCTTCTCCTGTTGGCTTACACATGTTGCTCTACAGCATACGCAAGGCCCCGCCGCGACGCATGCCCTTCTATTGCGCTCTCATGGCGCACTTGCACTACACGGAAGCACCACCCTGGTGCAAGGCGACGGTAGCCGTTGCGCCATTGGAGCGCATGGCGGAAACCCATGTAACTGCAAGTCACTGTTTAAGAGCAGCAAAGGCTCAGCCTGGCATGGTCTGCGCATTACGCGCAGTACAGCCGGCTGGCGACCCCCGCCGCCTTTATTCCAGCAGGGAGAGATGCGATGAAGCTAATCACCGCCATCATCAAGCCATTCAAGCTCGACGACGTCCGCGAGGCGCTGGCCGACAACGGCGTCCAGGGCATCACCGTCACCGAAGTGAAGGGCTTCGGCCGCCAGAAGGGCCACACCGAACTCTATCGTGGCGCCGAATACGTGGTCGATTTTCTGCCCAAGGTGAAGGTCGAGGTGGCCGTGGACGACTCACGCCTGGAATCCGTGCTCGACGCCATCTGCAGTGCGGCCAACAGCGGCAAGATCGGCGACGGCAAGGTCTTCGTCACCCCGCTCGAGGATGTGATCCGCATCCGTACCGGTGAGCGCGGCGCCGACGCCGTGTAACGGCTTCCCCCAAAACAAGAGCAGCGATGGAGAACCCCATGATTGAACTTGCCGAGTTGAGCTACGCGCTCGACACCTTCTACTTCCTGATATGCGGCGTGCTGGTCATGTGGATGGCCGCCGGCTTCTCGATGCTCGAGGCCGGCCTGGTCCGCGCCAAGAACACCGCCGAGATCCTGACCAAGAACATCGCCCTGTTCGCCATCGCCTGCACCATGTACCTGCTGGTGGGCTACGCCATCATGTATTCGAGTGACGCCGGCGGCATCCTGCCCAATCTGGGCGTACTGATAGGCAGCGAAAACGGTGTCGATGCCGTGACTGCCGGTGGCGACGACGCCCCCTACTACTCCATGCGCGCCGACTTCTTCTTCCAGGTAGTGTTCGTCGCCACCGCCATGTCGATCGTCTCCGGCGCCGTGGCCGAGCGCATGAAGCTGTGGGCCTTCCTCGCCTTCGCCGTGGTCATGACCGGCGTCATCTACCCGGTATCCGGCTACTGGACCTGGGGCGGTGGCTGGCTTTCCGAGCTGGGCTTCTCCGACTACGCGGGCTCCGGCATCGTGCACATGGCCGGCGCCGCTGCGGCACTCGCCGGTGTACTGGTCCTAGGTCCACGCAAGGGCAAGTACGGCAAGGACGGCAGCATCCATGCGATCCCCGGCGCCAACCTGCCGCTGGCGACCGTGGGCACCTTCATCCTGTGGATGGGCTGGTTCGGCTTCAACGGCGGCTCCGAGCTCAAGCTCTCCGACGTCGCTTCGGCGAACAACGTGGCCCAGGTGCTGGTCAATACCAATGCCGCTGCCGCGGGCGGTGTGATCGCCGCGCTGATCCTGGCCAAGCTGTGGTTCCGCAAGGCCGACCTGACCATGGCGCTGAACGGCGCGCTGGCCGGCCTGGTGGCCATCACCGCGGGCCCGCTGGAGCCCTCGGCGCTGGGTGCCACGCTGATCGGTGCCGTGGGCGGCATCATCGTGGTGGCTTCCATCGTGACCCTGGACAAGCTCAAGATCGACGACCCGGTCGGCGCCATCTCGGTGCACGGTGTGGTCGGTCTCTGGGGCCTGCTGGCAGTGCCGCTCTCCTCGGACGCCAGCTTCGGCGCCCAGATCATCGGTGCGATCGCCATCTTCGCCTGGGTCTTCGTTGCCAGCCTGGCCGTGTGGCTGATCATCAAGGCGATCATGGGCGTTCGTGTCAGCGAAGAGGAAGAGTACGAAGGGGTCGACCTGGCCGAGTGCGGCATGGAAGCCTACCCCGAGTTCAGTGTCGCCAGGGTCTATGGCGGCAGCGGCGGCCGCCCGCAGTCCGGCGGCTACGGTGCCGGCGCACCGATCGGCCAGCCACACGCCGAATAAGCGCGACCGACTTGCCAAGGCTCCCCGCGGGGAGCCTTTTTTCTTCCAGCCGAGGGCGGTGTATGCTTGAGGCCAACGATCCGTACCCGCTCGGGTTCGACCAATGAACCCACGCCCGACCATGAGGAAACAGACCATGAAACTGGTGACCGCCATCATCAAGCCGTTCAAGCTCGACGACGTTCGCGAGTCGCTTTCGGAGATCGGGGTACAGGGCATCACCGTCACCGAGGTGAAGGGCTTCGGCCGCCAGAAAGGCCATACCGAGCTCTACCGCGGCGCCGAGTACGTGGTCGACTTCCTGCCCAAGGTGAAGGTCGAGATCGCCATCGACGACGACCTCGTCGAGCAGGTCATCGACGCCATCACCCAGGTCGCCAATACCGGCAAGATCGGCGACGGCAAGATCTTCATCACTCCGCTGGAGCAGGTGATCCGCATCCGTACCGGCGAAACCGGCAAGGATGCGGTGTAAAGCCCGAAGCCCGAAGCCCGAAGCCCGAAGCCCGAAGCCCGAAGCCCGAGGACAGCACAAACCAAACCGCCTCCGTAGCAGAGCTAAGGAGGCGGTTTTGCTTCCAGCCTCGAGCTGATGGCAGCAGCTCGGGCGAAACGGATCACTTCTCGACGAAGGCGCGCTCGATCACATAGTCGCCCGGCTCACCCATGCGCGGCGAGATGTTGAAGCCCAGGTCGTCGAGTAGCGCGCTGGTCTCGTCGAGCATCGCCGGGCTGCCGCAGATCATGGCGCGGTCCTGCTTGGGATCCATCGGTGCCACGCCGGTGTCCTCGAACAGCTTGCCGCTGCGGATATGGTCGGTGAGGCGGCCCATGGTGTGGAACTCCTCACGGGTCACGGTGGGGTAGTAGACCAGCTTCTCGCGGATCTCGTCGCCCAGGTACTCGTGGGCCGGCAGCTCCTTCTGGATGAAGTCGGCATAGGCAAGCTCGCTGACGCTGCGCACGCCGTGCACCAGGATCACCTTCTCGTAGCGCTCGTATACCTCCGGGTCCTGGATCAGGCTCATGAACGGCGCCAGGCCGGTACCGGTGGAGAGGAAGTAGAGGTTGCGCCCCGGCAGCAGGTCGTCGGTGACCAGGGTACCGGTGGGCTTGCGGCTGACCATGATCTGATCGCCCACCTTGAGGTGCTGCAGGCGTGAGGTCAGCGGGCCGTCGGGCACCTTGATACTGAAGAACTCGAGATGATCCTCATAGTTGGGGCTGGCGATGGAGTAGGCTCGCATCAGCGGCTTGCCGTTCACTTCCAGGCCGATCATCACGAACTGACCGTTCTTGAAGCGCAGGCTGCGCTCGCGGGTGGTGCGGAAGCTGAACAGGGTGTCGTTCCAGTGATGAACGCTGAGAACGTCTTCCAGTGCGAACTTGCTCATGCCGGCTCCTATCTATTCCAATATCGAATAACTCGAAGGTGAAAACGATTTGCTTGCATTATAAGAGCGCAAGGTTTATCTGTTAATTGGATTGTATGGATATCCTTTATCTAGATTCCTGATATAGATCAAAACCGAGCCGTTTCATGCATTTCACCCTGCGCCAACTCGAGGTCTACGTCGCCGTCGCCCAGCACGAGAGCGTCTCGCACGCCGCTCGCGCCCTCTCCCTGTCGCAATCGGCGACCAGTACCGCCCTGGCCGAGCTCGAACGCCAATTCAACTGCCAGCTGCTCGACCGCGTCGGCAAGCGGCTACGGCTCAATGCGCTGGGCTTCCAGCTGTTGCCCAAGGCCGTGGCGCTGCTCGACCGCGCCGAGGAGATCGAAGAGATCCTGCACGGCCAGCAGGGCATCGGCTCGCTCGATGTGGGCGCGACCCTGACCATCGGCAACTACCTGGCGACGCTGTTGATCAGTGACTTCATGCAGCGTCATCCGGGCAGCCGGGTGCGGCTTGCGGTGCGCAACACCCGCGAGATCGTCGACCGCGTGCGTCAGCACGAACTGGACCTGGGGCTCATCGAGGGGCACTGCGAGGAGGAGGACGTGATCACCCAGCCGTGGGTGGAGGACGAGCTGTCGGTGTTCTGCTCCCCCCGCCATCCGCTGGCCGGGCAGGGGGCGGTGGAACTCGACCGCCTGCTGCGCGAGGCCTGGATCATGCGCGAGCAGGGCTCGGGCACGCGCATGACCCTGGAGCAGGCCGCGCGTCACCGGCGCGGACGCTTCAATACCCTGCTGGAGCTGGAGCACACCGAAGGCATCAAACGGGCGGTGGAGTCGGGTCTCGGCATCGGCTGCGTATCGAAGCTGGCGCTACGCGATGCCTTCCGCCGCGGCAGCCTGGTGCCGATCCCCACCCCGGAGCTCGACCTGAGCCGCCAGTTCGCCTTCATCTGGCACCGTCACAAGTACATGGCCACCGGCATGCGCGAGTTCCTGCGCCTGTGCCGGCAGATGACCGAGGGGGTCAGGCGCAGCGACGAGATCGACCTGCCGCCAGTCTCCTGACCCCAACCCGCTAGCGGTCGCGTAGCTTGAAGCCGCCTACCACGCTGGCCAGGCGGTCGGCCTGTTCGCTCAGCTGTTCGGCGGCGGTGGTCGACTCCTCCACCAGCGCCGCGTTCTGCTGGATCGTGCGGTCGAGGTCGGCCACCGCCACGCTGACCTGGCCGATGCCGTCGCTCTGCTCGCCGGCCGCCATACTGATCTCGCCGAGCATGTTGGCCACCCGGTTCACGCTGGCCACCAGTTCGCCCATGCTTTCACCGGCGCGACCCACCAGCTCGGTGCCATTGACGACCCGCTGGGCCGAAGCGTCGATCAGCGCGCGAATGTCGCGCGAGGCTTCGGCGCTGCGAGTGGCGAGCTGGCGCACCTCGCCGGCGACCACGGCGAAGCCGCGACCGTGTTCGCCGGCCCGGGCCGCCTCGACCGAGGCGTTCAGCGCCAGCAGGTTGGTCTGGAACGCGATGCCGTCGATGACCTTGACGATCTCGCCGATCTTCTCCGAGGAGCGGCTGATCTCGCCCATGGTCTCCACCACCTGGCCAACCGTCTCACCCGAACGATGGGCGACCTCGGCGGCCGACTTCGACAAGCCGTTGGCCTCCTTCGAGGAGGCCGAGGTGTGCTCGACGGTGGCCGAAATCTGCTCCATCGAGGCCGAGGTCTGCTGCAGGCTGGCGGCGGCCTGCTCGGTACGCCGCGACAGGTCCTCGCCGCCGCTGGCGATCTCGCTGGCCGCTATACGCACCGACTCGCTGCTGTCGCGCACGTCGACCAGTACGTCATGGATCTTGTCGACGAAGGCATTGAACTGGGTGGCGAGCTCGGCACTCTCGTCGCGCCCGCGCACCGGCAACCGCTGGGTCAGGTCGCCGCCGCCGGAAGCAATGTCGCGCATGCGATCGGCCAGCAGCCGCAGCGGCCGCGAGACCCGGGTACCGACCCACCACAGCGCCGCTAGCCCCAGTGCCGCCAGCAGCAGGCCGACCAGCGCCATGCCCAAGGTGTCGGCACGGCGCTGCTCGCCCATTACCTCCTGCAGCGCGGCCAGTTCGGCCATCACGGCGGCTTCGGGCAAGCGGATCAGCAGCGTCCAAGGCGTTTCGCTAGCGCCGATGGTGAAGGATTGGTAACGCTCCAGCATACCCTCTCGCGCCTGGCTCACGCTGCCGCCCTCAGCCCGCGCCTGCTCGATGGCGCTCAGCACGTCATCGTCGAACGCCTCGCTCGCCGAGGCACCGAGGCGTTCGGCGTCACCGGTATGCGCCACCAGGCCACCGCGCCCGGCGATCAGCGCCATCTCACCCGCCCCGTCATAGAGCGACTGGTTGGCCTGCAACAGCAGTTCCTGGATGAAATCGAGCGCCAGGTCGACACCGGCCACACCGCGGAACTCGCCATCGGCCAGAATCGGCACGTTGAACGAGGTGACCAGCAGCGTCTCGCCGCCGTAGTCGTAGGGCGCCGGGTCGATGATGCAGGGGGCGAGGGTCTCGCGGGGGCAGAGATAGTACTCCCCTTCGCGCACGCCGCTGGCGAGAAGCGTGGCGCTCTCCATGGTTTCGCCCAGCGGGAGTACCTCAACATCGCTTTCCCCGGTGCGATACCACCAGGGCATGAAGCGCCCGCTGCCATCGTAGCCCTCGCTCTCACCGAGTTCGGTATACAGCGCGTCACGTCCGAAGGCGTCGGGCTCCCAGCCGATGAAGGCGTCCAGCAGCGAGGGGTTTTCGACTACCGTCTGGCGAACCAGGTTGGAGAGTTCGCGCCGGCTCAGGGAGAGGGCACGGCGACCGCTGGCGTCCCGCTGCCCCATCAGCGCATTGGTGTCGGCCAGCTGCGTGGCCAGCGTCAGCGCATGCTCGAGCTCGCGCTGGATACGCCCGGCCTCGGCATTCGCCAGCACCGCCAAGCGCTCGTCGATGGCCCCTTCGAGCAGAACACGGGTATGGGTCTCGACGGTCTGCTGGGTACGCGCGGAGGAGAACAGGCCATAGACGACCAAGGCCACGACCACGGCCAGCAGGCAGGGGCCGGCCAGCAGAATCACGAACTGGCGGATTGATCTGAGATGCATGGGCGCTCACGCTGAAGTAGGAAGCAGGTTGTGGCGAAGAAAACTTCGCATCCGTGCTCCCTTCTATCGGCAAGAGCGCCCTTTTCTTGAGACCAAAGTTCGAGATGAAAGTCGCAAATGCAATCAGCGCATATCGCTGACGGCCTCCTGGATATCGTTGAGCGGCGCCTTGGACAGATCCTTGTCCAGCGTATGGATGATCAACTTGCTGGTCGATCCGTCGAGTTTGTTGCGCAGCACGCCCAGAAAGCGGGGCGGGGCGACGAGTATCAGCTTGTCCATGCTGTTGTCGACCCGAGCCTTGTAGATGCGCTCGGCGATCTGCTTGGCGAATATCTCCGCCTCGTGGTCCAGGGCCACGCTGTCGCCGCGGCTGGATCGCCGGGTGTGGGAGGTCGACTCGTCGACGCTACCCGTCGCACCAGTGACCAGGTCTCCCTCGTGCAGGCGCCCTTCGGCGTGCACCAGGCTCTCCTTCTCCTCCAGCTTGAGCGCATCGCGGGTGAACACGCGCGCCCGCGCCGCATCGGCCACCACGATATACGTTGTCATAGCCTCTCCTTGAGTCGGGTTGAAGGAAATGACCGCCAATCCCATCGCGGACATTCTTCTTCAACATGGCAACCAGACCCTCCAGGGTCAACCGACTCCCGACCTTACAGGGTCAACCCACTAGAGCACCTTGCTGCGCAGCAGGCTGGTAACCGCCTCGCCCATCAGCACCAGCACGATGATGGCGATCAGGATGGTGGCCACGGTGGGCCAGGCGAAGGTGTCGATGGCCCCCTGCAGAATCACCCCGATGCCGCCGGCGCCGACCAGGCCCAGTACCGTCGATTCGCGAATATTGATGTCCCAGCGCAGGATGACGATGGCGAAGAAGGCCGGCATCACCTGCGGCACGATGGCGTAGGCGATCACCTTGGCCTTTGAAGCGCCGGTGGCCTCCATGGCCTCCACCGGGCGGCGGTCGATCTCTTCGATCGCTTCGCCCATCAGCTTGCCGATGAAGCCCACCGAGCGAAACATGATGGCAAGTATGCCCGCCAGCACTCCGGGGCCGAAGATCGCCACGAACAGTAGCGCCCAGATGATGGTGTTCACCGAGCGGCTGGCGACCAGGATGAAGCGGCCCAGCCACAGGCAGGCACGGTTGGGCGTGGTGTTCTGGGCGGCGATGTAGGAGACGGGCAAGGCGATGAAGATCGTCAGCGCAGTGGCCAGCGTGGCGATGTGCACCGTCTCGAGCAATGCGTTGGTGATGGCCGCCAGCCGCGAGGGATCGGGCGGCCACATGCGCGCACCGAGGTTCGAGATCTGATTCGGCGCGTCCCATACCCAGGGCCAGAAAATGTCGATGTCTCGCACCGCCCAGTAGACCACCATCACGGTGGCCAGCAGCACGGCGTAGCGAATCAGGCGCTGCTTGCGGTCGTAGCGCTGCCACACGCGGTCGGCCAAGGCTCCGGCATGATCTACCATATCTTCTTCCTCACCCAACCGCTGATGCCTTCACTGATCAGGATCACGGCGATGATCGTGATCAGGATCGCAAAGGCGAAATCGTAGTCGTAGCGGCCGAAAGCGTTCATCAGCGTGCCGCCGATACCCCCGGCGCCGACGATGCCTACTACCGCCGAAGCGCGCAGATTGCTGTCGAGCTGGTACATGGAGAGCCCCACCTGACGCGGCAGGATCTGCGGGAACACGGCGTAGACAAGGGTGGCGAGATAGCCCGCTCCGGCGGCCTTCATCGCCTCCACCTGGCCCCAGTCGATCTCCTCGATCTCTTCCGCCAACAGCTTGCCGACGAAGCCGATCGAATAGATCGTCAGCGTGAGGATACCGGCCAGGGGACCGAAGCCGACCGCAGCGACGAACAGGATGGCGACGATCACCGGATGGAAGCTGCGCGAGACGATGATCACCGCGCGGCCGAGCAGATAGATGGGCTTGGGGGCGACATTCTTGGCTGCCATCACCGCGAAGGGGATCGATAATGCGACCCCCAGCAGCGTCGCCAGGATGGCGATCTGGAAGCTCTCCTTGAAGCCGGTGATCAGCAGGCCGCTTCGCTCGAAGCTGGGCGGAAAGCCGCCGCCGAAGATGCGTGCCGCCCGCGGCAGGCCTTCGGCGATGCGCGCCCAGTTGAACGGCAGCGAACCAAAGGCCCATACCAGGTAGACGATCGCCACCAGCCACAGCCCATAGCGCAGCAGCGGGTTGGCGATGAAGGGCGGCTTGCGCCAAGTGTGTGGCAAGGCCGAGCGGTCAGGTCGAGTCATGCGCCACCCCTTGCGTCGTTCGCCCGGGCTCCTCGGTGATCTCCTCCTCGGCCGTCTCGATACCGCCGTAGATGGCGTCCAGTGCTTCCTTGTCGAAGTCGGCAGGCGCGCCGTCGAAGATCATCCTGCCGTGACGCAACCCGACGATGCGTTCGGTGTAGGCCTTGGCCTGGGCCACGTTGTGGATATTGATCAGCACCGGCAGCGAGAGCTCACTGGCGAGACTCTGCAGCAGTTTCATGATCTGCTCGGAGGTGCGCGGGTCGAGCGAGGCCGTCGGCTCATCGGCCAGCAGGATCTCGGGTTCCTGCATCAGCGCCCGTACCACCCCGACGCGCTGGCGCTCGCCGCCCGAAAGTTCGTCGGCGCGCTTGTTGGCGTAGTGGGCGATGCCCACTCGCTCCATCAACTGGAAGGCGCGCTCGATATCGCTCTGGGGATAGCGCCGTGTGATCGCCTGGAACAGGTTGACGTAGCCGAGCCGCCCGGCCAGCACGTTCTCCATCACCGTCAGCCGGTCGATCAGGTTGAAGCCCTGGAACACCATGCCGATCTTGCGCCGGGCCCGGCGCAGCTCTCGCCCCCTGAGGTTGACAAGTTCAGTGCCGTTGAGCCTGATCGAGCCCGACGTGGGCTCCACCAGGCGGTTGATACAGCGCAGCATGGTGCTCTTGCCGGCGCCGGAGGCACCGACGATGGACACCACGCTGCTGCCCTCCACCGTCAGGTCGAGCCCCTCCAGCACAGGCGCGTCGCGGCCGTAGCGCTTGACCAGTTTCGAAATCTCCAGCATTCAACCACCTCACGTCACAGGAAAAGGAGCGCCCCCGGTCATGCCGAGGGCCCCAGCATTCGCCAGGCTCACTCCTGCTCCAGGTCCTCGCGGGTGTAGCTCACGCCGTTGGCTTCCTGAATGGTGCGAATGACCTTCCAGTGCTCTTGGTAGTTGATGGGGATGAACTTCTCGACGCCCTCGAACTCATCGCCCAGCTCGGTGCCGGCGAATTCGAAGCTGAAGAAGGCTTCCTCGATCTTGTCGACCAGGTCTGGATGCAGGTTGTGGGCATAGTTGTAGGACGTGGTGGGGAAGCGATCCGACTCGTAGATCATGCGCACTTCCGCGGGGTCGTAGAGGCCCCGCGCGGCCATGCGCTCGACCACTTCGGAGGCCACCGGGGCGGCATCGTAGTCGCGGGCGACCACGCCCAGCATCGACTGGTCGTGACTGCCGGAATAGATCACCTCGTAGTCCTCGTCGGGCACCACGCCTTCTTCGGGGAACAAGGCGCGCGGCGCCTGGTTGCCGGAGTTTGAGGTCGGCGAGGTATGGGCGATCCGCTTGCCCTTGAGATCCTCCATCTCCTCGATGTCGGAGTCGACATGGGTGTAAACCTGCAGGGTATAGCCGAACTGGCCGTCGTCGGAGCCCATCAGCGCGAAAGGCACTGCCCCTGCGAGATTGACCGCGAACGGCGTCGGGCCGGTTGAGAAACCGGCGATGTGGAGACGCCCGCTGCGCATGGCCTCGACCTGGGCCGAATTGGACTGCACGGCAAAGAAGCGCACGTTGCGTCCGGTCACTTCCTGCAAGTGGTCGATGAAGGGCTGCCAGATGTCCGAGTAGATGGCTGGATCCTCGACCGGGGTATAGGCAAAGATCAGTGTATCGGGATCGACCCACTCGGACTCATCGGCGGGGCGGTCGGCGACAAGATCGCCGTTTTCATCACAGTAGAGGTCGTCCAGGTCGCCACGGGGGCAGTCGGCCTGGGCCTGCGCGGACGCCGACATCACCAGGGCCAGCGGCAGCAACGAGGAGAGGGCCAAGGTGGCGAAGGGGGTACGGCCGAACGTCTTTGATATTGTCATTGGCGTGTCTCTCTGTATCACTGTAATTATTTGAGTCGTTGTCGTTCATAGGCATTATGGCAGGATCGAATGACTTGGGTGATCCCGCTTATCCTGCTCGAAAGCGAACATGCACAGGCCTTGATGATCGCAAACGAAACTAATCACCAATCTAGGTAGTATGACAAGACGATGTCAATCCGATTTCACTCCACCCCCAGTCAACGCCGCAATCGCTACCTGCTGATGCGACACGGCCATAGCCAGGCCAATGCCCGGCGACTGATCATCAGCACCCCGGCCAGGGGCCTGACAGCGTTCGGCCTTTCCGAGCAGGGCGAAGCGCAGTTGGAAGCGCTGCTCGCCGAATGGCGCTGGCCGATACCGACCCGCATCCTGCACTCGGACTTCCTGCGCACCACCGAAACCGCCAGGCGAGTGGCCGCTCACTTCGGCATTGCCCTGCAACCCGAGCCGCGTCTGCGCGAGCGCGACTTCGGCGACCTCGAAGGCCTGGAGGACAGCCACTACGAGGACGTCTGGACACATGACGAAATCGACCCCGAACATGGTGAATATGGTGTCGAAAGCGTGGCCAGCGTCGCCGCCCGCATGCAGGGCGTGATCGCCTCGCTGGAGCAGGCGCTGCGTGACGAAACCGTGCTGCTGGTGAGCCACGGCGACCCGCTGCAGATCATGCTGACCGCTCTCGAAGGTCGCCTCCTGACAGAGCATCGCGGCCGCGAAGCGCTGCTTCCGGCCAGCATCACGATGCTCGACTGAACCATGCCCGCCTGAACTATGCCCGACTGAGCGAGTGCCCCAACGTAACGGCTGACGCTCGTCGCAATCTGGGTTAGCATCGAATCGTCGGCAGGGATGTCGGCCAGTTCATCGTACTGCGATGCGTCAACGGGAGGAGCCCGATGCGACAGTTCCTGTTTCCCCGCCGCCCCATGTCCCGCGGCGTCCTGCTCTTCAGCCATTTCGTGCTGCAGCTCGGCCTGCTGGCAAGCGCCGCACTGTGGCTGCTGCCACGCACCCCCTGGTTCGCCGCCATCGACTGGCACCAGGCCTGGCCCAGCCTGGCGCTGGGTGCCGGACTCTGGCTGGCCGCCACCCTGGGCCTGCGTCTGCTCGTCGAGCTCTGCCTGCTGCCTCATCATCTGGGCGCCCGGGTCGGCTTCGCCCCCGGCGATGTGGTCACCCGCTCATTCGAACGCCGGCCGGCCGTGCATGACAGCCAGGCGGCCTGGACCAGCGAGGCACGTCCGGTGGAAACCGAGCCCAGCGTTCTGGGCAATGCACGCGTGACACGGCCCGCCGAGCCCCTCAAGCCCCAGGGAAGCCTCTGATCCACACGCCACGGCCACTTAGCCTATTCGCTAAGCAAGCCGCTATGTAATCCGAAAGTAAGCCTCTGTTATGATCGGTCTACCGCCTGACGGATGAGACTTCTCATGCCGGCACCGATCCATCCCGACGCCACACGCCTCCTCACTGCCCTGGCCAGGGGCAGTCAGGCGCTGATGCAGGGGCGCTTCTGGGGCAATGGCGTCGATGCCCTGCTGGGCGAAATCGGCCGGGCTTCCGGCGCCAGCCGCGTGTGGATCTTCCAGCTCCTCGAGCTGCAGGATGAAGCCGTCATTCAGGACTACGTCTTCGAGTGGGCTGCCGCACCGCACTACCGCCAGCTCACCCACAAGCGATTTCGCTTCTTCTCCACCCTCTTCGACGACCCCCTCTATCGAAGCATGGTCGAGGAGCGCCAGCGTGGCGTGGCGCAGCACTTCATCACCGAACGGATGCCGGACGGTACGCTGCGTGAAAACCTCGCCAGCCAACGAATTCGCTCGATGGTCACGGTCCCCATCATGGTGGACGGGCGCTGGTGGGGCACGCTGGGAATCGACGACTGCGAGCGACCGCTCGATTGGAAGGGCGCCGGCCTCGAAGCCTTGGCCGTGGCCGCCGAACTGATCGCTTCGGCCATCTATCGACACCAGCTCTCCAGCCGGCGACGTCAGCTGGAGCTCTTTCAGCAGGTCGCCGACTGCGGCATCTGGGAGATCGACCTGCACAGCGGTTCGACCTGGTGTTCCCGAGCCCTGCTGCGTACGTTGGGCTACCCCGACGACTACGCTTGCCTGCCGCTGCGACGCCTGCTGGTCCACATCCTCCCAACCGATCGCCAGCGGCTCTGGGCGCAGCTGCGCGAATGCCGTGCGGGCGCGCGAAAGAGTTGTCGTCTCGACGTACGGTTGCACCGTGGCGGCGAACCGCTGCGCTGGCATGAGATCGTCGCCGAGCTGGCCCTCGACGAGAACGGCCAGCCCACTATCATCTCGGGCCTGGCCATCGACATCACGCGGCGCAAGCAGGGCGAGCAGCGCGCCATGATCGCCGCCGAATACGACGAACTCACCGGTGTGATGAATCGACGTGGACTCACGCGTCGCACGCAAGCGCTCCTGAACGGTACGCCGTCCGCGCCGTGCCATCTGCTGCTGCTGGATATCGACAACTTCAAGGTGATCAACGATTGCTATGGACACCCCGCGGGCGATGCCCTGCTGAAACTGCTGGCCACCCAACTGAGTAATGAGCTGCGCGATCAAGACGTCCTGGCGCGTGTGGGTGGAGAGGAGTTCGCCCTGCTTGTCGGTGGTCTTGACGACACCCAGGTGCTGCAACTGGGGGAACGCCTAAGGGCCAGCATCGCCGATACGCCCTTTCCCCTGCAGCTGCTTGCCAGCGACGTGAAGACCCGCCATGTCGATATCACCGTCAGCATCGGCATCGCCAGACTGCCCCATGGGCAAGACCCGCAACACGCCCAGGCGCTGGCCACCGCCCAGGCCGACCAGGCGCTCTACGCCGCCAAGCACGCCGGACGCAACCGCGTATTGATCTTTGGACGGCATGACGCTCCGCCGGACCCGCAGGATGGTACGGGCCCGGCGAATCCCTCCCTCAGTGGCCCAGGATCTGGCTGAGGAAGAGCTGGGTGCGCTCGGACTGAGGATTGTTGAAGAAAGGCTCCGGCGCGTTCTCCTCGATGATCTGGCCCTGGTCCATGAAGATCACGCGGTCGGCCACGGTCTTGGCGAAGCCCATCTCGTGGGTCACGCAGAGCATGGTCATACCCTCCTCCGCCAGCTCGACCATGACATCGAGCACCTCCTTGATCATTTCCGGATCGAGCGCCGAGGTGGGTTCGTCGAACAGCATCACGTCGGGGTGCATGCACAGCGAGCGGGCAATCGCCACGCGCTGCTGCTGGCCACCGGAGAGCTGGCCGGGATATTTCGTGGCCTGCTCGGCGATCTTGACCCGCTCCAGGTACTGCATGGCGAGCTGCTCCGCCTCACGGCGCGGCTTCTTCTGCACCCACTTCTGTGCCAGACAGCAGTTCTCGAGCACCGTGAGGTGCGGGAAGAGGTTGAAGTGCTGGAATACCATGCCCACGCTGCGGCGGATCTGTTCGATGCGCTTGACGTCCTGGGTCAATGGTACGCCGCCGACCACGATCTCGCCGGCCTGGTGCTCCTCGAGGTGATTGATGCAGCGAATCAGCGTCGACTTGCCCGAGCCCGAGGGTCCGCAGATGACGATCCGCTCGCCACTCTTCACTTCGAGATCGATATCGCGCAGTACGTGAAA
This sequence comes from Billgrantia sp. C5P2, assembly GCF_051062895.2. Taxonomy (NCBI): domain Bacteria; kingdom Pseudomonadati; phylum Pseudomonadota; class Gammaproteobacteria; order Oceanospirillales; family Halomonadaceae; genus Billgrantia; species Billgrantia sp. C5P2. The sequence goes on from NZ_CM128542.1 coordinate 4,595,117, forward strand.
GTCGCCGTACCACTTGTTGACGCCGCGCATCTCGACCATCAGGGTCTCGGCGCCGGCCTGGGTTGCCTGTTCAGTCATTGTTCTCGTTCCTTACCGCTTGTGGCCGGTATGCAGTTTTCTTTCCAAATATTGGCTGTAGCGCGACATGCTGAAGCAGAAGATCCAGAACATGAACGCGGCGAACACGTAGCCCTCCAGGGAGAAGCCCAGCCAGCGGGAATCCGACAGCGCCGCCTGCACGATGCCCAGCAGATCGAACAGACCGATGATCATGACCAGGGTGGTGTCCTTGAACAGCGAGATGAAGGTGTTGACGATGCCGGGGATCATCATCTTCAACGCCTGGGGCAGCACGATCAGTCCCATGCGCATCCAGTAGCTCATGCCCAACGCCGCCGCCGCCTCCTCCTGGCCACGGGGTATGGCCTGCAGCCCGCCGCGGATGACCTCGGCCATGTAGGCGCTCTGGAACAGGGTGATACCGATGAAGGCCCGGATCAGGCGGTCGACGCTCACGCCGGTCGGCATGAACAGCGGCAGCATCACCGACGCCATGAACAACACCGTGATCAGCGGCACGCCGCGCCAGAACTCGATGAACACCACGCAGAAGCTCTTGACGATGGGCATCTGCGAACGGCGCCCCAGGGCCAGCAGGATACCGATCGGCAATGCACCGACCATACCCACTACGGCCAGCACCAGGGTCAGCATCAGGCCGCCCCAGCGATGGGTCGGCACCTGCGGCAGGCCGAAGTGACCGCCATAGAGCATGAAGTAGGCGAAAACCGGGAATGCCACCAGCACCGCCAGCGCCACCCAGCGCTTGAACGGCAGCCGCGGGATGGCCAGCCAGGCGATCAAGGCGGCAAAGGTGACGAACGTCACATCGACCCGCCAGATCTCGCCACGCGGATAGAGTCCGTAGATGAACTGGGTGAAACGGGCGCTGACGAACACCCAGCAGGCCCCCTCGCGGGAGCAGTCATCCCGCGTGGTGCCGATCCAGTCGGCATTGATGAAGGCCCACTGAATCGTTGGCGTCAACAGCAGGTAGAGCAGATAGATCCCCAGCAGGGTGAAGAAGCCGTTCACCGGCCCGCTGAACAGGTTGGCCCGCAGCCAGGCCACCGGCCCCACCGTGTTCTTCGGCGCCGGGCGCGCCTCGATCATCTTTTGTTGAATCGTCATGGCGCCTCTCCTAGCGTTCCACCAGCGCCACGCGGGCGTTGAACCAGTTCATGAACATCGACACCAGCAGGCTGATGGTGAGGTAGACCGCCATGGTCATGGCGATGACCTCTATCGCCTGACCCGTCTGGTTGAGGGTCGTGCCGGCAAATACCGACACCAGATCGGGGTAGCCGATGGCCGTGGCCAGCGAGGAGTTCTTGATCAGGTTGAGATACTGGCTGGTCAGCGGCGGGATGATCACGCGCAAGGCCTGGGGTACCACCACCAGGCGCAGCACCAGGTTCTGCGGCAGGCTGAGCGCCTGGGCCGCCTCGGTCTGGCCGTGGGGTATCGCCTGAATGCCGGAGCGCACGATCTCGGCGATGAACGACGCCGTGTAGATCGACAGCGCCAGCCACAGGGCCAGGAACTCGGGAATGATGGTAAAGCCGCCGCGGAAGTTGAAGCCGCGCAGCTCCGGTACGTCCCAGGTCACCGGCACGCCGGTCGCCACCAGCACAAGCAGTGGCAGGCCGACGATCAGGCCCAGCGAGATCCAGCCCGCCGGCAGGCGCTTGCCGGTTGCCTCATGGCGCCGCTTGTTCCAGATCATCAGCGCGATGCTGGCCACGATGGCCACGCCAAAGGCCAGGGGGATCAGGCCGAAGCCGGACTCGAACAACGGCTCCGGCACATAGAGGCCGCGCACGTTGAGGAAGATCACTTCGCCGAGGGAGTAGCTATCCCGTGCCGAGGGCATGGCGCGCAGGACGGCGAAGTACCAGAAGAAGATCTGCAGCAGCAGCGGGATGTTGCGGAATATCTCGATATAGCCCGTCGCCAGCCTGGCGATCAACCAGTTGGGTGAAAGCCGGGCAATACCGACGATGAAACCGATGGTGGTCGCAGCGATGATCCCCAGCGCGGAAACCAGCAGGGTATTGAGCAGGCCCACCAGGAAGGTTCGGCCGTATGTGCTCTGCGACGAGTAGTCGATCAGGCTCTGGACGATGCCGAAACCGGCGGTATTGGTCAGAAAACCGAAGCCGGTGGTGATGCCGCGGGCGGCCAGGTTGGCTTGGGTATTGCCGACGATGTAGAGCAGGAAGGCCACCACCGCCGCGATCAGCAGGACCTGGAAGATCAACGCCCGCTTGGCGCGATCGCGCCAGAAAGGCGGTTTTGGGCCTATGGATGGGGCCTTGGGTCGAACGGACATGAAGGGACTCTCCGCCTGGATCCGTCAAGCAGGTATCAGCCAACCGGCCCGGGGTGTATCCGGGCCGGAGGCAGTACGAGGATCGGGGCGTCACGCGATGCCCCGGGCGGTACGATCAGCGAATCGGCGGAGCGTACTGGATGCCGCCTTCGGTCCACAGGGCGTTGATGCCGCGCTCGATCTGCAGCGGCGAGCCCATGCCGACGTTACGCTCGTAGCTTTCGCCGTAGTTGCCTACCTGGCTGATGATGTTGTAGGCCCAGTTGGCGTCGAGGCCCATGCCTTCACCGTAGTTGCCGTCCTGCCCCAGCAGGCGGGCAATGTCCGGATCCTCGGAGTTGCGCATCTCGTCGACGTTCTCGCTGGTGACGCCCATCTCCTCGGCGTTGAGCATGGCGAACAGCGACCACTTGACGATGTTGAACCACTGGTCGTCGCCCTGGCGCACCACCGGGCCCAGCGGTTCCTTGGAGATGACCTCCGGCAGGATCACGGACTGGTCCGGGTCGGAGAGCTGGATGCGCAGCGCGGCCAGCTGCGAGGTGTCGGAGGTCAGCACGTCGCAGCGCCCGGCCTCGTAGCCGCCCACGGTCTGCTCGGAGGTGTCGAAGACGATGGGGTCGAACTGCATGCCGTTGGCACGGAAGTAGTCGGCCACGTTCAGCTCGGTGGTGGTGCCGGACTGAACGCAGATGGCCGCGCCGTCGAGATCCTTGGCACTGGAGACGCCCAAGTCCTTGTTGATCATGAAGCCGATGCCGTCGTAGAAGTTCACGCCGGCGAAGTTCAGGCCCAGAGTGGTATCACGGGTGGTGGTCCAGGTAGTGTTGCGCGAGAGCAGGTCGACCTCGCCGGACTGCAGCGCAGTGAAGCGCTCCACCGCGTTCAGCGAGATGTAGCGCACCGCCTCGGCATCGCCGAACACAGCGGCGGCCACGGCACGGCAGACGTCGACATCGAGACCCTGCCACTCGCCCTGGTCGTCCGGCGCAGAGAAGCCCGGCAGGCCGTCACTGACGCCACACTGTACGGCACCACGCTCGATGGTGTTCTCCAGCGTGTCGGCGGAGGCCACGGCGGCGGTTCCCAGTGCCAGTGCCGCTGCGGAAGTGAGCAGCACCCACTTGTTCTTGTTGTCGCGCATGTAAAGATCCCTCGTAGAAAATTGGAATTCTTGAAAGCAGCATGCCGGAGCATGTGCCTGCACCTTAGCAAGGTTTGTTCCAAGGCAGGGATAGTGCAGGCAAAACTCTTATTCAACGCTCGCACCGGAGACGATCCGGCCTGAGCCGCCGCACCGCTTTGGTGCAACCAGGCATGCCTCAGCGCACCGGTGGCGCATAGTGCAGTCCACCCTCGGTCCACAGGGCGTTCTGGCCGCGGGCAATGTTGAAATCGGAGCCGGCCCCCACGTTGCGCTCGAACATCTCGCCGTAGTTGCCCACCTGCTTGACGATCTGGTAAGCCCAGTCGACGGTGAGCCCCATGCCCTCGCCGTAGTTGCCATCGCGGCCCAGCAAGCGAGCGATGTCCGGGTCTTCTGAGTTGAGCATCTCGTCGACGTTGGCCTGGGTAATGCCCAGTTCCTCGGCATTGAGCATGGCGAACAGCGACCACTTGACGATATTGAACCACTGGTCGTCGCCCTGGCGCACGGCCGGCCCCAAGGGTTCCTTGGAGATGACTTCGGGCAATACCATGGCGCTGTCGGGGTCGGCCAGTTGCATACGCTGGGCGTAGAGTTGCGAGGCATCGGAGCTGAGCACGTCGCAGCGCCCGGCCTCGAAGCCTGCTATCGACTGCTCGGGCGAGTCGAATACCACCGGCTCGTACTCTATGCCATTGGCACGGAAGTAATCGGCCAGGTTGAGTTCGCTGGTGGTGCCAGATTGGGTGCATACCGCGGCACCGTCGAGCTCCGTGGCGCTCTCCACGCCGAGGTCGCTAGCCACCAGGAAGGCCTGCCCATCGTAGTAGCTGACGCCGGTGAAGTTGAGGCCAAGCGTCGTGTCGCGGCTCGAAGTCCAGGTCGTGGTACGCGAGAGTACGTCCACTTCGCTCGACTGCAGGGCCGTGAACCGTTCCACCGAATTGAGCGGTACGAAGTGCACCTTTTCGGCATCGCCCAGCACCGCGGCGGCGATGGCCCGGCAGACATCGGTATCCAGGCCCCGGTAGTTATCCTCATCGTCCAGTGCCGAGAAGCCCGGCTGGGCAGCATTGACGCCACAGCGCACCTGATCTCGCTCGCGAACGTCATCGAGCGTGGCCGCCTGGGCCAGGCCGATGCCGCCCAGCATCAGCGTCGCCGATGCCAAGCAAGCCAGCCTGTCGTTATAGGTCATGTCGTTCCCTCGTTGTCGTTGGATGAAAGCCCTGGCAGGGCCTCGCTTATGCTTAGCGCATCCTCACGCTACCTGCACGACGCCTCGCCGCCCGTGCGGCCCTTGCCTTCAACGAAGAATATTTAGCCCACTAAGAAAACGCCCCGCAGGCCAGGCCTGCGGGGCGTTCGGGTAGCGCATCAGAAGGAAGTGTGGACGAGGGGCCCAACGCTTCTACCTGGAGCTAACGGCGTCAGTGCCGGATGAGATAGTCGAAGGCGCCCAGGGCGGCCTTCGAGCCCTCGCCCATGGCGATGACGATCTGCTTGTAGGGCACCGTGGTCACGTCGCCGGCAGCGAAGATGCCCGGCACCGAGGTCATGCCGCGCTCGTCGATCACGATCTCGCCGCGCGGCGACAGCTCGATCGGCGAGTCGGTCAGCCACTCGGTGTTGGGCACCAGGCCGATCTGCACGAAGATACCTTCCAGCTCGAGCGTCTTGATGGCGCCGCTGGCGCGCTCTTCAAAGGTCAGGCCGGTGACGCGGGTGCCGTCGCCGTTGACCTCGGTGGTGCGGGCGCCAAGTACGATCTCGACGTTGGGCAGGCTGCGCAGCTTCTTCTGCAGCACTGCGTCGGCACGCATCTCGTCCATGAACTCGATCAGCGTCACGTGGCCGACGATGCCGGCCAGGTCGATGGCCGCCTCGACGCCGGAGTTGCCGCCGCCGATCACCGCCACGCGCTTGCCCTTGAACAGCGGGCCGTCGCAGTGGGGGCAGTAGGCCACGCCCTTGTTGCGGTACTCGGCTTCGCCGGGCACGTTCATCTCGCGCCAGCGGGCGCCGGTGGAGAGGATCAGCGTCTTGCTCTTGAGGCTGGCGCCGGATTCGAATACCACCTCGTGCTCGCCGCCCTGGTCGGCCGCCGGAATCAGCTTCACGGCACGCTGCAGGTTCATGATGTCGGCTTCATACTCCTTGACGTGCTGTTCCAGCGCCGCGGCCAGCTTGGGGCCTTCGGTGTAGGACACGGAGATGAAGTTCTCGATGGCCATGGTGTCGAGTACCTGGCCACCGAAGCGCTCGGCCGCCACGCCGGTACGGATGCCCTTGCGCGCGGCATAGATGGCCGCCGCCGCACCGGCCGGGCCACCGCCCACTACCAGTACGTCGAAAGCCGCCTTCTCGTTGAGCTTGGCCGCCTCGCGCTGGGCCGCACCGGTGTCGACCTTGGCCAGGATCTGCTCCAGGCTCATGCGGCCCTGATCGAAGGGCTTGCCGTTGAGGTAGATGCTCGGCACCGACATCACCTGGCGCTCTTCGACCTCGTCCTGGAACAGCGCGCCGTCGATGGCGACGTGGCGCACGCCGGGGTTGAGGATCGCCATCAGGTTCAGCGCCTGCACCACGTCGGGGCAGTTCTGGCACGACAGCGAATAGTAGGTCTCGAAGTGCAGCTCGCCCTCGAGCCCCTTGATCTGCGCGATGGTGTCGTCGCTGACCTTGGGCGGATGGCCGCCGACCTGCAGCAGCGCCAGCACCAGCGAGGTGAACTCGTGGCCCATGGGAATGCCGGCGAACACCAGGCCGGTATCCTCGCCGGGACGATTCAGCGCAAAGGAGGGCTTGCGCGCGTCTTCGCCGTCGAGGCGCAGACTGATCTTGTCGCAGAGGCTCTCGATATCCTTGAGCAGCCCATGGAGCTCCTTGGATTTCGCGCCGTCATCGAGGGACGCGACGATCTCGAACGGCTGAGTAACCTTCTGCAGGTAGGCTTTTAGCTGGCTTTTCAGATTGTCGTCCAACATGACCGCGGTTTCCTTCATGTCTGGCTCAAGAACGACGGCAAGAAGCATCCCGAACGCGGACCGAAATCAGCGCGGCAGAAGCTTGCTCGTCTTGGAAAGAGCGCCCGGGCAGTAAAATGCCCGGGCGTGGTACACACGAGGTCAGAGGGTAGCCTCGCGGGCCGCAGGATCGGTTAGATCTTGCCGACCAGGTCTAGGGACGGAGCGAGGGTCTCTTCGCCTTCCTTCCACTTGGCCGGGCAGACCTCGTTCGGGTTGGCGGCGACGTACTGGGCAGCCTTCAGCTTGCGCAGGGTCTCAGAGACGTCGCGGGCGATCGCGTTGTCATGGATCTCCAGGGTCTTGATCACGCCTTCCGGGTTGATCACGAAGGTGCCGCGCAGGGCCAGACCGGCTTCCTCGATGTGCACACCGAAGGCACGGGTCAGCTGGTGAGTCGGGTCACCGACCAGCGGGAACTTGGCCTTGCCCACCGCCGGCGAAGTCTCGTGCCACACCTTGTGCGAGAAGTGGGTGTCGGTAGTGACGATATAGACTTCGGCACCGGCCTTCTTGAACTCCTCGTAGTGCTCGGCGGCGTCCTCGACCTCGGTCGGGCAGTTGAAGGTGAACGCGGCCGGCATGAAGATCACCACGGACCACTGGCCTTTCAGATTCTCGTTGGAAACCTCGACGAACTCGCCGTTGTGGAAAGCGGTAGCCTTGAACGGCTGGACTTCGGTGTTGATCAGGGACATTCAGTAAAGCTCCAAGTCATTGATGGGTGATCCGAATACGGGGCCTATCATATCCATCGCAACCGATAGGCGAAAATTGATTGCCGCCATGGTTCCGATAAGGCTTGTCTATGGTGGCACCCGAGCCTCATTGCAAGGCGACGGCCTCACCCTGACGGTCCAGCGCCAGGAAGCTCTGGGTATTGCCCATCTGCAGCGCTTCGACCATGCGCTGCAGCTGGCGTTCGACGGCATCGTCAGGCACGGCCTTGCCGCCGCTGCCTGATAGTGCCCCGACGAACACGATGTCCCATTCGATCCCGGTACGCTGCGACTCCCTCTCCAGCGCCGCCATGTCGCTGAGCTCCTCGGGGGCCTTGTCGACGCATAGCACCGGAGTGAGGACGCCGCCCTCCCCTTGCTCGAAGCGCTGGCGCTGCTCCGCGGTGGGGTTGTCCGGCAGCTCGGCGCGGGTGAACACGAACAGCAGCCGCTGGGGTTCGGACTGGCGCCGCGCTTCTTCCAGCAGGTCGGCAAAACGGGAAATGGCCAAGGGGACCTCCATGAATAGCAGCCCCCGGCATGGGGCGATGTGTGCGAGCGCCGGCCTGCCCGGCGCTGTTGCGGATACCATAGCGCAATCGCCAGCGGCATGCCTGACCTCGGTCAAGGTGTGGTCTGCGTTCGCGCCGGAAAACGTGCCAGCACTTCACGCGCCTCGTCGCCGCGGAGAATTTCCAGCGGCAGCAGGGTGCCGGGTGGCTGTCGCCGCACCAGCCGCGTGAGGTCGGCGGGCTGCGTCAGGCGCTCGCCAGCAGCCCGCAGGATGACGTCACCCTCCTCCAGCCCCGAACGCTCGGCCACGGAGCCTTCGAGCATGCCCTGAACCTCGACCCCGTCATCATGGGGCGCGACCAAGATGCCCAGTTGCATCGGCGCCTCGGCTTGCGTCGCGCCTTCGGCAAACGCGAACACGGCCCGCGCCAAGCCCTCGGGCGGTGGCTCGCACTCGCCCACCGGCCAGGGCAACAGCACGGCATGTGCAGTCACACCGAGATCATCGAGCTGATGAGGCACGCCGTGGTCGTACTGCAGGTGGCCTTGGCCGATCAGGCCGACCACCAGCTCGTCGGCACCAGCGGCCTCCACCAACCCGGCGGCCATCGCCCGATCCCACACCAGTTGCGCCGCGATGAAGCGCTCGAGCCCCTCGCTGTCGCTTGAGTCTGCGTGCTGAGCATGGATGGCGGCCAGGCGTTCACGATAGTCGGGCAGGGCCTCGGCCGGGGCGGAAATGCCGAAGCGCTCGGCTGCGGGCACCGCCTGCCAGCCCTCTTCGATCAGGCGCCCACGCAGTTCGGGCGTGACGTTGAGGGCCACGAGCGGCACCCGCTGCAGGCGGGCGAAGTGGAGAATCGGCAGGTAGAGCTCGGGATCGAAGCCCCAGGCGCTGTACCATTCGCTCGCTTCGAGAAAGCCCACCTCGTCGAGCTCCCCGGCGACCCAGGCGTCCAGCGCCGGCTGGGCCTCGCGGGGCAGCATCTCCAGACCGATCACCATGTCGGGGCGATGGGCGTGCAGCCCGGCCAGAGTGTGCAACTGCCAGCGGTGGTGGTCCATGCGGTCGTGCTGTTCACCGAGCAGCACCACGTCGCGCCCGGCCAATTCGGCGAACAGCGCAGCGCCATCCTGGCGCTCACCGCCGGGCAGGTACCATTGGCCAGGGTCGGGGCAGGTATCGGCACGCACCGGCAGGGGCGCGAGCATCAGGAGCAGGCAGACCCGCATGGCCAGCACGCGAAACCAGTTGGACGAGTGTCGCATCGGCATCTCCAATCGAACTGCCGACAATGATGCCGCATTGCGCCCCGCCAGGCAGCATCAGGCCGCCCCCTCCTGCACCGCGTCGCCAGCGCTCTCCTCGAAGTGAAACTCCAATTGGGTCGGCTCCAGGCGCGGATCGAGCTCGGCGAAGTGCGGCGTCTCCAGCGTGGGCACCGCCACGAAGGGCTCCTGCTCGATCTCTTCCACCGGCACGCCGGGACGACGGCGCAGACGCAGCGCCACGAACAGCGCCAGGATGAGCGAGGCGCCGCCGAGGAAGACCCACAATCCATCGGGACCGATCGCCTGCATCACCAGCGAGGCCGAGAACGGACCGATGATCGAGCCGATACCATACCAGATCATCAGCTTGGCATTGGCGGCCACGATTTCGCCGGGCTCCAGCCAATCGTTGGTGTGGGCCAGGCTCAGCGCATAGAGAGTGTGCAGCATGGCGGTATGGAAGCAGGCCGCCAGCACCAGCATCCAGAAGTCGATGCGTACCATCATCGACACGAAGGCCCCCGAGATCGTCATCACCACGGCCATGCCGAGGATTACCTTGCGCCGGTCGATGCGATCGGAGAGTCGGCCCAGCCCCCACTGGGCGAACAGCGCCACCATGGTGGTGATCGCCATGAAGCGGGCCGTCTCGCCGGTGGTAAGGCCAATCTCCTGGCCATAGAAGGGCGTCATGGCGAAGAAGGCCTGCACCATCATGCCGGCGGTGAAGGCGCCCACCAGCCCCACCGGAGCGCGCTTGAACAGTGCCTTAAGGCGAATCTTCCGGGGCTGGATGTCGTGGGTCTGGCGCGGGCCGTGGATGCGCACGATCGACAGCGGCACCAGGGCCAGGGCGAACAGCATGCCAACGATGGAGAACAGCGCCGGCCCGGCCGGGTCGGACAGGTTGAGCATCCACTGCCCACCGGCCAGCGACAGGGTCGAGATGATCATGTAGAGCGCCAGCACCCGGCCGCGGTTGTCGTTGGTCGACTCGCCCGACACCCACGACTCCATCACCATCAGCATGCCCGCCGTCGCCACCCCGCCAAGCAGCCGCCAGGCCAGCCAGGCCCAGGGGTTGACCCACAGGCCATGGAGCATGGCGGTGACCGCCAGGATCCCCGCGCAGGCGGCGAAGACGCGGATATGGCCGACGCTGCGGATGCGCTTCTCCAACGCATAGCTGCCCAGCACGAAGCCCAGCGAGAAGCTCGACATCAGCAGGCCCGCCATGTGCGAGGGGAAGCCCTCGATGGACATACGCACCCCGAGCAGGGTCATGATCAGGCCGTGGCCGAGCAGGAAACTGATTTCGCAGACGAACAGGATCGGAAGGGTCGCCGGTAGACTGCGCAAGATGTCACTCCATTGACGTGGCCGAATGCATCCCGGGCGAACGCCTGCCCGGGGCCAAGAAATCGCTGGCCTGAGTGTAGGAAGCCCTCTCCCTTCCGCGCCAGTCTGCCCATGGCGCATTGCCGTTCCCATTGAGTGCGGTCTACGCTGAAATGACCATGCATACCTCGATCAGGCTTATGGAGGTGTTAGATGGCAGGGATGCACAACGCGGCATGCCGTCGCCTGGGCTGGCTCGCCGCCCTGCTGGGCATCGCCTGGCTGACTGCCGCCGGCGCGGAAGAGCGTACGGCGTCACCCGATGAGGGCGCGGCGGACCCCGCCGAGACCATCGAGCCGCCCGACATCGACACCGGCCAGCACGGCACCAGCAGCGGCATTACCCAGTCGGACATGAATCAGGAAGAAGAGGGCTCCGGCAGCGGCCAGACCCAGGGCGACGACATGCGCCAGACCCCCGCGGCGGGCTCCGATGCCGGCCCTTCTCACGAAGTCCAGACGCCCGAAGGCGAAGAAGAAGATAACGAAGAGCAAACCATGCCCGACGAGCCGCTGGGCGCCGAGGACGAAGGCCGGCGAGAGGATGGCGAGCCGCAGAGCAGCAACGAAGGTTAGGCAGTGCCGTGACGCCGCGTCCCGAGTCGTCCGGCAGCGCCTGCCAAGAACCGCTACGCTTTGCGTAGGACAGGCACAGGCGGCGCAATGCCTGCCGCGTGCGGCGAATGACAAGACGGTGACAAGACCGACCGTGACAGCCACCAGGCAGAACAAGAGGGTACAGAAACCAGGCAGGAGGCCCCATGACCCTTCGGGTGACACGCAGACAATTCTTCAAGCTAGGAGCGGCGGGAATGGCCACGTCCAGCATGGCCATGATGGGCTTCGCCCCGGAACCCGCCGTCGCCTCGATACGCCATTTCAAGCTGACCGGCGCCAAGATCACGCGCAGCAACTGCACCTACTGTTCGGTGGGCTGCGGCGTGCTGCTCTACAGCCGGGGCGATGCGGCGATCAACAATGTCGACGACATCTACCACGTGGAGGGCGACCCGGACCATCCGGTGAGCCGCGGCTCGCTGTGCCCCAAGGGCGCCGGGCTGCTCGACTATATCCAGAGCGACTCCCGGCTGCGCTATCCCCAGGTGCGTGAAGCCGGCAGCGACGAGTGGAAGCGGATCGGCTGGGACGAGGCGCTGGATCGCATCGCGCGCCACATGAAGGACGACCGCGACGCCAACTTCGTCGCCGACGCCGGTGGCAACACCGTCAATCACTGGATCTCGACGGGCATGCTGGCGGCCTCCGCGTCGACCAACGAGACCGCCTATCTGACCCACAAGGTGGTACGCAGCCTCGGCATGGTGGCCTTCGACAACCAGGCGCGCGTCTGACACGGACCGACGGTGGCAGGTCTTGCCCCAACATTCGGTCGCGGTGCCATGACCAATCACTGGGTCGATATCCGCAACGCCGATCTGATCATCGCCATGGGCGGCAACCCCGCCGAAGCGCACCCCGTGGGCTTTCGCTGGGTGATGGAGGCGCGCGAGCACAACGATGCGCGGCTGCTGGTGGTGGATCCCCGCTTCAACCGCACGGCGGCGGTAGCGGATTTCTACGCCGAGATCCGGACAGGTACCGACATCGCCTTCCTCGGCGGCTTGATCAACTACCTGATCGAGAGCGGCCGGTTCCAGCAGGACTACGTGCGCGCCTATACCGATGCCAGCCTGGTCGTCAGCCCCGAGTTCGGCTTCGACGACGGCCTGTTCACCGGCTACGACGCCGACAGCGGCGAATACGACAAGTCGAGCTGGCAGTACGATTACGACGACGACGGCCACGCCCGGCGTGACGAGACGCTGCAGCACCCGCGCTGCGTCTTCCAACTGCTGCGCCGGCACTACAGCCGCTACACCCTCGACGTGGTGCATTCCGTGTGCGGCACGCCGAAAGAGAAGATCCAGCGGATCTGGGACATGGTTGCCGAGACGGCCGCGCCCGACAAGACCATGACCTTCCTCTACGCGCTGGGCTGGACGCAGCACTCGATCGGCTCGCAGATCATCCGCACGGCGGCCATCGTCCAGCTGCTGCTGGGCAACATGGGCATGCGCGGTGGCGGGGTCAACGCCCTGCGCGGGCACTCCAACATCCAGGGCCTGACCGATCTCGGCCTGCTCTCCAACCTGTTGCCCGGCTACCTGAGGCTGCCTCGCGCCGACGAGCAGGAGTACGAAGCGTACATCCTGGAGCGGGCACGGCCGCCCCTGGTGGAGGACGAGGTCTCCTACTGGCGCCATTACGAGCGCTTCCACGTCAGCCTGATGAAGGCGTGGTTCGGCGATGCCGCCAGCGAGGGGAACGACTGGTGCTACGACTGGCTACCGAAGCTGGGCGAGGATCTCTACGACATCCTGCACACCTTCGAGCGCATGCATCGGGGCGAGGTGAACGGCTATATCTGCCAGGGCTTCAACCCGCTGGCGGCCTTCCCCCATAAGGCCAAGATCACCGAGTCGTTGTCGCAGCTGAAATACCTGGTGGTGATCGATCCACTGCGCACCGAGACGGCGGAGTTCTGGAAGAACCACGGCGAGTTCCACGACGTGGACCCGGCCACGATCGACACCGAGGTGTTCCGCCTGCCCACCACCGCCTTCGCCGAAGAGGACGGTACCATCGTCAACAGCTCGCGCTGGCTGCAGTGGTTCTGGGCCGCGGCGCCCCCTCCGGGTGAGGCGCGCTCCGACACGGCGATCATGGCCGGCATCTTCCTGCGCCTGCAGCGTCTCTACCAAGAGGAGGGAGGTGCCTTCCCCGATCCGATCCTCAACCTGCACTGGCCCTATCGCCGCCCCGAGGAACCGAGCCCCGAGGAGCTGGCACGCGAGTACAACGGCTGGGCGCTGGAGGACGTCTTCGACGAGGAGCGCAACCTGGTGATCCGTGCCGGCGAGCAGGTCGAAGACTTCGGCATGCTGCGCGCCGACGGCTCCACCGCCTGCGGCTGCTGGCTGTTCGCCGGCTGCTGGACCGAGGACGGCAACCAGATGGTGCGGCGCGACAACTCCGATCCCTACGGCACCGGGCAGACACTGGGCTGGGCCTGGTCGTGGCCCGCCAACCGCCGCATTCTCTACAACCGCGCCAGTGCTCGTCCCGACGGTACGCCCTGGGCGGCGCGCAAGGCCGTGGTGTGGTGGAACGGCCAGCGCTGGGTCGGCAACGACGTGCCCGACTTTCCGTCCACTTCCGCCCCCGGCGACGGCCAGGCGCCGTTCATCATGAACCAGACCGGGCGCGGTCAGATCTTCGCCCGCGATCGCATGAACGAAGGGCCGCTCCCCGAGCACTACGAGCCTTTCGAGACGCCGATCGCCAACAATCCGCTGCACCCGGACAATCCCCTGGCCAAGCACAACCCGGGGGCCAGGGTATTCGAACAGGACCGCGCGAACTTCGGAACCTTCGAGGAGTTCCCCCACGCCGCGACCAGCTATCGCCTGACCGAGCACTTCCACTACTGGACGATGCACAACCGGCTCAATGCCATCGCCCAGCCGGAGAAGTTCGTCGAGATCGGCACAAGCCTGGCCGAGGAGCTGGGCATTGCCAAGGGCGACCGCGTGCGGGTCAGCTCCAAGCGCGGCTTCATCGAGGCTGTGGCGGTGGTGACCAAGCGCATCCGCCCGCTGCAGGTCGCCGGCCAGACCGTGCATCAGGTCGGTATCCCGCTGCATTGGGGCTTCCTCGGCGAGACGAAGAAGTCCTACCTGACCAACACCCTGACGCCATCCGTCGGCGACGCCAATACCCAGACGCCGGAATACAAGTCGTTCCTGGTGCGGGTCGAGAAGCTATAGGGCAAGGCACAAGGAGGCGAAACGACATGAGAGGCGACCAGATCAACCTGCAGAACGTCATCGCCCGGTCGGCGACTCAGGTGCCCTCGCCCCGGGAGCGCAGCGGCGGTGTCGACCGCGTGACCAAGCTGATCGACGTGTCGCGCTGCATCGGCTGCAAGGCGTGCCAGGTGGCCTGCGCCGAGTGGAACGACCTGCGCGACGAGGTCGGCGAATGCGTCGGCGAATATGACAACCCGCTCGATCTCTCGCCGGATACCTGGCAGGTGATGCGCTTCGACGAATACGAGGACGAGCAAGGCAACCTCGAGTGGCTGATCCGCAAGGACAACTGCATGCACTGCGCCGAACCGGGCTGCCTCGAGGCGTGCCCGGCGCCCGGCGCCATCGTCCAGTACGCCAACGGCATCGTCGACTTCAATTCGGAGCACTGCATCGGCTGCGGTTACTGCGTATCGGGCTGCCCCTTCGACGTGCCGCGCATCTCGAAGAAGGACCACAAGGCCTACAAGTGCACGCTGTGCTCCGATCGGGTATCCAACGGCCTGGAGCCGGCCTGCGTGAAGTCCTGCCCGACCGGCTCGATCATGTTCGGCACCCGCGACGACATGCTCGACCTGGCCGAGACCCGCACGAGCTTCCTCAAGCGCCGCGGCTACGACAACGCCGGGGTCTACAACCCCGAAGGAGTCGACGGCACCCATGTGATCTACGTGCTGCAGCACGCCGACAGGCCGGGGCTCTACAGCCACCTGCCGGAGGATCCTCGCATCAGCCCGCTGGTCGACGCCTGGAAGGGCGTGACCAAGCCGCTGGCATCGGTGGCGATCGGCCTGGCCGCCCTGACCGGCTTCTTCCACTACGTCACCGCCGGCCCCAAGGAGCATGGCGAGGAGGACGAAGCGGCGGTGCGCGAGGACGACGCCCGCGAACGTGAACGGGAGGAACGCCCATGAGCCTGGCCAAATCGGACCCTGAACTGCAGCGCTACAGCGTATGGAACCGCCTCAATCACTGGCTCGTCGCGATCAGCTTCGTGCTGCTGGTATTGAGCGGGCTGCCGTTCTTCCACCCCTTCTTCTGGTCGCTGACGGCACTGTTCGGCGGGCCGACCATGACCCGTATCCTGCATCCCTACATCGGCCTGTTCATGACCCTGATGTTCCTCTTCATGGCGGTCGCCTTCTTCAGGGAGAGCCTGATCCGCCGTCGCGACGTCCAATGGCTCAGGCAGATCCGCGACGTGCTGGCCAATCGCGACGAGAAGCTGCCGCCGGTGGGCAAGAACAACGCCGGCCAGAAGCTGGTGTACTGGATCATGCTCGGCTGCATCGCCCTGCTGCTGGTCACCGGCCTGCTGATCTGGCAGCCCTACTTCGCCGGGGCCGTCCCCATCACCCTGCGTCGGCTGGCGTCGCTGGGGCACGCCCTCTTCGCCTTTCTCGCCATCATCACCCTGATCATCCACGTCTACTCGGGAATCTGGGTCAAGGGATCGTTCCAGGCCATGGTGCGTGGCCGGGTCAGTTGGGCCTGGGCACGCCATCATCACAGTCTGTGGTACGAGGAGGAGCGCGAGAGGGCGCGCAAGCACCGCGCGATCAGCCGCCACCACGCGGCACCAACGAACCGACAGGAGTCGCCGTGACACACGCCTTCGGCAATGCCCCCACGGGGGTGATGCATCCCCCCGAGGTCCGCCTGCCCAACGACGACCATTTCGCCCGCCGCGCCCGGCGTTTGGGGGCACTCGCCGACCGCGTCGCTTCGCTGGACGACTTCCTGCGCTTCATGGCGCAACTGACCCGGGCCCAGCAGGTTGCGCTGGAGCATGCCACGCCGCGCTGGCAGCCCCAGCCCGACGCCTTCGCCCCGGCGCTGGAGCACGGCATGCCGCCGCTCAACGTTCAGGCACTGCGCGGCGACATCGACCTCGAAGCCGAGCTCAACGCCCTGTTGAGCGCGCTCGAACTCCACGTCGGCCAGGCCCAGCGCCCCCTGCTCGACATCCTGCGCCAGCTGTCGGCGGCAGAGGTCGATCGGCTGGCGGGCGAGGTGCTGGCAGGCGAAGCCGGCAACGAGCGAACCCGCGGCCTGATGCCACTGGTGGCCGCCGCGCTGCAGGTGGCCTGGCTTCGCATGGCACTCACGCTGCCCCAGGCACCGGCGCGCCCCATCGGCGAGGTACGCACCCTTTGTCCCAGCTGCGGCTCGCCACCGCTGGCCAGCGTGATCGAGTCCGATCCGCAGTACCACGGCGTGCGCTACCTGCAGTGCGGGCTGTGCGCCACCCAGTGGTACCTGGAGCGCTCCATCTGCAGCGTCTGCGAGCAGAGCGGTAAGCTCGACTACCTGAGCCTGGCGCAAGGGAGCGATGGAGCCGTCCCCCTGCCGGCGCAGGCCGAGGCCTGCGGCGACTGCGGCAGCTACCTCAAGATTTTCCCGCGTTCGCTCGACCCCGAGGTCGAACCGCTGGCCGACGACCTGGCCAGCCTCGCGCTCGACCTGCTGCTCGACGAGGAGGGACGCTACCGGCGCAGCGGGGCCAACCCACTGCTGATCGTCGAGAGCTGAGACAGTGCAGTTGGACGCCTTCCGGTCCGACATGCTATGCCATGAAAGATGACTATCCTTGTGGATGACTCTCCCTCGTAGGCAGGGAATGACCGACACCGGCATGGACATGACGACAATGGACGTTCGACGCAGCCTGCCCGCGGTGGATGCACTGCTGGCCCATCCCGATGTGCACGAGGCCCGACAGCGATTCGGTCATCGCCTCACCCGCCGCGCCGTGCGCCAGACCCTGGACGAGGCCCGCCACGACCTGGCGCAGGCGGGCTCTTCTCCCGACGAACCCGCCCTGGACGACCTGGCACGACGGGTGCTGAGCCGCCTGGTCGAACTGGCCCGGCCCGCCAGCCGCGCGGTGTTCAATCTCACCGGCACGGTCATCCACACCAACCTGGGCCGTTCGCCGCTCGCCGAGGCGGCCATCGAGGCCATGGCGCAAGCGGCGCGCCACCCGGTGGCGCTGGAATACGACCTCGACAGCGGCGGCCGCGGCGATCGCGACCGGCTGGTAGAAGGGCTGCTGTGCGAGCTGACCGGCGCCGAGGCGGCCACCGTGGTCAACAACAATGCCGGCGCCGTACTGCTGGCCCTGGGGGCGCTGGCCGCGGGCCGCGAGGCGTTGATCTCGCGTGGCGAACTGATCGAGATCGGCGGCGCCTTCCGCATGCCCGACATCATGGCCGCGGCGGGCTGCCGCCTGCGCGAGGTGGGCGCCACCAACCGCACCCACGCGAGCGACTTCGAGACGGCCATCGGCGAGCATACCGGGCTGATCGTCAAGGCCCACACCTCCAACTACGCCATCACCGGCTTTACCAGCAGCGTCCCCGAGACCCGCCTGGCCGAGATCGCCCACAGCCACGGCATTCCCTTCCTGATCGACCTCGGCAGCGGCGCGCTGGCCGACTTCACCGCGCTCGACCTGCCCTACGAGGCGCAACCCGGTGACGCCATCGGCGCCGGCGCCGACGTGGTCACCTTCAGCGGCGACAAGCTGCTGGGCGGCCCCCAGGCCGGCATCATCGTCGGCCGTCACGAGGCCATCGCCACCATCAAGCGTCATCCACTCAAGCGCGCCCTGCGCCTGGACAAGCTGACCCTGGCCGCACTCGAGGCGACACTACGTCTCTACCGCGACAGCGACGCCCCGCAGCACGACATTCCCACCCTGGCGCAGCTGACCCGCCCGGAGGCCGCCATCGCCGCCACCGGCGAGCGGCTGCTTCCGCATGTGCAGCGCTTGCTTCCTGGCATTGCGGTGACGCTGGAACAGTGCCTGAGCCAGCTCGGCAGCGGTTCGCTGCCGGTCGACCGCCTGCCCAGCAGGGCGCTGGCATGGCGCCCCGAGGTCAACCAACGTCGCCTGCGCGAGCGCTGCCTGCGACGCCTCGAGTCGGCCCTGCGCGCCCTGCCCCGCCCCGTCATCGGCCGGCTCAGCGACGGTGCCCTGTATCTCGACCTGCGCTGCCTGGCCGGAGCGGCCGACGAGACGGCCTTCCTGGATCAGCTGGAAGAACTGCAACGGCGCTACGCGACCAGCACGTCGAGCAGCATGGCCAACGAGGGAAGGAGTGCGGCCAGCGAAGGGGCAGGACGCAGTGCGACCAACGAGACAGAGAGCGTCAGCGTCATACACGGAGGCACGCCTTGATCGTCGGCACCGCCGGCCATGTCGACCATGGCAAGACTGCCCTGATCCAACAACTCACCGGTATCGACACCGACCGCCTGAAGGAGGAGAAAGCGCGCGGGCTGACCATCGAGCCCGGCTTCGCCTATCCCGAGGTGGCCGACGGCGTCGAGCTCGGTTTCGTCGACGTGCCCGGACACGCCCGCTTCCTCCACCACATGCTGGCGGGCAGCGCCGGCGTCGACACGGTACTGCTGGTGGTGGCCGCCGACGACGGCGTCATGCCGCAGACCGTCGAGCACCTGCAGATCCTTACCCTGCTGGGGCTCGACCGCGGCCTGGTGGCGCTGACCAAGATCGACCGGGTCGACGCCGCGCGCCGCCGCCAGGTGCGTGAGGAGATCGCCGCGCTGCTGGCCGCTACACCGCTGGCCGGAGCGCCGATTGTCGAAGCCTCCAGCCACAGCGGCGAAGGCGTGGAAGCGCTGCGCGACAGGCTATGGACCCTGGCGGCCACCCAGCGTGCCATCCCGACCCAGGGCCATTTTCGTCTTGCCGTCGACCGGGTCTTCACCAAGTCCGGCGCCGGGCTGGTGGTGACCGGCACGGCCTTCGCCGGCCAGGTGTGCCAGGGCGACGGGGTACGCCTGGTACCGGCCGGCCTGACCGCGCGAGTGCGGGGAATACGGCGGCAACACCGCGACAGCGAGCGGGCGCAGCAGGGCGATCGCGTGGCGCTCAACCTCGCCGGGCCGGGCATCAACCGCGACGCGATTCAGCGCGGCGACTGGGTCGTGGCCGAAGCGCTGGAGACGCCACCGCTGCGACGCCTCGATGTCCAGCTGCAACTGCTCGACGGCGCGCCGGCACTCAAGCACTGGGCGCCGATCCATGCACACCTGGGTGTGGCCCGGCTCAGCGGACGAATGTCGCTGCTCGAGGGTCAGCGGCTTGCGCCGGGCGAGCGCATGCTGGGCCAGTTGGTGCTCGACGCCCCGGTGCACGCCTGCCTCGGCGATCGCTTCGTGATCCGCGACCCCGGCGGGCGCCTCACCCTGGGCGGCGGCGTGGTGCTCGACGGCGCCCCGCCGCGCCGCGGCCAGCGCCGTCCCGAGCGCCTCGCCTGGCTTTCGGCACTGGCCGAGTGCGCCGTCGCCGGGCCGCCGTTCGACCTCGACCCGCTGCTGCGCCAAGCACTGGATCGACGGCCCGAAGGGTTCGACTTGATCGCCATGGCAAGCAATGCCAATGCGGAGGCGGCGGAGCTGACCGCGCGGACCAAGGCGCTGGGCGGCCAGATCATCGCCACCCAGGGCCAGCTCCGCGGCTTCTCGCAGGGAACCATCGTCGCGCTGCTGGAACGCCTGCTCGGTGCCGTCGCGGCCAACCACGCGCACGAACCTTCGATGCTCGGCACCGAGCGCAGTCGGCTGGCGCGCCAGACCATGCCTGAACTGCCCGCGCCGGTTTGCCGGGAACTGCTGAGGATATTGGTCGAGCGCGGGGCGCTGGTCGCCCACGGGCCCTTCGTCGCCCTTCCGGAACATCGCGCGGCACTGAACGAGGTCGACGAAACGCTGTGGCAGCAACTCGAACCGCTCATCGCCGCCACTCCCTTCCAGCCGCCGAGGGTGCGCGACCTGGCCATGAGCGAAAGCCTTGATGAGGCGCGTATCCGCGAAGTCCTCATCGCCTGTGCCCGTCTGGGCCGGCTATATCAGGTGCGCCGCGATCACTTCTACCTGGCCGAGACGGTGACCGAAATGGCGGCCATCGTGCAGGCGCTGGCTCAGGAGCAAGGCCGGATACGCGCGGCCGCCTTTCGCGACCGCCTCGGCACCGGCCGCAAGCTGTCCATTCACATTCTCGAATTCTTTGATAGGGTAGGCTTTACGCGCCGCATCGGTGACGAGCGTGTGATTCGCCACGCCGACATGTGGCAGTAGCCCGGAGCACTGTCGGCGAAATGCTCAAGGAAGAGGATCGACCCCCGGTGGGGCGGCCAGACTTCAAATCTGGCAGGGGCTGCCAGCGGTCCCTGGTGGGTTCGACTCCCACGCTCTTCCGCCAGCTTCCCCGCGCTTAACCGCTGATCACCACCCTGGTGCCGATCCGCAGCCACGGATCCAGCGCACGGATCTCCTCGTTGCTGACCGCCACGCAGCCTTCGGTCCAGTCGAAGCTGCGATGAACGTCGGGGTCACCTCGGCCCAGGCCATGAATACCGATCAGCCCGCCCAGCGAAGTGGTATGCGGCGCCCGGCCGTGGCGCGCGCGGTAATTCTCGATGTACCAGTACTCCTGCGGCGTGATCCTGCCGAGCCGCAGCGCTTCCTCGGCGACCTGAACATTGGGATAGTCGAAGCCGAAGAACAGCCCGAAGCGCGAGGCGCGGTTGATGCGATCGACGCGGAACTCGCCCAGCGGCGTCATCGAGCTGCCCTTGGCCCGCAGCGGCGCCGCGCCGCCTGCCCCGAAGGCCAAATGCTCGATGCGTGTGATCACCGTCTCGCCGCGCATCACCCGTACCTGGCGAGTGCGCAGATCGATGCTGAGCCAGACCTCGTCGGCCGTCAGTCCTTCGGGCATGACCACCGCATCCAGCACCTGCCAGAGCGTCGGCTGGCCAGCCTGCATGCCATCGAGAGAAGCGGGAAGATTGGCCTGTGCCGCCGGCCCAAACGTCAAGAAGCCTGCCGTCAAGGCGGCAGCCTGGAAAAATGCCCTGTTCATGAGCCCCTGCCCCGTGCGTAATGGAGTTATAGCTGTCGGCTTGGAACCGATCGGTTATTTATTCAGGCCAGCCGTGGCCCGCGCCACGATGGTCATGGCACGACTCCCTTCGACGGATGCTTCACATGGCAAGGACGTGAAAGAGCGCTCTGCGGCGCTCTTGGAGTTGGCCTTCGCTTCGGACCCAGGGCCCGGCTGCACGGCCATTGGCCGGGCCATGAGACGCATAAGTCGAATATAGCACAGGGCGATTAAGGCGAAAGAGGGGGGGGCGCCTGGTATCGTTGAAAAACGTGATCCCGCCGGCTCAAGCACTCGCCGGCCTGGCTTCTCCCTGGCTTTGCCCCAGCCGCTCGATGGCCTGCCTGGCCAGAGGAGAAAGTTGGCTGCCGTCCTCGCGCAGGTAGTCGATGATCTGGCGCTTCATGCTGCGAGCCCAGAACTTCTTCAGGTGGGTATGGATGCGTTCAGCGGCGTCGCCGTAGTGCGCATTGTTGATGGCGATCTGGTTCGCCATATGGATCAGGGTGTCGAGCTGGCTGCGGCTCATGGCGACATCAACCTCCGCTGGCATGGAATGCCGGCACCGTCTCGGTAGCCGGCTGATGATAGATGACGTGGCGTCCCGGGCGGGCGAAGCCGACCAGTTTCAGCCCCGCCTGGCGCGCCAGCTCGATGGCAAGCGAGGTGGACGCCGATACCGCGACCAGGCAGCCGATGCCGGCACTGGCGCACTTCTGCACCATCTCGTAGCTGGCCCGGCTGGAGACCAGCACGAAGCCGTGGTGCGGGTCGAGACGACGCTTCAGCATGGCGCCGATCAGCTTGTCCAGGGCGTTGTGGCGGCCGACGTCCTCGCGCGCCAGCTGCACCTGCCCGTCGAGATCGCACCAGGCGGCACCGTGGGTGGCACCGGTCTCGCGCTGCAGCGGTTGATGCCACTTCAGGGCATCCAATGCATGCTGGATGGCAGCGTCTTCCACCCTCGGCGCCGTTACCGAAACCACCGGGCGAATCGCCTGTTCCAGCGACTCGGTACCGCACAGGCCACAGCCGGTGCGGCCCGCCAGGCTACGCCGGCGCTGCTTGAGTTCCATGAAGCGCTGGGCAGCGATATCGAGGTGCACGGCAATGCCGGCCGCTTCTTCTCGCACCTCGATCCCGTAGAGTTCCTCGGGCTCTTCGAGGATCCCTTCGGTAAAGCTGAAGCCGAGGGCGAAGTCCTCCAGGTCGGCGGGCGTGGCCATCATCACGGCATGGGAAATGCCGTTGTAGACCAGCGCCACCGGGGTCTCCACCGCGATGCTGTCCTCCAACCGCTCGGCGCCGCCACCTCCCCGACGCACATCCACCGGGGCCCGGCAGCGGCTGGGGTCGTCACTCATTCGCACGCTCCGCTGAGGGCTGCTTGCCTTCGTTCTTGCCACCGCGAAGCAACTCGAGCTGCAGCCGGTCGAAGCTCTGGAACTGGCGCTGCCAAGTTGACGGCTGGCTGACCTTCTCGACCTGCACGGCGGTCACCTTGTACTCCGGGCAGTTGGTCGCCCAGTCGGAGCTGTCGGTGGTGATCACGTTGGCCCCGCTGCCCGGGTGGTGGAAGGTAGTGTAGACCACTCCCGGCGGCATGCGGTCGCTGACCCGGGCGCGCAGTACCGTCTGACCGGCGCGGCTGGTGATGCCGACCCAGTCGCCGTCGCGCACGCCGCGCAGCTCGGCGTCAGATGGGTGCAGCTCGAGCACGTCCTCGTCGTGCCAGGCCTGGTTGTCGGTGCGCCGGGTCTGGGCGCCGACGTTGTACTGGGAGAGGATGCGCCCGGTGGTGAGCAGCAGCGGGAAGCGGCGGTTGGAGCGCTCTTCGCTGGCCACGTAGTCGGTGATGGCGAACTGGCCGAGACCGATGGGAAAGTCCTCGATGTGCATGGTCGGCATGCCCTTCGGGTACACCTCGTTGCACGGCCACTGGATGCTGCCCAGCTCGTCGAGCCGCGCGTAGCTGACGCCGGTGAAGCTCGGCGTGAGGCTGGCGATCTCGTCCATGATCTGCGCCGGGTGGTCGTAGTGCATGGGGTAGCCCAGCGCATTGGCCAGGTCCACGGTCACTTCCCAGTCCTGCTTGCCGGCCAGCGGCGGCATCACCTTGCGCACCCGGTTGATGCGCCGCTCGGCGTTGGTGAAGGTGCCGTCCTTCTCCAGGAAGGAGGAGCCCGGCAGCAGCACGTGGGCGAACTTGGCCGTCTCGTTGAGGAAGATGTCCTGCACGATCAGGCACTCCAGCGAGCGCAGTGCCAGCTCGACGTGCTGGGTGTTGGGGTCGGATTGGGCGATATCCTCGCCCTGCACGTAGAGCGCCTTGAATTCGCCGGCAACCGCGGCATCGAACATGTTGGGGATGCGCAGCCCCGGCTCGTCGTCGATGGGCACGCCCCAGGCTGCCTCGAAGCGTTCGCGCACCGCCGCGTCGCCGACGTGCTGATAGCCCGGCAGCTCGTGGGGGAAGGAGCCCATGTCGCAGGAGCCCTGGACGTTGTTCTGTCCGCGCAGCGGGTTGACGCCCACGCCCTCGCGACCGATGTTGCCGGTGGCCAGCGCCAGGTTGGCGATCCCCATCACCATGCTCGAGCCCTGGCTGTGCTCGGTGACGCCGAGACCGTAGTAGATCGCGCCATTGGGTGCGTTGGCATAGGTGCGCGCCGCACGGCGCACCTGCTCGGCGGGCACACCGGTAATCGCCTCGACGTTCTCGGGCGAGTGGCGTTCCTCGAGGATGAACTCGCGCCAGGCCAGGTAGCCCGACTCATCGCAGCGCTTGGCGATGAACTCGCGATCCTCCAGTCCCTCGCTGATCACCACGTGAGCCAGGGCGTTGACCATCGCCACGTTGGTGCCGGGACGCAGGGCAAGATGCTGGGCGCCGTGATGATGCGGCGTCTTGAGCAGATCGATACGCCGCGGATCGACGACGATCAGTTCGGCGCCCTGGCGCAGGCGCCGGCGCATCTGTGAGGCGAACACCGGGTGGGCGTCGGTGGGGTTGGCGCCGATGACGACGATGGCATCGGCCTTCATCACCGAATCGAAGGTCTGGGTGCCGGCGGACTCGCCCAGGGTCGCCTTGAGGCCGAAGCCGGTGGGCGAGTGACACACCCGCGCACAGGTGTCGGTGTTGTTGTTGCGGAAAGCCGCGCGCACCAGCTTCTGCACCAGGTAGGTTTCCTCGTTGGTACAGCGCGACGAGGTGATGCCGCCGATGCTCTCGCGGCCATACTTGGCCTGGATCGCCTTGAGCCGCTCGGCGGCGAAGGTGATCGCCTCTTCCCAGCCCACCTCGCGCCAGGGCTGGTCGATCGACTCGCGGATCATCGGCGTTTTCAGACGATCCGGATGGGTGGCATAGCCGAAGGCGAAGCGACCCTTCACGCAGGAGTGGCCGTGGTTGGCGTCGCCACCCTTGTACGGCACCATGCGCACCACCCGATCGCCCTGCATCTCGGCCTTGAACGAGCAGCCCACGCCGCAGTAGGCGCAGGTGGTGACCACGCTGTGCTCCGGCTGGCCCTGCTCGATCACCGACTTCTCCATTAGCGTCGAGGTCGGACAGGCCTGCACGCAAGCACCGCAGGAAACGCACTCGGAATCCATGAACGCCTCGCTCTGCCCGGCGGCGACCTTGGACTCGAAGCCGCGCCCCTCGATGGTCAGGGCGAAGGTGCCCTGCACCTCCTCGCAGGCGCGCACGCAGCGTGAGCAGACGATGCACTTGCTGGGGTCGAAGCTGAAATAGGGGTTGGAATCGTCGGTCTCGGCCGCCAGGTGGTTCTCGCCGTCGAAGCCATAGCGCACCTCGCGCAGGCCCACCGCGCCGGCCATGTCCTGCAGCTCGCAGTCGCCGTTGGCCGGGCAGGTCAGGCAGTCCAGCGGGTGATCGGAGATGTAGAGCTCCATCACGTTGCGCCGCAGCTTGGCGAGCCGCGCGTTCTGCGTAGTGACCTGCATGCCGGCCTCGACCGGCGTAGTGCAGGAGGCCGGTAGCCCGCGCCTGCCCTCGATCTGCACCGCGCACAGGCGGCAGGAGCCGAACGCCTCGAGGTTATCCGAGGCGCACAGCTTGGGAATGTTGATGTCGGCGAGTGCCGCGGCGCGCAGCACCGAGGTGCCCTCGGGCACGGTGATCTCGGTGCCATCGATCTCGAGGGTGACGAGCTTTTCCGAAAGCCGCGCCGGGGTGCCGTAGTCGCGCTCCGGTGAAACGTGCTTGGGATCGTAGTAGTGCAACATGTCGTACCTCCTCCCGCTCAACGCTGCTGCGCGTCGCGTTGCAGGTCTTCGGGAAAGTGATTCATCACGCTCTGCACGGGGAAGGGCGTCATGCCGCCCATCGCACAGAGGGAGCCGTCAACCATGGTCTCGCACAGGTCACCCAGCAGCGCCAGATTGGCCTCGCGGTTGTCGCCTGCGCGAATGCGGTCGATCACCTCGACGCCGCGCACCGCGCCGATACGGCAGGGGGTGCATTTGCCGCAAGACTCCACGGTGCAGAACTCCATGGCAAAGCGTGCCTGTTCGGCCATGTCCACCGTGTCGTCGAACATCACCACGCCGCCGTGGCCGACCCCCGCGCCGACTTCGGCGAAGGCCTCGTAGTCGAGCGGCAGGTCCCACTGGCTTTCGGGCAGGTAGGCGCACAGCGGGCCGCCGACCTGCACCGCGCGCAGCGGCCGTCCGTTGAAGGTACCGCCACCGAAGTCCTCCATCAGCTCGCGCAGAGTGGTACCGAAAGCGAGCTCCACCAGCCCGCCGCGCTTGACGTTGCCGGCCAGTTGCAGTGCCAGAGTGCCCCGCGAGCGGCCCATGCCGTAGTCGGCGTAGGCCGTGGCCCCGTGGGCGAGAATGAAGGGTACCGCGGCCAGCGACAGGACGTTGTTGACCACCGTGGGCTGGCCGAACAGCCCCTCGATCGCCGGCAGCGGCGGCTTGAAGCGCACCATGCCGCGCTTGCCTTCGAGGCTCTCGAGCAGTGAGGTCTCCTCGCCGCAGATGTAAGCACCGGCACCGAGTCGCACTTCGAGATCGAAGCGCCGGCCGCTGCCGAGAATATCGGCGCCGAGATAGCCGGCGGCCTCGGCGCGGGCAATCGCCTCATCGAAGATCTCGTGAGCCAGTGGGTATTCCGAACGCAGGTAGATGTAGCCCTGAGTGGCACCCACGGCGAGGCCGGCGATGGCCATACCCTCGATCAGCAGGTAGGGGTCGCACTCCATCACCAGGCGGTCGGCGAAGGTACCGGAATCGCCCTCGTCGGCGTTGCAGACGATGTACTTCTGTTCGGCGGGGGCAGCGAGTACCGTCTGCCACTTGATGCCGGTAGGGAACGCCGCCCCGCCGCGACCGCGCAGGCCGGAGGCCTTGACCTCGTCAACGATGGCCTGGGGCTCGAGCGAGAGCGCCCGTTCCAGGCCGCGGAAGCCGTCGTGGGCCCGGTAGTCGTCGATGGAGAGTGGATCAGTGACGCCGATGCGCGAGAAGGTCAGGCGCTGCTGGGCCTGCAGGTAGGGAATCGACTCGGTCGGTCCCTGGCAGAGGGGTGGCATGTTGCTGCCTTCGAGCAGCCCGGCGTCGAACAGGCCGGCCACGTCGCCGGGCTCGACCGGCCCGTAGGCGATGCGCCCCGCGGCGGTCTCGACCTCCACCATCGGCTCCAGCCAGAACAGCCCGCGGGAGCCGTTGCGCACCAGCTCGACCTCGGCACCGCGTGCGACCGCCTCCGCCTCGATGCGTGCGGCAACCTCGTCGGCACCGAGCGCGAGCGCCGTGGTTTCGCGGGGAACGAAGATTCTGACGCTCATCAGCTCACCTCCAGCACTTGGGTGGTCATCTCGTCGACCAGGCGATCGAATTTCTCGGGCGTGACCCGGCCGTGGATGCGGTCACCGATGCGCAGCGACGGGCCGCAGGCACAGTTGCCCAGGCAGTAGACCGGCTCCAGGGTGATCTCGCGATCGGCGGTGGTCTGGTGGTAATCGATACCGAGCGTCGAGCGCGCATGCATCTCCAGCGCCCGCGAGCCGCGCGCCTGGCACGCCTCGGCGCGGCAGATCTGCACCACATGGCGTCCCGGTGGCGCGCTGCGGAAATGGTGATAGAAGCTGATTACGCCGTGCACCTCGGCACGCGTCAGCTGCAGCGATTCGGCGATGATCGGCACTGCCTCGCGCGGTATGTAGCCGCAGCGATCCTGGATCGCATGCAGGATGGGCAGCAGGGCTCCCGGTTTGTGCTTCAGGGCGTCGATCTCGTCCCGAACCAGTTGGGGGGTCCACGGTTGGAAGGTGCTGTTGAGCATGGCCTGGCCTCGAAGCGAACGTATGGCGCCTATTCCTGCACCGGTACGTTCGAAGCTGCTGGTTACGGTCTAGTTATGTACTACAGTGCATATATTGGTTAAAGTGCCCGTAGTATCACTTGCTCGTGCGTAGTTGTACGTACTTGTGAAGGTAGCAGCACTGCTCCCGTTTCGAAATATGAAAAACACAGCATATGAAACGCATTAGAATCGAACCGGCCTGGTCGTTCACCGACGAGGCCGGTAACCGCCTGGATCCACAGCTGTTCGGGCTGCTGCAGGGCATCCATCGCAGCGGCAAGCTGACCGCGGCCGCCGCCGAGGCCGGCATCTCCTACCGCCACGCCTGGAACCTGCTCAACAAGTGGGCGGACTTCTTCGGCGCTGCGCTGGTGGAGATGCAAAAGGGGCGCGGCGCGCAGCTCTCGCCGCTGGGCGACAAACTGCTGTGGGCACGCCAGCGAGTGGCCGCCCGGCTCGGCCCGCAGCTCGAGAGCCTGGGCTCGGAGCTGAACCTCGAACTGCAGCAGCTGTTCGAAGGCGTCGAGCCAGTACTGCGCATGCACGCCAGCCACGGCTATGCGGTGGCGTTGCTGCCCCGGTTCGCCAGCGACTTCCAGCTCGACCTGCAGTACTGCAGCCCGCAGGAGGCGCTGGCCGCGCTGAATCGAGGCGCCTGCGACGTGGCCGGCTATCACATGCCGACCTCGGCGACCCGCGGCCCGCTGATGCAGGGCTACCGCCGCCAGCTGCGCCCGCGCAGCCACTGCATCATTCGGTTCATCACCCGCTGCCAGGGGCTCATGGTGCGGCCGGGCAACCCCAAGGGCATCGCCGGCCTGGCCGACCTGTCACGCGGCGATGTGCGTTTCATCAACCGTCAGAAGGCATCGGGCACCCGGGCGCTGCTCGATATCCTGCTGCGCGACGCCGGGCTCTCGTCGCAACGGATCCCGGGCTTCGAGCTGGAGGAGTACACCCACTCCGCCGTGGCCGCCTACATCGCCGCCGGCATGGCCGACGTGGGCTTCGGGGTGGAAGCCGCCGCACATCAGTTCGGCCTGGCCTTCCTGCCCCTGGCTCAGGAGCACTATCTGCTGGTGTGCCAGCGGCGGAGCCTCACCGACCCCAGCGTCAAGCGCCTGCTGGAGATGATCCGCAGCGAGCCGTTCCTGCAAGCCGTCAGCGAACTGCCCGGCTACTCGCCGAATCGCTGCGGCGAGGTATGCAGCGTCGACGAGTTGTTCGACGAGACCGGAAACGCCTGAGCCTCGCCGGGGTCGACCTCAGTAGTCGACCACCACGTTGCCCAGCGGCTTGCTGCAGCAGGAGAGAATGTAGCCCTCGGCGACATCTTCATCGGTAATACCGCCATTGTGCTCCATGTCCACTTCACCGGACTTGAGCCCCACTCGGCACGTGCCGCAGATGCCCATGCCGCAGGCCTTGGGAATGTGCAGGCCCAGCTTGGCGGCGGCGGCGTGCACCGTCTCGCCCGGTTGAATGCGCACGCTCTTGCCCGAGCCGGAGAACTCGACGCTGAGCATGTCGGCGACATCGATCTCCTCGGCCTCGGCCTCGGCCTGTTCGGCCAGCTCCAGCACATCCTCGCGCACCTCCAGCGGTGTGGCGCCGAAGGACTCCTCATGATAGTGGCTCATGTCGAAGCCGTTATCGCGCAGGATGCGCTTGATCGCGTTCATGTAGGGAGTGGGGCCGCAGCAGAAGATCTCCCGATCCAGGAAGTCGGGCGCCATCAACTCCAGCATCGGCTGGGTCAGATACCCTCGATAGCCGGCCCAGGCCTCGCCGATGTCGTCCTTTTTTTCGCAAACGATATGCAACTTGAACTCGGGGATGCGCGAGAACATGTGCACGAGTTCGCGATGGTAGATGACGTCGCGCGGAGCACGGGCACTGTGGATGAACTCGACGTCGACGCTGGCGTTGGTGTCGAAGAACCAGCGAGTCATCGACATCAACGGCGTAATCCCCACGCCGCCGGAGAGGAACAGCACCTTGTCGGCGGGAAAGTCGATCGAGTTGAAATTGCCCACCGGACCATGCACCGCCAGCTCGTCACCGACCTTCATGTTGTCGTGGAGCCAGTTGGACACCCGGCCACCCGGCACCCGCTTGACGGTGATCGAGAAGCTGTAGGGAATCGATGGCGAGCTGGAGATCGTGTAGGAGCGCATGATCGGCTCCCCGTCGATCTCCAGTTCCAAGGTCACGAACTGCCCCGGTTTGAAAAAGAACAGCACCGGCTGCTCGGCCATGAAGCAGAAGGTGCGAACGTCCCAGGTTTCCTGGATCACCTTGACGCAACGCACCAAGTGGCGGCCGTTGGTCCAGGTCTGGGTCGTGACGGGGTTGAGAAAGTTCATGGTCATGTCGTGTCGCCTGGCATTGATCAGCGTGGAAGGCTCCGACTGCGGAACACCGCCTGCCGTTGAACGAATTCTGCGCCAGGCAGCAAGGCCACGACTTGCCTGACTACGACACGGGCATGCCCATGCTCCCCACCCGATGTGTCTTTTCTTCCTCCGCGCGTCGCGCCTGCATTCATCCTTGTCGTCGGCAGACAACTGGGCGCCCGGCGGCTGATCCACACTCGCCGTATTCGTACCCCGGCACCCACACAATGACGACGCCGAATCCCTGACGACATCAACACCAACAATCCGACCGATGCCGCAGACGCGGCCAGCAATGAGGAAGCTTCCATGGACACACTCTCCCCGGCCCCCCTGGACGACCCCCTGGATCCGGCGCGTCAGGCCACCGCCAAGATGCTTGCCGAGCGCACGCGCAACTTCTCGCTGCCCCAGCCCTTCTACAACGATGCCCGCCTGTTCGCCCTGGACATGCAGGAGATCTTCGGCAAGGAGTGGCTGTTCGCCGGCATGGCCTGCGAGATCCCGGCCAAGGGCAACTACATGACCCTGCAGGTCGGCGACAACCCGGTGATCCTGGTGCGCGGCGACGGCGGTGCGATCCATGCCTTCCACAACGTCTGCCGTCACCGCGGTTCGCGGCTATGCGTCAGCGACAAGGGCAAGGTCGCCAAGCTGGTCTGCCCCTACCACCAGTGGACCTACGAACTCGACGGCCGCCTGCTGTTCGCCGGCAGCGACATGGGCGAGAATTTCGATCTCTCCGCCTACGGCCTCAAGCCGGTCCACGTGCGCACCGGCGGCGGCTTCATCTTCATCAGCCTGGCCGAACAGCCGCCGGCCATCGACGACTTCCTGCTCACCCTGGAGCACTATCTCGAGCCTTACGAGATGGACAACGTCAAGGTCGCCGTGGAGTCGAGCATCGTCGAGCAGGCCAACTGGAAGCTGGTGATCGAGAACAACCGCGAGTGCTACCACTGCAACGGCGCCCACCCGGAGCTGCTCAACTCGCTGCAGGAATTCGACGACACCGACGACCCCCGCGCTACGCCAGCCTACAAGGCGCTGGTAGCCAAGAAGCAGTCCGAGTGGGACGAGGAGCAGATCCCTTGGCAGCTCAAGCGCTTCGGCAAGCGCAACCGGCTGACCCGCACCCCGCTGCTGGATGGCGTGGTCTCCATGACCATGGACGGCAAGCCGGCCTGCCGCAAGCTGATGGGCCGCCTGACCAGCCCCGACATGGGCTCGCTGCGCATCCTGCACCTGCCCAACTCCTGGAACCACTTCATGGGCGATCACTCCATCGTGTTCCGCGTCCTGCCGCTTGGGCCGCAGGAAACGCTGGTGACCACCAAGTGGCTGGTGCACAAGGATGCCGTGGAGGGCGTCGACTACAACCCCGACGAGATGCGCCGGGTGTGGGATGCTACCAATGCCCAGGACAAGCGCCTGGCCGAGGAGAACCAGCGCGGCATCAACTCCAAGGCCTATCAGCCGGGCCCCTACTCGGAAACCTACGAGTTCGGCGTGATCGACTTCATCGACTGGTACAGCGAGCGGATGCAGGAGAACCTGGGCCACAGCGCACCGCACCTGCATCTGGTAGGCGGCTAAGCCTCTCGTTTCACCCGACCGCAAACAATCGCCCCCGGCCTTGAGCCGGGGGCGATTGCGTTTTACTCGGGTTCGGACAGCGGTACGGGGACGCAGCCTGGGCTATGCGGCTAGCCGATAGCAGGCCGCAGATGGCTCGACAGCGCCTCACGCACCTCAGGCTGCATGACGCCGGTCTGGGCCTCCAGCTCGGCGACCAGCGCCGGCAAGCCGGGAACCCCCACCTCGGCTTGCCGCTGAGCGACAAGCCGAGCACAT
The DNA here is from genome assembly GCF_051062895.2 of Billgrantia sp. C5P2. NCBI lineage: Bacteria > Pseudomonadati > Pseudomonadota > Gammaproteobacteria > Oceanospirillales > Halomonadaceae > Billgrantia > Billgrantia sp. C5P2. The sequence continues at coordinate 4,626,959 of NZ_CM128542.1, forward strand.
GTGTCGGGATCGGCATCGGCAGGTAGATCGATGCCCAGTGCCACCAGACGCTGACGGAAGTCTTCCGCATCGATCAAGTCGGCGTACATCATCTCTCTCACCACCTCCCGCTGTCGCTAGCCGTCGTTTACTCCTCTACATTACCCGCTCGGGCGTCAGGCAGCCACGCTGCCGTGGGGGTCGATGACGAATTTCTTCGCCGCACCGCCGTCGAAGTCGGCATAACCCTGCGGTGCCTGATCCAGCGAGATTATCTGCACGTTGACCGCATCGGCGATCTTGACCTTCTCGAACAGGATCGCCTGCATCAGCGGGCGGTGATACTTCATTACCGGGCACTGGCCGGTATGGAAGGAGTGGGACTTGGCCCAGCCCAGGCCGAAGCGCATGCTCAGCGCACCCTGCTTGGCGGCATCGTCCACGGCACCCGGGTCCTCGGTCACGTAGAGACCCGGAATGCCGATCTGGCCACCGGCACGCGTCATCTGCATCGCTGAGTTGAGTACGGTGGCGGGAGCCTCCTTGCCGTGGTTGCAACCACAGGCATGGGCCTCGAAGCCGACGCAGTCGACGAAGGCATCGACTTCGCGCTCGCCGAGAATCGCCTCGAGCTTGTCGGCCATGTCGCCATCCTGGGTCAGGTCGATGGTCTCGCAACCGAAGCTGCGCGCCTGGGCCAGACGCTCCTCGATCATGTCGCCGACGATCACGCAGGCCGCCCCCAGCAGTTGGGCCGAAACCGCCGCCGCCAGGCCCACCGGACCGGCTCCGGCGATATAGACGGTGCTGCCCGGCCCGACACCGGCCGTCACGCAGCCGTGGAAGCCGGTGGGGAAGATGTCCGAGAGCAGGGTCAGGTCACGGATCTTGTCCATGGCCTGGTCGGCATCCGGGAATTTCAGCAGGTTGAAATCGGCGTAGGGCACCATGACGTATTCCGTCTGGCCACCGACCCAGCCACCCATGTCGACGTAGCCATAGGCCGCGCCTGGACGCGCCGGGTTGACGTTGAGACAGATCCCGGTGCGGCCTTCCTTGCAGTTACGGCAACGCCCGCAGGCGATGTTGAAGGGTACCGAGACCAGATCGCCCGGCTGGATGAATTCGACGTCGCGTCCACACTCGACCACCAGGCCCGTGATCTCGTGGCCCAGCACCAGGCCGGACGGGGCGGTGGTGCGTCCGCGCACCATGTGCTGGTCGCTACCACAGATGTTGGTGGTGACCACCTTCAGGATCACGCCGTGGTCGCATTTGCGATTGCCGAGAGCGAGTTCCGGGTAGGGAATGGATTCGACGTCGACCTTGCCCGGGCCCTTGTAGACGACTCCGCGGTTGGCTTGGCTCATGGCTGGCTCCTTACGTTGTTATGCGGCTGACCGGACTGGATCACGGCGCCGAGGGGATGGCGCGAGGCCACCGAGCCAGCCTACGCCACACCTTGCACACCCCGTATACGCATAGGCGACGTCGTCATGCGTGATATCGCCATGTTCAAGCCTCCCCCAGATAACCGCAGGTCGCTTTCACGACACCACCGACTTCTCAGGAGGCGAACAATGAGCGGCCCGGGCGCACCAACGCCCCCGGCACCCGCGCAACACCAAGAATAATCACGAGGAACCCCCCATGAAGCATGACGATGCACCGATCCTCAAACCGGGGCAGGACAATGCCCAGGTGCTGGGGATGGATTTCCATCATCCCGTCTTCCCTCTCTCGGCCCTGGCCATCCTGGCCTTTATCCTCTATGCCCTGATCTATCCCGATGCCGCCAACAGCCACCTCACCGCGGCCCGCGGCTGGTCGATCGAATATTTCGACTGGCTGTTCATGATCGCCGGTAACCTCTTCGTGCTGCTGTGCCTGGCGCTGATCGCCATGCCGGTGGGACGCATTCGCCTGGGCGGCAGTCAAGCCCGGCCGGAATACTCCACGCTCTCCTGGTTCGCCATGCTGTTTGCCGCCGGCATGGGCATCGGCCTGATGTTCTGGAGCGTGGCTGAGCCGGTGGCTTACTACACCGACTGGTATGGCACCCCGCTCAATGCCGAAGCGCACACCCCGGCCGGAGCCAGCGCAGCCATCGGCGCCACCATGTTCCACTGGGGCCTGCACCCCTGGGCAATCTACGGCGTGGTAGGGCTGTCGCTGGCCTTCTTCGCCTACAACCGCGGCCTGCCGCTGACCCTGCGCTCGGCCTTCACGCCGATCCTCGGCGAGCGCGTGCGCGGCTGGTTCGGCCACATCATCGACATCGTCGCGGTGCTGGCCACCATCTTCGGCCTGGCCACATCGCTGGGCTTCGGTGCCTCCCAGGCGGCGGGCGGACTCAACTACCTGTTCGACATACCCAATACCATCGGCACCCAACTGGCCATCATCGTGGTGGTCACCGCCGTGGCCCTGTTCTCGGTGTGGCGCGGCATCGACGGCGGCGTCAAGCTGTTCTCCAACATCAACATGGTGATCGCCCTGGCGTTGCTCACCTTCGTGATCGTTACCGGAGGCGTGCTGCTGTTCGTCAACAACCTGTGGAGCACCACCCTGGCCTATGTCAGCCATATCGTCCCGCTCTCCAACTGGATCGGCCGCGACGACACCACCTGGTACCACGGCTGGACGGTATTCTACTGGGCCTGGTGGATCTCCTGGTCGCCCTTCGTCGGCATGTTCATTGCGCGGGTTTCCCGCGGGCGCACGGTGCGTGAGTTCCTGATTGCCGTGCTGCTGGTGCCGACCCTGGTTACCCTGGTGTGGATGAGCGCCTTCGGCGGCACCGCCCTGGGGCAGTCGGCCGCTGGCGTCGGCGCCCTGGCAGACGGCATCAGCGACGTCTCGCTGGCGATGTTCCAGATGCTCGAGCACCTGCCGCTGACCACTGTGACCTCCAGCCTGGCGATCCTGCTGGTGCTGATCTTCTTCATCACCTCGTCGGACTCCGGCTCGCTGGTGATCGACAACATCACCGCCGGCGGCAAGACCGACGCCCCCCGCGGCCAGCGTGTGTTCTGGGCGGTGCTGGAAGGCGTGATCGCCGGCATTCTGCTCTACGGCGGCGGCAGCACCGCACTGGGTGCGCTGCAGGCCGGCGCCGTGGCTACCGGGCTGCCCTTCACCCTGGTGCTGCTGGGCATGGCCTTCTGCCTGGTGAAGGGGTTGCTGGAAGAGCAGCGTGGGCTGGTGGCAGCCAAGCCGGCCTGATTCGCAAGCTTCCCTTCCTCTAACGCAACAGCCCCGGCTTCGGCCGGGGTTGTTGCGTTGTAGGCTTCTCGCCACGCCACCTCAGATCGGGCTCGACCTCGAGGGAACGAACGGGCATGGTAGTGGTTTCCATCCTGACCCCTCGTCGAGGTGGCAAGTGTGCCCCTCCCTGTCGTGTGGTCACGACGCGACGAGAGCCCATGGTCACCCAAGTCGAAGGAGGTAACACTGATGTCGACCCGGTTCACCCGATGCCTGGGCCTGGCCGGCCTGTTGTCGCTGCTGACCCTGCCCCCCCCTGCCTTCGCCCAGCAGACCTCGCCGGGGGCCGCCGATGCCGAAGTCACCACCGAGCAATTCCGTGACTGGGAGGTCGCCTGCCCAAGCGAGGGCGGAGGCATCTGCACGATGGGCCAGGTGGTCAACGAACCGGACAGCAACCAGCCTGTGATGGAGGTCGTGATGGCGTATCCGCCGCAACTCGACGGCCCGGCGATGACCTTCCTGCTACCGCTGGGGGTGCATCTCGCCTCGGGCCTGCAGCTCCAGGTAGGTGACGGAGAGCCGGTCCAGTTCCCCTACCAGACCTGTGTGCAACAGGGCTGCCGTGCCGACCTTCCCGTTCAACCATCCCTGCTGCAGGCATTGCGCAGCGGCAGTACGGCCACCCTGAGCCTGTTCGGCCCACGCGGCGACCGCATCGATCTGGATATCTCCCTGATGGGCTTCACCGACGCCAGCACCCGCATCTCGCCCTGAAGGCGGGGCCTCTCATACGAGAGCCCCGGCATTGCGCCGGGGCTCGTCGGGTCGCGGGTGACGCTTGCCGTTACCGCAGCACACCCTCCTCCTTCAATAGCTTGAAGATCGCCTCGGCGCCCTGCTCCGGCGTCACGTCGGTCAGCACCTGGCCACTGCCCCCTTCGGCCTTGGCCGCCGCGGCCTTGAAGCGCTCCCGCGCCGATGTCGCCTTGACGATCTTGAGCCGCTTGGGGCGTTTGCGGGCCGGGGCCACGCTCCACTCCGCCTGGGCCTCGTCCCACTCCACCGCGGCGGCTTCGACCTCGATCTCACCGCGCCGGGCCGGCCCGAAAGCGCTCTGGCGGGCCGTCGCGGCGGCGGCGTCGACGGTGACGATGGCCGGCAGCCGCACCTGAAGCCGGCGGCGCTGGCCGCGCGGCAGGGCCTGGAGCAATGTCGCCACGCCATTCTCGACTTTTTCCACGCCGGCCAGGCCACTGACCAGCGGCCAACCCAGCTGTTCGGACAGCAGGTAAGGCAGCATTCCGGAGCCCTCCCCCTGTTCGGCACGCTCACCGGCGATCACCAATTGCGGCCTTGCCTCTTTCAGCGTACCGGCCAGGGCGGGAATCACGTCGGCGCCGGACGGTTGCTCGACCAGGGTCAACTCCGGCAGGCCCATGCCCAGGTAGCCGCGCAAGGCATCCTCGCTCTGCTCGTCGAGCGTACCCGCATGCAGCAGTGTGATATTCGCTTGGCCGAGGGACATGGCCAGTTCCACACCACGGGCGTCCTGATCGGCGCGACGCGCACGACCGGTCACGGGATGCCGGCCGACCGAGACCAGTACCGCCACCTCGAGCACCGCTTTCTCCTGGGCTCCAGGTTGTTGAGCTTCAGGCTGCATCGCGCTTCTCCTCTCGTAGCCGCTCCACCATCTCGACCAGTGCCGCAAGTATGCCCGCCGAGTCACCGATTACCGCCAGGTCGGCGCGCTTGATCATGTCGCAACCCGGATCGAGATTGATCGCCACCACCTTCTCGCAGCTCTGGATCCCCTGCAGGTGCTGGATGGCACCGCTGATACCCACTGCCACGTAGACCCGGGCGGTGACCCAGGTACCGGTGGCGCCCACCTGGCGGTCGCGCGGCATGAATCCGTCGTCCACCGCCACCCGCGAGGCGCCTTCGGTCGCTCCCAGCACCTTGGCGGCATGATGGAATCCTTCCCACTCCTTGACGCCGTTGCCGGCGGAGAGGATGAACTCGGCTTCGGCCAGGGCCACGCCGGCCGGATCGACGGCCACCTGGCCGCGATCCTCGATACGCGCCAGCAGGGCAGGCAGCGGCTGCGGCAAGGCGAGCGACTGCGCCGCATGACGGGTCTCGGAGACCGGCTCGGCACATTCAGGCAAGGCCAGGGCGACACGCGGCAGGGCACGCTGGATATCGGTGGTGCCGGCGGCACCCCGACCCGTACAGCGCCAGCCCAGCGGGGCCGCAGCGTCGGGCTCGATCTGCCAGACGCCAGCGGCGGGCCGCTCCTGTAGGCGTGCCGCCAACCGCCGTCCCAGGTCGGCGCCGCCCAGCTTGGAGTCGGGCAGCAACCAGTGAGACGGGGCGTATTCAGCCTCGACGGCGGCGAGCGCCGCCAGGCGGGCCTCGGGTGCATAACCATCGAACAGCGCATCATCGAGATGCAGCAGGCGGTCGATGCCCGCCTCGCCAAATGCCTCCTCCTTGTGCTCGCCGAACACCACGGCCAGCACGGCGCCGGGGCGTTCGGGGTCGGCATCGGCCAAGCGCCGGGCCAGGCCCAGTAGGTCCTTGTCGTGGCCGGAGAGGCGGCCGCCGGGAAGTTCCGGCACCACCGTCACCAGGAAGGCCGGATCATCGATCGTCACCTGACGGCGGCTGTCCTTCGTCTCCGCCGTGCCGGTGACGGCAGGCCCACCCTGCTGGGCGCCGCTACGGTCGATGCGCTTGATGCCATTGGGGCCGATGAAACCCACCGCGTGTGGGTTCCTGCGGATCACCCCGTTGGGGCCCATCCACTCCGTCGCTACGGACGTGCCCTCGCCGAGTTCTGCCAGCACGCTCAGATGGTCGGGGTGCAGGCGGTTTCTGGCAATCCACTCCTTACGCGGATCGCGGCGCGGGATGTCGCTCATGGTGTCACCTCCTCGACGGATGGCTGCGCGACTCGGCTGTTACCTGAAGCAGCGGAACGCTCCACCAGGGCATCGGCCACCAGTTCGGCGATGTCGCGTACCTCGGCCGGACCGTCCACCACGCCTTCGAGCATGGCGGTGCACTGCGGGCAACCCACCGCGACCAGCTCGGCCCCGGTTTCGCGCACGTCGTTCATGCGCATGTCGGGGATCCGCTGCTTGCCGGGAATATCGGTAATCGGCGCGCCGCCGCCACCGCCGCAGCAGCGCGAGCGATAGCCCGAGCGTGCCATCTCGGAGACTTCGATGCCCAGCGCCCTGAGCACGTTGCGCGGGGCCTCATACTCGCCGTTGTAGCGGCCGAGATAGCAAGGGTCGTGATAGGTGACCTTGCCGCCTTTCCAGGGCGCAAAGTGCAGGCGCCCCGCCTCATACAGTTCGGCGATGTAGGTGCTGTGATGGCGCACTTCATACTTTCCGCCCAGTTCGCCGTACTCGTTGCCGAGCACGTGGAAGCTGTGCGGGTCGCAGGTGACGATGCACTGGAAGCGGTACTGCGACAGGGTCGCGATGTTGCGCCTGGCGAGCGACTGGAAGGTCGCTTCGTCACCCAGGCGGCGCGCCACGTCGCCGCTGTCGCGCTCCTCATTGCCGAGCACGGCGAAGTCGACCCCCGCCGCACGCAGCACCTTCACCAAGGCCCTGAGCGTCCTCTGGTTGCGCATGTCGAAGACACCATCGCCCAGCCACAGCAGCACGTCGACCTGACCCACCTCGCGCATCAGGGGCAGGTTGAGGTCCGCCGCCCAGTGCATGCGCGAGCCGGGATCGAAGCCGCCCGGGTTGTCGGTGGCGATCAGGTTGTCGAGCACCTCGGCCCCCTTGTTGGGGGTGTTGCCATGCTCCAGCGTCAGGAAGCGGCGCATGTCGACGATGGCATCGACGTGCTCGATCATCATCGGGCACTCCTCGACACAGGCGCGGCAGGTGGTGCAGGACCACAGCGTTTCGGCATCCACCAGCGCGGTGCCCTCGCGAGCCACGATCGGGCCGTGCGGGCTCCCGGCATGCTCACCGATCGGTTTGTCCGGGTAGGGGGAACCGGCGTAGTTGGCATCGCTGCCACCGGCCATGCCGACGACCATGTCCTGGATCAGCTTCTTGGGATTGAGCGGCTGGCCGGCAGCGAAGGCCGGGCAGGCCGCCTCGCAGCGGCCGCACTGGACACAGGCATCGAAGCCGAGCAGCTGGTTCCAGGTGAAGTCGCTGGGCGTCTCGACGCCGAGCGGGGCCTTGGGATCATCCAGGTTCAGCGCCTTGAGGCCGGTGGAGCGGTTGCCCTCACCGAAGCGCTCGGGGCGGCGATGGAAGGCCAGGTGCAGGGCACCGGCGAAGGCGTGCTTCATCGGCCCGCCCCAGGTCATGCCGAAGAACATCTCGCCCAGGCCCCAGGTCAGCACCGCGACCAGCGCCAAGGCGAGGATCACGCTACCCGTACCTTCGGGGAGGACGCCGACCGTCGGCAGGGTGATCAGGAAGACACTCAACGAAAACGCCATCAGGCTCTTCGGCAGCCGCATCCACGGCCCCTTGGAGAGCCGTGCGGGCGGATTGCGCCGCCGTTTGGCGACGAACAGGCTGCCCACGAACATCAGCGCACTGGCAGCCAGCAGCAGCCCGCCCAGCATGGGGTTGGCGAATCCCAGGCCATGCACCAGGATCATCAACACGGCAGCCGCCACGAAGCCGCCGGCGGTCGCCACGTGGGTATTGGACATGACCTTGTCGCGCGCCACCACGTGGTGCAGGTCCACCAGGTAGCGGCGCGGCATGGCCGCCAGGCCTTGAAGAATCGGGACTGGCGACGGCCGCCCCTGGCGCCACAGGCGAACGCGGCGGACGGCGCCGATGACCGCCAGTGCCAGGGCGGAGAAGATCAGTATCGGCAGGAGGGTGTCGAGCATGGTGCTCACCTCGTCTCATAAGCCGTTGGCTTTGGCATTAGCATTAGCGCCGGGGCTTTACCGGCGGCAACAGAGGCCGGCACGGTGAAAGCGTCATGCGCGACGGCCAGGCTAGGCGAAGTTCGGCGAGTCAGCGGAGTGGACTGCTTGCTCCATGAGCATGACGAGCCGAACTTCAACAACGCCTGGCCGAGCGCAATAGCTTTCAGAGGTCCTTGCACAGCCGCAGGGCGTCATAGATGGCCGCGTGCGTATTGCGCGGCGCGGTGCAGTCGCCCAGTCGGAACAGCAGGTAGCCGTCGCCGTCTGCGCTCAGGCAGGGCTGTGCCTTGGCGGCATAGAGCGCCTCGAGGTCCACCTGCCCGCCATTGCGCGAGCGATCCTTGAGCGCGTAGTAGAGTGCCTCGTCGGGCCGCACGCCGTTCTCCACCACCACCTGGTCGACCACCCGCTCTTCCAGGGCACCGGTGTACTCGTTCTCGAGCACCGCCACCAGGCCGCTGCCCTCGCGGTAGACCTTGTGCAGCATCAGGTCGGAGGTCATGATCACCTCCTTCTCGTAGAGGCTGCGGTAGTAGGTGGGGAAGGTGGTGCCGCCCACCGCCGCACCCGGCTTGATGTCGTCGGTGACGATCTCGACCTTGGCGCCCTTGTCGGCCAGGTAGTCCGCCGCCGAGACACCGGAGAATTCGCAGATGGCGTCGTAGATCAGCACGTTCTTGCCCGGCGCCACCTTGCCCGAGAGGATGTCCCAGGTACTCACCACCAGGCTCTCCTCGGGGTTCTCCGAATAGCCCCACTCGGGGAACTGGCTGAGGAAGGGCTGGCCACCGGTGGCGAGAATCACGACGTCGGGGCGCAGGTCCTCGAGGGTTGCCTCGTCGGCACGGGTACCCAGGCGCAGGTCGACACCGAGGCGCGCCAGTTCGAGCTGGTACCAGCGGGTGATACCGGCGATCTGGTCGCGCTGCGGGGCCTGGGCGGCGATGGTGATCTGGCCGCCCAAGGCCTCCGCGGCCTCGAACAGGGTCACGTCGTGGCCGCGCTCGGCAGCGACGCGGGCGGCCTCCATGCCGCCGGGCCCACCACCCACCACCACGACCTTGCGCTTGGGACCTTCGCTCTTCTCGATGATATGCGGCAGGCCCATGTATTCCCGGGATGTCGCGGCATTCTGGATGCACAGCACATCGAGACCCTGGTACTGGCGGTCGATGCAGTAGTTGGCGCCGACGCACTGCTTGATCTGGTCGATCTGGCCCATCTTGATCTTGGCGATCAGGTGCGGGTCGGCGATGTGCGCCCGGGTCATGCCCACCAGGTCGACGTAGCCGCCTTCGAGGATACGCTGGGCCTGGTTGGGGTCCTTGATGTTCTGGGCATGAATCACCGGTACGGTGACCACTTCCTTGATGCCCGCCGCCAGGTGCAGGAAGGGTTCCGGCGGGTAGGACATGTTGGGAATGACGTTGGCCAGGGTGTTGTGGGTATCGCAGCCGGAGCCGATCACGCCGAAGAAGTCGACCTGGCCGGTGGCGTCGTAGTAGGCGGCGATCTTCTTCATGTCATCGTGGGTCAGGCCGTCCGGATGGAACTCGTCGCCGCAGATGCGCATGCCGACGACGAAGTCGTCGCCTACTTCTGCGCGCACCGCCTTGAGCACTTCCATGCCGAAGCGCATGCGGTTCTCGAAGCTGCCGCCCCACTGGTCGGTGCGCTTGTTGACCCGTGGGCTCCAGAACTGGTCGATCAGGTGCTGGTGCACGGCGGAGAGCTCGACGCCATCCAGGCCACCCTCCTTCGCCCGCCGCGCGGCCTGGGCGAAGTCGCCGACGATGCGCCAGATCTCCTCCTCCTCGATGGTCTTGCAGGTGGAGCGGTGCACCGGCTCGCGTATACCCGAGGGCGACACCAGGGTCGGCCAGTCGAAGCCGTCCCAGCGCGAGCGACGCCCCATGTGGGTAATCTGGATCATGATCTTGCCGCCGTGCTTGTGCACGGCATCGGCCAGATTCTGAAAGTGCGGGATGATGCGGTCGGTGGAGAGATTCACCGAGCTCCACCAGCCCTGGGGGCTGTCAATGGAGACCACCGAGGAGCCGCCGCAGATGCACAGGCCGCAGCCGCCCTTGGCCTTCTCCTCGTAGTACCTGACATAGCGCTCGGTGGTCATGCCGCCGTCGGTGGCGTGCACCTCGGCATGGGCGGTGCTGACCACGCGGTTGCGGATGGTCAGCTTGCCGATCTGGATCGGCTCGAAAATCGCGTCGAATGCCATGGAAACCTCCTCAACCCCGGGCGTCGGGCAACGGCTTGACGGTGAAGATGCCCACGTCGCAGCCGGGCTCGGCGGCGCTCTGGGTCTGCTCGGCAACGGTACGCAGGCTGCTGCCGCGGGCGGCGAGGATCTGGTCCATGGCGCCGGCGAACCAGCCGGTGAACATGTACTCCTCCTTGTGCCCCGTCTTGCCGAGCTGGTAGACGAAGGCACTATGCTCCAGGCGAACGCGAGCGGTGCCGGCATCGAGGTCGATCTCTTCGGTCACGAACTTGCCCCAGCCGCGCTGGGAGAGCCGCAGCATGTAATGCTCGAACACTTCCACGCCGGCCAGGCCGTGCAGTTCGGCTTCCTTCTCGCACCAGTGCCAGGCGCTCTTGTAGCCGGCGCTGTAGAGAATCTCGGCGTACTTGTCCACACCCAGCGCCTCGGCGACGGCAGTGTGGTTGTTGATAAAGAAGTGGCGCGGTACGTAGAGCATCGGCAGGGCGTCGGTGGTCCACACGCCGGTTTCGCTATCCACTTCGATGGGAAGCTCAGGGGCCATCTTGGTCACGGTTGGTTTCCTCAAAAATCGTTGTTCTTGGCAATCATCGGGACTTTCCCGGAGCAGCCGTTATCGTCACTCGCCCCAGACGTCCTTCAGTATGCGCACCCAGTTCTCGCCCATGATCTTGCGCACCTGTGTTTCACTGAACCCACGGCGCAGCAAGGCTTCGGTCAGGTTGGGGAACTCGCCGATGGTGCGGATACCCTCGGGGTTGATGATCTTGCCGAAGCTGGTCAGGCGACGGGCGTAACCCTTGTCGTGGGTCAGCCACTCGAAGAAGTCCTTGCCATGGCCCTGGGTGAAATCGGTGCCGATGCCGATGGCGTCCTCGCCGACGATGTTCATCACGTATTCGATGGCCTCGACATAGTCGTCGACGGTGGCGTCGATGCCGGCGCGCAGGAAGGGCGTGAACATGGTCACACCGACGAAACCGCCATGCTCGGCGATGAAGCGCAGCTCCTCGTCAGACTTGTTGCGCGGGTGCTCCTTGAGGCCGGATGGCAGGCAATGGGAATAGCAGACCGGTTTCTTGGACTCGAGGATGACCTCCTCGGAGGTCTTGGAACCGACGTGGGAGAGGTCGCACATGATGCCCACGCGGTTCATCTCGGCGACGATCTCGCGGCCAAAGCCGGAGAGCCCGCCGTCGCGCTCGTAGCAGCCGGTGCCCACCAGGTTCTGGGTGTTGTAGCACATCTGCACGATGCCCACGCCGAGCTGCTTGAAGATCTCGACGTAGCCGATCTGGTCCTCGAAGGCATGGGCATTCTGGAAGCCGTAGATGATACCGGTCTTGCCTTCCTCCTTGGCCCGGGTGATGTCGGCGGTGGTACGCACCGGGCGCACCAGGTCGCTGCACTCGGCCATCAGTTGGTTGGACTTGACGATATTGTCGACGGTGGCCTGGAAACCCTCCCAAACCGAGACGGTGCAATTGGCCGCAGTGAGCCTGCCGCGGCGCATGTCCTCGAACAGCTCGCGGTTCCACTTGGCGATGATCAGGCCGTCGATGACGATGGCGTCGTCGTGCAGGTCTTGGGGAGTCATGGGGGCGTGCTCCGAATCGGGGTTGACTGATGGCAGCATAGCGCCGGCCAGGCCTACCCCGACTTCTGGAAGCGACGGTGATAATCCCAAAAACGTCATCTCTGTCGCGACTGCGACGAACGGCACAGCGCTGCCCCCGGATATGCAGGAAAACGTGAACATGACAATGTTCCTCCCCGCAGAAACGGAAGAGGGCGGCATCGAGGCGGGAAGAGGAGGAAGCGAACGGCTCGCGGCGACCTGGCCACGAGCCGCTGCTTCAAGGGTTCAGGTCAATGGTCCAGGCGTACGCTGGCGTAGGTCGGCTCGCCACGGGCCTGGTCGAGCGCCATCAGCGCCGCCGAGATCGGCTGTTCCGGCACGGGCTGGAAGGCGACCGGTTGCAGCAGCAGGCTGCCGGTTGGCTGTTCGGCCAGCACGGGGGGGCGCAGCGGGCTGGTGCCCAGGCGCTCCTCCCGCGGCGGCAGGCCGAAGAACTCCCGATAGCACTTGGAAAAATGGGGCGTGGAGACGAAGCCGCAGGCCGAGGCGACCTCGATGATCGACATCGAGGTCTGCTTGAGCAACTGGCGCGCTCGGGTGAGTCGCAGCTTGAGGTAGTAGCGCGACGGCGAACAGTGCAGGTATTTCTGGAACAGCCGCTCGAGCTGGCGGCGCGAGACATCGACGTACGCGGCCAACTCCTCGAGCGCGATGGGCTCCTCCAGGTTGGCCTCCATCAGCGCGACGATCTCCAGCAGCTTGGGCTGAGTGGTGCCCAGCACATGCTTGAGCGGCACGCGCTGATGATCGTTCTCGCCACGCATGCGCTCGCAGATGAACATTTCGGAGATGCCCGCCGAGAGTTCGCGCCCATGCTCGCGTCCGATCAGGGTCAGCATCATGTCCAGCGGCGCGGTGCCACCGGAGGCGGTGGCCCGGTCGCGATCGATGGAGAACAGCCGCGTGGTCAGCACCGTGCGGGGGAACGACTCGCGCATCGCCGCCAGACATTCCCAGTGTACGCTGGTCTCGTAGCCGTCCAGCAGCCCTGCCTTGGCCAACGCCCAACTGCCGGTACAGATACCGCCCAGCCGGCGCGAAAGGCGCGCCTGGGACTGCAGCCAACTGACGTGCTCGCGCTGCACGGCACGAGACGGCCCCACGCCGCCGCAGACGATGACCATGTCCAGCGCCAGCGGCATGGTGATGGCACCGTCAGGAGTGACCTGAAGCCCATCGCTGGCCGAGATCGGCCCGCCGTCCACGCTCAGCGTGAACCAGCGATACAGCTCTCGCCCGGCCAATTGGTTGGCCATGCGCAGCGGCTCGATGGCCGAGGCCAGCGAGAACAGCGTGAAGTTTTCCAGCAGCAGGAAACCCAGCGTCTGGGGAGCCGGTTCCTTGCACGAAGCCTGGGTTGAGGACGAAGCCTGGGGGGACGTGGCCATGTTCATACTCCGATGCCGTGTATCGTTATGGTTATCGGCATGTTTACCCGTAAGGGTGCTGTGTCAGGGTCATGGGTCGGGCTTGGATCAGTACCTTTGAGGTGTCGCGATCAGGCAAGCCCTTATCTCCAAGATATTCCATGTTGTCGCTCTCGGATACGTTTAAAATCCGTCATTCGCGAAAAGGCCGCCAGTCAGGCGGCCTTGCAGTGTCGCAACCAGATGTCGTAAGCGTCGTTTTTGGGCAAGAACTGCGAGAGGCGGGAGCGACGAACGGATTGGAAGGCTGCTTTCACACCTTGGGCGGCGTGGCATGTGGCGTGTCGGCGGACATGCGAATTTCCAATAGCGCCGAGCCCGCCTGGGCCTGGTAGCGGGCCAGCGCCTCCGGCAGCTGGTCGTTGCGCTCGATGGCTTCGCCATGCAGCCCGAACCCGCGAGCCAGGGCCACGAAGTCGGGATTGACCAGCTCGGTTCCCGAGACGCGTCCGGGGAAGCGACGCTCCTGATGCATGCGGATCGTCCCGTAACTGCCGTTGTTGACGACCACGAACAGGATCTTCAGCCCCAGCATGCGGGCCGTCGCCAGTTCCTGGATGCTCATCAGAGCACAGCCATCGCCACCGTAGGCGACCACGCTGCGCTCAGGATGAGCCAGCTTGGCGGCGATGGCCGCGGGGAAGCCATATCCCATGGCACCGCTGGTCGGTGCCAGTTGGGTACGGAAGACATGAAATGTCAGGTAACGCTGCAGCCACAGGGTGTAATTGCCCGCACCGTTGGCGTAGACCGTATCCCTGGGCAGGGCCTCGGCGATCGTCGCCACGACGGCCTGCATGTCCAGGTCGCCCTCGGCGGGCCCGACTTTCGTGTAGTCCTCGAAAGCCTGCCTCGCCTGAGCCAGATAGGCACGACGCGCCATCTCGCCCCGCGGGGGTAGCGTCGCCAGCGCTTCGGCGAACTCCGGCGAGGTCGCGTTGATCGTCAAGCCGTGGTAGACCCGGCCCAGCTCGCCGATATCCGCATGCACGTGGATGAATCCTTGTCGCGGCCGTGGGGGTACCAGCAGGGTGTAGCCCTGCGTGGTGGCCTCGCCCAGCCTGGCACCCAGCGAGATGACCAGATCGGCCTGCTCCACCAGCGCGTTGGCCTGTGCCGACGCACCCAGGCCGAGACGCCCCACATAGGCCGGCGAATCGTTGTCGACGAAATCCTGGCAGCGGAACGAGGCCAGGATCGGCACCTGATGCGCCTCGGCGAACTGTCGCAGGTGCTCGCCGGCCCGAGCGCTCCAGTCGCCACCGCCGACGATCAGTACCGGACGCTGCGCCTCTTCCAGGGCGCCAGAGACACGCACCAGCGACTGCGGATCGGGAACGATGGGGATGCGGCTCGCGGCCGGGGCATCTTCGACGCGGACAATATCATCGAGCATGTCCTCGGGCAGCGAGACGACCACCGGGCCGGGGCGGCCGGAGATTGCCGTCTGGAAGGCACGCGCCAGCAGTTCCGGCAGCCGCCTGGCATCGTCGACCTCGGTGACCCACTTGGCCACCGGCCCGAACATCTGGCGATAGTCGATCTCCTGGAAGGCCTCTCGCTCGCGCATGTGCCGCGCGACCTGGCCGATGAACAGAATCATCGGCGTCGAGTCCTGGCGTGCGGTATGCACGCCGATGCTGGCGTGGCACGCCCCCGGTCCGCGCGTGACGAAGCAGATGCCCGGCTGCCCCGTCATCTTGGCGTAGGCTTCGGCCATGTTGGATGCCCCCGACTCATGCCGGCAGGTCACCAACTTCAGGCGCTGCCGATGATCGTACAGCGCGTCCAGTACGCTGAGATAACTTTCGCCGGGTACGGCGAAGGCCTGCGTCACGCCGTTGTCCAGCAATGCATCGACCAGCACCTGCGCGCCCGTGCGTGGGGCCTGGTCCTCGTACGAGCCAGCCATAGACACCTCCATTCAGATGGGGGAGAAGCGAGTGGGGCGCAGCAGCTTGTTGCTCTGGTGCTGGACATTGCCCGCCTCGGCGCTCTTCTTACGGTAGGCGATCCAGTCGGGGTCCTTCTCCATCGCAGTGCGCCGGGCATCTCGGTCCGCTGCGCTCTCGTAGCCCCACAGGTGCACGACCTGGTTCAGCTCCCCCGTTTCGGTAACGAAATAACCCAACAGGTTACCCAGATGGCGCTGCTGAATCGGCAGCCCTTCGCGCTCGTAGAGTTCGAGATAAGCGTTCAGACGGCCCGGGACCATCGTGTAGGTACGTAGATCGACGAACATGATAATGACCTCTTTCGGGAATTGACGTTTCGGGATCGGGAATCTCGACCTTTAGTAATACATACTATGTATTACTATCTTTGCAACCCCTGTGTGAATCTTCATTCGACCGGGAAACTCTCCATCGCCCTCCTGCTACTAAAGGCGCATATCTGAACGAGCACTTGGCCGCTACGGTATTTGTATGATGTATGACTTAATGGAAACGACACGATGACAGCGGTTCCCTTCACCACTCTGCTCCATACCCTGGAGCGCGTTCTGCAGCGCGCCGGACTGACGAGCGCGGATGCACGGCTCTGCGCCCGCCTCCATGCCGAGAGCACCTGGGACGGTGTCGCCTCGCATGGCGTCGGCCGTATCGCCCGCTTCGTCGATTACGTTCGCCGCGGCTGGGTCGACCCGAGCGCCACGCTGGAGCGGGTTCACGCCCTGGGTGCGCTTGAAGTCCACGACGGCCACTTCGGCATCGGGGTTCGCAATGCCTTGCAGGCCACCGAACGCGCCATGTCGCTCGCCGAGGAGCATGGCATGGGAGTCGTGGCCCTGCGCGACACCACCCACTGGATGCGCGGTGGCAGCTATGGCTGGCATGCCGTTGAGCGAGGCTATGCCGCACTGATGTGGACCAATACGGAATCGTGCATGCCGGCCTGGGGGTCGTCGCAGCAGAGTATCGGCAACAACCCTCTGGTGATGGGCGTGCCGGGCGAGAGCCCGCTGGTGCTCGACATGGCCATGTCGCAGTTCTCCTACGGCAAGCTCCAGACGCTACGCCAGCAAGGCAAGCCACTTCCCGTCGACGGCGGCTTCGATGCCCAGGGCGAGCTGACCCGGGAGCCCGCAGCGATCGAAGCCACGCGCCGCATCCTGCCCACCGGCTATTGGAAAGGCTCCGGCCTGGCCATCCTGCTCGACGCTCTTGCGGCGCTGCTGGCCCAGGGCCGGCCCAGCCACGAGATCGACAAGCTGCAGCGAGGCAGCGGTACCGGCTGCTGCCAGGTATTCATGCTCTTCGACCCCCGCCAACTGGGCGGACAGGAGCTCTGCCACCACCTGGTGGATGGCATCACCGCCCACCTGGCTTCGGCCGCGCCGGACGAGAGCGGCGCCCCCGTGCGCTGGCCGGGCAAATCGACCGATGAGCGACGGAGGCGAGACAGGTATGCGCCGGATGCGGCCGTTGAAGTCGACGACGCAACCTGGAACGAGATCCTCTCTCTCGCGGAATGACGCCCCTTAACGCAACAAGCAGTCAAGTAGCAAGGAGTATGGCGGCTCGCCCGTTGGGCACCGCCCCTGACGACAACGAAACGACGAAGCCAACAACAAGAGGAGTATCACCATGCTCAAGAAAACCCTGGGTCTTGCCTGCATCATGACGCTGGTGACCGCGACGGCCAACGCCGCGGAGGAGTATCCGACCCGAGATATCCGCATGATCGTGCCATGGGGCGCCGGCGGCGGCACCGACGGCATCGTGCGCAAGATCACCGACCTGGCGGAAGAGTCGCTGTCCGGCACCGTCTACGTCGAGAACATCGAGGGCGGCATGAGCGGCAACGGGCTGATCCAGCTGATCAACGCCAAGGCCGATGGCTATACCCTCGGCGCCCTGACCTACGACAGTGTCATCACCGTGCCGTGGCAAGACATGCTGCCGGGCTACAGCGTCGACGAGATGGACCTGATCGCGCGCATTACCAGCGAGCCCGATGCCCTCATCGTGCCGGCCGACTCGGAACACGACAGCATCGAGGCCCTGATCGAGGCGGCCAAGGCCGAGCCCGGCCGCATTCGCGCCGGCATCCAGAACATGGGGGCGCGCACCCACCTGACGCTGCTCCAGCTGATGGACGCAACCGGGGCCGATTTCAAGATCATCTCCTATCCGGGCGGCGCCGCGCCGCAGAAGGAGGCGCTGCTGAACGGCGAGATCGACTTCGCGATCACCAGCCTGGGCGATTTCGCTTCGCTCATCGAGGGCGGCGATGCGCGTGGCCTGATCGAGTTCACCGACGTGCAGAGCCAGTCATTCCCGGACGTGCCGCCCGCCTCCGAACGCGATCTCGATATCCAGATGGGCAGCTTCATCATCCTGGCCGCCCCGGCCGGTACGCCGGAGCCGATCCTGGACGAGCTCGAGGCGGCGTATCAGGAAGCCTACGAGAGCGACGAGTTCCAGGGCTGGCTGGTCGACGTCGGCGTGACCCCCAACTGGCTGGGACGCGATGAAGTCACCGAGTGGGTCGGCACGACCCAGGAGGAGATCTTCGTCACCATGGAGGAACTCCAGGAGCAGGGCATCCTCGACTAGGCCGCGCAGACGCGCTTGCCATCCACCCGGCGCCCAACGCGATTTCCCGCCCCCGCCGTGCCGCCACGCGGCGGGCTATCCCCTACAGCAAGAGAGGTGGAACCTTTGAAGCTCCCCTACTCATTCAGTGGAAAGTGGGTCGTGCCCGCCCTGCTGCTGGTCGTCACCACGATCTATCTCGTGGAAGCCCTGCAGATGATGCCGCCGATCAAACGCGGCGATATTACGGCCTCGTTCTTCCCGGTCGTGCTCGCCGCGATCATGTACCTCTCGATCGGCATCGTGATCTGGCAGGGGCGTAGCGAAACCGGCAAGAGCACCACGGTCGAAACGCCCGCGGCCGACGAGACGCAAGCCGAGGCCGGGGTGCCGGCCCTCAATCGCTTCGGCGCGCTGTGGGTCACCGTGGCGACCGGCGCGTACATCGGCATCTTCTCGGTCATCGGCTATTTCACCTCCACGTTCCTCTACGTGCTGCTGCTGACGTTCCTGTTCGGCAATCCCCATCCCGGCACGGGCGGGCGCGCCTGGGCCGTCAAGATCCTCGCCGCCCTGCTCATTACTCTGCTCGGCTACACCCTGTTCGAACTCATCTTCCAGGTTCGCTTGCCCACCCTAGGGACGTGACGGTCATGGATTACTTCAGAGAACTCCTCAACGGATTCGCCACCCTGCTACAGCCCGAGGTGTTCGCCTACATGGTGGGCGGCTACCTGATCGGCACCTTCTTCGGCGCCGTGCCGGGGTTGACCTCGATGCTGGCCATCGCCCTGCTGCTGCCCCTGACCTACAGCCTCGACGTGACCTCGGCGCTCGTGGCCTGCGCCAGCATCTTCATGGCGGGCATGTGCAGCGGCAGCATCACCGCCACCACGATCAACATTCCCGGCGCCCCGGCCTCGATGATGACCGCGATCGAGGGTTATCCAATGCAGCAGCGCGGCGAGGGGGCCAAGGCCCTGGGGCACGCGGCCCTGGCCTCCATGATCGGCGGTGCCCTGGGCGCCATCCTGCTGATGGTGGTGGCGCCCATGGCAGCCGAAGCCGCGCTGCTGATCCGCACGCCGGGGAAATTCTCGTTGATCGCCTTCGCGCTGATCGTCATCGTCATTTCCCAGCGCGACTCCATCCCCAAGGGTCTGGTCGCCACGACGCTGGGGGTCATGGTCGCCACGGTGGGCATCGACGTGATGCAACCCGTACCGCGCTTCACCTTCGGCACCAGCACGCTGATGCAGGGCATCGACATCATGCCTCTGGTCATCGGCGCCTTCGCCATCAGCGAACTATTGGTGCAGGCACGCAAAGCCGAACGGCGTACCGTCGATGCCGATGCCATCAAGGCCGCAAAAATCCGCCGTCGGGATTTCATTCCGCCGCTCAGCGAAGTGCGCGAGATCGGCGTTTACCGCTATCTCAAGTCCGCCGTCATCGGCTACGCCATCGGCGTCCTGCCCGGCGCGGGCGGCTCGATGGCCGCTTTCGTCTCCTATGCCGAAGCCATGCGCAGCTCCAAGCATCCCGAACGCTACGGCAAGGGTTCGTGCGAAGGCATCGCCGCAGCCGAAGGAGCCAATAACTCGATGTGCAGCGGCGCCTTCGTGCCCATGCTCTCGTTCGGCATCCCCGGCGACCCCACCACGGCCATCGTGCTCGGGGTACTGGTGATCAACGGCCTGCAGCCGGGCCCCCAGTTCCTCGACGCCCAACTGCACCTGGTGGCCCCGATGTTCGCAGCCCTGCTCGTCAGCGCCCTGGTCCTCGTGCCGCTGACGCTCTACCTGCTGGGTCCCTACTTCGTACGTATCGTGTCGATTCGCCGTGACGTGCTGTATTCCAGCATCGCCGTCATCGCGCTGGTCGGCAGCTACGTGGCCACCTATTCCACTTTCCAGATGGCGTTGGCGCTGCTGTTCGGCGTGCTGGCCTACGTCCTGCGCCAGCACAAGTACCCCATCGCCTGCCTGCTGCTCGGCTTCGTGTTGGGTCCTGGCCTGGAGGAGTACTGTCGTCGGGCCCTGTCCATCAGCGACGGCAACCCGATGATCTTCCTTACCAGCTTCGACAGCCTCTTCTTCCTGCTGCTGACTGGGGTGTTCTACTACTTCATGGTGGTCCGCAAGCCCAAGACACCGGTCATAAAAGGCGTCACCAGCTGACGGCTTCCCCTTCCTACAGCGCCGGCTCCCCGGCGCTGTCTTTTCCCGTCACCACAGCCACTCGGCTCGACCGAGCGGTCCCGAGGCTTTCGCCAAGGTCTAGCTCTCCAGATAATTCCGGTAGAGATTCCACGAGCGGTTGAGATGCTGATACATGGTCTCCCTGGCCGCTTCCTCATCGCGAGACAGGATGGCCTCGAGAATGTAGCCGTGCTCCTCCTTGACCCGTCCGATGTAGCGCTCCGCAGCGGCCCGGTTGATGTCGACGGCCATCAGCTTGGCGCGAGGGATCATGCTCTGGCTGAGCTGGGCGTAGAGTTGCAGGAAAAAGGGGTTCTTCGCGGCCTTGAAGATGGCGTAGTGAAATTCGTAATCCTCCACGCGCGCCTGGGATTTCTCGGCATGCGCCTTGATGAAAGCGGCATGCTTGGCTTCCAGGTTGCGGCGGTCCTCTTCGTCGTAGCGCAAGGCGGCCAGCTCAGCTGCCGCCGGCTCCAGCGACAACCGGAGTTCGAGCACATGCAGAATGTCCTCGATCGTGGTGGGACTGATCCTCTCGGCCGGGCGAGCTTCGATGGCGGTGGCCCGCAGTACCGTCGTGCCCACTCCCCTTCGCGTCTCCACCAGACCCAGCGACTTCAGGTGCGTCACGGCTTCGCGAATTACCGTACGGCTGACACCGAACGAGTCGCACAGGCGCGCTTCGGTCGGCAGCTTGTCGCCGACCTTTATCTTTCCTTCCAGAATCAATGCTTCCAGCTTATCGGCGACATGCGTCGGGAGGCTTCCCTGCTTCGAGACCTTCTGTACGTTCAGATCTGAAATGTCGATTGTCATATGGTTACCCTGAGCATGGCCCCCTCTTTTCTTCCTCTATTTCTTTATACTACGCCAGCTTGGGCGCTAGGATGAGTCGAACGTATCGTGTGTCGATACTTGGTCATACATCATATTATTTTCCCTATTGCCATGCCATGCCCACGAGGCGAGAGGACCTCATGCCAACCAAGACAGAACGGGACGTCGAAAAGGGTTATTCCAAAGCCGAGTTCGTCGCGAAACTCAGGCGCCTGGCAGATACCATCGAAAAAGGCGGGCGCTTCGATATCCAGATAGCCGGTGAACGAATATACGTGCCAGCACGAGCCGAATTCACCATCGAACACGAGCGTTCGGATGACGAAGAGGAGATCGAGTTTCAGATCAAATGGAGGAGGGAATAATTTCTTGGCGCGCCCGGCAGGATTCGAACCTGCGACCTTTGGCTTCGGAGGCCAACACTCTATCCAACTGAGCTACGGGCGCTTATGCAAGATGACGCTGGAAGCCTTGCTGGCTCCCGTCTAGTGGCAGCACATGGCCACCGAGAAACGGCCAACATCGTAACCGTCAGCGCCCGCGCTGTCCAGCCTGGCAGCCTTCCCGCGAGACTCAGCGGCCAGGGTAGAAGATACGGTACGTCTGCGGCACCTCACCGACCGTCTCGGCGTCACGTGCCGCCTGCGCCAGGTAGCGCTCGAGCGCTTCGGCCCGGCGGGCCGTATCGGCTTCGAGCACATGGCGCACCTCGGCCCGGGCACGCGCCACTTCGCCGGTCAGTTCGGCTTCCATGGCGTCACGAAAGCGATGCTCTTCGGCCTTGAGCAAGGCGTATTCCGTGCCGACGAAGCCGGCCAGGGCCACTGCCGTGGCGGTGGCACCGGCCAGCAGTGCTGCGGGGCCGGTCGGGGAAGTGGCCACCGTGGCCGTCGCTCCGCTACCCAGCGAGCGCGTCGCATGACCGCCCAAGCGCGCCACGACCCGGCCGGCCACGGCTCTCGACCCCTGCATCGCCGCGCCCGCCATCAGCCGCTGGGCAAGCGCCCGGCTGACAGTCAAACCAAGAGCGCCCCCCGCAGCAGCCGTTCCCCAGCGCATCTCTTCCCGGCGGTCATGGAACGCATGCTGCAGAGCCAGATCGAGATCGATCTCGTGTATCTCCCGTGATGGGGTAACGTTCGCCTGCCGCTCGCCGTAGCGAGCATGGAGGGTCAGGGCGATGCCCTGCCCCAATCGCTGCTGGGCCTGCTCGAGACGCGTGGCGTAATCGGCTTCGAGCTCTTTCAGCGCGGCCTCGAAACCGCTGCGCTCGGCCAATCGCTCGGCCAGTTGCACCTCCAGCCATTCATCCACCCCACCCGTCAGCGTCATCGCCAGGCGCAGGTAGCTGCCTCGCGGCGAGAAGTGCCAATCGAGGTATTCCGGCACCGCGGCCTCGAGCGGAGCGAAGGCGGCGTCCAGGTGCGCATCGAGCCAGAGCTGCATCTCTTGGCGCAGCCTCAGGTCCAGGCCAGCGGCAAGCTCGCCCAGTTCCCGCCCCAGAGCGGCGTGGGTCTCGGCGTCAAGAGTCAGGGTCTCACCGTCGACCACGACCCGGAAGAGCGGTGCCTCACTGCGTGCCTGCAGCAGGTAGTAGGCCAGGACAAGGCCCAGCAGCAAAAGCGCTGCCAGCAGCGGACCCAGGATCCAGGCCACTACCGGCAGGCGCCTCAAGGTGTCGGTGCGTATCGTCATGTGGACTCCTCCCGCCCGCTCTCAGGCCGCTGCGTCAGCCGGCCACACAGGGCGTCGACGCCCACCAACAGCCTGACGAATGCCCAGGCGAAGGCGCTCTGCGACAGCAACAGAACCAGCCAGCCGATCAGCACCATCCAGTCATCGATCCCGGCGCGGGTGACGGCATTCTGCATGGCCCAGTACTGGGTCAGCTCCACGGCCTGGGCCAGGCGCTCGAAGAAGCCGAGCAACGTGCCACCCGAGGCGGTGGAGACATGCCGCAACAGGGCCTCTTCCCAGGCTAGCCCGACCAGATAGGGCTGTGGCAACCACAGCGCCAAAAACATCAGCAACAGTGCCAGCAGGCCACCGACGGGCCAGACCAGCAGGCGTCGGGTCAATGACGGGATGTAGGCGGCGACCACGTGCCGGGCCATGCGCCGGCGCAGGATGGCCTGAAGCCATCCCAGCGTCAGCGTCGCCAGCAGCAGTGCCAGCCAGGCGACCGGCGAGAGCAGGCGGAGCTGCACCAGCAGCAGTAGCGCCAGCAGCAGGCCCAGCAGTTGATGGCTCAAGATCATGAATAGCCCGCCCCGCAACCGACGGTGCCAGGGCGACGACGCATGCAGGTACTGACCCAGCCAGGCACCGCGCCGCAGTCGCGCGGCCTCGAAGCTGCCGGCGAAGATCAACTGACCGGCGAACGCCCAGGCCGGCAGCAACAGTACGCTGGCCAGCCCCGGTCCCAGCCGGGACCACGCCAGCAGCCCGACGACCGCCAGCGCGATGTGACCATGGCGATACAAGATGCCGCGCCAGGCGGCGTAACGCCGCTCGCTCATGGCCCCCTCATGCGCCTGGTGGGTGAACGCCACGGCCGTGACTACCGCCCGCGGTAATCACGTCTCCTGGATCATCTCGCCGACCTTCCCCAGGATGTGCCGGCCGATGGGCAGCGCCGAGGTGGCGGCCGGCGACGGCGCGTTGCAGACGTTGACCGTGCGCCGGGTATTGACGAACAGAAAGTCGTCGATCAGCCGGCCATCGCGGGAGACGGCCTGGGCGCGCACGCCGGCGGGCCACGGCTCGAGGTCGTCCAGCGTCAGGCTGGGGCAGTATTTGCGCACCTCTTCCAGATAGCCGCGACGCCACAGCGAATTCTTCATCTCGTGCAGGCCGGGTCGCAAATTGCGCCCCAGCACCTTGAGGATGCCGGGGTTGCTGAACATGCGCGCCATGTCGAGCAGTGAAGCGTCGCCCTTGCGATACCCCTCGCGCTTGAACGCCAGCACCGCATTGGGCCCCACGGTCACCGAACCGTCGATCATGCGCGTCAGATGCACCCCAAGGAACGGCATGGAAGGGTCGGGGATGGGATAGATGAGGTGCTTGACGATATCGCTGAGCCGGTCGGGCAGGCGGTAGTATTCGCCGCGGAAGGGGCAGATGGAGAAGCCGGGGTTTCGCCCCAGCAGGCGCACGACGCGGTCGGCCATCAGTCCCGAGCAGGTCACCAGGTAGCGGCTGTTGAACTCACCCTGGGAGGTATCGACGAGGACCTCCCCGGTACGCTCGGCGATCCCGGTGACCTCGTGGTCGTAGCGGATCTGGCCACCATGACGCTGGAACTCCTCGGCCATCGCCTCGGCCACCCGGGCATAGCTGACGATACCGCTGGAGGGGACGAAGATGGCACCGAGCCCGGTGATGTGGGGCTCGCGCTCTATCAGCTCCCCGGCAGAAAGCCACTCCCGCTCCAGTCCGTTGGCAGCGGTGCGCTCCCATAGCGCTTCCATGCGCTGCATCTCCTGCGGGTTGGTTGCCACCAATAGCTTGCCGCAGGCCTCGTAGGGAATGGCATGGCGGTCACAGAACTCCTTGGTAGCGCGATTACCCTCCAGGCAGAAGCGTGCCTTGAGGCTGCCGGGCGTATAGTAGACACCGGCATGAATCACGCCGCTGTTGTGGCCGCTCTGGTGCTGCGCGGGGCCGCTCTCCTTCTCAAGCAGCAGCATTTTCTTGTCGGGATAGCGCTCGATGAGTTGCATCGCGGTGGAAAGGCCGAGAATGCCGCCACCCAGAATGATGAAATCGTACACGCAGGCCTCGCGTCGCCAGTGGAACACACCGAAGTCAGCTACCACGATACTCGTCGGTCGCTGCGCTGGCCAGCCGGCCAGGGCCGCTGCGTTGACTCATGCCAAAGGCGTGGGCTGCGGCGTTTTCCAGCGCTTTGCTATATCGGTATACTAGCGCCCATTGTGTGTATCATGGCGCTCCGGCTGTCGCGTGCCGTCGTCGCCAACAGATTACGATTACAGGACCGTCGAGAGGTGGTGAGAGTGAAATCCAGCAAGCTGATCATGGGGTGTCTGGCCACCCTGGGCCTGGTCGCGGGCGCCGCGTCCGTTCAGGCCGAAGTGGACCGCGATGCCATTGCCGAGCGCCTGAAGCCGGTGGGTGAACTCTGCCTGCAGGGCGATGAGTGTGGCACGGCAGCAACCGCTGCGAGCGATTCGGGTAGCGGTGGCGAAGGCGCCGATGGCGAGGGCATCTACGGCCAGGTGTGCAGCGCATGCCATGACAGCGGCGCCGCCGGTGCGCCGGTACGCGGCGAGGAGGACGCCTGGGCCGACCGCGTCGACAAGGGCTGGGACACGCTGCTGGATCACGCCATCAACGGTTTCAACGCCATGCCGGCCCGCGGCGGCAACCCCAACCTCTCCGACGAGGAAGTCGCCGCCGCTACTGCGCACCTGGTGGATCCTGTGATGGACGTGCCGGAGCTGGGCGGTGATGAAGAAGCCGCATCCGACGAAGCCGCATCCGAGGACGAGGCTGCCGCCGATGGAGAGGCCGTGACCGAAGAAGGCGCCGTCGAAGAGGATGCCGAAGCCGCCGCGGTGGCGACCGAAGACGGAGCCGCGGATGAAGAGGCCGTCGAGGAAGCGTCTGCCGACGAAGAGGCCGCTGGCGACGAGCCGGCCCACGCCGGCATCGACGGCGAGGCGATCTACAACCAGGCCTGCATGGCATGCCACATGACCGGTGCCGCCGGTGCGCCGCGCCGCGGCGAAGCCGGCGAGTGGGAAGGGCGCATCGATCAGGATATCGAGACACTGTACGACCACGCCATCAACGGTGTCGGCGCCATGCCGCCCAAGGGTGGCAACATGGGTCTCTCGGACGACGAGGTGCGTGCCGCCGTGGACTTCCTGGTCGAGCCCGTCAAGTAACCCGTACGCGGGTCTGTAACCAAAGACGGGGCGCCTTTTGGCGCCCCGTCGGCGTTCATGTCTCATCCACCCGACACTCCGTCGGGATTTAACCCAGCAACGAGCGCAGCCCGGCGATGGCATCCTGCCCCCGCGCCTGCTTCTTCTCCGGATCCTCCTTGTCGGCGCGGCCTTCCCACTCCAGATCGTCCGGCGGCAGCTCGTCGAGGAAACGGCTCGGCGTGCAATCCATCAACTCGCCGAAGGCCTTGCGCTGGCGCGCCAGGGTCAGGGTCAGGGTCTGGCGCGCGCGGGTGATGCCGACATAGGCCAGGCGCCGCTCCTCCTCCACCGTGCCGGCCTCGATGGCGTTGCGGTGGGGCAGCAGCTCCTCCTCGAGGCCCATCAGGTAGACATGCGGGAACTCCAGCCCCTTGGAGGCATGCATGGTCAGCAGCTGCACCTTGTCGGTATCGTCCTCCTCGGCCTGCTGTTCCAGGATGTCGCGCAGCACCAGCCGCGAGATGGCCGCCTCCACATCGCCGGTCTCGGCGGCGTCTTCCGCTTCGATCTCCGCAGCTCTTTCCTCAGGATCATGTCTCATCGACTTCTCGAGCTGGTCGATCAGCGTCCAGACGTTGGCCATGCGCCGCTCGGCGATGGTGGGTGCGCTGGCGTTCTGGTAGAGCCACGCCTCGTAGTCCATCTCGTGCAGCATGCCGCGTATCGCGGCCAGCGAATTCCCCTCGTCCATGCGGCGGCGCACACCGTCGATGAAGTGGGTGAAGCGCCCCAGGCGCTCCACCGCCCGCGCCGGCAGCTGCTGCTCCAGGCCCAGCTCGTGGCAGGCGTCGAACAGCGAGGCGCCCCGCTCGGTGGCATAGTTGGCCAGCTTCTCCAGGGTGCCGGGGCCGATCTCGCGGCGCGGCACGTTGACGATGCGCAGGAAGGCGTTGTCGTCTGCCGGATTGATCAGCAGGCGCAGGTAGGCCATGGCGTCCTTGATCTCGTTACGCGAGAAGAAGGAGGTGCCGCCGGAGAGCTTGTAGGGGATCTGGTAGTGCTGGAGTTTCAACTCGAGCAGCCGGGCCTGGAAATTGCCACGGTAGAGCACGGCGAAGTCGCGCCACTCCGCGCGCTCCTTGATGCGCCGGGTGAGGATCTCGCTGGCCACCCGTTCGGCCTCGGCCTCCTCGTGGCGGTTGACCACCACACGGATCGGCGCGCCCCGCCCCATCTCCGACCACAGCGTTTTTTCATAGACGTGGGGATTGTTGGCGATCAGGGTATTGGCGGCGCGCAGGATGGTGCCGGTGGAGCGGTAGTTCTGCTCCAGCTTGATCACGTTGAGGCGCGGAAAGTCCTCGCCCAGGGTCACCAGGTTCTCGGGCCGCGCCCCACGCCAGGCGTAGATCGACTGGTCGTCGTCACCCACCACGGTGAACGTCTTGCGCTCCTCCATCAGCAGCTTGACCAGCAGGTACTGGGAAACGTTGGTGTCCTGGTACTCGTCGACCAGCATGTAGTGGATCTTGCGTCGCCAGCGCGCCAGCACTTCGGGATTGTCCTTGAGCAGCACCACCGGCAGCAGGATCAGGTCGTCGAAGTCCACCGCGTTGTAGGCCTTGAGGTGGCGCACGTAGGCCTCGTAGACCCGTGCGGCGTACTGCTCGTCCTCGTCCACGGCGTGGGACAGCGCCTGGCCCGGCAGCACCAGGTCGTTCTTCCATTCAGAGATCTGGTGCTGCACGGCGTTGATCTGCTCGGCGTCGACCTGGGCGTCCTTGTTCATCAGGTCGCGCAGCAGCGCCTTGGCGTCCTCGGGGTCGAACAGCGAGAAGCCCGGCTTGTAGCCCAGCGCCTTGAGTTCGCCGCGAATGATGTTGAGCCCCAGGGTGTGGAAGGTCGAGACGGTCAGCCCGTGCCCCTCCTTGCCCTTGAGCATCTGCCCCACGCGCTCCTTCATCTCGCGAGCGGCCTTGTTGGTGAAGGTGACGGCGGCGATACGGCGTGCGCTCATGCCGCACACCTGGACCAGGTAGGCGATCTTGGTGGTGATCACACTGGTCTTGCCCGAACCGGCGCCGGCCAGCACCAGGCAGGGGCCGTCGATATAGCGCACGGCTTCCTGCTGGCGCGGATTGAGCTTGGCGAGGCGTTGCTGAATGCTCATGGAATCACTCGGGCTGCGCCGCGCCGGCGAAGCCTAGCTGGCGCCAGGCCTCGAACACCAGGATGGCACAGGCGTTGGAGAGGTTGAGACTTCGGCTGTCCGCCAGCATGGGAATGCGCAGGCACTGCTCTGGCGGCAAGGCATCCAGCATGGCCTGAGGTAGGCCGCGAGTCTCGGGGCCGAACAGCAGGGCATCGCCGGGGCGATAGCTCGGCTCATGGTAGCCCGTTCGGCCTCGGGTCGATACGGCGAATACCCGCGAGGGTGTGACCGCATCGACGAAAGCCGGCCAACCGCGATGTACGCTGACGGCAGCCCACTCGTGATAGTCGAGCCCGGCGCGGCGCAGGCGTTTGTCGTCGAGCACGAAGCCCAGCGGCTCGATCAGGTGCAGGCGAAAGCCGCTGTTGGCACACAGGCGGATCAGGTTGCCGGTATTGGGCGGGATCTCGGGTTCGAAGAGTACGACATCGAGCATGGCGGCCTGCCTGGAAGCGCTGGCGGGCCCGCCAGGGCCCGCCGGTACAGCGAGGACGATCAGAAGCTCAGACGAACCCCGACCTGGGCGCCACGATCCAGGGTGCGGTTGCCGTGGCGGTTGTCGAAGTCGGCCGCCGCTTGACGCAGGCCGACGTAGCCGTCGACGTTGGGGGTAAAGGCATAGCGCGCGCGCACGCCTACCTCGTAGCCGTCGTCCAGATCACCGCTGGTCACCACGCCGGGGGTGTAGAAACCGTAGCCCCCCAGCGAGACGGCGGGTGCCTGCGGCAGGTAGACATAGCCGTAGCCGCCCAAGCCCAGGCCGCCGCCATCACCGTAGTCGGTGTCGAACTGGGTCCAGCGTGCGCCAATGCCCACATCGCGATCGCGGTTGCGCTGAACGCCCAGCAACTGGGCATGGTAGAGGGTGGCGTCCTCGCGATACTCGCTGTTGATCACGCCACCACCCAGGGCAACGCCCTGGGTGATCTCGCCGGCGGCTTCGAACTGCATGGCATCGGCGCCGAGGTTGAGATCCAGGCTGCCGGCGGCGTGGGCGCCGCTGGCGGCAAATACGATACCCGAAACCAGGGCGGCCCTGGCGAACTGTCCGAGCGGATTCATCGATGTCTCCTTGCTCACTGCGCGCATTACGTGACTGAACATCAATCGGCTGCGACGCCATAGCGCGCGCGATAGTCGCGAATGGCGGCCGCATGTCCTCGAAGCTCTTGGTTGGCTTGCTGCTCGAGGTAGGCCAGCACCATGTCCAGCGTGACGATGCTGATGACGGGCATGCCGTAGCGCGATTCGACCTCCTGAATGGCGCTCTGGCTTTTGATCTCACCCCCTTCCTGGCCGCGCTCCTGGCGATCCAGTGCGATCACCACACCTGCCGCCTCGGCGCCGGCGGCGTCGATCAGCGCCATCACCTCGCGAATGGCGGTACCCGCGGTGATCACGTCATCGATGATCAGGATGCGCCCGGCCAGCTCGGCACCGACGATGTTGCCGCCCTCGCCGTGGTCCTTCGCCTCCTTGCGATTGAAGGCAAACGGCAGGTCGCGGCCGTGATGTTCGGCCAGCGCCACCGCTGTCGTTGCCGCCAGCGGGATGCCCTTGTAGGCAGGGCCGAACAGCACGTCGCACGCCACACCGCTGGCTTCGATGGCATTGGCGTAGAAGCGCCCCAGCCGCGCCAGGGCGCCGCCGCTGCGAAACAGGCCGGCATTGAAGAAGTAGGGGCTGACACGACCCGACTTGAGGGTGAACTCGCCGAACTTCAGCACGCCTTGCTCGATGGCGAACTCGATGAACTCACGCTGATAGGCATGCATGCTGGCCGACACGGCGCTCCCCCTGCTATTCATAGGCTCCATGGAAGGAAATTGCGTGTAATACCACGAATATCCATGCGGGCCATTTACCCAAACGTCGAAACGTCGGGTATCATACACGCGCGACGTCAAAGGGACCATGTATGAAAATTGCCACCATCAATGTCAACGGAATCCGCGAGGCCGTCGGACGAGGTTTCCTCGACTGGCTGGCCGAGCAGGACGCCGATGTCGTCTGTGTCCAGAACCTCAAGGCCAAGAGCTTCGAGCTGGATGACAGCATTCTGTACCCGGAAGGCTACGAAGGCTACTTCCTCGATGCCGAGGAGGACGGCTTCTCCGGCGTGGGTATTTACTGCCGCAAGATCCCCAAGGCGATCATGTACGGTCTCGGCTTTCCGCAGTGCGATCACGAGGCGCGCTTCCTGCAGGCCGACTACGACCGCTTCAGCATCGCCAGCTTCCTGATGCCCGACGGCAGCGACTACGCCGCCAAGCAGGCCTTCATGGGCCAGTACCAGGAATACCTGAACAAGATGGCGCGCAAGCGGCGCGAGTACATCATCTGCGGCACCTGGCACATCGCCCACAAGACCGTCGATCTGGAGAACTGGGCCGACAACCAGACCACGCCGGGCTTCAAGCCCGAAGAGCGTGCCTGGATGGACCAGGTGTTCGGCCCCACCGGCTTCATCGACACCTTCCGCGAGATCAACCGCGACGCCGGCGAGTACACCTGGTGGCCCAAGCTCGACCAGGAAGTGCCGCGCTCACGCCAGGAAGGCTGGCGTATCGATTACCAGATCGTCGGGCCCAACCTGCGCCGCCACGTGGTCGACGCCTGGATCGACTACGACGCCACCTTCAGCGAGTTCGCCCCGCTGTTCGTCGAGTACGACCTGACGCTGTAAGCACACCCTTACGTCGCGGCCGGGCTTTGCCCGGAACGCACTGCGCCGGCCTAGTGCCGGCGCAATGCTTTAGGAATACTACGAGTGTTCAGCGACGAATGCCCAGCGCCTCGCGCTGGTGCTCGAAGAGCTGGGCGCCGGCATTTTCGGCCAGTTCCAGCATGGCGTTGAGCTGTTCCCGCGAGAACACACCCGCCTCGGCGGTGCCCTGCACCTCGATCAGTCCGCCCGATTCGGCCATGACCACGTTCATGTCGGTGTCGGCGCCGCTGTCCTCGGGGTAGTCGAGGTCGACCACCGCCATGCCCTTGTAGAGCCCCACCGAGACCGAGCTGACCAGCTGCACGAAGGGGTCGCCCTTGATCATCTTCTTGCGCTGCAGGTAACGGATGGCATCCACCAGAGCCACGCAGCCGCCGGTGATAGAGGCGGTGCGGGTGCCGCCGTCGGCCTGAATCACGTCGCAATCCACGGTAATGGTGAATTCGCCCAGCTTCTTGAGGTTGATCGAAGCGCGCAGCGAACGGCCGATAAGACGCTGGATCTCAAGCGTGCGCCCGCCCTGCTTGCCGCGGGCCGCCTCGCGGCCGCCGCGGGTGTGGGTGGCGCGCGGCAGCATGCCGTACTCGGCGGTGACCCAGCCCTGGCCCTTGCCACGCAGCCAGCGCGGCACGCCGGCCTCGACGCTGGCGTTGCACAGCACCTTGGTATCGCCGAACTCCACCAGCACCGAGCCTTCGGCATGACGGGTGTAATCGCGGGTCAGGCGAATCTCGCGGGACTGGTCGGGGCGACGCCCGCTGGGGCGCTTGAGTTCGGAAGCCATGGTACCTCTCGGATGCAGAAACGAACTGAATGACGCCCCGACACGACAAGCCGAGCCGGCCATGCGCGTCCCTGGCGTCGAATGGCTGGCCATTCTACACGGTTGGGCCAAGGAATCGGTTAAACTCCTTGTCCCGCCTGTCGTCGGACAGTGCCGGCCGCGGCGCCGCCAACCGAACGAGGAGTCACCATGGTTGATCACAGCAAGGTTCACAGCATGACCGCCTTTGCCCGCCAGAGCCGTGAAGGCGATTGGGGTAGTCTGCAATTGGAGCTGCGCTCGGTGAACCAGCGCTACCTGGAACCCTTCTTCCGGCTACCCGAGGCCCTGCGCGACCTCGAACCGGCCTTTCGCGAGGCGCTGCGTACGCGCCTCGCGCGGGGCAAGGTCGAGTGCCACCTGCGCTTCGAACCTACCGACATCAGCGAAACCCTGGCCGTCAACCACAGCCGGCTGGTCGCCCTGGCCGAGGCGCTGGGCGAGATCCGCGAAATGCTACCCCAGGTCGCCATGCCCGACGCGCTCTCGCTGCTGGACCATCCCGGCGTGCTCGAGGCCCAGGGCGTCGACCTGGACGAAGTGAAGGCGGAGGCCACGGCGCTGTTCGAGGCCGCCCTCGACGAGCTGATCGAGGCCCGCGCCCGCGAGGGCGACAAGCTCGCGGCGCTGATCCGCGAGCGACTGGCCGGCGTGCGCGAACAGGTCGTCGAGGTGCGCCGCCTGATGCCCCAGATCCTCGAGCGCCAGCGCGCCCTGCTGCTGGAGCGGCTCGAGGCGGTCAAGACCGAGCTCGACCCCCAGCGGCTGGAGGCCGAGCTGGTGCTGCTGGCACAGAAAGCCGACGTCGACGAGGAACTCGACCGCCTCGAGACCCATGTCGGCGAGGTGGCACGCCAGCTCGACCAGAGGGGCCCCAAGGGGCGCCGCCTCGACTTCCTGATGCAGGAACTCAACCGCGAGGCCAACACCCTCTCCTCCAAGTCGGCGGTGGCCAGCACCACGCGCTGCGCAGTGGAACTCAAGGTGCTGATCGAGCAGATGAGGGAACAGATCCAGAATATCGAGTGATACCCGGACCTTTCCGGCCGCGAACCAAGGCGCACCAGAATGCGGCCAACGACGCCTTGCCTGATCGGTTACCCCTGGTCGCTGCCTTGCTCGCCAGGACCAGGGGACCCGGACAGCGGCCCCTGCCGGTGCGTGGCATCGTGTTCCCCTACTGACGGCGGGGAAGGCTGGCTTACCTGCTAGACTGAATCTGCGCTTGGTGAAAGGCCGACTTCGCGGCCAAGCTGCGTCGCCTGGCTGATGACAACGAGTCACCTATGACAACCGCCACCTGGTTTATCTTAATAGGTTCGCTGCTGCTGGTAGTGGGCTTGACTTTCTCCTATCTCAAGAGCGTTCCCGCCACCTCTGCCATTGTATATCTTCTGATCGGATTCGTTGTGGGGCCCATGGGCTTCAACTTGTTTCATTTCAATCCGTTGGAAGAGTCGGCTCTGTTGGAGCTTCTGACCGAAATCGCCGTACTCATTTCCTTGTACTGCGCTGGCGTGAAAATGCCGGCGCCGGTGACCCTGAAGCGATGGCGAACTCCCCTGCAACTGGCGGTGGTCTCGATGGTGCTGACCGTCGGGCTTGTGACGCTGTTCGGCTACTACTGGCTCGCTCTCCCCCTCGGGGCAGCCGTGTTGCTGGGTGCCGTGGTGGCCCCGACCGACCCTGTACTGGCCACCGAGGTGCAGGTGCGTCACGCCGACGATACTGACCAACTCCGCTTTTCCTTGACCTGCGAGGCAGGAATGAACGACGGCAGCGCCTTCCCGTTCGTGATGCTCGGCCTGGGCTTGCTGGGCCTGCACGACCTTGGCGACGCCGGCTGGCGGTGGCTGGTAGTGGATGTACTGTGGGCAAGCGGTGCCGGTATCGGCATCGGTATCTTGGCGGGCGTTGGCGTCGGTTGGCTGGTAAACGCGATGCGCACCCGATTTGCGGACACGGCCTTTCTGGAAAGTTTTCTTGGCCTGGGATTGATCGCGTTCGCCTACGGAATCAGCTTGCTGGTGGATGCCTGGGGCTTCCTGGCCGTCTTTAGTGCAGCCGTGGCTCTGCGCCATACCGAATTGAAATTGGCCGGCCTCCAGCAAGGCTATTCGGCTCCGGTCGAGACACCCCTGGAGGGTGGGCCACGAGCGATAGCACACGTGCACGTTAGCGAAAGCTCTCTAGTATTCAACGAGCACCTCGAACGGCTGGCAGAAATCGTGCTGGTCTTACTGCTCGGCGGCTCACTCTTCTGGGATTCGTGGAGTTGGCGAGCCGTGGGCTTCGCGGCATTTGTGTTTTTTATCGCCCGCCCCGTCAGTGTGCATCTCGGCGTACTGGGAAGCAGGGCGCCTAAGCGAATGCGCAACCTCATGGGCTGGTTTGGTGTTCGTGGTATTGGCTCGCTGTACTATCTTATGTACGCCATCCAGCATGGGCTGCCAGAGGAAATCGCGCTGGAGTTGATACACCTGATCCTCGTAGTGATTGCCCTGTCGATTCTGGTTCACGGGGTCAGCGTAAAGCCTACCATTGCGCGTTATTGGCGTTCGCGGAATCCTAGGGAATAGCCCGAAAAACCAGCCTTGCAGTAGATAGCCCTGCGGCTGCGCCTCAGCAAAATGCCGTCAATCCTTTCTATCGCTACTTTCTTGCCTGACTTTGACAGCGCCGCGCAACCCAGCCAAATGGGAGTACGCTGGGGAGCAAAGCCACATCCGCCTGCTGGCTTTCTAGCAAGCGGTTGATTGGATTATGGGAATTTCTCATGCACTATTTTCAGATTCAGGGTATCGAGTAGCGTATCAATGAAGGCGAACCGGGCCGAGCCCTCAAGCAATCGCCTTCCCGCCGTGGTGCGGTGGGCGGGGCGCGTGGCGCTGGCCGCCTGTCTCAGCGTACCCGTGGCGGGCTGGGGGCAGGCGGCTTCTCCCGCCCCAAGCCCGGCCGACGGCGAAACAATCGTCGTCGGTGGCGATCACTATCACCCCCCTTACGAGTTCCTCGACGAGGACGGCGAGCCGGCCGGCTACAACGTCGAGCTGACCCAGGCCATCGCCGAAGTGATGGGCATCGAGGTGCGCATCGAGCTGAAGCCGTGGAGCGAGGTGCGCCGCGGGCTGGAGCAGGGCGAGATCGACATTCTGCAGGGCATGTCCTATTCCGAG
This sequence comes from Billgrantia sp. C5P2, assembly GCF_051062895.2. Lineage (NCBI taxonomy): Bacteria > Pseudomonadati > Pseudomonadota > Gammaproteobacteria > Oceanospirillales > Halomonadaceae > Billgrantia > Billgrantia sp. C5P2. The sequence continues at coordinate 4,661,796 of NZ_CM128542.1, forward strand.
GCGCGTACCGCACGCTTCGATTTCGCGCCGCCCCACGCCATCGTCCATCAGTCGATCTTCGCCCGCCGCGGCGACCCGGTGGTGGAGGTCGAGGAGCTGCGCGGCAAAGAGGTAATCGTCCAGCGCGGCGACATCATGCACGACTACCTGATCGAGCATGACATCGGTGCGGTGGTGATCCCCGTGGATACCCACGCCGATGCGCTGCGGGCCCTGGCCGCCGGCCAGCACGACTACGCCCTGGTCGCCAACCTGCCGGCGCTCTACCTCAGCCGCGAACTGGGGCTGACCAACCTGGTGCCGGTGGCGCGTCCTTTTTCGCTGCGCTACGGCTATGCGGTGCGCCAGGGCGATGCCAACCTGCTGGCCAAGTTCAGCGAGGGGCTGGCCATCCTCAAGAACACCGGCCGCCACCAGGCGATCTACGACAAGTGGCTGGGCCCTCTGGAGGGCCGCGAAGGCATTCCCTGGCAGAAGATCGGCCAGGTGGGCGCGGCGCTTTCCGCGCTGCTGTTGCTGATTTTGGGCGCCATCGTGATCTGGAACCGCATGCTCAAGCGCGAGGTGGCGGCACGCACCGCGGAGCTGCGCCAGCATCAGCAGCAACTGATCCAGGCCGACAAGATGGCCTCGCTCGGTGTCCTCGTCTCGGGCGTGGCCCACGAGATCAACAACCCCAGCAGCCTGCTGCTGCTGAACCTGCCGGTGCTGCGCGATGCCTGGGCCGACGCCGAGCCGATCCTCGAGGCGCACTACCGCACCCACGGTGACTTCACGTTCGGCGGGTTGCCCTATTCGCGCATGCGCGAGGAGATCCCCGGCATGATCGATGACATGCAGGAGGGCACCCGGCGCATCAAGCGCATCGTCGGCGACCTCAAGGACTTCGCCCGCCAGGGCGGCGACGAACTGGGCGAGAGCTTCGATCTCAATGCCGTGGTAGCCACCGCCGTGCGCCTGGTCGACAACTCGATCCGCCAGGCGACCAGCCGCTTCGAGACGCACTACGCCGAGAATCTTCCGCCGATTTCGGGCAACGCCCAGCGTATCGAGCAGGTGGTGATCAACCTGGTACTCAATGCCTGCCAGGCCCTCGAACAGCCCGCCCAGGGCATCCGCCTGACCACACGTCACGATCGCGCCGCGGGCAAGGTCGTGCTGGAGGTACGTGACGAGGGCCGGGGTATCGCGCCCGAGGCCATGCACCGGCTGACGGACCCCTTCTTCACTACCCGGCGCGAGTGTGGTGGCACCGGCCTGGGCCTCTCCGTTTCCGCCGGCATCGTCGGCGAACACCAGGGCAGCCTGACCTTCGACTCACACCCCGGCCAGGGCACCCGCGCGACCTTGTCGCTGCCGGTCGCGAAAGCCGCGACACCCACCGCGGCCGTTCCGAGCGGTGCCACCGGCCGACAGCAAGAGCCCGACACGCCATGACGCAGACCCTCTATCCGGCCTTCGGCGTCCTGCTCGTCGACGACGAGCCTTCGTTCCTGCGCAGCCTGAGCATTACCCTAGAGCGCAGCGGGGGGATCAACCATATCCACCGTTGCCAGGACAGCCGCGAAGTCATGGAAATCCTGGGGCGAGAGGAAATCGGCCTGGTGACGCTCGACCTGACCATGCCCCATGTCTCGGGCGAGCAGCTGCTGGCACGCATCGTCGAGGAGTACCCCGACATCGGCGTCATCGTGGTAAGCGGGTTGAATCAGGTGGAGACCGCCGTCAACTGCATCAAGCTCGGCGCCTTCGATTACTTCGTCAAGACCGACGAGGAAAGCCGGCTGGTGGAGGGCATCCGCCGCGCCATCCGGCTTCAGGAGTTGCGCCAGGAGAACCAGGCGTTGCGCCGCCGAGTACTCGACGACACCCTGGAACGGCCCGAGGCCTTCGCCCATATCGTCACCGCCGACAAGGGTATGCGCGCGGTCTTCCAGTACCTGGAGTCGGTGTCGCTGACCCAGCAGCCGATCCTGATCTCCGGCGAGAGCGGCGTGGGCAAGGAGCTGATCGCACGGGCGGCCCATACCCTGAGCGGCCGCCAGGGCCCGCTGGTATGCGTCAATGTGGCGGGTCTGGACGACAACGTCTTCGCCGATACGCTGTTCGGTCATCAGCGCGGCGCCTTCACCGGCGCAGAGCAGCCACGGGCCGGCATGATCGAGCAGGCGGCGGGCGGCACCCTGCTGCTCGACGAGATCGGCGACCTCAGTCTGGCGTCGCAGGTGAAGCTGCTGCGCCTGCTCCAGGAGGGAGAGTACTATCCGCTGGGCAGCGATCGGCCCAAGCGCCTCCAGGCCCGCGTGATGGTGGCGACGCACCACGACCTGGCCGAAAAGCAGCGGATGGGAAGCTTTCGCAAGGACCTCTACTACCGCTTGCGCACGCATCAGGTCCACATCCCCCCGCTGCGCCAGCGCAAGCAGGACATTGCGCTGCTGCTGGACCACTTCCTCGCCGAGGCGGCCGAGGAGCTCGGCAAGAGCAAGCCGAGCTATCCCCCGGAGTTGGCGTTGCTGCTGGGCAACTATGCCTTCCCCGGCAACGTGCGCGAACTGCGTGCCATGGCGTTCGATGCCATGAGCCAACATCGCAGCCGCACGCTCTCCATGGACGCTTTCAAGCGCGCCATCGACCAGGCATCCGGAGGCGGCCTCCCCTCGCCCCAGCGTCAGCGAGCCGTCTTCGCCCCCGACGAGCCGCTACCCACGCTGGACGAAGTCGCCGACCTGCTGGTGGAAGAGGCGCTGCAACGCGCCGAGGGCAACCAGTCCATGGCCTCGCGCTGGCTGGGTATCTCGCAGCCGGCCCTGAGCAAGCGGCTGAAGAAACGCCGCAGTGAAGGGCCATAACCTGGGTTATAGCGATAACCCAGGTTATAGGCGAGGCAACCTGTTGAAATTAAGTGATTTTCTATTTTCCTGTTGTATCGAGACATGCCAGTGGTTATACCGCTTGATTTTTTACTCGCCCGGCAAGACTCGACTTAACTTAATAAAAACAACAAGTTGAACTAATTCTTATACTGGCATGGACCTTGCGTTGATAACCCGGCCTGCTTTACGGCGGGCCATGTCGACAAACGCAAGCAAGAGGTTCGCTCCCATGCCAAGAACAATGACTCCCGCTGCCGCTACACGGCCTGCAACGCCCACCCCGCTCACCATCGCCCGGGGGAAAGCATGATGCTGGATCTGATCAACGATTTTCTCTGGAGCAAGGTGCTCATCGCCCTGCTGATCGCAGTCGGCATCGGCTTCACCGTGAGATCCCGCTTCGTCCAGTTCCGCTATTTCGCCCGCATGTTCCGCATTCTCGGCGCCAGCCAGGCGTTCAAGCGCGACAAGCACGGCCACCTGAGTTCCTTCCAGGCCCTGCTGCTCTCGGTGGCGGGGCGCGTCGGTGGCGGCAACATCGCCGGTGTCGCGGTGGCGATCACCCTGGGCGGCCCCGGTGCGATATTCTGGATGTGGGTAGTCGGCCTGATGGGCATGGCCACCAGCTTCCTCGAGTGCACCCTCGCCCAGGCCTACAAGACGGCCCAGCCTGACGGAACCTATCGTGGCGGCCCGGCCTACTACATCGCCCACGGCCTCGGCCGCCGCTGGAAGTGGCTTGCCGGCGTCTACTCGGTTCTGCTGCTGGTCACCTTCGGCTTCGGCTTCACGGCGCTGCAGTCCTATGCCGTGGCTACCTCCTTCGATGACGCCTTCGGCGTCCCGGTTCTCTACACCGGCCTGGGCATGGCCGTGATCGTCGGCCTGATCATCTTCGGCGGCATCAAGCGTATCGCCCGCGTCACCGAAGTGCTGGTACCGGTAATGGCCATCGGCTACCTGCTGATCGCCATCGTGGTGCTGGGCATGAACCTGCCGCGCATTCCCGAGGTCATCATGCTGATCGTCAATAGTGCCTTCGGTCTCGAGCAAGCCGTGGGCGGCGGCATCGGCGCCGCCATCATGATGGGCGTCAAGCGCGGGCTGTTCTCCAACGAGGCAGGACTCGGCAGCGCACCCAACGTCGCCGCGGTCGCCTATGTGCCGCACCCCGTGAACCAGGGCATCGTCCAGGCCTTCTCGGTCTTCATCGATACCCTGATCCTGTGCTCCTGCACGGCCTTCATCATCCTGCTCAGCGGCGCCTACGACCCTGCCGGCGGTGCCGAGATCGAGGGCGTGGCACTGACCCAGGTCTCGTTGGCCGACCATGTGGGCGAATGGGGGCGCAGCTTCGTCAGCGTCGCGCTGCTGCTGTTCGGCTTCAGCACCATCCTCTACAACTACTACCTGGGCGAGAACAGCCTCAACTTCTTCAGCGAGAGCAACCTCACGCTGTTCAATGTCTTTCGCGTCGCCGTCATCGTCCTGTGCGGCTGGGGGGCGATGACCGACCTGGGCACGGTGTTCGCCTTCGCCGACGTGACCATGGGCTTCCTGGCCCTGGCCAACCTGATCGCCCTGCTCATGCTGTTCAAGCCGGGCCTGCGCATCCTGCGCGACTTCGACGACCAGATCCATGCCGGCATTCGCCATCCCGTGTTCGATGCCGAGAAGTTCGCCGACCTGGATGTCGATCCCGCCGCCTGGGAGATCGAGCCCGAGGACCTCGAGCGGCTCAAGCGCTACGGAGAGGCGGCGTCGCCCAGCCAGCCGGCGAAATAGCCACATGCAGCACTTTCTGTCGCAGCACTCCGCCGGCCTCGATGCATCGAGGCCGGCTCAGGCCATGCGAGCCCGGCCGGAGGAGACGGACATGCAGAGCTGGATAGAAAGTATCCATGCCCGAGCGCGAACGCGGCTCGGCAGCGGTCGTGTCGCCAGCTATATCCCGGCGCTGGCCCAGCAGGATCCCGAACGGCTCGGCATCGCCGTGTATACCAACGGCGGTGAGCTGTACACCGCCGGCGACGCCGGGATCCCCTTCTCGATCCAGAGCATCGCCAAGGTGCTGCTGCTCACCCTTGCCCTGCGTACCCACGGCGAGGTGCTGTGGCAGCGGGTGGGCCTGAATCCCTCGGGCATGCCGTTCAACTCCCTGGCTCAGCTCGAAGCCGAGCAGGGCAAGCCACGCAACCCCTTCATCAATGCCGGCGCCATCGTGGTGACGGATCGTCTGGTCAGCGCCTTCGCCACGCCGGACAAGCACTTGCAGGACGTCGCCAGGCGGCTGTCGGGAAACGCCTCGATCCTGATCGACGATCATGTGCTGACCTCGGAGTGGCAGCACCGTTCGCGCAATGCCGCCGCAGCCTACCTGATGAAGGCATTCGATAACCTCGACAATGAGGTCGACGAGGTACTCCACACCTACTTCTCCTGCTGCGCCCTGGCCATGAGCTGCACGGACCTGGCCGTCGCCCTGAACTTCCTGGCTGCCGACGGCCACGCCCGGGCCACGGGCGAGCGCTTCGTCTCGCCAGGTCTGACGCGACGGATCAATGCGATCATGACCACCTGCGGCATGTATGACGCGGCCGGCGACTTCGCCTATCGCGTCGGCCTGCCGGCCAAGAGCGGCGTCGGCGGGGGTATCGTCGCGGTGGTGCCGGGCAGGATGACCGTCTGCGCCTGGTCGCCGGCGCTCGACGAGAACGGCAACTCGGTTGCCGCCCAGCATGCTCTGGAGCTGTTTGCCGAGGAATTCGATTCACACCAGATGGCAACGTGAGGCGCCTGGCCCGCTGCGTCGGCCACAGCCCATGACGCGCCCACGGCCGGGCGGGTATACTGTTCCGCTCGAATGCGCAGCCATGGCGCTCGCGCCCCCCTTGCCTCGTGCGAGCGGGGGCATTTGCGATCCGGAGCCCGATATGTCCCAAGGTACGCTTTTCATCATTTCCGCGCCCTCCGGCGCCGGCAAGACCACCCTGGTGCGCGAACTGATCGAGAGCCTCGACGGCATCCAGGTCTCGGTGTCGCATACCACCCGGGCCCGGCGGCGTGGCGAGGTGGACGGCGTCAACTACCACTTCGTTGAGGTCGCCGAGTTCGAAGCGATGATCGCGCGCGGCGAGTTCTTCGAGCACGCCCGGGTGTTCGACAACTTCTACGGCACCGCGCGGCCGGCGGTAGAGGCACTCCTCGAGGCCGGCCAGGACGTGATCCTCGAGATCGACTGGCAGGGTGCGCGCCAGGTTCGCGAACGGATGCCCGATGCGGTATCGATCTTCATACTGCCGCCCTCGCGCGACGAGCTGGAGCGGCGCCTGTCCAGCCGCGGCACCGACGAGCACGCCACCATCGCCCGGCGCATGCGCGATGCGGTGAGCGAGATGTCGCACTACGACGAATACGACTACCTGGTGATCAACGATGACTTCACCACCGCCCTGCGCGAGCTGCAGTCGCTGGTGATCAGCCGGCGCCTGAGCCTGGCCCGGGTGCAGGAGGCGCATGGTCCGCTACTGTCGGCGCTTTTGTCCTAATAGCCACGGGCGCTTGTCATAACCAGTCGCAGGCACTTGTCCTGACCTCCAGCCGCCGGCGCTTGTCACAACCGCCGGGCGTCGAGTAATCTAGACTGTCCTGTTCCATCCTGGATGGCCGTGATTTGGCGGGCATCCCCAAACGCTTTCGGGAAGACCCCATATGGCGCGTGTCACCGTCGAAGATTGTCTGGATAACGTCGAAAATCGCTTCAAGCTGGTGATGATCTCCACCCAGCGCGCTCGTCAGCTCTCGCGTGGTTCGCGCGACGCCCAGCTGCCGTGGGAAAACGACAAGCCCACCGTGATGGCCCTGCGCGAGATTGCCGCCGGGCTGGTCGACCATACCGTGCTGGACGAGCCGATCGAGGCACCTGTCAGGATTCGCCGCGAAGGCGAACCGGGCATGTCCTTCGAGGAGTAAGGCTGTCACCCAAGGCGCGCTAATGTTCACCATCGACGACCTGGCCGACAGACTCGGCGGCTACCTTCCTCCCGACGAGATCCAGCAGGTCAAGCGCGCCTTCTACTACGCCGAGCAGGCCCATGACGGCCAACGTCGCCGTTCGGGCGAGCCCTATGTGACCCATCCGCTCGCCGTGGCCAATATCCTCGCCAACATGCACATGGACCATCAGAGCCTGATGTCGGCCATGCTGCACGACGTGATCGAGGATACCGGTGTCTCCAAGGAGGCACTTGCCGAGCAGTTCGGCAAGCCGGTGGCGGAGCTAGTCGATGGCGTCTCGAAGCTGACCCAGATTACCTTCGAGGACAAGGCCGTCGCCCAGGCCGAGAACTTCCAGAAGATGGTGCTGGCGATGTCGCGCGACATCCGCGTCATCATCGTCAAGCTCGCCGACCGCCTGCACAACATGCGCACCCTCGGCGCCCTGCGCCCCGAGAAGAAGCGCCGCATCGCCCGCGAGACGCTGGAGATCTACGCCCGCATCGCCAGCCGCCTGGGCATCAACACCATCCGCGTGGAGCTCGAGGATCTCTCGTTCCAGGCGCTGCATCCCATGCGCGCCGAGCGCATCAAGCGCGCCGTCTCCAGCGCTCGCGGTCACCGCCGTTCGGCGATTCGCCAGATTCAGAATGCGCTGCAGAAGAGTCTCGACGACGAAAACCTGCCTGGCACCGTGGTGGGTCGCCAGAAGCATCTGCTGTCGATCTACAAGAAGATGCGCGACCAGCGCAAGCCGTTCGCCGAGATCATGGACGTGTTCGGCTTTCGCATCCTCACCGAGGACGTGGATAGCTGCTATCGCATCCTCGGCGTGGTGCACAACCTCTACAAGCCGGTGCCGGGGCGCTTCAAGGACTACATCGCCATCCCCAAGGCCAACGGTTACCAGAGCCTGCACACCACCCTGTTCGGCCGCGGCGGCATGCCCATCGAGGTGCAGATCCGCACCCGCGAGATGGAGGCCATGGCCAACAACGGCATCGCCGCCCACTGGCTCTACAAGGCCGGCCAGACCGATCATCCCATCGCCGAGGGCAGCCACGCCCGCGCCCGGGAATGGGTCAAGGGGCTGCTCGAGATGCAGCGCCACGCCGGCGACTCGCTGGAATTCATCGAACACGTCAAGAACGACCTGTTTCCCGACGACATCTACGTCTTCACGCCGCGCGGCGACATCATGGAACTGCCCCAGGGCGCCACTGTGATCGACTTCGCCTACGCCGTGCATACCGACATCGGCAACAGCTGCATCGCCTGTCGCATCGACCGCCATCTGGCACCGCTCTCCACCCGCCTGGAGAGCGGCCAGACGCTGGAGATCATCACCGCGCCGGGCGCGCGCCCCAACCTGGCCTGGCTCAACTTCGTGATCACCGCCAAGGCGCGCTCGGCCATCCGGCATGCACTCAAGCACCAACAGCACACCGAGGCGGTACAGCTCGGCCGACGCCTGCTCAACAAGGCCCTGGCCGATTTCGAGACCAGCCTGGAGGAGCTGCCGGAGACCGTGTTGCCGGAGCTGCTGAATGAACTCTCGCTGAAGGGCGAGGAGAGCCTGCTGGAATCGATCGGCCTCGGCACGCGGGTGGCCCATGTGGTGGCGCGGCGCCTGGTCGATCTGCTGCATGGCGACATGACCACCGCCAGCGAGCGAGTACTCGCCGCCCAGGGCCCCATCATGATCAGTGGCGCCGAAGGCATGGTGATAAAGTTCGCCCGCTGCTGCCACCCCCTGCCCGGCGACCCGGTGGTCGGTCACCTGTCGGTGGGCAAGGGCATCGTGGTGCACCGCACCGAGTGTCGCAATCTCGATGAACTCAAGGGCGACCCCGACAAGCTGTTTGCCCTGGAGTGGTCCAACGAGGTCAGTGAGGACTTCCCGGTGGCCCTGCGCATCGAGATCGAGAGCCGCCGCGGACTGGTGTCCGAACTCGCCAGCCTGGTCACCGATGCCGACGCCAACATCGAACGCATCGGTATCGAGGAGCGCGACGCCCGGCTCTCCATCGTGCACCTGACCCTGGCGGTGCGCGACCGCGTTCACCTCGCTCGCATCATCAAACGCATCCGCAATCTGTCCCACGTCGGCAAGATCACCCGCGTCGGCAATTGAACCCGTTTCGGCCCGTTCGCCGCCGACCGCGGCGGACGGGCCTTTCATTGACCCTTGCGACACAACGCGAACATCACAAGGAGAGCATCATGAGCAACAAGGCCGTCATCAATACCGAAAAGGCGCCCGCCGCCATCGGCCCCTACTCCCAGGCCATCAAGGCCGGCAATACCGTCTACCTTTCCGGCCAGATCCCGCTGGACCCGGCCACCATGGAACTCGTCTCCGACGACTTCGAGGCCCAGGCCCGCCAGGTCTTCACCAACCTCAAGGCGGTGTGCGAGGAAGCGGCCGGCTCACTGGGCGAGATCGTCAAGATCAACCTCTACCTGGTCGACCTGGGCAATTTCGCCATCGTCAACCAGGTGATGGAGGAGTTCTTCGATAAGCCCTACCCGGCCCGCGCCGCGGTGGGCGTCAAGGCGCTGCCCAAGGGCGCTCAGTTCGAGGCCGAAGCTGTAATGGTCATCGGCGACTAGAAAAGGCGGACTCGCTACTGCGCTCGAGATCCTTTTCGGCTTTAATTGGGTTCGACCCTATGCGACTCTTCCTGGCCCTGACCCCACCGCCCGAGCTGCGAGAGCGGCTCGGCGAGCTGGCGGATGTCGCCCACGCGCGCTGCGGCGGTCGGCGCATGCCCGAGGAGAGCCTGCACCTGACGCTAGCCTTTCTCGGCAACGTGGAGGAGGTGAGAGCGGCCGAACTGGTCGCCTGGGTGCAGGGCCTTGCCATCGAGCCCGGCGAGTGGCGTCTCGACCGCTGGGGCTGCTTCCGGCGTCCCGGCATCGTCTGGGTCGGTGGCCACGCAGTCGATCCAACCTTGGTACGGCTGCAGGCCCGGCTCTGGGGCACCCTCGAGCCGCTCGGCTTCGGCACATGCCCCGCCAGGTTCGTCCCGCATGTCACCCTGCTGCGACGCGCGGCCTCACTCCATTTGGAAGACCTTCCCTCCATTGACCTGTCATGGTCTTATAATCAGCTTGAGCTGATTGAATCGATTACCGACGAGCGAGGTGGCCGCTACCGGAGCCTGGCCGTTTCGCAGAGCTGAACTTCAAGGATGAAGGTGCGCCCTTTGTTGGCTGACCAGTCAACGGCACACGAGAAGAAGGAGAAAAGACGTGCTTAGAGCAAGGACCCTGTTGGCTGGTCTCGGCGCCAGTCTGGCAATGGCCGTCAGCCAGACCGCCCTGGCCGACCTCTACGTGGCAGGCGGCATCACCAGCGAATCGGCCGCCGCCGGCCGCATCGAACTCGACACCCTGATCAGCCTCGAACGCCTGCATCCGCAGCTCGACCTGCGCCTGGCCACCGGCCTGCTGCTGCTAGAAGGTGACGAAAGCGACGAGAACGCGGCCTGGCTGCTCACCCCCATGCTGCGCTACACCTTCGCCGGAAAACGCGAGGTCTATCTCGAGGGTGGTATCGGTGCCGCGGTATTTCTCGACGCGCGGATCGGCTCACGCGACCTTTCCACGGCGTTCCAGTTCCAGGATCGCATCGCGCTTGGCGGAAGAGTGGGTCCTGGCGAGCTTTCGTTGGAGTTCACGCACTACTCCAACGCCGGCATCAAGGACCCCAACGAGGGCATCGAGGTGCTCGCCCTGGGCTATCGTCTGCCGCTGTGAACGCCGGCGGAGGGAATCCGCCGGCGGCAGGAGCAGCCCGAACCGGACAGGCGAGGCGATCTCCCCTTCGCCCGTCGCGTCCGGATCAGACCGGCTCGGCCAGGAAGCCACCCTCCTTCATGACATGGGCATAGCCTTCCCGATAACTGGGGTAGCGGAAGGCATAGCCCGTCTCGCGCAGGCGCGAGTTGTCGCAGCGCTTGCTCGCGCGCTTGCGCAGCGGCGCCTGAATCACCTCGGTGGGTTCGACCTTGAGCTGGCCGGCAAGCCAAAGCATGACGTCGTGGAGCGGCTCCGGCGCGCAGTCGCTGGCCAGGTAGAGGTCGTCGAGCGGCTTGTCCGCCATATCGAGGCCGATAAGGTGGGACAGCACGCCAGCGCAATCGTCGCGGTGAATGCGATTGGAGTACATGGGCGGGGCCTTGGGCGCGATACGGCCCTCCTGCACCTGACGGATCAGGCGGTCCCTGCCCGGACCGTAGATGCCTGAGAATCGCACCGTGGTACCGGCCAGTGCGCTCTCGAGCAGAGCCTGCTCGGCCTCGCGCATCACCGTCGCGGAGAAACCGGTCGCTTCCGCGGGGCTCTCCTCGTCGACTCGCTCGCCCTCCTTCTGCGCGTATACACTGGTGGAAGAGACGAAGAACAAGCGCTTCGGCGCCGTCTTGCGCCCCCCATAGGTGCGCAGCACCGCCTTGAGACCGTCGCTATAGGCCGCCCGATAGGCCGCCTCGTCGAAGCGGTCGGCGCTGAGGATGTAGACCACGTAATCGGCATCGGGCAGCGCGGACAGCGCGTCCTCGTCGACAAGGTCGAGCGCCAGCGGCTCGATGCCGGAGCCCTCCAGTGCCGCCACGCTGCGGCGGGCACCGATCACATGGTGCCCGGCCTCCAGCAGGTTCCTGCCGAGCACCATCCCGATGTCACCACAGCCAAGAATCAGTATTGTCTTCTTCAACTTTCTCTCGCCCCCTGATAAAAAGTCCCTATTGAAAGTCATCTATCGTCCGAGAGGATGCCCAAGGGCACCAGACATGACTCTAACAGAACTTCGGTACATCGTAACCTTGGCGCAGGAACGCCACTTCGGCAGGGCGGCTGAACGCTGCTTCGTCTCCCAGCCCACGCTGTCGGTAGCGGTCAAGAAGCTCGAGGAGGAACTTGGCGTGGCACTGTTCGAGCGCTCCAAGTCGACCGTCCAGGTGACCCCGCTTGGCGAGAAGATCGTCGAGCAGGCCCAGCGCGTGCTGGAACAGAGCAGCGTGATCAAGGAGCTGGCCAACTCCGGCAAGGACCAGTTGGCCAGCCCGCTGCGCATCGGCGCCATCTACACCATCGGTCCCTACCTGTTTCCGCACCTGGTGCCCGCACTGACACGCAGCGCCCCGCAGATGCCGCTCTACATCGAGGAGGGCTTCACCGCCAACCTGCGACGCAAGCTGCGCAGCGGCGAACTCGATGCCATCATCATCGCACTGCCCTTCACCGAGACCGACGTGGTCAGCAAGGCCCTCTACGAGGAGGAGTTCGAGGTACTGATGCCGGCCGACCACGCCTGGGCCCAGCGCGAATGCATCGAGAAGGAGGACCTGCTCAAGGAGCGCCTGCTGCTGCTGGGCGAGGGCCATTGCTTCCGCGACCAGATCCTCGAGGCCTGCCCCGCCATCAGCCATCAGCTCAACAGCCCGAGCAATACCCTGACCGCCGAAGGCGGTTCACTGGAGACGATCCGTCACATGGTCGCCTCCAAGCTCGGCATCACCGTGCTGCCGCGTTCGGCCATCGGCACCGTGCACTATGAAAGCGGGCTGCTTACCAGTCGGCCGTTCAAGTCGCCGGCGCCCTCACGCACCGTGGCGATCGCCTGGCGCGCCAGCTTTCCGCGCCCCAAGGCGATCGACGCGGTCACCGATGCCATCCAGCAGTGTCACGAGGCGCTTCCGGAACCGGCATGAGCAGTGACATGAACGCTCTCGACGCGCCGGTCACCTCCCTGAAGGGCGTCGGGGAAGCGGTCGCAGTGAAGCTGGCGCGCCTGCGCGTGAAGAGCGTGGCCGACCTGCTGTTTCATTTGCCGCTGCGCTACCAGGACCGCACCCGGATCACGCCGATCGGCACCCTGCGTGCCGGACACGAAGCGGTGGTGGAGGGCGAGGTTTCGGCCAGCGACGTGGTCAAGGGGCGCCGACGCAGCCTGCTGGTGCGCCTGCGCGACGGTTCGGGCATCCTCAGCCTGCGCTTCTTCCACTTCTCCCCGGCCCAGCAGCAGCAGTTCCGCCCCGGCACCCGGGTACGCTGCTTCGGCGAGGCCCGCGCCGGTGCCACCGGGCTCGAGATCTACCACCCCGAGTATCGCCTGCTCAGCGCCGATGCGCCGCCGGTGGAAGACCACCTGACGCCGATCTATCCCACCACCGAGGGATTGCATCAGGCGCGGCTACGGGCGCTGATCGAGCAGGCCCTGGCCCGACTCGACGAGGCCCCCGAGGCACTGCCCGACTGGATCGGCGAGACATTGCGCGCGCGCTTCGGCCTGCCGGAGCTGCACCACTGCGTGCACGTGCTGCATCAGCCGCCCCCCGATGCCGACCCCGAACGGCTGGCGAGCGGCCAACACCCGGCCACCCGCCGCCTGGCGCTGGAGGAACTGCTGGCCCACCGTCTTAGCCTGCAGCAGGTACGCCAGCAGATCCAGCAGGACGGCGCCCCGGCGCTGCCCAGCGGGCGCGGCCTGCAGGCACGCTTCCTCACCCAGTTGCCGTTCTCGCTGACCGGCGCCCAACGCCGCGTGCTCGACGAGATCGGCGCGGACCTGGCACGCGAGGTGCCCATGCTGCGCCTGGTGCAGGGCGACGTGGGTTCGGGCAAGACGGTAGTGGCTGCCATGGCGGCGCTGTCGGCCATCGCCGGCGACTGCCAGGCGGCGATGATGGCACCCACCGAGATACTCGCCGAGCAGCACTACCGTACGCTCAAGGCGTGGTTCGCGCCGCTCGGCATCGAAGTGGCGTGGCTGGCCGGCAAGCTCAAGGGCAAGACGCGTCTCGACACCAAGGCGGCCATCCTGGACGGCCGCGCGCGCATGGTGGTCGGCACTCACGCCTTGTTCCAAGGCGACGTGCACTTCCAGCGCCTGGGGCTAGCCATCGTCGACGAACAGCACCGCTTCGGCGTGCACCAGCGCCTGGCGCTGCGCGAGAAGGGCGAAGCCGGCGGGCTCACGCCGCACCAACTGGTGATGACCGCCACGCCGATCCCGCGCACCTTGGCGATGAGCGCCTACGCCGACCTCGACGTCTCGATCATCGACGAGCTGCCGCCCGGGCGTACCCCGGTGAAGACGGTGGTGGTGCCCGACGAGCGCCGCCCCGAGGTGGTGGCGCGCATTCGCCATGCCTGCGCCGAGGGCCGCCAGGCCTACTGGGTCTGTACCCTGATCGAAGAGTCGGACGCGCTGCAGTGTCAGGCCGCCGAGGCGACCCGCGACGAGCTTACCGAGGCGCTGCCGGAGCTCGCCATCGGCCTGGTCCACGGACGCATGAAACCGGCCGAGAAGGCTGCGGTGATGGATGACTTCAAGTCAGGCGAGCTCGACCTGCTGGTGGCCACCACGGTGATCGAGGTGGGCGTCGACGTCCCCAATGCCAGCCTGATGATCATCGAGAACCCGGAACGCCTGGGGCTTTCGCAGCTGCACCAGTTGCGTGGTCGGGTTGGCCGCGGCACCAGCGAGAGCTTTTGCGTGCTGCTCTACCACGGGCCGCTATCGGCCCATTCCCGCGAGCGCCTGGCGGTGATGCGCGAGACCAACGACGGTTTCCGTATCGCCGAGAAGGATCTCGAGCTGCGCGGTCCCGGCGAAGTGCTCGGCACCCGCCAGACCGGCCTCGCCCAGATGAAGATCGCCGACCTGGAGCGCGACACCGACCTGCTGGAGCGCGTCGCACCGCTGGCCGAGGCGCTGCTGGCCAGCCACCCCGAGGCCAGCCGACCGCTGATCCGGCGCTGGTTGGGCGAGGAAGCCGGGCGCTACGGGCAGGTGTAGCGAAGGCTCAGCCAGTGCCCACCGTGGCAGCGGTTTCATGGCGGTCATCGCTCACCGCGATCAGGCGCTCGGCGGCTTCGGTCAGTGCTCCCAGCTGCTGGGCGATCAACAGCAATTGCGTATGCATGGGCCGGTAGCCCTCCTCCTCCCACTCCGGCGGCTTGCCTTCGAGCCGCGCCACCAACGTCTCTCGCGCTTCCTCCAGCCCGGCGGTCGGTACGCGTCGGGTGAGATGGTCCGCCAGCATCGCCAGGTAGTCGGCGATGCGCTGCCCCTCGGGCAGCAGCCGGGCATCGTGCGCCTCCTCACCGAGCCGATGCCGATGGGATCCCAGTGCCGAAAGGTAGCTCAGCAGCGTATGCGACAGCACCAGGAAGCGGAAGCCGTCATCGGCGACACGCCTGCGATAGGGCTCGGGCTCCTGCAGCACATTGGCCAGCAGGGTGGACAGCGCCGCATCGGCGTTGTGCGCGTTGCGCCGTGCCAGGCGGTAGGCGAGGTCATCCTGCTTGCCGCTGGCGTACTGGTGCAGGATCTCTTCCAGATAGCGACGATTGGCCCCGAGCGCGTTGGCCGCCTCGCGATGCAGCCGGCGCCCCTGCCAGTCGGGCAGGATGAAGAACACCGCCGCGCCGGCGATCAGCGCGCCGAGCAGGGTGTCGAAAAGCCGCGGCCAGATCAGGTCGAAGCCGTCGCCAACCTGATTGAAGCTGCACAGCACCAGCAGGGTGATGGCGGCGGTGGCAATGACATAGTGCTTCTCACGCGTGGCGAAGAAGGTCACGCCGGCGATCACCGCGATCAGGATCTGCAACAGGGCACTGGGGAACAGCGTGATCGACGCCCAGCCGACCAGCAGCCCCAGCACGGTACCGGCGATGCGCTGGGTCATGAAGCGCCGGGTGGCGGCGAAGTTTGGGCGGCAGACGAACAGCGTGGTGAGCAGGATCCAGAAACCCTGGGTGGGATGGATCAGCTGGAGCAGGCCGTATCCCGCCAGCAGCGCAATGGGCAGGCGAATGGCATGACGAAAGGTGGGCGAGCCTACCGTCAGGTTGAGCCGCACTCGCTCCCAGGCCTCCTTCACGCTTTCGGGCGAGCGGTCGAACAGCGCCGCATCGCTCGGGTCGTCGCCGGCATCGGGGTTGTATCCCGTGGCCAGCCGCTCCTCGAGGGTGGCGAGGTTGTCGGCCAGGGCGTTGAGCGGGTACATCAGCTCGCGCCATGCCGGATTGCGCATGGCCCGCAGGTGGTCGATGGAGGCGCGCAGGTCGGCGAGTGCCTGCTCGCTCTGGTCGTGTTCGAAGGGGCGGTTGAGCAGCAACGCCTTGCCCAGCCGCTTGCAGGCCTGGCCCTGCTGGTCGAGCAGGCGCTGGCAGCGAAACAGCACATCGTGGTGGAAGAACGCCTCGGTCAGCCGGGCATAGGGGTAGTGCGTGGAGCTGGCGCGCTCATGGATCTCCTGGGCTATGAAGTAGATGCGCAGGTAGCGATTGAGCTTGCCCTCGCCGCGTTGCCCCTCAAGCCGGCGGAAGATCATCTCCTTGGCCTGGTTGAGCGCCGTCACCACCCTGCCGTTCTGTCGCGCCAGCGCCAGGCGGCGCGCCTCGATATCGACGCCGCGCAGCGGTTCGAACAGCGTCGCCTTGAGGATCAGGTAGTTGCCCAGCTCGCGATAAAGCTGGGCCATGCTCTGCTTGACCGGCTGGCGTGAAAAGAGCGCACACCAGATCACCGAAATCACGCCATACCAGGCCGCCCCCGAGAGGATCAGCAGCGTCTGCTCCCAGTCGCCCGCCTGCGGCACGCCGCCGTGATGCTCGATATTGATCATGGTATAGATCGACAGGATCAGCGTGCCGGAGGCGATGGTGGCATAGCGTTGTCCCACGGCGCCGAGCATGATCAGCACGAAGGTCGCCACGCCCAGCCCCAGGGCAAACAGCCACGGCCAAGGAAACAGCCAGCGCACGACGAGCGCCGCGGCGGCGAAGCAGACCAGCGTGACCGCAAGCGCCTGCAGGCGGCCCTGCCAGCTGTCGTCGGTCTCCGACAGCGCGCTGGCGATGATGCCCAGGAACAGCGGGATCACCAAGGTGATGTCGGCCAGCGCCCAGCTCAGCAGCAGCGCCCCGCTGAAGGCGAGGAAGACCCGCAGGCTGTAGGCGAACTTGTCCAGCGTCCACAGACGCCGCAGTGAGAGCGATAGCGAGGTCGGCATGGGGCTCTTGGGCGTTATCGTTGATGGTCATTCTAACTCATTAGACTTTCGTATAGATCAACGATGTCGTCAGGTGCGCATCGACTCTTCAGCCCTGACACTGCAGCGTGTAGCAATAAAGAGAACACGCAGCGCCTACCATTGGAACACGCTCCTTTTCGATACTCGAAGAGTCCCATACCACGACAAGGACAAAACCAATGGACATGAAACTGCTACTCGACTGGCGCCTGCACCTGACGGTGGTCCTGGCGTCGCTGCTTGCCGAGTGGATCGGCATACAGCGCATCCCTCTTGGCCCCGGCACGTTATTGCTGCTGCCGCTGTTCTACGCCTTCATCGTCGGCGTGTTGCTCAACCCGCACCTCTTCTCGGGCATGCAGCGCATCATTCCCAAACGGGTCAGCAACGCTGCCGGCCCGCTGATCATGATCTCCATCCTGCCCTTCATCGCCAAGTTCGGCTCCACCATCGGCCCCGCCATCGAACAGATCGTCGCCGCAGGACCGGCGCTGATCCTGCAGGAGCTGGGCAACCTCGGCACCATGCTGCTGGCGCTACCTTTTGCCGTGCTGGTATTGCGCATGGGCCGCGAGGCCATCGGTGCCACCTACTCCATCGCCCGCGAACCCAACATTGCCATCATCTCCGACAAGTACGGACTGAGAAGCCCCGAGGGCATCGGCATCATGGGCGTCTACGTGGTAGGCACCATGTTCGGCACCCTCTACTTCGCGCTGATGGCCGGCTACCTCGCCTCGCTGGACATCCTCGACATCCGTGCCCTGGCCATGGCCTGCGGCGTGGGCAGCGGCAGCATGGTGGCGGCCTGTTCCGGCGCCCTGGCCGAGGCAGCCCCCCACCTGCGCGACGAGCTGCTCGCCTTCTCCGGTGCCAGCAACCTGCTGACCTACGCCACTGGCCTCTACGTTTCCCTGTTCATCGCCCTTCCCGTTGCCGAATGGCTCTACAAGCGCCTGGGTGGCGCCGTACTCAAGGAGGCCCGCCATGAAAACCTCTGATACCGCCACACCGACCGGCGGCTTCGACGCCGCAGCATTGCAGGAGCTGCGTCCCGAGCAGCAGCTCGGCAAGACCGCCCTGCTGCTGGCCGTGGTGTGCGTGGCCGCCTGGATCGCCAACGTCGTGAACGGCGCCCCGCTGCATCAGGCGCTACCGGGCATGGCCATCCTCTACGGCATGGTCATGATCGGCCTGGTCATCGGCCGCTTCGCGCCGTTCTACCTGCCCAGCGTGGCCTGGGTCTCGCTGGTCAGCATCGCCCTGACGCTGCCCTTCTTCCCCGGCAGCGCCTGGATCGTCGAGCGCCTCGCCCACGTCAACTTCCTTGCCGTGGTGACCCCCGTGCTGGCCTATGCCGGCCTGGCACTGACCGGCCGCGAGTTCACCATGTTCCGCCAGACCGGTTGGAAGCTGGTCATCGTCTCGCTGCTGGTGTTCACCGGCACCTTCGTCGCCTCGGCATTCATCGCCCACCTGATCCTCTAAGGAGCCCGTTCATGGATGACAGCCTACTGCCGACCCAGGAGCGCCTCACGGCCTGGCGCCGCGATTTCCATCGCCACCCGGAGACCGCCTTCGAGGAGCATCGCACCGCCGGGCGCATCGCCGAGCTGCTGCGCCAGGCCGGCCTCGAGGTCGTCACCGGGCTGGGTGGCGGCACGGGTGTCGTGGCGATGCTCGACGGCAGGCGCGGCCCCGGGCGCGCCATCGGGCTGCGCGCCGACATCGATGCGCTCGACGTGGCGGAGGCCAACGAGTTCGCCTACGCCTCCCAGGTACCGGGCAAGATGCACGCCTGCGGCCACGATGGGCATACCACCATGCTGCTGGGGGCGGCCTGCGCGCTGGCCGCCGACCCCGACTTCGCCGGACGGGTCTACTTCATCTTCCAGCCGGCGGAAGAGAGCGAAGGCGGCGGCCGTGTAATGGTCGAGGAAGGGCTCTTCGAGCGCTTTCCCATGCAGGCCGTGTATGGCCTGCACAACTGGCCGGGGCTGGCCGTGGGCGAGGCGGCGGTGCACGACGGCGCGGTGATGGCGGCCTTCGACGTCTTCACCCTCAAGCTCACCGGACGCGGCTGCCACGCTGCCATGCCTCACCTGGGCAGCGACACCATCCTGGCCGCCTGTCAGCTGGCCAGCCAGCTGCAGGGGCTGATCAGCCGCGAGACGCCACCGCACCAGAGCGCAGTGCTGAGCATCACCCAGTTCCATGCCGGCGACGCCTTCAACGTGATCCCGGAAACGGTGGAGCTGCGCGGCACGCTGCGCTGCTTCGATGCCGAGCTGCGCGCCTACCTGCAGCGACGCTTCCGTGAGGCCGTCGATTCGCTGGCCGGCTTCCACGGCCTTGCGGTCGAGCTCGCCTACGAGCCGCGCTACCCCGCCACGATCAATACTTCGGCGCATGCGGCACGCTGCGCCGAAGTGCTCGAGGCGCTGCCGGGTCTCACCCGGGTGCACCGCGATCTGCCGCCGAGCATGGCCTCGGAGGACTTCGCCTTCATGCTGGAAGCATGCCCCGGTGCCTACATCTGGCTCGGCAACGGCGTGGAGAGCGCGGCGCTGCACAACCCGCGCTACGACTTCAACGATGCCATCGCCCCGCTCGGCGTGGCCTATTGGCAGGCCCTGGTCAGGACCCTGCTCGACGACTGATGGCGGTACTTCCCCGCATTGTCTGGATAGGCCGCTGCGCTGCAGCGGCCCGGACACATGTACCCGCCAAACGACATCTACCGTCTTCAGAGGAACGACAATGAGAATCTGCGTTATCGGCCTCGGCCAGATGGGCGGCAACATGGCCCTCACCCTCAAAGCCACCGGCTTCGACGTAACCGGCAGCGACCTGTTCGAGAACGCCCGCCAGCGCCTGGCCGCCCAGGGACTGCCCGTGGCTGCCCCCGACGAACTGCCGCCCAGCGACGTCTACCTGCTGTCGCTGCCCACCTCGGCCCAGGTGCGGGAGGTGATCGAGACCGCCCCGGGCCTGCTCGGCCTTGCCCCCGCCGGCAGCGTGATCGTCGATACCTCGACCTCCGACCCGGTGATCAGCCGTGAGCTCGCCGCCAAGGTGCTGGCTGCCGGCCTCGAATGGCTCGACGCCCCGGTCAGCGGTGGCCCCAGGGGGGCCGCCAACGGCAAGCTAGGCATGCTGCTCGGCGGCGAAGCAGCGACCATCGAGCGCCTGGCGCCGATGCTCGAGGCGATGTCGGCCAGATACACCCATGTCGGCGGCCCGGGCAGCGGTCACGTGGTCAAGCTGGCCAACAACTACCTCTGCGCCGCGCACCTGCTGACCACCGCCGAGGCGGTCGCCATGGCCGCCCGCGCCGGTGTCGACCCCACGGCTTGCCTGGCCGGGCTCAACAGCGGCTCGGGGCGCAGCGCGGTGAGCGAGGTCAACTTCCCTGAGTGGATTCTCTCGGGGCGCTTCGACTCCGGCTTCACTACCGGCCTGATGCGCAAGGACCTGCGCCTGGCCCGTAACGCCGCCGAGCGCCTGGGCATGGCGCCAGGGCTGCTCGCCGCCGTGGTCGAGGCGTGGCATGCCGACCCGGAGCGTCCCGCCGACGGCGACGACTTCAATCGCATCGCCGGTGCGCTGCTGGACACCGTCAGCCCCACCGAGGAGACCGAGCAATGAACCGACTCACCCGCCAAGCCCGCGAACGCTTCGACGCCCTGCTCGACCACTTCGGCTTGAACGGCGAGGTGCCGCACTCCAACTGGATCGACGGGGCGCCCTGCCCGGGCGAGGGCGAGACGATAACCCTGGTCGACCCGGCCACCGGCGAGGCGCTGGTCGACTACCGCGATGCCGGTCCGGTCCTGGTCGGGCGTGCCATCGACGCCGCCACCCGGGCGCAAGCGGAATGGATGGCCCTCACCGCCAGCGAGCGCGGCCGGCGCATGAATGCCGCCGTGCGCGGTCTCGAAGGCCATGAGGAGGCCCTGGCCCAGCTCGAGAGTGTCATCGCCGGCAAGCCGATCCGCGACTGCCGCGGTGAGGTGGGCAAGGTGCGCGAGATGTTCGAGTACTACGCCGGCTGGTGCGACAAACAGCACGGCGAGGTGATCCCGGTACCCACCACGCACCTCAACTACGTGCGCCACGTGCCCTACGGCGTGGTCGGCCAGATCACGCCGTGGAACGCACCGATGTTCACCTGCGCCTGGCAGCTCGCCCCGGCCATCGCCGCCGGCAACGGCGCGGTGCTCAAGCCCTCCGAACTCACGCCCTTCACCTCGGTGGTGATCGCCAGGCTGCTGGAACAAGGCGGCTTGCCCCGAGGCTTGATCAACATCGTCAACGGGCTGGGGCCGAGTACCGGTGCGGCGCTTACCGGGAGTGAAGGCATCGGCAAGCTGGTGTTCGTCGGCTCGCCCCAGAGCGGGCGCATGATCGCCGAGGCCGGCGCCCGGCGGCTGGTGCCGAGCGTGCTGGAGCTGGGCGGCAAGTCGGCCAACATCGTCTTCGCCGATGCCCGACTCGATGCCGCCGTGGCCGGCGCCCAGGCGGCGATCTTCGCCGCGGCGGGGCAGAGCTGCGTGGCGGGCTCGCGGCTGCTCGTCCAGCGAGAGGTGTTCGAAGAGGTGACCGAGCGCCTAGCGCGCGCCGCCGCCGAGATCGACGTCGGGCTACCGGACGACGAGGCAACGCGCATGGGACCGCTGCAGAACGCCCGCCAGTATGCCCATGTGATGCGCATGATCGACGATGCCGTGGCCGCCGGCGCCCGCGTCATCGCTGGTGGTAGCCGCCCGGCGGGGCTGCCCAATGAAGCGCAGGGCTATTTTCTGGCCCCCACCGTGTTGGTCGACGTCACTCCGGAAATGGAAATCGCCCGCGAGGAGGTGTTTGGCCCGGTGCTGGTGGTGATGCCGTTCGATGACGAAGAGGAGGCCGTACGCCTGGCCAACGCCACCCGCTTCGGCCTCGCCGGCGCGGTATGGACCCAGGACCCCGCACGCGCTCACCGCGTGGCCGGCCGGCTGCGTGCCGGCACGGTGTGGATCAACGGCTACAAGGCGATCAGCGTGATGTCGCCCTTCGGCGGCTTCGGTGACAGCGGCTTCGGCCGCTCCAGCGGCATCGACGGCCTGCGCGAGTACACCCTGCCCCAGAGCGTGTGGGTGGAGACCGCCACCGAGGCCAGCGTGGCGTTGGGTTACGGCAGCGGAGTGGGCTGAGCATCAGGGCACTTGGGCCGATGCCCCACCTCCCTGGAACGCCTGCATCCAGTGCTGGAGGTGGCGCAGCAGCAGCACGCTGGCCTTGGGCTGCTGACGCCCGATGCGGGTGACCATGTGCGCCTGGGAACGCTGGAACAAGGGGTCGTCGACACTGCGTGCCACCAGGCGCCCTTCGGCCAGGTCGCCGGCGACGGCGAAGGCCGGCAGCAGGGTGATGCCCATGCCGCTTCGCACGTACTGGGCGAGAATGGCCATGGAATTGGTGTTCATGGCCATGCGCGGGCGCAGCCGCGCCTGGTGAAACGCCTCGTCCACCATCTGCCGCACCTGGTGGCTGGGATCCCACATCGCCATCGGCTCTTCGCTCAACTGAACCAAGGTGAGGGGCTCGGCCTGCGCGGCCAGCACATGGTCGGGTGGCAGGATGGCCATCAACGGCTGAGGACTCGATACCCAGAAGCGCAGCTGATGATGCGTGCGCTCATGGAACATCAGGCCGATATGAGCCTGCTCGTCGATGATCGCCTCGATGATGCCCGAGGTGCCGGCCAGGTGGATGTCGATCTGGATACCGGTATAGCGCTCGGTGAACTCGCGCAGCGGCTTGGCGACCAGGTCGGCGACGAAGCCTTCTCCCACCACCAGCGACACGGTGCCGGTCTCCAGCCGCTGATAGGCTTCGAGGGAGGCAATGAAGCTCTCGTCCAGGGCGCCGCGACGCTCGCAGTACTCCAGCAGCATCTCGCCGACCGGCGTGGGCCGGATGCCGGTGCGCTTGCGCTCCAGCAGCGTGGCCCCCAGGGCATCTTCCAGTAGATTGAGCTGCCGGCTTACCGCCGACGGTGCAATATCGAGACGGGCGGCAGCCTGACGCACCGAACCCGATTCCAGGGTGACTCTGAAGTAGACCAGCCGCTGGTGGGGAATATCCACGTCTTGTCACGCCATCAAGAAGGGCCGGGAACAGAAGCTGCGCACGTAGGGAAACTTAAAGCTGCTTGAGCAGTTTCTGCAGTTTCTTGAGATCGCTCGAGTCACCGACCAGGCGCACCTTGCCGGATATCATTCCATCGAGAAAGGCCTGCTGGGTCGGCTTGCGCAGCACACGAATGGCAGAGGCCTCGTCGTCGAAGCGCAGCTCCAGGTCGAGGTCCACCGGCAGCCCCGCGCCAACCTCGATGACATCGGGCGACATGCGGAAGTGGCGTGCGATGGAGAGATCCTCGGTGGCGATGCCCCAATCGAGGCGGCGCACCTCGGAGAGCGCCTGGCGGAAACCCGGCTTTCGCCGCAGGGCACGCTTGAGCATCAAACCCAGCAGCCACAGCATCAATCGCAGCTTCATGTCGAGTCCGATTCGAGCGAGGGAGAGAGGTATCGCGGCCTGACGGGCAGGCCGCGCCACGAGAGGATCCGATACTCCGAATCAGCCCTTGCCGACGGCGTCCTTGAGGCCCTTGCCCGGCTTGAAGGCAACAGTCTTGCTGGCGGGAATGGCCAGCGGTTGGCCGGTCTGGGGGTTCTTGCCGGTACGGGCTGCACGCTCGCGCACGGTGAAGGTACCAAACCCGATCAATGAAACATCCTGCCCCTGGGCCACACTGCCGGTGATCTCGTCGAGGATGACGTTGAGCACCTGGCTGGCCTTGTCTTTCGAAAGTTCCGCACGCTCGGCAATTGCCGCAGCTAATTCTGGCTTACGCATACTACAGCCCTCCTGGTATTGGCTATGTCCCGACAACGCTGTCGGTAAGTTGTTATTCATCAATGTAAAGCTCGAGCCGCCTGTCACTTCCCCGGGAGAGCCCGTTCCCCTTGCGTGGGTTCGTCCCTTGCTCTTGAAGCGCCAAGCACGATGACCGCCGTGAACCAAGCCGATAAACCGGCCGGAACGGTGACGTCACTAGCCTAGCAACGGCGGCGCCGCTCGCGCCAGCTCAACTTTCCGCTTCACGCAGGCTCCTGTCAACGCAAAGCCGATCAAACGTTCGTCTTGATCCTCGGCAAAAGCGCTCAGGTCGTAGCCTTCTCCCTCGATTCGCCAGCGGGCGGGCGCCGTCAGGGGCGGTAGCGCTACCACCGGCAGCAGCGGTGTCTTCACCAGCACCGGCCAGGCGCCGTAGCTCACCTCGGTGGGCATACCGTTGAGTGTTCGTGCCAGCGTCTTGGCGCTGGCCTGCAGCGGCTGGACGTACATGGCGTTGACCCCGGCCACACAGGCCACGTCGCCCAAGGCATGGATAGCTGGCGCCGAGGTCGTCAGATAACGATCGACCTGGATGCCGGCTTCCCCCACCGTCAGACCGGCCGTCCGGGCCAGTTCGCTACGCGGGCGCAGTCCCGTGGCTACCAAGATCAGGTCGGCCTCGAGCCGTTCGCCGTCATCGAGGGTCACGCCGACATCGCTGCCGACCGACTCCAGCCGCTTCAGGCCGCGACCCAGGTACAGCGCCATGCCCGCTGCGCTGAACGCCTCTCCCAGCGCCCGGCCCAGCGGCTCCGGCAGCAGCCGCGGCAAGGGCGCATGCTCCGGCGCCACCAGGCTTACCGCATGGCCGCCCGCTATCAGGTCATTGGCGAATTCGCAGCCCACCAGGCCGGCGCCGACGATCGTCACCCGGGCCCGCCGGCCGAACGCTTCCAGGGCGGCATGGAAGGCACGATAGTCGTCGAGATCGTTGATGGTGAAGACGCGCCCGGCAAGCGCTTCGGGTATAGCAAAGGGCACCGCTGGCGCGGCACCGGTGGCCAGCACCAGCTCGCCCCATGCCAGGCGCTCCTCGCCGATGTGCAAGCAGCGCCCGGTCGGGTCGATGGCATCGACATGGGTGCGGGTTCGCACCACCGCGCCCAACTGATCGGCCACTTCCAGCGCCGAGCGTGCCGCCAGTCGCTCCGGGGGCAGGTGCTTGGCGAAGCCGGTGGAGAGCAGGGGCTTGGAGTAGTCGTCGCCGCTGTCGGCAGTGATCAGGGTGACGGGACGTTCGGCATCCAGCGCACGCAGCTGCTTGAGCAGCCCGATGCCCGCCATGCCGGAGCCGATGATGGTAAGAGGTGCGGTCATGGGGCTCCTCGCTGGGGCTGAGCCGCGACCGAATGGCGCGGCCAAGCACGGGGAATCGTGTCAGAACCGCATGTTACACTATGCGCCCCTAGTTCGACCCGGAGAGTGCCGGTGACCCGGAACCGCACGGAGCGCCACGCCGATTCCCCTCTTTCTGTCACCTGGCACCCCCTGGCCGCGGGTCGGCCGGCGATGAGCCCGGCGTGGTGGGCCTGGGTGGCCACGCGGGATTCGCTCACCGCGCGCTTGATCGAGGCCGGTGACGGCCGCCCCTTCCGCGTGCGCCTGCTCGGCCAGCGCCTGGGCAAGCCGCGACTCGACGAAGCCCAGGCCTTGAAACTGCCCCTCAACCGCCTCGCCTGGCTGCGGGAAGTGGCGCTGTGTCTTGACGAGCGGCCCTGGGTAGTGGCTCGTTCGGTGGCACCGCTGGCCCAGATGCGTGGGCAGCGCCTCGAACGGCTCGGCGAGCGCTCATTGGGTAGTTGGTTGTTCCGCCAGCCCGACCTGGTGCGCAGTCCCATCGAGGTCACGGCCGCTTCGGCGCCCTTCCATCGCCTGACCGGCCCCTGGGGGCGGCGTTCGGTGTTCCGCCACGGCCGCTTCGCCGTGCTGGTGCAGGAGTTCTTCCTGGGTGAGATGGCGGATGAATTGGGCTTGCCATCGCGCTAGGATGATCGCCATCGAATGAGGAGACACCGATGGATCGCTCTCTGATGCGCCCCAAGGGGCTTGCCCGCCTGCCCGACTTCCTGCACCTGATGCGGCTGGATCGCCCCATCGGTACCTGGCTGTTGATGTGGCCCACGCTGTGGGCGCTGTGGGTAGCCTCGGCAGGGCTTCCCGAACGGCACCTGCTGCTGATCTTCGTTGCCGGTGTCTACCTGATGCGCGCGGCGGGTTGCGTGATCAACGACTACGCCGACCGCCACTTCGATGGCCATGTCGAGCGTACCAGGAACCGGCCGCTGGCCACTGGGCGCATCAGCGAACAAGAGGCCAAGTTCCTGTTCGCCAGCCTGGTCGCGGCAGCCTTCGTGCTGGTGCTGTTCACCAATCTGTTCACCATCCTGCTCTCCCTGGTGGGCGTGGCGCTGGCCTTCATCTATCCCTTCATGAAGCGCTACACCCACCTGCCGCAAGCCTTCCTCGGCGCGGCCTTCTCCTGGGCGATTCCCATGGCCTTCGGTGCCGTGCTCGGCCATGTGCCGCTGGAGGCCTGGCTGCTGTTCGCCGCCAATGTGGCCTGGACGGTGGCTTACGATACCGAGTACGCCATGGTCGATCGCGACGACGATCTCAAGATCGGCATCAAGTCCACCGCGGTGCTGCTGGGCCGCGCCGACCGCGCCGCCATCGGCCTGCTGCAACTAGCGACGCTCTCACTGCTGGGCTGGGTCGGGCTGCGCCTGGAACTCGGCGTGTTCTTCTGGCTGGGCCTGGCGGGCATGACCGCCACCTTCATTTATCAGCATTTTCTGATACGTGAGCGCAAGCGCGAACGCTGCTTCCAGGCCTTTCTCAACAACCACTGGTCGGGGCTGCTGGCGTTCGCCGGCATTGCCCTGAGCCTGTGGCCCGTCACTGGCGCCTGAAGCCGCTGGCGACGGTGTCATCCAACTGTCATGATGACGTGGTGAGATCGTCACCGACCCGTCACTGACCGCGAGGCTTCGGGATGACCGCCAAGACCGTACTGATCGTCGATGACGAAGCGCCGATCCGTGAAATGATCGCGGTGGCGCTGGAGATGGCCGACTATCGCGTGCTGGAGGCCGCCAACGCGCAGAGCGCCCACAGCATGATCGTCGATAACCAGCCCGACCTGCTGCTGCTCGACTGGATGATGCCCGGCACCAGCGGCATAGAACTGGCGCGCCGGCTGAAGCGCGAGGAAGCCACCCGCGAGCTGCCGATCATCATGCTCACCGCCAAAAGCGAAGAGGACAACAAGATCCAGGGCCTCGAGGCCGGCGCCGACGACTACATCACCAAGCCCTTCTCGCCCCGTGAGCTGGTGGCCCGGCTCAAGGCGGTGCTGCGCCGTACCACGCCCAAGGGGGTCGAGGAGCCGG
The DNA here is from genome assembly GCF_051062895.2 of Billgrantia sp. C5P2. Classification (NCBI taxonomy): domain Bacteria; kingdom Pseudomonadati; phylum Pseudomonadota; class Gammaproteobacteria; order Oceanospirillales; family Halomonadaceae; genus Billgrantia; species Billgrantia sp. C5P2. Next base: position 4,689,051 of record NZ_CM128542.1, read on the forward strand.
TGGAAGTGGACGGCTTGATGCTCGACCCGGTCAGCCACCGCGTCAGCGCCGGTGGCAAGGCAGTGGAGATGGGCCCCACCGAGTACCGCCTGCTGCAATTCTTCATGACCCACCAGGAGCGCGCCTACACGCGTAGCCAGTTGCTCGACCAGGTATGGGGCGGCAACGTCTACGTCGAGGAGCGCACCGTGGACGTGCACATCCGCCGCCTGCGCAAGGCGCTGGGCGATGCCCACCAGCATCTGGTCCAGACCGTGCGCGGCACCGGCTACCGATTCTCCAACAAGGGCTGACGTGCGCCCCTGGAGCCATGAACTCTGGCGCATCGGCCTGCTTGCCGCTGCCGGCAGCCTGGTCGGCTGGCTGTTTTCGGCCCCGGGGCTCGGGCTCGCCGCAGGGCTCGCCCTGCGCCTCACCTATCACCTGCGCCAGTTGCACGCCCTGCGCCGCTGGCTGACACGCAACCCGCACAGCGAGCCGCCCGCGGCCACCGGCCTGTGGGGCGAGCTGTTCGATCGCCTCTATCGCTACCAGAAGGGCCAGCGCCATACCCAGCATCGCCTGCAGGCGACCCTCAAGCGCATCCAGGAATCCTCGGAGGCGATGCGTGACAGCGTGGTAATGCTCGACCAGCATGGCGACCTTGAGTGGTGGAACAGCGCTGCCGAGCGCATGCTGGGGCTCAAGGCCGCGCACGACCGCGGCCAGCACATCACCAACCTGGTGCGTGACCCCCGCTTCGTCACCTATTTCAACGCCCGCGACTACCGCGAGCCACTGACGTTGACCTCGCCGGTCGACGAACGCAAGGTGCTGCAGTTCCAGATCACCCTCTACGGCGACGATGAGCGCCTGGTGATGGCACGCGACATCACCCGCCTGCACCGTTTGGAAGAAATGCGCCGCGACTTCGTCGCCAACGTCTCCCACGAGCTGAGGACCCCGCTGACCGTGCTGGCGGGCTATCTCGAGACCTATTCCGACGCCGTCGACCGCCTGCCGCCGCGCCTGGCCCAGGGGCTGACCCGCATGCAGGAACAGACCACCCGCATGCAGAACCTGGTCAACGACCTGTTGCTGCTGTCGCGCCTGGAGATCGACCAGGGCGGCGAGGACCATCTGCCATTGGCCGTACCGGCGCTGCTCGAGGAGGTGCGCCAGGATGCCGAGGCGCTGTCGGCGGGACGCCAGCTGGTCCGTGTCGAGATCGAGGAGGAGCGGCAGCTGCTCGGCAGCGATTCGGAGATCCATAGTGCGCTGTCCAATCTGGCCTCCAACGCGGTGCGCTACACTCCCGAGGGCAGCCACATCGTGCTGCGCTGGAAACCGCACCCCAAGGGCGCCTGCCTGGAAGTGGAGGATGACGGCGAGGGCATCGACCCGGTTCACATTCCACGCCTCACCGAACGCTTCTACCGGGTCGACAAGGGGCGCAGCAGCGAAAGCGGCGGCACCGGGCTGGGACTGGCCATCGTCAAGCACGTACTGCTGCGCCACGACGCCTATCTCGAGATCGACTCCCACCCCGGCCACGGCGCCCTGTTCCGCTGCGTATTCCCCGCCTCCCGCCTGGCGGCGGCCGAGATGGCCACTGGCTGAGCCTTACCTTCCAGATGCAAGGCCCGACACGAAAGCACGAGGCTGCGCAGCTGTCGCTGCCCTTCGTTCTTGTGTATGATTTGTATTAGCAGATTGTTTTTTAACCATTTTTTTAAATCGTGCCAAACCGTGACCTGCCGACCACACCGACAGGCGCGAGGCGACGCAAGGTATCCTTGAATGGCAAGAAAACAGGACGAGATCAGGCGCCAGAACAGGGAAAGAATCTTGCTTGCCGCCGAGTGCGTCTTCGCGGAAAAAGGCTATGCCGGGGCCTCGATGGGCGATATCGCCAAGCTCGCCGAGCTGCCCAAGTCCAACGTGCACTACTACTTCTCCACCAAGGAGGAGCTCTATCGCGAGGTGCTGCTGGAGCTGCTCGAGGTGTGGAAACAGGATGCACTCTGCTTCGAACTCTACGACGATCCGCGCATCGTGCTCGCCACCTATATTCGGGCCAAGATGCAGCATTCCCGCAGCCGCGCTCACGGCTCCAAGGTCTGGGCAGCCGAGGTGATGCAGGGCGCGCCCATACTCAAGGAAGAGCTGCGCGAGAATCTCTACGAGTGGGCCAAGCTCAAGGAAGCCAAGATCCGTGAATGGATCGCGAACGAGCGCATCCTGCCGGTGGAGCCTTCCTACCTGCTCTACATGATCTGGGCCTCGACCCAGCACTATGCCGACTTCGATTACCAGATCGCCCTGCTCAACGACGACCACCCCCTCGATGACCTGCAGTTCGAGAAGGCGGTACAGTCGGTCACCGGCGTCATCCTGCGCGGTATCGGCCTCTCCCCCTGAAGGCCGAGGGCAAGGCGACACCTCCCGAAGAGGTGTCGCCGACGACGCTACAAGGCACTGGCGGCTCTTTTGCGGAACGGGTTGCGCGGATCCTCCTCCCAGCTCATGTAGGGCTTGCCCGTTTGCTGCGGCAGCATGCTGATGCAGTCCTGCACCGGACAGGTGATCTGGCACAGGTTGCAGCCCACGCACTCTTCCTCGATCACTTCGTAGCGCCGCGCACCGCCGACATCGACCAGCTTGGCGATCGACTGGTGCGATGTGTCCTCACAGGCGATATAACAACGCCCGCACTGGATGCACTTGTCCTGGTCGATATGCGCGATGGTCTTGAAGTTCATGTCGAGGTGCTTCCAGTCGGTAGTGTTGCCCACCGCCCGGCCGGAGAACGCCTCGATCGAGTCGTAGCCCTTCTCGGCCATCCAGCGCGACAGGCCGTCCTTCATCTCCTCGACGATGCGAAAGCCATGCAGCATGGCGGCGGTGCACACCTGCACGCTGCCGGCACCCAGCGCGATGAACTCCGCCGCGTCACGCCAGTTGGACACCCCCCCGATGCCGGAAATCGGCAGGCTGCGAGTGGGCGCGTCGCGGGCGATCTCGGCGACCATGTTCATGGCGATGGGCTTGACTGCGCTGCCGCAGTAGCCACCGTGGGTGCTCTGGCTACCGACGGTGGGGCGGGCCACCATGGCATCCAGGTCGAGGCTGGTGATGGAGTTGATGGTGTTGATCAACGATACCGCATCGGCGCCACCACGCAGGGCGGCCTGGGCGGGGGCACGAATGTCGGTGATATTGGGAGTCAACTTCACGATCACCGGCCTGGAGTAGTACTGCTTGCACCAACGCGTGACCTTCTCGATCAGGTCCGGGTTCTGGCCCACGGCGGCGCCCATGCCGCGCTCCGGCATGCCGTGGGGGCAGCCCAGGTTGAGCTCGATGCCGTCGGCACCGGTGGCCTCGACTAGCGGCAGGATGTGCCGCCACGCGGCCTCCTCGCAGGGCACCATGAGCGACACGATCAGCGCGCGGTCGGGCCAGGCCTTCTTGACCTCGGTGATCTCACGCAGATTGATGGCAAGCGAGCGGTCGGTGATCAGCTCGATGTTGTTGAAGCCGAGCACCTCGCGGTTCTTGCCGAAATGGGCCGAGTAGCGTGACGAGACGTTGACCGCGGGCGGATCCTCACCGAGGGTCTTCCACACCACGCCGCCCCAGCCCGCCTCATAGGCGCGCACGACGTTGTAGGCCTTGTCGGTAGGCGGGGCAGACGCCAGCCAGAAGGGATTCGGCGCCCGGATGCCGGCGAAGTCGACGGAGAGGTCGACCCCATTGACGAGCTCGCGGCTCGACTCATTGGTGAATGCGCTCATGCGGCCTCCTGCTGGATCATCAGGGCCTGGTGGATGGCGCGTGCGGCAAGCTTGCCGTGCTGCACCGCCTGTACGGTGAGATCCTGCCCCGGGGCGATGCAGTCGCCACCGGCATAGACGCCGGGGAGGGAGGTCTGGAAGTCGTCGCCGACCTGGATTCGCTCGCCGTCGCGAGCCAGGCCCGCCGCCAGCGGGTCGCCGAGGCTGGCGTCGTCGAAGCCCTGGCCGATGGCCTTGAAGATGGCATCGGCAGCGATATCGAAGGTTTCACCGCTGCCCATCAGGCGACCGGCCTGGTCGCGCGTCTTCTCGAAGCGCATGCCGGCTACCCGTCCATCGCCATCGAGCAATACCTCCAAGGGCCTGGCCCAGGTCAGCATGCGCACGCCGTTGGCCTTGGCGATCTCCTGCTCGTGGCCGGTGGCCGACATCGCCTCGGCGCCCCGCCGATAGACCAGCGTGACCTCCTCGGCACCCAGCCGGGCCATCTGGGTCGCCATGTCGATGGCGGTATTGCCGGCGCCGATCACGACGCAACGACGCGCCAATGGCAGCTCGGCCAGATCGCCGGCCTGACGCAACTCGCGAATATAGTCGACGGCAGGCATCAGCCCCGGGGCCGATTCGCCGGTCAGGCCCAGCTCGCGGCTGGCGCCGAGCCCCAGGCCGAGGAAGACCGCATCGAAGTCGTCTCGCAGCTGCGCAAGCTCCAGCTCGCGCCCCAGCCGCTGGCCATGGCGAATCTCGATGCCACCGATGCCGAGCAGGAACTCGACCTCGCGGCGGGCGAAATCGTCGGTCATCTTGTAGCGGGCGATGCCGTACTCATTGAGCCCGCCGGGCTTCGCCTCGGCCTCGAAGATCGTCACCCGGTGCCCGAGCATCGCCAGGCGATGGGCACAGGAGAGCCCCGCCGGGCCGGCGCCGACCACCGCCACATGGCGGCCGCTGTCGGCGGCACGCCGGAACGGATGCCCGTCGAAGCGCATATGATCAGTGGCATAGCGCTGCAGCAGCCCGATCAGCACCGGCTGGCACTCTTCGTGGTGATTGCGCACGCAGCTCTGCTCGCAGAGGATCTCGGTGGGGCAGACCCGCGCACAGCTGCCGCCCAGGATGTTCTGCTCGAGGATGGTGTGAGCGGCACCGTTGATGTTGCCCTCGCCGATCTGGCGGATGAAGCGCGGGATGTCGATGTCCGACGGACAGGCCTCGATGCAGGGGGCATCGAAGCAGTACAGACAGCGTTGGCTCTCGATCTGCGCCTGGCGTTCGCTGAGCGGCGAATGCAGGTCACTGAAGCCCTTGGCGAGCCGGGTCGCGTCATAGGCCGGGTCTTCACCGACCCGGGGCAGGTGATTCAAGGAGTGGGTCACGGTCGTTACCTCGTTGTTCTTGGCTGTATGTCACCGGACTGAGCGCCGCCGGTCACGGCGTCCTTAGTCCTTAGTCGCGCTTTACCGCCTGCGGTGCGTGGAGTTCGGCGCGACGCTTGAGCAGGTCGAAGACACCGGGGTAGGCCGGGCGCTCCAGGTAACGGCCGGCACCGCGTTCGGCGCGCAGCTCCCCGTCGCGCCATACCCACTTGCCCTGGCTCACGGTGTGACGGGGTATGCCGCGCACTGTCTTGCCCTCGAAGATATTGAAGTCGACGTTCTGGTGATGGGTCTCAGCCGAGATGGTGCGAGTGCCGCTGGGATCCCACACCACCAGGTCGGCATCGGCACCGACCTGTATCGAGCCCTTGCGCGGGTAGAGGTTGAAGATACGGGCAGTGTTGGTAGAGGTCAGCGCCACGAAGTCGTGCATCGACAGCTTGCCGCTGTTGACCCCTTCCTCCCACAGCACCGCCATACGGTCCTCGACGCCAGCGGTACCGTTGGGAATCTTGGTGAAGTCGTCCTTCCCGGCGGCCTTCTGTTCGGCGCAGAAGCAGCAGTGATCGGTGGCGGTGGTCTGCAGATTGCCCGACTGCAGGCCATGCCATAGCGCCTCCTGATGCCCCTTGGGACGGAACGGCGGGCTCATCACGTGGGCCGCGGCGCGCCCCCAGTCGGTGTCCTGGTAGACGCTGTCGTCGAGCACCAGGTGGCCGGTCAGACATTCGCCATAGACCGGATGGCCCTGCTGCCGGGCGTAGGCGATCTCGTCGACGGCATCGCGGGTCGAGACATGCACCAGGTAGATAGGTGCCCCGAGCGTACTGGCGATGCGAATGGCGCGGCTCGCCGCCTCGCCCTCGACCTGTGGCGGCCGCGACAGCGGGTGCGCCTCGGGCCCGGTCATCCCCTCGGCCAGCAGCTTCTGCTGCATGTGGTAGACCAGTTCGCCGTTCTCGGCGTGCACCGTGGGTATCGCGCCAAGCTCCAGGCAGCGCGAAAAGCTCTGCACCAGGATATCGTCGGTAGCCATGATGGCGCCCTTGTACGCCATGAAATGCTTGAAGCTGTTTACACCGTGCTCACGCACCAGGGTGCCCATCTCCTCGCTCACGCTGTCGTCCCACCAGGTGATGGCGACGTGGAAGGCGTAGTCGGCGGCAGCCTTCTCGGCCCAGCCGCGCCAGGTGCCGAACGCCTCCATCAGCGACTGACCGGGGTTGGGGATCACGAAATCGATGATCGAGGTGGTACCGCCGGCCAGCGCCGCGGCCGTGCCGGTGTAGAAGTCCTCGCTGGCGACGGTGCCCATGAAGGGCAACTGCATGTGCGTGTGCGGATCGATGCCGCCCGGCATGACATACATGCCGTCGGCGTCGATCACCTCACCGCCGGCGGGAGCGTCGAGCCCAAGGCCGATGGCCTGGATCTTGCCGTCGGCACACAGGATATCGGCCCGGTAGCTATCGCTATGGGTGACCACGGTTCCGCCACGAATCAAGAGGCTCATGTCGCGTTTCTCCTTCGTTGTTGTCTTCATTCGCCGTCGGTGAGACGCCCATAGGCCTCCGGGCGACGGTCGCGGAAGAACTGCCAGTTGTTGCGTATCTCACGCACCATCGCGAGATCGATCTCATGGACCAGCAGTTCGTCCGCCTTGTCGCTTGCCTGGGCCTCGATCTGCCCGCGCGGATTGACGATGTAGGAACTGCCGTAGAATTCGCCGATGTTCCACGGCGCCTCGGTGCCGACCCGGTTGATGGCGGCGATGAAGCAGCCGTTGGCGGCGGCGGAAGCGGGCTGCTCGAGCTCCCAGAGGTACTGGGAGAGCCCGGCCACGGTAGCCGAGGGATTGAAGATCACTTCGGCACCGTTGAGCGCCAGTGCCCGCCAGCCCTCGGGGAAATGACGGTCGTAGCAGATGTAGACGCCGATCTTGCCGTAGGCGGTATCGAAAACCGGCCAGTCCGACTTGCCCGGCTTGAAGAAGTACTTCTCCCAGAAGCCGGCAACTTGGGGAATGTGGGTCTTGTGATACTTGCCCAGGTAGCTGCCATCGGCATCGAACACGGCAGCGGTGTTGTAGTAGATGCCGGTCACGGTCTCCTCATAGATCGGTACGACCATCACCATGCGATGCTCGGCAGCCAGTTTCTGCATCATCCGGCAGGTGGGGCCGTCCGGTACCCGTTCGGCGGCTGCATACCACTTCGGGTCCTGGCTGGGACAGAAATAGGGCTGGTTGAACACTTCCTGAAAGCAGAGTACCTGCACGCCGGCCTGGGCGGCCTGCTCGATCAGCGGCAGGTGTGCTTCGTTCATGGCATCGCGGATCGCCGAGGGTTCCAGATCGGTACTGGTCTTGAGGCCCATCTGAATCAGGCCGATCGTCATCTTCTGCATGGAGTTCGATCTCATTGTGATTGTTTTCATCCTGCGCCTTCCACGCGGGCACGGGCAATTTCAAAAAGCTGACTCAATAGACAGCTTTTTGAAATTAGTTGCTCTAACACGGGATAGCAAGGCGCAAACGTTGAATTCATCACGGCCCGGCTCAAACGCTTGTAGAACAAGGCAAATTTATCGCGTCATCAGTCGTTTACACCAAAGTGGGGGAGGCATGCACCAACTCTGAATCCATGCAGACTTCTATATTTGGTTTTAATATCAATATGTTATAATTTTAACACAGTGATTAAAATTAGCCTGTTAAGGAATCTTGAACCAAATTGGAAAGTGTCTAGTCTGTCATGTGGCGCTTCCACGGGAGTCGATGATTCCTCAGAATTCTTTGTCCGCCTCGCTCTATATATTGCTGTCTATGGAGTCAGCTTTCAAAAACATAAACTTAACACTCGAAGAAAGCCTCAAGCTGGACAATTCGGCGTGGGAGCCAGCCAACCGAATGGCAATGGGCACAGTTATTGCTACTTGCCAGCAAGACCAACACAACAATGAGCTCATGCACCGAGTGACGGAGAACAACAATGACCCAGTCATCGAGGATGTTGGACAGGAAGGGCCTGATCGAACTCGAGGTAGGCGACGACTTACGCAGCAGTCCACGGTTCAATGACGACATCGCACCCACCAAGGCCAGCGAAAGGACCTGGTCGAAATGGAACATCGCCGCGCTCTGGGTCGGGATGTCGATCTGCGTGCCCACCTATACCCTGGGCGGCGTTCTGACCGCCTATTTCGGGCTCAGCGTGGGCGAGGCGCTGTTGGCGATACTGCTTGCCAACGTGATCGTGCTGATTCCGCTGACGCTGAACGCCTTTCCCGGGACCAAGTTCGGCATCCCCTTCCCGGTGGTACTGCGCTCTTCGTTCGGCATCCTCGGCTCCAACGTACCCTGCCTGATTCGCGCCCTGGTCGGCTGCGGCTGGTTCGGCATCCAGACCATGTTCGGCGGCCTGGCCATCCATCTGCTGCTCGCTGCGCTCTTCCCACCCTGGCAAGCGCTGGGGGGCGTGGGCGAGGTCATCGGCTTCTTCGTCTTCGGCGCAATGAACCTCTACGTGGTGATCCGCGGGGCGGAATCGATCAAGTGGCTGGAGACACTGGCCGCTCCCCTGCTGCTGGCGGTTGGCATCGGGCTGATGTTCTGGGCCTGGCCGCACATGTCGATGACCGAGCTGCTGGCACAGCCTCCCTCGCGTCCGGAAGGCGCTTCGGTCGTCGGCTACTTTCTTGCCGGCCTGACGGCCATGGTGGGCTTCTGGGCCACGCTGTCGCTCAACATTCCCGACTTCAGTCGTTTCGCCAGAAGCCAGAAGGATCAGATCGTGGGTCAGGTGCTGGGGCTGCCCCTGACCATGTTCTTCTTCGCCGCCCTCGGCGTGGTGATGACGGCCGCCTCGGAGTCTCTGGTCGGTCGAACCATAGCTGACCCGGTCAACCTCATCGGCATGATCGACAATCCATTCTGGGTCGGCATCGCGATGGTGCTGATCATCGTGGCTACGATCTCGACCAACACGGCAGCCAACATCGTCTCCCCCACCAACGATTTCCAGAACGTGGCCCCCAAGCTGGTCGACCATACGCGCGGCGTGCTGATCACCGGCCTTGTGGGCGTGCTTCTGATGGGCTACGACCTGCTGCAAAAGGCGGGAGTGATCGGCGCCGGCGTCTCGCTAGAGCAGATGTACTCGAACTGGCTGCTCGGCTATTCCAGCCTGTTGGGCCCCATCGCGGGTGTCATGGCGGTGGATTATTTCCTGATCAAGCGCCAGCGACTCGACGTGCCGAGCCTCTACCAGGACGGCCGGGCCTATCCCGCCTTCAACCTGGCCGGCTTCATCGCCTTCGGCGTTCCCGTCTCGCTGACCCTGCTGTCACTGGCCACCGGCACCATGAACTGGTTCTACGACTATGGCTGGTTCACCGGCTCGCTGCTGGGTGCCGTACTCTACTACGTCACCAGCCTGATGCTGACTCCCGCCGGTCGGGCCGTACCTGTGACCGCCATCGATATGGAGCGTCACCTGTGAGGCGCATGAGAACGCTCGGCTAGCAGCCCCTCAAATCGCGGCGATGTCACGCTCGCCGCGATAGTGGCGGTCCCACATCAGCACGGCGCCGGCAACGGCGCCCCGTTCCGCTGCGTGTTCCCCGCCTGGCGGCGCTGAGGCCATACCCCGCTGAGGAGAGACCGATTCATCCTTGGCAGCTCAAGTTTTATTTACTCGAGATACGCTTCGCCCTATAGAACCAACCATCGAAAAAGAACCACAGCTCGTCACCCACTACCTCGAAGTGATAGCTAGGCCCCTCTTCCCTTGAGGGTGTGACACCAAGTACTTTGATAGCGTCTCTATCGATGCCAAACCCATAAAAATCCCCCCTTCTTTCTGTTGGCGCTTGAACCTCCCCCTCTTCCTGCGAGGTGGGATAGCAGTTCACCTCATAGACAGGCTCGCTATAGCGCTCATCATTCCAAAGAGCGAACTGGCTTTCGGATACCAAGATCCTCGCTTCTATTTTCGCCATGGCCTCGGCACGGGGAGTCTGACCTCCCCGATAAGGGATGACCTCAACGGTATTGTATTCGCCACTCACTTCCCGCCAGCTTGGGCAAGAACAGCCTGCGAAGGCTGCCGCCGAGGAAGCGAATAAATATCCTGATAGAACAAACAAAAGGCATCGCCTCACCATCTTTCGTAAACTCCTTTTGTGTACATTTCCCACTCGGCAGCACGGCGATTTATCAGGCCACGATTGAGCACGCCCTGGGATTTATTCCAAGCTTTCCAGGCTTCTTCGAGAGTGGGATATGGTGTTACCGCCTCAGGATCATTGATCAATTTGACTGCCGATGACGATGTGAATGCACCTACACCAATATTGTACGCCAGCATGACGGCAGCATCGAATTGGTGCTGCATCAATGGTGTCTCAATTGCTCGATTCACTGCCTGCACGAAAGGAGCCAGATCTTCTTCGAAGAGGCGCTCGGCCTGCTCGTGATCTATCCCCTCTTGATATAAGGGCCACTCAGGCTCGTAAATAAGATGGCCATATCCAATCGTTGCCCCTTCTACCCACGAAGTAATCTCACGCCCGGTCTGATCATCATAAGGCACTAAATGAAGCTGCTCGACATCCTTCAACCACTGCTTTCCGGCCCCGCTCATGGCAAGGCCTGCTGGCTGCGTTTCAGCGGACGGAGAAACAGAAGCTTGTGCAGCGGTAGAGACCCGTGCTGTCGCCGAGAAAAAGTACGAATCAGCCCCCGACTCACCGCCTACTGCGCTGGCCCCACCTATCACCACGCCACCACAGCTCACTGCGTGACCGGTGAGTGCCGCCGGTTTGCCGTCGATCAGAATGGTACCCGAGCCTTCGGCAATGACACGCGGATGAGAGGGATGCTTGGGCTTGTCGTGTGGCGCCAGAGGGTCGCCCAATCTCGCCACCGGCTTACCGTCGATCAGCACGGTCGGGCTGCCGGCCGTGACCGGTGTCGGCGGGAAACCGTCATGGTCGGTGCCAATGTCGCCTACGAGTACGAGTTTGCGTCCCATCCATCGTCCTCTTAAGTGACGGCCGGGACTAGGGCCGATCCTGCAGGCGCCTCGAATCGGGAGTGGCGCCGTCGATAAGGTTGCCCTGAGTCTGGCCTTCGATTTGGTAAACATGAAGCAGTATTGAGCTGCTCCTTACGGGATTAACGAATATCCCGATGGATAGACCAACGAAGGCAAGTAATGCGCCAAATTCCTAGAAATTGACCTTGAATCAGTGAAATATAATTTTACTGATCCTTAAAATTAACTTTAATTGGGTAAGATATTGCCCAAGCCAGGCAAGAAATTGCCTGCTGGGCAAATAATTGCCTGATGAAAACCAACCGTTTCCTAAAGAAGCGTGCGCGGCAGGGAGTCGTCACGCTCGCCGCGATAGTGGCGGTCCCACATCAGCACGGCGCCGGCAACGGCGCCGGGCAGCAGGAACAGGTTGGCCAGCGGGATCCAGGTGATCAACGTCACCCAGCCGCCGAAGGTGAGGGTCTGCCAGGCGTGCGAGGAGAGCCGACGGCGCATATCGGCGAAGCTAACCTTGTTGTTGTCCATGGGGTAGTCGAGGTAGGTGATCGCCATGATCCAGGCCGAGAACAGTGCCCACAGGAAGGGGGCGACGACATTGAGCGCGGGTATCCAACTGATGACGAACAGCGCCAGCGCCCGCGGCAGGATGTAGCCGAGCTTGACCAGTTCGCGCCCCATCGCATCCACCGCGGTGCGGGCCAGGCCGCGGTCGTCCAGCGGCGGCCGGCCGGTGGCCTGCACCTCCACCTTGGCCGCCAGGAAGCCGTAGAAGGGCGCGGCAATCAGGTGGGTCACCAGGGTGAAGGTGAAGAACACGATCAGCACCAGGCTCGCCACGAACAGCGGCCAGATCAGCCACTCCAGCCAGCCGAGCCAGGCCGGCACCATGGCCATCCAGCTATCCAACCAGCCGCCGAAGTGGCTGACCACGTAGTAGAGCATGGTCGAATAGACCGCCAGGTTGACGGCGATCGGGGCGTAGACGTAGCGGCGCAGGCCGCGGCCGTAGACCAGCCGCGTGCCGCGGTTGAGTGCCGTCAAGGCGTTCAGCATCGGGGTCCTCTGCGTGGGTTATTCCTTGCGCGTCAGGGCGTCCTCGTCGATCTGGGCCGGGTCCATGTGACGGATGTCGAGCCCCTTGACCAGGTAGATGACGTATTCGGCGAGATTGTCGGCATGATCGCCGACCCGCTCCAGTGCGCGCAAGATCCACATCACGTTGAGCACCGGGCCGATGGCTCGACTGTCCTCCATCATGAAGGTCATCAGCGAGCGCATGGCGCTGCCGTACTCGTCGTCCACCGATTCGTCCTCGTGCACCACCTGCAGGGCCAGCTCGGTGTCGAAGCGGGCGAAGGCGGTCAGCGCATCGCGCAGCATGCGCCGCACGTGCTCGCTGATATGGCGTACTTCGACCAGGCCGCGCACATTGTTGCCGCCGTCGATCAGGGTCAGGGCGTTGCGTGCGATCTTGCTCGCCTCGTCGCCGATCCGCTCCAGGTCGGCGGTGGCACGAATCACCGCCAGCACCAGGCGCAGGTCGGAGGCCGCTGGCTGGCGCCGCGCCAGCACGCGAGTGCACTCGTCGTCGATCTTGAGCTGCATGGCGTTGACGTCGCGATCTCGGTCGCGCACCTTCTCGGCCAGGCGACTGTCGCCCTCGAGCAGTGCCTGGATCGCCTCCTGGACCTGCTGCTCGACCAGCCCACCCATGGTCATCAGGTGGGTCTTGAGCGCTTCCAGCTCCTGGTTGAACTGACGGGAGATGTGCTGGCTGTGGGTATCGCTGGTAATGTCCATCGTTCGCTCCTCGGGCGGCCTCGGTCAGGCCATGCGGCCGGTGATGTAGTTTTCGGTACGACGCAGGCTGGGGTTGGTGAACAGGGTGTCGGTGGGGGCGTACTCCACCAGTTCGCCGTCCTGCAGGAAGGCGGTGTAGTCGGAGACCCGCGCCGCCTGCTGCATGTTGTGGGTCACGAGTATCAGCGTCAGCTGCGACTTCAGGCTGCGAATCAGCTCCTCGATCTTCAGCGTCGAGATCGGGTCCAGCGCCGAAGCCGGCTCATCGAGCAGCAGCACCTCGGGGCGCACCGCCAACGAGCGGGCAATCACCAGGCGCTGCTGCTGGCCGCCGGAGAGCGACCAGGCCGAGGCGCGCAGGCGATCCTTCACCTCGTCCCACAGCGCCGCGGCATGCAGCGCCCACTCGACGATATCGTCCATGCGCCGTCGCGTCAGCCCGCCTTGCAGACGCAGGCCGAAGGCCACGTTCTCGTAGATCGACATGGGGAACGGGTTGGGCACCTGGAACACCATGCCGACGCGTCGACGCAGTTCGTCCACGGCCACCTCTGGCGCATGGATGTCCTCGCCTTCGAGCAGAATCCTGCCCTCGTGGCTTACCTCCTCGTTGAGGTCGTGCAGGCGGTTGAGCGCACGCAGCAGGGTCGACTTGCCACACCCCGACGGGCCGATGAAGGCCGTGACCCGGTGCCGAGGCACCCGCAGCGAGACCCCCCGCAGCGCAGGCTTGCCGCCATAGGCCAGGCCCAGACCCTCGATCTGGAAACAGCTGGCCTCGGGGGGGAAATCGATGATCGAACCCGGGGCGGGTTGGAAGCGGGACGGCAAGGTCATCGGTGGGTGTTACCTCCTCAGGGACGCGGCTGCACACCGTGACGCACGCGAAAATAGTGCCGCAGAAAGATGGCAGTCAGATTAAGCACCACGATGACCAGCACCAGGAGCAGCGCCGTGGCGTATACCAGCGGCATGGCTGCCTGCACGTCGCTGCCGTGAAACGCCGTATCGTAGATGTGATAGCCCAGATGCATGAACTTGCGCTCAAGATGGAGGAAAGGGAACACGCCATCCACCGGCACCTGGGGCGCCAGCTTGGCCACGCCGACCAGCAGCAGCGGCGCCACCTCGCCGGCGGCCCGGGCCACCGCCAGGATCACCCCCGTCAGCATGGCCGGCACCGCCATCGGCAGCACCACCCGAGCCAATGTCTCGAATCGGGTGGCACCCAGCGCCAGGGCACCTTCGCGCTGCTCGACGGGGATCCGCGCCAGGCCCTCCTCGGTGGCCACGATCACCACCGGCAGCGTCAGCAGCGCCAGCGTCAGAGATGCCCACAGCAGCCCCCCGGTGCCGAAAGTGGGAGAAGGCAGAGCATCGCTGAAGAACCACTCGTCCAGTGAGCCGCCGATACCGTAGACGAACACCCCGAGGCCGAACACGCCATAAACGATCGACGGCACCCCCGCCAGGTTGCGCACGGCAATGCGTACCAGATTCGTCATCCTGCCCTGATGCGCCACCTCGTTGAGGTAGACCGCCGCCAGCACCCCGAAGGGCGTGACCAACAATGACATCAACATCACCATCAGCACGGTACCGAAGATTGCCGGCCATACGCCGCCGGCCGCGTTGCCGTCACGCGGGCCCTCGGCCAGGAAGCGCCATACGCCGCCTGCCCAGGCGGCCAGCTTCTGCGGCAGCGACATGGCGTTGGGCTGCCAGGCGCGCAGTACCTCGTCGAGGGGCTGGCGCAAGCGCCGCCCGTCAGCGCTCTCCAGCAACACCACTTCTCCGCGCATCGCCTCCTGTAGCTCGTGCACTCGGGCGTTGGCCTCGGCCAGCGCCCGTTGGGCGTCGATATCACCCGGGTCGGCGTCGAGCTGGCGGATCAACGGCCTGAGCACTTCCTGACGCAACCGTTCGCGCTCGACGCGCAGCCGCTCCAGCGCCGCCAGGCTGGCCTGGAGTCTGGCCCAGACGGCCTGTTGGGGCTCATGGCCTGGTGTCGCTCCGACGTCTCCCACGGCGACCAGTCGGCCGATGAACTGACCGTGGCGTCGGCGCTCCAGTACCGTCAGCTCCTCAGGCCGCTCGGTCGCGGCAATACCGTTTACCGACAACCAATGCCAGACATGGCCGTCGAGATCCCGGTTACCGGTGAAATAGAGCCGTTCGCGCCCTTGCCCTTGCTCCAGCGGCAGCTCGCGCACCGCGCGGCCAGCCAGTACCCGGCCATCCTCCATTTCGATCTGCACCACCGCTGCCGGCCAGAAGTGAGCCAGTCCGCGCACGGCGATGAACAGCAGCAGCCCACCCAACATCAACAGCGATAGCGCCACGCTACCGGCGGCGAGCCAGGCCCAGGGACCTTCCGAACGTGGCAGGCGACGCTTGCCGAGCCTCACGCGGGCGCCCTCATGCCGAACCACCGAGCCAGCGGTAGCGACGCCGCAATCGGCCCCTCACCACCTCGGCCAGGGTATTGACCAGAAAGGTGAACAGGAACAGCAGCAGCGCCGCCAGCAGCAGCAGCAGGTAGGCCTCGCTGCCGGGCACCGCCTCGGGCAGCTCGACGGCGATGCCCGCTGCCATGGTCCGCATACCCTCGAAGGGGCTGAGGCTCATCAAGGCGGTGTTGCCACTGGCCATCAGCACGATCATGGTCTCGCCCACGGCGCGGCCGGTGCCGATCATCACCGCGGCGAAGATACCCGGCGATGCTGCCGGCAGCACCACCCGCCACAGGGTCTGCCAGCGCGTCGCACCCAGCGCGTGCGCTCCCTCGCCGAGCCGACCCGGCACGCCTGAGAGCGCATCTTCGGCCAGAGCGTAGACGCTCGGCATCACGGCGAACCCCATCGCCAGACCCACGATCATGGCGTTGCGCGTGGCGTAGTCGAGCCCCAGCTCGGCATCCAGCCAGCCGCGCAGATCGCCGCCGAACAGCAGCGACTCGACCCAGGGCGAGAGCACCAGGGTGAACGATGCCAGTAGCGCCAACCAAGGCACCAGCCACAGCCCGGCCCGGGCCAGCGACAGCCGTCGGCGCCCTGCCGAAGGCAGACGCCGCCACACCGCGGCAGCCAGCAGCACGCTCAGCGGCAACACCAGCAATAGCGCCAGCGAACCCGTCAGGTGACGCTCCACCCAGGGGGCCAGAACCAGGCCGGCGACGAAACCGATCACCACCCCGGGGAGCGCCTCCATCATCTCCAGGGTAGGTTTCATGCGGCTGCGCAGCCGCTGCGACATGAACAGCGCCGAATGAACCGCCGCAGCCAGTGCCAGGGGAACGGCGAAGGCCATCGCCCAGAAGGCCGCCTTCAGCGTACCCCAGGCCATGGGCGTCAGCGTCATGCGGATGCGCGCCGAATCGAGGGCACCCCCCAGCAGTGCCGGCATGACCTCCATCACCAGGAACACACCGATGGCCAGCACTGCCACGATCACCCCGATGCCTCCGGCCGTGATCAGGACGGTAGCCAGCCGATCGCGCTGACGGCGCCACAGGGGCCGTGAGGTGGAGAGAGCGGGAGAGGGTTCTATCATGATCGGCAGCCTATAACGGCTTGATGACAGTTGGATGACAGCGTCACGGCAGCAAGGTGTCCAGCCCCAGCCGCTCACGCTGGAACGCCAATGCCGCATCAGACAGCGCCACGAAGCCCAGCTCCGACACCGTCTGCTGGCCCTCCGGCGAGAGAATGAGCTCCAGCAACGCCCGCTCCGGCCCCGAAAGCGCCTCTCCGGGCGGCAGGTTGGCATAGAGGTAGAGCGCCCGGCTCAGCGGATAGTCGCCGCGGCGAACCTGCTCGGCGTCGGGGAGTCGCAGCGTGCCCTCGGCATCTTCCAGGGCCAAGGGCTTCACCCCGGGTGTCAGATGGTTGAGGCCAACATAGCCGATCGCCTCGCGACTCTCGGTCACTGCCGCTACCACGGCGGCCGATCCGGGATGTTCATTGAGACGTTGGCGGTATTCACCCCCGCACAGAGCACGCTGTCGAAACAGGCCATAGCTGCCCGATGCCGGGTTACGCCCGTGCAGTTCGATTCGTCCGGCCCGGCCATCGATGGAAAGCTGCTCCCAGCGGGAGATGTCGCGCTCACCACCGCAGCGTCGGGTGCGCGAGAAGATGGCATCGACCTCGGCCAGCCGCAGCGACTCCAGTGCATGGTGACGGTGGACGATGACCGCCAGCGCATCCCGGGCCACCTCCACTTCCACCGGCGCATAGCCGTGGCGCTGGATGAAGGCCTGGCGCTCCTCCTCGTCCATCGGGCGCGACATGGGGCCGAGCCGGGTGGTGCCGGCCGCCAGGGCCGGGGGGGCGCTGGCCGATCCGCTGGCCTGAAGCTGCACGCGAATACCCGGGTGGCGCTCGCCAAGTTGCTCGCCCCAGCGCAACATCAGCCCCGCCATGGTGTCGGAGCCCACCACCCCCAGGGTGCCGACGGACGGCTCGCTCGCCTGGGCCACCGACACCGGTAGTGACAGCAGCACAGCGAGGCAGACGTGGCATAGTCCGCGCCAGCCATGCGTCTTGCCGAAGGGAATCATGCCGGTCTCCTTGTGGCTGTCTAAGGTTGCGATGGAATGAACGCATCGCCCATGGCGTCTTGTCGCAGCGCTGGTGAGCACCGATCTTGGCGTATAAGATGGCCACTGAGATCGCTGCGATGCAATATCACCGCCCACAACAACAAGCCGAGCTTACGACATTCCATGACCGACCTCGACGACGTCCCCGCCCCCCAGGGACAACTGACACTCAAGTTACTGGCCAATCGGCAGGATACCAACCTCTACGGCGACATTCCCGGTGGCTGGCTGGTACGCCACATGGATCAGGCCGCCGAGCTGATGGCAGGTCGTGAAGCGCATGGCCGCACCGCGACCGTCGCCATCGAGACCATGGACTTCCTGTGTCCGGTGCGCGTCGGCTCGATGGTCAACATCTTTACCGCCGTACGCGAAATCGGCCACAGTTCGATCAAGATCGACGTGGAGGTGTGGATCCGCCATCCCCACGAGCGTGAGACCAGCGAATTGCACAAGGTCACCGAAGCTCGCTTCGTGATGGTGGCGCTCGACGACAAGGGACGCATTCGCGCCGTGCGCCAGGCCGGCTGAGGGCCGTACACCCAAAAACGACAGGGGCGCCGTCTGGCGCCCCTGTCGAGTTCGTCGCCTGAACGATCAGACGCCGACGTTCTCGCGAGTCTTGAGGTAGTGATACTCGCCCACGTCGCTGAAGTTGCGCACCAGCTTCTGGAAGGCCTGGTAGGACTCGTAGACCTTGGCCGAATCGGGATCGCTCTCCACCTGTTCCTGGATGGCGCGCTGCGAGGACTCGTAGAGCGCCTGCATGACATCCTCCGGGAAGCTGCGCAGCTGCACGCCATGCTCCTCCACCAGGGTGGCGAGCGCCTGAGCGTTGCGATAGGCGAACTCGCTGATCATCGCCAGGTTGGAGGCGCGGGCCGCCTCGGTCACCACCGCCTTGAGATCGTCGGGTAGTTCATTCCATGCATCCAGGTTGACGGTGCCCTCGAGTACTGCAGAAGGCTCGTTCCAGGCCGAGGTGTAGTAGTAATCGGCTACCTGGTGCAGACCGAAGGCCATGTCGTTGTAGGGGCCGACCCAGTCCGCGGCGTCGAGTACCCCGGTCTGCATCGAGGTGAAGATCTCGCCGCCCGGCATGTTCACCGTGGTCACGCCGATGCCGTTCATGGCCTCGCCGGCCAGGCCCGGCAGGCGCAGCTTGAGCCCCTGCATGTCCTCGAGCGAATTGATCTCCTTCTTGAACCAGCCGGCCATCTGGGCGCCGGTGTTGCCGACGGCGAACGGCTTGAGGTTGTGCTTGCCGTAGACCTCGTCCCACAGCTCCTGACCTCCGCCGTGGTAGAGCCAGGCGTTGGTTTCGGTGGTGTTCATGCCGAACGGCACGGCAGTAAAGAACTGCGAGGCAGCAACCTTGCCACGCCAGTAGTAGGCCGCGGAGTGGCCCATCTCGGCGGTGCCTGCGGCAACGGCATCGAAGACTTCCAGTGGCGGCACCAGCTCGCCGGCACCGTGGACGCGAATGCGCATGCGGCCGTTGGAGAGCCGTTCGATGCGCTGGGCAAACTCGTTGGCGCCGGTGCCCAGCGCCGGGAAATTGGTCGGCCAGGAAGTGACCATGTCCCAGGTGATGGTTTCCTGCGCCTTGGCGGTGGAAACGAATGGCGCGGCGACGACACCGGCGGCGCCGAGACCGGCGGTCTTGAGGAATTTGCGGCGTTGCATGGCGAGCATGACTCCTGTGGTTATTCTGAGTCGCGTCTAATCAAGCGCGATATGTCCGCCTGTGAGTATGCTTAATGCCAATTTGGGCAGCAAGCGCGCCTTTTGACGTAGACGTCAACGTACCCATGGATACGCTGATTTACCTCTACAAAGGGGTGAGCTTGGCGAATCCCAACACCAGCCACTTGTCGCCCTCCCCCTCGAAGCTGACCTGCACCCGGGCACGCGCACCCTCACCCTCGGCATTGAGGATGACCCCCTCGCCGAAGACCGGATGCTGCACCCGCTGGCCGAGGCTCAGGCTGGGCAAGTCGCCGCCAGGGTCTACCGAGGTCTGCCGCGATAGCCCCACCGCCGGGCGCGTGGCCGTCACCGGCCGCGAGATCTGGCCGCGCAGGCGCACCTCCTCCAGGTACTCGGCGGGGATCTCGCGCAGGAAACGCGACGGCCGCTGGAAGGTCTCCTTGCCGTGCAGCCGGCGAATCTCGGCGTAAGTGAGATAGAGCTTGCGCATGGCCCGGGTCAGGCCGACGTAGCACAGGCGACGCTCC
This sequence comes from Billgrantia sp. C5P2, assembly GCF_051062895.2. Classification (NCBI taxonomy): domain Bacteria; kingdom Pseudomonadati; phylum Pseudomonadota; class Gammaproteobacteria; order Oceanospirillales; family Halomonadaceae; genus Billgrantia; species Billgrantia sp. C5P2. The sequence goes on from NZ_CM128542.1 coordinate 4,708,899, forward strand.
TCCTCGAGGCGTCCGGGCTCTTCCAGCGACATCTTGTGCGGGAACAGCCCCTCCTCGACTCCGGCGATGAAGACCACCGGAAACTCCAGCCCTTTCGCCGAGTGCAGCGTCATCAGCTGTACGCTGTCCTCGAACTCGTCGGCCTCGTGATCGCCGGCGTTGAGTGCCGCCTCGGCCAGGAAGGCCTCGAGCGCCACGCCCCCCTCCCCGGCTTCGGGCGGGTCGAAGGACTCGCCCTGGGTAAAGGCCCGGGCGGCGTTGATCAGCTCTTCCAGGTTTTCGACCCGGGCCTGGCCCTTCTCGCCCTTCTCGTTCTGGTGATGCTCGATGAGCCCCGATATCTCGTTCACATGCGCGATGATCTCGTGCAGTGCCATGCCAGCGGTGTCGTTGTCGAGCCGCTCGATCATATCGGCGAAGGCCTGCAGCGACGCGCCGGCACGCCCCTTCAGCGAACCGTCGGCGAGGCCGTCGTGCAGCGCCTGCCACAGCGACACCTCGGCCAGCCGAGCGCGCTCGCGCAGTTGCTCCACGGTGCGGGTACCGATGCCGCGGGGCGGCACGTTGACGATGCGCTCGAGCGAAGCATCGTCGTCGCGGTTGAGCAGCAGCCGCAGGTAGGCCAGGGCGTTCTTGATCTCCAGGCGTTCGTAGAAGCGTTGGCCGCCATAGATGCGATAGGGCATACCCTGGCGGATCAGGATCTCCTCGAGCACCCGGGACTGGGCGTTGGAGCGGTAGAGGATGGCCACGTCGCGACGGCGATAGCCCTCGTCGACCTTCTCCTTGATGGTATCGACGATGAAACGCGCTTCGTCGAGGTCGTTGAAGCCGGCATATACCGAGATCGGCTCGCCGCGGGCGCCGGCCGTCCACAGCTCCTTGCCCATGCGCTCGGCGTTGTGGCTGATCAACGCATTGGCGGCATCGAGAATGGCGCTGGTGGAGCGGTAGTTCTGCTCCAGCCGCACCGTCTTCGTCTCGGTGAACTCCCGCTCGAAGCGGCGGATGTTCTCGATCCGCGCCCCGCGCCAGCCGTAGATCGACTGGTCGTCGTCGCCGACCACGGTCATCGGCGTCTTCATACCGGTGAGCAGCTTGAGCCAGGCGTACTGCAGGGTATTGGTATCCTGGAACTCGTCGACCAGCACGTGGGCGAAGCGCTCCTGGTAGTGGGCCAGCAGCGCCGGGGTGTCGCGCAGCAGTTCCAGGCTTCGCAGCAGCAGTTCGCCGAAGTCGACCAGGCCGCCGCGCTCGCAGGTGAGCTGATAGCGCTCGTAGAGCTCGACCATCTGGGCCATGTAGGCGTCGCCGTGTACGTCGACCTGATGCGGGCGCAGCCCCTCCTCCTTGCAGCCGGAGATGAAGTACTGCACCTGGCGCGGCGGGAAGCGCTCGTCGTCGACCCGATGCTCCTTGAGCAGGCGCTTGACCAGACGCAGCTGGTCGTCGGAGTCGATGATCTGGAAGTGCTGCGGCAGCCGCGCATCCTGCCAGTGGGTGCGCAACAGGCGGTGGGAAATCGAGTGGAAGGTGCCGACCCAGACGTTACGCAGCGACAGGCCCAGCAGCGCTTCGAGGCGCGTGCGCATCTCGCGCGCGGCCTTGTTGGTGAAGGTCACGGCCAGCACGGCATAGGGCGACAAGCCCTCGGCCTGCATCAGCCAGGCGATGCGATGCACCAGCACCCGGGTCTTGCCAGAGCCGGCACCGGCCAGCACCAGCATGTTGCCCTGGGGCGCGCTCACCGCCTCGCGCTGAGCCGGATTCAACTGATCGAGAATCGCCGTGACGTCATCCATGGAAGGGGTCTGCCGCTGGAAAATTGATCGCCCAGCTTAGCATATTGAACCCCATGAGGCCTGGAGTTGGCAGGCGCGGTACGATTCGCGACACACTCGGAAGAAACCCTGACGCGGCACTGGCCGCCTGCGCGTCGCGTCGGAACAAGGTCCCTCTTGCCGACGCTAAATCGACATTCCTGTCGATTTCCGCGCGCGGCTGCGTTGACGTCAGCGTCCTCGCCAAGGTCGCTACATTTGCACCGCGCCCGCCCCGCTCTCGAGGCGAACGGCGCCGGGGACAGATCGAAGCGGAGGTCATCCTTCAGGGATGAAGGAGGTAGCGCCCAGGGACGGGTTCACAGCGCCTCCGCCTTGACCTGCCCCCGGAAAAGCCGCGTGTTCAGGCTGCTAGGGCTTCCCTTCCTGCTCCGGAAACCTCAGCGGCGTCAGGCTCTTCTTCACCGCCTTGAGCTGCTCGGCGAGCCTCGGCCCGCGGGTCTTGGCCACGCCCACGGCGAGCACGTCGACCAATACAAGGTGGGCGATACGCGAGCTCATCGGTGTATAGATCTCGGTGTCCTCGTGCACGTCGATATAGAGCGGCAGGGTCACCTCTTCGGCCAATGGCGAGCCGCTGGGGCACAGGCCGATCACCGTGGCACCCGCCTCGCGGGCCAGTCGCACGCTGGCCACCAGGGCGCGGGTGCGGCCGGTCTGGGAGATCGCCACCACCACGTCACCCTCCTTGAGCGTCACCGCCGACATGTTCTGCATGTGGGGGTCGGCATAAGCGGCGGTGGATATCTGCAGGCGGAAGAACTTGTGCTGGGCGTCAAAAGCCACCGCACCGGAGGCGCCGAAGCCGTAGAACTCGACCCGGTTGGCCATGGCCAGGGACTGGATCGCCCGACTCATGGCATCGTTGTCGAGACGATCGCGCACCGACAGCAGTGTGCCCACGGTAGAGTCGAAGATGCTCTGCGAGAACTCGGCGACCGAGTCGTCGTCGTTCATTGTGAACTGAGCGAACTGGCTACCCGATGCCAGCATCTGCGCCAGTTTGAGCTTGAAATCCTGGAAGCCGTTGCAGCCCAGCGCCCGACAGAAACGCACCACGGTCGGTTCGCTCACCTTGGCCTCGGTGGCCAGGTCGACAATGCGCATGTGGATGACTTCATCGGGGTTACGCAGCACGAAGCGCGCCACTTTCTGCTCGGAGCGGCGGAAATGCTCCATGCGGCGTCTCATTTCATCGAACAGGGCGCGGCTCACGCGGAACTCCTTGGTAGACGAACGCAGGGACTCAGTATGCCTGATCCGACTCGCTTGGGGGAATTTCCGTGAAAGCGTGAAATGGCCCACTTCGTCATGAAACTGTCAAGTAGGGTATAGTAAAGATGCTGTGATTTGGTCTTGCTGCACGAGAGAAGATAAGACACAGAAGAAGAAGGGAGAGTCGATCATGAGTAAGGTCGAACGGGTCACTTCCGTCAAGAACGAACTTCTCGACATCTTCATGAGCATCAACGTGGCCGAACACGAAAAACGCTCCCGCAGCGCCGCCCAGCGCAACCTGCGCGCCCGACGCGGTATCGAGCTGCATCAGGAGTTCAAGCAGTTGGAGCGCGACATCGCCGAACTGGCCGACGAAGAGAAACACTGAAACGGCCGCCCAGAGGCGGCCGTTAAGGCAGGCAACTCAAGCCCCGCCCGGCGGGGCTTGGGGGTGTCGTCACCCCAGCAGCGTCACCCCAGCAGAGAGTGAATGAACACCGCGATCACGCCCAGCGGCGCCACGTAGCGTGCCACCACGAGCCACAGCGACTCGCTGGCACCGGAGAGATTGAGTTCGGCGGCCACGCTTTTGCGGTCCAGGCACCAGGCAACGAACAGGATCGCGCCGAGGCCTGTCAGGGGCAGCAGGATCTTGCTGGTGAAGGTATCCAGCAGGTCGAAGATGTTGAGCCCCAGAATCAGGACATCTCCCAGCATATTGAACGAGAGCAGGGCGAGGATACCCAGTATCCATACCGCCACCCCGCTGATCAGGGTCGCCACGACGCGCGAGAGCGGCGTGCGCTCCTCGACGAACTCCACCACCGGTTCCAGCAGCGAGATCGCCGAGGTCAGCGCCGCGAAGGTCAGCAGCAAAAAGAAAGCCAGGCCGAGCAAGGTACCGCCGGCCATGTTGCCGAAGGCCAGCGGCAGCGTGACGAAGATCAGCCCCGGACCGGAAGCGAGGTCCAGTCCATTGGCGAAGACGATGGGGAAGATCGCCAGGCCCGCCAGCAAGGCGATGCCGGTATCGAGAAGAATGACCGTCCGGGCGGTACCCAGCAGGTTGACCTCCTCTCCCAGGTAGGAGCCGTAGGCCATCATGATGCCCATGCCCAGCGACAGGGTGAAGAAGGCTTGCCCCATGGCAGCCAGCACCACCTCGCCGTTGATGGCGCCCCAGTCGGGTCGGAACATGAAGGAGAGCGCCTCACCGAAGTGACCTGTCGTCATGCCGTAGCCCACCAGAACCAGCATCAGGATCACCAGCGCCGGCATCATGGTGCGTACTGCACCTTCGAGCCCCTTGGTCACGCCGCGTGCCACGATGCCGATGACCAGCACCATGAAGAGGGTGTGCCATAGCAGCAGCGCACCAGGGCTGGCCAGCATCCCGGTGAAGACGCCACCGACTTCTTCAGCGTTCTGACCGCGGAATGTACCGGTAATCGAACCCAGCGTGTAGGAGAGCGACCAGCCACCGATAACGCTGTAAAAGGAGAGGATCAGAAAGGCGCCGAGAACGCCGCTGACACCGACCAGCACCCAGGCCGGCAAGTGTCCGCCCCGGCGCGCGAGTTCAGACATGGCATTGATCGGATTTTCCTGACCGCGCCGACCGATCAGCCACTCTGCTACCAGGATCGGCAAACCGATGACGGCGATGCAAAGCAGATAGACCAGGACAAAAGCCGCCCCTCCGCTCTCGCCCACCATATAGGGAAACTTCCAGATATTGCCGAGCCCCACGGCCGAGCCAGCAGCCGCGAGCACGAAAGTCATCTTCGATGACCATTGTGCATGTACGAGTTTAGACATGGTTCACCTATTGTTGTGTGTCTGGTCGTTGATCTTTCTCAAGCGCAAAAACACAGCAGATAGCTAGGTTTTTGGCTCGAATGCCGGCAAATCTATCCGATCATACGCTCGAACGCCAGCAACGATAGGGTCAAAACAGGCTCGTTTGCCGTTCCCCGGCGAAGTCACCCAGCGGCAGTAGGCCGGCATCGTCGGCAAAGGCTTGATAAAGCCGCCTGGCCAACTGCGGCGCCTGACGGTTGTTGGCGGTATGCACAAACAAAAAAGGGGTTTTCCCCTGTTTTATCCACAGCCTGATCTGGTTTACCCAAGGCTGGAAATAATGCCAGTTGATGGCCTCGTCAAGATGCCCGATGAAGCGAATCAGCGGCTGCTCTCCCGTGGAAAGCACGTGTAATGGGCATCTTGGCTTTTCATTTTGCGCGTGGGCCAGGGCCGGGCTACCCTCCGCCGGAGTCGAGAACAGGGCGCGGACGTCGAGCATGGCGCGGTTGGCGCCGTGAGTTATCAACAGGCGGTTCAAGGCAACTTCTGCCGCCCCCTTGTGGAAAAACTCGGGATGACGAACCTCTACGGCACAGGGAAGGTCGGTCGGCCAGCGTGCGAGCAGCGCCTCGAGACGGGGCAGTTCTGCAAAGCCGAAATCCCGCGGCAGCTGAACGAGTAGCGGGCCCAGGCGATCGCGCAGCGGGGCGAGCGCGTCGAGAAAGACATCGAAACCCGCTTCGATGCCCTGCAGCCGCTGTTCATGGGTCAGGGTCGCCGGCAACTTGAAGCAGAAGCGGAAATGGGCAGGGGCTTGGCGCGACCAGCCTGCCACCGTCTCCGCCCTGGGCGCGCCGCTGTAGAAGGTCGTATTGCCTTCCACTGCGGAGAAGACCCGGGCATAGTCAGCCAGCCAGCTCTCTTGACCGGCGTAGGGCGGGTAAAGGGAGCCACACCACTCGGAGTTGGCCCACATGGGCAAACCCAGATACAGTCCGGACAACCTTGTCATGCTCCTGTAACAAAAATAATCGGAAACGGCGCGCGGCGAGTGGCAGCATGAGCGGCTCGCCCATGCTGCTCAAGGAAGAAGCGCTACCGCTGCGCCAACGTCCATGGAAACGACGCTCAATCTTGCCCTGTTTGCCCAGCTCAACGCTGCGCCCGACAGCGACCCTCGCCTGCTGCTGCTGGCGGAGGTCTTCGCCGTTTACCTGATCTGGCTGGTGCCGGCCCTGCTGGTCATCGGCTGGCTACGCGGCAGCGATCGCCTGAAACGTCCCCTACTCGAGGCCTTCGTAGCCACCCTGCTCGCCCTGACGGCGAGCTGGCTGATCGGGCAGCTCTGGCCCAGCCCGCGGCCGTTCATGATTCCGCTTGGCCAGACGTTCCTGGAACACGAGCCTACCCCGGCCTTTCCCAGCAATCATGCCACGATCATGCTGACCATGGCCTTCAGCCTGCTGCTGCATGCCGGCACCCGACGCATCGGGCGCTACCTGCTGCTGTTGGCGATTCCGGTTGCCTGGGCGCGGATCTTCCTCGGCGTGCATTTCCCCCAGGACATGCTCGGTGCCCTGCTGCTAGCCGCAAGCATGGCCACGCTGGTCGGCGCTAGCCGCGCCTGGCTGATCCTGCCGCTCTACCATCATGTGGCCATGCGGCTCTATCACCTGCTGTTCGCCCCGCTGATTCGCCGTGGCTGGGTGGAGCGCTGAGCGCCCCACCCCGGTGCGACAGGGTTGAGGATTCAGAACTGCCCCAGCAGCCAATCGCCGGGTTCGTCGTTCATCAGCAACTGGCCGTCCTGAAGCAACAGGTGCAAGGAGTAACGATCCTCCTTGTCGCGACGCACGACGCCAAGCTCCAGCATCGGCTGCAAGCTTTCGGCGACCAGCTCCTTGGCCATCGCATCGAGTTCGTTGCCCGAAACCATCCCGCTGTATTGCTGACGCAGCGACTCCCGGGCAACTTTGTGCAGCAGCACCGCTGGAGCATTCACATTCAGGTCCAAGCGGTTTTCAGGGGCCAGCAACAGGTGCTCGTCGAAGGTGCCAAAATCCTCGAAGCCGAGGTCGGCTTCCAGCTCCAGGTCCGCCCTCGCTTCACCGATACTGAACGACACCGGCTTGAAGCTGAAAACAGAGCGGCCTGATACCAATGTCTCTCCGACGTGTTCCATGCGCTCGAAAACGGGTAGCACGACCTCAGGGTCGTCCAGTTGGAAGACATCGATGGCTTCGTAAATCAGGCTCCACAGGGTGTCGTATTCCGTACGCGGCAGCTGCCCATAGCTCGACTCGACATGAAACGCGACCGGCTCCTCCATGCCCTGGATTCGCAGATCGCTGGCCGACCACAGTTGAGCGACCTGGAAGTGCGCCTCGGATTCCGGCGCCAGTCCCAGGCGGAAGTTGGCGCTTTGCGCCGTCACGCCCGGTGAATGCTGCTCGCGAACCGTCAGCCCATCGAGGCTGATACCCAGTTGGCCATACCAGCTGTTACCGCCCTGGCGGGATGCGTCGATATCGGCACTGATACCGTCCATGGCCAAGTAGAGAGCCGGCTCCTCCGATTCGAAGCCCTCTAGCTCGAAGTGCGTCGTGAAGTGCTCGAAACGTCCCTGCTCATCGAAGAGCAGCTTGATCTCGACGCGTTGCCCTTCGACTCGCGAGTCACTCACCTGCTGCAGATCGCGGCTTTTCGTCAGCATCGGAGCATCGTGCGTCCGAAACGAGATTTCACGCAGCATGCCCTGGGGAAAGGACGCCACGAGATTCGAGGTGGAACCCTCGAAGGTATGGATGGCGGTGGGCTCCACCAGCCGGGCCTGTCCCAGGCGATTGGTGCTGCGATACTCGCCACGGGCCGGGTCATAGCGGAATTCACCACCTTGATAATCGGCCTCATAGCGGATATCCAGCCCGGCATCGGTGAGCAGCGGTCCAGCAACCAGCGCCATCGCCGTGGGCTCCCATTCGCCCTGTACCACCCGGTCGAAGCCGACCCTTGCCTGGTAGCGAGAGAGATCTGAGCCCTCTTCCAGCCTGATCAACTGCTCGAACAGCCAGCCCGAGGCCTCGACTCGCCCTTCGAGACTGGCCAAGGCGCCCATGAAGGGGCCATGAGTGATCCGATCCCCGACGGCGATCCTCAACGGCTCCCCGTCGAACTCCAGCGCCATGTTGGCGGCAAGAAGCTGCTGGTATTCCTGGGCAAATTGCGGCTCGAGAACGAGTTCATAACTGGCTCGTGCTTCGAACCAATCACGCTCATAAGTCAGGTTCTCGATCTGGATATAATCGAAGTTCTCTAGTTGCTGCAGATGAGCGGCGTACTGCTGCTCTATCTGACGCCCCATCCAGTAGGGGGCTCCCAAGCCTGCGATTAGCGCTAACCCTACGATGACCGCCACTGATTTCTTCAGGGCGCTTCCCCGTTGATTCTGTCCTTTCCCCACGTCGATGTCCTTTTCTCGTTCTTCGTTTAATTGAAATTAGGCAGCAATAAGCCAAGCTTATTGCTGCCGGACTTCAATCACGAAGTTTAACGACAGGAAACGAGAAAAGTAAGTTTACTCACGCTAGTTTCATTCCACCGTCACCGACTTGGCCAGGTTACGCGGCTGGTCGACGTCCGTGCCCTTGAGTACCGCCACGTGATAACTCAACAGCTGCAGCGGCACGGTGTACAGGATCGGAGCAAGGGCATCGTGAACGTGAGGTAGCCGCAATACCCGGACGCCTTCTTCCTCGGTGATACCGACTCGTTCGTCGGCAAATACGAAGAGCTCGCCGCCCCTTGCCTTCACTTCCTGAAGGTTGGACTTCAGCTTGTCGAGCAGCTCATCGTTGGGGGCGACGGAAACGACCGGCATCTCGCTGTCGACCAGGGCCAGCGGCCCGTGCTTGAGTTCCCCGGCGGGATAGGCCTCGGCGTGGATGTAGGAGATCTCCTTGAGCTTGAGGGCCCCCTCCAGGGCTATCGGGTAATGCGCGCCGCGACCGAGAAACAGCGCATGGTGCTTCTCGGCGAAAGCCGTCGACAACGCCTCGATGTCGCCATCCAGCTCCAGTACGCGACTCACCAGCTGTGGCAGGGCTCGCAGCCCGGCCACAACGTCGGCCTGGGTCTCGGCGGCGAGCCCCTTGACCCGCCCCACGGCCAGGGTCAGCAGCATCAGGGCGGTGAGCTGGGTGGTAAAGGCCTTGGTAGAAGCGACGCCGATCTCAGGGCCGGCATGGGTCATCAGGGTCAGGTCCGACTCCCGCACCAGGGAGCTGCCCGGCACGTTGCAGATCGCCAGACTGCCGAGGTAGCCCTGCTCACGGGCGAAGCGCAGCGCCGCCAGGGTATCGGCGGTCTCGCCGGACTGCGACAGGGTGACGAACAGGGTGTTCTGAGGCACCACCACGGTGCGATAGCGATACTCCGAAGCCACCTCCACCTGCACGGGTATACCGGCATAGCGCTCGAGCCAGTAGCGCGCCACCAGCCCGGCGTGATAGCTGGTACCGCAGGCCACGATATGCATCTGCTCGACCCGCTCGAACAGCGCCTCGGCATCGGGGCCGAAGCATTCGGCCGGCACCGAGCGTTCGCCCAGCCGCCCTTCGAGGGCCGCCGCGATGACCGCTGGCTGTTCGAAGATCTCTTTCAGCATGAAGTGGCGATACTCGCCCTTGCTGGCGACGCCGTCCCCGTGTTCGAAGGTCTGCACCGGGCGCTGCACGGCGTGTCCCTTGGCGTCGAGGATCTCGACGCGAGCGCCGGCGGCGAGCCGCACCACGTCGCCTTCCTGGAGATAGATGAAGCGATCGGTGACCTGTAGCAGCGCCAGCGGGTCCGAGCCGAGGAAGGCCTCATCGATGCCCACCCCCACCACCAGGGGGCTGCCCTTGCGCGCGCCGACGATGACATCGGGCTCGTCGGCGTGCACCACCGCCAAGGCATAGGCGCCTTCGAGACGTGCCAGGCCCCGCTGCACGGCGGCCAGCAGCCCGTCGCCGCGCCGGTACTCCTGCTCCAGCAGATGGGCCACCACCTCGGTATCGGTTTGCGAGGAGAAGGTATAGCCGGCTGCCTCCAGCTCCCGCCGCAGCGGCTCGTGGTTCTCGATGATGCCGTTGTGCACCAGCGCCAGCCGATCGCCCGATTGGTGCGGGTGGGCATTGTCCTCGCTGGGCTTGCCGTGAGTAGCCCAACGGGTATGGGCAATGCCACAGCGGCCCGGCAGGGCGGCTTCCTCGAGCATGGCCTCGAGAGCGGCCACCTTGCCCAGCGCCCGGCGGCGGCGAAGCTCACCGCCACTGGTGAGCACGGCCATGCCGGCCGAGTCGTAGCCGCGGTATTCCAGCCGCCTGAGCCCCTCGAGCAGGATGCCTTCCACGTTGCGCTCGGCAACGGCACCAACGATTCCACACATGACGATTCCTCGCGCTTGCTTAGTCTCGGGTCTTCTTGGCCGGCCGCACCCAGTCGGTCTTGCCGATCTGGCGCCCACGGGAGACGGCCAGGGCGTTGTCGGGTACGTCCTTGCTGATGGTCGAGCCGGCACCGACCGTGGCGCCACGGCCGACACTGACCGGCGCCACCAGGGCGGTGTTGGAGCCAATGAAGGCGTCATCGCCGATTTCGGTGCGATGCTTGTTGGCACCGTCGTAGTTGCAGGTGATGGTTCCGGCGCCGACGTTGACGTCGCGTCCCAGCCGGGCATCGCCCACATAGCTGAGGTGGTTGATCTTGCTGCCCTCGCCCACTTCGGCGTTCTTGGTCTCGACGAAGTTGCCCACCTTCGCGCCCACCGCCAGGCGGGTGCCGGGACGCAGTCGGGCAAAGGGGCCGATACGGTTGCGTCCGGCCGCCACGGCGCCCTCGATCACGCTGTGGGGCTCGATGACGCTTTCGGCACCGATATGGCTGTCCCGCACGACACAGTGGGGCCCGATACGCACGCCTTCACCCAATTCCACTTCGCCCTCGAACACGCAGCCGACATCGATCTCGACGTCGTGCCCGCAGCTCAGGCGCCCACGCACGTCGATACGTGACGGGTCGAGCAGCGCCACCCCCTGGACCATGAGCTGCTCGGCGATGTGCATCTGGTGGGCGCGCTCCAGCCGGGCCATCTGTAACCGGTTGTTGACCCCTTCCACCTCCAGCGCATCGGCAGGCTGGGCAGTGGCGATGGCGACACCCTCGGCGGCGGCCATGGCGATGACGTCGGTCAGGTAATACTCGCCCTGGGCGTTGTCGGCGGAAAGCCGCGGCAGCCAGCGCTTCAGTTGGGATGCGGTCATGGCCATGATGCCGGTATTGCATTCGCGGATCGCCAGCTCGTTCTCGCTGGCATCCTTCTGTTCGACGATGGCCACCGCCTCGCCGCTCTCGTTGCGCACGATGCGACCATAGCCGCTCGGATCGTCCAGGGTCACGGTAAGCAGCCCCATGCGTGACTCGTTCACTTCACTCAGCAGGGCAGCCAAGGTCTCACGACGGATCAGCGGCACGTCGCCATACAGCACCAGCACCTTGCCGTCACCCAGGCCATCAAGGGCCTGAGCCACCGCATGGCCGGTACCCTTCTGTTCGGCCTGAAGCGCAAAGCGCACCGAATAGTCGCAGAGCGCCTCGCGCACCCGCTCGGCGCCATGGCCGACCACCACGTGCAGGCGATCCGCCTCGAGCTCTCGTGCGGTGTCGAGTACATGGCGCACCATCGGCTTACCGGCCAGGCGATGCAGCACCTTGGGCAGGGTCGAACGCATCCGCGTGCCCTGTCCGGCTGCCAGAATTACCACATCCAGGGTCATCGAAGACTCCTTGTCCATTCGATCGGCTCCAGTTCATCGGGGCCCGGCATCTCGCCTGTCCTCACATAATGAGCTTCGCTCGCACCGTTCTCAACGCGGCGCTCAGCGTACTTCCAGGCCCAACTCATCGCTCAGTTCCCCGCCCAGGAAATCGGCAAAGGCGGGACTCGCCACACTGCTCCAGCCTTCACCTTCACGTACCAGCAGCAGCACCTTCAGGTTCTGTTCCCGTGCCAGCACCAGACCTTCCTCGTCACCCAGCACATTCATTGCCGTGGCCCAGGCATCGGCCCAGGCATTGGAGGGGTGGGCCACCGTCACCGATGCCACCCGATGCTCGATGGGACGGCCGGTACGCGGGTCGATGGTGTGCGAGAAACGCTTTCCATTCTCTTCGAAGTAGTTGCGATAGTCGCCGGAAGTGGCAACAGACATATCATGCAGAGACACGATATGAGTAGCCTCCTGACGATCGTCGAGCGGCGCCTCGATGCCGATGCGCCACGGCTCACCGTCGCCATCGCGATAGCCGCGTGCGATCAGGTCGCCACCCAGGTTGACCAGGTAGTGCTCGATGCCCTCGGCGTCGAGGTAGGCGGCGACCCGATCGGTGGCGTGACCCTTGGCCACGCCACCGAGATTGATGAACACGTCGCGCAGGCGTCGCGCCTGCATGGCATTCTCGTCGATCTCGATACTGTCGGGCCCGACCTCGGCCAGGCGCGCCTGCAGGGTCTCGTCATCGGGAACCTCCTTCGGACGCGCCTCGGAGCCGAAGCTCCACAGGTTGACCAGCCCGCCGATGGTCACGTCGAAGGCGCCGTTGCTCGCCTCGGCCACCGATTGGCTGATCGCCAATACCTCGATCAGCTCGTTGGAGAGCGGCTGCCACTCCTCGAGCGGCGCCTGGTTGAAAGCCATCAGCTCCGAGTCGTCACGATAGATCGACATGGATGCATCCACCTGCTCGAGCACGTCGAGCAGGCCCTCCTCCAGTTCACGCGCCTGGCCCTGGGTCAGGCTGTCGGCAACGGTCACCTGGTAGAAAGAACCGAAGATCCCCCCCTCCAGGCGAACCGGCGCATCCAGCGGGCGGTCGTTCTCGGAGCAGCCGGCGAGCAGCAGCACCAGGCACAGCGCGAAGGCCACCACGGGACGCAGGACAGAGTTCATGGTAACAGGACTCCTCGATAGAGTGGTTCATGGCTACCAGAAGATCCACAGCAGCCATAGCCCGAGCACGATGCGATAGACAACGAAGGGCTGCATGCCGATCCGTTTGATGAAGGCGATGAAGTAGTGGATGCAGAGATAGGCGCTCAGCCCCGACAGGACCACTCCAACCGACAAGGCTTGCCAGTCGATGTCATTCGTTGCCTGCATCAGGCTGACGATCTCCAGCCCTGATGCCAGGACAATCACCGGAATCGACAGCAAAAAAGAGAAGCGCGCCGCGCCCTCGCGGCTCATGCCCAGCAGCAGTGCCGCGGTAATGGTGATGCCGGAGCGCGACGTGCCGGGAATCAGTGCCAGTGCTTGGGCAAGACCGATGATCATGGCGTCGCGCAGCATGAGCTGGTACTCGTTGCGGCCCTCTCGCTTTCGCCAGTCGGCATAGCTGAGCAGCAGGCCGAAGCCAATCAGCCCTACCGCGATCAGGAGAGGGGAACGCATGCCAACTTCGATCACGTCATGCAGGGCGAGGCCCACTACGCACACCGGAATGGTGGCCAGCAGCACCCACCAGGCCAGTCGGGCATCGGGATCGAGATTCGTACCTTGGCGCCGCATCACTCCACCCAGCGAACCGATCCAGCTCACCGCCATGCGCTGCAGGTCGTGGCGGAAGTAGAACACCACCGCCAGCAGGCTACCCAGATGCACCGCAACGTCGAAGACCAACCCCTGGTCGTTCCAGCCGGTCAGCACGGGCACCAGAATCAAGTGGGCCGAACTCGAGATGGGCAGGAATTCGGTCAGGCCCTGGACCACCGACAGAACGACGACTTGAAGCCAATCCATATGGCGCTCTCCTGTTAGCCAACGCACGGCAGGACGCGAAGAGGATACACGTCCCCTTGCCGCTTGTCCGCCGCGTCTCGTTACAATTCTGTTCGGCTACCTCCTGTGTTGCGCATCGCCGACACCTGGTCTTCAGCCGCCCGATGAATGTCGATCGGCGTCACGGTTCCAGTGCTGAGCCCGCCGGTCCAGCTTCAACTGAACCGGCGGGAGTGCGAGAATGAAAGAGAATCGTTCGCTTTCACCGAACCCATGAGCGGGCCGGGAATCCAGCCCGGTGCCAGCGCGATACGGAGCCACCGCAGCATGATCGCCACCCCTGACCTGGCCGTGAACAACCGCGACGCCAAGCGCGCCACCTGTGTGGCAGCCTGGCTGGATGGCCTGCTGGGTTGTGTCAAGGTCGTCGTCGGCAGCCTGGTCGGGTCGACGGCCCTGATCGCCGACGGCATTCACTCCTTTTCCGACCTGGTGACCGACGGCTTCGTGCTGGCGGCGACCCACTACGGTCGCCAGGGGCCGGACCAGGACCATCACTATGGCCACGGCCGCATCGAAACGCTGGCTACCCTGCTGCTGGGCAGCGTGCTCATCTTCGTCGCCGGTGCCATCGCCTGGTCGAGCCTGCAACGCCTGTTCGGCGACACCCAGGCCCCCGCCCCGGGCATCTGGGCCATGCTGCTGGCGCTGGCCGCCCTGCTCGTCAAGGAAGCCCTGTTCCACTACACCATGCGCGTCGCCAGGAGGGTGAAGTCGAAGCTGCTCGAGGCGAATGCCTGGCACTCGCGCTCCGACGTGCTCTCCACGGCCGTGGTTCTGATTGCACTGCTGGGCGCCCAATTCGGTATCGGCTGGCTCGACGCCGTGGCCGCGGTGATCGTCGGCCTGCTGGTGGGCAAGGTGGGCTGGGATCTGCTGTGGGAGTCGGCGCGCGAGCTGGTCGACACCGCCCTGCCCGCGGACGCCCAGCAACGTATGTATGAGGTAGCCTGTGGCGTGCCGGGCGTGGACAGCGTGCACGACCTGCGAACGCGGCAGTCGGCCGGCTGGGTCATGGTCGATCTACACATCGTGGTGGGTCCCATGGTGAGCGTGTCCGAGGCGCACGAGATCGGCAACGAAGTGAGCCGTCGCCTGCGCCATTCCTTCCCGGCCCTCACCGACGTGACCTTTCATATCGACCCCGAGGATGACGCAGGGGAAGGCGATCCCAGCCGCTTCCCGGGTCTCCCGCTGAGGCCGGCAGTGGTCGCCGCCCTGGACGCGCGCTGGAACTCTCACCCGGCCTGGCGCAACCTGACCGACCTGCAGCTCCACTACCTGGACGGCAAGGTCTCCGTGTCACTGATCATCGATGACACGGTCCATCAGCCGCCCCAATGCCTCGCCAGCCAGCTGAAGGCCCAAGCCAGCGATATCGAGTGGCTGGGCCATGTCGAGGTGCTGTACATTACCCGCGCCGCGAGCCCCCGTTAGGCCGACCCCCATCGCGTAGTTCCGATTCGTGTCAAAGTCCGGTCAGTACCGCGGTGGCGATGGAGAAGTAGATCAGCACCCCGCAGGCGTCGATCACCGTGGTCACCAGCGGCGCCGAGGCGGTCGCCGGGTCCCAGCCGACGCGGTTGAGCACGAACGGCAGGCACATGCCCAGCAGGCTGCCGAACAGCACGATGGTGACCATGCTGGCGGCAACTATCATGGCCACGGCCTCGCCGCCGCGCATCACGCCGATGGGCGCCACTGCCAGCGCCATGGTCAGCCCCAGGGAGCCGGCCACCAGCAGCTCGCGGCCGAGCAACTTGCCCCAGTCCTTGACGCCGACGTCGCCGGTGGCCATACCGCGGACCGTGAGCGTGGCGGCCTGAGCGCCGGCGTTGCCGCCGCTGCCGATCAGCAGCGGCAGGAAGAACACCAGCGCCACCTGGGCCGCAATGGTGTCCTCGAAGTAGGCGATGCCGGCACCGGAGAAGAGGTTGGCGAACACCAGCAGTACCAGCCAGGTCACGCGCTTGCGGTAGAGGCTCCAGAGCGGCACCCGGCTGACGCCATCTTCGAGCTGGCCGATGGACATCCCCTTGTGGAAATCCTCGGTGGCCTCCTCCTCGGCCACGTCCATGGCATCGTCGTGGGTGACGATGCCGATCAGACGCTCGTCGTGGTCGATGACCGGCACGGCCAGCATGTCATAACGGGCCACCAGGCGAGCGACCTCCTCCTGCGCCTCGTCCACCGACACGCTGATCACGTCCTTGATCATCAGGTCATCGACCTGTGCGCCTGGGCGGGCCACCATCAGCTGGCGCAGCGACAGCGTACCGGCCAGCTTGCCTTCCGGATCGATGATGTAAAGCTGGTAGACCGTCTCTGCGTCGGGTGCGGTCTGCCGTACCCGCATCATCGCCTGGGAGACGGTCATACCGCTGGGGATGGCGACGTAGTCCGAAGTCATGATCGCCCCGGCAGTGCCCTCCTCATAACTGGCCAGGCGCTTGAGATCCTCGCGCTCCTGGCGTGCCATTCGCCTCAGCAGCACTTCCTGACGATCCTCACCGAGCAGGTTGAACAGGTCGGCCCGTTCGTCCGAGCCCATCTCTTCCAGCACCGAGAGCAGCAGTTCGTCGGACATGGCTTCGGCAACGTCAACCTGGACCTCACCCGCAAGGTAACCCAGGACGTTGGCGCGGCGTTCCAGCGGCAGGCAGTCGAGTAGTTTGAGGACGGTGGGGAGATCGTCGTCCTCCTCGGCCATCTCCTCGAGTATCTCGGAGAGATCCGCGGCACGCAGTTCCGGCAGCCATTGGTCGAGGCGTTCGCGATCATCCTGCTCGACGGCGAGGATCAGGGTTTCCTTGTGTTCCTGCAGCTGTTCGCTCAACGACATGGCGTTCTCCTGGGGCCACGCAGAGGGAAGAGTCATCACGGCATGGCGGCATGAGTATGGGCTGGGACTCTCCCGATACCAGTTCGCTCATGATAACAGAGACGAAAACGCCCCCCGAACAGTGTTCGGGGGGCGTTTCGTGGCATACAGGCTGGATTCAGCCCTTGCCACCCTTCTTGCGCAATTGCTGGATCGTGCGCAGCTGGGCCACGGCTTCCGCGAGTTCGGCGGCAGCGCGGGTGTAGTCCATCTCCGCCGACTTCTCGTTGAAGGCACGCAGCGCATGCTGGCGGGCCTCCTCGGCAGCAGCCTCGTCGAGATCACTTGCCCGCGCGGCCGAATCGGCCAGCACGGTCACCACGTCCGGCTGCACTTCGAGGAAGCCGCCTGACACGTAGTAGTTCTCTTCCTGCCCGCCATCGTGGATGACACGAACGGGGCCTGGCTGCAGCTCGGTCAGCAGCGGGGCGTGCCCGGGCAGGATGCCCAGGTCGCCCATGATGCCCGAAGCCACGATCTGCTCGACCTCACCGGAGAAGATCGAGGCCTCGGCGCTGACGATGTTGCATGTGAAGCTTTTCGCCATAGCGAAGTCCCCCAGTGGACGGGATTACTTCATCTGGTTGGCTTTCTCGACGGCTTCGTCGATGCTGCCCACCATGTAGAAGGCCTGCTCGGGCAGGTTGTCGTACTCGCCGTCGAGGATGCCCTGGAAGCCGCGGATGGTGTCCTTCAGCGACACGTACTTGCCCGGAGAACCGGTGAAGACTTCGGCAACGAAGAACGGCTGCGACAGGAAGCGCTGGATCTTACGCGCCCGTGACACGGCCAGCTTGTCCTCATCGGACAGCTCGTCCATGCCCAGGATCGCGATGATGTCCTTGAGCTCCTTGTAGCGCTGCAGCACGTTCTGCACACCGCGAGCGGTGTTGTAGTGCTCCTCGCCGACCACCAGCGGATCCAGCTGACGCGAGGTGGAGTCCAGCGGATCGATGGCCGGATAGATACCCAGCTCGGCGATGGAGCGCGCCAGTACCACGGTGGCGTCCAGGTGCGAGAAGGTGGTTGCCGGCGACGGGTCGGTCAGGTCGTCCGCGGGCACGTAGACGGCCTGGACGGAGGTGATCGAGCCGGTCTTGGTGGAGGTGATACGCTCCTGCAGAACGCCCATCTCCTCGGCCAGGGTCGGCTGATAGCCCACCGCAGAGGGCATACGGCCCAGCAGTGCGGAGACCTCGGTGCCGGCCAGGGTATAACGGTAGATGTTGTCGACGAACAGCAGCACGTCGCGGCCTTCATCGCGGAACTTCTCGGCGATGGTCAGGCCGGTCAATGCCACGCGCAGACGGTTGCCCGGCGGCTCGTTCATCTGACCGTAGACCAGCGATACCTTGTCGATAACGTTGGATTCGGTCATCTCGTGAAAGAAGTCGTTACCCTCACGCGTCCGCTCACCCACACCGGCGAACACGGAGTAACCGCTGTGCTCGGTGGCGATGTTGCGGATCAGCTCCATCATGTTGACCGTCTTGCCCACCCCGGCGCCGCCGAACAGGCCGACCTTGCCGCCCTTGGCGAACGGGCAGACCAAGTCGATGACCTTGATGCCGGTCTCGAGCAGCTCGTTGGAAGCCGCCTGCTCGGCATAGGTCGGGGGCTTGCGGTGGATCGGCATCCGCTCCTGCTCACCGATCTCACCCGCTTCGTCGATCGGCTCGCCGAGCACGTTCATGATACGACCCAGCGTCTCCTTGCCCACGGGCACGGAGATGGCGGCACCAGTGTTGGCGACCTCCATACCACGCTTGAGGCCCTCGGTGGAGCCCATGGCGATGGTACGCACCACGCCGTCGCCCAACTGCTGCTGGGTTTCCAGCACGGTCTCGGCAGTCGAGACCTTCAGCGCGTCGTAGACCTTGGGAACATCGTCCCGCGGAAACTCTACGTCAATCACCGCGCCGATGATTTGTACGATACGTCCGCTCATCTTGGTTCCTCTCAAAAACCTGCAAATGAAACCTGTGTGCCGGGAGCGCTCGCTGCGCTCCCGAGGCGCTATACGGCAGCGGCGCCGCCGACGATCTCGGAAATCTCCTGGGTGATGGCGGCCTGACGGGCCTTGTTGTACACCATCTCCAGATCGTCGATCAGGCCGCCGGCGTTGTCGGTGGCGTTCTTCATGGCGATCATCCGGGCCGCCTGTTCGCAGGCCCCGTTCTCGACCACCGCCTGATACACCTGGGATTCGATGAAACGAATCAGCAGGCTATCCAACAGCGCCTTGGCATCCGGCTCATACAGGTAGTCCCAGCTACCGGGACGCTTGTTGTCCTCATCGTCCGCATCGGTTCCCATATCGGGAGCGAGCGGCAGCAACTGGCGAACCACCGGCCTTTGCGTCATGGTGTTGACGAACTCGTTGTACACCACGTAGAGGCGGTCCACTCGGCCCTCGTCGTAGGCATCCAGCATCACCTTGACGCTACCGATCAGATCCTCCATCTCGGGCGATTCGCCCAACCCGCTCTTGGCCGCGACCAGGTTGCCACCATAGTTGCGGAAGAAACCGCCGGCCTTGCTGCCCAGAGCGCAGAAGTCGAGCTCCGCGCCCTCGCTGCGCCACGCCACGGCGCTCTTGACCACGGCCTTGAACAGGTTGACGTTCAGACCGCCGCACAGGCCGCGGTCGGTGGACACCACGATGTAACCGACCCGCTTCACCTCGTCGCGCTCGACCATGTAGTCGTGCTTGTACTCGGGGTTGGCGTCGGCAAGGTGGCTGGCCACGTTGCGGATCTGCCGGGCATAAGGCTGGCTGGCCCTCATCAGATCTTGTGCTTTACGCATCTTCGACGCAGCGACCATTTCCATGGCGCTGGTGATCTTCTGCGTATTCTTGATGCTCCCGATCTGGGTGCGTATCTCTTTTGCAGCTGCCATAGCGATCTACCTCGTTCGTGGCCCTCAGAAGATGTCCATGGCCCGCCCTGACGGGCGGGCCGGCGGATTTACCAGCTCTGAGTGGCCTTGAACTGCTCGAGACCCTGCTTCAGCCCTTGCTGGATCTCGTCGCTGTAGTCGCCGGTCTGGTTGATCTTGTCGAGCAGCTCGGCGTGCTCGGACCTCATGTAGTCGTGCAGGGCACGCTCGAAGTCCAGCACCTTGCTGACATCGACGTCATCCAGGAAGCCTTCGTTGGCGGCGTACAGCGTCACGCCCATCTCGGCCACCGACAGCGGCGAATACTGCTTCTGCTTCATCAGCTCGGTGACGCGCTGACCGTGCTCCAGCTGCTTGCGGGTGGCTTCGTCCAGGTCGGAAGCGAACTGGGAGAAGGCCGCCAGCTCGCGGTACTGGGCGAGAGCCAGACGCACACCGCCGCCGAGCTTCTTGATGATCTTGGTCTGGGCCGCACCACCCACGCGGGATACCGACAGACCGGCGTTGATGGCCGGACGGACACCCGCATTGAACAGGTCGGTCTCGAGGAAGATCTGGCCGTCGGTGATCGAGATCACGTTGGTCGGAACGAACGCCGAAACGTCGCCGCCCTGGGTCTCGATGATCGGCAGCGCAGTCAGCGAGCCGGTCTTGCCGGTCACTTCACCGTTGGTGAACTTCTCGACGTAATCGACGTTGACGCGAGCGGCACGCTCGAGCAGACGCGAGTGGAGATAGAAGACGTCACCCGGGTAGGCTTCGCGGCCCGGCGGACGACGCAGCAGCAAGGACACCTGACGGTAGGCCCAGGCCTGCTTGGTCAGGTCGTCATAGACGATCAGGGCGTCCTGGCCGCGGTCACGGAAGTACTCGCCCATGGTGCAACCGGCGTAGGGTGCCAGGAACTGCATCGGGGCCGGGTCGGCGGCGCCGGCGGCGACCACGATGGTGTGCTCCATGGCACCGTGCTCTTCGAGCTTGCGCACCACGTTGGCAATGGTCGACTGCTTCTGACCGATGGCCACGTAGATACAGGTGACGCCCTTGCCCTTCTGGTTGATGATGGCATCGACGGCGATGGCGGACTTACCGATCTGGCGGTCGCCGATGATCAGCTCACGCTGACCGCGGCCGATCGGCACCATGGCGTCGATCGACTTGAGACCGGTCTGGATCGGCTGGTCCACCGACTGACGGGTGATGACGCCCGGGGCGACCTTTTCCACCGCGTCGGTCAACTTGGCGTCGATGTCACCCTTGCCGTCGATGGGGTTGCCCAGCGGGTCGACCACGCGGCCGATCAGCTCGGGACCCACCGGCACCTCGAGGATACGACCGGTACAGCTGGCGGTCATGCCCTCTTCGAGCTGCAGGTAGTCGCCCAACACCACGGCGCCCACGGAGTCGCGCTCGAGGTTGAGCACCATGCCGTAGATGCTGCCGGGAAATTCGATCATTTCACCGAACATCGCGTCCTCGAGGCCGTGAATACGCACGATGCCGTCGGAGACACTGACGATGGTGCCCTGATTGCGGGCTTCGGATGCGACATCCAGCTTTTCGATACGCTGTTTGATGATGTCGCTGATCTCGGAAGGATTCAGTTGCTGCATGCCATGTCCCTCAGACTCAAGCGGTAAGAGCTTCGGAGAGGCGGTTCAATCGACCGCGCACCGATCCGTCGATGACGGTATCGCCGGCGTGCAGGACGACGCCTCCGATAAGCTTCGGATCCACCTGAGTGGTAATGGAGATTTCGCGATTCAGCCGCTTCTTGAGCGCGCCGGCGAGCTTGTTCTGCTGCGTGTCATCGAGCGCATAGGCCGAGACGACGGTGACCTCGATGCGCTGGTCATGCTCGGCGCGCAGATATGCGAACCGCTCGGCGATCGCGGGAAGCGCCGTCAACCGGCCCTTTTCGCCCAGCATGTCGAGGAAGGCCTTTGCCGAGTCGTCGAGCTTGACCTCGGTCAGCTCGATGAGCATGGCCACCTTGCGCTCGGGCGAGAAGCGCGGGCTGGACAGTAGCTTCTGCACGTCGCGTACGGCGACGGCCTGGCCCAGCTTGTCGAGCCATTCGGACCAGCCGTCCAGCGCCTGTTTATCGCGTGCGTGTTCGAATGCCGCTCTAGCGTAGGGTCGCGCGACGGTAGAGAGTTCCGCCATGGATCACCTCCTCACAGTTCGGCAGCAAGCTTGTCGAGCAGCTTGCGATGCGCCTTCTCGTCGACGGAGGCTTCCAGGACGCGCTCGGCACCGACCACGGCGAGACTGGAGACCTGAGCCCGCAGCTCGTCCTTGGCACGCTGGATTTCCTGATCGATCTCGGCACGCGCGCTGGCGATCAGGCGCTCACCTTCGGCACGAGCCTGCACGCGGGCCTCCTCGACCATCTGCGCCGAGCGCTTGTTGGCCTGCTCGAGAATCTGCGAAGCCTGCTCCTTGCTCTCACGCAGCGTCTGGGACGCCTGCTCCTGAGCAAGCTCGAGGTCACGGGACGCCCGGCTGGCCGCATCGAGACCTTCGGCGATCCTCTTCTGGCGCTCGTGAAGCGCGGTGCTGATCGGCGGCCACACATACTTGATACAGAACCAGACAAAAATCGCGAAGGCGATCGTTTGTCCGATAAGCGTCATGTTGATATTCACGGGTATGTACCTCTGACAGGTTCGTGGCGACCGGAAACGAGCAAACCGAGCGCTTCAGCGCTCGGCAGCGTCGTTAACCGGCGACGACGAAGATCAGGTACATCGCGATACCTACACCGATCATCGGTACGGCGTCGAGCAGACCGGCCATCAGGAAGGTCTTGGTCTGCAGCTGGTCGCCAAGCTCGGGCTGGCGAGCGGTGGATTCGAGCAGCTTGCCGCCGAGGATGGCGAAGCCGATACCGGTACCCAGAGCGCCCAGACCGATCATGAGGGAAGCGGCGAGGTAAATGTAATCCATTGTGTGCTCCTAGTTTTCAAGTTGACTTTCAAGGGTTTAGGGTTAGAGAACTGCAAGTTGCTCGTTTCAGTGGTGCTCGTGCGCGGCGCTGAGATAGACCACGGTGAGCATGGTAAAGATGAAGGCCTGGAGAGTGATCACCAGGATGTGGAAGATGGCCCACGGCACGTCGAGCAGCCAGATGGCCCAGAAAGGCAGCAGGGCAATCAGAATGAAGATGACTTCACCGGCGAACATGTTGCCGAACAGTCGCATGGCCAGACTGAAGGGCTTGACGACCAGGCTCACGATTTCGAGAACCAGGTTGAACGGGATCAGCAGCCAGTGGTTGAACGGTGTCAGCGAGAGTTCGCGGGCGAAGCCGCCGACTCCCTTGACCTTGAAGCTGTAGAAGAGAATCAGCATGAACACGCCCAGCGCCATGCCCAAGGTAGCGTTGACGTCGGTCGTGGGTACGATCTTCATGTAGTCGACGCCAAGGCGTATGAACAGCTCCGGAAAGTAATCGACCGGAATGATCTTCAGCGTGTTCATGAGCAGGATCCACACGAACAGCGTCAGTGCCAGCGGCGCGATAATGGGGTTCTTGCCGTGGAAGGCGGAGCGCACCAGGCCCTCGATGAATTCGATGACCATCTCGACGGCGTTCTGCAACCCGCCTGGCACGCCGGTGGTGGCGATCTTGCCGGCCTTGCGGAACAACCAGATGAACAGCAGGCCCATGGCGATGGACCAGCCCATGGTATCAAGATGGATGGCCCAGAAGCCCATTTCACGAGCTTCCTCGGCGGAGTGGGCGATCGACCAGCCATTCTCGGGGTGGCGCCCGAAGGTCAGGTTCTGGAGGTGATGCTGGATATAGGACGCTGCCGTAACTTCGTTACCTGCTGCCATACTGTCATTACCTCGATTCAGGAGCCGGTCTTCCACGCTTGAACCAGGGCGCGAGCCAATGCGTGAACAGAACCGCCACGTATGCGACAAAGAAGAAAATCGGGTTTGAGGGGGGCGCTGCCGCGAACACCGCGGCCAACAGTGCCACCGTCAAACCGAACTTTCCTGCCTCGGCCCGGTACAGATTCGAGACGAAGCGACCCGCTTGCCTGCCTCCGCGTACCAAGCCGATGCGCCAGGCGAAATAGAGGGAGGGGATCAGACCCACCAGCCCACCCATCAGCGCAGACAGCGCACCTTCGGTTCCGGCTATCCCCGCACCGATAGCCGTGACAGACATGACCGCTGCGCCCTGCCACCCGATGAGACGAGTGGTATTGATACGCTCGCGCTTGCGACTCGGGTGTCTGTGCATCTGTCGACAGTCCAGCGCCACCTGAACGGTGGCATGAGGGCCATCTGAACCTGGCGTGTCGTCCAGGCAAACAACGGCGGATTATAGGGAAGCCCCTTGGCCTGTTCAACCAGACTGCGCGCTTTTCGCCCGCGAATGGTGCAGGTTTGCGACCAAAGAAGCAATGATTGTCGACACCGCTCGGCGTCAGCGAATGTGCTCGAGAATACCGTCGAGCTCGTCCAGGCTGGAGTAGCGTATCGTCAGCCTGCCCTTGCCGCCACGACCGTGCTGGATCCTCACCGAGGCGCCCAGGAGTTCGCCAAGCTTGGTCTCCAGGCGCGCAACGTCGGGACTGCCGGGTGTACTCTCGGTCTTTTTCACCTCGCCCTGGGCCAGGCGTTTCACCAGCGCCTCGGTATCGCGCACGGTGAGGTCCTTGTTGACCACCTCATGGGCCGCGCGACGCTGCTTGGCCCCGGAGAGGGCGAGCAAGGCGCGGGCATGTCCCATGTCCAGGTCGCCGCGTTCGAGCAGGGTCTGCACCTCGGGATCGAGCGCCAGCAGGCGCAGCAGGTTGGCGACCTGGGCGCGTGACTTGCCCACGGCATCGGCGACTTGCTGCTGGGTGAGTTCGAACTCCTCGAGCAGGCGCTTGAGCGCCATCGCCTCTTCGACCGGGTTGAGGTTCTCGCGCTGGATGTTCTCGATCAGTGCC
This sequence comes from Billgrantia sp. C5P2, assembly GCF_051062895.2. Classification (NCBI taxonomy): domain Bacteria; kingdom Pseudomonadati; phylum Pseudomonadota; class Gammaproteobacteria; order Oceanospirillales; family Halomonadaceae; genus Billgrantia; species Billgrantia sp. C5P2. The sequence goes on from NZ_CM128542.1 coordinate 4,733,371, forward strand.
AGCGCCAGGGCGACCTCGTCGGTGACCTCGCGAATCACCGCCGGGATGGTGTCGAGCTCGGCCAACTGGGCGGCGCGCCAGCGACGCTCGCCGGCAATGATCTCGTAGCGGGCCTCGCCGATGGGACGCACCACGATGGGCTGCATCACACCCTGGGCACGGATCGAATCGGCGAGCTCCTCCAGCGCCTCGGGCTGGATGTCTCGGCGCGGCTGGTACTTGCCGCGGCAGAGCTGGCCCAACGGCAGGCGCTCGAGTCGCTCCTCGGCGGCATGGGAGGCTTCGGCCGGCTCGCTCGTCTCGCCGAGCCGGGCATCCACCTCGGGCAGTTCGAGATTCTCGCGGCGACGGGCGCCAGCACCGATCAGGGCATCCAGGCCTCGGCCCAGGGCGCGTTTACGCGTCATCAGCATTCCCTCATCACGAAAATCGATCACGACAGGCGGTTGCGCCTGCCACGCTACAGCGACAGGCGACGAATCAGTTCCTTGGCCAGTACCCGGTGGGCCTGGCTGCCACGCGAGAAGCGCGCATACTTGGTCACCGGAAGGCCGTGGCTCGGCGCCTCGGCGACCCGCACGTTGCGCGGGATCGTGGTCTTGAGCAGCGCCTCGCCGAAGTAGTCGCGCAGCTGCTTGGATATGTCCCGGGTCAGACTGTTGCGGCTATCGAACATGGTGCGCAGGATGCCATAGATTGCCAGGTTCGGGTTCACGCTGTCCTTGATCTGCTCAACGGTGTCGAGTAGCGCCGAGAGCCCCTCCAGGGCGTAGAACTCGCACTGCAGCGGGATCAGCACGCCGTTGGCAGCGGTCAGGGCATTGACGGTGAGCATGTTGAGCGAGGGCGGACAGTCGATCAGCACCACGTCGTACTCGCCAGCGACGCTACCCAGGGCCTCGGTCAGGCTGCGCTCGCGACCTTCGGCCCGGTCCAGCAGCTCCACCTCGGCGGCGGTTAGGTCGCCGTTGCCAGGCAGCAACGAATAGCCGGCGGCGGGACAGTCGAGCATCACCTCGGGAGCGCTCTTCTCACCCAGCAGCAAATCGAGCACGCTGCCATCGAGCGCATGCTTGTCGATGCCGCTGCCCATGGTGGCATGCCCCTGGGGGTCGAGATCGACCAGCAGTACGCGGCGATCCAGGGCGGCGAGGCTGGCGGCCAGGTTGACGGCGGTAGTGGTCTTGCCCACGCCGCCCTTCTGGTTGGTCAAGGCGATGATTTGGGTCACGGGCGACTTCCTTGCGTCGAAGGCACGCTCACAGGCGGCCTGGGTTGGAATCGGTTCGCTCGACGATCAACAGCTGACGCTCCCCCGCGGTGAACGGCACGGCGAGCACATGGCGCTCGCGTATGGTCAGCCCGGCATTCAGGACGGCCATCTCTTCGTCGGCGGCCGGCCCCTTCATGGCCAGCCAGTGCCCGCCTTCCGCCAGCAGATGCTCGGTCAACTGCACGAAATCGGCCAGACTGGCGAAGGCCCGCGAAATCACCTGTACATAGCCGCCCGCCGGTGGCTCGAAGGCCTCGACCCGGGCCTGCACGGGCGTGGCGTTGCCGAGCCCTAGCTCCATTACCGCCTGACGCTGGAAGCGGACTTTCTTGCCGTTGCTATCGAGCAGCGTGACCGCCAAGCGCGGCTGCAGGATCGCCAGCACCAGCCCCGGCAGCCCCGGCCCGGCCCCCACGTCGAGCAGCGGTTCCTCGCCGACGAAAGGCAAGACCGCCGCGCTGTCGAGCAGGTGCCTGGCCACCATTTCTTCCGGTGAGCGTATCGCGGTGAGGTTATAGGCGCGGTTCCACTTGTGCAACAGCTCGACCAGACGCAGCAGCCGCTCGCGTTGTTCTCCATCGATGCCGATGCCCAGTGAAGCCAACCCTTCGTCGAGACGCGATTCCACCTGAGGCGTGATGGCGTCGCTCATCCGTTGGCCACCCGTGTGTCGTCGAGCAGACGGCGCTTCTTCAGGTGAATCAGCAGGATCGACACTGCCGCCGGGGTCACGCCGGAGATCCGCGATGCCTGGGCCAGGGTTTCGGGGCGAGCCTCGGCGAGCTTCTGGCGAATCTCGTGGGAGAGGCCCTCGACCCGGCCATAGTCGAGATCGGTCGGCAACGGCGTCGCCTCGTGGCGCTTGAGCTTGTCGATCTCGTCCTGCTGACGGTCGATGTAGCCCTGGTACTTGGCCTGGATCTGCACCTGTTCGGCGACCGCCTCGTCCCCGACCGGCTCGCCGGTGAGGTGCGCCACGTCACCGTAGCCGAGCTCGGGCCGCTTGAGCAGGTCGAGCAGGCTGTACTCGCGGGAGAGCGGCTTGCCGATCTTCGCTTCGAGGGAAGCCGCCGCGGCACTGCCGGGCTGGATCCAACTGGCCTTGAGCCGAGCGCTCTCGCGCTCGATCGCCTCGCGCTTCTCGCTGAACGCCGCCCAGCGCATGTCGTCGATCAGGCCAAGCTTGCGGCCGGCTTCGGTCAGGCGCAGGTCGGCGTTGTCCTCGCGCAGCAGCAGCCGGTACTCGGCGCGCGAGGTGAACATGCGGTAGGGCTCCTTGGTGCCCAGGGTGATCAGGTCGTCGACCAGCACGCCGAGGTAGGCCTCGTCGCGGCGCGGCCACCAGGCCTCGAGCCCCTTGGCGCGGCGCGCGGCGTTGAGCCCGGCGAGCAGCCCCTGGGCACCGGCTTCCTCGTAGCCAGTGGTGCCATTGATCTGCCCGGCGAAAAACAGGTTGTGGATGAATTTGGTTTCCAGCGAGTGCTTGAGGTCGCGCGGATCGAAGAAATCGTACTCGATGGCATAACCGGGCCGGGTGATATGCGCATTCTCGAGTCCCTTGATCGAGCGCACCACCTGGAGCTGCACGTCGAAGGGCAGCGAAGTGGAGATGCCGTTGGGGTAGAGCTCGTGGGTATCGAGCCCCTCGGGCTCGATGAAGACCTGGTGGCTCGCCTTGTCGGCGAAGCGGTGCACCTTGTCTTCGATCGACGGGCAGTAACGCGGCCCGACACCCTCGATCACGCCGGAGTACATCGGCGAGCGGTCGAGGTTGGCGAAGATGATCTCGTGGCTACGCTCGTTGGTGTGGGCGATGTGGCAGCTCACCTGGCGCGGATGCATGTCGCGCCGACCCAGGAAGGACATCACCGGTGTCGGGGTGTCGCCCGGCTGCTCCTCGAGCAGCGAGAAATCCACACTCCTGGCATCCAGCCGCGGCGGCGTCCCGGTCTTGAGCCGGTCGACCCGGAACGGCAGCGCGCGCAGACGCTCCGCCAGGGCATTGGAGGGCGGATCGCCGGCGCGACCGCCGCGGCTCTGTTCGAGGCCGATGTGGATCACCCCGCCAAGGAAGGTTCCGGTACACAGCACCACCGTCTCGGCCAGCAAGCGGATGCCGCTCTCGGTGATCACACCGCGCACGGTGTCGTTGTCCACCAGCAGATCGCCGGCGGCCTGCTGGAAGATCGTCAGGTTGGCCTGATTCTCGAGCATGCCGCGGATGGCGGCCTTGTAGCGGACACGATCGGCCTGGGCTCGGGTGGCTCGCACTGCCGGGCCCTTGCGTGCGTTGAGCACGCGAAACTGGATCCCACCCAGGTCGGTGGCCAGGCCCATGGCACCGCCCATGGCATCGATCTCCTTGACCAGATGGCTCTTGCCGATGCCGCCAATGGCGGGATTGCAGGACATCTGCCCGAGAGTCTCGATGTTGTGGGTCAGCAACAGGGTCTGACAGCCCATGCGGGCGGAGGCCAGAGCGGCTTCGGTTCCCGCATGGCCGCCGCCGATGACGATGACGTCAAAGCGGTCGGGATACTTCAAGGTGCACCTCGTTGCGCTTGCGCGCGGATTTCCAAAGGGGGCGAAAAACAGCCTGCCAGTATAAACCGCCTGTGGGTAACCGTCAGGGGTTTTCCACACCGGGTTCGTCAGCCGGCCCTCCATTCCACCAGACTAAACAAAACAGAATGATTAAAAGAGAGAAGTTCTGTAGTGGTTGTAACTACTAGTGTGGACAAAAACCGGGGATAACCTGAAATAGATTTTTTGGAACAAGAAGTTACGTTGTTGACTTCTACGCTTGGAAGAGGGTGACGAGCTGAGGGCGACCGGTGTCGAGCCTGTGGATGAAAGCCATCGTTTTCCACAGCGTGAATGCTCCACCCCTTTTCCACCGCCGCCTACCGTACTTGTTACCGCGCCTGTGAACAACCGATCGCCATCGAGACGCATGCGCCAACCATGCGCTCCGAGAGCAATAATGGAAGCATTATCGGAAAAACTTATCCACAGGCAAAAAAAAGCCCTGGCATGGCGCCAGGGCATCGTAATGTCGTGCCCGGAAGGCTCTAGTGCTTGAGCACGCGAGAAAGAAAGCTCTGAGTTCGCTCGTGTCGTGGGGAGTCGAACAGGACATCTGGAGGCGCTTGTTCGACGATTTGCCCTTGATGGATGAAGATGACGCGGTCGGCGACTTCGCGGGCGAAGCCCATCTCGTGGGTGACGATGACCATGGTCATGCCTTCGCGGGCGAGTTCGCGCATGGCGTCGAGCACTTCACCGATCATTTCCGGATCGAGTGCCGAAGTCGGCTCGTCGAACAGCATCAGGCGCGGCTCCATGGCAAGCGCCCGGGCCAGGGCGACGCGCTGTTGCTGCCCTCCGGAGAGCTGACTGGGGTACTTGTCGGCCTGGTCGGCGATGCCCACGCGTTCGAGCAGGCGCTCGGCGGTCTCGATCGCATCGGCGCGACTCCAGCCACGTACCTTCATCGGTGCCAGCGTGACGTTGTCGAGGACCTTGAGATGGGGGAAGAGGTTGAACTGCTGAAAGACCATGCCGACCTCGGTGCGGATCCTCTGCAGGGCCCGACTGCTCCTACCGTTGGGCAGCAGTTCGTTGCCATCGACCTCGATATGCCCCCGCTGGAACTCCTCGAGGCCGTTGATGCAGCGAATCAGGGTCGATTTGCCGGAGCCGCTGGCACCGATCACCACCACCACCTCGCCGGGTACGATCTCCAGATCGATGTCCCTGAGCACGTGCAGCTCGCCGAAGTGCTTGTTGACCCTGTCCATGTGCACGATGGGTGCGACATCGGAGTGAGTATTGTCTTGGTTCATGTCGCGCTCCTTATTGTCCGACCAGACCCTTGCGCTCGAGCAGGCGCAGTGCGAATGACAGGCTCAGGGTTATCACCAGGTAGAGGAGGGCGACCATTAGATAGACTTCCAAGGCATTGAAAGTGGTGGCGATATAGACCTGACCCTGGCGTACCAGCTCGCCGACGCCGATCACCGAGAATAGCGAAGTGTCCTTGATGCTGATGATGCCCTGGTTGCCGAGCGGCGGGATCATGCGGCGCAAGGCCTGAGGCCAGATGATGTAGCGGAACGACTGCACCCGAGACAGCCCCAGCGACAGGCTGGCCTCGCGCTGGCCGCGTTCGATGGACTGGACGCCGCCACGCACGATCTCCGAGATATACGCGCCGGAGTTCACGGCAATGGCGGCTATGCCGGCCACCAGGGCATTGATCGGGCCGCCAAGCAACTGGGGCAGGCCATAGAAGATGAACAGCACCTGAACCAGTACCGGGGTGCCGCGAAAGATCTCGATATAGGCGATCGCCGGCACTCGCAGCCAGGCGATGGGACTGATGCGCAGCAGGCCGAAGATGATGCCGATGATGAAACCGATGGCCAGCCCGCCGAAGGAGATCAGCAGGGTGTAGGGGATCCCCTTCAGCAGAAAGGGGATGGAGGCGAAGGCCGCCTCCCAGTCGAATTGGAAGGTGACGTCCACTAGGGTTCTCCGGTCAGGACGCGTCTCTCACGTACCGAGAGATGCAGGCAGGTGACAACGCCGCGGGGCCGAGTCCTCGACCCGACCCCGCGTCAGGATCGCGCTGGGCAATCACTCGTCGCTGGTGCTGCCGAACCACTTCTCGTGGATCTCGTCGTAGGTGCCGTCCTCGCGCATCTCGGCCAGTGCCTCGTTGGCGGGTTCGACCCATTCGCTGCCCTTGACGAAGACGATGCCGTATTGCTGGCCCTCGTAGAGCGGGCCGACTACCTTGGCCCGGCCTTCACCGCGGGTCTGGGCGAAATAGCTGACGTTGGGGGCATCATAGAACACGGCGTCGGCGCTACCGCCGAGCAGGGCCATGTACATGTCGCTGCTGCCGGGGTAGGGGGTGATCTCGGCGCTGTCGCCGAGGTTCTCCTGCAGGAAGTCATAGCTGGTGGAGCCGACCTTGGTGGCAATGGTCTTGCCTTCGAGATCCTCGATCTCCTCGACGCCATCCTCATCGGCGCGTACCAGGATCTTCAGCCCGCTGTCGTAGTAGGGATCCGAGAAGTCGACGATCTGGGCGCGCTCCTCGGTGATGGTGATGCCGGCGATGGCGATATCCACATTGCCGGTCTGAACGGCGGGAATGATGCCGTTGAAGTCCATGGTGTTGAGTTCGTAATCGAACCCGGCCCGCTCGGCGACCGCGGCAATGATGTCCATGTCGAAACCGACCATTTCGCCGGTTTCCTGATCCATCATCTCGAAAGGGACGAAGCTCGGGTCGGTGACCACGTCTAGCGTTTCATTGGCGGCAACCAGACTGGACATTCCCAGCCCGCAGGCGATACCGGTAACCAGGGTGGCCGTCTTCACGTGTCGTTTCATACGTTTCCCCATGGTGAATTGTTGTGAAATCCGCTTTTAAACCATGGCGAGTTCACGGGGAAGCGTCAAGTCAAGGGGTTAGACCATGAAGGAGGCGCCGCAGCCGCAGGTAGTCGTTGCGTTGGGGTTCTGGACCAGGAAGCGCGCACCGGCGAGCCCCTCCTCGTAGTCGACGGTGGAACCCACGAGATACTGGTAGGAGAGTTCGTCGACGACCAAGGCGACCTCGCCGAACTCGATGAGGGTGTCGTCTTCGCCGACCGAGTCGGCAAAATCGAAGCCGTATTGGAAACCCGAACAGCCGCCCCCCGTCACATAGACGCGAAGCTTGAGCTGGGGTTTGCCTTCTTCCTTGATGAGTGCCTGCAGCCGCTTTCTGGCAGCATCGGAGAGCATCATGGGAGTGGGCATGAAGGTTTCAGCGCCGCTCATGGGCATCCTCCCCTGAGGAAACGCCGCTCAAATGGCTGCACGAGCGAATCGGTTGCGCGGTGCTCAAAATCCTCACCTATACCCCATAGGTTCCGGTTCTTGCGCTCCGTGCGCCTTGCGTTTCATCTCGTTCGCCAATTTGTTCAGCATTTCCTTGAGCTGAATGAATGGGTAACAGGGGATTATCCCTAATCCCCAGTAAAAGGGTCAACTATTACCGGGGATGGGGCTTCTTTACCTCAGGGCCAAGGGCGTCAGGGCATCAGGGCGGGAGCGGCTAGCCCGGCGTTCTCGGTGAAGCCGAACATCAGGTTGAGATTCTGCACCGCCTGGCCCGAGGCGCCCTTGACCAGGTTGTCGATCACCGACAGCACGACCACCGTGTCGCCACCTCCGGGACGATGCACCGCCAGGCGGCAGACATTGGCGCCCTTGACGCTGCGCGTCTCGGGATGACTTCCGATGGGCATCACGTCGACAAAGGGTTCATCGGCGAAGCGCTGCTCGAACAATGCCTGCAGATCGCCCGGCTCGCCTGTCAGGCGCCCGTAGAGCGTGGCATGGATGCCGCGGATCATCGGCGTCAGGTGCGGCACGAAGGTCAGGCCAACCGGCCCCCCCGCGGCATCGCTCAGGCCTTGGCTGATCTCGGGCAGATGGCGGTGGCCGGAGGCTCCGTAGGCTTTCATCGATTCGCTGGCCTCGGCCAGCAGCGAGGGCACCTTGGCACCGCGCCCGGCACCGGTCACGCCGGACTTGCAGTCGGCGATGATGTGATCGGCGTCGATCAGCCCGGCCTCGAGCAGCGGCAGCAGGCCCAACTGTACCGCCGTGGGGTAGCAACCCGGCACGGCGATCAGGCGCGCCTGGCGAATGCGCTCGCGATGCATCTCGGGCAGGCCATAGACGGCTTCGTCGAGCAGCTCCGGTGCACCGTGCGGCTGGCCGTACCACTCCGACCACACCTGAGCGTCGCGCAGGCGGAAGTCGGCGGAAAGGTCGATCACCCGGGTGCCCTGGGCGAGCAGCTCGCCGGCCAGGGCGTGGGCGACGCCGTGCGGAGTGGCAAAGAACACCGCATCGCAGGCGCCCAGGCGGCGCGGATCGGGTTCGCTGAAGGCCAGGTCATCGTAGTGGCCGCGCAGATTGGGGTACATGTCGCACACGCGCAAGCCGGCCTCGGAGCGCGAGGTGATCGCGTCGACCTCGACCTCTGAGTGCTGGGCCAGCAGCCTGAGCAGCTCGACGCCGGTATAACCGGTGCCGCCGACGATTCCGACCTTGATCACAACGAGACTCCTTCGAAGTTAACCTGGCTTGAGGCGGCCTCCAACGGGACCGTCCTGTCTGGATATGATACACAAGAGAGGGGGCGGCGACTCAACCGCCGCGACATCGTATTCCCGGAACCGTTTGCACAGGAATCAAGCCGTGCCGCGCCTCTCGTTTCCCACCTTCAGCCTGGAAGGGTTTCGTCGCAAGCTGGCCAGCGTCGATGCCCTGCCCCAGCTGTGCGTACTGGGAGTCATCTCCGGGCTTGTGACCGGTGCCGTGATGGTCGCCTTCCGGCTATTGCTCGAACTGGGGGGCGTGCTGTTCATGCCCGGTGGCGACCACGAGGCCTTCGAAGGGCTGCCGCCGATGGTGCGCTCGAGCCTGCCGCTGGTCGCCGTGGCGTTGATCGGCATCTTCCTGTGGCGCCAGCCGGCGGCAGCACGCAAGCTGGGCGTCGCTCATGTCATCGAGCGCCTTACCTACCACCAGGGCCGCTTCCCCCTGCGCAACTGGATCAATCAGTGGTGGGTCGGGGTGGCCACGGTGCTGGGTGGCCTGTCGGCAGGCCGCGAGGGGCCTGCCATTCACCTCGGTGCAGCCGCGGCCAGCGGCCTTGGCCAGCGGCTACGCCTGCCGCACAACAGCCTGCGGGTACTGGTGGCCTGCGGCACGGCGGCGGGTATCTCGGCTTCTTTCAATACGCCGATCGCCGGTGTCATCTTCGCCATGGAAGTGGTGATGATGGAGTACACCATTGCCGGCTTCATGCCGGTGATCCTGGCTTCCACCATGGGCGCCCTGATGGCCATGCTGGTGTACGGTTCGGAACCGGCCATCCAGGTACCCAGCGTCAGCTTGGGTTCGCTGATGAACTTGCCCTGGATCGTGATCACGGCACTGTTCATCGGTCTGCTGGCTGGGCTCTTCATCCATGTAGCGAGAAGCGAGCGCATCAGCGGATTGCCGGTAGTGTTGCGCCTGGCGCTGGTGGCCCTGGCCACGGCGGCGGTGGCGTGGTGGTATCCCGACGTACAGGGCATTGGCTACGACAGCCTCGATGCTTCGTTGGCAGGCAACCTGACCGTCGACGTGCTGCTGGCGCTGGTGGTAGCCAAGCTGTTGCTGACGGCCATTACCGTGGCCAGCAAAATTCCCATCGGCATCATCGGGCCCGTGCTGGTGGTCGGAGCGGCGGCCGGAGCGTTGGCCGACCTGGTGGGCGCATGGCTCTTTCCCCAACTGGGGGTAGAGCCTGGGTTCTATGCCATGCTCGGCATGGCGGCGATGATGGGGGCGGTATTGCAGGCGCCGTTGGCCGCGCTGATGGCACTGCTGGAATTGACCCACAACCCCAATATCATTCTCCCGGGCATGCTGGCGGTGGTGGTCTCGGGTTTGACGGCCCGTCAACTGTGTCGCTGCGACGGTTTCTTCATCAGCGTGACCCGCCATGGCCTGCACCCGCTGCAGCAGCCTTTGATGCAGGCGCTTTCGCGGGTCTCGGTGCCGGCGGTAATGGAGCGCAGCTTCGTGACCACGCCGCGCATGGTGACTCGCGAGCAGGCCCGTGCTTTGCTCGATGCCAAGCCGGCCTGGATCCTGATCCTTCGCTCCACCGGCGATAAGCCGACGTTGGCCCTCAAGGCGGCCGATCTGGCCCGGGCGCTGATCGATGAGCAGGAATTGGAGGAGATCACCACCGAGGAGGCACTGATCGACCTGCTCGAGGTGCCGGGGCTGCGTCTGGAGATGGCTCCGATTCACTTGCAGGCGACCCTGTCGGAAGCCTTCGAGCGGCTCAACGATCAGGCCGTCGATGCCCTCTACGTGGAGTATGGACGGCGTCCGAAGCACAAACGGATTTCCGGTATCATCACCCGCGGCGCCATCGAGCGTTACTATTCGCTCAAGTGAGTGCACCTGACGCGCGCATGCTGCCGTGTCGCCATTATCCTCCTGGGGAGAAAGCATGTACCTGTGGATCAAGGCCCTGCACATCGTGGCCGTCGTGACCTGGTTTGCCGCGCTGTTCTACCTGCCGCGCCTGTATGTCTACCATGCCATGGCGCGCGACAACGGGGAGCAACAGGCCATCGACACCTTCCGCGTGATGGAGCGCAAGCTCTACCGCGGCATCATGACGCCGTCGATGATCGCAGTGATCGCGTTGGGGGGCTGGCTGCTCTATCTCATGCCGCACTGGCTCGGCATGGGCTGGATGCATGCCAAGCTGGTGCTGGTGCTGGCGCTGGTGGCCTATCACCATGTCTGCCTTATCTATCTCAAGCAATTCGCCGCGGGCCGCTGCCAGCGTAGCCACGTATTCTTCCGCTGGTTCAATGAACTGCCAGTGATTGCGCTGCTCGTCATCGTGATCCTGGTAGTGCTCAAGCCATTCTGATATGTCGAACGACAACGAAAAGCTCCCGGTCGTGCTGGTACTGGCCGGGCACGATCCCACGGGTGGGGCGGGGCTCACCGCCGATGGCGAGGCGATTGCCGCCTGTGGTGGCTGGGCCATGACCGTGCCGACGGCGCTGACGGTGCAGGACTGTGAGGACGTTCATCGCGTGGTGCCGGTACCGGTAGACCTGATACGCGAGATGGCGGCCCGGATCGCCGCGTTCTGTCCGGCGGCGATCAAGGTCGGGCTGCTGGCCAGCCACGAGACGCTCGATGCCGTGGTGGAGATCGTCAAGGCGCATCCCACGGTGCCGGTGGTGGTCGATCCGGTGCTCAAGGCCGGGGGAGGAAAAGAGTTATCCACAGCGACTTTGGTCGAGACTTTTCGCTCGCGACTGCTTCCCCTTGTGGATATTCTGACGCCCAATCGACTCGAACTGGCGCGTCTTGCCGGACCCGAGGCACAGGATGATCCGGCGCGCGTTCAGCGCTTGCTGTCGCTCGGCTGTCGCGCCGTGCTGGTGACCGGTAGTGACGATCCAGAAGGCGGTGTGCCTGGCGACGAAGTAGAGGTGGCGCTGTACGACGGCAACGGTCGCTTCGCCTGGCGCTGGCCGCGGCTGGCAGGCGGCTTTCACGGTTCGGGCTGTACCCTGGCTGCCGCCTTGGCGGCACGCCTCGCTGCCGGTGAATCGCTACACGCTGCCTGCGAACAGGCCCAGCGCTTTACCTGGCATGCCCTTGAACATGCCTGGCAGCCGGGAAACGCCCAGGCGCTGCCGCGGCGCAGGGTGTTTCAGGCGGGTTCGCAAATGCCGGCGCCGGACGTGACCCCAGGCCTGGCGATGGGCGAAGTTCAGCCTGACTTCACCGTTAACGCCAAGGTTATCCAAGAAGTTATCCACAGACCGGGCAGCACGAGCCTGGCACCTCCCGTGACGGGACCCATCCATTTTCGAGACAGCAACGAGGCTGACATGACCACTTCCGCAATGCTCTTCGAACAGGCCTGCCGTCACATTCCCGGTGGCGTCAATTCTCCGGTGCGTGCCTTCAAGGGGCTTCACCGGCCCCCGGTGTTCATGGAGCGAGCCCAGGGCGCGTACCTGTTCGACGTGGAAGGCAAGCGCTACGTCGATTACGTCGGCTCATGGGGACCGATGATCACCGGTCACGCCGACCCCGATGTGCTGAATGCCGTACGCAGCCGGCTCGACCAGGGTCTTTCGTTCGGCACGCCGACCGCGATCGAGACCACCATGGCCGATCTGATCTGCGAGATGATTCCTTCGATCGAACTGGTGCGCATGGTCAATTCGGGTACCGAGGCCACCATGTCGGCGATCAGGCTGGCGCGTGGTTTCACCGGGCGCGACAAGATCGTCAAGTTCGAGGGCAACTATCACGGCCACTCCGATTCGCTGCTGGTCAAGGCCGGTTCCGGCGCGTTGACCCATGGCGAGCCCAGTTCACCTGGCGTTCCCGCCTCCCTGGCCGAGCACACCATTACCCTGTCCTACAATGACAGCGACGAGGTGGAGGCCTGCTTCGAGGAGATCGGCGGCGAGATCGCCTGCATCATCGTCGAGCCGGTCGCCGGCAACATGAATTGCATCCCGCCGCAGCCCGGCTTCCTCGAGACACTGCGTCGGGTTTGCACCGAGTACGGTAGTGTGCTGATCTTTGACGAGGTGATGACCGGTTTCCGTGTCGCCATGGGCGGTGCCCAGTCTCACTTCGGCGTTACGCCCGACCTGACCTGCCTGGGCAAGATCGTCGGCGGTGGCATGCCGGTAGGCGCCTTCGGCGGCAAGCGCGAGATCATGGAGCAGATCTCGCCGCTGGGGCCGGTCTATCAGGCGGGGACGCTCTCGGGCAATCCGCTGGCCATGGCGGCGGGCATCGCGCTGCTGACCAAGCTGCGCGAGCCCGGCTTCCATGACGCCTTGGCTCAGCGCGTGGAGACGCTATGTCACGGATTGCAGGAGCGTGCCGATGCCGCGGGTGTCGACATGATCACCCAGCGGGTAGGTGGTATGTTCGGATTGTTCTTCACCGGGCAGTCCCGGGTCGACAACTTTGCCCAGGCCACGGCCTGCGATGCCGATGCCTTCCGCCGCTTCTTTGCGGCAATGCTGGACGAAGGTGTCTACCTGGCGCCGTCGGCCTATGAGGCGGGCTTCATGTCGAGCGCCCATACGCCGGAAGACATTCAATTGACGCTGGATGCCGCCGAGAAGGCTTTCGCCCAGGTGCACCAGCCTTGACGGGGCGCCACTGCCACAAGGAGTGAATATGGATGCCACCTCAGCGAACTGCCAGACGTCTCCCTCCACGGCTCTCAGCCTGGATGAACTGATCGATTCGCTGGTGGCATCCCATCGTACGATTGTCGACGACCTGCCTTACGTGGGTTCGTCTTGCTGCCTGGCGGCAACTCGTTCGCTGGTGGAGGACGAAGTGAGCGTGCTAGATGCCCGTCTGACGGGGGAGGAGGATCGGCGGCGCCTGGATGGCCTGAGGGAATGGCTGGAACAGGAGCTGGTGAGACTCGAGCCGTGGTTCCACGAGCGTGGCGAACCTCGCCCAAGCTGGGTCGTCGACCGTCAGGTCATGTCATTGTGTGTTCGACAGCGCCTCATCATGTCCAACGCCCTCGATCTCGAGGCCTCGGATCCGCTGGCCAAGCGCCGCCTGGACTCGGGCTTCGACCTGGTGTCGCTGCTGGTGGGGCTCTATGTCCGCGATGAGACCCGGCTCGCTCACTATGCGCTCGATCGCTATCTACGACTTTCGGGGGATTACTCGCTCACGCGTCTCATTTCGGTGTTTGCGGTTTGCCGCTCGCTCGCAGGGGCCAGTCGAGCGCTGCAGCGATGGGAGTCGGGGCGCGGTACGGCGTTTCACCTGGCCGAGATCATGACGGAGTGTCGGCGCTATTTCGAACTGGCCGAGCAGGCTGCCAACTTTCGCTTTCCTCCGCTGATCATCGGTGTTGGGGTCTCCGGCAGTGGCAAGAGCCGCTTCATGGCCGAGATCGTCGAGCGGCTGGGAGCGGTGCGGCTTTGCTCGGACGTTGAGCGTCGGCGTCTCTACGGAATCGATTCACAGGCAGTAGCTCAAGAACCGGCTGTGGATATCTTTTCTGCCGAGGCCACCGAGCGCACCTACCAGCGCCTGGCCAGCCTGGCCGGACTTCTGCTGAATGGCGGCATCCCCACCTGCATCGATGCCACCTGTCTGACGCGCAGCCAGCGCCAATTGCTGCAACAGCAGGGCGAGGCACGCGGTCTACCGGTGCTCTTCGTCAGCTTCGAAGCCGACGAAGAGACGCTCAGGGCGCGTATCGTCAAGCGGGCCAGGCGTCAGGGGGGCGACCCGGCAACGAGCCTTGAGGTACTCAACCGGCAGTTGGACATGTGCGAGGATTTCAGCGACGAGGAGCGTCAGCAGCTGTTGCATCTCGATACTACCGCCGAGAATGTCGGTGAGACCTTGGCGATGCTGGTCGAGAAACGGATAAGGCTGAGTTATAGCTGAGGATAGAATGAGACGATTGCTGTTCACCTTGCTAATTGCCTTGATCGGAATGAGTGACATCTTAGCAGGCGACCGCTCCCTCTCACGGGGAGTAGTGACACCTATGGATGATAGCTCCTCCAATGTTATTGACATCGTGTTTGGTGGTGAGTCGGGTACACGCTTCGTGGCCACGCTGAAAATCCATCGAGAGAATGGGGTAGAGAAGCATGAGCTGGCGGAAACCGTTCCTAGCGAGCATCGGTATCGAGGCGAGGCGCTGGAAGCCAGCGTGCGACAGCTGACGGAGGGAGGCCTGACGGTAGAGGTTCGCAAAGGCGGAAACGTTAGTCGTTCGAGTTCGCGTGGCGAGAATAGCCAGCTGAGCTTGCAAATCAGGTAAGAACACCCGGCCTCTTTTCATCATTCCTCTTAAAGAAAGAGCCTGCCAAGGTGGCAGGCCCTTTTTCTGCAGGCTCAGTTCTGGTGAACGTAAGCCGTGTTGCCCCCGCCCACTTGTGTGGTAACGGCGGAGTTGTTGACGCCCATCTGTACATGCGTGGCACTGTTGCTGGCCAAGCTAGCCAGCCCACCGAAGAAGCCCGGCAACGCCGACTGGCTGATGGACGAATCATGGCCCAGACCCGTCTGGGAGGAATACGCCACATCGTTAAAGCCGCTCTGCATCACGTCGGATGTATTATAACGGCCACTTTGGGTGATGACGGCATCGCTGTTATAGCTGCTTTGTTCCACCGTCGCCGTATTGTATTTCCCATCCTGTTCGATGTCGGATTCGTTTTTCAGTCCGCTCTGGCTCACCATTGCCTTGTTCAGTGTGCCGTTCTGATCAATGGAAGAGTTGTTGAAGCTTCCGCTCTGGTCAACATCGGCGTAATTGTAGTCGCCGGATTGAGTAATGTCGGAGGAAAGTTTGGTGCCCTCCTGATCTACCATCGCGAAATTCTTGTCTTCCCACTGAACGACGTCAGAGTCGTTGAAACTTCCGCTCTGGTTGACCTCGGCAAAGTTTCTCCAGCCATTTTGATACGAGGTGGATTTGTTCTTAACCCCTTCCTGGTCAACCTGAAGGGTGTTCCGGCTGCCGTACTGCTGGCTTTCAGAAGAGTTGTACGCTCCGGATTGAGCCAGACTAGCGCTGTTTCTTGTCCCGTGCTGCAGTGCATTGGCGTGATTTCCCACACCTTCCTGATCGATGGCTGATTCGTTATAGCCCTGCCACCCTTGCTGGAGTACGGTTGCGTCATTATAGGCGCCAGTTTGTGCTACGTCAGAAACGTTGCTTCCTGCGCCCTGGGTAAGCTGTGTTACACTTGTGCTATTGTGAATGCCTTCTTGGTCGATGTACGACTCGTTTTGGTTTGCCAGAGCCGTACCTGAGAAGGCGATAGCCGCCGCCATAATCGTCATCTTGAACTTCATTTTTTATTCCCTCTCGTTGAAATCCCTGGGTAAGCTTCTGCTGCCAGGGTGGAGTTCGACAGCGATAGCTTGGCTATCGCTCCCGTTTGCCACTTCCGGTTTAAGCGCTTTGTTTTTCCTTTTTATTGGTTATGCGTCCTGCATCTTCCCCACGAACCTGGAACGGCAGCATTAATAGCGGTAGATTTGAACGGCTGCCTGCCCCCGTGAGAACTGTGTAATGGTGATGGGACTGGTACGCTGGCTTCCCAACTGGTGGATCTCGGCGCTGCCGTATACGCCGTGCTGATTGATGGTGGCCTCCTTGCCGTATCCGGCCTGCACGATTTCAGCACCGTGTCCGTGGCCCTTTTGCAGGATCGAAGCTTCCAGTTGAACGCCGGACTGCACTATCCGAGCTTCATGAGTTGCCCCTATTTGCCTTGCACTGGCTGCATTAGCTGAGCCCAGCTGCATGATCTGAGAGTTGTTGTTTTTGCCGCTCTGAATAATTACGGAATCGTTACCGTAGCCAGCCTGGTATACGGTGGCATTCTGGTAATGGCGTACTCCTGTCGGCTCAGGGTCGAGCTCCGAACTCGGCATGAGATCGGCCGCCATGGTGGCGTTTGCCAGCAGAGCCATTCCTATCGAAAACAAAACTAATCCATATTTTCTCATGGCGGCATACTCTGTTGTATTTACGTTCTGTAACAGTGTCGTCTTGCTGGCAAAGGCCTTCCATAATTCGTATGCCTTAATTTAAGCATTAATTTTTTAGCACTCATATGGTCACTGCAAGAATGACTCAGCTCGTTGCCAATTGAGCATTACTGATCTTCAGATCGTAAAAAAGGCACCAATGTTTTGGCGCCTTGAAGCAGAAGGGTTTTATAGCATCGGTGGAGAGGATTCCCGGTAAGCCATGAAAATCTCGTGATCACGATCTGCAGCATTGGCCAGATTCCAAAGCCCTCGGTCTACTCCTTGGGTAACGAGATGAATGACGGCGGATTCGATGGCCGACATTACGGCCATCTGGACCGGTTCATTGTGTGTATACCCTGCCTCGGCTTCCAGCAGACGGCGGAAGCTGACGAAACGATAGACACCAGCACGAACTTCATAGGAATAGACCGTCTTGCTGGTGGTAACGTTAGCCAGGACTTCACCGGTGGCGATATCCACGGCGCGAAGGTTGACGGTAACCTGATCGACCTGGTACTGACCGGATGACCCGATGCCGAAGTATTCTGCGCCCACGCCGCCTGTCTTCATGTTGGAGTCGTAGGCGATGATTCCCCCTTCCATCAGGATGCGTGCAGCGTTCAGTGAGCCCAGTTCGTTTTCGCGTCCGTTTCTCTCCAGGTTGGCCCGTATGATGCGGCGCTCGGTGAGCAGATTCTGTAGCCCGACACGCTCTAGGGGTACGAACCACCCCGAATCCGCCAGAGCGGAACTCAGCATGGCGGCGCCGCCTTGCGTCACTGCCGTCGAAAAGGTACTGGCGGGCTGAGGACGGTACTGGCCGGTCTGATCCCTGAAGTCGTAGACGGCCGTGAGTATCGGAGCTGCCGGGCGTGGCAGGCTGGTCAAGTCGAAATACGTACCGGCACGAGGGGCCAAGGTAGCTGGCGCTCCCTCCAGCCCTTCGGGAGAGGTGACCATGCCGACGCATCCGCCAAGGAAGATCAGTCCTGACATGAAACCGATTCTTAGTGCTTTCATGCTCTGGCCCCTTAAAATGGCGTTCCGAAATCTATCCGTGTCACTTCATTCGTCCTCTTGTCGGTGATGACCATCTGGAAAGCACCGCCCCCCACGTTGACGAACCTGACGTTGAGCGAAGAATTGTCGATGACGCTCTCACTTCCTCCGGGATTGTTAGGATCTAGCGCATCGTCGATGGCACGGTTGATAAGATCGCCACGCAGATCCTGGAGGAAGAAATCGACTTCGGAGAAGCCTCCGAAATCCGGAGCGTTGGGATCCTTGTGCGTATCCTGCGCCTGGGCCTTGTTGAGCAGATGGTTGCCCAGCATGGGATCCCCTCCGAATGAAGGATTGATGGGGCGATAGATGAGTTCCCCCGCCTGGGCTCCCGCTGAGCAGGAGAAGAGCAATCCGACAAGAGAGAACTTCAGTAGTAGTGAGCGTGCATGTTTCATGGTCTTCTCCTTCTAGTACATCCTTTCTACTAGATTTCTTCGTCGGCCAGATCCGGGTCGCTCTCGAGCGCTTGCATAATGCTGCGTTGCACTAGGAGCTGTTCCACCTGCTCGATGGCCACCTCGGCATACCGATCGATATCGCTAAGTCGGGGGGGGAGCGCGGCCTGGAAGAGGATGCGATTGTTCTCCGCGATCCAGACTTGGCTTCCCCAGCGGGCATCGGGGCGCTCGTGTACGGACAGCGTCGTGCTGGACAGAATGTGGCTTTCCGAACTCAACTGGCTGAAACGTCTGTAGAAAGTCTTTCCCATCATGGTGATGGTACGGTCGACTATCACGCCCGACAGGCCTGGCTCGCCCAAGCGAAACTGGCGAGACAGCTCTTCCGTTGCCTTTCCTTCTTCCAGCGCCTCCTTCCCTTCGATCGGGCCCTGAGGAGCCGACGGCTCCCTTGGCACCGCAGGCAGTCCGGCGCCCGGCGTTTCCGCCTCAGCCAAGGCAAGGGAGCCAAACGCCAGCAACAAAATGGCCATTGACGATTTCGCATGAAAGAAAGCCATTGTCCTGTTCGCTCTCGAATCAGTGACTGGATGAGGCTCTATCGCACCGTCGTAGCGCCTGCGGGGGAGGGGCCCCCAAGTTCTGGCGGGCCCAGTTCACGGCCTGCATGCGGTTGTTGACCTTGATCTTGCGAAAAATATTATAAAGATGTGATTTCACCGTATGCTCACTCACAAAGAGAAGCTCGGCGATTTTGGTATTGGAGGCGCCGGAACCGAGCAGGCCGATGATCTCCAGCTCGCGTTGCGTGATGCCGCAGGCGGGGCGATAGCAGTTGATCTGCTGGCGGCGGTAAAAGTCGATCAATCGCGTCATCAGCGATCGCGACAGCCAGAAATCGTCTTCCAGCAGGCGTTGGATCCCTTTACAGATCATTTCGAGGCTATCGTTGCGGTAAAAGACGCCTTTCAGCTCCATGAGGCTGAGCAACTGCGTGGCATGTTCTTCATTCTTTATATTGAAAGCCGTCAACACCCATCCTGGCTGATGTTGATATTGTGCCTGCCATGCCTGCATGACCGCTTCTTCGAGATGGTCGATATCCAGAAGCACAATAATACGAGAACCGCCCTCTTCTTCCATGAGATCGACAGCACCTTCAGGGACCTCTGGTGGTACGATATACAATTCGCGTTGCAGCTTCTCGTGTATGTAACAGACGAAAAGCTGAGTTTGTGGGTTGCTTTCGGTAGCTAGCAGGATAATCCCTTTTCCAAGTTCCATGCTCTTTATCCCCTGATTGATATTCCCTTTTTCTTGGTAAACCTTGCCGGATCTGACGAAAAGGACTGGAAACATCTTGGTTCAGGCGGAGTAATTTTGTAAAGTTATGTTATGGTGTGTTTTGTTTGGTTGTTCAGAACTAGATTTCCCATACCCGTGCATGAAATTCTTTAATATCATAAAGTTACGTTCTTAGGTTTTGTTCTTGTCTTCAATAATTCTCACATCCCTTTGCATCCCGCTGAATTTATTTCATCCGCCCCTCGTTTGTTACGTTTGATAACGTTTTATCTTGAAGTCTCTGCATGCGGTTCTTGCCGCGAACGCTTCCACGGCCGGCTATGGCGCGTGAGGAAGAATTATCTACGATTATGGTTGGTGTCGCTCGTTGAGGACCATATTCAGCTCGCAAAGGTTGCCGGCCTGTCGTGGCCTGAAGGAGCGTCATGGCTTAAGCGCTGAGACCAGCCAGGCCAGACTGGGGACCTTTCAATTCCTCGCTGTGGTACCGTCGGGGAAGTGCGGACCGAAGGGATTTGCTGGCTTGCTGTGGGCTGGGACAGCACCCATTCGCAGCCGTTGTCGAGAAAGAGTGCCGTCAGTATCTTGAGGGAACGATCAGAGACCCGAGCCACCATCACGACATTCGGGGGACTCCATAGCGGTTATCCCGATGGGTACGCTCCAGCGTGCCCTCTCCCTTGCTGTTCTCAGTGCCTCGCTTCCCGCTTGCAGCTAGGAGGCACACTGAACAGGTTCCGTCTGGCCCAGTTCATCGCTTGCAGGCGGTTATGAACCTTGATTTTCCTAAAGATATTATAGAGATGAGATTTTACGGTATGTTCGCTGACGAACAGTTTCTCGGCGATTTCCGAGTTGGTGGCTCCCGTACCGAGAAGCCCGATGATTTCCAGCTCGCGCTGTGTCAATCCACAGGCCGGACGGTAGGAGTTCATCTGCTGGCGGCGCAGTAACTGGATCATGCGTGACATCAAGGTTCGCGACATCCAGAGGCTGCCGCTGTGAAGCGCTTCGATTCCCTTGCAGATCAGCTCGACGCTGTCATTACGGTAGAAAATTCCCTGTAGATTGAGAGACGAGAGCAGCTCCACGGCGTGCCCTTCATCACGCACGTTGAAGGCAGCAAGACTGATGTTCTCCTTGCCATCTGCTGCGGCCTGCCAGCGCTGCATGGTCGCTTCGCTCAAATGATCCAGGTCGAGAATCACCAGGATGTCCTTTCCCTCACCCAGGGATGGCATGGTCTCGGTGTCGACAGCAACGACCTCATGCTCCAGTTGGAGCTGAAGATGCTCGATGAACAGCTTAGATTGGGGATTGATGGCGGTGACCAGAAAAATCCGGAAATCCATGCTTGTCATATTTCCTTCCCCCTTATTGATTCGCAATTCAACATGTAAAGAAATGTAATTACCTGCATTTTTGGAGTCTCGGCTAAAAATAGCAAGGAGGTTAATACCTTTTTTTCATAAAAAAATTTTCCTTATTACTTTTCTTTCTTTTAACTCATGCCTACCGCTTCCTATGGGGGTAGCTGCGAAGACAAAAGTGTAGAACTACATTTTTTCCTTTTAACTTTTTATTACTTAAAAACATAAAGTTAGGTTGGTAATGTGCAGAAACGGCACAGCAGCGTAACAAAAAGTCGGTACTTTTGTCAGTGCTCGGAGCATTAGACTGAAGACCTCGCAGGTAGGCATCTATTTCATACCTATTTTTCAGCGAATGGGTCTTTTCTACGCCTCCCTGCCGTTACACGTCCTACCGCCTGTTACTCAGCGAGCCTTTTCAAAAATTTACATTACTGGTCTGGGCCTAGATTAGTGCGAGTCAGTCACAAGAGGGAGGCGCCTGTTAAGAAAGCAGTGCATGTCCCTACGTGAACTAGCTGAAAGCAGTACAAGAGACCAACCGTCCACCCATGCACGCTAGGAGAACCAGGTGAGTGCTATGCACGACACAAGACTACTACGAATCAGATGCGTCTCCCGGCCGAAAGCACCTGCTTGTCGCTGAGTGGCATGACCGTCGCTCCTCTTAAGTATGGCCCAGGTAATTGCTTTGGATGCAATGTTCGTCCTCGAGTTTTCAGCACGACCTACAGGGCGGCCTCCATGAGCGACGCTGGTGCGCTCAGCGGTATTAATGGAGCCCATGAGTATGGCCCTGGGCGTGCTGGATGCTCACTAGCCATTGAAGATCTCAGTCAGGTGCTTTCCGGTGGCAGCGAGCAAGTATTGTTACTATTTTTTACGCTTGGGGAGGTTTCAGTCGGAACGGATAGGTGAATGTTTTGTCCTAATTTCCTAAATGGCTGTTGAGCGATATAGTTTATTTCGCTTTTGCTAAATTAAATTGCCAAAACTGATGGCGAGCGTTCAGGAAAATGAAGCCTAGCCGGCGGCGCCTGCATCAGGCAACTTGTAAAGTCAGGTTACGAATGGGCGTGGACAAGTCTGACGTGCTTGGCTTTGGCCTCGATTCGCTACGCGAATTGTATATCTCCAGTACGTACATGAACCGTGTTAGCGGTTCAGCCCCGCGCTCGCCTCGTGTAACATATGCGGAGTGAAAACAGGCATTAGGAGCCGTTGTGTCCCTCACCAATGAGCTGGTCGTGGCCAGCGGAAATCCCGGCAAGCTTCGTGAGTTCGGCCAGCTTTTCGAGTCCCTTGGGCTACGGATTCGACCCCAGGCCGAATTCGGTGTGACCGATGTCGAGGAAACCGGGCTCACCTTCGTCGAGAACGCCCTGCTCAAGGCGCGTGCAGCCAGTAGTGCCAGTGGCCTGCCGGCACTCGCCGACGATTCGGGACTCGAAGTCGATGCGCTGGCGGGACGGCCGGGCATCTATTCGGCTCGCTTCGCCGGTGAACCCAAGAGCGACGCGCGCAACAATGCCAAGCTGCTGGCGTCCCTGGCCGAGGTATCGGGTGCCGCCCGCAGTGCACGCTACTGGTGCGCGCTGGTCTATCTGCGCCATGCCGACGACCCGGTGCCGCTGATCGTCCAGCGCAGCTGGGAAGGTGAGATCCTCGAGCAGCCGCGCGGAGAGGGCGGGTTCGGCTATGACCCGCTGTTCTGGCTGCCTTCGCTTGGCAAGAGCGTCGCCGAGCTAGGCGCCGAGGAGAAGAACCGCCTCAGCCACCGTGGCCGGGCCCTGGAGTCCATGCTGACGGCCCTGCGCGGGATGACCCAACGCTGATGTCGGCATCGTCGCGAGAAGTGCCGACACTGCCGCCCTTGGCGCTATACGTGCACGTGCCCTGGTGCGTGCGCAAGTGCCCCTACTGCGATTTCAACTCCCATGGCGTGGGCAGAAGCGCCGAATTGCCTGAAGAGGAGTACCTGGCCGCACTACTCGACGATCTCGATGCCGACCTGCCGCTGGCGGCTGGCCGACCTCTGGTCAGCATCTTCATCGGTGGCGGGACACCGAGCCTGATGTCGGCCGGCTTCTATGCGCGTTTCCTTGACGAGCTGGCGCGGCGCCTGCCGCTCGGCGAGAACGTCGAAATCACCTTGGAAGCCAATCCGGGCACGCTGGAGCGTGGACGCTTCCTTGGCTATCGACAGGCCGGTATCAATCGGCTCTCGCTCGGCGTGCAGAGCTTCCAGGCGGCCCAGCTCGAAGCCCTGGGCAGGATCCACAGTGGCGAAGACGCCATGGCGGCCGTGGAGGAGGCGCGTGAGGCCGGCTTCGACAATCTCAACCTCGACCTCATGCACGGCCTGCCGGGGCAGACCCCCGAGCTGGCCGTGGCCGACCTGGAGCGTGCCCTGGCGCTGGCACCGGAACATCTCTCCTGGTACCAGCTCACCGTCGAGCCCAATACCGAATTCCACTCACGGCCGCCCGTGCTGCCGGAGGAGGAAACCCTGTGGGACATCCAGGATCTGGGCCACGAGCGGCTCGAAGCGGCGGGCTTTTCACGCTACGAGATCTCCGCTTATGCGCAGCCGGGGCGACGCTCCCGGCACAACCTCAACTACTGGCGCTTCGGCGACTACCTGGGGATCGGGGCCGGTAGCCACGGCAAGCTGAGTGCCGTGGACGAGCAGGGCAACCTCCGGATCGAGCGCCGTTGGAAGGCGCGTCAGCCCGAGGCCTACCTGCGCCGTCGCCGCGACCCGCGTGGTTTCGTTGCGGGCAGCAGCCAGGTCAGCGATGTCGAGCTGCCACTGGAGTTCGCCATGAATGCCCTGCGCCTGGTCGATGGCGTGGCCATGGCCGACTGGCAGGCTCACACCGGGCGCCCCCTGCCGGTACTGAGCGAACGGCTTGCCACTGCACGCAATAAAGGACTTCTCGTGGAAGATGTGCAGAGACTTCAAGCTTCGCCTCGAGGTCTATTATTCTTGAACGAGTTGCTGGCGCTCGTGAGTGACGCCGGTACAGAATAAGCCCTTACCCTGACTTGGAGATTGTCTATGCTCAAAGCTACCCGACTCGTTGCCCCTCTTGCGGCTGTCTTTCTGCTCGTCGGTTGTGCAACGACCGACCCCTATTCGGGACAAACCCAGCGCAACAAGACCCTGTCGGGGGCCGGGATAGGCGCGGCAGTTGGCGCCGCCGCCGGTGCTCTGTCGGGCGATGGCAGCACCAGCCGCCGCGATCGGGCGGCGATCGGTGCTGTCGTGGGCGCCGCCGCGGGTGCCGGCATCGGTGCCTATATGGACCGCCAGGAGCAACAGCTGCGCGAGAGCATGCAGGGTACCGGCGTCGACGTGGAGCGCCGCGGCGATGACATCGTGCTCAACATGCCGAGCAGTGTGACCTTCGGCTTCGATTCCAGCGAGCTGACGCCGAACGCGCGTTCGGCGCTCAACGACGTGGCCTCGGTGCTGACCCAATACACCGATACGCGGGTCAACATTGCCGGCCATACCGACAGCACTGGCAGCGTCAGCTACAACCAGCGCCTCTCAGAGCGCCGTGCCGAAGCGGTCGGCGGCTTTCTGGCCCAGGCCGGGGTGGCACGCAACCGTCTCAACATGATCGGCCATGGGCCGAGCCAGCCGGTTGCAAGCAACAACACCGAGGAGGGTCGGGCTCAGAACCGTCGCGTCGAGATCACGCTGACGCCGATCGAGTCGCAGTTTCAACAACAGTAAGCATCGAACGAGATAGCGTCTCTTTGCAGGCCCGCCACTGGCTGAGTGGCGGGCCTGCTCGCTTGCCGCTTTCGTTTCGCGAGAGGTTCCGTCCATGCTCTCCTACCAGCATGCTTACCACGCCGGCAACTTCGCCGACGTGCACAAGCACCTCGTGCTCCACGCCGTCCTCGACCACATGCTGCGCAAGGGTTCGCCGATCACCTTCGTCGATACTCACTCCGGACGCGGCGTCTACCCGCTGGATGCGCCCGAGACCCAGCGTCTCGGCGAGTATCGTCATGGTGCCTTGCCGCTGTGGCGGGCAGGCGAACGTCTGGCGGATGAGCCGCTGCTCTCGGCCTGGCTCGATGCCATTGCCAGCCTGCAGCAGGGGCCACGGCTCGAGCGGTATCCCGGTTCGCCCTGGTGGCTGGCCCAGCGGCTGCGCCGCGGCGATCGGCTGCGCCTCTACGAGCTGCACCCGGGCGAGCACGACCACCTCTCGCAGCAGGCGCTGCCGCCGAATGCGCAGCGCATTCACGGCGATGGCCTGGCGGGCCTGATCCAGGTCCTGCCGGTGTCGACGCCACGGCTCTGCGTGCTGATCGATCCCAGCTTCGAGCGCAAGGCCGAGTACGCCGAGGTCGCTGATACCGTGCTGGCCGCCATGCACAAGGCGCGTCATGGCGTGGTGATGGTGTGGTATCCGCTGCTGCCGGCCGGGCGCCACCACGAGCTGCTGGAGCGCCTGCGCGACGGCGGGCTGCGCAAGATCTGGCGCAGCGAACTGACTCTGCATGCACCGGGCGAGGAGCACGGCATGTACGGCAGCGGCATGCTGGTCGTCAATCCTCCCTGGGGGCTAGATGAACGCCTGGCTGCGGCCATGGCGCGAGTCACGCCACTGCTCGGCGAGACATGCCGTTACCGCGACGACTGGTGGGTCGCGGAGTAGGCGCTCTTTTGGTACATCATTTGCCGATGCAGAAGTTGCCGAAGATCTCGCCGAGCAGGTCGTCGGCGCTGAACTCCCCGGTGATCGCGCCCAGCGCCTGCTGGGCCTCGCGCAGATCCTCCGCCAGCAGCTCGCCGGCGCCATAGCCCGAGAGCTGGGCCTCGCCGTTGGCCAGTGCCTGCTGTGCGCGATCGAGGGCGTCCAGGTGGCGTCGGCGAGCCGAGAAGCGTCCCTCCGTGGTCGTCGAATAACCCATCACGCTCTTCAGATGTTCCTTCAGATGCGTCACGCCCGCCCCGGTCAGGGCGGAGAGGCGCACGGTCGGCGTGGCGGCGGTCAGGTCGAGCCCGGGCACTTCATGGCTGGCGTCGATCTTGTTGCGCACCAGGGTCAGGCGGGAGGCGTCGGGCAGCCTGGCGACGAATTCGGGCCAGATGGCCATGGGGTCCACCGCCTTGGTGGCCGCGGCGTCCACCAGCAGCAGCACGCGGTCGGCCTTCTCGATCTCGGCCCAGGCCCGGGCCACGCCGATCCGTTCGACCGCGTCGGGGGTATCGCGCAGCCCGGCGGTATCGATCACGTGAAGCGGCATGCCGTCCAGGTGGATGTGCTCGCGCAGCACGTCGCGGGTCGTCCCCTCGATATCGGTGACGATGGCGGTGTCCTGCTCGGTCAGGGCATTGAGCAGGCTCGACTTGCCGGCATTGGGCCTGCCTGCGATCACCACGCTCATGCCTTCGCGCATCAGCGCCCCCTGGCCGGCGGCGGCGCGCACCTCGGCGAGTTCGGCCTGAACGTCGGCGAGCATCTCGGCCACCTTGCCGTCGGCAAGGAAGTCGATTTCCTCTTCGGGAAAGTCGATGGCCGCCTCCACGTACATGCGCAGCTCGATCAGGCGCTGCACGAGCGTCTCCACCCGGCGCGAGAACTCCCCCTGCAGCGAGCGCAGGGCGTTCTCGGCCGCCGTTCTCGAGCTGGCCTCGATCAGGTCGGCGATGGCCTCGGCCTGTGTCAGGTCGAGCTTGTCGTTGAGAAAGGCGCGCTCGGAGAATTCGCCAGGCCGTGCCAGACGGGCGCCGAGCTGGACGCAGCGCTCCAGCAGCAGGTCCATGATTACCGGGCCGCCGTGTCCCTGCAGTTCGAGGACATCCTCGCCGGTAAAGGAGTGTGGCCCGGCAAAATAGAGAGCGATGCCTTCGTCGATCGTCGTGGCGGCGCCGCGGAAGGGGCCGTAGTGGGCGCGGCGGGGTTCGGGACAGTGCCCCACCATGGCTTCGGCGATCGACGCACACAGCGGCCCCGAAACGCGGATGATGCCCACTCCACCGCGCCCCGGCGGGGTGGCCAATGCGGCGATGGTGTCCTGGTGATAGAGCGGATCCGGCATTGAATAGCCCTGTTGATTGTAACGGCACTCGCGGCATTGTCCCGTCGGTGACCCTTAAACGCCAGACCCCCGCCAGGGCGGGGGTCTGGGTGACGCGACGTGCGATCAGCGCTTGCTCTTGACCGCCTTGCCCACGCTGGGATCGTTCTCGATCTTGCGTGTGATCACGTACTGCTGGGCGATCGATATGACGTTGTTGACTACCCAGTAGATGACCAGGCCGGCCGGGAACCAGAGGAAGAAGAAGGTGAAGACGATCGGCAGCATCTTCATGATCTTCGCCTGCATGGGGTCGGGCGGGGTGGGGTTGAGCAATTGCTGGACGAACATCGAGGCGCCCATCAGGATCGGCAGGATGAAGAACGGATCCTTCATCGACAGATCCTGGATCCAGAACATGAAGGGCGCATGGCGCAGCTCGACGGATTCCAGCAGCATCCAGTAGAGGGCGATGAAGACGGGCATCTGCACCAGGATCGGCAGACAGCCACCCAGAGGATTGATCTTCTCCTTCTGGTAGAACTTCATCATCTCCTGGGACATCTTCTGGCGATCGTCGCCGTACTGCTCCTTGAGGCGCTGCATTTCCGGGCCCAGCTTGCGCATGCGAGCCATGGACTTGTAGGCCTTGGCGGAAAGCGGCCACATGGCCAGCTTGACCAGTACGGTCAGCAGGACGATGGACCAGCCCCAGTTGCCGATGATGTCCTGGATATGATCGAGCAGCCAGAACAGCGGATTGGCAATGAACCACAGCCAGCCGAAGTCGACGGTCAGGCGCAGGTTGGGTGCCACCTCCTCGAGATAGCTCTGCACCTTGGGCCCCATGTAGAGGGTCGCCCCCAGGCGTGTCTCGCCGTCGGCCGCCACCGTGGAGACGGGGCCGGCAAAGGCTGCCACGTTGCGGTTGCGAGCATCGGTAGTGGCGTACTGCAGATTCTGCTGATTCTGCGGCGGCACCCAGGCCGAGACGAAATAGTGCTGGATGATGGCTACCCAGCCGCCCTGGACGTCCCGGTTGTTGAATTTGCCCGACTGGACATCGTCGAAATCGACCTTCTGGTAGCGATCCTCCGGCGACGAGTAGGCAGCTCCAAGATAGGATTTCATGCCCATCGAGACGCCGCTGGAGGGGTCGGGGCTGTTGTCCCGGGCCAACTGGCCGATGAAGCGTGCCGTGACCGGCTCCTCGGTATTGTTGGCCAGGAAGTAGCTGACCTCGACCGCATAGCTGCCGCGCTCGAAGGAGAAGCGCTTGACCACCTCGACACCGTTCAATTCGCCACGGAGGTCGACGTCGAGACGCCCCTCGTCGTCGGCCAGGCGATAGCTGGTGCTCTCCGGGGTGAAGCCGATGCGTCCCCCTTGGCCGTCTACCTGCAGCCCTGAACGTGCCACGTAGCTGCGTGTCTCGTTGTCCGAGAGCAGCACGTAGGGGCGTTCGGAACCCAGCGTCATGCGATGCTGGGGCAGGGCGGCATAGACGATGTCGCCTCCCTGCGGGTCGATGCGAACATCGAGCACGTCGGTCACGACGGCGACCAGGTCGCGAGTACTGCTCGACTGCTCCGTCTCGGCCGGCATGTCGCCGGTCATCTCCTGCTCCGTCCGAGGCGCGGCGGGCACCGTCAGGCCGTCTTCGTCGGGCGCCTGCTGTGCATCGGGTGCCGGTGCCGTGATGGCGGGAGCATCAGGCTCAGGAGCAACCTGGCCATAATCCTGATTCCACTGCACGACGAGCAGGTAGGCGAGCACGGCCAGTGGAATCAGCAATAGGAGTCGTTTTACGTCCATGAGGGGTCTGCCCGGTGGGTAGTGAACATGCCGCTGGAACGGTATCCGCTGCCATGTGAAAGAGAACGCTAGCCTGCATGGCAGGCTAGCGAGGCGGCGTCCGGCAACGCATCGGTCAGGAGGTCAGCGTTTTTCGGGTGTCACGCTCCAGGCGACGCCACATGCCGAAGAACTGGCGATGCAGTGTCGCCCTGTCCAGTTCGTTCGCCCCGCGTCGAGCCAGCAAGACGATGTCGACGGCAGGTAGCGAGCGCTGCTGCAGGCGTATGGACTCACGAGCGAACCGCTTGAGGCGGTTGCGGTCCACGGCCTTGCGGACGTTCTTCTTGCTGATGACCAGGCCAAGGCGGGGATGGTCCAGTCCATTGGGGCACGCCAGGGCCATCAGCCCCTTGCCATGTACCTTGAATGAAGCGTGATCGAAAACGTATCGATAATCCCCGGCAGTCAACAGACGCAACTGCTTGGGGAAACCATGACCGGACACGCGCAATCCGCTATCAGGCGCTCAGGCGCTTGCGGCCCTTGGCGCGGCGGCGGGCCAGAACGGCACGACCATTCTTGGTAGCCATGCGAGCACGGAACCCGTGGACACGCTTGCGCTTCAGAACGCTGGGTTGAAAGGTACGTTTCATAACTCTTGATTCCCACGTGGTTTATTGACGGAACGTCTTACAGAAATGCCCTGGCTCCCGACAGGAACCAGGGGCGGATTCGGTTCAAGACCGGAAATTGTAGAGACTTCGGCTGCCCGACGCAATTGTTCCGCTCGATATCACGAGGCGCACGGCGGCTGCCAGCGGGCTCGGCGCCTGGACTTGGCCCCGGCGTTTCGGCCAAACCGTTGTGGTCAATACTGGGGACGATAACTGTTAATAAGCTGGGGCTTCAATTCACAAACAACAGGTTATGGAGTGTGCAGGCTTGTGGAAAAGCAGTTGTTAAGGGCTGGCCGCTCATGATGAGCCCACGGCATGCCGACCAAGCAGCAGCAGCCTACTGCAGGGAGGCTTTTCCACAGGGCCGGCAGGTGTCGAACCGCATGTGGATAACCCGTCAGGCGAAGGATACAATGGCCGGTCATGCATCAACGGGTATGGTGAGGTCGA